>NZ_JAPZLM020000001.1:0-4800000 GCF_027498415.2 Paucibacter sp. M5-1
GCTGCAGACCCGCTATCCCAGCCTCGACCTGGTGTCGCACAACACGGGTCACCTCTGGTCGACCCTGCTGGGGGAGCAAGGTGACCCGCATCTCGGCGTGCTTCATATCGCGAGCTATGTGCTGCTGGGCGGTGGCTTCTGGCTGCTGTCTAGCGCCTGGCATGTGCTGTACCACGCGCAGCGCCGCGGCAGCCTGGCGACTGTCGGCCCCTACGCAAGGGTGCGGCATCCGCAGTACCTGGCCTTCGTGATGATCCTGTCGGGCTTCCTGCTGCAATGGCCGACGCTGCTGACCTTGCTGATGTTCCCCGTGCTGCTGGTGAAGTACGGGCGCCTGGCGATCTCGGAGGAGCGCGAGATGGGGCTGAAGTTCGGGCCCGAATACCAGCGATACGCGGAACACACCCCGCGTTTCATCCCGCGTTGTTCCGCGAGCCCGACACCGCCGAGTCGAGAAGCTTGACATTACCCTCATGGCAAGGATCAGACTGATACCAGCCTTGCCGATGGCGAGCCGATGGATGCAACCGAACAATGCCGCATGAAACACGATGCCGATATGCCCGTTGATGCGACGGTCTACGTCTGCCCGATGCACCCTCATATCCGCCAGACGAAGCCCGGCAGGTGCCCGGAATGCGGCATGAATCAGGTGCCTGAGGGACAGGCGAAGCAAGTGGGGCATGTCCACCAATCGCCCGTCGGGCGCACCAGCACGGATTTGAGTCATCACCCTGCCCATCAGCATGGGCAGCAGCGCGCGTCCCAGGATCCGGCTGCCCAAACAGGGTTGGAGGACGCTGCCGGCGCCTCGTCGACCCTGTACACCTGCCCGATGCACCCCGAGATCCGCCAGGATCACCCGGGCAACTGTCCGAAGTGCGGCATGACGCTGGAGCCGGTGATGCCGGATCTGGAGGCCGACGAGAATCCGGAGTTGGTGGATTTCCAGCGCCGCTTCTGGTGGACCCTGCCGCTGACCGTGGTGGTCACGCTGCTCGCCATGCTCGGGCACCGGCTGCAGTGGTTCGAGATGGGGACGCAAAGCTGGATCGAACTGGTGCTCAGCCTGCCCGTGGTGCTGTGGGCTGGCTGGCCCTTCTTCGAGCGGGGCGGCCAGTCCATCGTGAACCGCAGTCCGAATATGTGGACGCTGATCGGGCTGGGTACCGGTGCGGCCTTTGTGTACAGCGTGGTGGCCACGGTCGCGCCGCAGGCTTTCCCGGCATCCTTCCAGGCCATGGGCCGGGTTGCCGTCTACTTCGAGGCGGCGGTGGTCATCATCTCCTTGACCCTGCTGGGCCAGGTGCTTGAGCTTAAGGCCAGATCGCAGACCTCGGCGGCCATCAAGTCGCTGCTGGGCTTGGCGCCCAAGACGGCCCGTCGCATCGACGAGCAAGGCCAGGAAAGCGACGTGCCGCTGTCCCATGTGCATGTAGGCGATCTACTGCGCGTGCGTCCGGGCGAGAAGGTGCCGGTCGACGGCGTGGTGGTCGAGGGCCGCAGCGCCGTCGACGAGGCCATGTTGACCGGCGAGCCGATTCCGGTCGTCAAGAACCCGGGGGACAAGCTGATCGGCGCCACGATGAACACCAGCGGGGCCCTTGTGATGCGCTCGGAGCGCGTTGGCTCGGCGACCATGCTCGCCCAGATCGTGCAGATGGTGGCCCAGGCCCAGCGCTCGCGCGCGCCGATGCAGCGTATGGCGGACCAGGTGGCCGGTTACTTCGTACTTGCCGTCGTCGGCATTGCGATCCTGACCCTGCTGGCCTGGGGCCTGTTCGGCCCCGAGCCGCGCTGGGTCTATGGCCTGGTCAATGCGGTAGCGGTGCTGATCATTGCCTGCCCTTGTGCGCTTGGTTTAGCGACACCCATGTCCATCATGGTGGCGACCGGCCGCGGCGCGACCGGCGGTGTGCTCTTCCGGGATGCGGCAGCCATCGAGAACCTGCGCAAGGTCGACACGCTGATCGTCGACAAGACTGGCACGCTGACCGAGGGCCGGCCGGTCTTCGAGCGCATTGTCCCTGCGGCCGGCCAGACGGAGGACGAGGTGTTGCGGCTGGCTGCCAGCCTGGACCAGGGCAGCGAGCACCCGCTGGCCGATGCCATCGTGCGTGCGGCTCGCGAGCGTGGGCTCGAGTTGCAGAAACCGCAGGATTTCGAGTCCGGATCGGGCATTGGGGTGCGCGGGCGCGTCGGGGATCGCCAGCTCGCGCTGGGCAACACCGTGTTGATGGCGCAGGCCGGCGTGTCGGTGGACGCGCTCAAGGAGCAGGCCGAGGCCTTGCGCGCTCAGGGGGCCAGCGTGATGTACCTGGCTGCGGATGGCCAGCTGCTCGGACTGCTGGCGGTATCGGACCCCGTCAAGACCAGCACGCCCGAGGCCCTGGCCTCGCTGCACGCAGCCGGGCTGCGGATCGTGATGGCCACCGGCGACGGCATGACCACGGCCCGGGCCGTTGGAAAGCGCCTGGGCATCGACGAGGTGCATGGCGAGGTCAAACCCGCTGACAAGCTGGCCCTGGTTTCCAGGCTGCAGGCCGAGGGCCGCGTGGTCGCCATGGCTGGCGACGGCATCAACGATGCGCCGGCCCTGGCCAAGGCCGATGTCGGCATCGCGATGGGGACCGGGACCGATGTTGCGATGAACAGTGCCCAGCTGACCCTGGTGAAGGGCGACCTGCGCGGCATCTCCATCGCGCGCGGCCTGTCCGAGGACACCGTCGCGAACATGAAGCAGAACCTGCTGTTTGCCTTTCTGTACAACGCGCTGGGCATTCCGATCGCAGCGGGCTTGCTCTATCCCTTCACCGGCTGGCTGCTCTCGCCCATGATCGCTGCGCTGGCCATGAGCCTCAGCTCGGCATCGGTCATCGCCAACGCGCTGCGGCTGCGCAAGCGGTGAGCGTGGCGCTGGTCATGAAAGCGCTGTCGGTGCCGTGCACAAATCCACCCGACGGCGACTTCGCAACGGGTAGCATTGATCTACGCCAAGCAAGATTGCTTGCAGCCAGATAGGCTATCGACATGGATTCCGCCAGACGCATCGCCAAGCAGTGGGGCCGCTGGATCAGCAGCGGGCTCGTCGCGGCCTTGCTGTTCATGCAGCTGGCGGTGGCGGCCTATGCGTGTCCGAAGCTCGATGCACCGGCGCACACCATGCAGATGGCCGGCATGGTCATGGACGAAGCCATCGACATGACGGCCATGCCCGACTGTCACGCCATGCCGGGCAGCATGGATGAAGAGGCGCCGCAGCTGTGCCGGGCCCATTGCGGCACGGACAGCCAGCCTGCGCCCTCGGTACATGCCCCGGATTTCCATGCCACAGCGGCGCAGGCCCTCTGGCTGGTCTATGTGCTGCCAACAGTTCTCGAAGGCTCAAGGACTGCCGAACGGCAGGCTTCCTCTGCAGAATCAGCCTCAGCGGCTGGTTTCCCCCCACTTTATCTGACGCTTCAGGTCCTTCGCAATTGACCCACCGCCAGCCGGTGCGCGAGTCTCGCTGCACCTGCTTGCCGTGCGGATTTCGTTGTCGAGGACCATCATGAAAATCATCCATGCGGGTGTGCCTTGGGCGCATCTTCAGACGCCGTGCGTTGCCGCGCGACGCACTCTCTGCGCCTACACCCTTTTGTTGGCCGCAGGACTGGGCGTCGGCCCAGCGCAGGCACTTGGCTATCGCGAGGCGCTGCTTCTGGCTGAGCAGCAGAGCCCCAGCCTGGCAGCTCAGCAGTTGCAACTCGATGCGGCGGGCGCGGCCCATGGCGCCGCAGCGGCACTGCCGGATCCCAGGCTGTCGGTCGGCATCGAGAACCTGCCCGTCGGCGGCATGGACCGCTGGAGTCTCACGCGGGACTTCATGACGATGCAACGCCTGGCCCTGATGCAGGAAGTGCCCAACCAAGCCAAGCGAGAAGCGCGCGTGCAAGTCGCCCAGGCCCGCTCCGATCGAGAGCGCGCACTGATCGCGGTGCAGCGGCTGCAGCTCAGGCAGGCCCTGGGGCAGGCCTGGGTCGCCGCGCAGTCTGCTGACCGGCGTCAGGCCTTGCTCGACGCGCTGCTGACAGAGAACCAGCGCCTGCAGGACAGCCTCCCGGCCCGTATTGCCGGAGGCAGCGCGCAAGCCGGCGAAGTCCTGGCCGCCCGCCAGGAAAGCCTGGCGCTGCAGGACCGGCGCGACGAACTGCAGCGGGACGCCCGCAAGGCCCGGGCGGCGCTGCGGCGCTGGCTGGGGACGCGCGCCGACGAGCCACTGGACGATGCGCCGCCTCCGTTGGCAATCCCGATCGAACAGCTGCGCGCCGATTTACACCGCCACGCGGAACTGGCGGTCTTTCCGGCGATGCGCGGCATGGCCACCGCCGAGCTGCGCGAGGCCCAGGCCGAGGCGCGCGGCGACTGGTCCTGGGAGCTGGCCTACAGCCGCCGCGGCCGCCAATGGGGCGACATGGTGTCCCTCCAGCTCAGCTTCGATCTGCCCTGGCAGAAAGGGCAGCGCCAGGAGCCGCTGATCCGCGCCAAGCACCTGGAGTCACAGCGCGTCGAGGCCGAGCAGGAGGATGCTACCCGGCGGTACCAGCAGGCGCTTGACGAAAGCGTGCTCGAACTGCAGACCCTGGAGCGCCAGATCGAGCGTCTTCAGTCGGTCGGCATTGCCTTGGCCGTCGACCGCTCGGCCTTGGCCCTGAGCAGCTACCAGTCCGGCAAAGCGGACCTGGGTTCAGTGCTTGCGGCGCGCGCGCAGGTGCTGGAGGCTCGTCTGCGCCTGATCGAACTGCAGGCCCAGCGGGACGGCCTGCTGGTTCGGCTGAACAGCCTGATCGCCGAATGACCCGGGGGAGGATGACGATGAATACGACCACAAAGAAGTTTCTCGCCGGGCTGACACTGATCGCCGCCGGCATTGCCATGGGCTGGGGACTGGCGCGGTGGATGGCTGTGCCGGTGTCGAGCCAGGCGGCGGCAACGGACCCTGAAATGGCCGCCTCAGCCGAACGCAAGGTGCTGTATTGGTACGACCCCATGGTACCGACACAGAAGTTTGACAAACCCGGCAAATCGCCCTTCATGGACATGGCCTTGGTGCCCAAGTACGCCAACGAAGGCGGCGATTCGGACGGGGCCGGAGTGGGCGTGTCGCCCCAGGCGATCCAGTCCCTGGGCTTGCGCACCGCCAACGTCGAGCAGAAGACCATTGCCGCCAGCATCGATGTGGCCGGCACGGTGCTGCTCAATGAGCGCGACGTGAGCCTGGTGCAGGCGCGCAGCGCAGGTTTTGTTGAACGGGTTTACGCGCGTGCGCCGGGCGACGTGCTCGCGGCGGGCAGCCCCTTGGTCGATCTGCTGCTGCCGGAGTGGGTTGCGGCGCAACGCGAGTTCCTGGCCGTCCAGGCCTTGCAGGACGCGGCGCTGACCAACGCGGCGCGCCAGCGGCTGTTGTTGCTGGGCATGCCCGAGGCCCTCGTCGCGCGCGTCGAGAGTTCCGGCGAGCTGCAGGGCCGCTACACGGTGTCCGTGCCTCAGGGGGGGCTGGTGGCCGAGCTGATGGTGCGTCAGGGCATGACGGTGTCGGCCGGCATGAGTCTGGCGCGAATCAATGGCCTGGGCTCGGTATGGATCGATGCAGCGGTTCCCGAAGCGCAGAGCGGCCCGGTGCTGCAAGAGCAGATGGCCGAAGTGCGACTGGCCGCCTTTCCCTTGGAGGTATTCAAGGCCCGTGTCATCGCCATCCTGCCCGAGGCCAGTCCGGAAACCCGGACCGTGAGGGTGCGACTGGAACTCGCGAACCCGGGCTTGCGTCTCAAAGCGGGCATGTCGGGACAGGTTCGCCTGGTCGGTCGCGAGCAGACCGCGCTGCTGGTGCCCAGCGAGGCCGTGATCCGGACCGGCAAACGCGCCCTCGTTTATGTCGTGGACAAGCCGGGAAGATTCCGCCCTGTGGCCGTCCAGCTCGGCGCTGAGATCGGTGACATGCTGGTGGTGCAGCGCGGGGTGGATGCCGGTCAGCAGGTGGTGGCATCGGCCCAGTTCCTGATCGATTCGGAGGCCAGTCTCCAGGGGGTATTGCCGCAGGAGAGCGTCGCAGCCGCACCAGCTGCTTCTGCTCCCGCCAGCGCGGTCGCGGCCGCGTTCACGGTCCGTGGCGTCATCGAGGCGCTTTCGTCTACCGAGATGACGCTGGCGCATGAGGCCGTGCCGGCACTGAAGTGGCCGCCCATGACCATGGGGTTCAAGCTGGCGAACCCGAGGCTGGCGGCGGGGCTCAAGCCCAGGCAGCCGGTGCGCTTCTCCTTCATCCAGCAGGGGGACGACTATGTGATCACCGCCGTCGAGGGGGTGTCGCCATGATTGCCCGCCTGATTCGCTGGTCGGTCGCCAACCGCTTTCTGGTGCTGCTGGCGACCCTGATGCTGACTGCCTGGGGCATTTGGGCCGTGCGCAGCACGCCGGTGGATGCCTTGCCCGACCTCTCCGACGTGCAGGTGATCATCCGCACAAGCTACCCGGGCCAAGCGCCCCAGATCGTCGAGAACCAGGTGACCTATCCGCTGGCCACCACGATGTTGTCGGTGCCGGGTGCCAAGACCGTGCGCGGCTTTTCCTTCTTTGGCGACTCCTTTGTCTATGTGCTGTTTGACGATGGCACGGACCTGTACTGGGCGCGCTCGCGCGTGCTGGAGTATCTGAACCAGGTGCAGGGGCGGCTGCCGGCCAGTGCGAAGCCGGCGCTTGGGCCCGATGCCACGGGTGTGGGATGGATCTTCCAGTACGTACTGGTGGACCGGACCGGCAGGAACGATCTGGCCCAGCTGCGCGCGCTGCAGGACTGGTTCCTCAAGTTCGAGCTCAAGAGCCTGCCCAACGTCGCCGAAGTGGCGTCGGTCGGCGGCATGGTCAAGCAGTACCAGGTCGTGCTCGATCCCCTCAAGCTGGCGGCTTATGGTCTGAACCAGGGTCAAGTGCGTGAGGCCCTGCTGGGGGCCAACCAGGAGAGTGGCGGCTCGGTGCTGGAGCTGGCAGGTGCGGAGTACATGGTGCGGGCGGGCGGCTACCTCAAGACGCTGGACGACTTCAGGGCCATACCCCTGGTCGCGCGCGGCAATGTTCCGGTTCGCCTGGGCGATATCGCGACCGTGCAGGTGGGGCCCGAGATGCGCCGGGGTATCGCCGAGCTCGATGGCGAGGGCGAGGTGGCCGGCGGCGTGGTGGTGCTGCGCTCGGGCAAGAACGCCCAGGAAACGATCGCCGCCGTGAAGGCCAAGCTGGCCGAGCTGCAGAGCAGCCTGCCCAAGGGCGTCGAGATCGTCACGACCTATGACCGCAGCGCCCTGATCGAGCGCGCGATCCACAATCTGACGAGTAAGCTGATCGAGGAGTTTTTGGTCGTGGCTGTCGTCTGCACGATCTTCCTGTGGCATCTTCGCTCCGCCCTGGTGGCCATCATTGCGCTGCCGCTGGGCGTGATGACCGCTTTTGTGGTGATGCGCTATCAGGGTATCAATGCCAACATCATGTCGCTGGGCGGCATTGCAATCGCGGTCGGCGCGATGGTGGATGCGGCCGTGGTGATGATCGAGAACGCGCACAAGAAGCTGGAGGCCTGGCAGCACGCCCATCCTGGTCAGGCCCTGCAGGGCAAGGAGCGCTGGGATGTCATCACGCAAGCGGCCGAGGAAGTCGGGCCGGCGCTGTTCTTCTCGCTGCTGATCATCACCTTGTCCTTCGTGCCGGTCTTCACGTTGGAGGCTCAGGAAGGGCGGCTGTTCGGCCCGTTAGCCTTCACGAAGACCTATGCCATGGCGGCGGCCGCCGGCCTGTCAGTTACCTTGATTCCGGTGCTGATGGGCTACTGGATCCGCGGCCGCATTCCCGACGAGCGGAAGAACCCGATCACACGGGCGCTGATCGCGGTCTACCGGCCTTGCCTTGAATGGGTGCTGCGCTGGCCCAAGGCCACGATGCTGATTGCGCTGGCAACCCTGGCCACGACGCTGTGGCCGCTGGCCCGGCTGGGCGGCGAGTTCCTGCCGCAGCTTGACGAGGGCGATCTGCTCTATATGCCTTCGGCCTTGCCGGGCCTGTCGGCGCAGCGGGCGACCGAGTTGCTGCAGATCAGCAACCGGATGATCAAGACCGTGCCCGAGGTGGAGCGCGTCTTTGGCAAGGCCGGCCGCGCCGAGACGGCGACCGACCCGGCGCCGCTGGAGATGTTCGAGACCACGGTCAAGCTCAAGCCACGCGAGCAATGGCGGCCCGGCATGACACCGGAGCGTCTGATCGAGGAGCTGGATAGCGCGGTCAAGATCCCGGGGCTGTCCAACATCTGGATCCCACCGATCCGCAACCGCATCGACATGCTGGCCACCGGCATCAAGAGTCCCATCGGCGTGAAGGTGAGCGGCAGCGATCTGCAGGTGATCGACCGGATCGCTGCGCAGGTTGAGCAGGTCGCCAAGGGCGTTCCGGGCGTCAGCTCTGCGTTGGCCGAGCGATTGACGGGCGGTCGCTATATCGACGTCAAGATTGATCGACTGGCCGCAGGTCGGTATGGCCTCAATGTGTCCGACATCCAGGCCATCGTTTCCGGCGCTATTGGTGGCGAGAATGTATCGGAGACGGTGGAGGGTCTGGCCCGGTTCCCGATCAGCCTGCGCTATCCACGCGAGTGGCGGGATTCGCCCGAGAAACTGGTGCAACTGCCGATCGCCACACCGATAGGCCAGCAGATCACGCTGGGCACGGTGGCGAGCATTGCGATCACCGATGGGCCGCCCATGCTCAAGAGCGAGAACGCGCGCCCCTCGGGCTGGGTCTATGTGGACGTGCGAGGGCGGGACCTGGCTTCGGTGGCCCAGGATCTGCGCGCCGCTGTGACCGGTCAGATCAAGCTGGAACCCGGCGTGAGCATCGCCTACTCGGGCCAGTTTGAGTACCTGGAGCGCGCCAATGCCCGGCTGAAGCTGGTGGTGCCGGCCACCTTGCTGATCATCTTCGTGCTGCTGTACCTGACCTTCTCCAGGCTCGATGAGGCCTTGCTGATCATGGCCACGCTGCCGTTCGCGCTGACCGGCGGCATCTGGTTCCTGTACCTGCTGGGCTACAACCTCTCGATCGCCACCGGCGTGGGCTTCATCGCCCTGGCCGGCGTCGCGGCCGAGTTCGGCGTCGTGATGCTGATCTACCTCAAGCATGCCTTGGCCGAGCGCTGTCCGGACGGCGCTATGCCGACGGCGGCGCAACTGCTGGACGCCATCCGCGAGGGCGCGGTGCTGCGCGTACGGCCGAAGGCGATGACCGTGGCGGTGATCCTGGCGGGCTTGGTGCCTATCGTCTGGGGCAGTGGTACAGGCTCGGAAGTCATGAGTCGCATTGCCGCGCCAATGCTCGGCGGCATGGTGACGGCGCCGCTGCTGTCGCTGTTCGTTGTTCCTGCTGCGTTCTCGATGATGCGAAGGCGTTAAAGCGCAGTGGCGTTTACCCATTACTGAGCGGCCATATGAGGCAGAGTGCTTAACCCTTAGCGCGGCCACCAGCAACGGCATCGACGCGTGTGGAGTGCAGCCACGGCAAATGGCCGTAGTACGGTCGTGGCACTGTGCCAGCCACCACGGACCCGACGATTTGAGATCTATCGCCTACCAATTGCTCTGGCCACCAAATAGACCGCCTCGTGATGCTCCTGCAAGGACCTAAAGATGAAGATAAGAATTCCGGGATTAAATGCAGTTGCGGCACCAATGCTGTCGCCACTGATCCAATATGTGTCCCTGCTCGCACTGACGGCGCTAGCGAATCCGTTCACGCAGTTGGGTCGACCAAGGGTTCGGGGAGGTGCGAGAAGGCATCGCTGAAGGCGCGAAGGACCGGTGACCGGATCCTTTAGGTTTGTCCGAGACCACTGGTTCCTGACGACCATGGCCCTGGTCTCAGGTCCGCTCCTGCGTCAAGGTCGTGTTGAGGTCCTCTGCAAGACCGCAGGTGCTTGCACCTGCACCGGGCTGGCGCTCAGAGTCCTGAGAAATGCGACGATGTCCCGGGCCTCGGGGTCGGATAACCTGATCGGGCGGCGCAGGCTGTGTGCGCCGCTCCGTGGTGCCAGTTCGGAGTGTCCAACGGTTGCACGCGGCGAGCGCCCATAGTGCAGCACCACCTCCTCGAGGGATGCGATCTGCCCCGCGTGCATAAAGGGCGCACGCTCGGCGACGCCGCGCAGACTCGGCGTCTTGAATGCACCCTCCATGCCGGGATCGTCGGTCGCGATGAAGCGGATCTCCTGGCAGGCGTCAGCAGCGGCGTCACTGTACTTGCCCAGGCAGTTGAACTCGTCTTGCAGCACCTTGGCGAGCGCCTCACTGCGGCCGCGGTCGGGGCGTGGAGGCTCGCGCTGTGGCACACCGGTGTTGTGAAAGTGCTGATCTGTAAGCAGCGGACCGTTGTGGCAGGTGGCGCACTGCCCCTTGCCTATGAACAGGCGCAAGCCGTTCACCTCCTGTCGCGTCAGTGATTGCTGCCTCGGGGTGTCCCCGGCCAACAGGGCGGTGACGTAGTGGTCGAAACGCGATGCGGCGGGGGACACCGTCCGCTCGTAGGCCGCAATCGCCTTGCCGAGATTTGCGAACGCACGGTTGACGGCGTCGCGCTGGTCGCTGGAAAGCCGAGCCCAAGCCTCACGCTCCAGCGGGGTGCCGAACGGGCCAGCATCGTTGGGCACCCCCTGCAACGACGGGAAGGGGCCGAACAGCTGTTCGTACTCGGTTCGGTAGTTCGCCCGCAGTTGCCACACCAGCCGGGTGCGGTTGTCTCCGTGCTCAGCCGCGTCTTCGAGCGGGCCGAGTGCCTGAGACCAGAGGCTGTCCTTGCGCCCGTCCCAGAAGAGCCAAGGGCTGTAGGCAGCGCCTGCTATTGGCATGGTGCGCCGCAGGCCTGTGCTGACGCCCTGGCCGACTGGCCGCCCGTCCTGAAAACCACGAGCCGGATCATGGCAGCTCGCGCATGCAACAAGGCCGTTCTTCGACAGCCGCGTATCCGAGAACAGACGCTCGCCAAGCGCCACCGCTTCCGGACGGCCTTCGACGGCGTTCGACGGATCCGTCGGCGGCGCTGGCAAGCGAGAGAGCATCATCGACCCGAGAGTTGCCTTCTCGGCATCCGACCAGCGCTCGCCTTGAGAGGCCGCCAGCGCGGCGTCCGGGGCGAGGCCAGCCGTGGTCGTCGTGACCCCAGCGAAAATCGAAATCGCCAGTGCCAGCCCGGCGGGTGTCAGCGCTGCGGAACTCTGTCTCATGGCCCCTCCTTCAGCGGCGGATGCCGTCGTTGTCGACGATGACGTTGAAGATGGCGGTATCGGCGTCATCACCGGACTGGATGTCCAGCCGCATGTCCCACCAGCCGGTCATGCTGAACTTCACGCCTTCGATCACATAGACTCCTTGCGAGGCTTCCCGCGTGACGCGCGGCTTGGTTGGGAAGCCGTGGCCGTGCTGGGGCATTCCGCCATCGAACCCGACGCGGGCATTGGAGATGGGCAACCCGCCGGCCGTACTGATGCGGACCTGCCAGACGTGCATTTGGTTGATGGCAGGGCCATTGGCCGGAGGAACCATGCCTACCATGAACTTTCCCTGCCGGCTGGTCTGCTGCAGGCTCAGGTCGAGGTCAGTGGGTGGCGTGCCGCAAGCGGCGAGGATCAGCGTGCCGGCAAGGGCGGCTGCAGTGGTTAGCGAAGTGAGATGAGACATGGTTGTCGATCCGTTTTGCGAGGTTGGAGAAGGGGCCGCCCTCGATTGCCGCCGCCAGGGCCGCAGCCGGTGGCAGCGATGTCGTGGGCGGCGTGCGTCAGTGGCGAGCCTCGTCGATACAGCGCTGCAGGTCGGGTGGCACTGGCATAGTTCGGATGCCGCTGACCTTGGAGCCGCCGGTGTTGCCGACGGGCACCCAAAGCCAGGTCTTCAGAGCGGCGCCCGCGATGCGCCATGCCTGGCCGATGGACTCGCCGACCAACCCATGCCGCAGCGACCACCGAAACATGGCCCAGTGGACGCGCACATGCTCGACCGTGGACGCTTGAGCGAGTATGTGTGCGCGCTCGAGATGACTAAAGGAAGGCTCGAACTCGCCCCGAGACTCACGCCGCGTGGCGGCTTCGAGTTCATACTGAACGAAGGGGCGGATGCGCCGCGAGAAACGAAGCGAGAAGGTCATCTTGCTGCTCCAGTGAAGGCCGTTGCGATGGGGGTGATTCTTGTGGGTTCCGTCTGCACGGACTTGAACGAAACGGCTGACCTGCGGGGAATCGTGCGGTGACGGGCTTGCACCGGAATTCGCTTAAGGCGAACGATGTTGCCGTGCGAATCACGAGAGCCAACGCCTCGACGGGTCGCGTGTATTTCTGGCAAGGCGGCAGCCTTTGGATTGGTCGGGGGCAGGGCCGCACGCAATGGCATTCACATCACGCGCACCAGCTCACCGTGGCGCCAGAAGGTACGTTCCGCTTCAGGACCTTGGAGTCCGGCGCATGGACAACCTTCCACGGAGCCATCGTGCCGAGTCACTGCCCCCACCAATTCGAGGTGGATGCGATCCAGATGGCGCATCTTTTCGTCGAACCGGAAAGCCGGGCGGGTCGTGAACTGACCGAACGATTCGGAGCCAATGAGGTGGCACAGCTGCCTCTGGCGGACTGCCGCGCAGTGGCGCGGGCGCTCTTCACGCGGTTTGGCTCGGCACCTCAGCGCGAATCGATGATTGAGGTTGCGATGACGGTTGTGGCGCAGCTCTGCGGCGCGACGACAGAACCAGACACTGCGCTGGATCCTCGCCTGGCGCACGCGCTGGAGTACATCCGGGCGAACGTCCGGCACCCCATTGCGCTCGGCGATGTTGCCGCCGCAGTTTCACTATCCGAAAGTCGCTTCCGCCATCTTTTTGTCGCGCACACAGGCAGCTCGTTTCGTGCCTACCTGCTATGGCTTCGCATCAACTTGGCGATCGAGACGGTGATGGCGGGGGCGTCGTGGACTGAAGCGGCGCATGGGGCCGGTTTCGCAGACTCCGCGCACCTCACTCGCACGCACAAGCGAGTTTTTGGCATTGAACCCAGCGCCATCCGGCCGATGACGCTCGGTACCTGAGACGCGTTCTGGCAGATGCCCAAATCGATCTCCGCAGAACTTCCGGACCGGTACAGCGATTCGTGCAGCAAGTCCCTTGAGCGGTTACGTCCCTGCATGTCGCCGAGCATTGCTCCCGGCGGCGGGCTCGGCGCTGCGCCCTGCCTTCAACCAGACGGCTGGCGACGCCCGGAAGATTGTTCGTGACAGACCGTCACGGCCATATGGCCGCTGACGGTTCATGGACGCTACGTCTTTCCGTTCCTTGTCAATGGCGACCGGCCCACGAATTCACGACGCCGATACCCTGGTTGGACTGGTTGACTCTGCCTCGATCTCCGCCAGATCCGTGAACTGCTCGGCCAGGAAGTCGATCAACTGGCGCACGGCCGGTAGCAGTCCGCGCCTGGACGGGAACACCACATGCACGATGGCGGGGCGGGGCCGCCATCCGGGCAGGACGTCGACCAGACGGCCGGCGAGCAGGTCCTGCGCCACCATCATTGTTGGTAGCTGCGCGACACCGATGCCATGCAGTGCGGCAATGCGCAGTGCCAGACGATCATCGGTTACCACCCGAGGCTGGTGGGGGATCGTAGCGCTGGCGCCGTCGGCGGCCTCCAGCTGCCAGGCGTGCTGGCGGTGCGGCGGACCTTCGTCGATGCTGGGCAGGGTAGGCAGGTGTGCCGGTGTCAGCGGACACGCCAAGCCCAGCAGCAGCTCGGGGCTGGCGACCAGGCGCTGCGTGCTTTCGCCCAGGACCTTCATGACCAGATCGGAATCCTCCAGAGGCGGGAAGCGCACGCGGATAGCGAGATCCATGCCTTCGGCGATCACATCCACGCGACGGTTCGTGCTTTCCAGCTGAAGCTGGACGCCGGGGCAGCGCTTCAGATAGCGGGCCAGCATCTCGGCGACCTGGTAGTCGAGCAGTGCAATCGGGCAGCTCAGGCGTACCAAGCCATGGGGGCCGCTGAGCGTGCGGGCTATGACCTCCTGCGCGGCTTCCGCTTGCACCAGCAGGGCCTGGCAGTGGCGCTGGTACTCCTGACCGATTTCGGTAACCGCGAAGCGTCGCGTCGAGCGCTGGATCAGTCGCGTGCCCAGTCGCTCCTCAAGTTGGGCGATGCGCCGGCTGAGCTTGGACTTGGGCACGCCGAGCGCCCGGCTGGCTGCTGCAAAGCCGCCGTGTTCCACCACGCGGGCGAAGAAGTACAGATCGTTCAGGTCTTGCATCGTGTGGGGCGTCGTTCTGAATTTGGAACACTGAGGATTGATTCTGCAGTCTAGCGGCATCACTGTTTCATCAATATCGTTGTGACCAGCGCTGCACGATCCCGCAGCGATTCTCAGGAGCAGGTCATGAAGAAGGTTCTCGGTGTCTACGGCAACAAGCAAGCGCACTGGGTTGGCGACGGTTTTCCGGTGCGCTCGCTGTTCAGCTACGACAGCCTCGGTGCGCACCTGAGTCCCTTTCTGCTGCTCGACCATGCAGGTCCCGTCGACTTCCCACCGACGAGCCGGCCGCGCGGCGTCGGCACACATCCGCATCGCGGCTTCGAGACGGTGACCATCGTCTACAGCGGAGAGGTCGCGCACCGCGACTCCACTGGCCAGGGCGGCGTAGTCGGCCCCGGCGATGTGCAGTGGATGACAGCCGGCGCGGGCATCCTGCATGAGGAGTTTCATTCACCGGCCTTCGCACGCAGCGGAGGCCGGCTGGAGATGGTGCAGCTCTGGGTCAATCTACCCGCGCAGCACAAGATGGCGGCACCGGGCTACCAGGGCATCCAGGCCGCCAGCATCCCGGTCGTGCAACTGCCGGACGAGGCCGGAAGCGTGCGCGTGATCGCTGGCGAGTATCAGGACATTCGGGGGCCGGCGAAGACCTTCACGCCGATCAATGTCTGGGACCTGCGCCTGCAGCGTGACAGCGCGCTGCGTCTCGATCTGCCCAAGGGTCATAGCGTCGCCGTGGTCGTGCTGCGCGGCACGGTGCTGGTCAACGGCAGCCAACTTGTCCGCGACTCGCAGATGGTGCTGCTGGACCGTGCTGGCAGCGAGTTGAGCTTGGAGGCCAATAGTGAAGCCACGGTGCTGCTGCTCAGTGGCGAGCCGATTGACGAGCCCATCGTCGGCCACGGCCCCTTTGTGATGAACAGCGCGGCCGAGATAGAACAGGCGATCAGAGACTTCAACGGCGGCCATTTCGGCCGCATGGCCGGCTGACCGCGCGCAATAACACCCTAAACCGTTGGCTGGCCGGTAGCCGGCCCAATCACTGCCGCCCTGCGCGGCGCAAGGAGATATTGATGAACAAACCCTATGTCCGTCTGGACAAGAACAATGCGGCCGTGCTGCTGGTCGATCACCAGACCGGCCTGCTGTCCCTGGTCCGCGACATTGATCCCGACAAGTTCAAGAACAATGTGCTGGCGCTGGCCGACCTCGCCAAGTACTTTGGTTTGCCGACCATTCTCACCACCAGCTTCGAGAGTGGTCCCAACGGCCCGCTGCTGAACCGACCGGTGCGCAGTGAGTCTGCTGCCGCCCCTGGATCAACCGATCAGGTCCAGGCTATTGTGAAGGCGCCAAGGCGGTCGATTTGCGGCGTTCCACGAAGTAGCCGCTGGCCTTGCACAGCAGCTTGGCCTGCTGCCGAGGGTCGGTCATCGCCAGCGAGACCTGACGGGCCGAGGCGAACTGGCCCGGCTCGATGCGCAACACGCCAGCACTCAGTGTTGGCAGAAGATGGAATACCGGATGACCCTGGCGGTCCTTGCCTGCATAGCCACGGTCTTGCAGATGCTCGGGCCGCAGAAGCTGAGCGATTTCCGTGTCGAAGCGGCGGCAGACCTCCTGCAGTCGATCCTGCCAGGCTGGCTGCGTCAGCAGCATCACGAAATCATCGCCGCCAATGTGGCCGACAAAATTGCCGTCGATGGCGGCCACATCGGTGAGCAACTCGGCAACGAACTTGATCAGGTCATCACCCGCACGGTAGCCGTAGGTGTCATTGAAGGGTTTGAAGTGGTTGATATCCCAGTAGGCCATCACAAAGTCTTCAGCGCGGTTGAGCAGCCGGTCGAGCTTGCGATCAATGGCAGCGTTACCCGGCAGCAGAGTGAGTGGATTTGCGTTCGTGGCGATGCGCAGTTGGCGATCCGACACTACTTTCAGCAGGTCGGAGGTTCGGCCAACGCCCAGGTAACGACCGTGTTCTGTAATCACGAAGCCATCAACCATGTAGCGATCGTCGATATTGGCAACGGCTTCGCTCATGCAGCGGAGATTGGCGCTGGCATCGAAGACCAGGGGGTTGACGTCCATCAGTTCGACGCAGCTCTTGCGTCCGAAAATCTCCATGAAGAAGCGTTCCGCACCGCGTTTGAGCACGCTCATCGAGCGAAGGATGCCCAGCGGACGCTCATCGGTGTCCAGTACAGGTAGGGAGTAAAGATGCTCGTCGCGGCGAAACATATCTATGACGGTGGCGCAGTTGACAGACCGATCAACGGTTGGGCCTTTGCGGGCCAGTTGTGCGGCGGAAGTCAGGGCCGCCTCGGCCTCACGGCCCTGAGGTGCATTGCTACCGACTGCGACGGTCAGCAAGGCATCCAGATCAGCGCGCAAGCTGGTGCGAGGCGCAAGCGATGGGCGGGCAAACAGATAGCCCTGGCACAGATCAATGCCCAGGCTGCGGAGCACCTGGAGGTCACCTTCTTGTTCAAGACCTTCGGCGATCACGGCTGCGCTGCTGGTAGCCGCCATTTCTAGAATGGAGCGGACGAATTGCTGCTTGAGTGGATCGGTCGCCACGCCATCGACGAAGTGCCGATCGATCTTCACGAAGTCGGGCCGCAGGTCGACCCATCGCTTCAGGCTGGAAAAGCCTTCGCCCAGGTCGTCAAGAGCAATCCTGAAGCCCAGGCTGCGGAGAGTTTCAACAGAGTTTCCGAGCGCCACCAAGTCAAGAATTGGCCGGGTCTCGGTCAGTTCGACCACGACGCGAGAGGCCTCCAGCTCATAAGACCGGAATTCCTCGGAGATCAGTGCCCCACGATGTTCGGCTGCCATCAGGGTGTCGGCGGTGACGTTGAGAAAAATCTGTCCAGGCAGGTGCAGCTCGACGAAGCGTCGCATGATGCGGCGCACAATCAGTCGCTCCAGCTCGATCAGTCGCCCGAGACTGGCCGCCACCTCGAAAAGCACCAGCGGCGAATGCAGGGCCGAATTGGCCGGGGCGCGGGTCAGGGCTTCGTAGCCGAGAATCTGTGCACGCTGTACATCGACGATGGGTTGAAAGTGGATGTCGAAGCTCTGAGACGCGATCAGCCGGTCCAGCTCAGCGGCGAGCAATGTGGTCACCGACGGGAGTGCGGAGTTCATGGATGAGCTGATGAAAGGGTAAACCCGTATTTTCCCAGTTCGACCAAGGCCGGCGCACGCGTGGGGCTGTTAGGCATCGCGTACGAATCTGCATAGCGTCGCTTTCGATGCGTGACGATTTGATGAAACTGATGCCATCGCCAAAGTCCAGTCGGGAATCAAATCCGGGTGGTGGTGTGCGCATCGCCGACCACCAATATCAGCACCAGACCGGACCCGCCTCAGTTCACGAGGTGCAAGCGCGGCAGAAGTGCCGCCTACAGGACACTTTGTATGCGGTCCCGATGCCAAACTCATTGCCATTTTCAGAACAGTCATTTTGTTCACTCAGGCTAGATGCTGGGCCGCCGCCGCATAAAGTGGAATGCCGACCAGGATGTTGAAAGGGAAGGTCAGACCGAGCGACATGCCAAAATACACCGACGGGCTTGCCTCCGGAATTGCCTCGCGCAGGACGGCCGGCACGGCGATGTACGAAGCGCTTGCCGCCAGCACCATCAACAGTGTTGTATTGCCCACAGACAAGCCGGCAATGCTGCCCAGGCCGAGTGCAAGTGCCGCATGAAACAACGGCCCGCAGATCGCGTAAGCCAGCAGCCACGCAGACTGACCTTTGAGCGCGCCGAAGTTGCGGGCCGTCAACAGCCCCATATCGAGCAAGAAGAACGCGAGCATTCCCTTGAAGAGGTCTCCCGAGAATGGTTGCATCGCTTGCTGGCCCGACTCTCCTGTAGCAAGGCCAATCACCATCGCACCCAAGAGCAGCAGCTGTGTTCCGTCAGTGAACGATTCGTGCAGAATCTTGCCGATGCCGTGAGGCGCACCTGTTGCCACTGTCTCCTCGCGCCGCCGTGCCATGTTTGCCAGCACGACGGCCATCACGATCGCAGGCGACTCCATCAAGGCCATGGCGGCCGCCATATGGCCGCCATGATCAATGCCTTGTGACTCAAGGTACTGTACGGCAGTGATGAAGGTGACCGCACTGACCGAGCCATAGGTGGCAGCGATTGCTGCTGCGTCGAAGCGCGACAGACGTCCGGTCAGGAGTCCATAGCCGATCATCGGGACCACGATGGCCAGCACGAGTCCGCAACCTAGGCTTGTTGCCACTTCGGGCGTCAGGCCCGACTTTTCCAGAGCGAACCCACCTTTCAGGCCCAGTGCCATCAGAAGGTATAGCGATAGGAAGCGCGCGATCGGAGCAGGTATCTCCAGGTTTGAGCGCAAAGTGCCGGCAATGATGCCGAAAACGAAAAACAGGATCGCGGGGTCGAGGAAGTTATGCATGATGAAGCGAGATCTTCATCTGCAAAATAGATTGAAACAATTAATATGTTTCAATTCAATAGATCGGAAATTTCGATGATTGGTCAAGTTCAGCCGACAGGCTTAGAGCGTGCATCTCGGGCCACTCTTGTGCAGCTGCGCAGTTTCGAAGCCGTGGTACGGCTGGGAGGTGTTGGTCATGCGGCACGTGCATTGCATCTCGCGCAACCCACGGTGTCTACACAATTGAAGGAGCTGGCAGCTTCGCTCGGTCTTGCTCTCTTCGAGCCCCAGGGGCGCCGCTTGGTGCCGACTGCCGTGGGCGAGCGCCTGGCACTAGCGGTGCGCGAGATGGGTGCGGCGTGGCGAGGCTTCGAGGATGACGCCGCCGCCCTGCAAGGACTTAGGCGCGGAAGTCTGCGCATTGCCGCCGTCACGACGACTGAGTACTTTCTACCCGACCTGCTAGGGCCGTTTGCACGTCAGTACCCAGGCATCCAGATCGAGCTTGCAGTTGAGAACCGCGATGCCGTTGTCGCCCGGCTTGAGCGGGGCGATGACGAACTGGCTGCGATGATGTTTCCGCCACAGCACCTTCCGCTGGCCCGCTGGCCTTTTCTCGAGAATCCGCTCGTGATCATTGCGCCGACGGAGCATGCCCTGACGCACCGGCGCCGGCTGAGGCTCAGCGATCTGACTGGCGAGCCCTTGCTGGTTCGCGAAGCTGGATCGGGCACACGTGCCGCTGCCGAGCAAGCCTTCGCTGCCCGAGGCGTTTATTGGCTGCCGCGCATGGCCCTGGGTAGCAACGAAGCGATCAAGCATGCCGTGCGCGCGGGCCTCGGCCTGGCCGTGCTGTCACGCCACACGCTGTCACAGGACCCCGCTCGTGACGGCCTGGCGGTCCTGCCGGTGGCCGGCTTCCCTCTAAGGCGGCAATGGCACTTGGTTTGGCGGCAGGATCGTGTGCTGTCGTTACCGGCGCGCACGTTGCTCGACGACCTGCGAGCGCGCCTGCATGTGCGGGCACGGCCCCGAGCGTGAGACTGTCCGCCGCAGCAACTCTGTTGACAGGCATCTGCTCAGCGGACCGCCGGCTCTCCCAGAGCGAATACAGGATTCCGCCCGCCAGCAGCCCGCCCGTGACGCCCAGGTTGATTGAGGCTGGTATGTTAGCGCCGTCGCCGGAGTGAGCCACACACGGTGTTCGTGCCGACGATTCGATGAGCCGCATTCCCTGCCTTCCGGACCCAATGTCAAATGCGCCGGAAAGCGAGTTACCTGGCTCAGTTGCGTGTCGGCACGCCGGCTCAGTTCGAAGTCGGCGCCAACAGCCGGCCTAGATGGGATGTACGTCATGTCGGCCGCCCTCAGTGAGTTAGAGCCGTAGGTCTCGAAGTGGCAATGCGCCAGGTCGGGTGCCGGGCGCTGACGCTTCTCCGTCGCGTTGTTATGGCGAACGTGCGACGCCGGCTTTCCTTTGCAGCCCGGCAGCCACGCCTCGCGCGGCTTGCCGATGGGCTGCCGGCTTTGTGCAGTGCGTTGCATCGGCGAGTCGCGCCAGAGGTCGCATCTGGCTCGCTAAGCAGCGCGCGGATGCGCTCGCTGAGCACGGCGTCCTCCAGTGCGAGTCGGCTCGGCGGGCGCTGGTGGCAGGGGTGGTAGCCGATGTCGCCATCTCGCCACCGCCGACGAGGCTCGAGTAGTCCCAAAGGCAAAGAACAAGTACTGTCTTCGTTGCGCTGTGAGCGCTAGTGCGGCTTCCTAAGCTGGTGTCCATGTTGCTCGGTGGCCTCTGCCACCGTTGTGAGTGTCGATCCACACTATTGCTCGTCATACCGGCGTTGATGCTCCAGGATCGTTGGCATGTTGGCGATGGTCCAGTCAAAAAGGACTGAGAACGGCTCCTGCAGCGAATGGCCAAGGGGGGGTCGCGAGTATTCGACGCTCAAGACTCTTCCTGTACCGACCGTACGAGAAACCATTCCATTCCGTTCCAGCTTTCGGAGCGTCTGAGTCAAAACACGTTGGGTGACCCCGTTCAGGCGACGCTTGATTGCGTTGAATCGACGGGGTTCCGCGAGGACCGCCAGAACCATCATTGACCACTTGTCGGCTATCTGGTCGAGGATGACGCGGCTGGGACAGTCAGCCCGGTAGACGGGATCGGAGTCAGCGAAAGGAGATAGCTTCATAGGTGACGGTATGCCTGGGCATACTTAGGATGCTTTGGGTGCGTAATTGACGC
Source organism: Paucibacter sp. M5-1 (assembly GCF_027498415.2). NCBI lineage: Bacteria > Pseudomonadati > Pseudomonadota > Betaproteobacteria > Burkholderiales > Sphaerotilaceae > Roseateles > Paucibacter sp. M5-1. The sequence goes on from NZ_JAPZLM020000001.1 coordinate 21,022, forward strand.
TAAGTATGCATTTAATACCTAATCCATATCACCGTAACTATCGCGCGCCCCCCCCCCAGGCGGCCACTCCCGTGTCCAGTCCAGTGTCCACTCAAAGCTACTCCAGACTCAGCATCGCCCTCCAAGGGGGTGTGTTAACCGTCACGATCAACAACGCACCTGTAAACGTCCTCGACGTGCCGCTCATGACCGAGCTTCGGGCCGTCTTGTTGAACACCAGGGACGATGCTCAGGTGCGGGTCATCGTGTTTGAGAGCGCCGACCCAGACTTCTTCATCGCGCACGTGGACATGACGCTGATTGACGAGCCGAACGCTTTCGATGAACTTGCAAAAGACTCTCCGGAAGGCCTGAACCCATTCCAAGCTTTTGCCGAGTTGCTGCGGGCGCAGCCACAGGTGACGATCGTCAAGCTCGCCGGCTTGGTTCGCGGGGGCGGTGCTGAGTTCGTCGCGGCTGCCGACATGGCTTTCGCTTCCGACACACGTGCTGGCCTCGCACAGTGCGAGGCGCTGATGGGCATCACGCCTGGGGGGGAGCGACACAGTACTTGGCACACCGCATGAGCCGTGGGCGCGCATTAGAAGTCATTCTCGGCGCTGATCTGATTGACGGCAAGACCGCGGAACTTTACGGATGGATCAACAGAGCCGTTCGAGACGACGAACTCGACGCTTTCGTGGCCCGGATCGCGAAAAACATCGCCGAGTTGCCGCCAGGTGTTATCGAAGCAGCCAAGACTGCTGTCGCTGCACCAAGCCTGCGAGAAGGATTCGCGCGAGAGCATGCAGCGTGGGCATCGTTGTTCGCACGTCCCGCAGCGGAGCAGCTAATCAGAGGCGGGTTGCATGCCGGTGCGCAAACGAGAGAAGGCGAGCGAAACCTCGAGCGCCTTCTGCGAGCGATTGAGTTACCTGCGACCTGACACTACCCGACGCTCAAGACCTTTCCTGTACCGACCGCACGAAAAAAACCATTCCATTCCGTTCCAGCTTTCGGAGCGTCTAAGTCAAACACGTTGCGTGGCCGCCCCCTGCGAGCTGTGCTGGGCCACAGTCTCGCAGACCACGCGCGCACGCCCGCTTGACGAGCTGCGGCGACTCGGTTGGTGACGCTCTCCCATCGGCTACATGTTCTCAAGCCATGGAGGCTTGGTGAAAGCCGGAGCGCTTCAGCCGTTCACGTCCAACTGACTATAATTTGACGCAACAGATTTGGAATAGCAGCCATGCCCGCCAACGTCTCTCTGTCGCAGTGGTTCCGCCAAGGTGAGCAGGCATCGTATGTCCGGGCAACGAAATCTCCGGGCCAGATCGTTGGCATGCTCGAGGTGGCTCGCCCGGCTGGTGATACGCCGCTACCGCCCCTTTCAGATCTCATCCTATTCCAGGATCAGCTTGGCGGCAGCCGCGTTAGCGGCAACTCGGGAGGCGGGCACTTCAACGTGATCAGCGAGCAGGGTGCCTTCTTTCTGGGTGCGCCGAACTTCGCACATTCGATCCACGTAGAGAGAAATCATCTGCTTCGAAGCTTGGCCTTCCCTCTGTCGAACTGGCAGACGGTGCTTGATGAAGCCAGCGAAGGACAGCTCTCGGTGGAGCGGCTGTCGCTCTACAAAGGTTTCTTCCATTCGCCAACCATCCGCTCTGCGTTCAAAAATCTATGGGTGTTGGCGGATGAGGAGGGGGCGCCGTCGCGTCTTCTGGTGCGAGCCGCAGGCTGCGAGATTCTTGCTGAGATATGCCGTCTGAGTGGCGCGCCGTTTGCGCCGGTCAACGGCGGCCTCGCACCTTGGGCCCAGAGGCGCTGCGTGGAGATGATGCGAGTGCGGCTGTCGGAAGACATCAGCCTCGACGAACTGGCGGCCGAGGCGAAGCTGTCGCCGTTTCATTTCGCGCGCATGTTCAAGCAGAGCGTTGGCGTGCCGCCGAGGGTTTATCTGACGCAACTCAGGATGGAGAAGGCCTGCGAACTGCTCCGGCTCACAGAGCTTTCGATGAACGAAATAGCCCTCGAGGTGGGGTATTCATCCGGTCAAGTGCTGGCACGGACCTTCATCAAGTACCAGCGCAGAAGCCCGTCCGAGTACCGCCGTTTGGTGCGGGTTTAGTCGGCTTCCGCCAAAGGCGTCTCGCTCCCCGCCGACCCTGGCTGAGTGCAGCCTACCGGTGCACTGACTTCTGGCTTCGGCGTTATGCCTAGTCCTGGGTGCGCCATCTCGTGCGTAGCTCCTGGTCGCGCAAGGTACGGCTACGGGGTGAGGTTCAACGCCGATCAAACCCTCTCGGCGCCTGAGGGTTTCGATCCCCTTGCATGGGTCCATCCAAGGCCAAACGCTTAACATTCGCGCTACCAGATTCGGAGAATTACCTGTGTCGACCAACCCCTCACTCTCGCAGTGGTACCGGCTAGGCGAGCAGGAGAGTTACATCCGGACGAGAAAGGCTCCGGGCGAGATCCTCAACTTGCTAGATGCGGTGCGCCCGGCGGGCGACGTGTCCCATCCTCCCCTGGCAGATCTCATGCTGCATCAGAGCCAGCAGTCAGGCAACCGTGTTCGCGGCGACGCGGGAGGCGGATATTTCAACGCAACCAGCGAGGAGGGGGGCTTCTTTCTGGCGGCACCAAACGTCGCGAATGTGATTTCGGTCGATCGCAGATCTCACGTTCGCAGCTTGGCCTTCCCTTGGTCGAATTGGCAGCTGGTGCTTGATGAAGCTAGCGACGGCCGACTGACGGTGGAGGGGCTGCGGCTCTACCAGGGCGGCTTCCATTCGCCGGCGATCCGTTCCGCGTTCAGGAATCTCTGGGCTCTGGCTGATGAGGAGGGGGCGCCTTCACGTCTTCTGGTACGCGCTGCAGGCTGCGAGATCCTTGCCGAACTGTGCCGTCTCAGTGGTACGCCGTTCGCGCCGGTCAACGGCGGCCTCGCACCTTGGGCCCAGAGGCGCTGCGTGGAGATGATGCGAGTGCGGCTGTCGGAAGACATCAGCCTCGACGAACTGGCGGCCGAGGCGAAGCTGTCGCCGTTTCATTTCGCGCGCATGTTCAAGCAGAGCGTCGGCGTGCCGCCGAGGGTTTATCTGACGCAACTCAGGATGGAGAAGGCCTGCGAACTGCTCCGGCTCACAGAGCTTTCGATGAACGAAATAGCCCTCGAGGTGGGGTATTCATCCGGTCAAGTGCTGGCACGGACCTTCATCAAGTACCAGCGCAGAAGCCCGTCCGAGTACCGCCGTTTGGTGCGGCTTTAGCCAGTGTCCAGCAGCTCCCAGGAAGCGCCATAGGCGTTGCGTTTCGTGTTGACGCTGGCTGAGGCCGGCTCGCCGGCGCACTGAATCGTATCGTCCATCTCATCGGCGAGCCGCGGCTGCGTCACTGGTCGTTCCGTTCGCCCAGGCCTGCGTCAACGGCCATCAGATCGAATCGCAAGTTCTGCACCGCCACCGCAGAGCCTGCAACGCAGCTCAGTGCTTGGCTTGGAAGAATTCTCTGCACGGCTTGGTAACCGCCAGGCGCAAGAGAACCTTCTGGAGCAATCACATGAGCGACAAGCAAAAGCCCTTCGACGTCATCATCGTTGGCGGCGGATCCGCGGGTGCCGTGCTGGCCAACCGACTGAGTGCCGACCCGGCCCGCCGGGTCCTGCTGATCGAGGCGGGCAAGGCGTACGTACCCGACGCCTACCCGGACCCGGTCCGCCGTCAGGATCTGGTGGGTGGCGACCCGCAGCACGACTGGGGTTTTCAGAGCGAGCCCGGCGTGCTGGGAAGAAGGCTGCAGCTCAACCGAGGTAAGGTGCTCGGTGGCTCCTCGGCCATCAACGGCGCTGTGGCCATCCGGCTGCCGAAGTCCGATCACGCCCGCTGGACCCAAGCGCACGACCTGAGCGACCTCGACTGGCGCGGTTCGCAGGCGTTCTATCGCTCCCTGGAGCGAACCTCTGGCGTCGGTGGGGAAGGTCGTGACGGCCCGTTCCCGATCCACCAGCTCGGCGATGAAGAGCTCTCCGACCAGCATCGCGACTTCGTCGCCTCCGCGATGGCCGCCGGCCACCAGCGCTCGGCGGGCTTTGCGACCGAGCAGCCTCTGGGCGTCGGCCCGTACGTGATGAACACCCGCATGGGCGTTCGACTCAATATGGGCATGACCCTCCTCGGAGAGGCGGTGCGAGCACGACCCAACCTGAGCATCCGCGACGAGACCTTGGTCGACGCCGTCGTGCTGGAGCAAGGTCAAGCGACGGGGGTACGACTGGCGAGCGGTGAGATCGTCCTGGCGGGCGAAGTCATCTTGTCGGCAGGTACCTATGTTAGTCCGGCGATCTTGATGCGATCCGGCATCGGACCGTTCGAATTGCTGCGCCGCCTTGACATTCCTCTGGTGGCCGACCTGCCAGTCGGTCGCCGATTGCAGGACCATCCCCTGGTTCCCACCGTTTGGTCCATCCGCAAGGAAGCTGTCGGGCTTCCCTATCCGCCCATCGGCGCCATGCTGTGGACATCGTCTCGTCAAGGCGCAGGCGACGAGGGTGATTTGAACATCAGCACCGCACCGATGCCTGGGGGCGCCCAGGGCCCCGGCGAGGCGATGTTCCTGCTGTTCGCCGCCCTAGTGAGGCCGCGCTCGGTGGGTTCACTCACCATTTCAAGCCGTGATCCGAACGTTGCGCCCGTCATCGACCTTGGTTTCCTGATGGACCGTGGGGATCGTGAGCGTCTGATCGACGGCATCGAGATCATCCGCGACATCGCGCGGCAGCGTCCGTTCGCCGACATCGTCGGTGCCGAACTGGCACCAGGCGCAGCACATGCTGATCGCGCAGCGGTCAGCGCAACGCTGGCGGCGAACGTGCTGACTTATCACCATCCAACCTCCACCGTCCCCATGGGTGGACCGCGAGATCCCGATGCCGTGGTGGACATCGACGGACGCGTCCGTGGGATCAAGGGGCTGCGCGTTGTGGATGCATCGATCTGGCCGGACGTGCCTTCCGTCGCTACGGCCTTCCCAACCATGATGCTCGCCGAACGCGTGGCCACCCGAATGATCTGAGACGCGATCGGTAGCAGCGACCCCTCCGGACGCGCCGATCCCCAAAAGGGCCCGTCGCAAGGCACGTCCGCCTTCATTCTGCGACGCCAACCTGGACCTCCAAACCATGCAAAACGCTCATCTCACCGCCGCGCAACTGCTGAAGCGCAGCCTCGACACCTTCCTGGCCAAAGACATCAAGGGTTGGGCGGAACTCTGCGACGAGAACGTCGTCGTCGAGTTCCCGTTCGCACCCGACCCCGGGTCCAGGAAGTTGATCGGACGTACGGCCATCTACGAGTACTTGAAGAACTACCCCAGTGTCATCGACGTGCAGAGCGCTCCCACGATGACCATCCGGGGCACCGACGACCCTGATCTGGCCATTGCCGAGTGGAGCGTGTCTGGTCGCGTGATCAGCAACGGCAACCCCTACGAGATGAGTTACGCCACCTTTGTGACCTTCAAGGATGGGTTGATCGTGAAGTACCGCGAGTACTGGAACCCGATGGCGTTCATGGCCGCCATGAGCGGCACGATGTTCTGAAGCCGAGGGCCGCGACATGTACGTCCATCAGCTCCTTTGGCCCTTGGCCATGCTGCTCGTCGGCTGCGCTGGCGCGCCCCTCAACACGCCGAAGAACATCCCGTTGACGGCATCCGCCAGAACCGTCCAGGAGAGCCAGGCGCCCACCGAGAGCATCGTCGCCTTGAGCTTCTCCGGCGGTGGACTGCGTGCCGCGGCATTTGCCTTTGGCGTTCTCGAAGGCCTGCGAGACCAGCCGGCTTCGGCCAACCGCAATCTGCTGGATGAGGTGAGGTTCGTTTCCAGCGTGTCCGGTGGCTCGCTCACGGCGGCCTATCTGGGCGTCCATGGCTCCGCAGGAATGAACGCCTTCCGGTCGGAAGTCCTGCTTCGTGACGGTGAGGCGGGCCTGCGCCTGAGCCTGCTCAACCCCAACAACATTCGCCGGATGTTGGCGGGTGGCTTGAACGACCGCACGGACTTCGGCTCGTGGCTTGAGAACAAGGTCTTCAAAGGCGCAACGTTCGCAGACATGTCCAGCGATGCAAAGCCCAAGGTGTGGATCAACGCCACGAACTTGCAGTACCGGCTGGCCTTCCCGTTCCACCAGCGAGCCTTTGACGCACTGTGCAGCGACCTAGCGAGCTACCCCGTGTCGGAAGCCGTTGCCGCCTCGATGGCGGTACCGCTGGTGTTTGCACCCGTTGTGCTGCAGCGATTCCCCGAGTCCTGCGAATCGAAGCCTCAGAACGTCCGAGCCATCTCCCATGGCGACGAGCGTGATGACCAGTACCGGCTGCGCAAGGCGCTTGCACGTTTCCACCGAGATTCGCTGCGACCGGATACAGGGCGCTATTTGAAGCTGGTCGATGGGGGCATCACAGACAACCTCGGACTGGTTTCCATCCTTCAGTCGAGAGTCCTTCTCGACACGCCTTATGGTCCGATCCCGATGAACGAGGCCTTGACCGTGAAGCGGCTGCTTTTCGTGGTGGTGGATGCGGGTCAGGCAGCGAGTTCGGACTGGAGCCAGGAGGTTGCCGGGCCCTCTGCCTTTGCCATCGCGGAGGGTGTTATCGATACGGCGATCGAAAGCACCATGCGTTTGAGCTACGCAGGCTTCCAGTCCTTGATGCGCGACTGGGAGCGCGACATCGTCGAGTTCCGCTGTGGGCTGCCGCAAGAAAAGCAGGACGAACTTCGCGCCGCACAGGTGGATTGGCGCTGCGACGAGGTGACGTTCATCGCCACCCAGATCAGCTTCGCCAACTTTGCCGAAGAGGAAGAACGCGAGTTGAACTCGATCCCGACGCGGCTCTCGCTTCCGGAACACCAGATTGACCGCCTGGTGGCTGCTGCGAGGCGGGCTGTCGAGTCCGACAAACGAATTCGCGAGTTCTCGCGTTCCACACAGCGCGGGATCAGCAAGCCCGTGCCCAGCACCCTTGCAACACCTTGAACCCCCGGAGGGCTTCCATGAAACGCTCCCCTTTCCTAGCGCAAGTCATGCAATGGATGGCCGTTCTGCTGAGCTGTGCCGCTTCAACCGCCCATGGCGTGGAGAACGGTGCGCCCATCACACCTTTCGGCGTGAACAACTATGGCGCAGGCATCGTCCCACCGGCTTCAGCGGACTTGACCGTCGCGATTCGCACGTCGTCCTATAAGGCTGGCGAGCTGCGCAACACGAACGGTGATCGCCCACCCACGGCCGTCAAGCTCAAGGTAAACAGCGCCGCGCTGGCCATCGTCAAGACCACCGACATTTCGCTGCTGGGCGGCACCTATGGCTTCTCGCTCATCGTGCCCTATCTGGACATGTCGAACCGACTTACGGTTCCCAGGCCGGTAGAGCCGCTCACGCTGCGGGGCAAGGATTCCGCCATCGGCGATGTGACCCTTGTGCCGCTGAGCATTCAGTGGACACCGTCGTCGAACCTATTCGTGAATGGGCGCCTGGAGCTGCAGCTGCCCACCGGTCGCTACAAGGCCGACCGTATCATTAATACCGGCGCCAACCACTGGACGGTCTCCCCCGTCATCGCGTTCACCTGGATCAGCCCGTCAGGTCTGGAGCTGTCATCCAACATCCAGCTCAACGTTCACGGCAAGAACAAGGACACGCAGTACCGATCCGGCATCGAGTACCAGCACGAATTCGCCGTAGGCCAGCACATCGGCCCCTGGACGCTTGGTATGGGCGGATATCTCTACCGGCAGCTCAGCGACGACAAGGTGAACGGCAACCGGTTCGAAGACGGGAATCGCGCTCGGGTGATCGCACTGGGCCCTGCCATCGGGTTCATGGAGGAAGGCTCGAAGGGACCGCTGATCTCGGCGCACTTCTACAAAGAGTTCGGCGCGCGCAACCGCACCCAAGGCAAGCAGTTCGCCCTCCGTGCGGCGTGGTCGTTCTGAGTTGGCTTACAGCAGATGATTCTGGCGAAGCCCATGTCTACCTCTTTCCAACCCCTTCTCGCATTCGCGCGCCACAAGGATCCTCTGCTGGCCGCCGGCATTCATGCCGCGTTGATGGCGGCGCCGGGGATTGAGGTCGTCGCAGCGTCCGATGGCCTCTCGTTCCCGGATGCGCAGGTAGTGATCTGCGATTACGAGACCGGCATTGCGTGGGCGCAGCACGGCCGGCATTGCGCTTCAGGCGCGCGTGAGGGGCCGGCAGTGGTCGTGATCACCTGGCGCGAAAGCGAAGCCGACGTCCGCACGGCGCTCCAGTGCGGCATTGGCGGCTATCTGCTCGCCAGCTGCTGCTTTGACGAGTTGGTGTGCGCGGTCCGCGCGGTGGGCCGAGGCTCCCCGTACCTTTGCAAAGCCGCGGCCACGCTCATGGCCAAGAGCTTGACGCGAACGCCGCTGACGATGCGCGAAAGCGAGATCCTGAAGTTCATTGCCAGCGGCATGTCGAACAAGCTGATTGCGTCGGAGCTGGGCATTGCGCTCGGCACCGTCAAGGCCCATGCGAGGACCATCCTAGACAAGCTGGGTGCGCGCAGCCGGACCCAGGCGACCGTGATCGGTGCGCAGCGGGGCTTGCTTGGCGCCGACTCGCCGCTGCGACCTACGGCGCTCCCGGCGGGGCTGCCGGCGGCCTGGCTGCCACAGCGCCGACATCACGAGCCCGATCGAATCGCCGCCTGAGCTGCTTCGGCGCTAGCTTGCGGCACGACTGATCGCACCACGATGCGGCAATGCGGAATCGGTAGGCTTGGCATCGGGGAGCGCTCTGCATCGAGCTCGTACAAGCATGAGACCCAGACATGATAATTTTGCGGGTTGAGGACGAGATCGAGTTCGCGGAGACCGTGCGCGACGCGCTGGGGCGCGAGAAGTACGTGGTTGCTCATGTCAACCGTCTTTCCATGGTTCGCGAAGTCGCTCGCTCGGTGGCGTACGACTTGATCCTGCTTGATCGGACGTTGCCGGATGGTGAGGGGCTCTCGCTCTTGCCGGATTTCCGTGCGGCGATTCCAGGCCTACCCGTCATCGTGCTGACCGCTCACGGAGAGATCGAATCGCGCGTGTGCGGCCTCAATGTCGGAGCGGACGACTATCTCGTGAAGCCGTTCGCACTCGAAGAACTGTTTGCGCGAATTCGGGCCATTCGCCGTCGTCCGGCCGAGCTGGGCGTCGAGGAGATTCGGGTCGGCGCGCTCGTGTTCGATGTTCACAACAATGAGGCCGGCGTCGCAGACGTGGTCCTCACGCTGCCACGCCGAGAGCTGCGCGTGCTGGCCACCCTGGTGAAGCGCCGTGGCCGCACGGTCCTGCGAGAGGTGCTAGAACAAGGCGTGTACGGCTTCGACGACGCCATTCAGTCGAACACGCTGGATTCCCACATCTCGCGCTTGCGCCGCAAGCTTGCTGCGGCAGACGCCGGAGTCGAGATTCACGCCGTCAAGGGCGTCGGCTACCTGCTGCAGGCGCGATCGTGAAGCGTTCGCCGCGCTCGCTGAAGTGGCCTCTGACGATCCAGCCCCTGCTGCTGCAGTTCGTCATCCTGTTTCTGAGCTTTTTGACCCTGGTCGCGCTGGCGACGCGCGTGGACAGTGGGGGTCAGTACACCGACGAGACGATCATCCCCGTCATAGCCAAGTCCATCGCTCGAAGCGGCGATGGCCGTCTCGTCGTGCGCATGACGCCGGAGCTCGACGCGCTTCGCGACGAGGCGCCGACCTTGTGGTTCGTAGCCGAGGACGACTCCGGCCTTCGCGTCAGCTTCGGTAGGGTTCCGGCGCAAGTCGTCGCGTTCAAGGACCTTCTTTCCCAGCTCTCGTACGGACACCTGCGGGATCGCTCGCCGCCCTATGCGTTGAGCGTCGTGATTCGCCGCGAGGAGTCTCCGATCGGACCCCTGACGATCGTGGGCCATGGCAAGGTCAAGGAGGTGGGCTTCACCGTTCTGCTGGCGTCCAGCGTGGTTGCTATCCCCCTCTTTCTGTTGATGGGGCTTGTGTCACTGATTGCCATCCCTTGGATCGTCAGGTGCTCCTTGTCCGGCGTCACCCGGATCGCGCATGAGGCTGAGCTGATTGGCGCAGCAAGCCGCGGCATGCGGCTGAGCGAGGCGCACGTGCCGTCCGAGATTCGGCCCCTCGTGCAAGCGATGAACAAAGCGCTGACTCGCCTCGATGAGGGCTACGAGAGACAGCGCCGCTTCATCGCGTCGGCCGCGCACGAACTGCGCACGCCAATCGCCATCTTGCGCGTCAAGGTGGATGCGGCGCAGGAGGCATCTACGCGCAGGCTGGCCGGCGACATCGACCGTCTTGCGAATTTGACCGAGCAGTTGCTCGATCTCCAGCGCCTCGATGCGACACCGCCTCACAAGGAGGTCGATCTGGCTGCGCTGCTACGCCGGGTGGCGGGAGACATGGCGCCCCTCCTGATCGCCGCCGATCGCTCGATCGAGGTGATCGTGCACGCCGCTCAGCCGATCTGCGGCGATGCGCAGGCGATAGAACGAGTCGCAACGAACCTGGTGCAGAACGCCATCGAACATGGTGGACGCAAGGTGACCGTTCGTGTCCTTGGAACAGGGTTCGAGGTGGAAGACGACGGACCCGGAATACCACTCGCCGAGCGGGAACGTGTGTTCGAGCCGTTCCATCGCCTGCGACCGCGATCTGCGGGAAGCGGCCTCGGTCTGCACCTTGTGCAGCAGGTGGTTGAGCGCCATGGCGGGTCCGTTTCTATCCTGGGCGCGCCCAACGGCGGCACGATCGCAAAAGTGGAGCTTCCGCGCAGCGGGTCCGAACAGCCCACGATGACGAATCTTGACCTGCTTTACTGAGTCGTGGGGCGATGCCATCGCCCCGCCCGCACACCTTGTGCGGTGGATGACATCAGACAGGAGAACGGTCATGAAACAGTTTCGACTTGGTATAGCGCAGCGGCCTTTGCTCACGCTGGGTCTGGCGGCATTGATCGGCGTCGGCCTGAGCGCATGCACCTCGCCGGAGCAAAGAAGGCACGCCAATCTTTCCCAGGACAGCTCAACCTGCGCCGACTTTGGCGCGAGCCCGGGGAGCCAGGCGTACACCGAGTGCATGCTGGCGCAGCAGAACCGACGCGACGGCAAACAGCGCGAGGCGATGGAACGCGCGGCGCTCGCAACTCAGATGAGCAAGGACAGCCTTGAGATCAGCCGCAAGGTCGAATGTGCTCGCGAGGCAAAGAAGGACCGCGAGGCCGGGCGGCGCGAGCGTTACTGCCCTTGATCCGGCGCTGCGAGCAGGTTCTCGCGAGCCGTTCCTGATCACCTGATCACGGCCCCAGGCGCAGCGTGATGAAGTTCCCGCTGCCACCAGCGCAATCGCGTGCAGGAAAGAGCTCGCACGAACCGCAGGATCGGCACGAGAGCGCAAGGCAGGCAACCACCCCAAGCTGGGAATCGCAAGATCGGCATCGAGAGCGCAAGCCACGCAACGCACGATCCAACTCAGCTCACCAGAATTCCCTACATCGCTCGGCATGAGGCGAGTCAAGGATTAAACGAGTGGTGAAGTGAGCAATAAGGATACAACCGCAAACCAGAGCTGGGCCTCGATCACCAGAGGTATTCAATCCGCCCGGTTGCAAGAGGCAGACCAAAACTCGATCGCAGTTCAACTGCTCAGACGCAGCCTGGAAACCTTTCTAGCCAAAGACATCAGAGCGTGGGCTGAACTTTGCGCCGAAGACGTGGTCGTCGAGTTTCCTTTTGCGCCTGATGAAACACCCAGAAGGATGATAGGCCGCGCGGCTATCTATGAATACCAAAAGGATTATCCCAGCGTCATCGATTTGCAGAGTACACCCACGATGACGATATATGCCACGCATGATCCCCGCTTGGCAATTGCAGACTGGAGTGTGTCTGGCAAGGTCATCAGCAACGGAAATCCGTATGAGATGAGTTACGCCACATTTGCAACCTTCAGAGACGGATTGATAGTCGGTTATCGAGAGTACTGGAATCCGATGGCCTTCTTGAATGCCATGAACGACACACAGTTCTGAAGACCTATTCGATTCTCAACGAAGCGACTTGCCGGAGACAAATCATGAACCAAGTCAGTTTAAAAGAGATAGCGGCTGTGACTGCCACCCGCCGGATCATCTATCGGACACGAGGCACGAATCACGGTTCGATCAACCGGCTGATGAGCCCTGGAGATTTAGGACAGATTCTCAAGCCGTTTGTGTTCCTCGACCTCTTCGACTTGGACTTGCATGACCCGAGCATGCAGTTCTCGATCCACCCGCATTCCGGAATCGCGACGATTACCGTCCTTGCCGAGGGAGACCTGCGCTTCGACGACCCGGCGGACGGGTCGGGGCGCATTGCATTTGGCGGCTTCGAGTGGATGCGAGCTGGGGGTGGTGTTTGGCACGGCAAGGAGATGTCCGCAGGGGCATCACCCCGAGTCAAAGGCTTTCAGCTGTGGATCGCATTAGGACCGGAACTTGAGCACGAGACGGTCGAAAGCCAGTACGTTGAAGCACACAGGGTGCCAACCATCGGGCCTGCGCACGTGGTCCTGGGGACCTATGAAGGCGTGCGGAGCCCAGCGCTCTCGCCCAACGGCATCACCTATCTGATCCTTCGGATCCAAGCGGGTACGCGATGGACGTTCGTGCCGCCAGCGCAGCAGACAGTGGCGTGGCTCGCAGTGGCTAGTGGCCAACTGGAAGGGGATACGGCCGCCACAGCGGGCGAAATGCTCGTCTTCGAGAAGTCTGAACAACCTTTCACTGTGAAAGCGTGTGATGACGGCGACGCGGTGATCGTCATCGGGAGTGCGGTGCCCCATCCCCACGAGCTCCATCTTGGACGGTACTCGGTGCATACCTCCGCAGAGTCGCTCGTCACCGGTGAGGCAAACATCGAGCGCCTGCGCCAGCTCTTGTCCGCTGCCGGCGACCGTCGGCGGCCCGGCGGCAATGTCCCGGTGTTTCGAGGCTGAGCCAGATCAGCACCAGTTCGGCGTAAGTGCGTAGGCCACTGTAGCCATTGGACACGCAGTGAGTCTGCAAAGCAGTGGTTTGGCGCCCTTTTACGTCGATGACCACGGGTTCTTTCATTTGCCTAAAAGGAAGCAGCCATGATCCGAACGCTACTGACGACACTCTTGGCCGCGTGCGGCTTCTTGACCATCGCTCACGGGCAAGCAAGGCATGATGCGCCGGGTGCCGACCTCATCGTGCACAACGCGAAGATCTTCACCGGTAATCCGGCGCAACCCGAGGCGTCCGCGCTCGCCGTCAAGAATGGTCGAATTTACTCCGTCGGCTCCGATGCCGAGGTGTTGGATCTGAAGAGTAGCAACACCCGGGTGATCGATTCGCGCGGTCGCCGGCTGATTCCCGGCATCATCGATGCGCACACCCACGTGCTCAACGAAAGTGCCTATAACTACAACGTGCGTTGGGATGGTGTGCCAACCTTGCGTCGCGCCTTGCAGATGCTGAGCGAGCAAGCCGCACGAACGCCGAAAGGGCACTGGGTGAAGGTGATCGGAGGCTGGTCTCCGTACCAGTTCGAGGAGAACCGCTTCCCCACCATGGACGAGTTGCGCAAGGCGGTGCCGGATCACCCGTTCATCGTGCAGTACGCCTACAACCGCGCGTTCATGAACCAACAGGCCATGGATGCTTTTGGTGTGGGAACCGACAAGTTTCCGCAATTGCCTGGCACTGAGTTCGAAAAGGACGATCAAGGCAAGTACACGGGGGTGGTTCATGGCTACACCTTCACCTTCATCGCCATGGAAACCATGGTGCCGCAGCCGTCCATCGATGAAGAGGTGAGCTCGCTGGTCTACACCATCCACGACCTCAACCGCTTCGGCATCACGACGGCGATCGACGCGGGGAACCGGGGCTATCCCAGGATGCAGGCCAATGTGGCTGTCCTGGCCAGCGACAACCGGCTCAACGTGCGCATGCCATTCGTCGACATGCAGTTCGGCGACGGCACGCCCATGAACATGGTCGAGGCGCAGATCAGAGCGATCACGAGGACTGCGCCAATTAGCCCCGGTCACAACCTGCACCTGCATCTGGCTCACGGCCATGTCTACCGAGGTGCTGGTGAAGTGTTGTGCCTGGATGTGCACGATCACGAGAACTTCGACCGCCCCGCTGTCGTCATCGAGCCTGACAAGATGCGGCAACTGGTGGAGAAGGATGTGACCAAGCTGGTGCAGCGGCGCATTCCCTTCCGCATGCACATCAGCTACGACGAGAACATCACGCCCTTCCTTGATGCGCTGGAGACGCTGAACGAGAGAACGCCCCTCCAGGGTCTGCGCTGGAGCATCGAGCACGCCGAAACCATCAGCCCCGCGAACATCGCCCGGGTCAAGGCGCTGGGCGGTGGCATCGCCTTGGACACCAAGATGGCTTTGCACGGCGACGGCTTTGCCAAGACCCACGGCCGCGAGAAGGCGTTGCTCACACCGCGTCTGCGCCAGCTTGTGGACAGTGGAATCCCTCTGGCCATGACGACAGACGCCTTCCGTGCCGCGACGTTCAACCCTTGGGTAGGCATCAGCTGGATGGTTTCTGGAAAGTCGGTTTCCGGCTCTGAAGTGCTGGCTAAGGGCAACCGACTGTCGCGCGAGGAGGCGCTCGGGTTGTTCACCCGGAGTCCGGCCTGGTTTATGAATGCCGAATCTGAGGCAGGGCTGATCGCGCCCGGCCACTTGGCGGACTTCGCGTTGCTGGACAAGGACTACTTTGTGGTCCCGGAATCCCAAATCAAGTCCATCTCGTCGGTCTTGACCATCATGGACGGCCGCGTGGTGTTCGCCGCGCAGGACTACAGCAAGCTGTCGCCAGCACTGCCTCAGATTCTTCCCGCCTGGTCGCCGGTGGGCCACTTTGGCGGTTTCTACGGTAGCCGTTAAGTCAGACAGTTAGGCCGCCCGGGTCGGTGCGTCTCGGCATCACGAGCCGGGGAGGCGTTATCGCTCCCCGTCCTCGGCACGGTGGCGCCATCAAGCCAGTGCGGCATGCGTCAAGGACGGCATCGTGCTGCCGCTCGCGAGACCGCCTCCGACCCCATCGCTTAAGAAAGGACATGCCATGACCCACACCTCTCTGAACCGCCGCAGCCTGCTCATCAGCAGTGCCAGCATTGGCCTCGCCACCGCACTGCCCGCCGCAGCTGCACCTCAACCCTCATCAAGGAAGACCGCCATGACCGCTACCCACCTCACCGTTCGCGACGGCGCACAGATCTACTTCAAGGACTGGGGTCCGCGCGACGGCCAGCCCATCGTCTTCAGCCACGGTTGGCCGTTGAACTCCGACAGCTGGGAAGCGCAGATGCTGTTCCTTGCCTCTCGCGGGTTCCGCTGCGTCGCCCACGATCGCCGCGGACATGGCCGCAGCAGCCAGCCCTGGGGCGGACACGAGATGAACACCTACGCCGACGACCTGGCCACGGTGATGGACAAGCTCGACCTGAAGAAAGCCGTGATGGTGGGCTTCTCCACCGGCGGCGGGGAAGTTGCGCGCTACATCGGCCGCCACGGTAGCAAGCGCGTAGCCGGAGCCGCGCTGATCTCGGCTGTGCCGCCGCAGATGCTCAAGACCGCCACCAACCCGGGTGGCCTGCCTATGGAGGTGTTCGACGGCATCCGTGCCGGCGAACTCGCCAACCGCTCGCAGCTCTACAAGGACATCGCCTCGGGCCCGTTTTTCGGCTTCAACCGGCCGGGCGCGAAGGTGTCGCAGGGCCTGATCGATTCGTTCTGGGCCGCCGGCATGCAGGCGGGTCACAAGGCCACCTACGACTGCATCAAGGCCTTTTCCGAAACCGACTTCACTGAAGACCTGAAGAAGTTCGACGTGCCCACACTGGTGGTGCATGGTGACGACGACCAGATCGTGCCGATAGATGCTTCAGGCCGCGCCGCGGCCAAGCTTGTCAAGGGCTCGAAGCTAGTCGTCTATCCCGGGGCGCCGCACGGCTTGGCTGACACGCACAAGGACAAGCTCAACGCCGACCTGTTGGCCTTCGTCAACGGCATCGGCGCCTGATCTCACTGGCCAAGATGAGAACTGACCATGAACACAGATGAGAAAGCCGACACGCTGAAGCAGGCAACCAGCAGGCTTCAAATCGAGCGTGCGAACGGCGTAGCGACGATTGCGATCAGTAATCCGCCCGTGAACGTGCTGGACGTACCACTAATGAAGGAGCTGCGTCAGTTCCTTCTATCCGTACGGGAGGAGCCAGACATTCGCGTCCTCGTCTTCGAGAGTGCAGATCCGGAGTTCTTCATTGCCCATGTCGACATGACACTGATCGACGACCCGCACGCCTTCGACGACTTTGTGCTTGAAACACCAGAAGGCCTCAACCCGTTCCAGGCGTTCGGAGAGCTGCTGCGAGAGCAACCGCAGTTGACCATCATCAAGCTCGCCGGTATTGCACGCGGCGGAGGGGCGGAGTTCGTTTCGGCAGCAGATATGGTGTTCGCCGCAGTTGGTTCAGCGGGCTTGGCTCAGTGCGAATCATTGATGGGCATCACGCCGGGAGGTGGAGCCACCCAATACTTGTCGGACCGGATGACGCGTGGTCGCGTCCTCGAGGTGATTCTCGGCGCAGATCTCATTGACGCGGCAACGGCAGAACGGTACGGATGGATCAACCGAGCTATCCCCGCGACCGAACTCGATGATTTCGTCGATCGGCTGGCACGCAACATTGCGGCGCTACCCGAGGGCGTCATTGCCGCAGCCAAGAAAGCCGTAAGGGCAGCCGACCTGCGAGAGGGTTTCAGGCGCGAGAACGAAGCATGGGCTGGGCTCTTCGCCCAACCAGCCGCCGAAAGGTTGATCCGAGGGGGACTCCAGGCAGGAGCTCAGACCAGGGCTGGTGAGCTGAACCTTGAGGGTCTCCTGCGCAGCCTGAAGGTATGACGCAGGCGGACAGGGAGGCATGACCGGGGGAACGTTACCCCCAACTGCAAGCGCTTACCCATTCAACGGCGCAAACAGCTCGTTATCAAGCTACTGGAGCTTCGTGTGTTCGTCGAAGGACTGGCTTGCACAGGATGCGTCGGGCTGTAACGCCGGGTGCATGAAGTTGCCCGATGCCGATGACGCTGAATTCACCCCCACTGCCGGTCGACCCGGTTCCCGCTTGAAAGGAGACTTCCATGACTGCACGCGATGTAGTTTTCCCCGACGGCCGTCAAGAGCTGTACGACCAGAACCGTTACTCACCGGCGATCCGTGCAAACGGCCTGCTGTTCGTGTCCGGGCAGGTCGGCAGCCGCGAGGACGGCTCGAAGGAGCCGACGCTGGAAGGGCAGGTTCGCCGCGCCTTCGACAACCTCAACGCCATCCTCGCGGCCGCCGGCTGCAGCTTCGATGATGTGATCGACGTGACCGTCTTTCTGGTCAACCCGGAACAGACCTTCGAGAAGGTGTGGCCCATCGTCGTCGGCGAGTATTGGGGACAAGCGCCGCATCCCACGCTCACCGGCATCGGTGTCACCTGGCTTTACGGCTTCGACTTCGAGATCAAAGTTGTCGCGAAGCTGCCGGAGCTCAGGCCAGCGAGCCGATAACGCGAACACCGCGACCACACGCCTCGGCGCGCTCTAAGCAAAGCGCACTACTCGGCGCGCTTGCGCTCCCGGAACGCTGCAACTTTCATCCGGTTGCCGCATGCAGCCATGCTGCACCAGCGCCGACGGTGCGATTTGGTGACGTCATGGAACAGCAGCGTGCAGTCATGCGCCTCACAAGCCTTCACCAGGTCGAGCGGCGTGTCCGTCAGCAGCGCCACCAGCGCCTCGGCGACGGGATACAGCAGGCTGGCGGCGTCGCACTGGCGGCGCGCGCTGAATACCCTGTATGACTGGCTCGCGGCGTCCCACCGCAGTTCTTGGATCCCGGCCCCACTGCGAAGGACCCGATTGATCACATGGACCTCTGTGGCGATTCGCAACTTCGCCGCGGTGACCAGCTCCTCTGCGTTCTCCCGCAGCTCCAGCGCCAGTTGCAGCAAGTCGTGCGGTGCCACTTGGACGTCGTCAGGTAGCGCCTCAGCCTGCCGCAGCCAAGCAATCACGCTTGCGTCATCCACGAAGCATTCGCGCTCGGCTGCACCGACGCCATACCGTGTATTGATGAAGTCGAGCGCCAAGTTGTCACCGACGAACCGAGCCTCCGCTAACGGAGTTGAACTTTTGGGCATGGGATGCATTGTAACTTTGAAAACTCACCTTGACGGGTTACATAAGTGATGGTAACCTCTAAAACACATTTAACTGGTTACAGGAGCTAAAGATATGACATCGATCTCTTCAATTGCGACGGCAGGCCTAGCGGCTGCAATGCTGTCCACAGGAGTTAGCGCGGCAGATCTGCAAGTGCGTCACCGCTTTGAGCAAGTGGGCGATGTGAAGGTGTTCTACCGAGAGGCGGGCGATGCGAAGGCACCCAAGGTGTTGCTGCTCCATGGGTATGCGGCCTCATCGTTCATGTATCGCAACCTCATCCCGACGTTGGCAGACAAGTACCACGTCATCGCCCCGGACCTGCCCGGATTCGGCTTCACAGAAGCTCCCCCGCGCGGTCAATACGCCTATACCTTCGATGAACTTGCGAAGACGATGACACGTTTCACCGAGCAGTTGAAGCTGGACCGTTATGCGATGCAGGTCTTCGACTACGGCGCCCCGGTCGGCTGGCGAATGGCCCTGGCAAACCCGGGTCGGATCGCTGCCATCGTCTCGCAGAACGGGAACGCATATGAAGAAGGGCTCGGAAAGGGCTGGGCACCAATCCAGAAGTATTGGAAGGAACCGAGCAAGGCGAATCGCGACGCGCTACACGAATTCCCCACGCCGGCTTCCATAAAGTGGCAGTACCTCGAGGGCGTTTCTGACGCCCGCCTGGTCGCGCCCGATGCGATTGCGCTGGAAAGCATGCTGGTGTCTCGCCCGGGCAATGCGGACATTCAACTCGACCTGCTGCTGGACTATGCGACCAACGTCGCGCAGTACCCGAAGTACCAGGCCTACTTCCGCAATCATCAGCCACCGCTGTTGGCGGTGTGGGGCAAGAACGATCCCTTCTTCCTGCCCGCGGGTGCGCTGGCGTGGAAGCGTGACATCCCCAGCGCAGACGTGCGCTTCTACGACACCGGCCACCTGGCATTGGAGACACACGGCGTCGAGATTGGCGCCGTGATCCGCCAGTTCTTGGACAAGCATCTCAAGTGAGCGGTAAGCGGCCAGATTTTCCACCTTGAGATCGCCCGTGGTGAGCCGTCAATGGTGCCCACCAAACAAGATAAGGTGGGCGCCATGTCAGACGCCAACCCAGCACGGCGGCGCCGCAATGATGAGCTTAAGCTGGTGGAGTGTCAGCAGCCAGGCGCGTCAGTGGCCAGCATTGCGCTAGCCCACGGTCTGAACGCCAACCTTGTGCACAAGTGGCGACACAACGTGAAGAAGGCCAAGGTGGGCGCAGTTGTCACGGTGCCGGCGGCGAGCTTCTTGCCGCGCTGGCTATCCCGACTGCGCAGGAGAGCACCGAAGTACGCATTGAGCTTCGTTGCGGCGCTCTGGCCGCTTTCGGCGATGTCGTCGGCTCCCCTGTGCTCAAGTCTGTGGTGCCCACATGTCCGCGTATGTCGTCGTAGATCCTGCGGATCTGAAGCTGGCAAGTGCGGTTCGTGGCTACATGTCCGGCGCCTGCACTACCGAGATTGCCTCCTTCGACGAGTTCGCGTCGCTGCTGGCGGCGAGCAATGCCGAGCCGCTGAGCCTGACGGTGGGCAATGCTGCCCGCGCCGCCGACGAGGCCAGCCGGCTGGCGCAGGCTGCTTCGCAGGCCGCGAGCCAGGGCTGCACCGTGGTCGGCCAGTTCCTGGTCGCTATGCAGAGCATCAGTGCCGGCTCGCACAAGATCGCCGACAGCGGCATGATCCGCAGCACCGCCAGCGGCGCCAAGCACGAGTCGGCCCGCATGCCTCAGCTCAGCGAGGCGATCGCCGAGATCGACCGGATGACCCTGCAGAACGCGGCCCGGGTCGAGCAGTCGGCGGCGGCAGCCCAGTCGATGAACCAGCAGGCCGAGCAGATGAGTACGCTGGCCGGCGAGTTCCGGCTGCAGCGCGGCTGACTCTCAGGACCGAGGCGGCTGCGCACTCCCGCGCCGCCGGCTCTCGGCGGCCGACAGCATGCGGCGCACGCCCAGCAACGCATCCCGGGCGCCTTGCTGCCGCTGGCGCAGGCGCTTGTGCGGCTCTTCGTCACAGGGTTCGCTCGACGCCAGGGTCAGTTCCAGCGTCGCGATCCAGTTGGAGATGCAGCGATCGACCAGTACAAAGCTGCGGGCCGCGTCCATCGAGGCCGGCGCCTGCGTCGCCGTCTCGGTATAGACGGTGACCAGATCGGTGACCGGGTAGCCGCGCAAGGCCGGCAGCAGCCCGTCCAGGTCCTGCAGCAGCGGTGGCCCCGTCCACTGGGAATGCGAGTCTATCGCGCTCATTGCATGGCCTCCAACATCGAGAACAAGAACGAGCCGCCCTTGCGCGACCGTCTGGTGGCGGATTCTATGCTTGGCTTGGTCATCACCGTGTCACGCGAGCCGACCAAAATCTGGGGAGCCGGATAAGTTGTACCGGGGATGAAGTTAGGAGCTTTCTGATGGCACAGCCGATCAACACCCCAGCGTTGCAACTATGGCCCACGCTCGCCAGCACGCTGGAGCTCGCCGGCTTCGACCCCATTGATTTCGAGATGTCCGAGGGCGCACCGAAGGAGTTGGCAGCGATCGGCTTGCCGGATCGCTTGCTGACGGTGCGCCGTCGCTCGACCGGGCATCGCCAGCTCTACGCGGTGGCGCCCGGATGCCCCTGGTTGTTCAATGCATTTGCCGATTTGACGGCCGGCCGTTTCGGCGCGCCGTCACGCTCGACGCTCAACTGAGCAGGCCAGCGGCCACATCGCAATCCATCGAAAGCTCCGCGGTCTGCTGGCCCGAGAGTCTTGCCCATGAGCAAGAAGTTCACGCGCCAAGGTCAGCTTGTCGATAGCTGGTTCGTAAAGCTTGGGCCCGGGGCCCTGGGAGTACCGAAGCGCGGCATCGTAAGTCCATCCGAAATCGGAAAGAACTGCTGCGAAGAGCCGTGTTGATGCTCAGGGCGCTTCGATCACTTCCAGCTCGACTGCAGTATCTGCATCAGCTTTTGGATGCGGCATTCTTAATGCCGACACCAGATGCATCGTTTCTGCCTGAATCAGCTTAGTCGCAGCGGCGTGGCCGGAGTCCGGCCTCTTTGTCCTTCTTCGCATCCCTATCGCATTGGACTTTGCGCGTCATTTCCATGCTGTCCTTGCTCATCTGGATCGAGAGTCGCTGACGCTCAAGAGCGTTGAGCTTTTCGTGGTCGCGCCGGTTTTGTTGCGTAAGCATGCACTCCGTGTATTCGGGAGTGCCCTGACGCGCGCCAAAGTCCCCACAGGTGGTCTTATCTTGGTAAAGGTTAGCCTGCCGCTTTTGTTCAGGCGACGTGCACGCAGCCAGACCGGCGCCCAGTGCGGCTGCCAAGCCCAGAATCAAGGCTGTCCGGCACATTCCTGTGAAATACGATGAGTTCAATGTTTATCTTCCTGTCAAAGGTATGGGTCGCGGCGTTCGTCGCCGTAGACGAGGACGTCGCCGCCAAGTGAGTAGAACAGCGGAGGGTTGCGTCAACATGGCCTTCGATCCGCAGTTGTTCAGACTGATGGAAAGGCAACCCGTGCGATAGTGCCTCCGCCAGGCGCCCCAAGGAGTGACACTTGGCCGCCGTGATGCTCGACTACTTGCTTGACAAGGTGGAGCCCGAGTCCACCGCCAGACAATCGCGGCTGCAATCGATAGAAGGGCTCGAACACCCGTTCGCGCGCATCAGATGGGATGCCGGGCCCGTCGTCCTCGACCTCGAACGTACGACCGAAGACGCGAACTATCACGTGGCGACCGCCATGGTGAATCGCGTTTTGCACCAAGTTGGCCACGACTCTTTCGATCGCCCCACCGTCGCCACGGATAGGCAGCGCGCCGTCCACCGTGACCTCGATGGAGCATTGTGTCGCGATCAAGAGTGGTGCCAGCTCGCCCGCCACCCGTCGAACCAGCGATGCCAGGTCCAGCTCTGCATGGTGTATGGAAGAGTCCAAGCGCTGGACATCAAGCATTTGCTCGGCCAAGTTGGCGAGCCGCTCGATGTCGCTGCCCAGACTGCGCGTCGGCGCATCCTGAGCCGCATCAATCTTGATTCTCAGAATGGCAATCGGCGTGCGCAACTCATGGGCGGCCGACGCGATAAATCTGCGCTGCCGCTCATAGCCTTCGTCTAAACGACCGAGCGCATCGTTGATTGCACGAACCAAGGGGGCGATCTCCTCAGGCACCTGTTCCTCGCTAAGCCGCATGCCACGACGGCCAGCGTCGACCTGTTCGGCTTCACGCGCTATGCGTGCCACGCCGGCGAGAGAGCGTCGCACGATCCAGGGGATTGCAACCAGCGACACCAGCACCATCACCATAAAAATGGGAAGAGCTGCAAGGCTGGAAGCCACGATGACGGTGAAGCCCAGCCGGGTTAGCTTGCCATGCCCCACGATCGTCAAGGGACCGGCGAGTGAATCCTCACGGCGGACGACCGAGCTCAATGAATGGGGCGCAAAGCGACCACGCAAATGCCCGTATGAGAGGTCACGCATCAATCCCACGGAGGCGGCGTACTGCGCGGGCACCGGACCAAAATTGACGCGCTGGCCTGCATCGTCCTCGGCCATAAACCACAGGTTTGGCGCTTCGGCATGCAGTTCAGCCAGGTCCTGCGTCATGCGCACAACCAAGCGACCATCGCCTTCGCGCTCTATGGCCTGGGCAATGATCGGCGTGATCGTTTCATCCGCATATGGCCCGCCGCTGTCTACACGCGTTGCCAACGCAACCATGATTGGAAAGCTTATGAACAATATGGTGAATTGGAGCAGCAGCGGCTGAACAATCAAAGGCCATTTCAGGGACGGCGATTTTCCACTCAAGGTTGTGGCTTCAACAGGTAGCCGACACCCCTTATGGCGTGGATTTCGACACCGGCCCCTGCGGCCATCAGCTTGCGACGCAAGCGCGAGATGTGGGAGTCGAGCGTGTTCGACTGTACGGCGTCGTCAAACCCGTACACACCCTGTTCGAGGGACTCGCGCAATACCGTACGCCCACGCCGCTTAACGAGAGTCGCCAGGACGCGCTGCTCGCGACGCGCAAGGTTTATCCGAACGCCGGCCACACTCACCTCGTCATTGGCGATGTCTAAGACGAGTGCGCCGACCTGGATTGTTTCAAGGCCAAGTTCCATCGGGCGGCGCCGGACTGCACGGATGCGTGCAAACAACTCTTCAAGCGCGAACGGCTTTACGAGATAGTCGTCCGCTCCGTCGTCTAGGCCCCCGACGCGATCGGCCACTTCTCCGCGTGCGGTCAGAACGATGATAGGAAGACCAGGAATCGCAGCCCGCACAGCAGATACCAGTGAAAGGCCATCCCCATCCGGCAAGCTGCGATCAAGCAGGACAAGGTCGTATGCGTTCGAGAGGCAGGCCTCGCGAGCCAACGCCAATTGGTTCACATGATCCACCACGCATCTTTCGCGCTCGAGGGCGCCGCGCAGTGCCGCAGCAAATTCCGGTTCGTCTTCCACCAGCAGAATTCTCATTGGTTACATCTCCTCTGTGTGCGGAGAGGCGGCTGGGTGCACAGATCTCCGCCGTCAGCCTACATGCCGAACATTGCATCAACATGGCCATCCCGCGCTGGGAATAGGGCGGTGCCCAACTTGCAAGTCCTCCGATTACATGGCCAGGGAGCTTCCAATCGCTCGGCGCAAGCTCGGCAAAAGCCATTGGCATTGCGATACCTTGGCCTCACCGGCTGGTTGCCAATCCGCATAAGTTCATTCAGCTTAGAGGGTCAGCGGTGTAACGTAACACTCCGTCTATCCAGGTATGCAGTCGCGTTCAAAAAGTCCGGCGCGGACGCACAAGGTCTGCGGTCTAGAAGCCGAGGGCGCCACTTTCATGTGCACCGAGTAATCATTGAGTAGGAATCTGGGAAGTTGAAGTCGCCGCACCACGCCACTCCATGCCGCCAATAACTCTGCTCACTATTGATTCGGTATTCAATCCCGTTCGCGTAGCGCGACGTGCGCGCGAACTGCCGCTCCGGCTCGGCGGACACTCGCAAAGGAATTGGTCGAGGAGCAAACAAGGACATGCATACGTAGCTTGCATTTGAAGCGTGTCCATCGTCGAAAGCCCTGTACCGGTCGGTAAGACTGGCATTGCGCGAGCAGCCGCAGCAGCAGGTTGAATCGCCTCGGAGGAACTAGCCCCTCGCAAGGCACCGTCAAATTCCACTTAGCTCGTGCCTCCACGAAAGATCCGCCAAAGGGTGGGCCAGAGCATGGCACCAAACAGAGCAGACGGAAGGCCAAAGAGCATAACGGAGGCATACACCATCGAAGCGCCCCCATCCACGCCGGGGCGAATGCAATCAGTGTAGGTAGCGAAAAGCAGCCATGGCGCGAAGAAGATGGAGGCTCCCACTGTGCGGGCTGGCCGTTTCGCCACTAGGCACGCGAGTGCGGGCAGCATAGGGACAGCGATGAAAGTCAGCGCCTTCAAGTACGAATAAAAATCGTGGCTATAGCACCCAAAACTGTTTATTGCTTGCAAGAAAGCAATGGCCAAGATCGATAGAAGGCCGGAAGTAATCCCGAGGTCACGCGGGAGTGCGCACTTTGTTTGTGAAATCATCGTAGTGTACGAACGTATCGAAATGGGGCGGCTGACGGGCTCAACTCGCGGCGGTATTTCATCTGGCTCTGAATGCGGCGCTTTTTTTGACAGTTTGTCGCTTCTCCAAGCCCCGAGCTGGCTGATGATTGGAAATGCCGCAGCTGCGACAATCTGAAGGCTCCGATTTCACTGAGATCCATGCGCGGCGCCGATGAAGGTTTAATAATCCGCGCAGACGGAAATTCGGCCCGCAAAAAGGAGGTTTGCAGGTCCGGGTCAGTATCTGAATTTCTCATAGTCGAGATGAGGAAGATGCGTCAGAAACAGCCCTTCCATCTCCGCAGCCCTCACCTTGACTGCAGCTCGTCTCAACTTCTCTGAACATCCCTTTTTTAGGCGATCAGAAAAGTACGCTATCAGGTGCTGATTGCCCACAACCAGGGTCTCTTCAAGCCCCTGCTTCAGCTCTGGCCATTCGGCCATCAGAAGCTCCGCCTGTCCCCTAACCATCAGAGCGTGACTTATCCGACCCTTCGCAAGCATCTGAAGCATTGACTCAATTGACGTGATGCTTTCAATTCGCGCGCCCGATACTGATAGCTGCGCAGGCACCGCGAAACCTCTCAAATTTCCGATGACCGAACTGGAGCTCAATGGAAAATCATGAGATGGTGCCTTGGAGTAGAGAACCATTTGCAAACGCATCAGCGGAACCCTTACCCCATCATGATGAGGCTCTTGCACGGCCAGTTCGGATATGACGACAGCGTCCGCGCGACCGTCCCCAAGCTCCAACACTGCTCTTGCGTAGGGTACTTGAGATAGCTCGAAATCAACTTGGGCAGCTTCGAGAATTTTCTCTGTAACTGCACGGGTGAATCTAGTCGTGCCGATGGCTGACCCATGTCCTTTAGGGTCAACGAGTTTCACGTAGACAGCACGGATCTTCGACTCGCATCGAAGCGCCGGCGCTGGTTCGGCCGACGCGGATGACGGCAGCAAGGCCATCAAGACGCTGAACACCACCGAGGGAAGAACGGCGAACCGTTGCCGAATTGGGACCTGAATCGCTCCCTGCTCGAGGCTAACCGACGCAATGCTCACTAGCATGGCAAGACCGTTACTGAATCGGCTCGTTTTTGCAAACGATGCATGGTCAGGCTCCTGATGATCCACCTCACTATAGAACCTAATCCGCCGTAATGGCGACCGCAAGGTTCTTCGTGATGCTGTGCTGGTCGAACTTTTTCGAACACAACGATATGTTGTTTGATTGCCGATCAGTGCTCGAAGGCATTGGGTGGCAAGTTACAGGACGGCAACCGCCTGAATTTCGACGAGCAACTCGGGCAATCCCAGTGCAGCGACCTGCACCAGCGTCTCCGCTGGACGCCGCCCTGCAAACTCCACAGCAAGCACCTTCAGATAGTTATGATGGTGCGCGACCTCTTTGAGATACACGGTCAGACTCGCAATGTTATCTAAGGTGCCGCCAGCGCCCTCAACCGCCGCTCGAAGGTTTGAGAAAACCTGCTTGAGTTGAGCGTCGACATCACCTGCGCCCACCAGCGAGCCATCGGGGGCCAAGGCGACTTGGCCGGAGATAAATACCAAGCTCCGAGGTAAGTCAACCCGGACAACTTGACTAAACAAGTAAGGTGATGAATCCCACAAGTTCGCGGGCTGAATAGATTTGATCAACATGGTTTTCTTTATGTAGTAACTGCCCCGCCTGGGATCAAGTGGTTGTCGAAACCTCCCTGACCTATTGCGGGGTCATCGAATAACTTCATTGCAGGGATTTCGGATTCGCCCGCGTTATTGACCGCCAGTGCGATGAAGGCCTTTCCCCGAAATGGTCCATCAGGAGGATACAAGTTTCTCGAAGTCAGAAAATGGCTTGAGCGCACAGTACTGAATGTGCAGTAAATTCTCTTTGACGTAAGGGAGGGCCTGGATGTAATGCTTGGCGTCCTCGATGGTTGCGGACTCCAGCTCCAACGCGGCGCCAGGACCATCGACCAGGCCGTGAATGGCTCGAACGATGCCGTCGGCAAATCCTTGCCACACGTGCTGGAGCTCGGGCTGCGCCAATCGCTTGAACGCCTCAGATGCGCCATCGGCACGGCGCGTCAGAATTACGAACGTTTTCATGACAACTCCTCCACTTGCATAACTTGCGTCTGCCTCTCCTCGGCGCCGATGATGTGCGCCATGAGGCCCGTCTGGCCGGGGGCGACGTGAGACTTAAGCTCGTTCGTTTGGCTATAGTCACCCCCGTTCTGCGGTCGGAACGGGATTGGCGCGTCCTCAAACAAGCCCTTTAGGCGAGTGCGCCACGCTTCCTTTGCCGCGGCAGCGCCAGCGGCGGTCAGGCCCCCAGTTCCATAAACGGCGAACGTGGGCAACACGTCAAACCCTGGGAAATAGAGGGAGCCATGCGTGATTGGAAACAGCAGCTGTTCCAGCGGCGCATTGATGCCACGTGGTGAATAGTCTTCGGCAGGTCCTCCGACGGCAACCGACAACATCGCCCGCTTACCCTTGAATGCACCGTCTCCATAGCGGTACGCGTTACCTGCGCCCTTGTAGCCGTGGGCCAGACCGGCCGCCCAGACACGATCTATCCAACCCTTCATAATGGCTGGCATGCCGTACCACCAGAGTGGGAACTGAAAGATGACGGCATCAGCTGCCAAGACCTTCTCCTGTTCGGCGGCTACGTCTGCGGTTTGGCGGCCACTGCTGTAGGCGTGGGCAGATTCCGCGCCGAACGACAGCCGCTGAAGATTGACGCGCTCAGGGAAGTCGTGTTCGTCGAAGGTCGCTTTCCAGCCCATGGCATACAGGTCTGACTGCAGCACTTCGTGCCCGCGCGCGCTCAGGCACTCGACAGAAACATCCACGAGTTGTCGCGTCAATGATGACGGCTCAGGATGGGCGTAAATGATCAGGACTTTCTTTGACATGATTGACGGCTGCATAGTGAAAGGCATTGAGTTTCAAGGGCTGTGCTCTGCTTGTGAAATCGCGAAAGCGATCCGCTACTATTTGCGGCATGGATACCAGACGACTTGACCTCAACCTGCTGGTTACATTGGAGGCGTTGCTGATAGAGCAGAACGTGACCAGGGCGGCTGCCCATCTGCACCTGAGTCAGCCGGCCGTCAGTGCCCAACTCAGCCGGCTGCGCGATGTGTTTGACGATCCCCTCTTGATTCCTGCTCAGCGCGGTATGACACCCACCGCTAAAGCACTGGAGATACTCGGCCCGCTTCGCGAGGCGCTCGACCAAGTGCGGGCCGTAGTTGTCGCCCGCAAAATTTTCGAGCCTGCGACTGCAAGTCTGACGGTCACGATAGCGTGTACCGACTACGTGCAGGTAGCTTTGGTCAAACGCTTGGCGATCGCGATTCGACGTGAGGCTCCGGGCGTCCGCATCGCGTTGCGTAACCTGGACGTTCTATATCTTGAAGCACAGATGTCCCGAGGCGACGTGGACTTGGCTTTGATGAATACGCTGGGTGCGCCGCCCAGCCTGCGCTCACGGCATCTGTTCGATGAGCGTTACGTGCTTATCGGACGGTGTGGGCATCCGCTTCTACGCGAAGGCCTCGGGGTGGAAGAGTTCGCAAAACTAGAACACGTTGTGGTTTCTCTGCGCGGAGGAGGGTTCACCACGGCTGTAGACGACGCACTATTGGCGTTGGGCCAGCAGCGCTCCGTGGTGCTGTCCGCGTCATCGTTCCTCCTGGTGCCGGAATTGGTCGCGCAGTCAGATTGCGTCGCGCTCGTTCCGAGCCGTCTGGTCGACGGTCGCGCAAAGCAGTTGATGCACGTCGACCCTCCGTTTCCGGTCGAGGGGTTTCCTATTGGGATGGTTTGGCACGAGCGGTCCCACGGGCACGATGGTCTCAAATGGATTCGCGACTACATCAGCCGTGTAGTCGATGCTGAGAACCCTGGTGGCTTTGTTGCGCAACCAGCCGTTCGGACGAGAGTTCCCTGACCCCAGACTCGCTCATGCCACAGCGACCGTGACAGACGTGCCCGTTGGGTGAAGCGATTGAGCAGCGCGGCTCGCAAATGCAGCTCAACGATCTGACGCGCGAAGTTGGGCGCCATCACCCGCTCGCCAAGCCGGTTGAAGCAACGCATCGTTGTCTCCACTGGGCTGCGCTGGCGATAGGTATCCAATGGGATGCCGCCTCCCATCGCTATCTGCGTGTCGAGCAGAGCAGCGGCACCCCTGAAGCGCTGCTGTGTTTGTCAATGCTGCTGCAGCTGGGTCTGGGGGTGAGTGCGGCGCATGCTAGAACGTAGTGCTGCGGCATTCTTGCTTGTCCACGGCTTTGTTAGCAGGCTCTAGTTTTTGTCTGCCGTCCCATATGCCCATGCTCCAGGCGTGCCCAGTGCCTTTTCAAAGGAATAGCGAGCAGGCCCTTTGATCCACGACTCAAAAGTCTGCAGCCCAGGGTGGATCTGCCGCAGAGCTCCAAGATCAGCCCGACCGGCTAGCGCGCCTGCGTCCAGCAATTCAGCAAGCCGGCGAAGGAAATCATTACCCGCCAACACTTGATCAGAAAAACGTGAGTAGGTGATGGGCCGGCCCGCTGCTTGGCTAAACAGGGCTTGCAGGTCATCGCCCGTAGCAGCGGCGCTGGCGATCTCAAACGTGGTTCCGCCAAAGCGCAACGGGTCCGCCAGCACGGCGGCAACGATGGCGCCAATGTCCTGCACTGCGATGAATTGCATGGGTTGGTCTGATCGCATGAAGAAGTTGAATTCCCCCTGATCCAGACCAAAACCAGGCATCAGCAGCATCTCCATGAACGCAGCAGGGCGCACGACAGTAGCCGTGATGGGTAGCGTGCGAACATGGTTCTCAATGCGCAGCTTGCTGTCGAAATGTCCCATGCCCGTGGGCCCGCTGCTGACCGCTGCGGTGCTGCTGTAAATCAAATGCTTCACACCGCTGTGCACGGCCATATCGGCGATGGCAATCCCAAAGCGCTCCTCGTCCTCATCGCTCAATCCCAACTCTGCGCCTTGACCAGAACTGGGCTGTACGCTGAATACCCCGTACACACCCTGCATTGCGAGCCGCATGGCGTCGGCATCGGCGAAATCGCCTTTCACGACGGTGACCCCTGCATCGCGTAATGCCAGTGCCTGCTTGCTGCCCGGGTTTCGTACCAGCGCACGCACGCGCCAGCCGGCCTGCAATAGCGCCGCCGCCACAGATCCGCCCTGCTGGCCCGTGGCTCCAAAGACCAAAACTTCATTGCTCATGACCATCGTCCCTTGCACTTGATTTGTTCATCGAGTGATGAAAGAGTGATCATTAAAGCTGATGGCCTGTGCAGGCGTTGGTGGGCACACGCATTACCCCAAGGCACAAAAATGGTACCTCCGAAGAAGCAACAAGACACAGGCCAGGACAAAGGCAAACTCTCAGTCCACGGCCGCACTTACACCGAGACGGCCAGCGGCCCCCTTTTCCGTCCTTGTGCGCCGCATAGCGTCTTGGCTCGGTTGGGCGATAAGTGGACCATATTGGTTATGTCCCACCTGGCAGTGAGCCCTGGCTACCGACTGCGCTTCACGGCGCTCAAAGGCGGTATCGAAGGCATCACTCAACGCATGCTTACCCTGACCCTGCGCAATCTGGAGCGCGACGGCCTGCTGCGCCGACATCACTACGCCGAGGTACCTGCGCGAGTGGAGTACGAACTCACCGAAATGGGCGCCAGCATGCTGCCGGCGCTGGAGGGCTTCACATCTTGGATTCGAGAAAATTGGGAGAGGATTGAAGGGAGTCGGAAGGAATACGACCGTGACAGGCTGGGGATGAAATGAACCTTTGGCCGGACTATTTGGCCTTGGCGTCACGAAGTCCGGGAGCACGCTTGTTGCCTCAGCGACATGGCGCAATAGCAGACCTTGGGAGACTTCAAGTCCTTGGGAGTAACTTGCTTACGTTTGATCAGATGACCGGGCAGCTGACGCCTCCGTCGCCCCCCGTGTCTGGGTAGGCCCGACGTAATCTCCATGACGGATGATCCTTCCGATCAAGCGGTTGCTGACGCATCCGGTCGAGGCGATACGCCACTTCTGCACTCCGATCAGGAACGGCACTATCAGATGCCTGCCTATCGAAAGCAAATCACCGACAACGGCCTGACCAACGGTCGCAACTTTTGACAGCTCAACCGTGGTTCGGGTCAAGAAACTTGATCTCCTGCCCGCTTGGAAACTTCTTTCGGGCATCAGCGGCACTGCTAGGCACCCGCACCATGCGGTCCAGAAGGCGCTCCAACGCGACCTCGGGATCTTCGGTCCGTCCTGCGTGAGCGACAGACGTCTGAATGCTGGTACTGCGGGGGGCAACCAGCCAGTCAAAACGCTGACGCGGCGACAGTTGCCCAATTGCGCCAGCCTGCTTTCCACCTGCGCAGATTGTGGGTATCGCGTTCAGCGCCGTGCGGATGAGAGCAATGTCGGCGTCAGGAGACAACAACCGTAGCCTTGCCTCGTCCAACTCGATGCGAGCCTTCAAGAAACCCCGGCTCAGGCAGCAGACGATGACGCCAGCATTGACGAACTCCTCCCGCTCGACGTTCGGCACGACGCGCACGATGGCGTAGTCATACGTGCATGGACTGGGCACGGATCGCCTCCTCTAGAAAAATGTGCGAACTTTGGAGTCGCGCCTTCAGGAACTGTCGATAGTTATCCCGCCTCGCCCCCGGCTCTATGGCACCCTCAGGATCCGTAAGCCAGGCCTCAGGAACGGCATCGACCACCGAATCCACCACGTCGCCACTGAGGCGTTGACGCATTTCGGCATCCGCCTCTCGCAGCGCAGTGGCCCATTACAACAGGACGTGCTCCTTGACGAGCGCGAAAGGCGAGCCGGAATTGCCCACAAATGTCTCGTCCTGGTGGTGAACATAGAGCGCAGCGCCATGGTCGATCAGCCAAAGGCCGCGATGCCACATCAGCATGTTCGTGTTGCGAGCGGAACGATCTACATTCATGGCAAATGCATCGAGCCATACGACCCTCGAAGCCAGGCTCTCAGGGATGTGGCAGATGAGCGGGTCGAAGGTGACTGATCCCGGCAGATAGTCCAAAGCCAGGTTCAGCCCCGCACTATTTCGTAGAAGACTCTGGATCTCAGGATCTCCTTCTGTCTTTGAAAGGTCAGCATCGAGGTGCATCAGCACTATCTCTGGGACCGGTAGGCCCGCGGCGCGGCCAAGCTCACCCACGATCAGCTCGGCGATCAATGCTTTACGCCCTTGGCCAGCCCCGTGAAACTTGAGAACGTAGAGCCCTTGGTCGTCTGCTTCCACAAGGCCAGGCAGAGACCCGCCTTCTCTAAGCGGTGTGATATAGCGCGTCGCTGCAATGCTTCTGATGTTCATGGGCTTGCCATTCAGCCGGCGCCTGTGTACTTCGACACCCCATTTTGACACTTTGAAATTCGAAGTCCTGCATGAATCCGTGGGGTAAGGCTACCGTGGTCCTGGTTCACCTTGTCGGCGCCAACAGAGATGGCCACAACTGCCAGTCTCATTGCGGCCATCGGGTACTTGGCTATCGTGAGTTTGGATGCTGCGGGGATCACAGGCTGTTAGACGAGGCGTCGGAGCGGGCCTCCTGCTGGGCACGAGCGGCGGCGTAGCGACCAGGGAAGCGCTCGTACAGCTTCAGGCCGCTCTCGTCTACTTCCAGATCGCCGGTACGGCGGGCCTCGGCAAGTTCGGCTTGCACCTGGGCGCGGGTCTTGCCCAGGCCCTGCGGTTGCCGCGGGTAGAACTGCGGATAGCGTTTGTTGAGGCGTTCACCGGTGATGTGGTGGGCCAGATCGCCATTGCGGCGGGCCGACTCTAGTTCAGCTTTCACTCGGGCGCGCGACAAGGCGACCGCTGGCTGGGTGGCAGCAGGGTACAGCTGGGGAAAGCGCTCCCGCAGCGTAAGACTGCTTTCGCCTACCTGGATGTCTCCGTTCAGTCGAGCCGCATGAAACTCGGCAATCACTTGTGTGCGGGTGAGTTCGGCAGCGCCGGCACCGGCGCCGGCGCAGAGTGCCGTCATGAGGATGGCAAGCGTGAGGTGGGATGAGGCCTTCATGGCGAGTCCTTCAATGTGAGGGTGGAGGGGAGCGGGTTTGAACCCGCCTCTCCAATGTCCGCAATTGCCAACCTCTTGAGGCCCTACTTGTGGATGCTTGACGGTTACTCCCTTTGGGATAGGGCCTGGCCCACGGAGCTGTCGCGGTGGTGTGTCGCGATCGATGGCCTTGCCGCACCGCAAGGCATATTTCCCGTTAGGAGTACGGCGTGAGTCCAGCGGGCTGCGCCGGGTCGTGCAGGGCAGCGCACGCTAGCGAAAGGGTGCCGGGCGTCTGTCGATGCGAACGGCGTGCGAAGACCAGCTGTGGCGCATCCCCCTGGTCTGTCAGCACCAGCGCGGGAATCTGTGTGTCGGGACTCAGGTCGTAGCGCAGCAGCCGCAGGAATGATCGGTGCGTCCGAACAAGCCTGTCCAGCAACTGCTTGTCGCCCATGGTCTCGACAGGCAGCCAGTGCTGGTTCACGGCCATGAGGCTCAGCTCGGCAATGTGGGGCAGCAGCTCGGGGCCGATGCCAAAGGTCGCGGTGATGATCAGATGGATATCGTCGGCGGCACTCCAAAGCGTCAGCTCCGGCTCGAAGCGAGTGACGAGGCGGTGATAGAGCGAGGGCTCCAGTGCGAACCCGAGGTCGGGCACATGCTTGATGACGAGCTTGTGCCCATGCCTGGCTGGAACGATTTCCTTCGCTTCGGCGATTAGCAGGAACATCGACGAGTTCCCGCTGCGGGACTTTGCGGCTTCGGCCCATCGGGCATGCCTGCGTGCACGGATCGCGTCTGCCTGCTCGACCGAGAAGGGTTCCGGGATGTCGAGCTTGTTGGACAGGGCTTCGCCGCAGGCGACCATCCGTGAGGCGGCCTGCAGCAACTGGCGACGGACGGCCCCCCAGCTGCGGCGGCCCTCGAAGCCGGGGTGCCAGCGGGTGAGCTCTGCCTGATCCCAGAGGTAGTGCAGCAGGGCGCGCAGGGACAGGCGAGGATTGCTGCTGCTGACCGTGCTGACGCCAGAGGGGAGCCGGATCGGTGTCATGTTGGTCGGCCGCCGGGACAGGGAGAAGCCCAGCTTCAGCAGGGTCATGCCGCTGATGGGATCCTCCTTGACCGCGCAGCCAAGCAAGGGGCGAATCCCTGACAGCTGGGGTGGTGGCTCATACGATGGGCAGGCCGGTGCGTGGCGATCGCCGGTCCCGGGCATGCGCTTGACGACGTAGATGCCCGCCACCCTGGCGATGTACATCTCGATGCCCTCCGGCCGGCATAGGCAGCGGGGGCGCCGCTGCCTGACATAGGCCCGTGCGACGGCTGCAGCGAATCCCGGTGACGTGGGCAGGAGCCGCAGGCCTTCGAGCTCAAGCATGGACGCCCTCGGTCTCATGTCAGTGGCGAGCGTGCTCATCACAGTGCTTCAGCGCACGGGGGCCGCTGGGGCGCGATCTCGCTGGTGATCCTGGATCCGGCTGGCATCGGGTGCCGGTGCTGCGGCCTGCGCCTGACGCTCGGCGTTGCGGTCATAGATCTTGATCTTGGGCACGTGGCCGTTGCGGGCCATCTGCGCCAGCTGTCTTTCGGCGGCGGCCAGCACGGCCAGGCGCTTGGCCTCGGGCACTTTTTTCTCGGTCAAGATCGCGTCCATGGCGGCAATCACGGTCTTGCGGCTGCCGCCACGGGACGAGGACTTGACGCTGGCGACCGCTGGTGCGTGTGGGCTGGATGCGCTGGCGGCTTCTGGCACTGGCTGGATGCGGTTGTGCTGACGGGCTTCGCGCTCGCGCTTGAGGAGGTTCAGGTCGCCGATATTGGGCTCGTAGCCCAGGGCCTTGACGCCACGGATTGAGGCCTCCAGCCAGACCATGCGACGGAAGTCGTCTGCGCCAGAGATTCGCAGTCCCGTCCAGCCTCGGGCCAGGGCGAGATCGACCATGGAGCGCGCCACCGAAGGGCTGTTGGTGTCGGTGCTCAGGCGCAGGTGCGATTCGGTGAAGGCGATCCGGGAGCTGTCGCCGCGGAACCGGTACTCGGTGCTGCCGATCGCCATGTCACCGAGCGTGATGGGAGCCCGCTTGATGATGTACTGCTCCTGCAGCGAGCTCTCGATGCTCGCCACCATGGCGGCACGCTCTGCTTGCGCGTCGATTCTGGCGCGGACCTTCGCGCCGCCCTTGTCTGCGCTGGCGGCGCCCTTTGCAGCGAGGCCTGTCGTGCGATCTGCGGCGGTGTCGGATGGGTCCGGAAAGTCGTCCCGGGTAGTCCTGAGGTCTGGCGCCGGCTTCATCAAGGCGGGCAGGCGATCGCCACGCCGCCATTCGCCATCGATCTTGCGGATGGGCGTTCGCGTGCCGTCCGCATCGATCGCTGTGAAGCGACTCGCATCCAGTTGCGCTGCCTTGGCGGCCATCTCGCTGAAGGTCCTGGCGCGGTAGGTGATCTCGTTGAAGGGATCCCGTAGCTCGTAGCGCTCGCCTTGCTGCGACTCTGGAACCAGGTCCCTGTCCGCGCGAGGGCGATGGGCCGGCTCGACCGTGCCTCCGTGTGCGCCTGCGGGCGTGGCTGCGACGGCAGCCGATTGATGTGTCGGCGCGGCGGCGCCAGGCCTGTTGGCGTGTTCCTTGTCCATGAGGGTCTCCTGTGCGGGCTTGGACGTCGCTGTGGCTGAGGATCAATGCGAGATTCAGTGCGCAGTGGCGTTGGATGCCGAGGCGGCGTTGAGTGCCACAGGCAGGGTGCGATAGATCTCGATCTCGACGCGCCGGTTCAGGCTGCGGCCTTGCGCGGATTGGTTGTCCGCCACATGGTCTCCGGTGGGCTGGTAGGTCGCCCGGATTTGCGAGGGGTTCACACCGGCAGCGATCAGGTAGTCGGCCACCGCAGCGGCACGTGCTCGGGCGATGCGGCCTTCCGCCGCGACGTCGCCTTGTCCGTCGGTGCGGCCGCGCAGCAGGATCAGCGGTGCGCCTTTGGCTTCTCTGAGCAGCGCCCTGGCCGTGCTGGCCGGGATTTCCACCCGGGTGCTGCCGTATTCGAAGTGCACGGTGGCCACTGTATTGGCCGCGCTGAGCTCAGCATTCGGGCGGGCCTCGGGACCGGCCGGCTGCGGTTTGGGCGGCTCCAGCTTGGCGACGAGGTCCATCAGCACCGCCAGGCGCTGTTGTTCTGTGGCGGCCCTTGCGGCGCTTCGCTCGGCGTCGAGGGCGCGCAGCTGGCTATTCCGAATGTCGGAGCTGCACGCCTGCAGCTCCACGGCCATGGCCGTGTTTGCCGGCCGCTTGCGCGCATCCTCGACCGAAGGTGGCCTGGGCGGTGAGCTGCAGGACGCGAGCAGCAGGAGCCAGGGGAGGAAAGCGGTGAGGGGTGTCGAGTGGAGAGTGAGGCGCATGGTCAGCTCCCTTCATGGGTGGTTCAGTTCGATGGCCGGCGCGGGCTCGCGGGGGCCTTGGGAAGCGATAGCTGCGTGGGCCGGGGGCTCCGCCGCCAGGACGCCGTCTCCATCGGGCAATGGCTCGATGGAGCCGCCGGAGGCGCGCGGGGGTGGCGGCATCCCGGCGAGGAAGCTCGCCAGTCCCTTCGCGATCGACTCGGGATCGCCTTCCAGGGGCGGCAGCTTCGAGATGTCGTAGGCGAGCGCATCGAAGCGCAGGCGCTCTCCGGGTGCGAGTTCGTCGTCAGCCTCGCGCCAGCGCTGCTGAAGGCGGGCGAGGTGAAGGTCCATGTCCAGGGCGGGCACCACCGGCGGCTGCTGCAGGCGCTCCTTGAAGACCTGCTCGCGGTAGTAGCGGATCTTGTCGCCGAGGATGGGCTTGCAGCCTTCCATGATGATGACCAGGCGCTCACTGCCGAGTTCCTTGAACTCCTGGGGCAGCAGCAGGGCGCGACGCTGCTCGCTGTCGTTGCGGCTGACCGTCGTCTGCCCCTTGCCGCTGAAAGACCGGCTTCGCCCGTGCGAGGTCGCCCGCTCGGTGAAATACCCCAGCATCTCGCTGTACTCGTTGGCGTCCCGCTGCTCGCGGGGTGCGAACAGGATCTGCAGCCCGTGGTTGGTGGCGAAGCTGCGAGCCTCCTTGTCGCCATAGACGGCGTCGAGCTGGGACATGGCCTGCACCACGGTCAGCAGGCGCAGGTTGTAGCCGGCGAGGAAGGCGGCCGAGCTCGTGATGATGGGCACACGGCCCATCGCGGTGAACTCGTTGTTCACCAGCAGGCATTGGTAGCGCAAGGTCGAGTCCTGCTCCGGCAAGCGCCGGGTGTTCAGGCTCACCAGCTGCGAGAAGAACAGGCTCAGTAGGGGGCGGGCGCTGGCCAGGCGGTGCGGCGGGATGCACACATAGATGGAGCAGCGGATGCGCCGCACGTCCTCCACATGAAAATCGTCCCCGCTGGTGGCGGCATCGACGATGGCATCGGCAAAGATCGTCAGCGGCGCATTGAAAGTGGCGACGATGCTCGACAAGGTGGCCTCCGAACTGGACAGCAGCCGCTGCAGAGCGTCGACGCACTCGTCGGACAGGGGGCACTGCGTCTGCCGCCGCTGTTCGATGGTGTCCGTCAAGTGATGCTTCAGCGATCGGCCCTTGCCGGAAGACTGGCGAAGCATTTCGCCAATCGTGCGCGGCAGGTCTGGGGTTTCCAGCAGCAGCAGGCCAAGACCCAGGAACAGGTTGCGCGCCTGGTCGTTGAAGAAGCCTTCGGACGAGGTGCCGCTGCCATCGTTGGGGTAGAACACCTGACCGATGCCCAGCAGGTCACCGACCCGGTGCAACTCGCTGGTCCGTACCGCCGTCAAGGGGTTCCAGCGGTGGCTGCGGGCATCTTCGTCAAATGGCGCGAAGGCATAGACCTCCTGGCCGTGCGCGCTGCGGTAGCCGGCGGTGGTGTTGTAGAGCTCCTTCTTGATGTCCAGCGCGACGGTCGAGTCCGGCCAGTTCAGCAAGTTGGGGATCACGACGCCTGTGTCTTTGCCGCTGCGCGTGGGGGCGGACAGCATCACCGAGAGCTGGCCGTGCAGGCTCAGGAACTTGCCGCGGTGCCGACCCACCAGGATGCCCGGTCCTCCGGTCGCCGTGAGCCCCGCGCTCTGGATCTCCTGGGCCGTCGCGAAGCGGGCATTGCCGTGCAGAGGGCGGCGCTGGCGCAGCGTGGACCACATCGCCGCAGGCAGCAGCACCAACAGCCCACCGGCACACAGTGCCATGGAGGCCTGCAGCTTCTTGCGAAGCGCAGGATCGTCGGCGTAGAGCTGCCAGTAACTGGCGATGCTGGTCAGCCTTGCCTGCGCGGGGTTCGCCCGGTTCAGCAGCAGGAACAGGGCGCCAGACAGGTAGGCCGCGGCACAGGCCAGCGCGGCGTAGCCGGCCAGGACAAAGAGGCTGGCCACAAGCTTTCTGGAGGGTGACCAGGCCGGGTTTGGAAGTTCGCCCGGGCCACTCATGGGAATAGCTCCCCGTTGGCGGGCGGGAGCTCGACGCGTCGCGTCCGGGGTTCATAGCTGATCTCGGAGATGAAGCGTCCCCGCTCGTCGCGGTCGAACTGAACGACCACATCGACCACCTGGCGCAGCAGGCACCTGATCTCGCCCAGGGTCATGCCGCCGCCGCCTCCGCTGGACTCGCGGATCATCAAGGCCATCTGCTCGATGGCCAGGGCGCAGCTGCCGGCGTGCACACTGGTGAAGCCTGGATGGGCCGAGGCGGCCAGCCGAACAAAATCAAAGCACTCCTCGCCGCGAAGCTCGGCCAAGAGGATGCGGTCGGGCCGCATGCGCAGGCAGGCTTCCAGCAGGGACCTGGCGCTGACCCGTGCCACGCCCTGGCTGCCATTGCTGTAGAACAGATGCACGGTGTTGGGGTGGTGGGGCATGGGCAGCTCGGCCGTGTCCTCGATCGTGATCAGCCGTTCCTGCACGGGCACCTCCTCGATCAGTGCCTTCAGGAAGGTGGTCTTGCCCGAACCGGTCTTGCCACTGACCACGATGGTCTGGCGCTGGCGTACAGCCAGCTGCAAGAAATCGACCAGGCGCCCGGCTAGCAGCAGCGCCTGCAACTCTCGCTCATAGGGCTGAGGGGTGTTGGGCCTTGCGCCGCAGCCCATGCGGTCGAACAGGCCGTCGGCGGCCAGCGCCGGCAGCGGCCGCAGCAGTGTGGAGGGTCGTCGCATCGTGATCGACACCGTGCCGCGCGTGACAGCCGGCGGTATCACGAACTGGATGCGCTCGCCACTGGGCAGCGTGGCGGCCAGGAGCGGCTGCTCCTGGGAGACCTGCTGGTCGGTGTAGGTGGCCACGGCCATGGCCAGCGACAGGCAGCGCTCCAGGCTCAGCGTCGGCAGCTCGCAGCGCCGCCAGCCTGCCCCGTCCTCGACCATGGCCCAGCCGGGCGCATTGACGCAGACCTCCAGCACGCCTGGCTCGTCCAGCAGGGCGCGCAGCGGGCGCAGGAACTCGATCACCGAGGTGGCATCGCCAGCCCAGGCGGCGCCCGGGCTTGCGGCGACGGCAGAGTTGTCCGCACAGGCGCTTGCTCGGAGTGCCGGCAGCGTGCTCATGGTGCGCTCGGCTGCAGTTCGTAGACCCCCGAGAAATCGATGTCGCGGGCCACGTGGATGGCGGCGATGCTGCCTTGGTTGCGGTAGATCGTCGGCGGGATGTTGATCGTGCTGTCGAGCACCTTCTCAGCGAGCTTCGAGGTGTTCGACGTGGTCGAAGACAGCACCACCGTGCCGCTGCGGTGTTCCTCGGACTGCTTGCTCGCGATCAGCTGGACCGAGTCGTCGATCAGGGACAGCAGCATGGCCGCGCCGATGCGCTCGGACCAGCGATTGTCGACATGGCCGTCGATGCCCGACTCGCCAAGTTGGCCGGTGGCCGGGGAGTCGATGTCCACGGTCACGCCCAGCGGCGTGCGCACGCGCGTCCACAGCACAGGAATGCGCACGGTGCCGGGGCGCACCGTGGTGACCCGGTATTCGCCGTCCAGATGCGAGCCCCGCTCGATCAGGAGCACACGGCCATCGTCGCCGTAAACATTGCGCTGGACCATGCAGCTGACCAGGCCGGCGCTTGCGCTGACGATCCGCGTCTTGAGCGCGCAGCTGAAGGAGCTCCCCTTGGGCAGGGTCAGGCTGCGATTGCCCAGCATTGACGCCGCCGCCTTCGGCGTCGCCGAGCGAGGCAAGATGCCGCCGAGCAGCGTTGCCGAGGACTGACCGCTAGAGGTCTGGCCCTGGGCCTGGGACTGGTCGGGCGGCAGGTAGGCGGGTGAGCTCAGGCTCGGCGCTCCTGGCTGCGTCGCACCCTGTGCCAGATCTTGGCCGCGCGCCAGATCGCTCGCCTGGGTCAGCTGATCCAGCAGGCCCTGGAGGCGCCGCTGATAGTCCTGGAGATTGCGCTCCGTCGCGAGCATGGGATCGCCGGCCTCGGTGCCGGGCTCGCCGCCTCGCCCGCTCAATGGGCGTCCTGCGGAGGACTCGGGGGGCAGGGGGCTCGCCAGCCGGGAAGCGCCCAGGCCGGGTTTTGCGGTCACCAGCATCACGGGCGCATCCTCGGGGCGTACGGTCCCTGAGCCGGTGCCAGTCCCGGTGCCAGCACCGGGCTGTGGGCCCGCTCCGGTCCGCCGAACACCGATGGGCTCGGCCAGTTCCTCGCCGGTCGGCACAAGCGCAGGAATCCGGTGTGGCGATTCCGTTGCCGAGCCAGCGCTCGCCTGCTTGGTCGTCTGATGCGGGCCGCTGAGCGCTGCCGCGCCCGAGAGATCAAGCTTGCGGGGCTCGGCGCTGGCTGCGGCTGGCCTGTCGCGACTGGTCTTGCTGTCGTCAGCCGCTGTACTGGACCAGCTTGATGACCAGCGTTGAACGGCGATCACTGTGATGGTGGCCAGAGTGCCAGCGAGCAGGAGTACCGCGATCACGCTCTTCCAGGAGATGGGCGGATGCCGAGGGGCCGACACGTCCGGGATTCGTGCCTGGTCGTCAGTCTGGGCTCCTGGCTTTGCGCCAGCGCCTGCGCGGCTTTCCGATTCGCTGTCCGTGTGCTCGGGTGAGGCGGGAACCACCGATCCGCCCATCTTGCCGGGCCGGTCCATGTCGCTGGGGCGAGTGGATGCGGTGTTCATGGTGCAGCTCCGGCAAGTCTGGACGGTGGGGCTGCAGGCGCGGCTGGGGCCCGGGAGGCGGAAGGGGCAGGAGGGGCCGAGGGGACCGCTCTGAGTGCGCGGCGGACGCCGGGGACGGTGGTGCCCTGCTCGGGCGGGATGCCGTCGAGGTCGAAGGCTTCGTTCCACAAGCCGACCACAGCCGTGCCGGCGCGCAGGACCAGGCGCCGGCTCACCCGGTCCACGACCAGCAGGTCGTCCTCCATGCGGGCATTGACCAGGGCTTCGCTGCCGTCGCCGAGGACCTGGAACACCGCCGGCATTTCCCGGTTGCCCGGGAGCCGCAGGTAGGTGAAGCGCCCGTCGTCGAAGACCAGGGTCGGCACGATGTCCTGGGAGTGCTCGCCTTCGGCCAGGGAGTACTGCGTGTTCACGATGGCCGGCTTTGCCTGCAGGCGTTCGGAAACAAGCTGCGCCGGGGAGGGCGCTCGCGGCGCTGGCGCCTGAAGGCTGGCCTCGATCGCGCTGAGTGCCAGGAGGGCCCGCTCGGCCGAGCTCATGCGATTCGGCTCGCCTTCGGGCGGTGCTGGTGGTGCTGCTGGGCCAACAGGCGGTGCCTTGACGATGAGGCGGTACAGGGCCGGCCTGGGATCGTCGTCGGGAAGGACCTGGAACCGCAGGTTGTGGATGCGCCGGCTGGTGACGATCGCCAGGTTGTTGGCCGCTGTAGCCGTGCTCTTGGGCTTGATGAAGACCGTGCGCCCGCCGGGCTGCGCTGCGATGCACCAGGCCGAGTCCGCCTTCGAGCAGTCGCCGCCCAGGCCGGCGGCGAGTTCCGTGATCGACTCGTCCGCATCGAGCAGTACCAGCGTGACCTGGCCTCGCTTGACGGGCACCGTCACGACGCGCTGGGGGTCATAGCTGATCTCACGCAGGCGCAGGTCAGCGCCTGCGGCTGGCGTGCTGCCGGCAGCTGCCGGTCCTGCACCCAGCAGCAGGCCGGTGCTCAGCAGGCTGAGCACCGCCGTGCGGCTCACCGCGGCACGGTGCGCATTCATGACCGCCCCCCGGCGGTGTTGATCTCGGGATCCGAGCGGTAGGCGGTGACGACGAACCCCAAGGGGTTCTCGAGCCTGTCCTTCTCCTTGGCAAGGGCTTTGGGCTGGTACCTGAACACGACGCTGGCGATATGGCGCGTGGTCGCATCGGGCAGTTTGCGATCCGTCATCCGGATGGTCTTGTCGTAGGTGACCGTCGCTTCTCCGCGGTTGTCGCTGCGACCCGTCGGCGAGAGCCGCACGCTCACGATGTGGATCTGCCAGTCTTCGGTCGCCCCAACCCTTCTTTGCAAGGCGGTGTCACCCTCGAACTGTCGGTTGTAGTCGGCGAAGACGGCCGGTGTCGCCGTGCGGGCGACCTGGTCGAAGTCGCGCTGCAGGAACATCCAGCTGTAGCCCTCGCGGGCCCGCACAAAGGTGGCCAGGTTGTGCTTGTCGAGGGCCTCCAGCGCCGGGACGGTCTCGACGCCGAGGCGCTGCTGGATCGTGGTCTCGCCGGTGAGGCGGTCCACCACGATGGGGATGGGCACGAGTTCGCGCAAAGGGCTTTGAACGAGCACGGTGGCAATGCCCGCCGCCGCGAGGCTCAAGCCGGTCCAGGCGGCACGCCAGGCGCGCCGCTCGGAGCGCTCGAGCATCTCGACCCGGTCGATCTCCCAGGCCGCGTTATGGCTCAGAGATGCGTCCGATGGATCGCTGTCGAGCGCTTTGGCGCTGGCGGCTGTGCTGTCCGGGGCGACATGTGGCCAGGGTTCGGGCAATGCGGCGGCCTCTCCTGGCATCAGGATTGCACTCATGGCGTGACCTCTTGAATCGGTGGGGCGACCGGCGGCGCGATCAGGGGCTGGTGCCGGTGGCGAGCTTCAGCGCGGGTGAAGATGGAGAGTCAGGGTTGCCGATCAGGGCAGGAAGTCGGCGACCTTGCCGGTGCGGTTGAGCATCTGGTACTGGCGCTCTCGGTCGCGCGAGCGGGCGATCCTCTCCTCGCTGTCCGACATGCCCTGCAGCATCTGCACCTGGGAGACTTCGTGGGCGAGCAGGGCGTTCTCGGCGCCGATGCGAGCCTGGATCTCCAGCACGGCCTTCTGGTCGGTCGTGGCATTGATCTGCTGCATCAGGGACCGGATCTGGTTGAGACGACCGGCCGCCGTGCGCATCGCATCCTGGAGCATGCCTTTTTGCTGGTAGGGCTGGGCCAGGCTGGCCTGGCAGCGGATCCGCTCGTCGCCGCCAAGGTCCGCGCAGTTGTAGATCAGGCCCTGGTCGCGCAGCGCCTTGGCGGTGCCGCTCAGCCCCGCGTAGCCCGAGGTGTTGACCGCATTGATCAGGGTGTAGGCCTCGGCGGGCACGTAGTTGCGCAGCAGCGGGCTGTCGAAGACGGCGCCGAGATTGCGGGAGCCGATGACGCTGTTGAGCTGGCTCTGCAGGTGGACGATCTGCTGCACCTGGTTGTTGATCGCCGTGATGTCGTTGATCACCTGCTGGATGGTCTGGGCCAGGTTCGCTGCATCAATGACCGGGATGCCTTGGGCCCTGGCCTTGCCTGGGCTGAAGCCGGTCACGGTGATCGCGAGCGCGCAGAAAACGGATGCGAGCCGGAGGCGAATGATCATGGCGATGCTCCCTTGTGTGGCGTTTCAGGGCCGCTCCTGGTTTGGCCTTGTCAGGCCAGGCCGCGCATGGCGGCGCGTCGGTAGGCTGGGGTGGGGGACGGCGGAGATCCGCCGGTGTTGGCGTAGGACGCTGCGCTGCCTGCCGCGCGCCCCAGCGCGTAGGGCAGGCCGGTGCCGGCCCGAACGACGCCGCCCTGGGTGCTGGCAGCGGCGCGGCTGCGACCGGATGTCGCGCCCAGCCTGGAAACCATCATGACGTTCTGGATCATCTGGACGCCTTGCTGCACGGCCGCGCCACCGGTGAGGGCGGACGCAAGGCCCGGCGCCTGGAAGCAGACGATGGCCATCAGGATCATCACGATGCAGTACTTCAGCGATTCGGCGACGACGTTGAGCTGGGGCCCAAGGAAGCCGCCTTGGGACTGGATAGCCAGCACGATGGCGTCGCCGACGTAGGCGCTGAGCCCCAGGGCGAAAAATGCGAACCAGGCAAGCACCACCGAGTTGAGGAGCGCGGACAGCCAGCTGTCGAAGAAGCGGGCGGTCGGGCGCCAGGCCAGGCAGAGGATGAACAAGGGGCCGACCGCCAGTGTGAAGCTCAGGAAGGTCTTGGCGAGCGTGACGACGAAGAGCGCCAGGCAGAGGAAGATCACGTTGCCGAAGGCCGTGACGACGGCGGCGAAGACCAGGTCCAGCCGCGTGATGCCGGCCTCCTTCATCAGGTCGAGGACGAGCTGGCTGGCTCTCTCATTGAAGGCATCAAGCAGCGCGTAGGGCGAGGCGACTGTTGTCGGATCCGCTGAAGCGGGGAGGAATGTGGCCGCAACGCCGGTCGCCAGGGCATTGGCGACTTCAACGACGTGACTGATGTAGATCCCCGACTGGAGGGCGAAGGCCAGCACCAAGCCGATCTTGACCACCTTCCAGACGAAGATCGGGACGGTTTCCGAGGCCTCGCCGCGCAGCACAGCCCATCCGAACAGCAGGACCCAGAGCGTCATGGCGGTCAGCGCGAGGGGTGTGATCGCGCTCATCAGCGTAGCGATGACGCCGACGACATAGGTGTTCAACACGCTGTCGAGCTGAGATCCGACCCAGGCGAACATGATGTTTAA
The DNA here is from genome assembly GCF_027498415.2 of Paucibacter sp. M5-1. Taxonomy (NCBI): domain Bacteria; kingdom Pseudomonadati; phylum Pseudomonadota; class Betaproteobacteria; order Burkholderiales; family Sphaerotilaceae; genus Roseateles; species Paucibacter sp. M5-1. The sequence continues at coordinate 65,910 of NZ_JAPZLM020000001.1, forward strand.
TCCTCACTGAACCACAAGATTCGGCAGCGCCGTGATGCTGACGCAGCGGCTGCCGAGATCAGGCCGCTCGCACTGCAGCCATTCGCCCTTCGACTTCACGATCCACTGCCTGGGACGCTTCTCTGAACCGAATGTCGAAGCCCGGCAGGTGCCTGGTCGGGCGTAGAACTCGGTGCACTCGCGGATGCCGTCCTTGGTTTCCACCATCCGCCAGCCGCTAGGCGTGCATCCAGGCTTGGTTGCGGGACAAGGCTTGCCGAGCGATATCTTCGGCAGCGGCGGTGTCTCGACACGGGTGCTGCCATCGGGAGCGACCGTCACGGCTTCATTGCCCTTCACGAAGGGGGCGGAGGTGGCGGCGGCGGTGGCGATCGCGAGCGAGGTGAGCGCGGCAATTTGCAACGAGGTCTTCATGCTGTTCTCCCTGAAATTCGCAGTCGACGATGCTGCACTTCCCGCATGAAGACGGGAAGCCATTGACACGGATCGTCACCATGTTCCTGGCGGATCTCATCGAGCAATAGCACGTTGTCCGTGGTCGCGGACAGCACGGCCATGAAGTCGTCGAGGCCCGTCAGGTCCAGTTCACAGATCGCGCTGGCATGGCCCTGCTTGACCAGGAAGCGGCGGTTGCCGTGCGTGCCCAGGCTGCGCACGATGTCGTACTCGGCATTCGTGAGGCCGAAGCCCTCGACATACTCCTCGCGCAGCGCCTGGGGGTTGGCCAGGAAGATCTTGGTCACGCTCTGCTCGACCATGGTCCTGCCGATCGGATGGCTCAGCACGTCGGATGGGCTCTGGGTGTCGAAGATGCCCAGGCCGTTCTGCTTGCGGATGGTTTTCTGTTTCTGCTTGGCGAAGTCGCTGAAGATCTCGTGATCCAGCGCCTTCCAGAATTCTGAGATCACATAGATCAGCCGGCTGCCGTCGATGCGCTCCTTCATGACTTCGAGCAGGACCATCATCACCGGCGTCCGTACCTCGGGAAGGTCCAGAAACTCCGTGGTGTCGAAGGCGATGATGGGGGCATCGTCCAGATCGATCAGTTGATCGTCGGCCTGGTCGAAGACCCAGCCCAGCGCGCCGCCCTCGCACCAGCGTCCGAGCCGCTCGAACAGGCTGTTGTCTCCCGTCTTGGGCAGGTTCTGCCGCAGCGTGGAGAAGCGGCGCAAGGGGGCCGGCAGCATCGCCACTGCCTTGACCGCATCGGCGATCGCGCGCTCGTCAGCCGGCAGCAAGGGCAGGGGCGTGGTGGCGATGCAGGTGCGGACCAACTGTTCCCAGAACTGGATACGGGCCGGCGTCGGTTCGCGCTGAAGCGGATTGCAGCCGGTGGGCCGGCCAGCTTCGAGTGTGAAGTAGCGGCCGCCCAGGGCCCGGATGGCGATCTCGCAGCCGCGGTCGAGGTCGAACAGCACCAGGCGCGGTGCCGGCTTCCATTTGCGGGTCAGCACCAGCAGGAACATCTCCAGCGCGGTCTTGCCCACACCTGTCGATCCGATGATCAGGGTGTTTCCCGGCAGCTTCTTGTCCTCGGAGTCTTCGCCTTCCGGGCTCGCATGCAGGTTCAGGTAGAAGGGCTGGCCCGAGGGCGTGCGCAGCAGCGCCAGCGCCTGGCCCCAGGGATTGCCCTCGCGCTTGCCGCTGGCGAAGTTGTGGCCGCTGGCCAGGGCCGCGAAGGCGCGCGAGGAGAGCTTGGCGTCGCGCGGCCGCCATTTCCAGTTGCCGGGCATCTGGGCGAACCAGGCGGCGTCGGCCACCAGGTCGACCGGCGACATCTGCAGGCTTGAGGCTTCGCCGACCGCGCCGATGGCCTGCGCGGCGCGCCTGCCGGCATCCGCACCGTCGTTGCCGAACACCACCAGGCTGTAGTGGTACTCGCCCATGCAGAACTGGCCGTCGCCGAGCTCGTTCAGAGCCGCGTCCATGTCGGCAATCTGGCTGGCCACGACATCGTCGCTGGCTATCAGCTGGTCGCGCTGCAGTTCCAGCGCGCGCATGGCCTCGCGGCGCGGCAGGATGGAGAAGGACTGGGTCTCGATGAACTCGCTGCTCTCGTAGAGCAGCGAGTTGAGGATGCCCGGTTCGACCGCATTGGCGTACTCCTTGATATCGACCAGGGCCGCGTAGCGGCGCTCGTCGCCGTATCGCAGCTCCAGCTTGTCGCCCGCAAAGGACAGGCGGACCTTGGGCAGGGTCCGGTACAGCGGCCCCGTTGCCAGCGGCACGGGGTCGGGGCGGCCGTTGACCAGGTAGCCCAGGAATTCGGCCACCTCGGCGTAGGCCCGCTGGCCCTGCTGGCGGATGCCCAGCAGGCGCGGGCCGAAGCCCTGCAACACCCGTGCGACCAGGGCTGTGCGCTCCTCCATCACGCGCAGGGCGTCCGACTGCGCCTCGGCAATGGCGACTCGCGAGCGGGGCCTTGAGCGCAGCGCCCGGCCGACGCGCGAGGACTCCGGGCGGTAGACCAGGGTCAGGTAGAGCTCATTGCTCATCATGGGATGTTCGCCCAGCTGGGCCTGGTAGGTCTGGGACAGGTCGTGGGCGAAGCCGGATGCCGGCGGGTGTTCCAGCTGGTCGCTCACATGGCGGTGTAGCCTGTGGGTCCACACGGCCCACTGGCCACCGGCGAGGTTGCGCAGCAGGCTGCACAGGGCCTCATGGCGCTCCTGGACCAGGTGCTCGTCGGCGCACTCGAAGGGAATCCCGTCGAGGCGCCAGACGCGCAGGTAGTCGCCTCCCCGCGTGATCACGTCGTGGGGGCTGAGCAGCGACGAAAACGGCACGAAGCTGGCGAGGGGATTCTCCGTGCGAACCTGGCGCCAGTACCGGGGCTGGGCCGTTGCGGCTTGCCAGAACCGGCGGCCAGCGCTTGCCGGGGTGTTGCTAGACATGCCAAGCATCACGGGCTCCTCGGTAGAGGGTGGGGGCGTAGCTGCGGGCGCACCAGAACCGCTGGTTGCGGTCATGCAGGCGCAGCCTCAGCGCGAGATAGGCCTGCCGGAACCGCTGGTCGTCCCGGGCGGTGATCAGCCTCATCCAGATCAGGGCCGGGCACAGGGCCAGCAGGACCACGAGCGCCGTCCACCAGCTGACGAGCAGGCCGCCCCACACGATCAGCAGCATGCCGCTGCCGAACAGGGTGACCAGCGGCGTGAGCGGAATGCCCAGCTTCATCGCGGGCCGCGTCGCGCCTTTGTAGATCGTCTCGGGCTGCATGGTGGATCTCCCATCCGGGCTGAGCGGGTGCTGGGCGCTCAGCTGACGATGAAGGTCGCAAAGGCGGCGGCGCCGCCGACCAGGGTGCCGCCGATCAGCACATTGGCCACATCGGCCAGGCGGGCGCCCTGGAAGATCATCTTGAAGCCGGCCCAGATGATGGCGATGGTCACCACGGCGACCGAGATCGTCACCAGGATCATGTTGACGTTGGTCACCGTGGTGTTGATCTTCTCGAAACCCTGGGCCAGGGCTGGCGCCGTCACCAGGGGCGCCGTGATGGCGGCGGCCAGCGCGCGCATCCGGCGCGAAGCGCGCAGATTGGGGAAGGCCCAGGGCCGGTGATCGAGCCAGTGGTGATGGCGGCGGCCGCTGCGAGGCGCAGGGCTTTGAGCCTGGGCGCTGGCAACGGGCGGGCAGCCGGCCGGGAGGCGGCGGGCCTGGCGGCCGATGGGAGGAGGGGCGGCGGCGCTGGGGGGGGCGCCTCGGACGTGTGTGGTGTCGCTCATGGCTGTTCCTTTGCCTGTGCAATGGGGTGGAGGAGGGGTTGGGGAAGGGCGGCCCGAGCCGAAGCCGGGCTGCCCGCAGCGGCGACCACCCTTCGCACATAGCCATGCTCAAAGCCAGTGACGAAGTTGCCGCTGTAGTAGCAAGACAGGGTTTTCCTGAGTGAGGTCTGGTCTGCCTGAGACGTCATGTCTGTATCGGAGCCGCGTGAAGAAGGGACCCGGCCCAGGCACTCGGTCAGCACGGCCTGCATGGCCGCCAGATTGCTGCAGGGCTCGAAGGCGCTGCTCAGCGTCAAGCCCAGGCGCTCGAAGTTGCCGACATTGATCTGGCCCAGCCCAACGCTGAAGTTCCATCCGGCCGCGCGCAGCGCGCGGGCCGTGGCCAGCGCCTCGGCGCGCGTCCGGGGTTGCCGCTGCAGCTGCCCGCCCACCACGCCGATGGCCCAGGGGTTGAGGGCGCTTTCTGCGGCGGCCAGGGCATGGGCGGTGCGGGGCGCCACCTGCGGCGCGCAGGCCAGCGCGAGGGCGAGGAACGTGGAGCTGTCCATGGCCGTTCCTCAGTTCCCCGACTCGACCGGTGGAGCCGGTGGCTGGGAGGCCAGCCAGGCGGCGTAGTCGTCGTCGAATCGCGTGTCCCAGCGGCCGAGCATGGCTTTGGCGGCGGGGCTGAAGTCGGTCACGGTGTCGCCGTCCATGTTCCACCAGGTGCGCGCGAAAGGCCCGCCATTGACCGAAACGGATACTGCGCCGGCGTAGTCGCAGTAGTAGCGGGGGCCGTTGGGGCCATCGATGATGCGCGTGTATTGGGGTGGGCAGAAGCTGGGTGCACTGGCCCAGGCATGGCTGGCCGCGTTACCGCCGCCGGCCATGCTGCAGCTCGGGAATGCCCGGCCGCGAGCCAGGTCGCGCCAGAGTTGGGTGATGGGCGGCACGCACTGGGGAATGGCGCGCCAGCTCGGCGCGGCGAGGCAGAGCAAGACCAGGCACCCATCGAGCGCCAATGCCGGCGTGCTTGTGCCAAGGAGCAGGGCTGTTGCGGTCAGCGCGGCGGCGAGCGGGGCGTGCCTGCCATGCGGTGCCGGGTGATCGTCACGCGGCGAGAGCTGGCCGGCGGAGGTAGGGCGGAGTTCCATGGCGGCTGGTTGCTTGGGTGGCCGAGAGTTCCTTGTGTGGGGCGCTTGCTGCGCTCCCGTGAAGAAAATCTAGGCGCCAAACCAGCCAGATCGCGTGCTGATTTTTGCGATTAATCAGCGAAATGCAGGTGAACCGCTTCGAGAAGACTCATGTCACCGGTCGATGATGCTTGGCGTACTGCCGCTTCCGCCAGAAGCGGCAGTACGCCCATCGAATGTACGGGACCGTTCAGGCTGAAGGCGGAAGTTCACCAAGGGCAAACGCGTGTTGCCTTTGCCCACGCGGACGTAGGTTGCCCGGTGCCCGAAATCCACACGGCACGTGGAGTCGCGGCGCCGAAGCCTGCGCGGGTCGGCGGTCATGCCGACGAGCCGCCGAAGGCACTGCATCACACGGTCTTGCCGCTGTCGCTGACCACGCCGTCTTGGCGCAGAGAGCACTCGATCACGTCGCCTATGCACTGAGACAGGACCTGCTTGCTACGCGGCAAGACGGGCTCATAGCCGCGCGCGTTTTCCTTAACGACGCACATCAAACAGGGCGTTACATTTAGCCTGCACTGCGTACAAGCCACAGTAAATGTCCAGAGGGAGGCCAAGATGCTTGACATCAGTTCAGCGCGGGTAGTGCGCTGCGTGGTTCATCGAGTCGGAAATCGACTGCGAGAAGAAGGCTGTGAACTATCACAGCAAGAGGTTCATGGGACGGCAGAACTGCACGGTACGCTGCTGAGGCACTATCTCGCTCCGCTCGCAAAGGCCGGTGAGGCATTCGAGCTATATCACGAGTCAGATATAGCACTCAATGCGGTGCGGCAGTTTTCCTCCCGAATATTCGCGGAGAGCGACGACTTCATTAACCTCTCGCAGAATATAGCTAAGCAGCTATACGCAGCCTCCGTGCACTCAAGCATCGCAGCAGGCGAGTTCATCGCAATCCTATTTTGCGACGTGAGAATTGATGACAAGCCTCATTTTGCATTGGGCCTATACAAGATAGAGCAGCGTGAAACTTTCCTGGACGTCGAGCGGAAAGATGATTCACTTAATCTTGTAGAGCTCAGTGGCATACCAGTTTCCAACATTCAAAAAGGTGCGCTGATCATTGGCAACTCCTTCGAGATGTTTGTCAAAGAGTCGAGCGGCCAACAGACCAAGTACTGGGCTGAATCGTTTCTCAAAGCACGGCCGAAACAGACGGAAAAATCCACTGCAAAATTAGCTGCGCAATTCGTCAAGCAAGTTTGCTCCCGAATCGACGTAGAAGCCGGAATGTCATTGCGGCGTGATCTGGTAGACGTATTTTCAGCAAACGAGACGCTGAGCTTTCGAGATGTTGAAGAAGTCTCTGAGAGATACTTGGATAGAGACGAGGTGAGTCGCCTCACAAATCAATTGGCGGATCAATCGGGATTTGCATCTCTCGCGACGAGCGCAATTGATTCGGCCACATTGACACGTCAAGCTAGAAATGTTTTGCGCCAGTACCCTTTGGGCGAAGGCATTGGTATAACCATATCCAACCCCAAAGCCCGCTTAGATAAGTGCACAATAAGCAAAACCATGCATGGCTATCGGGCAATTATTGACATTGATGTCGAAGCGGGAGAATAGAAATGGCAGGGGAGAAATCAAAAAGCTCAGGCGAGAACGGCGAGAAGATTGCCAGTGGCATCTTGGATCGGATTGGGTGGGGGAACGGACTTCGAAACATACCCATCAAGTGCAATACACCTTCGCATAAGAACGATGCCGGAAACCAAAAGACGAGTCACGGCGAAGATCAGATTTTCATCTACAACAATCCTTTTCATGACACCCGAACAGATATCGTCCATGTTTCGGTGAAGAACAAACTAGGCGCCTATCCTTCATCGGAAGCGACCCTAAAAAGGGAATTCAAAGAGCACCTCGCGGAGATTCACGAGATTATTGAATGTGCCAAGTATAGCCAAGAAATATCACAGTTGGCATCAACATTCAGGGCGAGAAAACACCTTTATCACTCGGGATTACTGATTTGGGTCCACAATGACGATTCGGACATTGATAGGGATATTATGCCTATTTTGTCAAAAATTCGACTTGAGCAAGATTCTGATATACCAGTATACCTAATTGATGGAGGGCGGGCTGGATTCCTATGGAAGGTATTGGATGATATTAAGCAGAGGGGTAAGCCATGGAGCTTCTTCTATCCGTTGATTGGAACCGTTACAACCGTGGATGAACCGCGAACCGGAGCTTTCCTACCACTAGAACTAATCGCATCAGATGTATTTCCTATCGTCGTCGACGACGGTGACAAGAAAGAGATGATCTTGTATGCGAATCAAGCGTTTAGTGCGGATGCGTACAAGAAGCTAATGGCTTACGCGCTACGATTCTGCACAAGCCTGGTTACCAACATCAAGATTGGTATGCCGGATTACAACGCCGCCACCGACAAGAGTCAGGCAGATATGGCGCGCCTAGCCTTTTCAGATCGGCAAGAAAAGATTGAACCTTTCTCGTTCAATCGTTCCTTCCTTACTCTTCTGAATGGGGGCTGACATGGGTGCTGCGCAAGCGATTGATCTCAAATCCACTATCGTTTCCGGCTCGGATCTCCGCATTCTTCTAGGAAGCGATCATGTCAGCTATGGCGACATTTATGCATCACTGAAGGAAAAGGGCGTGTTTGTCGGAAATTCTGACAAATCAATCACAGTGCCTTTGCTTTCGGCAACGCTCTTAACACCGGACAACTTTACTCGTCTCATCGAAAGTGGAGTTAATCGGGAATCTCTTCCCAAGGTGAAAGTGGCTGGATTGGATCTTGTCGCACAGGAGTCAGACTGGATCACCCCGCTCAAGAAGGATCTTTTCGATGATTCGTTTGACATCTTGGGCTCGATGTCCGGAGTCGATTTCTTAACCAATCCACAGATCGTTGTAGATGGCGAGAAAATTTCCATTCCATATCAAGTAGTACGACAGGACTACAGCAAGGATTGGATTCAACGCGAACTTAGTTTCGATGCTCAGGTCACTATTGAGCGCCAAGGTGGAGCATTGAAGCTCGAATTCACCTCGACTCACTCTTCAAAGGAGACAGAGCAGGTCAATAAAAAGATTGCTGCTCGCATCGCAAAGCTGCTGCATGGACAGAATCTAGTGAAGGAAGATGAGCCGCTTACCGTTACCTTCGGAGCTTTGAACAACGAAGAGCGCGTCCGCTATTTCAAGCGACTTACCGCAGGACACGCCGGCTGCCTTCTTCCAGGAGGCGTAAACGATATTGAAATTTGCCTCGATTCAAATGGCCCTGCATTGCCAGATGATCCGCAGATTTCTTGGATGAAGCAAACGGTGAGAAAATTCAATGTCGACGGCGAGCGGCTCAATGACATTTTTCTCATCAATGATGAAAGATATTACAAACACTATTACATCCTGCGGATGGATGTAACCTTTCCATTTAAGGTTGCAGCAAACGAGGGGGAGTGTCGCGTAACCTTTTCCTTCAGCGGAAATCGAACGGTTTCACCAAGCTCCGAACTGGTATTTGAAGTAGTACGCTGGTCCTACAAAGATTCCCCGAATGCCGACGCAAAGAAGCTCATTTTCTCCGAAGTTCAGAATGGGCTGCGATCAGTTATCGAACAGAAATTCAATCAAGCCATTGCGGAAAGGCCACACTCGACGTCTGCGTCGACAACGAGTGTGTCCACGGCTTGAAAGGCACAATGCTCTGTTAAGTGGTCCGAGCAAATCGCCATTACGCCCGCGTCAGAATTCATTTTTGCGAGGCGAAGAAGTAGATCGCGGGCTTTTAAACACTCCGAGTGCATGAAAACGCCCGGCAGGTCCCGGCGTTTGTATTACAAGGTCCATCCTCGATGACCGTGTGCGCCGTACTACCGGCAATTTTCTTAAGGCTGCATGATTCAAAAGCTGTCAGCCGACGTCTGTAAGCCGCTAGGATTTGTTCCGGTCGCACGCACAACTGCTCGCATGTGCTGGGAGGGGCAGATGATTGATATTCCGAAGGTTCGCTTCAACGCGCTGGCCGGCTATTGCCGTGGCCCATACGCTTGAAGCGTGAAGTAAACAATGGATGCATCTCTCCACCCGAAAATGGCATTGATTTGTCACGCTGGTGTGCCCATCTCGGCCGTAAAAGGGAAACTCGACCTCTATGCGTTCGCCAAACTAGCTTTCAACACCAGCGGTAAAGGCTTTTGGCCAGCCTTGCCAACGCAGTCAGGCAAACCGGCTCCGACCTGTTACGCCCTTGAGTCGCTATCGGTTGAACTGAGCCGCTGCTCAAATTTTGCGATCAGCTCCGCAGTACTGCAGCGTAGTGCATTAGCGATCTTGATTATCAAAACCAGGTTCGGGACACGCTCGCCGCGCTCTATCCGGCCCATGTGAGCTCGCTCAATTGATGCCTCCATCGCCAACGCCAGTTGCGACATGCCGATGGCCGTGCGCAACTCCACAACGGTCTTGCCGAAGGTGCTCGCAACCGCTGGATCAAATGTTGTCGACCCTTGAGGTCTGCCTCTGGGAAGGTTGGCTGACATAAGCTGAAGGTTGTCAGCCTGGGCGCAACAAAACGACGCTTAAACAAACGCAAACTGGAGTAAAGTACCAAGGGTGGGGCGGCAAATTGACGGCGCGTTGCTCGGTTTGTGTCGCACTAGCCCGGCGTTCTGCCAGGCCAACAGGCCCGTAGTTGGTGGTCTTTCATGCCTGGCTTCTGACTCCATCGAAGGGAGCTCATCATGAAGAAGCATCTACCTCCGGTCTTCGCACGCATCCGCGATGCCCTGCGGCGGCGTGGCAGCTCGACCCAGGATGCGGAGGACATCGTCCAGGAAGCCTGGGTGCGGCTGGCCCGCTACGAGCGTGAGCAGGTCGTCGTGAATTCGGATGCCTTCCTGATGCAGACCGCGCTGAACCTGGCGATTGATGAGCACCGGGGCCGGGTCACCCATGGCGAGCAGGTCGTGCTCGAAGAGGTGATCCTGGTCGACGAGTCGCCGCCCGTCGAGGCCGTGGTGTTGGGGCGTGAGCGCCTGGCGCGGCTGCACTACTGCTTGGGGCGGCTGACCGAGAGGAGTCGGGACATCTTCCTGGCCCACCGCCTGGACGGGCTGACCTACCGGGAGATCGCTGATCAGCACGGCCTGAGCATCAGCACGGTGGAGAAGCACATCGCCAAGGCTACGATGCAGCTCATTACCGGGATGCAGGACTGGCGAACGTGATTGGCGCAGAGGGGCGGAACGGGCAGGGGGAAGAAAGACAAGGGTCCGAGCCCGTCGTGACGCGAGAGATCGCGGCCGAGGCGGCGGTCTGGATCGCCCGGCTGCATGGCCCGGATCGATCAAACCACATGGAACGCGAATGCCGAGCCTGGCAGGCGCGCTCAGCCGCACACCGGCTGGCCTTCGAGCGCGGGACGGATCTGTGGATGGAAGCTGCAGGTGTCGACCGAGCCGCTGTGGACCGGGCGGCGGCCAGCAGGCCTGAAGGCCGAGGTGGGGAGGGGCAGGGCGCCGGCCCCCCGAGTACCGGCACTCGGGGATGGGGCTGGCCACGCCCCTGGTCGCTCGCCCTGTCGCTCACAGCGACGGCCCTCGTGGTCGGTGTGCTGGTGGGCCAACCCTGGCGCGACATCGACAGCTACGACGCCGGCATCGGCGAGCAGCGCCTGGTGATCCTGAAGGATGGCACCCGGATGTCGCTGAACACCTCGACCCGGGTGAAGGTGGAACTCGACCAGACCCAGCGCCGCGTGCGTGTGGAAGGCGGAGAGGCGTTCTTCGAGGTGGCCAAGGATGCGAGCCGGCCCTTTGTCGTGCAGGCCGCCGATGCAGCGGTCACAGCCACAGGAACGGCCTTCCTCGTGCGGATCGTCCCTTCGGACGCTGGTGTGCCCGAAGCGCTGGATGTCACGCTGGTCGAGGGGCAGGTGATCGTGGAGGGCCAGGGCAGCAGAATAGCTGGGCCCGCAACTGCGCAGCCCATCGTGATGGCGGCCGGTGAACGGCTGAGGGTCCGCAGCGATCAAGGGGTCCACCGATCACCGCTGCCGGCCGCGGCGCCCGCGCTTGACCGGCCGCGCATGGATCAGTTGCTCGCCTGGCGGCGAGGGGAGGCGGTGTTTGCGGACCTTTCGCTGCTGGACGCGGTGACCGAGATGAACCGCTACAGCGCAACGCCGATTGTGCTGGCCGCAGGTCTGTCGGATCTGCGGGTCAGTGGTCAGTACAAGACCGGCGATAGCGCTGGCTTTGCACAGGCGGTGGCCGCTTTGCACGGCCTGGCGGTCCAGGCGCATGCCGGGCGGATCGAGCTGAGTCGGAAGTAAAGAGGCTGTTTCGAACTGGGTGAGGCCCAGGCCAGCCCGTTCAGTGCTCCCGCATCAAGCTGTGCCGGTGAGAAGGATCGCATCGCAGCCTTCGGCTGGTGCTCTACAGAGCGATGATTCGGTATCCACCCGCAGCAGCCAGCGGTTCAACTGAAGATCTGCCATTCCCGAGGCAGGAAGCGCCCAAGACTGCTGCAGCGTCCGTGGGACCAGGGCGCTTGCGTGCTCGTCGACTTGGAACCATGCCACCCATCCGCACGATGATGGACAGCACATGAACAGCCCTGAGCGTCGCGTACATCACCGATTAGTCCCATTAGTCTCAAACCCATCCCAGGATCCACTCGCTGCCCCAGATCCAGGTCATCAGCAACAGGCCGGTCGTGGCAACCAGTGCCACCCCCGACATCATCAGCCCAAGGATCACTGCAACCCCATCGCGAAACACCAGCCCCAGCCCGATCAACACGAGCGCCAAGGCGGGTAGCAGGTTGCCGAAGGGGATCGGCATCACGACGATGGCGGCCATCAGTCCAACGGCGAACGCCGTCGTCGACCGCGGGCCGGAGATGGCGAGATGGCTCAGCCGGGCCTTGGCGTAGCGCCCGGCCAGGGCGTAGGCTGTGGCCAAACCGACCAGCACCCGCTGAGCCCAGTGGCGGGGCAATTCAAGCTCGGCCACACGTTGTGGCAGGCATGGCGCACAGTGGCCCCGCCACATGGCCACTGCCAGCGCTGCCATGCCTATTCCGAGCACCGTGCCGACGCCGGGTACCGGCAGCAGGCAGGCCATGGCCAGAAGCAGTAGCAAGGTCCCGTGCGCCTCAGGGCCGTGGGCTTGCGCCATCGCCTGCATCGACACCCGCTCTTCATGGAGGGCAGCAGCTGCGTCGCGCAGCCGCTGCACGATCGGCGGCGTCATATGGACTCGGTGACCGCGGACTGCCCCCGGGTCTTCCACAGCGACACCAGCACGCCGCCGGCGATCAGCCCGAAGGTCACGGACAAGGAGATCACCGCAGGGATCTTGCCGATGATGCCCACCAGGAAGATCTTGCTGCCGATGAACACCAGCACCAGGGCCAGTGCGTACTTCAGGTACTTGAAGCGATGGATCATTGCTGCCAGCGCAAAGTAAAGCGCGCGCAGACCCAGGATGGCAAAGATATTGCTCGTGTAGACGATGAAAGGGTCGGTGGTGATCGCGAAGATGGCCGGCACCGAATCAACCGCGAAGATCAGGTCGACAAACTCCACCAGTACAAGCGCCAGAAACAGCGGCGTCGCGAAGCGTTCCAGCTTGCCCGTCTTGGTGTCGTGCTCACGTACCCAGAAGGCATTGCCGCGCAAGCCCTCAGTCACGCGCATATGCCGCTTGAGGAACTTCAGCAGCGGGTTGTTGGCGATGTCTGGCATGTGGTCGGCAATGATCCACATCTTGATGCCGGTGAAGATCAGGAAGGCGCCGAACAGGTAGAGCACCCAGCTGAACTGGCTCACCAGCGTTGCACCCAGGCCAATCATGATCGCGCGCAGCACGATCACGCCGAGGATGCCCCAGAACAGCACCCGGTGCTGGTACTGCCGCGGGATGGCGAAGAAGCTGAAGATCAGTGCAATGACGAAGACGTTGTCCATCGACAGCGACTTCTCGATCATGAAGCCGGTGTAGTAGTCCATGCCGCTTTGCGCGCCTAGGTACCACCAGACCCAGGCGCCGAACAGCAGCGCCACGCTGATGTAGCCGGCCGACAGCAGCAGACTCTCGCGAACGCCGATCTCCTTGTCGTCCTTGTGCAGGACTCCCAAATCAAAGGCCAGCAGCGCGATGACGATGCCGACGAAAGTGAGCCAGACCCAGGTGGGCGTGCCCATGAAGTCGGCTGTGAAGAAGGGAAGTAGGAAATCCATGGTTCTCTCCGGCTTACAGGATCGCCGCGACGGCGGTACCCATGCCCATCAGGGCGCTGAACACACCGAGCAGCGCGATGTCGCGCTTCTCATTGCCTAAGCGCCAGGCTTGCAAGGTGACGCCGACCAGACAAGGGGTCAGGATGGCGAACAGAATCGTGCTGGTGTCCATGGTGGTCTTGCTGGCGAGGCAATCAGGAGTTTCTTGAAGGCGACTCAGACGCCGGCGCAATCAGCCTGCGGCGAGCGAAGTACCGGAGCCGGTTGCGCTCCGACTCCGGCGGCGCAGCAGCGCGATGAGCAGGTGGAGTCCGGCACCCAGCAGCACGAGTGCCACGCTGCCGACGCTCCAGATCACCCATGTCGCCACAGTCAAGCCACCAGCCAGTGCCGGTGCGGCCTGGAGCAGGCCGTCGACGAACGGCGCGAGGTCCGCTATCAAGCGGCCCGCCCACTGCGCGACTTCGGGTGGCATCCACGGGGCTAGCCAATCCGGCAAAGCAATGCCGCCGGCGCCAGACGCGACGCCCGTGAGCGCACCCGCGTTCGAGACGGCCCAGACAGCAGCTGCATGCAGCGCCCAGGAAGCCAGCGACCACAGCGCCAGCAAAGCGATAACAAAGAACCAACTGAGGGCATAGAACATGATCGGGCTTGCTCCGGTATTTGAATGACCCGGAGTGTGGGGAAAGATCCGCTTCGTACAAACCAGATCGACACGAACTTAAACTTCGGTTTTTCCGCATTGGAGGGCCTATGCTGAACTACCGTCATCTCCACTACTTCTGGGTCGTTACCAAGGAGGGCGGCTTTGCGCGTGCCGCCGAACGCCTGGACATGGCGATTCAGACCATCAGCGCCCAGGTCCGCGAGCTCGAAAAATCGCTGGGCCATCAGCTGCTCAAGCCCTCAGGCCGTGGCGTAACCCTTACCGAGGCGGGTCAGGCCGCCTTCGCACGCGCCGAGGAGATATTCCAGCTGGGCCAGAGCATCCCTGACGAGGTACGCGAGGCGGCCAACGGCAAGGTGGCTCGCCTGGCGGTCGGACTCTCCGACGGCATCTCGAAGCTGGCCGCCCACGCGCTGCTGGAGCCCGTGCTGAGCACACCCAATCTTCGGCTGGTCTGCCACGAAGGAGAGTTTGAGCAGCTACTCAGCGAACTGGCGCTGCATCATCTGGACCTGGTGCTGGCCGGTCAGGCCGCTCCACGAAATCCGAACCTGCGCCTGACCAGCGAGCGTCTCGTTGATTCACCGGTCGATTGGTACGGCCCGGCCCGGCTGGCTGGCAAGGCCGAGCGCGACCGCTTTCCGCAGTGCCTCAACGACCTGCCGGTGCTGATGCCCACGGGCCATTCGGCCCTGCGCCCGACGCTGGATCACTGGTTCGAGACGCAAGGCCTGCGACCCCGCATCGTCGGTGAGTTCGAAGATAGCGCGCTACTTGCGGTCTTCTCGGCTCGCGGCCTGGGTGTCTTCCCGGTCAGTCGGCTCGGCGCGGAGGATGTCGGCCTGATGCGCGGGCTTCGCTTTCTGGGCTGCAGCGATGGCGTGAAGGAGGAGATCCACGCCATCCGATCACGTCGCGGCCAGCACCACCCTCTGGTGACCAAGGTGATGACAGCGGCACGGCCCTGAGCGCTTCTTGATCGGCGCCGATCAGGCAGGTCGGCGATGGGCTTACTTCGTCGCCTCGCTCGGCTCCTCTGCGTCGAGCAGCTTCCAATGGTGCCGCGCGGCCTCCACCACAAAGGTTTCGCCGTCTGCCAGGTGACCATCGGCACGGGCGGCTGCCAGGGACAGTTGCAGGACCTTTCTCTGCAAGTCGGGATCCGATATCTCGGCCATCAGCGACGCCAAGGTTCTGTCATCGAGGTTGGCCATAAGCAGGCCTGTCTCGTATCCACCCGCCAGCAAGTCTTCGCACAAGGTGTGAACGATTTGCGCAAGGAGATTAGGTTCCAGGCCGAGTTCGCGCTCCGCGCCCAACTTCTCGAGGATGTCGAACTCGGAACGGCACACGTGACCGTCGGAGATGAGTACCAACGCGACGATGCGCGCGGCGGCTTCTGGGCTATTGTGGGGATAGCTGCGCACGGTGGGTCTCCGTTGAAAAGAGTAAGTCTGAGGTGACATGCTGGGTTCTGGACTCAGTCGCCTCGGGTGGGGTGCCGGCGGTCAGACTGGCGTGTACGACGCACGGCCGGGATCGGGATGGGCACGAGCACCGGCGCTTGCTGTGGCACCCACTGCCTGAGACCCTCCTTCAGCAGGTGAAGGCTCTGCTTGATCCGTGCAAATACGAGGGACGAAAAGCGCAGAGAAGGCTTCATGGCGGTGACCTTTGAATTGATGACAGGCTCGAATATGCATCCGGTCTAACTTCAGAAAAAGTGGCACTTCCGAGACTCCAACTCAGGAAAATTCGAACCTCGCCGGAACATGATGCGCCCGTTGCAACGCCGCATTCACGCCCTGTCCGGCCGGACCCGCTGGCCTTGGAAAACCGGAGAGCCCGATAGTCGGCCTCGAAGTCCCACTTCTCTATCCGACGTCATCCTGGCGTCGCATCGGCGCTCCAGCGCAGCAGGTTCACCGACTTGGGCGAGCCATCGCGCACTTGCGACGAGACGACCGTGCCCGCTGCCGCATTGATGACGAACTACGGCGGTGACGCGAGATCGAGCTCGGCGAGAGCGGCCAGGGCCCAAGGCGCGCTCAGGTGTTTTCCCGCGTCAAACGTTCTGCAAAAGAAATGCCAATGGCAGAGAGCACGAAGGTGAAGT
This sequence comes from Paucibacter sp. M5-1, assembly GCF_027498415.2. Classification (NCBI taxonomy): domain Bacteria; kingdom Pseudomonadati; phylum Pseudomonadota; class Betaproteobacteria; order Burkholderiales; family Sphaerotilaceae; genus Roseateles; species Paucibacter sp. M5-1. The sequence goes on from NZ_JAPZLM020000001.1 coordinate 81,829, forward strand.
GGATGACAGCCACCATCGTCACGATCTGGATATTCTCCAAACTCAAGTCGCCACTCAGGTAGGTCTTTAAGGCATGCACGCCTGAGATCGAGATGATGGCGAAGGCAAGCTTCAACTTGAGGTTGTAGGTATTGACGTGGTCCAGCCAGTCGGGCTTTCTCATGTCCTTCTTGTCGAAGTGCCCCGTGGTCACGAAGAGCGATACCCCGGCGAGCGCCACCACCCAAACCAGCTGCGCCACCATCGTCATGTCCACCAGCTCCAGCACCTTGATGATCAGGTCGATCTTTTCAAGCTCGCCAAACAGCAAGGTGTTCATCAGCTTGTAGGTCTCCAGCAGGAACTTGCCCAGGATGCCGAAGATGATCCCCACCAGACCCACATAGAAGAACAGCATGGTGAATCTCATGCCGTAGAGCAGCGACCCAACCCCTGAAAGTAGTTTTTCCATTCTTGCTGACCTTAAAACAGAGCTGACAGTGACATCAAACAGCGATCTGGCCGCAGCTGCCTCTGCCGCGCGGGCCTTTCCGGTTTGGCGTTCATGCGCTTCAGGCCATGCGAACCCACCAGCCAGAGGAATCCCTCAGCCACGGCCATGCCTTCGAGGTCGGCCTCTTCCCCGGCTGTGCCGGGCAGGTCCAGCAGCTCGGCGAGCGGGAAGTCGCGCGCCTCGCCGAAGCGCAAGGCCTCTCGACCAACGGGGTCAAGCAGGCGAAAGCGGTCCAGACCGCAGGCTTCGTCGCCCGCCACCCAGAGCCAGTTGCCGGTGAAAGCCGCGCCGGACAGATTGGATTGAACCAGGGAGTCGGGAGCGAACTCCAGACGGACGGCATTCGCGGTTCGAGCGTTGGGCATCGGGTTCTTTTCCAAAGGGTGACGGGTCAGAAGGCTCGCCTGCCGAAAGGGCACACGTTGGAGCCACCGAAACCCGAAGTGTGCGACCGAAGCGCCGTCGTATGTTCAGGTTTATCCGATGTTGGCGTTCTTGAAAGTTTGCTTTTACAGAACCGTCAGGCGCTCCACATTCCGCATGTCCTTCTACCGATGGAGATCCGTGATGCAAGTGCTCTTCAAATCCCGCCATCCGCAAGCCACCGAATTGCGCGACCTGACCGAACGCCGTGTGCGATTCGTGCTGCGGCGCCTGAGCTGGCTGGTGCCAAGTGCCGAGGTGCAAATGTCGGACGTGAACGGACCGCGCGGCGGCATCGACAAGCGCTGCCAGGTGGAACTGCGGACAGATGGCGCAGGGGCAGTGGTCGTCGCCTCCGTGGCCAGCGACTGGCGTACGGCGCTGGACAACGCGCTGGCGCGCGCTGCACGCTTCCTCATGCGCCTGTGGCGCCGCGGCAGTGATTCCCGCCGCGTGCGCCAACGATTCATCAGTCACGAACGCTGAACGCGAACGACCCCAGGAGTCGACACCATGAATTCCAAATTCCCCATCCCCTCGACCGCTCGCCCGGAAGCCATGCATTCGGCGCCGATCACCGCAGGCAATGCGACAGCCACCGATGTTGCCGCTGCGAGCCGTGTGCTGCGCAACACCTACGCTTTGTTGTCGATGACGCTGCTGTTCAGCGCGGCCGTCGCCGCTGCCAGCGTGGCCTTCCAGCTACCGGCGCCGGGCATCCTGCTCACCTTGGGCGGCTATTTCGGCCTACTCTTCGCCGTCTACAAGTTCAAGCGCAGCGGCTGGGCCTTGCCGGCAGTGTTTGCGCTGACGGGTTTCATGGGCTACTCGCTGGGGCCGGTGCTGGCCAAGTCGCTGGCACTGCCTGGCGGTGCACAGGTCGTGACCCTGGCCCTGGCGGCCACAGGTGCCACCTTCCTGGCCTTGTCAGCCTGGGTCTTGTCGACCCGTCGCGACTTCAGCTTCATGGGCGGCTTCCTGTTCGCCGGCATGGTCATCGCGTTGATTGCCGGCCTGGGCGCGCTGTTCCTGCAGATTCCAGCGCTGGGCCTGGCCATCGCCGCGATGGTGGCACTGCTGTCGGCCGGCTTGATCCTGTTCGAGACCAGTCGCATCGTCACCGGCGGCGAAACCAACTACGTGTTGGCCACCGTCGGGCTGTACGTCTCGATCTTCAACCTGTTCACGAGTCTGCTGAGCCTGTTCGGCTTCGGCAGCTCAGATGAATGAACCCTCACCAGGAACGCCTCATGAAATGCCCCACCTGCACCGACACCGCACTCGTGATGAGCGATCGCCAGGGCGTCGAGATCGACTACTGCCCGAAATGCCGCGGCGTCTGGCTGGATCGCGGCGAACTCGACAAGCTGATTGAGCGCTCGGCCATGGCGGCGTCGGCGCCAGCCGGCGACGGTGCCGCCCAATCGCAGCCCCAGTTCGTTGACTCCGACTACGACCACGGCCGAAGCCCGCAGGGCGGCCGGAAGAAGTCCTGGCTGAGCAACATCTTCGACTGACCCACGACCGACAGCACCCAAGAAAGATCCATCATGCGCAGTTATCCCGCGAACAGCCCGCAAGCTGCCGCCCGAATCGTCGCCCTGACGGTAGTGGCAGACGGCGACATCGGAGATGCCGAGATCGAGTGGCTTGACCGCCTCGCCGTACATGAGCAGCTGGGCCTGGCGCAGCATGAGTTGCACGCACTGCTGGACACCTTCTGCGAAGACTTGCTGTCGAGCGGCCAGTTACAGTGGGCGGGCGCCTGCCCTGTGGATGAGCGCACGCTGGCAGAGCTGATGGGCGAGATCCAAGACCCCGCGCTGCGGCTCACCCTGTTGCGTGTATGTGTTGAACTTGCAGAGGCCGACGCTCGTGTCGACGAAGGCGAATCGATCGTTCTCGTCGCCGCAGTCGAGCATTGGGGCCTGCACCGTGAGATGTTTCGGCCGTCCCTCCGGAGCTGACCGGCTCACTCTGCCTGAGCAGTTCGCGGTGTGGGTCCATGGGCTTTCGGCGGGCATGTCGAAGGTGCTTGCCAGAGTGCCCATGCTCCATCGCATCGCTCTCCGACAGAAGTCACTACGCAATTGGCAGGCTCGATCTCATCATCGGTACGACATCATGCCGCTGACACGATTCGGTTCCGCCCGGCTTGCTTGGCCCGATACAGCCTGCGGTCCACGAGGTCGATGAAGGGGGATGAGTCTTGGCCGGCCGCCGGGATCGTGGTGCCCACACCCATGCTGACCGTGATCAACTGGCCCAGTGGCGAGTTCTCGTGCGGGATCTGGGCTTTGAAGATGGCTTGTCGGCAGCGCTCGGCAACGGCAGCGGCGGCCATCTCGTCGCTGGCCGGTAGCACCAGGACGAATTCCTCGCCACCGTAGCGGGCGAGAAGATCATGTGGGCGGTTCGCAGCGCAAGCCAGTGCCTGCGCGATACGCCGCAGGCAGTCATCACCTTCGAGGTGGCCGTGGTGGTCGTTGTAGCGCTTGAAGAAGTCAACATCGAACAAGATCAGCGAGAGCGGCTGTGGGTATCGGCTTGTCTCTGGTGCGCGAGCTTGCCGAGGCTCACGGCGGAAGGGTCGGCTATCATTTCAGCCCATTTCGAATTGGGTAAACCATGAGGGGCCGGTACGCATTTCGTGAATTGCCCTGGGTCGATTTATTAAGACTTTGAGCACGTCCTTCAGACGGCAAAGATCACTGCAGCTCAGCTACCTCTTGCGCATGGAACCGCCAAATATCTCCTCAACGCTCATGCGCTCAGCCGCATCAGACGCGCCTCAGACGGGCAGCGGCGATGTTGCTCACCGCGTCGGGGAACTTGCGAGGCTGTTGCAACGTCATGCGCCCGAAGATGGCATCAATCCGACTGCGATTTCGAGACTCTCAGCGATTCGCTTCTCGGCACCTAGCGACGAGCTTGTGCATGCCCTGCACCAACCGGCGGTCTGCATCATTGCCCAGGGGGCCAAACGCGTGCTCTTGCGTGATGAGGTCTACAGCTACGACGCCTCGAGGTTTCTGGTCTTTACGACGGACCTGCCAATCAGCGCTCAAGTCACGCATGCTTCAAGGGATACGCCGTATCTATGCTTCAGGCTCGACCTTGACCCAGCCGAGATCTCGGAGATGGTGCTCAAGTTGCAGTCAGTGGCCTCAGCGCGCGCGGCAACATGTCGGGGCCTCTACCTCAGTCGCGTCAACGAGGGCATGCTGGATGCAGCGATTCGCCTGATGCGCCTGCTGGATAGTCCCCATGACGCGGCAACCTTGGCGCCATTGGCACTGCAGGAGCTTGTCTATCGACTGCTGCGCAGCGAACAGGGAGAACGGCTGGCCCAGGCATCCCGTACCGACAGCCATGCCAACCGCATCGCGCGCGCTATCGCCTGGCTGAAGGCCAACTTTGAACAACCGCTGCGCATTGACGATTTGGCTCGTGACGCTCACATGAGCCCCTCATCGCTGCATCACCACTTCCGGGCTATCACCGCAATGAGCCCGTTGCAGTATCAGAAGCAACTTCGTCTGCAGGAAGCCCGCAGGCTGCTGTTGGCCGATGGCTTCGAGGTCGCCAAGGCAGGCTATGCCGTCGGTTATGAGAGCGCCTCACAGTTCAGTCGTGAATACAGCAGGCTCTTTGGCGTGCCGCCCTCCCGTGACGCCCAGCGACTGCGCGAAGGTGGCACAGAGCCCCGCATCACTTAGCCAGACACGACCTGTTGAGCGCCACCAGCCCTGCTGATCAAGACGGGCAGCCCGTACAGCTCTGGACCGAATGCGGGCTGTCGCAATCGCGCTTTACCTTCCGACGGGCTTCACCACGATCCCACGTTCAACGAAGAGCTCATGCAAGGTCTGTGACGCTTCAATAGCGCGCGGAAATCCGGCCGGCACGGTGATCAGGTAGACGATTTCCTTGAGCTCTTCCGGCGATACGCCGGCGTTGAGCGCATACCCTGCGTGGACCTTGAAGAAGGGACGCAAGCCCAGCGCACCGAAGGCGGCCATGGCCGCGAGTTGTCGGGTGCGAACGTCGAGCCCCTGGCGGCCCCAGACATCTCCCAGCGCATAGCCCGCTGTTGCGTCGGCCAAGAACGGAAAGTCGCGGCGCATCGCTTCGAACACGGGCTGCGTCTTGCCATTGTTCAAGGCGGTCAGCACGGCTTCGCCCCTGGCGATACGCGGATCCGGTGCTTGGGTGTCGCCGCTGGCTGCGGCGAAAGTGCCGGCGCCAGCCAGCATCAGGGACAGCAAGGCACGGGGGATCGAAAGAGATAGGTGTCGAAAATACATGGTGTTCTCCAGAAGGGGTTAAGGCCGGCGGTCAGTCGACCCTGGATGTGGGGGCGGTGCTCAGAAGTTCCCATCGGTTGTGACCGACAGCGCTGCATGCATCTCGACCTCGCTGCGACGACGCTCGAAGGCGCTCATCGCAAAGCTCACCGCATCCGAGCCGGCCACGAAGTGAAGTGGTGGTTCGGTCATCGCAGCCAGCTCGACCAGCACACGCCCCAGCTTGACCGGGTCACCAGGTTGCTGATGGTTGTAGCCGTCGTAGGTCGAGCGAGAGGTGGCGGAGTAATCGGCAATCTCCTTGCTGCCATAGCGCACCGAACTCCGGTCCAGAAAGTCGGTGCGGAAGAAGCCCGGCTCGACCACCGTGACATTGATGCCGAAGGGCGCCACTTCCAGTGCGAGCGACTCTGAGAAGCCGACAACGGCGAACTTGGTCGCGCAGTAAATCGACGCGTTGTCGAAGCCCATGAAGCCGCCGATCGAGGCCAGATTCAGGATGTGGCCGCTTCGCTGCTTTCGCATCGCTGGCAGGACCGCACGCGTGGCGTGCATCAGGCCAAATACATTGGTCTGGAACTGGCGTTCGACGTCGTCGCTGCCAACCTCCTCGAACAGGCCCAACTGACCATAACCAGCATTGTTGACCAGTACGTCGATGCGACCGAAGCGCGCGAGCGCCAATTCGACCGCCGCTACAGCATCCTGTTCGCGACTGATGTCCAGAGTAAGGTTCAGCACCTGCTCTGCGTAGGACGCATAGACCGCGTTCAGCTGCTCCACATTGCGGCCTGTCGCGACCACTTTGTCGCCGGCTGCCAATGCGGCCTTGGCAACTTGGGCACCGATGCCACGATTAGCGCCGGTGATGATCCAGATCTTGCTCATGAGACCTTCCTTACGAATGCGTGCTTCACACGCGGTTTGAATACGGATTCATCGTATGGAAGCAAGGCAATTCGGGCGTGCCAAATTCTGCAGAACTCTTGCCCATTCGGCTTGATCGCGTGGGAATTCGCAAGAGCGAAACAGCACATGCAGGATCCCTGGCAAACAGGCGTCCATCCTAGAGCTCGCCGTCATTTGGGCAAAGCATCACACCAGACCGCCGGGCCTTTGCGATCACGCTGGACTTCGTGGGCGGGCTCATGTACTGTATATCCATACAGTTACTTTCAGCCGCAATCCATGTCATCCCATCCGCTCTGGGAGGACGCGCCGTCCCTGCCGTGCGCGCCGCCCAGTCTGCCACCGCCGATCCAGAACACCGCGCCTTCACTGGCGCGGGGCCTGCCTGCGGATGTAGCCGAGTCGGTGTGGCGGGGCGATGCGCTGGGGCAGGGTGTCAACAAGGTCCTCAGCACCGGCTTCGCCGCGCTGGATGCCGAGCTGCCGGGCGGCGGCTGGCCCTGTGGTGGCCTGACCGAGGTCCTGCAGGCCCAGCCCTCGCTGCTGGAGTGGCGGCTGATTGGCCCCTGTCTGCGATCCATAGTGGCCGGCGGTGCCGCCGTGGTCGTGATCGGCCCACCCAAGCGGCCGCACCTGCCAGGCTTGCGTCATCTGGGCATCGAGGAGTCCGATCTGGTCTGGATCCAGGCACAGGCGCCCTCGGAGCGCCTGTGGTGCACCGAGCAGCTGATCAAGGCCAATGCCGCGGGCGCCATCCTGACCTGGCTGCCCCAGGCCCGGCCGGAGCAGCTGCGGCGGCTTCAGGTCCTGGCCCAGTCCTGCGATGGCCCGGTCTTCGTGTGCCGGCCCATCGTGGCCCAGCATGACCCATCGCCGGCACCGCTACGCCTGCTGGCCTCCCCGGACCTCGACTGGCGCTTGAAGGTCCGCATCGTCAAGCGCAAAGGCCCGGCCCATGACGGCACCCTGATGCTCCCTTCCATCCCCGGTGGGCTGGTCCATGTCCTCACCCCCCGGGTGATGCAGCCCAGTCAACTCATCCCCTCCAAGGAAGTGCCTCAACATGCTGTGGGCAGCCCTGATCCTCGATCCAACCTCTCTGACAACATCCCCGCCAGCCTCGCAGCCAGCCCCCTTGCCCAGGGCGTCGCCAGCATCCCGGACCACGCCGAACGCGCCGTCTGAGGCGCTTGGCGGTGCTGGGGCGCCTGCTCGCAACGATGCGCTCGCCGGCCTGGCGGTCTGGTGCTTGCAGTTCACACCCCGCGTGGCGGTGATGGAGGACTGCGCCATCGTGATGGAGGTCGAAGCCAGCCTGCGCCTTTTCAAAGGCATGAAGGCCCTGAAGGAGCGGATTGGTGATGAGGCACCTGACCTGGGCGTGATCTCGATCGCCTGGGCACCGACAGCCATGGCTGCACTGGCGATGGCACGCGCCGGTGTGACTGACCTCGGGGATCGACTGCTGCAGCCGGTGCTGGACAGCTTGCCCCTGGTCTGCCTGACGGCGGCCGCCGTGCATCACGAGACCCTGACCCGAGCCGGCATCAACACCTTGGGTCAGCTGCGCGCCTTGCCGCGTGGCGGCATCAGCCGGCGCTTTGATGCGGCGCTGCTGGCGGCGGTGGACCAGGCCTATGGCCTGCGGCCCGACGCGCACCGCTGGTGCGTGCTGCCCGAGAAGTTCGCCGCCCGGATGGAACTGGCCTGCCGCGAGGACCACGCGCCGGCCCTGCTGATGAGTGCCCGGCCCTTGCTGATGCAGATGTGCGGCTGGCTGGCAGCTCGGCATGCGGGAGCGACCGGCTTCACACTGCATTGGGTGCACGACTCGATGCGGGCCAAGGATGCCGGCGATGGCGGCGCGCTGACCATCCGTACGGCCGAACCGATCCGCGACCTGGAGCACTTCGTGCGCCTGCTGGCCGAACACCTGGCCAAGACCCAGTTGCTGGCGCCGGTCGGCGAGCTGCGTCTGGAGGTGCTGGATGTGCAGGCCCTCCAGGAGGAGACCGCATCACTCTTGCCCGAGACGGTGCGCGGCGGTGAGTCGCTGTATCTGGTGCTGGAGCGCATTGCGGCGCGCATCGGGCCTGATAAGGTGCTGCAACCCACGCTGGGTGACGACCACCGGCCCGAGTGGATGACCCGCTGGCAGGCGGCCAGCAAGCGGCGCCTGCGCAAGCCGCAGGCTCTGGCCGAGCTGCCCGAACCGACATTTCTTCTGGAGGAGCCGCTCAAGCTGGCCGTGCGCGACCACCGTCCGCACTACCAGGGCCCGCTGATCATGCTGGTCGGCCCCGACAGCGTCGAGGGTGGTTGGTGGGACCGGGTGCCCGATCAGGCCGTCACCCGCAATGTGGTGCGCGACTACTGGGTCTGTGCCAACGAGACCGCCGGCGTGCTCAGCGTGTTTCAGCAGCGGCTCGATGATGGCGAGGTCGCCTGGTATCTGCACGGGGTGTTCGCGTGACGCGGGCGGACCATGGCCAGCCTTCCTCATTACGCCGAGCTGCGTTGCGTCAGTAACTTCAGCTTCCTCAAGGGCGCCAGCTGGCCCCATGAGCTGATCGAGCGCGCCAAGCAGCTGGGCTACTCCGCGATTGCCCTGACCGACGAGTGCAGCCTGGCCGGCATGGTGCGTGCTCATGTGGCCGCCAAGGAGCACGGCATCAAGCTGCTGGTGGGCAGCCAGTTCGAGGTGCAGTGCGAGTTCCCGTTCACCCTGGTCGTGCTGGCGGGCAACTTCAAGGGCTATGGCAATCTGAGCCACCTGATCTCACGCCTGCGCCGGCGCTCGCCCAAGGGCAGCTACCACTTCGCGCTGGACGACCTAGGCCCCGAGGATCTGGACGACTGCGTCGTGATGGCCTGCCCGCAGCGCCATGCCACGCCCGAGCAGTTGCTGTCCATGGCGCGTTGGCTGCTGCGCTACTTCATCGGGCGCTGCTGGATCGGTGTGGATCAGCTGCGCCGCAGCGATGACGAGATCCGGCTGCTGCGCCTGCGCGAGCTCAGCGCGCTGACCGCCATTCCGCTGGTGGCCTCAGGCGATGTCTATATGCATGTGCGCAGCCGCAAGCCGCTGCAGGATGTGTTGACCGCCACCCGGCTGGGCCAACCTTTGACGGCTTGCGGGCGCGCGCTGGAGCGCAATGCGGAGCGGCATCTGAGAACCCGGGGACGGCTGGCGCGGACGTTTCCGGCGGACCTGCTGGCAGAGACGCTGAAGGTCACCGAGCGCTGCGAGATGAGCCTGGATGAGCTGCGCTACCAGTACCCCTCCGAAGTGGTGCCGGTCGGCGAGACGCCCGGCTCTTACTTGCGACGACTGACCTATGAGGGCGCGGGCCGGCGCTGGCCGACCGGCATCCCGGCCTCGGTGTCCGATCAGATCGAGCACGAGCTGGCCCTGATCGGCGAGTTGCAGTACGAGCACTACTTCCTGACGGTGGCCGACATCGTGCAGTTCGCGCGCTCGCGCCACATCCTGTGCCAGGGCCGCGGCAGCGCGGCCAACTCGGTGGTCTGCTACTGCACCGGTGTGACCGAGGTCGACCCGGCGCGCATGAGCGTGCTGTTCGAACGCTTCATCAGCCGCGAGCGCAACGAGCCGCCAGACATTGACATCGACTTCGAGCACGAACGGCGCGAGGAGGTGATCCAGTACCTCTACAGCAAGTACGGCCGCGACCGCGCCGCGCTGACGGCCGTTGTCATCTCCTACCGCTCCAAGAGCGCGCTGCGCGATGTGGGCAAGGCGCTGGGCTTCGAGCTGGAGGCGCTCGATGCGCTGTGCGGCAGTCTGCAGTGGTGGGATGGCTCGGACATCGAGGTGGAGCGGCTACGTGAATCCGGCCTGGATCCCGCCGACCTGGCGGTGCGGCAGTTGCTGGATCTGAGTCAGCAGCTGATGGGTTTTCCTCGTCATTTGTCGCAGCATCCGGGGGGCTTTGTGCTGACCAACGGGCCGCTCACGCGCATGGTGCCGGTCACCAATGCGCGCATGGAGAACCGCACGGTGATCGAGTGGGACAAGGACGATATCGATGCGCTGGGCCTGCTCAAGGTCGACGTCCTGGGGCTGGGCATGCTCACCGCGATCCGCAAGACGCTGAATTTCATCAGCCAGCAGTGCGGCTATGACTTCGGGATGGCGGACATCCCTGCCGAGGACCCCAGGACCTACGAGATGATTTCTCGGTCGGACACGGTGGGGGTGTTCCAGATCGAGAGCCGGGCGCAGCGCTCGATGCTGCCGCGCATGAAGCCCAAGTGCTTCTACGACCTGGTCATCGAGGTCGCCATCGTGCGGCCCGGTCCTATCCAGGGCGATATGGTCCACCCCTATCTGCGACGGCGCCAGGGGCTGGAGCCGGTGGTCTATCCCAGCCAGGAGCTGCGTGAGGCGCTGGGGCGTACCTTGGGTGTGCCGCTGTTTCAGGAACAGGTGATGCAGGTGGCGATGGTGGCGGCCGGCTACAGCGGCGGCGAGGCGGATCGGCTGCGGCGCGACATGGCGGCCTGGAAGCGCAAGGGCGGGCTGCAGAAGCACTACAGCAAGATCGTCGACGGCATGACCTCACGGGGCTACGAGAAGTCCTTCGCGGAGAGCATCTTCAACCAGATCAAGGGGTTCAGCGAGTACGGGTTCCCGGAATCACATGCGGCGAGCTTTGCGCTGCTGGTCTATGCGAGCTGCTGGATCAAGTGTCACCATCCCACCGAGTTCCTGGCCGGGATGTTGAATGCGCAGCCATTGGGGTTCTACTCGGCCAGCCAATTGGTGCAGGACGCCAAGCGCCACAGCGTGACGGTGCTGCCGCCGGACGTGATGGCCAGTGACTCGGATTGCACGCTGGAGGAGTACGAAGGCAAGACGGCCGTGCGGCTGGGGCTGCGCCTGGTCAAGGGCCTGCCGGCCGAGGCCGCCATGGCCATCATGCAGGCCAGAGCCGAGCAAGTGTTCGACAACGCCGAGGATCTGGCGCGCCGGGCCGGATTGAACCAGCAGCAGATGACGCAGCTGGCCTCGGGCGACGCGCTGGCCAGCCTCAGTGGGCATCGCCGGCAGCAGGTCTGGGATGCAGCCGCCCAGCGCTCGACGCCGCCGCTGCTGCGGGATGCACCGGTGCAAGAAGACTACCTGGAGTTGCCGCCGGCGCCTGAGGGCGAGGAGATCATTTTTGACTACGCCTCGCTGGGGCTGACACTGCGCCGGCATCCGCTGGCGCTGCTCAGGGACAAGCTCAAGGCCTTGGGCTGGATGTCGTCGTCGCAGCTGCACGACCTGCCCAATGGCAGACCGGTCAAGGGCTGCGGCATCGTCACGGTCAAGCAGCGGCCGGAGACGGCCAAGGGGACGATGTTCATCTCGCTGGAAGACGAGGACGGGGACATCCAGGTCATCGTGCGCCGGGAGATCTGGGAGCGCCAGCGGTATGTGGCGCTGAACGCCAAGCTGCTCGCGGTCAAGGGCACGTGGCAGCGCGAGGGAGAGGTGCGCAATGTCGTGGCGGGCTACCTGGAGGATTTGACGCCGTTGCTGGGGGAGCTTAGGACAGTGAGCAGGGATTTCCATTGACGGAAGTGGTTTGATTTGGGAGGCGGTGCTGCCGATACTCAGGCGTCAGTCCATACAGGGAGCGCACATGGATACGATGAATGTGGTGCTGGCTGCGGACCGGGACGTCGAGACCGGGCGTGTGACCCAACTGTTGGTGGGTGTCGCTGATCGGAAGACGCGCAACTGGCTGTCGCTGCCGCAGCTGATGCCGGCGACCGTGGTGGCGCGGTGCATTCAGACGGGGCAGCGCTTCGAGACCTTCTACATCGGTGAGGCCGGGCCGCCCCTGGCAGTCCTGCGCACGCCGGGTGGTGCGGACGCGCTGGTGACTAATGATCTGGGCGGTGCGAGCTTCGGCTTGGAGGATCTGCCGCCGTGTGGGAGTGGTGGGCAGCGGCATACCTATCGGTTGGGGCGCGAGGTTAAGTAGGCCAAGTCCTTCTTCTGAGAGCCACTGATGACGACCGAGGTCGGAAGACCCCGGCAGATCTTCCGGAGGTTCGGTCGGCGCCTTCGCAGCGGGTGCCGCCTCTCGGTTTGCTGAGCGGGCTGTCAGCAACGTGCCCATTACAGTCGTCCACTTTGCTGATCGCAAGGTCGGCGGCAGCGAGCAGCGCGCCACTCAAACTTGCTCGGTGGATTCAAGCTGACCGGCGACGCGGCGTTGACCGAACCATCAGCCATCGACCGCTTTGATTTGGAAGCAGCCGTCCGCTGCTGTTGCCGCCGACGCCAAATTGACTCGCGGCGCCGACTTTCGATTGCCCCTACCGGCCAACCTGGTTTGCCGATCAGCGACGTAAAGCGACGTTGCAATCGCCGGATCAGTCGGCGGTCGGCAGAACTTCGGCAAACGGGTCAATCCGTGGTTGGCGCCCACAGACCAGGCAGAAAGAATCTGAGGCAGTGCGGGCGACAGCTGGCTATCGACAGATGCACCACGAGGCCCTGCAACATCGTCGGGGCCTGTGTTGGAACCGAGCCCTTTAAGGCTGCTCAGGCAGCGCCTGGACGCCCCTGGCAAGCAGCAATTCCCTACCTGCGTGGACGCCCTCTGAGAGTTGCTTGGCGAAGCGTTCGGCATCCCGACTCCGGACATCTTCCTCAATCGCGGCGAGCTCAGTCGCTGACGCGCCCAAGGATTGCAGCGCGCCTTTGCCGAGGGAGATGGCCGACTCGAACGTCTCGCGCACCTGGAAGTCAACGTTCAGCTTGACGAGCTCCATACTGTGCGCGCGGTCGACCGAGCGTACGACGACTTTGGCAAGCGGGAAGTGCTGCGCAAGATGCTGGACCGCTAGGGAAGCCGCAGCCGCGTCGTCGATGCAGACTGCTACGAGCTTCATGCTCTCGGCACCCGCGGCGCGTAGAACGTCCAGCCTTGAGCCGTCGCCAAAGTAGATTTTGTGGCCGTACTTGGACGCCGCATCAATCGCGTTGACATTGCTGTCGATCATGGTCAGGTCCAGGCCTTTCGCCATCAACACCTGGGATACCACCTGGCCGAACCGGCCGAAGCCGATGATCAGAGCACTGCCACCGGCCGTCGAGAAGTCCTCTGAATACTCCCGAGTCTCTTTGGGCTTCACCATCCACTGAGCTGCAGCGAACACGGCTGGTGTCGCCACCAGTGAGAACGTCACGATGGCCGTCAGCAGGTTGGCCTCTTCCGACGTCATAACCTGAGACGCAGCTGCTGCTGTGAAAAGAACGAAGGCGAACTCCCCACCTTGCGATAGTACTGCTCCCATCCGAAGCGCGTCACGATGGTCCGAACCCGTCGTGCGCGCCAGCGCCCAAATTAGCAAGGTCTTCACCAGCATGACAAGAATCACCGCAACTGCGATGACGGCGAGGTTTTCTGAGACCAACGGCAGGTCGATTCCCATGCCCACCGCGATGAAGAACAGGCCGAGCAGCAGGCCGCGGAACGGCTGGATGTCCGCTTCGAGTTCGTGGCGAAAGTTTGACTCGGCGAGTAGAACCCCGGCGAGAAAGGCGCCCATGGCCATTGACATCCCCGCCCACTGCATGAGCCCAGCCGCTCCAAGCACTACGAGTAGCGCTGAGGCGGTCATGATTTCCGTCGAACCGGTCGAGGCGAGGACTTTGAACGCAGGGTTCAGCAAGTACAAGCCGGCCAGAACGATGACCCCGACGGCGGCCACCATCCAGACGAAGTCCATCAGAGCTGTGTCGGTCGCTCCACCAGTGCCTGGGGGTGCCAGGAAGGCCACGAGGGCGATGAGGGGAACGATGGCCAGGTCCTGCAGGAGCAAAACAGCGAACGCTCGCTGCCCGTAGGGAGAGGCGAGCTCGTTGCGCTCCGCCATCAGAGGCGCTGCAAAAGCGGTCGATGAAAGAGCCAGCCCCGCTCCGGCGATGGCTGCAGCGCGCCAATCCAGGTTGCAAATGAAGGCCAATACCCCAATCACCGCAGTGCACAGGACGACCTGCGCCAGCCCAAGTCCAACAATGTCCTTGCGCATCGCCCATAGCCGGCTGGGCTTGAGCTCCAGTCCGATGATGAACAAAAGAAGCACGACGCCGAGTTCAGCCAGGGTGAGAACCGACTTGGCATCGCTGATGAGCCCTAGTCCGAAGGGGCCGATGACCACGCCGGCAGCCAAGTAGCCGATGACCGCGCCGAGTCTGAGCTTGCGAAAAAGGGGAACGGCGATGCAAGCAGCGCCCAGGAAGACCAGGGGCTGGAGCAGGGAAAAGCCGTGAGCGCCTTCGGCTGCCATTACCGGTCCGTGAAGCCGATGGCTTTGTGGGTTCCGTCGCAGAACGGCTTCTTGGATGAACCGCCGCAGCGGCAAAGGTAAGCCACGTCCACGCGAGATACCGTTCGCCCAGTGCCAGCGCAGATCTCCAGCGCGCCTGATGTCTTCAACGGGCCATCGGGAATTGGCACTACTGTCAGCGGCCCGTTGCGGACAGCGAGCGCCTCAGACTGAATTGTTTCTGGCTCGCCGGTCGCCTTGAACCCGGCTTCGTGATGGCTGCCGTCGCAGTACGGCTTGTTTCGAGATGCCCCACATCGACATAGCGTCGCCCGCATGGAGCTTGTATCCCCATTCACATTCAAATCGGCGTTGAACGCGTATGGACCGTTCTCACGGACTCGGAGAGTGTTGACCGTTGGAGGTGCTTCTTCAGCACCCCCGTCATGACGCTCGTACTGTATGGCTCCTGAGGGACAGCTTTGGGCAATGGCCGCCACGGTTTCGGCCGGAGCCGCATCTGGATGAACCCAAGGTCCTTCAGCATTTGGTACCCATACATCAGGACGACCAAGAACGCAGTTCCGTGAGTGGATGCACCTGCCCGGAACGATGCTGATAGTCACTTCCTTACCCACGTATTTCTCTGTTTCAGCGACCATCTGATTGCTCCTGTTAGAAGTCCAACCTCAGGTTGGATCGGCTGACGATGGTGCCCGCATCGGCGGCTTGGCTTTTCTGTTTAGCAGAACTCACAGTTCTTCTGGGACGGCCATCGGAGGCAAGCTAGTGCTCTCGCAAGTCCTGTACGAAGTCGATGAACTCGGGCGACGAACGTAGAAGGTCGCCGGCGACTTTGCGCAGAAGGTCTACGTCGCGGTCGGGCAGCGAGAATGTAGTTGGCAAAGCCATGAGCCGGGCGCGAAGCTGAGGGTCTTGTACGCCCTCGAAGCTGACAACCACCGGATACAACCGAATTCGCTGAGGCCCCCCGTCGTCGGCACTCTGCTCCTGCCGTCCACGCTCCCGAGTCTGCTTCCATTTATCGAGCAAATCTTTCATCAACTCAACCGCCTCAAACGAGTTACGGTCGATGGGCACGCTGACGGATTTCAGCAGAAGAGCCACCGCTGATGGTCCGTCTTCGGATTGGTCCCAATTTAGCTCAGGGTCCGAACGCGAGTTGACGATGATGAGAAGCGTCCGCTTGAGCCGATGGATGTTGAGGCTTTTTCGGAACTCGGGGCTGGCTTCGGCGGCGCGGAATCTTTCCAGTACCGCCCGCAGCCCGAGATTGTCAGCCACGCCACCATCAACAAGGTGAAGGTACGGTCTCTTGGCGCTGTCTTGGAAGCTCCGCATCTCTCGGTAGCGCTGCTGAAGTCTTCCGGAGACTATGCGTCCGTCCTTGCCGGTTGAATCTACCCACGCTGGGTACTCATAGGAGCAAGAGCCGCCATAGTTGTTGAACGCGAGTGGGGACAGAACGACTGGAACCGCCGATGATGCCGCAGCGGCTCGTGAGAGTTTGACCCCAGCAAGGTCGGAACAGATGATGTCAAAGTCATTCTGCGAGAACGCTAGCCGCGCACCCGTCGATATGTCGGTGCTGCTCGCCACGACGAGCGGCCCAGGATGCTTCACCAGGTCGCCGAACGTCGCACCCTTGAACAGGATTTCGTCGTAGTAGTCAGCGGCGAGTTCAGAGCGCCCAACCCCCTTTGACCAAAGCTTGCCCCAGTTCGCTGGATTGAGCGTTCTCAGGATGATCTCAGCCTGAACGTCGCGCTTGAGGAAGCGTTTCTCGTACTCGGAGAAAAGGCGCTCACCGTAGAGGCCGTAGCTAAGTGCGGTGAAGCTCCCTCCTGACACGCCGGAAATGAACCCGACTTCATCGAGGAGGCGAACTGTCTTGCCTGCGGCAGGAACCTGTTGGCGGCGTAGTTCTTCTAGAACGCCGAACGAGAAGGCGGCAGCCCGTGTTCCGCCGCCGGAGAACGTGACGTAGATTTCGGTATCGTCAAGGCTCTTGTTCTTGATGCGTGTGCTGTCCCGATACCCGGTGCTCGGGTCGATGGTGTTCAGCCGCGGATTCACGGGTCGGCTGGCGCAACCAGCGAGGCCGAGGATGACAACAAGAATGCACAACCACGAGGGCCTGCGCCTCGTGACTGAAGTCATTCCGTGACAGGCGTCTTAACGAGGCGCCCGGCCCTGTAGTCGACTATGGCGGTTTGCAGTTCCGACTGGGTGCTCATTACGAACGGACCCGCTCGCGCAACTGGCTCCCCTAACGGCATACCTGCGAGCAGCAAGAACGAAGCGCCGGTCATTGTCTCGATGGCAACGCTGCCTGCGCGGGATAGCTGAGCAGTCGACTTCGCTGGCACGGTGACATTTGCGCCATTGGAGTCAACGCTAAGCGCCCCGTCATAGACGTAGACGAAGCAATCATGCCCTTCAGGAACGGGGAAACTGTGTTGCGCTCCTGCGTCCATGCGGACGTCAAGATACAGCGGTCGGGTTGGACGCCCAGGCGCCGGACCGGTCGCGCCTTCGAACTCCCCCGCAATTACGCGCACATTGAACTTGTCCAGCTTGACGTCAGCGATGGCCTGGGACTTGAGCTCGATGTACTCTGGCGGGCGCATCTTCTGTGAGCTGGGCAAATTCAACCAGAGCTGGAAACCCCACATCAGCCCGCTCTCCTGCGCCGGCATCTCAGAGTGGATAACCCCGCTCCCAG
The DNA here is from genome assembly GCF_027498415.2 of Paucibacter sp. M5-1. Taxonomy (NCBI): domain Bacteria; kingdom Pseudomonadati; phylum Pseudomonadota; class Betaproteobacteria; order Burkholderiales; family Sphaerotilaceae; genus Roseateles; species Paucibacter sp. M5-1. The sequence goes on from NZ_JAPZLM020000001.1 coordinate 98,999, forward strand.
CGGTCATCCACTGAACATCACCTCCACCGATGACGCCCTCGCCGCCTGTGCTGTCCCGATGGTGCATCTGTCCAGACAGCATGTAGGTGACCGTCTCAAAGCCACGGTGTGGATGCGGCGGAAATCCCGCAATATAGGCGCCGGGGTCACTCGAATGAATCTCGTCCAGCAGAAGGAACGGCCCGACGTCCTCTAGCGCGGGGATGCCGATGGCTCTGCGCAGTCGCACGCCGGCACCGTCGCTTGCCTCCTCACTGGCTACGACAGCCAGCACGTACCTTCTGTTCTGTTGTTGCCTCATTGCGATCCCCATCTCGCCATTCAAGAACTCAAGATGCTGATCGTCAACGACCTTGAATGCCTTCGGAGGTCATGGCCTTGATGACGCCTGGGTCGCGGAGCAGCTCTTCGTGGTGTCGTGCAACGTTTGGAAATGCCGACAGCCCGCCGGGCAGGACATTCTTTGCCCAACGCACCATGGGAACGGCGTACGCATCAACATAGGACCGTTCGGCGCCAGTGAAGTAGTCGCGACCCTGCAAGTGCTGGTCGATGACAGCAAGCTTCTTCGCGACCAACGCAATACCCGCTGCCTTAACTTTCGCAAGCGCGTCGTCCGAACTGTCAATGGTGTAGCGCTCAGGCTTGAAGATAGGGAAGAACGCGGGATGCAGGTCCCCCGTCAAGAATGCTGCCCAGCGCGCCAAGTCTGCGTCGCGCTCAAGGCTGTCGTGCTGGTCCAGCTGAGCAACTGGGTACTTCAGCGCCAGGTATTTCAGAATTGCCGAGCATTGTGTGAGCACACTCGACGTTCCCAGGCCAAGGGCAGGCACAGCGCCAGCCGGATTGACCTTTAGGTAATCCGGGTCTGCTGGGTTCACCTTGATGGCTTGGTAGTCTGCTGCGACCCACTCAAGAACGATGTGAACCGATAGTGAGCAAGCGCCGGGTGAGTAGTAAAGCGTGTACATGTTCAAAGCTCCAAGGGTGGCTTCCTGCCTACAAGGCAGGGCTGGAGCAAGGAGAGTAGAGCGCTCAGAGAACCGTCGTTGCCGCAGGCGAGAACTCAGAGTTCCGCCATTGGCACCGTGCTAAGCCTCCGAAGAACCGAAGATATCTCGGTCCCAGTAAGGGGGGGAGATGAAAGTGGTCCCAAGGAAATCCGCAAAGGCCTTCACCTTCGCAGGGAGGAGTTTTCGACAGGGGAAGACTACGTTGAGTTCGGCCGGAACCTTCTCGAATGGAAGCATAACCGGCACCAGTTTTCCAGAGCTCACAAACTCGTGAATGATGAAGGTTGGAAGCACGGCGATGCCTGCTCCAGCAAGCGCCGCATCACAGAGCGAATCGCCAGTATTCATACGAAGTCGCGAAGTAACGGTGACACTTTGCTCGTCACCTGTGCGCGGGTCAACGAAGCGCCAGTACTTCTGTTCATCGACATTGCTATACAGAATTCCGGAATGGTGCGACAGGTCCGAGGGTTGCTTAGGAGCGCCGAAGCGGGCTATGTATTCTGGGCTGGCGCATGCAACTCGACGAATCGGTCCCAGTGAACGCGCTGACAAATTCGAGTCAGGAAGTTTGCCGATACGTACTGCCATATCGAACCCCTCAGTCATCAAGTCGACGACCTCGTCGTTTAGAGATAGCTCGACAGACAGGCGGGGGTGCTGTTCTAAAAACCTACATACCATTGGCACGAGATGCAGTCGGCCAAACGAAGAGGGTGCCAGTATGCGCAAGTCGCCAACTGGCTCCACGGCCCCATGAGACGCGAGCCCTTCAACTTCTTCCAGAGCCGCTAAAAGCGCTGTCGATTTTTCGAAGAAGACACGCCCCGTGTCGGTCAGACTCAGGTTTCTCGTGGATCGGTTGAGGAGGTGGACGCCAAGGCGTTCCTCCAGCTCATTTACTCGGCGGCTCACGGCAGACTTCACCACCCCCAGCTGCCTGGCTGCAGATGCAAAGCTTCGGCCCTGCACGACGGCCACGAAGGTCCTGAGGTCCTCGAATCGATCCTGCATTGCCCGTTCTCCTTTGAAGAACGCATTGTCCAGCAACGCGGAACAAGCATCCACCTTCGTTGTTCATTCCAGGAGAACTATGAGTTCTTCGCTCGGGAGTAACTCTGAGAGGTGGCTGCATACCATGTCCTCTCCCCACGCAAGATGCCTCGGTGATGCCGAGTTTGTCGACGTGCCTATCGCGCCTTGAAGGAGCATTTCATGAAAATTAAACTGATTACGGCAATCGCTTTCCTGGCCTACGTGGCGTCGCCACTTGCAATTGCGGACGAGCCCGTGTGGGATGCGAACAAGGTCGTCTTGAAGGCGCAGAAACTTCGCGATGGAGTTTATGCAATGGTCGCCACAGGGGCAGATGAGCTTTCTCCCAAGGGGGTTCCCTTGGCTACAACTAGTGGCATCATCGTTGGCAACCGCGCATCGCTGGTCGTCGACACGATGCTGAATAAGCGATTGGCCAACATGGTCCTAAACCAAGTCAGGCAGCTTACTAAAGGCGCCCCGACGTACGCGCTGAATACCAGCTATCACGGCGACCATTCGTACGGAAATATGTATTTCCCCAAGTCGACGGTCATCATCCAGCATGAAGAAACGAAGAAGTACATTTCTACCAAGTTCGAGGACGACACGAAATTCATGATGGGCGCCTTCGGCAAGGGCCGCGGAATTGAAGAGATCAAGCCACGCACCGGCGATGTGCTTATTCCTACGGGAGGCGCAATGCAACTTGACCTTGGCGGGCGGGTCGTTGAGATTCGTGACTTCGGTTTTGCTCAGACCGGCGGTGATTTGTGGGTTTGGGTGCCCGACGCAAAAGTTCTTTTTGCCGGCAACCCTGTCGTGACGGAGAAGCCTGGCATTCCTTGGCTCCTTGATGGCCGAGTGCAAGAAACCCTGGATTCGTTGACCAAAGTGCGCGAGTTTCTTCCAGCTGACGCAATCATTGTTCCTGGCCATGGTCGCCCGTTGCCGAAGGCCGGACTTGATTGGCATATTGGATATCTGACAGCCTTGCGTGACGAAACTAAGGCAGCTATCGCTAAGGGCGCGACGCTTGAGCAAGCGGTTACCCAAGTAACGTTGCCGAGTTATCAAGGCTATGCAATCTACGGATGGGTGCACAACCAAGTGAACGTACCTGCCGCTTACAAAGAATTTAAAAAGTAAACAGCGTAGGTCTAGGGGAGCGCGGTGGTTTTGAGGCTGATATCCCTTGCTGTCAAACAAGCGTCGCGGCCGTTACTACGAGGACAAAAGAACCAAGTTTTGGTCGCACCCCTGGCATCCAGCATTCCTCCTCTCGTAATTGGAGCCCCAAATGGACTCAACCACCCATGCAAGCAGTCCCCTTAAAGTCTTCTTGGCTCTCGCTGGCGCTGCTTCGATAAGTGTTTGCTCCGCCCAGTCGGTTGCCGAAGACAAAGCTGCTGACATGCTCATCATGAACGCCAAGGTGACGACCCTGGATCTTGAGAAACCAACCGCCGAAGCGGTGGCCATCAAGGGCGGAAAGATTCTCGCAGTCGGGTCGACTGAGAAAGTCATGCTCAATCACCGTGGTACGGCAACAAAAGTCATTGACGCCGGTCAACGACGGTTGATTCCAGGACTCAACGATTCACACTCGCACTACCTCCGCGGAGGAATGTCTTTCACCGGTGAGCTCCGTTGGGACGGTGTGCCGAGCCTCTCGATTGGCTTGGACATGGTCAAGCAGCAAGCGGCAGTCACGCCAAAGGGCCAATGGGTGCGCGTCGTCGGCGGTTTCACGCCTTGGCAGTTTTCTGAGAAGAGGATGCCGACTCCGCAGGAACTTGACGCCGTCGCACCGAACACGCCCGTGTTCGTCCAGTACTTCTACAGCGAGATCGTCATCAACAAAGCTGGCCTTCGAGCGCTGAACATCACCAAGGATACGAAGTTCCCCGAGGGAAGCGAAACCGTAAAGGATGCCAAGGGCAATCCCACTGGAGTGTTCAGGGCGACGCCGAGCCCCAACATCCTCTACGGGCTGCTTGCGAAGCTGCCAACTTTTGACCAGGCGACGGCAGAGCAATCGTCGCAGTACTTCTTTCATCAATTAGCTCGCTTTGGCTTGACCAGTGTGATTGACGCCGGCGGTGGCGGGTTCAACTTCCCGGACGACTATGCGGCCTCCATTCAGGTCATGCGTGCGAAGAAGTTGCCATTGCGCGTATCCTTCTATCTGTTCACCCAAAACCCTGGAAAGGAGTTGGAGGACTATCAGAATTGGATGAAGGACAACAGCGCCGGCCACAACTTCGACGAAATTCGTGAACACGGTTTCGAACTTGAAGGTGGTGGGGAGTGGGTGCTCTGGAAGGCGGGGGACTACGAGAACTTCCGTTCGGCTCGCCCCACGCAAGAGGCTGACATGGAGGAGAAGCTGGAGCCGGTCGTTCGCCTGTTCGTGAAGAACCGTTGGCCGTTCAGAATCCACGCTACGTATGACGAGTCGGTCACTCGACTGATGAATGTCATCGAAAAGGTTAACAAGGACACGCCGCTGAATGGGCTGCGATTCGCAATCGACCATGCCGAAACGCTGAAGGCGCCGAACATGGACCGCATCAAGGCGCTTGGCGGCGGTGTTGCGATTCAGGACCGCATGTTCTTCCTCGGTGATGACTTCGTTGAGCAGTACGGCGCGAAGGCGGCGGAGAACGCTCCGCCGGTGCGACAGCTCATGGCAAAGGGAATCCCGGTTGGGATGGGGACGGATGGAACGCGGTCGTCCTTCAACCCATGGCTTGCTTTGTACTTCCTCACCACCGGCAAGGTGGCATCTGAGCGCACCGTCCTCGGTCCGAACAATCGCGTTTCACGCGAGGAAGCGCTGGGCCTCTACACGTTCGGCAGTGCCTGGTTCTCACAGGAAGAAAGCGTAAAGGGACGCATCAAAGACGGGCAGTTTGCAGACATGGCGCTGCTGTCGGCTGACTACATGACGGTGCCCGACAAAGACATCAAGTCCATCGAGTCCGTGCTGACGATTGTTGATGGTAAGGCGGTCTACGGCGCGGGTCCATTTGCAAGCTTTGCTCCTTCAGCTCCTGCAATCGTGCCCAACTGGTCGCCGAACAAGAAGTTCGGCAGCTTCTACACCGGACGCTGAACGCCAGGTGTGGCGTGCAGGGCCCCGAAGCTTCGGGGCCTTTCATCATAGGGCAGCCCTTCGAACACTGCTCGAACAGCCAGGGGTGCTATTTCAAAGCTCATCACTGGCCGATTGCAGAGCTAGGCAGTTGAGCGTTGTGGCGTCGAGCAGTCCATGTCTGTCAAAGAACTACTGGTGCCACGCGCCGCAATAGGCCGCTCCTTCGACCCCTCGCAAGTCAAGGCCAGCTCGTGAAGACTGATTCAGCGCCGCCACAGGCCACACTCTGGGAACCGCTCGGGGTTACCGCGTTCCGTTTGTTGTGGATAGCGACAGTCATATCGAACGTCGGGATGGCCATTCAGGGTGTTGCAGCTACCTGGCTCATGATGTCCGTTGATGCGCGGCCTACGATGGTGGCAGCGCTCCAGGCTGCTGCGACCCTTGGCACTTGCAAACAATGCTTGGTTGGCCTGTCTGGCGGCACTATTGTTCGGCGCGGGCTGGATAGCCAACCTCACACGTGCTCAACGTCGGTGTTCAGAACACTGTGGCGGGGTGGGTGAGGGCGCGCATGCTGGCTATGTCTGTGGCCACGTTCATGGGTGTGTCATCGGCAGGCTCACTGGCTGGGGGCTATCTTGCGCAAGCGTGGTCGCTGCAAGGCGCTTTACTGTGCGCTGGTGGTCTTCAGGTGTTGAGTCTCCTGGCGGCGTCCCGGTATCCGTTTCTTGACACCTCAACGCTGGACTTGCGGCCGGCTCCGTCCGCCGATGCCCAGCTTGTGGTGGACCCGGCTCACGACCTTGAGCCGGTGTTGGTCACAGTCGAGTACCACGTGCCCGAAGAGAACGCGGACCAGTTCGCGTACGCCCTATGAGGGCTTGAGAATGCCCGGGGAAGAGCGGGTGCGATGACCTGGCGACATTGGCGTGACCAGAGCGCCCGGACAGTCCATCGGGAGTCGTTCACTGTAGAGAGCTGGACTGACTATCTTCGCCTCACCTTTCGCAAGACGGTCGTTGACCAGCAGCTCGAGGCCGCTGTGCAGGCTCTTGCGATGCCCGGCGCTGAGCCTCGCCAGCGCCTGTCTCGAGGCGCACGGCGACACCGCGGCATTGCGCCACGCATCTAAGTAAGTCAAAGGTGCGGTGCATGTTCAAAAACTGATACGCAGGCCTGGCGCCTAGGTTCTCAGACGCAGAACGCAGAGTTCGCTCGTGCGACCGCCCGGGCCGGCTCGTACGTCTAACGTGCAGCTCTCACCACGGAAGACGGTATGGAACCCTCGAATTCCTATAGCAACCTCGCCGCGACGTTCTACGGTCGCGAATAGGCCAAGCAAGGAGCGTTCAGCCAATCCCGGCCACCGCTGGTTCCCGAACTCACTCGAGCAGCACCGCCGTGTCGGTTGCCATGAGCAAATTGTTCCACTCCCTCAAACCACTATGAACAAACCTTCGCCACTCATCACGCGCAGATTCAGCCGCATCCTCGTCGCAATAGCTACCGCGTGCTGCGGTCTGGCATTCCAGACCTACGCTTCAGCCACCCCCGCCAAACCAACCGAGAAAGCCATGACATCCAGCCAATACATCACTGCAAACGACGGTACCCACCTCTACGTCAAGGACTGGGGTCCCAAGACCGGTCGGGTGGTTGTGTTCAGCCATGGATGGCCTCTGAGCTCCGACAGTTGGGAGTCGCAGATGCAATTCCTGGCCGAGAACGGCTACCGCGTGATCGCCCATGATCGCCGTGGGCATGGTCGTTCTGGCCAGCCCTGGCAAGGCAACAACATCAACCAATATGCGGATGACCTAGACGCTGTGCTGCGCGCCTTCGACGTGAAAGGTGTCGCCCTGGTCGGGTTCTCCACAGGTGGCGGTGAAGTCGCGCGTTACATTGGTCGCCACGGCACCTCGCGTGTGGGGAAAGTGGTGCTGGTCAGCGCGATCACACCGATCATGGGGAAGACGCCCACGAACCCTAACGGCGTGCCTGTGGAAGTCTTCGACAGCTTGCGCAAGGGGTCACTGGACAACCGCTCGCAGCTCTACAAGGACATCGCAAGCGGCCCCTTCTTCGGCTTCAATCGTCCCGGTGCGAAGGTTTCCGCCGGCCTGATTGACAGCTTCTGGGCGCAGGGCATGCAGGCCAGCAGCAAAGGCACCTTCGACTGCATCGACGCGTTCTTCTTCTCCGATTTCCGTGAGGACCTGAAGAAAATTGACGTCCCGACGCTGGTCATTCATGGCACCGACGATCAGATCGTTCCAATCGAAACGACAGGTCGTGCTGTGGTGAAGTTGGTACCCGGTGCGCAGATCATTGAATACGCCGGCGGACCACACGGGATCACCGATACGCACAAAGACCAGCTCAACAAGAACTTGCTGGAGTTCGTCAAGAAATAGTCGAGAGACGGCGGCCCGCGATACCCAGTGCCAGGGCCGCCAGTCCTTAAAGCATGACAACCGATCTAGCCGTGCCCGCCCATGCCCCTCGTCATGAGCACGCTAACACGCAGAGACGAATAAAGTCGCGATGTCCTGCAGGCATGCCGCTGCAAAGATCGACATGAGGAACAGCGGTCATGACACTCCCTCGCACGAAACACCGACAGACGCGGGCTGCTTCGTCGGTAGGTTGGAAGAAGGGCTACCCGGCTGTACTCTTGCTTTCCTGCATGGCTGCGTTCGTCGTCATATCGGACGAAGCCGATCGGATGGAAGAAACTGGACTTGCCGTTCCCTTGGCGTCGCTAGAACTGGGCAGGCATCATGCGATGCCCTGCGGCACAAGCACCAACAAGGACTTACGTCGAGTGCAACACTGTCATGACGCAACGGGAGGCAGTTCCAAGGCCGAAGGAAGCGCGGGCGTAGGCACGCTGCCGCCCGCACCCGTGCCTTCCATTCGACCACGCTCAAGACTTGCTGACTGAGTCCTGGGATAGTGCCTTGGGCAACCACGGTCTGACCTGTCGTGTCATCAATTGATTGGTTGCCTGAGCAGTCGGCCGTGGGGTTCTCTTCTCGCTGTCGATGTCGTCGATGCCTTGCTACACCGCGGCGTACCCGGCCTTGAACTCTTGTCGGTGCGCCAGTAGTGCTCGAACGGTTCTTGCGGTCTTGTTCGCCATCGCGACCGTTGCAACTCTCTTGTTGCGGCGCGTCGTGAGCTTGACCAGCCAGCTGTCGGCGTCGGCGCGCTGGGTAGTCCGGTAGATAGACCCTCTGAAACGAGCTGTGGAGAACTCGACACCGCGAACATGCGGGCGCGACGCTCGTGCATAAGCCGGCGTCTTCTGTAGATGGCCTGTCAACTGCGCCGGGGAACCCATTGTTTTGACGACGGCCAGGAAGTTCATGTGTGAGTGCGCGAGCCCGGAATAGACGAGTCCGCAGGCATGGTCGCCGACGCACAGTTCTCTATACGGCAAGTCTCCACCATGAAGTCGACAAAAGCTCGCACTTTTGCAGGAAGGTGCTTCGACTGCGGGAAGACGACGTACATGCCCACTGGAGGGCGCTCGTAGTCCCTCAGCAACGTGGTTAGCTTCCCCTCTGCGATGGCCCTGCCAGCGACGAATGTTGGAAGCTCGGTGATGCCATTCCCGAGAATGGCGAGGTCTCTTGCAGCCTCGAAGTTGTTTGTTCGGAAAACCCAGGGGATGCTGACGCTGAACTCTTCATGCGAGTTGGGGTCCCGGAAGGACAAGGTCTGAAGCGAGTCAGGCTTTGAGACAGCAACCACGTCGTGGCGTTTCAAGTCTTCTGGGTGCTGAGGAGAGCCATGTCGTTGCAGGTATTGCGCACTCGCGCACAGGACGTATTGGATGTCGGCTAGACGACGCGCCACCAATGTCGTGTCGCTGAGCTTGGCGATTCGAATAGCGACGTCGAATCCCTCTTCGAAGACGTTGGCATGCCGGTCCAAGAGTTGAAGGTCTATGTTGATGCGGGGGTATCGCTCGTTAAACCGGCTGACAAGACTCGCAAGGTACATGGTGCCGAACGCAATAGGGGCTGTCACCTTGAGCTCGCCAGCGAGGGTGCCCGGCTCCGATGAGGCTGTAACCAGCTCCTCCGCTTCGTCGACCGCCGAGAGAACACGAAGGCATCGTTCATAGAACTGAGCTCCTGCCTCCGTCAGGCCGAAGCGTCGGGTTGTTCTGTGCACCAAACGAGTGGCCAAGCGCTCCTCGAGTTCCTTGATCCGACGACTGACGCCCGACTTTGCGATGCCCATGCGGTCGGCCGCCGCAGCAAATCCTTTGGCATTCACGACCATAACGAACGTCTGCATATCCAAGAGTCTGTCGTGGTTCCGAAAGGAGGCTTTCATCACGCTTCTCAGAAGCTGTGTCGTACGCCGACTCCAAAGTTTGTCGCGCTCGCATCCAACGAGCGGCCTGGGCCAGGAAGGGTGTAGGTTGTGGTGTTGTCGCGCATGACAACCGCGTAGAGGTCGGTGCGCTTAGAGATGAAGTAGTCGTAGCCCACCGAGTAGACCTCGCGCTTCTTGTTCCCGCCGAAAGCCGTAGCCGCTACCGGGGCCACAGCATCGTCGGTCTTTCGGTTGGCGTAGGCGACGAGGAAGGAGCCCCTGCCCATTGGTACGGATGCGCTCAGGTCCCATATGTTGTACCTGACGTCTACGGGCGCCGTCTCCGTCCCATCGTTCTGAATCGCGCCTGCGTGCGCATAGACCTTCAAGACCTTGAAGTCATAGGAGCCTGCGAGCTGCCAGGACTTGGTGTTGTTGGGTGACGTGCCGTCCGCGAACGTCACAGGGTTGCGCTTCACCGATTGCCAGGCCAACGACACCTTCCATGCGTCATGCTCGAAGGACGTGTAAGCCGCAGAGTTGCGGCCACTCTGTCCCTCGGAGGCTGACACGCTGGCTCCAATTGAAAATCCCCCCCAGTTCGGGCTGTCGTAGGCAACCTGATTGGTCCAGCCAGTCCCTCCCGTCAGCGGGCTTCCGATGAACGTGACCACGTTAATGGGGGAAAAGGCGGTTGATGACAGAAAGGCGTTTGTAGCCAGTGACTGGGTAAACATGGGCGTCGAGAAGTTGCCCAGGCGGACTCGACCGTACTGCTTGTGAGAGATGTTGACCGAGGCTTCGCGCGACCAAAAGGGGTCCGCCGTCACGGTTCCCACCGCGTCGCTGCGTCCTGTCTGGCCGGTGTCGACTCTAAGGAAGCTGGACAACTCGAAGCCTGCTGACAGGCCGTCGCCGAGGTCTTCCGTGCCACGCACCCCCCAGCGGGTTGTCGTCATGCCGCCACTTTCCAGTCGCTTGACTGCTGCGTTGCTTGCGTTGACGCCGCCGGGAGAGCCCGTCATGCGGGCAATGTAGAGGTCAACAAGCCCGTAGAGCGTGACGCCGGACTGCGCGGACGCTGTTGAGGCCAAGGCGGCAAGGAGGATTGGGCTGAGGGCTTTTTTCATAGATTCGTTTGAAGTTCTTAAGGTGAGCTTGTCCAGAGCGCACTGGCGCTCGTCCCTCAAAGGGCAGGAGAGGGCGTCAGGGCGCCGCGCTGCGCGGCGTCGGGCGCGTAAAGTCGCAGTCGTTGGCCTGCGCCGCCTCGTTCTCGTATGCGGCCCCTAAATTGCTTCGTAGTGTTGTTGGCTAGCGTAGTTGGGCAGGTTTCACGAGCACGCCTTGGAAGTGAACTCTGCATGCCTCGCTCGTGAACGTTCGCAGAGTCATGCGTGTTCCGCTGGACCCGCCTAGGCTAAGCGCCTTTTCTTGGAAGTCCCGCCTTTGACCACTTCGTCCATGCCCCCAGACATTACTGTCTTCATAGATGAAATTGGAATCAGCAAAGCCGGGGCGGGACGACGACAAACCTGCTGAAACTCTGAGAAGCCAGGCGCTGGGGGGGCGGTGAGCTCATCAACATCCCGGGAGAACTGCGAGGCGAGCAACTGACCTGCCCCCTCCCAGCCGTACCAGCGTAAAGGTAGCGAAGTCCATCAACCAGGAGAATGATGGACATGAAGAAGAGCAGATGCACCGAGGAACAGATCGTTGGTTTCCTCAAGCAGGCTGAGGCCGGCATGCCGATCAAGGAACTGTGCCGGCAAGGCGGCTTCAGCGACGCTACGTTCTACAAGTGGCGGGCCAAGTACGGCGGCATGCAGGCTACAGATGCAAAGAGGCTGCGTGAACTCGAGTCCGAGAACGCCAAGCTCAAGCGCCTGCTGGCCGAGGCGCACCTCGACATCCACGCGCTCGAGGATGTCTTCGGCGTAAAGCCCCACCCAAAGCATTCACCCGCAGCTCAGGTTCGCCGGACAGGCGTACTCAGTGAGGGTAGGCCAGTCGCTTCTCCATCCAGCGCTGGATTTGCTCAAAACTCAAACTGAGGATCCAGTAAATTCCAGCTGCAGCCATGTACAGCGGAAATGGCTGGAAGGTGGTGGAGATCAGTTCCTTGGTTGCCAGCATCAGCTCCGTCACCGCGATCACCGACACCAGCGAGGTGTCCTTGATGAGGCTGATCAGGCTGTTAGAGAGGCTCGGCACCGCTGCCCGCAGCGCCTGTGGCCCCACCACATAACGCAATGTCTGATCGCGCGTCAGACCAAGGCTAGTTCCCGCCAGCCATTGGCCCTGCGTCACGGCGTTGATCGACCCGCGCAGCGTCTCGCTCATATAGGCCGCCACATTAAGGGTCAAGGTCAATATGCCTGCGGTTATCGGTGAAAGCTCGATGCCGACGCTGGGCAGGCCGTAGTAGACAATGAAAACCTGCACCAACAGTGGTGTGCCGCGAATGACGCTCACGTACACCGCCGCCAGGCTGCTCAGGCCCCACACACGCAACACGCGGATCAGCGTGACGAGGCCCGCCAGGGGCAGGCCGAAAACCATCGCAGCGACCGCGAACAGCAGCGTATAGCCGGTCCCCTTGAGCATCACAGGCCAGGCCAGCGCGAACAGTGATGGAAAATCCATCGCAGTCCCGCGCCGGTTAGCGAGCAGCCAGTGGCTTGCTCACATCACGCTCGAACCATCGGGTCGAGATCTTCCCGTAGCTGCCGTCGGCCTTCATTTCCTCCAGCGCCTTGTCGATCGCTTGCTTGAACTTTGGATTGCCCTTGCGAAAAGGAATTGCGTTGCTGTCGGGCTTGCCGATCGGCGCGCCAGCCTTAACCGCCAACTTGGTCTTCTCGCGAAGGTAGGGGATCAGCAGGCTGTCGTTGATCGCCACGTCGATGCGGCCGGTGGCCAGGTCCTGCAGGTACTCCGGGGCACCGGGGTAGGTCCGCACCTCCGCGCCGTCAATGCTCTTTGCCAGCTCTGCATAGTTGCTGCCCTGGCCGACGCCGATCTTCTTGCCCTTGAGGTCCGCTTCCTGCTCAAGCTTACGCGTCTCGTTGGCACGGATGATCAGCTGCGGGTAGGAGATGACGTAGGGCCCGCTGAAGTCGAAGGTCTCGCGCCGCTTGTCGGTCGCCGCCACCTGGTTGATGATCACGTCGTACTTGCCGGCCTGCAAGCCCGCCAGGATGCCGCTCCACTCGGTGGTGCTGAACTCCGCCTTAACGCCGAGCTTGGCCGCAATGGCTCGGCCTATCTCGACGTCAAAGCCAGTAAGTTGCCCCTTCTCATCCTTGAAGTTGAAGGGCGGGTAACTGCCCTCGCAAGCAATGCGCAGCGTGCCACGCGCCTTCACTTCATCAAGCAGATCGGCCGCCTGGACGCCGGCCGCCGTTGCACCAAGCAGCACCGCGGTGAGCAAGGACGTAAACACTGTTTTCATGAAAAGTCTTCAGGGTCAAAGGGGTATGAATGGTGCCACCAGTTAGGCTTGTTGAACCAGCGGGCACCAGACACCCCCGCAGTCCAATGGACTACTGTGTCAGATGTTATGGACGGAAATCCCGCTCAAACCTCCCGAACGAAGATCTCCGAACGCCTAAGGCAGCCGATAGCAGCCCACCGGCCCATTCAAACCCAGCAAGCCTCGCCTCAACTTCCGGTAGGCTGACGGCACATGCCCACAGAAAATCTCGCCATCTTCCTGCGCCTTTAGCACGCGACAACGCTCGCGGACATTCTTCTGGAGCTTGCGAACGACCATCCGGACGTGCACAAGCGTCTTCAGTGCCTGCAACTCTCCGACAGCCCCAGCAAGCTCGCGGCCGTGTTCAAGCAGACGCTTGCCGGCTGGCGCCGTTCGAGCCAACTGCCCTACGAAGTTATCAACGTGTCGGCTGCCCTGTCTCTGATCGGGGATGCGCTCAAGGATCCGGACGTCAAGTTCCGCGCTCATCCTGAGCTATCGGCCTTACCCGAACCCGATGCAGACGGAGGCGATCGTCCGGGCCTACCTGGAGGTCGACCGTCCAGAAAACACAATGAAGTGGCTGGAAGGCAGTTGGGGCCATTTGGACGACCGCCGGCAGCGCCTCCTGGCGCAAGCCCACGGCCAACTCGGCAACGCAGAACTCAGCCATCCTCTGTGGCAAGCGCCCTTCGAGAAGTCACCGTCGATCGAAGCCGTGCACCTGTGGCTCGACCAGTTGCCGCCTCAGCAACGGGTCGCGGCGATGGAGCGCGCGGGGCATGTCGCCTTAGCCTTGCCGAATCCAGGCCTGGCTGCACAGATCCTTGTCGAGCTTCATCGCGAGGCTGACGCCGAGGCCGTGCTGGTCGGCATGGCAGCGGCCATCGACGCGGCAGACTATTTCATGCTGCCGACGCTGCCGAAGACGCTGGCCGAGGGCGGACGACTCAAGGCTGCGACGGCCATCTACCGGGCCTTGCTGCTCAACATCCTGCAACGCGCTAATGCACGGCCTATGACCATGCTGCTCGGTACCTGGAGCGCCTGCAACTAATGTCCCCGACGGATCTCGCGCCATTGCCGCCGCATGAAGACTTCCTGGCTCAGCTCCGGAGCAAGCATGGGCGCAAGACTGCGTTCTGGTCCCTGGTCGCAGGCGCTTGAATACCCCACTTTGTCGCTGGTGGTGGTCGTTGCGCCAGCCTTGTTTCGCCATCTGACTGGCGTGCATGCTCACCGTGGCTCCAGAAGGCCGTAGGCCACCGCTCGCAGTGCCGACGCCCTGCGGCTTGAGCAGTGCAGCCGCATGTTGATGCGTTGGAATCGCGAGTCGACGGATGCCCGGCTTAGTCCGGTGAGTGTCGCGATTTCCTTGCTTTGCAAGCCTCTTTGTTCCAGGGCGAGCAACTGCATATCTGTCTCCTCCAGCTTTGCGGTTTTGACCAGGCGCTCATGGAGGTAGTGCATAAGCCAGTCATGCAGCTCTGCTGCAAGCGCTCTGGCAAGGGTTCGTACGACCCCGGCCTCGGGGCCTTCGAAGTCGTCGGGGTGTTCGCTGCCTACGCACAGCATGCCAAGTCGGTCAAGGTCTTGGCCCGAGGCGGTGGGGACGACGAAGTACGCCCGAAATCCATAATCACGGGCGAGCTGCAGGGCGGCTGCGTCGGTCGCTTCCTCGATGCCAACCTGGCGGTCGCTGCCCGATGTCAGATGAGTTCGCGCGAATCTGAACCAGGGGTGCGCGGTGAGGGGTCCGATCTCGTTCTGGGCATGCGCGTAGGCCGGATGGCCGGCGAGCAGGCTGAAGCAGGAGAGATCACGATCGCCTTCGAGGACCGCCGCGGTGTAAAGGCTCGCGCTGGCGCCCAGCGCCGCCGTGGCATCGGCCAGTCGTCCGATCAGCGTCTGCGGGTCGGTCGCTCCAGCGATCTGAACAATCGCTGCCAGCGCTCGTGCGCTGTAGTCCGATGCCTGTGCTTGTTCCCGGATCGATGCGTGTGCTGGCAGGGTCGAAGACATGATCGAAGTCCCTTCGGAGTTGCTCGAACAGGGGCGGATCCTCGAAGCGAAGGGGATCTGCGGTCAGGGAGGCATCGACCTGTTCGCGCGTGATGAACAAGGTCCACCACTCGGCGAGGACGTTGCCTTGCACGCGACTGGCTGTGCGGGCGGCTATGCCGGCGGGCACGGGGTACAGGCGGTAGCATGGGCGGCGCTCGCGGCGTTTACCGGCTCCGTGGTCGGCGTCAGGCTGGCGGTAGTCGTCGCGGGTCCGATGCATGACCATCTCCTCCCTGGAGGCGCTGTTCGCGCGATGCCGGGTCTGCGCCTTGAATGCTGATGATCTCGGCCTGCGGGATCAAGTGCGGGAGTGCGAAGACTTTTTGGCGTTTGATTGTTGATGGCCTCCTGCAAGGGGCGCGGAGCAGGTTCGTCGATCTGTTGCACGCTCAGACCATCTGGCGGCATTCCATAGGGGAAACTCGCGTGATTCGCTTGCGCGCGCGGTCATGGGTTGACGCTCTCAGCGCGGTAGTCGCACTGTTCTCTTGGCGTGGTGCTGCGCTGGGAACATGCATGTTTTCGTTTGAATTTCGGGATCGCAGGCGGTTCGGTGCAGATGTAAGCGGCGCTTTCCCGTCGTGATTTACGCGCCTAAGATCGATGTCGCAACACCGAAAACACTCGGGTTGAAGGGGATGGCATGGCTGCACTCATCGACTGGGGACGCGTCTTGTCGCATGTCAGGGCGGTGCTGCGGCGCCGTGGGTGCAGCGGCCAGGATGCGGATGATCTGATCCAGGATGCGTACCTGAGGCTGGACGGCTACCAGCGGACCCATGAGGTGTCGCACCCCGATGCCTTCCTGATTCGCGCGGCATGGAACCTCGCCATCGATGCGCACCGTGCGCAGCGCAGCCATGGCGAGACCCTCCTGCTTGACGAGGAACTGGCCCAGGGCTCGTGCGGCGAGCAGAGTGCTTCATCCACCGAGGATGCCGTGCTGAGCGCAGAGCGGCTGACCCGTCTGAGCTTGACGGTCCCTGCGCTTGACATGCGCACTCGCGCGATCTTCATCGCGCATGTGTTCTATGGCATGAGCTACCCGGAGATTGCGGCGGTGCTCGGCCTCAGTGTGCGGGTGGTCGGCAAGCACGTCGGCAAAGCCACGGCGGCGCTGATGCGCCGGATGGAAGGATGGTGAGCATGGTGCCCAATGACAGGCAGGGCAGACAGGGCAGGGCGCAGAACCCGCTGGACGGTGGGCGCGAGCCGCCCGTCGTGACACGCAGGGTTGCCGAAGAGGCTGCGGCCTGGATTGCCCGCCTGCATGGGCCGGACCGCTCGGCCGAGATGGATCGCAAGTTTCGTGAGTGGGTCTCACGTTCGCCGGCACACGGGTATGCGTTCGAGCGCTGCACCGACATCTGGACGGATGTGGCGTCCATGAAACCTGAGCAGATCGTCGCCGGCATGGCAGGCGCCAAAGCGAGGGACACCCTCGCGCGCGAGCGCCGCTGGCAACGGATGCGGTGGCCCCTGGGGGCATTGCTGGCCGTGTCTGTCGTGGTGGCAGCCTATGCCTTGCATCGATGGCTGGCCGTGGCCGTGTACGCCACCGAGGTCGGCGGCCAGCAACAGGTCCTGCTGGCAGATGGCACCCGTATCTCTCTGAACACCGACACGAGGGTGCGCGTGGAGCTTGACAGCGCCCGGCGGACTGTGAGCCTTGATGCCGGAGAGGTGATGTTCGAGGTCGCCAAGGATCCGCTTCGACCCTTTGTCGTGCGCGCTGGGGGCAGCGAGGTCATTGCGGTGGGCACGGTCTTCTCGGTGCGTGTGCCCGGCAGGAGCAGCGAGGGCCGCGAGGGCCGTGAGGCCGCCCTGGCCGTGGCTCTGATCGAAGGAGCGGTCACCGTGCAGCCCGTCTCGGCCGGGCAGGAGGCGGGTATGGCGCCGCAGCAGCGGATCACACTGCAGCCGGGTGAGCGCATGCGGCTGGCCAAACCGCAGACCGTGTCGACCGCCCCTGCGTTGGTCCAGATTGATCGGCCGCCGCTGGAGCCGCTCTTTGCCTGGAAACACGGCAAGGCGATTTTCGAGAATGTTTCGCTGGGCGAGGCAGTAGCAGAGATGAACCGCTACTCCCCCATCTCCGTCGTGCTCTTTGGCAATGTGGCCAGCCTCCGGGTCGGCGGTGCATACGACATCGGCGATGCCCGGGGCTTTGTCCGGGCCGTTGCGGAGCTTCACGGGCTTCAGGTCCGGGAGCAGGCGGGCCGGCTGGAACTCGCGGCACCTCAGTAGGGCAAGCCCTCAGGGGGTCACCGGCGCAAGCCGCGTCATCTTGTTCACCCCCACAACAAGATGAGAGGCAAGCATGATCGGCAAATTCCTTCCACGAGCCAGCACGTACCACAGCGTTCTGCGTGATGGCGCGTTCGTGGCCTTGATGCTCGGCTGCAACCTGGCTTGCGCTGCCGACGAGCCAGCCGGTGCGCGGTATCGCATCGAGCAGCCTTCGCAACCACTGGCTGATTCCCTGCGTGCCATTGGACGGCAGACCGGTGTGTCCGTTCTTTTCGATCCGGTCAAGCTCGGAGATCGCACCTCGCGTGCTGTGTCAGGGCAGTTGACTGCGGTGGAGGCGATTGCCCAGGCCCTCGAAGGCTCGGGCTTCGAGCTCACGCAGATGCCTGGTGGGGCGGTCGTGGTCAAGGCGCGTCTATCCCCAGGCCCGGCACCGGCTGCGCTGCCTGGCCAGTTCCCCGCCGGCCAGGCAGGCTCGGTGGGTGCCGAAAAACCAGGCCGGATGGAAGAGGCCGGTGGGTCGGCCGGACCGGTCGTGCAGGCGTCTCCGGTGACCCCCGCCGACAAGGGCGGCGCCAGCTTGGTGGAGGCGCCGGTTTCGCTGACCCGCGTCGAGGTGACCGGCACGCGGCTCAAGCTAATCGATTCCTATGGTCCAACGCCTGTGAATGTCTATTCGCGGGCGGACATCGAGCGCAGCGGGCAGCCGTCGCTGGAGCGATTCCTGAGCAGCCTGAACGAGGCGGCGATGTCCCCCGGCGAAGGTACCTTGGGCGTGACGAACGGGCAGGGCGCCGTGCAGCTGCGCGGCTTGCCGCTGGGCTCCACCCTGGTCCTGATCAACGGCCGGCGCGTGCAGGTTTCTGGTGCCTCCGGCTCGCGCTTCTTCAACCTCAACCTCATCCCGATGGCGGCGGTCGAGCGGGTCGAGATCGTGCCAGTGGGCTCGTCCGCCGTCTATGGCGGCGATGCGCTGGCCGGTGTCGTCAACATCATCCTGAAGAAGCAGATCGACGGCATCGCACTCGACGCACGGGTGGGCTCCGCCAAGGGCGCAGGCGACGGCAGTATTTCGCTGGCCACAGGGGGCGGGGACGCGTCCAGCTCGTACCTGGTGCTGGGCTCGTACCGCAAGACCACGCCGCTGACGATGGCCGAGCGGGACTTCTTCCTGGACGCGGACTATCGCCGCATGGGCGGCGTCGACAGCCGTGCCCGCTATTGCACCCCGGGTACGGTGAGCAGCAACTCATCGGCGAACTTGCCAGGGTTGAACTCCAGCTTTGCAGCCATTCCTCCACGCGGTACCGGCCAGGGCCTCTCCATCGCGGACTTCGCCGCCACGGCAGGCCAGGCCAATCTGTGCAGCTCCTATGCCACCGGCAAGGGCTATGTGTTGGCCCACGGCACCGAGACCCTGGGGCTGCATGCGGCTGGCGATTTCCAGTTTCGCGGGGGCTGGTCGGCGTTCGGCGAACTGACGCTGTCCAAGGACCGCCTGCGGGCCGAGGAGACGGGAATCCTGATGGCCAATGTGCTGGTGCCTGCCTCCAACGCCTTCAACCCCTTCGGCGTGGCGGTGCGCGTCAGTTCCCGACTGGGCGCGGAGAACGGTGTGGAGACCTTGCAGCGCGACACGAAATTTGCCCGCGCGCTGCTGGGCGTGCGTGGCGAGATGCTGCCGGGCTGGGAGCTGGAGGCGACCGCCTCGTCCACGCTGGATGACGGCCAGCACCGGACGTGGAACGTTACCGCCAACGCAGCCGCACGCACGGCCGCCCTGGCGTCCTCGGATCCGGCGCAGGCACTCAACCTGTTCACGGCGGGACGCGCCGCCAGCGACGAGGTGCTGACCGCAATCTTTCCGGGTGTGGTGCGCAATGACGAGGGCCGCAAGGACCAGGTCGGTGCTTTCTTGCGAGGCTCGCCGCTGAACCTGCCGGCCGGCCCGGTCGACGTCATCATCGGTGGCGAGGCGGCGCGTGATCGCTACCTGAGCCAGATCGTCGGTGGGACTCGCTCTGGCGGGAATCGCTCCAGCAGCGCGGTCTATGGCGAGGCCCGCGTTCCCCTGTGGCGCGAGGGGGCCGGCGCCAGCGGTGCGGGGAGCAAGGCCTGGGATCTGGCCACGCTCACGCTGGCGGCGCGACGAGATGTCTACAGCGACTTCGGCGGCGCCAACACCTACCAGGCAGGCCTTGAGATTCGGCCGGTGCGATCGATGCTGCTGCGCGGCTCCGCCGCGAGCTCGTTCAAGCCACCGACCCTGGTGCAGATGAACATCAACAATGTGTCGCTCACCACCGACGCCTATGGCATCCGGGATCCGCAGCGCGGCAACGCCCTGGTCACCGGCGGCGAGGTGCTGCGGACCGCGAATCGGGACCTGGGTCCGGAGAAGGGCAATGCCTATTCGCTGGGGGCGGTGTGGGAGCCCGCGTCGCTGTCCGGTACGCGCTTCGGCGTGACCGCCTGGCAGGTGAAGATCGATGGACTCATTGGCCTGCTATGGCCGCAGACCGCAGTCGACAACGAGGCGCAGTTCCCCGGCTTCGTCACCCGGGCGCCGGCAAGCGGCGGCGTGCCGGGCCAGATCACCCGGGTGCTGTACTCGGAGGTGAACTACGGGCGGCTCGAAACCTCGGGCGCCGACATGGAGATCGCGCACGCCTGGAAGAGCGGCGCGACGAAGTGGTCCGCGTCCGCCAGCGCGACCCGGACGCGCCAGTACGACGTCGCGCTGACCCCAGGTGCGGCGGCTTCGTCACGCTTGGGCGTGCGGGCCGTCGACTACTGGGCTCCCAAGTGGAAAGGCCGGCTCCAACTGGCTGTCGAGCAGGGCCCCTGGGGCGTAGGCCTCACGAATCGCTACCTGGGGGCCTACCGGGATTCAGGGGCTGAGGGACGCAGGCTCGGCGGCTACTGGCTTCATGACGTCGCGGCCTCGGTCAACCTGAAGCGTCTCGGACTCGGCTCCGGGCTCAGCGCTGGACTGAGCGGTGTCAAGGATGCGCGCCTGTCGCTGGCCATTGCCAACCTGGCGGACCGCCTCCCGGAGTACGTCGGCAGCTCGCCGTACTACGACGTCACCCAGGCCGACTGGCGCGGCCGCTACGCGAGCCTGCAGCTGTCCGTGAGCTGGTAGCGCGGCTCCCGCTCGACGACGCGGCGCCTTTGCGTCGGCGTGCGCCGGTGCCGGCCTCGCTCTCTGCAGGGCTCCCGACAACGCCCCCTTCAGCGCGCCCAACAACGCCCCCTACAACTTCTACGCCCGGCCGAGCGCCGGCATCGCCCCATGCTGTGCAGACCCTTCTTCAAGTCATTGCCTTTGACCCAGTCGATCCGGCTCGTGCCCCGATTGCTCCTGGCTGCCCGACGGCAGCTATCCATGGGGTCTCTGGCCTCACTGGCGCCCCTGGCACTGGTTGCCGGGCTGCCCCTGGCCTTGCCTGCCGCGCCGGCGACGGCCGCCGTGGGCCCGACCGTCCAGGAGGTGGTCGAGTTCACCCGGATCATCCAGCCTGTCCTCTACGACGACGAGACGCTGCAAACCCAGGTCTCGCCGGATGGTGGGCAGCTGTTCATCGTCACGCGCAAGGCCAATGTGGCGACGGACCGCAACCGCTTTGAGATCCTCTTGATGGACGTGAGTCCTGCTCGCCTGGCTGCGCTGGCCCGAGAGGGCTCGAGGTCGCAAGCCGGTACGCCGACTTCCTCCGCGCCCCCTCCTGCACCGCCATCGCTCTTGCTGGCGGTGGAGTCATCGAGGGACCGTGCCGACTCGGACCCCTCCCTGAGGGAAGCACGTTGGGTCGGGAGCCGGACCATCGTGTTCCGCGCGCGGATGAACGATGAGGCGCACCAAGTCTATAAGGTGGATGTGATCACCCGCGAGGTCAAGCAACTGACCTATGCGCCCCACAGTGTTCTCGGTTTCGAGGTGCCTGACGATCTGCGTCGGGTGGTCTATGTCTCCCAGGTGCCCAACCCCGCGCGGGAGGCTGGCGCGCGCGCGATCATCGTGGGGACCAAGTCGTTCTGGAGCGTCCATGGGCAGCAGGACGATCTCTATCCGCAGGACCGGCTGCACCAGTTCTTCGTCGCGGAGGCCGGGGTGCGGATGCCTGCTCGACCGCTCGGCGAGGCTTTCCCGAGGGCTGGCTATCCGCCGCTGGCCAGCATCTCGCCAGACGGTCGCTGGGTGCTGTTGCCGACGGACCAGCCCGCGCGCCAAATGGCCTGGTCCAAGGTCTATCCCCAGGTGGCCGAGCTCAGCAAGCAGTACGGTGCTTCGGCGGCGGTGGACCCCCTCGGCTATTTCTCCCGCCCGACGAACTACGCCCCGCGGCAGATGATGGCGTACCGGGCGAGCGACGGCCAGGCGCGTGTCGTGCTTGACGCGCCGGACGACTCTGCGCCGGGAGGCCGGCAGCGCGTTGATCGACTGTGGCAGAACGGTGGCACCTCCGTCGTGATCGCCGGCACCTACTTGCCCGTGGGTGCCGCAGGCGGCGCAAAGGCGGCCGACAAGGCGGCCGGCAAGGCTTCACCTGAGGCGTCCCACATCATCGAATACTGGCCCGCCTCCGGCGAGTGGAAGCACATCGCCGCGCTCAAGGCGCGTCTGCAGAAGGTGGAGGCTGCAGCCGGCGAGGAGGGCCGGTTCACGGCCATCGATGGCGAGCAGCGTCGCATCTTCAAGCGCCTGCCGGATGGCCGCTGGCATGAAGCGGTGGGAGATGCGGTGGCAGATGCGGTGGACGTTTCTGCAACCCGGCGTGCAGATGATGGTAAGCGTGCCGGGGACGGTGGCGCAAAGCGCCAGGGGATGCCCGGTGGCAAGGGCGAGGGCAAGGCTGCCCGGCAGACTTGGCGCCTGCAGGTACGTCAGGCGCTGAACCAGCCGGCGGACATCGTGGCGGTAGGGCCGTCCGGGGGCGAGATTCGCCTGACGCAGCTCAATCCACAATTCGTGGCCGAGCAGTGGGGCACGATGAAGGAGTACAGCTGGACGGATGGTCAGGGGCGGCGCTGGGATGGCGGCCTGATGGTGCCCGCTGACTTCAAGCCCGGTGTGCGGTACCCGCTGGTGATCCAGTCCTATGGCTTCGATCCGAAACGCTTTTATCGGGATGGGACGAACGACTACGACGGTGCGACAAGCGGTTTCGCGGGCCGTGCCTTCCTGCGCGAGGGCATCCTGGTGCTCGCGCTGCCGTGGCGAGCGGCGACCGGGGCACCTCGGGACGAGCATGGCTCGATCGTTGCGTTCGCCGATGGTGTGAGCGGCGCCATCGATGCGCTGGTGGCGCAGGGCCTTGTGGACCGGGATCGGATCGGCATCCTGGGTTGGAGCGCGACTGGCGTGCGGGTGCAGAACCTGATCACCTTCACGGACGCGCCGATCCGTGCCGCCACGATCCTGGACGGCGACGTCAACACGCTGTACTCGCTGACGATCACCTATGCCTTCGCCGACAGCACGCTGAAGTCGAAGGAGGAGGGCAACCAGGGACCGCCCTTCGGCAAGACGCGGGAACGCTGGATCCGCAACGATCCCTCGCTGCACACGGACTGCATCCGGGCCGCCTTGCGCATCGAGTCGTACGGCGCCGAGGCGAAGAACAACTCCGACATTTACGCGCTGCTGCGACGGCAGTACCGGCCTGTCGAGATGCTCAAGTTCCCGGACGGCGGCCACGCGCTGTCACGACCCAGCGAGCGCATGATCTCGCTGCAAGGCAATGTGGACTGGTACCGTTTCTGGCTGAAGGGCGAGAAGCGGTTGGCGCCGGTGATCCCTGGCGAGACGATGCAAGGCCTGCAGGCGCAGTACGCGCGCTGGGACCAGATGGCATTGATGAAGGTTGAGGCCGATGCCAAGCCGCGGTGCATCCGCAAGGCCCTTTGACTCCCGGCGCGGTCAAGCTTGAGTTGACATTCAATCGGGCTGGGTGCCCCCTCAGTGGCGGTTTGGTGCTCGGCCCTGCCTTCGAGCGAACTGGTCGCTCATCGTGCATACCGGCGATGAGCGGTCCATTCGGCCTGGGTGGCGGGCCCCCTCGGACTGCCGCCGGCCGCACCACTTGGAGAATTGGCGGGTCGGGCTAAAAAAGGGACGCCTAAGGCAGCCGAGTTGGGCTGGGCGCCCTTGATGCAGCCACTGGCGCTTCCACTCAAGACCCTGCGCCGGGGGTGAGGAAGTCGCGCAGCAGGTCGCCATGGCTGCGCTTGCCGGAGTTGACGTAGTCGACCAACTGCTCGACCAACTGCTTGTCGTCATTCTGAATTCGCAGTGCGGCCGGCAGGTTGCTGCTACGCACGATCGATCGCGCGTAGCCTTCAATGAAAGCCTGCTCGATGACATGCAAGGAGCCGAGTTCGTAGAAGGCCGCCATGCCTCGGATGTAGCTGGCCTTGTTGATGTCGACGAAGGAGAAGGGCGCCAAACCCGCCGCGAGCAGTGGCGCATTGGCCGCGATGCGCGAGGTGCGCTTGTTGCCGTTCGCGAACGACTGCACGTAGGCGATCCGCGTCAGCAGGTACACCGCAGCCTCCAACGGCGGGAGCCCCTTGGAGGTGTCGATGATCTGCTGGAGCACTGCCTGGGCGTGACCTGTGCCAGGACGGAAGGGCGGAATGTAGGCGGAGTTCGCCAGGTTCACGTCTTCGAACTCTCGAGGCCGCCCACGTTGCGCCTTAGGCAGGAAGTGGTCCGACTCACCCTCCGCCATGATCCCGTGGTCGTCTGTCAGGAGGTCGTGCATCGCGCACACCGTCTCCATCGACAACTCACGGTGATCCCACAGGTACTGGCCTGCCAGCTTGTGATTCAGGGCGAGGAGCGCATCCTCCATCGGCTTGTCAGGATTCCTCTCCCCATACTTGATCAGCGCCTCCGTATCCAACTCCGAGTACGTGCTTCCTTCAAGCAAGGACGAGGACCATGCGAAC
The DNA here is from genome assembly GCF_027498415.2 of Paucibacter sp. M5-1. Lineage (NCBI taxonomy): Bacteria > Pseudomonadati > Pseudomonadota > Betaproteobacteria > Burkholderiales > Sphaerotilaceae > Roseateles > Paucibacter sp. M5-1. Next base: position 123,222 of record NZ_JAPZLM020000001.1, read on the forward strand.
AGGACGAGGAACTGAGCGAGGTACTTTCGGTCCGGCTTGTGGGCCAGGCCCTGGATTTGCGTACATCGCAATGCTCGTTCCGGGTCGATGTTGGGAGTCGGATCAAGCAACTCCTCCCGGAACGGAGCCAGTGGACGTTCGGCCGCCGGCCGGGCAAAGTAGGCGTCGACCTCTGCGCGCGAGAAGGGCGTGGTGCTCACGTAGCGCGTCGACCGACCTTTCCCGAGCGGCTTGATGCTTCCTTCGGCAACGAGCGCCGAAAGCTGGCGATTGAGCGTGGAACGGCTCAGCCGCTCCTCAAGGGACGTCATCAGCATGTCCGGGGCCATTCCGGAGGCTCCGGATGCACGAATGAGACTCAGAATCTCTTTGCCCATGACAAGATTGTAGAGAGCTATCTAATTGATTTGCAAAGAGTTTATGTTTTTTTGTCAAACTTTTCTGAAAGTCTCCGAATCTCCTCAGGCTGCCGTGGTGGCGGCGACTCCTGAAATCGAAGCACGGTTTATCTCAGCACCTGCGTTCCGCGGCCGTTTGGTGCTGCCACATCGCCGCGTAGGTGCCGCCTAGCGCCATCAGCGTGGCGTGGGCGCCTCTTTCTACGACGGCGCCGCCCGCCAGCACGGCGATGTCGTCGGCATGCCGGATGGTGGCGAGTCGGTGAGCGATCAGGATCAGGGTGCGCCCTTGCGAGAGCGCCAGCAGGTTCTGCATGATCTCTTGCTCGGTGTGGGCATCGAGCATCGAGGTCGCCTCGTCGAGGATGAAGAGGCGGGGGCGCCGAAGGATCGCTCGGGCGATCGCAATGCGCTGACGCTCGCCACCTGACAGCTTGAGCCCGCGCTCGCCGATCACGGTCTCGTAGCCGCAGGGGAGGGCGGCGACGAAGTCATGCAGCTTGGCGAGGCGCGCGGCATTCGCAATGCTGGCGCGTGTCGCGCTGCCCATGCCGAGTGCGATGTTCGCCGCGACCGTGCCGTTGAGCAGGGCCAGGTCTTGCGGCACCACGGCGATCATCGAGCGCAGTTCGTCGACGGGTATCGCATCGATCCGGGTTCCCGCCAGGGTGATGGCCCCTGCATCGGGCTCCTGGAGCCGCAGCAGCAGGCGAACGAGCGACGATTTGCCGCAGCCGCTCGCGCCGACGATGGCCAGGGACTTCCCTGGCGAGACGTCAAGGCTGAAGTCCCGGAGCACGGGTGGGCCTCTGTCATAGGCCAGGCACACCCCCCGAAAACTCACGGCGACACCGGCCTGGACCGGCGAGGCCATGGCCATGCCTTTCGCGCTCATCGTGTGCATAGCGCTGGCCGGCTCGCCTCCCGAGTTCCCCTGTTGGACCCTGGGTGGCTGCGGGGGTGTGCCCGGGGAGATGCCTAGGTCCTCCAGCAGGGGGCGGAGGAAGGCCAGGCCCTGCGAGGCATCGCGCGCGGCGCTGCTCAGCAGTTCGAGCGGTCGAATGATCTGCACCATGTACAGCGTGGCGAGCACGAAGCCGCCCAAGCTCAATCGGCCCTGCGACACGGCGAGGAGCGCGATCGCCAGGGAGCTCGCGACGCTGAGGGTGAAGACCATCGTGACCGAGGCTCCGATGGCGAGGCGCCGGTGCAGCAGGTCCCGCCAGTGGGTTTCGAGGGCGAGGCATTGCTCACCAAAGCGGTTCAGGGTCTCTCTCTCGGCACCGAAGCACTTGATGGGCTCGTAATTGATCAGGCTGTCCGCCATCAAGCCCTGCAGATCGACCATGCTGCCCGTGACCGCGCGTGCGCTGATGCGCAGCTGCGGCATGTGCCTGCCGACCGCCAGGGCGAGTGCGATGCCGGTGAGCACGAAGGTGGCGGCCAGGGCGGGCTGGCCCAGGGTGAGCAGCACGATGGCCACGGTCACCCCCTCCACCAGGACGGGAATGAAGCCGTGGACGAGGCTGGCCAGGATGAGCTGGTATCCGGAGACCGCCTGCTGAAGACGCTGACCCATGGCGCCGCTCTGGCGAGCCAGGTGGAAGGAGAGCGGCAGGTCCAGCAGGTGCGTGAAGTAGCGGACCCGCAAGCCCGTGTAGAGCCGCTGCTCGACGCCCCCGACGAGGAAGGGGCGGATCTCGGACGCGAGCCTCGCGGCGCTCAGGCAGAGCAGATAGACGATGCCCAGCGCCGAGATCCATGCCCACGGCTCGGTGGCACGGTTGTTGGTGTCGCTGGGCTGGCGGCTCACGACATCGATCAGCTCTTTCAGGGCCAGAGGCGCCAATCCGGCCAGTACGCCACCGAGCAGCGCCAGTGCATTCGCACCCGCGAGGCGCCAAGCCATGGATCGGTCCAGGCCTTCGCACAGGACCATCAGCGCTGAGCGGAGTTCCCGGAGTTCCTTCAGCGATGGCATGCCGCGTTCCCCAGTTCGCGAGAGGCTGCTGCTAGCCGAGCCAGCGTGTGAGCCAGGCTTCGACGGCGACCAGCTCATGGATCAGACCGGGCGACCAGTCCAGCGTCGTGGGATCCCCGCGCAGGGCTGCCTCCAGACGGGGCCGATCAATGAACCCGCGGCGGACGAGGTGGCCTTCGAGCAGCAGTCCGCGCACGAAATCGAGGTTGTTCTGCAGCACTGCCTTGATGTGGTCGTCGGTGCCGCCCTTGGACCTGCGGGCAGCGATCTGCTTTGGCAGCTCGGCGGCGAAGGCGCGCCGGGCCAGTGCCCGGCCACGCCCACCTCGAATCAGCAGGTAGGTGGGCAACCGAAGGCAGAGCTCCACCAGGGGCTGGGAGAACAGCGGGTGGACGGCCTCGGGCGCAGCCGCCTGCTCGAACGGGTCGTAGTAGCCGATCGGGTGCATCAGTGCGGCGGTCTGCATGTACTTGCCGATCGGGAGATCGGTCGCTGCGCGAAGTTCCGGGTGTGCGAAGCGAAGCCCATCCACCCGGTCATGAGCGAAATCGCCGGGCAGCCAATCGGCTCGAGTCGTTGCTGTCCTCGCGGCCAGATCGGGCTTGACATGCTCCCGGGTGGCGAGTTTGAGGCAGCGCCAGAGCGAGACCCGGCCGACGCGGGCCGCGTCCAGGGCCGCAGGCAGGAAGCCTGTGTCCCAGCCGCGGTCGCGCAGATAGTCGGCCGCCGGCCACCAGCTGGCCATCTCATAGAAGAGCGGATCACCCCCGGCGCCGGTGAACATCGCGCTGGCCCGGTAGGCCGCTGCCAGCTTGGCGTCGGTGGCTGCGTTCATCGCGCCGACATAGGTGACAGGGTTGGGCATGCGGGCCGACTCCAGCACGCGCTGGATGCGGAAGGCAGGATCACGCTCGCGGGTGAGCAGATCGCGTCCGGCTTGGCCGGCCGCGAGCATCGCGTAGCGCCGCTCGTCCGTGTCCGAGCCGGGCGAGTAGTAGTTGATGCAGACCACGTCGGCCGGTGTGTGGCCGGCCGCGAGGCAGTTGACGAGGATCGAGGAGTCCACGCCACCGGACAGCCGCAGCAGCAGGGTGTCGTAGCAGCTGGCCCACGAGCGTGTGCACGAGCGCACGGCGTGGCCCAGCAGGGTCGCCGCTTCGATGCCATCCCGGTCTGCGGCCGCCCGTGCGTGACTCACGGCGCTCCACAGCAGCGTGGACGTTCCGGCCTGCGAGTCCAGCAGTTCGCCGGGCAAGACCTGGGTGATCTCGGTGAGGGCGGTTTCGCGACCATTCTGAGCGCCGTACAGGAAGCGGTGAGCCAGGACGTCCCAGTTCACCGTCCAAGCCGCAGGGCTTGCGGTTTCTCCTTCTCCACCGGTCGCGGCGGTGATTTGCAGTGCGTCCTCAAGCCACGAGAAGTAGATCCAGACGTCGCCATGCCGAAGCTTGAAGCAGGGAAGGGAGCCGCTCGGATCGCGAAGGATCAGGGTGGCGTCCGTAGGGGCTGGCAGGAAGGCCACGTAGCGACCCCAGAATTGCTCTACCAGCGCGCGGCCGCCGGTGTCCAGGATGCTTTCGGTATCCGCTTCGCTGAGGGTGGCGCCGGGCGCTGGCGTGGCATCGAATTCGACGCGGCGGAACAGCTTGCCGAGCACGAGGCCGAGACCGCCATGGAGAACCTGGGCTTCGTTGATGCCAGGCCGTTCACCCGTGGTGAACACCTGCAGGCCCGGTCGGCGCAGCACGGAGCGCCAGTCCGTCTGCCGCTGCCAGATGCTTCCGAGCCGTTGTGCGGAGGCGGACGGTCTTGGCTGGGACGCGTTCCACACCAGGGCGAGGTACCGGAACATAGTGGCGCTGCCCGGTGCTACACGACCAGGATGGGTCGGAACTGCCGGACATACTCGTGCTGGTCGTTCAGCACGGTCGAACCTTCCTGCAACCAGGCATGGGCAGCAAACGGTCCCGTTCTGACGCCGAGAACCCAGCGTGGGGCCAGGCCCTCATGCGACAGGAAGTGGAGCAGGGCCAGGGAATCCAGCAGGCATTCGTCGCGAGCGGTGAACACGAAAGGCCGCAGGGCATCGTAGGCCGCCAGGGCTGGCTTCATCGCCTCGATGGCTTCGTCGGCTTCGGGAGCCTCCTTGCGTTCTGCACGCGACCCCTGGAGTTGGGTCCGCCGTCGTGCAATATCGCGTGTGATGGCCTGCAAGGTGCGGCAACGGATCCAGCAGGCGGCGGTGGCCACGCTGCGCACGAAGCGCAGCGAGCGCCGGATGTGCACGGTCGTCCGATGTGGCTTGCCTGGGGCCGAGGTCAGGCCATGACCCAGGTCCTGATCCAGCTCGATGGTCGACGTCGCTTCTTCGATGCTGTCGACCGGGCGCGTGTGGAACGCACTGCTGATATCGGTGTTTCTTATGCCGGTGTTTCTTGTCCAGGTGGTCGTGGCGTCCACTACCAGACCCTGCGAGACGAGCTGGTGCAGCAGGGCGGCCGTGGCCGAGGAGCTGAGGGAGGTGCCGCTGTGCTGCGCCGTGATCGGCCAGTCCTGGAGCCTTTGGGCCAGCATTTGCGAGGCGGGGCCACCGATGCCGAGGTAGCGGCTGCGACGCAGGTCGAGGAGGATGACCTGACCATCGCATGCGCACGCACGGACATGGCTCGCCAAGGTCAGCTCGTGGGGAGCACCGACGTGGATCATCTGGGCCTCCCGCTGGTGGATCAATCTGATCGGCCGCCGCGGCCGCGTCGCGAGGGAGATCGCGATGGTGGACCGCAGCGGCACTTGTGGCCTCAGGCGTGCGTCGGACATTGATGACGCACGCCGTGGCCGTTCAGGGGACCTTCTTCCCCTCGATCTCGACGCTGTCCTCGTACGAGTTGGGTTGCGGGAGGCCCTGCGTCAGTGCCTTCGCGTCGCCCAGGTCGATGAGTTGCGGCTCCGGTGCCGCTTGCGCTTGCTTGTCCATGATGAACTCCTTCAGGTTGAGACTCGAACTGCCCTCGGCGTTTCAGGCGTCGGGCGAAATGAAGGTAATGCCGGCTGGCGGGGCCGTCGAGAGTTCATGGCGGGCGATCTTGGGCGTTTGATTTGGTCCTGGGCGATCCACCGCTGGAGAAGAGCTTCAATTCGAGGGGAGCCCCTAACTTCGCAACGACGGTGTTTCGGTTCGATTTCGGTGGCTCGGCATGGGCACCGAGTGGATCGCCGCAGCGGGTGTTTCAATCGCTTACAAGAAAGTGGGGTGCAGCAGGCCTGCGATTTCGTCTTACCGCCATGGGAGCAGAAAAGCCAAAGGGCGAGGCGAGTGCCCTCGAGAAAACCTGGAGCTTGAGCTGGCAGGCGGCTCCAGGCCGCGACTTCCTCGCCCACGAGCGCACGTCCGAGAGGATCCGGGAGCGACTGATTGCTGCGCACCGTCAGTCGGGGCGGCAGCTGCTGTACTACGTGCTGATGCCGACCGAGATCCACATCGTCGCGCGCATCGACGACGGGGACGGCATCGTGGGCGTCATGCGTTCTTGCAGCCACATCCTGTCGCGGTGGGTCCGCGCGGCCCATGTACGACGCGGGCCGGCCTTCGCTGCGAAGTGCCGTGCCGAACCCCTCGAGTCCAGACAGGCCTTGCGGCGCGAGATCCTCATGCTGGCATGGCGCCCGGTCAAGCTGGGCCTGTGCAAACGGCCGAAGCGTTACCCGAACGCGGCACTGAGCGTCGTCACGGGTTTGAAGTCCGGTGAGGGCTTCGATGCGAAGCCGCTGCTGTCGCTCTATGGAGAGCTCATCACCGTGGCGCGCGCGGCGCTCGATGCCACGCTGCGTGCGCGACCCTCTGACGAAGCGTGGCGCGTGTGGGAGCTCACACGGGGCCTTGAGGAGCCGGCGACGCAGCAGAGCCTTGCCTCTGCCGCAGCCACTCGCCGAGCTGTTGATCCCATGGCGGCCTCACTGATCGCCGCAGGCGGCGGCTATGGCGTCGAAGGCGCGCTGTCGCTGCTGGAGGCCTGGGTGTGTGCCAAGATCGATGCATCCGGCAGGCTCGATACGCCGACATGTCCCCGCGGGCTGAAGGTCAGGGCTCGCGCCCTGGTCGCCTGCATGGCGGCCGATTGCCGGCTGTGTTCCTCCGCATTTGTCGCACGACATTACGGCTGCAGCAAAGGCACGCTGAGCGTGCAGATGGCCCGCCGCCGGTCTCATGTCTCGGATAGGAAGCTGCTTGCGATGCCACTCCAGCGGGTTCTTCAGGACGTGGCGGAATTGCGCAGGGCAGGTTTGATGCGAAGCATCCCCGGAAAAGATCATGCGTAGGCATCTGCTGCGTCGCCCTTGCCTTCGGCTGAAGACTGACGCCGAGTCGCGCTGCTGGCGATACTGCGCCGCGCAATGGCTACACTTCCCACATGGGTGCAGTACCAGATGCCAGTGTATTGGCGGTGTCGAGTGAAGCGTTGAAGTCACGGGTTGCCAAGCTGGTCTCAGACGTGGACGCGCTGGCCGTGGTGCTTCCCAAGGCGTTCGCGAAATCCCGCCTGGAGACGGTGCGGATCATAGCCAGGGATGTGGCCGAACGGTCGCAGGCCGTCGTGCTCTCGATGAGCTTGAGTCGGCCACCAGCGGAGGTTCTTGAGACGGTCGAAGCGCTGCGGGCCTTGCTTGCTCGTCTGCGCTTGCTGAGCTCCCGAACTCGCATCGAACAGGGCACGCTGCTGTCCATCGTGCTGATGGAGACGCTCACCGCAAGCTTGTGCGTGGACTTGGATGCATGGCAGGCGAGTCGGGATGCAGGTCTTTCGGTTGCTGACGCCGGTTGATCAGGCAGTTGGCGTGCGCGCTTCGATCCAATCGGCAATGTCTGTCTGGCGCCATGCGACGGCCCTGACGCTGATTTTGATCGGTCTGGGAAACTGCTTCTTGGCGACCATGCGATAGATCGTGGATCGACCCAGCCCGGTGGTGTTCATGACCTTAGGTAGGCGCAGCAAAGCCTGGGGCGTCAGACTCGACGACACGCTGTGTGGATGTGCTTGCATGTTGTGCTCCCGTGTCCTGTTCCATTCAGTTTAGGCACGGACAGCTCGGTTCTAGCTGCTGAAATTCAGCAAAATTCAGCGCCCTCGTCCCTGCCGCGATCGCCGGGATTCGTGGCCTTGCACTGCGCCTGGCTGCATTGCTGTGGACGCTGGCGTGTTCTGAGCCCCATGCCTGCAGTGGCTGCGACCCCTGGCATGCGCTGCTGCGCGGTATGCACCTCCTTGGGGGCGCGTGCTGCGCTGGCCGCCAAAGCTCCGAGAATGGAGCCGGACATCGACGACCGCTGAAGGCGAGGCGTGCATGGCAAAAGGTGAGGCCAGGGCGAAGGGCAAGGCTATGGGCAAGACAATGGCCAAGGTCAAGGACGCCGAGCTGGAGACGCTCGCGAAGATCAAGCGGCTCGCCGTCGCCGCCATGTTCTCTGACGACGATCTCATGGACGAACTGGTGCTCAAGGGCGGGAACGCCATGGCCCTCATCCACAAGCTGACGTCCCGCCAGTCCATCGACCTGGACTTCTCCATGGCCAGGGACTTCGAAGGCGGGGTCGATGGCGTCCAGGCCAAGATCGTGCGTGCGCTGCAGCAGACCTTTCGGGTCGCGGGGTACGAGCCATTCGACTTCAAGATGTCGGAGAAGCCCGCGCAGGTCTCGCCCGAGTTGGCCGGCTTCTGGGGCGGTTACGACATCGAGTTCAAGCTCGCCCCGACCGAACAGTACGAGGCCCTGAAGCAGGACATGGACAAGCTGCGGAAATCGGCGCTGAACATCGGGCAGGGGACGAAGTTCAGTATCGACATCAGCCGCTTCGAGTACGTCGAGGACAAGGAGCCCGCCGAGGTCGATGGCTACCGCATCTTTGTCTACTCGCCAACGATGATCGCCTGCGAGAAGCTGCGGGCCATCTGTCAGCAGATGGAGGTCTACGGTCCGGTGGTGAAGCGCTCACGGCCGGGCGCGCCGCGCGCTCGCGATTTCATCGACATCTACGTGCTGGTCGAGGAGCTGGGCCTGACCTTGATGCAGGCGAGGGCGCTCCAGATCACGCGGGAGATGTTCAAGGTGAAGCATGTCGAGCTGGCCTGGCTGGCCGACATCGACAAGGAGCGCGAGTTCCATCGCCAGAACTTCGAGGCCGTCAGACAGACGATGGCCACTGCCTACGACCTCAAGGAATTCGACTTCTACTTCGACTATGTGGTCAAGCTGGCGAACGAGGTCCTGGCAGCGATGACGCCCTGACTTGGGATCAGAAGCTCTTGGGGACGTGCAGGCGCCAAGCCGATTCGTAGCGGGTGTCGGCCATGTCGTGCGTGAGGTAGAAGTCGTGCTTCATGGGGAAGCGCCGGATGATGTCGACGACGCCGTCCCGGTAGCCGGCGCGTTCCAGATAGAACCCGATGGCCTGGTGGTAGGGGTAGGTGAAGCCCATCTTGCTCAGCATGGCACCCAGGGCGTTCACTGAGAACTTGCCCCTGGCGAGCTCGAACGCTTTGGCCACCTCCGCGACGTCGCCGCAGTAGGTGGGGCGCACTGCCGCGTCGATGAGCGTCCGCTCGATGCTGGTGACCCGCACTTTGGCGGCGTGGCCTTCGCCTTGCTGGTGCTCCTGATCGACGACGCCAAGCTCGCCCGTGTTTGCGCTGTTGAGGAGCACGATGCGAAGCTCCCCGAAGTCCACCGCGTTCTGGCTGACTCGAGCTGGTTGGCGGAAGGCCTTGTCGATGGCCGCCTGCGTGATGTCGTCGCCCGTCGAGGACGGGGTTGACCGTTCGTGGCTGATGTAGACGAGCTTGGGAACCTGCTCTGTGAGGCCATGCATGCGCAGGGCCGTGTAGTGGCTGAAGTAGCTGTTGGCCTTGAGGTGCAACAGCAGCTCCATCGTCGCAGGTGTGCCCCAGGTGTACACGGTCTCCGGCCTGTTGGGGAAGTCGAACTTGTGCCGCTTGAGCCGCCCGCTTTTGAGCAGAAACTCGATGAAGGCAGTGAGCGTGGTGCTTTGGGCCAACCGCCACCCTTTGCGCTGCTGCGCCAGGGCGGACGCAATCTGCCGCTCCCTCAGGATCGGAGGCATCTCCTCGCTGAAAAACGCCAGGATGTCTGGCTTGGCGATCTGTATGCGAGTTCGGTTCATAGGAACCAGTCGTTCGTCGTGCTATGAGGCATTTATGCCTCATAGCATGATGTTGATTCGAAATACTGTCAAGATCTTGAGCCCCTTCGTTCCCTCGATTGAGGGAATTCAAGACAAAGATACGAGTAAATTTCTATGACCTTCGCGTCGCTGCTGGCCCAGCCAAGTAGGGGCAAATGCTGTCTTTGTTATAATCAGGAGCTTATAAGCTCCTGATTACGGCAAAATTATCTATCTGCGCGCCTGGTCGCTTGTCCGGCACGTGGTGTGGGTTGGCTCCGGGCACCGCCTGCACGGGATGTGATACCGCTGCTGTTTGTCGCGGTAGAACTTGGGCCCGAGCTTGGGGAGGAACTTTCGCTTAAGCCATGCGGCCCGTACCCGTGCCAGGGGTCGGCGGGCTGGTTCCTTCCCGCTTCGCGTGAACGGCCCGCCTGCCGAACTGGCTTGCCAGATCGGCCCCCTGGCACCCGCCACGCCCGGTGCCGGGCCGCTCCGCCCTCGCGCTGTGCGCGAGAAGGTGCCACGTTGCGCAAGGGCTCGCCAGTTCGCCTGGGCGAGGTCCTGGCCAGCCCATGCCCGGATCTTCCGCCTCGCGGGGCGGGTGCGGCGCTAGCGGCGGCCCTGTGTGCTCAGGGCCGCGACAGGCGCTGCATTGAACTGACTTGGAGCGCCTGTCCCCTCGTGCCTCACCGGGAGCTTTTGCGGCATAAACCGAGCCTGTCCGAGGCCGCACCAGGCGGCGAGCTGTCCGGGTGCAGCCTAGGCAGCCGCTATCTATTCCACGTCGCCTGGTGTTCCGCCCCGCTGCGGCGCCTCAGGACCGACCGGATCTGGCCTGCTTGACTATCCATTCAAGCTTGCAGTGCTCTCCTAAAGTGCGCTGCCGAACAGACCCCGAGACCCGAGCTAGTGCAAGGTCAGTCATCCCTTGCGCCAATGCCAACTGCCCCCATCACCCCGAGAACTGAACCAAATCGACTTGCGTACGAGCTGCGGGCGGGGGGCTCTGTGGCTGCTCGAATATCGACCGTGTTTCCCGCTGCTCATTGGTCTCGCTGTCTTGTTGATCGCGTCCTCGGCACTTCAGATCGCAGCGGCCCTGGGCCGCCCTGATCTGTGGGGAGACTGTGGCTCGCGCGCAAGATGTTGTTTGGCTTTGCGCTTGCGCTGAATCTGGAGCTCCTCTTCATGGCAGAGCGGAACTGCTCGGGCCAGCCGACCTCGACCGGCCCGTTGCCCAAAGTACTCGCCTCCGCAGCGCCGTGGTCTGCGGCCTGCTTCTTGTTCACCCTGCAATGCCCGCTCGTGCTGACGCACCAACGTCTCGACGGGAAACCGGGCTGACTTGCCAGCCGCGCAAAGGAGAACCCATGAACCACACCGCCCCGACACACGCCGCCTGGCTCGCCATGCTGGTGCTGACTCTCGCAGCTTGCGGGGAGCGTGAACCGCCGGCACGCCCTATCGCGCCAGCGCCCGCCGTCAGTACACCAGCTACAGCGGGTGCGGATGACGCCTACGACGTGACAAAAATGGACTTCAAGACACCTCCTGCGGTGCTTTCAAACGAACGCCACACCGGCCCGTTTGCCAGCGGTGATGCGCTCAGCCTGGACGCTTTGCTGAAGCCGCTGCTGCCGGGACCGGTGAAGGAGATCCGCCTCGACACCACACACAAGATCATCGAAATCGCGCCGGGCGTGAAGTTCAGCGCCTGGACCTTCGGCGACCAGGTGCCAGGCCCGGCCATCCGCGCGCGCGTCGGTGACCGCATCAAGTTCACGATGACCAACCGTTCCGACGAGCCCGCGCCCGGCGTCCAGATGACGGCCGCGCCGATGATGCATTCGATGGACTTTCACGCGGCCATGGTGTCGCCGCAGGACAAGTACCGCTCGATTGCACCGGGTCAAACCATTTCCTTCGAGTTCACCCTCAACTATCCCGGCGTCTTCATGTACCACTGCGGCACGCCGATGGTGCTGGAGCACATTGCCTCAGGCATGTACGGCATGGTGGTCGTTGAGCCGAGCGGGGGCTACCCCACCAAGGTAGACCGAGAGTACACGGTGGTCCAGAGCGAGTTCTACACCCGGCCCGATCCGGCCAAACGCAAGCTCGATGGCCAGCCGCTGCACGTGCTGGACAACGATCGACTGCGCAGCAAGCAGCCCAACTACACGGTGTTCAACGGCCGCTACAACGGCATGATCGACGTGCCGCTGCAGGCCAAGCCGGGCGAGCGCGTGCGCCTGTTTGTGCTGAACGTCGGGCCGTCCAACACCTCGAGCTTTCACGTCGTCGGCACTATCTTCGACCGCGTGTGGATGGACGGAAACCCCGACAACCAGTTTCGCGGCATGCAGACGGTGCTGCTGGGCTCTTCCAGTGGTGCCATTGTTGAGTTCATCATCCCCGAGGCCGGCAGCTACGTGATGGTGGATCACCACTTCGCCAACGCCGCGCAGGGCGCGGTGGGCCTGATTGCCGCCGGCGGTCCGGCCGGTGACCCTGAGCACCACAACATGCCCGCGACCGCAACGCCCGACAACGCGCAGGCAGTGGCCGGCAAGCTGGCCTTCGAATCGAAGTGCCTGGCCTGCCACTCCATCGGCGGAGGCGACAAGCTGGGCCCAGACCTGCTGGGCACCACCCAGCGCAACGATGACGCGTGGCTGACACGCTGGCTCAAGTCGCCGGAAGAGATGATGAAGACTGACACCAAGGCCAAGGCAATGCTCGAGAAATGGAAGATCGCCATGCCCAACCAGGGCTTGAGCGACGAGGAAATCAAGCAGTACCTGGCCTACTTCAAGTGGGCAGATGCGAACGTCAAGAAGCCATGAATGGGCTTGCTGTAAGCGCAAAGCTACTGCCGGACGAGGCAGAACGTAGGCGCCTGCGCCTGATTGCCTTGTCTCGATGGGACAACGAAGGTGGTGCCGGCTCCGACATGCCGGCACTAGACGCTGGAGCCGGCAATGCGCCCGTCGATAAGGCAACTTCGTCCGATACCGAAGCCGTGCAGCTTCGCATTCGTGTCATTGCGCTGGAGAACCTGGTGATCGCCCTGCTGGCGCAGGCATCCATGGCTCAGCTGGAACTGGTGGGCGAGATGGCGGACTACATCTCTCCGCGCCCTGGCTTCACACCCCACCACCTGACCCTTCGCGCGGCCGACGAGATGCGCAGTCTGGTGAACCGCGCAAGCCCCTTCCGCAACGCTCCCGTAACTTGATCAGTCCCCATGCACAGCTTTCACATCTACCGCTACGACCCGGATCAGGACAAGGCGCCGCGCATGCAGGTGCTCGAACTGGCGGTGAACCCCAGCGACCGCATGCTGCTGGACGTGCTGATACGGCTGAAGGCGCTCGACCCGAGCTTCAGCTTCCGGCGCTCCTGTCGCGAAGGCATCTGCGGCTCGGATGCGATGAACATCAATGGCAAGAACGGGCTGGCATGCATCACCAATATGCGCGCGCTGCCCGCCAAGGTGGTGCTAAAGCCGCTGCCGGGCCTGCCCGTGATCCGCGACCTGATCGTCGACATGACGCAGTTCTTCAAGCAGTACCACTCCATCACACCCTATCTGATCAACAACGAGCCGGCGCCCGAACGTGAGCGGCTGCAGTCGCCCGAGCAGCGAGAGTCGCTCAACGGCTTGTACGAATGCATCCTGTGCGCCTGCTGTTCATCGGCCTGCCCAAGCTATTGGTGGAACCCTGACAAGTACGTCGGCCCTGCTGGCCTGCTGCAGGCCTATCGCTTCCTGGTGGACAGCCGCGACACGGCAACGTCCGAGCGCCTGGACAACCTGCAGGATCCCTATCGCCTGTTCCGCTGTCGAGACATCCTGAACTGCGTGGATGTATGCCCGAAGAACCTGCTGCCTGCGGCGGCCATCGGCAAGATCAAGGAGATGATGGTGCGGCGTGCTGTCTGATCTCGCTGCGTGCGGAGTCGCCGACCAGTCTGTTCTCGGAGAGGAAGATCCGGGCGCAGCCATGGACACTTTCTACAGAGGCCAGGAAGCCGACACCTTGCCCCCGGAGGTCGTGCCGTCCGAGCTCGTGAATTCTGAAGAGCCGTCCGTATCGAGTGTTCAAGAGGCGGCTTGCCTTGTGACGTTCATGGTTGATCCGTCGAACCGTTCCTAGCTTTTCACCAGTCGCTGTATCCAGTCCAGCAACACGGCTGGCAGCGCTCCCGGTGTCGCGAGCAGGGCGTAGTGGTGGGCACCAAACAGGGTGGACAGATAGCTGGCGGCTTGCCGCTCCACCGTCAAGCAGAACGGCGCGATACCCTGAAGCTTCGCCTCGGCCACGGCCTGTCTTGTGTCTTCGATGCCGTAGCGGCCTTCATAGATGTCGCAGTCGTTCGGCTTGCCGTCCGACAGCAGCAATAGCAAGCGGTGAGCAGCACCCTCGCGCATCAGCGTCGCGCTGGCGTGGCGGAGGGCAGCGCCCGTGCGTGTGTACTGGTCGGGCGCCAACGCCGCAATGCGCAGTGCCACTGCGGGGCCGTAGGGCTCGTCGAAACGCTTGATATCCCACAGGCTCACCGCCTTGGGCCCGTTCCCCGAAAAGGCCTGCACCGCGAAGGGTTCGCCCATAGCGGCCAGTGCAATGCAGACGAGCAGCAAGGCTTCGCGCTCGACATCGATGACACTTCGCTGCTTCGCAATCCAACCATCGGTGGATCCGCTGACATCGATGAGCAGGAGGATCGCCATATCGCGCCGGGCTCGCTGCTCAGAGCAGTACAGCGCCTGTGCCATGGGCCACCCGGCGCGCCGGTTTACCAGGTTCTCCACACAGGCTTCGAGGTCGATGTCATCCCCGTCCGGCTGGCGGCGCCTGCGGGTGCGCCGGGGTCGCAGGGCCGCAAAGCGTTGGCCTATGACGCCAAGCAGCGAGCGATGCTGGGCCAGCGTGTCATCCACCCACCGCTGCGCCCCGTCCGGCCCCATCAGTACCCGCACCGTGGCACCTGGATGGCGATAGCCCTCAATGCGGCAATCCCACTCCGGGTAACAGAACTCCTGAGGCGCTTCTGTGGCGGACGAGGTCGTGTGCCTGGGTCGGACCGTGGGCGGGTCATCGGACAGCAGCACCTCCGGTGCATGGCCCGGGCTCCAGACCAGGCGTGCCTGGGCCAGCTCGGAGACCATGTCGGCGAACTCGTCGGCGGCCGCAGCCTGGTCGCGGTCGGTGGGCCGCTGCATCCCGAATGGATCCTCGGCCTGCTCGTGCGGCACCTCGGGAGGGATCATCCACGCACCCGGCGTGGCCTCGTCCTCCTGCGCAGAACCTTCGCGCACTTCGGGGCGACGGGTCAGGCGTGCGCTGCGAGCAGCGCGAGCCTCGTGGCTGTTGAAACCGTTGCTGTCGACGAGAGGCGAGCCGATGGCATCGCCCGGCATGCGCAAGTCGCCGGTCCAGCAGTCCCGGAACAGGGCTGCGTGGCCCAGGGGCGCTGCGCTGGGGATGTCGCGAACCATGTCCGCCGCAAGCCCTTGCGCGATGCCCCTCGATGCCAGCGGTGATGCACACAAGGGTGCGTGCGCATTCGGCCCCTCGCAAGGCTGCGCCATCAGGGCTCGCACCCAGGCCTCCAGCGGGCGGCGCGTTGCCGGGAACTGTGCCAAGGGCGGACGAGCCGCGAGCGCTTCGCTGCGCATCCTGTTCAAGGCAGCGCTCATCCCGGGCAGCAAGCGGGCCAGTGCCGCGTCCGCCGCAACGGCTTCCATCAGCAGGTAGATGTCAAGAACCAGCGGCGCCGCACAGAATTCCGCGCCTGCTGCGCTGCCCCGGCTCGCCCGCATGGCCTGTACCAGGGCCAGGGTGCGAAAGCGCTCCGAGGCCAGGCCGGCATCCGTGAGGCCGGTCTCGGACGGCAACCAGATGCTGTGGCCATCGGTGGCCGGCAGTGTCAGGTGCGCTCGCGGGAAGGCGCTGCGCTGGAAGGTTCTGGCCAGCCAAGTGGGACGTGCCGGCAGCTGCGCGGTGCGCAGACGATAGGAAGTGCCGAACACCGCCTCGATCAGCAAGCCCAGCCGCGGCGCCACATCCGTCAGCCGGGTCACGGGCCGACTTGCTGTCTTGGCCCGGTGCTGTCGCCAGAAGTTCTGCGTGAAGACGGTCGCGTGTCGGGCCAGGTCGGTGATCACGTCCTCGGCTTCGGCCATTGCGGTCTTGCTCAATCAAACAAAGCTGGCGTCGACCAGGTCGCGCATCGCGTCCACCAGCGACTCGTCGTCGGACAGTGGCGACACCACGGCGCTGAGGCAGGCCTGCCGTACCGGGATGCCACTGACCACCAGCGCCGCCGCCGCGATCAGCAAGCGGGTGCTCGGCACCTCGGCCAGGCCACGGTCGCGCAAAGCGCGCAACCGATGCCCAAGCGATACCAGCGCCATGGCCGTGCCATGGTCGGTGCCGGTCTCGTTCTCGATGATCGCCGCTTCGCGAGGGCCAGGCGGGAAGTCGAAGTCGAGCGCGACGAAGCGCTGCCGCGTGCTGGGCTTGAGGTCCTTGAGCATGCGCTGGTAGCCTGGGTTGTAGGAGATGACCAGCTGAAAACCCGGGGCGGCCACCAGCGTTTCGCCAGTCTTGTCGATCGGCAGGATGCGGCGATGGTCGGTCAATGAATGCAAGACCACCATGGTGTCTTGGCGGGCCTCGACCACCTCGTCGAGATAGCAGATGGCGCCCTCGCGCACGGCGCGGGTGAGCGGGCCATCTTGCCAGGCCGTGCCATCATGGCGTATCAGGAAACGGCCGATCAGATCACTGGCGCTCAGATCGTCATGGCAAGAAATCGTGATCAGCGGACGTTGCAGCTTCCAGGCCATGTGCTCGACAAAGCGGGTCTTGCCACAACCGGTGGGTCCCTTGAGCATCACCGCCAGTTGCAGGGCGTGGCAGTGCTCGAACACGGCCACTTCTGCACCGGAAGCCTGGTAGTAGGGCTCATCGGCAGCGGATGGCTGCGACCCCTGCAAGGGGTCGACGGCGCGGATCAGCGCGGCGCTCAAGAGGCGCTCACGGCGTTGGGCGGAACCGTTGCAATGGCATCTTCCTCCAGGTCGAAGCGGGGTATGTGGCGGAAGAAGTCATAGATGAACAATCCCACGCCGATTGCGAACAGCGAACCGGTGGCAATCAGCATCACGAAGTGCACCTGTATCTTCAGCTGTGCGTCGAGATAGCCCATGCCCATGATGCGCTCCAGGTACACCTGTGCAATGCCGGCGGTGGCAAAGGACAGGGTCATACCGAACATGCCGCCCAGTTGCATCCAGAAGGCCCAGTAGCCGAGACTGCTGCCCTGCTCGCTGCGTCCCGGCGTCATCGCCGGGAGGGCATAGGTGATCATCGCCATCACGATCATGGCGTAAGCGCCATAGAAAGCCGCATGCCCGTGCATCGCGGTGATCAGCGTGCCGTGGGTCCATTTGTTGACGTCGGGGAAGGTATGCGCCAGGCCCAGCAGGCCGGCCCCGAACAGCGTGAACAGCGCGCTGCCGATGGTCCAATGCAAGGCCAGCGTATTGGGGTGCGAGAAGCCCGCCCGCCGCATGGCCGAGTAGGCGAACATCGCCATGCCCACCAGTGCCGCAGGCTCAAGCGCGCTGAAGATGCCGCCGATGGGCAACCAGTAGGACGGGACGCCCACCCAGTAGTAATGGTGCGCCGTGCCCAGAATGCCGGCGATGAAGACCAGGCCGACGATCACATACAGCCACTTCTCCATGACCTCCCGGTCGGCACCGGACAGGCGTATCAGCAGGTAGGCCAGGAAGCCGCCTTGGATCATCACCCAGACCCCCTCGACCCAGAGGTGAATCGTCCACCAGCGGTAATAGATGGATACGGTGTAGTTCTCGTACTCCAGCAAGGCGGGCAGGTACAGCAGAGCGCCCAGAGCCAGGCCGAGCACGAGCACGCCCTCTGTCGTGGTGAAGCGTTTGGATTGCCAGATCGTCATGCCGATGTTGTAGAGAAAGATCAGCATGCAGATCACGATCACGATCTTGTGGGGCAGCGGCTGCTCCAGCAGCTTGTTGCCCGTGCCGTAGCGGAACAGATAGCCCACCACGGCGGTCACACCCATCAGGGTCCAGAGGACCAGTTGCACATAGGCGAGCTTGGTGCTGTAGAGCTCGGTGCGCGATTCGTCCGGCACCATCCAGTATGTAGCGCCCATGAAGCCGGTCAGCACCCACACGATCAGCAGATTGGTGTGGATGACCTTGGTCACATCAAAGGGCAGGATGTTCAGCAGCGGATCAGGCCCGACATACTTGGCGGCCGACAGCAGCCCGAACACCAGTTGCAGCCCGAACAGGACCATCGCCACGGCGAAGTACCAGTAGGCAACCGATTGAGACCTGTAGCGCATGGGGATGCTCCTTCAGAGGCGGCCGCAGTGGACTGCTGCCTGTTTTGGAATGGGCGCGAAATTCCGCTACTTGAAGGTCGCCAGGTACGCAGCGAGGTGGCCGAGCTGTTCGGCGCTCAGGTCTTTCTCGTAGGTGTTCGGCATGAACGAAACCCCATCGGCCGAGTACATGGCGCCCGCCACCAGGTGCGCGCTGGGGTGGGTGACGGATTCGCGAATGAACGCCTCGAGGTCGGTGGCCTTGCCCTTGTAGGCAGGAGACGCCAAGGTCTGCTGAGTGCGGGTGGCGATGCCGGCAAGTGAAGGTCCGGCCATATCGACGCCCGCCACGATGGAGTGGCAGGCGGTGCAAGCGGGTGCGGCGCTTCTGAACACCCGCTCGCCCAGAGCCACCGGATCCTTGCCGGAATCGGTCGCGCGCGATCCCGCAACTGACGTTGCAGGCCCAGCCAGTGCGGCCTGAGGAAGGATCGCGACTCCCGCCGCTGTGCCAGCGCCGGTGACCGTGATCGGCCGCGGCGGCCAGCCCTGGTTGTCCACGCGGCTGACCCAATCCAAGAATGCGATCAAACCATCGATATCGGCGTCGCTGAGATCTTGCTGCGGCATCAGCCGGCGGTGGCGCTGTTCGTCGTAGAACTTCGACGGATCCTTCAGGAAGGCTCGCAAGTAAGGCGCACCGCGCTGTTGCGCGATCTTGGTGAGGTCCGGTGCGTAATAGGCACCCTCGCCGAAGATCGTGTGGCAGTTGATGCAGTTGTTCTTGTGCCAGACGTTCTTGCCCAAGGTGACCGCCGGCGTGATGTTCTGCGCGTTGGTCAGTTTCGGAAACTGGCGGTGACTGTCGACGGTGAGCCCCAGAAAGATCAGTGTGGCGACCAGCGTGGAGCCGATTGCAAAGTAGCGTGCTTGGCGTTTGTTCATGGGGCTGCGACCTGCGTCAGACGCTGATGCCTGTCCAGTAGATGACGCTAATGGCGCCTGCGTACGCGATACCGGCGCCCATCAAACCCAGCACGACATAGCTGAACACCTGGAAACTTCGGAACGCGGTCATGGGAGCCACCTCACCTTTGCTTCCACGCGCTCTCTCAGGGGCAAAAGAGGCTGTGAGCCCATGCAGGGTGGCGAGTCCGGCTCTCGCAGTCAGTGCGGCAGCGCACATAGCTGAAACTCTTGCAAACGTGCGTGCGTCTCGAACGCCCAGATGCCCGCATCGGAATGACCCGGCGACGCGCCAATTTGAATGACCGCTCATTCGCCAACAGCAGGGGAAGGCTGCGGGCTGAGCTTGCGCCAATCTCTGCTGTTGCGATGCACCGCCGAGCATCTGCGGGCGCGGCAGGACGGCGGAGGCGACGGCCAAGCCAATATCGCTGCGGCCTGCGCCCACTGCAACGCATTGCGGCATCGGGCTCGGGATCCCCTGTCGCCGCTTGCTTTCGCGGCCCATGTCCAGCACCGCTGAATCGGGGTGCTTGGCTGCCTATCGGGATGCTGGGCAAGCTGGGCGGGCGGGGCGGCGTTGCGCGCCGAAGTTAGAAGCTGTTGCGCATCGGCTTGTCGCGCGGGATGCAGGCTTGGACGCAATTGGACTGGGCGGGGCAGCCCGTCCCGTGCCAGGGGTAGCGGGCCTGTTTCCTTCCCGCGTTGCGGGAACGGCCCGCCTGGCCGAACTGGCGCTGCCAGATCGCCGGTCCTGGCACCCGCCACGCCCGATGCCGGGCTGCCCTTGCTACGTCGGGCTTGGCTTCTGCTTCGTCCTGCGATCTGGTGGTGGTGGTGCGGGCGCAGGTTTTGGTTCTGCGGACAGCTTCTCGGTGCTGGGATCTTCAGCCTTCTGATGAATCTCGCTCATGAGCTTGTCGAAGGCACTTGGCGGCTGGTCGTCGATGAACTTGAGGTCGCTTTGGGCCAGGAGCCAATACAGGGGCGCGGGGCTGTCGAGCCCGCAGGCGGCGCAAGAAGCTCGCTCTGTGAGGAAGAGCGACATCGCGTTGGGCCGGTCGAACTTGAATGGCTTTTTGCAATGCAGGCAGGTCAGCATCGATTTCAGCGCATTGGTGATGAACTTTGTCGATGGCCGCGGTCCACGGCTCAGGAGGTTCTCGTGTGCGCACAGCGAAACCAAGACCAAGTGATTGGCCGTCGCAACGTTTGCGTGGGCGATCTCGGAGAATGCGCGCAGCGACAGTTGTACGAGGAACAGCATCAGGTACGGGAGCATGGTGTAGGCCGCGTCATAGAGGTGGTCCGACCTGGCATCGTTGAAGATGAAGTTGATATTCAGGTCTTCGGTCCTCAGGTGCCTGCCCTGGCTGGTGATGAGGTGGGTCGCCTTTTGCCATAGAGGTTCCAGTCCGTTCTCCATCTCCTTGGAAAACACCCATTGCTCGATGAGGTTGCCGTCGAAGGCCTCCTTCATCGCGAGCTTGTCTGCGGCGAGCTTGAAGATTTCCTGCCTGCGTGCCGGCTGCAGTCCGTTGAGCGAGCTGTAGTTGTCCTTCTCGAACCGGGCCAGAAAGTCTTCCGGGTCTGCCAGCAGCCAGGCGAGGAACAGCATGTTCTCCTTGAACGGCTTGCGCAGCAAGGAGAACGCCACGGCGAACTTGCGCTTCTCCAGGCAACGCATCCCCTCATACAGGAAGTGGAGCATGTCGGCCGTGAGCGCGAGCACCAGGTGCCCGATGAGTACATGCTTCACCGCCTCGGTCAGACCTGCCTCCTTCAGGAGGTCCAAGACGTCCAACTCGCCCTGGCGTCCGGCTTCCGTCGCAGCTTTTGCAATGGCGTCCGCGACCCATTGATGCGCACCCGAGGCTTCGTACTGAACCAGCAGTTCGCCGATCTGGTCATGCAGGTAGAAGCAGTACTCGTGATGGGGCCAGTACTTCGGCGGAATGTGCTGCAGGTCATCCGGCGGACGTATGCCGAGATAGTGCGGTTTCATCGATCCTCCCTCGTGGTGCATTCGTATTCGGCAGCTTTCGCGTTTGGCCTTGATTTTTGATCAGATTGCCGGTTCCCGCCGTCTCAGGCATGACGGCATTGATTCGACCGTACGGCGATCCTGCACTGACGCGACGCGCTTGCCCTGCGCATTGCCTTGCTGAAGAGGCGAGGGGATGAAAAGTCGAAAGGGCGAGCCGGTGGGTGGCGCTTGCCGAGCGGGTTCTTGCACCTTCGCGCATGGCCTCATCCACGCTGGATCGGGGACTGCTGCGCAGTCTTGCCTGCACCCTCTCGCTGTTGTACCGGTAGGTGCCGGCCGGCGCCTGCCGGTGCTGAAGTGCACCGCTGCGCGGTGAGGTGGCGCAGCGGGCTAGCCGCCGCGCGCTGCCGCAGGTGGTGGTGTTTTGACCCGCTGTCCTTGCTCGCGCGTCTGTTCAGGCGGTTTGGGTGGTGGCCTGCTTCCGAGCCGTCCGGTTCTCGACGTGTAGCGCAGCGCCCGCCGGCGGCAAGGGTGCGGCTGCGCCCCGGGTCCTCGCCCGGTCCCTCCGCTGCACTCCGGGCTGCGGCCTGCGGCCCGGCCCTTGCCTTTGGCGCGCCCCGCGCTCCTGGTCCGTCGAGACGGCTCCAGGAAGCAGGGTTTTTCCACCACCAACGCAGAAAGGCGTGCCATGAGCAAGACAGCAACCCCAACCACCCGCGGCAGCAACAGCCGTGCAGCGGACGTTCCCTCCGCACCTCCCGAGACTCACCAGGAAGCAGGCCTGGAAGCCGGCATCGCCCTGCGGGCGCAAAGCCCGGAGGCGGAACTGCAGTACCTGCCGCTGCGCGGGCTACGGCTGGACGAGCGCAATGTGCGCAAGGATCCGCCGACCGAGGGCGAGATCGAGGAGCTGGCAGACCTGATCGACGCGCAGGGCCTGCTGCAAAACCTGACGGTGATTGCCTACGACACGCCTCGGCGCGGCAAGGGTCGCGAGAAGCACCGCATCTACACGCATGGCGTGATCGCGGGCGGGCGTCGCCTGCGCGCATTGCTCCTGCTGGTCAAGCGCGGGCCCATCGTCCTGGACTATCTCGTGGCCTGCGGGGTCGTGCCCGTCGAGCGTGCCATCGCGGTCAGCATGGCCGAGAACCAGGGTCAGAAGCCGATGAGCATCGCTGACACGGTCCAGGCGTTCGCGAACATGGTGGCGGCGGGCGCCGGCATCGAGGACATTGCCGTTTGCTTTGGCCTGACACCGCTGACGGTGAAGCGGCGCCTGAAGCTGGCCGGCGTCTCGCCCAAGCTGTTCGCGATGTTTCGTGCGGGCGAGCTGAACATGGACCAGCTGATGGCGCTGTCGCTGGCCGACACGCATGCCAAGCAGGAGAGCGCCTGGGAATGCCTGCCGGTCTACAGCCGCGATCCTGCCGCGCTGCGGCGCGCGATCCTGGGCACCGGCGTGCGCGGTGCGCTGGTTCGCTTCGTCGGGCTGGACGCCTACGAGCTAGCAGGCGGCGTCGTGATACGTGACCTGTTCAGCGACGAACAGAGCGAATCGGATCACATCGGCGATCCGGCACTGATGCAGCGTCTGGCGCTGGAGCGTCTGCAGGCCAAGGCCGAGGAACTGTGCGCCCTGGAGGGTTGGCCCTGGGCCGAGGTGGCCATCGACTTCGGCTACGAGGTGCAGCAGCGCTATCACGATGCCCCGACACAGCGACGCGAACCCTCCGCTGAGCAGGCACAGGAGCTTGCCGCGCTGGAGCGGGAGCAGGAAGGCATGGACGAGCGGCTGGAAGCCCTGTATGACCGTGAGCCGGAGGACGAAGGCGAGGGCGACGGCGAGAGCGCAGAGCGGGCCATCGAGGCACTGGAAGTGCGTCAGCAGGTCGTGCAGGCCCGAATCGACGAGATCGAGCAGCAACTGGCCTACTGCGAGCCCGAGGTGGCCGCGCTGGCTGGTGCCCTGCTGACGCTGGACCGGGAGGGCACGCTGGTCGTGAAGCGGCACCTGCTGCGCGACGAGGACTATCGCCAGCTGCGCAGCGCCATGGGCGGGGTCGCGGGCCGCTGCCACGCGCTTGGCGATGGCGACAATGTCGCGGGAATGGGCACCGGGCAGTATGTCGATGCAGACGCCAGGCTCTCGGCGGCGCTGTGCCGCGAGTTGGCGGCATACAAAACCGAGGCCTTGCAGGTAACGCTGATGCGCAAGCCGCAGGTGGCCCTGGCCGCGCTCGCTCATGCCATGGCGACTGTGCTGCTGTACGACGATTGCACCGCGCGCTTCGCCTCGCCCACGGCACTGACCGTCTCGGTGCAAAGCTGCAACTGGTCGTTGATTCAGGTCACGCCCCGGCTGAAGGAGAGCTCGGCGCATGCCGCGCTGTCGACCCTGGTCGCGGGCTGGCGCGAGCGGCTGCCTGCCGAGCCGGTGGCCTTGCTCCCCTATCTGCTGGAGCAGTCCGTGGAGACTTTGCTCGACCTGCTGGTGCTGTGTGCGGCTCTGACCGCGAACGCGACGCATGGCTCGACGCACGCAAAGCCGGCCCAGACGCTGGCGAGCGCCACCGGCCTGGACATGGCCGACTGGTGGCAGGCCTCGGGCGAGACCTATTTGGGTCGGGTGTCCAAGGCGCAGATCGGGCAGGCGCTGGCTGAGGCAGGCGAGGGCGAGGCCGGCGTCGGTCTGGCCAAGCTGAAGAAGGAGCAGCTCGTGGAGATGGCCGGGGCGCTGCTGGACGGCAAGCGCTGGCTGCCGGCCCTGCTGCGGGCGCAGGCTTGAGCGAGCGATCCGGGGCAAGGGCGGCGCCCTTGCCCTGTACCCTTGCCCTGGTCCGGCGGCCCGATCCCGTGCCAGGGGACGGCGGGCTTGTTCCTTCCCGCTGCGCGGGAACGGCCCGCCGGCTGCCGAACTGGCCTTGCCAGATCGGCACCCCTAGCACCCGCCACGCCCGACGCCGGGCCGCCTCTTGAGGTGATCGCCCCGGCTCGAACGGCGCGCCAGCCGCTGCGCTTGATGGCACGCCGCCCGCGAAAGACGCCGGGGCTCAGCCAGGCGACAGTCCTTCGGCGCAGCCTGGTGCCAGGGGACCTGGCACGGCGGCCGCGATGCCTGCGAACCGGTGATGGGGCAGTCCCCGCGCCGAGCAGGCCCACCGCGATCCCCCCACGGCGCCCCCATCCGTGGGTGAGGGGGACTTGTGGGGGGATCTTCAAGCGGCGGGCCGGGACAGCGGCGCGCCGCTCGGGCTGCCGATGAAGACACCCCACCCATCCCCCACCCCTTCCCGTGAGGGAAGGGGCCATGCCCACCCCCCGCCCGCCCGTGGGCGGGAGCGAGGAGTCCGAGCGAGAGGATCTGCTGGGAGGCTTCCATCATGGGGCCGGCAGGTCTACTCAAAGGAGTCCCATCATGGCATCCGTTCGTGTGGAACAGCGCAATGCGCATCTGGCCGGCGCGGTCCGGCTTGAGTACCTGGTCAACGGCGAGGAGCGGCTGGCCAAAGCCGTGTTGACCGCGATCAGCAATGTCCGACGCGGCAGCGGCGAGGCGCGGGAGGAGGAGATCACCGCCGTGCAGTGGACCCTCTGGGGAAAGCTCGCGGAAAACGCGAACCAGTACCTGGGCAAGGGCTCGCACGTGAACATCGTCGGCCGGCTGCGCAATAGCAACTACCAGGACAAGAGCGGCGCGGAGGTCTACGCCTTCAGCTTCACGGCCGAGGAGATCGACTTCCTGGACAGCCGGGCGAAGGCGTCGGAGCGCGGCAGGGTGCCAGAAGACGAAGGCTGGGGCGAGTCTTCGCTCGAGCCGCCGGCCTGGCGGGGCCGCTCAGCCCCCAGCGGCTCCGGTGCGCGGGCCAAGCGGTGAACCCTCGGTCTTCATCATCTCTACCGACAGGAGATCATCATGCCCTCTTCTTCCATACTGGCCGTACGCTTCGGCCGTGGCAGCCGCATGCTGCAAAGCGCTGTCCCGCTGGCTGAAGACCAGATGCGCGCTGCCGCTCCATCGATCTTTGCGGCCGGCAAGCACTGCAGCCGCTCGGACCGCTATGCCTATATTCCGACCATTGAGGTTTTGCGTGCCCTGCGCATGGAGGGCTTCGAGCCATTCATGGTTGTGCAGAGCGCGAGCCGCATTGCCGGCAAGGCCGAGTTCACCAAGCACATGATCCGGATGCGCCATGCCGGGCAGCTGCAGCAGGGCAAGTCCGAGGCCAATGAGATCATCCTGATTAACAGCCATGATGGCGCCAGCTCCTACCAGCTGCTGGCCGGGGTGTTCCGTTTTGTCTGCTGTAACGGCCTGGTGGTGGGCGATGTGGTCGAGGACATCCGCATTCCCCATAAGGGGGATATCCAGGGTGAGGTGATCGAGGGCGCGTTCCGCGTGCTGGAGGACTTCGAGGCGGTGGACGCTGCGCTTGATGACATGAAGGCCGTGAAGCTGCGCGCCGAGGAGCAGCAAGCCTTCGCGACGGCCGCGCTGGCGCTGCGCTACGGCGAGCAGGCGGCGGGTGCCACCACGCCGGCGGCGCCGATCACAGCGCAGCAACTGATGCAGCCCCGTCGCATGGAGGACCAGGACGACAGCCTGTGGATGAGTTTCCAGCGTGCCCAAGAAAACCTGATGCGCGGTGGACAACCGGGGCGCAGCACCCAGGGCCGGCGCATGCACACAAGGGCCGTGGGCGGCATCGACCGGGGCGTGCAGCTCAATCGTGCGCTGTGGGTGCTGGCCGAGGAGATGCGCAGGCTGAAGGCCTGAGCGCGGCGCGGGATGCAGTGGCCGCACTCGCGGCCGCTGCACCCGCAAGCACCGCCCATCAGCCCATGAAGTACAAGGTCAGGGCCGAGGATAGGATGGCCGAAGCGAGCGCCGACGATGCGCAGGCCCACCCAACGACCTGCGACCACCCTCGACGCTCGGCGCAGGCTGTTGCGGCTTGCTGGAGGGTACGCAAGGTCGGGTACAGCTCGGAGTGGAACAGCGCGCGGGCGAAGGCCGCCATCGAGTGACGCTCGGACTCGGCTGCGGAGTGCAGGATCTCGCGGGTGCTCCGAGCGATGTGCTTGGCCGCCACGCCCTGGGCATGTTCGGCCAATTGGGCCATGCGCGGCTCCATCGAGGCTGCCTGGGATTGAAGCCGTTCACTGGCTTGCGTCACCTTGTCGCCAGTGGCGCTCAACTGTGCAGCCAGCGCGTCAACGCGGTCGAGCAACCCCGCGATGTCACCCAGCGCTTCGAGGACAAGCGCCTCGCGCGCTGTCTGGGCCGAGTTCACGAGTAATGCACCGCGGGTGAAGTGACCGGGTTCGCGAGCTCGTCCAGGCCAAGCGCGGCAAAGCAGGCATCCAGCTCGGGAAGCACGCCGATCGCCAGCCGGCGCGTGGCCAGTTGCTGCGCCAGTTCGGACTTCTCCGCAGCTCCCGTCGCGTGCTGGATCATCCCCTTGTAGTCGGTGGTGTCGAAAGCCAACTGGCGCAGGTCGCGTCCGCTCGCCATCGCACGCCGGTACACCTCATTGAAGGACAGCCTGCAGTCCAGGCTGGCATGCGCGATGGGGTGCTCCGCAAGGAAGGCCAGCAGCACGAAGAACGAGGCCTCGATGCTCTCGATGCCGTCGTTCATGTTGAACACTAGCTTCAGCCGCTCAGGCGGCACGCCGAGCCGTGACAAGTCCACCAGCGTGGCGATGGTGTCCTTCTGCTGCTTCAGTGCGGGCACGGTGGGGATGACGAAGGCGTCGACATCCTCATGGCTGCCCTGATAGCGGCGCATCAGCGCCAGCAGGTCCTCGACATTGCTGGCGCCGATGTCGATCACTGCGTGGTCGATCGTTTGCAAGTACTCCTGCAGCGCCCCGAACTCGCGGCCGCGCACGGCCCGCCCGGTGTTCTCGTCGGCGTTCAGGCTTTCCACCGACAGCAGCTCGGCGTCGGGGATGCGAGGCAAGAGCAGATGGCGGGCGATGGTGGACTTTCCGACATTGCCCGAGAAATTGATGACGGCGATTTTCATCGATGACTCCTTGAACGAAACAGCGGATTGGTGATGACGGTCTTCATGAACGCGTCGGCGAGTTCCCTGCCGGAGGCGGGCTCTCGCGGCGCGGGCGTGATTGCGGGCCGCGTGGTCGGTGATGGGGCTGGCGAAGGCCATGTCGAAGACACTGCGACAGCCTCGGGATGGTCGCCTGCGTACGGGCCAGCCATGGCAGCACCGCTCACGCCGACATGCCGCAGCTCTCGCGAAATCGTCGCGAGACTCACCTCGATGCCGGCATCGGCGAGTAACTGGCGAATCGCTGACAGCGTGTAGCCCAGCGCGCGCAATCGCACGATCTCGCCGTGGTACACGAGTGCCTTGCGGCTGGCTCGACCCGGCGGGCCGGTGGGTGTCAGTCGAACCATGGTGTCTCGCCCTTCTTCAGTAGGCTCATTGAGGCGATGGATCGAGCTGACGGAAAAGGAACGTCTGTCTGCATGGTTTTCACCTTTTTGCAGTTGCTTTGCAGTCCCTTTGCATCGGTCTCGTGGGCTGATGCGGTCGGGGTCGATGCCCTAATGTTCGTCTACAAATCGACGATTTGAGGTGCTGAATTTTGCTAAGAATCAGCGCCTCAAAAGCGCGATTTCGGACCAATACTTGGTCATGGGTTAGTGCAGCGATAGGGGCGAAGGCGCCCCGATGTATTGCACCCATCCGCGATGGAGGTGGCCATGGACAAGTCGAATCGAGAGCTCTTCTGCGTCGACCTGAAAGGGATGCGAGCAGCGCTGCTGGCGCGTGCGCGACTTGAGGGCGTGTCGCGCTCAAACCTCCTGCGGCGCGTGCTGGCTGAGCTGTTGGGTAAAGAGCAGAGGCGCGACCTCGTTCCCGCTGTGCACATCAATCCCGTGAGCCGTGGACCGGTTCGTTTGTCGCTGCGCCTGAGCGCCGCAGACGCCCAACTCATCCGCCTGGCTGCTCGGCAGGCCCGATTGTCACCAGGCGCCTACCTCGTGGGGCTTGTGAGTGAGGTGCCGTCGTTAACCGGAGGAGGAGGGCGGCCTGCGTTGCTGAACGAGCTGCATGCTTCGACAGATGAGCTGGTGACCGTACGCCGGGGACTCCTGCAACTGGCTGCTTTGCTGAGGCACGGGGAAGGTGAGGCAGCGCGCGCATACCGGGACTTGTTGCTGCGGATCGAAGCGCCCATCCTCCGGCACCTGAAGCTGGCCTCGGTGGCCTTGGCTGAGGCCGGGTTGGGCAGGCCAGGATCTCGGGCGGGCTCAGCTGGACGCGCCCGAGCGAGCGGAGAACGTCATGAATGAGCAGCCGCAGTGGATCGACGGCCTGCTAGTGCAATGGGGTGACAGGCTCTTCTATCCACCAAACCGTGTGGTGAGGAGCTTGACCCCCAAGCTCTCGGTGCAGTCCGTCCATCAACGCGCCGACGAGATTCGCCGTCACATCGGGGCGGTGGTGCTGCGGCGCGTACCGCAGGTCATGGTCAAGGTGACAGGGGGCGGGCGCGGCATGAAAGCGATTGCCGCGCACTTTCGCTACATCAGCAAGGCGGGGCGGCTGGAGATCGAAGACGAGCTGGGAATGAAGGCCTCCGGGCGTGAAGCGGTGCGCGAACTGACGGACGCTTGGCGCTATGGCGGGTCGAGGATTCCGGAGGAGGGCCCGCGGCGGGAGGCGCTCAATGTCATGCTGTCGATGCCGCAGGGTACAGATCCGCTGGCCGTGCTGCGGGCGGCCCGGGAGTTTGCACAGATCGAGTTCAAGGACCACCGATACGTGATGGTGCTGCACGATCACCAGGCCAACCCCCACGTGCACCTCAGCGTGCGGATGGAGTCCAAGCATGGGCATCGACTGAATCCGAGGAAGGCGGACTTGCGGCGCTGGCGTGAGCTCTTTGCCGAGCGGTTGAAGGGATGGGGTGTCGAGGCTGGCGCCAGCTCGCGCGCGTCACGAGGAGCCATTAGGGGCTACGAGCCGCTGTGGCGCATTCGTGCTCGCAGTGAGGGACGCCTGCTCGTGGCGGAGCGTAGGCCGAAGATGGAGGCAAAGGCGGCGCCTGCCAAAGCACGCAGCAATGCATGGCAGGCCATCATCCAAGTGCTGGAGTCGTCGGAGGATTCTGCGGATGTGAAGCTGGCAAGTGCGGTTCGTGGCTATATGAAGGGCTGCATGAAACCCACGGCTGTATGCGAGCTACACATCTGGCGCGCGATGGAGTGTGATTGGGAGCGAGTAAGCCGGTGAAACCAACCGCTCGCTGGACCAGCGGACCCCCGGCAGAGCAGCGCATTGCATGGCGTCAGGGTCACGGCGCGGACCATGATCGCGGAGCGTCTCAACTTGTCCCCGGAGATCATTGAAGCTCAGCTCGCGCATGCCGTCTTCGACCCATTGGTACGTGCCAACAATCGCACTCAGTTCCTCAGTCAACGCAGGAAGTTGATGCAGTCGTGGGCAAACTATCTGGATAGGATCCGTGCTGGCGCTGATGTGGTGCCGCTGCGCAGAAGCAGGACCGCCTGAGCATTCGGCATCGAGTACCCCCGATCGTTTGGGTGCAGCGCTGGCTGCAACGCACGCTGATTTTTCGCAGAAGACAGCACTCGCCCTGGCCCGATCCTGGCGCGTGTTTGTTGTCGTTGATCGCTCATCCTCGATTTACCAGCACCACCCAACAGGCGCCCCTGGGCCACCCGTCGTCTGCGGTTGTCGGTCGAGCTCCGGCGAGTGGGCCAGCCTTGGAGGCGCTTGCGAGCTTTCGGCTCATGCCGATAGCTGCGCGTTTGTGAGTTGCCGAGAGTGCGTCAGTCGTAGCCCGAGCGCTGCGGACACAATAGCATGACAACATAGGGGCCTCAGGGCAAAGGGGAGTGGGCTCAGCGCTGGCGGGTGACTCGACCTTCATCCTGAAGCTGCCGTCAACCCGTCGCCCACGAAGTGACCCGATAGGTCACGAATGAGGCCGCGTACGCCAGCACAAACAGATAGCCGGCTGCAATCCAGGCCCAGCGTTTGCCCGCCTCTCGCCGGATGGTGACCAGTGTGGCCAGGCACATCGGTGCAAACACATACCAGGCCAGCAGGGAGAAGGCGGTGGCCAGGCTCCAACCTTGCGCGATCAGCGGCGTGAGCGCGACGGCCGTGTCATCGCTGACTGCGGACAGTGCATAGACGGTGCCCAGGGCGCTGACAGCTACCTCGCGCGCTGCAAGCCCTGGCACCAGCGAGATGCTGATCTGCCAATTGAAACCGATAGGCTCGAACACCACCGCCAGTGCCCGCCCCAGCGTGCCGGCAAAGCTGTATTCAATGGCATTGCCGGCGGCCCCCGCCGGTGGCGCCGGAAAACTTGCAAGCAACCACAGCAGGACCGAGAGCACCAGAATGATCCCGCCGACGCGACGCAGGAAGATCTTCACCCGTTGCCACAAGCCAATGAGCACATTGCGCGCAGTGGGCCAGTGGTAGCGCGGCAACTCCATCATGAGGGTACGCGTCTGGCCACCCGCCGTCAGGCGCTTGAGCACCCAGGCCACTGCCAGAGCGACCATGATGCCGGCAAGGTAGAGCGCAAACAGCACCAACCCCTGAAGTTCTAGGCTACCCAGCACCTGGCGACGCGGCACAAAGGCGCCAATCAGCAACGCATACACCGGCAGCCGCGCCGAGCAGGTCATCAGTGGCGCGATCAGAATCGTCACCAATCTATCCCGGGGGTTGGCGATGGTGCGAGCAGCCATGATGCCCGGGATAGCACAGGCAAAGCTCGAGAGTAGGGGAATGAACGAGCGGCCAGACAGCCCCACACTGCCCATCAGCCGGTCGAGCAAGAAAGCTGCACGTGGCAGGTAGCCTGATTCTTCCAGCACCAGGATGAAGAAGAACAAGATAACGATTTGCGGCAGGAACACCACCACGCCGCCAGCGCCCGAAATCACCCCGCCTACCAGCAGGCTGCGGAGCCAGGTTTCTGGCAGCGCGTTCGACACTCGCTCACCCGCCCAGGCCGTTGCGGATTCGATCCAGCCCATCGGTACCTCGGCCCAAGAAAACACCGCCTGGAATACGAAGAAGAGCAGGGTGGCCAGGATGATCGGCCCTATCACCGGGTGGAGGACGACCCGATCCATCCGGTCACTGGTGGTGTTGGGCACCGCGCTGGCAAGACCGAGCCGTTGCAATGTGCCTCGCACTGCCTCGTGATCGCCCCTAGCATCGTGTTCCAGGGGCTCGCTGCTTGCAGGCTGAGCATCGAGCGACACCGTCTGCCACGCCGAGGGCTGATCCAGCAGGGCTCGCAAGCCTTCCGCCCCTTCTCCATGTACTGCCACCGTCCGAACCACCGGCACGCCCAGTTCGCGCGCCAGCGCGTTGGTGTCAATACGCAGCCCCTGCTGCTCAGCCAGATCGGCCATGTTGAGCGCCACCACGCAGGGCAGGCTCATGCGTTTGACGGCCAGTACCAAACGCAAGTTGCGCCGCAGGTTGGTGGCATCGACCACGCAAATCACCAGGTCGGGCCGTTTTTCGCCGACAGCCTGACCGCGCAACACCTCCACCGTGACGGTCTCATCGGGCGAGCGCGGATTGAGGCTGTAAACGCCCGGCAAGTCCAGGAGTCGCAGTGCTCGCCCAGCGGCGCTGGTCAGGCGGCCCTCCTTGCGCTCCACGGTGACGCCGGCGTAGTTTGCTACCTTCTGATGGCTTCCCGTGAGGCGGTTGAACAGGGCTGTCTTGCCGCAGTTGGGGTTGCCCACCAGCGCCAGCAGCCGACCCGGCGGGTGAAGGTGAATGACGGATTCATGCATGGCTTCTGCCTTCTTCGGCGGGTGGGTTGGCGGTTTCAACCGTCACGCAGGCCGCCTCCTCCCGCCGCAGCGCGAAAGTGGAATCACCCACGCGCACCACCAGCGGGTCGTTTCCGGGTAACCCCCGCGCCAACACGCTCACCCACTCGCCGGGCCAGAAGCCTATCTCTTCCAGTCGCGCGAGCCACTCCGGTGCGCCTGCCGGCGTGCTCAAGCTGACCACTCGCATGGGCCGATGCAGATCCAGCGTGTCCAGTGTGATCGGGATGCGGGTGCTGTTGCTGCGCATCTTCAGTTCCCCGGCTCGGCCACCAAGCCGAGCTTCGGTATGCCCGAGCGCTGCACGGCGGCCATCACCTGCGCCACGCACTCGTATTGCACCTTGCGATCACTACGGGCAATCACCTCGGGCTGCAGACGCTGTGGCGATAGCGTGTGCTGATCTTCGGGCGGGGCATCCAGGGCGTCGTCGCGGCGCACTGAGCGGTAGACCAAGGCGCACAGATCCGGCGCGGCCTGGCCAGAGGATCGGGCGGCGAGCACATGCGCAAGGCTCTGCTGCGTGCGGCCGGCTGCGGTGTGGCGGTCGTTGACTTGGCGTGAGAAAAAACTCAACCGTTCGCGGTAGTAAAGCTCCAGCACGTACAGACCCTGGCAAGGATGAAGGAAACGCCTGGTCCCGTGCGTGAAAACTGGCGGTGGCTGGTCTGCGGCTTCGGCGTAATAGGGACCTTTATTATCCGTAAGGAATGACACGATTGAGCACACTGGACACGCTGAATCGCCACATTGCGGTTG
This sequence comes from Paucibacter sp. M5-1, assembly GCF_027498415.2. NCBI lineage: Bacteria > Pseudomonadati > Pseudomonadota > Betaproteobacteria > Burkholderiales > Sphaerotilaceae > Roseateles > Paucibacter sp. M5-1. Next base: position 155,747 of record NZ_JAPZLM020000001.1, read on the forward strand.
ACTTTGATCGACAGCAATAGCTGACGATTGAGGCCTTGCAGCGTCCCGTCAAACCAGGAGCCGGTCTAGCGCTGACAGAAGCTCTCGAACAATGTGGTGATGTCGCAGATCTCCTCGGATGTCAGCGACGTGGCGGGCACTCCATTGATGCTCGCGCGCTGCACTGCCCAATGGCGAACGCCTAGCGCTGCCAGCTTGCGGGCCAATTGCAGCAGCTCGTGCAGAGGGTACAAACTCGGGTGCCAAGTGGTGCGGCACTCATAGGCCACGCCGCTGCTAAGGACCAGCTGTAGCGCCGCTTGGACCTTGGCGCTGCTGCCTGGCACGCCGCTGATCGCATCGATCTTGTCCAGTGGCGCCTTGATGTCCAGGCCCAGCCAGTCGATCAGCGGAAGCACGGCGGCCAGCCGCCCGGGGTAGGCGCCGGCGGTGTGCAGGCCGACCGCGAAGCCGAGCGCACGAACCTCGGCGATGGCCGCAGGCAGGGCGGCCTGCAGTGCTGGTTCGCCGCCAGAGAACACCACGCTGTCGAGCAGGCCGCGGCGGCGCTTCAGAAAGGCCAACACGGCGTCCCATGATTGCGCCGTCGGCGCGTCGGCAAGCAGCAGACCCGGGTTATGGCAATAGCTGCAGCGCCAGGGGCAGCCCTGCAAAAACACCACTGCCGCGAGGCGACCCGGAAAGTCGATCGTGGTCAGTGGCGTCAGGCCGCCAACCCGCAACGTGGCGGCGGCTTGGCTCAGGTGGATGGTCACGCGGCCCTGCGCGGGCCGGGCTCGGCGAAGAAGCGGCGCTCCTCATGCTCGCCCTGCTTGCCGGTGTTGAAACTCGAGACTGGCCGGTGGTAGCCCATTACGCGCGTCCAGACTTCGCAGGGTTGACGCTCATCGTCGCGCAGCGCGATGGCTGTTTCGGTCATCGGGGTAGGGTGGATCATTGCAGAGTCTCCTTGGTGGTTGAACAGGGGATGGAATCGTTGGCGGCGGCCCGGCGGCGCTTCTGTTCGAGCCGCTCTTCATCGCAAGCGGGGCAGAAAGGGTGTTCTCCGGCCAGATAACCATGGCTCGGGCAGATCGAGAAGGTCGGCGTGACCGTGATGTAAGGCAGGCGGAAGCGGCTCAGCGCGCGCCGCACCAGTTCGCGGCACGCAGCGCCACTCGAGACGCGCTCACCCATATAGAGATGCAGCACGGTGCCGCCGGTGTACTTGGCCTGCAGCGCCTCCTGGCGTTCCAGCGCCTCGAAGGGGTCGTCGGTGAAGCCGACCGGCAGCTGCGAGGAGTTGGTGTAGTAGGGACGGTCTGCGCTGCCGGCCTGCAGGATCTCTGGCCAGCGTTTGCGGTCCTCGCGGGCGAAGCGGTAGGTCGTGCCCTCGGCCGGCGTCGCCTCCAGGTTGTAGAGGTGGCCGGTTTCTTCCTGGAACTCGACGATGCGGGCGCGCACATGGTCGAGCAGGCGCAGCGCCAGCGCATGGCCGCGCGCGTCGGTGATGTCGTAGGCGTCGGCGCTGAAGTTGCGGATCATCTCGTTGAGGCCGTTGACGCCCAGGGTCGAGAAATGGTTGCGCAAGGTGCCCAGATAGCGCTTGCTGTAGGGAAACAGGCCCTGGTCCATCAGGCGCTGGATCAGCTCGCGCTTGAGTTCCAGGCTCTGCCTGCCGAACTCAAGAAGTCGGTCCAGCGCAGCCAGCAGGCCAGCCTCGTCGCCGCAGTGCAGATGGCCCAGGCGCGCGCAATTGATCGTGACCACACCGATGCTGCCGGTCTGTTCGGCGCTGCCGAACAGACCGTTGCCGCGCTTGAGCAGCTCGCGCAGGTCCAGCTGCAGCCGGCAGCACATCGAGCGCACCATATTCGGCTCCAGCTCCGAGTTCACGAAGTTCTGGAAGTAGGGCAGGCCGTACTTGGCCGTCATCTCGAACAGTGCGGCGGCGTTCTCGGATTCCCAGGGGAAATCGGGTGTGATGTTGTAGGTCGGGATCGGGAAAGTGAAGACCCGGCCTTTGGCATCGCCGGCCGTCATCACGTCGATGTAAGCGCGGTTGATCATGTCCATCTCGAGCTGCAGATCGCCGTAGGAAAACGGCATCTCCCGGCCGGCAATCACCGGCACCTGCTCGCGCAGGTCCGCTGGGCAGGTCCAGTCGAAGGTCAGGTTGGTGAAGGGCGTCTGCGTGCCCCAGCGCGAGGGCACGTTGAGGTTGTAGACCAGCTCCTGGATGCACTGGCGCACCTCGGCGTAGCTCATGCGATCGGCACGCACAAAGGGCGCCATATAGGTATCGAAGGAAGAGAAGGCCTGCGCACCGGCCCACTCGTTCTGCAAGGTGCCGAGGAAATTGACGATCTGGCCGACCGCCGAGCTCATGTGTTTGGGGGGGCCGGCCTCGACCTTGCCCGGCACGCCGTTCAGGCCTTCGTGCAAGAGCGTGCGCAGCGACCAGCCGGCGCAGTAGCCGCTGAGCATGTCGAGATCGTGGATGTGCAGGTCGCCGTCTCGATGGGCCTGGCCGATCTCGGGTGCATAGACATGCGAGAGCCAGTAGTTGGCCGTCATCTTGCCGGACACATTGAGGATCAGGCCGCCCAGCGAATAGCCCTGGTTGGCATTGGCGTTGACGCGCCAGTCGTCGCGGTTCAGGTACTCGTTGATCGAGCGCTCGACATCCACCAGGGTCTTGCGATCCTCACGCAGCCGCGCATGCTGCTCGCGGTAGACGATGTAGGCGCGCGCGGTCTTCAGATGATTGGACGCGATCAAGGTCTGCTCGACGATGTCCTGGATCTGCTCGACGCCGGGTGCCTGACCGTGGAAGCGGTGCGCCAGCACCTTCAGCACGCTGGCGCACAACAAGGCCTGTTCGTCGGCGCCGTACTCGCCGCTGGCAATGCCGGCGCGTTGCAGTGCCAGCGCGATCTTCTGGGCGTCGAAGGCCGCGTGGCGCCCATCGCGCTTGAGAACCTGGGCGGGAAGGCTGGCATGGATGTTTGACATGGATGGTTCTGAACACTAGATATGGTGCGCAGCCTATCCTTCAAACACTAAATGTGGATTTGCGCTGACGCAAACTCCCGATTCGAACTGGCGCCGCAGGCGCCACGGCGGGGTCAGCCGAAACTCAGCGGGCGGCCTTCGATGTCCAGTGCCAGCAACCCCTCAAGCTGGCCGCTGCGGATGCGCTCGACCATGGTGCGCAGCGCCTGCTCGATGCGGGCCTCGGTCGCCGGCTTGCCGCCCTGGCCGGACAGGGCGGCGATGAAGACAACCTGCCAGGGTGGCCCGGCCTTGGCGGACTCGGCACGCAAGGCCTCGAAGCTGCCGAGCTCTGCAGGCGCCTTGTCCACGCAGACCCGTGGTGAGAGCGTGCCGCCCTGGCCGCTGGCAAAACGCTCACGCTGCTCAGGACTGGGGTCCTCGGGCAGTTCGGCCGTCGTGAAGACGAAGAGCAGTCGCTGGGGCTCGGCCTGGAGGGTGGCGCCGCGCAGGAGCAGCTCGAAAGGTGTGTCGCTTGTCATGGGCGCAAGCGTCGCGCCTGTCGCGTCCAGAGGGTTTGCTCTGGATCAAGACAGCATCGCGGATTCGCTGCGCCAATATCAAAAACTGCGGAAGGTTTGGATGACAAGCAGCACACCCGTCCCCGCCAGGCGCCCACTGCCCCTGGTGTATTCCTGCTCGGGCTGCTCCAGTGCGGCCCAGCTGGCCAACTATCTGGCTCTGCGCCTGGACCGCGAGGGCGAAGCCGAGATGTCCTGCATTTCCGGTGTCGGCGGCAATGTGCGCAGCTTGGTGCGCCGTGCCCGCGATGCGGCTGCCGAGGGCAGGCCCATCATTGCCATTGATGGCTGTGCGCTGGCCTGCGCCAAGCAGTGTCTGGCCGAGCGCAGTGTCGCGCCGACCTGGCATCTGCTGCTGGCATCGTCGGGCGTCGCCAAGCGCTACCACGCCGATTTCGACACTGCACAGGCGGAGCAGATCTATCCGGTGCTGGTCGAGCAGGTGCAGGCGCTGCGTGACGCGCCTATCCCAGGTAGATCCACCACCCCAGCGGGTTCTTGCTGATCGCCACCGAGGCGATCCAGCCGACGGTTGCCAGCGCTGCGAGCCAGGCGGTCGCGCGCAGCGCCAGTGGCCGGCCGGGTTTCAGCGCCAGCATGCCCAGCGCGATATAGAGCAGCAGGCCGAGGAGCTTGGCCAGCAACCAGGGCGCCTCGAGCGGCGATAGCCGCAGCATCCAGGCCAGCGCGAGCGCCGACAGCAGCAGCACCGAGTCGACCAGATGGGGCAAGGTCCTGGCCGGCCGGCTGCCGACCCAGGCAGCGCCCAGCAAGGACCCGAGGCCGCGCGCGAAGAAGCCGCTGACCGAGAGCAGCACGGCGCCCTGGTGCAGGGTCTTGATCGTTAGATAGTCCATGGCCGGATTCTCAGCCCGGCCGGCCATCGAGGCGGGCGCGCGTCAGGATCGGCCAGTAGCGCAGCGCGTAGAGCGCGAAGCCGGCCGACCACAGCGCGGCCGACAGCAGCACCGCGTGGACGGTCTGCGCCGGCGCCAGCAGCGGCCAGCCGACACGCACGACAGCGGCGGCCGCGACCAGCGCGTAGCTCGCCACATCGCCCCGGCTGGCCCGCAGCAGCCGGCCGGTGTGGCCCAGAGCGGTGCGCGTCATCATGCCGATGACCAGCCCGCCGATGGCGCCCAGGGTCAGCGCGTGGGTCGCCAGCGTCGGGGCCAGCAGGCCCAGCGCCGCCAGGCCGCGCAGCAGCAGGTGCAGCGGGATCCACAGATAGGCCAGATGCAGCACCCAGACCAGCGGCGTGCGCAGCGTCTTCAGCGGCTGCCACAGCAGCCAGCGCGCCAGATGGGCGGCCGAGCAGACGCCGGCCAGCAGGGCCAGCGGCAGGCCGCCCAGCCCCAGCCCATCGCCGGCCAGCAGCGCCAGCGTGCCGCCCAGCGCGGCCTGTTCCAGCCAGGGCCGGCGCGTCGCATTGGCGCCGGGCACGCCGTTGTTGGTGAACATCGGGATCACGCGGCCGGCCATCACCGCCATGATGAAGAGTACGACATCGAGCCCCAGCTGGATGCCGACCCAGCCGGGCAGCTGCAGCAGGCCCAGCTGGCTCAGGTGCACGCCGGCCTGGGCCAGAGTCAGCAGCGCCAGCAGGCCGATGAAGAAGTAGTTGCGGTGGTTGCGGGCGGCGATGAAGGGCAGGGCCAGCGCGATCGTGGCCAGCAGCGGGAAGGCGATATTGACCAGGGCTGCCGCCCAGCCCCAGGGCGTCAGCACCAGCACGCGGCCGGCCAGCCACAGCCCCGCCAGTGCGGCCAGCGCGGCACCGGTGGGTGTCGGGCGATTGCTCCAGTTGCGGCCGGCGGTGAACAGAAAGCCCACCAGCACGGCCAGGGTGAAACCGAACAGCATCTCGTGCGCATGCCATAGCGGCCCCTGCAGATAGGCCTGCGATCCCAGCAGACCCGCGAACTGCAGCGCCCACAGCGCGATCGACAGCGCGGCGAAGCCGCTGGCCAGCAGGTAGAAGGGGCGGAAGCCGAGCTGCCAGAGCGCGAAGGCCGGTGCAGCCGCCGGGCGTGGGGGTTCCTCGATCTTGATGAATGACGCAGCCATCATGGCAACTTTCTGGCGCCGGTGGCGCCATGGCGGCGGCGCCACGCGAACGCGGCGCCGATCAGGGTCAGGGCAAACAGTGCGAGGGCGCCGGCATTCAGGCCGGCTCCCCAGGCACGCAGCGAGTCGTTCACGAAGCCACCGCCCAGCCGCAGCAGCAGGGACAGATGCAGAAGCGCCAGCGGCAGGTAGAAGGCCGGTCCGAACTGCAGCTTGATGCGGGCCACGGCCGGCAGGATCACCGGCGCATGGCCCATCATCATGCTGACGATGAAACCCAGCCCCAGCGCATGCAGGGCGGTGTCGCGGGCTGTGTGAAAGCCCAGCGCCGTGGCGGCCCAGGCCAGGCCGGCCAGCGCCAGCCAGACATAGCCGCCGAGCAGGCAGACCGCCATATAGCGGCTCAGGCCCTGGGCGAAGACCGTGCGGCGGGCGATGTCGAACAACAGCAGCCACAGGGCCAGCATCGCGAGGGCGGCGCCATAGAGCAGCGCTGACAGCGCCGCGCCCAGCAGCAGGGCGGCGAGCACCAGATACAGCGAGGCCTCGGCGCCGGGCCGGCGGCGCATCAGCCGCGTCATCTCCAGGCGCTCGGCCGCGATGGTCAGCACCAGGAAGGCGAACCAGCAGCGCAGCACGGCGTCGGCCGCGATGCCGGCCGCAAACAAGGCATTGCCGGCCAGCCAGGCCAGCGCGCCGAGCAGCAGCAGCGCGGTGTGCGCGGCCGGTTGGCGCCGCACGACGACGAGGTTGACCGCGACGAAGGCCAGCGCCGCCAGCGCAGCCAGCCCCGCAGCGGCGGCGCCGTAGCCCAGCAGCCAGCACAGGCCGGCCAGGCCGGACATGAACGGCCCGATGAAGGCGGCGCGGTGGCGCAGCGCCACCGCCCGCTCGATCGCGATCACGGTCCCCAGGAAACCGCCGCTCATCAGCGCCGCGTGCTCGAGGCCGGCGTGGCTCAGCCAGAGGGCATCGCTCAGCGGCAGGCCGGCGCGCAGCAGGCCCCCGGCCACGCCGCCCAGCAGCGACAACGCCACCAGAGCCAGCAGCAGCGGCCGCGCCAGCCGGGCGGATGCCGCAGGATGGAGCGCGCGGCGCGGTCTCACCAGCGCATGAAGCGCTTGGCCCGTTCGCTCATGCGATCGGTGCTCCATGGCGGCTCCCAGACCAGTTCGACCTCGATCGCCAGCGCGGCCGGCACCACCCGGTCCAGCTCGGCCTCGACCTCGTCGATGATGACGTCGGCCACCGGGCAGGCCGCCGAGGTCATCGTCAGACGCACATGGACCTTGTCGGCGCCGACCTCGACGCCGTAGATCAGGCCCACATCGACGATGCTCATCGCCACCTCCGGGTCGACCACGCGGCTCAGCGCGTCGACGAGGGGCTGGCGCAGATCCTCCGGGCCGCTGTAGGGGAAGGGCGTGTTCATGACGACGGACGCGCGGTGCGCGCAGCGGGCTCGATGAACAGCATCCGCGCCAGGGCCTGGCGGTTGTGCACCAGGTCGGCCAGGGTGTAGCGGTCCAGCACCTTGTAGAAGGCATCGACCGCCTCGCCCATCACGTCGCGCAGCTTGCAGATCGGCGTGATGGCGCAATGCCCGCCCTCGGCGCTGAAACACTCGGCGGGCAAGGCCGCGCCCTCGGTCAGGCGCACGACGGCGCCGACGCCGATCAGCTCGGGCGCCAGCCCCAGCTCCAGCCCGCCGCCCTTGCCGCGCACATTGGCCAGCCAGCCGGTCTTGCCGAGAAAATGCACGACCTTGGTCAGGTGGTTCTCCGAGATCGCGAAGCTGGCGGCGATCTCGGCAATGGTGGCGCGCCGGCCCGGCCGGGCGGCCAGGTAGATCAGCACGCGCAGCGCGTAGTCGGTGAAGCTGGTGAGTTTCATGGCGGAGGGTCAGTTCAGGCTCGGTGCCGCGCGGCGCACCGGCTCGGGGGGCGGCCGGCGCAGCAAGCGCATGGCATAGGCCGCCAGCATAAGCGCGCCGGCCGCGAACAGCATGTCACCGGGCACACGCAGCCAGACCAGGGCCTCCATCACCGGCGAGTGGATGATCTCCGGCGAGCGGGCGTACCACAGGCCGCGGCTGACGCTGGCCCAGGCCTGGTAGATGCCGGCCGGCAGCAGCGACAGGAAGACCATCATCGCCAGCCCGAGGTTCAGGCCCCAGAAGGCGGGCTTGAGCAGGTGGTCGGCATGCAGATGGCGCGCATACAGGCCGCGCAGGCAGAACAGCATCAGGCCGATGCCCAGCATGCCGTAGACGCCGAACAGCGCCGCATGGCCGTGGGCCGCCGTCATGTTCAGCCCCTGCACGTAGTACAGCGAGGCGGGCGGGTTGATCGCGAAGCCCAGCACGCCGGCGCCGACGGTGTTCCAGAAACCGACCGCGACGAAGCACAGGATCGGCCACTTGTAGGCGGCCAGCCAGGGCATGGACTTCGAGCGGCGCCAGGTCTGCAGCGCCTCCAGCCCGATCAGGGTCAGCGGCACGACTTCCAGCGCCGAGAACACCGCGCCGACGGCGATCACCGAGGTCGGTGTGCCGGTGAAGTAGAGATGGTGCAGGGTGCCGAGGATGCCGCCGAACAGGAACACGATGGTCTCGGCAATGATGGCGCGGTTGGCGCTGGCCGAGCGCACCAGGCCCAGCTTAGTGAAGATCAGCGCGACCACGGCGGTGGCGAAGACCTCGAAGAATCCCTCCACCCACAGATGCACCAGCCACCAGCGCCAGTACTCGACCATCGAGTAATGGGTGTGCTGGCCCCAGGTCAGCGACGAGGCATAGAAGCCGCCGATGCAGGTGGCCGACAGGAAGACCATCGCGATCAGGCCGCGGGTCTCGGACGGCTTGGTCAGCGCCGGCCACAGCGCGCGGCCCAGCAGCAGGACCCAGAACAGCAGGCCGGCGAACAGCAGCAGCTGCCAGACGCGGCCCATGCTGGTGAACTCCAGGCCCTGATTGCCGAGCCAGAAGCTGAAGTCGACGCCGCGGTGCTGCAGGGTGCCCAGCCAGCCGGTGACGGTGGAGCCGACGACGACGAAGATCAGCGCCCAGAACAGCAGGTCGACGCCGAGCTTCTGCCACTTCGGCTCGCGGCCCGACAGCAGCGGCGCGATGTAGAGGCCGGTGGCCAGCCAGGCGGTGGCGATCCAGAAGATGCCGACCTGGGTGTGGACGGTGCGGCTGACCACATAGGGCAGCAGCTCGGCCAAGGGCAGGCCGAAGAAGCTCTGGCCCTCGACCGCGTAATGCGCGGTGATGACGCCCATCGCGATCTGCAGCAGCATCAGGCCGACGACCGCGAAGAAATACTTGCGGGTAGCCTTCATCGAGGGTGTTGCCACCGCACCCAGCAGCGGATCGGCGCTGGGCGGCTCGGCCTCGGGCTCATGCTTGTTGCTGCCGTGCAGCCACAGCATCGCGGCGATGCCGGCCAGCAGCAGCACGATGCTGACCATGGACCAGATCGCGGCCGAGCTCGACAAGGTGTTGCCGACCAGCGGCTCGTGCGGCCAGTTGCTGGTGTAGGAAAGCCCGGTCTCGCCGGGCCGGTCCGTCACGGCGGCCCAGGAAGCCCAGAAGAAGAAGGCGGTCAGCGCCTGGCGATCGCTGGCCTCGGGCAGGGCGCCGGCCGTCATCGCATACTGCTCGCGCAAGGTGTCGAGTGAGGCGTCGCTGCCGAACAAGGCCTCGTAGTGGGCCGCCACCTCGCGGATGGCCTGGGCCCGCTCGACCGAGACGGTGAGCTTGCCGCTCTCCGCGTCATAGCTGTTGTGGCGCATCTCCTGCTGCAGCGTCGCCTGGATCGCCCCCTGGTCGGCCACGCTCAGGGTCGCGACGGCGCGGAGCTGCTGGCTGCGGATCGCCCGCAGGGCCAGGGCTTCGCGGTGCAGCCAGTCGGCCGACCAGTCGGGCGCCACATAGCTGCCATGGCCCCAGACGGTGCCCAGCTGCTGGCCACCGGCCGCCAGCCAGGCTTGCTGGCCGCGCTGGATCTGCGCGCCGGTGAACAGCACATCGCCCTCGGTGCTGACGACGCTTTTCGGAATCGGCGGCGCCGTCAGATAGATCTGCCAGCCGAGGTAGCCGAGCGCCCCGAACGACAGCACGAAGATTAGGCCCAGCCAGCGCCAGAGCCTGTGGTTGGTGTTCATCGCAAGTTCCTGCGGATAGAAGAGGGGAGCCGTGGGCTCAGGCCTGGCCGCCGCAGCTGCCGCAGCAGGGGCTGTGCGTCGGTGCGTTCTTGGTGATCGCGACGCGCCAGACCTCGGGGCCGCTCTCCAGATAGTCCCAGCGGAAACCGTTGGGCAGCTCGGCCTGGAACTGGTAGTACAGCGGCTTCGGGTCATGGTCGTTGACCAGCTCCATCGCCTGGCCGGCCGGCAGCTGGGCGAAGGTCGAGAAGATCAGCGGGTGGCGTTCGCGCGGGATGATGTGGCGAACGTCGATCAGTGTGGGGTGGCTCATCAGGGCTCCGTGGTGGCTCGTTTCTATAAGGTGTGCAAATTGTGCACCTTTAAAAACAAGCTGTCACCCGCGCCGGTTTGATCTGGCGCAACAGGCCGGCTGGTTCACGCCCACAGCGGCCCGATCGCGTCCAGCGTGTTCTTCAGCACCAGGCCCAGTTCGGTGTCACCCTCCATCACCAGCGCGCGCTCGAAGAACAGACGGTCGGCGTCGTCGCTGCCGCGCAGCAGCCGCCAGTAGCTCGGGGCGGCGGCGGCAATGCGCAGCGCCACTGCGGCGCCTGGCGGTGCGGGTCGGAAGCCGCGCTCGTCGAGCAGCAAAGGCAGCGACAGGCCGAGGTCGATGACATCGATGCGTACGGCCCGGCGCGACAAGGTCGCGCGTGCATCGGCGGGCAGCCGCGGCAATAGCCAGCGGTTCAGCGCCAGCGCCAGCGCCTGGGTCGGTGGTTGCATCGGCAAGCGGCTCAGCACCGGCTTCAAGCGGCCCGTCATCTCGGGGGACAGCAGCAGGCTGATCATGGTTTGACGCTCCAGTCCATGCCGGGCCGGCCACGGGCGAACCCGTTGGCCAGGCCACCGGGCAGCGCCCCAGCCTGCAGGCCTTGCAGCGCCGGGCCGGCCGGCTCGCCGCCATTCATCACGGCCTCGAAGGCCGCGATCACCTCAGCGAAGCGCTGCGAGCTCGGCGAGAGCCGCAGCCGTGACACGCCGGCCGCCCGCAGGATCTCACGCTCGCCGAGCAGGCATTGCTGCGCCGCCGACTGGGTCTGTATGCCGTTCAGCACCAGAAAGGGCGCGCCGTCACTGGTCGACAGCAGCAGGCCGTCGCCGTCGTCGCGGCAGCGGAACTCGCACTGGTCCTTGCTGAGCCGGTGATGGCGGGCTGTGAAGCAGCGCGCCGAGAAGGCCAGCGGCATGCGGCCGTAGGCGAACACCTCGCAGGGCAGGTCCGGCTGCCCGCTATTGACGGCCTGGATCGCGTCCAGCGCCAGCTCGACCGGCGCGACCCAGCGCACGGCGCCCAGGCGCCGATACTCGTCCAGCGCCGCGCGGCTGTAGACATTGATGTGCGGGCCCAGCACGAAGCGGGCACCAAGGCCGTCGAGCATGTTCAGTGCCGAGGCGTCGCCAGCCTCGACCAGGAAATCGCCTTGCTCGGCGATGCGGCGCAGCAGGCGCAGATCGGCCTCGGAGGCAATCAGCGCCTGGGTCGCCAGCACCACCTCCTTGCCGGCGCTGCGCAGGTCCTGCGCCAACGCCAGCCAGTCGGCCAGCTTGATCTCGTGGCGGCGCTCGCAGACCACCTCGCCGAGCACGACGCTGTCGGCCACCGACTCGGCCACCTCGGCATAGAAATGCAGCAAGGCCTCGCGCGGCCAGTAGTACAGCACCGGGCCGATGCTCAGCGCCATCCGGTCCTGGGTGAGGAGGGGGTCAGGGTTTGTCATCGTCATCGCCATGGTCGGTCGTAGGCTCCCAGCGTATGTTGTTGGCCCTCGGCCAGATGGCCCAGCGCGGCGGTCCAGGCCGGCTCGACGCGGTAGCGTTCCGGCGCCGCGGCGGCCGCGTCGATGGCCTGGCGCCAGACCCGCGTGACCTGCTCGACATAGGCCGGGCTGCGCTGGCGGCCCTCGATCTTGACGGCCCGCACGCCAAGGCGCATCAGCTCGGGCAGCAGGGCCAGCGTGTTCAGGCTGGTCGGCTCCTCGATCGCGTAGTCGCGCTGGCCCTTGACCTCGAAGCGGCCCTTGCACAGCGTCGGGTAGCCGCGCGGCTCATCCGGGCCGTAGCGGTCGATCAGCAGCCCGCCCAGCCGCGCCTCGACGCCGTCGGCCGCGTCCTGCCAGCGCACATGGGAAGGCGGCGAGCAGACGCCGGCATTGTTGGGCGACTGGCCGGTCACATACGAGGACAGCGCGCAGCGTCCCTCGACCATCACGCACAGGCTGCCGAAGCCGAACACCTCGATGTCCACCGCGGTGTGGCGCAGCACCTGGCCGACCTGGGACAGGGTCAGCACGCGCGGCAGCACCGCGCGCTGGATGCCGTAGTGGCGGCGGTAGAAGTCGATCGCCTCGTGGCTGCTGGCCGAGGCCTGCACCGACAGATGCAGGCGCAGCTGCGGATGGGTCTTGCAGGCATAGGCCATCACCGCGATATCGCCGACGATCAGCGCGTCGGCGCCCAGCTCGACCGCGGCATCGACGGCGCGGTACCAGGTCGCGACATCGTCGGCGCGCGCATAGGTGTTCAGCGCCATCAGCACCTGGCGGCCGCGCTGATGCGCATAGGCCACGCCCTCGCGCAACTGCTGGTCGTCGAAGTTCAGTCCTGCGAAGTTGCGCGCATTGGTGGCGTTGCGCAGGCCGAGGTAGACGGCGTCGGCGCCGGCATCAATGGCCAGCTTCAGCGCCCGCAGCGAGCCGGCGGGGCAGACAAGTTCGGGGATGGTGGTCGCGCTCATCGCAGCGGGGTTCCTTGCTTCAGTAGGAGAGGGATTCAGTCCGGGCGTCCGTCGGCGCGCGGCAGGCCCCACCAGCGGCCGTAACGCAAGGTCCAGCCCAGGCAGACGGCGCCCCACAGCAGGGCGGCGGCACTCAGCAGCGGTGCTGCCCGGGCGGCGGCGACCAGCGCAGCGGCAATCCGCAGCAGCACGGCCAGTTGCAGCAGCCAGAACAGGCGCCACAGCGTGTCGTCCGCAACCACACTGCGGCCGCTGTGGCCGCTGCTGACGCGACCGACCATGGCCAGCAGGATCGAGCCGAGGAAGCCCATCGTGTAGGCATGCAAGGGCGCCAGGCCCAGCGACTGCATGCCGCCAGCGCTGAGACCCTCGGACAGGCCGTCCAGCAGCAGGGCCAGGCCCAGCCAGACCAGCCCCAGATGCAGCATGGTCAGCAGGCGCGGCCGCAGACTCTGGTGGCGCGCCCACTGCAGCGCCAGCGCCAGCACGGCCAGGCCGGCTGCGGCCTCGATGCCGGCATGCAGCCACAGCAGGCCGTTCGAGCGCGGCGCCAGCAGGGCCCAGCCGCTTTGCAAGCCGAACAGCAGCAGCCAGCCGCGCAGCGGCCAGGCCTTGGCTTTCGGCAGGGCGGCGCTGCCGAAGAAGGGCAGCGTGCGGTGCAGCACGGTGATGAAGGTCAGGCCGCTGAAGCCCCAGAGCGAGGCGCGACTCAGTGCCGGCAGCCGGCCCGCTTCGCCGCTCGCCAAGGCCAGCGCGGCGGCCCACAGCAGCAGAGCGCCGAGGATGCCGGCGCCGCAGACGATCTGTGCGTGCAGACGATCGGTTTCGCCGCTGGCGCGCAGCAGACCCGAAAAACGCCACAGCAAGCCGCTCCAGCCCCAGGCGACAGCCACCAAGCCGAAGCTGCCCAGCACCCGACCCAGTACGGGATCGGGACCGGCGTGAATGGCCAGCAGGAACAGCAGCCAGCCGCACAGCTGAGCCAGCACCGGCGACAGCAGGGCAGCGGCCGGCAGCGGCGTGCAGGCCAGCCAGCGCGGCCCGGCGGTGAACAGGAAACCGGCAAAGAACAGCGGCATGAAGCCCAGGCTCATCAGCAGGCCGTGGGCCGTGGCCGGCGTCAAGTTCCAGGGCAAGACATGACCCTGCAGCCGGGCCAGCATTGCCAGCGCCCACCACAAGGCGCTGCCAGCCAGCAGCAGCGCGGCGGCTGCGAAGCCAAGGCGATGCGGTGCGCTGAGCAAGCGGGCGGCTTGCCAGCGCTCGCCAGGCTTGCCGAGCTCAGGTCTTGGCGCCATGGGCCAGCGCGCCGTTGGACAGGCGTTGCAAGGCCTGTGCATCGCGGACATGAATGCGGTAGCGGTCCATGTCGATGACCTTCATATCGCAGAGCTGGCGCAGCATGCGCGAGAAGGTCTCGGGTGAGGTGCCCAGCTGCGAGGCGATGGCACGCTTGTGCTGGTTCATCACCACCGCCGATGACTGGTCGCTGGTCTGCAGTTCGTCGATCAGCCAGCCGGCGCAGCGTGCCAGCACACTCTTGGCCAACAGGTCATGGGCATCGCCGGAGACGCGGCGCACCCGCTCGGCCACCGCCGCCAGCAGGCTGCGAGCGATCTCCGGCCGCGTCACGAAGGCCTGCTCGACCTCGCGCACCGGCAGCCAGTAGGCGGATACAGCAGTCTCGGCGCGAGCGCTTTCAAGATAGTTGCCGCCTAGCCAGGCGCTCTCGGCATCTATCCAATGGCCGGCATGAATGGTGCGTGTCTGCCGCCATTGCTGCTGTTCGTCGTGGCAACCGACGCCGACCGTGCCATTGACCAGCAGCCACAAGGCGCTGGCCGGTTCGTCGGCCCGGATGAACAAGGTCTTGGCTGGAATCTTCTGGAACTGGCCCAGCTGAGCCAATTCCAGGGCCGCGGCCGCGCTGAGCAGTCCGGGCCGGAAGGCTTTGCTGAGCGTGCCGCACAGGCCTTCGCGACTGTTGTGCGCGGGCACCAGTCGCACGGCCGCTTCGTTCGGATCGGCGAGGCGATGCTGGAAGTGGTTCATGGCAGTCTCCATCGTTCTAGGTTGAGGGCTTGATGAATGTGGCGGGCGCCGCGCATATCAATTTGCGGCAGCGCAAGCCGGTCAGGGTTTTCGTTTGCGCGGCATCAAACCTGCAGCCGCCTCGCCATCCCGGCCGACATCCAGGGGGGCGCGGCGTTGCTTGCCACGATCAGCGCGTCGACCTGCGGGCGCCCGGCCAGCAATCGTGTTCTCGCCGCCAGCCCCCCCACCATCAGCGCTGTGCCCAGGCCGTTCAGATCGGCGACGCGGCGCGCCACCAGGGCCACACCACGGACACCGCTGCTGGGCTGGCCGCTGCGCGGGTCGAGGATGTGGTGGTAGCGCCGACCATCACGGACGAAACAACGCTCGTAGTCGCCCGAGGCGGCGACGACACCGTCGCTCAGCGCAATCAGGCCCAAAAGTCCTTGCGGCGCCCGCGGCGCACGCGGATCGAGCAGACCGATGCGCCAGTCGCGCCCTTGCAGTTGCCCACTGACCAGCACATCGCCACCGCCGTTGATCATGGCGCCCGCCAGCCCCCGGCTTTGCAGCACCCGCAGACCGGCCTCGAGAATCGGCAGCTTGGCAATGCCGCCCAGATCGATCCGCATACCACGTCGACGCAGATAAGCGCGGCTGCCCGATTCATCGATAAGCACGTCCCGATAATTCACCAGACTCAATTGGCGACGTATTTCATCCGCGCTTGGAATAACTGTTTGTGCTGGATCAAAACCCCATCCTGAAAATGCGCCAACGGTAATATCAAAGGCACCGTTGCTGTATTCGGAAACCTGCCGCGCCGTTTTCAGCACCTGCATCAATTCGGGCGCAACGACCACCGGCTGGAGCCCGGCGGCGAGCTGCAGCGCGCGCACGGCGTTGTCGGCCCGGTAGCGGCTCATCAGGTCGGCCTGGCGTGCCATCTCGGCCCAGGCGGCGGCCAGCGCCGCGCCGCTGCTGGCGGCGTTGCGGCCTTCAACGGTGATCTCTACCCTCGTGCCCATCAGCACGCGCGACTGCTGGACCACGCGCGGGTCGGCCAGCGCCGGACGCAGCCAGGCGGCCGTGGCCAGCAAGGGAAGGGCGCCGAGCAGGCGCCGGCGCCCGGCGTCCGGGCTGGAAGGCTCTGGTGGAAGGGGTGACATCAGCAGGCTCTCACTGCGACTGCGCCACCATGAACTGGACGGCGGCCTTGACCTCGTCGTCGCTCAGCGCGGCGGCGCCACCACGCGCCGGCATCATGCCCTTGGCCCCGGTGAAGCCCTCCAGCGCGTGCTTGTCGAGAACCGCCTGCCCTTGGGCGATGCGCGGGCCCCAATCGGCCTTGTCGCCCGGCTTGGGCGCGCCGGCCACGCCGGCGGCGTGGCACATCGCGCAGGTCTTGCCGTAAATGCTCTTGCCCAGGGCGTTGTCCGCGACGGGGGCGGGCGCTGCGGTCACGGCCGGCGCCGCTGCGGCGCTCGGTGCCGGCGCGTCCTGCTGGCCGCAGCCCATCATGAAGAAGGCCGTCGCCAGCGCCATGGTCAGGTTTTTCTTGCTCATCAGATGCTCCTTGTGTGCATGGCCCGGATTCTAGGAATGAGTAATTATTTAAGGTGCATAAATTTTGCCCTTTATGAAAATGATTGATCTGGATCAGTTAGGCGCCGGGCGGGGCCGACGAACATCCGTCTGCCCAAACACTTACAGGCCCGGTCGGCAGCGCTGGCCGACCATTTCCAGAGGACTTGCAATGACCAAACAAAACGCCTCCCATGCGGCCGCAGCGGCCGGTCTCGGCCGCCGCCGGTTCATCAACACGGCCGCGCTGGCCGGCCTGGCCGGCATCGCCGCCTGTACCGACAAGGCCACCGGCACAGCCACGCCGCCGGCCGGCAGCGCACCGGCCGGTGATGCCGGCCATGGCGCTGCCGGTGCGGTGCATCTGAAACCCGGCGAGCTCGACACTTACTACGGCCTGTGGAGCGGCGGCCATACCGGCGATATGCGGGTGCTGGGCCTGCCTTCGGGTCGCGAGATCACGCGGATTCCCTGCTTCGTGCCGGACGCACTGGTCGGCTGGGGCGTGACCAATGAATCGAAACAGGTGATGGGCACCAAGGCCGACGGCAGCCTCAAGTACACGGTGGCGGACACCCATCACACCCATGCCTCCTACAAGGACGGCAACTACGACGGGCGCTATGCCTGGATCAACGACAAGATCAACAGCCGCATTGCGCGCATTCGGCTTGATCATTTCGTCTGCGACAAGATCACCGAGCTGCCCAATGTGCAGGGCTTCCACGGCATCTTCCCGGACAAGCGCGATCCGGTCGATCCGGCGATCAACTACACGACCCGGGTGTTCTGCGGCGCCGAGTTCTCGATCCCATTGCCCAACAGCGGCAGCGAGGACACGGGCAAGTACCACTCGCTGTTCAGCTGTGTCGATGCCGAGTCGATGGAAGTGCGCTGGCAGGTGTTGATCGACGGCAACTGCGACCTGACCGCGACTTCCTACGACGGCAAGCTGGCGGCTACCAATCAGTACAACACCGAGATGGGCGCCAAGTACGAGGACATGATGTCCTCCGAGCGCGATGCCTGCCTGTTCTTCAACGTCGCCCGCATCGAGGCGGCCGTCAAGGCCGGCAAGTTCAAGACCTATGGCGACTCCAAGGTGCCGGTTGTCGACGGCACGCTGGCCGCCAACAAGGACGCCAAGAGCGCGCTGACCGCCTATGTCTCGGTGCCGAAGAACCCGCACGGCGTCAATGCCAGCCCGGACCAGAAGTATTTCATCTGCGCCGGCAAGCTCTCACCGACCGGCACCGTGATCGAGCTGGCCAAGGTGCTGGACTGGTTCGACGGCAAGCTCGAGAAACTCGATGACGCCATCGTGGCCGAGGTCGAGCTGGGCCTGGGCCCGCTGCACACCGCCTTTGATGGGCGCGGCAATGCCTACACGACCCTGTTCCTCGACAGCCAGGTTGTGAAGTGGAATGTCGAGAAGGCGATCGCCTTCCACAAGGGCGACAAGAGCGCGAAGTATGTGGTCGACCGCATCGATGTGCAGTACCAGCCCGGCCATGTCAACGCCTCGCAGTCCGAGACGATCGCGGCCGACGGCAAGTATCTGGCGGTGGGCTGCAAGTTCTCCAAGGACCGCTTCCTGCCGGTCGGTCCGCTGCATCCGGAGAACGAGCAGCTGATCGACATTTCGGGCGAGAAGATGGTCTTGCTGGCCGACCATCCGGTGCGCGGCGAGCCGCATGACTTCATCATCTTCAAGCGCGAGCTGCTGCGCCCGAAGCAGGTCTATGCGCTCGATGATTTCCCGCTGGCCATCAAGGACCCGAAAGAGTCGGGCGTGTTCCGCAACGGCAAGAAGGTCACGATCAAGATGACCTCGCAGGCGCCGGCCTTCAGTCTGCGCGAGTTCAAGCTCAAGAGGGGGGATGAGGTGACCCTGATCCTGACCAATCTGGACAAGATCGAGGATCTGACGCACGGCTTCGCCATCCCCAAGTACAACGTCAACTTCATCGTCAACCCGCTGGAGACGGCGTCCGTCACCTTCGTGGCCGACAAGCCCGGCGTGTTCTGGTGCTACTGCACCCACTTCTGCCACGCCCTGCACCTCGAGATGCGCAGCCGCATGATCGTCGAGGCCTGAGCCTGAGCGAAGCCCCGGCGCGTCTCGAACGCGCGCCGGGGCTTGGGAAGACCGATAAAACCATGCAGTTCCTCAGACAAGTTTGTGCGGCCGCCCTGGCCGCATTTTTTCTGCTGTTGCCGAGCGCACCGGCCGTCGCCGCCGGCGCCTACGAGGCCCAGCTGCCGACCGAGCTGGCGACGGCGCGCGATCTGTGCGCGCTGCTGCCTTGCGCTGAGGTGTTTCCCGGTGCGATCGCGTTCTCCGAGCGGCTCGGATCGCCGCCCTATGTTGAAGCCTATGGCGCCGGCGAGGGCGGTGGGAAGCACGGCAAGCTGCTGGGCTATGTGATGCTGTCGACCGACATCACCGACACACCGGCCTACTCGGGCAAGCCCGTCGTGACGCTGATCGGCATGGACACGCGCGGCCGCTTCGTCGGCGTCAAGGTGCTAAAGCATTCCGAGCCCATCCTGCTGCTGGGCATTCCCGAATCGGCGCTCTTGAAGTTCAATGAGCAGTACCTGGGCAAGTCGGTGGCCGACAAGCTGGAGATCGGCCAGTCGCGCCCGGACGAGGGCGTGCTGGGACTGGACGCGATCTCGGGCGCCACCGTCACGGTGATCGCGCAGAACCAGGTGATGATGGCCTCTGGTGCCGCAGTGGCGCGCCAGGTCGGCATCCTGGCGCCGACGCGGCGCGAACCGGCCCGCTATGCGCCAGCCAGGCCGGACGCCGGCTGGGCCGAGCTGGTCAAGCAGGGCAGTGTCAAGCGCCTGCAGGTGCGGCCCGAGCAGCTGGGCTTGGACAAGTCCGATGAACCCTTTATCGAGCTGTGGTTCGGTGACCTGAACCATCCCGATATCGCACGCAGCCTGCTCGGCGCGCAGGGCTATGACAATCTCCGCGCTCAATTGAAGGCCGGCGAGCATGCCGTCTTCATCATCCGCACGGCCGGCGCCGAGTCCTTCAAGGGGTCGGGCTTTGTGCGTGGGGGCCTCTACGACCGGGTGCAGGTCAAGCAGGGGGCGGACTCCTTCACCTTCCGCGATCTCGACTACCTGAACCTCTACGGCATCGCCGCTGCCGGCGCGCCGGCCTACACCGAGTCGGCCATCTTCGTGATCCGCTCGTCGGCGTTCTCGGCCGCCTACCCATGGAAACTGTCGCTGCTGGGCAACCGCATCGACCGCGCCACCGGCGCGCGCAGCTTCACCAGTTTCGACACGCCTTTGTGGCTGGCCGACGAGTTGCTCGACGGCGGCCGCCCGGCCATCGAGGAGGCGGCCGCACCCTGGGTCCAGGTGTGGAAGTCGCGCGCCGTCGAGATCGGCCTGTTCGCCGCGCTGCTGATCGCGGTGGCCGTGGTCTATGCCTTCCGGGAGACGCTGACGCGCCGCGCCACCCACAAGAACAAATGGCCGGTCAATGCCTTCAAGTACAGCGCCTGGGCCCTGAGCATCGGCTTCGTCGGCTTCGGCGCCATGGCCCAGCCCTCCATCACCCAGGTGCTGACCTGGTTCCATGCCTTGCTGTTCCAGTGGACCTGGTCGCTGTTCCTGTCCGACCCCTTCATCTTCCTGTTCTGGATCTTCATCATCCTGACCGTGTTCCTGTTCGGGCGCGGACTGTTCTGCGGCTGGCTATGCCCCTTCGGTTCGCTGTCGGAAGCGCTGTACAAGCTCGGCGGCCTGCTCGGCCTGAAGCGCTGGCAGGGTCATCTGCCGCGGGTCTGGCATGAGCGGCTGAAGTGGCTCAAGTACGCGCTCTTCTTCGGCCTGCTGGCGGTGTCGATGTTCTCGATGGGCCTGGCCGAGAGGCTGGCCGAGGTCGAGCCCTTCAAGACCACTTTTCTGGTCGGCATCACGAACCGGGCCTGGCCCTATGGCCTGTTCGTCTGCGCGCTGCTGGGGATTTCGCTGTTCATCGAGCGGCCCTACTGCAAATACATCTGCCCGCTGGGCGCGGCGCTGGCGATGCCCAGCACCTTCCGCTGGTTCGGCCTGAAGCGCAAGCAGGACTGCAACAGCTGCAAGGCCTGCGCGGTCGGCTGCGGCTCGCTGGCCATCGACGCGGACGGCCGTATCGACCACCGCGAGTGCCTGCACTGCCTGGACTGCATGGTGCTGTACACCGATGTCAAGGGCTGCCCGCCGCTGGCCAAGGAGCGCAAGCGCCGCGAGCGCGACGGGCTGGAGATCACGCCGATCGGCCGCAACGGCTACTTCATTCCCATCCATCCGGCGCCAGCCATGCCCGCCAAGGTCGCGAACGGCCCCGACCCGCGCATGCCCACCGAGGCGGTCCGGCCGCCGCACAAGGCCGACGCGCGCGGGCTGCGCTGGCTCTGGCTGGAGCTGGCCGATCATCTGTGGCCCTGGAGCGCCGAGGGCTGGCGCGCGCAACGCGGCCTGCAGATCGCCGGCGTCTCGCTGGCGCTGGCAGCCAGCCTGGTCTGGCTGCTGGCCGGCAGCGGGCGGCTGTCGCCAAGTGCAGTCATCGCCTGGTGGTTCGGCTGGAGCGTCTACGAGGTGCTGATACGCCTGTCGGGCAAGCGTTATGTGAAGGACGGCCCCTGGTGGCAGGCCCACTACCGGCGCGCCTCGTGGATGGACATGCTGAGCTATGTGGGCTTCAAGAACCTGCTGATCGGCGCCGCCCTGTTCCTCAGTCTGAAGGCCCTGGGCCTGCTGCTGCCATGAGGCAATTCCTGACCCTGCTGCTGATGCTGGCCCTGGGCTGTGCCCAGGCGGCGACGCTGCGCGTGCGTCCGGTGGACTCGCTGCAGCAGGCGATCGATGGCGCAGCGGCCGGCGATGTGCTGGAGATCGAGCCCGCCCGCCATGTCGGCAACTTCGTCATCGACAAGCCGCTGACCCTGCGCGGCAGCAATCCCGCGCGGCGGCCGACGCTCAGCGGCGCGCAGCAGGGCGACACCTTGCGCATCACGGCGCCCGATGTGTGGATCGAGAGTCTGATCGTGCGCGACTCGGGCGACAGCCTGAAGGCCCAGAACGCCGGCATCTACATCCGCCCCGGCGCGCACCGCGCCGTGGTGTTGCGCTGCGACCTGAGCTACAACCTGTTCGGCCTGTGGATCGAGAAGGCCAACGATGTGCGCATCGAGGCCAATGTGATCACCGGCAAGCGCGAGTACAACTCCGCGCAGCGCGGCAACGGCGTGCAGCTCTACAACACCCGTGGCGCCCGCATCATCGGCAACAACATCGGCTTCGTGCGCGACGCGCTCTATGTCGACGTCTCGCATCACGCGATCTTCCGCGGCAACAAGCTGCACCACAGCCGCTACGGCAGCCACTACATGAACTCCTACTTCAATCTGTGGGAGGACAACGACAGCTACTACAACCGCGGTGGCCTGGCGCTGATGGAAGTGCGCGACCAGATCGTGCGCAACAACCGCACCTGGGGCAACTCCGACCACGGCATCATGCTGCGCACCCTGCAGGACTCGGTGGTCGAGCGCAATATCGTCGCTGGCAACAATCGCGGCTTCTTCATCTACGACGTCGAATACGCGACCCTGCGTGGCAATCTGGTGGTCGACAACCGCGTCGGTGTTCATCTGGCCGCCGGCTCGACCCGCAACCAGGTTCAGGGCAACGACTTCATCGCCAACCGGGAACAGGTGCGCTATGTCGGCGCGCGCGACGAGGCCTGGGGCGCCCGGTCAGCAGAACCGGACGAAGCCGGCCAGGGCAACCACTGGAGCAACTACCTCGGTTGGGACCGGGACGGCGATGGCGCTGGCGACATTCCCTACGAGGCCAATGACATGGTGGACCGGCTCAGCTGGCGCCACCCCGGCATCAAGCTGCTGCTGGCCAGCCCGGCCGTGCAGGCCCTGCGCCTGGTCGGGCGGCAATTCCCCGTGCTGCGCGTGCCCAGCGTCGTCGACGCCGCGCCGCGCATGCATCCCCAACACAAAGACTGGAGTGCCTGGCGTGACAAGCATTACCCTGGCCCTTGATCGCCCGAGATCAGAACCGACGAACCCGGCGATCGCGCTGCGTGGTGTCAGCAAGCGCTTTGGCGCGGTCACCGCCGTCGACAGCGTCGATCTGCAGGTGCAGCGCGGCGAGCTGTTCGGCCTGATCGGCCACAACGGCGCCGGCAAGAGCACCTTGTTCAAGATGATGCTGGGCCTGATCCCGGTCAGCGCCGGCGCAATCACGGTGGCCGGAGCCGCGGTCAGCGGCCCCGACTTCCGCGCGGCGCGCCGCCAGATCGGCTACCTGCCCGAGAACCTGGTGCTCTACGACAACCTCAGCGGCCTCGAGACGCTGCGCTTCTTCGCCCGGCTCAAGGGCGCGGAGGCAGCCAGCTGCCCGGCGCTGCTGGATCGCGTGGGCCTGGGCAGCAGTGGCGCCAAGCCGGTGCGCGACTACTCCAAGGGCATGCGCCAGCGCCTGGGTTTCGCCCAGGCCCTGCTGGGCCGGCCGCAGGTGCTGTTCCTCGATGAGCCGAGCAATGGTCTGGATCCGTCGGCGATCCGCGATTTCTATGCCGCGCTGCAGGAATTGCGCGCCCAGGGCGTCACGGTGCTGATCACCTCCCACATCCTGGCCGAGCTGCAGCAACGGGTGGACCGACTGGCCATCATGGCCAACGGCCGCATCCAGGCGCTGGGCAGTGTGCAGGCCTTGCGCGAGCAGCAGGATCTGCCGCTGACGATCAGCCTGCGCATCGACCCACCGAGCCTGCCGGCATTGCGGGTGTCGCTGCAGGCGATGCCGGCCTTGCGGCTGAGTGGCAAGAGCGACGGAACGGGCGCGCTGGAGCTGCAATGCCCGCGGGCGCACAAGATGGCGGCGCTGGCCCTGCTGGCGGGCCGGGTGCTGGACCTGCAGATCCGCGAGCCCTCGCTGGAGGATCTGTTCTTCGAGCTGAGGGCTGCCGCATGAGTTTCCTGCCCGATATCGAAGGGCGCCAGGTCATGGCGCTGGCGGCCAAGGAGTTCCGCGACCGCATGCGCAACCGCTGGGTGCTGGCCGTGGCGCTGGTGTTCGCGGTGTTCTCGCTGGTGATCAGCTATTTCGGCGCTGCGGCCCAGGGTCAGCTGGGGCCCCGCTCGATCGAATTCGTGATCGCCAGCCTGGTCAGCCTGGTGATCTATCTGATCCCGTTGATCGCACTGCTGCTGGGCTTCGATGCCATCGTCGGCGAGCGCGAGCGCGGCTCGCTGGACCTGCTGCTGGCCTTGCCGATCACGCGGCTGGAGCTGCTGCTGGGCAAGTATCTGGGTCTGGCCGCGGCGCTGACCCTGTCGACCCTGGCGGGCTTCGCCCTGGTCGCGGGGCTGCTATGGCGCCAGTTCGGCTGGGCCGGCTTGTACCAGTACCTGGGCTTCATGCTCAGCTCGGTGCTGCTGGGCCTGGCCTTCCTGAGCCTGGCGCTGCTGCTGTCGGTGCTGGCGCGCGAGCGCAGCAAGGCCTCGGGTCTGGCGATCGCGCTGTGGTTCGGCTTCGTGCTGGTGTTCGACCTGCTGATTCTGGGCCTGCTGGTGGCCAGCGGCGGCGAGTGGGGCGGCCAGGCCCTGGCCTATGTACTGCTGCTGAACCCCACCGATGTGTTCCGCATCCTCAATGTGTTTTCGCTGGACCAGGTACGCAGTCTTTACGGCCTCGCCAGCATCGTGCCGCCCGCCTTGGCCAATCCCTGGCTGATGGGCGGGGCGATGCTGGCCTGGATTGCTGCGCCGCTGGCCTTGGCAAGCTGGAGATTCAAACCATGACCATCAATCGACGACATCTGATGCTGGCCGCAGTGGCCGGCCTCTCCTGGCTGGCCGGTTGCGGCGAAAAGCGCGATGGCAGCGCCATTGCGTTGGAGATCGAAGCCGGCAGCACCTGCGACCTGGACGGCATGCTGCTGGCGGACTATCCCGGACCCAAGGCTCAGATCCATTTCGCCGGCCAGGCCCAGCCCAGCTGGTACTGCGACACGGTGGAAATGTTCAATACCCTGCTGCGACCCGAGCAGGCGAGGGCCATCCGCGTGGTCTATGTGCAGGATATGGCACTGGCCGACTGGGAGCAGCCGCGCGGCCATTGGTTCGACGCCCGCAGCGGCTTCTATGTGCTGGGCAGCCGGCGGCATGGCTCGATGGGCCCGACGGCGGCGAGCTTTCTCAAGCCCTCCGACGCACAGGCCTTCGCCGCCGCCCACGGCGGCAAGGTGCTGGCCTATGCCGAGGTCAGGCCTGAGATGGTGGACCTCAGTGGCGGCGCGCTGCACGACAGCCGCATGTAGAGCCGATGCCGGGACACCGAGTTCGTAGGCCGCTGGCCTTGCTGAGCCTGTCATTGCTGCTGGGCAATCAGGGCGGTTCAGCGCCCCGGCCGGCGCTGGAGCCCGTTGCCGAGGTCTGCGTGGTTGCGCCGCCGACGCCGCACGACCCTCGTTCGGGCCTGGCGCTGCTGGCGCCGCGATCGGTGCCGGCCGAGGCGCGCTGCCCGGTCTGCGGCATGTTCCCCGCTCGCGCGCCAGACTGGGCGGCCCAGGTGGTCTTCGACAACGGCGACACCCAGTTCTTCGACTCGCCGCTGAGCCTGCTGATCTATCTGCAGGATGTGGGCCGCTACACCCGCGGCCGTCGTGCCGGCGAGATCGCCGGCAGCTATGTGCGGTCCAGCCAGGGCGGGGGCTGGCTGCTGGCTCGCGATGCCATCTATGTGCAGGGCTCGGCCGCACTGGGGCCGATGCGTGCCGGCAATCTGCCGGCCTTTGTCGACCGCGCCAGCGCACAGCGCTTTGCGGCCGAGCAGGGCGGAGCGCTGCTGACCATGGCGCAGATCACGCCGCAGTTGCTGGCGCGGCTGGATGCGCGCCGCGCCGTCCATCGGCATGGAGGCTGATCAGCGCTCGCTGCGCTGCGGTGCCCAGGCCGGATCGATCTCATTGAAGAATGCGCCCTGTTCGGCGTCAGCATAGGGGCCGGTGCCGCTGTGCAGCGCGCGCGAGGCCGGCACGAAGCCGCCGGCATTGACGTCGAACACATGGACCTCGCCGGCCTCGATCACATAGTGCCAGCCATGCAGAGCCAGCTCGCGGCGCTCGACCCGGGCGCGCACCATCGGGTAGTCCATCAGCCGCTCCAGCTGCAGCACAACCGAGCGTTCCTCGGTGCGGCGCAGCGCCTCGTCGGACAGCTGCACCGGCAAGACGGCCTCGCGACCCAGCTCCAGCCAGGCGCGCAGATTGGGCGCCTCGGCCGGCACCTCGCCGTAGAGCGCGCGGATGCCGCCGCAATGGCTGTGGCCGCAGACGATGATGTGCTGCACGTTCAGGGCCAGCACGGCGTACTCGATGGCGGCGGCCGTGCCATGGAGCCCCTGGGAGCCGTCATAGGGCGGCACGAAGGCGCCGACATTGCGCACCAGGAAGAGCTCGCCCGGCCCCGAGCCGGTCAGCATATGGGGCACCAGGCGCGAATCCGAGCAGCCGATGAACAGGGTGCTCGGATGCTGGCCCTGCTCGACCAGGTCCTTGAAGCGGGCCTGGTACTGCGGGAAGAAGTCGGTATTGAAACGCCGCAGCCGCGACAGCAGGTCGTCGGGCATGGTCGGTGGCTACTGCAGCAAGGGCGAGTCGGCGCCCTCGAGGGCCAGGCCGTCGATGCGGGCCGCACCGGCCAGCAGGTTCAGGTACTGGCGCAGGGCTGTCACATAGGCCTGCTGGCGCAGGGTCTGGGCAATTGCGGCCTGCACGGCCTCGAAACCCTGGCGCAGGCCCGGCTCGCGGGCCTCGACCCGCACGATATGGAAGCCGAAGCGGGTGCTGACCAGGCGCGGCAGCACACCGATATGCGCGCTGGCCTCGTCCTGCGCGAACAGGGCGGCGCCGAACTCGGGCGCGCAATCGTCGCGCGTCAGCCAGCCCAGCTCGCCGCCCTCGGCGCCGCTGGGGCAGTTCGAGAACTCGGCGGCCGCCTGCGCGAAGGCCTCGGCATCGACACAGCGCAGCGAGACCAGCAGCCCCTCCGCGCGCTGGCGCAACGCGGCAATGTCCATGCCTTCGGTGACGGCGAACAGGATGTGCCGCGCATGGACCCGCTCACCGATCGCGAAGCGCGCGACATGGGCCTCGAAGAAGCGCCGGCAGGCGGCCTCGTCGGGCTCGGGCAGGCGCAGCTCGCGCTCCAGCAACTGCTCGATCGCCGCCGATGCGGCCTCGCTGAGCAGGCCGTCCAGTGCCGGCACATCGCCCACGGCCAGCAGGCCGGCGCGCTGCGCGGCCTGGCGCAGCAGCTCGCTATAGGCCCGCTGGCGCAGGTCTTCCTGCGCGACGAGTTCGGCGTCGGCGTGCAGGGGCACGCCGTTGATCATCGCGGTCGGCGACGTGGTGGCGGTGGATCCTGTGTTCTTGCCGCCACCGCAGCCGCAACTGCCGCTCCCACATCCTTGTTGCTGTGTGCTCATCTTTTTCTCCTGTGCTCAGTGCTGCTGCTTGTGGCCCGGCGGCAGATTGAGGCGGCGGCTGCGCACCATCTGATAGGGGCGGATCAAATAGGCCAGCGTGCCGAAACCGCTCCAGACATGAAC
This sequence comes from Paucibacter sp. M5-1, assembly GCF_027498415.2. Lineage (NCBI taxonomy): Bacteria > Pseudomonadati > Pseudomonadota > Betaproteobacteria > Burkholderiales > Sphaerotilaceae > Roseateles > Paucibacter sp. M5-1. The sequence goes on from NZ_JAPZLM020000001.1 coordinate 182,573, forward strand.
CAGGCGGGTGAAGGGGAAGACCAGGAACACCGTCATGCCCAGGAACATATGCAGCTTGAAGACCCAGGAGGCCCCGGCCAGCAGCTCGACAGCGCCACCGCGGAAGGTGACGATGCGCTGCGCCCATTCGGCCAGCGCCATCATCATGCCGCCGTCCAGGTGCTGGGCCGACAGCGGGATCGTGGCCAGGCCCAGCAGCAGCTGCAGCCACAGCAGGGCCAGCAGCGCGATGTCGCTGGGCTTGCTGTTGCGGCGGATGCGCGCATCCGTCAGGCGGCGGTGCAGCAGCAGACTCAGGCCGATGAAGCCGAGCAGGCCGGCGACGCCGCCGACGATCATTGCCATCAGCTGCTTGGCGCCGGCGCTCATCAAGGGCTCGTAGAGGAAGTGCGGCGTCAGCATGCCGACGGTGTGGCCGAAGAACAGCACCAGGATGCCGACATGGAAGAGATTGCTGCCCCAGCGAAGCGAGCCGGTGCGCAGCAGCTGCGAGGAATCGCTCTTCCAGCTGTACTGGTCGCGGTCGAAGCGCAAGAGGCTGCCGAGCAGGAAGACGGCCAGGCAGATATAGGGGTAGAGGCCGAATAGTGCAAAGTCGAGCGAGTTCATGGACGCACTCCTGGGTTCATGGTGGTCTTCTTGACGATATGGATGGGCTGCGGCGTGCCGGGGCGGCTCTGGCCCTTGCTGCTGCAACCATCGAAGGCGGGTGGCTCGACCCAGGCCTCGTCGAGCGCTTCGTCGGCCGTGATCTGCACCGCCTGCGGCGTCTCGCCGGCCAGCTCCAGCACCGCGCCGATCGCGGCCGCGTAGGGGTTCTCGTGCTTGATCAGGCCGCTGTGGATGGTGTTCAGGATATGGGCCATCTCGCCGAGAAAGGCGCGGGCGGTGGCCGGCGGCTGGGTCGAGGCGAACTCCAGCACCACCGGCAGGTAGTCGGGTAGTTCGCTGGCATCGAAGAACATGCCGCCCGCTTCATAGGTTTGTGCCAGGTCGACCAGGGCCGGCCCACGGTCGCGTGAGTCGCCATGCACATGCTCGAACATATGCAGGCTGGTGGCGCGGCCGCGGTCGAAGCTGTCGACATAGCGGCCCTCGACGGCATAGGCATCGCCTTGCTGCAACGTGCTCATCAGCGCCTTCAGTTCCTGCAGGCGCTCGGCGCTCAGCGCCGCTTCGTCGCGTAGCACCGCATGCAACTCGGGCAGGGCCGAGCGCATCTCGGCCTGCGGGTAGTCCAGCAGGCGCGCGAGCACGCGGCAGGAGCGGGACATCGGGGTGTTGTTCATGTCGGCGTCCTCACAGCGTGGCCTTGATCGGAATCGTGCGTTTCTTGTCGCCACCGAACAGGCTGACATTGCTCTCGCCCTCCGAGCAGCCGTTGCCGAAGCTGAAGCCGCAGCCACCGCGCAGGTCGTAGGCGTTCTCGGCGTACTCGCGGTGGGTGGTGGGGATCACGAAACGGTCCTCATAGTTGGCGATGGCCATGGTCTGGTACATGTCCTCGACCTCGTGCTTCAGCAGGCCCACCTGGTCCAGCACGGCCTTGTTCTCGATGCCGTCCACATGCTTGCCGCGCTGGTAGGCGCGCATCGCCAGCATGCGTTTCAGCGCCCGCTCGACCGGTGCCACATCGCCGGCGGTCAGCAGATTGGCCAGGTACTGCACGGGGATGCGCAGCTGCTTGACGTCTGGGATGTCGCCATTGATGCCGCTGCCCGGAATCTGGCCGGCATTGGCCGCGGCACTGATCGGCGAGAGCGGCGGCACATACCAGACCATGGGCAGGGTGCGGTACTCGGGGTGCAGGGGCAGGGCGACCTTCCAGTCGACGGCCATCTTGTAGACCGGGCTCTTCCTGGCCGATTCCAGCCAAGCCTCGGGAATGCCGTCCTTGCGCGCCTGGGCCTGCACGGCCGGGTCATGCGGGTCGAGGAAGATGTCGAGCTGGGCGCGGTAGAGGTCCTTGTCGTCCTTGACGCTGGCGGCTTCCTGGATGCGGTCGGCGTCATACAGCAGCACGCCCAGATAGCGGATGCGACCGACACAGGTTTCCGAGCAGACGGTGGGCTGGCCGGCCTCGATGCGCGGGTAGCAGAAGATGCACTTCTCGGCCTTGCCACTCTGCCAGTTGTAGTAGATCTTCTTGTACGGGCAACCGGAGACGCACATACGCCAGCCGCGGCACTTGTCCTGATCGATCAGCACGATGCCGTCCTCCTCGCGCTTGTAGATCGAGCCCGAGGGACAGGAGGCCACGCAGGCCGGGTTCAGGCAGTGCTCGCACAGCCGGGGCAGATACATCATGAAGGTGTTCTCGAACTGGCCGTAGATGTCCCTCTGCACCTGCTCGAAGTTGATGTCCTTGCTGCGCTTGGCGAACTCGCCGCCGAGGATTTCCTCCCAGTTGGGCCCCCACTCGATCTTCTGCATGCGCTGGCCGGTGATCAGGCTGCGCGGGCGGGCCGTCGGCGGCGCCTTGCTCTTGGGGGCCGACTGCAGATGGTCGTAGTCGAAGCTGAAGGGCTCGTAGTAGTCGTCGATCTGCGGCAGGTTCGGGTTGGCGAAGATGCGCATCAGCAGCTTCCACTTGCCGCCCTGGCGCGGTTCGATCTGGCCATTGGGCTTGCGGATCCAGCCACCGTTCCAGCGGGCCTGGTTCTCCCATTCCTTCGGGTAGCCGATGCCAGGCTTGGACTCCACATTGTTGAACCAGGCGTACTCCATGCCGGGCCGGTTGGTCCAGACGTTCTTGCAGGTGACCGAGCAGGTGTGGCAGCCGATGCACTTGTCCAGGTTCAGCACCATGCCGATTTGGGCGCGTATCTTCATGCGTGTTCTCCTTCGGTGGCGGCGACCTCGTCGTCCATCCAGTCGATCTTGGACATCTTGCGCACCAGCACGAACTCGTCGCGGTTGGTGCCTATGGTCCCGTAGTAGTTGAAGCCGTAGCTCAGCTGGGCGTAGCCGCCGATCATGTGGGTGGGCTTGGTGACGATGCGGGTCACCGAGTTGTGGATGCCGCCGCGCGTGCCGGTGATCTCGGAGCCCGGCGTGTTGATGATCTTTTCCTGCGAGTGGTACATCATCACCATGCCGTTCTTGACGCGCTGGCTGACCACCGCGCGGGCCGCGATCGCGCCGTTGGCGTTGAACAGTTCGACCCAGTCGTTGTCGACGATGCCGGCGCTCTTCGCGTCGTCCTCGCTGAGCCAGATCACCGAGCCGCCACGGTTGAGCGTCAGCATCATGATGTTGTCGCTATAGGTCGAGTGGATGCCCCATTTCTGGTGCGGCGTGATGAAGTTGAGCGCGATCTCCTTGTTGCCGTTGGGCTTGATGCCCTGCACCTCCACCAGGGTCTTCAGGTCGACCGGCGGGCGATAGCTCGTGAAGCCTTCGCCGAAGGCCTGCATCCAGGGGTGGTCCTGGTAGAACTGCTGGCGGCCCGTCAGCGTGCGCCATGGGATCAGCTCATGCACATTCGTGTAGCCGGCGTTGTAGCTGACCTTCTCGCTCTCCAGGCCCGACCAGGTGGGCGAGGAGATGATCTTGCGCGGTTGCGCCTGGATGTCGCGGAAGCGGATCTTCTCGTCCTCGCGGTGCAGGGCCAGGTGGGTGTGGTCACGGCCGGTCTGCTTGCCCAGCGCCTCCCAGGCCTTGACGGCCACATGGCCGTTGGTCTCGGGCGCCAGCGACAGCACCACCTCGGTGGCATCGATATCGGTCTCTATCCTGGGCATGCCCTGAGTCACACCCTCGTCGCGCACCCGGCCGTTCAGGTCCCCCAGCTGCTCGACCTCGGTCTTGGTGTCCCAACCGATGCCCTTGCCGCCGTTGCCGGCCTTGTTCATCAGCGGACCGAGTGCGGTGAAGCGCTTGTAGAGATTCGGGTAGTCGCGCTCGACCACGGCGATCTGCGGCGCGGTCTTGCCCGGGATCAGCTCGCACTGACCCTTCTTCCATTCGGACACGCCGAAGGGCTGGGCCAGCTCGGCCGGACTGTCATGCATCAGCGGGGTCAGCACCAGCTCCCTTTCGACGCCGAGGTGACCGACGCAGAGCTCGCTGAATTTCTTCGCAAAGCCCTTGTAGATCTCCCAGTCGCTGCGGGCCTGCCAGGCCGGGTCCACCGCGGTGCTGAGCGGGTGGATGAAGGGGTGCATGTCCGAGGTGTTCAGGTCGTTCTTCTCGTACCAGGTGGCGGTCGGCAGCACGATGTCCGAATAGAGGCAGGTCGTGCTCATGCGGAAGTCCAGCGTCACCAGCAGGTCCAGCTTGCCCTCCGGCGCCTTGGCGTGCCACTCGACCTCCTGCGGCTTGGCATCGTCCTGGCCGAGGTCCTTGCCCTGCACGCCATTGGTCGTGCCCAGCAGATGCTTGAGGAAGTATTCGTGGCCCTTGCCCGAGGAGCCGAGGATGTTGGAGCGCCAGACGAACATATTGCGCGGCCAGTTGGCCTCGTGGTCGGGGTCCTCGCAACTCATGCGCAAGGACCCATCCTTGAGCCCCTTGACCGCATAGTCCTTGGCATCCATGCCGGCGATCTGGGCGTCCTTGACGATCTGGATCGGGTTGACCTGCATCTGCGGCGCGCTGGGCAGCCAGCCCATGCGTTCGGCGCGCACGTTGTAGTCGATCAGGCTGCCGCCGTACTGGGCCTTGTCGGCGAGCGGGGACAGCACCTCGGAGACGTCGAGCTTCTCGTAGCGCCACTGGTCGGTGTGGGCGTAGAAGAAGCTGGTGCTGTTCATTTGGCGCGGCGGGCGTATCCAGTCCAGCGCAAAGGCCAGCGCGGTCCAGCCGGTCTGCGGGCGCAGTTTTTCCTGACCGACGTAATGGGCCCAGCCGCCCCCGCTCTGGCCGATGCAGCCGCACATCATCAGCATATTGATGATGCCGCGGTAGTTCATATCGCAGTGGTACCAGTGGTTCATCGCCGCGCCGATGATGACCATCGATTTGCCGCGGGTCTTGTCGGCGGTGTCGGCGAACTCGCGAGCCACCTGGGTGATCAGCTCGCGCTTGACCCCGGTGATGCTCTCGGCCCAGGCCGGGGTGTAGGGCAGGTTGTCGTCGTAGCTGGTGGGCGTGTTGTCGCCAAAGCCCCGGTTGATGCCGTACTGCGCCACCTGCAGGTCGAACACCGTGGCCACCAGGGCTTCGCCGGCGTCCTCATGCTTGCCCAGCTTCAGGCGCACGACCGGCACCTGGCGCGAGAGCACGTCCTGCTGCTTGTTGGCGGTGAACTGCGGCGATTCGACGCCGCCGAAGTAGGGGAAGCCGACCTCGGCCACCTCATGGGCCTGGGCGCCGTCCTCCAGCACCGAGAGCTTCAATCGCACATCGCCATCGTTGCGCGCTTCCTTGCTTTCCAGATTCCATTTGCCCAGATCCGGCCGCTCGCCGGCACCCCAACGGAAGCCGATCGAGCCATTCGGCAGCACCACCTTGCCGAGCGCGTCGAAGGCCAGGGTTTTCCACTCGGGGTTGTTGTCCTGACCCAGCTTGCCGCCGAAGTCGCTGGCGCGCAGATAGCGCTCGGGCACCAGCAACTCGCGGCCGTCGGCCGTGGTCTGCTTCTTCATCTTCACCAGCAGCGGCAGGTCGGTGTAGCGCCGCGCGTAGTCATCGAAGTAGCTCGACCGCTTGTCGAAGTAGAACTCCTTCAGGATCACATGGCCCATCGCCATCGCGATCGCCGCGTCCGTGCCCTGCTTGGGGTGCAGCCAGATATCGGCCAGCTTGGAGATCTCGGCATAGTCCGGCGTGATTGCCACCGTCTTCGCGCCCTTGTAGCGCACCTCGGTGAAGAAGTGTGCGTCCGGCGTGCGCGTCTGCGGTACGTTGGAGCCCCAGGCGATGATGTAGTTGCTGTTGTACCAGTCGGCGCTCTCGGGCACGTCGGTCTGCTCGCCCCAGATCTGCGGGCTGGCCGGCGGCAGGTCGCAGTACCAGTCGTAGAAGCTCATGCAGACGCCGCCCATCAGGCTCAGGTAGCGGCTGCCGGCGGCATAGGAAATCATCGACATCGCCGGGATCGGCGAGAAACCGATCACGCGGTCGGGGCCGTGCTTCTTGATGGTGTAGATGTTGGCGCTGGCGATGATCTCGTTGACCTCGTCCCAGCTCGAGCGGACGAAGCCGCCCAGCCCGCGGTCCTGCTGCCACTCGCGTCGCTGGGCCTGGTTCTCGACCAGGTTCTTCCAGGCATCGACCGGGGTGCGCGCTACATTGCGCGCGGCGCGCCAGTGCTTCAGCAGCGAGCCCCGCACCATCGGGTACTTGACCCGGTTGGCGCTGTACAGATACCAGCTGTAGCTCGCACCGCGGGCGCAGCCGCGTGGCTCATGGTTGGGCAGGTCCGGGCGGGTGCGCGGGTAGTCGGTCTGCTGGGTTTCCCAGGTGACGATGCCACCCTTCACATAGATCTTCCACGAGCAGGAGCCGGTGCAGTTGGTGCCATGGGTGGAGCGCACGATCTTGTCGTGGGCCCAGCGGTTGCGATAGGCGTCTTCCCAGGTCCGGTCTTCGCCGGTGCTGCGGCCGTGGCCGTCGGCGAAGTCCTCCTTGGCCGAGGCGAAGTAGTTGAGGCGGTCGAGAAAGTGACTCATGGTCTTGTTCCTTGGAGCTTCAGGGGTTCTTCACGTACGCATTCGCACGCAGATAGAACCACCAGTTCAGGATCAGGCAGGCCGCGTAGAACACGGCGAAACCGTAGAAGGCGTACTGCGGGGTGCCGGCCTTGATCTGCTGGCCGATCAGCACCGGGGCGATGAAGGCGCCGTAGGCGGCCACCGCCGAGGTCCAGCCCAGCACCGGGCCGGCCTGCTGGCGATCGAAGATGAAGCCGACGCTGCGGAAGGTCGAGCCGTTGCCGATGCCGCTGGCGGCGAACAGCAGGATGAACAGACCCATGAACATCGGGAAATGCTGCTCCGGCGTGGCCGAGCCATAGGCCTGCAGCATCACGTAGCCGACCGCCGCCGAGGCGAACACCATGAGGGCCGAGATGATCTGGGTGACGATGGAGCCGCCCACCTTGTCCGAGATCCAGCCGCCGACGGGCCGCACCGCGGCGCCGACGAAGGGGCCTATCCATGCATAGGTCAGCGCCGAGGGGGCGTTCGGGTTCTTCAGCGTGTGCTGCATCACGCCGGCCGCATCGGGGGCATGGATGAAGCCGAAGATCACCGTGATCGCCAGCGGCAGGGCCATCGAGAAGCCGATGAAGCTGCCGAAGGTCACGACGTACAGCGCCGTCATCGCCCAGGTGTGCTTATTCTTGAAGATCTCGAACTGCTTGGCGACGTTCTCCTTCATCGTGCCGAAGGCGGCCAGCTTCATCACCAGCAGCGCGGCGAGGATGTCCAGCGGGATCGCCACCCACATATTCAGCAGACCCAGTCCGGTGGGCGCCGGCAGGTAGAGATAGAGCATCCCGACGGAGGGGATGAAGGCCAGCGAGTACAGATAGGTGATCTTGGCGAAGGCGAGCAGGGGGTGGCCGGCGGCCGGGGTCACCGTCTTCAGGTTGTTCATGCCGAGCCAGCACAGCAGGGACAGCGGCACCAGGGACAGCACCCAGGCGAAGCCGGCGTTCTGTATCCAGGTGGGCGTGCCGGCGGCGATCTTGCCGAAGATCCAACCGCTGTCCTTCAGCAGCGACTTCGAGTCACCACCCAGCGCACCGAACAGCCCGACGGTCATCACCAGCGGGATCACGATCTGCATGGTCGTGACGCCGAAATTGCCCAGGCCGGCGTTCAGCCCCAGCGCCGTGCCCTGCAGGCGCTTCGGGAAGAAGGTCGAGATATTCGACATCGACGAGGCGAAGTTGCCGCCACCGACACCCGACCACAGCGCCATCAGCTGGAACACCCACAGCGGCCACTCGGGGTGCTGCAGCGCCACGCCGGTGCCGATGGCCGGGGCCAAGAGCATCGCGGTGGTCAGGAAGATGGTGTTGCGCCCGCCGGCCATGCGTATCAGGAAACTGGCCGGGATGCGCATTGTGGCCCCCGAGATGCCGGCGATGGCCGTCAGCGTGAACAGCTCGGCCTGGCTGAAGGGAAAGCCCAGGTTCAGCATCTGCACGGTGATGATGCCCCACATACCCCAGACCGCGAAGCCGCAGAGCAGGGCGGGGATGGAGATCCAGAGATTGCGGTAGGCGATCTTCTTGCCGGTCTTGTTCCAGAACTGTTCGTCCTCGGGGCGCCAGTCCGCGATGTCGGCGCTGCTGCTTTTGTTGCTCATGGTTCTTTTCCGTTGTGCGCTGGGGGTCAGCGCGGGAAGGAGCGGCTGAAGGGCGCGTCGGGCGCCTGCTTGCCCATGACCTCGGTCTTGCGCACCTCGGTCCAGTACATCCAGATCAGCGAGACCCAGACCACGCCGTACATCAGCATGAAGGCGCTGGAGCGGATGCCGGTCAGGTCCATCAGCGCGCCGAACATGATGGGCAGCACGAAGCCACCGAGGCCGCCGGCCAGGCCGACGATGCCGCTGATGGCGCCGATGTTCTGGCCGTAGTCGTCGCTGATGTACTTGAACACGCTGGCCTTGCCGAAGGCCCAGGCGATGCCCAGGATGAACATCAGCGCGGTGAATACATAGACGTTCAGGCCGATGCTGAAGGTCCGGGCGCCGTTGATCGTCTGCACGGTGAACTCGGTCTGCGGGTAGGACAGCAGGAACAGGCAGATCCAGCTGACCCACATGACCCACCAGGTGACGTTGTGGGCGCCATGCCGGTCGCTGAGCCAGCCGCCGATCGCGCGCAGCACACCGCCGGGCAGCGAGAAGCAGGCCGCCAGCAGCGCGGCGACACGGATGTCCAGGCCGTACTCGCCGACGTAGTACTGCACCATCCACAGCGAGAGCGCCACATAGCCGCCGAACACGATGCTGTAGTACTGGCAGTACTTCAGCACCCTGGGGTCCTTCAAGGCCTTCAGCTGGCTGGCGAAGCTGGCCTTGCTGCTAACCAGATGCTGCTCATCCGAGTGGCTGAAGAACCAGAACAGGATGGCCGTGCCGAGCAGCACCGCCGCATAGACATGGGGCACCATGGTCCAGCCGAAGGCCACGACCAGGGCCGGGGCGACGAACTTGTTGACCGCCGCGCCCGAGTTGCCGGCGCCGAACACGCCCATCGCGAAGCCCTGGCGATTCTTCGGGAACCAGCGCGCCACATAGGGCGTGCCGACCGAGAAGCTGCCGCCGGCCAGGCCGACGAACAGGCCGATGGTCAGGAAATGCCAGTAGGCCGTCGCATAGGCCATCAACCAGATCGGGATCACGCAGGCCAGCATCAGGCTGAAGAAGACGATGCGGCCGCCGAACTTGTCGGTCCAGATGCCCAGCGGCACCCGCACCAGCGAGCCGCTGAGCACCGGCATCGCGGTCAGCAGGCCGAACTCGGTGGCGTTCAGCCCGAGCTGCTTCTTGATCGGGATGCCGATCACGCCGAACATCATCCAGACCATGAAGCAGACCGTGAAGGCCAGGGTGCTGACCACCAGCACCGAGAGCGCACGGCCGCCTGGGTTCGAGGGACTTGCTGCAGACATGGAGGAGCTCCTCGTTTTCATGTCTGCCACTGTCGATCTTCGGCCCCGGGCTGAACATCCTTCAGGGGGCGATGGATGTCAGTGCATCGGAACTAGGGCGCTGCAGCGAGCCTCGTTCGAAAGAACTATGCGGCGCCCTGGCTTGATCTGGCGCAAGCCGGATCTCAGCCGCCCAGGCCCTGTTCGCTGCCCCAGACCGCCGCCTGCACCCGCGAGCTCAGCTTGAGCTTGCGCAGGATGTGCTGCACATGGATCTTCACCGTGGTCTCTGCGATGCCCAGCGTGCGGGCCATTTCCTTGTTGCTGGCGCCGCGGGTCAGCTCTTTGAGGATGTCCAGCTCGCGCGGGGACAGCTCGCCCGCCGGCGGCGGCTTGGGTGCACTCGCGCTCGCGGCGCCGCTGTTGCGCAGCGCGTTTAGCAGCTTGTGTGTCATCTCCGGGCTGACCACCGACTCGCCCCGCATCGTGCGACTCAGCGCGGCGGCCAGGTCTTCCCCGTCGATGGTCTTCAGCAGATAGCCCTGCGCGCCGTTACGCAGCGCCGCGCTGAGATCGTCCTCGTCCTCGCTGACGGTCAGCATCAGCACACGCGAGCGCGGCGCCACCTCGCGCAGCGCCGGCAGCAGGCTCACGCCACTGACGCCGGGCATATGGTTGTCCAGCAGGATCAGATCGGGCTGCAGGGCCTGAGCGCAGCGCAGGGCCTCGCCGGCATCCGCCGCCTCGCCCAGCACCTCGATACCTTCCTCCTGGCGCAGCAGCGCGATCAGGCCGCGACGGAACAGCGTGTGGTCGTCGACGACAAGAATGGTGATGGCCGGGCTCATGAGTGCAGGGCGGTCTGAAGGGTTTCGGGGGCGGCTTGCAGCGAGGTCTGCTGGGGCAGCGTCAGGCGCACCAGTGTGCCGCCCTCGGGCAGGCGGGCAATGCGCAGCTGCGCACCGATGCGCTGGGCCCGCTCGCGCATGATCTGCAGGCCGACATGGGTCTGCTCGCTGCCGGCATCGGGCAGCTCGATGCCGCGGCCGTTGTCGCGGATCTCGAAGCTCCAGCGTGGCAGCTGCTCGACGCTGAGGCTGACATGGTCGGCCTCGGCATGCTTGCGCACGTTCGACAGGGCCTCCTGGATGATGTGCAGCACCTGCACCTGATGGTCGGGCGGCAAGGGCAGGCCGTCGCCCTGCAGGCTCAGATGGGTGCCGAGGCCGCTCTGGCGCTCGAATTTGGCCAGCGTGCTGCGCAGTGCGTGTTCGATGTCCTCGTGGCCGGGCCGGGTGCGGAAGTGCACCAGCAGCTCGCGCACATTGGCATAGCATTCCTTCACCCCGGTGTCGATCTCGTTGACGCTGCGCTCCACCTCGGCGAGACGCTGCCTGGCCAGCGCGCCGCGCAGCAGCTGGACCTGGATCTTCAGAAATGCGAGCACCTGGGCGATCGAGTCATGCAGCTCCTGGGCCAGCAGATTGCGTTCCTCGGAGACGGCCATTTCACGGTCGCGCGCCGCCAGCCGCACATTGTCGACCTGGATTGCGAACTGCCCCACCAGCGCATCGAGCAGCAGGCGCTCGGCCTCGCCGAGGCGGCGCTCGCCATAGAAGAAAAGTTCGACCTCGCCGACCATGCGCGTGCCGGCCCGCATAGGCACCGAGATCACGGTCTGGTAACCGGCCGCCTCGCAATGCCCCAGCTTCGGGGCCCCGATGCTCTGAATCGGTATCACGCGGGCGCCGCTCGCCTCGGGCATGGCGCTGCCGCAGGCGCATTCGCCCTTGCGCAGGCAGCGCTCGGCGTCGATCATCGCCTGCGGCAGGCAGGTCTGGCCCATCAGCAGCCAGCGCTGCTCGTCCTGCGCGGCCAGCCGCACCGCGCAGGCATCGGCGCGCGCGATGCGCGCAACCTTGACGGCAAAGGACTGGGCCATTGTTTCCAGGCTGGCATCGGCCTGGCCGGCCATCAGTGCCACATCGTAGAGAGCCTCCAGTCGCTCGTTCTGCTGGGCCAGATGGGCGGTCTTGTCCCTGACCTTGTCTTCGAGCCCCTGATGGGACTCCGCCAGCGCACCCGCCATCTGGTTGAAGCCCTCGGCCAGGCTGGTGAATTCGACCACCGAGCTCTTCTCGTCGACCCGCACACTGAGCTGGCCCGCTGCCATCTGCCGCAAGCCCTCGCGCAGGCGCTGCAATGGCTGGATGATCCAGACATAGGTGCCGGAGACGAACACCACCGAGGCGGCCACCACCAGCACCACCAGGCTGAAGCACAGGCCGCCGAGGATGGCGGTGCGGGCCGCGATGGTCTGCTCGATGGTGCCAACCAGGCCATCGATCGTAGCGACGAAGGCGTCGACCTGCGGTTTCAGACCTTGACCGTCGGCGGTGGTCAAAAGTGCGTGGCGCAAGGCCGGCCATTGCTGCTCGACGGCGGCCAGCTTCTGCAGACACTCTTGTGTACTCGGTACAAACAGAGGCCGCAACGGATCGCCGGTACGAAGTCGCTGCGCCATGGCCTCGAACTCGCGCAAGTCGTTCTGCAGACTCGCCGGCCCTGGTTCGGCCGCTGACAGCGCCATCCGATAGCTCAGCATCCGCATGCGGCCCGCTTCATTGATGGCACCCGCGCCACCTTCGAGCTGCCAGGACACCCAGAGCGTGAACGCGATGGACGCCAAGGCCACCACCAGGAAGCTGGTCTGTATCAGTGCCAGCTTGCCGACCAGGCTGCGTAGAAGACGGTGCATCTATGCAGCGTAGTAGCAACTTGTTCTGGCATTCTTGATGTGGGTCAAGTGGAGCTGGCGCGATTGCCGTATCGCCGGCCCGGGAGCACTCAAACCCGCAGACTTGTTGCCTCAGCGCGAGGAAGCCTGCTAGAGAGTGTTGTGCTGCTGGCCGACCGTGCAGGTAGGAAGGCGCAGACCTTCGATCCACCAGAGCTGGTCGAACAAACTGTTGCGCGCGGGGCCGGCTCGCGCCGGCGTGCTTCATCACGGCGTCACCGGGCCTGAGCACACTGGCGTCCACCGAAGCAGCTTGTGACCGACTTCCCTTGATCCGAGATTCCGATGAGAACGCCTGAAGAAACGCACCCGACGCATCTGTGGTCCACGCTGGCATCGACCCTGGAGCTTGCGGGCTTTGAGCCCAGCGACTTTGAGATGTCGGAGGGGCGCCCGGACGAACTCCGTCATGTCGGGCTGCCCGACCAGCTGCTGACGGTGCGCCGCCGCTCTATCGGTCATCGCCAGCCCTATGCAGTGGCGCCGGGTTGCCCCTGGCTGTTCACCGCGTTTGACGATCTGACGGCCGGACGTTTCGGGCGGCCCTCCTGGAAGACCTTGAGCTGAATCGACATTGCGGTCTTGTTGCGTGCGCAGACGGACTTCTTCTCCATTGCGCTGGTGCGGCTGGGAGGGGGCTGGTCATGGCTGATGAAAGCTCTCTGAAAGCTCTCTGAAAGCGCGTTGTGCCGCCCATTCGCGCCGCAGCGCCCCGGGATTTCAGATGTATGTTCTTTTTGAGTTCAGCTTGTCCTGCAGTAACCGGCAGCTTGACTATCCCACTTGCGAACCGCTTGCAGCGCTTTGATGCACCAACCGAACCGTGGACCGGTCGACCCCTTCTGGAAGTTCTGCGTCTTTCCTGATGTAAGGCCGCTTTTGGCTGAGCAGCCTGTCAAGGTGCTTTCCCAGCTTGTCCCATGCCTGGCGCTTCTCTTCGGCGTAGTCGTGCAGCATGTAGTGTCGTCGCACCTTGCTGCCTTGCAGGACGTGGTTCTGGCATCGGTCGATCACGTTGGGATCCACGCCTAAAGCCTGCATCATCGTGGCCGAGGTGCGGCGCATATCGTGTGGGGTCCACTCGCCCTTGTCGCCGCTGCTTAGCACCAGGCCGTTGTCCATCGGGCGGCGGTTCGGCTTTTTGCCCAGCGCCTTGAACATGAGTTGGCGATCACCCACCTGAGCAGTCACGGCCTGGTGATGAATCGGGGCGCTTTCCTTTTCGGGCGACGGGAAGATCCAGCGAGACTCGCCAGCCATCTCCAGCAGGAGCTCGAACTGCCGCACAGAGAAATCGTTGAGCAGCACCAGGTGGTCGGTTTTCGTGCCGCGCGTGCCCTTGACATTGGCCTTGGGTATGAACCACTCGCGCTTGTCCAGATTGACATGCTCCTGCTCGGCCAGCAGCAATTCGCCAATACGACATGTCGTGCCCAGACACAGCCAAATGGCGCACTGGTGCTTCTTCGCAAGTCCGCGTTGCGAGCGCACCAGTTCTACCCAGGGATTCCAGTCAGGGTCAGGCAGAGGGCGGGCGCGTACAGCGACGCTGTTCTCTCGCTTGCGCCAGTAGCCCCGGTCGGGCGTGGGAATGTTACGGCGGGCGCAGATCTTTGCCAGGCCGCGGTCGGAGATGCCAAGTTGCTGGGCCAGACGCATGATGGGCGTTGCCCATACCCTGTCGTAGAGCGCGTGGCGCGTCATTCCCGCTGCGTCGCTATCCATGGCGGTGAAGATGTCCCGCAGCTCCACCAACTCGTTTTCAGCCAAGACGCGGGTGCGCACATTGTTCAGGTCGTAGTCGGTGTCGACGATCCTCCCGACTTCGATCAGGTCGATGGGGTTGCCCTCGACAAGGAGCCTGCGCCACGGCTGGCGCTTCTCGGCCCAGTGATACATCTGCGCCAGGTTTGTGTAGACGGTGACTGCCAGGCGATTCGCGCCACGGGCGACAATGACACGCAGCAGGTCTCTCAGATCGTGCTCCGTGGTCAGGCGGACCGGTTTCGTCCCGATGAATGGGCGCACGTTCTTGTCCAGTTTCAGGCCAAGTTCGTGGTTGCCGTCCTTGCGCCGCACGCCATCCCGCAGCCATGTGTCGATGAGGTCATTGTTGGTGAGGTCTTCGGCGCGTCTCTGGGCGTCTGCTGCGATGACAGCTTCGACTTGTTGCTGGGCTTCGATCCTGGCAGCCTTCTTTGCGTCGTTCGGGTTGATGCCAGCCTTGACCTTGTTGCGGGCATCGTCGCGATGGCGGCGGATGACTTCGAGGCTGTTGCCGGGCCAGGAGCCGCACTGATACCAAGAGACCTTGCCACCCCACTTGAACGCAAAGCGAAAGCGGACCGCCACTGCGTCTTCGTTTGTGACTCGGACTTCCCCAGTCAAGCCGTCGCTGTCAGCTATGATGTCGCCTTTCCAGTCCAGCGGGATTGCCCGCAGTTCTGCGATCGTCCAGCGCCGGCCCTTGCCGGATTTTGGGTAGCGAGTCGTCATTGGCGGTTCGAGCTCCAGATTCCTTCACAGGTCTGCGTTCTGCCAGGGGTAAACCGTAGGGTAAACCGTGAGCGGGACTTTGTGGGATTTCTTGAAATGTCGCGGGACGGGGGAAGAGAGTTAAGTTGTTGAAGTGTAAGGGATTTTTGGTCTTGGTAGGTCTCGCACAGTGCCCCTAGGTTCGATGGATAGGTACTTTGGGAGCAGAGGGTCGCGAGTTCGAATCCCGCCGCCCCGACCAAGATTTCTCTGCATCATCGGCACCTCTGCCCGTAGCTCAACTGGATAGAGCAGCTGCCTTCTAAGCAGCAGGTCGGGGGTTCGAGTCCCTCCGGGCAGGCCAAATCAGGCCCTCACAAAGCCCCACAACATTGCAAGCCGCCCAGTGAATCATGCACTTGGCGGCTTTTTGCTTGCATCGTCTGCCGACGACCATGGATCGCAGCCCGTCTTGCCATCCTTGCCTCGGCTGTATTCGGCCAGCCCACTGCACTTCTCCGTACCGTCTTCGGCGAACGTTGCAACGATGACGTGGCCGCCCGGCTTGACGGCACGCAGGACCGCATTGACGTGTGCGTCACGCTCTTCGGGTGTCGGCTAAACGAACATGCTAGCGGGATCGTAGAGCGATTGCAGCCGGGGGGATGGCCGGCGCTTGCCGACATCATGCCGCCGACACGATTTGGTTCCGCCCGGCCTGCTTGGCCCGATACAGCCTGCGGTCCACGAGGTCGATGAAGGGGGATGAGTCTTGGCCGGCCGCCGGGATCGTGGTGCCCACACCCATGCTGACCGTGATCAACTGGCCCAGTGGCGAGTTCTCGTGCGGGATTTGGGCTTTGAAGATGGCTTGTCGGCAGCGCTCGGCAACGGCAGCGGCGGCGGCCTCGTCGCTGGCGGGTAGCACCAGGACGAATTCCTCGCCACCGTAGCGGGCAAGAAGATCACGTGGGCGGTTTGCGGCGGCAGCCAGTGCCTGCGCGATGCGCCGCAGGCAGTCATCACCTTCGAGGTGGCCGTGGTGGTCGTTGTAGCGCTTGAAGAAGTCAACATCGAACAAGATCAGCGAGAGCGGCTGGGTGTTGCGTCGGGCCTCTTCCCACTCTTTGGCGAGTACGGCGTCGAACTTGCGCCGATTCGCCACGCCGGTCAGGCTGTCGAGGAAGGAGAGATCCTCGAGTTCCTTCTGCAGGCTCAGCAGCTTTTCCTCGGTTTTCTTGCGCTCCGTGATGTCGAACATGAAACCAATCAGCGAGTCGACAGCCCCGTGCTCGTCGCGCACCACATGCACGACGTCGCGGATCCACACGTACTCGCCGCTGGCGGTCAGCGCCCGGTAGTCGGCCTCGTGGTCCACGCCTGCCTGCGACTGCGAAACGCAGAAGTTGACGACGCGCTCGCGGTCGTCCGGATGCATGCGCGAGGCCCAGTCATTGACGCTGACCCAAGTCGACGGCGCCCAGCCGAGCAGGGCTTCGATCTGCGGGCCGATATAGCTGAAGGTCAAGGTCGCCCAGTCGATCTTCCATGGGATGGCACGGGTGGATTCAAGCAGGGTCCGGTAGACGGCGCCGTTGGATTCGCTAGGGTGCATGGGGGAGGGGGCTGGATGCGACGCGCAAGCATAGCGGCGGGCCGCTGCTGGAACACGGGAGTTTTTCGCGGAGTCGAAACCGAGCTTGGCTGGCGGCACCGCGCTCGATCCTGGCTGGCCAGTGGCTGCTCTCGGCAGGCGGGGCGACTGGGCAGTCCGGCCAGAAGCAGTCTGTCACGCCAATTGCTTGAAGCCGACTTTCACTGGGTCTCCGCGGCATATCGCGCTTTGAGGTCGTCGATCAGCCACCTGCCCGCCGGCCCCGGTGGCTCCGACGCCCGATGAAATGCAGCCATCGTGAGTGCGAAGCCATTGGGCAGCATGTCCTCCACGTCGAGCGACACCAGCGTCCCTTCCGCAAGGTCCTTGCGCACCATATGCTCCGGCATGTTTCCCCAACCAACGCTGTCCCTGAGGAATGCGTGCTTGGTGGAGAGATCCGCCAGCCGCCAGGTCGCCGCCGACTTCACGCCGTAGTCGTGGCCCGCGCTCAACTCCGAGCGATCGGTGAGAACCAGTTGAACGTGCTTGGTCAACGCCGCTTTCGGTATCCGGCGCTTGAAACTTGCAAGCGGATGATCGGGTGCGGCCACCGTGACTAGCGACAACTGACCGATGCCTTCGCTGACGAGCGACGGGAACACCATCGGCAGCGGCGCGAGAATTCCCAAGTTGCAGCGCCCGTCGACAACCGGTTGATAGCCCGCGCCCAGGCCCTCCACGAACACACGCAGCGGCGTGAGCGGGAATCGGCTGGCAAACGCCTTGGCGGCAGCACTGACGACTGCAGTCGGAAAAAACACGTCCACCACGACCGAAAGTTCCGCTTCCAGCCCCGCCGCCATCAACTTGGCGCGAGCCTTCAGCGTGTCGACACCCGACACGATGTTGCGCGCGTCCGTCAACAGGAGGAGGCCTTCTGGGGTGAGCTTCGGGTAGCGGCCCGATCGGTCGAACAGCACGACACCAATCTGCGCTTCAAGGCTGTTGACCCAACCGCTCACCGCGGACTGCACACGGTTGAGTCTTCGCGCCGCCGCCGAAAAGCTCCCCTCATCGACGGCGGTCACGAAGGTTCGAAGCTGATCTAGAGACACGCCATCCAGCATTCAAGGCTCCACCCATCTTTAATTGAGATGGATTGCATCTCAATATACCGTCTTCTCAGATGGTGTGCCTGGTTTCAAGATTCAGGCCAAGGGAACAGATCGTCCCCGGACCCCGGCGCGGAAGCAAAAGGGTCGGACTTCCTTACCGGATTCTTAGAGGCCTTGCCATGCAACTCCTTCCTCTCGACCCCAGCGTGCTCGGCCCGCGGTGGCGTCTATGCCGCAGGCAGTCCGGCAGCCGCGCTTGAGCACCAGGAGAGCTAGCTCATCGGCTTGCTGGCCTTCATCGGTGTGGTCGATGTCGCCGTCGTCCGCGCCGAAGGTCTTGCGATGGGGCCGCAAGCCAAGGATGCCGCCATCGCGCATGCCGGCATACCAGCCATCTCGGCGTGAGCCGCAGGCGGCTCAACCATAACGTTCAATCACAAGGAATTTTCATGACCTACTCCATCATCGGCTCGGGCAACGTCGGCTCAGCACTGGCCCGGCAGTTCGCGCGCAGCGGGATCGCTGTCGCCGTCGCGAATGCTCGCGGGCCGGACTCCATCGAGGCACTGGAAAAGGAGTTCGCCGGCTATGTGACCGCGCAGAGTCTGCAAGATGCAGTCAGGGCCGATGTCGTCATCCTGGCGATTCCCTTCGCTGCTCACGAAGCGGTGGCCCGTGCGGGTGCACCGTGGACCGGCAGAATCGTGGTTGACGCCATGAACACCTACGGGGTGCCACCCGAAGCGCTGAGTGGTCAACCTTCGAGTTTGGTGGTGGCGTCCGCCTTCGGCGGGGCACATGTGGTCAAGTCGCTGAACCAACTCCCAGCCAAGCTGCTGGCATCGGACCCTGTCGAGCATGGCGGACGAAGGGTCATGTTTCTGGCCGGGGACGACGGACGCGCCGTGGGTGTGGTCGCGAAGCTTGTCGGCGATCTCGGGTTCGCGCCCATCGCCCTCGGCACGCTGGCGGGCGTCGGCACTCTGCTGGACAAAGGCGGTGCGCTCATCCTTCAGAACCTGGTGAAACAGGGGTAGGAAGAGTCCAGAGCTGCTGTTCGAGCAGCGGGAGTGACCAGGCCCTCGCCGTCCACCGGGTCATCTCAGCCTTTGATCTGATGCCGGCCCAAGCGCAGGTGTGTCGCCTGTTGCACACCGCACATTCGCAAGTTGGCATTGCCAAGATACTGAGGGTCGCTCCCACCACCGTCACCGATCACGTCCAAAAAGTCTACGATCGACTGGACATGCGCTCGGTCATGAAGCGGGTGACGCTCATGAACAGACGGGCGTAGCAATTGGCATCACGGCAAAGCTAAGGTGGTTGAGCCAAGCTGCGCCAACAAGGGCCTGTCGAGCTTCGGCGAGATCCATGGCAACGACTGGAGGTGAATCATGGCGACCAAGATCGCGTTCGTTTCCTGCGCCTACGGGACCTACCGCAAGACCCAGCCGGCGTGGGAGGACATACTGGCCGCCAAGCCAGACCTGCTGCTTATGCTGGGCGACAACGCCTACATGAGCTGGTACGGCAGCACCTGGGACTTCAAGGCCTTGGAGGACTGCTATCGCGCGCAGTTTGCCGTCAAGGAGTTCCGCGTCGTCATCGAGTCGGTGCCCACTCTGGCGATCTGGGACGATCACGATTGCGGCCCCGACGACACCCTCGGCGCCGAGGCACCGCCTCAGTACGTCGCCACGACGCGCGAGATGTTCGATCGCTGGTTTGGGTTCGCGCGCAATAACAATCGACCGCATATGTATTGCACTTATGACGATCTGCCTGAGGTCAAGATCGTGATGCTGGATATACGGACCTATCGCACCAGCTCTAAGGCGGCCAACCCGACTTTGCTCGGCGATGCACAGGAGAAATGGCTGTGGAAGCAGCTAGACCCGGCCAGGACCGAACAGAAGCGGTTCAACATCATCGGCTCGGGCACGGGGTTCAGCGTGGGCAAGCCCGAGCATCGGGTGGCGGACTACAGGTCCGTGGCCGACGGCATTCGGTCCAGGTTGGCGTTTCATCCGGGCAGCGCCGGCTCCCTGGGGCGTCGGGCACTGTTCCTCGCCGGAGACGTTCACTACAACAAGTTCGTTTCGCACCCGGAAGGGTTCCATGAAGCGATCTCTTCGGGCGTGGCCTGCTTCATCCGCAAGACCTACACGGAGGACGAGTTCGTGCCCGAGCGCTACGCGGACAACTGGGGGCTGATTACCATCGGCGATACGCAGATTCACGTGGACTTTCACGCCAACCCTCACACCACGGGAGGCGCGTCGCGCCGGGTCATCGCCATCGAGGACTGGACCGTCGCCAAGAAGTGATGATCGAGCGATTCAATCTCCTGCCTCGCCTGCTATGCGCAAAAACTTCGGATGTCTCCCAGAGTTCGGGATTGTGAACTGGACGCCCTGAAGACCGGCCGCTCGGCACCTGCACGCGTGAATGGCTGCTGTCAGCGTTGGCTGCGAACTGGCAGTGCCGTCCAAAGCCAGTCGCCTGCGAACGCCGGTGGTGAAGAGTCGATACGGGCTTAGCTGCTGGCGTTCGCTGCCGCCGAGATCGGCAAAGCAAGGTGCACCGAGTCATGAGGTGTGCGATGCCGCACAGACGCCCCGTAGCGCCGAGGCAACCATGCAGGCACAAGTCCCGTGCATTCCGTCGGGACATTCTGGAGTAGCCCTCATGAACCTCATCATTTGGCTGGTACTTGGCGGTGTCATCGGATGGCTGGCCAGCATGCTGATGAAAACCAATGACCAGCAAGGCATCATCCTCAACGTCATTGTCGGCATCGCCGGCGCCATGCTCGCCGGTTGGTTTGTTTCGCCGCTTGTCGGTGTGGGCACGATCAATCAGGCCGATTTCAGCATGCCGGCCTTGATCGTCTCGTTCGTCGGCGCTGCCGCCTTGCTGGCCATCATCGGTCTTCTTCGACGCGGCAGCTCGAGTTGATGCATCAGATGTGCCTATCCACCGCAGCAGGCCGGCCTTGTGACATTGCGGCAGGCTGCGACGACGCCGATGCATGGGGCAATCCGCCTTTCCTCGGACCCCTGGCGCGCCAGTTGCCATTTGCAAGAAACGTCGGCGCTGTTGCCGGCGTATTGAAGGAGTTGATATGGACCAGCCCATTCGCAATCAGACGACCGGCGATTCGACGCCAAAGTCATCGCAAACAGAACTGCCAAAGACAAGCGTCCCCGAGCCCAAGCATCGTGACGACAAAATCCCCGGCAAGGCCTATCACGGCAACGAGAATCCGCCCCACTCAGGCCCCCACACACCGGATCAAGCCATTACCCCGCAGAACGGGGAATAGCGGAACATCATGAAGAACCCTGTCAACGCCCGTGCGGCGTCTTTGGCTGCATTCGAAGCCGCAAAGCCAGCATGCGACCGAGTGACGGTGGCCACCGAAGTGCAGCACCGGCCGGGCAGTTTCGAGTCGTACAAGTTCAGCAACGATGCCGGCAGCCGGATCTACAAGGTCTATGTTCCGCGGGGGGAGCCCGACCGGCCGCACCCGATGATGGTGATGCTGCATGGCTGCTCCCAGTCGGCCGACGACTTCGCAGCGGAAACCCAGATGAACCGCTTTGCGGACGAGTATGGGTTCATCGTCGTGTATCCCCAGCAAGCCGCGGGCGCGAATGCCGCGAAGTGTTGGAACTGGTTCAATCCGCAAGACCAGCTGCGGGGTGCTGGCGAGCCGTCGCTGATCGCTGGCATCGTCGGCGAGGTGGTGCAGAGGAACGGCGCCGACCCATGCCGCATCTTTGTTGCGGGCTTGTCGGCCGGTGCGGCGATGGCGGTGGTGCTGGGTGAGACTTACCCGGAACTGTTCGCCGGTGTCGGTGCCCATTCGGGTCTGCCCTACGCCATTGCGCATGACATCCCCTCGGCCATGGCCGCCACGAGGGGCAGGGGCGGCGGGGCCACAGGGCTGAACGCATCGCGCGCTGCCTCAGCGCCGTCGCACCGGACCATTTCGCACGCCGTGCCGGTCATTGTGTTCCACGGTGATCGCGACCACACGGTGCAGCCCGCGAATGGTGCCTACATCGTGCAGCAGGCGCACGATGCGCACGTCGTTCAAGCCGGGGATCCGGGTCTGCGCATCAAGAAGCTATCCGGCGTCACAGCAGGCGGGCAGCGCTTCAGCCGCGCCGTCCATGCCGACAGCAGGGGACAGGCGAGGATAGAAAGCTGGACCTTGCACGGTGCAGGCCACGCCTGGTCTGGTGGCCACACCAACGGTTCCTACAAGGATGCTGCCGGCCCTGATGCTTCGGCGGAGATGGTGCGCTTCTTTCTGGCGCTCTCCAGATGTCGTCCCAAATCCGGCAAGAGAAATTCGCCACAGCAATGAACTCGGGCACGGCATCCAGAAACGGGGGAAGCATGTGGGTCTTTAG
This sequence comes from Paucibacter sp. M5-1, assembly GCF_027498415.2. Taxonomy (NCBI): domain Bacteria; kingdom Pseudomonadati; phylum Pseudomonadota; class Betaproteobacteria; order Burkholderiales; family Sphaerotilaceae; genus Roseateles; species Paucibacter sp. M5-1. The sequence goes on from NZ_JAPZLM020000001.1 coordinate 204,529, forward strand.
GATTGGGGCGGCCCGCCTGACTGTGATGGTCACTTCCTCACATCATGCCTATCCCGCCTTCTGAATCCCTTGTGCCGGTCCGCATCGGGCCCATTCTGGACACGGCGCTCGACCAGAGCCAGGCCATCAAGGCCGAGGTGAAAGCCTGTGCCGAGGATCTGGGGCTGGCAAACGGCGTGGCCCAGGCATTGATGGCGAAGGGGGTGACCACGCTTCCCGCCGCTCAGGCGTTGCGCACGGGCGTTTCGGTCGAAAAAAGAGTCCAGCGCTGCGTCGACGAGCTGCAGCTGGTCACCGAGCACCTTGCCCATGGCGTGGACGCAGTCCGGGCCGTCGAGCGGACGCTGGACCAGTCCCGCCTCGCGCTGGCGAAGTCCGAGGCCGAACTGGCGGAGATCAGGCAGGCCGGTGGCGTGGGCCGCGCGCCGCCTATGGCACATCAGCGCAACCCTTTGGGGGGCGCTGAGGATGCCGCCACCGGTCTGTCTGGCCCTCTGCTGGATCCACGGGTGCAGGCTCGCTTTGAGACTCTGACGCCTCGTGAGCGCGAGGTCTTCGAGCTGCTCGTGACCGGCCTGAGCAGCAAACTGATCGCGCGGGAACTGGGCGGGAGCTATCGCACCATAGAGATTCATCGCTCACAGATCATGCGGAAGATGGCGGCGCGCCATCTGCCTGAGCTCGTGCGCATGTCCATCGAGTCCTTGGAGCCGCGCAGGCTTGGCACTGGCTAGGTGCGCCTACGTATGGGATGTTGGTCGCCAAGTCCCTATGGTTCGAGCACGATGCCAACCCGAGCCCGCGCCGACCGCCGTTCCAAAGTGCCCCGCCGAATCTTGAACGGTTCTCCCCATGATGCCCTCGTCGCCGGCTGACACCGCCGGGCCCGACGAGACCGGCATGGCGCCGCTGCACCATGCCTCGGAGTCCTTGCTCAACGCCTTGCCCGCCCATATCGCCGTGCTCGACGCCGACGGCATCATCATTTCGGTGAACGAGGCCTGGCGCAGGTTTGCGGGGCAGAACGGCCTGCGCGATGCCGCCCATGGGCTAGGGCGTAACTACTTGGACAGCTGCGCAGCGGCCCCAGGACCGGGGGCTGCGGAGATCTGGGCGGTGGCCACCGGTTTGCGCGCCGTGCTGCATGGCGAACGCAGCAGCTTCACGATCGAGTACCGTTGCGATTCACCGTCGGAGCGGCGCTGGTTCATGCTCATGGCAACACCGGTGGACCCGGCCCACCGGGCGGGCGCGGTGGTCATGCATGTTGACGTCAGCGCGCGTGCAAGGGCGGAGGAAGAAACGCTGCGCAGCAAGGAGTTGCTGCAAGTGGTGGCCGACGGCACCCCCGACATCGTCTATGTCAAAGACATGCGAGGGCGCTACAAGCTGTGCAATAGAGCGCTTGGCACCTTCACGGGCCGCCCGCTGAATCAGATCTTGGGCTGCGACGACCGCGCCTTGTACGGCAGCACCGAAGCTGAGCAACTGATCGAAGATGACCGTGCGATGTTCACCAGCGCCACGGTCCAGGAGACGGAGAAGTGGCTCACCGGGGTGAACGGTCGACGTCTTTTCCATTCGACGAGGGTCCCTTACCGCGATGCTCAGGGGGCCTTGATCGGCATCATTGGCATCGCGCGCGACGTCACCGATGACCGGCTCGCCCAGCAAGAGTTGCGCGACAGCAAGGCGATGCTGGACATCGCCGGACGGGTTGCCAAGGTCGGGGGCTGGATTTACGACCTGACTCAACGGCGCCTTCACTGGTCCGACATCGTCGCAAACCTGCACGATGAGCCGGTTGGCTACTCACCACCACCCGAGCTTGGCTGGGCCGCTTTCGTGCCCGAGCACCTGGCGATGGTTCGCCAGGCCGTCGAGCGCTGCATTGCGTCCGGTGTGCCCTATGACCTTGAGGCCGAGAAGATATCGGCCACCGGACGCCGTTTCTGGGTTCGCACCATCGGAGAAGCGGTCCGCAATGCCGAAGGGCGGATTTTCAGGATTCAGGGCGCCTTGCAGGACATCACGGAGCGCAAGGTGTCGGCGCTGCGGACGCAGAAACTGGCAGACCGATTGAGCAACACGCTCGAGAGCATCACCGACGCCTTCTTCACGGTGGATCGCGACTGGCGCTTCACCTACATCAACCGCGAGGCCGAGCGGCTGTGGGGGCGCCAGCGCGACACCTTGCTGGGGCGTGTCTTGTGGGACATCTATCCGGACGCCCGGGGCTCGGTGTTCGAGCGCCACTATGACCGGGCGATGAAGGGCGAGACGGGCCTCAGTTTCGAGGCCTTGTACCCACCGATGCGGATGTGGTTCGGGGTCGATTGTCACCCCCTGGACGATGGGCTCTCGGTCTACTTTCGCGACGTCACCGAAACTCGCGCGGCCCGTCAGCAGCTGAAGTTGCTGGAGGCCAGTGTGGCCCAGTTGAACGACATCGTCATCATCAGCGAGCCGGACCCGACATTGCTTCACGGACTGCGTATCGTGTTCGTGAACGACGCATTCGTTCGCCTGACGTGCTATGCGCGGGCGGAGGTGATAGGCCGCTCACCGGCCTTGCTTGATGGACCTCTGACCGATGTTTCAGAACTGGGCCGCATGCGCTGTGCGGTCGAGCGCTTCGAGTCGGCGCACCTGGAGCTGATGAAATACACCAAGGACGGCAGGCACTATCCGATCGAGTTGGACATCACGCCGGTTGCCTCGGCGGGCGAGGGCTTCACGCACTTCATTTCCGTGATGCGCGACATCAGCGAACGCCGGCGCAGCGAGGGCGCCTTGCGCGAGCTGAATGCGGGGCTGGAGGACAGAGTTCGCCACCGTACCCTGGAACTGGAGCGCGCACGTGAACTCGCCGAGCAGGCGAACCGGGCCAAGTCCTCCTTTCTTGCGATGATGAGCCACGAGATCCGCACGCCGATGAACGGGGTCATCGGCATGATCGACGTGCTCGAGGAGAGCAGCCTGCATCCGAACCAGCGCGAGCTGGTGAAGACCGCCCGGGAGTCGGCCTACGCCTTGCTGGCCATCGTCGACGATGTGCTTGATTTCTCGAAGATCGAGGCCGGCCTGTTCGAGATTGATCGCGAACCGATGCAGGTCGAAGCTGTGCTCGAAAGCGTTTGCGATACGCTGCGCCGCCTGTCCGAGAACCAGGGCGTCGGGCTGCGCTTGTCCGTCGATCCCCGGCTGCCTTCACACACGCTGGGCGATGCCGGCCGGCTGCGCCAGGTGCTGGTCAATCTGGTCGGGAATGCCATCAAGTTCAGCAGCGGGCAGGATCGCCAGGGGAGGGTGTGCTTGCGCGCCCAGCGCGCCACAGCCGACGACAGCGACATGCTGGAGCTGATCGTCTCGGACAACGGCGTCGGCATGGACACCGCGACCGTGGCCCGCCTGTTTTCGCCCTTCACGCAGGCCGATGCCAGCACGACGCGACGTTTTGGCGGCACCGGTCTGGGGCTCAGCATCTCGCAGCGCCTGGTGGAGATGATGGGCGGGTCCATCGCGGTCAACAGTCAATTGGACCAGGGGGCCACCTTCACGGTGCGATTGCCGATTGAAATGCCATTGGCAAGCGACGCCTTTACCGAGTTGCCTGCCTGGCCGCCGCTGCTGGGCCTGCCTTGCCTGGTGTTGGGGACGGCCGACCAGGCCGGCGACCTCGCCGAGTATCTGAGCCATGCCGGATGTGCTGCGCGGCGCGCGTCCACGCTTGCCGAGACCCTGATCTGGCTGCGAACTGTCGGCCCGGGCCGCTGCGTGCTTGTTGTCGCCGACCCGCCCGAGGCCATCGACCGGGTTCTGGCCGCCTGCCGGGCGGCCGCTCTCGATTGTCACGAGACGATGCTGGCCTTTGTCGTCATCGAGGCCGGGCGACGGCACCGGCCGCGCCGGCTGCAAGCGGATCAGCTGGGCCTGGACGGTGACTGCCTGCACCGGGCCGTCTTTCTTCGCAGCGTTGCGCTTGCGGCCGCCCCGGAGACGGTCGACGAACACGCCGAGGATTCCGCCCAAGGCAACAGCCGTTTTGCCAGGTCAGAGCCTGATGCGAGGCCGGCGGCGGACCCGTTGATCCTGGTCGCCGAGGACAATGAAATCAATCAGAAAGTGCTCGCGAAGCAGCTCGCTCTGCTCGGCTATCGCGCCGAGATGGTCGGCAATGGCCTTGAGGCCCTGGACCACTGGCGGCGCGGGGGGCACGCCTTGCTGCTGACCGATCTGCACATGCCGGACATGGACGGCTATACCTTGGCCGCAGCGGTGCGCGCCGAAGAAGGCGGCGGGCGCCGCCTGCCCATCATTGCCCTGACCGCCAATGCCTTGCGCGACGAAGAACTGCGCTGCCGCCAGGCCGGCATGGATGGATACCTGACCAAACCGGTGCGGCTGGCGCAGTTGAAGTCCGCCATCGATGCCTGGTTGTTCCCGTTGCAGCAGGCGGGCGAGGCGGCGCCCCATGCCCCGGCGGGGACAAGGCCTCCGGCTGACCTGAGTGTGCTGACGGAGTTGATTGGCGGCGACTTGCAGGTGATGCGCGAAGTGCTGGATGCCTTTCGTGCCAACACAGAGCGTTCGGCGCTGGAACTCGGGCAGGCACAGCGTGAGGGGGCTTTTCAGGGCATGGCCGACATTGCCCACAAGCTCAAGTCCGCAGCGAGGGCCATAGGCGCAGCACGGCTGGGGCAGATCTGTGCCGACATCGAGGGAGCGGCCACCAGCAGCCCCCGCAATGCGGCCTTGAGCACCTTGATGGCCGCGTTTGACAAGGAGCTGCGCGCCGTCCACCACTTCCTCGACGCACACCGGGATGGTCATGCCTGAACACCTGCCTGATATCTGGCCGACTTTTGTGCCGACCCTGCCGCTGGGGCTCGGGCCGCCCGAAGGCCCCATGCCCTCGGGCAGTGTCCGCAAGCCGCATCGCCAGCCCAGTCTGCTGCTGGTCGACGACGACCCGTTCATGCTCGGCATGCAGTCGCGCATGCTGCGCAGCATGGGCTTCACGATGATAGGCACGGCGGCCAGCGCGGAGGCCGCGCTGGCGCTGCTCAGCGAAGGGCGTGCGGTCGTCGACGTGGTGATCTGCGACCTGAACATGCCCGGTGTTGACGGCCTGGAGTTTCTGCGCCGTCTTGGCGATGCCGACTTCCGGGGCAACATCATCCTGCTCAGCGGCGAAGGCCCCCGCATCATCCACGCCGTGCAGAAGCTGCTCTCCAGCCGTTCTCTGCGGATACTGGGAGCGTTGGAGAAGCCCGCCGGTCGCACGTCGCTGCGCATGCTGCTGGATCTTTGGCAGCCCGAGGCGGAGCCGACAGCCCTGGCTCAGCCGCCCGTTTTTTCTGCCGCCGACCTGCTTGCCGCGCAGCAGGCCGAGCAATGGGTGCTGCACTACCAGCCCAAGGTTGAGCTGCGCAGCGGCGCGCTGATCGGCGTGGAGGCGCTGCTGCGCTGGAATCATCCGCTGCATGGACTCGTCTACCCGGACCGCTTCATCGATCTGGCCGAGGACTGCGGTGCCATCGGGCCGCTGACCGACTGGGTGCTGCACACGGCGCTTGCGCAACTCGCGCTGTGGCACCGCAGTGGGCTGCAGATCCACATGGCGGTCAATGTGTCGATGGAGAGTCTGCGTGCCGCTGATTTTGCGCCCAGGCTGGGCGCGCTCGTGCGCCTGGGCAATCTGTCACCGCAGGACCTGATGCTCGAAGTGACCGAGAGCCGCGTCATGGCCATTTCCTCGGCCCAGCTCGAGACGCTGGTGCGCCTGTGTATGCAGCGTTTCGGTCTGTCGATCGATGATTTCGGCACGGGTCATTCATCGCTGGCGCAGTTGCGCGATGTGCCGTTCACCGAACTGAAGATTGATCGGGGCTTTGTGCATGGCGCGGCTCAAAACCAGCTCATCAGGCCGATGCTGGAAGGCAGCATCGGCATCGCGCAGCGCCTGGGTCTGCAGACCGTTGCCGAAGGCGTGGAGACCGATGAGGATTGGGCCTTGCTGCGCGCTATCGGATGCGACATCGCGCAGGGCTACTTTATCGCCAGGCCCATGCCAAGCGAAAACCTGGCTGCCTGGTTGGCGGAGTGGCTGCTGAGACGGCCCCAACTCCTTGCCCCATGAAGCGCGCGACGGATGAGGCAAAAGTCCTGCTGGCGTCTGACCAGGCCGACGATGCAAGGCGGCCCCATCACCAGCCGGGAGGCAGAGGCCTGCAGCAACTCGTCGTTGCGGACGAAAAGCGGGTTCAGCAAGGGCATACCGTGGCGTGGCGAGCGGATGGCCGCGGTGTCGCCGTGGGCGTCTGAGCCCAGAAGCATCAGAATCTTGGGAGTTCAAGGTATCAGACACGCCCAGGAATCCGATGAAACGTTACGAGGCCTATGCCGAGTCCATTGCCCAGCGCATCCGCAGCGGCAGCCTGAAGCCCGGCGATCGCCTGCCCTCGGTGCGTGAGGTCCGGGGGCAGCAGGGGCTCAGCGCCTCGACGGTTTTCTCGGCCTATTACCTGTTGGAAACCCAGGGGCTGGTCGAGGCGCGGGCGCGTTCTGGCTATTACGTGCTGAGCCGGCCCACCCTTGGCGAGCCGGAGCCCGCCGCCAGCGAACCGCTGAGTCACAGCATGACGGTGGATGTGTCGGCTCTGGTGTTCCAGGTGCTGGCCCAGGCGCGCCAGCGCGAGCTGGTGCCGCTGGGGTCGGCATTTCCGTCGCCGACCCTGTTTCCGCTGGAGGTGTTGGCGCGCGGCATGGGGCGGGCGATGCGGGCCATGGATCCGTGGCGCACCGTGGAGGACATGTCACCGGGCAGTGGCGAGCTGCGGCACCAGATCTCGCTGCGCTATGGCCTGGCCGGCATCGATGTGCCGCCGTCCGAGATCGTCGTGAGCAATGGCGCAATGGAAGCGTTGAACCTCTGCCTGGAGGTGAGCACGCAGCCGGGCGATGTGGTGGCCATCGAGACCCCGTGCTTCTATGCCGCGCTGCAGGCCCTGGAGCGGCGCGGGCTGCGGGCGGTGGAGGTGGAGACCCATCCGCGCAGCGGCGTGGATCTGGACTCGCTGCAGCGCGTGCTGGCACAGCATCCGGTCAAGGCCTGCTGGTTCATGCCGACCTTCCAGAACCCGATGGGCGGCACCATGCCTGATGATGCCAAGGCCAGGCTGGTCGAGATGCTGAGCGCGCGGCGCATTCCGCTGATCGAGGACGATGTCTATGGCGAGCTGCACCACGGCCCGCGCCGCCCGCCGCCGGCCAAGGCCTGGGACCGCGAGGGCTGGGTGATGCACTGCGGCTCCTTCTCGAAATCGCTGGCACCGGGCTACCGGGTGGGCTGGGTGGCGGGCGGGCGTTTCGCGACCGCGCTGGGGCGGCACAAGCTGATGAGCTCGCTGGCGGTCGCCTTGCCCTCGCAGCTGGCGCTGCAGGAGTTCCTGCAGCAAAACAGCGTCGACCGCCATCTGCGCAGCCTGCGGCATGCGCTCAGCCGCCAGCAGGCCTCGGCGCTGCGCGTCATTGCGCGCGAGTTCCCTGCCGGCACCCGGGTGACCCGGCCCGAGGGCGGCTATTTTCTGTGGGTCGAGCTGCCGGCCGCCGTGGACGCGCTGGAGGTGCATCGCCGCGCGATGGCCTGCGGCGTCGGTGTCGCACCCGGGCATCTGTTCTCCGCCGACCGGCGCTACCGCCACCATCTGCGCATCAACCATGGCTATCCGGGCGACAGCCGTTTCGAAGCGGCGCTGTGCAGCCTGGGGCGCATCGTCAGCGAGCTGGCCTTGAAGTGAGGGCTTGTGCGACCATAGGGGCTGTAGCACCGGCAAAGCCGGGCACACCGGGTGTCCCCATCGACACGCGGAGGACTGCAGTTTTAAGGAGGCCGCAGTTGAAAGCACTACTCGCTACCGCCGTTGCGGAACTCGCGCGCGACACCTCTCGGGGATCGAATGGCGCGGCAAAACCACCCCTGGCGCGTGCGTTGCACGCCATCCGCACCCATCTGGACATGGATGTCGCCTTCATTTCGGAGATGGTGGAGGGCCGCCGGGTCTTTCGCCATGTCGATGCGCGCCCGGGAATTGATTTGGTGCAGGTCGGCAATTCCGATCCCTTGGAAGACAGCTACTGCCAGCGCGTCATCGATGGCCGGCTGCCCGAGCTGATGACCGACGCCTGCTTGAACGCCGAGGCCCTGAGCCTGCCGGTGACGCGGGCCTTGCCGGTCGGCGCGCATCTGAGCGTGCCGATCCGGCTCGGCGATGGGCAGGTCTATGGCACCTTCTGCTGTTTCAGCCATGCGCCGGACAGCAGTCTGACGGCCCGCGATCTGGCGATGATGCGTGTCCTGGCCGAGATGGTCGCCGAGCAGATCCAGGAGGAGCTGTCGACACGCCAGGCCATCCAGGTGCTGGATCAGCGCATCGACACGGTGCTGGAGTCCGGCGGCTTGCAGATGGTCTACCAACCCATCTTCGATGTGCAAACGAATCGTGCCATCGGCTTCGAGTCGCTGGCGCGCTTCTCCTCGGACCCCTACCGGTCGCCGGATGTCTGGTTTTCCGAAGCCGCGATGGTCAAGCGCGAACTGGAACTGGAGTCCCAGGCGATTCGCATCGCGCTGGGCGCCTTGCCGCAACTGCCCCCTGATGTGTATGTCGCCGTCAACGCCTCTCCCGAGATGATTGTCAAAGGCGATGTCGCCGGCATGCTGAAAGGACTGCCGCTGGACAGAATCGTGGTCGAGGTCACGGAGCACCAGGCCGTCGAGCGCTACGAGGATATCGCCGCCGTGATGAGGCCTCTGCAGGCGCAGGGCCTGCGCGTCGCCATCGACGATGCCGGCGCCGGCTACGCCAGCTTCAGGCACATTCTGAATCTGCACCCCCATATCGTGAAGCTCGACATCAGCATCACGCGCGCCATCGACACCGATCACTCGCGACGCGCGCTGGCGGCGGCGCTGCGCGGATTTGCGCTCGAGACCGGCTGCAGCATCGTCGCCGAGGGCGTAGAGACCTCGTCCGAGCTGGACACCCTCCGAGGACTGGGCATCAACAGTGCGCAGGGCTATCACCTGGGCCGACCGATGCTGCTGCAGCAGGCGCAAGCGCTGATCCATTGAGCTTGGGCATGCGTTGTTGGCTTGCGCTGCTTCAGAACACCGCATGATCCCCGCGCTCCGGCAGCGCGGCCGAGCCTTGGGCCAGCTCGGCATAAAAGCCCCCCAGCGTCTGCCGCCCGGTCGAGGGTGTGGCTGCGGCGTCATAGCGGCCGCTGGCCGGGTCCAGCACCAGCATGGACTCCGTCGCGTAGTAGCGGCCGATGCGGGCCAGCTCGGCCTTGACGGCCAGTGACGGCAGCACCCGGCCCAGGCCGGCGAGCACGGCGATGATGGTGTCGAGCAGCGCGACCGGCACCTGCTTGAAGCGTGGCTCGCGGCCCAGCGCCGCGAACAGCAGCTCGCCCTGCTGGCGTGGCGTCAGGGCAGGGCCGGGGCCGCCGATCGGCAGGATGCGGTTGCGGCGGGCCGGGTCCTGCAGGCAGTCGGCGAGGTAGTCGGCCAGGTCGGTGTCGCTGATCGGCTTGCAGGCGTTCAGACGGCCGTCGCCGAAGACCAGAAAAGGCTTGCCCCGGCGCACCCGCTCGATCTGGCCCGACAGCGATTTGAAGAAGGCGGTGGGCCGCACGATGCTGTAACTCAGCCCCGATGAGATCAGCGCCTGTTCGAAGGCCAGCTTGGCCTGTTGGAAGGCTAGCAGCGGTTTTTGCACGCAGATCGCCGACAGCAGCACCATCTGCGTGACGCCCGCTTGCTGCGCCGCTGCCAGCGCGTGCAGATGGGCCTGGTGGTCGATGGCCCAGGCGTCGTGTGGTGCGCCGTTGCGCGAGGCCAGGCAGGAGACCAGGGCGTCGAAGCGCTCGCCGCGAAAGCCGTCGGTGGCCAGCGAGGCGGGCGAGCCGACGTCGCCGAAGCGGACCGTGGCGCCGGCCAGCAGGCGTTCGCTGTCGCTGCGTGCCATCCGGCCTCCGACACCGGCGCGCGGGCGTACCAGGCAGACGACTTCGTGGCCGCGCCGCAGCAAGGACCGCACCGTGGCCTGGCCGATGGTGCCGGTGGCACCCAGCATCAAGAGGCGCTGGGCCGTCATGACCCGACCCCCGTTGCCCGACGCGGCATTCGGAAGGGCAGCAGCGCCTGAACCCAGGGCTGGCGAAAGCGTTGCAGCGACAGGCTTTCATGCACGGCCAGGCCGCCGTCCAGCGGGTCGCGCAGCAGCGAGCGGCTGTAGAAAGGGCCGCTCTCCAGCGTGGCCAGCAGCTCGGGCGCCTGCGCGGCGCGCGTGCTGCGCGCCAGCCCCCAGGCCGTGCCCGGCAGCGGGCAGTCGGGCGGCAGCGGCCGCTGGGCGATGCGCCCTTGCGCATCGATATCCAGCGCCAGCGCGCGCCGCTCGCCGCTCAGCGGCTGAACCTCATAGAGCACCCGACAGCCCGCATGTCCGCCCAGCGCGGCGCGCGACCACTGCCAGCTGTGGAAGTCCTGCTCCAGCGGTCGGCTGCCGAGGTTGGCATCGAGATAGGCATCCCCTTGCCAGCGCAGGCCGCGCGGCGCCTCGAAATCCAGCTCGACCCGCGCCACCGGGCTGATCGGCTGCCACAGATGCCGGCCGGCGGCGTCCAGCGCAAAGGCCCGGCCCGGCAGCAACTGCGGCTGCAGACGGATCTGGCCGCGCAGGCGCCGGGGCCAGGGCGCCGTCCATTCATCGACCTCGATCTGCAGCGTGCCATCGTCCTGCCAGGCCAGACGGCTGGGGCCGATCTGCAGCTGCTCGGCGCTGCGCCGTAGCTGCGGCTCGCCGCGCTCGGTCATGGCCCACAGGCGCTGGTAGCCGGCGCGGCCCGGCGGGCGGTGGTAGAGCGCGATATTCAGCGCGCAATGGGCAACGGGCCGCACCGCCTCGCCCTGGCGCCGCCGTGCCCAGGCGTAGTAGGGTGAGAACACGCTGCCGACGAAGGCGATCAGGGTCAGCGCATAGGCGCTGCCGTCAGGCTGCGGGTCGCTCAGCGCGTCGAGATACCACCAGGCGTAAGCAGGGCCCCGTCCGTCGCGCGCGCCCAGCGGCGTGTCGAATGCAGGGCCGCGCAGATCTGCTCGGCGGCCCGCTGGCCCGACAGCGCCGCCATCGGCACGCCCGGCCCCGGATGCACCGAGCCCCCCGCCAGGAACAGGCCCGGCACCCGCGTGCGGCCATCCGGGCGCGCGAAGAAGCTGGCCCGCCAGCCCTGGCTGGCCGGGCCGTAGAGCGCGCCCCCGGTCGCCGGGAACCGCTGTGCAAAGTCCTGCGGCCGGGTGCACAGCGGCGCATGCGGGCTCGGCTTCAGTCGCAGGCCCGCACGGCCCAGTTGATCCCACATCGCTTGCTGGCATCGCGCAATCTCCGGTTCGGTCAGCGCGCGGGCGCTGGCGGGGGCCATGGCTGGGGCCATAGCGGGGGCATTCACGAGACACATCAGTCGCTCGGCCCGCTGCGGCGGGCGGCCGCTGGCATCGCCGGCGCGGTCCTGGGCGCAGACATAGACGGTCGGCGTCCCGGGCAAGTGGCCCTGGGCGATCGCGTCGAACTCGGCGCGGTAGTGCTCGGCCGGGCCGAAAAACACATTGTGGTGAGACAGCTCGAAACCGCCGGCCTCGACCTCAGCCAGCAGGTGCCAGGTCAGCGCCGACAGCGAGCGCGGCGGCGGTATCGCCGGCAGGCTCAGCGCCTGCTGCACCGGCCGGCCGAGCAGACCGCTGGCCAGCGCCTGGGCGTCACCGTTGAACAGCACCGCGTCGGCGCTTAGGCGCTCGCCGTCCTGTAGCTCGACGCCGCCGACCCCGCCGTCCGCACGCATCAGCAACTGCCGCACCTCGCAGCCATAACGGTAGCTCACGCCCTGCTGCCGGCCGGCTGCGGCCAGGGCCTGGGCCAGCCGATACATGCCTCCCTCGATCTGCCAGACCGCCTCGCGCTCGACATGGGCCACCAGCATCAGCGTGGCCGGCGCCTCGAAGGGCGAGGAGCCGCAGTAGGTGGCGTAGCGGCCGAAGAGCTGGCGCAGCCGCGGGTCATGGAAGTAGCGGCCCAGCGCCGTCCACAAGCTGGTGAAGGGCGAGATGCGCAGCAGCTGCCGCAGGCCGGAAGGCCCTTGCTGGCGCAGCACGCGCCAGGCCAGGGAGCCGGGCGTGGGCCGGCTGCTCTGCATGAAGGGCCGGTCCAGGGTCTGGTAGACGGCGCCGGCGCGCTCGCAGAAGGCGCGGTAGCGCTGCGCCTCGGCCGCGCCGCTGAACTCGGCAATGGCCGCAACGCTGGTCTCCAGATCGGCCGACAGGTCCAGGCGCTGATCGGGCCCCCAGGCATGGCGGGCCAGCACGCTGCAGCGGCGCAGGCTCAGGTGCTGATCCAGGCTCAGGCCCAGATGCTCGAACAGCGCGTCGAAGACCCAGCGCATCGTCAGCACCGTGGGGCCGCCGTCCAGGCTTTGGGGCCCCAGCTCGATCTGGCGCATCTTGCCGCCGGGCGCGGCCGCCCGCTCCAGCAGCTGCACCTCGATGCCGCTGCGCGCCATCAGGGCTGCGGCCGTCAGCCCGCCGATGCCGGCGCCCACCACCAGCACCCGGGGCGGACGAAGCGGGGTACAGGGCAGGGCATTGACGCGCATTGACGCAATCTCCATGTGTGTCTATTCTGATTGACACATATTAATGTAATTCGCTTGCGACATGCGGTCGTTCTGCGGGTTCCGTCAGCAAAGGCCTCGCCCATGCACATGCCCTATCCAGACCGAATCGAACGCGCGCTGCGCGCCAGCCTGAGCGTCAGTCTGCAAAGCGGCCACCCGCCCAAGCTGGCCGCCGCGATGCAGCATGCGGTGTTTCCCGGCGGCGCGCGCATCCGGCCGACGCTGTGCCTGGCGGTGGCCCAGGCCTGCGGCGAGGACGATCCCGGCCTCAGCGAGGGCGCGGCGGCGGCCATCGAGCTGCTGCACTGCGCCTCGCTGGTGCATGACGACCTGCCTTGCTTCGATGCGGCGGACACGCGGCGCGGCCGGCCCTCGGTGCAGCGCGCCTTCGGCGAGCGGCTGGCCGTGCTGGCCGGCGATGCGCTGATCATCGCGGCCTTCGAGGTGCTCGGTGCCCGGGCGCGCCGCCATCTCTCGCGCCTGCCGGCGCTGCTGCGCACGGTCTGCCACGGTGTCGGCATGCCCATGGGCATCGTCGCCGGCCAGGCCTGGGAGTGCGAGCCGCAGCTCTCGCTGCGCGACTACCAGCAGGCCAAGACCGGCGCCTTGTTCGCCGCCGCCACCATGGCCGGCGCGCAGGCGGCCGGTGCCGACGGCACGCCCTGGCGCGCTTTAGGCGAGCAGCTGGGCCAGGCCTACCAGGTGGCCGACGACATCCGCGATGTGGCCCTGGACCCCAGCGCCACCGGCAAGCCCGGTGGGCAAGACCTGGCCCTGGGGCGGCCCAGCATGGCGCGCGAGCTGGGGCTGGAGGGCGCGCTGGCCGAGTTTCACCGCCTGATCCAGGCGACCCTGCTGACCGTGCCGGTCTGCCCGGGGGCGGCGCAGTTTCGCCAGCTGATCCGGCACGAGGCCGAGCGCCTGGTGCCGCCGCATTTGCTGGAGCGGGTAGCTGAGTCGCAAGTCCAGGCGGCCTGAGCGATGAGCACAGCCCAGGCTCATTGGAGCGATGCGCCGCTGGCCTGGCGCGACCGGCTGCTGAGCAGCGCCGGCTTTCGGCGCTGGGCCGAGGCCTTTGTGCCGACGCGCTGGATCGCGCGCCGGCGCGCCGCCGCGCTGTTCGACCTGCTGGCCGGCTTTGTCTACTCGCAGGTGCTGCTGGCCTGCGTGCAGCTGCGCCTGTTTGATCTGCTGGCCGCGCAGGGGCCGCTGACGCTGGCCGCGCTGGCGCAGCGCCTGAGCCTGCCGCAGCCCGGCACCGAGCGGCTGGTGCTGGCGGCCGTGTCGCTGCGGCTGCTGGACGCGCGTTCTGAGAGTCGCTATGGCCTGGGTGCCTTGGGCGCCGCCATGGTGGGCAACACCGCCGTGGCGGCCATGGTCGAGCACCATGGCGCGCTGTACCGCGACCTGGCGGACCCGGTGGCGCTGCTGCGCGGCGAGCGGGCCTCGGCGCAGCTGGCCGGCTTCTGGCCCTACGCGGGATCGGCGGCGCCTGGCGGTCTGCCCGCGCCGCAGCTGGCCGCCTACTCGGCGCTGATGGCGGCCTCGCAGCCGCTGGTGGCCGAGCAGGTCTTGCAGGCCTACCCGCTGCGGCGCCATCGCCGCCTGCTCGATGTCGGCGGCGGCGACGGCGCGTTTGCCTGCGCCGCGGCCGCGCACGCACCGGGCCTGCAGTTGCAGGTCTTCGACCTGCCCGGCGTGGCGCTGCGGGCACGCGAACGCTTCGAGCGCACCGGCCTGGCCGCGCGCTGCAGCGCCGTGGGCGGCGACTTCTTCCGCGACGCCTTGCCGCCGGGCGCGGACCTGATCACGCTGCTGCGCGTCGTGCATGACCACGATGACGCCCAGGTGCTGATCCTGCTGCGCGCGGTGCGCCAGGCCCTGGCTGCCGGCGGGCGTCTGCTGCTTGCCGAGCCGCTGGCCGAGACGCCGGGGGCCGAGGCCATGGGACATGCCTATTTCGGTTTCTACCTGATGGCCATGGGCCAGGGCCGGCCGCGCAGCGAGGCAAGGCTGCGTGGACTGGCGATACAGGCCGGCTTCGGCCGGGTCCGGCGGCTGCGCACCCGCATGCCTTTGCAGACCGGACTGTTGCTGCTTGATCGGAGCTGACAGTTCTGAGTGTAAATATTAGTTGACGTTTTGCTGTGTCTGCTTAAGATGACTTCATGGGATCGAGAGATTCCGTCCTAAGGAGATCCGCTGATGAACACCCTGGCCGTGGTGATTGACCGCCCCGAGCATCTGAGCCTCGCTCAGCTGCGGCTGCCGGCGATGGAAGACGGCGATGTGGTGGTCGAGGTGGAGTGGAGCGGCATCAGCACCGGCACCGAGCGCCTGATCTGGACCGGCACCATGCCCATGTTCCCTGGCATGGGATACCCGCTCGTGCCGGGTTATGAGGCGGTCGGCCGTGTCATCGCGGTCAGCCCGCAGAGCACGCAGTGGATAGGCCAGCGGGTCTTCGTGCCCGGCGCGCGCTGCTTCGGCGAGGTCAAGGGCCTGTTCGGCGGCTCGGCCTCGCGCCTGGTGGTGCCCGGTGCCAAGGTCGTGCCGGTCGAGGAAAAACTCGGCGAGCAGGCGGTGCTGCTGGCGCTGGCCGCGACCGCCTATCACAGCGTCGCCGGCGGCGGCCAGGATGTGCCGTTTGCGCCGCCCGACCTGATCGTCGGCCACGGCGTGCTGGGCCGGCTGCTGGCGCGCATGAATGTGGCGGCCGGCATCACCGACTTCACGGTCTGGGAAACCAACCCCAAGCGCGCCGACGGCGCGATGGGCTACTCGGTCACCCACCCCGACGAGGACAAGCGCCGCGACTACAAGGCCATCTACGACGTCAGCGGCGACTCGGGCCTGCTCGACACGCTGATCGCCCGACTCGCACCCGGCGGCGAGGTGGTGCTGGCGGGCTTTTATTCGAAGCCGCTGTCGCTGAACTTTGCGCCGGCCTTCATGCGCGAGGCGCGCATCCGCGTCGCCGCCGAATGGAAGCGGCCCGACATGCTGGCGGTCAACGCCTTGCTGCACGCCGGCCGGCTGTCGCTGGACGGTTTGCTGACCCACTGCGAGCCGGCCGAGCAGGCCGGCAGCGCCTACAGCCAAGCCTTCAACGATGCCGGCTGCCTGAAGATGGTTCTGGACTGGAGACACCACGCATGAGCAACACGAGCATCCCGGCGCTTGCGCCGATGGTCTTCCAACGCAGGGCCAGTCAGTCCGACGCACTGCGCGCCGAGGCCGCCATCGAGCCCGATGCCGTGGCCACCGGCCCGGTCACCAAGACCACGCAGATCATCGCGATCTACGGCAAGGGCGGCATCGGCAAGAGTTTCACGCTGGCCAATCTCAGCTACATGATGGCCCAGCAGGGCAAGAAGGTGCTCTTGATCGGCTGCGACCCGAAGAGCGACACCACCAGCCTGCTGTTCGGCGGCAAGGCCTGCCCCACCATCATCGAGACCAGCAGCAAGAAGAAGCTGGCCGGCGAGGCGGTGGCCATCGGCGACGTCTGCTTCAAGCGCGACGGCGTCTATGCGATGGAGCTGGGTGGTCCGGAGGTCGGTCGCGGCTGCGGCGGGCGCGGCATCATCCACGGCTTCGAGACGCTGGAGAAGCTGGGCTTCCACGACTGGGGTTTTGACTACGTGCTCCTGGACTTCCTCGGCGACGTGGTCTGCGGCGGCTTCGGCCTGCCGATCGCGCGCGATATGTGCCAGAAGGTCATCGTCGTTGCGTCCAACGACTTGCAGAGCCTGTACGTGGCCAACAACGTTTGCAGCGCGGTGGAGTACTTCCGCAAGCTGGGTGGCAATGTCGGCGTGGCCGGCATGGTGATCAACAAGGACGACGGCACCGGCGAGGCCGCCGCCTTCGCGCAAGCCGTGGGCATCCCGGTGCTGGCGGCGATTCCCGCCCACGAGGACATCCGCCGCAAGAGCGCCAGCTACGAAATCATCGGCCGGCCCGGCACGCAATGGGCCTCGCTGTTCGAGACCCTGGCCACCAATGTCGGCGAGGCGCCGCCGGTGCGGCCCAAGCCGCAGACTCAGGACCAGCTGCTGGGCCTGTTCTCGGCCGAGGTGACCGGGCGCGATTTCAAGATGGAGCCGGCCACGCTGTTCGACATGGTCGGCAAGACCGAGTTGATCAAGCCGACGCTTGAAGTGATCTACGACGCGGCCTGATCATGTCTAACTGCCACGCCGCTCCCGAACTCGCCCTGGCCGAAGGGAAGGCCAACAGCGACGCCACGCGCGAGACCCTGGAGCGCTACGCCGCCGACTACCCCAAGGGCCCGCACGACCAGCCGCAGAGCATGTGTCCGGCCTTCGGCGCGCTGCGCGTGGGCCTGCGCATGCGGCGCACCGCCACCATCCTCAGCGGTTCGGCCTGCTGCGTCTACGGCCTGACCTTCACCTCGCACTTCTACGGCGCCAAGCGCAGCGTCGGCTATGTGCCCTTCAACAGCGAGAGCCTGGTGACCGGCAAGTTGTTCGAGGACATCCGCGACGCGGTCCATGCCCAGGCCGACCCGGCCAGGCTCGACGCGCTGGTCGTGATCAATCTTTGCGTGCCCACCGCCAGCGGCGTGCCGCTGCAGCTGCTGCCCAAGCAGATCAAGGGCGTGCGCATCATCGGCGTCGATGTGCCGGGCTTTGGCGTGCCCACCCATGCCGAGGCCAAGGATGTGCTGGCCGGAGCGATGCTGAAGTACGCGCGTGGCGAGGCCGAGGCTGGGCCGGTCGCCGCACCGACCGGCTGGCGCGAGAAGAAGCTGCAGACCGGGCGGCCCACGGTGAGCCTGCTCGGCGAGATGTTCCCGGCCGACCCGGTGGTGCTGGGCATGCTGCTGGAGCCCATGGGCCTGGCGGCCGGCCCGGTGGTGCCGACGCGCGAATGGCGCGAGCTTTATGCGGCGCTGGACTGCACGGTGGCTGCGGCTATCCACCCCTTCTACACGGCCTGCGTGCGCGAGTTCGAGGCCGCCGGCCGGCCGGTGATCGGCTCGGCACCGGTGGGCCATGACGGCACCGAGGCCTGGCTGCAGGCCATTGGCGTCGCAGCCAATGTGCCGCAGGCGCTGATAGCCGCAGCCAAGCAGAAGTTCCTGCCGGCGATCAAAGGCGCGCTGGCGCGCACGCCGATCAAGGGCCGAGTCACGGTCAGCGGCTACGAGGGCTCGGAGCTGCTGGTGGCGCGGCTGCTGGTCGAAAGCGGCGCCGAGGTGCCTTATGTGGGCACCGCCTGCCCGCGCACCCGCTGGAGCGACCCGGACCGCGAGTGGCTGACCTCGCGCGGCGTGCATGTGCAGTACCGCGCCTCGCTGGAGCAGGACCTGGCGGCGCTGGCCGAGTGCAAGCCCGATCTGGCCATTGGCACGACGCCGGTGGTGCAGAAGGCCAAGCAGCTGGCGCTGCCGGCGCTGTACTTCACCAACCTGATCTCGGCCCGCCCGCTGATGGGCCCGGCCGGCGCCGGCTCGCTGGCCCAGGTGGTCAATGCGGCGATGAACAACAAGCACCGCTTCGACCAGATGCGCGAATTCTTCGGCGAGGTGGGCTCCGGCCATGCGGCCGGTATCTGGGAAGAAGTGCCACGCGACCGTCCCGATTTCAAGGCCGACACGCGTCGCCAGGTCATCAAGCTGATCAAGCGCCGCAAGGCGGAGGAGATGATTTGATGTGCGATCACCTGAACCCCCGCAGCGCCCGCCTGGTCTGCCTGGCGCGCGTCCTTCCTCGGCCGCGCCGCCGGATCGTCCATCGCGGCCCGCTGCGCTCGATCGCGGCGCGCTACTGCGGCTTTCGCCGCTGCGTTGAATGGGGCAGCGCCACATGCTAGTGCTGGACCACGACCGGGCCGGCGGCTACTGGGGTGCCGTCTATGTGTTCACCGCGATCAAGGGCCTGCAGGTCGTGATCGACGGGCCGGTCGGTTGCGAGAACCTGCCGGTGACCTCGGTGCTGCACTACACCGACGCCTTGCCGCCGCATGAGCTGCCCATTGTCGTGACCGGCCTGGCCGAGGAACAACTGGGCCGCGAAGGCACCGAGGGCTCGATGAAGCGCGCCCATGCGACCTTGGACCCGGACCTGCCCAGCGTGGTGGTGACCGGCTCGATCGCCGAGATGATCGGCGGCGGCGTCACGCCCGAGGGCACGACGATTGCGCGTTTTCTGCCGCGCACCATCGACGAGGACCAGTGGCAGTGCGCGAACCGCGCGATGTTCTGGCTCTGGACCGAGCACGGGGTCAAGAAGGTGCCGGCGCGCACGCCCTTCGATCAGCGAGCCGCCAACGAGAAACCGCGCGTCAACCTGATCGGCCCCTGCTACGGCCAGTTCAACAGCGCCAGCGATCTGCACGAGATCCGCCGCCTGGTCGAGGGCATAGGCGCCGATGTCAATATGGTGTTCCCGCTGGGCAGCCATCTGGCCGATGTCGCGAATCTGGTGCATGCCGACGTCAACGTCTGCATGTACCGCGAGTTCGGCCGCATGCTCTGCGAGGCGCTGGAGCGGCCCTGGCTGCAGGCTCCGATCGGCCTGCACAGCACGACTGCCTTTCTGCGCGAGCTGGGCCGCCTGCTGCATCTGGACCCCGAGCCCTTCATCGAGCGCGAGAAGCACACGACGATCAAGCCGATCTGGGATCTGTGGCGCTCGGTGACGCAGGACTTCTTCGCCACCGCCAGCTTTGCGGTGGTGGCCAGCGAGACCTATGCGCGCGGGCTGCGGCATTTCTTCGAGGACGAGCTGGGCCTGCCCTGCAATTTCGCGGTGGCGCGCAAGCCTGGCGAGAAGACCGACAACGACGCGATCCGCGCGCTGGTGCATCAGAAGCCGCCGCTGGTGATGTATGGCAGCTTCAACGAGCGCATGTATATGGCCGAGGCTGGTACTGGACCGGGAAAAGGGCCGATGAAGCCCGCCTTCATTCCCGCCTCCTTCCCCGGCGCCATCATCCGCCGCGCCACCGGCACGCCTTTCATGGGCTATGCCGGCGCGACCTATCTGGTGCAGGAGTTCTGCAACGCGCTGTTCGATGCGCTCTTCCACATCCTGCCGCTGGGCACCGAGCTCGACCAGGCCGAGGCCACGCCGGCCCGGGCCCTGCCCGAGATGGGCTGGACGCTGCAAGCCAAGGAGCTGCTCGACGAGCTGCTGGAGGCGCAGCCGGTGCTGCTGCGCATTTCGGCGGCCAAGCGCCTGCGCGACCGCGCCGAGGCGGCGGCGCGTGCGCGGGGGGCGGCAGCAGTTGCCGTTGACGACATCGAAGGGCACACCCGACAACTGGCCGCCGCAGCCATCGGAGCGCTCACGTGAACACAAGTCTTGCCGGGGGCTTCTCTGCCCTGGAAGTCCCTGCCGCGCGGGAGCTGCGCGGTACTGGCCGCAAGGCTTTTTTGAGGAGCTATCGCTATGGCTGACAACAGAACAGGCTCGTTATCCGGGCTGACTGAGAACGAGGCCCGGGAATTCCACGGCATTTTCATGTCCAGCTTCATCGGCTTCACGGCGGTTGCCGTGGTTGCCCATGTGCTGGTGTGGATGTGGCGTCCCTGGCTCTGAATCGCTGAAGGAGGCCCGTCATGGCTGAGATCACCACCGTCCCCGTCAACCATGCGGCTTTACAGGATTCCAAGGCTTACGAGGCGCTGTTCTTCGTGAGTTTTGTGTTCGTGCTGATGATCGCCGTCGCCGCCCAGCTGCTGTTGCTGAAGTGGCGTCGCTGGTTCCCGGGCGCGGAGAGCGAGAAATCGCTGATCAAGGGTGTGAGGGCGGGTGTCTACACCTTCATGTCGCACCTTAACTAGGAGAGATAAGCATGTGGAGAATTTGGTTGCTGTTCGACCCGCGCCGAGCGCTGGTCGCCTTGTTCGCTTTCTTGTTCGTACTGGCACTGGTGATTCACTTCGTGCTCTTGAGTACCAACAAGTTCAACTGGCTCGATGGACCCAGGACGCAGGCGGTGAGCCAGAACTCATCGATGCCCGCACCGGCGCCGAAGTAGTCGCCGGCCTCGACCCATCGAAGCCACGGCGCGGGTTGAGGCCCGCGCCGTGTCCGGACCGCAAAGGGCCCCGCCAGGCGCGGGCGCCCTCTACCTGAGGTGGCAAGCATGGCTATGCTGAACTTCGAGAGAAAGTACCGCGTACGCGGCGGCACCTTGCTGGGAGGCGATTTGTTCGACTTCTGGGTAGGTCCGTTCTATGTCGGCTTCTTCGGTGTGACCACGGCGTTCTTCTCGCTGGTCGGCATCCTGCTGATTGTCTGGGGCGCCTCGCAGGGCGGCACCTGGAACCTCTGGCAGATCAATATCGCGCCGCCCGACCTGAAATACGGTCTCGGCATGGCGCCGCTGATGGAGGGCGGACTGTGGCAGCTGATCACCGTCTGCGCCATCGGTTCCTTCGTCTCCTGGGCGCTGCGCGAGGTCGAGATCTGCCGCAAGCTGGGCATCGGCTATCACGTGCCCTTTGCCTTCTCGGTGGCCATCCTGGCCTATGTCACGCTGGTGGTGATACGGCCCGCGCTGATGGGGGCCTGGGGCCATGGCTTCCCCTACGGCATCATGAGCCATCTGGACTGGGTGTCCAACACCGGCTACCAGTACCTGCACTTCCATTACAACCCGGCGCATATGCTGGCGGTGAGCTTCTTCTTCGCCACCACCTTCGCGCTGAGCCTGCACGGCGCGCTGATCCTGTCGGCCACCAACCCGGCCAAGGGCGAGGTGGTCAAGACCGCCGAGCACGAGAACACCTTCTTCCGCGATGCCATCGGCTACTCGATCGGCACCCTGGGCATCCACCGCCTGGGCCTGTTCCTGGCCCTGTCGGCCGGCTTCTGGAGCGCGGTCTGCATCGTCATCAGCGGCCCCTTCTGGACCCGTGGCTGGCCCGAGTGGTGGAGCTGGTGGCTGAACCTGCCGGTCTGGCGCTGAGCACAAGTCCAACAAGCCGAGGAGACTCATCATGGCTGCGGAATATCAGAATCTTTTCACCAGCGTCCAGGTCGCGGCGCCGTCCTATCCCGGCGTGCCGCTGGGGCGCGACGAGTACCAGCGCGAGGGCAGGGGGGCGCACTGGCATTGGCTGGGGCGCCTCGGTGATGCGCAGATCGGGCCGATCTACCTCGGCTGGCTGGGCATTGCCTCGCTGATCAGCGGCTTCATCGCCATCGAGATCATCGGCCTGAATATGTGGGCCTCGGTCGGCTGGGATCCGGTGCAGTTCGCCCGCCAGCTGTTCTGGCTGGCGCTGGAGCCGCCGCCGCCGGCCTACGGCTTGTCGCTGCCACCGCTGAACCAGGGCGGCTGGTGGCTGCTGGCCGGCTTCTTCCTGACCATGGCCATCCTGCTGTGGTGGGCCCGCATGTACCGGCGTGCCCGCAAGCTCGGCATGGGCACCCATGTGGCCTGGGCCTTCGCCGCGGCCATCTGGCTCTACCTGGTGCTGGGCTTCATCCGACCCATCCTGATGGGCAGCTGGGGCGAGGCGGTGCCCTTCGGCATCTTCCCGCACCTGGACTGGACGGCAGCGTTCTCGCTGCGCTACGGCAATCTGTTCTACAACCCCTTCCACATGCTCAGCATCGCCTTTCTGTACGGCAGCACGCTGCTGTTCGCGATGCATGGCGCCACCATCCTGGCGGTCAGCCGCTTCGGCGGCGAGCGCGAGATCGAGCAGATCACCGACCGCGGCACGGCCAGCGAACGGGCCGCGCTGTTCTGGCGCTGGACCATGGGCTTCAACGCGACGATGGAATCCATCCACCGCTGGGCCTGGTGGTTTGCCGTGCTGTGCCCGCTGACCGGTGGCATCGGCATCCTGCTGACCGGCACCGTGGTGGACAACTGGTATCTGTGGGCCGTCAAGCATGGCGTCGCGCCGCTGTACCCGGCGGTGTTCCAGCCCATCGTCGATCCGGCCGCGCTGGGAGCCAAGCCATGAGCCGCCAGCATCTGAACCACTGGTGCGCCGCCTGCTGGACCCTG
Organism: Paucibacter sp. M5-1; assembly: GCF_027498415.2. Classification (NCBI taxonomy): domain Bacteria; kingdom Pseudomonadati; phylum Pseudomonadota; class Betaproteobacteria; order Burkholderiales; family Sphaerotilaceae; genus Roseateles; species Paucibacter sp. M5-1. The sequence continues at coordinate 227,260 of NZ_JAPZLM020000001.1, forward strand.
CTGCGCAATGGTTTCGGCGGAGCGTCGCTGAGCCTGGCCATCCAGGCGCAACTGCCGGCGCAAATGCCGGTGGCGGTGCAGCCCGGCGCCTTGTTGACTGGAGAGCAGCCATGATGAATCGACAATCCTTGCGCCTCATCGGGCTGGGCCTGCTGTGCACGCTGCTCGCGGCTTGCGAGCGGCCGCCGGTCGACACGGTGCAGCGCGGCTACCGCGGCACCGGCATGGAGCAGGTCTACAACCCGCGCCTGATGGCCGAGCAGGCCGCCCTGCACGAGACACCGGCGCCGCTGGAGCCGGCCTCGCCTGACGGCCCCAAGGCCGGGCAGGTCTACCAGAACGTCAAGGTGCTGGGCGACCAGAGCGTGGCCGAGTTCAGCCGCACCATGGTGGCGATGACCAACTGGGTGTCGCCCAAGCAGGGCTGCGTGCATTGCCACAATGTGCAGAACTTCGCCGATGACTCGCTCTACACCAAGGTGGTCGCGCGCCGCATGCTGCAGATGACGCAGAAGATCAACAGCGACTGGCAAAGCCATGTCGCCAAGACCGGCGTCACCTGCTTCACCTGCCACCGCGGCGAGCCGGTGCCCAAGGAGGTCTGGTTCCAGCCGCTGGCGCCCAAGGGCGAGAACAACTTCGCCGGCAATCTGGCGGGCCAGAACGCGCCGGCGGCCAGTGTCGGTCTGGCGTCCCTGCCGAACGATCCCTTCAGCGCCTTCCTGCTCGGCGACGCGCCGATACGCGTGGCCGGCACGCAGGCCCTGCCGGACGGCAACCGGCAATCGATCAAGCAGACGGAGTGGACCTACAGCCTGATGATGCACATGTCCAAATCGCTGAACGTCAACTGCACTCAGTGCCACAACACCCGCGCCTTCGGCGAGTGGGACAACAGCTCGCCGCCGCGCCTGAGCGCCTGGCATGGCATACGCATGGCGCGCGAGTTGAATCTGGAGCATATGCTGCCGCTGACCGACACATTCCCGGTCGCGCGCCTAGGCCCCGGCGGTGATGTCGCCAAGGTCAACTGCGCCACCTGCCACCAGGGCGCGCACAAGCCGCTGTATGGCGCCGAGATGGCCAAGCATCACCCCGAATTGCAGGTCAAGACCGGCCCGACGCCGGCGGCCGGCACGGCGCTCAGCACCGACGACCTGAAGGTGCTGGAAGTCCTGCCGGCCACACCGGCCACCATGGCGGCCAAGCCGGCAACTCCGGGCTGAACAGTAAAAAACGCGGGTTTCCGGCAGGGGCCGGGCAGGCCTACGATCCAGCTGTCTGTGATAAGTTCAAGCAGTATCTCCGGGCGCCGCGCCAGCGCTGGCGCCCGGGCTTCATCACTCGATCGAGGCCGCCTCAGGTGTCCACAGCTTCCGAAGACCCCTCCGATCTCAGCGCGCTGTCGCCCCTGGCCAGCGAACTGGCCAACACCATTGCGCGGGTGGCCAGCGATATCGCCCTGGTCATCGACAAGGACGGCGTGATCTCGGCCGTGGCCGAGGGCCAGGCCGTGCAGGCGCAGGGCTGTGGCGACTGGGTCGGCCAGCGCTGGGTCGACACGGTCACCGCCAGCACCCGCGGCAAGATCCAGTCCCTGCTCGACGAGGTCACGAACGAGGGCGTGGTCTCGCGCCGGCGCGAGGTCAGCCATCCGGCCCAGGGCGGGCAGGAACTGCCGCTGACCTGGGCGGCGATACGGCTGGGCGCCGATGGCCCGGTGCTGGCGGTCGGCCGCGATCTGCGCGCGGTCGCCGCGATCCAGCAGCGCTTTGTCGAAGCGCAGCAGGACATGGAGCGCCATTTCTGGAGCCGCCGCCAGGCCGAGAGCCGCTATCAGCTGCTGTTCCAGGTCGCCAATGACGCGGTGCTGGTGCTGGACGCCTTGAGCCTGAAGGTGCTGGAGGCCAATGCGGCCAGCGCCGCGCTGCTCGGCCATGACGCTGGCTCGATCCAGGGCCGGTCGCTGAGCGAGAGCTTGCCGCCCTCGGCGCGCGCGGCGGTGCTGGAGTTGCTGGCCACGGCGCGCAGCAGCGGCCGAGCCGGCGAGATCCGCGTGCGCGGCCCGGCCGGCGCGCTGGACGTCTCCGCCACCCCCTTCCGGGCCGATGAGGCCCAGCTGATTCTGGTGCGGGCGCGTCGCGAGGATGCGGCCAGCGCCGACAGCCTGGCGCTGGCGCGCATGGCGGAGTTTGTCGAGACCACGCCCGATGCGGTGGTCATCACCGACTCTGCGGGCGCCGTGCTGATGGCCAACCCTGCCTTTCTGCGCCTGGCCCATCAGGCCAACGAGCTGGCGCTGCGCGGCCGGGCTCTGTCCGAGCTGCTGCTCGACGCCGACGGCGGCTGGGCGCAGATGATTGAGCGGGTGCGCAGTACCGGCATCGTCAGCAGCGCCTCGCTGGAGGTCGGTTCGCCCAGCGGCGATCCGCAGACCGTGCAGGTCACCGCGGCGCTGATGACCGAGGGCGAGCAGGCCTGCCTGGGCTTCATCCTGCGGCCGGGTGGGCCGGCGATGCCGCTGCAGATGGCTGGCGACGATGTGCTGGCCGGCTTGCTCGACCAGGTCGGTCAGGTGCCGCTGGCGGACTTGCTGGTGGAGGTGGCGCATCGGGCCGAGCGGCAGCTGATCGCCAGCGCCTTGCTGCGCAGCGGCGGCCGGCGCGACGCGGCGGCCGAGGCCCTGGGCATGACGAGCGAGGCGCTGGGCCTGCGCATGCAGCGGCATGGGCTGTCGGGGCTGGGCTATCTGCCGGGCAACGGCGGATCCACGCACCTGATCAACTGAAGCAAGACTGAACGACGCAGCACGCATCGATGCAAGCCTCGAAGCAAGTGGCACCCGCCTTCGGCCAGGCCGACCTCAGCAACTGCGAACGCGAGCTGATCCATCTGGCCGGCTCGGTGCAGCCGCATGGCGCGCTGCTGGTCTTGCGCGAGAGCGCCGATCTGCAGGTGCAGCAGTGCAGCGGCAATGTCGCGCGCCTGCTGGGCCTGCCGGCCGAGGCCCTGCTGCAGCGGCCGCTGGCGTTGCTGGGCGGTGATGTGGCCGAGCGGGTGGCGGCGCTGCTGCAGCCGCAACAGCATCCAGGCGGCCACGCCGATCTGCGCGAGGCCGTGGTGCTGCAGTGCTGCATCGGGCCGGCGGGTCGCCGTTTCGACGGCGCGCTGCACCGGCTGGCCGAGGGCGGGCTGGTGCTGGAGCTGGAGCCGGCGACGACCTCGGCCTCAGCCGAAACCGGTGGCCTGGAACTGCAAGACCTGGCCCCCGAGCTGATGGCCACCACGCTGTCCGAGGCCTTGCAGCGCTTCGGGGCCGCGCCCTCGGTGGGTGTGCTGGCCGATGCGGTGGTCGAGGTGCTGCGCCATCTGACCGGCTATGACCGCGTGGTGGTCTACAAATTCGACCCCGACGGCCATGGCAAGGTGATCGCCGAGGCGCGGCACCCGCGGCTGGAGTCGCTGCTGGGCCACCACTACCCGGCCAGCGACATTCCGCAGCGCGCCCGGGCGCTGTATCTGCTCAACCGGGTGCGCATGCTGGTCGATGTGAACGCACAGCAGGCCCCGCTGCTGCCGGCGCTGCGGCCCGAGACCGGCGCGCCGCTGGACATGTCGCTGTGCCAGCTGCGCAGCATGTCGCCCATCCATCTGCAGTACCTGCGCAATATGGGCGTGACGGCCACGCTGACCGCCTCGCTGGTGCGCGAGGGTCAGCTCTGGGGCCTGATCGCCTGCCACCATTACTCGCCGCGCCATCTGCGCTGCACGCTGCGCGCGGCCGCCGATCTGCTGGCCGAGGTGGCCTCCACCCGCATCTCGGCCATCGAGAACTATGCCCATGCCCAGGTGGCGCTGATGGTGCGCCGGCTGGAGCAGCGCCTGGTCGAGGCCACCTCGACCGAGGGCGACTGGCGCTATGCCTTGTTCCGCAACCCGCGCACGCTGCTGCAGCCGCTGGAGGCCACCGGCGCGGCGCTGTTCTGCGAGGGCGAGGTGCTGGTTTCGGGCGAGACGCCGTCCACGCCCGAGCTGCGCGCGCTGCTGGCCTGGGTGCAGGATCAGCAGCAGCCGGTGCCTGTTGATGAGCCCTTTGCCTGCGCCTCGGTCGGCCAGGCGAACCCGGCGCTGGCCAGCCTCACGCCGACGGCCAGCGGCGTGCTGGCCGTGCGCCTGTCCACCAACAGCCCCGACTGGCTGATGTGGTTCCGCAAGGAGCAGCTGCAAAGCGTCACCTGGGCCGGCGATCCGTCCAAGCCCATGGTGGCCAACAACCCGCTGGAGCTGTCGCCGCGCCGCTCCTTCGCGGCCTGGTCCGAGATCGTGCGCGGCACGGCCGTGCCCTGGTCGAGCACCGAGCTCGCGCTGGCGCGCGGCATCGGCGTGGCCCTGGTGGACATCATCGTGCAGGTGCAGGCGGTGCGATTGCTGATCGCCGAGCATCAGCTGGTGCAGATCCGCGGCGCGGTGGCCGGCTCGCGCGAGCCGGTGCTGGTGGCCAATGCCGAGGGCCGCGTGGTGTTCGCCAATGAGGCCCTGGCGGGCCTGCGCGGCGCGCCGGTCGAGAAGGGCAGCGAGATCGCCGGCCTGTTCGCCGCCGCCCCCGCCGTGCAGCAGGCCCTGGCCGAGATGCGCCGCTCCCAGCACGGCTGGCGCCGCGAACTCGATCTGCTCGGCGCTGGTGACACGCGGCTGCCGATGGCCGTGCATGCCGAGCCGGTCAGCGGCCGCGACGGCCAGGCGCTGGGCTATGTGCTGACCCTGCTCGACCTGCGCGAAGCCCGCCGCGCCGACACCGCCCGGCTCAACCTGGAAAGCACCCTGCGCCTGGCCGCGCAGCACACCCGCAGCGAAGCCAGCGAGCCCGACGGCGTGATCGCCGCCATCCTCACCAACGCCAGCCTCGCCGCGATGGACATCGCCGACGCCCGCGGCGGCCCGCCGGTCGCGCCGCTGCTGCAGGAACTGGAGAACTCGACGCGCAGGGCGGCGGGGCTGTATGCGCAGATCAGGAGTTTTTCGGGGTAGGGGGCAGGCCCTGGGCGCTGGTGCTTGCTCAAGGGCGGGTGGGAGCATTGGTTTTTCGATGGTACCGAGGTGATCGCAAGACAGTTCAAGGCTGAAGTCGGAAGTCCACCAACGTCAGCTTTGCGGCGCCCCAATGCAGGCCAGCGATCGAAGCAACGGCTCGCGGGTGTCTAGGATGCCCCCGGGCGATTCAGATCCATGAGGTCGTCGAGGTAAGCCCCCACCATTGCCTCGTCGACCTCGTTTCGCGCGAACTCGAAGCCGGCATAACCAACGCCCATCGAATGTTGCGATTTCGATGTCGCTAATGCGGCCACACGGTCAGTGTGACTTTGGTGGTGACGGAACCTCGGGCTATGTCATCAACGCGTAGCACTCCGTACCGGTCTTGCGCCTTGATCTGCGCCAACGGCACTGACCATTCGCCTGCGATTGAGGAGATGACAAGCAGGGCGTCCTTTGCGCTCGAGGCGACCTCTACGGACACCTTTTCACCAACGGTAGTTGGGATGTCCTTCGCAGTCGAATTCAGCGCCGTCCGGTTGGCGCGGTAGATGACTGGCTGCACATGCATCGTCTTGATGTAGATGGCGCTGACGTCATCGGCGCCGCTGTATGCAATCGAGCGATAGATCGACGAATAGACAGGCTTGTCGTCGAACTTGGCTGAAGACGGGTAAGGAGAGTACACATCGGTCAGCTGAAAGGCATCCTGCTTGGTTGATCGCAACTCGTCTTTGACGACAACGAAGCCGATCGAGTTCTCGTTCGGATTAGACGCGGAAAAGCCGTCGCCGATGCCCCGCTTCCAGGGGCCGCACGACAGCTGTCCTTGGCTGGATGTACACGGTGGAACAGCAGCCATCACCCATTCAGAAGTCTCGCCATATTTCTGCCAGCTCATGGTCTGACTTTCGCCCACCGCTACTACGCTTCCGAACTTTTGCGTGTATCGCTGTCTAGTGGTTGGAAAGCTTTCTGCAAAGAATCGGCGTACTTCCTGATGAACACCCCCGTCGAGCTTGACCGGCTTGACCAAGGTAAGGTGGTCGGTGTTGCCGATTCGCCTGGCCTTGCCGGAGTAGTTGCCCGATGAATTCGTCGCCACAATCACAGGCATCTCGACGGAAAGCCATTTGCAAGCGAAAAGGCCGAGGAAGCAGTCTTCTTTGGGAAAGGTCGACTCGAAGAATTCAGCCAGCGCTACCGTTTGGTCCGACCTCTTACGTTCCCCCAGCCACTCGCTGAACCGTGCATCAATGTCGGCAAGCGTCTGCGAGCCAGAACTCAGGTCCCTCAGAAGCGAGTTGTTGTAGTAGGAGCCCAGCCAGTTGGTGATGACCTTCGCGTACTCGCTTCCCCTCGTTGGCGAGCCGAGTAGGACCAAGCCTACCTTGCGACGGTCAAAAGAAGCGCGCTTGTCCTGCAAGACTTGACGTACGACGATGCCGCCCAGGGAATGAGTCAGAAATACGATGTTCTTTCGATGAAGCGGTGCTAGCGACCGGTCTTCGACTGGTGACACCAATGCGGTAAAGAGCTGACCAGCTGCGTCATCGATCGAGAAGTTGCCCGAGTCGAGTTGTGAATAGTAGCCAGCGACGAAGATGTCAACGTCCTTGAAGTACGCGGCATCGCTGGCGAGCAGGTCCGGCCAATAGGTGCACGGCTGCGCAGACGCCGTAAGCCAAGCGCCGACGTTATCTGAAGCGATCCCGTGCACGAAAACGACCACCGTGTCGGAACTGTTGTCCCTTATCCAGACGCCGTTCGCATTCTTGATTCTGGCGAATGCCTTGCTCGATGGCCCTGCGTACGCAGTCGAGCAAGGACCGGGCGCGGCCGATTGAGGAGGCGACATCTCCCCAGCGGTCAGTGCCTCCTGCGCCGCCGAAAAGCCCATCAAAATCGTCAAGACCAGCCCGGCAAAGAGTCTTCTCATATAGCCGTCTCCCCTAGCACGCAACCCTATCGGCCTCTTGTGCGGCAGCATATCTCGCTCATACTTGTTGAGCACGACTCGCTAGCTTGACGTGTTGTGAACCGACGAACTTCCGCAGGATTGAGGATGCAGGCCGTCGTCCGCGGTTGCAGTCCAGGTTCTTGATTCGGTGGATTGACGCCGCAGGAACTATGGAGGCGAACTGACACCGCGGCCGATGAAGCAGCGCGGTGGCGGTTTTTCATCCTGCCCGTCCATTCGCCCCTGCCGCATAAGCTGCTCGGTAACCATCTTGAGCCCACCAAGAGCCGTAGTCCTGCGGCTGTTAGCGACTGCTGTCGGGCTGCCGGTTACCGCGCTCCCGCGCATAGATCCGTACCTGCCCAACCATGGCATTCGGCTGCTCTCTTAGGTATCTGGTGAGCGGCAAGCTTCAGAGCCTCGGCCGCTCGCTTGAAGACCGAAGAGCGTGTGGGTCCAGAGTCAGCGATTCCCACCGCTATGCCTATTTCCCTTCACGTAGCGGTTCAGGGTGCTCGAGTGGTGGCCTGTCGAACGCCTCCTGTGCTTCCTTCAACTGTACAAAGTCCCGACTCGACACATCAAATGGCTGCTTTCGGGCGTCGAGTTCAGCGAGCCGCGAGACTGCAGCCGCTGCATCTCAGCCATTGCCACAGCTACTCATCCGCGCCGCCCACCTGCTTGCACTTCCTCAAAGACCGTCCCATGCAACTTGAACCCCTCGCACGCCTCGCTTATGACAGCATCGGTCTGCTCCGGCCCTAAATCGAGCGCATCTAGCCCCGCCCGGAAATCTCGCTTCATCCGCTCGAGTTGCTGGCCATCCTCGTCCCCGAAGGCATAGAAAGCCGTACCCAGCTCGCCCTGCAACCCGAAGCCCTGCCTCACGATGCGCGCCAGCATCTGCCCGCCATGCAGATCGCCGAGGTAGCGCAGATAGGCATGGGGAATCAGCAGCACGGGGTCGGTCCGGGCCAGTTGCCCAAGCCGCTCGGCATATTCCGCCGCCGTGCCCAGCACTGGCAAATCACGGCGCCAGTCCGCGCCAGCGTGCAAGTACCCCAGATCCTGCTCCAGCGCCGGCAGCCGGCGCAACTCGCGGCGCCAGAGCCGCTGCACATTCGGGTCGGTGGGATGGTGGGCATCCAGCCCCGCTTCCAGCGCCGCATAAATCGGCTGCAGATTGCGCAAAAGCAGGCAATACGTCTCGCGGCTGATGCGGCCCTGCATCAGCTCGGCCATCACGCCGCTGCGCTCGGCCTGGCGGTGCAGCTCGCGTGTGGCGTCTTTCAGGCGGGCGGCGAGGCCGCTACATGCTGTGCTCATGCACCGCATGATGCCTCAGCGCCCTGGTCACAGGGTCAGGTATTGCCCGTCATTGGCTCTCGCGCAGAAAGGCCTGCAGCGCCGCCAGCCCGCGGCCGGGCTGTTCTTCCTGCGGCAGATGGCCGATGCCGGGCAGGGCCGCCAGGCGGGCGCGGGGCAGGGCGGCGAGGTAGTCGGCGGCGTTGCTGAAGGGGATCATCGCGTCCTGCTCACCCCAGATCAACAGGGTGGGCGCGCGGATGAGGCGCAGCGTGGGGACCGGGTCGGTGAGCACGGTCTGCTGCATGCGGGCCAGCAGCGCGGGCCGCGCGCCCGGGGCGCGCATCAGATCGAAATAGCGGTCCGTCAGGGGGTCGCTGAGCGTGTCGGCGTCGGCGTAGGCGGCACTCAGGCTCATGCGCAGCACCGGGCGGGGCAGCACATGGCTCATCAGCTTCAGGCTGGCTGGCACCTCGGGCGCCTTGCCGTAGTCAAAGCCGGGGCTGGCGAAACCGTCCGGAGCGATCAGCACCAGGCGCGCCACGCGCTCTGGATGCCGGGCCGCGAGGCCCCAGGCGATGCGCCCGCCAATCGAGTGGCCGATCAACGTGACGGCGCCTACGCCCAGCTGATCGAGCAAGGCCAGCAGCAGCTGCTCGCTGCGGGCGTCGGTGTAGACGCCGCTGGGATCGGGCGGGCTCAGGCCGCTGCCGGGCAGGTCCACCAGGATTACGCGGTAAGTCTCGGACAGCGCGGCGGCCCAGGGCTCCCAGGTGTGCAGGCTGGCGCCGAAGCCGTGGATCAGCAACAGGGCCGGTCCGTCCTTTGGGCCGCTGTCGCGCAGATGCAGCTGGACGCCGGGCAGGGCGCGCAAGGCGACCCGATCACCGGGCTGGCGCAAGTATTTGGCGTCCAGCTCGGCCTGCGGCAGATCGGGCGTCCACGCCCAGGCGGCGAGGCCGAACAGCGCCAGCGCGACGAGTATCAAGATGGCAGTTCTCGTCTTGGCGTGCACGGCGTCAGGCGTGCGGCGCCCGCGAACGCAGGCCCCAGTCCCACAGCTTCTCGCTGGGCAGCGGCAGCACCATGAACCAGTGCTCCAGCAGGGCCAGGCTCAAGAGCATCGCGACAAAGCTGCAGGCCGTCGCGTCGAAGACGCTCACCGAGCTGGCCACAGCGCTGTGCCAGGAGGCGGCGGCCAGCGCGGTGATTGCGATCACCGTGACGGGAAAAAGCGCATTGCCGGGGCGCTGGCGGAAATAGCTGTGCATATAGCGCAGATGCTCGGGCAGGAACTGCTCGTTGAGATTGCGCACGCCCAGAAAGACATTGAGCTTGGCCGACAGGCGCATCAGCCACAGCACCGCAAAGGTCCACAGCGCCAGCTGATTGGGCTGACCCCAGCTCAGCAGCGCGATCGCCGCGCCCAGCACGATCAGTGCCAGCTCGTGATAGAGGATGGCCAGCACCGCCAGGCCGACCCGGCGCCAGCCGCGCGCGCCGCTGGGGCAGGCGACGCGGCGTGGGCCGGTCACATAGCCGAGCAGGAAACCGATCTCCTGCCAGGCCCAGACCATCAGCGCCGACGTGAAGGCGAGATAAGCGCCGCTGATCCGGGTGTCGTCGGCCGAGGCCGCCACGCCCAGCAGCGCGACGCCCAGCAGCACGGTGGCCGCGCCGAAAGTCCATTTGTGCGTGGCGCGCGGCAGGCCATTCAGATACAGGATCACACCGGTGCTGAACCACCACAGCAGCAGCGTGTAGAGCGCGGGCCAGCCGTGTTGCATGGCCAGCTCACTCACCAGCTCGGCGCTACGCGCATCTCGCGCGGCAGCTCGTGCTTGATCGTCGGCAGAAAATACAGCCGGCCGAAGCACAGCGCGGCCCGGGCGGCGCACAGGCCTTGCTGCAGCCGGCCCACCAGCCCGCCGCGCTGCTTGGCCCGCTCGGCGGCGGCCGAGATGCTGCACAGCCTATCCATGCCGGCGCGGAAGGCCGGGTGGTCGGTGTCCAGGCTCAGCGGGAAGACCTGGCGGCTGATCTCGGTGGTGATGTCGAAGACCTTGTAGTCGTAGTCGCTCGGGTCCATGCCCAGCGCCTCGGACAGCCAGGGCCGCGTGTGGTCGCGCACATACATGGTGGCGTAGACGGCCAGCAGGAAGAAGCGGATCCACAGCTTGTTGGCGCCGCTGAGCAGGCCGGGCTGGGCGCGCATGATCAGCGCGAAGGACTCGCCGTGGCGGAACTCGTCATTGCACCAGCGCTCGAACCAGCGAAAGATCGGGTGAAAGCGCAGCTCGGGGTGGCGCTCCAGCTGGCGGTAGATCGTGATGTAGCGGGCATAGCCGATCTTCTCGGACAGATAGGTCGCGTAGAAGATGTACTTGGGCTTGAAGTAGGTGTAGGCCTTGCTGCGCTTGAGGTTGACCAGATCGACGCCCAGGCCGAAGTCCTTCAGCGACTGGTTGATGAAGTTGGCATGGCGCGATTCGTCGCGCGTCATATAGCGCATCAGCGCCTTGATGTCGGGGTTGCTGACGTGCTTCTGGATCTCGTTGTAGAGCACGCAGCCGGAGTATTCGCTGGTCAGCGAGCTGACCAGGAACTCCTGGAAATCGCGCCGCAGCTGCGGTGACCACTGGGCCGACAGCGCGGCCACCTCGGCGGCGAACTCGGGCGTGCGCTGGAAGTGGTCGTGGTTGTTGTCGCCCTCGTACTCGGCCAGCATCGCGTCCCACTCGGCGCGTATCGGGCTCACGTCGAGCCGGTCCATCGCCGCGTAGTCGGTGGTGTAGAAGCGCGGCGTCAGCACCGTCTCGGCCTTGGCCAGACGGGCGGCATCCTCGGGGCTCTGCAAGGTTTGTTCAGCGCTGTGCGACATGGCTTTCTCCAGAGGCGGCAGACATCAGCCGGGCGAAGACCGCCGAGTTGCTGGGGCCGAAGGATTCGAGATCGACGCGCCGGCCGGTGCCGGGGTCCACCAGCGTGAGCCGGCCGTCGGAGCGGCCCAGCAGTTCGAACGGCGTCTCGGGCCCCAGGCCCTGGCGCTTGCGCTCGCGCACCAGGCCGCGCATGGTGCTGCGCAGAAAGCCGTTGGTGCCCGGCGCCACCGTGTCCAGCAGCGCGCCGCTGCGGGCATCGCGCACCTCGATGCCGCCATCGTCGCGGTCCTCGAAGCGCAGCTGGCGCACGGCCAGCGTGGCCGCGTCGGGCTGCTGCTGGGCGCTCATGCCCGTCAGCCGCACCAGGCCGACGCCGATCAGGCTGCTCAGCACCAGGGCCGCCATGGCTGCGAGGGGGAGCATGGGCAGCTTGGATTGCAGGTCGGGCGACATGGAGGACTCCTCAGGTGTTCTGGGCCAGCGCGCCGGCCTGAGGGTTCGAGACCAGGGTCGGCATGCCGCTGCGTGCATCGACCCGGCCGACGGCTCGCACCGGCAGCGCCGAGCGGGCCGCCTCGGCCTGCCCCAGCGCGGTGGCCAGGGTCTGCGCGACGGACTTGGCATCGGCCAGCGCGCGCAGCATCGGCTGGGTGCGCTTGAGCTGCCAGGGCCGCACATGGGGCCACAGATGCAGATAGGCGATGCGGTCGCTGCCGGCCAGGCTCAGCACGATGTCGCCGCCACCCGCTCTGCCGCGGGCGCGGAAACCGGCCGAGGCGATCTGCGCAAACGGCAGATTGAAGGTGATGCTCAGCACCACGCCGACCCGCATCACGATGCGCCGGTTGGTGATGGTGTAGACCGTGCTGCGCGCCATCAGCCAGGCGAGGGTGCCGATCAGGCCCAGGGCCAGCACAATGGGCGCCAGCATGCCGGCCATGGCCAGCAGGGTCTGGCCCAGCGGCTCGCCGTCATACCAGCTGCCGAGGCCGCGCCAGGCCAGCAGCGCGCCGAAATAGATCAGCAGCAGGTCCAGATGCAGGGCCTGGCGGGCCATCAGCAGCGCGTCGGGGCTGCCCTGCCAGAGCTGCGTCTCGCCGGCCGGCAGGGCTTCGGGCAGACCATGGGCCGCCTCGAACTCATGCTCATGCGCGGGCGTGAGCAGGTCCACCACGTTGTTGTGCTTTACGGCTTTCACAGCAGCGGCTCCTGACGTTGTGGCGTCGCGTACAAGGTGCCGGCGCCGTAATAGGCCATGATCTTTTCCTCTTCCAGCAAGGTCACCTGCTCGGGCTGGCGGGTCTGGGGCACCTGGGCGAACTGGTGGCCCAGGATGGACTTGACCCGGATGCGGCGCTGCTCGACGCGGGCGAAGTTCATCGGCAGCAGCACGCGTGCGCCACCGGCCACCTCCAGCTCCAGATAACGGAACAGCATCTCCGAGCGGTCCACCCACAGATCGATGACCCGGCCGCCCTCGACCCCGTCATCCCCCAGCACCGGCAGGCCGCGCGGATCGACGTCCTGCCGTGCGACGCCGAAGCCCTCCGCCACGCGCAGCGGCACGATCTTGGTCAGGCCCTCGTAGGTCACATCGGCCACATCGGCGCGGTCGTTCCAGCTGCCCGGCCCGACGCCGGCCAGCAGCAGCGCGCTGCCGCTCTGCTCGGGCTGCAGCGGCGCGCCGCGGTAGGCGCCCTCGTGCACCGGCGGCTGGTTCGCGGCCTTGCCGTTCGGTGCGCTGACCGACTCGCCATTGGCCAGGCGGTAGGTCTTGGGATCGGGCACCGAGGGCCAGCCCTGCACGGTGATGGAGGCCGAGCGGTCGGACTCCAGCGGATAGCCCTCGCGCTTGTTCTCGCGGTGCAGGTAGTAGATCAGCCCCGCGAAAAAGATCCAGAACGCGTAGAGCGCGAGTTGGGCGACGTCGATATAGCCTGTGATGGCACCGGTTTGCATGGAAGCCTCCTAGCCTGGGAACTCGGCCAGGCCGAAGCGCTGGCGGGATGGTTGAGGCGCGCCGGCCGGGCGCACCAGGGGACCGATGGCGATCAGCGTGCCGAACAGCAGCGCGATCTCCAGGTGATAGACGATGCTGTAGGCCACCTGCGGCTCCGACATCGCCGTGCCCAGCCAGCCGGTGGCGGCCAGGGTCTCGAAGCCGTCGCGCAGCGCGCCGCCCAGGGCCACCGCGATGCCGCCGGCCGTGGCCTGCATCGCGCCCCAGGCGCCCAGCGCCAGACCGGCCAGCCCGTCGCGCTCCAGGCTCATCGCGACAAAAAGCGTGCTGACGGCGAACAGGCCGCCGCCCAGGCCGATCAGAAAGTTGCCGACGCGAAACAGCAGGCTCGAGTCGAGTGGCGCCGCGAAAATCACCGCCGAGAAGGCGCAGATGCCGATCAGCAGGCCGATGGCCGCGAGCCGGTGCGCGTCGAAGCCGCGCCGCAGCAGGCGCGCGGCGATCGCAAAGGCCAGCACCGAGCCCAGGGCCAGGCCGGCGGTCAGCAGGCTGGTCGAAGCCACCGAGAGTTTCAGGATCGCGCCGCCATAGGGCTCCAGCACGATGTCCTGCATATTGAAGGCGGCCGTGCCCAGGGCTACCGCGACCAGGAAGCGGCGCGTCTTCGGCTGGCCGGCAAAGCGCCGCCAGACCTCGCGAAACGGCGGCTGCGGGACCGAGGCCTCGCTGCGGCGCGGCACGCTGCCGCGCGCCTCCTGCTTCCACAGCGCGATGGTGTTGAACAGCATGGTCAGCATCGCCGCGCCCTGCACGACGCCGGCCAGCCGGGTGGCCGTGAAGTCCTGCAGCACCAGGCTGAACAGCACGCTGGACAGCACCATGCCGGCCAGCAGCATCAGATACATCAGCGCAACGACCCGCGGCCGAGCCTCGGGCGCGGCCTGGTCGGTGGCCAGGGCCAGGCCGGCGGTCTGCGTGGTCTGCATGCCCGCGCCCACCATCAGGAAGGCCAGGCAGGCGGCGATATGGCCGATCACCGCGCCGCCGGGTTGCGTGTCGGCGCCGGGCTGCAGCAGTATCAGCGCGAAAGGCATGATGGCCAGGCCGCCGAACTGCAGGAGCGAGCCAAACCACAGATAGGGCACGCGCCGCCAGCCCAGCGCGGACAGATGGATGTCGGAGCGGTAGCCGACCAGCGCGCGAAACGGCGCCACCAGCAGCGGCAGCGCCACCATCAGCGCCACCAGCCAGGCCGAGACGCCCAGCTCGACGATCATCACCCGGTTCAAGGTGCCGACCATCAGCGCATAAGCCATGCCCACCGAAACCTGGAACAGCGCCAGACGCAGCAGCCGGCTCAGCGGCAGGTCGGGGCTGGCCACGTCCGCAAAAGGCAGGAAATCCAGGCTCAGCCGCGCCCACTTGAGCGCCAGGCGCTCATTGAGTTGCCGCGCGGCCTGGGTCGCTTTCATGGCCGCCTCAGCTCCATCGCCTGCGAGGTGTAGAAGCCGCTGGCGATGCGTTCGCTGCGCCCCAGATCCCAGGCCAGCAGCTGGGGATGGGCTTCGAGCCGACGCCGCAGCGTGCGCTCGGCCACCGGCACGATGGCCGGCGAGCGATCACCGCGCGGGAACAGCTTGCCGGCCGCCTTGAACAGCTCCAGCGCTGGGCTGCTGGGCGCGAAGGTGAACAGCAGCGCCCGGCGGGTGCGTTCCGCCAGGCCGGCGATCACCTCAACGGCGTCACCGGCCTCGTAGTGGATCAGCGAGTCCATGCCCACCACATAGTCGAAATCGCCGAGCTGCGGGTCCAGCATATCGCCCGAGCGGAAATCGATGCCGCCGCCGCTTTCGAAGGCAGGCTGGCGTTGCCTTGCGAGGTCCACCAGCGTGGGCGAGAGATCGATGGCCAGCACCTGCGCGCCGCGCTGCGCCGCCTCGACCGCCAGCGCCCCGGTGCCGCAGCCGGCGTCCAGCAGGCGCAGGCCGCGCAGATCGGCCGGCAGCCAGGACAGCAAGGTGGCGCGCATGCGATCCCGCCCGGCCCGCACGGTGGCGCGCACGCGGCCGACCGGCGCGTCCGAGGTCAGCCGCGCCCAGGCCTCGACTGCGGTGCGGTCGAAATAGGTTTCGATTTCGCTGCGGCGTGCGGTGTAGGTGTCGGCTTGCATCAATCAAACCCCAGCAGATCAAAGATGTCGCGGTCCTTCATCGGGACGGCGCTCAGCGGCTCGCTGCCCAGCCACAGCGCGGCGGCCAGACGCATGTATTCCTTCTGCACCAGCGCCAGCTCGGGCGAGGGCTCCATCTCGAACAGCGTCGACTTCTTCAGCCGGCTGCGGCGTATCACGTCGAGGTCCGGGAAGTGGGCCGCGAGCTTCAGGCCGATCTTGTCGTTGTACTTGTCGATCTGGTCGGTGGCGGCGCTGCGGTTGGCGATCACGCCGCCCAGCCGCACCTTGTAGTTCTTGGCCTTGGCGCCGATGGCCTGGACGATGCGGTTCATCGCGAAGATGGAATCGAAGTCGTTGGCGGTGACGATCAGCGCCCGGTCGGCATGCTGCAGCGGCGCGGCGAAACCGCCGCAGACCACATCGCCCAGCACATCGAAGATCACCACATCGGTGTCCTCCAGCAGATGGTGCTCCTTCAGCAGCTTGACGGTCTGGCCCACCACATAGCCGCCGCAGCCGGTGCCGGCCGGCGGCCCGCCGGCTTCCACGCACATCACGCCGTTGTAGCCGGGGAAGACGAAGTCCTCGACCCGCAGCTCCTCGGCATGGAAGTCCACCGTCTCCAGCACGTCGATGACGGTGGGCAGCATCTTCTTGGTCAGCGTGAAGGTGGAGTCGTGCTTGGGGTCGCAGCCGATCTGCAGCACCCGCTTGCCGAGCTTGGAGAAGGCGGCCGAAAGGTTGCTGGAGGTGGTGCTCTTGCCGATGCCGCCCTTGCCATAGATCGCGAAGACCTTGGCCGTGCCGATGTCGACTCTTGGGTCGAGCTCGACCTGCACGCTGCCTTCGCCGTCGGGGCGGCCGCCGCGTCGGATGGTTGAGACGGGAATTTCGGTGACGGTGCTCATGCTGCTGCCTTTTCAACGATCACGCCTTCGAGGCGGTCTTCCAGTTCATCGCCGGCCTGGCGCAGGGCCTGGAGCGTGTCGGCATCGGGCTGCCAGTAGTCGCGCTCATAGGCTTCAAGCAATCGGTTGGCCACCCGCGCCGAGGCGGTGGGGTTCAGCTGGGCCAGGCGCTCGCGCATGGCCGCATCCAGCATGAAGGTGGCGCTGAGCTGTTCGTAGACCCAGGGCGCGACCTGGCCGGTGGTGGCCGACCAGCCCATGGTGTTGGTCACATGGACCTCGATCTGGCGCACGCCTTCGTAGCCGTGCTTGAGCATGCCCTCATACCACTTGGGGTTCAGCATGCGGGTGCGGGTTTCCAGCGCCACCTGCTCGGTAAGCGTGCGCACCGTGCCGCCGCCGAAGCTGTCGCGGGTCTGATCGCCGATATAGACCGGGGCCATCTGGGCGTTGTCCCCGTCCTTGCGCACCTTGGCCCGCTTGATCGCGCGGCTGACGCCGCCCAGCGTGTCGAAATAGGTGTCCACCGTGGTGATGCCCAGCTCCACCGAATCGAGGTTCTGGTAGGCCAGCTGCACATCGGCCAGCACGCTTTGCAGCAGCGCGGCTTGCTGCACCGGCCGGCCTTTGACCCCGTAGGCAAAGCCCTTGCGGCGGCTGTAGGTCTCGGCCAACTCGTCGCCGTCTTCCCAGCGGCTGTTGTCGATCAGGCTGTTGATGTTCGCGCCGTAAGCGCCCTCGGCATTGCCGAAAACGCGCAGCGAGGCGCTCTCCAGATCGCCGCCATTCTGGGCCTGGAAGGCCAGCGCATGCTTGCGGATGAAGTTCTGCTCGGGCGCCTCCTCGGCCTCGGCCGCCAGCAAGGCGGCTTCGGCCAGCAGCTTGATCTGCAGCGGCAGCAGGTCGCGGAAGATGCCCGAGAGCGTGATCACCACATCGATGCGCGGCCGGCCCAGCTCGGCCAGCGCGATCAGCTCGGCACCGGCCAGGCGGCCATAGCTGTCGAAGCGGGGCCGGGCGCCCATCAGCGCCAGCGCCTGGGCGATCGGGCCGCCCTCGCTCTTGAGGTTGTCGGTGCCCCACAGCACCATCGCAATGGATTCGGGCAGCGGGTTGCCGACGCCCATATGCTTGTCGAGCAGGCGCTGGGCCTGGGCGAAGCCGTCCTTGACCGCATAGGCGCTGGGAATGCGGAAGGGGTCGAAGCCGTGCAGATTGCGGCCGGTCGGCAGAATGGTCGGGGTGCGCAGCAGATCGCCGCCGGGGGCCGGGCGCAGGAAGCGGCCATCGAGCGCGCGCAGGATGCCGTCGAGCTCATGGTCCTCGGCCATCAGCCGGTCGATGGCGCCCAGCTCCTGCAAGAGCGGCGTGGCGTCCTTGGGCAGACCCTGCGCGACTAGCGCCTCGATCAGCGCACGCTCGGGTTTGACGCCCAGCGAGGCCTCGGCGCAGCACAGCAGCAGATCGACCCGCTCGGCCGGGCTGGGCGCCTGGCCGACCACATGCAGGCCGTAGGGAATCAGCGTGTATTCCAACTCCAGCAGCTTGTCGCTGAGCTGGGCCATGCTGGGGGCGTGCAGCTCCAGCGCGGTGGCCTGGTCTTCGATCATCAGCGCCAGCGCATCCCGCTCTCCTTGAGCCTCGGGCTCCAGGCTGCGGTAGCGCTCCAGCGCCTCCTTCAGCTCCACCAGGCCCTTGTAGAGCCCGGCCTCGGCGACCGGCGGGGTCAGGTAGCTGATCAAGGTGGCGGCGGCGCGGCGCTTGGCGATCGTGCCTTCGGAGGGATTGTTGGAGGCGTACAGATACAGATTCGGCAGATCACCGATCAGCCGATCCGGCCAGCAGCGGGACGACATGCCGGCCTGCTTGCCGGGCATGAACTCCAGCGCGCCGTGGGTGCCGAAGTGCAGCACCGCATGGGCGGCGAAATCCTCGCGCAGCCAGCGGTAGAAGGCCGAGAAGGCGTGTGTCGGCGCAAAGCCCTGCTCGAACAGCAGGCGCATCGGGTCGCCCTCGTAGCCGAAGGCCGGTTGGATGCCGACGAAGACATTGCCGAAGCGCTCGCCCAGCACAAAGATATGGCTGCCGTCGCTTTGCTGCTTGCCGGGCGACGGCCCCCATTGCGCCTCGATCTCGCTCAGGTACTTCTCGCGCCGCAGATGCTCGTTGGCCGGGATGCGGTGGTGCACATTGGCCATCGCGCCATAACGCGCCGCGTTGCCGCTGATGATGCGCTCGCGCAGTTCGTCAACGGAGGCCGGCAACTCCACCGTGTAGCCGGCCCGGGCCAGCGCCGCCATGGTGTTGTAGAGCGACTCGAAGACCGACAGGAAGGCGGCGGTGCCGGTGGCGCCAGCATTGGGCGGAAAGTTGAAGACCACGGCCGCGACCCGGCGCCCGGCGCGCTCGCTGCGGCGCAGGTCCACCAGCTTGCCGACGCGGGCGGCCAGCGCATCGGCGCGCTCGATGCAGCTGTGCATATCGTGGGAGTCGACCTCGTTCTCGAAGCGGCAGGCATGGGGGCAGCCGGTGCAGGCGATGTGGGCGGCGTTGGCGCGGCCGCCGAAGACCATCGCGCCGGTGGCCCCGTCCAGCTCGGGGATGGCCACCATGATGGTGGACTCCACCGGCAGCAGGCCGCGCGAGGAGCCACCCCACTGGTCCAGGGTCTGGAACTCGACCGGGTGCACGGCCAGATAGGGCACGTCCAGCGCGGCGAGCACATCCTCGGCCGCTTTCGCATCGTTGTAGGCCGGGCCGCCGACCAGCGAGAAGCCGGTCAGCGAGACCAGCGCGTCGATCCGGCTGCGGCCCTCGGCGTCCTGGAAATAGGCGGCGATGGCCGGGCGCTGATCCAGGCCGGTGGCGAAGGCCGGGATCACGCGCAGGCCGCGCGCCTCCAGCGCGGTGATCACGCCCTTGTAGTGGTCGGCATTGCCGGCCAGCAGATAGGAGCGCATCAAGAGCAGGCCGACCGTGCCACGCGTGCCGGTGGTGGCCACCTTGGGCAGCGCGTCCATCGTGGTGGCCATCAGGCCCACGGCGCTCGCGTGGCTCATCAAGGGGTGGTAGAGCCCGATCTCGGGGTACTCGATCGGCTGCTGCGGCCGGGCGGCCAGGCGCAGCGGCTTGCGCGGCCCCTCGGCATAGCGCTCGACCAGCAGGCGCACCAGATTGCCGATATTGTCCTGCGAGCCCGCCAGCCAGTACTGCAGGCTCAGGAAATAGGCCCGCACGTCCTGGGCCGTGCCGGGGATGAAGCGCAGGATCTTGGGCAGCATGCGCAGGGTCTTCATCTGCTGCGCGCCCGCTGTTCCCTTGTTGCCGTCGTCCTTGCCCGGCGGCTTGCCGCGCAGCCGCTTCAGAAAGGCCATCGCGCCGGTGGCGGGCGCGGCCATGTCGAAGCGACCCATGCGGGTCAGCTTGGTGACCTCGGCGGCCGACATCATGCAGACCATCGCATCGCAGCGCTCGCGCCGCGCCTGCAACTCGGCCAGGATGGGCATGAAATGGTCTTCCAGGAAGAGCATCGACGCGATGACGATGTCGCCCCGCGCGATGTCCGCCTTGCAGCGGTCCAGTGCGGTCGGGTTGTCGCCCCACTCGGCGGCAGCATGGACGCTCAGGCGCAGGCCGGGCAGGGCCTTGGACAGGGTCGCATTGGCCCGCTCGGTGGCGCTGGCCAGATGGCTGTCCATGGTCACAATGACCACGTTCATGCTGCTCGCCTTATCGGCTGAAGTGCGCTTTGGCGTCATAGAGGGTCTCTACGGTGATCACCGGCACGCTCTTGCTCAGCGCATAGGCCTCGGTGTTGCGGCGGGCCTTGCCGCGCACGAAGAAGGGGATCTTGCGCAGCTCCTTCTCGGCGTCCGGTGCCCAGGCGGCGGGTGGGGCCGGCACATCGATCAGGGCGGCGGGCGGTGCGGCGGCGGCCGGCCCACCCAGATGCGAGGGCGCGGCGTCCTCGTGGAACTCGAAGTCGCCCCGGAACATGCCGATCAGGTGTTCTTCCAAGCCCATCATCAACGGATGGACCCAGGTGTCGAAGAGCACGTTCGCGCCCTCGAAACCCATCTGCGGCGAGTAGCGGGCCGGGAAGTCCTGCACATGGACCGGGGCCGAGATCACCGCGCAGGGCAGGCCCAGGCGCTTGGCGATATGGCGCTCCATCTGCGTGCCCAGCACCAGCTCCGGGCCGGCCGCGCTGATGGCGGCCTCGACCTCCAGATAGTCGTCGCTGATCAGCGCCTCGATGCCGTAGAGCGCGGCCGCTTCGCGTACATCGCGGGCGAACTCGCGGCTGTAGGTCCCCAGGCCGACGACCTTGAAGCCCAGCTCGGTGGCGGCGACGCGGGCCGCGGCGATTGCATGGCTGGCGTCGCCGAAGACGAAGACACGCTTGGCCGTCAGGTAGTTGGCGTCGACCGAGCGGGCATACCAGGGCGCATGCGAGTGGGCCTCGGCGGCCGCGAGGTCCGCTGCATGATCGGGATCGAGCCCAGCCAGCGCCGCGACCTCGCGGATGAACTCGCGGGTGGCGCCGGCGCCAATCGGGATGGTCTTGGTGGCGGGCTGGCCCAGATGGCGCGCCATCCAGCCGGCGGCCTGATGCGCCACCTCGGGATAGAGCACGATATTGAAATCGGCATCGGCCAGGCGTGCCAGGTCTTGCGGGCTGGCGCCCAGCGGTGCGACCACGTTGACGGCCACGCCGATCTGCGCCAGCAACTGGCGGATCTCGCGCACATCGTCACGGTGGCGAAAACCCAGGGCGGTGGGGCCGAGGATGTTGCAGCGAGGCGGCTTGTCGCCCATGGCGCGGGGCCCCGAAGGCTTGACAGCCAGATGGCGCACCAGTTGATAAAAAGTCTCGGCGGCGCCCCAGTTTTCCTTCTTCTGGTAGGCCGGCAGCTCCAGCGGTATCACCGGCACCGGCAGGTCCAGCGCCTGCGTGAGGCCGCCGGGGTCGTCCTGGATCAGCTCGGCGGTGCAGGAGGCGCCGACCAGCAGGGCCTGGGGCTTGAAGCGCTCGTAGGCATCGCGGGCAGCGTCCTTGAAGAGCTGGGCCGTGTCGCCGCCCAGATCGCGGGCCTGGAAGGTGGTGTAGGTGACCGGCGGGCGCTCGGTCCGCCGCTCTATCATCGTGAACAGCAGGTCGGCATAGGTATCGCCCTGGGGCGCATGCAGCACGTAATGGACCTCGCGCATCGCGGTGGCGATGCGCATCGCGCCGACGTGCGGCGGGCCTTCGTAGGTCCAGAGGGTGAGTTGCATGTCAGTGGCGCCCGGCCGCCCGAAGGCACTGACGCGCCCCCTCGGGGGGCAGCGAGCGAAGTGAGCGTGGGGGCTTGTTCATGTCAGGCTGCCAGTAGTTGCCGGCGTGTGAGAGGTCGGGTGAACAGCCCCGCCAGATCGCCGGCCTGCTCGAAACCCTGGATCGGCGTGAACACCAGCTCGATCGACCATTTGGTCGTGAAGCCTTCCGACTCCAAGGGGTTGGCCAGGCCCAGGCCGCAGACGACGATGTCGGGGCGCAGCGCGCGGCAGCGGTCCAGCTGCTTCTCGACATCCTGGCCCTCGGACAGGGCCGTGCCGGCCGGCAGCCAAGCCAGCTCCTCGGCCAGATGTTGACGGTGCAGATAGGGCGTGCCGACCTCGCTCAGCTGCATGCCCAGCTCGCGCGCCAGGAAACGCGCCAGCGGCACTTCCAGCTGCGAGTCGGGGAAGAAGAAGACGTGCTTGCCGGCCAGCAGGGCACGGTGCGCGGCCAGCGCCAGCTCGGCACGCTGGCGGGCCGGGGCGATGGCTTGTTCGACGCGCTCGGCGCTCAGGCCCATGGCCGCGCCGGCCGCCTGCATCCAGGCGGCGCTGCCCTCGGCGCCCAGCGGGAAGGGCGCCGGTACGCGGCGGGCCCCGCGGTCCTCCAGCGCCCGGGCGCTGTCCGCCAGAAAGGGCTGGGCCAGCAGGAAGCGGGTCTGCGGGCCAATGGCGGGCAGGGCGGTCGAGCGGCGCGAGGGGAAGAAGGCAAAACGCTGGATGCCCATCGCGGTGAACAGGCGGGCGAACTGATCCTCGACCACATCGGCCAGCGCGCCGACGATCAGCAGCTCGGGCTCATGCGGCTGGATGGAGATGGGCAGCACCGGCACCAGCGCCGCCAGGCAGGCGTCCTCGCCCTGGGTGAAGGTGGTCTCGATGCCGCTGCCCGAGTAATTCAGCACCCGCACCTGGGGCATGAAGCGCTCGCTGAGGCGGCCGGCGGCGCGCGACAGGTCCAGCTTGATGACCTCGGACGGGCAGGAGCCGACCAGGAACAGCAATCGGATATCCGGCCGGCGCTCCAGCAGGCGCTGGACCACCCGGTCCAGCTCGTCCTGCGCATCGGCCAGTCCGGCGAGGTCGCGCTCGTCGAGGATGGCGGTCGCGAAGCGTGGCTCGGCGAAGATCATCACGCCGGCGGCCGACTGGATCAGATGCGCGCAGGTGCGCGAACCGACCACCAGGAAGAAGGCGTCCTGCATCTTGCGGTGCAGCCAGATGATGCCGGTCAGGCCGCAGAAGACCTCGCGCTGGCCACGCTCCAGCAGCACCGGGGCGTCGCTGCAGCCCTGGTCCAGCTGGATCGGAATGACGGCGCTCATGTCGCCGCTCCGGCCGCCAGGCTGGCCGCTTGGTCGAGTCGCGCCATGCGCAGCTTCCAGATGAACTGGGCGGCATTGATCACATAGGCGGTGTAGGCGGCCAGGGCCAGCCACATCTGCTGCTGGCTGCCGAGCGAGCCGGAAAACCAGGCCAGCACATAGGCGGTGTGCAGTGCCAGCACCAACATGCTGAACATGTCCTCCCAGTAGAAGGCCGGCGCGAACAGCCAGCGGTCGAACACCACCTTCTCCCAGATGCAGCCGGTCACCATGATGGTGTAGAGCGTCAGCGTCTTGACCAGCACCGAGAGTGCGGCGGCCTGCTCGCCCTGGCCCGTCATCAGGAAGCGGACCACCAGGACCAGGCTGACCAGGAAGACCAGGAACTGCAGCGGCGCCAGCAGGCCCTGGACCAGGGTCCAGACGCTGGCATCGCGGCGCTCGCGCTCCTGCGGTGTGTACAGCGCGGCACGTACAGCGGGTGAAGCGGCTTGATTCAGCATGGAGCCGAATCTAGGCCTGCCCCCAGCATCTGTCAATTAGAATTGACGTAAACAAAACTAGACATTTTTCTGCCAATGGGGAAAATCAGCTTGACGCCGACCGCGACGGCACCGAAAGTCGGACGCGCTGCAGATGTCAATGCGAACTGACTGCGGCGCCGAGGCATAACGACAAAGAGCGACAAAGAGTTCAGGACGAGACAAAACGGTTAGCAGTAGCGATCACTGACGCTGCCCAGCGCCGAGAGCCGAGGCCAGTCTTCCCCGGTTGCTCAGAGTGAGCCTTGCTGCCAATCCACCCACGAGGAGATACGTGGTGGCTGGATGGACACACAATCGACTGGCCAAGCGCCAGCAAGCACCGCTGCCCGGGGCAGACGGTTCCCGCAGCGGCAGTGCAACGGGCGATGAATCGCTGCACCGACCCGATCCGCCGACGCTGGCCGAGCTGCTGGCGCGCAAGAGCGCCGAGCTGGTCGGCCAGCCGCGGCAGCTGAGCTTTGACGAGGAGCGGCCGCGGCTGAGCTCGCCGCATCTGGTGGCCAGCAACACGGGGCAGGACATGCAGCTCTCGCGCATCGTCGAGCTGGAGATCATCCCGCGCCTGATGCTGATGCACAGCACCCAGCCGCTGCAGAACCGCCCACCCTTGCCGGCCATGGTGCTGACCGTGGACCATGTGCACACCCTGGCCCATCTGTCGGCCGAGGGTGAATCGGACAGCGCCGGCAGCTATGTGCGGGCCCTGCTGGACGCCGGTGCCTCGCAGGAGCAAGTGTTTCTCGACCTGCTGGCGCCCTGCGCACGCTGGCTGGGCCAGATGTGGGACGACGACCGCTACGATTTTTCGCAGGTGACGATTGCCTTGTGGCGCTTGCAGCGGGTGCTGCACGAGCAGGGCAGCCGCTTCAACCAGGTCGTGCAGCCCGACGCCGACAGCCATCGCGCCCTGCTGGCCGCCGTGCCGGGCGCGCAACATACCTTTGGTGTGATCATGGCGGCCGAGTTCTTCAGCCGGGCCGGCTGGGACGTCGAATGTGAACCCAAGGCCAGCTGGCCGGACCTGCAAGCCCGTCTGAATGGCGGCTGGTTCGATATGTTCGGACTGTCAATCGCAACTGGCGACAGCATCGCCCATGTAGCGTCTGCTATCCTTGACATGCGAGAAGCGTCGGCCAACCCGCTGATTTTTGTGATGGTCGGGGGGCCGATGGCGGCGGAACTGCCGAATCTGGCGGCGCTTTGCGGCGCCGACGCGATGGCTTGCGAGGCTGGCAGCGCGGTGGCAACCGCCAACTGTGGTGTCGGCAGGCGCGTCAAGCAAGCTTGACGTCAAGTGGACGCATTATCCTTCTCGTTCACCCCAGTCTTCACCCGTCCCGGCAGCAGTTGATGCCGCCTCTTGCAACTCAGGGAGCTCGATGCAGAACCTTGGCACATCGGCCGATCAGCTGTTTGAAGCTCCCGAGCTGTACTTCTCCGACCTGAATGCCGACGTCCTGGCTGCGGCGGTGTCCGCTGCGGCCGATCTGGCCCTGGTGCTGGACAACCAAGGTGTGATCCGCGACATCTCGCTGGGCACTAGCCATACCAAGGAGCTGGGCGAGCTGCGCCAATGGGTCGGGCGGCGCTGGGTCGAGACGGTCACGGTCGAGAACCGCGCCAAGATCAGCGCGATGCTGGCCGCGGCGGCCGGCGGCGCCGGCCCGGAGCTGCAGGGCCAGCGGCCCGAGCGCCAGGTCAACCATCCGCTCGCCGGCGGGCTGGATCTGCCGGTCAGCTACAGCCTGGTGCCCATGGGCGTGCAGGGCCGCATGCTGGCGCTGGGCCGCGATCTGCGCGAGGTCGCCGCCGTCCAGCAGCGCCTGATCGACGCGCAGCAGTCGATGGAGCGCGACTATCTGCGCCTGCGCCACACCGAGGCCCGCTACCGCCTGCTGTTCGAGGCGGTCGACGAGGCGGTGCTGGTGCTCGACGCCGGCTCGCTGGTGGTGTTCGAACACAATGCCGCGGCGGCCCGCCTGCTGGGTGATTCGAGCAAGCGCATCGTCGGCCGCGCCTTCACCGAGCTGCTGGCGGTCGAGAGCCAGGCCGAGTCCTATGCCAAGTTCTCGCAGGCCCGCAGCGCCGGCCGCAGCGACGAGATGACGGTGCGCCTGGCCCATGGCCATGTGGAGCTGAAGCTGGCCGCCACCTTGTTCAAGCAGGACAGCACCAGCTCGCTGCTGGTGCGCCTGTCGCCGCTGCACGCCGGCCCGACGGCGGCCGGCCGCGCGCCCGAGGCCCCCTCGCTGCTGAGCGTGGTCAATGCGATGCCCGATGCCTTTGTGCTGACCGATATGCAGGGCCGCATCCTGAGCGCCAACCAGGCCTTCAGCGACATGCTGCAGCTGGCGGTGGGCGAGTCGGTGCAGGGCCAGTCGCTGGACCGCTGGCTGGGCCGCTCCTCGGTGGATCTGAATGTGCTGATCGGCAATCTGCGCCAGCACGGCGTGCTGCGCCTGTTCCCGACCACCTTGCGCAGCGGCTATGGCGAGCCCGGCGCGGTCGAGATCTCGGCGGTGGCGGTGCCCGACGGTCCGCAGGCCTGCCTGGGCTTCTCGATTCGCGATGTGGCGCGGCGCCTGCCGGCCGAGGGCCGCTCGAACCGCCAGCTGCCGCGCTCGGCCGATCAGCTGACCGGCCTGGTGGGCCGCTTGCCGCTGAAGGACATCGTCGGCGAGACCACCGACCTGATCGAGCGCCTGTGCATCGAGGCGGCGCTGGAGCTGACGCGCGACAACCGCGCCTCGGCCGCCGAGATGCTGGGTCTTTCGCGGCAAAGCCTGTATGTCAAGCTGCGTCGCTACGGCATCCAGGACATGGGCGGCGGGCCGAACGGCGACTGAGTCTCTGCGTGGCATTTTGCCGTGACGCATGAGAGTGTAAATTAAACTTGACAACCCGCTGCGTCAGCCCAGAATAGGGCTATGCAGCGCCCCGCACTGTCCGCAGTCACCGAACTGCTCAAGCCCATCACCTGGTTCCCGCCGATGTGGGCTTTTGCCTGCGGGGTCGTGGCCTCGGGCATGCCGGCCGAAGGGCGCTGGCCGCTGATCATTGCCGGGGTGCTGCTGGCCGGCCCCTTTGTCTGCGCCACCAGCCAGGCGGTCAATGACTGGTTCGACCGCCATGTCGATGCGATCAACGAGCCGCAGCGGCCCATCCCCTCGGGCCGCATGCCGGGCCGCTGGGGCCTCTATATCGCGCTGATCTGGACCCTCTTGTCCGTGCTGCTGGCCTGGCAGCTCGGCCAGGCGGCCTTTCTGGCGGCCTTGTTCGGCCTCGCGCTGGCCTGGGCCTATAGCGCGCCGCCGCTGCGGCTCAAGCGCAATGGCTGGTGGGGCAATGCCGCCTGCGGCCTGTGCTACGAGGGTCTGGCCTGGATCACCGGCGCGGCCGTGATGGCGATGGGCGAGTGGCCCGGTGCCCGCTCGCTGGCGCTGGCCCTGCTGTACAGCGCCGGGGCCCACGGCATCATGACCTTGAATGATTTCAAGTCCATCAAGGGCGACCGCCAGATGGGCATCGCCTCGCTGCCGGTGATCCTCGGCGCCTCGGGCGCGGCCTATGTGGCCTGCATCGTGATGGCGACGCCGCAGGTCATCGTGGCCCTGCTGCTGTGGCATTGGGGGCAGGGCTGGCATGGCCTCACGGTGGCCGGCCTGTTGGTGGTGCAACTGCTGATGATGCGGCGCTTCGTGGCCCAGCCGGTGGAGCGCGCCGTCTGGTATAGCGGGGCCGGCGTGCCGCTGTTCGTCTCGGGCATGCTGGTCAGCGCCTTTGCGCTGCGAGGGGCGCTGGCATGAGCCCCCGCCCGGCCGCTCCGAAGGGGGCTCGCACCGCAGTGCCCAGCACGGAGGTTACCCAATGAGCGCATGCAACTTCGGCTGGCTCGGGGTGTTCCGCCTGGGCCTGGTGCAGGCCAGCCTCGGCGCCATCGTCGTGCTGACCACCTCGACCTTGAACCGCGTGATGGTGGTCGAGCTGGCGCTGCCGGCGCTGCTGCCGGGCCTGTTGCTGGCCCTGCATTACTTCGTGCAGATCAGCCGGCCGCGCATGGGCCATGGCTCCGACCTGGGCCAGCGCCGCACGCCCTGGATCATCGGTGGCATGTTCACCTTGGGCTTTGGCGGCTGGCTGGCCGCGCTGGCCACCGTCTGGATGGGCAGCAGCCCGGCCGCCGGCATCGCGTTGGCCCTCGTGGCCTACAGCCTGATCGGCCTGGGTGTCGCGGCCAGCGGCACCTCGCTGCTGGTGCTGCTGGCCACGCGCGTCGCGCCAGAGCGCCGCGCGGCGGCGGCCACCACGGTCTGGATCATGATGATTGCCGGCTTTGTCGTGACCGCTGGCGTGGCCGGCAGCCTGCTCGACCCCTATTCGTCGACGCGCCTGCTGTGGGTGGCCGGCGGCGTGGCGCTGGCGGCGCTGGGCCTGACGACGCTGGCCCTGCTCGGGCTTGAAGGCGCGAGACAAGACCTGACCCCGGCTGCCGAACGTCCGGCGCCGGCGGACTTCAAGGCGGCGCTGTCCGAGGCCTGGACCGAGCCGCGCGCGCGCCGCTTCACGATCTTCGTCTTCGTGTCGATGCTGGCCTTCAGCATGCAGGACCTGGTGCTGGAGCCCTTCGCCGGCCTGGTGTTCGGCCTCAGCCCCGGTGCGACGACGCGGCTCTCGGGCCTGCAGCACGGCGGCGCGCTGATCGGCATGCTGCTGGCAGCCGCGGCCGGCAGCCGCTGGGCCGGGCGGCAATGGGGCACGCTGCGGGGCTGGACGGTCTGGGGCTGTGTCGCCTCGGCGCTGGCCCTGGGCGGCCTGGTCTGCGCCGGCCTGGTGGGCCCGGCCTGGCCGCTGCGCGCCAATGTCTTTGTACTGGGCCTGAGCACCGGCGCTTTTTCAATCGCCGCGATCGCTTCGATGATGGGCCTGGCCGGTGGCGCCGGTGGCGCCGGCCGCGAGGGCGTTCGCATGGGCTTGTGGGGCGCGGCCCAGGCCATGGCCTTTGCGCTGGGCGGCGTGCTGGGCAGCGCCCTCAGCGACATGATGCGCTGGTTGTTGACGGACGCCGGCCTGGCCTATGCGCTGGTCTTCTTTGTCGATGCGGCGCTGTTCGTCTGGGCCGCGCGCCTGGCGAGCCGGGTCGAGCCGGCGCGGGGGCCGCGCCCTGCGGTCTTCCTCGCTCAGCTGGAAAGGGCGCCATGATGAACAAGCCGATGTCTGTGGACTACGACGTGGTGGTGGTCGGTGGCGGACCGGCCGGCGCCACCGCTGCCGATGACCTGGCAGTCCAAGGCTTGCGCGTGCTGCTGCTGGACCGCGCCGGCCGCATCAAGCCCTGCGGCGGTGCGATCCCGCCGCGGCTGATCCAGGACTTCGCCATCCCGAGCGAGATGCTGGTGGCTCGCGCTACTGCCGCGCGGATGATCTCGCCGCAGGCGGCCAAGGTGGACATTCCCATCGAGGGCGGCTTTGTCGGCATGGTCGACCGCGAGCACTTCGACGAGTGGCTGCGCGAGCGGGCCAGAGCCCATGGCGCCGAGCGGCGCGAGGGCACGTTCGAGCGACTGAGCCGCGACGCCGACGAGATCAGCGTCGTGCACTACTGCCGCGAGGACGGCAGCGCCCAGCGCGTGCGCAGCCGCGCCGTGATCGGCGCCGATGGCGCCCGCTCCAAGGTCGCCAGCCAGGCCATCCCCGGCGCCGACCAGGGCCGCTTCGTGTTCGCCTATCACGAGATCGTCGCGCTGCCCGAGGCGCTGCCGGCCGATTACCTCGGCAGCCGCTGCGAGGTGCATTACTGCGGCGCGCTCTCGCCCGATTTCTATGGCTGGGTGTTCCCGCATGGCGCCAGCGTCAGCATAGGCACCGGCAGCGCCGACAAGGGCTTCTCGCTGCGCGGCGGCGTCAAGCAGCTGCGCGCCAGCGCCGGCCTGGCCCAGGCCCGCACCTTGCGCCGCGAGGGTGCGCCGATCCCGATGAAGCCGCTGCCGCGCTGGGACAACGGCCGCGATGTGGTGCTGGCCGGCGATGCGGCCGGCGTCGTCGCGCCCGCCTCGGGCGAGGGCATCTATTACGCGATGCTGGGCGGCCGGCTGGCCGCCGAGGCGGTGCAGGCGCTGCTGCAGACCGGCGATGTGCGCTCGCTGAAGCTGGCCCGCAAGCGCTTCATGCGCGAGCACGGCCGGGTGTTCTGGATCCTCTCGATGATGCAGCGCTTCTGGTACAGCAGCGACAAGCGCCGCGAGCGCTTTGTCAGCATCTGTCGCGACCGCGATGTGCAGCAGCTGACCTTCGATGCCTATATGCACAAGCGCCTGGTGCGCGCCAGGCCGATGGCCCATGTGCGCATCTTCTTCAAGGACATGGCCCATCTGCTCGGGCTGGCGCGGGTCTGATGGCCATGCTGCCGGCCTCCCTCGACGAAGCGGCGCTGCTGCACCTGGTCGATCTGGTGCTGCTCGTCAGCCTGCTCGAGCTGGCCTGGCTGCTGCTGCGCCGGCCGGCGGCGATCCGTGGCCTGCTGCCCAATCTGCTGGCCGGGCTGAGCCTGACGCTGGCGCTGCGCCTGTCGCTGGGTGGTGCCGGCCTGGCCTGGGTCGCGCCCTGTCTGATCGCCGCCGGTGTGGCCCATCTGCTCGATCTGCGGGCCCGCCGCGCTGAACAAATCCCCACACCCACCCACGCCCCCGGGCCAGGAAGGCAGTCATCATGAGCACAGCTCGCCGCTTATTCATCATCCAACTGATCCCGGTCGCCGGCGGGGGGCTGTTCGCGGGCCGCGCCTGGTCCCAGGCCATGGTCGACGAGAAGGATCCCCAGGCCACCGCGCTGGGCTATGTGGCCGATGCCGCCAAGGTCGACAAGGCCAAATACCCGAAGTTCGCCGCCGGCCAGGCCTGCGCCAGCTGCGCGCTGTTCCAGGCCAAGGCCGGCGCGGCCGCCGGGCCTTGCCCGCTGTTCCCGGCCAAGCAGGTGGCCGCCAAAGGCTGGTGCAGCGCTTATGCCAAGAAACCCTGATCTCGGCAGCCCGGCATGAGGCTGCTGCCGCCCGACCTGCCCGAGCGTGCCGCGCTGTCGCTGGAGGTGCATGCGCGCCCCTCGGAGCCGCTGGCCGCGCCCGGCCGCGCCAGCTATCTGGCGGTGCTGGTCGATGCGGACGAGCGTGAGCGTGAGTTGGCGCATCTGGCGCGGCTGTGCCGCAGCCACGGCCAGCCCGCGCCGGCCGCCGATGCGGTGCACTGGAGCGGCACTGTCGGCGGCCTGCGCCTGAAGTGGGAGCGCCACGGCGAGTTCTCCAGCTACACGGTGCTGGCGGCGGCCGCCGCTGCGGCACCACCTTTTGGCGAGCCGGCGGCGGCCCAGCTGCAGCCCGGCTGGCTGGCCGGCGTGCCGGGGCTGACCGTCTATGCCGGCCATGCCGAGCTGCTGAGCGCCGCGCCGACGTCGGCCGCCCTGCAGCAGGACTTCTTCGCCGGCCATGCGGTGGTCGGCAGCGAGGTCGGCGATGGCGCGGGCCTGGCCTATTCCGACTTCCTGATCCATGCCGACGGCTTTGGCCGCCAGGTGCTGGTGGACCAGGGCTTCACGCCGCTGATGGCCGGGCGCATGCTGCAGCGCCTGTTCGAGATCGAGGCCTACCGGATGATGGCCTTGCTGGCCTTTCCGGTGGCGCGCCGCCTGGCGCCGCGCATCCTCGCGATCGAGCGCGCGCTGGCCGGGCTGACCGATGACATCGCCAGCGACGGCGGTCGTGACGAGACCCTGCTGCAGGAGCTGACCCGGCTGGCCGCCGAGGTCGAGAGCGGCCTGTCCGCCAGCCAGTTCCGTTTCGGCGCCTGCCGGGCCTATGCGGAGCTGGTGCGCACCCGCATTGCCGAGCTGCGCGAGCGCCGGCTCAGCGGCCTGCAGACCGTCGATGAATTCATGTCGCGCCGCTTCACGCCGGCGGTCGCGACCTGCGCCACCGTGTCGCAGCGCATGCACGATCTGTCCGAGCGCGTCGCCCAGGCCAGCCATCTGCTGTCGACCCGCGTCGACATCGCCCGCGAGCATCAGAACCATGCGTTGCTGGCCTCGATGGACCGGCGCGCCAAACTGCAGCTGCGCCTGCAGCAGACGGTCGAGGGCCTGTCGATCGCCGCCATCGTCTACTACATGGCCGGCGTGGCCGGCTATCTGGCCAAGGGCGGGCGCTCGCTGGGCGTGCCGCTCGATGTCGATCTCTTCGTGGGTCTCAGCGTGCCGCTGCTGGCCTTGCTGGCGTTCGGCGCCGTGCGGCGGGCGCGTCGGCGTGCGCGTGAAAACGAGGCCATCTGAAACTTCATGAGCACCCCATTCCCTTTTTCCGCGATCGTCGCGCAGGACGAGATGAAGCTGGCCATTCTGATCGCGGCGGTCGAGCCGGCCATCGGCGGCCTGCTGGTGCTCGGTGATCGGGGCACCGGCAAGTCCACCGCGGTGCGCGGCCTGGCGGCCCTGCTGCCGAAGATGCGGGCGGTGCAGGGCTGCCGCTATCACTGCGATCCGACCTCATCCTCGCTGTGCGAGGACTGCGCGCGGCTGAAGACCGGCGCGCGCCTCAAGACCGAGGAGCTGCCGGTGCCGGTGGTCGACCTGCCGCTGGGCGCCAGCGAGGACCGGGTGCTGGGCGCACTGGATCTGGAGCGGGCGCTGTCGCAGGGCATCAAGGTCTTCGAGCCGGGCCTGCTGGCGCGCGCGCATCGCGGCTTTCTCTATATCGACGAGGTCAATCTGCTGGAGGACCATCTGGTCGATCTGCTGATCGATGTGGCCGCCTCGGGCGAGAACGTGATCGAGCGCGAGGGCCTGAGCGTGCGCCACCCGGCGCGCTTCGTGCTGGTGGGCAGCGGCAATCCGGAAGAGGGCGAGCTGCGGCCGCAACTGCTGGACCGCTTCGGCCTGTCGGTCGAGGTGAAGACGCCGACCAAGATCGCGCAGCGGGTCGAGGTGGTGCGCCGCCGCGATGCCTTCGAGCGCGACCCGGCCGGCTTTGCCGCGCTATGGGCCAAGCAGGACGTCAAAGTGCGGCGGCAGATCCTGCAGGCCCGCGAGCGTCTGCCCGAGGTCCTCGTCGGCGATGCCGTCCTCTACCGGGCCTCCGAGCTCTGCGTGGCCGTCAACAGTGACGGCCTGCGCGGCGAGCTGACGCTGATGCGCGCGGCGCGTGCGCTGGCGGCGCTGCAGGCCGCGCCCGAGGTCACGCCAGAACACCTGCGCCAGATCGCGGTGCCCGCGCTGCGCCACCGGCTGCGCCGCAATCCGCTGGACGACACCGGTTCCAGCGAGCGCATCGAACGAGCGGTAGCCGAGCTGTGGAACTGACCGAGCTGGATGCGGGCCGGCAGGCCATCTGCCTGCTGGCCGTCGACCCGCAAGGCCTGGGCGGCCTGTGCCTGCGCGGCCCGGCCGGTCCGGCCCGTGATGCGCTGCTCGGCAGCCTGCGCCGCTTGCTGCCGCCCGAAGCGCCGTGGCGCCGCCTGCCGCTGCAGATCGATGACGAGCGCCTGCTCGGCGGCCTGGACCTGGGCCTGAGCCTGGCGGCCGGGCGGCCGGTGGCGCAGGCCGGTTTGCTGGCCGAGGCCGCTGGCGGCGTGCTGCTGCTGGCGATGGCCGAGCGCTGTGATGCGGGCCTGGCGGCCAAGCTCGTGTCGGCGCTGGAGCAGCAGGGCGGGCCGCGCTTTTGCGTCGTGGCGCTAGACGAAGGCCAGTCGGCCGAGGAGCAAGTGCCGGCCGGCCTGCTGGAGCGGCTGGCGCTGATCGCCAGCCCGGCTGCGCCGGCGCTGGGCGCGGTCTTCGGATCGCCTGCCGAGTGTCAGGTCTTGCTGCCTTTCGATCTCGCAGCGGCGCGGCGGCGGCTGGCCCATATCGCTTACGACGAAGCCACCGTCCAGGCGCTGTGCGGCACCGCCGCCGCGCTGGGCCTGGTGTCGCTGCGCCCGCCCTGGCAGGCCTGGCGCGCGGCCTGCGCGGCGGCGGCCATCGCAGGGCGGGACGAAGTGAGCCAGGCCGATGCCGAGCTGGCCGCCCGGCTGGTGCTGGCGCCACGCGCGCGGGCCTTGCCACAGTCGCAGGCTGAGCCTGAGGCCGAATCCGAATCGACGCCGAAGTCCGGGGCCTCGGCACCGCCGGAGCCCAGTCCGGCCGATCCCGATCCCGAGGCCGCCGACGCCTCGCCGCCCGACCCCAGCGACGGCGAGCAGCAGGCTCAGGCTGCCCTGCAGGAGCAGCTGATCGCCGCCACCCGGGCCGCGATCCCGGCCGGCCTGCTGGCCAGCCTGGCCGGTGCGCCATCGCGCAGCATTGCAGCGGCGGCCGGCCGGCGTGGCGCCGCCGCTCGCCCGGCGCAGAGCGGCCGGCCGCTGGCGCCGCGCCGGGGCAGTCTTCGCGCGGGCAGCCGGCTCGATCTGCTGGCCACGATGCGGGCGGCCATCCCCTGGCAGCGGCTGCGCTTGATGGAGCGTGAGCAGCGGGGGCTGGGCGCCTCGCCGGCTCGCTTGCTGCTGCGCCGCGATGACTTCCACATCAAGCGCTATCGCCGCCCGAACGAGACGACGACGGTCTTTGTCGTCGATGCCTCGGGCTCGCAGGCGCTGAACCGGCTGGCCGAGGCCAAGGGCGCGGTCGAGCTGCTGCTGGCCGATTGCTATGTGCGGCGCGACCGGGTCGCGCTGATCGCCTTTCGCGGCGAGGGCGCCGAGGTCCTGCTGGCGCCGACGCGCTCGCTGGTCCGCGCGCGTCGCTCGCTCTCCGGTCTGCCGGGCGGCGGTGGCACGCCGCTGGCCGCCGGCATCGAGGCCGCCTGGCTGCTGGGCAGCAGCCTGCAATCCCGCGAGGGCGGCCAGGCGCTGCTGGTATTCCTGACCGATGCCCGCGCCAACATCGCCCGCGACGGCAGCCCCGGCCGAGCCCTGGCCATGCAAGACGCACTGAGCGCCGCCCAGCGCCTGCGCGCCTCGGGCCTCGCCAGCGTGCTGATCGACACCTCGCCGCGACCGCAGCCCGCCGCAATGGCGCTGGCCCAGGCCATGGCTGCGCGCTATGTGCCGCTGCCGCAGGGGCAGGCGAAGGATGTGCATGCGGCGGTGACTGGGGTGC
This sequence comes from Paucibacter sp. M5-1, assembly GCF_027498415.2. Taxonomy (NCBI): domain Bacteria; kingdom Pseudomonadati; phylum Pseudomonadota; class Betaproteobacteria; order Burkholderiales; family Sphaerotilaceae; genus Roseateles; species Paucibacter sp. M5-1. The sequence goes on from NZ_JAPZLM020000001.1 coordinate 261,780, forward strand.
GGTGAGGGCGCGGTGGACTGCGTTGGGTCGGTTGGCGATGATGGCTCAGTCGACTGGCTACGGCCAGTAGCGGCCCACCAGCCTGTCCCTCTCCACGACTGCTTGGCATTGCGACCAACAGCCCCACGCTGCGTTGCGCCCCGATAATCGGCGACAGGGGGGAAATGGTCAGATGAGCCTAGATACAGACGATGCAATGGTCACGCTCTATGTGGGCCTCACGGACTTGCCACTTGGCGACCGGCACATAGATCTTGGGGACGGGATATTCCTTCGTGGCGCTGACGCCACCTTCATTTCGTCGCTACTTCTCGTCAATACTGATGAGCACTCGAAGCAATCGAAGGCTGGGCCGTTGGGTAGTGATGGGCTACCCCCTTTGCCACGGCCGGCATTCTGGCAACTAGGTGGCAAGACAACCCGCATCTCTGCGGAGCTCGCCATCCCTAGTACGGTCCACCAGTCGCTTTCCCAGCAGTACGCACTCGCGCGGTTCTTGGGGTCGCTGCTCCGGCTCTGGACCAATCCGGGTATTCGCATGCATGCAATGTCGGAGCATCCGTTCACGGACCTGATCCGCTTGGATGGAAGCGGGCCGCGCGTCATTCCGTTGGAGTCGTTCAAGCAGCACTCACGGCTTGGTCTCATTGAGACGTCGTCAATGCTTGAAAGCGTTACCTGGGTGCAGGCGAACTGGAGAGCTGCGCACAAGCTCTACTCGTCCAGCACTGAGTTTCGGCTTGCGGCGGACGCGCTGGACGCCGCGCATTTCATCGAGAACGAGGCTCTCGCGCTGGTGTCGCTATGGGCCGCGATGGAGGCGCTTTTCTCGCCGTCGACGACTGAGCTGAAGTTCCGTGTGTCAGCACTAATCGCCAGTTTTCTGGAGGAGCCCGGAGAGGCGAGACGCTCCCGGCAGAAAGCCATTGGACACTTGTACGACAAGCGATCGGCGGCCGCTCACGGCAAGCCCAAGCATCAAAGCGAGGATCTGGTCTCGACTTTCGAGCTACTGCGGCGTGTCTTGATCAAGATGATTCACTCGCGAGCTGTTCCCTCGAAGGACGAACTTGATGCACGCTTGTTCGGTTGCTAGGCGTAAGTCACCTTGGGCTTGCTGAATCCGTGGCTTGCGCAACGCGCACCATAAGTCCGGTCAGGCTGGCTGATCGCTCATTGTGGAGAGCCGCCCGACCGGTCAAGGCTGTCCATAGGCGGGCAGAGTTGTAGCGCGGTCCCGGGTCGCATCGCGCAGGCCTAGCAATAGCGCATTGACCACCTCCGGCGCCTCCTCATGCGCCAAATGCCCCAGCCCCGTCAGCGGATGAAAGCTCGCCCCTGGCAGCCACCTCGCCAGCTCCAGCGACTGCACCGGCGCCACCGTGCGGTCAGCCAGTCCGGCTGCGAGCCATAGAGGCGTGCGCAGCTCGGGCAGGCGGGCCTGCAAGTCTTCCAGCCGCCAGCTGGCCAGCATGTCGAGCACGCCGCGCACATGGGCGGGCTGGGCCAGTAATTCGCGGTAGTGCTGCACGCCGGCCTCGTCCAGGCGTGAGCCGGTGGAGGCGATCAGGTTCTTCAGCGCGCGGGGTTGGCCGGCGTGGCGAGTCACCCAGGCAGGTAGCCAGTCACCGCTGCGGGCCGCGAGCTTGGCGACGGCCGGGGCCACCACGCCCATCAGGCCCGGCAGCGGCTGCAGCGCGCCGTTGATGGCCAGCAGCCCGCGCGCCTGCGGCAGCAGGCCGTCCAGGCACATCTGCACCATCACCGCCGCGCCGGCCGAATGGCCGGCCACCAACTCGGGCTGCCAATCGAGCGCGGCCAGCAGCTCGCCCAGGGCCTGGGCCATGCGGGCCGGGCTGGCCTGGCCGTCGGCAAAGCCTTCGCTGCCGCCATGGCCCGGCAGGTCGGGAATCAGCAGGGAAAAGTGCTCGGCCAGCCCGGGCAGGCAGGGCGCCCAGGACTGCAGCGAGGAGCCCGTGCCATGCAGCAAGAGCAGGCGTGGCAGCCCTGCCTGGCTGCCGGCGCGCTGCACGCGCCAGCGCAGCGCGCCGGCTTGCAGTTGCAGCAGCAGCAGCAGCAGCTCTGAGGGCAGGGGGCTGTCAGTTTTCATGGCAATGCCTATTGTCAACTAAACTAGACACGTCTAGGATCAAGCCATGTTGACGCCCGGCCTTCCGCCCAGCTCGCCCAGCTCCGCCGCCCTGCCGGGGGCAGCGCCCCATGCCCGTGCTGATGCGCGTCCTGATGCGGGTCCCGATGCGCGTCCTCAGGCCCTGGTCATCGGCAGCGGCTTCGGCGGCCTGGCTGCTGCCGTGCGGCTGGGCGCGCGCGGCTACCGGGTGACGGTACTCGAAAAGCTCGACGCCCCCGGCGGCCGCGCGTATGTGCACCGGCAGGACGGTTTCACCTTCGACGCCGGCCCGACCGTGATCACCGCGCCCTTCCTGTTCGAGGAGCTGTGGGCACTGTGCGGCCGGCCCCTGGCCGACGATGTGGACCTGCGCCCGGTGGCGCCGTTCTACCGGGTGCGCTTCGATGACGGCACGGTGTTCGACTACAGCGGCGATGCGCAGGCGATGCGCGCCGAGGTGGCCCGGCTCGCGCCCGAGGATGTGGCCGGCTACGAGCGCTTTCTCCAAGCCAGCGAGGCGATCTACAAGGTCGGCTTCGAGCAGCTGGGCCATGTCTCCTTCGACAGCTGGACCGCGATGGCCAAGGTGCTGCCCGATCTGCTGAAGCTGGAGGGCTACCGCACGGTCTGGGGCCTGGCTTGCAAGCATGTGAAGAACGAGAAGCTGCGTGTGGTGCTGACCTTCCAGTCCCTGCTGGTCGGCGGCAACCCCTTCTCGACCACCTCGGTCTACTGCCTGATCGCTTTTCTGGAGCGGCGCTTCGGCGTGCATTTCGCGATGGGCGGCACCGGGGTGCTGGTGCGTGGCCTGGTCGGGCTGATCGAGGGGCAGGGCGGGCAGGTGCTGTGCGGCCAGGGCGTGGAGGAAATCCTCGTGGAGCGGGGCGCGGCCTGCGGGGTGCGGCTGGCCTCGGGCCGGCAACTGGCGGCCGATGTGGTGGTGTCCAACGCCGATTCGGCCTGGACCTACAAGCATCTGCTGCCAAAGCGCTACCGTCATCGCTGGACCGACCGCCGCATCGACAAAGCCCGCTACTCGATGAGCCTCTTCGTCTGGTATTTCGGCACCAAGCGCCAGTACCCGGATGTGGCCCACCACACGATCTCGCTGGGCCCGCGCTACCGGGGCCTGCTCGACGACATCTTCACGCACAAGCACCTGGCCGACGATTTCAGCCTCTATCTGCACCGGCCCACCGCCACCGACGCGAGCCTCGCGCCGCCGGGCTGCGACACCTTTTATGTGCTGGCGCCGGTGCCGCATCTGGAGGCCGGCGTCGATTGGCGCGAGCGCGCCGAGCCCTACCGCGCGGCGATTGCCAAACGCCTGTCCGAGACCCTGCTGCCCGGGCTGGAGCAGGCTGTGGTCAGCTCGCTGATGCTGACGCCGCAGGACTTCCAGGACCGGCTGAGCTCCTACAAGGGCGCGGCCTTTGCGCTGGAGCCGGTGCTGACGCAAAGCGCCTGGTTCCGCCCGCACAACCGCAGCGAGGAGGTCGAGCGCCTCTACCTGGTCGGGGCAGGCACCCATCCGGGCGCCGGTCTGCCGGGCGTGCTGTCCTCGGCCAAGGTGCTGGACGCCATCGTGCCCCACGGTCGCGATCTGGGCCGCAACCGCCATCCCCTGGCCGAGCAAGGAATCCCCAGCCATGTCAGCAACGCATCACCGGCCTGATCAAACCCTCCCGCCGCTGCTGGACGCCGATCTGGCGGCCTGCCGCGCCAGCCTGGCCGCCAACTCCAGGACCTTCCATGCGGCCTCGCTGTTGCTGCCGCCGGCGGTGCGCGCGCCGGCGACCGTGCTCTATGGTTTTTGCCGTCTGGCCGACGACACGGTCGATGTCGAGGGCGGCCGCCGCCTGGCGATCACGCAGCTGCGCCGCCGCCTGGACCGGGTGTTCGAGGGCCGGCCTCAGGCCGTGGCGGCCGACCGGGCGCTGGCCGCTGTGGTCGCGCGTTATGCGATCCCGCGCGCCTTGCTGGACCTGCTGATCGAGGGCCTGTCCTGGGATGTCGAGGGCCGCAGCTACGAGACGCTGGATGAGCTGCAGGACTATGCGGCCCGCGTGGCCGGCACGGTGGGCGCGATGATGAGCCTCTTGATGGGCGTGCGCGAGGCGCCGGCGCTGGCGCGGGCCTGCGATCTGGGCGTGGCGATGCAGCTCTCCAATATCGCCCGCGATGTCGGCGAGGACGCCCGCATGGGCCGGCTCTACCTGCCGCGCCAGTGGCTGCGCGAGGCGGGCATAGCCCCCGAGGCCTGGCTGGCCGCGCCGCGCTTCGAGCCGGCGCTGGCCGGCGTGATGCAGCGCCTGCTGGCCAGTGCCGATGAGCTCTACGCCCGCGCGGCCTCGGGGGTGGCCAGCCTGCCGATGGCCTGCCGGCCGGGCATCAATGCGGCGCGCCTGCTTTATGCCGAGATCGGCCGCGAGGTGACGCGGGCCGGCGGCGATTCGGTCAGCCGCCGGGCGGTGGTGTCGGGCCGGCGCAAGAGCGGCCTGCTGCTGCGCGCGGGGCTGAGCCTGTGGCCCGGCCGCGCGCTGTTAGAGGCGCCGCCGCTGCCCGCCAACCGGCCCTTGCTGGCCGCCGTGGCGGCCACGGAGGCGCCGCCGCAGACCGCTGGCAAGGTCGATTTCGTGATCGATCTGTTCGAGCGTCTGGAGCGTCGGGAGCGCCAGACCCACTTCGGACGCAGCGCAGCATGAGCGTGCTCGCGCTGGGGCTCAACCACGGCAGCGCGCCGCTGGATCTGCGCGGGCGCTTCGCGATCCCCCTGGAGGCGCTGGGCCGCAGCGTGCAGGGCCTGCGCAGCCACCTGGCCCGGGCCCAGCCCGAGGTGGCCATCCTCTCCACCTGCAACCGCACCGAGCTGTATGTGGGCCTGCCGTCCTCCGCCTGCCCGCGCCATGCGCTGGAGCTGGCCGAGCCGGCGATCGAATGGCTGGCCGCCCAGGGGCGCACCAGCGCCGAGAGCCTGCGCAGCCACAGCTACTTCCTGCAAGGCGAGGCGGCCGCGCGCCACGCCTTCCGCGTGGCCTCGGGGCTGGACTCGATGGTGCTGGGCGAGCCGCAGATCCTCGGTCAGATGAAGGCGGCGGTGCGCGAGGCCGACAGCGCCGGCGCTTTAGGCGCCACGCTGCACCAGCTGTTCCAGCGCAGCTTCGCGGTGGCCAAGGAGGTGCGCAGCAGCACCGAGATCGGCGCGCATGCGGTCAGCATGGCGGCGGCAGCCGTGCAGCTGGCGCTGCAGCTGTTCGAGGATCTGCACGACACCCGGGTGCTCTTTGTCGGCGCCGGCGAGATGATAGAGCTGGTGGCCACCCATGTGGCCGCGCACCGGCCGCGCAGCATCACGGTGGCCAACCGCAGCCTGGAGCGGGGTCAGGTCTTGTCGGCCCGGCTGGGCGCGGCCTCGCTGCCGCTGGCCGAGCTGGGCCAGCGCCTTCACGAGTTCGACGTCGTGATCAGCTGCACCGCCAGCAGCCTGCCGCTGATCGGCCTGGGCGCGGTCGAGCGGGCGCTGAAGGCGCGCAAGCGTCGGCCGGTGCTGATGCTGGACTTGGCCGTGCCGCGTGATATCGAGCCCGAGGTGGCGGCGCTGGACGATGTCTATCTCTACACGGTCGATGACCTGGCCCGGCTGGTGCAGGGCAATGGCGAGCGGCGCCAGGCGGCGGTGCAGCAGGCCGAGGCCATCGTCAGCGCCGGGGTCACGAGTTTTGCCCAGTGGCTGGAGCAGCGCGCCAGCGTGCCGCTGATCCAGGCCCTGCAGCGCCAGACCGAGGATTGGCGCCAGGCCGAGCTGGCCAAGGCGCGCCGCGCGCTGGCCCGGGGCCAGGATGTCGAGGCGGTGATGGAGGCCCTGTCCGGCGCGCTGACGCGCAAGATGCTGCATGGCGCGCTCAGCGAGCTGCACGGCAGCGCCGGCGAGGCGCACCGGCGCTGGATGGACTCGGTGCAGCGCCTGTTCCTGCGCGACAGCGCATGAGCGCCGCGCAGGGCCGCCCCGAGCAAGCTCGCTCCCGCTCGGCGGGACAGGCCGCAGGCCGAAGGGTGCACCAATGAGCGCGGAGCGCTTCTACGGGCTGATCGAGCTGCTGCTGGTGTTCGGCGCCGTGATGGCCTGGGCGCTGTGGCAGTGGTGGGACTGGCGGAAATGGCGGCGCGGGCAGCGTGAGCTGCGGGAGCGGCCGCCAGACGATCCTCCGCCTCATTGATAGCCCCGCCAACCCTCGCCAGACCGTCAAGGCACAGTGCTCCAGGAATTTGCGCAAACGCATGAATGCTGGGGCGCAAACGTTTAGCGTTTTCCTTGAGCTGCCATTACACTGACATTTCCTACAATCCGTCCGGTCTCGCCTCTGCGCTTGTTCGATGTCCGTCCCTGTGGCGAGGCTGGCAGCGTGGCGAGCTGTGTTCAACCAGTCTTGATGGGTACGCAATGATCGCTCAATCCACGCTCGTCGGCGCCATGCTGGCCGCCTCCCTGTCCGCCGTTTCGCTGTCGGCGTCGGCCCAGGCTCAGCCGGCCATCATCTTCGACATGGGCGGCAAGTTCGACAAATCGTTCAACGAGTCGGCTTACCGCGGCATCGAGCGCTGGAAGCAGGAGAGCGGCAAGACCTATCTCGAGTTCGAGATCAGCAACGACACCCAGCGCGTGCAGGCGATCCGCCGCATGGCCGAGCGCGGCGCCAGCCCCATCATCTCGATCGGCTTTGCCCAGGCCTCGGCGCTGGAGCAGGTGGCCAAGGAGTTCCCGAAGTCGCAGTTCGCCATCATCGACATGGTCGTGAACCTGCCGAACGTGCAGTCGGTGGTGTTCAAGGAGCATGAGGGCAGCTTCCTGGTCGGCGCGATGGCCAGCCTGTCGAGCAAGACCGGCAAGGTCGGCTTCATCGGCGGCATGGACATCCCGCTGATCCGCAAATTCCAGTGCGGCTACGAGCAGGGCGCCAAGGTGGCCAATACCAAGGCCGAGGTGTTCAGCAATATGACCGGCACCACCGCCAGCGCCTGGAACGATCCGACGCGCGGCGGCGAGCTGGCCAAGGCGCAGTTTGCCAAGGGCGTCGATGTCGTGTTCGCCGCCGCCGGCGGCACCGGCTCGGGCGTCTACCAGGCCGCCAAGGATGCGTCCAAGCTGGCCATCGGTGTGGACAGCAACCAGAACCATATGCAGCCCGGCACGATGCTGAGCTCGATGGTCAAGCGCGTCGATGTGGCCGTCTACAACGTGCTGAAGTCCTACAAGCCGGGCCTGAGCGTGCTGGGCCTGAAGGAAGGCGGCGTCGACTATGCGATGGACCAGCACAACGCCAAGCTGGTCAGCGCCGCGCTGAAGACCAAGGTCGATGCCTACAAGGCCGACATCATCGCCGGCAAGATCAAGGTGGCCGACTACATGGCCGACAACGCCTGCAAGTACTGATCTCCCGAGAGTACGAGAGCACGAGCACTGATCCTGATGTCAGAAGCAAGCAGCGGCACACGAGTGCCTCCGGCGGTACGCCTGTGCGGGATCAGCAAGCGCTTCGGCGCGGTGCAGGCCAATCGCAGTGTGGATCTGAGTGTGGCCCCGGCCACGGTGCACGGCCTGGTCGGCGAGAACGGCGCCGGCAAGAGCACCTTGATGGCCATTCTCTATGGCTATTACCAGGCCGATGCCGGCCATATCGAGGTGGCCGGTCGCTCGGTGGCGATCGCCAACTCGCACCAGGCGATCGCGCTGGGCATCGGCATGGTCCACCAGCATTTCATGCTGGTCGAGACCCTGAGCTGTCTGGACAATGTGATGCTGGGCGCCGAGCCGGCCTTCTTCCTGGGCCGCGCCAAGCGTGAGGTGCGGGCCAAGCTGGAAGCGCTGATGCGCGACACCGGCCTGCATGTGCGGCTGGACGAGCTGGTCGGCGACCTGCCCGTCGGTGAGCTGCAGCGCCTGGAGATCCTGAAGGCCCTGTACCGCGGCGCCAAGATCCTGATCCTGGACGAGCCGACCGCCGTGCTGACCCCGCAGGAGACGCTGCAGCTGTTCGAGACCCTGCGCCGTCTGAAGGCCATGGGCACGACCATCATCCTGATCACGCACAAGCTCAAGGAAGTGATGGCCTTGTGCGACGAGGTCACGGTGATGCGTGCCGGCCAGGTGATCAAGACCAGCGCGATCGCCGACACCAGCCCGGAGGACCTCGCCGAGGCCATGGTCGGGCGCAAGGTCAATCTGGGCCGCAGCGGCGGCGCCAAGCGTGGCGACAGCCTGCGCCTGCAGGCGCAAGACCTGGCCCTGCGAGATGCGCAGGGCGTGGCCGTGCTGTCGGGCATCACGCTGCGGCTGCAGGCCGGCGAGATCGTCGGCGTGGCCGGCGTCTCGGGCAATGGCCAGAGCGAGCTGCTGGAGGTCTTGTCGGGCATGCGCGCGCCCGATGCCGGCCGGCTGAGCGTCGGCGCGGCGAGTTTCGATGCCGCCACCGCCTGGCTGGAGCCCGGCCAGGCGCGGCTGCTGAAGCTGGCCCATGTGCCGGAAGACCGTCAGGTCTGCGGCATGGTGATGAGTTTCCCGGCCTGGGAGACCGCCGCGCTGGGCTATCACGAGCAGGCGCAGTACCGCGCCGGCCCGGCCGGCTGGGCGATGAATCAGGGCCATATGCGGGCGCAGACCGCCGAGATGATGGAGCGCTTCGATGTGCGGCCGCGCGATGCGCAGCTGGGCTCGTCGAAGTTTTCCGGCGGCAACCAGCAGAAGCTGATCCTGGCGCGCGAGATCGGCCAGGCGCCGAGCGTGCTGCTGGTCGGCCAGCCGACGCGCGGCGTCGATATCGGCGCCATCGAGTTCATCCACCAGCAGCTGCGCGCGCTGCGCGACGCCGGCTGCGCGGTGCTGCTGGTCAGCTCCGAGCTCGATGAGATTCTGGCGCTGGCGGACCGGGTGCTGGTGATGAATGGCGGCCGCATCACCGGCGAGCTGGCCATCGATCAATGTGATGAGAAGAGTCTGGGCCTGCTGATGGCGGCCCAGGCGGCGGAGCCCGTGGAGTCATGAGTAGCAGTCAATCCTTGCAACTGCCGCGCTGGATGGATGTCGGCCTGTTGCCGCTGTGGAATCTGTGCGTGGCGCTCGCGGTGGCGGGCTTGGTGGTGCTGGTGATCGGGCAGAGCCCGACCCAGGCGCTGGCGGTGCTGCTGCAGGGCTCGCTGGGCAGCGTGCGCGGCCTGGGCTACACGCTGTACTACACGACCACCTTCATCTTTGCCGGTCTGGCGGTCGCGATGGCTTTTCACGGCGGCCTGTTCAATATCGGCGGTGAGGGCCAGGCCACCTTCGGCGGTCTGGGCGTGGCCCTGATGGCGCTGGCCTTGAGCGCGAGCCTGCCGGCCTGGCTGATGCTGCCGCTGCTGGTGGTCTCGGGCGCGCTGTTCGGCATGGTCTGGGCCCTGGTGCCGGCCTATCTGCAGGCCTGGCGCGGCAGCCATATCGTCATCACCACCATCATGTTCAACTTCCTGGCCAGCAGCCTGAATGTCTATCTGCTGGTCAATGTGCTGCGGCCCAAGGGCAGCATGGCGGTGGAGAGCGCGAACTTTGCCGACAGCGCCCGCATGCCGGCGCTGCACAACCTGGCGCAGAGCCTGGGCGTCGAGATGCCCTCGTCGCCGCTGAATCTGAGCCTGCTGCTGGCCCTGCTGGCCTGTGTTTTCGTCTGGTGGTTTCTGTGGAAGAGCCGCGCCGGCTATGCGCTGCGCTCGGTCGGCAGCGCGCCCAAGGCGGCGCACTATGCCGGCATCCGGCCGCGCATGCAGGTGCTGATCGCGATGGGTCTGTCCGGCGCGCTGGCCGGCATGGTGGGGGTCAACGAGATCTCCGGCGTGCAGGGCAAGCTGACCCTGGACTTTGTCGCTGGCGCCGGCTTCACCGGCATCGCGGTCTCGCTGATGGGCCGCAACCATCCGGTGGGCATTGTGCTGGCCTCGCTGCTGTTCGGCGTGCTCTACCAGGGCGGGGTCGAGGTGGCCTTCGAGGTGCCCGGCTTCAGCCGCGAGATGGTGGTGACGGTGCAGGGGCTGATCGTCTTGTTTGCCGGCGCGATGGCCATGGTCAGCGCGCCGCTGTTTGCCAAGCTGTACGCGGCCTTCCAACGCACGGCGGTGTCCCATGGATGAAGTTCTGATCGGATCCGTGCTGGCGTCCACCTTGCGCGTGACGACGCCGCTCTTGCTGTGCGCGCTGGCCGGCCTGCTGTCGGAGCGCTCCGGCGTCATCGACATCGGCCTGGAAGGCAAGATGCTGTTCGCGGCCTTTGCCGCGGCCGCTGCGGCCAGCGCCAGCCACTCGACCGGCATGGGGCTGGTGGCGGCCATCGCCGTAGCCTGCGCGCTGTCGCTGCTGCACGGCTTTGCCTGCGTCAGTCATCGCGGCGACCAGGTGATCACCGGCGTGGCGCTGAATATGGTGGCTGCCGGCCTGACCGTGGTGCTGGGCATCGCCTGGTTCGCCCAGGGCGGCCAGACCCCGCCGGTCGGCACCGAGGTGCGCCTGACGGGCTTGAGCACGGCCTATGCCGAGCCGGTGGCCGGCGACTGGTGGGGCGCGGTGATCGGCCACGGCCTGCTGAGCCATAACGTGCTGGTCTATCTGGCCTTCTTCCTGGTGGCTGCGGTCTGGTTCTTCCTGGAGCACACGAAGCCGGGCCTGCGCCTGCGTGCGGTCGGCGAAAACCCGGCCATGGTCGATGCGGCCGGCGTCTCGGTGCCGCGGCTGCGCTATGCGGCGCTGCTGATGAACGGTGTGCTGTGCGGCCTGGCCGGCAGCTATCTGACCCTGGCGCAGAACGCCAACTTCAGCCCGAACATGACGGCCGGCCGCGGCTTCATCGCGCTGGCCGCGATGATCTTCGGCAAGTGGAAGCCGGTGCCGACCATGTTCGCCTGCCTGCTGTTCGGCTTCCTGGACGCGGTGGCGATCCGGATGCAGGGCGTGGCGCTGCCGGCGCTGCTGGGCGGCGGCGAGGTGCCGGTGCAGCTGATCCAGGCCTTGCCCTATATCCTGACCGTCGTGCTGCTGGCCGGCTTCATCGGCCAGGCGCTGGCGCCCAAGGCGCTGGGCCGGCCCTATATCAAGGAACGTTGATCATGACCCTGACGCCCGAGTTGCAGCAGCGCCTGCTGGAGGCCTCGCTGCAGGCCCGCCAGCGCTCCTATTCGCCGTATTCGCGCTATGCGGTCGGTGCCGCCGTGCTCGACGAGCACGGCCTCATCCATCTGGGTGCGAATATGGAGAACGCCGCCTATCCTCAAGGCTGGTGTGCCGAGGCCACAGCCCTGGGCGTGATGCTGATGGCCGGCTCGCGCCGGGCCCAGGCGGTGCTGGTCAGCGGCCCGGGGCCCGACATCATCACGCCCTGCGGCGGCTGCCGCCAGAAGCTGCGCGAGTTCGGCGGCCCCGATCTGCTGATCATCGCGGCCGACCCGGGCGGCATCCGCCAGCAGTGGACGCTGGAGCAGCTGCTGCCCTTCAGCTTCGGCCCCGAACATTTGAAGACCTGAACTCCCGGGAGGCAAGAACAATGAACACACAAGAACAGGCGATCGCCGCCACCGTCGCCAAGCTGCAAGCCCTGTTCGGCCCGGCCCCCGAAGTGGCCGTGGTGCTGGGCTCGGGCTGGGCCGGTGCGGTCAGCCATGTCGAGGGCGCGCAAAACCTGCCCTATACCGAGCTGCCGGCCTTTCCGCAGCCCAGGGTCGAGGGCCATGTCAACGAGATCGTCGTCGGCCAGATCGGCGCCCAGCGCGTCGTGATGCTGCGCGGCCGCGCCCACACCTATGAGAGCGGCGACTGCACCGGCATGGCCGGTGCGCTGCGCAGCTTGAAGCGCTGGGGCGTCAAGGTGCTGCTGCAGACCAATGCCTCGGGCTCGCTGCGCGCCCACACGCCGCCGGGCAGCCTGATGCTGATCGCCGACCATATCAACGCGCCGCAGCGCTCGCCGCTGATCGGCGAGCCGGGCAGCGAGCGCTTTGTCGACATGAGCACGGCCTATGACGCCGAGCTGCGCGGCCATGCCAAGAAGGTGGCCCAGGCCCAGAACATGAAGCTGGGCGAGGGCGTCTATGTCTGGGCCCTGGGGCCGCAGTTCGAGACGCCGGCCGAGATCCGCATGTTCGCGGCCTGGGGCGCCGATGCCGTGGGCATGAGCACCGTGCCCGAGACCATCCTGGCCCGCCATGCCGGCCTGCGCGTGATGGGCATCGCGCTGATGACCAATATGGCCGCCGGCCTGTCGGCCGAGGCCCTGACCCATGCGCTGACCTTGCAGCAGGCCCAGGCTTCGGGCGACAGCGCGGCGAAGTTCCTGGCCCAGGTGATCGCCGGCCTGGCCGAGCTGCCCTCGCTGCGGGCCTGATGGTCATGGACCTGCATGCTGCCGCCCGCCAGGCCCTGGCCTGCCTGGATCTGACCAGCCTCAACGAAGCCGACAGCGCCGCCGATATCGAGGCCCTGTGCCGCCGTGCCCAGACCGAATTCGGCCCGGTGGCCGCAGTCTGCGTCTGGCCGCGCTTTGTCGCGCAGGCGAGGGCGTTGCTGCCGGCCACGATCAAGGTGGCGGCGGTGGCCAATTTCCCCGACGGCGCGCTCGATCTGGCGCGTGCGCTGGCCGATGTCGAGGCGATTGCGGCGGCCGGTGGCGATGAGGTCGATGTGGTGCTGCCTTACCGCGCGCTGATGGCCGGACAGGCGGCCGAAGTCGCCGAGTTTCTGGCCGAGGTGCGCCACGCCAGCCGGCCGCTGACCTTGAAGGTCATCATTGAAAGCGGCGAGCTCAGGACCGCCGAGCTGATTGCCGAGGCGACCCGTCTGGCCCTGATGGCCGGGGCCGATTTCGTCAAGACCAGCACCGGCAAGAGTCCGCTGTCGGCCACGCCGCAGGCGGCCGCCGTGATGCTCGGCGAGATCGCGGCCAGCGGCCTGCCGCATGCCGGCTTCAAGGCCTCCGGCGGCATCCGCACGGTGACCGAGGCCCAGGCCTATCTGCAGCTCGCCGCCGACAAGCTCGGCACCGCCGCGCTGACGCCGCAGCGCCTGCGTTTCGGTGCCAGCGGCCTGCTCAACGACATTCTCGCGACGCTGTCGGGCCAGGCCCCGGCGCCCGCCACCAGCGCCTACTGATGCATTCAAGAGAGGAGCGGCAGCGATGATGCTGGCTCAGGAAATCATCCGCAGCAAGCGCGACGGCGCGGCGCTGTCCGAGGCGCAGATTCAGGCTTTTGTGCGCGGCCTGGTCGATGGCAGCTGGAGCGAGGGCCAGGTTGCGGCGCTGGGCATGGCCGTGTTCCTGCGCGGCATGGGGCGCGACGAGTGCGTGGCGCTGACGCGGGCAATGATGCACTCGGGCCGGGTGCTGAGCTGGCCGGACATGCCCGGCCCGGTGCTGGACAAGCACTCCAGCGGCGGCGTCGGCGACAAAGTCAGCCTGATGCTGGCGCCGCTGGTGGCCGCCTGCGGCGGCTATGTACCCATGATTGCCGGCCGCGGCCTGGGCCATACCGGCGGCACGGTCGACAAGCTCGAAGCGATACCCGGCTACACGACGACGCCGGCCCCGGCCGAGTTCGACCGCATCGTGCGCTCGCTGGGCTGCGCCATCATCGGCCAGACCGCCGATCTGGCCCCGGCCGACAAGCGCTTTTACGCGACGCGCGACGTCACCGCGACGGTCGAGAGCGTGCCGCTGATCACCGCCTCCATCCTGTCCAAGAAACTGGCCGCCGGCCTGCAGGGCCTGGCGATGGACGTCAAATGGGGCAATGGCGCTTTTGCCGACTCGCCGGCGATGGCGCAGCAGCTGGCCCAGAGCATTGTCGAGGTGGCCAATGGCGCCGGCATGAAGACCCGGGCGCTGATCACCGATATGAACCAGGTGCTGGGCAGCGAGGTCGGCAATGCGCTGGAGATCCACGAGACCATTGCCTATCTGAGGGGCGAGCCACGCGAGCCACGCGAGCCACGCCTGCACGAGGTGACGCTGGCGCTGGCCGCCGAGATGCTGCTGCTGGGTGGCCTGGCCGGCGACGAGGCCCAGGCGCGTGCCAAGCTGCAGCGGGCGCTGGACAGCGGCGCGGCGGCCGAGAAGTTCGCAGCGATGGTCGCGGCGCTGGGCGGCCCGGCCGACCTGCTGGAGCGGCCGGCCGCCTATCTGCCCGAGGCGCCGGTGCTGCGCCCGGTGCCGGCCTTGCGGGCCGGTCGCCTGACGGCGATGCGCACCCGCGAGATCGGCCTGATCATCGTCGAGCTCGGCGGCGGCCGCCGCCAGGCCGGCGATGTGATCGATATGCGCGTGGGCCTGTCCGGCATGCGCCAGCTGGGCGACGAGCTGCAGGCCGGTGAGCCACTGGCCTGGGTGCATGCGGGCAGCGAACTCGATGCCGAGCGCGCGGTGGCTTCGCTGCAAGCGGCCTGCGAGCTCGCCGAGCCCGGCGCGCCCTGGCAGGCCTTGCCGCTGATCGCGGCGCGGGTCGGCTAGACTTTCGCCCCCGCTCCTTCTTTCTCCCCGTTCACCCCGCCATGTCCGATTCTCCCGACACCCCGCCGCGCCGCGCGATCAAGAGCTTTGTCACGCGCGCCGGCCGCATGGGCACGGGCCAGATCAAGGCCCTGGCCGAGCTAGGCCCACGCTTTGTGCTGCCCTTCAAGCCAGAGCTGCTGAAGCCGGCCGAGGTCTTCGGCCGCGAGGCGCCGCTGGTGCTGGAGATCGGCTTCGGCATGGGCGGGGCCACGGCCCAGATCGCACAAACGCTGCCGGACCATGATTTCATCGGCTGCGAGGTGCATGAGCCCGGGGTCGGCGCCTTGCTGAAGCTGATTGACGAGCAGCAGATTGCCAATATCCGCATCGTCCAGCATGACGCGGTCGAGGTGCTGGCGCAGATGATTGCACCGGCCTCGCTGGCCGGCGTGCACATCTTCTTTCCCGACCCCTGGCACAAGAAGCGCCACAACAAGCGCCGCCTGATCCAGGCCGAGTTCGTCGCCACCTTGATCCAGCACATCAGGCCCGGCGGCTATCTGCATCTGGCCACCGACTGGGAGCCCTATGCCCAGCAGATGTTGGCGGTGCTGAGTGCCGAGCCGGGGCTGGAGAACACCGCAGCGACCGGAACCGGCTATGCCGAGAAGCCGGCCTACCGGCCGTTGACCAAGTTCGAGAACCGCGGCATCCAGCTGGGCCACGGCGTCTGGGATCTGGTGTTCAAGCGCCGCTGATCTACAGCGGAGGCTGCAGCTGCGGCCTCAGCAGGCTGGCTGCAGCCAACACGACCAGAGCCAGGGCCAAGGGCACGGTGGCGATAAAGCCGGCATGCTTGAAGCCCAGCGCACCGGCCAGGCCGCCGATGAAAAAGGCCAGCACCAGGCTGGCATGGATCTTCAGGCGCCGGCGATCGGCCTGCACCCTGGGGCCGACCGGGTTCCGATTCCAGTAGAGCAGGCGCCCCAGCTCCATGCCCAGATCGGTCAGCAGGCCGGTGACATGGGTGGTGCGGATCTCGGCATTCGAGATCTTGGTGATCAGCGCATTCTGCAAGCCCATCACAAAACACAGCAGCAGCGCGGTCAGCGAGACCCGCTCGATCTGGTGCGGCAGCATCTCGCTGCCGATCAGGCCGAACACCAGCAGCAAAGCCGCCTCCAGCACCAGGGTCGGCACATAGGCCCAGACCGGACGGCGCCGGCGGCTGTAGTTGACCAGCACGGCGGTGCTGAGCGCGCCCAGCACAAAGGCCAGCACCGCGACGACGGCGCTCAGCGCCAGGCCGATCTGCCCCAGCGCGATATGGTCGGCCGCGCCCGAGACCATGCCGGTCATGTGCGAGGTGTATTGGCCCACCGCCAGAAGGCCGCCAGCATTCAGCGCGCCGGCCACAAAGGCCAGGCCGGCGCCCAGATGCAGATTGGCACGCGCGCTGCGCTGCGGGGCGGTCAGTTCGGCGAGATAGTCCACGGGCATGGGCGCGAGCATAGAGCCTGCTAGAGTGCGCGCCATGTCTGAAAGCACACAACTCGCCGGCAAGCATGTCTTGCTGGGCCTCTCGGGCGGCATCGCCTGCTACAAGTCCGCCGAGCTGGTGCGGCTGCTGATCAAGGCCGGCGCCACCGTGCAGGTGATGATGAGCGAGGCCGCCGAGGCCTTCATCACGCCGGTGACCATGCAGGCCCTGTCCAACCAGCCGGTGCTGATGAGCCAGTGGGACGCCCGCGAGCCCAACAATATGGCCCATATCAACGCGACGCGGCGCGCCGATGTGATGCTGGTGGCGCCGGCCAGCGCCGACTTCATCGCCAAGCTGGTGCAGGGCCGGGCCGACGATTTGCTGAGCCTGACCGCGCTGGCGCGGCCTGCCGAGCGCTGCCCGCTGCTGGTGGCGCCGGCGATGAACCGCGAGATGTGGGCGCACCCGGCCACGCAGCGCAATATCGCGCAGCTGCGCGCCGATGGCGCGGTCGTGCTGGGCCCCGGCAATGGCGACCAGGCCTGCGGCGAGATCGGCGATGGCCGCATGCTGGAGGCCGCCGAGCTGCGAGACGAACTGATCGCCTTCTTCCAGCCCAAGCTGCTGGCCGGCAAGCAGCTCCTGATCACGGCCGGACCGACCTTCGAGCCCATAGACCCGGTGCGCGGCCTTACCAATCGCTCCAGCGGCAAGATGGGTTTTGCGATCGCGCGCGCGGCGGCCGAGGCCGGCGCCGAGGTCACCTTGGTGGCCGGGCCTGTGCATCTGGCCACGCCGCGCGGCGTGCGGCGTGTCGATGTGCAGACCGCGTTGCAGATGTATGACGCGGTACTGCCGCGCGCGGCGGCGCACGATGTGTTCGTCGCGACCGCCGCGGTGGCCGACTGGCGGCCGGCGCAGATCAACGAGCACAAGATCAAGAAGGACGGCAGCAGCGCCAGTGCGGCGCCGAGCTTTGAGCTGACCGAGAACCCCGACATCCTGGCCGCCGTGGCGGCGCTGGCGGACAGGCCTTTTTGTGTGGGCTTCGCGGCCGAGAGCCGCGACCTGCTCAAGCATGCGCGCGAGAAGCTGCTGCGCAAGGGCGTGCCGTTGATCGTCGGCAATCTCGGGCCGGCGACCTTCGGCCGCGACGACAATGCGCTGCTGCTGGTCGATGCCCAAGGCCAGCGCGAACTCCCTCATAACGACAAACTGAGCCTGGCGCGCGAGCTGATCCGCGAGATCGCGACGCGCCTGCACGACAAGCCATGACCACGACGACTGTTGACCTGAAAGTGCTCGATGCCCGCATGGCCGAGCAACTGCCTGCCTATGCGACCCCCGGCTCGGCCGGCCTGGATCTGCGCGCCTGCCTCGATGCGGCCGTCACCTTGGCGCCGGGTCAGACGACCTTGATCCCGACCGGTCTGGCGATTCACATCGCCGACCCCGGCCTGGCCGCGCTGATACTGCCGCGCTCGGGCCTGGGCCACAAGCACGGCATCGTGCTCGGCAATCTGGTCGGCCTGATCGACAGCGACTACCAAGGGCAGCTGATGGTCAGCTGCTGGAACCGCGGCCAGAGCACCTTCGTGATCGAGCCGATGGAGCGCATTGCGCAGCTGGTGCTGGTGCCGGTGGTGCAGGCGGGTTTTCGCCGCGTCGATGACTTCGATCAGTCCGCACGCGGTGCCGGTGGCTTTGGCTCCACCGGCAAGGCCTGAGCCTCAGTGGATGGAGGCGTCCGGCGGCGCGCCGCTGACCAGGCTGAACACCGCCTCGCCGACACTGCCGGCCTCGATCTCTTCCTCGCTGGCCTCGCGCACATCGCGCACCTTCAGATGCATGCGCAGGCCGATGCCCGCCAAGGGGTGGTTGCCGTCAAGCACCACATGTTCGGGATAGACCTCGGTGACGGTATAGACACGGTCGGCCGGCATGTCTTCGCTGGCCGCACCTTCGGGCAGGCCTTCGAACTGCATGCCTTCCGAGACGTTCTCGGGCAGCACGGCGCGGCTCTCGAAACAGACCAGGGCGGAGTCGTACTCGCCGAAGGCGTCTTCGGGCTCCAGCGCCAGGCTGGCTTCGAAGCCGATCTCCTGGCCAGCCAGCGCTTCCTCGACCTTGGTGAACAGGTCGTCGCCGCCGTAGAAAAACTCCAGCGCCTCGCTCAGCTCGTCGATCAACTGGCCTTGGGCATCTTCAAGTCTCCAGCTCAGGGAGACCACACAGGGGGCGGAAATTTGCATGGGCGGGATGATCGCATACCGCGGGCAGGCCACAATCCAGGCCCATGAATATTGACCAATCCACGCCACTTCTTGGCGGTTTGTCCCCGGCGCAATTCATGCGCAGCCACTGGCAGAAGAAGCCCTTGCTGGTGCGCCAGGCCCTGCCGGGCATCACGCCGCCGGCTACGCGCGCCGAGTTGGCCCGGCTGGCTGCCAGCGAGGATGTCGAATCCCGCCTGGTGACGGCTTTCGATGGCCAATGGAGCCTGCGCCAGGGCCCTTGCCCGAAGCTGCCACCCTTCAGCAAGCCGCACTGGACCTTGCTGGTGCAGGGGCTGGATCTGCATCTGCAGACCGCGCATGACTTGCTGGCGCGCTTTCGCTTCATCCCCGAGGCGCGGCTCGATGATCTGATGATCTCCTACGCCAGCGATGGCGGCGGCGTCGGCCCGCATTTCGATTCCTACGATGTGTTTTTGATCCAGGTCCAGGGCAAGCGCCGCTGGCGCATCGGCCGCCAGCCGGACGCGCAGCTGCGCGACGATGTGCCGCTGAAGATCATCGCCAACTTCCAGCCCGAACAGGAGTTCCTGCTGGAGCCGGGCGACATGCTCTACCTGCCGCCGGGCTGGGCCCATGACGGCGTGGCCGAGGGCGAGTGCATGACCTGCTCGGTGGGCTTTCGCACGCCCTGGCGCGCCGAGCTGGCGCGCGAGCTGCTGCCGCGCCTGATGGATGATGAGACCCGGCCGCAGGCCAACCGCATGTATGCCGACCCCAAGCAGCCGGCCACCGCCGAGCCGGGCCGTGTGCCCGAGGCCTTGCTGGCCTTTGCCCGCGATGCCGCCGAGCGCGCGCTGCGCGAGCCGCTGGCGCTGGAGCGGGCGCTGGGCGAGGCGCTCAGCGAGCCCAAGCCCAAGGTCTGGTTCGAGCCCGGCGCGGTCCTGCCCGATGGCGCGGCTGCGCGGCTGGATCGGCGCAGCCGCATGTTGTACGACCATGCCCATGTCTTCATCAATGGCGAGTCCTACCGGGCCGGTGGCCGCGACGCCAAGCTGATGCAGCGCCTGGCCGATCTGCGCCGGCTCTCCGGTGCCGAGGTTGCCAAGCTCAGCGAGGGCGCGCGCGAGCTGCTGGATCAGTGGGCCGAGGACGGCTGGGTGCAACAGGATTTGTAAGAGGAGCGGGGCATGGCAGTGAGCTTGACCGAGGGCATCATCAACGGTCGCCAGGATTTTGTGCAGGCCTTGCGCGAGGGCCTGCAGTACGCAGCGGAGCAGGGCGGGCGCGAGCTGCTCTGGCTCGACGCCGATTTCGCGGCCTGGCCGCTGTCGGATCCGGCGATGCTGGAGGCCTTGAAGCAATGGGCCCTGCCACATCGGCGGCTGCGGATCGCGGCGGCCCAGTACGACGCGGTGCAGCGCCTGCACCCACGTTTTGTCCAATGGCGGCGGACCTGGGACCATGTGGTGCAGGCGGTGCAATACCAGGCCGAGGATGTCGGCGTTGGCCGGCCGGTGGGGTTGCTGATGGCGCCGGGGCTGTTCAGCCTGCGCCTGCTGGATGCTCAGCAATGGCGGGCCGCGCTATCGGTGCGAACTGCGGATGATGTGGCGTGCAGGGAATGGTTTGATGCGGTTTGGCAACGTTCGACCGAATCCTTTTCGGCAAGTACCCTGGGCCTGTAAGGAGTTTCCCCAAGTGACGCTACAATGCTGGGCTAGGCGAGGGAAGCGTTCGAGGTTTCCACGTCTTGTTCTACTGAGGCACGCTGTCGGGTGGTAGTGCGGCGCTGCTTCAAGAAATACCGGTAATTGTTTCTTCGTCTAATTGATTCTTTGAGGACACGTATGAAAAAGTCGATCCTGTTGGCCTCCCTGCTGGCTGCTGTTGCTCTCTCCGCTTGTGGCAAGAAGGAAGAGGCTCCTGTCGCCGCTGAGCCGGCTTCGGCTGCTGCTCCGGCTCCCGTCGCTGATGCGGCCAGCGCTGCTGTCGACGCTGCTTCGGCTGTCGCCGGCGCCGCTGCTGACGCTGCCTCGGCTGTCGCCGACGCTGCCGCTTCGGCTGCCAGCAAGTAATCGGTTTTCCGGTCACTGAAAGCCGCCCGGCGCAAGCCGGGCGGCTTTTCTTTTGGGTTCGCCGTTCTAATCCGTCTCAGTTCAAATCCAGCCAATCCATACCCAGGGTCTGGCTGGCCACCGGAATATCTGCCGGTGCCACGCCCAGTATCTCGGCCAGAGCCGCCGCCGCCAGCGCCGGCGAGTTATTGCGCTCGCTCAGATGCGCCGCCACCACATGCCGCAGCCCCTGATGCAGGCACTCGTTCAGCAGCGCGGCGGCTGACGCATTCGAGAGATGGCCGTGGCTGCCCAGGATGCGGCGCTTCAGGCTTGCCGGATAGCTGCTGGCCCGCAGCAAGGCCTCGTCGTGATTGCATTCGAGCAGCAGGGCGTTGCAGTGCTGCAGATGCTGCACCACCGAGGGCGTCAGCGAGCCGATATCGGTGATCACGCCCAGGCGTCGGTGGCCGTCGCTGGCGCTCAGCTGCAGCGGCTCGTTGGCATCATGCGGCACCGCGAAGGGTCGCAGCTCGATGTCGCCGATCGTCAGCCGTTCGCCGTCCTGGGTCAGGTGCAGCAGCGCCGGGTCGAAGTCCGGGCTGCCGATCGCGCGCCAGGTGCCGCGGCTGGTGAAGATCGGCAGCTGGTACTGGCGGGCCAGGCTCAGCGCGCAGCCGGCATGGTCGCCATGTTCATGGGTGATGAAGATCGCGCTGAGCTGCTCGGGAGCGCTGCCGGCGCGCGCCAGGCGACGGCCAAGCTCGCGCAGGCTGAAGCCGCAGTCGATCAGCACGGTGGTGCTGGTGATGCCCTGGCTGGCTTCGATCAGGGTGGCGTTGCCGGCGCTGCCGCTGCCCAGGCTGCAAAAACGCATCGAAAAGCCCGCTGTGTGATGGAGGTTGAACCGAGATCGAACAAGAAAAAAGCCGCCGCTGCGTCAGCAGGCGGCGGCCATGTCGGAGCTTAGGCTGCTTCAGCGCAGATCGTCCATCAGCAGGTTCAGAATGCGCTTGGCGTTCTCGTCGGTCTGCTGCTGGCCCTGGTTGTTGAGCACGCTGACCGTGCTGCGCTCGCCCTCGGACTTGACCGAGACGCGGTAGCGGTTGGCGGTCACCGCCTGCTCGCCCTTGAACAAGCGCTGGAAGAAGTTGGGCTCTTCCTTGCCGGCCTGGGTCGGGTCGGCATAGCGCAGGAAGAACAGGCCCTGGCTGCGGTCGCGGTCCTCGACGGTGAAGCCGTGGCGATCCAGCGACTGGCCGACCCGGCGCCAGGCGCGCTCGAAGCCTTCGTTGACCTGCAGCGTGTCGGGCACTTCGCTCAGCGGCCGGCTGCGCGCACCGCCGCGCGAGGGCGGCAGCTCGGACGAGGGGATCGCGACCGGTGCCGCGGCGCCCGCCACCACGGCCTTGGCCGCTTCGGTCTGGCCGCCCAGCTTGAGCATCAGGCGCGACAGCATCTCGCCTTCCAGCGATGGGTCGGCGGCGCGCGGCTGCCAGGCGGTCTGCTCGCGCTGGCTGGTGGTGTAGACCTCCTGCATGCCGCGATGGCTGATATAGATGTCGGTGCCGCCGCCGGCCACGCGCTCGATGCGGGTGCGGTACATATCACGCTCGCCGGTCGAGTAGACCGAGTCCAGTACCGTGCCTATGGTGCGGCGGATGAAGTCCTGCGGCAGCTTGGCGCGGTTTTCGGCCCAGTTGGTTTCCAGCAGGCCCACGGCGGCATCGTCCTTGACCAGCTCGAAGCCGGATTCCTGCCAGAAGGCACGCAGCTGCGGCCACAGCTGGTCGGCATTGGCCGTGCTGCGCAGCCAGCGCACCTCGCCGTTGCGCTCCAGGCTGACATTGCCGGCCGCCTTCAGTGCGACCTGGTTGCTGGGGGCTGCGGTGGCGCGCGCTGCGCCGCCACCCTGCTGCAGCGCCGAGGCGCTGACCGAGCCGCCCTGGACCTGGGAGCGGTTGTCGCGGGCCAGCTGGGTCAGGTCCGGCGGCACGTCCAGGCCGGTGGTCTGGCGGGCCGCGGTGCGGTAGTCGACCTTGTCGGAGCTCAGCATGCCGTCAAAGGAGCTGCAGGCAGCCAGCGAGGCGATCAGCGTGGTGCTCAGTGCTGTGCGGGCCAGGCGCGTGGCCTTGGCATCAATGGGAAAGGAACGGGTCACGCTAGACATCTCCGAACTGAAAGCTGGATAAACGGGAAGAACCTGGAGCAAGAAGCCCCGGGTCAGAGCAGGCCTGCTTCGCTCATGGCTTGCGCCACGCTGGCCTGGCCGGCGGCCGTCAGCGGCGTGATCGGCAGGCGCAGTGCCGACTTGCAGCGGCCCAGGCGCTCCAGCGCCCATTTGGTGGGGGCCGGGCTGGGTTCGCAGAACAGCTGCTTGTGCAAGCCCAGCAGCTGCATATGGATGCGGGTGGCCTCGCGCACATTGCCGGCCAGCGCGGCCTTGCAGAGCTCGTGCATCGCGCGCGGCGCGACATTGGCGGTGACGCTGACATTGCCATGACCGCCCAGCAGCATCAGGGCCACGGCCGTGCCGTCATCGCCCGAGTAGATCGAGAAGCCGGCCGGCGCATGCTTGATCAGGTAGGCGGCGCGCTCGATATTGCCGGTGGCTTCCTTGATGCCAATGACGCCGGGCAGGGCCGCGCAGCGCAAGCTCGTCTCGGGCGCCATATCGGCGACGGTGCGGCCGGGCACGTTGTACAACATCATCGGGATGTCGACGGCCTCGGCGATGGCCTTGAAGTGCTGGTAGATGCCTTCTTGCGAGGGCTTGTTGTAGTAGGGCACGACCGACAGCGTGCAGTCGGCGCCGACTTGCTTCGCGAAGCGGCTCAGATTGATCGCCTCGGCGGTGGAGTTGCCACCGGTGCCGGCCATGATGGGCACGCGCCCGGCCGCATGCTCGACCGCCACGCGGATGATCTCGCAATGCTCTTCGACGCTCACGGTGGGCGACTCGCCGGTCGTGCCGACCACGCCGATGCAGTCCGTGCCTTCGGCAATATGCCAGTCAATCAAGCTGCGCAGCGCGGCGTAGTCGACGCTGCCGTCCTCTTGCATCGGCGTCACAAGCGCGACGATGCTGCCAACAATCGGTGTCATGGAATTCCTCGCAATCGGCGGATTCTACTGAAGCGCGCCGGCCTCTTGGCTCAGTCCAGGCGGTAGCGCTGGAAAACCCCCGGCTCGGCGCTTTCGCGAACCGCAGCAACGCGCTGCAGATAGCGCGGGTTGACCCCGTCCAGAAAGCCGTCCTCATAGGCGACGACACGCAGCCCCGCACAGGCTTGCAGCAACTCGCCGGGTCGCAGCAGAAACTCCGGATTGGACGGTCGGCCCACACTTTGCTGGCCTTGGGTAAAGGTTTCGTAAATCAGCCAGCCGCCCGGTGCAACGGCCGCCGCGATGCGCGGCAGCAGCGGGCGCCACAGGTAATTAGTGACCAGCACCAGGTCAAACTGGCGCTCGCCCAGCGGCCAGGGGCCGGCTTCGATATCGGCCACCAGGGTTTCGGCCAGGCCGCTCAGCGCGGCCAGGGCCTGGGCATCGCGGTCCACGGCGGTGACCTGCATGCCCAGAGAAGCCAGATGGCGCACATGGCGGCCCGAGCCGCAGGCCAGGTCCAGCGCGGTGCGGCCGGGCTGGCAGGCCTGGGGCCAGCGCAGGAGCCAGGTCGAGACGGTCGGCTCGCTCATCGCGGACGCTCCTCTTTCTTCAGTGCGGCCATGGCCATGCGATCGACCAGCCCCGGCGCGAGCAACTTGAGCCAGCGGCCCAGCCGGCCCTTGGCCGTCATCACGACCTCGCGCCGGCGCGCCAGTGCGCCGTCGAGTATCAGCCGGGCGCAGGTCTGCACCGTCATCGCGCCGCGTTCGTCCATGGCACTGCGCCCGAGGGCCTCGCCGCGTGCATTGAGGCCGCGATAGCGGATCTGGGTATCGACCACGCCCGGGTAGGCCACCGTGATGCTGACGCCATCGGCCGCCATTTCGCCGCGCAGCGCCTCGAAGAAGCCGCCCATCGCGAATTTGCTCGCGCTGTAGGCGGTGCGACCGGGAATGCCCAGCAGGCCGGCCAAGCTGGATACGGCGACGATGCGACCTCGACTGGCTTTCAGGTGAGGTAGGGCGGCATGGGTAGTCCAGACGCTGCCCCAGAAATTGACACGCATCAGGCGCTCGTACCAGGCCAGGTCGACGACCTCGGCCAGCAGTGCATGGGCCGAGATACCTGCATTGTTGACCAGCACGTCGATGCGACCGTAGCGCGCGATGGCCGCTTCCACCAAGGTGCGGCAATCGCCTTGCTGTTCGACATCACAGCGTAGCGCCAGCACCTGGGCCCCGAGGGCCTCGCACTGAGCGGCCACGGCCTCCAGCTTGTCCTGGCTGCGGGCCGCCAGCACCAGGGCCAGGCCCTGCTCGTCGCGCCCTGCCCATTGCCGGGCCAGTTCGGCCCCGATGCCGTCCGAGGCACCCGTGATCACCACCACCTTCATCCCCACACTCCCTGTTCTGTCATTGGCGTGTGGATTGTGGCTGCAGCGAGCGGCGGGCAAGCTAGAAGCAGGCCCAGAGCTGCTCGGACAACTGTTGCATCAGCGCCGGCTGCAGATAGGCCAGGAACACCGCAGCCAGCACCAAGCCGGCCACGGCCCAGGCGAGCGCGCGGCGCCAGCCCATGATCAGGCCGCTGCGGGCGTTGCCGACCGCACGATGGCATGCTCGCGTACCGGCAGATTGATCAGGGCTGCAGCGACACCCAGCGCGACGGCCAGCCACCAGACCACGTCATAGCTGCCGCTGCTGTCATAGAGCTTGCCGCCCAGCCAGACGCCCAGGAAGCTGCCAACCTGGTGGCTCAGGAAGACAAAGCCACCCAGCATCGACATATGCTGGATGCCGAAGATCTGCATCACCACCGAGTTGGTCGGCGGCACGGTGGAAAGCCACAGCACGCCCATCACGGCCGAGAAGATATAGACGCTTTTCGGCGTTAGCGGCGCGAGCAGGAAGGCGACGATGGCCACCGAGCGCAAGGCATAGATGCCCGACAGCAGATAGCGCTTGGGCATGCGCTGGCCCAGGCTGCCGGCCGCATAGGTACCGAACACATTGAACAGACCGATCAGGGCCAGCGCATAGGTGGCGACCTGCGGTGACAGGCCGTTGTCCTTCAGGTAGCTGGGCATGTGCACGCCGATGAAGACCACCTGGAAGCCGCAGACGAAATAGCCGGCCATCAAGAGCTGGAAGCTGCGGTAGCCGAAGGCCTCGCGCACCGCCTGGGCGATGCTTTGATGCTGGGCGCTGTGCGCACGCGACTGTGCCGGTTCACGCAGGCCGAAGGCGAGCGGGACGATCAGCAGCGCGGCGATCGACAGGATGAACAGCGCGTTCTGCCAGCCGGTGCCCGAGATCAGCCAGTTCTCCACCGGCACCATCAGGAACTGGCCGAAGGAGCCGGCCGCCGCGGCGACACCCATGGCCCAGGAACGCTTCTCCGGGGCCACATTGCGGCCGATCACGCCGTAGATGACTGCATAGGTGGTGCCCGACTGCGCCATGCCGATCAGCAGGCCGGCGCTGCCGGTGAAGGCCAGGCCCGAGGTCGACAAGGCCATCAGCACCAGGCCCAGCGCATACAAGAGACCGCCAACGATCAGCACCTTGAAGGCGCCGAAACGGTCGGCCAGCATGCCGGCCAGCGGCCCGGCCAGGCCCCAGGCGATGTTCTGGATCGCCAGGGCGAAGGCAAAGGTCTCGCGGGTCCAGCCCCGCTCCATCGTGATCGGCTGCAGCCACAGGCCGAAGCCGTGGCGTATGCCCATGGACAGCGTGACGATCAGCGCGCCGCACAGCAGCACCTGGTTCATGGACAGTTTGGGTGGGGTGGCGGCGGTGCTCATCCGCGCACTGTAGCCAAAGCCGGACGACCCTGCTCGGGCCGGGTCCTAGAATCGCGCCCCATGGCGACCAAAGCAAATTCAAGCACCACCCCTGGCAGTTCCCCGGGCTCCTACGGCGAGGCCTCCATCCGCGTGCTCAAGGGCCTGGAGCCCGTCAAGCAGCGTCCGGGCATGTATACCCGCACCGACAACCCGCTGCACTGCATCCAGGAAGTCATCGACAACGCGGCCGACGAGGCCCTGGCCGGTTTCGGCAAGCGCATCGATCTGATCCAGCATCTCGACGGCTCGGTGTCCATCGCCGACGATGGCCGCGGCATCCCCTTCGGCCTGCACCCCGAGGAAGGGGTGCCGGTGGTCGAGATCGTGTTCACCCGCCTGCATGCCGGCGGCAAGTTCGACAAGGGCTCGGGCGGTGCCTACAGCTTCTCGGGCGGCCTGCACGGGGTCGGCGTCTCGGTCACCAATGCGCTGGCCAAGCGCCTGGAGGTGACGGTCTGGCGCGACAAGCAGGTCGCGACCCTGGCCTTCGAGGCCGGCGATGTGGTCGAGCCGGTGACGGTGCGCGCAATGGCCTCGGGCGACCGCAAGCAGGGCACGACGGTGCGGGTCTGGCCCGATGCCAAGTACTTTGAGGCCGCCGATCTGCCCAAGGGCGAGCTTGTCCACCTGCTGCGCTCCAAGGCGGTGCTGATGCCCGGCGTCACGGTGACCTTGAAGCATGAGAAGAGCGGCGAGATCCAGACCTGGGCCTACAAGGGCGGGCTGCGCGACTATCTGATGCAGACGCTCAGCGCCGACCCGCTGATCCCGCTGTTCGAGGGCGAGCAGTACGCGAGCAAGGCCGAGACCGAGAATTTCGCCGAGGGCGAGGGCGCCGGCTGGTGCGTGGCCTTCACCGAGGAGGGTCAGGTGATGCGGGAAAGCTATGTGAACCTGATCCCGACGGTTGCCGGCGGCACGCACGAGTCGGGGCTCAAGGACGGCCTGTTCGGCGCGATCAAGGGATTTATCGAGATGCACTCCTTGCTGCCAAAGGGCGTCAAGCTGATGCCCGACGATGTGTTCTCGCGTGCCTCCTTCGTGCTGTCGGCCAAGGTGCTGGACCCGCAGTTCCAGGGCCAGACCAAGGAGCGGCTGAACTCGCGCGACGCGCTGCGCCTGGTCTCCACCTATGTGAAGCCGGCGCTGGAGCTGTGGCTGAACCAGCATGTGGACTACGGCAAGAAGCTGGCCGAGCTGGTCATCAAGCAGGCGCAGACCCGCCAGCGTGCCAGCCAGAAGGTCGAGAAGCGCAAGGGCTCGGGCGTGGCCGTGCTGCCCGGCAAGCTGACCGACTGCGAGAGCCGCGACATCCTGCACAACGAGATCTTTCTGGTTGAGGGCGACTCGGCCGGCGGCAGCGCCAAGATGGGCCGCGACAAAGAGACCCAGGCCATCCTGCCGCTGCGCGGCAAGGTCTTGAATTCCTGGGAGGTCGAGCGCGACCGCCTGTTCGCCAATAACGAGATCCACGACATCTCGGTGGCGCTGGGCGTCGATCCGCATGGCAAGAACGATGCCGCAGACCTCAGCGGCCTGCGCTACGGCAAGGTCTGCATCCTGTCGGACGCCGATGTCGACGGCTCGCACATCCAGGTGCTGCTGCTGACCCTGTTCTTCCGCCATTTCCCACGCCTGGTCGAGGCTGGGCATGTCTGCATCGCGCGGCCGCCGCTGTACCGTGTCGACGCGCCGGCGCGTGGCAAGAAGCCGGCCGCCAAGATCTATGCGCTGGACGAGGGCGAGTTGACCGCGACCCTGGACAAGCTGCGCAAGGAAGGCGCGCGCGAGGGCTCCTGGAGCATCAGCCGCTTCAAGGGCCTGGGCGAGATGAGCGCCGAGCAGCTCTGGGACACGACGCTGAACCCCGAGACGCGCCGCCTGGCGCCGGTGCGCTACGGCGAGCTGGACCTGGGCCAGACCGAGGAAGCCTTCAACAAGCTGATGGGCAAGGGCGAGGCCGCCTCGCGCCGCGAGCTGATGGAGATCCACGGCGACTCGATCGAGGTGGATGTGTGAAGACGGTCTACAACGACAGGCATGGCCTGCATGCGGCCACGCATGAGTTCTTCCGCGGCCAACTGGTGCCGGCCTTCGAGATCCCGGCCCGGGCCGACTATGTGCTGAAGGCGCTGCGGGACGCGGCGCTGGGCGAGGTGCTGGCGCCGAGCGATCACGGGCTGGCGCCGCTGGAGCGAGTGCATGCGCCGGCCTATCTGCGCTTTGTGCAGGGCGCGCATGCCGAGTGGCTGGCACTGGGCGGCGAGGGCGATGCTTTCCCCGCGGTCTGGCCGGTGCGCAGCCTGCGCTCGGATGTCGAGCCCAAGAGCTTTGCCGCCCGCATGGGCTTGTATTCGATGGACAGCGGCACGCCGCTGACCGCGGGTTCCTGGCCGGCCGCCTACTGGGGCGCGCAGGCCTGCCTGAGCGGCCTGGACCTGGTGCTGGCCGGCGAGCGCGCGGCCTATGTGCTGACCCGCCCGCCCGGCCACCATGCCGGCGCCGATTTCTTCGGCGGCTACTGCTTTGTCAATAACGCGGCGGTGGCGGCCCAGGCGGCGCTGGATCGCGGCCTGGCGCGCGTGGCCATCCTCGATGTCGACTACCACCACGGCAATGGCACGCAGGCGATCTTCTACGAGCGCGCCGATGTGTTCTATGCCAGCATCCATGGCGATCCGCAGACCGAGTACCCCTTCTTCCTCGGCCATGCCGACGAGCGCGGCGCCGGCACCGGCGCGGGCTGCAATGCCAACTACCCGCTGCCGGCCGGCGCCAGCAACGACGAGTGGTTTGCCGCGCTCGATGCCGCGCTGGCCCGGCTGCGCGCCTATGCACCCGAGTTGCTGATCGTCTCGCTGGGCGTGGACACCTATGGCGGCGACCCGATCTCGCACTTCAAGCTGGACCGGCCCGAGTTCACGCGCATGGGCCAAATACTGGCCGCGCAGGGCTGGCCGACGCTGCTGCTGCAGGAAGGTGGCTACGCGACCGAGGCGATAGGCCTGAATGTGGTGGCCGTGTTGCAAGGGTTTGAAGGCGGTCAGGGATGAGCGTGCCCCGCGTCAGCCTGCGCCCGACCATGTTGTCCGATCTGGACTATGTCGTCACGGTCGAGCAGGACGCCGCCAATCTGCCCTTCATCACGCCCTGGGAGCGCACCCAGCATGAGGGCGCGATCCGCTTCCCGGACTCGCGCCATTTCATCGTCGAATTCGGTGATTCCAACGAGCGCGCCGGTTTCGTGATCCTGCAGGGCTGCCGCAACCCGCACCGCTCAGTTGAGCTCAAGCGCATCGTGCTGGGCCCCAAGGGCCTGGGCCTAGGCCGGGCCTGCGTGCGCCAGCTGAAGAAGCTGGCCTTCAGTCAGCTGCAGGCGCATCGCTTCTGGCTCGATGTGAAGGCGCTGAACACCCGCGCCTATGCGCTCTACCAGAGCGAGGGCTTTGTCGAGGAAGGGCGTTTGCGCGAAAGCGTGCGCGTCAGCGTTGGGGCCGATGGCTATGACAGCCTGATCGTGATGTCCATGCTGGACCGCGAGTACCAGGCCCGCATCGCGCTGGGCGAGGAGGGCGCGTGAGACGCCTCGCTGTTGTGTGCCTGCTCTTGCTCAGCGGCCTCGCGCAGGCCGAGCTGTGGGGCTATGTCGATGGCGCCGGCGTTGCCCATCTGGCCAGCCGCCCGCTCAACAGCAACTATGGCCTGGTGCTCGGCGCCGCCGAGCCGGATCGCCGCGTGCCCGGCAAGCTCGACGGCAGCCAGGGCCTCTTGACCTGGCTGGAGTTCGCGCCCGAGGTCAAGGCGGTGCAGCCCTTTTTGCGCGAGGCTGCGGCGCGTCACGGCGTCGATATGGAACTCTTGAAGGCGGTGATCGCGGTCGAGTCCGGCTACCGGCATGACGCGGTCTCGCCGCGCGGCGCGGTCGGCCTGATGCAGATCGTCGCCCCGGCCGAGCAGACCCAGCGCCTGCTCGATCCCCGTACCAATGTGCTGACCGGCGCGCGCAAGCTGGCCGGTCTGATCCAACGCTTCGGCCGCATCGATGTGGCCCTGGCGGCATGGAATGCCGGCGAGGGCGCGGTGCGCCGCCATGGCGACGGCATGCCGCCGTTCGCCGAGACCCAGGCCCATGTCCATCTGGTGCTGGAGCTCTACTGGGCCCTGCTGCAACGCAGCCTGCCGGCCCAGGCCCAGCACCTCCGAATTCACAGCAGTCCAAAATGACCCAGACCACGATTGATTTCACCCCGCCCGCCGAGGATGGCAACGAGGCGCTGACCCTGGCGCACTATGCCCAGCAGGCCTATCTCGAGTACGCACTGTCGGTCGTCAAGGGCCGGGCCCTGCCCGATGTCTGCGATGGCCAGAAGCCGGTGCAGCGCCGCATCCTGTACTCGATGGACCGCATGGGTCTGTCCTTCAGCGGCACGACCGGCGCCAAGCCTGTGAAGGGCGCGCGCGTGGTCGGCGATGTGCTGGGCCGATTCCACCCCCATGGCGACCAGTCGGTCTATGACGCGCTGGTGCGCATGGCCCAGGACTTCAGCCAGCGCTATCCGCTGATCGATGGTCAGGGTAATTTCGGCAGCCGCGACGGCGATGGCGCGGCGGCGATGCGCTACACGGAAGCCCGTCTCGCGCCCATTTCACGGCTGCTGCTCGACGAGATCGACGAGGGCACGGTCGACTTCGCGCCCAATTACGACGGCTCGACCCAGGAGCCGACCCAGCTGCCGGCGCGCCTGCCTTTTGTGCTGCTCAACGGTGCCTCCGGCATTGCCGTCGGCCTGGCCACCGAGGTGCCCAGCCACAATCTGCGCGAGGTGGCCGCGGCTGCGGTGGCCCTGCTGAAGAACGACAAGCTGAGCGATGACGAGTTCTTCGGCCTGCTGCCCGGCCCCGACTATCCGGGCGGCGGCCAGCTGATCAGCGCGGCCGAGGACATCCGCTCGGCTTATCTGAGCGGTCGTGGCAGCCTGAAGCTGCGTGCGCGCTGGAAGATCGAGGACCTGGCGCGCGGCCAGTGGCAGCTGGTGGTCACCGAGCTGCCGCATGGCACCAGCTCGCAAAAGGTGCTGGAGGAGATCGAGGAGCTGACCAACCCAAAGGTCAAGGCCGGCAAGAAGGCCCTGAGCCAGGAGCAGCTGCAGCTCAAGGCCAGTGTGCTGGCGGTGCTGGACTGCGTCCGCGACGAGTCCAGCAAGGACGCGGCGGTGCGCCTGGTGTTCGAGCCCAAGAGCCGCACGGTCGAGCAGCAGGAGCTGATCACGACCCTGCTGGCCCACACCAGCCTGGAGACCTCGGCCTCGATCAATCTGACGATGATTGGCGCCGATGGCCGGCCGACGCAGAAAAGCCTGCGCCAGATCATCGTCGAATGGCTGGGCTACCGCCAGGTCACGGTGCAGCGCCGCACCCAGCACCGCCTTGCCAAGGTGCTGGACCGCATCCATGTGCTGGAAGGCCGGCAGCTGGTGCTGCTGAACATCGACGAGGTGATACGCATCATCCGCAATGCCGATGAGCCCAAGCCGGCGCTGATCGAGCGTTTCCGCCTCTCCGACCGCCAGGCCGAGGACATCCTGGAGATCCGCCTGCGCCAGCTGGCGCGGCTGGAGGCGATCAAGATCGAGCAGGAGCTCAAGAGCCTGCGCGAGGAACAGGCCAAGCTGGACGACATCCTGGCCAATCCCGGCGTGCTCAAGCGCACCGTGATCAAGGAGATCGAGGCCGACGCCAAGCAGTATGGCGACGAGCGCCGCACGCTGATCCAGGAGGAGAAGCGCGCGGTGGCCGAGATCAAGGTGGTGGACGAGCCGGTCACCGTGGTGGTCAGCATGAAGGGCTGGGTGCGTGCGCTGAAGGGCCATGAGGTCGATGCGGCAGCGCTGGCCTTCAAGTCCGGCGACACTTTGTACGGCACCTTCGCCTGCCGCAGCGTCGATCCGCTGATCGTGTTCGGCAGCAATGGCCGGGTCTACTCGGTGCCGGTGGCGGTGCTGCCCGGCGGGCGTGGCGATGGCCAACCGATCACGACCCTGATCGAACTGGAGAGCGGCACGCAGATCGCCCACTACTATGCCGCCAACACCCAGCAGCGCCTGGTGCTGGCCGGCACCGGTGGCTTTGGCCTGATCGCCCAGGTGGGCGATCTGATCGGCCGGCAAAAGGCCGGCAAGACCTTCCTGAGCCTGGAAGGTGAGGAGAAGCCGCTGCCGCCGGCCGCCTTGCCGGCCGGCGAGGTGTTGGGTGTGCAGCTGGCCTGCCTGTCGCTGAACGGCCGTCTGCTGACCTATGCGCTGGACGAGTTGAAACACCAGCCCAAGGGCGGGCGCGGTCTGACCCTGATCGACTTGGAGCCCAAGGATGCGCTGCTGAGCGTGGCGGCCTTCACTCAGGCTCTGCAGGTGCTGGGCAGCGGGCGCGGTGGCAAGCCCAAGGAAGAGCTGCTCAAAGGCACAAATCTTGCTCAGTATTCCGGCAAGAGGGCTCGAAAGGGCAAGGCGGTCGAAGGTTTGCAGAAAGTGGCGCGCGTTCTGCCCGTTTGAAGGGCAGGCGGTACGGAAATGGTGCAAGCCGAAGTTTTTTAGTCCGGCAACCTTGGCTTACACGGGCACTCCGAATCAGGGCGGTACTTACAAAAAGGTACAAGAAACAAGGGCTTAGCCCCTAACACAAGGGACTCAGGGGGTGGAACAGGAGTTGCGCTGCAGTGCACAATAAGTCATGAGTTCTTCGTACTCGTTTGTTCAACCTGGGAGTTTGTTTATGAAGTTGAAACCTCTAGTCGCTGCGGCGGCTCTGGCCTTGAGTGGTGTTGGTGCTCAAGCCGCGTCTTTTGATTGGGGCTCGCATGCCTTGCTGGAAAGCGCTTTGGCTGGAACTGCCGGTGGCTTGGTGTATGACACCTTCAGCTTCTCTCTGGCAGAGACGTCCACGGTGGCCAGCAGCGTCAGCTCGTTCGGCACGTTCGCTCCTGCGACGTACAGCCTGTTCAGCCTGGGTGGTGACGGTCTGGTCGGTACTGCTGACGATGCCGGCGTTGCTGCCTGGACCTTTGGTGGCGCCCCAACCGTCAATGAAGTGACCCTGAGCGCTGGTAACTATTACTACGCTGTGTTCGCTCTGGCCACCACGGCCGGTGCTTACTCGATCAACTCGGCCGCCGCTGCCGTGCCGGTGCCCGAGCCCGAGACCTATGCACTGATGCTGGCCGGCCTCGGTGTGGTCGGTTTTGTTGCACGCCGTCGCAAGACGAGCTGAGCCCTGCGGCTCAAATGAAAAAGCGGACCTCGGTCCGCTTTTTTTTACGTCTGAGTCAGCAAGAGCTCAGAGCGCGCAGGCCCGGGCGCAGTCCGTCACCAGGGCCGGGCCCTTGTAGATCAGGCCCGTGTAGAGCTGCACCAGATCGGCCCCGGCCTGCAGCTTGGCGCGCGCATCGGCGCCGCTGAGCACGCCGCCGACGCCGATGATGGGATAGCCCGAACCCAGCGCCGCGCGCAGCAGGCGTATCACCCGGTTGCTGGCCTCGAACACCGGCCGACCCGACAGGCCGCCCATCTGTTCGGCATGCTGCATCCCCTTGACCGCGTCGCGCGCAATCGTCGTGTTGGTGGCGATCACGCCGTCGATGCCGTTGACCTTCAAGGTCTGGGCGATCACCGCGACCTGGTCCTCTTCCAGGTCCGGCGCGATCTTGACAAACATCGGCACGCGCCGGCCGCTGCTTTGCTCCAGCTGCAGCTTGCGCTGTTGCAGCCGGGAGAGCAGCGCGTCCAGCGCCTCGTCGCTCTGCAGCGCACGCAGGTTCTTGGTATTGGGGCTGGAGATATTGACCGTGATGTAGTCGGCATGGGGGAACACGCCCTCCAGGCCCAGCAGATAGTCGTCGGCCGCCTGCTCGATTGGCGTCGCGGCGTTCTTGCCGATGTTCAGGCCGACCAGGCCGCCGGCCGCGCGGAAGCTGTGGGCGCGCTGCACATTGGCGATAAAGCTGTCCAGACCCTCGTTATTGAAGCCCAGACGGTTGATCAAGGCCTCGGCCTCGGGCAGGCGGAACATGCGCGGCTTGTCATTGCCCGGCTGGCCCTTGGGCGTCACCGTGCCGACCTCGATGAAGCCGAAGCCCATCGCGCCCAGGCCGTCGATGCAGCGGCCGTTCTTGTCGAGGCCGGCGGCCAGACCGATGCGATTGGGGAAATTCAGACCTGCCACTGTGACCGGATCGCTGATGCGGCGCTGCGCCCACAGGCATTGGGCCGGGGTGTTTTGCAGCCGGGCGATGGAGCCCAAGGTCAGTTCGTGGGCATGTTCGGGATCCAGGCCGAACAGAAATGGGCGGGTAAGGGCATAAGGCATCAATGACATGGCCGGATTGTCGCATCGGCCCACCGATAATCCGGGCCCAGAAGGAGACTGCGATGAAGCCGCTCGATGACCCCCAACATGACCGTGAAGTCGGTTCGCGTGATGCGACCCGCGATACCACCCGCACCGACGACACCCGCATCGGCGCCGTGCGCCCGCTGATCTCGCCGGCCCTGCTGCTGGACGAGTTGCCTCTGCCCGACGCCTCGCTGGAGCTGGTCGAGCGGGCCCGCCAGGAGATCGGCGATGTGCTGCATGGCCGCGATGACCGCCTGCTGGTGGTCGTCGGCCCCTGCTCGATCCACGACCACGACCAGGCGATGGACTATGCCCGCCTGCTGAAGAAGACCCGCGACGAGTTGCAGCAGGACCTGCTGATCGTGATGCGGGTCTATTTCGAGAAGCCGCGCACCACGGTGGGCTGGAAGGGCTATATCAACGACCCGCGCCTGGACGGCACATTCCATATGAACGAAGGCCTGCGCCTGGCGCGCCAGCTGCTGCTGGACGTCACGGCGCTGGGCCTGCCGGCCGGCACCGAGTTCCTGGACCTGCTGTCGCCGCAGTACATCTCCGACCTGATCGCCTGGGGCGCGATCGGCGCGCGCACGACCGAAAGCCAGAGCCACCGGCAACTGGCCTCGGGCCTGTCCTGCCCTGTCGGCTTCAAGAACGGCACCGACGGGGGCATCAAGGTCGCTTCCGACGCGGTGCTGGCGGCCAGCGCCAGCCATGCCTTCATGGGCATGACCAAGATGGGCGCGGCCGCGATCTTCGAGACCCGCGGCAATGAGGACTGCCACATCATCCTGCGCGGCGGCAAGGCGCCGAATTACGACGCCGCCAGCGTGCAGGCCGCCTGCGAGGCGCTGAAGGGCTCGGGCCTGCGCGAGCAGGTGATGATCGACTTCTCGCATGCCAATAGCAGCAAGAAGTATGAGCGCCAGATCGAGGTTGGCCGCGATGTGGCCGCCCAGATGGCCGGGGGCGACAAGCGCATTACCGGCGTGATGGTCGAGAGCCATCTGCAGCCGGGTCGGCAAGACCTGGCCCCGGGCCAGACCAAGGCCGACCTGAAGCCCGGCGTCTCGATCACCGATGCCTGCCTGGGCTGGAGCCAGACAGAACCGCTGCTGCGCGAGCTGGCGGCGGCCGTGCGTCAACGCCGCGGCTGAGCCCGTTTCATTGCGCAGCTGGCGCCGTGGCCGGTCGTTTCGCGACCGGCCACGGCGCCTTGTCGCTTGCTGCTGGGCGCCATGCAGTCCCGTCCCTAGAGTTCGCTCATCCCCAATCGAACCCCGAGGACGCGCATGAAAAACACCCTTCTGATTCCCCTGCTGGCCCTGTTCAGCCTTTTCAGCCTGTGCAGCCGGGCGGCCGAGCTGGACCTTGATGTGCAGGGCCTGAGTGCCGGCAGCGGCCAGCTGCTGGTGGCCGTGTTCGGCGCCGAAGGCTGGCTGCGCCAGCCGATCGCCGCCAGCCGGCAGGACGCCTCGGCCCAGCAGGGCGGGGCGCTGCGCGTCCTGTTGAAGAACGTGCCCGAAGGCCTGGTGGGCGTCAGCATCATCCATGACCTGAACGGCAACGGCCGCCTGGACATGAACGCGATGGGCATGCCGCAGGAGCCGACCGCCTTCTCCAATAACGCGGTCGGCCAGTTCGGCCCGCCGCGCTTCGAGCAGGCCGCCTTCGAGCTGAAGGGCGAGGGTGCTCGCCTGACGATCAAGCTGAACTGAGCCGGGAGACCGATCATGCAAAGACGTGAATTTCTCGGCGCCGGCCTGGCGACCCTGCTGGGCAGCGCCGCCCAGGAAGCCCTGGCCCTGGGCCTGCCTGCAGACTTCGATGCCAGCGCGGCGCCCGAGTTGCGCCCCTTTTCGGGCTTGTCCGATGAGGTGCCGCAGGCCGGCGCGCTGCGGATCGAGGGCCAGATTCCGGCCGGCCTGCGCGGCGTCTACTACCGCAATGGCCCGGGCCTGATGGCGCGCGGCGGCGAGCGCTACCGCCACTGGTTCGACGGCGATGGCCTGGTGCAGGCCTGGCGCTTCGAGGACGGCCGGGTCAGCCACAGCGCGCGCTTTGTGCAGACCACCAAGTTCAAGGCCGAGGCGCGCGAGCAGCGCTTTCTGGTGCCGGCCCTGGGCACGGCCATCCCGCCGCGCATGCCGATACACGGGCCTGACAGCATGAATGTGGCCAATACCAGCGTGCTGCGTCAAGCGGGCCGGCTCTATGCGCTGTGGGAGGGCGGCAGCGCCTACGAGCTCGACCCGGCAAGCCTGGAAACCAAGGGGCCGCGCGTCTGGTCTCCCGAGCTGGCCGGCCTGCCGTT
This sequence comes from Paucibacter sp. M5-1, assembly GCF_027498415.2. Classification (NCBI taxonomy): domain Bacteria; kingdom Pseudomonadati; phylum Pseudomonadota; class Betaproteobacteria; order Burkholderiales; family Sphaerotilaceae; genus Roseateles; species Paucibacter sp. M5-1. The sequence goes on from NZ_JAPZLM020000001.1 coordinate 298,834, forward strand.
CTCGGCCCATCCCAAGCAGGAAGCGGACGGCACGAGCTGGAACTTCGGCACTGCCCACGGCCGCATGATGATCTACCAGCTCTCGCCGGCCGGTGCCCTGCTCAAGAGCGCGGTGTTCGCGATGCCGGCCTCGGCGATGGTGCATGACTTCGCGGTCTCGCAGCGCTATCTGGTCTTTCTGCTGCCGCCGGTGCAGCTGGATCTGCCGGCCCTGCGCTCGGGCGGCAGCATGCTGGACGCGATGCGCTGGCAGCGCGATCAGCCCACGCGGGTGCTGGTCATCGCCAAGGCCGATCTGAGCCAGCGGCGGGTGCTGGAGATGCCGGCTGCTTTTGTCTTCCACTTCGGCAATGCCTGGGACGCCGACGGCGAGATCCATCTCGACTATGTGCAGGGCGCGCCGCTGCCCGAGATCAATGCCGATATGGAGCAGCAGATGCGCGGGCGGCGCCCACCGCCGCGGCATTCGACGCCGCGCTTCATGCGCATCACGCTGGCCGGCGGCGGGCGAATCGAGCTGCAGTCGCGCGACGAGGCGGTGGAGTTCCCGGTGGTCGATCCGCGCGTGGTGGCGCAGCGCTATCGCAAGATCTGGTACCCGACAGCGGTGGATCTGGGCCCGCGCTGGGGCTTCAATGGCTTGATGGGCCTGGACCTGGACAGCGGCCGGCGCGAGCGCTTCGTCTTTGGGCCCGAGACCGTGATCGAGGAGCATGTGCTGGTGCCCAAGCCGGGCAGCAGCCAGGAAGGCGAGGGCTGGCTGCTGGGCATGGGCTATGACACAGGGCGACGGCAGAGCTTTGCTAGCATCTTCGACGCCCAGGCGCTCGCCGCCGGGCCGCTGGCGCGGGTCTGGCTGCCTCAATGGCTGCCCTACGGTTTTCACGGGCGCTTCTACCCCGCTTGAGATAATCGGGTTTTCGACAGCTGCGGTGCTTTGCGATGACTCAAGACGAACTCAAAACCCTGGTGGGCCAGGCGGCCCTGAACTATGTGACGCCCGGCAGCATCGTCGGTGTCGGCACCGGCTCGACGGTGGACAAGTTCATCGATGCGCTGGCCGCCAGCGGCATGGCCATCGCCGGTGCGGTGTCCAGCTCGCAGCGCAGCACCGAGCGCATGCGCGGGCTGGGCATCCAGATCCTGGAGGCGGCCGAGGTGACGAGCCTGCCGGTCTATATCGACGGCGCCGACGAGATCGATCAGGCCGGGAACATGATCAAGGGCGGCGGTGCCGCGCTGACGCGCGAGAAGATCGTCGCCGACCTGGCCGAGCGCTTTGTCTGCATTGCCGACGAAAGCAAGCTGGTGCCGGTGCTGGGCGGCTTCCCGCTGCCGGTCGAGGTGATCCCGATGGCGGCGGCCCAGATCGCGCGCCGCTTCGCCGCGATGGGCGGCCAGGCCACGCTGCGTGCCGGCTGCGTCACCGACAACGGCTGCCACATCCTCGATGTGCGCGGCCTGCAGATCCGTGAGCCGGCGGCCTTCGAGGCCGAGGTCAGTCAGTGGCCCGGTGTCGTCACGGTCGGCGTGTTCGCCCGCAACCGTGCCAGCGTCTGCCTGCTGGGCACGGCCGAGGGCGTCCGGACGCTGGACTTCACAGCCTGAACACGCCGATCGCGGTCGACAGCCGGCCGGACTGATCCTTCAGGCTTTCGGCCGCCGAGGCGGCTTCCTCGACCAGGGCGGCGTTTTGCTGCGTCATCTGGTCGAGCTGGGTCACGGCGGCATTGATCTGGTTGATGCCGTCGCTTTGCTCTCGCGAGGCGGCGCTGATCTCGCCGATGATGTCGGACACCCGCTGCACGCTGGAGACGATGTCGCCCATCGTCGTGCCGGCATCGCGCACCAGCTTGCTGCCCGACTCGACCCGCTCGGCGCTGGCGCTGATCAGGGTCTTGATCTCCTTGGCCGCCGTGGCGCTGCGCTGGGCCAGCGAGCGCACCTCGGAAGCGACCACCGCGAAGCCGCGGCCCTGCTCGCCGGCGCGGGCCGCTTCCACCGCCGCATTCAGCGCCAGGATATTGGTCTGGAAGGCGATGCCGTCTATCGTGCCGATGATGTCGCTGATGCGGCGCGAGCTGTTGTTGATCTCGTCCATCGTCGACACCACCTGAGCCACCACCGTGCCGCCGCGCTGCGCCACCTCTGCGGCCGAGTGGGCCAGCTGGTTGGCGGTGGTGGCCGACTCGGCCGTCTGCCGCACCGTGCCGGTCAGCTGCATCATCGAGGCGGCGGCCTGCTGCAGGTTGGACGCGGTCTGCTCGGTACGGGCCGACAGGTCCAGATTACCCGCAGCGATCTCGGAGCTGGCGGTCGAGATGCTGTCGGTCGAGCCGCGCACCTCGCCGATCAGCTTCAGCAAGGCCTCCTGCATGGTCTTCAGCGAGCGCAGCAGCTGGCCCGTCTCGTCATTGCTGCGCGGCGTGATCGGGCGGGTCAGGTCAAAGTTCGCAATCGCATCGGCCACCGTGGCGGCCTCGCGCAAGGGACCGGTGATCGAGCGGGTCAGCCAGACGGCCAGCGCCGCGCCGACCGCCAGCGCGCACAGCGCGAACACCACCAGGCCGGTGCGGGCCGTGCTGTTGGCGGCGTCCACCCGCTTGGCGGCGGCGTCCAGCTGCGCACGTTCTTCCTGCACGATCTCCTTGATCGCGTCCTGGAACTTGGCGGCGGCCGGCTGGAACTGGCTGTCGAAGATCTGCTTGGCCTTGTCGGCGTCGCCGGCCTTCTTGGCGGCACTGACGGCGTCGCGGCTGCTCAGATAGCCTTTGCGGGCCTCGGAGAGCTGCTCGAACAGCTTGCGCTCGGCGGGCGAGCTCATCTGCTTGTCCAGGGCCTTCTGCAGCTCGGTCGATTGCTTGGTCGACTCGGCGGCCGAGGCGGCGAAGAACTCGGCCAGGCTCGGGTCGGCGCTGATCGCGATCGCGCTGGTACGGTTCACGCCATTGGTGATGTTGCGGTACCAGTCGGAGGCCAGGCGTTCGCTGACCAGGGAGTTCTCGTACATATCGCTGGTTTCGGCCGCGACCCGGCTGAGTGCCCAGAAGCCCAGGCCGGAGCCGGCAAAGGCAATCATCAGCACCAGACTCAGAACCACGGTCAGGCGCTGGCCGATGGAACGGCCGGCAAACAGGCTGCTAAGCATAGAGGTCTCCCGAATAGGCTGGGTGCGCGGGCGGTGGCCGCGTTTCGCCCCTGGTTATCGGCGCTTGTTGCGCAAAGCTGAGGGCGCTCTGGCTTGGCGGGGCGATTTACGAGCGGGTCGGCCGCCGTGACTCGCGCACCCGAAAGCGTGCCGGATCGATGGCGTCCAGCAAATCGGCCTCCAGCGGCAGCGGCGCGCCCGTCAGCTGTGCGGCCGCGACCTGGCCGCACAGCGCCGCCCAGCTGATGCCGCGCGAACCCAGCGCGCTGCACAGCAGCAGGCCGGGCAGGCGTGGCAGCAGGCGGGGCTGATCCTCGCGGCCCTGCGGGCCCAGCGGCAGCCCGCCCACCAGCGGCAGGCGATCGGGGGCCAGCAGCCGCCAGCCGACACGGCCGCTCAGCGCTGCTTCGGGCACCTCGGGCAGGCGGGCCAGCTCGGCCCATTGCTCGAGATTGCGGCGCTGGTCGGCCGGGCGTAGCGCCGGGGCCATGTCCTCGTCCTGGCTGGTGGCGCCGCACCACAGCCCGCCGGCACCGTCGGCCAGCGCATAGCCGGCGCCGGCCAGCGGCAGGGCCGGCAGTGGCGTGGCCTGTGCCAGATGGCTGATCTGGCCGCGCTGGCGTGTCAGGGGCAGTGCCAGATCGGGGGCCAGGTCTTGCAGCAAGCGCTGGCTCTGGTGACCGCCGGCCAGCACCACGGCCGGCGCCTCGGCCAAGAGGGCGCCGTCCTCGTCCAGCGCCCGCCAGCCGGCCCCGCCCGGGTTCAGGCTGGCGACACGCCGGCCCAGCCTCAGCGGGGTGTCGCCGAGCAGGGCCCGCACATAGTCGGCCGGCGGCAGCGCACCGCCGCCGGGGTAGAACCAGGCCGGCCGGCCATGGGCGAGGCCGGCCAGCGCCTGGGCCGCCTCGGCATCGAGCGCCTGCACATAGTCCTCGGGCAGGCCCAGGCGGGCGATCTGGGTGCGCATGCGAGCGATGTCGCGCTCGGCCTCCAGGCGCAGCAGGCCGCGCTGCAGCCAGGGCAGGGCGGGCAGCTCGGCCAGCGCGCGCCCGGTGGCCAGCGCAGCAGCGCGGTTGAAGCGGGCGTGCAGGCCGTCGTCGGGGTTCAAAGTGCCATGGAACAGGCCGCCCGGATTGCCCGAGCTGCCCTGGGCCACGGCCGCATGGCTGTCCAGCACCGTGCAGCCCAGGCCCTCGCGCCGCAGCGCCCAGGCGCAGGCGGCCCCGGCCAGTCCGGCGCCTATCACCAGCACCTCGCGCGCCGCCGGTGCCAGCGCCTGCCGCGCGGCCGGGCGCTGCAGCAGGTGGCGCGGCGCGAAGCGGGCCACGCTCATGCGGCCTTTTTTCGCAAAGCCGGGTCGCTTCTCGACCGCAAAGCCGGCGGCCGACAGCCCCTCGATCACCGCCGGCGCCGTGCTCCAGGTGCTGGCGCTGGCACCGGGCTTGGCCAGACGGGCCAGCAGCTTCAGCGTGTAGCCGTCCCACATCGCCGGATTGCGCGCCGGCGCGAAGCCGTCCAGATAGATGGCATCGACCTCGGCCACCAGGGTCTTGAGCCAGTCGCGCACATCGCCCAGCGCCAGCAGCAGCTGCACCCGGCCGCCGTCGAAGCTCAGGTTGTGCAGGTTGGGGGTCAGCGGCGGCCAGGCGGCCAGCAGCTCGGCGGCCAAGGCCGGCTCGGGGCTGGTGGCATGGGCGCGCGCCATGTCTTCGCGGCGCAGCGGATGTCTTTCGATGCTGATGAAGAACAGCCGCTCGCAGCGCGCCGGATCATCCCGCCAGGCCGCCCAGCTGGCCAGGAAGTTGTTGCCCAGGCCGAAGCCGGTTTCCAGGATCACGAAGCGCGCCTGGCCGGCCCAGCGCTGCGGCAGCCCGTTGCCGCCCAGAAAGACATGGCGGGCCTGGCCGAAGGCGCCGGCGCGGGCGTGATAGATATCGCCGAACTCGGGGGCGGCCGGGGCGGCGGCATCGCTGAAATCGACGCGGGCGGGGAGGATGGGCTGAGTCTTCATGCGCGGGCCGCGAGTATGCCCCAGCGCCGGCTCAGAGCGTGACTGTCTCCCCGTGCTGGGGCACGCGCACGCGCCAGCCCAGTTCGTCCTGGATGCGGCTTCGCAAGGCGTCGCTGGCCTCGGGTTCGCCGTGCACGACAAAGGTCTGGCGCGGTGGCGTCTTGAAACCGCCCAGCCAGGCCATCAGCCCCTCGGCATCGGCATGGCCGGAGAAGCCCTCCAGATGGCTGACCTCGGCATTGACCGGCACGAAGGCGCCGTGCAGCTTGATCTCGCGCGCGCCGCCCACCATCTTGGCGCCACGGCTGCCGCCGACCTGGAAGCCGGGGAACACGATGTGGTGGCGTGCGCCCGGTGCCAGGGTCTCGATGTAGTTCAGCACCCGCCCGCCGGTGGCCATGCCGCTGGCCGAGATGATGATGGCCGGCCGTGTGATGGCGCGGGTGGCGGCCTTCAGCGAGTCGGCCGGCTTGGCGATCAGGCTCACGCCCTCGCACAGCCGCGCCGCCTCGCGCAGGCCGATACGCAGCAGCTTGGCGTGCTTGACGATGATGTCGGTCGCCAGCGTGGCCATCGGGCTGTCCAGCAGGATGGGGATGTCATGGGGCAGCTCGCCGGCCGCGCGCAGGCGCTGCAGCACCAGCAGCAGGGCCTGCGCGCGACCGACCGCGAAGCTGGGCAGCAGCACGCTGCCGCCACGCTTGAGCGTGCTGCGGATGATCTGCGCCAGCCGGGCCTGCACATCCTCGGGCGGGTGGACGCGGTTGCCATAGGTCGACTCGACCAGCAGCACGTCGGCGTGCTCGACGGTCTGCGGCGGCGGCATCAGCAGATCGTTGCTGCGCCCCAGATCGCCGGAGAACACCAGGGTCTGACCGGCGGCCGTGACGCTGATGGCCGAGGCGCCCAGCAGATGGCCCACCGGCGTGAAGCGGATCTCGGCGGCGCCCAGGCGCAACCGGCCGTCGCGCGGCAGGCCGACGAAATGGGCCAGCGCCTTCTTGGTGTTGGCGGCGGTGTAGAGCGGCAGCGCGGTCTCGTGGCGCGAGGTGTGGAAGCGGTTGGCGCGGCGCGCGTCCTCTTCCTGCAGCTTGGCGCTGTCCAGCAGCAGCACCTCGCAGAGATCGCGGGTCGCGCCGGTCGAGAAGATCTGGCCCTTGAAGCCCTGGCGCACCAGGGCCGGTATATAGCCGCTGTGGTCCAGATGGGCATGCGAGAGCAGCACCGCGTCGACGCTGTGCGGCGCGACGCCGAAGCCCGCCCAGTTGCGCTCGCGCAAGGTCTTGTAGCCCTGGAACAGGCCGCAATCGAGCAGCAGGCGCTGCTCGCCGATGTCCAGCAGATGGCGTGAGCCGGTGACGGCGTCGGCCGCGCCGAGGAAGGTCAGCTTCATCATGTCTCCCGATCTGGGTCTGTCCGGGGCGATTCCAGCACCGGCAGGGTCGGGCCATCTTGATGCATCTCAAGTGTCGGGACGAAAAAAAGCCCGGCGCTAGCAGTCCGTGTCAATACTCTGACGCTAAGCTGAAGGCCTGAAGACAATGCCCTGCAACGCAAGTTGCAGGGCATTGTTCTTATGGGCTACGTGCAAGGACAGAGTCGAGACCAGGGCAGCCTGTTTCCGGTGTCGCTGGACGAGTTGATCGGACCGGAGCATGTGTGCCGGGTGATCGCGGCGTTCGTGGCGCGGCTGGACCTGAAGGCGCTGGGTTTTGCTCGAGCCCACAGCAAGGCCACAGGCCGCCCGCCGTACGACCCGGCGGACCTGCTGATGTTGTACCTGTACGGCTACCTCAATCGGTTGCGCTCATCGAGGCGTCTGGAGCGGGAGTGCCAGCGCAACATCGAACTGATGTGGCTGCTGCACCGGCTCACGCCCGACCACAAGACCATTGCCGAGTTCCGTCGCTGCAACGCGCAGCCGCTACGCCGAGCCGGGGCCGAGTTCGTGCGCTTTTGCGCCGAAGCCGGTCTGATCCGCGGAGAGTGGGTGGCCGTGGACGGGACGAAGTTCCAGGCCGTGGCCAGCGGCAAGGCCATCCTGGACGAGGTCCAGCGGGCCGAACTGCAGGCCAAGCTGGAGCAGCGCATTGCGCAGTACCTGCAGGAGTTGGAGGCGGCCGACCAGCAGCAAGGCGAGGCGGAGCTGGACGCTCAGGCGCTGCGCCAGGCGCTGGCGCGGCTGCAGCTACAGCAGGCCGAGCTGGCGAAGGTGGACAGCGACAAGCAGCGCTACGTGAGCACCGAGCCCGAGGCTGTAGTGCTCAAGGGCAAGGGCCCGGGCTACAACGTACAGACCGCCGTCGACGCCGAGCATGCCCTGATCGTGGCCCACGAGGTCAACGCGCAGGCGGGTGACAACGGCTGCCTGCAGCGCATGGGCGAATCGGCGCAGCAGACCCTGGGCGGCACGGAGCTCAAGCTGGTGGCGGATGCGGGCTATGCCAATGGCGAACAGGCGCAGGCGCTGGAGGATCAAGGCGTGCGGGTGCATGTCCCCGTCAAGCGCGCGGTCAACAACCAGGGCGAGGGGGACTTGTTCGACCAAGGCCGCTTCACCTACGACGCACAGGCTGACGCCTACGTCTGCCCGGCAGACAAACTGCTGCAGCGCAAGCAGTTGCATCGGGCGGGTAAGGTCGTGATCTATGCAGCGCAGCCCGGCGATTGCGGCGCTTGCGCGATGAAGGCGCGCTGCACGCAGGCCCCACGGCGCACGCTCAGTCGCCATCTCTACGAAGAGGCATTGCAGCGCATCCACCAGCGCGCTACACCCCAGGCGATGAGGCTGCGCCGCTGCACCGTCGAACACCCGTTTGCGGCCCTGAAGTTCCACATCTTCGAGAAGCCCCGCTTCCTGATGCGAGGCCTGACGGGGGCCGGCGCGGAGATCGCGTTGGCGACACTGGCCTACAACGTCAAACGGGCACTGGCGGTGCTGGGTGGGCAGCAAATGTTGCAAAAGCTAGCTATGTGATGCCGGTGCCAGTGTTTGTTGCGGTCCGACACAAGGCTTCGGCTGTTCAGCCCACCGTCACGCAATACGCTCCAATGGACACCTCGCGCGCGCCCAAACAAAAGCGCTCCGAGAAACTCGGAGCGCTTTGCTCTTGGCGCCCTTCGCAGCCGTTTTGACACGGACTGCTAGAGCCGGGCTTTGTTGGGCCTGAGCCGGGGCTCAGCGCTTGGTCTGGGTCAGGCGTGCGCCGCCCGGGTTGCGACCGCCGCCACCTGCGGGACGCGAGCCGGCCGGCTTGGCCGCAGCGGGGCGAGCGCCACCGCCATTGCCCGAGGGGCGCTGGCCTTGGGGTGCTGCGTTGCGGGGGGCACCCTCGCGCGGCGCAGCGCTACGCGGTGCGCCTTCACGGGACCCAGCGCTGCGCGGAGCGCCGTCGCGGGACCCAGCGCTGCGCGGAGCGCCGTCGCGGGCGCCGTCACGCTGACCACCGCGAGGGGCCGAGCGGCCCGCACCGCCGCCGCCACGCGAGTTGCCGCCGCGACCACCGCCGCCGCCGGAGCGGCTGCCATTGGTGTTGAGCACCATGCGGCCCAGCACGATGGGCTCGGGGCGCTCGCTCGGATCGGGCGCGAAGCCGGGGATGATTTCCTTCGGGATCTCGCGCTTGATCAGCTTCTCGATCTCCTTCAGGAAGCCGTTCTCGTCGACGCAGACCAGCGAGATCGCCTCGCCCTGGGCGCCGGCGCGGCCGGTGCGGCCGATGCGGTGCACATAGTCCTCGGGGACATTGGGCAGCTCGAAATTGATCACATGGGGCAGCTGATCGATGTCGATGCCGCGCGCCGCGATATCGGTGGCCACCAGCACCTGCAGATCGCCGGTCTTGAACTCGGCCAGCGCCTTGGTGCGGGCACCCTGGCTCTTGTTGCCGTGGATGGCCATCGCGCTGATGCCCTGGTCGTTCAGATAGTCGGTCAGGCGGTTGGCGCCATGCTTCATGCGGGTGAAGACCAGCACCTGGTCCCAGTCGCCCTGCTTGATCAGATGGGCCAGCAGTTCCTTCTTGCGCTCGCGGCCCACCGGGTGGACCTTTTGTGCAATCGACTCATTGGTCTGGTTGCGGCGCGCCACCTCGATCAGCGCCGGCTGGTTCAGCAGGCGGTCGGCGAGGTTCTTGATGTCGTCGCTGAAGGTGGCCGAGAACAGCAGGCTCTGCTTCTTGGCCGGCAGCAGGGCCAGCACCTTCTTGATGTCATGGACGAAGCCCATGTCCAGCATGCGGTCGGCCTCGTCCAGCACCAGGATCTGCACCTGGCTCAGGTCCAGCGTGCCTTGCTGGGCGTGGTCGAGCAGGCGGCCGGGGGTGGCCACCAGGATGTCGACGCCGTCGCGCAGGCGGTTGATCTGCGGCTGCATGCCGACGCCGCCGAACATCACCATGCTCTTGAGCGGCAGGTATTTGCCATAGGTCTGCACGCTTTCCTCGACCTGGGCCGCGAGTTCGCGGGTCGGGGTCAGCACCAGCGCACGGATGGCCGGCTTGCCGCGCTTGTTGGTGGCCGGCGCGCCCGTCGACAGGCGGTGCAGCAGCGGCAGGGTGAAACCGGCGGTCTTGCCGGTGCCGGTCTGGGCGCCGGCGAGCAGGTCGCCGCCCTGGAGGACGGCCGGAATGGCCTGCGCTTGGATCGGGGTGGGGGAGGTATAGCCGGCGTCGGCAATGGCCTTCAACAGGGGGGCGGCCAGGCCCAGGGAATCAAATGTCATCGACTGCAATGTGTGCACGGTGCCCTGTGAGCATGACCGCGCCTTCAGGGGGCGCCAGTCTTCGGGTCATGCAAGGAGCGTGCTTGAGCTCAAAAAAATAACGCCGCGCAAAGACTGTGATGCGCAGCGTCGGGCTTGATTATAGCGGCCGGGCCGGCGGCTGCCGGGGTTGGCGGCGGCAAAGCCTGGATGAGGTGTGCATAAAGCAGCGACAATAGGGGCTTAGGCCGTGTCGATCCGACCGGCTCTCGCAAGACTCAGCAGGCCCTTGACGGGCCTGCAGATTTTTAAGCCTCTCAGGACCCAGCATGGCTCAGTACGTCTTTTCAATGAACCGCGTCAACAAGACGGTTCCCCCCAAACGCCACATCCTGAAGGACATCTCGCTGTCCTTCTTCCCGGGCGCCAAGATCGGCGTGCTGGGCGTCAACGGCTCGGGCAAGTCGACCATCCTGAAGATCATGGCCGGCGTCGACAAGGAGTACGAAGGCGAGGCCATCGCGATGCCTGGCATCAAGATCGGCTATCTGGAGCAGGAACCCAAGCTGAACCCGGACCAGACCGTGCGCGAAGCGGTGGAGGAGGGCATCGGCGGCGTGCTGGCGGCCAAGAAGCGCCTGGACGAGGTCTATGCCGCTTACGCCGAGCCGGATGCCGACTTCGACGCGCTGGCCGCCGAGCAGGGCGAGCTGGAATCCATCATTGCCGCTGCCGGCTCCGAGAACACCGATCTGCAGCTGGAACTGGCCGCCGACGCGCTGAACCTGCCGCCCTGGGATGCCCAGATCGGCGTGCTGTCGGGCGGCGAGAAGCGCCGCGTCGCGCTGTGCCGCCTGCTGCTGTCCAAGCCCGACATGCTGCTGCTGGACGAGCCGACCAACCACCTGGACGCCGAATCGGTCGAGTGGCTGGAGCAGTTCCTGCAGCGCTTCCCCGGCACCGTGGTAGCCATCACCCACGATCGCTACTTCCTGGACAACGCCGCCGAGTGGATCCTAGAGCTGGACCGCGGCCATGGCATCCCCTGGAAGGGCAACTACTCCGATTGGCTGGACCAGAAGGAAAAGCGCCTGGAGACCGAGCAGAAGTCCGAAGACGCCCGCATGAAGGCGATGAAGGAAGAGCTGAAGTGGGTGCGCTCCAATGCCAAGGGCCGCCAGGCCAAGAGCAAGGCGCGTCTGGCCCGTTTCGAGGAGCTGTCGGACGTCGAATACCAGCAGCGCAATGTCACCAACGAAATCTTCATCCCGGTGGCCGAGCGTCTGGGCAATGAGGTGATCGAGTTCGAGAACGTCAGCAAGAGCTTCGGCGACCGCGTGCTGATCGACAACCTGAGCTTCAAGGTGCCGGCCGGCGCCATCGTCGGCATCATCGGCCCGAACGGCGCCGGCAAGTCGACCCTGTTCCGCATGCTGCAGGGCACCGAGACGCCGGACAGCGGCACGGTCAAGATCGGCAAGACCGCGCGCATGGCCTTTGTCGACCAGAGCCGCCAAAGCCTGGATGCCGACAAGACCGTCTGGCAGGACGTTTCCGGCGGCCTGGACAACATCACGGTCGGCAAGTTCGTGATGCCCAGCCGCGCCTATCTGGGCCGCTTCAACTTCAAGGGCAATGACCAGCAGAAGATGGTCGGCCAGCTCTCCGGCGGTGAGCGCGGCCGACTGCACCTGGCCAAGACCCTGGCCCAGGGCGGCAATGTGCTGATGCTTGATGAACCGTCGAACGACCTGGACGTCGAAACCCTGCGCGCGCTGGAAGAGGCGCTGCTGGAATTCGCCGGCTCGGCCATGGTGATCTCCCATGACCGCTGGTTCCTGGACCGCATCTGCACCCACATCCTGGCCTGCGAAGGCGATTCGCAGTGGTTCTTCTTCGACGGCAACTTCCACGAGTACGAGGCCGACAAGAAGAAGCGCCTGGGCGAAGAGGGCGCGCGGCCCAAGCGCATGCGCTTCAAGCCGATCAAGTGATCACACCAAGAGGCCTGCGGGCCTCTTTTTCATGGTTCACAGATCTTTACGGGGCCTGCATGCGGGCCTTACGTCTCGGTTTCACCATTGCGTCACCCCCTACTGACTGATGGAGACCCTGATGTCCAAGTTCAATCCCAAGTCCCTGCTGACCCTGTCCGCGCTGGCCGCCGTGCTGAGCCTGGGTGCGCTGTCGGCCCAGGCCGGTGGCCATCATGACCGTCACGGCATGATGGGTGGCGGCCCGCGAGTCGAGCGCATGCTCGAGCAGGTCGACGCCAGCGAGGCGCAGCGCAGCGAGGTCAAGCAGATCATGCGCAGCGCGGCGGCCGATCTGAAGCCGCAGCATGAAGCGCTGCGCAAGCTGCGGGCCCAGGGTCAGGCCTTGCTGACCGCACCCAGCATCGACGCCGCAGCGGTGGAGTCGCAGCGCCAGCAGGCCCAGGCGCTGCACGATCAGATCAGCAAGCGCATGAGCCAGGCCCTGGTGGCCGCCGCCAATGTGCTGACGCCCGAGCAGCGCGGCAAGCTGGCCGAGCGCATGGCCAAGCGCCAGGCGCGGATGGCGGAACACCGCGCCGAGCGGACCAAGGCCGACGCCCCCAAGCAGTAAGACTCCGGAGACTCGCTTATGCTTGACACCTCCATGTCCACGGGCCTGGTGGCGGCGCGTCGCGCGGGCAGCCACCGCCGGGCGCAGCCCCAGCCATCCATGAGTACCCGACTGCTTCTTGTTGACGACGATGCCCGCCTGACCTCGATGCTGGGCGACTACCTGACGGCCGCCGGCTTCGAGGTCGAGACCGCGCACAGCCTGGCCCAGGGCCGGCAGGCGCTGGAGGCGGCCCTGCCGGATCTGCTGGTGCTGGATCTGATGCTGCCCGATGGCGACGGGCTGGACTTCTGCCGCAGCCTGCGCGGCGAGGCCCGCACCCGGCGCCTGCCGGTGCTGATGCTGTCGGCGCGCGGCGAGCCGATGGACCGCATCCTCGGCCTGGAACTGGGCGCCGACGACTATCTGGCCAAGCCCTTCGAGCCGCGCGAGCTGCAGGCCCGCGTCAAGGCCTTGCTGCGCCGTGCCGAGCCGGAGGGCCAGGCCGACGATGTCTTGCGCTTCGGCCGGCTCGAGATCGATCTGGCGGCGCGCGTCGCGCGGCTGGACGGCAAGCCCTGCGATCTGACCAGTCATCAATTCGATCTGCTGGTGGTGCTGGCGCAAAGCCCGGGCCGGGTACTGTCACGCGACCAGATCATGGATGCGCTCAAGGGCCATCCGCTGGATGCCTTTGATCGCTCGATCGATGTCCATGTCTCGCGCATCCGCGCGCTGATCGAGGACGACGTCAAGAACCCGCGCCGCGTGCTGACGGTGCGCGGCGTCGGCTATGTGTTTGCGCGCAAGCAGGACGCCGACAGCTGAGGTGGCGCGCTCTTGAAATCGCTCTATCTCCGCATCTATCTGACCCTGGTCGTTCTGCTGCTGGCCTTTGCCTTCGGCTCGGCCTGGCTGTTCCAGCGCCAGATCGAGCAGGAGCGCGGCGGCTTCGAGGCCGCCGCGACCGAGCGCCTGAGTTCGATGGCGCTGCTGATCCACCGCGCGCTGCCCGAGGCCGACGCGCCGCGTGAGCAGCAGGCCCAGGCGCTGCGCGACTGGGGCCAGCGCCTGCGCATGGCGATCGCGCTGGACGATGCCCAGGGCGAGCGGATCGCGGCCTCGGAGCAGTTCGAGCGTCGCATCAAGGACCCGGGCGCGCGCCAGCTGCAGGTGCCGCTGGAAGACGGGCGCAGCCTGTGGATGCTGCGCGGCGGCCTGCGCGCGGCCGGCGCCAGCCCGCCGGGCGAACGCGCCGAGCGTGGTGAGCGCATCGCCAGGCCGCCGCGTCGCGATGAAGGCCCCTGGCTGCTGGCGCCTTTCGGGCCTCGCCCCAGCGGCGAAGCCCTGGTCATTCTGCTGGTGCTGCTCTTTCTCGCCGTAGCGGTCAGCGCCTATCCGGTGGTGCGGCGCCTGACCCGGCGTCTGGAGAATCTGCAGCGCGGTGTCGAGTTGTTCGGCGCCGGCAATCTGCAGCACCGCGTCAAGGACGGCGGGCGCGATGAGGTGGCCGCGCTGGCTGCCAGCTTCAACCGCACGGCCGGCCAGATCGAGGCCTTGCTGCGCTCGCACCAGAGCCTGCTGGCCAATGCCAGCCATGAGCTGCGCTCGCCGCTGGCGCGGCTGAAGATGGCGTTCGCGATGCTGGAGGGATCCAGTCCGGCCCAGCGCGCGCGGCTGCAGCAGGAGATCGACACCAATATCGGCGAGCTCGATGCGCTGGTCGAGGAGGTCTTGCTGGCCAGCCGGCTCGAGTCCGGTGCCCAGGCGCTGCAACAGGATCCCGTTGACCTGCTGGGCTTGGCGGCCGAGGAGGCCTCGCGCACCGGCGCCCTGGTCGATCCGGACGAGGCTGCGCTGGACTTCAAGGTGCCCGGCGAGGAGCGCCTGCTGCGCCGCGCGCTGCGCAATCTGCTCGAGAACGCGCGCCGCTACGGCGGCGAACAGGTGCTGCTGGAACTGCGCCGGCGCGGCGCCAGCATGGAGCTGAGGGTTTGTGACCGCGGCCCGGGCGTGCCGCCCGAGATGCGCGAGCGCATCTTCGAGCCCTTCTTCCGCCTGCCTGGCCATGCCGAACTGGCCGGCGGTGTCGGCCTGGGCCTGAGCCTGGTCAAACAGATCGCGCAGCGCCATGGCGGCGAGGTGCGCTGCGAAGGCCGCGAGGGCGGCGGCAGCTGTTTTGTGCTGAGCCTGCCGCAGCGGGCGACCTAGATACCGGGCAAGCCCTCGTCCGCCTGGCCGCACAAGGGCAGGTCGGGACGGCGCTCGCGCGCGGGCAGCTGGCGGCGAATGTCCTGCAGCGCGCTGCGCAGGCCTTCTTCGAGCACCGGGTGATAGAAGGGCAGTTGCAGCGCCTCGATGACATCGACGCCGCGCTGTATCAGCCAGGCCAGCTCGTGGCTCAGGTGCTCGGCGCCGGCGCACACCATCTCGGCACCGATCAGCCGACCGCCGGCGTCGGCATGCACCAGCATCAGGCCATGGCTCTGGCCCATGATGAGCGAGCGCCCCTGGGTGCCGAAGTTGCTGCGGCCGGTCAGCGCGCCGGCCGGCAGCTCCGCCTGGCCAAGACCGCAGCGTGCCATCTGCGGCTCGGTAAAGGTGATGGCCAGCGGCGTGCGGCGGGCCAGGCATGGGGCCTGCGGATGCAGCGCATACCAGGCCGCCAGCCGGCCGTCGTCGGCCGCCTCGTGCATCAGCGGCGTCAGCGCATTGACATCGCCGGCAAAGAACACCGCCGTGTCACCGGCGCGCAGGCTTTGCGCATCGATGGCCGGCAGGCCCCGGGCATCGAGCGGCAGGCCCAGCGCGGCCAGGTTCAGCCCCTCGACGGCCGGCGTGCGGCCCAGCGCGGCCAGTACCGCGTCGACCTCGAAGCGCTGCGCGCCGAACTCAACCAGCAGGCCCGGGTCGGCGGCTCGCAAGCGAGCCTCATGGCCTTGATGAATCGTGAAATGCTCGGCCAGCGCCGCTTGCGCCAAGGCGGCGAGCTCGGGCTGGGCCATGCCGGCCACACGGGCGCTGCCGCGCCCGAAGGCGTGGACCTCGACACCCAGCATCGCCAGCGCCTGGCCAAGCTCGCAGCCCAGCGCACCCAGGCCGACCACGGCCAGCCGTGCCGGCAAGCTTGGCAGCTCGAACAAGCTGTCGCTGGTGAGCACCCGGCTGCCGAAGGCCTGCCAGGCCGGTGGCAGCAGGGGCCGGCTGCCGGTGGCAACGATGATGGCATCGGCGCTGAACAACTCGACGCCGGCGGCGCTGCGCGCCTCGATGCGGTCCGGACCGACGAAACGGGCGCTGGCCTGCAGATAGTGCTTGCCCATCTTCTCGACGGCGCGCACCGGGCCGCTGACGAAGTGGTCGCGCAGCGCACGCACCTGCTGCATCACGGCCGCTGAGTCCAGCGCGGGCCGGGGGCCCTTGAGCAGCTGGCGCCGGTACAGGCTGTGCGTGGCGTGGACCTCGCGCGCCACCTGCAGCAAGGCCTTGGACGGCATGCAGCCGACCCGTGCGCAGGTCGTGCCCAGCGGGCCCGGGTCGATCAGCAGGATGTCCTCGCTGAGTTCGCTGGCCTGCTTGTAGGCGCTGAGGCCGGCGGTGCCGGCGCCGAGAATGATCAGGCGGTGGTGAGGCATGGCAGCTGTCCTTGGTGAGCGCTTGAGCATATCGGAGCTCGTGCCGCTCGCAAGCTCAAGGCCGCACGGCCGGTGTCTCCATGGCCAGACCGGCGCCACGCCGGGCCAGATAGAGCTCCAGATCCAGCAGTTCCTGCGCATCCCAGGCGAAGGGCTCGGCCCGCACCCCGCTCATGCAGTTGCGCAGGCGGCGCTGCAGTGAACCCAGGCCCTGCCATTCCAGCCGGTACAGCGGGTAGCCGTTCACATGACCCGGCGGTATCAGGCTGCCGGCTAGACGCTGCCCGACGTTCGCTTGATGGCAGATTGCACAGCTCAGATGGAGCTGGCCGATGCGGGCGTTGAACAAGACCTGACCCCGCGCCCGCGCCGGCTCCAGCCGCGCGTCGGTGGGCGGCGCCAGTGGCAGGCCGCGCGACTGCAGGCCGATGAAGGCCGTCAGCCCCAGCAGCTCGGCGCTCTCGGCCGGCCAGGGTGGTCGACCCTGGTGGACGCTGCGGCACTGGTTGACGCGCTGAGCCAGGTTCAGCGGCCCGGCTGTGCGGCTGTCGAAGGCCGGGTAGCGGGCGGCCACGCCGACCATGCTCTGCCTCGCATCGCCATGGCAGGAGGCGCAGGCCTTGTCGGGGCCGCGCGCCCAGAGCTGGGCGCCGTCCTGCACCCACAGCATGGCCGGGTTCTGCGCGTCGTCGCGCTGCATGGCCTGCAGCGCCGGGCTCAGCTGCTCGAAGCCCGAGCCTGCGCCGGCGGGCAGGGCGGTCGCGAGCAGCAGCAGCGCCGACCAGGCCTTCATGTCGCGGTCAGCATGACGGTCTCGGTCTGCGCGAAGCCCTGGTCGCCGGTCCAGCTGAAGCTCAGCGTGCCGCTGTCGCCGACCCGCAGCGGGAAGGCCAGATAGGGGTTGGCGGCGATGGCGGCGAACAAGTCGGTGCTGAAAACGAGTTCGCCGTTGTAGCGGCACTCGAAGCGGCGCAGGATATTGCGCGGCAGCAGACTGCCGTCACCGTCGCGCCGGTAGCCGGTCTCCATCGGATGCGCGATCAAGGTGCGGATCTCGATGATGCTGCCGCGCGGCGCGCTGGCGGGCAGGGTGATCAGCGTTCGGGCCATGGCTTGCTACTCCACGCAGGCGGCCAGCGTGACCACCACATCGGCGCCGACCTGCCAGCAGCTGCCATCGGACAGGCGCGCCAGCGCAACAATCTGCTGGCTGGTGGCCAGCCGGATGCGGGTGGCCACCGCCGCGCGGCCGGCGTGCGGGCCGAGCCGGCAGTGCAGCACCTCCAGCTGCGGGTTCTGCGCGGTGAACAGCGCGATCTCGCGCACATGGTCGGTGGCCGTCATCGGGCTGTCGACGGTGATGCTGATGGGCACGGCGTTGCCGTTCTCGACCAGCGGCGCGATCTCCAGCGCGATGCGGCCGCGCTGGACCGGCGTGCCGGCGGCAAAGCCGGCGATCGCCGCGTGCAGCGCCTCGGGCGTGGCGTCGGCCGGCCGCAGCACCAGGGTCATGCCCAGACCCAGGCAAAGACGGCGCGAGCGGTCCATGCCTCAGTCCTTCAAGGTCTGCAGATAGGCCACGACATCCTCGACCTGCTGGGCATCGAGCACCGGTTTGCCGCGCCAGTCGCGGCCGACCTGGTTCAGGCCGTCGACGCGGTGATAGGCCGGCATGATGGAGTCGGGGTTGACGCGCTGGCTGTCGACGATGCGCAGGCGCAGCTGGCCGGCGCTCCAGCGCGCGCCGGTGCCCGCCAGGCTGGGCGCCAGCGTGCCCTGGAAACGCTCCTCGGGGATCGGTGCGCTGTGGCACAGCAGGCACAGCCCGCTCTGGCGGCTCGCGACGATGGCGCGGCCGCGCTGCGCATCGCCCTGCAGCCCCTGCAGCGGCTCGGGGATGGCGTCGGCGGTGCTCGCCGACGCCAGCAGCAAGGTGGCCAGCAGCATGGCGCTCAGGCCGCCAGCTGGTCCTTCAGCGGCAGCTGACGGATGCGCTTGCCGGTGGCCGCGAAGATCGCATTCAGCACCGCCGGCGCGGCCACCGCGATGGTGGGCTCGCCAACGCCGCCCCAAAAGCCGCCCGAGGGCATCACCACCGTCTCGACCTTGGGCATGTGCTCCATCTTCAGCACCGGATAGTCGTGGAAATTGCTCTGCTCGATGCGGCCATTCTTGACCGTGCATTCGCCGAACAAGGCGGCCGACAGGCCGTAGACAAAGCTGCCCTCGACCTGGGCCTCGATCTGCTGCGGATTGACCGCATGGCCGCAGTCGGTGGCGGCCACGATGCGATGGATCTTCAGCGCGCCCTTGGGGCCGACCGAGACCTCGGCACAGGCCGCGACATAACTGCCGAAGCCCATGATCTGGGCCAGGCCGCGATGGTGGCCCTGGGGCGCGGGCCGGCCCCAGCCGGCCTTGTCGGCCACGGCGTTCAAGACCGCCAGGTGCTTGGGCGAGCCGGCCAGCAGCTCGCGGCGCAGCGCCAGCGGGTCGCGCTGGGTGGCATGGGCGATCTCGTCCAGAAAGCACTCCATATAGATCGCGTTCTGGTTCAGATTGACGCCGCGCCAGAAGCCCGGTGGCACCGGCGGATTGCGCATCGCATGCTCGATCAGCAGGGCCGGGAACTTGTAGCCCAGATGCCCCTCGGGGCCGTCGGCATTGAGCCCCTGAAACACCACCGGGTCGCGGCCGTCGCGGATGTTCTGCGGGAAGATGCCGGCCACGATGGACTGGCCCGAGATGCGCATCGAAAGACCCGTGATCTTGCCCTGCGCGTCCAGGCCCGCCGTCAGCTTGCACTGCGTGACCGGGTGGTAGCGGCCGTGCTGCATGTCCTCCTCGCGCGACCAGATCATCTTGATCGGCGTGCCGGGCATCTGCTTGGCGATGGCCACGGCCTGACGCACCCAGTCATGCACCGCGCCGCGCCGGCCGAAACCGCCGCCCAGCAGCAGCTTGTAGACCTCGCACTGCGCCGGCGGCAGGCCGGCCGCCTCGGCGGCGGCGGCCAGGGCGGCCTCGCCGTTCTGAGTCGGCGTCCAGACCTCGCAGCGCTCGGGGGTCCAGCGTGCGGTCGCGTTCATCGTCTCCATGGTCGCGTGGTTCTGGAAGGGGTAGCCGTAGACCGCCTCCAGCCGGCGGGCCGAGGCCGCGATGGCCGCCGGCGCATCGCCCACCTTGCTGCCGGCCACTGCGTCTTTCGCATCCAGCCCTTCCTTCAGCGTCGCCGTGATGGCGGCGCTGCTGAGCTGGGCGTTCGGGCCCTCGTCCCAGACGATGGGCAGCTGGTCCAGCGCGGTCTTGGCGCGCCACCAGGTATCGGCCACCACGGCCACCGCGCTGTCGCCGACCGGCAGCACGGCCTTGATGCCGGGACGCTTCAAGGTGGCGGCGGCGTCGAAGCTCTTGAGCTTGCCGCCGAACACCGGGCAGTCCTTGATCGCGGCGTTGAGCATGCCGGGCAGGGTCAGGTCCATGCCGTAGACCTGGGCGCCGGTCAGCTTGTCGCGGGTGTCCAGGCGGCGTATCGGCTGGCCGACCAGGGTCCAGGCACCGGGCTCCTTGAGCTTGATCTCCGCCGCGGCCGGGATGGGCAGCTTGGCGGCTGCGGCGGCCACCTTGCCGTAGCTGGTGCTGCGGCCACTGGTCTTGTGGCTGATCAGGCTCTTGGCCGTCGTGCATTCGGCGGCCGGCACGCCCCAGTCGGCCGCTGCGGCCTGGACCAGCATCAGCCGCGCGGCGGCGCCGCCCTTGCGCACATAGTCATGCGACTCGCGGATGCCGCGGCTGCCACCGGTCGAGAAATTGCCCCAGGCGCGCTGACGTGCCAGGTTTTGCCCGGGCGTCGGGTACTCGGTCGTGACCTTGGCCCAGTCGCATTCCAGCTCCTCGGCCACCAGCTGGGCCAGGCCGGTCAGCGTGCCCTGGCCCATCTCGGAGCGGGCGATGCGGATCACGACGCTGTCGTCGGGTTTGATCAGCACCCAGGCATTGATCTCGGGCGTGGCCGCCGTGGCCTGCGCCTGTGCCGGCAGCGGCACATGAAAGCCCAGCATCAGTCCGCCGCCGCCGAGGGCGCTGCGCTGCAGAAACTGGCGTCGTGTCGTGGTCTGGTTCATGCGGCACCCCCGTCGACAATGCGAATCGGGATGGCCGCGCGCTTGGAGCCGCCGGCCACATGGTGGATCGCGGCGCGCACCCGGTTGTAGGTGCCGCAGCGACAGATATTGCTCATCGCCGCGTCGATGTCGGCGTCGCTGGGCCTGGGTTTCTCCTTCAGCAGCGCGACGGCCGCCATGATCATGCCGCTCTGGCAGAAGCCGCACTGCGGCACGTCCAGCGCGGCCCAGGCCTGCTGCACCGGGTGGCTGCCATCGGGCGACAGACCTTCGATCGTGAGGATTTTCTCCCTGGCCCCGACCGTGGAGACGGGCCGCACACAGGAGCGTGTCGGGACACCGTCGATATGGACGGTGCAGGCACCGCACTGGGCGATGCCGCAGCCGTATTTGCTGCCGGTCAGTCCGAGCTGTTCACGCAGCACCCACAGCAGCGGGGTGTCGGGCTCGGCCTCGAATTCGCGCAGCGCACCGTTGACATTCAACTGGGCCATGGGTCATCTCCTGAGCTTCGCAGTGACGGGCCGCGCAAGACTAGCAGGATTGGCCGAGGCGCGCTGAGGCTCAGTGTTTCTTGTACTGGGTGGCGCCGAACAGCACCTCGCGGGCCTGGTCGGTGACCAGGGGCTTGCGCTGCTGGGCCAGTACCTCGACGCCGCGTTGCACCGCCGGACGGGCCGAGATCTCGTCGAACCAGCCTTTCAGATGCGGATAGTCGCCCAACTCCACGCCCTGATTTTTCCAGGAGCGCAGCCAGGGGAAGGTGGCGATATCGGCGATCGAATACTCGGGCCCGCCCAGATAGGTGCTGGCGGCCAGGCGCTTGTTGATGACGCCGTAAAGACGCCGGGCCTCATTGCTGTAGCGGTTGATCGCGTAGTCGATCTTCTCGGGCGCGTAGATGCGGAAGTGGTGGGCCTGACCCAGCATCGGGCCAACGCCGCCCATCTGGAACATCAGCCATTGCAGCACCTCGTACTTGGCCGCCGTGCCGGCGGGCAGCAGGCGACCGGTCTTGCCGGCCAGGTAGAGCAAAATGGCGCCCGATTCGAACAGCGAGATCGGTTTTCCCTCGGGGCCATCGGGGTCGACGATGGCGGGAATCTTGTTGTTGGGGCTGATGGACAGAAAGCCGGGCTCGAACTGAGCCCCGGCGCCGATGTCCACGGGGATCACCTTATACGGCAGGTCACATTCTTCCAACATGATGTGAACTTTGTGCCCATTGGGTGTGGGCCATGAATAGACTTCAATCATTGTTTGCTCTCCACGCTGCGCAGTTCATTGTCCTAGTCCATGTTAATTAAGCAAGTTAAACGCTGGTTTGTCGCGCGGGCCAATGCCGCGCGATGGAAGCACATGGCCGATTGGGCCGAGAGCCGCGGCGCGCAGTTTCGCCAGAGCCGCGATGCACGCGGCTTCCAGATCGAGCAGGCCAAGGCGGCGCCGGGCGGCGCGCTGCGCATCGAGTGGGCGCCTTCGCAGCGCAGCTATATCGAAGGCAATGAGCTGCGCATGCGCTGCGAGCTGGGCCTGCACCCGGATCTGCAGATGATGGTGCTGGCGCGCTCGCTGATGGAGCGGCTGGAGAAGGCGGTGTTCGAGGCCTATACCGACACCTTGAAGACCCGGGTCGATACCGACACGCCCGAGGAGATGCGCTGGCTGGTGATGTTTGCCAAGCTGAAGAACTATCCGCACAAGCTGGTCAAGGAGCGCTTCGGTGCCGTCGCGATCAATCAGGAGGTGGTGTCGGCCTGGCTGGAGAATTCGCTCAGCGACCTGCTGATCCAGGCCAGCCAGGATCTGTTGCCCGAGGAGCGGCCCTTTGTGCTGATGGTCTTGCGCGGCAATGTCTATCTGCGCGTTGCGATGGAGGAGCCGACCCTGACCGAGATCCAGGGCCTGGTGAAGCTGTTGGAGACGGCCTGTCGCGAGGCCCAGCGCGTCAACGCGCGGCTGGCCGATGGCGGGCCCTGGCCGACCACCACCTCGGTGGCCTGGCAAAGCCAGCCACCGCTGGGTGAACTGCCGGGGCGCTGAGGCTCAGGCGGCGCGTTGCGCGAACTGCCAGCCCAGCTCGGCCATCGGCCGGGCGCCGGCCGCCGCCTCGCGGGCCCGCTCACTAGAGGCCGTGCCGGCCTCGACCCGCTTGGCAATGCCTTGCAGGATGGCGGCAATGCGGAACAGGTTGTAGGCCAGGTAGAAGTTCCAGTCGCGCATCACCAGGGCCATGTCGGCGCGGCCAGTGCGCTCGCAGTAGCGGCGCACATAGCCGAGTTCATCGGGAATGCCCAGCGCCGCCAGGTCATGGCCGCCGAGGCCGCGCGCCGCGCCCGAGGTCTGGATGTGCCAGGACATGCAGTGATAGCTGAAGTCGGCCAGCGGATGACCGAGGGTCGACAGCTCCCAGTCCAGCACCGCCAGCACGCGCGGCTCGCTCGGGTGGAAGACCAGATTGTCGAGCCGGTAATCGCCATGGACGATGGCCACCTCGCGCTCGTCGCGCGCCGAGGCCGGGATGTTCAGCGGCAGCCACTCGATCAGTCGGTCCATGGCCTCGTTGGGGCCGGTGACCGAGGCCTGGTACTGCTTGCTCCAGCGCCCGATCTGGCGCTCGAAATAGTTGCCGGGCTTGCCATAGCCGGCCAGCCCGGCGGCCGCGAAGTCGACGCTGTGCAGCGCCGCCATCACGCGGTTCATCTCGTCGTAGAGGGCGCCGCGCTCGGTCGGGCTCATGCCGGGAAGGCTCTGGTCCCACAAGACCCGACCCTCGATGAACTCCATCACATAGAAGGCGCGGCCGATCACGGCCTCGTCCTCGCACAGCGCCAACATGCGCGGCACCGGCACCGCCGTGCCCTGCAAGGCCTTCATCACGGTGAACTCGCGCTCGATCGCATGGGCCGAGGGCAGCAGCTTGGCGACCGGGCCGGGCTTGGATCGCATCACATAGCTGGCGCTTGGCGTGATCAGCTTGTAGGTCGGGTTCGACTGGCCGCCCTTGAACTGCTCGATGCTTAGCGGGCCGGCAAAACCTGGCACCTGGGCGGCCAGCCAAGCGCTCAGCGCTTCGGTATCGAGGGCTTGCGCGAGTGCTCGCGTGCCGGTGAATGCGTCGTCCATGGGTCTCCTTATGGGGTGTTCGGTCGGCCCGCGGACGCGGCGGCCGGGATCAGCGCGCTGCGATGGCCATCAGCTTTTCCTTGCTCAGCAGCACCAGGCGGGTGGGTTCGACGCGCACCGCACCGTCGCGCTCGAAGCCCTTGAGCTCCTGGTTGACGCGCTGGCGCGAGGCGCCCAGCATCTGGGCCAGATCTTCCTGCGCGAGCTGCAGGCCGATGCGGATTTCCTCGCCCTGCGGCACGCCGTAGGAGCGCGCCAGCAGCAGGATCTGCTTGGCCAGGCGCGAGGCCAGCGGCCGGGTGTTCAGGTCCTCGACCACATCGAACATCAGGCGCAGGCGCCGGCAGTTCAGCCGCAGCAAGGCCTCGTAGAGCTCGGAGTGGCGCGACAGCAATTCCTTGAAGTCGGGCTTGCGCACCACCAGCAAGGTGGTGTCGCCATGGGTGGTGGCATCGTGGGTGCGCGGCATGCCGTCGAACAGCGAGATGTCGCCGAACCAGGTGCCGGGCTCCACATAGGTCAGCGTGATCTGCTTGCCCGAGAGCGAGACCGAGCTGACCCGCACCGCCCCCTTGGCGACGCCGACCCATTCCTCGGCCGGTTCGCCACGGCAGGACAGCAGGGCGTTGTCGCCCAGACGGCGCACCGTGGCACGCGAAAGAATGTCGCCTCGCAAGGGCGCGGACAGTTTGGAGAACCACGACCCCGACTCGATATTGCTGCGTTCAGGAATTGTAAGAACCGTGCTATTCATGCTTAGTCGCTGACGTGACAGCTACAGGCTGCCCTTCGCGGTCATTGTCCATGAGTCTGCCGCGGCACAGCCAAGAGGCGGGCACTGTGTGAACAATGGAACAGCTGCGGCTTTGGCGTGCTGATGCTGGGTTTGACCGCAGTTGTTGGCGTGCCTGACATGCTAGAGTGCCCAGCAAACAACACACCATCCCTGCATGTACCGAGCCTCGTCTCGCAAGGGTTTGCCCCCCCGCGTTCTCAGCGTGTTCGTCCTCAGCGCGGCCGCGCTAGGCCCCGTGCAGGCGCTGGGTGTCGGACGGCCGCTGACCCTGTCGGCGCTCGGGCAGTCGCTGAATCTGGTGTTCCCGGTGCGGCTGGCCAGCGGCGAGACCTTGAGCCTGGACTGCGTGCGGGCCGAGGTGCTGTCCGGCGAGTCGCGGGTGCCGGCCAATCTGATCCAGCTGCAGCTGGAGGGTGATGGCGAGGCGGCGGTGCGTGCGGTGCGGCTGCAAAGCCTGGTGCAGATCGACGAGCCCCTGGTCACGATCAATCTGAGCCTGGGTTGCCCGGCCCGCTTCACCCGCCAGTACACCGCCTTCATCGATCCGCCGGGGGCGGCCACCACGCCGGCCGCGGCGCCGGAGCCGGTGCTGCGGCAGTATTCGCCGGCGCTGAGTGCCGCGCTGGCCACGGCCGAGGCCAGGCCCGAGGCCTTGCTGGCGCCGGGCCAGGCCGCTGCGTCGGCGGCACCAGCCCCCCCCGTGGTCAAGCCGGTTGCCAAGGCGCCGACACGGCCCCGGCGTCCGGCCCGCAGCCCCAAGCCCAGCCCAGCCCCGATGCTGCAGCTGGAGCCGGCCGAGGTGCTGGCGACCGCGCCGGCCGCGTCGGCAGCCGCTGCGGCATCGGCCCCCGATGCGGCCACGCTGGCCCGCCTGGCCCAGCTTGAGCAGACCCTGCTGAAACTGCAGGCCGAGAATCAAGCCACCCGCCAGGAGCTCAAGCTGGTCAGTCAGCGGCTGGTCGAGGCCCAGGCGGCGGGCTCGCAGGGGCCCTGGGTTTACGGACTGGGGCTGCTGAGCCTGATGTTGGCGGGCAGCAGCCTGTATTTCTGGCGCGCTCGTCGCGGCGAGCAGCTGTCGCAGGAATCGGCTTGGTGGGACCAGGCGCGCAGCGAGCGTGCGGCCGATCCGGTGGTGCCGGCCGAGCCGAGCAAGCCGACAGTGCCGACCGCCCCGGCCGTGCCGGCCGCAGCAGCTACCCCTGCGGCGGTCGAGGTCATGTCCCACTGGGGCAGCTTGACCGCAGACGAGCCGACCCTGGCCCTCCCCAGCCTGGTCGCGGCGGCACCGCCGCGGCCGCAGCCGCCTGCTGGCACTGCGGTTGAGCAGGCGCCGGAGCCTGTCAGTTTCCAGCTGGTGGAGCCGCCGGTCGCTGTGCCGGCCCCGGCCAATGACGGCGCCCCCACCGTCACGGTGGAGGAACTGATCGATCTGGAGCAGCAGATCGATTTCTTCATGGTGCTGGGGCAGGATGCGGCGGCGATCGAGTTGCTGGAAGGGCGTCTGCAAGGTTCGGGCGCCGAGGTGGCCCTGCCGCATCTGAAGCTGCTGGAAGTCTTGCAGCGGCGTGGCGATGAGGCGGCGTTCGCGATCGCCGCCCAGCGCTATGCAGCCGCATTCGGCATCGCGGCGCCGGCCTGGGGCCCGGCCATCGGTGCCGGCGCCGGGTTGCAGGCGCAGTCCTCCACGCTGGCGCGGCTGCAGGCCTGCTGGCGCGACAGCGGCGCCTGCATGGCCGTGCTGCAGCGCTTGCTGACAGGCCGGCCGCAAGGATCAGGTCTTGACGGCGGCCTGCTGGACCTGGAAAGCTATCGCGAGCTGCTGATGCTCTACGGCGTCGCGCGCGATCTGTCCGAGCACGAGGTGCGCGGCAACGAGATCGACTTGTT
Source organism: Paucibacter sp. M5-1 (assembly GCF_027498415.2). Classification (NCBI taxonomy): domain Bacteria; kingdom Pseudomonadati; phylum Pseudomonadota; class Betaproteobacteria; order Burkholderiales; family Sphaerotilaceae; genus Roseateles; species Paucibacter sp. M5-1. The sequence continues at coordinate 324,849 of NZ_JAPZLM020000001.1, forward strand.
CCTGCCGCTCGATACACCCGGCTCCAGCGGCATGATGGCGACGATGGCCTGGCAGCCGCCGGCCGGCCAGCGCCCGCCGCCATCGCAGGCGCTGGAGGTCGACATCTCGCTGGACGAACCCGAGCGTCCCTGATCTGCGAGCCGGCTCAGAGCCCGCTCAGCTTGCTCAGGGCCAGCCTCAGGGTTTCGTCCTGCTTGGCAAAGCAGAAGCGGATGATGGGCGCGCTGCTGCCCCCGGCATAGAAGGCCGACAGCGGGATCGCGGCGACGCCGACCTCGCGCGTCAACCACTGGCAGAACTCCGCATCGCCCATCCCGCTGATGGCCGAATAGTCGACGCACTGGAAGTAGCTGCCCTGGGTGGGCAGCAGCTTGAAGCGGCTGCCGCTCAGGCCGGCCGCGAACAGATCGCGCTTGCGCTGGTAAAAGTCCGGCAGCGCCGTGTAGGGGGCCGGGTCGGCCATATAGGCGGCCAGGCCGTGCTGGACCGGGGTGTTGACGGTGAACACATTGAACTGGTGCACCTTGCGGAACTCGGCCGACAGCGCCGCCGGCGCGGCCACATAGCCCACCTTCCAGCCGGTGACGTGATAAGTCTTGCCGAAGCTGGAGATCACGAAGCTGCGCGCGGCCAAGTCCGGAAAGCGCGCCACGCTCCGGTGGGCCTGGCCGTCGAACACCATGTGTTCGTAGACCTCGTCGCTGATCAACAGCACCTCGGTGCCCTCCAGCAGCGCGGCCAGCTGCCGCATCTCGGCCTCGCTCCAGACGGTGGCGCTGGGGTTGTGCGGCGTGTTGATGATCAGCGCGCGGGTGCGCGGGCCGATCGCGGCGGCGATGCGCTCGAAATCGGGGCGGAAGCTGCCCGGCGTCAACGGCACGCGAACGATCACCCCGCCGGCCAGCTCGATATTGGGCGCATAGCTGTCGTAGCAGGGCTCCAGTACGATGACCTCGTCGCCCGGATGCACGATGGCCAGCAGGGTCGTGAAGATGGCCTGGGTGGCGCCGGCGGTGATGGTGATCTCGCTGCCGGGGTCGTAGCGGTGACCATAGAGCGCCTCGATCTTGGCCGCGACGGCTTCACGGAGCAGGGGCACGCCGGGCATCGGCGGGTACTGGTTGTGGCCGGCGGCCATCGCGCGGCCGACCGCATCGGTCAGGCGTGGATCGCAGTCGAAGTCGGGGAAACCCTGGCCAAGGTTGACGGCCTGGTGTTGATGGGCCAGCGCCGACATGGTGCTGAAGATCGTGGTGCCCACATGGGGCAGGCGGCTTTGCAATCGCATGGTGCTCGGGGTCGGGGAGTCAAAGTCCATAGTCGCTGGTGTCGCCGCTCATCGCGCGCTCCAGCAGCTTCTTGTCGAGCCGGTCGGACAGCAGCTCGGCGAAGGCATAGACATAGTTGCGCAGATAGGCGCCGCGCTTGAAGGCGATGCGGGCCACGTTCTGGCCGAACAAATGGCCCAGCGGGCGCGACACCAGCTCGCCGCCGGGCGGATCCTCGCGCACCGCCATCTCGGCGACGATGCCCGCGCCCATGCCCAGCTTGACATAGGTCTTGATGACGTCGGAGTCGATCGCCTCTAGCACGATATTGGGCGTCAGATGGCGCGCCGCGAAGGCGCGGTCGATGCGGGTGCGGCCGGTGAAGCTGGGATGGTAGGAGACCAGCGGCTCGGCCGCCAACTGCTCCAGGCTGACCCGCTCGACCTGGGCCAGCGCATGGCCGGCCGGCACGACCAGCACATGCTGCCATTCGTAGCAGGGCAGCGAGACCAGCTCCTCATGTTCGGACATCGCCTCGGTGGCCAGGCCGACATCGGCGGTCTCGTCGATCAGCATGCGCGCGACCTGCTCTGGGTTGCCCTGGTGCAGGCTGATATGGACCTTTGGGAACTGGCGGCGCAGCTGGGCCACCGGACCGGGCAACACATAACGGGCCTGGGTGTGGGTGGTGGCGATCGACAGGGTGCCGGCGTCCTGCTTCGAGTACTCCTCGCCGATGCGCTTGAGATTGCCGACCTCGCGCATGATGATCTCGATCGACTTCAGCACCTGCAGGCCCGGCTCGGTGATGCGGCGCAGGCGCTTGCCGTGGCGCGAGAAGATGTCGACGCCCAACTCTTCCTCCAGCTCCAGGATGGCTTTGGAGACGCCGGGCTGCGAGGTGAACAGCGCCTTCGCGGTCTCGGTGAGGTTGAGGTTGCGGCGTGCCGCCTCCTGGACAAAGCGGAATTGATGCAGGTTCATGCGGTGGGTGCGGAGGTGAAGGCCAGGCTGGCCTCGGCCATGGCTTGCATGACGGGGTCTTGTTCGCCGATGGCGGGGTACAGCAGCCATTGCACGCCGGCATGCTGCTGGCGCAGCTGCTCGACCAGCGGTGGCACGTCGCGCCGCACATGGCCGCCGCCGCCCAGGAACAGCGGGACGATATGGATGCGCCGGCAGCCCTGGGCGGCCAGTTGCTGCCCAGCGTCCGCGATGCCAGGCGATAGGAATTCCAGATAGGCCAGGCTTACCGGCATCTCGGGCCGCTGCGCGGCGATGCGGCGCGCGACCTCCTCGAAGGGGCGGGCCCAGGCCGGGTCGCGCGCACCATGGGCAAACAAAAGCATGCCGTCCATCTTGGGGTCCATTCAGCGGTAGCGCACCAGCCAGCCGAAAGCGGCCAGCGAGATGCCCAGATAGATCAGGCTGGGCGTGGCGGCCACCGCCCACGGCGTCCAGCCCTTGAGCAGGCCCAGATGGCCGGCCAGATTGTTCAGCAGCACAAAGCTGATGCCCCCCATGATGCCGCCGAAAACCTTCAGGCTGATGCCGCCGGCGCGGCCATGCAGATAGGCGAAGGGCAGGGCCAGCGCCACCATCACCAGGCAGGCAAAGGGGTAGAAGGCCTTGCGCCAGAACTGGATGTCATGCTGCTGGGCCGACTGTTCCTGGGCCGACAGGTGCTGGGTGTAGCGGTAGAGCTCGGCGGTCGACATGGTCTTGGCCGGTAGCAGCGCGGCGCTGATCACATTGATGGTCAGGCCGCTGGGCCAGTCCAGCGTGGCCAGTTTCTGTTCGCTGACCTGGGGTGTGCCATCCGCCGCCGTCTGCCAGCGGGTTTGCAGGACTTCACTGAGGCGCCAGACACCATTGGGTTCGACCTTGGCGCTGGCCGCCTCGGTGCGCGACAGCAGGCCGCCCTGGGCGTCGAACTCGAAGATGCGCACCTTTTCCAGCTCGCCCGGCGCCTTGGCGCGCTGCACATTGACCGAATAGCTGCGCTCGACGCCGCCGATCTGCTGTTTGTCCTTGAGCCAGGCGCTGTTGCCGTTGCGGGCGACCCCGCCGGTCAGCCGGGCGCGCTGCTGCTCGGCCTGGCGCTCGAACTGCGGGGCCACATAGTCGCCCACCACAAAGGTCAGCGCGGCAAATCCGAGGGCCAGCGTGGTCAGCAGGCTCAGCGCGCGGCCGGGGCCCAGGCCGCCGGTGCGCAAGATCGTGAACTCGCTGGACTGGGCCATGCGGGCCAGCGAGTAGATGCTGCCGATCAGCACCGCGATCGGGAACAGCTCGTAGAAATGGCCCGGCTGTTCCAGCAGGGACAGCCAGGCGGCCTGGCCGGCGCCGATGCCGCGGCGGCCCAGACGGTCGAGCTCATCGACAAAGTCGATGAAGTAGAACAGCGACAAAAAGGCCAGCACGACGAACAGCACCGAGCCCAGGATGTCGCGGTAGAGCAGGCTGCGGACGGTTCTCATGCGGCCGCTCCCTTGACCGCTCGGCCGCCGCTGCGCAAGGGCAGCAGCAGCCGGTTGCCCTGGTCGCGCAGCCACAGCAGCGACAGCGCGATGAAGAGGGCGCCGCCATGCACGGTGGCCAGCGCGCCGCCCATGCCCATGCGCCCGGCGGCGACCCAGGACTGCGACAGATTGATCAGATTGAAATAGACCACAAAGCTCAGCAGGGCGAACAGCAGGTTCCAGTTATTGGCCCGGCGCGGGTTGGCGGCCGACATGCCTATGCCCAGCAGCACCATATTGACCGCGCCCAGCGCGATGCCCAGGCGCCAGGTCAGCTCGCCGCGCTGGCGCAGATTGGCGCTGCGCAGCAGGTCCAGCGTGTCCATGGCCTTGGGCGGCAGGGCCTCGACCGAGCGCATCACCTGGCTGTCGGCCAGCAGCCGGTAGCGCTCGAAACGGGCCAGGCTCTTCTCGCCGCTCTGCCGGTTCATCTCGTTGCGCTGGCCCTGCTCCAGCACCAGGTAGCGGTCGCCGTCCTCCAGTTCGATATGGCCTTTGTGCGAGGTCGTGACCGACTCGCTGTGTTCGGTGTTGCTGAGGATGAAGACATTGCGGCCGACCCGGCCGCCATTGCCGGCATCGCTGTCGCGGTCGATGAAAAAGACCCGGGAGCCGTCTCGCGAGCTCTGGAACTGGCCCGGCGCGACGCGCGAGAGATCCGAGCGCTTCTCGTAGCTCTCCTTGAGCTGGGCGCTGTTGCGGTTGCCCCAGGGCCAGACCACCAGCACCAGCGCGAGGATCACGATCAGCACCGGCCAGGCGGTGCGCAGCACCGGCTTGACGAAGCGCGACAGCCCGATGCCGCTGGCGAACCAGATCGTCATCTCGGACTCGCGGTACATGCGGCCCAGGGTCGCGACGATGGCGACGAACAGCGACAGGCTGAGCATGGTCGGCAGATGGCCCAGGGCGGCATAGCCCATCAGCAGCAGCACGTCCTGCGGCGCCACGCTGCCGCCGGCCGCCTGGCCGAGGGTGCGGATCAGCATCATGGTCAGGACGATGGTCAGGATGACCACGAGGGTCACGCCGAAGCTGCGCGCCAGCTCTTTGCGTACGGTGGAATCGAATAACATCCGGGCACTTTATTTATTCCACGACATTATGGACTTCCGTACTCAGTCTGCGTCCCTGGACGCGTTGGCCGGCGTCAACGCCGATGCTTTGATCCTGCTGGTCGGCGGCGATACCGTGCCGGCTGGGTTGGATGCCAGCGTCGCGGCGGCGCTCAAGGACGCGATCAAGCTCGGCGATTTCGAGCTGAAGGCCGGCAAGACGCTGGTGCTGCAGCGCGTGGCCGGCGTCAAGGCGCCGCGCCTGGTGCTGGCGGCCATCGGCAAGCCCTCGGTCAAGGCCGCCCGTGCGGCCGTGCTGGCGGCGGTGACGGCGCTGAAGAGCCGCGGCGCCGCGCACGCCGCCGTGGCGTTTGTCGGTATCGAGAGCCTTAGCGAGAGCCTGGTCGAGCAGACCGTGCTGGCGGCCGCCGAAGCGCTCTATTTGTACCGCAACACCAAGCCCAGCGCGGCCAAGCCGGCGGCGCTGGACAAGCTGACCCTGCTGGCCGACAAGGCCGACGCAAAGACGGTCAAGACCGGGCTGGCGCGCGGCGAAGCCATCGCTGCCGGCATTGCGGTGGCGCGCGAGGCTGCCAATCTGCCGCCGAACTATGCAACGCCGACCTATCTGGCCGAGCAGACCAAGGCCCTGGGCCGCAGCCATGGCATCAAGGTCGAGGTGCTGGACCAGAAGGCGGTCGAGAAGCTGGGCATGGGCAGCTTCCTGTCGGTGGCCAAGGGCTCGGATGAGCCGCTGCGTTTCATCGTCGCCCGCTATGAAGGCGCGGCCAAGACGGTGGCGCCGGTGGTGCTGGTCGGCAAGGGCATCACCTTCGACTCGGGTGGCATCTCGCTGAAGCCGGGCGCCGGCATGGACGAGATGAAGTTCGATATGGGCGGCGCGGCCAGCGTGCTGGGCACGCTGCGCGCGGTGGCCGAACTCAAGCCCAAGCTGAATCTGGTGGTCATCATCGCGGCCTGCGAGAACATGCCCAGCGCCCGCGCGGTCAAGCCCGGTGATGTCGTGACCTCGATGTCGGGTCAGACCATCGAGATTCTGAACACCGATGCCGAAGGTCGCCTGATCCTGTGCGACGCGCTGACCTATGCCGAGCGCTTCAAGCCGGCGGTGGTGGTCGACGTGGCCACGCTGACCGGCGCCTGTGTGATCGCGCTGGGCGGCGTGCGCAGCGGCATGTACGCCAGCGACGACGAGCTGGCGGCTTCGCTGTCGGCCGCCGGCGAGGCGGCGCTCGACCCCTGCTGGCGCCTGCCGCTGGACGATGAGTACGAAGAGGGCCTGAAGAGCAACTTCGCCGATGTGGCCAATGTGGCCGGTCGCGAAGGCGGCTCGATCACGGCGGCCAAGTTCCTGCAGCGCTTCGCCTCGAAGTACCGCTGGGGCCACCTGGACATCGCCGGCACGGCCTGGAAGGGCGGCGGTGCCAAGGGCAGCACCGGCCGCCCGGTCGGTCTGCTGACGCATTTCGTGCTGTCGCAGGCGCGTTGATGCGGATGGTTCGGGGCGAGCCGGCATGACGGCGGTCAGCTTCTACACTCATGTGCCGGAGCGCCTGAGCTATCTGTGCCGCCTGCTGCGCAAGGCGCAGCAGAGCGGTGCCAAAGTGGCGGTGGTCGGCCCGGCCCCGCTGCTGGATCGGCTGGATGCCGCGCTGTGGAGCTTCGAGCCGACCGAGTTCGTGCCGCATCTGCGCTGGCGCGGTGCCGCCCAGTCCGGCCTGCTGGCTGTCACACCGATCGTGCTCGCCGAGCGGGCCGGCGAGCAGCCGCATCGCGAGGTATTGCTGAACCTGGGCCCCGATCTGCCCGAAGACTTCGAGCAGTTCCAGCGTGTGCTGGAGGTGGTGTCGCGCGAGCCCGAGCAGATGCAGGCGGGCCGCCAGCGCTTCAAGACCTACAAGGCCATGGGGCATGAGGTCACTCATCACGAGGTTGGCGCTTGAGCCCGCATCCGCCGCGCGTCGTGCCGACGCTGACCGAGGTGCTGGACGAAGGCAGCTGGCAGCCAATACCGCCAGCGGCCAGCGTTGAGCCGGCCCCCGGTGAGGTGGATTTTGAGCTGGATCTGGGCTTTTCGGCTGCGCCATCAGCGCCGCCTACCCCCGTGCCGGAACCGCTGGACGAGGTGGCAGACCGCATGCGCGAGGCCTTGAGCCCTGCGCTGACTCAGGACCTTGATCAATGGTTGGAACACAGCCTGCGTGCGACGCTGGAGCGGGCGACCGCGCAACTGCATGAGTCCCTGATGCTGGAGTTGCGGCAGCAACTGGCGCCGCGTCTGGAGCAGATGGTGGAGTGTGCCGTACAGGACTGGCTGCAACGCGAGCGGCGGGGCTGCTAGCTCGGACGACCCTGTCAACCACGGCCGGGAATCCGCGTTCTGGCAGGGCTGAGTTCGAATTCAATCTGTGGCCAAACCCGCTCCCAGGCCCGCGCTTTCCCCATGGAGAAGCGTTCTGATTTCGGTTATGTTCCTTGGGTTGATATCTCAACAGCAATAGCTCTCCTTCTTCCAACTCGGAGGTAATTCATGCAAGTTAAGTTGAATGTGATTGTTGGCGCGGTCGCTGTGGTGCTGAGCGGCACCGCGATGTCGCAAGAGCTGGTCGTCAAGATCGGCCATGTCGGCCCGACCAGCGGCGCGATTGCCCACCTGGGCAAGGACAATGAGTTGGGCGCCCGCATGGCCATCGATGATCTGAACGCCAAGGGCGTGACCATCGGCGGCAAGAAGGCCAAGTTCGAGCTGCTGGCCGAAGACGATGCCGGCGATCCGAAGCAGGGTACGGCTGCGGCGCAGAAGCTGATGGACTCCAAGGTCAACGGCGTGATCGGCCACCTGAACTCGGGTACCTCGATCCCGGCTTCCAAGGTCTATAGCGACGCTGGCGTGCCGCAGATCTCGCCGTCGGCGACCAACCCCAAGTTCACCCGCAACGGCTACAAGACCGCCTTCCGCGTCGTCGCCGATGACGTGCACCTGGGTGGCACGCTGGGCAAGTACGCCGTCAAGGAGCTCAAGGGCAAGTCGATCGCAGTGATCGATGACCGCACGGCCTACGGCCAGGGCGTGGCCGACGAGTTCGAAAAGGGCGTCAAGGGCGCGGGCGGCAAGGTCGTCGGCCGCGAGTTCACCAACGACAAGGCCACGGACTTCACCGCCATCCTGACCTCCCTGAAGGCCAAGAAGCCCGATGTGGTCTTCTTCGGCGGCATGGATGCGGTGGCTGGCCCGATGCTGCGCCAGATGAAGCAGCTGGGCATCGAAGCCAAGTTCATGGGCGGCGACGGCATCTGCTCGGGCGAGCTGCCCAAGCTGGCAGCCGGCACGATGGCCGACAACCAGGTGGTCTGCGCCGAAGCCGGTGGCGTCGAGGGCGAGTCCAAGAAGTCGATGGACGATTTCAAGGCCAAGTTCAAGGCCAAGTACAAGGCCGATGTGCAGATCTACGCACCTTACGTCTATGACTCGGTCAATGTGATGGTCGATGCGATGGTCAAGGCCGGTTCGGCCGAGCCGGCGAAGTACCTGCCGGTGCTGGCCAAGACGGACGGTTACAAGGGTGTGACCGGCACGATCTCGTTTGACAACAAGGGCGACATCAAGAACGGCGCGCTGACCCTGTTCACCTACAAGGCCGGTGCCCGTCAGCAAATCGCTGTCGTGCGTTAAGCGAGTCCCGCACAGGCCATCGTCGTTTTTCGACATTGAGCCCAAGCGCCCACTTCGGTGGGCGCTTTTTTGTTGCGTTGAGGCAAGCGTTGTTCGGCGCGAGGCCAAGCAATGGTGCGCGCTTGTGCAATACGCACGCGAGCGGCCAGCCGCCATGTCAGCGGTTCATCCAAATGCGTTCTACTGCGTCACTGGCAGGTTCAGGTCACCGTCAGCGCCTCGTAGTCGACTGGTTTTGAACACTTGTTTGTCTGCGTTGCCAGGGGTGGGGATCAGGGTTTGGCCGTCAAGATCAGTTCTCCGCTTTCAAGGACAGCGCACCCTTTAAACGGGGGGCTTTCAAGAGAGGGTCAGGAGGGCATGATTCGGGCGCAATGCGGATTTCCGATTTCGGCCTGCCAGGCAGTTCGGGTCCCGTTCGGTTCGAGATAGGTGGCTAGAAAGGTCGCATGCACCGAGCCAGGGCAGCCGGCAGGCAGTTCCTCAACAACGGCACACCGTTTTTGAGGCAGGCGGAAATCAAACTCGGAAGCAGTGTCCAGCTGCCGGGTCCAGCGATTGGGGATGAGCATGGTTCGAATATTCAATCACTACTTGCATAGGCGCACGCTGCTTCAGGTTTTCTTTGATCTAGGCCTGATCATCGTGGCTGTGTTTGCGGTGGTGCTGAGTCAGGGCGAGGGTGCCGGCCAGGTCATCCCGTTCGCGGCCTCCCAAGGTCTGTCGCTGGCTGGCTGCATGTTTGTGATCAATTCGGCTACGGGTTTCTACCAGCATGTGCACAACCGCTCGGTGACCGAGTCCTGCGCACGCGGCTTGTTGGCCTTGCTGGTGGCGCTGCCGCTGGCTTATGGCATTTTCAGTTTTCTGCCGGCCAGTGCGGACAACCGCGACTTGATGACTTTTGCGGCCATGGCATCGGTGGCTGCCGTGTTGGTGCATCGGGTCTATGCCGCACATTCGGTCTCCCAGTCGCAGACCAAGACAAAGATTCTGATCTTCGGTTCCGGTGAGGCGGCCAAGACCGTGGGTCACACACTGCGGGCTGCGGATCCCCATGCCCAGATCGTCGGTTACTTCGCCGGTCCGAATGAGGTGGAACCGGCCGTGCCTCGCTCGCAGCTGATCGAGGCTCAGGGCAGCTTGACCGAGACGGCTTTGCGCCTGGGCGTCGATGAAATTGTCGTGGCCCTGTCGGAGCGTCGCGGTGGCAGCATGCCTCTGCGGCAGTTGCTGGATTGCAAGCTTTATGGCGTTCGTGTCGTCGACATCGCCACCTACTTTGAAAAGACCCTGGCTCAGATCAAGATCAGCCATGTCAATGCCGGCTGGCTCATCTTTGGTGACGGTTTCAACCAAGGGGTGATCCGCACCGCCGTGAAACGCAGCTTTGATCTGGTGTTCTCGGCCCTGATCCTGCTGCTGGCAGCGCCCATCATGCTGATCACGGCGGTGATGGTGGCATTGGAGTCGCGTGGCCCGGTTTTCTATCGCCAGGAGCGCGTTGGGCTGAATGGCGAGGTGTTCAAGGTCATCAAGTTCCGCAGCATGCGTACCGATGCCGAGAAAGACGGCAAGCCGCGTTGGGCCAGTGTCAATGATGACCGCGTGACGCGCGTGGGCCGATTCATTCGCCGGGTTCGCATCGATGAACTGCCGCAGCTGATCAATGTGCTGAAGGGTGAGATGAGCCTGGTCGGCCCGCGGCCCGAGCGTCAGTACTTTGTCGACGAACTGGTCGCGCAAGTTCCGTATTTCGCGGTACGCCATAGCGTCAAGCCCGGCGTTACCGGCTGGGCGCAGGTTCGTTATGAGTATGGCTCCACGGTCGAGGATTCGGTCGAGAAGCTGCAGTACGACCTCTACTATGTGAAGAACCACACCTTGTTCCTTGATCTGCTGATCATGTTGGAGACGGTGGCGGTTGTGCTGACGGGCAAGGGTGCCCGCTGAGCCCGATCGAGTTGGCGGCCCGGTGCCGCTGGCTGGCTCCGCCTGATCGTGCATGGTTGAACAAGGCATGCTAGCCGGGGAACTCGATATCAGCCTGCTGTCCTACGGGCTGGCTTGTCTGTGCTACGTCGGCCTCTTCATTTTGTATGCAGGCCGCCTATGGCGCATCGGTGATCGCCTGACCCCTGCCAACTGGCTTTTTTGTGCCGCTTTGCTGGCAAGTGTGGTCTGGGCTGCGATTGGTTTGGGGGCGCATTACCGTCCTTGGCGATGGTTGGGTGATTTGCTGCTGCCGACTGCCGATATCCTGCGCTATGGCCTCTGGTTTGGCTTCATTTTGCTGCTGTTGCGGCCAGCATGGGCTGAGCGCCCGCAGCGTGCTTTGCCCCTCGCCGCAATCGCGGCTCTGTTGCTGGCGCTGAGTCTGCAGCTGATCCAGGAGTTCGGCCCTTATCGGATTTCCGCACTCGAGCGTCCTGTTGCATTCTCCGGCCTGGCCCTCGCTGTGGTGGGTCTGATGCTGGTCGAGCAGTTGCTGCGCAGCATCAAGGGTGATGCCCGCTGGAGCGCCAAGCCTGTTTGCCTCGCCTTGGGCGCGCTCTTCATCTTCGACCTCTATACCTACTCCCAGGCCGCGCTGTTCAGGCAGTTTGACGGTGATGCGATCGGCATACGTCCGGCGGTACATGCGATTGCCGTACCCCTGCTGTTCATTGCCTCGCGTCGCCACAAGGATTGGTTGTCCAAGCTGCATGTTTCGCGCGCAGCGGTGTTCCATTCGGCGACCCTGCTGATCGCCGGCGCCTATCTCCTGCTCGTCTCGGCGGTTGGTTACTACGTTCGCTATACCGGTGGCAACTGGGGGCGGGCCTTGCAGATGGCGCTGATGGTGGTCGGTCTGCTGGCCTTGGTGATGGTGCTGCTCTCGGGCGCCATGCGAGCCAAGCTGCGTGTCTACATCAGCAAAAACTTCTTCAGCTATCGCTATGACTATCGCGAGGAGTGGCTTCGTTTCACGGCGATGCTCTCGTCTCAGAGTTCGCCGCAGGAACTGGGTATTTCGGTGATCAAGGGCTTGGCCAATCTGGTCGAAAGTCCCTCAGGCACCTTGTGGCTACGGCATGGCGTGCAGGCCGAGTATTCGCAGTCGGCGCACTGGAATATGCCGGCGCGCAGCGAGCGCGAGCCGGCCGATTCGCCGATGGCGCAGTTTCTTCGCCAGCGGCATTGGATTGTCGATTTCGACGAACTGCGGCGCGCGCCGCAAAGCTATCCCGGCTTTGAATGCCCGCCCTGGCTGCATGAAGATGCGCGCTGCTGGCTGCTGGTGCCCTTGGTGGTCGGTGCCGAGCTGATCGGCTTCGTGCTGCTCGGCCGACCCCGCACGCCCTTGGAGCTCAACTGGGAGGTGCGCGACCTGTTGCGTACGGCGAGCAGCCAGGCCTCCAGCTACCTGGCCCAGATGCAGGCCACTGAGGCGCTGCTGGAGGCGCGCAAGTTCGATGCTTTCAACCGCATGTCGGCCTTTGTGGTGCATGACCTGAAGAACATCGTGACCCAGCTGTCTTTGATGATGAAGAATGCTCGCCGGCTGCGCGACAACCCGGAGTTCCAGGAAGACATGCTGGCCACGGTCGAGAATTCCTTGGAGAAGATGCGTCAGCTGATGCTGCAGTTGCGTGAAGGGGAGTCGCCCCACGGCCTGTCGCGCGGTGTGGACCTGGCGCCGATTGCACGACGCCTTGCTGCCGCTGCCCAGAGCAAGGGTCGGGAATTGCAGCTGGATATTCAGGCAGCGGCAAGCACCCGCGGCCATGAGGAGCGGGTTGAACGGGTCATTGGTCATGCGGTGCAGAATGCCTTTGATGCCACCCCCGAGCAGGGCCGGGTGTGGCTGCAACTGAACGTCGAGGGCAGTTATGCGCGCATCGAGGTGGGCGACACGGGTTGCGGCATGTCCGAGGAGTTCATCCGCACCCGTTTGTTCAAGCCCTTTCAGACCACCAAGTCCAGCGGCATGGGCATCGGCGCGTTCGAGAGTTTTCAGTACCTGAACGAACTCGGAGGCAAGATCAACGTGGACAGTGAAATCGATCGTGGCACCAGAATTACCATCTTGCTCCCTCTGTTCCGCGCCTCGCAGGCTTCGGACCTGGGTATGCTCGGCGCCAAATGACAACACCCCGCCAACAACCACTGCTGATCGTCGAAGATGATCTGGCCCTGCAGAAACAGATCAAATGGTCGCTCGATGGTTTCGAGTCGGTGCTGGCTGACGATGGTCCTTCGGCGCTGCTGCAGTTTCGGCGCCACTCACCCGCCGTGGTCACGATGGATCTGGGCCTGCCGCCCGACCAGGACTCGGTGACCGAGGGCTTCAAACTGCTGGAAAAGATGCTGGAGCTCGACCCTGGCGTCAAAGTCATTGTGTTGACCGGCCAGAATGATCAGAGCAATGCGCTGCGAGCCATTCGTCTTGGCGCCTACGACTTCCTGGCCAAGCCGGTCGATCCCGATGTGCTGAGCTTGACGGTCGAGCGCGCCTATCGGCTCTACGAGTTGCAGCAGGAGAACAAGCGCCTGCAGACCCAGCAGCAGAGCGAGGCGCTGGGTGGCCTGGTCACGCGCGATGCGCAGATGCAGAAGCTGTGCCGCACGATTGAGAAAGTAGCGCCCAGCGATGCGACCGTGCTGCTGCTCGGCGAGAGCGGTACCGGCAAAGAGCTGCTGGCCCAGGGGCTGCATGATGCCTCAAAGCGCAAAGGGCGCTTCGTCGCGATCAACTGCGCGGCCATTCCCGAGAATCTGCTGGAAAGCGAGCTGTTCGGCTATGAGCGCGGCGCGTTCACCGGTGCCAATAAAACGACCATTGGCAAGATCGAGACGGCCAATGGCGGCACCTTGATGCTGGACGAGATCGGCGATCTGCCTCATGCCTTGCAAGCCAAGCTCTTGCGTTTTCTGCAAGAACGCACGGTGGAGCGCGTGGGCGGTCGACAGGAGATTGCCATCGATGTTCGCGTCGTCGGTGCCACTCACCAGGACCTGAAACAACTGATTGCCGATGGCCGTTTCCGCGAGGATCTCTACTACCGGCTGGCCGAGATCGTGGTCGAGATCCCGCCTCTGCGCCAGCGCCAGGGCGACGCGGTGTTGTTGTGCCACTCTTTTTTGCGGCGCTATGCGGCCGAGCAGCGCCGCAGCCAGCTGAGCCTCAGTGAGGAGGCGGTCCGCATGATCGAGGCCTATCACTGGCCGGGCAATGTCCGTGAGTTGCAGAATCTGATGAAGCGTGCGGCCATCATGGCCGATGGCGATCGCCTGACCGGGGAAGACCTCGGCTTGCCGCAGCCCGCCAACGACGCCGATGGGGCGATAGCGACCCTGGATTTGCGTACTGTCCGAGAGCGTGCCGAGCGCGCTGCGGTCGTGACGGCGCTGGCGCGTGCCGATGGCAGCATCGTCAAGGCCTCCGAGATACTGGGCGTGAGTCGCCCGACCTTGTACGACCTGATGAGCAGGCTGCAAATCAAGTAACACCGAAGGGGAGAGCGCAGTGAAAGTCAAGCACGTATTCAAGGGCAGCAGCGTGGGCACGAAGACCTTGGCCGTGTGGCTGACGGCCCTGTCGATGACGGGATGTTTCAGCGACTCGCCCGAGCAGTTGCTGGCCTCGGCCAAAAGCCATCTGGAGAAGAAAGACAGCAAGGCGGCGGTGATACAGCTGAAGAACGCCTTGCAGGGCAATGCCAATCTGGCGGAGGCGCGCTTTCTGCTGGGCAAGATCCTGCTTGAAAGCGGTGATGTCAGCGGCGCGGTGATCGAGCTTGGCAAGGCCCGCGAGCTCGGCTATGCGAATGATGAGTTGACGGCCCTGCTGGCGCGGACTTTGTCTTTGCAACTGCAGTTCGACAAGCTGCTTGCGGACTATGCCAAGGTCGAGTTGGCCGCCCCCAAGCCAATGGCCGATCTGCAGACGACCCTGGCGACCGTTTACGCCTTGCGCGGCAATCAGGACGAGGCAAGGAGTCGTATTGATCGGGCCTTGAAACTCGATGCGGGCAATGTGAGCGCTCAGCTGGTCCAGGTGCGCTTGCTGGCCGGTTCCGGCGGTACAGCGCTGGCCTTGCCGGCCCTGGAGTCGGTGCTGTCCAAGCATGCCGAGTTCGCCGAGGGCTGGCAGCTCAAGGGCGAGTTGCTTGCTTTCGCGGGGCGAAACGACGAGGCGATCACGGCTTTCCGGGAGGCCTTGAAGTTCGACAAAAGCAATGTCGCTGCTCACAACGGTCTCTTGTCTCTGCTGACTACGAAGGGTGATCGCGCCGCGACCGACAAGGCGTTGGCTGACTTCAAGGCCGCCTTGCCCAATCACCCACAGCTGCGCCTTTTCACCGCCAATCAGGCGATGGAATCCGGCGACCTGAAGACCGCGCGGGAAAACGTGCAGGTCTTGCTGAAGGGGGCACCTGAAGACGGGCGAGTTCAGTTCCTGGCGGGGGCCATCGAGTTTCGCCGTGGCGCTCTGCTGCAGGCGGAGACCCATCTGAACAAGGCGCTTCGGCTGGCGCCCAATACCAAACGCGTCCGGGTCTTGCTCGCGCGAACGCATTTGCGTGCCGGCGAGGCTGCCAAGGCGCTGACCGTGCTGCAGCCGGCGCTCAATGACGGCAAAGCAGATGCCGACATCTTTGCGGCCGCTGCCGAAGCCCACTTCCTATTGGGCAATGCCAAGCAGGCCGAGGACTATCTGCAGCAAGCGGTCAAGCTCAACCCCCAAGACGCGCGCAGCCGCACAGCCCTGGCTGTCGCCAACATCGGCAAGGGCCGCAGCGACCAGGGTCTCGACGAGCTGCGTGCCATCTCGGCCGAGGACAGCGGCGCAACGGCCGACCTGGCTTTGATCAGCGCCTTGGTACGCAAGGGCGAGAGCGACAAGGCCTTGCAGGCGATCGATGCGCTCGAACTGAAGCAGCCCAACAAGCCCTTGGCGCCCATGCTGCGCGGCGGTGTCGAGCTCCGGCGTGGCAATCAAGCCCAGGCACGTTCGGCTTTCGAGGCGGCCTTGAAGGCTGATCCGGTGTACTTCCCGGCCGCAAGCAGCTTGACCGCGATGGACATCGCGGACAAGAAGCCAGAACTCGCCATCAAGCGCTTCGAGAAGATGTTGGAGACGGACCCGCGGCATGTGCAGGCCCAGATGGCCATCGTCGGTTTGCGGGCACAGGCCGGCGCACAGCCGGGCGAGTTGATCGAGCTGTTGACCAAGGCGGTGAAACAGAATCCCGAAGCGCTGGCGCCTCGTGCGGCCCTGGTGCGCCTGCAGCTTGAGCGCAAGGAAAACAAGCTGGCGCTGGCGGCGGCTCAGGAAGGCGTGGCGGCCTTGCCCGACAGTCCTGAGTTGCAGGAATTGCTCGGGCAAGTCCAGATGGCGACCGGCGACAGCAACCAGGCCTTGATCGCCTTCAACAAGATGGCTTCTCTGCAGCCCACATCGCCTCAACCCTTTATGCGAATTGCCGAGCTGCACATGGCAGGTAAGAACCAGGCAGCGGCGGCGCAAAGTTACAAACGGGCTTTGAGCGTTAGGCCTGATTTTGTGCCTGCCCATACCGCCCTGCTGGCGCTGGAGATTGCGGCGGGGAAGATCAGCGAAGCCCGAGCGCAAGTGCGTACCTTGCAACAGCAAAGCCCCCAGAACCCGGCCGGCTACGAGCTTGAAGGGGATCTCGAAGCTCAACAGAAGAACTGGCCCAAAGCTGTGGCGGCCTACCGCAGCAGCCTGGACAAACGTGCTCAGACCGACTTGGCCATCAAGCTGCATCGCAGCCTCCTGGCCGCAGGCAAGGGGGGGGAGGCCGCCACCTTCGAGGCGGCATGGCGCAAAGACCGCCCCAAGGACAGTGCGTTTATTTTCTACCTCGGGGACGGCGCGCTCTTGCGCTCCGATCATGGCCAGGCCCTGGCCTTCTATCAAGAGGTTCTCAAGCTCCAACCCGATAACCCGGCCGCCAACAACAATGTGGCTTGGCTGCTCAAGATGGCCAAGAAACCCGGCGCCCTGGCATATGCGGAAAAGGCCAATCGCCTGCGTCCCAATCAGCCTCCGTTCATGGATACGCTGGCGGAGATTCATGCCGACGCGGGTCAGTTTGACAAGGCCTTAGAGGTTCAGCAGCAAGCCGTGAAACTGGCGCCCGAGGTGCATTTGCACCGGCTGCATCTGGCACGCTATTACCTGCGGGCCGGGCAGAAATCGGCAGCCCAGGAGGAGCTGAAGAAACTGGCTGAACTGGGCGACAAGTTTGCCCAGCACGATGAGGTGAAAAAACTGCAGGCTGAACTCTGAGCCGCAAATGTGACAGCTTGTGAGTGACACTGGGCTCTGTTAGCCTCGACCGCATCAGGGTAGACGGCGGCCAACGGAGAATGTGGCATGACGCAAATTCAGCGATCCAGTTTTAGGAAGAAGTTTCATCATGGACTGCGGCGCCTTTTCGGCGTTTTGCCGGCCCCGGCACGCTTCGAGATCTACCGTCGGATGGTTGATTGCGACCCCGATCCCGATGCCCGCCTGCAGCTGAAGATTGCCGAAACCCGCGAAGAACTCGAGGACTGTTTCAAGATTCTTCATGATGCCTATGTGGCCAGCGGCTTCATGAAACCCGAGCCGTCGGGCATGCGCATCACGCCGTACCACGCTCTACCGACTACCACCACGCTGTGCGCCAAGTACGACGGGCGCGTGGTGGGCACCATCTCGATGATCAGAGAAGGTGTGTTTGGTTTCCCGCTGCAGTCGGTGTTTGATCTGGAGCATGTGCGGGCTCAAGGCGGTCAGATCGCCGAGATTTCCGCATTGGCGGTGCATCCGGACTTCCGTAAAACGGGGGGAGCCATCCTGTTCCCGCTGATGAAGTTCATGCATGAATATTGCACCGAGTTCTTCGATACCCGACATCTGGTGATCGCGGTCAATCCCGAGCGGATTGAGCTCTATGAGGCCTTGTTGTATTTCCAGCGCTTGCAGGAGACCGTGGTCGACAACTACGACTTCGCCAATGGCGCGCCGGCCGTTGGCGCCACGCTTGATCTGAAGCATGCGTCGGATGTTTTTCGCGCCGGCTATCGGGGCCGGGCCGCTCGCAAGAATCTGCACAAGTATTTCTTTCAACTCAAGCTCGAAAATATCCAGCTGCCGCGGCGACGCTATTTCACGACCAATGATCCGGTCATGACGCCGGCCCTGCTGGACCACTTCTTCAACAAGAAGAGCAAGGTGTTTGAGGAACTGGATGATCGGAAGAAAGCACTGCTTTGGTCCATCTACGGTTTGGTGGAGTACCGCTCGGTGCTGCCGATGCTGCGCGGCGATGCTGTGGCCGGACATCCCTTGCGTCAGCATCAACGCTACTCGATCCGTTGCCCCGGCGTGGTGACCTTTGATACGCCGGAGGGCAAAAGGCCTTTTGTGCTGCATGTCATCGAAGTCTCGCTGTCGGGCTTCCAGGCGGAGTGCAAACTGGATCTGGAACTCGGGCAGTCTGGCCAGGCAACGATAGAACTGGGTAAATCCGAACATTCGACGGTCACTGTCTCGGCGGTGCGTCGGCGCGAGACCGAGGCTGGTGTATTCATCGGTTTCAGGCTTGATGAGCCTGATCGCATCTGGCGTCAATGTGTGGCCGCACTCGAGGTCGGACAGACCTCGGATGATTTGATGCAATGAAGCGCCGGCTGCTGCTTCTTCGGTCGGCAGGTGTCGCGGGCCTGCCTTGGTGGGCGGCGCCGGCGAGCGCCGATCTGCCGGCCTTGATCAAGCGTGCAAAGCCGTCTTTGCTACTGGTCGGCACCTATGCAGAGACCGACAGTCCCCGGTTTGCATTCCGCGGCACTGGTTTTGTTGTCGATGATGGTCGACATGCGATCACCAATGCCCATGTACTGCCACCGACCTCGGACGAAGAGCGGCAGCGCAAGCTGGTCATCCAGGTACCGCAAGGCGATGGGCGATGGGGCATGCGCCCAGCCGCCGTGCTCAGCCTTGACAACGCGCATGATCTGGCGCTGCTGCGTTTTGATGGCCCCGAAGTTCCTGCCCTGCAACTGAGTCAGAGTGCCAGTGCTCAAGAAGGGCAGGCGATCGCTTTGATGGGTTTCCCGGTCGGTGGTGCCCTGGGCTTTTCCCCGGTGACCCATCGGGGCATCATCGCAGCGATCACGAGCATTGCCTTGCCACCGCCCAGTGCTCAGACGCTCAATGCCCGGGCGATACGTCAGTTGCGCGACGGTGCTTTCGATATTCTCCAGTTGGATGCTACGGCCTACCCCGGCAATAGCGGCGGCCCGGTCTTCAATCTGGATACGGGAGAGGTGCTGGGCATCGTCAACATGGTGTTCATCAAAGGCAGCAAGGAGACAGCCTTGACCCAGCCCACGGGAATCAGCTACGCCATCCCTGCGCACTATGCGGCTCGCTTGCTCGCCAAGCGCTAGCAAGCAGGCGCTGATGCCCTTCGTCAATCAATATTTCTCTCACTCCCACCACGCAAGGTCCGCCATGAGTCAGGTACAGCCCTTGTCGATTTGCATGCTCTCGGACGATTTCCTGCCCGGAGCAACCGGGGTCGGGACGCATTTACAGGCCGTCGCGGGTCATCTCAGTCGGCGCGGCCACCGCATCAGCATCATCACCTCACGTCGGCCCGGTGAGCCGGAGCAGGAAGTCTGGCGCGGCGTACAGGTCTATCGCGTGCCGACGCTCAAGTTGTTCGGTTTCTATCAGGCTCTGCCTTCGGGTGCCGAGATCGAGCGCCTGCTGCGCAAGATACGACCCGATGTGGTCCACCATCACTATCTGGGGGTGATGCTGCTGCGAGCGCTGAAGGTCTGCAAGCGGCTGGGGCTGAAGCAGGTCTACACCTATCACATGACCGAGGATCATCTGACCCAGCCGCTGCCGATGCGGCCATTCCGACGCCTCATTGTTCGAAAGATCGTCTCGATCTGCAACCGCGTCGATCTGCTGATCTCGGTGTCCAAGAACCTGGCTGAGCAACTGCCGGCCAAAGGCATACACACACCGGTGCATTTCATCAGCAACCCGGTCGACTTTGCGGATCCGCAGTCGGTCGAGCCGATGGTCAGGGAGGCCGGTTTCGTGGTGATGTTTGCCGGGCGCTTGAATCCGGAAAAGAACATCCCCTTCTTGCTGCGCAGTTTCGCGCTCATGCTGAAGCGGGTGACGGATGCTCAGTTGCTGATCGCCGGGGCGGGTGCCGATCTTGATGCGCTTCAGCGGCAATGTGTTGCCTTAGGGATTCAAGAGCGCGTCAAGTTCCTGGGCTTTCTGAACCATGACCTGCTGGCCCGCTATTACGCGGCTTGTGATGTGTTTGTGCTGCCGTCTTGGGTCGAGACTCAAGGCCTTGTGGCGATGGAGGCCATGTGGTTTGCCAAGCCGATTGTGGTTGCTCGCAGCGTGGTCTCCGCGACCGAGTTGGTCGATGAAGGTGTCAACGGTTTTCTGGTCGAGCCGGAGAACGACCAGGAACTTGCCGATCGCCTGGTGCAGTTGTCCGCCGATGCCGGCCTCAGAGCCGCGCTAGGCGCTGCGGGTAGACGCAAGTCGACGCAGTACGAGGCCGAGTCGGTGGTTGACTTGATGGAGTCAAGCTATAGAGAGGTGGCCGTCACAGCGAACTGATTGCTGGACCTGCCCGAGACGGCGGGGCGAGCCCATCCTGAAATGAATGACAACAAAAAAGGGCGCCGAGGCGCCCTTTGTGCTTATCGGTGAGAACCGATCAGCTTTGCACGCTACGACGGCGGCGGGCGCAGCCCAGACCGAACAGAGCAGCACCGACCAGTGCCAGCGATGCCGGTTCCGGAACGGTCTTGATCAGGTCGAGCTCCAAGTCGATCTTGGTCGTGCTGCCGCTGAAGTTGATGACGGTCTGCAGGGCACCGACATTGCTCAGATCAGCGCCACCACCGGCAGAGATGCGGATCGCGCCGCTCGGCAGCACGGCATTGGGGCCGACGAAATCGGCAAACGAGATCGCGCCCTGATCCGGCACGCCGCCATTGACAGCAGTCGATTGCAAGATCAGCTTCGTCCACTGAGTGGCGCTGGTGTAGACCTCGATGGTGAAGTCAAAGCCCAGATCCGACTCAAGCACGTCAATCTTGAAGGCATTGGCGGTCGCTGCCAGATTCAGTCCACCCAAACCCGTGTGGTTCAGTTGGCCTTCGAAGCCAGCCTTGGTCGACGCGGTTGCGCCGATGTCACCCAGCACGCTGCCATCCCAGCGAACGTAGGCTTGGCCGTGAGTGCCTGCAGCGGTGCTGTAGCTCAGCACGCCACCGTTGGCCGAGGCTTGGATGCCGGCGCCGGTGTTGTCAGAAGCGACAGAGCCATTCTTGATGACAAAAATGTCTCGCTGACCGCCGATGATGCTGGCGGCCGGGCCGGAAACACGGCTGTAGACGCCGTTGGCATCGGTCACATTGTCCAGCAGGACGCCGGTAGCAAGGGTACCTTGATTGACAGAGAAGTCATCAATCACAACACCAGCGTGGGCAACATGACCGGCCAGGGTCAGTGCGGCTGCCAGTGCAACTTTGCGCAGAATCGTCATATCCATCTCCTTATCGAAAAGCTGCTCGAAGGGGCAGCCCACCCGTGCATTCTTTAAGCAGAGATCGTGCCACTGATGTTTTTATTAGCTAGATCAATCACTTAGGGGGCGGGTGTGGGAGTTGATTGGCCTGAGAGGATTGTCTGTGTAAATTATTCCGACAATGCTTGCCGACCCGGTGTCCCTTGGTGCTGATGCAGCATCGCAGCCCCCATCAATATCAGCGCGATGCCTGCGGCTCGGGACGGGCTGATATGTTCGGCGAAAACTGTTGCCCCGATCGCAACGGTCACCAGATTGGCGAGCGCAAGTTGCACCGGCACGATCAGGGAAGCGCGCCCCCGTTGGAACGCTGCTTGAAGCAGTATCAAGCCTGCGATGTTGAAAACCACGACGCCGAGTAGCAAAGGGTTGGTCAACGTCTGCAGTGAAAGCGAGCTGTCTCCAGTCTGATTCTGGGCGGTCAGCGCTTCGGTCAGCGCCGCGCCCATGCCAAAAGCCAAGCCGACGACAATGGCCAAGGGAAGCTCTCGCTGGCTGGACCGCCGGCCTAGATAAAGAATGATGCCGCCACCGATGGTCAGTAGGGCTGCAGCGATCAACAGGCTGGTGACGTCGGGTGCGATCAAGGGCTTGGCCTCGGCCTGCCAGGACAGTGCCAATGCGCCCGCCACCGTCAGTGCCAGACCCAGCCACTCCGCCCGGTTCATTCGCTCCTTCAGGAACACAACTGCCATCAAGACCAGCAGCACATCGCCGGCCGACATCAGTGGTTGAACCAGTGATATTTCGCCCAAGGCGGTTGCCTGGACAAAAAGCACCCAGCCGATGATCGTGCTGGCCAGGCCCAGCAGCCAACGCCAGTCCGTCAGCAGCGATGCGGCAACACTGCGCCAGGAGGCATGTCCGATCTTGGGTTGGTGCTCGGCGGAAAGCTTCCATAGAAAGTAGCCCAGCTGAATAAAGAGCGTCGCCAGCAAGGTGGTGATCACCACGATCATGATGGGGCTCCCGCCTGGGTGTTGATGATCAACTCCTCCAGGGGTCTGCGAAGCGAGCGCGAGCTGGGAGTCGGGCCAGCGCCGACCCGGCCCATATAGACCGCTGCTTGGGCTAAATCGGCGCCGATCAGCCGTTCAAGGCGAGACTTGACATCGATCGCTGCCGCCATCGCTCCACTGGTGCTGGAGAAGGGGCGCTGCTCTCGGGCATATCTTGCGAAGACGAGTGGTGTCACCTCCGGCTGCAGTTGCAGTTGCAGCTCCGTGGCTTTCAACCAGAAGCGCTGCATGGCCCGCCCGGCTTCGACGTAGTCATCGACGGTCTTGGGTTGCTCGGGCGCGTACAGCACAAAGTGGGCCGCGCAGGCCAGGCTGGGGGCGAAGTCCATCTGCAGCCGAGGCGCCCAGGTGCCGGCGAGGAATCGGTTAAAAAATTGCACCCGATCCCAGCTCTTCATCACGAAACGCATCAAGCGGGTCGTGGCCGCATCGACGCCCAAGGCCTGGTCGGGGACCTTGGTGGCGCTGAACTGGCAATCCCAGTCGATGATGTCGCAATGCACCCGGTAGGCTTCGGGCGTGGTCAGGCGCAGCCGGGCCGAGCGGAACATCAGCAGGGCGGTCTGTAGCCGGGCGGCAAAGCCCTCCAGCCAATGAATCTGATAGCCGGCCGGCAGGCAGTCCTGCAACTGCTGTTTCTCAGCCTTGCTCAGCGCGCGGGTGCTCAGTGGTCGGCGCTGCACGCTGCGGCGTTCGATCTGCTCGATCAGGGCGTCTCGCCTCACGCTTGGGTCGACGTGCAAGTGCAGATCGAAAGTCGGCGTCGACTCCGGCAGCCTGGTCCGCCGGCTAGTCTCCAGGCCCAGGCCGTGGGCGCTCGCGGCGATTGCAGCGGTTTCAAGCAGGGCGCCCAGCGAAATCTGGCTTGGATGCCCGTCGAGGTCATAGACGCAGTGCTCGTGCGTATCGAAGCCGTGCACAACAATATGCTCGGGCGAGATGATCTCGAAGCGCCAGGGCTGGGTGTTGTCGCCGCTGGGTGCCCAACGGGCGAGGTCCAGAATCTGCAGAACTTGCTCTCGAGTCGGCATGATGCGGTGTTTCAGAATAGGTTGCTCATGGTATACAAAGACCCCCCAGAAAAGCTGCTCAAGGCGGGCTTGGGTCTGCCGCAGTCGTGTTTGGATTTACAGGTGCTGGCGAACTGCCGATGATGAGGCTGCCGCGCCACTGAAGGCCGGAAGAAAAGAGGTGCACTTGGAGCCGACATTGACATTTGATTATGAGCGCGCCTTTTCGCGAAATATCGGCTGGGTCTCCGTTGCGGAGCAGGCGCGGCTGCGTCAGGCGCGGGTGGCTATAGCCGGGCTGGGTGGGGTTGGCGGGGCTCATCTGCTGACCTTGGCGCGTTTGGGGCTGAGCAAGTTCAATATTGCCGACTTCGATGATTTCGAGGTCCACAATTTCAACCGCCAAGTTGGCGCCACGATGTCGACTTTGGGGCGTCCCAAGGCGCAAGTGCTCGCCGAAATGGTCAAGGACATCAATCCCGAGGCCGATGTGCGGGTGTATCCAGCCGGCGTCACTGCCGAGAATATTGGCGAATTCCTGGCCGATGTTGACGTCTATGTGGATGGCATCGATGTTTTTGCCATCGAGGCACGGCGCAGCCTGTTCCAGTTGTGTCACGAGCGCAAGATCCCGGCGTTGACGGCGGCACCGTTGGGCATGGGTGTTTCCTTGCTGTATTTCAAGCCAGGGGGGCTGAGTTTCGAGAATTACTTTCGGCTCGAAGGGCATACCAAGCAGGAGCAATACGCGCGATTCATCGCCGGACTGTCGCCAGCCATGTTGCAGCGCTCCTATCTGGTGGTGCCCGAGGCGGTGAATTTCGTCGAGAAGCGCGGGCCGTCCACCATGATGGCCTGCGATC
Source organism: Paucibacter sp. M5-1 (assembly GCF_027498415.2). NCBI lineage: Bacteria > Pseudomonadati > Pseudomonadota > Betaproteobacteria > Burkholderiales > Sphaerotilaceae > Roseateles > Paucibacter sp. M5-1. The sequence continues at coordinate 348,913 of NZ_JAPZLM020000001.1, forward strand.
TGTGCGCCGGCATGATGGGAACTTCGGTGCTGAAGGTCTTGCTGGGGCGCGGCGCTCTGCGTGCGGCGCCGTGGTCGCTGCAGTTTGATGGGTATCGCCAGAAGCTGAGCTATGCCTGGCGCCCCCTGGGCAACGCAAATCCGCTGCAGCAATTGCTGCTGAGCTTTATCCGTCCGGTGTTGCGAGGGCGCAGCAAATAAGCCGAGTCGCTTGCGGCGCGTGGCCCGTTTTGGCCCTGTGGCGGGCAGTTTGGCGGTGCACGCCCCTACTCGGGGGATAGCCTTGTCGCTGGGGCTGAGGTGCAATCGCGGCCTGTGAACCGGGTGCTCGGTGAGGCAGGTGCCAAGGGTGTCAACTAGTGGGCATCTGCCATGGCGGCTTGGTCCGTATTCCCAGGTTTGTTTGCCTTACTGCTGTGGCATGATCCATTGCGCTGGGGCCTCGCAGGCATCGGTATTCAGTCCGAACATGTCATGCCCTTGGATGCTGTACGGGTCCACACAAGACCAACTGATTTTTGAGAGGACTTGCCTTGAATACTCGCATTGCTTCCACTTCGCGCGGACTCGGTCTGGCTTTGCTGGTGGCGGCCGCTGGCCTGGTTGCCGGTTGTGCCAGCAACAGCTCCAAGTATCCGGCAGCGCCTGTTTCTGCTGCGACCCAGGACTACAGCTACATCGTCGGTGCTGGTGACAATCTCAATATCATTGTCTGGCGCAACCCCGAATTGTCGATGTCGGTGCCTGTGCGCCCCGATGGCAAGATCTCGACGCCGCTGGTCGATGAAATGGTGGCGCAGGGCAAGAATTCTGTGGAAATCGCCCGCGATATCGAAAAGCAACTCGGCCGCTATGTGCGTGATCCGGTCGTGACGGTGATCGTGACAGGCTTTGTCGGCCCCTTCAGCGAACAGATCCGCGTGCTCGGCGAGGCCGCGAAGCCGCAATTCCTGCCCTACAAGCAAAAGATGACTCTGCTGGACGTGATGATCGCGGTCGGTGGCTTGACCGACTTTGCCGCCGGCAATCAAGCGACGATCTTGCGTTCATCCGAGGGCAACAAGCAGTACTCGGTTCGCTTGACCGATCTGATCAAGCGTGGCGAGGTGTCGGCCAATGTGGAAATGCGGCCCGGCGACATCCTGATCATTCCGCAAAGCCTGTTCTGAATCCAGACCGGGTTTCGAGCCCCCTGGCGACCTGAGTTCAGGGGTTTCTTGTCTATTGCCAGCGTGCCTTGCTTGTCTGCAGGCGAATCTAGATGGATTTATTGATAGCCCAGATTCTTTCCATTGCGCGCAGCATGTGGAAGTACCGCTGGCCCGGCGTCCTGGTGGCCTGGGTGACCGGGGCCGTGTGTGCGACGGTCGTGTTCATGATGCCGGATCGTTATCAGGCCAGCGCCCGGATCTATGTGGACACGCAGTCGATTCTGAAGCCCCTGATGTCGGGCCTGGCCGTGCAGCCCAATGTCGAGCAGCAGGTCGTGATGCTCAGTCGTACCTTGATCAGTCGACCGAATGTCGAGAAGCTGGTTCGCATGGCCGATCTCGACCTGAAGAATCAATCCAAAGCCCAGCAGGAAGCGACGATCGAGACCGTGACCAAGTCGCTGTCGATCGGCAGCACGGCACGCGACAACCTCTACACCCTGTCTTATCGTGACGAGGATCCCGAGACGGCCAAGCGGGTGGTTCAGTCCCTGGTGTCGATCTTCGTCGAGTCCAGCCTCGGCGCCAGCCGCAAGGACACAGCGACCGCCGCGACCTTCATCAACGAGCAGATCAAGAACTACGAGGCCAAGCTCGAAGAGGCCGAAGGGCGTCTGAAGGAATTCCGCTTGCGCAACCTGCAGACCATGTCCAGCGATGGTCGCGATTCGGCCTCGCGATTGACCGAGATGAGTGCCCAGCTCGAGCGTGCCAAGCTGGAGTTGCGCGAGGCCGAGAATGCCCGCGATGCGACCAAGCAGCAGATCGATGGCGAGCGCTCGCGCGGTGCCAACACGACGACGCAGAGCCTGCTGCAGGAGTCGGCTCTGAATGTGGCTACGCCGGAAATCGATTCCCGCCTGGAGGTGCAGCGTCGCAATCTGGATTCTCTGCTGCAGCGCTATACAGACCAGCACCCTGACATCATCAGCACGCGCAAGCTGATTGCGGATCTTGAGGAACAGAAGAAGCTTGAGATGGCGAGTCTGCGCAAGGCGGCGATGGCCGCGCCTCCGGGGATCGGTGCGGGATCGAGCCTGGTGCAGCAAGAGCTTGGCCGCATGCTGGCCACTACCGAAGTTCAGGTGGCCTCCTTGCGTGCCCGTGTCGCGGAGTACACCAGCCGTTATGGGCAGGCGCTGGCCGCGCTGAAAACCGCACCCCAACTAGAGGCCGAAGCCGCACAGCTGAATCGCGATTACGCGATTCACAAGAAGAATTATGAGGATCTGGTGTCGCGGCGCGAGTCGGCGGCGATGTCAGGTGAACTCGATGTGGCATCGGGTGTCGCGGACTTCCGTCTGATCGACCCGCCGAGGGCTTCGTCCAAGCCGGTGGCTCCGAATCGCTTGCTGTTGCTGGGCGGTGCCTTGGCTGTGGCGCTGGCGGCCGGTTTGTTCACCGCATTTGCCGCGAGCCAGCTGCGCCCCGTGTTTCACGATGGCAATCAGCTGCGCCTGCGCACCGAGTTGCCGGTGCTGGGCGTGGTGTCGCGGCTGGCGACCGATGTCGAGCGTCGCAGGGAGCGTATCGATCTGCTGCGCTTCGGTGCAGCGTCGGGTGGTTTGGTGGGTGTTTTTGCCCTCGGTTTGGTGGTCATGGCGCTGCTGATCAGCAGACAGGCGGGTTGAATGAGTAGTCTCATCGAACAGGCGGCGCAGCGCCTAGAGCAACTGCGCAATGCCGGCGTCATGTTGCCCGGCGATACGCTGAACAAGGGTGCCGAGCCCCAGCCTTCGCCGCAGCCGCGTGTGGTGACGAGTCCGGCGGGCGTCGAAGAGTCGACGCATCTGCAGCAGTCCAAGAAGGTGGATCTGGATCTCAATGCCTTGGCCGCACAGGGTCTGCTCACGCCCAATGCGCCCCGCACCCATATCGCCGACCAGTACCGCGTCATCAAGCGACCGCTGATCAAGAATGCGATGGGCAAGGGTGCGACCACGCTGAATCACGCCAATCTGATCATGGTGACCAGCGCCTTGGCCGGGGAGGGCAAGAGCTTCACCTCGCTGAATCTGGCGATGAGCATTGCCGCCGAGATGGACAACACGGTCATGCTGGTCGATGCCGACGTGGCTCGACCCTCGGTCCTGCGCATGCTCGGTCTGCCGCAAGGACCGGGGCTGCTGGACGTGCTGGAAGACCAGGTCGATATGGCCAGCGTCCTGCTCCGCACCAATGTCGACAAGCTGACCATTTTGCCCAGCGGCACGCCGCACGCGCGTGCGACCGAACTGCTGGCGAGCGATGCGATGAGTCAGTTGCTCGAGGACATGGCCAAGCGTTACCCGGACCGCATCATCATCTTTGATTCGCCACCCCTGTTGCTGACCACCGAATCGCGCGTGCTGGCCTCCCATATGGGGCAGATCGTCGTCGTGGTGCATGCCGACAAGACACCGCAAAGCGCGGTTCAGCAAGCCGTTGCAACCATCGAGTCCTGCCCGGTCAAGATGCTGTTGCTGAATCAGGCGCGCTCCAATGCGGCTGGCAGCTATGGCTATGGGTATGGCTACGGGTATGGCTATGGCTACGGGCACGACAATGCAATTCAGAAGGCTTGAGTCCGGGCTTGGCAAGCGTCGTGCGGCATGCGTGGCCCAATGCGTCTTTGTTCCGGTGCTGTGGCTCGGCGCTCTGCAGGCAACGGCGCAAAGCGCTGCGCCCGCATCCAAGTTGCTGGTGCAGCCTCGCATCAGCCTGTCCAGCACGCTGACGGACAATCTGCGGCTTCGAGATGAGGGCAAGGATGCCGCCCTGATCACGACGATCTCACCCGGCCTCAGTATCAGCAGCGGCACGGGTCGTGTGCGTGGGTCGCTGGACTATTCGCTCAACGGCGTGATCTATACCAAGAGCGAGGCCTCGGGCCAGGTGCAGAACAAACTGGCCGCGAAGCTCAGCGTCGAGGCGATCGACAACTGGTTCTATGTCGACGCCCAGGCCAGTGTCGGCCAGCAAGCCGTGTCCGCCTTCGGTACTCAATCCACCGACCCCACACTGCGCAGCGGCAACAGCTCCGAGGTCGCCAGACTCAATGTCTCGCCCTACATCCGGGGCCAGTTAGCGGGCATCGCCGGCTACCAGGTGAGTGCCAATCTGCTGGAGAGTCGAGCCAAGGATTCATTGGCCGGGGATGCCAGCAGTCGCTCACTGTCCATGCAGCTCAATGGTTTGAGCGCGGGCAGTCTGCTGAACTGGTCGGCCTCCTTGAGCGATCAGCTCTCGCAGGCGCGCGGCGGGCGTGAGGTGGAAACCCAGTCTGCGACAGCCACCCTGGTGGTCAGGCCCGATGTCGACTGGAACTTCGGCGTGACCGGCGGGGCCGAACGTCAGAACTTCGAGAGTCTGGCCAAGCAAAGCAGCACCATCTACGGCGTCAACGCGGGCTGGACACCGACCGTGCGCACCAAGCTGGCGGCGGAATGGACTCACCGCAGGTATGGCAATTCACACAGCCTGACCTTCGAGCACCGCATGGCCCGCTCGGTCTGGCGCCTCACCGACTCCCAGTCGGTCAACACCGGCGGCTTGCAGGGGCAGGCCAATGTGCTGAGCAACTACGAGCTGTTCTACATCCAGTTCTCCTCCATCGAGCCCGATCCCGTGCGGCGTGATCTGCTGGTCCGCAGCTTTTTGCGCAATCTTGGTCTGGATCCGAACGCACTGCCGACCGGTGGCTTTCTGGGCGGCGGGGCCAGCCTGACCCGCAGCCAGGCCTTGTCGCTGTCCGTTCAAGGCGGGCCCAGGACCACGCTGACCATGACTCTGAGCCAGACCAAGAGCCGCAATCTCGACCAGGACTCGCCCGCCAATGGCGACCTGTCCCGGACCGGCCTCGTGAACCAGCGCATGATGTCGGTGAGCCTGGCACACCGCCTGACGCCGAACTCGTCGGCCAATATTCTGTTTTCCCAGCAACGCAGCCGCGGCGCGGCCAGCGGGCAGCAAACCGATATGAAGTCACTGACCGCCAACTGGAACGGCAAACTTGGCGTGCGCACCAATGTCCAGTTCGGCCTGCGCCACACCCGTTTCGACAGTCCGTCTCAGCCTTACCGCGAGAGTGCGGCAACCGCCACCCTTGTTCAGCAGTTCTAGCCCATGTATGAAGCTTTTTTCGGGCTGAGCAGCAAGCCGTTCCAACTCAGCCCCGACCCCAATTTCTACTTCGGTAGCAAGCAGCACCGGCGTGCCAAGGCCTATCTGGACTATGGCGTGCTCCGCAATGACGGCTTCATCGTCATCACCGGCGAGATCGGTGCCGGCAAGACCACCTTGCTGCGCGGCCTGCTGGACAGTCTGAACCGCAGCAATGTCGTGATCGGCAACCTGGTCACGACCCAGCTCGATGCCGAGGATACCTTGCGCATGGTCGGTGCGGCCTTCGGCGTGAGGGTCAAAGACCTGCCCAAGTCCGAGCTGTTGATGACCCTGGAGGCCTTCTTCGTCAATCAGACCAGCCAGGGCAAGCGCTGCCTGCTGATCGTCGACGAGGCGCAGAACCTGACGGCGCGAGCCGTCGAGGAACTGCGCATGCTGTCCAACTTTCAGTTCGGCAACCAGTCTTTGCTGCAGACCTTTCTGGTCGGCCAGCCCGAGTTTCGCAACATCCTGCAGCGCCCCGAGATGGAGCAGTTCCGCCAGCGTGTCGCGGCCACCTGCCATATCGGACCGCTCGACGAGGACGAGACCCAGCGCTATATCGAGCACCGCCTCAAATGCGCCGGCAGCAGCGGCAAACCCAGTTTCGAGCTCGATGTCTTCCCGCTGATCTACAAGTCCAGCCAGGGCATACCGCGGCGCATCAACTCGCTGTGCGATCGCCTGCTGTTGCTGGGCTTCATGGGTGGCAAGACCCATCTGCAGGTGGCCGATGTCAACGAGGTGCTGCGCGATCTGGCCCAGGAGAGCGAGACACCGCTGAAGGCCAGCCATCACAATGGGGTCGCTGCCGGGGCGCCGCTGGATGTGGACCTGAGCCGGCTCAAGTTGGGCGATCTCAGCGGCCTGTCCGGCGAGATCGCGGCGCTGAATCAGGACCAGCAGTCCGAGCGGCTGCAGCGCCTGGAGAGCAGCCTGATCAGGCTGGAGCGCATCAATCTGCAGACCCTGGGTCTGCTACAGAAACTGGTGGAGGCGGTGCGTCCCGCCGGCGCAGCAGCAGCAGCCAGCGCACCGACCGCCGTGCCGACCGAGACCAAGCAATGACAGACGCAGTGACACTGGCCCCCGTGATGTGCGTGGTGGGCGCGCGGCCCAACTTCATGAAGATGGCGCCCATCCTGCGCGCACTGGCTGCCCATCAGCCGCCGATTCCGGCCCTGCTGGTGCATACCGGCCAGCATTACGACACCGATATGAGCAAGAAGCTCTTTGTCGACCTGGGCCTGCCGCAGCCGGACCTGAATCTCGAGGTCGGCTCCGGCAGCCACGCGCTGCAGACGGCCGAGGTGATGCGCCGCTTCGAGCCGGCGCTGGATGAGCACAAGCCCTCCTGCGTGCTGGTGGTCGGCGATGTCAATTCGACCCTGGCCTGTACCCTGGTGGCCGTCAAGAAAGGGGTGCCGGTGGCCCATGTCGAGGCCGGCCTGCGCAGCTACGACCGCAAGATGCCCGAGGAGATCAACCGCCTGCTGACCGACCAGGTGGCCGACCGCCTCTACACCACCGAGCGCAGCGCCGCCGACAATCTGGCCCGCGAGGGCATCGCGCTGGAGCGGGTCTGTTTCGCCGGCAATGTGATGATCGACTCGCTGGAGGCCAGCCGGCCGCTGGCGCGCGCGCCAGCGCAAACCTTGCGCGATCACGGTCTGGATACGGCCCTGGTGTCCGGGGCTTACGGCGTTGTCACGCTGCACCGCCCGTCGAATGTCGATGACGCCGCGACCCTGAAGCACCTGCTGGGCCTGCTGGCCCAGGTCGCGCAAGACCTGCCCCTGGTGTTCGCGCTGCACCCGCGCACCCGCAGCAATATCGAGCGCTTCGGCCTGCAGGCCATGCTGGACCCTTCCCGCGTGGCCCTGCTGCCGCCCCAGGGCTATCTGGAGATGCTGGGCCTGATGGCCGGCGCCGCCATCGTGCTGACCGACTCCGGCGGCCTGCAGGAAGAGACCACGGCTCTGGGCGTGCCCTGCCTGACTCTGCGCGAGAACACCGAGCGTCCGATCACGGTGGAGCAGGGCACCAACACCCTGATCGGGTTGGACGGCGAAGCGCTGCTGCGTGGCGTGGCCGAGGTGCTGGCCGGCCACGGCAAGCGCGGCCGTGTGCCCGAATACTGGGACGGCCATGCCGCCGAGCGCATCGCCGCCGATTTGTGGCAATGGCTCAAACCTTGACGAGAGCAGCCCTATGTTGATGCCCAGCCGCCAGCCGCGCAATGCGATGACCATCGACGTGGAAGACTACTTCCAGGTCTCGGCCTTCGCGCCCTATATTGCCCGCAGCGACTGGGACGCGCGCGAATGCCGGGTCGAGCGCAATGTCGAGCGCATCCTGGCCCTGCTGGAGGCCAGCGACACCCATGCCACCTTCTTCACGCTGGGTTGGGTGGCGCAGCGCTATCCGGCGCTGGTGCGTCGCATCGTCGCCGGCGGCCATGAACTGGCCAGCCACGGCTACGGCCATGAGCGTGCCAGCGATCTGAGCCCGGAGGCCTTTCGCAGCGACATCACGCGCGCCAAGGCCCTGCTCGAAGACATCGGCGGCAGCCCGGTGCTGGGCTACCGCGCGCCGAGCTTCTCGATCGGCAAGGGCAATCTCTGGGCCTTCGATGAGTTGCTGGCCGCCGGCTATCGCTACAGCTCCAGCGTCTACCCGATCCAGCACGACCACTACGGCATGCCCGATTCGCCGCGCTTTGCCTATCCGGTGCGCGAGGGCTTGCTGGAGGTGCCGGTGACGACCCTGCGCCTGGGCGGCAAGAACCTGCCTTCCAGCGGCGGTGGCTATTTTCGGCTGCTGCCTTACGCGCTGTCGCGCTGGCTAATAGCCCAGGTCAACCGGGTCGACCAGCAGTCGGCGGTGTTCTATTTCCACCCCTGGGAGATCGATGTCGACCAGCCGCGCGTGGCCGGCATCGACGCCAAGACGCGCTTTCGGCACTACGTCAACATCCCCCGCACCGAGGCCCGCATCGCGCGGCTGTTGCAGGACTTTGCCTGGGGCCGGATGGACGAGATCTTTCTGGGTCAGACCGCGGCGACCCATCGATGAGCGGCCCGGTCACGATCCGACGCCTGCATGCAGGCGATGGCCCGGCCGTGTCGGCCTGGGATGCCTTTGTGCTGGCCTGCCCGCAGGCGAGCTTCTTCCACCGCGCCGGCTGGCAGCGCCTGGTCGGCGAGATCTTCGGCCACCGCTGCTTCTTTCTCTATGCCGAGCGCGACGGCCGCATCGAGGGCGTGCTGCCGCTGGCCCAGGTCAAGAGCCTGCTGTTCGGCCATGCGCTGGTGAGCCTGCCCTTTGGCGTCTATGGCGGCGTGGCCGCCGAGACTGAAGCTGCGGCCCAGGCGCTGGAGGACGAGGCCCAGCGCATTGCCAAGGAACTCGGCGCCGATCATCTGGAGCTGCGCCATGTGCAGCCCCGCCACAGCGACTGGCCGCGCCAGGATCTCTATGTGACCTTTCGCAAGGAGATCCTGCCCGAGGAGGAGGCCAATATGCTGGCCATCCCGCGCAAGCAGCGCGCGATGGTGCGCAAAGGCATCAAGAACGGGCTGCAAAGCCATCTCGATGCCGACGCCGGCCGTTTCTTTGCGCTGTATGCCGACAATGTGCACCGCCATGGCACACCGGCCATGCCCAGGCGCTATTTCGAGGCCTTGCTGCGCGAGTTCGGCAGCGACTGCGAGGTGCTGACGGTCACCGATGCCCAGGGCACCCCCCTCAGTTCGGTGGTGAGCTTTTATTTCCGTGATGAAGTGCTGCCCTACTATGCCGGCGATGCCGAGGCGGCGCGCGAGCTGGCCGCCAATGACTTCAAATACTGGGAACTGATGCGGCTGGCCTGTGCGCGCGGACTGAAGGTCTTCGACTATGGCCGCAGCAAGCAGGGCACCGGCTCCTACGCCTTCAAGAAGAACTGGGGCTTCGAGCCGACGCCGCTGACCTACGAATACTGCCTCTACAAGCGCGACACCGTGCCTCAGAACAACCCGTCCAACGCCAAGTACCAGCTCTTGATCAAGACCTGGCGCCGCATGCCCTTGGCCTGGGCGAACTGGTTGGGTCCTTTCATCGTTCGCAATCTTGGCTGAGGAGGCGACGATGTCCGTGCTGCACCGGTCGAGATTCGCATGAGCAGCGTGGCTCCGCAATTGTCCGCCCCATCGCTGCCGCAGGCCTGGCGTGTGGCGCTGCCGCTGTTCGCGCTGCTGCTCCTGCTTCTGCTGCTGCTGTTTCGCGAGACCGGTCTGGCGATGGTGGGCATCTGGCAGCGCTCGGACACATTCGCCCATGCCTTTGTCGTGCCGCCGATTTCGCTGTGGCTGATCTGGCGCCAGCGCGAGGCCCTGGCCCGGCTTGGTCCGCAGCCCAGTTTCTGGTTTGCCATCCCCTTTCTGGCGGCCGCTCTGGCCTGGCTGCTGGGCGATCTGGTCGCGGTCAATGCGCTGACCCAGCTGGCCCTGGTCGCCATGCTGGTGCTCAGCGTGCCTCTGGTGCTGGGTCACCGGGTCGCCTGGCAGATCGCCTTTCCGCTGGCTTTCCTGTTCTTTGCCGTGCCGATCGGCGAGTTCATGATGCCCGCGCTGATGGAGGCGACGGCCGACTTCACCGTGGCCGCGCTGCGCGCGAGCGGTGTGCCGGTCTACCGCGAAGGCCTGCAATTCGTGATCCCCTCGGGCAACTGGTCGGTGGTCGAGGCCTGCAGCGGCCTGCGCTATCTGATGGCCTCGGGCATGGTGGGCACCTTGTTCGCCTACCTGAACTACAACTCGCTGCGCCGGCGCCTGGTCTTCATCGCCTTTGCCTTTGCATTGCCGCTGCTGGCGAACTGGCTGCGCGCCTACATCATCGTGATGCTGGGCCATCTGTCCGACAACGCGATCGCCACCGGCGCCGACCATCTGGTCTATGGCTGGGTGTTCTTCGGCATCATCATGCTGGCCATGTTCATGATTGGTGCGCGCTGGGCCGAGCCGCTGGAGTCCGTCGCGCTGCCGACGGTGCCGGCCCGGCCGGGCTCACAAGCCGTCTGGGTGGGCGCGCTGCTGGCTCTGCTGATTGCGCTGCTGCCGCTGTCGGCATTGACGCTGCTGCCCGGCGGCAGTGCCGGGCGCGCGCCGGCGCTGACAGCGCCCCAGCTGCAGGCCTGGGCCGAAAACCAGACCGGCCTGCCGGACTGGACGCCGATTTACCGCAAGCCGGCGGCCGAGCTGCAGGCGGCCTATATCGGGCAGGCTCAGCAGCCGGTCGGGCTGCATATCGCCTACTACCGCGGCCAGACCTATGACAGCAAGCTGGTCAGTTCCTTGAATCAGCTGGTGCGATCCGAGGACAAGCAATGGACGCGCATGGGCAGCCAGGGGCAGGCCTTGAGTCTGGACGGCCAGGACCTGCGGCTGCGCGGCACCGAGCTGCGCTCGGCCGGAACCCGGCTGCTGGTCTGGCAGTTCTACTGGATCGACGGCCGCCTGACGGCCAGTGATGTGCGGGCCAAGCTGTATGGCGCCTGGCAGCGCCTGAGCGGGCGGGGCGATGACGCCGCGGCGGTCATCGTCTACACGGTCAAAGACACGGACAATGCGGCATCGGCGCAAGCGCTGCTGCAGAACTTTTTGCAGCAGAACTGGGGCGCCATCGAGGCGCAGCTGCAGCAAGCGAAGAAAGACGCGGCGCGCTGACAGCCGCCGCATAGGCATCTGGGATGAACAAGGAACAAGCGATGAGCTCGACGGTAGCGGTGATCGGCCTGGGTTATGTGGGCCTGCCCCTGGTGGTGGAATTCGGCAAGCATATGCGCACCATCGGTTTCGATATTGCGCAGGCCAAGGTCGAGTCCTGCCAGCGCGGTGTCGACCCTTCGCGCGAGCTCAGCGACGAACAGGTGCGCGAGGCCACCCATGCGGTCTACACCGCCGACCCGGCCCTGCTGGCCGAGGCCGACATCATCATCGTCGCCGTGCCGACACCGGTGGACGAGGCCCATATCCCCGACTTCCGCCCGCTGATCGGTTCCAGCACCAGCGTCGGCCGCCATATGAAGAAGGGCGTGACCGTGGTCTATGAGAGCACCGTCTACCCCGGCGCCACCGAGGAGGTCTGCATCCCGGTGCTGGAGCGCGAATCGGGCCTGAAGTGGAAAGAGGACTTCTTCGTCGGCTACAGCCCCGAGCGCATCAATCCGGGTGACAAGGAACACACGCTGACCAAGATCCTGAAGATCGTCTCCGGTGACACCCCGGCCACGCTGGACAAGGTCGCCAAGCTCTACGAGACCATCATCATCCCGGGCGTGCACCGCGCCTCCAGCATCAAGGCCGCCGAAGCCGCCAAGGTGATCGAGAACACCCAGCGCGACCTGAACATCGCGCTGATGAACGAACTGGCCATCATCTTCGACAAGCTGGGCATCGACACCAGCGAGGTGCTGGAAGCCGCCGGCACCAAGTGGAACTTCCTGAAGTTCAAGCCGGGCCTGGTCGGCGGCCATTGCATCGGTGTCGACCCCTACTATCTGACGCACAAGGCCGACATGATCGGCTACCACCCGCAGGTCATCCTGGCGGGCCGGCGCATCAACGACAGCATGGGCAAGTTCATCGCCGAGCAGACCATCAAGCACATGATCGCCAGCGGCAGCTATATCAAGGGCGCCCGGGTCAATGTGCTGGGCCTCACCTTCAAGGAGAACTGCGGCGATCTGCGCAACTCCAAGGTGATCGACATCATCAACGAGCTGAAGACCTATGGGGTCGAGGTCTTTGTGACCGATCCGCAGGCCGAGGCCGAGGAGGCGATGCACGAGTACGGCGTGCGCCTGCTGCCCTGGGACGAGCTGCCGCGCGCCGATGCCATTGTCGCGGCGGTCGCGCACAAGGAGTATGCCGCGCTGGGCGTTGACGACCTCGGCAAGAAGCTGGTCAAGAACGGTGCCTTCATCGACGTCAAGGCGGCCTTCGATGCGCCGGCCCTGATCGAGGCCGGCTACAAGGTCTGGCGCCTGTGAACGATGAGTGATGATCGCCGCCCGCTGATCCTGCACGTCGTGTATCGCTTCGATACCGGCGGGCTTGAGAACGGGGTGGTGAATCTGATCAACGAGATGGACTCGCGGGCTTATCGCCACGCGGTGCTGGCGCTGACCGAGGTGACCGAGTTCCGGCAGCGGGTGCGCCGCAGCGATGTGCAGTTCATCGCGCTGCACAAGCCGCCGGGCCATGGCTTCTGGCTCTACCCCAAGCTCTACCGCTTGCTGCGCGAGCTCAGGCCGGCCGTCGTGCACACCCGCAATCTGGCCGCGCTGGAGGTGGTGGTGCCGGCCTGGGCGGCCGGCGTGCCGGTGCGTGTGCATGGCGAGCATGGCCGCGATGTCGGCGACCTGGACGGCACGCACCGCGGCTACCAGCGGCTGCGCCGTCTCTATGGCCTGTTCGTGCACCGCTTTGTCGCGCTGTCGCGCGATCTGGCCGGCTATCTGCATGGCAAGGTCGGCCTTCCCGAAGCGTCGATTCGCCAGATCTACAACGGCGTCGATATCCGGCGCTTCCAGCCGGCCGCGCAGCGCGAGGCGCTGGCCGGCTGCGTCTTCGGCGCGCCCGAGCATTTCATCATCGGCACCGTGGGCCGCATGCAGACCGTCAAGGACCAGACGACTCTGGCCCGTGCCTTTGTGCTGGCCCTGCAGCAGCGCCCCGATCTGCGGCCGCGGCTGCGCCTGGTGATGGCCGGCGAAGGCCCGCTGCGCGAGCGGGTGCAGCAGTTGCTGGCCGAGGCCGGCGTGGCCGAGCTGGCCTGGCTGCCCGGCGAGCGCGGCGATGTGGCCGGCTGGATGCGCGCGCTGGACTGCTTTGTCTTGCCCTCGCTGGCTGAAGGCGTGTCCAACACCATTCTGGAAGCGATGGCCAGCGCCCTGCCGGTCGTCGCGACCGCAGTGGGCGGCAATGTGGAGCTGGTGGAGGAGGGCCGCAGCGGCTTTCTGGTGCCGCCCGCCGATCCGCAGGCCATGGCCGCGCGCATCATCGAGCTGGCCGATGACGGCGAGCGGGCGCGCCGGCTGGGCGCGGCGGGTCGCCGGGCGGTCGAGCAACGCTTTGCGATGCCGGTGATGGTGGCGGGCTACCAAGGCCTTTATGACGAGCTGCTGGCCGCCCGGGCGCCCGAGCGGATTCAATTGATCAAGAGCTGACGACCATGTGCGGAATCACCGGTATTTTTGACACCCGCAGCGCGCGCGAGATCGACCCCGCGCGGCTGCAGCGCATGAACGACTCGCAATGGCATCGCGGGCCCGACGAGGGCTCGCTGCATACCGAGCCGGGTCTGGGCTTCGGTCACCGCCGCCTGTCCATCATCGACATCGCGACCGGCCAGCAGCCCTTGTTCAACGCCGACCGCTCGGTGGTCATCGTCTTCAACGGCGAGATCTACAACTACCAGAGCCTGATGAGCGAGCTGCAGGGCCTGGGCTACCAGTTCCACACCAAGAGCGATACCGAGGTCATCGTCCATGCCTGGGAGGCCTGGGGCGAGGCCTGCGTGCAGCGCCTGCGCGGCATGTTCGCGTTCACGATTTGGGACCGCAACAAGCAGACCCTGTTCATCGCGCGCGACCGCCTGGGCGTCAAGCCCATGTATTACGCGCTGCTGGACGACGGCCATCTGCTGTTCGGCTCCGAGCTGAAATCGCTGCTGGCCTATGACGATGGCCAGGGCGGCATGAAGCGTGAACTGGACCCGCTGGCGGTCGAGGAGTATTTCGCGCTGGGCTATGTGGCCGAGCCGCGCTGCATCTTCAAGCAGGCCAGAAAGCTCTCGCCGGGCCACAGCCTGTGCCTGCGCCGGGGCGAGCCGCTGCCCGAGCCCAAGGAGTACTGGGACGTGCGCTTCACGCTGGACAACCCGATGAGCGTCGAGGACGCCAGCGCCGAGCTGCAGGCGCGGCTCAAGGAGTCGGTGCGGCTGCGCATGATTGCCGAGGTGCCGCTGGGCGCCTTTCTGTCGGGCGGCGTCGATTCCAGCGCGGTGGTCGCAACCATGGCCGGCCTGTCCGACGGCCCGGTCAATACCTGCTCGATCGCCTTCGACGACCCGGCCTTCAACGAATCGGCCTTTGCCCAGATCGTCGCCGACCGCTACCAGACCAACCATCGCGTCGAGACCGTCAAGAGCGACGACTTCGACCTGATCGATCTGCTGGCCCGGCTCTACGACGAGCCCTATGCCGACAGCTCGGCGATCCCGACCTACCGCGTCTGCCAGCTGGCGCGCAAGCATGTGACGGTGGCGCTGTCGGGCGACGGCGGCGACGAAAGCTTCGGCGGCTACCGCCGCTACCGCATGCATCTGATGGAGGAGCGCATGCGCGGCGCGCTGCCGGCCGGGCTGCGCCAGCCGCTGTTCGGCATGCTGGGCCGTCTCTATCCGAAGGCCGACTGGGCGCCGCGGGTGTTCCGCGCCAAGACCACCTTCGAAGGCATGGCGCGCAGCTCGGTGGAGGCCTATTTCCACTCGATCTCCATCCTGCGCGGACCGATGCGCGAGCAGCTGTTCAGCCCGCGCTTCAAGACCGAGTTGGCCGGCTACAACGCCGAGGCCGTGTTCGACCGCCATGCCGCCAAGGCCGGCACCGATGATCCGCTGGCCCTGATCCAGTACCTGGATACCAAGACCTATCTGGTCGGCGACATCAACACCAAGGTCGACCGCGCCAGCATGGCCCACTCGCTGGAAGTGCGCGAGCCGCTGATGGACCATGAGCTGGTCGAATGGCTGGCGACCCTGCCGTCCAGCCTGAAGATCCGCGGCCAGGAAGGCAAGTATCTGTTCAAGAAGGCGATGGAGCCGCAGCTCAGCGACGACATCCTCTACCGCCCGAAGATGGGCTTTGCCGTGCCGCTGGCGCGCTGGTTCCGCGGCCCCTTGAAGCAGCGGGTGCGCGACGCGGTGCTGGGTGATCGCCTGGCCGCCACCGGCTGGTTCAACCCGGCCTATCTGCGCCATCTGGTCGACGCCCACCAGAGCGGCGCCAGCGATTACAGCGCGCCGCTGTGGACCTTGCTGATGTTCGAGGCCTTTTTGCGCCAGGTGGTCGACGGCGGCAACAGCACCTTGAGCCAGCCGGCTGGCGTTAAGGAAGCGGTGGCCCTCACATGAGCCTGCGCGTTCTCCATGTGCTGGACCATTCGCTTCCCCTGCACAGCGGCTACAGCTTCCGCACCGCCTCCATCCTGCGCGAGCAGCGAGCGCTGGGCTGGACCACCCTGCATCTGACCACGCCCAAGCAGGGCCATGGCCCGGCGCTGGCCGAGGAGGCCGGCGGCTGGCGTTTTCATCGCACGCCCAGCGAGCCCGGCACCGGCCTGATACGCCAGATGCAGCTGACCGCGAAACGTCTGCGCGAGCTGGTGCTAGCGGAGAAGCCGGACCTGATCCACGCGCATTCGCCTCTGCTCAATGCCTTGCCCAGCCTGTGGGTCGGGCGGCGCCTGCGCCTGCCGGTGGTCTACGAGATGCGCGCCTCCTGGGAGGACGCGGCGGTCGACCATGGCACGACCACCGAGGGCAGCCTGCGCTACCGGGTCTCGCGCGCGCTGGAGAGTTTTGCGCTGGCGCGTGCCGACCAGGTGACGACGATTTGCGAGGGGTTGCGCCAGGATATCGCGGTGCGCGGCATCCCGAACGAGCGCATCACGGTGATCCCGAACGCGGTCGATGCCGAGGCCTTCCAGTTCGGCGTCGCGCCCGATGCCGCGCTGCGCGAGCGTCTGGGCCTGGGCGGCGCCACGGTGCTGGGTTTCGCCGGCTCCTTCTACGGCTACGAAGGCCTGCATCTGCTGCTGGAGGCGGCGGCCCGGCTGCTGCCGACCACGCCGCAGCTGCGCGTGCTGCTGGTCGGCGGCGGGCCGCAGGAAGAGGCGCTGAAGGCGCAGGTGCAGGCCTTGGGTCTGCAGCAGCAGGTGATCTTCACCGGCCGGGTGCCGCATGCCGAGGTGCAGCGTTACTACGAGCTGATCGACATCCTGGCCTATCCCCGCCTGCCGATCCGGCTGACCGAGCTGGTCACGCCGCTGAAGCCGCTGGAGGCCATGGCCCAGGGGCGCATGTTCGTGGCCTCCGATGTCGGCGGCCATCGCGAACTGGTGCGGCACGGCGAGACCGGCCATCTGTTCAAGGCCGGCGACGTCGACGCGCTGGTCGCCTCGATCAGCGCCTTGCTGGCCGAGCGCGAGCGCTGGCCGCAGATCGCCGCACAGGCCCGACGCTTTGTCGAGCAGGAGCGCACCTGGGCGCGCAGCGTGGCGCGCTACCAGGAGGTGTACCGCCGGGCTCTGCAGCGCCATGGCCGCACGCTTCCCCAATCCTTCGAGGCCTGAACCCCTATGTGTGGCATTCACGGCATCTACCGTTTCGATGCAGCGCCCGTCAATCCGGCCGAGCTGTCGGCCATGGGGCTCGTCACCCAGCACCGTGGCCCCGACGATGAGGGGCAGCATATCGATGGCCCTTGCGGCATCGCGATGCGCCGGCTCTCCATCATCGACCTCTCCGGCGGCCACCAGCCGCTGTCGAACGCGGACGGCAGCCTCTGGCTGGTCTGCAATGGCGAGATCTACAACTACCGCGAGCTGCGCGCCGAGCTGCAGGCCAAGGGCTTTCATTTCAAGACCGGCTCCGACAGCGAGGTGCTGCTGCATCTCTATGACGCCGAGGGCGACGACTTCGTCCATCGCCTCAACGGCATGTTCGACTTCGCGCTCTGGGACGCGCGCCGCCAGCGCCTGCTGATCGGCCGCGACCGGGTCGGCGTCAAGCCGCTGTATGTGATGCAGGACGGCCAGCGCCTGGCCTTCGCGACCGAGGCCAAGGCCTTGCTGGCCCTGCCGGGCGTCAGCGCCGAGCTCGACCGCTCGGTGCTGGCCAGCTATCTGCAGCTCGGCTATGTGGCCGCGCCGGGCAGCATCTTCAAGGGCATCCGCAAGCTGCCGCCGGCGACGCTGCTGGCGGTCGAGCGCGGCCAGGTGCGCGAATGGCGTTACTGGCGGCTTGCACCGGGCGTGCGCCATGATCTGGACGAGCGCGGCTGGATCGACCGGGTGCGCAGCGAGCTCGACCGCTCGGTGCGCATGCAGATGGTCAGCGATGTGCCGATCGGCGCCTTCCTGTCCGGCGGTGTCGACTCCAGCGCGGTGGTCGGCTATATGGCCCGGCACTCCAGCGAGCCGATCCGCACCTATGCGATCGGTTTCGAGGGCGGCGAGGCCGAGGCGCTCTACAACGAGCTGCCCTATGCGCGCCAGGTGGCTCAGCTGTTCGGCACGCAGCACAAGGAAATCCTGGTCAAGCCCGATGTCGTCGGCCTGCTGCCGCAGCTGCTGTGGCATATGGACGAGCCGCTGGCCGACACCGCCTTCATCACCACCTATCTGGTCTCGCAGTTCGCGCGCCAGGACGTCAAGGTGATTCTGTCCGGCGTTGGCGGCGATGAGCTGTTCGGTGGCTACCGCCGCTATCTGGGCGGCCACTATGCACAGCGCTACCAGGCGCTGCCGGGCTGGATGCGTGGCCTGATCGGTGCCGCCGCCGCGCGGCTGCCGGCGGACCGCCATTCCGGCCTGCTGAACACGCTGCGCCTGGCCAAGGGCTTCATCGCCTCGGCCGATATGGGCGCCGATGCCCGCTATCAGAGCTATCTGCAGGTGCTGCAGCCGCAGCTGATTGCCGGCCTGCTGCTGGACAGCGGCGCGGGCCAGGACCCGCTGGCCCGCGCCTTCGAGACCGCCGGCCATGCCGACGAGCTCAACCGCATGCTGGCCGTCGATGCCGAGACCCAGCTGCCCGACGATCTGCTGCTGCTGACCGACAAGATGAGCATGGCGGTCTCGCTGGAATGTCGCGTGCCGCTGCTCGATCATGAGTTGCTGGAGCTGGCCGCCTCGATGCCGGCGGCCATCAAGGTCAGGAACGGTCGCCTCAAGCATGTGCTGAAGCAGGCGCTCGACGGCATGCTGCCGCCCGACATCCTGGACCGCAAGAAGCGCGGCTTCGGCACGCCGATGGGCGCCTGGCTCAAGCGCGAGCTGGCGCCGCTGCTGCGCCGGCTGCTCAGCCCCGAGCTGATCCGTGCGCGCGGCCTGTTCGCGCCCGGCGTCGTGGCCGCGCTGATGGCCGACCACGAGGCCAACCGCATCGACGGCACCGACTCGCTGCTGGCGCTGATGAATCTGGAGATCTGGAGCCGCATCTATCTGGACCGGCGCGACCCGGCCGATGTGGCCCTGGAACTGAAGTCCTATCTCGCATGAATATTCTCTATCTCTGCCACCGCTTTCCGTTCCCGCCCAAGCGCGGCGGCAAGATCCGGCCCTTCAATATGATCCGCCACCTCAGCGCGGCCGGCCACCGGGTGACCGTGTGCTCGCTGGTGCGGGCCGAGGATGAGGGCGTCGAAGGGCAGGGCATCGCGCCGCACTGCGAGGCCTTCGAGATGGCGCGGGTGCACAACCCGGTGCAGTTCCTGCGGATGATCGTGCGCCTGCCGCTGACCACGCCCTCGTCGATGGGCTACTTTTACTCGCCGGCGCTGCGCGCCCGCGTCGACGCGCTGCTGGCCAGCCGCCGCTGGGACCTGATCTTCGTGCACTGCTCGTCGGTGGCCCAGTATGTCGAGCATGTGCAGGACATTCCTAAGATCCTGGATTTCGGCGATATGGACTCGCAGAAATGGCTGGAGTACGCGAACTACAAGCCGTTTCCGCTCTCGCTGGGCTACCGGCTCGAGGGCTACAAGATGCTGGCGGCCGAGAAGCGCCTGGCGCGGCGTTTCGACATCTGCACCGCGACCACCCGTGCCGAGTGGCAGACGCTGGACGGCTACGGCACCGGCGCGGCCACCGACTGGTTCCCCAACGGCGTCGATGCCGAGTTCTTCTCGCCCGGCGAGCAGGCCTACGATGCCGACACGGTCAGCTTCATCGGCCGCATGGACTACTACCCGAACCAGGAGTGCATGGCGCGCTTCTGCGCCGAGGTCTGGCCCTTGCTGCGGGCGCAGCGGCCGGCCATGAAACTGCTGATCATCGGCGCCGACCCCTCGCCGCAGATGCGCCAGCTCGGCGAGCTGCCGGGCGTCACGGTGACCGGCTCGGTGCCCGATGTGCGGCCTTATGTGCGGCAGTCGGCGGTGATGGTGGCGCCCCTGGCGATTGCGCGCGGCACGCAGAACAAGATTCTCGAGGCGATGGCGATGGGCGTGCCGGTGGTCACCAGCAGCTGCGCGGCCGGTGGCGTGGATGCCGAGGACGGTGCCCATCTGCTGGTGGCCGACACGCCGCAGCAGATCGTCGCGGCTATCCTGCGCGTGACCGGTGATGCGCAGGAGCGCGAGCGCCTGGCCCGGGCCGGGCGTGAACGCATGCTCAGCCACCATGCGTGGCCGCGTTCGATGCAGCGGCTCGATGGCATCATTGCCCGGCTCGTCGACCCATCCGTAACGAAACCCAATACAAAGCAAGAGGCAGGTGTGGCATGAAGATCAGTATTTTTGGGCTCGGCTATGTCGGCGCGGTGTCGCTGGCCTGTCTGTCGCGCGACGGCCATGAGGTGATCGGCGTCGATATCGAGCAGGCCAAGCTGGAGCTGATCCGCGCCGGCAAGACGCCGGTGGTGGAGGAGGGCATGGTCGAGCTGATGGCCAACGTCGCGAGCAGCGGCAAGGTCAGCGTCACGGTCGATGCGAAGCAGGCCGTGCTGGCCAGCGAGATCTCGCTGATCTGCGTCGGCACGCCCTCGGCGCCCAATGGCAGCCAGGACCAGGGCGCGGTGCTGCGCCTGGCCGAGCAGATCGGCCAGGCCCTGGCCGAGAAGAGCGAGCCGCATGTGGTGGTGTTCCGCTCGACCCTGGTGCCGGGCACTGTCGAAGACGTGCTGCGCCCCATCATCGAGCGGGTATCGGGCAAGCGCGATGGTGTCGATTTCCATCTGTGCTTCCAGCCCGAGTTCCTGCGCGAGGGCAGCTCGATCCGCGACTACGACAAGCCGCCGTTCACCATCATCGGCGCCAACCACGACTATCCCATCGAGCGCCTGCAGGCGCTGTTCGGCCATCTGCCCTGCAAGTTCATCAAGACCTCGGTGCGCTCGGCCGAGATGATGAAGTACAGCTGCAACAACTTCCATGCGCTGAAGATCACCTTCGCCAACGAGACCGCTCGGCTGTGCGACGCGCTCGGTGTCGACCCCTTCGAGGTGATGGACCTGGTCTGCCAGGACACGCAGCTGAACATCTCGCGCGCCTACTTGCGCCCGGGTTTCGCCTTCGGCGGCTCCTGCCTGCCCAAGGACCTGCGCGCCACCACCTATCTGGCCAAGACCCATGATCTCGAGCTGCCGATGCTGGCCGGCATCCTGCCGTCCAACCGCCAGCATCTGGACCAGGCGCTCAACAAGCTGCTGGCCCAGGGCAAGCGCAAGGTCGGCTTCATCGGCCTGTCCTTCAAGACCGGCACCGACGATCTGCGCGAAAGCCCGCTGGTGACCCTGGCCGAACAGCTGATCGGCAAGGGCATGCAGCTCTCGGTCTACGACCCCGAGGTGCATCTGGCCAGCCTGCTGGGCGCCAACCGCAGCTTTGTGCAGAAGCATCTGCCGCATATCGGCGAGATGCTGAAGGCCGATCTGGCCGAGGTGGTGCAGGACTCCGAACTGCTGGTCATGGGCCTGTCTGGCGCCGAGATCGCGAGCGCCGTGGCCGAACTGGCCGGTCCGCAGCACTATGTGCTGGACCTGGTGCGGGTGCCCAATCCGGGCGCCTTCAAGGCCAGGCTGGAAGGGCTCAGCTGGTGACTCAGCGGCCACCGGCGTCGGGCTGGCGCTGGTGTCGGCGCCTGAGTCTGCTGGCCTTGCTGGTCGGCCTGGGCCTGATCGCGCCCTATCTGGGCAGCGCCACCGAGCTGGTGCGCCTGCGCAATGCCTGGCTGCTGAACACTCAGTTCGACCCGCTGCAGCCCTGGACACCGGCGGCCGTGCCGCCGGCCTTTCTGAGCGAGAAGGCCGCGCCGGCGCCCGAGATGGTGAGACTCGTCGAATCGCTGGGCCTGGCGACGGCCCCCGACGACTGGGCGCTCGCGCGCCTGATCAGCCAGCATCTGCTGGGCAGCAGCCCCAAGCTCAATGGCGGGGCCATCCAGTCGGATCTGCAGACCACCTACCGCCGCATCGTCGAGCAAGGCGACGGCTATTGCGCCGATTTTGTCCAGACCTTCGAGGCGCTGGCCCACGCGGCCGGCCTGTTCAGCCGCTCTTGGGCCTTCTCCTTTGATGGCTATGGCGGCCATGGCCATGTGTTCGCCGAGATCTGGAACCGCCAGGCCGGCCGCTGGCAGCTGCTGGACGTCTTCAACAACTACTACTTCAGCCTCGGTGATGGCGGGGCGCCGCTGGCTGCATTGGAGTTCCGTGCGGCACTGCTGCGCCGCGACCCCGCATTGCGGCTGCACGCCCTGCATGCACCGGCGCGGCCGGGTTTCGTCATCGAAGCCAAGGCCTGGGACTACTTCCAGCGCGGCGCCGGCCAGTGGTATCTGTGGCTGGGCAACAATGGGCCGAGCCATGACCGGCAGCCGCTGGTTCATGCGCTGGGTCGGGTCTCGGTGCATGCCGAGCAGGTGGCGGCGATCGCGCTGGGCCTGCAGCCACAGCTCGCGATCGCGGCCGCCGGCAGCCCGCCGGAGCCGATAGCCCGCCTGCGGCAGTTGCAGCAGCGCCTGCTGCTGCTGGCCTGGCTGATGCCGGCGGCGCTGCTGCTGTTCCTTGTCAGCCATAGTCGCCTGCGCAAGCCGGGCAGCGGGCGAGTGCGGGCCCAGGCCACTGGCGCGCCGGCAGGCCCCATCCTGATCGTCGGGCCGCTGCCTCCGCCGGCCGGTGGCATGGCCAACCAGTGCGAGCAGCTGCTGCGCCTGCTGCGCGCCGAAGGCCTGGACGTGCGGCTGCTGCGCACCAATGCGCCCTACCGGCCGGCCTTCGCCGGCAAGCTGCCGGTCGTGCGGGCCCTGGTGCGCCTGCTGCCCTATCTGCTGCAGGCGCGCCGCGAGCTGCGCGAGGCGGCGGTGGTCCACATCCTGGCCAATTCCGGCTGGGCCTGGCATTTGTTCGTGCTGCCAGTGGCCTGCATGGCGCGCCGCCGTGGCGTGCCCTTCATCATCAACTACCGAGGCGGCCTGGCCGACGAGTTCTTCAGCCAGGGGCCGGCCCATGTACGCCGGCTGCTGGGTCAGGCGACGCTGCGGGTCACGCCCTCGGCCTTTTTGCAGCGCGTCTTTGCCAAGCATGGGCTGACGGCCGAGATCATCCCGAACATCGTCGATCTGTCGCGCTTCGAGGCGCGGCCGCTGCGCGACGTCGGCTCGGCGCCGCGTCTGCTGGTGGCACGCAATCTCGAGCCCATCTACGACAACGCCACCGCGATCCGCGCCTTTGCCCGGGTGCGTGAACACTACCCGCTCGCCACCCTGGTGGTCGCCGGCGAAGGGCCGCAACGTGCGGAGCTGCTGGGGCTGGCGGCTCAGCTGGGGCTGGGTGAATCGGTCGAGTTTGTCGGCCGGGTTGACAATGCCGGCATGCCGCGCTGGTATGCGCAGGCCGATTGCGCCCTGAATGCGAGTACCGTCGACAATATGCCGATCTCGATCCTGGAGGCCTTTGCCAGCGGTGTTCCCATGGTCAGCACCAACGCCGGCGGCATTCCCGATCTGCTGGATGACGGCCAGACCGGTTTGCTGGTGCCCATCGGCGACCACCGGCGCATGGCCGATAGCGTGCTGCGCCTGCTGACCGACCGTGAGCTGGCACAGCGGCTGCGCGCGGCGGCCCTGCTGCAGGCGCAGCGCTACGCCTGGCCGCAGGTCCGACCGCTGTGGCTGGATGCCTACCGGCGCGCCATCAATTCGCGAGAAACGACATCTTGAGTAGCCTCTACACCGCCCTGTGCTCACACCTGCTGTTCCCGCTGCATGAGGCGGTCAAGGGCCATGCCAGCGTCGCCGTGCGAAAACGCCTGGAGCGCAGCCAGTGGCTGAGCCCGGCCGCGCTGGCCGATGAGCAACTGAAGCGCCTGCGCACTTTCCTGAGCGAGGTCGGTGGCCGCGTTCCCTACTATCGGTCCTTGTTCGAGGCCCGGGGCTTCGATCCGCAAGGCCTGAGCTCGGTGGCCGAGCTGGCCCGCCTGCCGCTGCTGGACAAGACCCTGATTCGCCGCCATACCGAGGCGCTGAAGGCCGATGGCCACGGCCCGCTGACGCGCTACAACACCGGGGGCTCTTCCGGCGAACCGCTGATCTTCTTCATGGGCAAGGCGCGCAAAAGCCATGATGTCGGCGCCAAGTGGCGGGCCACCCGCTGGTGGGGCGTGGACATCGGCGACCCCGAGCTGGTGGTCTGGGGCAGCCCGGTCGAGCTCGGCGCCCAGGACCGGGTGCGGCAGCTGCGCGACGCGGTGATGCGCAGCAGCCTGTTGCCGGCCTTCGAGATGTCCGAGGCCAATCTGGACCGTTTCGTCGCCGAGATCGTCAGCAAGCGGCCGGCGATGCTGTTCGGCTATCCGTCCAGCCTTTCCCTGATCGCCGCCCATGCCGGCAAGCGCGGCATCGCGCTCGATGGTCTGGGCATCAAGGTCGTGTTCGTGACCTCCGAGCGCCTCTACGACGACCAGCGTCAGAGCCTGGAGCGGGCTTTTGCCTGTCCGGTGGCCAATGGCTACGGTGCCCGCGACGCGGGCTTCATCGCCCATCAATGCCCCAGCGGCAAGCTGCATATCAGCGCCGAGGACATCGTCGTCGAGATCGTGCGTGCCGATGGCACGCCGGCCGCCGCCGGTGAGCTCGGCGAGATCGTCGTCACCCATATGGCCACGACGGACTTCCCGTTCATCCGCTACCGTACCGGCGACGTCGGCCGCCTGGGCCAGCAGGCCTGCGACTGCGGTCGGGGACTGCCGGTGCTGGAGGAGGTGCAAGGCCGCACGACCGACTTCGTCTATGCCAAGGACGGCACGGTGATGCATGGCCTGGCGCTGATCTATGTGTTGCGCGATCTGCCGAGCGTGCAGCGCTTTCGCATCGAGCAGCTGAGCCTGGACGAGACCGTGGTGCAAGTGGTGCCAGGCACCGGCTTTGACCAGGCTCTGATCGCGCAGATCCAGCAGGCCTTCCAGCGCCGCCTCGGCGACGAGGTGCGGGTGCGGGTCGATTGTGTGGACGAGATTGCCGCCGAGGCCTCGGGCAAGTTCCGCTATGTGCTCAGCCGTGTCAAGCCGGATGAGCTGCTCAAAGGGGCCGCCCATGCGTGACCTTGCCCTGGTGGGCCTCTTCCTGGCCATCCTGCCCTATGCCTTCCGCCACACCTGGGCCGGTGTGCTGCTCTGGACCTGGGTCAGCATCATGAACCCGCACAAGCTGGCCTTCGGCTTTGCCCACACCATGCCTTTCGCCGCGATGGCCGCCATCGCCACCCTGGTCTCGGTGATGGTGAATCGCGACAAGCTGAAGCTGGACTTCACGCCGCCGATCAAGGTGCTGTGCGTGTTCATCTTCTGGATGTGCCTGACCACGGCCTTCTCGGTGCACTTCGACCCCTCGCTGGACTATCTGAAGAAGGTGCTGAAGATCCAGCTGATGACCTTGATTGCTGCCGCCGCGCTGCGCGAGCGCAAGCACATCGAGCTGTTCATCTGGGTCAATGCGATGTCGGTCGGCTTCTACGGTTTCAAGGGGGGGCTGTTCACGATACGCAGCGGTGGCGCCGAGCGGGTCTGGGGGCCGCCGGGTGGCTTCATCGAGGGCAATAACGAGCTGGCGCTGGCTCTGGTGATGACCATCCCGCTGATCAACTATCTGCGCATGGTGGCGACCGACAAGCGCCTGCGGATGGGCCTGCTGGTGCTGATCGGCCTGTGTGCGATCTCGGCGCTGGGCAGCCAGTCGCGCGGTGCCTTGCTGGCCATCTCGGCCATGGGGCTGGTGCTTTGGACCCGCTCGGACAAGAAGTTCGCGATGGCCGCCGTGCTGCTGGTGGCCGGCGTGCTCTTGCTGAGCCTGATGCCGGAGTCCTGGTGGGAACGCATGCAGACCATCCAGACCTATGAGGAGGACGGCTCGGCGATGGGTCGTATCAATGCCTGGTGGTTTGCCTTCCATCTCGCCAATGACCGCCCGCTCGGCGCCGGCTTCGCGACCTCGACGCCCTGGCTGTACAGCATCTATGCCCCCAATCCGAACATTGTGCTGGTAGCCCACAGCATCTACTTCTCGGTGCTGGGCGAGCATGGCTGGGGCGGGCTGCTGCTGTTCCTGCTGCTGTGGATCGTGCTCTGGCGCATGGCCTCGGCCATCCGCAAGGAAGCCAAGAATGAGCCGGAGCTCAGCTGGCTTTACCATCTGGCCGGCATGTG
This sequence comes from Paucibacter sp. M5-1, assembly GCF_027498415.2. Classification (NCBI taxonomy): domain Bacteria; kingdom Pseudomonadati; phylum Pseudomonadota; class Betaproteobacteria; order Burkholderiales; family Sphaerotilaceae; genus Roseateles; species Paucibacter sp. M5-1. The sequence continues at coordinate 374,730 of NZ_JAPZLM020000001.1, forward strand.
TCAGGTCTCCATCGTTGGCTATGCGGTCGGTGGTGCTTTCCTGAGCCTGGCCTATTTCGACCTGCCGTACAACATCCTCGTGATCCTGTCGACAAGCTATGTCTGGATGAAGGCCAAGCGCTGGCAGACCGACAAGCAGGGCGCCTTCGGTGCCGGCGCGCCGGTCAGCCAGATCCGCACCGCAGCGATGAAGAGGGCCCAGCTTTGGTAATGAAAACCGCGTTCACGATGCTGTCGCCGCCTGGCGCGCGGGCACGGCTGTCCATCCTGATCTTTCACCGGGTGTTGCCGGCTCAGGATCCGATTTTTCCGGGCGAGGTCGACGCGCCGCGCTTCGATGAGATCTGTTCCTGGCTGAAGGGCTGGGCCGAGGTGCTGCCGCTGGACGAGGCCGCCGCCCGCTTGGCCAGCGGCAGCCTGCCGGCGCGGGCCTGCGCGATCACCTTTGACGATGGCTACGAGGACAACCGCTCGGTGGCCCTGCCGATTCTGCAAAAGCATGGGCTGAGCGCCACCTTCTTCATTGCCACCGGTTTCCTGGGCAACGGACGGATGTGGAATGACCGCGTGATCGAGGCCATCCGGCGCGCCCCGGATGGCTCGCTGGACTGCCGCGAGTTGCTGGGTCAGGACGGCGCCAGCTTTGCGCTGGCCGGACCGGACAGCCGCCGCACGGCGATCGAGGCCATCCTGGCCGCGATCAAGTACCGTCCGATCGACGAGCGCCTCGCGCTGGCCTGCGAACTCGAGCGCAGGATAGGCGTGCCCGAGTCGCTGCGCCTGATGATGGACGATGCCCAGGTCCGCGAGCTGCGCCAGGCCGGCATGCAGATCGGCGCCCACACCTGCTCGCATCCCATATTGGCGACGCTGGACAGGCCCCAGGCCCGCCGCGAGATCGGTGACAGCAAGCGCTATCTGGAGGATCTGCTGCGCGAGCCGGTGTCACTGTTTGCCTACCCCAATGGCAAACCGGGCCGCGACTACTCGCCCGAGAGTGTGGACATCGTCAAGGAGCTGGGTTTCGAGACGGCCGTCAGCACCGCCTGGGGCGCTGCCTCGGGCCGCAGCGATCGTCATCAGCTGCCGCGCTTCTCGCCCTGGGACCGCACGCGCCTGCGCTGGCGTGCCCGCCTGCTCGGCAATCTGCGGCAGGGCTGAGCATGGCTGGCTCATCCCGCTGGAGCGCGGCGCGATGCCTGGTCTTGCTGATCGGCCTGGCATCGGCGCTGAGCGTGCACGCGATGCCGGAAGGCTTCGAGCTCGGCGATGCATCGGTCGGTCCGACCTGCGCTCACTACCTCGGCATGGGGCCGATGGCCTGGCGCCAGCGCGGCGGCGACTGGGTCGATGCCCAGGGACAGCCGCGCGGTCAGCGTCCGTTCTCGACCATGGTCGTGGCGCGCGGCCAGGGTCGTCCCTTTGTCGAGATGGACCTGAGCCCGCTGCTGCGGGCCTGGCAGGCGCAGCCGCGCCTGCCCCATATCGTCGTGCTGCGCGCGGTCGGCAAGTCCGCCACCGGCAGCGATGTGATCGATTTCCACAGCCGCGAGTCGAGCGATATCACCGCCCGGCCGCTGCTCAAGCTGACGCTCAAGGACGGCCGCCGTCTGCGCCTGGCGCCGGCGGCGGATACCTTCCTCGACTGCAGCTCGCTGAGCAGCCTGGGGCGCCGCGCCGAGCTCAAGACCGGTGGTGACCGCAGTGTGCTGCTGCGCTTCGAACTGCCCAAGAACCTGGCCGAGGTCGAATCGGCCGCGCTCTTGCTGAGCAGCGACAAGCAGTACGGCGCCTCGGCCCAGACCATCGGCAGCTTCGCGCTGAAACCCGCCTTTACCGAGGCCCATGAACCCCGGCAAGGCCTGGCGGCCGCAGCCCCGGCCGACCGCGGGCTGGAGGGCCACCCCGATGTCTTGTTCACCGCCGGCTTCGAGGAGTCGGCCTGGATGGCGCGCTTCGGCGAGCTGGCCTTGCGCGGCGACGCCGAGAGCATCGATGCCGACAAGGCGGGCGGCTTCGTGCCCCTCGCCGGGCGGGCGCTGAAGGTGACGATGCGTCGCGGCAAAAACCTGGGGCTGGATCTGCGCTACCGCTTTGCGCGCCACGGTCAGGCGGAGCCGCAGGAGCTCTACTTCCGCTACTACCTGCGCTTCGCCAGAGACTGGAACCCCAGCGGCGACGGCGGCAAGCTGCCCGGCATCGCCGGCACCTATGGCAAGGCAGGCTGGGGCATGCGCAAGCCCGATGGTTTCAATGGCTGGTCGGTGCGCGGCGGCTTCGCACGCCGACCCACCGACGATCCCACGGTGGCTCGGCTGACCGGGCTGGTGTCCTATGCCTACCATGTCGACCAGAGCGACAACTCCGGTGCCATCTACGGCTGGGGCGAAGGACTGTCCGGCGTGCTCAGCAACGAGCGCTGGTACTGCGTCGAGCAGTACGTCAAGCTCAACGACCCGGGGCAGCGCAACGGCATCGTGCGCGCCTGGGTGGATGGCAGTCAGGTGCTGGAGCAGGGCGGCTTGCGCTTTCGCGACACCGACAAGCTCGCCATCGAGGAGGTCTGGCTGGATGTCTACCATGGCGGCGTCGCGCCGGCCCCGCATGACCTGACCCTCTACATCGACAATATCGTCGTCGCCCGCCGCTATATCGGCCCGGCGGTCTTCAAGGCTGCCGGGGCTCAGTGACGCCGCAGCAGATTGCGCATGTCCTGCAAGAAAGGCCGGGGGTCGCGCCAGCTCCAGACGTAGTAGCACACCGCAGGGCGGAAGTAGTCCGTGACGAAGCGGCTCAGCTCCTGTAGGGGGCGCCGCCGGAACTGCCGGTCGATGATCTTGTGCGGCTGCAGCAGGATGCGCAGCAGACGCTTGAGTTCGGTCGCCACCATGCGGGCCCGCAAGCGCGCGACCGGCGCGGGCAGTGTGGGCACACCGGCGCCCGCCTGCACCGCGTGACTGATCAGCGCGAAGCCGGCCCCGGCATGCAGGGCCAGCGGGTAGCTGCCCCAGAAACGCCCGTTGATCTCCATCAGCACCGAGCGTCCGGTCGCGCTGTCGTGGCGGTACTCGACCATGGCCACGCCATGCCAGCCAATGCGTTGAAGCAGCGCGATCGAGCGCTCCTGCAAGTCCCGATGCTGGTCCAGCGGCACCGCATCACAGACGCTGGAGAAGCCGCCCTCGGGCGGCCATTCGGCGATGCGCAGATGCTGAAAGCGCCGCACGGCCTGGCCACGATGCATGAAGAAGAACTGGCCCAGACCGGTACCCGCGCAGTACTCCTGCACCACCGGCCACTGCCCCAGCTGCCGGTAGCGCGCGCAGGCGGCAATCAGCTGCTCGGCCGAGTAGATATGCTCGGCCTTCTCCAGCGGCAGGCCCAGCTCGGCCAGCCGGCCCGCCACCTTGGCCGGATCGGCCCACTTCAGCACGACCGGAAAACGGCAGCCGATGGCCAGTTGCTCGACCTCGGCCCAGCTCACCGGGCTGGCCGTCTCGGGCACCTCGATGCCGACCGCCCGGGCCGCGTCCAGCGTGCGGGTCTTGTCCAGCACGATGGCAAAGGCCTCGGCATCGGGCAGCACCGGACTGAGCACGCCGAGCGCCTCCCGTTCGTCCATCAGCCATTGCAGATTGGCCTCCGAGACGGCCAGCAGCGTGCCAGGGCCGAAGCGTTCGCCAATGGCGCGAAGCTCCGCCAGACCCTGCGGGGTGCGCGGCGAATGCAAGAGCGCGGCCTGGCTCAGATAGCGTGAACGCAGGCCCAGCGCGGTCTCGTCCTGGGCGATGCCGATGACAGTGACGCCGGCGGCCCCGAGCTCGCGCACCAGGCTGAGCCCTATCTGCGTTTCGAGGCCCAGCACATAGCAGCGGGTCGATGAGAGATCGGTCATGTGTAGTGGCGCTGCGGAGCTTGGCCGCGACGCAGCAGGGTCAGCGCCCAGTCGCGCAGCAGGCCGCGTTTGTTCTCGGTGAAATGGCCGATCAGACCGACGGTCGCGAAGGTCAGCGCCGTCACGCTGAGCCAGTAGGCGGGCGTGCCCGGATTGCCGCGAACCACCGCACCCCAGAACAGGAACAGCGGCTGGTGCAGCAGGTAGAGCGTGAAGGTGTACTGGGCCAGAAAGCGGGTCGGACGCTCGATGGCCTGGAAGAAGGCGCCAGCGCGGGTCGCCAGCACCCGCATGCAGGCGAAGTTCAGGAACACCAGCGGGCCCAACAGGTAGTCGGACAGGAAAAATTTGGAGAAGGTCAGGTTGCGGTGCAGCTCGGCGCCCAGCTGATCGCTGAGCCAGGCACTGCAGGCCGCCTCGACATCCAGCCAGTGGAAGGCAACGATGCCGGCGATGCTGGCGAGCAGCCCCAGCAAGGCCGCCGGCGCCGACAGCTGGGCGAGCGAGCGCCAGCGATGCAGCAGCACGCCCAGCCACCAGATCGGCGCCAGCAGCAACAGCTTGGGCCCCAGCAGCGCAAAGATGGCTGCAAAGGCCAGCCAGGCCGAGCGTCCGCGCAGAAAGTGCAGACAGGCAAAGGCCATGTAGTACCACCACTCATAGCCGATCGACCAGTAGGGCACGTTGGAGAAGAAGGTGACCGAGATCAGCCAGGTCTCGTTCATCAGCAGGCTGCTGGCCAGCAGGCGCAGGCCGAACTGGTCGAAGGGGTAGCCGCTGTAGATGGCCGGGTAGAGCTGGCGGCCGATCCCGTCGGCCAGCAGTGTGACCAGGATGGCGGGCACGACGACCGAGAACACCCGCGAGAAGCGGCTGGCCATGAAGACCCGCCAGTCGTTCTCCTTGGTGTCGGTGATGTAGGAAATGATGAAGCCCGACAGCACGAAGAACACGATCACCGAGCTGTGGCCGAAATGGCTGGCCGGCAGCAGCTCGGTCGACAGAAAGCGCTGGTTCGAGTGGTAGAAGTAGACCAGCACGGCCGCACTGAAGCGCACCAGGTCCAGATAGATCGAGAAGGGCTTGTTCATCGCGTCGATTCGATGGTGGGCTTCACAGGAGGCGCCGCGCGAGCTGCTCGAGATGGCGCCGCGCGCTGGCCAGCAAGGGCGCGCTGATGGCGGCCGGCGGGCCGCCGAGGCGAACGCTAAAGCCCGGGCTGTTGAAGCCGCAGACTTCGTAAGCATCGGCATGCGCGGCGAGATAGGCGCACAGCTGCTCGAAACGCTCGACGACAAAGCGGTCGGGTTTGGTCGAGCCGGGCACCAGGGTCTCGAAGTTGTGCGACAGGATCATGAAGTGTTCCAGCCCCTGCGCCTTTGCCGATTCCAGCGCCGCGCGCATCTCGACGAAGCTGCAGGCGCCCACCTGGGCTGGCCGGGGCTTGCCCAGACCGTCGCGGAAGACCGTCATCGGAATGGTCTCGACCGCCTCGATGCGGCTCGGGCGGTAGAAGTCCTGCTGCGCGCGCAGATCGAGGCCTGAGTCCGGGTGGTCCGGGTTGAGGCTGCTGTCATAGCGCAGCCCGATCTGGCTCAGCGCCTTGAAGGTATCGGCATTGCAGGCAAAGCTGCCGGCCCTGAAGGCCTTGATCGGCTGAGCGCCGGCCTCGGCGAGCAGGCGCAGGCCCAGGCTCAGCAGGGTGACCTGCTCGTCCAGGCTGTAGTAGGACAGGTGCTGGCGCTTGACACGAGCCCCCTCGAAAGGCAGGGGGCGGATCTCGTCGGCCCACTCCGGATGCAGATGCAGCTGAACCTCCTGCCCGGCATTCTGGATCAGCGCGACGATCTCGCGCAGAGGCTCGATGCCGAAACGGCCGGCGAACAGAGGCTCGACAAAGAAGACTGCCGGCAGGCCATGCCTGGCCAGCACCTCCAGCGCATGCGGCAGCGCGAAATCACCGGCCGCCGACCGGCCGTAGACATAGCGCTCGAACTGCGCCGGGAACTTGCGATCCAGCTCGTCCCAGCCATCGCACCAGATCTCGACGTCGAAGCTGAGATGGACCTTCATCGCGCGAGAGCCGCAGGGCTGCCGGCGAGCCGCAGATGCGAGCTCAGGCAATGGACGGCGGCGTGCAGTTGTGCAAAGCAGGTCTGGAAGTACTCCTCGCTGAGTGTGTGGGGGTCGTGCAGATGGATGCGATGCGGTCGCGACCAGTGGCCGAGAAATCCGATGCGATGCCTCGGGATGCCCGCCTTGATCAGGCGGTGCAGGTGCCGCACCTCCATGACCAGATAGTAGTCGCCGTCCTGGCGCTGATGGTCGCTGAGGTCGGTGGCGCTGTGAGCCTCCAGCGAGTAGCCGAACTCCCGGGCCGTCTGCACGGCCAGGTGGAAGGCGGGCGCACCGGTCGTCGTGGCCAGGCCTATCGAGCAGGTGCGCAGGCCCAGGCGCTCGGCCACCGCGTTGGCAAAGGCGCTGCGATTGATATTGCCCAGGCAGACAAAGACCAGACGCTGGACCTGTTCGGGAGCGGCGGGGTGCAGATGCGCATCGAGCCGGCCCAGCAGGAATTCGGCCTCGCCAAGCAGGGTGCGCACATAGCCGCGAAAGGTGCCGAAGTTGCAGCGCGTCAGCGCGGCCAGACTGGTGGCCGGACCGGTGGGGGCAGGGATCTTGTTCATTTCAACGCACGGTCCAATTGGGGCGGTGGGCGCGCAGCCACTGCTCCAGCATCATCAGGATCCAGACCATCTCGCCGTAGTAGCCGGGATGGGCGGGCAACTGCTGGTCGAGCAGCTGTTTGATGTAGTCGGCGCGCACGATGCCGCGGCCGGCCAAGCCATGCAGCGAATCCTCTGCCAGCGCTCGCAGCGCCGGCGTGCGGGTGGTCCAGACGCCGAAGGGCAGGCCGAAACCCTGCTTGCGTTTGCTGATGATCTCGTCGGGCAGGAAACCGCGCAGCGCCTCCTTGAAGAACCAGCGCAGTTGCTGGCCCTTGAGCTTGTAGTCGACCGGCAGGCGCAAGGACAGCGACAGCAGCGCATCGTCCAGCATCGGGAAGCCCACCGAAACTCCGCCCAGCGCCGTTGCGGCCCGCACCTTGGGCAGATCGCTTTCGGCCAGCGTGTAGCGCCAGTCAAAAGCCAGCTCGCGGTTCAGCGGGCTGCAATCGCCGGGCTCGCGCCAGGTCGCCTGCTGGTGGCGCAGCGGCGCGGCCAGATCGATGCGAGAGAGGATCTCGGGCGACAGCACCTGGGCCGGGCCGACCCGGGTGATCAGGTTGTAGAGCTGCAAGCGGTCGGGCATCGGGGTCGCGGCCTGCTCCACATAGCTGGCGCCCTTGCGCAGCAGCGGCAGCTTGCCCAGCGGCGTCTTCAGCAGCAGCGGCTCCAGCAGGCCGCGCTGCAGCAGGCCAGGCACCTGCTGGTAGAGATCGAAGAGGCGCTGCTTGGCATAGCGGGAGTTGCCGCCGTAGAGCTCGTCGCCGCCGTCGCCGGCCAGCAGTCGGCTCACGCCGTCCTGCCGGGCCATCTTGGCGCAGTAGTAGGCCGGCAGCACCGAGGAGTTGCCGAAGGGCTGGTCCAGATGGGCCGCCATCTCGGGGATGCCACGCACCAGATCATCCGGCGTCACGTAGTACTCGTGGTGGCGGGTGCCGAAATGGCGGGCGGCGAGCCGCGCATAGGCCATCTCGTCATAGCCCTCGGCATCGAAGCCGATCGAGTAGCTGTCCGCGCCACTGCCGGTTTCGCGCGCGATCATGCCGGCCACGGTGGAGCTGTCGGTGCCGCCGCTGAGGAAGCAGGCCGGTTTGCTGCCGTCGAGCTGGCGCCGCACGCCCTCTTGCAGATGACTCAGGAACGTCTGCTTCAGGGCCGCGAAGTCGGCCGACCCCTGCTCATCGAAGCGCGGCGTCCAGTAGGGCTTGACGCTGATACGGCCCTGGCTGAACCACAGGTAATGGGCCGGCGGCAGGCGCAGCACGTTCTTGAAGATGGTGCCGGGCGAGGGGATGCAGTGGAAATACAGATAGTTGTAGATCGCCTGCACATCGATCTCGTCGCCGGGCTGAGCCAGGTCCTTGGCGGCCGGGCTGACCAGCAACTGGCCATCGACCAGCGCATAGCAGAGCGTGTGCGTCGCAAATTTGTCGGTGGCCAGGAAGACATCGCCATCCGCCGTGCTCAGCGCTACCGCGAAATCGCCATCCACCTGCCGCAGCGCGGCCTCGGGGCCGTTCTTCAGTGCTTGACGCCAGGCCTCGGCCGCTCCGGCACGCTGGGCCAGCGCGGCCAGATCGCGATCCCGAAACTGCGGGCGACCCTGAAGGATCTGGATGGGCTCGTTCTTCACTCTCGTATGCATAGGGTCGTGGTGCTAGGGTCTGAGTGTCGGCGCTTGGCCGGTGGCGGACCACAGGGTTGATGCCGGGAGGGCGGCCGGCTCGCCAGTTTTCGTGCTGCGCAGCGCATCGTCAATGGTGCGAGCCCAGAGCACGGCCGCCTGAGCCAGCCCCGCTTGCGAGAAATGGCAGGCCCCGAAGCGGGTTGCCGCCGCGTCGAGCTGATCGGTATCGGGGCCGGCCAGCAGGTCGGTGTGCAGGCGCTGCAGATCGGTGATGGCCGCGCGCACCGGCTCGCTGCGCCGACCACCGCACAGGGTCGAGCGGGCCAGCAGCATGGGCGCTGCGATGCCCTGCTCGCGCAGGCTCAGGCGCAGGCGCTCGAAACTCTGCTGGTACTCGGCCTGAGCCGTGCCTTTGCGCGTATCGGCCTCGCCCTGCTGCCACAGCACCAGATCGGGCTGCCAGCCGGCCGCATGCAGCGCCTGCAGCCGTTGCTGCAGATGCCGGCCCAGCGGACCCTTGGCGTCGCTCCAGTCGGCGATGCTGCTGGCGTCGACCGCGATGACGGCCAGGCTCAGTCGGTGCTGCCGGCCGAGCGCCCGCAGCGCATCGGGCAGATGCGACCAGATGCTGCCACCCGAGCCGCTGCCGCCGGGCAAGGGGTCGGTGGCCTGCACACAACCTTGCGGGGTCCAGAGGTCCAGAGCTGGGCGGCCGTCGTTCTCGGCGGGTGCCCCATGGTTGGCGGCATTCGATTGGCCCAGGATCAGCAGGCGCAGCGCCGCCTGGTCGGCGCCTGCGCATGGCGGCAGCGCAGCGGCCCGCGCGAAGTCGGGCAGGCGTTGCGCCAGGCGACGCTCCTCGGTGTCGCCCAGATGCAGGCCGCTGACCTGCCAGGCCGCCGCCAGCCCGAGCCCTGCAATCACCGAGGTTGCCAGCAGTCGCCCGCGGCTCATGTCGGCACGGCGGTGGTTTGCCGCTGGCGATAGCGGCTGCGGATGAGTGCCATCGCGGGCTTCTCGATGCAGCGGGTGATGGCCCAGGCCAGCAGCAGCGACAGGGCGACCACGATCATGATCGAGACGTTCGGGTCAAAGCCCTGGGCCTTCAGCCGCAGCATCACGGCCCAGCCGATGTTCTCGTGCACCAGGTACAGCGTGTAGGAGATCTCGCCCAGCCAGGTCAGCACGGCGATGCGCAGCAGTGGCAGGCGCCGGCTGGCGGCGAGGTAGAGCAGGACGGTCAGCGCGGCGGCCAGCGCGCCCAAGAAGGGCGACTCGGTGATGGCCAGGGTCAGCACCGCGGCGGCGATCAATGCCAGATCGAGGCCTCGCGTGCGGCTGTCATGGCTGAGCCGGTAGACCATGATGCCGCAAGCGAACCAGGCGATGAAGGGCAGTATCAGCAGCTGCGACAGGGTCCAGGGCAGGTCGATGCCGAAGGCCCGCGCGGCAATGAAATAGACCAGGCGCAGCGCCAGCGCGGCGGCCAGCAGCAGATGGATGCGCGCCAGCAGTCCGAGCCGGAAAGCCAACAGCGACCAGGCATAGAACAGCAGTTCGACCAGCAGGGTCCAGTAGACGCCATCGACATTGGGCACCTTGAACAGGCCATGGAACATCAGCAGGTTCAGCAGCGCGTCGCCCCAGCCCACCGTCTTGCCGGGCAGGCCCAGCCAGGCGGTGACGCCAAAGGTCAGCGCAACCGCGAACCAGTAGGCCGGATACAGGCGGCTGAAGCGCGAGACGATGAAATCAGCCGGCTGCCGTGTGCGCGCCAGTGTCATGAAGATCACGAAGCCGCTGATCATGAAGAACAGATTGACACCGTAATGCCCCCAGGGCAGCGCAAAGGCGGGCGCGCTGGCGTGTCCGTAGAGCTCGTCGAACTTGCTCGTGAAATGAAACAGCACGACCATCAGCGCGGCGATGCCGCGCAGTGCGTCGATCTCTTGCAATCGGTTCGATGGGGGTTGCCGTGTGCTCACTTTGCTCGATGCCGCTTATCTGATGTGTTGCGCCCAGTTCATCTGCCTGGCCAGCAAGCGCGATCCCTCATGGGAGAGGTGACCCGAGTCACGGTAAATCATCGTACCGTCGATCTGTGTCTTGCAGCTTTGCGCGCCGCACAGAAACCGGTCGAACCGTATGACCTCAAGCCCGCCACGCTCGACGGCATCCAGCAGCTCGATCACGGCCGCGCGCTTGTCGCGGTAGATATCCAGCGGCACCTCGCATCCCTCGTAGCCGCCCAGCGCGATGCGTCCGCTCAAGCGCCGTTCCAGACAGGCGCCGATATTGAAGTCCGCGCTGGGTGGCGGGGCGATCAGCACGACCTTCTTGCCCGCAGCCCGCAGCTCGGCGGCGGTTGCGAGCAGCGATTTGGCGGCTTGACTCAGAGCTGGTTGCGCGGCGGTGATGCCGGCATCGCCCGCCACCAGATTGATCCATTTCGTGCCATCGGTGTACTGCGACAAGGGACTGGACAGGACGACGGTCTTGATCGACTCGCTGCTTCGAATGGCGTCGAGGACCGCCCGGTTGAACTCCATGCATTGCAGAGCCCATTCGCGGTCATAGACGGGACCTGGCCTGGGGTTCAGAAGACGCTGCGGTCCGACATCAAGCAAGGGGCCGCAGTTCGAACGGGTTGCTTGGGCCACGCCTCCGAGCTCCGGCAATGCCAGCAGACCCGGCAGCAGGTGCATCGCATAGGAGTCTCCCCAGACCAGAACCTTGGGATGGGGCGCGCTGCTGCACTCGGGCTTGGCGGTGTAGGGCGCGTTCTGGTCGCAGGCCGCATCGAAGCCGAAATTGACCTTGCGTATCTGCTGGAAGTCGACCGAGGATCGCGTCGCGTACAAGCTCAGCGGAGCGATCAGCACCAGCAGCAGCGAGACCGCCGCCGTCTTCGCCAGCGCACCCGCCGTCCAGCGCAGCTGCGCGCGCCGCAGCGGTTCCTCGACGAAGCGGTACATCGGATAGGCCGCCGCGAACGCCAGCAGCAGCGCGGTGAGCCGCAGCGGCAGCGGCAGGGCGCCATCGGGGCCGACCCAGGCATTCTTGATCAGGGCCACGATGGGCCAGTGGACCAGGTAGAGCGAGTAGGACATATCGCCAACGCGCGCGAAGCCCCGGGTCAGGCGCAGCTGTTCCAGGCCGGCGTGGCGCCGCAGTATCACCAGCAGGGTCGCCAGACAGATCACGAACGCGGCCGGGCCCGGATGGCTGGCCTGCACGGGATAGAAAGGCAGGACCAGCAGGGTCAGCAGCGCGGGATAGAACAACAGGCGCAGCAAGGGCGCATTGGCGAGGCGCTCGGGCTGGGCATGGCCGGTGACCAGCAGGGCCGCTATCGATCCGATCAACAGCTCCCAGGCGCGCGTGGGCAGCAGATAGAAGGTCGCGACCGGCTTGTACTCGGTACCGAGCACGCACAGCCCCAGGCTGATCAGCAGCGCGGCCAGCACGGCCGGTTTCCACCAGGACCGGCGCAACAGCAGCAGTGCGGCAGGCAGCAGCATGTAGTACTGCTCCTCCAGCGACAGCGACCACATATGCAGCAGCGGCTTGAGGTCGCTCGCGCCCTCGAAGTAGCCGGTCTGCTGCCACAGCACCATATTGGCGGTGAAGCTGACCGAGCCCAGCACCTGCAGCGCGAAGTCATGCAGTTCCTGGCGATTCAGGAACCAGGGGGCCAGCAAGGCGGTGAGCAGGATGGTCAGATAGGCGGCCGGCAGCAGACGCTTGGCGCGCCGCAGATAGAAGTCCGCCAGCCGGAAGTCACCGCGCTGAATGCCCGCAGCGACCAGGGTCGTGATCAGATAGCCGGAGATCACGAAGAAGATGTCGACACCCAGATAGCCGGCCTCCACGCCACCGATCTGGACGTGGTAGAGCAGCACCACCAGCACGGCCAAGCCGCGCAATGCCTGGATGTCGTTGCGTAGGCCCTGCATGGCGATCAGAGACCTTCGGTCTCCAGGATGGTTTGCAGATGGCTTCGGAAGCTGGCGAAGGTGTGGTTCTTCATCATCTCCTCGCGGCCGCGCCGGCCTTTCTCCAGCCTTTGCTGCGGGTCGGCGACGATGTTTCTGATCTGCTCATCGAAGCGGCTCAGCGACTCCTCGTCCAGACCCTCACCGCGCACCTCGCCGGTGAAGTAGCCGAAATTCGTCACCTCGAAATCGGGGTCGTGGCAGGACACCACGCATTTGCCGTAGGAGAAGGCCTCGAGGAAGCTGACGGGCTCGGCCTCGTGCACGCTGGTGTTCAGCACCCCCCAGCAGGTGCGCAGCAGCCTGTCCTTGGCCGGGCCGTCGACATGGCCGAGCAGCTTCAGGTTCGGCAGGTGCTGGTAGCGCTCGATCCATGGCGCCATCAGCTCGACGTTGTGGGCCTGGCCGGCGATCAGGAAGTCGATCTCCGGATGGCGCTTGGCCAGCTCGAACGCAATCCAGGGGCGTTTGACCGCGTCGAGCCGGCCGAGATAGAGCAGGCTGGGCTTGTCCGAGAACTCGATGCTGTCGACCTCCGGGATCTCGATCGGATTGGGCAGCCAGTAGGCGGATACCGGTTTCATCGCATAGGTGCGCTCGGCACGCGGCAGCAGGGTCCGTGCCGTGGTGGCGAAAACGATCTTGCGCGGCAGCAGTTGCTGGAGCTCGAACAGCCGCTTGATGGACACGCTCTTTTCTCGTGCGCGTGCAATCAGCTGCTCGGCCGATTGCAGGCCCTGGAAGTGCATCTCATCGGCGACCTCGGCGATCTTCTCCCACTCTTCCCGGTCGCGCGGGTCATGGATCCAGATGATCAACGGCGTCGCGTTCAGCCCGTAGCTCGGGACGGCGTAGCTGGGATACCAGTCGATCGAGATCAGCACCCGCGGATTCAGGCCCGTGATCAGGTCGGCATAGGCATCGAGGGTGGCGATGGCGGGCCGGGGCTCATCGGGGCGCAGCACGACGCTGGTCTGGTGGTAGATCCGCACCTCGGGCATGCTGACCAGATCGGAGACCTTGGGGTAGGCCAGCACAACCCGGGTGTCATCCTCGGCCTTGCCGTTGTAATGGTCGGCGATGTTCTTGACCGTCTTGCCAAAGCCACCAAAGCCGCGCAGATCGGGATGGAAGAACTCCTCGCACAGGAAGACGAGCTGCCGTGCTTGCTGCTCGGAACCGGCCGATCGTTGACGGCGCGATTGTGCCCAGTCACGCATCGCCTGTTCCTTTTGCCGGTCCCAGCGCCAGTTCTTCAGTCTCGTGATCAGTTGCCGCATGTGGGAAGTGCTTTCATATATGGCCCTGATGCCCCGGGGGGACAGCAGGGAAAGTTAATGCGATGAGGTCTGTTGGCTCCAGATGCCGATGAGCTGCCGCGTGCACTTGGCGCGATCAAAGCCGGCCAGCACGGTGGCCCGCCCGCCCAGCCGCAGGCGCTGCGCTAGGGCCGGGTCGGCCTGCAGCGCGGCGATGGCCTCAGCCAGTGCGCGCGCATCGCCGGCCTCGACAAGCAGGCCGCTGACGCCATGCTCGATCAGCTCCGGGATGCCGGTGATACGGCTGGCGATGCTGACCGTGCCCATCGCCATGGCCTCGATGCAAGCGACCGGCAGCCCCTCGGCCCGCGAGGGCAGCACGAACACATCGGCGCGCTGGTGCAACTGCCTGACCACCTGCTCGGGCTGCACGCCGTGAAAACTGACACAGTCGGCCAGGTTCAGCTCGGCCACCAGTGCTTTGAGCGCTTGTTCCAGCTCGCCGCCGCCGACCATGTCCAGATGCAGTTGCAGCCCTTGCTGGCGCAACCGGGCCAGCGCATGCAGCAGCAGGTCCTGCCCCTTCTCGGGTGCCAGCCGGCCCACATTGAGCAGCCGCAAGGGCACACCGGCGGCCGGCGCCGAACGTTCGAGATAGGCGAAGCGCTCGAGGTCGATGCCGCAATGGACGACGCTGATCTTCGCTTCCGGCAGGCCATAGCACTGCACCATATGGCGGCGGTTGTACTCGCTGATGGTCACGACCGCGTCGGCCTGCCGATACAGCTCGCTGGCGCCGTCGCGCCCGAGCGGGTCCTCGCGGAGGTCATAGCCGTGGGTGGTGACGCCGAAGGGAATGCCGCTCCAGGCCGAGATGCAGGCCGCGTACTGGAAATTCACATCGGCGAAATGCGCGTGCAGGAAGTCGACGCCCTGCTGCCGGCACCACCAGGCGGGACCGAGCGACTGGAAGTAGCACCAGCGGCTGGGATGGCGCAGCGCCTTGCTCAGGGTACGCAGCGTTCGGAGCGGGGCCACCCCCATCCAGCGGATCAGGTTCGCGATGATGGCCACAGGTTGAGCCGTCCGGATCCGCAGGCGCAAGGCCTTGTCGAGCAGGGTCTGGGCCGCAGGATGCAGGACCGTCGCATTGCCGTCCTGCAAATGGAGGATGCAGGGACGCACACCGGCGTCCAGCAAAGACGCGGCTTCCTCGGCGATGAAGGTCTCACTGGGCTCGGGGAAGGAACGTATCAGGTAGGCGACGGTCTTGAGCATGGCGGGTGTCCGGACTCGGCTCAGGCGGGCTTGCGCTGCCAGCGGGTCTGCGCGAAACGGGCAATTTCCCGATAGGCCGGATGGCCGGCGAGACGGGCCACGACAAACCAGACCAGCACGGCGGCCACACCGACCAGCACCAGGCTGATGAAGCCATTGAGTCGGTAGGCTTGGCAGAGCTCGCGAACCAGCGCCTGCGCGCCGATGCAGGGCAGCGCGACAAGCGCGCTCTTGCTGCTGGCACCGAAGAGCTGGCCGACACGGCAGCCGAGCACGCGGGGCAGCTGGTGCGCATAGATCGCCAGCGCGACCAGGCTGCTGATGCCGAAGGCGGCGGCCATCGCATTCAGCCCCCACTGGCTGGCGCTCAGAATGGCCAGCAGATGTATCGGGGCATAGGCCATCGTGATCAGCAGGCGGCGCTTGACATGCCCGGTTGCCGCCAGCAGGCTGGGGCCCATCGCGGTCAGATAGTTGGGCATCACGGACAGCGCCAGCGCGCTGGCGATCGGCGCGGCGGCCAGCCATTGCGAGCCGAATAGCACCAGGATGATCTCACCGGACATCAGCGCGACATAGCCGAAGAAGGGCCAGGCGATCACGGTCAGCATCGAGGTGCCGATCGCATAGCGGGCCGGCAGATCGTTGCCGCCGCGATGGTCGTTGGCGAAGGCCGGGGTCGTCACCCGCAGCACGGCGGCCGTGAAGTTCGAGTAGAACAGCTCGATCAGCCCGAAGGCCCGGCTGAACAGGCCGACGGCGGTGAAGCCGAACTGCTTGCCGATGATGAACTCGTGGGCATTGCGGGTCAGGGTCTCGATGACCCGTGAGCTGACGAACATCGAGCCGTAGCTCAGCACCTGGCGCGTGCCGCGCAGGCTGGGCAGCATCAGCGAATCGCGTGGCCGCATATAGCTCAGCATCAGGGTCTGCACCAGGATGCTGATGACCGGCGCCCAGGCCAGGCTCATATAGCCGTGGCCGGCATAGGCCAGGCCCACGGCCGCCGCCGACTGCACCGTGTTGCTGACGGTCTGCACCACGAAGATCTTGCGGAAGGCCATCTCGCGGCTCAGCAGCGCGAAAGCGGGCGAGGCGAAGGGCAGGATCAGGAAGTTCAGCGACAGGACCGCCAGCACCTGGCCGACGCCGGGCTCCTTGAAATAGTCCGCGACAAAGCCCCGGCTCAGGAAGACGCTGGCGCCTATGCCCCAGCCGATCAGGATGGCCACGCCAAAGGCTGCGCGCAGCTTGCTGCGGTCCAGCTCCTTCTCCTGGATCAGGTACTCGCTGACGCCGAAGTCGCGCAGGATGCCGGCGACGGCGGTGACCGCAGCGCACAGCGAGAAGATACCGACCTGAGCCGGCGTCAACAGCCGCGCCAGCAGCATCGTGCTGACGATGGTGACGCCCAGGCTGGTGTAACGCTCGGCGAACGACCACAGCAGGGCCCCGCGTACGGTCAGGCTCATGCGGCAGCGCCCGTCAGCTTGGATCTGAGCACCTGGGCCAGATGACCCAGCATGCGCAGGCTCGGCGGGTTCTCGCGGAAGAACAGCCGCACCGTGTGCCAATGCACCGGCTTGCGGTGGCGCAGGCGATGCACCACATCCTGCAGCATGCCGCTCTGCAGCTCGGCCAGGCGCTGCCGCAGGCTGCGTTTGGTGTTCTCGGTGCGCGCATGCTGTTCCAGCACCTTGCGACGAAAACGCGCCTCGTCGACGATGCGCATTGCCAGGCCGTCCGTGCCCCAGCCGCTGCCGTACCACATATTGATGCCCTGGCCACAACGCACCTCGGGCTCGGTCGAGTAGACGAAGCGCGCGCCGTGGCGTATCAGGTCCATCCAGTACAGATAGTCGCCGCCGCCATGGCGGTGCGCCAGCGGAAAGCGCGCCTGCCCCAGCGCGTCGACCCGTATCACCAGCGAAGGCATGAAGATGATGTTGGCCGTGGCGATCTGGTGGACCATATCGCCCTGGTAGGCACGCAGGCTGGGATCGCCCGCGACGCTGGGGTGGTCCTCATGGCGGACGCGCTTGGCCTTGTCGAACTCGTTGGTCGAGTCGCCTAGATGAAACAGATTGGCGAAATAGGCGCTGTAGCCGGCGTCCAGGGCCTTCACGGCCCGGGCCAGGTGCTCGCCTATCCATTCGTCATCGGAGTCCAGGTAGGCGACCAGATCGGTGCCGGGCTCCAGTGCCGCCAGCGCGGTGTTGCGGGCCTCGTTCGGGCCGGAATTGGCCTGCTGCAGCACGGTGATGCGCAGGTTCTCCGCCGGCGGATGGTCGCGCAGCTCCTGCTCGGCCGGGCAGGGCGAGCCGTCATCGACAACCAGCACATACAGGCGCTCCGACGGGTAGGCCTGCGCGGCGATCGAGGCCAGCGAGCGGGCGAGGACGCCGGTCTTGCGCTGGAAGAACGGAATGATGACAGCGATCTTGGGGTGGACCATCGGTTTCACTCCTTGTGGGCCGTGGGCGCATCGGCCGCCGCCGGTTGCCGGCGCGCCGCGACGCGCTGCCTGTGGCGGGCCAGCTGGGCATGCACGGTGCCGATCAGCGGCCAGCGGTAGCAGGTGGCGTGGTAGATGGGCCGCGCCTTGTCGGTCCAGCGGGTATGCCACTCCATGACCTTGCCGTAGAACTCGATGCGGCGGTGGCGGGCCTGCTCGAACAGCTGCTGGAACTGCTCCTGGCGCATCAGCGTTGACGGCGAGACGGTCCGGTAGCTTTCGTCATAGGCCGTCTTCAGGATCACGATGACGGGCCCGCTCTCGATGCACAGGTCCATCGACACGACCTTGTCGCCGAATCGATAGCGGTAGATGCGGCCGCGCCCCTGTGCGCAGAAGTTCTCGAGCATCTTGCGGTAGAAGCGACCCTGGGCATTGTCGGGATGGATGGCCGTGCCGTCGGCCGCTTTCCAGCCCGCACTCTCCAGCGCACCGTAGTCGGCGATGGCCTGGGCCACATCCGCCGGTTCTTCGAGACACTCCAGCCGGGTTTCCAAGCCCTCGGTGGCCAGCTTGTTGCGCTGCTTCTTGCTGTTCTGGCGCAGGTTCTTGCCGCGCGACTCCCAGTAGGCCTCGAAGCTGCCGTCGACATCGACCCAGGCGGTCTCGATATAGTCTTGCGTCCTCAGGCTGGCACTGTTGGTGGGGCGGGGCAGCAGCAGCGAATCAAGCTGGGGAAGACCCAGGCTCAAGGCGAAGCCGGGCAGCGCTGACAGCAAGGCCTTGGCCTGACGCTCCAGCGAATGCTCAGGGTCTTCAATCATCCAACTGGCCAAGGGCAGTTGCGACGGTTGGAAGACCTCCCACCGGCCGGCCCCGCAGCGGCGCACGATCGCGCCGGCTCGCAGTGCTTTGCCGTCGTCGTCCGCCTGCAGCGCGAGCAGCAGTTCCTGCCCGGCGCCGAACTCCTCCAGCAAAGGGAGCAAAAAGGCCGACTCGAGAAAGACCGCATGCCCGAGCGACTGTCTCAGTTGATCCCAGCGGGCGGCATGCCTCGGGAAATCGGCGATCGGGTGAAGAGTCCAGCTCATGGCTTTGATGGGTTCGATTTGAGGCCGCTGGGTGAACCCGCAGCGACGGTTATTTCGTTCAGCAGTCCGGCCAAGGCCGCGGTCCGCGCCTCGCGCGAGGCCGTGCCGACCAGGTGCTCGTTGGCCACCGGCGAGGCGCCGCCGTTCAAGCTGGCGAGCAGGGACAGCAAGGCCTCGCCAATCTGCTCCGCAGGGGCTTCCAGCGCGCAGATCGGGCCCATTGCGGCGGTGCGCAGGATGCCGGCCGTGTCGCCCTGAGGGGCGGCCAATCCCAGAATCGCCTTGCGCGCTCGCAGGTACTCATAGACCTTGGCCGGCACCTGATCATTGCAATCGGCCGACTGCAGGGCCAGCAAGG
Organism: Paucibacter sp. M5-1; assembly: GCF_027498415.2. NCBI lineage: Bacteria > Pseudomonadati > Pseudomonadota > Betaproteobacteria > Burkholderiales > Sphaerotilaceae > Roseateles > Paucibacter sp. M5-1. The sequence continues at coordinate 393,414 of NZ_JAPZLM020000001.1, forward strand.
CATCGGCGGCCAGCATCTCCGTCAGCGCGTCGATATAGGGCAGCGGCGGCAGGATCTCGACCATGAAGCCCAAGCCATGACGCTCGGCCAGATCGGCCAGCCAACGATCATGCACCGGGGCACGAAAGCGCAGCCGCAGCGTCTGCGGCCGGATGGCGCCGGCGCTCAGCAGGCGCTGCAGCGCCTCGAACAGCCCGCTCGGATTGCGCCATTCGGGGTAGACGATGCCGCTGTGCAGCAGGGTCAGGCTGCCGGGGTTCAATGCCGCGCCGTGTGGCTGGTCAGATGCCCGCCGGAAGGCGTCTTCGTCATAGCCGTTCTCGATCACCCGGATGCGCTCGGCCTGCACGGGATAGCGCTGCCGGTACAGGCGGGCTGCACCGGGTGTTGCGAAGACCGCCCGGCATGCCCGCGAGAACACCTTCTTCTCGACGCTCAGATAGCTCTGCCAGGTCCGGGCATCGGCCGGATAGCCCTCATGGGCCATCGGATCGCGGAAGTCGGCCACCCAGGGCAGGCCGCTCAGGCGTGACAGGCTGTAGCCCAGCAGATGGGCGCTCGCAATCGGATAGGTGCTCCAGATCGCTGCCGGTCGGTGGCGCCTGATCATGGCCAGGCCGGTGGGCACCGCGCCGAGCAGCCAGCTCAGCCAGCGATCCGGCCGCGCCAACCAGCCGGGGTAGCGTCCGGCGATGGCCAGGTGGCGGCTAGCATCCAGCGCAAAGGCCCGCACCACCTCGAGATCGGCCGGGAGCTCGGCGAGCAGATCGCTGCCAGTCTGTTCATAGGCCCGGGTGTTGACGCTCAGCACCGCAGGCTGCCAGCCATGGCCGGGCAGCTGCTGGGCAAAGCGCAGGCTGCGCTGGATGCCGCTACTCCCCGCCAGTGGTGGGAAGTGATAGGCGATCATCAGCAAGCGCTTCATCACGCCGGCTTGTCCGTGGCGTACAGCGCGATCACGGCGGCAGCGATGGCCCGGACCTCCTCATCGCTGAGGTCTTGATGACAGGCCAGTTGCAGCACATGATGGGCCCAGGTTGGTCCGACATCGGCGTCAATGGCCGGCAGACCCGGCCACAGACGGTCCCAGCGCGAGACCGGGATGCCCATCTGGCGCAGCTTGGCGTAGCCGGGGTCGGGGTGGTCGACCCACAGCGGAAACACATAGGGTGCGGCACCGTCGGGCAGCTCGGTGTGCAGCGGGCGCAGGCCTTGATGGCCGCCAAGCAGGCGTATCAGATGCGCGAAGTGGTGACGGCGACGTTCGACAATGCGGGCCCGCGGGGTGCTGCGGGACACCCAGGCCGAGGCCCAGGTCAGCGCGCGATGCGAGAGCAGCGGGTCCAGCGTGAAACCGTCCGCTGCCGGTGCTCCCTCGCTGATGGGTGTCGGGCTGGCGACCGGCGCCTTGCTGCGGCTCTTTACCAGATGCCGCAGGGAAAAAATGCCCAGCAGCAGTGAATTCAGCCCGGTCAGGCGGCCGTGGCTGGCCGCCACATGGACGATGTCGGCGGCGGCCTTGATCTGCTGCAGCAGCGAGGGCTGCTGCAGCGCCAGCTGGCGGTCGTTGCTGATATTGAGCTGCAGGCAGCCGCCTTCGGGCACGGGCAGGAACTTGGTCAGACTGCCGATGGCGATATCACCCCAGCGGCCGACGGGCCGGCTGCCGCTGACGCCGAAGAGGGCATGGGCGCAGTCTTCGATCAGCGCGATCCCGTGCTGATCGCACCAGCGACGCAAGGCCTGCATCGGCTGGGGCAGACCAAAGTAATGGGCCGCGAGCAGAGCCCGAACGCCCTCCAGCGGTTGACGCTCCAGCCACTCGATCTGCGCGCCGCCATGGGCGCCTATCGGGTAGAAGACCGGCTCGACGTTCAGCGCCACGACAGGGGCGATCATCGTCGGGCAGTGGTAGGTCGGCACCAGCACCTTGTCGCCCGGCTTGAGGCCCAGCAATTCGACGGCCAGCAGGATAGAGGCGCGGCCGCTGGTGCTCAGCCGCAGTCCGGGCTGCTCAAGCAGGCAGGGCAGCGGCGCGCGCCACTGGCCCGAGAACGACTGCCAGCTCAGCACCGGCAGACGCGGGATGGGCCGTGTCGGCGTGTCGGTCGAGGCGGGCGAACTCAGCATGCCGGGCGCAGAAAGACTCATTGCCCCGCTCCGCTGGCCGCTGGCGCGCTGGCGGCGGCGGCGCCGGCCGGGTCGCGCCACTGACCGGCTGCAGTCAGGCGATCCTTCAGCTCGGTGCGCAGCATGCCCAGCTCGCTCGCACGGTGGGCCTGCGCCAGCGCCCGGTCGAAGATCTGCATATCGGCATAGATCATGCCGATGTTGTAGTGGCTGAAGGGATTGTCCTTGGCCAGTTGCGTGGCGGTTTCGAGCTGCTTGATGGCATCGTCGCGCCGGCCCTTGCTGCCCAGGTAGTTGGCATACAGCATGCGGACGATGCCGTCATCGGCTTGGAACCGGATCGCGCGCTCGAACCAGCAATCGACGCTGTAGCGGGCCCCTCTGGGCTGGTCGACCTTCTGCTTGTCGGCCAGGCGTGTCATGGCCAGCAGCGCGCGATGATGATTGGGAAAGGCGCGCAGCGTGTAGTCCAGCTCGGGCCCGACCTCGCTGCCGGGCGTGCGCCCTCTGATCAAGGCCTCCATCTCAGGCCGGAAATGCGCGCTCTCGACCAGAAATAGCGGATTGGTCGTGCTCCGCTTCGCGTCCGGATTGCCCGCTTCCTTCCTGTAGTCATGCGGGCCGAAGGCATTGGCCAGATCGCCACACAAGGTGGCGGTTTGAGCCTGTGCAGCCAGGCTGATACCGGCGCTGCACAGCACAGTCAGCAGCGGCAGGGCGAAGCGTCGATATCCGTTCATGATGGCCTTTTCCTTGCGTGCGCTATCAGGGCATGGCTGCGCAGCCAGTCGATGCAGATCTGCTCGAGCTGCCGGCGCTGCGCGTCCTCCGAGAAGGTGTGGTCGGCCAGGGGCAGATCCTCTCGGCTGATGTTCGGGCCATTCAGCACGCCCGCCCAGGCGGGCGCTGTTGTGGCCGTGTCTATGAATTCCTTGGCTGTCAGGTCCTGTCCGCTGAGCAGCAGCAGTACCGGGCCATCGAAGCTCTTCCAGGCCTGGGCCATGGCCTTGGGGAAGGGCAGCTGTTCCTGCCCGTCGGTTGCGGCCGGCGCTGCACTGGCCTGGCGCAGATTGGCGAGCAGGCCGCGCACGGCCTCGGTCGCGACGCCGCCGCGCAGCAGCTTCAGCCAGAAGCTGCGCTGCATCAACCGTTCCCGGTAGTAGTGCTTCACCCTTGCCCGGGCCAGGGTTTCGACCGAGCGCACCCAGGGATTGACCAGGCAGAGTCCGTGCACATCGGCCTGCGCTGCGCGTGAGCGCAGATACAGCAGACTGGCCGAGGCACCGTCACACAGCCCCCACAGCACGATGCGTTGCACGGCCGGTGAATGGCTGCGCAAGGCCGCGATCGCGGCGCCGATATCGGCCTCGACCGCCTCGAAATCCCGCGCCGCGCCGGCGCTGTCCCCCATGCCCCGGTAATCGAAGCGCAGACAGACATGACCCTGGGCGGACAGGGCACGCGCCAGCAACACGAACTGGCGGTGGCTGCCGGCCCGGTACTGCGGGCCGCCGACGACGATCAGCACGCCGACGCCGGAACTCGCCATGGGCGCGGCCGGGCTGCTGACAATGCCCAGCAGCGCGTCGCCGGCGCAGCTGAAATGCAGAGCTTGTTCGCGCACGCTCATGGCGATGTCACGGTCGCTTGCGGCAGCGCTTGCCCGAGCATCGCGGTACCGGCCTCGATCAGCTGCGGAGCGATCTCGATCTCGCTGGTCTGCCAGAACGCCGGGCCGAGCACGCAGCGCGCGTCGACCCGATAGCCGGTTTGCTGCCAGCGCGCCAGGGTCTGCGTCGCGACCGGCGTCAGCTCGGCACCGGGCTGGCTGCTGAGCTCCAGCCAGGCCAGGCGGGGGGCGCCTTCGCACGAAGCCGGTGGCAGCATCGTGGCCGCCTCCAGGCCCTGCGCCAGCGCGGCGGACAGCCGGTAGCCGGCGATCTCCACCGTGTCGCCGGCGGCCAGCGACTGGCGCAGTGCCGCCATCAAGCCCTTGTTGTCACCGTCCATCAGCCCGGCGGCCAGCTTGAGCCGCAGAAACTGCTGCAGCAGCACCTTGCCGCTCGCCGGCGCCTGCACCAGCAGCAGATCCACCGGTTCGCTCAGGCGACGAGCCAGCTCCACCGCGAGCAGGCTACCGGCCCGCAGACCCCACAGGCACAGCGGTGCGTCAGCCTGACGGCGCAGCCATTCGATGCCGGCCAGGCCATCATCGATCCAGGCCTGCCAACTGGCGTCCCCGAAATCGCCCGAGCTGTCTCCGCAGCCCAGCAGGTCGATCTGCAGCACATCAAAACCGGCGGCGGCAAAGGCGCGGGCCTGCAGCGCGCTCATCCGCCGCGTCTTGTTCAGCTCTTCGGCGAAGGGATGCAGATGCAGGATCTGCCCGCGCGCACGGCCGCCCTGGGCCGGGTGGTAGATGCAAAAGCGCTGGCCGCCGTCTGGGGGGCGATCGATGTAGAAGGCTTGCATCTTGGCGAGGGCTGCGGACGCGGCGCCGGCGCTCAGCTCGCCAGCTTGCCCGCGACGAAATCCGCCAGCGAGCCCACGCTGGCAAAGGTGGCGCCGTCGATCTCATCATCGTCGACGGTGAGGCCCAGCTGCTCTTCCAGCGCGGTGATCAGGCTGACCACCGCCATCGAGTCCAGCTCCGGGATGGCGCCGAGCAGGGCGGTGTCGCGGTCAAAGCCGGCGCTGCGGCCGTTCAGGCTCAGGACCTCGTCAAGAATGCGCAGAACTTGCTTTTCGGCGTCCATGTTTTTTCTGTAATTTTCCGAGGGCGAAGCTGCCCACAACAGCGGCGCATCTTAACTGGGCGCCCGCGCCGATCCGTGGCCGGCGGCCCCCTTATCCTGAGGGGCAGGCCCGCAATATGTCACGCGGGTTTCGCGTACGCTCCACGGGGCCGCGACGGTGCAGCCTGTAGGATGCCTGCCTGGCTGCGCCGAACATCTGCAAAAGCGGTGTGTCCCCTATTTCAATGAGTTCCATGACAGCTGAACACGTGGATTTTTCTGGCGACAGCGTGCTTTTGCATGAGTTGCCGCTGCGCAGTGCGCTGCGCTCGCCCGCAGCGCCGGCCCTGAGCCTGGCGGAACGCCAGCTCTCTTACGGCGAGCTGGCGCAGCAGATCCAGGCGCTGGCCGCTGGCTTGCGGGCCCTGGGCCTGCAGCGCGGCGAGCGGGTCGCGATCTATCTGGAAAAGCGTTTCGAGACCGTGATCGCCAGCTTTGGCGCGCCGGCCGCCGGTGGCGTGTTCGTGCCGCTGAACCCGCTGCTCAAGCCCGAGCAGGTCGGCTTCATCCTGCGTGACTGTGATGTGCGGGTGCTGATCACCTCGCCGGAGCGCCATGCGCTGCTGCGCGAGACCCTGCCGGATTGCCCGGGGCTGCGCCATGTGGTGCTGACCGAGGCGCCCGCTGCTGCGGATGGCGCCGGCCTGCCGCTGCACCGCTTCGCCGATCTGCTGGACGCGCCGCCGCAGGCCGGCCACCGCGTGATCGACGGCGATATGGCCGCCATCCTCTACACCTCGGGCTCCACCGGCCGGCCCAAGGGCGTGGTGCTGTCGCACCGCAATATGGTGACCGGCGCGAAGAGCGTGGCGTCCTATCTGGAGAACCGGCCCGAGGACAGCCTGCTGGCCGCGCTGCCGCTGTCCTTCGATGCCGGTTTCAGCCAGCTGACCACCGCCTTCCATGTCGGCGCCCGCGTCGTGCTGCTGAACTATCTGCTGCCGCGCGATGTGCTGAAGGCCATGGAGCGCGAGCGCATCACCGGGCTGACCGCCGTGCCGCCGCTCTATATCCAGCTGTCCCAGCTCGAGTGGCCGGCCGCGATCGACCAGCGGCTGCGCTATTTCGCCAACACCGGCGGCCGCATGCCGCGCGAGACCCTGCAACTGCTGCGCCAGCGCGTGCCGCAGGCCAAGCCTTTCCTGATGTATGGCCTGACCGAGGCCTTCCGCTCGACCTATCTGCCGCCCGATCAGGTCGATCTGCGGCCCGACTCGATCGGCAAGGCGATTCCGAACGCCGAGGTCCTGGTGCTGCGCGAGGACGGCAGCGAATGCGCGGCCGAGGAGCCGGGCGAGCTGGTGCATCGCGGCCCGCTGGTGGGGCTGGGCTATTGGAACGATGCCGAGAAGACGGCCGAGCGCTACAAGCCGCTGCCGGTCGGGGCCGGCGCTCGCGAGGCCGGACTGCAGCTGCCCGAGTTTGCGGTGTTCTCGGGCGACACGGTGCGCCGCGATGCCGAGGGCTATCTGTATTTCATCGGCCGGCGCGACGAGATGATGAAGACCTCGGGCTACCGGGTCAGCCCGACCGAGGTCGAGGAGGTGCTGTATGCGACCCAGCTGGTCGGCGAGTGCGTGGCCTTCGGCGTCGACCATGCGACGCTGGGCCAGGCCATCCAGGTGATCGCGACGCCGCCCGCCGGCAGCGCGGCGCTGGACCTGGCCGCGCTGCAGGCCGAGTGCCGCAAACGCATGCCGGCCTATATGGTGCCGGCCGGCATCGAGGCCCAGGCCGGCCCGCTGCCGCGCAACCCGAATGGCAAGATCGACCGCAAGCTGCTGTCCACCGCCTGGGTGGAGAAGAATCTATGAGCGAGAGTCCCGTGAAGAAACCGCCGCAGCATGCGGCGATGAGCCAGTTCCCGCTGCAGGACGGCGAGTTGATCGTCGGTGGCAAGCGTCTCTCGCTGCTGGCCGAGCAAGTCGGCCAGACGCCGTTCTACGCCTATGACCGGCGCCTGCTGCGTGAGCGTGTGGCCAGTCTGCGCGCTGCGCTGCCGGCCGGCATCAAGCTGCACTATGCGATGAAGGCCAACCCGATGCCGGCCGTCGTCGCGCTGATGGCGGGCCTGGTGGACGGCATCGACGTGGCCTCGGCCGGCGAGCTGAAGGTGGCGCTGGACGCCGGGGCCGACCCGGCCGAGATCAGCTTTGCCGGGCCGGCCAAGCGTGATATCGAGCTGCGCCAGGCGGTGGCCGCCGGTGTGCTGGTCAATGTGGAGAGCCTGCGCGAGCTGCCGGTGCTGGCGGCGGTGGCGGCCGAACTGGGCCTGCCGGCGCGGGTGGCGATACGCGTCAACCCCGATTTCGAGCTGAAAGGCTCGGGCATGAAGATGAGCGGCGGCCCCAAGCAGTTCGGCATCGATGCCGAGCTGGTGCCGGCGGCGCTGGCCGAGGTCGGGCGCCTGGGCCTGGCGTTTGAGGGCTTCCACCTGTTCGCCGGTTCGCAAAACCTCAAGCCCGAGGCCATCTGCGAGGCCCAGCAGAAGTGCTACGAGCTGGCGCTGCGCCTGGCGGCCGATGCGCCCGGCCCGGTCAAGTTCCTGAACCTCGGCGGCGGCTTCGGCATCCCTTATTTCCCGGGCGAGCAGGCGCTGGATCTGGCGCCGATAGGCGCCAATCTGCAGGCGATTGCCGAGCGCGCGGCCCGCGAGCTGCCGCAGGCGGAACTGGTGATCGAGCTGGGTCGCTATCTGGTCGGCGAGGCGGGGGTCTATGTGACGCGCATCGTCGACCGCAAGGTCTCGCGCGGCCAGGTCTATCTGCTCTGCGACGGCGGCCTGCACCACCATCTGTCGGCCTCGGGCAATTTCGGCCAGGTGATACGCAAGAATTACCCGGCCACGGTCAGCCGCGCGCATGGCCCGCTGGCGGCGGAAGCGGTCTCGGTGGTGGGGCCGCTGTGCACGCCGCTGGACCTGCTGGCCGACAAGATGGAACTGCCCGGCGCCGAGATCGGGGACTTGGCCGTGGTGTTCCAGTCCGGCGCTTACGGCGCCAGCGCCAGTCCGCAAGGCTTCCTGGGGCATCCGGCGGTGGTCGAGGTGCTGGTCGGCTGACCGCAGCTCAGTGCGCCAGCTCGTACAGGGCCGAGCCGTCGCCCTGGTCCTTGACCAGGCGCACGGCCGGCGTGCGCGGCAGGTGCTGGATGCCGCTGGCGCTGGAGCTGAAGCGCAGCCGGATGCCCGGCACCGGCAGGATGCGCCAGTTGCCGTCGGCCGTGGGGTTGAAGCGCTTGACCGTGCTCAGGTACTGGGCCAGCGCCTCGCGGTTCTCGTCGGGCGCGTCGATCACGATGCGCTCGGCGCTCAGGCCGGGAAAACCGCCGCCGCCGTTGGCACGGTAGTTGTTGGTGACGACCAGGAACTCGGCGGCCGCGTCAACGGGCTGGCCCTGGTAGCGCAGATTGACGATGCGGTGCCCCTGGGCGGTGCTGCGTCTGCCCTCGGCGTCATAGCGAGCCGGCTGGCTGACATCGATCTCGTAGCTGACGCCCTCGATGGTGTCGAAGTTGTAGGAGCGAAAGCCCGGCTCGATCAGCGCCTGCTCGGCCGGCCCCTTGGGGTCGATCTGCCGGAACTGGCCGGCTGACATCTCCAGCCATTCGCGCAGCTCGGCGCCCGTGATCTTCACTGCCTTGATGGTGTTGGGGTAGACATAGAGATCGGCCACATGCTTGATCGCGACCGGGCCGGCCGGGATGTCGGTGTAATTGCTCCAGCCCTGGCGCCCGCCGGCCTTGAAGGGCGCGGCGGCCGAGAGCAGCGGCAGCTTTTCATAGGCCGTGCCGCGCACCGCGCGTGCCACATAGGCCAGCTGGGCCTGGGCGACGACCTGGACCGAGGGGTCGTCGGCCACCTGGGCGAAGTAGCTGTGGATGGGCGCCTCGGTGATGGCCACCTGGCTGCGCACATAGTCCAGCGTCTGCTGGTGTTCGACCGCAATCGTCTGCGCCACCATCGGATCGGCCTCGACCAGCGCACGCCGGCTGCTGCGCTGGTAGATCGCGCGGATCTCGGCGCGGCTGTCGACCACCTTCCAGGCGCCGCTGCTGTTGTCCAGCTTCAGATCGATCACGCCCAGATGATCGCCCCAGCGGCCCGGCATCACGCTGGGCACACCAAAGATGCTGCCGCGCACCAGATCCACGCCGGGGTAGCCGGCGAAGGTGGGGCTGGGGAACTCGGCATGGGCATGGCCCAGCAGCAAGGAGTCAACACCTGGCACCCGGGCCAGCTGGGCGGCCACGTTCTCGGCGAATTTGGGCTGTTCGGTCTTCTCGAAGCCGCTGTGCGCGATCGCCACCACCAACTCGGCGCCGGCCGCGCGCATCTCGGGCAGATAGCGCCGGGCCGCCTCGATGATGTCCAGCGCCTGGACCCGGCCTTCCAGATGCTGGCGGTCCCACTGCATGATTTGCGGCGGCACAAAGCCGATCACGCCGATCTTCAGCGCATGGCTCTGACCGGCCTCGTCGACGAGCGTGCGCTGCAGGATCACATAGGGCGTGAAGGCCGGCTTGCCGCTGCCGGCCTCGACCACATTGGCGCTGACATAGGGGAATTGCGCGCCGGCGATGGCCTGGCGCAGGAAGGGCAGACCGTAGTTGAACTCGTGGTTGCCGATATTGGCGGCGTCCACCTTCAGCAGGTTCAGCACCTTGTAGGCCGGGTGCACGGCGTCCTTGGCCAGCGGCCTGACCCTTGCCACCACATCGCCCAGCGGATTGCCCTGCAGCAGATCGCCGTTGTCGAACAGCAGGCTGTTCCTGGCCTCGGCCCGCGCCGCCTTGATCAGGCTGACGGTCTTGGCCAGGCCGTATTCATCGGTGCTCTTGTCCTGGTAGTAGTCGTAGTTCAGCAGGTTCATGTGCACATCGCTGGTCTGCAGGATGCGCAGCTTCAGCTCGGCGGCATGGGCGCCGCCGGCCAGGGACAGCAGGGCCAGGAGGAGGGCAGGGGTCGGATTCATCGGGACGGGCGAGGGCAGGGAAGCCGGCATGCTAGCAGGCCGGCCTCCACTCATCAGGGCAGAAACAGCTCGAACACCGCGCCGCCGTCCGCATGGTTGCGCAACACGCTGCGGCCGCTGCGGCCCTTGTTGCGATGGGCCTTGGCGACCTCGTCGCAGACCAGGCGGCCCAGGCCTGTCGAGTTGTGGGCCGGCGTGGCCTGCAGGCCGGGGCCGTCATCGCGCACCGAAAAGCACAGCTGGCCGTCCTCGACCCGCAGGCCCAGCACGATGCGGCTGCGTGCGAAGCGCAGCGCGTTGTAGAGCGCCGAGTCGAGCGCCAGCCGCACCAGATGCTGATCGAAGAACCAGAAGGCCGGCACCGCAGCGGCGATCTCCAGCTGCAGCTGCAGCCCGCCGTGTATCAGCATCTGGGCCTCGGCATGCATGTCCTGCAGCATCGCCTCGGGAATCTCCTCGGCCGCAGCGGCGCGCAGGCCGCCGGCCTCGCTGGCCTGCTGGGCGGTCAGGAACTCGACCAGCTTGCGGGTCAGCACATGGGCCTGCTCATGGGCCTGGCGCGCATGCTGGTGGGCCTGGGCCGGCAGGTCCAGCCGGCCGAGCTTGGTCAGCTCGTCGCTGAGGATGGCCAGGCGGTTCTTCAGGTCGTGCAGCACCGCGGCGTTGAGGTAGCGATCCAGCATGGCTCAGGCGGCGCCGGCGCGCTCGCGATAGAACTTGCGGGCCGCCGCGACGCGGTCGTGATTGGGGTGGCTGTGCTCCAGCCGGGCCAGCAGCTCGGCGGCGCGCGCGCGATGCGGTTCGCGTGCATCCGCGCTCTCGCGCCCCATCGCGATCAGGTGCAGGCTGCACAGCTCGATCAGCACATTGAAGTTCTGCGGCGACAGCGCCAGCGCCTGCTCGCCGAGCGCCAGTGCCCGCGCCACATCGCCGCTGCGCTTGGCCTGCTGCAGCGCGTTCATCGCTTCTGTCATCTCGCGGCCGACCTGCTCGATCAGGGCCCGGCACTCGGCCTCGGCCGGTGTGCCCTCGGCGGCGCGCAGCGCACTGGCCAGCAGCAGGGGGCGGTCGCTGTGGTTGCGCGCCAGCTCGGTGATCAGCTGCTGGCCCAGCGCGGTCTGGCCGGTGGCCAGCGCACTCTTCGCAATCAGCAGCTTGTGCTGCTCGTCCAGCGGTGTCTTGGCCATGCGCTGCTCGACCTCCTGCATCAGCGCGGTCGCGGCGGCCGCATTGCCCAGGCGCTGCTGGGCCTGAGCGCTGAGGGCCTTGGACAGCAGGCCCGCGTCCGGCGAGTCGGCAAACTTCTTCGCCAGCTCGCCGGCCAGGCTCAGCGCGCGCAGGGCGTCGCCCTTGTCCAGCAGGGCCTGGGTCAGCAGCAGCTGGGCCTGCGGCGTCGGTTGGACCGCGTGCTTGTTCTTCGCGGCGGCCTGCTCCAGTGCCTTCAGTGCCGTCTCGGTCTCGCCGGCGCCCAAGGCCAGGCTGCCCAGGCGCAGCTTGCGCTTGGCGTTCGGTACCAGATCGGCGACGGTCTGGGCGATGCCCATCGCCGCCTGTGCGTCGCCCTGGTCTTCGGCCATCTCCAGCAGCACGTCATAGGCGCTGGCATAGGAGGGCTGGTCGCGCGTCAGCTGCTCCAGCGCGGCGCGGGCCTGCTCGGTCTTGCCGAGCGCCCGCAGGGCCTGGGCTTGGCCCAGCTGGGCCCAGGACAGCTCGGAGTTCAGCTGCAGCGCCTGCGCGTAGCAGGCGCGGGCGTCCTCGAAGCGGGCCAGCCGCATCAGCGCCTGAGCCTTCTGCTTCAGGCCCTCGACGCTGAGCGCATCGCCGCGCCGGATGAAGCCCTCGGCGGCCTCCAGCACCTGCTCCCATTGCTGGGCCTCGACCGCCAGCAGCAGGGGCGCCAGCGTCTGCTTGCGGGTCGACAGCGCCTCGATATAGCGCGACAGCAGCTGGTCGGTGAAGGGCTTGACGATATAGCCGTCGGGCATGAAATCGCCGGCCGCCAGGATGTCGGTGCGCAAGGCATTGGCGGTGATGTAGATCCACGGCGCGACCGGGCTCAGCAGCTTGGCGCCGCGCGCGGCCTCCAGCAACTGCTGGCCGTCCGGGCCTTCGCCGAGGTTGTAATCACTGAGCACCAGGTCGATGCCTTCGCCACGCATGGCCTTCAGGGCCTCGGCCGCATTGCCGGCCATCAGCACCGTGCGTATGCCCAGCCGGTACAGCGACTCGCGGATGATCTGGCGCATCTGCTGCTGGTCGTCGACCACCAGCACCTTGTAGGCCGAGGTCGGTTTGGGCTGAGCTGCACTCATGGCATCACTCCGGCGCGGTGGGCGTCATCCGAGTGACTGTAAGTGAAAGCGCAGGCGCTTCATGCGACTTTGTACCGCGAGGGCCACAAAGACAGCGGCCCGCCGACTTCGCGTCGGCGGGCCGCTGATCGGTCAAGCCCGATTCAGACTCAGGCCGTCACGCCCTTGGCCGTCTCCGCGTACTCCTCGATCTGGTCGAAGTTCATGTACTTGTAGATCTTGCTGCCGTCGGCATTGATCACGCCCATGTCCGCGTGGTACTCGGCCACCGTCGGGATGCGGCCCAGCTTGGAGGCGATCGCGGCCAGCTCGGCCGAGGCCAGGTAGACGTTGCTGTTCTTGCCCAGACGGTTGGGGAAGTTGCGCGTGGAGGTGGACACCACGGTGGCGCCTTCCTTGACCTGGGCCTGATTGCCCATGCACAGCGAGCAGCCCGGCATTTCCATGCGCGCACCGGCCGTGCCGAAGGTGCCATAGTGGCCTTCCTTGGTCAGCTCCTGGGCGTCCATCTTGGTCGGCGGGGCGACCCACAGCTTGACCGGGATGTCGCGCTTGCCTTCCAGCAGCTTGGAGGCGGCACGGAAGTGACCGATGTTGGTCATGCAGGAGCCGATGAAGACCTCGTCGATCTTGGTGCCGGCCACATCGCTGAGGAACTTGGCATCGTCCGGATCATTCGGGCAGCACAGAATGGGCTCCTTGATGTCGGCCAGGTCGATCTCGATGACGTGGGCGTACTCGGCGTCGGCGTCGGCCTTCATCAGCTTGGGGTCGGCCAGCCAGGCTTCGACGGCCTGGATGCGGCGCTGCAGGGTGCGGGCGTCGGCATAGCCGTCGGCGATCATGTTCTTCATCAGCACGATATTGCTGGTGAGGTATTCCTTGATCGGCTCGGGGTTCAGGTGCACGGTGCAGCCGGCGGCGCTGCGCTCGGCCGAGGCGTCGCTCAGCTCGAAGGCTTGCTCCACCTTCAGATCCGGCAGGCCTTCGATTTCCAGGATGCGGCCCGAGAAGGCATTGATCTTGCCGGCCTTGGCGACGGTCAGCAGGCCTTGCTTGATGGCATACAGCGGGATCGCATGGACCAGGTCGCGCAAGGTGATGCCGGGCTGCATCTGGCCCTTGAAGCGCACCAGCACCGACTCGGGCATGTCCAGCGGCATCACGCCGGTGGCGGCACCGAAGGCCACCAGGCCGGAGCCGGCCGGGAAGGAGATGCCGATCGGGAAGCGGGTGTGGCTGTCGCCGCCGGTGCCGACGGTGTCGGGCAGCAGCAGGCGGTTCAGCCAGCTGTGGATCACGCCGTCGCCGGGGCGCAGCGAGACGCCGCCGCGGTTGCTGATGAAGGCGGGCAGCTCGCGGTGGGTCTTGACGTCGACCGGCTTCGGATAGGCGGCGGTGTGGCAGAAGCTCTGCATCACCAGATCGGCCGAGAAGCCCAGGCAGGCCAGGTCCTTCAGCTCGTCGCGGGTCATCGGGCCGGTGGTGTCCTGCGAGCCGACCGTGGTCATCTTGGGCTCGCAATAGGTGCCGGGGCGCACGCCCTGGCCTTCCGGCAGGCCGACGGCGCGGCCAACCATCTTCTGGGCCAGCGTGAAGCCGGCCTGGGTGGCGGCCGGCGGCTGGGGCAGGCGGAAGCTGGTGGAGGCGGGCAGGCCCAGGAACTCGCGGGCCTTGGCGGTCAGCGAACGGCCGATGATCAGGTTGATACGGCCGCCGGCGCGCACCTCGTCGAACAGCACATCGCTCTTGAGCTGGAATTCGACCGCGACCTTGCCGTCCTTCTCGATCTTGCCCTCGTAGGGGTAGATGTCGATCACATCGCCCATCTCGAAGGCCGAGACATCGACCTCGATCGGCAGTGCGCCGGAGTCTTCCTGCGTGTTGAAGAAGATAGGTGCGATCTTGCCGCCCAGCGTGACGCCGCCGAAGCGCTTGTTCGGCACAAAGGGGATGTCCTGGCCGGTGGCCCAGATCACGCTGTTGGTGGCGCTCTTGCGCGAGGAGCCGGTGCCGACCACATCGCCGACATAGGCCACCAGATGGCCCTTGCTCTTCAGCTCCTCGATGAATTTCATCGGGCCGCGCTTGCCGTCTTCCTCGGGCACGAAGGCCGCGCCGGGACGGGTGTTCTTCAGCATCGCCAGATAGTGCAGCGGGATGTCCGGACGGCTCCAGGCATCGGGGGCCGGCGACAGATCGTCGGTATTGGTCTCGCCGGGCACCTTGAACACGGTCACGGTGATCTTCTTGGCGACTTCGGGGCGCGAGGTGAACCACTCGGCCTCGGCCCAGCTCTGCATCACGGCCTTGGCCTGCGCATTGCCGGCCCTGGCCTTCTCGGCGACATCGTTGAAGAAGTCGAACATCAGCAGGGTCTTCTTCAGACCGGCGGCGGCGACCTCGGCGACCTCGGCATCGTCCAGCAGCTCGATCAGCGGATGGACGTTGTAGCCGCCCACCATGGTGCCCAGCAGCTCGGTGGCCTTGGCCTTGGAGATCAGGCCCACGGTCAGGTCGCCATGGGCCACGGCGGCCAGGAAGCTGGCCTTGACCTTGGCGGCGTCATCGACGCCCGGCGGCACGCGGTGCGTCAGCAGGTCCAGCAGGAACTCGCCTTCACCGCTCGGTGGCGTCTTGATCAGCTCGATCAGCTCGGCCACCTGCTTGGCGTCCAAAGGCAGGGGCGGGATGCCCAGCGCGGCGCGCTCGGCGGTGTGTTGGCGATAGGCTTGCAACATGGCTACTCCTGGGGGGGGGCTAGGTGGGGTCAGCGGGCGGGTCAACGTACCTGGGGAACGATGAGCCTCAGGCCCTTGTAGTAATCGCGAAAGAATCCTTCGTCGCGGGTGATCAGGGCTTGGCACTGCAGCAGGGCATGGGCGCCGATCAGGAAATCGGCCACCACGCGCTCGCGCTTGCCGCCACGGTCGCGGTAGCGGCGCTGCATATGACCGGCGCGCACGGCGGCGGCCTGCTGGATGGGTTCGAAGCGGATGCCGAACTCATTGAGCGCGTCCATCACGGTCTCGCGCGTGTCGAGCAGGGTCTGGACCTCGGCCACGACCGCTTCGCTGATGACGACCTCGCCCTCGCTCAAGGCCTTGGCCAGCACCAGCGAGGAGGCCTCGCCGTACTCGGCATCGCCGGTCAGCACGTCGACCAGCACGGAGGAGTCGACGGCGATCATGTCTCGTCCTCGCTGGGCGCGGGATAGGGGTCGCCCGGGGCGCGGCCACGCAGCGCGCGCATCGCGTCATTGGTGCTGGTGAAGCCTTCGGCCAGTTTGAAACGCCCGCGCAGCTTGGCCAGCGCGTCGTCGACGTTCTTGCTCAGGATGATGCGGCCGCCGTCAAGTTCGACCTTGAGCGTGGTGCCCTTGCTCAGGCCCAGCGCATCACGCACCGCCTTGGGCAGGGTGATCTGGCCGCGTTCGGCAACGGTGGCTTCCATGGCAGGGCTCCGGAAATGGCGCGGGTATGGGCGTCGGTATGGCGATGAAAGTATGCATTGATTCTACATACTTTGACCTCGCCCGGGAATACCCGCGCGCCGATCAGAGTCTGCCGGGCCGGCTTCAGCTGCCGCGCTTGGCGGGGCTGGGGGCGATGCCCAGGCTGCTGGCGTCGGCTTCGACCTCCAGGCCGGAGGCGGCGGCCGATGCGGCAGCGGCGGCGCGGGCGATCTTGGCGGCCTCGATCGCGGCGCGGTGCTCGGGATGCAGGCACTCGTCGACCAGGCGCCGGCCCACATGGGTGTCCATCAGCATGGACTTGTTGGCGATCTGGATCATCAGGGTCCGGCCGGTCACGTCCTCCAGGCGCAGCGCGCCGGTCGAGGACAGCACCGGCTTCATCGTGAAGGTGTCCTTCTGCCACATCACGTCCAGATAGCCGGGCTTGATATTGCGGGTGATGCTGACCGATTGCTTGAACTCGCAGTCATAGGTACCCAGATAGGCGCGCTCGGTGGCGGCCAGCTGTTCTTCGGTGGCATCGGCCAGCGGCGGCGGGGGCGGCGGCACCGGCGCCGGCTTGCCGCGCGGCTTGACCGGGGCTTTCTTGACGGCTTGTTTGTTGGCCGGTTTGGCGGCGGCAGGGGCGGCAGGGCTCGCGGATTGGGCCATCACGGCGCCAGCGCTCGCGAGGCTGATCAGCAGGGTCAGGGTGGGAATGATTTTCATGGGTATCTCTGGGTACGGCAGTGAAGGCTCGCGCTGCAATGTAGCCGCATCGGCGGCCGGCGCGGGTGAGCGATTGTCACCGCCGCCGCAGCGCCGCCACCCCCTGCTTTACCCCAAATGGGCGGCGTCGCCGAAGTAGGCCTGCTCGACTTCGATCGGCAGGGTCTGGCCGGTGCGGTGGGCGCGCTCGAGCAACTGCCAGAAATAGCGGTAGCTGGCACGGTCGTGCAGCTGGTCGCGGTACTGGATCGGCGCCCAATGGGCCGCCTGGGCGGCATGGATGATGTCGATGGCCTCGTCGATCTCGGCCACGCTGGGGGCGAAGGCGTCGATGATGGGCTGGATCTGGCTCGGGTGGATGCTCCACATCCGCGTGTAGCCGAACTCGCGCGCCGCGCGCCGCGCGGCTTCCTCGATCGCTGAGACCTTCTTGAACTCGGTGACCACGCAGTGCGACGGTGTCTTGCCAAAGCCATGGGCGGCGGCGGCGATCTCGAGCTTGGCGCGCACCACCAGCGGATGGCTGAACTGGCCCTGCAGGCTCATGCCCTGGCGCGGGATCGCGCCACGATGGGCCGAGACGAAGTCCATCAGGCCGAAGGACAGCGACTCGATGCGCGGGTGGGCGGCGATCTGCTGCACCTCGCGCAGCGCGCCATGGGTCTCGATCAGCACATGGACAGGCAGCGGGCGGCTGATGCCGTGGCGGGCCAGGCTGGCGTCGATGAAGGCGCAGGCTTGCTCGACATCGTTGATGCCGCGCGGCTTGGGCACCATCAGATAGGCCAGCTTCGCACCGGCGCCGGCGATCAGGCCGTCGACATCGGCCTCGAAGGCGGGGTGATCCAGCGGATGGACGCGGGCGCCGACGCGGCCGAACCGGTTGTTCGCACTGTGGAGCATCGCGAGCACCAGTTGCACATGCTCGGCCTCGCCGCCTATCGGGGCACCGTCCTCGCAGTCCAGCGTGATGTCGAACACCGGGCCCATCTCGGCCTGCAGCTCCAGGCTCTTGCTCATGCGGGCTTCGACGCCGCAGTAGTGGTCGACCACGGGCAGGGTGGTGGCGGCGTCGCCTTCCTCGAACAGGGCCAGGCGGGGGTGGGGAGCGGTGGTCACGATGGCGGTCTCAATGAAAAAAGGGCCGGCAAAAGCCGACCCTTGGTTTTGCTCAAGCGAGTGTCGCTCAAGCCTGAGGCTCAGAGCAGGTGCTTGACGCCCGCCTGCTCTTCCAGCAGCTCGTTCAGGGTCTTGTTGATGCACTCTTGCGAGAAGGCATCGATCTCCAGGCCGTCGACGATCTTGTATTCGCCGTTTTCGCAGGTGACCGGGTAGCCGAACATCACATCCTTGGGGATGCCGTACTCGCCGCCCGAGGGGATGCCCATCGTGACCCACTTGCCATTGGTGCCCAGGGCCCAGTCGCGCATATGGTCGATCGCGGCATTGGCGGCCGAGGCGGCCGAGGACAGGCCGCGGGCCGCGATGATGGCGGCGCCGCGCTTGCCCACGGTGGGCAGGAAGGTTTCGCGGTTCCAGGCCTCGTCATTGATCATGGCCTTGACCGAGGCGCCGCCGATGGTGGCGAAGCGGTAGTCGGCGTACATGGTCGGCGAGTGGTTGCCCCAGACGGCCAGCTTCTCGATCTCGGCGACCGGCTTGCCGGTCTTGGCGGCCAGCTGCGAGGCGGCGCGGTTGTGGTCCAGGCGCAGCATTGCGGTGAAGTTCTTGGCCGGCAGGTCCGGGGCCGACTTCATCGCGATATAGGCATTGGTATTGGCCGGGTTGCCGACCACCAGCACCTTGACATTGCGCGAGGCCACGGCGTTCAGCGCCTTGCCCTGGGCGGTGAAGATGGCGCCGTTGATCGACAGCAGCTCCGAGCGCTCCATGCCCGGGCCGCGCGGACGCGAGCCGACCAGCAGTGCGTAGTCGGTGTCCTTGAAGGCGGTCATCGGGTCGCTGTGGGCCTCGATGCCCACCAGCAGCGGGAAGGCGCAGTCCTGCAGCTCCATGATCACGCCCTTCAGCGCGTTCTGGGCCTTCTCGTCAGGGATCTCCAGCAGCTGCAGGATCACCGGCTGGTCCTTGCCCAGCATTTCGCCGGAGGCGATGCGGAACAGCAGGGCGTAGCCGATCTGGCCGGCGGCACCGGTAACGGCGACGCGAACGGGTTTCTTTGTGCTCATGTGAAAGCTCCGGAGTAATGACGAAATATGGGGGTGTTCCATGCCCGCAGGGGTGCCGGAAGACAAGCTCCAGCGTTCCGGCGAGTGCCGCGCAAGTGTAGGACAGTCCAAGGGCTTACCCGGCTGGACTGGCGGCCTGCGATGCCATAGCGCGCGATTATGCGATGTTTTCCGGATTTCTTGCTCGCGTCTTATGTCTTATAGAAGATATCACTCAACTTTGATGGACGAATGGCCCCGACCTGTGCTGCAATGCCGGCCATGTCGACCGCCCCACCGCTGTCCGGCGAATCCGCACGCCCGGACGCCGGCCCCTCTTTCAGTCCGCTGTACCGCCAGATCAAGGGGCTGATCATCGCCAGCCTGCAGGCCGGCGAGTGGAAGGCGGGCGAGGCGATCCCCAGCGAGATCGAGCTGGCGACGCGTTTCGGCGTCAGCCAGGGCACGGTGCGCAAGGCCATCGACGAGCTGGCGGCCGACAATCTGCTGGTGCGTCGTCAGGGCAAGGGCACTTTTGTCGCGACCCATGCCGAGCAGAAGATCCAGTACCGCTTTCTGCGCCTGATGCCCGACGAGGGCCAGGAGGCGCTGGGTCGCCAGCTGCTGGACTGCAAGCGCCAGCGCGCGCCTGCCTGGATCGCCAAGCAGCTGCAGATGCGTGCCGGCGACCCGATGGTCGAGGTGCGCCGGCTGCTGCACAGCAAGAACCACCCGGTAGTGCTGGACGATATCTGGCTGCCCGGCGCCCTGTTCAAAGGGTTGACGGCCGAGCGGCTCGAAAAACACCGCGGCCCCTTCTACGGCCTGTTCGAGGCCGAGTTCGGCGTGCACATGATTCGCGCGCAGGAGCAGATCCGTGCGGTCGCGGCCGATGCCGAGGCCGCAGCGCTGCTGCAGGTGGCGCCGGGCACGCCGCTGCTGAGCGTCGAGCGCCTGTCCTTCACCTATGGTGACAAGCCGGTCGAGCTGCGGCGCGGCCTCTATAACACCGCCTCACACTTTTACCGCAATGAGCTGAACTAATCCTTGCGCGTTGCGTAGCGCGCACTGTCGCCGCAGAGCTCCTGCTGCATTGCAATAAAATCCTCGGGTTTCATGTTGATTACATAAGGTTGGGTATGACAAGCACCACCAACGGTACCGCCAAGAAAAGACCGGTCTATCGCAACATCAATATCTTTACCGATGTGCGAACCTACCGGCTGCCGCCGGCCGGCTTTGTGTCCATCCTGCATCGGGTCAGCGGTCTGCTGATGTTCCTGCTCTTGCCCTTCATCATCTGGATGTTCGACAACAGCCTGACATCCGAGATCTCCTACGACGCCTTCACCAACGCCTTTGTGGCCGGTATCGGCTTTGTGCCGGCCTGGTTCATCAAGCTGGTGGTGCTGGGCCTGGCCTGGGCCTATCTGCATCACTTCATCGCCGGCGTGCGCCATCTGTGGATGGATGCGACGCACAGCGTCAGCAAGGAGCAGGGCCACTCGTCGGCGGTGTTCACGCTGGCCGCCAGCGTGCTGCTGACCCTGGCCGTCGCGGCCAAGCTCTTCGGCCTGTACTGAACGCGAGGTTAAAACAATGAGTACTTTTGGTTCCAAGCGCATCGTCGTGGGTGCGCACTACGGTCTGCGCGACTGGCTGGCCCAGCGCATCACGGCCGTGTTGATGGCCTTGTTCACCGTCGTGCTGCTGGTGCAGTTCCTGATGCCCGGCGAGCTGGGCTATGACCACTGGGCGGCGATCTTCTCGTCGCAGTGGATGAAGCTGCTGACCTTTGTCGTGATCATCTCGCTGGCCTACCACGCGTGGGTGGGCATGCGCGATATCTGGATGGACTATGTGCAGCCCGTCGGTGCGCGCCTGTTTCTGCAGGTGTTCACGCTGGTGTGGCTGGTGGGTTGCGCCGGCTGGGCGATCCAAGTGTTGTGGAGACTGTGATGACGGTGGCAAATTCGATTCCTAAGCGCAAGTTTGATGTCGTGATCGTCGGTGCCGGCGGCTCCGGCATGCGCGCCTCCTTGCAGCTCTCGCTGGCCGGCCTCAATGTGGCCGTGCTGTCCAAGGTTTTTCCGACCCGCTCGCACACCGTGGCCGCCCAGGGCGGCATCGGCGCCAGCCTGGGAAATATGTCGGAAGACAACTGGCACTACCACTTCTTCGACACCGTCAAGGGTTCGGACTGGCTGGGTGACCAGGACGCGATCGAGTTCATGTGCCGCGAGGCGCCCAAGGTCGTCTACGAGCTTGAGCATTTCGGCATGCCCTTCGACCGCAATGCCGACGGCACGATCTATCAGCGCCCCTTCGGCGGCCACACCGCCAACTACGGCGAGAAGCCGGTGCAGCGCGCCTGCGCGGCGGCCGACCGGACCGGCCACGCGATGCTGCACACGCTGTACCAGCAGAACGTCAAGGCCAAGACCCAGTTCTTCGTCGAATGGATGGCGCTGGACCTGATCCGCGATGCCGAGGGCGATGTGGTGGGCGTGACCGCGCTGGAGATGGAGACTGGCGAGGTCCACATCCTGCAGGCCAAGACCGTGCTGCTGGCCACCGGCGGGGCAGGGCGCATCTTCGCCGCCTCGACCAATGCCTTCATCAACACCGGCGACGGCCTGGGCATGGCGGCGCGTGCCGGCATCCCGCTGGAAGACATGGAGTTCTGGCAGTTCCACCCGACCGGCGTGCACAATGCCGGCGTGCTGCTGACCGAAGGCTGCCGTGGCGAAGGCGCGATCCTGCGCAACAGCAATGGCGAGCGCTTCATGGAGCGCTATGCGCCGACCCTGAAGGACCTGGCACCGCGCGACTTCGTCTCGCGCTGCATGGACCAGGAGATCAAGGAAGGGCGTGGCTGCGGTCCGAACAAGGACTACATCCAGCTGGACATGACCCATCTGGGCGGCGACACCATCATGAAGCGCCTGCCCTCGGTGTTCGAGATCGGCCACAACTTCGCCAATGTCGACATCACCAAGGAACCGATCCCGGTGGTGCCGACCATCCACTACCAGATGGGTGGCATCCCGACCAATATCCATGGCCAGGTGGTCGTGCCCAAGGACGGCAAGCCCAATGCGGTGATCAACGGCCTGTATGCGGTGGGCGAGTGCGCCTGCGTCAGCGTGCACGGCGCGAACCGCCTGGGCACCAACTCGTTGCTCGACCTGCTGGTGTTCGGCCGTGCGGCCGGCAACCACATCGTCGACGCCGGCCTGAAGACTAAAGCGCACAAGGATCTGCCGGCCGATGCGGCCGACCGCTCGCTGGCCCGCCTGGCCCGTCTGGACGCCAGCACCAGCGGCGAGTACGCGCAGGATGTGGCCAACGATCTGCGTGCCGCGATGCAGCAGCATGCCGGCGTGTTCCGCACCCAGGCCATGCTCAACGAGGGCGTGGCCAAGGTGGCCGAGATCGCCAAGCGCGTCGCCAACATCACGCTGAAGGACAAGTCCAAGGTCTTCAACACCGCCCGCATCGAGGCGCTGGAGGTCGAGAACCTGATCGAGGCGGCCCAGGCCACCATCGTCTCCGCAGCGGCCCGCACCGAGAGCCGCGGCGCCCACACGGTGGACGACTACGGCGACACGCCCGCCCACCCGAATGGTCGCAACGACGAGCAGTGGATGAAGCACACGCTGTGGTACTCGGAAGGCAACCGCCTGGACTACAAGCCGGTCAACTTGAAGCCGCTGACGGCCGAGTCGATTCCGCCCAAGGTCCGTACGTTCTAAGAGGTAAATCACTATGACCAAGCGTACTTTTCAGATCTACCGCTACGACCCGGACAAGGATGCCAAGCCCTATATGCAGACCCTCGAGGTCGAGCTGGACGGCTCCGAGCGCATGCTGCTGGACGCCCTGAACAAGCTCAAGGCCGTCGATCCCAGCCTGAGTTTCCGTCGCAGCTGCCGCGAGGGCGTCTGCGGTTCGGATGCGATGAACATCAACGGCAAGAACGGTCTGGCCTGCCTGACGAATATGCGTACCCTGCCGGGCACCATCGTCTTGAAGCCGCTGCCGGGTCTGCCGGTCGTGCGCGACCTGATCGTCGACATGACGCAGTTCTTCAAGCAGTACAACTCGATCAAGCCCTATCTGGTCAACGACACGCCGCTGCCCGACAAGGAGCGTCTGCAGTTCCCTGAAGAGCGCGAAGAGCTCAACGGCCTGTACGAGTGCATCCTCTGCGCCAGCTGTTCGACCAGCTGCCCCAGCTTCTGGTGGAACCCGGACAAGTTCGTCGGCCCCGCCGGCCTGCTGCAAGCCTACCGCTTCATCGCCGACAGCCGCGACGAGGCCACCGGCGAGCGTCTGGACAATCTGGAAGATCCGTACCGCCTGTTCCGCTGCCACACCATCATGAACTGCGTCGATGTCTGCCCGAAGGGGCTGAACCCGACGAAGGCCATCGGCAAGATCAAGGAATTGATGGTCCGGCGCGCCGTCTGACGATGCCCGGCCCCGCTCAGTCATGACCGCTGTCAACACCCTGATCGACGAGAGAGCCCTCTCCAAGCTGCGCTGGCGCTGCCGACGCGGCCTGCTGGAGAATGATCTCTTCATCGAGCGTTTCTTCGCTCGATACGACCGCAGTCTGACCGAGCATCAGGCCGAGGGCCTGCGCGTGCTGATGGAACTGTCCGACAACGATTTGTTGGACCTGTTCCTGTGCCGCAAGCAGCCCGAAGGCGAACTCGATCGTGCCGATGTGCAAGAGGTCCTGGCCCTGCTCAGGACCGCCCCCTGAATCCCCAAGAAGTCATAAGGAACGCCCATGACCCCGTCTGACGTCAAAGCCACCCTGTCGTTCTCCGATGGCAGCCCGCAAATGGATCTGCCGCTGTACAAGGGCACGATAGGCCCGGATGTGATCGACATCCGCAAGCTGTACGCGCAGACGGGCAAGTTCACCTACGACCCCGGCTTCCTGTCGACCGCTTCGTGCAACTCGACCATCACCTATATCGATGGCGACAAGGGCGAGCTGCTGTATCGCGGCTACCCGATCGAGCAGCTGGCCACCAGCTGCGACTACCTCGAAACCTGCTATCTGCTGCTGTACGGAGAGCTGCCCAACCCGGCGCAGAAGGAAGACTTCGTCGCCCGCGTGACCAACCACACCATGGTCAACGAGCAGATGCAGTTCTTCCTGCGCGGCTTCCGCCGCGACGCGCATCCGATGGCCGTGATGACCGGTCTGGTGGGCGCGATGTCGGCCTTCTATCACGACAGCACCGACATCAATAACCCCGAGCACCGCGAGATCGCCGCGATCCGCCTGATCGCGAAGATGCCGACGCTGGTGGCCATGGCCTACAAGTACACCATCGGCCAGCCCTATATCTATCCGAAGAACGACCTGAGCTACGCCGGCAACTTCATGCGCATGATGTTTGCCACGCCCTGCGAGGACTACAAGCCCAACGATGTGCTGGTGCGCGCGATGGACCGCATCTTCACGCTGCATGCCGACCACGAGCAGAACGCATCGACCTCGACCGTGCGCCTGTGCGGCTCCTCGGGCACCAACCCCTTTGCGGCCATCGCGGCCGGCGTGGCCTGCCTGTGGGGCCCGGCTCACGGCGGCGCCAACGAGGCGGCGCTGAACATGCTCGGCGACATCCAGAAGCAGGGTGGCGTCGCCAAGATCGGCGAGTTCATCAAGCAGGTCAAGGACAAGAACAGCGGCGTCAAGCTGATGGGCTTCGGTCACCGGGTCTACAAGAACTACGACCCGCGCGCCAAGCTGATGCGCGAAACCTGCCACGAGGTGCTGGACGAGCTGGGTCTGCACAACGACCCGATGTTCAAGCTGGCGATGGAGCTGGAGAAGATCGCGCTGGAAGACGAGTACTTCGTCGCCCGCAAGCTCTACCCGAACGTCGATTTCTACTCCGGCATCGTGCAACGCGCCATCGGCATCCCGGTGCCGCTGTTCACCGCGATCTTCGCGCTGGCCCGCACGGTCGGCTGGATCGCCCAGCTCAACGAGATGATCGGTGACCCGGAGTACAAGATCGGCCGCCCGCGTCAGCTCTTCGTCGGCTCGACCCCGCGCGACGTCAAGCCGATCGCGCAACGCTGATCGATCCCGCGCGGGCCGCGTGCCCGCTGCTGTTGCCAAACCCGCCCGGCCTTCAGGCCCGGCGGGTTTTTTGATGCCCGGGCCGGCGGACCAGGGAAAGCCCGGGGCCGCCAGGCCCGGATATTTGCGCAAACAGCGCTGCCGGCCTGCCGTCAGGCTGCTTGTTTCAGCTATGCTTTGTGGTTGGCAAACGTTTGCCACTGTGTGGTCATTGATGATGGAAAGCGCTGAGTCCTTGTGAGCACGATCAAAGATGTTGCGGCCCTGGCGGGGGTCTCGTTCACCACCGTCTCCCATGTGCTGAACGACACCCGGCCTGTCAGCGCCGATGCGCGGCGCCGGGTGCTGGCGGCGGTCGAGGAGATTGGCTATCTGCCCAGCGCGGTGGCGCGCTCTTTGCGCAAAAGCGAGACCAAGATCGTCGGCGTGCTGGTGCCCAACGTCAACAATCCCTTCTTCGCCGAGCTGGTCTGCGGCGTCGAGGAATGCTGCCGCCTGGCCGGCTACTCGGTGTTCCTGTGCAACTCCGACAACGACCCGAAACGCCAGCAGCAGTACATGCGCACGCTGCTGGAAAAACGCATCGACGGGCTCTTGCTGTCCTCGGCCGGCGATGCCGCATCGCTGGCCCGCATCTTCAAGCTGGCCACCGTGCCTTCGGTGACGGTGGACCGCCTGGTGCCGGGCGCGCGTGCCGACCGGGTCAGCGTCAACAATGCCGACGGCGCCTACAAGGCGGTCAAGCATCTGCTGGACCTCGGCCACCGCCGCATCGCCTGCATCAGCGGGCCGGCCGAGTTCGAGGTGACGGCGGAGCGGGTCGACGGCTGGCGCCGTGCCCAGCTCGATCGCGGCATCACGCCCGATGAGAGCCTGCTGATCGAAAGCGACTTCAGCAGCGCCGGCGGCTACGAGGCGGCGCGCCGCCTGCTGCGCGCGCAGGCCGGCATCACGGCCCTGTTCGCCAGCAATGACATGATGGCCCTGGGCGCGCTGCGCGCGGCCGCCGAATCGGGGCTCAAGGTGCCGCAGCAGCTCTCCATCGTCGGCTTCGACGATATCGAGCTGAGCGGCTTCGTCTACCCGGCGCTGACCACGGTGGGCTGCTCGATCAAGGAGCTGGGCCGCGAAGCCGCCCGGGTGCTGGTGGACCGCATCGAGAACCCGGCGGCGCCGCTGAAGGATGTGCTGCTGACACCGCGTCTGGTGGTGCGCGAAAGCACCTCCGCGCCGCAGCGACTGGGCTGAGAGAAAACAAAAAGGGAAGAAGTGTCATGACGCAGCGCGCAAATGCAGCCCCCCAGGTGGTGGTGGTCGGCAGCATCAATATGGACATGGTCTCGCATTCCCGGCGTCTGCCCGGGCCCGGCGAGACCCTGATGGGCGAGGCCTTTGTGATGGCGCCCGGTGGCAAGGGCGCCAACCAGGCGGTGGCGGCGGCCCGGCTGGGCGCGCCGGTGGCTTTTGTCTCGCGGGTCGGCACGCGCCAGCATGGCGCGGAGCTGCTGGCCGCGCTGGCCGAGGAGGGCATCACAACCTCCGGCGTGGTCGCCGATGCGGCGGCGCTGCCCGGCGTCGCCGTCATCATGGTGGCCAGCGAGGGCGGAGAGAACTCCATCGTCTATGTGCCCGGCAGCAATGCCCAGCTCAGCGCGGCCGATGTGCAGGCCAGTGCCGCGCTGCTGCAGTCGGCCCAGGTCGTCGTGGCCCAGTTGGAGGTACCGGTGCCGGCCATCACCCAGGCCTTCGAGCTGGCCCGCGCGGCCGGTGTCACGACGATTCTGAACGCGGCACCGGCGCTGCCGGTCGGCGATGCCTTGCTGGCCCTGAGCAGCTGGCTGATCGTCAACGAGACCGAGGCCGGCCAGCTCGCCGGCATGGCCAGCGGCAGCGTCGACGAGGCCGCGGCTGCGGCGCTGGCGCTGCTGCAGCGCGGCCCGCAGCAGGTGCTGGTGACGCTGGGCGCGCAAGGCGTGCTGCTGTGCGGCGCGGCCGGCGTCCAGCATCTGCCGGCCCGGGTCGTAAAGGCGGTCGACACCGTCGGTGCCGGCGACACCTTTGTCGGCGGCCTGGCCGCCGGTCTGGCCGAGGGCATGAGCGCGGCCGATGCGGTGCGCCTGGGCCAGGCGGCGGCGGCCATTGCGGTCAGCCGCAGCGGCGTGCAGTCGGCGATGCCGCGCCGCGCCGAAATCACTCTTTGAACAACCGAACTGGTGCTTGCAGTATGAAAGCCTCTGCCGTTATTTTTGACACCGACCCCGGCATCGACGATGCGATGGCGCTGCACCTGCTGGCGCGCCACCCGGCCATCGCGCTGCGCGCGCTGACCACCGTGTTCGGCAACGCCCCCATCGCGACCACCACACGCAATGCGCTGAGCCTGTCGGCCTTCTACGGCCTGGACCTGCCGGTGGCGCAGGGCGCGGCCGGCCCGCTGCACACGCCGGCCGAGCAGGACTTCCCGGCCCATGTGCATGGCGACGACGGCCTGGGCGGCATGTTCGGGCAATTGCCCGCCACAAGGGCCCAGGCGGATGCCCGCCCGGCCCATCAGCTGATTTGTGATCTGATCAATGCCGAACCCGGCGAGATCACGCTGCTGGCCGTCGGCCCGCTGACCAATATCGCGCTGGCCCTGCGCCATGACCCGACGATCACCTCCAAGGTTCGCCAGGTCGTCGTGATGGGCGGCGCCTTCGGCATTCATGGCCATGGCGGCAATGTGACGCCGGTGGCCGAGGCCAATATCATCAATGACCCCGAGGCGGCCGACATCGTCTTCACGGCCGACTGGCCGGTCGTCATCGTCGGCCTGGATGTGACCCAGGAGGTGGTGATGAAGCATCAGTACCTGGCCGCGCTGCAAGGCAAGGACGGCGCCGTCGGCGACTTTCTGTGGACCGCGACCCGCCACTATCAGGACTTCTATCACGAGCGCGACGGCATCGGCGGCATCTACTCGCATGACGCCAGCGCGGCGGCCTTCTGCATCGCACCCGAGCTGTTCCGCCTGCGCAGCGGCCCGGTGCGCGTTGTCACCGAGGGCATTGCCCGCGGCCAGACCATCCAGGACTTCCACAAGCCCACCGGCGCGCAGACGCCCTGGAGCAGCTGCCCGCCGCAGCAGGCCTGCATCGGCGTGGATGCGGTCGGCGTGCTGAATCTGTTTGCCCAAGCCTTCAATTGAGGAGAAACGCATGAGCCAAGCCCAACAAACCCTGCTGAAGGCCCGCTGGATCGTCTCGATGGCGCCCGGCAGCGAGGTGCTCAATGAGCACGCGCTGGTGATGGAGGGCGAGCGCATTGCGGCGCTCCTGCCCTGGGCCGAGGCCGAGACCCGGTACCCGGATGCGGCCAAGGTCGAGCTCGGCTCGCATGTACTGATCCCCGGTCTGATCAACGGCCACACGCATTCGGCGATGTCGCTGCTGCGTGGCGTGGCCGACGATGTGCCGCTGATGGACTGGCTCAACAACCACATCTGGCCGCTGGAGAAGAAGTGGGTCAGCGAGGACTGGACCTACCAGGGCTCGCTGCTGTCGGCGGCCGAGGCGCTGCGCGGCGGCGTCACCTATCTGAACGATATGTACTTCTTCCCGACCGCGATGGCGCGCGCCGCCGTCGACTCAGGTCTGCGCGCCGGCGTCTCCATCAACGTGATCGATTTCCCGACCGGCTATGCCTCCGGCCCGGACGACTACATCGCCAAGGGTCTGGCCGCCTATCAGCAGTTCAAGGGCGAGAAGCTCCTGGACTGGACCAGCGCGCCGCACGCGCCCTACACCGTGTCGGACGAGACCTTCATCAAGCTGCGCCAGCTGGCCGAGCAGCATGAGATGCAGATGCATTGCCATATCCACGAGACCCAGGACGAGGTCGATGGCAGCCTGAAGCAATACGGCATGCGGCCGCTGGAGCGCCTGAACAAGCTGGGCCTGCTCAACGAGAAGATGATGGCCGTGCACATGGTCCATCTGAACGAGGACGAGATCGCGATGCTGGCGCGGCAGAAGGTGCACCTGGTCCACAACCCGAACTCGAACATGAAGCTGGCCTCCGGCGTCTGCCCGGTGACGGCGCTCGAAGCCGCCGGCGTCAACACGATTCTGGGCACCGACGGCGCGGCTTCCAACAACCGCCAGGACATGTTCGGCGAGATCCGCGCCGCGGCCCTGCTGGCCAAGGGCTCGACACAGAATCCCACGACCGTCTCGGCCCGCAGCGCGCTGGCGATGGCCACCATTCGCGCCGCCAAGGCCATGGGCCGGGGCGACGACCTGGGGTCGTTGGAAGTGGGCAAGCTGGCCGACGTCGTCGCGGTGTCGCTGGACGCGCTGGAATGCCGACCGGTCTACAACCCCGAGGCCCAGCTGGTCTATGTGGCCGGCCGCGAGCATGTCTCCGATGTCTGGGTCGGCGGCCGCCAGGTCTTGAAGGGCCGCGAGCTGACCACGGTGGACCAGGGTGCCTTGCTGGATCGCATCGAAGGCATCGTCGCCAAGATGAAGACCGAGCGCTGAGTTCACTTACCGGCTGGTGAAACTTGCCGCCTTTGCGGGCGGCAAGTCCAAGACCCAGGCCAGCCTCGGTAGAATCCCGCACTTCATCGAAGGTCGGCCGTCTCGGTCCGGCTAGCACTGCGGGATTCCATGGCTTCCACCAAGCATCTGCTTTCGTTCGAGGGCGGCAACGCTCTTTCCGCGTTCCGGGCCCAGGCGCTGCTGCCTCGGCTGCAGGCCGTCAATGCGCGCATCAGCGCGGTCCAGGCATGCCATGTGCACTGGGTCTGGAGCGATGTGGCCTTGGCCGCCGATGAGCAGGCCAAGCTGGCCGCGCTGCTGAACTATGGCGACGCCTATGAGGGCGGCGGCGAAGGCAGCCTGGTGCTGGTGGCGCCGCGCCTGGGCACGGTCAGCCCTTGGGCCTCCAAGGCCACCGACATCGCCCACAACTGCGGGCTGAATAGCATTCACCGGGTCGAGCGGGTCACCGAGTACCGCCTGGTGCTGAAGTCCGGCCTGCTGGGGGGACTGATCGGCAGCGAGAAGACGCTGAGCCAGGCCGAGCTGATCGCCTGTGCCGAGCTGCTGCACGACCGCATGACCGAGAGCGTGCTGCTGGCCCGCGAGGATGCCGCCCATCTGTTCGACGAGAAGACCGCGCAGCCGCTGGCCCATGTCGATGTGCTGGCCCAGGGCCGGGCGGCGCTAGTGACCGCCAACAAGGACTTCGGCCTGGCTCTGTCCGACGACGAGATCGACTATCTGGTGACCGCCTTCACCGGCCTGAAGCGCAATCCCAGCGACGTCGAGCTGATGATGTTCGCGCAGGCCAATAGCGAGCACTGCCGCCACAAGATCTTCAATGCCAAGTTCACGGTCGACGGCGTCGAGCAGCCGCTGAGCCTGTTCGGCATGATCCGCAACACCGAGAAGCTGAGCCCGCAGCACACGGTCAAGGCCTACTCGGACAATGCCTCGGTGATGGAAGGCCACCGCATCGAGCGCTGGATGCCGGCCGGCGACCAGCGCGCGCCGCGCTACGAGGCGCGCGAGGAACTGGCCCATGTCTTGATGAAGGTCGAGACCCACAACCACCCGACCGCGATCTCGCCCTTCCCCGGCGCCTCGACCGGTGCCGGCGGCGAGATCCGCGACGAAGGCGCCACCGGCCGCGGCTCCAAGCCCAAGGCCGGCCTGACCGGCTTCTCGGTCTCCAATCTGCACCTGCCGGGCCTGTCCGAGCCCTGGGAGCAAAACCCGGTGGGCAAGCCCAGCCATATCGCCAGCGCCTTGCAGATCATGATCGAAGGCCCGCTGGGCGGCGCGGCCTTCAACAACGAATTCGGCCGGCCCAATCTGAACGGCTATTTCCGCGTCTACGAGCAGCAGGTGGACGGCGTGCAGCGCGGCTATCACAAGCCCATCATGATCGCCGGCGGCCTGGGGGCGATCCGCGAGGACCAGACGCAGAAGATCGAGTTCCCCACCGGCTCCCTGCTGGTGCAACTGGGCGGCCCCGGCATGCGCATCGGCATGGGCGGCAGTGCCGCCAGCTCGATGGCGGCCGGCACCAATACCGCCGACCTTGACTTCGACTCGGTGCAGCGTGGCAATCCAGAGATCGAGCGCCGGGTGCAGGAGGTCATCAACCACTGCTGGGGCCTGGGCGACAAGAACCCCATCCTGGCCATCCACGATGTTGGCGCGGGCGGCATCTCGAACGCCTTCCCCGAGCTGGTCAATGACGCCGGCCGCGGCGCGCGCTTCGATCTGCGAAAGGTGCCGCTGGAAGAGTCCGGCATGGCGCCCAAGGAGATCTGGTGCAACGAGAGCCAGGAGCGCTATGTGCTGGCCATCGCGCCGGACAGCCTGGATCTGTTCCAGCGCATGTGCGAACGCGAGCGCTGCCCCTTTGCGGTGGTGGGCGTCACGACCGAGGCGCGCGAGCTGATCCTGGAAGACGGGCCCGACGGCCAGCGTGCGGTGGACATGCCGATGGACGTGCTGCTGGGCAAGCCGCCCAAGATGCACCGCGAGGTGAGCCGGCTCGAGCGCGACGCCGGCCGGCTGGAGCTGACCGGTGTCGATCTGGCCAAGGTCGCCGTCGACGTGCTGCGCCACCCGACCGTGGCCTCCAAGCGCTTCCTGATCACGATCGGCGACCGCACGGTCGGCGGCCTGAACAGCCGCGACCAGATGGTCGGACCCTGGCAGGTGCCGGTGGCCGATTGCGCCGTGACCCTGGCCGACTTCAAGGGCTTTGCCGGCGAAGCGATGAGCATGGGCGAGCGCACGCCGCTGGCCGCCGTCAACGGCCCGGCCTCGGGCCGCATGGCCGTGGCCGAGGCCATCACCAATCTGCTGGCCGCGCCTATCGAGCTCCCGCGCGTCAAGCTGTCCGCCAACTGGATGGCCGCCTGCGGCGAACCCGGTGAGGACGCCGCGCTGTTCGACACCGTCAAGGCGGTGGGCATGGAGCTGTGCCCGGCGCTGGGCATCTCCATTCCCGTCGGCAAGGATTCGCTGTCGATGCGCACCAAGTGGAACGACGGGGCCGACAAGCAGGTCACCGCGCCGGTGTCGCTGATCATCACCGCCTTCGCCAGCATCGCCGATGTGCGCGCCACGCTGACACCCCAGTTGCAGCCCGGCGACACCAGCCTGATCCTGGTGGACCTGGGGCAGGGCCAGCACCGCATGGGCGGCTCCATCCTGGCCCAGGCGCTGAACCAGTTTGGCGGCGCGGTGCCCGATCTGGACGATGCGGCGCTGCTGAAGAACCTGGTCGCGGCCGTCAATCAGCTGCGCGCCGAAGGGCGCTTGCTGGCCTATCACGACCGTGGTGATGGCGGCCTGTGGGCCACGGCTTGCGAGATGGCTTTTGCCGGCCATATGGGCATCAGCCTGAATGTGGACATGCTGGTCACCGAGAGCGACGGCGTCAACGACAGCCGCGCTGATCAGGGCGATGCGAAGAACTGGGCCGCCCAGGTCAGCGCGCGCCGCGAGGAACTGACGCTGAAGGCGCTGTTCAACGAGGAACTGGGCGTGCTGCTGCAGGTGCCCACCGCCGAACGCGATGCGGTGATGCAGGTGCTGCGCGCCCATGGCCTGTCCAAGCTGAGCCATGTGGTGGGCAAGCCCAACAGCACGGGCAAGGTCGAGATCTGGCGCGATGCCAAGACCGTGTTCAGCGCGCCGCTGGAGGCGCTGCACAAGAGCTGGGATGAAGTGTCATGGCGTATCAGCCAGCTGCGCGACAACCCGGCCTGCGCCGACAGCGAGCACGCCCAGGCCGGCCTGGCCGCCGACCCCGGCCGCCATCTGCAGCTGAGCTTCGATCCGCTGGAGGATGTCGCCGCGCCCTTCATCAACAGCGGCGCGCGGCCCAAGCTGGCCATCCTGCGCGAGCAGGGCGTCAACTCGCATGTCGAGATGAGCTATGCGATGGCGCTGGCCGGCTTCGACACCTACGACGTGCACATGAGCGATCTGCAGGCGGGCGCGGTCGGCCTCGATCAGTTCAAGGGCTTTGTCGCCTGCGGTGGTTTCAGCTATGGCGACACCCTGGGTGCCGGCGAGGGCTGGGCCCGCTCCATCATGTTCAACCCGCTGCTGGCCGAGCAGTTCAAGGCCTTCTTCGCGCGCCCCGACAGTTTCGCGCTGGGCGTGTGCAACGGCTGCCAGATGATGGCGGCGCTGTCGCCCATCATCCCGGGTGCTGCGGCCTGGCCCAAGTTCACCCGCAACAAGAGCGAGCAGTTCGAGGCGCGCCTGGCCATGGTCGAGGTGCTGGACAGTCCCAGCCTGTTCTTCACGGGCATGGCCGGCAGCCGGCTGCCGATCGCGGTCGCCCACGGCGAGGGCTATGCCGACTTCTCGCAGCGCGGCGATGCGAAGACGGTGGCGCGCGCGATGCGCTATGTCGACCACGCCGGTGCGCCCACCGAGGTCTATCCGTTGAACCCCAACGGCAGCCCCGAGGGCCTGACCTCGGTGACCACGCCGGACGGCCGCTTCACCGTGCTGATGCCGCACCCCGAGCGCGTCTTCCGCAATGTGCAGATGAGCTGGACCTCGGGCGACAAGAGCGCCTACAGCCCCTGGATGCGCATGTTCCGCAATGCGCGCAAACAGCTGGGCTGAGCGGCTTTTCATCCTCAAGACTCGCCATCCCCGGCCGATAGCCTGGGGTGGTCTCGACGGAGCTCAAGACCTGACCCCGGCGGCTATGGTGTCCCGGGGCGGCCATCAAGAGGAGTTGTGAGTGAGGATGTTTGCCAATTTGTCGATCGGCCGTCGTCTGGCCGTGGCCTTTGCTGCGGTGATCGGCGTGTTCCTGCTGGTGGTCTGGACCGCGCTGGGCAGCGGCGCCAAGCTGGCCGAGGCCGAGAGGCTCAATATCCACACCTACGAGGTGCTGGACCGCGGCGAGAAGCTGCTGCAGTCCATGGTCAGCATGCAGACCGGCGGGCGCGGCTATCTGCTGGCCGGCGAGGATCGCTATCTGGAGCCTTGGAAGATCGGCCAGGCGTCTTTTGACAAGACCTGGTCAGAGGCCAAGCAGCTGACCGCCGACAACCCCGAGCAGCAACAGCGGCTGGATCTGATGAAGCAGCGTCAGCAGGAGCTCAAGGCCGCCATCGAGGCGCTGTTTCCGGTGCGCCAGGAGGTGCGTGCCGGCAGCAAGATCATCGACGATCTGGTCTCCGCCTTCATGCTGGGCGGCGACAAGGCGGCGATGGATGGCTTTCGTGCCGTGCATGCCGAGTTCGACAAGCTCGAGCGCGAGCTGCAGGCGCAGCGCAGCGCCGAGGCCGAGGCCAGCCGCAGCCTGAACCGCTGGCTGATTCTGGGCGGCAGCGCGGTGGCCCTGGTGATCGGCGTGCTGCTGAGCACCGGCATCACCCGCAGCATCGTCGCGCCGATCCGGCAGGCCGTGCGCCTGGCCGAGACCGTGGCCGCCGGTGATCTGAGCTCGCGCATCGAGGTGAACAGCAAGGACGAGACCGGCCAGCTGCTGCAGGCCCTGAAGGCGATGAATGAGAGCCTGGTCAAGGTCGTGTCCACCGTGCGCCAGAGCAGCGATTCGATCGCCACCGGCTCCAGCCAGATCGCCACCGGTAATGCCGACCTGAGCCAGCGCACCGAGGAGCAGGCCAGCAATCTGCAGCAGACGGCCGCGTCGATGGAACAGCTGGCCGGCACCGTGCGCTCCAGCGCCGACACCGCCCAGCAGGCCAACACCCTGGCCGGCTCGGCCCGCGCGGCGGCCGCGCAGGGCGGCGAGGTGGTGGCCCGGGTGGTCGGCACGATGGACGAGATCAGCGCCTCCAGCCGGCGCATCAGCGACATCATCAGCGTGATAGACGGCATCGCCTTCCAGACCAATATCCTGGCGCTGAATGCCGCCGTCGAGGCGGCACGGGCCGGCGAGCAGGGGCGGGGCTTTGCGGTCGTCGCCTCCGAGGTACGCAGCCTGGCGCAGCGCAGCGCCAATGCGGCCAAGGAGATCAAGAGCCTGATCAATGACAGCGTCGAGAAGGTCGAGACCGGCACGCGTCTGGTGGGTGACGCCGGCCAGGCGATGGAGGGCATCGTGGCCCAGGTCAAGCGGGTGGCCGATCTGATCGGCGAGATCAGTACCGCCACCGTCGAGCAGACCTCGGGCATAGGCCAGGTCAGCGATGCGGTGGGCCAGCTCGATCAGGTCACGCAGCAGAATGCCGCGCTGGTGGAGCAGAGCGCCGCCGCCGCCGAGAGCCTGAAGCACCAGGCCGGCCGCCTGGTCGAGGCGGTGCAGGTCTTCAAGCTCTGAACAAGGCCCTGCGAAGGCCTAGCGGCTCAGCTGGGCCAGCAGCTCGTAGGAACGCCTGCGCGCTCCTTGGTCGTGCACCGCGCAGGCGACGATGAACTCGTCGGCGCCGGTGCGCTCCTGCGTCGCGCGCAGGCCGGCGCGCACCGTGACCGGCGAGCCGACGATGGACTCGGCCAGCATGCGTGCCACGCCCGCTTTCTCGGCCGCGTTCCAGCGCGACTCCATATCGTCGACCGGCCGCGGCAGCAGACCGCGCTGGCCGCGCTGCATGCCCAGAAAGCGCAGTTGCAGCGAGCTGAACAGAAAGGCCGCCTCGGCATCGCTGTCGGCCACGACCACGTTCAGTCCGACCATCGCATAGGGCTTGGGATGCTTGGCGCTGGGCCGGTAGTGGCTGCGGTAGAGGTCCAGGGCCTGCATCAGCAGATCGGGCGCGAAATGCGAGGCAAACGCAAAGGGCAGGCCCAGATAGGCGGCCAGTTGGGCGCTGTAGAGGCTGGACCCCAGCAGCCAGATCGGCACCTCGGTGCCCTGGCCGGGAATCGCGCGCACGACCTGACCCTCCTTGGCCGGGCCGAGATAGGCCTGCAGCTCCAGCACATCCTCGGGGAAACGGTCCTCGGCGGCCGTGCTCAGATGGCGGCGCAGCGCCCGCATGGTCGGCCCGTCGGTGCCGGGCGCGCGGCCCAGGCCCAGATCGATGCGGTCGGGAAACAAGGTGGCCAGCGTGCCGAACTGCTCGGCAATCGTCAGCGGCGCATGGTTGGGCAGCATGATGCCGCCGGAGCCTATGCGCAGGGTCTGCGTGGCCTGGGCCAGCTGGCCGATCAGCACGGCGGTGGCCGAGCTGGCGATGCCCTCCATATTGTGGTGTTCGGCCACCCAGAATCGGGTGTAGCCCAGCGCTTCGCCATGCCGGGCCAGCGCGATGCTGTCGTGCAGGGCCTGGGCGGCGGTGCCGCCTTCGACGATGGGGGCGAGATCGAGGATGGACAGAGGACTCATGCGGCCAGTCTAGGAGTCTCGCGCCAACCTTGCCGGCGCAAGGCCTTGCCGTGGCGCGGCGGCCGCAAGGGCTTTGCCCGCTTGTGGGGCGCGCGGTGAAAGCTTATCGTGGTTCGATGAAGCGTATCGCAGCCCTGGGATTGTTGCTGTGCCTGCTCTGGGCCTGCGGGCCGCGGGCGCCGATCAAGGTGGGTTTTGTCTCCGGCCTGTCGGGATCGGCCGCCGATCTGGCGGTGGAGGGGCGCAACGGCGCGCTGCTGGCCGTCGAAACGCTGAACGCCGCCGGGGCGCAGCGCTTCGAGCTGCTGGTCGAGGACGACCAGCAATCGCCGCAGCGGCTCAGCGAGGCGCTGCAGTCGCTGGCGGCGCGTGGCGCGCAATGGGTGGTCGGGCCGATGACCAGCGCAATGGCGGTGGCGGCCATGCCCGAGCTGGAGCGGCTGAAGCTGGTGGCCATCAGCCCGACGGCCACCTCGCACGAGCTGTCCGGCCGCAAGGACCATTTCTTTCGCATCGCCACCGATGCGCCGCAGAGCGCGCGCCAGCTCAGCCAGGTGCTTTACCAGCGCGGCCTGCGGCGGGTGGCGGTGCTGATGGACATGCGCAACCGTGCCTACACCGAGAGCTTCGGGCTGGCCCTGGTGGCGCAGCTGCGCGAGCTGGGCGCGCCGGCGCCGGCCGAGCTGCGCTATCAGTCGGGGCCGGGGCTGGACTATGCGGCGCTGGCCGAGCGCCTGCTGGCCACACAGCCCGAGGCCGTGGTGCTGGTCAATAGCGCGCCCGAGGCGGCGCTGACGGCCCAGGCCCTGCGCCGGATCCGGCCCGCGCTGCAGCTGGCCGTTTCGCCCTGGGGGGCCAACAAGTCCCTGCTGGAGTATGGCGGCCGCGCCATCGAGGGCGCGCTGGTCTTGCAGGCGCTCGATCTGGACGATGAGTCGCCGGCCTTTGTCGACTTCAAGAAGCGCTATCAGGCCCGTTTCGGCGATCCGCCGGGCACGGCCGCCGTGCAGAGCTATGACTCGCTGATGCTGGGCGCGCAGGCCTGGCGTGCGCGCGCCGGCGCTCAAAGCCTGCGCGAGGTGCTCGGCGAGGCGGGCCGGCGCTGGACGCTGTTGCAGGGACCGCTGCAGCTGGACGCCCATGGCGATACCGACCGGCGCCTGCATCTGAGCGAGGCGCGGGCCGGCCGGCTGCAAGGTCTGCGCCCCTGAGATCGCGGCGATGACGAAGAAGAAACCCAGCCTGCGCCGCCTGCTGGCGCGGCAATTCATCGTCGCGGCCCTGCTGCCGCTGGTGGCGTTCGCCGTGCTGTGGGGGGCCCTGACCCTGCCCGAGGCGGTGCGGGCGATGGCGCAGGAGAACGAGCATCTGGCCATGCAGACCCGCAGCCGCATCGCCAGCCAGCTGGCCGCGCCGCAGCGCGGCATGCTGCTGCTGGCCGCGCTGCTGCGCGCCGATACGGCCCGGTCCTGCGACAAGGCCATGCTGGGCCCGGCATTGGATCTGACCCAGGAGTTCGAGGCGGTCTACTGCGTCGATCACCAGGGCCTGATCGAGGAGGCCCAGGTGCGGCCCAGCGCCGGCGTGCAGGCCAGCGATCTGGTCGGCATGGATGTGTCGCAGCGACCGTTCTTCGAGCGTGCGCACACCGCCGATCATGCGGTCTGGTCCGACACCTTTTTGTCGCCGCTGACCGGCCGTGTCACGGCCGTGCTGGCGGCTCGTGCCGGCACGCGCCTGCTGGTCGGCGAGCTGGCGCTGGGCGGCCTCTCCAAGGACCTGGCCCAGCTGGCGCGCGCCGACGATGCCATCGTCATCGTGCTGGACGGCCGCGGCCGCGTCATCGTCCACCCGCAGCAGCAGCTGGCCGACTGGCAGGAGAGCTTGGTGAATCTGCCGCTGGTGCGCGCGGCGCTGGACGGCCGGCCCGGCAGTGGCGAGCTCGTGCTGGCCGGCCAGCGCTGGCTGGCCGCGATCGCGCCGGCCGCCGACTCGGGCTGGCAGGTGCTGGTGGCCCATCCGCAGGCGCGGCTGTACCGGCCGGTCTTGCGCCTGCTCGGTCTGGCCGCCGTGGTGCTGAGCTTGTCGCTGGCCTTGGCGGTCTGGGCCGCCTTGCGGCTGGCGGACCGCGAGGCGGCGCGCTACCGCCGCATCGTCGCGCTGGCCGATGCGGTGGTGGCCGGGCAGGGCGGTGAGGCTTCGGGCGATCTGGGCAGCGAGGAGGTCTATGCCTTGTGGGAGCGCTTGCGCGCGCTGATGGACCGGCTGCAGGAGCAGGAGCAGCGCGCCAAACGCGCCCAGCTGGATCTCCAGGCGGTGCTGGACGCGGCCACCGAGGTGGCGGTGATGTCGGTGGATGAGCGGGGCGTGTTCCGGCTCTTCAATCGTGGCGCCGAGAAGATGCTGGGCTACCAGGCGGCGCAGATGGTGGGGCTGCGCAGCGCGCTATGCCTGCATGAGGGCGACGAGGTGATGGCGCGGGCGGCCGAGCTCGGTACACAGGCCGACAGCCCGGAGCAGGCCTTCGAGGCCCTGCTGGCGGCGGCACGGGCCGGCCGCTTCGAGTTTGGCGACTGGAGTTACCGTCGTGCCGACGGCTCGGTGCTGCGGGTTTCGCTGTCGGTCACGGCCCTGCATGACGGCGCCGGCCGGGCCAGCGGCTTTCTGGCGGTCGCGATCGACCAGACCGAGCGTCTGCGCGCGGCCGAGCTGGAGCTGGCGCGACGCGGCGCCGAGGCGGCCAGCCATGCCAAGAGCGAGTTTTTGTCGCGCGTCAGCCATGAGCTGCGCACCCCGATGAATGCCATCCTCGGCTATGCGCAGCTGCTGGCGCTGGAGTCGCTGACGCCGGCCCAGCAGGAACGGCTGCGCCGCATCGAGACGGCCGGCTGGCATCTGGTGCATCTGATCGACGATGTGCTGGACCTCTCGCGCATCGAGAGCGGCGGTCTGCAGCTGAGCCTGGAAACGGTGGATCTGGGCGAGGCCGCCGAGGCGGCGCTGCGCCTGGTGGCCCCGCAGGCCGAGGCCGCCGGCATCAGCCTGCATGCGAGCCTGGTCGGCGCGGCCCACGTGCGCGCCGACAAGACGCGGCTGCAGCAGGTGCTGCTGAATCTGCTCAGCAATGCGATCAAGTACGGCCACGCCGGCGGCTCGGTCTGGCTGAGCCTGGAGCCGGGCGAGCCCGGCTGGCTGGGCCTGGCGGTGCGCGACGATGGCCGCGGCATGGACGAGGCCCAGCTGGCCCGCCTGTTCCGGCCTTTCGATCGACTCGGGCTGGAGGGCACGGCGGTGCCCGGCACCGGCATCGGCCTGGTGATCACGCAGCGGCTGCTGCAGCTGATGCAGGGCCGCCTGACGGTCAGCAGCCGGGCCGGTCAGGGCACGGTGTTCACGCTCTGGCTGCCGCTGGCCGAGACGGCCGAGCTCGGGCCGCTGCCGCTGCTCAGCGCTGCAGTGCCGTCCGGGCAAAGCGCCGATCTGCTCTATGTGGAGGACAACGCGGTCAACGCCGGCCTGATGCGCGAGCTGCTGGCGCTGCGGCCGGGGCTGAGGCTGCGGCTGGCCGCCGATCTGGCCGAGGCGCGGCGCGAGCTGAGCGAGCGGCGACCGACCCTGCTGCTGCTGGACATGCATCTGCCCGACGGCTCGGCGCTGGAGCTGCTGGACTGGCTGCGCCAGCGCGGCGAGCTGGCCGGCCTGCCGGTGCTGGTGATCTCGGCCGATGCGACGCCGGCGCGGC
Source organism: Paucibacter sp. M5-1 (assembly GCF_027498415.2). Classification (NCBI taxonomy): domain Bacteria; kingdom Pseudomonadati; phylum Pseudomonadota; class Betaproteobacteria; order Burkholderiales; family Sphaerotilaceae; genus Roseateles; species Paucibacter sp. M5-1. Next base: position 433,151 of record NZ_JAPZLM020000001.1, read on the forward strand.
GCGAGGCCGCGCTGGCCGCCGGCGCCTCCGGCTATCTGACCAAGCCGCTGGAGGTCGCCCAGGTCCTGCGGTCTATCGATGCGGCCCTGTCAGTCTGAGCTGCCCAGCACGACGCTGAGCACCCGGGTCTTGCCGCCGCGCCAGACCGTCAGCCGCACCGTGTCGCCGCTCTGGCGGCGCTCCAGCTCGCTGAGCATGTCGTCGAGATCGGCCACCGCGACCTCGCCGACCGCGGTGATCACATCGCCCTGGACCAGGCTGCCGTCGCGCGCCCGGGCGAAGGCCTGCAGACCGGCCTTGCCCGCCGGGCTGCCCGGCGCGACGCGCAGCAACGCCACACCCTTGGGCAGCTTCAGCGCGCGGTGCAGGTTCTCGGGCGCCGCGCTGACGCCCAGGGCCGGGCGGATGAAGCGGCCGTCCTTGATCAGGCGCGGCACGACGCGGTTGACCTCGTCGACCGGAATCGCGAAGCCGATGCCGGCGCTGGCGCCGCTGGGGCTGTAGATCGAGGTGTTGACGCCGATCAGGCGGCCAGCCGAGTCCAGCAGCGGGCCGCCGGAGTTGCCGGGGTTGATGGCCGCGTCGGTCTGGATCGCGCCGCGGATGCTGCGCCGTGTCACCGATTCGATCTCGCGGTTCAGCGCCGAGACGATGCCGGTGGTCAGCGTCTGGTCCAGGCCGAAGGGATTGCCGATCGCATAGACCTGCTGGCCCACCAGCAGGTCGCGGCTGGCGCCCATCGGGATCGGCGGCAGCTTGTCGCGCGGCGCCTTGATGCGCAGCACGGCCAGGTCGCGGTCCTCGAAGGCGCCGACCAGCTCGGCGTCGTAGCTGCTCTGGTCATTGAGCGTGATGCGGGCCGCGTTGGCGCCCTGGATCACATGGAAGTTGGTGACGATATGGCCTTGCTCGTCCCAGATGAAGCCACTGCCGGTGCCGCGCGGCACCTCGGAGACATTCATCGAGAACATATCGCGGCTCAGGCCCAGCGTGGTGATGTGGACCACCGAGGGCGCGACCTTCTTGAAGACATTGATGTGGTTGAGCTCGGCCGCCTGCAGCGGGCCTCGCGGCTGGACCTCGCGGGGCTGCTGGGCTTGGGCGGCGCCGAGGCTCAGCGCGGCGAGCAGGGTGGTCAGAAGAAGACGGTGCATGGCTGGCTTGTCGTTAGACTGCGGCGCTGATGATAAGACCTGACCCCGCCCTCCGATATGAACGCCTGGACGCGCTGCGCGGCGCCGCCGTCGTCTGGATGGCGATCTTCCACTTCTGTTTCGATCTCGATCATTTCGGGCTGATCGCGGCCGATTTCAAGCACGACCCGTTCTGGACCTGGCAGCGCACGGCCATTGTCAGCCTGTTCCTGTTCTGCGCCGGGCTGGGGCAGTCGGTGGCGCTGGCTCAGGGCCAGCGCTGGCCGCGTTTCTGGCGCCGCTGGGCCCAGGTGGCGGGCTGCGCGCTGCTGGTCTCGGCCGGCTCCTGGCTGATGTTCCCGCGCAGCTTCATCAGCTTCGGCGTGCTGCACGCCATGGCGTTGATGCTGCTGATCCTGCGGCTGCTGGCGCCGCGTCTGCCGCTGGCCGCGCTGTTCGGCCTGGGCCTGCTGGCGCTGGCCGCGCCGCTGCTCTGGCAGCACCCGGTGTTCGACAGCCGCTGGACGAACTGGGTCGGTCTGGTCACCGCCAAGCCCTTCACCGAGGACTATGTGCCGCTGCTGCCCTGGATCGGCGTGATGCTGTGGGGCTGCGCGCTGGGGCGCTGGCGGCCGGCCCTGCTGCAGGGCGCGCTGCCGGCCATGCTGGCACCGCTGGCGGCCTTGGGCCGCTGGTCGCTGAGCTTCTACATGCTGCACCAGCCGCTGCTGATCGGCCTGCTGATGGCAGTTACCATGGCGGCATGAGCACCAGCAACAAGATTCTGTTCGGCTTTCATGCCGTCACCGTGCGCCTGAAGACGCATCCCAAGTCGATCAGCGAAGTCCATGTCGACGCGACGCGGCGCGATCAGCGCATGCGCCAGTTCGTCGAACGCGCCAAGGAGGCGGGCCTGAAGATCGTCGACAGCGACGACGAGCGCCTGTCCAAGCTGGCCGGTTCCAGCCGCCACCAGGGCGTGGTCGCCCGTGTCACCGCGCTGGCGATGCTGCATTCGCTGGACGAGGTGATGGAAGGCTTGGAAGCCGCCGAGGTCGTGCCGCTGCTGCTGGTGCTGGACGGCGTCACCGATCCGCACAATCTGGGCGCCTGCCTGCGCGTGGCCGATGGCGCCGGGGCGCATGCGGTGCTGGCACCCAAGGACCATGCGGTAGGCCTCAACGCGACGGTGGCCAAGGTGGCCAGCGGCGCGGCCGAGACCGTGCCCTATCTGATGGTCACGAATCTGGCCCGCTCGCTCAACGAGCTCAAGGAGCGCGATGTCTGGATCATCGGCACCTCGGACCAGGCCGAGAAGTCGATCTACGACATCGACCTGAAGCGACCGGTGGCCCTGGTGCTGGGCGCCGAGGGCGACGGCCTGCGCCAGCTGACCGCCAAGACCTGCGACGAGCTGGTGCGCATCCCGATGAAGGGCGCGGTCGAGAGCCTGAATGTCTCGGTGGCGGCCGGTGTCTGCCTGTATGAGGCGCTGCGCCAGCGCGGATAATCGGACCATTCAACGAAAGTAGCAGCGCCATGTCCGTTATCGAAGTCCACCACCCCCTGATCAAACACAAGATTGGCCTGATGCGCGAGGGTGATACCTCGACGAAGAAATTCCGCGAGCTGACCGGCGAGGTCGCACGGCTGCTGGCCTATGAGGCGACGGCCGATTTCCCGCTGGAGAAGACGACGATAGAGGGCTGGTGCGGCCCGGTCGAGATCGACCAGATCGCCGGCCGCAAGGTCACCGTGGTGCCGATTCTGCGTGCCGGCCTGGGCATGCTGGACGGCGTGCTGGACATGATCCCGAACGCCAAGATCAGCGTCGTCGGCCTGGCCCGCGACCATGAAACCCTGCAGCCGGTGCATTATTTCGAGAAGTTCGTCGGCCAGCTCGATGAGCGCACCGCGCTGATCGTCGATCCGATGCTGGCCACCGCCGGCTCGATGATCGCGACCATTGACCTGCTCAAGCGTCGCGGTGCCAAGGACATCCGCGCCCTGGTGCTGGTGGCCGCGCCCGAGGGCATTGCCGCGCTGACCAAGGCCCATCCCGATGTGCGCTGCTGGACCGCCGCGATAGACAGCCATCTGAACGAGCAGGGCTACATCATCCCGGGCCTGGGTGATGCCGGCGACAAGATTTTTGGCACCAAGGAAGCCTGATCAGACGATCCCCAGCGCCCCAAGCACCCCGCCGCCCAGCACCAGCCAGACCAGGCTGAGGCGGGTCTTGACGGTCAGCAGCACGGTCAGCGCGATGACGACCAGCGTGGCCACCCGGTGCTCGGGATCGCGCACATAAGGCACGGCCAGCAGCCAGCCGGTGGCGATCAAAAGGCCCAGGGTCAGCGGCGCCATGCCGGCGGTGAAGGCCCGCACGCCCACCGTGTGCTTGTGCTCGCGGGCCCAGCGGGTGGCGGCCAGCACCAGGGTGGTGGAGGGCAGCATGATGCCGGCCATCGTTGCCAGCGCGCCCAGCGGGCCGGCCACATTCCAGCCCAGCACCGCGACAAACAGGATGTTGGGCCCTGGCGCGGCCTGGGCCAGCGCGATCGAGCTGGTGAACTGGGTGTCGGTCAGCCAGCCCTGCTGGCCGACGAGATAGCGATGCATCTCGGGCGCGGCCGTGATCGCACCCCCGATGGACAGCAGCGACAGCATCAGGAAATGCAGGAACAAGCCCCCGAACTGGGCCAGGCTCAGTTCGTTCATGCCGGCTCATCCCCATCGTCCCGCGACAGCCGCCGCCAGGCCAGGCCCATGCCGATGCCTCCCAGACCCAGCACCACCCAGACCAGTGGCGTGCGCGCCAGCGCGATGGCACCGAAGGCGGCCAGTGCCAGCAACAGGGCCCAGGCGCGCCCGAGCGGATTGCGCTTCAGCGAGGGCAGCAGCTTCAGCCCGGTGGCGATGATCAGGCCGGCCGCCACCGCGCCCATGCCGCGCAGCGCGCCGGCCATGGTCTGGTGCTGCAGCAGCGCGTCGGAGATCGAGGCCAGGCCCAGCACGATGAACGAGGGGAACAGCAGCATGCCGGCCAGCGCCGTCAGCGCGCCGCGCAGGCCGAAGAAGCGGTCGCCAATCATCAGAGAGAGATTGACCACATTCGGCCCGGGCAGCACCTGGGCGATGGACAGCATCTCGACGAAATCCTCGCGGCTGAGCCAGCCCAGGCGTTCGACCAGCTCGCGCTGCGCCACCGCCAACACGCCGCCGAAGCCCTGCAATGCCAGGCGGTTGAAGGCCCAGAACAGCATGCTCAGCGAAGCGGGCCGCGCCGTGCCGCTCACCACCGCCTGACCCTCACCGCTTGACCTTCAGTGCGTCCGGATTGACAAGGTTGCTGGGGTTGCCCTTGAGAAAGTTCAGCACATTGTCGAAGGCGGCATCGAAATACATCTCGTAGCTGTCCTGCTCGACATAGCCGATATGGGGGGTGCAGACCGCGTTCTCCAGCCGCATCAAGGGGTGGCCCTGCAGCGGCGGTTCGCTCTCGAACACATCGACTGCCGCCATGCCGGGCCGGCCGCGGTTGAGTGCCGAGACCAGCGCGCCGTCGGCCACCAGTTCGGCCCGCGAGGTGTTGACGAGCAGGGCGGTCGGCTTCATGCGGGCCAGATCCTCGGGCGTGACCAGGCCGCGGGTGGCGTCTGACAGGCGCAGATGCAGGCTCAGCACATCGCTGCTCTCGAAGAAGGCGGCTCTGCTCTCGGCCGCCAGATAGCCGTCGGCCACCGCCTTGGCCCGAGAGGTCTCGCTGCCCCAGATTTGCACCTGCATGCCGAAGGCGCGACCGTAGCCGGCCAGCAGCTGGCCGATCTTGCCGTAGCCCCAGATGCCCAGCGTCTTGCCGCGCAGCACCATGCCCAGCGCGAAGTTAGGCGGCATCGACCCGCTCTTGAGCCCGGACTGCTGCCAGGCACCGTGCTTCAGATTGCCGATGTATTGCGGCAGCCGCCGCATCGAGGCCATGATCAACGCCCAGGTCAGCTCGGCCGGTGCGATCGGAGAGCCCACGCCTTCGGCCACCGCGATGCCCAGCCGGGTGCAGGCTTCGACATCGATATGGCCGCCGACCCGCCCGGTCTGCGCGATCAGCTTGAGCTTGGGCAGCTTCTCCAGCAGCTGGCGCGGGAAATGGGTGCGTTCGCGTATCAGCACCAAGACCTCGGCATCGCGCAGCCGTATCGACAGCTGGCCTATGCCCTTGACGGTGTTGGTGAAGACCTTGGCGTTCAGCGGGTCCAGCTTGGCGGCGCAGCGCAGCTTGCGTACCGCGTCCTGGTAGTCGTCGAGGATGATGATATTCATGGTGTGCTGGCCCCCATTTTGCCCCGGCTTGCGGGCATCTCCGGCCGCTCTGCAGCGAATGAGCCAAATCGTTACGATCGCGCCACCCCTGATACATGGAGCCCTCTGATGACGATTTCGATGCATTCGGCCAGCGCGCCGGTTTTTACCCGCATGTTTGGCAACGCGCTGAACTGGCTTGAAGCCGCCAAAGCCCATGCCGAGGCCAAGAAGTTCGACACCAGCGTCTATATGACGCTGCGCCTGGCGCCGGACATGTTGCCGCTGCCGCGCCAGATCCAGATCGCCAGCGACGCCGCCAAGGGCTGCATCGCGCGGCTGTCAGGCCAGCAAGCGCCCAAATGGGAAGACACGGAAGCGACGCTGGACGAGCTGATCGAGCGCATCCGCAAGACCATCGCCTATGTGAATTCGGTGCCGGCGGCCCTGGTGGACGGCAGCGAGGAGCGTGCGATCGAGATCCCGACCCGCGCCGGTGAGCCGCACCGCTTCAATGGCGAGGACTATCTGCGCCACTTCGCGCTGCCCAATTTCTATTTCCACCTGACCACCACCTACGCGCTGCTGCGCCATGCCGGCGTCAGCCTGGGCAAGATGGATTATCTGGGGCGCTGAACCGGCGCCGCCCTCACTGCCGCCGGTTCGGGCCGCTGAAGAAGAAGGCGTCCAGTGGATCGGTGAAATGGCGGTTGATATGGGCCAGCCGCAGCTCGGCCTCGCGCTGGCTCAGCGCGCGGGCCACCTCGGTGTAGAGCCAGCCGCGCAGATGCCAGAAATCATCGAGACTGCGGCCGCGCTTGATGCTGCGCCGCAACTCCTCGGCGGCCGGCACATCGCACAGCGAGGCCTCGAAATCGGCGCGCAGCTGCGGCAGCAGCTGGGCGCAGCGGGCCCGCGCCTGCGCCGGGGTGTCACCCCAGGGCTCGGCCTCGCGCGGCAGCCAGCGCAGCAGGCTTTGCAGCAGCGAGTCGTCGGGGCGCTGGCCGGGCGGATGGACGGCCGCACCACGGACGGTGCTGGGCTCGGATGGCGGCTGGGACGATCTGGACCGGGACTGCTTCCAACGCGGTAAGAGCTTGTTCAGCATGGCTTGATCTTGTTTTCATCAGCGGACGGCGCCTTTCCCCCTCCGGGTGGCACGCTGCAGATTCTGGTCATGCCCGGGCGCTAGGAAACCTCGAAAACCCGGGCTTTGTGGCCCCAGATCCTCGCCGCCGCCCCGTCCGCCGGGGCGGCGCTGCGGCACAGCCGCCGGATTTGGCGGTGAAATGCGCGCTTAATCCTGGGCTGTCGGCCGGGGGCAGCCTCTACGATCAAGGCGAACCCGTTCTGCGCCGTCGAATGACGGCTTCTTGCCATGGACATGTCACAGCCCAGTCTCCAGACGCTTGCCGTTCCCGATGCGCACGCCGCTGCCTGGCAGCAGGCGCTGGCGCAGGCCAGCACGGCAGCCATCGGCCTGCCCGAGCTGATGGGCGAGGCGGGCCGCTGGCAGGCGCTGGGCCTGGCCGATGCCGCTGCGGCGCTGTACCTGGCCTGGATTGCCGCGTCCGACTCGCCGCTGCGCACGGTCGCCTGCTACAACTGCGGCACCTTGCTGGGCAATCTGCAGCGCCATGCCGAGGCCGAGCAGGTCTACCGCCAGGCGCTGGCGCTGAAGCCGGATTTCGCCCAGGCACGCCTGAACCTGGGCCACCAGCTGGAGCACCTGGGCCGCGTGGCCGAGGCGCTCGCCGCCTGGCAGGCCGTGGCCGAGAGCGTCCACGGCCTGGACAGCATCGGCGGCGACCCGCTGGAGCTGCGCCTGCATGCGATGAACAATCTGGCCCGGCTGCTGGAGCTGCAAAAGCGCTTTGCCGAATCGCAGTCCTGGATGCGGCGCAGCCTGGAGCTCAAGCCCGAGCAGAGCGATGTGATACAGCACTATGTGCACATCCGCCAGAAACAGTGCGAATGGCCGGTCTACCAGCCGGTCGGCGAGGTCACGCACAACCAGCTGCTGTGCAGCACCTCGCTGCTGGCCATGCTCAGCATCAGCGACGACCCGGTGCTGCAGCTGATGACCTCGCAGCGCTTTGTGCTCGAGAAGGTCAACAAATACAAGGGCAAGCCCTATCACCAGCTGCATGCCAGCGGCCCGCGCCAGGGCCGGCTGAAGATCGGCTATCTGTCCGGCGATCTGTGCATGCATGCGGTGGGCCTGCTGACCCCCGAGCTGTTCGAGCTGCATGACCGCGAGCGCGTCGAGGTCCATGCCTTCTGCTGGAGCCGCGAGGACGGTTCGGCCCAGCGCCGCCGCATCCTCGGCGCGATGGACCAGGTGCACCGCATCGGCGGCCTCGATGACGAGGCGGCGGCCCGCCTGATCGCCCAGCAGGGCATCGATGTGCTGGTCGATCTGCAGGGCCTGACCAATGGCGCGCGGCCCAACATCCTGAGCCTGCGGCCGGCACCGGTGCAGGTCAGCTATCTGGGCCTGCCGGCCACCTCGGCGCTGCCCGGGGTGGACTGGATCATCGCCGACCGTTTCGTGATGCCGCCGGACTATCTGAGCTTCTGCACCGAGCGCCCCATCGTGCTCGATCACTGCTACCAGATCAGCGACCGCCAGCGCGAGGTCGGCCCGGTGCCCAGCCGCGCCCAATACCAACTGCCCGAGGACGCCTTCGTCTTCTGCTCCTTCAACAACAACCACAAGTTCAACGAAGAGATGTTCGCAGCCTGGATGCGCATCCTGCGGCAGGTGCCGGGCAGCGTGCTGTGGCTGCTGGCCGACAACGAATGGGCCAAGGCGAATATGCTGGCCACGGCGGCCGCCCATGGCGTGGCGGCCGAGCGTCTGATCTTCGCGCCGCGGGTGGCGCCGCCCGAGTATCTGGCCCGTTTCGCGCTGGCCGATCTGGTGCTCGACACCTTCCCCTTCAATGCCGGCACCACCGCCAGCGACTGCCTGTGGATGGGTGCACCCATCCTGACGCGCTCGGGCCGCAGCTATATCTCGCGCATGGCCGGCAGCCTGCTGACCCATGTGGGATTGCCGGACCTGGTGACCTATTCTCTGCAGGAGTACGAGCAGCGGGCGGTTCAGATTGGCCAGAACCCGGCGCGCTCGGCCTCGTACAAGCGCTATCTGAGCGAGCATGGCCGGGCCTCGACGCTGTTTGACATTCCCGGCATGGTGCGCGAGCTGGAAGACAAGTTCGAAGCCCTGGCGCTGCCCCGGCGCCAGCCTGAAGGAACGCGGTGACGAAGCACGACGCCTTCTTTGATGGCGGCAAGAAGCCGTCCGGACCGCCGGGCCTGTACCTGGCGGCGGACGGTTCCGTGCCGCCGCCACCGGATGAGCGGCGCGACTGGGAAGAGCAGGCCGGCCCCGAGATCGGCGACCCGCTGCTGCATGCGCTGGTCTGGCTGACCCGCCACCATGGCCGGGCCCGCTCGGCCGAGTCGCTGGCGGCCGGCATGCCGGTCGAAGGCGCGCTGGGCCCCGACCAGGCCTTGCGGGTGATGCGCGAGGCCGGCTACAACGCCGGGCTGACGCGCAAGAAGATTGCCGAGATCAACCCCTTGCTGCTGCCGGCCGTCTTGCTGCTCAAGGGCGGCGATGCCTGCGTGCTGGTGGCCCGCCATGACAGCGCCGAGGGCGCGGCCTACGATGTGGTCTTTCCCGGTGCCGATGCCAATATCTGCCGGGCCACGCCAGCCGAGCTGGAGGCCGAGTTCACCGGCTTTGTGCTGCTGGTCACCCTGCCCGAGGCCGCGCAGGCGGCCACGACCCCGGGGCGGGGCGAGCCGCTGCTGCGCGCCGAGGGCAGCCACTGGCTGTGGGGCACGCTCAAACGCTTCATTCCCTATTACCGTGCGGCCATGGTCGCGGCCCTGCTCAGCAATCTGCTGATGCTGGTGTCCGGCATGGTGACCATGGTGATCTATGACAAGGTCATTCCGAACCAGAGCTTTGTGACGCTGTGGACGCTGGCGATCGGCGCGAGCCTGGCCCTGCTGTTCGATCTGTTCGCCAAGCAGCTGCGCTCGCATCTGATCGATATCGCCGGCCGCAAGGCCGATCTGATCATCGGCTCCAAGCTGTTCCGTCAGACCCTGGGCGTGCGCATGGAGCACAAGCCCGAGTCGGCCGGCTCCTATGCCCACACGCTGGCCCAGATCGAGATCGTGCGCGATTTCTTCGCCTCGGCCAGCATGTCGGTGGTCTCGGACCTGCCTTTCATCCTGCTGTTTGTCGCGATGGCCTTCATCGTCGGCGGCCCGCTGGGCTGGGTGCTGGTGATCGCGATACCCATCATCCTGGGCCTGACCTGGGCGATCCAGGGCCAGATGCGGCGCGCGGTGCGCGCCAATATGAGCGAGATGGCCGATCTGCAGGGCACCCTGGTCGAGGCCATCGAGGGCCTGGAGGACCTGAAGACCTCGGGCGCCGAAGGCCGTTTCCTGCGCCGCTACGAGAGCAGCACCGCGATCGCCGCCGAGTCCGGCATGCGCACCCGCAGCCTGCACAGCTGGAGCAACAACCTGTCCTCGACGCTGCAGCAAGCGATTACCGTGGTGATGCTGGTCTGGGGTGTCTATCTGATCGAGGCCGGCACGATCAGCTCCGGCGCACTGATAGGCGCGGTGATGTTTGCCGGCCGGGCGATCGCCCCGCTGGGCAGCGTGGTCAGCCTGGCCGCGCGCTATCAGGGTGCGCGCGCCGCGCTGATCTCGCTGAACCAGCTGATGGCCAAGCCGACCGAGCGCAGCGCCGAGCGCAACTATGTGCCGCTGAACAGCGGCGGCATCAGCGGCAGCCTGGGCCTCAGCGAGGTGGGCTTTGCCTACCCGATGAGTGGCGAGGGCAACGCGCCCAAGGTGCTCAAGGGCGTCAATCTGCGCCTGAAGGCCGGCGAGCGGGTGGCCGTGCTGGGCCGCATCGGCAGCGGCAAGTCCACCGTGCTGCGCCTGCTGGCCGGGCTGTACCAGCCGACAGAGGGCATGGTCGAGGTGGACGGCATCGATCTGCGCCAGATCGACCCGGCCGAGTTCCGCGCCCGGGTCGGTTTCGTGGCCCAGGAGCCGCGGCTGTTCCACGGCACCCTGCGCGACAACGTGCTGATGGGCCGGGCCCATCTGGATGCGGCGCGCCTGGTCGAGGTGGCCCGGCTGACCGGGCTGGACCGCGTGATCGCCGGTCATCCCCTGGGCTGGGATCTGCCGGTCGGCGAGATGGGCGGCCTGCTGTCGGGCGGCCAGCGCCAGCTGGTGGCGCTGGCGCGCAGCCTGGTGACCAAGCCCCAGGTCTTGCTGATGGACGAGCCGACCAGCTCGATGGACGCCCAGTCCGAGGTGGCTTTTCTGCGCCAGCTGCGCGATGCGGCCGGCGAATGCACGCTGGTCGTCGTGACCCACCGGCCGGCGGTGCTGGAGCTGGTGTCGCGCATCGTCGTGATGGACTCCGGCCGGCTGGTGATGGATGGCCCGCGCGACCAGGTGCTGGCGGCGCTGTCGGGTGTGCGCCCGGCCCAGCCGCAAGCCGGCGACGGGGCCAATCTGCATATGCATCCGGCTGCCCAGCCGGTGCAGCGCTCGGCGTCGGTATGACGAGGGTGCTGGCATGACGGCCGCGCGCGACGAAGGCCTGTTCATGAGCGCACTGGCAGCGGCCCAGGCGGACGAGCCGCTGCCGCGCGTCACCTGGGTGCTCTATCTGCTGCTGGCGGCTGTGCTGGTGGCCCTGGTCTGGGCGGCGCTGGCCGAGGTCGACCAGGTCAGCCGCAGCGATGGCCGCATCGTGCCGGACGCGCGCGAGCAGGTGATCGCCAGCGCCGAGGTCGGCATTCTGCGCGAGCTGCTGGTGCGCGAGGGTGACCGGGTCGCGCAGGGCCAGGTGCTGGCGCGGCTGGATCCGACCCGGGTCGAGGCGCAGCAGAACGAGGGTCAGGTCAAGCGCCTGGCCTTGCTGGCAACGATCGCGCGCCTGAGCGCCGAATCAGCCGGCCGGCCGCTGCAGTTTCCGCCCGAGCTGAAGAACCAGCAGGCCCTGATCGACGCCGAGACCGAGGCCTTCGAGGCGCGGCGCCGCCTGCTCGACGAGGCGGTGGCCAGCATAGGCCGCAGCGCCGGCCTGCTGGGCCGCGAGCTGCGCATCGCCCGCGATATGTCGGCGCGCGGGCTGATGTCGGATGTCGAGGTGATGCGGCTCTCGCGCCAGGTCAATGAGCTGGAGCTGCAGCGCAGCGAGCGGGTCAGCCGTTTCCGCCAGGAGGCCAGCGGCGAGCTGGTCAAGCTGCGCAACGAGCTGGCCCAGCAGCAGGAGCAGATGGTGGTGCGCCAGGATGCGCTGACCCGCACCGTGCTGACCTCGCCGGTCGACGGCCTGGTCAAGAACATCCGCGCCAACACGCTGGGCGGCGTGATCACCACCGGCTCGCCCATCATGGAGATCGTGCCGCTGACGGAGCGCATCCTGGTCGAGACCCGCATCAAGCCCTCCGAGATCGGCTATCTGCGCGTCGGCCAGAAGGCCACGATCAAGGTCGGGGGCTTTGACTACAACGTGTTTGGCGGCCTGCAGGGCCAGGTCGAGTACATCAGCCCGGATGCCCTGGGCGAGGCCGACAAGGGCAGCGAGGGCCGCTACTACCGCGCCCTGGTGCGAGCCGAGCGCAGCACGCTGCGCTACAAGGGCAAGGCGGTCGAGGTGATCCCCGGCATGACGGCCTCGGTCGAGATCAAGACCGGCGAGCGTTCGGTGCTGAGCTTTCTTCTCAGGCCCATGTTGCGCAGCCAGGAGGCGATGCGCGAGCGCTAGCAGATTAGCGCCGGCAGAGCCCTGTTGTTCGGTCCTTCGCGCGCGGCGATCCGTGTTGAAGTACCGCCTATGTTCAGAACCCATTCCGCCCCCCCGCGTCCGGCCCTGCTGATGCTGGCGTTGGCCCTGCTGGCCGGCGAGCCGATGTTGGCCCAGGCGCAGACCGCCCGTGCGAAAAAAGCCGCGCCGCCGGCCGTCGCACCGGCCGCGCCCGAGCCGCGCCAGCAAAGCCGTTGCGGCGAGGAGGATGCGTTGCCGGCGGCCGCCGGTCGCGACAGCACCAGCTTCGAGATCAGCAGCGCCGATCCGCGCGCCCAGCTGCAGGAGCTGGTGCAGCGCGCCCAGCAGCGCAGCCAGGGCCTCGGCGCGGCCACCTTGCTGGCCCAGGCCGCGCGTGAGGAGTGGGAGGAGGCGCGCGCCGCGCGTCTGCCTCAGGTCAATCTGGGCGGCACCCTGACCCATAGCGGCACCAAGAGCGAGGGCCTGAAGCTGCAGCATGGCATGCGCGCCAGCGCCAGCCTCAATGTCAGCGCGCCGCTCTACGACTCGGGTCGTCTGGTGCAGCTGGCCAACTGGCGCAGCCAGCTGGCTGAGGCCGCTCGGCTGGGCCTGAGCAGCACCGAGCAGCAGCTGGCGCTGCAGACCGTATCGCTGGCGATGGACCGCAGCCGCTACCAGCTGCAGGCCCAGGTCTATGGCCAGTATGTGCGCAAGATGGCCTGCCTGGTCGACGCGCTGGGCATCATCGTCCAGGCCGACCGCGGACGCGCCAGCGAGCTGGTGCAGGCACAGAAAAACCAGCAGCAGGCCGAGCTGGCCCTGGTGCAGACGCTTAGCGCGCTGCGCCAGGTCGAGAGCCGGCTGCGCCGTTTCGTCGGCGATGAGCTGCCGCCCAGCGCCAGCTATTCGGCTCTGCTGACCCAGGTGCCCGAGCTCTCGGAGATGCAGCGCGATGCCGAGCTCTCGCCCGAGCTGACCCAGCTCGACGCCCAGGCGCGGGCCCAGGCCAGCTATGCCGAGTCGGTGGCGGCCGGCTACAAGCCCCAGGTCAATCTGCTGATGGGCGGCTCGGCCACCGGCGGCGTGGTCAAGAGCGGCGAATGGGCGGCCGGGGTCAGCATCAATATCCCGATCTACAACGCCGGCGCCGACCACGGCATCGCGGCCGCGCGCAAGCGTGCCGAGGCGGTGCGCCTGCAGCGCGAGGACCAGCTGGAGGCGCGGCGCTACCGCATGGTCGATGTGCATGAGGCCGCAGCCTCGTCCTTCGACCGCGCGCGCCGCATCGTCGATGTGCTGCGCAACAGCGACCGCGTGCGGGCCTCGACGCTGCAGCAGTGGCAACAGCTGGGGCGGCGCTCGCTGTTCGATGTGATGGGCGCCGAGGCCGACTACTATTCGCTGCGCGTGGCCCAGGTCAACGCGCTGTTCGATGGCCAGCAGGCCGTGGCGCTGCTCTGGTCCATGGGCCGGGGCGTGCTGACGCCGCTGCGCTGAGGCCTGCGATGCCGCCAGCGGCGGCGCGACAACCAAGGAAACACATGACCGCGACGCTATCAGCGCCCGACGATCAATCGATAGCCCGTTTGCTGACGATGATGGAGGGCTCGGCCCGCTTCGCCCGCGAGAGCGTGCACCGCGCTGCCGCCGCTTTCGGCCCCGCCTGGGAGGCCGACTTCGCGGCGATGCTGAGCCGCTTCTATGCCAGCGAGAGCCGGCTGCAGGACGCGGTCAAGGGCTATGGCGCCTTCGTGATGGACTCGATGCGGCGCCAGAAACGCTTCGAGCAGGAACTCAGCTACCCGGCCAAGACCTATGCCGAGGCGGCCGCCGAGGTCTATTACAACGACGACTACATGCGTCGCCAGTACCTGCCGGGTCTGCTGCTGTCCCACTATCTGTGGACCCATCACTACCAGCAGATCGAGTACTTCAAGGGCTTCTTCCTGCCCTGGCTGGAGCGCCAGGGCGTGGCCGAGTTCGCCGAGGTCGGTGTCGGCACCGGCATCTACTCGCGCCTGGCCCTGCAGGCCTTGCCGGCGCTGCGGGGCACCGGTCTGGACATCAGCCCGCTGTCGCTGGAGTTCACCGCCGAGCATGTGGCCAGCTTCGGTTTTGCCCCGCGCTACCAGACCCGGCGCCAGAACATCCTGGAGCCCGGCGAGGGCGGGGAGCCGCTGCCGCGCTTCCGGGCCGTGATCTGCGTCGAGGTGCTGGAGCATCTGGAAGACCCGGTGGCGCTGCTGCGCGGCCTGCGCGAGCTGTGCACGGCCGATGGCAAGCTCTTCGTCACCGCCGCGCTGAATGCGGCGCATGCCGATCACATCTATCTGTACAGCCGCCCCGAGGAGGTGCTGGCCCAGGTCGAGGCCGCCGGCCTGCATCTGGAGCACAGCTTTTTCGCCAACGCCTATGCGCCGGCCAAGCCGGGGCTGCCGGTGCCCGGCGCGCTGGCCATGGTCCTGAGTCCCAAGGCCTGAGCGATGCCGCAGATCATTCTTCAGGGCGAGTTTGTCGACCTGGTGCCGCTGACGGTCGAGCATGCGGCGCTGAGCTGGGGCTGGCGCCAGAGCGAGCGCGCGGCGCTGCTGAACCGCGGCGCGGCCAGCATCGAGCAGCAGGCGGCCTGGATCGCCGGCCGGCCGGCCTCGGAATACAACTTCATCATCCAGCTCAAGAGCGGCCGGCCGGTCGGCATGGTCTCGGTCACCGGCATCGACAGCCAGCACGGGCATTGCGAGCCGGGCCGTTTCCTGATCGGCGAGGAAGAGGCGGTGCGCGGCATCCCGGCCGCCGTCGAGGCGATGAAACTGGTCTATGAACTGGTGTTCGATCGTCTGGGACTGCAGCGCATCTTCGGTACCATCGCGTCCGACAACACGCTGATGATCAAATGGCAGAAATTCCTCGGCATGAAGGAGGAAGGGCGGCTGCGCCGCCACTACTTCATCAATAGCCATCACCAGGATGCGGTGATGTTCGGCATGCTGGCCGAGGAGTACCGGCAGACGGCCTTGCCCCGCATGACGGCGCTGATCAAGGCAGGCCGTCCAAGCCACTGAACAAGACAACACTGGAGAAACCATGACTAGCCCCCAAGAAAGCGCCGTGCTGGAAGCCATCTACCAGGCCTTGCGCACCCTCAACGAGGAGCGCGGACCGGCCGAGCAGATCGCGATCGGCCCCGACACCTGCCTGTTCGGCGAGGGCTCGGTGCTGGACTCGCTGTCCCTGGTCTCGGTCATCGTCGATCTGGAGACCTCGGTGTCCGACCAGTTCGGCCGCGCGATCAGCCTGACCGACGACAAGGCGATGAGCCGGGATCCGGTGCCCTTCACCGATGTCAGCGCGCTGAAGACCTATATCCTCGAACTGCTGGCCTGATATGAACCAGGCTTACGCCGGCCGCATCGTGCTGATCACCGGCGCCCGTCGGGGCGTCGGCCGCTTGCTGGCCGCGCATTTCCTGGCCCAGGGCGCGCAGGTGATCGGCTTCAGCCGGCACGAGGACGAGGGCGAGGACCTGCCGGCGCATGGCGGCCGCTATATGGGCATCGCGGTCGATGTCGGCAATGCCGACTCGGTGGCCCAGGGCTTCGAGCAACTGCGCAAGCGCTTCGGCCGGGTCGATATCGTGATCAACAATGCGGCGCAGCTGACCTCGCAGTACGCGATGATCATGCCGGCCGCCGCGGCCAAGAGCATGCTGGACACCAATGTGCTGGGCAGCTTCCTGGTCGCGCGCGAGGCCGCCAAGCTGATGCGCAAGAACAAATGGGGCCGCATCATCAATATCGGCTCGATGGCGGCCAGCCTGGAGCCGATGGGCGATTCGGTCTACGCGGCCAGCAAGGCGGCCGTTGCGACCCTGGCCCATGTGATGGCCAAGGAGTTCGCCGCCTTCAACGTCACCTGCAACACGCTGGGCATCACCGCGATCGCCACCGATATGCTGGCCCAGCTGCCCAAGGACAAGATCGACGCGGTGATCGCCGGCCTGCCGCTGCCGCGCTATGCCGAGGCCGACGATATCTTCAATGTGGTGGACTTCTTCGCCTCCGAGCGCAGCGGCTATATCAGCGCACAGACCCTCTATCTCGGCGGAGTCCACTGAGATGAGCGGCGCTGCGGCCAAGCCTGCGGTCGAGCTCTTGCTGGGCGGCGCGCTGCGCCGCATCACCAACAGCGATCTGCACTCCAACACCTATCTGCTGGCCGACGCGGGCGGGCAGGGCGGCTGTGTGGTGGTCGATCCTGGCCTGGACCGCGAGCGCATCGAGGCCGCGATTGCCGAGAGTGGCTGGACCCCTACTGCCGTGCTCTGCACCCACGGCCATTTCGACCATATCGGCGGCGCCGCCTGGCTGCAGCAGCGCTACGGCATTGCCGTGCATCTGCGCCGCGCCGATCTGAAGCTGGCCAAGCTGGCCAATTTCATGATGGCGGCCTTCAAGCTCAAGCACCGCATCGCGCTGCCCGAGTTCAGCCTGATCGATGACGAGGCTGGCGAGCTGCAGGCCGCCGGCCGCCAGTTCCGCTTTCACCCGCTGCCGGGCCACACGCCCGGCAGCGCCGGCATCCTGAGCGAGGCGTTGCTGTTCTCCGGCGACTCGCTCTATGCGCGCCGCACCGCCTTGTCCAAGCTGCCCGGCGAGGACCATGAGCAGCTGCGCGCCTCGCTGAAGGGGCTGTTCGCCTGGATAGACGGCGGCGTGCTGGTGCTGCCGGGCCATGGCGGCAGCGCGACCATCGCCGAGATCCTGGCCGGCAATACCGAGCTGCGCGCCTTCATGTCGGCGGCCCAGCCCGCCTGAACAACAACAATATGACCGTGCTGAACCCCCTCAATCCCCATCTGCCCGCCGTCGCCATCCTCGGCGTCGGCCACCATCTGCCGGCCCAGTTCGAGGACAACGAGAGCCTGTGCCGCAGCCTCGATGTGACGCCCGAATGGATCGTCGAGAAGACCGGCATCGAGCGCCGCTACATCGCCGCGCCGGACGATACGGCCTGGGGCTATGCGCTGGCCGCCGCACGCCAGGCGCTGGAGATGGCCGGTATCGCGCCGGAGCAGCTGGGCCTGATCGTCTGCTGCACCTTCTCGGGCGACTACCAGTTTCCGCCGCTGTCGGCCAAGGTGGCCCAGCAGCTGGGCGCCGCCAGGGCCCAGACCTTCGATCTGCAGGCCAATTGCTCGGGCTTTGTCGCCGGGCTGACCACGGCCTCGGACCGCATGCGGGTCGATCCCGAGGTGGGCCATGCGCTGGTGATCGGCGTGGAGCTGTGCAGCCGCTATATCGATCGCCGCGACGCCAATACCGCGATCTATCTGAGCGACGGCGCCGGCGCCGCCGTGCTGGGCCCGACCGAGGCGGGGCAGGGCATCCAGGCCTCGGCCTTCCATACCGACCCGTCCAACTACGAGGCGGTGCGGCTGCGCGGCGGCGGCGCCTCTTTCGCCAACAACGGCAGGCCCTTCGATGCCACGGTGGATCTGATGGAGATGAACGGCATCGCCACCTGGAAGCAGGCCATCACCCATCTGCCACCGACCATCAAGCGCGCCTGCGCCAAGTCCGGCGTCGATGTGAAGGCGCTGGACTTCATGGTCTTCCACCAGGCCAATCTGCGCCTGATCGAGTACCTGGTGCGCAAGCTGGGCCTGGGCATGGACAAGACCTATACCAATGTGGCCCAGATCGGCAATAGCGGCTCGGCCTCGCTGGCGATCGCGCTGTCGGAGGCGCAGCGCGCCGGCCATCTGAAGCCGGGCGACCTGGTCGCGCTGGCCGGGGTCGGCGCCGGTTTCAATTTCGCCGCCAGTGTCTGGCGCTGGACCCTGGGAGCGCCGCGATGAGTACCGCCGTGTTTGCCGACTTCGAGTCGGTCAAGGAAGGCGACAGCCAGTCGCTCAGCAAGACCATCACCGAGGCCGACATCCGCCGCTTCGTCGAGCTGACCGGCGACGACAACCCACTGCATGTGGATCCGGACTACGCCAGCGAGACCTCGTTCAAGGAGATCGTGGTCCACGGCATGCTGGGCGCCTCCTTCATCTCGACCGTGATCGGCACCAAGCTGCCGGGCCCGGGCGCGCTGTGGGTGTCGCAGGCGATGGACTTCAAGCTGCCGGTGCGCCTGGGCGACACGCTGACCGTCAGCTGCACCGTGCTGAAGATCCACCCCCGCGAGCGCCTGCTGGAGCTGGACACCCGCATCGTCAACCAGCATGGCCAGCTGGTGCTCAGCGGCGGCGGCAAGGTCAAGCTGCTGGAGCCACCCAAGCCCAAGCCCAGCACGCCCGCAGCCCGGCTCCAGGTGGCCATCGTCACCGGCGGCGCCGGCGGCATCGGCCGGGTGATCTGCGAGAAGCTGGCGGCCCAGGGCTTTGCCGTGGTCGTCAACTATCTGAGCAGCCGCGACAAGGCCGAGGCCCTGGTCGCGCGGCTGAAAGAAGGCGGCGCGCGCGCGGTCGCGGTGCAGGCCGATGTGGCCAGCGCCGAGGGTGCGGCGCGGCTGGTGCAGGAGGCTACCGCCCGCTTCGGCGGCGTCAGCCTGCTGGTCAATGCAGCCTCGCCCCGCATCATTGCGCGCAGCATCGACGAGCTGGGCTGGGACGAGGTGCAGCAGCATCTGGACGGCCAGCTCAAGAGCGCGCTGCTGATGATCCAGGCCTGCAAGCCGGCGATGCAGGCGGCCGGTGGCGGCCGCATCGTCTCGCTGGGCTCTCAGTCCTGGGACGGCGTGCCGGTGGCCGGCTGGACCGCCTACGCGATCGCCAAGGGCGCGCTGTCCACCCTGACCCGTTATCTGGCGGCCGAGCTCGGTCCGCTGGGCATCACGGTCAATCTGGTCTCGCCGGGCATGACCAACACCGGCTTCATCGCCGGCGTGTCCGAGAAACAGCAGCTGATGGCCGCACGCCAGACCCCGCTGCGCCGCCTCGCCGAGCCCGAGGACACGGCCGGCGCGGTCGCCTTTCTGGCCTCGGACGAGGCCGCCTACATCACCGGCCAGAACCTGCGGGTCAATGGCGGGGGATCGATGGCATGGTGACGGGCCTGCTGACTGTGCCCAGCGAGCAGGCCGCGCTGGCGACGCTGGCCCGGCCCGACGCGAGCCTGGCCGAGCTGATGCAGGCGCTGCAGCAGCTGGACCGCAGCGAGGCGGGCTTCAGGCCGCTGAGCCTGGGCATTGCGGCCAACATCACGGTGGACCTGCTCTCCACCCAGCTGCGCCGCCAGGCCTATCTGGCCGGTGTGCGGCTGACGGTGGCCAAGGGCAGCTATGACGATCTGATCGGCGATGCCCAGGCCCATGCGGCGGCCGGCGTCGATCTGCTCGTGATCCTGCCTTTTTTCGACAATCTGCAGCCGGGCTGGGAAAGCCGCCTGGCCGGGCTGGACGGCGCCGAGATCGAGGCCGCCCAGGCCGACTACCTGAGCCGGCTGGAGCTGGCGCTGCAGGCGGCCCGCGGCGTCGGCCAGGTGCTGCTGCTGGGCGCCCATCTGTGGAACCCCGAGGTCGCGGCCGACAGCCCGCAGCAGCAGGCGCTGCAGGCCTTCAACAGCGGCCTGGCGGCCGCCGCCGCGCGCCACTCCCAGGTGCGCTTGATCGAGACCATCGGCCTGCTGGCCCGCCATGGCGCCGAGCAGGCCTTCGATGCGCGCTTCTACTACCGCGCCAAGTCGCCCTACACATCCGCTTTCCTGGGCCGGCTGGCCGGCCAGGCCAGCCTGGCCACACGCGGCTTCGGCAGCGTCTTCCACAAGGTGCTGGTGCTGGACTGCGACAACACCTTGTGGGGCGGCATCATCGGCGAGGACGGGCTGGACGGCATCAAGCTCGACCGCCACAGCTTCCCCGGCAATGTCTACTGGACCGTGCAGCAGCAGCTGCGCGCGCTGGAGGCCCAGGGTGTGCTGCTGTGCCTGGCCAGCAAGAACAATGCGGCCGATGTCGACGAGGTGCTGGCCCGGCACCCGGACATGGTGCTGGGTGACGCGCAGCTGGTGGCCAAGAAGGTCAACTGGGATGACAAGCCCAGCAATCTGCGTGCGCTGGCGCGTGAGCTGAATCTGGGGCTGGAGAGCTTTGTCTTTGTCGACGACTCGGCCTTCGAGATCGAGGCGGTGCGCGAGCAGCTGCCCCAGGTGCGGGTGTTCCAGGTGCCCGTCAAGGCCTTGCAGGACTATCCGGCGATGCTGCGCGACCAGATCGCGCCGCTGTTCACGGCCGGCGGCGTCAGTGCCGAGAGCCGCCACAAGACCGGCCAGTACAAGGCCCTGGCCCAGGCCGCCGAGGCGCGGGCCGGCTTTGCCAGCCAGCAAGACTATCTGTGCTCGCTGGGCCTGAAAGTGCGGCTGCAGCGCAATGCGAGCGCGCAAGTGCCGCGCATCGCCGAGCTGATGGCCAAGTCCAACCAGTTCAACCTGACGACGCGGCGGCTGCAGGCCGGCGATGTGGCGGCGCTGATGGCGCGCAGCCCGGCCGCCTGCGTCTATTCCTTCTCGGTCAGCGACCGGCTGGCCGATCATGGGCTGACCGGGGTGCTGATCTGTGAGGATCAGGGCGAGGATGCGGTGGCGGTGCACAGCTTTCTGATGAGCTGCCGGGTGATAGGCCGGGGCGTCGAGTTCGCCGTCTGGCGGGCCGTCGTCGCCGATGCGCTGGCGCGCGGTAAGCGCCTGCTCAGGGCGTCTTATCTGCCCACCGCGAAGAACGCCCAGGTGGCAGACTTCTTTGATCGGCTCGGTTTGCACCGGGTCGACATGACGGACGAGATGATTGACGAGATGGGCGAGGGCGCCCGTGCCTATGAATCCGCGCTCGAGGGCCTTGTGCTGGCCGAGAGCGCCTGGGTGGAGTTGCAAGAAGATGACGACGAGCAAGCTTGATCACGCGTTGCTGAAACAGGTGATGGCCACGGTGCTGGAGGTCGATGCCGCCAGCCTCGACGAGGCTTCCAGCATGGACAATGTGCCGGGCTGGGATTCGCTGAAGCAGATGAATCTGGTGCTGGCGCTGGAGGAGAGCTTTGGCGTGGCCATTCCCGACGAGGATGCCGCCAATGCCACCTCCTATGCGCTGATCGCGCTGGTGCTGCAAGAGCAGCTGGCGGCCTGAGCGAGCCCGGCGATGGACTGGCTGCTCGAACGTTTCGCCCAGGCCGATCCGGCGCTGCCGGCCTTTGTCCACCAGGATCGCCCCACCGGCTATGGCCAGGTGTCGAGCAAGATCAGCGGCTTTGCCGCCGAGTTGACCGCGCGCGGTGTCGCCCCCGGTCACACCGTCGTGGTGCTGGCCGATTACGCGCCCGATGTGTTCTGCATGATTCTGGCGCTGGCCTCGCTGCGCGCCATCGTCGTGCCGATGACGCGGGGCTCGGTGATCGAGGAGGGCGAGGCGCTGGCGATCAGCGGCTGCGACCACGCCATCGAGTTCGCGCCCGATGGCCTGAGCTGGACCCTGAAAGCCCATGCGGTGCCGGTGGCCAACGCGATGCTCGACGAGTTCCGCGCCAGCGGCAAGCCCGGCCTGGTGCTGTTTTCCTCGGGCTCGACCGGCAAGCCCAAAGGCATGCTGCATGACTTCGAGCGGGTGATGGACAAGTTCCGCACGGCGCGCGCGCCGGTGGTTGCCATCCCTTTTCTGATGCTGGACCATTTCGGCGGCATCAACACGATTCTGGCCATTACCGCCAGCCTGGGCACCGTGGTGACGGCCGAGAACCGCGCGATCGCGACGATTTGCGAAGCCATCCAGCGCCACAAGGTCGAGCTGCTGCCGACCACGCCGTCCTTTCTGACCCTGCTGGCCGCCACCGACCTGGCCCAGCGCTACGACCTGAGCTCGCTCAAGCGCATCACCTACGGCACCGAGACGATGCCGCAGGCCACGCTGGACCGCATCCGCGCCCGCTTCCCCGGCGTCGAGCTGCAGCAGACTTACGGCCTGTCCGAGGTCGGCGTGCTGCGCTCGCAGTCGCGGCCCGATGGTTCCTTGTGGGTGCGCATCGGCGGTGCCGGCTTCGAGACCCAGGTGCGCGAGGGCATTCTGTGGATACGCTCCAACTACCGCATGGTCGGCTATCTGAACGCGCCCTCGGGTTTTGACGAGCAAGGCTGGTTCAACACCCAGGACCGGGTCGAGGTCGACGGCGACTATTTCCGCATCCTCGGCCGTGTCACCGACCTGATCAATGTCGGCGGCCAGAAAGTCTATCCGGCCGAGGTCGAGGATGTGATCCTGGCCCTGCCGAATATCGATGATGTGGTGGTGCTTGGCGAGAAGCATGCGCTGCTGGGCCAGATCGTCGTTGCCAAGGTGGTGGTGCACGCGGCCGAGGCGGCCGACGTGCTGCGCCTGCGCGTGCGCAAGGCCTGCCTGGCGAAGCTGGCGGCCTTCAAGGTGCCGGCCAAGGTGGAGCTGCTGGACCGCGAGATCTACTCGGCGCGTTTCAAGAAGATGCGGCGCTGAAGCGGGCTTTTTCCGAGGCGGCGTGGCCGCGTCCCGGGCCACAATCGGCGCCAACGCACCAAGGGACGCAAAACATGTCGATTGATCGCTGCCAGATGCTGGATCTGCCCAAGATCCATGATCCGCGCGGGAACCTGACCTTTATCGAAGGCGGGGACCATGTGCCCTTCGATATCCAGCGGGTCTACTACCTTTATGACGTGCCCGGCGGCTCCGAGCGCGGCGGCCATGCGCACAAGGAGCTGCACCAGTTCATCGTCGCGATGTCGGGCAGCTTCGATGTGGTGCTGGACGACGGCAAGGAGAAGAAGCGCGTCCATCTGAACCGCTCCTACAACGGCCTCTATGTCTGCCCGATGATCTGGCGCGAGCTGGACAACTTCTCCTCGGGCGCGGTCTGCATGGTGCTGGCCTCGAACAAGTACAGCGAGGACGACTACTACCGCGACTACGCCGAGTTCATGCGCGCGCGCTGGAGCAAGTGATGGCGGGGTCGATTCCTTTTCTCGATCTCAAGCGCATCAACGCGGCTCACGAGCCGGGCATACGCGCCGGCATCGACCGGGTGCTGAACTCGGGCTGGTATGTGCTGGGCGAGGAGGTCGCGGCCTTCGAGCGCGAGTTCGCCGACTACTGCGAGGCCAAGCACTGCATCGGTGTCGCCGATGGGCTGGACGCGCTGCAGCTGCTGCTGCGCGCCTATGGCATCGGCCCGGGCGACGAGGTGATCGTGCCGTCCAACACCTTTATCGCTACCTGGCTGGCGGTCAGCCAGGCGGGGGCGCGGCCGGTGCCGGTCGAGCCCGATCCCCGCACCCACAATCTGGACCCGCGCCTGATCAAGGCCGCGATCACGCCGCGCACCCGCGTCATCATGCCGGTCCATCTCTACGGCCAGCCGGCCGAGATGGACACCATCATGGCGATCGCCGCCGAGCACGGGCTCAAGGTCATCGAGGACGCGGCCCAGGCCCATGGCGCGCGCTATCGAGGCCGCCGCACCGGCAGCCTCGGTGATGCGGCCGGCTTCAGCTTCTACCCGGGCAAGAACCTCGGTGCGCTGGGCGATGGCGGCGCGATCACCACCGATGACGAGGCGCTGGCAGCCAAGCTGCGCATGCTGCGCAACTACGGCTCCAGCATCAAATACAAGCATGAGATGGCCGGCGTCAACTCGCGGCTCGACGAGATCCAGGCGGCGGTGCTGCGCGCCAAGCTGCCGGCGCTGGACGAAGAAAACGCCGCGCGCCGCCGCGTCGCGGCCCTGTATCTGCAGGCGCTGGACGGCTTGCCACTGCAACTGCCCCAGGTGGCGGACGGCGCTGAGCCGGTCTGGCATCTGATGGTGGTGGCCACGCCGCGCCGCGCCGCGCTGCAGGCGGCGCTGACGGCCGCGCAGATCGGCCATCTGGTGCACTACCCGACCGCCTGCCACCAGCAGCAGGCCTATGCCGACCAGGCCTGGCCGGCGCTGCCGATTGCCGAGCGCCTGCAGCACGAGGTGCTGAGCCTGCCGATCGCGCCCTATATGACGGCCGAGGAGGTCGGTCGCGTGGCCGCCGTGATCCGCGCCGTGCTGGGCTGAGCCGCCATGCAGATCACCACCCTGGTGCCGGCCTACAAGCCCAAATACCTGATCGAGCTGCTGACCGCGCTGCGCCACCAGACCGTCAAACCGGCCCGTGTCATCATCTCCGACGACAGCCCCGACCAGGCTTTTGTCGCGGCGTTGAGCGCCGAGCCGCTGAAAAGCCTGGTGGCCGATCTGGCCATCGAGGTCGTCGCCGGGCCGCGCAGCGGCGCCTACGACAACTTCCGCCACCTGCTGTGGCTGTTCCGCCAGCGCCCCACCGAGCTGTTCCATCTGCTGCTGGACGATGACATTCCCTATCCGAGCTTCTACGAGCGCCATCTGCTGGCCCATAGCAGCGGCCAGGTCAATGTCGCGGTAAGCCGGCGCTGGACCGCCACCGAGAGCGGCCAGCCGATCCGCGATCTGCCGGTGCCCGAGGCGGTGGCCAGCTTTCCGCAGCGCCTGCTGGAGCTGCGTGCCGAACTGCTGTTCCAGCACACGGCCGGGCGCAGCGGCAACTGGCTGGGCGAGTTCTCGAACGCGACCTTCCGCGCCGCGATGGCCGAGCCGCTGGACGATCCCAGCCTGGATGGCATCTGCTTCACCGGCCTGGAGGATCTGGGCGCCTTTCTGAAGGCCAGCGTGGACAAGCCGCTGGCCTTTATTAATGAGCATCTGGGCTTCTTCCGCACCAGCGCGGCGCAGCACTCGGCCAACCCGATGGGGCGGCCGCTGAAGCTGGCCCATCTGGCCTATCTGGCGCTGACCCTGTCCGGGCGCCGCCTGGGCCTCTTGAGCGCCGAGGCGGCGGCCCAGAACATCGCCGGCCTGGCCCCGCTGATTGCGCATCGCTATGGCGCCCAGGAGGATCTGGCCGCGCTCGGCGCGGTGCTGCCGGCGCTGGGCCGTGGCGAGCCCGGGGCCGAGGCGGAGTTCCTGGCGCTGTGGCAGGTCTATAGCGGTGCGGCGGCGCGGCGTGCGCTGCCGCTGGTGGCCTGAGGCCCTCGGATGATGAGCGAAGAAGAGCGCTTGTCCGAGTTCCTGGCCGCCGAGCGCGCGCTGGCCGAGGCCAATCACCAACGCCTGGCCGCTCTGTATGACCGGCCCTTTGGCGCGCTGTCGACCGACCAGGTGGCGATCACCGGAGTCGATGGCTGGCAGTTCATCGCCAATGGCAATAACAGCTGGGAGCAGCAATACCTGGGCGAGCTGCGCCTGAGCGAGGCCGGCCTGGCCGAATGGCGCCAGGTGTTCGAGCGCCGGCTCGCGGCCAGCGCGGCCATAGGCGCGCGCTTCGCCCATCTGGTCGTCCCCGAGAAGCAGTCCATCATCCCCGAGGCCCGCTGGCCCGCCGGCTCGGCCCAGGTGCGCGGCGAGCGGCCGGTGCAGCAGCTGCTGCAGGCCATGCCGGCCGGCGCCCTGGTCTATCCGCTGGAGCGGCTGCGTGCCGAATCCTGGCGGGCGGAGCTGGTGTTTCGCGGCAACAGCCATTGGGCCCTCAGCGGCGCCTGGTTCGGCTTTGCCGCGCTGATGGCCACGGTCTGGCCCGAGCGGCATTTCGATGTCCGGCTGCTGCCGCTGATGCGCAGCTGGTGGCGCCATGATCTGCTGCTGAAGTACACGGCCGAGCCCTGCTACGAGAGCGTGCTGAGCATCGCCCGGCGCGCACCGCCGGTCTATGACAACCGCCTGATGGCCACCACCGGCGCCCATGTCGGCAACCATTACGTGCTGCAGAACCCGGCCGCGCCCTATCAGGAAGCGGTCGTGATCTTCGGCGACAGCTATGCCTTCGACATCGGTTTCTCGGACCTGCTGGCGAGCTTCTTCGGCCAGGTGCACTTTGTCTGGAACACGATGATCGATTTTCGCTACTGCAAGAGCGTCGGCGCCCGTCTGGTGCTGGTGGAGAGTGCCGAGCGTTATCTGGTGCGGGCCCACCCGATGGACTTGCTGCCTGATTGAGAACCCCATGAAGATCTGCCTGGTCCAGTACAACCCCTTCCACCCCAAGGTGGGCATTCTCGACGCCTATAACGAGGTGGTGGAGTCCTACCACTGGGGTTTTGCCGCGCTGGGCCACGAGGTGCAGCGCCGAATCAACCACTTCGATCCCGAGGCGCTGAACATCGTGTTCGGCTTTCAGATCCCGCTGCAGCTGGGCCTGATCGACAGCTTTCCGAGCGGCACCATCTTCTTCAATATGGAGCGCTATGCGGACAAGGATCTGCGCGGCACCGGTGCCCAGTATGTGGCCGACCGTTTTCAGATCTGGGACTACAGCCAGAGCAATGTCGCGAGCTGGAATGCGATCAATCCGCGCTTCCCGGCCTACCACGCGCTGACCGCCTATGCGCCGAACCTGGAGAAGGTGCCGCAGGGCGTGGCCCAGGACATCGACGTGCTGTACTACGGCAATATCACCGCCGACCGCATGGAGGCGCTGCACAAGGTGTCTGGCCTGCGCCGCGACTTGAGCGGGCTGTCGGTGATGACCTTGTGCAATGTCTGGGGCAAGCAGCGCGACGAGTTCATCGCCCGCGCCAAGGTGGTGGTGAACTTTTCGCGCGGCACTATCTTCGAGATCGTGCGCGTCTCCTATCTGCTGGCCAATCGCAAGGCAGTGGTCTGCGACTACAGCGAGGAACTGGAGATCGAGGACGATCTGCGCCAGGACGGCGCGCTGCAGTTCGTCAAGACCGAGCAGCTGCAGGCCGCCTGCGAGGCCCTGGTGGCCGATGACGCGGCGCGCGAGCGTTATGCGCTGCAGGGCTATGAGCTGATGCGCCGGCGCGATATCCGCACGGTGATCCAGCGCTTCTTCGACAAGCACCCGGCCTAGGCCGGACACCCCATCCCGACCCAACCCGCCGCGCCGCGGGTTTTTTTGCGTCCGCAGCCAGCCCACCATTGAAAAAGGCCCGGATGCCTGGGTCGGCATCCGGGCCCTTGGGGGGCGCCTGGCCTTCTAGATCAGCGGCGGCAGGCGGTTCAGGTCGTCCTCATCGCTGGGCTTGAGCCTCAGCAGCGCGGCATCCGGACCGCTGGTCTGAGGCGGCGTCACCACAGCGCTCGGCAGGGCGCCCAGCAGATTGGCCTCGGGCTGGGCCAGCAGGTCGCTGAGCTGAGGCGGCTGATCCTTGGCGAACCAGACATCGGCCATCGCGTGGTTGGCGCCATCGGTGGTGGTGTAGCTGGACACCAGACCCAGCAGATTGCCGTTGTCGATCTCGGTGCCGGTGCTGGCCTTCAGATCCAGCGAGCCGATGCCCATATCGACCAGGCCGCGCAGCTCGTTGACATCGGTCTTGCCGTCGCTATTGCCGTCCACCCAGACCTTGAGCTTGTAGAACTCGGCATCGTTGGCATCCAGCTTGTGGTCGCCATTGCTGTCGAGATCCAGCATCGCCGCGAAGCCGTTGCCCGCGCGCTGACCGCTGCTCAAGGTGGTGCCGGTGCCGAACAGCTCGCTGCCGTCATTGATCTGGCCGTCACCATTCCGGTCCATCGCCAGCAGACCGTCCTGCTTGCCCGCCCAACCCCAGCGCTGGGCATTGCCCGTGCCGTTCATGTCGAAGCTGACGCCCTCGCTGGCCGCCAGGGTCTGGACACCGTTGCCGTCCAGATCCAGCACGATGGGGGTGGCCAGGAACAGCGCATCGATCTGACCGGAGTCCATCGCGCTCATCTGCTCGGAGGTGAAGGCCGAGACCTGATCCATGGTCATGCTGGCCAGATCCCGGGTTTCGAAGCCCTGGATCTGCTCGGTGGCGAAGGACACGATCTGCGCGGTGCTCAGCCCGTCAATCTGGCCGGTGCTCAGTGCCGTGATGTCCTCGGTGGCCAGGGCACGGATGTGCTCGGTCTCCAGTGCCCCGACCTGCACGGAGCTCAGGCTGGCGACCTGGGCGGTGCTCATCGCAACGATGTCGGCCGTTTCCAGCGCGGTGACCTGTATCGTGCTCAGACCCGCGACCTGCTGGGTGCTCAGCGCGGCGACCTGCTCGGTGCTCAGGGCCTCGATATGCTCGGTCGACAGGCTGCGCAGGGCCGCCGTGCTCAGAGCACGCAGCTCTTCGGTCGCGATCGCCTGCAGATCCGCCGTCTCGATGCCCTGGACCTGGGCGCTGCTGATGGCCGCCCACTGTGCACTGCCCAAGGCTTCGATCTGGCCGCTGCTCAGCGCGTTGAAGTCCGCCGAGTCCAGGGCACGCAGATTGGCCGTGCTGATGGCCGCGATGTCTTCGCTGTCCAGCGCCGCAATCTGGTGGGTGCCCATGGCGCCGAGCTGCGACGAGGTCAGCGCCGTGACCTGGCTGCTGCTCAGCGCTGCCACATCCTCGGTGGCCAGCGAGGCGACCTGGGCCGTGCTCAGTGCGCCGAGCTGCAGATTGCTCAGCTGAGTCATCTGCTCGGTGCTCAGCGCGCCGAGCTGCTCGGTGCTGAGGGCTCGCAGGCTGAAGATATTGATCGCACGCAGATCCTGCGATTCAAGCGCCAGGACTTGCGCGGTGGCCAGGCCCTGGATCTGCACCGAGGTCAGCGCTGCGAAGTGCTGGGTGCCCAGCGCGTTCAGATCCTCGGTCGCCAGGGTGTTGATCTGGGCCGAGCTCAGCGCGCTCGCCTGGGCCACGCTCAGTGCCGCGACCTGCTCGGAGCTCAGCGCCTCGATCCGGTCGGTGGCGAGCGCACGCAGGGTGGCCGTACCGAGGGCGCCGATGTCGGCGGTCTCGATCGCGACGATTTGCTGCGTGGTCAGGCCCGATGCCTGGGCCGAGCTTAGCGCACCGATCTGGTTGCTGCTCAGCGCGACGATCTGCTCGGAGCTCAGCACCGACAGCTGGCCGGTGGTCAGCGCCCGGATGCTGGCCGAGCTGATGGCCTGCAGATCCGCAGTTTCCAGCGACGAGACCTGCAAGGTCGACAGGCTGGCCAGCTGCACCGACGAGAGGCCGGCGAACTGGTCGGTGCGGAAGGCGTTCAGGTCCTCGGTGGTCAGACCGCTGATCTGGGCCGTGCCCAGGCCGGCGATCTGGGCGCCGGTCAGTGCACCGATCTGGGCCGAGCTGAAGGCCTCGAACTGCGCCGTCGTCAGGCCGCGCAGCGCCGCCGAGGTGATGGACGACACATCGGCCGTCTGCATCGCCTCGATCTGGGCCGTGCCCATGCCGGCGATCTGGCCCGAGCTCAGGGCGGCGACCTGCTGGGTCAGCAAGGCCTCGATGTTCTCGGTCGAGAGCGCGCCGATCTGGGCCGAGCTCAGCGCCCGCACCTGTTCGGTCTTCAGGGCCTGCAGATCCTCACTGGTCAGCGTGGCCATCTGGGCGGTGGTGAGCCCGCCGAGCTGGCCGGTGCTCAGCGAACGCACCTGGTCACTGCTCAGTCCGGCCAGGTCCTCGCTGCTCAGATTGGCCAGTTGGGTGGTGGACAGCGCGGCCACCTGTGCGGTCTGCAGCACCGAGATCTCTGCCGAGCCCAGGCTGTCGAGCTGTGCGGTCGACAGCGCACGGACGGCGGCGGTCGACAGTGCACGCAGGTCTTCGGACTCCATCGCCAGCAACTGGTCGGTGTTCAGGCCGGCGACCTGGGCCGAGCCCAGGGCTGCGACCTGCTGGGTCTGCAGATCCTCGATGTTCTCGGTCGACAGGGCCGCCAGCTGAGCCGAGCTCAGCGCGCGGATCTGTTCGGTCTTCAGCGCTTGCAGGTCCTCGCTGGTGATGTTGGCCAGCTGGGCCGTGCTCAGGCTGACGATCTGACCGGTGCTCAGTGCGCGCAGCTGGTCGCTGCTCAGCGCGGCCAGGTCCTCGCTGCTCATGCTGCTCAGTTGAGTGGTCGACAAGGCCGCCACCTGACCGGTAGCCAGTGCGCCGATCTGCTCGGAGGCCAGGCTGTCGAGCTGGGCGGTGCTCAGCGCCCGCAGCGCGGCCGTGTTCATCGCTCGCAGGTCGGCCGACTCCATGGCCGCCAATTGATCGGTCTCCAGACCGCCGACCTGGGCGGAACCCAGGGCCGCGACCTGCTGGCTTTGCAAGGCAACGATGTTCTCGCTGCTCAGCGCACCCAACTGGGCCGAGCCCAGCGCGCGGATCTGCTCGGTCTTCAGCGCTTGCAAGTCCTCGCTGGTGATCTTGGCCAGCTGAGCCGTCGAGAGCCCGGCAATCTGGCCGGTACCCAAGGCGCGCACCTGGTCGCTGGTCAGTGCCGCCAGATCCTCGCTGCTCATATTGGCCAGCTGGGTGGTCGACAGCGCAGCGACCTGGGCCGTGGCCAGTGCACCGATCTGCTCGGAAGCCAGGCTGTCGAGCTGGGCGGTGGACAGGGCGCGCAAGGCGGCCGTGTTCATCGCGCGCAGGTCGGCAGACTCCATCGCCGCGAGCTGGTCGGTTTCCAGACCGCCGACCTGGGCCGAGCCCAGGGCCGCGACTTGCTGGGTCTGCAGCGCGACGATGCTTTCTGTGGACAGCGCACCGAGCTGGGCCGAGCCCAGAGCGCGGATCTGCTCGGTCTTGAAGGCCTGCAGATCATCGCTGGCGATGGTGGAGACCTGGGCGGTGCTCAGGCCGCCGATCTGTGCCGTGGTCAGTGCGCGAACCTGGTCGCTGGTGAAGGCGGCAAAGTCATCGCTGCTCAGATTGGCCAGCTGGGTGGTGGACAGGGCGGCTACCTGTGCTGTTGCCAGACCGGCCAACTGATCGGTGCTCAGGCCATCAATCTGCGCGGTCGACAGGGCGC
This sequence comes from Paucibacter sp. M5-1, assembly GCF_027498415.2. Classification (NCBI taxonomy): domain Bacteria; kingdom Pseudomonadati; phylum Pseudomonadota; class Betaproteobacteria; order Burkholderiales; family Sphaerotilaceae; genus Roseateles; species Paucibacter sp. M5-1. The sequence continues at coordinate 464,193 of NZ_JAPZLM020000001.1, forward strand.
GCAAGGCGGCCGTGTTCATCGCCCGCAGGTCGGCCGACTCCATGGCCGCCAGTTGATCGGTCTCCAGACCTCCGACCTGGGCGGAACCCAGGGCCCCAACCTGCTGGCTTTGCAAGGCGACGATGTTCTCGCTGCTCAGCGCACCGAGCTGGGCCGAGCCCAGCGCGCGGACCTGTTCGGTCTTCAGCGCTTGCAGGTCTTCGCTGGTCAGATTGGCCATCTGGCCGGTGCTCAGACCACCGATCTGGCCGGTGCTCAGCGCACGCACCTGGTCGCTGGTCAGCGCCGCGAGGTCCTCGCTGCTCATATTGGCCAGCTGGGTGGTCGACAGCGCAGCGACCTGGGCCGTGGCCAGTGCACCGATCTGCTCGGAAGCCAGGCTGTCGAGCTGGGCGGTGGACAGGGCGCGCAAGGCGGCCGTGTTCATCGCGCGCAGGTCGGCAGACTCCATGGCCGCGAGCTGGTCGGTTTCCAGACCGCCGACCTGGGCCGAGCCCAGGGCCGCGACCTGTTGGGTCTGCAGCGCAACGATGCTCTCGGTGCTCAGCGCGCCCAGCTGGGCCGAGCCCAGGGCGCGGATCTGCTCGGTCTTGAAGGCTTGCAGATCATCGCTGGCGATGGTGGAGACCTGGGCGGTGCTCAGGCCGCCGATCTGGGCCGTGGTCAGTGCGCGGACCTGGTCGCTGGTGAAGGCGGCAAAGTCATCGCTGCTCAGATTGGCCAGCTGGGTGGTGGACAGGGACGCAACCTGCACGGTGGCCAGGCCGGCCAGCTGGTCCGTGCTCAGGCCATCAATCTGCGCGGTCGACAGGGCGCGCAGCGCGGCCGTGTTCATTGCCCGCAGATCGGCCGATTCCATCGCGGCCAGTTGATCGGTTTCCAGGCCGCCGACCTGGGCCGAGCCCAGAGCCGCGACCTGCTGGCTTTGCAAGGCAACGATGTTCTCCGAGGAGAGGGCGCCCAACTGGGCCGAGCCCAGGGCGCGGACCTGCTCGGTCTTCAGCGCCTGCAGGTCTTCGCTGGTCAGATTGGCCATCTGGCCGGTGCTCAGGCCACCGATCTGACCGGTGCTCAGCGCACGCACCTGATCGTTGGTCAGCGCCGCGAGGTCCTCGCTGCTCATATTGGCCAGCTGGGTGGTCGACAGCGCAGCGACCTGGGCCGTGGCCAGCGCACCGATCTGCTCGGAAGCCAGGCTGTCGAGCTGGGCGGTGGACAGGGCGCGCAAGGCGGCCGTGTTCATCGCGCGCAGGTCGGCCGACTCCATCGCCGCGAGCTGGTCGGTTTCAAGCCCGCCGACCTGGGCCGAGCCCAGGGCCGCGACCTGCTGGGTCTGCAGCGCGACGATGCTTTCTGTGCTCAGCGCACCGAGCTGGGCCGAGCCCAGGGCGCGGATCTGCTCGGTCTTGAAGGCTTGCAGATCATCGCTGGCGATGGTGGAGACCTGGGCGGTGCTCAGGCCACCGATCTGGGCCGTGGTCAGCGCGCGGACCTGGTCGCTGGTGAAGGCGGCGAAGTCATCGCTGCTCAGATTGGCCAGTTGGGTGGTGGACAGGGACGCAACCTGCACGGTGGCCAGGCCGGCCAGTTGGTCCGTGCTCAGGCCGTCGATCTGCGCGGTGCTCAGGGCGCGCAAGGCGGCCGTGTTCATCGCACGCAGGTCGGCCGACTCCATGGCCGCCAGTTGATCGGTTTCAAGGCCGCCGACCTGGGCCGAGCCCAAGGCCGCGACTTGCTGGGTTTGCAGCGCGACGATGTTCTCGCTGCTCAGCGCACCCAGCTGGGCCGAGCCCAGCGCGCGGATCTGCTCGGTCTTGAAGGCCTGCAGATCTTCGCTGGTGATCGTGGCCATCTGGCCCGTCGTGAGCCCGGCGATTTGAGCGGTGCTCAGCGCACGGATCTGGTCGCTGGTCAGCGCGCTCAGATCATCGCTGCTGAGGTTGCCCAGCTGCGGCGCCGAGCTCAGTGCGGCGATCTGCTGGGTGGACAGCGCGGCGATCTGCTCCGAACTGAGTCCGTCGATCTGGGCAGTGGACAGCGCACGCAAGGCGGCCGTGTTCATCGCGCGCAGGTCGGCCGATTCCATGGCGGCCAGTTGCTCCGTCTCCAAGCCAGCGACCTGGGCCGAGCCCAGGGCAGCGACCTGCTGGGTCTGCAGCGCAGCAATATTCTCCGTGCTCAGGGCGCCGAGCTGGGCCGAGCCCAGCGCGCGTATCTGCTCGGTCTTCAGCGCCTGCAGATCCTCGCTGGTGATATTGGCCAGCTGAGCCGTACTCAGACCACCGAGCTGACCGGTGGTCAGCGCGCGGACCTGATCGCTGGTCAGCGCGGCGAGATCCTCGCTGCTCAGATTGGCCAGCTGGGTGGTGGACAGGGCGGCCACTTGGGCCGTGGCCAGGCCGGCCAGCTGATCAGTGCTCAGGCCGTCGATCTGGGCGGTGCTCAGGGCGCGCAAGGCGGCCGTGTTCATCGCCCGCAGGTCGGCCGATTCCATCGCGGCCAGCTGGTCGGTCTCCAGACCGCCGACCTGGGCCGAGCCCAGGGCCGCCACTTGCTGGCTTTGCAGCGCAACGATGTTCTCCGAGGCGAGGGCGCCGAGCTGGGCCGAGCCCAGGGCGCGGATCTGCTCGGTCTTGAAGGCCTGCAGATCCTCGCTGGTGATATTGGCCATCTGGCCCGTCGTGAGCCCGCCGATCTGGCCGGTGCTCAAGGCACGCATCTGGTCACTGGTGAGTGCCGCCAGATCTTCGCTGCTCATATTGGCCAGCTGGACGGTCGACAGCGCGGCGACCTGGGCCGTGGCCAGCGCACCGATCTGCTCGGACGCCAGGCTGTCGAGCTGGGCGGTGGACAGGGCACGCAAGGCAGCCGTGTTCATCGCACGCAGGTCGGCCGACTCCATCGCCGCGAGCTGGTCGGTTTCCAGACCGCCGACCTGGGCCGAGCCCAGGGCCGCCACTTGCTGGGTCTGCAGCGCGACGATGCTTTCTGTGGACAGCGCACCGAGCTGGGCCGAGCCCAGGGCGCGGATCTGCTCGGTCTTGAAGGCCTGCAGATCGTCGCTGGCAATGGTGGAGACCTGGGCCGTCGTGAGCCCACCGATCTGGCCGGTGCTCAGTGCGCGAACCTGGTCGCTGGTGAAGGCGGCGAAGTCGTCGCTGCTCAGATTGGCCAGTTGGGTGGTGGACAGGGCGGCTACCTGTGCTGTTGCCAGACCGGCCAACTGATCGGTGCTCAGGCCATCGATCTGCGCGGTCGACAGGGCGCGCAGTGCGGCCGTGTTCATCGCGCGCAGATCGGCCGATTCCATAGCCGCCAGCTGATCAGTCTCCAAGCCACCAACCTGGGCGGAACCCAGGGCTGCGACTTGCTGGCTTTGCAGCGCAACGATGTTCTCCGAGGCCAGGGCGCCGAGCTGGGCCGAGCCCAGGGCGCGGATCTGCTCGGTCTTCAGGGCCTGCAGATCATCGCTGGCCAGGGTCGAGACCTGGGCCGTCGTGAGCCCGGCGATCTGGCTGGTGCTCAGGGCGCGGATCTGGTCGCTGGTCAGCGCGCTCAGGTCTTCGCTGCTGAGGTTGCCCAGCTGCGGTGCGGAGCTCAGCGCGGCGATCTGGGCCGAGCTCAGTGCGGCGATCTGGTCCGTGCCCAGGGCGTCGAGCTGGGCGGTGGAGAGGGCGCGCAAGGCGGCGGTGCTCAGCGCGCGCAGATCATCCGACTCCATGGCCACCAACTGGTCGGTGCTCAGACCGGCGACCTGGGACGAGCTCAGTGCCGCGACCTGCTGGGTTTGCAGATCTTCGATGTTCTCGGTGGACAGCGCGCCCAGCTGGGCCGAACCCAGGGCGCGAATCTGATCGGTCTTCAGCGCCTGCAGGTCTTCGCTGGTGATATTTGCCAGCTGGGCCGTGCTCAGACCGGCGATCTGGCCGGTGCCCAGGGCGCGAATCTGGTCGCTGGTCAAAGCGGCGAGATCCTCGCTGCTGAGGTTGGCCAGCTGCTGGGTGGACAGCGCGGCGACCTGGCCCGTTGCCAGGCCCGCCAGCTGCTCCGTGCCCAGGCCGTCGATCTGGGCGGTGGACAGGGCGCGCAAGGCGGCCGTGTTCAGCGCGCGCAGGTCGGCCGACTCCATAGCCGCCAGTTGATCGGTCTCAAGACCGCCGACCTGGGCCGAGCCCAGCGCTGCGACCTGCTGGCTTTGCAGCGCGACGATGTTCTCGCTGGACAGCGCACCCAGCTGGGCCGAGCCCAGCGCGCGGATCTGTTCGGTCTTCAGCGCCTGCAGATCCTCGCTGGTGATCGTGGCCAGCTGGGCCGTCGTGAGCCCGGCAATCTGGCCGGTGCCCAAGGCGCGCACCTGATCGCTGCCCAGCGCGGCGAGGTCCTCGCTGCTCATCGCGGCCAGCTGGCCGGTCGACAAGGCGGCGACCTGGCCGGTGGCCAGCGCCGCGATCTGCTCGGAAGCGAGGCTGTCAAGCTGGGCGGTGGACAGCGCGCGCAGTGCGGCGGTGTTCAGCGCGCGCAGATCGGCCGACTCCATCGCGGCCAGTTGCTCGGTTTCCAGACCGCCGACCTGGGCCGAGCCCAGGGCCGCGACCTGCTGGCTTTGCAGCGCAGCGATGTTCTCGGTGCTCAGCGCACCCAGCTGGGCCGAGCCCAGCGCACGCACCTGCTCGGTCTTCAGGGCCTGCAAGTCATCGCTGGCAAAGTTGGCCAGCTGGCCGGTGCTCAGGCCGGCGATCTGGCCGGTGCTCAGCGCACGCAGCTGTTCACTGCCCAGCGCGCTCAAGTCCTCGCTGGCCAGATTGGCCAGCTGCGAGGTGGACAGCCCGGCCACCTGCTGGGTGGCCAGGCCGGCAATCTGTTCGGAGGCCAGGCTGTCGAGCTGGGCGCTGGAGAAGGCGCGCAGCGCGGCGGTGCTGATGGCGCGCAGATCGGCCGATTCAATCGCGGCCAGTTGTTCCGTCTCCAAGCCGCCGACCTGGGCCGAACCCAGGGCCGCGACCTGCTGGGTCTGCAGCGCCACGATGTTTTCGGTGCTCAACGCGCCCAGCTGGGCCGAACCCAGCGCGCGCACCTGCTCGGTCTTGAAGGCCTGCAAGTCCTCGCTGGTCAGGTTGGCGAGCTGAGCGCTGCCCAGACCGGCGATCTGGCCGGTGCTCAGGGCGCGGACCTGCTCGCTGCTGAAGGCGGCCAGGTCTTCGCTGCTGAGGTTGGCCAGCTGAGTGGTCGTCAAGGCGGCCACCTGCTGGGTGGCCAGTGCCGCGATCTGGTCGGAGCCCAGACTGTCAAGCTGAGCCGTGCTCAGCGCCCGCAGGGCGGCCGTGCCCAGCGCTCGCAGATCGGCCGATTCCATCGCGGCCAGCTGCGCCGTACCGAGGCCGCCGACCTGGGTCGAGCCCAGCGCCGCGACCTGCTGGCTTTGCAAGGCGACGATGTTTTCGCTGCTCAGGCCGCCGACCTGGGCCGAGTTCAGCGCGCGCACCTGCTCGGTCTTCAGGGCCTGCAAGTCCTCGCTGGTCAGGTTGGCGACCTGGTGGGTCGACAAATTGGAGACCTGGTTGCTGGTCAGTGCGCGGATCTGCTCGCTGGCCAGCGCGCTGATGTCATCGCTGCCGAAGCTGCCGAGCTGGGCCGTCGAGAAGGCGCTGACTTGCTGGGTCTTCAGCGCACCGAACTGCTCGGAGCCCATCGCGTCGATCTGGGCGCTGCTGATGACCTTGACCGCCTGCGTGCTGAGCATGCGCAGGTCTTCGGTCTGTATCACCGCGAACTGGGCGGTCGACAGCTGGGCCACCGCGTTGGTGGTCAGGTAGTTGAACTGGCTGGTGGTCAGCGCCTGGATCTGTTCGGTACTGAACGCCGCCCAATCGGCGCTCCCCAGCTTTGACAGGGTGCTGGTGGACAGGGCGGCAATTTGCGCAGTACTGAGGTTCTCGATGAGAGAGGCCATGGTCAGCTCCAGGAGCGTGTAAGTTGGGCCCCACGCATCACGATGGCTTGCGCAGGGCAGAAATTCCGGCAGCACGCGAGTCGATCAGGGCTGCGACGGCGTTCCGGCTCGCAGCCCTTGCCGGGACGCGAGTCGCTTGCGAACGCCTTGCAGGTGATCTACCTACGATGGCCTATGGTCGGATTTCGGACAGGCACCGGCAAACTTGAGCGTGACGGCAGATCCGCCGGGCGCAATGGCCGGGGAACTGGGCTGCTGGTGGTACCGGCGCATGGCCGCGATCTTTCCATCGTCCGCATGCTAGAGGGCCTGGGCGGGCGCTGATCGCCCCAAAAACAGCCGCTTTGACTGACTGTTTCTTACTTCGCCGGGCTGGCCGCCAGGCTCAGTGCCGCAAAGACCTCGCGGTGCCGGGCCCCGACAGCGAACGGCGCCATCACGGCGGCGATACGCTGTTCCACAAGCTGGGCCTGGGCCACATCCGGGCCGTAGACCTCCATCCAGGTCAGCAGGGCTGCATCGTCATCGCGGCGCTGCAGCAGCCGCACCGGCGCCTCGCCCCGGGCCTGCTCGAAGGCCGCCAGTGCGGCCTCGGCCTGCGCCGGGCCGAGCTTGTAATAGATATAGAGCTCGGCCTGGACGGCGCTGCTCACTGCGGCTCGCCCACCGGATAAGGGAGCGCGCGCGGACTCAGCGCCGGGCCTTCGGCGCTGCCCAGATGCAGGCTGCCGGCCTCCAGCGCCGCCAGCTTGACCTCGGCCAGCAGCAGGGTCTGGCCTTCGCGCCGCGCCGCAGCGGCCACAAGGCCGGCCGGCTGGGCCGGGTCTTCGCTGTGGAACAGCTCCTGGCCGATCACCGCCTGGGCAGCGCCCTCGGCGGCAAACATCAAGGTGCGGCGCTTGACCGTGCCGCGGTACTGGCTGCGCGCCACCACCTCCTGGCCGGGATAGCAGCCCTTCTGGAAGTTCACCCCGCCCAGCAGCTCCAGATTGAGCATCTGCGGCACGAACTGCTCGACCGTCGCGCCGCGCACCCAGGCCAAGCCGGCCTGCACCTCCAGCCATTGCCAGTCGGCCTCGGCCAGCGCGGGCAGGGCGGGGGCCGGGTCCTGCGCCGGCTGCAGCAGCGCGTAGCGGGCCGCTCCGCCGGCGGCCTCGGGCAGTTTCACGACCAGGGCCGCGCCGATGCGGGCCACGCCCCAGACCTCGGCCGGCGCGGCCTCGCCCAGCCAGGCGCTGGCCGCCGGGCCGGCCAGGCCCCACAGCGCCCAGTCGGCGCTGGCATCGCTGAGCTTGCACTTGGCCCGCAGTACAAACATCGAGAGCCGCTTCAGGGTCGGCGCCAGCAGCTCGGCCGGCAGGGCCAGCAGCAGCTCATCGCCGGTGTTCTTGACGGCCAGCAAGGTGGCCAGCAACCGGCCCTTGGCCGAGCAGTAGCCGGCCAGCCGGGCCTGATCGAGGGGCTGCAGCGCGATGTCCTGGGTCAGCTGGCCGTGCAGAAACTTGGCGGCTTCCTCGCCCTGGGCGCGCATCAGGCCCCAGTCGGCCAGGCGCAGCGCGCCGCCGGTGATGGTGGAAGTGGTGTGGGTGGGTTCGCTCATGGCCCCGATTATCATCAGCGCCCACATCACCTTCGGAAAGCTCAGGTCTTGGCCCGCCATCGCAACAGAAGAAAACGCTCCGCCGGTCTCGGCGCCGTGGGCTGGCTGCTGAGCCTGCTGCTGCTGGCCCTGGGTCTGGCCGGGGCGGGCGCCGGCGCGGCCTGGTGGTGGCTGGACCAGCCGCTGGCGCTGGACAAGCCGGCGGTGGAGCTGTCCGTCGAGCCGGGCAGCACACCGCAGCAGGTGGCCCAGGCCTGGGTGGCGGCGGGCGTCGCCACCGATGCGCGGCTGCTCTATCAGTGGTTCCGCTGGTCGGGCCAGGCGCGCCAGATCCGCGCCGGCAGCTATGAGATCCACCAGGGCGCGACGCCGCGCGATCTGCTGAACAAGATGGTGCGCGGCGACGAGGTGCTGGAGGTCGTGCGCCTGATCGAGGGCTGGACCTTCCGCCAGTTCCGCGCCGCGCTGGCCAAGGCGCCGGCGCTCAAACCGGCGACGGCCGGCATGAGCGAGGCCCAGATCATGGCGGCGCTGGGCGCGCCCGGCATGCCGGCCGAAGGCCGCTTCTTCCCCGACACCTATGCCTACAGCCGCGGCGTCAGCGACCTGACCGTGCTCAAGCGCGCCCATGCGGCGATGGCCCGCCGGTTGGAATCGGCCTGGGCCGGCCGCGCCGACGGCCTGCCGCTGAAGAGCCTCGACGAGGCCCTGATCCTGGCCTCCATCGTCGAGAAGGAGACCGGCGCGGCGGCCGACCGCGGCCTGGTGGCCTCGGTCTTCATCAACCGCTTGCGCATCGGCATGCCGCTGCAGACCGACCCGACCGTGATCTACGGCCTCGGCGAGGCTTTCGACGGCAATCTGCGCCGCCGCGACCTGCAGACGGACACCCCTTTCAACACCTATACCCGCGGCGGCCTGCCGCCGACGCCGATTGCGATGCCCGGCGTGGCCTCGTTGCAGGCGACCCTGCATCCGCCGGCCAGCAAAGCGCTGTACTTCGTCGCCCGGGGCGACGGCAGCAGCGAGTTCAGCGAGGACCTGGCCGCGCATAATCGCGCCGTCAACAAATACCAGCGTGGTCAATAGTTTCGTGAACAGTGCCCTGGGCCGCAGCGCCCGCTTCATCAGCTTCGAAGGCATCGACGGTGCCGGCAAGTCCACCCATATCGAGGCCCTGAGCCAGCGCCTGCGCGAGCGCGGCGCCGAGCTGGTCAACACCCGCGAGCCCGGCGGCACGCCGCTGGCCGAGACCCTGCGCGGCCTGTTCCTGCACAGCGGCATGGATGAGCTGACCGAGGCGCTGCTGGTGTTTGCCGGCCGCCGCGACCATCTGGTCAAGGTCATCGAGCCGGCGCTGGCCGCCGGCAAGACCGTCGTCTGCGACCGCTTTGCCGACGCCAGCTTTGCCTATCAGGGCTATGGACGCGGCATGGATCTGGCGGTGCTGGGCAGCCTGGAGCAGTGGGTGCTGCAGGGCCGCCAGCCCGACCTGACCCTGTGGTTCGACCTGCCGGCCGAGATCGCCGCGCAGCGCCGCGCCGCCGCACGCGAGGCAGACCGCTTCGAGCAGCAGGACCTGGACTTCTTCGAGCGGGTGCGTGCCGGCTATGCGGCGCGCGCCGCGGCCGCGCCCGCGCGCTTTGCCCGCATCGATGCCAGCGGCTCGATCGCCAGCGTCGCGGCCCAGATCACGGCCGTGCTGGAGTCGCGCGGATGGTGACGGACACCCTGGCCCTGCCTTGGCTGGCCGAGCCGCTGACCGAGGCGCTCGCACGCGCGCGCTCGCACGCGCTACTGATCCAAGGGCCGGCCGGTGTCGGCCAGTTCGATCTGGCCCTGCTGCTGGCCCAGGCCTGGCTGTGCGAGACGCCGGTTGCCGGCTCGGGCTGGGCCTGCGGCCAGTGCGGCAGTTGCAAGCTGTTCCAGTCGCGCACCCACCCGGATTTCCAGCTGCTGATCCCCGAGGCCTTGCGCGAGCCGCTGGGCTGGGCCGCCGACGAAGGCGAGAGCAGCAAGGAAAGCAAGACCAAGCCCAGCCGCGAGATCAAGGTCGAGGCGGTGCGCCAGATGCTGAGTTTTGCTCAGGCCACCTCGGCACGTGGCCGCGCCAAGGTGGTGGTGGTCTATCCGGCCGAGGCCTTGAACACGGTGGCCGCCAATGCGCTGCTGAAGACCCTGGAAGAGCCGGCCGGCGTGCTGCGCTTCGCGCTGGCCAGCGCGGCGCCTGAAAGCCTGCTGCCGACCATCCGCAGCCGCTGCCAGCCGGTGCCGCTGGGCCTGCCGGCCCCGGAGCCGGCGCTGGCCTGGCTGCAGGCCCAGGGCGTCGACGGCGCCGAGGTCTTGCTGGCGGCGGCCGGCGGGCGGCCGCAGGAGGCCTTGCGCTGGAGCGAGGAGGGGCTGAAGGCGGCCGCCTGGGCCCAGCTGCCGGCCCGGCTGGCGCGCGGCGAGGTTGCGGCGATCTCGGACTGGCCGGTGCCGCGCGCGATCGACGCGATGCAGCGCCTGTGCCATGACCTGCTGCGCACGAGCCATGGCGCGCCACCCCGTTATTTCGCGCCCGAGGCCTTGCCGGCGCCGGGGCCGTCCGCGCCGCTGCAGCAATGGGCCCTGGCGCTGCAGCAGGCCGCACGCCATGAAGACCATCCGCTCAATGCCGGGCTCCTGATGGAGTCGCTGGTGCTGCAGGGCCAGTCGGCCTTGCAGGGCCGGCGCCGTGCGGCGCGGGCTTGAACCAAGCCACGAGCAAGCCATTCGCTACACTGCTGCCCATGAGTGACGCCGCGCCCGCCAAACCTCCCGTGACCCCAGCCGCCGCCGGCGCCAGGCCCAGCGTGATCCAGCTGGTGTTCAAGGAGAAGGGCGCGCTCTACGCCGCCTACATCCCGCTGTTCACCGATGGCGGCCTGTTCGTGCCGACCACGCGCGACTACAAGCTTGGCGAGGACATCTATCTGCTGCTGTCCCTGCCCGATGATGCGCAGCGCTATCCGGTGGCCGGCAAGGTGGCCTGGATCACGCCGCCCAATGCCTCGGGCGGCCGCACCCAGGGGGTGGGCGTGCGCTTTCCCGGCGACGAGAAGCACCGGCTGATCAAGATCCGGATCGAGGAGCAGCTGGGTACTTCGATCTCCTCGGCCAAGCCGACCCAGACCATCTAGATGTTCATCGATTCGCACTGCCATCTGAGTTTCCCCGAGCTGCGCGCCAATCTCCCGCAGATCCTGGCCGAGATGGCCAGCGCCCGCGTCGAGCAGGCCATCTGCATTTGCACGACGATGGAGGAGTTCCCCGCCGTCAGCGAGATCGCGGCCGCCCACAGCCAGCTCTGGGCCACGGTGGGCGTGCATCCCGACAATGAGGAGGTGCATGAGCCCACGGTCGAGGAACTGGTGGCCGCGGCCCAGCATCCCAAGGTGGTCGCGATCGGCGAGACCGGGCTGGACTACTACCGCCTGAACGGTCGCAGCATCGACGAGATGGAATGGCAGCGCGAGCGTTTTCGCAGCCATATCCGCGCCGCGCGGGCCACGGCCAAGCCGTTGGTCATCCACACCCGCAGCAGCTCGGCCGACACCTTGCGCCTGCTGCGCGAGGAGATCGCCGCGGGTGGTTCGCTGGGCGAGCGTCCCGGCGTGTTCCACTGCTTCACCGAGACCGCCGAGGTGGCCTGGGCGGCCGTCGAGCTGGGGTTTTATATCTCCTTCTCCGGCATCCTGACCTTCAAGAACGCGCAGGACCTGCGCGATGTGGCCGCCGCGCTGCCGCTGGACCGCATCCTGATCGAGACCGACAGCCCCTATCTGGCACCGGCGCCCTATCGCGGCAAGACCAACAGCCCGGCCTATGTGCCTTATGTGGCCCAGCAACTGGCCGAGCTGCGTGGACTCAGCGTCGACGAGGTCGCGGCCCAGACCTCGGCCAATTGCCGGCGTTTGTTCGGTCTGCCATGAAAAGCGTCCCGCGCCTGGTCGCGCTGGTGCTGCTGGCCGGCGCTGAACTGGCCATGGCCGGGCCGGCCGAAGACCTGCTGAACGCGGCGATGCGCGATGACGGCTACCGCATCGGCGTGCTGCTGCTGCGCGGGGGCGATCCCAATGTGCGCGACGAGCAGGGCCAGACGCCCTTGCACATCGCCTTGAAGGACGATGGCGACAAGGCCGTCAAAAGCCTGCTGAGCCATCCGGCGCTGGATGTCAACGCGGTCAATGCCGCCGGCGAGACGCCGCTGATGCTGGCGGCGCTGCGCGGCCGGCTCGACACCGCCCGGCTGCTGGTGCAGCGCGGCGCGCAGATCAATCGTGAGGGCTGGAGCCCCTTGCACTATGCCTGCAGCGGACCCGACGAAGGGGTGGCGGCCTGGCTGCTGAGCCAGGGCGCCGAGATCGACGCGCGCTCGCCCAATGGCAGCACACCGCTGATGATGGCGGCCGGCTACGGCGGGCTCAGCACGGCCGAGCTGCTGCTGAAGGCCGGCGCCAAGGCCCAGCTGCAGAACGAGCAGGGCCTGCGGGCGGCCGACTTCGCCGAGCGCGCCGGGCGCGACCGCTTTGCCAAGCTGCTGCGCGCCCAGGCTGACAAGCCCTAGGACTTTGCCTGACACGCGCTTTGGCGCCCGGCCCACTGCCGCGCGCAGCGGCACAGCCCTACAGTGACTCCAAGGCTGATCCATAGCCCCTGCCAACCGGAGTTACCCATGCGCCTTGCCTCTCACATCACCGCCGCCGCCAACCCCTTCGCGATGATGCTGGACCCGCAGCAGGTGGCGCGCGCCGTCGAAAGCTCGGAGCGCCTGAACCGCCTGCACAGCCGCATCTACCGCCCGCTGGACAAGCCGTTGCTTGCCAAGGCGCCGGGCGACGCGGCCGACTTCGACCGCCTGATCGACGCGCTGCCCGAACCCGAGCCCGAAGACCTGCTCTGAACGATTCAGGCCTTGTTCGGCTTGCCGAGCAGGCCGACGGCCAAGGCCGTGCCCAGCAGCACGACGGCGCAGCCCAGCGCCATGCGGGCCGTGAAGGCCTCGGCCAGGAACAACCAGCCCCACAGCACCGCGAACACCGGGATCAGAAAGGTCACGGCGATCGTGTTGGTCGCGCCGATGCGCGACATCAGGCGGAAAAACAGGATGTAGGCGATGCCCGAGCACAGCAGCGCCAGCAGCAGCACGCCGACCCAGGCCTGCAGGCTCGGCGGCTGGGCCGGCCACAGCCAGAAGGCCGGCAGCGCCAGCAGTAGCGCCGCAAACACCTGGCTGCCGGTGGCCACGCTCAGCGGGCTCACATGCGCGAGGAATCGCTTGGTGTAATTGGCCGCCACACCGTAGCTCAGTGCCGCGCCCAGGCAGGCCAGGATGGCCCAGCCGCTGCCGCCGGGCTTGAACGAGGCCTGGTCCCAGGCCAGGAACAAGACCCCCGCAAAACCCAGCGCCAGGCCGATGCAGCGCAGCAGACTCAGGCGCTGCGCGAGCCAGATCCAGGCGACGATGGCACCCCACAGCGGCGTGGTCGCGTTCAGGATGCTGGACAGGCCGGCCGTGATCGACAGCGCAGCAAAGCTGAACAGCGCAAAAGGCAGGGCGCTGTTGAGCAGGCCCACGGCCAGCAGCGGCCGCCATTCGCGCCCGAGCTCGCTCAGTCCCTGCCGGGCCGCCAGCAGCGGCAGCAGCATCAGGCTGGCCCCGCCGACGCGCACCGCCGCCATCGCGATCGGGCCGAACTCATGCGCACCCAGACGCATGAACAGAAAGGACGCGCCCCAGATGGCGGCCAGCAACAGCAGTTCGGCGATATCAAAAGGTTTCATCAAGGACTCAGGCGGCTTCTTTGAAGGCCGCACCTTCCAGGCGCAGCAAGGCGGTCTTGCGCGCCAGGCCCCCGGCATAACCGGTCAGGGCCCCGCTGGCCCCGAGCGCGCGGTGGCAGGGTATCAGGATGGAGAGCGGATTGCGCCCCACCGCCGCGCCCAGCGCCCGCACCGCCAGCGGCCGGCCCAGCTGGCGCGCCAGCTCACCGTAGCTGCGGCTGGCGCCGGCCGGTATCGCCAGCAGGGCTTGCCAGACCTGCTGCTGGAAGGGCGTGCCTTGCGGGTCCAGCGCCAGGTCTTGCGGCAAGCCCTGGCCCTCGAAATAGGCCCGCAGTGCGGCTCTCAGCTGTGCGAACAGCGCATCATCCGGTGCGCTCGGCAGGTCCAGCGCGCCGGGATGGTGCTTCTGCGCGTCGAACCACAGGCCCGACAGGCCGCGCGCGCTGCGCGTGGCCGTCATCGCGCCCAAAGGCGTGTCGATCCGGCATTGCAGGACATGGTGCGTGGATCGGGTGCTCATGATTTCTTGTCCTTGATCGCGGCGGCGCGCCACAGGCGCAGCACCGCATAGCTGCGATAGGGCTGGAAGGCCAGCGCGGCCTGTGCATAGGCGGTCGGGCTCAGCGGCCGTTCGGGATCGGGGCTCAGGGCTTTTTTCAGCACCACATCGCCCGGCGGGAAGGCATCGGGCCAGCTCCAGCCACGCATCAGCATGTAGTGGGCGGTCCAGGGGCCGATGCCGGGCAGGGCGCAGAGCTCGGCCAGCGCCTCGTCCACCGTGCCCTGCTGGCGCGCATAGGCCAGCCCCGGCCAGGCCTGGGCCAGCGCGACCAGGGTCTCGGCGCGGCGGCGGATGATGCCCAGCTCGGCGATCTCGCCGACCTCGGCCCTGGCCATGCGTTCCGGGCCGGGGAACAGGCGGGCAATGCGCTCATCGGGCGCGCCGGCCAGCGGCGTGCCGAAGCGGGCCACCAGGCGCGCCGCCAGGGTGCGGGCGGCCGCTACCGTGACCTGCTGGCCCAGCACCGCGCGCACCGCCAGCTCGTAGCGGTCCAGGCAGCCGGGCAGGCGCAGGCCCAGCTCCTCGGCCGCCGGCTCGCCCAGGGCCGGTTTCAGCGCCGCGTCGATGCGACTGGGCTCGGCGTCCAGATCCAGCCAGCGCCGCAGCCACGGCAGCAGGCTCGCGATGGCCGGCCACAGGCCCGGCGACAGGCTGACCAGGGCCTGGTGGCGCTGCGTGTCGAAGCTCACACTGAGCCAGCCGCTGTGCAGCCGGCCCCGGTGCATCAGGCTCAGCGTGCGCTCGATGCGGCGCTTGAGCGGGTCCACATGCTCGACGCCGCCGACCGCGCGCGGCGCCAGAAAGCCCAGCAGCGCGTCCACCGCATAAGGCGGGCGGTAGCCCAGGCGCAGCAGGGTGCCGGTAGCAGCGCCGGTGTCGGCGGCGCTGCTCTGCTTGCGCAGCGCGCCGGGCTGCAGCCGGTAGTGCTCGATGAAGGCGGCGTTGAAGCGCCGCAGGCTGGCAAAACCGGCCGCATGGGCCACCTCGGTGATCGCCAGCGTGGTGTCGCTGAGCAGCTGCTTGGCCAGCAGCAGGCGGCGGGTCTGCAGATACTGCAGCGGCGTGACCCCGTGCTCGGCCGCGAAGATGCGGCGCAGATGGCGGCTGGTGATGCCCAGATGGGCGGCCAGGTCTTCCATCGAGGCCTGCTCGTCGCTGCAGTCGTCCAGCCAACGGGCCGCCGCCCGGGCCAGCGTGCGCGAGGCGTCCATCACGCTCCAGGCCAGCCCGCCGGCGGCCGGCGCCAGCTCGGGCCGGCATTTCATGCAGGGCCGAAAGCTCGCGGCCTCGGCCTGGGCCGCCGAGGCATAGAAGCGGCAGTTTTCGCGCTTGGGCGCGCGCACCCGGCAGACCGGGCGGCAGTAGATGCCGGTCGAGGTGACGCCGACAAACCAGTGCCCATCAAAGCGCGCATCGCGGGCCAGCAGGGCGGGGTAGCAGTGAGCCGGGTCCAGATCGGCAGCGCGGGCGGGGGAAGTGGCATCCATGGCCGCGATGATAGGCAGATGCGGGGCGCTGGCTGGCCGGAAACGGACATCTGGATGGGGAGGCATCCTCGGCCAGCTGTCATCCGCCGGGGCCTGCCACGCCGTCCCTCTTCAGAGGGGGCCGTCGCCCCGGGATTCCAAGTGAGAATCGCGGCCGCAGGCTCGTCGCCGCGCAGCAGCTGGCGAGACGACATCCCCGCCGCAACTTGGCGGAAACCATGTAGGCGCCGAAGGACAAGATCACCATGCCCAATCTCCGCGTCACCGAGATCAAGGCCTTTGTGCCGTCGAAGGACTTCAATCTTTCCAAGCAGTTCTACCAAGACCTGGGCTTCACCATGGCGTCGGAGGGCGGCGGTGTCGCCTACTTCCACTGGGATCACGTCAGCTTTCTGCTTCAAGACTTCTGTGCCGAAGGGCTGGCCGAGAATTTCATGATGCACATCCTGGTCGAGGATGTTGAGGCATGGTGGGACAGGGTCCAGCAAAGCGGCGTGAGCACCAAGTACGGCGTCAAGGTCTCGGATGTCGAGAGCCAGCCCTGGCGGATGCGGGATTTCTGTCTCACCGATCCCTCGGGCGTGCTGTGGCGTATTGGCCAGAACGTCGCATGAGTCTTGCCCCAGGAGCGGTGGTGATGCGAACCACGACGCAGAGTCTTCGAATCCGGGCCGGGCGAGCCAGCATCAATCGCCCGGCATGAGCATGAAGAACCTCGCGCTCATCGTCATCAAGGTCGCGCTGACGATCCCGGTGGCCTATGCCTTGGCCTATCCCTTCCTGAATCCGGCCGCAGACGGCGGTGTTTTCAAGGAGGTTGAAACCCTCGGCGTGTTTGGGAGCCTTGTGCTTGTCGCCACGTTTTTGGCGGCGGTCTTTCTGTACTGCCGCGATCTGTATCGCTGCCTGGGCCTGGTGAGTCCCGGCGCGCGAAAGGCTTCGCCACGAAGTGTTTGGCTGATGTTTCTGATCCCCTACAACTTCGTCGAAGACTTCTTCATCGTCGCCAACGTGGCCGGGTCCCTACGGCAGGAGGCTGTCGGCAATGCCGCGCTTCATCGGTTCAAGAGCTTCGGCATGGTGTCCGGCCTGGGCTGGTGCGCGGCGCAGATCGTGTCTTTGCTGCCTCATTCGATCGGCTCGATTGCCGGCGCGCTGGCCCTGCCGCTGTGGATCGTTCATTGGCGCTTGATCCGCCAGATCAACGCCGCGCTGAGCGAGGCGTTGAATCAAGCCGGCCCCGGCGTCGGCCAGCGGGTGTGAGCCTGTGCCGCTCCCAGCTCAGCGACTCAACACCTTCAAGCCCACAATCCCGCCCAGAATCATCGCAATGCAGACGATACGGGCCAGTGTCGCCGGCTCCTTGAACACAAGAATGCCCAGCAGGGCGGCGCCGACGGCACCGATGCCGGTCCAGACGGCGTAGGCAGTGCCCAGCGGCAGCTGCTTCATCGCCAGGCCCAGCAGCGCGAAGCTGGCCGAGGCGGCGGCGAAGCACAGGGCCGCCATGCCCATGCGGGTGAAGCCCTCGGAGGCCTTCATCGCGGTGGCCCAGACGATCTCCAGTAGGCCGGCCAGCAGCAGCGCCGCCCAGGCCAGGGTGACGGGGTTCTTCAACAGGGTTTGCAGGCTAGAGTCTGTTGACATAGGGATCACATGGCCTTGAACAGATGGACATAGGCGCGGCTGACCGGCAGCTCGCGGGCGTGGTTTTTGATGCGCACGAACAGCCGGCTGGCCTCGTCGCGGCGGGTGCCGGCCAGATGGGCCAGATTGACGACGGTGGAGCGGTGGATCTGGCAGAACTGCTCGGGGTCGAGCTGGGGCATCAGCTCGACGATGGCGGTGCGTATCAGGTATTCGGCGGCCTGGGTCTGCACGACGGTGTACTTCTCGTCGGCATGGAAGAACAGCACCTCGGCCAGATCGATCTGGTGCATCAGCTCGCCCTGGCTGGCCCGCACATAGCGCAGGCGCGGTGGGGCCGGCTGCTGTTCCTGCAGCAGGCGCTGCAGCGTCGCGGCCAGCGCGCCGTCGGGCTCGGCCGGTGCGGCCCGCAGCGCGGCCTTGACGCGCTCGACCGTCTTGGCCAGGCGCTCGGTCTTGACGGGCTTGCAGACATAGTCGAGCGCGGCCTGCTCGAAGGCCTCGACCGCATACTCGTCATAGGCGGTGACGAAGACCACGCGGGTCGCGCCCTCGATGCCCTGGGCCACCTCCAGGCCGCTCAGGCCGGGCATCTGGATGTCCAGAAAGGCGATGTCGGGCGCCAGCGCGGCGATCTGGGCGGCGGCTTCGACGCCGTTCTTCACCACCGCGACGATCTCCAGCTCGGGCCAGAGCTGGGTCAGCTGGGTCTTCAGGTACTGGGCCAGATGGGGTTCGTCATCGGCGATCAGGGCACGGACTGGGTTCATGGGGTCTGGGTGATGAAGGGAAGGGTCAGGATGGCCAGGGTGCCGCCACCGGCGGCGGCCTGCAGCTGCAAAGCGGCGGCGTCGCCATGGCGGGCCTGCAGGCGGGCGCGGATATTCTCCAGCGCCAGACCATGGCCGCCGCGGCGCGCCCGGGGGGCGGCGTTCAGGCCGAGCCCGTCATCGGCGATCTCGATGCGCAAGCGGCCCTCGGCGAGCGTGGCGCTGACCCTGACCTGACCGCCATCCAGCTTGGGCTCCAGCCCGTGATGGATGGCGTTCTCGATCAGCGGCTGCAGCAGCAGCGGCGGCAGCAAGGCCTCGCGGGCGGCCGGCTCGGCGCTGATGACATAGCGCAGCCGCTCGTCCATGCGGGCCTGCATCAGCTGCAGATAGCTGTCGGCCATCGCCAGCTCGGTGGCCAGCGTCGCATCGGCGCTGCGCAGCTGGCCCAGGCTGGCACGCAGATAGTCGGTGAAGGATTCCAGCATGCGCTTGGCGCGCGGCGCGTCCTGCTCCATCAGGCTGTGCACGGTGGCCAGGGTGTTGAACAGGAAATGTGGCTCGATCTGCGCCTGCAGCAGCTTCAGCTGGGCTTCGGTGGCGCGCAGCTGGCGGGCCTGGGCGCGCAGCCGCCATTGCCAGCACAGGCTGGAGATCAGCGAGATCACCAGGCCGATGACGAGGAACTCCAGCACCGTCTGCGGCCGGCGCGCAATGAAGGCCCAGCTGTCGAGCTGCAGCAGCCAGCCCAGCAGGGTCAGGCCCAGCGCACCACCGAGCAGCATGCAGACGATGACCAGGCCGGCGTGCACCAGCACCGACAGCCCGCCACGGTCGGCATTGAGGCGGGCCAGCCAGGCCTCGCTGAGCGCGAGCTCCAGCAGCCGGTAGCCGGCCATGATGGTGAAGCTGACGCAGCCGGAGATGATCAGGTTCTCCTGCAGCACATGGATCCAGGCGCCGGACTGCATCACCCGGGCATTGAGCAGCAGCGCCAGCCCGGTGACCGCCAGGCCAAAGCCCAGCGCCAGCAGGGCGTTGATCAGCAGCCGGGCCCACAGTGCCTCGTCGCGCTGCTTGCTCAGCCGCCATTGCCGGCGCCAGGCGGTGGCGAGTTCTTGTTGAATTGTCATGTCGCCAGTGTAGAAAGCGCGGCGCTGCCCCGGCGGCCAGCAAGCGACGACTGGACAGCGGCGGCGACGAATCGACGGCAGGCGTCCCTTGTTTGTACCGGCCGCCGCTCAGAACTGGCACGGGGCTTGCCTACAATCCGCCCGAGCCCGCACAGGGCAAGACGATCACAAGCAACGCAACAAAGGGAACTCATGCAAGTACACGCCTCCATCTTCAAGGCCTATGACATCCGTGGTGTGGTCGGTCAGACCTTGAACGAAGAGCTGGCCGAGCACCTGGGCCGTGCCTTCGGCACCGAGGCCAAGGCCGTTGGCGAGAAGGCGGTGGCGGTGGGGCGCGACGGCCGCCTCTCCGGCCCCGGCCTGGTGGCGGCGCTGATCCGCGGCCTGCAGTCGACCGGCCTGGACGTGGTGGACCTCGGCGCGGTCACGACCCCGATGCTGTACTACGTGGCCGCGACCCGCGCCAAGCACGGCTGCAAGTCCGGCATCATGGTCACCGGCAGCCACAACCCCAAGGATTACAACGGCTTCAAGATGGTGCTGGCCGGCGCCGCCGTTTATGGCGAGCAGATCCAGGGCCTGAAGCGTCGCATCGAGGCTGAGGATTACGCCAGCGGCAAGGGCCGTGCGGCCCAGATGGATATCGTCGCCGAATACGCCCACCGCATTGCCAAGGACTGCAAGCTCAAGCGCCCGATGAAGATCGTCGTCGACAGCGGCAACGGCATCCCCGGCGCCAGCGCCCCGGCCATCCTGCGCGCACTGGGCTGCGAGGTGATCGACATCTACTCCAAGGTCGATGGCGACTTCCCCGACCACCATCCCGATCCCTCGCGCCCCGAGAATCTGGAAGACCTCAAGCGCATCGTCCATGCCTGCGACGCCGAGCTGGGCCTGGCCTTCGACGGCGACGGCGACCGCCTGGGCGTGGTCACCAAGGACGGCGAGATGATCATGCCGGACCGCCAGATCATGCTGTTCGCGGCCGATATCCTGACGCGCCAGCCCGGCGCCGAGATCATTTTCGACGTCAAGTGCACGCAGCGCCTGGCACCCTGGATCCGCGAGCATGGCGGCCGCCCGCTGATGTGGATGACCGGCCACTCGCTGGCCAAAGCCAAGCTGAAGGAAACCGGCGCGCCGCTGGCCGGCGAGCTCAGCGGCCATATCTTCTTCAGCGAGCGCTGGTACGGCTTCGACGATGCGATGTACACCGCCGGCCGCCTGCTGGAAATCCTGTCGCGCTCGGCCGATCCGAGCGCGGTGCTGAAGGCCCTGCCCAACAGCTTCAACACGCCCGAGATCAATGTGCCCTGCGCCGAGGGCGAGCACCACGAGGTGGTCACCAAGCTCAAGGCCCTGGCCACGCTGGCCGATTTCCCCGGCGCCAAAGAGCTGGTCACGATCGACGGCCTGCGCGTCGAGTACGAGGACGGCTTCGGCCTGATCCGTCCGTCCAACACCACGCCGGTGCTGGTGCTGCGCTTCGAGGGCCACACGCCCGAGGCGCTGGAGCGCATCCAGCACGATGTGCTGGCCCAGCTCAAGCGCATCAAGCCCGACGCGGTGTTCGCGGCCGGCCATTGATCGCTCGGGAACGTCCGGCCGAGACCCTGGCGCGCTGGGTCTATGCGGCGCTGTTGCGCCTGCTGACGCCGCTCTACCTGCTGCGCCTGTGGCGGCGTGGCGGCGCCGAGCCGGCCTACCGGCAGCGCCTAGGCGAGCGGCTGGGGTTCTTCGATGCGCCCAGCGGTGAGACCGGGCGTTTGTGGATCCATGCGGTGTCGCTGGGCGAGACGCTGGCCGCCGCGGCGTTGCTGGCGGCCTTGCGCGCGCAACGCCCAGGGCTGCGCCTGCTGCTGACCCACAGCACGGCCACCGGTCTGGCGGCTGGCGCCAAGCTGCTGCAGGCCGGCGATGCCCAGACCTGGCTGCCCTATGACACACCGGGCGCGGTGCGGCGCTTTCTGCGCCATTGGCGGCCTGCGGCGGGCGTGCTGATGGAGACCGAGATCTGGCCGGTGCTGCTGCACGAGGCGGCCCGCGCCGGGCTGCCCATGGTGCTGGCCAATGCCCGGCTGTCGGCCAAGAGCGAGCGCCAGGGCCGGCGTCTGGCCTGGCTGCTGCACCCGGCGGCGCGGCGTCTGGCCCTGGTGCTGGCCCAGACCGAGGCCGATGCGCAGCGTCTGCGCGCCAGCGGTGCGCCGCGTATCGAGGTCTGCGGCAATCTGAAGTTCGACCTGCAGCCCGATGCCACGCTGCTGGCGCGTGGCCGGGCCTGGCGAGCGCAGCTGGCGCGGCCGGTGCTGCTGCTGGCCGTCAGCCGCGAGGGCGAGGAGGCGCTGCTGCTGCAGGCTTGGCGCGCGGTGCGCGGCGCCGACCGGCCCCTGCTGCTGATCGTGCCGCGCCATCCGCAGCGCTTTGACGAGGTGGCCGCGCTGATCACCGGGCAGGGCCTGAGCCTGGCCCGGCGCAGCACCTGGCAAGACCTGCCCCCGACCGAGGCCTGGCAGGCCGATGCCTGGCTGGGCGACAGCATGCGCGAGATGGCGCTGTACTACGGCCTGGCCGATGTGGCCCTGCTGGGCGGCAGCTTCGCGCCGCTGGGCGGCCAGAACCTGATCGAGGCGGCCGCCTGCGGCTGCCCGCTGGTGATGGGCCCCAGCACCTTCAATTTCGCCGAGGCGGCCGAGCTGGCCGAGGCGGCCGGCGCGGCGCGCCGGGTGGCCGATATGCCGCAGGCCCTGGTGCAGGCCCTGCATCTGGCCTTGCTGCCGGCGCGCCGTGCCGAGGCCAGCGCACAGGCTCAGGCCTTTGCCGCCCAGCACGGCGGCGCGGCGGCCCGGATGGCGAGCGAGGTGCTCGCCTTGATGCCAGCGCATTGACTTCAACACCGCAAACCAGCGATGAAACATCTCCCGAGCAAGCAAGAACTGATGATCGCCGGCCAGCGCCTGTGCTACACGCTGGCGGGCGAGGGCGAGGGGCCGGTCATCGTGCTGATCAACGGTTCGGGCGGCCCCTTGGAGGCCTGGTACAAGCTCTATCCGCAGATCGCTCAGCTGGGCAGCCGGGTGCTGGCCTATGACCGTCCCGGCGTTGGCGGCAGCGCCAAACCGACCACGCCGCAGACCGGCGCGGCCGCGGTGGCCCTGCTGCGCGGCCTGCTCGGCGCGCTGGCGCTGCCCGGCCCCTATCTGCTGCTGGGCCATTCCTTTGGCGGCCTGCATGCGAATCTGTTTGCGCGCCTGCACTCCGAGGAGGTGATGGGCGTCGTGCTGCTGGAGGCCACGGCGCCGGCCGATGTCGGTTCGATGCGCGAGCATCAGACGGCGGCCCAGCGGGCCGTCAACCGGCTGCTGAACCTGTTCTCGCGCCCCGACCCGAATGACGAAGTCAGCCAGGAGCGGCAGACCGTCGCCCAGATCGCCGCCGCGCCGCCGTTCCCTGCCGTGCCGCTGCGGGTGATCACCGGCGCCAAGACCCTGCCCGGCTGGATGACGTCGGCCGCCGCGCTGGACCTGCGCCGGCGCCACCAGCAAGGCCTGCTGGCACTGTCACCGCAAGGCGTCCAGCTGCTGGCCGAGCGCAGCGGGCATTTCCCGCAGATGTCGGAGCCGGCCTTGGTGATCGAGGCATTGCGACAGGTACTCGCTCAAGGGCAGGGGTGAAGGCGCGCAAGCACGCCCGTAGAATCGGCGCCTCCCGCATCGAGATCTAGGCACGCAATCCATGTCAGGCAGCACCTTCGGCGAGTTGTTCCGCGTCACCAATTTCGGCGAAAGCCATGGGCCTGCGATCGGTTGCGTGATCGATGGCTGCCCGCCCGGGATGCGCTTGAGCGAGGCCGATATCCAGCCCGAGCTGGACCGCCGTCGCCCTGGCACCAGCCGCCATGTGACCCAGCGCAACGAGCCCGATGCGGTCGAGATCCTGTCCGGCGTCTATGAGGGCCTGACCACCGGCACACCGATCTGCCTCTTGATCCGCAATACCGATCAGCGCAGCAAGGACTACGGCAATATCCTCGACACCTTCCGACCCGGCCATGCCGACTACAGCTACTGGCGCAAGTACGGGCTGCGCGACCCGCGCGGCGGCGGCCGGGCCTCGGCGCGGCTGACCGCTCCGATGGTCGGTGCCGGCGCGGTGGCGCGCAAATGGCTGAAGGAAAAATTCGGTACCGAATTCCGCGGCTGCATGACGCAGCTGGGCGAGCTGGAGATCCCGTTCGAGGGCTGGGAGCATGTGGGCAACAACCCCTTCTTCGCGGCCAATAGCAGCAAGATTGCCGAGCTCGAGGCCTATATGGACGCGCTGCGCCGTGACGGCGATTCGGTCGGCGCGCGCATCCGGGTCGAGGCCACCGGCGTGCCGGTGGGACTGGGCGAGCCGCTGTTCGACAAGCTCGACGCCGAGATCGCCTATGCGCTGATGGGCATCAATGCGGTGCGCGGCGTCGAGATCGGCGACGGCTTCGCGGTGGTGGGCCAGCGCGGCAGCCACCATGGCGACGAGCTGAGCCCGGCCGGCTTTGCCAGCAATCACAGCGGTGGCATGGTGGGCGGCATCTCGACCGGCCAGGACATCTGGGCCTCGATCGCGATCAAGCCGACCAGCTCGATCCGTACGCCCAAGGCCTCGATCGACCGGGCCGGCAACCCGACCCAGGTCGAGACCTTCGGCCGCCACGACCCCTGCGTGGGCATACGCGCGACGCCGATCGCCGAGGCCATGCTGGCCCTGGTGCTGATGGACCATGCGCTGCGCCACCGCGCCCAGTGCGGCGATGTGACGCTGCCGATCCCGCCCATCCCCGCCAGCCGCTGAGCATGGCCGAGGCAGCGGCCTCGCGCCGCACGCTGGCGGCCAGTGCGGCGCTGTCCTGCGCCTATTTCGCCGCCATCGGCGGCTTCAATCCCTATGCGCCGCTCTGGTACAAGGAGCTGGGGCTGTCGGTGTTCGCAATCGGCCTGCTGGTCTCGCTGCAGAGCTGGACGCGGCTGTTCGCACCCTATCTGTGGGGCGCGCTGGCCGACCGCACGGGCCAGCGCGTGGCCATCATCCGCTGGGCCGCGCTGGCCAGCTTCGTGGCCGCGATCGGCTTTGTGCTGCCGCCGCATTTCGCGCTGCTGGCGGCCTCGGTGTTCCTGATGTTCAGCTTCAATGCCGCCATCGTGCCGCTGACCGAGACCGTGGTCGCGGCCCAGCTGATGCGCGCCGACGGGGCGATGGATGTGCGCCGCTACGGCCGGGTGCGGGTCTGGGGCTCGGTGGGTTTTCTGGCCAGCGTGGTGCTGGCGGGCTGGTGGTATCAGCAGGTCGGCCTGCGCGCCTTCGCGGCCACCACGCTGGTGCTGCTGGGCCTGATCGTGCTGGCGGCCTGGCGGCTGCCGCAGCAGCCGGCGGCCGTGCATGCGCAGGAGGCCGGCGAGCCGATCGGCGCGGTGCTGCGTCGGCCGGCGGTGCGCTGGTTCTTTGCCGGCGTGTTCCTGACCGTGCTGGCCCATGCCGCGCTCTATGCCTTCTTCAGCCTCTATCTGGATGCGCTGGGCTATGGCAAGCAATGGGTGGGGCTGCTGTGGGCGGCCTCGGTGCTGGCCGAGATTGCCTGGTTCGGTTTCCAGGGCCGGCTGCTGGACCGCGCGGCGCCGCATCGCTGGCTGCTGGCGGCGGCGCTGCTGAGCGCGCTGCGCTTTGCGCTGACGGCCGGCTTCGGCGCCAGCCTGTGGGTGCTGGTGCTGGCGCAATGCCTGCACGCGATCACCTTCGCGGCCCAGCACACGGTTTGCATCAGCCTGATCACGCGCTACTTTCCGGGCCGGCTGCGCGGCCGCGGCCAGGCCCTGTATTCGGTGCTGGGCTATGGCTTCTCGGGTGTGATCGGCGGCCTGGGCGGGGCCTGGCTGGCGGCGCGCTGGGGCTATGCGGCGGTGTTCTGGGCCGCCAGCGTTGCCGCACTCGGCGGGGCCTGGTGCTGCTGGCTCAGCCACCGGCACGAGCAACTGGACTTGTCTGTGTCCAACGCAAGTCGTGCCTAGCAATCTGCAGTTCGTCGCAGCGCCTCTTTAAGTTCAGAATCATCTCCCTACACTGCGGCCACTTTCGGCTAGAGACAGAAGTGGGGTAGACCATGCGCAAGCAATGGCTTTATGGGGGATTGGCGGCCGTGGTGCTGGCCGGCGGCGCGGGCGTGGCGGTCTGGGCGTCCAAGGGGGATGACAAGAAGGGCGAGGACAAGAAGGCCCAGGTGGCGCTGGAGTTCGTGCCCTCCGAGGTGGTCAAGCCCAGCCTGGCGGCGATGCCCGGCTTGATCGAGTTTTCGGGTCCGCTGGTGGCGCCGGGCACGGTGATCGTGCGCAGCAAGGCCAGCGGCACCTTGCTGAGCCTGTCGGTGGGGGAGGGCAGCCGGGTGCGCGCCGGCCAGGCACTGGGTCAGGTGGACCTGGAAGAACAAAGGCTGCGCGTGGCCGAGCGCAGCGCCACGGTGGAATCGGCGCGCGCCCAGCAGGCCCAGGCCGAGCGCCAGCACCAGGCCAACGAGGGCCTGGCGGCGCAGAACTTCATCGCGCCGACCGCGCTGGAAACCTCGCGCGCCGCGCTCGAAGCCGCACGCGCCCAGACCTTGGCCGCCAAGGCCCAGCTCGACACCAGCCAGGTGCTGCTGCGCCAGGCGGCGCTGATCGCGCCGATCAACGGCCTGGTGTCCAAGCGCCATGCGCTGCCGGGCGAGAAGCTCGCCGAAGAACAGCAGATCCTGTCCATCGTCGATCTGAGCAAGCTGGAACTGGCCGGCCTGGTCGGCACGCACGAGGTCAGCCGGCTCAAGCCCGGCATGGCGGTGCAGGTGCGGGTCGAGGGCGTGGACGAGACCGTCGAGGCCCAGATCGCCCGCATCGCGCCGGCCGCCGAGCCGGGCACCCGCTCCATCGTCGTGACGCTGGAGCTGGCCAATCCCAAGGAGCTGTTCCGCGCCGGCCAGTATGCGGTGGCGCGGGTCGAGCTGCCCGACGAGACCCGGCGCCTGACCGTGCCGCAGGGGGCGATCAGCAGCAACTCCGGCCAGGAGCAGGTCTGGATGATCGAGCAGGGCGCGCTGGTGCGGCGCATCGTGACGACCGGCCGCAAGGACGCGCGCGAAGGCCGGGTCGAGATCCTGCAAGGCTTGGCGCCCGAGGCCCAGGTGCTGGCGGCGCGCTTCGACAATCTGCGCGAGGGGGCCAAGGCCAGCATCGTCGCGAGCAAGGCCAACAAGGTCGCCAGCGCCGCCAGCAGCGCAGCCGCTCAATAAAACATAAAAAAGAAAGAGGAGTCGGCCATGTGGATGACCCGAATCTCGATCCAGAACCCGGTCTTTGCGACCATGGTGATGGTGGCCCTGTGCGTGCTGGGCCTGTTTTCCTATGCCAAGCTGGGCGTCGAGCAGACGCCCGACATCAGCCTGCCGGGCGCCTGGATCGATGTGCGCTATCCCGGCGCCAGCCCCGAGGCGGTGGAGCGCGAGGTCGCCAAGCCGCTGGAGGAGACGATCAACACGATTGCCGGCGTCAAGCGCATCCAGTCGCGCAGCTTCGAGGGCCGGGCCCAGCTCAGTGCCGAGTTCACGCTCGACACCGATATGAGCCGGGCCATGCAGGACCTGCGTGACCGCGTCGCGCTGGCCCAGGCGGTGTTTCCCGAGGATGTGAAGCCGCCGGCGGTCTCGCGCTTCCAGGGCGAGAACGCCGAGCCGGTGGTGGTGCTGGCGCTGATGAGCAAGACCCGGCCGGCGCGCGAGCTGTCGATGCTGGGCGAGCTGACCGTGGCCAAGCGCCTGGGCCGGGTCGAGGGCGTGGCCAAGGTCGATGTCGGCGGCCTGGTGTCGCGCGAGGTGCGCATCGATCTGGATCCGCTGCGCCTGCGCGCTTATGGCGTGACGCCGGCCGAAATCGCCAAGGCCCTGGCCGAGGCCAATACCGACCAGCCGGTGGGCCTGCTGTCGGACGGCCGATCGGACGCCATCCTGCGCGTCGAGGGCCGGGTCAAGGACCCGAAGCAGTTCGCGCAGATTGTCGTGGCGCGCCGCGGCTCGCTGGTGCTGACCCTGGCCGATCTCGGCACCCTGGTCGAGCGCGAGCGCGAGCCCGACAGCGTGGCCCGCATCAACGGCGTGCCGGCGGTCAGCTTCAATGTCTTCAAGCAGCAGGACGCCAATATCGTCAAGACCGGCGATGCGGTGAAGGAGGCGGCCGAGGAGCTGCGCAAGACCCTGCCCAAGGATGTGGAGCTGAGCCTGATCTACGCCAGCAGCGACTTCGTCAAGGGCTCGCTGAAGGGCTTGCAGCACACGCTGATCGAGGGCGCGCTCTTGACCGTGGCCATCGTCTTCCTGTTCCTGCACAGCTGGCGCTCGACCATCATCACCGGCCTGACGCTGCCGATTGCGGTGATCTCCAGCTTCATCGCGGTCCACGCCTTCGGTTTCACCTTGAACTTCATGACGATGATGGCGCTGAGCCTGTGCATCGGCTTGCTGATCGATGATGCCATCGTGGTGCGCGAGAACATCGTGCGCCATGTCGGCATGGGCAAGGACCACCACCGCGCGGCCGAGGACGGTACCAACGAGATCGGCCTGGCCGTGATGGCGACCACCTTCGCGATTTGCGCGGTGTTCGTGCCGGTGGCCTTCATGGGCGGCATCATCGGCAAGTTCTTCTATCCCTTCGGCATCACCGTGGTGGTGGCCGTGCTGGTGTCGCTGTTCGTCAGCTTCACGCTCGACCCGATGCTGTCCAGCATCTGGCCCGATCCACCGAGCAACCGGCTGAAGAAGCTGCCGGTGCTGCGCCAGCTGATCAACGGCACCGACCGCGGCATGGACTGGCTGCACGACGCCTATGAGCGCCTGATCCGCTGGGCCTTCTCGGCGCGGCGCTACCGCGCCTGGCTGCCGGTGTTTGCCCGGCCCTTCGATGCCGAGGGCCGGCGCGACCGCGGCCAGCCGCGCCGCCTGCGCATGGCGACCATCACGCCTCGCGGCCTGGTGATGGGCGGCGGGGTCTTGAGCTTTGTGCTGGCGCTGGGCCTGACGCCGCTGGTCGGCAGCGAGTTCATTCCGCAGACCGACGAGGGCTTCACCGCGATCAATCTGCGCATGCCGGTCGCGACCAGCCTGGAGCGCGGCTCGGCCAAGGTGCAGCAGGTCGAGGAGATCCTGATGGGCTATGCAGACATCAAGACCGTCTCCACCGTGGTCGGCAGCACCGGCGAGGGCATGGCTACCGGCCGCAACCAGGCGGTGCTGAACATCACGCTGAAGGACCGCAAGGACCGCCAGCGCACGCAAAAAGAGATCGAGGACGCGATCCGCGCCGACATCGCCAAGATCCCCGGCATCGAGGTCAGCGTCGGTTTCGAGCGCCCGGTCTGGATCACCATCCTCGGCAATGATCCCGAGGTGCTGACCCAGGCGGCCAAGGACCTGGTCGAGGCGATCAAGAAGGTGCCCGGCGCGGTCGATGTCGAGACCACGGTCAAGCCCGGTCTGCCGGCGTTCGCGGTGCGGCTGAAGGACTCGGCGATCCGCGAGCTGGGCCTGACCGCGCCCCAGGTTGCGGCCTCGCTGCGCGCCTATGTCAACGGCGATGTCGCGACCCACTGGAGCACGCCGGACGGCAACCAGGTCGAGGTGCTGCTGCGTCTGCCGCGCGAGCAGCGCGAGCGGGTCGAGCAGATGGCCAAGCTGCCGGTGGCCTTTGCCCGCGACGGCTCGCCGATCGCGCTGGACCAGGTGGCCGATATCGAGCAGGTCTTCAACCCCGAGGTGATTCGACGCCAGAACCTGCAGCGCCGCGAGGCCGTCTATGCCGGCGTGCAGGGCCGGCCCTCGGGCGATGTCAATGCCGATGTGCAGAAGCTGCTGAAGCAGACCCAGCTGCCGCCGGGCACCAGCTTTATGGTGGATGGCGCCGGCAAGGAGCAGGCCGAGGCCTTTGGCGGCCTGATGGGCGCGATGGCGCTGGCGGTGATCTTCATCTACATCGTGCTGGCCAGCCAGTTCGGCAGCTTTGTGCAGCCCATCGCCATCATGGCCTCGCTGCCGCTGTCGCTGATCGGTGTGATGCTGGCCCTGCTGCTGACCAACACCACGCTGAACGTGTTCTCGATGATCGGTCTGGTGATGCTGATGGGCCTGGTGACCAAGAACGCCATCCTGCTGGTGGACTTCGCCAACCATGCGCGCAAGGCCGGCGCCACGGTGGCCGAGGCCTTGCTGCAGGCCGGCCTGATACGGATGCGGCCCATCATCATGACGACCGCCGCGATGGTGTTCGGCATGCTGCCGATGGCCATCGCGCTGAACGACGGTGGCGAGATCCAGGCACCGATGGGCCGGGCCATCATCGGCGGCGTCATCACCTCGACCCTCTTGACCCTGGTGGTGGTGCCGGTGCTGTACTCGTATCTGGTGCGGGATCGCAAGCCCAAGCCAGCCGATGTGGCCGAGCCTGCGGCGCAGGTGGTACCGGCCGAGTAGGGCGCGTCAGCAGCTGCCGCGCAGCAGCACCTGGTAGCCCAGGTCCAGTTGCGGCGCGGCCACCGCCTCGCCGCGCATCAGCTTGATCAGCATGGCCGCCGCTTCGGCGCCGATCTCGCTGCGCGGGGTGCGCACGGTGGACAGCGGCGGCAGCATCTGCTCGCTGCCGGTCAGGTCATTGAAACCGGCCACCGCGAGGCGCTCGGGCACCTGGATGCCCAGGCGCAGCGCGGCCAGCAGGGCGCCCTGGGCCAGGTCGTCGTTGTTGAAGAAGATCGCGTCGACCTCGGGGGCCTCGCGCAAGACCTGCTCCAGCAGCGCGCCGCCCAGCGCCAGCGAGGAGCGCTCCGGGTTCAGAAATTCCAGCTCCGGCCGGTAGCGGCCGGCCGCCTGCAGCGCGCGCCGATAGCCCTCGCTGCGCTGCAGCGTGCGCGGGTCGAGCTGGGCGGCGGCAAACGCTATCTGGCGCCGTCCGCGCGCCAGCAAGGCCTCGGTCATGGCCCGGCCGGCATCGGCCTGCGAGAAGCCGACGCTGTAGGTGCCGGCCGCCGCCACCGTCTCCATCACATGCACGCAGGGCACGCCGCTGCCCTCGATCAGGCGACGCGCCTCGTCGGTGCGGTCGAAGCCGGTCACGATCAGGCCGGCCGGCCTATGCAGCAGATAGCTGCGCAGCAGGGCTTCCTCTTCGCTCGGCTCGTAATGGGTGACGCCGATCAGGGTCTGGTAGCCGGCCGCGAGCAGGGCGCGCTGCGCGGCGTCCAGCAGATCGACGAACAAGGCATTGCTGAGCAGCGGAATCAGCACCGCGACCTGGGAGCTGCGGCTGGAAGCCAGCGCACGGGCGGCCGGGTCGGGCACATAGCCCAGCTGCGCCGCCGCCGCCTGCACCCGGGCCACCAGCTCCGGCGCGACGGCGCGTTCGCCACGCAGCGCGCGCGACACGGTGATGGGGCTGACGCCGGCCGCCTGGGCCACATCCTGCAGCGTGGCGCGGCCGCTGGAGCGGCGCCGGCGTGCCTTGTTGGGGGGCGTTGTGCCTGACATGGGTGCGTGTTATCCCTGATACGGTGCGATGAACTCGGGCGTAGGATAGCGCTATCCAAACCTTCGCAGGCTTCGTGCATACCCGAAATCCGCGCCGGTTGAAGGAATTCGTGGTGGTCAGCGCCGACGCTGCCACCTTTTGTTTGATGCAGTGGGATAGCGCTATCCAATGTCAAAAGCAGTCGTGATGGGGGTGGCCGGTTGCGGCAAGTCCAGCCTGGGCCAAGCCATCGCTGCCGCCCGGGGCTGGGCCTATATCGAGGGCGATGCCCATCATTCGCCGGCCTCGGTGGCCAAGATGCGCGCCGGCATTGCGCTGACCGATGCCGACCGCGAGGGCTGGCTGGACCTGCTGGGTCGCGAGTTGGCGGCCCAGAGCGGCGGCGCGGTGCTGGCCTGCTCGGCGTTGAAACTGAGCTATCGCGAACGCCTGCGTGCGGCGGTGCCGGGGCTGCGCTTCGTGTTCCTGGACATCAGCCGCGAGCTGTCGCTGCAGCGCGTGGCGGCGCGTGCGGCCGAGCATCTGTTTCCGGCCAGCCTGGTGGACAGCCAGTTCGCCGCGCTGGAGTCGCCGCTGGGCGAGGCCGGCGTGCTGCGCGTCGCGGCTGCCGCCGCACCCGAGCAACAACTCAGCGAGGCCCTGGCCTGGCTGCAAGGAGAGGGCGCATGAGCGAGTCGCCGACCCCCGAGACCCGGCCGCTGCCGCTGTGGCAGCGCCTCAGCGACGGCCTGATGGCCGCCTGCCTGGCCGTGATGGCCATCGCGGTCTTTGTCAACGTCGTGCTGCGCTACGGTTTCGGCAGCGGCATCGCTGCCAGCGAGGAGCTGTCGCGCCTGCTCTTTGTCTGGATGGTCTTCATCGGCGCGACGGCCGCCTATCCGCGCGGCGAGCACATGGCCTTCACCAGCCTGCTGCTGCCGCTGCGCAAGCGGCCGCTGGCGCTGAAGCTGATGGCGGCGCTGATACGTGCGGCCGTCGTGCTGGCTTGCGTGCTGCTGGGCTGGGGGGCCTGGCAGCAGGTGGTGGTCGGCATGGACAGCCACTCGGTGGTGATGGGCTATCCGACGGCCCTGCTGCCGCTGCCCGGGCTGCTGAGCGCGGTTTTCATTGGTCTGATGGCCCTGGTCCAGCTGCTGCGTGGCAGCCCGCTGGATCTGGGCCATGGTGCTGACGTGGAGTGAGTGTCATGAGCAACGAGGCACTCGCCTTTGTGGTTTTCTCTGCCGGCATGCTGGTGCTGATGGGCATCGGCATGCCGATGGCTTTTGCGCTGGTGCTGACCGGTGCCGGCATGGCCTGGGCGCTGGACTTCTGGGACACCCAGCTGCTGGCGCAGAACCTGGTAGCCGGCATCGACAGCTTCCCGCTGCTGGCCGTGCCCTTCTTCATCCTGGCCGGCGAGCTGATGAATGCCGGCGGCATCAGCCGGCGCATCATCACGATGGCGCAGGCCTGGGTTGGCCATATCCGCGGCGGCCTGGGCTTTGTCGCGATTGGCGCCTCGGTGCTGATGGCCAGCATGAGCGGCTCGGCGCTGGCCGACACTGCGGCGCTGGCCACCATCCTGCTGCCGATGATGCGGGCTCATGGCTACCCGATGCACACCTCGGCCGGCCTGATCGCCTCGGGCGGCATCATCGCGCCCATCATCCCGCCGTCCATGCCCTTTGTGATCTATGGCGTGACGACCAATACCTCGATCTCCCAGCTCTTTTTGTCGGGCATCGTGCCGGGGCTGATCATGGGCGCGGGCCTGCTGGTGGCCTGGAAGCTGCAGCTGCGCAAGATCGACCTGCCCGGCGGCGTCGCGCTGCCGATGGTCGAGCGCCTGCGCGCGACGGCCAAGGCCTTCTGGGCCATCCTGATGCCCGTCATCATCATTGGCGGCATGAAGACCGGTGTGTTCACACCCACCGAAGCCGCCGTGGTGGCGGCCTTCTATGCGCTGGTGATCGCCTTCTTCATTCATCGCGAGCTCAGCATGGGCGAGTTGCACCAGGTGCTGGTGCGCGCCGCCAAGACCACGGCCATCGTGATGTTCCTGTGCGCCGGCGCCCAGGTGGCCAGCTACATGATCACCCTGGCCGATCTGCCGGGCACCTTGAGCGGCTGGCTGGGCGGGCTGATCGAGTCGCCGCGCCTGCTGATGGCCGTGATGATGATCACGCTGGTGGTCATCGGCACCGCGCTGGACCTGACGCCCACCATCCTGATCTTCGCGCCGGTGATGCTGCCGATCGCGGTCAAGGCCGGCATCGACCCGGTGTATTTCGGCCTGATGTTTGTACTCAACGGCGCGATCGGCCTGATCACGCCGCCGGTGGGCACGGTGCTCAATGTGGTGGCCGGCGTCGGGCGGCTGTCGATGCACCAGGTGATCAAGGGCGTGAACCCCTTCCTGATCACCTACACCCTGATCCTGATCCTGTTTGTGTTGTTCCCCCAGATCGTGATCGCGCCGGTGGCGTGGATGCGCTGATTGATAGATAGATTGATTGATCATCCATAAGGAGACTTCCGTGAAAAACACCCTTCGCCGTACCCTGCTGGCCGCCGTTGCGCTGGCCTGCCTCGCCCCGCTGGCCCAGGCCCAGGACATCAAGCCGCGCCTGATCCGTTTCGGCTACGGCCTGGCCGAGGCCAGCAACCAGGGCCGCGCCGCCAAGGTGCTGGCCGAGAACGTCGAGAAGCTGTCCGGCGGCAAGATGAAGCTGCGCGCCATCGGCGGCGCGGCCTTGGGGCCCGATACGCAGATGCAGCAGGCCTTGATCGGCGGCGCGCAGGAAATGATGGTCGGCTCGACCGCCACGCTGGTGGGCATCACCAAGGAAATGGCGCTGTGGGACACGCCTTTCCTGATCAACAACACCAAGGAGGCCGATGCGCTGCTGGACGGCCCGATCGGCCAGAAGGTGATGGCCAAGCTCGAGGAGAAAGGCCTGGTCGGTCTGGTCTATTGGGAAAACGGCTTCCGCAACCTGACCAATAACAAGAAGCCGGTCGCCAAGCTGGAAGACCTGGACGGCATCAAGCTGCGCGTGATGCAGAACAACGTCTACCTGGACAGCTTCAAGACCCTGGGCGCCAATGCCGTGCCGCTGCCGTACTCCGAGCTGTTCACCGCGCTGGAGACCAAGGCGGTCGATGGCCAGGAGAACCCCTACAACACCATCTTGTCGGCCAAGTTCTACGAGGTGCAGAAGTACCTGACGGTGACCAACCACGTCTACGCGCCGTGGATCGTGCTGGTCAGCAAGAAGTACTGGGACGGCCTGTCCAAGGATGAGCGCGCCGTGCTGCAGAAGGCCGCCGTGATCAGCCGCGACTTCGAGCGCAAGGACACCCGTGCCGAGGCCGCCAAGGCCCTGGCCGATCTGAAGGCCAAGGGCATGCAGGTCACCGAGCTGAGCCCGGCCGAGAGCGGCCGCATGCGCGACAAGCTGACCAAGGTCAATGCCGGCATCGCCACCCAGGTGGGCATGGAGTTGTGGAACGAGACCCAGGCCGAGCTGGCCAAGATCCGCGGCGGCAAGTAAGTTCTGTTTCGGACTAAAGTTTGACTTTAGTTCACAATTGAACTTACACTGAGGGCCAGGCAATCCCGCACAAGGTGTGTCATGGCCCTCAGTCTCCCGAGCCGCGAAGCGGCACCCACCGCGCCCGATCTGCATTCGCCGGCCGCTGCGGCGGCGGCGCTGCGCAGCTTCTTCAATATCGCCAAGGCCTGGGGCCTGAGCAACGAAGAGCAGCAGCGCCTCTTGGGCTGCGGCCGCACCAGTTTCTACGACTGGAAGGCCGGCCGCATCAAGACCGGACTGGACGGCGCGACCCTGGAGCGCCTGTCCCATCTGTTCGGCATCTATGCCGCGTTGCAGATTCTGCTGCCGGTCCCCGAGCGTGCCGATGCCTGGATCAAGAAACCCAATAGCGCCGCGCTGTTCGGTGGCCGCTCGGCGCTGGAGCGCATGCTGGGCGGGCAGGTGGCCGATCTCTTCGTCGTGCGCCAGTATCTGGATGCCCAGCGCGGTGGCTGGTCTTGAGCGGCGGGCAAGGTTTGGTCCAGCTGCTGTGGCCCGACAGCTGCCGGCTGATACCCAGCCGTTTCCCGCCGGTGCTGCTGTTCGACGCGGTGGCCGACCCGGCCGATCTGGAGGTGGTGTTCGCGATCGAGGCGCTGGGCAACCCCAGGCTGCGCGATGCCGTCGGCGAGCTGAGCCTGGTGCCAGCCGAGCAGCGCATCAGCGGCCCCGGGTGCAGCCCCATCATGGCGGCCTTCACCCATCTGAACCCCGAAGGCTCGCGCTTCAGTGACGGCAGCTACGGCGTCTATTACGCGGCCGCCCAGCTGGAGACGGCGGTGGCCGAAGTCAGCCACCACCGCTCGTGCTTTCTGCAGCGTACGCAGGAACCGCCCATCGATCTGGATCTGCGCTGCTACCGTGTGACCATCAGCGCGGCCCTGGTCGAGCTGCGCGACGGCCGCCGCGCCGACAGCGCCGCGCTGCATGACCCCGACAGCTATATCGCGTCGCAGGCCTTCGGCCGCCGCCAGCGTGAGCAAGGCCTGGCCGGCATCGCCTATGACAGCGTGCGCCATGCCGGCGGCCAGTGCGTGGCGCTGTTCACGCCGCGCGCGACCCTGCCGCCGGCCCGCCAGGCCGAACATGTGACACTGCGCTGGAATGGCGAGCGCATGGCCGAGTGGTATCTGAAGTCGGATCTGCATCGGCTCTAGCCAAGTTCTGGAGTCAGCGCAATGGCGTATCTCAGCCGATATATGGGTTTGATCATGGCGCTGCTGCTGGGAGTTGCCCATGCCCAGACCCCGGCGCTGCGGCTGATGAGCGAGGAGTTCCCGCCGATCAACTTCAGCCAGGATGGCGAGGCCCGGGGACTGGCGGTGGACATGGTGCGCGAGATCCAGCGCCGCCTGGGGCAGCAGCAGGCCATCGAGTTCATGCCCTGGGCGCGCGCCTTCCGCGATCTGCAGGGGCAGGCGCCGGCCTCGCTGTTCGCAATGGCGCGCACGCCCGAGCGCGAGCGCCAGTTCAAATGGGTCGGCCCCATCGTCCTGTTCTACAGCGCTCTCTATGCGCCGGCCGGCGGCGGTGTGCGCTTGCGCAGCCTCGATGACGCGAAGAAGGCCGAAGGCGTGCTGGTCGTGCGCGACTGGTATGTCAGCGAGCATCTGAGCGCCCAGGGTTTCAGGAATCTGGTCAGAGTCAGCGATCCGACCCAGGGCATACGCATGCTGCTGGCCCGCCGCGCGCCGCTGTTTGCGACCGAGCGCATCTCGATGCCAGAGACCCTGGCCCAGGCCGGGCTGGCCGAGGATGCGCTGGAGATCGTCTACAGCTATGCCAGCGCCGAGGGCTATATCGCCTTCTCGCGCGGGACGCCCGATGCGGTGATCAAGGCCTGGCAGCAGCAGCTCGACCGGATGAAGCGCGACGGCAGCTTCCAGACCATCTACAAGCGCTGGCTGCCCGATGACAGCCCGCCCGGCTGATCGGCTCAGGCCTGCGGCCGCGCCGCGCTGAGCCCGTTCTCGAAATGCCGGCGCATCAGCTGGGCCGCCGCCGCCGCATCGCGCCGGACGATGGCGGCCACCAGCGCCCGGTGCTCGGCCAGCGACTCGTTCAGGCGGCCTTGCTTGAACAGCGAGTGATGCCGGTTGAGCTTCATCACGCGGCGCAGATCGGTGACGATCTGCTGGCGCCAGCGATTGCCCTCAATCTCCAGCAGGCGCAGATGAAAGCGCTCGTTGGCGGCGAAGAAGGCATCGCGCTGACCGACCTGGCGTTCCAGCAGCTCGTGCAGGGCCTGCAGCTCGTCGAGCTCGGCCGGCGCGGCACTCTCGGCGACCCGCGCCGCCGCATCGCTCTCCAGCAAGGCCAGCAACTGATAGGCCTCGCGCACATCGCGCTCGCTCATCTCGGTCACATAGGCGCCGCGCCGCACCTTCATCGTCACCAAGCCCTCGGCCGCCAGCACCTTCAGCGCTTCGCGCAGCGGCGTGCGGCTGATGCCCATCTCGCTGCAGAGCTTCAGCTCGTCGATCCAGGCGCCGGGCTCCAGCTCGCGGCCGAAGATCTGCAGGCGCAGGCGCTCGGCCACCTCCTGGTAGAGGGCGCGGGGGGCGAGCAGGGTGGTGGTAGTCATCGTGGCATCAGATTCTAGTCAGTTCCGAATTTATAATTATGAATAACGAGAGCGCTATGATGCCGCGTTCGCAGGAGCCGTCAATGTCTGAATCCCGTCCCACCCCGTCCGAGTTCGCCGCCGCCAGCCTGGCGCAATGGCACAAGGCCGCCGCCAAGTCGGCGCCGGGCGGCAATGTCGAGGCACTGAACTGGATCACGCCCGAGGGGCTGACGGTCAAGCCCCTGTACACCGCGGCGGACACGGCCGGGCTGCCCTATGCCGACACCTTGCCCGGTTTCGAGCCCTTTCTGCGCGGCCCGCAGGCCACCATGTATGCGGTGCGGCCCTGGACCATCCGCCAGTACGCCGGTTTCTCGACCGCCGAAGAGAGCAATGCCTTCTACCGCAAGGCCCTGGCCGCCGGCGGGCAGGGCGTGTCGGTGGCCTTCGATCTGGCCACCCACCGCGGCTATGACAGCGACCACCCTCGCGTGACCGGCGATGTCGGCAAGGCCGGCGTGGCGATCGATTCGGTCGAGGACATGAAGATCCTGTTCGACGGCATCCCGCTGGACAAGGTCTCGGTGTCGATGACGATGAACGGCGCGGTACTGCCGGTGCTGGCCGGCTATGTGGTGGCGGCCGAGGAGCAGGGCGTCTCGCAGGACTGCTTAAGCGGCACCATCCAGAACGACATCCTCAAGGAGTTCATGGTCCGCAACACCTATATCTACCCGCCCGAGCCGTCGATGAAGATCATCGGCGACATCATCGAGTACACGGCGGCCCACATGCCCAAGTTCAACTCGATCAGCATCAGCGGCTATCACATGCAGGAGGCCGGCGCCAACCAGGCGCTGGAACTGGCCTTCACCTTGGCCGACGGCAAGGAGTATGTGAAGACCGCGCTGGCCAAGGGCATGGATGTCGACGACTTCGCGCCGCGCCTGTCCTTCTTCTGGGCCGTGGGCATGAACTTCTATCTCGAGATCGCCAAGATGCGGGCCGCGCGCCTGCTGTGGTGCCGCATCATGAAGGGCTTCGAGGCCAAGAGTCCGAAAAGCCTGATGCTGCGCACCCATTGCCAGACCTCGGGCTGGAGCCTGACCGAGCAGGACCCGTACAACAACGTCGTGCGCACCACCATCGAGGCGATGGCGGCGGTGTTCGGCGGCACGCAGTCGCTGCACACCAACTCGCTGGACGAGGCGATCGCGCTGCCGACCGAGTTCAGCGCCCGCATCGCCCGCAACACGCAGCTGATCATCCAGGAAGAGACCCATATCACCAGCGTGATCGACCCCTGGGCCGGCAGCTACATGATGGAGAAGCTGACCCAGGACATGGCCGACAAGGCCTGGTCCATCATCGAGGAGGTCGAGGCCATGGGCGGCATGGTCAAGGCGGTGGACAGCGGCTGGGCCAAGCTGAAGATCGAGGCCAGCGCGGCCGAGAAGCAGGCGGCCATCGACTCGGGCCGCGATGTGATCGTCGGCGTCAACAAGTACAAGCTCGCGAAGCAGGACCCGATCGAGATCCTGGATGTGGACAACGTCAAGGTGCGCGACGGCCAGATCGAGCGGCTGAAGGCCATCAAGGCCACGCGCGACACGGCCGCCGTGCAGGCCGCGCTGGCGGCGCTGACCGAGGCCGCCCGCTCGGGCCAGGGCAATCTGCTGGACCTGGCGATCAAGGCCTGCCGGCTGCGCGCCACCGTCGGCGAGATCTCCGATGCGCTGGAAGCGGTGTTCGGCCGCCACCGCGCCGACACGCAGAAGGTCAGCGGCGTCTACGCCGCTGCCTACGACTCGGCCGAGGGCTGGGCCAAGCTGCAGGAAGAGATCCAGGCCTTTGCCGAGGCGCAGGGCCGCCGCCCGCGCGTGATGATCGCCAAGCTGGGCCAGGACGGCCATGACCGCGGCGCCAAGGTGGTGGCCACCGCCTATGCCGACCTGGGCTTCGACGTGGACATGGGCCCGCTGTTCCAGACCCCGGAGGAGTGCGCGCGCCAGGCCATCGAGAACGATGTCCATGCGGTGGGCGTCAGCACCCTGGCCGCCGGCCACAAGACCCTGGTGCCGGCCATCCTGCAGGCGCTGAAGGCCCAGGGCGCCGACGACATCATCGTCTTCGTCGGCGGGGTGATCCCGGCGCAGGACTACGACATGCTGTACGAAGCGGGCGTCAAGGGCATCTATGGCCCCGGCACGCCGATCCCGGCCAGCGCCAAGGATGTGCTGGAGCAGATCCGTCAGGCGGTGGCCGCCTGATGGCCAGCCTGTCGTTGGCGTCGATCGCGGCCGAGGACTTCGAGGCCTTGTTTGCGCTGCGCATGGACGCGATGCGCGAGAGCCTGGCTCGGCTCGGTCTGGGTGATCTCCAGCGCAGCCGCGATCGCTTCACCAGCCAGTTCGACCCGCAGCGGACCCAGTCCATCCTGCGCGAGGGCGAACGTATCGGCTTCGTGCTGCTGAGGCCGGCCGGCGATCATCTGCATCTGGAGCAACTGTTCATCCGCCCCGGCGCGCAGGGCTGCGGCGCGGGCGCCTGGGTGCTGGACTGGGTCAAAAGTGTGGCACGAGCGCATGGGCAAGACGTGACCCTCAGCGCCTTGAAGCTCAGCGATGCCAACCGCTTCTACCGACGCCATGGCTTCGAGCCGGTCGGCGAGAACGAGTTGGAAATCGAATACCGCTGGAAGGTCCGGCCATGAGCTGGGCCCCCGCTCTGCTGGCCGGCCCCGGCCCCGCGCAGCGCCGGGCCATCGCCAAGGCCATCACGCTGCTGGAGTCGACACGCAGCGACCACCGGGCGCAGGCCGACGCCTTGCTGACCGAGCTGCTGCCGCACACCGGCAAGTCCTTCCGCCTGGGTATTTCCGGCGTGCCCGGCGTCGGCAAAAGCACCTTCATCGAGGCGCTGGGCCTGATGCTGATCGAACAGGGGCACCGTGTCGCGGTGCTGACGGTCGACCCATCGAGCAGCGTGTCCGGCGGCTCCATCCTCGGCGACAAGACCCGCATGGAGCGGCTGTCGATGGACGAGCGCGCCTATATCCGCCCCAGCCCCAGCAGCGGCACGCTGGGCGGCGTGGCCGAGAAGACCCGCGAGGCCATGCTGGTCTGCGAGGCGGCCGGTTACGACATCGTCATCGTCGAGACCGTCGGCGTCGGCCAGAGCGAGACGGCGGTGGCGGGCATGACCGATATGTACTGCCTCTTGCAGCTGCCCAATGCTGGCGACGATCTGCAGGCGATCAAGAAGGGCGTGATGGAGCTGGCCGATCTGGTCGTGATCAACAAGGCCGATCTGGACGATGCGGCAGCGACCCGCGCGCGGGCGCAGATCGTCTCCAGCCTGCGCCTGTATGGCATGCACGGCCATCCGGACCATGCCCATCACGATGTCAGGACCTGGCACCCGCAGGTGCTGCAGCTCAGCGCGCTGAAGAGCGAGGGGCTGGACCGCTTCTGGGCGGCGGTCAGCGAGTACCGCGAGTTGCAGAGCGCCAAGGGCCTGCTGGCCGAGAAGCGCCGCCAGCAGGCGCTGGCCTGGATGTGGGAGCGCATCCAGGCGGGGCTGCGCCAGCAGTTCGCGCAGGCCAGCGCCGTGCGCGCGGCGCTGGCCGACACCACCGCCCAAGTCTTGAATGGCAAGCTGGCCGCCTCGACGGCCGCGAGAATTCTGTTAGCCAAGTTTTCCGGAGACGATCACCATGCATGACATCCAACAGATGCTCGAACAAAAGCGCGAGCAAGCGCGCAAGGGCGGCGGCGAGAAGCGCATCGCCGCCCAGCATGCGAAAGGCAAGCTGACCGCGCGCGAGCGCCTGGAGCTGCTGTTCGACGAGGGCACGTTCGAGGAATGGGATATGTTCGTCGAGCACCGCTGCGTCGACTTCGGCATGCAGGACAACAAGATCCCCGGCGACGGCGTCGTCACCGGCTACGGCATGATCAACGGCCGCCTGGCCTTCAGCTTCAGCCAGGACTTCACGGTCTTTGGCGGCGCGCTGTCCGAGGCCCATGCCGAGAAGATCTGCAAGGTGATGGACCAGGCGATGAAGGTCGGCGCCCCGGTGATAGGCCTGAACGATTCGGGCGGCGCGCGCATCCAGGAAGGCGTGGCGTCGCTGGGCGGCTATGCCGATGTGTTCCAGCGCAATGTGATGGCCTCGGGCGTGATCCCGCAGATCAGCATGATCATGGGCCCCTGCGCGGGCGGCGCGGTCTATTCGCCGGCGATGACGGACTTCATCTTCATGGTGAAGGACTCGTCCTATATGTTCGTCACCGGCCCCGAGGTGGTGAAGACCGTGACGCACGAGGAAGTGACGGCCGAGGAACTGGGCGGCGCCGGCACCCACACCAGCAAGAGCGGTGTGGCCGATCTGAGCTTCGACAACGATGTCGAGGCCATCCTGATGCTGCGGCGCTTCTTCAACTACCTGCCGCTGAACAACCGCGAGAAGGCGCCGACCCGGCCCAGCGGTGATCCCGGCCAGCGCCTGGACCATTCGCTCGACACCCTGGTGCCGGACAACGCCAACAAGCCCTACGACATGAAGGAGCTGATCCTGAAGGTCGTCGACGATGGCGATTTCTTCGAACTGCAGGCCGACTATGCGAAGAACATCCTGACCGGCTTCGCGCGGATGGAGGGGCAGACGGTAGGCATCGTCGCGAACCAGCCGCTGGTGCTGGCCGGCTGCCTGGACATCAAGAGCAGCATCAAGGCCGCGCGCTTTGTGCGCTTCTGCGACGCCTTCAACATTCCGGTGATCACTTTTGTCGACGTGCCCGGCTTCATGCCCGGCACCAGCCAGGAATACGGCGGCATCATCAAGCACGGCGCCAAGCTGCTCTATGCCTATGCCGAGTGCACGGTGCCCAAGGTCACCGTGATCACCCGCAAGGCCTATGGCGGCGCCTACGATGTGATGAGCTCCAAGCATCTGCGCGGCGACGTCAACTTTGCCTGGCCCAATGCCGAGATCGCGGTGATGGGTGCCAAGGGCGCGGTCGAGATCATTTTCCGCGAGGACAAGGGCGACCCCGAGAAGCTGGCGGCCAAGGAAGCGGAGTACAAGGCCCGCTTTGCCAACCCCTTTGTGGCCGGCGCGCGCGGCTTCATCGACGACGTGATCCAGCCGCACGAGACGCGCAAGCGCATCTGCCGCTCGCTGACCATGCTCAAGGACAAGAAGCTCGAGAACCCGTGGCGCAAGCACGGCAATATCCCGCTCTGAGGCCATCAGGAGACAAGAATATGTTCACGAAGATTCTGATTGCCAACCGCGGCGAGATCGCCTGCCGCGTCATCAAGACCGCGCAAAAGCTGGGCATCAAGACGGTGGCCGTCTACTCGGAGGCCGACAAGGACGCCCGCCACGTCGAGCTGGCCGATGAAGCGGTGCTGCTCGGCCCCGCGCCCTCGCGCGAGTCCTATCTGGTGGCCGACAAGATCATCGCAGCGGCCAAGGCCACCGGCGCCCAGGCCATCCATCCCGGCTACGGCTTCCTCAGCGAGAACGAGGACTTCGCGCGCCGTGTCGAGGAGGAGGGCATCACCTTCATCGGCCCCAAGCACTATTCGATTGCCGCGATGGGCGACAAGATCGCGTCGAAGAAGCTGGCCAAGGAGGCGAAGGTCAACACCATCCCCGGCCACAACGAGCCCATCCTGTCGGCCGAGTCGGCCGTCGAGATCGCCAAGGGTATCGGCTACCCGGTGATGATCAAGGCCAGCGCCGGCGGCGGCGGCAAGGGCCTGCGCGTGGCCTTCAATGACAAGGACTGCTTCGAAGGTTTCACCAGCTGCCGCAACGAGGCCCGCAACAGCTTCGGCGATGACCGTGTCTTCATGGAGAAGTTCGTCGAGGAGCCGCGCCATATCGAGATCCAGGTGCTGGGCGACAGCCAGGGCCACGTCGTCTATCTGCATGAGCGCGAATGCTCGATCCAGCGCCGCCACCAGAAGGTGATCGAGGAGGCGCCGTCGCCCTTTATTTCCGAGGCCACGCGCAAGGCCATGGGCGAGCAGGCCGTGGCGCTGGCCAAGGCGGTGAAGTATCAAAGTGCCGGCACCGTCGAGTTCGTCGTCGGCAAGGACCAGAGTTTTTACTTTCTGGAGATGAACACCCGTCTGCAGGTCGAGCATCCGGTGACCGAATGCATCACCGGTGTCGATCTGGTCGAGCAGATGATTCGGGTGGCCGCTGGCGAGCCGCTGCCCTTCAAGCAGGACGAGATCAAACGCGAGGGCTGGGCCATCGAGTGCCGCATCAATGCCGAGGATCCCTTCCGCAACTTCCTGCCTTCGACCGGCCGCCTGGTGAAATACCAGCCGCCCGAGACCAGCATGGAGCAGGCGGCGCCCGAACGCTTCGGCGTGCGGGTGGACA
Source organism: Paucibacter sp. M5-1 (assembly GCF_027498415.2). Classification (NCBI taxonomy): domain Bacteria; kingdom Pseudomonadati; phylum Pseudomonadota; class Betaproteobacteria; order Burkholderiales; family Sphaerotilaceae; genus Roseateles; species Paucibacter sp. M5-1. The sequence continues at coordinate 507,264 of NZ_JAPZLM020000001.1, forward strand.
CCGGCGTCTACGAGGGCGGCGAGATCCCGATGTTCTATGACTCGATGATTGCCAAGCTGATCGTGCACGGCAAGGACCGCGCCGAGGCCATCGCGAAGATGCGCGAGGCCCTGAACGGCTTTGTGATCCGCGGCATTAGCAGCAACATCCCCTTCCAGTCGGCCCTGCTGGCCCACCCCGATTTCGGCAGCGGCAATTTCAACACCGGCTTCATCGCCCAGCACTACGGCGGCGGCTTCAAGGCCGAGGATGTGGTGCATGAGGATCCGGGCTTTCTGGTCGCGCTGGCCGGCTTCATCCGCCGCAAGGCGCGCGAGCGCGAGGCCGGCATCACCGGCCAGCTGCCCGGCCATGAGGTGAAGATCGAGCATGACTATATGGCCCTGGTCAACGAGGGCGGCGGCCGGCATCAGCGCCATGCGCTGCATATCGACGAGTTCGTCGGCCATCTGGGCGAGGCCCATGTGCGGGTCGGCGACCGCAGCTACCGCATCGTCAGCACCTCGCGCCTGAACGACATCCGCATCGCCGGCACCGTCAACGGCCGGCCCTTCACGGCCCAGGCCGAGCGCGGCACGGCCAAGAATCCGCTGGCCTACCGCATCCAGCACAACGGCCTGGCCATCGAGGTCAGCGTGCTGTCGCCGCGCGCCGCCGAGCTGCAGGCGCTGATGCCTTACAAGGCCCCGCCCGACACCAGCAAGTTCCTGCTCTCGCCGATGCCGGGCCTGTTGGTTCAGATCGCCGCCGAGCCCGGCCAGACCGTGCAGGCCGGCGAGCGCCTGGCGGTGATCGAGGCGATGAAGATGGAGAACATCCTGATCGCCGAGCGCGATGTCAGGATCGCCGAGGTGCTGGCCAAGACCGGTGAAAGCCTGTCGGTCGATCAGCCGATTTTGAGGTTCGAATAATGGACAAGAAACCCTACAAGATCCTCGGCATCCAGCAGATTGCCATCGGCGGCCCCGACAAGTCCGCGCTGCGCAAGCTCTGGGTCGATGTGCTGGGCCTGACGGTCACCGGCAACTTTGTCTCCGAGCGCGAGAACGTCGACGAGGACATCTGCGCGATCGGCAACGGCCCGCACAGGGTCGAGGTCGATCTGATGCAGCCGCTGGACCCCGACAAGAAACCGGCCGTCCACACCACGCCGCTGAACCATGTGGGCCTGTGGGTCGATGATCTGGCCAAAGCCGTCGAGTGGATGACGGCCAACGGCGTGCGCTTCGCTCCGGGCGGCATCCGCAAGGGCGCGGCCGGCTTTGATATCTGCTTCATCCACCCGAAGAGCAGCGCCGAGTTCCCGATTGGCGGGGAGGGCGTGCTGATCGAGCTGGTGCAGGCGCCGGCCGAGGTGATCGCGGCGCTGGCTTAAATCGCCATGCCGTTCCGGGCTCAGGGCCGGCCCGGCGGCAACTCCAGCAAAGGGGCGAAAGGCGCGGCCAAAGGTTCGCCAACAAAGACCCCCTGGCCGGGCCACTCGACACTCCTCCAATAGGCCTCCAGCGCCGTGGCGCCCTGCAGATAGCTTTTCGTCAGCAGGCGAGGGTGGGGGAATTTGGTGTTGTAGTTGCAGGGTTCGGTGACCGTGCCGTAGCTGGCGGTGGCGCCGGACTCGATCCAGTCGAGCACGCTCATCTGGGCGCTGCCCGGTGCTGCATCGAGCCGGCCGCCGAACGACGTCAGGTGGTCGGCCAAGGCGCCGGGACGCCACTGCACCTGGTTCAAGCCGTCCACGCGGGTCAGCCCGGTCTGGTAGATCAGCACCTCGGAAATCGGCGCCTGGGTGTAGCCGCTGCCCAGGCTTTCGCGCTGCACCGTCAGGCCCCAGGGACCGATGGGGCCGGCCGCCGGGAAATCGCCATGGCGCACACTGCGAAAGCCATCCCAGGTCTTGATGAAGTAGGCCTTGGCCGATGATCGGTGGTCGGCCGGCATGCTCTGGTCGGCACTGATGCCGCGCTCGATCAGCGCCTTGGCGCTGTCGATGCTGCGTGCCGCGATCAGCATACTGGGCCGCAGGCCCATGTCGGTGAACGGCCGCGCGCCGATGTAGCGGAAAAAAGGCGATGCCTTGCTGGGCGTGCAGACGTTGGGGCTGCTGCAGATCTCGGGCTGAAAGCCCATGGTCAGGGCCGAGGTGATCGAGTTGCATTCGACCGCATAGGGCTTGACCCAGGCCAGCGCCAGGCCTTGGACCGTCTCTGGCAGGCGGTTCCGCAGCTCGGCGGCCAGGGCTTCGAAACTGTTCCTGCTGATCGATGCCGTGGTCGGCAGGCTGACGCGGACGATATGGCTCTCGGGTATGCCTCTGCGCCTTGCGTAGTACTCCCCGACGGCGACCGAATAGGGATCGTTGAGATTGATCACCAGGCCCAGCGCTTCGGCCGTGATGCGCCCCACGGCCGGGGTGGCCGAGGCCAGCGCTGCATAGTGGGAGACGATGGCCTGGATCTCGGCGGCTTCCGGTTCATCCTGCCCGATCGGGTAGTTGGTTGCAGATGCCGCCACCACATTGCCGCTACTGGTATCCAGAGTCAGTTCGATGTCGGACAGATGGCTGGCGTGATGACCGGCAGATGTGACGGGCACCGGGATGCCGGCCCGGTTGTTGACGCTGCAGTTGTAGGCCAGATGACTGCCGCCGGACACGATCAGATCAATTTCCGGGTCCAGCCGACCGACGAGGTCCACGATGGGACCCGACAGGCCGCTGCAGCCATTGCTGGTCCCCCCGGCCGTCAGCCCGCCCTCGTGCACCAGCACCACGATGCTCTTGACCCCCTGGGCCAGTATGCCGGGCACCAGGGCGTTGACTGTCTCGGCCTCGTCCCGGAACTCCAGGCCGGCCACGCCAGCACCCGGGACATGGGCCGGTGTGCTGCGGCGGGCAATGCCGACGAAAGCGATTCTGTGACCCAGGAAATCCTTGTAGCCCACCGCTGGCAGCAGAGCTTGAAGGCTGGCGGTGTCAATGACATTGGCGGCCAGAAACTGGAAGGCGGCGCCGGAGAACTGGCTGTCCTGACGCCGGTCCGCTGCGAGCCCCTGGCCGGAAAAGCTGCTGCTTGCGTGATTACCACCATGCTGCAGACGCAGCAGTTCGTCGCGGCCTTCGCCGAACTCGTGAACGCCGGTGGCGGCAAAATCGATGCCGATGCGGTTCATCGCCTCGATGGTCGGTTCGTCCTTGAACAGGGCCGAGCTCAGCGGGCTGGCGCCGACCATATCGCCTGCGGAGACGACCGCATGCAAGGGATTGGCGGCCTTCAAGGCCTGGATGCGGTTCGCAAGACGGGCCACACCGGGGTTGCCGGCCGCACCTTCAGCGGATTTGATCGCGCCGTGGAGATCGTTGAAGGCGATCAGCTTGACCGTCAGCTGGCTGCCGATGCCAGATGAGCGGGCCGCGGCCATCAGCCGGTCGCGCTCATCCAGGCTGATCAGGCCATCCTTCAGCAGGTCGTTGAAGACCTTGCCGGCATGGTCTAGGAATTCCCTCTGGCCGCCCCAGGGGCGTTCGTCGTCCAGCAGGTCGTCGATGGTGCACTTGCCCTCGACCTCGCGGTTGTCGACGCCGGATTCATAGGTACCAATCCGCACGGTTGGCGAGTTGTCCAGCGCCTTGCAATCAGCTGCGGCCCGGACAGGCAGCAAGGAGGCTAGCAGCAGGGCCGCACAGACGAGAGACTTGGACATGGCGCTTCGGCAGAGGGTGGTCGAAGCGATTCAGCTTAGCGGCGGGAGATGACGTGCCGCTCCGTGGCCGGCGCGGCGCCGATGGGCCGAAGGAGCTAGCCGGGTCAGCCCAGCCCTGTCGGCAGCTGCCCGCCCAGGCGCTCGATCTCGGCGCGCAGCAGCGCGATCTCGGTCATGCGGTCGAAGTCGGTCTGCAGCTGCTTCTGGTGCATCGCGAAATGCATCAGATTGGCCACGCGCAGCTGCAGCAGCTCGGGGTCTATCGGTTTGAACACATAGTCGATCGCGCCCAGGCTCAGGCCGCGCTTGCGCGCTGTTTCATCGGTCAGCGCGGTGATGAAGATGATGGGCGTCAGCGAGGAGCCGGGGTGCTGGCGCAGCCGCGAGGCGACCTCGAAGCCGTCCATGCCCGGCATCATCACATCCAGCAGCACCAGGTCGGGCGGCGCATCGGACTGGCAGATCGCGATGGCCTTCTCGCCATGGGTGGCCAGCTTGACCTTGAAGCGGTCCTGGAACAGGCCGGCCACCAGCTGCAGATTGTCCGGCGTGTCGTCGACCACCAGGATGGTGGCGCGCTCGCTGGCCGCGGGCGGCGTGGGTGGCAGGATGGGCTGGGCGCTGGCTGCCGGTGGCCGGGCCTGGCGCAGCAGCGCGCGCTCGACCCGCTCCAGCAGACGCTTGCTAGTGAAGGGCTTGATCAGCAGATCGGCCACACCCAGCCGTATCACCTGCTCGGCCAGGGCCTTGTCCAGGCCGCTGGACATCAGCAGCACCGGCAGGCTGCTCAGCCCGGCGTCGGCGCGCAGCGCCTGCAGCAGGCTCAGCCCGTCCATACCGGGCAGCTCCAGCTCGGTCAGCAACAGCTGCACCGGCGCACCGGCGCGCAGCTGCTGCAAGGCCTTGGCGCCGTCCGAGGCCTCCAGCACCGTGCCGAAGCCGGCCTCGCTGAGCTGGTTCGCCAGATGGCGGCGGATCGCCGCGTTCGCATCGGCGACCAGCACATGGGTCTTGTTGTTATTCATGCCGGCTGTTCTCCCTCTTCATCGGCAAAGCGCGTCGCGATGGTCTGAAACTCCGCGCTGACGAGCTCGAAGGCCGCGACGATGTCGGGGTCGAAATGGCTGCCCAGGCCTTGCCGGATGATGTTGCAGGCCATCTCGTGCGGAAAGGCCGGCTTGTAGACACGCTTGGAGATCAGCGCGTCGTAGACATCGGCCAGCGCCATCAGCCGGGCCGACAGCGGGATCTGCTCGCCCTTCAGACCCAGCGGATAACCGCTGCCATCCCATTTTTCCTGGTGGCTGTAGGCGATCTCCTTGGCGTAGCGCAGAAAGGCGTTGTCCATGCCCAGCTCCTGCTCGGCCCGCAGGATGGCATCGCGGCCCAGCGTGGTGTGGGTCTTCATCAGCTCGAACTCCTCGCTGGTCAGCGGGCCGGGCTTGAGCAGGATGCGGTCGGGAATGCCGACCTTGCCGATATCGTGCAGCGGCGCCGACTTGAACAGCAGGGCCAGCGCGGTGTCGTCCAGGCTGTCGGCAAAGCGCGGATGCGGCCGCAGTGCCTGGGCCAGACACTGCACATAGTGCTGGGTGCGGCGGATGTGGTTGCCGGTCTCGTTGTCGCGCGTCTCGGCCAGCGAGGCCATCGCCCGTATCGTCACGTCCTGCAGCGCCTCGACCTCGCGGGTGCGCTGGGCCACCAGAGCCTCCAGATGGTGGTTGTGGCGCTCCAGCAGGTCGCGCGCCAGCTTCAGCTGCAGATGGTTGCGCACCCGGGCCCGCGCGATGTCCGGGTTCACCGGCTTGGTGATGTAGTCCACCGCGCCCAGCTCCAGCCCCTCGCGCTCGTTCTCGGCCGCGCTCATCGCGGTCAGGAAGATCACCGGAATGGCCCGGGTGGCGGGCGCGGCGCGCAGCCGGCGCAGCACCTCGTAGCCATTGAGGCCGGGCATCATGATGTCCAGCAGGATCAGATCGGGCGCCGGGCTGCCGGCCGCGATCTGCAGCGCCCGCTCGCCGCTGGCGGCAAGCTTCAGGCGGCATTCGCCGCGCAGCACCGTGCTGATCAGTTCCAGATCGCTCGGCGTGTCGTCCACCACCAGCACCAGATGCGTATCGGCCGCCAGGGCCAGCGGGTCGCTCATCACGTTTGCTCCGGCTCGATCAACAAGGGATTCGCGGCGCGCAGGGCGCTCAAGCCCTGGGCCAGATCGTAGGCGCCCAGGGCCTGTTCCAGCGGCGCCAGCGCCGCACCGAGCGCGGCGGCCAGCTGCGGCCGCAGCTGCTGGAACAGCGCGACGGCCTCGGCATCATCATCGGCCAGCAGCGATTCCAGCCGCGCCAGCTGCGGCCGCAGGCCGGCCCAGTCGATGGCGCTGGCGCTCGCGGCCGGCTCGTCCGCCGGCAAGGCGGCTTGCAAGGCCAGGACCAAGGCCGCACAGGCCTGCTCGACAGAGTCGAGCGCCGGCACACGCCCCTGCTCCAGCGCCAGCTCGGCCACCCCGGCCTGCGCCGCCAGATCGGCCGCGCCAATCGTCGCGGCCGTGCCCTTGAGCGTGTGCAAGGCTCGCTGCGCCTCGGCCGGCCGCGCGGCGGCCAGTTCGGCGCGGGCGCGCGCCACCGCGTCGGCCTGGCCCGCGACGAAGCGGCGCAGCAGCTTCAGATAGGCCTCGGGCTGGCCAAGCACCCGACGCAGGCCCGCCGCAGCGTCCAGCCCCGGCACGGCGGTCAGTGCCTCGGATAGCGACCCGGCCAGCACTTCCGGCCGCGCGACGCTGGCCGCCGCGTCGGTGGAGCTCACGTCGGCCGCCTCGGCAGGCGCCGCAGGCGCGTCGCCCGCCCGCGCCGGCAGCCAGTGCAGCAGCTGGGCGAACAGCTCGTCGGGCTCTATCGGCTTGGCGATATGGTCGTTCATGCCTGCGGCCAGGCAGCGCTCGCGGTCGCTGCGCATCGCATTGGCCGTCATCGCCAGCACCGGCAGGCCCGCCCACTCGGGCCGCGCGCGGATGCGGCGGGTCGCTTCCAGCCCGTCCAGCACCGGCATCTGCATGTCCATCAAGACGATGTCGAACCGGGCCTGATCCAGCCGGTCCAGCGCCTGCTGGCCGTCCTCGGCCAGCACCACGATCAGGCCCTGACCCTCCAGCAGCTCGGCCGCCATCTCGCGGTTCAGATCGTTGTCGTCGACCAGCAGCACACGGGCGCCGCGCAGTGCCGACAGCTCCGACGGCAGCGGGCCGGCACGCCGCCCCTGGGCGTCGCCGGCCTGGCCGATCTGCAGCCACAGCTCGGCCCAGAAGCAGCTGCCGTGGCCGGGCTCGCTGCTCACGCCCACCGCGCCGCCCATCAGCTCGGCCAGGCTCTTGCTGATCGCCAGCCCCAGCCCGGTGCCGCCGTATTTGCGGGTGGTCGAGCTGTCGGCCTGCTCGAAGGAGCGGAACAGCCGGGCCTGCTGCTCGGCCGTCAGCCCGATGCCGCTGTCCTGCACCTCGAAGCGCAGCAGCAGGCGATCACCCTCGCGCGCACGCTCGCTGACCCGCACGCGCACCCCGCCGTGCTCGGTGAACTTGACGGCATTGTTGGCATAGTTGATCAGGATCTGGCCGATGCGCAGCGGGTCGCCGCGCAGCCAGTCGGGCAGGCCCGGCGAACGCTCGATGGCCAGCGTCAGGCCCTTGGCCGCGCATTTCTCTTCCAGCAAGAGCTGCATATCGTCGAGCACGCGCTGCAGCTCGAAGTCGATGATCTCGACCTCCAGCTTGCCGGCCTCGATCTTGCTGAAGTCCAGGATGTCGTTGATCAGGCCCAGCAGATGGCGGCCGCTGCGCTGGATGTTCTCGATATAGCCGCGCTGCCTGGGGTTCAGCTCGGTGCCCAGCGCCAGATGGCTCATGCCGATCACCGCATTCATCGGCGTGCGGATCTCGTGGCTCATATTGGCCAGAAAGTCTGACTTCAGCTGCGAGGCTCCTTCAGCGCGCTCACGCGCATGCTCGAGTTCCTCGCCCTGGGCCCGCAGCGCCTCATTGGCCTCGCGCAGCTCGGCGGTGCGCTGGGCGATGCGCTCGGCCAGCAGCTCCTCATTGCGCTTCAAGGTCTCGACCAGCTCGGTCTTGGCCGCGACCGCCAGCGCGCTGGCCTTCTCGCGCTTGAGGAACTGGCGGCTCATCGCCAGCGCCAGGCAGAAGGTCAGCAAGGCCTGAAAAGCGGTCAGCGCGCTGGTCAGCCGGGCCTGGTGGCCGAGGCTGGCGTGGCGCTGGTCGCTGACCTCGCCGGACAGGCGCGAGGCCGCCAGCGACAGATCGGTCAGCGGCGTGCTCAGCGCCTGCAGCTCCTCGCGCAGACGCTGCAGATGCACGCTCGCCTGGCGCGTATCGGCCGCCAGGCCCATCAGCCGGTCGCCGGCCTCGACGAAGTGCTGCATCTTCTGCATCGCCTCGGCATACAGCGGCGCGTCACCCATCAGGCTGCGCGCCGTGCCGCTCTCTATGGTGCTGAAGCGGCTCAGGAACAGGTCGTAGCGCAGCTGCAGCTCGTCCATATCGAGCTGCCGGGGCTGCAGCAGCTGCTGATGCAGCGCATGGTCGAAGCGCTCGTACTCGACATTGAGCTGCAGGAAGTACCACAGCGCATTGATATCGCCGCGCTGCGTGGCCTCGCTCATGCTGCGGTGCTGCTGGTAGAGCAGGGCGGCAATGGCCAGATAGGCCATCACCAGCGCCACAACGATCAGGCTCAGCAGCCGCTTGCCGGAGATGATCATGGGGAGCGGCCTCCGGTCTTACTGGATGTCCAGCGAGCGCAGCTGCCAGATCGAGCGTCCGTAATAGAGGTCGGCCTTCAGCTCGGGCCGGCTGTCGAAGGGGTAGACCACAAACAGCGGCCCTTTCTCGCGCACCGGCATCGGCCGCTCGTTCATCAGCCGCGCGACGATGACATCGAAGCGCAGCGCGTCATCGAAGGGCATCTCGGCCTTGTAGCCGTTCAGCGCGGTCAGCACGATCTTGCCGCCCGGCTTGGCGCCGGCGGCGGCCAGTACATCGCGCAGCAGCGGGCCGGTGAAGCTGATCGGCGCCGGATACCAGGGCGTCTGGGTCGTGAAGCTTTTCTGCGGCAGCTGCTCCAGCATCTTCATATCGAAGCCGGCCTTGCCATCGCCCTGGTTGCTGGCGCCGAGCCGGCCGCCCAGCGTCAGCACGACCCGGCCTTGCGGCTTGTCCAGCGCCCGGGCCGGCATCCAGGGGGCCAGCAAGCCCAGGCCAACGGCCAGCAGGCGCCGACGCAGCAAACTCTCGTTCATTCGATACTCCCCGAGTGCGAGCCTCTGACTCGTGGCCGGCCGGTGTGCGGCGCAGCAATTTGCAGTGATCATGGCACGGCTCGCTGCCGCTGGCGACTCGAACAAGCCGCTGCGGGGCGGCCAAATCCGGGCATTGCCGCAGGAGCCGGTAATCTGCGAGACTTCGCTTGGCGCGAAGTCTTAATTGGCAGCTTGAGTAGATCAAGCGGAGCTGCGAAGGCTATCGTGCGAGCTGCCGGCCCGGCGACGGGTCGATGCCCTATACCAAAGCGGAGACTGCCATGCCTGTGTCGAAGATTTCCAGCCCGTCCGCCGCCCGTCGGCGCCTCGCCGTCTGCCTGGGCTTGATGGCGGCGAGCACGACGCTGCTGGCCGCACCCAAGAGCGAGCTGCCGGCCGGCTATCCGCAGCGCGGCCTGAACTGGATCGTGCCCTTCCCGGCCGGCAGCGCCACCGATCAGCTGGCCCGGGTGCTGGCCGAGCATGTGGGCAAGGCCGCCGGTCAGGCGGTCGTTGTCGACAACAAGCCCGGGGCCAACGGTACGCTGGGCACCGGCGCGGCCGCCAAGGCCGCCCCCGACGGCTACAACTTCCTGATCGCCACCAGCACCACGCATGCGGCCAATGCCTCGCTGTACCGCAAGCTGCCCTATGACCCGATCAAGGACTTCACGCCGGTCAGCCGCCTGGCCGAGATCCCCTTCATCATGCTGGTCAACCCGACGGTGCCGGCCGACACGGCCGAGAAGTTCGTCGCCTATGTGAAGGCCAATCCGGACAAGCTGGCCTGGGGCTCGGGCTCCAGCGGCAGCCTGATCCCCGGCCATGCGCTGGTGCATGCCAACAAGCTGGTGATGGCCCATATTCCCTACAAGGGCGTGCAGCCGGCGATGACGGACACGATGGGCGGCACGATACAGCTGGTGTTCGGCGATCTGGCCTCGGGCGTGCCCCAGGTCAAGGCCGGCAAGCTGCGTGCACTGGCGGTCACCTCGGGCAAGGAGCATCCGATGCTGCCGGGCGTGCCGACGATGACCAAGAGCGTCGTGCCGGGCTTCGAGATGACCGCCTGGTTCGCGATGTATGCGCCGGCCGGCACGCCCGAGCCGGTGCTCGCGAAGATGAACCAGTGGGTGCGCTCGGCGCTGACCGACAAGAGCGTGCAGGCCAAGCTGGCGCTTTCGGGCTTCGAGTTGACGCCCAGCACGCCGCCCGAGCTGGGCCTGTTCGCGGCCAAGGAAACGCTGAAGTGGGCCAAGGCCGTGCAGGCAGCCGGCATCAACGCCGAGTAATAAAAGCCGCCGCCGCCATGCGCCTGGACCTGACCACGCTGAACCTCGTGCTGGCGATCGAGCAGACCCGCTCGATCACCGCCGGGGCGGCGCGCGAGCACCTGGCGCTGGCGGCGGCCAGCAAGCGCGTCTCCGACCTGGAGGCGCGGCTGGGCGTGCAGCTGTTCGAGCGCCGCGCCCGCGGCGTCGAGCCGACCGAGGCCTGCCGCGCGCTGGTCCGCCATATCCGCTCGCTGCATGCCTCGCTGCATGCGCTGGAGAGCGAGGTGGTCGAGTTCGCGCGCGGCATCAAGGGCCATCTGCGCATCGCCGCCAACAGCGGCGCCATCGCCGAATGCCTGCCGGCCGATCTGGCCGCTTTCAGCCAGGCCCATCCGCAGATCCGCATCAGCCTGGAAGACCAGACCAGCGCCGAGGTGCAGGCGGCGGTGGCCGAGGGCCGCGCCGATATCGGCGTGTTCACGCCGCCGCTGCTGGACAACCGGGTCCAGGCCTGGGTCTATGCCCAGAGCCGGCTGGCCGTGCTGGTGCCCAGGGACCATGGGCTGGCGCGGCAGCCCTCGGTCAGCTTCTCCGACCTGCTCGACTACGACCTGATCGGCCTGCATGCCGGCGCCAGCGCCCAGCAGCTGATGCGCGAGCAGGCGCTGTCGCGCGGCCGTACGCTGAACGCACGCCTGCAGGTGCGCGGCTTCGATGCGATTGCCCAGCTGGTCGAGGCCGGCCTGGGCGTGGCGGTGCTGCCCTCGGTGCCGGCCGAACGCTTCTCGCGTGTCTTCGCGGTCAGTCATCTCCGGCTCGATGAAGCCTGGGCCGCGCGCGACTATTGTCTGGGTGTGCAGCGTCAGGAGCGCCTGCCCACCGTGGTGCAACGCTTTGTCGATGCCCTCTGTCCCCTCCCCAACATCCCCGTAGAAAGCCAGCCATGACCACTGCAGCTCGCACGCTTTACGACAAGCTCTGGGACGAGCATGTCGTCCACACCGAGGAGGACGGCACGGCCACCCTCTATATCGACCGCCATCTGGTCCATGAGGTGACCAGCCCACAGGCCTTCGAAGGCCTGGATCTGGCGGGGCGCAAGATCTGGCGCCTGTCGGCCAATCTGGCGGTCAGCGACCACAATGTGCCGACCACCGACCGCAGCCAGGGCATCGCCGACCCGATCTCCAAGCTGCAGGTCGACACCCTGGACCAGAACTGCGATCGCTTCGGCATCACCCAGTTCAAGATGAGCGACAAGCGCCAGGGCATCGTCCATGTGATCGGCCCGGAGCAGGGCGCCACCCTGCCGGGCATGACCGTGGTCTGCGGCGACAGCCACACCTCGACCCACGGCGCTTTCGGCGCGCTGGCCCACGGCATCGGCACCTCCGAGGTCGAGCATGTGCTGGCCACCCAGACCCTGCTGGCCAAGAAGGCCAAGAACCTGCTGATCAAGGTCGAGGGTCAGACACCGAAAGGCGTCGGCGCCAAGGACATCGTGCTGGCCATCATCGGCAAGATAGGCACGGCCGGCGGCACCGGCTACACGATCGAGTTCGGCGGCTCGGCAATCCGTGCGCTGAGCATGGAAGGGCGGATGACGGTCTGCAATATGGCCATCGAGGCGGGCGCGCGCGCCGGCCTGATTGCCGTGGACGAGACCACGATCAACTACTGCAAGGGCCGACCCTTCTCGCCCAGCGGTGTCGAATGGGAGCAGGCGGTGACCTACTGGCGTACCCTGCACTCGGACCCGGGCGCGAGCTTCGACAAGGTGGTCGAGCTCGACGCCGCCCAGATCCGCCCGCAGGTCACCTGGGGCACCAGCCCCGAGATGGTCTTGTCGATCGAGGACCGCGTGCCCGACCCGGACAAGGAGAAGGACGCCGTGAAGCGCGGCGCGATCGAGCGGGCGCTGCAGTACATGAATCTGGAACCGAACAAGGCCATCAACGACATCCTGATCGACAAGGTCTTCATCGGCTCCTGCACCAACAGCCGCATTGAGGACATGCGCGAGGCTGCGGCCGTCGTGCGCCGGGTCGGTGGCAAGATCGCCGCCAATGTGAAGCTGGCCATGGTGGTGCCGGGCTCGGGCCTGGTGAAGGAGCAGGCCGAGCGCGAAGGCCTGGACCAGGTCTTCAAGGCGGCCGGTTTCGAGTGGCGCGAGCCGGGTTGCTCGATGTGCCTGGCGATGAATGCCGACCGGCTGGAGCCGGGCGAGCGCTGCGCCTCGACCAGCAATCGCAATTTCGAGGGGCGCCAGGGCGCTGGCGGCCGCACCCATCTGGTCAGCCCGGCGATGGCCGCTGCGGCCGCGATGCAAGGCCATTTCGTTGATGTTCGAAGGATTTCGTGATGGAAAAGTTCACCGTTCACAAGGGCCTCGTCGCCCCGATGGATCGCGACAATGTCGACACCGACGCGATCATCCCCAAGCAGTTCCTGAAATCGATCAAGCGCAGCGGCTTCGGCCCGAATCTGTTCGATGAATGGCGCTATCTGGATGCGGGCGAGCCCGGCCAGGATCCGGCCAGCCGCAAGCCCAACCCCGATTTCGTGCTGAACCAGCCGCGCTATCAGGGCGCCTCGGTGCTGATCGCGCGCAGCAATTTCGGCTGCGGCTCCAGCCGCGAGCACGCGCCCTGGGCGCTGGAGCAGTACGGCTTTCGCGCGCTGATCGCGCCCAGCTTTGCCGACATCTTCTTCAACAACTGCTTCAAGAACGGCGTGCTGCCCATCGTGCTGCCCGAGGCCCAGGTGGCCCAGCTGTTCGACGAGGTGTTTGCCTTCCCGGGCTATCAGCTGACCATCGATCTGGCGCGCCAGCTTGTGATCAAGGCCGACGGCACGGAGCTCGCGTTCGAAGTCCAGCCCTTCCGCAAGTTTTGCCTGCTCAACGGTTTCGATGACATCGGCCTGACCCTGCGCCATGCCGACAAGATCAAGGCCTTCGAGGCCGAACGCATCGCCAGCAAGCCCTGGCTCAACAACCGTCTGATCGGATGACCATGAAAATTGCAGTGCTACCCGGTGATGGCATCGGGACCGAAATCGTCGCCGAGGCCGTCAAGGTCCTGAAGGTGCTGGACCTGCCGCTGACGCTGGAAAGCGCCCCGGTGGGCGGCGCCGCCTACGAGGCCGCCGGCCACCCGCTGCCCGAATCGACCTTGCAGCTGGCGAAGGACGCCGACGCCATCCTGTTCGGCGCGGTCGGCGACTGGAAGTACGACAAGCTGGACCGCCCGCTGCGTCCCGAGCAGGCCATCCTGGGCCTGCGCAAGCATCTGGGCCTGTTCGCCAATTTCCGCCCGGCCATCTGCTACGAGCAGCTGACCCATGCATCGAGCCTGAAGCCCGAGCTGGTCGCCGGCCTGGACATCCTGATCATCCGCGAGCTGACCGGTGACATCTATTTCGGCCAGCCGCGCGGCCGCCGCACCGCCGTCGACGGCCATTTCCCGGGTTCCGAGGAGGCCTTCGACACGATGCGGTACTCGCGCCCCGAGATCGAGCGCATCGCCCATGTGGCCTTCCAGGCGGCGCGCAAGCGCAGCAAGCGCGTCACCTCGGTGGACAAGGCCAATGTGCTGGAGACCTTCCAGTTCTGGAAGGACGTGATGATCGAGGTCAGCGCCGAGTATCCGGATGTCGAGCTGGACCATATGTATGTGGACAACGCGGCGATGCAGCTGGTCAAGGCGCCGAAGAAGTTCGACGTGGTCGTCACCGGCAATATGTTCGGCGACATCCTGTCGGACGAGGCCGCGATGCTGACCGGCTCGATCGGCATGCTGCCCTCGGCCTCGTTGGACAAGCACAACAAAGGCCTGTACGAACCCAGCCATGGCAGCGCACCGGACATCGCGGGCAAGGGAATCGCCAATCCTCTGGCTACAATCCTCTCCGCTGCCATGATGCTCAAGTTCACCCTCAACCAGCCCGAAGCTGCCGCTCGTATCGAAGCGGCGGTGGGCGCTGTGTTGTCCCAAGGTCTGCGCACTGCGGACATTTGGAGCGAGGGCACCCAGAAGGTGAGCACGCGCGAGATGGGTGATGCGGTCGTTGCCGCGATTACCACCACCAAAACCATCAAGAGCTGAAGCTCTCGGATCGTCTCGCCCCCACAAACCCCGGCGAAGCGAGCCGGGGCACAGAGACTGGGGTTTGTGATCAAGAGGATTTCAAGATGACGACATTGGTAGGACTGGTAGGCTGGCGCGGCATGGTCGGCTCCGTGCTGATGGACCGCATGGCGGCCGAGCGCGATTTCGATCTGATCGAACCGCTGTTCTTCAGCACCTCGAACGCCGGCGGCGCTGCCCCGGCGCAGGCGAAGAACGAAACCAAGCTGCAAAACGCCTTCGATATCGAGCAGCTCAAGCGCTGCGAGATCATCATCACCGCCCAGGGCGGCGACTACACCAACGAGGTGTTCCCGAAGCTGCGCGCGGCCGGCTGGAATGGCCACTGGATCGACGCTGCGTCCTCGCTGCGCATGAACGGCGATGCTGTCATCGTGCTGGACCCGGTGAACATGCCCGTCATCAAGGACGCGCTGAGCAAGGGCGGCAAGAACTGGGTTGGCGGCAACTGCACCGTCTCCTGCATGCTGATGGGCGTGGGCGCGCTATACAAGGCCGGTCTGGTCGAGTGGATGAGCACCCAGACCTACCAGGCGGCCTCCGGTGGTGGCGCCCAGCATATGCGCGAGCTGCTGACGCAGTACGGCACGCTGAACGCCTCGGTGCGCTCGCTGCTGGACGACCCGAAGAGCGCCATTCTCGAGATCGACCGCCAGGTCATCGCCACGCAGCGCGGCATGAGCGCGGCCGAAACCGCCAACTTCGGCGTGCCGCTGGGGGGGTCGCTGATCCCCTGGATCGACCGCGACCTCGGCAACGGCCAGTCCAAGGAAGAGTGGAAGGGCATGGCCGAGACCAACAAGATCCTCGGCCTGGGCGAGGGCTTCGGCTCGGCGCCGATTCCGGTCGACGGCTTCTGCGTGCGCGTCGGCGCGATGCGCTGCCACAGCCAGGCCCTGACTTTCAAGCTGAAGAAGGACGTGCCGCTGGCCGACATCGAGGCGATGATCGCCGCCGACAACGAGTGGGTGAAGGTCGTGCCCAATACCCGCGAGGCGACGATTCAAGACCTGACCCCGGTGGCGGTGACCGGCACGATGACCATCCCCGTCGGCCGCATCCGCAAGCTGGCGATGGGCCCGGAGTATGTCGGCGCCTTCACGATCGGCGACCAGCTGCTGTGGGGCGCGGCCGAGCCGCTGCGCCGCATGTTGCGCATCCTGCTGGCTCGGTAATTTCCCCAGTTTTCGAGCCCCGCCCGTTGCCGGCAAACGACAAGCCTGTAACGGGCGGTGAATCAGGTAGGTGTCCTGGGGCGTATTCAGCCTTTGCATGAGGGTTGCAGCGTATATGCTTGATGCTGTTGTGATTTCGGATCGCAAGAGCCATGAGGACAGCATCGCCTAGCGCTGTTGAGAAGAGAACAAAGATCGTCGAAACAGGCGGGTACCTGACGGTGTCCGCCTTGTTGCTTTGGGGGACGCCTTGAAACAAAAACGTAGCGCTTTGGGGCGCTTTGCCCTGACCCCGTTGGCCCATATGGCGATGGCGGCATTTGCTGTTGCCGGCAGCGGCTCGGCCTGGAGCCTGGGACTGGGCAAACTGACCGTGCAATCCTCGCTGGGCGAAACGCTCAAGGCCGAGATTGACGTCAGTTCGCTGACTGCCGAAGAGGCAGGCACGCTCAAGGTCCGCATCGCCCCGCCCGATTCCTACCGCGCCACCGGCGTCGAGTACAACGCGGTGCTGACCGGCACCCAGGTGCAGCTGGAGCGGCGCAGCGACGGCCGACCGGTGCTGCGCATCAACAGCGACCGGGCCGTCCAAGAGCCCTTTGTCGATGTGATCCTGGAGCTGACCTGGTCCAGCGGCCGTCTGGTGCGCGAATACACGCTGCTGTTCGATCCGCCAAATCTGGCGCGCCCGAGCCCGCCGCCGGCCGTCACGACGGCCCCGTCCTTCGCGACCGCGCCGGCCGAGACCCGGGCCGTGCCGACCCAGCGTCCACCGGCCTCGGCGCCCTTGGCTGCCGCTCCGGCGCCTCGGCCGCGTGTCGAGGCGGCGCCGGCAGAGCCGGTGCGCGCGCCACGTCCTGCGCCCGCGCCTGCGCCGAGCCCTAGCGCGGCGTCCGAGTACAAGGTCAAGCCGGGCGATTCGCTGTCGCGCATCGCCGGCCGCACCAAGCCCCGGGAAATCTCGCTGGACCAGATGCTGGTCGGCCTGTTCCGCAGCAACCCGGATGCCTTCATCGGCGAGAACATGAACCGGCTGAAGTCGGGCGTGGTCCTGCAGGTGCCGGGCAGCGACAGCCTCAGCGCGATCGCGCCGGCCGAGGCGCGCGAAGTCATCCAGGCGCAGAGCGCCGATTTCAGCAACTACCGGCAGCGCCTGGCCGGTGCCGCTCCCGAGCTCAAGCTCGATGAGAGCCAGCGCCAGGTCAGGGGCAAGGTGCAGGCGGCGGTCGAGGACCGCAAGCCGGCCGCAGCGCCCAGCCCCGACAAGCTGACCCTCAGCAAGGCCGCGGCCGCCAGCGCGGCCGTCGAGGCCAAGGTATCGAAAGAAACCGAGAAGAAGGCGGATGCCGCCCGGGTGGCCGAACTGACCCGCAATGTGGAGGAGCTGAAGAAGCTCTCCAGCGCGGCCAAGCCGGCTGCCAGCGCGCCCGCAGCGAACACCGGCACAACGGCCGCGTCGGCACCGCCGGCACTGGCGCTGCCGGCGCCACCGGTCGCATCGGCGCCCGCGCCCGCGCCCGCGCCCGTGGTTGCGGCCGCGCCGGCCGCAAGCCCCGTCGCTGCCAAGCCGGCCCCCGCACCGGTTCCGCCCCCCGCGGCCGAAGCCGAAGGCCCGGGTCTGATGGCCGAGCTGATGGAGAGCCCCTTGGTGCTGCCGATCGCCGGCGTGCTGGTGCTCTTGCTGGGCGGGCTGGGTCTGATGCGCATGCGCGGCAAGGGCAGCAAGCCCAAGGCCGACACCGGCTTCCATGAAAGCCGGCTGCAGCCCGATTCCTTCTTCGGCAATACCGGCGGCCAGCGCGTCGACACCCGCGACGCCAACGGCCCGGCGTCCTCGATGAGCTACTCGCTGAGCCAGCTTGATGCCATCGGTGATGTCGATCCGGTTGCCGAGGCCGATGTCTATCTGGCCTATGGCCGTGACCTGCAGGCCGAGGAGATTCTCAAGGAAGCGCTGCGTTCCAACCCGGAGCGGTTGGCGATCCGACTCAAGCTGCTGGAGGTCTATGCCAAGCGCCGCGACACCAAGGGCTTCGAGCAATTGGCCGTGCAGCTCTATGCCGAGACCCAGGGCCAGGGCGAGGACTGGGCCAAGGCCCAGGAGCTGGGCCGCCAGATCGATGCCGACAATCCGCTTTACCAGCCGGGTGGCTCGCCCGAGCTGCTGCCCGACGACGGCAGCCATGAGCGCCATCCCGAGCCGATGAATGCCAGCACGCTGCCGCAGACGGCCCAGCACAGCATGCTGGGCGGCGCCGCCCTGATGGCCACCGAGCCGCTGGGCCGAGCCCGCGACGCCGGTCCGCCCAGCGGTCTGGATCTGGACCTCGACCTGGACCTGGGCTCGCCGCCCTCGGTCTCGCCGTTTGCGATGGATGCGACGCAAGCCCTGGCCACCACGGTGGAGCAGGCGCCGCTGGCGATGGACTTCGATCTCGACGGCCCGCCGACGACGCAGCCCGGCGAGATCGAGCCCAAGGAACTGGCCTTCGATCTGGGCAATCTGGATCTGCCGCCGGAGGTCACCCAGGCCGCCACGCTGCAGTCCGAGCTGCCCGACGAGCCCCAGTCGCTGGACTTCGATCTCTCGTCCATCGATCTGGACCTGCCCGAACCTGCCCGCAAGCAGGAGGCGATCCCGACTGCCTCCGCCGAAGCCATGGATGGCGGTCTGCCGGCCGAGTTCGAGAGCATCTTGCAGGACGATGCCCCGAGCGATCCGCTGTCCCAGGCTTTCGATGCGCTGGATGACGATGGCGGTGACCCGCTGCAGCGCCAGCTGGAGCTGGCCGACGAGTTCCGCCAGATCGGCGATACCGAAGGCGCACGCGATGTGCTGCAGGAACTGCTGGCCCGGGCCAGCGGCCCGCTGCGCGACAAGGCGCAGGCCATGCTCAACGAGCTGCGCTGAACACGCAGCAGGCACAATCCGAGGCGCCCGGCCTGGCCGGGCGCCTTTTTCTTTTGTGGAGCAGGAATGACGACAAGGGTGGCGCTGGGTGTCAGCTACCGCGGCCGCGGCTACAAGGGCTGGCAAAGCCAGCCGGGCGGGGGCACGGTGCAGGATGAGCTGGAAAAAGCCCTGGCCCAGTTCGCCGCGCATCCGATCCGCACGATCTGCGCCGGCCGCACCGATGCCGGCGTGCACGGACTCAACCAGGTCGTGCATTTCGATGCCCAGGTGGAGCGCGACCCGTTCTCATGGATACGCGGCACGAACCGCTATCTGCCCCCCGATATCGCGATCCAGTGGTGCGCCTTTCCCGGCGCCGACTTTCATGCTCGCAACCATGCGCGCGGCCGGCGCTATGCCTATCTGCTGCTGGAGTCGGCGGTGCGGCCGGCCATCGAGAGCGGCTCGGTGGGCTGGGTATTCCGGCCGCTGGACGGCGACGCGATGCGCGCGGCCGTCGAGGTGCTGCTGGGCGAGCACGACTTCAGCTCCTTCCGCTCGGTCGACTGCCAGGCCAAGTCGCCGATCAAGACCCTACGCGCGATCCAGATCAGCAAGCGCGGCGCCTACTGGCGCTTCGAATTCGATGCCTCGGCCTTTTTGCACCATATGGTGCGCAACATCATGGGCTGTCTGCTGGCCATCGGCAGCGGCACGCGCTCGGTGGAATGGCTGGCTGGGGTGCTGGCGGCGCGCGACCGCAAGGTAGCGGCGCCGACCTTTGCCCCCGACGGCCTGTACTTCATCGGCCCGTACTACGATGCCGAGCTGCAACTCCCCGAGCATGTGGCGGCGCTGGACTGGCTGCCTTGAGTGAAACAAAGCGCATGAGCCGAACCCGTATCAAGATCTGCGGCCTGACCCGCGAGGCCGATGTCGACGCTGCCGTCCAGGCCGGTGCCGATGCCATCGGCTTTGTGTTCTACGACAAGAGCCCGCGCTATGTGACGCCAGTGCGCGCGGCCGAGCTGGCGCGGCGCCTGCCGCCCTTCGTGACACCGGTGGGGCTGTTCGTCAACGCCAGCGACGAGCAGCTGGCGGCCGGCCTGGCCGCGCTGCCGAGTATGCTTGTGCAGTTCCATGGCGACGAGAGCCCGCAGGACTGCGAGCGGGCAGGGCGGCCCTGGCTGCGTGCCGCGCGTATCAACCCCGGCTTTGATTTGCTAGACTTCGCCCATCAGTATTCAGGTGCCCAGGCCATTCTGCTCGACGCCCATGTCGACGGCTATGGCGGCGGTGGAAAGGTTTTCGATTGGTCACTCATTCCAAGAAACGTGCCCTCTCCAGTCGTTTTGTCTGGTGGGTTGCATGCCGGAAATGTGCTGACCGGCGTTCTTCAGGTACGGCCCTGGGCCGTTGACGTGAGTTCCGGCGTCGAGCAGGCCAAGGGCCTGAAGGACGCCGCCCTGATCCAGCAGTTCTGTGCCGAGGTCCGCGAAGCGGATCGGCGCATCGAACAGCAGCAAACCTGAAGAGAACAAGCCATGCAAAGCTATGACCAACCCGATGCCCGCGGGCATTTCGGGCCCTACGGCGGCCGCTTCGTCGCCGAAACCCTGGTTCATGCCCTCGATGAGCTGAACGAGGCCTATGCCCACTACAGCAAGGACCCGGAGTTCATCCGCGAGTACAAGCATGAACTGGCCCATTTCGTCGGCCGCCCCAGCCCAATCTATTACGCCGACCGTCTGAGCCGCGAACTGGGCGGCGCCCAGATCTACCTGAAGCGCGAAGACCTGAACCACACCGGCGCGCACAAGGTCAACAACACCATCGGCCAGGCGCTGCTGGCCAAGCGCATGGGCAAGAAGCGCGTGATCGCCGAGACGGGCGCCGGCCAGCACGGCGTGGCCACCGCGACCATCTGTGCCCGCTACGGCATGGAGTGCGTGGTCTATATGGGCAGCGAGGACGTCAAGCGCCAGTCGCCCAATGTCTACCGGATGAATCTGCTGGGCGCGCGGGTTGTGCCGGTCGAGTCCGGTTCCAAGACCCTGAAGGATGCGCTCAACGAGGCGATGCGCGACTGGGTCACCAATATCGAGTCGACCTTCTACATCATCGGCACCGTGGCCGGCCCGCATCCTTATCCGATGATGGTGCGCGACTTCCAGCGCGTCATCGGCGATGAGTGCCTGACCCAGATGCCCGAGATGATCGGCCACCAGCCGGATGCGGTGATCGCCTGCGTCGGCGGCGGCTCGAACGCCATCGGCATTTTCTACCCCTATATCCCCTATGAGGGCGTGCGCCTGATCGGCGTCGAGGCGGCGGGCGAGGGCGTGGACAGTGGCAAGCATGCGGCGACCTTGAGCGCAGGCAGCCCCGGTGTGCTGCATGGCAACCGCACCTATCTGCTGCAGGACGCGAACGGCCAGATCACCGAAACCCACTCGATCTCGGCCGGCCTGGACTATCCGGGCGTCGGCCCCGAGCATGCCTATCTGAAGGACATCGGCCGGGCCGAATATGTCGGCATCACCGACAAGGAGGCGCTGCAGGCCTTCCACCGCCTGTGCCGCACCGAGGGCATCATCCCGGCGCTGGAATCCAGCCACGCGCTGGCCTATGCGATGAAACTGGCGCCGACCCTGTCGCCGGACAAGACCTTGCTGGTGAACCTGTCCGGCCGTGGCGACAAGGACATCGGCACCGTCGCCGACCTGTCCGGGGCGGAGTACTTTGACCGACCCTCGATGGCCGGCCACAGCATGAAGGGAGGTGCGCAATGAGCCGCATCGCTGCTACCTTCACGGCTTTGCAGGCCCAGGGCCGCAAGGCGCTGATCCCCTTTGTCACCGCCGGCGATCCCTATCCCGATGCGACGGTCGAGCTGATGCTGGCGATGGCGGAGGCCGGTGCCGACGTGATCGAGCTGGGTGTACCCTTCTCGGACCCGATGGCCGACGGTCCTGTGATCCAGCGCGCCGGCGAGCGCGCGCTCAAGCACGGCATCGGCCTGACCCAGGTGCTGGGCTATGTGCGCGGCTTCCGCGTGCACGACAACAGCACGCCGGTGGTGCTGATGGGCTATGCCAATCCGGTCGAGCGCTATGGCGTCGAGCGTTTCGTCGCCGATGCCAAGGCCGCGGGCGTGGATGGTGTGTTGATCGTCGACTACCCGCCCGAGGAATGCGAAATCTTCGCGGCAGCGCTGCGCGCTCAAGACCTGGACCCGATTTTCCTGCTGGCGCCGACCTCGACCGAGGAACGCATGGCCCGCATCGGCCAGTTGGCCAGCGGCTATGTCTACTACGTGTCGCTGAAGGGCGTGACCGGGGCCGGCCATCTGAACACGGCGGCTGTGGCCGAGATGATTCCGCGCATCCGCCGCCATGTGACGGTGCCGGTGGGCGTGGGTTTCGGCATCCGCGACGGCGCCACCGCACGGGCCGTGGCCGACCATTCCGATGCGGTCGTGATCGGTTCGCGCCTGGTCGAGCTGCTGGAGGTCCAGCCGCGCGATAATGTCGCCGCAACCGGCGCCCAGTTCATCCGGGACATCCGCCAGGCGCTCGACGCGCCCCACTGATTGATAAAGGAGCCTGCAACCATGAGTTGGCTTGAGAAACTTCTGCCGCCCAAGATGCAGCAGACCGACCCGAACGAGCGCCGCACGGTGCCCGAGGGGCTGTGGATCAAGTGCCCGTCCTGCGAGACGGTGCTCTACAAGACCGATCTGGAGCAGAACGTCAACGTCTGCCCCAAGTGCAGCCACCACCACCGCATCGGCGCGCGTGCGCGCCTGAACGCCTTTCTCGATGGCGAAGGCCGCTACGAGGTGGGCCAGGAGGTGCTGCCGGTCGACGCGCTGAAGTTCAAGGACAGCAAGAAGTATCCCGACCGGCTCAAGGAAGCGCTGGAGAACACCGGCGAGACCGATGCGCTGATCGTGATGGGCGGCGCGGTGATGAGCGTGCCGGTGGTCGCGGCCTGCTTCGAGTTCGACTTCATGGGAGGCTCGATGGGCTCGGTGGTCGGCGAGCGATTTGCGCGCGGCGTCGAGACGGCGATCGAGCAGAAGACCCCCTTCATCTGCTTCACCGCGACCGGCGGCGCCCGGATGCAGGAGGGTTTGCTGAGCCTGATGCAGATGGCCAAGAGCAATGCGGCGCTGACCCGCCTGGCCAAGGCCAAATTGCCCTATATCAGCGTGCTGACCGATCCGACGATGGGCGGGGTGTCGGCCAGCTTCGCCTTCGTCGGCGATATCGTGATTGCCGAGCCCAAGGCCTTGATCGGCTTTGCCGGCCCGCGCGTGATCGAGAACACGGTGCGCGAGAAGCTGCCGCCGGGTTTCCAGCGCGCCGAGTTCCTGATGGAAAAGGGCGCGGTGGACATGATCGTCGACCGCCGCGAGCTGCGCGAGACCATTGCGCGCCAGCTGGCGATGCTGCAGCGGCAGAGCACCGACGCGGTGGCCTGAGCGCCCTCAATCCCTGTAGACGCAGCGGCCAGGCTGGACAGCCTGGCCGTCTTCATTTGGACATGGCATGAAGAAGAATCTGGACGACTGGCTGGCCCACTGCGAGCGACTGCACCCCAAGGAGATCGACATGACGCTCGCGCGCGTGCAGCGCCTGCGCGAGACCATGGGGCTGAAGTTCGAGGCGCCGGTCGTGATGGTGGCCGGCACCAATGGCAAGGGCTCGACCTGCGCGATGCTGGAATCGATTGCCTTGCAGGCAGGCTATCGGGTTGGGCTCTATATCAAACCGCATCTGGTGCATTTCCAGGAGCGCTGCCGCGTGGCCGGTGCGCCGGTCGAGGCCGACTCCCTGCTGCCGCATTTCGAGGCTGTCGAGCAGGCGCGCGGTGATCTGGCGCTGACCTATTTCGAGTTCACGACCCTGGCCATCATGAGCCGGCTGGCGGCCGAGCCGCTGGATCTGGTGATTCTCGAAGTGGGGCTGGGCGGACGGCTGGACGCCGTCAACTGCATCGACGCCGATTGCAGCGTGATCACCAGCATCGATCTGGACCACACCGAGTATCTAGGCCCCGACCGCGAGTCGGTCGGGCATGAGAAGGCGCACATCATGCGGGCCGGCCGGCCCGTGGTGGTCAGCGATCCGGTGCCGCCGGCCTCGCTGGCGGCCTATGCGAGCCAGATCGGCGCCGATCTGCGCCAGCTGGGGCAGGACTTCAGCTACAGCGGCGACCGCCAGCAATGGCAGTGGGTGGGCCGCGAGCGCCGCTTCAGCGGCCTGGCCTACCCCTCGCTGCGCGGTGTCAACCAGCTGCTGAACGCGGCCGGCGTGCTGGCGGTGTTCGAGGCCTTGTACGAGCGGCTGCCGATCAGCGCGCAGGCGGTGCGCACCGGCCTGGCCCTGGTCGAGCTGCCGGGGCGTTTCCAGGTGGTGCCGGGCCAGCCGGCCCTGCTGCTGGATGTCGCGCACAACCCGCACGCGGTGGCGGCGCTGGCGCAGAACCTCGATCAGATGGGCTTCTTCCCCTGTACTCGGGTGGTGTTCGGCGCGATGGCCGACAAGGATCTGGCCCAGATCATCGGGCGTATCTCGCACCTGGTCGATGTCTGGCATTTCACCGACCTGGACCTGCCGCGTGCGGCCAAGGCCGAGGCCCTGGCCGCGCAGTTCGAGTCCTTGCGCGCCGCCGGCGCCATCAAGACCCCGGCCGCCGTGACCGTGCAGCGGCATGCGGACCCCATGCAAGCCCTGAGCGCAGCGGCGGCCGAGTCCGACCCCGCTGATAGAATTCTGGTCTTCGGTTCCTTCTTCACCGTGGGCGGCGTGCTCAAGCATGGTGTCCCCCGATTGGTCGCCGGCAAGCCAGCCGCTGGCGCCTGAGCACTCTCTCCAACACGCACTGTCCGACTCTCCAGCTCATGGGTTTGCTGTCTTTTTTCAAACGCTCGCCCGATCAAGCCGCGGCAAAACCGGTGTCGGACAATGTGGTGCAGCAGCTGCGGGTCCGGGCGCGCCGCCGCCTGATCGGCGCGGCCCTGCTGGTGGGCGTTGGCGTGATCGGCTTCCCGCTGATCTTCGAGACCCAGCCGCGCCCCATCCCTGTCGATCTGCCGATCGACATTCCGCGCAAGGAAGCGACGCCGGCCGTGGTGATTCCGCCGGCCTTGCCCGCGTCCCTGCCGGCCGTGACCGAAGCGCCGGTGGCTCAGGCGCCGACTGAAGCTCCGGCTGTGGTCACCGAGCCCAAGCCCGAGCCGGTGGAACGAGTCATCGAAAAGCCCGCAGACAAGCCCAAGCCGCTGGAGAAGCCGGTCGACAAGAAACCCGTCGAGCCGGCGCAGCCGAAGACGCAGGAGTCGGCCCGTGTGCAGGCCTTGCTGGAAGGCAAGCCGGTCGAGAAGAAGGCTGACAGCAAGTCCGAAGGCCGTTTCATCGTCCAGGTCGGTGCCTATGCCGATGGCAAGGCCGCCCAGGAGGCGCGCATGAAGGTCGAGCGCATGGGCTTGAAGACGTATACGCAAGCCGTGGACACGGCGGACGGCAAACGCATCCGGGTTCGGGTCGGCCCCTTCGGCAGCCGCGAGGAGGCCGACAAGGTGGCGGCCAAGGTGCGCGGCGGCGGCTTGTCGACGGCCGTGCTGACGCTTTGATGCACCATGGGCTGGGTCGATCTGGTACTGCTGGGTGTTCTGGCCGTCTCGGTGCTGCTGGGCCTGTGGCGCGGGCTGGTCTTCGAAGTCCTGTCTATCCTGGGTTGGGTGGTGGCCTATTTCGCTTGCCCCTATGTCGCCCCTTTCATTGCGAACTGGCTGCCGCAGGACAAGCTGGCGCCGAATTTATTGCATGCGCTGAGCCTGGTGCTGGCCTTCATGCTGATACTGCTGCTGTGGGGCCTGTCGGCGCGGCTGCTGCGGGCGCTGATCCACGCGACGCCGCTGAGCATTATCGACCGGGTGCTGGGCGGGGGCTTTGGTGTGCTGCGCGGCGTGCTGATCGGCCTGCTGGCGGTGGTGCTGGTCAGCATGACGCCGGCCGTGCGTTCCGGGCCCTGGCAGGAATCTCAGGTGGCGCCCTGGCTGCAGGCCGCCTTGCATCTATTGACGCCGGTGCTGCCGGCCGAAGTGCTCAAGTTCATCCCGGTCTGAGCCGCGGCTTCAGATCTTTCACGACAAGGAAGTAGTCCCATGTGTGGCATCGTCGGAGTGATTTCTCGCTCGCCGGTCAATCAGCTGATTTATGACGCCTTGCTGCTGCTGCAGCACCGCGGCCAGGACGCTGCCGGCATCGTCACCATGCAAGGCAATAAGTGCTTCATGCACAAGGCGCGCGGCATGGTGCGTGATGTGTTCCGCACCCGCAATATGCGGGCGCTGCCGGGCTCCATCGGCCTGGGCCAGGTGCGCTACCCGACCGCCGGCAATGCCTATAGCGAGGAAGAGGCTCAGCCCTTCTATGTCAACGCGCCTTTCGGCCTGGTGCTGGTGCACAACGGCAATCTGACCAATGCGCATGCGCTGAAGAAGGAGCTGTTCGACATCGACCGCCGCCATATCAACACCGAGAGCGATACCGAGGTGCTGATCAACGTCGTCGCCCACGAGCTGGAGCTGGCCGCACGCGATCTGCCGGTGACGCCCGAGGAGGTGTTCAAGGCGGTGCGGGCGGTGCACAAGCGCATCAAAGGCTCCTACGCAGTGATCGCGCTGATCGCCGGCCATGGTCTGCTGGCCTTCCGCGACCCTTACGGCATCCGCCCGCTGTGCTTCGGCCAGGCGGCCGACGGCGAGATCATGGTGGCCAGCGAGAGCGTCGCGCTGGAGGGCACCGGCCATCAGCTGATCCGCGATGTGGCGCCCGGCGAGGCAATCTTCATCGACATGAACGGCCAGATGCACACGCAGCAGTGCGCCGACAGCCCGACCCTGAACCCCTGCATGTTCGAGTTCGTCTATCTGGCACGCCCGGACTCGGTGATGGACGGCATCTCGGTCTACCAGGCCCGGCTGAATATGGGTGAGACCCTGGCCCAGCGCCTGATCTCGACGATGCCGCCCAGCGATATCGATGTCGTGATCCCGATTCCCGAGTCGAGCCGGCCCTCGGCGATGCAGCTGGCGCACCGCATCGGCAAGCCCTATCGCGAGGGCTTTGTGAAGAACCGCTATGTCGGCCGCACCTTCATCATGCCGGGGCAGGGCGCGCGCAAGAAGTCGGTGCGCCAGAAGCTCAATGCGATCGGCCTGGAGTTCAAGAACCGCAATGTGCTGCTGGTCGATGATTCCATCGTGCGTGGCACCACCTCCAAGGAAATCGTCCAGATGGCCCGCGAGGCCGGCGCCCGCAAGGTCTATCTGGCCTCGGCCGCGCCGCCGGTGCGCTACCCGAATGTTTATGGCATCGACATGCCCACCAGCGAAGAGCTGATCGCGCACAACCGCTCGATCGAGGAAATCCGCCAGTACATCGGCGCCGATGCACTGATCTACCAGGACGTCGATGCGATGAAGCGCGTGGTCGCAGCGCTGCGCCCGGGCTTGAACGGCTTCGAGGCCTCCTGCTTCGACGGCAGCTACATCACCGGCGATGTCTCGGCCGAAGACTTCGCGACGATGCAGGAGCAGCGCAAGTCGCAGGGCGAGGAAGAGGATGGCCCGGCCCGCACCCGGCTGGCCCTGCAAAGCGGCACGGAGCAGGGCTGAGTGCCGGCTCCCGAAGACCATGAATACCTGATCTCGCCATGACACAAACCCGTACCCCTGTCCGCACCCGCATTGCCCCATCGCCGACCGGCTTTCTGCACCTGGGCACCGCCCGTACGGCGCTGTTCTCCTGGGCCTATGCCCGCCACCACGGTGGCCAGTTCGTGCTGCGCATCGAAGACACCGATGTCGCGCGCTCGACCCAGGACTCGGTCGACCAGATCCTGGCCGCGATGCAGTGGTTGGGCTTGGAATACGACGAGGGTCCGATCTACCAGATGCAGCGCCTGGCGCGCTACAACGAGGTGATCGAGCAGATGATCGCCGCCGGTACCGCCTACCGCTGCTACTGCACGCCCCAGGAGCTGGATGCGATGAAGGCTGGCCAGGAAGCGCGCGGCGAGAAGCGCCGCTACGACGGCACCTGGCGTCCTGAAGCAGGCAAGGTGCTGCCCGCCGTTCCCGAGGGCGTCAAGCCGGTCGTGCGTTTCAAGAACCCGATCGGCGGCGATGTGACTTGGGATGACTTGTGCAAGGGTCCGATCACGATCAACAACCGCGAGATCGACGATCTGATCATCCAGCGCACCGATGGTGTGCCGACCTACAACTTCGCCGTGGTCATCGACGACTGGGACATGAAGATCAGCCATGTGTTCCGTGGCGACGAGCATGTCAACAACACGCCCTGGCAGATCAATATCTTCAACGCGCTGGGCGCGCCGCTGCCGGCCTTCGGCCATGTGCCGGTGATCCTCGGCGACGATGGCCAGAAGCTGAGCAAGCGCCGCGGCGCGGTCAGCGTCACCGCCTATGAGGAGAACGGCTATCTGCCCGAGGCGATGCTGAACTATCTGTCGCGCCTAGGCTGGAGCCACGGTGATGACGAGCTGTTCTCGCGCGAACAGCTCGTCAGCTGGTTCGACGGTTCGCACCTCTCCAAGAGCCCGGCGCAATGGGATCCGGCCAAGCTGGAGTGGGTCAACAGCCAGTACATCAAGCAGGCCGATGACACGCGCCTGTCGGCCCTCGTCGCGGCGCAACTGGCCAAGCGCGGCATCAGCGCCGATCTCGGCCGGCTGCCGGCCATGTGCGCGCTGTTCAAGGATCGCTGCGCGACCACGGTGGCGCTGGCCGATTGGCTGGCCATGTATTTCGCGCCGGTGCAGCCCAGCGCCGAGGATCTGGGCACCCATGTCAGCGACGCGGTGAAGCCCGCGCTCGCCGCGCTGGCCGACAAGCTCGCCGCCACCGAATGGAACAAGGCCGGCATCCAGGCCGCGATCAAGGAAACAATCACGGCTCATGGCCTGAAGATGCCGCAACTGGCGATACCGGTGCGGGTGCTGGTGTGTGGTCGTGCACAAACTCCGTCGGTCGACGCGGTGCTGGAACTGTTCGATAAAGAAAATGTGGTCGAACGCTTGCGCTGCGCATAAAAATCGTTCTATACTCTATGTCTCGCTTGAACAGCGCGATACACAAAGAACGGCAGGCAGCAACGAGTAATCGAAGCGGCTTGCATGATCTGAGGGGGTATAGCTCAGCTGGGAGAGCGCTTGCATGGCATGCAAGAGGTCAGCGGTTCGATCCCGCTTACCTCCACCAAATGTTCAGGTTTCTGGGTATTTGGTTGGCGCGCGGTTCAAGTATGAGGAAGTAGAATTCAGAAGGTTTAGTCCCCTTCGTCTAGAGGCCTAGGACACCACCCTTTCACGGTGACTACAGGGGTTCGAATCCCCTAGGGGACGCCAAGTTTGATAAACTTGATAATTGCTGCGATATATAAGGTATACTGCAGCAGTTGTGAAATTATCCCACTGCGGAGTGGTAGTTCAGTTGGTTAGAATACCGGCCTGTCACGCCGGGGGTCGCGGGTTCGAGTCCCGTCCACTCCGCCAAGGTTTGCCCGATTCGTATCGGTAAGCGGCCATTCAGTTGGCCGCTTGTATTTTGAGAGAAATTACTGCTTGAGCAGCGTGTAGCCCGGAATTTTGGGGGTATAGCTCAGCTGGGAGAGCGCTTGCATGGCATGCAAGAGGTCAGCGGTTCGATCCCGCTTACCTCCACCAAGTCACTTCAGGGTGACGGTGGCGCGCGGCTCGGGCAGCGAAGTAGAAGAAGTAAATAGAAGGTTTAGTCCCCTTCGTCTAGAGGCCTAGGACACCACCCTTTCACGGTGACTACAGGGGTTCGAATCCCCTAGGGGACGCCAAGTTTGATAAGGCTTGGTAGTTTTGGAAGCGTTTGCTTCGAGAAACTACAGAACTTATCTGATATTCGCAAGAGTATCTGGAGTGGTAGTTCAGTTGGTTAGAATACCGGCCTGTCACGCCGGGGGTCGCGGGTTCGAGTCCCGTCCACTCCGCCAACATTTGAAACCCTGGAAGCGCAAGCCTCCAGGGTTTTTTCTTGTGCGCCGAGACATATCAAATGTTTGCAGAGACATCATCCCTGCAAACTTGATTGCGGCCGCAGTATCAGGAGGCCCGCAGTATCAGAAGGCCATTTGCCCGCGAATCAGACCGACGGCCAGACCTTCCAATGCAAAACTCTCATCGCCGGCCGCGACCAGGATGGGTTCGAAGTCAGGGTTCTCGGCCAGCAACTCGATGCCGCCGCTGCGGCTGCGTTTGAAACGCTTGACGGTGACTTCATCACCCAGCCGTGCGACGACGATCTGCCCGTTCTTGGCTTCGCTGGCCTTCTGCACCGCCAGCAGGTCGCCGTCCATGATGCCGATGTCCTTCATGCTCATGCCGCGCACCTTCAGCAGGAAATCGGGTCGGCGCGCGAACATGCTGCTCTCGACCGTGTAGCTCTGCTCGATATGCTCCTGCGCGAGGATGGGATGGCCGGCCGCGACGCGCCCGACCAGGGGCAGGGTGAGTTGCGACAGATTCGGAATCGGCAGGGAGAACTGGAAGTCCTCACGGGCGCGGCGCTCCTGATGCATGGCTTTCAAGGTGTCCGACTTCAGCCGGATGCCGCGCGAGGTGCCGCCGACCAGTTCGATCACGCCCTTGCGCGCCAAGGCCTGCAGATGCTCCTCGGCCGCATTGGCCGAGCGGAAACCCAGCTCGTTGGCGATCTCGGCGCGGGTCGGAGGGGCTCCGGTCTGCTCGATGGCCTGGCGCACCAAGTCAAGGATCTGCTGCTGGCGTGCCGTCAATTTGACGGTGGAAACACTGGGGCTGATATCGTCCATGCTGGGCTCGCAGACATCTGGGAAAGATGCGCCTGAGTATATATCCAGTAACTGTTCATTCATCCAGGAAGTGACCGTGGTCAGCAAGAACAAGCCTCTTATCGTGATCCTGGGCACCGGCGGCACGATTGCCGGCCAGGCCGGCACGGCGTCCGACAACGTCGGCTACACCGCCGCCCAG
Organism: Paucibacter sp. M5-1; assembly: GCF_027498415.2. Classification (NCBI taxonomy): domain Bacteria; kingdom Pseudomonadati; phylum Pseudomonadota; class Betaproteobacteria; order Burkholderiales; family Sphaerotilaceae; genus Roseateles; species Paucibacter sp. M5-1. Next base: position 537,832 of record NZ_JAPZLM020000001.1, read on the forward strand.
CTGGGCGTGGACGATCTGGTCTCGGCCGTGCCGCCGCTGGCGCAGCAGGCGCTGGAGGCCGAGCAAGTGGCCCAGCTCGACAGCAAGGACATGGACTTCACCACCTGGCAGCGGCTGGCCGAGCGCGTGGCCCACCATCTGGCACGCGAGGAGGTGGCCGGGATTGTGATCACCCATGGCACCGATACCTTGGAAGAGACGGCTTATTTCCTGCACCGCGTGCTGGCGCCGCGCAAGCCGGTGGTCTTGACCGCCGCGATGCGACCGGCCACGGCCTTGCAGACCGATGGGCCGCAGAACCTGCTCGATGCCGTCAGCGTTGCCAGCGATGAACGTGCGCAGGGGGTGCTCACCGTGTTTGCGGGCGCTGTTCATGGGCCCGAGCAGATCCGCAAGGTGCACAGCTACAAGGTCGATGCCTTTGCTTCCAGCGATGGCGGCCTGATCGCCGTCGTGGAGGAGGGCGTGCTGCGCCCCTTGGGTGCCTGGCCGGCTGCGGAGGGCGCCATCGGTCTGGCGCGTATCGGCAAACCCGCTGCGGCCTGGCCGCGCGTGCAGATCGTGCTGAACCATGTCGGCGCCGACGGCGCGCTCGTGCAGGCCTTGCTGGCCCAGGGGGTCGACGGCCTGGTGGTGGCCGGCACCGGCAATGGCACGCTGTCGCTGTCGCTGGAGCAGGCCTTGCGCACGGCCCAGCAGCAGGGCGTCAGGATCCTGCGCAGCAGCCGCTGCGATGCCGGTCCGGTCACGCCCTCGGCTGCGGCCCTGCCCAGCGCCGGCGCGCTGAGCCCGGTCAAGGCGCGTATCGAGCTCCTGCTTGAATTGCTGGCCTGAAACGACAACAGGGGCCGCAGCCCCTGTCTGGCTCGGCCAAGGTCCTTAGACGATGGTCAGGCTCACATCGATATTGCCGCGCGTGGCATTCGAGTAAGGGCAGACCTGGTGGGCGGCGGCCACCAGGGCCTCGGCCTGGCTGCGCTCCAGACCCGGCAGGCTGATCTTCATCGCGACCTGGATGCCGAAGCCGGCGGGAATCGGGCCGATGCCCACTTCCGAGGTGATGGACACATCGGCCGGCACGGCGATCTTGATCTTGCCGGCGACGGCCTTCATCGCGCCGATAAAGCAGGCCGAATAACCGGCGGCGAACATCTGCTCGGGGTTGGTGCCCGAGCCGCCGGCGCCGCCCAGTTCCTTGGGTGTGCTCAGCGTGACGCTCAGAGCGCCGTCGGACGAGGAGGCCTTGCCTTCACGGCCGCCGGTGGCGGTGGCGGTGGCGGTGTAGAGAACTTTGTCGAGTGCCATGGTGCTTCTTCCTATCAGGAGTGGTGGGTGGGCGAAGAAAGGTCGGCGCTGGAGAGCTGCTTGCGCAGCTCGTGCAGGCGCCGGGTCAGGGAGACGAGTTCATCCAGCGAGCAGGCGCTGGCGCAGGCGAGCTGAGGCGGAATGTTCAGGGCCTGCGCCTTCAGCGCGCGGCCGGTATCGCTGAGGAAAATATCGACGCGGCGCTCGTCGTCCTGCGCGCGGCGGCGGGTGATCAGTGCGCCGGCCTCCAGGCGTTTGAGCAAGGGCGTCAGGGTGCCGGAGTCCAGCGAGAGGCGCTGGCCCAGGGTGGAAACGCTGATGCCGTCCGCCTCCCAAAGCACCAACATCACCAGGTACTGAGGGTAGGTCAGGCCCATGGGCTCCAGCAGGGGCTTGTAGAGCTTGGTCATGGCCAGCGAGCTGGCGTACAGCGCAAAGCACAGCTGCTGGTCCAGCTGCAGCCATTGCTCGGCCTGGCTCGGTGCTGCGGTGGTCTTGTGGCGTGGCATGGGTGATAATGTATTCCGCAATTAAATTGCACACAACTTAAATGGTTATTCAAGCTAGGGGGACGAGATGACGATGTTGGCGAACCTGCTGGTGGCCCTGGTGGCCGCCCTGCATCTGTATTTTCTGGTGCTGGAGATGTTCTTCTGGACCAAGCCGCTGGGCCGCAAGGTCTTCAGACTGACACCCGAGTTCGCCGAGGCGAGCAAGACCCTGGCCGCCAACCAGGGCCTCTACAACGGCTTTCTGAGTGCGGGCCTGCTCTGGGGCTTGGCGGCCGGCAACAGCGCGAACCAGCTCTTCTTCCTGGGCTGCGTCGTGGCTGCGGGCGTCTACGGCGCCGCCACCGTCGGCAAGAAGATCCTGTTCGTGCAGGCCTTGCCGGCGGCGCTGGCAATCGCGGCCGTGCTGGCCGCGCGCTGAGAGGGGAGAAGACTCAGGCGGCGGCCTGAATCGCGTCGACCTGGGCGCTGAGCTCCAGCCAGCGCAGCTCGGCGGCCTCCAGCTCATCATGGATGGCTTTCAGCCGCTTGCCGAGCTCGGCGATCTGGGCCGGCGTGGTGCTGCCGGCCGCCAGCTGGGCTTCCAGCGCCGTGCGCTCATCGGCCAGCTTGTTGAGCTTGGCGTCGATGCCTTCCATTTCCTTGCGCATCGGTTTGGTCTGCTCGGCCAGGCGTTGGCGGGCCTGGCCGCTGGCCTTGCGGTCCTCGCGCGGTGCAATGCTTGCGCTGGCAGGGGCCGCCGCGACCACCGGTGCCGGCGCTGAGACAGCGGCGGCGGGCAGCTTGGCGGCCTTCTTGGCCGCTTCCTTGGCAGCCTTTGCGGCCTCCTTGGATTGATCCAGCAGCCATTTCTGGTAGTCGTCCAGATCACCGTCGAACGGCCCGACCACGCCCTTGCTGACCAGCCAGAACTCATCGCAGACCTCACGCAGCAGCGCGCGGTCATGGCTGACCAGCATCACCGTGCCCTCGAACTCGTTGAGTGCCATCGACAGCGCTTCGCGGGTGTTGAGGTCCAGATGGTTGGTCGGCTCGTCCAGCAGCAAGAGGTTGGGGCGCTGCCAGACCAGCATGGCCAGCACCAGCCGCGCCTTCTCGCCGCCCGAGAGGCTCCCGACCTGCTGGTTGACCATCTCGCCGACAAAGCGGAACTGGCCCAGGAAGTCGCGCAGCTCCTGCTCGCGCGCGCTCGGGCTGACCTCCTTGGCCAAGCGCACCATATGCGACAGCGGACCCTCTTCGGGTCGCAGCACGTCCATTTCCTGCTGGGCAAAGTAGCCGATCGACAGGCCCTTGCCCTCGGTGATCTTGCCGCCCATCGCGCGCTGCATGCGGGCCACCGTCTTCACCACGGTGGACTTGCCCTGGCCGTTGGCGCCAAGGATTCCGATGCGCTGGCCGGCCAGCACCGAGCGGTTGATGCCGCGCACGATGATGTTCTCGACACCGTCGACCTCGTAGCCGCAGGCCACCTCGTCGAACATCAGCATCGGGTTGGGCAGGCTGACCGGCTCGCGGAACTCGAAGCTGAAATCGGCCGAGGCCAGCACCGGTGCCAGCTTCTCCATGCGCTCCAGCGCCTTGACCCGGCTTTGCGCCTGCTTGGCCTTGCTGGCCTTGGCCTTGAAGCGGTCGATGAACTTCTGCAAGTGGGCGATACGGTCCTGCTGTTTGCCGAAAGCGGCCTGCTGCAAGACCATGCGCTCGGCCCGCATCGACTCGAAGGCCGTGTAGTTGCCGCCGTAGCGCATCAGCTTGGCCTCGTCCAGATGCAGGGTCACCTTGGTGATCGCATCGAGGAACTCGCGGTCATGGCTGATGATGATCAGCGTGCCTTCATAGCGCTGCAGCCAGGCTTCCAGCCAGACCAGCGCGTCCAGGTCCAGGTGGTTGGTCGGCTCGTCCAGCAGCATCAGATCGGCCGGGCACATCAGCGCTCGGGCGAGTTGAAGTCGCATTCTCCAGCCGCCCGAGAAGCTGTTGACCGGCGCGTCGACCTGCTCGCCCTTGAAGCCCAGGCCCATCAGCAGCGCTTGCGCGCGCGGTTTCGCATCGAAGGCACCGGCATCCATCAACAGCGCATGGGCGTCGGCCATCGCGTGGCCGTCCTCGGCCGCCTCCGCGTCGGCCAGCGCCTGGCGCGCCGCCATCAGGCGGATGTCGCCTTCCAGCACATAGTCGGTGGCCGGCATCTCGGTCTCGGGCATGTTCTGCGCGACCTCGCCAACGGCCCATTGGCGCGGAATGTCGACCTCGCCCTTGTCGCTTTGCAGGCGGTCGGTCAGCAGCGCAAACAGGCTGGACTTGCCGGCGCCGTTGCGGCCGACCAGGCCGATCTTCTCGCCCGGTTGCAAGGTGACGCTGGCGTCATCGAGAACGATCTTGGTGCCGCGACGCAGCGTGATATTGCGCAGCGTGATCATGATGCGGCCAGGCCCTGGGTCAATGCTTCTTGGGTAATCAACAACACTTGCTCTTCTCCGGCCGATGTCTCCATCCAGGCCACTTCCAGCTGCGGGAATGCCGCCTCAAAAAACTCGCGCTCGTTGCCGATCTCCAGCACCAGCACGCCGTGCTCGCTCAGATGGCCGGGCGCGTCGGCCAGCAGCTGACGCACAAAGTCCATGCCGTCGGCACCACCCGCCAGCGCCAGCGCGGGCTCGGCACGGTATTCGGCGGGCAGCTTGGCCATAGAGGCGCTGTTGACGTAAGGCGGGTTGCACAGAATCAGGTCGTAGCGGCCATCGGTCGGCTTCAAGCCATCGCCCTGCAACAATCGGATGCGCTCCTGCAGGCCATGCTTGTCGACATTGATGCGGGCAACTTCCAGCGCCTCGGCGCTCAGGTCGATCGCATCGACGCTCACCTCCGGCCAGGCCAGCGCGGCCAGCACGGCCAGGCTGCCGTTGCCTGTGCACAGGTCCAGCACGCGCGTCGTCTGCTCCGACAACCAGGCATCGATGCTGGCATCGGCGATCAGCTCGGCGATGAAGCTGCGCGGCACGATGGCGCGCTCGTCCACATAGAAAGCCACGCCCTGCAGCCAGGCTTCGCGGGTCAAGTAGGCGGCCGGCTTGCGTGTGGCGATACGCTCTGACACCAGCGCCTCGACCTCGTCGATCTGTGACGGGGTCAGGTCTTGCTCGGCATGCGCGTCGAGCGCATCCAGCGGCAGCGCGAGGCGCCACAACACCAGCCACGCGGCTTCGTCAAAGGCATTGTTCGTGCCATGCCCAAAAGAAACGCCCGCCTCGGTCAGGCGGGCGGCTTGGGCCTCGATACAAGCGATCAGGTTCACAGCAGCAGGTTCTCCAGCGTGCGTCGGTAGACATTCTTCAGCGGCTCGACGCAATCGGCCGGCACATACTCGTCGATCTTGTGGATGCTGGCGTTGATCGGTCCGAACTCCAGCACCTGGGGACAGATCTTGGCGATGAAGCGGCCGTCCGAGGTGCCGCCGGTGGTGGAGAGTTGCGGCTCCAGACCGGTCTCGCTCCGGATGGCCGCACGCAGCGCCTCGCTGAGATTGCCCACCGGCGTCAGAAAGGGCTCGCCGCCCAGGGTCCAGCTCAGCGAATACTCCAGCCCATGGCGATCCAGCAGGGCATGGACCTTGGACTTCAGGCCCTCGGGCGTGGCCTCGGTCGAGAAGCGGAAATTGAAGTCGATCACCAGTTCGCCCGGGATCACATTGGTCGCGCCGGTGCCGGCGTTGATGTTCGAGATCTGGAAAGTGGTTGCCGGAAAATAGGCGTTGCCGCGGTCCCATTCGGTGGCCGCCAGCTCGGCCAGCGCGGGCGCGGCCTGATGCACCGGGTTGCGGGCCAGATGGGGGTAGGCCACATGGCCCTGCACGCCCTTGACCTTGAGCTTGCCGCTCAGTGTGCCGCGGCGGCCGTTCTTGATCATATCGCCCAGGGTCTCGACCGAGGTCGGCTCTCCGACGATGCAGTAGTCCAGCTTCTGGCCCCGCGCTTTCAGCAGCTCGCAGCAGACCACGGTGCCATCGGTGGCCGGGCCTTCCTCGTCGCTGGTCAGCAAGAAGGCGACACTGCCCCGGTGACCGGCATGCGCCGCGACGAACTCCTCGGCCGCGACCACCATGGCCGCCACCGAGCCCTTCATATCGGCCGCGCCGCGGCCATAGATGCGGCCCTCACGGTAGCTGGGCACGAAGGGGTCGCTGGTCCAGGCCGCCAGCGATCCGGGCGGCACCACATCGGTATGGCCGGCAAACATCAGCACCGGGCCGTCGGCGGCGGTGCCGCGCCGCAGGGCCCACAGATTGCTGACTCGAGCGTTCTCCGGGCCGCTGTCCATGCGTTCGATCTCGAAGCCGCAGGCACTCAGGCGTTCGGCGATCAGTGCCTGGCAGCCGGCATCGGCGGGTGTGACCGAAGGCCGGGCGATCAAGGCCTCAAGAAGGGCAAGTGTGGAGCTCATTCGGTACGCACATCCAGGGTGATTTCGGTAAAGCTGGCGTGATCGCTGGCCGGCTCCTCTTTCTTGTTGCCGTTCTGGCCGCTGGGCGGGCCGGCATCGTTTTGCAGCCGCCACAGCAGATTGGTCGGCGAGTCGGCGAAGGCCAGGCCTTCCTCGCGGGTGATCGTGCCTTCCTTGATCAGCTTGGCGAAATGCTCCTCGAAGGTCTGCGAGCCCTCGGCGATGGACTTCTCCATCGCCTCCTTGACCCCACCGAAATCGCCTTGCTCGATCAGCTCGGCGATCAGCTTGGTGTTCAGCAGGATCTCGGTCACCGGCACCCGGCCGCCGGCAGCCGCGCGCACCAGGCGCTGCGAGACCACGGCCTTCAGGCCGGCACCCAGATCGTTGAGCAGGGCCGGACGCGACTCGGGCGTGTAGAAGGACAGGATGCGGTTCAGCGCGTGATAGCTGTTGTTGCCGTGCAGGGTCGCCACCACCAGATGGCCGGACAGCGCATAGGAGATCGCCGCCGTCATCGTCTCGCGGTCGCGGATCTCGCCGATCAGGATGCAGTCCGGTGACTGGCGCAGCGCGTTCTTCAGCGCGATCTGCAGCGAGGCCGTGTCGCGACCGACCTCGCGCTGGTTGACCACCGAGCGCTTGTTGGTGAACAGATACTCCAGCGGATCCTCGATGGTGAGGATATGGCCGGACATATTCTGGTTGCGCTGCTCCAGCATCGCCGCCAGCGTGGTGCTCTTGCCGGTGCCGGTGGCGCCCACCATCAGGATCAGGCCACGCTTTTCCTGGATCAGCTTGCCGAGAATGGGCGGCAGGTTCAGGCTGTCCAGGGTCGGGATGTCGTGCGGGATGTGGCGAAACACCGCCGCGATCGAGCCGCGCTGGCGAAAGCCGGAGAGCCGGAAGCTGCCGACCTTGGAGATCGCCACCGCCATATTCAGCTCGCCGGTGGCGTCGAGTTCGCCGAGCTGGTTCGCGTCGATCACCTCGGCGATCAGCTGGCGCGGCTGCGAGGGCGTCAGCAGCTGGTCGGAGAGCTGCAGGATCTGGCCGTTGATGCGTATCAGCACCGGCATATTGGCCGAGAGATAGGCGTCGGACGCACCCTTCTCGGCCATCAGCCTGAGGATGCGTTCCATGTTTCCACTCATGCCGGTGCTCCCTGTGGTCGCCGGATCAGGCGCGCAGCAGATCGTTGATGCTGGTCTTGGCGCGGGTGCCGGCGTCGACCTTCTTGACGATGATGGCGGCGTACAGGCTGTACTTGCCATCGTTCTTCGGCAGCGAGCCGCTGATCACGACCGAGCCGGCCGGCACACGGCCGTAGGACACGGTGTCGGTCTCGCGGTCATAGATCGGCGTGCTCTGGCCGATGTAGACGCCCATCGAGATCACCGAGTTCTCCTCGACGATCACGCCCTCGACCACCTCGGAGCGGGCGCCGATGAAGCAGTTGTCCTCGATGATGGTCGGGTTGGCCTGCAGCGGCTCCAGCACGCCGCCGATGCCGACACCGCCGGAGAGGTGCACGTTCTTGCCGATCTGCGCGCAGGAACCCACCGTGGCCCAGGTGTCCACCATCGTGCCCTCGTCGACATAGGCGCCGATATTCACGTAGCTGGGCATCAGGATCACGTTCTTGGCCTGGAAGCTGCCGCGGCGCGCGACGGCCGGCGGCACGACGCGCACACCGCTGGCGCGGATCGCGGCCTCATCCATCTGGCCATACTTGCTGGGCACCTTGTCGAAGAAGGTCAGGGCGCCATCGCCCATCAGCTGGTTGTCGTTCAGACGGAAGGACAGCAGCACGGCCTTCTTGACCCACTGGTGCACGGTCCACTGGCCCACGGCCTGGCGTTCGGCCACGCGCAGGCGGCCCGCGTCCAGCTCGGCGATCACATGGTCGACGGCCTCGCGCACAGCGCCGGTGCTGCCGGTGTTCAGGGAGGCGCGGTCTTCCCAGGCCTGTTCGATGGTGGTCTGCAGTTGCGTCATGGTGTTCGGAGCGATTGCTTGAAGAGAGGTGTGAATTCGGCGATGCGCTGAGCGGCCTCAACGCATTCGGACACTTCGGCCACCAGGGCCATGCGGATGCGGCCGGCGCCGGGATTGACGCCGTGGGCCTCGCGGGCCAGCAGGCTGCCGGGCAGCACCGCGACATTGTATTGAGCCAGCAGGCCCTGGGCGAAGGCGATGTCATCGCCACCGGGCACGGCCGCCCACAGATAGAAGCCGGCGTCCGGCAGGGCCACATCCAGCACGGCCGACAGCATGGGCGTCACCTGCGCGAACTTGGCGCGGTACTGCTGGCGGTTCTCGACCACATGGGCCTCGTCGTTCCAGGCGGCGATGCTGGCGGCCTGCACGATGGGGCTCATCGCGCTGCCGTGATAGGTGCGATAGAGCAGAAACTTCTTGATGATGGCGGCGTCGCCAGCCACGAAGCCCGAGCGCATGCCGGGCACGTTCGAGCGCTTGGACAGGCTGGTGAAGGCGATCAGATTGCGGAAGTCGCTGCGGCCCAGCTGGGCCGCCGCCTCCAGGCCGCCCAGCGGCGCCTCCTCACGGAAATAGATCTCCGAATAGCACTCGTCCGAGGCGATCACGAAGCCGTAACGGTCGGAGAGCTCGAACAGAATCTTCCACTCGTCCAGCGGCATCACCGCACCGGTCGGGTTGCCGGGCGAACAGACATAGAGCAGCTGGGTGCGGGCCCAGGTCGCAGCGTCGATCTCGGCCCAGTTGGCGGCGAAATTTCGGGCCGGGTCGCTGTTGGCGAAGGCGGTCTGGGCGCCGGCCAGCAGGGCGGCGCCCTCGTAGATCTGATAGAAGGGATTCGGGCAGACCACGGTGGCGCCCTCGCGTGTCGGGTCGATCACGGTCTGCGCCAGCGCGAACAAGGCCTCGCGCGAACCGTTGACCGGCAGCACCTGGCTGGCCGGATCCAGGCTCAGCGCATAGCGGCGCTGGATCCAGGCGCAGATCGCTTCACGCAGCGCCGGCTCGCCGGCAGTGGCCGGGTAGCCGGACAGGCCCTTGAGGCTGGCCATCAAGGCCTTCTCTATCAGCTGGGGCGCCGGGTGCTTGGGCTCGCCGATGCCCAGGCTGATGGGGCGGTAGGCCGGGTTGGGCGTGATGCCCTTCATCAGCGCGCGCAGGCGCTCGAAGGGGTAGGGGTGGAGCTTGTCCAGCAAAGGGTTGTGCATGGTGGTGCGGATCATAGCCAGCCCAGGCAGCCGCTCTGGGCACAGCGGCAGGCCAGCCGGCCTTCGTGATGGGTGGCGCCATAGGCCACGGTGATCTCTTCGCCGGGTGCGATATCGCGCAGCGCGACGAACTCGATGCTGCCCCGCTCCAGGCTGATCTGCGCGTTCGGGCGGCAGCTGTGGTTGGTGAAGCGCAGCGCGTCGTCGGACCGGGTCGCGTCGATCGCGCGGCTGTCGCTGAGCTCTACCAGCATGATGCGTTGCCGCCCGGCCACCCGGCGCCGGCCCTCGGCCACCGTGATGGGCTCGCCGGTCAGCGCACCGATACGCATGGCCGCCGGCACCGCATCGGTGGCGAACACGCCATAGCCGTCGATGCGGCTGCGCCGCACCGTCACGGCGACGGACAGATGGGCCGAGCTGGTCGCGAAGCTCAACTGGCGACTACTTAGCGCAGCAGGCCGGACTCAAAACCATGGGCCGGCAGGTCGACGCGAGGCGCCGGCTTCCAGCCCTTTTTGCGGTGTTCGGTCACGACGTTGGTGTAGATGCCGCCGCGCACATACCACTTGGCCGTGATGCGGATGAAGCGCGGGTCGGTGACCTTGATGATGTCTTCCATGATGGTGTTGGTCACCTTCTCGTGGAACGCGCCTTCGTGACGGTAGCTCCAGAAGTACATCTTCAGGCTCTTCAGCTCGATGCAGAGCTTGTCCGCGATCATGTCGATCGTGAAGTGCGCGAAATCGGGCTGGCCGGTCAGCGGGCAGTGGCAGGTGAACTCGGGCACCTGGAACTGGATCACATAGTCGCGCTGCGGCGCCGGGTTCGGGAAGACGTGCAGTTCCTTGCTGGGGGCCGAGGGCGGGTTCGGGGGCATCTCACGCATCTTCGGCGCGGCAGTCTTGGTGGCGGTCTTGCGGGCCGGCTTGGCGGCGGCGGTGGTGGTCTTGGCCATGGAATGAATCGATGCAGCGTGCCCGGGCCGTGACCCGGGAGCGCGGTGAAAAGGGGAAGGGCCGAATGGTATCATCCGGCCCTGCCAGAAGCCCCGACCAAGGGGCTTTTCTGTAAATAAATCAATGGTTTAGCCCCGCATCCATGCGCCTGAATTCGATCAAGCTCTCGGGCTTCAAGTCCTTCGCAGAGCCGACCGTCTTCCAGTTGCCCGGTCAGCTGGTGGGCGTGGTCGGACCGAACGGCTGCGGCAAGTCCAACATCATGGACGCCGTGCGCTGGGTGCTGGGCGAGAGCAAGGCCAGCGAGCTGCGCGGCGAGTCGATGCAGGACGTGATCTTCAACGGCTCGGGCAATCGCAAGCCCGCCAGCCGCGCCAGCGTCGAGCTGGTCTTCAGCAACGAGGATGCGCGCGCCGGCGGGCAGTGGAACCAGTTCGCCGAGATCGCGGTCAAGCGCGTGCTGACCCGCGACGGCACCAGCAGCTACTTCATCAACAACCAGCCGGTGCGCCGCCGCGATGTGCAGGATGTGTTCCTCGGCACCGGCTTGGGGCCGCGCGCCTACGCCATCATCGGCCAGGGCACGATCTCCCGCATCATCGAGAGCAAGCCCGAAGAGATGCGCATGTTCCTGGAGGAAGCCGCCGGCGTCTCCAAGTACAAGGAGCGCCGCCGCGAAACCGAGAACCGGCTCAAGGACACGCGCGAGAACCTGACCCGGGTCGACGACATCCTGCGCGAGCTCAACAACAACCTCGACAAGCTGGAGAAGCAGGCCGAGGTCGCCGCCAGCTATCGCGGCCTGCAGGACAGCGGCACGCTGAAGCTGCACCAGCTCTGGTTCCTGAAGCACCGCGACGCCACCGGCGAGCAGGCCCGCGTCAAGACCGAGCACCTGGAAGCGGTCAACGCGCTGGAGTCGCGCGTCGCCGAGCTGCGCCAGGTCGAGGCCGAGCTGGAGACGGTGCGCCAGGCGCATTACGCGGCCGGCGATGAGCTGCATGCCTCGCAGGGGCGCATGGCCGAGGCCCAGCTGGAGGTCAGTCGGCTGGAGGAGCGCATTCGCTATGTGGTCGAGGGGCGCACCCGCGTCGAGTCACGCCTGGCCGAGCTGCAGGCGCAGAACCAGCAGTGGCAGGAACGCTCCGCGCAGGCTGAAGCAGAGCTCGAAACCATTGCCGAGCAGATCGCCACGGCCGAAGAGCAAAGCGAGATCCTGGCCGCCCAGGCCGAGGAGCAGGGCGCCCATCTGCCCAACGCCGAGGACGCGGTGCGCGCGGCCCAGGCCAAGGCCAATGAGCAGCGCACGGCCGTGGTCCAGGTTCAGCAGCAGATCCAGGTGCTGGCGGCCGAGAGCCGCAGCATCGACGAGCAGTCGCGCCAGCTGCGTGGCCGCCGCGAGCGCCTGGCCGCCGAGCGTCAGGGCCTGGTAGCCCCCGATGCCGAGCGTCTGGCCGAGCTCAAGCGCCAGAGCGAAGCGGCCGACCAGGCCCGCGACCTGGCCGACGCCCGCCTGCACGAGTTGCAGGAGCAGGTGCCTCAGCTCGACGAGATGCGCAGCAAGGCCCAGGCCGATGCAAATGCCCAGCAGTCGCGCCAGTCCGATCTGTCGGCCCGGCTCGATGCCTTGCGCGCGCTGCAGGAAAAGGTCCAGACCGAGGGCAAGCTCAAGCCCTGGCTGGCCCGGCATGGGCTGGACGGTCTGCAGGGCTTGTGGACCCGGCTGCACATCAAGACCGGCTGGGAAAACGCACTCGAAGCGGCGCTGCGCGAGCGCCTGGGCGCGCTCTCGGTGGGACGGCTGGAAATGGTGCGGGCCTTCGCGGCCGATGCGCCGCCGGCCCGGCTGGCTTTTTATTCGCCGCCCACCGCCAGCATCGCCAACACGCATGAAACCCTGGCCCGGCTCAGCGACCTGCTGCGGCTCGAAGACGCCGGGCTGAAAGCGCTGCTGAACGACTGGCTCGAAGGCGTCTACATCGCCGACTCGCTGGACGAGGCCCTGGCCAAGCGCGACAAGCTGACGCACGGCGAGGTCATCATGACGGCCGCCGGCCATGCGGTCAGCCAGTTCGCGGTCAGCTTTTACGCGCCCGATTCCGAACAGGCCGGCATGCTGGCCCGGGCCCAGGAGATCGAGCATCTGGTGCTGGAGCTGCGCGCCCAGCAGCTGATCGCCGAGGAATCGAAGAGCCAGCTGGTGCGTGCCGAGGCCGGCTATACCGAGGCCTCGCAGCGCCTGCTGGGGCTGCGCCGCGAAGCCAGCGAGACCCAGACCCGCGCCCACCAGCTGCATGTCGAGCTGCTGCGCCTGAGCCAGCAGGCGGAGGCCGCCAGCAGCCGCCGCAGCCAGCTGGAAGACGAGCTGTTCGAGATCGACGCCCAGTCCGAGGAGCTGCAGGAGCGCCGCATCACCGGCGAGGCCCGCTTCGAGGAGCTGGACATGCAGCTGGCGAGCACGCAGGAACGCCACGCCGAGCTCGACGACGCGGTGATCACCGCAGAGCGCAAGCTCGCCGAGGCGCGCGAGCAGCTGCGCGGCCTGGAGCGCCGCGCCCAGGAGGCCCAGTTCAGCGCCCGCACCCTGGCCTCGCGGCGCGGCGAGCTGCAGCGCAGCATCGAGACCGCGCAGCAGCAAGTGCTCGTCAACACCCAGTCGGCCGCCACCTTGCAGGGCGAGCTGGACACGCTCAATGACGCGGCCGCCCAGGCCGGTCTGCAGGACGCGCTGGCGATCAAGCTGGAGCGCGAGAAGGAGCTGGCCGCCGTGCGCAGCGGCTACGACGACCTGACCCTGCGCCTCAAGCGCGCCGACGAGCAGCGTCTGGAATTCGAGCGCAGCCTGGACCCGCTGCGCGAGCGCCTGACCAAGCTGCAGCTCGAAGAGCAGGCCGCAGCGCTGGGCGGCGCACAGTATATGGAGCAGCTGGTCGCCGCGGCCGTTGATCTGGAGGCGCTGGCCGCGAGCATCGAGGCAGGCGAAGTCAAGCTCTACGGCCTGCAAGGCGAGATCGACCGCATCAACCGCGATATCGCGGCGCTGGGTGCGGTCAATCTGGCCGCGCTGGACGAGCTGACGGCGGCGCGCGAGCGCAAGACCTTCCTCGATGCGCAGAACGCCGACCTGATGTTGGCGATGAAGACCCTGGAAGACGCGATCCACAAGATCGATCTGGAAACCCGTGATCTGCTCGGCGCGACCTTTGCGCAGGTCAACGAGCACTTCGGCCGCATGTTCCCGGTGCTGTTCGGCGGCGGCCAGGCCAAGCTGGTGATGACCGGCGAGGAGATTCTCGACGCTGGCATCCAGGTGATGGCGCAGCCGCCGGGCAAGAAGAACTCGACCATCCACCTGCTATCGGGCGGCGAGAAGGCGCTGACCGCGATCGCGCTGGTGTTCGCGATCTTCCAGCTCAACCCGGCACCGTTCTGCCTGCTCGACGAGGTCGATGCGCCGCTGGACGATGCCAATACCGAACGCTACGCCAAGCTGGTGGCCCAGATGAGCAGCGGAACCCAGTTCCTCTTCATCTCGCACAACAAGATTGCAATGGAAATGGCTGAACAACTGATTGGGGTGACGATGCAGGAGCAGGGCGTCTCGCGCATCGTCGCGGTGGACATGGACAAGGCGCTGTCGATGGCGGAGGCACTATGAAACGGGCCGAGCGCCGGGCCGCTCCCAAGCCGGCCCGTATCCCCTCGGGGGATCGGACGATGTACTCGTCGGACGAGGGGCTGACATGACTTTGACCACGATGCTCGCCATCCTCGGCGGCCTGATCCTGGCCGCCATCATTGCCCACGGCGCCTGGACCGCCCGCAAGGCCGGTCCGCGGCGCGCACTGCCGACCGTGGACCGGCAGAACGAGCCGGTGATGGCAGACGGCGGCGCCGTGCGCCAGGAACCCGGTCTGGACGAGATCCGCTCCGGCCTGAGCGATGCGTTCGAGGCGAACGCGCCGCTGGACGAGACGGTGCCCGCCGTCGCGCGCCAGCCGCGCAAGCCCTCGGCCCGCATCGACGCCTTGATCGACGCGATCGCCACCGTCACGCTCGAAGCCCCGGTCAGCGGCGAGATGGCGCTGTCGCATCTGCCGCCCAGCCGCCGCGCCGGCACCAAGCCTTTTCATATCGAAGGCCTGAACGCCGAGACCGGCGACTGGGAGCTGCCGGCACCGGGCCAGCGCTATGGCGAGTTCCAGGCCGGCGTGCAGATGGCCAACCGCAGCGGTGCGCTCAACGAGATCGAGTATTCCGAGTTCGTGCAGAAGCTGCAGGCCTTTGCCGACGGTCTGGGCGCGTTCGTGCAGTTCCCCGACATGCTGGACGTGGTCGGCCGGGCCCGCGAGCTGGACCAGTTCGCCAGCGAGCATGACGCGCAGCTGGCCATCGTGCTGCGCGCCCGCAACGCCGCCTGGACCCTGGGCTTTGTGCAGCAGATGGCGCAACGCCATGGCTTCGTGCCCGGCGCGATGCCGGGCCGGCTGGTGATGTCGGCCGCCGAGCGCGGCGCGCCGCCGCTGCTGGTGCTGAGCTTCGAATCGCAGGCGGCGCTGGCCGACGACCCGCAGCAGAGCTCGCTGCGCGAGCTGACCCTGGCACTGGATGTGCCGCAGACGCCTGAGGGCCTGGAGCCCTTCGCCGCCTGGCAGGAGGCCGCCCGCGGTCTGTCGCGCGACATCGAAGCCGATATCTGCGACGACCGGGGTCAGGTCTTGAATCTGCATGCCTTCGCCGCGATCGGTGAAGAGCTGTTCACCCTCTACAAGGCCCTGGCCTCGCGCGATCTGGCGGCCGGCTCGCTGGCCGCGCGGCGCCTGTTCAGCTAGCCGCCAGCCGGAAGCGCGCCACCACCTCGGCCAGCCGCGCGGCCTGTTCGCGCAGCGACTCCGAGGCGGCGGCCGACTCCTCGACCAGGGCGGCGTTCTGCTGCGTCATGCCGTCGAGCTGGCCGATGGCCGTGTTGACCTCGCTGAGGCTCTGGGTCTGCTGCTGAACGGCGGTGGCGATCTCGCCGATGATGTCGCTGACCCGGCCCACCGCCGTGACGACCTCGCGCATCGTGCCGCCGGCATCGGCCACCAGGCGCGAGCCGGCCTCGACCTGATCGACCGAGTTGCCGATCAGGGTCTTGATCTCCTTGGCCGCCTGGGCGCTGCGCTGGGCCAGGGTGCGCACCTCGGCCGCCACCACCGCGAAGCCGCGACCCTGCTCGCCCGCGCGGGCCGCCTCGACCGCCGCATTCAGCGCCAGGATATTGGTCTGGAAGGCGATGCCATCGATCACGCCGATGATGTCGGCAATCTTGCGCGAGGACTGCTGGATGCCGTCCATCGTGCTGACCACCCGGGACACCACGTCGCCGCCCTGGCGCGCCACGCCGGAGGCCGAGACCGCCAGCTGGCT
Organism: Paucibacter sp. M5-1; assembly: GCF_027498415.2. Taxonomy (NCBI): domain Bacteria; kingdom Pseudomonadati; phylum Pseudomonadota; class Betaproteobacteria; order Burkholderiales; family Sphaerotilaceae; genus Roseateles; species Paucibacter sp. M5-1. The sequence continues at coordinate 553,666 of NZ_JAPZLM020000001.1, forward strand.
GGCCTCGCGCGCCGAGGCGGCGCTGTGCCGCACGGTGTCGGTGACCTGCTGCATCGCCGCCGAGGTCTGCTCCAGGCTGGAGGCGGCCTGCTCGGTGCGCGAGGACAGGTCCAGGCTGCCGGTCGAGACCTCCTGGCTGGCGGTGGCGATGCTGTCGGCGCTGTGCTTGACCGTGCCCATCGACAGATTGAGCGCCTCTTGCATGCGTGCCAGCGAGCGCAGCAGGTCGCCGAGTTCGTCGCGCCGCTCGGACTGCAGATGCACGCTCAGATCGCCTCCGGCGATGCGGTCCGCGCTGGCCGCGGCATAGCCCAGCGGCTGGGTCAGCGAGCGCGTCAGCAGCCAGGCCACCGCGCTGCCCAAGGCCAGGGCCAGCGCGACCATCAGCCAGATGCCCCATAGCACGGCCTCGTGGCTGGCCTTGGCGTCCTGGTGGGCCTGGGCGCCGCCCTGATCGTTCAGCGTGATCAGCTTGACGATGGCCTCGGTGGTGGCGCGAAACACCTTGCGCGAGTCGCCGCGCAGATAACTCAAGGCCTCCTCCTGCTTGCCGGCACGCAGCAGCTCGATCAGCCGGGGCTGCGAGCTCTTGTACGCGGCCACGATGTCGGCGAACTCCTTGAACAGCTGGCGCTCGGCTTCGCTACCGACGCTGGCCTCGTAGCTGGCCATCAGCTGGGGCACCTGCTCCCATTGCTTGTTCAGCCGCGCCGTTTCTTCCTGCAGCGCCTTCTCGCCGCCACCCAGGAGCATCTGCAGCTCGGCCCGCCGCATCTGGTTGAGCGCCTCGTTGAGCCCGGCCAGCTGCTGGGTGCTGGGCAGCCAGTTGCCGGCCAGATCGGTGACATTGGCCTGCACCCGGTTGACCCGGTTGACCGCATAGATCCCCATGGCCAGCATCAGCAGCAGCAACAGGCCGAAACCCAGGCCCAGTCGCAGACCCACACGCAGATTGGACAGCTTCATATCGATCCTTTCGGCACCGGCAGGCGCTTCAAAGAAAACACTCGGCAAGGCGGTCAAATTAACACAGGGCCGGGGCCGGGCGTCGGTTTTTTTGCCAAGGTGCCAGGCCTTGCCTGGCCTCGCGCGGGCGTGGCTCGCCGCTACACTGAGGACTGTTCAAGCCCGGACGCGGGGGAGTCTTTGTTGAGTACCAGCCTGCTGTTGATCGCCGCCCTGATTGCGGCCAGCGCATTCTTCTCGATGGCCGAGCTGTCGCTGGCGGCCTCGCGCCGCCTGAAGCTGCAGCAGCTGGCCGAGGAGGGCGACACGCGGGCCGCGCGGGTGCTGGCCGTGCAGGAACATCCTGGCCACTATTTCACCGTGGTGCAGATCGGCGTCAACACCGTGGCCATCCTCGGGGGCATCGTCGGCGAGGGCGCGTTCACGCCGCATTTCCAGGCCGCGCTGGGCTATCTGGTCGCGCCCGAGCGGGCCGAGACCCTGGGCTTCGCGCTGTCCTTCATCACGATCACGACGCTCTTCATCGTGCTGGCCGATCTGGTGCCCAAGCGCTGGTCGATGAATGAGCCCGAACGCATCGCGCTGGCCCTGATCGGCCCGATGCTGGGGCTGGTGACCTTGCTGAAGCCGCTGGCCTGGATCTTCAGCCTGATCACCGAGGGATTGCTGCGCTTGTCGGGCCGGCCGGTGCAGCGCGACAACACGATCACCCATCACGACATCCTGGCGATGACCGAGGCCGGCAACCAGGCCGGCGTGGTGGCCGATGCCGAGCAGCAGGCGATCGAGAACATCTTCGAGCTCGACACCCGCCGGGTCGAGAGCGCGATGACGACTCGCGAGCGCATCGTGTTCTTCTCGCTGGACGACGACGACGCGCTGATACGCACCCGTATTGCCGACGATCCGCACTCGACCTATCTGGTCTGCGACGGCGAGATCGACCAGGTGGTCGGCTATGTCGACGCCACCGATTTGTTCCAGCGTGTGCTGCGCGACGAGCCGATCAGCCTGCGCACCTGTGTCGGCCTGGTCAAGAAGGTGCTGATCGTGCCCGACCGGCTGACCTTGTCCGAGGTGCTGACCCAGTTCCGCCAGGCGCTGGAAGACTTCGCCGTGATCGTCAACGAGTACAGCCTGGTGGTCGGCGTGATCACGCTCAATGATGTGATGAGCACGGTGATGGGCAGCCTGGTGGCCAGCCATGACGAGGAGCAGATCGTGCGCCGCGAGGACGGCAGTTTCCTGGCCGACGGCATCACGCCGATCCCCGATGTGCAGCGCGCGCTGGGGCTGGAGACCCTGCCGCATTCCGGCCAGTACGACACGCTGGCCGGTTTTTTGATGGTGATGCTGCGCCGCATCCCGAAGCGCACCGACCAGGTGGTCTGGGAGGGCTGGCGCTTCGAGGTGGTCGATGTGGACAGCCACCGGGTCGACCAGGTGATGATCGCCCGAGTGGCGGCCAGCGAGCCCGAGGGCGACGCCTGAGCCTGGTTCAGAGGAACATGCCGCCGGAAGCCTCAATGCGCTGCGCATTGACCCAGCGGTTCGCCGGCGCCAGCAGTGAGGCGATCACGCCGCCGATATCGTCGGGCAGGCCGACCCGGCCCAGCGCGGTCTGCGCGGCGATGAAGCGGTTGAGCTCGGCGTTGTCGCGCACCGCGCCGCCGCCGAAATCGGTTTCGATGGCGCCCGGCGCCACCACATTGACGGCAATGCCGCGCGCGCCCAATTCCTTGGCCATATAGCGGCTCAGCACCTCGATGGCGCCCTTCATCGCGGCATAAGCCGCATAGCCGGGCAGGGCGAAGCGGGTCAGACCGCTGGAGATGTTGACGATGCGGCCACCGTCATTGAGCAGCGGCAGCAACTGCTGGGTCAGGAAGAACACGCCCTTGAAGTGCACATTGACCAGCTCATCGAACTGGGCCTCGCTCGTGTCCAGCAGGCCGGCGTGGACGCCGACACCGGCATTGTTGACCAGGTGGTCGAAGCGCTCGCGCTGCCAGACCTCGGTCAGCGCCTGGCCAACCTGGGCCGCGAAACCGGCGAAGCTGGCGCTGTTGCCGACATCCAGCGGCAGTGCCACCGCGCGGCGGCCCAATGCCTGGATCGCGGCCACGGTGGCCTCGGCCTCGGCGCGCTGGCTGTGGTAGGTCAGGATGATGTCGCTGCCCTGGACCGCCAGATGCAGGGCGGCGCTCTTGCCGAGGCCGCGGCTGCCGCCGGTGATCAGTGCGATGGGGGTGGTGGATTGCTGGTTCATGGGGTTCTCCGTCAGAGGTGAATGGGATGAACAGCAGTCTATTGAGGGAGATTTCCCAGATAAATCGGCACTGATGGATTTGTCTGTTCGCTAATAATTGAACAATGAGCCCTATCGAACGGATGCAGATCTTCCATCGCGTGGCCGAGCTGGCCAGCTTCACCCAGGCTGCCGAAAGCCTGGGCCTGCCCAAGGCCACGGCCTCGACGGCGGTCCAGCAGCTGGAGGCGCAGCTGGGCGTGCGCCTGCTGCACCGGACCACGCGGCGCGTGCAACTGACCCAGGACGGCCAGGCTTTCTACGAGCGCAGCAAGGATGTGCTGGCCGATGTGGAGGAACTGGAATCGATGTTCCAGCTGCAGGGTGCCAAAGGCCTGAGCGGGCGGGTGCGGCTGGACATGACCACGGGCATGGCGCGCGACCTGGTGATCCCGCGCCTGCCCGAGTTGCTGGACAGGCATCCGGGGCTGGAGATCGAGTTCAGCAGCACCGAGCGTCGGGTCGATCTGGTGCGCGAGGGTTTTGACTGCGTGCTGCGGGTCGGCGCGGTGCTGGACAACAGCCTGGTCGCACGGCCGCTGGGTCTGCTGCGCATGGCCAACTGCGCCAGCCCGGCCTATCTGCAAGCCCATGGCGTGCCGCGGACGCCGGCCGATCTGGCCGGCCACCGGCTGGTGCATTACGTCAACACGCTGGGCGCCAAGTCGAGCGGCTTCGAGTATCTGCAGGACGGCCGGGCGCAGCAGCTCGCGATGGCCGGCGCGGTGACGGTCAACAATGCCGATGCCTACCAGGCGGCCTGTCTGGCCGGCCTGGGCCTGATTCAGGTACCGGTCCTGGTGATGACGGAGCTGCTGGCCAGCGGCCGCCTGGTCGAGGTGATGCCGGACTATCCGGCGCCGCCGATGCCGCTGAACATGGTCTATGCGAACCGGCGCCATCTGTCGACCCGGGTGCGGGTCGTGATGGACTGGCTGGCCGAGATTCTCGGCCCCCATCTGCAAGCCGCCGATTGATCAGGCGGCCGGGCAGGGCCGGGCAGGGCGCAGGCCCAGGGTGCCCCAAGTCAGCACCAGCGCGATCAGCGGTCCGGCCGTCATGCCTATCACCATGGGCAGCGGCCGGCCGTCGGTGAACAGGCCCGCCAGCCCCATCATCACCGCACCGGTGAGCATCTGCAGCGTGCCCAGCAGGGCCGAGGCGGTGCCGGCGATCGCGCCATGCGCCTCCAGCGCCAGCACCGAGGTGGTCGGGATCACCAGGCCCATGAAGGCACTGGAGATCAGGTACAGCACGATCAGCACCGGCAGGCGGTCACCGCCGGCCAGGTAGTAGGCCAGCATGAGCAGCATCACGGCGGTGGCCGCCGGCGCCGCCACCCGCACCACCTGGGCCAGGCCGTAACGCTCGCCCAGCGCGCCGGTCATTTGCGAGGCGCCGATGAAGGAGATCGCATTCAGCGAGAAGGCCAGGCTGTACATCGTCGGCGACAGGCCGTAGTGATCGATCATCACAAAGGGCGAGTTGGCCAGATAGATGAAGAAACCGCCCATCGCGAAGCTGCCGATCAGGCTCAGGCCCATGAAGTGGCCGTCGCGCAGCAGCAGGGCATAGGCCCGCCAGGCGCTGCCCAGGCTGCTCTCGACCCGTTCCTCGGCCGGCCGCGTCTCCTGCAGAAAGCTGGCAATCATCGCCAGGCCGGCCAGCGCCGCGAGCGTCACCGCCCAGAACACACCGCGCCAGCCCGTCAGCGCGATCACCGCGCTGCCCGCCAGCGGCGCCAGAATCGGCGAGACGCTGAACACCAGCATCAAGAGCGACATCAGCCGCGCCGCGTCGGTGCCGGTGTGCAGATCACGCACGACCGCGCGCGGCACCGCCATGCCGGCCGCCGCACCCAGCCCTTGAAGGGCGCGCAGCACGACCAGGGTCTCGATATCGGTGGCCAGCGCGCAGCCGACGCTGGCGGCGGCAAACAGGCCCAGACCGAAATACAGCGGCGGCTTGCGCCCCACCATATCGGACACCGGGCCGTACAGCAGCTGGCCCAGGCCCAGGGTGATGAAGAAGGCCGTCAGGCTCATCTGCACGCCACCGATCTCGGCGCCCAGGCTCTGGCCGATGGCCGGCAGGGCGGGCAGATACATATCGATCGCAAAGGGCCCGATAGCCGACAGCAGGCCCAGCACCAGGGCGATCTTGAAAAAGCGCGAATTCATCACCGGGCCTATTGTCGCCGGACCTAGCAAAAACCCTAGGCCCGCAGGACGCGCACGCTGCGCGGAGCGCCCAGCCGGCTCGGCCACAATCCGGGCCATGAGCTCCCGAATCGACGATCTTTCTTCCGATGCGCAGCGCGCCGCCGAGCTGCGTACGACCCTGAACCACCACGCCCATCTGTACTATGTGCTCGATGCGCCGGTCCTGCCCGATGCCGAGTACGACAAGCTGTTCCAGGAGCTGCAAGCGCTGGAGGCCATCCATCCCGAGCTGCTGAGCCCCGATTCGCCGACCCAGCGGGTGATCGGCAAGGTGCTGGCCGGTTTCACGCCGGTGCGTCATGCGGTGCCCATGCTGAGCATCCAGACCGAGACCGATACCGAAGCGACGGGTGCGATGAACTTCGACGGCCGGGTGCGCCGCGAGCTGGGCCTGGCCGAGGACGCACCGGCTATCGAGTACGCCGCCGAGCTGAAGTTCGACGGCCTGGCCATCAATCTGCGCTACGAGCAGGGCGTGCTGACCCAGGCGGCCACCCGCGGCAACGGCGAGACCGGCGAGGACGTCACACAGAACATCCGGACCATCGGTCAGATTCCGCTGCGGCTCAGGGGCGTGAGCGCGCCCGTGATCGAGGTGCGCGGCGAGGTCTATATGCGGCGCGATGATTTCGAGGCCCTCAACGAACGCCAGCGCGCCGCCAACGAGAAGACCTTCGTCAACCCGCGCAACACCGCGGCCGGCGCGGTGCGCCAGCTCGATCCGGCGCTGGCCAAGCAGCGGCCGCTGAGCTTTTTCGCCTACGGCCTGGGCGAGGTGCAGGGCTGGGAGCTGCCGGCTACGCACAGCGCGATGCTGGACGCGCTGCAGGCCTTCGGCCTGCCGGTCTGCGCCGACCGTGCGGTGGTGCAGGGCGCGCAAGGCCTGGTCGAGTTCCACCAGGCCATGGGGGCCAAGCGCGACCAGCTGCCGTTTGATATCGACGGCATCGTCTACAAGGTCAACAGCCTGGCGCTGCAGCGCCAGCTCGGCTTCAAGACCCGCGAACCACGCTGGGCCGTGGCCCACAAATACCCGGCCCAGGAGCAGGTGACGCGGCTCAATGCGATCGACATCCAGGTCGGCCGCACCGGCAAGCTGACGCCGGTCGCCAAGCTGGAGCCGGTCTTCGTCGGCGGCACGACGGTCAGCAATGCGACCCTGCACAACCTCTTCGAGCTGCGCCGCAAGGGCGTGCGCATCGGCGACCAGGTCATCGTGCGGCGCGCCGGCGATGTGATTCCGGAGATCGTCGGCAAGGTCGACGCGCTGCGCGCGGCCTATGTGCCCAATTTCCGCATGCCCAAGGCCTGCCCGATCTGCGGCAGCGCGGTGCAGCGCGAGCGCGGCGGCATCGATCACCGCTGCAGCGGCGGCCTGTTCTGTCCGGCCCAGCGCAAGCAGGCCATGCTGCATTTCGCCGGCCGCCGCGCGATGGACATCGAGGGCCTGGGCGACAAGCTGGTCGATCAACTGGTCGACGCCGGCCTGGTGCTGAGCCTGCCGGGTCTGTACAAGCTGGGCGTGGCCAAGCTGGCGGCGCTGGAGCGCATGGCCGACAAGAGTGCGCAGAACCTCGTCGATGCGCTGGAGAAAAGCAAGAGCACGACGCTGGCGCGTTTTCTCTTTGCACTGGGCATACGCCAGGTCGGCGAGACCACGGCCAAGGACCTGGCCCGGCATTTCGGCTCGATAGACCGGTTGATGGACGCCAAGCCGGAGGAGCTGCTGGAAGTGCGTGATGTCGGGCCCATCGTCGCGCAAAGCATCCACACCTTTTTCCAGCAGCCGCACAACCGCGAGGTCGTCGAGCAACTGCGCGCCGCCGGCGTGCACTGGCCCGAGGGCGACGGCGCCTTCGCCGACCAGGGCCCGCGGCCGCTGCTGGGCAAGACCCTGGTGCTGACCGGCACCTTGCCGACCCTGAGCCGCGACGCCGCCAAGGACATGATCGAAGCCGCCGGCGGCAAGGTCAGCGGCTCGGTGTCCAAGAAAACCCATTACGTGATCGCCGGCGAGGAAGCCGGATCGAAGCTGGACAAGGCCCGCGAGCTCGGTGTCGCGGTACTGGACGAGGCGGGATTGCTGACTTTGCTGGCTGCCGAGGCATCCGAATAATCGACAATGTATATTATGTAAACTCACATCCCTATCGCGCTGAAACCTTTGGCAACCGTATTCGCCCGGCTGGCGGCTGCGGGCCGGGTCACAATGCCGACCATGAGCAGTAACTATCCCGTACCGAATCCCGACCAACGATTCATCGACAAGCAGATGGCCGGCGTCATCGAGGCCATCATGACCCACAGCTACAGCCTGGCCAACAAGGGCTTCATTCCATCCGAGCAGCAGGTCGGCGCCTATATCGCCAGCCTGGACGAGGACACCGTGCTGCAGAAGATCCGCAAACACCCCGGCGCGGCCGCGACGCGCGCGCTGCTGGCGGATGACGCAGAACTGCTGCGTTGGGCCAAGCTCGTCGGGCAGGACAAAAAACAGTCCTGAGTCACCGGCCTGCCCTGCGCTTCAGCGCGGCTTGCGAAACGGATCCATATCGATGCCGTGCTTGCGTATCAGCTCGAAGAACGCGCGCCGGTGCTTGCCGGCGTGCCGCGCAGCCTGGGTGATATTGCCCTGGCAATGCAGCAGCAGGCGTTCGATGTAGTCGCGCTCGAAGCGCTCGACCATGCGGGCCTTGGCGCCCTGGAAATTGGCTTGCAGCTCGGGCAAAGGCTGGGCATCGATGTCCAGATCCTCGGCCAGCAGCTGCGGCCCGCCGAGCAGCACCGCGCGTTCGATCACATGCTGGAGCTCGCGCACATTGCCGGGCCAGTCGTACTGCATAAGCTTGCTGAGCGCCTGCGGCGTCAGCTGCGGCAGGCTGCGCTGCTGACGCCGCGCATAGTGCTGCAGGAAATGCTGGGCCAGCAGCACCACATCCGGCCGCCGCTCGCGCAGCGGCGCCAGGCTCAGCGACAGCACATTGAGCCGGTAGTAGAGATCCTGCCGGAACAGGCCCTGGCGCGCCTGCTGGGCCAGATCACGATTGCTGGCGGCGATGATGCGGATATCGGCATGGCGCAGGCTGTTGGAGCCCACCGGTCGGTACTCGCGCTCCTGCAGCAGACGCAGCAGCTTGGTCTGGGCGGCCAGCGGCAGGCAGTCGACATCGTCGAGAAACAGACTGCCACCGGCGGCCTCCTCGACCAGGCCGGCGCGCGCCGCATGGGCCGTCGTGTAGGCGCCGCGCGTGTGGCCGAACAGCTCGCTCTCGATCAGCTCGGTCGGAATCGCGCCGCAGTTGATCGGCACCCAGGGCTTGGCGGCACGCGGCGACAGATAGTGCAGGGCCTGGGCAAACACCTCCTTGCCGGTGCCGGTTTCGCCGAGTATCAGCACGCCGGCATCGCAGCCCGCCAGGGTCGGCAGCTTGTTCAGCAGCTCGGTGAAGGCCGGGCTGCCACCCACCATATGCTTGAGCCGCGGGTCGGGCCGCGCGGCGGCGGTCTCGCCAATGGCGCTGCGCTGCGTGCGGCCCAGCATATGGCGCACCCGCGCGCGCAACTCGGCATCGCTGACCGGCAGGAACAGCAGATCGGTGGCCCCGGCCGATAGCAGGGTTTCGAGCCTTTCATGCACGCCGGCCTCGCCGACCGCCAGCACCGCGCAGCCCGGTGACTGGCGCCGCACCTGGGCACAGACCCGGCCGCAGGCGGAGAAGCTCTCGCTGTCCACCAGCAGCACCATCAGATCCAAGCCACTCGCGTCGGCGCCGTCCGGCCGCACCATCACGCACTCGTCGCCCTCCAGCAAGGCCTGGCGCAGCCGCCGCTGCAGCATCGCGGCGCCGGGCTGGGCCGACTCCGCCGTGATCAGCTCGATGCGCAAGGCAGTCTCCCTGGGTTCTTGCTGCGGCCCAATGTAGTCCGGATGGGCGGATGCTCTATCCCGCAGCATAGGGGTGCGATCCCCCTAGACCGGCAATGTCAGCCCAGCACCAGCCAGGTGATGTGCAGCCGCCCCGGCGCCATCTTGCCGAGCTCGCTCTGCAGATACTGCTTGGTGGTGGCGCCCGGGGGCTGGCTGCAGATCACGATGTAGCGGATCCTGGCCCGGGGCCATTTGTTCAGTGCGATGAACAGGGTCTGCGGGATCTGGATGATCTTGTGCTGGCCGGTGGGCTGGCGCGCGCCCCGGCTGTTGGTGGCAAACCAGCTGGCGTTCAAGGTGGCCTCGATCAGGGTCACCTCGGTCTGGTCCGCATCGGCGCGCGCCGGGTCGGTGAAGATGGCCTCGGGCTTGTTCCTGACCTTGGGGTCGGCCGGATGGTGGATCATCTGCTGGTTGCTGGGGCTCAGGCCTTGGCGGGCCAGATTGGGCGCGATCACCTCGTCGACATGCGGCATCGCGACCTTGCCCTCCCAAAGCCGCCAGCTGGCGTTGGCATCCTTGCGCTGCTGCGCAGTCAGGCGCGGCGGGCCTACGGCGATCGTGAAGTCCTCGCCAAACTCCAGCAGCTCGCTGGCCGGGCTGAAGCCGCCCACCACCTTGTATGCGCCCTGTCCCGTCGGCTGCAGCTCCAGCGAACCCCAGCGGTACAGGCGCTTGAGCGCGGCCACGCTCTTGCGGATCAGGCTCAGTGGCGCCTTCATGCCCACCAGCAGGCTCAGCGCCTGACGGGTGCGGCGCCGTGCGGCCTCGCGCCGCGCCTGTTCCTTGTCCTCGGTCTGGGTCGTTTTCGGCCGCTCGACGCTGGGCTTGCGGTGTGTCGCCTGGGGCCGGTGCCGGCCCCGGTTCAGGCGGGCCCTCAGCTGGCGGGCGATGCCCTTGATCTTGCCGCCTATCTTCAGGATGGCCTTGCCCAGGCGCAGCAAGAGCCAGTTGGAGACGAAGTCGATCACGACGATGGCGGCCGCCGCCACCAGCTGCGCAAACTGCGGGCCGGCGCCGCCGCCCTTGACCGCCTTCAGAAAGGCGATCGCCCGGCCGACCGCGCCCAGCATTGCCGAGACCGAGCCCCAGGCCGCCTGCAGCCCCTCGATCACCGCGATCACCGCGCCAGCCGCCGGGATGATCATCGCGACCAGCTTCTCGATCAGCAGCTGGATCAACGCCGGCGGTAGCACCGCCTTGATCGCCGACCAGGCCATCGCGCCGATCTGCTGCAGGCCCAGACCGCCCTGCTTCAGCAGCGCCCAGATCGCCGGGCCGACGCCCAGCACCGTCTGCAGCTTGCCCTCCCACCACTGGCGTATCGCCGTCGCCATCGCCCCGGCCAGGTGCTGGCGCACGCCCTCGCGCGCGGCCGCGCCCAGCTTGGCAATCCAGCCGCCCGGGTTGGGCGCCACATCCTCGACCAATGTCTTCAGCACGCCCAGCGCCTGGGCCACCTTGTCGGCTGCCTTCAGCGCGCCGACCGTGATGGCCCTGGCCTGGTCAATCGCCGCGTTGGCCAGCTTGCCGCCGGTCTCCAGCGCGAACTCGGCCACCGCCGCAGCGCCATCGACCACCCGGTTGACCGCACGCTTGGCACCCTCGGCGATCGCATTGCTCTTGCTGATGCCCCAGTCCACGCCCGCGCTGATCGCCCCCTGCACCGCCTCGCGGGCGGCCGGGAAACTGGCCAGCAAGACATCGGCGGCGGCGGCCAGGGCCGTGCCCGCTGCGGCGATCAGGCCGCTGATGCGCTCACGCGCGGCGTCGATCTTCTGGGCCGCATAGCGCTTGAAGCGCTCGGCCGTCGCGCGGATGAAGGCCTTGCCGGCCTCGACCTTGTCGCTGATCCATTGCTTGACGCCGTCGAACCAGGCGCCGACCGCATCGCCGAGCCGGCCGAAGAAGCCTTTTTCCTCGCTGGCGGCCTGGGCCTCGCGCTTCTTGGTGGCCACGGCGGTCTCGACCTCGGCCTGTTTGTCGCGGGTCTGCTGCTCGCCCTGCTCGATCTGCGCGGCCGCCTCCTGCTCTCCCCGGCTCTTCTCCTCGGCCACCTGGGTGTCGGCGCGGCCCAGGATGTCGACCTGGCCCCGCGCCAGCCGGCCCAGCGCCGCCTGCTGCTGGGCCGTGTAGCGAGCGCGGGCGGCCTGGGCATCGGCACGTACCTTGGTGCCCGCGGCCTGCTGCTCGGCCGCCGCTTGCGATGTCAGCGCGCCGATCTGGGACTGCGCCGCCTGATTCGAGGCCGCGATCTGGGCCTGCGCCGCCAGGGTCGCCGCGCTCACCCTGGCCGCCGCCACCGCCATGGCAACACGCACCTCGGCCCCCCTGAGCTGCTCGGCCAGGATGGCCTGGGCAAGCGCGCCGGCCTTGCCAGGCGCGGCCTTGCCCGATGCCGCACCGGCGGGGCGCAGCACGCGCGCCTTGATGCGGGTCTGGCCCACCGTGGGCCGCACATGCTGCTCGCCCAGCGGGCGGGCCACCGCAGCCACCTCGCGCTCGTGCGCCGCAGCGACGGCCTGCTCGGCGCGCGACTGTTGCTGGCCCAGCAGGGCCGGATCGGCCGCGCCGCTGAGCTGCAGCTGTGGCGCAGGCCCGAGCGAGACCTGCTGCAGACCCGGATCGCTGCCCGGCAAGGCCGACAGTGCGCCGCCGAGCCTGGCCTTGTCGGCCGCGCTGGGCTCGGCGGCGGGCCTGGCGATCTGCGGCGTCGCCACCCGGTCGGCGGCATTGCCGGCAGCGGGCGGCGTCGATGCCGGCTCGGCCTTCGCAGCGCTTGGGTCCGAAGCCTTGCCAGCCAGCGTGACTGCCACAGGGGCGGCAGGGGCGGCGCTCTTTGCGCCCGCAGGTCGAGCCGCTGCCGGCTCACCCACCGTCACCTCGGGCAGGCCCGCCTGGGCCGCCTGGGCCTGGGCCGCGGTCTCGCTGGCCGCCGCACCCTGCACACCGCCCAGAGCGGCGTCCACCTGGGCCGGCGTCGCTGCGCAGAGCGCAGCCAGACCCTGTGCCGGCGGCAGGCCGGAAACATCGGGCGCGGCCGATTCGGGCGGAGCCTCGCCGCCCCCAGCCACCTCGCCACCCGCCACTGCACCCTGCTGCGCCGGCAGGGTCTCGCCGAGCGAGGCCAGGGCCGCATCGCGCCCGTCCGGTTCGACGGCCGGTGCGGCGCCCTGCCCGGTCTCCTGTTCCTCGCTGCGCTGCTGCGCTTCAAACGCCTGCTCGGCACGACCGGTCCGGACATCGGTCGCCGCCATCTCCGAAGCGGGCGCAGCGCCCTCCTCGACCGCCGGCTCGATGCCGCCCTCCTCGCTCGCCTGCACATCCGCCGCCTGGGCTGTTGCCGCAGGCGTCGTGGCAGGCGTTGTGGCCGGGGCTGCCGCTACCGGCAGCTGCGGCCGCAAGACCGGCACAGCCGGCAGCGGCCTGGCCTCGACCGGCCTCGCCGCCTGCTCTGCCGATAGCTCCGCCGGTTTCTCTGCCGGTTCATCGGCGGCCGGCTCGGGCCTGCGGGCCGGGCTCTGATAGGGCTTGGGCTGGAGATAGCTCGGCAGGCGGCTGAGCGGCTTGGCGGCGGCGGGCGTCGTGACCGCGTTCACTCTCGCTGCGGTACGCAAGACCGGCTGATCGGGCCGCAGCGCCCCGGCAGGCAGACGCTTGCGCCTGTCCCTGGCCGCCGGGCTCAGCGTGGCCTGCATGGCGCTAGCCGCTCAGGCCATCGGGCAGGCGCTGGCCGAGCTTGCGGTACTCCAGCAGCAGGGCCTCGTGCAGATCCGCGTCGCTGACGGGCCCGGGCGCGCCCTCCACCTCGGCGCGTTGGCGCGCCAGCAAGGCGGCGCTCAGCACGGCATTGCGGATATGTCCGCCGGGCAGGTCGACCAGCGCCGCCACCCGGTTCAGCCGGGCCGGGTCCAGCGCCGGCGTCGTGCCCAGATGCAGGGCCCAGAGCGCGCGCCGCTCGCCGACATCGGGCAGCGCAAACTCGACGATGGCATCGAGCCGGCGCATGAAGGCCTCGTCGAAGCGCGCCTTGCTGTTCGAGGTCAGCAAGGCCACGCCGTGATAGCTCTCGAGCCGCTGCAGCAGATAGTTGGTCTGCATATTGGCGTAGCGGTCATTGGCCTGCTTGACATCGGTGCGGGCGCCGAACAGCGAGTCGGCCTCATCGAACAGCAGCAAGGCATCGAGCTGCTCGGCACGCGCCAGCAGCTGGGCCAGGTTCTTCTCGGTCTCGCCGATGTATTTGCTGACCACGGCCGCCAGATCCACCCGCAGCAGCGGGCGCGCCAGCCGGTCGGCCAGCCATTGCGCGGCCAGGGTCTTGCCGGTGCCCGAGGCACCGATGAACAGCGCCTTGACGCCGGCGCCGAGCCGCCCCTTGAGCAGCGGGCCGAGGCCGGCGCCGAGATCGGCGCGGGCGCGGCAGCGCGTCAGCAGCAGCTCCAGCTGATGGCGCAGCGCCGGCGGGCCGACCCAGGCCTCGGCCGGGATGTGATCGCTCGAGACCTGGGCCCAGGCGGACAGCTCACGCGCGCCGGCACGCAGCTCCTGCTCGAGCGCTGCTGCGGGCGGCAGCTCACGCGCCGCCGCACGGGCCAGCGCCGCCAGGCTGCAGCGCGAGCCGCTGACCGCTGGGCTCAGCGCCGTACCGAGTGCCGCGCCGGCCGGCTCGCGACGCAGGCCCGCCCACAGGCGCCGCCTGTCCTCGGCGCCGGCCGGGCCCAGCTCGAACTCATTCACAGGCAGCGCCGCCGTGTCGACGCTGACATCCGGCCTGGCCAGCACGATCTGCAGACCGGGCCAGCCGGGCAGCGGCGGCAGCGGCCAGCGCTGGCCCGGCGCGATCTCGGGCTGCCACAGCGGCAAAGCACCGGCCAGCAGCAAGGCCGGCACCAGCCCGTGCTGCTGCGCGGCCAAGACCTCGTCCTCGGCCTCTGGCAGGCGCAGCAGCGTCTGGGCGCGCCGGCGACCGAGGCCGGCGGCAAAGGCCTGCAACTCCTCGCGGTCACGTCCGCGCAGCAGCAGCACGCCGGTCCGGCGGCCGGCCAGTTCCTCGATGGCCACGTCCCAAGCCTGCGGCAAGGGCCAGACCACGGCAGCCAGCGACGGCAGGCTCACCGCCCCCAGGCGCAGCGCAGGCACGTGGGCCGGCCCGGCAAGAATCAGGCCCAGCAGATCCGGCGCCAGACGCAGGGGGCGGGCATGCAGCAGGGCCTGCTCATCGTCCAGCCGCAGCAGCCCGGTGGACAGCGCCGGCCCCTGCAGCAGTTCGCCCAGCGCCCGGTGCGGTGCCAGCCCCAGCTGGGGCGCCAGCGCCTGCAGCAGGCCCAGGCTCGGCCGGGCACCGGCGCCGTGAGCGGGGCTGGACTGCAAGGCCGCCAGCGCGGCCGCGATACCGGCGTCGAGCTCCACCCACCAGGCCAGCGCCAGGGCCACCCGCTCGATGGGGGTCAGCGCCAGCGCATCGCCCAGGCTTTGCAGCGGCGCAGCGCCGGGATCGGGATCTGCATCGTCATCGCGATCGACCAGGCGCCGGAAATCCGGATGATCTTGCGCCGCTGCCGGCACGAGGGCTGCCAAGGCCAGCCGCAGAGACTCGCGCACAGGCGCCTGCGCAGGCGGCGTCGCCCGCCTATCCATGGCCGGACTCCGGCGGCAGCAGCTCGGCGCCGAGGAAATGAAAGGCGACGATGCGGCCGAACCAGGGCAGCCAGCCGGGATCGCTGTCCAGACCGAGTCGGCGCAGCCGCAGATCGACGCTGTCCAGCGCAAAGATCACATCGATATGGGTGGGGCTGGCGCCCACCCAGGCCGGCCGCTGCAGCAGCTCGGCCAGGTCCATCCGCGCATGGCCGCGCAGCGCGCGGCGCAGGCGCAGGGTCCAGAGCCGGGCCAGCCGCGGATGGCTGCCGGCATGACGAGTGTCGAACAGCGCCCACTGTGCATCCCTCTGTCCATCCGGCTCGCAAGCACCTAGCAGGCTCAGAAACAGCGCATCGACACAGCCCGGCGCCGCTAGCGCCTGCCGCTCATAGCCCAGGGTCTGCAGCAGGTTCAGCAACAGCAGCAGGCCACCCTGGGCGGTGAATGAAGCCTCGGCCAGCCAGGGCAAGGCGGCGTCCTGGCACCTGCGCGCGTCTGGCGCTGTGGGCGCAGGATGAAGAGCTGGTGTGGAGAGCCGCCTCGGCGTCGTGCCGTCCGTCTTCATGGGCGGCGGCTCGGGACGCTGAGCCTTGCGTTCTTGTGCTGACAAGGGCGCCGCGATGCCGCCGGCCCTGTCGCTCGCCGAGCACAGCGCGCCTGCGAGGCAGGCCTCGGTGGCGGCGGGCTGGGCGGCGCCGTTCGGTAGCGCGGCGGCGGTCTGCTCGGTCGGCGGTTCGGGCCAGGCTTGACGCAAGCGCTGCAGCCACGGCGGCCAGCGCCGGCGGCTCGCTGGCGTCACCCTAGGCCCGAGCCTGGCGCTGCCGTCCTGCGTTTCGACGCGAGCCGCTGCCGCTGCAGTCAGCGTACGGTCGACAGCGCTCAGCAGGCGCTCGGCCAGCGCCGGCGTCAGCTGCGTATCCAGGCGCAGCAGGGCCGCGTCCGTCCAGCGGCGCAGGGCCTGCACCAGCGCGGCCTCCTGCTCTTGCAGCAAGACCTGCAGGACCGGCGCGCTGCTGCTCGCCGCAGCAGTCGCGGGCAGCGCCGCCAGCTCGGGCAAGGCGGCCCGCCAGTACCACTCGCCCTCGGCGCTGGCGGCCTGGCCCGGCGTGCCGCCACCGTCGGCCAGGCCTTGCAGCCAGGCCAGGCGCGCATCGAAACGCGAGTTGAAAAACACCGCCGGCGCTGCGCCGGCCTGCGGGTGGCTGGCCGGCAGGGCCTGGGTCGCCAGCTCGCGCCAGGCCTGTTCCAGCGCGCGGGCCAGCTGCGCCGGGCTGGCCTGCGGTGGCAGGCCGCGCAGGCACAGGCGCCGCACCAGCAGCAGCCGGCCGCAGTCATGAAACTCGGCCGTGCGC
The DNA here is from genome assembly GCF_027498415.2 of Paucibacter sp. M5-1. Taxonomy (NCBI): domain Bacteria; kingdom Pseudomonadati; phylum Pseudomonadota; class Betaproteobacteria; order Burkholderiales; family Sphaerotilaceae; genus Roseateles; species Paucibacter sp. M5-1. The sequence goes on from NZ_JAPZLM020000001.1 coordinate 570,085, forward strand.
AGCGCATCCTCCAGCGCCCAGCGCAGCGCCGGCCCGCCGCCGGCGCGGGCCGGTGCCAGCCGCGCCCGGCGCACCAGGCGTGCGGCCGGCGGCAAAGGCAGCGCGCCGTCCATGGCCGGTCAGCGCCGCCTGGCCTCGGCCAGCTGAGGGCTGGTCGGACTCAGCGCCGGTCCGGTCTGCAGCTGCACCCGCAGGCTGGCATCCAGGCTCAAAGCCGGGCCGGGCTCGACATGGGTCACGCGCGCACTGGCCAGGCCCTCGGCCAGGTCCTCGATCACCGCGCGCGCCAGCAGGCGGGGGTCGCCGGGCGCCTGCACCAGCACCTGCATGCCGATGCGGGTCAGCTGCGGGTCGACCTCCAGCTCGAAGCGGGCGTCGACACGCGCCGGCACCGCCCGCTTGATGCGCGCGGAGAGGATGCGCTTGACCGGCGCATGGGCGGCCAGCAGCAGGCAGACCCGCACCAGATCGTTGATCGCCTGCTGGGCCAGGTCCTCGGCGCTGACCTGGGCGAACAGCCAGTCCACCATGGCCTGCAGCCGGCGCCAGTCGGCGTGGTCCAGGCCGGCGCTACCGAAGCCGGGCAGCACGCTGAGCTGGCGCAGCGAGGCGGCCTCGTCGAGCTGCGACATCAGCTCGGCCCAGCGCAGGCGCAGCAGCGCCGGCACCGTGCAGAAACCGGCGTGCAGACAGGCGCCGACGCCGGCGATATCGTCCAGCAGACCCAGCGCCGCCAAGGTCACAACGCGCGGTGCGGCCGGCGTCAGCAGCAGATCGGCGACGCTGGCGATCTGCTGCAGCGGCGCGATTGCCTGCTGCCAGCTGCTGCCGGGCTCGAAGCGGACCAACTGCTCGACGGCCTGCTCACGGCTCTTCAGCAGGCGCTCGTCCTGGCGCTCGAAGGCGCTTTGCAGCAGGCGACCGGTCAGCGAATCATCGCTCTTGCCGCGCGCCGCAGCACCGACATCGCGGCTGGTCAGCAGGCGCTGCTGGGCGGTGGCCAGCAGCTGCTGCAAATCATCGACACGATCGAGCTTGAGCAGGCTCTGAGCGAGCGGGCGCAGCCAGCGCACCGGCACCTCACGCAGGCTGTCGACCATCGCCAGCAGCTCGGGCGGCGCCCGATGGGCCTCGCCACGACAGCGCGGCACCGGATCCTCGAACTCGGCCGCCTGGGCGGCCAGCACCGGCACATCGACCAGCGTCGCGGCCAGGCGCGGCCGGCGGAACACCAGATAGGGCACCTGCTCGGCCAGCACCGCCTTGCGCCGCGCGATCAGCGCGGCGATGCGCGCCTGCTCCTCGCTGCGCAGCGCACGCGCGACCGACAGATCGTGCCGCACCTCGGCCAGGTTCAGCGCCAGCGCGGCCAGCCGCTTCTGGATCTCGGCCGAGACGCCCAGCATGCGCTCGCGCACGGCCTTGGCATCGGACTGCAGCCGGCGGTAGTCCTCGGCGCGCAGCTCGATACCGCGCAGAAAGCGTATCGTGTTGTCGATCGCGTCGACACCGCGGCGGAAATAGACCGCCTCGTGCAGATCGCTGCCGACCTCGACCGCGTCGATATCGCTGACGCCGCCGGCCAGCAGCTCGGCCGCCGTGACCTTTTTGCCGGCCTCGCCCTCCCCTTTGCGATAGCCATAGACCGGCAGATCGGCCACCGCCAGACCGCTGGCCTGCAGGCCCGCCAGGCCGGCCTGCACAAAATCGTTCTTGCCCTTGGCCGCCGTGTTGCTGGACACCACCGAGGCCGGCAAGGTAAAGCGCTCGGCCACCGTCACGGTGTTGTAGGTGGCGCCGATCAGACTGGCGCCGACCACGTCCTTGATCGCCGGCGGCACCTCGACGCTGAGCTGGGCCGGCCGGGCGGTCGCCGTTGTCGCCAGGCTTTGCTTGCTCAGCGCGCTGCCCAGCTTGATGTCGCCGCTGGGCTTGACGCCAACATCGATCGGCACGATACGGCTCGGCAGGCGGTCCAGTGCCAGCCGGTTGATCGCGCTACCGGCGGAGGCACGTCCGCCATCAGTCAAGGCCAGCGCGGCAGGTGCGGCAGCGGCCGCGACATCCAGCCCGGCCGGCGCCGCGCCACGCTGTTCCTTGAAGTCCGGCGGGTTGCTCGCCTTGTCATTCAGGCGCTTGAAGTAGTCGGCGAACTCCTTCTCGGTCGCGACCGGGTTTTCGTTGCGCTTGACCAGCTCGGCCGCCGCCGGCGAGGTCAGGAAGCGGCCCGCATCGTCGACACCCAGCAGGCTCTGGCGCATCCGGAAGATGTCGATGCGCGAGCGCAGGAAGCCGAAGTCGACATGGTCTCCGGCCGCCTTGATGCGGCCCTCCAGGCGCTGGATCAGCTCGTCAAGCCCGCCGTCCACCGTGCGCGGCGGCGTTGTCGCCTTGCGCGGGCTGCCGGTCGGCTCGCCCAGCTCCACCGTCAGCACGCCGCCGCGCAGGCCGCGCCAGTCGGCCAGCAGCCGGTCGAGCTCGCTGAGCCTGCGGGTCTCGGCGATCGGCAGCCCCCAGGCCAGGTCCAGCGCCGCATCGACGGCCTCGCCCTGGGTCAGCCATGACCAGGTGCCGGCCGGCGTCGCGCCGGGCGGTAGCGCATCGCTGAGCCAGAAGGTCTCCTGGCCCTGGCCCAGCTTGCCGGCATAGCCCCAGTGCAGCTCGGCCGCCGCGTCGCCGCCGAACAGCGCGAAGGCCAGGCCGTCGATGCGCTGTCCGGCCAGGCCGGCGCGCGCAACCGGCACGCTCAGGCGGGTCCAGACGCCGGCGACCGGCAGCTCGCCGATGCGCTCGCCCTGGGCCTCGGCCGGCACCTGGCCCCAGCTCAGCGGCCTGGTCGCCGGCGGGTTCTCCAGCGCATCGCCGCTGATCAGCGGTCGCAGCGCGATGCCGGCGGGGCTGCCGAGCAGGCGCACGAAGACGATCAGCGCATCGCTGGCCTGCAGGTCCAGCTTCAGATGGGCGCCGCTGAACTGGTGCATCTCGGCGCCGCCGGCCGCCACGCGCGAGACATGCAGGCGCTTGAAGGCCTGCGCATCGAGCGCGCCGCTCTCGTCGGGCAAGGCATTCAAGTCATCCTGAGGATAGGCCGGCAGCTCGCCGGCAATCGCCTGGGTCAGCAGGTCATAGCGGCGGCGCAGGCCGTCGCGGCGCGTCAGCAGGCTCAGGCGCTCGGCCGTCAGGCGCTGGATCTCCAGATCGAACAGCGGGTGGACGCGCTCGTCGAGCTTCAGCAGGTCGGCCTCGAAGAAGCGCGCCGGCACCGGCACCAGCAGCTGCACCTGGTCACGCAGCGAGAGATTGAAGGGCATCATCGAGGCCGACTCGGCAATCAGCGCATCGACCATGTCCAGCGGCACCGGCTCGGCCCGCAGCTCGAATTGCGGCGGGAAGAAGCGCTGGCGCCCGGCCACCAGATCGACCAGCTCCAGCGGCAGCACGCCGGCCGGCGGCAGCCAGTCGAACTGCTGCGTCAACGCCTCGGCCCGGCGCTGCGCGGCCGGCAGCTCGGCCAGCTGCTCCAGCAACTGCGCGACCCGCGCTTGCCACAGCACATCGTCACCCGAGCCGCTCACCAGGCTGCTGCGATTGCGCCGCCCGCCGCCCTGGCGCACGACGCTGGCGCGGTCGGCAAACAGCGGCCGGAAGTCCGCATCAAAGGCGACGATGGACAGCGGCACCCCGAGCCGCTCCCAGGGCCAGGGCTGGGCCGACAGCAGATCGGGTGCATCAAGCGCCGCGCGCTCGGTCCAGGCACGCAGCGACCGCGAGCCGCTGGGCGACAGGCGCTCGCGCTCGGCATTGAAGACCGCATAAGCCAGGCGGTTGCGAAAGCGCGGATCGGGCGTCAAGCCGTCGGCGCTCCAGGGCGGCAGGCTCAGCGTCTCGGGCCAGGGCACCCAGGCCAGCTGGAAGCCATCCTCCCAGGCGGCCTGGCTGTCGCCGAGCTGGTCGAGCGCATTCGGACAGGGGCTGTCCAAGGCCTCGCTGCGATCGAGTGCGATGCTCAGCGGCTGGGCGATCAGCACCATCGCATGGGGTAGGAAGCCGGCGCCGCCCAGCTCGGCCAGCACCTGGCCCAGGCTGGCCTGCGACTGCAGGCCGCCGCGCGAACCGCCGACGCTCAGGGCGGCCTCGACGCGCGGCGACAAGACCTTGATCGCGTCGGCGCGCACCCGCAGCGGATAGGCCAGGGCCAGATCGCGACCATCCGCCGCGATGGCCTGGCCGGGCAGCAGGAGCAGTGTCTCCCGGCCTTCCAGGCTCAGCTCCAGCCCGCGCACCACGCCGGGCGCCACCGCCTGGGCCAGGCGCTCGGCCGCGGCGGCCCGGCCGCGCTGCTCCTCGCTCAGCGCGCCATGGGTCAACGCACGCTGGGCAAAGAAGTTCAGACGCTTGCGCAGCGGGGCTTCGCCCGCGCCGGCCCTGGCATAAGGGCCCAGCGGCGGCAGGCTGGCCAGCACCTGTTCACCGGCAAAAGGCTTGGAGATCCCGCGCAGCAGTTTCATGATTCAGCCCCTGGCGATCTCGCCGGCCAGCTGGGCCAGGCGTTGGGCGGCGTCGTCCGACAGCGCGGCCTCGCGCAGCCGGGCCGCGAAATCGGCCTGCTTGAGCGGCGGCAGTGCGCGCGCGGCGCGGTCCAGCGCCGGTGCGACGCCGCTGTCGGCCACCGCCTGCACCAGGGCCGGGCTGCGCAGGCTGTCGCGCGTCTCGGGATCGGCCGCCTGGGCCAGCGCATCAAAGCCCTCGCCCAGGCGCGGATCGCCGAACTGGCGGGCGATCTCCAGCACATCATCGTGGCGCAGCGCCTCCTCGTTCTTGGCGCGCAGCTCGGCGCGTGCCGACACCGCCGTGAAAGCGCTGCGGCGCAGCAGGTCCGAGGTCAGCAGCTGCTTGTTGGCGACCCCCTCGGAGACCGCCAACCGCGGCGCGGCCAGCAGATTGCCGAGCTCGGCACGGGCCAGCAGCGGCATCTTGCTGTTGATGCTGGCGAAGCGCTCCAGCTCCCTGTCGGCGCGCAGGCGCAGGTCGAGCTCGACGTCGATGCTGGCGGCATCGCCGGCCAGGCGCAAGGTCGCGCTGGACAGCTCGCTGCTGTAGGGCAGCTGGCGGCGGCGCAGGTACCAGAACATCGGCCGGCCATCGGCGGCGGCGAGCTCGCTGCGGCTGGCCTCGATGGCGCGCTGCCAGGCCTTGGCCGCGTCGACCGGGGCGGGCGCCAGCAGGCCCGGCGGCAAGCCATCGCCCCGGCCGATCTGCAGCAGGGCTTCCAGCGGCGAGCGCTTGGCGATCAGGCCGGCCGAGGCCGATTTGACCGGCCGGCTCAGGCTTTGCAGGCTGCGCCTGTGCTGCTCCAGCTGCTGGCGCGTCACCGGCGCGACGATCAGCACCGAGAGGTGGTCGAGGTCCTCGTCGGCCGCGCGCAGATCGATGGGCGGCAGGGCCAGCGCCTCCTGCACCAGGGCCGCCAGCTCGTCGGCCGGGATGAAGGCAAACTCGCAATCGACCAGCGGCGGGAAGTAGGACTGCAGCAAGGTCAGCTGGCCCAGCTGGGTCTCGAAGCGCAGGCAGGCGGCCGGCAGCGGGCCGACCGGCGGCAGCACCTCGAACTGCCGGGCCGCCGCGAAGCCGGTCTGGATCTCGGGCGTGGCGATGTCGTCGAGCTGGTCCTGGTGCTGCTTGAGCCAGGCCTCCAGCAGCGCGCGCGGGCGCGGCGCCAAGCCGGCCGCCAAGGTCGACTCGGCACCGACCTCGCGCCTGACCATGAAGACATCCAGCCAGCGCAGCGCCCCGCCCTCCAGGCACAGCATCGCCAGTGGCAGAGCGTCCTGCAGCGCGCCGGGGCGCTGGCCTTCGAAGAAGATCTCGCGCGCCACCCGCGCGCGCCTGGCCGCCGCATTCTCGACGCCGGCACGGTCCGGATAGGGAATCAGCGTGACGGCGGTGGCCTCGACGATGTCGCCGTCGCGCACCAGGCGCTGGCCGTCCAGGCTGGTCGGGTAGGCGGTGGTCGGGTTGGCGCTGAACTCGATGGGCCGCAGCGCCAGCACGAACAGGCCGCTGCGATTGCTCGCGCCGGCGCCGGGCAGCTGCTTGATGCCCAGCTGCGCATCGAGCTCGGCCTTGCCGGCCAGCGCACTGATCGCCAGCTCCTGCCGGGCGCCGACCGTGACGATGTCGCCGCCCGGCGTCAGGCCGATGCCAGGCTCCAGCAGCAGGGTCGGCTGCTGGGACGCGGCCTGCCGGCCCAGGCCCACCATCAGGCCGCGGACCACGCCGGCCCCCATGGCCTGGGCCAGGTCGGACTGGCGGGCGCGGATGTAGTTCTGATCGGCCGTCAGGTCATCGGCGCTGAGGAAGCGGCCATCGAAATAAAAGGGCCGGCGCCGGGCGCTGTCGACCAGAATGGCGCCGGCATCGAGCTGGGCTCGCAGCCGCGCCTGGTCCTGGGCATCACGCACGGTCAGCATGGTCAGTTCGGCTGGGCTGTTCATCAGGGGCTCCTAGAGCTCGGCCGCGAGGCGGCCGCGCCATGAATAGGGATTGAAGACCAGGGGGCGCAGGCTGTTGTCGGCCAGCTCGCGCCAGGCCGGCTCGGCCCAGCGCTGCTCGGGTGGCGGCTCGGGCGCGGCGGCGATCGCGGCGATCGCGTCGGTGTCGGGCTGCGGAAAGGCGCCCGCCTCGGCCTGGCGCACCGGCACCGTCACCCGCGCCAGCAGCAGCTGGTCCCAGTCGGCCTCGCCGGCCTGCTCACGCAGCCGCGGCAGGCGCTGCGGATCGAGCACCGAAGGCTGCGGCCAGGCGTCCAGCGCGCTCGCGACGCACCAGGCACGCCGCCGGGCCTCCAGCTCGGCCGGGTCGGCAATGCCGTTCAGATCGGCCAGCATCGCCTCCAGCTTGACCGAGCGCGGCTCGGGCCGGGCCAGCTCGCCACCGATCACATGGGCCAGGCGCAGGCTCAGCTCGAAGGCATCGGCCAGCCGGGCCGGCACCACATAGTCGCTGGCGTTGAAGGGGCCGGCGGCGAAGGCCGGGGTCTTGCCATGCGGACAGATCGCAAAACGCAGCCACACGTCGAAGACCAGCACCGGCCCGGCCGCCCCGGCGCGCACCGCAGCGATCACGGCGGCCCGCTCCAGCGCGGCCTCGGCCGTCTCCGCGATGGCCTCGCGCTCGGCCAGCCAGCGCGCGATATGGATGCACTGCTTGCGCCGGATCTCGATCAGCCGGCCCAGCCGGTCCAGCGCCAGGCCGGGCGCCACCTGCAGTTCCAGCTCGGGGTTGTCCTGCGCGCTGCAGCCCACGCGCAGGCCGGCCAGCGTGCCGTGGCCGTAGAGCGCGGCCAGCGCCCGGCCGCTGCGGCCACGCAGATAGAGCTGCTCGGCCGCGAAGTCCTCGGCGCCCAGCAGCACGCCGTTCGCGTAGTGCACGCGCTCGGGCACGCCGCGCGGCGCCAGCGCCTCGGCCACCAGATCGTCCACCTGCTCCTTGAGCAGGCCAGGGTCAGCGATTGCCATGGTTGTCTACCCTCTTTGCACGCGCAGCAGCAGCGTGGCCGGCGCGCTCTTGCCGCTGGGCCCTTCGATGACCAGGCGCACGATATAAGCCCCGACCGGCAAGCGGGGATCGAGCAGCACCTCGGGCTCGCGGGTGCTCAGCGGGGCATCGAGCTTGAGCGTTTCCATCGCCAGGCCCTCAACCGCGCACCAGGGTCCAGTTCCAGACCTTGACCGCGCCGCCGACATCGCTGGAGCGGTCGCCGCTGAGACGGAAGGCCTGGCCGAACGGCACCTTGACCTCGGGGTCGGGCACGCGGCCGCCGGTGGCGTCCAGCATGTCGATGACGGCGGTCGGCCGGGCGCTGTCGACGATGATGATGGTGATATTGGCCGGCGCCGAGGCGTTGCCGCTGTCGTCGGTGACCACCAGCTGGAACACATGCTTGCCCGGCTTCAGCGGTGTGTTGGCCGAGGCGGCAACATCAAGCAGGGGCTCATCGGACTTGATGCTGGTGTCGGTGCCGGGAACGAACTTGGCCATGGTGGACTCCTTCGGTTGGTGGATTCACAGAGGGGGGCGATGCAGCCAGTCATAGCTGGCGATGGAATGGCCGTCGGCCGCGCTCGAGGCACTGCCGTCCAGGTGCAAGGCGGTGATGGGGTCGCTGCTGAAATCGGCCGGATGGATGCGCGCGACCGGGGGCTCGGCCGATGCGGCCGGCGGCAAGAGTGAGTCGAAGGCGCCGGCATGGGCGTCCAGCGAGGCCTCGCCGCGCAGCCGGTCCACACCGCCCAGCGCCGAGCTCTCGGCACCCGGGCCGGCGCGCACCGGTCTTGAGGGCGGCGCGCTGCGCAGATAGCTGTCGGCCCCGACCAGGGCCGCCACGCCCACCATGAAGGGATGGGCAGCCGGCACGACGCGCAGCTGCACATGGGCCGGCGCGCCCTGCTCGGCCAGGCGCCGCACCAGGCCCAGCTCGTCGCTCGCCAGTTCCTCGTGCACCAGCACGGTGACCCGGTAGGCCAGCGCGTCGAACAGCGCGCGCCGGGCGGCGGCGCTCTCGGCCTGCTCGGCGGCGGTCTCGCTGCCCAGATCGCGGAACAGGGCCAGAAAGGTCTTGGTGAAGCCTTCATCGGCCAGCACGCGGGCGTCGCCGAGAAAGAGCGTGTCGCCGAGCACCGAGTTGCCCGATTGCGTCAGGCCGCTGGTCAGGGGGTCGAGGCGGTCTTCCAGCCGCGCGCCCAGTATCGTGGCCAGGCTGCGGCGCAGCCGGAAGTCCTCGACGACGACGATACGCCCGCGCGTGAGCGCGCCCTCGGTGGCGATGTCCAGCGCGCGCTGCAGGCCGGCCAGCGTGCCGTGCTGGCGTGCCAGCGCCGGCGCATTGGCCAGCATCCAGCGGGCGCGCTCGGTCGGCAGGCCCGGCTCCAGGCTCAGGCCCAGCCAGCCGGCCAGCCAGGGCAAGGCCTCGGGCGGGCAGGCCATCGCATCGGTCAGCAGCGCGCTGGCGGCGATGCGGGCCTCGATATCGCTGAACAAGCCCTCGAACAGCAGCAGAAAGCGCTCCAGGAAATCCGCCGGGCTGGCGCGGCCGCGCTGCTCGGCATCGCTGCCGAACAGCTGCTCGTGATAGAGCGCAGGCAGATAGCGGTCGCGGTAGGACAGGCGGCCGGCATAGGCGCGCAGCGCCGCCAGCTCCGGCGTGGCCCGGCCATCGCCGAACAGCTCGACCGCCACCCACAGCCGCGCGCCCTGCAAGGCCCGCACCGCGGTGCCGGCGCGCTGGATCAGCACCGTGAACAGCCCCGTGCGGCCGGGCTCGGCCGCGCAGCACAGCAGGCCCTGCCCCAGCGGCTGCTCGGTCGGCGCGGCCACCCAGGCGGCGCGCGGCAGGTCGTCCGGCAGGGCTGCGGCCAGCGCCGCTGGCAAGGCCGTGCGCTCGCCGACCAGATGCGGCGCCCAGCGCGGTCCCTGGCCCGCGCGACCGGCGGTGAAAGCCGGCGCGCCTTGCTCTCCGACCGCCAGCCAGACCAGCAGCGCACAGCCATGCGGCACGGCGGCTTCCAGATAGAGGCGGTGCCAGACGCAGGCCGGGTCGCCGCTGTCGATCAGACCGGCCGCGGCACGGGCGCGGACGCCGGGCAGCTGGGCCTGCTCGCTATTGGCCGCCAGGCCGTAGCGTGCGCGCGTGATGCCGGCCACGCGGGCCACCGGCACAGGCCCGTCCCGGCCCGGGTAGTGCAGGCGAGAGCCGGGGCGCGCCGCGACAAAGGGGCCGCCGGTCCAGCCGGCCAGCGGGTAGTAGCCGCCCTGGGGCTGCAGCGGGCGCTGCAGCTCGCTGCTCAAGCGGCCGGCCTGGCTGGCCTGTTGCCAGCGCTGCCGCAGCGCGGCCGGCAGCGCGTAGAGCCAGACGCCGGGATCGCGCGGCCGGCCGTCGGCGCCCAGCAGCTGGCCGCGTGTGGCCAGCGCGATCTGCTCGCCGTCGAACCAGGCGAGCGTGTGGGCAAAGCGCGGCCCGGCCAGACTCAGCGGCAGCGACAGGCGGCCGTCGTCCAGCAGCCGGCGCAGGCGCACGCCCCCGCCGGCGCGCCGCAGGCTCAGCAGCAAGAGCCCGCCCTCGCGATGGCTGGCCAGGGCCAGCGCCTTCTCGTCGGCCGGCACCGCATCGGGCAGCAGCCGCCACCGCGGCGGATCGGGATTGGGATCGCAGGCGGCCAACCGTGCGTCCTGCCTGCGCTCCAGATGAACCGGCCGGGTGAACAGCGGCAGGCCGCGCAGATGCGCCAGCCGGCCCTGGGCGACGTCCAGCACCCAGACACCGCCCTCGGCGGCCGAAGCCAGGCGCTGCGGCTGCAGCCCCTCGGGCGCGGCCAGCCGGGTCAGCGCAAAGCGGCCGCGCAGGTCGAGCAGCCACAGCGCCCCATTGGCAAGCAGGTACAGCACATCGTCGGCGCCCAGCGTCATATCGGTCACCGGCAGCGCCTCGGGCGGCAAGGCCAGCGCCTGCGGCGCCAGGCCATGGGCGGCGGCCAGATGCGAGTTCGAGACCAGGGCCGCGCCGTCCCAGCACAGATGGTTGCCGACCGCGTCGATCACCAGCGAGGGCTGAAGCAGCACCGCGTCGACATCGGCCGCGTCCTCCTGCAAGGCCAGCGGGCTGGCCCGGCCGGCCAGGCGCAGGCCGCCGAGGCGATGCTGCGGCGCCGGCTCTATCGTCACGGCGCTGCTGCCATCGTTCTGCGGCACGGCCCAGGGCTTCAAGCCATGGGGCTCGAAGCCGAGACCGAAGCTGCGAAGGCCGTTGATGTCCATCTCAGTGCCCGCCCGGCCGCCCGAAGGGCGCTGAGCACCCCCTCGGGGGGCAGTGAACAAAGTGAACCTGGGGGCTCATATCAGCACAGCTCCGGTACGACGGGCAGAAAGAGAGCAGGCTCGGCACTGGATGGGCTGTGCGGCAATTCGGGCGAGGCCGGTGCATCGACACCTTCGATGACGGCCAGCGCCACCAGCTCCGGCAGCTGCCAGGGCTGCAGCAGCAGGGTCGTCGGGATCTTGCCGGCGCCGGGCAGCTCGGTGAAGCCGCCATCGGCACCCTGCTCGAACAGGCGCAGCGGCGAGACGCCGGCGACACCGCTGACCCGCGCGACGACCACCTCCAGCTCGCGATCCCCGAGGCGCCGGCCCAGCGGGTAGCCGCCATCCTGGCCGGGCGTGGCCGGCCAGGGCGAGGCGTCCAGCGGCAGCGGCCACAGATAGCGGCGCAAAGCCTGCCGCACCTCGGTCAGCACGACTTCGCGCGCATGGCCCTCGCGGATCTGCACCGCGACGGCCAGGCCGATCGCGCGGTACTCGCAGCCGATCACATAGAGCTCGGTGGCCAGCGGCCGGCGCTCGTTCAGAAAGCCGTGGACGGCTTCCAGCAGCGGCCGGTCGGCACGCGGCAGCGGCGCGCCCTGGTCCTCGCTGTCGCGCTGCGGCAGCACCATCACCGAGACCGCGCCGGGCACGCCGGACTGGCGCTCATGCGGCTTGAAGCGCGGCAAGACCTCGACCCGGCCGACAGCTGCGCCGGGGGCCTCGCGCGCCAGCAGCCGGTAGTCCTCGGCGGTGACGACACGGTCGCGATGCTGGAAATGGGCCGGGATGCGGCGCTCGGCAGCGTCCAGGGTTTCGGCATCGGCCCCACCGCGCAGCGCCAGCGGCTGCCAGACATCGATCGCGGGCAGCGGCGCCCGGCGGGCGCCGCTGAGCAGGTCGCTGACGCTGGCCAGCTTGCTCAGCGTGCCGGCCGGCAGATTGCCGCGTGCGCCGCCACCGACGCGCAGGCCGGCCGCGACGATGCGGCTGCCGGTGCTGGGCACACGGCCCTGGATGCCGTCGCCGAAGCACAGGCTGCCGGCCTCGGCATCGAAGCGGTAGACCTCGTCCAGCGGCCCGGCGCGGCCCAGGTCGTCGACCTGTTGCCAGAGCCGGCTGCCGAGCACGGTGTCGTGGACCCGGCATTGCAGCGCCTCGGGCTCGGCGCAGTCCTGGGCCGCCAGTCCCAGCTCGAAGCGCTGGTCGGAGCCGCCGTCGGAGACGCCCAGCACCCGGTCCGCCAGGGCCTGGCGCTGCTCGATCTCGACCGCATGCAGGCCGGCCCAGGCCAGGCGCAGGCTGGCCAGCGGGAAGTCGGCGGCCACGCGCAGCCGCAGCCAGGCGATCAGCCGGGCCGCATCGGCCTCGCTGTCCAGCCGCGGCGGCGCATCGGCGCCGACGCCGGCCAGCAGGTTCTCGCGCGGGTCATTGGAGGGCGCGCCGATGCGGGCCAGCGGCGGCAGCGCCAGGCGCAGCACGCCTGAGCGGCTCAGGCCCTGCGTGCCGTCCTCCAGCATCTCCAGCGCCGTCAGCGCGCCTGCGGGGCCGCTCATTTCCCAGATCAGCGGCAAGGGCTGGCGGGTGCCGAGGCCCTGGCCATCGTCCGGCAGGGTCGGCGCGAGTGCCAGGCCGATATTGAGCGCGCGGGCCAGGCCCTGCGCATCGGGCGCCAGGGTCTGGCGGGCCTGCGCCTGCTGGGCGGCGCCGGGCGCCATCAGGGCCAGCCACAGCGCGCCGTCGACCGTGTCCGTCATCAGGTCCACGCCCGGGGCCAGGTCTTGCCCTGGCGCGAACACCTCGGTCGCCACATAGCCCTGCGGCTGCCCTTCCAGGCCGCGGTAGACCGCCTGCAGATCGGGCAGCAGCGCATTGAAGTCCCGCTGCTCGTCGGCGTCGAGGCGGCGGCGCACAAAGGCGCGGCCGACGACGGGATAGGCGGTGCAGTGCTGCAAGGTCAAGAAGGGCAGCGGCTTGTCGATCAGTGCGCCGGCCGGCACCTGGACCGCAGCCAGCTGCTTGTCGCTCTTGACCTGCAGCGCCACCAGGCCGCGTGCCGCACGGGCCGGCTTCATCGCCAGCCCCAGCAGGCGCAGCCAGGCCAGGCGCTGACGCTCGGGGATCAGGTTGGCGCGGTACAGCAAGGTGTCGCCCAGCCAGGCGAACAGCTCGATCAGGGTGCGGCCCGGGTCGCCGGGGCGCGGATGGGTCCATTCCGGCGTGTGGGCCGGAATGCGCGCCAGCAGCTCGGCCACCAGGTCCTCATAGCTGCGGTCGTCCAGGGCCGGGGGCTTAATCGGCATGGCGGGCCTCCATCACCAGACTCAGGCCGATGCGGGCCGGCGAGCCGTCGCGCTTGAGCCGGTAGGCGATCTCGACGCGCACGCCGCTGGCGACCCCGGCGGCCAGCAGCGGGTCGACCGCCACGCCGTCGACCACGATGCGCGGCTCCCAGCGCTTGAGCGCGTCCTCGACCAGGTCCTTGATGCGGGCCCGGGTCGCCACCGTGTTGGGCTCGGTCAGCAGATTCTCCAGCCCGGCGCCGAAGCCGGGCCGCATCAGCTGCTCGCCGGGCCGGGTCGACAGCAGCACCTCGATCTGCTGGCGCACGCTGAGCGACAGACCGGGGTAATGCAGCTGGCCCAGCGCATCCGGCAGCGGCAGCAGCGGCCAGCCGATCGGCTCGGCATAGCGGGCGGCCAGGGCCGGCGGCAGCGCGTGGGGGGCGGGCTTCATCGCACTACTCCTTGGCCTTGGGGATAGGGATGCAGATCTTCAGGAAGGGCAGCCAGAAGAAGATCAGGTTCAGCAACATCAGGAAGATGTTGAGCACGATGAAGGCGCACAAGGTGATGATGGGCAGCGAGAAGGAGCAGATCCAGCCCAGGCCCAGGCCGTCGCCGGCATCGCCCTTGCCTTCGATCAGCTCGTCGGCCTTGCTGCGCAGCAGCTTGGCCAGCTTGGGGCTCAGCGCGAAGGCCACGCTGGGCTTGATGCGGCGCAGCTGGGCGCGGTCGAACAGATCGGGCAGCGGTATCAGCGGCACCGGCGCGCCGGAGGACTCGAACCAGGGCGCAATGCAAAACGGCGCGCTGTAGTCCGACCAGACCAGGCGGCCGGCACAGCCGGGTCGGGCCGGCTTCAGGCGCACAAAGGCGCGCACCACATACTGCGGTGCCGGCCCGCTGCCCGGCGCATCGAAACGGCCCGCCGCCGGCAGCACGGCGGCGAACTGCTGCTGCAAGCAGGCCAGCGTGGCCTCGAAGATCGCGTCGGCTTCGGCACCGCTGACGGCGCCCCAGCGCTGCGGCATCGTCAGGCGGGCACCGGCCTCGGCATCGAGCAGCACGGCCTTGGCCTCGATCAGAAACCCCCAGGCGCTGCGGCGCTCGACGCGGGCCGGCTGGCCGCCGCTGGCAGCGATGTCGGTCTCGACCCGCAGCGGCCGCAGCGCCGCCTGCAGCGCCTGCGCCGCCGCGCCGTCGCCAAAGGCATCGAACTCACCATGCAGCTGCTGCAGCAGGGCAAGCAGGCCGGCCAGCGTGTCGAACTGCGGCTTGCTGAGCGTCGCCGAGGCGCCGCGCGCGGCCAGCAGCGCGTCCTCGCTGCTGAAGCTGCGGCCGGCCAGCGGCAGGGCCAGCGCCTCATGGGCCTGCAGGAACAGCGACAGATCAGCACGCAGCAGCGCGCGCTCGGCCGCGTCGCTGCCAAAGCGGGTCGGGCTGGGCCCGGTCTCGCTGAGCTCGCCCGAGGACACCCGCAGCATGCCGTAAAGCAGGGTCTTGCCGGCGCCGCCGCAGACCTCGGGCGGCGCGATGAAGAGCGGCTGCACATCCTCGCTGACCGCCGCGCTGCTGTGGGCCAGGCGCTCGCTGCCGGCGCTGCGCAGGCGCTGCTGGCTAGGCGCCCGCGCGTTCAGGGCCGGATGCCCCAGCCGGGCGGCCCAGCCGCGGCGCTCCTGGGCCGGGTCCAGGGCCTCATCGACCGCCTCCCAGCCGAACACGCGGCTGCCCTGCCTCAGCCAGGCCAGCTTGCGCTGGCCCTGCAGACGGCGCAGCACGAAGCCGCTGCTGTCGATCTGGCGCGGATCCAGCCGGGGCTGGCCGGGCTGCTCGCAGAACGCTTCCAGCACCAGCAGATTGAAGACCCGCTGCAGCGGCTGGAACAGGCGCAGTGCACCGTCCTGCAGGGCCGGCGTGGCCAGCGCCGCATGGCGCTGCGGATCGGCCAGCTCGGCCAGCAGGCCATCGATGAAGTCCTGGTCGCGCCGTTCGTTGATCAGCGGAGGCGCCGGCTGCCGGGCGCCGCCGGCGCGCAGACCGCTCAGATGAACCGGATGGGGCAGCGGATGCCGGAGGCTCTGCGGTTGGTTCATGCCGGCCTCACCAGATATTGCCCGCACCGGGCGTGTAGGCGCTGGAGATCACCGAGTTGGCCATCAGCACATCGCACTGGACCACGCCGGAGAACCTGGAGATGCCGGCATCGACCTTGACCATGCCGGCGCTGACCTCGACCGAGGAGGCCTGCACGGTGACCTTGGCCGAGGCCTGCACCGACACGCCCTGGGTGTCCAGCGTCACGGTGTTGCCGGCGCATTCGATCTCGACCCTGCCGCCGCCCTCCTCCTGCATGCGCAGGCTGACGCCGCCCGGCGTCGTGCACTCGATCATCGCCTGGCCGTCGGCCGCCTCGACGATGGCAATGCGCGTGCCGGCCTTGCCGGTGATGGTCCAGCGGTCGACGCTGGCGCCTATGGTTTCCGGCGGCGCGGCGGCACCGTTCCACAGCCCGCCGACGACGATGGGGTGACGCGCATCGCCGTGCACAAACACGACCAGCACCTCGTCGCCGACATCGGGGATGAAGAAGCCGCCGCGCCGCTCGCCGGCAAAGGGGCAGGCGACGCGGGCCCAGACCGCTGCAGCGGGCTCGCTGTCCAGGCTGTAGAACCAGACCTTGACACGGGCCAGGCCCAGCGGGTCATTGACATCGACGACCTGGCCCAGATAGGGCATGGCCTGGGCGTGCGCGGGCCGGCCGAAGTCGGTGAGAGGCAGATCGTCGCGTGTCATGCCGGCTCACCCAGATAAGCGCCCTCGGCGCGGAACTCGGTCTCGTAGCCGCGCCGGGTGTCGAAGCGGTGGGTGCAGGCGCTGATCTCGTAGTCGTTGTCAAAGCGCGGCGACACATCGATGAGGCTCAGCCGGCCGCCGACACGCAGCGCCGGGTTGCCCTCGCAGATGCCGTCGATACGGACGAAGCGGCGTGCGCGCTGCTCGAACTCGGCCCGTGCCAGTGCCTGCGCCTCGGCCTGGCTCAGCGCCAGCCGGTGCGAGCTGAGCTGTTCGCGTGCGCCGAATACCTGCTGCAGCAGCTGCGCGCCCGTGCGCCCACGGCCTGGCCCGAGCGTCGCCGCGCTGCCGCTGGCGGCAAGGGTCTGGCCGGCGGCGAAGTCAAAGCCGGTCACCCGCAGCTCGCTGACCTGGTCGGCCAGATCCGCCACCGCGCTGAGCTTGCGCAGCTGGCTGTGCATCTGCAGGCTGACGGCATGGCGCGGCAGCTGGCCGCGCGGCGCCACCTGCAACTCGCGGCCGCTCACCTGCATATCGCCGCCCTCGCGCGCCAGCAGGCGGCGCAGAAAGGCCAGATCGCTCTCGTTGAACTGCACCTCGAGTTCACGGCTCTGGTCGAAGCCGCTGATCACCGGCGACAGCCCCAGGTCGGCGGCCAGACGGCGCGCGATCTCGGCCAGCGACAGCTGCTCATGGACGACGCTACGCCGCCGCAGCCTCGCACGCTGGGCCGCGTCCTCGGCCTGCAGCAGCAGGCGCGGCGGGCCCTCGGAGTCGATCGCCAGCTCGATGGCGCTAACCATGCCCTCGAAGATCGCGGTATCGCCGAACAAGAGCGTCAGCCGGGTGCCGAGCTTGATCAGGCGCTCGTCCTCGTAGAGCAGACCGACCGAGCCATCGTCGCGCGGGCCATGGGCGCCGATAGCCATCTCCAGCGAGGACATGCCGCCCTCCTGCTCGCGCATCGCCATCGACAGCAGCGCGTCGGCGAGCTGGCGGTTGTCCGCCCCGTCGACACGCACGCTCGGACGCGGCGAGTACAGCGCCAGACGGGACAGTGCCATATCACCCATGACCAGCGCTCCTCAGTCGGTCTGCCGGCGCTCAAGGCGCCAGGCTTCGCGTGCCAGCAGCGCCAGCAGCCATTGCTCGTCCGGTGCGGGGCTCTCAGCAGCAGCGGCCGGTGGCGCCGGCGCTGCCGCTGGCTGCTCCAGCACCTCCATCTCATTGATCACGACGGCCATGGTGGGTGTCTCCGGTTCAGTCGAACTTGATGCGGGCCTGGGCCCCCATATCGGCTTTCATACCGCTGGACCCCGCGCCAACGGCCTGGCCTCCCAGCGCGAACTGGCCGGTGAGGCTGGTCGAGCGCGCCGCGCCCGGCTGCAGGCCGAGGCCGGCAGCCAGGCCGACGCCGCCGCTCAGCACGGCCACGGCCGCGGCCGGATGGCGCAGGCTCTCGAAGCCATTGGCGGCGGCCAGCGCACGCCCAGGCAGGCCACCGAGGGCCGGGCCGCGCGCCGACAGCGCCACCAGGCTGACATCGGCGGCGGCCGCCGCGCGGGCATCGGGGTGGCCGGGCGGCAGGGACGCAAACACATCCTTGGGATCCTGCGAGGCCAGTGCGATCTTCAGCAAAGAGCGCAGCGGCACACCCTCGGCCGAGAAAAAGTCCAGGGTTTCCCGGAAGGACTCCAGCACGCCCTTGAACACAAAGCTGCCCCAGCGCATGCCGACCAGCGGCGGCGCGCGGTCGCAGGCCGGGCCTTGTTCCAGCGGCTGGAGAAACTGCTTGATGCGGTCGGTCTCGGCGCGCACATCGCCGCCGTCGTGGCTGCTGTCGAACTGCAGATCGAACTCCAGCTTGGCCGTGGTCTGGGCGACGAACTGGCGGGCACTGGCGTCGCGCCCCTTCTTCTCCAAGGTGTTCTGGGCCGTGTAGGACAGCGACAGCGGATTGAACTGCACCAGCACCGCGTCCGGGCTGTCCGCATTGGGCTCCTGGCTCGGATGGGCCTGATCGACCCGGTAGAGCTTGGCCTTGTGTTCGTCGGGAATGCGCATGATCAGGGGGCCTCGAAGTAAAGGCCTTCATGGGCCAGATGGATTTCCTCGATGCCGATCTCGGCGGCGCGGGCGCTCAGCTCGGCGGCCTTGAACTTGACCGGCATGGCGCGCTCCAAGCGCCACTTCAGCAGCGGCGTGCCATCGATATCGAGCATGCAAATGCGCACCGTCAGGCGGTGCGCGAAAGCGCCGTTGCGCCGGCTGTCGTTGGCGCCGTCCGGCGCGCCGGCACCGGCGAACAAGGCCCACCAATGCCAGAGATCGCGCGCCGGCGCCATGCCGCGCTTGATCACCACGGTGGCGAAGCTGACCTGGCCGGCACGCTGGTGCACGCCGTAGTTGGCCCCGCCCTCGCGGATGGTCTTGGCCTCCATCGAGGCCTCCAGGCCGCTGACCTCGGCGAAGCCGCCCTCGCACAGGTCTTCGGCCAGGCCTTCACCGCTGCCACCGCCGCGCGCGGCGATGGGCTCGCGCGTGAAGGCCACATGGAAGCGGCTGCCGAACCAGGGCGTTTGCTGCTTGCTCATGATCATTGGCCTCAGGCGGCCTCGGCCAGCAGCCGGGCCGGACCGGCATCGCGCAGATTCAGCACGACGACGATGCGCTGGATCGGCTGGGCCGGCTGGATCTCGATCTCGGCCAGCAGGCGGCCGGCGTCGATATCGCTCTGCCGCATCGTGTCGCGGCCGCAGCGCACCGCGAAGGCCTGGCCGTCGCCGGACAGCGCGCCGGCGCTCAGCAGCGCCCGCATCAGATCGCTCAGGCGCTCGCGCACCCGCGCCCACAAGGCCTCGCCATTGGCCTCGAAAACCAGTTCCTCGCCGGCCTGGCGGGCGGCCTGGATCACGACATTGATCAGCCGGCGCACCGCCGCCTGGCGGGTGCGCGGGTCGGCCGCGCAGGACACATCCGACAGCAGCTGCGGCCCGCGCGGGCTCGGGCCCAGCAGGCAAACGCGCTGGGCCAGGCTCAGCTCGCCCAGCGGCGTCCACTGCCTGTGCTGCAGGGCCTGGGTCCAAGCCAGCGGCGGTTCGCTGTCCTGGTAGCGGTAGATGCGCTGCCGCGCGGCCGAGCGGTAGCTGCCGCGCTCCAGCGCGCTGCGGGCCAGCAGACCGGCCAGGCTGCCCTCGGGCGCCTCGACACCGCCTTGCGCGTCAGCGCTGGCGTCGGTGCGCAGCCAGGGATAGGCCAGCTGCAGCCGGTCGCTGAGCAACTCGCCCTCGCCATCCTCGGCCGGCCGCATCCAGCCGGGCTGCTGCGCCATCCAGAGCAGCCATTGATCGGGCGCCGGCAGCTCACGGCCCTCGCCCAGCAGCGGCAGCGAGGCCAGCAGCTGCACATCGCGGCGGTGGAAGGGTCGGCCGGGGTTGTCCAGCAGATTCAGCGCCCGCAGCAAGAGGCGGCGCCAGACCGCCAGACCCAGGCTGTTCAGACGCGGCGCCGGCAGGCGGCGCCCGGCCGGCGCCGAGGGGCCAGGCGCCTCGACCGCGCATTCACGGAAGCGTTCGGGCGCGGCGATCACTTCGGGCGGCGCCGGCTCGCCGCCCAGGCTCTGGGCGCAGGCATCGACCAGATCGGGCAGCAGCGCGAACGCGACATCGTTCAGGCCATAGACATGCTCCAGCCCGACCCAGTCGGCCGCCGACAGCGCGACCGGACGGCCGCCGGGCCGCAAGCCGCTGAGGAAACCGCGCCGCACGATGGCCTGCACACCGGGCAGCTGCGGGCAGCGCTCCGTTGTGCCCGGCTCGGGGAAGCAGCTGCTGAAGCGCTCGCCGGCCGACTCGAACAGGCAGCTCGGGTCGCCGCTGCGCACGATGTAGGCGCGCCGCCCGCCCTCGCCGAAGAAGGCCCGCAAGGCCACGCCGATGGGCGTCGGCACGACCGGGTCGCCGGCGCGCAGCACCCGCTCGCGCACGCCGCGCTGCTCCCAGGCAAACAGCGCATCAACCTGCTCGAAGCTCTCGACCGCGACCGGCAGATTCAGCAGGGTCTGCAGCCGCAGCCAGCCCTCCAGCCCATCGCCGCCCGGCATGCCGCCCAGCCCTGTATCCGGTGTCAGGCCACGTAGCCGCAGCTCCTCGACCAGGCTCTCGGGCAAGGGGCTCAGCTCGCGGCAGGCGTCCAGCAGGGCCGTGAAGCTGGCGCGGCGGCCCGGCGTGTTCAGCCGCTGATCGAGCAGAGCGCTCAAGCGCGCCCGCTCGCTCAGATCGGCGGCCTGCGCCAACAAATCCGTCGCGAAGGCGCCGGCCGAAGCCAGGCTCAGGCGCAGCCGGGCCAGCGGCAGGCCGCCGACCCGGGCGATGCCCTGGCCGGCCAGCCAGCGGCTCAGCGGAACCGGCAGCGCCTGCGGCGCATCGCTGGCCACGCGACGGCGCCGCGCGAGCGTGCCGACGAAGAGCGCGATATCGCTGCGCAAGGGATGGGCCGGGCGCGGCGGCGCCAGCTCGAAGCTCAATCCGGTGAGGGCTTGCGGATGGCTGGACATGGTGCAGTCGCGAGATCTACTCGATCTCGTAGCCTTCGCAGGACAGGACCAGCTCTTCCATCGCGACATCGCCGCCGCCCTTGCCGGCCAGCGTGGGGCCGGTGTACTTCAGCGGCACGGCACCCTGCAGCCGCCAGGTCGCGACCGGGCCATCGCGGGCCTCGTCCTGCAGATGGATGACCACGGTGCGCTTGGCCTTGTAGCCCTCGGTGCGGGCCTGCTTGATCCACTGGAACAGATCGGCGCTGCCGATCAGGCCGCGCTTGAGCGTGACGTCGCCGACCTTGTGCACGCCAGGGATCTTGCGCACATGGTTCTCGGCCTCGTTGCCGTTGCGGTACTCGGCCACCGTCATCTCGGTCACCAGGCCCGAGACATCGGAGAAGCCGCCGGCCACGCCATTGCCCAGATCGACCTGGAAGTTGAAGGCGCCGTAGGGGGTGTCGCGTTGAATCATCGTCGGCTCCTGGCTCAGGACTTGGCATCGGCCGTCTTCTGGCCGATGCGGAAGATCACGAACTCGGCGGGCTTGATCGCGGCCACGCCGACCAGGCAGATCAGCCGGCCGTTGTCGAGGTCGTTCTGTGTCATCGTCGTGCGGTCGCAGCGCACGAAGAAGGCCTGCTCGGGCTTGGCGCCCAAGAGCGCGCCATTGCGCCATTCGTTGTAGAGGAAGTCGGCGATGGTGCCGCGCACATTGGCCCACAACATCTCGCCATTGGGCTCGAACACCGCCCACTGCGTGCCGCGATCGATGGACGCGCCCAGATAGTTGAAGTAACGCCGCACATTGACGTACTTCCATTCCGGGTCGCTGGAGATCGTGCGAGCACCCCAGACCCGCAGGCCGCGCCCGTCGAGCTGGCGCAGGCAGTTGACGCCGATCGGGTTCAGCAGCTCCTGCTGGCCGAAGTTGACATTGGGATGGAAGCGCAAGGCGCCGCGCACGATCTCGTTGGCCGGCGCCTTGTGCACGCCGCGCTCGACATCATTGCGTGCATAGATGCCGCAGACAAAGCCCGAGGGCGGCAGCTGGATCTCGGCCGGCTGGCTGTTGCCGGGGCCGGCCAGCGGGTTGGCCAGCACGACCCAGGGGTAGTAGAGCGCGCCCCGGGTCGAATCGACCAGGCCGCGCAGATCGCGCATCTCGGTGGCCGTGACATCGGGCGGCGCATCGAGCACGGCCATGCGGTAGCGGCGCGCGTCGGCCACATGGCTCAGCAGCGCTTCCTGGATCGAGCGATAGACCGCCCCCTGGCTGATATCGGCAAAGGCCGAGTAGCCTGGCGCGGCCACCACCGAGACATCCTCCAGCGCGATCAGCAGGTCGAGCCCGGCCTGGTACTCGCCGGCATCGGGTGCGGCGCCGTCGGTGCCGCCGGCCAGCGTGAAACGCACACTGGGCTCGATGCCATTGGCATCGGCACGGCCGCCACCCAGCACCGCCAGCAGCTCGGGCGCGCCGATCGCGCCCCGGGTCTTCAGCGCGATCGGCTGGACCAGGGCTTCGGCGCGGCTTGCCGGTGCGGCCGACAGCAGCCGGCCGATGAATTGCGGCTGGCCGCTGCCCAGGCTGGCGCCTTCGTACTGGGCCCTGGCGCCGTCGCTGGTCGCCACCGTGATGTCGAAGCTCAGCAGAGAGGCCGAGAAGTTGACCGGGTCGAAGTCGGCCGGCAGCGTGGTGATGGTCGGCAGCGGCGGGTCGGCCACCGCCGGCGCCTCGCCGATGCGGCTCCAGGCACCGGCGGCCTTGCCCCACAGGCCTTCCAGGGTGGCGGCGGGATTCTTGCGATGGATGCGCAGCAGGCTGCCGTCGGGTGCGGCGGCGATCGCGGCCTTGCCGATCGGCGTCAGCACCTGCTGCACCGTGATGACGGCGCCGTTGAAATGTGTGCCGGCAAAGCGTGCCTCGAAGACCGCGCGCGGCGGATCGGCCGCATCGGCGGCGGCCAGCAGCGGCGGCGCTACGGCCGCCCGGGCATCGCCGGACAGGGCCCGCGCCACATAAAGCCGGCCGCCGCCGTTGTTGAAGAAGGCCTGGGCCGCATGGGCGATGTAGTTGCGCCGGTGCGCATCGACGGTGTCGCCGTCGAAAGCCAGATCGTCGATGCCGCCATAGATGCGCTCGAAGTCGGCAAAGCTGGTCAGCAGCTCGGGCGCGCCGCCGACCGGGCCCTTGCGGGTCGGGCCGACAAAGGCGCAGGTGCTGGTGCCCACGCCCTCGATGGATTTGGAGCGGAAGCTGACTTCCTCGACATAGACGCCTGGGGCTAGGTATTCGGGCACGATGCACCTCCTGGGTGGCCGCAGTTCAGGGCCATGACACGGTCTCCACATGGCGCCGGCTGCTGCCCGCGCTCAGCAAGGGGTCGGCGGGGCTGATGACGCGCAGCGCCGGCACGCCGGCCTCGCGCCGCGCCAGCACCGCGCGCAAATCGGGCACGGGAACAGCCGCTGCATCGCTGCGCACGACCACCGCCGGGTCCAGCAGCAGCTGCAGGCCCAGCCTGAACTCGCGGCTCAGGCCGGCCGGACCGCCGGCATCCGGCAGGATGGCCGGCACGCCGGGAATCACCAGCAAGGCCTCGCCATGGGCATCGGTCAGCGCGTGGCGCAGCGGCTGGCCGGCCAGCCGGGGCTGGGCCTCGATCACGACATTGGCCAGGCCCACCCCACCCGGCAGCTGAACGGCCAGGCGCAGCACGGCCCAGGCCGCCCGCAGGGGCTGGGCCGCCGAGGGGTAGAGCAGGACCCGCAGCGGCCGCTGCGCGTTGTCGGCATCGTCCAGCGGCACGCCCGGCTGCGGCAGCAGGCGCGGCAGGGCCAGCGTGAGGGTCTGCGACAGGTAGCGCTGCTGCGGGTCGTGGATGGTCAGCCGGAAATCGCGGCGCGGCGGTGTGGCCGGCGGATCGTCGAAGGCGCGGCTGTAGTCATCCTCACCGTCGACCGCATGGATCACATAGAGCCCGCGGCGATTGGGCAGCAGGCGCAGACCCGGGGCGTCGATATGCAGCGGCGCCCGCAGCGGCGCATCGCTCAGCGCATCGACGAACTCGATGGCACCGAAGATGCGGCGGTCTAGGCGCTCCATCATGGCCGCACCTCCGCGCCGAGCGCGATGCGGCGCGCCAGCACCGGCCCGTGGTCCGGCTCGGGATCGAGTTCCAGCATCACATTGCGGGCGACAAAGCCCAGCGAGGGCCGCAGCGGCGGCAGCAGCACCTGCCAGAGCTTGCTGAGCTCATCGAGCGACAGATCCTCGGCCAGCAGCGGCACCTGCTCGTCGGGGCCGAAGCCCTCGCCGAGCACGCTGGCGTCCAGCACCGGCCGCTGCAGCAGCTCGCGCAGGACCCAGCCCAGCAGCGATTGCTCCTTCATCGCGGTGTCGGCCCAGACGCTCAGCAGCAGATGCACGTTCAGGCTGACAGGTGCGACGCGCCCCTGCGGCAGTTGCAGCGCCGGACGGTTGCGCAGCTGCTCGTTGTGGCCGATGCGCCAGACCATCAGGGTCAGCTTGCTGTCCTGACCATCGAGCTTCTTCAGCTCGGTGACGCCGGCCGGCTCGAACTTGCAGCTCAGGCCGGCGATAGGGCGCAGCTGATAGGCGCGCGACAGATGCTGGGCCAGCCCGCTGCACAGCGCATGGATGGCGGTGACGCCGGCCATCAGTGCAAGCTCCTGGGCGCCGGGCCGCCGGGCAGCAGCGCGCGCGGATCGGCTGCCAGCGCCTGCAGCCGGGCCAGCAGATGCGCATCTCCGCGGGCGCCGCGATAGAGCACCCGGCCATCGGCGGCCTGCCAGGTCTCGACCACGCCACAGGCCGACATCCACTGCAGCGCGGCCTCGACCACGCCGACCGCCGCGCCCTGCTCGGCCGCCCCACCCCACCAGCGCGCAATGCCTTCGGCGCTGTCACAGGCGTCGGGGTGGGCGCACAGATAGCGCGCCAGATGCTGAACGACGGACATGATGTCGGGATCCATGCTCGGGGCCTCCCCCAGCTTGATAGGGACGCAGTACGCATGGACGATGCCAGCCCGGCGCTGCTCGCTAAGTGCTTGCTGCGCTGGATTTTTTTCTTTGCTGCGGCAGGCGGGCGTGGACGGCTTTGTCCTCCCGCATTCGAGGCCGGATGTGGCCGCGCCGCGGGACGGCCGCGTCGCGCTGCGGCGAAGACGTATTTGTCCACGCGCATGGACAGATTTGTCCTTGCCTTCAACGCGCTGCCACGCAAAGCTGGCATGCTGTGCGCATCGCCAGCCGCCACCGTTTCTTGCCTTGTCTGCCCTGCACCGACTCCTCCGATCAGCGCTGTCTGCCCTGCCCTTGTGGATCGCCGGCGTCTGGGCCCAGGCCGGCGCGCCGGTGCTGAACGCCTACACCGAGGAATGGCCGCCCTACAACTACAGCGAGCGCGGCGAGCTCAAGGGGGTGGCGACCGATATCCTGCGCGCGCTGTGTGCCGAAGCCGAGCTGCGCTGCCTGATCGACAGCGTGCCCTGGGCGCGCGCCTATGCCGCCGCGCTGAAGAGCCCCAACACCCTGGTCTATACAACGGTGCGGCGTCCCTCGCGCGAGCACGACTTCATCTGGATAGGCCCTATCCTGCCGCGCAGCACCTGGATCTGGGGACGCGCCGGTGGCACGGCCACGATCCGGGACCGCAAGGACCTGCCCCTGCTTCGTTATGGCGTCGTGCGCGGCGAGGCGGCGGCCCAGGACCTGCTGGACGCCGGCGTGCCGCCTGAGTCGCTGGTGGCCGATGCGAGCAATGCCGCCATCCTGCGCCAGCTGCGCCTGGGCTGGATCGACGCGATGGTGGACACCGAGCTGGGCATGGCCTGGAATCTGCGCCAGGCCGGCATGGCCAGCGGCGAGGTGCTCAGGCTGGCGCCGCTCAGCGACCAGGGCGGCTATTACTTTGCGCTGAACCGGCGCAGCGAACCGGCGCTGGTCGAGCGCCTGCACAGCGCGCTGGAGCGGCTGCGCAGCAAGGGAGCGATCGAGGGGCTGATACGTGCCTACGCCGTCGAGCGCAGGCCCTGAGACGCTCAGGCCTGGCCGGGCGGCAGCAGCAGCTGTTGCACCTGATTTCGATGCAGGCCCAGCAGGGCCGGCGCCAGCGCGCTCAGGCGCTCGAAGTCCAGCACCTGCTCGCTGGCCTCGGCACGAAAGCCCGCCGCGAAGCGGGCTTGCTGCGCAGCTGAGGTCTCTGTGGCGGCCTGGGCCGTCAGCGCGGCGGCACTGTCCAGGCGCTGGCTCAGCTGCTGCTGGGCACGGTCCAGCTTCGCCTGGGCGTCCAGCACCTGGACCAGGCTGTGGCGCTGGGCCTGGCTGTCGTCGAGCTGCCAGCCCGATGGGCTGATCGCGTCGGGCTGCGGATCCAGCAAGGCCCGCACCATCTGGCCGCTGGGGAAACGCTTGCCGTCACCGCGCAGGCTCAGGCCGTCGCGCAGCGCCGGCCATTGCGATTCGGGCGCGCTGAACAGCAGCTCGCCGCCCTGGCTGTGTGCTCGCATATCGGTCGCTGCCAGCGCACGCTGCAGGCTTTGCAGGCCGCGCTGCAGACCCTGGCCGTCCAGCGGCACCAGGGTCGCGCGCGGCTGGCCGGGCATGGCCAGCCGCAGCGTCTCGGCGCCGGCGCTGCTGAGCGCTTGCACATCGAGGCCGCGCACGCGGAACAGCTGGCGCGGCTGCTCGCCCTCGGCCACCGGCTGCAGGCGCGCGTCAAGCTGGCCGCCACTCTCGCCGGCGCGGGCCTGCCAGACTTGCTGGACGGCCTCCAGCTTGGCGGGCAAGGCCTGCCGGCCGGCCAGCTGCGGCTGGGCCAGCGCGCGGCTGAGCCCGCTCTTCAGATCTTGCAGAGCCTGGCCCAGACGCTCGGCATACGCCAGGCCTTGCTGCAACTCGCCCAGGCGCTGCTGCTGCCCGGGCTCGCGAAACGGGCTGGTCCGGTACTTGCCTGCGCTGCTGCTCGTGCCGGGCGTGGCAGCGCTGGCGGGGGCCAGGTCTTGCGGCGCGACACGGCGCAACGCCGGCAGCGCGTCCAGCGCGATGCCGGTGCTGCTGGCGCCGCTGCGCTGCAGCACTTCGCTGGCGCGCGGGGGGCTGTGGACGACTGGGATTTGCAAGAGCCGGTCCGATTCAGAAAGCGTTGAACAGGCTCAGCTGGCTGACCTTGGCATAGGCCTTCTGCGTGGCCTGCACCGCCAGCGTGTGGCTGTTCAGGCGCACCGAAGCCTCGCCATAGTCGAGCTGGGCCAGGTCGATATAGGCCTGCTTGTTGGCCAGGCTGATCGCGGCCTGGTTGTCGGCCATGGTTTGCAGCACATTCTGGCGCCCGCCCAGCACGCTGATCTGGCCGCTGATGCCGTCCAGCATCAGATCGGTCTCGACCAGCTGGTCGCGCGCGGTGGTGCCGGTGTAGCTGCCGGTCTTGAAGGCGGTGGCCGCCGCGTCGAGCTTGTTCAGAAAGGCGGCGAAGCCCAGGCTGCCCAGCGAGACATTGGCGGCCAGGGTCACGCCGTCGCCGACCGCGACATCCTGCGTGAGGCCGTTGACCGCGGCATTCTGGGCATAGCGGGCCGGCGGCGCGGCGCCGGTATCGGTCACGGTCGCGACATCGGTGGCGGTGCCCGAGAACAAGTACTTGCCCTCGGCATTGCGGCTGTTGGCGGCGAAGAACAGGCTGTCGCGCAGCGCTTCCAGCGAGGTGGCCATCGCGGCCACATCGGCCGGCGTGTTGGCGCCGTCGGCGGCCCAGACGAGCAGATCGCGGGCCATCATCAGATCGTTCTTCATCGAGTCCAGCGTGACCTCGTTGGCCTGCAGCCGGGTCTTCAGCGCCCCGGCATTGCTGCGGTACTGGTCCAGCGCCGCCTCCTCGCGCGACAGGCGGGCCAGGCGCACCGTCGCGATGGTGTCGTCCGAGGGCTTCATGATGCGGTTGCCCGAGGCCATCTGCTGCATCACCAGCGCGAGGCCGCTGTTGGCGGTCTGCAGCGCGCTGTTCATCGTGGCGTGGTATTGGTTGCTGGCGATACGCATAGTCCGGTCTCTCCTGTCAGCGAATCATCGCCAGCGTGCTGTCGAACAAGGCATTGGCCACCGCGACGACCTTCATATTGGCCTCGTACATCTGCTTGTACTGCATCAGGCTGATGGCCTCTTCGTCGTTGTTGACGCCGCTGGTGGACTTCCAGCTTTCCTCGGCCTGGTCGCGCACCGTGATCGCGGTCTTCTGCGCGGCGATGTTCTGCTGGCTCTGCACGCCCAGCTTGCCGACCAGCTGGGTGTAGACATCGCCCATCACGGTCAGCTTGCCGTCGACGCTGATGGTCTGGCTCTTCAGCCCGATCAAGGCCTTCAGATTGCTGCTGTCACCGATCGCACCGCCCGGCGCGGCAAAGGCCAGCTGCGTCGCGGTGAGGCCGGTCAGCTTGAGCTTGCCGCCGCTGTAGTCGAACAGCGGTTGGCCCGGGCCGACGACCGGTGGCGCGGAACCGGCCGCGAGCTGGGTGTTGAAGCTCGTCGCAATGCCCTGGGCCAGCTCGCCGATCGAGCTCTGCATCGGCTTGAGCACCTGGGTCTCGAAGTCCTGCAGCCCGCCGAGCTGGCCGCCCAGGTTCTGGCCCAGCACCTTGAAGCTGCTGTTGGCAAAGCTCAGCTCCAGGTCGCCGGCGTTCTGGCTCATCACCGCCGCCTCGCTGCCCAGCACCAGCGGCTGGCCGTTCTTCAGCGAGACGCTGATCGTGCCGTCCGGCTGGTTGACGACCTGCAGGCCGGCCAGCGAGGACAGCGCATCGACCTGCTGGTCGCGCGCATCGAGCAGGCCCGAGGTGTTGATGCCGGTGGCCTGGGCCGCGGCGATCTGCTTGTTCAGCAGCGCGATGCTCTGGGTGTGGCTGTTGACCTGGTCGATGGCCGCGCCGCGCTGTGCGAGCAGCGCGCTCTGCTGGCCGCTCAGCAGGCTTTGCAGGCTGCCGACGCGCTTGACCAGGCCGTCGGCCGCCGTGATCACCTGCTCGCGCAGCGGGCCCGAATCGGGCTGCACGCTGGCGGCATTGAGCGCGGCAAAGAAGGCATCGAGCCCCTGGTTGATGTTGGAGGTGTCGTCCGACATCACCTGCTCCAATTGGTTCAGATAAGGTTGGCCGGCCTTGTACTGGCCCAGATTCGAGGCCGCCTGCCACATCTGCAGCGATTTGTAGCCGTCGTTGAAGCGCAGCAGGCCCGAGACGGCCACGCCGGCGCCGGCCGCATTGCTGCTGCCCGACTGGACCGAGCCCAGCAGCACGCCCTGGCGGGTGTAGCCCGGCGTCATCGCGTTGGCGATGTTCTGGCTGTTGGTGTTGAGCGCCGCCTGGGCGGCGATCGCGCCCGACAGCGCGTTGAAGATCATGCTCATGGTTTCATGCCCTGTTTGGACTCATCCCCAGGGGAAGGCGACGCCGCAGCGGCCGGACTTAAACCAGCCGCCGGCAGGATCTGCTTGAGCATCAGGTCGGCGATGCCGAAGGCACGCTGGCCGGCCATCGCATCGGCCACCAGGCCGTCGGCCATGTCCATCATGTCTTCGTTGACCTTGTTCTTCAGCGGGCTGTCATCGTCGGCCAGCGCGCGGGTGGCCGAGCGCATCTGGCTCATCATCTGCTTGATGAAGAAGGCCTCGAACTTCTCGGCCGCCTCGGCGGCGCGCGCCTGAAGGCGGATCGCGTCGGCATCGGCGCCAGTCGCGGCGGGATTCAGTGGTGTGTCGATTTTCAGCATCAGATCACCTGCAATTCGCCTTCGATCGCGCCGGCCTGGTCCAGGGCCTGCAGGATGGCCATCAGATCGTCCGGGTTCGCGCCAATGCTGTTGATCGTGTCGACGATGGCCTGCAGGCTGGCGCCGGCCGGCCAGCGCAGCATGCGGCCATTGCCCTGGTCGACCGCGACGCGCGACTGCGGTGTCACCTGGGTCTGGCCCTGGCTGAAGGGCTGGGGCTGGCTGACCTGGGGCCGCTCGCTGATGACCACCTTCAGCGAGCCATGCGAGACCGCCGCCGGCTTGACGCGCACGCCCTCGGCGATCACCACCGTGCCGGTGCGCGAGTTGAAGATGACCTTGGGCAGCTCGGCGCCGACCTCGACCTTGAGCGCCTGGAGCCCGGCCATGAAGGCGACGCGCTGGGTCGGGTTGGCGGGGGCCTGCACCTCGACGCTGGTGGCGTCGCGGGTGCTGGCAATCTCGCCGTAGCGGCGGTTGATGGTCTCGACGATGGAGGTGGCGGTCTGGAAGTTGGGACGCTTCAGGCTCAGCTGCACGCTGGGCCGGCTGTCGAAATCGCTCTCGATCTCGCGCTCCACGGTCGCCCCGTTCGGGATGCGGCCGGTGGTGGGGGTGTTGACGGTGACGCTGGAGCCGCTCTGGCCCTGCGCATTGAGACCGCCGACCACCAGATTGCCCTGGGCCAGCGCATAGACCTCGCCGTCGGCCGCATGCAGCTGGGTCAAGAGCAGCACGCCGCCGCGCAGGCTCTTGGCATCGCCCAGCGAGGACACGGTCACATCGATGGGCTGGCCGCGCCGGTAGCCGCTCGGGAAGGTGGCGCTGACCATCACGGTGGCGACGTTCTTGCTCTTGGCCTCGGTGCGCTCGGGCTGCTTGACGCCGAACTGCTTGAGCAGATTGTTGATCGACTGGCCCGAGAACTTGACCTGGGTGCTGTCGCCGCTGCCGTTCAGGCCGACCACCAGGCCATAGCCGAGCAGCTGGTTGTCGCGCACGCCCTCGATGCTGACCAGCTGGCCCAGCGCCTGGGCCGCATGGCCGGGCAGGCTCAGCAGGCCAGCGGCCAGGCTCAAGGCCAGGATGCAGATGCTCTTCATCGCTTGTCTTTCTTCAGAATGGCATCAGCGCGCTGACAAACCAGCGCGTCAGCCAGCCGGGGGTGTTGGCCTCGGCCATATGGCCGGTGCCGCTGTAGCTGATGCGGGCATTGGCGACGCGCTGCGAGGAGACGCGGTTGTCGTTGTCGACATCGGCGGCGCGCACATAGCCGCCCAGCCGTATCAGCTCCTCGCCCTGATTCAGGTAGACGCTTTTCTCGCCCTGCACCTTCAGCAGGCCGTTGGGCAGCACCTCGTGGACAACCACGGTGATCGCGCCCTGCAAGGTGTTCTGCTGGCTGCTCGACGAGCGGCCGTTGAAGTCGCGCTGCGCCTCCAGCGAGCCGTCCGAGGACTTGTCGCGCAGGCTGGCCGAGAAGCCGGCGCTGCTGTTCTTGCCGAGCTGGGTGCCGGCGCTCTTGCTGGCCTGGGTGGTTTCCATCAGCACCACGGTCAGCACATCGCCGGCGCGGAAGGCGCGCGTGTCGGCGGTCAGGCTGGCGGTGCGGCCGGCGACGAAAACGCCGCCGGCGCGTGCCTTGGCCGAGACCTGGGCCAGCGCCGGCAGCGGGGCCGGCTCGGCCTCGGGCAGCGCCGGCGGCTGCAGGCTGGCGCAGCCGCCCAGCAGGGCCGCGACGATGAGGAGCGAGCCGCCCGCGCGCATCAGCGCACCGCCTGCGACAGGTACTGCAGCATACTGTCGGCCGCCGACAGCACCTTGGTGTTCATCTCGTAGGTGCGCTGGGCAGCGATCATGTCGACCATCTCCTCGACCACCTGCACATTCGAGCCTTCCAGCGCGCCCTGCTTGAGCTTGCCCAGACCATCGGCCCCCGGCACGCCCTCGGTCGGTGCGCCGCTGGCGGTGGTTTCCTGGTAGATGTTGTCGCCCAGGGCCAGCAGGCCGGTCGGGTTGACGAAGCTCGTCAGGCGCAGCTGGCCCAGCTCGGTCGGTGCGGCGGCGCCGGCCACGGTGGCGCTGACGGTGCCGTTCTCGGCAATCGTGATCGCGGTGGCATTGGCCGGCACGGTGATCTCGGGCTGCAGGCGCAGGCCCTGGGCGTTGGTCAGGCGGCCTTCCGAGTTGACCTGCAGCTGGCCGGCGCGGGTGTAGGCCGGGCGGCCGTTCGGGCCCTCGACCTGCAGAAAGCCCTGGCCGACGATGGCCACATCCATGCTCTGGCCGGTGGTCTGCAGGCTGCCGCTGGTGAAGACCTTCTGCGTGCCGACCATGCGCGTGCCATTGCCCAGCTGCACGCCGGCCGGCGCGGCCGCACCGTCCTCGCCGGCGGCGCCGGGCTGACGCTCGACCTGGTAGAACAGGTCCTCGAACATCACCCGGTCGCGCTTGAAGCCCACCGTGTTGACATTGGCCAGGTTGTTGGCGATGGCCTGCAGCTTGGCGTCTTGCGCCTGCACGCCGGTCTTGCTGATCCACATTGCTGGGTTCATCGTGTACTCCTGTGTTGCTTACTCACGCACCAGGCGGTTGCCTGCGTCGGCCATGCTGTCGGCGGCCTTGAACAATTTCATCTGCAGCTCGAAATCGCGCGCCAGGCTCATGGTCGTGACCATCTCCTCGACGGCCGAGACATTGCTGGACTCGAGCCGGCCGCTGCCGACGCGCACCGTCTCGTCGGCCGCCAGCGCCGCGCCGTCGCGGCCGACCAGCAGGCCGGCCTCGTTCTTGATCAGCTGCGCGAACTCGGGCTTGACGAGCTTGAGCTTGTCGACCGGCTGCAGCTCGGCGGTGCCGGGCGTCTGGATCGAGATCGTGCCGTCGGCGCCGATCTCGACCTTGCTGTGCGGCGGCAAATTGATCGGCCCGCCGTCGCCCAGCACCGGATGCTTGCCCAGCAGCAGATTGCCCTCGGCATCCAGCGTGAAGTTGCCGGCGCGGGTATAGGCCTCGCCGGCTTGATTGCCTTGGCCATACTGCACGGCGAACAGGCCCTGGCCCTGCAGCGCGACATCGAGCTCGCGCCCGGTTTCGCGCTGCGTGCCCTCGCGGGCGCTGACCACATCGCTGACCAGCTCGTTCAGATGCCGTGCCGCATAGCCATAGCCCTCGACCTGGCGGGCGTTGGACTGCTCGATATTGGCGCGAAAGCCCGGAGTCTCCAGATTGGCCAGATTGTTGGCATGCACCTGCTGAGCGCGCTGCACGCGCTCGGCGCCGCTCATCACGGTGTAGATCAGAGCGTCCATGTCAGCGCCCGCACGGCCGCCCGAAGGGCGCTGAACGCCCCCTCAGGGGGCAATGAACGAAGTGAGTGTGGAGGCTCATGTTCAGACAGCCTGCATCAGGTTCTGCATCATCTCGTTCTCGGCCGAGATGACCTTGGTGTTGGCCTGGTAGTTGCGTTGGGCCGACATCAGATTGACCAGCTCGCCGGTCATGTCCACGTTGGATTGCTCGATAGCGGCAACGGTCAGCTTGGAGGCCGTGGCCGAGCCGGGGCGTGAGAACAGCGCGGCGCCGGTGGCGTCATTGGCCTCCCAGCTGGTGTCGTTGACGGCCTGCAGCGCGTTCTCGTTGGCGAAGGTCGCCAGTGCCAGGGTGCCGACGGTCTGCTTCTTGCCGTTGCTGTAGCTGGCGACGATGCTGCCGTCGTCGGTGATCGCGGTGCCGGTCAGCGTGCCGGCGGCATAGCCGTCGGCGGTGTTGGTCAGCGTCGTCGTGTCACCGGCGTACTGGGTCGTGCCCTTGTAGTCGATATCGAAGCTCAGCGGCGCGGCGCCGCCGGCGATGGCCACCGGGCCGAAGGTCACCGGGGCGAGCGGGCCGGTCAGCTTGCCGTTGCCGTCAAAGCCCAGCGCCTGGGTGGCCGGCTGCATCGCGCCGTCGAAGCTGTAGCGCACCGTCACCGCATTGGCGGCGGTCTTGACAAAGTACTGGGTCACCTTGTGCACGCTGCCCAGCGAGTCATGCACCACCGAGGTGATCGAGCTGTTGAAGGTCGTCGGGTCATTGGCATTGAAGGCCGGCAGCGGGCCGGGCGCGCCGGGCACGGTCCAGTCGGCCGACAGATTGCCGTTGAATGCCAGCTTGGTGCTGGCTTCGGCGCCGATCTGGCCGGTCGGCACCTTCAGATCGCCAAGCGCCCCCAGGCCCGCGCCCGGGACCGGCTTGCCGGTGGCATCGACCACCACGCCATAGCCCTGGGCCTTGCGGCCGTTGGCATCGACGACGAAGCCGTCCTTGTCGACATTGAAGATGCCCACGCGGGTGAAGACCTGCTGGCCGGAATCATCCTTGACGGCGAAGAAGCCGCGGCCCTGGATCATCGCGTCCATGCCGCGCCCGGTGTTGAACAGGCCACCGCTCTTCTCGATGCTTTGCGACATCGAGCTGAGTTCGGCGCCGTTCATCTGCGTGCCCGAGTACATGGCCGAGAAATTGGCGCGGCTGGATTTGAAGCCGTAGGTGCCGGAGTTGGCGATGTTGTTGCTGATGGCTTCCAGGCTGCCGCTGACCGCGTTGATGCCCGAGCGTGCGATTTCGAAACTCATGATATGCCCTTCGCGTGAATTTAGGAGTTGGCCGCGGCGCGGCCCTTGAATTGGGTGATGGCGGCCGGCGTGATCTCGCCCAGCGCGCCCAGCTGCAGCAAGGCGCCGCCGTCGCCGGTCAGGCGCACGCTGCGCAGCTCGGCGACGACTTCGACCGCCGTGGCCTGCTTGGATTCGTTCTCGATGCGCACCTGGTAGCTGCCGCTGGCCAGGCCCAGCGCGGCCGGGTCCAGCTTGTAGCTGTTGGCGCCGGCGGTGCGCGGGCCCAGATCGACGCGCTTCTCGACGCCATCGGCGCCCTTGAGCACCAGCGTGGCCGGGTTGGCATTGCCGTCCAGCGTGAAGTGGGTGTCGACCGGCTGCTTGTCGAGCTTGAGCTGCTCGACGCGCGCCTGCACGGTGGAGCCGACCTGGGCGCCCAGGGTCAGCATCTGCAGGCTGGACAGCATGCCGGCATTGCTGGCGCCCTGCGCGGTCAGCTGCTGCAAGGTCTCCATCTGGCTCAGCTGGGTCAGCTGGTTGACGAACTCGCTGGGGTCGGTCGGCTCCAGCGGGTTCTGGTTCTTGATCTGGGCCACCAGCAAGGTGGTGAACAGCTGCGAGACCTCGCCATTGCTGCCGACGGCCTTGCTGGCGGCGCCGGCGCTGTTGCTGCTGGTGTCGTTCGTGACCGCGCTCATTGGCCCTCTCCCAGGCGCAGCAGCGACTGCTGCATCGCCTTGACACGGCCCAGCACCTCGACATTGGTCTCGAAGGCGCGCGAGGCCGACATCATGTCGGTCATCTCGGCGACCGGATTGACGTTCGGATAGAACACCTCGCCGGCCTCGTTGGCCAGCGGATGCTCGGGCTCGTAGACCTTGCGCAGCGGCTCGTCGCTCTCGACGACGTCCAGCACCTGGACGCGGCTGCCGGCCAGCTGCTGCTCGCCCAGGCCCTCGCGGGCGGCCAGCGCGGCGAACACCGGCTTGCGGGCCCGGTAGGTGTCGGCCTCGGAGCCCGAGGCCGACTGCGCATTGGCCAGATTGCTGGCGATGGTGTTCAGACGCGTGGTCTGGGCCGACATGGCCGAGCCCGCGATCTGGCTGATCTGCTTGAATGACATCGCCGCTCCTTACTGTCCGTTGATGGCCTTGGCCAGGCCTCTGAGCTTCATGTTCAGAAAGGTCAGGCTGGTCTGGAAATCCGAGGCGTTCTGCGAGAACGCCGCCTGCTCGACGCCCAGCTCCACCGTGTTGCCGTCCTGGGCCGCATGGAAGGGCACGCGATACTGCAGGTCCTCGCCCTCGGTATCGAGCAGCAGGCCATCACGGTTGTCCTGATGGGCCTGGCGCAGGGTGGCGGCAAAATCAATGTCTCGCGCCTGATAGCCGGGTGTGCTCTCATTGGCGATGTTGGAGGCCAGCACCTTGGTGCGCTCGGCGCGCACACGGAGCGCGTCGGCGTGCTGGCCCATCGCCTTGCTGAAATCAATACTCATGCTTTGTTCCCCAAGAAATCTGATGCTGGCCAGCATGCTGGCCGTGACTATCGGCGATGTCGGCGCTGCCGCGACACGCGGTCTCGTCGACAGCGTGAACGAATTCGCCGAGCGGCTTGTGTTGGAGCAGGCCCAGCGCCAGGGCTGGCTGGAACCGCAGCTGCGCCTGACGCCGACCGCCAAGCCCAGCAGCGCGCCGCCCTGCCCCAGTGGCTGGCAGATCGAGGCGCTGGACACCCGCTATCTGAGCCGGCTGCGCTTCTCCGCCCACTGCCCGGACCGTGCGGCGGCGCCCCTGCAGGTGCTGCTGCTGCGCGGCCAGCTCAGCGCCGAGGTGCTGGTGGCGGCCCAGGCGCTGCGCCCCGGTCAGCTGATCACCGAGAGCGATGTGCTGCTGGAGCGGCGTGACATCACGAACGCGCCCGAGGCGCTGTCGCAGTTCGACGCGGTGCTGGGCCAGAGCCCGCGCACCAGCCTGCGTCCGGGCCAGCTGCTGCTCAGACGCCAGCTGCAGGCGGCGCTGCTGATCAAGCGCGGCCAGAAGGTCAGCATCGTCGCGCGCAACGGCGGCATCGAGGTGCAGGCGGCCGGCGAGGCGCTGGACGCCGGCGCGCTGGGCGCGCAGATCCGCGTGCGCAATCTGGCCAGCGGCCGCGTCATCAGTGCGCGCGTGCTGGATGAGGCTCAGGTCGAACCGGCCCTGCGCTGAAGCCGGCATCATCGCCCACCCGCCTTGATGCGCTGGGCCGTCGCGGCCAGCTTGTCGGCATAGGCCGGGTCGGTCGCATAGCCGCCCTGCTGCAGCGCCCGGCCATAGGCCTGGGCGTCGGCGCCGGTCTGCAGCGCAGCCTGGTAGCGCGGGCTGTTCAGCAGCAGCTGGGCAAAGTCGTTGAAGGCCTGGGCCGGTCCGGCATAGCTGCGGAAACCCTCGCGGCGCTTGCTCGGCGCGCCCTGCTCGTACTCGGTGGTCAGCACCTCGGCGACCTCGCCGCGCCAGCTCGCGCCGGCCTTCAGCGCGAACAGATTGTGGCTGTCACTGCCGTCGCTGCGGCGTATCGGCTTCTGGCCCCAGCCCGATTCCAGCGCCGCGTGGGCGGCCAGCACCTCGGGCGCGACGCCCAGGCGCTGGCCGGCCTGCTCGGCCAGCGGCGCGATCTCGCGCAAAAACTCCTGCTGGCTCGGGCTGGGTGCGGCGGCATTGTTCTCGACGGGCTCCCCGCTGGCCTGCAGCTGATGCCACAGACCTTCGGGGCTCAGCGCCGCGGCACGCAGCGGCGGCGTGGTCGACGTGCTGCCGCTGCCGTTCTCGATGAACTGGCTGACCTCGCCATGCAGCTGCCGATACAGGCCGGAGAACTCGCCGCCGGCGCGCACCGCGCCGCCGGCCGGCAGGGCCGGAAAGCCGGCGCCGATCTTGAAATCAGCATTCAGCATAGGTGGCCTCCTCGACGCCCAGCACCCGCTGCATCAGCGCATGCTGGTCGGTGATCAGCTGGCAGTTGCGCAGGTTCAGGGCCTTGCACTCGATGACTTGCTGCTCCAGGCCTTGCCAGGCGGCCGCCAGCGTCTGGGCGCTGGCGCCCGACAGGCGCTGCAGCAAGGCCTCGACACTGGGCTTGCTGTTGCGACCCAGCAGGGCCAGCAGCAGCTCGCTGCGCACCGCGCGGCGCTGGTCGAGCTGCTCGACCAGGGCCACGATGTCGGCGGCCAGCGCGCCGAGCTGCTCGCTGCGGTGGCGCAGCGCGGCCTGGAACTGTTCTTCGAGCAGCTCGCGCAGGCGGGCGTAGGCCGAGCGATCCGCATGCAGATCGCGCAGCAGCCGCGCCAGCACCTCGGCGACCTTGCTCATCCCCGCCCCCCGTGGAAGCGCTGGATCAGCTTGGCCAGGCGGCCGGCGTCGAAGGTGATCTCGCCGCGGGCCAGGGCCTCGCGCAGCATGTCCACCTTGGCCTGGTCGATCTCGGGCATCTCGGCCAGCGCCGCCTTGGCCGGCTGCAAGGTGCTGGACTCCAGCGCCGCGTCGGCGGCCGTGGCCGCGCCCAGCACGGCCGGCGCGGCCTCGCGGGTCTTGCCGATCTCGATCTTGTCGGCCAGCTTGTCGAGCGGCTGGCCGTTCTGTCCTGTGACTCTCATACGATCACCTCTTGCTTTGGTACGCATGGCCGGTCCTCAGTTCGCCGGCGGGCTTTGCAGGACCCGGCGCAGCTCGCGCATGGCCTCGGGGGTTTCGGCGCTCAGGCCGTCGGCGACGGGCAGACTCTGGCGCGGCGCGCCGAACATCGAGGCCATCAGCTGCGACTGACGATGGGTCAGCACCATCAGCTCGATACGGCGGTTGATGGCCGCGTTCGGATCGCGCTCGTCCAGCGGCGCGGCGTCGGCCATGCCGCTGACCTGCATCACGCTGCGCTCGGCCATGCCGCCTTCGAGCAGATGAAAGCGCGCCGCCATCGCGCGGTGGCTGGACAGCGCGGTGTTGGAGAAGGCGCCGATGCTGCGGCCGCGATACTGCGAGGCATCGGTATGGCCGACGATCAGCAGCGGGTTTTCGACCTTCGCGAACACCGCACCGAGCTTGCGCAGCAGTGCACGAAAGCGCTGGTTGGGCATCGCGCTGCCACGGTCGAACATGCCCTCGGCATCGGTGTCGTGCAGCATCAGGCGCAGGCCTTGCGGCGTGATCGCGGTCTGCAGATTGCCTTGCAGCCCCTCCTCGGCGCTGGCGCGCTCGATCAGGCGCGCCAGATCGCGGAACTCGGCCGGGCTCTCGTAGTGCTTGACGGCCTGCGGGTCGTCGAGGTTCTCGCTGCGGCCGCGCATCAGCTCCTGCTCGCGCGCCGGCACCGGGTGGCGCTCGATCAGGCTGCCCTTCATGCCGGCGGCGATCGCATTACTGGTGCCGCTGCCTTCGCCCAGCATCTTGCTGCCATTGCTCTGCAGCACCTGCTGCATCGCCTCGGTCTCGCGCGAGGCCAGCAGCCACAGCACCAGGAACAGGCACAGCAGGGCCAGGCAGAAGTCGGCGAAGGCGACCTTCCAGGCGCCGCCGTGGCCTTCGTCGTCGTGCTTGCGCGACACGCGCTTGACGACGGTCTGGTGGTGATCGGCCTTGGCGCCGACCTTGCTACTAGGCAGCACGGCGCTCTCCCGGCATGCGGTCGGTGGCGCGGCGGCGCGGCGTCGCCTCGGCGTCGCCGGCGTCCTGCATCTTGTCGATCCAGCCCTCCAGCACCGCGAAGCTGGGCTTGATGTTCAGCTGCACCAGGCGGCGGCCGGCATCGATGGCCAGCAGCGGCGGCTTGCCCGAGACATGGGTGACCAGCACGACCTTGACCGATTCCATCGCAGCCATCTCTTCGTTGACCTGCTGCTTCATCATATTGCTCAGCGGGTCCAGCACCGCATAGCAGAAGAAGATGCCGATGAAGGTGCCGACCATGGCCGCGGCCACCATCAGCGCGATCTGGCCGGTGTCGGCGCCCTCGGCTACCGAGCTCATCGCCATCACGATGCCCAGCACGGCGGCCAGGATGCCGAAGCCCGGCATCGCCTCGCCGATCTTGTGCAGCGACTTGGCCGGCTGGGCCAGCTCGTCATGGATGGCCTCCAGCTCCTGCTCCAGCACGCCCTCGAGCTCGTGGGCATTGATCTTGCCCATGGCCATCAGGCGGAAATTGTCGACGATGAAGTGCAGCAGCTTGGGCTCGTCCAGGATCAGCGGATAGCGCTTGAACAGCACGCTTTCGTGCGGCGCCTCGACGTGGGCATCCAGCGCCTTCAGGCCGCCGGCCGCCGTCTGCAGCAGCTCATACATCAGCAGCAGCAACTGGCGCTGGAACTCCTCGCCGGCCTTGCGCGGCATCATCACCTTCTTGAGCTGCAGCATCATTTCCGACAGCACATGCTTGGGGTTGCCCAGCACGATGGCGCCCAGGCCAGCGCCCAGGATGATCAGCAGCTCGACCGGCTGCCAGATCACCTTGAAGCTGCCGCCGTGCAGCATGAAGCCGCCGAAGACACAGCCCAGCACGATGACGATTCCAATGAACGGCTGCATGGTTGTTGCTACTTTCTTGAATCAGGCTTGCTGCAGGAAGGTTTTCATCTTCCGCAGCGCGCCCTTGTTGATCTGCGAGACGCGCGCCTCGGTGAGGTCCAGCACCGCGGCGATTTCCTTCAGGCTGGCGTCGAATTCGTAATAGAGCTGGATGACCTTCTGCTCGCGCTCGTCCAGGCTGGTCAGCGCCTGCTCGATGCTGCGGCTGATCATCAGCTGGGCCTCGGGTGTGCGGCTCTCGCTGGGCAGATTGCTGAGCTCCTGGACCAGCTCGTCAAAGCTGGCCAGCTCCTCAGCCACCTCGGCCTGCTGGTAGGCGGACCAGGCCTGCGGCGTCAGCTTCAGATGCCCGAGGATCTCGGCCTCGCTGGGCTCGTGGCCCAGCTTGCGGGTCAGCGCGCGCAGCGCGTCGCGCAGCTTGTGGCTGTCCTGGCGCACCGAGCGCGGCCGCCAGTCCTGGCGGCGCAGCTCGTCGAGGATGGCGCCGCGCACGCGCAACGCGGCAAACGCGCCGAAGGCCTCATCGGGCTCGCCATAGCGGCGCAGCGCTTCGAGCAGGCCCATCAGGCCGATCTGCTCCATGTCCTCGCGGTCCATCACCGCGCTGGCCTGGGCATTGAGCTGGCGCGCGATGCGCTTGACCAAGGGGGCATACGCGCGCAGCTGGCGCTGCTCGAAGTCGGGCCCCAGGCCGGCATGCGCGGCATGGGCGGCCTGATTCAGCTCGGCGTAGGCGGTGGCTTGCATGGCGCGGTCGGCTGGGCTTACTCGATGATCAGCTTGCCGATCAGGGCTTCGGCAAAGGGCGGCTCGCGCTGCTCGGCCG
This sequence comes from Paucibacter sp. M5-1, assembly GCF_027498415.2. Taxonomy (NCBI): domain Bacteria; kingdom Pseudomonadati; phylum Pseudomonadota; class Betaproteobacteria; order Burkholderiales; family Sphaerotilaceae; genus Roseateles; species Paucibacter sp. M5-1. Next base: position 610,317 of record NZ_JAPZLM020000001.1, read on the forward strand.
CATAGTTGGCCTGGTAGGCCTTGTTCAGCTCATCGGCGAACTGCGCCACCGTCATGCCTTGTGCCGTCTCCACCGTGTACTCGGACAGCGCCTTGACCGCGATCGTGCGCAGCAGCGGCAGATGCTCCTTGGCGCGCTTCTCCTGCTCGGGCAGCGCCTTGAACACGACATCGATGGCCATGTAGTGCGAGACCGTCTCGCCGGCACGGCCGCGCAGCATGATCAGCACCTTGTCCAGGGTCACGTATTTGTAGTCGGGCGCCGGTTTGGCCGGTGCTTCGGCGATGGCCTTGCCGGACTTGTCGGGGCTCGGCGCCTTGTTGGCCATGCTCCACCAGACGGCGGCGCCGGCGCCGGCCGCAGCGAGCAGGCCCACCAGGGCCACGATCAGAATCAGTTTGAAATTTTTCATGGGCTTGTCCGTCGGTTCAGGCCGGGGTGTCGGCGGCGGTCAGCGAGCTCGCGAAGGCGCGGGCGGCGGCCTCGTCCTCATGCAGACCGCGGCCCGGGCGGCGTTGCTGATCGCGTTGGTCCTGGGCCTGCTGCTGGGAGGGCTGCTGCTGCGCATCGCGACCGGCCTGGCGCGCGTCGTCACCGCCGCGTGCGGTCTGCGTCACCTGCACTGTCACCTCGCCGCTGTGGCGCTGCACCAGGTCCTGGCGCAGGCCGTCGCTGACCTGATGCAGCTGGCGCGCCACCTCGCCGTGGCTGGCGCTCATGCGCACCTGCAGCTCGCCGGCCTGCTGGCGGATCGCGATCTCGACCTGGCCCAGCATCGGCGGGTCCAGCTTGATCACGGCCTGCTCGCTGCGGGCGGCGATCTGCAGCTGCAGACGGTCGCCCAGGGCCTGCAGCAGCGGCTGCTGCCATTGGGTGGGTTCGCCCTTCAGCACCAGCGCAGGCGCGGGGCCGGCCTCGCTGGTCGGCAGCGCCGCCGCCACGACGACCGCCGCCGGCCTGACGCCGTCGATGCCGCTGGGCGCCGGCAGTGTGAGCGCCGCTTCGAAACTGGCCGACGGCGCACTGTCCGCCGTGCCGACGGACTTGGCACCGATGGCGGCGGTTGGGAGTGCGGTCAGCAGTGTCGACTCGGCCGCTGCGGCGGACGGCTTGTCGGGCACGGCGGCGGCGGTCGAAGCGACAGGCACCGACGGCATGCCGGCTGCCGGCATGGCCGCAGCCTGCGCCGCTACCGGAGGCTGCCACAGGCCCAACGCCGCCAGTACATGGCTGGACTGGGCCTCCAGAACCGGCTCGGCCGCGCTCTGATCGGTTTCAGTTTCTTGCCCTGCTTCGGTCGTCGGTTCGCCGGCCGCTGCCAGCACGGCGCTGTCTGCGGCCGGCGGGGTCGCAGGCTCTACCGTGGTCGGCAGCGCTGCCGGCTGCTGCTGCAGCAGCGCAACGTCCTGCTGCAGCGCCAGCGTGTTGGCGAAACCGGGCTGGCCCAGGTTCTGACCGAGCGGCTGGGCCGCATTGAGCAGCACGCCACCGTTGAGGCCAGGCAGCAGTGGGGTGCTGGCGCCGGTGTTGAGCAAAAGAGTGTTGCTATTCATGCGCGGGCCTCCTCGTCCTGGGCGCTGTCGGACCAGTTGCTGCTCTCGGCATAGGCCTGCCAGCGGCCTTGGCCGGCACGCATCTGCTCCAGGGTCTGGGACAGGTTCTGCAGCTCGGCGGCGCAGTGCAGGCGGGCGTCCTGGTGCTGGCGCTGCAGGGCCTGCAGCGCGCCGCGTTCGGCCGTGCTCCAGTCGGCCACATCGGCCCAGTCGCGCAGCGCCAGGGCCAGCTCGCGGTCCAGGCGGGCCAGGGCCTGCCAGTCGCGTGCGCCGCTGGCCTGCTTCAGGCCGCGACCCAGGCGTTCGATCAGGGGCATGCGCTCAGCCATGGCTGTTCGCCTGCACGCCTTGCCAGCCGCTGCGGATATTCGCCAGCAGGCCGCTCACCTCGTCGACGATGGCGACATTGAGTTCGACGCCGGCGCGGTACAGGCGCTCGGCGCAGTAGTCATAGAGACGGGCGAGGTTGTGCACCACCTCGCTGCCGGCGTCCACGTCCAGCGCGCTGGACAGGCCGTTGATGATGTTGACGCACTTTTCCAGGCTGCTGGCCTTGAGCTCGTAGCGGCGGGCCTCGATATGGCCGCGGGCGCGGGCCAGTTCATCGATCAGGCCGTCCATCAGGACCAGCACCAGCTGCACCGGCGAAGCCTGGGCGGTCTGGGCCTTGAGATTGACGGCTTGGTAGCTTTGGTAGGCGTCGTAAGTCATCGTTTATGAGTTCGGTAAGCTCAGCGAGCTGAACAGGCTGGTGGTATCGGCCATCTGCGCCTGCACCTGCTGCAAGGCGGTGAACTGCTTCAGATAGCGTTGGTAGGACTGCTCGTACTGGTTGTCGAGCCGGGTCTGGCGTTCGCCGATGGCCTTCTGCTGCGACTGCACCGAGCTCTTGCGCTGCGCGATCTGGCCCGAGACGCTGTTGGTCCACTGGTCGACCGCGACGCTGAAAGCCCCCAGCACGCCGCTGCCCGAGCTCAGCGAGGACTTGCCGAACACCTGGTCCAGCGCATCGGGCTTGGTCGCCAGCGTCTTGTTGAGCTTGGTGCTGTCCAGGCTCAGCTGACCGTTGCGGTCGGCACTGATGCCCAGGTCGCGCAGGGCCAGGCCGCCGAAGTCCTGGCGCAGGATGTTGTTCAAGCGGCTGCGCAGCGAGCGCACGCCGGCATCGGTGGCGAAGGCGGCCGAGGCGGCGCCGTCCTTGCCGGCGGCGGTCAGCTCGCTGAGGCTTTTCTCCAGCGCGTTGTAAGCATCGACAAAGCTCTTCACCTTGGCCGTGGTCGCGCTCTCGTCCTTGGCCACGGTCAGCACATCGGGTGCGCCGCTGCTCAAGGCCTTCAGCGTGACGCTGACGCCGGGAATGGACGTCAGCTCATTGCTGCCCTGCTTGATCTGGATGCCCGAGCCCTGGGCTCCCATCCAGACCACCGCGTCCTGGGCCGCCGTCAGCTGCAGCTTCTTGGCCGGGTCTTCCAGCGCGCTGCGCAGCGCGCCGGCCGGGATGCCGCTGGTGTCCAGGCTGATCGCGCCGCCCTCGCCGCTGACGCCCGAACTCAGGCTCAGCTGCGACTGGCCGCCGGCCGTGATCACCTGGGCCGTCACCGAGCCGGCATTGCCGCTGGCCTGGTTGATCGCGCGCGCCAGTTCGACCTGGGACAGGCTGCCATCGTTGTCGGCATCGGCATTGGCCAGATTGACGACGAAGTTGCTGCCATTGGCCAGATTGACCGACATATTCAGCGGCCCTGCGGGCCAGGCCGACACATCCTGGGCGGGCACGTCCTTGAAGGCGATCTGATGCGAGCTGGCCAGCTTCTCGACGAAGATCTGGTAGCTGCCCGGCAGCGCCGTGGAATCGGCCTTGGCCGTGCCGGTGGCGGTGTTGGCAAAGCCGGCGCTGAGCTGGGCCAAGCCGTTCTTGCCGGTGGTCAGGGCCTTCATCGCCGTGTCGAAGCCCTGCAGCGAGCTTTGCAGCTTGCTCAGCGCGGTCGACGTGGCCTGGCTGGTCTTGTTCTGCGCCGTCAGCAGGCTCTGGGTCTGCTGGGTGTAGGCGGTCGCCAGCTGGGTGGCCAGGGTGGACGGGTCGAAATTAGCCATGACGTGCTCCTGCAAGGTGTTGGGTAGGACTACCTTGCTTCAGGGCGACTCCTTCGCCCTGGCACTTAAATTGCTGAGGGTTTGTCATGCCAGCCCCCGCTGCCAGACCTGGCTGGCCAGATCGTCCTGGAACTTCTGCTGCTGACGCTCCTCGGCCTGCTGAGCCCGCGAGACGACGCGGCCCAGCAGCTGGCCATAGGCCTCCTGCTTGCGCGCCACGGCCAGCATGGCCTGGCGTTGCACCGCGATATCGGCCTCGTGCAGGGCCAGATCCTGGCGCTGCTGTTCGGCCCATTGCAGCACCGCCTGCTTGTAGGCGGCGCTGTTGGCCGCGAGGCTGGGCACGGCCGTGCCGGTCGGGCCGATCTGCTGGCTCAGCTGCTCCAGCCGCGTCACCATCGCCGCCTGGCGGTCGCGCAGCTGCTGCTTGGCGGCCAGTTTCGCCTGGTGCTGCTCCAGCTCGCGCTCGCGCAGCTCGATCAGGCGGCTCAGGCTGTTTTGCATCGGTGCCTTCTTGCTCATGCCAGCAACTCCTCGAGCTGCTGCAGGGTCTCGGCCAGCGGCGCCGCCTCGTTGACACCCTGATGCAGAAAGGCCTCGATGCGCGGGAACAGCGTCACCGCCCGGTCGGTCAGCGGGTCGGCGCCGGGCACATAGGCGCCCAACGGCATCAGCTCGCGCACCTGCTCGTAGCGGGCGGTCAGCTGCTTGAGCAGGCGGGCGGCCTGCTGGTGCGGCTTGGCGGCCACCAGGGCCATGCAGCGGCTGATCGACTGCGAGATGTCGATGGCCGGGTAATGGCCGCGCTCGGCCAGCGCGCGCGACAGCACGATATGGCCGTCGAGAATCGCGCGGGCCGTGTCGACCACCGGGTCCTGCTGGTCGTCGCCCTCGGCCAGCACCGTGTAGATCGCGCTCATGCTGCCGCGGTCGTGCTCGCCGTTGCCGGCGCTCTCGACCAGCTCGGGCAGCAGGCTGAAGACCGAGGGCGGGTAGCCGCGCGTGGCCGGCGGTTCGCCCAGCGCCAGCGCCACCTCGCGGCGGGCCATCGCATAGCGGGTCAGCGAGTCGACCAGCAGCAGCACATGCTGGCCCTGATCGCGGTAATGGGCGGCAATCGTGTGGCACAGCTCGGTGGCGCGCAGCCGCATCAGCGGCGACTCGTCGGCCGGCGCCACGACGACCACGGCGCGCGCCAGGCCGGCCGGGCCCAGCGACATGTCGATGAACTCGCGCACCTCGCGGCCGCGCTCGCCGATCAGGCCCACCACCACCACATCGGCGACGGTCTGGCGCGTGATCAGGCCCAGCAGCACGCTCTTGCCGACGCCCGAGCCGGCCATCAGCCCGACCCGCTGGCCGCGGCCCAGCGTCAGCATGCTGTTGATCGCGCGCACGCCGACATCCAGCGGCTCATGCACCGGTGTCTTCTTCAGCGGATTGACCTTGGGCGGCTGGGCCGGCAGCGGGTGCTCGCCGCCGAGCCGGCCGAGGCCGTCGATAGGCTCGCCCAGGCCGTTGACGATACGACCCAGCCACGAGGGGCCGATCATCAGGCTGCGGCTCTCGGGCGCCGGCAGCACGCGGGCGCCGGTGGAGAGGCCGTCGGGCTTCTTGAAGGGCATCAGATAGGAGACCTGGTCGCGGAAGCCGACCACCTGGGCCGCGATCCATTCGCCGTCGGCGCCCTCGATCATGCAGCGCTGGCCGGTGCGCAGCGCGCAGCCCGAGCTCTCGAGCAGCAGGCCCGAGGCGCCGACCAGGCGGCCGGTGGGCGTGGCCACCGGCACGGTGCCCAGCTCGACGCGACGCAGTGCGGCGGCGATCATGCGCGCTGCTCCTGTGATTCGTCATGCGGCTGTTCGATCATCTGCGCCTTGACCTGCTCCATGCAGGCGGCCAGGCGCTGGCGGCAGCCGGCATCGGCCTCGCGGCCGCCGGCATGCAGACGGCATTCGCCGCTTTCCAGCTTCGGGTCGGGCAGCAGGCTCCAGGCCTGGGCGCGCTCGGGCGCCAGCTCGCTGATGCGGCGCAGGTCTTCGGGGTTCAGGAACACCTCGACCCCGTCGCGGGCGATCGGCATGCTGGCCAGGGTCTCGTCGACCAGGGCCAGCAGCTGCGAGGGCTGCAAGGTCAGCTCGGCGCGGATCACCTGGCGGGCCACCTTCTCGACCAGCTCGACCACTTCCTTGCGGGCCGCCGCCTGCAGCTCGATCTGCAGCGCCTTCAGCTCGCCGAACAAGGCATCGACCGGCTGGGCCAGATGCTCGAAGCGCTCCTGCACCTCGCGCCGCCCCTGGGCCAGACCCTGCTCGCGGCCCTGGGCCTGGGCCTCGTCGCTGCCGGCCTGCAAACCGCTGGCATAGCCTTCTTCATAGCCCTTGGACAGGCCCTCCTGGAAGCCCTCGGCCAACGCGGCCTGCAGCTGCGCCGGCGAGCTCTGCTCGACCTCGCGCCGCGCATGCAGCTGGGCTAGCGGCGGAAAGCGGTGCGGACGCAGGACCGGCTTCATTCGACGGTGGCCTCGGCAAACAGCTGGACCTGGATCTCGCCGGCATCGACCAGGGCCTTGACCTGGGCCATCACCTCGTTGCGGGCGGCTTCGGCACGCGAGCGCGGCACCGGGCCGCTGCGGCGTATCAGGTCCTCGAAGCTCTGGGCCTGGCGGCGCGGCATCGCGGCCAGGATGGCGTCGCGCACGGCCGGCTCGGCCCCCTTCAGCGCCACGGCCCACAGCTCCAGCGGCACTTCCTCGATCACGCGGGTCAGCACCGTCTCGCTCTGGCGCGACAGGATGAAGAAGTCATACATGCTGACCTCGATCTCGTTGACCACCTCGGGGTCATGGGCGCGCAAGAGCTCGACCATCTGCTGGCGTTCGCTCGGCAGGCGGTTCAGGATCTCGGCCGCCTGCTTGACGCCCTCGACGCTGGCGCCCTGCTGGCCCAGGCCCATCAGGCAGCGCTCGACCAGCTCTTCGAGCTCGCCCAGCAGCTCGGCATCGACCTCGGACAGGCGCGCCACATTCAGCAGCACCAGATCGCGGCCCTGCTCGGGCAGCGCCGCGATCACATCGCTGGCCTGGGTCGAGGGCAGGAAAGCCAGGAACACGGCCTGCATGCGCACATGCTCGCGGGCGATGTGGTCGGCCAGCCATTTCGGCGAGGCCCATTGCAGGCGCTGCATCTTGGGCCGGATCGCCTCGCCGTAAATGCTGTTGAGCACGCTGGTGGCGATATCGCCGCCCAGCGCCAGGTCCAGCGAGCGCTTCAGATAGCTGCGCGAGGCGCCGTGCACACCGCTTTGCTCGCGGTAGTCATCGAAGAAATGCTGGATTGCAGTCTTGACCCAGTCGACCTTGATGCCGCTCATGCGCGACATCACCTGGGTGACGTCCAGCAGCTCTTCGCGCGACAGGCAGCGCAGCACGGCCGAGGCCGGCTCCTCGCCCATGCTCAGCAAGACGATGGCGGCCTGCTCGACCGGGGTCAGGCCGGCGGCCGTGGTGGCAGGGATGAAATCAGTCATTGCGGACATTCTTCTTTTGCACCCATTGCTTCACCACCTCGGCAACGCGCTCCGGCTCCTTGGCCGCCAGCACCTTCAGGTGGTCCACCAACACATCCACCGGCGAGCCGGGGGGCGGCAATTCATAGTTCTCCAGCAGCGGCACGACCGACATCGGCTCGTTGGCGGCATCGGCGGCCGGGGCCGGCAGAGCGCCGCGCTCGGTCGTCTCGCCGCCGGCCAGTGCAGCGGGCTCCAGCGGGGTCAGCGCCGTCGTGCCGCCTGCTGCAGCGGTGGCCGGTGCCAGCCGGGCCTGAGCCAGGCGCAGCAGCGGGCGGGCCAGCAGCAAGTAGCCCAGCAGCGCGGCCAGTGCATAGGCCAGCCAGCCGCTGAAATCCAGAATCGTGTCGCGCTGCTGATACCAGGGCTCGGGCAGCGCCGGGGTCGGGAAGCTCATCGGCGAGACGGTCAGCTTGTCGCCACGCTCGGTGTTCACGCCCAGGCCGCTGACCAGCAGCTTCTCGACCTTGGCGATCTCATCGGGGGTCCAGGTCTTGCCCGCACCGTTCGCGCCGGCCGGGCCGGGCGCGGCCGCATTGTTCAGCAGCACCGCCACATTCAGGCGCGCCAGCCGGCCGCGGCTGCGCTTGATCTGGGTGATGTTGCGGTCGTAGGCGTACTGGCGGGTCGCGGCGTTCTTGCGCGCGCTGCCGGTATTGGCTTCCGGGGCCGAGGCGGACGGATCGGCCGCATTGACCGGGCGGTTGCTCAGCGAGCCCGGAATACCCAGCGCGATGCGCTCGCGGTCCTGCTCCTCGCGCATCGCCTCATTGGTCAGCTTGGGCGCATCACCATACTGCTCGCGGGTTTCCTGGATGCGGTCGTTGTCGACCTCGGCGGTGACCGAGAGGCGGTAGTTGTCCTCGCCGAGCACCGGCGCCAGCAGATCGCGCACATTGCGGCGCACCTCGTCCTGGTAGCGCTTGGCCGCCTCGTTGCCCTGGTTGGCCTCGAAGCCTTCGCTCAGATCGACACGGGCCGACAGCAGATTGCCGGCCTGGTCGACCAGGCTGACGCGCGCCGGGTCCAGGCTGGCGACGCTGCCCGACACCATATTGATGACGGCGGCGATCTGCTCGTTGCTGAGCGTGCGGCCGGGCTTGAGCGCCAGCACCACCGAGGCCGAGCTCTTCTGGCCGTCGCTCAGCACAAAGGAGGAGGACTTGACGATCGACAGGTGCACGCGCGCGCTGTCGACCCCGTCCAGTGTCAGCATGCTTTGCGCCAACTCGCCTTCGAGGCCGCGGCGGAAACGCACGTCCTGCACGAACTGGCTGACGCCCAGCGGGTCGTTGCGGTCCATCAGCTCCAGGCCGGCCGGCAGCTTGGCGACCACGCCCTTGGCGGCCAGCAGCATGCGCACCCGGCCCAGCGCGCTGTCGGGCACCAGCACCTGGCCGGTGTCGGGATGCAGGCGGTAGGCGATCTGCTCGGCATCCAGCACCGCCAGCATCTCGGCGGTGGCGACGCGCTCGCGCTGGCCGAACACCGGTTTGTACGAGGCCTGATCGCGCCACATCAGCATCAGCGCCAAGGCGGTGCCGGCCACGGCCAGGGCCAGCACGGGCGCCATGCCCTTGGCCAGGCCGGCAGGCAAGGCGGGGCGTGAGTTCCAGGCCGGGCCCAGGCGGGCCATCAGGGGTTTGAGCATGGTGATGTGCGTGTTTGTTCTTGGCAGGTGGTTGCGGCGTTCAGCACGCTCAGAGCTGCAGCTTGATCAGCTCGTCGACCGCGCCGACCACCTTGTTGCGGACCTGCATCAACATCGAGAAGGACAGGCTGGCGTTCTGGCTGGCCAGCATCGCGCCGACCAGGTCATCGCTCTCGCCGTTCTCGACCGCAGTCATGCGGGCCGCCGCATCCTGGTCCTTGCTGTCGACCTGGCGCAGCGCCAGTTCCATGCTGTGGGCAAAGCCCTGGCCGTCGGCCTCGCCCGGGCCCGAAGCCAGGCGCAGCGCGTCCTGCTCGATGCGGGCCAGTTCGGACTGCAGCGAACCCAGACTGCTGGCGGCGCTTGAAGTGACAGACATCGATCAATCCTTGGGCAATGCAATAAGCGCGCGGCGCTTACCGACGTGTTCAGGCCTTGCCTTGAAAACCAAGGCAGCGAGATATTCTGGTATTACCGAGTGGCCGGATCAAACCGGCATGCCGCGCGCGGCGGCGCCTCAGTCAGGATTCAGATGAAACAATTTCGATACTCCCTGTGGTGGCATTCGCTCGGCACTTTCCGGTATTCATATCGGGCTGCCTGTTATGGAGCGAAAGCTTAGATTGATATCGACCGTGCGACCGGAAAATAAAGGGTCGACAGGCCGGCGTATTCATTGGATGCCAGCATCATCTGGTTATGGCTCGATAACCATCGATGGTTTGTGCGAATACTGGAGAAAATGCCGGAGCCAATGCTTGCACCACGGCCGAGCCGGCGCGGCGAAGCCATGCCTGGTGCTGCAGCTGAGGAGAAGAGGTGTGTCGCTTGCTCATGGTTGCATCGTCCCGTGAAGGTCTAGCAGGCAAGCCCTGGCGAACGCCATCGAGGTCACAACAGGCTGCGGTGGCAGCCCGGCAGGCATGAAGTCATGCCCTGCCCCATGCATAGCGCGTGGAGCGGCCCACGCAGCGCGTGGAGCGAGCAGACTCAGGTCTGGCAACCCCGCTATCGTTTCCCTGGGTTGGAGAACCCGTGGGTGGTAGACCGGAGGCTTTGCGACCCCGGCTTTCGCTCGGGTGTGCCCTGATGAGACAAACTGTATCCCGGCAGGAGAGCTGCCCACAAGGGTTTTCTGCAGGCCGACGCAAAGCCGACGCAAAGCACGTGACAAAGTGCACGCCAGGCGCACGAAGCAGGCCGACTCAAGCCAGCAAGCGTGGCGCCGAAAATACCGATGCTGCGTCGCAGCACTAGTATGGTGCGAAGAGCGGACCTGTCATGTGGACGTCATATTCAAAACGAGGCCTCCAATTCAGGCGACCGGTGCCGGCCGCCACTTAAATAGCGTGCCGCTGGCGTGAATACTTGGCGCGTGCTGCGCTCTTGACATACTTGTCAAAGCCCCGGCGGCAAGTGGTTTCAATAGAATCGCGCCAGTATTTGCACAGGCTCTGTCTCATAGTCATTCGTCAGCTCGAAAAGCTCGCCGCAAGCCCCTGTTGCCCACCCCAAACGAAGCCCCAGCGATGAATCCTCAACCACCGCGCGCCACGCCGCGCCCCAGCCCCCAGCCGCTGGACCCGCGCACGCTGGGCCGCCCCGTGCACCTGCTGCCGCGCTTTGCCGAGCAGCTGGGCGAGGCGCTGGGCGAGCTCTTCCTCGGCCACAACCGCCGCTACCGCGCCCAGTACGAGATCGGTGCGATCAGCATCAAGCCGGTGGGCCCCGAGGCGGTCGCCGGGCGCTGGATGGTGGGCGAGGCCGCGCATGGCCGCGTCGCCTGTCTGGCCGAGCGCGCCCTGGTGCTGAACCTGATGGCGCACCGCTACGGCAACGCCGGCGCCGGCAGCAGCGAGCCGCCGGCCGAAACCGCCACCGAAGAGCGCATGCTGAGCTGGCTGTGCCTGCAATCGCTGCAATGCGCGCTGCGGCTGATCGGCGAGCCCGCCGATGCCGCGGCAACGCCGACCTTGCAGCCCAGCCTGCAGCCCCAGCTCAGCGCCGGCTCCTGGTTCATCCAGATCAGCGTGCGCGAGCTCGGCCAGGGCCTGCAGAGCCAGCTGCTGCTGGCGCTGGACCCGCTCTATATCGGCAAGCTGCTGAAGCGGCTCGGCCAGACCCAGCCGCAGCCTCCCAAGGCCGACACGCAGCAGCTCGCCAAGCAACTCAAGCTCAAGCTCGAGGCCCGGCTGCTGGAGCAGACCCTGCCGCTGGGCGAGCTGCTGGACCTGCGCCCCGGCGACCTGATCCCGGTGCGGCTGAAGAGCACCGATGTGCTGGTCGACGGCGCCCTTCTCTTCACGGCCTCGGTGGCCGAACACCAGGGCAAGCTGTGCCTGACCTCTTTCGTTGACGCGGAATGACCATGAACGACAACCAAGCTATCGACGCCTTGCTCAACGACTTCCCCGAGCAAGACCTGGCCCTGCCCAACGAGGTACCGGCCGAGCCGGCCCGGCCGACCCGGGATCTGCCCAAGCTGATGCGCAAGATTCCGGTGACGCTGACGCTGGAGGTCGGCGAGGCCAAGCTCTCCTTGCACGACCTGGCCCATCTGCAGGCCGACAGCGTGGTCGAGCTGAACACGCTGGCCGGCGAGCCGCTGACCATCAAGGTCAACGGCACCGCCATCGGCCGTGCCGAGGTGGTGGTGTCGGGCGAGAACTACGGGCTGAAGATCATCGAGATCGCCGGCCTGGATCTGGACCAGCTCGGCTCATGACGCTGCTGCGCGGCCTGGCCGCCTCGGTCCTGGGCACGGGCCTCGCCCTGCTGCACCACCCCGCGCTGGCGCAGACGCTGAAGATCACCGGCGCCGCGCCCGGCGGGGCGGCCAACGAGTTCACCGTCAAGACCCAGGTCCTGATCATCATGACACTGCTCGGGCTGCTGCCCGTGCTGGTGCTGATGATGACCAGCTTCACCCGCTTCATCATCGTGCTGTCCCTGCTGCGCCAGGCCCTGGGCCTGCAGCAGGGCTTGCCGAACCGGCTGATCACCGGCGTCGCGCTGATACTGACCATCCTGGTGATGCGCCCGGTCGGCGAGCAGATCTGGGAGAAGGCGATGGTGCCTTATGACGCCGAGAAGATCACGCTGATGCAGGCGCTGAAGATCGCCGAGGCGCCGCTGTCGCGCTTCATGCTGGCGCAGACCAACAAGAGTTCGCTGGCCCAGATCGCCAAGCTGGCCGGCGAGGAAGGCGTGGCCAAGCCCGAGGACCATGGCTTCACCGTCAAGCTGGCGGCCTTTGTGCTGTCCGAGCTGAAGACCGCCTTCCAGATCGGCTGCATGCTCTTCATCCCCTTTCTGGTGATCGACCTGGTCGTGGCCTCGGTGCTGATGGCGATGGGCATGATGATGCTCAGCCCGCTGGTGATCTCGCTGCCGCTGAAGCTCCTGCTGTTCGTGCTGGTGGACGGCTGGACCCTGACCGTCAACACCTTGGTGACCAGCGTGAGGGCCGTCGGATGACACCGGAAGTCGCGGTTGACCTGCTCAACGAATGCCTGAACATGGTGATGCTGCTGGTCGCGCTGACGGTGGTGCCCAGCCTGATCGTCGGCCTGCTGGTCAGCCTGTTCCAGGCCGCCACCCAGATCAATGAGCAGACCCTGAGCTTTCTGCCCAAGATGCTGGTGACCCTGCTGGTGATCGGCCTGGCCGGGCGCTGGATGGTCGGCTATCTGATGGACTTCTGCGTCTCGATCTTCGAGCGCGCGGCCACCCTGGTCGGCTGAGGGCGGCCCATGGAGCTTGAGTTTGCCCAGCTTGTGACCCTGCTGAGCGCGCTGTGGTGGCCGTTCTGCCGGGTCATGGCCATGCTCAGCGCGGCGCCGATGATCGGTGAGGCCATGGTGCCGATCAGCGCGCGGGTGCTGCTGTCGCTGGCGCTGGCCGTCGTGCTGATGCCGATCTCGCAGGCCACCGCGCTGAGCGTCGATCCCTGGTCGATGGCCGGCGTGCTGGCCGCCGCCGAGCAGGCGCTGCTGGGCTTCGTGCTGGGCCTCGCTTTCCATCTGGCGATGGCGGTGATCACCGTGCTGGGCTTTTTGCTGTCCTCGCAGCTGGGCCTGTCGATGGCGGTGATGAACGACCCGATGAACGGCTCGTCCTCCGATGTGATCACCGCGCTGCTGAGCATGTTGTGCATGCTGGTGTTCTTCACCGTCGATGGCCATCTGCTCTTTGTCCAGGTGCTGGGCAGCAGCTTCAAGGTCTGGCCGGTCGGTGCCGGCATCGCCGGGCTCCAGATGGACACGGTGGCCTACAACCTGGCCTGGGTGTTCTCCGCCGCGCTGCTGCTGGCGCTGCCGGTGATCTTCTCGACCCTGGTGGTGCAGATGGGCCTGGGTCTGCTGAACCGCGTCGCGCCCAGCCTGAATCTGTTCTCGCTGGGCTTCTCGCTGGTGACCTTGTTCGGTCTCTTCATGCTGAGCCAGATCCTGGCCCATGTGCCGGCCCACTATCTGCGCATGACCCAGCAGGTGCTGGACATGATTGACCGCGGCCTGAAGTCGGGGGCCGGCCATGTCTGAGTCCAGCAGCGCCGACAAGAGCGAGAAGCCCTCAGAACAGAAGCTGAAGAAGGCCCGCGAACAGGGCCAGGTCGCGCGCTCCAAGGATCTGCCGATGGCGGTGGGCATCCTGCTGAGCTTCAAGCTGCTGCTGCTGTGCATGCCCATGTACCTGGATGATTTCGACATGCTGTTCAAGCTGGCCTTTGCGCCGCTGGACCTGGACGGCGCGCAGGACAATGTCTGGTCGGCCGCCTTCGGCGCCTGCCTGCTGCTGTTGCTGAAGATGGTGGCCCCGCTGCTGCTGCTGCCGCTGACGCTGATGCTGGCCTCGCTGATGCCCGGCGGCCTGATCTTCGCGACCTCCAACTGGGCGCCCAAGCTGAGCCGGCTCAGCCCGATGAGCAATCTGGGTCGGCTCTTCAGCGCCAAGCACTACAGCGATCTGGGCATCTCGATCCTGAAGGTGATCTGCCTGCTCAGCGCCCTGGTCTATCTGAGCCGCAGCCTGGCCGGCGCCTATGTCGCGCTGCAGGGCCAGAGCCTGGATCAGGCCCTGATCCATGGCGCCGCGCTGAGCATGGACAGCCTGATGGTGATGGCCGCCCTGCTGGCCATCTTCGCGCTGCTGGACGCGCCGCTGCAGCTCTTCTTCTTTCTGAAGGGCCAGCGCATGAGCAAGCAGGACCTGAAGGAAGAACACAAGCAGAACGAAGGCCGGCCCGAGGTGCGCCAGCGCATCCGTCAGCTGCAGAATCAGCTGGCGCGGCGCGGCGTGCGCCAGACCGTGCCCGAGGCCGATGTCGTGATCGTCAACCCCGAGCATTACGCGGTGGCGCTGCGCTACGACGACAAGCGCGCCGAGGCGCCCTTTCTGCTCGCCAAGGGCGTCGACGAGATGGCCTTCTACATCCGCGAGATCGCCCAGCAGCACCAGGTGCAGATTCTGACCCTGCCGCCGCTGGCCCGCGCGATCTACAACAGCTCCCAGGTGCAGCAGCAGATTCCCGCCTCGCTGTACCAGGCCGTCGCCCAGGTGCTGAGCTATGTGATGCAGCTCAAGGCCTTCAGGTCGGGCGCACGCAAGAGCGCCCCCCACTTGCCCGCCGATCTGGCGGTGCCCCCTCATTTGTCTGACCCGCCATGAATCCCATGCAACGCCTAGGCGCCCTGATGCGCGAGTACCGCGTCGCCGCGCCGCTGTTCCTGATGGCCATCCTGGCCATGGTGATACTGCCGCTGCCGCCGGTGCTGCTGGATGTGCTGTTCACGTTCAACATCGTGCTGGCCATCGTCGTGATACTGGTCAGTGTCAACAGCAAGCGCCCGCTGGACTTCGCGGTCTTCCCCAGCATCATCCTGGCGACCACGTTGATGCGGCTGTCGCTGAACGTGGCCTCGACCCGCGTCGTACTGCTGCATGGCCACGAGGGCACGCATGCGGCCGGCCAGGTGATCGAAAGCTTCGGCAATGTCGTGATCGGCGGCAACTTCGTCGTCGGCATCGTCGTCTTCGTGATCCTGATGGTGGTGAACTTCATCGTCGTCACCAAGGGTGCCGAGCGCATTTCCGAGGTGTCGGCCCGCTTCACGCTGGACGCGCTGCCCGGCAAGCAGATGGCGATCGACGCCGACCTGAACGCCGGACTGATCAACCAGGAGCAGGCGCAGAAGCGCCGCAAGGATGTCGGCTCGGAAGCCGACTTCTATGGCGCGATGGACGGCGCCAGCAAGTTCGTGCGCGGCGACGCGATCGCGTCGATCCTGATCCTGATCATCAATATGGTCGGCGGCGTCGCGATCGGTGCCTTCATGCACGATCTGAGCCTGGGTGATGCCTTCCGCACCTATGCGCTGCTGACCATCGGCGACGGCCTGGTCTCGCAGATTCCGGCGCTGCTGCTGTCGGCCGCAGCGGCCATCATCGTCACCCGCGTCAGCGACGCCGGCGACATGGAAAACCAGATCGGCGAGCAGCTGCTGGCCTCGCCGACCGTGCTCTACAGCGCGGCTGCGGTGATGGTGGCGCTGGCCGTGATCCCGGGCATGCCCACCTTCGCCTTCCTGAGCTTTGCCGCCGCGCTGGCTTATGTGGGCTGGCGCATGGCCAAGCGCGCCGGCGAGGCGATCAAGCCGGCCGCACCCATCGAGGCGGCGCTGCTGACCGGCGCGCCCCCCGAGCTGGACTGGCGCGCGCTGCCGGTGGTCGAGCCGCTGTCGGTCAGCCTGGGCTACAAACTGGTCGGCCTGATCAACCCCGAGAACGGTGCGCCGCTGCAGCAGCGCGTCAAGGGGATGCGCCAAAGCCTCAGCGAGACCCTGGGCCTGCTGCTGCCGCCGATCTCGGTGCGCGACGATCTGTCGCTCAAGCCCAGCCAGTACGCGGTGCTGCTGGGCGGCAGCGTGATCGCCCAGGCCGAGGTCCATCCTGACCGGCTGATGGCGATCGCCTCGGCCCAGGTCTATGGCGAGCTTGACGGCGTGCCCGGCGCCGACCCGGCCTACGGCCTGCCGGTGACCTGGATCGAGCCGCAGCACAAGGCCCATGCGCTGGGCCTGGGCTACCAGGTGGTCGACGTGCCCAGCACCATCGCCACCCACCTCTCCAAGCTGGTGCGCGAGCAACTGCCCGAGCTGCTGCGCTTCGACGATGTCTCGGCGCTGCTGGAGCGCCTGACCGCACTGAGCCCGAAGCTCGCCGCCGCACTGGACAAGGCCTATGGCCACAGCCAGCTGCTGAAGATCCTGCGCCTGCTGCTGGCCGAAAGCGTGTCGATCAAGGACATCGTCAGCATCGCCAGCACCCTGGTCGAGAACGCCGAGGCCACCAAGGACCCTATCCTGCTGGCCGCCGAGGTGCGCTGCGCGCTGAAGCGCCAGATCGTGGCCCAGCTGTGCGGTCCGGTCGGGGCCATGCGCGTCTTCAATATCGGCGCCGAGCTCGAGAACCTGCTGCTGGGCGCGCTGAACCAGGCACGCCAGGGCGGCGCCAAGGTTCAGCTCGACAGCTACCCGATCGACCCGCAGTTGCTCGGCCAGCTGCAGCAGCACATGCCGATGGCGCGCGATCAGATGAAGGGCCAGGGCGCCGCGCCGGTGCTGCTGGTGATGCCGCAGATCCGCCCGCTGCTGGCGCGCTATGCCAAGCTGTTTGCGCCGGGTCTGGCGGTGCTGTCCTATAACGAAGTGCCCGAGCAGCGCGAAATCGCGGTGATCGGCTCGCTAGGCTGAGCCGCTCGGCGCATCCGCATGCTGCAACACCCAGACGATCTCGGCGGCGGCCCGGAACAGCGGGCCGCTGGAACCTTGCGCGCCATGGAGAGTCTGGGTGCCTGCGCGGGGCGCGTCGACCGCGATCAGCCGGCTGCTCAGCTGGCAGTGGCGCAGCGCCAGAGGCACGCCCGCCAGTGCCGCCGCGATGCGGGGCATCAGCGCGCGCAGGGACTGAAGGGTTGGCAGTTTTTCGGCCGACAGCTGCAGCCACAGGCCCTGCTGCCATTTCAGCAGCAGCTGAACCCAGCCGCCCTGAAAGCTCAGGTGCACCGTCAGCGCCAGCACACCGTCCCCGGCGTCCGCGGGCTCGCCGACCTCGTCGCCGCCGTCCGGCAACAGCCAGCCCTGCGGCGGCGCCTGGATCAGGCGCAGCAACAAGGCCTGGGCATTCCAGCCCAGCACCTGGGTCGGCGGCGGCTGCAGCCCCTGTGGCTGCGCCGGTTCGGCGACCACCGGGCTGGGCAGCCCCAAGCGCGACGCATCGGCCAGCACCCGGCTGCGCCACTGCATGGCCAAGGCCGCAGGGCTCAGCGCGGAGGGCAGGCGCAGCTGCAGCTGCCAGGCCTGATCGCTGCGCAGCGCGGCCAGCTCGCCCTCGGCCACAGCGCTCTCGCCAGCCGGGCGCTGCGGCCGATGTTCGATCAGGGCCAGCTCGAGCTTGGGCTGGGTGGACAAGACCTGCAAAAGCAGCTGGTCGCCGGGCATCGCCGTGCCTGGCGGCAGGCGCATCAGCAGGCCGCTGCCGTGCTGGCCCAGCAACTGCCCTTGCGCGTCCTGCTCGACCAGCAGACGCAGCAGCTCGCCGACCTGGCGCGGCGGCATCGCCGTGTCGGCATGCCAGCTCAGCACCGGGCGAACGGCGGAGACGGCGGCTATGGCGGAGTTGGGCAGCGTCATCTGGGTGTCCTGTACCCCATGGAAGGCGACCTGGATCGCCAAACAATTAAACGCCGGCTCCCGCCGGACCCCAAACCCATCCCTGTCGAGACGCTATGAGCGCCCTGCCCGCCATCCATATCTGCCTGATCCACCCGCCCGGCTACGCGCATGGCGACGCCTTGCTGGACCCGGCCATCTACTTCCAGTTCCAGTTCCAGCGCTTCGGTGCCGAGGTCAGCATGGAACGCAACTACCTGCGCCATGGTGCCGTCAACCTGGTGTTTGGCGCCCATCTGGGCTTTGACATCCGGCTGTGCCAAGCCTACAGCTGCATCTTTGTCAATCTGGAGCAGCTCGGCCGCGAAGGCGCGCGCCTGCCGGCAGCCTATCTGCATCTGCTGCGCAACTCGGCGGTGATCGACTACGACCCGGCCAACCCGCCGCAGTGCAGCGACTATCCGGACGACATCCCGATCACCTCCTTCCAGTACGCGCCCTATATGGCACAGGACGACGCGTTGCCGCTGGAGCAGCGGCCCATCGATCTGCTGTTCTTCGGCAGCATGAACGAGCGCCGCGCCGGCTTGCTCAAGCGCATCGAGGCCTGCGGCCGCCGGGTGATGGTGGCACCCTTCCCGCTCTACGGCGCCGAGCGCGACGCGCTGATCCGCGAGGCCAAGGCCGTCGTCAATGTGCCCTTCTACGAGAGCGCCCGCTTCGAGCAGGTGCGGGCCTTTCTGTGCCAGTCGCTGGGCACGCCGGTACTGTCCGAGCGGCGTGCGGCAAGCCAGCCGCCGGCCGCCTATGAGGACTGCATCGGCTGGTTCGATGAGCAGGACCTCGAGCGCCTGTTCGGCCAGGAGTTCGGCACGCCGGCCTTTTACGCCAGGCTTTACGCCCAGCTCGAGCGCTTCAGGCAGACCGACCCGGTCGAGCAGTATGCCGATGCGCTGGGCTTCGCGGCCGGCTTGTGGCAGGTGCACAGCCAGGGCGCCATCGGCCAGACCGCCCAGGACCTGGCGCTGGGTTTTGGCGCGGCGCCGGCCGGTGCGGCCCCGCTCCTGCCGAACCGCCCGGGTCGCAAGCCGGCTCCGCTGTTCCAGTACCTGGACGATGCCGCCGACAAGGCCGGCCGCCAGATCGACGCCGGCCGCCACGACGAGGCGCTGAACATCATCGCGCTGGCCGTGCACCAGCATTTCTGTCTGCCCGGCGTGGCCCACCATGGGCTCTACTACCCCGACTTCGACCGCCAGATCGAGCGCCTGACGCGCGCGCTGGGCACCAAGCCCGGCGCCGCATCACCGCGCGCCGAGCCGGCCGATGTGACGCTGATCGTCGCGACCGAGCTGTTCCAGGTCGGCGGCCATACCAAGGTGCTGGAAGATATCGCCCGCGCGGTCGAGCGGCCGGTCATCGTGCTGACCGATCTGTTCTCGACCTACCAGAACGACGGACCCAAGATGCGCTGGATACGCGAGCGCTTCGAGGGCATCGAGGTGATCTGCCTGTCCGAGCCCACACTCTGGGACAAGAGCCGCGCGCTGGCCCGCATCGCCGCCGGCCTGCCGCTGGCCCAGATCGTCTATCTGCAGCATCACCAGGACCCGGTCGCCTTTGTCGGCACGCTGTGGCATCCCAGCGCCGGCAAGACCCTGATCCACCACTGCGACCACAACCCCAGCCTGGGCTGCACGCTGGCCGGCGTGGCCCATGCCGACCTGTCCGAGATGCTGGCCCAGACCTGCGGCGGCCAGTTGGAGCAGCCGGTCCATCTGCTGCCGCTCTATGTCGCCGACCAGGGCTGCCGCCCGCTGCCCGCCGCCGGCCAGCGCCGCTCGGTGGTCACCTCGGGGCGGCCGGGCAAGTTCGTGCAGACCGGCGAGTTCGCGCTGCACAAGATCGTCGCCGCCGCGCTGAGCGCGGTCGACGGCGAGTTCTACTTCATCGGCCCGCTGGACGACAGCTGGATTGCCTTTGTGCGCAGCCAGCTGCGTGCGCAGCGCATCGATCCGTCCCGCTTCGTGCCGCTGGGTCTGGTGCCGTCGCTGTGGGAGGCCCTGCGGGCGCTGCCGGACGCCGCCTTCTACATCGGCTCGGCGCCGGTGGGCGGCGGACGCGCGGCGATCGAGGCCCAGGGCGCCGGCCTGCCGGTGCTGTTCTTCTCGGGCATGGAGGCCGGCTCCCTGGTCGAGAACTTCAGCGTCTATGCCGAGCGCGAGCTGGGCTGGGCCAGCGCCGAGCAGCTGGCCGCGTTGCTGGGTGAGCGCGGCAGCGCGGCCGCAGCGCTGGCGCAACAGGCGCGCGCCTACTACGACGCGCAATTCTCCTGGCCGCAGTTCCGCCGCCAGCTCGAAGCGCTGCTGGGCACAGCGGCGATGGCCTGAGGAAGCGACGGTCGGGGCTTGGCGGCCCCGACCCGATTCAGGCGGCGCTCAGCGGCGCGGGCGCCAGCCCGGCCTCGTGGCGCTCCCACATGCGCAGCAGCAAGGCCTCGAAGTCGCGGGTGTAGCGGCGGCTGTCGAACAGCGGCAATTGCATGCGCTGCTCGCGCAGATGGGCCTGGGCGGCGCGCAGCTCGTCCAGCCCGGTCAGCAGGCTCACCGCCTTGTCGACATAGGCTTGCGGGCTGGCGCAGACAAAGGCCGGCAGCTCGCAGGCCTGCACCAGGCTGGCGGCGACGCGGGAGGCAAAGGTCTCGCCCGGCACGGTCAGTACCGGCACGCCGGCCCACAAGGCCTCGCTGGCCGTGGTGTGCGCATTGCAAGGCCAGGTGTCGAGCACCAGGTCGGCACATTGCAGCCGGGCCAGATTGTCATTGCTGCCGATCAGCGGCGAGAACAGCAGGCGGCTCGCATCGATGCCGCGCGCGGCCATCTCCTTGCTCAGATTGCGCTGGGCGGCCTCGTTCCAGGCCAGCAGCCACAGCACGGCCTGGGGCACGGACTTCAGGATCTGGGCCCACAGATCGGCCATCTCGGCGGTGATCTTGTAGCTCTGGTTGAAGCAGCTCAGCACCAGCGCATCCTCGGGCAGGCCCAGCAGCGCGCGCGGCGGCTTGTTCGGCAGCGCCCGGCGGCTGTCGTTGGGCTGGTAGCTGTGCGGCATCTGGGCGATGCGCTCGCTGTAGTTCGGCGCATGAGCCAGTGGCGTGACGGCCGCATCGCCGACCACATAGTCGATGAAGGCCGCGCCGGTCGAGCCCGGATAGCCCAGGTAGCTGACCTGCACCGGCGCCGGGCGGTAGCCCAGGATGTGCATGCGGCTGTTGTGCGTGTGGCCCTTCAGGTCAATGACGATGTCGATATCGTCCTCGCGCATCAGGCGCGCGACCTCGACATCGGCCAGGCTCTTGACGCTGCGGAAATGGTCGGCCGCGGCGCGCAGGCGCAGCTGCTCGGGCGAGCCGTCCTCGGGGCTGTGGCAGTACAGAAAGATCTCGAAGCGCTCGCGATCACGCAGCTCCAGCAGCTCGGTCATCAGGATGGCCGTCGCATGCATGAAGAAGTCGGACGACAAATAGCCGATGCGCAGCCGCCCCGGCCGGCGCGCGCCGCGCGGCGCCAGCGGCTCGATCGAGCGGCCCAGCGCGGCGCAGCGCAGCTGCCCGACCCGCAGCTGTTGCTGCGCGCTGCTCTCCAGCGCCAGCAGCGTGAACGGGGCAATCTCCAGCACCGCCGCATCGCTGCCCTGGGACAGCTCGTCGAGCATGGTGTTCTTGTGGCGCTGCAGCTGGGGCCAGTCGCAGATCAGGGCGAGCTGGAACACCAGGCGCGACAGCGCCAGCGCCCGCACATCGGGTCGCACGTTCTGGGCCGTCAGCACCGCGGTCTCGAAACAGACGGCGGCCTGGCTGGCCATGTTCAGGTCCTTGAGCACCAGGCCCAACTGGAAGTGGGCCAGGCTGTTCTTGATATTGAGCTGCAGGGCCTGGGTCAGCAGCGGCACCGCCTCGGCCATGCGCGGCGTGAAAAGCAGCGCCTCGGCCTGCATCATCAGCAGCTCCTCGTCGCGCGGCACCTGGGCGGGCAAGCGGGCGCAGACCGCCAGCAGCTCGTCGCTGCGGCCGCGCTTGCGCAGGCATTCGGCCAGCAGCTTGACCGCGGCCAGGCTGTGGGGCTCGAGCTCAACCAGGCGTTCGGCGCTTTGCTGGGCGCCGGCCAGATCGTTCATCGCCATCTGGGCCTGCACCATCGACAGCCAGAGCTGGCTGTCCTTGGGCAGCTGGTGCAGGGCGCGCCCGAACTCGCGCGCGGCATCGCTCCACTGCTGGCGCGTCATCGCGCGGTGGCCGGCCTCACGGTACTGCTTTGCCCTGAGGGTCTGCTGGAAACTGCTCATGCGATCCCGTCCTGCGCGTTGTTGACGCGAAATTCTAGAAAGGTCCGGACCGACGCCGGCCGAGGCAGGCCCTGCCGACGTGCGGCTTGTCACGCCGACCCCATAAAAAAAGCCAGGCGCAAGCCTGGCTTTCGATGCGGCGGTGCGCGGACCGCCGCCGTCACGGCAACTGCGGCAATTACTGCAGCAGCGACATGACCATGCCGGACATGCCGTTGCTCTGCTTGAGCATCGACGACGAGGCCTGCATCAGCATCTGCTTGGTCGTCATGTTGGAGGTCTCCGTCGCGTAGTCGACGTCCATGATGCGGCCCTTGGCTTGCGACACATTGGTCTTCATGTTCTGCAAGTTGTTGTAGACGTGGTCCAGGCGGTTGGCACCGGCGCCCAGCTCGGCGCGCAGTGCACCGATCTTGTCCAGCATCGTGTTGGCATTGGTGATGGCCGTCGTGGCGGTGCCGGCGGTCGACACATTGCCGCCGGTCAGCGTGGCTTGCGCGCCGGTCGCAGCGGACAGCGAGGCCGACGAGTTGAAGGCATAGACCTCGGCAGCGTCCGAACCGATCTGGAAGGAGGCGGCTGCGGCCAGCGTCGCACCGGCGCCGCTGAACAGAGCCTGACCACCGAACTTGGTGTTGGACATGATGTTGTTCAGCTCGGCGCTCAGGGCCTGGAACTCCTTGTCCATCGCGGTCTTGTCGTCGGCGTTGGAGGTGGCGTTGGAGGCTTCCGTGGCCAGGTCCTTCATGCGCAGCACGATGTTGCTGACTTCATTCAGAGCGCCTTCGGCGGTCTGCAGCATCGAGATGCCGTTTTGCGTGTTGCGCTGGGCCACGGCCATGCCGCGGGTCTGGGCGTTCAGGCGGGTGGCGATCTGCAGGCCGGCGGCATCGTCCATCGCGGAGTTGACGCGCAGGCCGGTACCCAGACGGCTCATCGAGGTGGTCAGGGCACGTTGGGTGCTGCCCAGCGAGCTTTGGGTGGACAGGGCGGCGGCGTTGGTGTGCAGGCTCAACATGATGTTTTCACTCCAGAAGAAGGGTTGTGTCTTCGTTGGCGGGCAGGAACTTCTGCCCTCACCGGTACAAGGCGGCAGCCGTGCCGGCGGACTTAAATCGCTGAAGCAAAAAAAGCGAAACCCGCCGAAGCGGGCTTCGCTGCGCGACTTTGTTCACACAAAGCCGCCCATGGGCACCAGGAATCAGCCGATGCGCACCGGCACGAAGATCTTTTCCGAGCCGCGCTGCACCAGCAGGGCCACCGATTTATCGGCCGCGGCCACCACCTCGCGCACCTGCTCGACCGAGCTGACCGGCGTGCCGTTGATTGCCAGCAGCACATCGCCGGGCCGCACGCCGGCGCGGGCCGCAGCGCCGCCGGCGTCCTGCACCACCAGGCCGCCCTCGGCACCGCGGCGCTCGCCCTGCTGCAGCGGCCGCAGCGCCAGCCCCAGCTTGCCGGCCGGCGTGGCCTGCTCGTCCTCGGCCTTGGCCTTGGCCTGCTGCGGCTCGCCGGCTTCGCCGAGCTTGGCCTTGAGCTGCTCACGCTTGCCCTGGCGCCAGATTTCCAGCGTGGCGGTCTCGCCCGGCGTGGCCTGGCCCAGCAGGGCTGGCAGATCGCTGGAGGCGACGATGGGCTGATCGTTGAACTTCAGCACCACATCGCCGGAGCGCAGTCCGGCCTGGGCCGCCGGGCCACCGGCCTCGACCCCGGCCACCAGCGCGCCGGCCGGGCGCTCCAGCTTGAAGGAGTCGGCAAAGCTCTGGTTCACATCCTGGATGGTC
The DNA here is from genome assembly GCF_027498415.2 of Paucibacter sp. M5-1. NCBI lineage: Bacteria > Pseudomonadati > Pseudomonadota > Betaproteobacteria > Burkholderiales > Sphaerotilaceae > Roseateles > Paucibacter sp. M5-1. The sequence goes on from NZ_JAPZLM020000001.1 coordinate 633,979, forward strand.
ACGCCCAGGCGCGCATGGCGAGCCTTGCCGCCGCCCTGGATCTGCTGCTGCACCCGGGTCGCCACCTCGATAGGGATCGCGAACGAGATGCCCTGGTAGCCGCCCGACTGGCTGTAGATCTGCGAGTTGATGCCGACCACCTCACCGCGGGCGTTGAACAGCGGGCCGCCCGAGTTGCCGGGGTTGACCGCCACATCGGTCTGGATGAAGGGCACAAAGGTCTCGTCGGGCAGGGCCCGGCCCTTGGCGCTGACGACACCGGCGCTGACGCTGTTCTCGAAACCGAAGGGCGAGCCTATCGCCAGCACCCATTCGCCGACGCGCAGGTCCTTGCTGCTGCCCAATTTCAGCGCCGGCAGGTTCTTGGCCTCGATTTTCAGCACCGCCACATCGGTCTTGGGGTCGCTGCCCAGCACCTTGGCCGGGAACTCGCGCCGGTCGGTCAGCTTGACCATCACCTCCTGGGCGTCGCGCACCACATGGGCATTGGTCAGTATCAGGCCGTCGGCGCTGACGATGAAACCCGAGCCCTGGCCACGCGTGGGCATCTCGCGGGCCTGGCCCGGTTGGCCCGGCACCTGGAAACGGCGGAAGAACTGGTAGAAGGGATCATCGGGATCCAGCTGCGGCGCGGCGCGACTGGTCTTGACGCTGCCGGTAACGCTGATATTGACCACGGCCGCACCGTTTTGCTGGGTGATCTGGGCAAAGTCGGGCAGCACCGTGGCTGCAGCGGGCGATGGAGCAGGCGCTGTGCTGGGCGGCAGCGCCTGGACAGGTGCCGCCGGCGCGGGCTGGCCGGGCTGGGCGCTGGCGGCCGGCGGCGTGGCCGTTTTCTGCAAGGCCGCCGCGCCGATCGCGCCGCCGCCAACGCCTATCAGTCCGGCGGTCGCCAGGGCCCAGACCAAACGCTTGGCCGGGATCATTGTTTCTGCTGCTGCCATAAAGCCTCCTGCTAAAAAGTGAGCGTCGATGGGCTCACTATGGCAAGCAAGACTTAGGTGGCACTTAAGGCGCGCTCTTGTCGAACAGCACATCCACCCGCAGCCCGCCGAGCGCCTCCGAGCGCTCCAGCGCGAGCCGGGCGCCGTGGCGTTCGGCAATCGACTTGACGATGGCCAGGCCCAGGCCGGAGCCGCTGGCCTGGGCCTGCTGCTCGCTGCTGCGATAGAAACGATCGAACACGCGCTCGCGCTCCTCGGGCGCGATGCCGGGGCCGCTGTCCTCGATGCGCAGCCGCGCCGTGCCGCCCTCGTCCAGCAGCAGTACATCGACCCGCCCGCCCTCGGGCGTGTACTTGAGCGCGTTGTCCAGCAGATTGCGCAGCAGCACGGCCAGCGCATCGGCCTGGCCGGGAACGCTGACCGCGTCGGCCCGCAGCAGGCCCAGGTCGATCTGCCGCAGCTGCGCGCTGGCGGCCAGCTCGCCCATCAGCTGGCGGGTCAGCGGCTCCAGCGCGACCGGCCGCCTCTCGATGCTGCCCGCCGCCTGCTGGCGCGCCAGCAGCAGCAGCTGCTCGACCAGATGGCCGGCCCGCTCGATGCCGGCGCCCAGGCGCTGCTGGATCAGCGCGCGCTCGGGCTCGCCGCCGCTGCGCTGCAGGGCCTGCAGCTGCAGCTTCAGCGCGGTCAGCGGCGAGCGCAGCTCATGGGCGGCGTCGGCAACGAAATGCTGCTGCGCGTCGAAGGCCTGGCGCATGCGCGCCAGCAGCGAGTTCAGCTCCTGCACCATGGGCTGGATCTCGGCCGGCAGGCCGCCCTCGCCCACCGGCGACAAATCCTCGGCCGCCCGCGCCGCCAGCTGCTTACGCACCCGCTCGACCGGCGCCAGCGAGCGGCTCACCACCCAGCCCACCACCGCCATCAGCAGCGGCAGCACGATGGCGATCGGCGTGATCGTACGCCAGGCCAGCCGCCCGGCCAGGCGCTGACGCACCGCCAGTTCCTGGGCCACCTGCACCACCCGGCCGCCGGTCTGCATCGACAGCACGCGGTACTGCTTGCCCTCCGACTCGACAGTGGTGAAGCCCAGCACCGCGCGCTGCGGCAGCCGCGCCCGCGGCGCCGGCGCGAACAGCTGCAGACCGTCGTCGGTCCAGGCCTGGATGATCAGCTCCAGCTCCTCGGGCAGATGGCGCGGCGGCGCCGCGCCGCCGATGGACAGCGCCATCTGCTGCATCTGGTAGTCAAAGATCGCATCGGCCTCCTGCAAGGCCGTGCGGTAGGCGCTCCAGGCCTGCAGCAACGCCGCCAGGCTGACCGCGCCCAGCAGGAACAGCATCAGCCGGCGCCGCAGCGAGGGGGCAGGTCTTGCCGTCATCATTGCTTGGGCACCATATAACCGAGGCCGCGCACATTCTGGATCAGGCCGGGCCCGAGCTTCTTGCGCAGGCCGTGGATATAGACCTCGACCGCATTGCTCGTGACCTCGTCCTTCCAGCTGTAGAGCTTCTCCTCCAGCTGCTGGCGCGACAGCACCAGGCCCGGCCGTGCCAGCAGCGGTTCCAGCACGGCCCATTCGCGCGCCGACAGCGTGACCGGCTGGCCGCCGACCGTGGCCTCATGGGTGGCGGGATTCAGGCTGACGCCCAGATGCTCGTAGACCGGCTCGGCGCGGCCGCTGGCGCGGCGCAGCAGCGCGCGGATGCGGGCCAGCAGCTCGTCAAGCTCGAAGGGCTTGAGCACATAGTCGTCGGCGCCGGCGTCCAGCCCTTCGACCCGCTGCGCCAGCGCATCGCGGGCGGTGGCGATCAGCACCGGCTGGCGCTGCTTGCGCGCGCGCAAGGCGCGCAGCACGCTCATGCCGTCGCGCCGCGGCAGGCCCAGATCGAGCAGCAGCAGGTCGTAGTCCTGGGCCTGCAGCGCGGTGTCGGCCTGCTCGCCGTCGCGCACCCAGTCGACCGCATAGCCCTCGGCGCGCAGCAGGTCCAGCAGCTGCTCGCCAATCATCTGATCGTCTTCCACCAGTAATAAACGCATGCCGGTATTGTCCACAGCCCCGCCTGGCCAGACTTAGGCCAGGCTTAAGCCGGGGCGCGGAGGTCAGTACAGATAGGTCAGCATCACCATGCCGGTAGGGGTGCTCTTGCGCTGCACGATCGGGCTCTTGCCGGCATCACCCAGAAGATGATTCACGCCCAGCGAGGTCACGACGCCCCACTTCTTGTCGATCTTGTAGTTCCAGTTGATGCTGGCCTCGACCGAATGGAAGCCGGCCTTGGGCGCATAGGCCTTGAACTTGGTGGCCGCCGCCTGCTCGGGGGTGACACCGAAGAAGGTCTGCATGTACTTCTTGTCACCGGCCGTCGCTCCCAGCTCGATCGAAACATCGCTGCTGTCATTGCCCCAGATGCCGGCGCTCGCGCCCAGCCTGAAGACCGTGCCATGCTGGAGCGCCTTGTCACCGAGCTTGGCGTTCTTCTTGCCCTTGCTCAGCGGCAACTCCACGCCAGCGCTGAGTTCGACGGCATCCATCAGGTTGTAGCTGACCCCCAGATTGAGGGTGGCGGTGGTCTTGATCTCGCCCATGCCCAGCAACTCATTGGCGCCGCCGCCGCCCAGGCCCTTCTTCTTGTCGCGGTCTTCGCGGCCGCCGCGCAGGCCGAGGCCGGCGCTATAGCCGAACGGGCCGCTCTGGCCGCCCCAGCCGATGCCGCGCAGGGTGCTGGCATAGAAACCGTTGCTCATGCTGTAGTCGATCCCCGGCATGACGCCACCTTCGATCTTCTTGGAGCCGGCGTACTTGGCGCCGAAGCCCAGCCCCAGGCCCAGCATCAGGGTGTTGCCCTCGGGCTGCGCCTGATCCTTGGCCTGGGCCTGGGCCGCGCCGATCAGGCTCAGCAGGGCCAGGGTCAGCAGCGAAGCGCGGAAGTTGCAATGACGGGTGTTGGTATTCATGGATGCATCGGGCTTTCAAGTGAGTAAAGCGGAGGGAAAACGATCGACGGCGCAGCTCATTCCATATCGCCGACGATCTCGGCAAAAGGGGTCTTGCCGCTCAGACGGGGGTTGGCCTTCATCAACGCCTTGCTGAGCTTGAGCGTGATGCGGCCGCTGGCGTCCGGCATATAGGTCTTGGGCCCCTCGGGCAGGTGGGCGGTCAGCGCGCACTCGGCCTGGGGCTGGCAACGGAAGTGCAGGCTGTGGACCGTCGGGGCGAACAGACTCATCAAGCCGGCCTGGCTTTTGATGAAGGCATTCATCTGCGTCACCGAACGCATCAGATCGGCGTAATGCAGCTCCCTGCTGTCAGCCACTTGGGCCAGCAGGTCGATGCTGAGTTCAACGCCGGCCTCGGGCTGGTTGGCCATCAGCATGGGATTGAAGCCCGGACGGGCCAGCGCGGCGGGGCGATCAAAGCTGCCATCGGCGCGCAGCGGGATTTCGATCTTTTGGCCCTGGTCTTCATACCAGACCGACAGCGGCTTGCCGGCCTGCTTGGACCAGATGCGGTGGCGCAGGCCGAAGGCGTCGCGCTGGTCGGCGGGCAGCTTGTCCAGCGCGGCCGCCATCGAGAACAGTTCCGCGGCCGGCAGCTTGGCGTTTTCGGCGGCTCTGGCTGGCTGGACCAACGCCAGCAACAGGGCAAGAGTCAGAAAATAGGGCATGTCGGGAGTCCGGCTGTTGGGGTCAGGTGTTGCGGATTCCATGCAGTGTCGGCCCCTACGCTGAAGACTTCCTGGACCCCAGATGAAGGCGGGCTGAATCGGGCTGGCCGGCGGCGCGCCACCCCTGCAGATCTTGCGGGCCGGTGTGTTTTCCCACGGCTGTGGCTCTTGGCACGCCAAACCATGGCTACAATCCCGCCGGTCAGGAGAGAGCTTCCTAGCGGAAGCCGCCGAAGGCGCAGTGGCGATGGTGATCCCAAGCTGCGAACGCTCAGGCAAAAGGACTGACAAAACGCCCAGAACCGGGCGTTCCTCACTGGAGAGAGGCGGGCCCCGAGTCCGTCCACCGAAGGGGCAAGCTGTTGGCGAACCGTCAGCGGTCAATCTCTCAGGTAAGCCGGACAGCGAGGGCATCCCCCCGCGCCCCCGATGGGCGTGGGCTGTTTGAATGCCCTCGGAGTTTTCCAGATGTCCGCCGACGCTCTCCTCAAGACCCCCCTGCACGCCCTGCATCTCGAACTCGGCGCCAAGATGGTGCCCTTCGGCGGCTATGACATGCCGGTGCAGTACCCGTCGGGCGTGATGGCCGAGCACAAGCACACCCGCGCCGCGGCCGGCCTGTTCGATGTCTCGCATATGGGCCAACTGCGCCTGGTCGGCGCCGGCGCCGCCGCCGCGCTCGAAACCCTCGTGCCGGTCGACGTGATCGACCTGGGTGTGTTCAAGCAGCGCTATGCGCTCTTCACCAACGAGCAGGGCGGCATCCTCGACGACCTGATGATCTGCCGCCGCCCCGATGATCTGTTCGTCGTCGTCAATGCGGGCTGCAAGGTGCAGGACATCGCCCATCTGCAAGCCACCATCGGTACCAAGTGCGAGGTCATCCCCATGCCCGAGCAGGCGCTGCTGGCGCTGCAGGGCCCGCAGGCCGTGACCGCGCTCGCGCGCCTGAATCCCGAAGTCGCCAAGCTGACCTTCATGACCGGCGGCTTCTTCGAGCTCGACGGCATCCCGACCTTCCTGACCCGCTCCGGCTACACCGGCGAGGACGGCTTCGAGATCTCGGTGGCCGGCGCGCAGGCCGAGGCCCTGGCGCGCAAGCTGCTGGCCCAGCCCGAGGTCAAGCCCATCGGCCTGGGCGCGCGCGACTCGCTGCGCCTGGAGGCCGGCCTGTGCCTGTATGGTCATGACATCGATACCGGCACCACGCCGGTCGAGGCCTCGCTGACCTGGGCGATCCAGAAGGTGCGCCGTGCCGGCGGTGCGCGCGCCGGCGGCTATCCGGGCGCGGCCGTGATCGACGCGCAGCTGGCCGGCGGCGCCGCACGCAAGCGCGTCGGCCTGGTCGGCAGCGAGCGCATGCCGGTGCGCGAAGGCGCCAAGCTGGTGGATGAGGCCGGCGTCGAGATCGGCGTCGTCACCAGCGGCACCCTGGGCCCGACGGTCAATAAGCCGGTGGCCCTGGCCTATCTGAACAGCAGCCATGCGGCCCAGGGCACCCAGGTCTGGGCCATCGTGCGCGACAAGCGCACACCGATGACCGTCAGCCCCACCCCTTTCACCCCCAACGGTTACTACCGCGGCTGATCAGTCGCACCCCTACTTCACGGAGCACCCCATGAGCACTATCAAGTACACCGCCGACCACGAGTGGGTCCAGATCGAAGCCGACGGCACGGCCACCGTGGGCATCACGGTCCATGCGCAGGACGCGCTGGGCGATGTGGTCTTTGTCGACCTGCCCGCCGTCGGCGCGAGCTTTGCCGAGAAGGATGTGGCCGGTGTGGTCGAGTCGGTCAAGGCCGCGGCCGATGTCTATATGCCTGTGTCGGGTGAGATCACCGAGGTCAACGAAGCGCTGCGCGACGACCCCTCGCTGGCCAATAGCGACCCGCTGAAGGCCGGCTGGTTCTTCAAGGTCAAGCTCAGCAAGCCGGCCGAGCTGGACGCGCTGATGGACAGCACGGCCTATGACGAGCTGGTCAAGGGCCTGTGAGCCCCTCGCCCGGGGTGTACCCCGGGTGATCCCCCGAGGGGATCAAGCCGCCCTTGGGGCGGCCCGGCGGGCGACTTGTTTCGGCCGTGATTGAAAGACGCGGGCACCTGGTGCCCGCTGTTGTATTGCAAGGATTGTTGCCATGTTGATGTCTGCTCTGAAGCCCCTGGGCGAGCTCGAGAACGCCGCCGAATTCCACGCCCGCCATATCGGCCCCGATGCGGCCGACGAGGCCGGCATGCTGTCGGTGATCGGCGCCGCTTCGCGCCGCGCGCTGATCGAGGCCATCGTGCCCGCCAGCATCAAGCGCGCCGTGGGCATGGACCTGCCCGCCGCCGCCAGCGAGGCCCAGGCCCTGGCCGAGCTGAAGGCGGTCGCCGCCAGGAACCGGGTGCTGAAGAGCTATATCGGCCAGGGCTACTACGGCACCCTGACCCCCGGCGTCATCCTGCGCAACATCCTCGAGAACCCCGCCTGGTACACCGCCTACACGCCCTACCAGGCCGAGATCTCGCAAGGCCGCATGGAGGCCCTGGTCAACTTTCAGACCATGGTCACCGACCTGACCGGCATGGCCATCGCCAATGCCTCGATGCTCGATGAGGCCACGGCCGCCGCCGAGGCGATGACCCTGGCCGCCCGCGTGGGCAAGAGCAAGAGCCAGGTCTTCTTCGTCGCCGACGATGTGCTGCCGCAAAGCCTGGAAGTGATCCAGACCCGCGCCGCGCCGCTGGGCATCACGGTGCAGGTCGGCCCGGCCGCCGAGGCCGGCAAGAGCCCCTGCTTTGCCGCGCTGCTGCAGTACCCGGGCGTCAACGGCGAGATCCGCCCCCTGCAGGCGGCCGCCGACGCACTGCATGCGCAGGGCGCGTTGCTGATCGCTGCGGCCGACCTGCTGGCCTTGACCCTGCTGAAAGCCCCCGGCGAGCAAGGCGCCGACATCGCGATCGGCACGACCCAGCGCCTGGGCATGCCCATGGGCGCCGGCGGCCCGCATGCCGCCTATATGGCCTGCAAGGACGAATTCAAGCGCAGCCTGCCGGGCCGCCTGGTCGGCGTCAGCATCGACGCCCATGGCAACAAGGCCTACCGCCTGGCGCTGCAGACCCGCGAGCAGCACATCCGCCGCGAGAAAGCCACCTCGAACATCTGCACCGCCCAGGTGTTGCCGGCCGTGGTCGCCAGCATGTATGCGGTCTATCACGGCCCGGATGGCCTCAAGCGCATCGCGCAGCGCGTCGCCAGCTACACCGCGCTGCTGGCCAAGGGCCTGAAGGCTCTGGGCTATGAGATCGCCAATGCGGGCGCCTTCGACACGCTGCAGGTCCTGAGCGGGGACAAGACAGCCGCGCTGCTGGCCGGCGCCGTCGCCGCCGGCATGAACTTCCGCCGCGCCTCGGCCACCAGCCTGTCGATCTCGCTGGACGAGACCAGCACGCGCGCCGATCTGGCCGCCATCCTGGCGGTGTTCGGCGCGGGGGCGACCGACTTCGAGGCCGCCGAGAAGGGGATTGCCGCGCTGATCCCGGCCGAGCTGCTGCGCACCAGCGCCTATCTGACCCACCCGGTCTTCAACACCCACCACTCGGAAACCGAGATGCTGCGCTACTTGCGCGCCCTGGCCGACAAGGACCTGGCGCTGGACCGCAGCATGATCCCGCTGGGCTCCTGCACGATGAAGCTCAATGCCACCAGCGAGATGATCCCGATCACCTGGCCGGAGTTCGCGGGCGTGCACCCCTTCGCGCCGCAGGATCAGCTGGCCGGCTATGCGCTGCTCAACGAGCAGCTGACCGCCTGGCTGTGCCAGGCCACCGGTTATGCCGGCATCAGTCTGCAGCCCAATGCCGGCTCGCAGGGCGAGTACGCCGGCCTCTTGGCGATCAAGGCCTGGCACGAGTCGCGCAACGAAGGCCACCGCAAGATCTGCCTGATCCCCGAGTCGGCCCATGGCACCAACCCGGCCTCGGCCCAGATGGTAGGCATGAGCGTGGTCGTGACCAAGTGCGACGCCGAGGGCAATATCGATCTGGCCGACCTGAAGGCCAAGTGCGAACAGCACAGCGCGAACCTGGCCGCGATCATGATCACCTATCCCTCGACCTATGGCGTGTTCGACACCCATGTCAAGGAGATCTGTGCGCTGGTCAAGAGCCATGGTGGCCGCGTCTATGTGGACGGCGCGAACATGAATGCGCTGGTCGGCGTCGCCGCACCCGGCGAGTTCGGCGGCGATGTTTCGCACCTGAACCTGCACAAGACCTTCTGCATCCCGCACGGCGGCGGCGGCCCGGGCGTCGGCCCGGTCTGCGTGGTCGAGGACCTGGTGCCCTTCCTGCCGGCGCATCGCAGCGCGGGCCTTGGCAGCGAGACCAATATCGGTGCCGTCTCCGCCGCCCCGCTGGGCAATGCGGCCGTGCTGCCTATCTCGTGGATGTATGTGCGCATGATGGGCGCCGACGGCCTGACCGCCGCGACCGAGACCGCCATCCTGTCGGCCAACTATGTGGCCGCCCGTCTGGCCGATGCCTACGACATCCACTTCAGCGGCAATATCGCCGGCGTCAAGGGCGGCGGCGTCGCCCATGAGTGCATCCTGGATCTGCGCCCGCTCAAGGAGACCTCGGGCGTGTCCGCCGAGGACGTGGCCAAGCGCCTGATCGACTACGGCTTCCATGCGCCGACGCTGTCCTTCCCGGTTGCCGGCACCTTGATGGTGGAACCGACCGAGAGCGAGTCCAAGGCCGAGCTGGACCGCTTCTGCGACGCAATGCTGGCGATCCGCGCCGAGATCGCGAAGGTGGAAGCCGGCAGCTGGTCGCGCGAGGACAACCCGCTGGTCAACGCGCCGCACACCGCCGAGAGCCTGCTGAAGGCCGACTGGACCCATGGCTACACGCGCGAGGAGGCGGCCTACCCGGTCGCCACGCTGCGCCGCCAGAAGTACTGGGTGCCGGTGGGCCGGGTCGACAATGTCTACGGCGACCGCAATCTGTTCTGCAGCTGCGTGCCGCTGTCCGAGTACGAGCAACAAGCCTGAGCGAGGTAGAGCCCGATGGCCGTTTCCGTTTTTGACCTCTTCAAGATCGGTATCGGGCCATCGAGCTCGCATACCGTCGGCCCGATGCGGGCGGCGCGGCTGTTCGGCCTGCGCCTCAAGCACGAGGGCCTGCTCGAGCGCAGCGCCCGCGTCCAGGTCGTGCTCTACGGCAGCCTGGGCGCCACCGGCAAGGGCCATGGCAGCGACAAGGCCGTGCTGCTGGGCCTGGCCGGCCATGAGCCGGACACGGTCGATATCGAGGCCATCCCCGAGCTGCTGGCCGGCATTCGCGGCGGCGCGCTGAACCTGATCGGCGAGCAGGCCATAGGCTTTGACGAGGCCAAGGATCTGATCTTCAAGCGCCGCGAATCGCTGCCCTTCCATGCCAACGGCATGCGCTGCCTGGCCTTCGATGCCGAGGGCACCGAGATCGCTAACCGTGTCTACTACTCGGTCGGCGGCGGCTTTGTCGTCAGCGACGAGGTCGCGGCCGACGGCAGCAAGCAGAAGGTCATCGCACCCGATGCAACCGTGCTGCCCTACCCCTTCCACAGCGGCGATGATCTGCTGGCGCTGACAAAACAGCACGGCATCAGCATCGCCGAGATCATGCGCCGCAACGAGCGCCACTGGCGCAGCGACGAGGAGACCCGCGCCGGCCTGCTGAAGATCTGGCAGGTGATGCAGGACTGTGTCACGCGCGGCTGCAAGACCGAGGGCATCCTGCCGGGCGGCTTCAAGGTCAAGCGCCGTGCCGCCCAGCTGCACCGCGACCTGACCGCCAACCCCGAGGCCGCGCTGCGCGATCCGCTGCAGGTGATGGACTGGGTCAATCTCTACGCGCTGGCCGTCAACGAGGAAAACGCCGCCGGCGGCCGCGTCGTCACCGCGCCGACCAATGGCGCGGCCGGCATCGTGCCGGCGGTGCTGCATTACTACGCCCGCTTCGTCCACCACGCCAGCGAGGACGGCATCGTCGACTTCCTGCTGACGGCCGCAGCCATCGGCATCCTCTACAAGGAAAACGCCTCGATCTCGGGCGCCGAGGTCGGCTGCCAGGGCGAGGTCGGCGTGGCCTGCTCGATGGCCGCCGGCGCGCTGTGCCAGGTGATGGGCGGCACGCCGGAGCAGGTCGAGAACGCCGCCGAGATCGGCATGGAACACCATCTGGGCCTGACCTGCGACCCGGTCGGCGGCCTGGTGCAGATCCCCTGCATCGAGCGCAACGCGATCGCCTCGGTCAAGGCCATCAATGCGGCCCGCATGGCGCTGCGCGGCGACGGCACCCATTTCGTCAGCCTCGACAAGGTCATCAAGACCATGCGCGACACCGGCGCCGACATGATGACCAAGTACAAGGAAACGGCGCGCGGCGGCCTGGCGGTCAACATCGTCGAGTGCTGAGAGTTCCGGCATCGGCGGGTCACTAGAATGCCGGCATGACCACGTCCAACAGCTCCCAGTTCGAAGACTTCATGCGCCATGTCCACGAGCATGGCGTGCACAAGACCGACCGCACCGGCACCGGCACGCGCAGCGTGTTCGGCCACCAGATGCGCTTCGATCTGAGCCAGGGCTTCCCGCTGGTGACGAGCAAGAAGGTGCATCTGAAGTCCATCATCCTGGAGCTGCTGTGGTTTCTGCGCGGCGACTCCAACGTCAAATGGCTGCAGGAACGCGGCTGCACGATCTGGGACGAATGGGCCCGCGAGGACGGTGACCTGGGCCCGGTCTACGGCGTGCAGTGGCGCAGCTGGCCGACGCCGGACGGCGGCCATATCGACCAGATCGCCGAGGTCGTGAAGACCCTCAAGAGCAATCCCGATTCGCGCCGCATCATCGTCAGCGCCTGGAATGTGGCCGATCTGGGCAAGATGGCCCTGATGCCCTGCCACGCCTTCTTCCAGTTCTATGTCGCCGAGGGCAAGCTGTCCTGCCAGCTCTACCAGCGCAGCGCCGACATCTTCCTCGGCGTGCGGAGACTTTCCAGCATAGCGCACACCCTGCATTGACCGGAACTGGGCTACACCCCGCATGAATCCTAGGTTTCAAGGGTGCGACATGCGGCATAGCGCTATGACCAATGAATGAACGCCCAGCTTCGGCGGGCCAGGTGGCGCCCTTAAGAAATGCTGCGCTGCACAAATTCACGCTCAGGTCAGCTGGACGAGCTAGCTGAGACGCTGTAGCCGCGGGCCACGCAGCGTTCAGGACCCTAGCTTTGGAGCACCGCCTAAATACGGATGCCTGTCCTTGCGCACTACACCTGCTGTAGGGACCATCCAGCGTCCGTTGCACCTTCCTCGCATGTTGGCATAGAGATTCACACCTGCTGAATTCTTATAACTGGGTTCGACATACAAGTAGCTGGGTATGTTGCTCACCAGCTCATTTACGTCAACAGCATATGTATTGCAATACTAATGTACGGCCAATGACATGTGCAGCTGCTAGCTCACATAACCACATGGTGTAAATATCACGTTGCCATGGCTATATTCACATGCTGGGTTCGTCAAGTAGCAGTTGATGACGTTAATTTACCGCTCGCATTGCCAGATGAAAATGTGAAGCTGCAATCACCATATTCATGTGCTGACGTCTGCAAATAGCGGTGCTGGTTACTAATAGACTTTTAGAGGCAGCAGCTTTCCGAGCGCCCCTTGACGCGTGAAACACGGGTCTCAGCCCAGCCTGTGTGAGAAGCCTAAGCGCACTCGCTGCTTCGGTGGGATTGCGGCGAGGTCGACGCACGTGACGAAGAAGCCTGCTTATGCTGGCATCAAGCTGGTGCGACCTAAAATACCCCATCGAGGCTAAACCAAAGCCAAGCACGCAAAATTATCAGTGCTGCACTATTAAACAGCCGGAACCAGTGAACTGAGAGCAGCCAAAATTCTCTGCGAAAAGAGTTATCCCAATGAGCGCTGCGGACAAGGAAAGCCCATCGTGCGGACGCCGCCACTGTATTAGAAACCAGCACCTTCCGGGAAATCCGCCTGCGTGAACATATTGCCAGTCAACCAGCCGTCACTGCGTTAGAGGGGCATGAACAGTTCGTACATCGGCACCTCCAGCGCGAGCGATATCCGCGTGAGGTTGTCGAGCGTCAGGTTGCGCGCGCCGCGTTCCATGTGAGACACGAAGGTTCGATGGATGCCGGCGTGGGCGGCCAGCCCCTCCTGGGAGAAATTCCTCTCCTGCCGAAGCCGCTGAACATTTGCTGCCAGCAGCATGCGCGCTTGGTATAGCTCGTCATCAAAATCTTCCATCCGCCAAGGTTGGTCGGTTGTGACTGAAACGTCTACAGCACACATGTCTACGCCATAAACGTATACTCCATATACGTCACATTCATTACTCTAACTTCCGGCTGGCATGGTGACGTCTGAGGCCTTCAGCCGCTCCATTTCATTGCCACGAACCTACCGATTGAGAGGAACCGCCGATGGACACCCTTCAGTCGAGCATGCCCGAAGAAGGCATTGACCTCGACCACCACCACCACCTCTTCCTTGTCGACATTCGCGGCTTGTTTAAGCCGTCGCAAAAGCCTCAACGGCGCGCTTTCGTAGACCTCCAAGCTGCTATCCGTTTTATCGATGGCCGGGCTGCCACTCTCTCAGCATTTCTTTCCCCGCTAAACCAATCGGCCGACGCGGCCATGTACGGCCTCGTTGAGGAGGCGTTCGAATCGACCATGTCGAAAACCTACATGTTGAGGTTCTCGGGGACGCCAAGCGTCGTTCTCACGTGCACGCCGTCGACCCACGATGGCGCGTTCGAGCCCTATCGCCGCGTCTACCCGACAGCCGGCGCGGACGTATAGGCGTCTCATGGCATGGCCCCGATTTTGTTCCTCAACTTGGGCGGCGTCTGCCATCCGACGTCGACCCAGTACCGGTTCTTTCACGGTCTACAGCACGTAGGTCCGCAGCCGTTCGTGTGGGCCGACCAGCTCCAGCCGATTGCTCAACGTTGGAACCTTTCGGTCGTTCTGCGGTCGACTGCCACGCTGACCTACGGCTTCGATGTAGTCAAAGGCCTCACTCCGGAATGGCTCCAGGAGCGGATAGCTGGCGCTACCGAGGACGTCGTCCGGAACGTCAGCTTGTTCGACATCAGAGTGGTAAACACCAGCTTCGGCGTCATCACGCGCTACATCAAGAAGCACGACGTCACGCACTGGGTAACGCTGAGCGATGACGCCCGGGGTTGGCCAGAAGACCCGCAGGTCAGGCGCCATCTGGTTCAGTGCAATCCGGCGAAGGGCCTGACTTCGTCGGGAACGCTTCGCAAGCTCGAGGAAGCGCTGACGGAGTGCAAGCCATGAGTACCACGCAACACCGCCCGTACTCGCACTCGGAGCCGTGGCACTAACGCGGGAGCTGGAATGGCCACAAAGTTTCGTCCGGATGCACAGCAGTTGCGACTCATCGAAGACGCGAAGGCTCCTGCCGACCTAGTAAATCAGTCCGGTCATCACGCGCTGCCTGAACTCGTCCGGCGCATGGCTGCGGAAGCAGTCTGTGGCCATGCACCCGCCGGGCTGTAAGAGCGCTGAGGGAATCGAGATGGACGTCTCAGCGTTCCGTATCAGGCTGGCCGCGGCCATAAACCTGCCAGTGACGCGCGAGGGTGTGATGGGGCTGCTGGGCGGGGGCTCCTGCAAGAGCACGACGGTCTTTAGGGCTCCAAGACACATAGTGCTGCTTGAGTTTGAGCAGACTGCTGATACACACGACTCTGCGATAACCGAATGCATCTCGGCAGTGTTACGCGGTTTTCCGGAGGCCGAGCTCATTGACTTGACCGACCCAAACGCGCTCATCGACGAGCTGGTGGAGGACGCTGAAGGCCGGGCACCTACGCCTCGAGAGCTTATGCGGCTGATGCGCAGCGATGCGCCATCCCTCGACGCCTTCGCCAGGGCTGCAGCTGGGGTGAACGGACTTCTGGCCACCGCGGCCGAGCGCGTGCTCAGCGAAGAGCAACTGGCCGAACTGCTCAGCGCCGCGCCGGGCGGTAGGCGCGCGGCAGACATGCGATTGACACCCGGCGCGAGCGCTAGGGTCCTCGAGGCGGAGGTGTTTGAGGTCTGGCCGCAACTCGGCCTCGCCCACTTCATGAGCGATGACGGAACCATGTTGACCATCACAGACAAGACTCCCGGCATCTCCTCGCTGGACCGCGTTGCCGAAGGTGAACGGTACGCGTGCGTTGTGACCGGAAGGTTCAACGTCGTCGTCTACGCCGGCCAGGTCACATGACAAGGCATAGGCTACCAGCCGGAACAGGCGCTCAGCGCACCCGCAACATGCACCCCGCGTGGCGCGTATCTTTGAGATGCGCGGGGCACTCGGGCAGTACTGCGCGGATGGCCAGCAGTCCTATGCGTGCCTGGTGTTGGCCTCCACAAGGGTCTACAGCAATCCGCTCGTGCCGCTCTTCGCGGGCAGTACGGCGGAAGCGCGCCGTGATGCACGCAGCCATGGCCATTGAACAGCGAAGCTTCGGACGCCCTCCCAGGGAGACGGTCAGCGATGCCTGACTCGTTCAAGCCAACACCAGAGCAGGAGGCGCTCATCACGGCGGCCCAAGCCGCAGCGGCCCGCGCGAATCGTGAGGGGCACCACGCTCCGAAGGAACTGGTTCGTCGCATGACGCTCGAAGGTCAAGTCACGATGGCGGCGCCGGAAGACACAGCAGCTCAGTCGGACTGTTCAT
This sequence comes from Paucibacter sp. M5-1, assembly GCF_027498415.2. Lineage (NCBI taxonomy): Bacteria > Pseudomonadati > Pseudomonadota > Betaproteobacteria > Burkholderiales > Sphaerotilaceae > Roseateles > Paucibacter sp. M5-1. Next base: position 649,348 of record NZ_JAPZLM020000001.1, read on the forward strand.
GCGGCGCCGCTGTGGCCGAGAAGGTCAGCGTCTCGACGAGGTTTCTTCAGTTGCTTGCGAGGACGTTCGGACACGCCAAGAAAAACCCCGACCGGTAGGGGTCGGGGTTGAAAGCCTGTTCGCTGTCATCACGGCAGGCCCCCGCTCAGGGAGGAAAAGCGGGGGGCGCAGCAAGCCACGCCCGGGCGCAGTGTAGGTTTGAAGGCCGGCTGCCCAAATCCCCGGAGTGGGCGTGCAGTCGAAACGGGCTACCGTTGGTCGATGAGCTATCGCTCATTCACAGCGGGCGAGAAGCGAGTAGGTTCGCTTACTGGATGAGCTGCGGGCGAACCGGACTGTGCCCCATCCCGTAGGGGCCGCCGGCAAACATCGAGGTGGTCACATCCTCTACGACCTGCGGGCACCACTTCGAGGTCAATCGTTCCAGGAGGGCTTGGCAGAAGACGGATGGACCGGGTGGGCACACCCGCCAAGACTCAGATATGACGCACTGCCTCTTCGCAAATATGGCCGCCACGGGTGATGACACACGACCACGTCCGCTTTGCTGCACCTCACCGACGACGTGAATCGATAGCTGTTCTACACCGGGCAGCTGGACGATGAATGCACCCCAATGCAGCAAGAGGATGACTTCCATCTTCCCGCTGGCCTCCGGCTCTGGCTTCATCTTCGCTTCTGACATCCGCTACTTGTACCAACGGTGTTCGCCGCGCGCAGTTGCTACGGGCGAATTCCGGCCGGGTCGAGTGCGTACCTCCAGGCAGATGACTTCTGCAGCGCTTGCTTGACGACATCCGGTCGGGGCTCGAGCGTGGACTCGAGCCCATCGCTTTGAAGCTTGCAGCCTAGCGATGCGGCAAGGTCGCAGAGCTGAGCGACGAACTGGTCGGTGGTCGCGGCCCTTGCATCCAACCGAGCCGCGAGTTCGAACTCACCGTCGTCATTGGCCACGAGGTCTATGCGATTGCCTAGTTCGTCTCCATTAACGGTCCAGCCGTCGAGCATCTTCGAGCTGACGACGTCGACGTTCCTGAGCCCAGCCTCTACCTGAGGTCGGAATGACGGCGGAAAGTTGGTGCCGCCGGGAGCCCGTGAGAAGCCGAGGTCGAATTGCCAAGCCGCCATGAATGCTCCTGGAGCGAATGCCTAGATTCCATCGATGACGAGGAGATTGTGGTCCAAACGGCACGCTCTTGGTGTGATTCGCTCGAAGCGTTCCTTCGCACCCACCACCGCCGCCGGCTATGCGGTCAGGGTCAACTCCTTAGCATTGCCTTCGTGCGGCCAAGGTATCCTTTCTGCTCCATAACACCCCAGTCCAAGAACGCCATGATGACGTTGAACGACCTGCTGAAGCAGCGTGAAGCCCTCGAGGCCCAGATTGAAGAACTGCAGAACAGCTCGCGCAACCAAGCAATCGCTGAAGTGCGCGCGCTCATGCGTGAGCACGGTCTGACCGTCCAAGACCTCGCAGGCCGAGCGAGCAAGGAGGCCAAGGCCAGCACGGTTGCTCCGAAGTTTCGCGACCTGTCTACAGGTCAAACCTGGTCCGGCCGAGGACTTCAGCCGAAGTGGCTAAAGGCCGCCGTCGAGGGTGGCGCTACGTTGGACAGCTTCCGCGTCTGAGCGCGACTGCCGCTCTTTCAGCGAGCGGCTGCAGGTCGCCGCGCAGCATCGAAAGCCTTTCGCTGTCACGAAAAGCTCCCGCTCAGGGAGGAAAAGCGGGGAAACTCGACACTGTCGAGCCTCACCTCCAATCTACCGCTGCCACGTCTCGTCACTGGTCATGCCCGAGCGCACCTATCTCAACAGCACGTACGAAGAGCGCGTCCAAGTGAAGGCTCTCGGCGCACGCTGGGACGCTGGAATGCGCAAGTGGTACGTCACAGACGACCTGGACCTGACGCCCTTCGCCGCATGGCTGCCCGCCGGCGCAGACACGAGCCCGCTGCGCGTACAGGCTTTTGATGAGTCTGAATCGCGTGATGTCGCCTTACCAAACAAGGGCATCCCGCTGTCGCGGCTCCTGGGCGGAGTGGCCAACTTGGTTTCCAAGGCCTTTGGCGAAGGCGTCTGGACCACGGCAGAGGTTCTCAAGGTCAGCTCTGCCAGGGGCGGCCACGTCTACCTTGAGCTGTCGGAACGAAGCCCGTCCACGGGCGAGGTCATGGCGCAGGCCCGCGCCGTCATCTGGTCCCGGTTTGCCGAAGCTATGCTGTCCGATTTCAGGCGGGTGACCGGTGCCGACCTGGAAGCCGGCATCAAGGTCCTGTTGCGGGCAAAGCCGGTCTTCAAATCTCAATTCGGCTTCAGCCTCGAAGTCGATGCCATCGACCCGAACTACACCCTCGGCGACCTCGAAGCCCGCCGCCGCGAAATCCGCGAGCGCCTCAAGAAGGAACGGTTGTTTGACCGCAACCGTTCGCTGCCGGCTCCCTGGGACTTCACCTATGTCTTGGTCGTAGCACCCGAGCGCGCTGCCGGCCTCGGGGACTTTGCGAAGGAGGCTCAGCGCCTCCAAGCGCATGGCGCCTGCCAGTTCAGCTATGTCCACAGCCGCTTTCAGGGTGAAGGCGCGGCCGCCGAGATAGCTGAGGCCCTGTGCTCCGGCCTGCTCACATGGTCTGGCGCCGAGCTGCCCGACGCCGTCGTCATCCTCCGAGGTGGAGGCAGCGTCAGCGACCTCGCTTGGCTCAACGACTATGCCCTGGCGCGATGCATCTGCGAATGCCCCGTTCCCGTGCTCACCGGCATCGGCCACGAACGCGACGAAACTTCGCTGGACGAAGTCGCGCACCGCAAGTTCGACACCCCGTCCAAGGTCATCCTGGGCATCGAAGAAGTGATGCGGGCCCGTGTTCGCGAGGCACGTGCCTTCAACGACAGCATCCTCAACCTCACCCGCCGCGCTGCCACAACCACCGCCACCGACGTTCTGCACCTGCGTCGCGACATCGAACAAGCCGCCAAGGCAGCAGTTGCCCAGGCACGCGCTGACAGCAATTCCGCCTTCGAGTCGTTGCGCCATGCATCGACGGCAAGCCTTCGCGACGCGCGCAGTTCGGTCAGAGAGAGCGTCGTGGCCGTTCGGTCCGATGCCCGCCAGCTCGTCCAGAGCGCTCGCCACACCGTTCCTGCGGTCATGGCCGACATCGACACCAGGGCGCGAGCGTCAGTCCTCCTCGCGAAGGAGCGAAGCGAAGGCCTGCTGCCGAAGGTCCTTGAACGCAGCCAACGGACCGCTCGCGCAGCGCGTCGGGAGACCGAACTAGCCATCCGAGAAATTGCCGGCCTTACCGGCCGGCTCGTACACCTCCGGCGAAGGGTGGATACGTTGCTACCCGCCGTGCTCGACCAAGCCGCATCGACCGCGCGCACCGCGCGTCGAGAGACCGAACTGGCCATCCGTGAAACCGCGGGCGTTGCCGCCAAGCTTGGACACGTTCGCCGACGAGTGGAAGCGCTGCTGCCGGCCGTACTTGAGCAAGCCTCGTCAGGGACCCGTACGCAGGGGCAAGCTGCTGAGCGTCTGATGCGCGAGACCGCGGAGCGCGCTACCCGAGGCGTCGACGTGGCAGCCGAACGCTCACAGGCGCTGTTCAGGGAGATTGCTGGCCAGGGCCCTCAAAAGACATTGCGCCGCGGCTTTGCCGTGGTGCGCTCCTCGGCCGGCGAGGCCGTGACCTCCGCAGCAACGGTTCAACCTGGCGCTGCAGTGCAGGTTGACCTGCATGACGGCACGGTGCGGGCCGTGGTCGAAACCGTCACTCAAACAACCCAGGAAGGCGGCGCCTGACGCCGAAGAGAAGATGGAAGAGAAGACATTCCGAGATGCCTATGAAGTCCTCCAACGCCATGCTGAGACGCTGCGCAACCAGGATGAGCCGAACATCGACGACTTGTTGGACATCGTGAACGAGTCCGTCAGTGCCTACAAGGTCTGCAAGCAGCGCATCGACGCTGTCGAAAAGGCCTTGGAGGAAGCCCTGGTCGGTGCAGGCCTGGAAGGTGCGGGCCGTGGAGAGCGCGGCGCACCACCTGCATCCAGCGAGACCGGTAGCCGGGGCCGGCCCGCAACTGCGCGCGGGTACGATGACGAGGACGACGACCGGCCCTTCTGAGGGTGTGAAGGTCCAGTCTCCACGGGGTAGGCGCTCTTTCTTTTGGACGTCGTCAAAAGTCGATGTTGTAGAAGAGCCTGTTGTCTAGGAAGCTCTCATCCACGTAGTACGGCACGTCGTCTTCACCTTGCCCGCCATGAACGGAGAAGTAGGTGCAGTCGATGTCGTGCTCCGCATCCACCAGCTTTGCTAGCTCAAGCGTCATCTGCTCTCGCTGTTCGACACTTCGGACGCCGTCAAACTCGGTCAAGCAAGCCAAGTAGCGGCCTTCCTTGTTGACTATCACGCGGCCAGCTTGAACGAGTGCCCGAACAAACGGATGCGTGCTGTCCAGTAGCCACAGCCAGCACGCACCGCTGTCGCCTGCCTCTGGTTGTCCGCTCGCTCGTTCGACGGCTTGCACCCATGCACGAAATTGGTCAACTGCGGCCGTCACCTCGGCTTCCGGCAGATTGAAATAGCCATCAAAGGTAATCGCCGCGTTCCCAATGGCCTTCTCGACCGCGGCGGGGTCGTAGAGGTCTTGCGGCGGCGGCAGGCGACTGATGTCGAGGATGTGGTCGAAGTGCCCATTTGCAACTACGCCTCGGTCAATCAGCGAAAGGATGTCTGCCTTGACGCACTCCACCTCGCTCGTGCTTTTTACGATGACTCCTATCCCCTGCAGGGGGCCTACATCTAGCCGAACATGCGGCACCAGTTCAGCCTCCGAGATGTGGCCAAATTCCACAAGCTCTTTTTCGTATGCGGTCAGGTCACCGCTAAATGGCAATCGCCATTCGCGTTCATGAGTCCAATCTATGCGTCTAGCTGATGTTGGGGCGTACGTGACGTAGCGGTACTGCTCATCAAGCGGAAGCACGTTCGCTGGAAAGATACGAGGGCCGCCTCCTTTTCCAGGAGGAGGGCTTGCTCCGCGATTGGACAGGCCGTAGATAACGGGGTTGGCACCACGGCCATAAAGAGCCGTCTTGCTGAAGGTAAGGGCGTACGACGTCATGGCTTCGCCCCTTTTCGACCGTGCAGCGCTTGATTCCAGAAACGCAGACAAGGGCATCTCAGAGAAACATACTGCCGGGCGAGGTCCATAAATGGTTCGCGCGCCGCCCCGCACAGACCAGGTCGCCCAAAGCCGATGCATCCGAAGAGCAGAGCGAAGCAGGAACAGCGCAGGGTAAACGGGCCCCTGCACGAAGTTGTTGAACGCGAAGTTCTCCGGCATCTGAGGTGAGTTGCCAGACGCCGGGTCGACGTCACGGAAGAAATGAATCAGTCTGTCCGAGAGGTCGAATCTGGTGTTGTTTGACACTTGCTATCTCCCTTAACGATTTTTGGCGGAACGCCCGCGACAGCAATCAGCAGACCACCGTCTCCACAACTCCGGCATCGGTGAGCAGTTGGTAGAGGTCGGAGACCTTCTCCCGGCTGCCACGACCACTGCAAAACATGAACACCGCGCGCTGCTTGGCGCGAGACAGCGCGACGAAGAACGTCGCCAGTCCCTCCGGATTTCCAGGCGTGTAGCTCCACCAGGACTTGTCGTCCAGCCCGATGAAGGCAATGGTGTCGTACTCGAGGCCCTTGCTCTTGTGCACCGTCAGGAGCGGAATCTGGTCCGCGCCTTCGTACAGGTCCAAGCAGTCTGTCCAGGTGCCTGTGGATTCGGCGCATTCAGCGAGATGGATGCTCAGCCCGTCGCGGATGAGTTGGGCCATGTCGTTGCGCTGATATCGCGTATGGGAGCGAACGATGCGCTCCATGTCCAGGAACGAGTAGACCTTGTCGACGGCCGCAGCGGCGGACGCCTCGGAAGGCGACTTGGCGTCGAGCAAGGTGCGCAGCTCGACCAGGAACTTCTCCAATTCCGCCTCTGCGCTCCGGGCGCCGGAGGCGTCCGCCGTGTCGACACCAGCAAGAAACTCCACGGCTGACCAAGCCGTCTGCCACGCTGCCGGCGCCTTCACTCGAGTGCCGAGACGCAGGAGAGCCAGCGCCACTTGGGCGATGTCGTCGACAAGGAGGTCCTGCAGGGAGACCTTGCCGACCATCTTGCTCTCGTTGCGGATGGCCAGGCCAGCTGCGGCAAACGTCGGCTGCAGCTCGCGTTCAAAGACCTCCGCCTTCTGGCGGACCAGCAGAGCGTAGTCGCGCGGCTGCTTGTTCCGCGCGGCCATGTCTGTGGCCATCCACGTCGCCAGATACTCAGCCTCGCCCTGGCTGTGAGAACTCGACCAAACCTGCACGACGTCCTTGTCCAACTCGGCTGCGGCTTGGGACTGCGTTGGGATGGAGCCGGCATCAAGAGCCGTGGCGACGACGTGCTGCACCCTCACCAGCTCGGGCGACGAGCGGAAGTTGAACAGCAGCGGCACCCGCTGCGCGCCGAAGTCCGCCTCGAACTGCTCGAACGCATCAGAGCGGGCGCCGGCCCACAGCATGATGCGTTGCTTGTGGTCGCCCACGACAGTCACGCTCGCAGAGCTGCCCATGAACGCAGACTTCAGGAAGTCGTACTGAGCGAACGTCGTGTCCTGGAACTCATCCACGAACACGAACGAGTACGTCGACCGAAGCGCCGCGAGGAGGTGAGGCGACGACCTCAACAGCAGCTCAGCCAGCCGGTTCAAGCTGGAGAAGGTGAGGCTGGAGGGCTGGGATAGGCGAAGGACCTTCTTCCACCAAAAGTTGCAGAGCAACTCTTGGTAGTTGGTTGCCTTCGCGGCAACGAGCGGCAGCTTGCTGTTCCCCAGCACATCTGCCTCGAATCTGAACAGGTCGAGCTTGCTGATGTCGTGGCGCCACTCGGGCTGGGCCAAGGCAATCGCTCCACGCTGGAAGTCCTTGAGATATTCCTTGTCCGGGAACAGGATGTCGTACGGCCTCGTCGGCCGCCACACTGCAGGAAGGGCGTTGGCGAAGCGGTCGACCAAGCTCTTGGTCAGTGCGTCGAACGTGAACGACGAGAACCGGCTCGCAAGCTCCGGCGGGCAACGCTCTTGCACGCGCTTGGCGAGATTGGCAGCCGCGTCGGTCTTGAACGAAATCGCCAGAATCCGATGCGGCGCAGGGCAGATACCCGTCTCAAGCAGGTACACCGCGCGCTGGGCCAGGAACTCGGTTTTTCCGGCGCCCGGGCCTGCCACTACCGACGTGTTCCCCGTGCTACGGAGCGCAGTCCAAGCCGCGGGCTCCAATCCGGGGATGCCCCGTGGCCTCCAGGCATCCGGCGTAATCCTCCGAGCGAAGTCCATTGGGGCCACCTCAGAGGCTCTTGCGCATCACTTCGATGAGTTCCTTCAGGAACGGCGGCATGGCCTCGATGAGCTTCTCGTCCTTGAGCTTGCTGAGGGCCCGAACGTGGGTGCTCGGCTTACCCCGGCCGAGGAAGAGGTATCGGTACCAACGAAGGGCCTCGTCATGTTCCGGCCCATACGCGCCGGGGCTACCACCATCGCCCAGCACAGCATCTCGAGCGTCGAGCCCGGCCTTTGGCCCGTTCATTCCCTCCTCAAGAACCGTGTAGGCGTCGAAGTAGGCCTCGAGCATCGAATAGTCCAGGTCCAACGGCGCGGAGAAGAACACGTTGTGCTCTTTCAGCGCAGCGAGCCAGATTTCAAGTTCCGCCTGGTCATTCTTGGCGTCCAAAGTGGCCAGGTTCTTCTCCGCTAGTGGGTCGTCAGCGGTCACGTCTTTGAAGAAGGTCGTCGGAGGGGTTCCGTTGGCAAACAACTGCCGCAGAGCTATTTTCACCCGCCCCCAGGCACCGCCCTGGCGCCCCCAATCCAGGTCCAGCAGGGTCGCGTGTGGGATGTCCAACGTTTTGAGCAGCTTCCACATGTGGTTCACGTGACGACCGCCCAACGGAACCACCGCCACGAACGAGCGGTCGATTTCGACACCCATGGCTTTGGACAGCCGCGGGATGACTACTTCTTCAGTGGCACCCTCGCCCAACACGACGAACTTGGCGAAGTAAAGCTCCGGATAGTTGCGCACCGCCTCACGCAGGTATTTGGATGCGTCCTCAAGCTCTGCGGGCATCTCCACCGCGCGGATGCGGGCGGTCCTGTCCTCGGTCAAGCGGAAGTGGCGAACCGCCTCGGGCTTCACGCGAGACAGGATGCTCGCGGAGTGGCTCGAGATGACCGCCTGAGCTTGAGCCGTGCCGACCAGCTCTTCCACCTGGGCAAGGATGCGCGACAGATAGAACGGCGCCAGCGTGTTTTCAGGCTCCTCAAGCGCGATGAGCGTCAGAGCCGGGATGGAAATGCTTCCGGGAACGAACCCGTGGGCCGCATCCCCCTTCGCGGCCTCTGCTTCGGCATCCAAGGTCGCGGCCGTCAGCGCCAAGTGGAACAGCGACTTCTGCCCGTCGCTGAGCTCATTGATGTCGCGGTCGCGCCCGTCATCCCCGGGCTGGAAGGTGACATCCACTTGGCCGATGAACTCCTGCCAACGCGTGTCCACCGGACGGAACACCGGGACTGCATCGGTGCCAGCGTCATGAAGAGCCTGCCAGCGCTGCTTCACCTTCTCTTCGATGCGCAGGACAGCCGGCTCTTCCCTGAAGACTGTGTTCAGCGCGGCACCAGCGCCGTCGAGAGCTGTCTTCACTTTCCCCGACCACTGAATGGCTTTCCACAGACGCCCCTTCAGCAGCGCCGAAACCTGCGAAGCGCCATCGCGCGTGGCCGGGATGTACAGCAGCTGGATGCGCGAACGGTCCGCCCCCTTCAGGTTCACGCAGTCGGCCGGCGTGTAGTCCCCCAGGGACCGAACCGCAATGTAGGTCTCCTCGATGGCTCCCTCGGCCGTGCCGTCATCGACCCACGTGGCTTCCAGCCGTAGCCTAACCTTCAACTTGCCTTTGTCGTCGGCGGCCATCTGCTGGAAGAACTCCGGCACCGCCGTAGTCTCTGTGCCGCTGTCCAATTCCGGGAAGACCAAGATGGCTTCGAGGCTCAGCTCGCGCAGGGGTGGCACGGCCTTCTCGTTCGCCGGCACGTGGAAGTCGCGGCGCCGCAATCTGCGCTGTTCGGCAGTCATGCCGAAGAGCCGCTGAAGGCACTGCATGACCGCGGTCTTGCCACTGCCATTGGCGCCCACCAGCGCAGTCAACGACGAGTCCAGCGAAAGCTTGGTCCCTTGGGCGCCGAAGCACCTGAAGTTGGTCAGCGTGACCAGTTCGATGTACATGTTCTCTCCCTGCCGGCATGAACGCGTCTACCCACGACGCCGGACGTTTTTCTGAAATGTACCCAGCCGAACTTGCTCGTTGGGCTTGCCACGCGGATGGAGGCGGTTGACGATTCCTGCCGCGTTGCGGCACAGGCCCATCTCTGGCGGTAGGCGCCCGACGAGCCTTCCAACATCTAAATGTCGAACGCCGTCGTCATATCCCTGACTGACGAGCCATTCGGCCAAGACCACATTGACTGCAGCACGACAAAGGTCGACCAACGCAATCCCGCTCTGCTAATGAGCCGCATCGACGATTTGCCGACCTCACGCAGAACGCGCTCCCGCCCAGAGGCGGGAATGGCCGCCTAGAGGGCATCGTCATGGAGAGATGCAATCTCTCGCTCAGCGGCAGCATCATTTGTCAGCGTGTACTCGACGGAAATGTAGCCACTGTCGGCTGCACGCGCATTGGCGGCCAAGAATACAGACGCAAGAGCTTCAGTGAGGGAAGAGCCCTTGGTAGCGTCCCACTGACTGAACAGTAGCCGCTCCTCCTTCAAAAGTCCTGTCATCCACTCCTGTGGCTCATCCCAAATGCTTCCCGTGAGTAGTATGTCAATATGTTCACACGCGCCATAAGTGTTTCTCAGCCTACCTTCCATATCTATAAATGCGCTTTTCAATGAGCCTCCGAAGCTGTTCGTCGCAACCTCAGCTCCGATGGCCTTTATCCATGACAATCCGCTCACCGGCGCGATTTTCACAACATAGAAATCAAATGCAGGATGCATTTTTGGCGGGTTATTAATCCGGTATTTGTATGGAGCAACCTCCACGATGTCCAATCCATCGAATTCCTCAAGTTTCATTCCTTGCGTAAGGCCAAATGGAGCTTGTAATGACATTGAAGCCTCAAAATTCAAAAGTTAAAATTTGCGAGCGTCAATGAGAGCGCTCAATGGGAATTTGTCGAATCAGTCGTTTAGTTTCTCTTGACGGAATTTCCAATCGTGCTCGAACGATGGGGTCGTCACCTCGATAGTTCTTTTGCTCCTCAAGTGCAGAAATTTCGTCGTCTGTGAATACACGTTCAGGCTCAGCTGTATGCGCCGCCGCCACCGACGAAGCCGAAATGCTTGCAACTTCATACCTCGGAGCGGCCATGCCAGGGGTCCCGATGACCTCTTCTTCTTTGGGAGGGGCCGATGTCAGCACCTCCTCTGACGCCTTTGAAGTTAAGGCTGGCCGCACTTCAGCCGTGCTTGCGGCAGGTACGGTTATCTGGGGCGTTGTCGCGGATTCCCCCGAATTCCTCTCCTGCCCATCGCGCCCGAAGCAAGCCCAGCCAATTAGCGCCACAACCGCGAGCGCTGGAACCCAGTTAGTGACTATCGCGACTTCGCCGCCCCCGCAGTTGGGGCAGGACCGAGATAGGTTCTTGCCACGCGGGTACCAGGTGTATTTGCATTCCCGGCACTTGTTCTGACTTCTGAGTGTCTTTGACATAGTCTCCCCTATGGCTCCCGGCCAAGCGCTTCAACCCACAAGCACAGCCCTCTTCAGGTTATGCATGGCCGCCCCGAACTTCTCCACAGCTTCAACATTGCTGAGCATGTACTCTTCGTTTAGCCCGGTGCCGGAACGCGCAGTGAGCCTCGCGTAGCGCATTACCGGAATGGCGTAGTTGTCCTTGAATCGCTTGTCGGCGGAGCCATCCTTGTTTGCCTTTGCCCAAGTGGTTCCTACTTGCTGAGCATCTGTAGGCACCGATTTCTCTTCGTGGAACTGCGTCGGCGTCACGTTGAGCTCCAAGTCCTCCAGCTCAACTAACGCGTAGTTCGTTGAGCCGGCGTGATACAGCAGGAAGCCGGGATAGATATATAGGTCGCCACCGTTCGCGTTCTCAAGGCGGGGCACGTTCATTGGTGCCACGACCACCGAGCATCCGCCAAGCCCGAACTTCACAGGCTTTAGGTCAACGATGCGGGTGGCGGTGGTTCTCTCAGCGACCCGATTTGCCTGACGATGAGCTACGTTGTCCCAGATGCGTTGCGACCGACTGCAGCCAGAGAACTCCTCGCACATCGCTTCGAACGCCTTCGCGACCCCGTCAGGCATCTCAAACTGAGCGTTCAACAGAGACAAGTCCAGTTGCTCGGCGAGCTCGCGGCGCTGAGCCGTGCTTTCCTCAGCCAACACGCGGAGCTCCTCAAACCGCTTCTTCATCAGCCGCTTGAAGAGCCATCCATCGTTCCAGCTGTTGAAGTGCTTGACGCGCTTGACCTCATTGGCGCGAGCGTCGTCAAGGTCGACCTTGATTGCCGCATGCTGAACCTCCGCAGAACGGAGGGCGTCCTTGAACGCAGCCAGGCCTGGCGTGGTCATGACGCTTGAGCTGCCGCTGCGAATCTCCTGCATGCCGTCGGAACTTTGGGCCGGAAGCGCGGGAGGCGCGGGAGGCGTGTCCCAGCGAGGTTGACCGGTTGCTGGCGCAACGCTTGGCAGAGCTGTAGTAGTAGCGGGCACGGAGCCCAAAGGCTGACGAAAGGAGATTCCCGTACCGGGTACCGACGCGGTGAATGCGGAACCGGACGGCCCAGCTGAGAGCCGAAGCGGTCCTACACCCACCGACGTAGTAACTCCTCTCTTGGAGAGAGTGACCCGGACGCCCGGTATGGGCGTGAAGGACTTTCTGAATCGCCAGCTCATCTGTTCTCCCTATGGTTCTGTGCGTACTGCTCAAACACCGCTGGTCGCGAGCGGGCTCATCAGGCTGGCATTGCTGACTTGTCCTGCTGCCACTCCGCAAACAGAATGCGCTCGACGTCCAGCATCGAGACGTCGTGCTCTCTGAGCATTTCTGCGAGGTGGCTCTGGTCGAGCAACTGCACGCCATTCAGCTCCGCGTTCTCATGCGCGAGCCGATTGAAGAACTGGTTGGTGATGCAGACCTTCTCAAAGGTCACACCCGGATGGCGTCGCTTGTAGAAAGCCTCGCCACCGACGACATCCTTCACCGCCTCCCAGCCCAGCGACGCGCCGTCAGTACCGCTCGTCTTGGCTTGGACCAGCTGACCCTTGCTAGCCTTCAGCGCGACAACGTCGACTCCGTTGTCTGCGGTACCAGGCGTGCGGTAGCAGGCATAGCCCTTCTTTGACCACAGCGCGCCTACGAGGCATTCGAAGTAGTTCCACGGCATGCGCAGTGCCATGTCGAGGGTGATGCTGGTGTCAAAACCATCCGCATCCGTCACCGGGATGACGTCCGTGACAGTGAAATCTCCGGGCATCACATCGCCCGAGCCATTCAGGATGTCTTCAGCCAGCCCCCGCTTGTACGCAAGCAGTTGGTCCAGCTTCACATCGAACGTTGTGAAGTCGCTCGCGTTCACCACCGGGTAGTACACATAGACCGGCTTCTTCTGGCCGATACGGTATGCCCGGTCGGTGGCCTGGTCTTCCTTCGCCGGATTCCAGGTCCGCGTGTAGTGCACGACGTGATTCGCGGCCTGGATGTTCACCCCAAAGCCGACGGCAACCGGCGACAGCACCAGCACCCCGAAGCCGGGAGCGTCCTGGAACGCCTTGATGCGCTTCTGGCGGCTCGCAACGTGGGACGACGACGCGCTCGTGTCACCGTTGATGATGTCGGGGCGAAACTGGAACTCAGCCTCAATGTAGTGCTGCAGCAGCCGCTGGATTTCGCGGAACTCGCAGAAGACAATGACCTTCTCGTCCGCCTTCTTGATGACCTGCAGCTGCGCGAGCAGCCAGTCCAACTTGGGGGCCTTGTCGCGGTACTGACGCGTTGGCTCCGGCTTGAACACCGAGAGCCCATGAGGCCGCGGGTCGGTGCATACAAGCCGCAGGTAGTGCAGCAGTCCCAGGTGGTTCTTGAAAGGCGACGGGGTGCCCGGCTCTCCCCGCTTCTTGAAGCTCTCGATGGACTTCGCATACAGGTTGCGCTGGGTCGAAGACAGCGACAGGCGGCGGCACTCATCGACAACCACCTTCGGCGGCAAATCTGTGGCGACCTCAGACTTCATGCGGCGAAGAATCTGGGCATCAATCTTTGCCCGCAGCTCCTCGACCCGAGCCTTTTCATCCTCGGTCTCCGCTTCGATGGGGCGCCGATAGCGGTCGCCGAAGTCGTTCAGCGCGCCGAGCAGCCCCGGCTGTACGAAGTCGAACAGGCACCAAAGGTCCGCTAGCGTGTTTTCAACCGGCGTGCCGGTGCAGGCAATTCTGAACGCCGCGTTCTGCTTCTTGGCCGCCCGCGTGACCATCGCGGCCGGGTTCTTGATGCGCTGCGCTTCGTCGCAGACCATAAGCGACCAGTGCTGAGCCGCGAACGAGAACTCCAGGTCTCGAAGCGTCTCGTACGTGGTCAGCACCACTTTCGCGTCGCCGACCCATGACGGCTTGAGGAACTTCACCAGGCCATCCTCTGAGAGCAGGCGCTCGTCAATCTGCGACCTCGGCACACGCAGGTCCGCCAAGCTATCCCCGTACGCCGTCATCACGCGCAGGGACCCGGGCGCGAAGAACTTCCTGGCCTCCTCGGCCCAGTTCTCAAGCAACGAGACCGGAGCGACAACCAGCATCGGGTCAATGCTGGGGTCGTCCTCGATAAGGCCGCACATCAGCGACAGCAGCTGGAAGGTCTTCCCGAGACCCATGTCGTCGGCGAGCACCGCGCCACGAACCTGGTACTCCGTCTGCAATCTGTACAGATGCTGCATCCAGGCGAGACCAGCGCGCTGATGCGGCAGCAGGGCGAAACCCGGGTTAATGCTGACAGGCAGCTTGGGTTCCGCCGGAACGGACTCCATCGCCTCCCGACGCATTTCCTCGTACTCCAGCGCCTGTATGTTTGCGCGGAGCACCAACTGCTTCTTCGGCCCGCCCCTGTCGCTCGGCGACATGATGAGCTTGCCGGGCTCAAGTTGGCCACCGGCATCCATGCTGAGGAAGACCTCATCAAACGTCTGCGTGATGCGCTTGGCTTCCGCCAGGGTCATCGGCTCAGGCAACCACGAAGGCTTCACCGCCGCTTCGCCGGCCTGCTCAGCGGCCTCGATGTCCTTCTTCAATTGCTCAACCGCTGGCCTCGAAGTCGGGATTGCGACAGGCTCGCCGCCCTCCTTCGGGGTGTAGACCACCACGGGCAGCACATCCTCTGGCCACCACGTACCGTCATCGTTCTTCTTTGCGATGTGCGGTGAGTAGTACGGCTTCTCCTCCCCGATTCCTTCAATGCGCGCGGAATATCCAGTTAGGTCGTGCACCTGCGCGTACGAAACCATCGGAGCGTCCGACGAATGCCGCTGCTCCAGCGCCTGCTGCAATTCCCGGTGATAGGACTCGGCGTTGCCGTCGAGCAGCAGGTCGTAGCCATCCCAGGCAAGCAACTGCTTGTTCATCAGAATCGCGCGATGCAACGCGTTCACGAACTTCTCAAGCGCCTGGTCATCGAGCCACCGCGTCTCTGAGAACGTCGGGCCGCTGGCCGACGCCGCCTCGATGAGAAGTCCGACCCTCGCGGCTCGGCTTGCACCGTCTCGCTCAATGACCGGGGTAAATCGTTCGTAGGTCAACCCAGCCGTCTCGCGCGCAGCCTCGAACTGCTTCTCTTCGATGACATCAACCGCGTCCGCACCAAGCGTGGCGAACGGGTTCAGCAAGAACGCTTCCGCGCGGCTGCCGGCAACACGGCGCCCCTTCAGCCGCTTGACCTCCTGCAGGACCGTGCGGACCTTCGGTGTGATGAGGACCTGGACGATGCCTTCAGGCGTGACGATGTCGTACCTGCTTCGCACCTCGTTCGAGCTGTCGAACGCCTCAAGCCAGTCGGGCGGCGCGCCGACGAAACCAGGCTCAATCTCTACGACCTTGTCGTCCTTCACGACTTCAGAGCGGCGAAGTCCAATCTGCAGTTTCTCGGGCGTCAGCACCACCGAACGGTGCAAGAAATCATCAAGCCGAGCTCCCGCAGCGACGGCCGATTTCCTGATGCGGCCCCACGCTTGCCGATGCGTCAGGTCATCGCGCTCGTCATCCGAGCGACGTGCGAAGCCCACCACATCCTTGAACAGCGCCCACTGCGGCGGGGTCATAAGCGCCTGCTTGCCACCGTCGTCCAGCACCGCGCCGGTGAGCGCAGCATCGACCGCGCCGCCGTCTGGCCGGTGCCAGCCTGAGATGGCAATCGAGAAGTCCCGGTCTGCGAGCGACTGGCTGCTTCGCAACGCTACGCGGGCATCCGTGAACTTGGGAATTTGAAACAGTTCGGCAAGCGAGCTGTACGCCGAGTCGTCCAAGGCGGCATACAGGCCGTCCCAGCCGAGCAAGTAGCCGTCCTCGCTCTCAACCGCGAGGCCGTCATCGGCCAGTTGCGTCAGGAAGCCACCTACAAGCGGACTGTCGATGGCAACCCCGCCGGCCTTCGAGGCAGCCGAGGTCACGTGAACACCGGCGTTTGACCAATGGCGGCGCCATGCGGGCGTCGCGTCCGCTTCACCGCGCTTGAATAGTTTGAACATTGGCTCCCCTACTTCCACCAGCCCTTGCCGGGCTTGTTCTTGAAACCCCAGCGCATCAGCGCTGCATGAATCTTGAAGTTCTTGTCGTCAGCAACGACCCATAGATTCCCGCCCAGGTTCGTCATATCGCGAATCTCGAGACCGTGTAGCTGGACGAATGCGTCCAGCGCCGCTCGGCTGTAGGCCGCTGACCCAGGGTCAGGCTGCCCAACGGCTGGAGGCACAGGCCGCGGGTCCTGCGCAGCCGGCCTAGGCGCCGGCGGTCGCACAGTGGACGCAGGGGGCGTAGCCACTGGGGGGAGATATGAAGGCGTCGGCGGTGGGGTCGGCGCCGCAATCCTGCGCACAGCCGACCGAGCAGTCGCCGTTGGCGCCTTCATCGGCTCCAACCCGAAGTTCTGCTTCAGCGTCGCCTCGAAGAGGTCCTCCCACTTTGCATACCCATGGCTCGCGCTGTGGCCCATCCAGAGTATTTGCCTGCGCTTGTTCTTCAGCGTGTTCGAGCCATTGACCGTCAGGCCGAGCAACTTGTCGGTGTCGAACGGCACAGCATTCGAGTCGTAGCCGTAGAACGCATTGCCCAGGTCGCTGAACTCGACCGCTACCAATGGCCCCATGTGCATGATGAATGCGTTGTTCGCCCCAGAGGCATCAAGGTCGCAAATCAAGCCGTCCATCTTCCGGCGCAAGGAAACGAAGTCCCGCTCCGTCGAGTTGCGTGCAGTGGAGCCCAACGCAAACTCGATGTGCCCGATGGACTTCACGTACCGCTTCCAGAAGTTCATCCGACGAGGGTCCGCCAAGCCATCCTCGGCAAGCTTGGTGAAGAACGTCTCGATGAACTCCAGCTTGAGCCAATCGGCGACCATGGACCGCGCCTCTTGCTTCACACCGCCCCAGCGCGTCGCGTTCGACTCCAGCCAGGGGTTGCCCCACCAGGCAACCGCATGGTCGCGCATCAGCAGGTTCATCGGCGTGGCGTCGACGTCGGCGTACCGGTCCAAGACTTTGACCATGCCACGGTCCCTGAGCACCGCGTTCGCTGCAAGCATATTCAGGAGCGACGGCAGCAGTTCCTTGAACTGGCGGTCGCCGAGTTGCGTGGCCCCTTCGACTTGCGCCATCACGAGCTCGCGAAGGAACCACGATGCCTTGTTGATGCCCAGGTCTTCGCACAGCTCATCGACCGCGCTGGTCTCTCCTCGAAGCAGCGCATCGACATAGGGCTTGCAGGGTGTGTCGCTGAACACCATTCGATTGCCTTGGGCCGCATCGACCCACGCTGGTTGAATCGCGCCGCCACCAATCGTCGTGTTGCGGTCGTGCAGGTACTCTCGCAGCAACTTCCAGTTGTTGCGCGCGGTGGGCGGTGCGGTGTCCAGCAACGCGTCGTAGGAGAAATAGCTTCGGACCAGACCCTGATAGCAGCGACGGTAGGCGCCTGGCCGCCCTCGCCAGCCATCCACTCCGTCAAGCACCCGTTGCAGCCGAGGGCGGTCCTCCAAGATGCAGGCGCCCTTGGCCTGATGGGGCAACCCCAGACTCCAGGACAGCAGATAAGCGTCCCGGAAAGTCTTTACCTCCTGGCTGTCCCAGAACTTCCGGACAGCATCAAGCTGATGGTCCTCCGACAACTGCCCGCCAAGCCGCCCTTTCGACCGCTTCTGCATGTCCCGCAGCAACTGGTCGATGCCGCTGGCAGCTGACATCGGCTTGGCGGCTTCCTGCGTAGCCGCCGACAACAACGAGGTGAGGTGGTCGAGCGGGTTCATTGCAGCGCGCAGGTCCCGAAGTTGCCGGGTTGAGCCGGCGTCTCTGCCCTCGCCTCGTCCAACGCGAGGAACTCGATGCGCATCTCGACCCGGCGACTCTCATCGTCGGTCGCCTTTGCTGCATTGAAGGAATAGCCGCCGACCAGGAACAGGCTGCGGACGCTCTCCTTCTGCTCCTCGTTAAGGAGGGACGGCCCGGCCGTTGCGAACATAGCGCACAGCACCCGCTGACTGCGCTGCAGGCTGAGGTTCAGGTTGCTGAGATACGAGCCCGTCTTGTCGGTGTACCCCTCGACAACCACGCGCTTGAGCACCCGTTTGCCCAGGTCATCGTTGGCAACGGTCAGGATTTCAGGGACGAACTGCCGCAGCACCGCTTCCTGGTCCGCCGCCAGATTGAAACGTCCCAGGCCAAACCGCGCTCTATCGCCAAAGTCGATGACCCCGCGAGTTCGGTCGACGCGAACGCCTTCGTAGTTCTTTGCTGCTGTTTCGAATCGGTCGAGAATGGCCTGGACGTCGCGCCGATGCTGTTCTTCCTTCTTCTCGCGCTCGGTCACGTTCTTGGTCACCGCCAGCAGGGCGACGCCCATGACAACCAGGAACAGCACCATCAAGGCTGTCATCAGGTCCGAGAACGAAATCCAGAACGGCTTCTCAGCCTCATCCCGGCCTCCTCGCTTGAGGACGACTTTTGCGCCGACCATGGCTTATGCCCGTACCGGTGCGAGGTTGCCCATGGCGGCGAGCGTCACCTCCAGCTCCTGAACTGCGCCCGAGAGCATGCCCACCGCCTGGGTGAGTTTTGTATGGAACTCCGTATTGGCGCGGTCGAGAGTCCTCTTGACCTCCGTCGCGAACGCGTTGTGCGCGCTGCCGAGCACTTCGCTGACGCCACCGAGGTACTCATCAGCCTGCTTCTGAGCAGCTCCGAGCTTCGTCGCCGAGCTCTCGATGCGACCCAACACATCAGCAGTCAACGACGCCTCTCGACGAGCCGCCTCCACCGTCGCCTTCAGCTCAGTGACCAGCAGCGAGACCGCGTCACGCTGGCGCTGGTAGTCGCGAAGGCCTTCCTGCAGCGCGCTCGCGCCGGACGTCAGGCCGCCTGACGTTTCAGTGAGCTTCGTAGCGATGCCAGATGCCTGGGTGAGCACGTTGGTCACGCGGTCGCCAGCGGACGCAAAGTTCCTGGACGCCGTGTTCAGCAGCTCGGCGCCGGCATTCATCTTGTCCACGGACGATGTCGTCGTGTTGGACAGCGTCGCGACGCTCTGAGCCATTTGACTCGTGGCGGCACCGAGCTCCTTGATGACCGAGTCCACTGACTCAGTCATCGAGCTGACCGCGCTGCTGGCGCGGTTCGCCATGGCCTCTTCACGCGCCCGGTTGTTGTCGAAGACCTCGCGCTGCGACGATGTCAGCGAGCCGAGCAGCTCACCGACCTGAGAGCCAATCGCCTCAAGCGTGGAACGCAGCTTCTCGTTCGTCTCGGACTGGGAGCTGGCCACGAGCTGGCGAATCTGTTCGATGAAGGCTGCGGACTGCTCGTTCATCGCATCCTGGCGAGACTCCATCTTCTCGACGGCTTCGGCCATCCGCTGAGCCATCGCATCGGTAGACCGCTGGCTGGACGCCTCGATGTTGGCGACCAACGACTGCAACGTTCCCACAGCCTCCTGGATGCTGCGAGCAGTCTGCTGGTTGAGGTCGTTCAGGCCGGATATTTGGCCACCGAAGAGGTCGTTGAGACGCTGGCTGAAACTCGTCATGACGTCTTGCAACATGCGGACGGCAGATGCACTCTGGTCGCCGCTCGCGGACTTCACCGTGTTGGCAATCTCCTCGAGCGGCCCCTCAAGGCTTTGCTTGATGCTCGTCGAGATAGCCTCGCTTTGTTCGCGGGACGCCTCGATGAGCCGGTCGACGACGTTGGTCTGTTGTTCTCCAGACGCCGCAATCTGCGCGGCCGTCTGTTCACGAAGCACTTCGCGGAGTTCCTTCACCAACGCGTCCTTGAGCATCTTCGACTGGCTCGCCGATTCCTCTGAAGCCTTGACCAGGCGCGACAGGTACTCCTCCCCGGCACCGGCCTCGAACCTAGCGTCTATGGCGTGTGCGATTTGCTCTGTGCGTCGGTACAGCGCCGCAAGCAGCAACTTCTCAACGAACGTCACGAGCATGGCCAGCCCGATGGCGGCCGCCGAAATCAGGAACGCCTCGCCCACGGAGTGCATCAGCCCCTCCAGGCTGGCACGAACCGTCGCAGCGTTCTCGCTCACTTGAAACGCACGCAGGCCGTAGATAAGTCCGCTGAACGTACCGATGATGCCTATACCGGTGAAGAGGCCAGGCAGGTGCTTAAAGAACTCGACCCGAAGCCGGCTGTCCACCACCGCTTGGCAGCTGAAGAACATCTCCGACGGCATGGTGCTGCGTGATGCCTTGAGCACCAGCTGCCCATCGCGCTCTTCATGCTGCGGGTGCAGTGATTCCTTGTATTCGTTCCAAAGGTGCGAGAGCGGCAAGTCCTTCGAGAACACGTTCTTGAAGTCGCCGACCGCCACTTGGTTACGGTCGAACCGGTTGATGGCCGAAAGCATCCGCCGCAGACGAGCCCAGTGGAAGGCTCCGGGGACAAGGAAGAACGCGATGAAGGCGACCGTCAACGCAGCAAGCACGCCCGCCGTCACCAGCACCGTCAGCGGGGCTTGGGCAATTTCTGCCAGTGTCATTGTTCGGGCCCTCCCATGGCGACCTTGCTCACAGGTGTGTCCTGCGTAGTAGGTTGGATTCTGTTCTTGGCGCAGAAGTCGAAAAGCAGCGTTTCCAGCATGTTCGTCTGCGACCGATGCTCGGACGCTGCCGCTGCCTCAAGGAGCAGCTTGAACCTCGGGGTGACCCGGAAGCTAACGGCGACAGATTTTTCGGTGGGCATGTGGAAGACGCGCTTTGTATAGCGGACGACGATACATGCAACTGAGTGTTTCAGGACCGCGCGTATTCACGTAGTGGCTCGCACCCCCGTACCAAGCCCCCAGCCACACATGCTCCGCCTTGAGGACAATTGCTGGTGCTGCAACGAAACTGACCATCGGACGTATCTATCTACGTCGGTGGGTGGCCAACGCCCTGCCATGAATCGTCGACGCAGAGGAAGGCCTTCGCTCCCTCCCTGACCTAGAAAGGGAGAACGTGCGGGGCTTCCTTCTTATCAAATGGCTTCAAAATGAAATCAATGGCCGCTTGAATCTCCCGCGGCTTACCGGTTGCTCGAGCCGCAGCAAGAATCTCAGCCTCATGAGATTCCTCAAGCAAAAGCCGACGCAGTGCAATCGCCAAGAGGAACTCCAGAATCCCCTCGCTTGCATGCGAACCGATTCTTGCGAACATTCGCAGCAAAATCGCCTTAACGTACGAGCTCGCGGCCGTGTCCATTCGGTAGTCAAGCTCCGACGGAAATGCATTCCGCAACAACGCGGCCTGGATGACACCATCGTTGAAGCGAGCGAAGTTTTCCGGGTCGAGCAGGACGTGCCTGAAGCTCGTAGAGCTCAGCCTCTTGTCCGATGCAACTTTGTCGTCCTCTCGCGCCCGCTGCAGCAGGACACCCACGGTACCTAGCACGCCAGCGTGATGAGGACCGGCGTCGTACTTGCCACTCCAGTACGCGTAACCGGGCCTCAGGTCCATCGCCCCATCACACTTCGACCCGCAAGGTAGCAGCGCCAAGCTGCCGACAGCATCGACCGAGCCCAAAGCTTGCGCCCTGCGTCTGAGAACCGCGGGTACCTTTTTAAAGTCGACGGAGCTTGGATAGAAGGCGTCCATTTCGGCTTGGAAGCTGCGAAAAAGCTGCCGTCCAACAGCCATCGAGCGGAAAACGGCTACCTCGAACTTGACTGGCTTTGCATGCTGAAGGTTCAACGGCAACGCCGTCACCTCGTCACGGGTCTCCGTGACCTGCATGCCGATTACGTACAGCCTCGGACCACGATGCTTGTCCCTAAGCGCTTGGCTAATCTGAAGCAGTTTGGCGCCCTTCCCGACCACAGCAGCACATACCAGAATGCCACCCTCTGCAAGGTTTTCGAGGCCGTCGACATCGGCGGCAGAGACTACGCGCAGGTCCTGCATCTGGAACTGCCGCATGCACTCCGCCTTGATTAACTCGGCCAACTCCCGGGAGGCCATGTCTTCCTGATGAAGGATGACCTTGGTAGCCGCACGTACGCGATGCGCAATCTGGGTCGGAAGCCATTTCTTGAACTCGTCGGAACGAACAAGCTGAACGCCATCGACGAAGACCGCGCGTGGCATACCGCCCGTTATGCCAAATGGACGTCGCCAAGCATCGAAAACCTTTGTCCCTGAGAACTCGCGGAACACGCCCACCTCAGCGGTCCCGTGCACCGACTCTGAAAGGAGAACCTTCTTGGCGGGCTCCTGCGATGGAAGGAAGTTTTCTCCATCCAGAAGAATGCAAAGTTGCGGTGGTCCTTCCGAGGCCGCAAGCTTCGGCCGGTCAATTTCGAACAGTGCTCCGGCAGCGTGCTTTGGCGCGACAGGCTTCGCCGTGAGCAGCGTAACGACCTCGTCGGCGTTGGCGCCCTTGTCCACCAACCAACGCTCGTGCATAGCCATCGATGTCGAGGCAGATATGAGACACAGGGCTGTTTGCGGCAAAGGCCGAGGAATCTCGTCCATTCCTCCATAGGAGTGGAAGCTTTCAACGAGGGCAGGCGAGCCGCCAGGTTGGGCAAGGAGAATCAAGTCCCTAAGCGCGTACGCCACTGGGGCAACTGACATCGTGTCGACGTACAGGTAACGAAGTTCTCGTGCCGCGGCAAGACGCTTCGCCCCAAGCCTCATGAAGACTGAGAAGCCAACGTAAGCCACCGAGGCCGAACTGCTCAGTGCGACGTCGGGCTTCAAAAAGAATGTCTCTCGTTTTCCAGACGGCTTCTGATAGGCGTAGCCAGCGGGCGCTCTAAGAATCACATCATCCGAGCGGAACACTGATGCCAATCCGCTTTGCAGCACGGTCGGCAGGCCCGATTCAATGGCTCCTCGAAACCGAGAGGCGTCCACGCCTTTAGCGCTCTTCAGGGTTTTGACTTTCAGCTGTCCGTTCGCCGGGTTCAGCGATGCTCGCAAAAGCGCCGCCCGACCTCTGAAGCGCAACCATTCGACCTGCACGGCCTCACGCAGAAGCTCGGCATCCAACCCCTGACCGTGGTCTCCACTGACCTCCAAGAAGACAACCGCATCGGGCTGAACCGGTCCCTTCGCCAGAAGCTGGAGGAGTTCCTCCAGTGCACCATCAAGAATCTTTCCCGGAGGCTTGTAGACAACGGCTATCCGCGGACCGTACTCTTCACGAGGGTCGAGCCGATGAGTAAACGTATGAAAACCAGGAGCTCCAAGCATCTCAGTTCACCTTGAAGCAAATGGTGTAGCCCGTCCCTGCAATGCGCGGGACGGCAATCGTCTTCTTGCTTCTGGGCTTTGGCGCGAACGCTTGCGCCGACGGCGAAGAGAAGTCCTGATAGAGGCTTGTTCGCCCAGTACGAAGCGTCATGAACGCATTCAGGCTGCGCATCGACTTGACGGCCTTGTACAGACCAACTCCTGCGTCTTGGGCGGCCTTCGTGGTGGCATGCTTCTCGAAACAGTCAAGGACAGCCTCGAGCTCCTCCTCCGGAGAGAAGTCGTCGTAGCATCTTGCCCCCTGCTTCTTCGCCAACCATCGAAGCCCCATTCCTGGCCCCGAATCGAAGACCGAGAGTTCAAGCATTCGAACAGGTTGACCCGCAGGCCTCGGCGCCGCGCCGGACCCGGCCTGTGTCCCGTGCACATCTTGCGTCTTCGCAAACGACGCTTTCGAGAGGTACGCCTTCAACTGGGTGTCGGGACCTGCGATGCGAACAACCTCACTCACGTCTGAAATGGTCGATAGCTTCGCCACAAATCCGCGGACTCCGACCGGATAGCGCCGCCCGTCCACGTCTGAGGCACCGTGCTGGTCGGTATTCAGAAACAACTGATGAATCATCGAACTGACTAGGTCCAATTGCTCTTGGAGCAACTGACCGGGAAGCCCTCCGCTGAGCGCCTGCAGGACGCGGGTAAGTAGGAGCTTGAAGTCAGAATTTCCGCGGACAGAACCCTCTTCGTTCCGGCAATACAGAGGATGAAGGAACTCGTTGCGCGCTCCCGCGAAGCAAACCAGCGCGACTCCCTGGCCACGAACCGTATTGCGGAAGTCGCCTGTGTTCATCGCGTTGACCTGGGGGGCTACGGCCTTAAGCGCCTCGAACCTTGACGTCACGATTTGACCAGCCTCAACGGAGTTGGCGAAGTACAAGGCCGCCATGCCAGGCAGTGAAGTCGAGAACCGTTCGCGCGTATGAGCTGCCAGCCCGAACTGCGGAGCTACGCGAAGCAGCCTGTTCTTGCTTCGCTCAGCCCATGTCGCAATGGCCTGCACCGCGAGCGGCGCCGCGCCAAGCGCGCCACCGTAGTCGAGCTTGACAGGCATCCACAGCGGGACATCCTCAGACGCCATCTCTTCCAAGAAGGCATCGATGTGCGCGGGAAATGCGTTCGTTGGAAATTTCAACACGGGACTCTTTGGCTCCGTTCAACCTGCTCAAGCAGCGTCCGACTTCAAATGCGTTGAGCCACCTCAAATGCGGCTCGATGCATTCCCCCCTGAATGCAACGATGGCGGGAGCCGTTCCAACACGAGGCGCCCGCCCTTCGAATGTGAGCAATGGTAAGCCCGCTTCCCCAATTGGCGCCTCCACGCCTCCACCTAGGGCAGTCGACCGTATACCGGCCCCGGCGCTAGGGCCTCCCGAAGGTCAGCCATAATTTACCCATAGGGATACAAGTACGCCTCAAGGGAAAAATGCGCCTTCCAGAACACCAATACCTCGACCTGCTTGCTCACGTCCTTGAGAACGGTGACAGGCGCGTCGACCGCACCGGCGTGGGCACCTTGTCGGTGTTCGGAGCCATGTGCCGGTTCCCATTGAAGGACGGACAAGCTCCCATCCTGACGACCAAGAGGGTCTATTGGAAGACGGCCGTGAAGGAAATGCTCTGGTTCCTCACTGGCGGAACGAGCATTCAGCCCCTCTTGAGGGAGAACGTGCGCATCTGGACGGATTGGCCTTTAGCCAAGTACCGAAAGGCCACGGGCGAGCAAATCTCTCAAGCCGACTTTGAGCAGCGCATCTTGGACGATGACGCGTTCGCCGCGCAGTGGGGTGAGCTCGGTCCGGTGTACGGCAAGCAGTGGCGAAAATGGCTTGGAGCCGACGGCAAGGAGTACGACCAGATTGCCGGCGTCATTGAGGCTCTTAAGAGCAACCCGGCTAGCCGTCGCATCCTCTTCCATGGATGGAACGTTCCAGACATCCCGGATATGGCGCTTCCCCCGTGCCACATGGTCTATCAGTTCCACACGACCAGCGACGGGCGCCTCAACTGCATGATGTTCCAGCGCAGCTGCGACATCCTCTTGGGCGCCCCTTTCAACTTCACCGGTGCAGTCGCGTTGCAGCTGATGCTCGCGCAGCAGGCCGGCTTTGAGCCAGGCGAGTTCATCTGGGCGGGAGGGGACGTTCATCTCTACCTCAACCACATTGAACAAGCTCGGGAGCAGCTGACCCGCACTGCCCGCCCTGCCCCGACCATGCGCCTTCGTCGCAAGGCAGCGAGCATCGATGAGTACACCATCGATGACTTTGAAGTCAGCGGATATGACCCACATCCCCCGATTCGAGCTGACGTGGCAGTCTGACCAGCAAGCCGCGCTCGCCAGAGTAGCAGGACCGTCACCCATCAAACACTCGTGCGACATGCGCACGAAAAGACGGTGACTTTCTCTGGGTGTTCGAAAACTTCAGTAATCTGCCAGACAACGTGCGCATGTCTGCGTGTACCGCTTGCGGGGCGTAAGCCCTATGGTCCTTTGTAATGCAGACATCTCCAATGGGAGTGCGCACGCTGGGGCCTAAGAAGAGGTCCTTACGGCTTACAGCCGTCAATGAAGAACCGTAACGCAAGCATCGCTCTTCACCTTCGTCGATTCCATCGTCGAATGTGGAGAGCAGAGCTATGTCGAAGAGCCAGGCGGAGTCGCCTGCAAACGGGTCCATTCCTGAACGCCTAGGCGAACTGCTTCGTAGGGATTACGAGGCAGGAGTCGTTGTCCGTGCACCCGCCGGCACGCTTCGAGTCAGCAGGAAGCACTACGCAGCCCTGCTTGGCGTCAACTCAGGCTACCTGGGCTCAGTTGCCCCTGAAGTCTTGAACCGATACGAGCAGCAAATCCAAGCCGACCTAGTGGCGGCGGCGAGACGAACGCTCGAAGCAGCCGCGGCCGATGGAAGCATCGAGATTCGCGGTGGCTTCGTTAAGCAAAACTGGTTGATTAAAAAGCTCAAGGCACCAGTCGGAGCAATCCGCAGATATCCAAGGCTTCGAAAAACAGTTGAGTCCTTCGAAGCCGAACTCGCCGACGGCTACCACGTTAATCAAAGCACCACGGCATTTAGCAAGCGCCTGACCACGCTCCTAGAGTCCACTGACTGTCCGCTCGGCAACAACGGCCTTACCGTCAGCCTTGCGGCTGTTGCCCGGAAACTGGACGTCTACCCATACAAACTGCAGGAGGAGCCATTCTTCCAGCAAATCGAAGAGAAAAACCGTCGTCTTGCACGAGGAGACCATCTTCTACCCGGTCAAGTATTGGTCTGTGGCCGTCTCGTCGACGTCCGCGATATAGGTCCGAAGTGGTCAGTCCCATTTCTCAAGAAGCTTGCAGCTTCTCTCAAAAGCTTCGGTGACACCCTTTCTAGAGGCGCTCCGCGTGAGCGAGCCGTAGCAAAAAGGCTTTTCAAATTCATCGCCAAAACGCGCGCAGCCCATCACGTTCGAATATTGACTGCGCTGAACAAATGCAGACACCCTTCTCAAGAAGACTGGGAAAAGTGCATCTCCAGATTTCGTGAGCACCTTGAAACTACATTCATAGGAAAAGAATCTTCGAAAATCACCGAACAAAAGTCACTTCGCCAAATTCTTAGGCACTTCGCACAAGAGGGATTAGTACCGCAACTGTACTACCCTCCCAAAAGTAGCAAAAGGCGCACACCAGACAACTACAAAACCAAGACACCCACAGTTGCTGAAATATCTCACCCACCCAAAGACCCCGACGCAAGCATAAAACTATCAGCACAGGTGCGAGACCTTGCCGGAAAAATTCTTCGCAACTCTATGGAGGAGGAAGAGTATGAGGACCCGCAAACTATTGCCTTCCTTAGGGTCCTAGAACAAGAAGCCATATCCATGGAAAAGCTACTTCCGGAAGATGTGCCGAAGGCGGTTCTTCGCGTAATCAGCAGAAGACTGGATGCAATCTGCGAAGTCTCCAGAACAGTCATCAAGGAAGCAATTGCAAATTTAGAAACGGGGAGAAATCTGTTAGCAAAAGCCAGCCTCACTCCACAGAGCTTAGGGAAAATGATTCAATCGACAGAGAAAATTCAGCGGCAGGCAATGATTCGCGATTGGTTCCCCTACCCAAGCAGTGAGGCAAAAACTGAAACTTCCATTGCAAACATCCTCAATTTAACCTTGTTTCATTTCAAGGGCATCATTCCATCACAATCACTACCTGCAGCCGCATTCCCTCGCCACATTACCAAATCCAGAATAATAAAGACAATCACTGGCCTAGGTGGCAGGTTGAAGCTACGACGCTATATGCATCCCGACACCGCCGCAACTTCTGCAGTGATTTCGAATTATCTTGCCCGCTCCGGAGCAAATATTGCGGTCGGTCTAATTCTTCTGCGCGACTGCCTGTTCGAATCGGAAACGCCAGGCTTCGTCGAGGTGCGCGGCCGAAAAGACAGAGCTGGCGGAAAAATTATCGTCTCTGATTTTCGACGAAATTCGGAAGTGCCGCGTGATATCAAATGGTTACGAGAAACGCTGTCGCTCATCGTCGATAGCGCCCCACCAAATGAACGCGACTTACTATTTCTTATCGACAAGGGGACGGCCGCTGGCGCTATAAATGACTATATTTTCCGGGCCGAGTTTAAAGCGTTGGTAGAACTGTCCCCTGTATTAAAAGGGCTGCCGCTACTGCCGAGCATGTTGCGCCGTTCGGTGATTGTGAAAACAAGTCTAACAAGTGGTGGCGTTGCGCAAATCTCAGCTGCCATAGGCAATCAATCGATTTCGCAGAATCAAGCATACAACTTCACCATGCCGGTCTTGCTCCAACGTGAGCTCCGACTTCAGAAAGTAGTAAATGACTTTGAATCCCTCATTGTCATCAATGCATCGAACCAGGTAACTCTCAAAGGATACACAAAGGACGAGATTGTCTCGCGCATGAAGTCCCTGATGCCAACTGGCTTGGGAACTTTGTGCAAGGACCCTTTCATGAAGCCTGGCTTTGAAGGAACACGATGCCCTGATGCCTCTCGTTGTGTAGGGGATAAATGTCCTCAAATGGTCGTCCGATTGCATACGCAAGCGGTCGTTCATATGCAGTTATGGAAGTCTGCCCTGCTCAAAGCTGAGCCGGATTGGGAGCGAGACCACCCTGACCGCTGGGCAAATATTTGGTTGCCACTTCTTTGCCTAATTCTCGCAATTGAACGTAAGGCTTCACGAGGGCCCGCGCTGAAAGTCTGGGACGAAGGAACAACCGCCCGTGAAGCATTCGAACGCATCCCAACCTTCGAGGGACTACGACCATGGTAAGAGCAATGCGAAAGAACGCCCTAAAGCAAACGCCGCTGGCCAAGCTGCTTGAAGAAAGCCGAACGGCCTCGTGGCTGCTTTCGGACTACAACTCTTCGAGATGGCGCATACGAGACTCCCATGGCGGCGACGAAGAGGGCGAAATTGACTTTGCGTATGCAATGCCAGACGGAAAAACATTACTTGATTACCCTGACTTCTTAGCAAGCATCAAAGAATTCGCGTTCAATATTCGAAACCCTGACTTTTCCTCCATACAAGACGTTGAAACCCACATTAATGCCGTGCAATGCCTAATGGCGATGGCACATGGCATGGCATTGGACCGTTTGAGCACCTTCAGACATGCGACAAAGGCCTATTTGGCAACGTTTGTTCGTCGCATCGTAGATGGAACAGACGGCGTACTCAAAGCGAGTTCGAGAATCGAAAGTTGGGTGAAGCGGAAATCGAAGCTCTCGCTGGAGGAACTCCGGAAACAACTTCCACTTGTTGCCGAGTCAAGAACGCGCTACCGGCTTGCTTCTGAAGAATTTCTCGCTCAGCGACGGCTTCCGAGGCGGACTTGGCTGCTTCCTCGGGTTCAACATCTGTTGAACGCAGTTCGGACGCGCTGCGAACTGGTTGGGGCAAACGGCTCGACGCTCTCCAATATTCCGGATAGGAAAAAACTGTCCAAGCAAACGCTTTATAGATTTTTCCAGGCCTTGGAAGCTTTGTACTACATGCGTCATTCGATGACGGCCGAATCATTGCCAGAACGTCCGTTCGACCTCTCGGCACAAGCGCTGTCAGACAAATATGGAGTAGATACTCAGTTCACTCCTCTTCCGATGCCAAAAATCGCGCTGCATTTAATGAGCCAAGCAATGATTTGGGTTCGCAACTACAGCGGTGAATTACTTGAGCTTTTCAGAGGTGCAAAGGCAATATCGGAAGGGTTACGAGGTAGCCGCAAACTGTGTAAGGCGGCGTTCGATGTGCTCATCCAAGGTTGCCCAACTGAGGGACCTATAGGTAGCCCTTGGCCACTAGCGCTCGCGAGGAAAAAGCTCGCCAGTGCACCAGGCATGACTCCGCAGCATGCCATAAACATGCTCGTGGTCGCCTGTGTAATTGTAGTCGCCACGTTTTCTGCCCGAAGACTTGATGAACTCACCGCACTTGGCGTCAATGACATCAGAGGAAATGCAAAGGACGGTTGGTGGCTGCGACCGCTCATCGAAAAAACGGTCATTGCAAAAGAATGGATACCCACCCCAGAAATCGTGAGCAAGGCATTTGAAATTCTTACAGAGCTAAGTGCGGAAGCTCGCAAGATAAACGGAAATGAATTAGTTATCAATTGGATATCTCCGTTCTACACAAAACCAAAATTGGTGACTGGCTCCTTCGTTAATAAGAAATTGAACGAGTTCGCCAAAGCTGTGAATACGCCCAAGGTGATTGCGAAGGACGGAAGTGAAACATCGTGGCATTGGACCCCTCATCAGTTTCGCCGCTTCTTTGCGGTTTTGTATTTCTATCGATATCGCGGTGCAAAACTTGAAGACTTAGCATACTTCCTTCGCCACTTCAATCTGGACATGACCCGCCGCTATTTAACTATCACCCCTAAGCAACTGGAAGAATTCCTCAAAGTTGAGGAGCTTTATGTCAGCAATATCGCAGCGGAGCTCCTCGAAGAAGACGGAGGAAAATTTGGAGCGGGGAAAACGCTGCGGAAGAGACTCGAGGACCATTACGAGAAGACCGTCCAGATATCCACACCGTCTATCGAGGACTCAGGCGCCTTTTTGCACCGATTGAAAGTGACGCACCAAATGCAGATTGTTCCGAAGCCTTGGGTTGATTGCACGTGCCCGCGAACTCAGCAAGGAGCCGAAACAGCTGCATGCAGGGCCAACTCCAGGGACGCACAAGCGCTAGGCCCAGATTTTTCGCAGGCTGGACCATCAATTTGCCGCGGCTGCCCTCATCCCATACCCAACCAGCACTTTGACGAGCAGCTTGAGCTCGAGCTCAAAAATACCCAGGTGGTTGCAGATTCAAAAGCCTTGTCTGGCACGATGGTTCAGGAATTGGCGAAAGCAAAGGTAATAGAAATCCGGAAATATCAGTTGGAGCCTGCGTAGATGATAAAGCCCGCGCTGCATGCGTTACATAACAGTGAAGACGAGGCTGCATCTCCTACCTGTTCAGTACCTGAGGGACGTATCCGGAGACGCATCGAAGTGTTTGAAGAATGGATTAAGAAGGGACGCGTTCCACTTGAACTTGCGCAGCACTTGCCGCGAAGCCTCACTCAACTTATGAAGTGGAGCGTCCCGAGCTTGGGCATCGTTCCAAGCACGAATCCTCACGACTACACGCGCGAACACAAGAGCTGGGGCAGCAAGGTCAAGAAGGCCGAGAAGCTGATGGGAGATGTGTTAGGTCTTGTAGAAGTACCCAAGGCGCCTGTGAGCGCTACGGAGAGGGTTCTTGACCTCCGCGAGGCCAAGCGCGAACTCAAACACTCGCTGGAGTTGGCTGTGGACCAGTACCACAAGCTCGCACATGAGCTAGTAGAAGCGAAGCGCGTGAGCAGGAGCAACGCAGACATCGCAAAAGCACTAACAGAGCAATTAGACGCGGCCAAGCTCGATTTGGAAAAGCGTGACGGTCAAATTGCAGAACTGCGACGTGAACTTCACGCGCTGCAAGCTCTTCCTCGTATTGCAGGCAGGGAGTCCTAATGACGCTAACCGATGGCTTTGACATTTGGGCACCGTTGCATCCCAGCGCAGCCAACGAATTGAAATCGGAGGTTTTCGCCAGAAGGGCTAATGCACTGCTCACCGATGCGTTGGCCCAAGCGCCAAACCATCCAATCATCATGCGGGGGCGCGTATACCGAAAGCGATTATCCCAAGCGATTGGATGCGGCCCCTCAACAGTTAACCAAAACGCAGACATTCGCAAACTCGTCAACGAAGCGGACTTACAGCTTCGAGACTCCAAGATACTGGAGTCTGCATCGGCACTTCGGAAACAAATGGGGAGGCTATACGTCCCCGCCGATAACGATGCGCCGCTTCGAATGACCGCGGCAGTTTATCTTATAGTTACAACAACAAATGAATTTGAAATCGCTGGACGCCCTTATCCCGACATCCCAACCATCATATTCGCAAACGGAATTCAGGAACAAGCTTCCAATTGGCTAAGAACAATTAGAGTTGACTACGGGTTGGAAGCCGGTTCGGTCGGTCAATATGCAAAGATGCTAAGACCATTTCTTTATGACCTAAAGAAACGTAACATCGAATTATGCGACATCACCGACGGCCATCTGGTCGAATGGCGCAACAAACTTGAGATGCAATCCGCATGGAAAAGGGCAAATGCAAACAATTCAATATTGATAATTTTTCAATTCTTGGTTTGGTGCGAACAGAACGGCGAATTAACTTATCGGGTTGGTTGCTATGAACGAGCGGCGCTGCCAGAGGCGCTTCGCGCAACACAATTCCCCATATCTGCGTACATGATTTTCAACAAGACTGGACCCGCAAAATGGACGACTCCACTGCTATTCAGAACCGTGCCTGATTCAGCGGGAAATCGAGGCACGCCCAACGAAGAAGAAATGAAGGAGCTTCATCGAATCGCAGAACGACTAAAGCACAGCAGGCGGCTCACAACAATTCTGACAATAGTAGAGAGTACCGGAGCTCGACTTTTTGAGATTTTGCAATTAAAAATATCAGATATTCCAGACATTGATTTAATCTACAAACTTCTCGGAGAGGATAATTCAAAATACGAAATTGAAGTTATTAGAAAAGGCGGAAAACCAAAGCCCTTGCATTTCGATGCAGAAGCACTAATACTATTACATTCGTATCTGAAATTTCGAGAAGAAATTATCAAGGGCTACAAAAAGGGCCACCCCGATTACAAACCACCGACCCATATATTTATTTCCGAAAAAACCGGGAAAGTTTTGCAACGCGATTCAATTTCAAAATCGGTTAGAAAACTCGCAAAAGCAATTGGCCTAAAGAAAATAGGGATTCATCGAGTTCGAGCAAAATTCGCCATTGATACAATCGATAGAATTTTGGATATATATTTGAAAATGGGTGTGCAATTTGACCCGGGCTCAGGATGGATTGAAACTATTCTTCAACAAGCAGCTGCAGAAATGGGTCATGGAAGCGTTCACTCGTTGCGTTACTATCTTCAGGCTGCGCTTGAACGTCGCATGAGAAGCGCGGCCCGGGTAGCTTCGCGCCCTTCTAAGGGGCTTCAGGAGAAATCTGATGAAGAAGATGCTCAGACACAAGTCGTCCGGTCGATGCTCGATTTGATGGACGAGGCTGTGACGAAGGAAGCGGCTTCAGCTATGAGAAACTCCACCGACTTTGCCTAAGACTATTGCCGTGAAAACATCCAGCTTCAATCCCTCCACAGTGGAAAGCGGCTCTTTAAGAGATGCCGGAAAACCCTTCAATATCGCCAGCTATGCGCTCCTGACCCAGATGCTGGCCCAGCAATGCGATCTGGCGCTGGGGGACTTTGTCTGGACCGGTGGTGATTGCCATATCTACAGCAATCACGAGGAACAGGTGCGCACCCAGCTCGAACGCGCGCCCTTCCCCTACCCGCAGATGCGCATCAAGCGCCGCCCGGCCTCGATCTTCGATTACGAGCTCGAGGATTTCGAGCTGCTGGACTACCAGCACCATCCGGCGATCAAGGCACCTGTGGCTGTATGAGCGAAGTGATCCTGATCGCCGCCGTCGCCGAAGGCGGCGCCATCGGCAGAAACAACGAGCTGCTGGTGCGCCTGCCCGAGGACATGGCCCGCTTCAAGGCCTTGACGATGGGGCATGCTGTCATCATGGGCCGCAAGACCTGGGATTCGATCCCGCCGCGCTTCCGGCCGCTGGTGGGCCGGCGCAATCTGGTGCTGAGCCGTCAGCAAGACCTGACACTGGACGGCGCCGAAGTCCATGCCTCGCTGGACGCCGCGCTGGCGGCCTGTGCCGGCGCGGCCCAGGTCTTCGTGATGGGCGGCGCCGAGATCTATGCGCTGGCCCTGCCCCGGGCGACCGGGCTGGAGCTGACCGAGATCGCCGCGCGCTTCGACGATGCCGATGCCTTCTTCCCCGCCTGGGACGCCAGCCACTTCGACTGCCTGGCCCGCCAGCCGCAGCGCAGTGCCCAAGGCCTGGCCTACGATTTCGCCAGCTACCGACGCCGACCGTCCGGCGCGCCCTGAGCCCCACGAGCCGCCGCCGATGACGACCGCCGCCCCTGCCCTTTTCGTCATCTTCAACCGGGGCTCGGGCCATGGCGAGGCGGCCGAGCTGCAATCCGCCATCGAGTTGGCCTGCCGGGAAGCCGGCCGCGAGCTGCATCTGCAGGCCGTCAGTGATCCGCGCCAGATCCACCGCATCGCCCGCGAGACGGTGCAGCGGGCGCAGGCGGTGCGCGGCATCGTCGTGGCCGCCGGCGGCGACGGCACGATCAATGCGGTGGCCCAGGCGGTGCTGGGCAGCGGCTGTGCCTTCGGCGTGCTGCCGCGCGGCACCTTCAACTATTTCAGCCGCACCCATGGCATCCCGGCCGAGCTCGACGCCGCGCTGCAGGTGCTGCTGCACGAAAGCCCGCAGCCGGTGCAGGTGGGCCTGGTCAACGACCGGGTCTTTCTGGTCAATGCCAGCCTGGGCCTGTATCCCAAGCTGCTGGAGGACCGCGAGTACTGGAAAAAGCAGCTGGGCCGCAGCCGGCCGGTGGCCTTTCTCGCCGGCTTGCTGACCCTGATGCAGGGCCATAGCAATCTGCGCCTGAGCATCGAGCTGCGCGGCACGACCCATGAGATACGCACCCCGACCCTGTTCGTCGGCAATAACGCGCTGCAGATGGAGCAGATCGGCCTGCCCGAGGCCCAGGCCATCGATGAGGGCCAGCTGGCCGGCATCACCTTGCGGCCGCTGAGCCGCTGGGCCCTGCTGGGCCTCTTGCTGCGCGGCGCGCTGGGCCGGCTCGGCGAGGCCTCGCAGCTGTTCAATTTTTCCTTTGCCTGCCTGACCGTGCGCGCCTCGCGGCGCTTCGGCCTGGGCCGCATCAAGCTGGCCACCGATGGCGAGATTGTCTGGATGAAGCTGCCGCTGCAGTTCCGGGTCGCGCCCGAGCCCCTGCTGCTGATACGCCCGCCAGGCCCGGCGGCCGAGCGGGCTGCCGAGCCGGGGGCGCGATGAGCACGCTGCTGCTGCAGATCTCCGACACCCATTTCGGCACTCAGCGGGCGCCGGTGGTCGCGGCGCTGGAGCGGCTCGCGCAGGCCCTGCGCCCCGATGTGCTGCTGCTCAGCGGCGACATCACGCAGCGCGCCACGCCGGCCCAGTTCAGCGCCGCCCGCGCCTTTGTCGAGCGGCTGCGGGTGCCCCATGTGCTGGCCATCCCCGGCAACCACGACATCTCGCTGTTCAACCCGCTGGCCCGGCTGCTCTGGCCCTA
This sequence comes from Paucibacter sp. M5-1, assembly GCF_027498415.2. Taxonomy (NCBI): domain Bacteria; kingdom Pseudomonadati; phylum Pseudomonadota; class Betaproteobacteria; order Burkholderiales; family Sphaerotilaceae; genus Roseateles; species Paucibacter sp. M5-1. Next base: position 684,271 of record NZ_JAPZLM020000001.1, read on the forward strand.
CCGGCGCTACAGCCAGGCCTTTGGCAGCGAGCTGGAGCCCCAGTTCGAGAACGCCGAGGCCTTGGTGATGGCGCTCAACACGACGCGCTGGTGGCGCCACAAGCACGGTGAGCTCTCCGAGGCGCAGATCGAGCGTGTCGCGCGGCGGCTGCAGGCAGCCTCGCCCGCGCAGTGCCGCATCGTGATGGTGCACCAGCCACTGGCCGTGACCCAGGCGAGCGACCTGAACAACCGGCTGCGCGGCCACCAGGCGGCGCTGCGGCGCTGGGCCGAGGCCGGAGCGGACCTGATCGTCGGCGGCCATATCCACCTGCCTTTTGTATTGCCGCTGCAGCCGCCACAGACCGGGCTGGCGCGGCCGCTGTGGGCCGTGCAGGCCGGCACCGCGGTCAGCGCCCGGCTGCGGCCCGGCGCGGGCAACTCGGTCAACGTGATCCGGCTGCCGCAGCGGGTTGTCGAGCGCTGGGACTTCGATGAGGGCGCGTTGCGCTTCGAGCAGATCCGCATCGATCCGGTCGGCTGAGCCTGCTCAAAGAAATACTGTATTTATAATCAGTATTTACATCACTTCCTTCGCAGCCGCCATGGCCGAGCTCGCCCTGAACCGCGTCCACCGCAGCCGTCTGACCCAGATCTGGCGCTCGGCGGGCTGGCCTTGCAAGGACGGTATCGAGCTCGACCTGCTGGCGGCCGGCATGCTGGCGCAGCAGCTCTCGCCCGAGGGCCGCGAAACGCTGCTGCTGACCGAGGCCGGCATCGCCTGGCTGGCCCAGCAGCGCCAGCAGCAGCAACGCCCGCTCAGCGCCCATGACCGACTGGCCCAGCGCTTCGCCGAGGAGCTGCTGGCCGAGGGACGCATCGTCTGGCATGAGCTGTCGCTGCGCGCGCTGATCGCCAGCGAACCGGTCGCGGCGGACGACAAGCCGCCGCTGTGGGACGAGGCCGAGCCACCACCGCCCTCGCTGAAGAACAGCTGGCGCATGGCCCGCCCCGACCTGTTCTCGGTGCGCAACACCTCGGTCGAGGCCTATCTGCGGCCCCAGGTGCACGAGATCAAGTTCAGCCGCGCCGACCTGCTGTCCGACCTGCGCCATGCGGCCAAGCGCCAGGCCTATGAATGGCTCTGCTGCGAGTGCTTCTATGTGTTTCCGGCCGGTGTCGCCCAGCCCAATGAGATCCCCGAGCAGTTCGGCATCTGGGTGCTGCAGGGCAGCCTGGCCGAGGGGCGTTTCGAGCTGCTGCGGCCGGCCCGGCATTGCAGCCGCAGCCTGCCCTTCGCGGTCTGGCTGGCGCTGGCCAAGGCCACACCGATGCACAGCGAGCGCGAGGGCCTGCAGGCCCGGCTGGGCGAGGATGACGCCGCGCCGGAGCTGCCGTGAGCGAAGCGCCACCGCCGACTCGCTACCGCGTCGCGGTGCGCGAGCTCTGCGAGTTCACCGCCAAGCAGGGCAGCCTGGACCTGCGCTTCACGCCGGCGCCGACCGCGCTGGAAGGCATGGCCGGCCATGCCCTGGTGGCCGAGCGCCGCGGCGAGGGCTACCGCGCCGAGCTGAGCCTCAGCGGCGACTACCAAAGCCTGCAGGTGCGCGGCCGGGCCGATGGCTACCAGCCCAGGCTGCGGCGCCTGGAAGAGATCAAGACCTACAAGGGCCGGCTGCAGGACCAGCCCGATTCGCACCGCCGGCTGCATTGGGCCCAGGCCAAGATTTATGGCTGGTTGCTGTGCCAGCAGGAGGGGTTGGACGAGCTGGAGGTGGCCCTGGTCTATTTCCATGTCGGCAGCCAGCAGGAAACCCTGCTCAGCGAACGCTGCAGTGCGTCCGAACTGCGCCTGCACTTCGAGCAGCATTGCGAGCGCTTCCTGGCCTGGGCCGAGCAGGAACTGGCGCACCGCCAGGCCCGCGACACGGCGCTGCAGGCGCTGCAGTTCCCCTTCGGCGAGTTCCGCGCCGGCCAGCGCCAGCTGGCCGAGGCCGTCTACCGCGCGGCCCAGGGCGGCCGCTGCCTGCTGGCCGAGGCGCCCACCGGCATCGGCAAGACCGCCGGCACCTTGTTCCCCTTGCTGAAGGCCGCGCCCACCCAGCGCCTGGACAAGATCTTCTTTCTGGCCGCCAAGACCTCGGGCCGTCAGCTCGCACTGGACGCGCTGCAGGCCCTGGATGCGCCGGGCCTGCGCCGGCTCGAGATGGTGGCGCGCGACAAGGCCTGCGAGCACCCGGACAAGGCCTGCCATGGGGATGCCTGCCCGCTGGCGCTGGGCTTTTACGACCGGCTGCCGGCGGCCCGCGCGGCTGCCGTGGCGCAGTCGGGAGCGCTGGACCAGGCCCGGGTGCGCGAGCTGGCGCTGCAACACCAGGTCTGCCCTTACTACCTCAGCCAGGAACTGGCGCGCTGGGCCGATGTCGTGGTGGGCGACTACAACTACTACTTCGATCTCGGCGCCCTGCTGCACGGCCTGGTCCAGGCCAATCAGTGGCGGGTCGGCCTGCTGGTCGACGAGGCCCACAACCTGGTCGAGCGCGGCCGCAAGATGTACACGGCCGAGTTGCTGCCCGACAGCCTGGCGCAGGCGCGCCGCTCGCCGGCCGCGCGCGCCCACCCGGCGCTGAAGAAGGCGCTGGACAAGCTCGCCCGCGCCTGGCGCGCGCTCGACAAGGCCCAGGCCGAGCCCTACCGCGTCTACGAGGCCATGCCCGAGCCCCTGCTGAGTGCGCTGCAGGCCTGTAGCGGCGCCATCACCGAGCATTTCAGCGAACACCCGGCCGAGTCCGACGCGGCCTTGCAGACCTTTTACTTCGAGGCCCTGCACTTGGGCCGCATGGCCGAGCTGCTGGACAGCCATTCACTGGTCGATCTGAGCCGGCCGGCCACGGCCGCCATGGCCGGGAACTCGACCCTGTGCATCCGCAACATCGTGCCCGCGCCCTTTCTACGCCCGCGCCTGGAGGCGGCCCACACCAGCACGCTGTTCTCGGCCACGCTGCAGCCACGCCCCTACTACGCCGACCTGCTGGGCCTGCCCGAGACCCATGCGGTGCTGCAGGTCGGCTCGCCCTTTGACGCGGCCCAGCTGCAGGTGCACATCAGCCGCGCGATCTCGACCCGCTACCCGGACCGCCGGGCCTCGCTGGCCCCGATCGCCGCGCTGATCGCGCGGCAGTATGCGGATCAGCCCGGCAACTACCTGGCCTTCTTCAGCAGCTACGACTATTTGCAGCAGGTGGCCGAGCTGCTGGCGCGCGAGCAGCCGCAGTTGCCGATCTGGACCCAGTCGCGCCGCATGCTGGAGGCCGAGCGCCAGCAGTTCCTGGCCCGCTTTGCCGAGGATGGCGCCGGCATCGGTTTCGCGGTGCTGGGCGGGGCCTTCTCCGAAGGCATAGACCTGCCGGGCCGGCGCCTGATCGGCGCCTTTGTCGCGACCCTGGGCCTGCCGCAGATCAATGCCGTCAACGAACAGATCCGCCAGCGCATGCAGACCCTGTTCGGCACCGGCTACGACTACACCTATCTGTTCCCGGGCCTGCAGAAGGTCGTGCAGGCGGCCGGCCGGGTGATACGCACGCCCAGCGACCAGGGCGTGCTGCACCTGATCGATGACCGCTTCGCCCGGCCCCAGGTGCAGCGCCTGCTGCCGCCCTGGTGGGCGCTGGATGGCGGCTAGAACAGGCCCGGCGCCTGGGCCTGCAGCTCGCGCAGCCACAGCGCGTAGCCGGCATCGCTGGGGTGGATGCCGTCCTCGGCATGCAGCAGCTCGGCCTGGGCCACAAAGGGATCGTCGGCGCGCTCCTTGAAGAGCCGCACATAGCGCACCTCGTGCACCGCGGCCAGCTGGGCCGCCAGCGCATGCAGCTCGCGCGAGCGCTGCGTCATCCAGCGCGACAGCGGCCAGAAAAAGAACGGCGCATTGCCGACATTGCCGGCCGGCATCAGCACCACCTTGGATGAGCGCTGCTTGGCCAGCGCCAAAATGGTGTTCAGTTGCTCGCGCATCTGCGGCAGCGAGCTCAGCCGTATCACATCATTGCCGCCGCCCAGTATCAGCAGGCGGTCGTAGGACTCGGCACCGACACGCAGCTGTGCGGCGATGTCCTCCAGCTTCGCGCCATCGAGCGCCAGATTGCGGATCATCCAATCCGGGTGCGCACGCCCGATCAGGCCGACCAGGCTTTGCGCCGGCGCGCTGGCGCCGGTGCCGACCGCCGTGCTGTCCCCCACCACCAGCAAGCGCAGGCGCGGGCGCGCCGGGCTGGCCTGGAAACCTTCGAGCACCATGCCCGAGGCGGACTCGGCCGCGGCGGAGAGTTCGGTCAGCCCGGCCAGTGACACCAGCAAACCCAGCAGGGTTGGATGCAGCAATCGTCGTCGTTTCATCTTCTATCTTGCCAGGCTTGCGAGGCGATCGTTGGAGATGGTCGACACCATAGGGCCTGCCGCGGCGCAGCCCTGTCGGGCGAGCCTGCCCCTCCCTGTAGTCGCAGCGACCGTGTGAGCACAAGGTCTTGTCCTACAGGCGGCGGTGGGATCGCCTGATCGCTTGTGGCGCCGCCAGGCCGCACAGTCGGTCACGCCTCAGACACAGGAGAATCAGAATGAAAAAACTCACGACATTGGCCATGGCCTGCGCCATCGCCCTGACCCAGATGCCCGCCGCGCTGGCCCAGACCACGCCTTATCGCGCCGTCGCCACCGCACCGCGCATCACCGGTTTCGATGTCGAGCAGGTGCCGCAGCTGAGCCCGGGCACCGAGCTGGGCTTCACGGTCTGGGGCACGCCCGGCGCGCAAGCCTCCTTGCAGATCGACGGCGCGCAGCGGCCGCTGAGCCTGATCGAGACCGGACCCGGCGTCTACAAAGGCGTCTACACCATCAGCCAGCGCGACCGCCTGCAGCCCAATGCCCAGGTCAGCGCCAATCTGCGCAATGGCAACAAGGTCGGCTCGGCCGTGCTCGACGAGGTGCTGCAAAGCGGCTGGCAGACGGGCGCGGCCGCGGACGCCGGCGGCGCGCCGGTGATCGAACGCTTCGAGGTGCGCCATGGCGGCGATCGCAAGGCCGGCAACCAGCTGCACTTCACGCTGCGCGGCACGCCCGGCGGCCGTGCCGTCGTGCGCCTGGTCGGCGCCCAGGAACGTTTCCGTCTCGACGAAGGCCGGCCCGGCCAGTACGCCGGCGTCTACACGATACGCGACAGCGACCGCCTGAACCCGAGCAATCCCATCGTCGCCCGCTTGAAGGTCGGCGACCGCAGCACCAGCACCACGCTGGAGAACGCGCTCGATGCCAAGCGGCTGAGCAGCCTGCGGCCCGCCGTGGCCTGCTCCGACTGCGCCACCGTGCTGGCGGTGAGCCGGGTCGAGGTCGAGGGTGACGGCAGCTATGTCGGCGGCGCGGTGGCCGGCGGCCTGTTGGGCGCGGTGCTGGGCAGCCAGGTCGGCAAGGGCAGCGGACGCACCGCCGCCCAGGTGGTCGGCACGGTGGGCGGCGCGGTGCTGGGTCGGGAGATCCAGAAGCGCGGCGACAAGAAGCAGGTCTACGAGGTGCAGCTGCGCCTGCAGGACGGCAGCCAGCAGATGCTCAGCTTCGACAACCCGCCCGACTTCAAGGCCGGCGACAAGGTCCGGCTGCGCGACGGCCAGCTCAGCCCGCAAACCTGAACGCCGGAGTCCAGCATGACACAGCACACAAGCCTCTTTTCGCTGGCCATGAGCCTGAGCCTGCTGCTGGCCGCTGCGGCGGCCGGCGCCGCCCCCGCGAGCGCCGACAGCACGTCCAGTGCCCAGTCCAGGTATAGGGCCGAGCGGGCCGTCTGCCTGGAGGGCCGCAGCAGCCAGAGCCGCGAGACCTGTCTGAAGGAGGCCGGCGCGGCCCTGGCCGAGGCGCGCCGCGCCCAGCCGGGCACGCAGGTCCACCCCGACTATCTGGCCAATGCGCTGGCGCGCTGCGAGCGCGTGCCCGCAGCCGAACGGGCCGACTGCGAGCGTCTGGTGCGCGGCCAGGGCAGCAGCAGCGGCAGCGTCACCGAAGGGGCGATCGTGCGCCAGCTCATCACCAAATCGGTCGCGCCGGCGGCCAGTGCCGCCTCAGCGCCGTGAACCGAGGCGGACCGCGGGCATATCCCGGGCCGATCCCCGACAGACGCGGCCTGACGCCCAGTCACGGGATGGGTGGGCGCGGCAGCGCCAAGTAAACTGGGGGCCTCCTGACTGGGTGGCCCCCTGCCTTGTGCGGTGCGCCCGCCCGAACGATCTGACTGCCCATGAGTTTTCTGCCCCTGCTGATGCGCCCCTGGATCTGGGCTGTGCTTGCGGGGCTCTTGCTGGCCGGCCGCGCCAGCGCTGCCGAGGACGCGATGCCGCCACGCGGCCTGACGGTGGCCGATTCGGCCCTGAGCACCGGCGCCATCATGGTCGGCATCCTGAACTACACGGCCTGGCCGGGCGAAGCCCGGCCGCTTCAGGTCTGCATCAGCCGCCAGGCCGCCGAGGCGGCCGCCATCCTCGCCCACCTGGAGCAGGCCAAATCGGGCCGGCCGCTGCGCGCCCGCGCCATCGAGGCGCTGCTGCCGCTGCCCACCGATTGCGATGCGGTCTATTTCGACGGCTGGGAGCTTGAGGCTCAGCGCGCTGCGCTGCGCAGCCTGGCCGCCAGGCCGGTGCTGACCCTGGGCCGCGGCCCGGAGTTCTGCAGCGACGGCGGCCTGTTCTGCCTGGAGCCGGCCGCCGCGGGCCTGCGCTTCGAGGTCAATCTGGACGCGGTGGCGCGCAGCGGTCTGCGCGTCAACCCACTGGTGCTGCGCCTGGCTCGCCCGCGCGCGGCCAGCTCCTCATGAGCGACAAGCGCGCCAGCCTCGGCGCCATCCTGCGGCGCGGCCATCTGCGCGTGGCGCTGGTGGCGCTGCTGGCGGTCGGCTCGGTGCTGACCCTGGGCCTGCTGCTGTCGCTGCGCCTGTCGCAGCAGCACAACCTCGAGCTGGTGGCGCGCTCGATCGCCTACTCGGCCGAAGCCGCCGTCGTGTTCCGCGATGCCGACGCCTCGCGCGAGCTGCTGGCCGCCGTGGCCGAAAGCGAGGGCGTCGCCAGCGCCCGCATCACGCTGGCCTCGGGCGAGGCGCTGAGCAGCTACCAGCGTGGCGACGAGAGCCTGCTCGACCGGACGCTGGCGCGCTGGCTGCTGCCGGTCGAGGCCAGTGCACCCATCAGTGACGGCCGCCGCGGCACCGCGGCCACCGTGCATCTGCGTGGCGACAGCCGTCTGCTGCTGGCCGCCTTGCTGTGGTCGCTGGCCGGCGTGCTGCTGGGCATGGCGTTGACCGGCGTGGCTGTGGCCCTGGTATCGCGCCGGCTCGAGCACCTGCTGGTCGACCCGCTGCGCGCACTGGCCGCTCACACCCGCGCGATCCGCAACGAGCGTGCCTTCGCGCGGCGCGCACCGCCGGCCACGGTGCTGGAGATCGATGAGCTGAGCGCCGACTTCAATGCGCTGCTGGCCGAGGTGCAGGCCCGCGAGGCCGAGCTGCTGCGCCGGCACCAGGCCCTGCAGTCCGACCATGAGGCGCTGTCCTTCCAGTCGCGCCACGACAGCCTGACCGGCGCGGCCAGCCGCGCCCATTTCGAGCACAGCCTGGCCCAGGCCATAGCGCGCGCCCGCCGCGCCGGCACCAGCCTGGGCCTGCTGTTCGTCGATGCCGACAAGTTCAAGCAGATCAATGACCACCATGGCCATGAAGCCGGCGATCTGGTGCTGACCGCGGTGGCGCAACGCCTGCGCAGCGCGGTGCGCGAGAACGACCTGGTCGGCCGGCTCGGCGGCGACGAGTTCGTCGTGCTGATCGAGCCGCTGCGCCATGCCAGCGATGCCCAGAGCGTGGTGCAGCAGATCCGCTCGGCCGTGTCGGTGCCGGTGGCACTGCATGGCGCCGGCAGCGTGGTGCCCGGTGTCAGCGTCGGCGTGGCCGTGTTCCCCGATGACGGCGACAGCGCCGAGGCGCTGTTCCGGGCCGCCGATGCGGCCATGTATCGCAGCAAACAAGGCTCCCCTTCCCGCAGTTCTCCAGCCCAGAGTTGATCGCCATGAGCAGTACCGCCCTCTTGCCCACCCCGCGCTATCTGTCGTCCCTGCTGGTCTTGCTGTTCGGGCTTGCGCTGCAGGCCTGCCAGCATCCCGGCCCCTCCGTACCCGGTGCGGCAGCGCCCTCGATCTGGAACGCTCAGCAGACCCAGGTCTTTCGCGAGCTGGGCTTTGTCGCCCAGGGTGACAGCTGGGAGCTGAGTCTGGCGGCCAGCCTGCTGTTCGAGTTCAACTCGGAGCAACTGAATCTGCAGCAGCGCGCCAATCTGCAGCGCATCGCGCGCGCGCTCAGCGAGGTGGGCATCGACGGCCTGCGGATCGAGGGCCATAGCGACAACGTCGGCGAGGCCGACTACAACCAGCGCCTGTCGCAGCGCCGCGCCGCCGTCGTGGCCCAGGTGCTGGCCGGTGCCGGCATGAAGTCCGAACGCCTGGTGGTCCGCGGCTTCGGCAAGGACAAGCCGATCGCCGACAACGCCAGCGAGGGTGGCCGCGCGCAGAACCGGCGCGTCGCGTTGATCGCGCCCTCGTCCTGAGCGATCAGCTCGGTCGCGGGAAGGCGCGGTCCAGCTTGTCGTCGACCTCGCCGACATAGGCCGACAGACTGCGGGTCGACTCGCCCAGCTGCTGCAGCAGCCGCTGCTCCAGCTGCTCGACCCGGGCCGCCGTCTCACGCCCGACCGCGGCGCTTTGCGCCTCGATGCGGCGCAGCTCGGCCTCCAGAAAGCCACGCAGCTCGGTGAAGCGCGAGGCCTCGGCCTGATCGGCCAGCTCGCGCTGCGCCTTCAGCTCCTTGGCAAAGCGGCGCGACTCCATGATCACACCGGCCTGCTGGAACAGGATGTAGATCAGGAACAAGGCGCTGACCCCGCCGGTGACGACCAGCATGATCAGGCCCAGCGGCGCATTCACATCGGTGAAACCGAGGGTCAGCGGTGTCGGGGTCGTGAACGGCACCCAGTTCAGCATTGCAAAAATCGCCAGCAAAGCCAGCACCACGGCAATCGCGACGGCACGCAAATTCATCATTCATTCTCCCGATCGACAGACGGTGACGATTCACCGCCATCGCGTGACCCTAACACCATCGGCCGCCCTGGTGCAGGTCATCCAAGGCTGGCCTCGCGCGGGCTCGCCGGCAGCGCCCAGACGCGGCCCGCACCGATCGCGTAGCAGTGGCCGCCCGGATGCCGCGTCGTGCTGCCGGTGAAGGCGCCGAAGGCGGGCAGGATCAGCAGACCCTCGTTGCAGACAAAGCAGGGCAAGCGCTGGCGCTCATGTACGCGTCCCCGCAGCAGCACGGCCGGGTGCAGATGCCCGGCCAGCACGAGACTGCCCGCCACCCGTTGCGGGTGGTGGCAGGCGGCGAAGGGGCCGAGCCGGTAGGGCTCGTCGACCACCGTGAAGCGCAGCGCGGCTGGCGGATCGCCGGCATGGCCGTCGTGATTGCCGCGCACCAGCAGGCAGTCCAGCGCCACATGGGCCTCGCGCCAACGCTGCAGCGGCGCCATCACCTGAGGCTGCTGCGCCGCCGCCGCATGCAGCAGATCGCCCAGCACCAGCAGCCGGTCCGCCCGCAGGCTTTGAACGAGCGTGGACAGGCGTTGCAGATTCTCGCGGGTGGTGCCGCTGGGTACCGGCAGGCCCAGGGCGCGAAAACTCGCGGCCTTGCCCAGATGCACATCGGCGACGACCAGCGTGCGCTCGCGCGGCCACCAGAGCGCGCGTTCGGGCAGCAAGTCGACACGCTCGCCGGCCAGATCGAGGCCCAGCGCGCCGGCCGGCGTCGCTTCGTTCATGGTCGCACCCTTGGCCGGCGCCGCTCGCGCGCGGCTTGCTGCGGCGCCGGCGGCGGGCTGGACGAGTCCAGCGCCAGCGCGGCCTTGGCCTGCTCGGCGCTGACGGCCGCTGCGCCGCCGGCGCTGTGCTCCAGCTCGGCCACCAGTCGCGCGATGCGATCACTCAGCGCCTCATTGCTCAGCTTCTCGCGGAAGCGCTCGACCAGCAGCGGGAAGGCCAGTGGCGTCGGCTTCTTCAGCGCCTGCACGCGCAAGACCTGGCCCTGCATCCGCGTCAACGCGGCCATCAACTGGCGCACATCGAGCTCCTGGCTCAGCAGCTCCTGCTCGGCCTGGGCCAGCAGGCGGTTGGCCGGGTCGTACTGCTGGAAGACCTCGAAGAACAGCGAGGCCGAGGCCTGCAGCTGGCGGTTGCTGCGCTGCTCGCCCGGATGGCTCTGAAAGATCAGCCCGGCAATCCGCGCGATCTCGCGGAAGCGCCGCCGCTGCAGCTCGGTCGCGTTCAGGCTGGCCAGCACCTGGGGCAGCAGCGCGCCGGCATCGTCCGGCGGCGCCAGCAGCGCCGGCAGCCGCGCCGCCCAGTCGATGGGCTTGGCGCTCAGCAGCTCGAAACCGTAGTCGTTCATCGCGATCGAGAAGGTGCCGGTCTCGGGCTGCGCCGCGCGCCAGGCCAGCAGCCCGGCCAGGCCCAGATGCACCTGCCGGCCGGCGAAGGGGTAGAGAAACAGATGCCAGCCCTCGCGGCTCTTCCAGGTTTCGGCCAGCAAGGTCTGCGGCGTCGGCAGCGCCGACCAGGCTTTCTGCAGGTCCAGCAGCGGCCGCACGCACTGCATCTCGGGCGTGTCGAAGCGGCCGGTGTCGGCCGCCTCCAGCCTGCGCAGCACCGCATCGGCCAGCGTGCTGGACAGCGGCATGCGGCCACCGTTCCAGCGCGGCAGTGCGGCGCTGCCGGCCGTGCCGCGCTTGACCAGCGCCGTCATCTGGTGGACACGGATCAGTTCGAGCAGCCGACCGCCGAACATGAAACAGTCGCCGGGCTGGAGCCGGGCGACGAAGCTCTCCTCCACCGTGCCGAGCTTGCCGCCGCCCAGGTACTGCACGCTGATCGCCGCGTCGCTGACGATGGTGCCGATATTGCTGCGATGGCGCCGCGCCAGGCGTGCGTCGGCCACCCGCCAGACCCCCTCCTCATCGGGCGCGGCGCGGCGGTAGTCGGGATAGGCCGCCAGCGCGGGCCCGCCCTGGCGCACGAAGTCCAGGCACCACTGCCAGTTTTCGGGGGACAGGTCTTGATAGGCGACGCTGCTGCGCACCTCGGCATACAGCGCGTCGGGCTTGAAGCCCCCGCCCAGCGCGATCGTCACCAGATGCTGGACCAGCACATCCAGCGGCTGCTGCGGCGAGGGTCTGGCCTCGATCTGGCCGGCCAACACCGCGTCGCGCGCGGCGGCCGCCTCGACCAGCTCCAGGCTGTGCGTGGGCACCAGCGTGATGCGCGAGGGCCGGCCCGGGGCATGGCCGGAGCGGCCGGCGCGCTGCAGCAGACGCGCGACACCCTTGGCCGAGCCGATCTGCAGCACGCGGTCGACCGGCAGGAAATCGACGCCGAGATCCAGGCTGGAGGTGCAGACCGCCGCGCGGACCCGGCCCTCCTTCAGCCCCAGCTCCACCCAGTCGCGCAGCTCGCGGTCCAGCGAACCATGGTGCAGGGCCAGCACGCCGGCCCAGTCGGGCCGCGCCTCCAGCAGCGCGTGGTACCAGCGCTCGGCCTGCGAGCGCATATTGGTGAAGACCAGGCAGCTCTTGCTCTCCTCGATGGCCTGCACCACCTGCGGCAGCATGCGCAGCCCCATATGGCCCGCCCAGGCGAAGCGTTCGGCCGACGCAGGCAGCAAGGTGTCGATCACCAAGGCCTTGTCGGTCTCGCCCTGCACCAGCAGCGGCGCGGGATGGAGGTCGTCGGCCGGCACGCCGGTCAGCGCGCGCAGCGCCTCGGGCAGATTGCCCAGCGTGGCCGACAGCGCCCAGCTCTGCAGCTGCGGATTGAGCCGGCGCAGCCGCGCCAGCGCCAGCTGGGTCTGCACGCCGCGCTTGTTGCCCAGCAGCTCGTGCCACTCGTCGACGACGACCAGCCGGACCTGCTTGAGCACCTCCCCCGCATCGGCGCGCGCCAGCAGCAAGGACAGGCTCTCGGGCGTCGTCACCAGCACGGTCGGCAGCCGCCGGTCCTGGCGGGCCCGCTCGGCCGAGCCCGTGTCGCCGCTGCGCAGCCCGCTGCTCCAGCGGGGCGCCAGCGCGGGCAGCGGCTGCTGCAGCGCACGCAGGGTGTCGGCCGCGAGCGCGCGCATCGGCGTGATCCACAGCACGGTCAGCGCCGGCGCGCCGGTACCGGGCAGGCCGCCGAACTGCTGCAGCGCGCCGAGCCAGACCGCCAGGGTCTTGCCGCTGCCGGTGCTCGAATGCAGCAGCCCGCTGCGGCCCTCGGCCAGCGCCTGCCAGACCTCGGGCTGGAAGCCGAAGGCCTGCCAGCCGCGCTCGCGCAGCCAGTCCTCGGCGGGGCTCGGCTTGGCCTTGCGTGAGGGGGCCATCGTCAGTCGGCCTCCCCATTCAGCAAGGCCTGCAGCGTGGCCAGCGTATCGGCCTCGTCGACCGGCTTGTCCTCGCGCCGGCGCAGCATGCGCGGGAAGCGCACCGCGATGCCGCTCTTGTGCCGGCTGCTCTTCGCGATGCCCTCGAAGCCCAGCTCGAACACCAGGCTCGGTGTGACGCTGCGCACCGGGCCGAAGCTCTCGACCGTGGTCTTGCGGATGATGGCATCCACCGCCCGGATCTCCTCGTCGCTGAGCCCCGAGTAGGCCTTCGCGAACGGCACCAGCTGGCGCGCCGGATCCTCGGGCGGGCCGCTCCAGACCGCGAAGGTGTAGTCGGTGTAGAGGCTGGCGCGGCGGCCATGGCCGCGCTGCGCGTAGATCAGCACGGCGTCGACCGACAGCGGATCGATCTTCCATTTCCACCAGATGCCGACGTCCTTGGTGCGGCCGACCCCGTACAGCGCGTCGCGGCGCTTCAGCATCATGCCCTCGACGCCGAGCGCGCGCGCCTGCTCGCGCTGCCGGGCCAGATCGGCCCAGCTCTCGCCGCGCAGCGGCGGGCTCAGCACGAGCTGAGGCCGGGGCTGCGAGGTGATCAGGGCCTCCAGCTGCGCGCGGCGCGCCTGCTGCGGCTGCCCGCGCAAGTCCTGACCCTGCGCTTCCAGCAGGTCATAGACGCACAGCACCGCCGGCAGCTCGCGCAGCAGCTTGGCGCTCAAGCTCTTGCGGCCGATGCGCTGCTGCAGCTCGGCGAAGGGCCGCGGCTGGGTCTGGGCCTCGTGCCAGACCAGAATCTCGCCGTCCAGCACCGTGCCATCCGGCAGCACCGTGCCCATCTGCTGCAGCTCGGGAAAACGGTCGCTGATCAGCTCCTCGCCGCGCGACCAGAGCCAGACCTGACCCTCGCGCTTGACCAGCTGCGCACGGATGCCGTCCCATTTCCATTCCACGAGCCAGTCGCTCGGCGGCCCGAGCGTCGCGTCAAACTGGGCCAGGGGCAAGTTGAAGGGGTGGGCCAGGAAAAAGGGATAGGGCTGGCCGCCGACCGAATCGACCGCATCCGCCGAATCAGCGGGTGCGATCAGCGCCAGATAGTCCGCGGCACCGGGCCGCGCGCCGATGTGGGTGTAGCCCATCAGTCGCTGCGCGATGCGCTTGGCATCGATGCCGCTGACCGCGGCCAGCGCCTGCGTGACCTGCAGCCGCGAGACGCCGACGCGCAGGCTGCCGGTGATCAGTTTGAAGTAGGCCAGGCGTTGAGAGGCGGCCAGCAGCTGCCATTGCTCGGCCAGCCGGGCTTCCAAGACCTCCGGCGCCAGGCCGCGCAGCGGCAGCAGGTGCTGCGCCATCCAGTCGGCCAGCGGCAGCTCGGTGCTGGCGCCGGACTCGGGCAGCAGCAGCGCCATCGTCTCGGCCAGATCGCCGACCGCCTCGTAGCTCTCGTCAAACAGCCACTCCGGCAGGCCGGCGGCGCGCCGCGCCAGCCCGCGCAGCAGCTTGCTCGACACCAGCTGACGCGGTTTGCCACCGGCCAGGAAATAGACGGCCCAGGCGGCATCGGCCGGCGGCGCGCTGCGCAGATAGGCCTGCAGCGCGGCCTGCTTCGCCGAGCTGGCGGTCGACGCGTCGAGGGCGCGATAGAGCGCGGCGAAGGCCTCCATCTCAGCCGGCCTCGCCCGCAGCGGCGGCCGCCGCCGGCGCGTCCTCGTCCTCGTGACCGTACTCGGTCGCAAAGCTCTGGGCCTGCAAGCCCTGCTCGCTGAGCCAGCGCACCATCACCGCCACCTGGCCATGGGTGACGAAGACACGCTCCGCGCCACTGGCCATGATCGCGCGCTGCAGGCCGGGCCAGTCGGCATGGTCGGACACGACAAAGCCGCGGTCCACGCCGCGGCGCCGGCGCGTGCCGCGCAGCTGCATCCAGCCGCTGGCGAAGGCATCCGAGTAGTCACCGAAGCGCCGCATCCAGGGCGAGCGGCCGGCCGAGGGCGGCGCGATCACCAGCGCGCGACCGAGCGCGGCCTTGTCCAAGCCCACGTCGCCGACACTGACCGTATCGGGCAAGGTGACCCCGGCCGCACGATAGATCGCATTCAGCGGCTCGACCGCACCATGGGCGACGATGGGGCCGATGCCCGCATCGCGCAAGCCATGCAGCAGACGCTGCGCCTTGCCCAGCGCATAGGCATAGAGAACCGAGGGCCGCCCCGCCTCGGCATTACCCTGCCACCAGGCCCGGATCTCGGCGAACAGCGCGGCCTGACTGGGCCAGCGGTAGATCGGCAGGCCGAAGGTCGATTCGGTGATGAAGGTGTCGCAGCGCACCGGCTCGAAGGGCGCGCAGGTGCCGTCGTCCTCCAGCTTGTAGTCGCCCGAGGCAACCCAGACGCGCCCGCCGTGCTCCAGCCGCACTTGGGCCGAGCCCCGCACATGGCCGGCCGGATGCAGCGAGAGCCTCACACCGTGGTGTTCGACCACCTCGCCGTAGCCCAGGGTCTGCAGCGTGATGTCCTCGCCGAGCCGGCGGCGCAGGATGGGCGCGTTGCCATGGTGGGCCAGGTAGTGGGAGTGGCCAACGCGGGCATGGTCGCTGTGAGCATGGGTGATCACCGCCCGGTCGACCGGACGCCACGGATCAATATAGAAATCGCCGGGCGGGCAGTACAGCCCTTCGGGGCGGGCGACGATGAGATCGTTGTCGAAACCCATGGCTGATGGTAAGGGCGCGGCAGCGCGCGCGCTGTAGGACGCCACCTTGTAGGATGGCGACCATTGACCTTGGCCGGTCGGCGACAGCCGGCTTGGCAGCCCAAACCCCACAACTCTCAGCAGAAAACCAAGCCATGGCCGTCTCGAAGTTCGCCACCTGGAATGTCAACTCCCTGGCCGTGCGCCTGCCGCAGCTGCTGGACTGGCTGGCCGCCAACCCGGTCGATGCGCTGGTGCTGCAGGAAACCAAGCTGACCGACGACAAGTTCCCGACCTTGGAGATCGGCGCGGCCGGCTACCAGGTGCAGTGGTTCGGGCAGAAGACCTATAACGGCGTCGCGCTGCTGAGCCGCGAGCCGGCCCAGGACGTGGTCAAGAACATCGTCGGTTATGCCGACGAGCAGGCCCGGCTGATCGCCGGCACGGTGGCCGGCGTGCGCGTGATCGGTGGCTATTTCCCGAACGGTCAGGCGCTGGACAGCGACAAGTTCGTCTACAAGATGGCCTGGCTGGAGGCCTTGCGGGGCTGGCTGGCCGGCGAGCTGAACGCACACCCGAAGCTGGTGCTGATGGGCGATTTCAATATCGCCCCCGAGGACCGCGACTGCTACGACCCGGCCGCCTTTATCGGCCAGACCCACTGCTCGCCGCAGGAGCGTGCCCACTTCCAAGCCTTGCTGGACCTGGGCCTGGTCGACAGCTACCGGCTGTTCGAGCAGGCGCCCAAGAGCTACAGCTGGTGGGACTATCGCAACCTCGCCTTCCGCAAGAATCAGGGCCTGCGCATCGACCACATCCTGGTCAGCGAGGCACTGCGGGCCGGGGTCAAGTCATGCGTGATCGACCGGCAGATGCGCAAGAACGAGCGCCCCAGCGACCATGCGCCGGTGATCGTCGAGATCGAGGTCTGATCAGCGCAGCGCCCGCTGCATGGCCTCATAGAAACGGCCCACATGCAGGCCGTCCATCAGCGCGTGGTGCACCTCGACGGCCACCGGCATCCAGAGCCGACCGCCCTCCTCGCTGAACTTGCCAAAAGCCAGCTTGGGCACCGAGTCCAGCGCCGCCGGCCCGCGCGCGTGGCTGAAGCTCGTGAAGGCCAGCCAGGGGATGGTGGTCATATGGATCATCGCCTGCGAATCGGCGTCTTCCAGCGGGCCGGCGCCGCCGGCCTTGGCGATGGCCAGCAGCGGCAGCGCGCGCTCGACAAAGCGCCCGAAGTCAGGCTCGTAAGGCAGGGTCGCGAACGCGATGCTCTCGTCCTCGCGCAGCACCGTGGTGCTGCCGTCCACCTGCTCATGCACACTCACCCGGCCCTCGTCGAGGCGGTAGCGAAAGGCCTCTACCTCATTGGCCGCGCGCAAGGCCGCATGGTGATAGGCGAGGAACAGGGTCGCGCCACTATGCTGAGCGACCCGGGCCTGCAGGGCGCTGACGTCGACGCGACCGCACAAGCTGAAAAAAGGCTGGCTCAGGCCGGCGAAATGCGCGAATGCCGCACGGCGCGGCCAGTTGTCAAGATCAAGATGGCTGGGCATCGTGACATCGTACCGGCAGTGGCAATGGCGGCGCTACCAGCCCGCCGCGACTTGAGCTGCATCAAGCCGGGGCCGTAATAACCCTGACATTCTTGTCGGGTCGCCCATTGTGCGGGCGCGGCCTTGGAGAGTTTTTGATGCGTAACAACCTTCCCGTCACCTCGCGTGAATATCCCTTCCCGAGCGGGCAAAGCCTGGTGTCGACCACCGACCTGAAGGGGCGCATCCTGCATTGCAACGCGGCCTTCGTTACCGTCAGCGGCTTCGAGCGCTCGGAACTGCTGGGCCAGCCCCACAACCTGATACGCCACCCCGACATGCCCGAAGAGGCCTTCCGCGATATGTGGGCCACGATAGGCGCGGGTCTGCCCTGGTCGGGCCTGGTAAAAAACCGCCGCAAGAACGGTGACTTCTACTGGGTGCAGGCCAATGTCACGCCGCTGCTGGAAGGCGATCAGCCGGTCGCTTATATGTCGGTGCGCTCCGAGGCCAGCCGCGAGCAGATCGCCGCCGCCGAGGCGCTGTACACGACGATGCGGGCGGAAAAGCAGGCCGGGGCCCTGCTGCATGTGCTGCAGCGGGGCCAGGTCTTGCGGCAAGACCTGGCCGGCCGGCTGCGCGGCCTCGGCCGCTTCGCGCCCGCGCTGCGCTGGGCCGCCGGCTATGCGCTGGTCGGCGGTCTGGGGCTGCTGCTGGGCCAGAACCTGGGACTGGCGGTAGCCCTCCCGCTGCTGGGCCTGGCGGCCCTCGCCGCCGCCGCGCTGGCCTGCGCCCAGGGCCGCGCCGCGCTGGAGCATGCGACCGGCTATGCGAACCGCCTGGCCGCCGGCGACCTGAGCCAGACCCTGGAACCGGGCCGGCACGCCCAGGTAGCCGGCCTGGAGGGCGCGCTGCGCCAGCTGGCCGTCAATATGCGGGCGCTGGTGTCGGACACCCGCCGCGAGCTGGAGCAGATGCGCGTGGTCAGCGCCGAGATCGCGCAGGGCAACCAGGATCTGGCGCAGCGCACCGAGTCGCAGGCGGCCAGCCTGGAGCAGACGGCCGCCAGCATGGAGGAGATCACCGCCACCGTGCGCCACAGCTCCGACGCGGCCCAGCAGGCCAGCGGTGTGGCCCGGCAGCTGAGCCAGGTGTCGCGCCGCAGCGCCGGCGTGGTGCACTCGGTCACCGACACCATGGGCGGGATCTCGAGCTCGTCCAAGCGCATCGGCGAGATCATCCAGGTGATCGACAGCATCGCCTTCCAGACCAATATCCTGGCCCTCAATGCCGCCGTCGAGTCGGCCCGGGCCGGCGAGCATGGCCGCGGCTTCGCGGTGGTGGCCGCCGAGGTGCGGGCGCTGGCCCAGCGCAGCAGCACGGCGGCGCGCGAGATCAAGCAGCTGATCGACGACTCCTCGACCAAGGTCGAGGCCGGCGAGCGCCAGACCCGCCAGGCCCGCGAGAGCATCGACGAGACCCTGGCCTCGGTCGAGCATTTCACCCAGCTGATCGGCGGCATCGACAACGGCGCCCGCGAGCAGCTGATGGGCATCTCGCAGATCCACGAGGCGGTCCAGCACCTAGACGGCATCACCCAGCAGAACGCCAGCCTGGTGGAGCAGCTGGCCCGTGCCGGCAGCCAGCTGCAGGAGCAGGCCGGCGAGGTGGCGGCCGCGCTGCAGGTCTTCAGGCTGGACCGCCGATCCGCCGGCGCCCTGCCCGATGCGGTGGCACTGCGGCGCGAGGCCAAGGCCCGTGCGGCCTGAGAGAACGACCCGCACGCCAGCAAGGAAGGCACACACTCGCAATAATCGCCGACATCATCAACGGAGTCGGCAATGCATCATCAGAACAGCCCCGAGGCGCTCTTGCAGCAATGGATCGATGAGGAGGCGGCCGTGCGTACGCGGCTGGCCGAGCCGGGGCTGGCGCGGCCCGATCAGATCAAGGGCCGCACCGGCCTGCAGGTGATGCAGGCCATGCTGGACGGCGAACTGCCGCCGCCGCATATCGCCAAGACCCTGGACTTCACGCTGATCTCGGTGGCCGACGGCGAAGCGGTATTCCAAGGCCGGCCGCTGCTGCGCCACTACAACCCGCTGGGCTCGGTGCATGGCGGCTGGTTCGCCACCCTGCTCGACTCGGCGCTGGGCTGCGCGGTGCACACCAAAATGGAACCCGGGCGCGGCTACACCACGCTGGAGTTCAAGGTGAACCTGGTGCGCGCGCTGAGCGAGAAAGTGCCGCTGGTGCGCGCGATCGGCACGGTGACCCACAGCGGCCGCCAGGTCGCGACCTCGGAGGCGCGCCTGGTCGGCCACGACGGCAAGCTCTATGCCCATGCGAGCACGACCTGCCTGGTCTTCGATCTACCGCAGTGAGTGGGTCTCGGCGGCCAGCCGGGTGATGCGGGCCCAGTCGCCGGCATCGACCGCGTCCTGCGGGGTCAGCCAAGAGCCGCCGCAGACCTTGACGTTGGCCAGGCTCAGGAACTGCGGCGCGGTCGCCAGCGAGATGCCGCCGGTGGGGCAGAACGCCACATCGGGAAAGGGCCCGGCCAGCGCCTTCAGCAGATTGACACCGCCCACGGCCACGGCCGGGAACAGCTTCAGAAAGCCGTAGCCGGCCGCATTGGCCTGCATCACCTCGCTGGCCGTCGATACCCCCGGCAGCAGCGGCAGGCCCTGCTCGCGGCAGGCCGCGCCGATCGCGTCGGTGTAGCCGGGGCTGACGCCGAACTGGCAGCCGGCGTCGCGGGCGGCCTTGACATCGGCCACGGTGCGCAGCGTGCCGGCGCCGACGATGGCCTGGGGTACGGCGCGCGCCATCGCCTCCATCGCCTGCAAGGCCACCGGGGTGCGCAGCGTCACCTCCAGCACCTTGACGCCGCCGGCCACCAGGGCCTCGGCCAGCGGCACCGCATCCTGCAGACGCTGGATCACGATGACGGGAATGACGGGGCCGTGGCTGGCCAGGCTGAGGGTATCGGTGTTCATCATTGGATTCTTCACAACCAGGTGACAGCGCCCTCTTCGGCGCTCAAGACATTGCGGCGCATGCCGGCAAACAACTCGCGGCCCAGGCCGTGGCCGTTGTCGTCGCGCTGCTCGGGCGTGATCGCGGCCTGCTCGCGGGCCGCCCATTCCGCCTCGGGCACCAGGGCCAGCAGCTCGCCGCTGACGGCGTCCAGCCGGACCAGATCGCCGTCGCGCAGCTTGCCCAGCGGCCCGCCGGCCAGGGCCTCGGGCGAGACATGAATGGCCGCCGGAATCTTGCCGGAGGCGCCGCTCATGCGGCCGTCGGTGACCAGGGCCACCTTGAAGCCCTTGCCCTGCAGCACGGCCAGCGGCGGGGTCAGCTTGTGCAGCTCGGGCATGCCATTGGCCTGCGGCCCCTGGAAGCGCACGACCACGACCACATCGCGCTCCAGCTCGCCGGCCTTGAAGGCGGCCAGCATCGAGTCCTGGTCATTGAAGATGCGCGCCGGCGCCTCGACGATGTGGCGGTCCTCGGGCACCGCCGACACCTTGATCACCGAGCGGCCCAGATTGCCCTGCAGCAGCTTCAGGCCGCCGGTGGCGCTGAAGGGCGCGGCGGCGCGGCGCACCACCGACTCGTCGCCGCTGTCCGGCGGCAGCGCATGCCAGACCACCTGGGCACCCTCGGCGGCCAGCGTCGGCACCTTGGCATAGGGGCGCAGCGACTCGCCGGCCACGCTCAGCACGTCCTCGTGCATCAGCCCGGCATCGAGCAGTTCGCGGATCACGAAGCCGGGGCCGCCGGCCGCCTGGAACTGGTTCACATCGGCCGCACCGTTCGGGTAGACGCGTGACAACAGCGGCACCACGCCAGAGAGCTCGGAGAAGTCGCTCCAGTCGATCAGGATGCCGGCCGAGCGGGCCACGGCCACCCAGTGGATCAGGTGGTTGGTCGAGCCGCCGGTGGCCAGCAGGGCCGCCATCGCATTGACGATGCAGCGCTCGTCGACCAGCTTGCCGATCGGCGTGTAGCGCTGCTTGGCGGTGATGCTCAGCGCGCTGCGCACCGCCTCGCGGGTCAGGGCCTCGCGCAGTTCGTCGTGCGGATGGACAAAGGCCGCGCCGGGCACGTGCAGGCCCATCGCCTCCAGCAGCATCTGGTTGCTATTGGCCGTGCCGTAGAAGGTGCAGGTGCCGGCGCCGTGATAGGCGGCCGACTCGGCCTTCAGAAGCTCGTCGCGGCCGACCTTGCCCTGGGCAAACTGCTCGCGCACCTTGGCCTTGTCATTGTTCGACAGGCCCGAGCTCATCGGCCCGGCCGGCACGAAGACGCAGGGCAGATGGCCGAAATGCAGGGCCCCGATCAAGAGGCCCGGCACGATCTTGTCGCAGATGCCCAGCAGCAGGGCCGCATCGAAGACATCATGGGACAGCGCTATCGCGGTCGACATCGCGATGCTGTCGCGCGAGAACAGGCTCAGCTCCATGCCGGGCAGGCCCTGGGTGACGCCGTCGCACATGGCCGGCACGCCGCCGGCCACCTGCACCGTGGCGCCCAGCGCATGGGCGGCCTCGCGTATCAGGGCCGGATAGACCTCGTAAGGCTGGTGGGCCGACAACATATCGTTGTAGGCGGTCACCACGCCCAGATGAGGCGCCTTCTCGGCGACGATGCGCAGCTTGTCATTGGCCGGCATCGCGGCCACCGCATGGGCGACATTGGCGCAACCCATGCGCTCGATGCCCCGCTTGCGGCCCGCCAGTTTGTCCAGGCCATCGAGATAGCGGCCGCGCGTGGCGGCACTGCGTTCGCGGATGCGTGCCGTGACTGCTTTGAGGGTGTTGTTCATGCCGTCGGCCGATGTAACTCGGCAGGTTGAATATTGGTAACCATATTACAAGATCCCGGCCGACTGCAGGTTACATCAGGGGAACAAGACGCGGCCGGCGGGCGCTAGCCGCCGTCTCCGGCGGTCGATATAGTCGGCTGGCGCCCGCCGGAACCAAGCCTGCCTCAGATGCAGGCCCGGGCTTCGGGCGCCCACTCAGGGAGTGAAGACCATGTTGCTCGACGCCTTGTTTGCGCGCATCCCCAGCGTGCGCGCCCGCCTGACCCTGCTGACCGCCGTGCTGTGCCTGCTGATGTCGGGGCTCGCGCTGGCGGGCATGACGATGCTGGCCCGCTCCAACGAATCGCTGCGCACGGTCTATGACGACCGGGTCGTGCCGCTGCAGCAGATCAAGGCGGTGGCCGATGCCTACGCGGTCACCGTGGTCGACAGCACGCACAAGGTGCGGCTGGGCCAGCTCGATGCGGCCGCGGCGGCGCGCCAGATCGAGGCGGCCGGCGAGCTGATACGCCGGCAATGGAGCGCTTACAGCCAGACCTATCTGGTGCCCGAGGAGAAGGCCCTGGTGGCCCGCATCACGCCGCTGCTGGCCGAGGCCGAGCGCCTGCGCAGCGCGCTGCTGGCCGCGCTGGCGGCCGGCGACGAGGCCGCCCTCGCCCGCCTGGCCGGCCAGCAGCTCTACCAGCTGATCGACCCGCTCAGCGATCAGCTCAACGCGCTGGTGGCGGTGCAGCTGGACGTGGCCAGGCGCGAATACGAGCAGGGCCGCGAGCGCTATGCCCAGGCGCGCTGGGCGGCCTGGCTGGGCCTGGGACTGGCCTGCCTGATGGGGGCGGTGATCGCCGGCCTGATCAGCGGCCGCATCATGCGCTCGCTAGGCGGCGAGCCCAGCGATGTGCGCCAGGTGGCCCAGGGCATTGCCCATGGTGCACTGAACCAGCGGTTGCAGGTGGCGCAGGACGATCGCAGCAGCGTGATGGCCCATATGCAGGCCATGCAGCGCGGCCTGGCCGGCATGGTGCGCGAGGTGCGCGCCAATGTCGACGAGCTGCACGCCGCCTCGGGCCAGATCGCCCAGGGCAATTTCGACCTGTCCAGCCGAACCGAGGAGACCGCAGCGACCACCCAGCGCGCCAGCGCCCGGCTCGACGAGGTGATGCAGCGCCTGCGCCTGCGCATCGCCAGTGCCGGCGAGGCCCGCGCGCTGGCCGACGGCACGCGGGCCGTGGCGCAGCGCGCCGGCAGCCAGATGGGCGAGGTGATCGCCTCGATGCAAGGTATCGATGCGGCCGCGCAGCGCATCGGCGACATCACCGGCGTGATCGACGGCATCGCCTTCCAGACCAATATCCTGGCGTTGAACGCGGCGGTGGAGGCGGCGCGCGCCGCCGAGTCAGGGCGCGGCTTTGCGGTGGTGGCCTCCGAGGTGCGGGCGCTGGCGCAGCGCGCCGGCGAGGCCGCGCGCGAGATCAAGACCCTGATCAGCGACACCACCGCGCGCACCGAGGCCGGCTCGCACCAGGTGCGCGAGACCGGCCAGACCCTGCAGCAGATGGTGGCCGAAATTCAGCAGCTGAGCGGCCTGATGCTGCGCCTGGACCAGAGCTCGGGTCAGGACGGCCAGGACATCAGCGAGCTGCAGCTGCAGGTGCAGGAGCTCGACCGGGTGGCGCAGCAGAACGCGGCCCTGGTCGAGGAGATGGCGGCGTCCAGCGAGCAGCTGAAGGACCAGGCGGGCCGGCTCGCGCAGGCGGTGCAGGTCTTCAGCGTCTGAGCGCGCTCAGTCGGCCGGCGCCGCTGCGGGCGTTGCGGCCGCTGCGCCGGCCTTGGCCGGCAGCACGCTGTCGATCAGCGCATCCTTGTCGCTCCACTGGCCCTTGATCCAGTTGGAGATGCGCACCAGCTGGCGCTTGTCCTCCATCGGATTGCCGCCCACCAGCTCGGCCGGTATCGGCCGCTGCTGCACCCGCACGATCACCGGGCCGCAGCGCCCGCTGAGCAGCTGCCAGAAGCTGGGCGCACCTTCGGGGTAGATCAGGGTGACGTCCAGCATGGCCTCGAACTGCTCGCCCATGGTCGCCAGCGCCATCGCCAGCGCGCCGACGCGGGGCTTGAGCAGATGGCGATAGGGACCGTTCTGCTCGGCATGCTTGGCGGCGGTGAAGCGCGTGCCCTCGACGAAGTTGATCACCGTCGTCGGCATGGTCTTGAACTTCTCGCAGGCCTTGCGCGTGGTGGCCAGGTCGGCCGCCTGCGAGGCGGCGTTGCGGCCGCGCTTCATGAAGGGGAAGTCCAGCGCCCACCAGGCCAGGCCGATCACCGGCACCCACATCAGCTCGCGCTTCAGGAAGAACTTCAGAAAGGGGATGCGGCCGTGGAAGATGCGCTGCAGCACCAGGATATCGACCCAGGTCTGGTGATTCGGCGACACCAGGTACCAGCCGCGCCGGTTCAGGCCGTCCAGCCCCTGCACATCCCAGCGCTGCGGGTTGACCAGGGCGATCCAGCCGTTGTTGACCGCCACCCAGCCGGCCGCAATGCCGTTGAGCAGCTCGTTGCACAGCCGGCGCAGGGCCGGCAGCGGCAGCAAGAGCTTGAGCAGGGCCAGCGGCATCATCAGCACCACGCCGGTGACGGTGTTCAGGGCGAGCAGCAGGCCGGTCAAGGCGCCAAGCAAGGGAGCGGGTATCAGCTTCAGCATGGCCCGCAATGTAGCGCAAGCCCGGGAAGATCTTCTTTGGCATTATGTCGCGATGTCTGATTCATGTCCGGATGATGAAACCCTGCAACGTCCTCAGCTGCTGGCCCAGCACCTGGCCCGGCTGCGCGCCGGGGGGCGGCCCCAGGACCTCTGGCTGTTTGCCTACGGCTCGCTGATCTGGCGGCCCGAGATCAAGGTGGCCGAGCAGCAGCTGGCACGGGTACGCGGCTACCACCGTGCGCTGCGCATGCAGTCACGGCTGTATCGCGGCACGCCCGAGCAGCCGGGTCTGGTGCTGGCCCTGCTGTCGGGCGGCAGCTGCCAGGGCCTGCTGTACCGGGTGGCGGCCGCGCAGGCCGAAGCCGCGCTGCGCCAGCTGTGGGCGCGCGAGATGGTGACCGGGGTGTATGAGCCGCGCTGGCTGCGCTGCCATGGCGCGCTCGGCGAGCAGCGCGCGCTGGCCTTCACGCTGTCGCGCCGCAGCTGCCATCTGACCGGCCCGCTCGATGAGGGCCAGCTCCTGCAGGTGTTCCGCCATGCCCAGGGCCGTTACGGCAGCACGCTGGACTATCTGCAGCGCACCGTGCTGAGCTTGCGCGGCCACGGCATCCGCGACCGCGAACTGGAGCGCCAATACCATCTGGCCGCCAGCCATGGGCTGTGCGAGCCGCTGCGCGAGTCAGTCGGGCAAGGCGGAGGCTGAGGACGCGCGCAGCCGCGCCAGGTCCTCGGTCGTGTCGATGTCCAGCAGCACGCCGGGGTCGTCGACCTCCAGGCCTTGCGAGGGGTAGCGCGCGATCAGCCGGCGCGCGCCCTCGTCGCCCTGCAGCCCGACCAGCTCGGAGAACAGCTCGGCGTTGAAGCCCACCGGATGACCGCGCCGGCCCTTGTACTGGGCAAAGCTGATCGGGTACTGCTCCAGCCCCTCGGCCACCCTGAGGATGCTGCTGGCGCGCAGCATCGGCATATCGGCCGGCACGATCAGCCAGCCCTCGGCGTCGCCGGTCGCGGCCACACCGGCCGCGATCGAATGCCCCATGCCGACCGGGCTGGGGCGGCCCTTCTCGTCGAGCTCGGGCATCACGATGATGTCGCGCACGGCCACCGTGTCGCGCACCGCGCCGGCCAGGCTTTCGCTGGTCACCACCACCACCCGCAAGCCGGTCTGGACGGCATTCTTCAGGGTTTGAGACAACAAGGTCTCCGGCCCGAGCGCCTGCTCGAGCTTGTGCCCTTGGCCACGAAAGCGCATGCCCCGTCCTGCCGCCAGCACGACGACTACCGGCCGTCGTTTCATCATTCGCCCTGATCCTTCACAAAATCCCCCGAGGCCGGTCTGTGCCGGTTCGCCCGTGACTACGGATGACAGCATGCCCACCGCCCTGTAGCCCTGCCAGTGGGGCGTTTACCTAAGGCTTTCTACGCGCTCGGGGCATACTGCTCCCATGAGCAAACTCTCTGATCTACGCAAAAGCTATGAGCTCGGCGAGCTCGACGAGACCCAGGTGGCGGACCGGCCGCTGGCCCAGTTCAAGCTGTGGCTGGAGCAGGCGCTGGCGGCCGAGCTGCCCGAGCCGAACGCGATGACGCTGGCCACGGTGGGCGCCGATGGCCGGCCGTCGACCCGCATCGTGCTGATCAAGGACTGTGACGAGCGCGGCATCGTCTGGTACACCAATTACGACAGCCGCAAGGGCCGCGAACTGGCCGCCCATCCCTTCGCGGCGCTGCAGTTCCACTGGGTGGAGCTGGAGCGGGTGGTGCGCATCGAGGGCCGGGTCGAGCGGGTCGACGCGGCCCAGTCCGATGCCTACTACCGCTCGCGCCCGCTCGACTCGCGCCTGGGCGCCTGGGCCTCGCCGCAAAGCCAGGTGATCAGCTCGCGGGCGGTGCTGGTGGCCAATGCGGCCAAGGCCGCCGTCCAGCATGGTCTGAACCCGGAACGCCCGCCGCACTGGGGCGGCTATCGCCTGGTGCCGGAGCGCTGGGAGTTCTGGCAGGGCCGCAAGTCGCGCCTGCATGACCGCATCAGCTACCGGCTCGGCGACACCGGCCAGTGGCTGCGCGAGCGGCTGGCGCCCTGAACGCGGCCCCTAACCAGCCTATCCGGCCTACTCGGCCGGCTGCGCGTCCAGCACCCGGTAGAACAGGCCGTAGGGATCGTTGCTGAGCACGGCCATCTGGCCCTCGACCGTGACCGGCTCCAGCGTGTAGCGCACCGGGGTCTTGCTGCGCACCTCGATCAGGCCTTCTGGGCCGGCCGGCACGCAAAACGAGCAGCTGGTCGGCACCGAAGACAGCAGGAAATGGCGCTGCTTGTCGCCCGGCTCCAGCGGCATCATGAAGCCCTGCACCTTGACCTTCTGCTTGTCCAGCGCCTGCACGCCGGCCGGGAAGCTGGGCACCAGCCGCTTTTTCTCGGCCTTGACGGTGACCGAGGACAGCAACGGCCAGGACACCACGCCCTCGCGCTCCTGCAAGGGCTTGATGGGGCTGCGCGGGTCGTGATAGCCGGGGCCCTGGCCCAGCGCAGTGGCGGCATTGCTCGATGGCTGTTGCTGAGCCTGCGCACCCAGGCTCAGGCAGGCCGCCAGCAACAACGGGACATGGCGCAACAGTCGTTCAATGTTCATGTTTCAACCCACAGTACTTGCCGATGGCCAGACCGCGGCAGGCGGCCAGCAGCGTCTTCTGGCAGCGTTCCTCGGTCTCGCCCGATTCCAGGCAGCGCGCCGCGTCCTCATGGGCCTTGGACATCGCACGGTGGCGTTCAATGTCCTTCTTCGCGTGCTCGCTGAGCGCGGGCTTGGCCGGCGCCGGCTTCGATTGTGCCTGGGCCGCGCCGCTGAGGCCGGCCGCCAGCCAGAAGGCCGCCAGCACGAGGTGCTTGTTATTCATCGCATTCCTTTGTTGCTCGGTTCAATGAGGGGCTTGCAGCAGCTCGGTCACATCCAGCTTGTAGGCCCGCCAGGCCGGCCAGGCCGCGCTGGCCAGGGCCAGCAGCAGGGCCAGCGCCGGCACCAGGGCCTCCCAGGCCGACCACCCACTGCCGCTGATGCGCAGCGACTGCTGCGACGCCAGCACCCAGCCTAGCAAGGCTGTCAAGCCATGGCCCAGGGCCAGGCCCAGAACGCTGGCCAGCAGCGCCAGCCACAGCCCCTCCAGGCTGACCAGGGCCGCGACCCGCCAGGCCGGCGCGCCCAGCATGCGCAGCATCGCCAGATCGCCCTGACGCTCACGCACCGCATGCAGCAGGGCGACAAAGACCGACAGCGCCGCCGCCAGCAGCAGCACCGCGCCAAAACCGCGCAACACCTCGGTGCCGACGCCCACCATGCGCAGCAGCCTGGCGGTCTCCAGCGCCGGCGCGGCAGCCTGCAGGCCGTCCTGGGCATTGACCCAGCGCGGCAGCGCGATCGCGGCCAGCGGGCTGCGGTAGCTGAGCAGGGCCATTGTGATCTCGCGCTCGGCCTCCAGCGCCGCACGGTCATCGGCATCGACCGCATGCATATCCTCATGCACCTGCCAGACCGAGGCCAGATCGGTCAGCACCAGCCGGTCCAGCACGCCGCCGGTCTCGGCCAGCAGGCCGACGACGGTGTAGCGATGCTCGCCGTGCTCATGGCCCTGCTCGCCCAGGCCATGGCTGCCGGCAAAGCGGTCGCCCAGCTTCAGCCCGGTGCGGCGCGCCGCCTCGGCACCCAGCACCGCCTGCAGCGGCTGCTGCCAGAGCCGCCCCGCAGCCAGCCGGGCCTGGTAGAGCTCGAGATAGTCGGGCGTGGTGCCGACGATGCGAAAGCCGCGCAGGCTGTCGCCCAGCGAGATCGGCACCGCGCGCGCCACCAGCGGCTGGGCGCGCAGCTCGTCCAGCGTGGCCAGCGGAATATTGCCGGTCGGCACATCGAGATGGAACACCCCGGCCAGCATGATCTGCATCGGGCTGCCCTTGGCGCCGACCACCAGATCGATGCCGGCCAGATCGCGCCGCACCCCGCCCTCGATCTGCTCGCTGACCAGCAGCACAAAGCTGATCGCCGCCAAGCCCAGGCTCAAGAGCAGCAGATTCAGCGCCGACACCAGCGGCCGCGCCCACAGATAGCGCCAGGCCAGGCTTGCCAGACTGTTCATCGCGCGGCCTCGTTCATCGCCATCAGTTTGGGCAGCCGCATGTCTTGCAGCTCGCCGCCCAGCGCTTGCGCCACCCGGCTGTCGTGGGTAGCCAGCACCAGGGTCGCGCCCTGCTCCCGTGCGGCCTGGCTCAGCAGGTTCAAAGCAGCGCCGGCACTCTCGTCATCGAGATTGGCGGTCGGTTCATCGGCCAGCAGCAGCTTGGGGCGGCGCAGCAGCGCGCGCGCCAGTGCCACCCGCTGGGCCTGGCCCAGGCTGAGCTGATGTGGCCGGCGCGGCGCCAGGGCC
Source organism: Paucibacter sp. M5-1 (assembly GCF_027498415.2). Taxonomy (NCBI): domain Bacteria; kingdom Pseudomonadati; phylum Pseudomonadota; class Betaproteobacteria; order Burkholderiales; family Sphaerotilaceae; genus Roseateles; species Paucibacter sp. M5-1. The sequence continues at coordinate 712,902 of NZ_JAPZLM020000001.1, forward strand.
TGCAGTTCCAGGCACTGCAGCAGCTCGTCGATGCGGGCGTGATCCACGGGCAGGCCGGCACTCAGATAAGGCAAGGCCAGGTTGTCGCGCACCGTCAGCGCCGCGCTCAGGTGCAGGCGCTGTGGCACAAAACCGAGGCAGGCGCCGCGCCAGGCGTCGCGCTGGCGCGGGCTCAAGCGCCCCAGCTCGGCGCCGGCCATCTCCAGCCGGCCGGCGCTGGCGCTGAGCAGGCCGGCCATCAGGGCCAGCAGGGTGGACTTGCCGCTGCCCGAGGCGCCGCGCAGCAGCAGACCCTGGCCGGGTGGCAGACTGAGGTCGGCAAAGGCAATCTCCGGTCCCTGCGCATAGCGGTAGCGCAGGCCCTGCAGCACTATCATGGTCGCTCAGTCACTCTCGCACATGGCGCGCAAAGCTCGCCAGAAACTTGTCCACCTTGCCGGCGACGACGAAAGCGCAGTAGCCCTGCTCGGGGTTGCGGGCGTAGTAGTGCTGGTGATAGGCCTCGGCGGTGCTGTAGTTGCGCTCGGGCAGCAGCTCGGTGACGACCCGGCCCTGGTGGAAGGCCTGGATCTCGTCCAGCACCTCGCGCGCCACCGCCAGCTGCTCGGGACTGCGGTAGTAGATGCCCGAGCGGTACTGGGTGCCGACATCGGCTCCCTGCGCGTTCAAGGTGGTCGGGTCGTGGATGGTGAAGAAGATCTCGAGAATCTCGCGCAGCGAGATCAGCTGCGCATCGAAGCTGACCCGCACCACCTCGGCATGGCCGGTCCGGCCCGAGCAGACCTGCTCGTAGCTGGGGCGGTCGACATGCCCATTGCAGTAACCCGACTCCACCGCAGTCACGCCGCGCACACGCTCATACACCGCCTCCAGGCACCAGAAGCAGCCTCCGCCAAGGGTGATGGTGTCTGTGTGGCTCATGCTGTCATCGAAAGTGGGGCTGGGCTGGGGCCGCCAGCATAGCCCAGAGTCGCTCACTGCGTCGCCAGCGCCAGCTCCACATGCGGGGTCCAGGTCTTGCCCGCCTCGGCCGCGTGCAGCTTGGGCGAGGCCAGGAACAGCCGGGCGTTCGCCACGCCCTTGGCAATCAGCGCGTCGCGCACGACGACGGCGCGCTGCAGCGCCAGCTGGCGCAGCGCCTCCTCGCTGACCTCGTGGCTGGCCGCCAGCATGGCCTGCATCTCGGCCATCGGCACCTCCTTGAGCATGCCGACCAGATTGCGCGGCCGGTTCGGCAGGCTGCTGGCCTTGTAGACCACGCGCAGCAGGCGCTGGCGCTCGGCTTCGCTGAGCTGGAGGGCGCCGGCCTCGGCGGCCGCCTGGCCGCTGGCGTTCTGCTGGCGGCGCAGCTCGCGGCGGCGCTCGGCCAGCAGCGATTGTTCGACCTTGGCCGCCTGCACCGCCGCACGCTCGGCCGCCGGGTCGGCCCAACCGGTCAGCGTCAGATTGAGGCTGGGCCGATCGGCCAGCGCCTTAGCCAGCTTGTCCAGATTGGCCGGCGCGCTGTCGGCCAGGCCGGTGCTGCCGGGGAGGAACTCGGCCTGGCTCAGGTCGGTCGAGCCACCACCGGCCAGCAGCGAGAACGGCGAGGTCAGCGCCTTGCCCAGCAGATTGACGATGAGCCGGAAGATCAGGCCGCCGATGCTGAACTCGGGGTCATCCAGCGAGCCGCTGACCGGCAGGTTCAGATCGATCACGCCATTGCCGTCCTTCAGCAAGGCCACGGCCAGCAGCACCGGCAGCTTGGTGGCATCGGGGCTGTCGATACGCTCGCCAAAGGTCAGCTGGTTCAACACCAGCTGGTTGTCGGCCTGCAAGGCGCCGCCCGGCGCGATGCGGTAGTGCACGCGGGTCGAGAGCTTGCCGCGATCGATCGCATAGCCGGCGTATTTGCCGGCATAGGGCGACAGCGGCGCCAGCTCGATGTCGGTGGCGCTGGCCTGGATGTCCATCAGCAGCGGTGCACCGGCCGGATTCAGCTCGCCCTTGATCTCCAGCAGCCCGGTGCCGGCCACCTTGCCGCTCAGGTTCAGCGGCGCCATCTGCGTCTGGCCGCTGGCGAACGTACCGAGGCTGCCGCGCAGCTCGCTGAGCTTGGCGCTGTAATTGGGCTTGACGAAGCGGTCGCTGAAATCCACGCTGCCGCCGGCCAGCCGGGTCTGGCCGATCTGCAGTTGCAGACCCGGCCCGGCAGCGGGCGGGGCGGCAGCGGCAGGCTTGGGTGCACGTTCACCCAGATTGAAACGCCCCTGCTCATCGATGATCAGTCGGGCGTAGAAGTCGCTGAGGCTGGCCTCGCCGATATCGAGCTTCAGCGGGGTGGCGGGCCGCAGGTCCAGCTTGAGGCCGGCCAGATTCAGGGCCTGCCAGCTCAGCAGCTCTTCATCGATGCGGCGCGCACCATCGGCCTCGGTCCGGGTATGCAGCAGCCGCAGATCAGCCAGCAGCAGATCGCCCTGCGCCTGTGCCGCCAGACCCTGAGGGCCTTGCGCCAGCGCCAGCGTGCCGCGAAAACCCGCCTCGGCGCGGCGCAGATGCAGGCCCAGCGCCGGGTCCAGATAGGGGTCGAGCAGTTGCAGCGGCAATCGCTCGGCGCGCAGGTTGCCCCGCGCCGAGAGCTGCGGTGACAGCGCCAGCTCGCCCTCCCATTGCAGCTTGCCCAGCATGGCGGCCGCCGCGCCCCCGCTGCGGCGCTGTCCACCGGCAGGCCGGCCCAGCTGCGCCGACAGCTGCAGCGGCGAACGCGCCTGACCCAGCTTCTGCGCCCGCAGCCGCAGCTGTTCCAGCACCAGCAGATGGGGCTGGCCGGGCACGCCGGCCAGCGGCTGCACGGCCGCATCGGTAAAACGCAGCGCGCCGCCATCGATCGCCAACGCCGCCAACTGGGTCGACCAGGGCGCCCCCGGCTCTGCGGCCTTGGTCGGCATCAAGGCCAGCGCGCTCAGCACGCCATCGGCCGAGCGCTGCAGGGCCAGGCGCGGTTCGCGCAGGCTCAGCTGGCCCAGTGCCAGGCGGCGCGCCGCCGGCTCCAGCACCAGCTCATCCAGGCTCAGCTCCGCCATGCTGAGCAGTTCCTGCCGGCCGCTGCCGGCCAGCAGTTGCTGGGCCCGCAGCGCATCGAGCTTGATGCCCGTGAGCGTCAGCTTGGCGCGCTGCCCGGCATCGGCCACCAGGGGCTGGGCAAGATCGAGCCGCAACTGGCCCGCCAGGCGCCCCTGCATGACCAGCGGCAGCTCGGCCTGCAGATAGGGCGACAACCATTCGAGGGCCAGGTCTTGCCATTGGCCCGTCAGGCTCAGGGCCTCGGCCGTCAGCTCGCCGCTGCCGGACAGGGTGGCGGGCTTGCCACCCTTGAGCTTGTCCAGCTTGGCCTCGAAGCTCAGGCCGGTCTTGTCGCGCAAGGGCCAGCTCAGCGCGCTGAGCTTGAGCCCCAGATCGCTGAGGCCCAGCTCGGCCGCCGGTCGCAAGGAGTCGTCGCGCCAAGCCAGGCCGGCCTGGCGCAGCTCGAACTGCTTCAGCGCGAAACGCCAGGCGGACGGCGCGTCGGGCCCGGGCTTGGCCGGCGGCTCTGCGGCAAACTGCGGCAGCAACAGGCGGCCGGCGGCATCGCGCTGCAAGGCCAGCTTCGGCCCGGTCCAGACCAGCGTGTCGAGCAGCAGCTGCTTTTTCAGCGGCTGCACATCGCCCAGCCCCAGCTGCAGCCTGTCCCAGACCAGCCAGGACTTGTGCTCTCCCAGGGCCAGACCCACCTCGTCGACATCGATGCGGCCACCGAGCTTGAGTTCGGGCACCTGGCCCGGCGGCTGCGAAAACAGCAGCTGCAGCTCGGCGCTGAGCTGGCCGCGCTCGGGCCGCAGCGGCAGCTGCCGGGGCCAGTACGCCAGATACGGCGCCAGATCGAAACCCTTCAGGCTGAAGTCCAGCCGCGCCTGCCGCGTCTGCGCGAACGGCAGGGCCTGGGCCTTGGAACCGAAGGCCACACCATTGAGCCGACCCGACAGCCGCGGTTCGACACGGACCTCGACATGGGCATCGAGCAGGGACACAAAGGGCAGATCGATGCGCAGATCGCTCAGCTCGTGGCGCCGTCCCATCGGCTTGTCGTCCAGCAAGACCTGGCCCCCGGCGAGGCTGAGGTTGTAGAGCGCCAGGCTCGCCCCGCCCTCGGGCTCCGCCTTTGCCGCAGGCTGGCTCCAGCGCTTGAGCAGATCGTCGATGTCGTAGCGACCGTCGGCCACGCGGCTCAGGCGCAGCAGCGGGCGCTCGATGTGCAGCGAGTCCAGCACCGGGCTGCGATGCCAGAGCGAGCGCAGCGACAGCGTCGCCTCGGTGCTGGCAATCTCCAGCAAGGCCGCCTCGCCGGGCGCAGCGCCGGCCACCTGGACCCCTTCCAGCACCAGACCCAGGCGCCAGGGCTGGAATCGCGCCTTCTCTACGCGGACTTCGCGGCCGAGCGCCTGGCTGGCCAGACGCATGCCGGCACCCTCGACCCACCAGGGCACTGCCCACCAGGCCAGGCCGCACAGAACAAGAACGACGAGGACCGAGCCGGCCAGACGCCGCAACCAGGGACGAGCGATGAGGGATGACATGCGCGCCGATTATCGGGGCAGGCGCGGCAGGACATCAGCCGGTTTGCGGCATCATGCGCGACCATGAATGCCTTGCTCCAAGTCCTGCAGGATCTCAAGCCCCTTGTCCAGGTCCTGCTGCTGCCACCGGTGCCGCTGATGCTGGTTCTGGTGCTGGGCGCGGCGCTGCTGCGCCGGCATCGGCGTCTGGGCCGCGGCGTGTTCGTGCTGGGACTGCTGGGGCTGTGGTTCTCGTTCACCGAGGTCGCGGCCGATCAGTTGCAGCAATGGCTGTTGGGCGTGCCGGCAGCGCTGACAACGGCCCAAGTCGATGGCCTGCGTCACGGCGCGCCGCAGCACAGTGCCATTCTGGTGCTGGGTGCCGGCGTGCTGCAGATCGCACCCGAGTACGACGGGCCGACCCTGAAGCCGTTGACCCTGGAGCGCCTGCGCTACGGCGCCTGGCTGGCGCGGCGCAGCGGCCTGCCGCTGGCCTTCAGCGGTGGCGTGGGCTGGGGCGGCCGGCCGGGCGATATCGGCGAAGCGCCGGTGGTGCAAGCCGTTGCCAGGGACGAGTTCGGGATCGCGCTGCGGTGGGCCGAGGGGCGCGCACGCGATACCCGCGAGAACGCCGCGTTCAGCCTGCCGCTGCTGCTGCAGGCCGGCATCACCCGCGTGGTGCTGGTCACCCATGGTCACCACATGCCGCGTGCCGAGCGGGCTTTCCGCGAGGCGGCGGCCGGGCGCATCGAGCTGCTGCTCGCGCCGGTGGATGTGCGCGCCGACACCGCCTACCTGCCCAGCGAATGGGTGCCGTCCAGCGAAGGCTTCAGGCGGCTGCGCTATGTGGTCTACGAATGGCTGGGCCTGCTGGCCGGCAAATGAGCGCATGGCGCCCGAGATCTTGCGGACCTCGAAATTCTGCGACCCCAGAAAGACGGACCCCTCCCAAGCACGAGGCCGGGAGGGGTGGATGGCTGACGCCATCTTTGGGGCTCTGCAGCTATCTGCCGCAGGGCTCCTGGCGCGCAGAGACTGCGCCAGAGGGTGTACCTGTTAGACAGGCCTCACAACAGTAGGCGAGCAACGGTCGGGCTTCAAGCCTGGGGCGAACCCTAGGCTGTAAACAAACGTTGATAGAGCTCGCTCATGCGGCGATCCACCTCGGGTGTCATCGTGATGCTGCGGCCCCATTCACGACTCGTCTCACCGGGCCACTTGTTGGTGGCGTCCAGCCCCATCTTGCCGCCTAGGCCGCTGACCGGCGAAGCGAAGTCCAGATAGTCGATCGGCGTCTGCTCGACCAGGGTGGTGTCGCGCACCGGGTCCATGCGGGTGGTGATGGCCCAGATCACTTCCTTCCAGTCGCGGATATCGACATCGTCATCGACCACGACGATGAACTTCGTGTACATGAACTGGCGCAGAAAGCTCCATAAGCCGAACATCAGGCGCTTGGCATGGCCCGGATAGGCCTTCTTGATCGAGATCACGGCCATGCGATAGCTGCAGCCCTCGGGCGGCAGATAGAAGTCGACGATCTCGCTGAACTGCTTTTGCAGGATGGGCACAAAGACCTCGTTGAGCGCCACGCCGAGGATGGCCGGCTCGTCCGGCGGCTTGCCGGTATAGGTCGAGTGGTAGATCGGCTCGGGCCGCTGGGTCAGGCGCTGAACCTCGAAGACCGGGAACCAGTCCTGCTCGTTGTAATAGCCGGTGTGGTCGCCGAAGGGGCCCTCCAGCGCATGCAGATAGCCGCCCTTCTCCTTCAGCGGGATGCCGTCCTCGCTGAAGCCGGTGTAGCCAGCAGCGGCCACCGGGATATGGCCTTCCAGCACGATCTCGGCGCTGGCCGGCACCTGCAGCATGCGCCCCGCCTCGCCGACACCACTGTCCACCACCTCGGTGCGCGAGCCGCGCAGCAGGCCGGCGAACTGGTACTCGGACAGCGAATCGGGCACCGGCGTCACCGCGCCCAGGATGGTGGCCGGATCGGCCCCCAGGGCCACGGCAATCGGGAAGGGCTGGCCCGGGTTGGCCAGCGCGAAGTCGCGGAAATCTAGCGCGCCGCCGCGATGGGCCAGCCAGCGCATGATCAGCTGGCGCCGGCCGATCAGCTGCTGGCGGTAGATGCCCAGGTTCTGGCGCAGGCGCGGATTGGCGATGCTTTGCGGCCCGCGGGTCACGACCAGCCCCCAGGTGATCAGCGGCCCGATATCACCGGGCCAGCAGGTCTGGATCGGCAGCGACTTCAGATTGACACCCCCACCTAAAAACTCCTGCTCCTGGCATGGCGCGCGGCGCACGGTGCTGGGTTTCATGTCCCACAGGGACTTCAGCATCTGCAGCATGCGACCGGCGTCCTTCAGCCCCTTGGGCGGCTCCGGCTCCTTCAGACTGGCCAGGACATGGCCGACGTCGCGCAGCTCCTGCAGGCTTTGCGCGCCCATGCCCAGCGCCACCCGGCGGGTCGTGCCAAACAGATTGGTCAGCGCCGGGGTCTGGTAGCCGGCGGGCTTTTCAAACAGCAGCGCCGGCCCCTCGGCACGTAAAACTTTGTCACTGAGGGCCGTCACCTCAAGTAGGGGGGATACCGGCTCGCTGATGCGGCGCAGCTCGCCCATCCCCTCTAAACCGTGCAGAAAGTCGCGAAGATCTCGGTACTTCATAACCAATAGTAATTTAGCAAGAGGCCCATAAGCTTGACGGGTTATTTTTGATCCTTAGAATCCGCCTACCCTGATGACTTCAGGGTTAACCCGTGTCTTCGCCTTGGGACGGAGAAGACACCCCGCTGCCGATGGACCCGGCCCCGGAGTTCTACCACCTCGAGTGGCAGGGCTTCATGGGATGCCGGCCCATTATCACTGCCATGCGAGGCTGACCTGCCCCTAGCGGACCGGTCGGCCAGGTGTGGCGGAGAAGAAAAGGAGTCGCATGACAGCGCGTCGTGATTTGTTATCCCTCGCCCGCAGTGCCACTGCGGCCACATCCTTGTTCATCAAGGACATTGGCCACGGCCTGCTGGTGGTCAGCCACAACACCCTGGCCCTGGTCGGCCTGGCCGTGGTGGCTGTTTTGCTGATGTTCAGCAGCCAGGCGGATTTGCGCCACAAGCTCGAGACCGAGGCCTTTGGCTGGCTCAATGCCCGCCAGGAGGCCCGTGCCGAGGCCTCCGGTGACACCCTGACCGGCTTCAGCGAGCCCGATGCGCTGAGCCGCGCCACGGCCGCCGATCCCAAGGACCTGTCGCGTCAGCAGGCGGCAGTCGCCATGTGGCTGTCGCGTCGCTACCGCGTCGCGCCCGAGCCGATCAGCCGCCTGGTGCAGGAGGCCTGGACCGTGGGGCAACGCGCCCGCGTCGAGCCGACCCTGATCCTGGCCATCATGGCCATCGAGTCCGGCTTCAACCCTTTTGCCCAGAGCTCGGTCGGGGCCCAGGGCCTGATGCAGGTGCTGACCCGCGTGCATGACGACAAGTACGAGGCCTTTGGCGGCAATCTGGCCGCCTTCGACCCGATCACCAATCTGCGCGTCGGCGTGCAGGTGCTCAAGGAGTGCATCCAGCGTGCCGGCGGCATCGAGGAAGGGCTGCGCTACTACGTCGGCGCCGCCAATCTGCCCGACGATGCCGGCTATGCCAACAAGGTGCTGGCCGAGCATGAGCAGATGAAGTCGGTGATCGCCGGCCGGCCCTATGTGCCCGCGCCCAAGCCGATCCGCGAGGTCAACGGCACGCCTGCGCCGGCGCCCGCTGCGGCCGACCAGATCGCCCTGCTGAACTGAAACAGCTTTTGCTCGACGCCGGGCCTGCAGCCTCCGCTACACTGCAGGCTTCGCGCGACTGGCGATCAAGGTCACAGCCGTGACCCGAGGTGGTGGACCACCGGGGAGCGCGAACGGTCAAGGGTGAGCAACCCGGCCGCCATCAGCCGTTCGCCTGGGCAGCCACGCCGCGCCGTCGCTCAAGCGTCGGCGTGCGCCGTGACTCCAACCCTAGACCGCCACCATCCATCATGTTTGATCGCAACACCTCGACCCTCGCCCAAGTGGACCCCGATCTGTGGGCCGCCGTCCAGCAAGAGAACCAGCGCCAGGAAGATCACATCGAGCTGATCGCTTCCGAGAACTACACCTCGCCGGCCGTGATGCAGGCGCAGGGCAGCCAGCTGACCAACAAGTACGCCGAGGGCTATCCCGGCAAGCGCTACTACGGCGGCTGCGAGTATGTGGACGTGGTGGAGCAACTGGCCATCGACCGTCTGAAGCAGCTGTTCGGCGCCAACTTTGCCAATGTCCAGCCCAACTCGGGTTCGCAGGCCAACCAGGGCGTGTTCTTCGCGCTGCTGCAGCCCGGTGACACCATCATGGGCATGAGCCTGTCCGAGGGCGGCCACCTGACCCACGGCATGCCGCTGAACATGAGCGGCAAGTGGTTCAACGTGATCTCCTATGGCCTGAACGCCAAGGAAGAAATCGACTACGAGGCGATGGAAGCGCTGGCGCGCGAGAAGAAGCCCAAGCTGATCATCGCCGGCGCCTCGGCCTACAGCCTGCGCATCGACTTCGAGCGCTTCGGCAAGATCGCCAAGGAGATCGGCGCCTATTTCATGGTGGACATGGCCCACTATGCGGGCCTGATCGCCGCCGGCGTCTACCCGAACCCGGTGCCGCATGCCGATGTGGTGACCTCGACCACGCACAAGAGCCTGCGCGGCCCGCGCGGCGGCATCATCCTGATGAACGACGAGGCGATCGCCAAGAAGATCAATTCGGCGATCTTCCCCGGCATCCAGGGTGGCCCGCTGATGCATGTGATTGCCGGCAAGGCCGTGGCCTTCAAGGAAGCGCTGACGCCCGAGTTCAAGAGCTATCAGGCACAGGTGGTCAAGAACGCCAAGGTGCTGGCCGACACGCTGATCGAGCGCGGCCTGCGCATCGTCTCGGGCGGCACCGAAAGCCATGTGATGCTGGTGGATCTGCGCCCCAAGGGCCTGACCGGCAAGGAGGCCGAGGCCATCCTGGGCGCCGCCCACATGACCTGCAACAAGAACGGCATCCCGAACGACCCGCAAAAGCCGATGGTCACCAGCGGCATCCGTCTGGGCACGCCGGCGATGACCACGCGCGGCTTCAAGGAAGAACAGGTGCGCATCACCGCCCATCTGATCGCCGATGTGCTGGACAAGCCGCATGACGAGGCCAATCTGGCCGCCGTGCGCGAGAAGGTCGCGGCGCTGACGCGCGACTTCCCGGTCTACCGCTAAGCCGCCGCCCGCCGATGCGCTGCCCCTTCTGCTCCCATGCCGAAACCCAGGTGGTCGAAACCCGGGAGTCGGATGAAGGCGATGTGGTGCGGCGCCGGCGGCGCTGCCTGGGCTGCGACAAGCGCTTCACCACCTACGAGCGGGCCGAGATCGCAATGCCCGTGGTGGTCAAGAAGGACGGCACCCGGGCCGACTTCGACCCAGCCAAGCTGCGCGCCTCGATGCAGCTGGCGCTGCGCAAACGACCGGTCAGCATCGAGCAAGTCGATGCCGCGCTGGCCCGCATCGAGGAAAAGCTGCTGACCAGCGGCGCCCGCGAACTGCCGTCGACCAAGATGGGCGAACTGGTGATGCGCGAACTCAAGCGCATCGACAAGGTCGCCTATGTGCGCTTTGCCTCGGTCTACCGCAGCTTCGAGGATGTGGACGAGTTCCGGCAACTGATCCGCGATATCTGAGCCGCCCCTCCAAGGGGGGTGCCAGGCTCCCCCCTTGGCAGGACAGAAAGCGCCGGTGCGGCCCTCTAGATTGGATTCATGCCCGATGAATCCAGTCCGGAGCCGACCATGCCGCAAGCCCCTCACCCCTCGCATCACCTCCGCGGCCTCAGCCTGATCGAGGTCTGCGTCGTCTGCCTGATCCTGGCGGTGCTGCTGAGCCAGGCGATCCCGTCGATGCAAAGACTCAGGCTCGGCCAGCATGTCCGGGGCACCGCCCAGACCCTGATGACCGATCTGCAGCAGGCGCGCAGCGTCGCCGTGATTCAGGGCAAGGCCGTGCATATGCGCTTCAACGCGGGTGATGGCGGCAGTTGCTACATCGTCTACAGCGGCCCGAGCGACGGCTGCCACTGCGACAACGCGGGCCAGACCCGCTGCACCGATGCGGCTGCCCTGGCCAAGGTCGAATGGCTGCCCGCCAAGCAGGCCACGACGATACGCGCCAATGTCGAGAAACTCAGCTTCCAGGCCAGGCAAGGCGCGGTGACCAGCACCGGCAGCATCGACATTGCCGCGCCTGGCGGCCCCTCGATTCGCCATATCGTCGCGATCACCGGGCGTGTGCGCTCTTGCTCACCCGACGGCAGCGCGGGGCGCCTGCCGCGCTGCGCCGGCTGAACAGCCCCCTAACCCAAGGGCGCGTGGATCAACGGTCGGATATGGCCGACGAGCGGCCGACCCTGATCGAGAGTCGCTGCGCACCGCGTTCACATAATTTCCCATGGCCATGCGAACGCCCTCCGCGCCTCACGCTGCCGCCGGTCCGACGGGCGCGTATGGCTTCACGCTGGTCGAGCTGATGCTGGCGGTGGTGATCGTCGGCATCCTGGCAGCGGTCGCCCTGCCCTCCTTCCAGCAAATGGTGCAAAAAGGCCGGCGTGCCGACGCCGTGGCCACCTTGTCGGCGGTGCAGCAGGCACAGGAGCGCTGGCGCGCCAACCGGGCGACCTACACCGAAAAGCTCAGTGATCTGCAGTTCAGCAGCGATCAGTCGATCGACAAGCATTACGAGATCAAGATCGTGCTGGCGAACGACGGCGCTACCGGCTACACCATCGAGGCGAACGCGCTGGAGAACAGCCCGCAGGCCAAGGACAGCGCCTGTGCCAAGATGTCCATCACGATGAGCGGCGGCCAGATGCAGTACCTGCCCGCCACCGGTGGATGCTGGTCCAGATGAATGCCTCGCGCATCAAGGGCCTGTCCCTGATCGAACTGCTGGTGGTGGTCGCCGTGCTGGGCATCGTGCTGGCCGTGGCCACGCCCTCGCTGACCGATCTGATGAACAAGCGCCGGGTCCAGTTGATCGCCAATGAACTCAGCACCGACCTGGCCTACGCCCGCTCCGAGGGGGGCCTGCGCAACAAGCGCACAGGCATGACCTTCCGCAGCAGCGACACCATGTCTTGCTACACCATCCAGGTCTTCCTGGCCGCCCGTGGCTGCGACTGCACCAAGGGCGCGGGCGTCGCCTGCGATGGCAATATCGAGCTCCGCACCACCCAGATACCGTCCTTGACCGGGGTTTCTCTGGTCCTCGGCGATGCCTTCGTCGGCGAATTCAAGAACCTCGACTTCACCGCACCGCTGCGGATTGTCGAACCGGCCCCCTCGGCCATCCGCGTCGTCGGCAACCGGGGCTACATCCTGGAAGTCCGCATCAGCGTGCTGGGCCGGGTGCTGATCTGCTCGCCCGACGGCAAGTTTGGTGGAGTGCAGCCATGCTGAACCCATCGTCAAGCCGGCTCCAGCACGGTCTGAGCCTGATCGAAATGATGGTCGGCCTGACGGTCGGCATGATTGTTGTCGCCGGCGCCTCGCTAATGATGGTGGGCCAGTTGGAGGACCATCGCCGCCTGATGCTGGAAACCCAGGTGCAGCAGGACTTGCGGGCAGCGGCCGATCTGGTGCTGCGCGATATGCGCCGCGCCGGCTTCAACCGGCGTGCCGAAGACGGCGTCTCGGCGCCCGGCGCGGCGGCCAAGGCCAATCTCTATGCGATGGCGAGCCTGGACAAGGACGGGCAACTGCTCTACAGCTACAGCCGGGCCAAGGGCGAGGCCGACGAGGACGGTGAGGTCGCGAACAACGAGGAATTCGGCTACCGCGTTCGGTCCAAGGAGCTGCAATTCCGCCATGGCGGCAACTGGCAGCCGCTGACGGATCCCAGGACCCTGGAGATCACCAGCTTCGAACCGCAGCTGCTGGTGCAGCGCGTCAAGCTGGACGAGTTCTGCCAGCGCCCCTGCCCGGCCGGTGCCACCGACTGCCCGCCCAGCATGGAGGTCCGGGAACTGCGGCTGACCCTGAGCGGCAAGGCCGCGCATGACGCGCGGGTGGTGCGCAGCGTCACGGTCAGCACCCGGCTGCGCAATGACGCGATCGAGGGAGGCTGCTGATCATGCGCGGCACCGCCCCTCAGCGCGCGTTTGGTCAACAAGGCGCCGCCACTCTGGTGGTCGTGATGGTGCTGTTCTTCATCATGGCGATGATGGCGGCCTTCGCCAACCGCAATCTGGTGTTCGAGCAGCGCATCGCCAGCAACTACTACCGGGCCGGCCTCGCGCTGGAAACCGCCGAAGCCGGCGGCGAATGGGTGCTGAACGCGCTGAACGGCGTTTTCATCGATGCCAGTTGCAAGAACAGCGCCGCGATCGGCACGAGTTTCCGCGAGCGCTATCTGAACATTGACGCCGATCGCGCCATCAGCACCGACGAAGACAAGGACGCCAACTTCAACCCGCTCAATCCTGCGTCCGGCGACCCCTATGTGGCCGCCGGCATCAGCACCGAGGCCGCGGGCTGGTCCTACCAATGCCCGGTCGACGGCGTGCTGGCGTCGCCGGCGCCGGCCGCCGCCAATCGCTTGCAGCCGATGTTCGCGGTGCGCTTTCGGCCCCGCGACCGTGCCGGTGTCGTGAACGTGGAGGTGATCAGCTGCACCGACATCATCAAGAACTGCAACCGCCAGGCCTTTGCCGCCCGGGCCGATCTGGCCAAGACCGTGCTCATTTTTGATGCGGCCCTGGTCAGCGCCTTGAAAGTGCCGCCCGCCAGCCCGCTGACGGTGCGCGGCGCGGTCGACCTGGGGGCCATCGGGCTGGGCCTGCACAACACCGATCCGGCGCTCAGCGGCTTGCTGATGCAGGCCGGGCGGAGCTACCAGGGCAGCACCAGCCGGCTCAGCAGCGTGCCGGGCACGCCGGCGCGCGATGCGCTGGTCAGTGGTGACGAGACGCTGCGAAGCCGCGATGGCAAGCCGGTCGATATGTTCCAGCTGTTTTTTGGCATGTCACCGATGACTTACCGCCAGCAACCGGCGATGCGGGAGCTGATCTGTGCAGACGATTGCAGCGCCCAATTGCAGGAGGCTTATGCCAGCGGTCAGCGCATGCTCTGGGTCGAGGGTCCGGCCGAGATCCGCAGCAATATCACGCTGGGCACGGCAACCGACCCCTTCTTGCTGGTGGTCAACGGTGCCCTGACCCTGGATGGTCCGATGCTGCTGAACGGGCTGATCTATGCCCGCGGCAACACGTCCTGGAACAACACCGTCGGGGCCCAGCCGGCCGTGCTGACCGGCGCCTTGCTCAGCGACGGCGACCTGGTCGCCAGCGGCACGGCCGATATCGTCTATCACGCGGACCTGATCAACACGCTGAGCAACCGGCGCGGCAGCTTTGTCCGCGTGCCGGGCAGCTGGTCGGATGGCACGGAATGAAGCGCAGCCCACGCCCCTTCGGTCGCCCCGCCGATGCTCAAGCGGGCGTGACCCTGATCGAAGCCCTGGTGGCCTTGCTGATCATGTCCTTCGGCATGCTGGCCCTGGTCGGGCTGCAGGGCAATATGCGGCGCAGCGCCGATCTGGCCAAGCAGCGCAGTGAAGCGGTGCGCCTGGCTCAGCAAGACCTCGAAACCATCCGGTCCTTCTCCGAGCTGGTGCTTCCGGCGGAGGCGGCGGAGCATGTGCGCGCGTTCGCGCAGATCGCGGATCTCAAGCGCGTCGGCGCCGGTGACCCCGAAAGCAATGCGAGCTTCACGTTGAACCGGGTGCTGGCCCAGCGTCCCGGCGAGCCGCTGTCGGTGCAGGTCACGGTGAGCTGGGAGGATCGCGCGGGCGCGATACAGCAAGTGATCATGGGCAGCTTCATCACGCCGGCCGATCCACGGCTCAGCGGCTCGCTGGCCATCGCCCCCGAGGGCGACCCAAGCCGCCGCCCTTTGGGCCGTCACCTGACGATACCGCCAACGGCCAAGGACCTGGGCGATGGCCACAGCGTCTTCAAGCCGCCGGCCACCAGCAGCGGCGTGGCCTGGGTGTTCAACAACCTGACCGGCCGCATCGTCAAGCTGTGCCAATTGCCGGACCACGGGGTCGGCACGGACCAGATCACGCTGGAAGACGTTGCGGCCTACTGCAGCACGGTCTCGAACAGCTATCTGCTCAGCGGTGCGGTGCGCTTTTCGACCGGCGCCACCGCGAGTTCGGAGCAGGCGCTCAGCCCCGCCCTGCCGCTGAGCCTGGCCATCATCACGGCCGGCACGAGCAAGCCGCCCGCCCCGCCGCCGCACGACTGCTTCAGCAATGCCCCGCTGAGCGGGCCCGTCGAGATGCCCGAGGGCGTCGGCTACTACTGCGCGGTCTACCCCAATCTCGACGGTGGCGCATGGACCGGCCGCCTGATCCTGAACGGCATCGCACTCGGCCATGCCGGCTACCGCATCTGCCGCTACAGCGCCGATTACAACGGCGACGAGACGATCAGCAATGTCGAACACCCGCTGGACTATGTCGACGTCAATGGCTCGCTGACCCGGCAGAATTTCCTGGTCGTCGCCGGCAGCCAGTCCTGCCCGGCGGGGCGCTTGCCCAGCCCGGCCGATGGCCTGTTCTACGACAGCAAGACCGTCGTGCACCAGGAGAAGCTCTGAGCTCCGGGATGAACACCGGGACCCTGGCCGGCTAGACTGCCGCCATGCACAGCACCGCCCCTCACCGCAGCGACGAATCGGCCATGCGCCATGCCCTGGTCCTGGCCGAGCAGGCCATCGGCCTGAGCGACCCCAATCCGCGTGTCGGCTGCGTCATCACCGATGCCGAGGGCCGGGTGCTGGGCAGCGGTCATACCCAGGCCGCCGGCCAGGCCCATGCCGAGGTGATGGCGCTGCGCGACGCGCAGGCGCGCGGCGCCGATCTGCGCGGCGCCACCGCCTATGTGACGCTGGAGCCCTGCTCCCACCACGGCCGCACGCCGCCCTGCTGCGATGCCTTGATCGCCGCCGGGCTGAAGCGGGTGGTGGCGGCTATCGGCGACCCGAATCCGCTGGTGGCGGGCCAGGGCATGGCCCGGCTGCAGGCCGCCGGCATCGCGACCGAGTCCGGCCTGCTGGCCGAGGCCTCGCGCGAGCTCAATATCGGTTTTTTCTCGCGCATGCAGCGGGGCCGGCCCTTTGTACGGATGAAGGCCGCCGCCTCGCTGGACGGTCGCACCGCCCTGCCCGACGGCCAGAGCCAATGGATCACCAGCGAGGCGGCGCGCCGCGACGGCCACGCCTGGCGGCGCCGTGCCAATGCGCTGCTGACCGGCATCGGCACGGTGCGCGATGACGACCCGCGGCTCGATGTGCGCCTGGTCGAGACCGCGCTGCAGCCGCTGCGCGTGGTGGTCGACTCAAGGCTGGAGATCTCGCCGGCGGCGCGCTTGCTGCCGCCCCCCGGCCCGGTGCTGATCTACGCGGCCCAGGCCCATGACAAGCGTGAAGCGGCCCTGCGGGCGGCCGGGGCCGAGATCGTCTTCCTCCCCGATGCCCAGGGCAAGGTCGATCTGACGGCGCTGCTGCTCGATCTGGGCAAGCGCGGCATCAACGAGCTGCATATCGAGGCCGGCCACAAGCTCAATGGCTCGCTGGTCCGGGCCGGCCTGGTCGACGATTTCCTGATCTATCTGGCGCCCAAGCTGCTGGGCCAGGGCCGCGAGATCGCTGCCTTCGGCCCGCTGGCCAGCCTGGAGCAGGCGCTGCAGCTGGAATGGCGCGGGATCTCCCAGATCGGCCCCGACCTGCGCCTGCTGGCCCGCCCCAAAATCCTATAGAGCCCCGACTCGGGCAAAACCCTGCCCCGCCCGCCTACAATGCCGGCCATGCCGATATCTCCTGTTCCCGAGCTGGTCGCCGAGCTGGCGGCCGGCCGTATGGTCATTCTGGTCGACGAAGAAGACCGCGAAAACGAGGGCGACCTCGTGCTGGCGGCCGACCATGTGAGCCCCGAGGCGATCAACTTCATGGCCAAGTTCGGCCGTGGCCTGATCTGCCTGACCCTGACCAAGGAGCGCTGCGAACGCCTGCAGCTGCCGCCTATGGCCACCCGCAACGGCACCAAGCACGGCACGGCCTTCACCGTCTCGATCGAGGCCGCCACCGGTGTCACCACCGGCATCTCGGCCGCCGACCGGGCCCGCACCGTGCAGGCCGCCGTGGCCCGTCATGCCAGGGCCGAAGACCTGGTCCAGCCCGGCCATATCTTCCCGCTGCAGGCCCAGGACGGCGGCGTGCTGATGCGCGCCGGTCATACCGAGGCCGGCTGCGATCTGTCGCAGATGGCCGGTCTGAGCCCCAGCGCCGTGATCTGCGAGATCATGAAGGACGATGGCACGATGGCGCGCCTGCCCGACCTGGAGCTCTTCGCCCAGGAGCATGGCCTGAAGATCGGCACCATTGCCGACCTGATCGAGTACCGCAGCCGCAATGAGTCGCTGGTGCAGCGCGTCACCGAGCGCCGGTTGCAGACCGCGCAAGGCGAGTTCGCCTGCCATGTGTTCAGCGACCGCACCGGCGCCGTGCACATGGCCCTGGCCCACGGCGGCTGGACGCCCGAGGACGAGGTGCTGGTGCGCGTGCACGAGCCGCTGTCGGTGCTGGACCTGCTGGAAGCCGGCCCCTGCAGCCACTCCTGGCCCCTGCCCGCCGCGCTGGCCGAGATCCAGCGCAGCGGCCAGGGCGTCGCCGTGCTGCTGAACTGCGGCGAGGACAGCGAAGCCTTGCTGCAGCGCCTG
Source organism: Paucibacter sp. M5-1 (assembly GCF_027498415.2). Classification (NCBI taxonomy): domain Bacteria; kingdom Pseudomonadati; phylum Pseudomonadota; class Betaproteobacteria; order Burkholderiales; family Sphaerotilaceae; genus Roseateles; species Paucibacter sp. M5-1. Next base: position 730,292 of record NZ_JAPZLM020000001.1, read on the forward strand.
CAGGACGCCCCCAGCACGCCGCCGCGCCGCATGATGGACCTGCGCACCTATGGCGTCGGCGCGCAAATCCTGCGCGAACTCGGCATCCACAAGATGAAGCTGCTCGGCAGCCCGCGCCGCATGCCCAGCATGACCGGTTACGGGCTGGAAGTGACCAGCTTCGTCGGCCCCAACACATAACAACAACAGAAAGAAGAACCAGATGCAAGCATCCGACAAGGGCCAGGCGGCCTCGCTCGACGGCCACGATCTGCGCATCGGCCTGGTGCAGGCCCGCTTCAACGATGCCATCACGAGCAAGCTGGCGCAGACCTGTGTGGCCGAGTTGCTGGCCCTGGGCGTGGCCGAGGACCATATCCGCCACGTCACCGTGCCCGGTGCGCTGGAGGTGCCGGTGGCCCTGCATGCGATGGCCGAGAGCGAGGACTATGACGCGCTGATCGCCATCGGCTGCATCATCCGCGGCGAAACCTACCACTTCGAGCTGGTCGCCAACGAGAGCGGCGCCGGCGTGACCCGGGTCTCGCTGGACTACCAGGTGCCGGTGGCCAATGCCATCCTGACGGTCGAGAACGAGGCCCAGGCCTGGGTGCGTGCCGAGGAAAAAGGCAGCGATGCCGCCCGCGTTGCGGTCGAGATGGCCAATTTGATGGAAGCACTGCGCTGATGTCCGACGACAAGAAGACCCCGACGGTCACCACTGCGGCGGTGAAGAAGAAGGCGCCCGCCAAGTCGGCCCGCCGCCGCTCACGCGAGGCCGCTTTGCAAGGCCTCTACCAATGGCTGGTGTCCGGCGAGGACGGCGCGGTGATCGAGGCCCATCTGCGTGAGCAGGACGGTTTCGGCAAGCTCGACAAGCCGCATTTCGAGGCTCTGCTGCATGGCTGCATCCAGGAGGCCGCCGATCTGGACGGCGTGCTGGCCAGGCATGTGGACCGCAAGACCACCGAGCTGTCGCCGATCGAGCATGGCGTGCTGATGATCGGTGCCTACGAGCTCAAGCACTGCGTCGACATCCCCTACAAGGTGGCGATCAATGAGGCGGTCGAACTGGCCAAGTCCTTTGGCGGCACCGACGGCCACAAGTATGTGAACGGCGTGCTCGACCGCGCCGCCGGCGATCTGCGGCCCACCGAGGTGCAGGCCGGTCGCGGCGGCCGCTGAACCCGGCTTGACGCGCCCATGAAGCTGGCCGGTCGGCTCGACCATATCGAGCCTTTCTACGTGATGGAATGCGCCAAGGCCGCTGCCGAGATCGCGCGCAGCCCAGCCTGCGACCCGGCCCGGGGCGGCCGGCCGATGATCTATCTGAACATCGGCGAGCCCGACTTCACCGCGCCGCCGGCCGTGCAGGCCGCAGCGAGCGCCTGTGTCGAGGGCGGCCGCACCCAGTACACGCCGGCCACCGGCCTGCCGGCGCTGCGTGAGGCACTGAGCCGCTGGTACCGCGAGCGCTTCGCGCTGGACATCGCGCCCGAGCGCATCGTGATCACCGCCGGCGCCTCGGCCGCGCTGCAGCTGGCCTGCCTGGCCCTGTTCGAGCGCGGCGACCAGGTGCTGATGCCCGACCCCTGCTACCCCTGCAACCGCCATTTCGTCGCGGCTGCGGATGCCGAGGCCGTGCTGCTGGCCGCCGGTCCCAAGCAGCGCTTCCAGCTCAGCGCCGCGCAGATCGAGCAGGCCTGGACCGCGCACACCCGCGGCGTGCTGCTGGCCTCGCCCAGCAACCCGACGGGCACCTCGATAGAACCCGAGGAGATGCAGGCCATCGTGCAGGCGGTGCGTGCGCGCGGCGGCGTCAGCATCGTCGACGAGATCTATCTGGGCCTCAGCTATGAGGAGCGCTTCGGCCACAGCGTGCTGGCTTGGTGTGGGGATCAGGGCGATGATGTGATCTCGGTCAACAGCTTCTCGAAGTACTTCGGCATGACCGGCTGGCGCCTGGGCTGGCTGGTGCTGCCACCGGCCCTGGTGGCGCCGATCGAGAAGCTGGCGCAAAACCTCTTCATCTGCGCCTCCAGTGTGGCTCAGCATGCCGCGCTGGCCTGCTTCGAGCCGGCCGTGATCGCCGAGTTCGAGCGCCGCCGCGCCGAGTTCCGCGCCCGTCGCGATTTCATCGTGCCGGCGCTGCAGCAGCTCGGCTTCAAGGTGCCTGTGCTGCCCGATGGCGCCTTCTATGTCTGGATGGACTGCTCGGCCTTCTCCGACAGCAGCTGGGACTTCTGCTTCGAGATGATGGCCCAGGCCCATGTGGCGCTGACCCCGGGCCGCGACTTCGGCAAGCTCGGCGCCGAGCGCTGGGTGCGGCTGTCCTTTGCCAGCAGCCTCGACGATTTGCAGCAGGCCGTCGCCCGGCTGGCCCAAGTCTTGAAAGCATGATGAGCGATTTCGAGCACGGGCTGCGGGTCTACTGGGAAGACACCGATGCCGGCGGCGTGGTGTTCTATGCCAACTATCTGAAGTTCTTCGAGCGCGCTCGCACCGAGTGGCTGCGTGCGCTGGGCTTCGAGCAGGAGCGCATGCGCCACGAAGAAGGCGTGATGTTCATCGTCAGCGCTACCTCGCTGCGCTATCTGAGCCCGGCGCGGCTGGACGATTTTTTACATGTCTCGGTGGCCTTGCGCGAGCGCGGCCGTGTCAGCATGACGCTTCATCAGCAGGCCCGGCGCGGTGACGTGCTGCTGGCCGAGGGCGAGATCCGCATCGGCTGCGTCGGTGCCCGAGACTTCAAACCGAGCCGCATCCCGGCCTCCATCCAACAAGCGCTGGATTCCCTGAACCCACCATGAATCAAGACCTGTCCATTGTTGCCCTGATCATGCACGCCAGCCTGCCCGTGCAGCTGGTGATCGTCGGCCTGCTGGCGATGTCGCTGGCCAGCTGGAGCGTGATCTTCAACAAGTTCTTCGCGCTCTCGCGCATCAAGGCCGGCAATGAGGGCTTCGAGTCCGAGTTCTGGTCCGGCAAGAACCTCAACGAGCTCTACAACAGTGTCAATGGCCGTCATGGCGGCGCGCCGCTGGAGCGCATCTTCGCGGCCGGCATGCGCGAGTTCCTGAAGCTGCGCGAACGCCGTGTCGCCGAACCGACTGCCCTACTCGACGGCGCGCGCCGCGCGATGCGCGCGAGCTACCAGCGCGAGCTCGACGCGATGGAGAGCCATCTGTCCTTCCTCGCCTCGGTCGGCTCGGTCTCGCCCTATATCGGCCTGTTCGGCACCATCTGGGGCATCATGCACGCCTTCGTCGGCCTGTCGAACCTGCAGCAGGTGACGCTGGCCACCGTGGCGCCGGGCATTGCCGAGGCCCTGGTGGCCACCGCGATCGGCCTGTTCGCCGCCATCCCTGCGGTGCTGGCCTACAACCGATTCGCCCGCCAGATCGACCGCAGCGCGATCACCTTGGAGACCTTCATCGAAGAGTTCTCCAACATCCTGCAGCGCAATGCCGGTGCGCCCGCCGGCCATCACGGGGCCGATTGAGATGGCCGCCATCAGCTCCCGCAGCGGCTCGCGCCGCCGCACCATCAACGAGATCAATATGGTGCCCTTCATCGATGTGATGCTGGTGCTGCTGATCATCTTCATGGTCAGCGCGCCGCTGATCACGACCGGTCTCGTGGATCTGCCCAGCGTCGGCAAGAGCCGTCAGCAACCCGATCAGGTGATCCATGTGATCGTCGGCGCCGACGAGAAGCTCAAGCTCAAGATCGACAAGGACGAGCCGCAGGACCTCGTTCTCAACCGTCTGGCCGAGCGCGTCAAGCAGGCCCAGGCCGGCAAGGAGAACAGCCCAGTCGTGATCTCGGCCGACAAGGCCGTCAAGTACGAGGCCGTCGTCAAGGTGATGGATGTGCTGCAAAGCGCCGGCATCCAGAAGGTCGGCCTGGCCGTCAAGAGCGGCGCAGCCAGCAACTGAGACAGCGTCCCGCATGAGCAGCAGCACCTTCGCGCCCACCGGCTTCGACGCGAGCCGCCCGCCGCCCTCGGCCGGCCTGGGCCGCGGCTTCGCGCTGGCCCTGCTGGCCCATGGCCTGCTGATCATCGCGCTGACCGCCGGCGTGCAATGGCGCTCCAAGACCGAACCGGCCTTCGAGGCCGAGCTGTGGGCCGCGGTGCCGGTGGCAGCGGCGCCGCGCGAGGAGGCCCCGCCGCCCGAGCCCGAGCCGGTCGTCAAGCCCGCGCCACCCAAACCCGAGCCCCCGCCTCCCGATCTGCAGGCCCAGCGCGATGCCGAGATCGCGATTGCCAAGGCGCGGGAGAAGAAGCGCGAAGAGCTGGAAGCCAAGCGCCTGGCCGAGCAGGAAGAACAGCGCAAGCAAAAGCTGCGCGAGCTGCAGGAACAGAAGGACAAGGCGGCCAAGGACGCCAAGGCCCTGAAGGAGCAGCAGGCCAAGGAGCCAAAGCTCAAGGACGACAAGGCCCGCCAGGACAGCAAGAAGGCGGAGGCCCTGGCCGAGAAGCGCGCCGAGGCGCAGCGCCAGGAAAACCTGCGCCGCATCCAGGGCATGGCCGGCGCCAGCGGTGGCCCGCAGGCCACCGGCACGGCCTTGCAGAGCGCCGGCCCGTCGCCGAGCTATGGCGGCCGCATCAAGGCGCGCATCCGGCCCAACATCATCTACAGCGAGGCCGGCGCCGGCAATCCGGTCGCCGAGGTCGAGGTGCGCGCCGCCGCCGATGGCCACATCATCGGCCGCAAGCTGCTGAAGTCCAGCGGCGATGCCGAGTGGGACAAGGCCGTGCTGCGCGCGATCGACAAGACCGAGATGCTGCCGCGCGATGTCGACGGCCGCGTGCCCTCGGTGCTGGTGATCACCTTCCAGCCGAAGGACTGAAGCGGCAGATCAAGGCGTCGGCCGACCAGCGGCCCGCGCCCCAGAAGACCACCATCAGCAGCAGCGCGCCCCATAGCTGATGACTCAGCAGCGCGGCCGGAGCGATCTTGCTGAGGCTCAGCACGGCCATGATATTGACCACGCTCAGGCCCAGCGCGGCAAAGCGCCCCCCCAGGCCCAGCGCCAGCAGCACCGGCAGCAGCAACTCACCGCCGGTGCCCAGCCAAGCCGCCAGCTCGGGCGGCAGCAGGGGCACGCGGTACTCGTCCTCGAACAGCAAGAGCGTCGTCGACCAGTCGCGGATCTTGGTCAGACCGGACAGAAAGAAGACCTGGGCCACATAGAGCCGCGCCGCCAGCAGCGCCAGCGAGCGCAGATGATGGGTCAGTGCGGCCAGCGGTGCGGCCATGGTCAGCGGCCGCTCCAGGCCAGGGTCGCTGGCCGCGCGCAGCAGCAGGGTCACGGGATTGCTCATCATGGGGACTCCGTGAAAGGGATGACCGCCTGCAGCCAGGCCTCGGACAGGGCGAGCTGCAGCCAGGCGGCGAAGTCGAAGCCGGCATTGGCGGCCAGGGTTTGATCGAGGGCCTGCTGCAGGCTTTGACCCAGCAGCAGCGCCTGCATGAACAGCGCCTGGTCGGCAGCGAGCAGACGGGCCTCGGCCCGCCAGCCCTGCCGCCACACCAGCACGATGAGGTGTTCGTCAGCGCTGCCGGCCAGGTCCAGCGGCCACCGCGCCGCCGCCGAACCGAGCAGCGACAGCAGCTGCAAGCCGGGCCGCAGCCGCAGGCAAAGCCGGTCCGCTTCCTGCTCGGCGAGCAGTTGCAGCGAGCCGGCATCGAGTTCAGCGTCCAAGGCCCGCTCGGCCTGATGGGCGGCCCATTCCAGCCGCGCCAGATCGGGCAGCCAGGCCGGTATGCCGGGCTGATCACGCAGGAACTCGGGCAAGGCCTGACCCCAGCAGCCCAGATCGCCGCGTTCTGGTGGGCAGGCACGCCAGAAGGCCCAGGCCATCACCGCGAAGTCGGTCTCGCCGAGCACTGTTTGCAAGCGATCGAACACCGAGGCCAGGGTCTGGGCGGCCAGCGCCTTGGCATGGCCGCGATAGGCTTGCAGGCCCCGGCGCAGTGATACGGTGCCCAGGGACCGGGCCCCGGGTGGCGGCGCTGCGGGAGGAGGTGTTTGCAGCAGGGCCCGCAGCAGCGCCTGCTGGCGGCGCAGTTCGGCCGCGCGGCTCATCGCGGCGCCGCCGCGCGCAGGCAGTCCTGCATCAGAGAGGCTTCATCCAGCAGCACGGCGAGCTCGGGCAGGTCGGTGTCCCACTCGATCAGGCTGGGCACGGCGCCCAGGTGCCGCAGCGCATGGCGGTAGACCTGCCACACCGGTGCATGAACCCGGCTGCCATGGTCGTCGATGACGATATCGTCCAGCCGCGCATAGCCGGCCAGATGAATCTCGCCGACCACGCCCGGGTCCAAGGCATCGATCCAGGCGCAGGCCGCGTGCACCGCCGCCTCGTCATCGGCGCCCCGGTTCAGCGCATTGACCACCAGATTGTTGACATCCAGCAGCAGGCCGCAGCCGCTGCGCCGCACCAGCGCATTGAAGAACTCGGGCTCGGCGATCCGGTCATCCTCCCAGGCCAGATAGGCGCTGAGGTTCTCGACCAGCAACGGGCGGCGCAACCGCTCCTGCACCGTCTGCACATTGGCCACCATGACGTCCAGGCTGCTTTCGCTGAAGGCGATAGGCAGCAGGTCATTGGCATGCAGCACCGGCCCGGCGTCCATGCCGGGCACACGGGCAAAGCTCGCATGGTCGGAGACGCGCAGCGGCTGCACTGCCTCGACCAGGCGGGCCAGCTGATCCAGATGCCAGGGATCGAGCCCGGCCGCCGAGCCCAGCGAAAGCCCGACGCCGTGCAGGCTGATCTCGTAATGCTCGCGTGCCCGCAGCAAGACCTGGCCCGCCGCCCCCCCGGGCGCGAAGAAGTTCTCCGAGTGCAGCTGCAGAAAACCCAGATCGGGCCGCTGCTGCATCAGCGCCTGGTAGTGCGGCTGGCGCCAGCCGATACCGACGTTTGAAGAGGCAGGAGCTTCACGCATGGGGGTCGGGTCTTGTCGCTTACTTCTTCGCCTTGGCCTTGGCTTCCTCGGCCGTCATGCCCTTCATCGCCTTGCACTCGCCCTTGGCCACATACTTCCATTCGTCGGGGGCGTTGTCGGCCTTGGACTGGCCGGCGCAGGAGTGGGTGCCGCTGAGATTGGCGCAGTCGTTCTGGCCGGCCTTGGCCACGCCGTAGCATTTCTCCTTGGCGGCCTTGTCCTGGGCCACGGCCTGGCCGACCGCCCCCATGGACAGGGCGGCGGCCAGCGCGGACGAAACGAGTTGGGATGTCTTCATCAGAGTTCCTTGAGGTGTAGGGTTGAGATCGAGGCCGACGCATCATGCGTTGGACACCTGTGTGTCGCAAGTGCCGACCAAGTCCTTACACTGCGCCCATCGAAAATTCCGAGCCCTCTTGATGAGCGACTACGCCAAGGCCATCGAAGCGCTGCGACCACAGCTGCTGAAATACGCGCGGCTGCAGCTGCGCAACGCCGCCTGGGCCGAGGACGCGGTGTCCGAGACCGTGCTCGCGGCGCTGGAGAAGCCGCAGGCTTTCGGCGGCCAATCGCAGCTCAAGACCTGGCTGGTGGGCATCCTCAAGCACAAGCTGATCGACCAGATCCGCCGCAACTGCCGCGAGATGTCGACCACGGCCGAGGACGGCGTCGATCTCGACGACGAGCTCTTCCACCCCGACGGCCACTGGCGCGAAGCCCCGCAGGACTGGGGCGACCCCGAGCAGGCGCTGCGCCAGCTCGAATTCATGAAGGTGCTGGAGGCCTGCGTCGAGCTGCTGCCCGGCCAGCAGGGCCGCCTGTTCATGATGAGGGAGTGGCTGGAGCTGGACAGCGACGAGATCTGTAAGGCTTTGGCCATCACGCCGACCAATCTCTGGGTCATGCTGCACCGCGCCCGGCTGCGGCTGCGTGATTGCCTTCAACTCAACTGGTTCGCGGGCCCGTCGGCGCCCGCCCGATGATCATGCTGCTGCGCCGCTCCTGCAAACAGGTCACCCATCTCGTGCTGCAGGCCGAGGACCGCGCGCTGCCGCTGCGCGAACGCCTGGCCGTGCGCCTGCATATGCTGGTCTGCAAGGCCTGCCCGCGATTTGCCGACCAGGTAGCGCTGATGCGCAGCGCCAGTAAGCGCTGGCGGGCCTATTCGGAGTCGGAGTGAGCGGCCCTGGCGCCTAGGCAATCGCCCCGCCCGTCTCGCGCAGGTCACGCTCGTTCTGCAAGGCCAGCGCCAATGTCATGCGTACGCCTTCGATCATGCTGGCCAGCGCCATGCTGGGCTGGCCGCTGCTGCGGGCGGCCTGCTCGGGCAGATAGGGAATGTGCAGAAAGCCGCTGCGCACGCCGCTGCCGGCCAGCCGATGCTGCAGGCCGTAGAACAGATGGTTGCAGACAAAGGTGCCTGCGCTCTGCGACACCGAGGCCGGCAGGCCGGCCGCGCGCAGGCCGTGGACGATGGCCTTGATCGGCAGGGTCGAGAAATAGGCCGCCGGCCCGCTCTCCAGCACCGGCATATCGATGGGCTGGGCCCCGGCGTTGTCGGCGATGCGGGCATCGTCGACATTGATCGCGACCCGCTCCAGCGACAGATCGCTGCGCCCGCCCGCCTGGCCCAGGGCCAGCACCAGGCCCGGCCGCAGCTCGGCCAGCGCCTCGTCGAGCACGCGCAACGACTGCCCGAACACGCAGGGCAGCTGGCGCGCCACGATGCGTGCCGGGCCCAGCGTCTCGCCGTCCAACGCACGGGCGATTTCCCAGGCGGGGTTGATGGCCTCGCCCCCGAAGGGCTCGAAACCGGTCAGCAGAATATTCATGGCGTCATGGCTGGCTGTCGAATCGGCCCGATGCTAACCCGCCGAATCGGGGTGACTACCAATCGGCAAGCGCGCCGGCACGCCCCATGCTCGCACCATTGCCCCGCTGAAGGAGTGTTCGCATGATGACGACTCGATCGATGCTGGCCGCCGGCCTGCTGACACTGGCGACTGCGGCCTCGGCCCAGACCAAGTGGGACCTGCCCTCGGCCTACCCGGCGAGCAACTTCCACACCGAGAACCTGATGCAGTTCGCCGCCGATGTCGACAAGGCCACGGCCGGCAAGCTCAAGATCACCGTGCACGCCAATGCCTCGCTGTTCAAGGCCAATGAGATCAAGCGCGCGGTGCAGGGCGGCCAGGCCCAGATGGGCGAGATCCTCTTGGGCATCTTCGAGAACGAGAACCCGATCTTCGGCGCCGATGGCGTGCCGATGCTGGCCACCGGCTATGCCCAGTCGCGCAAGCTGGCCGAGGCCCAGAAACCGCATCTGAACAAGGTGCTCGGTGCCCAGGGCATGCAGCTGCTCTACACGGTGGCCTGGCCGCCGCAAGGCATCTACGTCAAGAAGGAGATCGGCTCGGTGGCCGATATGCGCGGCATCAAGTGGCGCGCCTACAGCCCGGCCACCGCCAAGATCGCCGAGCTGATCGGCGCCCAGCCGGTCACGATACAGGCCGCCGAGCTGAGCCAGGCCCTGGCCACCGGTGTGGTCGAGTCCTATATGTCCTCCGGTGCCACCGGCTACGACAGCAAGACCTACGAGAGCATCAAGTACTTCTACGACACCCAGGCCTGGTTGCCCAAGAATGCGCTGATCGTCAATAAAAAGGCCTTCGATGCGCTGGACAAGCCCAGCCAGGAGGCGGTACTCAAGGCCGCTGCCGAGGCCGAGGTGCGCGGCTGGAAGATCAGCCAGGAGAAGAACGACTGGTACAAGAAGGCGCTGACCGAGAAAGGCATGAAGATCATGCCGCCCTCGCCCAAGCTGATGCAGGACATGAGCCAGGTCGGTGCCAGCATGCTGGCCGACTGGGAGAAGAAGGCCGGCGCCGAGGGTCAGGCCTTGCTGGCGGCCTTCCGCAAGCCCTGAGCCCACCGGCAGCAGCCTCTTGCGACGCCTGCTAGACGCCCTCTACGACGCTGCGGCTGCGCTGGCCGCGCTGTGCATGGTGGGCCTGCTGCTGATCGTGCTGGGCGGCGTCGCCGGGCGGCAGCTGGGCTTTTATCTGCCCGGCAGCGATGCCTATGCCGGCTATCTGATGGCGGCCTGCGGCTTCCTGGCCCTGGCCCACACGCTCAAGCGCGGCGAGCACATCCGCGTGACCCTGCTGGTCAACGCGCTGCAAGGCGGCCCGCGCCGTGCGCTGGAGCGGTTCGCGCTGATGGTGGCCAGCCTGCTCGCGCTGATCGCGGCCTTCTACAGCGCCCGCCTGGTCTGGCAGTCCTGGAGCTTCCAGGACATTTCCACGCTCAACGACGCCACGCCGCTGTGGCTGCCGCAGCTGTCGATGGCGATCGGCAACGCGGTGCTGGCCATCGCCCTGCTCGACGAGCTGCTGCTCGAATGGCGCGGCCGGCGCACCGGCCCGGCCGACGCCGGCCAAGCGCTGCACAACGAATGAACCACGATCTCGCCATCACCGCACTGCTGATACTGGCCCTGTTCGCCATCCTGGCCAGCGGGGTCTGGATCGGGCTGGCGCTGTCGGGCGCGGCCTGGCTGGCGATGCAGCTCTTCAGCAGCCGGCCGGCCGGCGACGCGATGGCCGTGACGATCTGGGGCTCGGCCTCCAGCTGGACACTGACCGCGCTGCCGCTGTTCATCTGGATGGGCGAGATCCTGTTCCGCACCCGGCTGTCCAGCGATATGTTCAAGGGCCTGTCGCCCTGGGTGCAGGCCCTGCCGGGCCGGCTGCTGCACACCAATGTGGTCGGCTGCGCGATCTTCGCCGCCGTCTCCGGCTCCAGCGCCGCCACCTGCGCCACCATCGGCAAGATGACACTGCCCGAGCTGCAGCGCCGCGGCTACCCTGACGATATCGCGATCGGTTCGCTGGCCGGGGCCGGCACCCTGGGCCTCTTGATCCCGCCGTCCATCATCATGATCGTCTACGGCGTCAGCGCCGATGTCTCGATCGCCGAGCTCTTCATCGCCGGCGTGCTGCCGGGGGCGATGCTGGCGCTGCTGTTTTCCGGCTATCTGGTGTTCTGGGCCTGGCGCCACCCGGATCTGGTGCCGCCGGCCGATGTGCCGATGAGCCTGGCTGCGAAGCTGAAGGCCTCGGGCAGCCTGATCCCGGTGCTGCTGCTGATCGGCGCGGTGCTGGGCTCTATTTATGCCGGCATCGCCACCGCCACCGAGGCGGCTGCCGTGGGCGTGCTGGGCGCGCTGCTGTTGTCGGCGGCCCAGGGTTCGCTGAGCTGGGCCAGCTTCCGGGACGCGCTGCTGGGCGGCACGCGGCTGTACTGCATGATCGCCTTGATACTCGCCGGCGCCTCCTTCCTGACCCTGGCGATGGGCTATCTGGGCCTGCCGCGCCATCTGGCCGAGTGGATCGCCGGCCTGGGCCTGCCGGCCTGGGGGCTGCTGATGGCGCTGACCCTGTTCTACATCGTGCTGGGCTGTTTCCTGGACGGCATCTCGATGGTGGTGCTGACCATGGGCGTGATACTGCCGACGGTGCTGAAGGCCGGCATCGACCCACTGTGGTTCGGCATCTTCGTTGTGCTGGTGGTCGAGATGGCCCAGATCACGCCGCCGGTGGGCTTCAATCTCTTCGTGCTGCAGGGCATGACAAGGCGCGAGATCGGCTATATCGCCCGGGTCGCGCTGCCCTTCTTCTTGCTGATGCTGGCCGCGCTGGCGCTGATCTACTTCGTGCCGGACATCGTCACCTACCTGCCCCGGCGCATGCGTGGCGGCTGAGGAACTGGCCGGCGCTGTGCGCCCTGTTCCGCCGACAAGCGCGCTCACAATCGCATATGCTGCTCGGGCACCCGCCCCCTGAACACCCAACCCGGAGACCCCGATGCCCGATCCGTCCGCGCCGCTCGACTGGCCATATGCCAAGGCCCAGGACATCGCGCGTGAGTCCGCCGATGAGCAGCACTTCCAGTGGCCGACACCGCCCTATGCGGCCTACCCGCAGCCGCAGCCGCAGAGCGCGCCCGAGCCCTGCGAGATCCTGGGCCTCAACAACAGCCGCACCACCGGCCATGTGATCCTGATCGCCTCGCAGGAGCGGGTGGCCCAGGTCACGGTGCCGCCGGCGCGCAGCGCGATGCCGCTGAAGTTCGCCCAGTTCCGCGCGCTCAAGCTCCTGCGCCCGATCCCGGCCGCGCCGCGCGAGGCGATCGCGATCGACGACCCGCTGGCGATGGACCAGCGCCCGCGCAGCGAGTTCAAGCTGGCCTTCCATGGCGGCGGCGAGCTCAAGGGCACGACCATCGGTCACTACCAGGACGATCTGGGCCTCTATCTGTTCCCGCCGGTCTCGGCCAGCGACGATTCGGTGCTGCGCGTCTTCGTGCCGCGCGAGGTGCTGGCCGGCTTCGAGATCGGCGAACGCATCGGCGCCCTGCTGCTGCGCGACCAGAGCGTCAGCCCGGAGCAGGTCGAGGCGGTGGTCCAGGAGCAGAACGATCTGCGCTCGCGCCGCGTCGGCGACATCCTGGTGGCCAAGCAGGTGGTCTCGGCCGAGCAGCTGATGCAGGCCATCGAGCAGCAGGCCAAGATGCCCATGGTGCGCATCGGCGAGGCCTTGCTGGCACTCGAATTGATCACGCAGGAGCAGCTCGACCAGGCGCTGGAGCAGCAGCGCTCCGACCGCTCGGTGCCGCTGGGTCAGCTGCTGGTGCGCAAGGGTGTCGTGACGCGCCAGCAGCTGCAGTCGGCGCTGGCCCGCAAGATGGGCTATCCGCTGGTCGATGTCGAGAACTTCCCGATCGAGGCCGACGCGGTGCGCAAGCTGCCGCACTCGGTGGCCAAGCGTCTGGAAGTGCTGCCGCTGGTGCTGCGCGAGGGCAAGCTGATCGTCGCGATGGAAGACCCGACCCGGCGTGACGCGATCGACGAGGTCGAGTTCATCTCGCAGCTCAAGGTCGTGCCGACCCTGACCAAGGTCGGCACGCTGGTGTTCGCGCTGCCCACCGTGTACGAGCGCTTCGGCAAGGACGGCGGGGCCTCGGCCAGCGAGCTGCGCATGCCGGCGCTGAACCTCGATTTCGAGCCCGACACCGCCGGCAAGCTGATCGAGACCCTGGAGCGCGACAGCCAGGAAAAATCCATCCGCGAGGACGACACGCCGATCGAGCAGTCGGACAACTCGCTGGTGCGCCTGATCAACAGCATGATCATCGAGGCCCACAGCCAGGGCGTCTCCGACATCCATATCGAGACCTACCCCGGGCGCGAGAAGCTGAAGATCCGCTTTCGCCGCGACGGCTCGCTGCAACCCTATCTGGAACTGCCCTACACCTATCGCAATGCAATGATCGCGCGCATCAAGATCATGTGCGATCTGGACATCTCCGAGCGCCGCAAGCCGCAGGACGGCAAGATCAACTTCTCGCGCTTCTCGCCGCAGCACAGGCTGGAGCTGCGGGTCGCGACGATCCCGACCAATAACGGCCTGGAGGATGTGGTGATGCGCATCCTGTCCTCGGCCAAGCCCATCCCACTGGAGAAGCTGGGCCTGTCGGCCCACAATCTGAGCGAGCTGAAGGCAGCGGTCAGCCGGCCCTACGGCATGGTGCTCTGCGTGGGCCCGACCGGCTCGGGCAAGACCACCACCTTGCACTCGGCACTCAGCCATATCAACCAGCCCGAGCGCAAGATCTGGACCGCCGAGGACCCGATCGAAATCACCCAGAACGGCCTGCGCCAGGTCCAGGTCAACCCCAAGATCGACTGGACCTTTGCCAAGGCCTTGCGCGCCTTTTTGCGCGCCGATCCGGACGTCATCATGGTGGGCGAGATCCGCGACGAAGAGACCGCCCAGATCGCGGTCGAGGCCTCGCTGACCGGTCACCTGGTGCTCTCCACCCTGCACACCAACAGCGCGCCCGAGACCGTGACCCGGCTGCTGGACATGGGCATGGACCCGTTCAACTTTGCCGATTCGCTCTTGGCCGTGCTGGCCCAGCGCCTGGTCAAGCGCCTGTGCCCGCATTGCCGCAAGAGCGAGCCCCTGCCCGAGGCCGAGCTGCAGGAATGGCTGGACGACTATCTGCACAGCTTCCCCGCCGACCAGCGCCCCGAGCGCCAGGCCCTGCTGGGCGAATGGCAGACCAGCTATGGCGAGAACGGCCGGCTGCTGCGCTACAGCAGCCCCGGCTGCGCCAAATGCGAGAACACCGGCTTCAAGGGCCGCGCCGGCCTGCATGAGCTGCTGACCGTCTCCAAGACGGTACGCCGCCTGATACAGACCGGGGCGCGGGCCGAGGAGATCCAGCATTGCGCGCTGGCCGAGGGCATGCGCACCCTGCGCCAGGACGGCATCGTCAAGGTGCTGGCCGGCGTCACGACCCTGGCCGAGGTGCGAGCCACCAGCAATACCTGACCCCCGGCAGCGGCGTCGACTCCAGACAAGCCCGCTTGTCAGCGGCGGGCAAAGTGATTCATATTGGGCCACCCCAGGTCCGGAGTCCCGTCATGGCCCAGCCGCCGCTCAGCCCCAGCCTCGCGAGCCCCGCCTTCGCCAGCCATCCACGCATGCTGGTCGATGCCCGCCATTCACAGGCCATCGCCAGCTCGCACGAGCGCTGCCTGGCCTTCGGCCTGAGCCAGGACAGCGCTCCCGATCTGAAGCGCATCGCCCCCGCCGGCCTGCAGGAGTTGCAGCAGCGCAATGCGCGGCTGTGCGCCCAGGCCCTGCCGGTGATGGACATGCTGTACGAGCAGCTGATGCATGCGCAAAGCATGGTGTTGCTGACCGATGCCAGCGGCTGTGTGCTGCATGCGCTGGGCGACCCGGGCTTTCTGGAGCGCGCCAACCAGGTGGCGCTGGCGCCTGGCGCCCTCTGGGCCGAGGCCGACAAGGGCACCAATGCGGTCGGCACGGCGCTGATGACCGAGGGCGCGACCCTGGTCCACGGCCAGGAGCATTTCCTGCGCGCGATGCAGTTCCTGACCTGCTCGGCCGCGCCGATCTTCGACCACAAGGGGGCGCTGCTGGGCGTCATCGATGTCTCGGGCGAGCGCCGCTCCTACCATCCGCACACGCTGGCCCTGGCCAGCATGTCGGCCCGGCTGATCGAGGGCCAGTGGTTTGCCGATCGCTTCCGCCACAGCACCCGGCTGCATTTCCACGCCAGTGCGATGGGCCTGGGCACCTTGCACGAGGGCCAGCTGGCGCTGGACGAGGACGGCCGGGTGCTGGGCGCGAACCGGCGCGCGCTGGAGCTGCTGGGTCTGGGCGCGATGGCGCTGCGGCGCGAGAACCTGGCCAGCCTGTTCGGCTGCAGCCTGGGTCAGCTGTCCCAACAGGCCCGGCAGCAGGCCGAGCTGCGCCTGCCCTTGGCGCGCGGCGGCGAAGCGCTGTACGCCAAGCTGAGCCTGGCCCAGGTCGAGCTGGGCCAGCAGCGCCGCGAAACCAGGGAGGAGCTCGGGCTGCTGGACAGCGCGCCGCTGCCGCTGTCTACGGCCCCGGCGCCGCTGCCCGTGCAGGCCGGCCACAATCTGCGCCAGACCGAGATGCAGGCCATCGCCGCCGCCGTGCAGGCCGCCGGCGGCAATCTCTCCGAGGC
Source organism: Paucibacter sp. M5-1 (assembly GCF_027498415.2). Classification (NCBI taxonomy): domain Bacteria; kingdom Pseudomonadati; phylum Pseudomonadota; class Betaproteobacteria; order Burkholderiales; family Sphaerotilaceae; genus Roseateles; species Paucibacter sp. M5-1. Next base: position 745,813 of record NZ_JAPZLM020000001.1, read on the forward strand.
AGCCCGCCAGCTGGGCATAGGCCGCAGCACCCTGTACCGCAAGCTCAAGGAGATGAGCTGAACTCGTATCATGGCGGCCGCCCCCACTGCACAGTCCCGCCATGAGCGACACCCCCTCCCAGCCCCGCCTCAGCAGCCTCTCGCACGGAGGCGGCTGCGGCTGCAAGATCGCGCCGGGCCTGCTGTCCGAGATCCTGAAGAACAGCGGCGCCAGCGCCATCGTGCCGCCGCAGCTGCTGGTGGGCATAGAGACCGCCGATGACGCCGCCGTCTACCAGCTCAATGAGGAGCAGGCCCTGGTGGCGACCACCGATTTCTTCATGCCCATCGTCGACGACCCCTTCGACTTCGGCCGCATCGCCGCCACCAATGCGATCAGCGATGTCTATGCAATGGGCGGCCGGCCGATCTTGGCGCTGGCCCTGGTGGGCATGCCGATCAAGGTGCTGTCCAGCGAGACCATAGGCCGCATCCTGGCCGGCGGCCAGGCGGTCTGCACGGCGGCCGGCATCCCGATCGCCGGCGGCCACACCATCGATTCGGTCGAGCCGATCTATGGCCTGGTCGCGCTGGGCCTGGTCCACCCGAAGCGCATCAAGCGCAATGCCGACGCCCGCGCCGGTGATCTGCTGGTGCTGGGCAAGCCGCTGGGCGTGGGCGTGCTGTCGGCGGCGCTGAAGAAGGAAGGACTCGACGCCGCCGGCTATGCGCAGATGATCGCGTTCACGACCCAGCTCAACACCCCCGGCCCCGACCTGGCGGCGCTTGACGGCGTCCACGCGATGACCGACGTGACCGGCTTCGGCCTGGCCGGCCATGGCCTGGAACTGGCCCGCGGCGCCCAGGCCCGGGTCGTGATCGACTGGCCGGCGGTGCCCTTGATCGACGGCGCGCGGGCGCTGGCCGCCCAGGGCTTCGTCACCGGGGCTTCGGGCCGCAACTGGGACAGCTATGGCGCCCAGATCGAGCTGCCCTCGGGCTTTGCGGCCGAGGACCGGGCCCTGCTGAGCGATCCGCAGACCAGCGGCGGGCTGCTCGTGTCCTGCGCGCCCGAGGCGCTGGACGCCGTGCTGGCGCGCTTTGCCGCCCATGGCTTCGGCCATGCGGCCGTGGTCGGCCGGGTCGAGGCCGGCACGCCGGGGCTGAGCGTCCGGGCCTGAATGACAAAGCGGCCCGCAGGCCGCTTCGTTGCCATCACCGTGCCGGCTCAGAACTTGGATTCGCCGGCGCTTTCCGGGTTTTCCTCGACCGGCCAGTCGCGGATATAGGCCTTCAGCATGCGGTTCTCGAAGTCCTGGCCATCGACCACCGCCTTGGCCACGTCGTAGAACGAGATCACGCCCATCAGCGTGCGGCCGTTGAGCACCGGCATATAGCGGGCATGGCGGCCCAGCATCATGCGGCGCACCTCGTCGATCTCGGTCTCGGGCGTGCAGGTCAGCGGATGGTCGTCCATCACGCTGCGCACCAGCGAGTTGCCGACGCTGCCGCCGTTCTTGACGATGGCGGAAATCACCTCGCGAAAGGTCAGCATGCCGACCAGATCGCCATGCTCCATCACGACCAGCGAGCCGACATCCATCTCGGCCATTGTCGTGACGGCCTGGGCCATCGGCTGGTCGGGCGTGATGGTGAACAGGGTGCCGCCCTTGACGCGGAGTATGTCGACGACTTTCATGGCTGCCTCCTCTTGTGCCGGGCCTCACCCGACAGCTGCTAAAACTGGTCCCCAACATAGCACACAATCCGCGCATCACACATCTCGGAGACACCATGTCCGGCTACTCAGACCCCGGCTTTGACACCCTGGCGCTACACGCCGGCGCCGCGCCCGACCCGAGCACCGGCGCACGCGTGACGCCGCTGCATCTGAGCACCTCCTTCGTGTTCGAGAACTCCGAACACGCGGCGGCGCTGTTCAATATGGAGCGCGCCGGCCATGTCTACTCGCGCATCTCGAACCCGACCACGGCCGTGTTCGAGGAGCGGGTCGCGGCACTCGAAGGCGGGGTCGGCGCGATCGCCACCGCCAGCGGCCAGGCGGCCCTGCATCTGGCTATCGCGACCTTGGCCGGCGCGGGCTCGCACATCGTCGCCTCCGCCGCGCTCTACGGCGGCTCGCACAATCTGCTGCTCTACACGCTGGCACGCTTCGGCATTGAAACCAGCTTCGTCAAACCCGGCGATATCGACGCCTGGCGCGCCGCGATCCGGCCGAACACCAAGCTGCTGTTCGGCGAGACCCTGGGCAACCCCGGCATGGATGTGCTGGACATTCCGACCGTCGCGGCCATCGCCCACGAGGCCGGTCTGCCGCTCTTGGTCGACTCGACGCTGACCACCCCCTATCTGCTCAAGCCCTTCGAGCATGGTGCCGATCTGGTCTACCACTCGGCCACCAAATTCCTGTCGGGCCACGGCACGGTGGTCGGCGGCGTGCTGGTCGACGGCGGCAATTTCGACTGGGACGCCGCGCATGCCAAACATGGCCGCTTCCCTGAGCTGTGCGAGCCCTATGCCGGTTTCCACGGCATGGTGTTCGCCGAGGAAAGCACGGTCGGTGCCTTTCTGCTGCGCGCGCGCCGCGAGGGCCTGCGCGACTTCGGCGCCTGCATGAGCCCGCACACCGCCTGGCTGATCCTGCAAGGCATCGAGACCCTGTCCTTGCGCATGCAGCGCCATGTGCAGAACGCGCAGCGGGTGGCCGAGTTCCTGGCCGGCCATGAGCTGGTGGCGCGGGTCGGCTACCCGGGCCTGAGCAGCCACCCCGACCATGAGTTGGCACAGAAGCTTTTGCCGCGCGGCTGCGGCTCGGTGTTCAGCTTCGATCTGAAGGGCAGCCGCGAGCAGGGCAAGCGCTTCATCGAGGCGCTGAAGATCTTCTCCCATCTGGCCAATGTCGGCGACTGCCGCTCGCTGGTCATTCACCCGGCCTCGACCACCCATTTCCGCATGGACGATGCGGCGCTGGCCCAGGCCGGCATCACGCCCGGCACGATACGGCTGTCCATAGGCCTGGAAGATGCCGACGACCTGATCGACGACCTCAAGCGCGCGCTCAAGGCCGCCAGCAAAGCATGAAGCTCCTTGTCAACACCCACGAGGCCTATGCCTACACCGGCGGCAAGCCCTTCGACCCCGCCCTGCCCTGCATCGTCTTCATCCACGGCGCGCTGAACGACCACAGCGTCTGGACCCTGCTGGCGCGCTGGTTCGCGCACCACGGCCACAGCGTGCTGGCGGTGGACCTGCCCGGCCACGGGCGCAGCGCCGGGCCGGCGCTGCCCGATGTCGAGGCGATGGCCGACTGGATCGGGGATCTGCTCGATGCCGCCGGCGTGCAGCGGGCCGCGCTGGTCGGCCACAGCATGGGCTCGCTGATCGCGCTGGAGGCGGCCGCGCGCCAGCCCGAACGCGCCAGCCATCTGGTGATGGTGGCGACCGCTTATCCGATGAAGGTCTCCGAGCTTTTGCTGACGACGGCCCGCGAGGCCCCGCTGAAAGCCATCCAGATGGTCAACAGCTTCTCCTTCGCCGGCCTGGCGGCCAAGCCCTCCTACCCCGGCCCCGGCGCCTGGCTGCAGGGCGGCGAGATCGCGCTGAAGCGGCGGATACAGGGCCGGCAGACGGAGGTCAATCTGTTCGCGCATGACTTCGGCGTCTGCGACCGCTATGCCGGTGGCCTGGAGGCGGCGGCACGGGTGAGCTGCCCGGCCGGCCTGCTGCTGGGCGAACGCGACCAGATGACCTCGCCCAAGCAGACCCAGGGCCTGGCGCAAGCCCTGAAGGCGCGGGTGCTGAGCGTGCCGGCCGGGCATTCACTGATGGCGGAGGCGCCCGATCAGGTCTTGAATGCCTTGCGTCAATTGCTGAAGTGAAGGAGCCCAGGCCATGAGCAGCACCGATGCGGTCAAGAACATGCACAGCTTCGCTGAGTTCTACCCCTTCTATCTGGGCGAACACAGCAACCGGACCTGCCGGCGTCTGCACTTCTTCGGCTCGACGCTCAGCCTGCTGTGCCTGACCGCCGCGCTCTACACCGGCCAGTGGCGCTTTGTGCTGCTCGCGCTGCTGTGCGGCTATGGCTTTGCCTGGCTCGGTCACTTCGGTTTCGAGAAAAACCGCCCGGCCTCGTTCAAGCGCCCGCTCTACAGCTTGATGGGCGACTGGGTGATGTACAAGGACATCTGGACCGGGCGCATCAAGTTCTGATCAGGCGGCCAGCAGCGGCCGCAGATTGCTCAGCATGTCCTGCGCCATCTGGCTCAGCTCGTAATCGAGCTGCCAGCCCCAGTCGGCCCGCGCCGCGCTGTCGTCGATGCGCTGCGGCCAGCTGGCGGCAATCGCCTGGCGGAAGTCCGGCGCATAGCTGATCTCGAAGCCGGGGATGTGCTTGCGGATCTCGGCGGCGATCTCGCGCGGCGTGAAGCTGACGCCGGCCAGGTTGTAGCTGCCACGCTGCTTGATCTGCTCGGCCGGCGCCTCCATCAGCTCGATGGTGGCGCGCAGCGCATCGGGCATATACATCATCGGCAAGGCCTGGGCCTCTTCGAGGAAGCAGCTGTAGCGGCCGGTCTTCAGCGCGGCGTGGAAGATGTCGATCGCATAGTCGGTGGTGCCGCCGCCGGGCGGGGTCTTCCAGCTGATCAGACCCGGATAGCGCAGGCTGCGCACATCGACGCCGTGCTTGGCGTGGTACCAGGCGCACCAGCGCTCGCCGGCCAGCTTGGAGATGCCGTAAATCGTGGTCGGGTCCATCACGCAAGTCTGCGGCGTGTCCAGGGCCGGCGTGTTCGGGCCGAAGGCGGCGATCGAGCTGGGCCAGAAGATCTTGTCGAGTTTCTGCACCCGCGCCAGCTCCAGCACATTCAGCAGGCCCTTCATATTCAGGTCCCAGGCCCACATCGGGTGCTGCTCGCCGGTGGCCGACAGCGCGGCGGCCAGGTGATAGATCTGGCTCACGCCATGGCGCTTGACCACGGCCGCCAGCGCGGCGGCGTCGGTGACGTCCAGCATCTCGTGGGTCAGCGCCGGCACCCGGCCCTCGGGCGCCAGATCGCTGGTGATGACGGCGGCATTGCCATGGCGCAGCGCCAGTTCCTGGGCCAGCTCGGTGCCGATCTGGCCGTTGGCGCCGATGATCAGAATCTTGGTAGTCATGATGTCAGAGGGTCAGGTCTTGATCAGGCCGAGTTCTTTGCCGGCCTGGGTGAAGGCGGCCACCGCTTTTTCCAGATGCTCGCGCTCGTGCACGGCCGAGATCTGCACGCGGATGCGGGCCTGGCCCTTGGGCACGACCGGGAAGAAGAAGCCCACCGCGTAGATGCCCAGCTCCAGGATGCGGGCGCTGAGTTGTTGCGCCAGCACCGCGTCGTGGACCATGATGGGCACGATGGGGTGGCTGCCCGGCTTGATCTCGAAGCCGGCCGCCTGGATCGCCTCGCGGAAGTAGGCGGTATTGGCCTCCAGCTTGTCGCGCAGCGCGGTCGAGCCCTCCAGCAGGTCCAGCACCGCCAGCGAGGCGCCGACGATGGACGGCGCCACGGTGTTGGAGAACAGATAGGGGCGCGAGCGCTGGCGCAAGAGTTCGATCACCTCCTTGCGGCCGGTCGTGAAACCGCCCGAGGCGCCGCCCAGGGCCTTGCCCAGCGTGCCGGTGATGATGTCGACCTGGCCGAAGACATTGCGGTACTCATGCGTGCCGCGGCCGGTCTTGCCGAGAAAGCCGCTGGCATGGCATTCGTCGATGCCCAGCAGCGCGCCGAAACGGTCGGTGATCGCGCGGATCTTGTCGAGCTGGGCGATGGTGCCGTCCATCGAGAACACGCCGTCTGTGAACACCAGCGTGAAGCGCGCGCCGGCCGCCTTGGCCTCTTCGAGCTTGGCCTCCAGATCGGCCATATCGTTGTGCTTGTAGCGATAGCGCCTGGCCTTGCACAGGCGGATGCCGTCGATGATGGAGGCGTGGTTCAGCTCGTCGCTGATGATGGCGTCCTGCTCGCCCAGCAGCGGCTCGAACAGGCCACCGTTGGCATCGAAGGCGGCCGCGTAGAGGATGGTGTCCTCGGTGCCGAGGAACTTGGCCAGCCGGGCTTCGAGGGTCTTGTGGATGTCCTGCGTGCCGCAGATGAAACGCACCGAGGACAGGCCGTAGCCGTGGGTTCGCAGCGCCTCATGCGCGGCCTCGATGACGGCCGGATGCGAGGACAGGCCCAGATAGTTGTTGGCGCAGAGATTGATCACCTCGCGGCCATCGGCGGTCTGCACCACCGCGCCCTGCGGCGTCGTGATGATGCGCTCGCTCTTGTAGAGCCCGGCCTCGCGGATGCCGGCCAGCTCGGCCCGCAGATGGGCATAGAAATCGTCGCGTGTGCTCATCAAAGCTCTCCTGGTGCACAATCCACTAAACAGAACACAGTTCGATATATCGAATTGTTGTGCAGTATCTGAGATTAGCTTTTCAAGGTCAAGCCATGTCCGCCAACCTGTCCGAGTCTTTGGAGCCGCCCCGCGTCGGCGCCACCCTGCAGTCGCTGCGCCAGGCGCAGGGCCTGTCGCTGGACGAGTTGTCGCGCCGCGCCGGGGTCTCGAAGTCCATGCTGTCACAGATCGAACGCAACCAGGCGAACCCGACCGTGGCTGTGGTGTGGCGTCTGGCGAACGCCTTGCGGGTGGAGCTGTCCGAGCTGCTCAGCGGCGAAAAACCGGCCGCGCCGGCGATCGAGACCGTGGCCTCGCATGCGACGCCCAGCCTGGCCAGTCCGGACGGCCTGTGCGTGCTGCGCATCCTCGGGCCTATCGATCTGGCCGGCCAGTTCGAGTGGTATGAATTGACGGTGCAGCCCGGCGGCGCGCTCGAATCGGCCGCCCACGAGCCGGGCTCGCGCGAGCATCTGTCGGTGCTGGGCGGCGAGCTGGAAGTCAGCGCCGGCGCGATCAGCCAGGCGCTGAAGGCCGGCGAGACGGCGCGCTATGCCGTCGACGGCCCGCACGCGATACGCAATCGCGGCAGCCAGCCGGCCACCGCCCTACTGGTGGTGCTGCACCCCTAGCAACTCGGCCAGCGTGCAATCGGCCCAGTCGCCACGCGCCCACAGCGGCGCCAGGCTGCCGCCGGCACCGGCCAGCAGGGCTTGCAGCAGCGGCGCGGCGGGCGTCTCTTCGGGCGTGCGCAGCAACACCAGGCGCGGCGCGCCCTCCTCCTCCAGCCGGCCCAGCCAGTCCAAGCCCAGCAAGGCCTCCAGCGCCGGCTCCAGCTGCAGCGGATCGATGCGCAGGCGCCGCGCCAGCTCCTGGGCGGCAATGCCCGGCTCGCCGGCCTGGCGCGCCCGCCACAGCTCGCGCAAGGCCTCCAGCGCCAGCTCCAGCTGCAGGCCCGGCACCTCGGGCCGGTGCAGCATGCGCCCGCCCAGCGCCGGAATATTGGCGGCCAGCAGAGCGCCCAGCAGCATCACGACCCAGCCCAAATACATCCAGATCAGGAAGATGGGCACGGTGGCGAAGGCACCGTACAGCGTCGAGTAGGTCGGCACCTGCTTGACATACCAGGCCAGCAGGCTCTTGGTCAGGTCGAAGGCCAGCGCGACAAAAATGCCGCCGGCCAGCGCGTGGCGCCAGCGCACCTCGGTATTGGGCACATAGCGGAACAGCCCGGCAACGGCCAGGCTCAGCACCACCAGCTCGACGCCGTTGAGCAGCGCCGCCAGCCCGCCCGGCATGCCGCCCACCAGGCCCTTGCCGGCGGTGATCGCATAGCCGGTCAGCGTCAGGCTGGCGCCCAGCAGCAGCGGCCCCAGGGTCAGCGCGGCCCAGTAGACCAGCATGCGCTGCATCATCGGCCGCGGCCGCTTGACGCGCCAGATGGTGTTGAGCGTGCGGTCTATCGTGAACATCAGCGCCAGCGCGGTGGCACCCAGAACGACCAGGCCTACCAGGCCCAGGCGATTGGCCTTGGCGGCGAACTGGGTCAGCGCGGCCAGCACCGGCTTGGCGATATTGGGCGGAATCAGGCTTTGCAGGAAATAGGTTTCCAGCGAGCGCTGGAAGCTGGCGAAGATCGGAAAGGCGGTGAACAGCGCCAGCATCACCGTCAGCAGCGGTACCAGCGAGATCAGCGTCGTGAAGGTCAGGCTGCCGGCCGTCTGGCCCAGCCGCGCCTCGGCAAACCGCAGGCGCAGGGTCTGCAGCGTGGCCAGCCAGGGCCAGCTCATCAGCGTGTTCAGAAAGCCGGCGGCGCTGTCCTCGGACGGCACGGCGGCAGGGGTTCTTGTCGTCATGCTGGCTATGATGCCAGCCATGTCCTCCCGCTCCGACAAACCACCGATCAAAACCTCCTCGCGCACCCAGGCCACGGCCCAGGAAGCGCTGTCCCGCAATCTGGCCCTGGGCGCGCTGGCCGCGCTCTTCCTGCTGTGCCTGGCCTGGGAGCTGTGGCTGGCACCGACCGGCCGCGGCACACTGGCCGTCAAGGCCTTGCCGCTGCTGATTCCCTTCGTCGGCCTGTGGCGCTACCGGCTCTACACCTTCCGCTGGCTGAGCCTGATGGTCTGGCTCTATTTCGCCGAGGGCGCGGTGCGCGCCACCAGCGACGTCGGCCCCTCGGTGCCGCTGGCCTGGGCCGAGTTGCTGCTCTCCAGCCTGATCTTCGTCGCCTGCGCGATGCATGTCCGTCAACGTCTGAACGCGGCCAAGCAGGCTGCCACACCATGAATCTGCTGAACGAATTGCGGGAGGCCCTGGGCGCCTCCCAGGTCCTGGTCGAGGGCGATATGTCGGCCTACGAGATGGATTGGCGCCGCCGCTTTCCCGGCCGCGCGTTGGCCGTGGTCCGACCCGGCAACACGGCCGAGGTGGCCGCCGTCGTGCGCCTGTGCGCCACCCACGGCGTCAGCCTGGTGCCGCAGGGCGGCAATACCGGCCTGGTCGGCGGCTCGACGCCCGACGCCAGCGGCACGCAAGTGCTGCTGAGCCTGGCCCGGCTCAACAAGGTGCGCACCATCGATGCGGCCAATCTGACGATGACGGTGGAGGCCGGCTGCGTGCTGCAGACAGTGCAGGAGGCGGCGGCCGGCGCCGGCTTACTGTTCCCGCTGAGCCTGGCCGCCGAGGGCAGCTGCACGATTGGCGGCAATCTGGCCAGCAATGCCGGTGGCACCCAGGTGCTGCGCTATGGCAATGCGCGCGATCTGTGCCTGGGCCTGGAGGTCGTGACCTCAGCCGGCGAGGTCTGGGAAGGCCTGTCGGGCCTGCGCAAGGACAACACCGGCTACGACCTGCGCGATCTCTTCATCGGCAGCGAAGGCACCTTGGGCGTGATCACCGCCGCGACCCTGAAGCTCTACCCCCGGCCGGCCGCGCGCATGACGGCGCTGGCCGCCTGCGACACGCTGGAGGCGGCCGTGGCGCTGCTAGGTCTGGCCCAGGCGCGGCTCGGCCCGGGCCTGACCGGCTTCGAGCTGATGAACCAGTTCTCGCTGGACCTGGTGCGCAAGCATTTCCCGCAGCTGCGCCAGCCGCTGCCGCCCAGCCCCTGGACCGTGCTGCTGGAGCTGTCCGACACCGAGAGCGAGGCCCATGCCCGCACGATGTTCGAGGGCCTCTTAGAACAGGCGCTGGAGTCCGAACTCATCAGCGACGCAGCGGTGGCCGAGAGCCTGGAGCAGTCGCACGGGCTCTGGCATCTGCGCGAATCGATCCCCCTGGCCCAGGTCGAGGAAGGCCTGAATATCAAGCACGATATCGCGCTGCCGGTGTCTCGCATCCCCGCCTTCGTGGCCGCCACCGATGCGGCGCTGGCGGCCGCCTTCCCCGGCGTGCGCATGGTGGACTTCGGCCATCTGGGCGACGGCAATCTGCATTACAACGTGCAGGCCCCCGAGGGCGTGGCCGCCGCCGACTTCCTGCGCGAGCATGAGGCGGCGATCAACCACATCGTCTATGACGCGGTGCTGGCCCAGGGCGGCTCGATCTCGGCAGAGCACGGCATCGGCCAGCTCAAGCGTGAGGAACTGGCCGAGCGCAAGAGCCCGGTCGCGCTGGGTCTGATGCGGGCAATAAAAAAGGCCCTGGATCCCCAGGGCCTGATGAATCCGGGCCGCGTGCTGTAGGCCCCAGCCGTCCTCAGTCGGCTCCCTGAGGCTGCGTGACCGCAGGGCGGCGGCCGCGCAGCCGGTCGACCAGCTTCATCACCATGCGGAAGATGAAGCGCAGCATCAGCAGGGTCAGGATGGCCTCGACAAAGGTCAGCGTGAAGGCCACGGCGGTGTTCCAGCGCGCCTCGCGGCGGCCGAACTTGGCGATCATCCGATCCTTGGCGATCTCGATGCTGTCGTAGAAGCTCGGCACCATCAGCAGGGTCAGAAAGGTCGAGGTGATGGTGCCGCCGATGATGGCCACCGCCATCGGCCGATAGAACTCGCCGCCCTCGCCCACGCCGATGGCCACCGGCAGCATGCCGGCCACCAGGGCAAAGGTGGTCATCAGGATGGGTCTGAAACGCATGCGGCCGGCATGCATCAGCGCTTCCTCGCGGGGCACGCCCTTGGCCTCCTCCTGGCGTGCGGCGTCCAGCAGCAGGATCGCATTCTTCGCCACCAGGCCGGCCAGCATGATGATGCCAATGAAGCTCATCAGGTTCAGCGTGCCGCCGGTCAGCAGCAAGGCGACGACGACACCGATCAGCGACAGCGGCTGCGACAGCATCACGCCCAGCGGCGCGGTGAAGGAGCCGAACTGCATCACCAGAATCAGATACATCAGGCCTATGCCCGAGGCCAGGGCCACGGCCATCGCGCCGAAGACCTCTTCCTGGTCGGCCGAGGCGCCGGCCAGCTCGATGCCATAGCCGGGCGGGAACTGGATGGACTTGGCCAGCTTGACCGCATCGGCCGTCACCTCGCCGGCCGAGCGGCCCTGGGCATTGGCCGAGACCGCGATCATGCGCTTGCCGTCCGCATGCTGGATCTTGGACGGGCCCTTGCCCATGGTCACGGTGGCGATCTGCTCCAGCGGCACCATCATGCCGCTGCCGGCCACGGTGATCGGCAGGCGCTCGATATTGCTGGCGTCGACCCGGTCCTCCGGTGCCAGGCGCACTGCCACATCGCGGGTCTCGCCGCTGGGGTCGACCCAGTCACCGACCTCGACGCCGGCAAAGGCCACGCGCAAGGCATTGGCGGCATCGCCGACCGAGATGCCCAGCGAGTTGGCCAGGCCGCGGTTGAGCTCGATCTGCAACTCGTCCTGCGGGTCCTGCTCGGACAGGCCCACATCCACCGCACCGGGCACCTGGCGCAGCTTGGCCATGTAGTCGTTGGTGATCGCTAGCAGCTTGCGCGAGTCCTCGCCGGAGAAACGGATCTGCACAGGCTTTTGCGCGCCATTGTTCAGATCGTCCAGCACCACGTACTCGGCACCGACCAGGCGGGAGACACGCTCGCGCAGGTCCGTGGCAATCTCGGCGGCCGAGCGCTTGCGTTCGGTGCTCTTGCCCAGGTCCACATAGATGCGGCCACCGCTGACATTGACCTGGCTGTTGGTGGCCTTGGTCTCGGGAATCTCGCGTGCCAGCTTGGCGGCGGCCTCCATCTTCAGCTTCGAGTACTCGAGGCTGGAGCTGGCCGGGGTGCGCACCTCGACGGCGATGGTGCCGGCATCCGACGCCGGCAGGAAGCTGGAGCCGCCGAACTTGGCCTGCAGCGCGATCGCCAGCACAAAGCTCAGCACCGCGAACGCGGCCATCCAGCGCCGGTGATGCAGGGCCCAGGCGATCACCTGGCCATAGCGGTCGGCCTGGCGGTCGAACCATTCATTGAAGCGCTGCAGATAGAGCGACAAGCCCTTCTTCGGTGCCTCATGATGGCCCGGGGGGTCGCCCCAGTAGGCCGACAGCATCGGGTCCAGCGTGAAGGAGATGAACAGGCTGACCAGCACCGAGGCGACGACGGTCAGACCGAAGGGGCGGAACCACTCGCCCGAGACGCCGGGCATGAAGGCCACCGGCACGAAGACCGCGACGATGGAGAAGGTGGTGGCCGCCACGGCCAGGCCGATCTCGGCCGTGCCGTTGAGCGCCGCGCTGCGCCGGTCGGCGCCACGCTCCATATGGCGCACGATGTTCTCGCGCACCACGATGGCGTCATCGATCAGCACGCCGATCGCCAGCGACAGGCCCAGCAGGCTCATGAAGTTCAGCGTGAAGCCGCACAGCCAGACCGCGATGAAGGCGGCCACCACCGAGGTCGGCAGCGACAAGGCGGTGATCAGCGTCGAGCGCCAGGAATTCAGGAACACGTAGACGACCAGAATCGTCAGGCCGGCACCGAACACCAGCGCATGGATCACATTGTTGAGGCTGTTCTCGGCGTCCTCGCCACCGTCCTGCGTGACCTCCAGCGTGGTGCCGGCTGGCAGGGTCTTGGCCGTCGCCGCGACCAGCTTGCGGATCTCGTTGGCCACCGCCACGGTCGAGGCATCGCGGGAGCGCGTCACCGACAGGCCCACATTCGGGTGGCCGTTGCGCACGCTGATGCTCTGGCGCTCGGCAAAGCCGTCGCGGATGCTGGCCACCTGGCCCAGACGCACCAGTTGCTCGCCCTGGCGCTTGACGACGATCTGCTCGAACTCGGCCGGCGACTCGATGCGCCCCAGCAGCCGGATGCTCTGATCCTGCATGCTGCCGCGCACCTTGCCGACCGGCGCGGTGGTGTTCTGGCTGCGCAGCGCGTTGACCACCTCGGTGACCGAGACGTTGAACTCGCGCAGCTTCTGCGCATGCAGCAGCACCGACAGCTCGCGGCTCAGCGCGCCGTTGACATTGACCGTGGCCACGCCGTTGATGGCGCGGAACTTGTCGGCCAGATCATCCTCGGCCAGGCGCGAGATCTCGGCATGGCTCTGGCTGTTGGACGACAGCGCCAGCTGCATGATGGGCTGGGACGAAGGGTCGAAGCGCTGCAGCACCGGCTCGCGCATTTCCAGCGGCAGCTTGTGCCGCACCGCGCCGATGGCGTTGCGCACCTCGTCGGCCGCCTCGATCATGTTCTTGTCGAAGTTGAAGATCAGCACCATCTGGGCGCTGCCCTCATTGGCGGTGGCACGCACCTCCTTGACACCGGCGATGCTCTGCAGCGACTTCTCGATGCGGTTGACGATCTCGCGCTCGGCCGTCTCGGGCGAGGCGCCCGGATAGTTGATGCTGACCACCAGCACCGGCTCCTCGACATCGGGAATCTGGTTGACGCGCAGCTTGTTGAGCGCCAGCAGCCCCAGGGCCATCAAGCTGATGATGATGACGATGGTCGCGACCGGCTTCTTGACGCTGAAGTTGGAGAGAAACATCTCAACCTCCCCGGCTCGCGGAGGCCGATGCGGCGGCGGCGGCCGGCTTGGCAAGCTCCACCGCACGACCTTCGCTCAGGGCATTGTTCGGATGGCGCAGCACCTGGTCGCCCGGCTTGAGGCCGACACTGACCTGGTAGAGGCCCTGGCGCTCGTCGCGCTCGCCCAGCTTGACGGCCACGCGGTTCAGCTTGCCGTCCTGCACGCGCCAGACATAGGCCTGGTCGCCCTCGCGCTGGATCGCACCATCGGCCAGCATCAGTGCGCTGGTGCTCTGGCTCTGCACCCGGCCCTCGGCGTAGAGGCCGGCCACGCCGGGCTGCTGCTCGCCGGCGAAATCGACCAGCACCTCGACCTGGCGCGTGGTCGGGTTGGCGGCCGCCGCGATGCGCCGCACCTTGCCCTCGAAATCGGACTGGGTATAGCCGTTGACCTTGAAGAAGACCGTCTGCCCCACCTTCAGCTCGCTCATGCGGTCGGCCGAGACCAGGCCTTCGAAACGCATGCTGCTCGGGTCTATCACCTTGACCAGCTCCTTGCCGACCTGGGCGGTATCGCCGGCCGAGACCTTGCGGTCGGAGACGATGCCGTCAAACGGCGCGCGGGCCTCGGTGCGCTGCAGCTGCTGGCGGGCAGTGGCGGCACGCGCCTTGGCTTCCACCAGCTCGCTTTGCGCGTTGTTGCGGCGGATCTCGGCGTCTTCCATCGCCTGCATCGAACTCATGCCCTGGGCCTGCAGGGTCTTCATGCGCTGGAACTGGCGCTCGGCCTGCTCGAAGCTCTGCGCGGCGGCACGCGCCGCCTGCTCGGCCGAGGACAGGGTCTCGCGGATCGCGCTGTCGTCCAGCCGCACCAGCAGATCGCCGCGCCGCACCTTCTCGCCGTTTTCCTTGAACACCTGCAGCACCATGGCCTGCACCTCGGCGCGCAGGTCGGCGCGCTTCTCCGGCTGGACCGAGCCGGTGATCACCGGGCCGCTGGCATAGGTCGACAAGCCCATGGACTGCAGGTCCTCGGTGGACAGCAGCAGCGGCTTGGCGGCGGCCGGTGCCTTGGCCGCCTGGGCGGTGCCCGCGCCGTCGGCGCCGGGCTTGCCGCAGGCGCCCAGCAGAAGCATCAAAGAGCTGACGAGGACAAGGGCTGGCAGGCGATGGCGCATCATCTAGAGGGCTCCGGTATTGTTTTGCGAGCGCCTCCCATGAAGCGCAACAGCCGGGAATCTTGCCACGCGGAACGCGGCCGGCCCAGCCCGCTGCGACAAACGCAAGCTTTGCACCGCTGAACAGCGAAAACAGCGGACAGGCGGCGATCCTGGCCGCCGAGCCGCGTGCTACTGCAGCGTGCCCTTGAGCGCCTCGGGCACGGCCAGCACCGCGATGCCCTCGTCGGCCAGGGCCACCGCTTCCTCGCGGCTGGCGCGGCCGCGGATGCCGCGCTGCTCGACTTCGCCGTAATGGATGCGCCGGGCCTCTTCGGCGAAGCGCTCGCCGACATCCTCGGTACGGGCCAGCAGTTGCCGGACGGCCTGCAGAGCGGCCTGCTGGACCTGCTGCTGCGGATCGGCCGGCGGCGTGGGCTTGGGCTCGGCGGCCGGCCCGCGCAGATGCGAGACGTTCAGGCGCGGCGCGCTGGGCAGGCGCTGCACCTCGGTGGACGCGCAGACCGGGCAGCCGACCAGGCCGCGCCCCAGCTGCGCTTCGAAATCATCGGCCGAGCCGAACCAGCCTTCGAAGCGGTGCTCCCGATTGCATGACAGATTCAAGACAAGCATGCCGCGATGATAGGCAGGCCGGCGTCAGGCTGCCGGCTGCCAGTCCAATACCCATGCACCGGCCTGCCAGCGCTGCAGCCACAGCAGGCCGATCAGGGTCTTGGCATCGGTCATCGCGCCGCTGGCGGCCAGCGCGTCGAGCTCGGCCGGCGTGTGGGTGACCAGATCGAGGAACTCGCCCTCGTCGAGGCGGCGCTCGCCGGCCGTCAGACCGCGCGCGAAGAAGATCTCGATGCCCTCGTCGGAATAGGCGATCGCGTTGTGCAGCACGCCGGCATGGGCCCATTCGCGCGCGCTGTAGCCGGTTTCCTCCAGCAGCTCGCGCCGGGCGCAGCGCAGCGGCGCCTCGCCGGCATCGAGCTTGCCGGCCGGAAACTCCAGCATCACCCGGCCCATCGGGTAGCGGTACTGACGCTCCATCAGCAGCCGGCCGTCATCGAGCAGGGGCACGACCATCACCGCACCGGGATGGACGATGTACTCGCGGGCGGCCTCGGCGCCGTCCGGCAGGCGGATGCGGTCTCGGCGCACATCGAGAAAATGGCCGCGGTAGACCTGGGTCGAATCGAGCTGCAGCTCGCGCAGCGCCTCGTCCTTGTGCTTGTCCTCAGCCGCCATGTCGACCCCGCCGCAGATAGCACCAGACAAAGCCGGGGAAACCCAGCGTGATGAACAGGCACAGCGCGGCCGCATAGAACTCCCAGCCCTGCGGCTGGCGCTGGCCCTGGTAGGACTCCAGCGCGAATCCCAGGGCCAGGGTCAGCAGGGCCAGCAGCAAGAGCTCCAGCGCGCGCCAGCCAAAGGGCTTGGCGGCGCGCTTGGGCCCCAGCAGCAGCACGCGGCTGCTGAAGTACGGCGCATTGGCCGCGATCACCGCGACAAGCAACACCAGCCAGACGGCAGCGGACTGATCCATTCAGCGCGGCGCGTCAGGGAGCCAGCAGCTTGACGATGGCGGTGCCGCACATGGCCATCAGGCCGCCGGGCAGCAGACCGAACACCAGCACGGCGGCGCCATTGAGCGACATCACCGCGCGCACATCGGCCGGCGCGCTCAGCGGCGAGCGGTCGGTGGGCTCGTCGAAGAACATCACCTTGATGACGCGCAGGTAGTAATAAGCGCCCACCAGCGACAGCACGACGGCAAACACCGCCAGCGCCAGATAGAGCTGGGAACCGGTGGTGACCATGGCTTGCAGCACGGCCAGCTTGGCATAGAAGCCCGCAGTCGGCGGGATGCCGGCCAGCGAGAACATGAAGATGGTCATCACCAGCGCGAACCAGGGGCTGCGCTTGGCCAGGCCGGCCAGGTCCTTGATCTCCTCGGCCTCATGGCCCTGGCGCGACAGCAGCAGGATCATGCCGAAGGTGCCCAGCGTCGTCAGCACATAGGTGACCGAGTAGAACAGCGCCGAGCTGTAGGCATTGGCCATGCCGGCATGGTTGTCGCCGATCACGCCCGAGGCCATGGCCAGCAGCATGAAGCCCATCTGCGCAATCGTCGAGTAGGCCAGCATGCGCTTGAGATTGCTCTGCGCAATGGCCGCCAGATTGCCGATCAGCAACGACACCACGGCCAGCACGATCAGCATCTGCTGCCAATCGAAGGCCAGGCCCAGCATGCCCTCCACCAGCAGGCGGATCGTGATCGCGAATGCCGCCAGCTTGGGTGCGGCGCCAATCAGCAGGGTCACCGCCGTCGGCGCGCCCTGGTAGACGTCGGGCACCCACATATGGAAGGGGGCTGCACCCAGCTTGAAGGCAAGACCGGCCACCACGAAGACCACGCCGAACACCAGCACCGACTTGTTCGGGGCGCCGGTGGCGATCACATCGAACACCTGCGGGATGTGCAGCGAGCCGGTGGCGCCATACATCATCGACAGGCCGTAGAGCAGGAAGCCGCTGGCCAGCGCGCCCAGCACAAAGTACTTCATCGCCGCTTCGGTCGAGACCGCGTGGTCACGGCGCAGCGCCACCAGCGCATACAGCGACAGGCTCATCAGTTCCAGGCCGAGATAGAGCACCAGGAAGTTGTGGGCCTGCAGCATCACCATGATGCCCAGCAGGGAGAACAGGCTCAGCGTGAACAGCTCGCCCTTCAGGATCTCGCGCTCGGCCGCATAGGGGCGCGCATAGACCAGGGTCACGAAGGTCGCGATGCAGGCGAAGAAGCCCAGCAGATGGCCCATCGGGTCGGACACCACCATCCCCTGCATCGCCGATTCGGTGACGCCGCCATTGAAGGCATTCAGATGCATGGCGCCGACGACCACCAGGGTCAGCTGGGTCAGCCAGTAGGTCGGGCGGCGTGCCGGGTCGGTGACCCACAGGTCCACCATGGCCACGACGCAGGCCATGGCCAGCAGGATGATTTCGGGATAAACCGCGAGCCAGTTCATAGTCGTCATTGTTGCTTGGCCCATCTCAGACTCCGCCCAGCTTGCTGGTGGCCACATGCTTGAGCAGCTCGGTCACCGAAACCTGCATCACGTCGGTGAAGGGTTTGGGGTAGAGGCCCATGAACAGCGTGGCCAGGGCCAGCACGGCCAGCATCAGGAATTCACGCGCATTGATGTCGGTCAGCGCGCGCACATTGTCATTGGTCATCGGGCCGAAGTAGACGCGCTTGTACATCCACAGCGTGTAGGCGGCGCCGAAGATCAGCGCGGTGGCGGCGATCGCGCCGAGCCAGAAGTCGTACTGCACCGTGCCGATGATCACCATCCACTCGCCGACGAAACCGGCAGTGGCGGGCAGGCCGCAATTGGCCATCGCGAAGAACAGCGCGAAGGCGGCGAACTTGGGCATGGTGTTGACCACGCCACCATAGGCCGCGATCTCACGCGAATGCACGCGGTCGTAGAGCACGCCGATGCACAGGAACATCGCGCCGGAGACAAAGCCGTGCGAGATCATCTGCACCAGGCCGCCGGCCACGCCCAGCTCGTTGAAGATGAAGAAGCCCAGCGTCACGAAGCCCATGTGGGCAATCGAGGAATAGGCCACCAGCTTCTTCATGTCCTTCTGCACCAGGGCCACCAGGCCGATGTAGACCACCGCGATCAGCGACATCGCGATGATGACCCAGGACCAGTGGTGGGCCGCATCGGGCGCGATGGGCATCGAGAAGCGCAGGAAGCCGTAGGCACCGAGCTTCAGCATGATGGCGGCCAGCACCACCGAGCCGCCGGTGGGCGCCTCGACGTGGGCATCGGGCAGCCAGGTATGCACCGGCCACATCGGCACCTTGACCGCGAAGGCCGCCAGGAAGGCGAAGAACAGCAGCGTCTGTGCCGTCATCGGCAGCGGCAGCTTGTGCCAGGTCTGGATGTCGAAGGAACCGCCGGACTGGAAGTACAGATACAGCAGCGCGATCAGCATCAGCAGCGAACCGGCCAGCGTGTAGAGGAAGAACTTGAAGGCCGCGTAGACGCGGTTGGCGCCGCCCCAGACGCCGATGATGATGTACATCGGGATCAGCGTTGCCTCGAAGAACACATAGAACAGCAGGCCGTCCAGTGCCGAGAACACGCCGACCATCAGGCCCGACAGGATCAGGAAGGCGCCCATGTATTGGTTGACGCGCTCCTCGATCACCTCCCAGGCGGCGATCACGACGATCACCGTGATGAAGGCCGTCAGCGGCACGAACCACATCGAGAGGCCGTCGACACCCAGGTGGTACATCACATTGAAGCGTTCGATCCAGGCCAGCTTCTCGCTGAACTGCATCGCGGCGGTCGAGGTATCGAAGCCGGTGATCAGCGGCACGGTCACCGCGAAGCTCGCCAGTGCGGCGATCAGCGCCATCCAGCGGGCGCTATTGGCCTGGTTGTCACGGCCCAGGGCCAGCAGCGCTAGGCCGCTGAAGATGGGCAACCAGATGGCAAGACTCAACAATCCCATTATTTTTCTCCGCCCTTGCTCACAGACCCGCCAGGGCTCTGAATTGAGGGCCTATATAGGGCCACAGCTGCCAGCTCATCAGGCCGATCACGCCCAGAATCATCACCAGGGCATACCAGTACAGATGGCCGGTCTGAACACGGCGCACCAGGCCGGCGATACCGCCGATGCCGCGGGCCGAGCCATTGATCAAGAGGCCGTCGATGAGGCCTTGATCGCCGCCCTTCCAGGCGGCCAGGCCGAGACCGCGCGCGGCGCGGGCCAGCACGTTCTCGTTGAACCAGTCCATGAAGTACTTGTTCTCGAGCACGATGACCAGCGGACGCAGGATCTTGCCCAGCGCCACCGGGACCGCCGGCCAGACCATGTAGAACAGATAGGCGGTCACGACACCGGCGACGGCCAGCCAGAACGGCAGGGTCATGAAGCCGTGCGTGGCCATCGCCACCGCGCCATGGAAGTGCTCGGCCAGCGAGGCCATGGCCGGATGCGCCGCCGTGTTGACGATGATGGCGTCCTTGAAGAAATCGCCGAACAGCATCGGCTGAATCGCCAGGAAACCGATCACCACCGAGGGAATGGCCAGCAGCACCAGCGGCGCGGTCACCACCCAGGGCGACTCGTGCGGGGTGTGCGGCTCGTGATGACCGTGGTCATCATGATGGTCGTGCTCGCCCGGGAAGGGCTTGTGATGGAAGTTTTCCTTGCCGTGGAAGACCAGGAAATACATGCGGAAGCTGTAGAAGGCCGTCACGAAGACGCCGGCCACCACCGCGAAGTAGGCGAAGCTCGCGCCCGGCAGCGTGCTGGCCTGGACCGCCAGGATGATGCTGTCCTTCGAATAGAAACCAGCGAAGAACGGCGTGCCGATCAGGGCCAGCGAGCCCAGCAAGGCGGTGATCCAGGTGATGGGCATGTACTTGCGCAGGCCGCCCATATTGCGGATGTCCTGGTCATGGTGCATGCCGATGATGACCGAGCCGGCGCCGAGGAACAGCAAGGCCTTGAAAAAGGCGTGCGTCATCAGGTGAAAGACCGCGACCGAGTAGGCCGAGGCACCCAGCGCCACCGTCATATAGCCCAGCTGCGACAGCGTCGAGTAGGCGACGACACGCTTGATGTCGTTCTGGATGATGCCCAGAAAGCCCATGAACAGCGCGGTGATCGCGCCGATCACCAGCACGAAGTTCAGTGCGGTGTCGCTCAGCTCGAACAGCGGCGACATGCGGGCCACCATGAAGATGCCGGCCGTCACCATGGTCGCGGCGTGGATCAGCGCGGAGATCGGGGTCGGGCCTTCCATCGAGTCGGGCAGCCAGACATGCAGCGGGAACTGCGCGCTCTTGCCCATCGCGCCGATGAACAGGCAGATGCAGGCCACGCTGAGCACCATCCAGTCCGAGCCCCACAGCGGGGCGTTGAACTTGATCTGCGCCAGCTCATTGGCCTTGGCAAAGGTCTCGCCATAGTTCAGCGAGCCCCCGTAGGCCACCAGCAGGCCGATGCCCAGGATGAAGCCGAAGTCACCGACCCGGTTGACCAGAAAGGCCTTCATGTTCGCGAAGATCGCGGTCGGCTTGGTGTACCAGAAGCCGATCAGCAGATACGACACCAGGCCCACCGCCTCCCAGCCGAAGAACAGCTGCAGCATGTTGTTGCTCATCACGAGCATCAGCATCGAGAAGGTGAACAGCGAGATGTAGCTGAAGAAGCGCTGGTAGCCCGGATCCTCTTCCATATAGCCGATGGTGTAGATGTGCACCATCAGCGACACAAAGGTCACGACGCACATCATCATCGCGGTCAGGCCGTCGACCAGGAAGCCGACCTCCATCTTCAGGCCGCCGATGACCATCCATTCGTAGATGGTCTCATTGAAGCGGGCGCCGTCGATGGCCACCGACTTCAGCACCATCGCCGAGATGATGAAGGAGATCAGCACGCCCAGGATGGTGATGCTGTGAGCGCCACGACGGCCGATCTGCTTGCCGAAGAAGCCGGCCGCGATTGCGCCGACCAGGGGTGCCAGCGGCACCGCCAGCAGCATGTTTTGTGAAAGTGTTGCGGACATAGTCATCAGCCCTTCAAGGCGTCCAGTTCTTCCACATTGATGCTGGCGCGGTTGCGGAACAGCACGACCAGGATCGCCAGGCCGATGGCCGACTCGGCGGCCGCCACGGTCAGGATGAAGAACACAAAGACCTGGCCGGCCATATCACCCAGATAGTGAGAGAAGGCGACGAAGTTCAGGTTGACCGCCAGCAGCATCAGCTCGATCGCCATCAGCAGCACGATCAGATTCTTGCGGTTCAGGAAGATGCCGATCACCGACAGCGCGAACAGGATCGCGCCCAGGGTCAGGAAATGGCCAAGCGTGAGCGCCAGCATCATGCGCCTCCTTGCGTGTTGTCGGCGGCCGGGGTGGCGGCTTGCTCCACCGTCGGTGCCATCTTGACGATGCGCAGGCGCTGCGCCTTCGTGACCTTGACTTGCTCCGAGGCGTCCTGGCTGCGCGAGTCCTTGCGGCGGCGCAGGGTCAGCGCGATCGCCGCGATGATGGCCACCAACAGCAGCACGGCCGCGATCTGCAGCGGATACAGGTACTGCGTATAGATCGCGATGCCCAGCAGCTTGGTATTGCCCAGCTTGACCGCGGCCTCGCTCAGCGGTGCGGCCTCGGTCAGGCGGAAACCGCCCATCAGCACGGCCGCCATCTCCAGCGCGATCAGCGCGCCGACCAGGCCGGCCAGCGGCAGATGCTTCCAGAAGCCCTCGCGAATCGCGCTGGCCCCTTCATCGGAGTTGATGTCCAGCATCATCACGACGAAGAGGAACAGCACCATCACGGCGCCGATATAGACCAGCACCAGGGTGATGGCCAGGAACTCGGCCTTCAGCAGCATCCAGATGCAGGAGGCATTGAAGAAGGCCAGGATCAGGAACAGGGCCGAGTGCACGGTGGATCGCGCCGTGATGACGCGAAACGCCGCGCCCAGAAGGACGGCCGAGAAAACATAGAACAGCGCGGTGATGGTATCCATGGGGTTCCAGCAGGCACAGCTTCAGACACACACCCGCTGGGGCAGCGGGTGCAAGGCCTCAGCGGTACTTGGCGTCGGCCTCCTTTTGGGCTGCGATTTCTTTTTCGTAGCGGTCGCCGACGGCCAGGAGCATGTCCTTGGTGAAGTACAGATCGCCACGCTTTTCGCCGTGGTATTCGAAGATCGAGGTCTCGACGATGGAGTCCACCGGGCAGCTTTCCTCGCAGAAGCCGCAGAAGATGCACTTGGTCAGATCAATGTCGTAGCGCGTGGTGCGGCGCGAGCCGTCCTCACGCACATCGCTCTCGATCGTGATGGCCATCGCCGGGCAGACGGCCTCGCAGAGCTTGCAGGCGATGCAGCGCTCCTCGCCGTTCTCGTAACGGCGCAGCGCATGCAGGCCGCGGAAGCGCGGCGACAGCGGTGTCTTCTCTTCCGGGAACTGCACCGTGATATTGCGCGACAGGAAATGCCGGCCGGTCAGGGCCATGCCCTTGAACAGCTCGGTGAGCATGAAGCTCTTGACGAAATGGCTGAAGGAGCTCATTGCTGACTCCGCTGAGCCGCCTCGAGGAGGCAAGCTCCCCCTCGGGGGGCAGTGAACAAAGTGAACGTAGGGGCCTTCATGACGTCACTTCCAGATATTGAACGGAGACTGGATCCACAGGCCAACGACGACCAGCCAGATCAGAGTCACGGGAATGAAGATCTTCCAGCCCAGACGCATGATCTGGTCGTAGCGGAAGCGCGGGAAAGTGGCACGGACCCACAGGAACATGGTCACGACAACAAAGGTCTTGCCGAATAGCCAGGCCCAGTTCCAGAACGCCATCGTGTTCTGGATGAAGCTCGGCGTTTCCATGCCGAACAGGCTGAAGGAAATCGGTGCCGACCAGCCGCCCAGGAACAGGATCACAGCCAGGGCCGAGACCAGGATCATATTGGCGTACTCGGCCAGGAAGAACATCGCGAAGGACATGCCCGAGTACTCGATCATGTGGCCGGCGACGATTTCCGATTCACCCTCGACCACGTCAAAGGGGTGACGGTTGGTCTCGGCCAGGCCGGAGATGAAGTAGACGACGAAGATAGGCAGCAGCGGCAGCCAGTTCCAGGACAGGAAGGTCAGGCCCATGTCGGCGAACATGCCCTTGGTCTGCAGCACGACGATGTCCGTCATGTACATGCTGCCCGACACCATCAGCACGACCACCAGGCAGAAGCCCATCGCAATTTCGTAGGACACCATCTGGGCCGAGGCGCGCAGCGCGCCCAGGAAGGCGTACTTCGAGTTCGAGGCCCAGCCGGCGATGATCACGCCGTAGACCTCCAGCGAGGTGATGGCCATCAGGAACAGCAGGCCGGCATTGACATTGGCCACGGCCGCATCGGGGCCGAAAGGCACAACGGCCCAGGCCGCCAGCGCCGGCATGATGGTCATGATGGGGCCAAGGAAGAACAGGCCCTTGTTGGCCGCCGTCGGGACGATGATCTCCTTGAAGATCAGCTTCACCGCATCGGCGATCGGGGTCAGCAGGCCGTAGGGGCCGACACGGTTCGGGCCCGGGCGGATCTGCGACCAGCCGATGGCCTTGCGCTCCCAGAGCGTCAGATAGGCCACGCAAATCATCAGCGGTGCGACCACCGCGATGATCTTGATCAGGCTCCAGAGCACCGGCCAGAAGCCGCCCAGCAGCGCAGCGCCGCCTTGGTAGAGGGATTCAATCATTATTGTCCTCGTCGCCTCAGGCCTTGCTGACCGTCAGGGTGCCGAACATCGCACCCAGGGCCGCTGTTTCCGCCAGACCGGCCGGCACCCGCAGCGTATTGGCCGCCAGGCCCGCTTCCAGCCGGGCCGGCAGCTCGGCCGCGCCGGCGCCCTCCTGCGTGATGCGCACACGCGCACCGTCCGCCAGGCCCAGCTGTTCCCAGAGCTGCTTAGGCAGACCGGCCACCGCGGCGCCGCGCGCATCGGCCGTCAGTTGCAGCGAGGTCGAATGGCGCACCAGCGCGTCGGCCGCATAGATGGGCACCGGCGCCAGGCGCTCGATGCCGGCGGGTGCAGCAGCCGTCTGCACGGTGGCCGTCGAGGCATTGCTCAGGCGCGCGCCCAGATCGGCGCCGACGCCCAGCACCTCGTTGCGCACCTGCTCCGAACTCTCGTAGCCGAAGCCCTCGAGCGCCAGCAGATTGCCCAGCACGCGCAGGATCTTCCAGCCCGGACGGGTCTCGGCCAGCGGCGGCACGACGCCGACAAAGCTCTGCGCCCTGCCCTCGGCGTTGACGAAGGTGCCCGAGGTCTCGGTGAACGGTGCGGTCGGCAACAGCACGTCCGCATACTCCAGACCGCTCTTGAACGGGCTCATCACGACGACCATCTCGGCCGCAGCCAGGGCCTTGGCGGCGGCAGCGGCGTTGGCGCTGTCGAGCACCGGATCGGTGTTCAGCAGCAGCACCGCCTTCAGTGCCTCGCCGCCCAGCATCTGGCCGGCATTCAGGCCGCCTTGCTGCGGCAGCGCGCGGGCCAGCTGGGCGCCGACCGTGTTGGCGGCCTCGCTCAGATAGCCGACGCTGGCGCCGGTCTGGGCGCCGATCCAGTTGGCCAGCACCAGCAGGCTGGCAGCCTGCGGATGCTGGGCGGCCGCATTCCCCAGCAGCACGGCCTTGCGGGCGCCGGACAGCAGCGCGGCCGCGATGGCCTTGGCCGCCTCGGTCGCTTCGCCGGTGGCCGGAGCGGCAGCACCGGTGCTGGCCGAGATCGCAGCGGCGACGTCGGCCAGCGACTGCAGCCAGGCGCTCGGTGCCACCGTGATGCGGGCCGCGACAGGCATCAGCCAGTCGTCTTCGCTGGCGTTCAGGCTCAGCACCTGGGCGCCACGGCGGGTCGCCTGGCGCAGGCGCTGGGCAAACAGCGGATGGTCCTTGCGCAGCGAGGAGCCGATCACCAGCGCACGGTCCAGCTCGGACAGCGCAGCAAT
Source organism: Paucibacter sp. M5-1 (assembly GCF_027498415.2). NCBI lineage: Bacteria > Pseudomonadati > Pseudomonadota > Betaproteobacteria > Burkholderiales > Sphaerotilaceae > Roseateles > Paucibacter sp. M5-1. The sequence continues at coordinate 770,850 of NZ_JAPZLM020000001.1, forward strand.
CGGGCTGCCCAGCCAGCGCGCCTGGCCCGACTCGGCCACATTGGCGAAGTCGGCATGGCGCAGGCGGTGGTCGATGTTGTCGCTGCCCAGGCCGCGCACCAGCGAAGCCAGCAGGTGCAGCTCTTCGATGGTGCTGTGGGCCGAGCCCAGCGCACCGATGGCGGCGGCGCCATGTTCGGCGCGCACCAGCTTCAGGCCGTTGGCCACGTACTCGAGCGCCGTGCTCCAGTCGACCGTCTTCCAGGCGCCGCCCTGCTTGATCATCGGCGCGCTCAGGCGCTGGTCGCTGTTCAGCGATTCATAGGAGAAGCGGTCGCGGTCGGCGATCCAGCATTCGTTGACGGCCTCGTTCTCCAGCGGCACGACGCGCATCACCTGCTTGCCCTTGACCTGGACGATCAGATTGGCACCGGTGCTGTCATGCGGGGACACGCTCTTGCGGCGCGACAGCTCCCAGGTGCGGGCGCTGTAGCGGAAGGGCTTGCTGGTCAGCGCGCCGACCGGGCAGATATCGATCATATTGCCCGACAGCTCGGAGTCCACCGAACGGCCGACAAAGGTCTGGATCTCGGCATGCTCGCCGCGGTGCGCCATACCCAGCTCCATCACGCCGGCGATTTCCTGGCCGAAGCGCACGCAGCGGGTGCAATGGATGCAACGGCTCATCTCTTCCATCGAGATCAGCGGGCCGACATTCTTGTGGAAGACCACGCGCTTTTCTTCCGAGTAGCGCGATTTGCTGCCGCCATAGCCGACGGCCAGGTCTTGCAGCTGGCACTCGCCACCCTGATCGCAGATCGGGCAGTCCAGCGGGTGGTTGATCAGCAGGAACTCCATCACGCCCTGCTGGGCCTTGACCGCCTTCTCGCTCTTGGTGCGGACGATCATGCCCTGGGTCACCGGCGTCGCACAGGCGGGCATGGGCTTGGGCGCCTTCTCGACGTCGACCAGGCACATGCGGCAGTTGGCGGCGATCGAGAGCTTCTTGTGATAGCAGAAATGCGGGATATAGGTGCCGGCCTTCTCGGCGGCATGCATCACCATGCTGCCCTCCAAGACCTCCACCTTCTGGCCGTCGAGTTCGATTTCAATCATGTCGTGTCCTGTCCTGCCTCAGACCGAGGCCGGCACCAGAGCCGTTTTGTGTTCGATCAGATGAACGAACTCGTTTTTGAAATTCTTGATCATCGCGCGCACCGGCATCGCGGCGGCGTCGCCCAGCGCGCAGATGGTGCGGCCCTGGATGTTGTCGGCCACCGAGTTCAGCAAGTCGATGTCTTCCGCCCTGCCCTGGCCGTTGGCGATGCGCTCGACCACGCGGTGCATCCAGCCCGTGCCTTCGCGGCAGGGCGTGCACTGGCCGCAGCTCTCATGCGCATAGAAGTAGGACAGGCGCAGCAGGCTCTTGACCATGCAGCGCGAATCGTCCATCACGATGACCGCGCCCGAGCCCAGCATCGAGCCGGCCTTGGCGATGGAGTCATAGTCCATCGTGCAGTTCATCATCACCTCGGCGGTCAGCACCGGGGACGAGGAGCCACCAGGAATCACCGCCTTCAGCTGGCGGCCCTTGCGCACGCCACCGGCCAGTTCCAGCAATTTGGCAAACGGCGTACCGAGCGGGATCTCGTAGTTGCCGGGGCGCTCGACATCGCCCGAGACCGAGAAGATCTTGGTGCCGCCATTGTTCGGCTTGCCGATCTCCAGATAGGGCTGGCCGCCGTTGCGGATGATCCAGGGCACCGCGGCGAAGGTCTCGGTGTTGTTGATCGTCGTGGGCTTGCCGTACAGGCCGAAGCTGGCCGGGAACGGCGGCTTGAAGCGCGGCTGGCCCTTCTTGCCTTCGAGCGACTCCAGCAGCGCCGTTTCCTCGCCGCAGATGTAGGCACCGAAGCCATGGAAGGCGTGCAGCTGGAAGCTGAAATCCGAACCCAGGATGTGCTCACCGAGGAAGCCGGCGGCGCGGGCTTCTTCCAGGGCCGCTTCGAAGCGCTCATAGACCTCGAAGATCTCGCCGTGGATGTAGTTGTAGCCCACCTTGATGCCCATCGCGAAGGCGGCAATGGCCATGCCCTCGATGACGATGTGCGGGTTGTACATCAGGATGTCGCGGTCCTTGCAGGTGCCCGGCTCGCCCTCGTCCGAGTTGCAGACCAGGTACTTGGCACCGGGGAACTGGCGCGGCATGAAGCTCCACTTCAGGCCGGTCGGGAAGCCCGCGCCGCCGCGGCCGCGCAAGCCCGAGGCCTTGACCTCGGCGATCACCTGATCGGAGCTCATCGGCGCGCCGTCGGCCGTGCCCTCGCCCTTCAGGATCTTGCGCAGCGCCTGATAGCCGCCGCGCGCGACATAGTCCTTCAGACCCCAGTTGCTGCCGTCCAGATCGGCATAGATCTGGGCGCCGATATGGCGGTCGTGGAAACAGGTCTCGTTGCCCTTGGCTTGAAACTTGGAGAGATCCAGCATGCTTTCCCTCAGTTCTTCGCAGCGTTGGCCTTCAGCACGTCGACGAGTTCGTCGAGGCGCTGGTGGCTCATGAAGCTGCACATCTGGCGGTCATTGACCAGCATCACCGGTGCGTCGGCACAGGCGCCCAGGCATTCGCTCTTCTGCACGGTGAACAGACCATCGGCCGTCGTGCCGCCCTCATCCACGCCAAGCTTCTTGCACAGATGCTCGAGCGCCTGCTGGCCGTCGCGCAGCTGGCAGGGCAGATTGGTGCAGACGTTCAGCTTGAACTGGCCCAGCGGACGCTGGTTGTACATGTTGTAGAAGGTCGTGACCTCGTACACGGCGATGGCCGGCATGCCCAGGTAAGCGGCAATGGCGTCCTCAGCAGAGCGCGACACATGGCCCAGCTCCTGCTGGACGATAGCCAGGCAGGCCATCACGGCCGACTGCTTCTGATCGCTCGGGTACTTCGCCACCTCGCGCGCGAAACGCGCGGCCGTGGCCTCGCTCAGGATGTATTCAGTGCTCATCGCTTCACTCACCGATCAATCTCGCCGAACACGATGTCCATCGTGCCGATGATGGCCACGGCATCGGCCAGCATATGGCCGCGCGCCATCTCGTCCAGCGCCGCCAGATGCGAGAAGCCCGGTGCTCGGATCTTCAGGCGGTAAGGCTTGTTGGCGCCATCGCTGACGATGTAGATGCCGAACTCGCCCTTCGGGTGCTCGACCGCCGCATAGGCCTCGCCCTCGGGCACCTTGAAGCCCTCGGTAAAGAGCTTGAAGTGGTGGATCAGCTCCTCCATGTTCGACTTCATGCCGACACGGGCCGGCGGCGCCACCTTGTGGTTGTCGGTGATGACCGGGCCGGGGTTCTTGCGCAGCCAGTCCACGCATTGCTGGATGATGCGGTTCGACTGGCGCATCTCCTCGACACGCACCACATAGCGGTCGTAGGTGTCGCCGTTGGTGCCGACCGGCACATCGAAATCGATGTGGGCATAGGCATCGTAGGGCTGGGTCTTGCGCAGGTCCCAGGGGATGCCGCAGCCGCGCAGCATCGGGCCGGTCAGGCCCAGGTTCAGCGCGCGCTCGGGCGTCAGCACGCCGATGCCGACGGTGCGCTGCTTCCAGATGCGGTTGTCGGTCAGCAGGGTTTCGTAGTCGTCGACGTTCTTCGGGAAGCGCTTGCAGAAGTCCTCGATGAAGTCCAGCAAGGAGCCCGAGCGATTCTCATTGAGCATCGCAATCGTCTTGGCGTTCTTGATCTTGCTGACCTGATACTGCGGCATCACGTCCGGCAGATCGCGGTAGACGCCGCCCGGACGGAAGTAGGCCGCATGCATGCGCGCGCCCGACACCGCCTCGTACATATCGAACAGGTCCTCGCGCTCGCGGAAGGCGTAGATCAGCACATTCATCGCGCCGCAGTCCAGCCCGTGGGCGCCCAGCCACATCAGGTGGTTCAGCAGCCGGGTGATCTCGGCAAACATCACGCGGATGTACTGCGCACGGATCGGCACCTCGATGCCGAGCATCTTCTCGATCGCCAGGCAGTAGGCCTGCTCATTGGCCATCATCGACACATAGTCGAGACGGTCCATATAGGGCAGCGACTGGATATAGGTCTTGCTCTCGGCCAGCTTCTCGGTGGCGCGGTGCAGCAGGCCGATATGCGGATCGGCGCGCTGGATCACTTCGCCGTCGAGCTCCAGCACCAGGCGCAGCACGCCGTGGGCGGCCGGATGCTGAGGACCGAAATTGAGGGTGTAGTTCTTGATCTCGGCCATGGTTCAGAGTCCGCCGTAGTTTTCTTCGCGGATGATGCGCGGCGTGATCTCACGCGGCTCTATCGTCACCGGCTGGTAGATCACGCGCTTTTGCTCGGCGTCGTAGCGCATCTCGACATGGCCCGAGGTCGGGAAGTCCTTGCGCATCGGGTGACCGATGAAACCGTAATCGGTCAGGATGCGGCGCAGGTCTTCATGACCCTCGAAGATGATGCCGTAGAGATCGAACGCCTCGCGCTCGAACCAGTTGGCCGCGTTCCAGATGGGCGTCAGCGCCGCCACGAGGGGCAGGTCGTCGTCCGGGCAAAACACCTTCAGCCGCACACGCCAGTTCTTGCTGACCGACAGCAGATGGGTCGCAACGGCAAATCGTGGGCCTTCGTAGCCGCCATTGCCATAGTCGCTGTAGTCCAGGCCGCAAAGATCGATCAGCTGCTCGAACTTCAGCTCGGCGTGATCACGCAAGGTGGTCGCCACCGCCAGATAGTCGGCCGCCGCCACCTGGATGGTGATCTCGCCGAACTCGCGCTTGAGGCTCTGGATCTGGCCGCCCAGCGCTGCTTCCAGCGCGGCTTGCAGGGTGTCAAGTTTGCTCATGAATGCCTAACCTTCAGCGCGCGATGGTGTTTTCGCGGCGGATCTTGGCCTGCAGCTGCAAGATGCCGTACAGCAGCGCCTCGGCCGTCGGCGGACAGCCCGGCACATAGACATCGACCGGCACGATGCGGTCGCAGCCGCGCACCACCGAGTAGCTGTAGTGGTAGTAGCCGCCGCCGTTGGCGCAGGAGCCCATCGACAGCACCCAGCGCGGCTCGGCCATCTGGTCGTAGACCTTGCGCAGCGCCGGCGCCATCTTGTTGCACAGGGTGCCGGCCACGATCATCAGATCGGACTGCCGCGGGCTGGGCCGAAACAGCATGCCGAAGCGATCGATGTCATAACGGGCCGCGCCCGCATGCATCATCTCGACCGCACAGCAGGCCAGACCAAAAGTCATCGGCCACAACGACCCGGTCTTGGACCAGTTGATCAACTTGTCGACCGAGGTGGTGACAAAGCCCTCTTTCAAAACGCCTTCGATGCCCATGGGGTGTGCCTTCGGGTCAAGCCTTGTTTATTCCCAGTCCAGGGCGCCTTTTTTCCACTCGTAGGCAAAACCCACGACCAGAATGCCGAGGAAAATCATCATGGCCCAGAAACCCGCCGCACCAATCTCGCGCAAGGACACAGCCCAGGGAAACAGGAAAGCGATTTCCAGGTCAAACAAAATGAACAGAATGGCCACGAGGTAATAGCGCACATCGAATTTCATGCGCGCGTCTTCAAAAGCCTCGAAGCCGCATTCGTAAGGGGAGTTCTTGGCCTGATCCGGCCGGTTCGGCCCGAGCAGAAAGCCCAGCACCTGGGGCGCCACGCCGACGCCTGCGCCGACCAGGATGAAGAGGATGACGGGTAGGTACTGATCCAAGTTCATGGTTGACGCTCTAGTGATCCACCGCAGCACCTCCAGGCACCGCAGCCGAATTTCGAAAAAAAGCAACGGGCGCGCCGCCAGCGAAATCATTCGCTTACGGACCGCGCCCGCCTTGTCCCCTACAGCAAGCCTCCTCGGAGATACCCGCTGCGACAGGGCGCTTCGATCAGCAGATTCAGGGCTCCAGCCCGAAGAATGCTAACCGATTGATCTGGTGCCGTCGGCGAGACTCGAACTCGCACAGCTTTCGCCACTACCCCCTCAAGATAGCGTGTCTACCAATTTCACCACGACGGCTGTCAATTACTTTCGCTACTGTCTGGTGGCTTGAGGTTTGCTCCCAGACAGCCTCGAATTCTATACCGAAAATCCCTAGCTTCTGAAGAGCTGATGAAGGATTTTGCCAAGCTCATGCAGGTCTTGTGCGCCCTGCATGACGAGGCTCAAGGCGCTCAGTTCGAGGCAGCGGAGGCGGCCGGCAGCGCCGCAGGCACGGCGCCCGGAATCGCCGCAGCACCCGAAGCCGGCGCGCTCGCCGGCGCCGCGCGGTCCAGCACGCTCTCACCACCGGCGGCCGCGCCGGCGCGCTGGTTGCCCATATAGGCCAGCGCCAGCGTGCAGGCAAAAAACACCGTGGCGCAGATCGCCGTGCTGCGCGACAGGAAGTTGGCGCTGCCGGTGGCCCCGAACAGGCTGCCCGAGGCACCACTGCCGAAGGAGGCGCCCATGTCGGCGCCCTTGCCATGCTGCACCAGCACCAGGCCGATCATCGTCAACGCACTCAGCAACTGAACGATCAGCACCAGATTCATGAAAACTTGCATCTCAATTCACTCCAAAGATTCTTCTTGATGCCGCACACCGGCGCGGCATGTCTGTTTATTCGTCAATGTGCCGCGCGGCAGATGGCGGCAAAGTCCGCCGCCTTCAAGGCCGCGCCGCCGATCAGGCCGCCGTCGATATCGGGCTGGGCAAACAGCTGCGCGGCATTGTCGGCCTTGACGCTGCCACCATAGAGAATGCGCATTGAATCGGACTTCTGCGTGGCCGCATGCAGCTGCGTGCGCAGCACCGCATGCACCGCCTGCGCCTGTTCGGGTGAGGCGGTCAGCCCGGTACCGATGGCCCAGACCGGCTCATAGGCCAGCACGATCTCGCCGATGCAATGCGTCAGCGTGTGGATCACCGCCGCCAGCTGGCGCTTGACGACCAGCTCGGTCTGACCCGCCTCGCGTTCGGCCAGCGTTTCGCCGACGCAGACGATGGGCGTCACGCCATGCGCCAGCGCTGCCTTGGCCTTGTCGGCCACCAGCTGATCGCTCTCCTGGTGGTAGGCACGGCGCTCGGAATGACCGACGATCACATAGCGGCAGCCGATATCGGCCAGCATCGCCGACGAGACTTCGCCGGTGTAAGCGCCCTGCTCGTGTGCCGAGCAATCCTGGGCACCGAAAGCGATGGCCGCGCCGGTCAGCGCCAGCGCGGTTTCGCTGATGTAGGGAAACGGCACGCAGACCGCCACATCGGCACTCCACGGCCCCGCTTCTTTCAGACCGGCCAGCAAAAGCGCATTGGCAGCGCGGCTGCCATGCATCTTCCAGTTGCCCACGACCAGTTTCTTGCGCATCGAATACTCCAGACTTACCAGCTCAGCACGATCTTGCCGACATGCTCGCCCGACTCCATCAAGCCATGGGCGGCCGCGGCCTGATCGGCAGCAAAAGTGCGATAGATGACGGGAACGACTGCTCGCGACACCAGCAGCGGCCAGACGCGCTCACGCAGCGCGCTGGCGATGCCGGCCTTGAACGCCAGCGAGCGCGGCCGCAGGGTCGAGCCGCTGATCGTCAGCCGACGACGCAGCACGGCACCGGCATCGAACCTGGCGTCCACCCCACCCTGCACCGCGATGATGACCATGCGACCATCGTCGGCCAGGCATTGCACACCGCGCTCCACATAGGCCCCGGCCACCATGTCCAGGATCACATCGACACCACGCCCTTCGGTCGCCGCCTTGACCTCGGCGACGAAGTCCTGGGTCTTGTAGTTGATCGCGACATCGGCCCCCAGCTTCAGGCAGGCCTCGGCCTTGTCGGCAGTGCCGACCGTGACCAGCACCCGCGAGCCCAGCACCTTGGCGATCTGGATCGCCGTGACGCCGATGCCGCTGCTGCCACCATGCACCAGCAGGCTTTCGCCCGGTTGCAGGCGCGCCCGCTCGAACACATTCGACCAGACGGTGAAAAAGGTCTCCGGCAGGCTGGCGGCCTCGGCCATGCTCCAGCCCGCCGGCACCGGCAGACATTGCGCGATCGGCGCCACGCACAGCTGCGCATAGCCACCGCCAGCCACCAAGGCGCAGACGGCATCGCCCAGCTTGAGGCCGGCGGCAGCCAGCTCGGCCGCATCGCCAGCCACAATCCGGCCGGCCACCTCCAGGCCCGGCAGATCGCTGGCACCCACCGGCGGCGGATACGCCCCCTTGCGCTGCAGCACATCAGGGCGGTTGATGCCATAGGCCTCGACCGCGATCAAGAGCTCCCCAAGCCCGGCAACGGGATCAGGTCGCTCGATGAGCTGCAACACTTCGGGGCCGCCGGGGCGGCTGATGGCAATGGCCTTCATGCGTCCTTGCTTACTCTTGCGGCGCAGCGTCTTCCTGAGGAGCCGCCACCGGCGCCGCATCGCGGTCCAGCAGCGCCTTCATCGACAGCTTGATGCGACCCTTCTCATCGGTCTCCAGCACCTTGACCTTGACGATCTGGCCCTCCTTCAGGAAGTCGGTGACCTTCTCGACACGCTGATGGGCGATCTGGCTGATGTGCAGCAGGCCGTCCTTGCCGGGCAGCAGGTTCACCAGGGCACCGAAGTCCAGGATCTTGGTGATCGGGCCTTCGTAGATCTTGCCGATCTCGACTTCGGCGGTGATCTCCTGGATGCGACGCTTGGCGTGCTCGGCCTTGTCGGCATCGGTCGATGCGATCGTGATCGTGCCGTCTTCACCGATATCGATGGTCGTGCCGGTTTCCTCGGTCAGCGCGCGGATGGTGGCGCCGCCCTTGCCGATCACATCACGGATCTTTTCCGGATTGATCTTGATGGTGTACAGACGCGGCGCGAACTGCGACACCTCGGTATTGGCCACACCCATCGCCTCGACCATCTTGCCCAGGATGTGCAGACGCGCTTCCTTGGCCTGAGCCAGTGCGACCTGCATGATTTCCTTGGTGATGCCCTGGATCTTGATGTCCATCTGCAGCGCGGTGATGCCGCCGGTGGTGCCGGCCACCTTGAAGTCCATATCGCCCAGATGATCTTCATCGCCCAGGATGTCGGTCAGCACGGCGAAGCGGTTGCCGTCCTTGATCAGGCCCATCGCGATGCCGGCCACATGGGCCTTCATCGGCACGCCGGCATCCATCAGCGCCAGGCAGCCGCCGCAGACTGAAGCCATCGACGAAGAGCCGTTGGACTCGGTGATCTCCGACACCAGACGCATCGTGTAAGGGAAGTCTTCCTTGCTCGGCAGCGCGGCAATCAGCGCGCGCTTGGCCAGGCGGCCGTGACCGATTTCGCGACGCTTGGGCGTGCCGAAACGGCCTGCCTCGCCGGTGGCGAAGGGAGGCATGTTGTAGTGCAGCATGAAGCGGTCTTCGAACTCGCCGGCCAGCGCGTCGATGCGCTGCGCGTCACGGTCGGTGCCCAGCGTGGCGACCACCAGGGCCTGGGTCTCGCCGCGGGTGAACAGCGAGGAGCCGTGGGTACGCGGCAGCAGGCTGTTGCGGATTTCGATGGCGCGCACGGTGCGGGTGTCACGGCCGTCAATGCGCGGCTCGCCGGCCAGGATCTGGCCACGCACGATCTTGGCTTCGATCTCGAACAGCAGGGCTTCGATGGCGACGCTGTCGAAGGCCACGCCTTCGGCCTTCAGGGCGGTCATCACATCGGCGTAGGCCGCGCGGCAGGCCTGGGTGCGGGCCTGCTTGTTGCGGATCTGGTAGGCGGCTTCGAGCTTGGCCTTGGCCAGGCCGTCGATCTTGGCGATCAGGGCCTCGTCCTTGGCCGGCGGCTGCCAGTCCCAGGCCGGCTTGCCGGCGTCACGCACCAGCTCATTGATCGCGGCGATCGCGACATTGCCCTGCTCGTGGCCGAACACCACGGCGCCCAGCATCACTTCTTCGCTCAGGCCGGCGGCTTCGGACTCGACCATCAGCACGGCGGACTGCGTGCCGGCGACCACCAGGTCCAGCTGGCTGTCCTTCAGCGCGGTCTGACCCGGGTTCAGCACGTACTCGCCATTGACATAGCCGACACGGGCCGCACCGATGGGGCCATTGAACGGGATGCCGCTGACGGCCAGCGCGGCGCTGGTGGCGATCATCGCGGCGATGTCGGCCTGCACCTCGGGGTTCAGGCTGACGACGTGGACGATAACCTGGACTTCGTTGTAGAAGCCTTCGGGAAACAGCGGGCGGATCGGACGGTCGATCAGGCGGCAGGTCAGCGTCTCCAGCTCGCTGGGGCGACCTTCGCGCTTGAAGAAGCTGCCGGGGATCTTGCCGGCGGCATAGGACTTCTCGGTGTAGTCGACGGTCAGCGGGAAGAAGTCCTGGCCGGCCTTGGCCTCGGTCTTGGCCACCACGGTAGCCAGCACCACGGTGTCATCGATATTCACCAGCACGGCGCCGGTGGCCTGGCGAGCGATCTCGCCGGTTTCCATCGTGACGGTGTGGGCACCCCACTGGAAGGTCTTCGTGACTTTATTGAACATGCTCATGCTCATCTCCTCTTGATGTCATGCCGCTTGCGGTGCGGCTCAGGACCGGGAGTGAGACTGGGTTTGGCGGGATGCCATTCCAGAGAATCTGCTTCACATCGAACGATGCAGAGGCCTTGGAATGACACAGCAGCGCCACGTCAGCTCAACTCCAACTGAAAGCGTAAAAGACAAAGAGCCTGTGCTGGACGTTGACCCAGACAGGCTCCTTGATCTCACACGCGAATTACTTGCGCAGGCCCAGCTTCTGGATCAGCGCGACGTAACGGGCGGCGTCCTTGCGCTTCAGATAGGCCAGCAGGCTCTTGCGCGTGTTGACCATCTTCAGCAGACCACGACGACCATGGTGGTCCTTCATGTTTGCCTTGAAGTGAGGGGTCAACGAGTTGATGCGCGCGGTCAGCAGGGCCACCTGGACTTCCGGCGAGCCGGTGTCGTTGGCGCTGCGGGCGTTCGATTGAACGATTTCTGCTTTATTGATGGTCATATGCGTTTCCAGCATTCGGATTCCGCTGGAACGACGCCAGGGCCAATGCCCTGCCACGCACACAGACGGTTTCCATGGTTTTACTTGCGGTCACGGGTGAAACCGACCCGAGCCGTGCCTTGATTTCACTCATCCGGGTTCCCGTACGGGCTAGCTCGGCGAGCAAAACCTGCGGATTATAGACCAAGTCGGCGGCGCGCTTCAGCGAGCCGGCCTGGACATCTGGCATCGATGCGGCTGCTCCGCCCGGGCCTCGTCCACAAAGCGCACGGTACGGAAGCCATAGCCCGAGCCCTCGTTGTCATGGCGCGCGCCGGGCGAGCCGGCGCGCTTCATCACGCTGACGTAGAGCGGCTGGATGAACTGGTGGTCGGCCGCGCGCATCTGGCCCTGCCCGACGCCGCCCAACGTCTTGCCGTCGTACTTCAGGCCCTCCATCGCCCGGGCCACGGTCGCCACGTCCAGCGACTTCGCCCGCTCGATGCCGGCCACCAGCACCTCGACCATGGCCTGCATGCGGGCGTGAACATAATCATCCTCGGGCTTGGGAAAGCGCGCGCGGAATGCGGCGTAGAAGCGATCCGAGCTGGGCGTGCCGACATTCGGATGCCATTCGGCCACGGCCACCACCCTGTCGATGCCCGCATCACCCAAGGCGGCCGGCACACCGAGCGCATTGCCATAAAAGGTGTAGAAGCGCGCATTCAGCCCCACATCCTTGGCCGCCTTGATCAGCAGGGTCAGATCATTGCCCCAGTTGCCGGTCAGCACCGCCTGTGCGCCGCTGGCCTTGATCTTGGTGACATAGGGCATGAAGTCCTTGACCCGGCCGACCGGGTGCAGCTCGTCGCCGACGATCTCGATATCGGGCCGCTTGGCCGCCAGCATCTCGCGACCCTGCCTCAGCACATGCTGGCCGAAGCTGTAGTCCTGGCCGATCAGGTAGAGCTTCTTGATCGAGGCGTCCTCGCGCAACTCGTCGGTCAGCGCGGCCAGACGCATATCGGCATGGGCATCGAAGCGGAAATGCCAGAAGCTGCATTTCTCGTTGGTCAGCGCCGGATCGACCGCCGAGTAGTTCAGGAACAGCGCGCGCTGCTGCGGTTCGCGCTCGTTGTGCTTGTTCAAGGCATCGATCAAGGCGGCGGCCGTGGCCGAGCTATTGCCCTGCAGCACGAACGAGGCCTTCTGATCGACGGCCGAGCGCAGCATGGACAGCGCTTCCTCGGTCGCCCCCTTGCTGTCCAGCCGCAGCAACTGCAAGGGCCGCGCACCGCCCGGCAGCTTGACGCCACCCCGCGCGTTGACACGCTCGGTGGCCCAGACCAGGTTGCGATAGACCGCCTCGCCGGCATTGCCGAAGGGACCGGACAGGCCCTCGATCAAGGCCAGCTTGATCGGTTCGGCGGCACCGGCCATCAGCGGCGCGGCCAGCAAAAGGGCGGCCAGATGGTGACGAGAAGGGAAGTTCCAAGCCATGAGGAAGTGAATTTTTGAGGGCTATTGAATTGAGAAAAGCCGCGCCAAGCTTGGTTGGCATGGGGGCTGCGCCCTGAAAGATCCAGCAGCGATTTTTTCCGCCATCTCATTGTAGGAGCTGCCATGTTTGTGATTCCCGTGTCCCGTCATTCCGCCGATCTGTCGCGCCACATCGAGCGCCTGTTCAACACTGATCGGGACGCCGTCGCCTTGCGCAGCCCGGCGCTGGACGTCAGCGAGACCGATGCCGCCTACACCTTGCAGCTCGATCTGCCGGGCGTGGCCAAGGAGTCAGTCAAGATCAAGATCGAGGGCCGCCGCGTCAGCATCGATGCCGAGCAGACCCGCGCCGCCGACAAGGCCGAGGGCGAGCGGGTGCTGTACCGCGAGCGTTCGGTGACGCGCTTTTCGCGCACGCTGGCCCTGCCTCAGGAGCTCAACAAGAATGACTCCACCGCCAAGCTGGACAACGGTGTGCTGACCCTGACCCTGGTCAAGCGCCAGCCGGACAATGCCGGCGAACTCAGCGTCAGCTGAGCCGAGTCAGGGCGAGCCGAGCGCCCAGCGCGGGCGCACCTCGAAACCACCGCCCTGCGGTTGCAGCGTCGCCATGCCGCGCTGCAGCCGCATCGCGGCGGCCATCGCAATCATCGCGCCGTTGTCTGTGCACAGACTCAGCTCCGGGTAGTGCACGCGCACGCCGCGCTTGGCGCAGGCGATGTTCAGCTGCTGGCGCAGCAGGCTGTTGGCACCGACACCGCCGGCCACCACCAGGCGTTTGAGCCCGGTGTTCTTCAGCGCCAGCAGCGACTTCGTCACCAGCACCTCGACGATGGCGGCCTGGGTCGAGGCCGCCAGATCGGCGCGCTGCTGATCGCTCGGGCCTTCGCCGAGCTTCTTCACCTGCGTCAGCACCGCCGTCTTCAAGCCGGCAAAGCTGAAGTCGGGCTTGCCGCTGTGCAGCAGCGGGCGCGGCAGCGCAAACGCTGCGGGGTCGCCCTGCTCGGCCAGCCGGGCCAGATGCGGGCCGCCGGGATAGGGCAGGCCCAGCAGCTTGGCGCTCTTGTCGAAGGCCTCACCGGCCGCATCATCGATGGTCTCGCCCAGGATCTCGTACTGGCCGACATCATCGACCCGCATCAGTTGCGTATGGCCACCCGACACCAGCAAAGCGACGAAGGGGAACTCGGGCGCATCGACCGACAGAAAGGGCGACAGCAGATGGCCTTCCAGATGGTGTACGCCCAGGGTCGGCTTGCCCAGCGAGGCCGCCAGCGACACCGCGACACCGGCGCCCACCAGCAGCGCCCCGGCAAGACCCGGCCCCTGGGTATAGGCGATCACATCGACATCGGCCAGCTCGACGCCGGCCGCAGCCAGCACCTCGCGCGTCAGCGGCAGCACGCGGCGGATATGGTCGCGCGAGGCCAATTCGGGCACGACACCGCCATAGGCCTGGTGCATGCTGATCTGGCTGTGCAGGGCCTGGGCCAGCAAGGTAGGCACGCCCTGGGCACCCGGCTCTGGCACATCGACCAAGGCCACGCCGGTCTCATCGCAGGACGACTCGAAGCCCAGGACCTTCATGTTCAGTGATTCTCTTTGGCGTGATTGATCGAGTACTTCGGTATCTCGATGGTCACGTCTGCTTGCCCCAGGATGGCCTGGCAGCTCAGACGCGAATCGGGCTCCAGGCCCCAGGCACGGTCCAGCATGTCTTCCTCGCCCTCCTCCATCTCGGACAGCGTGCGGCCACCTTCGCGCACGATCACATGGCAGGTGGTGCAGGCGCAGACTTGGTCGCAGGCATGCTCGATCTCGATATGGTTGTCCAGCAGCGCCTCGCAGATCGAGGTACCGGCCGGCGCCGTCACGGTCTTGCCCTGCGGGCAGTACTCGGCATGGGGAAGGATTTTGATGATGGGCATGGAGCTTCCCCTGTTTACATCTGTTCGATATTGCGGCCGGTCAGCGCCTGCTGAATGCCACGATTCATGCGCTCGGCAGCGAAGGCTTCGGTGCCCTTGGCCAGGGTCTCGACGGCCGCATTGATCGCATCCGCATCCTCGCCCTCGGCGGCCAGGGCCAGCTGCTTCAGCAACTCGGCCACGGCAGCACGCTGCGCCTCGTCCAGCAGATCGCCATCGGCCGCCAGCGCCGACTGCGTGGCCAGCATCATGCGCTCGGCCTCGACACGGGCCTCACGCAGCTTGCGCGCCTGCATATCCGATTCGGCGCTGGCAAAACCGTCCTTCAGCATGCCGGCGATCCGATCGTCACTCAGGCCGTAGCTCGGCTTGACCTGAACCGCCGCCTCGACACCCGAGCCCAGTTCCTTGGCCGAGACGCTCAGCAAGCCGTCGGCATCGACCTGGAAGGTGACACGGATGCGCGCGGCACCGGCCACCATGGCCGGAATGCCGCGCAGCTCGAAGCGCGCCAGCGAACGGCACTCGCTGACCAGCTCGCGCTCACCCTGCAAGACATGGACCGCCATCGCGGTCTGCCCGTCCTTGAAGGTCGTGAAGTCCTGCGCCTTGGCCACCGGAATCGTCGCATTGCGCTCGATGATGCGCTCGACCAGACCACCCATGGTCTCCAGACCCAGCGACAGCGGAATCACATCCAGCAGCAGGATCTCGCCATCGGCCGCATTGCCGGCCAGCTGATTGGCCTGGATGGCCGCCCCCAGCGCGACAACCTCGTCGGGATTCAGGTTCGTCAAAACCTCACGGCCGAACAGCTGACCGACTGCGGCGCGCACGCCGGGCATGCGGGTCGAACCGCCGACCATCACCGTACCCTGCACCTCCTCGGCCTTCAGCCTGGCGTCGCGCAGCACCCGCTTGACGGCGGCCAGCGTCTTGTCGACCAAGGGTTTGGTCAGCGCATCGAACTGCTCGCGGCTGAGCGCGATATCGAGCGCACCCGCATCCAGCGCGCACTGCAGCCGGGTCTGCGGCGCATCGGACAACGCCTCCTTGGCCAGGCGCGCGGCCATCAGCACCGCACGCTTGTCATGCGAGCTGACGGTCTCCAGCCCGGCTTCGGCCAGCGCCCAGTCGGCCAGCAGGCGATCGAAGTCGTCGCCGCCCAGGGCCGCATCGCCGCCGGTCGCCACCACCTCGAAGACACCGCGCGTCAGGCGCAGCAGCGAGATGTCGAAGGTGCCGCCGCCGAGGTCATAGACCGCGTACAAGCCCTCGCTGGCATTGTCCAGGCCATAGGCGATGGCCGCAGCGGTGGGCTCGTTGATCAGGCGCAGCACATTCAGGCCGGCCAGTTGCGCGGCATCCTTGGTGGCCTGGCGCTGGGCATCGTCGAAGTAGGCCGGCACCGTGATCACGGCACCGAAGATGTCGTCGGCAAAGCTGTCCTCGGCACGGAAGCGCAAGGTCGCCAGGATCTCGGCCGAGACCTCGACCGGCGACTTCAGACCGTCGCGCGTCGCGATCGACAGCATGCCCGGCGTGTCCTCGAAGCGGTAAGGCAGCTTGTCGCGGTTGGCGACATCGGCCAGCGAGCGGCCCATGAAACGCTTGACCGAGACGATGGTGTTCTCCGGATCGTCGGCCTGGGCTTCGAAGGCGGCCGCGCCGATCTGGCGCCGCCCGTCCTCCAGATAGCGCACGGCCGAGGGCAGGATGACGCGCCCCTGCTCGTCGGGCAGGCATTCGGCCACACCATGGCGCACCGAGGCCACCAGCGAATGGGTCGTGCCCAGATCGATGCCCACCGCGATGCGGCGTTCATGCGGGTTGGGCGATTGCCCGGGTTCGGAAATCTGCAACAAAGCCATGTTTACTGTCCTAGGGCGTCCAGCCTCTTGTCGATATCGGCGCGGAATCGGGCGATGAACATCAGGGCCCGGACCTGTTCGGCCGCCGCCGGCGCGTCGTCCGCCTCATCGAGCAGGCGCTGCACATCGGCCAGCAAGCCGCGCTCGCGCTGCGCGACCTCGGCATCCAGGGCCTCGACCGCGGCCAGGCCGTCCGCCTCGTCCAAGGCCTCGCGCCAACTCATCTGCTCCATCAAGAAGGCCGTCGGCATGCGGGTGTTCTCGTTGACCAGCAGCGGCACGCCGCGCAACTCGCACAGATAGGCGGCGCGCTGGAGCGGGTCGCGCAGGCGCTGGTAGGCCTCATTGACGCGCACGGCCCATTGCATCGCCAGCCGCTGCGACGATGCGCCCTCGGCGGCGAACTTGTCGGGATGAACCTGGGCCTGCAAGGCCTTCCAGCGCGCATCGATCTCGACACGCTCTTGGGCCTGGCGCTCGGGCAGGCCAAACAGCTTGAAGTCGTTGTCGTCGAGTCGCATGCGATGAAGCTTGTTTACAAAACAGCCAAGAAAAAAGCGCGGCTGATGGCCGCGCCCTGCGATGGAGCCGCGATTTTAGACGCGGAAGGATTCACCGCAGCCGCAGCGGTCTTTCTCGCGCGGGTTGCGAAACTTGAAGCCCTCGTTGAGGCCTTCGCGCACGAAATCCAGCTCGGTGCCTTCCAGATAGGGCAGGCTTTTGGGGTCGATCAGGATCTTGACGCCATGACCCTCGAAGATCACATCCTCCGGCGTCACATCGTCGGCGTACTCGAGCTTGTAAGCCAGGCCCGAGCAGCCAGTGGTCTTGACGCCCAGACGCACGCCCACGCCGCGCCCGCGTTTGGCGATATAGCGCGTCACATGGCGCGCGGCCGCCTCGGTCAGAGTCACAGACATGCTGCTGATCCCTTACTGCGTGTGCTTGGCGCGGTAGTCATCGACCGCTGCCTTGATCGCGTCTTCGGCCAGGATGGAGCAGTGGATCTTGACCGGCGGCAGGGCCAGCTCTTCGGCGATCAAGGTGTTCTTGATCTCCAGCGCCTGGTCCAGCGTCTTGCCCTTGACCCACTCGGTCACCAGCGAGCTCGACGCGATCGCCGAGCCGCAGCCATAGGTCTTGAACTTGGCATCCTCGATCAGCCCGGTGGCCGGGTTGA
Organism: Paucibacter sp. M5-1; assembly: GCF_027498415.2. NCBI lineage: Bacteria > Pseudomonadati > Pseudomonadota > Betaproteobacteria > Burkholderiales > Sphaerotilaceae > Roseateles > Paucibacter sp. M5-1. The sequence goes on from NZ_JAPZLM020000001.1 coordinate 788,292, forward strand.
CCTTGATCTGCAGCTTCATCACATCGCCGCAGGCCGGCGCGCCGACCATGCCGGTGCCGACCGAATCGTCGCCCTTCTCGAAGGCACCGACATTGCGGGGGTTTTCGTAGTGATCAACAACTTTTTCACTGTAGGCCATGATTGTTCTCCAACGTATTTCTGAGGTTCAGTGGGCGGTCCACTGGATCGTGCTGATGTCTATGCCATCCTTGTACATATCCCACAGTGGCGATAGCTCACGCAGCTTGGCGACGCGGTCTTTCAGTACCGTCACCGCATAGTCGATCTCTTCGACCGTCGTGAAGCGGCCGATGGTCATGCGCAGCGAGGAGTGCGCCAGCTCGTCGCTGCGGCCCAGCGCGCGCAAGACATAGCTGGGTTCCAGGCTGGCCGAGGTGCAGGCCGAGCCGGACGACACCGCCAGGCCCTTGACGCCCATGATCAGCGACTCGCCTTCCACATAGTTGAAGGAGATGTTCAGGTTGTGCGGCACGCGCTTTTCCAGGTCGCCGTTGACGAAGACCTGCTCGATGCCGCTGAGGCCGTCCAGCAGGCGCTGGTGCAGCATGCGGATGCGTGCGCCCTCCTCGGCCATCTCGTTCTTGGCGATCTCGAAAGCCAGGCCCATGCCGACGATCTGGTGGGTGGCCAGGGTGCCCGAGCGCATGCCGCGCTCATGGCCGCCACCGTGCATCTGGGCTTCCAGGCGCACGCGCGGCTTGCGGCGCACGAACAGCGCGCCGATGCCCTTGGGGCCATAGGTCTTGTGCGAGGCCAGGCTCATCAGGTCGATGGGCAGCTGGGTCACATCGATCGCGATCTTGCCGGTGGCCTGGGCCGCATCGACATGGAAGATGATGCCCTTCTCGCGGCAGATATTGCCGATCGCGACCACGTCCTGGATCACACCGATCTCGTTGTTCACAAACAGCACCGAGGCCAGGATGGTGTCGGGACGCAGCGCGGCCTTGAACTTGTCCAGATCCAGCAGGCCGTTTTCCTGCACATCCAGATAGGTGACCTCAAAGCCCTGGCGTTCCAGCTCGCGGCAGGTGTCCAGCGTGGCCTTGTGCTCGGTCTTCAGGGTGATGATGTGCTTGCCGCGCGTCTTATAGAACTGCGCCGCGCCCTTGACCGCCAGATTGATCGACTCGGTTGCGCCAGATGTCCAGACGATTTCGCGCGGGTCGGCATTGATCAGCGAGGCGACCTGCTCGCGCGCCTTCTCGACCGCCGCTTCCGCTTCCCAGCCCCAGGCATGGCTGCGTGAGGCCGGATTGCCGAAATGCTCGCGCAACCAGGGGATCATCGCTTCGACCACGCGCGGGTCCACCGGCGTCGTCGCGCCATAGTCCAGATAGATGGGGAAGTGGGGCGTCATGTCCATGAGATGCGACTGCTTTTGATTTGTTGGATTACTTGTTGAAGGCGTTGCCGAGGGCAAACACCGAATTCGGCGCGGTGATGCGGATGGGCTTGACCACCGGCGTCGTCGAGATCGCCCGCTTGATCGGCGCTTCCTCTATCGTGACGCCCTTGGCCAACTGGTCCTCGACCAGCTTGCGCAGCGACACCGAGTCGAGATACTCGATCATCTTGGCGTTCAGGCTGGTCCAGAGCTCATGCGTGATGCATTTGCCGGTGTCCTCGCCCATGCAGTTTTCCTTGCCGCCGCAGCCGGTCGCGTCGATCGGCTCATCGACCGCGACGATGATGTCGGCCACCGTGATCTCGTCGGACTTGCGGCCCAGCGAGTAACCGCCGCCGGGTCCACGCGTGCTTTCGACCAGCTCGTGCCGGCGCAGCTTGCCGAACAGCTGTTCCAGATAGGACAGCGAGATCTGCTGGCGCTGGCTGATCGCCGCCAGCGCGACCGGGCCGCCGTTTTCACGCAGCGCCAAATCGATCATCGCGGTGACAGCGAATCGACCTTTGGTTGTGAGACGCATGAGACTCTCCTTCGGTCCAACAGACCATGGGGCGGTACAACAACAAAACCAGCAAGCTGAGCGACCCGGCACCCGCCCGGCGCGGGGGGTTAACCCTTGGGTATGCCTGAGCATTTTACTCAATTATTAAGAAGCTTGCTGGGCGCGCTCCCGGGCGCCCAGCGCTGGCGCGCCGAAGCGCCGCTATCTGACGGTCAGACGCGGCCGCGCGGCGTCGGTTTGGCGCTGTCCAGAGGCACCAGATTGTCGTGCACGACGGCACCGAAAGCCTGCTCGCGCAGCTGCGCCAACTGATCGCGCACCCGAGCCGCTTTCTCGAACTCGAGGTTGCGGGCATGCTCCAGCATCTGGCGCTCCAGTTGAGCAATGCGCTTGCCCAGATCCTTCTCGGACAGCTCCTCGACCGCAGCCGCCTGCACCAGCTTGTCGTCATCGCGGCCGGGCTTGTCCGAGTAGACGCCCTCGATCAGCTCCTTGATGCGCTTGTTCAGCCCGCGTGGCGTGATGCCATTGGCCTCGTTGAAGGCGATCTGCTTGGCACGCCGACGCTCGGTCTCGTCGATGGCCTTGCGCATCGAGTCGGTGATGCGGTCGCCGTAGAGGATGGCCTTGCCATTGAGGTTGCGCGCGGCCCGGCCTATGGTCTGGATCAGGCTGCGCTCGGCACGCAGAAAGCCTTCTTTGTCAGCGTCCAGAATGGCCACCAACGAGACCTCGGGAATGTCCAGGCCTTCGCGCAGCAGGTTGATGCCCACCAGCACATCGAAGGCCCCCAGGCGCAGATCGCGCAGGATCTCGACCCGTTCCACCGTGTCCACATCGGAATGCAGATAGCGCACCTTGACGCCGTTGTCGCTCAGATAGTCGGTCAGCTGTTCGGCCATGCGCTTGGTCAGCGTGGTGATCAGCACCCGCTCATTGACCTCGACGCGCAGCCGGATCTCGCCCAGCACATCGTCGACCTGGTGGGTGGCCGGCCTCACCTCGATGATGGGATCGACCAGGCCGGTAGGCCGCACCAGCTGCTCGACGACCTGGCCGGCGTTCTCCTTCTCGTAAGCGGCCGGCGTGGCCGAGACGAACACCGCCTGGCGCATCTTGCGCTCGAACTCATCGAACTTCAGCGGCCGGTTGTCCATCGCCGAGGGCAGCCGGAAGCCGTACTCGACCAAGGTGGTCTTGCGCGCCCGGTCGCCGTTGTACATGCCGCCGAACTGGCCGATCAGCACATGGCTCTCGTCCAGGAACATCAGCGCATCGGGCGGCAGGTAGTCGACCAGGGTCGGTGGCGGCGAGCCGGGCTCGGCACCGGACAGATGGCGGGTGTAGTTCTCGATGCCCTTGCAGTGGCCCACCTCCTGCAGCATCTCCAGGTCGAAACGGGTGCGCTGCTCGATGCGCTGCGCCTCGACCAGCTTGCCGTCCTTCACGAAATGGGCGACGCGGTCGCGCAGCTCCTGCTTGATGCCGTCCATCGCCGCCAGCACGCGTTCGCGCGGCGTCACATAGTGACTGCTCGGGTAGACGGTGAAGCGAGGGATCTTCTGGCGGATCTTGCCGGTCAGCGGGTCGAAGAGCTGCAGGGTCTCGACCTCGTCGTCAAAGAGCTCGATGCGCAGCGCCAGCTCCGAATGCTCGGCCGGAAACACATCGATGGTGTCGCCGCGCACGCGGAAGTGCCCGCGCGTGAACTCCATCTCGTTGCGCGTGTACTGCATCCGTATCAGCTGGGCGATCACATCGCGCTGGTCCATCTTGTCGCCGCTGCGCAGCGTCATCACCATCTGGTGGTAGTCGGCCGGGTTGCCGATGCCGTAGATGGCCGAGACCGAGGCGACAATCACGACATCGCGACGCTCCAGCAGGCTCTTGGTGCAGGACAGGCGCAGCTGCTCGATGTGCTCGTTGATCGCGCTGTCCTTCTCGATGAAGAGATCGCGCTGCGGCACATAGGCCTCGGGCTGGTAGTAGTCGTAGTAGCTGACGAAATACTCGACCGCGTTCTTCGGGAAGAACTCGCGGAACTCGCTGTAGAGCTGGGCCGCCAGCGTCTTGTTGGGCGCGAAGATGATGGCCGGCCGGCCCAGCCGGGCGATCACATTGGCCATCGTGAAGGTCTTGCCCGAGCCGGTCACGCCCAGCAGGGTCTGGAAGCTCAGGCCATCATTGATGCCCTCGCAGAGCTGGGCGATGGCCGTGGGCTGATCACCGGCCGGCGCAAAGGGCTGGAAGAGCTGGAAGGGCGAGCCTTCGAAAGACACGAATTCGCCCTTCGGCTCCTCGCTAGGGCTTTCGGGGTTCTCAATGGCGACGGGGGCAGATTGCATCGGGGTTTCCCAGGACTCGGGCCGCAAGCCCTCTAGAATTCACGGGCTTGCGCATCATCAACAGCCCGACAGGGTAGCGCAGGCGCCGTTCGATTGTTCGAACGCTCTTGCCACCGTCATGTCAGGAAAGCCGTCCATGTCCTTGTTTGCCGCCGTCGAAATGGCCCCCCGCGACCCCATCCTGGGTCTGAACGAGCAGTTCAACGCCGATACCAATCCCGCCAAGGTGAATCTGGGGGTCGGCGTCTACTACGACGAGAACGGCAAGCTGCCCCTGCTGAAGTGCGTGGCCCAGGCCGAGGCCGCGATGCAGGCCGATCCGAAGGCACGCGGTTATCTGCCGATCGACGGCATCGCCGCCTATGACAAGGCCGTGCAAGGCCTGGTGTTCGGTTCTGAGAGCGCCATCCTGGCGGCCAAGCGTGTGGCCACCGTGCAGGCCATCGGCGGCACCGGCGGCCTGAAGATAGGCGCCGACTTCCTGAAGCGCCTGAACCCCGGCGCCACCGTGCTGATCTCCGACCCCAGCTGGGAAAACCACCGCGCGCTGTTCACCAACGCCGGCTTCCCGGTTCAGACCTATCCCTATTACGACGCCGCCAAGCTGGGCATCAATTTCGACGGCATGCTGGCCGCGCTGAACGGCGCCAGCGCCGGCACCGTGGTCGTGCTGCACGCCTGCTGCCACAACCCGACCGGCTATGACCTGAGCCCCGCCCAATGGGAGCAGGTGGTCGCCACCGTCAAGGCACGTGGCCTGGTCGCCTTCCTGGACATGGCCTACCAGGGCTTCGGCGAAGGCATTGCCGAGGACGGCGCGGTGATCCAGCAATTTCTCGCCGCCAATCTGGACTTCTTCGTCTCGACCAGTTTCTCGAAGAGCTTCTCGCTCTACGGCGAGCGCGTCGGCGCGCTGAGCGTGGTCTGCGCCTCGGCCGAGGAGACCGCCAAGGTGCTGAGCCAGCTGAAGATCGTGATCCGCACCAACTATTCCAACCCGCCAACCCATGGCGCCCAGGTGGTTGCGAACGTGTTGTCGACCCCGGCACTGCGCGCGCTCTGGGAAGAGGAGCTGGCCGGCATGCGCCTGCGCATCCGGGCGATGCGCCAGGCGCTGGTCAGCGCGCTGCAAGCGGCCGGCGTGAGCCAGGACCTGAGCTTCGTGACCCGCCAGAAAGGCATGTTCAGCTATTCCGGCCTGAATGCCGCGCAAATGCAGCGACTGCGCAGCGAGTTCGGCATTTATGGTGTCGATTCGGGCCGCATCTGCGTGGCCGCGCTGAACGAGAAAAACCTGCCGGCTGTCGCGCAGGCGATGGCGGCGGTGCTGCGCGGCTGACAATCTGCCCGCTGGAACGAGTGGGCTTGCGCAGTTTTAACGGCTTTGCCACCTGGCAAGCCGCATAATGCTGCACTGCACCATTTGTTTTGCAGTACTGTCACCCCACAAAGCTACCGAGGTCCTCCATGCTGTATCAGCTCTACGAAACCCAGCGCGCGCTGATGAGTCCTTTTGCGGAGTTCGCGGGCGCCTCGGCCAAGCTCTACAGCCATCCGCTCTCGCCCTTCGCCCACGGCCCGATGGCCCATCGGGTCTCGGCCGGGCTGGATCTGATGCACCGGCTGGCCAAGGACTACGAGAAGCCCGAGTTCGGGATTCGCGGCGTCGAGGTCGACGGGATCGAGGTGGCGGTGCAGGAGCTGGTGCCGGTCGAGCTGCCCTTTTGCCGGCTGCTGCGCTTCAAGCGCTACACCGATGATCTGGCCGTGCTGGCCAAGATGAAGGACCAGCCCACCGTGCTGGTGGTGGCGCCGCTGTCGGGCCACCACAGCACCCTGCTGCGCGACACCGTGCGCCAGCTGCTGAAGGACCACAAGGTCTTCATCACCGACTGGACCGATGCGCGCATGGTGCCGCTGGACCAGGGCGCCTTCCATCTGGACGACTACATCGCCTATGTGCAGCAGTTCATCCGTCATATCGGCGCGGCCGAGTGCCATGTGATCTCGGTCTGCCAGCCCACCGTGCCGGTGCTGGCCGCAATCTCGCTGATGGCGTCGAATGGCGAGACCACGCCGCGCAGCATGACCATGATGGGCGGCCCGATCGACGCCCGCAAGAGCCCCACGGCCGTCAACAATCTGGCGATGAACCGCAGCTTCAGCTGGTTCGAGACCAATGTGATCTACCGGGTACCGACCAACTTCCCGGGTGCGCAGCGCGCGGTCTACCCCGGTTTTCTGCAGCACACCGGCTTTGTCGCGATGAATCCGGACCGGCATCTGAGCTCGCATTACGACTATTTCCTCGACCTGGTGCGCGGCGACGACGACAGCGCCGAGTCGCACCGCCAGTTCTACGACGAGTACAACGCGGTGCTGGACATGCCGGCCGAGTACTACCTGGACACCATCAAGACCGTGTTCCAGGACTTCGCCCTGGTCAACGGCACCTGGGAGGTCAAGGGCCAGCTGGTGCGCCCACAGGACATCCAGGGCACGGCCCTGCTGACCATCGAAGGCGAACTCGATGACATCTCGGGCGCCGGCCAGACCCGTGCCGCGCATGAGCTGTGCTCGGGCATCGCCCCCGAGCACCAGTACCACTATGACGCGATCGGCGCCGGCCACTACGGCATCTTCTCGGGTCGCCGCTGGCGCGAGAAGGTCTACCCCGAGGTGCGCGACTTCATCCTCAAGTACGAGCACCCGGTGACCGCGCCTGCACGCAAGACAACACGGAGCAAGAAGTCCGCTTGAGCGTCTTGGCCCCGACCGCCGATCTGGTCGCCCGCATCGACGCGGCGCTGCCGCAGACCCAGTGCACGCGCTGCGGCTATCCGGACTGCCTGAGCTATGCCCAGGCCGTCGCGGCCGGCGCGGCCGGCATCAACCAGTGTCCGCCCGGAGGTGCCGAGGGCGTCGCGCGCCTGGCCGCCCTCACCGGCCGGCCCGCGCTGCCGCTGAGCGCCGAGCATGGTGTCGAGGGCCCGCGCCAGTTGGCGGTGATCGACGAGAACTGGTGCATAGGCTGCACGCTGTGCATCAAGGCCTGCCCGGTCGACTGCATCGTCGGCGCGCCCAAGGCCATGCATCTGATCATCAACGAGCAATGCACCGGCTGCGAGCTGTGCGTGCCGGCCTGCCCGGTCGACTGCATCTCGCTGCTCAATGTCAGCGGCGAGCGGACCGGCTGGCAAGCCTGGAGCGCACCCCAGGCCGACGAAGCCCTGCAGCGCTACCGCTTCCATCAGCAGCGCCTGCCCCGCGCCCGGCAGGAGAACGAGGCCCGGCTGCAGGCCAAGGCCGAGGCCAAGCTCGCCAATCTGGCCGAGGCCAGCAAGCTCACGGACCCGGCCGCGCTGGACCGCAAGCGCAGCATGATAGAAGCCGCGCTGGCGCGTGCCCGGGCCCAGCGCGATTGAGATCCAGGCCCTCGGGCATACGCCATGAACAAGCAAGACATCGCCGCCTTCTTCGCCATCCTGAAGGCGGCCAACCCTTCGCCGCAGACCGAGCTCGAATACAGCAGCGTGTTCGAGCTGCTGGCCGCCGTGCTGCTGTCGGCCCAGGCCACCGATGTCGGCGTCAACAAGGCCACGCGCCGGCTCTATCCGGTCGCCAACACGCCGGCCAAGATCCTCGCACTGGGTGAGGACGGCCTTGCCGGCTACATCCGCACCATCGGCCTGTACCGCACCAAGGCCAAGAATCTCTACAAGACCTGCCAGATCCTGATCGAGCAGCATGGCGGCCAGGTGCCGCGCTCGCGCGAGGCGCTCGAAGCCCTGCCCGGCGTCGGCCGCAAGACCGCCAATGTGGTGCTCAATGTCGCCTTCGGCGAGCCGACGATGGCGGTGGACACGCATATCTTCCGGCTCGGCAACCGCACCGGCCTGGCGCCGGGCAAAAACGTGCTGGAGGTCGAGCAGGGTCTGCTCAAACGCATCCCGGCCGAGTACCTGGTCGACGCCCATCACTGGCTGATCCTGCATGGCCGCTATGTCTGCCAGGCCCGCAAGCCCTTGTGCGGCCAATGCCAGGTGCGGCCCTTCTGCGATCTGGGCCGCGCGCTGGGGCCCTCTACAATCGGTGCCAATCCCGCCCCATGATTCACTTAGGAAGCCATGCCTAGCATCACCGATCTTCTCGACCGGGTAGAGCGCCTGCTGCTGCGCCATGATGAGTTGAAGCGCACCAACGCCCTGCTGCAGGAGCAGGTGCAAAGCCTGGGCCAGGAGCGCGACAGCCTGCGCTCCCGCCTCGGCGCGGCGCGGCTGCGCATTGATGCGCTGCTGGAGCGGCTGCCTGTCGAGAGTGAGTCCGGAAAGAACAAGTCATGAAGCAAATGGAAGTCACCATCATGGGCCAGAGCTATTTGCTCGGCTGCCCCGAGGGTGGAGAAGCGACGCTGAGCCGTGCGGTCAGCCAGGTAGACCGCGAGATGAGCGCGATCCGTGATGCCGGCAAGGTCAAGGCGCGCGAGCGCATTGCCGTGCTGGCCGCGCTGAACCTGGCCTACCAGCTCGCCGATGGCCCGGCCGCCGCCACGCCGGCACGCGCCGACGAGAGCCAGACCGCCCCCGAACTCGAAGCGCTGATTCGCCGTCTCGATGAAGCCCTTGGCCACGACGGCCAATTGCTTTGAGCGCATAGAATGCGATGGTCCATCGTGTTCGCGTGAGTCTTATATTTCCTTGACCGATGCTCTATGAGCAAGGGCTTGGAACATCGCCCGGTTGGTGTGATCGTCTCGCGTCAGATGAACCCGAAGCTTGGCTGACCTCGCCCACCTGAATCCCCGGGTTCAGGAATGCGGCTCACGGCTCGCGGTGGACACCTTACACAAGCACGGGCCCGCTCCACACCTTGAACTACTGGTTGATGAAGTCCGAGCCGGACGAGTGCTCGATCGACGATCTCGCTGCCGCACCTGACCACACCGTGCCCTGGATCGGTGTGCGCAACTACCAGGCCCGCAACTTCATGCGCGATGCGATGCGGGTGGGCGATGGTGTGCTGTTCTATCACTCCTCGTGTCCGCAGCCTGGCATCGCCGGCCTGGCAGAGGTGGCCAGCCCCGCCTACCCGGACGCCAGCCAGTTCGACCCGGCCAGCCCCTACTTCGATGCCAAATCCAAGCTCGAGGCGCCACGCTGGCTGCATGTCGATGTGCGCTTGCTGCGCAAGACGCGGCTGCTGAGTCTGGCCGAGATGCGCGCCGAGCCGGACCTGGCCCAGATGCGCACGCTGCAAAGCGGCAACCGTCTTTCCATCACCCCGGTCACGGCCGCGGAATGGACCCTGATCCTGAAACTCCTGGCCTGAGTACCGATGACCTTCGACCCCGTTTTGCTGATCGAATTGCTGATACTGGGCCTGTGCTCGGGCTTTCTGGCCGGCCTGCTGGGCATAGGCGGCGGCATGCTGATGGTGCCCATCCTGACCTGGATGCTGTCCAAGCAAGGGGTCAGCGCCGATATGGCCGTCAAGATGGCGATCGCCACCTCGATGGCCACCATCATGTTCACCTCGATCTCCAGCGTGCGCGCCCATCACAAACGCGGCGCGGTGCGCTGGGATCTGGTGCGCGGCCTGGCGCCCGGCATCCTGATCGGCGGCCTGATCGCCGGCGCCGGCATCTTCGCGCTGCTCAAGGGTGCCTGGCTGGCGCTGTTCTTTGCCGGCTTCGTCAGCTTCTCTGCCTTCCAGATGCTGCTGAACAAGAAGCCGGCGCCGAGCCGCCAGATGCCCGGCACGGCCGGCCAGATCGGCGCCGGCGCCGGCATCGGCATGCTGTCGGGCCTGGTCGGCGCGGGCGGCGGCTTTGTCTCGGTGCCTTTCATGACCTGGTGCAATGTGGCGATGCACAACGCGGTGGCCACCAGTGCCGCCTTGGGCTTCCCGATAGCGCTGGCCAACACCCTGGGCTATGTGGTCGGCGGCTGGCATCTGGCGCCGGCACTGCCGGGTGCGGTCGGCTATCTCTTCATGCCAGCCCTGCTTGTGATCGCTGCGGCCAGCGTGACGATGGCGCCGCTCGGTGCGCGCGCCGCCCATGCGATGAATGTGGCCCAGCTGAAGCGGGCCTTCGCGATGCTGCTCTTCGTGTTGGCCGCTTATATGCTCTACAAGGGCCTAAGCTAGGGCGCCAAAGGGAATCGGCGCCAGCACCACCTGGTTGCCGCCGCGGCGCAGCGCTTCCTGCACCGCAGTCTCGCTGGCCGCGACCAGCTCTTCCTGCTTGGACGCGGTGTGCGGGAAGCTCGCCACCCCCATCGACAGCGACAGTCCCAGGTCCTGGCCATTGAGCACCACGATCTGGGCGGTGCATTGGCGGCGCAGCTGCTCCATGCGGGCATGGGCCGTCGCCAGACCGACGCCGGACAAGAGCACCGCGAAAGTCTGCTCGCCAACGCGGCAGGCCGCATCCATCGCCCGGGTATTGGCCCGCAGCATGCGGCCCAGCCCCTCGAGCATACGCTGGTGCGCCTCGTCGCCGAGTGCCTGCACGGCGGCCGGCGCCGGATCCAGTGCGATCAGCACCAGCGCGAACTCGCGGTGCTCCCGGGTCGACAAATCGATCTCGCGCAGCAGCTGGTCATCGAACTGGGCCCGCAGATACAGGCCCGAGACCTCATCGCGGCCGCTGCCGGCCTGCATCTCGCGGCGGATCTGCTCCAGCGCCTTCTGCTGCTGCTCGATCTGGTTCAGTGCGCGCTGCAAATGGGTCTCGCGATGGCGCTCCTCGGTACGCTCCGACCACATCGAGATCAGGTACTCGGCACCCAGCGGCATGCGGGTGACGGCAAACTCGCGCCGCCGCCCACCCAGCTCCAGCCGATGCTCGCTGACCACCACCGAGCGTTGAGCCATCACGGTCTGCTCGACCCTGCGCATCGCCACCACCTCGTCGGCCCGCATCAGATCGCTGTCGCCGCTGCCGACGATGCTGCTGTCATGGCGCTCGAACAGCGCATTGATACCGACGCTGGCATAGACATAGCGCCCGGTGGCCAGCGATTTGACCGCCATGAAGGAGCCCAACGGCTCGACCAGACCCAGCAGACCGGCCGCGACTTCGGTATCGGCCAGTTGCAGGCTGGCAAGCCATTGACCGAAGCCGCTGACTTGTGGCGAGGCACCGGGGTGCGGGGCGGCTGAGGTGTCCATGAAATCCTGGCAAATCTGGCAATAGGCGCGCTGTCCGGCGGGGACATGGCACCGAGGCTGATGGGGCAATGTAGAGGGCCACAGCAGCTGCGGGCAAGTGCGGGACACCCCCCTGTTTGCTGAGCCCCCCCTAGCTTGAAGGGAGTGATGGTAGCGAAGAACCTCGGCCCTCGAATGAAGAGCGGCGCTTTTCATGCTGGCTCACTCGGGCAATGGCCCAAAAAGAGGAGTGGCCCGGCAAAACTACAATCCGTCGCTTGCGGCCATCGCGGCCGACCCGCCCTTCCCTGCCTCAGTGCTCGCATGCAAACTTTTGATCTCGTCGTGGTCGGCGCCGGTGCGGCCGGCCTTTTTTGTGCGGGCATTGCCGGCCAGCGTGGGCTGAAGGTCCTGCTGATCGACCACGCACCACGCCTGGCCGAAAAGATCCGCATCTCGGGCGGCGGTCGCTGCAACTTCACCAACCGGGAGGCGACGCCGGCCAACTTCCTGTCGGAGAACCCGGCCTTCTGCCGCTCGGCGCTGGCCCGCTACACGCCGCAGGACTTCATCGCCCTGGTCAACAAGCATGGCATCGCCTTCCATGAGAAGCACAAGGGCCAGCTGTTCTGCGACCAGTCCAGCGAGCAGATCATCCAGATGCTGGTGCAGGAATGCGAGGCTGGCGGCGTCGAGCGCCGCCAGCCCTGCACGGTGGCCGATATCAGAACGGTCGATGGCGGCGGCTTCGAGCTCGACACCAGCGCTGGAACGCTGCGCAGCGCCAAGCTGGTCGTGGCCAGTGGTGGACTGTCCATTCCCAAGATCGGCGCCAGCGACTGGGGCCTGCGTCTGGCCAAGAAGCTGGGCCATGCCATCGTCGAGCCGCGCCCCGCCCTCGTGCCGCTGACCTTCGATGCCCAGGAGTGGGCGCCGTTTGCCGATCTGTCCGGCCTGTCGCTGCCAGTAGTGGTCTCCACCGGCGCCGGCAAGCAGCGCGGCCGCTTCGTCGAGGATCTGCTGTTCACGCACCGCGGCCTCAGCGGCCCGGCCGTTCTGCAGATCTCCAGCTACTGGCTGGAGGGTCAGGCCCTGCAGATCGATCTGGCGCCCGAACGCGATCTGGCCGAGGCCCTGCGCAGCGCCAAGAGCGGCTCACGCCGCCAGCTGGGCAATGAGCTGACCGAGCTGTTTCCGGCTCGCCTGGCCCAAGCCTGGCTGGCGCGCCTCGGGATGGAGGCAAGCCGGCCGATCGCCGAATGCAAGGACAAGGACTTGCAGCAACTCGCCAGCCAGTTGCAGGCCTGGCAGCTCAAGCCTGACGGCAGCGAGGGCTGGCGCAAGGCCGAGGTGATGCGCGGCGGCGTCGACACCCGCGAACTGAGCTCGCAGACCCTGGAGAGCAAGCGCGTGCCGGGCCTGTTCTTCATCGGTGAGGTGGTCGATGTGACCGGCTGGTTGGGGGGCTACAACTTCCAGTGGGCCTGGGCCAGCGCGGCGGCCTGTGCCCGCTCGCTCGAGCCCTCGGTGGCGGCCCCGGCAGTGATTTCCGCCTGAACTCTCGCCAAGCCTTGAAATCCTGGCTATAATCGCGGTCTTTGCTAGCAAACCCTGCGCGTCGATTCGGAAGCAGAATCCGGATTCTTCTGCTTCAGGCTCTGCATTCAGTGCCGCCTACGGGCAGCACCAATAACGAGTCTGGCGAACACCGAGCGCATATTAAGGAACCATAGTTTCATGACCACCATTCGCGTCAAAGAGAACGAGCCTTTCGATGTGGCACTGCGCCGTTTCAAGCGCACCATCGAAAAACTGGGCCTGCTGACCGACTTGCGCGCCCGCGAGTTCTACGAGAAGCCCACTGCCGAGCGCAAGCGCAAGAAGGCTGCCGCCGTCAAGCGCCACTACAAGCGCGTGCGCAGCATGCAGCTGCCCAAGAAGCTGTACTGAGCATCCCCGTGCTCCGTCGTGGGCTGCCCCGAACCTAGTGTTCATGGCCGACCCTCGGAACAAAGCCCGCACAGGACGCTGCTGCGGGCTTTTTCTATTTCTGCGACGCTTATGCCCGTCACACCAAAGGAATTGATATGAGCTTGAAAGACCGGATCACCGAAGACATGAAGGCCGCGATGCGCGCCAAGGAAGCCGACAAGCTGACGACCATCCGCATGCTGCTGGCGGCCGTCAAGCAAAAAGAGGTCGACGAGCGCGTGGTGGTCGACGATGTGGCCCTTGTGGCCATCGTCGACAAGCTGATCAAGCAGCGCAAGGACTCGCTGAGCCAGTTCACCGCCGCCGGCCGCATGGACCTGGCCGACAAGGAAGCCGCCGAGCTGACCGTGCTGGAGGCCTATCTGCCGCAGCGCCTGTCGGCCGACGAGATCCAGGCCGCCGTCAATGCCATCGTCGCCGAGTTGGGCGCCAAGGGCCCAGGCGATATGGGCAAGGTGATGGGTGCGGTCAAGGCCCAGCTGGCCGGCAAGGCCGATATGGGCCTGGTGTCGGCCGCGGTCAAGCAGGCACTGAGCCAGTAAGGAGCCCATGATGAGCCTGCCCATGCAAGCGCTGAGCCCCGATTTCTGCGTGGCCCCGCAGCTGGAACCGGCCGCGATGGCCGAGGCCGCTGCGGCCGGTTTTCGCAGCGTGATCAACAACCGTCCCGACTTCGAAGGCGGGCCAGATCAACCGACCAGCGCCCAGGTCGAAGCGGCCGCGCGCGCTGCTGGCCTGGAGTACCGCCACCTGCCGGTCAGCGGTGCTTACCAGTCCCCCGAAGAGATCGAGCAATTCAAGCAGCTGATCGACAGCCTGCCCCGCCCCATCCTCGCCTTCTGCCGTTCGGGTGCGCGTTCGAGCAAGCTATACACAGCGGCCCGTCAAGGCTATTGATAGAACTACGTACCGGGGGAAACACTCCGGCCTCGCTGCTTTGTCTCCTCCTAGAATGCCCGGGGCCGCGCTGCCGGGGCCTGCGGCTATGCCGTGCATTCAAAGGATAGAGGAGTCAACGTGCAGTTCTTACTGGGCCTGTCCAAGGCCATAGACCGGTTCAGCGACATGCTGGGCCATACGATCCGCTGGCTGGTGCTGGCCGCCGTGCTGATCAGCGCCGGCAATGCCATCATGCGCAAGGCCTTCAACATCGGCTCGAATGCCTATCTGGAGATCCAGTGGTATTTGTTCGCCGGTGTGTTCATGCTGGGCGTGGGCTATGTGTTCATGAAGAACGCCCATGTGCGCATCGACTTCATCTCCTCCAAGCTGTCCAAGCGTACCAACGCCATCATCGACATCCTGGGCATCCTGATCTTCATCGCGCCCTTGAGCGTGATCATGATCGAGCTGTCCTGGCCGCTGTTCCAGCGCGCCTGGGAGTCGGGCGAGATGAGCCAGAACGCCGGCGGCCTGATCCGCTGGCCGGTGCTGCTGCTGATCCCGGCCGGCTTCGCCATCCTGCTGCTGCAATGCACGTCCGAGCTGATCAAGCGCATAGCCTTCCTGACCGGCCATCGTGCCGAGCCTTTCTCGGTCGAACACGAGAAGAGTGACGAAGAATTGTTGGCCGAAGAACTGGCCGCCGCTGCTGAGCGCAAGGCCCGAGGAGCCAACTGATGATCGAGTTCCTGACTCAGAACTTTGTCCCGCTGATGTTTGCGGGCCTGTTCTTCTTCCTGCTGACCGGCATCCCGGTCGCCTTCGGCCTGGCCGCCACCGGACTGCTGTTCGGCTTTGTCGGCATGGAGGTGGGCCTGTTCGGCTCCAATCTGTTCCAGGCCCTGCCGCTGCGGGTGTTCGGCATCATGCAGAACGACACCCTGCTGGCCATCCCCTTCTTCACCTTCATGGGCATCATCCTCGAGCGCTCCGGCATGGCCGAGGACCTGCTCGAGACGGTGGGCCAGGTGTTCGGCCCGCTGCGCGGCGGTCTGGCCGTGGCGGTGATACTGGTCGGCGCACTGCTCGCCGCCACCACCGGCGTGGTGGCCGCAGCCGTGATCTCGATGGGCCTGATCTCGCTGCCCATCATGCTGCGCTACGGCTACAACCGCACCATCGCCACCGGCACCATCACCGCCTCGGGCACGCTGGCCCAGGCGATCCCGCCCTCGCTGGTGCTGATCGTGCTGGCCGACCAGATGGGTCGCTCGGTCGGCGATATGTATGCCGGCGCCTTGGTGCCCGGCCTGCTGCTGGTGGGCCTGTACCTGCTCTTCATTGCCGGTGTGGCCATCGTCAAGCCGAGCTGGGTGCCTGCCCTGCCCCCCGAGGCCCGCATCTACCGCGAGACCAATGGCGCCAGCGGCCACAAATCGCTGCTCGTGCTGCTGCTGGTCTGCGCCGCTGCCGGCTGGCTCTGGGCGCAGAACCACGAGGCCATCATCAACCCGCTGCTGCAGCGCCAGATGCCGGCACCGGGCGATGAGGTGCTGATCCTGTCGATGACCATTGCGGCCTTCCTGGCCCTGCTCCTGGCCGGCATCAACAAGGTCTTCAAGCTGGGCCTGCTGTCGCGTCTGGCCGGTCAGGTCACCTTTGTGCTGATCCCGCCGCTGGTGCTGATCTTTCTGGTGCTGGGCACGATCTTCCTGGGCGTGGCCACGCCCACCGAGGGCGGCGCCATGGGTGCCGTCGGCGCCCTGATCATGGCGGTCAGCCGTGGCCGACTGGGCCTGGGCCTGATGAAGCAGGCGCTGGACAACACCGCGCGCCTGTCCTGCTTTGTGCTGTTCATCCTGATCGGCTCCACCGTCTTCAGCTTCACCTTCAACGCCGCCGACGGCCATATCTGGGTCGAGCATCTGTTCGCGGCCCTGCCCGGCGGCGCGCTGGGCTTTCTGATCGTCGTGAACCTGCTGGTCTTCGTGCTGGGTATGTTCATCGACTTCTTCGAGATCGCCTTCATCGTCGTGCCCATCCTGGTGCCGGTGGCCGAGAAGATCCTGCCCGCCCTGGTGCCGGGCGTGCCACCCGATATGGTGATGGTCTGGTTCGGCGTGATCCTGGCGATGAATCTGCAGACCTCCTTCCTGACCCCGCCCTTCGGCTTTGCGCTGTTCTATCTGCGCAGCGTCGCGGCCAAGAAGGACTACAAGGACCGCATCACCAATGAAACCATCCCGGCGGTCAGCACGGCACAGATCTACAAGGGCTCGATCGCCTTCATCGTGCTGCAGCTGATCATGGTGGCGGTGATCGTCGCCTACCCGGGCCTGGTGACCGGCGGCATGGACAACAGCGCCAAGGTCGATCCGAACTCGGTGGAAATCGAGTTCCAGCCCGATACCAATGCGGACGACACCGAGATGGACGCCAGCAAGCTGTTCGGCGAGCCGGCCAGCGCGCCCGCCAGCCAGCCCTGAACCTGCGGCCGCAAGGCCTGCCAAGCCCAACAAGCCGCCCCGGTCGCAAGCCGGGGCGGCTTTTTCATAAGTGCAAGAAAAACCCGCCGGGATCTGCATCCCGGCGGGTTCGGTGGCCTGGCGGCCGATCAGAGCTTTTGCTGCTGCATGAAGTCGTCGAAGCCGGCCTCGGCAAAGCGGAACCACAGGTTCTGCTCGCTGCGGAACTTGGCGTAGTCCTCGTAGACCTTCTTCCAGTTCGGATTCTTGGCCGACAACTCGCTGTAGACCGCCATCGACTCCTTGAACGCTGCGTCCATCACATCCTTGGGGAAGCGCTGCAGCTTGGTGCCTGCGGCCACCAGCTGGCGCAAAGCGGCCGGGTTGCGTGCGTCGTACTTGGCCTGCATCTCGGTGTGGGCGTAGGCGGCCGCGCACTCGACGATGGACTTGTACTCGGCCGACAGACCCTCGTAGGCCTTGGTGTTGATATAGAGGTCCAGCTGCGGGCCGCCCTCCCACCAGCCGGGATAGTAGTAATGCGGCGCCACCTTGTTGAAGCCCAGCTTCTGGTCGTCGTAGGGGCCGACCCATTCGGTCGCATCGATCGTGCCCTTCTCCAGCGCCTGGTAGATTTCTCCGCCGGGGATGTTCTGCGGCACGCCACCCAGACGCTCCAGCACCTTGCCGGCAAAGCCGCCGATGCGCATCTTCAGGCCCTTGATATCGGCCACCGACTTGATCTCCTTGCGATACCAGCCGCCCATCTGCGCGCCGGTATTGCCCATCGGGAAGCTGATGATGTTGTACTTGGCGTAGAACTCGCGCATCAGCTTCAGGCCATTGCCCTCGTACTGCCAGGCCGTCATCTGGCGGCTGTTCAGGCCGAAGGGAATCGCGCAGCCCAGCGCAAAGGTCTCGTCCTTGCCAAAGAAGTAGTAGGGCGCCGTGTGCGCCATCTCCACCGTCGCGTTCTGCACCCCGTCGACCACGCCGAAGGCCGGCATCAGCTCACCGCCGGCATGCACCGAGATCTCGAACTTGCCGCCGGACATCTCCTTGACCTTGCGGGCAAACACCTCGGCCGCACCGTAGATGGTGTCCAGGGCCTTGGGGAAGCTCGAAGCCAGGCGCCAGCGGATCTGCGCCTGCGCTTGCACCACGGCCGGAGCAGCCCCAGCCGCCAACACCCCAGCCAGACCGGCATGGCCCACGAATGAACGTCTTTTCATCAATAGTCTCCTGTTATTGACTCACACAGCATGTGCTGATTGATTCTATTTGTGCGCCTTGCGCCCCGGCGGCAGGGGGAACCCGAGGCTTGCACAACTGGGACGAAAAAAAGCCCCGCACAAGGCGGGGCCGTGGAGCCATGCGGGGTCAGCGTCAGAACTTCTGTGCCTGCATGAAGTCATCGAAGCCAGCTTCGGCAAAGCGGAACCACAGGGTCTGCTCGCGGCGGAAGTTGGCGTAGTCGGTGTAGACCTTCTTCCAGTTCGGATTCTTGGCCGACAGATCGCTGTACAGCGCCATCGATTCCTTGAAGGCCAGGTCCAGCACGTCTTTCGGGAAACGCTGCAGCTTGGTGCCGGCGGCCACCAGCTGGCGCAGCGCGCCCGGGTTGCGGCCGTCGTACTTGGCCTGCATGTCCACATGGGCGTGCGAGGAAGCCGCCTCGATGATGGCCTTGTACTCGGGCGACAGCGCGTCGTAGGCCTTGTTGTTGATGAAGAAGTCGATCTGCGGACCGCCCTCCCACCAGCCGGGGTAGTAGTAGAACGGCGCCACCTTGTGGAAGCCCAGCTTCTGGTCGTCGTAAGGGCCGACCCACTCGGCCGCGTCGATCGTGCCCTTCTCCAGCGCCTGGTAGAGCTCACCGCCGGGGATATTCTGCGGCACGCCGCCCATGCGCTCGATCACCTTGCCGGCAAAGCCGCCGACGCGGAACTTCAGACCCTTCAGATCGGCGGTCGACTTGATCTCCTTGCGGTACCAGCCGGCCATCTGCGCACCGGTGTTGCCGCCGGGGAAGTTGACGATGTTGTAGTTGCGATAGAACTCGCGCATCAGCTTCAGGCCGTTGCCCTCATACATCCAGGCCGTCATCTGGCGTGAATTGAGGCCGAAGGGGATCGCGCCGCCGATGGCGAAGGTCTCGTCCTTGCCGAAGAAGTAGTAGGGCACGGTGTGCGCCATCTCGACCGTGCCGTTCTGCACGCCGTCGACCACACCGAAGGCCGGCATCAGCTCGCCGCCCGAATGCACCGAGATCTGGAACTTGCCGCCGGTCATGTCGCTGACCTGCTTGGCAAACACCTCGGCACCGCCGTAAATGGTGTCCAGCGACTTCGGGAAGCTGGAGGCCAGGCGCCAGCGGATATTCGCCTGCGCCTGCACGAAAGCGGGCGCGGTGCCCGCCGCCAACACACCGGCCAGACCGGCCTGCTTGACAAAGGAACGACGTTCCATCTTGAACTCCTCAGTGGTGGGCGCAGCCATTGCGCCGACTGTTTTATAGCGGCAGTCCCGGCCTGCGGCCGGTCTTGTCCCCGATGCCCGGCAGCGCTGCGGGAGCGCTGCAATGCAACGGACCATTGCACCACGACGCGGCTTTCAGAAAGCTGACGCCGTGCGTACTCATGACACCCAATGCGCGCTCAGCGCACAAGCCGTTCAGCTGCCCGCCAGCTTCATCCGGGCAATCAGCACCGAGCCTATGGTCTTGCTGCCGACCGTGTAGGCATCGGTGCCGACGCCGACGATCTGCCGGAACATCTCGGGCAGATGGCCGGCAATCGTCACCTCATGCACCGGGTAGGCGATCTCGCCGTTCTCGACCCAGTAGCCGCTGGCGCCGCGCGAATAGTCGCCGGTCACATAGTTGACGCCCTGCCCCATCAGCTCGGTGACGAAGAGGCCACGGCCCATGCGGCGCAGCATGGTCCGCAGGTCGTCGCCCGGCGCTGTCCAGCGGCTGGTGAGGCGCAGATTGTGCGAGCCGCCGGCATGGCCGGTGGTGCGCAGGCCCAGCTTGCGCGCCGAATAGGTGGACAGGAAATAGCCCTGCAGCACGCCGGCCTCGACGACCTGGCGCGGCCGCGTGATCACGCCCTCGTCGTCAAACGGCGAGCTGCCCTTGCCCTTCAGCTCATGCGGGTCCTCGCTGACGTCCAGGTGCTCGGCCAGCACCGGCTTGCCCAGGCTGTCGAGCAGAAAGCTGGCCTTGCGGTACAGCGCACCGCCGCTGGTGGCCTGCACCAGCGCGCCCAGCAGACCGGCCGCCACCGTGCTCTCGAACAGCACCGGCACCTCGGCCGTCTTGACCTTGCGCGACTTCAGGCGCGACAGCGCGCGCTCGGCGGCATAACGCCCCACGGCCTCGGGTGCGGCCAGCTCGGCGGCATCGCGCATCGAGCTGTACCAGGAGTCGCGCTGCATGCCGGCGCCGCGACCGGCGATCGGCGCCACCGAGAGCGAGTGCCGCGAGCTGGCATAGCCGCCGCGAAAGCCGCGGCTGTTGCCGGAGAAGAAATGCGACTGCTGGGCCGACACGGCCGCGCCCTCGGAATTGGTGATGCGCTTGTCGGTACTCAGCGCGGCAGCCTCGCAGCGCATCGCCAGCGCAGCTGCGCCCTCGGCATCGATGGCCCAGGGGTGGAACAGGTCCAGTTCGGGACGGGCCGTGGCGTCCAGGGACAGGTCTTGCTCGTCGGGCAGGCCGGCCACCGGGTCTTCGGCGGTGAAGCGGGCGATGTCGAAGGCCGCGCGCACCGTGTCCTGCAGTGCCTTGGCCGAGAAGTCCGAGGTACTGGCATTGCCGCGGCGCTGGCCCACATAGACCGAGATGCCCAGCGACTTGTCGCGGTTGCGCTCGACATTCTCCAGCTCGCCCTTGCGCACCGAGACCGACAGGCCGCAGCCCTCGGAGACCTCGGCGCCGGCGTCGCTGGCGCCCAGGCGCTTGGCCTCGGCCAGCACCTCGTCGACCAGCTCGCGGAAACGTTCCTGGCTGTAAGCGAAGCCGGCTTCGGCGGTGGGGACGGGGGCGTGGGTGGGCTTGGGCATGGAGGGGCGGGACGCGGGAGATCGGTTGTGGGCGACAATCATACGGGCGCCGGCGCTGCCCGCCTGATCAGAGAGCCTTATGACCTACCCGCAAGAACAGAACATTCCGGACGACGACGACTTCTACGATCGTCCCAGCAAGACCCAGAAGAAGAAGGACTCCCATGAGCTCCAGTCGCTGGGTGAGGATTTGCTGACCCTGCCGGCCGACCGCGTCGCGCCGCTGGGCCTGCCGGAAATCCTGCTCGACGCCGTCAAGGCCGCCAAGAAGATCACGGCCCATGAAGCCCGGCGCCGCCAGATGCAGTACATCGGCAAGCTGATGCGCAAGGTCGACCCCGAACCGATCAAGGAGGCCGTGGCCGCCTTCAAGCTGGGCCATGCCAAGGACAGCCTGGCCCTGCACCAGAGCGAGCGCTGGCGCGAGCGCCTGCTGGCCAGCGACGACGAGCTGCAAGCCTTCGTCAGCGCGCATCCCGAGGTCGATGTGCAGCAGCTGCGCAGCCTGGTGCGCGCGGCCCGCAAGGATGCCGCTGCGGCGCCAGAACAGCGCAGCGGCCGCGCCTTCCGCGAGCTGTTCCAGCTGATCAAGACCGAGCAGCTGCGCGTGGAGCCGACCGATGAGTGAGCAGACGGTCCGCGTCGGCATCGTCTCGATCAGCGACCGCGCCTCCAGCGGCGTCTACGAAGACAAGGGCCTGCCGGCGCTGCAGGACTGGCTCACGGCCGCGCTGCTGAACCCCATCGAGTTCGAACCGCGTCTGATCCCTGACGAGCGGCCGCTGATCGCCGCGACGCTGCGCGAGCTGGTCGACGAAGCGAAGTGCGATCTGGTGCTGACCACCGGCGGCACCGGCCCGGCCCTGCGCGACGTGACCCCGGAGGCCACGCTGGACGTGGCGGACCGCGAGATGCCGGGCTTTGGCGAGCAGATGCGGCAGATCTCGCTGCATTTCGTGCCCACCGCCATCCTGTCGCGCCAGGTCGCGGTGATACGCGGCCAGAGCCTGATCATCAATCTGCCGGGCCAGCCCAAGGCCATCGCCGAGACCCTGGCCGGTCATGCCGGCGCGAGCGGCATCTTTGCCGCCGTGCCCTACTGCATCGACCTGATCGGCGGCCCCTATCTCGAAACCCGTGACGAGGTCTGCAAGGCCTTCCGTCCGAAATCCGCGCTGAAGAAGCCGACAAACCCATGAAGATCCAGAAAGACACCATCGCCACCCTGAAGCTGAAGGTGGCCGATGCCAAGGGCAAGCTGATCGAGGAATCGAAGGAGCCGATGGCCTGCCTGATCGGCGGCTATGGCAACACCTTGCCGGCCGTCGAAGACGCCTTGATGGGTCAGGAAGCCGGCTTCCAGACCACGCTGAACCTGACACCCGAGACCGCCTTCGGCGAGCGCGATGAGAGCCTGCTGCGCAGCATTGCCAAGAAGGACTTCCCGCCGGGCGTCAAGGTCGGCGGCCAGCTGGAGCTGCGCGAGGCCGAGGGTGAGTTTCAACTCTTCAACGTCGTCAAGATCAAGGGCGATACCGTGATCCTGGACGGCAACCACCCGCTGGCCGGCATGAGCCTGAAGGTCACCGTCAAGGTGGTCTCGGTGCGCGCCGCCAGCGCCGAGGAAGTGGCCCATGGTCACGCTCACGGCGACCATGGACACCATCATTGAACGCTACTTGCCGATCAGCTGATTGAGCTTGGCGGCCTCGAAACACTCGGTACGGGCCGCATCCGAGGGCACGCAGTCCTTGTCGGAGCTGCGCGCCTTGGACAGGGTCTCGATGGCCTGCCACAGCAGCGCGATCTGGTGGTCCTGGCCCGAGGCGTTGTCGATCAGGCCGCGCAGGGCCTGGGACAAGGGGTCGTCACTCTGCGTCACGCCATAGGCCGAGAAGCCCATGCGGGCCGCCTGGGCCTCGCGCTGCGCGTCACTTGCATCTTGCACCTTGGCCTCGATGATGCGCGCCGGATTGCCCACCGCGGTCGCGCCCGGCGGCACCGGCTTGGTCACCACGGCCAGCGAGCCGATGCGCGCACCGGCCCCGACGGTGAAGCCGCCCAGCACACAGGCATTGGCGCCGACGATGACGCCGGCTTCCAGGGTCGGGTGGCGTTTGGCGCCTTTGATCAGCGCCGTGCCGCCCAGGGTCACGCCCTGGTAGATCGTGCAGCCCTCGCCAATCTCGGCCATCTCGCCGATCACGACGCCCATGCCGTGGTCGATGAAGACCTTGCGGCCTATGGTCGCGCCGGGATGGATCTCGATGCCGGTCAGGAAGCGGCCGCAGTGCGAGATGAAGCGCCCCAGCCATTTCAGGCCATGGGTCCAGCACCAGTGGGCGCGCCGGTGCAGCACCAGCGCATGCAGACCCGGATAACAAGTCAGCGCCTCCCAGGCCGAACGGGCGGCGGGGTCTCGCTCAAGAATGCAGGCGATGTCTTCGCGAAGGCGCTGGAACATGGGAAATCGGGGAGAAGTGGCCGGCCAGTTTAGTTGCGACTGCACATCCCTGCGGGATATGCGTCTTCTCTGAAGCGCAAGTGCTTGAGCGGCCGCGCTCAATCCTCGCTGGCGCGGGGCTTGACCATCTGGCGCGCAATGCCGCGCAGGATATGGACCTCCTCGCGGGTCAGCTGGGCGCGGTTGAAGAGCTGATTGAGCCGGGGCATCAGCTTGCGCGGCGCGGCCGGGTCCAGAAAGCCGATCGCCTCCAGCGAGGCCTGCAGATGGCTCAGCAGGCCCTGCACCGCCTGGGCATCGGCCAGCTCGGGGTCGGGCGTGCGTGCCTGCACCGCGAAGCCGCCCAGCGCCTGGCGCAGGTCGTAGGCCAGCAGCTGCACGGCCTGGGCCAGATTCAGCGAGCCATAGTCGGGATGGGTCGGGATCGACAGCACCGCGTGGCAGCGGTAGACATCCTCGTTGCTCATGCCGTAGCGCTCGGAACCGAACACCAGGCCGATCTTGTGCTGGGCCTGGGCCAGCTCGGCGAACAGGGCTCGCGGCTCACGCGTCGGCGGGCCGAAGTCGCGCGGCGTCATCGCGGTGGCACAGGCGAAGGTGACGCCGTCCAGCGCCTCCTCCAGGCTCGCGACGATGCGGGCCCTGGCCAGGATATCGGCCGCGCCGCTGGCCATCGCCACCGTGTCTTCCTGGCACAAGACATCGGCAAAACGCGGCCGCACCAGCACCAGCTCGGCGAAACCCATCACCTTCATCGCCCGCGCGGCGGCCCCCACATTGCCGGGGTGGCTGGTCTCAATCAGGATGAAGCGTGTGGAATCCACGGTGGCCCTTGCCGGTCTCGGCTAAAATGCGCGATTATCTGCGGCCAGGGCCTCGTCCCTTGTTTCGCAACGCTCTTTCCTTTCGCCAGTCCACCCCATTCGTTTGCAGGTTCACCACGCATGACGCAAGTTGCTCTCCATCCCATGCTCAATGTCGCCATCAAGGCGGCCCGCGCAGCAGGTTCCATCATCAACCGCGCGTCCCTGGACCTCGATATCCTGAAGATCAACACCAAGTCGCCCAATGACTTCGTGACCGAGGTGGACCAGGCGGCCGAGAACGCCATCATCGAGATCCTGCTGCAGGCCTATCCCGACCACGGCATCCTGGCCGAGGAATCGGGCCGCGAGCATGGCGCCAAGCATTCCGAGTTCGTCTGGATCATCGATCCGCTGGACGGCACGACCAATTTCATCCACGGCCTGCCGATGTACTGCGTGTCGATTGCGCTGGCGCATCGCGGCGTGGTGCAGCAGGCCGTCGTCTATGACCCCACCCGCAACGACCTGTTCTACGCGACCAAGGGCCGCGGCGCCTTCCTGAACGACCGCCGCCTGCGCGTCTCCAAGCGCACCCGCATGAGCGACGCGCTGATCGGCACCGGCTTCCCCTTCCGCCGCGGCGACAACTTCAAGCGCTATCTGAAGATGTTCGAGGAGATCATGCCCTTGTGCGCCGGCCTGCGCCGCCCGGGCGCGGCCGCGCTGGACCTCTGCTATGTGGCCGCCGGCTACTACGACGCCTTCTTCGAGACCGGCCTGAACCCCTGGGACGTGGCCGCCGGCTCACTGATCATCACCGAGGCAGGTGGTCTGATCGGCAACTTCACCGGCGAGTCCGACTTCATGAACCAGCGCGAAGTGCTGGCCGGCAGCCCCAAGATCTACGGCCAGCTGGTGCCCATCCTGGCGCCCTACAGCCGCGTGATCAAGGCCGAAGAAGAGGCCGCCGAGGCCAAGCCCAGCGCTGCCGATGTCGTGGCCGCCGAGGTGCTTGCCGAGCCGAAGAAGCGCGCCTCGGTGCGTATCAAGAAGGGCAGCGACGCCGCCTGAGCGGGCGACGCCCTGCCCCGAAAGACAGACCCCGAAAGACAGAGCCCTCGCAAGAGGGCTCTGTCCTTTCAGGCCTCCGTCTGGAAGCCGAAGGCCCGCTCGTGCACATAGACCAGCTTGCAGTCCTGCAGATACTGGGCATCGTGGATGCGTCCGGCCGCCACATAGCCGGTTTCGCCGGCATTCAGCAGCAGCGGCGCGCCGTCGGGCAGCAGCGCCCCGCCCTCGCGCCTGAAGAACTGGATGCGCATCCGGCCCTCCACCACCACGGTCATGTCGTTACCGGGATGGCTGTGCGGCGGCTCGCTGCTGCCGGCCTCCCAGCGCTCCAGCATCACCTCGACCCCGTCGGGGTTGGCCGGCACGCAGGTCCGCACGGTGAAGCCCGGCGGCGCATCGGGCACCGCCACATGATGGTCCCAGATCGTGTTTGTCATGGGCTTGCTCGCTTGTGACTGCATGAAATGTCTCCTCAGAAGCTCATGGTCGCCGACAGCTGGGCGTTGCGGCCCAGGATCGGACGAGCATAGTAGTAGTCGCTGCCGGCCGGCGCCTGCACAAAGCCCGAGCGCGGATTGCCCTCGGTCAGGCCTATGGTGTTGGTCAGATTGCGTACCGCCGCGTTCAAGGTGATGCGGGGCGTCAGCTCGTAGCGCAGGCTCAGGTTGATGGTCTTGTAGGCCGGCAGGCGCACCGAGTTGGACACATCGGCGAAACGGTCACCGACGTAGTGCCAGGCCACGGTGAATTCGCCCTTGCCATCGTTGAAGAACAGGGTCGGCGCGAGCGTGAAGTTGCGGTCGGGCGTGCGCTCCGGGCGGTTGCCCGACCAGCTGGTGGCCTCCTTCAGCAAGGCCTCCAGATCGGTGCCGCTGCCGCGCAGCACCCGCAGGTTGTTGACGCTGAAGCGCGAGCGCTGCAGCACGCCGGTGGCCGCGAACTCGAACCAGCGCAGCGGCCGCCAGCTCACTTCGAACTCCAGGCCTTGCGACTTCACGCCCTGCAGCATCTCGACCTGGGCGTTGTCCACCTCGGCGCTGTTCGGGTCGCCCTTGAAGTTGGCCTTGTAGAAGGTCAGCGTGGCAGCGACGTTCCTGGCCTGCATGCGTGCCCCCAGCTCGCCGAACTCGATCTTGGTCACCGGTAGATCGCCGGTGCTCTGGTAGCTCTTGGCGAATCGTCCGTAGAGGGCGATATTGTTGTTCAGCAGATAGTTGCCGCCAACAGTCCAGGAGGGTTCGGTCCAGCGGTTGCGTACCGTCTCGTACTGACCGTTGTTCGGATAGGCCCAGTAGTTGTTGGCGATGATGTTGTCCACATCGCAGGCCGCATCGCCCAGCGCGTCGCGATCACAGCCCGGCTTGAAGGCGCCGGGGATGGGTTCGTACTCGCCATAGCCACCGCGTTCCTGCCGATAGCGGAATCGCTCGATGCGCAGGCCGGCGTCCAGGCGCAGGGTGTCGCTGAGCTTGTACTCGTCGTTCAGGTAGACGGACATCGATCTGTTGCGGTTGCGGTCGTTGCTGTCGCCCCAGGTGGAGTGCTCGCGCACACCGTTCTCGGTGTAGGAACCCACCACCTTGCCGGACGGGTCGAGCGCCACCAGATCGACCCGCCTGGCGTGGTTGCGCACATCGCTGACAAAGCGCGCCGACACCGGGCTGCCGCCCTCGCTGCGCGTATTGAAGGTCAAGAGGCCCAGGCCCAGGCTGTTGCGCTCGGTGTTCCAGCTCAGGCGCATATCGTTGACGAACTCCCGGATGATCTGCTTGTCGGCCTGCAGCACGTTGTCGGACAGCAGGCCGTTGCCGTTCAGCGCATTGAGCTGCTCGGGCGTGGACAGCACCTCCCCGGTCGAGACGATGCGCACCGCCGGCTTGCAAGCACCGCCGCAGGCCGGCCCGAAACGGTCCAGCATCTCCTTGATGTAGCCGAACTTGGCCGGGTCCAGCCGGTCAACGGCCGGGCGCAAGCTGCTATTGCTGGACGAGAACACCACGCTGGCGGTCACGTCGGAATCGGTATAGCGGCCCTTGGATGAGAACTTCCAGGCCGGCGCCAGGGCCTTCTCGAAGTGGTAGCCCAGCGCCAAGGCCTTGTGGTCATAGCCGTCGCGCGAGTCCACGGTCTGCGTGAAGGTTCCGGGCACCAGCGATGTGCGCACCGTCTGCACGCCCGAGTCGAGGCCTATCATGGTGCCGTAGTTGGCGTTCATGCCGGGCAGGCTGCGTGGCTTGTCCTTGCCGATCACGGGAATGGGCAGGTAGAACATCGTGTGGTCACGCATGACTTTGAGGTTCACGCTCCACTCGCCGTCAGTGATCTTGCGGCCGAGATGCGCACGCAGCGTGCCACCCTTGTTGCCGGTGAACTCGGGGTGGCGCACGCCGTCGTCGACGCGGTAGTAGCCCGACACGCCGCCGAACCAGCCCTCGCCCAGGCCACCGGCATAGCGCAGGTCCACCCGGCGCTGCTGGTAGTCGGAGGTGGTCAGGCGTAGCGCGCCCTCGGGCTTGCCTTTGTTGCGGAAGGTCAGGAAGTTGATCGTGGCGCCGGCGCCGTTGGCGGTCAGAATGGCCGAGGTGCCACCGCGCACCGCCTCCATGCGGTCGATGCCGAGTTCCGACTTGACCAGGCCATCGGCCGACCAGCTCGGGTAGTAGAAGATCGGCAGGCCATCCTCCTGCACCTGCACCCAGCGCTGGTTGCCGCCGGACATGCCGCGCACCGAGTAGTTGTTGGACATCTCGCCGGCCGAGGCCTCGATATACATGCCCGGCACCAGCTCCATGGCCTCGGCCGCCGAGTACGGCGCCTTGCGGTCCAAGGCCTCGCGGTCGGCCACCGTCACCGCCACCGAGCTCTCGCGCACCGTGCGGTTCAGCCCGGTGCTGCCGGTCACGACGACGCGGTCCAGCTGATTGGTCGACTCGTCCTTGGCCTTCTCATCCGGCTTGGCCTCGACCTGCTGGGCCAGCGCCGGCAGGGCCGCCAGTTGCAGCACGGCGGCGGCCAGCCAGCTCGCGCGCAGCTTGAAACGATTCGATTCCTGGCCGCAAAGCGGGGGCTGCGGCTGATGTCCAACTCTCTTCTTCATGCTTTGTCTCCGTGGGTCGGTTGTTGCTTGAATGAACTGCATCGATGAAAAACAACGGGCAAAGAAACATCCCTGCAGGGCCGCGGACGGCCTCGCATCGGTACTTCGGGAAGTAACACGGTCGCGCCCAGCCCCGGGCGCACCGCGTGGTGCTCAGTGCGGCGGGCTCATAGCGCTCGACTCGCTCCGAGCAGGGCCGGCGGCTCCTGGCTCGCGATCACATAGGAGGGCACCTCGTGCATATAGCCGGCCAGGCGCCCCTTGGCCTCGAAACGCTGGCGGAAGTCCGAGCCGATGAAGCGCTCGGCCCCCAGGCGCGGCACGATGCCGCCGCCGATGTAGAGGCCGCCACGGGCCCCCAGCGACAGCACCAGATCGCCGGCCACATCGCCCAGAAAGGCGCAGAACAGGGCCAGCGCCTCGGCGCTTGGCGGCTCGCCGGCCAGGGCCTGCTGCACGACCTCGGCCGGGCTGGGCTCGGCCGGCAAGGGCTGGCCATCGAGCTCGGCGATGGCCCGGCGCAGATTGGCAAGACCTGGCCCCGACAGCACCCGCTCGGCCGAGACGCGCCCGAAGCGCCGGCGCAGCCGCTCCAGCAGCGCCGCCTCGCGCTCGTTCTGCGGCGCCAGGCCGACATGGCCCCCCTCGGTCTGCAAGGCCGTCCACTGCCCGTCGCCTTGGGGGATCAGGCCCGAGACGCCCAGGCCGGTGCCCGGCCCTATCACCGCCAGCGGCCCCGGCGCGCCGCGGCTCGGCCCGCCCACATGCCAGAAGTCCGGCTCGGGCAGCGCCGGGATCGCCAGCGCCAGCGCGGTGAAGTCGTTCAGCACCACCAGGCGCTGCAAGTCCAGCTGCCGGGCCAGAGCCTGGGCCGAGAAGGCCCAGTCGCGGTTGGTCAGGCGCACCCGGTCGTCCAGCACCGCGCTGGCCACGCCCAGCGCCGCCTGGGTCGGCCGCGCCGCGCCGGCCGCGGCCAGGCCTTGCAGATAGCGACCCAGGCAGTCGCCCAGATCGCGGTGCGCATCGCAGGCCAGGGTCTGCACATGCTCGATGGCCGCGCCGGCGCCGTCCTGCCAGCCCAGGCGCACATGGGTGCCGCCCACATCGGCCAGCAGCCGAACCGCGCGGGGGTTGCGGATGCCGATCTCTATCATTGGAACGCTCCTTCGGTGTCCAGTGCGGTCCAGGCGCTGCCGGCGCGATCGCTGGCCAGCATGGCCTCGATGAAAGCCAGGCCGGCGACGCCGTCCTCGGCCGTCGTCAGCCAGCGGCTGCCGATGTCCGGTGCCCGGCCTTCGCGGCGCGCGCGTATCTGTTCGGCCGCATCGCGGTAGAGCTGGGCAAAAGCCTCCAGATAGCCCTCGGGATGGCCGGCCGGCAGCCGGGTGGCGGCCCGAGCCTCGGCGCTGCTCGCGCGCCCACGGCTCAGGCGCTGGCTCGCGTCGCCCAGTGGGGTGAGCAGCAGCTCGTCGGGCCGCTCCTGCGCGAACTCCAGGCCGGCGCGGCTGCCCCAGATGCGCAGGCGCAGCGCGTTCTCGCAGCCGGCCGCCACCTGGCTGGCCCAGAGCATCCCGCGCACACCGCCGGGAAAGCGCAGCATGGCCTGGGCATGGTCGTCCAGCGGTCGGCCCGGCACCAGGCGGCTCAGCTCGGCACAGACCGCCTCGGCGCGCAGGCCGCTGACGAAGCAGGCCAGGTGGTAGGCATGGCTGCCGATATCGGCCAGCGCGCCGGCCGGCCCGGCCAGCGCCGGGTCGCAGCGCCAGGCGGCCTGCTTGTGGCCCTGCTGTTCGATCGCTTCGGTCAGCCAGTCCTGCGCATACTCGACCTGGATCAGGCGCAGTGTGCCGAGCTCACCGGCCGCCACCAGGGCCCGGGCCTCGCGCACCATCGCATACCCGCTATAGGTCTGGGTCAGGCACAGCAGGCGCTCGCGCCGCCGCGCCAGCGCGGCCAGCGCGCGGGCTTCGGCCAGCGAGATGGCCAGCGGCTTGTCGCAGATCACATCGATGCCCGCCTCCAGGAAAGCCGTGGCCACCGGCGCATGCAGATGATTCGGCGTGACGATGGCCACCGCGTCGATGCCGTCGGGCCGCTCGGCCTCGGCCGCAGCCATCTGCTGCCAGCTGGCATAGCTGCGCGCCGGATCGAGGCCGATCTCGCGGGCGCTGGCGGCGGCGCGCTCGGGCTGACTGGACAGGGCGCCGGCCACCAGCTGCCACTGCCCATCGAGGCGCGCCGCAATGCGGTGCACGCCGCCGATGAAAGCGCCCTGGCCGCCGCCGACCATGCCCAGCTTTAATGGCTTGTTCATGCCTCGTTCCCCAGGCTTAGGCCTAACATTCGGCGCAGCTCGGCACGCGGCGTCTGCGCATCGGCGAAATCGTCGAAGGCCCGGTCGGCCACGCGGATGAGGTGGCGGCGGATGAAGTCGGCCCCCTCGCGTGCACCGTCTTCCGGGTGTTTCAGGCAGCACTCCCACTCCAGCACCGCCCAGCCCGGATAGTCGTGCCGGGCCAGCTTGGAGAAGATCGCGCCGAAATCGATCTGGCCGTCGCCCAGCGAGCGGAAGCGCCCGGCCCGTTCCAGCCAGGGCGCATAGCCGCCGTAGACGCCTTGCCGACCGTTCGGACGGAACTCGGCATCCTTGACATGGAAGGCGCGGATGCGGGCGTGGTAGATGTCGATGAAAGCCAGGTAGTCGAGCTGCTGCAGCAGCAGATGGCTGGGGTCGTAGAGGATGTGGGCGCGCGGGTGCTGGCCGACGGCATCGAGAAAGCGCTCGAACGTCAGACCGTCGAACAGGTCTTCGCCGGGATGCAGCTCGTAGCAGACATCGACGCCGGCCTCGTCAAAGGCATCGAGCACCGGCCGCCAGCGCCGCGCCAGCTCGGCAAACGCCTCCTCGATCAGGCCGGCCGGCCGCTGTGGCCAGGGATAGAGATAGGGCCAGGCCAGCGCACCGGAGAAGGTGGCATGGGCTTGCAGGCCCAGCCGCGCCGAGGCGCGCGCCGCGAGCCTGAGCTGCTGCTGCGCCCAGGCGCTGCGCTGGGCCGCATCGCCGCGCACCGCCGGCGCGGCAAAGCCGTCGAACTGGCGCTCATAGGCCGGATGCACGGCGATCAGCTGGCCCTGCAAATGGGTGGACAGCTCGCTGATCTGCAAGCCCTGCTCGGCCACCCGGCCGCGCAGCTCGTCGCAATAGGTCTGACTCTCGGCCGCCAGCGCCAGGTCGAAGAGGCGCGCGTCCCAGCTGGGGATCTGCAGCGCCGCGAAACCGAGGCCGGCCGCCCAGCGGGCCAGATGGTCCAGGCTGTCAAACGGCGGCGCATCGCCGGCGAACTGGGCCAGGAACAGGCCCGGGCCTTGCAGCGTTTTCATGCCTGGCCCTCCTGCAGGGCGTCGCTCTGGCGCTCGATCAGCTCGGCCTGTTCCAGCAGCCGCAGCTGCTCCAGCGGCTCGCCGTCCAGGCGGCGCAGCAGCAGCTGGCCCAGCTGGCGGCCGGCGCCATGCAGCGAGGCGTAATAGGTCGACAGCGGCGGCACGAAGAAGGCGCTGACATTGCTGTCGTCGGTGGCCAGGACCACGGCCTCGCGGCCGGCCTGCCAGCCCAGCTCGGCAAAGGCCGACAGGGCGCCCAGCGCGCCGTATTCATTGGCGCAGACAAAGGCGGTCGGCCGGGGCTCGAGCCGGGCCAGCTCCAGCACCAGGCGGCGGCCGTCGCTGGCCGACAGGCCCGAGTGCCGGGTCAGCGCCGGGTCTTGCGCCAGCCCGGCCTCCTGCAAGGCGCGGCGGTGGCCGCGGTCGCGGTGCTGGCTGTACATCAGCTCGGCCGGCGGGTTCAGCATCGCGATGCGGCGATGGCCGCGCGCGATCAGGCGCTGGGTCGCGCGGTAGGCCATGTCCTCGTGGTCGGTGTCGTACCAGGGATGGGCCTGCGCCAGCTCGCTGCGGCCATAGCTGACAAAGGGAAAGTCCTGCGCCAGCAGATAGCGGATGCGCTCGTCCTGCGGCCGGGTCTGGGTCAGCACCAGGCCGTCGACCCGGCGCGCCTCCACCAGCTTGCGCAGACCGGCCACCGGGTCCTCGTCGGGCAGCTCGGGCTGCACCACCAGGCTGTAGAAAGTGCCGGCCAGCGCGGCATGCAGACCCGAGACCAGGGCCATGAAACCGCTGTCGCTGAAGTCCTGTTCGGCGTTCTCGACCGGCAGCACGATGGACAGCGTGTAGGTCTTGCCGGTGCGCAGCTTGACGCCGGCAAGATTGGGCGTGTAGCCCAGCTCGCGCGCAGCGGCCTTGACCAGCTCGCGGGTCTCGCGCCGGACCTCGGGACCGTCCTGCAGCGCCCGCGAGACCGTGCCCAGCGACAGGCCGGTGTGGCGCATCAGGGTTTTCAATGTGACTTTGCTATCGCTCATGAGGATTCGCCATTCAGCAAGCGCTGGCCCAGCAGCAGGGCCACGCTGGAGGTCCAGGTGAACGCGGGGTCGCGCAGCGGCGCGCCGCTTTGCGCATCGAAGTTCTCGGCCAGGCCCTTGCTCGCGCACAGCGCGGTGAAGCGCCGCGCCAGCTCGTCGCCCAGGTCGGGCCGGCCGCAGCGGTCCATCGCATCGACGAAGAGCAGCGTCGTCGGCGCCCAGATCGGGCCGCGCCAGTAACCATCGGCGCGGTAATGCGGGCTGCGCTGCGATTCGGTGGCCAGGCCGTGCGGGCTCAGGAAGCGGCCGGGCTCGAAGAGCTCGGCCAGCAGACGCTCGCGCACGGCCGGCGGCAGGCGCAGGCCCAGCAGCAGTGGCATGTAGGCGATCAGGCTGTCGCCTTCATCGACCACGCGGCCATCGGCCAGCCGGGCGACGAAGCGCTCACCGGTCCAGAGCCGGGCCATCAGGCGCTCGAACAAGGCATCGGCCCGGGCGCGCCAGTCCTGCGCCTGGGCCGGCCGGCCCAGCAGCTCGGCCAGCGCGGCCAGCTCCTCCAGCTGCAGCACCAGAAAGCTCGCCAGATCGGGGCTTTGCAGCGGCGTGCCGGCAAGAAACACCGTCGCGTTGTCCCAGCCGGCGTCGTTGCCATGGTCGTAGGCGGGCAAACCATCCTCCGCTGCGGTGTCCAGCCAGCTGCGCACCTGCGCCGCCAGCCAGTCGTGCATCTGTGCGCAGCGCTGTGGCGACCAGGGAGCGAGGCGACGCAGCCGGGCCACGGTCCAGCCATGGACCGGCGGCTTGGTGAAGCGCCAGTAGGCCTGCAGATCGTTGGCGAAGTCCGGCAGGCGGCCGCTCGGGTGCTGCAGCTCGAACATCAGCGCCAGCTGCTGCCAGGCCAGCTCGGGCTGACCCGCACCCAACGCCAGCGCGTTGAAGCAATGATCCCAGCTCCAGATATTGGTCATCCAGTTCTTGGACATATACATGGCCGGGTAATGCAGCCGGCCTTCGGCGGGCACGATGCAGGACCAGGTGATGTAGGCAGCCAGCCGGCGCAGCGGGGCCAGATCTTGCGGCAGGACCGGGGTCAGGGCCAGCCAGGCTTCGAAATCGGCGGCGGCATCGGCGCGCGCGGCGGCGAAGTCCGCGACATCGATGCGCGCCGGCACAACGCGGTAGAGATGGACGGCGGCCGCCAGCGCGCCGGCCTCGTCCGGCAGCAGGTCCAGCGCGATGTGTTCGGCGCGCTGGCCCTGCCAGGGCGCGTCCAGCCGCAACCGCCCTTCGGCCAGCGCGACCCGGGCCGACAGGTCCTGGCCGGCGCAGCTAATATGCACGGCCTGTTCATCCAGGCGCTGGGCATAGTCGTAGCGCTTGCTCTGCAGGCTCAGATGCAGGCCCAGGCCACGGCCTTGCAGCGCCAGCGTGTCGGCATCGGCAAGGGCCAGATGCAGCGCGCCGGCCTCGGCCTGGAAGCTCAGCGAATCGGCTTGCAGGCGCCACTCCCCCTGGACCACCCTGCCCTCGGCGTCCACCGGCAGCAGCTGGAACAGCCGGCCCAGATCTGTGTGCTCGTCGCCACCGCGCAGCTGGCGCAGCCAGAAGGCCGAGTCCTCCGCGATCCAGGAGACGCAATACCAGCTGCCGCGCCGCGACAGCGGCACGGCGCGTGGATTGAACAGGGTCGAGAGCATCATCCCTTCACGGCGCCGGCGCTGGCGCCCTCCATGATGTGGCGCTGGGCCAGGAAGAACAGCAGCAGCGGCGGCAGGCATAGCAGCACGGTCATCGCGGCGATCGCGGTCAGGTTGTTGGCATGCAGGCCACGGAACTGGGCCAGGCCCAGCGGCAGGGTGTAGAGGCTCTGGTCGTTCAGGAAGATCAGCGGGCCCAGATAGTCGTTCCAGCTGCCGAGGAACTGGAAAGTCCCGACCAGCACCAGGGCCGGCGCCATCAGCGGCAAGTGGATGCGCCAGTAGATCTGCCAGGCGTTGGCCCCGTCCATGCGCGCGGCCTCGTCGAGCTCGCGCGGGATGCTCATGATGAACTGGCGCAAGAGGAAGATGTAGAAGGCCGCGCCGAAGAAATTGGGCACGATCAAGGGCTTGAGCGTGTTGATCCAGCCCAGCCAGTTGAACTGCATATAGAGCGGGATCATCGTGACGTCCCAGGGAATCATCATCGAGCCCAGCACCACCATGAACAGCGTGTCGCGGCCACGGAACTCGAAGCGCGCAAAACCATAGGCCACCAGGCTGGACGAGAACAGCTGGCCCAGCGTCGACAGTGCGCCCACCAGCAGCGAATTCCACAGGAACAGGCCAAAGGGCTGGGCCGCCCAGGCCTCGGCGAAGTTCTGCCAGCGCGGCAGCGCCGGCCAACACACCGGCGGCCAGGTGTAGAGCTCGCTCCTGGCCTTCAGCGCGGTCACCAGGGTCCAGTACAGCGGCAGCACGAACAGCAGGGCCAGGCCCAGCATCAGCGTGTAGTAGGCCAGGCGGCGGGCATGGCGGGCAGAGTTGAACGGGGTCATGGCTTGCCCTCCCCCGACTCGCGCTTGACCTCGTTTTCGTAGAACACCCACAGGCTGGAGAAGCGCATCACGCTCAGGGCCAGCAGCAGGATGATCAGGAACAGCAGCCAGGACAGCGCCGCGGCATAGCCCATGTCGAAGTACTTGAAGGCGGTGTCGTAGATGTACATGGCCAGCATATAGGTGGACTTCAGCGGCCCGCCCTCGGTCAGCAACAGGGCCAGGGTCAGCTGCTGGAAGGCGGCGATCAGGGTCGTGACCAGGTTGAACAGCAGCACCGGCGACAGCAGCGGCAAGGTGATGTGCGTGAACTGCTTGAGCCGCGACACACCCGACAGCGCGGCCGCTTCATACAGATCGACCGGTATCGCCTTCAGCCCGGCCAGGAACACCAGCATCGTGCCGCCCAGGCTCCACAGGCTGGCGATCACCACCGACCAGATGGCCCAGCGCGGGCTGCCCAGCCAGTTCAGCGGCGCGATGCCGATCAGGCCCAGCAGATAGTTCAAGAGCCCGTACTCCTGGCTGTAGATCCAGGTCCAGATCGTCACCAGGGCCACGCCCGACAGCATGCTGGGCAGATAGAACAGCGTGCGGAACAGGCCCTGGCCCCAGCCGCGCCGGTTCAGCAGCAGGGCCAGGCCCAGCGCGGCGACCAGATGGATGGGCACATAGAGGCCGGCAAAGCGGCAGGTGACCCAGAGCGCATCGCGGAAGTCATCGTCCACCGTCAGAATGCGGCGGTAGTTCTCCAGCCCGACGAAGCGCTCGCCGCCCATCAGCGGCCAGTCGAACAGGCTGGTGTAGAGCGAGTACAGCAAGGGGCCCAGCGTGAAGGCCACAAAGCCCAGCAGCCAGGGGGCGACGAAAAGCCAGGGCGTCAGGCCGCGCGGCCAGCGCCGGCGGCTCGGCGGGGCCAGGTCTTGCGCGGGGGCCGCGGCGCCGGACAGCATCACGCGGGCGCTCATTGCAGTTTCCTCTCGGCTTTCAGTGCGGCCTTGCTGAGGATGGGCCTGATCTCGCCCTGCTTCAGGAACACCGCCTGGATCGCATCGCGCACCACGGCCGAGGCCCGGGTCCAGCGCGGGTTCAGCAGAAAGGCCGGCACCTCCTGCATGCTCAACGCCATCGCGTAGAAGGGCTGGACCAGCGGATCCTCCTGCAGCCGCAGCTCGCGTGCCACGCTCATCAGCACCGGCAGATCGCCCTGGCGCAGGCGCACCGCCTCGGCGCTGCTGTAGAACCTGATGAACTGCCAGGCCAGGGCCTTCTGTGTCGAGTCGCGGGCGATGGCCAGCGAGGAGACGCTGACGACGCTTTGCGCCGGCCGGCCCTGGAAGCTGGGCAGCGGCGCCACGCCGTAGCGCTTGCCGTCCTGGGCCAGTTCGAGCCGGAAGGCCGCGCCGTCCATCAGCATCGCGACACGGTCGGCAACGAAGAGCTGGCGCTGGTTCTTGCCGTCGCCCACGCCCAGGGTCGCCGCCAGCCCCTGGTCCAGCAGACCCAGCAGCATCGTGAACATCGCCTGCGAGCCGGCGCTGTCGAACTCGCCCTGCACCCGCCGCCCATCGGCGCCCAGCATGCGGGCGCCGGCGCTCCACAGATAGCCCTGGAAGTCATAGGGATCGGGAGCCACATCCAGGCCATAGCCATAGACCTTGGCGGCCGGGCGGCTGAGCTTGCGCGACAGCGCGGCCAGGTCGTCCCAGCTCCAGCCCGGCTGCGGATAGGCCAGGCCGGCGCGGTCGAACATGTCCTTGTTGTAGTAGATGACCTGGCTGGTGAAGCCGGCCGGCACACCGTAGAGCCGGCCCTCGGCGCTGGCAAAGCGCAAGAGGCCCGGCACCAGATCGGCGCTGGCGAAGGCCGGCTCGCGGGCCTGCCAGGCGTCCAGCGGCTCCAGCACGCGGTGATAGAGCGGGAAGTTCCACATCATCATCACATCGGGCGGGTTGCGCGCACCGAAGGCGGCCGACAGCTTCTGGTTGAAGCCCCCGCCATAGGCCTCCAGCTGCACCCGCACGCCGGGATGGCGCTGCTCGAAGGCGGCGGCGATGCGGCGCTGGATGCCCAGGTTCTCGCTACCGTCCCAGGTCGCGAAGCGCAACACCTGCGCGGCGGCCGACAGCGGAAGCAGCGCGAGCACAAGGAGGATCAGGCGCTTGTTCATGCCAGCGCCAGTGCGTCTTGCACCGCCTCGCTCAGGACTCGCGGCAGCGCGCGGCCATCGGTACCGAAGGCATGGACATGCTCGGCCGCCACTGTCAGCCCCAGCTGATCGCCGATCTGCACTGCGCGCGCACCGTCCACGCTGGCGGTCAAGGCATGGCCGTCAGCCAGGCGCAGATGGACCAGGCTTTGCGCGCCCAGGCGCTCGACCATCTGCACCTGGGCGCGCAGGCCGCCCCCGCTCCCGGCATCGCCCAGACGCAGATGCTCGGGCCGTATGCCCAGAATCTTGGCCCCGGGCCTGGCGGCAATCGCCCCCAGCACCTCGGCCGGCAGCAGATTCATCCGTGGCGAACCGATGAAGCCGGCCACAAACAGGTCGGCCGGCGCGTGATACAGCTCCAGCGGCTTGCCGACCTGGGCGATGCGGCCCTGGTTCAGCACCACGACCTTGCTGGCCAGGGTCATGGCCTCGATCTGGTCGTGGGTCACATAGATCATCGTCGCCTGCAGGCTCTGGTGCAGCCGGGCCAGCTCCATGCGGGTGTTCTCGCGCAGCGCCGCGTCCAGATTGGACAGCGGCTCATCGAACAGAAAGATGCGCGGCTGGCGCACGATGGCCCGGCCGATGGCCACACGCTGGCGCTG
The DNA here is from genome assembly GCF_027498415.2 of Paucibacter sp. M5-1. NCBI lineage: Bacteria > Pseudomonadati > Pseudomonadota > Betaproteobacteria > Burkholderiales > Sphaerotilaceae > Roseateles > Paucibacter sp. M5-1. The sequence goes on from NZ_JAPZLM020000001.1 coordinate 826,333, forward strand.
GCCGCCGCTGAGCTGGCGCGGCTTGCGCTCCAGCAGATCCTCCAGTTGCAGCATGCGCGCCGCTTCCTGGATGCGGGCCTCGATCTCGCCCTTGGGCCGGCCCCGCAGGCTCAGGCCGAAGGCCAGGTTCTTGCGCACCGACATATGGGGATAGAGCGCATAGCTCTGGAACACCATGGCCAGATCGCGCTCGGCCGGCGGCAGCTCGTTGATGCGCCGGCCGGCGATGCGCAGCTCGCCGCCCTGCACCTCCTCCAGCCCGGCGATGCAGCGCAAGAGCGTGGACTTGCCGCAGCCCGAGGGGCCCAGGAAACAGACGAACTCGCGATCGGCGATCTCGAGATTGATGTCCTTCAGCACCTCGACAGGCCCGAAGGTCTTGCGCAGCTGCTGGATGCTGAGGTCGGCCATATGTCGTCAGCCCAGGCGTTGGGAAAGATATTGATGACCGAGCCGCGCGCTGCGCGCCGGCTGGCTGGGATGGTCGTGCTCGACGATGAAGGTCTGCAGCCGGCCCGCCAGGCCCGGCAGCCACTGGGCCCAGGGCAGCCGCCCCTCGCCCAGCGTGGCCCAGCCCTGCTCGGCCGCGTCGGCGCCCTCACCGGCCAGGTCCTTCACATGCACCGACTGCAGGCGCGCCGCATAGCGCGCCAGCCAGACGGCCGGGTCCTCGCCAGCGCGCGCCACCCAGGCCACATCGGGCTGCCAACGCAGACTCGACGCGGCCTCGAACAGCGTCTCCAGCACGGTCCGGCCATCGGTCAAACGCTCGAACTCGAAGGCATGGTTGTGATAAGCCAGGCCGACGCCCAGCAGGGCCAGGTCTTGCGCGTGGGCCTGCAGCCGGCCGGCCAGCGCCAGCCATCCGGCCTGGTCGGCGGGGCGCTCGGCCTCGTCCAACCAGGGCATCACGAGCTGGCAGCAGTCCAGCGCGGCGAGGGCCAGCAGGATCTCGGCCCGGCCAGCGTCCAGCTCGCTCATCTCCACATGCATCGAGGCCAGACCCAGGCCCGAGGCCCGCAGCGTGGCGATGAAGTCGGCCGGCGCCAGGCCGTGCAGGCCCTCGGTCTCAACCCAGGCATAGCCGGCCTCGCGGGCCAGCGCCAGCCGCGCCGCCAGCGCCCCGGCGCTGCGCACCGTGTAGAGCTGCAGGGCGATCTTGTGATGTTTCGTCATGCGCCCACCTCACAGGCGATCTGCCGGGCAAAGGCCGGCGGCAGCGGCGCGGGCCGCTCGCAGCGCGTGCTCAACGCCACCGGGCCGCCCTGGGCGGCGGCGCGCAGGGTCGCGTCCATCACCTCCAGCACATGCAGGGCCAGCTCGCCGCTGGCGCGGTGCGGCTGGCCGGCGGTAATGGCCCAGGCCATCTCGGCCACGCCCAGGCCGCGCAGCCGGCCGGTGAAGGCACGGGGGGCCAGGTCTTGCCAGTCGCCGTCCTGCTCGCAGAACTGCAGGCCGCCGCCGAACTCGTTCGGATCGGGCAGCAGCAGCGAGCCCTGCTCGCCGTAGAGCTCGATGGGGCTGGACTTGTGCTTCCAGACATCGAAGCTGGTGCTCAGCGTGACGAAGGCACCGCCCACGAACTCCAGGCCGGCGACCACATGGCTGGGCGTCTCGACGGCGATGCGCTGGCCCTGGCGCGGGCCGCGCGGCACCTGGCGCGGCGACCAGCTGGTATGGGCCATGCCGCTGACCCGGCGCACCGGGCCCAGCAGCTGCACCAGCTGGGTCAGGTAGTAGACGCCCATGTCCATCAGCGGGCCGGCACCGGGGCGGTAGAAGAACTCGGGGTTGGGGTGCCAGTCGTCCGGGCCGCGCTCCATCATGCAGGCCTGGCCGGCGACGATGCGGCCCAGCCGGCCGCTGTCCAGCAGCGCGCGCGCGGCCTGGCCGGCGCCGCCCAGAAAGGTGTCGGGCGCGCAGCCGATGCGGCGGCCGGCGCGGGCGGCCGTCTCCATCAAGACCTGGCCCTCGGCGAAGCTGGCGGCCAGCGGTTTCTCGGTGTAGAGATGCTTGCCGGCCTCCAGCACCTGGCGGCCCACCGCCAGATGGACGGCCGGCGGGGTCAGGTTGATGACAATGTCCGCCTCGCCGGCCAGCAGCTCGGCAGGCGTCAGCGCCCGGATGCCGAAGGCCTCGGCACGCGCGCGGGCCGCGTCGGCGCGCGCATCGGCCACCGCAATCAGCTCGAGATGGCCGAAGGCCCGCAGGCCTTTGGCATAGGTCGGGAAGATGTCGCCGGCGCCGATGATGGCGACCCGGGTCACGGTGCCGCTCATGCCGCTCATGCCGCTCATGCCGGGCTCCCCAGATCGGCCAGATCCAGCCAGGCCAGTTCCTCGGCGCTGAGATTGACATCGAGGCCGCGCATCGAGCTGGCGGTCTCGGCGATGCTGCGCGGGCCGATCAGGCTGAAGGCGGGGAAGCCCAGGGCCAGCACCCAGGCCAGCGCGATATTGATCGCAGCACAGCCCTTCTTGGCGGCCAGCTCGCGGGCCCGCGCCAGGCGCAGGAAATTGGCCTCGCTATACCAGCAGCGCACCAGCTCCTCGTCGTCCTGCTGGCCCGGCGCGGCGCGGCCGTCGACGAAGAAGCCGCGCGCCTGCGAGGACCAGGCGAACAGCGCCAGGCCCTGCTCGGCCAGCCAGCGCCGCGAGTCCGGCGTGCCGGCCGAGACACAGCCGCGCCAGATCGGCGACTGCATACGCGCCAGGCTCAGCTGGTTGTTGACCAGCGAGAAGCCCTGCTGGCCGGTACGCGCCGCATAGGCATTCGCCTCGGCCACCCGCGTCAGCGACCAGTTGCTGCCGCCAAAGGCCTGGAAGCGGCCCTGGTTGCGCTGCTCGTTGAGCGCGTCGATGAACTCGCCGACCGGCACCTCGGGGTTGTCGCGGTGCAGGATGTAGAGGTCGGCCGACTCGGTGCGCAGGCGCTCCAGGCTTTCGGCCAGCTCGCGCGCCATGCCCTCGGGCGTGCAGTGCGGCGTGTGGGCGCCCTTGGCGATCAGCACGATCTCGTCGCGGATGCCGCGCGCGCTCAGCCAGTCGCCGAAGATGGACTCGCAGTGCCCGCCCTCGAAGTCATAGACCCAGGCGGTGTCGAAGGCATTGCCGCCGCGCTCCAGATAGTCGTCGAACAACGCGGCCGCATAAGGCAGGGTCTCCTGGTGGTCCACCCCCATGACCAGGCGTGACACCGGCTTGGCAAGACCCGGCACCTGGCCATAGCGCATGTTCGCATCGGGGCGGCGCGTGATCGGCAGGCCGGCCAGGGTCTTGCGGCCGACCAGCGCGGCGGCCTGCTCCTTCGGGTAGCTCAGGCCGATGGCGCGGCGCCAGCGGTCCAGCGCGGCCAGGTTGGCGATCGAGTCGGCCGGGCTCATGGCCGGATGCGGCACGGCGCCGGTGCGGACCGCCCGGGCGAAGACATCGGCCTCGTGGGCATAGAGGCCGCGGTCGGTGGCGACGGTCCAGCTCTGGGCCAGGGCCTCGTCCACCCACAGCTCGATGCGGCTCTCTCCGGCCTGCGCACCGGCGCCGTACCAGGGATTGGCCACGACCAGGGCGCCCTTAGCTCCACCCAGGCGCAGCGATTCCTCCTGTTCCAGGCTGATCGCCGTGGCGATCTGCGCCGTGATGTCGCCGGGAAAACGCAGCGTGGCCAGGGCCCAGGCATCGACGCCCATCGTCTCGTGCAGCCGCCCCATGGCCTGCAGCTCCAGCGGCTCGGCAAAGTCCTGGCCCCGGGCCACACCGGCCAGCAAGCGCGCCATCGACATCGGATAGCAGCCCACATCGAGGATGCCGCCGCCGGCCAGGCCCGGCTCCCAGCTGCGCGAGCCGGCACGCGGCGTCGAGGCGTAGCAGAAGGAGGCCTGGATATGGCGCAGCTCGCCGATCACGCCGCGCTTCAGCAAGTCCAGCAGCTGGGCGGTCTGCGGCAGGCAGCGGTACATGAAGGCTTCCATCAGCACGCGGCCCGCGCGCTCGGCCGCCTCGAACGCGATCATGGCCTCGGCCTGGTTCAGCCCCAGCGGCTTCTCGCACAGCACATGCTTGCCGGCGCGCAGCGCCCGCACCGTCCAGTGCAGATGCTCGGTGTGCGGCAGGCCGATATAGACGGCGTCCACGGTCGGGTTGGCCAGCAAGGACTCATAGCTCGCATGGGCGATGACCGCCGTGCCCGGCGCCGCATGGACATCGGCAAAGGCGCGGGCCCTGGCCTCGTCGCGGCTGGCCACCGCCACCAGGCCGCCGCTGTCGGTCTGTTGCAGGCCCTTGGCAAAAGCGCCCGAGATGTTCCCGGCGCCGATGATTCCCCAGTTCAGCATGGTTGGTTTTGAAACGTTTTAAATTGCGAATGCCAGAAATATATTTACTGCATTTCGGGCTTGAATCGAGGCTTACCCTAGGAGCGGCCGGCTGCAGACCCTAGGCCGAGCCGGCCAGGCCGCCGCCGTCGACGACATAGGCCGAACCGGTGACAAAGGACGCGCGGTCGCTGGCCAGGAAGAGCACGACCTGGGCGATCTCCTCGGCCTGGCCCACCCGCATCAGCGGCCGGGCATTACCGGCCTCGACCAGGGCCGTCTCGGCCAGGCCCAGCTGGGCCGCTTCATCGCGCAGCATGGCCGTGTCGGTGTCGCCGGGGCAGACGCTGTTGACCCGGATCTGCTGCGGCCCGTGGTCCACCGCCATCGCCCGCGTCATATTGACCACCGCGCCCTTGGCCGCGCAGTAGGACACCGCATCCTTGCCGCCGACCAGGCCCCAGCCGGAGCCGGCGTTGATGATGCTGCCGCCCCCCTGCTCGGCCATCACCGGCACCGCGTACTTGCTCATCAGAAAGATCGATTTGACGTTGACCGCCATCACCGCGTCCCAGTCGGCCTCGCTGGTGTCCACCACATTGGCGCGCCGTGTGATGCCGGCGTTGTTGAACAGCACATCGAGCCGGCCGAAAGCGGCCAGGGTCTGGCGCACGGCGCGCTCGCAGTCGGCGGCGCGGGCCACATCGGCCTCCACAAACACGGCTTCGCCGCCGGCTCCGCGGACCGCCGCCACCGTGGCTTCGCCGCCGGCAGGGTCCCGATCACAGACGGCCACCCGGGCGCCTTCGCGGGCGAACAGCAGGGCCGTGGCCCGCCCGATGCCCGAGCCGGCACCGGTGATCAGGGCCACCTTGCCGGCGAGTTCGCCGCCGCTTCTTGTCGTGTCGCTCATCTTGTCGGTCTCCTCTATGTTGTTTCAGTCGGCCACCAGGCGCAGCATGGCCTGCTCGCGCGGGCCGGTCAGCGCACGCACCGGGCCGGCATACAGCGCATCGACGGCGGCCGAGCCGCTGTCCACCCGCAGCTGTGCGCCGCCCAGGGCCTGCAGCTTGCGCGGCGTGATCAGCAGCGTCAGCGCCTGCGGGCCCAGGGCCCGCAGCACACGCGGGCTCAGCGGCGCATTGCCGCGGCCCAGCACATGACCCTGGCCGCCGATCGCGGTCAGCCACAGCCGCGCCGGCGCCTGTCGTCCTTGCAATAGTTCCCACAGCCGGGCCTCGTCGGCGTCGCGCAGCTCCAGCCGCCCGTCCACCACCACGTCCACACCGATCAGGCTGCCGTCCAGACCCAGGGCCTGTTTCAGCGCCCAGGTGGTGGAGCCGGGGCCGATCAGGTGCAGGCCCTGGCGCAGCTGCGGCGCCAGGCTGTGGGCCAGTCGCTCGGCATCCACCGCATCGCCGGCCTCGCTGCGCGACTTGCGGCCCTGCAGCCAGCGCGCATCGACCGGCGTGCGCAGCTGGCCATAGAGCCGGGCCTGCACCCGGCCCTGGCCCAGCGCGGCCTCGTCCAGGTCCAGCACCTCGCGGGCCTCGCTCAGACGGCGCTGGCCGGACAGGAAGGCCGCCGCCAGCCGCCCGGCGGCGCGCGGGCTGACGCCGAAGCAGGCCGACTGCAGCTTGACACCGGCCGGGATGCCCAGCACCGGCAGCGCCTCGCCCACCGCATCCAGCATATCGCGAGCCGTGCCATCGCCGCCGACGAAAAGCAGCAGGGCCAGATCTTGCGCCCGCATCTGCGCCACCAGCCGGCGCGTGTCCTGCGCCGTGCTGGGCCAGCGCCGCTCGCCCAGCACCTCGGGCACCTGGCCCAGCGCCCTCAGCAGGTCCTCCCCCATGGCCCCGGCCCCGCAGACCCACAGCGGCGCGCAGCCGGCCAGCAGCACGCGCAAGGCTTCTTCGGCGCGGCCCGCGGCCCAGGCCGGTGGCGCAGCGCCCGGACAGAAGGCATCGCTGCCATGCAGGGCCAGCGGCCCGCCGGCACCGGCGATGGGGTTGATCAGGAGGCCGACGCGCATGCTCTCTTCTCGCTCGCTTCAGGCCTTGGCGCCATGTTCGGCCAGCTTGCGCTGCCAGGCCCGCCAGGTGATGGCCCAGCGCTGCGGGTCTTCCAGATAAGCGTCCTTGACCCGCCGGGTGGGGCAGTTGTGCGGCGCACCCAGGACCAGCGCGGGGTCCGTGCGCGCCTCGTCCGCGACCTGGGCCATGATCTGCACGAACTCGTCCAGGTCGGCGCGCGAGTAGGCCTCGGTGGGTTCTATCGTCGCGGGCTCGGGCACCACATAGGGATGGTGGCTGGTCCAGTAATGGGTGCCGTAGTCGGCGGCGCGCAGGCCGATATCGCCCGAGCCGACGCCGGTTTCTTCGCTGAGCTGCGCCCAGCTGTAGCGCACCTGCTCGATACGGCGTTTGCCGGCTGCATAAGGCGCGCTCAGGCCGGGGATCTGCAGCAGCTGACTCATCATGTAGTTGTTGTTCAGCACCGCGACCTCGGCCACCTCGCGCAGCCCTTCGGCGCCCAGATTCATCACCCAGGCATAGGCCCGCAGCACCACACTGGCCGTGCCCATGAAGGCCGCCACCTTGCCGATCGATTGCGCCTCGCCCTGATCGATGCGGTACTGCGCGCCGTCCTTGACGATGCGCGGTCGCGGCAGAAAGGGCGCCAGCGCTGCCGTCACCGCGCAGGCGCCGACGGCGGGGCCGCCGCAGGCATGGGGCGTCGCGAAGGTCTTGTGCAGATTGAAATGGCACAGATCGAAACCGGCCTCGCGCGCCCGGGTGATGCCCAGCAGGCCGTTGGCATTGGCCTGGTCATAGCAGGCCAGCGCGCCTACCGCATGGGCGGCGGCGACGAACTCGGCGATCCGGGGGTTGAAGATGCCGGTGTCCTCGGGGTTGGTGATGATCAGGGCCGCGGTGCGCGGGCCGACCGCCGCCTGCATCGCGGCCAGGTCCGGGTAGCCATCGGCATCGGGGTATAGCGTGATGACCTTGTAGCCCAGCACCTTGGCGCAGGCGGCGTCCGAGGGGTGGGAGAAGATCGTCGTGATGATCTCGTCGCGCTCCCCGGCCTCGCCGCGCGACTCGAACCAGGCGCGGATCATCGCGATATTGGCGTAGATGGCCTGCGAGCCCGAGCGCGGCTGCAGGCTCACCGCGTCCATGCCCGAGACCTCGCAGATCACCTGCTCCATCTGGTGCATCACCTGCAGAATGCCCTGCACGGTGGACTCGTGCTGCAAGGGATGCAGCTCGCTCATCCGGGCATCGCGGGCCAGCTGCTCGTTGATCTTGGGGTTGTATTTCATCGTGCAGGTGCCCTGCCCGACGTCGACATTCAGATCCGCGCCCAGGTTCTCCTGCGACAGGCGCAGATAGTGGCGCAGCACCCGGTTCTGGCTCAGCTCCGGCAGGGCCGGGGCCTTGGCGCGGCGCATGCCGCTGGGCAGCCGGTCCAGCACCTGCGCGGTGGCCGTAGCGATGCCGGGCTCCAGCTCGGGCACCAGGATGGCGCGCTCACCGGCCTGGCTGAGTTCGAAGATCAGCGGCTCGTCCCAGCGCGCCTGCTGGTAGCGGCGCAGATTGGGCTTGCCGTCGCAAAAGCGATGGGCGGAGATGTTTTCCATGGTGCTGGGGTTTGTCGCAGTCATTGGCTCAGCAGCTCGCGCAGGGCCGCCACCAGGCGGTCGATATCGGCCTGGCTGTGCAGCTCGGTGAAGGCATAGAGGGCACTCTGGCCCAGGGCGGGGAAGGCGGCCGACAAATCATGGCCGCCGAAGATGCCGTGCCGCTCGCGCAGCGCCGTGTTGATCTGGGCCACCGTGAAGCCGCTGGCGCCGAAGTCCAGCACAAACTCCTTGAAATGGGCCGTGTCGGCATGAGCCAGACGCAGACCCGGCAGCTCGGCCAGGCGCTGGCGAGCATAGGCAACGCGGCGCGCAATGCCCTCGCCCAGCTCCACCATGCCTTGCGGGCCCAGGCTGGCCAGGTAGACGCCGGCCGTGATGCCCCACAGCGCGGCGGCGGTGCCGACGAACTCATTGCCCTGCTCGCGTTTGTCGAAGGAGGTGCGGTGGTAGGCCACATCGCCGAAGCCATACTGGCCCGGCACCGAGGTCGGCGCGATGCCGAACAGGCGCGAGGGGTATTGCAGCACCAGGGCCTCGTCATCGCGGCTGGCGATGAAGCCGCCATGGCCGCCGCCATAGCTCATATGCATGCCCAGGGGCTGGATATCACCGCAGACAATGGCCGCGCCATAGTCGCCCGGCGGGGTCAGCAGGCCCAGCGAGCCGGGGTCCACGCCGACGATCAGCAGCGCGCCGGCCGCTGTCACCAGAGCGGCCAGCGCCGCGCCCTCGTCGATGCCGCCGAAGTAGTTCGGCACGTCCACATAGAAGGCCGCCACCTGCGGGCCCAGCTTGGCCTGCAGATCGGCGCGGTCCACCAGGCCGGTGGCAGTGTCGAAGGCCACCTCGATGAACTCGATCTCGCTGCGCCCGTAGGTCTGCATATGCGAGCGCTTGTCGGGGTTCACATTGGCGGCCACCAGCACCTGACGGCGGCCGCCCCCCTGGTAGCGCACGGCCATGCAGCAGGCGGTGGCGGCCGCCTGCAGCCCGTCATAGGTGGGCACGCTGACCACATCCATATTCAGCAGCTCGCCCATCATCGAGACGTACTCCCACAGCGCCTGGAAGCGGCCATGGTCGTCATAGGGCTCGCCGGCATAGGCGGTCAGGAACTCGCTGCGGCCATTGATCTCGTCGCAGATCGCCGGCACATGGTGCTGGTAGCAGCCGCCGCCCAGAAAGCTCAGCACCTCGCCGCAATGCCTGTTCTGGGCCAGCAAGCCCTGAATATGACGCTTGAGCCGCGCCTCCGACAGCAGCGGCGCCGGCAGGTTCAGCGGCCGCGCCAGGCGCAGCGCGGGCGGGATGTCGGCATAGAAATCCTCGACCGAGCTCGCGCCGGTGGCCGCCAGCATCGCCGCCTTGACCTCGGGCACCGAGTTCGGGATATAGGGGTAAACCTGAGATTTGTTCATGACCCTGTGCGTGGCTTGAAACGTTTCGATAGACGCTATTGCACAGGCAGAAGAGGAATCGTACAAACGACATATATTTGCGCCATACATAAACACAGCTAATCCATGCGACGCCATCTGCACCATCTGAACGCGCTGCGCTGCTTCGAAGCGGCGGCGCGCCAGCTGTCCTTCACCCAGGCCGCGGCCGAGCTGCATGTGACCCAGGCGGCGGTCAGCCACCAGGTGCGGGCGCTGGAGCAGGCGCTGGGCCAGCCGCTGTTCGAGCGCCGGCCGCGCCAGGTGCGGCTGACCGCCGCCGGCGAGCGCCTGGTGGGCGTGCTGTCGAGCAGCTTTGACCGCATCGACGAGCTGCTGGGCCAGCTCAAGCAGGGCAGCCGGCAGACCCAAAGCCTGCAGCTGGCCGTCACGCCCAGCTTTTCCGGCCGCTGGCTGATGCCGCGGCTGCCGCGCTTCTGGGATGCCCACCCCGAGATCGAGCTGCATCTGCACCACAGCACCCAACCCGATGCGCTCGCCCGCGGCACGGCCGAGGCGGCGGTGGCCTGGCTGCGCGAGCCGCCGCCGCGCCTGTGGGCCCAGCGCCTGTTCGGCACCGCGCTGAGCCCGGTCTGCGCGCCCAGCCTGCCCCGGCCCGAGCAGCCGCTGGAGAGCCCCGAGGCGCTGCGCGACTACCCGCTGCTGCACGAGGACAGCTTCGAGGACTGGGCGCGCTGGCTGCGCGCCGCTGGCGTGGCCGAGGGCGGGCAGCAACGCCAGGGCCAGTTGATCGACGACAGCAATGCCCTGCTGCTGGCCGCGATGGCCGGCCGCGGCCTGGCGCTGGGCCGGCTGGCCCTGATCGAGGACGAGCTGCGCGCGGGCCGGCTGCTGCGGCCTTTTGCGCTCAGCATCGAGGCCGACGGCGCCTACTGGCTGCTGGCCGCACCGGCCCTGGCCGAGCAGCCGCGCTTTCGCGCGCTGGCCGATTTCATGCTGGGCGAGTGCCCGGCCGGCTGAGCGGCGCGCCGCAAGCCTTGTCCTACACTCTGGCCCCAAGCCCTCGACCGAGGGCTTTGCCTTTCCCCTTGCCGCAATGACCACCCAAGACTTCAGCGCCCACACCCCCGTGATGGCGCAATACCTGCGCATCAAGGCCGAGCACCCCGATGTGCTGGTGTTCTTTCGCATGGGCGACTTCTACGAGGTCTTTTTCGACGATGCCCGCAAGGCCAATGCGCTGCTGGACATCACGTTGACCACGCGCGGCCAGAGCGCCGGCCAGCCGGTCGTGATGGCCGGGGTGCCGGTGAACGCGCTGGAGAGCTATCTGGCCAAGCTGATCAAGCTGGGCGAGGCGGTCGCGATCGCCGAGCAGGTCGGCGATGTCGCGACGTCCAAGGGGCCGGTCGAGCGCAAGGTGGTGCGCGTTGTCACGCCCGGCACGGTCACCGACACCGAGCTGCTGGCCGACAAGCAGGACTCGGTCCTGCTGGCCGTTGCCGCCCAGGGCAAGACCTTGGGCCTGGCCTGGCTGTCGCTGACCAAGGGAGAGCTGGGCCTGGCCGAGTGCAGCGAGCGCGAGCTGCCGTCCTGGCTGGCCCGCATGAGCCCGGCCGAGGTGCTGGTGGACCGCGAGCGCCAGCCCGCCGGCGTGCTGGCCGCGCGGCTGCCGATCACCAACCGGCCCAGCTGGCAGTTCGACACCACGCTGGGCGCGCGCAAGCTCTGCGAGCAGCTGGGTGTGGCCAGCTTGGCAGGCTTCAATGCCCAGGCGCTGAGCACGGCCCAGGCCGCCGCCGCCGCGCTGCTGAGCTATGCCGAACACACGCAGGGCCGGGCACTGGCCCATGTCAAAAGCCTGCAGGTGCAGCGCAGCAGCGATCTGCTGGACCTGCCGCCGGCCACCCAGCGCAATCTGGAACTGACCCAGACCCTGCGCGGCGAGAGTTCGCCGACCCTGCTGTCGGTGCTCGACAGCTGCCGCACCGGCATGGGCAGCCGCGCGCTGCGCCACTGGCTCTTGCACCCGCGGCGCGAGCGCGGCGAGGCGCTGGCCCGGCACCAGGCGATTGCCAGCCTGCTGGCGGCCAGCCCGGAACCGCTGCGCGAAGCGCTGCGCCATGTCTCCGATGTCGAGCGCATCGCCGCCCGCGTCGCGCTGCGCCAGGTGCGTCCGCGCGAGCTGACCGGCCTGCGCGCGACCCTGCAGATCCTGCCCGAGCTGGCCCAGACCCTGCCCAGCGGCGCGCCGCTGATCGCCCAGCTGGCCGAGGGCCTGGCCGCCTCGCCGCATATCGAGGAGCTGCTGAGCCGCGCCATCGCCGAGGAGCCGGCCGTGCTCCTGCGCGACGGCGGCGTGATCGCCGTCGGCTTCGACGCCGAACTCGACGAGCTGCGCGGCATCAGCCAGAACTGCGATGCCTTCCTGCTGGACCTGGAGGCGCGCGAGCGCGCCCGCACCGGCATCGCCAATCTGCGCGTGCAGTTCAACAAGGTGCATGGCTTCTATATCGAGGTCACCCAGGGCCAGGTCGACAAGGTGCCGATGGACTACCAGCGCCGCCAGACCCTGAAGAATGCCGAGCGCTACATCACGCCCGAGCTGAAGGCCTTCGAGGACAAGGCGCTGTCGGCCCAGGAGCGCTCGCTGGCTCGCGAGAAGCTGCTCTATGAGGCTGTGATAGACCATCTGGTCGAGGAGCTGCAGCCGCTGACCGCGCTGGGCCGCGCGCTGGCCAGCCTGGACGCGCTGGCGGCACTGGCCGAGCGGGCCGCCAGCCTGCGCTGGTGCCGGCCCGAGTTCGTCAGCCAGCCCTGCATCGAGATCGGCGCCGGCCGGCATCCGGTGGTCGAGATGCGGCTGCGCGAGACCGGCGCCGGCGAGTTCATGGCCAATGACTGCCGGCTCGACGCCCGCACCCGCATGCTGATCATCACCGGCCCGAATATGGGCGGCAAGAGCACCTTCATGCGCCAGGTGGCCCTGATCAGCCTGCTGGCCGCGATCGGCTCCTATGTGCCGGCCACCACGTGCCGGCTCGGACCGATGGATGCGATTCACACCCGCATCGGCGCGGCCGACGACCTGGCCAATGCGCAATCGACCTTCATGCTGGAAATGACCGAGGCGGCCGCCATCCTGCACAGCGCGACCGAGCAGTCGCTGGTGCTGATGGACGAGATCGGGCGCGGCACCTCGACCTTCGACGGTCTGGCGCTGGCCGGTGCCATCGCCAGCCATCTGCATGACAAGAGCCGCGCGTTCACGCTGTTCGCGACCCACTACTTCGAGCTGACCGAGTTCCCGGCCAAGCATGCCGGCGCGCTCAACAGCCATGTCGGCGCGGTCGAGAGCGGCGACGACATCGTCTTCCTGCACGAACTGCAAGCCGGCCCGGCCAGCCGCAGCTATGGCGTGCAGGTGGCGCGGCTGGCCGGCATGCCCGCCAGCCTGGTGCGCCAGGCCCGCGCCACGCTGGAGGCGCTGGAGGCCAAGGCCAGCGAGGACAAGGCGCAGATCGATCTGTTCGCCACACCGCCCGAGCCGGTGGCCGCTGTCGCCGACGCGACCAGCCCGGCCTTGCTGGCATTGCAAGATCTGGATCCCGACGCGCTGAGCCCGCGCGAGGCGCTCGACGCGCTGTACCGATTGAAGAAACTCAGCAAGACATGACCCTCGCCGCCGCGTCCAAAACCCTGGTTTTCTGGCGAAAGACTCGCTGCATATGAATCAAGGCACGCTCGTCTTTTCCCACGCCAACGGCTTCGGTGCCGGCTGCTACCGGATTCTGTTCGAGACCTGGCGCGCGGCCGGCTGGGAGGTCCACGCCCTGCCCCGCATCGGCCATGACCCGGCCTACCCGGTCACGAGCAACTGGCCGCATCTGCGCGATCAGCTGATCCATTTCATCGAGCGGGAGGTCAAGCCCCAGATGCAAGTGGATGGTCCGGTGATGCTGGCCGGCCATTCGCTGGGCGGCATGCTGAGCCTGCTGGTGGCCTGCCGCCGGCCCGATCTGGTCGAGGGTCTGCTGATGCTGGACAGCCCGGTCGTCAGCGGCTGGCGCGCCCACAGCGTGCGCATGGCCAAGGCAACGCGGCTGATGCCCCGCGTCTCGCCAGGCAAGATCTCCAGCCAGCGCCGCCACGAATGGCCGACGCGGGCGGCCGTGCAGGAGCATTTCGCCGCCAAGCACAAATTCGCCCGCTGGGACCCGCGGGTGCTGGCCGACTATGTGGCCAGCGGCTTCGAGGAGCAGGGAGACAAGACCCGGCTGGCTTTTCAGCGCGAGATCGAGACCCGCATCTACAACACCCTGCCCCACCATCTGCCGGCCCTGCTGCGCCGCCATCCGCCGCGCTGCCCGATCGGCTTTGTCGCCGGCACGCAGTCCGAAGAACTGCGCCAGGCCGGGGCCGCCGCCTCGAAGGCGCTGGCGCGCCAGCATTTCCGCTGGATGGAAGGCAGCCACCTCTATCCCTTCGAGCGACCCGACGACACGGCCGCCCTGGTACTGCAAATGCTCGACGAGCTCCGGGCAGCGCGAGCCACCTCGCTATAATCACGCTTTACCACCACAGCGTTCTTGTACGGGCGCTGCAAGACATGACCAAGTACGTCTTCGTCACAGGCGGTGTGGTGTCCTCACTCGGCAAGGGCATCGCATCAGCCTCACTGGCTGCCATCCTCGAATCGCGCGGCCTCAAGGTCACCCTGATCAAGCTCGATCCCTATATCAACGTGGATCCGGGCACGATGTCGCCCTTCCAGCATGGCGAGGTCTTCGTCACCGATGACGGGGCCGAAACCGATCTGGACCTGGGCCACTACGAGCGCTTCATCACCACGCGGATGAAGAAGAGCAATAACTTCACCACCGGCCAGATCTATATGTCGGTGCTGGAGAAGGAACGCCGCGGCGACTACCTCGGCAAGACCGTCCAGGTGATTCCCCACATCACCAATGAGATGCAGGACTTCATCCGTCGCGGCGCCGGTCAGGGCACGCCGGATGCCGTCGATGTGGCCATCGTCGAGATCGGCGGCACGGTCGGCGATATTGAATCGCTGCCCTTCCTCGAAGCGGCGCGCCAGATGAGCCTGAAGGCCGGCCCGAACAACGTCGCCTTCGTGCACCTGACCTATGTGCCCTGGATCGCTGCGGCCGGCGAGCTCAAGACCAAGCCGACCCAGCACACGGTGCAGAAGCTGCGCGAGATCGGCATCCAGCCCGACGCGCTGCTGTGCCGCGCCGACCGCCGCATCCCGGACGATGAGCGCGAGAAGATCTCGCTGTTCACCAATGTGGCCGAGTACGGTGTGATCTCGATGTGGGACGTGAACACCATCTACAAGGTGCCGCGCATGCTGCACGAGCAAGGCCTGGACCAGCTGATCTGCACCAAGCTGCAGCTCAACACCAAGTCCGCCGACCTGAAGCGCTGGGACACCCTGGTGCACGAGGTCGAGCATCCGACCCAGCATGTCACGATCGCGATGTGCGGCAAGTACACCGATCTGAGCGACTCCTACAAATCGCTCAACGAGGCCCTGCGCCACGCCGGTATCCACAACCACTCGGGCGTGAAGATCGAGTACGTGGACTCGGAGCTGCTGACCCCCGACAATATCGACCAGCTGGGCCAGTACGACGCCATCCTGGTGCCGGGCGGCTTCGGCAAGCGCGGTGTCGAGGGCAAGATCCTGGCGGCCAAGTACGCCCGCGAGCACAAGGTGCCTTATCTGGGCATCTGCCTGGGCATGCAGGTCGCGACCATCGAGTACGCCCGCCATATGGCCGGCCTGGCCGGCGCCAATTCGACCGAGTTCGAGCCCGAGACACCGAACCCGGTGATCGCCTTGATCGACGAATGGCAGGACGCCGACGGCACCATCCAGAGACGCGACGAAAAGAGCGATCTGGGCGGCACGATGCGTCTGGGCGCGCAGAGCTCGGACGTCAAGCCCGGCACCCTGGCCCATGACATCTACGGTCCGGTGGTCACCGAGCGCCATCGCCATCGCTACGAGGCCAACGAGCACTATCTGGATCGTCTGCAAGAGGCCGGTCTGGTGATCTCGGCCATCACCCAGCGCGAGAAGTTGACCGAGATGGTCGAGCTGTCGCGCTCTGTCCATCCCTGGTATGTCGGCGTGCAGTTCCACCCGGAATTCAAGTCCACGCCCTGGGACGGCCACCCGCTGTTCACCGCCTTCATCAAGGCGGCGCTGGAACACAAACAGGCCTGAAGGAGTTCCTGCCATGAAGCTGTGCGATTTTGAGGTCGGCATCGACCGCCCCTTCTTCCTGATCGCTGGCACCTGCTCGATCGAGGGCCTGGAGATGAGCATGGAAGTGGCAGGCCGGCTCAAGGAGGCCTGCTCGGCCTTGGGCATCCCGCTGATCTACAAGGGCTCCTTCGACAAGGCCAACCGCTCGTCGGGCAGCACCAAGCGCGGCGTCGGCATGGACGCCGGCCTGAAGATCCTGGACGAGGTGCGTCGCCAGCTGGGCCTGCCCATCCTGACCGATGTGCATGACGAAGCCCAGGTGACCGATGTGGCCGCCGTGGTCGACGTGCTGCAGACCCCGGCCTTCCTGTGCCGCCAGACCGATTTCATCCGCGCGGTGGCCAAGTCGGGCAAGCCGGTGAACATCAAGAAGGGCCAGTTCCTCGCGCCCTGGGACATGAAGAACGTCATCGACAAGGCGCGCGACGCGGCCCGCGAAGCCGGCCTGTCGGAAGACCGCTTCCTGGCCTGCGAGCGCGGCGTGAGCTTCGGCTACAACAACCTCGTGGCCGATATGAGCAGCCTGGCCGAGATGCGCAAATCCGGCGCGCCGGTGGTGTTCGACGTGACCCACTCGGTACAGAAGCCCGGCGGTCAGGGCACAAGCAGCGGCGGCGCCCGCGAGATGGTGCCCGTGCTGGCACGCGCCGGCGTGGGCGCCGGCGTGGCCGGTCTCTTCATGGAAACCCATCCGCGCCCGGCAGAGGCCTGGTCCGATGGGCCCAACGCCGTGCCGCTGCAGCATATGCGCACGCTGCTGGAGCAGCTCGTTGCGCTGGACCGCATCGTCAAGACCCAGCCCCTTCTTGAAAATGACTTCTCCTGCTAAGGAGAGGTCACTTCGCCAGAATGACTTCTCCTGCTGAACCCATGCCCAGCGCCTACATCCTCGCCAACGTCCAGGTCACCAACCCCACGCAGTACGAGGAGTACAAAAAGTTCTCCTCGGCCGCGATGCAAGCCCATGGCGCCGAAGTCTGCGTGCGCGGCGGCCGAGTCGAGGTGCTGGAGGGCGACTGGACGCCCGACCGTGTCGTGCTGCTGAAGTTCGCGTCGGTGGAGGCCGCCCGTGCCTTCAATGACTCGCCCGAGTATGGACAGGCCCGCGCGGCGCGCCAGGGCGCGGCCGTGATGCGCATGGTCCTGATCGAAGGCGTTTGAGCCCCCACACACAGGCGGCATCTTGTTGTGCGCTGGTAACGAAAATCCGGCACCATCGCGCCGCCCCAAGATTTTTTGACCTTCTGGAGACCTCGAGACTATGAGCGCTATTGTTGATATCGTCGGCCGTGAAATCCTGGACAGCCGCGGCAATCCCACCGTCGAGTGCGATGTGCTGCTGGAGTCCGGCGTGATGGGCCGCGCCGCCGTGCCTTCGGGCGCATCGACCGGCTCGCGCGAAGCCATCGAGCTGCGCGACGGTGACAAGAGCCGCTATCTGGGCAAGGGCGTGTTGAAGGCCGTCGAGCACATCAACACCGAGATCTCCGAGGCCGTGCTGGGCCTGGACGCCTCCGAGCAGGCCTTTCTGGACCGCACGCTGATCGATCTGGACGGCACCGAGAACAAGAGCCGCCTGGGTGCGAACGCGATGCTGGCTGTCTCGATGGCCGTGGCCCGTGCCGCCGCCGAAGAGTCCGGTCTGCCGCTGTACCGCTATTTCGGCGGCATGAACGGCAACCAGCTGCCGGTGCCGATGATGAACGTCATCAACGGCGGCGAGCACGCCAACAACAATCTCGACCTGCAAGAGCTGATGATCATCCCGGTCGGCGCGCCGAGCTTCCGCGAAGCGCTGCGCTGGGGTGCCGAGGTGTTTCACGCACTGAAGAAGATCCTGCACGACAAGCACATCAGCACCGCGGTCGGTGACGAAGGCGGCTTCGCGCCGAACGTCGAGAATCATGAGGCCGCGATCCAGATGATTCTGGAAGCGATCGACAAGGCCGGCTACACCGCAGGCGAGCAGATCGCCCTGGGCCTGGACTGCGCCGCCAGCGAGTTCTACAAGGACGGCAAGTACGTGCTCGAAGGCGAAGGCGGCATCAAGCTGTCCTCGCAGGAGTGGACCGATATGCTGGCCACCTGGGTCGACAAGTACCCGATCATCTCGATCGAAGACGGCATGGCCGAGGGCGACTGGGACGGCTGGAAGATCCTGACCGACCGCCTGGGCAAAAATGTGCAGATCGTCGGCGACGACCTCTTCGTCACCAACACCAAGATCTTGAAGGAAGGCATCGAGAAGGGCATCGCCAACTCGATCCTGATCAAGATCAACCAGATCGGCACGCTGACCGAAACCTTCGCCGCGATCGAGATGGCCAAGCGCGCCGGCTACACCGCCGTGATCTCGCACCGCTCGGGCGAGACCGAGGACTCGACCATCTCCGACATCGCCGTCGGCCTGAACGCCGGCCAGATCAAGACCGGCTCGCTGAGCCGCTCGGACCGCATGGCCAAGTACAACCAGCTGCTGCGCATCGAAGAAGACCTGGGCGATGTGGCCGTGTACCCCGGCCGCGCGGCCTTCTACAACCTGCGCTGATCGCGCGAGCAGCTAGACTGCGGGCGTGAAAATTCTCAGCATCATCCTGGCCGGCTTTCTGCTGGCCATCCAGGCCCAGCTCTGGTTCGGCAAGGGCGGCATGCCGCGTGTCGTGCAGCTGCGCTCCGAGCTGGCTGAGCAGCAGCTGGCCAATGACAAGGCCCGCGCCCGCAATGCGCAGCTCGACGCCGAGCTGCGCGATCTGCGCGAGGGCCTGGAGATGGTCGAGGAAAAGGCCCGCTTCGAGCTGGGCATGATCAAGCCCGACGAGATCTTCGTCCAGCTGCGCCGCTGAAATGGCCCCGTCATGATCGACGCGCTGCTGCAGCCGCTGCAACCCTTGCTCGCGCCGGCCTTCGAGGCCTTCGGCAGCCCGATCACCTGGACCGAGATCCTGGCCTTTGTGCTGGCGGTCTGGATGGTGGTGTGCAATATGCGCGTCCATGTGCTGGCCTGGCCGCTGGCCTTGTTGAGCTCCCTGCTCTACTTCCTGCTGTTCTGGAGCGGCAAGCTCTATGGCGAGGCGAGCTTGCAGCTGGTCTTTGCCAGCCTGGCGATCTGGGGCTGGTGGCAATGGCTGCGCGGCAAGGACGAGCGGGGTCAGGCCTTGCGGGTGCGCCTGCTGAGCCCGCGCGGGCGCTGGCTGGCGGTGCTGGCCGTGCTGCTGGCATGGCCGCTGCTGGGCCTGTTCCTGCAACGCCAGACCGACTCCCCCGCGCCCTATTGGGATGCCTTCCCGACCGTGGCCAGCCTCTTGGGCCAGTATCTGCTGGGCCGCAAATACCAGGAGAACTGGAGCGTCTGGGTGCTGGTCAATGTGGTCAGCGTCAGCCTGTTCGCCTACAAGGGTTACTGGCTGACCGTGCTGCTGTATGCGGTCTTCATCCCGATGTCGGTGGCCGGCTGGCGTGCCTGGCAGCGCCAGCTGCGGCCTGCCGTCACGGCCTAGTCACCTGATGGCAGGCCTGTGCATTGCCATCGTCGGCGCCGAGAGCACCGGCAAGAGCCGCCTGGCGCAAGACCTGGCCCTGCGGCTGGCGGCCGACACCGGCCTGCGCTGCACTTTCGTCCCCGAATATCTGCGCGACTGGTGCGAGCGCGCCGGGCGCACGCCGCGCGCCGACGAGCAGGCGGCGATTGCCCGCGTCCAACTCGAGCTGATCGATGCGGCCCGCATCACCCACGATGTCGTGATCGCCGACACCACGCCGCTGATGACGGCCGTCTACAGCCGGCTGCTGTTCGACGACGCCAGCTTGCTGCCCGGTGCCCTGGAAGCGCAGCGCCGCTGTGCGCTGACCCTGCTGACCGCGCTGGACCTGCCTTGGGTAGCCGACGGCCTGCAGCGCGACGGTGCCCATGTGCAGGCCCCGGTCGACGCGGCGCTGCGGCAGGCGCTGATCCGGTCCCAGCTGAGCTGGGCCGTCATTGCCGGCCAGGGCCAGGATCGGCTGGAGGCCGCGCTGACGGCCGTAACTCCGTTGCTGACCCCCCAGGTCAAGGCCGGCCAGGGCCTCTTCACCCGCTTGCAGGCACGCCAGGACGCCCTGCCCTCGCAGGCCTGGATCTGCCGCGACTGCGACGTGCCGGAGTGCGAGCACGCCAGCCTGCAGCGCACGCGAGGACGGGAATCGGCCGGTTCTCCGGGTTTCGACACTTGACGTTGCCGAGCTCGGCCATCGACACTTGGCACTTGCTTGCAAACGTTTGCCTGGAGTGTTCCGATGATGAAGAGTTCCGCCCTCACCCTGCTGGCCTCGGCCTTGCTCCTGTCGGGCTGCGCGATGCTGAGCCCGACGGGCCCGGTGGCCGTCAAGGTGCTGGCAATCAATGACTTCCACGGCAATCTGAAACCGAGCAGCGGCATCCGCATCAAAGATCCGGCCGACCCGAGCAAGACCATCACCGTGCCGGCTGGCGGCGCCGAGCATGTGGCCACCGCCACCCGGCAGCTGCTCGAGAAGAATCCCAACCACATCTTCGTCGCCGCCGGCGACCTGATCGGCGGCAGCCCGCTGTTGTCGGCGCTGTTCTATGACGAGCCAACGATCGAATCGCTGAGCCTGATGGGGCTGGAAGTCGCGGCCGTCGGCAATCACGAGTTCGACGGCGGCATCGCCGAGCTGCTGCGCAAGCAGTATGGCGGCTGCCACCCCGAGCATGGCTGCAAGGGCCCGACCCAGTTCAAGGGCGCCAAGTTCCAGTATCTGGCCGCCAGCACCTGGGATACCAGGACCGGCAAGACCGTGCTGCCGGCCTATCACATCAAGCGCTTCAACGGCGTGCCTATGGCCTTCATCGGCCTGACCCTGAAGGGCACACCCGAGATCGTCACGCCCAGCGGCGTGGCCGGGCTGCGCTTCGATGACGAGGCCGAGACCGTCAACAAGCTGGTGCCCGAGCTGCGCGCCCAGGGCATCGAGGCGATCGCCCTGCTGATCCACGAGGGCGGCTTCCCGACCGGCGACTACAACGAATGCCCCGGCATCTCCGGCCCCATCGTCGACATCGTCAAGAAGCTGGACAAGGCGGTCGACATGGTCGTCAGCGGCCATACCCACCGCGCCTACCAGTGCAATATCGATGGCCGCCTGGTGACCAGCGGTGACAAGTACGGCACCATCGTCACCGAGATCGATCTGCAGCTCGACCCGAAGAGCCGCGACGTCATCAGCGCCAGCGCCAACAATGTGATCGTGCGCACCGAGCGTTATGCCAAGGACCCGGCCCAGACCCAGCTGATCGCCGCCTACGAGAAGCTGGCCGAGCCGCTGGCCAAGCGCGTCGTCGGCCGCATCAGCGACAGCATCTCGCGCGAGGCCAGCCCGGCCGGCGCGATGCCTATGGGCCAGCTGATCGCCGACGCCCAGCTGGCCGCGACGTCCGGCGCCAACGAGGGCGGCGCGGTGATCGCGCTGATGAACGCCGGCGGCGTGCGTGCCGCGCTGACCAAGAGCGCCAGCGGTGAGGTCACCTATGCCGACGCCTTTGCGGTCCAGCCCTTCTACAACAATCTGGTCACGATGACGCTGACCGGCGCGCAGATCCACCGCCTGCTGGAGCAGCAATGGCGCAGCGAGGATGTGCGCGGCGCCTTCCTGCAGGTCTCCAAGGGCTTCAGCTACAGCTGGGATGCGAAGAAGCCGCTGAGCTCGCGCGTGCCGGCCGAGAGCATCAAGCTCAATGGCCAGACGCTGGACCCGCAGACCGGCTACCGCGTCACCGTCAACAGCTTCATCGCCAGCGGCGGCGATGGCTTTCGCGTGCTGACCGAGGGCAAGAACGCGCTGACCGGGGTGATGGATGTGGACGCGCTGGAGCGCTATCTGAGCACCCAGCCCAATATCACGCCCAGCGCGCTGGACCGGGTCCAGCGCCTGAACTGAGCCGATTTACTGCAGGGTGCCCGAGCTCGGCTGGGCCTGATGGCCAACGGTGAAGAGCTCGGCCACATCGACCGCGTCGTAGTGGTACTGCAGGCCGCAGAACTCGCAACCGACCTCGACATGGCCGCGCTCGGCCACCACCGAGTCGATCTCCTCGCGTCCCAGGCTCTTCAGCATCGAGCCCACCCGCTCGCGTGAGCAGCTGCAGGCAAAGCTCGGGGTCTGCGGCTCGAAGCGTCGCACCGTTTCCTCCCAGAACAGCCGGCGCAAGATCGTATCGGCATCCAGGGTCAGCAGCTCCTCGCTGGTCAGGGTCGCGGCCAGGATGCTGATGCGGTTGTAGGCATCGGACAGACCGATATCGTCCTCGTTCTTCGCGCCGGCCAGATTGCCCTCGCCCTGCACCGGCAGGCGCTGGATCAGCAGGCCGGCTGCGATCTGGTCATTGGCCGCCAGCACCAGCTTGGTGTCCAGCTGCTCGGACTGCAGCATGTAGTGCTCCAGCACCTCGGACAGCTGCTGCAGTGGCTCGCGCTGGTCGCCATGCAGGGGCACGACGCCCTGGTAGGGCTGCTGGCCGGGGAATTTGTCCTTGGGGTCCAGCGTGATCGCGCAGCGGCCCTTGCCGTGCACATTCAGCATCGCCTCCAGTTTGGCCCCCTCGGGCACCTCGCCGACCAGCTTGGCGGTGGCGCGGAAGCTCAGATCCGGCTGCACCTCGGCCACGGCCAGCTTGACCGGGCCATCGCCGAAGACCTGCAGCACCAGGGCGCCGTTGAACTTGATATTGGACTGCATCAGCACGCCGGCGGCCGCCATCTCGCCCAGCAGCGAGCGCAGCTCGGGCGGATGGGCACCGACCGTCTCGCGGCGCTTGAGCACCTCCTGCCAGCTGCCGGTCAGGCGCACCAGCATGCCGCGCACCGGCAGGCCTTCGAACAGGAATTTATGCAGTTCACTCATCACTTGATCTTCTTCAAACCCGTCGAATAGCGCCGGGCATTGTCTATGTAGTGGCGGGCGCTGGCTTTTAAACCTTCGATCTGGGCCGGGCTCAGCTCGCGCACCACCTTGGCCGGGCTGCCGACGATCAGCACCCCGTCCGGGAATTCCTTGCCCTCGGTCACCAGCGCGCCGGCGCCGACGAGCGAGTTCTTGCCGATCTTCGCGCCATTGAGCACCACCGCACCAATGCCGATCAGCGAGTTCTCACCCACCGTGCAGCCATGCAGCATGACCTGGTGGCCGACGGTGACGTTCTCGCCCAGCTGCAGCGGGAAGCCGGTGTCGGCATGCAGCACCGAGCCGTCCTGGATATTCGTGCCCCGGCCTAGGCTCAGCGTGTCGCTGTCGCCGCGCAAGACGGCGTTGAACCACACGCTGCAGTCCTCGGCCAACGTGACCCGGCCTATCACCTGGGCACTGTCGGCCACCCAGGCCGAGTCGGCAATATCGGGCTTGTGCTCGCCCAGCTCATAGATGGCCATCGCTCGTCCCTCCTGGGCGCAAAGCGATAATTGTAAGAATGGAAGCCCGTAGCCGTGCCCTGAAGGTCTTGTGTATCGCCGATCCGGCACAAAAAGCGACAG
Source organism: Paucibacter sp. M5-1 (assembly GCF_027498415.2). Taxonomy (NCBI): domain Bacteria; kingdom Pseudomonadati; phylum Pseudomonadota; class Betaproteobacteria; order Burkholderiales; family Sphaerotilaceae; genus Roseateles; species Paucibacter sp. M5-1. The sequence continues at coordinate 849,506 of NZ_JAPZLM020000001.1, forward strand.
CCGCACGCGCGCTCTATGACGCTGCCCAGGCCGACCTTCCGCTGGACAGGGCCCAGGCATTCACCCGGCCGGACGGTCTGCCGGGCCGTCCCGAGCGCCCGCAGCTGGTGCCGACGCTGCAAGTGCCCAAACGCTCGCCCTTCACGACCGAAGGCCGCGCCGCGCTGCTGCACGCGATCGCCCATATCGAGTTCAACGCCATCAATCTGGCGCTGGACGCGGTCTGGCGCTTTGCCGGCATGCCGCGCGAGTTCTATCTGGACTGGCTCAAGGTCGCGGCCGAGGAGGCCCTGCATTTCACGCTGCTGCACGAGCATCTGCAAAGCCTCGGCCGGCAGTACGGCGACTTCGACGCCCATGACGGCCTGTGGACCATGGCCGAGCGCACCGCCGGCGATGTGCTGGCCCGCATGGCCCTGGTGCCGCGCACGCTGGAAGCGCGCGGCCTCGACGCCACGCCGCCGCTGCAGGCCAAGCTGGCCCGCGCCGGCGACAGCCGCGCGGTCGAGATCCTGGACATCATCCTGCGCGACGAGATTGGCCATGTCGAGATCGGCAACCGCTGGTATCGCCAGCTGTGCCGCGAGCGCGGCCTCGATCCGGTGGCCCTCTATCCCGATCTGGTCCGCCAGTACGAGGCGCCCCGGCTGCGCCCGCCCTTCAATCTGGTGGCCCGCCATGCGGCGGGCTTCAGCGCGGAAGAGCTGGCCTATCTGCAATCCTAGTCACGGGCAAGTACACTAGCGCCTGTATGCCTCGCTGGATTCTTGCCATCCTCACCGCTGTGATGCTCGTCCTTGCACTTGCGCCCGCGTCGGGACAGGTGCAGGCGCCGATGAGCGGCCAGCAAGCGCACTGCGACAGTCTGGAGCTGCAGGGCCAGGACGCCCCCTCAGGCGTGCTCGCCGAGCATCTGCCCATGGACGGCCCGCTGGAGATCCCCGAGCTGTTCGACGCCCCTCGCCCGCTTCGATCCGACGAGCGCGCCGCTATGGCCCCGCCAAGTTTGAATGCGGCCGTGATGCCGCCGCCCTATCTGAAGGGCCCGCAACGGCCTCCCCGCGCGGCTGCCCTGCACGCCTGAGCGCCCCGCGCGGCGCCCCAGGCGTGGCTTCTCCGCGCCTTTGCCTCTTCTCTCGTTCTTGAACTCACTCGGCGCGACCAGCTCCTGAAGCTGGCCGCCATCGGACCTACCGGCCATGGACTTTCTTCTCGACCCCAATATATGGATCGCCTTCGCGATGCTGACCGCCCTGGAAATCGTCCTGGGCATCGACAACATCATCTTCATCTCCATCCTGGTCGGCCGCCTGCCGCCGCATCTGCGCGACAAGGCACGCCGCCTGGGCCTGGGCTTTGCGATGGTGTCACGCCTGGCTTTGCTGTTCACGCTGAGCTGGGTGATGGGGCTGACGGCCGATCTGTTCACGGTGCTGGGGCAAGGCATCAGCGGGCGCGACCTGGTGCTGCTGTTCGGTGGCCTGTTCCTGCTCTACAAGGCCTCGCACGAGATCTTTGTCGAGGTCGAGGCACATGAGCAGGACGGCCCGCCGGTCACCGAAACGGCCGAGATGAAGGCCGCCGGCCAGCGCCTGTTCTGGGCCATCATCGGCCAGATCGCCATCATCGACATCGTGTTCTCGCTGGACTCGGTGATCACCGCGGTCGGCATGGTCGACCAGATCGGCGTGATGGTGGCCGCCGTCGTGACCTCGGTCGGCGTGATGCTGGTCGCCGCCAAGCCGATCGGCGACTTCGTCGACCGTCACCCCTCGGTCAAGGTGCTGGCCCTGGCCTTCCTCGTGATGGTGGGCATGGCGCTGACCGCCGAGGCCTTCGATCAAGAAATTCCCAAGGGCTATATCTACGCTGCGATGTGCTTCTCGCTGGCGGTCGAAGCCCTGAACATCCGGGCCCGCAGCAAGCGCCAGGCGCTGGCCAAGTCCGAATCCGTCTCTCATTCCCACTCCAAGGAGCTGTCATGAACCAAAACCTGAACCACTACGCCACCGCCACCGGCGGCACGGCCGTCAGCGTCGAACGCAACCGCGTGCTGCGCAACACCTACTGGCTGCTGGCCCTGTCCATGGTGCCCACCGTGCTGGGCGCCTGGCTGGGCGTCAGCACCGGCATCGCCCGCGCGATGTCGCCGATGGTCAGCCTGATCGTCTTCATGGCCGGCGCCTTCGGCTTCATGTACGCGATCGAGAAGACCAAGAACTCGGCCGCCGGCGTGCCGATGCTGCTGGCCTTCACCTTCTTCATGGGCGTGATGCTGTCGCGCCTGGTCGGCACCGTGCTGGGCCTGGCCAATGGCGCCAGCCTGATCATGACGGCCTTCGCCGGCACCGGGGCGATCTTCCTGGGCATGGCCTCGCTGTCCTCGGTGATCAAGCGCGATCTGAGCTCGATGGGCAAGTTCCTCTTCATCGGCATGATCATGTTGCTGGTGGCCGGCATCGCCAACATCTTCCTTCAGTCCAGCGCGTTGATGATCACGCTGTCGGTGCTGGCGATCGGCATCTTCTCGGCCTTCATCCTGTATGACCTGAAGCGTGTGCAGGACGGCCTGGAAACCAACTACATCACCGCCACCCTGGGCGTCTACCTGAGCATCTACAACGTGTTCCAGTCGCTGCTGGCCCTGCTGGGCATCTTCGGTGGCCGTGACGAGTAAGCCTTAGTCTTCGTTCTATAGACGCAAGGGCGGGACTTATCATCCCGCCCTTGCTCATTTTTGCGCCCGCCGTCTGTGTCCCGCGTCCAAGCCAATCTCCTGCTCGTTTTCATCGCCCTGATCTGGGGCTCGGCCTTTGTCGCGCAAAGCCATGGCATGGCCGATGTCGGGCCTATGGCCTTCACCGGCGTGCGCTTTCTGATCGGCGCCCTGGTCGTGGCCCCGCTGGCCTGGCGCGAGTGGCAGGGTCTGCAGCGGCAGAGCCGCGCGCTGCAGCCGGTCGACGGGCTGAAGATAGCTGGCCTGGGCAGCCTGCTGCTGCTGGGCGCGGCGATGCAGCAGATCGGCATCGTCAGCACCACGGTCACCAATGCCGGCTTCCTGACGGCGCTGTATGTGCCTCTGGTGCCGGTGCTCGGCTGGCTGCTGCTGCGCCAGCTGCCGCACTGGTCGGTCTGGCCCGGTGCGCTGGCCTGCCTGGTGGGCGCCTTTTTGCTGTCCGGCGCTCACACGCTGCAGGTCAGTCTGGGAGACAGCTGGATCATCGCCTCCGCCCTGCCCTGGGCCCTGCATGTGTTGCTGGTCGGCCGGGTGGCCGACCGGATGAACGCGCCCTTTCTGGTGGCGGGCGGGCAGTTCCTCGTCTGCGGTCTGCTGGCGCTGGCCTGGGCCCTGCTGTTCGAGCCGCTCAGCTGGGCCGGCCTGCAGGCGGCGTCGCTGCCGATTGCCTATACCGGCGTGCTGTCGGTGGGCGTGGCCTTCACCGCCCAGGTGGTGGCCCAGCGCTATGCCCATGCGGCCGATGCCGCCATCATCCTGTCCTCCGAGACCTTGTTCGCGGCGCTGTTCGGCTATCTGCTGATGGGCGACCGGCTGGGCGAGGCCGGCCTGCTGGGCTGCGGCCTGATCCTGGCCAGCATGTTGGCGATCCAGTTGCTGCCCCTGCTGCGGACCCGGAAACCGGTGTTTACTAGCGAAAACCCTTAGGTTTTTCACAGGGTTTTCACTTAGTCATGCCAGAATCGCTCCCGAAGTCATTCATTTGAATGGCAACGGAGACTCAAATCATGACCAACGCTAATATTTCGCTGAGCCAGAACAACGCCTATCTGCTGGCCGATTCCGCCAGCGCGTCCAGCGGCCGCATCGAGACCTATGCTTTTGCTGCGCTGCTGGCCCTGTTTGGCGCCACCTCGCTGCTGGCCCTGCTGGGCGCCTGATCGACTGGGCAGTTCGACCGGGCGCCGTGCCCGCTAGAGTTCGAACGCCGTCGTCTTCTTGACGGTTCGCAGCACCAGCATCGAGTTCGAGCGCGCCACCCCGGGCAGATGCATCAGCACATCGCTGTGCAGGCGCTCCAGATCTTCGGCATCCTTGTAGGCAAAGCGCAAGAGATAGTCATTCGTGCCGGCCACATAGAAGCAGTCGAGGATCTCCGGCACATCGCGCACCGCCTGCTCGAAGGCACCCAGCGCCTGCGGCGTCATGCGCTCCAGATTGATGATGGTGTAGCTGGTGCCGGGCTTGCCCACCGCCTTCGGGTTGACCAGGGCCACATAGCCGGCAATCACTCCCGCGTCCTCCAGCTGTTTGACCCGGCGCAGACAGGCCGACGGCGACAGGTGCACCCGCTGCGCCAGCTCCACATTGGAGCGCCGGCCATCCTGCTGCAGCTCCCTGAGGATGGCACGGTCAATCGCATCCAGTTGCACTTCTGAGCCCATCGTTCGAATTTCCTGCGGTTTGATTGGCAGATGATCGCACGAAGATGCAAAAACACGGGTTAACGCCAGGCCATTGCGCCTGCATATTGCGCGCATCCCTGTCTAGACTGGTCGGCATTCAAGGAGCCCTGCCATGTCTGACCACACCCCCCATCCCGCGATGGACGCCTACTGGATGCCGTTCACCGCGAACCGCCAGTTCAAGAAGGCGCCGCGCCTGCTGACCCGTGCCGACGGTATGTATTTCACGGACGACAAGGGCCGCCAGATCCTGGACGGCATTGCCGGCCTGTGGTGCGTCAACGCCGGCCACAACCGACCCAAGATCGTCCAGGCCATCCAGCAGCAGGCGGCCGAGCTGGACTTCGCCCCGCCCTTCCAGATGGCCCATCCCAAGGCCTTCGAACTGGCCGAGCGCCTGGCCGCGCTGACACCGGCCGGGCTCAACAAGGTCTTCTTCACGAACTCGGGTTCGGAGTCGGTCGAGACCGCGCTGAAGATGGCCATTGCCTACCACCGCGTGCGTGGCGAGGGCGCGCGCACCCGCTTGATCGGCCGCGAGCGCGGCTATCACGGCGTCAATTTCGGCGGCATCTCGGTCGGCGGCATGGTGGCCAACCGCAAGATGTTCGGCACCCTGCTCAGCGGCGTCGACCATATCCGCCACACCCATGACCATGCGCGCAATGCCTTCTCGCTGGGCCAACCGGCCCATGGCGCCGAGTTCGCCGACGATCTGGAGCGCCTGATCGCGCTGCACGATGCCAGCACCATCGCCGCCGTCATCGTCGAGCCGGTCGCCGGCTCCACCGGGGTGCTGATCCCGCCGCAAGGCTATCTGCAGCGCCTGCGCGAGATCTGCGACAAACACGGCATCCTCTTGATCTTCGACGAGGTCATCACTGGCTTCGGCCGCACCGGCAACCCCTTTGGCGCCCAGACCTTCGGCGTCACACCGGACCTGATGACGGTGGCCAAGGGCCTGACCAATGGCTGCGTGCCGATGGGCGCGGTGTTCGCCAAGCAAGGCATCCACGATGCCTTCATGAACGGGCCCGAGCACCTGATCGAGTTCTTCCACGGCTACACCTACTCGGCCCATCCGCTGGCCTGCGCCGCCGCGCTGGGCACGCTGAACACCTATGCCGACGAGGGCCTGCTGACCCGTGCGGCCGAGCTGCAGGGCTATTTCGCCGAGAGCCTGCATGCGCTGAGGAACGAGCCCCACGTGATCGACATCCGCAATATCGGCCTGGTCGGCGGCATCGAGCTGGCGCCCCTGCCGGGCGAGCCGGCCAAGCGCGCCTTCAACATCTTCCTGGACTGCTATGAGAAGGGCCTGCTGATACGCACGACCGGCGACACCATCGCGCTGTCGCCGCCGCTGATCATCGAGCGCAGCCATATCGACCAGATCGTCGACACCTTGCGCGGCGCCTTGAAACGGGCCGCCTGAAACACAGGCATGATGGGGTCACTTCGGTGGCCCTTTGCGTTTATGACCTTGTCTTCCCGTAAGCCCGTGGTGCTGGTGCCGGCCTGCAACCGCATGATGGGCGAGCATCCCTTCCAGATGGCCGGCAAGAAATACATCGACGCGGTGCGCCTGGCCGGCTGCCTGCCGCTGATCGTGCCGGCCAGCACGCCCGACGAGCTGGACGAGCTGCTGGCCCTGGCCGACGGCCTGCTGCTGACCGGCTCGCAGAGCAATGTCCACCCCAGCCATTTCGGCGAGACCGTGCACGACCAGAGCCTGCCGCTGGATCCGCTGCGCGATGCCTGGACCCTGCCGCTGATCCCCAAGGCCCTGGCCCTGGGTCTGCCGCTGCTGGGCATCTGCCGCGGTTTCCAGGAGGCCAATGTGGCGCTGGGCGGCAGCCTGCACCAGGCCGTGCAAGAGCAGCCGGGGCTGCGGGACCATCGCGCCGTCAAGGGCCAGCCGCCCGAGATCCAGTACGCCAGCGCCCACCCGGTCCAGGTCCTGCCCGGCGGCCAGCTGGCCGCGATCCTGGGTTCGAGCGCGCCCATCGAGGTCAACTCGCTGCATGGCCAGGGCATCAAGCGCCTGGCGCCGGGCCTGCGCGTTGAGGCCCTGGCCGAGGACGGCCTGGTCGAGGCCTTCACGGTGGCCGATGCGCCGGGTTTCTCGCTGTGCGTGCAATGGCATCCGGAGTGGCTGGCGCACAGCAACCCGATTTCCCAACGTCTGCTGCAGGCCTTCGGACAAGCCTGTCGCGATTACCAAGGCAACAAAGTCAGTAACTGGCGGACCTAGGAGCCCCGCCCGCCGGACATCCGATCCCATCAACCGAGGAGGTGCAGCATGGTGGTACGAGACAAGTTCACATTCAGCGAGCTGGAGCAATGGTTCCGCGAGCACGGGGTCACCGAGATCGAGTGCCTGGTGCCCGATCTGACCGGCGTGGCGCGCGGCAAGATCCTGCCGCGCGAGAAGTTCACCGAGGATCGCGGCATGCGCCTGCCCGAGGCCGTGGTCGCAATGGGTGTCACCGGCGAGTTCCCCGAGGAAGGTCCGTACTACGATGTGATCAGCCCGAACGACCGGGACATGCATCTGCGCGCCGACCCCACCACCGCCCGTCTCGTGCCCTGGGCCAGCGACCCGACCGCGCAAATCATCCACGACTGCTTCGACCGCCACGGCCAGCTCGTGCCCTTCGCGCCGCGCTCGGTGCTGCGCAGGGTCTGCGGCCTGTTCGACGACGAGGGCTGGGAGCCGGTGGTCGCGCCCGAGCTGGAGTTCTATCTGGTGGCTCGCAACAGCGATCCCGACATGCCGCTGAAACCGCCGGTGGGCCGCAGCGGCCGCGCCGAAACCTCGCGCCAGGCCTACTCGATCGACGCGGTCAACGAGTTCGACCCGCTGTTCGAGGATGTCTACGACTACTGCGAGAAGATGCAACTCAATGTCGACACCCTGATCCATGAGATCGGCGCCGGCCAGATGGAGATCAACTTCTTTCACGGCCATCCGCTGGGCCTGGCCGACGAGGTCTTCTTCTTCAAACGCACGGTGCGTGAGGCGGCGCTGCGCCACGATATGTTCGCCACCTTCATGGCCAAGCCCATCGCCGGCGAGCCGGGCAGCGCGATGCATGTGCATCAGAGCCTGGTCGACAAGCGCAGCGGCCGCAATCTGTTCAGCAACGAGGACGGCACGCCCAGCCGCGAGTTCTTCTGGTACATCGGCGGCCTGCAAAAACACATCCCGGCCGCAATGGCGCTGTTCGCCCCCTATGTCAACAGCTACCGCCGCCTGGCCCGTCACACCGCCGCGCCGATCAATATCCAGTGGGGCACTGACAACCGCACCGTCGGCATCCGCGCACCGTTGGCGCCGCCGGCCGCGCGGCGCGTCGAGAACCGCGTGATCGGCGCCGATGCCAACCCCTATGTGGCTCATGCCGCGACCCTGGCCTGCGGCTATCTGGGCATCAAGAACCGCATCGAGCCGACCGCCGAATGCAAGGGCGATGCCTATCTGGGCGACTACCAGTTGCCGCGCAGCCTGGGCGAGGCGCTGGCCCTGCTGCGCGCAGACAAGGAGCTGGCCGCCGTGCTCGGCGAGTCCTTCATCACCGTCTACTCGGAGATCAAGGAGATCGAGTACGCCGAGTTCATGAAGGTGATCTCGCCCTGGGAGCGCGAACACCTGCTGCTGCATGTCTGAGGAGGACCCGCGATGAGCCAGATCCATCCACAAGCCGCGCTGATCGAGCGCCGCAGCACCGGCGAATGGCAGCGCGCCGACGCCGCGCATTTCCTCCACCCCTTCACCGACTTCAAGGGCCTGGCCGCCAAGGGCTCGCGCATCATCGAGCGGGCCGACAACATTTATCTGTGGGACAGCGAGGGCCACAAGATCCTCGACGCGATGAGCGGGCTGTGGTGCGTCAATGTCGGCTACGGCCAGCAGTCGCTGATCGATGCCGCAGCGCGCCAGATGAAGGAGCTGCCCTTCTACAACGCCTTCTTCCAGACGGCGACGCCGCCCGCCATCGAGCTGGCCGAGCTGCTGGCCGAGGTCACGCCACCACAGTTCCAGCATGTGTTCTTCACCGGCTCGGGCTCGGAAGGCAATGACACGGTGCTGCGCATGGTGCGCCGCTACTGGGACATCCTGGGCCAGCCGCAGCGCCAGACCGTGATCGGCCGCATCAACGGCTATCACGGCTCGACGATGGCCGGCGCCTCGCTGGGCGGCATGAGCGGCATGCATGCCCAGGGCGGGCTGCCGATACCGGGCATCGCGCACATCGAGCAGCCGCACTGGTTCGCGCTGGGCCGCGAGCAAAGCCGCGAGGATTTCGGCCTGAGCGCCGCGCGCTGGCTGGAGGCCAAGCTGCTCGAACTCGGCCCGGAGAACGTCGCCGCCTTCATCGGCGAGCCGGTCCAGGGCGCGGGCGGCGTGATCGTGCCGCCGGCCAGCTACTGGCCCGAGATCCAGCGCATCTGCGACCAATACGGCGTGCTGCTGGTCAGCGACGAGGTGATCTGCGGCTTCGGTCGCACCGGCGCCTGGTTCGGCTGCGAGACCCAGGGTTTCAGGCCCGATCTGATGACCTTCGCCAAGGGCGTGACCTCGGGCTATATCCCGCTGGGCGGCGTGATGGTGGGCGAGCGGATCGCGCGGGTGCTGATCGAGCAGGGCGGCGAGTTCGAGCATGGCTTCACCTACTCGGGCCATCCGACCGCCTGCGCGGTGGCGGTGGCCAATATCCGGCTGCTGCGCCAGCTCCATCTGGTCAAGCATGTGCAGGCCAGCACGGGCCCCTATCTGGCCGCGCAGTTTGCCAAGCTGGCCGAGCAGCACCCGCTGGTTGGTGAGGCGCAGAGCTGCGGCCTGATGGGCGCGCTGCAGCTGGTCAGGAACAAGACCACGCTGCAGACCTTCGCGCCCGAGCTCGGCGTGGGCATGCTTTGCCGGGCCCACTGCTTCGGCAACGGCCTGATCATGCGCGCGGTCGGCGACCGCATGATCGTCGCGCCGCCGCTGGTGACGACGCTGGCACAGATCGACGAGATGCTGGGCCTGATTCGGCGCTGCCTGGACCTGACCCTGGACGATGTGAGCCGGCGCGGCTGGCTCTGAGGCTCGAAAGCTGGGGGGATGTAGGGCGCCGCCGTGCGCAGTAGACTGGCCGCGCCTTCTCCGAGGAGTGCGCCATGATGATGACTGCGACCGAGAAACTGGTGGTGGTGTTCCGTTCACGGCTGCGCGCCGATGCCGATATGGCCGCGCTGGAGCCGCTGGGGCAGCGGATGTATGAGGTGGCCAGCACGATGCCGGGCTTTCTCTCCTACAAGGACTTCGCGGCCGCCGATGGCGAAACGCTGACCCTGGTCGAATTCGCCGATGCCGACACGCTGCGGGCCTGGCGCGAGCATCCCGAGCACCGCGAGGCACAGCGCCGCGGCCGCGAGGAGTTCATGAGCGAGTATCAGATCGATGTCTGCCGGCCCGAGCGTTCCTATGCCTTCCGGGCCGGGGGCTGAGCCATGGACCCCGCCGCCATCGCCGCCGGCGTCATCGCCGCCCTCGCCCCCTATCTGGCCAAGGCCGCCGGCAAGTTCGCCGAGGGCGCCGGTCAGGCCGCTCTGGATCAGGGCGGCAAGCTGTTCGACAAGCTGAAGGCCCGCTTCGCCGCCGCGCCGGTCGAGCACAAGCAGTTGCAGGATCTGCAGGCCGCGCCGCAGGACCCACTCAACCAGATGGTGGTGCAAAAGCTGCTGCGCGACGCGCTGGAGCGGGACCCCGCCTTCGCACGCGAGCTGGCCGAGCTGCTGCAGGGTCTGGCTGCGACCGGCCCGGCCCAGCAGTTCAATGTGCGGGCCGACAGCATAGGCAGCGTCGTCAACGCCGGTTCGGTCCAGACCCTGAACATCGGGCGCGGGTCCGACAAGCCATGAGCGGCGACACCTCGGCCGATCGCATCGAGAACCTGATCCAGATCGCCAGCCTGGGTGCGCTGAACCTGGGCCAGCCCGCGCGCGACGCGTCGCATGCGATTCCCGAACCCGAGCTGCGCCTGCCCCAGCACGCCATCGTCGGCCGCAGTGAGCTGGTGGCCGCCGTGCTGGCGGGCATCGAGGCCGGCCAGCAGGACTTCGCCTTCGAGTTCCTGCCCGGCATCGGCAAGACCACGGTGGCGGCCGAGCTGATACGCCACCAGGCGCTGCGCGGCCGCTTCGACGGCGTGCTGTGGGCCCATCTGGGCCAGACGCCCGATGTGCATGGCGAGCTGGTCAAATGGGCCGAAGCCGTCGGCCTGGATGAGGCCACGATCGCCAAGCGCAAGAACGATGGCGAGCTGGGCCGCGCGATCGCGGCCCGTATCGGCGAGCGCCGGGTGCTGCTGGTCGTTGACGATGTCTGGACCTCGGCCGAGGGCCAGTACTTCATGCTGGCCGGCCCCCACATCACGCGGGTGCTGACTTCGCGCAAGCGCGGGGTCGCGCGCGATCTGAACCCCCGGGCCCAGGTCCATGTGGTGCCCAAGCTGGCGCTGGACGAGAGCCTGCGCCTGCTGCGCGCGCTGGCGCCGCAGGCCGCCGAGGCCGAGCCCGAGGCCCTGCGCATGCTGGCAGACCGGGTCGACGGCCTGCCGCTGGCCCTGGTGCTGCTGGGCCGCATGCTGCGCAACAACGAGGATGAGAGCCGGCCGGTGCAGGATCTGCTGGCCTCGCTGAGCGATATACGCCGCATGTTCGCGGCCAAGAAACCGATGGAGTTTGCCGAGAACGCCAGCTTCAGCCTGGCCGAGGTGGTCGAGGCCGGCTACAGCCAGCTGGGCAGCTCGGGCCTGCTCAACGGCGAGCCCACCGACGCCCAGCAGCTGCGCGAGGCGGTCACGGCGCTGGCGGTGCTGCGGCCCGATCCGATCTGGTTCGACGAATCGCTGGCGCTGAGCGTCGCCGAGGTCAGGCCGGTGCTGCTGCGCCAGCTGGTCCAGGCCGGCATGCTGGAGCGGCGCGCGGCGGCCCGACCCGGCGGCGAGCCGCGCTACACGATGCACCGGGTGATCGCCGAATACCTGCGCGGCAAGCTGCCGACGGAGCGGCTGCAGCTGCTGAACACCCGCGCCGCCTACTACTACCTGGCCCAGCTGAAAGCCATCGAGGAGCAGTACCAGAAACGCAGCCACTACCTGGGCCTGTACCGCTACGAGAACCCCGACTGGCGCGAATCGCAGGACAACTGGCTCTACCACTTCGCCCAGGCCGGCTACAGCCGCGACGCGACGATGGCCTTTCTGCGTGTCTGGCTGACCGCGTTCTGGTGGTGGAGCTGCTTCACCGACGAGGGCTTCGACTTCTGCGACCAGTTGCTCAATGAATGGGCCCACCGGCTGAGCCTGTCCGCGCCCGAGGCCGGCAGCGGCGCGCTGCTGCAGGCGCAGAGCGGCGAGCGCATCAACCAGCTGCTCGAGGGGCTGGACCTGTTGCGCCGCTTCAAGCTGGCCTATCCCAAGGAGACGGTCGAGCGCAGCCAGGGCTTCTGGCCGGACGTCGAGGCCACGCTGGGCGAGATCCGCCGGCGCGCCCAGCTCGACGCTGCGCCGCCCGACGGCGACAAGCCCGATGCCTGCGTCGTGCGCGGTCTCAGCAGCGTCTTCCTGGCCGAGGCGGCGCGCTTCGGCCGGCAGGATTTCGCCGCCGCCGAGACCCGCTACCGCGACGCATTGGCCCTGTTTGTCGAGATCGGCGACGAGTGGACCCAGGCCTGGGTGCTCTACCACCTGGCCGATATGCAGATCCAGCGCGGCCAGCCGGCGCTGGCCCGGCCTTTGTGCGAGCAGGCGCTGCGCCTGGCCGAACGCGAGCAGGATCCCGAGGTCGTGGCCCTGCTGCAGCGCGCGCTGGGCGATGTCGAGCTGCAGGGCGGCGAGCTCGATGCGGCGCGCCAGCACTATGCGCAGGCCTTGCAGGCGGCCTATCTGTTCCAGGTCAGCCCCGAGCCGCCCGATGCCTACACGGTGAGCTTCTACCCCGAGCTGGCCGAGGCCGTGGCCGAACGCCTGCGGGTCCTGCAGGCCAGCGAACCAGCGGCCGCCCAGGCGCTGGCCCGTGACCTGCGGCGCCCCTGGCTGCGGGCCCAGGGCCTGCCGGACTCGGCCGAGCCTGTCGAGATCGCCGGCAGCACGGCCGCCGCGCTGGCCGCCCGGCTGTTCGCGCCGGCCCTGCCGCTGGAGCAGCTGGGCGCCGAGGGTGCGGCCTATGCCCAGCGCGTGATCGAACATCTGTCCCGCATGCAGCAAACAGCGGCCGACGAATAGGCCATGATGTCGGCTGTCGCACAGCCCCAGGCCCAACACCATGACTCAGACTTCCCGCACCGACTGGCACGCCCGTGCCGCCAGCCTGCAGGCCGACGGCCGCGCCTTCATCGCCGGCCAGCGCGTCGCCAGCGCCAGCGGCGAGACCTTCGCCAAGCATTCGCCGATCGACGGCCGGCTGCTGGGCGCCATCGCGCGCGGCCAGGCGGCCGATATAGCCGCCGCCGTCGCCAGCGCCCGCGCCGCCTTCGATGATGGCCGCTGGTCCGCCCGGCCGCCGGCCGCGCGCAAAAAGGTGCTCTTGCGCTTCGCCGATGCGATCCTGGCGGCCCGCGACGAGCTGGCCCTGCTGGAGACGCTGGACATGGGCAAACCGATCCAGTACGCGCTGACGGTCGATGTGCCGGCCGCCGCGCGCTGCATCGCCTGGTATGCCGAGGCCATCGACAAGGTCTACGACGAGATCGCGCCGACCGGGCCGAATGCGCTGGCGCTGATACAGCGCGAGGCCATGGGCGTGGTCGGTGCCATCGTGCCCTGGAACTACCCGATGATCATGGCGGCCTGGAAGCTGGGGCCGGCCTTGGCGGCCGGCAATTCGGTGGTGCTCAAGCCCAGCGAAAAGTCGCCGCTGACCGCGCTGCGCCTGGCCGAGCTCGCGCTGGCCGCCGGCCTGCCCGAGGGGGTGCTCAACGTCGTGCCCGGCTACGGCCATGAGGCCGGCGAGGCGCTGGCCCTGCATATGGAGGTCGACGCTGTGGGCTTTACCGGCTCGACCCGGGTCGGCCGCAAGATGCTGGAGTACGCCGGCCGCTCGAACCTGAAGCGGGTCTACAACGAGCTGGGCGGCAAGTCGGCCTTCATCGTCTTCCCCGATTTCGACGACATCGCCCGCGCCGCCAAGACCGTGGCCGGCGCGATGTTCTTCAACCAGGGCGAGAGCTGCAATGCGCCCTCGCGCGTGCTGGTGCATGAGAGCATCGCCGATCAATTCGTCGAGCTGGTCGCGGCACAAGCGCCCAGATACCAGCCCGGCGACCCGCTGGACGTCAGCACCGTGATGGGCGCCATCGTCGACGAGACGCAGCTGAAGACCGTGCTGGGCTATATCGAGTCCGGCACATCGGAAGGGGCCCGCGCCATCGTCGGCGGCCGCCAGGCGCGCAGCGACAGCGGCGGCTTCTATGTCGAGCCCACCGTGTTCGACGGCGCCACCAACCAGATGAAGATCGCCCGCGAGGAGATCTTCGGCCCGGTGATGAGCGTGCTGCGCTTCAAGGACGAGGCCGATGCTGTGGCCCAGGCCAATGCCAGCGCCTACGGCCTGCAGGCCAGCGTCTGGAGCTCGCACATCGACCGCGCCCACCGCGTCGCCCGCGCGCTGAAGGCCGGCACCGTGCATGTCAACCAGTACGACGAAGACGACATCACCGTGCCCTTCGGCGGCTACAAGCAAAGCGGCAATGGCCGCGACAAGTCGCTGCACGCCTTCGATAAGTACACCGAGCTGAAGACGACCTGGCTGCGTATCAACGCCGGCTGAACAGCGGCGGCGCCCTCATTTCGAGGTCTGGCCCAGGTCCCCGCTCCTGAGCTTGTTGGCCAGCCGCGGATCATCGATCCGTATCTCCATCTGGCCTTCGCGCTGCTGACGCGGATCCTTCCAGAGCAGGCGCACCGGCAGGATCAGCCGACCGACATAACGCTGGCTTCCCACCACATGGGCCACGGGGATCAGGATCTCGTTGCTCAGGCGCTGCGACTGCTGGGCCGGCTCCATCAGCTGACCCAGGCCATGGGGCTTGGGCTCGCCCTGGAAGCTGGCCGTCATCGCACTGTAGAGCCCACCCTGGCCGCCGCGCTGCGCATCGAAATCGCGCTGATGAGCCAGCAAGCGCAGCTCGGTGGCCGGGGTGTTGCCGACATTCATCAGGCGCAGGCAGACGACCTGGCGCAGCAGCAGGCTCTGATCGGCCGCCCGGCTCATCAGGTGATAGTGGGCCTTCCAGGCCTTGGCGGCGTCGCGCATCTGCTGCTCCTGCTGATCGTCCAGCCAGACCAGGTTCAGCAGGCCGTCGTCCATGCCACGGGCGAAGTCGTTGGCGGTCAGCACCTGCCACTCGGCCACCAGCCGCACCGAGTTCTCGAAAGCCTTGTTCTTCAACTCTAGCTGGCGCAGCTCCGCCTCCAGCAGGGTCGAGCGGTTTCTGGCCTCCTTGACCTGGGTGTCGATCTCGCTGGTCACCGTCGCGATGAAATTCGTCTTTACCGCGACGAAGACGCCCAGGCCGGTCGAGATCAGGCCCAGCACCAGACCCAGGGACTTGAGCCGCTCGTCCAGGCTGGGCGTGGCGGGCTTGTCGGATTCCGGCATGGTCGGCTCCTGTGGCGGCGATGCCGGCATCCTGCCGCGTCGGGGAGCGCGACGCAAACCCGTCCTCCATTCGATGCGGGATCCGCCGTCCGGCTCACAGCGCCAGGAAGTGATGCACGGCTGGCCGCTCCGGGCCGATATGGAACTTCAGCGCCTCGCCCTGCAGATCGGCATCGGCCTGCGAGACGCGCTGGTGCTGGCGCAGGTGCTCGGCCCAGGACTCGACCAGAAACCACTCCATCAGCCGCTCCGGTTCGGCCGTGTGCTCGGTGATGCCCCAGGCATAGGCACCGTCGCGTCGGCGCTCGATGGCCAGGCGCTTGAGCGCGAGCAGGAAGGCCTCGCGGTCTTCGCGGCGAACGCGGTACTCGATCTGAATCATCACCGGCCCGCGATCATCAGCGACCGGCTCGGCCAGCAGCGGCTCGGGCCAATGATTGGCGGGCTGCAGATCGGCCTCGCCGGCGGGCAGCTTGAGCCGGTGGAAGATCAGCGCGACCACGGTCAGACCTGTGGCGCCGGCCGCCAGCGTGGCCGGCACGCCGATCTGCTGCGCGATCAGGCCCCAGCCCAGGCTGCCGGCCGCCATCGCGCCGTTGAACACGGTCAGATAGACCGCCAGGCCGCGGCCGCGCACCCAGTTCGGCAGGATGGCCTGGGCCACACCGTTCAGCGTGGTCAGCGCGATGATCCAGCCCAGGCCGAGCAGCAGCATCAGCACGACGGCGGCCCAGCGCGGCGGCGCGGCCACCAGGGCCGCCATCACGGCGGCCGCCAGCAGCGAGGCCAGCAGCAGCAGGCCGTCGACATCGAGACGCTGGCGCAGGCGCGGCATCAGCACCGCGCCGAGGATGGCGCCGGCGCCGACCGCGCCCAGCATCAGACCGTAGAAGCCGGCCGTGCCGCCCAGCATCTGCCGTGCCACCAGTGGCAGCAAGGCCCAGACGGCGCTGGCGAACAGGAAGAACACCGCCGCACGCAGCAGCACGGTATGCAGCTCGGGGCTGGCGCGGGTGTAGCGCAGGCCGGCGCGGAAGGCACCAAGAAAATCTTCTGACAGCGCGCTCTCGCTCGGTGCCGGACGGCGCCACCACAGCAGCGCGGCGATCACGAAGACATAGCTCAGCACATCGACGCCATAGGTCAGCGCGGCGCCGAAGCTGGCCAGGATCAGGCCGCCGGCGGCCGGGCCGATCGCGCGCGCGATATTGACGCCCAGCGAGTTCAGCGCCACCGCATTCCTCAGGTCTGAACGCGGCACCAGCTCGGGGACGATGGACTGCCAGGTCGGCCCCATCAGCGCCGCGCCGATGCCGCCGACAAAGGTCAAGGCGATCAGCGAACCGACCGACTGCAGGCCCAGCCAGGACAGGGTCAGCAAGGTCGCGCTGACGGCGCCCAGCAGCACTTGCACGCCGATCAGGAAGCGGCGGCGGTCGAGGATGTCGGAGAGCACGCCGGCAGGTATCGCCAGCAGAAAGACCGGCAAGGTCGCGGCGGTCTGTATCAGCGCGACGGCGGTCGGGCTGGCCGACAGATCGGTGATCAGCCAGGCGCTGGCGACATCGCGCATGAAGCTGCCGATATTGCCCAGCACCGTGGCCGCCCACAGCACGGCGAACACCGGCTGGCGCAGCGGCGCGAAGCTGCCCGAGGACGATGGTGAGGAGGAGGCCTTGCTCGCTTCAACCACGACGGTCCTGCCAGTCATGCCAGGCCACCAGCAGGAGGCCGCCGACCAGTCCCCAATGCTCGAAGAAGGCATTCATCAGCATGAAGCGTTCATGATCGGTCGCTTCCCAGTAGCGGTTGGCCATGAAGGTGGCCGCAGCGGTGAAGACCGCCAGCGCCAACGCGCCGAGCCAGCGCAGCCGGCCCGTCAGGATCAGCGCGGCGGCGCCCAGCTCCAGCACGATCACCGCCACCGCAAACAAGGGCGCCGGCTGCAAGCCGAAGTGCCTCATCTCGCCGACGGCACCGGGGAAGTCGAAGAGCTTGACCAGACCGCCCTGCAGATAGGCAGCGCACAGCAACAGCAGGCACAGCCAGCGCAGGCCCGCATTCATCCTGATTGCCATGTTCACACCGCCCAGCAGGCGCAACCCAGCGCACCCCAGAAACTCTTGAAATCGGACACCGGCGCATTGCCGGCCCAGGACTTGGCATGCTGGTGGCCGTGCACATGGCAAGCCTTGGCGCAGGCGCAGGCCTGTTGCTGCATGACGGCTTGCAAGGGCTTGCCTTCTTGCTCGCCCCAGGCGCCATAGCCCTTGAAGCTGCGCACCGGCGACCAGTCGGGCATGGCCGGCGGCAGCGTGGCCTCGTCATCCGAGGCGAAGGGGCCGGCGCCATAGACCACCTTGCCGCCGACCACGGTCAGCAGCGCGGTGGTGTCGATGATCTCGCTCTCGGCGCAAGCGAAGAAGTCGCGGTCCGGCACCAGCAGGTCGGCCAGCATGCCCTCCTCGATGCGGCCCTTCTTGCCCTCCTCGTTGGAGAACCAGCAGACGTTCTCGGTCCACATCCGCAGCGCCTGTTCGCGATCCAGGCAGTTGCGCTGCGGCGTCAGCTGCAGGCCGCCGACGGTCTTGCCGGTGATCAGCCAGGCCAGCGAGACCCAGGGGTTGTAGGAAGCGACGCGGGTCGCGTCGGTGCCGGCCGAGACCTTCATGCCTTTGCTCAGCATCTTGGCCACCGGCGGTGTGGCCTCGGCCGCGCCGGAGCCGTAGCGCTCGACGAAGTACTCGCCCTGGTAGGCCATGCGGTGCTGCACCGCGACGCCGCCGCCCAGCGCCGCGATGCGGTCCATCGAGCGTTCGGAGATCGTCTCGGCATGGTCGAAGAACCAGTTCAGCCCGGCCAGCGGCACGTCCCGATTGACTCGCTCGAACACATCGAGCGCGCGGCTGATGGTCTCGTCATAGGTCGAATGCATGCGCCAGGGCCAGCGGTTCTGCGCCAGGATGCGAACCACGCCGTCGAGGTCGTCCTCCATCTCCGGCCCCATCTCCGGGCGCGGCTGGCGGAAGTCCTCGAAGTCGGCGGCCGAGAACACCAGCATCTCGCCGGCGCCGTTGTGGCGGAAGTAGTCGTCGCCCTGCTTGTAGCTGGAGCTGGCGGTCCAGTTCAGGAAGTCGGCTTTCTCCTGCTTGGGCTTTTGCGTGAACAGGTTGTAGGCCAGGCGAATGGTGAGCTGGCCGGCATCGGCCAGTTGCTGGATCACCTGGTAGTCGTCGGGATAGTTCTGGAAGCCGCCGCCGGCATCGATGGCGCCGGTCACGCCCAGGCGGTTGAGCTCGCGCATGAAGTGGCGGGTCGAGTTCAGCTGGTATTCGACGGGCAGCTTCGGCCCCTTGGCCAGCGTGGCGTAGAGGATGGACGCATTCGGCTTGGCCAAGAGCAGGCCGGTCGGGTTGCCGGCGCTGTCGCGCAGGATCTGCCCGCCGGGTGGCTCGGGCGTGTCGCGGGTGTAGCCGACGGCGCGCAGCGCGGCGCCGTTGAGCAGCGCGCGGTCGTAGAGATGCAGGATGAAGACCGGGGTGTCGGGCGCCACCGCGTTCAGCTCCTCCAGGGTCGGCAGGCGCTTCTCGGCGAACTGGTGCTCGGTGAAGCCGCCGACCACGCGCACCCATTGCGGCGCCGGCGTGATGTCGACCTGGCGCTTGAGCATGGCCATCGCATCGGCCAGGCTCTTCACGCCGTCCCAGCGCAGTTCCAGATTGAAGTTCAGGCCGCCGCGGATGATGTGGATATGGTTGTCGATCAGGCCCGGCAGCACGCGGCGGCCGCCCACATCGATGATCTTGGTCATCGGCCCGGCCAGGGCCATCACGGCCCGCTCATCGCCGACGCGCAGGAAGCGGCCGTCCTTGATGGCCACCGCCGAGGCCGTAGGCTGGGCCCGGTTCAGCGTCGTGAACTGGCCGCGATGCAGGATCAGATCGGCGGTTTCAGACATGCCTGGACTCCTGGACGGCGGACTTCTCGGCGCACTTGGGCAGCTCGCCGAACATATGCGGCTTGACCTGATGATGCAGCCAGGAGACCGGCGCGGCCTCGGTCTGCATCAACTTCTTCACCAGCGGCGGCAGCTGCTCGCCGACCAGAATGCCCAGAAGCCCCACCAGCGCGATCACCGGCGGCGCCGGCGAGCGCACATTGAACAGCGCGTAGATCACGCCGACCAGCAGGCCGATGGCCAGGGACAAGAGGTAAGGCTTCATGGGCATGTCCTTCAGATCAGCCTTCGTGCGCGCCGAACATGGACTTGGCATAGATGATGCCCAGGCCATAGGCGCCGCCGAACTTCTTGGCGATGCCGGTGGTCAGCTCGTAAGTCTCGCTGCGAGCCCAGTCGCGCTGCAACTCCAGCATGTATTGCAGTGCGGTCATCGGGCGCACGCCGGCCTGCACCATGCGCTCGACCGCGCGCTCGTGCGCCTCGTCCGAGACGTCGCCGCAGGCATCGGTGATCACATAGACCTCGTAACCCTGGTCCAGCGCCGACAGCGTGGGCCCGACGATGCAGACCGAGGTCCACAGGCCGGCAAACACCAGGCGGCTCTTGCCGATCACATTGACCTGCTTGATGACGGCGGCGTCTTCCCAGGTGTTCATCGAGGTGCGGTCCAGCAGGGCCTGGCCCGGGAAGGCGGCGGTGATCTCGTCGAACATCGGGCCCGAGAAGCTCTTCTCGGCCACCGTGGTCAGGATGGTGGGCACCTTGAAGCCGGCTGCGGCGTGGGAGATCAGGGCGGCGTTGTTGCGCAGCGCGATCGCGTCGATGGACTTGGTCGCGAAGGCCATCTGCGACTGGAAGTCGATCAGGATCAGCGCGTGGTCGGTGGGGTTCAGCAGCTTGGCGCCGGGCGTAGGGGTGGCGGTGATGGGCATGTCAGGGTCCTTTCAGACGATAAAGAAGATACGGGGGCTGGTGGATCAGCTCTTCAGGAAGGCCAGCAGATCGGCGTTGAGCTTGTCCTTGTGCGTGTCGGTCAGACCATGGGGCGCGCCGGGGTAGACAACCAGCTTGGCGTTCTTGATCAGCTTGGCCGCAGCCAGGGCCGCCGCAGCGATGGGCACGATCTGGTCATCGTCACCATGCAGCACCAGCGTCGGGATGTCGAACTTCTTCAGGTCTTCGGTGAAGTCGGTCTCCGAGAAGGCCTTGATGCAGTCCAGCGTGGCCTTGTGGCCGGCCATCATCCCTTGCATCCAGAAGGTGTCGACCAGGCCTTGCGAGAGCTGGGCGCCTGGGCGGTTGAAACCATAGAAGGGGCCGGAGGCGATGTCCTTGTAGAGCTGGGCGCGGTTGGCGCGCTCGCCGGCGCGGATGCCGTCGAACACCTCGATCGGCAATCCACCGGGGTTGGCCTCGGTCTTCAGCATCAAGGGCGGCACGGCCGAGATCAGGCCAGCCTTGGCGACGCGCTTCGTGCCATGGCGGCCGATATAGCGGGCCACCTCGCCGCCGCCGGTCGAGAAGCCGAACAGCGCCGCGCCCTGGATGTCCAGCGTGTCCAGCAGCGTGGCCAGATCATCGGCATAGGTGTTCATCTCATGGCCGCCCCAGGGCTGGCTGGACCGGCCGTGGCCGCGGCGGTCATGCGCGATCACGCGGTAGCCGTGCTCGGCCAGGAACAGCATCTGCGCTTCCCAGCTGTCCGCATTCAGCGGCCAGCCGTGGCTGAAGACCACGGGCTGACCGCTGCCCCAATCCTTGTAGTAGATCTGCGTGCCGTCTTGGGTGCTGATGGTGTTGCTCATCGAAGAAGCTCCGGTAGTGGGCGATTGGCGGTCTTGCAAACGGTGCTGCAGACTCGTTCACCAGCATAGGAAAGCCTCGACGCGGCCACCACCACAGGATGGCCTGACACTCGCTAGCCCATTGGAGGCAGTCGGCCCACGGGCCGCAGCCACTCAGAGCCGTATCAGCCCGCGCTTGAGCGCGATCGAGACCGCATGGGTGCGGTCCTTGGCGCTGAGCTTGACCAGAATGCTCTTCATGCGCGCCTTGATCGTCTCTTCGGACACCGACAGCATGGCGCCGACCTCGCGGTTGGAATTGCCGGCGGCAATGCGCTGCAGCACCTCGATCTCGCGCTCGGTCAGCGGCTCATCGCCGGCATGACTGGCCAGCTCGACGGCGATCTCGGCCGGGATCCAGCGCCCGCCGGCATGAACGGCGCGGATGGCCGCCAGCAGATCGGTGCGCAGCGAGCTCTTCAGCAGATAGCCCAGCGCGCCGGCCCTCAGCGCGCGCCAGGACTGGGCATCGCCCTTGTAGGTGGTCAGCACAAGGATGCGGGCCTGCGCAAACTCGGCACGGATCGCGGTGATCGCCTGTACCCCGTCCATCTCCGGCATCTGCACATCCATCAGCGTGATGTCGGGCTGCAGCTGCCGGAACTGCGCCAGCGCCTCCAGGCCGTTACCGGCCTCGCCGACGATCTGCATATCGGGCTGGCGTTTGACGACCGCAGCAATGCCTTCCCGCAGCAGCGGGTGATCGTCGACCGTCAAGACCCGGATGGGCCGATCTGTGTGCTGCACTATCGCTCCCACTGTCGCTACATATCCCCGTGTTGCTGCGCTGGCCGGGCGTCACTTTAACTGCTGTGTCATTGCTGTGGCAGGGCCCGCCCGAGTCCCTGCCGACTACTCTTTCGGGTAGTCGCGATACACCCCGCCGGGGGTGGTTGCCGTCACCCCGTTTGCCGATGATAGAGGCCGATACCGGCACGCTTGCCGGAAGCGGAGGTCAGATGCTCACGACAACAAAACCCGATATCGCGGTGCTGCACAGCACCCCCTTGACCGCCGCCGGCCTGGCCGCGGCCCTGGATGCCGATTGGCAGGTCCGGCAGCTGCCGGCGCTCGGCGCTGGGCAGCTGCCGGCGCCTGACGAGCCGGTGCCGTCCATGGTGGTTGCGGACTACCACTGCGGCCTGGCGCTGATGCGGCAGTACAAGGCCCTGCCCTGGCTGCGCCAGCGCCAGCCGCGCTGCCTGATCGTCACCGAGGCCACCCGCTGCTGGCAGGTCCGGCAGGCGCTGGAGCATGGCGTGCAAGGCTATCTGGGCGCCGACTGCAGCCTGCAGGAGTTGCGCGAGGCGGTGCGCGGCGTCCACCAAGGCCAGCGCGTGCTGTGCGCGGCGGCCGCCGCCAGCATGGCGGAAAGCATGGCCCAGACCGCGCTGACGGCGCGCGAGATGGATGTGCTGCTGCTGCTCGGCGAAGGGCTGGACAACAAATCGATCGCCCTGCGCCTGGACATCGCACTGGGCACGGTCAAGTCCCATGTCAAGGCGGTGCTGGACAAGCTCGATGCCAGCAGCCGCACCCACGCCCTGGCGGCCGCGCTGCAGCGCGGGCTGATCGGCGACGAGCGCCGCGCCGCGCCGACAACGCGGCAGGCATTGTCGGCCGCCTGCTGAATAGGCCCGCCTAGCCCCGCCCATCGCGACCGGCCAACGCCTCGCGATCGGCCAGCAGCAGCGCATCGGCGCGGTCCAGCAGCCGCTCCAGCGCCAGGCGCGCAGGGTCCTGGCTCGGAAAGCCCTCGGCGATCGACTGCAGCTGCAGCAGCAGGCCTTGCACTCCCTGCACCAGCACATCGTGGGCGGCCTGCTGCGCCTGCTCGCGCGCACGGCGTTGAGCACGCCCCCGCATGGCCATCCAGTAGCACAGGCCCAGCAAAACCAAGAGGAGCAATGACAGCAGGGCCAACAAGGGCAGCATCTCAATGCCGGTCTGCTGATTTCCCATGGACGGCCCGCCTCCGTATGGCTTGTTCGACAGCGTCAGGCCTGTCTCCGAGACCCCTCATTGAGGATCTTGGAACAAGCCTAAGGCCAGCGCAGGCGCGCGGCCACTCCCATTGGAGCTAGGGGGTCGGCGGGGCGCTGGGCGGCTCAGTAGCCCGCCGCCCGGTCCACCGCCCACTCGGGCCGCCGCCCGGCGCGCACCGCGCGCAGCGCCTCGAGACACTGCTCGGCCACCACGGCCTCGCGCGCCTCGCCGGCGATATGCGGTGTGGCCAGCACCCGGGGGTGGTGCCAGAGCCGGGACTCGGCCGGCAGCGGCTCGCGCTCGAACACATCGAGCGCGGCGCCGGCCAGATGTCCCTCGTCCAGCAGGGCCAGCAGATCGGCCTCGACCAGATGGCCGCCGCGGCCGACATTGATCAGCACCGCACCACGCGGCAGCTGGGCCAGGCGCTCGCGGTTCAGCAGGCCCTGCGTCGCCGGGGTCAGCGGCAGGGTGCAGACCAGCAGATCGCTCTGGGCCAGCAGCTGCGGCAGCGCGCCAGCGCCGGCCAGGCTTTGCAGGCCGGCGAACTGCTTGGCCTGGCGGCCCCACAAGGTCACCGGGTAGCCCAGCGGCACAAAGGCGGCCGCTACCGCCTGGGCCACCGCCCCCTGGCCCAGGATGCCGACCCGGCAGCGCTCGGGCGACCGCACCGGGTGGCGGCGCCACTCGGCGCGCGCCTGCTGGGCCGCATACAGCGGCAGATCGCGGCTGAAATGCAGTGCGCAGGCGATCACATACTGGGCCATGGTGCGGGCCTGCAGCGGGTCGACCACGCGGCTCACCGGCAGCCCCGGCGGCAGGTCCGGCACGGCCAGCAGCTTCTCGACGCCGGCGCCGGTCGAGCACAGCAGACGCAGGTTCGGGTAAGCGCCGAGCTGGCCGGGCTTGAGCCGCCAGGCCAGGATGGCTTCGACCGCCTCGGGCGGCGGCGCATCGGCCTCGGTCCAGACCTGCACCTCGGGGGCGGCCGCGCGCAGCGCCGCGACGAAGGGCGCCGAGGGCAGCGGCGCGCTGAGAACCAGGATGGCCATCAGCTCTCGTAACCCGGCAGGCGACGATCGAGCCGGCGCAAGAGGCCCGGCCAGACCAGATTCGCGCCCAGGCCCTTGCTGACCTCGCGCGCCTGCTCGGGCATGGTGTCAATGATGGCCTGCGGCACCCGGGTCAGCGCGCTGCCACCGGCCTGCGCCAGCAGCTGGATGCGGCAGGCCGCCTCCAGCGTGTACATCTGCTGGAAGGCTTCGGCGACGCTGCGACCGCAGGTCAGCAGCCCGTGGTTGCGCAGGATCATGAAGCGCGCCGTGCCCAGATCGGCAGCCAGGCGCGGCCGCTCGGCATCGCGCAGCGCGACGCCCTCGTAGTCGTGATAGGCCAGGCTGCCCAGCACAAAGCCCGACTGCTGCGACAAGGGCAGCAACCCCTCGGCCTGCGCCGAGACCGCGATGCCATGCGGGGTGTGCGTGTGCATCACGCAGCTCATCTCGGGCCGCGCCTCGTGCACGGTGCTGTGGATCATGAAGCCGGCCGGGTTGATCGCGAACGGCGTGTCCTGCAGCGCCCGGCCGTGGTGATCCACCTTGACCAGACTGGAGGCCGTGATCTCCTCGAAGAACAGGCCGTAGGGATTGATCAGGAACTGATCGCCCTCGCCCGGCACCCGCGCCGAGATATGGGTGAAGACCAGATCGTCCCAGCCGAACATCGCCACCAGACGGTAGGCCGCCGCCAGATCGACGCGCTGCTGCCACTCCTCGGGCGAGACCTGAGCCTGCAGGCTGGGGATGGGGGGCAATGGCTTCATCAGTGATAGTCCTCTTCACGCTGGTGGCGCACGGCCAGCACGACAACCTTGGTCGTGCTGACGATCTCGTACAGCGCCACATAGCCGGTGTTCCCGAAGGGGATGATCAGCTCCCGCTGAGCGGGGTTGCGAGCCGCCTTGCGGAAGCTGAAGGGGGTGATGGCCAGTCGATGCTGCGCGGCGGCTCTGATCGCGGCGATGGCCTGCTGGGCCTCGTCAAGGGCCTCGCCGGTCTCGGCCCGTTCGAGCAAGAAATCAAACAGGCGTTCCAAGTCGGCCTCGGCAGCAGGGGCCAACTCGACGCTGAAACTCATGGCCCGAGTTTCTTGCGCTTGGCATCGAGCTTGGTCTGCAGTCGACCCAGCACCGTCTCGACAGGCACGGAAACACCGGTGCGGTGGTACTCCTCGGAGGCGGCCTGCGCCCGCTCATGGAAGGCCGTTTGCACGCGCCGGAAGGCAATCGCATTGCGCACGGTCGCCTCGACAAAGTCGGTCAGCGTCTCGCCCTGCCGGAGCACCGATTCGAGATCGGCACGAAGCTCGGGCTCCACGCGAATCTGGGGAATGACGGCGGTTTTCATCAGCGTATTGTATTGCGCTTGCACTACAGCCACAACAAACCCGCCCTCAGTCCACCTTCACCTTGGCGTTGCGTATCACCTGGCCCCATTTGGCCGTTTCGCTGGCGATGAAGCTGCCGAACTCGGCCGGGCTGCCACCCATGGGCACCGTGCCCATGGCCTCCAGGCGCTGGCGCACCTCGTCCAGGCGGACGATGGCATTGACCTCGTCGGCCACTTTCTTGACGATGGCCTCCGGCGTGCCGGCCGGCGCCAGCAGGCCGGCCCAGGTGCTGCCGGTGAAGCCGGCCACGCCCTGCTCGACAAAGGTCGGCAGCTCGGGCAGCGCGGGCAGACGCTTGTCGCTGGCCACGCCGATCAGCCGCACCTTGCCGGCCTTGCCGGGGGCGATCAGGCCCGAGGCGGCGTCGAGAAAGAGCTGGATCTGGCCGCCCATCAGATCGGTCAGCGCGGCGGCCGCACCGCGATAGGGGATGTGCACCATATAGCTGCCGGTCAGCGCCTTCAGCAGCTCGGTGCTGAGGTGGGCGGCCGAGCCGTTGCCGCTGGAGCCGAAGCTGATCTTGCCGGGGTTCTTCTTCGCATAGGCGATCAGCTCGGCGGCCGTCTTGAAGGGCACCTCATTGGGGACCGCCGCGACCAGCGGCGACAGGCCGATCAGCGAGACCGGCGCGATGTCCTTGGCCGGGTCATAGGGCAGCTTCGGATACAGCGTCGTGTTGGCCGCATAGGCGGCGATCACGACGGCCATCGTGTAGCCATCGGGCGCCGACTTGGCCAGCGCATCGACGCCGATGATGCTGTTGGCGCCGGGTTTGTTGTCGACCAGCACGGCCTGGCCCAGCCGCTCCTGCAGCTTCTGCGCGACCAGGCGCGCGGTCACATCGGTGAAGCCGCCGGGCGGGTAAGGCACGATGAGCTTGATCGGCCTGGCCGGCCAGGCCTGGGCCCAGGCCGGCGCGCTCAGCGCGGCCAGGCCCAGGGCAAACTCGCGGCGGTTCGTCTTCATATCGTCTCCTGCTGGTTGTAGCCATCCCTTAGCTCGCGCTTGAGCACCTTGCCGATGGCACTGCGCGGCAGCTCGGCGATCAGGCGCAGATCGGCCAGGCGCTGGGTCTTGCCGACGCGGGCGTTGAGCCATTCGCGCAGCGCTGCGGCCGGCATGTCGAAACCGGCACGGCGCACGACAAAGGCCACCGGGGTCTCGCCCCAGACGCTGCTGGCCACGCCCACCACCGCCGCCTCGGCGACGGCCGGGTGCTGGCGCAGCTCGGCCTCCAGATCGCTGGGGTAGATATTGAAGCCGCCCGAGATGATCATGTCCTTCTTGCGGTCGAGCAGGATCAGAAAGCCCTCGGCATCGAAGCGACCGATGTCGCCGGTGCGGATGAAGCGCTTGCCGTCCGGCGCGAACCACTCGGCCTCGCGCGTCTTCTCGGGCTGGCCGTGGTAGCCGGCCATCATCGCCGGCGAATGGCCGACCACCTCGCCGGCCTGGCCGGTCGGCAGTTCCAGCCCCGCATCGTCGATCAGGCGGATGTCGTGGCCCTCGGCGGGCCGGCCCACGGTATGCAGCTTGTCGGGCTGCAGATGGGCTTCGAGGATGCAGGTGCCGCCGCCCTCGGTCATGCCGTAGAACTCCACCAGGCCGCCGGGCCAGCGCGCCAGCACCTCGGCCTTCAGCGCGGCCGGGAACGGCGCGCTGGTGCAGAACTTGATCCGGCAGGCGCTCAAGTCATGGTCGTCAAAGCTCGGCAAGGCCATGATGCGCTGGTACTGCACCGGCACCAGCATCGTGTGCGTGGCACGGTGGGCATGGGCCAGGGCCAGATAGGCGGCGGCATCGAACTTGGCCATCAAGAGCACGCAGCCGCCATAGGCCAGGGCCGGGAAGAACACCACCAGTGTCGTGTTCGAGTACAGCGGCGTGGCCAGCAGGGTCACGCTGTCGGGCCCGTAGCCATAGGTCGCACCGCGCCGCACATGCATCCAGCGCATGCCATGGGGCTGGACGATGCCTTTGGGCGCACCGGTGGTGCCGGAGGAATAGATGATGTTGAACGGCGCCTCGGCGCCTATCTCCACCGGCTGCGGCCGCGCGCCGGGCGGCGCCAGCCAGGCCTCGAAAGCGGCCTCGTCGTCGAGCGAGATACGGCGGATGTCGCCGGCCGAGATCGGCGCCGCCGCGTCGGCAAAAAGCAGCCGCGCCTGCGCATCGCCCAGCATGCCGGCCAGCGCCGCCGCCGTGACCGAGGGGGCCAGCGGCGCGACGACGACGCCGGCCCGCAGCGCGCCGAGGAACAGCGCCGCCTGGCGCGGCGTGGCCAGGCCGCACAGCGCAATCGCCTGGCCGGGCGCGATGCCCTCGCGCTGCAGCGCGCCGGCGATGCGGTCCATCAGCGCATCGAGCGCGGCATAGCTCAGCACCGTGTCGCCCTGGCGCAGCGCCGGCGCGGCCGGCCGCTGCAGCGCATGCTGATGGATCAGGTCGGCGATGCGCTGGAAGTCCTGGTCATCGGTCATCCCCACCGCCTACTTCGCCGCCAGGCCCAGGCGCTCGATCAGCGCCTTGTCCTTGGCATAGGTCTCGACCGCCCACTGGCGGTACTCCGCGCCGTTGCGATACCACATGGCCTGGTTCAGCTGCTCCAGCAGCTCGATGTGCTTGGGGTCGTCCATCGCCTTCTTGTAGGCATCGTGCAAGGCCTTGACGACCGCCGGGTCCATGCCCTTGGGGCCGGCCAGGCCGTAAGGCGAAGTCGACACGACGTTGTAGCCCAGCTCCTTGGCGGTGGGCACCTGGGGCCAGCGTTTGGTGCGCTGCTCGCCGAAGGTCACCAGCAAACGCATCTGGCCGCCGTCGACGAACTTGTCCCAGCCGCTGGCATCGCTTTGCGCCATCACATGGCCGCCCAGCAAGGCCTGCTGCAGATCGGCATTGCCCTTGAAGGGGATGTGGTTGAGCTGCACCTTGGCATTGCCGGCCAGTTCTTCCAGCAGCAGATGCGGGCTGCTGCCGGTGCCGGTGGAGCCGTAGTTGATCTGGCCGGGTGCCTTGCGGGCGGCCTCGATGTAGTCGTTGAAGCTCTTGAACGGCGAGTCGCTCTTGACGGTGAAGCCGAAGGTGTAGCCGCTGATGCCGATGATGAACGTGAAGTCGTTCAGCGGGTCCCAGGCGGTCTTCTGCATATGCGGGATGCGCAGCATGCCCAGCGGGTACTGCGAGATCGTGTAGCCGTCGGGCTTGGCGGTCTGCGCCATCGTGCCCGGGCCCAGCGTGCCGCCGCCACCGGGCTTGTTCTCGATGATGATCTGCTGGCCCAGATGCTTGGACGCGAGCTCGGACAGCGCGCGCAGATGCCGGTCGGTCGAGCCACCGGCCGGCCAGGGCACGATCAAGGTGACCGGCTTGCTCGGGAAGGCCTGGGCCTGGGCGCCGGCAAGCGGCGCCAGCGCGGCCACGGCGCCGGCCGCCAGCATCAGGCGGCGGCCCCACATCATCGTTTGCTTGCTCATCACTTTGTCTCCTGGTTTTATGAGAGAGGGGGATTCAGGTCCGGGACTGCTGTTCCTGCAGTTCGCGCCACATCACCTTGCCGCTGCCCGACTTGGGCAGCGCGGCGACGAACTCGACGATGCGCGGGCTCTTGTAGGCGGCCATATGGCCATGGGCCCAGTCGATGATGTCCTGCTCGCTGACCGATTCCGCCAGGCCGGGCTTGAGCACGACCAGGGCTTTGACGGTCTCGCCGCGTCGGGCGTCCTGCACGCCGATCACGCAGGCCTCCTGCACGGCCGGGTGGTGGTACATCAGCGCCTCGACCTCGGCCGGCCAGACCTTGTAGCCCGAGGCATTGATCATGCGCTTGAGGCGGTCGGTCATGAAGAAGTAGCCGTCCTCGTCGATGCGGCCCAGGTCGCCGGTGCGCAGAAAACGCTGGCCGGCGATCTCGACAAAGGCCTGGGCGGTGGCCTCGGCATTGCGCCAATAGCCCTGCATCACTTGCGGCGCGGCGATGATGATCTCGCCACTCTCGCCCTGCGGCAGCTCGGCCAGGCTGACGGGGTCGACGATGCGCGCATCGACATCGAAGACCGGGATGCCCAGGCACTGGGGCTTGGGCCGGTGCACCGGATTGATATGGGTGGCGGCCATGGTCTCGGACATGCCGTAGCCCTCGACATAGTCCAGTCCGGTCAGCGCCTTCAGCTTGGCGCAGATGGCCTCGGGCATCGCCGCGCCGCCGCCGCGGATGCCGGCCAGGCTGGACAGGTCATAGTCCGCCAGCCTGGGGTTGGCCAGGAAGTCGATCAGCATGGTCGAGATGGTCTGCCAGACGGTGACCCGGTAGCGCTGCATGCACAGTGCCGCCGCATCGCGGTCCCAGCGCGGCAGCACGACGATGGTGGCGCCGATATAGAGCGGCCCGTTGAGGCTGCCCGACAGGCCGGTGACATGGAAGAAGGGCAGCACCGACAGATAGACCGCGTCCTGGGTGCGGGCGAACCAGTTGATGCCGCCGACCAGGGTGCTCATCACGCTGCGGTGCGTGTGCATGCAGCCCTTGGGCTGGCCGGTCGTGCCCGAGGTGTAGGGCATCACGCAGAGATCGTCGGGGCCGGCCGTCAGCGGGCCCGGCACACGCCCGGCCTGCAGCATCTCGCGCCAGGCCCGCAAGCCGGTGCCGACCAGGGGCCGCGCCGGCGCGGCCACGAAATCGGGCACGCTCAGATCGGTAGCCTCGCGCAGATAGTCGCTATAGCACGCGACGATCAGATGCTGCAGCCCGCCCGCGCCCGGCAAGGACTGCAGCGGCTGCAGCTGATCCAGCAGATCCTGCGCGACGAAAGCCGTGCCGGCGCCGCTGTCCGCGACATAGTGGCGCAACTCCTCGCCCCGGTTCATCGGATTGACCGGCACGACCACCGCATTGGCGCGCAGGATGGCGTAGAAGGCCAACACCCATTGCGGGCTGTTCTGCATATAGAGCAGCACCCGGTCGCCGGCCTGGACGCCGCAGTCCTGCTGCAGATAGCCGGCGATGCGCTCGGTCTCGCGCAGGAACTCGGCGAAGCTGATCGCCGTGTCGTAGAAGATGATGAAGGGCTTGTCGGGGTAGCGCGCGGCAGCCACCTCGACATTGAAGAAGAGGTGGGTCTGCGGCAGGGTCAGGTGTTGCGGCAGGCCCGGCGGCCAGTGCGCCAGATGCGGTGCCTGCGATGAAGGGACTGAATTCATGGGGCTGGGCCATGGCCGGCATCGCTGCGCGGCCGTTGGCTTCTTGTCTCCGTCCTTGCTTATAGGTCGGCGCCTGGGGCACCGCTGTCGCATCGGCGTCATTCCTTCATTCCGCTCGACGGAATACACAAATGCTACGACCCAGTCTACGCAGCCCGTCGGCAGCTGTAAATTGGAATGGATCTGAAATCAGGGATTGCGAGCATCCATGCGCCACGGCGAATGGCAACATGGCACGCTATATTCCGTCGAGCGGAAAATAACCGGATTGCAGCAAGCATGGGACGACAACGCAGCAGCCTCGCCGAGGCCGGTGGCACGGACAGCGCCGACCCGGCCGAGGATCGGCGTTTCGTCACCGCGCTGGCCCGCGGGCTGGAGCTGCTGCGCTGCTTCAAGCCGCAGGACCGCTGGCTCGCGCACCAGGAGATCGCCCGCCGCACCGGCCTGCCCCAGGCCACCGTCTCGCGCCTGAGCTTCACGCTGACCAGCCTGGGCTATCTGCGCCACCGCCCGCAGACCGGCGAGTACGCGCTGAGCCCGGCCGTGCTGTCGCTGGGCTTCTCGGTGCTGACGAATTTCGAGATCGGCCGCATCGCCCGCCCCTTCATGGAGACCCTGGCCGAGCACACCCAGGCCGCGATCTCGCTGGGCGTGCGGCATGACTTGAGCATGGTCTATGTCGCCCACTGCCGCAGCACCGCGCGGCTAATCCTAGGCCTGGATGTCGGCACCCGGCTGCCGCTGGCCGAGACCGCGATGGGCCGCGCGATGTGGTGCTGCGCCTCGCCGGGCATGCGCACCCTGCTGGGCCAGCGCCTGCAAGCCCAGGACGCCGAGCGCTGGGCCCGCCAGCA
Organism: Paucibacter sp. M5-1; assembly: GCF_027498415.2. Classification (NCBI taxonomy): domain Bacteria; kingdom Pseudomonadati; phylum Pseudomonadota; class Betaproteobacteria; order Burkholderiales; family Sphaerotilaceae; genus Roseateles; species Paucibacter sp. M5-1. The sequence goes on from NZ_JAPZLM020000001.1 coordinate 880,870, forward strand.
GCCGGCGCTGCGGCGCGCCGAGGCCGACTACGCGCGGCGCGGCTATGCCTGTTCCGAGTCGGAGTGGGAGAGCGATATCGCGGCCATCGGTGTCGGCATCGACATCGGCGACGGCCGCGAGCCTCTGGCGCTGACGGTGGGCGGCCCGGCCACGCGGCTGCGCGGCGCGCTGCTGCACGAGGACTTCGCCGCCGCGCTGAAGCGCACCGGCCGCGAGATCGTCGACGCCATCCAGGCGGCCGACTGGCGCGACTGATGGCCAGCCCCGTTCCAACGCCCTGGCTGGCCTATGCCTGCCTGGCGCTGAGCACCAGCCTGGTCGGCAGCTATGTCGGCCTGTCCAAGCTGCTGCTGGCGGTGTTCCCGGTGTTTCTGCTGGCCTGGCTGCGCTTTGGCAGCGCGGCCGTGCTGATGGCCGGCTGGGTCCGGCGCGGCGCCGACGAAGCCCGGCTCGATGCGCGCTCGCGCCGCCTGCTGTTCCTGGAGTCCTTTGTCGGCAACTTCCTGTTCTCGATCTGCCTGCTGTTCGGCCTGCAGCTGAGCTCGGCCGTGGTGGCCGGCGTCATCATGGCCGGCATCCCGGCTGCGGTGGCCCTGCTGAGCCGGCTGCTGCTGGGCGAGCACATCGCGCCGCGGGTGATGGCCGGCATCGTGCTGAGCGTCAGCGGCATTGCGCTGGTAGCACTGAACCGCGAGGGCCAGGGCCAGACCACGCCCTGGGGCGCCGCCCTGCTGCTCGCGGCGGTGTTCTGCGAGGCCGGCTATGTCGTGATCGGCAAGCAGCTGACCGCCCATCTCTCACCCAAGCGCATCAGCGCGCTGATCAATCTCTGGGGCCTGGCCCTGGTGACGCCGCTGGGCCTGTGGCAGGCGCTGAGCTATGACTTCGCCCGGCCCAGCGGCCAGCACTGGGCGCTGCTGCTGTTCTACGCGGCGGCGGCCAGCATGGTGACGGTCTGGCTGTGGATGACCGGGCTGAAGAAGGTGCCGGCCGCGCAGGCGGGCGTCTTCATGGTCTTTCTGCCGATCGCCACCGCGCTGGTGGGCCTGGTCTTTCTCGGCGAGCGTATCGGCGCCGTGCAGCTGCTGGCCTATGGCCTGGCGCTGGCCGGCGTGCTGCTGGCCACCGCGCCGAGCAGCGGGCAAAAGGCATGAGCCCCCCAACAAAAGCTATGGCCGCGTCTCACCGACACCCACTCGCCTTGCCCTAGCATTGCCGGCATTCGCTCCCTCCCCTCTTCGCCCCGGACCCATGGACGACTTTGAATACTGGCAGCAGCAGGTGTCAGGTTTTGCCGCACTGATGCAGGCCCGGCCGGCCGCCGCCGCCAAGCCGGCACGCGCCAAGCCGCTGCCCGGCCACTGCATGATCTTCTCACCCCACCCCGATGACGAATGCATCGTCGGCGCGCTGCCGCTGCGGCTGCGCCAGGAAGCGCAGTGGCGCATCACCAATGTGGCCGTCACGCTGGGCAGCAAGCCCGAGCGCCGCGAGCCGCGCTGGCGCGAGCTGCAGGCCGCCTGCGAGGTGCTGGGCTTCGACAATATCCGCCTGACCGAGCAGGGCCTGGCCCTGGTGCGGCCCGAGACCGAGACCGAATCGCCCCAGCTCTGGCGCGCCCATCTGCAGTGCGTGACCGAGCTGCTGGCCGAGCAGATGCCCGACCTGGTGCTGGCCCCGCATGCGCGCGACGGCATCGCCACCCATATCGGCGTGCACAAGCTGCTGACCCAGGCGCTGCAGGCCAGCGGCATCAGCTGCGTGCTGGCCGAGACCGAATACTGGGCGACGCTGCCGGCGCCGAACTGGCTGGTCGAGACCGGCGTGGCCGACACCGCGCGCCTGGTCCAGGCCCTGGCCTGCCACCACGGCGAAATCGCCCGCAACCCCTACCACCTGCGCCTGCCGGCCTGGCTGGCCGACAGCGTGCGCCGTGGCGGCGAGCTGCTGGCCGGCGCCGGCAGTGCCGTGCCCGGCTATGCCTTCGGCACGCTGTACCGGCTGAGCCTGTGGGCCGACGGCCGGCCCCAGCAAGACCTGTCCCCCCGCCTGTGCCCCGCCGATCAGGCGATCGATGCACGCTGGCTGAAGCCCTGAGAAAGATCCCCGGCAATGTCTGAACACCCGACCCATCTGCGCATCCATCAGTTCGCCGGCCTGCACGCCGGCCCGCGCCTGCTGGTCAGCGCCGCCGTGCATGGCAACGAGATCTGCGGCGTGGCCGCGATCCGGCGCCTGCTGGCCGAGCTCGACAGCGGTGCGCTGCGCCTGCTGCGCGGCACCCTGAGCCTGATCCCCATCGTCAACCCGCTGGCCCACGCGCTGGGCCGGCGCGAAGGCGAGCGCAATCTGAACCGCAATCTGCGCCCGGCCGTGATCGCGCAGGACTTCGAGGACCGCATCGCCGGCCCGCTGTGCCGCTGGCTGGCCGATCACGAGGTGCTGCTGGACCTGCACTCCTTCCAGGGCCAGGGTCAGCCCTTCGCGATGCTGGGCCCGCGCAATAACAGCGGCGAGCTCGAACCCTTTGCCTATGAGTTGGCCGAGGCGCGGCTGGCCGCCTGCGTCGGCACCGGCCGCATCGTCGAGGGCTGGCTTTCGACCTATGCCCTGGGCCTGCAGCGGCGCGCGGCCAGGACCGGCGACGGCACGCGCCGCGCCACCCTGCAGCAAGACCCGCATTACGGCGTCGGCACCACCGAGTACATGCGCTCGCAGGGCGGCTACGGCATCACGCTGGAATGCGGCCAGCACGAGGACCCGGCCGCGCCGGAGTTCGCCTACCGGGCCATTCTGCGCACCCTGGTGCTGCTGGGCATGGTCGAGCCCGGCGTCGTCGACCCCCGCCCGGCCGAGCCGCCCGAGCTCTTGCAACTCTATGAGGTGATCGACCGCGAGCACGAGGGCGACCGCTTCGAGCGCGCCTGGGTCAGCTTCGATGCGGTCCGCAAGGGTCAGCTGATCGGCAGCCGCCATGACGGCACACCGGTGCTGGCGCCCGACGACGGCCGCATCGTCTTCCCGGCCGCCAATGCCCAGCCCGGCAGCGAGTGGTTCTACCTGGCGCGAGCGAGTGAGCGCCGGCTCGGCTAGAGTGCGGACCATGCGTATCGATTTTGTCTCCGACGTTTCCTGCCCCTGGTGCGTGATCGGCCTGAAGTCGCTGGAGCAGGCCCTGGCCCGGCTGCCCGAGCTGGCGGTGGACCTGCACTTCCAGCCTTTCGAGCTGAATCCGCAAATGGCCCCCGAGGGCCAGGACATCGACGAGCATCTGGCACAGAAGTACGGCGCCGGCCCGGATCAGCTGGCGGCCACGCGCGAGGCGATACGCCAGCGCGGCGCGGCGCTGGGTTTCACCTTCACCGTCGGTGCCCGCAGCCGCATCTACAACACCTTCGATGCCCATCGCCTGCTGCACTGGGCCGGGTTGCAGGACGCTGACCGGCAGAAGGCCTTGAAGCTGGCCTTGTTCAGCGCCTATTTCACCGCCGGCAAGAACCCGGGCGCCCACGAGGTGCTGCTGGATGCCGCCGTCGAGGCCGGCCTGGACAGGCAGGCGGCCGCCGCCGTGCTGGGCTCGGACGCCTACCGGCAGGAGGTGCGCGATGCCCAGAGCTTTTATCTGAGCCAGGGCATCAACTCGGTGCCGGCCATCATCATCAATGAGCGTCATCTGATCCAGGGCGGCCAGCCCAGCGAGGTGTTCGAGCAGGCGCTGCGCCAGATCGCGGCCGAGGCTGCCCCGTCGGCCTGAGCGACAATAGAGCCCAGACCCTTTCTCCCAACCGCCCCGCCCTCGGGGCGGTTTCATTTGCGCACGACGCCGAGCAACAAGATGTTCAAGAACTTGACGATTTACCGCGTGGGCCCGAGCTGGCAGCCCACCCAGCAAGAGGTTGAAGAGGCCCTGGCCAAGGGTCAGTTCCTGCCCTGCGGTCCCAGCGAGCCGTTGTCGCTGGGCTGGGTGCCGCCGCGCGGCATCGAGCACGCGCCCCTGGTCGAGGTGATCGACGGCCATCTGCACCTGAAGCTGACGATAGAGTCGCGCGTGCTGCCCGGCTCGGTGGTCAAGGAACGCGTCGACGAGATCGCCGCCCAGATCGAGGAGCAGACCGGCCGCAAGCCCGGCAAGAAGGCACTGAAGGACCTGAAGGAACAGGCCACCCACGAGCTGCTGCCGCTGTGCTTTAAGAAGCGCAGCAGCATCCGCGTCTGGATCGCGCCCGAGCAGCGCCTCTTGATGATCGATGCGTCCAGCCCGGCGCGCTGCGAGGAGGTCGTCAGCCTCCTGATCAAGGCACTGGACGGCCTGACCCTGCACCTGGTGCAGAGCGCCGAGACGCCGGCCGCCTGCATGGCCGCCTGGCTGATGGACGGCGTGCCGCCCGAGGGCTTCACGATAGACCGCGAGTGCGAGCTCAAGAGCGAGGACGAGATGAAGTCGGTGGTTCGCTATGCCCGCCATGCGCTGGACATCGAGGAGGTGCGCCAGCATCTGAGCAGCGGCAAGCGCCCGACCAAGCTGGCGATGAGCTACAAGGACCGCGTCTCCTTCCTGCTGACCGACACGCTGGCCATCAAGAAGATCGCCTTTCTGGACCTGGTGTTCGAGGGCCATGACAAGCCCGAGAAGGACGAGCAGTTCGACGCCGATGCGGTGATCGCGACCGGCGAGCTCGCCGAGCTGATCCCGGCCCTGATCGAAGGCCTGGGCGGCGAGCACGACTTCCTCGGCTCGGCCCCGAAGTCGCTCGACATCGCCGAGCTGCTGCCGCCGGATCAAGACCTGGCCCTGGTCAGCGACGACGTGCCGCCCTGGGCTTGAGCCGAGGCCTGGCGCCTCAGCGCATCGACATGCCGTAGCGCTGGGCCAGCCTTGCGATCTCGCCGCTGGCCTGCAGGCTGTGCAAGGCCTTGTCGACGGTCGCGACGGCCCAGCGCGATTTCGGCGACACCAGGCAGTGCGTGTCGACCACCGAATAGGGTTTGGCGCTGACGGCAAAGCGCTCGCGCTCTTTCGGGTGGCGCTGGAAATAGCCCTCGATCTCGGCCTCCGAGACGATCAGCACATCGGCCATGCCGCGGCCGACGAGGCGAAATAGATTGTCCGATTGCGTGTCGTTGATGCGCTTGATGCGGCCCGCCTCCATCAGCGGCTGCAGGCTGGGAAAGCTGTAGCCCAGCAGCACGGCCACACGCTGGCCGTCCAGATCCTCGGGAAGATGCCCCGGGGCTGGCCGCTCGGCCGGGCCGACCACCCGCTCGATCTGCGGCAGCACCGCCTGCGTCCATTGCGATGCCGGCGCCCGAGTCCAGACCGGGCTGGAATAGCAGACCAGGTCGGCCTGGCCGCCCAGCACCGCCGGCTCGATGCGACGGCGCGGATAGAGCTGCTGCACGGCCCGCGTACCCAGCTCCGCCGCCAGCCGCTCGGTCAGATCATGCAGAAAGCCGCCGCTGACCTTGCCGCCCTCCACCGTCAGCAAGGGGTAGCCCATGCCCGAGGTTTGCGCAATCCGCAGCGACTCCTGGGCGAAGGCGCCGGTCGCACACAGCCACAACAGGGCAGCCAGACAGTGCTGGCGAGCGGACGGATTCATCTTTCTTTGTCCCAACGAGTCCAGGTCAGGGTGCCGATTGTGCCGCCGCCTCGCGCAGCTTGTCCTTCTTGCTCTTGCGCTTGCCCTTGATACCGCCGACGGCCTGGGCCTCGCTGGCGACCTCGCCGGGCTCGAAACCGGCGATCTGCTCGCGTGCGACACGCTGGACCTGGCGTTTCTCGATCAGACGGAAATGCGCTTCGGTGTCGGCCGTGATGAAGCTCAGCGCGACGCCGCTGGCACCGGCCCGGCCGGTGCGGCCGATGCGGTGGGTGTAGTCGGCCGGCGAGCGCGGCAGCTCGTAGTTCAGCACCGCGGTCAGCTCGGGGATGTCCAGGCCGCGCGCCGCCACATCGGTGGCCACCAGCACCTGGATCTCATTGGCTTTGAGCGCCGCCAGCACCTGGCGCCGCGTGCCCTGGCTCAGCTCGCCATGCAGGGCTGCCGCCTTGATGCCGGTCTTCCAGAGCTTGTCCGAGACATGCTCGGCCGCGTACTTGGTGGCGACAAACACCAGCAGCCGCGGCCAGGCCTCGGTGGCGATCAGATGGCGCAGCAGCGGCGTCCGCGCGGCGGTGTCGACCTGGATCGCGCGCTGCACGATGTCGGGCAGCTCGGCCGGTGCGGCCTCGATCGCGATGCGCTGCGGCTCGCGCAGGATGGCATCGGCCAGGGCCTGCACGGCCGGCGCGAAGGTGGCCGAGAAGAACAGGTTCTGGCGCTGCGCCGGCAGCAGGCCCAGCACCCGCTGCAACTCCTCGGCAAAGCCCAGCGCCAGCAGCCGGTCGGCCTCGTCCAGCACCAGGGTCTGGGCCGTGTCCAGGCGCAGCGCGTTGTGCTCGACCAGGTCCAGCAGCCGGCCCGGCGTGGCCACCATGATGTCCACGCCGCCGCGCAAAGCCATCAGCTGCGGGTTGATGGACACACCGCCATAGGCGATCGCGATCTTCAGCGGCTCGGGCAGCGCGCGGGCGAACTCGCGCAGCACCTCGCCGACCTGCTCGGCCAGCTCGCGCGTGGGCAACAGCAGCAGCGCGCGCAGGCGGCGCGGGCCACCGTCACGAGCGGCCAGCACCCGCTGCAGCAGCGGCAGCGCATAGGCCGCGGTCTTGCCCGAGCCGGTCTGGGCCAGGCCCAGCACATCGCCGCCGCCCAGCACGGCGGGGATGGCGGCGGATTGAATCGGGGTCGGTGCGTGATAGCCCTGCTCGCGCACGGCGCGCAGCAAGGCGGGGGACAGGCCCAGGGTGGAGAAAGACATCGGGGGCGGGCCTGTAAAGAAGAATGAAGGCGGGATTCTACGGTTCAGCCGAACAGCGGCGTCTGCTCGCCGACCTGCTGGCCAGTGGCGCGTGCCTCGATGGCCAGCAGGCGCAGTTTCGTCGCGACGCCGCCATGGGCTGAAAAACCCGTACCCACACCCCCTGCCCCCATCACCCGATGGCAGGGCACGATGGGCGCAAAGGGGTTGCTGCCTTCGGCGCGGCCGACCGCGCGAGCGGCGCCCGGCTGACCCAGGCGCGACGCGACCTCACCATAAGTCAGGGTCTGGCCGACCGCGATGCGCCGGGTCAGCGCATGGACCTGGCGATTGAACTCGGGCACGCCACGCTCGTCCAGCTCGACCTCCAGCAAATCGCGCGGCTCGCCGGCGAGCAAGGCCTGCACGCCGGCACGAGCCTGCTGCACCGGCAGCGGCAGCTGCTCAAACGCCAGCACCTCGCGCGCGGCCGGAAAGCGCACCCGCATGCGGTCACGCGTAGCGACGGCGCTTTCCTCAGGCAGCTGCGAGCCGACGATGCCCTGCCCTCCCCAGGCCAGCGCACAAGTCCCCAAGGCCGTGTCGTAGCAGTGGAAGAACAGGGTGTCCATCAGACCGACTTCCCGACAGACTGTCAGACCGGCTCTCAGGCCGCCTGGATGGCCCGCTCGGCCTTGTCCTGCGCCACATGGGCGGCAACACCCAGGCGCTCCCGGGTGGCCAGGGCCGCGACCTCGTCCACCGGCAGGCGCTTGAGTTGCGCATCGCTCCAGACCTGGCGCCAGCGCCGAGCCCCGGCCTGGCCATTCCACAGGCCCAGCGCATGGCGCATCGCCTGCGTCCAGGGCCGGCCAGCCTCGACCTGCGTGCGCAGATAGTCCAGCCAGTCGGCCTCGACCTGCTCGCGGCTGTCCGCCGGGTCGGCCGAGCCGAAGAAGCGAGAATCCCATTGCGCCATCTGCCAGGGCTCGTGATAGGCCTGGCGGCCTACCATCACACCGTCGACGTGCTGCAACTGCTCGGCGATCTCGGCATCACTCTTGAGGCCGCCGTTGATAACGAGGGTCAGCGCCGGGAAGTCGCGCTTGAGGCGGTGCACCAGCTCGTAGCGCAGCGGCGGGATCTCGCGGTTGTCCTTGGGCGAGAGTCCTTGCAACCAGGCATTGCGCGCATGGACGATGAAGACCTCGCAACCAGCCTCGGCAATCGTGCCGACGAAGTCGCGCACGAACTCATAGCTCTCGACCTTGTCGATGCCGATGCGGTGCTTGATCGTCACCGGAATGCTGACCGCATCCTTCATCGCCTTCATGCCCTCGGCCACCAGGGCCGGCTCGGCCATCAGGCAGGCGCCAAACGCCCCGCGCTGCACCCGCTCGCTGGGGCAGCCGCAGTTCAGATTGACCTCGTCATAGCCCCATTGCTCGGCCAGCTTCGCGCAGGCCGCCAGATCGGCCGGCTCCGAGCCACCCAGCTGCAGCGCGACCGGGTGCTCCTGCGCGTTGAAGTCCAGATGGCGCGGCTGGTCGCCATGCAGCAGCGCGCCGGTGGTCACCATCTCGGTGTAGAGCCGGGTCTGGCGGGTCAGCAGGCGGTGGAAGCTGCGGCAGTGCTTGTCGGTCCAGTCGAGCATAGGGGCGACCGACAGGCGCCAGGGATTGGTTTTCGAGGTTTGCACCCGTCGGATTATCGCAAACCCGGCGTTGGAGGCGGGCCGAAGAGCTCCGGATGGCGCTGGGCGTACCAGTCCTTGACCTGCTCATGGTCCAGGGTCAGCAGGGTCTTGAAGTCGGGCACGAACAGATAGCCCAGCGCGCTCGCCGCCGACAGCAGGCCGAACAGGAAGTAGACCGTGGCCACTTCCAGTTTCAGCAGGGCCAGGCCGGCCAATGCCGGACCGGCGGCTGCGGCAATATTCATCGTCATCATGCCCACCGAGCTCAGGCGGGCCCGGAAGTGCTCCGGGATGGCCAGCATGCGATGGGTTTGGCCGACCAGCACGCCGCAGGAATTGGCCAGGCCGACCAGGAACAGAGCCAGCACCAGCACCTCGCCCTGGCCTGTCCAGCCCGCCAGCGCCAGGCCCAGGCCCTGGGCGGCGGTGGCGCCGACCCGGGTCGCATAGCGGCCGATCAGGCGGGCCACCCAGGCCGAACCGCCCAGCGCACCGATCAGCATGCCCAGCGACAGCCCGGTCTCGGCCGCGCCCAGCCAGGCACCCGAGAGCCCGAGGGCCTTGATCTTCAAGGGCACCAGCATCGTGAAGGCCGGGAACATGAACAGCATGCCGACAAAGTTCACCAGGGTCCACCCCCGCTCCAGCGGCATGGTCCAGCTGGCCCGCAGGCCCTGGCGCAGATCGTCGCGCCAGGCGCTCATGCCACGCCCGGCGCGTGCCGGCGGCGCCCGCTGCGGCAGCCGGCGCGCCAGCAGCACCGCGCTGAACAGCAGGCCGGCCTGCAACCACAGCGCCGCGCCGGTCGACCAGGCCAGCAGGCTGCCGCCCAGCGCCGGCCCCAGCACCCGGCCCAGCGACTGCGCGCTGCGCTGCAGGCTCAGGGCATCGGGCAGCTGCGGGGTCTCGACCAGATCGGCGGCCACCGTCATCAGCGCCGGCATCAACAGGCCCGAGGCCAGCGCGCTCAGCAAGGCGGCCAGCAGGACCCAGCCGAGGTGGTAGTGGTCGAGGCTGACCAGGCTGGCCAGCAGCAGGGCCACCAGCGCATAGAGCAGGAGGCCCAGCATGATCAGCCGGCGTTTGGCCAGGCGGTCGCCCAGCGGCGACAGCACCGGCATCACGATCACCGCCAGGGTGGCCGCGCTGAAACCGTAGATGGCCAGATCACGGGCTCCGCCCTGGCCGGCAATCCACCAGGGCGCGGCGACCGCACCGACCATCAGTGCCAGCCAGCTCAAGAGCTCGCTGCACAGCAAGGCCCGGAACGGAGGGCCCAGGGCGTCCACACGCCCGCGCAAGACGGCAATCACCGCATCTCCCTGCGGCGCCCTCTTGGGAGCGCCGCCATCTCGTTGTTGATTTGATTGGTGCCGGTGATTGTGGCCGAACGCGGGTGCGACTCAGGGCTTGAAGCTGTCACCCAGCGCCACGCCCTCGCGGCGCGGATCGGCGCCGCCGGTCAAGGTCGGCGTGCCATTGAGCGGCACGCGGATGATGGTGGAGATGCCGCTGGACTGGGCATTGACCGACACCGTATGCCCCAGCGCCCGCAGGCCGCTGACCAGGGGATCGGCCGCACCGCTGTTGGCGGCGTTCACATTCGGGTGCTCGCCGCCGACATTGGTGGTGACGCTGTTGGCGGCGCCGAAATCGATCAGATTGGTCGCCTGCTGGGCGTCCAGCCCCCAGTCCAGCGCACCGACCACGGTCTTGATCACGTACTGGATGATGGTGCTGCCGCCGGGCGAGCCGGTGCCCATATAGAAGTCGCCGATCTTGCCGTCGGCAGCGGTCTTGAACACCAGGGTCGGCGCCATCGAGCTGCGCGGGCGCTTGCCGGCGGCCACACTGTTGGCGATCGGCAGGCCGGCCCCGTCGGTCGGCGTGGCGGAGAAATCGGTCAGCTGGTTGTTGAGGACAAAGCCCTGGGTCATGTGGAAGGAGCCGAAGGAGCTTTCCACCGTGGTCGTCATCACGACCGCATTGCCCTCCTTGTCGACAATGGTCATATGGGTGGTGCCGTTCTCGGCCGTGCTGGACAGGCCTTGCGCGGGCGTGCCGAAGTCGCCCGGCTGCGCCGTGCCCATGCTCTTGCTGAAGCTGATCAGGCCGGCGCGGCCGCGCAGATAGGGCTTGGCCAGCATCGCCTCCCAGCTGCCGCCGGGCAGCGGCACGAAATCGGTGTCGGCGATGTATTTGTCGCGGTCGGCATAGGCCAGGCGCCCGGCCTCGCTGATCAGGTGCACGCCGAACACGCTGGGCTTGCCGCCTTCCAGGTCGATCGCGCTGGGGCCATGCAGGCTCAGGTTGAAGTTCTCCAGCACGCCCAGGGCCGAGGCCACCGTGATGCCGCCCGACGAGGGCGGCGGCATGCCGCAGACCCAGTAGGCCCGATAGGTGGTGCAGACGGCCTCGCGCTTCTTCGGCTGGTAGGCGGCCAGGTCGGCCAGCGTGGTCTTGCCCGGCGTGATGGGCGTGCCGCCGGTCGCGGCCGCGACGCCGATCTTGTCGACGATGGCCTGCGCGATGGGTCCGGTGTAGAAGGCATCGGCGCCGCCGTTGGCGATCGCCGTCAGCGTCGCGGCATAAGCCGGGATCTTCAGCGTTGTGCCCAGGGCCTTGGCGCTCTGGTCGGCGTTGAAATAGGTGGCGGCGGCCTCGGCATCGGCCAGCAGATTGCTGCGTGAGGCGCTGATCGCGGCGGCCATGCGGCCACTGATCGCAAAGCCGTTGGTGGCCAGCTGGATGCCGGGCTGGAACAGCTCCTTCCAGGCGGTCCTGCCATGGGCTTTGTGGGCCATCTCCAGCATGCGCACGACGCCGGGCGTGCCGATCGAGCGGCCGCTGGCACGGGCATTCGGCTTGGGCGCGCTCTGGTCGCCGGCGTCATCGATCCAGCGCAGGTAGTTGGGCGTGGCGGCGGCCGGCGCGGTCTCGCGGCCGTCGTAGCTGACCACGGTCTTGGTCTTGGCGTCGTAGTGCAGCATGAAGGCACCGCCGCCCAGTCCGCTGGACTGCGGTTCGACCAGGCCCAGCACCGCCTGCACGGCCACGGCCGCATCGGTGGCCGTGCCGCCGGCCTTCAGCACCTCGCAGCCGGCCTTGCTGGCCAGCGGATTGGCCGTCACCACCATATAGCTCTTGGCATGCACCAGCTTCTTGCCGACGCGGTAACCCGAGGCGGGTTCGGGCGCCGCCGGATCCCCTGGCAGGCCCGAACCGACCACGACCGTGCCGGTATCGCTGATGGCCTGGCAAGCAGTGTCCGCCGGCGGCGGAAGGGGCGGCTCCTCGTCATCGTCGCTGCCTCCACAGCTGCCGAGCAGCCACAGCGGGGCAAGCAGCAGGACGAGTTGGAGCGGGCGGGCAGATAGGCGCATGAGCATCTCCGTGGCAGGGTGGCGACCCATCCTAGGCTGCTACCCCGCCCTCCCCAGCTGCGCCGTGCGAATGCCGGATCGAGACCCCTAGAACAAAGCCCGCAGCGGATGCTGATCCGGCGCCCAGGGGCTCTCGAAGAAGGCCTCGACCATGTCCGGTGTCACGTCCTCGATGCGGGCCGGGTTCCAGCGCGGCGCATGGTCCTTGTCGACCGCCAGCGCGCGGATGCCTTCGACGGTCTCGCTGGCGGCGCCCGGGCGCAGCTGGAAGCAGCGGTGCACCAGATCGCGCTCCATGCGCAGATCCTCGGCCAGGCTCATGCGGCGCGCGCGGCGCAGCTGCTCCAGGGTCACGGCCAGCATCAGCGGCGAGCGCTTGGCCAGGGCCGCATGGGTCCGCTGGGCCCACTCGTCGTCGACCTCGGCCCGCAGCGAGGCCATGATGGCAGCCACATCGGGCAATGAAAAATGGCGGTCGATGCGGGCCTGAAACTGCAGATGCTCGTCGGGCGGCGCCAGATCGGCCCGCTCCATCACGGTGGCGACCACATGCTCGGCACTGCCCTGCTCGCCGTGCCGGAAGGCCTCGATGATGGCGGGCAGCTCGCTGCTCTGCACGAACACATCCGCGAGGTTCAGCTCGATCGCATCGCCGGCGCCGATCACCTGGCCGGTCAGCGCCAGCCACTCACCGATTCGGCCCGGGCATTGGCTCAGGAAGTAGCCGCCGCCGACATCGGGGAACAGGCCGATATGGGTCTCGGGCATCGCCAGCTTAGAGTGCTCGGTCAGCACGCGCAGCCGGGCGCCCTGGCTGATGCCCATGCCGCCGCCCATCACCACACCATCCATCAGGGCGATATAGGGCTTGGGATAGTGGTGGATCAGGTGGTTGAGCGCGTACTCCTCGGTGAAGAAGTCCTCGAGGGCGCTGTCACCGGCCAGCGCGGCCTGGTGGAAAAAGCGGATGTCGCCGCCGGCGCAGAAGGCCGCCGGCTTGCCCTCGCGGCCGGCGCCCATGATCACCACGGCCTGGATCTGCGGCGCAGCGGCCCAGGTCTTCAGCAAGTGAGTGATGTCGCGGATCATCGCCAGCGACAGCGCGTTCAGCGCCGTGGCGCGATTCAGAGTGATCAGTCCCAGGCAGCCATTGATTTCGGCCAGGATCTGACCGTCGGACTGCAAGGTGGAGATGGCGGCGGACGGCATGTCCAGTTCCCTTAGTTTTTTGATCTTGTTCCGCAGGCCCGCGAGCGCAGGCCCAGCAACTCATTGCCCAGCAGGGCAAGCAGCACCATAGCACCCCCGGCCAGGGCGGCGAAAGACGGGGCTTCCCCAGCACCGAGCCAGGCCCACAGCACGCCGAAGATCACCTCCAGCAGACCCAGCAGCGCAATCTCGGGCGCGGCCAGCACGCGGGTCAGCCACACCGCCAGCAGGCAGGGCACGGCCAGCTGGAACACGCCGAGGCCGGCCAGCAGGGTCAGGTCATGCGCACCGGCTTGCAAAGGCCAGGCCAAAGGCAGGGTCAGCGCGGCAGAGATCAGCGCGCCCAGCAGCACGGCCAGCAGCATGTCCGGGTCGGAGGCGCTGCCGGCCTTGCCGCGCTGCACATGCTGCAGCAGGGTCCAGTTGGTGGCGGCGGCCAGCGGCACGGCAAAGGCCACTGCGACGCCGATCAGCGCACCCGGCCCGCCCTGCATCTCGTGGCCGAACATCCAGGCCAGCCCCAAGCTGCCCAGCGCGATCGCCGCCCAGGTGCGCGTCGGCAGCCGGTGCCGCAGAAAGACGCGGGCGAACAGCGCCGTCAGCAAAGGCCCCAGCGACATCGTCACCAACACATTGGCCACCGAGGTCAGCATGATGCTGACCATGAAGGCGGTGAACATCGTGGCCCAGCACAAGGCCGAGACCCAGACGCTGGCCGAGGCCCGCCGGATCTGCCCGGCCAGCGCCGGCCCGCGCATCCAGGCCAGCGCCGCCGCCAGCGCCAGCGCATTGAAGGCGCTGCGCCAGAACGTCACCTCGAAGCTGCGTGCCGCCTCCAGATGCCGCGTCACCACGCCCGCCGTGCTCCACAGCAGCGTGACAACAAGCATCAGCAAGACAGCGCGACGATGGGTCATGATGAATTGAGAGCGGCCCCAGTGGGGCCGCGGGCGTCAACCTAACTAGAGCCTCCCTCTTGGAGGGAGGCTGGAGGGAGCTCAGCAAGCCCGCGCGGTGCGCACCGCGCGGAGCGAAGCGTCAGCTACGCGACGCGCGCTTGCGTTCGTTCTCGGACAGATGGCGCTTGCGCAGACGCACGCTCTTGGGCGTGATCTCGACCAGCTCGTCGTCCTCGATGAACTCGACGCCGTACTCCAGCGTCAGCTCGATCGGCGGCGTGATCTTGATCGCGTCTTCCTTGCCGCTGACGCGGAAGTTGGTCAGCTGCTTGGTACGCGTGGCATTGACGACCAGATCGTTGTCGCGGCTGTGGATGCCGACGATCATGCCTTCGTAGACCGGATCATTGGGCTTGACGAACATGCGGCCGCGGTCGTCCAGCTTGCCCAGCGCGTAGGTGAAGATTTCACCGGCATCCATCGAGATCAGCACGCCGTTCTTGCGGCTGGCGATCTCGCCCTTGTGCGGCTCGTAGCCGTCGAAGATATTGCTGATCAGGCCCGAACCGCGGGTCAGGTTCAGGAACTCATTGGAAAAGCCGATCAGGCCACGCGCCGGGATGCGGTACTCCAGGCGCACACGGCCACGGCCGTCCGGCTCCATATTGACCAGCTCGCCCTTGCGCTCGCCCAGCGCCTGCATCACGCCGCCCTGGTGGGTTTCCTCGACGTCGGCCGTCACCAGCTCGATAGGCTCATGCTTGACGCCGTCGATGTCCTGGAACACCACGCGCGGCTTGCTGACGGCCAGCTCGTAGCCCTCGCGGCGCATATTCTCCAAGAGGATGGTCAGGTGCAGTTCACCGCGACCCATCACCTCGAAGATGCCGTCCTCGTCGGTTTCCTTGACGCGCAGCGCGACATTGCTCTGCAGCTCTTTTTGCAGGCGGTCCCAGATCTGGCGGCTGGTGACGAACTTGCCTTCGCGACCGGCCAGCGGGCTGGTGTTGACGCAGAAGTTCATCGTCAGGGTCGGCTCATCGACCTTGAGCATCGGCAGCGGGGCCGGGTTGGCCACGCTGGTCACGGTCACGCCGATGCCGATTTCCTCGATGCCGTTGATCAGCACGATGTCGCCGGGGCCGGCCTCGGTGACCTGCACGCGATCCAGACCCTGGAAGGTCAGCACATTGTTGACGCGACCCTTGACGGCCTTGCCGTCCGGGCCTTCCATCACCAGCACATCCATCGCCGGCTTGATCGTGCCCTGGCTGATGCGGCCCACGCCGATGCGGCCGACGAAGGTGCTGTAGTCCAGCGCCGAGATCTGCAGCTGCAGCGGCGCGGCCGGGTCGCCCTTTTGCGGCGGCACATGCTTGAGCACGGTGTTGAACAGGGCCGACATATCGGGGCCCCACTGCTCGCCCGGCGCGCCCTCTTCCAGCGAGGTCCAGCCATTGATGCCGGAGGCGTAGACGACCGGGAAGTCGAGCTGCTCGTCATTGGCGCCCAGCTTGTCGAACAGATCGAAGGCGGCGTTGATCACGGCGTCGGGCTTGGCACCGGGCTTGTCGACCTTGTTGACGACGACGATGGGCTTCAGGCCCAGGGCCAGCGCCTTCTTCGTGACGAAGCGGGTCTGCGGCATCGGGCCTTCCTGGGCGTCGATCAGCAGCACCACGCCGTCGACCATCGACAGCGCGCGCTCGACTTCACCGCCGAAGTCCGCGTGTCCGGGGGTGTCGACGATATTGATGTGGGTGCCTTCCCAGCTGACCGCGCAGTTCTTGGCCAGGATGGTGATGCCGCGCTCGCGTTCGATGGCGTTGTTGTCCATCACGGTGTCGACCACTTTTTCGTGCTCGGCAAAGGTGCCGGACTGGCGCAGCAGCTGGTCGACCATGGTGGTTTTGCCATGGTCGACGTGGGCGATGATGGCGATGTTGCGAATCTGCTTACTCATACGACGCTTTCAAAAAATCTGGGTTCGCTGCGGAGGCCTTCAACCTCCTGAGCGCTCAATAGTCGGTCGGCGATCAACTCGCCGGCGCTGATGTGTGCACTGCCTAAAAGTACATGCGGCTCGGGCCCGTAGACCCTGACATGCGCCGCATCTGCAACGGCAACACGGCGCCGCAGACCGGTGAGAAAACGGGCGGCCTCGTCGCCGGGCAAGCTCAGCGCGGGCCAGTCCGCCAGCAAGGCGTCCGGGGGGCGCAGCAAGGCCTCGCGCTCGGTCTCGGTCAGCGCCGCCAGCGCGTCCAGGCTGATGGCCTGGGCCACGCTCAGCGGGCCGGAGCCGATGCGGCGCAGCGCGCCCAGCGAGGCGCCGCAGCCCAGGATCTTGCCCAGGTCTTCGGCCAGCGTGCGGATATAGGTCCCCTTGGAGCAGCGCACCCGCAAGCTCAGGGTGTCATGCTGCCAATCCAGCATGTCAATCGAGTGAATCGTGATGCGGCGCGTCGGGCGCTCGACCTCGATGCCGGCGCGGGCGTACTCGTACAGCGGCCGGCCCTCGTGCTTGAGCGCCGAATACATCGGCGGCTTCTGCTCGATCTCGCCGCTCAGCGCGGCCAGCGCGGCGGCGATCTGCTCGGCGGTCACCGCCACCTCGCGCTGCTCCAGCACCTCGCCCTCGGCATCGCCGGTGGTGGTCGTGAGGCCCAGCCGCAGCACCGCCTCGTAGGCCTTGTCGGCATCCAGACTGACCTGGCTGAACTTGGTGGCCGCGCCAAAGCACAGCGGCAATAAGCCGGTAGCCAGCGGATCCAGCGTGCCGGTATGGCCGGCCTTCTCCGCCCGCAGCAGCCATTTGGCTTTCTGCAGCGCGTCGTTGCTGGACAGGCCCAGCGGCTTGTCCAGCAACAGCACGCCGTGCACGGCACGGCGTGTGATCCTGGGGCGCGGGGCGGGGCTGTTCATCGCGATGGCTCAGTCCTTGGCGGGCTCGCCAGCGCTACTGTCGGGCAGCGCGGGCTCGTCGTCCAGTGCCCGCGTCGCATTGGCCTTGTGGATCAGCGAGCTCAGCTCGGCCGCGCGCTCGATGCTGCGGTCGAAATGGAAGTGCAGGGTCGGCACGGTATGGATCTGCAGGCGCTTGAACAGGCCGTTGCGCAGAAAGCCGGCGGCCTCGTTGAGGGCCGCCTCGGTCTCGACCGGATCGCCGACCAGCACCGAGAAGAACACCTTGGCATGGGCGTAATCGGGCGTGACCTCGACGGCATTGACCGTGGCCATGCCGATGCGCGGATCTTTCAACTCACGGACCAACTCGGCCAGATCGCGCTGGATCTGGTCGGCCACGCGGAAACCGCGGTTGGGAATAGCTCGTTTATGTCGCATGCTCAACTCCTTGGCGCCCTGTAAACGCAAACCCCGCCTTCGTGTGGAAGGCGGGGTTTGCTGACAAGTCTTTCGACTGAGGGCAACGCCGCCTTACAGCGTTCGGGCCACTTCCTTGATCTCGAAGAATTCCAACTGGTCGCCCTCGGCGATGTCGTTGTAGTTCTTCAGCTTGATACCGCACTCGAAGCCTTCCTTGACTTCCTTCACATCGTCCTTCTCGCGGCGGACCGAGTCGACCTCGCCGGTGTAGACCACGATGTTCTCGCGCAGCAGGCGGAACTTGGCACCACGGCGCACCAGGCCCGAGGTGACCATCGAACCGGCCACCGTGCCGATCTTCGAAGCCACGAAGACCACGCGGATCTCGGCCGTGCCGATGACTTCCTCGCGCTGCTCGGGAGCCAGCATGCCGGTCATCGCTGCCTTCACCTCATCCACGGCGTCATAGATGATGTTGTAGTAGCGGATGTCGACCGCATTGCCTTCGGCCAGCTTGCGCGCACCGGCATCAGCCCGGGTGTTGAAGCCGATGATGACCGCCTTGGAGGCGATCGCCAGATTGACGTCGCTCTCGCTGATGCCGCCCACGGCCGCGTGCACGATCTGCACCTTGACCTCGGGCGTCGACAGCTTGAGCAACGAAGAAGCCAGCGCTTCCTGCGAACCTTGCACATCGGCCTTGATGATCAGGCTCAGGGTCTGCTGATCGCCACCGATGTTCTCGAACATGTTCTCGAGCTTGGCGGCCTGCTGGCGAGCCAGCTTGACATCGCGGTATTTGCCCGAACGGAAGGTCGCGATTTCACGCGCCCGACGCTCATCGGACAGCACCATGAACTCGTCGCCGGCCTGCGGCACTTCGGTCAGACCCTGGATTTCCACCGGGATCGACGGGCCGGCCTCGGTACAGGCCTTGCCGTCCTCGTCCAGCATGGCGCGCACGCGGCCATAGGTCGAGCCGGCCAGCACCACATCGCCACGCTTCAGGGTACCGCTTTGCACAAGGATGGTCGCGACCGGGCCGCGGCCCTTGTCCAGCTTGGCTTCGATCACCAGGCCCTTGGCCATCGAGTCCTTGGCGGCCTTGAGTTCCAGCACTTCGGCCTGCAGCAGCACCTGTTCCAGCAGGGCATCGATGCCCTCGCCGGTCTTGGCCGACACCGGCACGAACGGCGACTCGCCGCCAAACTCTTCGGGCACCACCTCTTCGGCCACCAGCTCGCTCTTCAGGCGTTCCAGATTGGCACCGGGCTTGTCGATCTTGTTCATCGCCACAACCAGGGGCACGCCGGCCGCCTTCGCGTGGTGGATGGCTTCCTTGGTCTGCGGCATCACGCCGTCGTCCGCCGCCACCACCAGGATGACGATGTCGGTGGCCTTGGCGCCGCGGGCACGCATCTGCGTGAAAGCCGCGTGACCCGGGGTGTCCAGGAAGGTGATCATGCCGCGCGGCGTGTCGACGTGGTAAGCGCCGATATGCTGCGTGATGCCACCGGCTTCACCGGCGGCCACGCGGGCCCGGCGGATGTAGTCCAGCAGCGAGGTCTTGCCGTGGTCGACGTGACCCATGACCGTGACCACCGGCGCACGCGACAGCAGCTCGTGGGTCTGCTCGGTGACGCCCTCTTCCTCGAGGAAGGCATCCGGA
Source organism: Paucibacter sp. M5-1 (assembly GCF_027498415.2). Classification (NCBI taxonomy): domain Bacteria; kingdom Pseudomonadati; phylum Pseudomonadota; class Betaproteobacteria; order Burkholderiales; family Sphaerotilaceae; genus Roseateles; species Paucibacter sp. M5-1. Next base: position 899,891 of record NZ_JAPZLM020000001.1, read on the forward strand.
TCGTCCAGCTTGGCCGCGAAGGCCTTGTGACCCATTTCTTCCACGACGATCATCGCGGTTTCCTGGTCCAGCTGCTGGTTGATCGTGACCATCTGGCCGAGCTTCATCAACTGCTTGATGACCTCGGAGGCCTTGATGGACATCTTGTGCGCCAGATCGGCCACCGAGATGGTCTCGGGGATGTGCACTTCCTGCACCACCGGTTCCGACGGCGCGACGAAGTTGGACGGTGCGCCACCACGATCATCGCGACCACCGCGACGGCCACCGGCGCCACCCTTGGGTGCGCGCCAGCCCGAGGACGGACGGGCACCGGCGGGGCCGGTCGAACCGATGGTCTTCAGGCCGCGTTTCTTGGCGGCGTCGTCGGCCCAGCTGCTCGACAGCTTCTCGGACTTGACCGACTTCTTGTCGCCCGGCTTGGCAGCCCCGGCAGCGGCCGGCGCAGGAGCGCCCGGCGTGCCCGGCTTCTTGTGGATCGTGCCCTTGATTTCCTTGGCCGCGTCCTTGACCTCCGGCTTCGGCTCTTCCTTCTTCGCGACCATCACCTTCTTCGGTGCATTCATCATCGCGCGGATCGCCGCTGCCTCGGCCTCGGCCGCCTTGCGGCGGCGCTCCAGGTCGACCTGTTTCTGCTTCTCTTCGGCGCCCACATCGACCGCCTTGATCACCCGCAGCGCGGGCTTGGGCGGCTCGACCGGTGCTGCCGGTGCAGCCGGCGCGGCGACGGGCGCCGCAGGTGCGGCGGCTTCCGGAGCCGGTGCGGCCACTTCGGGCGCTGGTGCAGCGGCCGCGGCACGACGCCCGCCACCGGCCACCGCCTTGTTGATCGCGGCAGCAGCTACCTTGGCGGCTTCACGAGCCGCCGAGTTATCAGCAGCGGCAGCCGGCTTGGCTTTGGCGGCCTTGGCCGCAGCGGCGTCGGCCGCAGCCTTGGCGGCGGCCTCCTCGGCGGCGCGGGCTTCGGCAGCCAGCTTGTCCTGGCGGCGCTGCTCTTCGGCGGCACGGGCGGCGCGCTCGGCTTCCTCACGCTCGCGCACGCGGATCGCCAATTCCTCTTCCTGACGACGCAGAGCTTCGGCCTGAGCCTGGGCTTCCTCTTCGCGACGCTGCAGATCAGCTTCTTCGGCGGCGGCGGCGCCAGCCTCGTCCAGGCCACCCGGGGCGTCATCGCGCTTGACGAAGGTGCGCTTCTTGCGCACCTCGACCTGGATGGTGCGGGCCTTGCCGCTGGCGTCGGCCTGCTTGATCTCGCTGGTCGACTTGCGGGTCAGCGTGATCTTCTTGCGGTCGGCGCCGCCGGTACCGTGCGCGGTGCGCAGGTAGTCCAGCAGACGTTCCTTGTCGGCTTCGTTGAGGGCGTCATCGGTAGACGCCTTTTTGACGCCCGCAGCTTGCAGCTGTTCAAGCAGCGTGCTCGCAGGCCTTTGAAGCTCTGCAGCGAACTGGGCGACGGTAGTCACAGCCATTGTTGGATCCTTAACTTATGCGTTCTTTGCTGTGCGAATGATGGGTTTGTGCGGGCATCTCGCTGCCTCAGACAAACCAATGTTCGCGGGCCTTCATGATCATGGCGCGGGCCGCAGCCTCGTCCATGCCGGCCAGTTCAACGAGCTCGTCGACGGCCAGATCGGCCAAGTCGTCACGGGTATGGATATTGCCGTCAGCGAGCTTGGCGACCAGTTCGGGCGTCATGCCGTCCAGGTCGCGCAGGTCTTGGGACACTTCCTCGACCTTTTCCTCGCGTGCAATTTCCATGGTCAGCAGCGCATCCTTGGCCCGGGTGCGCAGCTCGTTGACCGTGTCCTCGTCGAAGGCCTCGATTTCCAGCATTTCCTGCATAGGCACATAGGCCACTTCTTCCAGGCTGGTAAAACCCTCGGCGATCAGGATGTCGGCGACTTCGGCATCGACGTCGAGCTTGTCGACGAAGAGCTTGCGCACCGATTCCGATTCGATCTCATGCTTGGCCGCGGATTCCTCGGCCGACATGATATTGATACGCCAGCCGGTCAGCTCGGAAGCGAGCCGCACGTTCTGGCCGCCACGGCCGATCGCGATGGCGAGGTTTTCCTCGTCCACCACCACGTCCATGGCATGTCGTTCTTCGTCCACCACGATGGACTGCACATTCGCCGGCGCCAGCGCGCCGATCACAAACTGGGCCGGATCTTCCGACCAAAGCACGATGTCCACGCGCTCGCCGGCCAACTCATTGGTCACGCCGTTGACGCGCGAACCGCGCACGCCGACGCAGGTGCCGATCGGATCAACCCGCTTGTCGTGCGACAGCACGGCGATCTTGGCGCGGCTGCCGGCATCGCGGGCGCAGCTCTTGATCTCCAGCAGGCCCTGCTCGATCTCGGGCACTTCCTGCGCGAACAGCTCCTTCATGAACTCGGGCGAGGAGCGCGAGAGCATGATTTGCGGGCCGCGCTGGGTCGGGTCGATGCCCAGGATGACGGCGCGCACGCGGTCACCGGTGCGCAGGTTTTCCTTGGGGATCATCTCGCCGCGCTTGAGGCGGCCTTCGATGCGGCCCGACTCGGCAATGATGTCGCCCTTGTCCAGGCGCTTGACCGTGCCCATGAAGATCTTCTCGCCACGCGACAGGAAGTCGTTGAGCAGCTGCTCGCGCTCGGCGTCGCGGATCTTCTGCAGGATCACCTGCTTGGCGGCCTGGGCGCCGATACGACCGATCGGCACCGAGTCGATCGGCTCCTCGATATGGTCTTCGACCTCGATGTCGGCGATCTGCTCCTGCGCTTCGAACAGCAGGATCTCGGCGTCGGCATTCTGCAGGCCGGCCTCATTGGGCACGACATGCCAGCGACGAAAGGTCTCGTAAGCGCCCGAATCGCGGTCAACGGAGACGCGGATGTCCACCTCGCCGCCATACAACTTCTTGGTGGCCGAGGCCAGGGCAGCTTCCACCGCGCCAAACACCACATCGCGCTCCACGCTCTTCTCGCGCGAAATCGCATCCACCAACATCAACAGTTCGCGGTTCATTGCTCAGGACCTCCGTCAACCTTGTCATCCTTGGGCACGGCACTGGGCTTGCCGGCCTTCTTGTCTGGCGCCGGCTTGGCGCCGCGCCCCTTGAAGTTCACCACCGGCACCAGTCGTGCCTCGCGGACCTCTTCAAGCGAAAAATCCAATGCCTGATCGCTCTTGCCATCATTGAAGACCAGACGCCAGCCCTCGCCCTCGGCTTCCAGCAGACCCTTGTACTTTTTGCGCCCCTGGAACGGCATGCGCAGGGCCACCTCGATCTCCTGGCCGGCAAAGCGCTGGTAGTCGGCCGCCTTCTTCAGCGGGCGATCCAGGCCGGGCGAGGACACCTCAAGGCGCTCATAGGCGCAGTTCTCGACTTCGAGCACATACTGCAGCTGGCGCGTCACGCGCTCGCAGTCTTCCACCGTGATCAGCTCGCCGGCCAGAGCCTGCTCAGGCAATTTGTCAATATAGACACGCAGCAGGCCGCCGGGGCTGCGTTCGCAGTCCACCATGTCGTAACCCAGACCGGTCACGGTTTTTTCAACGGCGGCTTGCCAGTTCATGCTTTGACTCATGCAGCGGGTATCTCGGGCTCTCTGGAGGACTGTCGGTATGTAAAAGCGATCAAGCAAAAAAAATGGGCTGGATGAATCCGCCCACCTCAGTGCCTCGCCAAAAAGTCTTTGAACAGCCTTTGAAGAATCTTCAAAGCCCCTCAGCGAAGGCAGGATTGTACTATGCAAGCACCATGCCCGCAAGCTGCGGCGCTCGCGAAGTACCGATGGCATGCCAAAATCCGAGGCTTATTTTAATGACAAGGAGCCACCATGGGTTTTCTCGCCGGCAAGCGACTGCTGATCACGGGCGTGCTGTCCAACCGCTCGATTGCCTATGGCATCGCCAAAGCCTGCCACCGCGAGGGGGCCGAGCTGGCTTTCAGCTACCAGGGTGAGCGTTTCAAGGAGCGCATCACCGAGTTTGCCGCCGAATTCGGCTCGCAGCTCGTGTTTGATTGCGATGTGTCGGACGACGCCCAGATCCAGGCGCTTTTCGACCAGCTGGGCGAGGCCTGGCCCGAGTTTGATGGTTTTGTCCACTCGATCGGTTTCGCACCGCGCGAAGCGATCGCCGGCGACTTCCTCGACGGACTGACGCGCGAGAACTTCCGCATCGCCCACGACATCTCGGCCTACAGCTTCCCGGCCATGGCCAAGCTGGCCGCACCGCGCCTGCGCGCAGGCAGTTCGCTGCTGACCCTGAGCTATCTGGGCGCCGAGCGCTATGTGCCCAACTACAACACCATGGGCCTGGCCAAGGCCTCGCTGGAAGCCAGCGTGCGCTATCTGGCGCATTCACTGGGCGCCAAGGGCGTGCGCGTCAACGGCATCTCGGCCGGCCCGATCAAGACCCTGGCCGCCTCGGGCATCAAGGACTTCGGCAAGCTGCTGAGCCAGTTCGCCGCCAGCGCACCGATCCGGCGCAATGTGACGATCGAGGATGTCGGCAACACCGCCGCCTTCCTGTTCTCCGATCTGTCGGCCGGCATCAGCTCCGAGATCATCTATGTCGACGGCGGCTTCAGCCACGTCGCCATGTCGGCAGAGTAAGCCGCCGCCCGCCGGGCCGCTCCCAAGGGCGGCCGAACGAAAAAAGCGCCGGTCAAGCCGGCGCTTTTTCATCCCCTCGGGGGATCGCCCAGGTATGCCCTGGGCGAGAGGCTTACCACTCAGCCGGCCGAGACGCAGTCGACGTAGTAAGTCGACTTGCCGTCCTCGCCCTTCTCTTCCACCAGGCCATGCACATCGGTGGCAAAACCGGGGAACTTGGCATTGAACTCGCGGGTGAACTTCAGGTAGTCGACGATCTTCTTGTTGAAGCGCTCGCCCGGGATCAAGAGCGGGATGCCGGGCGGATAAGGCGTCAGCAAGGAGGTCGTGACCCGGCCTTCCAGATGGTCGACCGCCACCCGCTCGGTCTTGCGGTGCGCGATATGGGCATAGGCATCGCTGGGCTTCATCGCCGGCTCCAGGTCCGACAGATAGACCTCGGTGGTCAGGCGCGCGATATCGCCCTTGGCATAGGCCTCGTGGATGCTCTGGCACAGATCACGCAGGCCCATGCGCTCGTAGCGCGGCTGGGCGGCCACGAACTCCGGCATGATGCGCCACAGCGGCGCGTTCTTGTCGTAGTCGTCCTTGAACTGCTGCAAGGCGGTCAGCAAGGTGTTCCAGCGGCCCTTGGTGATGCCTATCGTGAACAGGATGAAGAACGAGTACAGGCCGGTCTTCTCGACCACGACGCCATGCTCGGCCAGGAATTTGGTGACGATGGAGGCCGGGATGCCGCTGTCGGCGAACTTGCCGCTCATGTCCAGGCCGGGCGTGATGATGGTGGACTTGATCGGGTCCAGCATATTGAAGCCGGCGGCGATATTGCCGAAGCCATGCCACTTCTCGTTGGCCTTCAGCATCCAGTCGGCCGGCTTGCCGAAGCCGTCCTCGGTCAGCTTGTCCGGGCCCCAGACCTTGAACCACCAGTCCTTCTTGCCATAGTCCTTCTCGACCTTGCGCATCGCGCGGCGGAAGTCCAGCGCCTCCGAGATGCTTTCTTCCACCAGGGCCGTGCCGCCGGGCGGCTCCATCATCGCCGCCGCAACATCGCAGCTGGCAATGATCGAGTACTGCGGGCTCGTGCTGGTGTGCATCAGGTACGCCTCGTTGAACAGATGCTTGTCCAGCTTGACGTTTTGCGAGTCCTGCACCAGCACCTGCGAGGCCTGGGAGAGACCGGCCAGTAGCTTGTGGGTCGACTGGGTGGCATAGACCATCGCGGTCTTCGGGCGCGGGCGGTTCTTGCCCATCGCATGGAAGCTGCCGTAGAAGTTGTGGAAGGCCGCATGGGGCAACCAGGCCTCGTCGAAATGCAGGGTATCGATCCAGCCGTCGAGCTTGGCCTTGATGGTCTCGGTGTTGTAGAGCACGCCGTCATAGGTGCTCTGCGTCAGGGTCATGATGCGCGGCTTGACCTTCTTGGCATCCACGCCCTTGAGTAGCGGATTCTTCGCGATCTTCTTCTTGATCGACTCCGGCGAGAACTCGCTCTCGGGAATCGGGCCGATGATGCCGTAGTGGTTGCGCGTCGGGGTCATGAAGACCGGCACCGCGCCGGTCATGATGATGGCGTGCAGGATGCTCTTGTGGCAGTTGCGGTCGACCACGACCACATCGCCCGGCGCCACCGTGTGGTGCCAGACCATCTTGTTGGAGGTCGAGGTGCCATTGGTGACGAAGAAGCAGTGGTCGGCATTGAAGATGCGCGCCGCATTCTTCTCCGAGGCCGCCACCGGGCCGGTGTGGTCCAGCAGCTGACCGAGTTCCTCGACCGCGTTGCAGACGTCGGCGCGCAGCATGTTCTCGCCGAAGAACTGGTGGAACATCTGACCCACCGGGCTCTTCAGGAAGGCCACGCCGCCGGAGTGCCCAGGGCAATGCCAGCTGTAGGAACCGTCCTGCGCATAGTCCATCAGCGCCTTGAAGAACGGCGGCGCCAGCCCGTCCAGATAGCTCTTGGCCTCGCGGATGATGTGGCGGGCCACGAACTCCGGCGTGTCTTCGAACATATGGATGAAGCCATGCAGCTCGCGCAGCACATCATTGGGCAGATGCTGGGAGGTGCGGGTCTCGCCATACACATAGATCGGGATGTCCGCGTTCTTGAAGCGGATCTCCTCGATGAATTTGCGCAGGCTCAGCACGGCCGGATCGAGCTCCGGGCCGGGCGTGAACTCGTTGTCGTCGATCGACAAGATGAAGGCACTGGCCCGGCTCTGCTGCTGGGCGAACTGGCTCAGATCGCCGTAGCTGGTGACGCCCAGCACCTCGAAGCCCTCTTTCTGGATCGCATCAGCGAGGGCTCGGATACCCAGACCGGACGTATTCTCCGAGCGGTAGTCCTCATCAATGATCACAATCGGAAAGCGAAAACGCAGCATTCGGGGCCTCCAAAGGGCTGGGGCAAAAAAAACAGAAGGCGCGAAGTGTAGGGCCAAGCATTGCCCGTGCGCGCGCGCCTTCGCGCTTTGTCTCACAAAGCGCACGAGCCCGGGCACTACACTCGATTCACATCATGAGCTTGGGGAGGTGACATGGACATGAATCAGGCCACCGTCTGGTGGCTGATCGCCGGCGCCCTGGTGGCCATCGAACTGGCCACCGGCACGTTTTATCTGCTGATGCTGGCCGTCGGCGCCGCCGCTGCCGCACTGGCCGCTCATCTGGGCCTGGGCCTGACGGCGCAGATCGCCACAGCCGCCGTGGTCGGCGGCGCCGCCGTCGTGCTCTGGCATCAAAAGCGCGCCGCTCGCGACCAGGCCGCCCCCGCCAACGCCAATCCCGATGTCAATCTGGACATCGGCCAGAGCGTGCAGGTCGACCACTGGCAGCCCGGCGGCCGCGCGACGGTCAAGTACCGCGGCGCCGACTGGCAGGCCCGCTACCAGGGCAGCGACACCCCTGTCGCCGGTCGCTATGTGATACGCGCGGTCGAGGGCAGCTGCCTGCTGCTGGATCACTGACACCATCATCAAGAGGGAGCCTCATTCATGGAAATCGCACTGGTTCTGCTGGTCATCGCGGCCATCTTCGTGGCCCGCTCGATCAAGGTCGTGCCGCAACAAAACGCCTGGGTGGTCGAGCGCCTGGGCAAGTTCCATGCGACCTTGACACCGGGGCTGAACTTCCTCGTACCCTTTGTCGACCGCCTGGCCTACAAGCATTCGCTGAAGGAAATCCCGCTCGATGTGCCCAGCCAGGTCTGCATCACCAAGGACAACACCCAGCTGACGGTAGACGGCATCCTCTATTTCCAGGTGACGGACGCGATGCGCGCCAGCTACGGCTCCAGCAACTACATCGTCGCGATCACCCAGCTGGCCCAGACCACGCTGCGCTCGGTGATCGGCCGCATGGAGCTGGACCGCACCTTCGAGGAGCGCGCCATCATCAACACCTCGGTCGTCGAGGCGCTGGACGAGGCCGCGCTGAACTGGGGCGTCAAGGTGCTGCGCTACGAGATCAAGGACCTGACCCCGCCACCGGCCATCCTGCATTCGATGCAGGCCCAGATCACCGCGGAGCGCGAAAAGCGTGCGCTGATCGCCGCCTCCGAGGGCCGCCGCCAGGAGCAGATCAATATCGCCACCGGCGAGCGCGAGGCCGCCATCGCCCGCTCCGAAGGCGAGAAACAGGCCGAGATCAACAAGGCCCAGGGCGAGGCTGCCGCGATCACCGCAGTGGCCGACGCCACCGCCGACGCGATCCGCAAGATCGCCGCCGCCATCGAACAACCGGGCGGCCAGCAGGCCGTGCAGCTGAAGGTGGCGGAAAAGGCCGTCGATGCCTATGCCCAGCTGGCCCAGAAGAACAACACGATGATTGTCCCGGGCAATATGAGCGAGGTCGGCGGCCTGATCGGCACCGCGATGGCCCTGATGAAGGGCCACAAACCCGGTTAAGCAGCCTGACGCCAGCCCTTTTGCCGGTAGTCGGCCAGCTCGGCAATGCTGAGCATCGGCAGGCCATGGTGATGGGCAAAGTCCAGCACCTGCTGGCCGCGGCTCATCGTGCCATCGGCATTCATCAGCTCGCACAGCACCGCCGCACCCGACAGGCCCGCCATCAGGGCCAGATCGACCGAGCCCTCGGTATGGCCGCGCCGCGCCAGCACGCCGCCAGGTGCCGCGCGCAAGGGGAACACATGGCCGGGCCGCGCCAGATCGGCCGGCTCCGCATCCGGCGCAATCGCCGCACGCACCGTCGTCAGCCGGTCGGCCGCGCTGACACCGGTGCTCACCCCCTGACGGGCCTCGATGCTGACGGTGAAGGCCGTGCCATAGCGGCTTTCATTGTTGGCCACCATAGGCGGCAGCGCCAGCCGCTCGATCTGTGCGTCCTGCAGGCACAGGCAGACGATGCCGCTGCACTCGCGGATCAGCAGGGCCATCGAGGCCTCGCTCAGGCGCTCGGCCGCGATGATCAGATCGGCCTCGTCCTCGCGGTCGTCGTCATCGGTCAGCAGCACCGGCTTGCCGGCGCGCATCGCGATCAGCGCCGCCGCGAGGCGTGCGGGCATGCGCAGGATCTCCTGCTCGCTGCAGGCCGCAGCGTCGGGGTACAAAGGGGTAGAAATAGCGTGTTGAGACATGGTTGAAACGCTCCTCGTGAAAGGTGAGAGAAGGCATTTCAGGGCGCGCAAACAAGCACCCGTCGCGGCGCGGGCGACAGGCACCCACGCCGCAACGAGCGCTTGTTGGCACATCTTCTTTCATCCGGACTGTGACCGTCGGCCCTGGCATCGCACCAGATCTGCTGACCTCGAACCAGGAAGGTTCGAGCGCTCGCGGGCTCGCCAGCTCGCGCTGGCCTACCGCCGGTGGGGAATTCCGCCCCGCCCTGAAGACGTGTGCCGGCCTGCGCCGGCGCCGCTATCGTAGCCGCGCCCATGGCGGCACCGCTGTCCGCTGTGCGACTTGCGCGCCCATCGAGCGAAGCGACTTTCGCTCGAGCCGGATAAAAACTGCGCTATGATGGCGGGCTTCGGAGAGGTGGATGAGCGGTTTAAGTCGCACGCCTGGAAAGCGTGTGTGGGTTTATCCCCACCGCGGGTTCGAATCCCGCCCTCTCCGCCAGAACTAAGTCTCAGCGCCTCCCACGGCGTCTCGATAGACATCCCAAAAGCCCTGTTTCCCCAGTGAAACGGGGCTTTTTTGTCTCTGGACGTCCTGTACCGCTTCTTGCCATCCAGGGCTTTCTGTCGGTGCCGTTGTTGAAAGTCAGCCGCCAAGGCCGCTCCGGCAAAGAAGACCAAGAAGGTTCAGGCAGCCGCAAAGAAGCCGGCTCCAGCCAAGAAGCCCCCTGCTGCCAAGAAGGCGGCGCCGCGCAAGCCACGCGCCAAACAAGCCCGGCCCGGGGCCGCTGCGGCGAACTGATCCATCTGCACAGCGGGGCGGTATACACCCCATGTGCCCCTCCAAAGCCGACGCGCAGAGACAGCCTCAGCTGCCGCTGCGCGTCGGCTCTTGCTTCATGAATGACGAACTCATCAGCAGGATCTCAAGCGTGATGCACGGCCGGCTTCGTGATGCTGTTCAAAGCCATCGCGGTGCTGCTGCGGCCGACGATCACGACGCGGGGCAACTGCACGACCTGCTGAACCACCGGCTGCGACTTGCCGGTGATCACGACGCGCGGCAGTTGCTTCACCTCCTGAGAATCGGCAGCGGCCAGCATCGGGGTGGCGGCGGCAAAGGCAATGGCGGCGAAGGCTTGAATCAGGGTGGTGTTCATGGCGGGCTCCTGCTGGGTTTGTGACGTCGATGGAGTCAGTATCGAAAGTCACAGCGACCGGCGCCAGGCGTACGCGACGAACTGCAGATTCGCGCCGCCAAGCCGTTCAGGCAGGCGCTGAACGGTCAAGCCTCGCGCATGCTCGGCGGCCCGGCTTCGGGCGCGGCGGGTTCCGGGGCTGCCGATCTGGCAAGGCCAGTTCGGCCAGGCGGGCCGTTCCCGCAACGCGGGAAGGAAACAGGCCTGCCGCCCTGGCACGGGACGGGCCGCCCTGTCCGGTTCAACTTCGGCCAAGCTCCCGCCTCGCGCGACCAGCCGAAGCGCGACATCTTCTAAGTTCGGCGCGCAACGCCGCCCCGCCCTCCCAGCTTGCCCAGCATCCCGACAGGCAGCTAAGCGCCCGATGCTGCGAGCTGTTGCAGCGGGCGCTGGTCGCAACGTTGGCTTGGGGCCGTCGCCTCCCTCGTCCGGCCACACCCGTAGATGCTCGGTAGCGCATCGCAACAGCGGCGCTTGGCGCAAGCTCAGTCGTCCTCCGGACCTATGCATGCAGGTCGAAACCCATTGCGGCCCTCAGGCCAGCCCGACACAGTCACCACGCCGGATCGCCCGCGCGTAGGCATTCAGACGGCGCGCAGCCACCGCATGCACCGCCCCCTCTACCTCGACACCCACAAAGCAACGCCCGATCGAGCGAGCCGCCACCAAGGTCGAGCCCGAGCCCGCGAAGGGATCAAGCACCACGCCACCGGGCTCGCAGAAGGACGCGATCGGCGGCGTCAGTACCGCCAGTGGCTTCTGCGTCGGATGCAGCTTGTTGCCCGTGTAGACCCAGTCGATCACATCCCCGATCGGCCAGGCCGGCGCCTCGGGCCGTCCTTTGGCCAGCAGGTATGCGTTCTCGTGCTGGAAGCGCATCAGACGCACCGTAGACGTGTAGCGCTTCGGAAACGCGATGTGGCCCACCACCCGAAAACCTGCCCGCTGCCATGCATCAAGAAACAACGCGGTTTGCGACCACCCATAGAACGACACGCACAGATGATCCGGCTTGAGCAGGCGGAACACCTCCGCAAAAGCCGGCCGCAGCCACCGCAGCGACGCGGGACACCAGGTGACGTGGAATAAATAGCGCCCGCCTAGGCCGCATCCGGACGGCTTGCCGCCTGGTGCGGACTCGGACAGGCGCGGTTTATGCCGCGAAAGCACCTGGTGAGGCGCAGGGGACAGGCGCAGCCTTCGGCGCCTGACGCGGCCCGAGAACCACGGGCCGCCCCTGGGCGGGGCGCAAGCACCGTCCGCCGACCCACGCCGCGAGGCGGAAGATGCGGGCATGGGCTGGCCTCGATCCCGCATAGAGCATCAGCCAAACGGCCAATCACCCAAGGAGACAGTCACTCTCCCGCGCGCAGCGCACAGGCGGCCCGGCTTCGGGCGTGGCGGGTGCCAAGGGGCTGTCGGGCCGGAAGGCAAACAGTGCCGACCGGAAGTAGGCAAACGGCCGATCCTGCGCCTTGCCATCGGAGTTCTACAACCCAATGCAGCCAGATCCCCTATTGCTATCGCAGTCAGGCGGCACTTAGCACAGCCTTTGCTGCCCGGACTCACCGTCTGCTGCCCCAGCAACACGAAGACTTGTCAACTACACGACGGCGTGGAATTCAAGAGCGCATCCACGAGCGCACGAACGGTGTTCAGCTCCGCGCCCTGCGGCGTCATGCAGATGAGCAGTTTCCTGCGAGCCCACGCATCTGACAGTGGGACGATGCGGGTGCTAGTGTCGGGGTAGCGGGACGCCACGCTCTCCGGCATCACTGCGGCGCCAGCGCCTGCCGCCACCAGCTGCGCGACAGCGTCAAAGCCGCCTAGACGCACCCGATGACGCGGAACGCGGCCGCTCCGACTAGCCTGCGTAGCCAAGAAGCGACTGAGCCCGCTGTCGCGAGGCAGCCCAACGAGTGGATGCTCCAGCATCTCGCCGTAGGCCAAGGTCCGCCGTCGCCCCCCGGCCCAGCGGCTAGGCAGCAGGGCCACCAGTCGGTCGTCGACCCAAGTACGGACGAGCAAACCGGAGGTGTCAACATGGTCCGCCACGATGCCTAGGTCAGCCGTGCCGCGTCGCAAGGCGTCGATCACGGCTTCACTGGGCAGCTCCTGAACATCAATGTCGAGGTCGGGCGTCGTCGAGAGGAAGCATCCAATTTTTTGCGGCAAGGCCTCGGACATCGCCGCGGTGTTGCACAGCAGCCGCAAGGTGCCGCGCAGCCCGCTTCCGAAGCTCGCCATCTCGACATGCAACGACTCCAGTTCTGCCAGCACACGGTGCGCATGTCGCGCCAATGCCCGTCCAGCATCGGAGGGCGCCGCTCCTGTCTTCGAGCGCTCCAGCAAGCGCGCGCCGGTGGCGTTCTCCAGAGCCTTCAGGCGCGAGCTAGCCGCGGCCAGTGACAGGCTGACGGCCGAGGCAGCTGCTGTAATGGTCCCGTGCTCAATGACAGCGGCGAACAGGTGCAGATCGAATGGGTCGATGCGATAGTCGACGGTGCGGCGTGTATGGGTCATGGCGCATATCCTACGAATTCGACGAAGGATAGGTGAACTGCATTGCGATGGACAGCATCGGGGACGGCCGACACCATGCGTCCATGAATCTCTCGCAGCTTCTTATGGTGATTGGGGTATTCGTGCTCGCCGGGATTGTCAAAGGCGTCACCGGCATGGGCCTGCCTACCGTGGCCATGAGCTTGCTCGGGCTGTGGATGTCACCGGTTCAGGCGGCGGCGATGCTCGTCCTCCCATCGCTGGCTACCAATGTGGCGCAGTGTCGTGGCCCTCATCTGCGCCAACTCGCTGCGCGGTTGTGGCCCGGATGGATGGCGATCGCCATCGTGACCGTTGCCGCACCCGGATTCGGAGACACAGATTCGACGGAATCAGCTAAGTATTGGCTGGGGGCGATCCTTATCACCTATGGCGCGTGGGGGCTGTGGCGCCCTGTACTGCCGGACCTGTCGACGCGCAGCACCTGGTTGAGCGCGATGGCTGGAGCGGCCACAGGCGTGGTCACGGCGTTCACGGCCGTTTTCGTTTTACCCTGGGTTCCGTACCTGCAGTCACTGCGGCTGGCCAAGGATGAGATGGTTCAAGCGCTCGGACTTTCTTTCACGGTCGCCACATTGGCGCTGGTGACCTGCCCGGTTTCTCCGAGACATTGATTTCTAGGAAGATGGCTCCCGCCCAAAGAGGAGCCCATGAAGAAGAGTCGATTCACGGAAGAGCAGATGGTCGCGATCCTGCGCGAAGCGGACCGCACCACGGTGGCCGAGGTAGCCAAGAAGCACAAGGTCAGCGCACCCACGATTTACGCCTGGCGCAAGCACTTCGGCCAGTTGGACGTGGCTGACGTCAAGCGACTCAAGGCCTTGGAGCTTGAGAACAGCCGACTCAAGAAACTGCTGGCCGAAGCGGCGCTGGACAACGCGATCCTGAAAGAGATCAACGCAAAAAAATGGTGAGCCCGCTGGCTCGGCGAGAGCAGCTTGCCTTCGTGCGCGCACGGGGCTTGAGTCTTCGCCGGGCTTGCGGGCTGATCGGTATGTCGCGTGCCACGCCCAGCTACAAGCTGCGGCTGCCTGCCAAGGATGCACCGGTCCTCGCGGCCATGAAGGAACTCTCGGCCCAGTACCCGCGCTACGGCTATCGGCGCATTCGCGTGTTCCTGCGCCGCAAAGGCTTCGAGCTGAGTTGGTCGCGAACGCATCGCCTGTGGCGCCAAGCGGGCCTGCTGGTGCCCAGGAAGCGCCCGCGCAAGCGCGTCGCGTCGGTGCGGCCACGCATCCACACACCGTTCAAGGCCAACATGGTCTGGGCGTATGACTTCGTCTTCGACACCACCGCCTGCGGCCAGCAAATCAAGTGTTTGACCGTCGTGGACGAGTACACCCGGGAGTGCCTGGCCATCGACGTAGCAGGCGCCATCCGGTCCAAGCGCGTGATCGAAGTCTTGTCGCGCTTGGTCAGCCTGCACGGCGCGCCGCTGTTCATGCGCTCGGACAACGGGCCGGAGTTCGTCAGCCAGGCAATCCTGGAGTGGATCTCGAGCGCCGGCATCGCTACCGTGCTGAACGATCCCGGCAAGCCCTGGCAGAACGGCACCGACGAGAGCTTCAACGGCAAATTCCGAGACGAGTGCCTGTCCATCGAGTGGTTCCGCTCGCGCCGCGAGGCCGCCGTGATCATCGAAACCTGGCGCCAGCACTACAACGAGGTCCGCCCTCACAGCAGCCTGCAATACTTGACCCCGGTGGAGTTCAAACAGCACCTCCGCCGAGACTTGCAACCCGCCGTCTTCTAGGAATAACTGTCTCGATTAAGCCGAGCAGGTCACTGGCGCTGGCGGTGCGCGTGCAGGCATCGACACAGCAGTGGTGGCTGTCATTGTCCGGTGCCCTAACTGTCTGCTTGGCGCTGGCCGGCGCCTTCGCAGGACTTAGGCTGGGAGAAGCGTTGCGTGGCCGACTCTCCGGACCCGAGTTCCAGAAGGCGCTGTTCCTGGTCTTCATCACGCTCGGCGTGGCCAATCTTGCGCGCGCAGGTTGATACGGCATGGGCTGCCCCGAGGACCTGCTGGCACTCGCTGCACTTCTGGAGAGGGCTTACGGATTGGCGTTGGTCTTGCAGGACGCGCCGCTATCCGAAGTTGAAGTTAGTCGGCGGGCAGCGGCCGAACTTGTCGATGTGCTTGACGACGCGCGCGTCGCCCTACTCACCGCAAGTCGACTACCGAAGGCTGTTTGAACTTCTTCCAGTCGACCATTCGACGAACAGGTAGGCGAGGGACAAAGAGCTGGTAGAAGGCCAGGTGAGACATGCACGTGCCCTTGAAGGGCAGCTCACCGGAGGCCCCTCCAAATGTCTCATCATGGCCGGGGTCGGGTATTGCCTGGCGAGACCGTAAGCTGGCACTCGGTGAATGGATACAGTCTGTCAAGTCAGCTAAGGGAGTAGCTGCTGGGGACCCGGTCTCGGCCATAACCGGAAACTCGCCAAGGTCGCCTTTGCGGCCAGCGAGACAGCGCAGGTAAGTGCCCTTCCACCAATCAGCGCCAATGCTTCCGGCCGATTGCAGGACTCATCTCCCGTTGCATAGCTCGCCAGACCCGCTCAAGGCCCGCACACATCCAGGGCTGCCCGTCTCTAAAAACCCGCCATTGCCTTACATCCCTTGGATTCGGCTCGAAGTGCAAAGACCAGGAGATACCGCCACAGGAGAAGCTCCAGTCGAACGGCTGCCGTCGATCTTCGTCGGCAACTAGGGGCCGTCCAGGCGCTGCTCCCTCTGCGAGGTTTAACCGCTGCTCGGCACGAGCATCGCGTTCAGCCCGGGTTGCGGATCGATACGGTCGCATGCTCAAATCTTAGGCAAGAATCGTTAACAATAGGTATATAACCAAGTTCCCTTGAGCTACTGCTACAGCCAACCGCGTAGAGTAAATGGAAAACTGTATGTTTATACAGCTCGATAAAACTGCTAGCTTGCGCTGCGAAGCAGGCGCGCACGCACAAGCGAGCTTGGTGCGGACGAGCCTGCTTCGCAGCGTGAACGTATCAGCCTTGCCGAGGCTCATTGCGGGCACCACCGGTTTGCTAAACACCGTTGTGGCGTGCCCCGCAGCAGCTCCAGAGAACCTCTCCACGATGCGGACGCCACTGCGTGGCGCCGCATATGTCGGACGTTAGGCAGACACCTGGATGATTCAGTTGCCTCCTCAAGACGCTGTCTATTTAGCTATAGCTCGAAGTGAAACTACGCTCTTTCTTCGGAAGCACTTCGGCGCCACTTGGAGCCAGCGTGGTGATCCGAGGACAGTGCTGGGCGTCTCGTTCGAAGGGTTCCAGTCCTGGGTTCTTCAGCATGGAATTCCTCAGTTCATATTGCAGGAGGGCTATTGGGGAGGAGACAACCACCTTGTAATTGCAGAACGGGAAGGTGCATGGTTGTTCGGTTTTGCTGAGCGAGGTGTTGCTACCCTCTTCAGTACACACAGCACCTTGGAGAGCGCGCGTACCGCAGCGGTGGAGAGTCTGTGGCAGTCATTTCAAATTGCTGCAAATCCGAACAACACCGTTGGAGGGCTCTCTAGTGGAAGTCCTTTTGCCTAACCCTGTGCTCCAGCGGCCGCCTAACGGCGCCGCTGAGCGTGAACGTTAAAGCGCAATATGACCGACAAGCTTGCGCACGCGTTGCTGGAACGCCAGGGCTCCTCGGGGCCGGATGGACTTTCCGTGCAAGCGCGCACCTCGGCGGATTTCGTCGTCAACGGCACGTCGTTACTACAGACATTGGTGAAGGCCCATGGAGGGCATTCTGATTTCATGGGGCGGTTCATCGCTGGCTACCCGGAAAACAATCAGTCGGCGGCAGATGAACTTCTCGGCCGTGTTGGGCCAGAGACTGGGGACCACCTGCTCCTTTACATCTGCCCTGAATGCGGGGACATCGGTTGCGGCGCTTACGCCGCGCGCGTGCAGCGTCATGCGGGCAACTACACATGGCTCGACTTCATGTACGTGAACGGCCATGAGCCGCCGCGAGCCATATCAACCGTCGGCCCGTTTCAATTCGCCGTGGCCGAGTACGAACATGCCATTGCCGCTGCAAGTGCGCTTTAACCTTTCGTATATGGACTCCCCCACAACGGCAAAGGCGCGGCGCTCATTCCTGCGGCTGCTGCGCTACGACCTGAGTCCCGACACCCAGATTCCCGCGCTGGTACTGACAGATCGAGGCGATGTGCCAGAGGCGGTTTTCGCGCAGGGCTGCGATGAAGCGATCTCGCTCTAATGCGCCGGGGGCACGGCGACCCGGCAAGTTGTCAGAGAGGTTCCTGCAACGGCAACAAAAAGGCCGGCGCTATGGGCGCCGGCCCTGGGCCGAATCGGCTTAGTTCAATCTGACCTTAGAAGCAGCAGGCCAACATCTCCAGGCAGCATGCGGCGAGATCGCCGCAGCAGCTGTTCGCCGCAAGAGCGGCGGCAGAGATGGAAAGCAAGCCGACAGCGGCAGAGATTTTCAGGAGCTTCGATTTCATGATTTGGATTCCTCTATGAATGAGTGGTGGTGATTGACGTCAACCACACACCTAATCAGGGGGCGTCCAAATCTCGGCGAATGGCGCCGGTGGCAGGAGTTCTCCCGCACCGGGGCGCTCACGCGAATCCGCGAAAACGACAGAGTGCTCACGGGGTGTAGGGGCTGCCGGCAGCACGGCACAGACCTGACAGTTCAAGCTTGCGCACGCTGCCACCCCCTCGCATCCATGTGTGCAGCAATCGCTATAGCCTGCAGAGGCTGCCATCGTGGAATGAACCACGAACAAGCAACCGAGGAGCAAAGCGGCGATGGCGAGAAACTTGCGCACACCATAAATATACAGAGCCATGCTTGGCCTAATGTAGAAGAGGTCAGTACAGCGCTGGACACTTTTCGGGGCACTGTGTAAGTTCAGCGCACCCGGCTCGACTACTGGTTCAGACCTTGCTGAAGCCTTGCGCGGCTAGCGGCTCGTCTTGTCGTCCAAACCTCTTAGCCTCAGGAGCTTCGTCCATGCCAAAGCTGCTTCTTTCTGCCGTGGCTGTCGCCGCCGCGACCACCGTGTTGACCTCGATCGCCGTTGCTCAGTCCCCCGCAGTCGCGCCGGTCGACCCGAACACCTTCCTGAATCAGTTCGAGTCCACATTCGGCAAGTTCGACGGCTACCGCCGATCCGGCGCCAAGGGCATCTGCGCGATGGGCGAGTTCGTAGGTACGGCGGAGGCGCGGGCCCTGTCAACAGCTTCGGCCTTCAGCGGCAGGCCGGTGCCGGTGGTGATGCGCTTCTCGGTGGGCGGCGCCAACCCCAAGGCACCCGACAACGCCAGGTCCCAGCGCAATATGGCCTTGCAGTTCAACCTGCCGGATGGCGAGCAGTGGCAGCTGGGCAATATCTCGGCGCCGGTGTTCGGAGCTTCGACGCCTCAGCAGTTCTTCGGGCGGCTGGCTTCCCTCCAGCCCGACCCGAGCACCAAGATGCCCGACCCCGCCAAGGTCAAGGCCTTCGCCGATGCCAACCCCGAAGTGCTGCTGCAGGGCAAGTACTATGCGTCGCAACCGGTGCCGGCCAGCTTCGGCAGCGTCAACTACTGGGGCGTCAGCGCCTTCGGCTTTGTCAACGCCGGCGGCACCAAACAGTTCGGCAAGTGGATCTTCGAACCGGTGGGCGGCGTGCAAGGCCTGAGCGACGAGGAAGCCAAGGCCAAGGGGCCGAGCTTCCTGTTCGAGGACCTCAGGCAACGCGTGAAGGAGGGCCAGGTCGCCTTCAACTTCAACCTGGAACTCGCTCAGCCCGGCGACAAGATCGACAGCGCGACCGTACCGCTGCCAGAAGGCCGCAAGAAGGTCAATCTGGGACTGCTCAAAGTCACCTCGGTGGCCGAGGACGGCGGCGGCGCCTGCCTCACCATTACCTACAACCCCATGGTCCTTCCCAAGGGCGTGGAGCCATCCGCCGATCCAATGATTGCCGCCCGTGCAGCCCCGTATGCCATCGGGCTCGGTCGTCGCCTGACCGAGGGAGCGAAGCAGCAGTAGCGCGTAGGGACAACTCATCGAGCTACAGGCAACTGGCTTTTTGATGCAGCACGCGATGTCGACAACATCGCGACACCAGACGGCCACGCGGAACGCCTCCGAAAACTCACCAACGCGCAGCATCGTCGTCGCTGTGGTTTACCGCTTGGTTTACCCAAGCAGAGCAATTTCGACGAGGCGAAAAAATGAGCTACGGCATTTCTGCTGTAGCTCATTGATTTACTTGATGAATCTTGGTCTTGGCGGAGGGATTCGAACTCGCGACCCTATGCTCCCAGATGCAACTCAGACCCGATGCTTCGATTCGAGGCGATCGGTGGGACGCAAGACCCCGGACCGATTCGATGCTCATGCCGTGTTCTTCATTCGCAGCGGCAACACATCCGCGCCGTTGCGGATCTTGTCCAGATAGTTTGCCCATGACTGCATCATCTTCCTACGTTGATCAAGGAATTGAGTGCGGTTGTAGGCCCGCCCAAGAGAGTCGGGTACGGCATGCGCGAGTTGAGCCTCGATGATCTCAGCGGCCACATTGAGTCGCTCGGCGATCATCGTCCGCGCCGTGGCCCTGAATCCATGCGCCGTCATCTCATCATTGCTGTAGCCCAGCCTGCGGAGCGCACTGCGCACTGTGTTGTCACTCATGCATCGCTGCCGCGTCGTCAGCGCCGGAAACACAAAGCGGCCTGCGCCCGTGATCTGATGCAGTTCCCGCAGGATGTGTAGCGCCTGCGATGCCAAAGGAACGAAGTGAGGCGGCCCTGCCGCCTTGTCCGCCTTGCTGCGCCTCATCGTCACGGCGGGCACGGTCAATGTCGCACCTTCAAAGTCGATCCACGCCCACTCCATGTGTCGCAGTTCGCCAGGACGCAGCAACAGCAGGGGCGACAAGCGCAAGGCAGCGCGGGTGACGGGTTGCCCGGCATACGCCTCGATGTCGCGCATCAGCTTTCCGACCAGTTTGGGCTCCGTGATCGCCGCATGGTGGCTGACGTGCACCGGCTTCAGAGCATCCTGGAGGTCAGCCGCCGGGTTGCGTCTGCATACCCCCGTGGCAATTCCGTACCGAAAGACCTGGCCACAGGCATGCTTGATCCGGTGCGCTGTCTCGATCGCACCGCGCGCTTCGACCCGCCGGAGGCACTGGAGGAGTTCGGGCGGCTCGATCTCCCCGATTGGACGCCTGCCGATCCACGGAAAAGCGTCCTGCTCAAGCCGGATCTGGGTGCGCTTGGCATGCCCTTCGCTGACCTTTGCCTGATGCACCGTTTTGAGCCACTCCCGGGCGACGGCTTCGAAGGATCCCACTGCCGGCAAACCGGCCTCATCCCGCAACTCCGCCTCACGCTGCCGCGAGGCTTCGGCTTTTGCCTCCATCCGCGCCTCACTGGGGTCCAAGCCCTCCGCGACCAGGCGCCGGGCTTCGTCGGCCTTCTGCCGGGCCAGCGACAAGCCGGTATCCGGATACGTGCCTAGGCTCAGCGTTTTGCGACGCCCCTGGAAGCTGTAGTCCAGGCGCCAGCCGTGTGAGCCGCCGCGGACGAACAGCAGCAGGTAGAGGCTGTCACCGTCGCCTAGACGCTTGCGGGGATCACCCGGCTTGATTGTGCGGATCGTCAGATCGGACGGGATCAAGTTGCGAGCCATACAGTAACTCCTGGCGCACTTTGCGTGCTTTTTCCAAGTTACTGTAAAAGTTACTGCATTGCCAGTCGGATCTACGGGGCTGCCATAGGACTCCAAGATGCAAAGAAAAAGGCCTAAGTGCTTGATTCACTTAGGCCTTTTGGATTTCTCGGGACCGTCTGGGAGTCCTGAAAACAGTAAATGGTGGAGCCGGGGGGAATTGAACCCCCGTCCGCAAGCCATCACCGAGCAGTTCTACATGTGTAGCCGTCTGATTTGAATCTCGCGTTCAGGTCGCGCAGCGGCACGCTACCTTTCCCGCCAGTCACTAAATCTTGTTCCCTATCGAGTGACCCGACAAGAAACCAGCCGATGTGAATGACTTCTCAGCTTTCCGTCTTGCGACTTGAGCCCGGCCCATCGGCCTGCCGTTGAGAAGCTCAACTGCAATTAAGCAGCGAGTGCGAACGTAGAGTCGTTTGCAGTTACTTTGTTTCCAGTGGTTTTACGAGCGGACTGGTGCTCGACATGCCCTACTTCGGATCCGCACCCACGTCGAAACCGGGTCGGCCCCTAAGACTTGTAGTTTAAGGCAGAACCAGTTCTTTCAAGAGCTGGGCCGGCTCATTGATGACAATATCTGCGCCCCAGGCTTCGACATCAGCCCCCTGCCCCAGATAGCCCCAGCCGGCAGCGACCGTGGCCATGCCGGCGGCGCGACCGGCCTGCACATCACGTTCGTCGTCGCCGATATAGACACACTGGTCCGGCGCGATGCCGAGGCGACGCGCCGCTTCCAGCAATGGACCGGGATGCGGCTTGGCATGCGGCGTGGTGTCGCCGCCGATCACCGCGCCGGCCTGCTCGAACAGGCCCAGCGCCCGTGTCATCGGCAGCGCGAAGCGTTCGGCCTTGTTGGTCACGATGGCCCAGGGCATGGCCGCTGTGCTCAGCGCATGCAGCACCGGCTGCATCGCGTCAAACACAGCGGTCAGACGCAGCATGCGGCGCTCGTAGCGATCCAGAAAATCGGCGCGCAGCAGCTCGAAGTCTGCATGACCGGGAGCAATGTCCAGAGCCCGCCCCAACATACCGCGCGCGCCCGAGCCCACCATCGGACGCAGCGCCTCATAGGGCAAGGGATCAAGGCCGCGCTCGATGCGCATCTCGTTGGCAGCACCCGCCAGATCGGGCGCGCTGTCGATCAGCGTGCCGTCGAGGTCAAAGAGCACGGCACGCACATGGGCCAGCGAAGCGGCCGAGTTCAGGACTGCACTCATATCAAGGGCTTGCGACAGGCCATCAGGTAGTTGACATCGGTATCGGTGCCAAGGCTGTAGCGCTGGGTCAAAGGGTTGTAGCTCAGACCCTTGCTGCTGTGCAGCTCGAGACCAGCATCACGGCCGAATTGCGCCAGCTCCGAAGGCTTCAGGAAGCGCGCGTACTCATGAGTGCCGGCAGGCAACATCTTCAGCACATACTCGGCGCCGACGATGGCCAGCATGAAGGATTTGAAGTTGCGGTTCAGGGTCGAGAAGAACAGCCAGCCCCCGGGCTTGACCAGGTCGGCACAGGCCCGCACCACTGAGGCCGGATCGGGCACGTGCTCCAGCATTTCCATGCAGGTCACGGCGTCGAACGAAGCTGGCCGCTCGGCCGTCAGCGCCTCGACCGCGATCTCGCGGTAATCGACGTTCTCGGTACCCGCCTCCATCGCATGCAGCTGGGCCACTTTCAGCGGTTTGGTCGAGAGATCGATGCCCAGCACGCGCGCGCCCTTGCGTGCCATCGAATCGGTCAGGATTCCGCCGCCACAACCGACATCCAGCACATCGAGCCCGGCCAGCGGGCACAGGCTGTCGATCCACCCCAGGCGCAGCGGATTGATCTGGTGCAAGGGCTTGAATTCGCTGTCGGGATCCCACCAGCGATGGGCCAGTTCGCCGAACTTGGCGAGCTCTTGAGGGTCGGCATTGATCATGGGCGGCAATGATAGGGCAATAAAAAACCCCGCCGAGCCGAGCTCCTGCGGGGTTGGTCCTCAAGCGGCCGAAGCCGCCGAGATCACTTCTTGTTGCGGGTACCGACGACTTCGATTTCCACGCGGCGGTTCTTGGCGCGGCCTTCGGCAGTCTTGTTGTCAGCAACCGGCTGCTTCTCGCCCTTGCCTTCGGTGTAGACGCGGTTCTTCTCGACACCCTTGGAGACCAGATAGGCCTTCACGGCTTCGGAACGCGACACCGACAGCTTCTGGTTGTAAGCATCGGAGCCGACCGAGTCGGTGTGACCCACGGCAATGATGACTTCCAGATTGATGCCACCGGTCTTGGAGACCAGGTCATCCAGCTTGGCCTTGGCTTCGGACTTCAGCACCGACTTGTCGAAGTCGAAGAAGGCGTCAGCAGCGAAGGTCACCTTCTCGCTCACGGGAGCGGGCGGCACGACCGGTGCGGGCGGCTTCACAGCAGGAGCCGGCGGCGGAGCGACCGGGGCGGGCGGCTCAACCTTCGGTGCCGGCTTCAGGGCGCCGTCGCAATCCTTGGCGGCAGTCGCCGGGGTCCAATTGCTGTTGCGCCAGCAATATTCGTTGGTGCCGTTCTTCCAGACGGTACCGTCTGTTGCACGCCAGTTGTCGACGGTCTGAGCAAAAGCGCCAGACGAAGCAACAACAGCGACTGCGAAGAGCGACGCCACGCGATTCAATTTCTTCATGATTCTCCTCTCAAGGAAGGCCGCAGTTGCCCTGCGAAATTTTCCAAAGCTGGAACTAAACCTCAGGAAGATTCCCAGCATTCGGGTTTCTCCTAGGGACTCGTCGATTGTGCCATAGGGCACCCAGACGGTTTGCATTGTGGCGGCGCCCGCCGCACCACATCACGCCAATGTTGCGCAGCCACTACAGCGCCGCGCAATTAGAATTCGCGCTCCTGTCTCTATTGACGTTGGCCGCACCACGGGGTGTGAGCCGCGCCCGCGCATGACCCAGTTCGCCAAGGAAACCCTGCCCATCAGCCTGGAAGAGGAGATGCGGCGTTCGTACCTCGACTACGCGATGAGCGTGATCGTCGGACGTGCCCTCCCCGACGCCCGCGACGGCCTCAAGCCGGTGCACCGGCGCGTGCTTTACGCCATGAACGAAATGGGGAACACCTACAACGCCAAGTACCGCAAGAGTGCGCAGGCCGTGGGTGAAACCATGGGTAAATACCACCCGCATGGCGACTCCGCGATTTACGACACCATCGTGCGAATGGCCCAGCCCTTCAGCCTGCGCCACATGCTGATCGATGGCCAAGGCAATTTCGGCTCCATCGACGGTGATAACGCGGCGGCGATGCGATACACCGAAATTCGTCTCGACAAAATCGCTCACGAATTGTTGGCGGATATCGACAAGGAAACCGTCGATTTTGGGCCCAACTACGATGGCAGCCTCAAGGAGCCGCTGGTGCTGCCCGCGCGCCTGCCGAATCTGCTGATTAACGGCGCTTCCGGCATCGCCGTGGGCATGGCCACCAACATCCCGCCGCACAACCTCAACGAGGTCGTTGACGCCTGCCTGCATTCGCTGAAGAACCCGGACTGCTCGATCGACGAGCTGATGGAGATCATCCCGGCCCCCGACTTCCCGACCGCCGGCATCATCTACGGCATGTCCGGCGTGCGCGAAGGCTACCGGACCGGCCGCGGCAAGGTCGTGATGCGCGCCAAGGTCCATTTCGAGGACATCGACAAGGGCTCGCGCCAGTCCATCATCGTTGATGAGATCCCCTACCAGGTCAACAAGAAGACCCTGCTGGAGCGCATTGCCGAGCTGGTCCACGAGAAGAAGATCGAGGGCATCAGCCACATCCAGGACGAGAGCGACAAGTCCGGCATGCGCGTGGTGATCGAGCTCAAGCGCGGTGAAGTGCCCGAGGTCGTGCTGAACAATCTGTACAAGCAGACCCAGCTGCAGGACAGCTTCGGCATGAACATGATTGCGCTGATCGATGGTCAGCCCAAGCTGTGCAATCTGAAGGACCTGATCACCGTCTTCCTGGAGCACCGCCGCGAGGTGGTGACGCGGCGCACCATGTTCGAGCTGCGCAAGGCGCGCGAACGCGGCCATGTGCTGGAAGGTCTCGCCGTTGCGCTGGCCAATATCGACGAGTTCATCGAGACCATCAAGAACTCGCCGACCCCGCCGGTGGCCAAGGCCGCGCTGATGGCCAAGAGCTGGGACAGCTCGCTGGTGCGCGAGATGCTGGTGCGCGCCGAGGGCGACACGCCCGGCGGCCGCGGCGCCTTCCGCCCCGAGGGCCTGCCGGCGATGTACGGCATGCAGGCCGACGGTCTCTACCGCCTCTCCGACGATCAGGCCGGCGAGATCCTGCAGATGCGTCTGCAGCGCCTGACCGGGCTGGAGCAGGACAAGATCGTCGGCGAGTACAAGGATGTGATGGCCCAGATCGCCGACCTGCTGGACATCCTGGCCAAGCCCGAGCGCGTCACCGTCATCATCGGCGAGGAGCTGGTCCAGGTTCGCCAGGAGTTCGGCCAGACCAAGCTGGGCGCGCGCCGCAGCGTGATCGAGCACAACGCCCAGGAACTCGGCACCGAGGACCTGATCACACCCACCGATATGGTCGTGACGCTCTCGCACACCGGCTATATCAAGAGCCAGGCGCTCAGCGAGTACCGCGCCCAGAAGCGCGGCGGCCGTGGCAAGCAGGCGACGCAGACCAAGGAAGACGACTGGGTCGATCAGCTCTTCATCGCCAACACGCACGACTGGATTCTGTGCTTCTCCAACCGCGGCCGCGTCTACTGGCTGAAGGTTTGGGAAGTGCCGCAGGGCTCGCGCAACTCGCGCGGCAAGCCCATCGTTAATATGTTCCCGCTGCAGCAGGACGAGAAGATCACCGTCGTGCTGCCGCTGACCGGCGAGTTCCGCGTCTTCCCCGAGGACCACTTCATCTTCATGGCCACCGCCCTGGGCACGGTCAAGAAGACCTCGCTGAAGGACTTCAGCAACCCGCGCAAGGCCGGCATCATCGCGGTCGACCTGGACGAAGGCGACCATCTGATCGGCGCTGCGCTGACCGACGGCAAGCATGATGTGATGCTGTTCAGCGACGGCGGCAAGGCGGTGCGCTTCGACGAGGACGATGTGCGCCCGATGGGCCGCCAGGCCCGCGGCGTGCGCGGCATGATGCTGGAGCCCGATCAGCGCCTGATCGCGATGCTGGTGGCCGAGGACGAGAACCAGAGCGTGCTGACCGCCACCGAGAACGGGTTTGGTAAGCGCACCGCGATCACCGAATACACCCGCCACGGCCGCGGCACCAAGGGCATGATCGCGATCCAGCAGAGCGAGCGCAACGGCCGCGTCGTCGCCGCCACCCTGGTGCACGCCGAGGACGAGATCATGCTGATCACCGACAAGGGCGTGCTGGTGCGCACCCGCGTCAGCGAGATCCGCGAGCTGGGCCGAGCCACCCAAGGCGTGACCCTGATCGCGCTGGACGATGGCGCCAAGCTGTCGGGCCTACAGCGTATCGTCGAAAACGATGCCAACGACAGCAGCGATGCTGAAACCCCAGCCGACGACAGCAGCGCTGCCGACGATGCCAACAAGGAATGATGTTTTGAACTCTCAGTCCCTGAAAACTCTCGCCGCCGCCGCACTGCTGGCCGCCTCCGCCCAGAACGTGCTGGCCCAGGCAGCGCCGGCGGCCCAGCCCGCACCGGCTGCCGCCAGCAGCAGTCCCGCCAAGAAGGAACTGGTGGCCAAGCTGCTGCAACTGCAACAGCCCGGCTTCGAGACCCTGGGACGCAGCCTGCTGCAGCGCCCCGTCACGCAACTGATGCAGGGCGCCAGCCAGGCCCTGCAGCAAGTGCCGCCGGAAAAGCGCGAAGCCACCATCAAGGCCATCGACACCGACATCAAGAAATTTGTCGACGAGACCGGCGGCCTGATGCGCGACCGTGCCATCAAGCTGGCGCCGTCCACCGTCGGCGCGATGCTGGAAGAGCGTTTCACCGAAGACGAGCTCAAGCAGTTGGTGGCGTGGTTCGAATCGCCAATCAATAAAAAGTACAACCAGATGGGCGCCGAGATGCAAAAAGCGCTGACCGAGAAGCTGGTCGCCGAGACCCGCGGCACGGTCGAGACCCGGCTCAAGACGCTGGAGCAGAACGTGGCCAAGCAACTGGGCATCACCCCCCCGCCAGCGCCTGCCGCCAGCCCCGCGAAGAAGTAAGCAACGCCAGTCTCACGAGCTCAGCCGCCACGACCCATGACCCAGCGCCCGTTCAATTTCTCCGCCGGCCCCGCCGCCCTGCCCGAAGAGGTGTTGCGCCAGGTGGCGGCGGAGATGCTGGACTGGCAGGGTTCGGGCATGAGCGTGATGGAGATGAGTCATCGCGGCCGCGAGTTCGTCTCGATTGCCGAGCGCGCCGAGTCCGACCTGCGCGAGCTGCTGCAGGTGCCGGCCAACTTCCGCATCCTGTTCATGCAGGGCGGTGGCTTGGCCGAGAACGCGATCGTGCCGCTGAACCTCTCGCGCGGCGGCAAAGTGGATGTGGTGGTCAGCGGCTCCTGGTCAAAGAAGAGCGCCGAGGAGGCCCGCCGCTACGCCGATGTGCAGATCGCCGCCGACGGTGCAGCGTCCGGCTACACCGCGCTGCCGGGCGACTGGCGGCTGCGCAAGGATGCGGCCTATGTCCATATCTGCAGCAACGAGACCATAGACGGTACCGAGTTCCACACCCTGCCCGACATCAGGGCGATGGGCAGCGATGCACCGCTGGTGGCCGATGTGTCCTCGCATCAGCTCTCGCGCGCCATCGACTGGTCCAAGCTGGGCCTGGCCTTTGGCGGTGCCCAGAAGAACATCGGCCCGGCCGGCGTGACCCTGGTCTATGTGCGCGAGGACCTGCTGGGCCATGCGCTGCCGGCCTGCCCCTCGGCCTTCGATTACAAGATCGTGGCCGATGCGCAGTCGATGTTCAACACACCGCCGACCTTCGCGATCTATGTCGCGGGCCTGGTGTTCCAGTGGCTGAAGAAGTTCAGCTACGCCGGCAAGACCGGCCTGGCCGCGATCGAGCAGCGCAATATCGACAAGGCCGCCCTGCTCTACGGTGCGCTGGACGACTCGGGCCTGTTTGAAAACCG
Source organism: Paucibacter sp. M5-1 (assembly GCF_027498415.2). NCBI lineage: Bacteria > Pseudomonadati > Pseudomonadota > Betaproteobacteria > Burkholderiales > Sphaerotilaceae > Roseateles > Paucibacter sp. M5-1. The sequence continues at coordinate 927,651 of NZ_JAPZLM020000001.1, forward strand.
CGTCGCGGCCGACTGCCGCTCGCGCATGAATATTCCGTTCTATCTGCGCGGTGAATACAACACCCAGCGCCTGAACGACGCCTTCCTGGCCGGTGCCAAGGAGCGCGGGCTGCTGCAACTCAAAGGCCACAAGTCGGTGGGCGGCATGCGTGCATCCATCTACAACGCCATGCCGCTGGAAGGCGTGCAGGCGCTGGTCACGTATCTGAAGGACTTTGAGACAAGCCATGGCTGATAGCCCCCAACCCGGCAGCAATCCCGGTGCCGATCCCGAACTGCTGAAACTGCGCGATCAGATCGACGCGGTCGACCAGCAACTGCTGCAGCTGCTGAACCGTCGCGCCACGCTGGCCTCCGAGGTCGGCGAGCTGAAGAAAAAGGAAGGCTCGGTGGTCTTCCGCCCTGAGCGCGAGGCCCAGGTCATCAACGGCCTGAAGTCGCACAACCCCGGCCCCTTGATGAGCGACAGTGTCGCGCCGATCTGGCGCGAAATCATGTCGGCCTGCCGCGCGCTCGAGACGCCGACCCGCGTCGCCTATCTGGGCCCGGCCGGTACCTTCAGCGAGCAGGCCGCACTGGGCTTCTTCGGCAGCTCCATCGTGCAAGTGCCCTGCACCAGCATCGACGAGGTGTTCCGCACCACCACCGCCGGCGCCGCCGACTTCGGCGTCGTGCCGGTCGAGAACTCGACCGAGGGTGTGGTCGCGCGCTCGCTGGACCTCTTTCTGACCACGCCGCTGTTCATCATCGGCGAGACCAGCCTGTTCGTGCGCCACAACCTGTTGCGGCGCGAAAACTCGCTGGACGATATCCAAGCCGTCTGCGCCCACCCCCAGGCCCTGGCCCAGTGCCACGGCTGGCTGTCCACCCATCTGCCGCATGCCGAGCGCCGCCCGGTGTCCAGCAATGCCGAGGGTGCGCGCCTGGCCTCGCTGGACAAGCGCCTGGCCGGCATCGCCAGCGAGCGCGCCGGCAGCGAGTACGGCCTGCATCTGGTGGCCCCCGCCATCCAGGACGATGCCCACAACCGCACCCGCTTTGCCATCGTCACCCACCCGGACCGCCATCCGGCCCCGAAGGCCTCGGGCAACGACTGCATCAGCCTGGTGGTCTCGGTGACCAACAAGCCCGGCGCGGTGCATGACATGCTGGTGCCGCTGAAGGAACGCGGCGTCTCGATGACGCGCTTCGAGTCGCGCCCGGCCCGCTCGGGCCAGTGGGAGTACTACTTCTACATCGATCTGCAAGGCCACCCCGACCAGCCTCATGTGGCCCAGGCGCTGCGCGAGTTGCGCCAGGCCTGCGCCTTCTTCAAACTGCTGGGCACTTACCCGCTGGATTCACACTGAGATGTACAAACAACTGGGCGTGATCGGCTGCGGCCTGATGGGCGGCTCGTTCGCGCTGGCGATGAAGAAGGCCGGTCTGGTCAAGCGCATCGTCGGCTACAGCAAGTCGCCGTCGACCACTGAAACAGCCAAGCGCCTGGGCGTCATCGATATGGTGGCCGAATCGGCGCTGCAGGCGGTGGCCGGCTCGGACATCGTGCTGCTGGCCGTGCCGGTGGCGGCCACCGAAGCCAGCCTGCGCGCGGTGCGCCATCTGGTCGAGCGCAAAGTGCTGTTCATGGATGTCGGCTCGACCAAATGCGATGTGGCCGAGGCGGCACGCCGCGCGCTGGGCGACAAGCTGCCCGCCTTTGTGCCGGCCCACCCGATCGCCGGCAAGGAGTCGGGCGGCGTGCAGAACGCCGACGCCGCGCTCTACCAGGGCCGTCAGGTCATCCTGACGCCGCTGCCCGAGACCGATGCCGGCCTGGTGCAGAAGGCCACCGACATCTGGTCGGCCCTGGGCTCCCAGGTGTTGAAGATGACGCCGGAGAACCATGACGCTGCTTTTGCCGCCGTCAGCCACCTGCCGCACCTGCTGGCCTTCGCTTTCTTCCAGGCGGTGGCCAGCCAGCCCGCCGGGCGCGACTATCTGAGCCTGGCCGGCCCGGGCTTTCGCGACTTCACCCGCATCGCCGCCAGCGAGCCGGCGGTCTGGCGCGACATCCTGATGGCCAACAAGAGCGAGCTGCTGGTGCAGTCGCGCCTGTTCCGCCAGGCACTCGACGCATTGGAAGCCATGATCCACAGCGGCGATGCCGCCGCGCTTGAGGCCCGCATCCGCTTGATCGCCGAGGCCCGCGCCAATTGGCATATGAATGCGCCACGCGCCACCACGCGCAAAGACAACTGATTCGCCCTTTTTCCATGTTCAAGATTCCCTTCCTCGACCTGCCGCCGCTGCGCAGCGCCGCCGGTACCGTGCGCCTGCCGGGCTCCAAAAGCATCTCCAACCGGGTGCTGCTGCTGGCCGGCCTGTCCGAGGGCACGACACTCGTCCACGATCTGCTGGACTCCGACGACACCGCCGTAATGCTGGCCGCGCTGAAGGAACTGGGCTGCACGCTGGAGCAGGTCGACGGGGGCCCGCTCAAGGTCACCGGCATCGGCGCCCGCCTGGGCACCCAGCAGGCCAAGCTCTTCCTCGGCAATGCCGGCACCGCGATGCGGCCGCTGACCGCCGCGCTGGCCCTGCTGGCCGCCACCCAGGGCGGCGAGTTCGAGCTCAGCGGCGTGCCGCGCATGCATGAGCGGCCTATCGGCGATCTGGTCGATGCGCTGCGCGGCCTGGGCTGCGAGATCGACTGCCTGGGCCAGCCGGGCTATCCGCCGCTGCGCTTGCGCGGCCCATCGAACCTGCGCCTGAGCGAGCCGGTGCGCGTGCGCGGCGACGTCTCCAGCCAGTTCCTGACCGCGCTGCTGCTGGCCCTGCCCCTGGTGGCCGAGCAGGAGGTGCAGATCGACGTCATTGGCGAACTGATCTCCAAGCCCTATATCCACATCACGCTCGAACTGCTCAAGCGCTTCGGCATCGAGGTGCGGCGCGAAGGCTGGCAGCGTTTCACGATACCGGCCGGCAGCCGCTACCGCTCGCCGGGCGAGGTCCATGTCGAGGGCGACGCCTCGTCGGCCTCCTACTTTGTCGCGCTGGGTGCGATCGCTGCCACTGAAACGCCGGTCCGTATCGAAGGCGTCGGCTCGGCCTCGCTGCAGGGCGATGTGCGCTTTGTCGAGGCCGCCCGGGCCATGGGCGCTCTGGTCGAGTCTGGGCCCAACTGGCTCGAAGTCCGGCGTGGCGCCTGGCCTTTGAAGGCGCTGGACCTGGACTGCAACCACATCCCCGACGCGGCGATGACACTGGCCGTGATGGCGCTGTACGCCGACGGCCCCAGCACCCTGCGCAATATCGCCTCCTGGCGCGTCAAGGAGACCGACCGCCTGGCCGCGATGGCCATCGAGTTGCGCAAGCTCGGCGCCGAGGTCGACGAAGGTCCGGACTGGCTGCGTGTGCAGCCGCCCAAGGTCTGGCAGCCGGCCGCCATCCACACTTACGACGACCACCGGGTCGCGATGTGCTTCTCCTTGGCTGCCTTCAACGCACTGGTCGCCGAGCCCGCGCTGCCGGTGCGCATTCTCGAACCGCATTGCGTGGCCAAGACCTTCCCCGACTATTTCGAGACCCTGTTCGAACTGGTGCGGGCCCGCGCCGACGACATCCCGGTGCTGACCATCGATGGCCCGACCGCGTCCGGCAAGGGCACGCTGGCCGATGAGGTCGCCCATGCCCTGGGCTATATCGTGCTGGATTCGGGCGCACTGTACCGCGCCGCCGGCCTGGCCGCCTCGCGTGCCGGCATCGATCTGGACGATGGTCCGGCCGTCGCCGCGCTGGCCTCGGGCCTCGATCTGCGCTTCCGCAAGGGCCGGGCCTATCTGGGCGATGAGGACATTAGCGAGCTCTTGCGTGCCGAAGCGGTCGGCCTGATGGCTTCCCGGGTGGCGGTCCATGCCGAGGTGCGCGCCGCGCTGAACCAGTTGCAGCTCGATTTCCGCCAGCTGCCCGGCCTGGTGGCCGACGGTCGCGATATGGGCTCGGCCGTGTTTCCGGACGCCGCGCTGAAGGTATTCCTGACCGCCAGTGCCCAGACGCGCGCCGAGCGCCGCCATAAGCAATTGATTTCCAAGGGTATTTCGGCTAATATCGTGGGCTTGCGTGCGGATTTGGAAGCACGGGACGCTCGCGACAGCAATCGCAGCGCCTCGCCTTTGAAGCCCGCCGCAGACGCGCAAAGCCTCGACAACTCGGCCCAGACCATTGAGCAATCAAGGGATCAGGTGCTGGCTTGGTGGGAAGAGCGCCGGCCGTTTCAAACCCAGCGTTGAGTGGGAGACGGTCCAGGCCTGAGAAGCCAGGGCCCGCCGCCCTTCCCTCCGAACGTCAGTTCATCGAGGGCGGCGATGTCTACAACCTAACCCGCAAGCCCGTCTTGCACCCACCGCGCCTGGACCAAACGCCTTGGTCGACGCACAGGAAACCAGAATGTCCCAAACCCAAACCGCTTCCGGCATGGACTCCTTCGCAGCAATGTTCGAAGAGTCGCTGCAGAAGTCCGACATGCGCGCCGGCGAAGTGATCTCCGCTGAAGTCGTTCGCGTCGAGCACAGCTTCGTCGTCGTCAACGCAGGCCTGAAGTCCGAAGCCTACGTGCCTATCGAAGAATTCAAGAACGACCAGGGCGAACTGGAAGTTCAAGTCGGTGACTTCGTGTCCGTCGCCATTGACGCCATCGAAAACGGCTACGGCGACACCATCCTGTCGCGCGACAAGGCCAAGCGCCTGGCCTCGTGGCTGAGCCTGGAAACCGCACTGGAGTCGGGTGACTTCGTGACCGGCACCGTGTCGGGCAAGGTCAAGGGCGGCCTGACCGTGCTGGTCAACGGCATCCGCGCCTTCCTGCCGGGCTCCCTGCTGGACACCCGTCCGGTCAAGGACATGAGCCCGTACGAAGGCAAGACCATGGAGTTCAAGGTCATCAAGCTGGACCGCAAGCGCAACAACGTCGTGTTGTCGCGCCGCGCTGTGGTCGAGGCTTCGATGGGCGAAGAGCGCGCCAAGCTGCTGGAAACCCTGTCCGAAGGCGCGATCGTCAACGGCGTGGTCAAGAACATCACCGAATACGGTGCCTTCGTGGACCTGGGCGGTATCGACGGCCTGCTGCACATCACCGACATGGCATGGCGCCGTGTCCGTCACCCGTCGGAAGTCGTGACGGTGGGCCAGGAACTGACCGCCAAGGTCCTGAAGTTCGACGCCGAGAAGAACCGCGTCTCGCTGGGCCTGAAGCAGCTGGGCGATGACCCGTGGTTCGGCGTTGCTCGCCGCTACCCGACCAGCACCCGTCTGTTCGGCAAGGTCACCAACATCGCCGACTACGGCGCCTTCGTCGAGATCGAGCCGGGCATCGAAGGCCTGGTGCACGTCTCCGAAATGGACTGGACCAACAAGAACGTCGCACCTTCGAAGATCGTCTCGCTGGGCGACGAAGTCGAAGTCATGGTGCTGGAGATCGACGAAGACAAGCGTCGCATCTCGCTGGGCATGAAGCAGTGCAAGGCCAATCCTTGGGAAGAGTTCGCCGAGAACGTCAAGCGCGGCGACAAGGTCAAGGGCCCGGTCAAGTCGATCACCGACTTCGGCGTGTTCGTCGGCCTGGCTCAAGGCATCGACGGCCTGGTGCACCTGTCCGACCTGTCCTGGGACGAGACCGGCGAAGCTGCCGTGCGCAACTTCAAGAAGGGCCAGGAAGTCGAAGCCGTCGTGCTGGCCGTGGACGTCGAGCGCGAGCGCATCTCGCTGGGCATCAAGCAGCTGGACAGCGACCCCTTCACCGCCTATACCACGGTCAATGACCGCGGCATGTCGGTGACCGGCAAGGTCAAGACGGTCGACGCGCGTGGCGCCGAGATCGAACTGGCCGATGGCGTGCTGGGCTATCTGCGTGCTTCGGAAATCTCCCGCGACCGCGTGGAAGACGCCCGCAACGTGCTGAAGGAAGGCGACGAAGTCACCTCCATCGTCGTCAACATCGACCGCAAGACCCGCAACATCCAGCTGTCGATCAAGGCCAAGGACAATGCCGACAGCCAAGAGGCGATGCAGCGTCTGTCCGCCACGTCCGAGCGTGAGAACGCCGGCACGACCAGCCTGGGCGCCCTGCTGCGCGCCAAGCTGGACAATCAAGGCAACTAATCATTGCTCGCAGGGGCCCGGGCTCTGGTAGCCTAGGACCTTGCCGGTGATGCCGCAGGCTCGCCACTCTTTCGAGGGCGAGCCTGTTTCAATTCCAATCACAAGAATCTTCTCGTCATGACCCGATCCGATCTTGTTGCCCATCTGGCCGAGCGCTTTGGCCAGCTCACCCAGCGCGACACCGAGTTCGCGGTCAAGACCATCCTGGACGCGATGTCTGACGCGCTGGCCAAAGGCCACCGCATCGAGATCCGCGGCTTCGGCAGCTTCTCGATCAACCGCCGCCCGCCCCGCATGGGCCGCAATCCGCGCAGCGGCGAGCAGGTGCTGATCCCCGAGAAGCTGGTGCCCCATTTCAAACCGGGCAAGGCCCTGCGCGAGTCGGTCGACGAACAGCTGCCGGTGCTTGACGACAAGGGCAGCGAGATTCACGCCTGAGCGCCGTCAAGACGACCGCCGCCCCCTAGAATCCGCCTCGATGCGTATCTTCGTCTGGCTCTTCCGGGCCTTCATCTTTTTCGCCCTCTTCGCCTTCGCGCTGAACAACAGCCAGGAGGCCACCGTGCGCTGGTTCTTCGGCCACGAGTGGCGCGCGCCGATGGTCATCATCGTACTGCTGGCCTTCGGCTGCGGCGCCGCACTGGGCGTGCTGGCCATGGTGCCGGCCTGGTGGAAGCACCGCCGCGTCGCACAGCGCGGCGGCGACATCGCAGCGCCCGCGTCCGACGCGCCCACGCCCACCGAAGTTCAGACCCCCAGCGGCGTGCGCGATGGACTTTGATCTGCGCTGGCTGCTGTTCGCGCTGCCGCTGGCCTTCGGCCTCGGCTGGCTGGCCTCCAAGCTCGATGCTCGGCAATGGAAACGCGAGCAGCGCGACGCCCCCAAGGCCTACTTCAAGGGCCTGAACCTGCTGCTCAACGAGCAGCAGGACAAGGCCATCGACGCCTTCATCGAGGCTGTGCAGAACGATCCCGACACCTCCGAACTGCACTTCGCCCTGGGTAATCTGTTCCGCCGCCGCGGCGAGTACGAGCGCGCGGTGCGGGTGCACCAGCATCTGTTGCAACGCGGCGACCTGCCGCGCGCCGAGCGCGACCGCGCCCAGCATGCGCTAGCCCAGGACTTCTTCAAAGCCGGTCTGTTCGACCGCGCCGAGGAGGCTTTTGCCGCGCTGCGCGGCACCGCCTTCGAGACCGAGGCCGAGCTGGCCCTGCTGTCGCTGTACGAGCGCTCGCGCGAATGGCGCAAGGCCGCCGAGGTGGCCCGCCATCTGGAGCAAGGCGGCACCGGCTCGTTCGCGGCCCGCATCGCCAACTATCTGTGCGAGCAGGCGCTGGAAGCCCAGGCCCGCAACGAGCACGGCGAAGCGCAGGAGTTGCTGGCCCAGGCCCGCAAGACCGCGCCGCAGGCCGCCCGCGCCCATGTGCTGGCCGGCCAGATGCTGGCCCGGCGCGGTCAGCCCGAGCAGGCCATGGCCGCCTATGCCCAGCTGCTGAGTGCCAAGCCCGAGGCCTTCAATCTGGTGGCCGGCGACTATGCGGACGCCGCCCTGGCCATCGGCGCGACCGAGCCGGCCCTGGCCACGCTGCTGGCCCAGTACCAGCGCGCGCCCGGCATGCATCTGCTGCTGGCCATCGCCAAGCTGGAGCCGGCCGCCGCCGCCCAGCGCCAGCGCCTGGTGACCCATCTGCGCGCCGAGCCCAGCCTCAGCGCCGCCCGCATGCTGCTGACCCAGAGCAAGGCCCAGCTCAGCGAGGAGGAAGCCCCGCTGATGGCCGCCGCGCTGGACCGCGCCAGCCGGCCGCTGCAACGCTATCGCTGCGCCGCCTGCGGCTTCGAGGCCCAGCACTATTTCTGGCAATGCCCGGGCTGCCTGAACTGGGACACCTACCCGCCCCGCCACGTTGAAGAACTCTGAGAACACCATGGCGAGCAGCGACCGCGTCATCCTCTGCATGAAATGGGGCAGCAAGTACGGCCCCGAATACGTCAACCGTCTGTATGCGATGGTGCGCCGCCACCTGCGCGGCGAGTTCCGTTTCGTCTGCCTGACCGACCGCAGCGAGGGCATCCGCGCCGAGGTCGAATGCCTGCCCATCCCCGACCTGGCCCTGCCGCCCGGCATTCCCGAGCGCGGCTGGACCAAGCTGACCACTTTCGAGGCGGATCTGCACGGCCTCAAAGGCACGGCGCTGTTCCTCGATCTCGATGTCGTCATCGTCGACGACATCACGCCCTTCTTCGAGGTGCCCGGCGAATTCCTGATCATCCATGACTGGAAGCGCCCCTGGCGCATCACCGGCAATTCCTCGGTGTATCGCTTCACGCTCGGTGCGCATGCCGATGTGCTGGCCAAGTTCCGCCGCGAGTTCGAGAGCATCCGCGCCGAGGTGCGCAACGAGCAGGCCTATCTCTCCAACGAGATGCAGGCCAAGGGCTTGCTGACCTACTGGGACGCGGCCTGGTGCGCCAGCTACAAATACCACTGCATCCCGCGCTGGCCCAGCAATTACTGGCGCGCACCCTTTGTTCCCAAAGGTGCCCGCATCCTGATCTTCCACGGCGTGATGAACCCGCCCGACGCGCTGGCCGGCCGCAGCAACGGCAACTGGCGCCGCGCCAAGCCGGCGCCCTGGATCGCGGATCACTGGCGCGAATGAGCCCGCCACCCAAGGTTCTGCACTTCGTCACCGGCGGCTTCTCCGGCGCCACCCAGGTGGCGCTCGATCTGGTGCGGGCGGCCCAGGCCAGCGGCCGCAGCGAGCCCCTGCTGGTACTGCGCAAAAAGCGCCAGACCGACCCGCAGCGCATCGCCACGCTGCAGCAGCAAGGCCTACCGCTCGAACTCGTGCCGGGCTGGAGCCATGCGGCGACGATCTGGCGCCTGCAGCAGCTCTGCCGACGCTTCCGCCCCGATGTGCTGGTGGCCCACGGCTTCCCCGAGCACCTGCTGGGGCGCTGGGCTGGGCTGTTAGCGGGCGTGCCTCATCTGGTGCATGTCGAGCACAACTCGCGCGAGCGCTACAGCCGCTGGCGCCTGCTGCAAGCCCGCTGGCTCGCACGTCGCAGCGATGCCATCGTCGGCTGCTCGGAGGGCGTGCGGCACAGCCTGCTGGCGCTGGGCATGCCGGCGGACAAGACCCTGGCGATCTCGAATGGCATCCGGCTGGAACCGTTTGCCGACGCCGACCGCCATCCCTATGCCGGGCGCGTGCCGGGTCTGGTGATGGCCGCGCGATTCGCCGGCCAGAAGGACCACGCCACCCTGCTGCAGGCCCTGGCCCTGCTGCGCGAGCAAGGCCTCAGGCCACCGCTGCTGTTGGCCGGTGGCGGCGGCGAGCGGCATCTGCGCGCCGCTCGGGCGCTGACGCAAAGCCTGGGCCTGCAGCAGCAGGTGCAGTTCCTCGGCTTCCAAGCCGGACTGCCCGAACTGCTGATGCAGCACCAGATCGCGGTGCTGTCCACCCACTACGAGGGCATGCCCCTGTCCCTGGTCGAGGGCATGGCGGCCGGCTGCGCCGTGGTCGGCACCGCCGTGCCAGGCGTGCAGGAACTGCTGCGCGATGGCGACACCGGCCGCCTGGTGCCGCATCGCGATGCCCGAGCCCTGGCCGCTGTGCTGGCCGAGTTGCTGCGCCAGCCCCAGGCCGCCGCCGCGCTGGCCGCACGCGGCCGCCATGCGGCCCTCACCGAGCACAGCCTCGCCGGCATGACGAATCAGTACGAAGACCTGTTCACCCGACTGGCCCGCAAGCAATGAGCTGCCCTGTTTATCTGATCAATCTACCCCGCGACACGCGCAGGCTGGCCGTGATGCAAGCCCAGCTGCAGCGCCTGGCGCTGCCCTTCGAGGTCACGCCGGCCGTCTACGGTCGGGACCTGTCCGCCGAAGAGCGGGCCAGGCTGTACAGCCCGGCACTCAACCGCGCCCGCTTCCACCAGGCCATGGCGCCCGGCGAGATCGGTTGCTACGCCAGCCATCTGCAGGTCTGGCAGCGCCTGGTGGACAGCGGCGCGCCCCATGCGCTGGTGCTGGAGGACGATGCCGAGCTGCGCCCGGAGCTGCCTGCCGCGCTGCAAGCCGTGGCGGCCCTGCCGCCGCACTGGGACATGATCAAGCTGATCGGTCGCGAGCCCGAGTCGGTGCTGCAAAGCTGGCCCCTGCCGGGCTGTGCCGTCGAGCTGGTCCGCTACCAGCGCGCACCCAGCCTGACCTGTGCCTACCTGGTCAGCCGCGACGGTGCCCTGAAACTGCTGCGCAGCCGCCGGCCGTTCTTCCGGCCCATCGACGTCGACCTGCGCCACTGGTGGGAAGCGGATCTGCGCCTGTTCGGCCTCACACCCTACCCGGCCGGCCAGACCGACGAGGCCACCACCTCCAGCATAGGCAGCCGCGAGTTCGGCGCCTGGTGGTCGCGGCGCTGGCGCAAGGGTCGCACACAATGGCATTACAGCCGCGGCAATACCCGCGCCAACCGGGCGCTGCAGGCGCTGCCGGATCCCTTTCCAGAATTGAACGCTCGCTGAAGCAAGAAGTTCCCATGCCCAAGTTTGACTACCTGATCGTCGGCGCCGGCTTTGCCGGCTCGGTCTGTGCCCGCGTGCTGGCCGATGCCGGCAAGCGCGTGCGCCTGATCGACCAGCGCCCCCATATCGGCGGCAACGCCCACGACACCCGCGATGCCCAGGGCCTGCTGATCCACCCCTATGGCCCGCACATCTTCCACACCAACAGCAAGGCGGTGCTGGCCTGGTTGTCGCGCTTCACCGAGTGGCGCTTCTATGAGCACCGGGTGCTCGCTCAAATGGAGCAGCAACTGCTGCCGATTCCGATCAACCGGACCACGATCAACCGGCTCTATGGTCTGAGCCTGAGCGGCGACGAGGTCCAGGCCTATCTGGACAGCGTGCGAGAACCGCGCGAGCCGCTGCAGACCAGCGAGGACGTGGTGCTGAACTCGGTCGGCCGCGACCTGTGCGACAAGTTCTTCCGCGGCTATACCAGGAAGCAGTGGGGGCTGGACCTGGCCGAGCTGTCGGCCGGTGTCGCCGCCCGGATTCCGACCCGTTGCGACGACGATGACCGCTACTTCAGCGACACCTACCAGCTGATGCCCGCCCAGGGCTACACGGCGATGTTCGAGCGCATGCTGGACCACCCGCTGATCAGCATCGAGCTGGCGACCGACTTCCGTCGCATCAAGGCCGACAGCGATGCCCAGCATTTGATCTACACCGGCCCGATCGACGCCTACTTCGATCACTGCTATGGCCGCCTGCCCTACCGCAGCCTGCGCTTTGATCACCAGCACCTGCCCGATGTGGCGCAGTTTCAGGCGGTCGGCACGGTCAACTACCCGAACGACCACGACTACACCCGCATCACCGAGTTCAAGCACCTGACCGGTCAGCGTGCCGCCGGTACCTCGATCGTGCGGGAGTACCCGCAGGCCGAGGGCGATCCCTTCTATCCGATCCCCAGGCCCGAGAACGAGACGCTCTACAAGCGCTACCAGGCCCTGGCCGATTCGCTGCCCAAGGTCAGCTTCGTCGGCCGCCTGGCCCAGTATCGCTACTACAACATGGACCAGATCGTTGCCGCCGCGCTGAAGACCGCAAACCAGCTGCTGGAGCCGCAGGCATGAGTGCGACACCGCCCCTGCGCCGCAAGAATCTCGTCGTGCTGCGGGCCGGCGACGGCTCCCTGCACCCAGGCTGGATCGCCCAGCCCAACCGCGACTTCGACATCTTCGTCAGCTACTACGGCAAGCAGCCCGGCCTGCACCAGGAGAGCGCCGACTACTACGAGCACCGCCCCGGTCCCAAATGGCCCTGCATTGCCGAGCTTCTGCAAGCCCATCCACAATTGCTGGAGCAATACGACGCCTTCTGGTTTCCCGATGACGACCTGGCCGCCGGTACCGAGACTTTGAACCGCATGTTCGCGCTGTTCCATGGCCATGCACTGGCGCTGGCGCAGCCGGCCTTGACTGCCGACTCTTACTACAGCTGGAAGGCGGTGCTGCAAAACCCCGCCTACATCCTGCGCCATGTCGATTTTGTCGAGGTGATGGCGCCGCTGTTTGACCGGCATGCGCTGCGTGTCTGCCTGCCCACCTTCTCGCAAAGCCGCAGCGGCTGGGGCCTCGACTGGGTCTGGCCCAGCCTGGTCTCGCGCGGCCGCGACGCGGCCGTCGCCATCATCGACGCCACGCCGGTCAAGCACACCCGACCGCTGGGCGGCGATCTGTACAAGAACAACCCCGAGCTGAACCCCGCCCTGGACGAGGCCAAGCTGGTCAAGCTCTACGGCCTGGGATCGCGCCGCAGCACGGCCCGCCTGGTGCTGCACAGCGTCGTCAGCCAGCAACGCCCCGACTGGCTGACCCGCTTGAGCCTGGCGCTGCGCCGTCTCAACGCGCAGCGCCGCTTCAAGCGCGCGCAAAGAAAAGCCGCGCCGACGGCATGAACGCGCCCACCGAAGCCCGGCCCTGGCTGAGCCTGCTGATCCCGGTCTACAACGTCGAGGCCTGGCTGCGCGCCTGCCTGGCCTCGGTGCTGTCGCAGGCCGATGCCGGCGTCGAGATCCTGCTGCTCGACGATGTCTCGACCGATGGCTCGGCCGCGCTGATGCAGAGCCTGGCCGAGGAGAACCCGGGCCGGCTGACCCTGCTGCGCCACCAGCACAACAGCGGTCTGAGCGCCGCGCGCAACACCCTGCTCGAAGCCAGCCGTGGCGAGTACCTGTGGTTCCTGGATTCCGACGATGAACTGATGCCGGGCGCCATCGCGGACCTGGCGGCCATCGTGCAGGGCCATGCCCCGGACCTGGTGCTGTGCGACTTCCGGACCCTGCGCGAGCGCATGAAGCGCAAGCATGTCTGGCGCGGCGAGTTGCACCGCCGCAGCTTCGACGGCCCGGGCGACCAGTTGCTGAGCGACCGCTCGGCCCTGCTGCAAGGCCTGTTCGCGCTGGGTCAGCTGCACAGCTGGAGCAAAATCTCGCGGCGCGCGCTGTGGGGTGACGATCTGCGCTTCCCCGTTGGCCGCTATTACGAAGACATGTACACCACCCCGGCCCTGGCGCTGCGCGCCACCAGCTATGTCTATGCGCCGCGCGTCTGGGTGGGCTACCGCCAGCGCGGCGGCAGCATTCTCGCCACACTGACCCCCCGCAAGATCGACGACATGATGCAGGCCCTGGCCGGCCTGCCGGCCCGGCTGGACGCCCAGCAGCCACCGGTCGGCACGGCAGCGCGTTTCGCACTGGCGAACTATGCCGGACGCGGCTTCGTCAGCGCGGCCCGCTTCATGGCCCGCCATGCGGACGGGGCCGCGCTGGCGCGCTGCCTGCAGCAGTTCCAGGCCAACTCGCCGCTGAGCGCTGCGGCCCTGCTGCGCGCCTATCTGGCGCGCGGCTGGCTGTGGCGCGCCAGCCGGCTGCACTACTGGCTGCGGCGTGCCGCGAAGGCCTCGACATGATGCTGGACCCGACGCTGCGCCGCCTGCTGGCCTATGTCAAACCCTATCGCCTGGGCGTGCTGCTGACCTTTGTCGCCTACCTGGCGGCGGCCTCCACCGAGCCGCTGATTCCGGAGCTGCTGCGGGTGGTGTTTGGCAAGGGCTTCGAGCAGCAGACCTTCTCGATCTGGTGGATTCCGTTGGTGCTGATCGGTCTGTTCGCGCTGCGCGGCGCGGCCAGCTTTGCCGGCCAGTACCTGCTGAACTGGACCGTGCTGCGCAGTGTGATGGACCTGCGCCAGACCCTGATGAACGCGATGCTGCGCGCCGACGCCAGCGTCTACAACAGCCTGCAGCCCGGCACGGTCGTGACCAAGGTGGTCAATGACCCGCAGCAGGCCCTGAGCCTGCTGGGCGGGGTGCTGACCACGCTGCTGCGCGACGGCCTGCCGACCATCGCGATGCTGGGCTATCTGTTCTTTCTGAACTGGCAGCTGACCCTGCTGTCCCTGGTCACGCTGCCGCTGATGGCCCTGGTGGTCAAGCAGGTCAGCCGGCGCGTCCACGCGATGGGCAATCTGAGCTACGACGCCCAGATGCAGCTCTCCGCCAAGGTCGACGACCTGACCCGGGCCTGGCGCGTGGTGCGCAGCTTCGACGCTGCCGAGCATGAGCGCGAGCGCTTCGCCGAGATCGCCCAGCAGGTGCGCCGCAACAGCCTCAAGCAGGTCGCGGCCGGCGCGCTGAGCTCGCCGCTGTCGCAACTGGTGGCCAGCGTCGGCCTGTCCATCATCGTCAGCCTGGCCCTGCTGCAGGCGCGCAGCCAGCATGCCTCGGCGGCGGATTTCGCGGCCTATATCACCGCGCTGCTGCTGCTGGTCTCGCGGCTGCGCCATCTCAGCGACCTGGCCACGCCGATCACCAATGCCCGCGTGATCGCGCACGGCTGCATGCAGCTGCTGGACCTGCCGTCCGAGCCCGACCAGGGGCAGCGCGAGCTGGCGTTGCCGGTGCGCGGCGAGCTGCGCCTGGAACAGGTGCGGCTGCAATACCCGGGCGCCGAGCGGGCCGCGCTGGACGGGCTCGATCTGCCGATCCCGGCCGGCCGCACCACCGCGCTGGTCGGTGCCTCGGGGGCCGGCAAGAGCTCCATCATCCATCTGCTGCTGGGCTTCGGCCGGCCCGATGGCGGCACCGTGCTGCTGGACGGCGTCGACATCCAGATGCTCAAGAAGGCCAATCTGCGCCGCCAGTTCGCGGTGGTCTCGCAGGACATCGTGCTGTTCGACGCCTCGGTGGCCGACAACATCGCCTATGCCCAGCCGCGCGATGCGGCCCGCCTGGAGCAGGCCTTGCGCGCCGCCCATCTGTGGGACTTTGTGCACGGCCTCCCCCAGGGGCTGGACAGCCCGATCGGTGCCAACGGCAGCATGCTGTCCGGCGGCCAGCGCCAGCGCCTGGCGATCGCCCGCGCGCTCTACAAGGACGCGCCGATCTGGGTCTTCGATGAAGCCACCTCGGCGCTGGACACCGAGAGCGAGCGCGCGGTGCAGCAGGCGCTGGATCAATGGCAGGGCCGCAAGACCCTGATCGTGATCGCCCACCGCCTGTCCACCGTGCGCTCGGCCGATGCCATCCATGTGCTGGGTGCCGGCCGGGTGATCGAAAGCGGCAGCCATGCCGAGCTGCTGGCCCGGGGCGGCGCCTATGCCGCGATGGTGCAGGCGCAGATCGGCGACTGAAACCATGCTGCGGCGCCGCCTGCTGTTGCTGCTTTGCGCCCTGCCCGCGCTGGCCAGCGCGCAAGCGCTGCCGCTGGAGCTCAACAGCGCCAGCCAGGCCGAGCTCGAATCGCTGGCCGGCGTCGGCCCGGCGCTGGCCGAGCGCTTGCTGGCCGCGCGGGCCCAGGCCCCGTTCAAGGACTGGGCCGATCTGAAGCGCCGGGTGCGCGGCATCGGCACGGCGCTGGCGCGCAAGCTGTCGGCCCAGGGACTCAGGGTGCAGGGGCTGGCCTACGACAACTGAGCCGCTGTGCTCTCGGCAAACCCCGCGCGGCGCTTGCGCATCGCGGCCGGATCGACGCTGGGCGCCTGGGCCGGCCAGCCGAAGAAGCGCTGCACATCGGCGCGCCGCGCCAGCGTGTCGGCCATGCCCAGCATGATCAGCTCGCCGGTGAACGAGGGCTCGAACAGCAGATAGCTGGTCAGCGCCGAGCCGCTGGCGGCCTTGCCCTCGCCGGCCACGCCGACGCTGCGCAGCAGCGCCTTGATCGGCGGCGGCAGGCTGGCTTGGTGCTCGGCCGCCAGATCATCGAGGCGCCGGCTCGGCGCGATCACCAGCACATCGAGCGGCCGCAGCGGTGTCGCGCGGCGGGCCTCGGGCGTCAGCAGGCCCAGCGTGTTGTTGATGCGTTGCAGGCGCTCGACATCGACCGCCAGCGCATCCAGAAAGATGTTCGACAAGGCATGGCCGGCGATCTGCGCCATGCTCGGGTGGCCCTCGACCAGCACCTCGCGGCGCGCCCCCGGCGGTTCATGCATGCGGCCCGCGCCTATCACCAGCACCCGGTCGGCCCCCAGGTGCACAGCCGGCGAGATCGGCGCGCTCTGGCGCATCGAGCCGTCGCCGAACCATTCCTGCCGGCCGTCCAGGTCCAGCAGCTCGGCCGGGAAGATGAAGGGGATGGCCGACGAGGCCATCAGATGCTCGATCGACAGCCGTGTCTTCACGGCCACCCGCTGCGAGCGCAGCCAGGGCTCGAACGGCAGCTGGGTCTGGTAGAAGGTCACATGCTGGCCCGAGGTGTAGCTGGACCCGCTGATCGCCAGCGCCTGCATATGGCCGGCCGCCAGCATCTCGTCGAGCCGCTCCATGCGAACCCAGCGGCGCAGCAGGGCACCGAGCGGCGCATTGTCCAGCAGGCTGCGCGGGCGCGAGCGCTTCCAGCGCGCCAAGGCCCAGCCCAGGCTCATCATCGTCATCCAGCGCGCGCCGGTGCGTATCACGCCGAAGGAGTCGGCCGCATAGACCTGCTCGACATGCAGGTTCTGCCACAGATGCGTCAGCCCGTCGACCGCGCCATCGAAGTCGTCGGCATTGCAGGCCAGCGTGGCGGCATTGATGGCGCCGGCCGAGGTGCCGGCAATCACCTTGAAGGGATTGCCCTCGACGACGCCGGCATCGCGCTTGAGCTGGGCCAGCGCCGCCAGCACACCGACCTGGTAGGCGGCGCGCGCGCCGCCGCCGGTCAGTATCAATCCTGTCGTTGGAGGGGCCGCCATGTGCTGCATGGTCTGATCGGTCTCGGGTGGAAGGTGGCTGGGTTGATGACCATCATCGCCGATCAAGCGTTCAGCGACAGCCTCGAATAGAGGGTGGAGCAACGCACAAACAACAGGCGCTGAACCGAAAGCGCCCCCTTATTCCGACGACCGCCGGCCGCAGATCCACTTAGGCTTATCGGACAAATGGAGCCGGGACTTGAGTCCCAGGATCAAGGGAGAGAAAAAATGACTAGCAGCACCCCCGGGTCGATCTGGACACCCGCGCTGATCGCGCGCCTGACACCCCAGCAGATCGCCACGATACGGCCGGAGCGGCTGGCCGAGTTCGACAGCGTCCAGCTCAATGCTTTTTCGCGCGTCCAGTTCGCCAGCCTCGGCATCGGCCAGCTGCGGGCACTGAGCCCCGAGCAGGTCGGCCATCTGGGCGTCAAGCATCTGCAAGGTCTCAGCGGCGCCCAGCTGCAGGCCTTCAGCCCCGAACACTTCAGCCACCTGAGCCCGGCGGCGCTGACGGCGCTGACCCCCGCCCATATCGGCGCGCTGAGCCCCCAGCATCTGGCCGAGCTGAGCAGCACCCAGCTGCGCATGCTGAGCCCGCTGGCCCTGCAGTCCTTCAACGCCGCGCAGATCCAGGGCCTGGGCACGGCCCAGATCGCCGGCCTGAGCAACAGCCAGCTGGCCGTGCTCAAGCCCGCGCAGCTGGCGGCGCTGGAAACCGAGGACCTGCGCGCGCTGGGCCTCGGCCAGCTCAACAGCCTGGGTAGCGCACAGTTCGCGGCACTGGGCCTGGCCCAGTTGCAGGCCTTGAGCGACGAGCAGTGGGCCGGCCTGAACGGCCGCCAGCTCGGTGGCTTGAGCGCCGGTCAGCTGCAGTCGCTGGGCACCGACATCCTGGCGACGCTGAGCCCGGCGGCGCTGCGCGCGCTCAGCGGTGCCCAGCTCGCCTCGCTCAGCGAGGCCCAGATCGCTGCGCTGACCGAGACCCAGCTGCGCGTGCTCAGCGTCGCCCAGATCGGCGCGCTGGGCAGCGAGGACGTGGCCGCGCTGAGCGACGGCCAGATCGCCGCCCTGAGCCCGCAGCAGATCGCCGCGATCAAGCCCGAGCATCTGCGCCTGTTCAGCGACGAGGAGCTGCGCGCGCTGTCCAAACCCCAGTTGCTGGCACTGACCGCTGCCCAGATCGCCAAGCTGACACCTGGCCAGCTGCTCGCCCTGAATGATGAGCAGCTGGCCGCACTCGGACCACAGCAGATCGGCGCGCTGACCCCCGCCCAGCTGCAGGCCCTGGGCCCCGAACACCTGGCCCAGCTGGGCCTGGCGGCGCTGCGCGCGCTCGGCACGGCCCAGGTGGCCGCGCTGGGCTCGGAACAGCTGGCAGCGCTCAGCAGTGAACAGTTCAAGGCGCTCAACGCCAAGCAGCTGGCCGCGATCTCGACCGAGGACATGCAGGCACTGCGGCCCGAGCAACTGGCCGGTCTGGACGCCACACAGTTCGCCGCCTTCAGCGGCGCGCAGCTGAGCCTGCTCGGCGCCGATCAGATCGGCGCCGTCTCGCTGGCCGCGCTGCGCGGCCTGACGACGGCGGACGCGCGGGTGCTCAGCGAGGCCCAGCTGGGCGCCTTGAGCAGCGGCCAGATCCAGGCCCTGGGCACCCAGGCGCTGCGGGCCATGAGCAGCCAGCAGATCCAGGCGCTCGACGAAGACCAGATCCGCGCGCTGGGCAGCGCCCAGCTGGGTGCGCTCAGCGTGGCCCAGCTGGAGAGTTTCAGCAGCGCCGAGCTGCAGGCCCTGGGCCACCAGCAACTGGCCGGCCTCAGCACCACCCAATTGCGCGGCCTCAGCGCCCAGGCCCTGGCTCAGCTCAGCGACGAGCAATGGGGCGGCTTCGGCGGCCGGCAGATCAAGGCGCTGAGCAACGAGCAGCTGCAGCGGCTCAGCACCGCGCAGATCGCCGCGCTCAGCAGCGACGCGATCGCCGGCCTGAGCACCGCCCAGTTCCTGTCGCTGGGCAGCGCCCAGCTGCAGGCCATCGAGACCCGCGACATCGCGGCGCTGAGCGCGGCCGATCTGCGCGTGATGGGCAGCCAGCAGATCGCCTGGCTCAGCACGGCCCAGGTCGGCGCACTCAGCGCCGCCGGGCTGAACACGCTGAGCTCGGCCCAGGTCGTCCAGTTCAGCACCGAGCAGCTCGGCGCGCTGAGCAGCCAGGCGCTGCGCGGTCTGGAGGCCGGCGACCTGGTGGCGCTGAGCCCGGCCCAGCTGCAGGCCCTCAGCAGCGCGCAATGGCTGGGCCTCGGTGCCCAGCAGTTGAGCCAGCTGGGCAGCGCGCAGATCCAGGCGCTGAGCCCCGACCATATCAAGGCCCTGCCGCCGGCGGCCTTCGACGGCCTGAGCCTGCGCCAGCTGGGCTGGCTCAGCGACGAGCAGTGGGCGGGCGTCAGCCATGCCCAGCTCGCCGCGCTGGCGCCCGCCGACATCAAGGCGCTGCAGGACCGCCTGCCCCGGCTCGACACCGCCCAGCTGCAAGGCCTGGGTGCGGCCCAGGCCCAGATGCTGGGCAGCGCCACCATCGCCCAGCTCAGCGACGAGCAGCTCAAGGCCCTGGGCGCCGGTGCCATCGGTGCGCTGAGCGGCAGTGCGCTGCAGGCCCTCAGCGCCGAACGCCTGGCCCTGCTGGGCAGCCAGCAGTTGCAGGCCCTGGACGGCGCCGACTTCCAGGCCCTGGGCGCCGAGCGCCTGGGCCAGCTCAGCAGCCAGCAGATCGCCGTGCTGACGGCGGCTGCGGTCGCGCCGATGGGCACGGCCCAGCTGGCTGCGCTGGGTGCCGGCCTGGGCATGAACGGTGTGGCGGCACTGAGCCCGGCCGCGCTGGCCACGCTCAGCAGCGCCGAGATCGCACACTTCGCCACCAGCGCCCTGCCCGCGCTGCGCAGCGAGCAGATCGCCGCGCTGGGCAGCGCCCAGATCGCCGGCCTGAGTGCGGCCACCCTGCAGGCCTGGCAGCCCGAGCAGGCGGCGGCCCTGTCCAGCGCCGCCATCCAGACCCTGAACAGCCAGCAGATCCAGGGCCTCAGCGGTGCCCAGCTGGCCCAGCTCGACGGCAGCCAGATCGCCGCGCTGACGACCGCGGCCTGGCAGTCCCTGTCCGGAGCCAGCCTGAGCGAGCTCAGCGCCGCGCAGATTCGCGCGCTGCCCGCCGGCCATCTGCTGGCGCTGCAGGGTCAGCAGCTGCAGGCCTTGCAGCCCGACCAGCTGACGGCGCTGGGCACGGCCGGCATCGCGGCGCTGCGCCCCGAGCAGATCGCCGCGCTGCGGCCGGGCCAGATCGCCGCGCTCGGCGAAGCCCAGATCGCCGCACTCGACAAAAGCGATCTGCGCGCGCTGTCGCCCGAGGCCTTGCGAGCCCTCCATGTGGCCCAGATCAGCGTGCTGAGCCCCACCCAGCTCAGCGAGCTGGCGCCGGCCCAGCTGGCCCAGATGACGCCGGTGCAGATCGGCGCGCTGTCCAATGCCAGCCTGGCCGGGCTCAGCCTGGCCCAGTTGCAGGCGCTGGCCCCCGAGCAGTTCGATCATCTCTATGGCAGCCAGCTCGGCGCGATCACCCCCTACCGCCTGAGCATGCTCAGCAGCGCGGTGATCGCCTCGCTGGACGCCGAACAGCTGGCCGTGCTGAGCCCGGCCCAGGTGCTGACCTTGAACGCCCAGCAGTGGCAGGTACTGAGCCCCGAGCAGATCGGCGCCTTCTCGGCCCAGGCCCTGCGCGAGCTGCCGGTGTCGACGCTGGCCCTGCTGACACCCGAGCAACTGGGCTCGCTGAGCGCGGCCCAGGGCGCGGCGCTGACGGCCAACCAGTTGCAAGGCCTGAGCCTGGCGCAGCTGCAGGCCCTGGGCACGCAGGTGATCGCGGCGCTGAGTCCCTCTCAGTTCGATGCGCTGAGCCCCGCCCAGCTCGGCGCGCTGAGCCCGCAGCAGACCGCCGCCATCAGCACGCAGGACATGCGCCAGCTCTCCGACAGCGATCTGCTGGCCCTGCGCAGCGAGCAGATCACCGCCTTCAGCGCGGCCCAGCTGCGCGCACTCGATGTCGACCAGCTCAATGCGATGAGCACGCTGCAGATCGAGGCCCTCAGCGGCCGCCAGGTCCAGGCCTTGCATGAGAACCAGATCCACGGCCTGGCGCCGCAGCAGTTCGCCGCGCTGAGCCCCGCCGATATCGGTGTGCTCAGCACCGCCCAGGCGGCCGCGATCACCGCCGCCCAGGTCGACGCGATGAGCGATGCCCAGCTGCGCTCGCTGAGCGCCCAGGCGATTGCCGCGCTCAGCGAGGACGCGCGTCGCGCGCTGCAGCAGCAGGGCCTGAGCCGCATCGCTGCGCCCAGCGAAGACTGGCCGGACCTGGGCGGCATCGGGCTGGGCCCGCTCGATCCGCTGCCGACCCTGCCCAAGTTCGAGCCTATCCAGACCCCGTCCCGGCCGGAGCTGGCCATCGAATTGGACTTCGATATCGCACCGCCGCTGCCCCCGCCGGCCAGCCTGGCGCAGGCCCTGCCGAGCCTCGATGTGTCGCCGATGCTGGCACTGGCGTCACTGCCCCAGCTGTCCGAGCTGCTGACCCCGGCCCAGGACGCGCTGCTGGGCGCGGTGGTGGCCGAGCCGACGCGCGGTCCGGATGAAGGCTCGCCCGCCACCGAGCTGTCACCGGCCATGCTGCAGGAGCTGCAGCGGATGACACAGGAAGCGCTGTTTGACGGGCGCAATCAGTTGCTGATCTAGGCAAGGCTTGAAAATCGTCGCCTTTTAAGCAACAATTGTCGCCTAATGAGCAACGATTTTTCATTGATGGATCTGCTGTTCCCGGCCGCCCGGCAGCGCGCGTTGGCGCTGCTGTTGCTGCAGCCGGCAGCGGCTTTTCATCTGCGCGAGCTGGCACGCCTCACCGGCAGCCATGCCGGCACGCTGGCGCGTGAGCTCGACAAGCTGACCCAGACGGGTCTGCTGCTGCGCGCCGAACAGGGCAACCAGGTGCGCTACCAGGCCCACACACGCCACCCGCTGTTTGACGACCTGGCGTCGCTGTTCCGCAAGACGCATGGCGTGGTGCCGGCCCTGCGTGAGGCTTTGGCGCCATTGGACGCCGAAATTGACCTGGCGCTGGTGTTCGGTTCGGTGGCACGCGGCACGCCACTGCCGGGCAGCGATGTGGATGTGCTAGTGCTGGGCAAGGTGGGCTTCGTGCCGCTGGTGCAGGCGCTTTACCCCCTGCATGCGGCACTCGGCCGCGAGGTGAATCCGGTGCTCTACGCACCGGAGGAGTTTGGCGAGCGGACGCGGCAGGGCGATGCCTTCGTGCGCGAGCTGCTGGCCAAACCCCAGCTGTTCGTGAAGGGAGATGCTCATGAGCTTGCAAAACTTGCTGGCGATTCAGCGCCTGCAGACACACACCCCGGACCCGGCGGGCACGCTCAAGCTGTTGCAGGCCGCGCACCGCAATCTGGCTGACGCGCAACTGGCCCAGCTCAGCAGCGACAATCGCTTCGACGCGGCCTACAAGTGCATCATGCAGTGCGCGATGCTGGGCCTGTGGGCCAGCGGCTATCGCACCGCCACCAGCCAGCCGGGCCATCACCAGACAGCCATTCAAAGCCTCGGGCTGACAATGGGAATTGCACAGCCCAACATCATCGTGCTGGATGCGCTGCGGCGGCAGCGCAACCTTAGCGACTACGAAGGCGACCCGGTCTCGACTGCCACCGTGAACGCCTGCATCGAGGAAGCCACAAGACTGCTGGCGCACACCGAGCAATGGCTGAAAGCCCAGCACCCCCACTTGCTGACGCCCCCATGAGCCGGCAGCGCAACTGCCAAGTCGAGGGTCAAACGCTCCGCCTCAGCTCACCTCATAGACGATCTGCGGCGGCTCCGGGCTGATTGCTGCGAAGCGCTGCAGCGCTTCGTCGCAGGGCCAGAAGCGGCTGTCCTCGCCGAGGTCGATCTTGGCCTGGCCGCTGGCCAGGAAGTGGTGGGTCATGACCTTCAGACCCTGGTTGACCACACCCTGCTCGCCCTGCTGCTGGCGCGCCGGCCATTGCTTGACCACCTCGTCCAGCGGCGGCAGCTTGTTCTTGACCGGCACATAGACATAGCGGCCGAAGCGTGCCCGCGCGCCGGCCAGATCCCAGACCGCCTGCACGGTCAGGCGCAGGCCGCCGGAGAAGCGGTCGTTCTGCACCTTGCCCTGCACGATGATCAGCTCGTCGTCGGCCAGCAGCTCCTTGTGGGCATTGATCAGCTCCTCGTTGGCCACCGCCTCGATCGCGTCGCTCTTGTCGTCGAGCTTGAAGATCGCGACACGGCCGCGGTGGCCGTTGATGATGCGCAGATCGCCGACGATGCCGGCCACCATGATGGGCTCGCGGCTGTCCTGCAGATCAACGACGCGGCGCTTGACCATGCGCCGCACCTCCTCGCCGCTCTGATCGAAGAGATGGCCGCTGAGGTAGTAGCCGATCGCGGTCTTCTCCAGGCTCAGCCGTTCCTTGATGCTCCAGGGCCCGGCCTGCACCAGCGGCGGCTCGGCGGTCGAGGAGCCATGGGTGTCATCGAAGTCGAACAAGCCGCCCTGGTCGACGTTCTGCGCCAGGCCGTCGGCATAGGTGTAGCCCAGCGCCACGCTGGCCAGCAGGCGGGCGCGGTCGGGTTCGATCGCATCGAAGGCGCCGGCCTTGATCAAGGCCTCGACCACGCGCTTGTTGACCTGCTTGCGGTCGACCCGGGCGCAGAAATCGAAGAAGCTCTTGAACGGCCCGCCTTCGGTGCGCGCCGCGACGATGGCGTGGATCGCGCCGACGCCGGTGCCCTTGATCGCACCCAGGCTGTAATTGATCTTGCGTTCCGACAGCGGCTCGAAGCGATGCACGCCCAGGTTCACATTGGGCGGCTCGAACTCGATGCCGAAGAGCTTGGCATCGTTCATCAGGACCTTGAGCTTGTCGGTGTCGTCCGACTCGATGGTCATGTTCGCGGCGAAGAACTCGGCCGTGAAATGCACCTTGAGCCAGCCGGTGTGATAGGCCAAGAGCGAGTAGGCGGCGGCATGCGACTTGTTGAAGCCGTAGCCGGCGAACTTCTCCATCAGGTCGAAGACCTCGTCGGCCTTGTCCTGATCGATGCCCTTCTCGGCCGCGCCCTTGCGGAACAGCTCGCGGTGGGCGGCCATTTCCTCGGCCTTCTTCTTGCCCATCGCACGGCGCAGCATGTCGGCGCCGCCCAGCGTGTAGCCCCCCAGCACCTGGGCGGTCTGCATCACCTGCTCCTGGTAGACCATGATGCCGTAGGTTTCGGCCAGCACGGCCTCGGCCAGCGGGTGCGGGTACTCGACCTTCTCCTTGCCGTGCTTGCGCGCGACAAAGGTCGGGATCAGGTCCATAGGCCCCGGGCGGTACAGCGCGTTCAGCGCAATCAGGTCTTCCAGCCGCGAGGGCTTGGCTTCGCGCAGCATCTTCTGCATGCCGCTGGATTCAAACTGGAACACCGATTCGGTCAGGCCGTCGGAAAACAGCTTGTAGGTCTTGCGGTCGTCCAGAGGAATCGTCTCGAAGGCGAAGTCCTTGTGCTGCGGATAGCGCGTGGTGATGAATTCCTTGGCCAGCTCCATGATGGTCAAGGTCGCCAGGCCCAGAAAGTCGAACTTGACCAGGCCGATCGCCTCGACGTCGTCCTTGTCGTACTGGCTCACCGCCGAGCTCGAGCCGGGCTGCTGGTACTGCGGGCAGAAGTCGGTGATCTTGCCCGGCGCGATCAGCACGCCGCCGGCATGCATGCCGATATTGCGCACCATGCCCTCGACGCGCGCGGCCAGTTTCAACAGGCCCGCCACCTCCTCGTCAAGCGCCTCGCGCTCCTCGATCTCGGGCGCCTCCTTGCGGGCGTAGATGATCTTGTCGTCGGGCTTCTCGGGCACCAGGGCCAGGGTCACGGTCTTGCCGGGGGGCGCCGGGATCAGCTTGGCGATCGAGTCGACCTGGCCGAAGCCCATGCCCAGCACCCGGCCGATATCGCGCAGCGCCGCCTTGGCCGCCATCGTGCCGAAGGTGGCGATCTGGCTGACCGCCGGCCGGCCGTACTTGTCCTTGACGTAGTCGATCACCCGGTCGCGGTTGCCCTGGCAGAAATCGATGTCGAAGTCGGGCATCGAGACCCGCTCGGGGTTCAGGAAACGCTCGAACAGCAGGTTGTACTGCAGCGGGTCCAGGTCGGTGATCAAGAGCACATAGGCGACCAGCGAGCCGGCGCCCGAGCCCCGGCCCGGGCCCACCGGGCAGCCATTGTTCTTGGCCCACTGGATGAAGTCGCCCACGATCAGGAAGTAGCCCGGGAAGCCCATCTTGATGATGGTGTTCAGCTCGAACTCCAGGCGCTCGACATAGCGCGGCCGCTCGGCATCGCGCTTGGCCGGGTCGGGGTAGAGCTGCTTGAGCCGGTGCTCCAGGCCATCAAAGCTCTGCGCGCGGAAATAGACGTCCATCGGCATCGGCGTGCCGTCGTCCTGCAGCGGCGTCGGGAAGTCGGGCAGCTGCGGCTTGCCCAGCACCAGGGACAGGCTGCAGCGCCGCGCGATCTCCACGGTGTTGGCGATCGCCGAGGGCACATCGGCGAACAGCGCCTCCATATCCGCCTGCGGGCGGAAATACTGGCCCGGCAGGAAGCGCTTGATGCGCTTGGGGTTGGCCAGGGTCTCTCCCTCGGCCACGCAGACCCGCGCCTCATGGGCCTCGAAGTCTTCCTCGGCCAGGAACTGCACCGGGTGGGTGGCCACCACCGGCAGGCCCAGCTCGGCGGCAAAGGGCACGCTGGCCAGCACCAGCGCCTCCTGGCCGGGCAGGCCGGCGCGCTGCAGCTCGATGTAGAAACGCTGTGGGAAGAGTCTTGACAGACGCTGCGCCCAGTCCAGCGCCCGCGCCTTGTCGCCCTGCAGCAGGGCCTGGCCCAGGCCGCCATGCTGGGCGCCCGACAGGCAGATCAGGCCCTCGCCCAGCTCCTGCAGCCATTCAAGCTTCAGGCAGGCTTGGTTGCGTATCACGTTCTGTATCCAGGCCCGCGACAGCAGCTCGCTGAGGTTCAGATAGCCCTGCTTGTTCTGGATCAGCAGCAGCACGCGCGAGGGTTGCTTGTCCGAACCCTCGGGCTCCAGCCAGCAGTCAGCCCCCAGGATGGGCTTGACGCCCTTCTTGCGGCAGGCGTTGTAGAACTTGACGCCGCCGAACAGATTGGCCAGGTCGGTGACGGCCAGTGCCGGCTGTCCGTCCTTGGCCGCCGCCGCTGCGGCATCGTCGATTCTCAGGGTGCCGTCGACGACGGAAAACTCGGTATGGGTACGCAGATGGACGAAGGGCATGGCGGGATTGTAGAGAGCGGCGCTATGCTCGCCGCCCATGCGCAAGACAATACCGCCCACCCTGCTGCTTCTGGCTCTCGCATCCGCTGCCTGGGCCGCCGATCCGCCGCCGACAGCGGCCAGACCCAGCAGCGCCGAGATCCTGGCCCAGTCACCGGCCGGCGACTGGCGCGGCCTGGACCCCGAGAACACGGTGCTGATGGAACTGCCCCAGGGTCAGGTCCTGATCGAGCTGGCACCCCGCTTCGCACCCCGCCATGCGGCCAATATCCGCCAGCTGGCGCGCGGCGGCTATTACGACGGCCTGGCCGTCGTGCGCGTACAGGACAATTTCGTCACCCAGTGGGGCGATCCGAACGGCGAGGACGAGAAGCTGGCCAAACCGCTGGGCAAGGCCGAGGCCAAGCTGCCGGCCGAGTTCTCGATTGCGCTGAAGGGCCTGGCGCTGACCCGGCTGCCCGATGTCGACGGCTGGGCACCGGTAACCGGTTTTGTCGACGGCTTCCCGGTCGCCGCCGACCCGAAGCAGGACCGCGCCTGGCTGGCGCACTGCTACGGCATGGTCGGCGCCGGGCGCGGCAATGCGGTCGATTCCAGCAACGGCACCGAGCTCTATGCGGTGATCGGCCACGCGCCGCGCGGGCTGGACCTGAACATCACCGTGGTCGGCCGGGTGCTCAAGGGCATCGAGCTGCTGTCCAGCCTGCCGCGCGGCGGCCCGAATATGGGCTTTTACGACAAGCCCGAGCAGCGCCTGACGATACAGCGCACCCGGCTGCTGGCCGATATGCCCGAGAGCGAGCGCCCGGCTCTGCAGCTGCTGCGCACCGACAGCAAGACCTGGGGCGCGCTGCTGGACGCGCGGCGCTGGCGCAGCGGCTGGTTTGTGCACAGCCCGGGTCATATCGAGCTGTGCAGCGCCAGCGTGCCGACCCGGCCCGCGCCGCCTGTCAAATGAAGCCGCGGCGCGACATGCCTACAATCCCGGCCTGTCCGCCATGCAAAACGCTCCGATTCTGAACATCTCGGCCTATCTTTTCGTAGGCCTGCCCGACTGCCACGCGCTGCGTGAGCGCCTCCATGAGCTGGCCCTGAGCCTGGAGCTCAAGGGCACGGTGCTGCTGGCCGAGGAAGGCATCAATCTCTTTCTCGCCGGCCCGGCCGAGGCGGTGCGCCGCTGGGTCGCGGCCCTGCACGAGGACGCCCGCTTCGCCCCGCTGAGCCCTAAGGAAAGCTGGAGCGAGACCGTGCCCTTCAAGAAGCTGCTGGTCAAGGTCAAGCCCGAGATCATCCGGATGAACCATCCGACGATCCGGCCGGACCAGGCCGAGCGCGCACCCGCCCTGCCCGCCGCCACGCTGGCGCGCTGGCTGGATCAGGGCCATGACGATGCGGGCCGGCCGGTCGTGACCCTGGACACACGCAATGCCTTCGAGGTCGATTACGGCACCTTCGACGGCGCGATCGACTGGCGCATCCACAAGTTCAGCGAGTTCCCCGAGGCCGTGCGCCAGCACCGCGAGGAGCTGATGGGCAAGACCGTCGTGAGCTTCTGCACCGGCGGCATCCGCTGCGAGAAGGCCGCGCTGTATCTGCGGCAGCAGGGGCTGGACGGCCCCGTCTACCAGCTCGAGGGCGGCATCCTGAAATATTTCGAGGAGACCGGCGGCCCGCACTACCACGGCAGCTGCTTTGTGTTTGACCAGCGCGAGGCGCTGGACGCCGGCCTGCACCCGGCCATCGAGATCGAGCGCCCAGCCAGCGAGGCCCATCGAGCGCCCCAGCCATGAGACGTGAACGGACGGGGCCGGGCGGCTTGCTGCTGAAGCTGCTCGGCCTGCTATTGCTCGCCGCGGCGCTGATGATGGCCGCCTTCCGCGCGCCCGAGCGCTCGCTGGAGAGCCTGGTGGCACGCTGGGCGCGGCCGCCCTCGGACTTCATCGAGCTGGGCGGCCAGCTGGTGCATCTGCGCGACGAAGGTCCCAGCGACGACCCGCAGCCCATCGTGCTGATCCATGGCACGGCGGCCAGCCTGCACAGCTGGGAAGGCTGGGCCACCGCGCTGAAGCCGCGGCGCCGCGTCATCAGCTTCGACCTGCCCGGCTTCGGCCTCAGCGGCGCGCAGCCGCAGGGCGACTACAGCGACGAGGCCTATATCGCTTTCGTGCTGGCCCTGCTCGATCATCTGAAGCTGCCACCCGTCGTGCTGGCCGGCAACTCGCTGGGGGGCCAGATCGCCTGGCAGCTGGCGGCCCAGGCGCCGCAGCGGGTCGCGGCCCTGGTGCTGGTCGATGCCGCCGGCCACGATTTCAAACCCGACTCGGTGCCGCTGGCCTTGCAGCTGGCGCGCCTGCCGGTGCTGCGAGGCCTGGTCAGCGGCCTGCTGCCGCGCCGCCTGGTCCAGGCCAGCGTGGCCAATCTCTACGGCGATCCGGCCAAGGTCGACACCGCCCTGGTCGACCGCTATTTCGAGCTGACCCTGCGTGAGGGCAACCGTGCGGCCCTGCTGCAGCGCATCCAGCAGATGCGGCCGGGCCAGAACACGGCACGCCTGGCCGAGCTGAAGCAGCCGACCCTGATCCTCTGGGGCGGCCGCGACCGGCTGATCCCGCCCGCCTATGGCCAGGCCTTTGCCGACGCGATTGCCGGCAGCCGCCTGGTGGTGTTCGAGGCGCTGGGCCATGTGCCGCAGGAGGAAGATCCGGCCGCCACCGTGGCCGTGATGCAGGATTTTTTACATTCGCTCAAACCCTGATGCCTTTTGCCTCATGGGCATTGCAATATCCTCACCTTGTTTTGCCATTCGCACATTTCTTGGAGAACGCATGCAACGTCGTCATCTGATCGCTCTGGCCGCCCTGGCCTGCAGCACCCTCACCGCCCTGAGCAGCCACGCCCAGGCGCCCGATTGGAAGAAGGTCCGCATCGGCGTCGAGGGTGCCTACCCTCCGTTCTCCGAGGTCGGCCCGGACGGCAAGCTCAAGGGCTTCGAGATCGACTACGCGCTGGCCCTGTGCGCCGAGATGAAGGCCGAGTGCACCCTGGTGCAGCAGGACTTCGACGGCCTGATCCCGGCCCTGCAGGCGCGCAAGATCGACGCCATCATCGCCTCGATGTCCATCACCGATGAGCGCAAGAAGGCCATCGCCTTCTCGAAGGCCTACTACAACACCCCGGCCCGCTTTGCCGCCAAGGCCGACGCCAAGCTGGACATCAGTGCCGCCGGCCTGAAGGGCAAGAAGATCGGCGTGCAGCGCGCCACCATTCACGAGAAGTTCGCCGCTGACCAGTTCAAGCAAAGCGAGATCGTGCGCTACGCAACCCAGGACCAGGCCTATCTGGACCTGAAGTCGGGCCGCATCGATGCCACCGTGGCCGACTCCGTCGCCATCGACACCGGCTTCCTGAAGACCCCGGGCGGCAAGGGCTATGCCTTCATCGGCCCGGCCTTCGATGACGTCAAGTACTTCGGTACCGGTTCGGGTGTGGGCATGCGCAAGGCCGATGAGAAGGCCCTGGGCAAGAAGTTCAACGATGCCATCGCCGCGCTGCGCGCCAACGGCACGTTCAAGAAGCTCAACGACAAGTACTTCGAGTACGACGTCTCGCCGAAGCAGTAAGCAAGCCGCTCATCAACGCATGTTTCTGCACGGCTTTCTGCCCAGCCTGCTGGAGGGTGCCCTGGTCACGCTGAGCGTGGCCCTGGCCTCTCTGGCCCTGGCCATGGTGCTCGGCATGGCCGGCGCCATGGCCAAGCTCTCGCGCTTCCGGGCGGCGCGCGGCGTCGCCCAGGTCTACACCACGGTGATACGCGGTGTGCCCGATCTGGTGCTGATGCTCCTGATCTTTTTTGGCGGCCAGCTGGCCGTCAACGAGATCGCGCTGGCCCTGGGGCATGAGGACTATGTCGACGTCGACCCCTATCTGGCCGGCGTGCTGACGATAGGCTTCATCTTCGGCGCCTATCTGACCGAGGCCTTCCGGGGTGCCTTCCTGGCCGTGCCACCGGGCCAGCGCGAGGCCGGCCTGGCCTACGGCATGAGCGGCTGGCAGATCGCCCGGCGCATCACCTTGCCGCAGATGTTCCGCCATGCGCTGCCGGGCCTGTCGAACAACTGGCTGGTGCTGATCAAGAGCACGGCCATCGTCTCGGTGATCGGCCTGCACGACCTGATGACCCGCGGCTCGCAGGCGGCCGGCACGACGCGCGAGCCCTTTGTGTTCTACGCGGCCGTGGCCGTGATCTACCTGGCCTTCACCAGCGCCTCCGAGCTGGTGTTCAAGCATCTGCAAAAACGTTTCTCCGTCGGCGTGCGCCAAGGACTGTTGTGAATCTGGACGCGATTGCCGAAAACCTGCCGCTGTATGTCAGCGGCGCATGGACCACCCTGCAACTGCTGCTGATCTCGCTGGTGCTGGGCCTGGCGGTGGCCATCCCGCTGGCCCTGCTGCGCTGCATGCCCTCGCGCTGGGTGTCGGGCCCGGTCTGGCTCTACACCTATTTCTTCCGCGGCACGCCGATGCTGGTGCAGCTGTTCCTGATCTATTACGGCCTGGCCCAGTTCGAGGCGGTGCGCGCGAGCGTGGCCTGGCCCTATCTGAGTTCGGCCTGGTTCTGCGCCTGCCTGACCTTTGCGCTGAACACCTGCGCCTACACCGTCGAGATCATCGCCGGCAGCATCCGCGCGCTGCCGCACGGCGAGATCGAGGCCGCCAAGGCCCTGGGCATGAGCCGTGGCGTGATGCTGCGCCGCATCGTGCTGCCCTCGGCGCTGCGCCGCGCGCTGCCGGCCTACAGCAACGAAGCCATCTTCATGCTGCACGGCACCTCGCTGGCCAGCATCGTCACGATCACCGACCTGACCGGCGCCGCGCGCCAGGTCAACTCCACCTACTACCTGCCCTTCGAAGCCTTCATCACGGCGGCGCTGTTCTACTTCGTGCTGACCCTGGCCCTGGTGGGCCTGTTCCACAAGGCCGAGGCCCGCTGGCTCAAGCCGCTGATGCCACGCTGAAGTCCGGATGACGCCGCGCTGATTCCCATGCAAACCTCCCGCCACCCCCTGCTTTCGCCCGCCCCAGGCACCCAGCGAGAGCTGATCTCGCTGCACTACGGTCGTGCCGGTGCCCAGAAGGCCTATATCCAGGCCTCGCTGCATGCCGACGAGCTGCCCGGCATGCTGGTGGCCCACCATCTGCGCCAGCAGCTCGATGCGCTGGAAGCGTCCGGCCGCATCAATGGCGAGATCGTGTTGGTACCGATGGCCAACCCGATCGGCCTGTCGCAGTTTCTGCTGCACGGCCATCTGGGCCGCTTCGAGCTGAACTCGGGCGAGAACTTCAACCGCCACTACCCCGACCAGATCGCCAATGTCGCGGCCGCCATCGAGAGCGAGCTGGGCGACGACGCGGCGCGCAATGTGCGGCTGCTGCGCCTGGCGCTGCGGGAGGCGGTGCTGCAGACCCCGGTAGACACCGAGCTGCAGTCGCTGCGCCGCACGCTGATGAGCTTGTCCTGCGATGCCGACATCGTGCTGGACCTGCACTGCGATGCCGAGGCCGTGCTGCACCTCTATACCGAGACGCCCTGCTGGCCCGAGTGCGAGGTGCTGGCGCGCTTTCTGGGAGCGCGCCTGACGCTGCTGGCCCAGGACTCCGGCGACCGGCCCTTCGACGAGATCTGCTCCCAGCCCTGGTGGCGCTGGGCCGAGCAGTTCAAGAATCGCTTCCCTATTCCGCAGGCCTGCCTGTCGGTCACCGTGGAGCTGCGCGGCCAGGCCGATGTCGACCACGCGCTGGCCCGCCGCGACGCGCAGCACATCATCGATTTCCTGACCCATCGCGGCCTGATCTCGGGCCAGGCGCCGGCGCTGCCGGCCGCCGTCGGCGATGCCCGGCCGCTGGCCGGCAGCATCCCGGTCAAGAGCCCATCGGCCGGCGTGCTGACCTTTTTGCGCGATGCCGGCGCGATGCTCAGGGCCGGCGAGGTGCTGGCCCATGTGATCGATCCCCTCAGCAACCAGGTGAGCGAGCTGACCAGCCCGGTCGATGGCCTGCTGTTCGCGCGCGAGTCGGTGCGCTTCGCCCATGCCGGCATGAAGGTGGCCAAGGTGGCCGGCCTGACCGCGCTGCGCACCGGTAAGTTGTTGGGTGATTGAGAGAAAAATGTCCGAAGCAAGCCTTGTCATTGAAAACCTGCACAAACGCTATGGCGAGCGCGAGGTGCTCAAGGGCGTCTCGCTGTCCGCGCGCACCGGCGATGTGATCACCCTGATCGGCTCCAGCGGCTCGGGAAAAAGCACCTTCTTGCGCTGCATCAACCTGCTGGAGCAGCCCTGGGAGGGCCGCTTCTCGCTGGGTGGCGAGCAACTGAAACTGGGCCGCGACCGCGACGGCAGCCTGAAGGCGCTGGACGCCAAGCAGCTGCAGCGCTGGCGCGCCCGGCTGGCGATGGTGTTCCAGAACTTCAACCTCTGGGGCCACCGCACCGTGATCGAGAACGTCATCGAGGCGCCCGTCTATGTCTTGGGCGTGCCCAAGGCCGAAGCGATGGAGAAGGCCGAGGCCCTGCTGGCCCGCGTCGGCGTGGCCCATCGCAAGGATGTCTACCCGGCCCAGCTCAGCGGTGGCGAGCAGCAGCGCGTTGCGATCGCGCGGGCGCTGGCGGTAGAGCCGGAGG
This sequence comes from Paucibacter sp. M5-1, assembly GCF_027498415.2. Taxonomy (NCBI): domain Bacteria; kingdom Pseudomonadati; phylum Pseudomonadota; class Betaproteobacteria; order Burkholderiales; family Sphaerotilaceae; genus Roseateles; species Paucibacter sp. M5-1. The sequence continues at coordinate 960,608 of NZ_JAPZLM020000001.1, forward strand.
TGATGCTGTTCGACGAGCCGACCTCGGCGCTGGACCCGGAGCTGGTCGGCGAGGTGCTGAAGGTGATGCGCGATCTGGCGGCCGAGGGCCGCACGATGATTGTCGTGACCCATGAGATGGGTTTCGCCCGTGAGGTCTCGACCCACACGATGTTTCTGCACCAGGGCAAGGTCGAGGAGCAGGGCAATCCGCGCGAGGTGCTGCTCAAGCCGCAGAGCCCGCGCCTGCAGCAGTTCCTCAGCGGCGGGCTGAAATAGGCCCACCCTCCGAGCGCTACAACGCCCGGACCATCTCCACATGGGCGATGCCGGCCTCGTCGAAGACGGGGCCGCGGCGCTGGAAGCCGGCGCGGGTGTAGAAGCCCTCGGCCGACAGCTGGGCGTGCAGCAGCACCTCGCGGTAACCGCGCTCGCGGCCCGCCTGCATCAGCGCCTCCAGCACCTCGCGCCCGACCCGGCTGCCGCGCAGCGCCGCGATCACCGCCATGCGGCCGATCTTGGCGACACCGGGCACATGCTCGAGCAGGCGGCCGGTGGCCAGCGGCCGGCCCAGCCGGTTGTAGGCCACCGCATGCAGGCAGCTTGCGTCGGCGCTGTCCCACTCCATTTCGGCCGGGATCTTCTGCTCGTCGACGAAGACGGCCTGGCGGATCCGCTGCGCCTCGGCGCCCAGCTCGGCCCAGGCGCCGACGCGCACCCGCGCCATCGCCTCGCCCTTCTCGAAGCCGGTCAGCAGCTCGCGCAGGCCCTGCGGCACCGGCTTCGGCGTGCGGCTGACGGCATCGGCAAACACATAGACCAGCTCGCCATGGACCAGGCAGTCCTCGCCACGGAACACCGCGCAGTGCAGGCTCATCGAGCTGTTGCCGACGCGCTCGCAGCGCACGCCCACATCGAGCAGCTCCTCGAAGCGGGCCGAGTCCAGATATTCCAGCGTAGCCTTGCGCACGAACAGATCGCCGCCCAGCTCAGCCATCGTCGCCGAGTAAGGCAGGGCCAGCGCACGCCAGTAGCCGCCGACCGCGGTGTCGAAATAGGTCAGGTAATGGCCGTTGAAGACGATGTGTTGCGCATCGATCTCGGCCCAGCGCACGCGCAGTCGCTCGAAGAAGCGGAAGTCGCGACGACGTGGCGTGGATGTAGAAGTGGCGCTCATGGCTGCAAGGCTTCCTTGATGGCGAGGCCGCAGGCGTCCAGCGCCAGCAGGGCTTCGGGGATTTGGCGGCCCATCTTGATGAAGTCGTGGGTCACGCCGCGATAGAGCTCCAGCTGCACCTGGCCGCCGGCCGCGCGCAGCCGGTCGGCATAGGCAATGCCCTCGTCGACCAGCGGGTCGCATTCGGCCAGCAGCACGCAGGCGGGAGCCAGGCCACCGTGGTCCTCGGCCTCCAGCGGCGCGAAGCGCCAGTCGCGCTTGTGGTGGTGGGCGATGTAGTGGTCGAAGAACCAGGCGATGGACGCCGCATCGAGCAGGAAGCCGTTGGCAAACAGCTTGTGCGAGGCGGTGTCGGCATGGGCCGTGGTGCCCGGCGTGATCAGCAGTTGTAGCGCCAGCGGCAGGCCCAGATCACGGGCATGCAGCGCGCAGACCGCTGCCAGCGTGCCGCCGGCGCTGTCGCCGCCGACCGCCAGCCGGCTGCCGTCCAGGCCCAGCGAGTCGGCCGCGCCCACCAGCCAGCGCATCACCGCCCAGCAGTCGTCGACGGCGGCCGGAAAGCGGTGCTCGGGCGCTAGCCGGTAGTCCAGCGCCAGCACCGCCGCGCCCGAGCGCAGCGCCAACTGGCGGCACAGGCTGTCGTGCGTCTCCAGGCTGCCTATCGTGAAACCGCCGCCGTGCAGATAGAGCAGCACGGGCAACCGGGCCTCGTCTCGGGTCTTGGGCGCATAAAGCCGGGCGGCCAGCGGGCCTTCGGCACCGGGCACCTGCAGATTCTCGATGCGGGCCAGCGGCGCGCGCGGCAGATCCAGGATCTCGGCCCCCATCAGATAGGCGATACGCGCCTGCTTCGGGCTCAGGCTGTGAAACGGCGGGCGATTGGCGCGATGTATGCGCGTGAGCACACCGGCCATGCGCGGTGTCAACAAGGTGCTACTCAACAAGATCTCCAACAACTACGCTCGGGGCATTGGCGCGCAGTGTGCCAGAGCCCCCAAGGAGACGAGAGCGATGGCCCTGATCCAGTACCTGACCCAGATCCAGTTCGACTTCGGCGCCGCCGCGCTGCTGCCGCAGGAGTGCGAGCGCGTCGGCATCCAGCGGCCGCTGATCATCAGCGACGCCGGCGTGCGCGCTGCCGGTGTGCTGGCCAAGGCGCTGGCCGCCTGGGGCGCCGCCGACACCGCATGGCCGCCGGTGTTCGACGCCACGCCCGCCAACCCCACCGAGGCGGCGGTGCGCGCCGCTGCCCTGATGTATCAAGAACTCGGCTGCGACGGCCTGGTGGCCATCGGTGGCGGCTCCAGCATGGACCTGGCCAAGGGCGTCGCGATTGCCGCGACGCACGAGGGGCCGCTGAAGAGCTACGCCACCATCGAGGGCGGCAGCCCCAGGATCACCAAGGCGGTGGCGCCGGTGATCGCGGTGCCGACCACGGCCGGCACCGGCTCCGAGGTGGCTCGCGGCGCCATCATCATCGTCGACGATGGCCGCAAGCTGGGCTTTCACAGCTGGGAGCTGATGCCCAAGGCCGCGATCTGCGACCCCGAGCTGACCCTGGGCCTGCCGGCCCTGCTGACCGCCGCCACCGGCATGGACGCGATTGCGCACTGCATGGAGACCTTTATGTCGGCCGCCGTCAACCCGCCGGCCGACGGCATCGCGCTGGAAGGCCTGCGCCGTGGCTGGGCCGCCATCGAGCGCGCGACCAGCACCGGTAGCGACCGCGAGGCGCGCTGGGCCATGATGAGCGCCAGCATGCAGGGCGCGATGGCCTTCCAGAAGGGCCTGGGCTGCGTGCATTCGCTCAGCCACAGCCTGGGCGGCGTCAACCCGCGCCTGCACCACGGCACTTTGAACGCGGTGTTCCTGCCGGCCGTCGTCAAATTCAATGCCCAGCACCCCAGCCTGCATCAGGACGACCGGCTGCAGCGCATGGCCCAGGCCATGGGCCTGCCCGGCAGCGATGCGGCCGGTCACGCGGTGGCCGAGGCGCTGCGCGCGATGAATGCGCGGCTGGGCCTGGCTCCGGGGCTGGCGGCGCTGGGGGTAGGCGAAGACCTGTTCGAGCGCGTCATCGATGGCGCGATGCTGGACCATTGCCACAAGACCAATCCGCGCCTGGCCACGCGCGAGGACTACCGCGAGATGCTCATCGCCTCGCTTTGACCCGGAGGCTCGCGTCAGGCAATGCCCGACAGGGTTTACAGCCGGCTTCCTATGCCCGGCGAGCGGCACATCGGTTGCAATGGAGCGGTGTTCACAGGCAGGAGGCGGGTCATGGACCGAAGTCTTTTGTTTCCATTGCTGACACCCGCAGGCCGGCGTCATGGGCAGGATGTGCGCAGCATGAATCACTCCCCGAGCCTGCCACCGCTGACAAGAAGGCCTGCCGAGGCAGAACCAGCGATGCAAGGCCGACGCACCGGGCGCCGCCGACAGATGCCCTTCTTCATCCGCTGGTGGCTGGCCCTGCAGGGCTGAGCGCGGACCGGCCAGCAAAAAGGCCGACCTCTTGTGGAGGCCGGCCCGGCGATACGAGCCCCGGATGCCAGGGCTCAATCACTTGAGGGGTGCATCAACCATGCTTGGCGTCGAAGAACTGCTCGTCCTCGGTCGAGCCCTTCAGCGCGGCGGTGGAGGCTTCGCGCTCGATGGTGGTGGTCACCGCGTCGAAGTAGCCGGTGCCGACCTCGCGCTGGTGCTTGACGGCCGTGAAGCCCTTCTCGGCGGCGGCGAACTCGGCTTCCTGCAGCTCGACAAAGGCGCTCATATTGTTGCGGGCGTAACCGTAGGCCAGGTTGAACATCGAGTAGTTCAGGCTGTGGAAACCGGCCAGCGTGATGAACTGGAACTTGTAGCCCATCGCACCGAGCTCGCGCTGGAACTTGGCAATCGTCGCGTCGTCCAGGTTCTTCTTCCAGTTGAACGAGGGTGAGCAGTTGTAAGCCAGCAGCTTGCCGGGGAACTTGGCATGGATCGCATCGGCGAACTGCTTCGCGAAGGCCAGGTCGGGCTTGCCCGTCTCGCACCAGATCATGTCGGCATAGGGCGCGTAGGCCAGGCCGCGGCTGATGGCTTGGTCCAGACCGTTCCTGGTGCGGAAGAAGCCTTCGACGGTGCGCTCGCCGGTGCAGAAGGGCTTGTCGTTGTCGTCGATATCGCTGGTCACCAGATCGCCGGCCTCGGCATCGGTGCGGGCCAGCAGCACCGTGGGCGTGCCCATCACATCGGCAGCCAGACGGGCAGCCACCAGCTTGGCCACCGCCTCGCGGGTCGGCACCAGCACCTTGCCGCCCATATGGCCGCACTTCTTGGCGGCGGCCAGCTGGTCTTCGAAGTGCACGCCGGCAGCGCCGGCCTCGATCATGGCCTTCATCAGCTCGAAGGCGTTCAGCACGCCGCCGAAACCGGCCTCGGCGTCGGCCACGATGGGCGCGAAGTAATCGATATCGTTCTTGCCCTCGCTCCACTGGATCTGGTCGGCGCGCGCGAAGGTGGCGTTGATCTTCTTGACGACCTTGGGCACCGAGTCCACCGAGTACAGCGACTGGTCGGGGTACATCTCGCCATTGCTGTTGGCGTCACCGGCGACCTGCCAGCCCGACAGATAGATGGCCTTCAGACCGGCCTTGACCTGCTGCATGGCCTGGTTGCCGGTCAGCGCGCCCAGCGAGTTGATGAAGGGCTCGGTGTTGACCAGGCCCCAGAGCTTCTCGGCGCCGCGCTTGGCCAGGGTGTGCTCGATGGCCAGCGAGCCACGCAGGCGCACCACGTCGGCGGCCGTGTAGCCGCGGGTGATGCCCTTCCAGCGCGGGTTCTCGGCCCAGTCTTTTTCGAGGGCGGCGATTTGCTGTTCACGGGTCAAGGTGCTCATGAAGTACTCCTGCAAGCGGTTGGGGGTAGGAAGGAATCGATGGCTTAAGCGTAGTCCTCGCCTCCGTCTTGCGGAAGTGTTGTGTCTTATATAAGACTAAAAATATTCTCCTTGAAAATCAACAACTTGCACTTTCAATGCCGGATCGTGAAAACAACTTCTCCATAATGAGAAAAAATGTCGCGGCGCAACATGAAGAAAGATCACGATATGAAATGTCGTTTTCGTATCGTGGATTTGCAGCGATGCGATCTCAGAGCCCGCCGATGAAGTAGCGCTTCAGCCCGGCCAGCACCATCTCGACCGCGATCGCGGTCAGCACAAGGCCCATCAGCTTCTCGATCGCCGACACCACCGAGTCGCCCAGCAGCTTGCGGATGCGGTCGGCCAGGATCAGGGTCAGGCCAGAGACCACCATGGCCGCGGTGAGCGCGGCAATCCACTCCCAGATGCGGTCGGGCTGACGCGAAGCCAGCAGCAGCACGGTGGCCATCGCCGAGGGGCCGGCCAGCAAGGGCACGGCCAGCGGGAAGATGAAGGGCTCGCGGCCGGGCTCCAGGCCATAGGCCGACTCGCCGCTGCTGCCGAAGATCATGCGGATCGCAATGATCAGCAGGATCACACCGCCGGCCACCTCCAGCGAGCGCTCCGACAGATGCATCACCCGCAAAAAGGCATCGCCAACGAACATGAAGGCGAACAGCACGCCGAAAGCGATGCCGACCTCGCGCAGCGCCACCAGCTTGCGCCGCGGCTTGGGGACCGCTCGCATGATGGGAATGAAGATCGGCAGGCTGCCCAGCGGGTCCAGCACCAGCAGCAAGAGGATGAAGGCGGAGAGAAAACTGTGGTCCATGGCCGGATTGTCCGCCGGCTTGCCGTCGGGCCGGTCGCCCGCCAATCGCCCTCACGGTGGCTTGGACACAACAGCCCGGGCTTTTCCTTCGATCGGGTCGATGCCACCTTACAATGCGAATAACAACAATTCTCATTCACATAAACAAGCCACTGCAGGCCGAACCCAGGCTGCGGCGGGCTTGTCCATGCAACTCCTCCGATGACATCCTCTCGTATCAAGGCGCAGTGCGCCAAGCATGCCAGTCACTCCCAGGCGGTCACCATGCCCGCCGCTGCCCGCGCCAAGACAGGTCGCCTGAGCCTGCTGGCCACCCTGGTGGCACTGGCGCTGCCGAGTCTGGCCCAAGCACCACAGGGGGCGCAGGAGCCGGCTCCAGAAGTGAACGATGCAGCGGTCTTGCCGGTCGTGAAGGTCAAGGCGCGCAGCACCCATGAAAGCCAGTCCTACACCGCCGGTGCCAGCCAGTCCGCCACCGGCCTGACCCTGTCGCTGCGCGACACCCCGCAGTCGGTGACCGTGATCACCCAGCAGCGCATCAGCGATCAGGCGATGCGCCAGGTGGCCGATGTGCTGCAGGGCACACCCGGACTGTCGTACAAGGACACCGACCGCGGCCGCAACAGCCTGTCGGTGCGCGGCTTCGAGATCGACAACTACCAGTACGACGGCGTGCCAGTCGAGAAAATCAATATCGGCGGCGAGAACGACAGCACGGTGATCTATGAGCGCGTCGAGGTCGTGCGCGGCTCCACCGGCTTGCTCAGCGGCGCCGGCAACCCCTCGGCGGCCATCAATCTGGTGCGCAAGCGCGCCGACAGCAAGGTCTTCGCCGGATCGGTCCAGGCCAGCCTGGGGAGCTGGCAGCATCGCGGCCTGACGTTGGACCTGTCCACCCCGCTGAGCGAGGACGGCCGGGTGCGGGGCCGGGTGGTTGCCAGTCATGAACGGCAGCATGCCTTCATCGACCTCGAGAACACCAGGCGCAGCGTGCTGTACGGCGTCATCGATGCCGACCTCGGCACGGCCACACGCCTGAGCGTCGGCGCCAGCAGCCAGGACGACAAGCGCAATGGCGTCTACTGGGGTGGCCTGACCTACTGGTATGCCGACGGCAGCCCTACCCGCTGGGATCGCAGCAAGACCACGGCCACGCGCTGGAACCAGTGGGACACGCGCCAGCAAACCGCCTTCGCCAAACTGAGCCACCAGTTCGAGAACCTCTGGCGCGTCAGCCTGGACCTGAACCACTTCAAGCAGCGCGAGGAGTCGATGCTGCTCTGGATAACCGGCCTGCCCGACCGCAACACCGGCCTGGGCCTGAACGCCATGCCCTATCACTACCGCGCCGAGCCGACCCAGAACCAGCTGGCTCTGACGGCCAGTGGCCCCTTCCGGCTGTGGGGCCGCGCCCATGAGCTGAGCCTGGGCCTGAGCCATAGCCGTGCCAAGGCCGGTTGGGACAATGGGGAACCGCTGGACAAGCAGCAGGCCCCGGTCGGCGACTTCAATCGCTGGGATGGCTCCTACGCGCGGCCGGCGATGAAGGCTTTGGAAGTCGGCAGCAGCGATGCCACCATCCAGTCCGGCGCCTATGCGGCGGCCCGGCTGCAACTGAGCGACCCATTGAAGCTGATACTCGGCGGCCGCGTCAGCCATTGGAAGAAGGAGCACAAGGTCGGCCTCTGGACTCCCGAGGCCTTCACGATCGAGCACAAAGGCGAGTTCACCCCCTATGCGGGCCTGATCTTCGACCTCAACAAAGAGCTGTCCCTCTACGCCAGCTACACCGACATCTTCAAGCCGCAGAACGAGCGCGACCGTAACGGCCACTACCTCGACCCGCTGCGCGGCAAGAGCTATGAGGGCGGCATCAAGGGCGAGTTGCTGGACGGCCGGCTGAATGCCTCGGCCGCGGTATTCCGTGTCGACCAGGACAATTTCGCCGAGCCGGATCCGGGCCAGTTCATCCCCGGCACCACCACCCCGGCCAAGCGCGCCGGCCAGGGCGTGCGCTCCCAGGGCTGGGAGCTAGAGCTGGCGGGCGAGTTGGCGCCGGGCTGGAGCCTGAGCGCCGGCTGGACCCATTTCTCGACCAAGGACGGCCAGGGCGTGCAAGCGGCGCTGGACCATCCGCGCCGTCAGCTCAAGCTGTTCAGCAAGTACACCCTGGGCGGCAGCCTGCAGGGCTTCAGCGTCGGCGGCGGCATCAACTGGGAGAGCGCGCAGCTCACGCGTCTGGAAAATCCCGTCAGCAAGGTCAACGAGCATGTTGGCCAGCCCAGTTATGCGCTGGTGGATCTGATGCTCAGGTACGAGTTCAGCAAGAAGCTCTCGCTGCAGGCCAATGTCGACAATCTGCTGGACAAGAAGTACTACAGCAGCAGCTGGAGCGGCTACACCTACGGCAAGCCGCGCGGCCTGACCCTGACGCTCAGCCACACGCTCTGATCGGTCCTGCGGCGGCCGGCTGCCGATTTGCAAGGACAATGCGCGCCACCATGAGCGAAGCCGGCCCCCTCGACACCATAGACCGCAGAATCATCGAGATCCTGCAGCGCGACGGCCGCCTGTCCAATGTGGACCTGGCGTCCCGCATCCATCTGTCGCCGCCGCAGACCCTGCGCCGTGTCAAGCAGCTGGAGGAACGCGGCGTGCTGCGCGGCTACCGGGCCATGGTGCAGCCGGCCACGCTGGGCCTGGGCGTGACCGCCTTTGTCAGCCTCAATATCGAGGCCGATGCCTTCGGTCGCGTGCGCGAGATCGAGGCCCTGATCCGTGATTTCCCCGAGATCCTGGAATGTCACACCGTCTCCGGCGACTGCGACTATCTGCTGAAGGTCGTCGCCGCCGACCTGAAGAGCCTGTCGCAGTTCCTGACCGACCGGCTGATGCAGCTGCCCGGCGTCGCCGACATCCGCTCGATGATCTGCCTGGAAGAGATCAAGCCGCCGGCGCCGCTGCCGGTGCGCTGAGCGGGCCGGCGAATTCCTGCCTGACCCATTCACGCAGCCGCACGGTGGCCGGACGCTCGGCCGCACGCGGGCTGTAGACCAGGTCGAAGCGGTAGCCCGGCAGCAAGGCCTCAAAAGGCCGCAACAGTGCACCCGAGGCCAGCTCCTCCGCCACCAGGGTCAGGCTCAGCAGGCCCACGCCCTGCCCTGCCAGGGTCGCTTGCACCGCATGGATCTCATCGGTGAAGGACAGGCTCTGCCCGAGCCCGATGTCGCCGCCTGTTAGATCGGCCCAGCGGCGCCAGCTGGGCGTGCGCGGATCGTCTCGCACCCTGGCGCCCCAGTCGAAGTCCAGCAGGGCGACGCCGTCCAGTCCGGCCCTTGCGGCGTCGGCCAGGGCTGGCACGCACACCGGCGCGAAATAGTCCTGGATCAGGGGTTCGACGACCAGGCCCGGATAGTGCCCGCTGCCGTAGCGGATCGCCGCATCGGCCTCGCCGTCGAGATCCACCAACTCGTTGCTGGCACTGAGCCGCAGCTGCCAGTCGGGGTAGCGGGCATGGAAAGCGCCCACGCGAGGCGCCAGCCGCCGGGCCATGAAGGCCACGGTGGACGACAGCGTGGCCAACTGCCCGCCCGGCTTGTGGCGCAGCGACTCCAGCGCCCGCTCGAAATCATCCAGCCCCTCGCGCAGCACGGGGTAAAGCCGCGCGCCCTGCACGGTCAGCATCACCTGGCGGGTGCCGCGCTCGAAGAGCTTGAGGGACAGATAGCTTTCGAGCTGCTTGATCTGGTGGCTGACCGCCGTCGGCGTCACATGCAGCTCCGCGGCCGCATCCTTGAAGCTCAGGCGCCGCGCCGCGGCTTCGAAGGCCCGCAGCATGCCCAGGGGTGGTAGTTTTCGCATCGGTCGACAGCTTACTTAAATTCATCCATCACCTGAATATTGAACGTTTGTCAGGCCCAACACCGAGAGAGAAACTGGCTTTCACTGGTGGAGATCGGCTTCATCAGATGATCTCAAATCACCCATCGAGAAAACCCATGAAACGCCAACAAGTCCGCACCCAGCCCGATCCCTATGCGCCCTACCTGCTGTCCCAGGCCATCAAGGCAGGCGGTCTGGTCTATGTGTCCGGCCAGGCCGGCGTCGGCGATGACGGCCGCATCGTCGGCGACGGCGATTTCGACCGGCAGGCCGAGCAAGCGATGCTGAATCTGCGCCGCGCGCTGGTGGCTGCCGGTTCCGACCTGTCCCAGATCGTCAAGGTGACGATCTTCCTGACCTCAATGAGCCATTTCCCAAAGATCGTCGCGCTGCGCCGCCGCTGGTTCAGCGCGCCCTATCCGGCCGACACCATCGTCGAGGTCTCGGCGCTCTACACGCCGGAGGCGATGATAGAGATCGAGGCCATTGCCATCGCCGACACCACCGGGGCCGACGCATGAGCACCCACGATGCCCTGTTCCAGCCCTGGCGCCTCGGCCGCCTGAGCCTGCCCAACCGTCTGGCCCTCGCGCCGATGACGCGGGTCAGCGCGACGCCGGACGGTCTGGCCAGCGCAGCGATGCAGCGCTACTACCAGCGCTTCGCCCAAGGTGGCTTCGGCCTGCTGATCACCGAGGGCCTCTACACCGACCAGGCCTTCTCGCAGGGCTATGCCGGGCAGCCAGGCCTGAGCGATGCCCGTCAGGCCAAGGCCTGGCGGCCCATCGTCGACGCCGTGCATGAGGCGGGCGGCGCCATCGTGGCGCAGCTGATGCATGCGGGTGCGCTTTCCCAGGCCAATCGCTTCCGTGACGCCAGCGTCGGCCCTTCGGCCATCCAGCCCAAGGGCGAACAGATGGCCTCCTATCACGGCAGCGGCCCCTACCGGCTGCCGCGGGCCATGTCGGAGGCAGAGATCGCCGACGCCGTGGACGGCTTCGCGCAGGCCGCGCGGCTGGCGGTAGAGGTGGCCGGTTTCGACGCTGTCGAGATACATGGCGCCAACGGTTATCTGCTGGACCAGTTCCTGACCGACTACAGCAACCAGCGCGAGGATGGCTGGGGTGGCGACATCGTCGGCCGGGCCCGGCTGAGCCTCGAGGTCAGCCGGGCCGTGCGCCAGGCGGTCGGGAGTGAGGTGCCGGTGGGTCTGCGCCTCTCGCAGTCCAAGGTCAATGACTTCGAGCACCGCTGGGCCGGCGCCGAGGCCGATGCGCTGCGCCTGTTCGGCACGCTGGCCCAGGCCGATCTCGACTATCTGCATCTGACGGCCTACGAGGCCTGGCGGCCAGCCTTTGGCAGCGAGGGCCCCAGCCTGACAAGCCTGGCCCGCCACAGCCTGCCCACGCTGAGTTTGATCGCCAACGGCGGCCTGCACGAGCCCGAGCGTGCCCTGCAAAGCCTGGGCGACGGGGCCGATCTGGTGGCACTGGCGCGTGGCGCGCTGGCCAACCCCGACTGGCCGCAGCGGCTCAGGCAGGGCCTGGCGCTCAAGACCTTCGACCCGGCGCTGCTGTCGCCACAGGCGGGCATCAAGGCCTCGGAGCTCGATCAACCACGCGGGTGATGTGCCGCGTGGATCGCCTTCAGCCGCTCGCGGGCCACATGGGTGTAGATCTGCGTGGTTGACAGATCGGCATGGCCCAGCAGCAGCTGCACCGCGCGCAGATCGGCGCCGTGGTTGAGCAGATGGGTGGCGAAGGCGTGGCGCAGCGTGTGCGGTGACAGCGGCGCGGTGATGCCAGCCTGCAGCGCGTACTTCTTGACCAGCTTCCAGAACATCTGCCTCGTCATGCCCTCGCCGCGGATCGTGACGAACAGCGCGTCGCAGCGCTGGCCCTTCAGCAGGGCCGCTCGCGCCTCCTGCAAGTAGCGCAGCAGCCAGCTGTGCGCCTCCTCGCCGAAGGGCACGAGGCGCTCCTTGGCGCCCTTGCCGGCGATGCGCAGCACCGCTTCCTTGAAGCCCACATGCACGCTCTTGAGCTCGACCAGCTCGCTGACCCGCAGGCCGCTGGCATACATCAGCTCCAGCATCGCGCGGTCACGCAGGCCCAGCGTGTCCTCCACCTCGGGCGCGGCCAGCAAGGCCTCGACCTGGGCCTGGCTCAGCACCTTGGGCACGCGCAGCGGCTGCCGGGCATTGGCCAGGCGCAGCGTCGGATCCTCGGCCAGCGCCTGCTCGCGCAAGGCCCAGCGGTAATAGCGCTTGAAGACACTGAGGCGGCGGTTCGAGCTGGTCGCGCGGCTGCCCTCATGGCGGGCCGCCGCATAGCCCAGCAGATGCAGCTCCCGCGCGGCGTCCAGCGCCAGACCATGCTCCCGCGCCAGCCAGTCGGCCAGCAGGCTCAGATCGCGCCGGTAGGCCGCCAGCGTGTTGGCGGCCAGACCGTCCTCGATCCACAGCATCTCGACGAAACCTGCGATCGCCGCCTCGCTGGCGGCACGCGCAGCCGATTCCTTGTCCATCCCTGCCTTCCAAAGAGAAAGGGCGCACGCGGCGCCCTTGGTCACTGCTGCAGCGCCCGGCTCAATCGAGCTTGAGCTTCTGCTGCTCGACCACCTTTTTGTAGACCTCGAACTCGGCCTTGGTCTGGGCCGTGAACTGTTCGGGCGTGTTGGCCACGATCAGAGAGCCGGTGTCCTCGATGCGCTTCTTCACATCGGGCATCTCGACGGTCTTCTTGACCGCCGCGGCAACCTTGTCGATCACCTCCTTGGGCAGGTTCTTCGGGCCATGGATGCCGTAGTAGGCCATGCGGTTGACCGGCTCCAGGCCCACTTCCTTGAAGGTCGGCACATTGGGCAGCACGGCCAGGCGATTCGGTGCGGCCACGACGATGGGGATCAGCCGGCCGTCCTTGATGAAAGGCAGGGCCGAGGGCAGGTTGTCGAAGATCATCGGCACCTGGCCGGCCACCGTGTCGTTGAGCGCCGGGCCGGCGCCGCGATAGGGGATGTGCAGCACAAAGACATTGGCCAGGCTCTTGTAGAGCTCCATCTGCAGATGGCCGATGCCGCCGGTGCCCGAGCTGGCGAAGCTGTACTTGCCGGGGCTCTTCTTCAGCTCAGCGACAAAACCCTTGTAGTCACGCGCCGGGAACGAGGGATGCACCGCGATCACATTGGGCGTGGCCGCCACATTGATGATGGAGGTGAAGTCGGTCAGCGGGTTGTAGGGGATCTTGGGGTTGATCGCGGGGTTCGACGCGGTGGTCGACACCGTGGCCATGCCCAGCGTGTAGCCGTCCGGCGCGGCCTTGACGATTTCATTGGCGCCGATCGAACCGCCACCGCCGGCGCGGTTGTCGACCAGCAGGTTCTGGCCCAGATGGGCCTGGATCTTCTCGGCCAGCACGCGCGCGACGATGTCGGTGGTGCCGCCCGGCGCAAAAGGCACGATCAGGCGCACCGGCTTGGCCGGATAGCTCTGGGCCAGGGCCAGCGGGGCGACCAGGGTAGCGGCGCTCAAGGCCACACAACGACGTATCCAGACTCGACGGCTCATCAGCGGTCTCCTTTTATGAGGTAATTCTTGGGGCAGTTCATCGATGCTTCTGGCGCGATGCTAACCACCCCCATCGGGGCCCATGCTAGCGGAACTACGTACAGGCCCTCAGTCGCCGGCGCCGCCCAGCAAGCCGGCCTTGAGCCGCTTGTCCACCGGTCGCTCGCCGAGAAACACCTTCAGCAAGGCCAGATAGAACTCCGGCCCGGCAATCGCCGCGCCGATGGCTTTGCCGTTCAGGCTGATCACGGTGCCCTGATCGGGCAGATAGTCCATATCGATCAGGTCCTTGCTGCGCACCTTGGCGACCGCGCGCAGCTGGGTGTTGAACTGCTCGATCTTGTCGGGCAGCGCGGCCTGCTCGGCCTCGCTGCAGTTGCGCCGCACGCCCTTGGCGATGGCCTTGACGAACTCCTCGGTGCCGACGTCCAGCAACATGCGGATGCGGATGCGCTTGGGGCCAGGTGTTGCGTAGACCGCCGCCGGCGTGCTGGCGCTGCGGCCCAGGTAGAGGGCCGCCAGATAGCCTTTGAGCACTGCCACCGCCCGCATGCCGACGCCGTTGAGCATCAGCGCGCTGCCACCCAACTGCAGCTTGTCGTCGAAGTCATAGCCCTCGTAGCGGCGCGCCAGTGCCGGCGCATTGATGCCCAGACCCAGCAGCGCGGCCATGAGCAGGCGGCGCCGTCGGTTCGGCACAGCCTTGCGGGGGACCCCAGGGAAAAAAGCCATATCACTCTTCTTGCCCCAAGCCTAACGCAGCCGGCGCCCCGCAGGCCGACAGCGCCCCGATGGCACACTGCCGGCCATGCCTGCCGTACCCGTTGTTCCCGACTTCCTGCTGCTACTGCCCGACGCGCTGCTGATACTTTGCGGTTTTTTACTGTGCCGCTACACGGCGCTGAACCGGACCATCTGGGAGTCCACCGAGAAGCTGGTGTACTACCTGCTGTTCCCGGTGCTGCTGTTCAACTCCATCGTGCGCACGCCGCTGCAGCCGGCCGAGACCCTGAGCTTGGCCGGTGCCGGTGTGGCCGTGGTGCTGGCCGGTGTCGCACTGGCCTATGGGCTGAAGCTCTGGCCCGGTGTCGATGCGCGCGCCCATGCCTCGGGCGCCCAGGTTGCTTTCCGCTTCAATTCCTATATCGCGCTGGCGCTGGCCGAGCGGCTGCAGGGCGCGCAGGGCGTGGCCTGGGTGGCCCTGCTGGTGGCGCTGTGCGTGCCGATCTGCAATGTGGCCGCCGTCTACCCGCTGGCCCGGCACGGTGGCCAGGGCCTGTGGCGCGAGTTGGCGCGCAACCCGCTGATCCTCAGCACCGTGGCCGGCCTGATCGCCAATCTGATGGGGCTGAAACTGCCCGAGGCCGCCGCGCTGACTTTGAACCGCATCGGCCTGGCCGCCCTGCCGCTGGGCCTGATGGCGGTGGGCGCCGGCCTGCGCTTCGGTGCGCTGCGCGATGCGCCGCGGCTGGCCGCCGCGCTGCTGGCGATCCGCCATGCCGCCCTGCCCTTGCTGGCCCTGGGCCTGGGCCACGGGCTGGCGCTGCCGGCCGGTCAGCGTGTCGTGCTGCTGACCTTTGCGGCCCTGCCTACCGCGTCGAGCGCCTATGTGCTGGCCGCGCGCATGGGCGGCCATGCGGCCTTTGTGGCCGGCCTGGTGACCTTGTCAACCGGGGTGGGCATGCTCAGCCTGCCGTTCTGGCTGAGCCTGTTGTAGCGCCCATTCGATGTGCTCGGCCAGCAGTTCGTTGGCGCTCGGCAAGGCTTGCTGCAACGCCATGCTGATGCCCTGGTCCGAGCCGGCGCGCAGCGCATTGCCCATCGCCACGGCCAGATTGCGCCGCCAGCGCGCATGGCCGATGCGGCGGATCGCCGAACCCTCGGTAAAACGCAGGAACTCGGTCTCGCTCCAGGCCCACAGCGCCAGCAGGCCGGGCGCGCGCAGCGGCTCGCGCTCGTCGAAGTCCGGCAGCGTGCTCTTGCCGGCGAACTTGTTCCAGGGGCAGATCAGCTGGCAGTCGTCGCAGCCGTAGATGCGGTTGCCCATCAGCGGCCGCAGCTCGATCGGGATGGCGCCCTCATGCTCGATGGTCAGGTAGGAGATGCAGCGCCGCGCATCGACCCGGTAGGGCGCCACGATGGCGCCGGTGGGGCAGGCCTCGATGCAGGCCGTGCACTGGCCGCAATGGGCGCTGACCGGCTCCGAGAGCGGCAGCGGCAGGTCCAGATAGATCTCGCCGAGAAAGAACATCGAGCCATGCTCGCGGTGCAGGGTCAGCGTGTGCTTGCCGCGCCAGCCGATGCCGGAGCGCGCGGCCAGTTCCACCTCCAGAACCGGGGCCGAGTCGGTGAAGACGCGGTAGCCGAAGGGCCCGATGGCCTGCTCCAGCCGGGTCGCGAGCTGCTGCAGCCGGGCGCGCAAGACCTTGTGATAGTCGCGCCCCCGGGCATAGATCGACAGCTGTGCGCGCTGCGGATCGCCCAGGCCCTGCCACTCGACGGCCTGCCAGTCCTGCGCACTGCCCCGTGACCGGTAGTCCATGCGCACGGTCAGCACCCGCAGCGTGCCGGGCACCAGTTCGGCCGGCCGTGCGCGCTTGAGCCCGTGGGCCTCCATATAGTGCATAGCGCCGTGAAAACCGGCCGCCAGCCAGGCCATCAAGCCGGGTTCGGCACTGCTCAAATCGATATCGGCCACGCCAATCTGTGAGAATCCCAGCTCAAGCGCCCAGGCGCGCAATTGCAGCAGCAGCGCTTGCGCGTCCTTGTCACCGATTTGCTGTGGAGCCTCGTTCATTTGCGCATTCTAGAAAGCCGCCACCTGCTGTGGCCCGATGAAGCCGCCACCGAGGCCTTTGCCGCCCGGCTGGCCCAGGCGCCGGGCCTGATGAATGCCAGCATCGAGTTGCACGGGTCGCTGGGCGCCGGCAAGACCAGCCTGGTGCGCCATCTGCTGCGCGCGCTGGGCGTGACCGGCCGCATCAAGAGCCCCAGCTACGCGGTGCTGGAGAGCTATGAGTTGCCCCAGGGCGATGTCAGCCATTTCGATTTCTACCGCTTCGCCGACCCGCGCGAGTGGGAGGACGCCGGCTTTCGCGAGATCTTCACCCGGCCCGGGCTCAAGCTCAGCGAGTGGCCGGAGAAGGCCGAGGGCATGCTGCCGACGCCCGATCTGCGCATCTGGCTCGCCACCCAGGACGACGACAGCCGCCGGGTCGAACTGCAGGCCTGCACCGCCGAGGGTCAGGCCTTGCTGAAGGGGCTGGCGCCATGAGCCGACGCCTCGCGCTGCGCCGCATGGGCAGCCTGGTGCTGCTGCTGCAGGCTCCCCAGCTGGTGCGGGCAGCCAGCAGTGCCAGCATCGTCGCGGTGCGGGTCTGGCCGGCGCCCGATTACACCCGGGTGACGCTGGAATCCGACCGGCCGCTGGCCGCCAAGCATTTCCTGGTCGACAGCCCGCACCGGCTGGTGATCGACATTGACGGGCTGGAGCTCAGCGCCGGCCTGCGCGAGCTGCTGGGCAAGATCAAGCCCGAGGACCCCTATATCAGCGCGGTGCGGGTCGGCCAGAACCAGCCGCGCGTCGTGCGCATCGTGCTGGACCTGAAGCAGCCGGTGGCGCCGCAGATCTTCACCCTGGAGCCGGTCGCGGCCTACAAGGACCGCCTGGTCTTCGACCTCTACCCGCAGCAGGAACGTGATCCGCTGCTGGCGCTGATCCGCGAGAAGGAACAGGCCGAGACCCAGGCCGCGCAGGCGGTGCAGGACGCGCTGGGCGAGCTGATCGGCCGGATCGAGAAGCCGGCCGTGCTGCCCCCGGTGGCTGCAGCGCCATCGCCCGCGCCGTCCCCTGCGCCCACCACACCGCCCGTCACAACGCCCGCCACAACGCCCGCTTCAGCCCCATCGCTGCAGACCCCGGCACCAGCGCCAGCGCCCGGTCCGATCGACCGCAGCAAGCTGGACCGGCTGATCGTCATCGCGCTGGACCCCGGCCATGGCGGCGAAGACCCCGGCGCCGTCGGCCCCAGCGGGCTGAAGGAAAAGGATGTGGTGCTGGCCGTGGCGCTGAAGCTGCGCGACCGGCTCAACAGCAACCCCAATATCCGCGTGATGATGACGCGCGATGCCGATTTCTTCGTGCCGCTGCAGGAGCGGGTGCGCAAGGCCCGCCGTGTGCAAGCCGATCTGTTCGTCTCCATCCATGCCGATGCCTTCTTCACGCCGCAGGCGCGCGGCGCCTCGGTGTTCGCGCTGAGCCAGGGGGCGGCCACCAGCACGGCGGCGCGCTGGATCGCGGCCAAGGAGAACCGGGCCGATCAGGTCGGCGGCGTCAACGTCGCATCGGTCAAGGACCGCGAGGTGCTGCGCGCGATGCTGGACATGAGCACCAGCGCCCAGATCAAGGACAGCCTGAAGCTCGGCTCCGAGGTGCTGGGCCAGATCGGCAAGGTCGGGCGCCTGCACAAGAAGGCGGTCGAGCAGGCCGGCTTCGCGGTGCTGAAGGCGCCGGATGTGCCCTCCATCCTGGTCGAGACCGCCTTCATCTCGAACCCTGAGGAAGAGGCCAAGCTGCGCGACCCCGACTACCAGGCCCAGCTCGTCAACGCGCTGGCCACCGGCATCGCGCGCTATTTCGCCAAAAACCCGCCGCTCGCGCGGCACCGCTCGCTGTAGCTCACCGGGCTCAGGCCGCCTGCTGTTGGCTCCGGCTGGCCTTCCAGCCGCCGTAGATCGCGATCAGGCCCGGGATGATGATCATCGCCCAGATGATCTTGCTCAGATGGGTCTGCACAAAGGGGATGTTGCCGAACAGATAGCCGGCCACGGTGATCCCGACCACCCATATCAGGGCGCCGACCACGTTGTAGAGCGTGAACTTGCCACGGCTCATCTCGGCCACACCGGCCACAAAGGGAGCGAAGGTGCGGATGAAGGGCATGAAGCGGGCGATGATGATGGTCACGCCGCCGTTTCTTTCGTAGAACTCGTGCGCCGCATTGAAGGCGCGCTTGTTGAAGAAGCGCGACTGCTCCCACTGGAACACCTTGGGGCCGAAGTAGCGCCCGATCAGGTAGTTGGTCTGATCACCCAGAATGGCCGCGATCAGCAAGATGGTGATGGCCAGCGGCAGGCTCATCACGCCGGTGCCGCACAGGGCGCCGACCACGAAGAGCAGCGAATCGCCCGGCAAAAAGGGCATCACCACCAGACCGGTCTCGACGAAGACGATCAGGAACAGCAGGGCATAGACCCAGGCGCCATAGGCCTGCACGAACGCGGCAATATGCTTGTCCACATGCAGGATGAAGTCGATCAGAAAGCTCGCGAATTCCATGGCGGCGGATTATGACCGGGCTTGATACCGCCTCGATGACAGGACTTCTTACAATCGGCCCATGGATTTGTCTTCCCCCAGCGCGCCGGCGGCCCAGCGCCGCGCCATCCGCGAACTCCCCGATGAACTGATCAGCCAGATCGCCGCCGGCGAGGTGGTCGAGCGCCCGGCCTCGGTGGTGCGAGAGCTGGTGGACAACGCGCTGGATGCCGGGGCGACCCAGATCACCGTCAAGCTGATGGCCGGCGGCGTGCGCAGCGTCGTGGTCGAGGACGACGGCCTGGGCATCCCGGTCGAGGAGCTGCCGCTGGCGCTCAAGCGCCACGCCACCAGCAAGATCCGCAATCTGGACGAACTGGAATCGGTCGCGACCATGGGCTTTCGCGGCGAGGCGCTGGCCGCGATCTCCTCGGTGGCCGAGATGGCGGTGTCCAGCCGCTGCGAGGGCGCGCCGCATGCCCACCGGCTCGACGCCCGCTCAGGCGAGCTGGCGCCGGCGGCGCGCGCCCGCGGCACCAGTGTCGAAGTGCGCGAGCTGTTCTTCAGCACGCCGGCGCGCCGCAAATTCCTGAAGACCGATGCCACCGAGCTGGCCCATTGCCTGGAATCGGTGCGCCGCCATGCACTGGCCCGGCCCGATGTCGGCTTCACCGTCTGGCACGAGGGCAAGCTGGTCGAGCAATGGCGCATCGCCAGCTCCGAGCAGCGCCTGGCCGATGTGCTGGGCGCCGAGTTCATGGCCGAGAGCCGCGCGGTCTTCGCCGAGACCGGACCGCTGCGCGTCTACGGCCGCGCCGGCCTGCCGGAAGCGGCGCGCAGCCGTGCCGATATGCAGTACGTCTATGTCAACGGCCGTTTCGTGCGCGACAAGCTGATCGCCCACGGCATCCGCTCGGCCTATGAGGATGTCCTGCACGGCCACCGCCAGCCCTGCTATGTGCTCTTCATCGAGATCGCGCCCGACCGGGTCGATGTCAATGTGCATCCGACCAAGATCGAGGTGCGCTTTCGCGATGGCCGCGAGATGCACCAGAAGGTGCGCTATGCGGTGCAGGACGCGCTGGCGCTGTCGCGCAGCAGCGAGGCAATGGCCGCTGCACCCGCCATCGAGCAGGCCCAGCAGACCGCCGCCGGTGCCACCGGTTTCCGCCCCGCGCCCGGCCATCCGCCGGCCTGGTTCGCTCAGCCGGCCGCGGAGCCCGCCCCCAGCTACGGCGGCGCAGCGCCCAGCTGGCGCAGCCCCATTGCCAATAGCGCGCAGGTCTCGCTGGGCCTGGCCGAGGTGGCGACGCTGTACGGCCAGCCAGCAACACCTGCCCCCAGCCCTGCGGCTGCGCCCCCCGCCCTGCCCCAGCACGACTGGCCGCTGGGCCGCGCCATCGCCCAGATCCAGGGTGTCTATGTGCTGGCCGAGAACGCCCAGGGGCTGATCATTGTGGATATGCATGCCGCCCATGAGCGGGTGGTCTACGAGCGGCTCAAGGCCAGCCTGGGTGCTGCGGCGATCGAGTCGCAGCCGCTGCTGATCCCGGTCACCTTTGCCGCAACGCCGCAGGAGATCGCCACCGCCGAGGCCCAGACCACGACCTTGGAGCGCCTGGGTCTTGATATCGCGCCGCTGTCGGCCAAGGTGCTGGCGGTGCGGGCCCGGCCGGCCGCGCTGGCCGGCGGCGATGTCGTCGAGCTGGCGCGCAGCGTGCTTGCCGAGCTGGCCCAGTTCGACGCCAGCCAGGCCATCGAACGCGCCCAGCACGAGATCCTCGCGACCATGGCCTGCCATGGCGCGGTGCGCGCGAACCGCCAGCTGACGCTGGACGAGATGAATGCCCTGCTGCGCGATATGGAGCGCACCGAGCGTGCCGATCAGTGCAATCATGGTCGCCCGACCTGGCGCCAGCTGACCATGCGCGAGCTCGATGCGCTGTTTTTGCGCGGTCGCTGATACGCAGCCGACCGCCACCCCGAAGGAGCCGTGATGGCCACATTGAAACTGAACAAAAAGAACAACAAACCCGGCGCCGTCGACAAACCCGAGGGCGAGCGCCGCGGCCCCTTGCGCGGCAAGGGCGTCTCGCGCCCGCGCCAGAGCCTGGCGGCGGCCCAGACCGAACGCGCCGAACGCCAGGCCGCTTTCGAGCAGCGCCGTGCCGCCGAGGAAGCTCGGCAGCAGCAACGCCCAGCTGCGGCCCGGCCGCCACGCCGCGACGACGGCCCGCGCTTCGAGGACCGTCGCCCGCAACGCCGCAGCGAAGGCGCACAGCAGCCCTACGAACGCCAGGACCGCCCCGTGCGCGGCCCCCGGCCCGAGTTTGCCGGTGAGCCGAGCCGGCGCGATCCGCGCCATGAGCCGCAGCGCCATGAGCAGCGCCCGGAGGCCCGTCAGGAAGACCGCCAGGAGCCGCGCCGCGACCAGCGCCGCGCCACCGGTCCGCGCCCCAACGTCCGCCCGCCAGAGCCGCGTGCCTTCCCGCAGCGCCCAGCGCCGCGTCACCGGGACGACGACGATGACGACGACAACTACCGCGACCCGAGCAGCGAGGGCGAACGCCTGTCCAAGCACATGACCGCGCTGGGCATGGCCTCGCGGCGCGAGGCCGATGAGTGGATAGGCGCGGGCTGGGTGCGGGTGGACGGCAAGATGGCCGTGCTGGGCCAGCGCGTACAGCCGGGCGTGAAGATAGAGATTGACCCGCGTGCCCACAAGGAGCAGGCCAAGCAGGTCACCATCTTGCTGAACAAGCCGATCGGCTATGTCTCCGGCCAGGCCGAGGACGGCTATGAGCCGGCCTCGGTGCTGATCAAGAGCGCCAACCAATGGAGCGAAGACCCCTCGGGCCTGAAGTACCACATCGGCCACAGCCGCGGTCTGGCGCCCGCCGGCCGCCTGGACATCGATTCGACCGGCCTGCTGGTGCTGACCCAGGACGGCCGCGTCGCCAAGACGCTGATCGGCGAGGACTCCAAGGTCGAGAAGGAATACCTGGTGCGCGTCGAGCTGGCCGGCGAAGGCGCGCCGATGGTGCGCTTCCCGGCGCAAGACCTGGCCCTGCTGAACCATGGGCTGGAGCTGGACGGTGTGCAGCTGAAGCCCGCCAAGGTCAGCTGGATCAATGACGACCAGCTGCGCTTCGTGCTGCGCGAGGGCCGCAAGCGCCAGATCCGCCGCATGTGCGAGCTGGTCGGACTCAAGGTCGTGGGCCTGAAGCGGGTGCGCATCGGCCGCATCAATCTGGGCCATCTGCCGCCCGGCCAGTGGCGCTTTCTGTCGCCCTGGGAGCGCTTTGATTGAAAACGCCCCTCGCACCGACGCTGGGCTGGCAGATCGCCGCGCTGGCCCTGTTGCTAGGGCTGCAGCCGATCAGCACCGATCTCTACCTGCCGGCCCTGCCCGCGCTGCGTGCCGATCTGGCCGCGCCGATGGCGGCCACCCAGCTGACCCTGTCGGCGCTGATGCTCTGCTTCGGCTTCGGCCAGCTGCTGCTGGGCCCGCTCAGCGACCGCGTCGGGCGCCGGCCGGTGCTGCTGGCCGGCCTCGCACTCTATGCGGGGGCTGCGGTGGCCGGCGCGCTGGCCGCCGACATCTGGCTGCTGGTGATCTGCCGGGCGCTGCAAGGCCTGGCCCTGGCTGCGGCCGTGGTCGGCGCGCGCGCGATGCTGCGCGACTGGTTCGAGCCGCAGCAGGGCGCGCGCGTGATGGCGCGGGCCCTGGGCGGCCTGGGCGTGCTGGCGATGCTGGCGCCGCCGCTAGGCGGGGCGCTGGCGGGGGCCTTCGGCTGGCGCTGGGCCCTGCTGGCCATTGCGCTGGCCGGCGCGGCGGCGCTGGCCCTGGTGGCCCTGCGCATCCCCGAGAGCCTGGCAAAGCCTGACCCCGAGGCGCTGCGGCCGCGCCGCCTGCTGGCCAACTGGGCCCTGGTACTGGCCCACCCCTCGTTTCGCGCCTACACCCTGCTGACCAGCCTGGCCTACGGCACGCTCTACACCTTTCTGGCCGCCTCGGCCTTTGTCTTCATCGAGGTGCTGGGCCTGTCGCGCGGCCATTACGGCCTGCTGGTGGGTCTGGGCGCCGGCATCTATGTGCTGGGCACCCTGCTGTGCCGGCGCTGGCTGGCGCGGCTGAGCCTGGCCCGCACGGTGCGGCGCGGCGCCTTCTTCACCTTCACCGGTGCCTGCGGCATGGGTCTGGCTGCCTGGGTCTGGCCGCCCTCGGTCTGGGCGCTGATGATTCCGCATGTCTTCATCATGCTGGGCCATGGCGTGCTGCAACCCTGCAGCCAGGCCGGCGCGGTCGGGCCCTTCCCGAAGCAGGCCGGCGCGGCGGCGGCGCTGTCGGGCTTCGCCTCGGCCCTGGTGGCCTTCGCGCTGGGCGGCTGGCTGGGCCTGAGCCTGGATGGCACGGTGCGGACCATGGCCGCGACCATGATGGTGTTGGGCCTGGGCGCTGCCGTCTGCGGCTGGACCCTGGTGCAGTCGCAGGAGCGGCACTTGCGGCCGGTGGTGCCCGCATGAAGCTCGGCCCGATCTGCCTGGCCGGCCCGACCGGCTGCGGCAAGACCGCCGGCGCGCTGGCGCTGGCCGAGGTGTTGCCCATCGAGATCATCAGCGTCGACTCGGCCCTGGTCTATCGCGGCATGGACATCGGCACGGCCAAGCCCACACCGGCCGAGCTGGCCGCCGTGCCGCACCACCTGATCGACATCCTCGACCCGCTGGACAGCTACAGCGCCGCCCAGTTCGCCAAGGATGCGCAGCGCCTGGCCACCGAGATCCTGGCGCGCGGCAAGCTGCCGCTGCTGGTCGGCGGCACCATGCTTTACTTCAAGGCCTTGTTCGACGGCCTGTCGACCCTTCCGCAGGGCGATGAGGCCCTGCGCGCGCGACTCGATGCCGAGGCCGCCGCGATCGGCTGGCCGGCCATGCATGCGAAGCTGGCCGAGGTCGACCCGGTCACTGCGGCCCGCCTGGCGCCCGGCGACTCGCAGCGCATCCAACGCGCGCTGGAGGTCTGGCATCTGGCAGGCAAGCCGCTGTCGATGCTGCATGCCGAGCAGGAGCGCAGCGCCGGCGTCGACTGGCCGCTGCTGTCGCTGGAGCCCAGCGACCGCGCCTGGCTGCACCAGCGCCTGGCGCAGCGCTTCGAGCAGATGCTGGGCCAGGGCCTGATCGCCGAGGTCGAGCGCCTGCGCGCGCGCGGCGATCTGCATCCGGGCCTGCCGGCCATGCGCTGCGTCGGCTACCGCCAGGTCTGGGAGGCCCTCGACTCCGGTGATATGAAGACCCTGCCCGAGCGCGGCATCGCCGCGACCCGGCAGCTGGCCAAGCGCCAGCACACCTGGCTGCGCAGCATGCCGCAGCGCCAGGTGATCGCCTGCGAGTCTCCCGAGGCACCGCTGCATCTGCTGGCCGCCGTGCACCGGCTGCTCCACGATGGCGGTGCTTGAGGCCCGCGGCCTGGCCAAGCGCTACGGCGACACCCCCGTGTTCGCCGGCATCGAGCTGCGCCTGGAAGCCGGCGAACTGGTGGCGCTGCTGGGCGAATCGGGCTGCGGCAAGTCCACCTTGCTGAACTGCCTGGCCGGGCTGGACCGGCTGGATCAGGGCCAGGTCTTGCTGGCCGGCCAGGACATCGCCGCGCTGCCCGAGCAGGCCCAGGCCTTGCTGCGCCGCCGTCATCTGGGCTTTGTGTTCCAGGCCTTCCATCTGCTGCCGCATCTGACGGTGGCCGACAACGTCGGCCTGCCGCTGCTGCTGCTCGGCGCGCCCGACGCCGGCCGCGTGCGGCAGATGCTCGCGGCGGTGGGTCTGGACGGGCTCGATGCCCGCCTGCCGCGCCAGCTCTCCGGCGGGCAGCTGCAGCGTGTCGCGATCGCCCGCGCGCTGGTGCACCGCCCGGCCCTGGTGCTGGCCGACGAGCCCACCGGCAATCTGGACCCGCGCCACGCCGCCCAGGTGCTGGACCTGCTGCGCCAGCAGTGCAAGCAGGAGGGCGCGGCCTGCCTGCTGGTGACCCATTCCGAGCGCGCCGCCGCCGCTGCCGATCGCGGCCTGCTGATGAGCGATCAGCCCGGTCTGCAGCCATGGCACGCTGGCTGATCGCGCTGTCCTGGCCGGCACTGAAGGCCCAGTGGGGCCGGCAGTTGCTGGCCTTGCTGGCGATCGCGCTGGGCGTGGCCCTGGCTTTCGGCGTGCAGCTGCTGAACAGCTCGGCGCTGGCCGAGTTCGGCGCAGCCCAGCGCAGCCTGGCGGGCACGCCCGATCTGCTGCTGCGCGGCAGCGACGGGCGGCCGCTGGACGAGGCCCTGCTGGAGCGGCTGATGCAAGAGCCCCAGGTCCAGCAGGCGGCGCCGGTGATCGAAGGGCAGGTCCAGGTCTTGATGGAAGAGCGCTTCAATTTGCGCCTGCTCGGCCTGGATGCCTTGCAAACCGCCCAGTTCAATCCGGCCCTGCTGCCGCAGGCATTTGACAAGGGCCAGGCCCTGCAGTCGCTGCTGGCGCCGGACGCCCTCTTCCTGAACGAGGCGGCGCTGCGGCGCCTTCCCAGCCCGCGCCCGCTCAGCGTGCGGCTGCGGCTGGTGGGCGAGGATGGCCGGGCTCGCGATGTCGAGCTGCGCCTGGCCGGCAGCGTCGCCGCCCCCGGCGCACCGCTGGCGGTGCTGGACATCGCGGCGGCCCAGGCCCTGTTCGACCGGCTCGGCCGGCTGGACCGCATCGAGCTGCGCTTGCAGCCCGGGGTACAGGCTCAAGACCTGACCCTGCCCGAAGGCAGCATCGCTGCCGCGCCGCGGGACGAGGAAGACCAGATGGCGCGGCTGACCCGCGCCTACCGCGTCAACCTGGGCGTGCTGTCGCTGATGGCCTTGTTCACCGGCGGCTTTCTGGTGTTCGCGGTGATCTCGCTGTCGGTGGCCCAGCGCCTGCCGCAGCTGGCGCTGCTCGGTGTGCTGGGCATGAGCGCGCGCGAACGCATGCGGCTGGTGCTGACCGAGGCCGCACTGCTGGGCCTGCTGGGCAGCGGCCTGGGCCTGGCGCTGGGTGCCGGTCTGGCCGCGCTGGGCCTGCGCCTGCTGGGCGGCGATCTGGGCAGCGGCCTGCTCGGTGGCCCGCTGGGTGGCAATGGGCCGGCCTTGCGGCTTGACCCCTGGCAGATGCTGTTGTTCGGCGGCCTGGGGCTGGCGGTCAGCCTGCTCAGCGCGCTGCTGCCGGCCTTGGCCGTGCGACGCATGGCGGTGGCCCAGGTACTCAAGGGACTGGGCACCGAGTTGCAGCCGCGGTTGCCGCGCGGGCTGGCGCCGGCTCTGCTGCTGGCCGGCGTGCTGCTGGCCCTGTTGCCGCCGTTTGGCGGCGTGCCGCTGGCCGCCTATCTGGCCATGCTCTGCCTGCTGATGGGCGGCATCGCGGCCATGCCCGGCCTGGTGCGCCTGCTGACCCGGCTGCTGCCAGGCCGGCGCAGCGCCGGTCTGATGCTGCTGAGGGAGCGCGCCCGCGACCAAGCCGGCGCGGCCACGCAGATGCTGGCCGGCGTGCTGGTGGCGCTGGCACTGTCGGTGGCGATGCTGGTGATGGTGCACAGCTTCCGCGCCTCGCTGCAGGACTGGCTGCGCCAGATGCTGCCGGCCGACCTCTATCTGCGCAGCAGCCTGCAGAGCAAGGGAAACACAGCCCCGCTGGCGCCGGACTTCATCGAGGCGGTGCGCGCCAGCGGCCTGGCGCAAGACCTGGCCCCGCAGCGCAGCCGCCGCGCCTGGACGGTTGATCAGACCGAGCTGAGCCTGCTGGCACGCGCCATCCGCGACGAGAACCGGCTGCCGCTGGTCGGGCCGCTGGCCGAGCCGCCGGCACCGGGCTTGATGCCCATCTACATCAACGAGGCGATGCGCGACCAGCAGGCGCTGCGGCCCGGCGCGCGGCTGGCACTGAGCTTGAGCCCCGGTTCAGCGGCGCCGCCCACCCTGCAGTTCTTTGTGCGCGGCGTCTGGCGCGACTACAGCCGCCAGAGCGGCGCGCTGCTGATGTCGCTGGCCGACTACCAGCGTTGGAGCGGCGACACCCGCATCACCGAGCTGTCGCTGTGGCTGGCGCCGGGCACTGACCTCGTGCAGGCCCAGGCCAGGCTGCGCGCGCTGGCCGCCGACCCGGCCGATCTGGAACTGGCCGCCACCGGCGAGCTGCTGGCGCTGTCGCTGCGCCTGTTCGATCGCAGCTTCGCGGTCACCTACTGGTTGCAGGCGGTGGCGCTGGGCCTGGGCCTGTTCGGCATCGCCGCCAGCCTGTCGGCCCAGCTGCTGGCGCGCAAACGCGAGTTCGGCCTGCTGCGGCATCTGGGCTTCACCCAGGCCCAGCTGCTGCGCCTGCTGGTGCTGGAGACGGGCCTGTTCACGGCAGCCGGCGCCCTGGCCGGCCTGGCCCTGGGCCTGGGCGTCAGCGCGGTGCTGGTCTGGGTGGTCAACCCGCAGAGCTTTCACTGGAGCATGGAATTGAGCCTGCCCAGCGCCCGCCTGGCCGCGCTGCTGCTGGCAGTGGTCGCCGCCTCGCTGCTGACCGCCTGGGCGAGCTTCGCCAAGGCCGGCAGGGTCGATGCGGTGCAGGCGGTGAGGGAGGATTGGTGAGCGCCGCGGAGCGCCTGTCGGCGGCTTTCGCAGGTCGAGAGGGCCGTGTCGCAGTTCGTCATTCGGGCCGCTTGGCCAGCACAGCTCGCCCTGATACTGCGCGCCAGCCCTCACCGCTTCAAGGAGCACAAGAATGAAAAACACGCTGGCCATCTCCCCGCCGTCGACACCACAGCCCTCTCCCGGCCCTGAGGCCAAACCCTCGCTGCTGGCCCGCTATGCGCTGCTGAGGGTGCTGCTGGGTTCCTTGATGGTGATCGCCGCGATGTCGGTCGTGATGGTGCTGGCCGAGAACCTGCCCAAGTCCGCACGCCTGCTGTGGCCGCAGCTGCTGGCGGCGGTGCTGATGGCGGCCGCCTTCCGCTTCTATGCTTTACGCATCGATCGCCGCCCTGCCACCGAGTTCGCCAGCGCCGGCGCAGCGCGCGAGCTGGGTCTCGGCCTGCTGGGCGGCGCGCTGCTGGTGGTCATGGTGTTTGGCGCTTTGGCTCTGCTGAATGTCTTTCATCTGCAGGGCATGCATCCGGTCGGACTGGCCACATTGAAATCATTCGGGGACATGACCCTGGTGGCCGTGTTTGAGGAGTTGCTGGTGCGCGGCATCCTGTTCAAGGCGCTGGAACGGGTGCTGGGCAGTGTGCCGGCCTTGCTGGCTTCGTCACTGCTTTTCGGCCTGGCGCATCTGCCCAACGACGGTGCCACCCTGCTGTCAACACTCAACGTCACCGTCGCCGGGATTCTCTTCGCAGCCGCCTACCTGGCCAGCGGACGGCTCTGGCTGGGCATCGGCTTGCACCTGGCCTGGAACTTCTGTGCCGGCCATCTGTTCTCGGCGGTCGTGTCGGGACACAAGGCCGAGGCCGGCCTGCTGTATGGCCAACTGGCCGGGCCAAACTGGTTGACCGGCGGCGCCTTCGGCATCGAAGGCTCGGTCATCACGCTGCTCGCACTGCTGGGTGCCTGCGCCCTGCTGCTGGCGTTGGCACATCGTCGTGGCCGGCTGCTGCCACGATCATCCAGGCAGGCTGCGCCGTGATAGGCAGGCGCGGTTTGCTGCTCTGGGCCCTGGCCACGATGCCGGAGATCGCGGCGGCAGCGCCGGCTGTCTCCGGTGTGTCGGGCATCCGCCGCCGCCCGCTGCAGTTCCCGCGCGACTTCGGTGCGCACCCCGAGACCGGCATCGAATGGTGGTACCTGACCGGGCTGCTGGGCGCGGACGAGGCGCAGCCGCCGCTGTTCGGCTACCAGCTGACCTTTTTCCGCCTGCGCAACCGCGATCCCGCCGTGCAGTCGCATCCCAGCGCGCTGGCGCCGCGCCAGCTGTTGCTGGGCCATGTGGCGCTGAGCGATCTGCGCGCCGGGCGGCTGCATCATGACCAGCGGCTGGCGCGCGTCAGCGCCGGCGGCACCCAGGCCGCCGAGGCCGACTGCGATCTGCGCCTGCGCGACTGGCGTCTGCGGCGCAGTGCCGATGACGACCGCTATCGTGCCCGCTTCGGCAGCGCCGGATTCGCGCTTGACCTGGACCTGCACAGCGCGCTGCCGCCGCTGCTGCAGGGCGATGCCGGCTATTCGCGCAAAGGCCCCGAAGAGAGCCAGGCCAGCCACTACTACAGCCGCAGCCAGATGCAGACCCGCGGCCGGCTGAGCCTGGGCGGGCGCATGCTGACGCTGCAAGGCCACTCCTGGCTGGACCACGAGTGGAGCGACAGCCTGCTGGCGCCCGAGGCGGTCGGCTGGGACTGGCTGGGGCTGAATCTGCTGGACGGCAGCGCACTGACGGCGTTCCGGTTGCGCCGCGCCGACGGCAGCAGCCTGTGGACCGGCGGCAGCTGGCGCGAGAGCGGCGGCCGCGTGCGCAGCTTCGGCAATGGCGAGCTGAAGTTCCGGCCCGGCCGGCGTTGGCGCAGCCCCGTCAGCCAGGCCGAGTACCCGGTCGAGTGGGGGCTGAGCACGCCTGTGCAGGCCGGGCTGCAGGTCAGGGCGATGTTCGATGCCCAGGAGATCGATGCCCGCGCCAGCAGCGGCCTGCTGTACTGGGAAGGCGCCAGCGAGCTGTTCGATGCCGGCGGCCGGCTGATCGGGCGTGGCTATCTGGAGATGACCGGCTACAGCCGTCGCATGGTTCTGCCCTAGTGGGCGGGCCCTAGCCGCTGGTCACGCTGGAGCGGCCCGGCAGCAGGCCGGCGCCGGCACGCACACAGTTGCGGCCGGCCGACTTGGCTACATAGAGCGCCTCGTCGGCGTCCGAGATCAGGTGGTCCAGCGTGATGTGCTCGGCATGCAGGGCCGCCACGCCGAGGCTGGCGCTGACCGGCACCGGCTCGCCGCGCCAACTGAAGTCCAGCGCCTCGATGCGCTCGCGGATGCGTTCGGCCACGTCCAGCGCCCCGAGCGGATCGGTGTGCGGCAGGAAGACGATGAACTCCTCACCGCCAAAACGCGCCAGCACATCGGGCTGGCGCAGGGTCTCGATGCTGACCTCGGCAATCTCGCGCAGCAATTGGTCGCCGCACAGATGGCCGAAGCGGTCGTTGACCTGCTTGAAATGGTCGATGTCCATCAGCAGCAGCGCGCAGGACATCTCGTAACGCTTGGCGCGCGACCATTCGCGCTCGACCAGCTCGAGAAAATGGCGGCGGTTGAAGGTACCGGTCAGCGAGTCCAGCGTGGCGTGGCGGGTCATGTTCTTGTGGGCCTTGTCCAGGTGCTGAACCAGGCTCAGGAACAGGTAGCCGAACACGCTGGTGATGCTGATCGCACAGGTGCTGGCGGCCAGCGTCGCGATCAGGCGGTTGCCCTCGCCGAGCAGCGTGATGGCCAGCTGCGAGATGCCCACCGCCATCAGCCAGACCGCCCCCACCAACAGGGCCAGCGCACGCCACAGGCCCAGCTTCTGCACCCACAGGTTCAGGGCCGGCAGCCAGGCGGGTGCTTCGACATCGTATTGCTGCATCGCGGGCCCATCATTCTCGACAACAACGCTATTCGACCACAGGCCGCCCCCTCCGCAGCGCCCCACCCCCAAGAGCGGGGCCCCAATATTGGCTACACTGCCGCCCCATGCGCCGCTTTGTGCTGATCCTGATGCTGACCTTGCTGCCGCTCCAGTGGACCTGGGCGGCTGCGGCCAGCTATTGCGAGCACGAGACCGAGGCCCGCGCCGCCGCGCATTTCGGCCATCACCAGCACGAGCACCAGGACAGCGGTGACGCCGATGCTGAGGTCGATGGCAGCGGCATCGATGCCGATTGCCCCAGCTGCCATGGCGCGGTGGCCGGCATCATGATGGTGCATCCCCCCAAGCCGCATGACTGGCCGGCCGACAGCCAGGCCACGCCCTACCGGCGCTCGGTCACCGACGGCCTGCCCGAACGGCTGATACGCCCACCCCACACGTCCCCGGTCTGACGCTGCGACCGGGGCCGATACAGCCCCGCGTCGACATCTGTTGTTGACCGGGCGGGCCGCTGCGCCCGTCCCAGACGAGGGACACCATGAAGATCACGAAACCCTGGATCAGCCAGGGGGCGGGCTGTTGCGTCATCGCAATGGCCCTGAGCCTGCCCGCGCAGGCGCAGACAAAAAGCCTGGCCGAGCTGTTCGCGGCCGCCTGGCAGCGCCAGCCCGAGGCCCTGGCGGCTGCGGCCCATCGCGAGGCCGCCGAGGGGCGCCAGGCCAGCGCCCGCAGCTGGACGGCCGAACCCGCCAGCCTGGAAATCGCCAGCAAGACCGACCGGCTGCACCGCAACGACGGTGCGCGTGAACTCGAACTGGGGATTGCCGCGCCGCTGTGGCGGCCCGGCGAACGCGGTCGGGCGCAAGCGCTGGCCGCCGCCGAGCTCGGCGCGCTGGACAGCCGCGTCGCGGCGGCCCAGTGGCGCCTGGCCGGCCTGCTGCGCGAGGCCTGGTGGGGCTGGCAGCGTGCCGCGCTGGACCTGGGGCTGGCGCAGGCCAGGGTCGAGCAGGCCGGTCAGCTCGGCCGCGATGTGGCCCGCCGCGTCGCGGCCGGCGATCTGTCGCGCGCCGATCAGCACCAGGCCGAGGCCGCCATCGCCGCCGCCCAGGCGGAGCTGGCCGAGGCCCAGGCCGCTCTGGCCCAGGCCCGCTTCGGCCTGCAGGCCCTCAGCGGCGTCGCACCCGAGACCGCCGGCAGCAGCGAGCCCGTGCCCCCCGGTGAGGACCACAGCCTCGAGGCCCATCCGGCGCTGCGCGAGCTGCAGGACCGCGCCCGCCTGGCCCGCCATGCGCGCGAGTTGGCCGGCACCCAAGGCCGCGCCAGCCCCGAGCTGAGCCTGTCGACCGCGCGCGAGCGCGGCGCCCGGGGCGAGGCCTGGGGCCAGACCGTCACGCTGGGCCTGCGCATCCCCTTCGGCAGCGAGGGCCAGCGCAAGACCCAGTTGGCCACGGCCGCCGCCGCGCAGATCGAGGCCGAGACCCAGCTGACGCTGGAACAGCAAAGACTGGCGGCCGAACTCGCCACCGCCCGTGCGCGGCTCGCCGCCTCCGAGGCCCAGCTCCGGTCCGCCGCGCGGCGCGCCGAACTGGCCCGCGAGACCCTGGGCTTTGTCGACAAGGCCTTCGGCCTGGGCGAGACCGATCTGCCGACCCGCTTGCGCGTGGCCCAGGAGGCTTTCGAGGCCCAGCGCCAGAGCGAGCGCGCTCGCCTGGGCCAGCAGCACGCCCTGTCCACGCTGCGCCAGGCCCTGGGCCTGCTGCCGCAGTGAACGCCACAACCATTCAAGGAATACCGATGCTTTTCTCTTTCATCAGTCATCGCGGCCTCGTCGCTGCGATGACGCTGGCACTGACGCCAGCCCTGTGGGCCGGCGAAGGCCACAGCCATGACGCCCCGGTCGCGGCTGCAGGCCCTGCCCTGCCGCGTTTCCACGCGGTGTCCGAAGACTTCGAACTGGTCGGCGTGCTGCAGGGCAAGCAGCTGACGCTCTATCTCGATCACGCGGCCGACAACCGGCCGGTCAAGAACGCGACGCTGGAACTGGAGCTGGGCGCGCTGAAGCTGCGCCCCACGCCGCATGGCGAGGACGGCGAATTCGAGGCCACGCTGGCCGAGGAGCTCAAGCCCGGCACGATCCCGGTGACCGTCACCGTCAGCGCCGGCGCGCAGAGCGATCTGCTGGCCGGCGAACTCGATCTGCACGCGGACAAGCACGCCGATGACGCGGCGGCACTCGCCTGGAAGCCCTGGGCCGCTGGCGCACTGATCGCCGCAGCCGGGGCCGCCGTGCTGCTGAGCCTGCGCGCACGCCGCCAAGGAGTTGCGGCATGAGCAAGCAGCCTCTGATCGTTTTGACCCTGCTCGCCGCCTCGCTGCTGGCCCAGGCCGGCCCCGGCCATGACCACGGCGACGCACCGCCGGCAGCGAGCGGCAACGGCCCGCAGCGCCTGCCCGATGGCGCGGTCTTCCTGCCCAAGCCGGCGCAGCGGCAGATCGGCGTGCGCACGCAAGTCAGCAGCGTCGAGGCCTTGCCGCGCGTCAGTGCGCTGGCTGGCGCCGTCGTGATGGACCCGAACGCCGGCGGCAAGGTGCAGGCCTTGATGGCCGGCCGCCTGGAAGCCGGGCCGCGCGGCCTGCCCTCGCTCGGGCAGACCGTGCGCAAGGGCGAGCTGCTGGCCTGGGTGCGCCCGGGCGGCGAGGCGCTGGAGCGCGCCGGCCAGGCGGCGCAGATCGCCGAATGGCAGGCCCAGCGCGGCCTGGCCGAGCAGCGCCTGGCACGGCTCAAACTCTTGGCCGACAGCGTGCCGCGCAAAGAGATCGAGGCGGCCGAAAGCGAGCTGGCCAGCCTGCGCGCGCGCATCGCGGCGGTCGGTGCCGGCCTGGCCTCGCGCGAGGCGCTGCTGGCTCCGGTCAGCGGCGTGATCGCGTCGGCCGCAGCGGTGGCCGGCCAGGTGGTCGACGCGCGCGAACTGCTGTTCGAGATCGTCGATCCGGCGCGGCTGCGTGTCGAGGCGCTCGCCTATGACGGCGCCGCCGCGCAGGACATCGCCGGCGCGGCCCTGGCCGTCAGCGGCGTCAAGCTGGACTTCATCGGCGCCGCGCGTGCGCTGCGCGAGCAGGCGATTCCCTTGCTGTTCCGCGCCCAGGGCACGGGCCTGCAAGACCTGGCCCTGGGCCAGCCGGTGCAGATGCTGGTGCACAGCCGCAGCACCGTACAGGGCGTGCGCCTGCCGGCGGCGGCCCTGGTGCGCAGCGCCTCGAACCAGACCATGGTCTGGGTCAAGGCCGCGCCGGAGCGCTTCGAGCCCAGAGTCGTGAGCAGCACGCCGCTCGACGGCGCGACGGTGGCGGTCAGCGCGGGGCTCAAGCCCGGCGAGCGGGTCGTCTCCGAAGGCGCCCTGCTGATCAACCAGATCCGATAACCGAGGCCACCAATCATGTTCAAGTGGCTACTCGACTACAGCCTGGGCAACCGGCTGCTGGTCATCATCGCCGCGCTGGCGCTGATGGCCTATGGCGCATTCACCTTATCGCGCACCCCGGTGGATGTCTTTCCCGATCTGAACAAGCCCACGGTCACACTGATGACCGAGGCCGGCGGCATGGCCGCCGAGGAGGTGGAACAGCTGATCACCTTCCCGCTGGAAACGGCGATGAACGGCCTGCCCGGTGTCGAATCCGTGCGCTCGACCTCCAGCGCCGGCCTGTCCTTCGTCTACATCACCTTCGACTGGAGCGCCGAGATCTTCCGCGCCCGGCAGATGGTGTCGGAGCGACTGGCGACCTTGGAGCAGGGCCTGCCCGAGGGCGTGGTCGCGCATATGGGGCCGATCAGCTCCATCATGGGCGAGATCATGCAGATCGCGCTGCCAATCGACACCGACAAGGTCTCGGCGATGGCGGTGCGCGAGTATGCGGATTGGGTGCTCAGACCGCGCCTGATGGCGATTCCCGGCGTTGCCCAGGTGATCCCGATCGGCGGCGAGGTGCGGCAGTTCCAGGTCCAGCCGCAGACCGCACGCATGGCCGAGCTGGGCGTCACGCAGGAGCAGCTGGCGGCGGCGCTGCAGCGCTATGCGGCCAACAGCTCGGGCGGCTTTCTGGAGCTCAATGGCCGCGAGTACCTGATACGCCATCTGGGCCGCGACAACAGCCTGGAAGCCTTGCGCCATCTGGCGCTGGGCGCCAGGAACGGCCAGCCTCTGCTGCTGCGCCAGGTCGCCGAGGTCAGATTCGCGCCGGCCCTCAAGCGCGGCGATGCCGGCTTCGAAGGCAAGCCGGCGGTGATCCTGGGCATCCAGAAGCAGCCCGGCGCCGATACCGTGGCGCTGACCCAGGCCATCGAGGCCGCGCTGGGCGAGATGAAGCGCTCGCTGCCGGCCGGCATGGCCGCGCCCCAGGTCACCTTCCGCCAGGCCAGTTTCATCGAGTCCTCGATCTCGACCTTGCAAGGCAAGCTGATCGGCGCCTCGGTCTTTGTCGCGGTGATCCTGTGGTTTTTCCTCGGCAATCTGCGCAGCACGGTGATCGCGCTGCTGGCGATTCCGGTGTCCATCCTCATCACGGCCCTGGTGTTTCGCTACTTCGGCCTGTCGATCAACACGATGACCTTGGGCGGGCTGGCGATCGCGATCGGCGGCCTGGTCGACGATGCGGTGGTCGATGTCGAGAACATCATCCGTCGCCTCAAGGAAGACCGCGCGCGCCATCCGGAGCACCGGCTGAACCCGCTGCAGTTGGTCGCCAAGGCCAGCATGGAGGTGCGCTCGGGCATTCTGTATGCGACCGCCATCATCGTGCTGGTCTTCCTGCCGCTGTTTGCGCTGCCGGGCATGGAGGGGCGGCTGTTCGTGCCGCTGGGCATCGCCTTCATCGTCTCGACCCTGGCCAGCCTGCTGGTCTCGGTGACGGTGACGCCGGTGCTGAGCTACTACCTGCTGCCGACGATGAAATCGCTGGACCATGGCGACACCCGGCTGCTGGCCTGGTTGAAGGCGCGCTATGCAGTGGGGCTGCAGGCCGTGCTCAAGCATCCGAAGCGCGCGCTGGCGGCAGGGGCCTGCGCGGCGCTGGCCGCGGCGGCGGCCGTGCCCTTTTTCGCCACCACCTTTCTGCCGCCTTTCAATGAAGGCACTTTGCTGATCGGCCTGCGCCTGAACCCGGGCGTGACCCTGGCCGAAAGCTCCGCGCTGGCACGCCAGGCCGAGCTGCTGGTGATGCAGGTGCCCGAGGTCGCTCATGTGGGCCGGCGCAGCGGCCGGGCCGAGCTGGACGAGCATGCCGAGGGCGTGCATGTCAGCGAGCTCGATGTGGGCCTGAAACCGCAGGCCGAGATCACGCGCTCCATGGACGAGGTCCAAGCCGATATCCGCGCCCGCCTGGTGAATCTGCCGGCCGGGGTCGCGATCGGCCAGCCGATCTCGCACCGCATCGACCACATGCTGTCCGGCGTGCGCTCGCAGATCGCGATCCGCATCTTCGGCGAGGACCTGGACACCTTGCGCGGCCAGGCCGATGCCTTGCGCGCGCGCCTGGCCAGCATCCCGGGCCTGGCCGATCTGGAGATCGAGAAGCAGGTGCTGGCGCCGCAGATCAAGGTGCGCATCGACGCGGCGGCGGCCGCCCGCTACGGTGTGCCGACGCCGCAGATCACGGCCGCCTTGCAGGCGCTGGTCGAGGGCCAGGAGCTCAGCCAGATCGTCGAGGACGGCCGGCGCTTCGCGCTGGTGCTGCGCCTGCCCGAGTCGGCGCGCTCGATGGAGGGCCTGGCGCAGATCATGATCGCCACCCCATTGGGCCCGGTGCCGCTGTCCAAGCTGGCCAGCATCGAGGACGGCGACGGCCCGAACCAGATCAGCCGCGACGACGGCAAGCGCCGCATCGTGCTGTCGGCCAATGCGCAGGGGCGCGCGCTGTCCGACATCGTCGCCGACATCCGCAAGGTCGTCGCCGAGACGCCGCTGCCCGAGGGCTATTTCGTCACGCTGGGCGGGCAGTTCCAAGCGCAGGAACAGGCCTCGCGCCTGGTGGGTCTGCTGTCCCTGGTGTCGGCGGCGCTGATGTTCGTCGTGCTGTTCAGCCGCTACCAGAGTACCCGGCTGGCGCTGATCATCATGGCCAATATCCCGCTGGCCCTGGTCGGCGCGGTGCTGGGGCTGTGGCTGTCGGGGCAGCCGCTGTCGGTCGCTGCCCTGGTCGGCTTCATCACGCTGGCCGGCATCTCGGTGCGCAACGGCATCCTGAAGCTGAGCCACTACCTGAACCTGATGCGCTTCGAGGGCGAGAGCTTTGAGCTCCAGATGATTGTTCGGGGCTCGCTGGAGCGGCTCAGTCCGGTGCTGATGACGGCCCTGGTGACCGCCTTCGCGCTGGCGCCGTTGCTGTTCGAGGCCGAGCGCCCCGGCACCGAGATCCTGCATCCGGTGGCCGTGGTGATCTTCTGCGGCCTGATCAGCTCGACCCTGCTCGACACCTTTCTGACCCCGGCGATGTTCTGGCTGTTCGGCCGCCGCGATGCCGAGCGGCTGCTGGACGACCGTGACGCGCAAGCTTTCTGATGCACCACCCCAACCCAAGAGAGAGGACTTTGAAAATGATGACCATCAAGACTTTGGCCTGCGCTGCGGCGCTGAGCCTGGCAAGCCTCGCCGCCCAGGCGGCCGGCGATCACAGCCACGCCCATGAGCACAAGCCGCTGCATGGCGGCGTCGTGGTCGAGGCCAGCGATATCGACTTCGAGCTGGTGGCCAAGGCCGAGCAGATCACCCTGTATGTGCGCGACCACGGCAAGCCGGCCTCCACCGCCGGCGCGCTGGCCAAGCTGACCCTGCTCAGCGGCGCCGACAAGAGCGAGCTCGCGCTGAGCCCGGCCGGCGACAACAAGCTGGAGGCCAAGGGCAGCTTCAAGACCGGCCCGGGCACCAAGGTCGTGGCCACCGTGACCTTGGCCGGCAAGAAGCCGGTCAATGTGCGCTTCAGCCTGAAGTAGGCCGGCGCGTCGGTCTGCGGCAGCCCTCCCTGAGCCCCTATAGTGGGGCTCATGCCGCAAGACCGCACCCTGCTGCACACCGGCGACCAGCTGCGGGTGGAGCGCGTCGTCATGCATGCGTTGCCCCCGCAATGGAGCCCTTGCTACCAGGTGGCTTCCGCGCGGCTGGTGCTGCCCGCCCGGGGTGCCACCGAATTCCGTCTGGCCGATCAAACGCGCGTGCTCGACGGCGTGACCGTGCTGCGTCTGCCGCCGGGCCAAGCCTATCAACTCAAGCCCTGCGGCGCCGCGACACGCGCCAGCATCGTCGTCAGTGCCCGACCGGGCATCGACGACGCCCTGGCGTCAGCACCCAGCGCCTGGCTGCTGGCGCCGCGCGCACTGTGGCTGCTGCGCCGGCATTGGCGCGCACTGGCCCGCGATCCGCTGCGCGCCGGGCCGCTGACACCGGCGCTGCTGCAACACGCCTTGCAGCAAGCGCTGCCTGCCGATCCGAGCCCGACGGCCGTGTTGCGCGCGCAGCGCTTCATCGTTGCGCGCACCGACACAGACGCACGCTGGCTCTTGCAGGACGTGGCCGATGCGGCCTGCTGCTCGCTGTTTCACCTGGCTCGCTCATTTCGTCGGCACACCGGCCTAAGCCTGCATGGCTATCGCCAGCGACTGCGCCTGGCCGTGGCGCTGCAGCGGCTCGAAGACGGCGAACGCGACCTCGCCGGCCTGGCCCATGATCTGGGCTTCAGCAGCCAGAGCCATCTGGGCGCCGCCTTCCAGCGGGGGCTGGGCGTGACACCGGCCCAGGCACGGCGCGAGCTCGGCCGCTGAGACCAAGGCTGCGCATCGATAGCGCAGGATTCTGATAGTCGCGACCGGTCCGGCCGGGCAGACTCGGCCCCCATGATGAATCGCCCATTCGCGCTCG
The DNA here is from genome assembly GCF_027498415.2 of Paucibacter sp. M5-1. Lineage (NCBI taxonomy): Bacteria > Pseudomonadati > Pseudomonadota > Betaproteobacteria > Burkholderiales > Sphaerotilaceae > Roseateles > Paucibacter sp. M5-1. Next base: position 998,753 of record NZ_JAPZLM020000001.1, read on the forward strand.
GCCTGCTGGCCGCCCTGGCCGCCGCGCTGATCGCCAGTGTCTGGCAGCTCGCTTCGCGCCATGGCGTCAGCACCAGCCTGGGGCCGCTGGAGCTGAACACGCTGCGTTACGGCCTGCCCAGCCTGGTGCTGCTGCCCTTGCTGCTGAAGACCGGCTTGCTGCCGGCCGGGCTGCCGCGTCGCCGGCTGGCCCTGCTGGTGATGGGCGGCGGGCTGCCGTTCGGCGCGCTGGTGATGATGGGTGCGCAGTGGGCGCCGGCCGCTCATATGGGCGTGTTCATGGCCGGCAGCATGCCGCTGTTCACCGCCCTCGGTGCCCGGCTCTGGCATGGCGAGCGCATAGTCGGCCAGCGCCTGTGGGGGCTGTTGCTGATCTTGCTGGGCCTGATGCTGTTTGCCACCGGCAGCCTGGCCGACGCGGCGCAGAGCTGGCGCGGCGATCTGCTGTTCATGCTGGCGTCCGCGCTATGGGCGGCATACACACTGGCCTTTCGGCACAGTGGCCTGACACCCTGGCAGGGCGCGGCCGTCGTCAACGGCTGGTCCTGCCTGCTGCTGCTGCCGCTCTTGCTGAGCGTCGGCGCGCCGAAGCTGCTGAGCGCGCCCTGGAGCGATGTCGCCTGGCAGGCGCTGGGCCAGGGCCTGCTGGCCGGCCTGCTGGGCCTGCTGGTCTATATGGCAGCGATCGAACGGCTTGGGGCGGCCCGCGCCTCGCTGTCAGCCGCCCTGGTGCCACTCTTGACGGCCGGCGGTGCGAGCTGGCTGCTCAAGGAGCCGCTGGGCGCCGCGACACTGCTTGCCTGCGCCATCGTGGCCGGCGGCGTGGCCTTGGCCAGTGGGGCGCTGCGATTCAGGGCAGGCAAGAAGGACTTCAGCGCCCCAGCTTGAACACGCTGACCACCTCGGCCAGCTGTGCGGCCTGGTGCTTCAGACTCTCGGCGGCGGCCGCGCTCTGCTCGACCAGGGCGGCGTTTTGCTGCGTGACCTGATCGAGCTGGGTCACCGCCTCGCCGACCTGGCTGATGCCGGTGGTCTGCTCGCCGGTGGCGTGCGAGATCTCCTCGATCAGATCATTGACCTTGCGCACCTGGGCGACGATGCCCTCCATGCTCTGACCGGCCTCGCCGACCAGCCGGGTGCCGGCCTGGACCTTCTCGGCGCTGTTGACGATCAGGCCCTTGATCTCCTTGGCCGCGTTGGCCGAGCGCTGCGCCAGGCTGCGCACCTCGGCGGCAACGACCGCGAAGCCCCGCCCCTGCTCGCCGGCCCGCGCCGCCTCGACGGCCGCGTTCAGCGCCAGGATATTGGTCTGGAAGGCGATGCCGTCAATCACGCCGATGATGTCGGTGATCTTGTTGGAGGCGGCGGAGATGTCCTGCATCGTCGCGACCACCTGGCCCACCACGCTGCCGCCCTGCACCGCCGCCGTCGACGCGGCATTGGCCAGCGCTGCGGCCTGGCGGGCGGTGTCGGCATTGTTCTTGACGGTGCTGGTCAGCTCCTCCATCGAGGCCGCCGTCTGCTCCAGATTGGCGGCCTGCTCTTCGGTGCGCTGGCTCAGGTCGGCATTGCCGTTGGCGATCTCGGCCGAGCCGGTGGCGATGCTGTCGCTGCTCTGGCGCACCGCGCCGACGATGCGCACCAGCGAGCTCTGCATGCGTTGCATCGAGCGCAGCATCTCGGCCACCTCGCCGCGCCCCTCGGCCCGGATCTCGCGTGACAGATCGCCCTCGCCGATGCTGGCCACCGCCTCGCTGGCCGAGGCCAGCGAACGCCGGATGCCAGCCACCACCACCCAGGCCAGCAGGCACAGCAAGACCAGTCCGGCCAGGCCGGCGCCCAGCACCATGAGCCGATACGCCTTGATCATGCCGGCCGCCTCGGCGGCCTGCTCGGCCGAGCGCCGGGCCTGGAAGGCCACCATCTTGTCGGCCGTTGCGATATAGCGCTCCATCAGCGGCGCAAAGCTGCTGCGGCCCAGCGAGCGCGCCTGCGCCATATCGCCCTGCTTCTTCAGGGCCAGCGCCTTGTCACGGGCCTCCAGATAGGACTTGCGCACACCGGCCAGTTCCTCCTGGATGCGCAAGCCCTCGGGGCTGGTCTCCAGTTCGGCGTAGCGCTTTTGCACGGTGCTGGTGTCGGCGGTGACCGCCGCCATGCCGTCCTTGAAGTAGTCCTGCAGGCCGTCACCGTCGGATTCGATGATGGCGAAGACCCGGGTCGCGTTGACGGCGATATTGCCACGCCAGCGCTGCGCCAGCTGCAGCCGCTCGACCTGGTCGGTGGCCAGCTGCTCGACCGTCGCGCCCAGCGCCTGCACGCGCAGCAGGCTCAGCCCGATGATGCCCAGCAGGATGGCGACGGCAACACCGACGATCAGCGAAAACTGCTGGGCAATGCTCAGCTGCGAACGCCATCCCATGCCTTGGCTTGCTTGTGTCATATCGAGGCCCCAACACCAGACACTGGCTCTCTTGCTCTATCGTCAGCCAGCGGCGCCATCTTGAGCGCTGTTCGCACGCGCCGCCCGGACAGGCCGGCGGCCCGTGCCGCCCGCGTTTTTGATCGTCGCCGGCCAAAGAGGCCACAATGCCTGCGCCGCCACCCGCCTTGCCACGCATGCCTGCACTCGACGCTGTAGCCGATACCGCCGCTCCCAAAGCCTCGCCCCGCGCCCTCTCCGGCCTCTGGCCTTTTCTTGCGCCTTATCGCGGCCGCATCCTGACCGCCCTGCTCTTCCTGCTGCTGGCCGCGCTGGCCACGCTGGCCTTCCCGCTGGCGCTGCGCGGGCTGATCGACCAGGGCCTGGTGGCCAGCGATCCGGGCGAGCGGCTGATGGCGCTGCGCGGGCATTTCCTGGCGCTGTTCGGCGTCGGCGCGGCCTTGGGCCTGTTCTCGGCGGCGCGCTTTTATGCCGTCACCTGGCTGGGCGAACGGGTCAGCGCCGACCTGCGCAATGCGGTCTACAGCCATGTGCTGCGCCAAAGCCCCGAGTTCTTCGAGCACACCCAGACCGGCGAGGTGCTCAGCCGCATCACGACCGACACCACGGTGGTCCAGACCGTGGTCGGCTCCAGCCTGTCGATGGGCCTGCGCAACAGCGTGATGGGCATCGGTGCGATGGTGATGCTGATCATCACCAATCCCTGGGTGATGACCCAGGTGCTGGGGCTTCTGGTCCTGGTCGTGCTGCCGGCCATCTATTTCGGCCGGCGCGTGCGGCGCCTGTCACGCGCCAGCCAGGACCGCGTCGCCGACACCAGCGCGATCGCGGCCGAGGTGCTGAACGCCGTGACCGTGGTGCAGAGCTATGTGCAGGAAGGCGCCGAGACACGCCGCTTCGCCGGCGCCAGCGAGGCCGCGTTCGACACCGCGCGCAAGCGCACCCGCGTGCGGTCCATGCTGGTGGCCTTCATCATCACCGCCACCTTCGGCTCCATGCTGTGGGGCCTGTACCAGGGCACGCAGGCGGTGATTGCCGGCAATATCAGCGCCGGCCATCTGGGCCAGACCGTGGTCTACGTCATCCTGCTGGTCAGCAGCGTTGCGGTGCTGGCCGAGGTCTGGGGCGATGTCTTGCGCGCCGCCGGCGCCACCGAGCGGCTGATGGAGCTGCTGGCGACCCGTTCGACCATCGCCGAGCCGGCCGCGCCGCTGCCGCTGCCGGCCACCGCCGGCGGCTCCGGCCTGGCGCTGCGCGGCATCCAGTTCCACTACCCCTCGCGCCCGCAGCAGCCCGCGCTGACCGATTTCGACCTGGAACTGCGCCCCGGCGAGACCGTGGCCCTGGTCGGCCCCAGCGGCGCCGGCAAGAGCACGGTGCTGCAGCTGCTGTTGCGCTTTTATCAGCCGCAGGCCGGCACGATCACGCTGGACGGTGTGCCCATCGATCGCGTCTCGCTGCAGACGCTGCGCCAGCGCATCGGCCTGGTGCCGCAGGACAGCGTGATCTTCTCGGCCAATGCGCTGGAGAACATCCGCTACGGCCGCCCCGAGGCCAGCGACGAGGAGGTGTTCGCGGCGGCCCGCGCCGCCTTCGCGCACGACTTCATCAGCCAGCTGCCGGAGGGCTACCAGACCTTTCTGGGCGAGCGCGGCGTGCGCCTGTCCGGCGGCCAGCGCCAGCGCATCAGCATTGCGCGAGCGATCCTGAAGAACCCGCCGCTGCTGCTGCTCGACGAGGCCACCAGCGCGCTGGACGCCGAGAGCGAGCGCGCGGTGCAGGCGGCGCTGGAAGTGGCGATGCAGGGCCGCAGCACCCTGGTGATCGCGCACCGGCTGGCCACCGTGCAACGCGCCGACCGCATCGTCGTGATGGAGCACGGCCGCGTCGTCGAGACCGGCACGCATGCCGAGCTGGTGGCCGCCGGTGGGCTGTATGCAAGGCTGGCGGCGATGCAGTTCGAGGGTTGATCAGCCCTCCCCGCTGCCATCCCCCTGCAAGACCTTCAGCACCTCGGAGCGGAACTCACGCTGGTAGAGGATGTAGATCACGCCGACGGTACCGGCGATGAAGGCCCAAGGGGAGAAGAACCAGGCGATGGCGGCGAAAGCCAGGTAGTAGGCGCGCAGGCCGTCGTTGAAGGTCTCGGCCGCCAGGCCGACGACGCGGCCGGCACGGTCGGCAAAGGCCTCGCGCGACAGGCCGCCGCTCTCGAACAGCTTGTGGTCAGGGGCCGAGGCCACCAGCAGCGCGCCGAAGGTGTACTGGCGCATGCTCCAGGTGAAGCGGAAAAAGGCGTAGACAAAGATTCCGGCCAGCAGCACCAGCTTCAGATCGAAGACCAGGGTCGAGGTGCGGGCCGCGAACGGGATCTCGCGCACCAGCTCGCTGGCCTGGTCGCTGGCGCCCAGCACGGCCAGCAGGCCGCCGATGATCAGGATGGTGGTGGAGGCAAAGAAGGAGGGGCTGGTGGACAGGCTTTGCACCACCACCCCGTCGATCACCCGCACCTCACGGTAGGTGACCTGCAGCATCCAGAGCCGGCGCTCCCGGTTGGTCGCGGCCAGCACCGAGCCCTTGCTGACCGCCTGGTGCTTGGCGAACTGGGCATAACCGACCCAGCCGCCAAAGAACAAGGCCAGCGCCAGCCAGTCGATGGCGGGCAGAAAGGTCAGCACGGTCCACAGTTTTTCCATGGCCGTGAGTCTATCCAGTCTCAGGGCGCGAGATCGAACACCAGGACCTCGGCATCCGAGCCCTGACCCAGCACCAATTTGTCGGTCCCGGCCAGCTTCAGCGCATCACCGCCGGCCAGGGTCTGCCCGTTGACAAGCAGGCTGCCGCGCACCAGGTGCACATAGGCCAGGCGCCCCGGCGCCAGCGCCAGCTCGGCCGCTTCATCACCGTTGAACAGGCCAGCATAAAGCCTGGCGTCGGCATGGATGGTGACCGAGCCCTCGGCACCGTCGTTCGAGGCCACCAGACGCAGGCGGCCGCGCTTGTCCTCGGCCGGGAAATGCAGCTGCTGGTAGCTGGGCGCCACGCCGCGCTGGTCGGGCATGATCCAGATCTGCAAGAAATGGGTCTGCCTGCCCTGCGCGTTGTTGAACTCGCTGTGCATCACGCCGGTGCCGGCGCTCATGCGCTGCACATCGCCGGGCTTGATGACGCCGGCATGGGCGCCGCCCTTCTCGCCGTTGCCCATGCTGTCCTTGTGGGCCAGTTCGCCGTCCAGCACATAGCTGATGATTTCCATATCGCGATGGCCGTGGGTGCCGAAGCCGGTGCCCGGGGCGATGCGGTCTTCGTTGATCACGCGCAGCGCGCCAAAGCCCATGCGCTGGGGGTTGTAGTAATCGGCGAAGGAGAAGCTGTGGAAGGACTTCAGCCAGCCATGGTCGGCATAGCCACGGTCGGAGGATTTGATCAGTTCAAGCATCGTGGGCTCCTGTTTGTTGAGCGCCTCGTCGGCGCCATGGATCCAATGTAGGAGCGGGAGCCTTCAACAAAGCCCCCTCGCCGATGAAGTCAACGTTCAAATAAGATGAAGGCCCACGCCTTTGCCCTCTGCCCATGCACGCCACCCACGACAAACGCCGCGTCCTGACCCCCGAGGCCCTGACGATGATGGACACCATCGCCCGCACCGGCAGTTTTGCGGCCGCCGCGCGGGCCATGGGCAAGGTGCCCTCGGCGCTGACCTATAGCGTGCGCCAGCTGGAGGAGGCGCTGGACGTGTTGCTGTTCGACCGCCGCTCGCGCCAGGCCGAGCTGACCGCCGCCGGCCAGGAGCTGCTGGTCGAGGGCCGGCGCCTGCTGCAGGAGATGGACGCAGTGGCCAACCGGGTGCGGCGCGTCGCCACCGGCTGGGAGAGCGAGCTGACCGTCGCGATCGACGATGCGGTGGCGCGGCGCGCGCTGTTCGATCTGATGGAGGCCTTCTACCAGCTGCCGGTCGACGACACGCCCGATGCGGACGGCGTGGTCGCCAAGGGCCCGCCGACCCGGCTCAAGCTGCGCGTCGAGGTGCTGTCCGGCACCTGGGAGGCGCTGCTGTCGGGCCAGGCCGATCTGGCCATCGGCACCTCGGCCCAGCCGCCGGGCAGCTCGGTGTTCTGCGAGCTGCTGGGCGATATGGAGATGGTGTTCTGCGTGGCCCCGCACCACCCGCTGGCCCGCCACGACGGCCCGCTGTCGGCCGCGACGATCGCGCAGCACCGCATCATCGCGGTGGCCGACAGCGCCCGCAGCCTGGCGCCGATGACGGTGGGCGTGATGCCCGGCCAGGAGGTGCTGACCGTGCCCTCGATGGCCACCAAGCTGGAGGGCTTGATGCGCGGCCTGGGCTGCGGCTCGCTGCCGGTGTCCATGGTGCGGCGCCATGTCGAGGCCGGCCGCCTGCTGCAGCTGCCGACCTTCCAGGAAAAACGCGTCTTCCCGATGCACTACGCCTGGCGCAACACCGGCCAGCCGCCGGCCAAGGCCTTGTCCTGGTGGCTGGGCCAGCTGCAAAGCGCGGCGACGCGGCGCTCGCTGCTGGAGCAGCATGAGGGGCTGCTGCTTTGATGGCTGGCCGCTACGTCGGTCGCTTTGCGCCCTCGCCCACCGGGCCGCTGCATGCCGGCTCCCTGGTCGCGGCGCTGGCCAGCTGGCTGGATGCGCGCGCCCATGGCGGGCGCTGGCTGCTGCGCATCGAGGATGTCGACACACCGCGCTGCCCGCCGGGCGCCGACCAGCTGATACTGTCCCAGCTCGCCGCCGTGGGCCTGCTGCCCGATGCGCCGCCGGTCTGGCAGTCGCAGCGCGGCGCGCTCTATGCGGCCGCGCTGCAGCGCCTGGTCGAGGCCGGCCAGGCCTATGGCTGCGCCTGCTCGCGCCGCGATATCGCGGCCGCCGCCGGCCCGCAGCCCCGCCACGGCGAGCTGATCTATCCCGGCACCTGCCGCCCCGCCCGGGGCGGTTTGCAGGGCAGGCCGGCGCGGGCCTGGCGGGCGCTGACCGAGGGCGCGGGCCGCATCGAATGGCAGGACCGGCGCCTCGGCGCCCAGGCCCAGGCGCTGGAGACCGAGGTCGGCGACTTCGTGCTCAAGCGCGCCGACGGGCTCTGGGCCTATCAGCTGGCCGTGGTCGTCGACGACGCCGAGCAAGGCATCAGCGATGTGGTGCGCGGCGAGGATCTGGCCGACAACACGCCGCGCCAGCGCTGGCTGCAGCAGTTGCTGGGCCTGCCCACGCCGCGCTATCTGCACACCCCGCTGGTGCTGGGCGCCAATGGCGAGAAGCTGTCCAAGCAGAACGGCGCTGCGGCGCTGGACCTGAGCGATCCGCTTGCTGCGCTGCGCGATGCGGCCGGCCATCTGGGCCTGCGTCTGCACGCCGGCACGCCGGCCGATGCCCTGGCCGAAGCCGTGTCGCTCTGGCGCGATTTATGATGCCGGCCATTCCAATTCAAGGATCCATCATGATCACCACCGCCAGCGGCCTGCAGTTCGAAGACACCGTCGAAGGCAGCGGCCCCGTCGCCAAGTCCGACCAGGAAGTCACCGTCCACTACACCGGCTGGCTCTACAAGGACGGCCAGAAGGGCAGCAAGTTCGACTCCAGCAAGGACCGCAATGACCCTTTCCAGTTCGATCTGGACGCCGGCATGGTGATACGCGGCTGGGACGAGGGCGTGCAAGGCATGAAGGTCGGCGGCAGCCGCACCCTGGTCATCCCGCCCGAGCTGGGCTATGGCGCCCAGGGCGCCGGCGGCGTGATCCCGCCGAACGCCACGCTGCTGTTCGAGGTGGAGCTGCTGGGCGTGGCCGGCGGCGAGGAGCCAGTCGAGCTGACGCTGCAGACCACCGCCAGCGGCCTGCAGTACGAGGATGTGGTGGTGGGCGACGGTGCCGAGGCCAAGAGCGGCGCCAACGTCACCGTGCACTACACCGGCTGGCTCTACAAGAACGGCAACAAGGGCAAGAAGTTCGACTCCAGCAAGGACCGCCGCGACCCCTTCAAGTTCAAGCTCGACGCCGGCATGGTGATACGCGGCTGGGACGAAGGCGTGCAAGGCATGAAGATCGGCGGCACCCGCGTGCTGATCATCCCCTCGGAGCTCGGCTACGGCCCGCGCGGCGCCGGCGGCGTGATCCCGCCGAACGCGACGCTGATGTTCGAGGTGGAGCTGCTGGCGGTTTGAGCCAGCGCGCGGCGGCGGCGATGCCGCCGCAACAAATGAAGGAACAAAGAAGCCGGCGGGCGATGAGCCTGGCCGGCTTTTTCAATGGCGGGAGGATGCTGTCGGTCGGGAGCAGGCGCTGGTTGGCGTTGGTTTCCGGGTAAGCATTAGCGGCCTTCCCTCATGGCGCATGCTCAAATGTTGGGCAGAAATCGTCAATGATCGGCATACAACATCGTTATGGCGCAAGTGCAGTCCATGACGTCTTGCGTTCGCAGCCGAATAACTGACTTGCGATTAACAATCAGATCTTTGTACTTCGGGAGGACGCAGATGGAATGGATCAATTTGGTAGCGGCCGTCGTTAGTGCAGTTGCTGCAGTGGCTGCGCTATTTCAGGCGCGAGGAGCAAAGGCTGAAGTTCGCGAGCTTAAGACGACGATCTTTAGCCTTTCTCAGCAAGTGACCAATGCGAACGTCGAGATCGGAAGAATTGCCAACTCGCCGTTCCTTACTCTTGGCGGCGGCATCGTCATCCCCGGTGCGGCAGGCGGCGCTGGCGGCTCGTATGGCGGTGGCGGCGGTGGCGGCGGAAGTCCCTTCGGCCAAGGCGGTCGAGGTGGAGACGGATCGTATGCGCCATAACCACTTGCTGCAGCGGACGGCTTCGCCGCCTGCTGAGCGCGAACGATATGGCTTCTCCGTGTCAAGCGGCAAGACCTGACCCTCTGCGCCGCAGATGAATGATGGGTAAAGCCCGTTGCCGGACGGGGAACGCGACGGAGCCCGTTGATGCCACCCGATGTGGATGCGCGACGGTTGCCCATGCTGATATGCGAGGGTTTCTGACCATCTCGGCAAGCCCTGGCTTGCCGCTCAATCAACCCGCAGCACCTCAAACTGCTGTCGATGTGGAGCGAGCGGTAGCAACACCTCATCCCCCTCGCACTTGCCCAGCAGGGCCCGCCCCAAGGGGGCTTCTCTGCTGATGACCTGAACGATCTGAGCGCCGCTGAGCAACTTCATGCTGCCGCCATCCGGGCCGAGAAAGAGATGTTGCTGCTTGTCGTCGGCATCGACCAGGCAGACCAGCGCACCGAGCTGTATGCCTTTGCTGGCGTCGTAGGGGCTGGGGCGGAATTGGCGCCAATGGGCCATCGCCTGGCGGATGGCTTCGGCGCGACGAGCTTGGCCGGTGGCCAGGTAGGCGGCTTCGAGGCCCAAGGTGTCGTACTTGTTCTCGGCGATGTTTTCTTCATGAGTCGCCACCTCATGGGCCGCCCGCGCGGCCTGTTCGGCTTGCTGCAGGTCTTCGGCGAGCCGTTCCAGTACCTGCTGCTGCAGCAAGAATTTATCCATGATGATGATGATGAAAGGCAGGCATCTCGAACCAGCGGGGGGCAGGTCTTGATTATCAAGGCGCCATCGGTGGTCGACGCTGCCGTCTGCTGCAGGCGAACTCCAGCTATTGGCAGCTTGCCGCCCCTCCAGGCTCAGCCCTCAGACTCCTGCGCCCCGCCCGGCCCCTGGTGGAACAGCAGATCCGCCACCGGCCGGCCGCCGACCAGGTGCTCGCTGATGATGCGGTCCAGGTTCTCGCCCTTCGCGTTGTAGTACCAGCTGCCATCGGGTTGCACGCACATCACCGGCCCGCCCTTGCAGGCCGCAAAGCAGCTGACCCGGCTGCGCTTGACGCGCAGCGCCCCCTCGTGGATGCCGGCCGCCTTGAACTTCTCGCCCAGGCTGTCGAAGATGGCCTGCGCCTCGCCGTCCTGGGTGCAGCGCGCGCCGGTGCAGACCAGCAGATGGCGGCGATAGGGCAGGATGCTGGGCTTGATGGTGGTGGTGGTGTTGTTGTTGTCGTCGTCGCTCATGAGGGTTTCCGTTTGTTCCGGCGGCCGCGGCTGCTTTGCAGGCGCCGCCAGGCCAGCACACAGCCGCTCAGCGACAGCGCCGCGCCCAGCAGGCTCAAGGCCGTGATCACCAGATCGCGGCCCAGCACCGACGCGGCCAACGGCGGGAAGTCCCAGCGATGCAGGGCATTGAAGAGCCAGCGGTTCCAGCGCCCGGCCTGGTCCACCCGCAGCGCCACGCGGGCCGTGCGCGGGTCCAGATAGTAGACGCTGCCGGCGGCATCGTCGAAAGCCACGCGATAGACCGGAAAAGCGCGGGTCTGGTGGCGCAGCGCGTAGTAGTGCAGATCGGGTTGATGCAGCCAGCCGGCCTCGATGACACGGGCCTTCGGCTGCAGGCTGGCGGCGGCCGTGCGCAGCCGCGCCTCGTCCAGACCCTGAGGCAAGACCTGGCCCTGCATGTCCAGCAGCCGGCTGCCACCGGGGGCCGAAGCCAGCCACAGATGCTGACCCTGGAAGCGCAGCGCGGCCAGCTCGCCAACGCCATCGCGCAGAACGGCAGGCAGAGCATCGGGAAGCGATAGCGAGGCCGGCTGCAGCGCACCGCCGCGCCAGCGCTGTTGCTCGCCGACCGCCGCGCGCTCGCCGCCGGGCCAGCCCCAGGGCGCCATCGACAGCCAGCCGCTGAACAGCCAGCTCAGCAGCACCAGGCCAGCGCCCAGGCCCAGCAGATGGTGCCAGCGCTGCCAGCGCTCGCGGTAGGGGCTGACGCTGCCGCTGGCATAGCGGCCGCGCAGGCGCAGCCGCTGCAGGCCCAGCACCAGGCCCAGCAACACCAGGGCCAGCGCCGCCCCGCTACTCCACAGCACCACATGACGCCACAGGGGGCCGTTGGCGCGCAGCGGCGTGAAGTAAAGCCAGTGCGTCACCGTGCCCAGCCAGTTCCAGCCGCGCTCCCAGGCGCGCGTGTCCAGCACCAGCTCGCCGCTGCCCTGGCCGATATAGAGCTCCAGGCCCTCGTCGCCGTCGGCCAGCACCACGCGGTACAGCGGGCGCTGCGCGTTGAAGCGGCTGTAAATGCTCCATTGGTCGCGCTGCAGCAGCTCGACCTCGGCCACCGCCCCGGGGCGCTGAGTCAGACGCTGCGCATGCTCCAGGGCCAGCGCCCTGGCCTGCGCCTCGGTCAGCGGCGCACGCGGCCGGCCGGTCAGGGCGTCGACCGCGTGCCAGGTCTTGCCCGCCTCCTGCAGCAGCCAGACCGGCCGGCCCAGTTGCTGCTGCAGGCGCAGGCCCTCGGGTGCGCCCGCGATGCCCAGCGCCGCCCAGGCCTGGGCCGCGCTGACCGGCGGTGGCGCGGCGGGCAGCGGGGCCAGGGCCTGCAGCCGCTCGCCCTCCTGCAGCGCGGGTCGGGCCACGAACAGCATCACCAGGCCCGAGAGCAGCCACAGCAGGATCAGCAGGCCCAGTGCGATGCCCAGCCAGCGATGCAGGAGATGGAGCCAGCGCTTCATCATCATCGACGCTCAGCGCAGCCGCCAGTCCAGCACCAGGGCCGCGCTGCGCGGCGCGCCCAGCATGGCGGCGCGGCCGCTGCCCATGCTGCTGGCATAGAGCTTGTCGCCCAGATTGCGCAGCTGCAGGCGCAGGCTGGCGGCCTCGCTGAAGCGCCAGCCCAGGCTGGCATCGAGCACCGTGTAGGCGGCCAGGCTCATGGCGTTCTCGCGGTTCGTGAAACGCTGGCCGACATGGCGCAGCCCGGCGCCGATCTCGTAGGCGCCCGCGCTGTGGCTGAGCCAGAGATTGGCCAGGCGCTCGGGCACATTGGGCGGGCGATGACCGGCCAGCGAGACCGTCTCCTTGGCCGCGTTGACGACGAACAGATGCTCGTAGCGGGCCTGCACCAGCGCGGTGTTGGCATCGACACGCCAACCCGGCGCCGGCGTCCAGACCGCGCCGAACTCCAGGCCGCGCGAGCGCTGGCTGCCGCCCTGCACGCTGTCGTCCGGGCGGTTGGGCCGCGGCGAAGTGATGATGTGGTCCTTGACGATCTCGAACAGCGCCGCCGTCCACTCCAGACCGGCGCCGGCCCGCTTGTAGCCCAGCTCGAGCTGCCGGCCTTCGGTTAGACGCAGATCCTTGTTGGCGCTGGAGATCGACACCACATTGCCGACCGGATCGGTGCCGGTGCTGGCCTGGGCATAAAGGCTTTGCGTCGCATCGAGCTGTAACACCGTGCCCAGGCGCCAGGTGCTGGGGCTGAAGCGGGCCGCCCAGGGCGCCGGCAGCGCGGTGCCGGGCGCTGGATTGAGATTCTCGCGATCCACCCGGGTGCGATCACGGCGCAGCCCCAGGCTCAGCAGCCAGCGCGGCGCGGCCTGCCAGCTGGCCTCGGCGAACAAGGCCTGCTGGCTGACCTCCGAGCGGCTGCGCGGCAGCAGCGCATCGCGGGCCTTGTAGAGGCCGGGATCGAAGCCTTGCAAAGACACGCGGCTGACGGTGCTGTACTCGTAGCGATCGTTGGCATGCACGAAGTCCAGCGCCATGTGCTCGACCCCCACCAGGGCCTGCACAGCGCCAACGCGGGCCAGCAGGTCAGCCCGCAGCCCCGATTGGCGCAGCCGGTGCTTGATGCCCAGATAGCCCACGCGCTCGATCTGCTGGCCGTCCTGGGCCAGGCTGTACTCCTCCAGATTGCGCCACTGGCGATCGGCCTGGAAACGGTAGGCCACGGCGCGGGCGCTCAGGCTGTCGCTGATGCGCCAGTCCAGGCGCGCGCGGGCACGGTCCTGATCGACCTGCCAGAGCGCATCGCTGACGTTGTAGTTCTCGCGTCGCAGCTCGGCCCAGAGGCTGCCGTCGGCCTTCAGCGGGGTGCCGAAGTGATTGGTCGGGCGCTCGCGATGCGCATCCAGGCTCAGGTCCAGGCGCAGATCGGGCGTGGCCTGCCAGCGCAGCGTGCTCATCAGCTTGGCGTGCCGGTGATCGCCGCGCTGCACATGGCCATCGCCGCCGGTGGCCAGCGCATCCACGCGCAGCGCGGTGCCGGCGCTCAGGGGCTGGTTCAGGCCCAGACCCAGCCGGTAGTCGCCGGCCGTGCCCAGGCCTGCCGTCAGCTCCGCGCTCGCCTCGCGGCCCGGGCTCTTGCGCACCAGGTTGACCAGGCCGCCGATACTGCCGTCGCCATACAGCACCGAGGCCGGGCCGCGCAGGATCTCGATGCGCTGATAGCCCCAGCTGTCGGTCGGCGTGGACTGGGTGCCCGAGGCCGTGGCCATGCGCAGCCCGTCCTCGGCGCTGGCCACCGACTCGTTGCCGGTGAAGCCGCGGCTCGAGTAGGTGCTGCCCGAGGTGGCCGAGGCCTGCACCATGATGCCGGTGGCGCGGCCCACCGTGTCGGCCACGCGGGTGTCGCCGCGGGCCTGCTGCAGGGCCACATCCAGGCTTTCGATGCTGGCCGGCGTATCCAGCGCGCTCAGCGCCAGGCGCGAGGCCGTCAGCTGCGAGGCCTTCAGGCCGCCGGCCTTGTGCGAGGCCCCCTGCACCAGCACCGGCCTGAGCTCGGTGGTCGGCGCGGTGCTGGGCGGGTCGACTTCGGCGGCGCAGGCCGGCATGCCCAGCAGGGTCAGGGCAGCGGCCGCGCAGGGGGCCACGACGGCGCAAGGCCGTGCAGGGAACTTCTTCATGATGATCAGCGCTCAACAAAGGGGACGGCCACGCCGCCCGCGCCGCGAACAGCGGTGGACAGAGCAAGGCAGACAGGCAAGGACCATCCCTCGTGCGCACCACCTCCCCGTGGCCGCGCACCTCATGACGCTGCCGCCGGCCCGAGGGCTGACGGCGCATCGCCTTGTTGGCCGGTATCCGGGCTGACGGCGCGGCTCATATGCCCTTCCCAGACGCCGGGGCATCCAGTGGGCTGCGGATATGAGCTGCAGGTTTCTTCTTTCTTTCGAAACCTGGGTCCGTTTGACCGTTGCGGGGGCAGCTCAGGCAAGGATGGGGCCGCGTGGCCCTGCTCCCTCCTGATTCCCGTTTAACTGCGGCATCAATGACTGATCCCGCGAGCACCAACGGCGCGCATTCTATGCGAGGCCGGTGTCCCCCGATGTTGATCGGGCAAGACCTGGCCCCGGCCCTTCAGTCGTAGATTGACTTCTCGGGCCGCCGCGTGATCACCGCGATCGGCGGGGCCCAGCGTTCGCCGCGCGGCTTCTTGCTGGTCACCAGGGTGATCTCGCTGGGCTCGAAGACCTCGACGTTGTGCGTGATCGGCGTGGTCAGCAGGTATTGCGCGCGCGTGCTGCGCAGGAAGTGGCCGACCAGCTGGATATTGCGCACGTCCAGGTGGGCAAAGGGCTCGTCGATGAAGACGAAGCCGCCGGGGGTCTCGTCGTCCTTCATCAGGCCCACCAGCAGGATCAGGCTCTTGAGCACCTGCTGGCCGCCCGAGGCCTCGCCGTCGTTCAGGCCCACCTCGCCCTTGCCGTCGAAGTTGAAGCGCACATGCAGGCCGGCCTGGGCCAGCACCATATCGTCGTTGTCCAGATGCGGCAGCTCGGCCTGGGCCATCACGCCGGCCAGCTCGCCGAGCTCCTGCACATTCTTCTTGTAGCGCCGCACGGTCGCGCGCAGCACGTCGATATAGCGCTCGCGGGCATTGAAGGCGGCGATGCGCGCCATCTCGTTGCTGGCGCGGCGATCCTCCAGCTGGCTGCTCTGCTCCAGCACCGAGACGTTCATGCGGGCATGGCGCTCCTGCACGGCCGGATCGGTCTCCCACACCCCGGTGTCCAGCTCCTGCTGCACATGGCGGGCCGCGATCTCGGCCTGCTTGGCGTTCTCGAACTCGTCGCGCAGCGCCTGCACCTTGGCCGGCAGCGTCCAGCTGGCCGGGAAGCGCTCGCGCGCCTCGCGCGAGGCCTTGGCCGCCAGGGCCAGGTCTTGCCGGCGCGACTCATGCTCGCGCAGCACGCGCAACACGTTCTCCTCGCTGGCCTTCAGCCCGCCCTGGGCGGCCT
Source organism: Paucibacter sp. M5-1 (assembly GCF_027498415.2). Taxonomy (NCBI): domain Bacteria; kingdom Pseudomonadati; phylum Pseudomonadota; class Betaproteobacteria; order Burkholderiales; family Sphaerotilaceae; genus Roseateles; species Paucibacter sp. M5-1. Next base: position 1,014,229 of record NZ_JAPZLM020000001.1, read on the forward strand.
CGTAGTCGCGCTCGCTGCGGGTCGCCGCGGTCAGCGCGCGGTCATGCTCGGCGTCGAGCGCGGCCATGCGGGTGGCGGCCTCGATACGGGCTTGGCGCAGGCCGGCCAGGCGGGCCCGGCCTTCGGCGAACTCGGCCGCCCGCTCGGCCAGCTCGCGCGCGGCCTTGTGGCCTTGCGCGGCACGCTGCACGTCTTTGAGCTGGCGCTCGACCTCGGCCTGCTCCTTGGCGATGCGGCTCAGCTCGCTGTCGTAGCGGCTCAGCTCACGCTCCAGCGAGGCGCGGCGCGAATCCAGCGCCGAGGTGCCGAACTGGTAGTCGCGCGCCTCTACCCAGAGGCTGCGGCCGCCGCGACCGTCGCGGTAATAGGCCTCGGGCGTGATCCACTCGCCGCCGGCCTTGGCACCTGTCTCCGTGTCCTTGACGCAGCGTATCGTCGCCAGCTGGCGCAGCAGCCAGCCGGGCAGCTTGGCATTGATCTTCAGCGCCGCCAGCAGCGAGTCCTTGGGCGCCTGGGCCGGCGCGTTCTCACCGTCGGCAACGACGTAGTGGCGGTAGCGCTCCTTGGCCGCCAGGCCGAAGGCGCGGCCTTCGTCGCCGCTGTGGGCCAGCACGACCACCCAGCGCGAGGGCCGCAGCAGACCCTCGGCGGCCGCGCGCCAGGCCTCGTCGGCGATGTCGATGCAGTCGGCCAGCACATGGTGGGCGATGCCGGCCTCGTCGAGCGCGCGCCGAAAGCGCGTCACCTCGGGCGGCGGCGGCGGCAGACGCTGGCCGCTCAAGGCCTCCATCGCCGCCTGGGCCTTGCGGCTTTGGTCGTTCTGGCGCGTGAAGCTCTCGCGCAGCGTGTGCTGGCGGCTGCTCAGTTCCTCCAGGCGCTGGGTCAGCTCCTGGCCGTCGGACTCCACCGCGGCCAGCGCTTTCAGCTCCTCCTCGCGCTTGGCCAGCAGCTCCACAGGACGCTCGGCCTCGCGGGCCGCATCAAAGGCGCCGCGCGCGAGCTTGCGCTCGGCCTCCAGGTCCACCAGCTTCTGCTTGGCGGCCTCATGGCCCAGGTGCAGCGCATGCAGCTCGGCGCGCTTGGCCGACATCTGGCGCTTGTCGCTGGCGGCGAACAGGCGCTGGCGGTGCAGCTCGCGCAGGTTCTGCGCGGTGCGGGCGCGCGACTCGGCCCATTGCAGCACCGGCACCACCTCGGTGGCCAGGCGCTCGCGCTCCTTGAGCCGCAGCTGGTACTGCTGATAGCTGTTGACGCGGTTGGCCAGGTCCGAGAGCTGGGCCTGGGTGTGCGAGAGCTCGTGCGCGGCCTGCTCGACCTCCTTGAGCAGGCTTTGCTGGTGGCTGCGTGCCTGGTCGTAGCGGTCCAGCACCTCCTGGTCGCCGAAGACCTCGAACACCAGGCGCAGCAGCTCCTTGGGCGAGAGCTCGCACAGCCGGTCGGTCTGGCCCTGCTCCAGCGCCAGCACGCGGCCGATCGCGCGGGTCAGGCCGGCGGCCTCCAGGCGGCGCTTCCAGGCCTCGATGCCCAGCCAGTCCTTCTCGGCCTTCTCGGCCAGCGCCTCGATCTCGTGCACGCCGTCCAGCATCACATAGCGACGCTGCCAGTCGCCGCCGTGGCGCTCGATGCGGCAGGCCAGCGTCACCTGGTCGGAGTACAGCAGCGAGCTGGCGAAGGGGCGCGAGCTGTTCTGGCGGCCGCGCGCGCGGTTGTCCACCAGCGCGCGCAGCCAGGCCGTCTCGGCATTGGCGTGGCGCGCATAGGTCTTGTACGTGCGGCCGCCCGAGCACTCCAGGCCCAGCAGGGTGCGCATCGCGTCGAGCAGCGTGGTCTTGCCCGAGCCATTGGGGCCGGCAATCGTGATGATGGCGCCGTCCAGCGGCATCGAGACGCGCTGGCAGTAGTCCCAGTGCAGCAGTTCCAGAGATTGCAGATGAAACATAGATGGGGTCAGGTCTCGCTGTCGAGTTCGGCTTGTTCGCCGGCCTGCAGCCGGGCGACCAGGGGCGCGGCGGCCGGGTCGGTCGAGCGGGCCAGCACATCGGCGAGCGCGCCGTCGAGGATGCGCGGCGCCAGCGTGTCGTAGTCCAGCAGCAGGTCCAGCAGCGGGCCTTCGGCGATGTCCTCGCCGCGGCGGATGATGAAGCCGTTGCGCTCCAAGAGCTTCAGGTTGGAGTCCAGCCGCATCTTCTTGCCCAGCTGGTTGCCGAAATCGGCCAAGAGGCTGCGGTAGGACACGGTGGGCGAGACGCTGGCGGCCAGCGGCAGCGGCTTGTCGGTGGCGAAGAACTCGCCCTGCCCTTCCTCCTTGGCCTCGGCCCGCGCCACCTGGCGCTGGCGCTTGGGCAGCACGATCAGCGACCACAGCACGATCAGCAGCGCGACGCCGTCGCGCGGCAGGTCCAGATTGTTATTGGCCGCCAGGCCGGTCTCGCCGAACACCGAGACCTCGGCCGGGCGCAGCATCGCGACGCTGATATGGTCGGCATAGAGGTTGTCGATCACCTTCAGCCCGACCTGGGCCAGCCGGTCGCCCAGGGCGGCCCACAGCTCGGTGTCGATCAGCGCACGGCGCACCAGCGCATGGTTGCGGGGCAGCCAGCGGCGCGCGATCAATTGCGCCGCCAGGTGGGCGGCATCATCCAGGGCTTGGCTCATGAGGAAGAGGCTTCTTTCGGGGAATCGGGGGCCGGGTTGTAGAGCACGCCGCGGCTCATCCACTTGACGAATTCATCGCTGGTCTCGCCCTGCTCGGCCGACCAGCGCACGCGCCAGGGCTGGCGCGCCATATCGCCGGTGGCGCCGCTGAGGTGCTGGGCCTGCGGGTCGCCCAGCAGCGGCAGCAGCTGGGCGCGGTAGGCGCTGCGCGCATAGCTGCCGCCCAGCACGGCCGGGGCCACGTCCTGCTCCAGCGCCTGGCCCGGCTCGCCGGCGGCCAGCCAGCGGGTCAGCAAGGCCTGCAGCTCGCCCATCTCGGGCGGCAGGCTCAGCACCGCCAGCTGGCCCGGCGGGGCGGCCTGGCCCGGCGGCAGCGGCTCCAGCTCCTTGGGCTTGGGCCGGTCGCGCTCGAACTCGGCCTCGGCCAGGTCCAACAGCTCGTGCTGGGACACCAGCACCGGGTGCACCGGCCGCGAGAGCGCGCCCAGCGACAGGTTTTCGAGGAAGGGCACGTTCTGCAGCCAGCGCCGCACATCGGTGGTCGTGATGCCGGTGGAGCCCAGGGTGACGCGCTGGCGGTCGGCCTGCTGCAGCGCGCGGTTGAACTGGCTGGCCATCGCCAGCAGCCGCGCCTGGGCCAGGCCCAGCTCGCGCGCCAGCCGTTCCAGCCGCGCATTGCCGTCGGCCTCGGCCTGCTCGATGATGGCCTTCAGCGCCTCGCTGGCCCGCTCGACCAGCTTCAGCGCGCGCTCGAAGCGCTGGCGCGCGCGCCGCAGATGGAATTCCGAGCCGCTGGCGATCGCATCGGCGAACTCGTCGTAAAGCCGCGAGAGCTGGGCCTGCAGATGGTGCAGCTGGGCCGGGTCCAGGGTGCCCATCTGGTGGGCACCGGCCACATTCGCCAGCAAGGCCGCCAGGTCGGCGTCCTGCTCGGCCGCCTGCGTCAGCGGCGACAGCAGGCCCAGCAGGCGCTGCGCCAGCGGCGTCACGCTGTATTGCTGGTTCGAGCCGTCCCAGGCCAGCAGCTCGGCCTCGCGCAGGCGCTTGAGCACCAGCTCCAGCGCCTCTTCGCGCAAGCTGTGGAAATGGCGGTTCAGCGTGTCGCGCGCCACGCGCGACTCTGGCAGCGCCATCAGCTCCATGAACACCCAGACCCGCAGGCGCACCAGGGCCGCCGGCCCATGGCACAGCGCCCGCAGCGCGGCCAGCAGGCCCTCGTTGCGCTCCAGCTGCCACCACAGCAGCGCCTCGGTCGGCGCGGATCCCTCGCGGAAATAGTCTTCGAAGCGCAGCTCGACGGTGTCGTCGGCGGCGCTTGCCTCGTGATCGGTCATGGCGGGATTATCCCAGGGCCAGCAGCGGCCTCCTCCGCCACCTCCTCCAGCACCCAGTCGACGAAGGCCCGCACCGCCGGATGCTCGGCCAGTTCGTCGCGGCAGGCCAGCCACATGGTCTTGTGCCCGTCCGCGCCGCCGGTGCGGCCGGCCCGCGCGGCGGGCTCCTGCGCCAGCGCCCGCAGCGCACCGTCGCGCAGCCAGGGCGCCACCAGCGAGCGCCGCACCCAGGCCACGCCCAGGCCCAGCAGCGCGGCCTGCACCAGCAGCAGCGCGTCATTGAAGCCCGGCCCCTCGGCCGGCGGCAGGCGCGCGGCCGTTGCCGGGCCGGCTGCGGAAGCCTCAGCGCCCTCATCGTCGCAGCGCTGCAGGCGCAGCGGCCAGGGCTCCGACAGCAGGCGCAGACGCTCGCCGGCCGGCCACAGCGCCGGCTCTGCGCCATGGCGGGCCAACCAATCCGGCGTGGCCACGGCCACCACCGCGTCGCTCCACAGCGGCCAGCAGCGCAGGCCCGCGCGCTCGAACTGGCCGAAGCGCAGCGCCACCGCGCTGTGCAGCGGCGGCAGGCTCTGCATCGCATAACCGGTGTGCAGGGTCAACTGCAGCTGCGGCTGCCGCGCGAGCAGACGCGGCAGCCGCGGCAGCAGCCAGGTCGCGGCCAGCGAGGGCAGCGTGAACAGGGCCAGCGGCTCGGAACGCGGCGAAAGGACAGCCGCCGGATCCGGCGCTGCGCGGCCGCCCGGCGACGGGCCCAGCCGGTGCAGCTGGGCCAGGGGTTCGGCCAGGCGCTGGCGCAGCGCCTCGCCGGCCGCGCTCAGGCTCAGTTTGGGACCGCTGCGCTCGAACAGCGGCAGGCCGTGCCAGTGCTCCACGGCCTGCACCGCCCGGCTGATCGCGCTGTGGCTCAGATGGCGCTCGGTGGCGGCGCGGGTGAAGCTGCCCAGGCGCGCGGCCGCCTCGAAGGCCTGCAGCGCGCTCAGCGGCGGCAGCGAACGGCCGGGCAAGGAGGTCGAAGACCTTGGCGACTCGGACGTCTTTGTGGTGGAGGGTTTGCGGGCAGGCATGGGTGGCATTGTGCATATGACGCACGATCACCGCGCTTCCAATCCGTTTTTCATGCGACTTACTCACAGAAAGAATCCGCCCCATGAAACCTTCCGAATGGCTGCTGGCCGCCTTCGTCGCCGCGATCTGGGGCCTGAATTTTTCCTTCATCAAGCTTGGCGTCGCCCACATCGACCCGCTGCTGCTGGCGGCGCTGCGCTTTGCGCTGGCGGCCTTCCCGCTGCTGCTGTGGGTCGCCCGGCCGGCCATCGCCTGGCGCTGGCTGATCGCCTATGGCCTGGCCTTCGGTGTCGGCACCTGGGGCGGGGTGAGCTGGGCGCTGCGCTCCGGGCTGGCGCCGGGGCTGGCGGCCTGGCTGCTGCAAAGCAGCGCCTTCCTGACACCGCTGCTGGCCTGGCTGTGGCTGGGCGAAGCCCTGAGCCGGCGCCAGCGCCAGGGCGCGCTGGTCGCCGGCCTGGGCTTCGTCCTCGTGCTGCTGTCCTCGGCCGGGCCGGGCAGCACGGCGCTAGGCCTGGCCCTGATGCTGCTGGCGGCCGCCAGCCTGAGTCTGGCCAATGTGATCGTGCGGCGCTCGGGTGCCCGGGCCATGCTGGCGCTGATGGTCTGGTCCAGCCTGTTCGCGGCCCCGGCGCTGCTCGCCCTGGCCGTCGCCACCCAGGGTCTGGCGCCGCTGCAGGCGCTGCCGGCCCAGCTGCTGTCACAACCGATCGCCCTGCTCTCGCTGGCCTTCCAGGTCTACCCCAGCACGCTGTTCGGCTACTGGGTCTGGAACACCCTGATCGCCCGCCACGGTGCCGGCACGGTGGCGCCGGTGGCCCTGCTGGTGCCGGTGTTCGCGCTGGCGTTCTCGGCGCTGATCTTCGGCACCCGACCCGGCCCGGGCCAGAGCCTCGGCATGGCGCTGATTGCCGTCGGCCTGGTGCTGGCCGCGACGCGGTGGCGCTGGCCAGGTACGGCCGGCAGGCTGGCCGGTGCGCCGCCTCAGCCCTGATCCCAGCCCAGCTCCGCGGCCTCGGCCACCAGTTGCAGCATCTTCGCGCGGTCCAGCGCCGTCCCTTCGCGCAGTTCCAGCGTCGCCATCTGGTATTTGCCGCCTGGCCTCAGCCGCGGCTCGATATGGCGCAAGCGCTGACCCTGCCAGAAGCCGAACAGCAGGCGCTGCGGCTCGATGCGTATCAGCAGCACCGGCTCATCGGCTGCATTGAAGTAGACGAGGTGGCCCCACTTCAGCCGCTCCTGCAGCTGCGGGGCGCTCTCGTGCACCACCGCGCGCAGCGCTTCGGCATAGACGCGCTGCCAGCTGCCGGCTTGATGGCAGGCGATGTACTCGTCGGGCGTTTTGGCGGCAGTCAAGATCATCGGCGTCATGCTCCGATCCCCCTCCATCAATCCGTCTTGGCTTCGTCCTTCTTGCCCACCAGGCTCTGGAACCAGCCCAGATACTGCTTTCTGAAGCTCAGCGGCGGGTGGAGCGGGTCGAGCAGCGCATTGCCCGGGGTCTGGCCGGCCTGCGCATCGCTCGAATGCTCGCGCATCTCGTCGTCGAAGCGCTTGATCCCGCCCTCGGCACCGACGTTCTTGGCCGAATGCAGATCGGCCTTGATCTCGAACAGCTTACTGATCAGAGGCAAGGACAGCCCGGCCGCCAGCAGCGTGCCCACCAAGCCGCCCACCGGACCGCCCACAAAAGCCCCCAGCGGCCCCAGGCTGAGCAGGCTAGCCGCACTGACGCCGGTCACCGCCGCGTTCAGATAGCCACCACCGGCCGCCATCTCGCCGGCAAAGCCCGCAGCGCCACCCAGAACGCCGCCCAGCAAACCACCCAAGGGCCCCAGCGACAAGGTCGCGAGCCCGCTGGCACCCAGCATCGCGGCCGTCATGCTGCCCAGCGGCAGCTGTTCCGATCCGCCAAAACGGGTGTCGAAGGTCTTGTAGTGCGACAACTCATGTCCGACGGTGAAATTCAGCTGATCCTCATCCTTGCCTCTGAGCAAGCTGCCTTCGATCGACACATCGTTGCCGCTGGCGTTATTGCCGCGGCCTTCGGCATCGTAGAAATTGAGCTGGGCGGGGTCGATGCCCATGCGCTCGGCAATCGCCTGCAAGCGGCGCAAGTCCTCGCCCTCGAATTTCTTCCCTTTGCGAACACATTGGGCCACCGCCTGCACCGTGCTGCCGGGCGCCGGCTGCCGCAGCCGCGCCATCTGCCGCGCTTGCGCGGCCACACGCGGGCCGGCTGCCGGCCTCGGCTCGCTGCGGTCTTGATGAAAAGTGCGAGCTCCCCGCACTGCTGCGGCCGGCTGCATAGGGGCATGGGGGCTGGCAGAGACGGGGCGTCGGGACGCATGCATGGGCGGATTCTGAGCAGCCTCGCCCGCCTCGTCCATCAGCAATTTGCTGATCCACGCCGCAGCCGAGATGCGCTGGGGTGCCGCCCCGCCGCTGCTATCCTTCCGCGATGAATTCGCCCGACCACCACAATTCCCAGCTCAGCACCGACAACATCCACGCCGACCGCCGCTTCGGCGTCGAACATGGCGGCGTGCACAAACCCATCCACACCTCGGTGCAGTACGGCTTCGAGCGCGTCGAGGACCTGATCGGCGTGTTCCAGGGCACGCTCAAGGGCGGCTTCAACTACGCCCGCCAGGGCACGCCGACCACGGCCGCGCTGGAGGCCAAGATCACCGGGCTGGAGCAAGGGATTGGCACGGTGAGCTTCGCCACCGGCATGGCGGCGATCACCGCGATCTTCATGACACTGCTGCGCGCCGGCGATCACATCGTCTCCAGCCGCTATGTGTTCGGCAACACCAACAGCCTGCTCGGCACGATGGAGGATCTGGGCGTGGCGGTCAGCAAGGTCGACGCCGGCTCGGTGGCCGCCGTCGAGGCCGCACTGCGGCCCGAGACCCGCCTGGTCTTTGTCGAGACCGTCTCGAATCCCGGCACGCTGATTCCGGATCTCGAAGGCATAGGCGCGCTGTGCCGCGAACGCGGCCTGGTCTATGTGGTCGACAACACCATCACCTCGCCGGCCCTGTTCCGCCCGGCCGCCGTGGGCGCCAGCCTGGTGATCAACTCGCTGACCAAGACCATTGCCGGCCATGGCGACGCGCTGGGCGGCGCGGTCACCGACACCGGGCTGTTCGACTGGCAGGCCTATCCCCATATCTTCCCCGCCTACCGCAAGGGCGACCCCAGGCAATGGGGCTTGCAGCAGATCCGCAAAAAGGGCCTGCGCGATATGGGCGGCACGCTGTCCTCGGACAACGCCCACCGCATCAGCGTCGGCGCCGAGACCCTGAGCCTGCGCGTGCGCCAGAGCAGCGCCACCGCGCTGGCACTGGCGCAATGGCTGCAAGCCCATCCCAAGATCGCCGCCGTGCACTACCCGGGCCTGGCCTCGCACCCGCAGCACGAGCGCGCGGCGCGGCTCTTCAAGGCCGGCTCCTGGCTGCTGAGCTTCGAGCTGCGCGACACGGCCGCGCTCAACGAGGTGCTGAACCGCCTGCGGCTGCCGATCAAGGCCACCGGCCTGGGCGACACCCGCACGCTGATCATCCCGGTCGCGCCGACCATCTTCTGGGAAGCCGGCGCCGCCGTGCGTGCCGAGATGGGCATTGCCGACGGGCTGGTGCGGCTCTCGGTGGGCCTGGAGGACGAGGCCGACCTGATCGCCGACTTTGCGCAGGCGCTGGGCTGAGACTGTGGCAGGCCTGCGCCGCATCCCGCTCCTCGCCGCCCTGCTGCTGGCCGCCTGCGCCCACCCGCCGGCGCCGCAGACCGCGACGATGAGCTTCTTCGTCACCAGCCTCGGCCCGGGCCGGGGTGCGGATCTGGGCGGCTTGGAAGGGGCCGATGCGCATTGCCAGGCGCTGGCCACGGCGGTGGGTGCGGGCCAGCGGAGCTGGCGTGCCTATCTGAGCCAGCAGTCCAATAAGCAGCAGCCCAGCATCGATGCGCGCGACCGCATCGGTACCGGCCCCTGGCACAACGCGCGCGGCGAGCTGATCGCCGCCAACCTCGATGAGTTGCATGGCGCGGGCAACCGCATCGGCCGCGACACCGCGCTGTCCGAGCGCGGTCAGCCCACCCCGGGCCGCTGGCACGACATCCTGACCGGCACCCGTGCGGACGGCACCGCCCCCTCGCCGCTGGACCCCGACCTAACCTGCAAGAACTGGACGAGTGCGGCCGATGACGGCGCCGCCCTGGTCGGCCACCACGACCGCGCCAGCGCGATCAAGGAGTCCTGGGCCACCTCCTGGCTGTCGGCCCACCAGAGCCGCGGCTGCAGCGCGGCCAAGCTCTCGGAGCTGGGCAGCGGCGGGCTGTTCTACTGCTTCGCCAAATAGGCGGGCGACAGCAAAAGTCCGCCAAGCCTCAGACCGTCTCGCCCAGATGGGCCAGCGCTCTGGCGCGAACCCGCGCTCGTGCACGCTCAAGCTCAGCCAGTTCGGCCTGCAGCGTCTCGGCCGCCACCTCGTCGCCAAGCCGGCCCTGGCAGGCCAGCGCCGTGCGCAGCGCCAGCAGACGCAGGCTGGAGCCCGGCTGGGCGCCATCGGGAGCCAGCAGGGGCTGCAGCAGGGACATGGCCTCCGAGGGTCGGTCGCGCCGCAGCAGCAGATCCGCCAGCGCCGCCTCGGCGGACATCTGGTAGTAGCGAGTGCCCTGCTCCTCGGCCAGCGCCAGGCAGTGGCGCAGCAACGGCTCGGCATCGTCCAGACGACCCGCGAGCGACAGCAGATCACCCAGATTGAGCATCAGGACCATGCGGCGGTAGGCCCCCAGCCGTTGGTCGTCCAGAAAGCCGAGCACATGGCTGGCATGTCGCTGCGCACAGGCCTGCGCCGCGCGGATCGCATCAGCCTGTGGCGCGCCGGCCGCCAGTTCAGCATGGGCGCTGACGACAGCGCTGAACAGATTGGCATAAGCCTGGTGCAGCGCCTCGGGCAGTCCCGACTCACGCGCCAGCGACAGCGCTTGCATATGCAGCATTTCGGCTTCGTCAAACTGACCCAGACGTGCATGGACATGGGCCGCGCAACTCAAGGCGCCGGGCAAGGCCTGATGCTGGGCCGGGTCGTCCTGTGCCAAGGCCAGGCCCCGTAGCGCGTGTGGCAGGGCTGCGTCCGCCAGTCCCAGCTCCGACAGCGCGAAAGCCGCGAAGCCCAGGGCCCGGATGCATTGGCGCCGCAGCGCAGCGAGGTCGGCGGCCAGCCCGGCCGCTTGCAGCGCCGGCCGGGTGACGCCGGACAGATCGCCCTGGCGCCAGCAGGCGGTGGCCTGCAGCAGCAAGGCTTCGACGCGCTGTGCTTCACTGAGATCGCGCCGCGCCAGCAAGGCGTCGAGCTGGTCCTGCAGGCGCTGCCAATGCTGGTCCTGCAGGCTGCTCTGCGCCCGCGCCAGCCACTCGGCCGCGCTGTCGCCGTCGGCGGAATCGGGCGCGCTGCGGGGATCCATGGAGCCGAGCGTAGCATCGGCGGCCGTGCCGCTGACCTCGCCGCCCGCACAATCATCACGATGAAAACCCTGCTGCTGCGCATGGCCATCATCATGGTTCAGCCGGCGCGCGGACCCAGACCGGAAGAAATAGAGGAAGGCTGGCAAGTGAAGTTGCTTGCAATTAAATCGCACACGATTTAATATTCATCCATGGCACGCAACACCACTTCTTCCACCGCAGTCATCAAGTCGACGCCGCAGCAACAGCCCAAGGCCGTGCTGCTGGACCAGCAGCTGTGCTTCGCGCTGTACTCGACGATGCTGAGCTTCAACAAGGTCTATCGCGAGTTGCTGAAGACACTGGACCTGACCTATCCGCAATACCTGGTGATGCTGGTGCTGTGGGAACGCGATGGCCTGACCGTCGGCGAGATCAGCGAGCGGGTGTTCCTGGAGTCACCAACGCTGACCCCGCTGCTCAAGCGCCTGCAGGCCGCCGGCCTGATCGACCGGGCCCGTTCGGCCGCCGATGAACGCCAAGTGCTGATCACGCTGACCGAGCCAGGCCGGGCGCTGCAGGCCAAGGCACAGGCGATCCCGCAATGCATCGCGACGGCCGCCGACACGCCGCTCGCCGAGATCAACGAGATGCGCGACCGGCTGCTGGCGCTGCGCGGCCGCATGCTCAGGGCCGGCGGCTGAGCCCGGCCACCCGACTTTTCTTCTTTCTCTCTCACGCCAGACACCACGGACGAAGCTGAACGATCCGAACTCACAACAAATACATCGCACACGATTTAATTTCCAACAATCAATAACTCCTCCCTGCCCCCTCCTCACCCACCACACCAAGGAATTGCCATGAAAGCCCTCGCCAAGCAACTGATCGCCCTGTCCACGCTGAGCCTCGCCGCTGGTGCCGCACTCGCAGCCGGCACGCCGCCGGCTGCGGCCCAGCCCAGCGGCAGCTATGTCACGACCCAGCAAGGCGTGCAGCTGTACTACAAGGACTGGGGTCCGCGCAACGGCCAGCCCGTCGTGTTCAGCCACGGCTGGCCGCTGAACTCGGACAGCTGGGAAGCGCAGATGCTGTTCCTGGCCGACCAGGGTTACCGCGTGATCGCCCATGACCGCCGTGGCCATGGCCGCTCCAGCCAGCCCTGGGAAGGCAATGACATGGACCACTACGCCGACGATCTGGCTGCCGTCATCAACGCGGTGGATCTGAAGGGCAAGAAAGCCGTGCTGGTGGGTTTCTCCACCGGCGGCGGCGAGGTGGCCCGCTATATCGGCCGCCATGGCACGGGCAAGGTCGCCAAGGCGGTGCTGGTCAGCGCCGTGCCGCCGCTGATGCTGAAGACGGCGGCCAATCCCGGCGGTCTGCCGATCGAGGTGTTCGACGGCATCCGCGCCGCGCAGACGGCCAACCGCGCCCAGCTCTACAAAGACATCCCGACCGGCCCCTTCTACGGTTTCAACCGCCCCGGCGCCAAGGTATCGCAAGGCCTGATCGACAACTGGTGGCTGCAAGGCATGCAAGGCGGCCACAAGAACACCTATGACTCGATCAAGGCCTTCTCGGAAACCGACTTCACCGCCGATCTGAAAAAGTTCGATGTACCGACCCTGGTGATCCATGGCGACGACGACCAGATCGTGCCGATCGACGCTTCCGGCCGCGCCTCGGCCAAGCTGGTCAAGAACGCCCAGCTGATCGTCTACCCGGGCGCACCGCACGGCCTGACTGACACCCACAAGGATCGCGTCAACCAGGACCTGCTGAACTTCATCAGGAACTGAGGCTTCAAGGCGAGTCCGGCGAGCCGGCGCCGCGCTTTTTGCGGGCGCCGGCCTTCTTCTCGGCAGCAGCCTCCTGCCCCTGCACCCAGTCCAGAAACTCCGAGTACCACAGCCTTGAGTTCTGCGGCTTCAGCACCCAGTGGTTCTCGTCGGGGAACCACAGCAGCCGGGCATCGACACCGCGCGCCTTCAGGGTGTTGTAGTAGGCCAGGCCGTTGCAGTCGGGCACGCGGAAGTCGCGAGCACCGTGTATCACCAGCGTGGGCGTTTGCATCTGCTGCGCGAAGCTGGCCGGGCTTTGCGCGAGCACGCGGGGCAGGTCTTGCCAGTACAGCGCGCCGAGATCGCGCGGACGCTCCGGGTAGGAGTCGGCGCTGAAGGTCGCGATGCGGTCGAACACGCCGGCATGACAGACATAGCTGCGGTAGCGGCCGGGCTTGATGTGGCCGTTCATCCACGCGACCATGAAGCCGCCATAGCTGCCGCCGGTGGCCGACAGGCGCTTCGCATCGGCCCAGGGCTGGGCCAGCAGCCAGTCGCTGCCGGCCTCGATGTCCTGCAGCTCCAGCTGACCCTGGCGGCCCATGATGCTGTTGCGGAACTCGAAGCCGAAACCGCTGGAGCCGTGGTAGTTGACCTGGGCCACGACATGGCCGCGCGAGGCCAGCACATGGGGGTTCCAGCGGTAGCCGAAGGTATCGCCGGCAGCCGCGAACGGGCCGCCGTGGATGACCTGCATCAGCCCGTGCTTGCGGCGCGGATGGAAGTCCACCGGCAGGGTCAGCCACATCTGCACTGGCTCGCCGAGCGCGCCGCTGATCTGAACCTCGCGCAGCTCGCCAAGCTTGCGGCGGGCCAGCAGCGCGTCATTGAAGCGATCCAGGCGCTGCGGCGGCTCGCTACTGCCCGAGAGCCGGCGCGCATGCAGGCGCACCGGATGATGGGCGCTGTCGCTGGCCGTGAGCAGCAAATCACCGGCCACATCGAAACCCTGCACCCAGCCACCCTCGGCAACGACACCAGGCGCGCCACCGGCCAGCGGCTGACGCCACAGATGGCAGCGGCCGCGCTGCTGGGCCGTGAACAGCAGCGCGGCACCGTCCCCGGTCCAGCGCAGCGGCGCGTCGACATGCAGGTCCAGGCCCGACTCATCGTTGGCGATCAGGCGCCAGCCCGGTTTGGCGCGGCCGCCGCAATCGACCACGGCCAGCTGGGCCAGCGCCTTGTGGCTGCGGCCGATATGGGCGGCGGTGAAGGCCAGCGCCCGGCCATCGGGCCGGTAGCGCGGCGCGCCGAAGTCCCAGGCCGGGTCGTCGGCCAGGGCCCTGACCCGTCGGCTGGCGATCTCGATCTCGGCCAGGGCCTGGCGGTTGCCCAGCAGCTGGACGGTGGCCGGGTCATGGGCGAAGGCGATGCGGCGGCCATCGGGACTCGCGTCATAGACCTCGTTACCGCCGGCATCGCGGGGCAGCTCCAGGCCCGTGCCCTCGAACAGATCGCTGATGCGGCCGCTGCCGACATCGAGAAGCAGCAGGTGCAGCACCCGGCCCATCGGCAGGTTGTCGTCCCAGTAGCGGTAATAGGCCTCGCTGGTCGCGTAGCCGCTCTCCTTGCGCTCGCTGACCTCGGTCTTGTAGCGGCGGGCCTGGGCGGCGGCACCTTTCAGCTCGGGCCAGACCCAGGCGGCAAAGACGATGCGCCGGCCGTCGGCCAGCCACTTGAAGGACTCAATGCCCGGCGCGAAATTGCTGATGCGGCGGGCCTCGCCGCCGTCGGCGTCGATCAGATAAAGCTGCGGGCTCAGGTCTTTGCTGCCCTGCTGCTCGCGGCGGGCCAGGAAGGCGATCTGCCCGCCGCTGGGCGACCAGGCGGGCGCGCCGTCCTTTTCGCCGCAATGGGTCAGTGCGCGCGGCGGGGCGCTCGCGTCGGTGGGCATCAGCCAGAGCTGGCTGCTGGACTTGTTCGCGTCCATATCGCTGCGGGTGACGCTGCAGACCAGGCGGCGGCCATCGGGCGCGAGCGATGGCGCCCCGATGCGCTCGAAGCGCCAGAGGTCGTCGACGCTCAGCGCCGGCTGAGTTGCGGAGAGTCTGAGCGCGGGGGGTTTGGGCATCCCTGCAGTGTCGCAAACCCTGGCGGCCGGCGCTGGCGTTGCCGAGGGATGACAGTGCGATCCGTGGATCAGGTCGCCGATCGACCGCCGCAGCGATGCGGCAGCCTGGCGGTCAGCAACTGTTCGTTTTTGCAACGAAGCATTGCGACAAGGCCTGACTTCACTGACTATTGGCCGTCAAACACGATCGCGAGATTTCGGCTTCAGGGAGGCGACGTGCAAGGATGGAGCGCAAGCTCGGCGCGCGCGAACGCGCCTGCAGCGGCCGCTGGCCCCGGTGACGAGGCCACGGCCTTTCTGCTGAACCAGCCCGCCGGGCGCGCAGAGCGCCGGCGGGCGCTGGCCGTGCTGCTGGTCTCGCTGGTCTTGTTCTGCGTGGTGGCGCCACAGGCCAAGCTGAAGCTACCAGCGGTCGTGGCCTTCATGCCGATCTATGAGTCGGCCCTCGTGATCATCGATCTGATCACGGCGGTGCTGCTGTTCGGCCAGTACCGCATCCTGCGCTCACCCGCCCTGCTGCTGCTGGGCAGCGGCTATCTGTTCAGCCTGCTGCTGACGGTCGGGCATGGGCTGACCTTTCCCGGCATGTTCACGCCCACCGGTCTGCTGGGCGCGGGGCCACAGAGCACGGCCTGGATCTATATGTTCTGGCACAGCGGTTTTCCGCTGTTCGTGCTGGGCTATGCGCTGCTCAAGCGCGCCGCGCCGCTGCCCTCGCCTGCCTATGGCCGCATGGCCCTCGCGGTGCCGCTGCTGGCCACACTGGTGGCGCTGGGCCTGATCGCGCTGGCGACAGCCGGGCAGGCGGCGCTACCGGCCATCATGAGCGGCAACCAGTACACCGCAGCGATGCGGGGCACGGTAGCCAGCGTCTGGCTATTCAGCCTGGTGGCCCTGCTGGTGCTGTCGCGGCAGCGGCCTTACACGGTGCTGGACCTGTGGCTGGTGGTGGTGCTGAGCGCCTGGCTGTTCGATATCGCCTTGTCGGCCATGTTCAACGGCGGCCGCTACGATCTGGGCTTCTATGCCGGCCGCATCTTCGGCCTGCTCGCCTGCGGCGTGGTGCTGCTGGAGCTACTGCTGGAGAACGGCATGCTCTACGCCCGCCTGGTCCAGGCGCATCAGGACGAACACCGCAAAAGCGTCGAACTTGCCGCCGCTCGCGACGCGGCCCAGGCCGCCACGGCGGCCAAGAGCCTGTTCCTGGCCAGCATGAGCCACGAGATCCGCACGCCGATGAATGCCATCATCGGACTGACCCATCTGGTGCTCGAGACCGATCTGCGGGCGCGCCAGCGCGATCTGCTAAGCAAGGTACAGACATCGTCCCGGGCCCTGCTGACCCTGCTCAACGACATTCTCGACTACTCGAAGATCGAGGCCGGCAAGGTGGTGCTCGAACGCGAGGAGTTCAGCCCCGAGGAGACGATAGAGAATGTCGGCCATCTGTTCTCGGCCCGCATCGAAGAGGCCGGCCTGGAGCTGTTCTTCGAGATCGGCGAGGACATCCCGCAGCGCCTGTGCGGCGATGCGCTGCGTCTGACCCAGGTGCTGAACAATCTGGTCGGCAATGCGATCAAGTTCACCGCCCGCGGCGAGATCGTGATCGGCGCCGAACTGGTCTCGCGCAGCGAGACCCAGATCCAGATCCAATTCAGCGTGCGTGACACCGGCATCGGTCTGCCCAAGGCCCAGGCCGAGCGCCTGTTCCAGGCCTTCGAGCAGGCCGACAGCAGCGTCACCCGCCGCTACGGCGGCACCGGCCTGGGCCTGGCGATCTGCAAGCGCCTGGTGGTATTGATGGGTGGCGATATCTGGGTGCGCAGCACGCCCGGTGAAGGCAGCTGCTTCAGTTTCACGGCCAATTTCGAGCCGGCCAGCGAGGCCGCCGAGCGCATCGACCTGCACCGCATCCACGGCATGCGCACGCTGATCGTCGACAGCCAGCCCACCGCGCGATTGATACTGCAGCAGATCTTGCAAAGCTGGCGTTTCCAGGTAGGCACCGCTTCATTCACCGACGACGCGCTGTTGAAGCTGCGCCGCACCGACCGCCGGGCCCCCTACGAGTTGCTGCTGCTCGACTGGAAGACCGCCGGCCTCGAGCTGGTGCAGCAGGCACGACAGATCGCGGGCGAGCATGGCGGCCGACCACTGGCGGTGCTGATCATGGTCGGCGCCCAGCAGCGCGAGCAGATGCTGGAGGAGATCGACGGCGACGCGGCCGGCATCGGCATCGTGCTGAAGCCGGTCACGCACTCGCGGCTGTTCGAGGCGGTACTCGAATTGCAGCATGGCCAGACGGCACCGCCGCCGGCCCAGGGCATCGGGGAGTCGAGTTTTGCAGAGCTGCTGCGGCCGCTGCGCGGCGCGCGCGTGCTGCTGGCCGAGGACAATCTGGTCAACCAGCAGGTGGCCTGTGCCTTCCTGGAGCTGGGAGGTCTGGAGGTCACGGTGGCCAACAACGGCGAGGAGGCCGTTGACTGGATCAAGCGAGCGGCCTTCGACATCGTGCTGATGGACATGCAGATGCCGGATATGGACGGTATCCAGGCCACGCGCGTGATCCGCAGCCTGCCGCAGGCGGCCCGTCTGCCCATCATTGCGATGACGGCCGCCGCACTGGACGAGGACAAGCAGGAGTGCCTGGCCGCCGGCATGAATGCCCACGTCTCCAAACCCATCGACCCGCGCCAACTTGCGCGCACGCTGCTGGATTGGGTACCGCCGCTGGACCATGACCAGCAAGACCGGGCCGGTGGCCGATGAGCAGGCATCGCTGCGCAAACAACACTCGCGCCGGCCCCGCCGGCCTCATGCCGCCCGGCCATGGTAATTTCGCCCCTGCGCGGACGCTGGCGCGTCCACCTGGGGCATGAATCAATGATGCTGAACACTCGGAATCTGGTCTTGGCCTGTGCAGCGATGGGCTTGCTGGCGCTCGGCCTAGTCGGCTGGCAGCTGACCCAGCGCCCGCTCGCCACGCCAGGCAGCAGCAGCGATTCGGGTCTCGTGACCCCGGCGCCGGCCCGGCCTGCGGTCGACCCGCCGGCCACGAGCGCGACACCCGCATTGCCTCCAGTGCCGCCCGCATCTGCGACGATGGCCGCAGAGACAAACGCCCCAGCCCCGAAGACACCGAACACCCCGACCGCCGCCAAAGCCGCGCCCCCGGCCCCCCCGCGCACGGCCGCCACGGCAAGCCCGGCGATCAAGCACCGGGTCGCCGCCCAGGCCACGCGGCCGCCCATCCTGCCCAACGAGGTGGACAGTGTGGTGGCCAAGACCTTGGGGCCGAAGGCGCTGGCTCGCTACTTTTATATGGAGCCGCTGGCACGCCGCTTCGTCGCCAGCGTCGACAAGCTGGGCGAGAAGCAGCCACCAACCTCGCAATGGCTGCTGCGACCGGCCCGTGGCGAGCTGCGGCTGAGCCCTGCCCGCAAGGCTCAGGACGGCCGTGTGATCGCCGCCGCCAACAGCCAGCGCTATGCAGACTTCCTGCGCTGGTTCGAGCGCACGGACAACGCCCGCCTGCTCTCGCTGTATGCCCGCATGTATCCGCTGCTGCAGCAGACCTATGTGGAGCTGGGCCATCCAGAGGGCTATTTCAATGACAGGCTGATCGCGGTGATTGACCAGATGCTGGCCACGCCGCTGCAAAAGAGCGCGCTCAGGGTCAAGCCGGCCAGTCCCGAGACCCTGGCCGCCGCCGCGCGCACGCCGACCACGCCGCGCTACGAGATCGCCGATCCGGCACTGGAGGCGCTGAGCACCGGGCAGAAGATGATGCTGCGCATCGGCCCGGCTCAGGCGGCGCGGCTCAAGATCAAGCTCAAGAGCTTGCGCGCCGGTCTGCTGCGGCTGGGGCGCTGAATGCCGAGCTGGCGCGTCCTCGCCCTGCTGCTGGCCGCCCTGCTGCTGCAGGCCTGCAGCACGGTCAAGCTGGCCTACAACCAGGCGCCCACGCTGTTGTACTGGCGCCTGGACAGCTATCTGGACTTCAACGACGAACAGGCGCCGCAAGTGCGCGAAAGCCTTCAACGCCTGCAGCTACGGCATCGGCGCGAGCAGCTGCCGCGCTATGCAGAGCTGCTGCAGCGCGTGCGGCCCCTGCTGGCCGAGCCGATCGCGGCCGAGCAGGCCTGCGCCATCGTCGAGCAGGGGCGCAGCCTGCTGGGCGAGCTGGCCGAGCCAGCGCTGGATACGCTGGCGTGGCTGGCCGGCGATCTGAGCGCCGAGCAGCTCAGGCATCTGGAGCGCAAGCAGAGCACCGCCAATCTCGAGTGGAAGCAGAAGTGGGTGGACATTCCGGCCGAGCAGCTGGCGAGCCTGCGCTACGAGCAGGTGCTGTCGCGCAGCGAGATGCTGTACGGCAGCCTGGACGAGGCGCAGAAGAACGCGATCCGCGCCGGGCTGGCGTCGGCGGTGTTCGATCCGCAGCGCAGCTATGCCGAGCGGCTGCGCCGCCAGCAGGATCTGCTGCAGCAGTTGCGCCGCATCAAGACCGAGCAGCTCGCCCCCGAGCCGGCGCGCGCACTGCTGCGGGCCTGGCTGCAGCGCGTGACGGTCTCGCCCGACCCGGCCTACCAGCGCTACCAGCAGGCGCAGATCCGCGAGGGCTGCAACACCTTCGCACGGCTGCACAGCGCCACGACACCGGCTCAGCGGGCCCGGGCGCAGCAGACGCTGAAGAGCTACGAAGACGACTTCCGGCAGCTGGCCGCAGCAGCCTGAGACGGCCTCATGAGCCCTGTTTGGGGCTCGCCGAATCGATGCTGCTTCCGTATGCTCGCGCCAGCAGGTCAACAGGGAGCATGCAGATGGCCACTCGCCCCGGCTACAACAGCGCACAGCTGGCAATCGAACTCGACGGCAAGGTCGCCGGCCCGGTGCAAAGCCTGCAAATGCCCGCCTACCGGCTCGAACCGGTGGTCGCACCGATAGGCCCGGACCGCCGGCCGGCGCTGGGCAATAACACCCATATCGAGCCGATGCAGGCCGAGTTCGAACCGCTGCAGGCGCAGGCCCTGCTCGATTGGGCGCTCTCGCTGCCCGAGCACAGGCCTGCCGAGTTGGCCGGCGCCGCGCTGGTGCTGGACCAGAACGGCAAGCTGCAGCGCCGGGTCGAATGGCGCGAGGGCCTGCTGACCGAGCTGCGGCTGCCCATGCTGGACGCGACGTCCAAGCAGCGCTTTGGCATCGGCATCAGCTGGCAGCCCGGCAGCGTGGTCTATGCGAAGCCGGACGGCTCGGCCAGGCTGCCCGCCAGTCCGCGCGGCAAGGGGCCGACGCTGGCCAACTTCCGCGTCTCGGGCCTGCCCTTCGACGCCAGCTTCATCACCCGCGTCGGGTTGCCGACGGTGACGAGCAAGATAGTCGAGGACGGCTTCGGCAGTTTCCGCCCTCCCCGTCCCAGCTATAAGCGCATCGATCTGGGCGAGCTGACCCTGGAGTTCTCGGCGCGCTCGCGCGACGCGGTGCTGGCCTGGGTGCAGAAGATCATCGACGACGGCCGCATCCTCGAGGAGGAGTATCTGGACATCGTCATCGACCTGCTCGATGCGGCGATGAAGAAGGTGCTGCTGAGCCTGCGCCTGTCGGGCTGCGGCCTGCTGGCCTATGAGGAAGCCCGGCTGGAGAGCATGGCCGACCAAGCAGCGACCGTGACGCTGCGCCTGAGCATCAGCGAGCTGCAGCTCAAGCTCGGCAGCTGAGCCGGCGGTTCAGCCCAGACACTGCCCGCTGCGCCGCTCGGTGGCCGGCAGGGCCAAGCCGGGCAGTTCCAGCGCATAGTGCAGCGACAGCAGCTGCCAGCCTTCCGGGCCGAGCTGCCACTGCATGCTGTTGACACCGCTGTAGTCGGGCCGGGCCTGGGCCGGATCGCGGCGGGTCTCGACCACGCTATAGACCTGGGCATGGGCGCCATAGCGGCGCTGCTCGCGGTGGATCTCGCACTCATGCATGGCCGGCCCCGGCCGGGGTTTCAGCAGGGCCAGAAACTGCGGCGCCGACCAGGCGCGCGTCTCGGTGCTGGCGGCGCGCAGGGTCTGGCCGAACACCATGGCCTGCGGATGCAGCAAGGCGCTCATGCGAGCGACATCGGCGCCCTGGTCCACACCGTGGCCGAAAGCGCGCCACAGCGCGCCGACCTGGGCGTCCAGCGCCGCCTGGCTGTGGGCCTGCGCGGCCGGGCCCAGCGCGGCCAGCACCGCCGGCCAGCTGACCCGGTACATATGGGCCAGGCCTGGGGCGCCGCCAGCCAGCGGCCGGGTCGAGGCAAACAGCAGCCACTGGCCGTCGGCGCTGACCGAGGGGGTGAACTCGAAATCGGGCCCGTTGATCGGCGCCGGCAGGCGCAGCGCCGGGCCGAAGCCGGCGCCGACCCGCTCGGCCAGGTAGAGATCGCCACCCGCGCTGCCGGCGCGGCGGCTCCACCACAGCGCATGACGGCCGTCCGGCGTCAGGCTGAAGTCGCTGTTGAGTTCGCCCTCGTTGATCGGCGCCGGCAGGGCCACGGGCGCGGCGCTGCCGGACTCGACCGCATAAACACTCAGCTTGGCCGGCCCGCCGGCGCGGTAGGAGGCGAAGTACAGGCGCTCGCCATAGCGCTCCGGGCCCAGCTCATAGGCCGGGCTCTGCCAGGCCTCGGCCAGCCGGGTCGGCGGGCCGGCCCAGCGGCCATCGACCAGGGAGACCTCGTACAGATCGAGCTGGCCCAGCGCAGCGCCGGCGCCTTGCGTCGGCCGGTCCGAGACAAAGCTCAGGGTCTTGCCGTCGGCGCTCAGATGGGGGTCGGAGTCGCGCCAGCGCGGGTCGGCAAACGGCAGGGGCTCGGCGGCCCGCCAGCGCTCCCCGTCGCGCTTTTGGGTGTAGATCTGCGAGTCCTTGAAGCCGGCGGCCGAGCGGGCGAACACGCGGGTGTCGCCGCGCTCCTGCAGGTTGTAGGCCTGCAGTCCGCTGCTGCCCAGATCGCCCAGATCGATGATCTCGACGCTCAGCGTCTGGGCCTGTGCGCCGGCCAGCGCCAGCCAGGAGGACAACACAAGGAAGGCGTAGCGTGACATCGGGATGATCAGAGAGTGGGCCAGCGCGCGATGCTAGCCAGGGCCGCAGGCTCGACCGGCGCCATCCGACCAAGCCCGGCCGGCGTCGGACGAAGCGGGCTATCGCACCGACGAAAGCGTCTTGGCCGTCGCCGCCGGCGTGGCCAGGCAGCCCAGCCCCGCCAGCGTGGCCTCCACCGCCTGGTCCAGCGGCGTGTGCGGCTCATGGCCCAGCACCGCGAGCAGTCGGGCGTTGCTCATGCGCACCGGCTGCCGCCACAGATAGCGCATCTCGCGCAGCTCGCGCAGAAGGCCGACGAAGGGGGTGGCCAGCGCGACCAGCCACCAGGGGAAGGCGCGCAGCTGGGGTGCGGCGCCGCCGTGCCGGACCACCGCCGCGCGGATCGCTTCACCCATCTGCCGGCCGTCGGCGTCCCAGTGGCCGGCCATATGGAAGCTGGCGAACGCCGGCAACTCGGCGCGGCGCTGCAGCAGCTCGACCATGGTCGCCGCAACATCGGGCACATAAGACCATTGGTGACCGACACCCGTAGCACCCGGCAGACTGACGGTTGTGACCGTACGGCCTGGCTTGACCAGCCCCTGCGCGAACCAGCTGTTGCCGACCCTGGGACCGAAGAAATCGCCGGCCCGCACGATGATGACGCGACAGCGCCCACCCTCGGCAGCCGCCTGCAGCCGCCGCTCCAGCTCGACACGGATCGCGCCCTTGCGCGTCTGGGGCCGCTGCGGTGCATCCTCGGCCAGCAGCGGGAAGGCATCAGGGCCGTAGTTGTAGACGGTGCCCGGCAGCACGATGGTGGCGCCCTGGGCCTGGGCGGCGGCGATGGTGTTGTCCAGCATCGGCAGCACCAGCTCGGCCCAGCGGCGGTAACCGGGCGGATTGACCGCATGGACGATCACCGCGCAGCCCTGCGCGGCGGCCATCACGTCCTCGCGCTTCATCGCATCGCCGCGCAGCCAGGTGATGCCATCGCGCTGCTCGGTGGCCTGGGCCGCACCGCGCTGCAGCGCCCGCACCTGCCAGCCCCGGTTGCGCAGCTGGCGTGCGACCTCGCCGCCGATGCCACCGCTGGCACCCAGCACCAGCACCGTGTTGTCGTTCCTGCTCTTTGCCATGCCCATCTCCTGAAAACCTGTTGCGATGGCCACAGTCTCGGCGGCCCTGCGCTTTAATGGAATTAGCGAACACAAGCGAGCGGCTATACATTTATGTATGGATCAAGAGATTGGCTGGGAGCTCTACCGGACTTATCTGAGCGTGCTGCAGCAGGGCTCGCTGTCGGGCGCGGCACGGGCGCTGGGCATCGCCCAGCCCACCGTCGGCCGGCACGTCGAGGCGCTGGAAAAAGCCCTGGGCCTGCCGCTGTTCACCCGCTCGCAGCTGGGCCTGCAGCCCACCGAGGCGGCGCTGGCGCTGCGGCCCCATGCCGAGGCGATGAGCAGCCATGCGGCGGCGCTGCAGCGCGCGGCGGCCAGCCAGGGGGTGGAAGGCGGCATCCAGGGCACGGTGCGCATCACGGCCAGCGAGGTGATGGGTGTCGAGGTGCTGCCGCCGATACTGGCGCGGCTGCAGACGCAGCACCCGGCGCTGACCATCGAGCTGCTGCTGAGCAACCAGCTGCAGGACCTGCTGCAGCGCGAGGCCGATATCGCGGTGCGCATGACCGCACCGCAGCAGGCCCAGCTGATCGCGCGCCGGGTCGCCCCGGTGGAGTTGGGCCTGCATGCCCATCCGCGCTATCTGGACGCCCAGGGCACACCGGGCTCGCTGGCCGAGCTGGCCCGGCACCGGCTGATCGGTTTCGATGTCGAGACGCCCTTTGTGCGCGCGGCCCGCAAAAGCATCGGCATTCCCTGGCAGCGCGAGGCCTTCCGGCTGCGCAGCGACAACGATCTGGCCCAGCTGGCGCTGATACGGGCCGGTGCCGGCATCGGCATCTGTCAGGTGGCACTGGCCCGGCGCGAGCCGGCGCTGCAGCGGCTGCTGCCCGATCAGCTGTCTTTTGTGCTGGAGACCTGGGTCGCGATGCACGAGGACCTGCGCGCGAGCCCGGCCTGCAAGCTCACCTTCGAAGCGCTATGCCAGGGCCTGGCGCCGCCTGTGCAATCTCCTGCGCCGCCGCATTGAGCAGCTCGCGCAGCCAGCGCTGGCCGGGGTCCAGCTCGTGGCGCGCATGCCAGAACCTGGCCGATCGCGATGCCGACCAGCTCGAAGGGCAGCTCGCGGCTGGCCAGCTGGGGCGAGAAGCCGGCGGCCGGCACAAAGCTGCTGGGCAGCACGGTCAGCAGATCGCTCTGGCGCACCGTCAGGCCGGCGGTGAAATAGCTGTTGACCGTCATCACGACCTCGCGCTCGCGGCCGATCAGGGCCAGCGCGTCGTCGACAAAGCCGCGCGCGCGGCCGGCGAAGCTGACGCGCAGATGCTGGGCCTGGCAATAGGCGTCCAGGGTCAGCGCGCCCGGCGCGGCCAGCGGGTGGTCCCCGCGCATCACGCAGAGGTACTCGGTCGCATACAGCGGCGCCAGCCGTATCAGCTCGGCCTCGCCCTGGGCCGCCAGCAGGCCCGGCAGCTCGGGGAAGAAACCGACCGCCACATCGGCCCGGCCCTGCTCCAGCATCTCGCGCGGGTCGCGCGAGGTCAGCGGCACGATGCGCAGCGCCACCCGGATGCCCTCGCGCTGGAAGCGCTTGGCCAGGGCCGGCACGAACAGCGCGGCCGTCGCGTCGGCCATCGCCAAGGTGAAGGCGCTGCCCGGCTCGCGGGGGTCGAAGGCCTGGGGTTCGAAGGCGCGCTGCAGATGGCCCAGCGCGGTGCGCACGATGGGCCATAGCACCTCGGCATGCTCGGTCGGCACCATGCCCGAGGAGGTCGGGATGAACAGCTCCTCGTTGGTGGCCTCGCGCAGCCGGCGCAGCGCATTGCTGACCGCCGGCTGGGTGATGGCCAGCCGGGCGGCGGCCCGGGTCACATTGCGCTCCTCCATCACCACATCGAATACCCGCAACAGGTTCAGATCGAGGGTGCGGAAGTTCAGGGGGCGTGGATTCGACATGTCCGGATGCTAAATCCATCACGGGCCATTCGCGCCAGTGATACCGCGATTCGGATTCGCAATTGGCGGCCTCTACGTAAAAACCGCAATATTCGCTCCATGGATACGGAGCGCTTGTGCTCCCTCCATACGCAAGAAGGGAAACACCATGTCCACCACCAGCCTCAACCTGCCGCTTCATGTGATGCCGTCCGACGTCGCCCGCGCCCACAGCGCCCAGGCTTCCGGTGCCCGCCTGATCGCGGCCGGATCGGCGGTGTGGCGCTTCCTGAGCGCCATCGGCGAAGCCCGCGGTCGCCAGACCATCGAAGAGCTGATCAAGAGCACCGAGATCACCCGTCCCGAGCTGTCGGCCGCGCTGCGCCGCGCCAACAACGGCAACTGGTCCTGAAGCGACAAGGGCGGCGCTAGACTGGCTGCATGCGCAGCCCGTTGCCCCGCCCTGCCGCCTCCGGGCCACTGGAGGCTTGAACCATGGCCTACGGCGCCATGGTCGGCACCGCCAGCTACCGCTTCGCCGATCTGCGCGAGCTGCTGGCCAAGGCCTCGCCGGAGCGCTCGGGCGACCAGCTGGCCGGCATCGCCGCCGAGAGCGCCCGCGAACGGGTCGCCGCCCGCTTTGCGCTGGCCGACCTGCCCTTGACACGCTTCCTCAGCGAAGCCGTGATCCCCTATGAACAGGACCAGCTGAGCCGGCTGATCATCGACGGCCACGACGCGGCCGCGCTGGCCCCCATCGCCCATCTGACGGTCGGCGGCCTGCGCGACTGGCTGCTGTCCGACGCCGCCACGCCCGAGGTGCTGGCGGCCCTGGCCCCGGGACTGACGCCCGAGATGGTCGCGGCGGTCAGCAAGCTGATGCGCAACCAGGACCTGATCCTGGTGGCCAGCCGCTGCCGGGTCGTCACCCGCTTTCGCTCGACCCTGGGCCTGCCCGGCCATCTGGCGGTGCGGCTGCAGCCCAACCACCCGACCGACAGCCCCGCCGGCATTGCCGCCAGCATCCTCGACGGGCTGATGCACGGCGCCGGCGATGCGGTGATAGGCATCAATCCGGCCGCCGACAGCGTGCCGGCGCTGTGCCGGCTGCTGCACCAGCTCGACGAGCTGATCCAGCGCCACCAGATCCCCACCCAGAGCTGTGTGTTGAGCCATGTCAGCAACACGCTGCAGGCGATCACGCTGGGCGCGCCGGTGGATCTGGTGTTCCAGTCGATCGGCGGCAGCGAGGCCTGCAACCGCAGCTTTGGCGTCGACATCGCCCTGCTCGACGAGGCCCATGCAGCCGCCCGCGCGCTGGCGCGCGGCACGGTCGGCGACAACCTGATGTACTTCGAGACCGGCCAGGGCAGCGCGCTGTCTGCCGCGGCCCATCACGGCGTCGACCAGCAGACGCTGGAGACCCGCGCCTACGGGCTGGCACGGCGCTACCGGCCGCTCCTGGTCAACACCGTGGTCGGCTTCATCGGGCCCGAGTACCTGTTTGATGGCAAGCAGATCATCCGCGCCGGCCTGGAGGACCATTGCTGCGGCAAGCTGCTGGGCCTGCCCATGGGCTGCGACATCTGCTACACCAACCATGCCGAGGCCGACCAGGACGATATGGACAATCTGCTGGTGCTGCTGGCCAGTGCCGGTGTGAACTTCATCATGGGCGTGCCAGGCGCCGACGATGTGATGCTGAACTACCAGAGCAGCTCCTTCCACGACGCCCTGTTCCTGCGCCGCCTGCTCGGGCTCAAGCGCGCGCCGGAGTTCGAGGCCTGGCTGCAGCGCATGGGCATCAGCGGCAGCGACGGCGCGCTGCTGGCGCCGACCGCGCACCCGCGCCTGATGCCTCCACAGGGCTGGGCATGAACGGGGACGACGAGCCCTGGGCCGAGCTGCGCCGCCACACGCCGGCCCGCATCGCGCTGGGCCGCAGCGGCAGCAGCCAGCGCACCGCCGACTGGCTGCGCTTCGCGGCCGACCATGCCCAGGCCCGCGATGCCGTGCATCTGCCGCTGGACGAGGCCGTGCTGCGGGCCGGTCTGATCGAGGATGGCTGGCCCGCGCCGCTGCTCGTGCACAGCCGCGCCGGCACACGCGCCGAGTATCTGCGCCGGCCCGATCTGGGCCGCCGGCTCGACGCGGCCGATGCCGCCGCGCTGCATGCACGCGCCGACGCGTCGGTCGAGCTGGCCCTGATGCTGGGCGATGGTCTGTCGGCGGCCGCGCTGCAAGCCCATGCCCGCCCGCTGCTGCGGGCGCTGCGCGAGGCCCTGGCGCAGCGGCTGAGCATCGCGCCCCCGGTGCTGGCCCTGCAGGCCCGTGTCGCGCTGGGCGACGAGATCGGCGCGCTGCTGCAGGCCAAACTGGTGCTGGTGCTGATCGGCGAGCGGCCGGGCCTGAGCTCGCCCGACAGCCTGGGCGCCTATCTGACCCATGGGCCAGCGGTCGGCCGCCACGACGCGCAGCGCAACTGCGTCAGCAATATCCGCCCGGCGGGTCTGGCGCCGGCGCTGGCGGCTCAGCGCCTGGCCTGGCTGATCCAGGCCTCGCTGCGGCGCGGCCTCAGCGGCATCGCGCTGAAGGACGATAGCGAGGCGGCGCTGATCGCGGGTCAGCCATAAAGGCCGTCAGCTCGGCTCCCGCGTGATCGCGCTCGCGCTCACGACCCGGTTGCGGCCGCTGCGCTTGGCTTCGTAGAGCGCCTCATCGGCCTGGCCATAGGCGGCATCGAAGCTGCTGCCGCGCGGCAGACAGGCCACGCCGAAACTGGCACTCACCGCATGGCCACCCGGCAGGCCGAAGTCGTGGCCGGCCACCTTGCGGCGCAGACGCTCGGCCAGCGCGACCGCCGCCTCGCAGCCATCATCGCGCAGCAGCACCGTGAACTCCTCGCCGCCGACCCGGCCGATATCGGCACCGGGCGGCACCTCGGCCTGCAGACAGGCGACCACGCCGCGCAGCACCGCATCGCCGGTCGGGTGGCCAAAGCCGTCGTTGACGCGCTTGAAGTGGTCGATGTCCAGCACGATCAGCGCCACACCATGCTGTGTCAGATAGCGGTTGGCGCGCTCGATGATGGCCGCGCGATTCAGCACACCGGTCAGCGAGTCGTGGGTGGCGCGGTACTCCAGCTCGCCGGCCAGCTCATGCAGGCGCTGGTTGAGCCGGTTCATCTCCAGCTCCTCGCGGTCGCTGCGGCGCACCAGCCGGCGCGTCTCGCGCAGCAGCCGCTCATAGGCCAGGATCAGCTCGCCCAGGGCCTGGTGGTGCCAGGCCCGCTCGTCGGCATAGGCATCGCGGGCCGCCGCCAGCGCGCGGATCTCCAGCTCGAACAGATCGTCCTCGGGCTGCGGCATGCGGTACATCATCGTCGTCGCGCCCAGCTGCTGACGCGCGTTCACACCGTGCCCACCGGCTGCATCACGAACGCGATGGCCGGGAAGTCATCGACCAGTTCCTGGCCGAATTCGTGGATGGTGTCGTCCTCGGCGTCGTGGAACCAGTGCAGAGTCACCCGGTTGCCGCCGGCCTCCACCGCTTCGGCCAGCGCCTCGATGATGTTGAACAGCATCTTGGTGCTGGAGCTGTTGAAGTAGGCCAGCGCGATATTGACGGTGATGGTGCGCTGCTTGCAGGAGCCCAGGTAGGCGCGCAGCTGGCGGATGATGTCGCCGTAGAAGGCGGCCGCGTTCTCGGGATAGGACTCGCCGCGCAGGCTCAGCACGCCCTCGTCGAAGCGGAAGTCCACCTCGGGCGAGCTGGGGCTGGCGGCGATATAGAGGGTGTTCTCCATGCCTGGGTTCTCGTGGTGGGGAATGGAAGCGGGCATCAGATGACCGCCCGCAGGGAGAGGACCAGGGTGTCGGGCCGCTCGTCCAGGGCTTCGATGCTGAAGGCCAGCGGCTCGCTGGCATCGCGTGCCATGGTCAGGAAACCCATGCCCGCGCCCTTGCTGCCCTCGGGCGTCTCGGCGCGCAGGCCGTCGCGGTAGGCCTTCTTGATCTCGTCCAGGGTCATGCTGCGCAGGCGCTCCAGCTTCTCGCGCAGCGCCTCGGCCACGCCGGCCTCGACCGGGTTGGCGCACAGCAGCAGGTAGCGGCCGTCGCGCTCGCTGATGCAGACCGAGCCGTGGCGCAGCTCGCGCTCGGTCTGGCTGCCGGGGGTCAGCGCGTCGGCCGAGTAGTGGATGATGTTCTGCGCCATCTCGATGAAGGAGGAGAACAGCTTGCGCCGTGTCGGCCCATCGACGCCGCTGACCTCCAGCTGCAGCTTCACCGCCTCGGCCATCGCCGCGATGATGTTCTGCGAGAAGTAGCCGACGTAGTAGAAGATCACCCGGTGGCGCTGCGCCAGGTCGAAGAAGGCTCCGTACTCTTGCACGATGGGAGCGGGGGAAGACATGATGACAAGGACTCCTAGACGCGGAAACAGAAGAAGCTGAGGTCGTCGCGGCGGTGGTGCGGGCCTTGCCAGGCCTGCAGCGCGTCCAGCAGCGCACGGTTGATGTCGGCAGCGGGCCGTTCGCGCTGCGCCAGCAGCAGCTCGCGGATGCGGCGCTTGCCGAAGGCGATGGCCTTGGGGCCGCCGATCTGGTCGATCAGGCCGTCGGTGGTGACGAAGACCAGGCTGCCGGGCTGCAGCGGCACGCAGCGGTTGGTCCAGGCGAAGTCGATATCGCTGTCCACATAGCCGACGCCCTTGCGCTCGCCATCGATCATCTCGACGCCGGCCTGGCCCGGGTTCAGCAGGAACAGCGCGGTCTTGGCACCGGCGAAATGCAGGCTGCGCGTGCCGGCGTCGAACCAGAAGCAGGCCGCGTCCATGCCGTCATCCGAGCCGGGCGTCTCATCCTGGCCGTCCATCTGGCCCAGCATCTGCTTGATGCTGCGGTTGACGCTGGCCAGCAGCCGCGCCGGGTCGCGCGGGCCATGCTGCTCGATCGCCTTGGACAGCGTGATCGAGGCGATCAAGGTCATGAAGGCACCGGGCACGCCGTGGCCGGTGCAGTCGGCCACGGTCGCGAACCAGCCTTCGGGCATCGCGCTGAACTGGTAGAAATCTCCGCCCACCACATCGCGCGGCTCCCACACCAGGTCGGCGTCCAGCCGGGTCTGGGCCAGGGCCTCGCGCGAGGTGCGCAGCATCGAGCGCTGGATCACGCTGGCGTACTCGATGCTGTGCATGATCTGGCGGTTGCGCGCCTCCTGCATATCGGCGACCACGCGCATCAGCGGCAGGCCCTGGCCGACCCCGGCGAAAACGCCGTCGCGGGTGATGATGAAGCCGTCGGTCAGCGCCTTCTCGCCGAAGGCCACGGCACGCTGGGTCAGCTCCTCGATGGCCATGCCGGCGTCCACCACCAGCGGCTCCTTGTCCATGAAGGCGATGCAGCTCTTGCGGTTGTAGAGCTCCCGATGAAAGGGCTTGCTCATCTGCGAGAGAAAGATATTGCGGTTGATCAGCCCGATCGGCTGACCGCCCTCCACCACCGGCAAGCTCATCAGCTCGCGGTGCCGGGTGAACACCTCCATCACCTGCTCGTTGTTCTGATCGGTGCCAATGGCCGGCACGTCGATGCACAGATCGCCGGCACTGGGCTGGCGGAATCTGGGGCGGCAGTCTTGCAGATAGGAGGCGGCAGCGGCGTCGGGCATGGCGGGCGCAGAGAAGCACAAGCCCGGGATGCTAGGCAGAGCAGATCACATGGCTGTGACAACTCGTCACAAACTCGGCGCTACTCGCCGCAAGCCGCACTTGCGTGACCAATGTCGCAGCCCGGCCGCCCGGCTGCGGCGCCCGCGCAACGCTTCAGTGCAGCGCCGACAGGAACTGCTTGAGCTCGGGCGTTTGCGGCGCACCGAAGATCGCCTCGGGCGGTCCCATCTCGTGGATGCGGCCGGCATGCATGAAGACCACGCGATCGGCCACCTTGCGCGCGAAGTTCATCTCGTGCGTGACCATCAGCAAAGTCATGCCCTCGTCGGCCAGGCTCTCGACCACGCGCAGCACCTCGCCGACCAGCTCCGGGTCCAGCGCCGAGGTGATCTCGTCGCACAAGAGGATGCTGGGCTGCATCGCCAGCGCGCGCGCAATCGCGACACGCTGCTGCTGGCCACCGGAGAGCTGGTCCGGGAAGGCCTCGAACTTCTCGGCCAGGCCGACCCGCTCCAGCAGCTGGCGGGCCTGACGCTCGCCCTCGGCCGTGCCCTGCTTCTTGACCAGGCTGGGCGCCAGCATCACATTGCGGCCCACGCTGAGATGCGGGAACAGATTGAAGCTCTGAAAGATCATGCCCACATGCTGGCGCAGCTCGCGCATCGCGCGCGCATTGCCATGCAACAGCGGCAGGCCGTCGACCAGCAGCTCGCCCTGCTGGAACTCCTCCAGCCCGTTGACACAGCGCAGCAGCGTGCTCTTGCCCGAGCCGCTCTTGCCGATGATGGCGATCACCTCGCCGGGCTCGACCTCCAGATCGATGCCCTTGAGTACCTCGTTGGCGCCGTAGGACTTGCGCAGCGCGCGGATGCTGGCGGCGGGGGTGTGATCAGTGCTTGTTGACATTCAATTTCCTCTCCAGCGAGCGGGCATAGAAGCTCACCGGGAAACACAGCGAGAAGTACATCAGCGCGACGCAGCTGTAGACCAGAAAGGGCTGGAAGGTGGCATTGCTGATCATCGTGCCGGCCTTGGTCAGCTCGACAAAGCCGATCACCGAGGCCAGCGCCGTGCCCTTGATGACCTGGACCAGAAAGCCCACCGTCGGCGCGATCGCCATGCGGCCGGCCTGCGGCAGCACGATGTGGCGCAGCTGCTCGCCAAAGCTCATCGCCAGGCTTTGCGCCGCCTCCCACTGCCCCTTGGGCACGGCACGCACGCAGCCCTGCCAGATCTCGGCCAGGAAGGCGCTGGTGTAAAGCGTCAGCGCCAGCGCGGCAGCCGTCCAGACCGAGGTCTCGAAGCCCAGCAGCGCCATGCCGAAATAGGCCAGGAAGAGCTGCATCAGCAAGGGCGTGCCCTGGAACAGCTGCACATAGCCGCCCACCAGGGCCTGGGCGCCGGGCCAGCGCGCGGTGCGCGCCACCAGCAGCGCCAGGCCCACCAGGCCGCCGCCGACAAAGGCAATCAGCGACAGCACGACGGTCCAGCGCAAGGCCATCAGCAGATTGCGGACGATGTCCCACAGACTGAACTCAACCACGGCGATGTCCTCCAAAAAGGAAACGTGGCCCCAGCCAGTTCAGCAGGCTGCGCAGCGCGATGGCCAGCAGCAGATAGATGGCGGTGGCGACGATGAAGGACTCGAAGGCGCGGAAGTTGCGGCTCTGGATCAGGTTGGCGGCGTAGCTCAGCTCCTCGGTGGCGATCTGGCCGCAGACGGCCGAGCCCAGCATCACGATGATGATCTGGCTCACCATCGAGGGCCAGACCCGGCGCAGCGCCGGCGGGAGCAGCACATGGAGGAAGACCTGGGCCCGGCTCAGCGCCAGGCTCAGCCCGGCCTCGGTCTGACCGCGCGAGGTCGACGCGATGCCGCCGCGCACGATCTCGCCGGCGTAGGCGCCCAGATTGACCACCATCGCGATCACCGAGGCGGTCTCCGGCGTCAGCTTGACGCCCATCGCCGGCAGGCCGAAGAACACAAAGAAGAGCTGGACGATGAAGGGCGTGTTGCGGATCGCCTCCACATAGCCGGTCGCCAGCCAGCGCAGCGGCGCCGGCCCGTCCAGCCGCGCCCAGGCGCAGGCCACGCCCAGACCCACGCCCAGCAGCGCCGCGATCGTGGTCAGGCCCAGGGTCCAGGCCACCCCGGTCAGCAGCAGCCGCCATTCGGCCAGCACGGCCAGGAAGTCAAACGTGATCACAGCGGCAGATCACCGGCGCCACGGCCCAGCCACTTCTTGGACAGGGCCTCGATGCTGCCGTCCTTCTTGGCCGTCGCGATGATCTCGTTGACCTTCGCCAGCAAGGCGTCCTCGCCCTTGGCCACGCCGATGAAGCAGGGGCTGTCCTTGAGCAGCAGCTTGTACTCGGCGCCCAGCTGCGGATTGCGCTGCGCCATCAGACCGGCGGCCGAGGCGCTGGTCGCGATCAGCTGGGTCTGGCCGGCCACATAGGCGGCCACCGTCGCGTTATTGTCCTCGAAGCGCTTGATCTGCAGGCTGGCCGGCGCCACCTTGCCCAGCTCCTGGTCTTCCATCGCGCCGCGCGTCACCGCGACGGTCTTGCCGGCCAGATCCTCCCAGCTCTTGACCGCCATGGCCTTGGGGCCGAACACGGCCTGGTAGAAGGGCGCATAGGCGGCGCTGAAATTGATCACCTTCTCGCGCTCCGGGTTCTTGCCCAGGGTCGAGATCACCAGATCGGCCTTCTTGGTCTGCAGATAGGGAATGCGATTGGCGCTGGTGACCGGCACCAGCTCGAGCTTGACGCCCAGCTTGGCGGCGATCAGCCGGGCCATCTCGATGTCCAGGCCTTGCGGCGCCATATCGGTGCCGACGAAGCCGTAGGGCGGGTAGTCGGTCGGGACCGCGATATTGATCTGCTTCTTGGCCAGGATGCCGTCCAGCGCGGTCTGCGCCTGGGCCGACAATGCACCAAAAAGTGTCGCGAGGGCCAGGCTGGTGTGCAAAAAGGGGCGGCGTTGCATGCAATGGACTCCGGGTTGGTGATGACTGTCACAAGCTTGTGCAAAACCCATGCCACGGCTTTGGATTTTTTGAACGCTGTGATCAATCGCCGCCAGCCTCCGGCGCCGCCGCAAGGCCCACACTGAAGCCATGGCCTCAACCCGACTTCCCACCTACTTCCTGTCCCATGGCGGCGGCCCCTGGCCCTATATGGACGGCCCCTTCCGCGAGAACTTCCATCAGCTGGAGGCCTCGCTGAAGGCCATCCCGGCCGAGCTGGGCAGCAAGCCTCGCGCGGTGCTGATGATCTCCGGGCACTGGGAGGCGCAGCAGTTCAGCCTGATGGCGGCCGAGCGGCCGACCATGGTCTATGACTACGGCGGCTTCCCGGCGCACACCTATTCGATCCGCTACCCGGCACCGGGCGACCCGGCGCTGGCCAGGCAGGTCAAGGCCTTGATCGAGCAGGCCGGCCTGCCCAGCGCGCTGGACGCGCAGCGCGGCTTCGACCATGGCGCGTTCACGACCCTGTTCCCGATGTACCCCGAGGCCGGCGTGCCCGTGGTGCAGCTGTCCATGCTGCAGGGCTACGACCCGGCCATCCATCTGGCGCTGGGCCGGGCGCTGGCGCCGCTGCGCGACGAGGGCGTGCTGATCATCGGCAGCGGGCTGAGCTATCACAATCTGCGCGCCTTCGGCCCGGCGGCCAGGACGGCCTCGGGCCAGTTCGACGCCTGGCTGCAGCAGACCCTGTTGCAGACCCCGCCGGCCGAGCGCAGCGCGCTGCTGACGCAGTGGAGCGCGGCGCCGGCGGCCCGCCAGGCCCATCCGCGCGAGGATCACCTGATCCCGCTGATGGTGGCGGTCGGCGCCGCCGAGCAAGAAGCCGGCGCGCTGATCTATCACGAGAGCGCCTTCATGGGCGGCGTCACCGCCTCGAGCTTCCGCTTCGGCGCCCTGCCCGGCTGAAGCCGGGCTCAGGCCAGCGAGCGCTGCATGAAGCGGGCCTCGGGCCCGAAGCTGGCCAGCTTGGCGGCCAGCGTGGCCGAGAGCTGCTGCAGCGAGGCATAACCCTGGCGCTGCCAGAAGGTCTCGGCCCCCTGCACGGCCACCAGGCCCAGGGTCTTCAGGCCCAGATCGCCGGCCCGGCGCTCCAGATGCTCGACCAGGCGGCGCGCCAGCCCCAGCGAGCGGCCGGCCGGCGCCACGGCCAGGTCGTGCAGATACAGCAGGCGCGGCTCGGCCGGCAGCTGCAGGCTTTGCGCATTCAGCGCCGGCAGGCTGTCATGGCACAGCGGCAGGCCCACCAGATAGGCCAGTGGCTGCTCGCCGCGCCAGGCCATCCAGCAGGTCCGGTAAGGCTCGGCGGCGCGCAGCTTGGCCGCGAAGGCCTGCGCATCTTCCAGAAAATCGGCGCCATAGCACTGCGCCTGCAGGGCCAGCACCGACGGCACATCGGCCGCCGACAGCGGGCGCAGAACAATCTCAGACATTGAAGAGAACCAGTAACTGCCCGCTAAGCGGCGTGAAGATCAGCACAAAGCCCAGCACATTGACGATCACCGTCAGCCAGAACAGGCGTAGGAACTCCGGCTTGTTGGATTTGTGGCGCAGGATGTGCTGGGCCAGCAGCGCACCGGGCCAGCCGCAGGCCAGGGCCAGGCCATGCAGCGTGCCCTCGGCAACCCGCCACTGGTTCAGGCGCGCGGCCCGCTTGTCGCCGGCGTAGACGATGAAGGTCGCCAGGCTCATCGCCAGATAGGCACCCCACAGCGCACGCGGCAGCTCGAAGGCCAGCTGGCAGATCAGCACCAGCGCCGCAAAGCCCGGCACCAGCCACAGGCTCAGGCCACGCCGGGCCTCGCGCCGCGAGCGCTCGCGCTCCAGCGCGGTCGGTCCGGCCGGGGCCGCCGGCTTGGGCTCCAGGCTTTGCACCTTCAGCGCGCGCGGCTTGCCCTGGGCGTCCTCGCCCGGCTGATAGCTCAGGCGTTCGCCAACAAACGGCCGGCGTGCGCGCAGCCCAAAGGCCTTGATATGGACGAAGAGCTTGGCCCCCCCGGCGTCCGGGGCGATGAAGCCATAGCCCTTGGCGTCGTCCCACTGGATCAGTTTTCCGTTCGCTCGCATCACGCTGTCATTAAAAAAGCCCGCTGACGCGGGCTCTTGCCTTGCGGGAGTCTAGCTCCGTTCAGCGGCCAAAACCGCTGCGGCGCGGTGCGCCGGCCGGCGGGCCGTTGCGCTTGGCACCCGGGCCGCCGGGACCGCGGCGATCGCCACCGAAGGAGGGACGCTCACTGAAGCCGGCGCCACCACGCGGCTCGAAATTGCCACCGCTACGGGGGGCAAAGTCGCGGGCGGTGAAGTTCGGCTTGTTGCCGAAGCTGGGCTTGCCGCCAAAGGCCGGCTTGTCGCCATAGCTCGGGCGGTCGCCACGCGGAGCGAAGTTGCGGTCGGCATTGTTGCCACGGAACTCGCCGCGCGGCTCGAAGCCTTCCGAACGCGGGGCCGCATCGCGGTGCTGGAAGGGCTTGCCGCCTTCACGGGCGAACGAGGGCTTGGGGCCGTCACGATGGAAGGGCTTGCCACCACCAAAGGTCTTGCCGCCGCCACCGAACTTGTTGCCCCAGGCCGGGCGGGCGCCACGGTCCTCGAAACCACCACCGGCACCGGCCGGACGCGGCGGGAAGATGCGCGGTTCTTGCGTCTTCGGCTCCAGGCCGGCGATCTGCGCCACCGGGATGGTCTGGGTCGTGAACTGCTGAATGCGGCGGATCATCGACACATCGTCACGCACGGCCAGCGTCACGGCCAGGCCGGCGCGGCCGGCACGGCCGGTACGGCCGATGCGGTGCACATAGTCCTCAGCCTTCATCGGCAGACCGTAGTTGATCACGTGGGTGATGGTCGGCACGTCGATGCCGCGGGCGGCGACATCGGTGGCCACCAGCACGCGCACTTCGCGACGGCGCAGCGCCATCAGCACGCGGTTGCGACGGCCTTGCGGCATGCCGCCGTGCAGCGGCGCGACCGAGTGGCCGATCTCCTGCAGGCGCTCGGCCAGCCAGTCGGCGTCGCGCTGGGTCGAGGTGAACACCACGGCCTGGTCCAGCTCGGGCTCGGCCAGGATGGCCTCCAGCAGCTGATCCTTGTGGTTGTTGTTGTCGGCCCAGTGCAGGCGCTGGGTGATGTTCTCGTGGGTGTCGGTGTGCGAGGCGACATCGACGCGCAGCGGGTCACGCAGCAGGTCATGGGCCAGGCGGCCGACGTGGCCGGCGAAGGTGGCGCTGTACATCACGGTCTGGCGGGCCGCCGGGATGCGCTCGGCGATCACCTTGATGTCGTCGATGAAGCCCATGTCCAGCATGCGGTCGGCTTCGTCGAGCACCAGCATCTCGACATTGTCGAGCACGGCCTTGCCGGACTGCAGATGGTCCAGCAGACGGCCGGGGGTGGCGATCAGGATGTCCAGCGGGCCGGACAGCTGCTTGATCTGCAGCGCGTAAGGCATGCCGCCCAGCACGGTCGACAGCTTCAGGCCCGGCACATGGCGGCCGTAGGTCTGGGCGGCCTTGGCCACTTGCATGGCCAGTTCGCGGGTCGGGGTCAGCACCAGGATGCGGGGGCCGAAGATCTTGCCCTTTTCACGGCGGGTGTTGTTGTCACCGCGGGTGTCCAGGATCTTCTGCAGCGCCGGCAGGATGAAGGAGGCGGTCTTGCCCGAGCCGGTGCGCGAGGACACCATCAGGTCCTGGCCGTTGAGGCCCGGCGGGATCGCCTGGGCTTGCACTTCGGTCGCGGTTTCGTAGCCGGAGTCTTTCACGGCGCGCAACAGGGACTCGTGCAGGCCTAGATTTTCAAAGCTCATATCTTCTTTCAACAAAGCCGTGCCCTGCCCCGGTCTTGGCGGGACAACAGCACGCGCCTGCCGCGCCAAATCAATAGGGCGCGGTCAAGCCAGTAAAGTCGCTGGGAGAAAGCTCGCGTCGCACACCTTTTTTTCGCGCGGCTCAACAAGAAATGAGCCAGGCCTGGTGCGGCGCCGGGGAACAGTCATAGCGACGGCATCGCCGCCGACCGAACCCGAAGGGTGCTCAGCGCGTCGCATGAAGCCCGGTGGCGATCACCGGATACGGCCTGAACGTGGTCAGAGGAGACGAACGAACCGTTGCAGACAGCGCTGCAACGAAGCCGCGACTATAGCACGCTAGGGAAAATACTAGCAAGCGCGGCTTGACTATTTGTTGGCGGGGCGGCGGTTCGCGTGAAGATCACACGCCGCCCCGCGCCATCACATCAGCTCGATCAAGGCCACCAGCGCCTGCATGAAGCGCTGCAAGGCCTCGCCACCGAGCAGCTGCAGGCTGAGGTCGCCGTCCAGACCGCAGGCCGGCATTTCCGGCCAGCTGTCCTGCAGCGCCAGCATCGCGCTCTCGATGCCGCCCTGGGCGAGCAGCTGCAGCAGCGGCAGGCCATGGGTCTCCTCGCCGGCCACCAGGCCCAGGCGCTGCTCCAGCAAGGCCTCGCCCCAAGGCAGTTCCAGACTGATCAGGCCGACGCCGCTCACGCGCAGATCCAGGCCGGCGCCGGCCGCATCGCTGCACAGCAGCAGCGGGCTGCGTGAGTCCTCGCGCCAGCGCGCCGCCTGCGAGCGGCGTTCGGCCAGGCCGGTGGCGGCCGACAGCTGCACACAGGGCAGACCGGCGGCCTGCAGCCGCGCGGCCAGCAGGGCCAGACCATCATCCCACTGGCTGCAGACCACCAGCTTGCTCACCGCCCCGGCCAACAGTTCGCGCGCCAGCGCCAGCACCGCCTCCAGACGCGGCGCCGGCCCCTCGGCGGCCGCGTCGGCCAGCGCCGGGCTGATCGCCAGACGGCGCAGCGCCTGCAAGCCGCGCAGCAGCTGGAGCTGCTCCGCATCGGCCAGATAGGCACTGCGCTGCCAGCGCGCGACGCTGCGACGCAGCGGCGCCAGCAGCGCGGCCTGCAAGCCTTGCTGCTGCGCACTCAAGGGCTGGGCCCGCAGCTGCACCAGCGCCGGCGGCAACGCCAGCTCGCTGCCGGCACGGCTGAGCATCACCCGCTCCAGGCTTTGCGCCAGCCGAGCCGGTGCGGCCAGGGCCAGCAGCTGACCCTGGGCATCGTGGCGCAGATGACGCTCATGCAGGGCCGCCAGCGCACCGCTGCGGTTGTGGTCGAGCAGCTCGACCAAGCGCAGCAGGGTGGCTGGCTGCTCCTGCGGCAGCTGGCTGGCCAGCAACAGCAGGAAACCTTCCGGCAGCTGCTGCAGCCGGGCCACCGCGCCCTCGCCCAGGCGCTGGGCCTCGTCGACGATGACCAGCTCGGGCGCCCAGGCCTGCAGCGGGGCCAGGTCTTGCTCGAGCGCGCCCAGGGCGGCGATCTTGATCTCGGCCGGCGCCTGCCATTGCTGGGCCCGCTGCGCGGCATCGCCCCACACCAGGCTCGCGCTGCGCATGCTCAGCGACTGCGCCTCCGCGAGCCAGCGGCTCTGGGCCGACTCGGCGCACAGCAGCAGCACACGTTCGACGCCGAAATGGCGCTGCATCAGCTCGGCCGCAGCCAGACCGGTCGGCTGCATGCCCAGCTGCAGATCGTCGGCCACCAGGGCCCGGCCGGCACAGGCCGCGAACAGGGCGGCTTCCAGCTGATGCTGGGGCAGCGGCAGTTTCAGGAGGCTGCGCAGGTCTGGGCTGGCCATGCCTTGCTGATAGGCCTCGGCCAAGCGCAGCATGCGCTGGCGGGCGTCGCGGCCCTCGGCCAGCTGAATCCACACCGCATCGTCGACACGCAGCTCATGCCCATGTTGGGCGGCCAGTGCCAGCAGGCCCGGCAAGGCATCGCCCTGCTGATCCTGCGGCAGCGCGATCAAGGCCTCGGCGGCCTGGCGCAGCGCAGCCGGGCAGTGGCGGCCGGCATGCCAGTGCAGCTGGCGACGCAGCCCGTACTGCAACCACAGCTCGCTGTGCTCGGTCTGCCAGCCCTCGACCAGCGCGGCCTGGCCCTCGGCATCGTCCTGGAGGGCCAGCAGCGCAAAGCCCAGATGCTCGCAGCTGCCGTGCTGGGCATAGCCCGCGCAGCTGCAGCTGGCCGCCGACACCCCGCCGCCACGCAGCAACACCTGCCAGCGCTGGCCGGTGGCCAGCAGCTCGACCTGCAGCGGGCTGCCGAACCAGGGGCCTTGGCGATGCAATGCAAAGCGGGCCGGCAGGGCCGGCGGCGGTGCAACAGGCGCGGGCGCTGCAGGCTTGCGGGCCACCGGCTTGGCCGCTGCCTTCTTCTTGGCGACGGGCTTGATCGCCTCCACGACCGGCTCGGGCGCCACGGGCGGCTTGGCCACTGATTTTTTGGCCGCAGGCGTCGCCGCGACCTTCTTGGCTGGCGCAGCCTTTTTTGCCGGAGCGCTCACCGCGGGCTCGACTGCGGCGGCCTTCTTGACGGCGGCCTTTTTGACAGCGACCTTTTTTGCCGGTTCCTTCTTTGCGGCCGCTTTCTTTGCGGGCGCAGCCTTGGCCGCAGGCTTCTTGGCCGCAACGGGCGCCGGCACCGGTTCGGCCTTCTTGACCGTCTTCTCAGCGGCCGCCTTCGCAACCGCCTTCACGGTCTTGGTCGCGGCTTTGCCGGCCGTTTTGACCGGCGCGGCCGGCGTCTTCTTCGCAGCCGGCTTCTTCTCGATGGCTGCGGCTTTCTCAACCGTTTTCACGGCTGTGGTGGTCTTCTTGGCAGCTGTCTTGCCGGCAGCGGTTGCCGCCGTCTTCTTAACCGGCGCCGTCTCGGCAACAACAGGGGTGGCGGCGCTCGCGGTGCGGCGCGTCTTCGGTGGCGTGGCCATGGCTATGAATGAGGTTCAGGGTTGGACGGCAGAGCTGCCATCGTGATCGGGACGGAGCATGCGCGCCGGGCACCAGCCGCGCAAGCTGTTGAAGAAAGCCAGCGCCTGGGCGCGGGCCAGATCGGTCTTGAGCAGCCGGGCTTCATGCAGACGGCCCTGCTGCAGCAGTTCTTCGCGCAGCACGCCGGGCAGCAGCCCGGCCGCCAGGCGCGGCGTCAGCCAGCGGCCATCGAGCTGCAGCGCGATATTGCCGAAGGTGCATTCGGTGAGCTCGCCGTCGGCATTCCACAGCAGCATATCGAAGGCCTCGGCCGGCTTGACCGCCGCAAAGGCCTCATAGGCCTCGCGGCGGGTGGTCTTGTGCTGCAGGAATTCGGCGCCCGGGCCATCGGTCGTGATAGCCGACGCCGCCAAGGCCAGCGTCACCGGCAGCGCTGTCGGCGCCAGCGGGGCGATCTCGGTGACGACACGCCCCTGCGCATCGCTGCTCAGCCGCACCCGCCACTGGCCTTGGCCATGGCTCTCGGCCAGCCGGGCCAGTGCCTCGCGCACCGC
Organism: Paucibacter sp. M5-1; assembly: GCF_027498415.2. Taxonomy (NCBI): domain Bacteria; kingdom Pseudomonadati; phylum Pseudomonadota; class Betaproteobacteria; order Burkholderiales; family Sphaerotilaceae; genus Roseateles; species Paucibacter sp. M5-1. The sequence goes on from NZ_JAPZLM020000001.1 coordinate 1,054,785, forward strand.
GCCCTGCGACAGCCGCAGGCCGAAGTGCTGGGCCGTTCGCTGCAGACGGGCCAGATGGCCGGCCTGGCGGGGATAGTCGCCCTCGGACAGCAGCAGGGTTTCGAGCGCCGCGATCGGGCGCTGGGCGCGCAGCAGGAAGCGGGTCTTGGCGCGCCACTCGGCCACCTCGGCGGCCGGCTGCGAATCCAGCGTGATGCCGCTGCCGATGCCGCATTGCAAGGTGCCGTCGGGCCGCTGCTCGACCGTGCGGATAGGCACATTGAAGGTGGCCGCCCCGCCCGGCTGCAGCAGGCCCAGCGCGCCGCAGTACCAGCCGCGTGCCTCGGGCTCCAGCTCGGCAATGATCTGCATCGCCCGCACCTTGGGCGCGCCGGTGACGCTGCCGCAGGGGAACAGTGCCGCAAACAGCTCGGACAGCTTCAGGCCCGGGCGGCTGACGGCGGTGACCGTCGAGGTCATCTGCCAGACGGTCGGCAGACCGTGCAGCTCGAACAGACGCGGCACCCGCACCGAGCCCAGGCTCGCGACCCGGCTCAGATCGTTGCGCAGCAGGTCGACGATCATCAGGTTCTCGGCGCGTTCCTTCTCGCTGGTGCGCAGATAGGCTTGCGCGGCCTCGTCGCTGGCGCGGTCATGGCCGCGCGGCGCCGTGCCCTTCATCGGCTGGGCCCCGAGCAGCCAGGTGTGGCGGGTATCGGGCAGCGGCCGCCAGTCGAAGAACAGCTCGGGCGAGACACTGGCCACGCCCTGCCCGCTCGCGCCGCGCAGGAACAGCGAGAAGCCGCCCGGCTGGGCCGCATGCAGGGCCAGGAACAAGTCAGCCAGATCAACGCCCTCCGCCAGCGCGGCGTTCAGGCGGGTCGTCAGATTGACCTGGTAGCAATCGCCGCTGCGTATCCATTCGCGGATGCGCTCGATATCGGCACGCGAGCGGGCGTCGTCCTGGCGGTCCAGCCAGTCGCCGCAGAGTCGCCCCGCAGCGCCGGCCTCGGGCCAGGGCCGGGGCGCTTCGGTGTACACGGCGAACTCGGCCAGCGGGCCACCCGCCGCATGGGTCTGTAGCGCGCCGTCAAGCGCGCCGGCCGCCTCGTAGCGCAGGCCGCCCAGCACCCAGGCGCCGGCGCGCGCGGCCGCATGGGCGGCGTCCAGCACCGCCGGCAGTTCGGCCGCGCTGGCGGCGCGCAGCCAGCGCTCGGGCGGGGCGTCAAAAGCGCCACGCAGACGTTCGCCGTCCTCTCGCGCCAAGGGGTGGCGCGGGAAGTCAAAAGCGGCCCAGAGCACGGAGCGCTCTCAGAGGCTCAGCAGATGCTCACGGTAATAGACCAGTTCGTCGATGGACTCGTGGATATCGGCCAGCGCGGTGTGCGCCTGGGCCTTCTTGAAGCCCTCGATGATGCCGGGCTTCCAGCGCCGCGCCAGCTCCTTCAGCGTCGACACATCCAGATTGCGGTAGTGGAAGAAGTCTTCCAGGCTGGGCATGTAGTTGGCCAGGAAGCGGCGGTCCTGGCAGATGCTGTTGCCGCACATCGGCGACTTGCCGGCCGGCACATACTGCTTCAGGAAGGCAATCACCTCGGCAGCGGCCTGCTCTTCGCTGACGGTCGAGGCCTTGACCCGGTCGATCAGGCCGCTCTTGCCGTGCGTGCCCTTGTTCCAGTTGTCCATCGCGTCCAGCGTCGCGTCGCTCTGGTGGATCGCGAACACCGGGCCCTCGACGCGGGTCGTCAGATTGGCATCGGTGACGACCACGGCCACCTCGATGATGCGGTCGCGGTCGGGGTAGAGACCGGTCATCTCGAGATCGATCCAGATCAGGTTTTGTTCGTGGCTGGCCAGGGTGGCGATATCACTCATTGGGATTCCTCGTCTTTGTCGGCGCATATTGTCGCAGCCCTACACTTCAGTCCATGTTCCCGTCCCAACTCCCTCCCATTCACCCGACCGCGCTGAGCCTGATCTTTGCCGCCGCGCTGCTGCTGTCGCTGGCGCTGAAGCTCTGGCTGTCGACCCGCCAGGTGCGCCATGTGATGCGGCACCGCGACCAGGTGCCGGCCGCCTTTGCCGCCACCGTGCCGCTGGCCGCGCATCAAAAGGCCGCCGACTACACGGTGGCGCGCAGCCGTTTCGGGCTGCTGGCGATGGCCTTCAATGCCGCCGTGCTGCTGGGCTGGACCCTGCTGGGCGGGCTGGACGCGCTGAATCTGCGGGTCTATGCATGGGTGGCGCCACACTGGGGCGGCATGGCCTACCAGCTGGCGCTGCTGCTGGCCTTCAGCGTGATCGGCGCACTGCTGGACCTGCCCTTCGAGCTTTACAACACCTTCCGCATCGAGCAGCGCTTCGGCTTCAACCGCATGAGCTGGCGGCTCTATCTGGCCGACGCCGCCAAGAGCGCGCTGGTCGGCGCGCTGATCGGCCTGCCGATCGCGGCGCTGATCCTGTGGCTGATGGGCGCGGCCGGCGGGCTGTGGTGGTTGTGGGCCTGGGGCGCCTGGATGGGCTTCAATCTGCTGATCCTGGTGCTCTACCCCACCGTGATCGCGCCGCTGTTCAACAAGTTCGAGCCGCTGGCCGATGAGGGGCTCCGCAGCCGGGTCGAGGGCCTGATGCAGCGCTGCGGCTTTGCGGCCAAGGGTCTGTTCGTGATGGACGGCAGCCGCCGCTCGGCCCATGGCAATGCCTATTTCACCGGCATCGGCGCGGCCAAGCGCGTGGTCTTCTTCGACACGCTGCTGCAGCGCCTCAGCGGTCCCGAGGTCGAGGCGGTGCTGGCCCATGAGCTGGGCCATTTCAAGCACAAGCATGTGCTCAAGCGCATGGTCCTGATGTTCGCCTTGAGCCTGGCCGGCTTTGCGCTGCTGGGCTGGCTGTCGCGCCAGCTGGGCTTCTATCTGGCCTTCGGCGTGCAGCCGAATCTGGCGGCGCCCAATGATGCGCTGGCCCTGCTGCTCTTCATGCTGGTGCTGCCGGTGTTCGGCTTCTTCTTCACGCCGCTGGCCAGCCGCCTGTCGCGCAAGGACGAGTTCCAGGCCGATGCCTATGCCTGCGCCCAGGCCAGCGGCGCCGATCTGGCCGCCGCGCTCTTGAAGCTGCACGAGGACAATGCCGGCACCTTGACGCCGGACCCGGTCTACGCGCGCTTTTACTACTCCCACCCGCCGGCCAGCGAACGCCTGGCCGCGCTGCAGACCCCATGACCATGAATCTTCTTCTTGCCCAATGCACGCCCCAGCGCGAGGCCCTGCCGCTCGAACAGCTGGCCGACTGGCTGGCGCAGACGCCCGGCTGGGCTGCCGACACCGAGCACAAGGTGATCGGGCGGCGCTTCGATTTTGAGAACTTCTACCAGACCATGGCCTTCGTCAACGCGGTGGCCGAGATCGCCCATGCGCAGGACCATCATCCGGAGATGATGGTCGGCTTCGATGCCTGCACCGTCAGCTTCAGCACCCATTCGGCGCAAGGCCTGACCCCCAACGATTTCATCTGCGCCGCTCAAGTGAGTGCCCTGCCCGAGGCCACGGCCGGATGAGCAAATTCAACGCGCTGGACCTCGGTCTGGTGGTGCGTGGCCATGGCCGGCACTACATCGTCGAAGACGCCGACGGCCGTCGCCTGGTCTGTCATCCGCGCGGCAAGAAGAGCGACTGCGTGGTCGGCGACCAGGTGCGCTGGGCACCGTCGGGCTCGGACGAGGGGGTGATCGAGGCCGTCGAGCCGCGCCGCAACCTGCTGTTCCGACAGGACGAGTGGAAGACCAAGAGCTTCGCCGCCAATCTCGATCAGCTGCTGATCCTGGTCGCGGTGGAGCCGGTGTTCAGCGAGAGCCAGCTGTGCCGCGCACTGATCGCGGCCGAGAGCGCCGGCATCGCGGTGCGCATCGCCTTGAACAAGACCGACCTGCCGGGCACCGAGCAGGCCCGCGAACGCCTGCTGCCCTACCGCGAGATGGGGCTGGAAGTGATGGAGGTGGCGCTGAAGGCCGACCCGGTCGGCTCCAGCGCCCTGCTCTCGCCCTGGCTGGAGGGCAAGCGCACCTTTGTGCTGGGGCCTAGCGGCACCGGCAAAAGCACGCTGATCAATCTCTTGATCCCCGATGCCAAGGCGCAGATCGGCGAGATCTCGCAGGCGCTGAATTCGGGCCGGCACACGACGACGACGACACAGTGGTACTGGGTCGACGCACAACGCCAGACCGCGCTGATCGACTCACCGGGCTTCCAGGAATTCGGCCTGCAGCAGATCACGGCCGAGCAGTTGCCGCTCTTGATGCCCGATCTGCGCAAGCATGCCGATCATTGCCGCTTCTACAACTGCACCCATCAGCATGAGCCCGACTGCGGTGTGCGTGCCGCAGCCGCAGCCGGCCTGATCAGCCCCTCGCGCTTTCGGATCTACGGCGAGATTCTGCAGGAGCTGGGCGCCAAGCGCTGGTAAGGCTCAGGGCTCCAGCCGCGGCTGCGAGGGCTTGACCTCGCGCACCTCGACATCGACGACCTCGCCCATGGTCCTGGCTGCGGTCCCACGGCGGAACTGCTGGCGCGCACGGGCAAAGCCCGAGACATCGATGACGGGCTTGCGGCCCCGCACCAGACTCCACAGCATCAGGCCCAGCATCGTCACCAGGGCCACGGCCATCAGGCCCAGCACCAGCACGACAGTGGCGACCGCGAGCAGCAGACGCAGGGCAAACGTAACAACAGCAGACAGCAAAACCTATCCTTTACGAAGTCAACCGCGGCCGACAAAGGGCATCTTCGTCGCCATCACGGTCATATTCTGCACATTGGCCTGCAGCGGCAGGCCGGCCATATAGAGCAGCGCGCTGGCCACATGGGCCACATCCATTGTCGCCTCGACGGCGATCTCGCCGTTGGCCTGGCGCACGCCCTGGGTCATAGGCCGCGCCATCTCGGTCAGCGCATTGCCGATGTCGAGCTGGCCGCAGGCGATGTCGAACGGCCGGCCGTCCAAGGACAGCGATTTGGTCAGCCCAGTGATCGCATGCTTGGTCGAGGTATAGGGGGCGGAATTGGGACGCGGCGCATGGGCCGAGATCGAGCCGTTGTTGATGATGCGGCCGCCCTGGGGCTGCTGGGCCTTCATCAGACGAAAAGCCGCCTGGGCGCAGAGAAAGCTGCCGGTCAGGTTGACATCGACCACCGCCTGCCATTGCTCGAACGGCAACTCGTCGATACAGACGCCGCGCGCGGACATGCCGGCGTTGTTGAACAGCAGATCGAGCCGACCGAAGGTTTCACGGATGCGCTCAAAGGCCTGGGCCACCGCCTGCGGCTGGCTGACATCGGTGGGCAGCAGCAGATAGCGCTCGGGCGCCGCCGCGGCGGTTTCCTCCAGCGCCTCCATACGCCGGCCCAGCAGGGCCACGCGGTAGCCGGCGCCGGCCAGGGCCTGGGCGCAGGCCCGGCCGATGCCGCTGCCGGCGCCGGTCACGGCGGCGAATTTTTGCGTTGGAGCTGTCATCGCGAAATCGATCAGGCTTGCGGGATTGCAGGGCCAGATGATGGCATCAATTGAAATCCGGTGCTGCCGGCGCCCTCAGGGATTGGCCAGCACACCCAGGCAGCGCGCCGCCTGCATCAGCTCATGATCGAGCGGCACCAGGCGGCTGGCCCCGGCCACATCGGCCAGGCTCACGGCCACACAGCGATCACCCTGCAGGGCCACCATCTGACCATGGCGGCGCTGCAGCACCAGCTGCGCCGCCTGCACGCCGAAGCGGGTGGCCAGCACCCGGTCGAAGGCGGTCGGTGCACCGCCGCGCTGCAGATGGCCCAGCAAGGTGTAGCGCAGCTCGGCCTCGGGGCCCAGGCGCGGGGCCAGGTCTTGCATCAGCCGCTGACCGACCGTCTCGCCCGCGCCCGCGCTCTCGCCTGCGGCGGCGAGCTTGACGCCCTCGGCCACGCAGACCAGCGCATAGCCCTGCTCGCGGCTGCGCCGCTCGCACAGCGCGGCCAGCGCCTGGCCGTCATAGCCGAGCTCGGGCAGCACGATGGCGTCGGCACCGCCGGCCAGTCCGCCCTCCAGCGCGATCCAGCCGGCATGCCGGCCCATGGTCTCCAGCACCATCACCCGGCCATGGCTGCGCGCCGTGGTGCCCAGCCGCCCCAGCGCGTCGGCCACCACCGCCACCGCGCTGTCAAAGCCGAAGCTGCGCTCGTTGTGCATCAAATCGTTGTCTATGGTCTTGGGCACGCCGACCACCGGCACGCCCAGACGCGCAAAGCGCTCGGCGATCGTCATCGTGCCATCGCCACCGACGGCCACCAGCACCTCGATGCCATGGCGCTGCAGGCAGTCCAGCGCCCGGGCCGAGCAGTCGGCACCGCCGGCGCCGAAATAGGCAAAGGGATCGGCGCGGTTGTGGCTGCCCAGCACGGTGCCGCCCTCGTTGATCAGGCCACGCAGCCGGGCGGCGTCGAGCGGCTGCACCCGATCTTCCAGCAGGCCCAGAAAACCCTGCCGTATGCCGCTGACGCGCACGTCGCCGGCCTCGGTCAGCGCCAGGGTCAGCGCCCGTATCACCGCGTTCAGGCCCGGGCAGTCGCCGCCACCGGTCAGAATTCCCACATGCATGTCATCACTCCCAGGAATGGGTCCATGCTGCCACGTCAGGCGCTACATTTGTAGCCGTAGCCCCGGAGACCCGCGAGTGACAGAGTTCAGCCCCATCAGACCCCTTCCCCCTGGCCAGCCTGCCGGCGCCGGCAAGCTGCTCTATATCGAGGACAACCCGGTCAATCAGCTGGTGGTGCAGGAGTTGGTGGCGCAGCGTCCGCTGCTGCAGTTGGTCTGCGAAGAGGATGGCGGCCGCGGTCTGGCGCGCGCACGGACCATGCAGCCGGACCTGATCCTGCTGGACATGCAACTGCCCGACTTCAATGGTTACGAGGTATTGCAGCAGCTGCGCGCCGACGCGCAGACCGCTGCCATCCCCTGCATCGCGCTGTCGGCCAATGCGATGCCCGAGGACATCCGGCGCGCCCGCGAGGCGGGCTTCACCGACTACTGGACCAAGCCGATCGACTTCAAGGCCTTTCTGAGCGGGCTGGACGCCCGCTTCGGCAAGGCTTGAACCCGCCCCCCGCCTGATCCGGGACGATCAGGCCGGCAACAGACCCCGGCCCCGCAACATCGGCGCCACCACCGCATCGCGGCCCCGGAAGGCGCGGTAGGCCTCGCGCGGCTCGCGGCTGTTGCCACTGGCGTAGATATGGTTCAGCAGGGCCTGCGCGACCTGGGGATCGAAGGGGCTGCCCGCCTCGACAAAGGCCTCGTAGCCATCGGCATCCAGCACCTCGGCCCACATATAGACGTAGTAGCCGGCGGCATAGCCGCTGCCGGCGAACAGGTGCTGGAAATGCGCCAGCCGGTGGTTCATGCCGATCGCGGCCGGCAGGCCGTAGGCCGCCATGGTCCGGGCCTCGAACTCGGTGATGTCCGGGCCCTGCTCGTCGGTCAGCGAATGCACGGCCATGTCGACCAGGGCGCTGGCGGTGTAGCGCACCGTCTCATAACCCTGGTTGAAGAGCTCGGCGGCCTTCAGCTTGGCCAGCAGCGCGTCAGGGATCACCGCGCCGGTCTGGTAGTGGCGGGCGTGCTTCTTCAGCACCTCGGGCTCGCTCATCCAGTGCTCGAACAGCTGCGAGGGCAGCTCGACGAAGTCGCGCAGCACCTGGGTGCCCGACAGGCGCTCGTACTCGACATTGGACAGCAGGCCGTGCAGGCCATGGCCGAACTCATGGAACAGCGTGCGGGCGTCGTCGAAGCTCAGCAGCGTCGGCTCACCGGGCGCGCCCTTGGCGAAGTTGTTGTTGTTCAGGATGACCGGGATCGCGCCGATCTCGTTGCGGGCCTGCCAGCGCAAGGCATTCATCCAGGCGCCGCTGCGCTTGGTGGCACGGGCGAAGTTGTCCTGCAAAAAGACGCCGCGCGGCGCGCCGTCGGCGCTCTGCACCTCGTAGACCTTGACATCGGCGTGATAGCCGGCGACCTCGGGCTTGGCGACGAAGCGCAGGCCGAACAGACGGCCGGCGCAATCGAACAGCGCCTGCACCATCGCATCCAGCGGGAAGTAGGGCTTGACCTCGGCCTCGTCGAGATCGTAGCGGGCCTTGCGCACCTTCTCGGCATAGAAGCGCCAGTCCCAGGCCTGCAGCTCGAAACGGTGGCCCATCGAGACCATCATGCCCTCCAGCAGCTCGCGCTCGGCCTGAGCCGCAGCCTTGGCCGGCTCCCAGACCTGGGTCAGCAGGCCTTGCACCGCCTCGCGTGTGCCGGCCATGGTGTCGGCCAGCGCATAGTCGGCATAGCAGGCATGGCCATGCAGGCGCGCCTGCTCGTTGCGCAGGCTCAGGATTTCCTGGGCCACCGCACGGTTGTCGGTCTCGCCGGCTTTCTCCCCGCGGCCGACCCAGGCGCGCCAGGCCTGCTCGCGCAGATCGCGGCGTTCGCTGAAGGTCAGGAAGGGCACGATGTGCGAGCGCGACAGGGTGATGGCATGAACGCCCTCACCCAGGCCACGATCGACGGCGGCCTGGCGCGCGGCGGCGCGCACGAAGTCCGGCAGACCGGCCAGTTCCTCATCCCCCTGCAGCAGCAGCTGGTAGCCGCTTTCGTCGGCCAGCACATTCTGCGCAAACAGCGTGTGCAGCTCGGCCAGGCGCTCGACCACCTGGGCATAGCGGCGCTGCGACTCGCCCTGCAGCTTGGCGCCGGCACGCACAAAGTCCAGATGCACACGCTCCAGCAGGCGCAGCTGCTCAGGCGCCAGGCCCAGGGCCTGGCGCTCGGCATGCAGCGCGTCCACGCGCTTGAACAGCTCGGCATGCATATAGACGGCATTGCCGTGCGCGGCCAGCGGGGCGGCCAGCGCACGCTGGGCGGCCTGCAGCTCGGGCGAGGTGGCCGAGGCGGCCAAGGTGTAGAACAGATGCTCGAGCCGGGTCAGCAGGCGGCCGCTGCGGTCGAACGCCGCCAGGGTGTTCTCGAAGCTCGGCGTGGCGCTCTGCTGGGCGATCGCATCAAGCTCGGCGCGGTGCTCGGCCAGCGCCGCCTCGAAGGCCGGCGCGAAATGCGCGGCCTCGATCCGGGCAAAAGGCGGCAGGCCGTAGGGGGTGTTCCAGTCTTGCAGCAGGGGGTTGCTCATGCCTTGTCTCACTGTGATGACGGCAGGGGTGGCGCCGCCATGGTGTTGTTGGGGTGGCGCGATTGTAGAAACGGCGCCAGCCCGGTGGGGGTGGCGCCGTTCAAAGACCGTGCGGTCCGGTGACTTTTTTACTTCAAGCCCAGTTCCTTCTTGACGGCGATCTCGTCGGCCTCGTCATAAGGCTTCTTGCTGCAGTCTTCCTTCCAGTCGTCGACCTTGTCCAGATGCGCTTCGGCGCGGGCCTGCAGGGCCTGGGTGTCGGCATTGTGCTTCTCGACCTTGGCATCGAAGGCCTTGGCGTCGGCGCTGTACTTGGTTTTGCTGGCGTTGAAGGCGTCGATCTTGGCGTCGTGCGCGGCCGCCTTGGCCTTGTAGTCGGCCAGCACCTTCTCGGCGTCCGGGCGTTCCATCTTCGGCAGCTGGGCCTTGATCACTTCCTGGCCCTTGATCAGCTCTTCGCGTTCGGCCTTCAGCTCGGCGCCGGTAGCGGTCAGCGCCGCGCCCTGCTGGGTCAGCTCTTCCTTGGACTTGACCATCTCGGCACGCTCCTGGGCATTCGCGGCCTGGGCGGCCTTGATCTCCTTGGCGTCGGTCTCGTTCTTGTCGAAGGTCGTCAGGCAGGCGCGCAACTCGTCGCGCGTCATCAGCTTCTGCTTGGGTTTTTCGACGACGGGGCGGCTGACCTTGTTGTTCTTCGGGTCGACCTTGGCGTTCGGATTGGCCGTCTGGGCCAGCGCCAGCGCGGGCAGCAGGGCGGCGACGCAGGCGGAAAGCAGGAATCGTTTCATGGCAGGACTCTTCAGCGCGGGGGGTGAACACAGCGGCACCGGCTCGGCGGCGCCAGGGCGGCATCATGCCATGCTGGGCAACAAGCCCGATAATCCGCCGCTTTGCCGCTCCCGAGACTCCCGCCATGGCGCTCAAAGCCACCATTCACAAAGCTCTTGTGCAGATCGCCGACATGGACCGCCATGTCTACGGCGACCACAACCTGACGATTGCGCGCCATCCTTCGGAGACCGACGAGCGCATGATGATCCGCGTGCTGGCCTTCGCGCTGCACACGCCGGCCGATGATCTGAACGGCCGGCTCGAGTTCACCAAGGGCCTGTCCGATGTCGATGAGCCCGACCTCTGGCAGCTCAGTCTGACCGGCGAGGTCCTGCACTGGATCGACCTGGGCCAGCCCGATGACCGCCGCCTGATGAAGGCCCATGGCAAGGCCAACAAGGTCACGGTGATCGGCTTTGCCAGCAGCACGCCGGTCTGGTGGGCCGGCATCGAGAACAAGCTGACGCGCGCGCCGCGCCTGTCGGTCTGGCAGATCCCCTACGAACAGTCGCAGGCCCTGGCCCGGCTGGCCGAGCGCAGCATGCAGCTGCAGGTCAGCGTGCAGGACAGCGGCATCTATGTCTCGACCGCGCAAGCCTCGGTCGAGATCACCCCGATCGCCTTGAAGGTGGCCACCGAATGAAGGCACTGCTGTTAGCCTGCGGGCTTGTTCTGACTTCCTTGCACACCATGGCACAAGACACGGACCCCTACCAATGGCTTGAAGAGGTGCAGGGCGAGCGCGCGCTGGCCTGGGTGCGCGAGCGCAATGCCCAGAGCCTGAAGACGCTGCAGGCGCGGCCCGAGTACGCCGGCATCCGCCGCGATCTGCTCGATGTGCTGAACGCCAAGGACCGCATCCCCTTCGTCAGCCGCAAGGGCGACTGGCTCTACAACCTCTGGCAGGACGAGCAGCACAAGCGCGGCCTGTGGCGCCGCACCAGCTTGGCCGAGTACCGCAAGCCCGAGCCCAAGTGGGAGACCGTGCTGGACCTCGACGCGCTGGGCCAGGCCGAGGGCGAGAGCTGGGTGTTTGCCGGCGCCAGCTGCCTGGCGCCGGACTACCGGCGCTGCCTGCTGTCGCTGTCGCGCGGTGGCGCCGATGCCCGTGTGGTGCGCGAGTTCGACCTGGTCGACAAGCGCTTCGTGGCCGGCGGCTTCACGCTTCCCGAGGCCAAGAGCCAGGTCGAGTGGATCGATGCCGACACGATTTACGTCGGCACCGACTTCGGCCCCGGCTCGCTGACCGACTCGGGCTATGTGCGCATCATCAAGCGCTGGAAGCGCGGCACGCCGCTGAGCGAGGCCAGGACCGTGTTCGAGGGGGTGGCCAAGGATGTGGCGGTGTCGGTCAATGTCGACCAGACACCGGGCCATCCCCGCACCCTGTTCACCCGCGCGTTGGATTTCTACAACCAGCGCAGCTTCCTGCTGCAGCGCGAGGACAAGCTGCTCGCGCTGGACCTGCCCAGCGATGTGCAGGAGCAGTTCTGGGGCGCGCGACTGATCCTGAGCCTGCGCAGCGACTGGAGCGTCGGTGGCCAGACCTACCCGGCCGGCGCGCTGCTGCTGACCGACGCGGCCGCCTATCTGCGCGGCGAGCGGCGCTTCCAGACCCTGTTCACGCCGACCCCGACGCGCTCGCTGGCCGGCTACAGCCTGACCCGCTCGCACCTGATCCTGAACATCTCGGACCAGGTGGCCAGCCGCCTGGAGGAATGGGACTTTTCCGGCGAGCAGCCCAAGCACCGCCCCGTGCAGGCGCCCTTCCCCGGCACGCTGAGCCTGGCCAGCCTCTACGACAGCGAGCTACCCAAGGACGAACTGGGCGACCGCTACTTGCTGAACTACGCCGACTTCCTGACCCCCGACACCCTGTTCTTGGCCCGGGCCGGCAGCGATGCACGTGAGGCGCTGAAGAGCCGCGAGCCCAAGTTCAAGTCCGAGGGCATGCGGGCCGAGCAGTTCTTCGCCAAGAGCCGCGACGGCACCGAGGTGCCCTACTTCGTGATCTGGCCGGCCGACGCCAAGGCCGACGGCAAGAACCCGACCCTGCTTTACGGCTACGGCGGCTTCGAGGTGTCTATGCAGCCCTGGTACTCGGGCGGCTTCGGCCGCGCCTGGTACGGCAAGGGCGGCGTGCTGGTGCTGGCCAATATCCGCGGCGGCGGCGAGTTCGGCCCGACCTGGCACCAGGCCGCCACCAAGGCCAACAAGCAGCGCAGCTACGACGATTTCATCGCGGTGGCCGAGGACCTGATCGCACGCAAGATCAGCAGCCCGCGCCATCTGGGCATCATGGGCGGCAGCAATGGCGGCCTGCTGGTCGGTGCCACGTTTGTGCAGCGCCCCGAGCTGTTCAATGCGGTGGTCTGCCAGGTGCCGCTGCTGGACATGCGCCGCTACCACACGCTGCTGGCCGGCGCCTCCTGGATGGCCGAGTACGGCAACCCGGACGATGCGGCCGAGTGGGCCTTCATCTCGAAGTACAGCCCCTACCAGAACGTCAAGCCGGGCGCGAAGTACCCCAAGGTCTTGTTCACAACCTCGACCCGCGACGACCGCGTCCACCCCGGCCATGCGCGCAAGATGGCGGCGCTGATGCAGGCCCAGGGCCATGAGCTGCTGTATTACGAGAACATCGAGGGCGGCCACGGCGGCGCGGCCGACAACGAGCAGCGCGCCACCTTGCAGGCGCTGGAATACAGCTATCTGTGGCAGCAACTGGGGCGCTGATGAGCATGCTGGATATTCGTCACGAGGAGCGCGCCCAGCGCTTCGAAGCCCGGGTCGACGGGCTGAGCTGCGAAGTCGACTATCTGCGCGAAGGTGAGCGGCTGATCATCACGCACACCGGCACCGATGCGGCGCTGCGCGGCCGCGGCCTGGCCGGCCAGATGGTGGCCCATGTGCTGGCCTGGCTGGCGCCGCAAGGCCTGCAGCTGGTGCCGGCCTGCAGCTATGTGCAGACCTATCTGGCCCGACATCCGCAGTGGCAGCGGCTGTGCGAGCCGGCCGCCGTGCAGGCGGTCTTGAACTTCTGGTTCGGTGCGCTCGGTTCGGCCGAGGAGGGCCAGGTCCGCAGCGTCTGGTTCCAGAAGAACGAGGCCTTCGATGCCGAGATCGTCCAGCGCTTCGGCGCGACGCTGCAGGCGGCCCAGCAAGGCGGGCTGAGCCACTGGCAAGCGACGCCGCTGGGCCGGCTGGCCCTGATCGTCGTGCTGGACCAGTTCAGCCGCAATGCATTCCGGGGTCAGGCCGCCGCCTTTGCCGGCGATGCGCTGGCGCTGCAGCAGGCCCTGGGCCTGCTGGACAGCCCGGCCTATGCCCGCCTGAGCAGCCTGCAGCGCTGGTTCGTGTTGATGCCGCTGGAGCATGCCGAGGACCTGGCCCTGCAGCAGCGCTGCGTGCGCGAGTTCGAGGCCTTGGCGGCCGACGATGGCCGCCTGGCCGGCGCGCTGGACTATGCGCAGCGCCATCTGGACGTCATCGCCCGCTTCGGCCGCTTCCCGCATCGCAATGCGGCGCTGGGCCGCAGCAGCACCGCCGCCGAGCAGGACTATCTGGCCCAGCCCGGCGCCGGTTTCTGAGCCCGCTCAGGCCCGCTCCTTCTCCTGCAGCAGCCGCCACATCACCTTGCCCGAGCCGGACTTGGGCAGGCTGGCGACGAACTCGACCAGGCGCGGCACCTTGTAGGCCGCCATATGCACGCGCGCCCAGCCGATGAGGTCCTCGGCCGTCGTGCCCTCGGCGCCGGCGCGCAGCACCACCACGGCCTTGACGGTCTCGCCGCGGTAGGCGTCGCGGGCCGCGATGATGCAGGCCTCCTGCACGGCCGGGTGCTTGTAGAGCAGCATCTCGACCTCGGAGGGCCAGACCTTGTAACCGCTGGCGTTGATCATGCGCTTGAGCCGGTCGGTGATGAAGAAATAGCCCTCCTCGTCCATGCGGCCCAGATCGCCGGTGCGAAAGAAGCGCTTGCCGTCGATCTCGACAAAGGCCGCCGCCGTCGCCTCGGGCTGGCGCCAATAGCCCTTGAACACCATAGGCCCGTGGCTGATGATCTCGCCGACCTCGCCGAGAGGCATCTCCTCCAGCGTCACCGGATCCACCACCCGCGAATCGACACCGAAGATCGGAATGCCCAGGCATTGCAGCTTGGCCCGCTCGGGCGGGTTGGCATGGGTGGGCGCGGCGGTCTCGGTCAGGCCGTAGCCTTCGGCAAAGGTCAGGCCGAACTCGTCGCGCAGCCGCTCGGCCACCGCCTGCGGCATCGCCGCTCCACCGCCGCTCAGATAGACCAGGCTGGTGAGATCGAAGCTCTGGTAATTGGGGCTGCCGAACAGATCGATGATCATGGTCGGGATGCAGGTCCAGTGCGTGACCTGGTGGCGCGAGATCAGCCGCCCGGCCAGCTCACGGTCCCAGCGCGGCATGATCACCAGGCTCATGCCCTGGTAGATCGGGCCCAGCACGCCGTACAGCAGGCCGGTGATGTGGAACATCGGCACCACGGCCAAGCCCACCGACTCGGGCGAGGCATAGCCCCAGAGCCCGCCGCCGCAGGCATTGGCCATCAGCGTGCGGTTGCTGTGCATGCAGCCCTTGGGCAGGCCGGTCGTGCCCGAGGTGTAGGGCAGCAGGGCCAGGTCGTCGGGGCCGGCGCTGTGCGGCCCCGGCACCAGGCCGGCCGCCAGCGCCTCGGTCCAGCGCGTCACGCCGGCAGGCGGGGTCGGGTCAGCCATCAGCCATTGCTGCAGGGCCGGGGCCAGCGCCAGTTCGGCGTCGACACCGGCCTCGGGCAAGGCCTCGGCATAGCGAGTCACCAGCATGGCCTGCAGACGCTTGGCCGGCGGCAAGGCGGCGTTGGCCGCATCGACCACGGCGGCCAGGTCGGCGCTGCAGATCACGACCCGGGTCTCCGGATCGCTGATGTAGTGGCCGAACTCCTCGGCCCGGTTCATCGGATTGACCGGCACGACCACCGCATCGGCCCGGTTGATCGCGTAGAACGCGATCAGGAACTGCGGGCAGTTCTGCATGAACAGCGCGACGCGATCACCTTTGCCCACACCCTGGGCCTGCAGCCAGCCGGCCAGCGCCTCGGCCTGGCGCCTGAGTTCCGCATAAGTCATCGAGCGGCCGCAGAAGAGGGTCGCGGCCTTGTCGGGGTAGCGGGTCGCCGCCACCTCCAGATTGAACCAGAGCGAGGTCCGGGGAATCTCCAGCCGGCACGGCAGGCGCCGTGGCCATGACAGATGCTGGTGGGTGTGGGGCGCGGGCGGATCGGCGGCGGTCATCGGGAAGTCTCCATCGGCGGGTCGAGCGCATCTTGTCGCGCCCGGGCCGGCGGGCTTGTCACCCGAGCGACAAGCGCGCCGCTGATGTGCGGCACATCCACTCGCGGGGGTGCCAACAAGCGCGGCCATCGCGCATCAATAGAATGCCGGGCAACGCCTATGAAGCGCAACAGCTATGGCCCGGGCTCGCACGGGCGCCACATCTGCACTGATCTGCACTGGAGTGCCATGTCTTGCCCCATCTCTGTGAGCCGTCGCGACTGGCTGTGTAGCGCCGCCGCTGCGGCGTTCGCCGGCGCCGCCCAGTCCAGCACCGAGGACAAGGTGCTGCTGAGCATAGGCGGCAAGCTCGGCCGCCCCGACCGGGACGGGCGTGCGCTGTTCGACATGAAACGGCTGCAGGGTTTTCCGCAGCACAGCCTGACGCAGAAGACGCCCTGGTATGCCGGCCCGCGCAAGTTCAGCGGCCCGCTGCTGCGCGAGGTGCTGGCCGCCGCCGGGGCCCAGGGCCAGAGCATCGAGGCCATCGCCATCAATGACTACAAGGTGACGATCCCGATGGACGACGTCAGGCAGCATGATGTGATGCTGGCGCTGCTAATGGACGACCGGCCGATGCCGCTGCGCGACAAGGGCCCGCTGTTCATCATCTACCCCTTCGACAGCGATCCCCGCCTGCGCACGAGCATCTACTACGCCCGCTGCGCCTGGCAACTCAAGGCGCTGGAAATCCGTTGAGCGCGGCCGCCACCGTCCCGCGCAGGCAGCGCCGGCTGCGCCTGCTGCTGGCCTCGATGGGTGTGCTGCTGGTGATGGCCTTCGGCGCCGTCGGCCTGCTGCAGTCGCGCCAGTTCGAGCTGCTCAACACCACCAGCCGCTACCAGGGCGACTATCTGGTCTGGAGCCTGTTTCAGTTCGAGGTCGAGTACCTGAAGCTGCGCCTGGCGCTGACCCAGGCGCGGCAGGACCGCAGCCCCGAGGCGGCCGAGCAGGCGGCGCAGCGCTACGAGATCTTCGTCAGCCGGCTCAGCCTGATCGAGGGCGAGTACGCGGCCAAGGTGCTCAGCGCCAACCCCGACTACCAGCGCACCCTGGAGCGCACCAAGGCCTTCGTGCAATGGGCCGATGCGCTGCCGCTGAACGCGGCGCTGATCCAGCAGCAGGCGCCGAGCATGCAGCAGCTGCTTGATCGCATGGACGGCCTGGCCGATGCGATCCGCGAGCTGTCGCTGACGGCCTCACACCATGTGGCCAACCAGGTCAGCGGCCGCCATGAGATGGTGCGCTCGCAAAGCAGCCTGAGCCTGTGGCTGACCGCGCTGCAATGCCTGCTGTCGCTGGGCGTGGCCCTGATCGTGATCCGCCAGTTCCGCAGCCTGGACCGCCATGGCCGCGAGCAGGAGGCGCTGGCCGAGACCCTGCGCCAGGCGCGCCAGGAGGCCGAGGCCGGCAGCCGCGCCAAGAGCATCTTCCTGGCCAATATGAGCCATGAGCTGCGCACACCGATGCATGGACTCATGGGCATGCTGAGCCTGCTGCAGGATGGCCAGCTGCAACCCGCCCAGCGCGAGCAACTGCAGGCCGCCCATGAGTCGGCCCGCCATCTGCTGGCCATCCTCAACGACGTGCTCGATGTCTCGAAGATGGAGGCCGGTGGCATCACGATACAGCCCGAGCCGATGCAACCGGCCCGGCTGGTGCAGGAGCTGGAGGAACTGCTGTGGCCGCAGGCCAGCGCCAAGGGGCTGGATCTGAACCTGCGCCTGGACGCCGAGGTGCCGGCCTGGGTCAGCGCCGACCCGACGCGGCTGCGCCAGATCCTGTTGAACCTGCTCAGCAATGCGATCAAGTTCTCCGAGCGGGGTCGGGTCGGCCTGCGCGTCAGCAGCACGGCCGAGGCCCTGGTCTTCGAGGTCAGCGATACCGGCCTGGGCATGGACGCCGCCACCCAGGCCAAGCTGTTTCAGCGCTTCAGCCAGGGCGATCAGACGCGCTCGCGCCGTTTCGGCGGCACCGGCCTCGGCCTGGAGATCTCCCGCAATCTGGCCCGGGCCATGGGCGGCGATATCGAGGTACGCAGCGAACCCGGCCGCGGATCGGTGTTCACGGCCCGGCTGCCGCTGCCGCCCTGCCCGGCTGCGGCCGAGGCGCCCGCGCCGCCCCCGGCCGCCATGGCCGCGCCGGCACGACGGCTGCGCATCCTGGTCGCCGAAGACCACCTGACCAATCGCAGCTTCCTCGAAGCGGTGCTGGAGCGGCTGGGGCATGCGGCGGTGTTCTGTGAGAACGGCTTCGATGCGCTGCAGCAGCTCAAGGCCGCCGACTTCGATCTGGTGCTGATGGACCTGCACATGCCGATGATGGACGGCTACCAGGCCGCCCGGGCGATGCGTGAGTTGCCCGGGTCGAAGTCACGCACCCGCATCATCGCGCTGTCGGCCGATGCCTTCGAGGAGTCGCGCGAGCGCGCGCTGCAGGCCGGCATGGATGGCTTCCTGGCCAAGCCGGTCGGCATCGCCGCGCTGGCCGCCCTGCTCGACGAGGAGGCGCGCGCGCTGCCGACAGCGCCGGCGCTACCGGACACCGGCTTCGATGACAGCGTGCTGCTGGAGCTGCGCCGCAGCCTGCCGCCAACCAAGATCGCGCCGCTCTACCAGACCTTTGTGCGCGGGGTGCCGGCCAGCCTGCAGCGCCTGCAGGCGGCCGGCGCGGACGTCGCCCTGCTGCGCGCGGAGGCCCATGCCTTGAAGGGCGCCAGCGCCAGCCTGGGCCTGATCAGCGTGACTGCGGCCGCGCGCGAGCTGGAGCTGCTGGCCAAGTCGGGCAGTGCCGATGCATCGGCCTTGCAGAGGGCGGTTCAGGCCCTGCTGAGCGCCATGCAGCGCAGCGCCGAGCTGTGTGCCCGGCGCGGCCTGGGCTGAATCAAAGCAGGATGGGCTCCGGCTCCAGCCGGATGCCGAAGCGGCCGTAGACGCTCTCCTGGATCGCGCGCGCCAGCGTCACGACCTCGGCCCCGCGCGCCTGGCCGCGATTGACCAGCACCAGGGCCTGGCGCTCGTAGACCGCCGCATCGCCGACCGACTTGCCCTTCCAGCCACAGGCGTCGATCAGCCAGCCCGCCGCCAGCTTGACCGTGCCATCGGGCATCGGGTAGTGGACGATGCCGGGGTCGCGGCCGATGATGTCACGGCACTGCTCTTCGCTGACCACCGGGTTCTTGAAGAAGCTGCCGGCATTGCCGATGCGGGCCGGGTCGGGCAGCTTGGCGCTGCGAATCTCGCAAACCCAGTCGAAGATCTGGCGGGCGCTGGGCGCGCTGATGCCGGTCTCGGCCACCTTGCGCTGCAGATCCAGATAGTCGATATGCGGATGCCAGGGTTTGGGGCAGCGCAGTCTGACCTTGGTGATGACGCTTTTGCCGGCCAGGCCACCAAAGCCGGTTTGCTTGAACACGCTGTCGCGGTAGCCGAAGCGGCAGACCGAGGCCGGCAGGTGCACGGCACGGCCGGTCACCAGGTCCACCGCATCGAGGCTGTCGAAGCGATCCTTCAGCTCGATGCCATAGGCGCCGATGTTCTGGACCGGCGCGGCGCCGACCGTGCCGGGGATCAGGGCCAGGTTCTCCAGCCCCGGATAACCCTGCTCGATAGACCAGCGCACCAGCTCATGCCAGGGCACGCCGGCGCCAGCCTCGATAATCCAGGCATCATCCCGTTCTTCCAGCAGGCGCAAACCAGGAATCTCGATCTTCAGCACCACGGCCTCGATATCGCGCGTCAGCACCATATTGCTGCCGCCGCCCAGCACGAACTTGGGCGAGCGGCCCAGGCTGGGGTGGTCCACCACGCGGCGCACATCGGCTTCCGAGCGGATGCGCACCAGCTGGCGGGCCACAGCCGGCAGGCCGAAGCTGTTGTAAGGCTTCAGATTGACGTCACGCTCCAGCAGCCATGCCGGTGCGGTCGGCCCGTTAGGGGGATTTACAGCTTGTTCCTGCATGGCAGAATTTTCACCGATCGAGAGGCCGAACCCGGCCCCTCACCCCAACAGCAGACAAATAAACATGCCCAGCTTTGATACCGTCCTCGAACCCGATATGGTCAAGATCAAGAATGGCGTCGACAACAGCGCCAAGGAGATCGCGACACGCTTCGATTTCAAGGGCACCGGCGCCCGCATCGAACTGAAGGACAAGGACAAGGAAATCCAGGCCTTTGGCGACAGCGAGTTCCAGCTCGAACAGATCGAGGCCGTGCTCTACGCCAAGCTGACCAAGCAGGATGTGGTCATCAGCTTCCTCGACAAGGCCGAGAAGATCGAGAAGCTCGGCGGCGACAAGGTCAAGCAGGTCTACAAGATCAAGGACGGCATCGAGTCCGAGCTGGCCAAGAAGATCGTCGCCGCCGTCAAGAAGAGTGCGCTGAAGGTGCAGGCCTCGATCCAGGGCGACACCGTGCGCATCACCGGCAAGAACCGCGACGATCTGCAGGTCGCGATCGCGATGCTGAAGAAGGACATGGCCGACACGCCGCTGTCCTACAACAACTTCCGGGACTGAACGCGTGCCGCCGCCCCGCGCCGCCGCCCTGTTCGCCCTGGTGCTGATGGTCGGCGCGGCCTGGGGCCAGAGCGTCAGCTTCAACGGCAGCCTGGGCGCCCAATCGGCCCTGCTGCTGATCGACGGCGAGGCGCGCACCGTGGCGCTGGGCCAGAGCGTGCGCGGCGTCAAGCTGCTGGCGCTGGAGGACGGTCGCGCCACCGTCGAGTTCGGCGGCCGGCGCCAGACCCTGGTGCTGGGCGCCTCCCCCGGCCGCATCGGTGACGGCAAGGCCGCCACGGGCGCGGGCCGGCAGATCGTGCTGGCCTCGGGGCCCGGTGGGCATTTCGTCGCCCAGGGCAGCATCAACGGCCAGACCACGCAGTTCCTGGTCGATACCGGCGCCACCAATGTTGCGATCGCCCAGAGCGAGGCCGAACGCTTGGGCCTGAAGTTCCGCGAAGGCCGCCGCGTGATGACACAGACCGCCAACGGCACGGTGCCGGCCCATCTGCTGCAACTCGCCTCGGTGCGCGTCGGCGAGGTCGAGGTGCGCAATGTCGACGCCATCATCCTGCCCGGCCAGATGAGCCATGTGCTGCTGGGCAACAGCTTTCTGACGCGCTTTCAGATGCGCAGGGAGAATGATGTCATGACGCTGGAGTTGCGTTACTGAGGGCCCCCTCGCCTGCGGGTGGGATCAGGCGGGCGAGGCATTGGCGGAACGTATGATTACCACGATGCGTCAGCCAACGATTGCCCCCATGCCTTGTGCCAGTCAGACCCGGTCCCGCTCCAGTCAGCGATGGCCGCAGCGCCGACTTGCCGGCCTGCTGCTTGCAGGTCTGAGTCTGGTTTCCCAATCCTGCCTGGCCAACGCTGGCAAAGCTGCCGCCTTCTACGAAGATGCCCTGAGCCGCTACCAGCGCAAGGACATGGCCGGCGCCATCATCCAGCTGAAGAATGCCTTGCAGCAGGACAAGAATCTGCTGCCGGTGCAGGTGCTGCTGGGGCGGGCTTTGCTGGCCAACGGCGATGCGGCCGGCGCCGAGATCGCCTTCGGCGAGGCCTTGCGCCTGGGTGTGGACCGCAGCGAAATCGCCCTGGCACTGGCTCAATCGCTGGCGGCCCAAGGCAAGCCTGGCCAGGTGCTGGAGCGAACCGAACTCAAGCCTGACGGCCTGCCTCCGGCACTGCGGCAGAGAATGCTCCTGCAGTACGCCTCGGCCCATGCCGACCGGGGTGATATCCGCGCCGCTTTCATGGTGCTGGAAGAGGCGCGCGGCATCGACCGGAACAATCTCGAGGTCTGGTTACTGGAGGTGCCGCTGCGCGTGCGGGCGCGGCAACTCGATGAAGCCCTGAAAGTGGCCGAGGGCGCCGTGCGCCTGGGACCCAATTCGGCCGAAGCACACTATCAGAAAGGCACGGTTTTCCACGCTCGCGGAGATATCGCGGCTGCCATGGCAGCGTACGACCAAGCACTGCGGGTCGACGCCGCGCACATCGATGCCCGCCTGGCACGGGTCGGCGTGCAGATCGACCAGGGCCGTCGCAAGGAAGCGGCCATCGATCTGGGCAAGCTGCTGGAACTGGCGCCCGAGGATCCGCGCGGCCTCTACCTGAAGGCCCTGCTGGCACGCAGCAGCGGCGATATCGCCGCATCCAACGCCGCCCTCAACCGTGTCACATCGCTGCTCGACCCGGTGCCGATCGAATTCATCCGCTACCGCCCGCAGATCCTGATGCTCAATGGGCTGGCGCACTTCGCGCTCAACGAGTATCTGAAGGCCCTGCCCTATCTGGAGGCTGCACACCGGGCGATGGGGCCTAGCCCGCTGGTCAAGCTGCTGGCACAGATCTACATCGACGAGAACAAGCCCGAGCGTGCTGCCGAGGTGCTGGAGCCCTATCTGCGTGCCCAGCCTGCCGACAGTCAGGCCCTGGCCATGTATGCCTCGGTGCTGGTTTCACAAGGGCGCCATGCCAAGGCGACCTCGATGATGCAGGACGCCCTGCGTGGCAACGATTCGGCCGAGTTCAGGACCGTCTTGGGCCTGGGACTGCTGCAGAGCGGCCAAACGGCCAGCGGTCTTGCCGAGCTCGAAGCCGCATTGAAGAAGGATCCACGCCAGTTGCAAGCCGGCATGGCACTGGTCAGTCGCCATCTGGGCAGCAGGCAATTCAAGAAGGCGGGCCAGATCGCCGACCAATTGGTCAAGCACCACCCGAAGAACCCCAGCGTCTGGACGCTGTCGGGCATCGCCAAGCAGCGCGCCGGTGACTTTGCCGGCGCACGCACCGCCTATCAGAAGGCCCTGAGTTTGGACGCGGAGCTTCTGGAGCCGAGATTGGGGCTGGCACGGGTGGAGCTGGCCTCGGGCAAGCTGACCGAGGCTGACGCACAACTCAAGACCTTGCTGAAGGCCGACGAGCGCAATGCCGACGTGCTCTTCGAAATGGCAACCCTGTCGGAACTGAGGCGCCAGCCCGAAGACGCCTTGCGCTGGCTGGAGCGGTCGGTCGAGGGCAATGGCCCCGGCGCCTTGAAGGCCCAGCACGCGCTGGTCGCCTGGCATCTGCGGGCCGGTGATGCCGCAGCCGCCTTGGCGGCCGCCAAGCGCCTGCTGGGTCGCACGCCCGACGACGTCAAGGCCCTGAACGCCTACGCCCAGGCTCAGTTCCTGGGCGGCGATATTCCCGGCATGCGCAGCACCCTGACGACGGCCGCGCGCAAGGCCGGCTTCGATAGCGGCCTGCTCTTGAGCGTGGCCGAGCTGCAAATGACGGCCAACGACCCCAATGCTGCCGTCTACACGCTGGAGAAAGTGCTGTCTACCGAGCCTCAGTCGACGCGGGCGCTGGCCATGAACTCCAGCGCCGAATTGCTACGGGGAGATCTCGTCAAGGCCGAGAAGAGCGCCCGCCAGGTCCTGCAACTGCAGCCCCGTGCGGCGATCGGTCACAACCTGATGGCCGACATTCATATGGCCCGCGAGCAGCCCGGCCCGGCACAGGAATCCTTGCGTCGCGCCCTGGAGCTCCAGCCCAATAGCACCCATCTGCTGCGGCTGTTCCGTGTGCTCGCGGCACAGGATGGCGGCAAACCCGCGATCCAGCTCGCCGAGCAATGGCTGAAAAGCAAGCCCGGGGACCTGGTCGTGCGCAAGGCACTGG
Organism: Paucibacter sp. M5-1; assembly: GCF_027498415.2. Classification (NCBI taxonomy): domain Bacteria; kingdom Pseudomonadati; phylum Pseudomonadota; class Betaproteobacteria; order Burkholderiales; family Sphaerotilaceae; genus Roseateles; species Paucibacter sp. M5-1. The sequence goes on from NZ_JAPZLM020000001.1 coordinate 1,077,799, forward strand.
GCGATGCCCAGGCGCGCACCGGCGACTTTGCTGCAGCGCAACGGTCTTATGAGGCGGCCTTGAAATTGAGGCCCGAAGACGCAGAAGTCTTGAACAACCTGGCCAATGTGCAGTTGCGCCTGGATCAGCCGGCGGCAGCGGTCAAGACCGCCGAAGCGGCGCTGCAGCAAGCGCCCCGCAATCCGCTGGTCATTGACACGGCCGGTTGGGCCTATCACCGCCTCGGGCAGAACGAGCGGGCGCTTCAGCTGCTGCGGGATGCCCGTCTGCGCGAGCCGGACAACCCCGAGATCCGCTACCACTTGGGCGTGGTGCTTGCCGCGCTGGGTCGAAAAGCAGAAGCCCGTGAGGAGCTCCAGATGGCGCTCAAGGGCTCGCTCTCGGCCGACATCCGCGCCGCAGCCCTGCCGCTGCTCCAAACCCTCAAATGAGGGGGCACTTGACTGTCAAAAAAGCTTACATTCCTGCCATGGGAAACCCAGGCACCGACGCTAAGTGCCTGTCAAACCTCAGAATCGTGTGCTTGGCCTGTTTTTTGCTCTACGTCAGCCATGATTCTTTTTCAAGCTGATTGCGTTCCGGAGACATCTATGACGGCAAAAAAACCTCTGAAATGCCTGGCCTTGCTCGCCTTGCTTGGCGCCGGCTTTGCCGCACCGGCATTTGCAGCGGACTCCTGGACATGGAAAGCCAGCACCTGCACGCAGACTGCCAGCGGGAGCACGGTTGCAGGCCCCAACGGCAATGTCAGCAATATCGGCAATGCCTATGGCTGCGGCGCCACCTCGGGCGTTGTTGTCAACAACGCAACCCTGACCGGCTGGTCGACTACCGGATTCAGCGGCGCGAGCAGCTCAAGCTACGACAAGGCTTCGGTGCGCAGGTATGACGGCGTCGAGTTCGGCATCGTCAACGACTACAACGAAACCAGCAGTGGCGGTCAGCACTCGGTGGACAACAACACCCATACCGACTCTCTGCTGATCAAGTTCGATTCGGCGGTCGCGCTGAACGCATTGAACATCGGCTGGCGCACGAACGACGCCGACATCACCATCCTGCGCTATGTCGGCGCCGATGCCCCGAACATCCAGGGCAAGACCACGGCCGACATCAAGGCCGACATTCTTGACGGCAACGGCCAAGGCTGGGAATTGGTGGCCAATGTCTTTGATCTGGCCGTATCGACCAACACCAACAGTCCCAGCGCGACCTTCAATAACAATGCGGACGCCAGCAAGAACAAGAGTTCCAGCTGGTGGCTGATCAGTGCCTTCAATTCGAATCTGGGCGGAGTGGCCGGCGACGGTAACAAGGATTACTTCAAGCTGTTCTCCTTTGCTGGCGCTGGCAAGCAGGAGCCGTCGACCGGCATTCCGGAGCCGGCGTCGCTGGCATTGGCAGCGGCGGCCTTGCTGGCCCTGCGTGTGTCACGGCGCTCCTCACGAGCCTGAGCCAAGCACCCCAAACAAAGCGCCTCTTGCAGGCGCTTTGTTCGTTTTGGACCGCCCAGCGGGGTTTTGTCCCTGCCGAGACAGCTGTAAATCGAACGCTCGTGCTAAAAAGCAGCAAGTATTCGAGGAGACAGCATGGACCTGAACTTCACCCCCGAGGAACTGGCCTTCCGGGCCGAGATCCGGCAATGGGTGGCCGAGAACCTGCCCAAGGACATCAGCCACAAGGTGCACAACGCCTTGCGACTGTCCAAGGACGATATGCAGCGCTGGGCCAAGATTCTTGGCAAGAAGGGTTGGCATGGCTGGGCCTGGCCAAAGCAGTTCGGCGGGCCGGGCTGGAATGCCGTGCAGCGCCATCTGTTCGAGGAGGAATGCGCGCTGGCCGGAGCGCCACGAGTCGTCCCCTTCGGCCCGGTGATGGTGGCGCCGGTCATCATGGCTTTCGGCTCGCCCGAGCAGCAGCAACGCCATCTGCCCGGCATCATGAGCGGCGAGGTCTGGTGGAGCCAGGGTTATAGCGAACCGGGTTCGGGGTCGGATCTGGCCTCGGTCAAATGCAGGGCCGAGCGCCAGGGTGACAAGTACCTCGTCAACGGCCAGAAGACCTGGACCACGCTGGGCCAGTACGGCGACTGGATCTTCTGCCTGGTGCGCACCGACACCTCGGTCAAACCCCAGGCCGGCATCAGCTTTTTGCTGATCGACATGAAGTCGCCCGGGGTCACCGTGCGGCCCATCATCATGCTGGACGGCGAGCATGAGGTGAACGAGGTGTTTTTCGACAATGTCGAGGTGCCCGCCGAGAACCTGGTCGGCGAGGAGAACAAGGGCTGGACCTATGCCAAGTACCTGCTGGCCCATGAGCGCACCAATATCGCCGATGTGAACCGCGCCAAGCGTGAACTCGAGCGCCTCAAGCGCATCGCCAAGAGCGAAGGTATGTTCGAGGACCAGCGCTTTCGCGACCACATCGCACTGCTGGAGGTCGACATCGTCGCGCTGGAGATGATGGTGCTGCGGGTGCTGTCGGCCGAGAAGAGTGGCAAGCAAAGCCTGGATGTCGCCGGCCTGCTGAAGATCCGCGGCAGCGAGATCCAGCAACGCTATACCGAGCTGATGATGCTGGCGGCCGGGCCTTTCGCCCTGCCCTTCATCCAGGAAGCGATGGAGGCCGGCTGGCAGGGCGACCATATCGGCGCCGCCCATTGCGCGCCGCTGGCCAGCCACTACTTCAACTATCGCAAGACCACCATCTACGGCGGCTCCAACGAAGTGCAGCGCAATATCGTCGCCCAGACGGTGCTCGGCTGAAAGAAAGGACAGAAGATCATGGATTTCGACTTCAATGAAGACCAGGAATCGCTGCGCGACGCCGTGCGCCGCTGGGTCGACAAGGACTATGACTTCGCTCGCCGCCACGCCAGCGTCAAGGCCGGCGGGTTTTCCAGGCCAGCCTGGGAGGGCCTGGTCGGCCTGGGCCTGAGCGCCTTGGCCGTACCCGAGGCGCAGGGCGGCATGGGTTTCGGTCCGGTCGAGGCCATGGTGGTGATGGAAGAGCTGGGCCGCGGCATCGTGATGGAGCCCTATGCCCAGGCTGCGCTGATCGCGCCGGCCGTGCTCGCCCACGCACCGGCCGAGCTACAAGCGGCCTGGTTGCCCAAGATCGCTGGCGGCGAGGCCCTGATCGTGATGGCTCATCAGGAGCGTGGCGCCCGCTACCGCTTCGATCAGCCAAGCACCCGCGCCGACGGTCTGCACCTGTCGGGCGCCAAAAGTCTGGTGCCGGCCGGTGACCAGGCCGATGCCTTCATCGTCCCGGCGCTGAGCCAGGGGGACCTGGCCCTCTACCTGGTTGAACGCAGCGCGGCCGGCGTCTCGACCCGCCCCTACAGCCTGCAGGACGGCTCGCGCGCCGCCGATCTGACGCTCATCAACACACCCGCCACGCTGCTGGTCGGCCCCGAGCAGGGCCTGGCCATGCTGGAGCAGGCCATCGATATCGGCATCGCCGCGCTGTGCGCCGAAGGCGTCGGCGCGATGGAGAAGCTGGTCGCGATCACGGCCGAGTACCTGAACACGCGCAAGCAGTTCGGCGTCGTGATCAGCAGCTTCCAGGCCCTGCGCCATCGCATGGCCGATGTGAAGATGCAGCTGGAGCTGGCGCGCTCGATGAGCTATTTCGCGACGCTGAAGCTGGGCGACGAGCCCGCCTCGCGGCGCCGGGCGCTGTCGCAGGCCAAGCTGCAGCTGGGCCAGTCCCTGCGCTTCGTCGGCCAGCAATGCATCCAGCTGCATGGCGGCATCGGCGTCACCGACGAGTACATCGGCAGCCACTACTTCAAGCGCCTGACGACCATGGAAATGCAGTTCGGCGACAGCCTGCACCACCTCGGCGAGGTCAGCGCCCGCATGCAGGACACGGCGGGCGTCTTCGCCTGAGGCGGGCTGGCGGCCTGATGCCCGATTCCTCGATCTGCGATGTGGCCGGCCTGATGGTCGGCCACCATACCGACCACCGCCGCCCGACCGGCTGTACCGTCGTGCTATGCCCGCAAGGGGCCACCGCCGGCGTCGATGTGCGCGGCGCCGCGCCCGGCACCCGCGAGACCGATCTGCTGGCGCCCGAGAACACCGTGGACCGGGTTCATGGCCTGCTGCTGGCCGGCGGCAGCGCCTTCGGTCTGGACGCCGCCAGCGGCGTGATGCGCTGGCTGGCCGAGCGTGGCCACGGTGTCGCGGTGGGACCCGCGCGTGTGCCCATCGTGCCGGCCGCCGTGCTGTTTGATCTCTGGCTGGGCGATCCGGCGATCACCCCCGATGCGGCCTCGGGCTATGCGGCCTGCGAGGCCGCCAGCTCGCGAGCGCCGGCCGAGGGCTCGGTCGGCGCCGGCACCGGTGCCACGCTGGGCAAGCTGCGCGGTATTGCGCACGCGATGAAGGGCGGCATCGGCACGGCCTCGGTGACGGTCGGTGGCATCACCGTCGGCGCTCTGGTGGTGGTCAATGCGATCGGTGACATCATCGACCCGGCCAGCGGCCAGTTGATCGCCGGCGCGCGCGGCGACGACGGCAAGCCGCTGGGCATGCTGCAGGCGATGCTGCGCGGCGAGTTGCCCGCCGTGCCGCTCAGCGGCACGGCCACCACCCTGGGCATCGTCGCGACCGATGCCAGCCTGGACAAGGCAGCCGCCAAAAAGCTGGCCCAGATGGCACACGACGGCCTGGCCCGCACGATCAACCCGGTCCACACGGTCAGCGATGGCGATGTGATCTTCTCGCTGGCCACAGGCACGACGGGCGAACGCGGCGACCTCCGCCTGCTCGGGCCGCTGGCGGCCGAGGTCACCGCCCGCGCGGTCCTGCGCGCGGTGCGGGCCGCGACCGGCCTGCCCGGCCTGCCGGCTGTGGCCGAGCTGGCCGGATAATCGGCCCATGCGTCTGTCACAAATTCTATTTTCCCAAGGCTTCGGCACCCGCCGCCTGTGCGCCGGTCTGATCTACAACGGTGAGGTCAGCGTCAACGGCGAGCTCATCGAGGACGCCGATGCCGAATTCGAGACCGAGGGCCTGGAATTCGTCGTCAGCGGCAAGACCTGGCCCTTCTACGAGAAGGCCCTGATCCTGCTGAACAAGCCGGCCGGCTACGAGTGTTCCCAGAAGCCCAAGCACCATCCCAGCGTGATGACCCTGCTGCCCGGGCCGCTGCGCGAGCGCAATGTGCAGCCGGTCGGACGGCTCGACGAGGACACCACCGGCCTGCTGCTGCTGACCGATGACGGCAGCCTGATCCACAAGCTGACCAGCCCCAAGCACCATGTGCCCAAGATCTACGAAGCGCAGTGCAAGCACGAGGTGACGCCGGAGCAGGTCGCGCGGCTGCTGGCCGGCGTCGAACTGCATGAGCCGGATCCGGCGCCTGGCAAGCCCGCGCGCAAGGCCGAGCAGGCGCGCGCGGAAGGTGCCGAGGCCTTCGATACGGCGGCGGGCACCCACGGCCTGCGTCTGACCCTGATCGAAGGCAAGTACCACCAGGTCAAGCGCATGGTCGCGGCGGTCGGCAATCGGGTTGAGGCCCTGCACCGTCCGCAGTTCGGCGCGCTGACCTTGCCGGCCGATCTGAAGCCCGGCCAGTGGACCTGGGTCAGCAGCCCGAGCCTGATCACCCCCTGAGTTTCCCTAGGCTTTGCGGCGGCCGCACCACGCTTGCGGGTTCCTCCTAGGATGTTTGTCATCGGCGATCTGTAGAATCTAGGGATTGATGCGGCGAGCGCCTTGCTTGCCGCCACCCGTCCTAGAGCACCCAGCAAGGGTGCCGCGTCCTGGCTGTATGACACAGACGATCAGAGTGGAGCCCACGAGGGGCCGAGGGAATAACGAAGCGAGGGCCGACATCACCGCGCAGGTGGCGTCGGAGCGCCTCGCATCGCTGTACGAGATGACCATGGCCCCGACGCTGGCGGGCCTGCTGTTCAGCTGCTTCCCGGTCATTTTTCTGTGGCAGCACCTGCCCCGCCCGCTGCTGCTGGGCTGGCTGGCCGCGCGGCTCGCCATCGGCGGTCTGCGTTGCCTGGACGTGCTGCAGTTTCGCCGTGCGCGGCCGGCCTGCGGCGACAGTGCCCGCTGGCAGCTGCGCTATATGGTCCTGCTGGCGCTGGACGCGCTGAGCTGGGGGGCGATGGGCTGGCTCTTCCACAACCCGGCCGTGCCGGACCTGGACGGCATCATCCTGGCCTCAATGGTGGGGCTGGGCGCCGTCGGGCTGTTCTCGCTGGGCAGCGTCTGGCGCGCCCATCTGCTGTTCTCCGTGCTGGCCTTCGCGCCGCTGATGGCCTACCACCTGAGCCTGGGCACGCCGGCCGGCCTCTTCGTCAGCGCCGGCCTGGGGCTGTTCCTGGCCCTGACCCAGCTCGAGTCGCGCCGCGCCGAGGCCCGCAGCATCGAGCTGCTGCGCCTGCGCTTCGAGAACGCCTGGATCGCCGAGGAGCGCCAGCAGGCCCTGCAGTCGGCCGAACGCGACAGCAGCAGCAAGAGCCGCTTCGTTGCGGTGATGAGCCACGAGATCCGCACGCCGCTCAACGGCATCCTGGGCATGACCCAGCTGCTCGAGCGCTCGGCGCTCGACGCCCAGCAGCGCGAGCAGATCGATATCGTGCGCCGCTCGGGCCGCCATCTGCTGACCCTGGTCAACGACATCCTGGATCTGTCCCGCATCGAGTCGGGCAAGCTGGTGGTCGAGTCCGGCCCGGTGCTGCTGCGCGAGGCGGTCGACGATGTCTGCCGCCTGCTGTCGGGCAGCGCACGCGAGAAAGGCCTGGCCTTCGAGCTCAGCCTGAACCCGGCCCTGCCGGTCTGTGTGCAAGGCGATGCCGACCGCATCAAGCAGGTGCTGCACAACCTGGTCGGCAACGCGATCAAGTTCACCGAGCGCGGCCGGGTCGCGGTCGAGGTCAGCACGGTGCTGGACATGCGCGCCGGCACCCTCTTGCGCTTTGCGGTGCGCGACACCGGCGAAGGCATCGCACCCGACCAGATGGAGCGGGTCTTCGCGCCCTATGAGCAGGTGTTGCGGGGCGATGGCGCCGCGCCGCGCCGCCAGGAGGGCACCGGCCTGGGCCTGACGATCTCGCGCGAGCTGGCCCGCGCGATGGGCGGCGATCTGCGCTGTGCCTCGATGCCCGGTCAGGGTTCGGTGTTCGAGTTCACGCTGCCGCTGCAGGTCTGCGCGGCGCCCGAGAACAGCCAGCCGCCAGCCCCGACCGAGCTGCCGCAGCTGGCCGGCCGGGTGCTGCTGGTCGACGACAGCGCCGTCAATCTGCTGGTCGCCTCCAGCATGCTGGAGCGCTGCGGCCTGGTCGTCGATCAGGCCGAGAACGGCCTGCAGGCGCTGGAGCGGCTCAAGAGCGCCAACTACGACCTGGTGCTGATGGACTGCCAGATGCCCGAGCTCGACGGCTTCGAGACCACGCAGAGCTGGCGCGCCCATGAGCGGCGCCAGGGGCTGACCCGCCTGCCCATCGTCGCACTGACCGCCAGCGCGGTGAACAGCGACCGCGACCGCTGCCTCGAATGCGGCATGGACGACTACCTGGTCAAGCCCTTCGAACTGGATGACTTGGCGGCGATGGTGCAACGCCATCTGCGCGCGCCCGCTCTGGCCTAGGCCTGCGTAGATAATCCCTGGATGCATGTCTTTCGCGGCTTCCACCATCCCGGCATCGCGCCCGCCTGTGCGCTGACCATCGGCAATTTCGACGGCGTGCATCGCGGCCATCAGGCCATGCTGGCACTGCTGAAATCGGAAGCCCTGCATCGCGGTCTGCCGACCTGTGTGCTGACCTTCGAGCCGCATCCGCGCGACTTTTTCGCCGCCAAACTGGGCAAGCCCGAGCTCGCGCCGGCCCGTATCGCGCCGCTGCGCGACAAGCTCAGCGAGTTGGAGCGCTGCGGCATAGACCAGGTCGTCGTGCTGCGTTTCGATGCGTCGCTGGCCTCGCTGAGCGCGCAGGACTTCATCCAGCAGGTTCTGCAACAGGGCCTCGGCGCCAGGTACGTGCTGGTGGGCGACGATTTCCGCTTCGGTGCCAAGCGCCAGGGTGACTACGCCACGCTGGACGCGGCCGGCCAGCGCATGGGCTTCGATGTCGCCCGCATGATGAGCTACGAGGTTCATGGCCTGCGCGTGTCCAGCTCGGCGGTGCGCGAGGCGCTGAGCCAGGGCGATATGGAGGCGGTCGCCAGCCTGCTGGGCCGGCCCTACTCGATCTCGGGCCATATCGTGCATGGCAAGAAACTGGGCCGGATGCTGGGCGAATCGGCGGCCGGCGCGGCCGATGGTTTTCGCACGCTGAACCTGCGCTTTCCGCATGACAAGCCGGCCGCCAAAGGCATTTATGCGGTGCGCACCCATGGGCTGGCGCAGGGGCCGCTGGACGGCGTGGCCTCGCTGGGCGTGCGGCCGACCATCGAGCATGCCGGCCGGGTGCTGCTGGAAGTGCATTGCCTGGACTGGCCGGCCGAGCTGGGCTCCGACGGGGCCTACGGTAAACTCGTGCGCGTGGAACTCCTGCACAAACTGCGCGACGAAGCCCGCTACGAGGGGCTGGACGCCTTGACGGCCGCGATCCGTCAGGACGTGGACGAGGCGCGCGCCTACCTGGCGGGCCATGTGGCAACCCATGCCTCGCTGCGCCGCCAGACCACGCGCGACCGAATTTGAAGCGCTGAGCGCGCCCCCACCTCTCAGCCTGTGCCCCCCGGCACACCTCCGATTTGCAGGCTCACGCCTGCCCCTGACTGCCGCCTGCCATGACCGACGCCACCAAACCGGATTACCGCGCCACGCTGAACCTGCCCGACACCCCCTTCCCGATGCGCGGCGACCTGCCCAAGCGCGAGCCGGGCTGGGTCAAGAGCTGGGACGAGAAAGGCGTGTACAAGCGCCTGCGCGAGTCGCGCTGCGGCGCGCCCAAGTTCGTGCTGCACGACGGCCCGCCCTACGCCAACGGCCAGCTCCATGTCGGCCATGCGGCCAACAAGATCCTCAAGGACATGATCGTCAAGGCGCGCCAGCTGGCGGGCTTCGATGCCGCCTACATCCCCGGCTGGGACTGCCACGGCCTGCCGATCGAAAACCAGATCGAGAAGACCTTCGGCCGCGGCCTGCCGCGCGACGAGGTGCAGGCCAAGAGCCGCGCCTACGCGACCGAGCAGATCGACCAGCAGCGCACCGACTTCAAGCGTCTGGGCGTGCTGGGTGACTGGGAGAACCCGTACAAGACGATGAACTTCGCCAACGAGGCCGGCGAGATCCGCGTGCTGAAGCGCCTGTTCGAGCGCGGCTTCGTCTACCGCGGCTTGAAGCCCGTCTACTGGTGCTTCGACTGCGGCTCCTCGCTGGCCGAGTTCGAGATCGAGTACGCCGACAAGCAGAGCCCGGCCGTCGACGTGGCCTTCCTGAGCGCCGAGCCGGCCAAGCTGGCCGCCGCCTTCGGCCTGCCCTCGCTGGCCAAGGACGCCTTCACCGTCATCTGGACGACCACGCCCTGGACCATCCCGGCCAACCAGGCGCTGAATCTGAACCCCGAGCTGAGCTACGCCCTGGTCAACACGCCGCGCGGCATCTTCATGGTGGCCGAGGCCCTGGTCGAGAAATGCCTGGCGCGCTGGAAGCTCGAGGGCCAGGTGCTGGCCACGACGCTGGGCAAGCAGCTCGACCTGCTGAAGTTCAAACATCCGCTGGCCCATGTCGACGCCGGCTATGACCGCGAGAGCCCGATCTACCTGGCCGACTACGCCACCGCCGAGGACGGCACCGGCGTGGTCCATTCGGCGCCCGCCTACGGCCTCGATGACTTCAACTCCTGCGTCGCCCACGGACTGGCCTTCAAGGACATCCTGAACCCGGTGCAGGGCAATGGCACTTACGAGGCCGAGCTGCCGCTGTTCGGCGGTCAGCACATCTGGAAGGCCAATCCGCTGATCGCGCAAGCACTGGAAGACGCCGGCCGCCTGCTCTCGCACAGCAAGATCACCCACAGCTATCCGCACTGCTGGCGCCACAAGACGCCGGTGATCTACCGCGCGGCCGCACAGTGGTTTGTGCGCATGGACGAAGGCGACGGTGTCTTCACCGTCGACAAGGCGCCCAAGACACTGCGCCAGACGGCGCTTGAAGCGATCGCCGCGACAAGCTTCTATCCCGAGAACGGCCGCGCTCGTCTGCACGACATGATCGCCGGCCGGCCGGACTGGTGTATCTCGCGCCAGCGCAGCTGGGGCGTGCCGCTGCCGATCTTTCTGCACAAGGACAGCGGCCAGCCGCATCCGAACACGCTGGAGTTCATCGAGCGCGCCGCGCAGCTGGTGGAGACCGGTGGCGTCGAGGCCTGGTCCAAGCTGGACTCCGCCGACTGGCTGGGGGCCGAGGCCGAGCAATACAGCAAGGGCAGCGACATCCTCGACGTTTGGTTCGACTCCGGCTCGACCTTCCAGCATGTGCTCAAGGGCAGCCATGCCGGCGCGGCGCACGAGAGCGGCCCCGAGGCCGACCTCTATCTGGAAGGCCATGACCAGCATCGCGGCTGGTTCCACTCCTCGCTGCTGATCGCCAGTGCGCTATACGGCCGCGCGCCCTATCGCGGCCTGCTGACCCATGGCTTCACCGTCGACGGCAACGGCCGCAAGATGAGCAAGAGCCTGGGCAACTACATGCCGCTGGCCGAGTCGGCGCAGAAGTACGGCGGCGACATCCTGCGCCTGTGGTGCGCCTCGACCGACTACTCGGGCGACCTCGCCATCGACGACAAGATCCTCGCCCGCGTCGTCGATGCCTACCGCCGCATCCGCAACACCCTGCGCTTCCTGCTGGCCAACACCAGCGACTTCGATGCCAAGAAGGACGCGGTGCCGCTGGCGCAGCTGCTGGAAGTCGACCGCTATGCGCTGGCGCGCGCGGCCGAGCTGCAGGCCGAGATCCTGGCGCACTACGAGCGCTACGAGTTCCACCCGGTGGTGGCCAAGCTGCAGGTCTACTGCTCGGAAGACCTGGGCGGCTTCTACCTCGATGTGCTGAAGGACCGGCTCTACACCACCGCCCCCGGCAGCCTGGCGCGCCGCTCGGCACAGACCGCGCTGTGGCAGATCACCCAGGCCATGCTGCGCTGGATGGCGCCCTTCCTGAGCTTCACGGCCGAAGAAGCCTGGGCCATCTTCGACGGCGGCCATGCCGACGGTTCGATCTTCACCGAGACCTACTGGCAGTTCGAGGGCACAGACAGCAGCCTGATCGCCAAATGGGACCGCATCCATGCAATCCGCGATGCGGTCAACAAGGCCATCGAGGAGGTGCGTACCGCCGGCGGCGTCGGTTCCTCGCTGCAGGCCGAGGTCAGCCTGGGCGTCAACCCGCAAGACCTGGCCCTGCTGCAAAGCCTGGGCGAGGACCTGAAGTTCGTGCTGATCACCTCGGCTGCCAGCCTGGTGCCGGCCGATGAACTCAGCGTCGCGGTCACGCCGTCGAGCCAGGCCAAGTGCGAACGCTGCTGGCATTACCGCGACGATGTCGGCGCCAACCCGGCCCACCCGACGATCTGCGGCCGCTGCGACAGCAATCTCTACGGCACGGGCGAGCCGCGCAGCGTCGCCTAAGCAAGCAGAAGGGGCGCCGCGGCGCCCCTTCTTGTTTCCAGACCCCGGTCGGTCAGGGGAAGGCAGGGACGTTGGGCTCCAGGCCCTCGAAATGCGCCTCGGGATGGGTGCGCTCCAGCAGTTGCTCGATCTCGGTGACGCGCGAGCGCGGCACATCGACCATCAGCAGATACTGGCCGGCCTCGATGGCCTTGTCGAACCGCGTCAGCCGCCGGCTGGGGGTCGAGCTGCCTATCATGCTGGACGACCAGGTGCCCAGCACCGCGCCGATGCCGGCCAGCGCAATCACGATCAGGGCCGGCGGTGCGGTGCCGGCCAGCACATAGGCGCCGACGACGCCCAGGGCCGCACCGAGCCCGGCGCCCAGCAGCAGGCCGGTCTGGGCCGCCTCGACCAGGTCCGAGGTCTGCAGCACATTGGCCGCATGCAGGCCGCTCATATCGGCACCCTCACGGGCGACGAAATGGATATGCGGCTCGCTGATGCGGGCCAGCAAGAGCTCGTTCATGGTTTTGACCGCGCTGCCTTGATCCGGCAGCAGCCAGTAGATGCGTTTGCGCATAAGGACTCTCCTAGAGGCGTTTGAGTGCACGAGGTCGATGTCTGCGGCAGCAGGGCGCGTCGCATGGCACGGCCAGAGCTTTCTTCTACTCCTGTTTGCCGGCGCAATCAAGCCAGCGGCTACAGTAGCGGCCTGCATTCCCGCCCCGACCCACTCTTCATGACCAAGTCCTCTTCCTCGCCCCGCCTCATCCAATGGCTGGGCATCGCCCTGCTGATCATCGTGCTGGACCAGTTCAGCAAGACCCTGATCCTGGGCCATTTCCAGCTCGGCGACAGTCGCCATGTGACCGACTTCTTCAACGTCGTGCGGGTCCACAACACCGGCGCGGCCTTCAGCTTCCTGGCCGGCGCCTCGGGCTGGCAGCGCTGGTTCTTCGTTGGGCTGGGTGCGGTGGCCACCGTCTTCATCACCGTGATGCTGCGCCGCCACGGCCACCAGACCCTGTTTGCCTGGGCGCTGTCGCTGATCCTCGGCGGCGCGATCGGCAATGTGGTTGACCGCCTGCTGCACGGCTATGTGGTGGACTTCATCCAGCTGCACTGGGGCGGCTGGTACTTCCCGTCCTTCAACGTGGCCGACAGCGCGATCACGGTCGGCGCCGTGCTGCTGATCTGGGACGAGATCCGGCGCGTGCGCAAGGGCTAGCCCCGCTACACATCTGCTCGCGTCTGGCCTAGGCTCGCGCCATGAGCACCAGCGACGAGCCGGCCGAGACCTCGGCCTTTGACATCCAGCTGCGCACCCTGCGCTTTAGCGACCCGCTGCGCTGGCTGGCGGCCGGCTGGCGCGACTTCATCCGTGCCCCCGGCATCGGCCTGTTCTACGGCTTTTGCTTCATGGCCATGGGCTGGACCCTGCTGAAGGTCTACGAGCATGCGCCGGCCTACACGCTGGCGCTGTCGGCCGGCTTTTTGCTGATGGGGCCTTTTATGTGCCTGGGCCTGTACCAGGTCAGCATGCGGCTCGAGCGCGGCGAGCAGCCCGACTTTGCCGACTCCATCCTGGCGTGGGAAGCGCGACTGTCGCAGCTGGCGATCTTCGGCGGCGTGCTCTTGATCCTGGAAATGCTGTGGGGCCGCGCCGCGCTGGTGATCTTCGCGGTCAGCTTCGACGGCATGCCCGATCTGGCCGGCTCGCTGGCCAAGTTCCTCGACCCCGAGAATCTTGGTTTTGTCGTCACCTATCTGGGCGTCGGTGCGGTCTTCGCGGGCCTGATCTACGCGGTCAGCGTGGTCTCGATCCCGATGCTGCTGGACCGGCCGGTCGATGCGGTCACCGCCGGCCTGACCAGCCTGCGCCTGGTGCTGAGCCAGACCGGCGTGATGTTGCTGTGGGGCGGCCTGATCACCGTGCTGGTGCTGCTGGCCCTGCTGCCCTGGTTTGCCGGGCTGCTGGTGGTCGGGCCGGTGCTGGGCCATGCCAGCTGGCACGCCTACCGCGCCGCCGTGACGGACTGAACAAGCCGGCACAAATTCTTCATCTCCGCAGCATCCGGCTCACGCCACAATGGAGGGCGTTGCCCTCCTCCTCCGGCCCCTGCCGCCCATGCTTGATTTCTCCAGCTTGACGCATTACGACTGGCTCGATGTGCCCATGTGGGTCTTCGATCCCGAGCGCCAGCGCAATCTCTGGGCCAATGCAGCGGCGCTGAGCTTCTGGAAGGCCGAGAGTGCCGAGGAATTCCTGTCGCGCGACTTCTCCGACACCACGCCCATGGTGCGCGAGCGCCTGGCGGTCACCGCCGCCGACCACGCCCAGGACAAGATCGTGCGCGAGCAATGGACGCTCTACCCCAAGGGCCAGGCCACCACGGTGCTGCTGGTGTCGCGCGGTATTCGCACACCGGACCGACGCCAGGTGATGCTGTTCGCCGCCGACGCGCTGCCCACCGGGGTCGACAAAAGCATGTTGCGCGGTGTCGAGGCCTTGCAGCACACCTCGGTGCGCATCGCGATGTTCAGCCTGAAGGACGGCAGCGTGCTGATGCGCAACCCGGCCGCCGCCAGCTGCTTCGGGGGCCTGGCCGAGGAGCGCGGCAGCAAGGCCTTCATGGCGATGTTTCCCGAACCCGAGCTGGCGCGGCGCATCTTCGCCCAGGTGCAGCGTGGCCAAACCTTCAGCGCCGATCTGGAACTGCTGACCAGCAGCGGCCGACGCTGGCACGGCGTCGACGCCCGGCCGATGCGCGACCCGGTCACCGGTGAGCTGGTGATGCAGTTCAATGCCCGCGACATCGCCGATCTGAAGGCCTCGCAGGCCGCGCTGGAGGCCGCCCGCGAGGTGGCCGAGGCGGCCAGCCAGGCCAAGAGCAGCTTCCTGGCCAATATGAGCCATGAGATCCGCACGCCGATGAACGGCGTGCTGGGCCTGACCGAGTTGGTGCTGCAGACCGAGCTCAACGAGCGCCAGCGCAAATTCATCGAGCTGGCCCATACCTCGGCCAAGGGCTTGATGGTCATCATCAACGATCTGCTGGACGTCGCCAAGATCGAGGCCGGCCGCGTCGTCATCGACAGCCAGCCCTTCTCCTTGCACGACTGCCTGCGCGAGGCCCTGCATCCGTTGCTGCTGCATGCGCACGAGAAGAGCATCTCGCTGCATGCCAAGGTACAGCCGGGCGTGCCGCAGCGCGTGCTGGGCGACGCGCTGCGGCTGCGCCAGGTGCTGGTCAATCTGGTCGGGAATGCGCTGAAGTTCACCGAGAAGGGCGAGGTGCGGCTGGAGGTCCTGCGCCTGGACGAAGACAGCGCGCCGGCCCCGCTGCGCCTGCGCTTCTCGGTGCATGACACCGGCATCGGCATGACGCGCGAGCAGATCGCCCAAGTCTTCGACCCCTTCACCCAGGCCGACGGCAGCATCACCCGGCGCTACGGCGGCACCGGCCTGGGCCTGACCATCGTGCAGCGCCTGGTGGGCCTGATGGGCGGCCAGGTCGCGGTAGAGAGCCAGCCCGGCACCGGCTCCTGCTTCAGCTTTGAGCTGGCCATGGCCCGCCTGCCGACGCCCGAGTCGGCGGCCAGCTCACCCTCATCCCTACCCTCGCCCCTGCCCTCAGACCAGCAGCACGCCTGAGCCTATGGTCGTGCGGGCCTCGAGCTCGCGGTGCGCCTGCACCACATCAGCCAGCGCATAACGCTGCTCGACATGGATCTTCACCAGGCCGCTGCCGACGACCGAGAACAGATCATCGGCCATCGCCTGCGTGGCCTCGCGCGTGGCCAGGTGGGTGAACAGGGTCGGCCGGGTCACATAGAGCGAACCCTTGGCGGCCAACTGGCCCAGTTGCACCGGCGGCGCAAAGCCCGAGGCATTGCCGAAGCTCACCAGCAGGCCGAAGGTCGCCAGGCTGTTCAGCGAGCCCTCGAAGGTGTCCAGGCCCACCGAGTCGTAGACCACCTTGACGCCCTTGGCGCCGGTGATCTCGCGCACCCGCGCGGCGAAGTCCTCACGCCGGTAGTTGATCGCATGGCTCGCGCCCGAGGCCAACGCCAGCGCGCATTTCTCATCCGAGCCGGCCGTCGCGATCAGCTGCAGGCCCAGCGCCTTGGCCCATTGGCAGGCGATCAGACCGACACCGCCGGCGGCGGCATGGAAGAGCACGAAGTCGCCGGCCTGCAGACCGCCCTGCGGCAGGGTACGGCGCAGCAGGTATTGCGCGGTCAGGCCTTTGAGCATCATCGCGGCGCCGGTCTCGAACGAGATGGCGTCCGGCAATCGCACCACGCAGCGCGCCGGCATCACCCGCGCCGTGCAGTAGGCGCCGGGTGGCTGGCTGGCATAGGCGGCGCGGTCGCCAACGCTCAGATGCGTGACGCCCTCGCCCACCGCCTCGATGACACCGGCGCCCTCCATGCCCAGGCGGGCCGGCAGCGGCAGCGGGTAAGCGCCATTGCGGTGGTAGACGTCGATGTAGTTCAGGCCGCAGCCCTGATGGCGGATGCGGATCTCGCCGGGCCCGGGCTCGCCGACCTCGATATCGACCAGCTGCATCGCCTCCGGTGCACCAGGCTGCAGGATCTGGACGGCTTTTTCGCGACGGCTCATGCGCTCTCTCCTCAACGTCAATGGATGAATTCCGCTATCGTGCCAGCCTTTGCCCGATCTTGCCCGCGCCTCCCATGCTGACCCCGCGCCTTGCCCTGATGCTGACCCTGCCGCCGCTGCTGTGGGCCGGCAATGCCGTGGTCGGCCGGCTGATGGCCGGCAGCGTGCCACCCTTGCTGCTCAACGCGATGCGCTGGAGCCTGGTCTTTGTGCTGCTGCTGCCACTGGCCTGGCGGCTGCTCGCGCAGCCGCAGCAATGGCTGAGCCGCTGGCGCTATCTGGCGCTCAGCGGACTGCTGGGCATGGGCTGCTACAACGCGCTGCAGTACCAGGCGCTGCGCAGCTCCACAGCGCTGAACGTGACCCTGATCGCCGCCAGCATGCCGGTCTGGATGCTGGCCATCGGCGCGCTGGTCTTCAAGGTGCGGCCCAGCCGCTGGCAGATCGGCGGCGCGCTGCTGTCGCTGATCGGCGTGGCCTTTGTGATCGCGCGTGGCCAGCTCGCCAATCTGGCCCGGGTGCAGTTCGTGCCCGGCGATCTGCTGATGCTGCTGGCGGTGTTCTCCTGGGCGATCTACAGCTGGATGCTGGCGCGACCGCCGGCCCATCTACGGGGCGAGCAAAAGCCCGCCTGGAACTGGGCCGAAATCATGATGTCCCAGCTGATCTTCGGCCTCGGCTTCGCCGGGCTGATGGCCGGCGTCGAGCAGGGCTACACCGCGCAGCCCCTGGTCTGGGGGCCAGGTCTTGCGATGGCCCTGGTCTATGTCGCCATCGGCCCCTCGCTGATCGCCTATCGCTGCTGGGGCCAGGGCGTGGCCGAGGCCGGGCCGGCGATGGCCGCCTTCTTCGGCAATCTGACGCCGGTGTTCGCGGCGCTGATGTCTACCGCGCTGCTGGGCGAATGGCCGCAGTGGTACCACGGCGTCGCCTTCGCGCTGATCGCGGCGGGCATCGCGGTCTCGGGGCGGCGCTAAGCGGCGGTTAAGCGGCGGCTAAGCGGCGGATCGCCCCCCAAGCTAGAACCGCGCCGGCAGGCCTCGCCATGCCTAGAATCAGCAGCTGCAACTACAACGGGGGCTCTCGATGACAAAGCATAAATACTCGTGGCTGGCCTTGGCCTGCGGTCTGGCACTGGCGGTCCCGCTGCAGGGCCTGGCGCAGGAACTCGGCAAGGGCGGCTCCAAGGCCACCGGCGGCGTCGGCCCCGATGGCGCCCAGGGCGCCTCGGCCGAGCTGGAGAAATGCGAGGCCCCCAAGGGCACGATCGCGGTGGTCGAGCCGCAGTCGGCGCTGTCGGTGGCGCTGCAGCGCTATCAGCTGGGCTCGCCCACCAGCGTGATCCGCATGCTGATCCAGCAGTCCAACTGCTTCCAGGTGGTCGAGCGCGGCATGGCGATGCAGAACATGATGCAGGAGCGTGCATTGGCCCAGTCCGGCCAGTTGCAGGCCGACCAGAACATCGGCAAGGGCCAGATGGTGACGGCCGATTTCCTGGTCACGCCCAATGTGGTGTTCAGCGAGAACAATGCCGGCGGCATCGGTGGCGGCCTGCTGGGCGCCTTCGGCGGCAATGCCGGGCGACTGATCGGCGGCATCGTCGGCGGGCTCAAGTTCAAGCAGGCCCAGACCAGCCTGCTGCTGGCCGACTCGCGCTCCGGCATCCAGGTCGCGGCGGCCGAGGGCAGCGCCGAGAAGGCCGATTTCTCGCTGGGCGGCGCGCTGTTCGGCGGCGGTGGCGGCGCGGCGCTGGGCGGCTATTCCAACACCAATGAGGGCAAGGTCATCGTCGCCTCCTTCATCGACAACTGGAACAACATCGTCCGCTCGATCCGCAACAACCCGTCCTTGATACAGGCCCGCGCCGGCGAGGCCTCGCAGCGCAATGCCGCCACCAGCGTGCAGGCCGGCGCGGCGGCCGAGGGTGATGTGATGGTGCCCAAGATCGGCGGGGCCAAGGTGTTGCGCCAGCCGCGCGAGGGTGCGCCCGAGTTGCAGACCCTGGCACGCAGCGACGAGGTGCTCTACCTCGGCGAAGAGCGCGATGGCTTCCTGAAGGTGCAGTCGGGCAAGGGCGAGGGCTGGATCAAGAAGGTGCTCGTCAAGAAGCAGTAACGCCTCCGCCCGGCGATCAGGGGCGCAGCGTCAGCGTGTAGCGCGTCTGGCCGGGCAGGAAAGGCAAGGCCTGACCCTGCAGCCAGGCCTGGTGATCGGCCTGGTAGAACGGCGACAGCGGGTGGCCGGACTGGCCGGCCGGAACGCTCAGAATGCCCCGGGCCTCCTGGCCCGGCGCCACCACCATGCGCTGGGACTGGCCATGCACGCTCTGCTGCACCCGCGGCATATGGCGATCGCCGGCCAGCGGCGTGTCCGGCATGTCCAGCCAGGGGCCCAGCAGCGGCAGGGCCTGGCTCAGCGGATGCCTGATCGCGGCGCGGTTCTGCTCGCCCCAGTTGGCGTCGGCCAGCTGACGGCTGGGCGTGGCATCGAGGATTTTCTTGCGGCTGTCCAGCACCGCCTGCTCCAGCAGGGCCTGCCACGAGGCCTGCGCCTGCGGCAGCGTGTCGGCACGGCGCGCCTGCAGCAGGGCCCAGCCGGGCGTCTCGGGCGCCAGCTTCAGATCGCGCAGGCGCAGCTGGCGCGACTCCAGCAGGGCCGCCAGCGGCGCGAACAGCTGTTCCAGCACCTGCTCGCGCCAGCCGCGCAACAGCCGGTAGCCGACCGCATCCGGACTGGCCGCTGCGGCGCTGCGCTCGATGGCGGCGCGGTAGTCGGCCAGGCCATGCTGCTGCACGAACGCCGGCGTCAGCACCTCATCGAGCAGCAGCCGGCGCCAGCGCTGCAGGAACAGCGCGCGGTGGTCGAGCTGGATCGCATGCAAATCGGCCTCGCCCAGCTTGGGCTTGGCAAACAGGCCGTCGCGGATCTGCTGGCCGCGCGCGCCGAGGTCGTAACCGCCCTCGCCGATCAGGGCCAGGGCCGCACCGCCGACCGTGCGGGCATTGGCGGTCCAGAGCCGGCCTTCGGAAGGATCGACCAGCCGGGGCCAGGCGGCGTCGCCAGCGCCGAGGTAGCCACGCCAGCCCTGGCGGCCATCGCTCCAGTCCTGCGGCACATTCAGATCGTCCAGCTCGCGTTTGGGCAGCGCGCCAATCAGGGTCCAGCCGATGCGGCCGGCGGCATCGGCCACCAACAGGTTCTGCGCCGGCAGGCCGGCGCCCTGTGCCAGCTGCATGGCTTCGTCAACCGAGGCGGCGCGCTCCAGCCCCATCAGGCGCAGATTGAGGCCCTCGACATCATGAGCCACCCAGCGCAAGACATGGCCCTCGAAGGGCGCCGCCAGGCGCGGGCCCCAGATCGTTTCCTGCACCTCCTGCTCGACCGTCGCACCACCCGCCACCTCGATGCGCTCGAGATGGCGGCTCAGCGGCAGCTCGCCCTGCGGGCTTTGGTAATGGGTGCCGGCGGCGTTGAGCTTGAGCAGCACGACATCGGCCCAGTCGGCCGTGGCATTGGTGAAACCCCAGGCGACGGCGCCGTTGCTGCCGGCCACGATGGCCGGGGTGCCCGGCAGGCTGACGCCGCTGACCTGATGCGCCCTGCCAGCCTCGGTCCAGCGCAGCTGAGCCTTGAACCAGATCGCCGGCACGCGCAGGCCCAGGTGCATATCGTCGGCCAGAATGGCCGCACCATGCGGGCTCAGCGCGCCGCTGACGGCGAAGTTGTTGCTGCCGATGTCGCGGCTGTCCTGCAGCCCGCAGTCGCCCCGGCAAGCCAGTTTGGCGGCGCGCAGCGCCTCGGGCAGCGGCGTGGCCGGCACCGCCACCGGCTGCACACGGCTGCCGTCGATCGCGGCCTGCCAGTCGCTGCTGTGCTGGGTCAGGAAGGCATACCAGTCGGGGGGCACACTGTGCTTCAGCACGCCCATCGCCAGATCGTCGCGGCCCTGCGAGGACTGCAGATCCAGATACATGCTGTAGATCACCAGCAGCGAATCGGTGCTCTGCCAGGGCCGGGGCTGCTGGCGCAGGATCAGGTACTCGAAGGGCCGCGCGCCCATGGCGGCCAGGCCCTCGTTGACACCGGCCGTGTAGGCGTCGAGCAGGCTGCGCTGCTCGAGCGGCAGGGCCGCCAGCGCCACCGCGGCGCGGTGGCGGAAGCGGTGCAGCCGGCGTCCCTGGTCCAGCGGCAGCGCCTTGGCGCCGAACAGCGCGGCCAGCTCGCCGGCCGCGTTGCGCCGCATCAGGTCCATCTGGAAGAAGCGCTCCTGGGCATGGCTGTAGCCCAGGGCCCGCGCCGCGTCGGCGCGGTTGGCCGCACTGATGCTGAGGTAGCCGCGCTCGTCGCGTGTCAGCTGCACTGCGGCGCTGACCGCGCTGCGGGCCTCGCCCTCGTAGCTTGGCAGGCTGGCGCGCAAGGCCAGCCAGGCGGCCAGCGCGATCAGCAGCAGCAGGGCCAGCAGGCCCAGCAGCAGTCGGCGCAGCCAGCGCATCAGAAGGTGCCGGGGTAGGCGCCGCCGTCGAGCAGGATGTTCTGCCCGGTCAGATAGCCGGCCTGGGCGCTGCACAGCATCGCGCAGATCGCGCCGAACTCGGCGGCCGAACCGAAGCGCTGGGCCGGGATGGTGACGCGGCGCTTGGCCGCCATCTCCTCGGCCGAAACACCGCTCTTGGCCGCGCCGGCCACCATGGTCTTCTGCAGGCGCTCGGTATCGAAGGCGCCGGGCAGCAGATTGTTGATCGTCACATTGCGGCCGGCGATGCGGGCCTGGCGGGCGATGCCGGCGACAAAGCCGGTCAGGCCCGAGCGCGCGCCGTTGCTCAAGCCCAGCACATCGATCGGCGCCTTGACCGCGCCCGAGGTGATGTTGACGATGCGGCCGAAGCCGCGCTCGCCCATGCCGTCCACGGTGGCCTTGATGAGCTCGATCGGGGTCAGCATGTTCGCGTCCAGCGCGGCGATCCATTGCTCACGGCCCCAGTCGCGGAAATCGCCGGGCGGCGGGCCGCCGGCGTTGTTGACCAGGATGTCCACCTGCGGGCAGGCCGCCAGCGCGGCCGCGCGGCCCTCGGCGGTGGCGATGTCGCCGGCCACCGTGCGCACTTCGACGGCGGGGTTCAGTGCCCGCAGCGCCGCGGCCGTGGCCTCCAGCGTCTCGGCGCCGCGCGCCGTGATCACCACATTGACGCCCTCGCCCACCAGGGCCTCGGCGCAGCCGCGCCCCAATCCCTTGCTGGCCGCGCACACCAAGGCCCAGCGGCCATTCAGTCCGAAATCCATTGTGTTTTTCCTATCGCCATTTGGTCAGCAGCCAGACGCCACTCATCACCAGGACTGTACCGACCGCCACCCAGGGGGTGAAGGGTTCGCCGAGTATCCACACGCCCATCAGGATGGTGGACATCGGCCCGATCATGCCGGTCTGCGCCGCCATCGTCGCACCGATGCGCTCGATCGCCATCATCACCATCAGCACCGGCGCGAAAGTGCAGGCGGTGGCGTTCAGCAGCGACAGCCACAGCACCTCGGGAGCCAGGCTCGCCAGCGAGCCCAGCGGGCGCAAGAGCAGGAACTGCGCGATGCACAGCAGGCAGGCCACCGTGGTCGCCAGCCCGGTCAGGCGCAGCGCGCCCAGGCGCTTGACCTCCTCGCCGCTGTAGACCAGGTAGAGCGCATAGCTCAGCGCGCTGCCGAACACCAGGGCCGCGCCCAGCAGCACATCGCTGCCCTGCAACTGCAGCTCCTGGCCGAACACCAGCAGCACGCCGGAATAGCTGACCGCCAGCGCGATCAGCTGGCGGCCGGTGACCCGGCGCCGGAACAGCACCCAGCCCAGGAAGAGCACGATGGTCGGGTTCAGATAGAGGATCAGGCGCTCGAAGCTGGCGCTGATATAGGCCAGGCCGGCGAAGTCCAGAAAGCTCGCCAGGTAGTAGCCCGAGAAGCCCAGGCCCAGGATCACCAGCCAGTCGCGCCGGGTCAGCGGGGGTTTGCCGCGACCGGCCCACCAGCTCAGGACCAGGAACAGCGGCAGCGCGAACACCATGCGCAGCATGATCAGGGTCACCGCATCGACACCGTGGCGATAGGCCAGCTTGACGATGATGGCCTTGCCGGAGAACGCGATCGCGCCCAGCGAGGCCAGCAGCAGGCCGGGCCAAAGCAATGGGGCGGAGCGCGGCGCGGCGCGGCTGGCGGAACTATCGGACATCAGCCGCAGATTCTAGGGCCCCACCGCCTGCAACAAACGAAACGCAGTCAGCGGCGCGATGCAACGCCGCTGATACCGCGAGCGCCCAAAGTCCAAAGCTTGCTGACGAGGGCCTGCGCCGCAGCGCGGGGCACTTCAGCCTACCATCTGAAAGAGGCCAAAGCCATGACCGCGACCTTCACCGCAACCTTGCGACAGCTGCTCCAGCGCCGCTCGGCCAAGCCCGTGGGCCTCAGTGCTCCCCCGCCTCCTGAGCCCTGGGACAGCGCGGCTGTCGATGCCTGCGAAACCAGGCCGATGGTGTTCTTCGACAAGCACCCGGCAAACGGGTCGCGCGCCCCGCAGCAACGTCACTGATTTCGCCGAGGCCACCCCATGACAAAATTCTTGCGATCATGCTGCTTGCAGCCACCTTGCTCGCCTTGGCCCTGCAATCGGTGCCCCCCGTTACCGCCGCGGCGGTCTCGACGGCAGTGCCGAGCTCAACGGACGTTGCCCCGATGCCTGCCCCCGAGGAGCCGTTCGACACCACACCGATCAGTGCCGTCGAAACCGTGGGCGCCGCACGAGGCGATTGACTGTCTACCGGGCTGAGACCGGTAGCACCGGCTCAGCGCCAGAATTTGCCGTCCGGGCCGATGATGGCCAAGTCTGCATAGTCCAGGCCGGTGTGGTCCGTGCTGCTGAACTGCAGCTCCAGGCCGCCCAGATCGTATTTGCCGAGCCCGTCGAGCGCGCGCACCAGGCTGGCGCGGCTGAGGTCCTTGCCGGCCTTGCGCAGGCCGGCCACCAGCACCTTGGCGGCGGCGAAGCCCTCCAGATTGGAGGGGGTCAACTCGGCCAGGCCGGCGGCCTTGGCCAGTTCGTGGGCCTCGCGGATCATCGGCGTGTTCAGCGAGCGCTCGGACGGGAAGACCTGGCTGACGATGACGCCACGGCCGAGCTTGTCCAGCCGTTTGACGAAGCCTGCCGAGGCATTGTTGGACAGCGTCGCCACCTGCGCATTCGAGCCGGCGGCGCGCAGCGCCTGGATGCCCTCGACCACCGTGTCGCCCGAGCCGATGAAGAGCAAGGCCTGCACATCGGCCTTGGCCAGCTGCGCCATCAAGGGCACCAGATCCGGCTTGACGCGCGGGAACACCAGATGGGCGACCGCCTGCAGCTTGGCCACCTGCAGGCCCTTGAGCGCACCGGTGGCGGCATCGGCACCAAAGCTGTCATCGACCTGGGCCAGCGCGATGCGGCTGACCCCCATGCCGACCAGATGCTGGATCGCGCGCTCGGCCTCGCGCTGGTAGGTCGCGCGCACGTTGAAGACGTAAGGATTGACCGGCTTGTGCAGCAGCATCGCGCCGGTCGACGGCGCGACCAGGGCCAGCTTGTGCTCGGCCAGCAGCGGCAGGATGGCCTGGCTGTGCGGCGTGCCGCGGTTCAGGAACAGCGCGAGCACGCCCTGCTCGATCAGCTTCTTGGCGTTCTCGGCCGCCAGCGGCGGTTCGAACTTGTCGTCCAGCGAGATTAGCTCGATGCTCTGGCCATTGATGCCGCCGGCGGCATTGACCGAGTTCAGATAGAGCTTGGCGCCATCGGTCGTCTCCTTGACCCCGGCCGCCACCGGCCCGCTGAAACCGGCGGTCTGGCCGATCTTGATCTGGGCCCAGGCCCCGGCCGTCAGTCCCAGACCGCAGCACAGGGCTATCGCAACAGAACGCAGGCGCATGGGTGTCTCCCTTTTGATTGGGGGCGATTGTGGCAAAGCCGCTCGACATCCAGCCGCGCAAAAGCGGGCTAAATGTGAGCAATTGGTCACGCCGGCCAGTGGCGGGCCAGCAGCGGCGCCAGGTCTGGCTCCGCCTCGATGCGCCGCAGCAGCGCATGGAAATCGGGCCGCTGCTTCGCCAGATGCGCGCGCGCGCCCGACCAGCGCGACACCACCACGGCCATGAAGTCCAGCGCACCGGTGCGCTCGCCGTTCAAAAAGGGGGCGGCCGGAAACTGGTCGGCAAAGATCTCCCACTGCCGATGCAGCTGGGCGCGCGCGCCGCGCTGGATGCGCTCGCGGGTGTCGGCATCGGCCTCGGCACACACGCGTTCGGGAAAGTCGATCACACCGATGCTCGCATAGCAGTTGGCGGCGATGAAGACCAGGCCGCGCAGCGCCTGGGCCCGTGCCGCCGGCTCGCTCGGCAGCAGCCCGGCTTCGGGATGGACCAGGCCCAGATGGATCAGGATGGCGGCGCTCTCGCTGAGCACGCCGCCGTCCGGCAGCAGCAGGGTCGGGATCTGCAGCAGGGGATTGTGGCGGCGCAGCTCGGCCTGCTCGGAGTCGGGTTCCCAGGACGAGGCGCGGCGCAGCTGCCAGGGCTGGCCGATGCGCTCCAGCGCCATTTCTATCATCGCCGAGCCTGAGCCCGGGCTGCCGAACAAGGTGTACATGGGAGTGCTCTGGCTGCGTACCGACGCGGCCGAGCTTACCCGATCAGAGCCAGGCGCCCAGCAGCAAGGCTCCGCCCGAGCTCAGCAGCAGGGCCGGCGCCAGCCATAGCGGCCGCCAGGTCGCCAGCGCCACCACGGCCAGCGCGGCCAGGGTCAGCTGGGCGCCCCATTCGGTCCAGGCGATGCCGCTGTCCGGGCGCGGCCAGACGGTCAGCCACGAGAACGCGAACGCCAGCAGCGCCAGCGCACGCAAGCCGCGGCGCCAGGCCGGGCTCGGCGCCTGGCCCAGCGCGTCCTGATGGTGGCGCTCCATCGCCAGGCACAGCGCGGCGAACGCGGCCAGGCAGCACAGCAAGGGATGCAGCAGAAACAATGGCGATGACATCAGGCGCCCTCCATCTGGCCGGCGGGGCCAGGTCTTGCCCGGAGGGCCGCAGCCGGCCGGCACTTCCAGGCCAGGCAGCCCAGCAGCGCCGCGCCGCTCAGAAAGGCCAGATCGATGCCCAGCAGCATGCCGTCCGGCAGTGCGCGGGCATGCAGCACGTCGAGCAGCGGCAGGCCGGCAAAAGCCAGCGCGCCCAGCCCGAACACCAGGCGCCAGCCGCCACCCGCCATCGCGATCAGCAGGCTGGCGCCCCAGACCGCGAAGAACACCTTCAGCTCCGCATCGGGCCGCTGCGCCAGCCCCAGCGGCAGCAGCCGGTTGGCATAGCAGAAGCCCGCCATCGCCAGCGGCAGACCGGCGATGGCCGCGATATTCAGCAGCGCGACCAGGCGATGGCCGAAGCCCAGCCGGGCCGGCCCGCGGCGCTCGGCCTCGGCGCGGCGCTTGACGCACCACAGCACCAGGCCGGTCGCGATCATCGCGCTGCCCAGCAGGCCGAAGCCGAACAGCAGCCAGCGCAGCGGCAGGCCGGCAAAGCGGGCGATATGCAAGCCGTAGAGCACGCCATAGGTCTTGGCGGCCGGCGCATCGGTGTCGGCCAGGTGCAGGCGTGCGCCGCTGCCGGCATCGAAGACCTGGCGCGGGCTGCGGTACTGCAGCCGGTCGCCCTCATGGCGATTGAACTCCACCAGGGTCTGGCCGCCCTCGCGCAGCAGCGAGACCGCCTCGATGCGGCCATCGGGCCACTCGACCCGGGCCTGGCTCAGCAGCCGCTCCCAGGCGCCCTCCCCCAGCAGCGGCAGGGGCTCGGTCTCGCCCGGTTTCGGCGTCAGGCCGCGATTGCGCGGCAGCGGGTCGCCGGCCAGCTCGCTGAAGTAGGCGCCGCTGTTCTTGCCATAGGCCGCCGCGATGCCCGAGGGCATGTAGAGGCTGTGCAGTGTCATCAGCCCGCTGAAGGTGATCAGCAGATAAAAAGGCAGGGCCAGCACGCCGCTGACATTGTGGGCATCGAGCCAGGCCCGCTGGGCCGCTTTCGCGCCGGGCCGGAAGGTGAAAAAATCCTTGAAGAAGCGCCGGTGCGTGACGATGCCGCTGAGCAGCGCAACGAACATCAAGAGCGTCGCCAGCCCGACCAGCCAGCGCCCCTCCAGGATCCAGCGGCTTTGCTGGGCCGAGCGCAGCTCGAAATGGAAGCGGTAGAAAAACTCGCCGGCGCCGAAGGTGGCGCGCGCCTCGACCGGCGCGCCGCTGGCTGGGTCCAGCCAGCGCTGCTCGAACCTGGCACGCTGCCCCGGCTTGGCGGGATCGGGCGCCTCGCGCCAGCTTAGCGCGGCCACCGGCCGGCGCTCGTCCGGCAGGCTCAGGCGCCAGCTCTGCGCGGCCGGCGCCAGCCCGTGCAGGCTGGCCTCGGCGCGCGCCAGCGAGGCCGCGTCCAGCGGCTGGGCCGGGCCCAGCCCATGCAGCTCGGGCCGGCTCCAGTGGTTGAGCTCCAGCTTGAAGAAAGCCAGCGTGCCGCTCAGAAAAATCGCGAACAACAGCCAGCCCAGCACCAGGCCGGCCCAGGTGTGCAGCCAGGCCATGGCCTGGCGGAAGCCCTCTTTGGCACCATCGGCTCGCATGGTCAGAAGCGGTATGCGAGGGTGGCGTTGACGGTGCGGCGCTGGCCGTAGAAGCAGTCGCCGCGTGCCAGGCATTGGGTGATCTGCACCTTGTCGGCCAGGTTCACCGCATTCAGGCTCAGGCGCCAATCGCCCTGCTCATAGGCCAGCATCGCATCGAGCAGGGTCGAGGACGGCGTGTCGATCAGCGGCGTGCCGGACCAGGAGCCGCCGACATGGCGCAGCCCGGCGCCAGCGCTGAAGCCGCTGCGCCCGCCCAGGCTGAAGTGCTGGGTCAGCCAGACCGAGGCGCTGTGCTTGGCTATGCCCGCCACCGGCTGGCCTTGATCGGCGCCATTGCTGCGCGAGATCTTGGCGTCGGTATAGGCATAGCCCAGGGTCCAGTCCAGATGGCCGGCCAGGCTGCCGGCGCTCTCCAGCTCCAGGCCGCGCACCCGCACCTCGCCGAGCTGCAGGCTGTTCAGCGGATTGGCCGGGTCGGCGGTCTTGCGGTTGGTGTCGCGCAGATCGTAGACCGTGGCGCTGGCCGAGATGCGCCGCTCCAGCGGCTGCCATTTGACGCCGGCCTCCCATTGCTTGCCGACCTGGGGCTTGTACGGCGTGCCATAGGCATCGAGCCCGCCCAGCGGCTGGAAGGATTCGGAATAGCTCAGATAGGGCGACCAGCCGCCCTCACCCAGGTACAGCAGGCCGGCGCGGTGGCTGGTGGCCCGGTCCTCGGTCTTGGCGTCGCGCCGTCCGCTGTGGCTGTCGGTCTTGGCATGGTCGCGGCGCAGGCCCAGCACCGCGACCCAGCGCTCGTCGAACTTGGCATGGTCTTGCAGATACAGGCCCAGCTGCTGCTGGTCGACCGGCGGCGCCGCCGTGGTCGTGGTCGGTGCGGTGAAATTGCCATAGACCGGCCGGTAGGCATCGATGGCCGGCGCACGGGCCCGGAAGGCGCGCGAGGTGCTCCGGTTCTTCTGTGCGTCCAGCCCGATCAGGGTCGTGTGCTGCCAGCGGCCCAGCTGCAGCCGGCCCTCCAGCTGGGTGTCCAGCAAGGCCATCGTGCCACCGTTGAGGTTCCAGACCAGATCGCGCTCCAGCGTGCGGCCGTCGGTGTTGAAGACCGGCCGGCCGGTCGCGGTGAAGCTGGTGTAGATGGTGCGGTAGTCGACCGCGCTTTCGGTGTAGCGCAGGTTCTGGCGCAGGGTCCAGGTCTCGTTGAAGCGATGGCTGAACAGATAGGCGAGCGAGTCCTGGTCGCTGTCGTAGGCGTCCCAGCCGGGCTCGCTGATGAAGGTCGAGGTCGGGATCTGACCATGGGGCGGGTTGCCCAAGCGGGTGCCCTGCCAGGGGAAGAAACCGATCAGCGAGCCGCTCTTGTCGCGCTGGTGCAGCGCCTGCAGGGTCAGCGAGGTGGCGGCGCTGGGCTGCCAGCTCAGCGAGGGCGCCAGCACCAGGCGGTCATCGCCCACATGATCGACCTGGCTGCCGCTGTCACGCTTGACCGCCACCAGCCGGTAGGTCCATTGCCCGGCGGCGTCGATGGCGCCGCTCAGGTCGGCCGCGATCTGCCGGCGCTCGAAGCTGCCCAGCTGAAGCTGCACTTCGCGTCGCGTCTGGGCCTGCGGGCGCTTGGACACCAGATTCAGCACCCCGCCGATGCTGCCCTGGCCGTACAGCACCGAGGCCGGTCCGCGCACCAGCTCGACCCGCTCCAGCGTGTAGGGGTCGGGTCTTGCCGTGTTGTAGGTGCCGTAGCTGCGCAGCAGCCCGTCCTGGTACTGGCTGACGCTGCCGCCGCGCGCGGTGAAGGAGTCGACCCGGCTGTCGAAATAGGACGAGACGATGCCGGCCGCATAGGCGGTGGTCTGGCGCAGCGTGGTCGCGCCCTGGGCCTCGATCCGGTCGGCCGTGATCACCGAGATCGCCTGTGGCGTCTCGATCAGCGGCGTGTCGGTCTTGCTGGCGCTGCTGGCACGGCGCGCGACGAAGCCGCTGACCGGGCCGCTGGCGCTCTCCTTGCTGCCCTGCACGCGCACGACCGGCAAGGTGTTGGTCTCGGCGGGCTCGCTGGTCTCGGGTTTGGCCTGGGCCCAGGCGGCCTGCGCCAGCAGCGCGGCCAGGGGCAGCAGACGGGGAATGGTGTGGGTGTTCATGGTGAGCGGGTTGTTTTGATTCAAAGCCAGCGCGGCAGCAGCACCGCCGCGCCCAGCGGCAAGGCCGGGCCCAGGGTCCAGGCCCAGGCGCGCAGCGCGCTGCGACAGGCAAAGGCCGTCATGAAGGCGCAGGCATAGGCAATGAAGGCCAGCATCACGCCGCCGACCGTGGCCTCGCTGCGCGCGATGCCCAGCGCCGGCAGATAGACGGCGCAGACGGCCGCGACCGCAGCGGCCTGCAGATAGCCGCCGCCCAGCGCGGCCAGCGCGCGGGAGGCGACGCCGACGCGGTAGCGCCAGCTGACCAGGGTCTTGGCCATCGCCTCAGAAGCGACCGCGCAGTGTCAGCATCACGCTGCGCGGGTCGCCGTAGTTGGGATAGTCGAGATTGGCCCAGTAGCTCTCGTCCAGCGCATTGCGCAGCGACAGGCCCAGGCTCAGCCGGTCATTGAGACGGTAGCTGGCATGCAGATTGACCAGGGCATAGGCCTTCTGCTCCACCGTCACCGCGCCCAGCGTCGGATGCGGGATGTTGTAGCCGGTGATCTGGCTCTGCCAGTTGAGGCCACCACCAACGGTCAGGCGTTCCCAGGCGCCGGGCAGGCGGTAGCTGGTGGACAGCTGCAGCTCGTGCTTGGGCAGGTTGGCATAGATCAGGTCGTTCTTGTGGCGCGTGATCTTGGTTTGCGAGAGCCCGGCATTGAGGGTCCAGCCGGGGCTCAGCTGGCCGGCCACATCGAACTCGAAGCCGTGGCTCTTGGTGCCGTTGACGCCGATCTGCGGATAGCTGCCGTCGGGCAGTTTGAAGCTGTCGGGCATCGACATATCGCGCACCGCGTAGTTGTCCTGCTGGGCTTCGAAGACGGCGAAGGACAGGTTCAGGCGCTTGTCCAGCAGCTCGGCCTTGATCCCCATCTCCTTGCTGGAGCCCAGCACCGGCGCCAGCAGGTTGTCGGTCTTGTCGCGCGCGTTCTGCGGCTTGAAGATGTCGGTGTAGCTGGCGTAGAGCGAGAACTCGCTGTTCAGGTCGTAGACCAGGCCGATATAGGGCGTGACCTCATCGCTGATCTTGTAGGCGCCGGTGGTGGCCGTGTAGCGGCCGCTGGTGTTGTAGGCGTCGGTCCGGGTTTCCCAGTCGTTCAGCCTTGCGCCGGTGATCAGCGCCAGATCGTCGCGCAGCCGCCAGCGCGCCGACGCGAACAGGCCCAACTGCTCGGTCGTGCCGATGCGCGAGGCGCCGGTGCGGCCGTAGGTCGGCACCGGTGCCGAGCCGTCCCAGGTGTAGATATTCGGGATCGCATAGCTCCAGCCGGCCACCGAGCTGAGCGTCGGCGTGTTCGTCTCGGTCTTGAAGTAGCTCGCGCCCAGCATCAGCTCATGCTGACGGCCGAACAAGGCGAACCGGCCATTGGCATAGATGTCCAGGCTGTCGCGCGTTTCCTTGCTCTCGCCGACGCCGGCCAGCAGGCGCAGACCGGCACCGGTGACCGGATCGGGATAGCCGTCGCCATAGGTGCGCAGGCTCATCGAATCGCCCTTGCTGCGGTTGTAGATGGCCTTCAGCGTCCAGTCGGCGCCCAGGCGCTGATCCAGGGTCGCATAGGTGGTACCCGACTGGCGCGACCAGCGGGTCCAGCTCGGCGAGAAGCTGGTCGAATGCGGCAGCCTGGCCAGCGAGCCATCGGCGGCAAAGCGGGGAATCGTGCCCCAGATCGGCGCCTCGGGCACGTTGTCCTGGTTCTGGTTGCCGAGTTGCACCGTGGTGCCGGGTAGCAGATCGGCCTCGACCACGCCCAGATAGCTGGTCTTGCGCTCGCTGTAGCGGTCGCGGAAGCTGTCGCGCTGCTGCAGCGCGGTGACGAAGCGGCTGCGCACCCGGCCATCGGCCGTCAGCGGCAGGTTCAGATCGCCCTCCAGGCGGCGCTGGTTCCAGGACCCCAGGCTCGCGGCCACCGAGGCCTCGAAGCCGCGCTGGGCGCGCTTGCGCAGCATATTGACCGTGGCCGAGGGATTGCCGGCGCCGCTGAGCAGGCCGTTGGCGCCGCGCAGGACCTCGATGCGCTCGTACAGCGCGGTGTCGTACTCCTGGTTGGTGCCGCCGCTATAGGTCGGCACGCCGTCGACCTGGAAGTCGGTGATCTGGAAGCCGCGCGCATAGTAGAGCGGGCGCTGCGTGTCGTAGAAGGTCACATTGATGCCGGTGACGTTCTGCAGCACCGCATCGATGCTGGTCAG
Source organism: Paucibacter sp. M5-1 (assembly GCF_027498415.2). Classification (NCBI taxonomy): domain Bacteria; kingdom Pseudomonadati; phylum Pseudomonadota; class Betaproteobacteria; order Burkholderiales; family Sphaerotilaceae; genus Roseateles; species Paucibacter sp. M5-1. The sequence goes on from NZ_JAPZLM020000001.1 coordinate 1,109,038, forward strand.
CGACTCGAGCTCGATGCGCTCGCGGTCGATGATGCTGAGCGACTGCGGCGTCTCGCGCGCGCTCAGGCCCAGCTTGCCGGTGGCGGCCGTCAGGGTCTTGCGAGCACCGTTCACGACGACCTTCTCGAGCTTGCGGCCGCCCTGGCCCGCTTCGGTATCGGCATCGGTATCAGCGGCGCGGGCCGCGCCCAGCGACAACAGGGCCAGGCTCAGGGCCACAACGACGGTTTTCTTTTTGTGATCAGGGTAGGACATCGGGACAGGATTTCAGGAAGATCGGTCGCGCAGCCGGCAAGGCTGCGCCAGCGCGCCCGGCGGGCGCGTGCTGCACAAAGGGTCGGTGGGCTTACTTCGCCGGCGTCGCGGCCGGCGGCAGCGGCGGCGACTCCAGGCCTTGCGGCAGGCTGAAGCTCAGCGTGGTCACATAGACGCCGACATCGAATTTCTGGCCGGCGCGCTCGACACCGCCCTTGTCGGTGTGCTTGGCCTCCAGCGCGTAGGCGCTCTTCCACGGCAGACCGACGCTCAGCACGCCGCTCTTGTCGGCCTGCACCTCGCGCGACCAGCCCGACGCGGCCACCACCTCGACCTTGGCCTCCGGCAGCGGCTGGCCCTTGTAGAAGACCTGGAACTGGCCCGGCTGGCCGGTCGGCACCAGGTCCAGGGTCAGCTGGGGGGCGCGGGCCGCGAAGTCGCCGACCCAGCGGGCCGCCGGCACCCAGACATGGCGCTCGATCTTGTCGCCCTGCTTGCGCTCCCAGGACGGATAAGCCAGCTCCTGCGCGATCAGCGACTCGCCGGGGATGGCCCGGGCAGCGATCGCAAAGCCATTGGCCTGCTTGCTCAGCGCGGCCGGCTGCTCGCCCTTGGCAGTGATCAGGCTGGCGGTGGGCTGAACGAATTTGTCCAGCATGCCCGGCGAGGTCTCGCGCAGATTGTCGGCAAACTCGCCCAGATACAGGCGGGCGCCGGCGGCGTCCTGCTCGATCCAGATCTGGTGGGCCTGGGCGCCGGCGGCAGCGGCCAGCAGGACGGTGGCCAGCAAGGCCTTGCGCTTGTTGATGCTCAACATCGGTGAGGACTCCTCGATTACGAAAGACAGGGCCCGGCCGGCCTGCGATGGGCAGGGGCGGCATGGGCGGGCATCCGGGAGAGCTGGCGGGCCGTGAACACGGCGGCTGGCGGGCACGAGCCCGGGCTGCGCTCGGCAGCCGGGTCGGCGGGCATGGGTTTATTCGCGCAAATGCGAATGATTATTATTGTAAAGCGCCAGAGCAGAAATCACAATCGGCTTGGGGCCGGCGTTGCCATCAGGCTGCAGCCGGCCACCCCGGCCCGAGCAAGCGCTGCAGCAACTCGCCCACCGAGCGGATCTCCCGGCCGAAGGGCAGCGCGCCGACGCCGCGGAAGAACAAGCCCTTGGCCAGGTCGCCACGCAGCGCGGCGGCCAGCTGGTTGTCGATGCAGAACTGGCCCCAGCCCGGCAGCCCGTCGCGCAGCCCGCATTGGGCCAGGCAGTCGAAGGCCTTGGTGCAGCGGCTCTTGGCATGGGCCACCGCCTGCAGGCGCGGCTCGGCGCGCAGATAGTTCTTCAGCCAGGGCGTGGCGACCGCGCGCGCCGGCAGGCCGGCCACGCTGGTGAACTCCAGCATCTCGTCCTCGCCGGCCTCGGCCAGCACGCGCTTGAACCCGGGATGGGCATCGCACTCCTGGGTGACCGCGAAGGGTGTGCCCAGCTGCACGCCGGCCGCGCCCAGGCCCTGCAGGCGCCGGATGTCGGCATGGCTGCGCACGCCGCCGGCCGCGATCAGCGGGATCCGGCCGGCCAGGCCGGCCTTCTCGAAGAAGGCCAGGCACTCGGGAATGGCACGCTCGAAGTCGAAGCGCGGATCGTTCAGATCCGCCACCCGGGCCGCGCCCAGATGGCCGCCGGCCAGGCGCGGATGCTCGATCACGATGGCGTCCGGCAGGCGCTTCTTGCGCTCCCATTTCTTGACGATCAGCTGCACGCCGCGCGCATCGCTGAGTATCGGAATCAGCAAGGTGTCGGGATGGTCCTGGGCCAGGTCCGGCAGGTCCAGCGGCAGGCCCGCCCCCACCACCACCGCATCGATGCCGGCCTCCAGCGCCGTCTTCACCGAGGCCGCGTACTCGCTGACCGCGCGCATCACATTCAGCGCCAGCAGGCCGCGCCCGCCGCTGCGCGCGCGGGCGCCGGCGATCTCGCGCCGCAACGCCTCCAGATTGGCCGCATCGATGGCCTGCTTGGCGGCCGCGCCGGCATGCTGTCCCTCGGTGCGCGCCATCAGGTCGGGGTGGTGGCGGCGCAGGTCCACCGAGCTGAGCGTGCCCACGGCACCAGCCGCCGCCACCGCGCCGGCCAGGCCCTGGGCGCTGATGCCCACCCCCATGCCGCCCTGCACGATGGGCAGCAACTCGCGGCCGCGCAGGCGCAGCGGCCGCAAGCCGCTGTGCTGCAGCAGCGCGTGGAAGAAGGGGGTGATCGGATCAAGCTCGGGCATGGTGGGCATTCCTGGGGCGGACAGGGCGCCACGCTAAGGGCCCGCAGGCCGTGCATAGTTGACAAAAATCAGCCCACCCGCAGTTCGTTACCTCAAGCCGGCCGCCGTGCCGCCGATACAGCGGCGTGCCAGACCGTCCGGGAGCAGTAACAGGAGACGAGACATGGCCCGAACGGACAAGAGGGACAACCGATGCGATACCCCGATAGCGTGGCCAAGAGCGCCGAATACCTGCGCCTGGCCCTGCCCCTGATGACCAAGCAGCGCAGCGCGCTGCATCCGCACAGCTATGCGGTCTGGTACGAGTTCGTCAGCGGCCGCAACCCGCGCCTTGCCGAGGCCCTGGCCGAGCAGACCCGTGACGGCCTGGGGCTGACCGAGGCCCAGACCGCCACGCTGTACCAGCACCATGTGGCCCAGCCGGGGCTCAATGCGCAAGAGGCCCAGCGCGTCAGTGACAGCCTGAGCCGGGTGCTGGACAACATGGCCAGCTCGGCCGCCCATGCCGGCGACCAGACCGCGCGCTTCGACCAGTCGCTGCTGCTGTGGAGCAGCCAGCTGCTCGACGCGGCCCAGGACGAACAGGCCGAGCTCTTGCAGGCGCTGATGGCCGGCACGCGCGAGATGCGGGCGGCCATGGCCCAGCTGCAGCAGCGCCTGGACGCCAACCAGGCCGAGATCGCCGCGCTGCGTCACGAGGTCAGCCAGGCGCGCAGCGAGGCCCTGGTCGACGCGCTGACCGGCCTGGGCAACCGCCGCGCCTTCGAGCAGCAGCTGGCGCAGTGCCTGAGCCACGCGCATGCCGAGACCGCCGCGCCCTGTCTGGTGCTCGGCGATATCGACTTCTTCAAGAAGGTCAACGACAGCTACGGCCACTCCTTCGGCGACCAGGTGCTGCGCGCGGTGGCCGACAGCCTCAAGAGCGCGGCGCCGCAGCCGCATCTGGTGACCCGCGTCGGCGGCGAGGAATTCGCGCTGCTGCTGCCCGCCAGCAATCTGCTCGAAGCCCAGCAGCTGGCCGAACAGCTGCGCAGCAAGATCGCCGCCAGCCGCATCCGGCGCGGCGCCGGACCGACGGCCGCACCGCTGGAGCGCGTCACGCTATCGCTGGGCGTCACCCAGCTGGCCCGCGGCGAGAGCGCCAACGACTTCTTCGAGCGCGCCGACCGCGCGCTCTACGCCTCCAAGCGCAGTGGGCGCAACTGCGTGACGGTGCTGGCGGCCAAGGCGGCCTGAGTTCGCGGGGACAGGTCTTGCCTGTATCGCAGAGCCCGCGCTGCGCAAGCCCTCACGGTCAACGCTTGAGCGACCCGAGAGCCGCAACCGGGATGCCTTCGTCACGCCGCACCGAACCCACCCGGGCCGACCAGGCCGCCGAGCTGCCACAGCGCGAAGCCGGCCAGCGCCACGGCGCTGGCGCGCTGCACGCGGCGCTGCCAGCGCGTGTCAAAGCGCTGGCGCAGCCGCCCGACCCCGGCGCTCAGCGCCAGCCACCACAGGGCCGAGCCGACAAACACCCCCAGCACCACCAGGCCCGGCGAGGCCGAGGCCGAGCGCGCCGACAAGGCCCCGAAGACCGCGATGAAGGAAAAGATGGTCGCCGGGTTGGACAGGGTCAGCAGCACCGTGCCGGCGAAATAGCGCCACAGGCTGTGGCCCGACAAGGCCGGCCGGGCGCTCAGCTGCGCCGCCGGCGCGCGCCACAGACCCCAGGCCATATAGAGCAGAAAGGCCGCGCCGCCCAGGGCCAGCGGCAGCCGTGCCGCCGCCAGCGCGTTGATCACCGCACCGACGCCATAGGCGCCCACCGCGCCATACAGCGCATCGGCCACGGCCGCGCCCAGGCCGGTGGCCAGGCCGGCCTGCGGGCCCTGCTGCAGGCTGCGCTGAATCGTCAGCAGGCCGATCGGGCCGACCGGTGCGGCGATCGCCAGACCGATCAGCAAGGCCTGGAGAAAAAGGGTCAAGGTGCTGGTGAAGTCCATGCCCAGCACTGTAGGATCAGCGCAGGCGACGACCAAGCCGCAAATTCAGGCGGACTCGCGGCGACACCGACAATTTTTAAGGTCAGCATGGGTGTTTCCTTGCAACTCGATGAGAAAGCCTGGCTGCTGCTGCAGGCCTTGCAATCCGATGGCCGAGCGCCGCTGAAGACGCTGGCGGCCGCGACCGGCCTGTCGATCCCGGCCACCGCCGAGCGCCTGCGGCGCCTGCAGGAGGCCGGCGTGATCAGCGGCATCCATGCCGAGCTGGACCCGCTGGCCGTCGGCTACGCGGTGCGCGCCATCATCGGCATCACCGCGGCCCAGCCGGCCAAGGCCAAGCTGCTGGCCAAGCTCAGGACCATGGCCGAGGTGCTGGAGTGCCACCATGTGACCGGCGCCGACTCCTATGTGATGACGGTCGTCGCGCCCGGCATGGCGGAACTGGAGGCCCTGATTGCCCGCATCAACGCCTACGGCGAGACCCGCACCGCCATCGTGATGAGCACACCGATCCCGCGGCGCGGCCTGCAGCCCTGTGCGGCTCAGGGCAAGCCCTGACCCCCTTGTTTCCCACATAATCGCCCCATGTCACGCGCCCATGCTCCAGGCACAACCGGTGGTCCGGGCCTCGCCGTCCTGATGCCCATCGAGAGGCTGCAGCCTTGATACGCCTGGCCAAGTCATCGCTGCGCAATGCCGTCGTGATGGCCCTGGTAGCCGGCCTGCTGGTGCCCACCGGCGCGGTGCTGCTGTTCGAGAGCAATGCGACGCGCCGGGAGGCGATGGAGGACCTCAGGCGCGATCTGTCGCGCGTGGTCGAGATCCTGGCGCTGTCGTTGTCGGAGCCGATCTGGCAGGTCTCGCCCGATCTGGCCGAGCCGATGATCAAGGCCCAGGTCGACGACCCGCGCTTTGTCGCGGTGCTGGTGATCGAGCCCTCCTCGCCCAAGCCTTTTGCCGAGTTCCAGCGCGAGGTCGCGGACCGCAGCCTGACGCTGAGCCAGACCCGGCCGGTGCTGCGCGACGGCCGCGAGATCGCCCAGATCACCGTGACGATGAGCGCCGCGCCGCTGCTGGAACGCAAGCGCGCCGACATGCTGCAAAGCCTGCTGCGCAGCGGCCTGACACTGACGCTGTCGCTGGCGCTGATCCTGATCGTGATGCAGCGCCGCGTGCTGCAGCCGATGAACCGGCTCAGCCAGGCGGCCGCCAAGCTGGCCGCCGGCAAGCTCGACCAGCCGCTGGAGCAGACCCTGGACATGGGCCGCGACGACGAGATCGCCCGCGTCGGCAAGGCGATGGAGCGCATGCGCCAGGCCCTGCTGGCGGCCTTCGACGAGCTGCGCCAGCATGCCAGCACGCTGGAATACCAGGTGGCCCAGCGCACCGCCGAGCTGACGGCGGCCAATACCGAGCTGACCCAGGCGATGGCGAACCTGAAGACCGCGCAGCGCGAGCTGGTCGAGTCGGAGAAGCTGGCCTCGCTCGGTCGCTTGGTGGCCGGCGTCGCGCATGAGCTGAACACGCCGCTGGGCAATGCGCTGACCGTCGTCTCGGCGCTGGAAGACCGCTGGGGCAAGCTCGAGGCCATGCTCAGCAACAGCGTGCCGATGCGGCGCAGCCTGCTCGAAGAGCTGGCGCGCGACACCCGGCGCGGCCAGGACATCCTGCAGCGCAATGTGCAGAAGGCGGCCGATCTGGTGCGCGATTTCAAGCAGGTCGCGATCGACCAGACCACCGACTCGCGCCGCGACTTCGATCTGGCCCAGGTGGTCGAGGATGTGCTGGTGATGGTGGAGCCCAGCTTCAAGCACACGCCCTATGCGATCCGCACCGATTTGTGCACGGGTGCCGCGATGAACTCCTATCCGGGCGCGCTCGGCCAGGTGCTGACCAATCTGCTGATGAACGCGCTGGTGCACGGCTTCGAGGGCCGCGAGACCGGGCTGGTGCAGGTCAGCTGCCGCACGCTGGACGCCGAGATGGTGGAGCTGCTGGTGGTCGACGACGGCGTCGGCATGGACGAGTCGGTGCGCCGCCGCATCTTCGACCCCTTCTTCACGACCAAGCTGGGCACCGGCGGCTCGGGCCTGGGCATGCATATCGTGCACAACATCGTCACCAATGTGCTGGGCGGCCAGATCGAGGTCCTCAGCACGGTCGGTGCCGGCACCCGCACCGTGATCCGCCTGCCCCGGCTGGCCCCGCAGCGCGCGGCCGTCGAAGGCGCCTGATCCTGGGTTAGGCGGATCAGCGTTTCAGCGCGAAGCGGCGGCCGAGGCCGGCTCGGCTACCGCCTCGCTGTGCGCGCCGATGTCGTGCTTCTCGCCGCCCAGATCAATGTCGCCTCCCTGGCTCAGGATGAAAAGCGCGAGCGCGGCGAAGGCGGCGAAGCCGGCAATGATCTTCCACATGTCTCAATCCTCTGTTGATGAACGAGACGATTCTTGCGGGCTTTGCTGACAGCCAGCTGAGTTCAGTCCCATGGCCACTGCTGCCAGCCGCCCTGCCCGTCGCTGCAGCGCAGCTGGTGCTCAAGGGTCTGGAAGTTGACATGCAGGCTGGCCTCATGGACGCCGTCGGCACGCCAGCGCAGGGTCAGGTCTTGATCGTCACCGCTGCAGTCGAAGCTGCCGCCGAAGGCCGGGTGGCTGTTGCGCAGCCGTATCAGCGCCAGCAGGCGCTGCACGACCGGGCGCTGCAGATCGGCGGCGATCTCGGCCTCATCGTAGCGATGGCGGTTGATGTCGCGCCCGACCCCGCTGCGCGCCAGCAGCGCCATGTCGTTGTGGCCGGCCAGCAGGCCGACGTAGTAGACCTGCGGCACACCGGGCAGGAAGAACTGCAGCGCGCGGGCCAGCAGGTAGCGCGTGTCGTCGCGGCCCAGCGCGTCGTAGTAGCTGCAGTTGACCTGGTAGAGGTCCAGATTGGAGGCGGCCGCACCGGTGGCCTGGCGGCTGGTGCCGCCGCTGTTGAGATGGATGCGTTCGACCAGCGCGTCCAGCTCCGCCGGTGGCACCAGACCCGGCTGCCCCTCCCGGTCGCCGGCCTCGGCACCGATGTCGATGATGCCGATGCCGTCATGCGTGTCCAGCACCGTCAGCGCATTGCTCGGCCGCAGGGCGATCCAGCGCCGCAGCGGCGCGGCCGTGCCGAAGAAGAAGGCATGCAGTATCAGCGGCGGCAGCGCGAAGTCGTAGACCCAGTCGACCCGGGCGGCGATCTCGATCTGGCGCCGGTAGTGGGCGTGGATCTCGACCAGCACCTCGATGCCCAGCGCGCGTGCGCGGCCGGCAAACTCGGCAATAAAGTCGAAGGTCTGCGGCATCATGAAGCAGCTGGCACCGGCCTTCTTGATCGCATAGCCGACCGCATCCAGCCGCACCATGCGCACGCCGTTGCCGGCAAAGGTCTGCAGGATGCTGTCCAGGTAGGCCCGGCCCTGGGGATGGTGCACGGCAATGTCGATCTGGGCCGCGGTGAAGGTGGTCCAGAGGACTTTCTTCTGGCCGTTCTGCAGCGTGACCGTGCTCAGCGGCAGGCCCGGGCGCGGCCGGTAAACGGCCAGCAGATCCGCCTCGCTGGCGCCCTGCGGGAACACCGCATCCAGGCTCAGGAACAGGCCGGCATAGGGTGAGGCATCACCGCGCGCCGAATAGTCGAGGAACTGCGGCGAGGCGCTGGACATATGGTTGACGATCACATCGCCCATCACGTCCATCACCTCGGTCAGTGCCTTGATGTCGGTCCAGTCACCCAGGCGGGGGTCGACCCGGGTGTGATCGATCGGATCGAAGCCGGCGTCGGCACCATCGATCGCATGGAAGAAGGGCAGCAGGTGCACGCCACCGAACAGCCCGCCCAGCGCGCCGCCGGGCGCCAGCAGCGCGCGCAGGCGCTGCAGGTCGCGGCCATCGAGCCGGCCGCCGAGGCGGTCGACATAGGTAATCAGTTGGACTTGGTTTTTCATCGGTTTGAAGCGGTTTTTGGTTCGGCCGGCGAGGTCTGCACGCGCAGCACCGCGATGGCGGCGCACACCAGCAGCGCGCCGGCCAGGCGGATCACGTTGTCGGGCTGGCCGGCGAGCAGACTGCGATAGATCAGCGGCAGCGTCAGCATCTGGATCAGCATCGGGATCACGATGAACATATTGAAGATGCCCATATAGACCCCGGCGCGCTCCGGTGGGATGCTGCCGGCCAGCAGCACATAGGGGTTGCCCATGATGCTGGCCCAGGCCAGGCCCACGCCCAGCATGGGCAGCAGCAGCAGCCAGCGGTTCTGAATTTCCGGGATCGTCCACAGCCCGATGCCGGCCAGCACTAGGCACAGCGCGTGCACGCGCTTGGGGCCGAAGCGGCGCGTGAACGGCACCATCGCAAAGGCCGCGAGAAAGGCCACGAAGTTGTAGAAGCCGCCGATCTGGCCGTTCAGCAGACCGGCATCGCGAAAGCCCTGCGACAGCGGGTCGCTGCTGCCAAACATCGTCAGCGCCAGCGAGGGCACGATGTAGATCCAATAGCACATCATCGCGTACCACTGGAACAGCTTCATCCACCACAGCTGGCGCATGGCCCGCGGCATCTCGCGCAGCGCATCCCAGATCTCGGACAGCGCCGCAGCCAGGCCGCGCGGCTGGCCGCGCAGCCTCGCGATCTCCTCGGCCGGCAGCGCCAGCTCGGGCACGGTGCGCACCGACCACCAGACCGTCGTGACCGAGAACAGCGCTCCTATCATGAAGGCCGCCACGGTGATGCGCGGGATGTTGTTGCCGGCCAGGGCGTCCTTGTCCATGCCCAGCAGCACCAGCAGGGTCGGCGCCAGATAGGCCAGCGTCTGGGCCAGCCCGGTGAAGGCGCTCTGCGTCAGAAAGCCCAGCGAGTGCTGGCTGCGGTCCAGGCGGTCGGAGACATAGGCGCGGTAAGGCTCCATCGTCACGTTGTTGGCCGCATCGAGTATCCACAGCAGCCCGGCGGCGAACCACAGGGTCGGACTGAAGGGCATCACCAGCAGGCCCAGGCTGCACAGCAGCGCACCGATCAGGAAGTACGGTGTGCGCCGGCCCCAGCGGGTCACGGTGCGGTCGCTGAAAGCCCCGACCAGCGGCTGCACCAGCAGGCCCGTCATCGGCCCGGCCAGCCACAGCAGCGGCAGGCTGGCCTCGTCGGCGCCCAGATACTGGTAGATCGGGCTCATATTGCTCTGCTGCAGACCGAAGCTGAACTGGATGCCGAAGAAGCCGATGTTCATATTGACGATCTGCCAGAACGTCAGGCGTGGTTTGATGAGGCTCATGCGCACGCCCCCTGGCCCAGACGCTGCCGCCATGGCAGGAAGAAGGCATCGTCATCGGGAATCGGGCCGCGCTGGCCGCACAGCGCCGCCGCATAGCCGTTGGCCAGCGCCAGCGCGCGGTCCGGCGGCAGGCCGCTCAGCGTGGCCGCCATCAGCATGGCCGAGAAGCCGTCGCCGGCGCCCACCGTGTCGGCCAGCCGGGGCACGGCCACGCCGGCGCCCTCGGCCAGCAAGCCTCCCTCGGCATCGAAGGCCGCATAGCCGGCCGCGCCCCGGGTCAGGATCAGGCGCTGCAGGCCGAAGCGCTGCATCAGGCCGCGTACCGCGTCGCCCAGCGCTGCGGCCGGCCCCAGCGGGTCCGGGGCCGGCCCGGCCGGCGCGCCAAACCAGCCCAGCAAGCGATCCAGCTCCTCGTCGTTGACCTTGAGCCAATCGGCCCCGGCCAGCGAGAGCGCGGCCAGCTCGGGCGTGTCGGTGCCGCGGCGCAGGTTCAGGTCCAGATAGACCAGGCCGCCCAGCGCCCTCACCGTCCGGGCCTGCTCAAGAATGCTCAGGCGCGAGCGTTCGCCCCGCAGGGCCAGCGTGCCGAAGCAGAAGAAGCGCGCGTGCAGCGCCGTCAGCAGGGCCGGCGCCGGCTCGATGAAGTCCCAGGCCGCGGGCGCATGGATATGAAAGCTGTGGCCGCCCTCGGTCTCGCTGACCGTGACCCGGCCGGTCGGCCGGCTCGCATCCTGCTGCACACCCGCCAGGCCCATGCCGAAGCGCGCCAGGCTGGCGAGGACGGCCCGGGCACCGGCATCGCCCGCGCCCACGCGGGTCAGCAGCAGCACGCGATCCCCGCCCAGCAAGGCGGCCAGCGAACGTGCCAGATTGAAGGGGGCGCCGCCCGCCACCTGGCGATCGTGGAATTCATCCACCAGCGCTTCGCCGGCGACAACGACAGCCACGCGGGCCAGGTCTGCGGTCAGGATGGGCATGTCTGCGGCGTTCAGAAGCTGTACTTCAGTGTGGCGCGCAGCGTACGCCCGTTGAAGGCCCGCGCGGCATGCCCGTCGCCCTCGATCTCGGTATAGGCCAGCTTGTCGAAGAGATTGTTGGCCGAGACCGAGAGCAGGGTCTGCTCGTTGAACTGGTAGTTCACGAAGGCATTGACCAGGGTGTAGCCCTTCATCCGTATGGTATTGGCATCATCGCCATAGGACTTGCCGGAGCCGATCAGGGTCGCGCCGAGCTCCAGATCGCCAAAGCTGTAGCTCGGCGCCAGCTGATAGACGAAGCGGGCCTGGCGGCGCGGCTGCCGGCCGACCGCGGCCGCATCGCTGGAGGCCTTGATCTTGGCGTCGGTCAGGGTGGCGCCGCCGTTGATGCGGAAATTGCCCTGCGCATAGGCAGCCTCCAGCTCCAGGCCGCTGGCCTCGTATTTGTTGGCGCTGAAGGTCTGCGTCGTGAGCTCGTAGTTGCTTTCCTTGGTGCGGGCGCTGAACAGCGTCGCGAACAGGCTCAGCCCCTGGGCACGCCATTTGATGCCGCCCTCGAACTGATCGATCTCGTTGATGCTGATCGGCACCGAGCCATCCAGCGGATTGCCATAGAGCAGGCGGTCGGCGCTGAAGGCCGCGCCCTTGCTGATGCGGCCGAAGGCGGCCAGATTGCGGCCGATCGCGTAGTTGGCGCCCAGCGAATAGGCGTTGTGACTGAGCTTGTAGCGGATGTTCTTGCGGCTGGCCTCATCCCAGGTTTGCGTCACATTGTTGCCGGCCAGCGTGTAGCCGCGCGCCTTCTGCTCGTCACGCCGCAGGCTGACGTCCAGGATCAGCGCACCGAGCTCGACGGTGGCCGCCGCATAGGGCGAAGTCTCGGTGTAGTCGACATCCCAGTTGCGCACACAGCAGCCGCCCCAGGTGGTCCAGCCCAGTGCCACCGGTGCGCTGCTGGGCTGGCCGTTGGCATCCACCACCTGGGCGTTCTCGCCGTCCATCGTCAGCTTGTACTGGTTCCAGAACCATGTCTGCGCCACCGTCTGGCGGCCATAGAACAGACCGCCGACCAGGGTGGTCTTGGCCGTGCCGAGCTGCAGCACCTGGCTGAGCTTGAGATCGTTGAAGGTGTTGTCGAAGTTGTCGAGCGCGCTGTTGAACAAGGTGCCGGTGAAAGAGGCGGCCGCTCCGTTGCCACCGTTGTCGGCGGGGAACAGCGCCATGAAGCGGCCCGAGTTGCTGGCCGTGCGGAACTTCTCGTCGATGCGCAGGCCGCCTCCCAGATCCAGGCCGGCCTCGAAGCCGAGCGCCAGGCTCTTGACGCGCAGGCCGTCGCGGGTCTGGCTGGTGCTGAGGCCGCCGTCCTTGTTGTAGCCGGTGTCGCTGGGCAGGCTGGCGGTGAGGAAGAAGGCCGTGCGCGGGTCGATGCCGGGGATGGTGCGGATAGTGCCGTTGCTGACGGTCACCGGCACCGGCATGAAGGATGGCGTGCGGTCGTTCAGCGCCTTCAGACTCAGGCGCAGATAGCCGGCATCGATCTTCTGGGTGATGCTGGCCTTGATCTGCCCGCCCTGCTCCAGCGTCCGGCCGCTGGGGCGGCCGCCTTCGCCGACGCGCTGGAAGCCGCCGATATGGAAACTCGTGCCATTGCCGAGGCGGCCGCCGTAGTCGGCATCAATGCGCCACAGCCGGGTGTCCAGACCGGCCGTCAGGCCGATCGCCCCGCCCGCTTCGGCGCCGGTCTTGCTGATGAAGTTGATGATGCCGCCGGGCGAGTTCGAGGCCAGGGTCGAGGCCGAGCCGCCGCGTATCACCTCCAGCCGGTCGGTGCTGTAGTCGACGCGCAGGAACTGGTCGGCGGTGCCGAAGGCGATGTCGCCAAACAGCAGCACCGGCAGGCCGTCCTCCTGCATCTGCACATAGCGCGAGCCGCCGGCCGACAGCGGCACGCCGCGCACCGTGATATTGGCGTTGCCCTCGCCACCGCTGGACTCGGCACGCAGACCGGGAACGCCGCGCAGCAGTTCGGCGGCGTTGGTGGCGCCGCTCTTTTGCAACTGCTCCCCATCCATGCTGGAGACCGAGACGCTTTGCTGCATCTTGCTGCGCAGGGTCGAGGTGCCGGTGATCACGACCTGATCGAGCTTCAGGCCGTCGACGGCCGGCGGCGCATCGGCGGCCGCCGGGCTCTGGGCCCAGGCCGGCAGTTGCAGCACGGCCAATGTGACGGCGGCCAGCACCGGGCGGGTCCGCGGCGCGGCGCGGGCGGGAATGGGGGCGTTGTGCATAGTGTCTCCGTGGGGTGCCGGCCGGGACCCGTGCCCTTGTGCCGGTTGTTATTCGAGACCGCCGGGCCGCTCGCGCCATGCTGGGGCCAGATGCACCGTTGCCGTCTCGTTGGGCACCATTCTGGTTTTATTGCAATCGATTGCAAACAAGGGAAAACGCTTACTATCAGGCATTGAATGCCAGTCATTCAGAACTTATTGCAATCGATGGTCAAACCGTGCTACGGCGCACGATCAGCTCGACATCGAGGGTGCGCGAGCTGGCCCGTTCGCCACGCAGCTGCGCCGTCAGCGCGGCCACCAGTTCGGCGCCCGCCTCGGCCACCGGCTGATGCACGGTGCTCAGCGGCGGCTCGCAGTAGGCGGCCAGCGGCATGTCGTCATAGCCGACCACGGCCACGTCCTCGGGCACGCGCCGGCCCTGGGCGCGCAGCACCTGAATCGCCTGCAGCGCGAGCAGGTCGCTGCAGGCGAGCACCGCATCCACGTCCGGCATCTGTGGCAGCCAGCGCTCCAGCACCGCGCGAGCGCCGACCGGCTCGAAGGGCAGCGCCAGCTCCAGCGCGGCATCGGGGCTCAGGCCGGCCTCGGCCAGCGCCTGGTGATGGCCCTCGCGGCGCAACCAGACCTCGGGCAGTTGTGCATCGCCGAGGAAGGCCAGCCGCCGCCGGCCCAGGCCCAGCAGGTGGCGGGTCGCCTGCAGCCCCCCGGCGCGGTTGTCGCCGCCGACGCTGCAGTACAGCTGCTGCGGCAGCGCCCCACCCCACACCACCAGCGGCAGTTGGCGTGCGGCCAGCGCGTTGAGCTGATCGTGGTGACGCCACTGGCCGATCATCAGCACCGCGATGGCCTTGCCGGAATCGTAGAATTGCGCGGCCAGATCCAGGTGCTCGGCATCGACGCGCGACAGCAGCATGTCGTAGCCCTGGTCGGTCAGCGCGTCGGCAATGCTGCCGATCAGGGCGAGGAAGAAGGGGTCGGAAATGTGCTGGCGCGAGCTGGCCTCGTAAGGCAGGACCACCGCCACCGTGCGGTTCTTCTGCAGCCGCAGGTTCTGCGCGCCCAGATTGATCGAGTAGTTCAACGAGCGCGCGAGCTCCGCCACGCGCGTGCGCGTCTCGTCATTGACCAGCGAACTGCCGTTGAGCGCGCGCGACACGGTCGAGACCGAGACACCGGCCAGCCGCGCAATATCGGCCATCTGCAGGCGGCGCTGTTCGGCCGGGCTGTTTGCTTTCTTTGAAGGGCGCTCGGACATGGGCGGGGATTGTGCCGCAGCAAAAAAAGAGCGGCCCGCACAGTCCGTGTCAAAACGGCTGCGAAGGGCGCCAAGAGCAAAGCGCTCCGAGTTTCTCGGAGCGCTTTTGTTTGGGCGCGCGCGAGGTGTCCATTGGAGCGTATTGCGTGACGGTGGGCTGAACAGCCGAAGCCTTGTGTCGGACCGCAACAAACACTGGCACCGGCATCACATAGCTAGCTTTTGCAACATTTGCTGCCCACCCAGCACCGCCAGTGCCCGTTTGACGTTGTAGGCCAGTGTCGCCAACGCGATCTCCGCGCCGGCCCCCGTCAGGCCTCGCATCAGGAAGCGGGGCTTCTCGAAGATGTGGAACTTCAGGGCCGCAAACGGGTGTTCGACGGTGCAGCGGCGCAGCCTCATCGCCTGGGGTGTAGCGCGCTGGTGGATGCGCTGCAATGCCTCTTCGTAGAGATGGCGACTGAGCGTGCGCCGTGGGGCCTGCGTGCAGCGCGCCTTCATCGCGCAAGCGCCGCAATCGCCGGGCTGCGCTGCATAGATCACGACCTTACCCGCCCGATGCAACTGCTTGCGCTGCAGCAGTTTGTCTGCCGGGCAGACGTAGGCGTCAGCCTGTGCGTCGTAGGTGAAGCGGCCTTGGTCGAACAAGTCCCCCTCGCCCTGGTTGTTGACCGCGCGCTTGACGGGGACATGCACCCGCACGCCTTGATCCTCCAGCGCCTGCGCCTGTTCGCCATTGGCATAGCCCGCATCCGCCACCAGCTTGAGCTCCGTGCCGCCCAGGGTCTGCTGCGCCGATTCGCCCATGCGCTGCAGGCAGCCGTTGTCACCCGCCTGCGCGTTGACCTCGTGGGCCACGATCAGGGCATGCTCGGCGTCGACGGCGGTCTGTACGTTGTAGCCCGGGCCCTTGCCCTTGAGCACTACAGCCTCGGGCTCGGTGCTCACGTAGCGCTGCTTGTCGCTGTCCACCTTCGCCAGCTCGGCCTGCTGTAGCTGCAGCCGCGCCAGCGCCTGGCGCAGCGCCTGAGCGTCCAGCTCCGCCTCGCCTTGCTGCTGGTCGGCCGCCTCCAACTCCTGCAGGTACTGCGCAATGCGCTGCTCCAGCTTGGCCTGCAGTTCGGCCCGCTGGACCTCGTCCAGGATGGCCTTGCCGCTGGCCACGGCCTGGAACTTCGTCCCGTCCACGGCCACCCACTCTCCGCGGATCAGACCGGCTTCGGCGCAAAAGCGCACGAACTCGGCCCCGGCTCGGCGTAGCGGCTGCGCGTTGCAGCGACGGAACTCGGCAATGGTCTTGTGGTCGGGCGTGAGCCGGTGCAGCAGCCACATCAGTTCGATGTTGCGCTGGCACTCCCGCTCCAGACGCCTCGATGAGCGCAACCGATTGAGGTAGCCGTACAGGTACAACATCAGCAGGTCCGCCGGGTCGTACGGCGGGCGGCCTGTGGCCTTGCTGTGGGCTCGAGCAAAACCCAGCGCCTTCAGGTCCAGCCGCGCCACGAACGCCGCGATCACCCGGCACACATGCTCCGGTCCGATCAACTCGTCCAGCGACACCGGAAACAGGCTGCCCTGGTCTCGACTCTGTCCTTGCACGTAGCCCATAAGAACAATGCCCTGCAACTTGCGTTGCAGGGCATTGTCTTCAGGCCTTCAGCTTAGCGTCAGAGTATTGACACGGACTGCGCAGGCCGCTCTCCTCACTTCAGACGGTCAGACCATCTCAGTCGCGGGCGTAGATGTCCACGTCCTTGGTCTCCTTGACGAAGATCATGCCGATCACGAAGCTCATGCCGGCGATCACGATCGGGTACCAGAGGCCGTGATAGATATTGCCGTTCTGCGCCACCATCGCGAAGGTGATCGAAGGCAGCATGCCGCCGAACCAGCCGTTGCCGATGTGGTACGGCAGGCTCATCGAGGTGTAGCGGATGCGGGTCGGGAACATCTCGACCAGCATCGCGGCGATCGGGCCGTAGACCATGGTCACATAGATCACCAGAATGGTCAGGATCGCCACGACCAGCGGCTTGTTGACCTTGGCCGGATCGGCCTTGGGCGGGTAGCCGGCGGCCTTCAGCGCATCGGCCAACTCCTTCTTGAAGGCGGCGATGTTCTTCTTGCTGGCGTCGTCGAAGCTGTAGCCGTCGGCGGTGCGGGTGGCGTTCAGCGAGCTGACGACCTTGTCGCCGATCTTGATGCTGGCGACGGTGCCGGCCGGGCCTGCAACCGTCTCGTAGCTGGCGGCCGACTGTGCCAGCGCACGCTTGGCGATGTCGCAGGAGCTGGCGAAGTCCACTTCCTTGGCGACCGGGCTGCCCTGGAAGGAGCAGGCGGCCGGATCCACCGTCACGACGATCTGGGCCGTCGCCTGGGCGCGGGCCAGGTCGGGGTTGGCGGCGGCGGTCAGCGCCTTGAACAGCGGGAAGTAGGTCACGATGGCCAGCAGCAGGCCGGCCATGATGATGGGCTTGCGGCCGATCTTGTCAGACAGCGTGCCGAACAGCAGGAAGAAGGGCGTGCCGATGATCAGCGAGACCGCCACCATCACATTGGCCGTCGAGCCGTCCACCTTCAGCACGCTGGTCAGGAAGAACAGCGCATAGAACTGGCCCGAATACCAGACCACGCCCTGGCCGGCGACCAGGCCGAACAGCGCCAGCAGCACGATCTTCAGGTTCTTCCACTGGCCGAAGGACTCGGACAGCGGCGCCTTCGAGGTCTTGCCCTCGGACTTCATCTTCTGGAAGGCCGGCGACTCGTTCATCGACAAGCGGATCCAGACGCTGATGGCCAGCATCACGACCGAGAGGATGAAGGGCACGCGCCAGCCCCAGTCGGCAAAGGCTTCCTCGCCGATCAGGGTGCGGGTGCCCAGGATCACCATCAGCGACAGGAACAGGCCCAGGGTCGCGGTGGTCTGGATCCAGGAGGTGTAGGCGCCACGCTTGCCCTGCGGCGCATGCTCGGCCACATAGGTGGCGGCACCGCCGTACTCACCGCCCAGCGCCAGACCCTGCAGCATGCGCAGCAGGACCAGGATCACCGGGGCGGCCACGCCGATGGTGGCGTAGGTGGGCAGGATGCCGACGATGAAGGTCGACAGGCCCATGATCAGGATGGTCACCAGGAAGGTGTACTTGCGGCCGATCATGTCGCCCAGCCGGCCGAACACCAGCGCGCCGAAGGGGCGCACGATGAAGCCGGCGGCAAAAGCCATCAGCGAGGCGATGAAGGCCGCCTGCGGATCCAGGCCCGAGAAGAACTGCTTGGCGATGATGGCCGCCAGCGAGCCATAGAGATAGAAGTCGTACCACTCGAACACCGTGCCCAGTGAGGAGGCGAAGATGACCTTCTTCTCCTCCCGGGTCATCGGTGTCTTGGCGGTCGATACTGCGCTTGCAGTGGCCATGATGCTTGTCTCCGATATGTTGCGAAGGACCACCGACCGGTGATCCATGGCGCGACTATCGGAGCCGGCTCTGACCCTCGTCTGACGCGGCGCTGAACGCTGGCTGACGAAACCCGCTGCAACCCTAGGTTTTCATTTCTCGATGTGAGATGAGAGCCCTGGGCAGGGTAAGCACCGAGACGGGCTCAGTGGCGGCGCACGACGCCGGCGCGCTTGGCTCCGGCCGCTTCCCAGGCGCCGCTGGCAAACCAGGGATCGCCCTTCAGATAGGCGGCCAGCATCGGCAGCGCGTCCAGGCCCCAGAACAGCCGCCCGTCCACGGCGATCGTCGGCACCCCGAACACACCCGCCTTCAGCGCCTGCTCGGTGGCCTGGCGCAATTGCTCCTTGATCACCTCGCTGCCCGGATCGCGGGCCGGAGCCAGGTCTTGCGTCAGCGCGGCCAGGCGCTCGGGGTTGACGGCATCGGCACCGGCCGAGCGCCAGACATGGTGCAGGATCTTCTCGACCACCAGCCGATTCGGCGTGCCCAGCGGCTGCGCGCCGCAGGCCCAGGCCAGGCGCAGCAGCGGCAGCGGGTTGAAGGGATGCTGGGCCGGCGTGTCCAGCGGGATGTTCAGCTGGTGGGCCAGCCAGGCCACCTGGCGGAAGGTCCATTGGCGCTTGCTCTCGATCTCGGCCGGCCCCTTCTGGCCGATCGCATGCAGCAGGGCCGCGAACAGCACCGGCCGGTACTCGACCGTGTAGCTGCAGCCCACCAGCGCCTCCGGCAGGCGGTCGAAGGCCAGGGCCGCATAGGGCGAGACGGGGTCGAAATAAAAGGTCAGGTGTTTCATCAGGGGCCGTCCGTGGAGGCTGCTGCGGTGAAGATGCCCTGCTCGATCAGCGCGGCGCGGCGCTCGGGCAGGCGGGCCAGGATGGCCAGGCGGGTGGCGTCGTCGGCCCTGGACCAGGCCGCGATCTCGGCAATGGTGCGCGCGCAGCCCTCGCACCAGCCGCTCGCCTCATGCATCTTGCAGACATTGCTGCAAGGCGACGGGACGCTGGAAACAAGCACGGCGTTCATATCGCTGCCTGCACAGGCAAGACCACATCGATCACCGGCGCCTCGGTCAGCGCCGCCAGCTCGGCCGGCGTCATCTTGAACACGCCATTCGGATGGCCGGCGGCGGCCCAGATCACGTCGAAGCGGAACAGCTCCTGGTCGACGAAGAGCAGCGGCGCGGCCGCCCCCTCGATGGGCGCGAAACCCAGCGGCGAGACGCCGCCGATGGAAAAACCGGTGCGCGCCTTCACATAGTCGGCATCGGCGCGGCCCAGCGGGCCGGTCAGTTCCTTGAGCTTCTTCTCGTCCACGCGCCGGTCGCCCGAGGCGATCACCAGCACCGCCTGCTCGTCCGTCTTGCGGCGAAACACCACCGACTTGGCGATCTGACCCAGGCTCACGCCCAGCGCGTCGGCCGCCTCCTGCGAGGTGCGGGCGGCCACCTCCAGCCATAGCGGCGCGTGGGCATGCTGCCTGGCGGCCAGCGCGGCGCTGACGCGCAAAAAGCCTTCGGGGCGGACGGGATCGGGGGTTCTTGCTTGCATGCGCCGCATTGTCGCGCAGCTCGCGGGCGGCGCCTCGCGCCGGTTCAGCCGCCGTGATCGAAGAAGGCGTGGCCGCAGTGCTGGCGCTTGGCGTCATACATGGCCGCATCGGCGCTTCTGAGCAAGGCTGCGCTGCTGCTGCCGTCGCCCGGGTAGAGCGCGATGCCGATGCTGGGCTTGATCTGCAGGGTCAGCGCGCCGATGCTCAACGGTGCGGACACCGCGTCAAAGAGCTTGCCCGCCAGCGCGCTCAGCTGCGGCCGGCCCAGCGCCGGCCCCATGCGCAGGCAGGCAAACTCGTCGCCGCCCAGGCGGCTGAACATGTCCTCGCTGCGCACCACCCGGGCCAGGCGCAGAGCCACCACCTTCAGCACCTCGTCACCAACCTCATGGCTGTGCTGGTCGTTGATCTGCTTGAAGTCGTCCAGGTCCAGATAGAACAGCGCCAGCGTGATGTCCGGCGACTCCAGATGGGCCAGCGCATGGTCCAGGCGCTCGCTGAAATAGCGCCGGTTCGGCAGGCCGGTCAGACCGTCGTGCATGGCCAGATGGCGTGCCTTGCGTTCCTCGTCCTGGGTGCCGGCCAGTTCGGCGCGCGCCGAGGCCAGCGCGCTCTGCGCGTCGAACAGCTGCAGCTCCAGCGCGCCGCTGCGGGCCAGTTCCTGGAGCAGCGTCGCATGCAGCTGATCCAGCGCGGCCGCGCATTCCAGCACGCCGGCCTGGACCTGGCTCGCGCGCACCGGTGCGCTCAGCAGCGTGCGCACCGTCAGGCGCTCGCCGACCAGCGCCCTCAACCTGAGCTTCACCGCAGCGAACAGCTCGTCCCAGTCGCACAGGCGGATGTCGCCCACCGGCGCCGCCCGGGCGCCATCGCCTTGCAACAGGTCCGGCATCGCCTGGCGATACTCGGGACGCGCAAAGCGCGGGCTGGAACCTTCGGAACTAAGCATCGACATGACTCCAGACAGTGATCGAAGAACGGAGCACAGCGCCTGGCGCCGCCCTCGACGGAGACACAGCGGCCAACGCCGGTATTGGGCAAAGCCCGTCGCACAGCGTCTGTGCGCCACCGCACACAGGCCGCGCCGGCGCTGCGGCAGGGCAACACCTGGTGAAGCCCGGTGAAGCAAGCCTAGAGCTGGGCCGCATAAGACCGCCGATCCGTGCCATAGCAGCTGCAGGCGGCCGCTTCCAGGCCGGGCCTGTCCAGCACCGTCAGCTCGCCGCGGCGGTAGCTGATCAGGCCCTGGCGCTGCAGCACGCCCGCCGCCACCGTGATGCCGACCCGGCGCACGCCCAGCATATAGGCGAGGAACTCATGGGTGACATGAAAGCGCACCGCGTGGGCGCGGTCCTGGCTCATCAGCAGCCAGCGCGCCAGCCGCGGCGCGATCATATGAAAGCGCAGGCAGGCCGAGGCGGTGGCCAGCTGGGCCATCAGCACATACAGATAACGGTCCAGGCTGCGCTGCAGCGCCGGGCTGTCCGCCAACTCGCGCCGGAACGGCGCCACCGCGACCCGCCAGGCAAGACCCGGCCCCTGCACCAGGGCGCGCAGCGGCGAGGTCGCCACGCCCAGGGCCAGATGCACGCCCAGCATGCCTTCGCGCCCGACCATGCCGACCTCCAGCCCCGGGTGGTGATCGACCTGGGTCACCAACGAGATGAAGCCGTCGACCGGGAAGTAGACATGACGCGTCGGCGCGCCGTGCTCACACAGCACCTCGGCCAGCGCCAGCTCGACCGGCTCGCACAAGGCCTGCAGACGCAGGCGGCCCTGCTGAGGCAGTTCGGCGATCAGATGATTTTCGGCAGACATGCGTGGCAGATTCCAGGTGGAGGTCTTGCCGCCAGCATGCGCAGCGCAGTGGGTGCGCGTCTGTACGTTGCCGAACCTTGGCACGGGTGCGCTGTCGCACAGACCGTAGGGTCGCTCGGCTCTAGCCTGGGGGCAGAACCTGAGGAGCTCATGCGCCTATTCAACATCGAACACAGCCGCCGGGCCTATCGAGCCGATTTCGCCCTCTACGGCCTCTCCTGCCTGCTGCTGTCGGCCATCTTGCTTCTGGCCGGCCCGCCCGAGCAGAGCCTGCGTTTGCTCGGGCTCGCGGTGGCCGGACTGGCGGGCTGGACCCTGCTCGAATATGTCTTGCATCGCTTTGTGCTGCACGGCCTGCCGCCCTTCAAGCGCTGGCATGCCGAGCATCATCGCCGGCCCCGCGCGCTGATCTGCACGCCGACCCTGCTCAGCGCCACGCTGGTCGTTTCACTGGTGTTCGTTCCGGCCCTGTTGCTGGGCGACTGGTGGCAGGCCTGCGCGCTGACCGTCGGCCTGCTCAGCGGTTACCTGATCTATGCACTGACCCATCATGCGCTGCACCACCACGGCCGCTCCGGCCAAAGCTGGCTGCAGCGGCGCCGGCTTTGGCATGCGCTACATCACGGCTCCGGGCATACGCTGCAGCACCAGCCCGGGCACTACGGCGTGACCAGCGCGTTCTGGGACCATGTCTTCGGCAGCGCCGAGAACCCGCGCTGAGCGGCGGGATGACGCGCTCAGCTGGCCTTGCGGTCGGGCAGCAGGCGGTCGTACTCGGCTTTGACCACCGCATAGCACTCGCAAGTGCGCGACTCCAGACCGGTGCGATCCAGCACCGAGATGCGGCCGCGCGCGTAGCGGATCAGGCCGGCCTTCTGCAGCTTCAGCGCGCCCTCGGTCACGCCCTCGCGGCGCACGCCCAGCATATTGGCGATCAGCTCCTGGGTCATCACCAGCTCGTTGCCGTCCAGCCTGTCCAGGCTCAGCAGCAGCCAGCGGCACAGCTGCTGGTCCAGCGAATGGTGGCGATTGCAGACGGCGGTCTGCGCCATCTGCGTGATCAGGGCCTGGGTGTAGCGCAGCAGCAGATGCATCACCGGCCCGGCGCGGTTGAACTCATCCTTCATATGCTGCGAGTGCAGCCGATAGCCCTGGCCGGCGCTCTGCACCACAGCGCGGCTGGGCGTCGAGCCGCCGCCCATGAACAGCGAGATGCCGACCAGGCCCTCATAGCCCACCACCGCGATCTCGGCCGAGGCACCGTCTTCCAGCACGTAGAGCAGGGACACGATGGCCGTGGTCGGAAAGTACACATGGCTCAAGGTGCCGCCGGACTCGTAGACCACTTCGCCCAAGGGCAATTCGACCGCTTCGAGCAGCGGCTGCCAGCGCAGCCACTCCGCCTCGGGCAAGGCAGCCAGCAGGCGGTTGTGGCGGGGATCGGGCGCTGAGGCCATCGGGAACTCCATGCAAAGCAAGAGACCCGACGCTGTCAGGCCCTGATTTGACTATACGCAGTCGCTCCCGATTGATATGTACGCTATCGAACATAGTGAGCAGCCATGTGGGCCAGCGCACAGACGACGCCGCGGCCAGCGGCTAAAAACACAGACCCTGCACGGCCGGCACGGTGCCCCAGGACGCGACACGGCGCTTGGTCCTACACGGGACGGGGCCGGCCGTCCGACAGACGGCCACGGCCGCGCTGCCTACGATGAAACACGCCACGGGCCCTGCTCGCGGCCCTCTTGCGAGAGCGCCAGCGGCGCGCTCGTTTCTGCCACACGATTGCCGTCGGGCCCAGCAAGCCCGGCGGGCGGAGCCTTCGATGAACACACCGAACTGGAGCACCTCGTCCTATGGCGACAGCACCGACACCTCGCCGATGGAGCTGTCCTCGCTGGGCGAGCACCTGAGCCTGTGCCGCCGCATGAGCGGCCGCCTGTTTGGCCTGCGCTGCGGCGCCGAGCTGCTGCACCGCTTCGTCGCCGCACGCCTGGTCACCAGCCTGGTGCTGCTGGCCGCCCTGATCGCCGCCAGCACCCTGCTGTATTGAGCGCGGTCATGGACAGGGCGCCGTCCGAGCTGCTGCGCCTGCTCCCCGCCGCCCCGGCGGCGCTGCTGGCCATGCAGGACAGGGACGACGGCGCGCTGCAGCCACCGATACGCGCCGAGCTGTTCGGGCCGCAGCGCTTCGCCCAGCATGGCCGCAGCCTCGGCGACACCCATCAGGCCACCCGGGGTGGCGCCGGCGCCGCGAGCTTCTTCCCACGCCTGCGCAGCAATATCAGCGTGCTGCGTCAGGCCCGCCATTACATCGGCGCGCAGGCCGCCAGCGGCTACGACATCAGCCCGGCGGCCGAATGGCTGCTTGACAACTTCCATCTGATCGAGGCACAGATCAAGGAGATCCATGAGGGTCTGCCGAGCCGCTATTTCCGCGCGCTGCCGCTGCTGATCGCCGAGCCGCTGGCCGGATTGCCGCGCATCTACGGCGTGGCCTGGGCTTTTGTCGCCCATACCGACAGCGCCTTCGACGCCGAGCTGCTGCAGGCCTTTTTGAAGGCCTACCAGGAGACCCGCGAGCTGACCCTGGGCGAGACCTGGGCCCTGCCGACCACCTTGCGCGTCGTGCTGATCGAAAACCTGCGCCGCCTGGCCGAGCGGGTCGCGACGCAAAAGGCCGCGCGCGAACTGGCCAATCTGTTCTGCGACCGGCTCGACGCCTGCAGCCTGCACGCGCTGGACCAGCTGCATCGCACGATGCAGCGGCGCGGCGTCGGCCCGGTCTTCCTGGCCCAGCTGGCGCTGCGTCTGCACGACCGCAGCACGGTGGACCAGGGCCATGTGCAGGGTTGGCTGCTCGACTGGCTGCACCGCGCCCTGCCCGACCCTGCCGCGTTGCAGGCCCAGCTCAGCGCCGACCAGACCGCCGACAACCTCAGCGTCAGCAACGCGGTCAACTCGCTGCGCGCGATTGCAGCGGCCGACTGGCCCGAGCTGATCGCCCACACCAGCAGCCTGATGCGACTGATGCTGGGCGCCCCGGTGTTTGCCGCCGAGCACAGCCAGACCCGCGACCAGAGCCTGCACCGCATCGAGCGCCTGGCCAGGCGCAGCGGCCGCAGCGAGCTGTCGGTGGCCAGGACCCTGCTCGACCTGATGCGGCTGGCGCCTGGCGGGCCGACCAGTGCGCCGGCCGCCGCCGGCTACTGGTTGCAAGGCGCAGGCCGGCCGACCCTGCTGCGCGCGCTGGGCCTGCGCGAGCCGGGGCTGCTGGCCTGGCGCAGCGGCGTGCGCCGGCTGCGCCTGCCGTTGTATCTGGGCACGCTGGCGCTGGGCACGGTGGCCCTGGTCGGCGCGCTGCTGCCCAGGTCTGCGCTCGAGCCCGGGTGGCTACTCTGGCTGGGTCTGGCGCTGATGCTGATCCCGGCCTCCGAGGCCGTGGTCGCCCTGCTCAACCGCATGGTCAGCGAATCGCTGCGGCCTCAGCACCTGCCGCGACTGGCATTGGCCGAGGGCATCCCGGCCGAGCATCGCGTGATGGTCGTGATCCCGGCGCTGCTGGGCGAGCCCGGCGCGATCCGCGCGCTGGCCCAGCGCCTGCAGCTGCATCATCTGGCCAACCCGGAAGCCCACGCCCAGTTCGCGCTGCTGAGTGACTGGGGCGACGCCGAGCAGCAGCATGTGGACGGCGACGAGGCGCTGCTGAGCGAGGCCGCGCAGCAGATGCGCGCACTCAATCTGCGTCATCCGGCCGCGCCGGGGGCGCCGCCGCGCTTTTTGCTGCTGCATCGCGGGCGCCGTTTCAGCGCCAGCGAGCAGCGCTGGATAGGCTGGGAACGCAAGCGCGGCAAGCTCGAAGAGCTGGTCCAGGCGCTGGCCAGCGGCGACGCCGCCGCCTTCATGCCGCTGGGCGAACTCACCCAGATCGCCGCCGACACCCGCTACATCGTCACGCTGGACAGCGACACCGGCATGCCGCCCGGCCGCCTGCGCGAGCTGGTCGGCGTCGCGGCCCACCCGCACAACCAGCCGCGGCTGGACGCCAGCGGGCAGCGGCTGCTGGGCGGCTACGGCATCCTGCAGCCGCGCGTCGTGACGCCGCTGCCGGCCGAGCGCGACTTCACGCCCTATCACTGGCTGTTCGCCGGCCGCAGCGGCATCGACCCCTACAGCGCCGCCAGCTCCGAGGTCTATCAGGACCTGTTCCACGAGGGCACCTTCACCGGCAAGGGCCTGCTGCATGTGCACGCCGTCCACGCGCTGCTGGCCGGGCGCCTGCCCGAGGGTCAGGTCTTGAGCCATGATCTGCTGGAGGGCTCGCTGGCGCGCTGTGCGGCGGTCAGCGACATCACGCTGATCGAGGAGGCGCCCTTTCACGCCGATGTGGCGGCCTCGCGCGTGCACCGCTGGACCCGCGGCGACTGGCAGCTGCTGCCGCTGCTGCTGAAACCGGGCCGCTACCGGCTGCGCGCGATCAACCGTTGGAAGATGTTCGACAACCTGCGCCGCTCGCTGGTGGCGCCGGCCGCGCTGGCGCTGCTGCTGCTGTCGCTGGCCGGCCTGGTGCTGTCGCCGGCGGCCGCGCTGACCCTGGTGCTGGCGGCCTTCACCGCCGGGCCGTTGCTGGGCGCGCTGGCCGGCCTGGCGCCCAGCCGTGACGATCTGGCGCTGGGCCACTTCTACCGTCAGGCCATGCTGGAACTCGTGCGCGCGCTGGCCGGCGGCCTCTGGCATCTGAGCCAGCTGCCGCAGCAGGCGCTGCTGGCGCTGGATGCGATCACACGCTCGCTCTACCGCACGCTGATCAGCCGGCGCAAGCTGCTGCAATGGACCACCGCAGCGGCCGCCCAGGCCGCCGCCAAGACCGGCCTGCTGGAGAGCCTGCGCCAGCACTGGCGTGCACCGCTGCTGAGCCTGCTGCTGCTGGGCGCGCTGCTGCTCAGCGGCCGCACGCCCTACCCTGCGCTGAGCCTGGCGCTCGGCCTGCTGTGGTTGGGCGCGCCGCTTGTCAGCTGGTGGGTCAGCCGGCCACGGCGCCGTGCCGCCACGCGGCCGGCCGCCGAGCAGGCCTATCTGAGCGGCGTCGCGCGCGACACCTGGCGCTTCTTCGAACGCTGCGTCGGCCCGGAGGACCTGCATCTGCCGCCCGATAATCTGCAGACCCTGCCGCACGAGATGCTGGCCCACCGCAGCTCGCCGACCAATTTCGGCCTCTATCTGCTGAGCGCCGTCTGCGCCCGCCAGTTCGGCTGGATAGGCACCGAGGAGCTGCTCAAGCGCCTGGAAGCCACGCTGGCCAGCATGGCCGGCCTGCAGCGCTACCACGGCCATTTCCTGAACTGGTATGACACGCAGACCCGGGCGCCGCTGCTGCCGATGTATGTGTCCAGCGTCGACAGCGGCAATCTCTGCGGCCATCTGCTGGCGGTGTCCCAGGCCTGCCTGGAGCTGGCCCAGGCCCCTTACGATGAGGGCCCCGCGCGGCGCGCGCTGGCCGCCTCGCGGCTGCGGCTGCGTGCGCTGCTGCCGGCGGACTCGCCACTGCTCATCGAGACCCACAAGGCCGAGAGCTTCGAGCTGCTGATGCAGGCACACATGGCAGCCGAGCCGCTGGCCTGGCTGCTGGCCGACCACCTGGCCACGCTGCGCTCGATGGAGCTGGACCGCCAGGCCATGCTGCTGGGCAGCGACGACGGCAGGCTGCGCCTGCGCGCGCTGGCGCGCGACTGCGAGGTGCTGGCCTGGGAGGCCGACTTCAAGTTTCTCTACAGCGACAAGCGCCAGCTCTTCCATATCGGTTTTCGCGTCGCCGAACAGCAGCTCGACGAGGGCTTCTTCGACCTGCTGGCCTCGGAGTCGCGCCTGACCAGCCTGCTGGCGATCGCCAAGGGCGATGTGCCGGTGCGCCACTGGAGCGCGCTGGGCCGGCCCTTCTACGCCCAAGGAACGGCGGCGGGCCTGCGCTCGTGGTCGGGCTCGATGTTCGAATACCTGATGCCGGGCCTGGTGCTGGACGAGCCACAGGGCAGCGCGCTGCGCGAGGCCTGCGAGGCGGCGGTGCAGGAGCAGATCGATTTCGGCGCGCTGCACGGCACGCCCTGGGGTGTGTCGGAGTCGGCCTATGCCGGCAGCGACCACACGTTGGCCTACCAGTATGCGCCACAGGGCGTGCCGCGGCTGGCGCTGCGCCGCACTCCGCCGGACGAACTGGTGATCGCGCCGTATGCGACGGCGATGGCCGCCCCGCTGGCGCCGCAGCGCGCGCTGCAGAACCTGCAGCGGCTGGAGTCGCTGGGCGCGCGCGGCCGCTACGGCTTCATCGAGGCGCTGGACTTCACGCCCTCGCGCCGCACCGGCGCGGCCGCCTTCATGCCGGTCAGCACCTTCATGTCGCACCACCAGGGCATGAGCATCGTCGCGCTGGCCAATCTGCTGCTGGGCGGCGTCGCGCAGCGCTGGGGCATGGCCGACGCCCATCTGCAGGCGGTGGCCTCGCTGCTGCACGAGAGCGCGCCGCGCGAGGTCTCGCGGCTGGCCGCGCCGGACCCGGGCCCGCCGCCGCTGGCCGCCACCGAGCGCAGCGCCGGCCTGCTGCGCGAGGTGCTGCCGGGCATGGCGGCGATCGCGCCGACACATCTGCTGTCGAACGGGCGCTACAGCGTCTCGCTGCGCGCCAACGGCGCCGGCAGCAGCCACTGGGGTCGCCAGGGCATCAGCCGCTGGCGTGACGATGCGCTGCGCGATGCCTATGGCAGCTTCTTCTATCTGCGCCGCCGGCCAGGCGCCGCGCCGGTCTCGCTGAGCCAGCACCCGGCGCCCGACCCGGCCGCGCAGTACCAGGCGCTGTTCCATGCCGACCGGGTCAGCCTGTCGGCCGACTGGCCCGATCTGCAAAGCCAGATCACGGTCTGGGTCAGCCCCGAGGACGATATCGAGTTCCGCCAGGTCGAGCTGCGCAATACCGGCGACAAGCTGCTGGAGATCGAACTGATCTCGGCCTTCGAACCGAGCCTGGCCGAGGCGCGCGCCGACGAGGCGCACCCGGCCTTCGGCAATCTCTTCGTGCGTGCCGAATGGCGGCCGGCCCAGCAGGCGCTGTGCTTCGAGCGCAAGCCGCGTTTGGCCACCGAGCGCGGCCTGCATGCCGCGCATTTCCTGACCCATACCGAGCATGCGCTGCTGGGCCTCAGCGGGCAGACCGACCGCGCGCTGTGGCTGGGCCGCAGCCGCGCGGTCAACCGGCCGCTGGCCCAGCTGCGGCCGCTGCCGGCCAGCGGTGACACGCTGGCGCTGGAGACCGGGCTGGACCCGGTCTGCGCCTTGGGCGTGAGTCTGCGCATCGCGCCGCATGCCAAGGCGGTGCTGACCTTCGCGACCGCGGCCAGCGACGATGCCGGCGTCCTGCATGCGGTGATCGACAAATACCACCAGCAAAGCCATGTGCAGCGCGCGTCGCTGATGTCGGCCACCCTGGCCGGTATCCGGCTGCGTGCGCTGCGCATCAGCCCCGAGCATTTCGCGGCGGTGCAAAGCCTCAGCACCGCGCTGCTGCTGAGCCTGACCCGGCCGCTGGCTCTGCCGGGCGTGTGTGACCGGCGCCTGCTGTGGCGCTTCGGCATCTCGGGCGACCGACCGCTGATACTGGTGACGGCCGGCGTGATGGCCGGTGTGGGCCTGCTGCGCACGCTGGCCCAGGCGCTGCGGCTGTGGGCCTGGGGCGGGCTGGCCTGCGATCTGGTGGTGGTCAATGCCGAACCGGTGTCCTACCAGATGGCCTTGCAGCGCGAGATCGCCGCGCTGCGCGAGCGCCATGGCAGCGAGGGCAGCCATGCCCATGTCAGCACCAGCGCCAGCACCGGCTTCCATCAGCTGCGCGCCGAGGAGCTGTCGGCCGACGAGCTCAGCACCCTGCAGCAGCTGGCCCGGGTGCGCCTGCACGCCGATGGACGGCCGCTGCTGCACCATCTGCAGGTCTGGACCACCCAGCATGAGCAGGCGCTGGCGGCCCGCCAGGAGGTCTCGGCCTCGGCCCTGGAAGTGGCCAGCGGCGGCCCTGCACAGCCGGCGCGCGGCAGCTTCGCCCAGGGCGGCGAGGAGTTCCGCTTCGAGGTCGATGCCGCGATGCGGGCACCGCGACCCTGGATCAATGTGCTGGCCAACCCCGAGTTCGGCTGCCAGGTCTCCGAAGGCGGCGGCGGCCACAGCTGGGCGCGCAACAGCCGCATGAACCAGCTGACCGCCTGGTCCAACGATCCGCTGGCCGACCCGCCGTCCGAGTGGTTCCTGCTGCAGGATCTGCGCAGCCTGGAGGTCTGGAGCACGGCAGCCGGCGCCTGGGGCGACCAGAGCGTGGCCTACCGCGTCGCCCATGGTCAGGGCTACACCCGCATCAGCCACCGGCGTGGCGATCTGGAGGTCAGTGCACTCTGGTGCGTCGACCCGCAGCTGGCCGTCAAGCAGCTGCAGCTGCGCATCACCAACCGCGGCGCCCAACGCCAGCAGCTGCGCCTGATCGGCATCGCCGAATGGATGATGGGCGCGCAGCGCAGCGACCGCGGCACGGTGCACACCGCGCTGCACAGCCAGCGCCTGCCCGACGGCCCGGACGGCGCCTGCAAGCTCAGCGCGCTGCTGGCTACCCAGCCCGAGCGCTCCGGCGGCCTGGGCGAGGGCACGGCCTTTCTGGCCCTCGCCGGCCCGCCCGATGCGCTACCCGACTGGAGCTGCGACCGGCGCGAGTGCTTCGATGCGCGCGGCCGGCTGGTGCTGCCCGATCACTTCGGCCAGCGCAGCGGCGCCGGCCTCGACCCCTGCGCGGCGCTGGCCGTCACGCTGGACCTGCCACCCGGCCAGACCGAGCAGCGGACCTGGCTGCTCGGCTGGGCCGAGACGCCGGACGCCGCACGCCAGCTGGCGGCGGTGGCGGCGGCCGTGCCACCCCAGCAGCGTCTGGACGCGCAGCGGCGCGACTGGGACGCGCTGCTCGGTGCCGCCCGCGTGAAGACCCCCGATCCGCTCTTCGATGCGCTGGTCAATCGCTGGCTGCTCTACCAGGCTGTGTCCTGCCGGCTGTGGGCCAAGGCAGGCTTCTACCAGGCGGGCGGCGCCACCGGCTTTCGCGACCAGCTGCAGGACGCGATGGCGCTGGCCTGGGCCGCGCCGCAGCTGCTGCGCGAGCAGATCCTGGCCTGCGCGGCGCGCCAGTTTCCCGAGGGCGATGTGCAGCACTGGTGGCATGCCCCCGGCGGCGCCGGCGTGCGCACGCATTTTTCCGATGACCTGCTGTGGCTGCCCCATGCCTGCGTCCACTATCTGCGCGCCAGCGGCGATGCCGCGCTGCTGGAGCAGCGCCTGCCCTTCCTGGAAGGGGCGGCCATCCCCGAGGGCGCCGAGGACGCCTACTACACCCCGGCCGTCAGCAGCCACAAGAGCTCGGTCTACGAGCATGCGGCGCTGGCGCTGGATCGCAGCCTGCAGGTCGGCGTGCACGGCCTGCCGCTGATGGGCAGCGGCGACTGGAACGACGGCATGAACCGGGTCGGCCACCAGGGGCGCGGCGAATCGGTCTGGCTGGCCTGGTTTGCCTGCCGCATCGTGGCCGACTTCGCGCCGCTGGCGCGCGAGCGCGGCGACACCGAGCGCGCCGAGCGCTGGGAGCGCGCCGCCGCTGGCTGGCGCGCCGCGCTGGCCGGTCCGGCCTGGGACGGCCAGTGGTACAAGCGCGCCTTCTTCGACGATGGCCAGCCGCTCGGCTCGGCCGCCAATAGCGAGGCCCGCATCGATCTGATCGCCCAGGCCTGGGCCGTGCTGTCCGGTGTCGAGGGCGAGCCGGGCCGCGCGCAGCAGGCCATGGCCTCGGCCCACGCCCTGCTGGTCGACGCCGAGGCCGGGCTGATACGGCTGCTGGACCCGCCGCTGGCCCATGCCGACCCCAGCGCCGGCTATATCCAGGCCTATCCTCCGGGCGTGCGCGAGAACGGCGGCCAGTATTCGCACGCCGGCATCTGGGCGCTGATGGCCCAGGCGCGGCTGAACCGGCCCTCCGACCTGCCCTACCAGTACTTCTGCCATCTGAGCCCGGCCCACCGGGCCGCCCATCCGCAGCAGGGCCCGGTCTATGGCCTGGAGCCCTATGTGATGGCCGGCGATATCTACACCCAGCCGCCCTATATCGGCCGCGGCGGCTGGAGCTGGTACACCGGCGCGGCGGCCTGGCTGCACCGCGCGGCGCTGGAGGCCATCTTCGGGCTGAAGCTGGAGGCCCAGAGCCTGAGCTTCTCGCCCTGCCTGCCGGCGCACTGGCCCGAGGCCGAGCTGACCTTGCGACGCGATGGACGGCAGATGCGCTTCATCCTGCTGCGCGCCACGCCGGAGCAGGCGCGGGTGGCGGCGGCCGCGGCCGGGGCCACCCTCATTGACGAGGGCCAGGTCCTGCGTTGGCAAGACCTGGCCCCCGAGACCTGCTTCGTGCTGCCGCTGACGCCTATCGCGGCTTGATCGCGCCGGCCTCGTCCGACAGCAGGATCTCGACGCGGCGGTTCAGCTGGCGGCCGTCGGCGCTGTCATTGCTGGCCACCGGATAGGCCTCGCCATAGCCCTGGGAGCGAATGCGCTCGCGGCCCACGCCCTGGTCGACCAGGGCCATGCGCACCGCGTCGGCGCGCCGCGCCGACAGGCCCTGGTTGGTGCTGTCGCTGCCGACGCTGTCGGTATAGCCCTCGACCATCGCGGTGCGCTGCGGATACTGCTTCAGGAAGCCGACCAGCTTCTCGACATTGCGCATGCCGCCGGGCTTGAGCTCGGCGCGGTTGGTGTCGAACAGCACATCGCCTATCGTGATGACCAGACCGCGCTCGGTCTGCAGCGCGTTCATCTCCTTGAGCTGAGCCTCCAGCTGGGCGTTGACGGCGCGGGCATCCCGGGTCTGCTGCTGGGCCATCGCGGCCTGGCGCTGCGCGGCATCGGCCTGTTGCATCGCCGCATTGGCATTGCGCTGGGCGTTGTCGGCTTCGTTGGTGCGCGCGGCCAGGCGCGAACGGTCGCGCTCGGCGGTGGCCAGGCCCAGGGCCTGCTCGGCGCCCTTCTGGCCGGCGGTCTCCTGCGCGATCGCGATGCGCTGCTTGGCCAGGTAGGACCAGTGGTCCACCTCGCTGGGCTTGTCCTTGCGGGTCCAGGCGTCGCTGGCCTTGTTCAGCGCGTCGCTGGCCTGGCGCATCTCGACGCCGGCCAGCTCGCCGACCTTGGGATTTTGCTGCGCCGCGCGGTAGTCGCGGCGGGCCTCCTCCAACCTTGCGTTGTCGGCCGGCAGGCTGCTGCAGCCCATCAGCACGCTCAGGGCCGCCAGGCTCAGCAGGGACAGGGAATGCTTGCGGGCAATGTTCATGACGGGCTCCTCGGGGTTATGGGTGCAGGCTGCATGACCGGTGTCTTGCGGCCCATCTCCTCGCGCAGCACGCGGTTGCTTTCCTGCAGCTCATCGGCGGTCTTGCGGGCCTTGGCGGCGCGGCTCTTGGCCTCGGCCAGGCGGGCGTCCACCTCCGACTGCTGGGCCATCTGCAGCGCCTGATCGTGGTCCTTGGCGGCCAGCGCGGCCTGGGCGCGCTCCAGCTTGGCGCGTGCCATGCGCAGCTCGGCCGGGGCCAGTTCGGCGGCGCCGGCACCGTCGGCGCGGGTCAGTGCGGCGCTGGACAGCGCCAGCTCGGCGTTCGGAGGCGGCGTGCTGGCGCAGGCCGCCAGTGCCAACAGCGCCAGCGCGCCGGGTACGGCCCGAAGGCCAAGAGAGCGTGTCATCGCAAATCCTTTCGTTGAAGGCGGCGCGCCGGGGTCGGGCGTCCGTGAGCGATCAGGCTGGACGCTTTCACGCGCAGGGTCCGTGCGTTGACGCACATAGCGCGTGGACGCGGCACCGTCCTACAGCGCCGTGGCCGCACGGCCGGGTCGGCCACGGCGAAAAGCCGTCAATCGGGGACGCCCGGCGCGGCGCCCATGGCTTAGAGTGCAAGGGCGGCCCTGCGGCGCCGCCGATCAGCAGCGATCTACCGGAGGCGATCATGACGATGAAGCCCGCCCATCCCGCCCGGCGCCGGCTCTTGCGCCGGCTGGCCCTGCTGGCGCCCGCGCTGGCCCTGCCCCCGGTCGCCCAGGCCCAGCCGGCACCGACGCTCAAACCCATCCCATCCACCGGCGAAACCATCCCGGTGCTGGGCCTGGGCAGCTGGATCACCTTCAATGTCGGTGACGATGCGCAGGCGCGCGCCGGCTGCACGGCGGTGATGCAGGCCTTTTTCGCGGCCGGCGGGCGGCTGATCGATTCGTCGCCGATGTACGGCTCCTCGCAGCCGGTGATCGGCCAGGGTCTGGCGGCGCTGGGCCCGGCCGCCGCCTCGGTGTTCGCGGCCGACAAGGTCTGGATCGGTGCCGGGGCGCGCGGGCCGGCCCAGATCGAGGCCTCGCGCCGGCACTGGGGCGTGGCCCGCTTCGACCTGCTGCAGGTGCACAACCTGCTGGCCTGGGAGGCCCATCTGCCGCAGCTGCAGACCCTGAAGGCGAGCGGGCTGCTGCGCTATGTGGGCATCAGCACCTCGGAGGGTCGGCGCCATGCCGAGCTGGAGCGCATCATGCGCAGCCAGCCGCTGGACTTCATCCAGCTCAGCTACAACCCGCTGGACCGCGAGGCCGAGGCGCGGCTGCTGCCGCTGGCCCAGGAACGCGGCATCGCGGTGATCGCCAACCGGCCGTTCCGCCAGGGCGAGCTGCTGCAGGCCCTGGCCGCTGAGCGCCTGCCGCCCTGGGCCGGCACCGAGCTGGGCTGCAGCAGCTGGGCCGAGCTGGTGCTGAAGTTCATCGTCTCGCACCCGGCCATCACTTGCGCGATCCCGGCCACCAGCCAGGTCGAGCATCTGCGCCAGAACATGGCCGCCGCCAGCGGGCCCATGCCCGATGCGGCCCAGCGCCGGCGCATCGCCGAGCTGATCGCGGCGCTCTGAGCATGGCCGAGTGGTGGGCCGTCTGGTGGAGTTACGGCTTGTCCGACTTCCTGATGTTCTCGCCGGCCGCCTATGCCCGCCTGTTCGAGCGCTACAACGCCGCCGTCTGGCCCCTGCAGCTGCCGGTGCTGGCGGCCGGCATGGCGCTGCTGCTGAGCCCGCTGAGCGCCGCACGCTGGCCACTGGGGCTGCTCGCAGCGGCCTGGCTGTGGGTGGCCTGGGCTTTCCACTGGCAGCGCTATGCGCAGATCAACTGGGCGGCGTCCTGGTTCGCCGCCGGCTTTGCCTTGCAGGCCCTGCTTCTGGCGCTCGCGACGCGGCGCCCGGCGCCCTTGCCACGGCGGCGCTGGCCGGGCATGGCTTTGATCGCCTGGGGCCTGCTCGCCCAGCCGCTGCTGGGCTTGGCGCTTGGCCGCAGCTGGCGCGGCGTCGAGCTGTTCGGCCTGGCCCCGGATCCGACCGTGCTGGCCAGCTTGGGCCTGTTGCTCATGCGCCCCGGTCCCTGGTGGCTGTGGCCGATCCCGCTGCTGTGGTGCGCGATCAGCGGCGCGACGCTATGGACCCTGAAGGCGCCCGAGGCCCTGCTGCTGCCGGCGGCGGCCCTGCTGAGCCTGCTCACATCGCTGGGATCTAGGCGCCCAGCGTCCCGCTGACCCGACCCAGCGTCGCCCGCGCGCCCGCCAGCGCCTGCAGGCGCTCGCGCAGATAGTCGGCCAGCCGCACATGCTGGGCCAGCACGACGTTGAAGCGCAGATGCGGGTCGGGCGCGGCATCGGCGCGGAAGGTGGCGCCGCGCGCCAGCAGTATCTTGTTGCGGTAGGCGTCCTGCACCAGCAGATCGACGTCCACACCCTCCGGCACCCGGCCCCACAGGAACAGCCCGCCCTCGCCGGGCTTGGGGTCGAAAGCAATGCCGGCGGCCGCGAGCTGGCGCGAGGTGCTGTTGCGCGCCGTGATCAGCTGACGCTGCAGACGCTCCAAATGCTTGCGCCAGCGCCCGGCCGCCAGCAGCTCCAGCAGCACATACTCGTTGAGCGCCGGCGTCGTCAGCACCGTGTAGATCTTCTCGCGCAGCAAGGCCTTCAGCAGCGCCGGCTCGGCCGCCAGATAGCCCAGGCGCAGCGCCGGGCTCAGCGCCTTGCAAAAGCTCGAGTAGTAGATCACCCGGTCCAGCCCCGACAGCGCCGCCAGCCGGGTCGGGTGGCCGGGGTGGAAGTGGCCCTGCACATCATCCTCGGCGATCAGCAGGCCGTGGGCCGCAGCCAGCATCAGCACCTTGTGCAGATTGGCCGGGCTGCTGCCCCAGCCGGTCGGGTTGTGCAGCACGGTCTGGATGAAGAGCAGACGCGGCCTGTGCGTGCGGCAGGCAGCCTCCAGCTCGTCCAGATCGAGGCCGTCGGGGCGGCGTGTGATAGGCACCACGCGCAGCCCGGCCTCGCGCAGCCGGCCGAACATCAGGA
This sequence comes from Paucibacter sp. M5-1, assembly GCF_027498415.2. NCBI lineage: Bacteria > Pseudomonadati > Pseudomonadota > Betaproteobacteria > Burkholderiales > Sphaerotilaceae > Roseateles > Paucibacter sp. M5-1. The sequence continues at coordinate 1,144,639 of NZ_JAPZLM020000001.1, forward strand.
AGTAGCCGGGGTTCTCGACCAGCACCGTATCGCCCGGCTGCACAAAGGCACGGCAGATCAGATCGATGGCCTGGGTGCCGCCATAAGTGGTCATCACGCGGCCGGCATCGACCGCCAGCCCCTGGCCGCGCAGCAGCATCGCGATGCGCTCGCGCAGCTCGGGCAGGCCTTGCGGCGGGCAGCGGGTGGCCATGCCGGCCGTGCTGCGCGCCAGTGCCCGCTGCACCGTCACCGCCGGCACGGCATCCGCCAGCCAGGAGGCCGGCAAGGCCCCGCTGCTGGCCAGCAGCACGCCGGCACGCTGGTCGCTGGCCTGCTGGGCCAGCCAGACCGGCTCCTGCTCCTCGCCGGCCTCCAGCGCCGCCGGGTCGGGCAGCTGCACGCGCGGCTCGCAGACGAAAAAGCCGGCCGTGCCACGCGAATCGATGCTGGCCGAGGCCACCAGCCGGTCATAGGCGCTGATCACGGTCTGCGGGCTGACCGCCAGCTGCTGGGCCAGCTGGCGTATCGACGGCAGCCGCGCCCCGGAAGGCAGCTGGCCGGCCGCGATCAGCGCGCGCAGCCGCGCCTCGATCTGGTCGGCCAGGGCCATCGTGGAGTTGCGGTCGATCGAGAACATGGGGCCAGTTTAGGGGCTGCGCAGCAGCGACAGGGCCAGCAGCAAGAGGGTCGCGGCCATCAGCAGATTGAAGGCGCGGCGCTGCCGAGGCTCGGCCAGAAAGCGCCGGATCGCGACACCGAACAGCGCCCACATCGAGTTGCAGGGGAAGCCGATGGCCCAGCCGATCAGCCCCACCAGCAGCGCGCCCTGCACCGCGCCCAGGCCGACCGGCATGAAGACCGAGGCCAGCGTGATGGCCTTGATCCAGCTCTTGGGGTTCAAGGCCTGGAACAGCACCGCCTGCGCAAAGCTCAAGGGCTCCGCCGGCCGGCCCTGGGCCGCCGAGACGCCGCTGAGCTGCCAGGCCAGATAGACCAGGTAGAGCACGCCGGTGACGCGCAGCACGGCGTGGGCCTGCGGATAGGCCAGGAACAGGCTGCCCAGCCCCAGGCAGCACAGCAAGGTCTGGGCGAACACACCGACATTGATGCCCAGAATGGGCGCCAGGCTGCGGCGATAGCCGAAGTTCGCGCCCAGCGCGGTCAGCATCACATTGTTCGGGCCGGGTGTGCTGGACATCACCAGGCAGTAAGTCATCAGGGGCAGCAGATCGCTGAGCATCGGGCGGGGCTCCAGGAAGGGAAGCCCGAGCTTAGGGACGCGGGGCCGGCGGGCCCAGATACAACGGGGGCCGACAGCTCAGTTGCTGTACCGGTCCTTGGACCCACACAAGCCCGCCAAGACCAGCTGCGTGATCAGCGCCTCGGCCGCGTCATAGTCCCCCTCCTCCAGCACCGGCTTGCCCAGCAGGATCGCAAACTGCGGGCCGAGATCGGCATAGGCTTGGGTGCTGGCCCAGATTGTGAACATCAGGTGGCGGAAGTCCAGCTTGGCGACCAGGCCCTGGCGGGCCCAGCGCTCGAAGGTCTTGACATCGGCGTTCAGCGCCGGCAGCACCTGGGCCTCGATCGCGTCACGAAAGCGCGGTGCGCCGGCCATCACCTCGCGGGCGAAGACCTGGGAGCCGGCCGGGCGCTCGCGCGAATAGCGCAGCTTGGCGGCGATGTACTCGCGCATCGCGGCTTCCGGGTCGGTGCCCGAGACGATGCCGGCCATGCGCGCCAGCCACTCGGCCAGCACCTCGTCGAGCACCTTGCGGTAGAGCTGCTCCTTGCTCGGGTAGTAGTACAGCAGGCTGTGGCGGCTGATGCCGACGGCGGCGGCGATGTTTTCCAGCGACGCCCCCTCGAAACCATATTGCGCGAACTGGCGTTCCGCTTCGGCACAGATGGCCGCCTCCTTGCGCAGCCGCGCCGCACGCGGCTGGGGCACGAGCTCCTCGCTCGCTGCCGGGCTTGGTGCATCGGTGGATTTCTGACTTGTATTGCGCGCCGTGCTGGTGCGCCGCGCCTTGGATTCGGTCATTGCTGGCATGACGGGATTGTCGACGCGGCTATCTCAACACAGGACGGTGGTCGCGACCCGAGGGAATTTACCGACTGGTGATTTTTTACGTGTTAGTAAATTATCTGCACACCCAGCACCCGGAGCCCGAGATGGACACCAACACGCCAGGCATTGCCGCCGGCCGACTTGCCGAGGCCGATTACGCACTCAACTTCAGCGACGCTCATCCGCCGCTGAACCGCAGGCAAGCGCTGATCGAGGCCGAACGCTGCTATTACTGCTACGACGCGCCCTGCATCACCGCCTGCCCCACCGGCATCGACATCCCCAGCTTCATCCAGCGCATCGCGCAGGAGAACAATCGCGGTGCGGCCCAGGCCATCCTGGAGGCCAATCCGCTGGGCGGCATGTGCGCCCGGGTCTGCCCGACCGAGATGCTGTGCGAGCAGGCCTGCGTGCGCAACACGAATGAAAGCAAGCCGGTCGAGATCGGCCTGCTGCAACGCTTCGCCACCGACGCCTTCTTTGCCAAGCCCGATGCGAAACCGCTGTTCACGCGGGCGCCGGCCACCGGCAAGAAGGTCGCCGTGGTCGGTGCCGGGCCGGCCGGGCTGGCGGCGGCGCATGGGCTAGCGCGACGCGGGCATGAGGTGCTGCTGTTCGAATCCCGCCCCAAGCTGGGCGGCTTGAATGAGTACGGCCTCGCCACCTACAAGACCACCGAGGGCTTCGCGCAGAAGGAGGTCGACTGGCTGCTATCCATCGGCGGCATCACGGTCAAGACCGGCCAGCAATTGGGGCGTGACATCACGCTGAACCAGCTGGCGGCCGAGTTTGATGCGGTGTTCCTGGGTCTGGGCCTGGCCGGCGTCAATGCGCTGGGCATCACGGAGCCGCAATGCGAGGGAGTGCGTCCCGCGGTGGACTTCATCGCCGAGCTGCGCCAGTCCAGCCCGGCCGAGGTCAGGGTCGGCCAGAAGGTGCTCGTGATCGGAGGCGGCATGACGGCGGTGGATGCCTCGGTGCAGAGCAAGAAGCTCGGCGCGCGCGAGGTGACCATGGTCTATCGCCGTGGTGTCGAAGGCCTGAGCGCCTCGGGTTACGAGCAAGAGTGGGCACAGAAGAACGGCGTGCTGCTGCGCACCTGGGCCGCGCCCAAGCAGATCCTGGCCGTGAACGGCCGGGTGACGGGCGTGCAGTTTGCGGTGACGGCGCTGCGGGACGGCCAGCTGGTCGAGACCGGCGAGCTGTTCACCCTTGAGGCCGATATGGTGCTGAAGGCCATCGGCCAGAGCTTTGTGCCGGCCGGTGTCGAACTGGAACTCAAGAGCGGGCGCATCGCCACCGATGCTGCCGGCAAGACCAGCCACGTCAAGGTCTGGGCCGGCGGCGACTGCCGCTTTGGCGGGCGCGACCTGACGGTCGAGGCCGTCGAACACGGCAAGCAAGCCGCGATCTCCATCGACTCTTTCCTGCGGAGCTGAACCATGGCCGACATCAGCAGCAACTTCCTGGGCATCCAAAGCCCGAACCCCTTCTGGCTCGCCTCGGCCCCGCCGACCGACAAGGAGATCAACGTCACCCGCGCCTTCGAGGCCGGCTGGGGCGGCGTGGTCTGGAAGACCCTGGGCGAGGACCCACCGGTGGTCAATGTGTCCGGCCCGCGCTACTCGACGCTGATGAGCCAGGACCGTCGCGTGATCGGTCTGAACAATATCGAGCTGATCACCGACCGGCCGCTGCGCACGAATCTGGAAGAGATCCGTCGCGTCAAGCGCGCCTGGCCGGACCGGGCCATGATCGTCTCGCTGATGGTGCCCTGCACCGAGGAGAGCTGGAAGGCCATCCTGCCCATGGTCGAGGATACGGGGGCCGACGGCATCGAGCTGAACTTCGGTTGCCCGCATGGCATGAGCGAGCGCGGCATGGGCTCGGCCGTGGGCCAGGTGCCCGAGTACATCCAGATGGTGACGGCCTGGTGCAAGCAGTATTCCAAGCTGCCGGTGATCGTCAAACTGACGCCCAACATCACCGATGTGCGCCATCCGGCCCGCGCGGCCAAGGCCGGCGGCGCCGATGCGGTGAGCCTGATCAACACCATCAACTCGGTGATGGGCGTGGACCTGGACCGCATGGTGATGAACCCCAGCACCGACGGCTGGGGCTCGCACGGCGGCTATTGCGGCCCGGCGGTCAAGCCGATTGCGCAGAATATGGTGGCCGAGATCGCCCGCGATCCGCTGACCGCCGGGTTGCCGATCTCGGGCATTGGCGGCATCACCACCTGGCGCGATGCGGCCGAGTACATCGCGTTGGGCTGCGGCACCGTGCAGGTCTGCACTGCGGCGATGGTCTACGGCTTCAAGATCGTGCAGGAGATGTGCTCGGGCCTGTCGAACTATATGGACGAGAAGGGCTACGCCAATATCGACGCGATGATGGGCCTGGCCGTGCCGACGGTGAAGAACTGGAACCAGCTGAACCTCAACTACGTGGAGAAGGCGGTCATCCATCAGGACAGCTGCATCCAGTGCGGCCGCTGTCATGTGGTCTGCGAGGACACCTCGCACCAGGCCATCTTCGCCAGCAAGGACGGCAAGCGCCATTTCGAGATCAACGAGGCTGAATGCGTGGGCTGCAATCTCTGCGTCTCGATCTGCCCGGTGCCGGACACGATCACGATGCGCCGCGTGATGCCCGGCGAGATCGATCTGCGCACCGGACAGCCGGTCAGCGGCGAGTATGCGAACTGGACCACCCATGCGAACAATCCGATGCGTGTCAACGGCTGATAGGGGCTGAGCCCAGCGGGTTTTCCGCATGGCGTGGGCCACCTATTGGCACAAACATAGGCACAAAGATTGCTCCCTTCACAAGACCGAATCCTAGAGGAGAGAAACGCATGAGCACCAGCACCAGCGCCATCAAGGGCGCGCCCACCTCGGCCGGCAATCCGCTGGCCAATGACGATCTGCTGCCGACCCCGGCCGCCCACCGTACCTGGGCCTGGAAGGACTATGCGGCGCTGTGGGTGGGCATGGTGGTCTGCGTGCCGACCTACACGATGGCCAGCTCGATGCTGGACCAGGGCTTCTCCTGGCAGATGGCGGTATGGCTGGTCTTTGTCGCCAATCTGATCGTGCTGATCCCGATGGTGCTGATCGGCCGGGTCGGGCCCAAGCACGGCATTCCCTTCCCGGTGCTGGCCCGCGCCTCCTTCGGTGTCAAGGGCGCGAACCTGCCGGCCGTGCTGCGCGGCCTGGTGGCCTGCGGCTGGTTCTCGATCAACTGCTATTTCGGCGCGCTGGCACTGCATGGCTTTTTGAATGTGCTGGGCATGAATCTGGCCGGCCCGGCCGCCGGCGAGACCATCAGCAGCTCGCAGTTTGCCTGCTTCCTGGCCTTCTGGGCCCTGCACATCTGGTTCATCTGGAAGGGTCCGGAGTCGATCCGCAAGCTGGAGGTGATCGCCGCGCCGCTGATGATCGCGGCCTCGCTGCTGCTGGTCGTCGTGCTCCTGATGAAGGTGCCGGCCGGCCAGCTGTTCGCGCTGCCGGCCAAGGTGGTCGAGGGCGGGCCCAAGACCTGGGCCGCGCTGACCGGCCTGGTCGGTTTCTGGGCCACGCTGGCGCTGAACATCCCCGACTTCACCCGCTTCGCGAAGAGCCAGAAGGATCAGGTGCTGGGCCAGGCCATCGGCCTGCCGATCCCGATGGCGCTGTTCTCGATGGTCGGCGTGATCGGCTTCTCGGCCTCGGCGATTCTCTACGGCAAGGCGCAGCTCTTCCCCGACGGCCTGCTGACGCAGATGGGCCCGGTGGCCGCCGGCGTCGGCCTGTTGGTGATCCTGCTGGCCAATCTGACCACCAATGTGGCGGCCAATCTGGTCTCGCCGTCCTATGACTTCAGCCAGGTCGCGCCGAGCAAGATCAGCTTCCGTATGGGCGGCATCATCGCCGCGCTGCTGGGCCTGCTCTTCATGCCCTGGAAGCTGCTGGCCACCTCGGGCGGCTATCTCTTCACCTGGCTGGGCGGCTACGGCACCTTGCTGGGCGCGATCGCCGGCATCCTGCTGGTGGACTACTACCTGATCCGCAAGACCGAGCTGAAGATCGGCGATCTCTACGCACGCGGTGGTGCCTACGAGTACAGCGGCGGCTGGAATATCCAGGCCCTGATCGCCTTCGCGCTGGGCGTGCTGCCCTGCCTGCCGGGCTATCTGGCCGTGTCGGGCGTGATTGCGAAAGACAGCCTGCCGCCCCTGCTGCTGAGCCTGTTCGACTTCGGCTGGTTCTTCAGCCTGGCCGTGGCCGGTGCCTACTACTATCTGACGGCGCCCAAGCAGCGCTAGGAGACAAGACATGAGCAGCAGCCTGTTGATACGGGGCGGCACGGTGGTCAATGCCGACCGCGAGTTCGCCGCCGATGTGCTCTGCATTGACGGCCAGATCGCCGCCGTCGGCCCGCGCGCGCAGGCCCAAGCACCGATGGGCTGCGAACGCCTGGATGCCACAGGCCAGTACATCCTGCCAGGCGGCATCGACCCGCACACCCATATGCAGCTGCCCTTCATGGGCACGGTGACGATGGATGACTTCTTCACCGGCACGGCCGCAGGCCTGGCCGGGGGCACGACGTCCATCATCGACTTCGTGATCCCGAATCCGCAGCAGCCGCTGATGGAGGCCTACCAGCAGTGGCGTGGCTGGGCCGAGAAATCGGCGGCCGACTACGGCTTCCATGTCGCCATCACCTGGTGGAGCGAGTCGGTCCATGCCGAGATGGGCCGGCTCGTCAAGGAAGAAGGCATCAACAGCTTCAAGCACTTCATGGCCTACAAGAACGCCATCATGTGCGACGATGAGACCCTGGTGAACAGCTTCAAGCGCTCGCTGGAGCTGGGCGCGATGCCCACGGTCCATGCGGAGAACGGCGAGCTGGTCTTCCTGCTGCAGCAGGAGGTCGCCAAGATGGGTATCACCGGCCCCGAGGGCCACCCGCTGTCGCGCCCGCCCATGGTCGAGGGCGAGGCGGCCAACCGCGCGATCGCGATTGCCGATGTGCTGGGCGTTCCCATCTACATCGTGCATGTCTCCTGCATCGAGTCGGCCGAGGCCATCGCCCGCGCCCGCGCGCGCGGCCAGCGGGTCTATGGCGAGGTGCTGGCCGGCCATCTGCTGATCGACGACAGCGTCTACCGCCACCCCGATTTCGCCACCGCGGCGGCCCATGTGATGAGCCCGCCCTTCCGCCCCAAGATCCACCAGGACTTCCTGTGGCGCGGCCTGCAAAGCGGCCAGCTGCACACCACGGCCACCGACCACTGCACCTTCTGCGCCGAACAGAAGGCCGCCGGCCTGGAGAATTTCGCAAAGATCCCGAACGGCTGCGGTGGCATCGAAGAGCGCATGGCGGTGATCTGGGACGCCGGCGTCAACACCGGCCGGCTGACGCCCAGCGAGTTTGTCGCGATCACCTCGGCCAACACCGCCAAGCTCTTCAACCTCTACCCGCAAAAGGGCTCGGTCAGCGAAGGCGCCGATGCCGACCTGGTGCTGTGGGACCCGCAGGGCACGAAGACCATTTCGGCCAAGACCCAGCTGAGCAAGGGCGACTTCAATATCTTCGAAGGTCGCACGGTGCGCGGCATCCCGAGTCACACGATCAGCCAGGGCAAGCTGGTTTATGCCCGGGGCGAGTTGCGCGCGGTCCAGGGTGCGGGCCGCTATTTGAAGCGCCCCGCCTTCGGCCCGAATTTCCAGGCGGTCAAGGCGCGGGCGCAAGACCTGGCCCCGAGCGCCGTCGCGCGTTAGTCAAGGAGCAGTACCGATATGGACATGAAGACCAAACCCGCTGGCGCCGAGAAACTGGCTGATCTGCGCGTCAATGGCGAGCGCCTGTGGGCCTCGCTGATGGAGCTGGCCCGGATCGGCGCCACCGAGAAAGGCGGCGTCTGCCGCCTGGCGCTGACCTCATTGGACAAACAGGGCCGCGACCTGGTGATCGGCTGGGCCAAAGAGGCCGGCATGACGGTGACGGTCGACAAGATCGGCAATGCCTTCATGCGCCGGCCCGGGCGCAACAACGCCCTGCCCCCGGTGATGACCGGCAGCCATATCGACACCCAACCGACCGGCGGCAAGTTCGATGGCAACTACGGTGTGCTGGCCGGCATCGAGGTGGTGCGCACGCTCAACGACCACGGCATCGAAACCGAGGCGCCGATCGAGGTGGCCTTCTGGACCAATGAGGAAGGCTCGCGCTTCGTGCCGGTGATGATGGGCTCGGGCGTGTTCGCCAAGGCCTTCACGCTGGAGCATGCTTATGCGGCCACCGACACCGAGGGCAAGAGCGTCAAGGACGAGCTGGCACGCATCGGCTATATCGGCCCCGAGGAACCGGGCGACCACGCGATCGGCAGCTATTTCGAGACCCATATCGAGCAGGGTCCGGTGCTGGAGGATCACGACAAGACCATAGGCGTGGTCACCGGCGTGCTGGGCATCAAATGGTATGACTGCACCGTCACCGGCATGGAGGCCCATGCCGGACCGACACCGATGGCGCTGCGCAAGGATGCGCTGCAGGTGGCGACGGTGCTGATGCAGGAGGTGGTGGCCACCGCGCTGCGCTACGGCCCGCACGGCCGAGGCACGGTGGGCATGGTGCAGGTGCACCCGAACAGCCGCAATGTGATTCCGGGCCGGGTCAAGTTCAGCATGGACATGCGCAACAGCACCGATGCGCTGGTCGATGCGATGGACGCCGATATCCGCAAAGCCGCGGCCGAGCTGAGTGCGAAGACCGGCTTAGCAATCCAGATCGAGCTGGTCTCGCACTACCCGGCCGCGCCCTTCCACGCCGATTGCGTGGCGGCCGTGGCCAAGGCGGCCGAGGCGCTGGGCTACTCGAACATGCCAACCGTCTCGGGCGCCGGCCATGACGCCGTCTATATGGCGCGGCTGGCGCCGGCCGGGATGATCTTCATCCCCTGCAAGGACGGCATCAGCCACAACGAGATCGAGGACGCCAAGCCCGAGCACATCACCGCCGGCTGCAATGTGTTGCTGCATGCGATGCTGGAGCGGGCCCTGGCGCCCTGAAGCCAGCTCCAGCCCGACTCAGTCGCGCCCGCCGCCCTTGCCGTGGCCACGGCCCGGGTGGTCGTCGCGGCGACCGTCATGGCGGTCATGGCGGTCATCTCGGCGACCGTCGCCGCGACCATGGTCGCGGTCGCGGTGGTCGTGATCGCGGCGGTAGCGCGGCGCGTATTCGTTGCGATACCAGTCGTCACGAACGAAATAGACCGGCCGGCCGCAGGCCTCATAGCGGCCGCAGTGTTTGCGCCAGTTCTTCTGATGGCCGGGCGGCACCCGCAGATAGACCGGCTCATAAACCATCCGGGGTGCCCGGTGTATCACGACCGGCTCGGCATAGATCACGCGCGGCCGGGGGTAGTTGCCGATGTCGATCTGGCCATAGAAGCCGGGTTGCCCCAGGCTGATGGAAACGCCGACATCGGCGGCCTGGGCGCTGCCAATGGCGGCGAGCGCCAGACCGGCGGCGAGGATCAGATGTTTCATCGCGGGACTCCTTGTTGTAGATATGCGTGACTGCTCAACGCCCGGGGCGCTGGGCGGATGACAGCAGAAACCTTCGGAAACATCGCTGACAAAGCCCGGACCTCTGCCTTATGGACGAGGCCCGGGCCGTGCCTAAGGCCGCACTTGCCGCCACAATGCAGCTTAGCCAAGAATCCACGCCACAACCGCCAGGAGAGTGTTCATGCCCAAAGCCCCCGTCGCCAGCACCCCACACGCCTTTGCCCACACGCTGAGCGAGTTCACCACGCCCTCGGGGCGCAGCGGCCGCTACTACTCCCTGCCCAAGCTGGCCAAGAAGTTCCCCAATATCAAGCGCCTGCCGATCTCGCTGCGTATCGTGCTGGAGTCGGTGCTGCGCAACTGTGACGGCAAGAAGGTCGCGCCCGAGCATGTGGAACAGCTGGCCAACTGGCAGCCGGTGGCCGAGCGCAGCGACGAGATTCCCTTTGTCGTCGCCCGCGTCGTGCTGCAGGACTTCACCGGCGTGCCGCTGCTGGCCGATCTGGCCGCGATGCGCAATGTCGCCGCCGCTGCCGGCCTGGACCCCAAGCGCATCGAGCCGCTGGTGCCGGTGGACCTGGTGGTCGACCACTCGGTGATGATCGACCATTACGGCAACAAGCGCGCCCTGGACCTGAATATGAAGCTGGAATTCGAGCGCAACCGCGAGCGCTACGAGTTCATGAAGTGGGGCATGCAGGCCTTCGACACCTTTGGCGTCGTGCCGCCGGGCTTCGGCATCGTGCACCAGGTCAATCTGGAGTATCTGGCGCGCGGCGTGCACAAGACGGGCAACAAGGGCGAGAAGGTCTACTACCCCGACAGCCTGGTCGGCACCGACAGCCACACGACGATGATCAACGGCATCGGCGTGGTCGGCTGGGGCGTCGGCGGCATCGAGGCCGAGGCCGGCATGCTGGGCCAGCCGGTCTACTTCCTGACTCCGGACGTGGTCGGCTTCGAGCTGACGGGCCGGCTGCGCGAGGGCGTCACCGCGACCGATCTGGTGCTGACCGTCACCGAGATCCTGCGCAAGGAGAAAGTGGTCGGCAAGTTCGTCGAGTTCTTCGGCGAGGGCACCGAGAGCCTGGCCGTGCCGGACCGCGCGACGATTGCCAATATGGCGCCGGAGTACGGCGCGACGATGGGTTTCTTCCCGGTCGACGACAAGACCCTGGACTATTTCCGCGGCACCGGCCGCAGCAAGGCCGAGATCGAGGCCTTCGAGGCCTATTTCAAGGCGCAGGACATGTTCGGTGTGGCCCGCGCCGGCGACATCGACTACTCCCAGGTCGTCAAACTGGACCTGGGCGCCGTCGTGCCCTCGCTGGCCGGCCCCAAGCGCCCGCAGGACCGCATCGAGATCACCGATCTGGCAGACAAGTTCACCGAGCTCTACAGCCAGCCCACGGCCGCCAATGGCTTCAACCAGCCGGCCGAGAAGCTGGGCCAGGTCTTCAAGACCACCGGCGGCCTGGATGTGAGGAACGGCGATGTGCTGATCGCCGCGATCACCTCCTGCACCAACACCTCCAACCCCAGCGTGCTGCTGGCCGCCGGCCTTTTGGCCAAGAAGGCGGTCGAGGCCGGGCTGAAGGTGCAGCCGCATATCAAGACATCGCTGGCCCCGGGTTCGCGCATCGTCACCGAGTACCTGGAGAAGGCCGGTCTCCTGCCCTATCTGGAGAAGCTGGGCTTCAATCTGGCCGCCTATGGCTGCACCACCTGCATCGGCAATGCCGGTGACCTGACCCCCGAGCTTAACGAGACCATCACCAGCAACGACCTGATCTGCGCCGCCGTGCTGTCGGGCAACCGCAATTTCGAGGCCCGCATCCATCCGAACCTGAAGGCCAACTTCCTGGCCTCGCCGCCGCTGGTGGTCGCCTACGCGATTGCCGGCAATGTGACGGTGGACTTGATGACCCAGCCCTTAGGAAAAAGTACAGGCAAGGGCAAGAAGGGCCGCGACATCTTCCTCGGCGACATCTGGCCGAGCAGCGACGAGATCTACGCGCTGATGAAGTACGCGATGAACCCCAAGGCCTTCCGCGAGAACTACGAGCAGGTGGACAAGAAGCCCGGCAAGCTGTGGCAGCAGATCGATGGGGTCGCGGGTCAGGTCTATACCTGGCCCAAGAGCGGCTATATCGCCCAGCCGCCCTTCTTCGAGGGTTTCACCCAGACGCCGGTCTTCACCGCAGCAGGGGTTTCGGGCGCCCGCATCATGGCCTTGTTCGGCGACTCGATCACGACCGACCACATCTCCCCGGCCGGCGCGATCAAGGACAGCTCACCGGCCGGCCAGTATCTGCAGGGCCTGGGCGTGGGCAAGGCCGACTTCAACAGCTATGGCTCGCGCCGCGGCAATCATGAGGTGATGATGCGTGGCACCTTCGCGAACGTGCGCATCAAGAACCTGATGATCCCGGCCAAGGAAGACGGCAGCCGGGTCGAGGGCGGCCTGACCCTGCTGCAACCCTCGGGCGAGCAGGCCTATATCTATGACGCGGCGATGCAGTACATGGCCGCCGGCACACCCACCGTGATCTTCGGCGGCGAGGAGTACGGCACCGGCTCCAGCCGCGACTGGGCCGCCAAGGGCACTCAGCTGCTGGGCATCAAGGCCGTGATCGCACGCAGCTTCGAGCGCATCCACCGCTCCAATCTGGTCGGCATGGGCGTGCTGCCGCTGCAGTTCAAGCCGGGCGTCAGCTGGGAGAGCCTGGGCCTGAAGGGCGACGAGCTGATCGACATCCAGATCCCCGGCGAACTGGCGCCCCAGCGCGACGCGACGCTGGTGATCACCCGCGCCGACGGCAGCCGGCAGGAAGTGCTGCTGACCTTGCGCATCGACACGCCGATCGAGGTCGACTACTACCGCCATGGCGGCATCCTGCCCTTTGTGCTGCGCCAGCTGCTGGCGGCCTGACACCGGTCCATCAAGCACTGGAACGTTTTTTCGGGCCGGCAAACGCCATCGGCGCGCTGACAGCTTTTACAGATTGACGCCGCCGAGCGGCGACTCCTAGGATGCCGGGTCTGGGTGCGGTCGGTCTTGGCCGACACCCGAGGTCAGATCCGGCATGTGAGAGGAGTCCTGCTCATGCCCAGCGCGCTGGTCCCCTTGCTCGAAGCCGTGCCATCGCCACCTGCCGAGGTGGCGGACGGCATGGTCGATGCGCGCTGGCAGGCGCGGCAGCTGGCGCAGGCCCTGCACGATGAGCTGGCCCAGCTGCTGAGCCTGGCGTTGATGCAGCTCGATGCGGCGCGCGAACCCGACCTGCCGCGCGCGCTGCAGGCCCAGCAGCGTGCCTACGAGCTGGTCAAGCAGGCGCTGCAAGCCACCCGGGATGCGGTGACCCTGCTGCAGCCCGAGCCGGTCGATGATCTGCCGGCCGCGCTGCGGACCCTGGTGCAGCAGCTGGGCGAGCGCACCGGTCTGAGCATCCAGTTCAGCTGCGCGCTGGGATTGCCCCGGCTGCCCGAGCCGGTCAGCGCCGGCCTGCTGGCGGCGGGGCGCGAGCTGCTGGCCAATGCCTGCAAGCATGCCGGCGGGGTTGCCATCCATATCGCGCTGGCCCCTCAGGGTCAGGGCCAGGGCGTGACCCTGATCGTGCGCGACCAGGGCCTGGGCTTCGATCCCCAGCGGGCCCAGGCCGCCGCGATCGCGGCCGGCCACGGCTATGGCCTGCCCCGCCTGCATGCGCGCCTGCGGCTGCTGGGCATGAGTCTGAGCCTGCGCACCGCACCGGGCCAGGGCGTGCATGCCCAGGTCTGCTGGCCACGCCAACCCGAAGAGGACGAGTCATGACTATCCGCGTCATAGTCGCCGACGATCACCGCATCGTGCGCGAGGGCCTGGTGGCCCTGCTGCAGCGCGAGGACGATATCGAGGTGATCGCCGAGGCGCGCGACGGCATGGAGCTGGTGCGCCAGGCCCGCGAGCTGCAGCCCGATGTGGTGCTGATCGATCTGTCGATGCCGCGCATGAACGGGGTCGAGGCGATCCGCCGCATCCGCGCCGAGCCGCTGCGCTGCAAGCTGCTGTGCCTGTCGGTGCATGAGCAGCCGCAGCAGGTGCTGGCCGCGCTGGAGGCCGGCGCCTCCGGCTATGTGCTGAAGGAGAACTCCTTTGACGAGCTGGCGCGCGGCGTGCGCCGGGTGATGGCCGACCAGATCTATCTGAGTGGCGAACTGGTCGGTCTGGTGCTGCAGGGCAGCCGTCGGCCGGCCGAGGCCGGCGAGCTGGCCCGGCTGACGCCGCGCGAACGCGAGATGGTGCAGCTGCTCTCCGAGGGCTACACGGCCCAGCAGATCGCCCAGCAGCTGCATCTGAGCGCCAAGACCGTGGCCACACACCGCGAGCATGTGTTCGCCAAGCTGCAGATCCAGGGCATTGCCGAGCTGACCCGCTTCGCGCTGCGCGAGGGTCTGAGCTCGCTGGATGCCCAGCCGCCGCGCGGCTGAACACCATCCGGCGCCGCCACCCTCAGCATTTTTCCTAGCGGCAAACCCGCAGCCCTGATGGGCTTGCCTGGGCAGCAGCCCCGGCCTGATGGTTTGCCCCATCAGCTCCAGGCTGATGCAGATTCAGCCGGCGGACTATGGCGCGGTGCCGGGTCTTGACCTACCTTCTGACTCAGAGACATCAAGGACACAGCCACCATGATCGACGCCGCCCTGGGCCAGTTGGCCGGGCAACTCAACGAACATCTGCGCCGGCGCTTCCAGGTCAGCGAGGATCTGGCCGTGCTGTCGAATCTGCATGAGCAAAACGGCGCGCTGGTGCCCCTGGTGGCCAACAAGCTGGTGCTGTTCCTGGCCGGCATCGAGCGCGACAGCGTCGCCCACCGCAGCGGCCATGGCCAGAACCTGGGCCTGGCGCCGGGCCAGCTGCAGATGCCGGCACCGGTCTATCTGAACCTGCTGGTGATGTGCGCGGCCAACTTCAGCGGCGCCAGTTACCCGGAAGCGCTCAAATTCCTGTCCGGCGCGATCAGCTTCTTCCAGACCCGGCCGGTGCTGGACCAGCACAACACACCGGGGCTGGACAAGCGCCTGGACCGGCTGGTGCTGAACATCGAGAACCTCAGCAGCTCCGAGATGCACAGCCTCTGGGGCATCCACAGCGGCCGCTACCTGCCCTCGGTGCTGTACCGGGTGCGGATGATCAGCGTCGACGGCCAGCACATCGACGCCCGCGAGCCGCTGGTGCGTGAGCTGGACGCGCGCGGGCTGCCCTCATGAGCTCGCTGCGCTACACGCTGCTGGCCAGCGCCCGGGTGCGTCACGGCTATTTCGCCGATGGCCTGGCCCGGCGCCTGCGCTTCACGCCCGACGCCGACACGCAGGCCGCGATGCGCGCCCATCAGCTGCTGCTGCGTAGCAACGGCCACGCCCTGGCCCTGCATGCGCCCGAATCGGCGCTGGCGCTGCTGTGGGCCGCGCGCGCGCCGCAGGCCCTGTGCTTCACGCTGAGCTGCGAGGACCCCGGCTTTGAGCTCTATACCGAGCCGGGCGCACTGCCGCTGCTGGCGCTGCCGCTGTTCACCGACGCGGCCCGCGACGAAGCCGCCTGGCGCGCCGGAATCGGCGGCGCGGTCGAGCTGCAGCTGCAGGCCCGCCGCACGGTCTGGAAATATCTGCTGCTGGGCGATTGGCAGGAGCACCGCCTGCAGCTGGTCGATCCCGCCGCCGAGGTGCAGTTCGAGGCCCCCGGCGCCGAAGCCCTGCCCGATGGCCGTGCGGCCATCGTGATCCGCTCGCGCTCGGCGCTGGCGCTGGCCGAGCGTTCGCCCTATCGATTTCAGTTGCGTGATGCGGCCAGCCAGCCGCCCAAGCTGCTGATGCCGCGCCTGCCGGTGGCCGCCCCGCGCGGCCTGCAGCGCGAGCTCAGGCCCCAGGGCGGCAGCACCGCCGTCACCGAAATTTTTGTCAGTCGCTGACCCAACCAGGAGAACCAGATGGGTGTGATGAAAACTCCGGGCGTTTACATCGTCGAGAAAAACGCCTTTCCGAACTCCGTGGTCGAGGTGGCCACCGCCGTGCCGGCCTTCATCGGCCACACGCAGATCGCCGACAACCGCAACAAGCCGCTGGCGATGAAGCCCTGGCGCATCAGCTCGATGGCCGAGTACCACCAGTACTACGGCTTCGGGCCGGTGCCACGCTTCAATATCGTCGAGAACACCGACCCCTCGGCACTGGATGACTTCAAGGCCGGCGGCAAGGGCTATGTGCTGCAGCAGCCGGCCGGCAAGGACGG
The DNA here is from genome assembly GCF_027498415.2 of Paucibacter sp. M5-1. NCBI lineage: Bacteria > Pseudomonadati > Pseudomonadota > Betaproteobacteria > Burkholderiales > Sphaerotilaceae > Roseateles > Paucibacter sp. M5-1. The sequence goes on from NZ_JAPZLM020000001.1 coordinate 1,160,519, forward strand.
CGGCAGCTACTTTCTCTACAGCGCGCTGCGCCACTTCTTCCAAAACGGCGGCGGCCCCTGCTACATCGTCTCGGTCGGCACCTATGAGCAGGACCTGGACCTCGACAAGTTCAAGGCCGGCATCGACGAGCTGCTCAAGGAGCAGGAGCCGACCATGCTGGTGATCCCCGAGGCGGTGCGTCTCAAGGAGGAATCGGCCTGTATCGACCTGCAGCAGGCCATGCTGGCGCACTGCGGCGACAAGATGCGCAACCGGGTCGCCATCCTCGACATCTGGGGCGGCGACAAGCCGCGCAGCGATCCCGGCGGCGATCCGGTGGCGCGCTTTCGCAATGATCTGGGCATCAACTTCCTGGACTTTGCCGCCGCCTACTACCCCTGGCTCAACACCACGGTGGTTGGCGACAAGGATCTGAGCTACGAGAACATCCTCAGCATCGATGTGCTGAAGACCCTGCTGCGGCAAGACCTGGCCCTGCCCGACACCCTGCCCGACAACGCGCCGGCCAAGCTCAAGGAGCATGCCCAGGCGGTCGACGACATCAGCAAGGACTGGGCGGCCGACCCGCGCCAGCTCAGCGAGGACGCAATCCTGACCCACAAGACCCTGCTGAACAAGACCCTGGCGGCCACCAGCGCGCTGTTCAACACCATCATCGCCGAGGCCCGCAGCAAGCTCAATCTGCTGCCGCCCAGCGCTGCGATGGCCGGCGTCTACACCATGGTGGACAACACCCGCGGTGTCTGGAAGGCGCCCGCCAATGTCAGCCTGGCCGGCGTGATCTCGCCCACCGTCAGCGTCTCGGCGGTCGACCAGGAGGAGCTCAATGTCACCACCCAAGGCAAGAGCATCAACGCGATCCGCGCCTTCATCGGCGAAGGCGTGCTGGTCTGGGGTGCCCGCACACTGGACGGCAACAGCCTGGACTGGCGCTACATCAACGTGCGCCGCACCATGATCATGCTGGAGGAGAGCTGCCGGCTGGCCGCCAAGGCCCTAGTGTTCGAGCCCAATGTGGCCAATACCTGGGTCACGATCAAATCGATGATCCAGAACTTCCTGACCAGCATCTGGAAGCGCGGCGGCCTAGCCGGTGCCTCGCCCGAGGACGCCTTCAGCGTCCATGTGGGCCTGGGCGAGACGATGACGCCCGACGACATCCTGGAGGGCATTCTGCGCGTGACCGTGCTGGTGGCCATGGTGCGGCCGGCCGAGTTCATCGAGATCACCTTCCAGCAGCAGATGCAGAAGTCCTGAGCTGCGCCCCACACTAAATCGCGGAGATCAATATGGCTGATGACGGCTCCAAACAATCGACCAATGTCTGGCCCCTGCCCAAGTTCTACTTCCAGGTGAAGTGGGACGCGAACGTGATGTCCTTCGAGGAGGTCTCGGGGCTGGACATCGAGGCCCAACCGATCGAGTACCGCCACGGCGACAGCCCGGTGTTCTCGTCGCTGAAGATGCCCGGGCTCAAGAAGCACGGCAATGTCACGATGAAGAAAGGCGTGTTCAAGGCGGACAACAAGTTCTGGGACTGGTTCAACCAGATCAAGATGAACACCATCAAGCGCGTGCCCGTCACGATCAGCCTGCTCGACGAGGAAGGCAAGCCGACCATGGTCTGGACCCTGTCGAACGCCTGGCCCACCAAGATCACCGGCACCGATCTGAAGGCCGAAGGCAACGAGGTCGCGGTCGAGACCATAGAGATCGCGCATGAAGGCCTGACCATTGCCAACGCCTGATCATCGTGACGCGCCGTGAGCGATCCTGTCATCCCCAAGCCGCCGCCGCTGCCGCCACCGCCGCAGCAGCGGCCACGGCTGCAGCTGCCGCCGCGGCTGGATCTGGGCATCTCCGCAGCCGGCACCGCAAGGGCCGCGGTCACCACGGTCTGGGACCCGCCGGCCAGCCAGGCCAGCTACCCGCCGGTGGCCTTCTACTTCTCGGTGCAGATCGACGGCCGCAGCGGCGACTGCTCCTTCCAGGAGGTCTCGGGCATCAGCCTGGCGATGGAGCTGGAGCCGCTGGTGGAAGGCGGCGAAAACCGCTTCATCCATCAGCTGCCCAAGGGCATCAAGCAGGGCACGCTGCGCCTGCAGCGCGGCCTGGCGATGAAGAACACCGAGCTGGTCGCCTGGTGCCGCCAGGTGCTGGAGGGCGATCTGGGCCGGCGCATCGAACTCAAGCCGGTGCAGGTCAGCCTGCTCGACGAGATGGGTCAGCCGCTGTGCGTCTGGTCCTTCGAGAACTGCTATCCGGTCGGCTGGGATATCGAGGCTTTCAATGCCGACAAGAACGAGGTCGCGATCGAGCAGATCGAGCTGGCCTACCAGACCTGTGTGCGCATGAAGTAGGCAGCCAAGGAGCGAGGCGATGACGATAGAGGTCAGGCAGATGGTGATCAAGTCCAGCGTCGGGCCGGACGAGGCGCGCCCGCAAGACCAGGTCGCGCTTGACCCCGAGACCCTGGCGGAGCTGAAACAGGAGATCCTCAACGAGTGCCGGGCCTGGCTGCAGGAGCAGCTGCAGCAGCAACGCGAGCGCTAGCCATGATCCCCGCCTCCGGCCAAAGGCAAGCCCTGACCCTGACCCGCTGCACCGTCAGCCAGTCCGGCTCCATCATGGTGGATCGCGGCGTCAACTACGCCTTGCAGATCAATCCCGCCGAGTTCAGCCACCAGCGCACCATCCGCTACAACACCAAGCGCGTGGTCGGCCAGATCGGCTCGCCGATGCGCTTCTCCGGCATCGACCCGGACGACATCAGCTTCACCGCCACCTTCGACGGCACCGGCGTCGTGCCGATAGGCCCGGGCCAGCCCATCGAGGTGGCCGACCAGATCGAGGCGCTGAACCGCGTGATCTACACCTACCGCGGCGAGGCCCATGAGCCCAACCATGTGCAGATCCTCTGGGGCACCATGGTGTTCTACGGCCGGCTCTGCAGCATCGGCCTGCAGTACACGCTGTTCAAGCCCAGCGGCGCGCCGCTGCGCGCCAGCGCCGAGATGGACTTCGTCGGCTTTCTCAGCGCGCCCGAGGCCGAGCGCCGCGCCAACCGCTCCAGCCCCGACCTGAGCCATTCGGTCGAGGTGCGCGAAGGCGACACCCTGCCGCTGCTGTGCCACCGCATCTACGGCGACAGCCGCTACTACCCCGAGGTCGCGCGCTTCAACGGCCTGCGCGAGTTCCGCCGCCTGCGGCCGGGCCTGCGCCTGCACTTTCCGCCGCTGGCCTGAGGAACGATCGCCATGCCCGCCTCCCCCAGCGCCAGCGCCGAAGGTCCGGTCCGCCTGGTCGTGCAAAGCGAGGGCACCGAGGTGCAGGAGCAGCTGCGCATCCTCTCGCTGACGGTGCGCCACGCGCTCAACAGCCTGCCCTGGGCCCGCCTGGTGATCGACGACGGCGACATGCCCGGCAACAAATACCCGGTCAGCGACGGCGCGCTGTTCACGCCCGGCAGCGCCATCGTGCTGCGCGCCGGCTATGGCGACAGCGACGCGCAGATCTTCAGCGGCATCGTCGTGCGCCACAGCCTGAAGATCAGCGGCGACAACCACAGCCGCCTGATCGTCGAATGCCGCGACAAGGCCTGCAAGATGGCCATCGGCCGCGTCAACGCCAAGTACCAGGACCAGACCGACAGCGACATCATCTCCGGCCTGATCGCCGCCGCCGGCCTGCAGGCCGATGTGCAGAGCACCGAGGTCCAGCAGGCCGAGCTGCTGCAGTACGACTGCAGCGACTGGGACTTCATGCTGGCGCGCGCCGACGCGATGGGCCTGCTGGTCGCGGTCGAGGATGGCAAGATCACGGTCAAGCCGCCCGATGCCTCGGCCGAGCCGGCGCTGTCCGTCACCTGGGGCGTTGATCTGATCGCGCTGCAGGCCGATATCGATGCGCGCAGCCAGCTCAAGGCCGCCCAGGCCCATGCCTGGGATCCGGCCCAGCAGGCCGTGGTCGAGAGCAGCGCGGCCGCGCCGCTGGCGCTGAACGCGCAGGGCAATCTGAGCGGCGCCACCTTGGCCGAGGTCGTCAGCCCGGACAGCTATCGGCTGCAGAGCAGCGCCGCCCTGCCCCAGGCCGCACTGGAGCAATGGGCCAAGGCCGCCCAGCTGAAGGCGGCGCTAGCACGGGTGCGCGGCCGCATGAGCTTCCAGGGCAGCGCGCTGGCCAAGCCGGCGACCCTGATCGCGCTGGCCGGCGTCGGCGCGCGGGTCAACGGCCCGGTCTTTGTCAGCGCGGTCCAGCACGAGATCCACGACGGCGAGTGGCTCAGCGAGGCCGAGTTCGGTCTCGACCCCGACTGGCATATGCAGCGCCCCGATGTGATGGCAGCGCCGGCCGGCGGCCTGCTGCCGGGCATCCACGGCCTGCAGATCGGCGTCGTGATGAAGCTCGACGCCGACCCCGGCGGCGAGCAGCGCATCCAGGTCAAGCTGCCGGTGCTGCAGACCGCGACCGAAGGCATCTGGGCGCGGCTGCTGCAGCTGCATGCATCCAGCGGCTTCGGCGCCTTCTTCCTGCCCGAGGTCGGCGACGAGGTCATCGTCGGCTTTCTGAGCGCCGACCCCAGCCATCCGGTCGTGCTCGGCAGCCTCTACAGCAGCAGCCGCAGCCCGCCCTACGAACTGGCCGCCGAGAACGACACCAAGGCCTTGGTGACCCGCTGCAAGCACCGGCTGGTGTTGGACGAGAAGGACAAGATCATCACGCTGACGACCCCGGCCAACAACCAAATCGTGCTGGACGACAAGGACAAGAGCATCCTGATCAAGGACCAGAACGGCAACAGCATCAAGCTCAGCAGCGACGGCATCGCGCTGGACAGCCCCAAGGACATCAAGCTGACCGCCAAGGGCGGCATCACGCTGGACGCCGTCAACGCGATCGAGCTGACGTCCAAGGCCGACATCAAGGCCGCCGGTCTGAACATCAGCTGCGAGGCCCAGGTCGGCATCACGGCCAAGGGCGCGGCCACAGCCGAGCTCTCGGCCTCGGGCCAGACCACGGTCAAGGGCGCGATGGTGATGATCAACTGAAGCCGACCAGGACAGCCATGCCGCCCGCCGCCCGCCTCACCGATATGCATGCCTGCCCGATGGTCACGCCGGGGCTGCCGCCCATCCCCCATGTCGGCGGTCCCATCGTCGGCCCCGGCGTGCCCACCGTGCTGATCGGCAAGATCCCGGCCGCCGTGGTCGGCGACAACGCGGTCTGCGTCGGCCCGCCCGATGTGATCGTCAAGGGCTCGGCCACGGTGCTGATCGGCGGCAAGCCCGCCGCCCGCATCGGCGACAGCACGGCCCATGGCGGCAGCATCGTGCTGGGCCTGCCTACCGTGCTGATCGGGGGCTGACGATGAGCTTTCTGGGCCGGGGCTGGAGCTTCCCACCGCGCTTCTCGGCGCGCAGCCGGGGCGTCGAGATGGTCGAGGGCGAGGCCGATATCGCCGAGAGCCTGCGCATCCTGATGTCCACCCATGTCGGCGAGCGATTGATGCAGCCGGCCTATGGCTGCCGGCTGCGCGAGCTGGTCTTCGAAGCCGCCAACGAGCAGACCCTGACCGAGCTGCGCGACATGCTGGCCAAGGCCATCCTGTTCTTCGAGCCGCGCATCACGCTGGAGTTCGTCGATGCCCGCATCTCCGACCTCGAACCCGCCTGCCTGGAGCTGAGCCTGCACTACAGCGTGCGCAGCACCAACACGCGCCACAACCTCGTCTACCCGCTGTATCTGCAGCAGGCCACCAGCCCGATGCGGGCCGATTGACGCCATGGCAACGACCGGCACCCAGCAAAGCGAACGCCAGGCGCCGGCCCTGCGCGCCGGCTATCTGCTGCCCGACGAGCTGAGCCTGGCGCAGCGCCTGCGCCTGTCGCTGGCCCAGGCACGCGGGCTGCGCTTTGTCGAGCCCTTCGGCTCGCCGGCCGGCGACTGGGGCGAGCTGCTGGGCCAGGATCTGAGCCTGCTGCTGGCCGATATCGCCGCCTACCCGGCCGAGGTCCATGAGGCCCGTGCGCTGGAACATCTGCCCTGGCTCGATCTGGACGCGCGCTGGCAGCGCTGCTGGGCCCTGGTCGGGCAGCTCGACCACTGGTGCCACGGGTTGGACGCCCATCAGTTCAGCGCCCCGCTGGCCGCCAGCCTGCAGACCCTGATCGCGCAAGAGCTGGCCCCGCTGCTGCGTCAGGGCCTGCAGCGCTTCGAGGTCCAGCGCCTGGCACTGGCGCGCCTGCATCCGGCCTGGACCGGCGCGCCCGAGGGCGAGCCGGAGCCCGACACCTCGCTGCTGCTGCGCCAGCTCTGGGTGGGCCTGTGCCGCGCGCTGCGACGCCTGCGCAAGCTGGCCCAGGAGCAGCTGGCCGACAGTCTGTGCACCCAGACCCATGAGCCGGCCGTCGGCCTGCTGCTGACGCTGCTGCAGCTGCTGCAGCAAAGCCGCGCACCGCTCAACGACTTTCCCGAGCGCTTCAAGCATTTCTACCATCGCGAGCTGCTGGGGCTGGGCACGCGGCCGGCCTTGCCCGAGCGGGCCCATCTGCTGCTGGAGCGCGCGCCGGGCCACACCACGCTGAGCCACGGTGTGCTGCGCCTGCCGGCCGGCACGCGCTTTGGCGCCGGCAAGAATGCCCAGGGCCAGCTGATCGAGTTCGCGTCCAGCCATGAGCTCTGGCTGGGCGATGCCCGTGTCGAGGCCCTGCTGAGCCTGCGCCTGGAGCACGACCCGCTGATCTCGCCGGAACGCGAGTTCGGCTACGCCAGCCGCAGCAAGGCCCAGCGCCTGCCGGTGCTGATGGACGGCCCGGCCAGCTGGCCGATGCTGGGCGTGCAGACCCGGCCGCAGGCCGCCGATATCGACAGCGGCGCCGATGCCGAGCTGGGTCTGGCCATCGCATCGGGTCTGCTGGCGCTGCGCGAGGGCGAGCGCGAGATCCGTGTGCGCCTGCACGCCGACGCGCAAGACCCCGCGCCGCCGGATCTCGAGGGCTTGCAGCAGGCCTACCGCCGCCTGGCCCAGATCGAGGCCCAGCAGCATCCGCCGCGCGAGCGCGCCGGTCTGCGGCCCGCGCCACCGGACGAAGAGCGGGCGATGGCCGCCGCGACGCTGGCCCGCGGCGCGACGGCGGGCAGCTCGCTGATGCTGTGTTTTCTGCTCGCACGCTGCCTGGCCACCGAGCAGCCGGCGCTGCTGGCCCAGCGCCTGGGCCGGCTGTTCGCGGTCTGGCTCTGCGGCGCCGCCGAGCTGCGCGAGGCCGATCTGGCGGCGCTGCGCGTGCATGCGCGCCGGGTCTTGCAGGCCAAGGAGGCCGGCGAAGCCGCGGTCGATGACCCGCTGTCGCTGATCTATGGCCGCCGCCCGCTGGAGCGCTCGCTGGTGTTCGACCGCGTGTTCCGCGGCCTGTGGCGGGCCCGGCTCAGCACCGAGCAGGGCTGGCTGGCGGTGGACGAGGTGTTTGCCGAGCGCGGCCCGGGCGGCGCGGTCGAGCTGAGCCTGCGCCTGCGGCCCGAGCAGCCGGCCATCGTGGCCTGCCAGGCCGCCCTGCATGGCCCGGACTGGCCGGCCCTGCCGGTGCTGCAGCTGCAGCTGCAGCCGCAGACCCGGCTGCATGCCTACAGCCTGTTGCAGCAGCTGCCGCTGCACAGCATCGCGCTGGCGGTGAAGGTGCGCGGCCTGCGCCAGCTCTGGCTGCACAACCAGCTCGGCCGGCTCGACCCCAGCAAGCCCTTCGCGCCCTTCGGACCGCTGCCCGACGCCGCCTCCTATCTGGTGCTGGGCAGCCCCGAGCTGGTGGCCAAACCGCTGCAAGGCCTGCGTCTGCATCTGCTGTGGGCCGCGCTGCCCGGTTGCGGTGGCGGTTTTGCCGAGCACTACCGCGGCTATCCGGGCGACTGGAGCAACCCGGTGTTCCGTGCGCGCTGGTCGCTGCTGGCCAATGGCCGCTGGCAGGCGGCCCAGGGCGAGGCCACCGCGCTGTTCGACAGCCTGAGCGGCCAGCGTCGCATCGCGGCGCGGCGCACGCTGGCGCTGGACGCCACCGAACTCAAGCGCTGGCACCGCGCCGAACCACCCGGCCAGCCGGGGCAGAGCGGCGAGTTCAGCCTGGCCAGCCGCCAGGGCTTTTTCCGCCTGGGCCTGGCCGAACCGCCGGCGGCCTTCGGCCATGCGCTCTACCCGCAGCTGATGACCGAGGTGCTGAGCCACAACAGCCGGCTCAAGCGCGCCCGCGAGCCCGAGCCGCTGCCCCGGCCGCCCTACACCCCGCAGCTGGAGCAGCTCAGCGTCGACTACGAAGCCAGCGAGCTGATCGGCCTGCTGACGGCCGAGGCCGAGCAGCCCGGTGCCAGCCAGCTGTTCCAGCAAGGGCCGTTCGGCCGGGAGCGCTTGCTGCCCGGGCAGCGCGGCCACCACTGGCTGCCGCGCCTGCAGGCCGACGGCCAGCTCTTCATCGGTCTGCGCGCCAGCGAGCTGCAGGGTCCGCTATCCCTGCTGTTTAGGCTGCGCGCCGAACAGGCCGCCGATGCGCCCGACGCGCAGCGCCCACGGCTGCGCTGGGCCGCCTGGTGCGGCGATGCCTGGCGCTGGCTGGACCCGCAGCGCCTGCTGCACGACGGCACCCAGGGCCTGCTGCGCAGCGGCCTGATGGTGCTGGACCTGCCGGCCGATCTGAGCCGCGGCTGCCCGGCCCTGCCCGGGCCCGAGCTGTTCTGGCTGCGCCTGAGCGCCGACTGGGGCTTCGAGCTGCTGGCCGGCTTCCAGGGCGTGCAGGCCCAGGGTCTGGAAGTGCTGCGGCTGGGCGCGGCGCCGCCGGGCGAGCCGGCGCTGCCGCCGGGCCGCATCAAGAACAGCCTGCAGCCCATCGCCGGGCTGGGCAGCGTGCGCCAGGTCGACGGCGCCTTCGGTGCGCGCGCGGCCGAGGACGACGCCGCGCTGCATGTACGCGCGGCCGAGCGCCTGCATCACAAGGGCCGGGCCGCGACGGTCTGGGATGTCGAACGCCTGGTGCTGGACGCCTTCCCCGAGGTCATCAAGGTGCGCTGCCTGGGCAGCCGAGGCGCGCTGCGGGTGGTGGTGGTCGCGGCGCCGCCGCCCGACGCGCCGGCCGATGCCGCGCCACGGCTGGACGCGGCGACGCTGGCTCGCATCCAGGCCTACCTGAGTGCGCGCAGCAGCCCGCACCTGAGCCTGACGGTGCGCAACTGCGCCTATGCCCGGGTACAGCTGCGCTGCGCGCTGAGCCTGGTGGCCGGTGTGCCGGCTGGCAGCACGCTGCGCCGTCTCAATCTGGACCTGCTCGACTATCTGTCGCCGTGGCGGCCAGGCGGACGCGGCGTGCAGTTCGACTGGCGCCTGCATGCCGAGGAACTGGAGGCCTTTGCCCGCGCCCGGCCCGAGATCGCCTCCATCGGCGCGATCTCGCTGCTGCACATCACACAGGACGATGCCGGCTGCTACCGGCTCGGCGACAGCGCCAGGCTGGGCAGCCGCGAGATCGCGGCCAGGCGCGGCTGGACTCTGCTGCTGCCGATGCGCCGCCATCTGCTGGAGCTGCAGACCGAGCCCGGCGAGCGCCGCGCCCGTGTGACCGGGCTGGCGCGGCTGGCGCTGGGCAGCAGCTTCATCATCGGCGGGGGTGTCAAACCATGACACGCAGGAACCGCGAGACGCTTAAGAACTATTTCCGCGAGGGTCAGCTGCCCAACGAGGACCATTTCGCCGACCTGATCGACTCCATGCTCAATATGAGCGACGAGGGTTTTCGCAAGACGGTCGAGCGCGGCGAGGAGATCTATGCGCCGGTGGGTCATGACGCGCTCCTGAGCTTTCTGCGCGACCAGAACCCCGACAGCGTGCTGTGGCGCGTGGCGCTGAGCCGCGCGCGCGATCAGCTGCTGCTGCAGCGCGGTGGCTCGGCCGGCGACGGCGCGAGCGCGCCGCTGCTGTGCCTGGACGCCGACCAGGACGGCGGCCAGCGCGTGGGCATAGGCACGGCCGACCCGCAGGACATGCTGGACGTGCAGGGCACGGTGCGCAGCAGCGGCCGGCGCGGCAGCGACTTGCGCAGCGCGCCCGAGCCGCTGCTGGCCAATGGCCAGTGGCAGGACCTGACCGACGATCTGCAGGGCTGCCAGGGCTTCGAGGTGATAGCCGGTGTCGGTCAGAAGGGCTCGGGCCGCTTCGCGCTGCTGCAGGCGGTGGCGCTGAACACCTACAACCCCAGCTGGGGCTGGCTGGATTTCTTCAACCGCAAGCGCGGCATCCGCAGCACCCAGGCCTTCTGGGGCCGGCGCTGCGACCGCCTGCAGCTGCGCTGGCACGGCGGTGACGACAAGGACACCAAGAGCGTCAAGAGCGGCCGCGATGCCAGCTATCGGCTGCAGATACGCACCGGCTGCGACTTCGGTGACAAGTGCCTGATCAACGCCCAGCTGACCCAGCTCTGGTTCGATCCCCATATGGAGGAATGTCAGCGATGAGCGCCGCGCCGCAGACCATTGCGCGCAAGTCGCCGCAACAGCAGCAGACGCCCGGCGGCCCGGCGCTGGACTTCGAGGCCTTGCGCAGCGCCGGCATCGCGCTGGCCCAGGCCGCCAGCGGCCAGCTGTGGACCGACTACAACCTGCACGACCCCGGCGTCACCCTGCTGGAGGCGCTGTGCTACGCGCTGACCGAGGATGTCTACGGCGCCCAGCAAAGCGTGCCCGAGCTGCTGGGCTGGCCCGAGGGCCAGGTCTTGCCCGAGCGCCATGGCCTGCACCAACCGGAGCGTATCCTGCCCTGCCGGCCCATCACCGCGGCCGACTACCGCCGTGCGCTGCTGGCCCGCTGCCCCGGCGCCCTGCAGCTGCGGCTGCAGCCCTGCGAGCAGAGACTGCCCGGGCTGTGGCGCCTGGCCCTGCTGGCCCAGGAGAGCCAGATCGACGCGGCCCAGCGCGCGTTCTGGTCGCTGCGCAACCTGGGCGAAGACCTGGACGGCGCCGTGCGGCGGCTGCAGCCCCGGCCGCACCGCCTGGCCTTCGAGATCGATGTCCAGGGCCCGCGCGAGCTGGCCGAGCTGCTTGGCGAGATCGCGCAGCGCGCGGCCGATTTCATCGCCGCGCGGCCGCGCTGGCGGCCGGCCGACACAGCGTTGGACCCGGCGCTGCGCTTCGACGGTCCAGCCCTGCCCCAGGGCTGGATCAGCGACGCCGAGCTGCAGCGCGGCGAGCAGTCGCTGCTGTACTTCAGCGATCTGGTGCTGGCCCTGCAGGGCATCGAGGGTCTGGCCTCGGTGCGGCGCCTGCAGCTGCTGGGTGAAGGCGATGGGGCGGCCGAGCCAGACGCCGACGCCGTGCCCTGGGGCGATGAGGCGGGCGCGCTGTGCCTGCAGTGGCCGCGCCGCGCCGAAGACTTGATGGACTGGGTGGTCTGGCGCGGTACGGCGCGCGAGACCCTGCCCGAGCAGAATCTGCTGCGCCGCCTGGCCCAGCTGCAGGTGGCCCACGAGCACCCGCTGCCCGGCCTGAGCCAGGCGACGCTCGGCACTGCGGTGGCTGAGGTGGCACCGCCCGAGCACCCGCCCTACTATCCGGCCCTGCTGCAGCTGCCGGCGATCTATGCCCATCCCGAGAGCCTGGGCGAGCAACGCCACCGCAGCCACAGCCGCGCCGGCCAGCACGCCCAGTGGCTGGCCTACACGGCGCTGCTGGAGCAGTGGCTGGCCCATGGCCAGGCGCAGCGCCAGCGGCTCGGTGCGCTCTACAGCCTGGCGATTGAAGCAGCGCCGAGCTATTGGTGGCAGCCTCTGGGTGAGTCGCATCTGGAAGGCTTGACAGCGCTGCAGCTGCAGACGCCCGCCGAACAGCTGACGGCCCTGCAGGCCGAGGACGATGCGCTGGAGCGGCGCGGCCGCGTGCTGGACCAGTTGCTGGCCCTGCACGGCGAGGCCCTGCCGCAGAGCGGGCTGCGCGGCCTGCCCTGCTACTTCAGCCCCGGCGGCTTCGAGCAGCATCTGCTGCGTCTCAAGCAGACGCTGGCGGCCGGCATCGAGCGCTTCACCCGCGAGCGCCATGCCGGCTTCGACTACAGCCGGCCGAGCTTCGGCCTGATCGGTAACACCGCGCCGCTGCAGGAACGCCTGAGCCTGCAGCTGGGTTTTGCCGAGCACCACAGCCGCTCGCTGACGGCACCGCTGCGTGAGCGGGGCTTGAGCGTGAGCGAAGACACCGAGCCGCCCAAGGTCTTGCGGCAGCCCGGCCCGGGCCTGAGGCCCATGCAGCTGTTCGCCGACGCGCCACGGCGCGAAGACCTCGCCGACAAACCCTTATGGAAACCCGGCGACCGCCTGGATCCCGCGCTGCTGCGCTGCGCCGTCCATGCCAGCCGCTACCAATGGCAAGAGCAAAGCAAGCTGCTGTGGCTGGGCCCCGACGAGCAGCAGCGCTGGTGGCCGCTGGGCCGGCAGGCCGATGCGGCGGCCGCGCAAGACCTGGCCCTGGCCCTGCACGGCTTTGCCTGCGGCCTGCAGCTGCGCTGCGAGGGCCTGCATCTGCTTGAGCATCTGCTGCTGCGCCCCCAGGGCGAGGTGCCCCTGCCCCCCGATGTGCCGGACGACTTCTATGCGCAGCAGCTCAGCGTCGTGCTGCCGGCCTGGACCGCGCGCGGCGCCGACCCGCGCTTTCGGACCCTGGCCGCGCGGACCGTGGCCGAGCTGGCGCCGGCCCATCTGCAGACGCACTGCCTGTGGCTGCAAGCCGAGGCGCTGCAAGCCTTCGAGCTGGCCCTGCAGGGTTGGCTGCTGGCCAAGCGGGCGCTGTGCGAGGGCCTAGCTGGCGACGACAGCGGTGTACAGGACCCGGCCGCGCAACGCCGGCTGGACTCGCGCGCCGCCGTGCTGCGCCGGCTGCTGTGGCAGCAGATCTCGGGCGAGGCCCCGCCATGAGGGCCGTGATCGACAGCCTGGTCTGGGATGCCCGCTTCGCCAGCGAGGGCCTGGCCTGGCAGCAGCAGGAGCGCCTGCGCCGCTTTCTGCGCGGCCCGGGTCTGCGCACGCTGCAGGCGCGCCTGCAGGCGCAGATGCCGGCCGAGGGCCGGGTGCTGCACATCGACAGGCTGGAACTGGACCTGGGCCGCTTCACACCCGATGCGCCGCTGCGGCAATGGGCCGAGCGCCTGGACGGCGCGCTGCTGCAGGCCTTGCAGCGCCTGCCCGGCAGCAGCCGCTCGCGCGACGCCCATGAGCTGGCGCAGTTCAGCCACTATCTGCAGCAGGGCGCACTGCCCTGGTCGGCACGTTCGGCGCAAGACCTGGCCGGCTGGCTGGCGCGGCTGGCGCGCCGCCATGGCCCGGGCCTGTGGGAGGCCTTGCAGCGCCTGGCACCCGGCGAGCAGGTGCTGCAGAGGCTGGCGCTGATCACGCCGCATGGCGGGCTGCAGGCCTTGATCGCCGTGCGTGCGCCCGAACTGGCCGCCGCACTGGAGCTGCTTGATGCGCAGTGGCTGAACCCGCTGCAGGCACGGGGCCGCCTCAGCCTCTACCAGCGCCAGCGCCTGCAGCAGGCGCTGCGGGTGGCCGGGCTGCGTGCGCTGTGGGGCGGTGCGACGCTGGCCGGGCCACGGCTGCAGGGACTGATCCAGGCCCTGATCCAGGCCCATGCCGAGCTGCTGGGCCCGGCCTGGGCGGCGCTGGCCAACGGCCTGCCCCGGCCGACGCGCCCCCGCTCGGCGCTGGCCCGGCAGCTGCTGCAGGCGCTGTGGCCCGACAGCGTCGATGAGCACTCGCCCACCGTGACGCCGCAGCAGCGCCGCCGCAGCCCGCTGCTGGCCGCCGCGCTGGCGCAGCTGGACGAGGCCTTGAACAGCGGCCGCGCCCAGGACGGCGCAAGGCTGCAGCGCCTGCTGCTGGGCCTGGCTGAGCAGCTGCCGCAGGAGCTGCCGCTGCTGCTGCGCGCCTGGGCCCGCGAGGGCCGGCGCCGGCGCGGCTGGGCGGCCAGCCTGGCGCCGGCCAGCCTCGGGCTGGTGATGCATCTGATGCAGGCCTCCGAGCCCACTAGCGCCGCCGCGATCTTGAGGGTGCCGTCCAGCGCGCCGAGCTGGATGGAGTCGCTGCGCCAGTTCGCGCTGCGCATGCTGGCGCGCCCGGGCAGCCCGCCGCTGACCCTCAGCGCTCTGCAGCAGCATCTGCTGGACCACAGCCTGCAGACCCTGGCCGAGACCGGCCGCCTGCCGCAGACCCATGCCGGCTGGCAGGCGCTGTGGCAGCAGGGCTGGCAGCGCCTGCAGCAGGACGACGCCGGGCCGGCCGCTACCGCTACCGCGACCGAGCCCGCGCCGGACTGGGGCAGCCAGCTCGACGCCTTGCTGGCCGCCGCGCCGCAGCGCTGGAGCGCGACCCAGCGCCTGCAGTTCAGCCGCCTGCTGGAGCGCGAATCCGATGCCGAACGCTGGCTGGCCCGCTACCGCCCGGCCCAGCGCTGGGTCTTGCTGAACCAGGCGGCCGGCCGCGAGGCGGCGACCTTGCAGGCCTGCAGCGGCCTGCTGCAGCGGGCCTTGCAGGTGCTGCAGCCGCAGGCCAAGGCGGCCGAGACCGAGCGCCAGCACTGGCGCTGGCTGCTGCGCCCCTTGCTGATCGAGGGCCAGGCGCCCCGGCCCGAGACCCTGGTGCGCCGCTGGGCGATGCAGCTGCACCGCGCGCTGCCACAGGGCTCGCTGGCGCGCTGTTTCGCACGGCTGGACCGGGTGCTGGCGGGCCTGAGCGCCTGGGCCGACCCGGTGCTGGCGCGGCTGCGCCGGGGCCTGCGGCGCGCGCCCAGCCGCGCCGAACACTATGAGCTGGGTTTGCGGGCGGATCGGCCCGCAGCCGTGCCGGCGGCAAGACCCGACCCCGTCGATGCCGACAGCCCGATCTATATCGCCGATGCCGGCCTGGTGATGCTGGCCGCCTATGCCGAGCGCCTGTTCGGCCGGCTGGCGCTGCTGGAGGCCGGGCGCTTCAAGAGCCCGGCCGCACAAAGCCTGGCGGTGGCCGCGCTGGGCTATCTGGCCGCCGGCCATGAGATCGGTCATGGGGTCGGCAGCGAGGCCCAGCAAGTGCTGGCCAAGCTCTTGTGCGGCGTGCTGCCGGCCCAGGTGCTGGCGGCGCCCGAGCCGCTGGGCGAGGAGCGGCGCGCGCTGCTGGACGCCTTGCTGGGCGCGGTGATTGCGCACTGGAAGGCGGTAGGCAACACCTCGGTCGAGGGCCTGCGCCAGAGCTTTCTGCGCCGCGGCGGCCGGCTCACTCGCAAGCCCGGCGATGCGGATGAACAGGCCTGGCGACTGCTGGTCGAGCCCAAGCCCTTCGACCTGCTGCTGGATCGTCTGCCCTGGTCGTTCTCGACGATCAGATTGCCCTGGATGACAGGAGTGCTGCATGTCGACTGGCGCTAGCACCGCATTGCAGGCCCGGGCCTTGGCGCTGGAGCTGGACTGGCTCGGCCAGGTCCTGAGCCTGCGCCTGGAACAGCACTTCCAGCAGAGCGAGGCCGGTTTCGAGGCCGCGCCGCCGCCACCCGGTCTGCCGCCGGGCAGCGAGCTGGCGCGTCTGGTCGAGAGCTTGCAGCTGGGTCCCGCCGAGCGGGCGGTGCTGGCCCTGGCCCTGCTGCCGCATCTGCGCCCGGCCGCGCTGGACCTGCTCTTCATGCGCAACAGCAATCTGGAGCGCGGCTTCACCGAGTTCGGCGGCATCAAGGGCCAGGCCCATGGCGGCTTTCTGCCGACCGGCGAGACCGCCGCCTTTCTGATCGCCGGCGAGGACTTGCAGCGCCGCATCGCGCTGCTGGCGCTGTTCGATGCCGAGCATGGGTTCGCGCGCCAGGGCCTGCTGAAGCTGGACAACCCGGCCGGCGGCGAGCCCCAGCTCAGCGGTGCGCTGCAGCTCAGCGCCGAGGCGCTGCAGCGTCTGACCACCGGGGTCTGGCACAAGCCCGACTACAACGCGCAGTTCCCGGCCAAGCTGATCACCAGTCCGCTGGGCTGGGACGATCTGGTGCTGGCGCCCGAGGTGATGGACGAGGTGAACCAGGTCTGCACCTGGATGCGCGAGGGCCAGCGTCTGATGCAGGACTGGGGCCTGGCGCGCACGCTCAAGCCCGGCTACCGGGCGCTGTTCTACGGCCCGCCCGGCACCGGCAAGACCCTGACCGCCACGCTGATCGGCCAGGCCGCGCAGGTCGATGTCTACCGCATCGATCTGTCCATGGTGGTGTCCAAATACATCGGCGAGACCGAGAAGAATCTGGCCCGGGTGTTCGACCAGGCGCAGAGCCGGCGCTGGGTGCTGTTCTTCGACGAGGCCGACGCCTTGTTCGGCAAGCGCAACAGCAATAACCAGAGCGCCAACGACCAGCATGCGAACCAGGAGATCGCCTATCTGCTGCAGCGGGTCGAGGACTTCCCCGGCACCGTGATCCTGGCCTCGAATCTGCGCAGCAATATCGACGAGGCGTTTGCGCGGCGCTTCCAGTCGATGATTTATTTCCCGCTGCCCGATGCCGAGCAGCGGCTGCGGCTGTGGCGCGGCATGCTGGCGCCGCAACGGCTGTCGGCCGAGGTCAAGCTGGACGAGATCGCCGAGCGCTACGAGCTCTCCGGCGGCGCGATCGCCAATGTGCTGCGCTACGCGGCCCTGCTGGCGCTGCGCCGGCACAGCGAGCAGATCAGCGCCGCCGAGCTGCGCCAGGGTCTGGTCAAGGAGCTGCGCAAGGAAGGGAGGACCTTGTGAAGCGCCGCTACCTGCTTTGCGTCCTGCTGCCGGCCTTGATCGCGGCATCGGCGGCCGAGGCGCCGCTCAGCGCCCCCGCCAGCGCCCCCTCCACCGCGCCCATCAGCGCGCCGGCCCCGGCCGCCTCGCGCGCGCTGAGCCAGTTGCAGGAGCCGCTGCAACTGGACAACGCCGCGTTCCGTCTGCCCGCGGCCCTGCTGGAGCGCCCCTATCGCCGCCCGCTACATGCCCAGGGCGGCCGTCCGCCCTATCGCTTCGAGCTGGCCGACGGGGCTCTGCCCGAGGGCATCGCGCTGTCCCCGCTGGGGGTCTTGCAGGGCACGGCCGACAAGCCGGGCAGCCACCGCTTCACGGTGCGCCTGATCGACGCGCTGGGCGAGCAGACGCAGCAGCGCTATCTGCTGGCGGTCGTGCAGGCCCGGCCCAAGGCAGCGGCTGCGGCCGCCAGCGCGGCGAGTGGCCCCAAGCCGCTGATGACATTGTCGGCCGAGGACGTGCTCGCGCTGCCGCCGGCACGGCCGCTGGCCCAGGCCTACCGGCTGATGCCGGCGGTGCTGGACATCCTGCTGCCGGCCGAGAGCGTCGAGGACGGCAGCCTGCCCGCGCCGCAGGCCGAGCCGGCGGCCAGCGCGAGCCAGACCGGGAGTGCTGGCGGGAGTGCGGGAGGCGGCGCTGCGGCCCTGCCCCCACTGCCGGTCAACCTGGGCACGGAGCAGGCCGAGCAGCTGAAGCTGCTGCTCAAGCCGCTGACCGCGCTGGAGTACCCGACGCGCGAGACCTTCGAGGCCGCGCTCGATGCCCGGCTCTGCGCCTACAGCCGCATGCTGAGCCTGCAGGCCGCCGCCAAGCAAGGCCTGACCCCGCCCAGCGAGGCCCAGTTCGCCGCCGCCTGCCCGCCCGACTGGGCGGCCGTGGCCAAGGCCAAGCCCGCCAGCGGCCCGCCCAGCTGGCAGCAGCTGCCGCAGACCATCATGCCGGCGGCGCTGCGCCACTGGCTGGTCGAGGCGGCCCGGCACGAACATGAACTCAAACTCGACCCGCCCATCGTCTGGGACGGTGCCGGCTGCGGCTGCGTGCGCGAGGATCTGTCGGGCCAGGTCTATGGCTTTTATCCGCTCTGGTGGGCCGAGGGCAAGGCGCAGCAGATCGACTTCAGCCTGCTCAGCCGCATCAGCGTGCTGGGCCTGCCCTTCGGGGATGATCTGGCACCGGACGCCCACGAGCGCTGGACCCTGGCCCAGACCAATTTCATCCGCACCGCGCAGCGCCACGGCACGGCGCTGGACCTGGTGATCTATCGCAATGACTGGCGCTTTCTGCAGGTGCAGCCACCGGCCGCTCGCGAGGCCCAGATCGAGCAGGCCCTGCTGCAGCTGCCGCAGCAGGCGCGCCGCCTGATCGACGCACCGCTGCCCGACTGGCTGTCGCGCGCCAAGGCCTGGCTACCCGGTTTCGGCCAGACCCAGCATCTGGGCGACGGCATCACGATCTTCTTCGACGAGCTGCCGCCGGCCGGCGCCCAGCCGCTCTGGCGCCAGGCCTTCAAGGACTTCCATCGCCGCTTCGTGCTGGCGGTGATCGAGCAGCTGCGCGCCAATCCCAAGCGCCGGTACGCGCTGAATCTGGTGGTCGGCGACCGCCAGCTCAGCGAGCCGGGCGCCGTGGCCGGCCTGTTCGAGTTGCTGAAGGCGGCCGAGGACCCGCATCTGATCAATGGCCGCATCGAGGAAAGCACCGCCGTCTACAGCAGCGCCACCAACGTCACGCTGCGCGTCATCGTGCTGCTCAGCGAGCCCAGCGCGCTGAGCAAGAAGCAGCTGCGCGGCCGCATCGAGGCCGAGCCGGCGCTGCAGGGCATAGACCGGCGCATCTTCCTGCGCAAGCTCATCCCGATGATCTCCATCGGTATGCCGGAGGCCGAGAGCCAGCAGTTCGCCGACGATCTGGTGTATTTCGAGGACAACTTCGGCGGCGTCGGCTTCTGGCCGCTGCCGATGGCCGGCGAGACCGTCAGCCCCGGCATGAGCGCGGCGCTGCGCACCGCCTTCAGCGGCGCCGCCGCCGACAGCGCGACCCGGCCGATCTGCGATTGGGCCTGCGAGAACCGCTGGCCGCTGCGCGCGCTGTTCCATCTGCTGCTGCTGACCGGCGCGATCTGCCTGGCGCTGCTGCTGTGGAACTGCGCCTGGCGCGCGCGCTGGGGCCGCTATCTGCCGCTGGGCGGCATCCCGGTGGTGCTGGTCGGCGCGCTGCTGCTGAACTGCGACCCGCAGCTGCGCCCCCTGCGCGACGGCACCGGCCTGATGTGGACCGTGATCGCGATCCTGTTTGTCGCGGCCCTGTGGGCCGTGCTGAAACCGAAGGTGGAGAAACCATGAAAACCCTCGCCGCACCGAAGAGCCAGACCGCACAACGCGCTGCCGCCGCCCATGCCGGACATAGCGGTGCCTCAGCCGCCTCAGCCGCCTCGAGCAGCCCGCGCCAGAGCGCCCAGGGCGCCCAGATCGCGCAGCTGCAGGCCCTGGGCACCGGCGCGCCGGTGCAGCGGGTCGAGGGTGACCGCAAGACCAAGGGCTTCAACCGCGGCAAATCACACTCGACCACCACGCCCAGCGGCAAGGTCAAGTCTCACAAGCCCGGCAAGGGCCGCGAGGAAGACCCGCGCAAGAGCGCCGCCAAGAACCGCCGGCGCGACCGCATGCTGGCGGCGAATGTGGCGAATTCGCAGAACAAGTAGGACCGTCAAGCCTCGAATCGCTTGCCCTTCTGAAACAGAGAACTTGCAAAATCATGGCCGACAAGACGACAGCGCATCGGCTCGACGCCGATCACAGCAGGCAAGCGCAAACGCCGGCGGCCATGGACCACCCCCAGGCGCTGAGCGGCCCGGCCGCACCTTCGAGCAGCCCACGCCAGCAAGCCCAGCAAACCCAGATCTCCCAGCTTCGCGGCGCGGCGCAGCAGGGCCGCGCTGATGGCCTGCCGCCGTCGCTGCAACAAGGCATCGAGGCGCTGTCGGGCGTCGACATGTCGGATGTGCGGGTGCATCGCAACTCCGGCAAGCCCGCCCAGCTATCGGCCCTGGCCTATGCGCAGGGCAAGGACATCCATCTGGCTCCGGGTCAGGACGCCAACCTGGCCCATGAAGCCTGGCATGTCGTGCAGCAGCGCCAGCAGCGGGTCAAGCCGACGACCGAGATCGGTGGGCAGGCCGTCAACGACAGTCCGGCGCTGGAGCGGGAGGCTGACCGTATGGGCGCCCAGGCCAGCCGGCAGGGTGCGAAGGCGACGCCGGGGCAAGGCGGTGTCCAGCTCAAGAAGGAGCCAGGCGGGCTGATTCGGCAACTCGTGCGCCAGTACAAAAAGGGCAGCGGCCAAGGCGGACGCGGCGGCGGTGGCAAGCCGCAGATCCACAAACGCCACAAGCCCGAAGACGAGCGACAGCGCCGCGAGGCCATCGGTCGCCACCACGCGCGCACCCATCCCGTCGCACCGCCTCGGCGCCGTGGCGGCGCGCAAGGCCCAGGACAAGCACCGCATCACCAGCCGCCGCAACATCAGGGCCCACCCCCACAAGGGCAACCCGGCGGCGGCCAAGCGCCGCCCGTCGTTGTCCACAACCCTCCTCCGCATGTAGCCATCGATATCGGCGAAGAGGATGCCCAGCCTCCCCAAGGCCAGCGCCAGCCCGGTGGCTGGGCCGGCGTCGGGCGGCGGATCGGCAAGAAAGCCACGCGGGGGCGCACCTTCGGCGACACCGCGAACATGGTCGGCACGATGGGCGGGCTGCTGTCGGACGTCAGCAGCATTGCCTCGGGCACGATGACCGCGATAGGCGGTGCCGGCGTCGCCATCAATGGCCTGACGCTTCTTGTCAATGGGCTCAAGGAGCACGGGCGCGCAGGCACGGCCGCAGAGCGCCGAGAGGCAATGTACGGCGTCGCGTCGGGTGTATTCAATCTTGCCAGCGGTGTCTACGGGTTGGTGGCAGGCATCAGCGCGCTGGCCGACGCCAGCAAGCTCTCGACCGTGAGCGGTCTGATCTCGGCCGGCGCCTGGGCGCTGAGCGAGGCCACCAATGTGGTGGCCCAGCTCGACACGATCATGCAGATCAAGAGTGAGGACAAGCCCCTGCGCGCCTACCTCAAGCCCTTGGCGTCCATGCTGGCCTCGCTACTCAAGTGCACCGGCTCGGCGGTAGCGCTTTACGCCGGCCTTGCCAAGGCTCTTGGCGATGAGAACAAGGACGCGGGGATGGCGGCCAATGTCCTGATGATGCTGGGCATCGCCATCAGCGTGATACACGGCATCATCAAGCTGATCATGATCTGCAAAAAAGAGCTCGGGAACCCGCAGCCCGGGCAGGATCATGAGGACGGCGGCGGACCTGGCCACGATGCCTTCGACCTCGGCAATATCGTGTGAAGCCATGTTCGCCAACAAAGCCGACGCCAGGACACCATCCAGCAAGGCCGACCGGGGCCCGGTCGCTGCGCTGCAACTCGACCACCCGCGCAGTACGAACGGGCAGGCGCTCCTGCAGTCCTTGCACCGAGCCGTGCATGACTGTGCCGATCAGGAATTGGCAAAGCATGGGCAAGGAGCCGACGATTGCCCCTACATCTCGGCCTGGTTCTCGCGCCATGCCGGCGACAGCGAGGCCAGGTTGCGCCAGGCCGCACACCGCTATGCGCCGAAGTCGGCCGGCGCCCGCAGTGATGCAGACTTCATCGAGCAGGTTGTTGATCGTGTGCGCCAGGGGCTGCAGGCCAATCTCGCCAATGGCTCGCTCAGCGGCGTACCGGCGGAACTGCCGCAGGATCTGGAGGCTCGCCAGCCCAAGCAGACGAAATCCGCCATGCCCGGCCGCCCCGTGCTTCAGCGCTGCGGCAGCACCGAAGAGGATGCGCCGCGTCAAGGCCATCCACTGGCGCAAGTCCGGATCCGCGAGCGCCGCTATCAGCAGGATCCAACGCCCGAGAACCTGGACGCATGGGATCGTCAGCTGAGAGCCGATGTCGGCATTCGCTTCAGGACATTGCCCCTGCAACAACAGCAGGAGGTCACGGCCACCCATAAGCGCATCGCGGCGCAGCGACGGATTCTCCAGGCCGACGAACGCCGGGAGCGTGCGCAAGCCCTGCGCGAGACCTTGGGTCGGACCGACACCTCGTCAACGAAAATGGGTGTGCCGAACGCCCGGATCATTCGCGACTACACCAGCCCGGACACCGGCAAGGCCGAAGCCTTCTTCAACAAACCCCTTCGCGAGCTCGATGCAACGGAAGAGCAGGCTGCCGCCATCACATCGCTGCAGAACTCGCTGCTGATGAGTCCGATCTACTCGGACGGTGACCTGTGGCGCGGCACCGGCCATCTGATTGGTGGCGCCGAGGCGGCCACGGTGCGGCAAGACGAGCGTTATCGTGAGCCAGGCTTTCTGTCGACCTCGCGCAAACGCTCGATCGCCGAGGGTTTCGGCAAAGGCCGCGGCCCTAGCCAATACATGATTCGCATACGCCGCCACAAGTCAGGGCGCGAGATCCTCAGCCTGGGCGGCGACGAATATGGCGGCGGGGAGGAGGAAATCCTCTTTCCGGCCGGCTGCACCTTCCGCTACCTGGGCTATAGCAAGACGGATCGCTGCCATGACTACGAAGAAGGCTGAGCCCAATGAAAACGCACGCCGACAGTTCAAGGCCTAAATGGCGGCCACATACAGCGGTCGCCGAGCAGCAGCCGCAAGGCGGCGCAAGTTCGGCCGCCATCGGGCGGCGGCAACAAAAGCAAGGCGAGCAGATTGCGCAACTGCGACTGACCGCCTCCGGCCCGAATCGTCGCGGCCTGCCATACACACTCAACCCGATTCAAGGGCGATGGGTGGTGAGCAAGACACTCGGGAGATTCGATGCCGAGGAAGGCTACGTCTTGAAGGAGGGCGAGCGCTGGGAGGACGAGCAGGATAGGCTGAGTTCATCAATGGAGACGAACGAAAGCTCGGTCGGCAGCGGAGAAGAAACACGGCCCACGATGCCGATACCGGACAGCACGGTGATCGACATCGGCAACAGGCATCAGCAGCAGGATCCGCTGAGCCTGCCCCAGGTCTCGTCGCTGATCAAGACGACCAACAGCGCCATCGTGAATGTCCAGCGTCTCGGCGAAGGGTTGGCAATGGACAGTAGTGAATCCGTCGACAGCCCCCGCCAGCAATCGAACACACAGTCGATCACCAAGAGGTCCTCTCTGCATCTTGGCACTCTCGATATCGAGAACGGCGAACACCAGGGACAGGATCAACAGCAGCGCCGCGGCCCGCGTCGCAAGCCGCTGACACTGGCCCGCTTCGTCTCAGGCATCGGCGCGCCGCTGATCGAGATCGGCGCTCTGCTTGCAGCCGCAATTGGTACGACGCTGGATGCAACCGGCAAAGGCCCGGCCTTCTTCACCGGCGTCGCCATCATCATCATTGCCGGCCTGAAAGCGATTGCCGACGACGTCAAGAAGAACGAGGACGACCCCAGGACCTGGGGCGGACGTGTGCTTCACACCGTGGGCGCGCTGACACCGTCGCTGATGACCATACCGATAGGCATCGCAGGCACCAAGTACGGCACCGACACGATGAACGTGCCCGTGGCGACCTGGTTGCCGTTTGCCATCGGGGTGATCGCCATCCTGATGGTGCATCTGGTCAAGCTGATCAAGTGGATCAGTCGATCATGAGGGCTGCTCAGCCGAGCTTGGGCGGAGCGGCGAGATCCGCCAGGGACTGCCCCTCCCGCGCCAGCAACTTCTCCAACGCCGGCAGCAGCGGCCCCAGCCGCTCCTCGATCGCCTCACGCACCGTGTCCACAAAAACCTGCGTCTGCCGCTCGATCTCGATGTTCAGACCTGAGCCCACCTCCTTGTCGCCGAAGGTGGTCATGCGCAGGGTTTCCGGGATCAGCCAGACCTCGAACCAGCCGGCGCCGCCGGGTTCGCGGTGAGCTTCGGCGACGGTCAGGCTGGCGCCGTTGATCGCGATATAGCCCTTGGCGAAGATGTAGCGCATCCAGGGCGCGGGCACGGCGATGCGCAGCACATGGTTGTTCTCGGGCCGGCGGATCTCGGCCACCGTGGCCATGAAGTCAACATGGCCGGAGAGCGGGTGGCCGCCGATCTCGGCACCGTCGCGCGCGGCGCGCTCGACATTGATGCGGCTGCCCTGGCGCAGGCCGGCCAGCGTGGTCAGGTTCAGGCTTTGCTGCATCACATCGAAGTCGGCCCGGGTATCGCCCTGCAGCGCGGTGACGGTCAGGCAGACGCCGTCGCTGGCGACGCTGGCGCCGATCTCCAGACCGTGGCAGAAGCCCGGCGGGAACTCCAGCGAGAAGCTGCGCAGGCCGGGCTTGTCGGTGATGGCGGCGACTTCGGCGATGCCTTGAACAATGCCGGTGAACATATCAGTGCGTCGCTTTCAAAGATGGCGCGAGAAGGTCTCGGCCGAGAAGCCGACCGTCAGGCGGCCGTCGTCCCATTCGATGATGGGGCGCTTGATGACGCTGGGCTGGGCCTGCATCAGCGCGGCCGCGCCAGCGGCGTCCGCCGCAGCGGTCTTGGCCGCCTCGTCAAGCTTGCGCCAGGTGGTGCCGGCACGGTTGAGCACACGCTCCCAGCCCAGTTCCTTGAGCCAGCGCTGCAGCTGCTCGGGCGGCACGCCGGCACGCTTGTAGTCGTGGAAGTGGTAGCTCAGGCCCTGATCGTCCAGCCAGGCGCGGGCGCGCTTCATCGTGTCGCAGTTGGGAATGCCGTAAACAGTAATCATGGGGCGGGAAGTTACCATGAAGCCATGATCGACTGGCTCGACGAGGCTTCTCTCGACTTTCCGCCCTCCTCCCGCGCGCTCGGCCCCGACTCGGACGCGCCGGGTCTGCTGGCCGCCGGCGGCGACCTGAGCCCGGCGCGGCTGACGGCCGCCTATGCGCGCGGCATCTTTCCCTGGTACGGGCCGGACCAGCCCATCCTGTGGTGGGCGCCGGACCCGCGCATGGTGCTGCAGACGCGGCACTTTCGCCTGACCCGTTCGCTGCGCAAGACGATTGCCCGCTTCGTGCGCACGCCCGGCTGCGAGATCCGCGTCGACAGCGCGACGCCGGCCGTGCTGCGCGCCTGCGCCGAGGCGCCGCGCGAGGGCCAGAACGGCACCTGGATACTGCCCGAGATGCAGGCCGCCTATGCACGCTGGGCCGCGCAGGGCACGGTGCACAGCGTCGAGACCTGGGTCGACGGCGAGCTGGTCGGCGGGCTCTACGGCGTCAACCTGGGCCGCATGTTCTTCGGCGAATCGATGTTCATGCGCGCCACCGATGCCTCCAAGATCGCGCTGGCGGCCCTGGTCTGCCTGTGCCGCCAGCACGGCATCCCCTGGATCGACTGCCAGCAGAACACCCGGCACCTGGCCTCGATGGGGGCCGCCGAGGTGGCTCGGTCCGAGTTCGAAGCCCATCTGCGGCAGTTTGTTGGGCAGTCCTCCCCACAATCCTGGGTCTTCCGGCCCGCGCTATGGGACTGGCTGCAGGCAGAATCGGCCCCAGCCTCAACCACCCTCAAGCCCGCCACGTCGTGACCCATCCCAAAGAGCTACCGCTGTCGCAGCTGCAGTTCTACGCCACAGCGCCCTACCCCTGCAGCTATCTGCCGGACCGCCAGGCGCGCTCCCAGGTCGCCACGCCCAGCCATCTGATCCATGCCGACGCCTACTCGGGCCTGGTCGAGGCGGGTTTCCGACGCAGCGGCCTGTTCACCTACCGGCCCTACTGCGACGGCTGCAAATCCTGCGTGCCGATGCGCATCCCGGTGGCGGCCTTCCGGCCCTCGCGCAGTCAGCGCCGCGCCTGGAAGCAGCATGGCGACCTGAGCGTGCAGGTGATGCGTCTGGGCTTCAGCGAAGAGCACTACCAGCTCTATCTGCGCTACCAGGCCGGCCGCCACTCGGGCGGCGGCATGGACCACGACAGCATCGACCAGTACACCCAGTTCCTGCTGCAAAGCCGCATCAACTCGCGCCTGGTCGAGTTCCGTGCACCGGCCGCGCCGGGCGAGGAGGAAGGGGCGCTGAAGATGGTGTCCATCCTCGATGTGCTCAGCGACGGACTCTCGGCCGTCTACACCTTCTACGAGCCCGATGAGGCCGCCAGCTACGGCAGCTACAACGTGCTGTGGCAGATCGCGCAGGCCCGTGAGCTGGGTCTGGCCCACCTGTATCTGGGCTACTGGATCGCCGAAAGCCAGAAGATGGCTTACAAGGCCCGTTTCCGTCCGCATGAGCTGCTGCGCGACGGCCAGTGGCAGGTCGCCGAGACCTGATACCAGCCTCGCCCGCTTGGCGCGATGCGCACAACTGGCCTCATTTCGGTATTTCAATTTACCAGAACTTACATACCAATTAAGGGTTAACTACGATACCAGCATTCGTATTGGTATCTAAAGTCCGTCTCACTACGGGGGCATGAGCAGTCCGCTTCTTGTAGCTGCAAGCCGATGGCGCCCACGCGCCTGGCTATGGTCAAGACCATTGCGCAGCAGTCACAAGCGCATCGAACGCGGGAGACGTTCATGGATATGCGAACCCTGGGGCTGGGCCTGTGCGGCCTGCTGCTGAACAGCAGCGCGCTGGCGCTGGACTGCAGCCCCCTGCCGGACTGGACAGCGACCGGTATCTACACCGCCGGCCAGCAGGCCCGCGACCAGGGCCGCGCCTACAGCGCCAACTGGTGGAACCAGGGCGCGGCACCGGCGACCAACGCCGGGCCCTGGCAGGTCTGGAAGCTGCTGGGCAGCTGTGATGGTGGTGGTGGCGGAGGCAACAAGCCCCCCGTCGCCAGTTTCAGCAACCAGATCAGCCGGCTGAGCGTCAGCTTCGATGCCAGCGCCTCCAGCGATGCCGACGGCAGCATCAGCGCCTGGCGCTGGGACTTCGGTGACGGCGCCACGGCGGCGGTCGCCAAACCCAGCCACCGCTATGCCCGCGCGGGCACCTATGCGGTGAGCCTGACCGTCACCGACAACCAGGGCGCCAGTGCCAGCCGCAGCACCAGCCTGACCGTCTCCAGCATCGCCCGCGACCCGGTCACCGGCAAGTACACGCTGGCGCTGGCCGATCTGCTGGCCAGCGAGGCCGCGCTGACCGACAGCGCGCTGTTCCGCGCGGTCAAGGCCTCGGTCGCGACCCGGCCCAATAGCGTGGTCGCGGCCGTCGCGCCGGGCCTGGCCGGCAACCCGGACAACGTCAAGCGGGTCGAGCGCCTGCTGGGCGCGGCGCAATGGGAGTTCCTGTTCCCGCTGCGCCACCCCTCCTACACCTACACCGGCTTGTTGCAGGCCATCGCCAAGTTCGGCGGCGTCTGCGCCAGCTACACCGATGGCCGCGACAGCGACGCGATCTGCCGCAAGACCCTGGCCACGATGTTTGCCCACTTCACCCAGGAAACCGGCGCGCACGACCGCAATCACGCCATCCCCGAGTGGCGCCAGGCGCTGTACTACCTGCGCGAATCGGGCTGCAGCGAGGACGGCTACGGCTGCCCCTACAACAATGAATGCCGGCCCGAGACCTGGCAGGCCCAGGTCTGGCCCTGCGGCAAGGACGCCCAGGGCCGCTACAAGCAGTACTTCGGCCGCGGTGCCAAGCAGCTCTCCTACAGCTTCAACTACGGGCCCTTCTCGGACGCGATGTTCGGCGATGTGCGGGTGCTGCTGAACGCGCCCGAACAGGTCGCCGACACCTGGCTCAACCTGGCCTCGGCGGTGTTCTTCCTGGTCTACCCGGCCTCGCCCAAGCCCAGCATGCTGCATGTGCTGGACGGCAGCTGGCAGCCCAATGCGGCCGACCTGGCGCTGGGCATACGGCCCGGCTTCGGCGCCACCACCAACATCATCAACGGCGGCATCGAATGCGGCCAGGGCGCCGAGAAGCCGCAGTCGCTCAACCGCATCGCCTACTACCGCCAGCACGCGGCCGCGCTGGGCGTGCCCATCGGCGCCAATGAAGAGCTCGGCTGCGCCCAGCAAAAGCGCTTCGAGGTGGGCGGCGCCGGCGCACTGAACATCTATTGGGACCAGGACTGGTCCTACCGCGCCGACATGCCGGAGGGCAAGACCTTTGCCTGCAAGACGGTCGGCTACCAGACCGCCTACTCGGCGCTCAAACCCGGCGACTACCAGCGCTGCGTCGAGAAGTATTTCGACGTGATCGTCCAGCCCTAGCCCGCAACACCAGCCCCGTCTTACCCGATCCGCCCCGTGCCAGAAAGGCACAGGGGTCAGGTCTTGCTCGTCCGTTCATTTCCCCTCATGCAAGGAGTCATCCCATGCGTTCTCCCCAGCTACTCGTGATGCTGATGGCCGGCGGCCTCAGCCCCCTGGCCCTCGCCTATGACTGCGCCAGCCTGTCCGACTGGAGCGCCGCGGCCGTCTACACCGGCGGCCAGAGCGTCAAGCACAACAACGCCGCCTACCAGGCCAAGTGGTGGACCCAGAACAACTCGCCGGCCACCAATTCGGGCCAGTGGGATGTCTGGAAACCGCTGGGCGCCTGCGATGGCGGCACGGTCAACCAGCCGCCGGTGGCCAGCTTCAGCGCTGCGGTCCAGGGCCTGAGCGTGACCGTCAACGGCAGCGCCTCCAGCGACCCGGACGGCAGCATCGCCGCCCATGCCTGGAGCTTCGGCGACGGCGCCACGGCCAGCGGCGCCACCGCCAGCCGCACGTATGCGGCGGCCGGCAGCTACACGGTCACGCTGACCGTGACCGACAACAAGGGCGCCAGCGCCAGCCGCGCGCAGCAGCTCACGGTGACCAGCGGCCCGGTCAACCAGCCACCGACCGTGGGTCTGAGCGCGCCGACGGCCGGCGCCAGCCCGACCGCCGGCGACGCGGTGACCCTGGCGGCCAACGCTGCCGACAGCGACGGCAGCGTCGCCAAGGTCGGCTTCTATGTCAACGGCGCCCTGGTGGCCGAGGACACGAGCGCGCCCTTCAGCGTCAGCTGGACGGCCCGCGCAGGCGTCGCCGACATCGTCGCCCGCGCCACCGACGACAAGGGGGCCAGCACCGACAGCACCGCCCTGCGCATCACGGTGCGCGGCCAGGTGGTCGGCGAGGAGCGCTGCCGCCCCGAGGGTCTGGCGACCACGCCGGGCACCGCGCCGGCCTACTGCAAGGTCTATGACGAGCAGGGGCGCGAAAAGATGGGCGCTGACAAGCCGCGCCGCGTGATCGGCTACTTCACCAGCTGGCGCACCGGCAAGAACGGCCAGCCGGCCTATCTGGCCTCCAGCATCCCCTGGGGCCAGCTGACCCATATCAACTACGCCTTCGCCCATGTGGACGCAAGCCACAAGGTCTCGATCGGCAACGCCGCCGACCCGGCCAATGCCGCCACCGGCTTGACCTGGCCCGGCGTGGCCGGCGCCGAGATGGACCCGGCCTATGCCTACAAGGGCCACTTCAATCTGCTCAACAAGTTCAAGAAGCAGCACCCGCAGGTCAAGACCATGATCTCGGTCGGGGGCTGGGCCGAGACCGGTGGCTTCTTCAACGCCAGCGGCCAGCGCGTCGCCAGCGGCGGCTTCTACACGATGACGACGAACGCCGACGGCACCGCCAACACGGCCGGCATCAGCGCCTTCGCCGACTCGGCCGTGGCCTTCATCCGTCAGTACGGCTTCGACGGCGTGGACATCGACTACGAGTACGCGACCAGCATGAAGGACGCCGGCAACCCGGACGACTTCGCGATCTCCAACGCGCGCCGCGCCCATCTGCTGAAGAACTATGTGCTGCTGATGAAGACCCTGCGCGAGCGGCTCGATGCCGCCGGCCAGCAGGACGCCCGCCACTACCTGCTGACGGTGGCCGCACCCTCCTCGGCCTATCTGCTGCGCGGCATGGAGAACCACCAGATCACGCCCTATCTGGACTACGTCAACATCATGAGCTACGACCTGCACGGGGCCTGGAACCAGTTCGTCGGCCCCAACGCGGCGCTCTACGACGACGGCAAGGACGCCGAGCTGCAGGCCTGGAGCTACTACACCGCGCCCCAGTACGCCCGCATCGGCTATCTGAACACCGACTGGGCCTATCACTACTTCCGCGGCGCGCTGCCGGCGGGCCGCATCAATATCGGCGTGCCCTATTACAGCCGCGGCTGGAAGGATGTGGTGGGCGGCACCAACGGGCTGTGGGGCCAGGCGCCCCAGGCCGACCAGAGCAAGTGCCCGGCCGGTACCGGCGGCGGCACGGTGCAGAAATGCGGGGCCGGGGCGGTCGGCATCGACAACCTCTGGCATGACCTGGACGTCGGCAACCGCGAGGTGCCGGCCGGCTCCAACCCGCTGTGGCATCTGAAGAACCTGGCCGAGGGCCGGCCCGGCAGCTATCTGGCCGCCTATGGCCTGAACCCCGCCACCAATCCGGCCGACCAGCTGATCGGCAGCTATGCCCGCCACTACGACCCGACCCTGGTCGCGCCCTGGCTGTGGAACGCGCAGAAGAAGGTCTTCCTGTCGATCGAGGACGAGCAGTCGCTGGGCGTCAAGGCCCAGTATGTGGCGGACCGCGGCATCGGCGGCGTGATGTTCTGGGAGCTGGCCGGCGACTATGGCTGGAACGCCCAGCGCGGCGAATGGGGCATGGGCAGCACGCTGACGACCGCGCTCTACAACAAGTTCAAGACCGCCACGCCCTATGGCAACACCCTGACCGCGCCGGGCCAGCCGGCCCTGCCCGCCGAGGTGCTGGACATCGGCTATGCGATCTCGGGCTTTGCGCTCGGCGATGCCAACTACCCGATCAACCCGACGCTGACGCTGACCAACCGCACGGGCAGCACGCTGCCCGGCGGCACCGAGTTCAGCTTCGATGTGCCCACCGCGATCCCGGCCACCCTGACCGACCAGAGCGGCTTCGGCCTGACGGTGGTGCAAAGCGGCGCCAATCCGGCCGGCCACAACATCGGCGGGCTGGCCAAGGACTTCCACCGCGCCAGCTTCAAGCTGCCCGGCTGGCAAAGCCTGGCCCCGGGCGCCAGCGTCCAGGTCAAGCTGAACTACTACCTGCCGATGCCGCTGCCCAGCAACTGGGTCGTGAGCTTCGGCGGCAAGAGCTACGGCCTGGCCCAGGAAGCCCGCCGCGGCACCCAGCCGGCCACGGCCGCTGCCGCTGCCGCTGCCAGTAACAAGACCTCGACGCTCAAGCGCTGAGCCCTTTCCCTTACCCAAGGACATCACCCATGAAGAACGCCTATCGATTGATCGCCCTGGCCGCCGCAATGGCCGCCGGCTCGGCCCAGGCCTATGACTGCAGCGCGGTGCCGGCCTGGACCGCCGCCGACATCTACACCGGCGGCAAGCTGGCCCAGCAGAACAACAAGGCCTACCAGGCCAAGTGGTGGACCCAGAACAACTCGCCGGCCACCAACTCCGGCACCTGGGACGTCTGGAAACCGCTGGGCGACTGCGACGGCAATCCGCCCGTCGACACCACACCGCCCAGCGTGCCCGCCGGCCTGAGCGCCACCGGCGCCACCAGCACCAGCATCAGCCTGAGCTGGCAGGCCTCGACCGACACCGGCAGCGGGGTGGCCGGCTACGAGCTGCTGCGCGGCGCCAGCCTGATCGCCTCGCCCACCGGCACCAGCCACACCGACAGCGGCCTGAGCGCCGGCACCGCCTACAGCTACACGGTGCGGGCCAAGGACCGCGCCGGCAATGTCTCGGCCGCCAGCGCCGCGCTGCTGACCAGCACGGCCAACGGGGCCTGCGCCGCGCCGCCGGCCACGCCCGCCGGACTGAACGCCAGCAGCACCAGCAGCAACAGCGTCAACCTGGCCTGGGGCGCGGTGGCCGCCGGGCCCAACTGCACGGTGCAGTACCGCGTGCTGCAGGGCTCAAGCACGGCCGCCACCGTGGCCAACCCGGCCGCCAGCGTCACCGGCCTGAGCCCCGACACCGCCTACAGCTTCAGCGTCGTGGCCTTCAACCAGGCCGGCGCCTCCCAGCCCTCGGCCGCGATCTCGGTGCGCACCCAGGAGCTGGGCGGTGGCGACAAGACGGTGCTTGGCTACTTCGCGCAATGGGGCATCTACGGCCGCAACTACCTGGTCAAGAACATTGACACCAGCGGCTCGGCCCAGCACCTGACCCATATCAACTACGCCTTCGGCAATGTGCGCAACAACCGTTGCGAGGTCGGCGTGACCCAGGCGGTCAACGAGAACACCGGGGCCGGCGGCGATGCCTTTGCCGACTACACCAAGGGCTTCAGCGCGGCCCAGAGCGTGGACGGCGTGGCCGACCGCTGGGACCAGCCGCTGCGCGGCAACTGGGGCCAGCTGAAGAAGCTCAAGACCAAGTACCCCAAGCTCAAGGTGCTGATCTCGCTGGGCGGCTGGACCTACTCTCGCGGCTTCTCCGAAGCCGCAAAACCCGAGAACCGCGCCGCCTTCGTCAAGAGCTGCATCGACGCCTATATCAAGGGCGATCTGCCGCGTGTCGAGGACGCCGGCGGTGCCGGCGCGCTGGCCGGTGTGTTCGACGGCATCGACCTCGACTGGGAGTATCCGAACGCCTGCGGCCTGGCCTGCGGCAAGCCCGAGGACCGCGAGAACTTCACCGGCCTGGTGGCCGAGTTCCGCCGCCAGCTCGACGCACTGCGCCCGGGCCTGCTGCTGACCATGGCCGCGCCGGCCGGCATCGACAAGATCCGCGCCTTCGACCCCGGCCAGGCCCATCCCTATATGGACTTCATCAATGTGATGACCTATGACTTCCACGGCAGCTGGGAGGCCAGGACCAATTTCCATTCGCCGCTCTACGGCAGCACGGCCGACCCCTCGACCGGCGATGTGCGGTTCTACAACACCGACGATGCGCTGCAGGCCTATCTCGCCCAGGGCGTGCCCGCCACCAAGCTGAACCTGGGCATCGGCTTCTACGGCCGCGGCTGGACCAATGTGCCCAATGTCAACAACGGCCTCTACCAGAGCGGTGTCGCGGCACCGGCCACCTGGGAGCGTGGCAACGAGGACTACAAGGTGCTGAAGAGCCTGGCCTGGCCCAGCTTCGTAGACCCGCAAAGCCGCGCCCAGTGGATCTACAACGGCACGACCTTCTGGAGCTTCGACACCCCGGTGCAGATCCGCGAGAAGATGGACTACGTCAAGTCACGCGGCCTGGGTGGCGCCTTCTTCTGGGAGTTCAGCGGGGATGATGCCCAGGGCAGCCTGACCAAGGCGATTGGCGAGGGGCTCAAGTAAGCCCGCAAGACCGCGCGTGGCCCGCACGAGCGGGCCACGCGCACTCGCTCACTCGATGCGCGAAGCCCAGTAGTGCGGACGCTTGCGATGCGGCGCGATGGCGATCACAAGCAACTCACCCGGCGAGGCCCGATACACCACATTGAACGGAAAGCCCCTGACCAAGATGCTGCGCGCGCTCTTGAACGATGGCGCACCACCAAGAGGATGATTCAAGGCGCGATCCAGCGCCGCCTGCACGGCGGCCTGAAATCGCAGCCCGGTGCCGGCACGGGCCTCCGAGTAGTAGGCGACTTCCTTCAGCAACTCAGCCTCTGCCGCCGGAAGAAAGCGCAGCTTCATCAGCGCCGTCGCAAGGCTCAGCGGGCGATGCGGCTCGCCTTGGCAAAGACTTCTGCCGCATCGATGGCGAGGACTTCGCCGCTGTCGTACTGAGCCAGCCGACGCTCGATTTCGGCCTCCCAGGATGCGTGGAGTTCGGCGGCAGCAGGCTCGTTGAGCGAGACCAGCAGCTGGTCGACCAGGCGTTCACGATCCGCAATCGGCAAGGCCCGCCCGCGCATCACGAGTTCAGAGACAGGGTCTGACATGGCGTCTCCCGAAAGCATGCCGGCAGTTTAACGCTGCGGCAGGCCCAGCCGCTTCAAGGTCTCCTCGGCAATGGCCAGGCAGCTGGTCAGGCCGGGGGACTCGATGCCCAGCAGATTGATAAGGCCGGGCACGCCGTGGCGCTCGGGGCCGTCGATGCGGAAGTCCGGTGCGGGCTCGCCCGGGCCATGGATCTTGGGCCGCACGCCGCTATAGGCCGGGGCTAGCGCGCCGTCGGGCAGGCCCGGCCAGAAGCGCCGCACATCGGCATAGAAGGCCTCGGCCCGGGCCGGGTCGACCTGGTAGTCGATCTGGCCTGGATCGCTGACTTCGTCCAGCCACTGCGCGTCCGGTCCGAAGCGGGCCTGGCCGCCCAGGTCCAGGCTCAGGTGCACGCCCAGCCAGGCGTCCTGCGGCAGCGGATAGACCAGGCGTGCAAACGGCGCCTTGCCCTGCAGCGAGAAATAGCTGCCTTTGCTGAAATGTGCGGTCGGCACATGCGCGGCATCCAGGCCCTCGGTCTGCGCGGCCAGCCAGGGCGCCGACAGGCCCGCTGCATTGACGACGATGGGGGCCAGCAGCTCCATCGTGCCGCCATCGTCGGTGCCAACCGTCAAGACCTGACCCTCGGGCGTTAGCCGCAGCGACTGCACGGCCGAGGCCAGGCCGACCGCGCCGCCGGCGCGCTCCAGATCGCCCTGCAGGGCCAGCATCAGGCCGTGGCTGTCGATGATGCCGGTCGAGGGCGACAGCAGGGCCGCCTCGCAGCGCAGCGCCGGCTCCAGGGCCTGGGCTTCCTCGCGCGCCAGCCAGCGCAGATCGTCAACGCCGTTGCGCGCACCCTTGGCGGCCAGCGCTCGCAGCCCCGCCACCTGCTCGGGCCCGGTGGCCACGACCAGCTTGCCGCAGCGGCGGTGGGCGATGCCGTGGCTTTCGCACAGCGCATAGAGCTGCTGCTTGCCGGCCACGCAGAGCCGCGCCTTCAGCGAGCCCTCGGGGTAATAGAGCCCGGCATGGATGACCTCGCTATTGCGCGAGCTGACCCCGGTGCCAATCGCCGTCTCGCGCTCCAGCACCAGGGTCTCGAGCCCGCGCATGGCAAGCGCCCGGCCCACGGCCAGGCCGACAACACCGGCCCCGACCACCACCGCATCGACCTTGTCCATCGCTTTATTCCCCGTGTAGTTCCTTGTGATCGCCGCGTTCGATGGCGTAGGCGATGACGGCCGCCGCATCGGGCGTGAAGCCGCTCAGCGAGCCGGGTTCCAGGTCCAGGAACTCGGCCACCTCGCCGTCCTGATTGACCGGCCGGAACTCGGCCGGCAGGCGCAGATTGAAGACATGCAGGACCTCGTCGTGCAGACCCTGGGCGGTCAGCCGCACGGTGCGCAAGGCACCGCCGGGCCGCAGCGCAGCGGACAGCGCCGCGTCGACACCGGCCTCCTCCCACAGCTCGCGTCGTGCGCAAGCCAGCGGTTCCTCGCCGGCGGCCAGGCCGCCGGCGGCCAGATTGTCCAGCAGGCCCGGGTCGGTCGGCTTGCTGAGCGAGCGTCGGCCGCACAGCATGCGGCCATCGGGTCGCCAGCCATTGATGTGCACGGCCCGGCTCATCAGACCGAAGAAGCGGAATGCCGCGCGCTCCATGCGGAACAGCTCGGTGCCGCGCGCGCTACAGGGCTCGGCCAGCGGTGCCTCACAGGCAAAGGCCTCGCCGCGCCAGCCCTGGATCGCGCCCTGGGCCCGCAAGGCCTCGGCGGCGGCCTGCATCACAGCGGACAGGTCGGCAGCGCCTTCCCAGCGCAGCTCCTGGTCGGTCAGCCGGGCACCGGGCAGCAGCGGCAGCACCCGCGCCGCCCGCTCGGGGCTGAGCCAGCCCAGCGCCTGTTCGCCCAACCGAAAGCGCAGCCAGTCCGAGGGCAGCGGCGGCAACACCGGCTCAGACATCGAGCCGCGCCTGGCCACCCGGCTCGCGCAAGCGCGTCTGCGCCAGCACGCCGGCCGAGTCGAGGATGGGATAGGCGATCGAGCAGATATGGCTGTTGATGCGCTTCAGGTCGGTGATCAGGTCCAGATGCAGCGAGCTCGTGCCTATGCTCTGCATGGTGTTGTCCTGCAGCCGCGCGATATGGGTGGCCGCGTACTCGAGCTCGAGATCGCGGAACCGCGCCTTCTCCTCCAGCAGCTTCTGCGCATCGCGCACATGGCCGTCGAGGAAGACGCTCATGCCCAGGCGCAGATTGGCCAGCAGGCGCTCGTGCATATGGGCGATCTCGGCCATGCCGGCCTCGGAGAAATTGCGGCCCTTTCGGATCTTCTTGTCCTCGATGTCCTCGAGGATGCGCTCTATCGTGTCGCCGATCTGCTCCATATTGATCGTGAACGAGACGATGTCGGTCCAGCGCCGCGCCTCGCGCTCGGACAGGGCCTCGCGCGAGATCTGGGTCAGGTAGAACTTGATGGCCGAGTAGAGCTCGTCGACCGTGTCATCGAGCTTGCGCAGCTCGCTTGACAGCTGCGTGTCGTCGTTCTTGATCACCGGCAGGATGCCGCGCAGCATGGTCTCGACCACATCGGCCTGGTGCAGGGCCTCGCGGGCCGCGCAGCTGATCGCCAGCGCCGGCGTGGTCAGGGCCATCGGGTCCAGATGGCGCGGCCGGCTCGATGCGGCCGGCGGCGGCGTCACCATGAAACGCTCCAGCAGCTTGGCCATCGGCGTCACGAAGGCGATGAAGAGCAGGGCCATCAGGATGTTGAAGCCCAGATGCAGCGCGATCACCTGCTGGTGCACGGTCGGCAGCCACTGCTGCAGCTCGATATGGATCATCGGCAGCAAGGGCACGACCACCGCGCAGGTCGCCAGCTTGAAGATCAGATTGCCCAGCGGCAGGCGGCGCGTCGAGACATTGGCCTTGGCGGTGGACAGCACGGCCAGCACGCCGCTGCCGACATTGGCCCCCATCACCAGGCCCATCGCCAGCGTCGCCGGCACCATGCCGGACTCGGCCAGGGTCGCGGTCAGCAGCACGACGGCCAGGCTGGAATAGGACATCACGGTCAGCAAGGCGCCGACCAGGATCTCCAGCATGATCTCGTTGGGCAGGGCCACCAGCAGCGCGCGCACCGCCGGGCTCTGGGTCAGCGGGCCGGTGCTCGCGACGATCAGCTTCAGCGCCAAGGTGATGATGCCCAGCCCGATCGCCACCCGGCCGATGCGCCCGACCGTGGTCTTCTCCTGCGAGATGAAGAGCACCACGCCGGTGAAGATCAGTGCCGGCGACAGCCAGGACAGATCGAAGGAGAACACCACCGCCATCAACGCGGTGCCCATGTCGGCGCCCAGCATCACGGCCAGCGCCGAGGCGGTCGACACCAGGCCCTGGCCGACAAAGGAGGCGACGATCAGGCAGGTGGCCGTGCTCGACTGCACCAGGGTGGTCACGCCCAGGCCGGCACTCATCGCGAAGAAGCGGTTGCTGACGCTGCGCGCCAGCACCTCGCGCAAATTGGCCCCGAAGATGCGCAGGACACCGGTGCGCACGATGTAAGTGCCCCAGACCAGCAGCGCGATGGCTGCCAATAGATTCAACAGATGCAACATAGGCGATTGATTCTGCTTGAAGCCCCGGCCCCTTCCCGACACAGGCTGTTGCATTGCGCACAAACTTTCATATTTGGCAGCGCAATTCCGCGCCCGGTTGCAAATGAGAATAGTTCCTGTTTAAATAAATACCTATCGCCAGCCCTCCAGCCAGCCCTTCGCAGCGCCGTGACCGTCACGGCAGGATACGGATGGCCCATGCTGGTTCCCCCCGCCCCTCATTTGTCCGGCAGCGCAGCCGCCCGATCACGCTGGCGCGGCAAGCAGCTGCTGGGCCTGCTGATCGTCGGCGCCGGCCTGGCACTGGGCCTGTTGCAGCTCTGGCAGGGCCTGGCGCCGAGCCCGGCGATGCGCACCGCGCTGGGCGCCGGCGGCATGGCGGCGCTGGCCACCGCGCTAGGCGTGCTGCCGATGCTGTGCGCCCGCGCGCCCGGCCGGCGCAGCCATGACGCCCTGCTGGGCTTTGGCGCCGGCGTGATGCTGGCGGCCTGCTGCTTCTCGCTGCTGGTGCCGGCCCTGGCCGCGGCCGGCCGCCTGGGCCATGGCAGCTGGGCCAGCGCGGTCGGCATCGGCGCGGCCCTGCTGGCGGGCGCGGCGTTGATCATGGGCGTCGAGCGCCTGTTGCCGCACCAGCACGGCGGTGCCGGCACGGCCGGCGAGTCGCGCCGCGAGCGCGGCCTGTGGCTGTTCGCCATCGCCATCGTGCTGCACAACATCCCCGAGGGCCTGGCCATCGGCGTTGCAGCGGCCGGCACCGACGCGGCGCGCGCCACCGCGCTGGCCACCGGCATCGCGATCCAGGACGTGCCCGAGGGTCTGGTGGTGGCGCTGGCGCTGCAAAGCCTGGGCGTCGGCCGCTGGCGGGCGGCGGGCATCGGCGCGGCCTCGGGGCTGGTGGAGCCGCTGGCCGCCGTGGTTGGTGCCACGCTGCTGGGCCTCAGCGCGGCGCTGCTGCCCTGGGGCCTGGCCTTCGCGGCCGGCGCGATGCTCTTTGTCGTCAGCCACGAGGTCATCCCCGAATCGCACCGCCAGGGCCATGAGCGCCATGCCACGACCGGCCTGCTGATCGGCTTCGTGCTGATGATGGTGCTCGACACCGCCCTGGGATAAGTCAACCAAGCCACAACCATGAACCAAGCCACCCCCAACACCTGGACCCAGCTGACCTTGCAGGGCAACGCGCTGTTCGAGCGCGGCGAGCATCTGCGCGCCATCCTGGCCTACGAGCAGGCGCGCAGCCTCGCGCTGGCCTGCTTCAACGACTGGCCGGACGGCGAGGACGCGGTGGCCGCCGTGGTCGTCAGCACCTTGAACCTGGCCGAGGCCCAGGCCCGCGCCGGCGCGCTGGACGAGGCCGCCGAGCTGCTGGCCAGCGTGCACGCCAGCCTGCTGCGGGCCAGCCGCAACAGCGGCCTGCATGTCTCGCTGCGCGAGGCCGCGACGCGACACCTGCGCGAGACCCAGGCCGCGCTGCTGCGCTTCGAGGCCCAGCACGGCGCCCATGCCGAGCTGCAGCGCTGCCTGTGCACGGACTGCTACGCCGAGCTGCACACCAGCCCCGCCCGCACGCTGCACTGAGCCCCTAGCCCGCATGACCGCCGCTTCCGACCATATCGCCGACATCCAGTCGATGGGCCTCAAGGCCACCGTGCCGCGCATCAAGATCTTGCGCATCTTCCAGCGCACCGCCCAGCGCCATCTGAGCGCCGAGGACGTCTACAAGGCCTTGCTGGCCGAAGGTGCCGACATCGGCCTGGCCACCGTCTACCGCGTGCTGATGCAGTTCGCCCAGGCCGGCCTGCTGTCGCGCCATCACTTCGAGCCCGGCAAGGCGGTGTTCGAGCTTGACGAGGGCAGCCACCACGACCATCTGGTCTGCCTGAACTGCGGCCGGGTCGAGGAGTTCGTCGACGAGGAGATCGAGCAGCGCCAGCGCGAGATCGCGCTGCGCCACGGCTTCGAGCTGCAGGACCATGCGCTGGCCCTGTATGGCTACTGCTCCGCGCCGCAGTGCCAGGGCACGGGGCGGTAGCGGCCGGCATGAGGGCGCGCCGCCCAAGAAAAAAGCCCCCGAGGTCGATGACTTCGGGGGCTTGATCTGGTGGGCGGTGCAGGGTTCGAACCTGCGACCCCTGCCGTGTGAAGGCAGTGCTCTACCGCTGAGCTAACCGCCCGGTATCTGGGGCGCAACGACCGGTTCAGAATGGGTGACCCCGATACGATTGCCGGAGTCATTCAATATTCTGGTGGGCGGTGCAGGGTTCGAACCTGCGACCCCTGCCGTGTGAAGGCAGTGCTCTACCGCTGAGCTAACCGCCCGGTCTGGTCGTTCAACAAACTCTTGGAAGAATTCGTTAACCGGGAAGCCCGCGATTATGCCATGGCTTTATCGTGGCAATCAAGCCGCTTGCCAGATTCTTTTGCCGCCGCTGGCCTTGTCG
The DNA here is from genome assembly GCF_027498415.2 of Paucibacter sp. M5-1. Classification (NCBI taxonomy): domain Bacteria; kingdom Pseudomonadati; phylum Pseudomonadota; class Betaproteobacteria; order Burkholderiales; family Sphaerotilaceae; genus Roseateles; species Paucibacter sp. M5-1. The sequence goes on from NZ_JAPZLM020000001.1 coordinate 1,200,192, forward strand.
AGTTCGGCCAGCACCTTGTCATGGGCCTGCAGCTCGGCCTCGCTGGCCTGCAGCACCGGCAGCGCGAAGCGGCTCAGGTCAACCGCCTCGACCCGCAGCTCGCCCGGCTGGTTCGAATGGCTGCTGCCACCCTCGTCGATCACCAGCGAATCCTGCCCGCGGGTCAGGCGGATATAGACCTCGGCCAGCAGCTCGGCATCGAGCAAGGCGCCGTGCAAGGTGCGGCTGGAGTTGTCGACTTCCAGGCGCCGGCACAGCGCGTCCAGCGAATTGGCCTTGCCGGGGAACATATCGCGCGCCATCAGCAAGGTGTCGAGCACGCTGCCGACATGGTCGGTGATCGGCGGCTTCTTCAGGCGCTTGAGTTCGGCATTGACGAAGCCGATGTCGAAAGGCGCGTTGTGGATCACCAGCTGGGCGCCGGCCAGGAAGTCCAGCAGCTGATCGGCCACCTCGGCGAACTTGGGCTTGGTCGAGAGGAATTCCTCGGTCAGCCCGTGCACCTTCAGCGCTTCCTCGTGGCTGGCGCGCTCGGGGTTGACGTAGATATGCAGGTTGTTGCCGGTGAGCTGGCGGTTGACCATCTCGACGCAGCCGATTTCAACCAGACGGTCGCCGCCCTCGGCATACAGGCCGGTGGTTTCGGTATCGAAGAAGATTTGACGCATGAAGAAAACTCAGTTGGCTTGGCGGCGGCTGGCCCAGAGCCAGATCAGCCCACCGGCCGCGATCATCGGCAGCGACAGCCATTGTCCCTGACTCAGATTGAAGGCCCGCAGGCCCAGGAAGTCGTCCGGCTCGCGGAAGAACTCGGCCAGGAAACGCATCAGCCCATAGCCGATCAGGAAGACGCCGGACACCTGGCCGGTCGCGCGCGGCTTCTTCGCATAGAACCACAGCACGACGAAAAGCAGCAGGCCTTCGCCGAGGAACTGGTAGAGCTGCGAGGGATGGCGCGGCACGCCACCATCGCCGGCCTGCGGAAAGATCATCGCCCAGGGCAGGCTGGGGTCGGCCGCCCGGCCCCACAGCTCGCCATTGATGAAGTTGCCGATGCGCCCGGCCGCCAGACCGGTGGGCACGCAGGGCGCGATCAGGTCTGTGACCTCGAAGAACTTGCGGCCGCGCAGCCTGGCAAACAGCGCCATCGCGACCAGCACACCGAGCAGGCCGCCATGAAAGGCCATGCCGCCCTTCCAGACCGCCAGCACCTCGCCGAGGTGGTGCAGGTAGTAGTCGGGCTTGTAGAACAGCACATAGCCCAGCCGCCCGCCCAGCACCACGCCCAGCACGCCGAAGAACAGCAGATCGTCGACATCGCGCTTGGCCCAGCCGGCCGCCGCGAACTGCGGCTGGCGCACTTTCAGATTGGCCAGCCAGAGGAACAGGCCGAAGGCGGCCAGATAGGTCAGGCCGTACCAATGCACGGCCAGCGGGCCGAGGCTGATGGCGATGGGGTCGAACTGGGGGTGGACCAGCATGGCGTAAGCACCTCTTGAAGCAAGCCGCGCATCATAGTGGGCGGGCCAGGCAAGCCTGGATATGCTGGACAAAACGGCGCACCGCCGGCCCGGCATCGGGGCGCCAGATCAGGCTGGTCTCGCAGACCGGCACCCTGCCGGCCACGCGCTTGTAGACCACGCCGCTGCGCTGCAAGCCCATCACCGACTCCGGCACCCAGGCCGCGCCCATGCCGGCAGAGACCAGGTTGACGATGGTCTGCATCTGTATCGCCTCCTGGGCGATCACCGGGGCGGCCTGCTGATCGCGGTAGAAGGCCAGCACCGCATCGAACAGCGAGGGCGCTATTTGTCGCGGGAAGATCACCAGCGGCAGCGCCAGGATGTCGGCGGCCGCCAGCTGCGCTTTGGCGGCCAGCGCCTCCTCGGCGCTGAGCGCCAGCACCATGGGCTCGCGGGCGATGCCCAGGGCCTCGAAGCCGGCCGGCAAGGCGCCCGGCGCATGGATCACGAAGCCGGCGTCCAGATCCTCGCCAGCAAACTGCTGCAGCTGCACGTCCAGTGTGGCCTCGCGCAGGCTCAGCAGGATGTCGGGCTGCTGCTCGCGAAAAGCGCGCAGCCAGCGCGGCAGCTCGCCGAAACCGACGGTCGAGACAAAGCCCAGCCGCACCCGGCCGCGCTGGCCCTCGGCGGCCGCGCGCACCAGGGTGCCCAGTTGTTCGGCCTCGAGCAGCAGGCGCCGCGCCTGCGGCAGCAAGGCCTCACCGGCCGGGCTCAGCCGCACCGAGCGGCTGCTGCGCTCGAACAGCGGCGCGCCCAGCGCCTGCTCCAGCTTCTGGATCGCCTGGGTCAGCGGCGGCTGAGTCATGTGCAGGCGCAAGGCCGCCCGGCCGAAATGCAACTCCTCCGCAACGGCAAGGAACTGGCGCAGGCTTCTGAGCTCAATCATTTCTTCAGAACATATCAATCATCATTGAATAATATATTTGATAAACGATCAACGGCCGCGCAAACTGCAGCAATTCTGAGGAGACACCCATGTCAGCGATCAACCGCCGTTCCAAAAACATCACCGAGGGCGTGGCCCGCGCCCCGAACCGCTCCATGTATTACGGCATGGGCTACCAGGAGAGCGACTTCGGCAAGCCGATGATTGGCATCGCCAACGGCCATTCGACGATCACGCCCTGCAACTCCGGCCTGCAAAAGCTGGCCGATGCCGCCGTGCTCGGCCTGAAGGCCGCCGGCGCCAACCCGCAGCTCTTCGGCACACCGACGATCTCGGACGGCATGGCCATGGGCACCGAGGGCATGAAGTACTCGCTGGTCTCGCGCGAGGTGATCTCCGACTGCGTCGAGACCTGCGTCGGCGGCCAGTGGCTGGACGGCGTGATGGTGATCGGCGGCTGCGACAAGAACATGCCCGGCGGCATGATGGGCATGCTGCGCGCCAATGTGCCGGCCATCTATATCTACGGCGGCACCATCAAGCCCGGCCACTACAAGGGCCAGGACCTGAACATCGTCAGCGTCTTCGAGGCGGTCGGCCAATTCTCGGCCGGCAAGATGAGCGAGGAAGACTTCTGCCAGATCGAGAAGCGCGCCATCCCCGGCAGCGGCTCCTGCGGCGGCATGTACACGGCCAACACCATGAGCTCGGCCTTCGAGGCGCTGGGCATGAGCCTGCCCTACTCCTCGTCGATGTCCAATGTCGAGGACGAGGTGGTCGAGAACACCAAGCGGGCGGCGAACTATCTGGTCGAGGCCGTCAAAGCCGACCTGAAGCCACGCGACATCGTCACCAAGAAGGCCATCGAGAACGCCGTGGCCGTCATCATGGCCACCGGCGGCTCGACCAATGCGGTGCTGCATTTCCTGGCCATCGCCCATGCGGCCGAGGTCGAATGGACCATCGATGACTTCGAGCGCATGCGCAAGAAGATTCCGGTGCTCTGCGACCTGAAGCCCAGCGGCCAGTTCCTGGCGGTGGATCTGCACAAGGCCGGTGGCATCCCGGCCGTGATGAAGGTGCTGCTGAAGGCCGGCCTGCTGCATGGCGACTGCATCACCATCACCGGCAAGACCGTGGCCGAGAACCTGGCCGAGGTGCCCGAGCTGCGCGCCGACCAGGCCGTGATCCGCGACGTCAGCGCGCCGATCTACGCCCAGGGCCATCTGGCCATCCTGAAGGGCAATCTCTCGCCCGAGGGCGCGGTCGCCAAGATCACCGGCCTGAAGACCCCGGTGATGACCGGCCCGGCCCGGGTCTTCGAGGACGAGCAATCGGCCCTGGCCGCCATCATGGCCAACAAGATCGTGGCCGGCGACATCATGGTGCTGCGTTATCTGGGCCCCAAGGGCGGCCCGGGCATGCCCGAGATGCTGGCCCCGACCGGCGCGCTGATCGGCCAGGGTCTGGGCGAGAGCGTGGGCCTGATCACCGACGGCCGCTTCTCCGGCGGCACCTGGGGCATGGTGGTCGGCCATGTGGCGCCCGAGGCCTATGCGGGCGGCGTGATCGCGCTGGTGCAGGAGGGCGACAGCATCACGATCGATGCGCACCAGCTCAAGCTGGAGCTGCATGTGGATGCCGCCGAGCTGGCGCGCCGCAAGACGCTGTGGAAGCAGCCGGCGCCGCGCTACACCCGCGGTGTGCTGGCCAAGTTCGCGAAGACCGCGTCGAGCGCCAGCTCGGGCGCGGTGCTCGACCTGTTCGAGTAAAGAAGTGTGCGAGAGCGGCGCCGGCTATTTGCGGCGCTGCTTCTCGCTCTGGCCCAGCGCTTCGAGCGAGCGCTCGCGGCGCGCTTCCTTGCGCTGGTCCATGCGCTGCATGGCCTTCTTCTGCGTGTAGCCGCTGGCATCGGCCCAGAGCCACCACAGCACGGCCAGGCCGAAGGGCGCCAGCACCCACAGCCAGCTCCACTCGCTGACCGGCGCCACGCCCACCAGTTTGAGCAGCAAGAGCACGACACCGACGGCCATCAACAACATCACACGACTCCTTTGATCCATGCCGCCCCATAAAATCGCTGGCGGGGCTATGCTGTCAGCACTGTAGTGCAGATTGCACCGACCAGCCCTTAGAGATTGTTGAGCCGAAAGGAAACCATGAAGTCCTCTCTGATTGCCCTGGCCACGCTGGCCGCCACCCTGGCCGCCCCGGCCGCTTTTGCCAACGCCGAACTGGCACAGAAGAAGAACTGCATGGCCTGCCATGCGACCGACAAGAAGCTGGTCGGCCCGTCCTACAAGGACGTCGCGGCCAAGTACGCCAAGGACAAGGACGCCGTCAAGAAGCTGGCCGAAAAGATCATCAAGGGCGGCTCCGGCGTCTGGGGCCCTGTGCCCATGCCCGCCAATGCCCAGGTCAATCCGGCCGAGGCCGAGGAGCTGGCCAAGTGGGTGATGACGGTCAAGTGATCGTCGTCCAAGCGTCATGAAAAAAGCCCCGCACTGCGGGGCTTTCTCTTTTGGCGCTGCGAGTTCAGTAGGCCTGCCCCAACTGCTCAAGAATCGCGGGATTTTCCAGCGTCGAGGTGTCCTGCGTGACGCTCTCGCCCTTGGCCACCGAGCGCAGCAGGCGGCGCATGATCTTGCCGCTGCGGGTCTTCGGCAGGTTGTCGCCGAAGCGGATGTCCTTGGGCTTGGCGATCGGGCCGATCTCCTTGGCCACATGGTCGCGCAGCTGCTTGGCGATGGCCTTGGCCTCGTCGCCGGTCGGGCGCGGGCGCTTGAGCACGACAAAGGCGCAGATCGCCTCGCCAGTGGTGTCGTCGGGCCGACCCACCACGGCCGCCTCCGCGACCAGCTCGGTGCAGCTGACCAGGGCCGATTCGATTTCCATCGTGCCCATACGGTGGCCGGACACGTTCAGGACATCGTCGATGCGACCGGTGATCGTGAAGTAGCCGGTTTCGGCATCGCGGATCGCGCCGTCGCCCGCCAGGTAATAGCCCTTGAGCTCGGCCGGGTAGTAGCTCTTCTTGAAGCGCTCCGGGTCGCCCCAGATCGTGCGGATCATCGAGGGCCAGGGCTTCTTGACGACCAGGATGCCGCCCTGCCCGTTGGGCACGTCGTTGCCCAGCTCATCGACGATGGCGGCCGTGATGCCCGGGAAGGGCAAGGTGCAGGAGCCCGGCACCAGCGGTGTGGCGCCCGGCAGCGGCGTGATCATGTGGCCGCCGGTCTCGGTCTGCCAGAAGGTGTCGACGATGGGGCAGCGACCGCCACCGATGTTTGCGTGGTACCACTCCCAGGCGGCCGGGTTGATAGGCTCGCCGACCGAGCCGAGCAGGCGCAGGCTGCTCAGGTCATAACGCTTCGGGTGCACGGCCTCGTTGCTCTCGGCCGCCTTGATCAGCGAGCGGATCGCGGTGGGTGCGGTGTAGAAGATCGTGACCTTGTGTTTCTCGATCATCTGCCAGAAGCGGCCGGCATCCGGGAAGGTCGGGATGCTCTCGAACACGATCTCGGTGCCGCCCAGGGCCAGCGGGCCATAGGTGATATAGGTGTGGCCGGTGACCCAGCCGATGTCGGCGGTGCACCAGAAGATGTCGTCGGGCTTCAGATCGAAGGTCCACTTGGTCGTCAGCGCCGCATGCAGCAGATAGCCGCCGGTGCTGTGCTGCACGCCCTTGGGCTTGCCGGTCGAGCCCGAGGTGTAGAGCAGGAACAGCGGGTGCTCGGCCTCGACCCACTCGGGCGCGCAGTCGCTGGACTGGCCGGCCACGATCTCGTGCAGCCACTGGTCGCGGCCGGCGACCCAGCCGATCGCACCGCCGGTGCGCTTGTAGACGATCACATCCTTCAGGCTCGGACAGCTGTTGTCGGCCAGGGCCTCGTCGACGATGGCCTTCAGCGGCAGGGCCTTGCCGCCGCGCTGCTGTTCGTCGGCGGTGATCAGCATCACCGCGCCGGCGTCCTGGATGCGGTCGCGCAAGGATTGCGCCGAGAAGCCGCCGAACACCACCGAATGCGTCGCGCCGATGCGGGCGCAGGCCTGCATCGCGGCCACGCCCTCGACCGACATCGGCATATAGATGACGACCCGGTCACCCTTTTTCACGCCACGGCTCTTCAGCGCATTGGCCAGCTGGGACACACGGGCCAGCAACTCGTTGTAACTGACCTTGGTGACATCGCCGTTGTCGGCCTCGAAAATGATCCCGGTCTTGTCGCCCAGGCCGGCCTCGATATTGCGGTCCAGGCAGTTGTAGGAGACGTTGAGCCGGCCGTCCTCGAACCACTTGAAGAACGGCGCCTCGCTGTCGTTGAGCACCTGGGTAAAGGGCGTCTGCCAGCTGATCAGCTCGCGCGCCTGGCGGGCCCAGAAGCCCTGGTAATCGGCCTCGGCCTCGGCCACCAGGGCCTGGTAGCCGGCCATGCCTTTGACATGGGCCTGGGCCTGCCAGTCGGCGCTGGGCAGGTATTGCTTGTGACTCTGTGTCATCGCTATGTCTCCTCGGGCATCCAAGATCGCTGATCGCTGGGTCAGGACTGTGCGTGCAGTCTCTGACGAAGCGCTTACTCTAACCCCGTAACCGGGCGTGATCGGCCCGCGATGCGGGTTCACCCCGGGGCCCTAGAATCGCCCGCTACCGAACCCTTGAGCCGTCCCCCATGAGCACACGCCGTCTGCGCCCCCTGCCCAATCTGATCTTTGCCAGCCGCTGGCTGCAGCTGCCGCTCTACCTGGGCCTGATCCTGGCCCAGGGCGTCTATGTCTTCCAGTTCTGGACCGAGCTGGTGCACCTGATCGAGGCGGCCTTCGGCAACCAGGACGCGCTGGCCATGCTGGTCAAGAGCATTGGCTACAAGGCCACCGTGATCAAGGATGCGGCCGGCGTGGTGACCGGCTACGAGCCGATCGCCAAGCTCAATGAAACCATTCTGATGCTGGTCGTGCTGGGCCTGATCGACGTCGTGATGATCTCCAATCTGCTGATCATGGTGATCATCGGCGGCTACGAGACCTTTGTCTCGCGCATGGGCCTGGAAGACCACCCCGATCAGCCCGAGTGGTTGAGCCATGTCAATGCCTCGGTGCTGAAGGTCAAGCTGGCCACCGCCATCATCGGCATCTCGTCGATCCATCTGCTGAAGACCTTCATCAATGCCGACAACTACACCGAGAAGACCTTGATGTGGCAGACCCTGATCCACATCGCCTTCCTGTTCTCGGCCATCGCGATCGCCTACACCGACAAGCTGCTCAACGCCAATCACAGCGCTTCGGGCAAGCACTGACCCCGCTCAGGGCTGCGGCTGATCGGCCGGCAGCTCGGCCTTGGACGGCTGGCGCTGATGCAGCGCCGCCTTGGCCAGCAGATTGGCCGAGACCGGCGCGGTGATGAAGATGAACAGCGTGATCAGCAGCTCGTGCAGGCCGTGATCACCCTGGGCCCAGTGGATCAGCAGGCTGGCCAGCAGCACGCCGCCAACGCCCAGCGTGCTGGCCTTGGTCGGCGCATGCAGGCGCATGAAGAAGTCCGGGAAGCGCAACAGGCCGATCGCGCCCACCAGCGAAAACACCCCGCCTATCACCAGCAGTGCGGCGACCAGGGCTTGCAAGGTCCAGTGCAGCTCGTTCATCGTCATCACTCCATCACATCGCCACGACTCAGATAACGCGCCAGCGCCACGGTCGAGGCAAAGCCCAGCAGCGCGATCAGCAGCGCCGCTTCGAACAGCAGCTCGCTGGCCTGGCGTATGCCCATCAAGATCACCAGGCCCAGCGCGTTGACATACAGGGTGTCCAGCGCCAGCACGCGGTCAGTGGTCGTCGGCCCCTTCAGCAAGCGCCAGCCGCACAGCAGCAGGGCCAGGCCGACGGCCGCGCTCGCGAAGTCCAGCGCCCAGGCGATCAGAGGCAGGTGTTCCATCATGCGAAGATCTCCAGCAGCGGCCGCTCGTAGCGCGATTTGATTTCGGCGGCCAGCGCGAGCGGGTCGCTGCAGTCCAGTGCATGGACCAGGATCTCGTGGCGCTCTTCATCGACCACGCAGGACACCGTGCCCGGCGTCATCGTGATGATGGAAGCCATCAGCGAGATCGCGCCCGGCTGGCGCAGCGCCAGCGGCACCGGCACCCAGGCCGGCTGCGGGCGGGCCGCCGGCGACAGCACCAGACGCGCCACCACCAGATTGGACATCACGATGTCCCACAGCACGATGAACACCAGACGCAGCGCCAGGCCGGGCTTGCGAAGGCGCAGCGCCGGCCCCAGAAAGCCCAGCAGCAAACGCGGCAGCAGCAGGCCCAGCAGGGCGGCGGTGATCAGCTGCGGCAGGGCCAGGCTTTGCTGCAGCAGCAGCCAGACCGCCGCCAGCAGCAGCGACAGCAGCGGGTGGCTCAGCCATTTCTTGTCAGGCATCAGCGGGCCTCCTTGGGCTTGTCGATCCGATAGGGTCGGGTCGTCTGCGCCGCCGCCCCGCCCTGCTCACCCAGCACCGCCTGGGCATAGGCGGCCCGGTCCATCAGCTGCAGCGCCGCCGCCTCGGTATAGCGCTGGATCGGGGCGGCCGCCACGCTCATCAGCACACTGGCCCCCAGCAACGCGCAGGTGGCCAGCACCAGCTTGGGACTGCTGCCCGAGTGGCCGCCATCGGGCAGGTCACTGCGCACATGCCAGAACAGGATGCTGCCGGCGCGCGCCAGGCCCACCAGCGTGAAAAAGCCCACCCCCAGCACCACGGCCCAGAAGCCGACGGCCCAGGCATGGCCGCTGGCCGACTCCAGCAGCATCAGCTTGCCGATGAAGCCCGGCAGCGGCGGCAGACCGGCGGTCGAGGCCGCCGCCAGCAACATCATCAGGCCCAGCAAGGTCGGCTGGGCCAGCGGCGAGGCCGGCACCAGCTGACCCTCGGCATCGCCGCGCTGCGCCGCCACCAGCTCGGCCAGCAGGAACAGCGCCGCGATCACCAGCGTGCTGTTGAGCATGTAGTAGAACGCCGCGCCCCAGGCCGCCGCGCCGTAAAGCCCCAGGCCCGCCAGCACCGTGCCCACCGAGGCCACCGTCAGCCAGGCCACCAGGCGCGCCAGCGTGCGAGCTGACAAGGCGCCCATCACGCCGACCGCGCTGGTGGCCAGCGCCATCGGCAGCAGCACCGGCTCCACCGTCAGCGCCGTGGCGCCGCCGCTGTCGCCGAACACCACGCCATGCACGCGCACGATGGCATAGACCCCCACCTTGGTCATGATGGCAAACAGCGCCGCCACCGGCGGGCTGGCCGCCGCGTAGGTGGCCGGCAGCCACATCGCCAGCGGCATCAGCGCGGCCTTGAAGCCGAACACAACCAGCAGCAGCAGCGCGCCGACCCGCAGCACGGCGGCATCGGGCGCGCCCACCTGGGGCACGCGCAGCGCCAGATCGGCCAGGTTCAAGGTGCCGGTCTTCGCATAGATCAGGGCCACGCCGATCAGGAACAGCGCCGAGGCCGCCAGGTTCAGCACCACATAGTGCAGGCCGACCCGGAAGCGCTCCCGCCCCTGGCCATGCACCATCAGCACATAGCTGGCGATCAGCAGCACCTCGAAGAACACAAAGAGATTGAACAGATCGCCGGTCACGAAGGCGCCGTACAGCCCCATCAGCTGGAACTGGAACAGCGCATGGAAGTAGCGGCCATGGGCGTCCCAGCCGCCGCTGGCATACCAGAGCACCGGCAAGGCCACACAAGCCCCCAGCAAGAGCATCATCGCGCCGAGCCGGTCCACCAGCACCATGATGCCGAAGGGCGCTGGCCAGTCACCGACCCGGTAGGCGATCAACTCACCGCCCGCAGCCCGCTGCACCAGCGCGGCCGCGATCAGCAGGCCCAGCGCGGTCGAGGCCAGCGCCAGGCGGCGCGCCCACAAGAGCTTGTGGTGGCCGTGGCCGGCATCGCCACCATGGTCGCCGAGCAGCAACAACAGCACGGCCGTGGCGGCCGGCAGCAGCACCGGCAGTATCGGCAGATGCAGATCGATCCAGCTCATCGCGACCCGCCTTTCGCGTCGGGTCGCGCATCGACATGGTCGCTGTCATTCTCATGCCGGCTGCGCAAGGCCAGCTCGATCACGAAGCCGGTGGTCGCAAAGCCGATCACGATGGCCGTCAGCACCAGGGCCTGGGGCAAGGGGTCGGCCACGGCCGTCCCCTTGCTGAGGATGGGCGGCGCGGCGCTCCACAGCCGCCCCATCGCGAAGATAAAGACATTGACCGCATAGCCGATCAGGCTCAGGCCCAGCACCACCGAGAAGCTGCGCCCGCGCAGCAGCAGATAAATGCCGCAGGCGGTGACCCAGCCGATGCCGCTGGCCAGCAGGAATTCCATCGAGATCGTCATGCCCTCGCCCCTCGCGCACTGGCCGTGCCGCTTGCCTTGCTCGCCGAGCCCAGCACCGACAGCATCAGCAGCGTCGATCCCACCACGGTGATATAGACCCCCAGATCGAACAGCGCCGCCGTGGCCAGCGGCAGCTCGCCGAGCAGCGGCACGGTCGGGTGGCCATGGGCGCTGCTCAGGAAGGGCCGGCCGAACACAAAGGCGCCGACGCCGGTCAACCAGGCAATGCCCAGGCCCGCGCCTATCCAGCGCACAAAGCGCCGCCCGCCCCCGGCGCGCAGCAGGCTCTCGGCGCGCTGCTGGCCCTGGGCCATGTATTGCAGCAGCAGGGCCACCGCGGTGACCAGGCCGGCGACAAAGCCGCCGCCCGGCAGGTTGTGGCCGCGCCAGAAGATATAGGCCGACAGCAGCAAGGCCAGCGGCAGCACCAGGCGCGCGACGACGCGCAGCATCAGCGGCTCGCGCGCATAGCTCCAGGGCCGACCCTCGGCATCGGCCTTGGGCTTGGCGACCCGGAATCCGTCCAGCAGAGCCAGCACACCCACCGCTGCAATGCCCAGCACGGTGATCTCGCCAAAGGTGTCATAGCCGCGGAAGTCCACCAGGATCACATTGACCGCATTGCTGCCGCCGCCGCCCGGCAGCGACTGCTCCAGGAAGTACCACGAGATCGACTCATGGTTGCGGGTCAGCATCAGCCAGGCCAGCCAGCCGATGCCGCCGCCGCCGGCGATGGCCAGCAAGGCATCGCGACCGCGCCGCAGCCGGCTCGATTCGACCGGACTGAGCTGCGGCAGCAAGGCCAGGCCCATCAGCAGCAGCGCGGTCGAGACCACATCGACCGAGAGTTGGGTCAGCGCCAGATCGGGCGCCGACAGCGCCAGAAAAGCCAGCGAGCAGATCAGGCCCACACCGCCCACCAGCACCACCGCGACAAAGCGCTGGCGCTGCATCACCAGCAGGGCCGCGCCCAGCACGATCAGCAGCAGCCACACCCCCACCGCCAGCGGCGGCGCGGCCAGCAATTCCCTATCACCGGTGGCCAGGCCCTGCCCCAGCAAGGCCCAGGCCGACAGGCCCACGGCCAGCGCCACCATCCAGGCCGCATAGCGCTGCAGCGAGCCGTTCTCCAGCAGCGCGGTGCCACGCCCGGCCAGGCCGATCAGCCCGTCGATGACCGCATGGAACAGGGCCTTGGCACTGAGGGGCCCCGGCAGATAGCGGTGCAGCCGTCCGCCATGGCTGAGCCCGAAATACAGCAGCGCGCCGCCGGCCACCGCGACCGCGCTCATCAGCAGCGGCAAATTGAAGCCATGCCAGAGCGCGAACTCGAAGGTCGGCGCCGGCGCGCCGAGCATGCTGCTCGCCGCCAAGCTCACCAGCGGGCCGGCAATCCACATCGGCGCCAGGCCTACGGCCACACAGATCGCGACCAGCAGCGCCACCGGCGCCTTCATGCCCAGCGGCGGCTCATGCGGATGCGGGTTCGGCAAGTCCCGCGCCGGACCGTTGAAGAACACATCGTGGACCAGGCGCAGCGAATAGGCCACCGAGCACAGCCCGCCCAGCGTGGCCAGCAGCGGAATCGCCCAGGACAGCGGGCCCCAGAAATCGGCCTGCAGGGCCTGGTCCAGCATCAGCTCCTTGGACAGGAAGCCGTTGAACGGCGGCAGGCCGGCCATCGCCGCCGCCGCCAGCAGCGCCAGGCTGCCGACCCAGGGCATGGCCTTCATCAGGCCGCCGAGCCGGCGCATGTCACGGGTGCCGCACTCGTGGTCGACGATGCCGGCCGTCATGAACAGCGCGGCCTTAAAGCTGGCGTGGTTCAGGATATGGAACACCGCGACCACCGCCGACATCGGCGAGCCCAGGCCGATCAGAAAGGTGATGAAGCCCAGGTGGCTGATCGTCGAGTAGGCCAGCAAGCCCTTCAGGTCATGCTTGAAGAGGGCCACGAAGGCCGCGAACACCATGGTCGCCAGGCCCACCGAGGCCACCACCGTCTCGAACAGCGCCGAGCCACTACCGATCACCGGGTACAGCCGCATCATCAGGAACAGGCCGGCCTTGACCATGGTCGCCGAATGCAGATAGGCCGAGACCGGCGTCGGTGCCGCCATCGCCTCGGGCAGCCAGAAGTGAAACGGCAGCTGGGCGCTCTTGCTGAAACAGCCCACCAGAATCAGGGCCAGGGCCAGCGGATAGCGAGAATCGGCCTGCACCAGCGCGCCCTTGTCGAGCATCTGAGAGAGCTCGTAAGTCCCGGCGATCTGGCCCAGCACGATGACGCCGGCCAGCAAGGCCAGGCCGCCGCCACCGGTCACCGCCAGCGCCATGCGCGCGCCCTGGCGGGCCTCCTCCTTGTGGCCCCAATAACCCACCAGCAGAAAGGACGAGATGCTGGTCAGCTCCCAGAACACCACCAGCAGCAGCAGGTTGTCGGACAGCGCGATGCCCAGCATCGCCGCCATGAAGAGCATCAAGAGGCTATAGAACTTGCCGGCCGGGTCCTCGCGGTGCAGATAGTAGGCGCCGTAGAGCACGATCAGCAGTCCGATGCCGGTGATCAGGCCGGCGAACAGCAGGGCCAGGCCGTCGAGCCGCAAGCCGATATTCAGGCCTATGGCCGGCACCCATTCGGCAAAGCCCAGCAAGACCTGACCCTCGAAGACGGCCGATGCGGCCGAGGCCAGCAGGCCCAGCGCTGCGGCGGTGATCAGGCCGGCGGCCCAGGCCGGAGCCTGACGGAAGGAACTGGCCCGGCCCAGCCAGAAGCACAGGCCGGTGCCGAGAAGAAGGGGTAGCAGGACAACCGTGGCGAGCAGGTTCATCGTGTCGTCAGAGTGGGTGGCTGGGGCGGCTCTCGGCGAGACCTGCCCCGGGACGCTCTAGGCGCGCGCGATCAATCCAAAGCGGCCGATTGTAGGAGTACTCAGCGCATGAGCTTAGGCCCAGCACCATTGCCCGCGCCGAGGAGCGATGGTAGAAGCTCAGTCGGCGCCTGGAGCGCTGACAACAAAGGGAGAGATATGAAAGAAAATGCAGAACGAACCCGCCCCTGGAATCGGCCATGGGCCCTGACACTGGCGGCGGCGCTGAGCATGAACCTCGGGGGCTGCGCCACCATCACCCAGGGCGTGAAGCAAAACATCGCACTGCGGCTGCAGACTGAGGCCGGCGAGCCGGTCACGAACGTCAGCTGTGAACTCGCCAACAAGCTGGGCCGCTGGACCGTGCAGGCCCCCGGCAGCGTCGAGGTGAAGCGCTCGGAGGGGCCGCTGATGATCTCCTGCGAAAGCCCTGAGTGGGTGATGGCCGAACAGCTCAGTGCCGAGTCGGACAGCAGCTTGGGCAAGGCCGCCGGAAAGGGGGCGGCCACGGGCGCCGGCATCGGCCTCCTGGCAGGCGCCCTCGCGACACCGGCGATCATCTTTACCGGACCTATGTTGATGCTGGCCGGCGCGAGCATCGGCGCCATTTACGGCGGCGTCGCCGGTGCCGTCACCGACGGAGCCAGTGGCGCGGCCTTCGAGTACGCACCCGAAATCACGGTCAAGCTCAAGCCCCGACCCGCCGCCACGGTCGCTGCCCGCTGAAAGCCTCGCCCGGGGGGCAGGTCTTGCCTTCATCCGGGGTTCATGCCCCTGGGCTATGCTGCCGGCATGCTCACCAACGACTGGTACACCTTGGACACCAGCAGCCCATGCGCACGCTTGCGGCTGCGCGGTGCCTGGCGCATGGTGCATCTGGCCGAGATTGAGCGGGCCTTGCGAGAGTTGCAGCTGCCCCAGGCGCTGAGCGTCGATGCGGCCGAGCTGGCCGAGATCGACTCGGCGGCCGCGCTGGTGCTGCTGCGCGCGCTGCCGGCGCAAGCGCGCTGGCAGGCCCTGTCCGAGGTGCCGGCGCGCATCATCGAGCGGGTGCGCGAGCACCTGCAGGCGGCAGCAGCGCCGCAGCCGACGCCCCCGCCGACGGCGCTGGCCCAGCTCGGTCGCCAGACCCTGGCCTTGCGCGAGCTGCTGCTGGGCCATCTGAACTTCTTCGGCGCCACGATGGTGGCGCTGGGCGAGGCGCTGCGGCGGCCGCAGCTGTTGCGCCTGCGCGAGCTGACCGTGCAGGTCGAGCAGACGGGGCTCAACGCCGTGCCGGTGGTGGCCCTGGTGACCTTGCTGATCGGCGTCGTGATCGCCTATCTGCTGGGCCTGCAGGCCGAGCAGTACGGGGCCAATATCTTTGTCGTCGACGGCGTCGCGATCGGCGCGACGCGCGAGTTCGCGCCCATCATCGTCGCCGTCATCGTCGCGGGCCGCTCCGGCGCCTCCTTCACCGCCCAGCTTGGCGCGATGCGGCTGACCGAGGAGACCGATGCGATCCAGACCCTGGGCCTGTCGACCATGCAGGTACTGGTGCTGCCGCGCGTGCTGGCCCTGATGCTGGTGCTGCCGCTGCTGGTCTTTGTCGGTGATGTGATGAGCATTGTCGGCGCGATGGCCATCGCCGATCCGATGCTGGGCATCACGCCCGGCGCCTTTCTAGCACGGCTGCGCGAGTCGCTGGACCTGCGCCATGTGCTGGTGGGCCTGTCCAAGGCGCCGGTGTTCGCGCTGGTGATCGCGGTGATCGGCGCCCGCATGGGCATGACGGTGGGCAAGGACACCCGCGCGGTCGGCGCGGCCACCACCTCGACCGTGGTGCAGGGCATCGTCGCGGTGATATTGCTGGACGCCGGCTTTGCCATCCTCTTGCAGAGCCTGGGCTGGTGATGGCGAGCGAGCCCGTCATCGAAGTCCGCGACATCGTCACCCGCTTTGGCGTGCAGACGGTGCATGACGGCGTCAGCTTCACGGTCGAACGCGGCACCCTGGTCGGCATGATTGGCGCCAGCGGCACCGGCAAGTCGGTACTGCTGCGCGAGATGATAGGTCTACAGCGACCGACGGCCGGCCAGGTGCGGCTGCTGGGCACCGAGATGTGGAATGCGCCCGCCGACGAGCTGGCCGCCGTGCGACGGCGCTTCGGCATGATGTTCCAGGACGGCGCGCTGTTCTCCTCGCTGACGGTGGCGCAGAATATCGCGGTGCCGCTGACCGAGCACACGACGCTGGACCCCGCCACCATCACCGCCCTGGTCGCGCTGCGCCTGCACCAGGCCGGCCTGCCACCGGAGGCCGGGGCCAAGATGCCCAGCGAGCTCTCGGGCGGCATGCGCAAGCGCGCGGCGCTGGCCCGCGCGATCGCGCTGGAGCCCGAGATCCTGTTCCTGGACGAGCCGACCTCCGGGCTGGACCCGATCACCGCGCGCGCCTTCGACCGCCTGGTGCGCTCCCTGGTCGATGATCTGGGCCTGACGGTCTTTCTCGTCACCCACGATCTGGACACCTTGCTGGGCTCGGTCGACCGGCTGATCGCGCTGGCCCGATCCAAGGTGCTGGCCGACGGGCCGGTACAGCAGGTGATGGCCATCGATGACGAATGGCTGCGCGAGTATTTCTCGGCACGGCTTACTGTTGAAGGAGCACAAGACAATGGAAGCTGAAGCCCGCTACACCCGGGTCGGCGCGATCGTGCTGGCCCTGCTGGCGGCCCTGATCGTCGCGGTGCTGTGGCTCAGCAAGGTCGGCGGCCAGGGCGATTTCAAGCGCTATGCGATCCACTTCGAGCAGCAGGCGCTGGACGGCCTGCAGGTCGGCGCCGATGTCTCGCTGCGCGGCATCAAGATCGGCCGGGTCGAGGACTATTCGCTGGCCACCAGCAAGTTCAACCGGGTGCGGGTCGAACTGCGGGTCGACGGCCGCGCGCCGGTATTGACCAACACCGTGGCCGTCGTGACCCGCAACTTCGTCACCGGCATCGCCGCGATCACGCTGATCACGCCCGAGCCGCCCGGCGAGCCGCTGGTGCAGGTGGCCGAGGGGGAGACCGTCCCGCTGATCAAGGAAGGCCGCTCCGATCTGGATGTGATCACCGGCCGGGTCCAGCAGGTCGGCGAGATGGCCGCGACGACGCTGTCCAGCGTCAACCAGCTGCTCAGCAGCGAGAACCGTGACGAGGTGATGGCGACGATACGCAATCTGCGCCAGCTCTCGCAAGGCCTCAACAGCCGGCTCGGCGCACTGGATCGCACGCTGGCGCAGACCGGCGCGGCGGCCGAGAGCGTCGGCCAGGCCGCCACTCAGCTGAGCGGCTCGGGCGAGCGCATCACCGCGGTGGTCGAGCGCATGGGCAGCCGCCTGGACGGCACGCTGACCGAGACCGAGCGCACCCTGGTCGAGGCGCGCCAGGCGCTCAACCAGGCGGCCAAGGCGGTCGAGGCGTTGCAGACCCAGTCGGTCGCGACCGCGCGCCGGCTCGAGGACACGGCCAGCGGCGTCGACGACCAGCTGAGCGTCGCGATGTCCGAGCTGCGCCTGTCGATCGACGCGGCCACCCGCGTGTTCGACCGCCTGCGCGATCCGCGCGCGGCCCTGCTGGGGCCGAGCGCACAACAACTCGGCCCCGGAGAGAAAAAGCCATGAGCGCCACCCATGAAGAAGGCCATCTGCGGCGCCGGCTGCTGCTGGGCCTGGGCCTGTCGCCGCTGCTGAGCGCCTGCGTCTCGGTGGGCGGCGGCGATGCGCCCTTGCAGGCCCTGTATCGCCTCCATGACGAGGGCGCCGGCAGCGCCGAACGACTGCCCGCCCCGCTGGTCGGCGCGCTGCTGATCCAGCAGTTGCCGGCCAATGCGATGGCCGACACGGTGTCGATGGCCTACTCGAAGCGAGCCCATGAGTTCGCCTTCTACCAGCAGGGCAGCTGGGTGGAGCAGCCGGTGCGCCAGGTACCGCGCCTGCTGCAGCAGCGCCTGGAGGCGCGCGGCATTGCCGGCGCGGTGGGCCTGCTGGGCGACCCGATGCGCGCCGACTGGCTGCTGACCGTGGGCATCTCCAGCCTGCATCACGAGGTCAGCAGCGAGCCCGGCAGCGCGAAGCTGGCGCTGACCCTGGAGCTGTTCGACCGCCGCAGCCGCCAGCGCGTCGCGCGCCGGCGTTTCGACGCCGAGGTGCCCGCCAGGAGCGCCAGCGCCGCCGGCGCCGCGCAGGCGCTGTCGCAGGCGCTGAGCCAGAGCTTCGATGCGCTGCTGCCCTGGCTGGAGACCGAGCTGGCGCGGGCGGCCAAGGTCAGCCCGCCCGCAGCACCGGTACCGGCCGGCTGAGCGCAAGCAGGGGGAAAGCTGGCCTCGCTAAAATCCCGCCAGCCTTACAAACCCGGACCCGCCTCATCATGACCACCGCGATCAAGCACGACGACCTCGTCGACAGCGTGGCTGCCGCCCTGCAGTACATCAGCTACTACCACCCGACCGACTACATCCAGCACCTGGCCCGTGCCTATGAGCGCGAGCAGAGCGCTGCCGCCAAGGACGCGATCGCGCAGATCCTGACCAACTCGAAGATGTGTGCCGAAGGCCGCCGCCCGATCTGCCAGGACACCGGCATCGTCAATGTGTTCCTGAAAGTGGGCATGGAGGTGCGCTTCGAGGGCTTCCCCGGCTCGCTGGAGGACGCCGTCAACGAGGGCGTGCGCCGCGCCTACAACCATCCCGACAACAAGCTGCGCGCCTCGGTGCTCAACGACCCGCTGTTCGAGCGCAAGAACACCAAGGACAACACACCGGCGGTGATCAGCGTCAGCATCGTGCCCGGCAATACCGTCGATGTGATGGTGGCCGCCAAGGGTGGCGGCTCGGAGAACAAGAGCAAGTTCGTGATGATGAATCCGAACGACAACCTGGTCGACTGGGTGCTGAAGACCGTGCCGCAGATGGGCGCCGGCTGGTGCCCGCCGGGCATGCTGGGCATCGGTGTCGGCGGCACGGCCGAGAAGGCCATGCTGATGGCCAAGGAGTCCTTGATGGACGACATCGATATGTACGAGCTGCTGGAACGCGGCCCGCAGAACAAGCTCGAAGAGCTGCGCATCGAGCTCTACGAGAAGGTCAACGCGCTGGGCATCGGCGCCCAGGGCCTGGGCGGCCTGACCACCGTCTTGGACATCAAGATCAAGACCTACCCGACCCATGCCGCCAGCAAGCCGGTCGCGATGATCCCGAACTGCGCCGCCACCCGCCACGCCCATTTCGTGCTTGACGGCTCCGGCCCCACGTATCTGGAAGCGCCCAGCCTGGACCTGTGGCCCGACGTCAAATGGGCGCCCGACTACAACAAGAGCCGCCGCGTCGACCTGAACGCACTGAGCCGCGAAGAGATCGCCAGCTGGAAGGCCGGCGACACCCTGCTGCTGAACGGCAAGATGCTGACCGGCCGCGATGCCGCGCACAAGCGCATCGCCGACATGCTGGCCAAGGGCGAAAAGCTGCCGGTGGACTTCACCAACCGCGCGATCTATTACGTCGGCCCGGTCGATCCGGTGCGCGATGAAGTGGTCGGCCCGGCCGGCCCGACCACCGCCACGCGGATGGACGGCTTCACCCGCATGATGCTGGAGAAGACCGGCCTGACCGTGATGATCGGCAAGTCGGAGCGCGGCCCTGTGGCGATCGACGCGATCCGCGACAACAAGGCCGCCTACCTGATGGCCGTCGGCGGCTCCGCCTACCTGGTCTCCAAGGCCATCAAGGCCGCCAAGGTGCTGGGCTTCGAGGACCTGGGCATGGAAGCGATCTACGAGTTCGACGTCACCGACATGCCGGTCACGGTGGCCGTCGATTCGAACGGCACCAACGCCCACGACACCGGCCCGGCCGAGTGGAAGGAGCGCATCGCCTCGGGCAAGGCGGTGAAGATTCCGGTGGCGGCGGGCTGAGCCCGGCCGCAGCAACCTCCGCCCTCTGACGAAGCCACCGCCCAGCGGTGGCTTTTTTTGTTGTCTGTCCGAAGCCGGATGCGCTTCTTCAGTCCGTCAGCGGCTCGAAGAACTCAAACGCGCTGCCGCGATTCTTGGCGCGGTACATCGCGGCATCGGCATGGGCGATCAGCGTCGGGCCGCTCATGCCGTGCTCGGGGTAGAGCGCGATGCCTATGCTGGGCGTGACGCGAAACTGCGTCGCCCCGAGCCCGACAGGCGAGCCTATCGCCTCGCGGACCATGGCCGCGATGCGCGCCACGGCCTCGCGGCCCGAGGGATTGATCAGCAGGTAGAGGAACTCATCGCCGCCGTTGCGGCAGACGGTGTCCTCGTCGCGTGCGTTGCGCATCAGGCGTTCCGCCACGGCCGTCAGCACGGTGTCGCCGGCGGCATGGCCATGGGTGTCGTTGACGAGTTTGAAGCGATCCAGATCGAGGAACAGCACGGCGAGCAACCAGCCGTGGCGCTCGGCCCCGGCAATGGCCTGCGCCAGCCTATCGTCGAACAGCGTGCGGTTGGGCAGGCCGGTCTTCTGGTCATGCATCGCGAGCTGGCTGGCCGTGCGCTCGGCGTCGCGGGACAGGGCCAGCGCCGCCTCCGAGTCGGCCAGGGCCAGGCGGGAGCGGCTCAGGGCATGTTCCACCGCCTGGACCTCATCCACCCCATCGCTGAGGTTGTCGGCCAGCTGCTGCAGATCGTCGGCGCAGCCCTGCACCCGCTGCTCGACGGCCAGACCGTGCTGCAGCGCCTGGGCGGCCGGCAGCATCGAGGCCCCGTCCGCGATATGCGCTTTGGCCAGCTCGTTGGCCGATCCCAGGTCCTCGGCGCAGGCCTGAACCTCGGCCTTGACCTCATGGCTCTGGCCCAACGCCGTGTTCAGCACATGCCGCACGCGCGAGGGCTGGGCCGCGGCCGGTGACGGCGGAAGGCGGGCGGGCTTGTCCAGCTCTCTGGCTTTGGTGCGATGCGTGATCTTCATCCCACCACAGTAGTCGCCGGCGTCCGGGGCGTCTGTGGGGCAGCGCACAGAGCGCAGCCCCGGCGGGAAATGCCTGCCTGAGGCTTAGCATGGTCTGCACGCGCGGGCGGGCCTCGCCACCCCCTTGCTTGGGCGCCCCCCTTGGCGGGATGGCGGCCGGGCGCTCCTTCGGCGACGATGCCGCCAGGGAGGTCGCCAGCAAGGCGGCGCGGCGCAGCACGATGAATCGGCGGACCGCAGCCAGAACCTCCCGCTGCGCCATGGGAGGGCGAACGATGTGGATTTCCAAGTATTGGTACGAGAAGCTGCCGGCGCTCTATGCGGCAGCGGCTCTGCTGAGCCTGGCCTTGCTGGGCACGCCGGCGGCCTTCAGTGCGACGCTGCTGATGGCAGCGGCGGCGCTGACCGCCTGGTGGCGCTACCAGCACCGCCGGCCGGACTGAGCCGGCCGCCAGCTCAGGCCAGCCGGAACACCTTGACCAGCGCGCTCAGGCGCTCGGCCTGCTGGCTCAGGCTTTGCGCCGCCGCCGTGCTCTGCTCGACCAGCGCGGCGTTCTGCTGCGTCACCTCGTCGAGCTGACCCACGGCCAGGCTGACCTGCTGGATGCCGCCGCTTTGCTCGCCGGTGGCCACCGAGATCTCGCTGATCAGGCCCGAGACCCGCTGCACCTGCGTGACCAGCTCGCCCATGGTCTGGCCGGCCTGCTGGACCTGGCGCGCGCCGTCCTCGACCTTGTCGACGTTCTCGCTGATCAGGCTCTTGATCTCGCGCGCGGCGGCGGCCGAGCGCTGCGCCAGCGAGCGCACCTCCGAGGCGACGACCGCGAAGCCGCGACCCTGCTCGCCGGCACGGGCCGCCTCGACGGCCGCGTTCAGCGCCAGGATATTGGTCTGGAAGGCGATACCGTCGATCACCGAGGTGATGTCGGCGATCTTCTTGCTCTGCGCGCTGATCGCATCCATCGTGCCCACCACCTGACCGACCGCCGCGCCGCCCTGGCTGGCCACACCGCTGGCGGTGGCCGCGAGCTGGGTGGCCTGGCGGGCCGACTCGGCATTGTGCTGCACGGTCGAAGTCAGCTGATCCATCGACGAGGCGGTCTGCTGCAGGCTGCTGGCCTGGTGCTCGGTGCGGCTGGACAGGTCCTGGTTGCCGGCCGCGATCTCGCTGGAGGCCAGCGCGATGCTCTGCGCCGACTGGTTGACATCGGTGACCAGCGCCCGCAGCGAATCGCGGGTGCGCTGCAGCGCCGCCATCATCGAGCTGCTATCACCGGGCGCCACCGGCACCTCGGCCAGCAGATCGCCGCCCGCCACCCGCTCCAGCACCTGGCGCGCCACGGCCGGATCACCCCCCAGCTCGCGCTGCACGCAGCGGCGCAGGCTGACGAGAAAACCGATGCAGACCGCCAGGCTCAGCAGCGCCAGGCTCAGCACGGTCCAGCGCGCCGAACTCATCGCGGCGGCGGCTTCCTTGCGCGCGCCTTCCTTGTCGGCACCGGTGATCTTCTTGAGCTCCAGCAGCTCTGCGCGCAGTTCGCGCCAGGCCGGGGTCTCCTGCTTGTTCAGCAGCGCGGCCGCAGCGGCGGCATCCTGTTGCACCTGGGCCAGCACCTGCTGCTGCATCTCGGCCAGGCGGCTGCGCAGGGCGGCCATCGCACGCAGCTTGCCCAGTTGCTCGGGCGAGGCGGCGGCCTCGGCCGCGCCGGCCGCCTTGTCATAGGCCTTGGCGGCGCCATCGAGGTTCTCATAGGCCTTCTTGTTGGCCGGGTCCAGGACGATATTGCGCAGCGCCTGGCCCATCTGCAGGCCCTGGGCATACATCTCGTTGACCTCGGCCGACAAGGCGTCTTCATGCCTGAAGTAGTCGCCCAGCTGGCGCTCCACCGAGTAGGTGCCGACGCTGACGGCCGCGCCCAGCACCAGCACCAGGCCGGCCGGCACCGCCAAGGACAACATCACCCGCTGCATGAATCGCATAACCATCCTTTGTCGACAAAGAAGGGATGGTAGGCAGCGGCTCCAGGTTCAGGGCGGTGTCACAGGCGCCGAATCGGCACTATTGCGCGCTTGGTGCACAACCCGCTGCGGGAACGGGATCTCGATGCCCAGCGCATCGAACAGGCGCAGGATGGCCAGATTGACCTGGGAGCGCACGCCCAGCTGACCGTTGTGCGGATCCTCGATCCAGAAGCCGATCTGCAGGGTCAGCCCGTCGGCCGCAAACTCGCGCAGCAGCACGCCGGGCGCCGGGTCATGCAGCACGCGCGGCACCTTCATGATCTCCTCGACCATGCGCGGCATCAGGGTCTCGACATCGGTGCCATAGGCCACCTGCACGGTCGTGACCACCGAGACGCGCGGATCGGCCAGCGAGGAGTTCTCGACCCGCTGTGTGATCAGCATCTCGTTGGGCACGACCGACTCGCGGCCGTTGAGCGCGCGTATCACCGTGTAGCGGGTCTTGATGTCGCTGATGCGGCCCTCGAAGCCGTCCACCATCACCATATCGCCGATGCGCAGCGAGCGCTCGGCCAGGATCACGAAGCCGCTCACATAGTTGGCCGCCAGCTTCTGCAGGCCCAGGCCTATGCCCACGCCGATCGCGCCGCCCAGCACGCCCAGCGCGGTCAGGTCGATGCCGGCCGCCGTCAGCGCCAGCAGCAGGCCGACGAAGATCAGCAGCGAGCGGGTCAGGTTGACGCCGATCTTGCGCAGCGACAGATCGGTGGTCACATTGCGCAGCAGCCGCGCCTCGATCACCGAAGAGACCCACAGCGCCAGCACCATCACCAGCACCGCGCTGAGGCTGCCCTCGATCAGCGCGCGCAGGCTGACCTGGCTGGCGCCTATCTTCCATTTGATGTCGTCGAGCTCCGCCATCAGCACCGGCAGCAGGCCGGTGATCCACAGGATGGAGCCGCCCCAGGCCAGCCAGGAGACGGTGCGCTCGATCAGCTTGACCCAGCCCGAGCTGGGCAGCGCCGCGCTCAGCACCCGCACCGTCAGCCGTATCACCGCCAGCGAGATCAGCACCGGGATCACGACCTTGAACACCGCCACCGGCACGCCCAGCAGCGGCAGCGCCCGCCGCGCGCCCCAGGCCAGCGCCAGCGCCAGCAGCGGGAACAGCACACCGTCGAACAGCTGGCGGCCGAACAGCACCGAGGGCGGCTGGGGCTGGCGGCCGCGCAGGCGCCAGACCACCAGCCAGGCCAGGCCCAGGCAGGCCAGCACCAGGGCCAGCTCGGTCAGCGCCGCGGGCTGCAGCAGGGACGCCAGCAGCGTCTGCAATTCGTCAAAAGTCAGGGGATGATGGTTCATTCGTCGGGGCGGCCGCCAAGTGGCGCCGCATCATAAAAGTCGCGCCGGGCTCAGACCCCGGCCAGCACGCGCAGATGCACGCCGACGCTGCGCGCCAGCGCGCCCAGGTGGTAGCCGCCCTCCAGGCAGGAGACGATGCGGCCCTGGGCATGGCGCTCGGCCAGCTCCTTGATGCGCCAGGTGATCCACTCGTAGTCGGCCTCGACCAGGCCCAGCTGGCCCAGATCGTCGTCGCGGTGGGCGTCGAAGCCGGCCGAGATGAAGATCATCTCGGGCTTGAAACGCTCCAGCGCCGGCATCCACATCGCCTCTATCATTTCGCGGATCTCGCCGCCGCGGGTGTAGGCCGGCACCGGCACATTGATCATGTTCTCGCCCTTGGGCACGGCGCCGCAATAGGGATAGAGCGGGTGCTGGAAGATGCTGACCATCAGCACGCGCTCGTCGCCGGCCAGGATGTCCTCGGTGCCATTGCCGTGGTGCACATCGAAGTCCACCACCGCGACGCGCTGCAGCCCGCGCACATCGAGCGCATGGCGGGCCGCGATCGCGACATTGTTGAAAAAGCAAAAGCCCATGCTCTGGTCGCGCGTCGCATGGTGGCCCGGCGGGCGCACCGAGCAGAAGGCGTTCTCGACCTGGCCGTCGATCACCAGATCGGTGGCCTGCACCGCCGCGCCGGCGGCGCGCAAGGCGGCCGACCATGTGTGGGGGTTGGCGATGGTGTCGGGGTCGATGGCACGCGACTCGCCCGTGGCGGCCAGCGACTCCAGCGTGTCGCGCAGCTGAGCCACATAGCCATGGGTATGGGCCAGTTCCACGTCCGACAGGCGCACGCTCGGCGCCTCATGGCGCTCCAGCGCGACATCCAGGCCGCTGCCGATCAGCCAGTCCTCGATCGCGTCCAGGCGCTGCGGGCATTCGGGATGGCCGGCGCCCATATCGTGGCGGCGGCAGTCGGGGTGGCTGAGGTAGGCAGTGGGCATGCAGGAGGGCGCGGCAGTCAGGATGGCGCGGCGTGTTTTGAGTTAATGTCCGAGCATGAGCGACCAAGCCACCAAGCACCAGCTGTTCCAGCAACTCAAGACGCTGCAGCACCAGATTAGCACGATCATCCGCGGCAAGCCGACCCAGATCCGCGACTGCGTGGCCTGCCTGATCGCCGGCGGCCATCTGCTGATCGAAGACCTGCCCGGGGTCGGCAAGACCACGCTGGCCCACACCCTGTCGGTCTCGATGGGGCTGCGCTTCTCGCGCGTGCAGTTCACCTCCGACCTGATGCCCTCCGATCTGCTGGGCGTCTCGGTCTACGAGCGCGAGCGCGGCGGCTTCGCCTTCCACCCCGGGCCGGTGTTCGCCCAGGTGCTGCTGGCCGACGAGATCAACCGCGCCGGCCCCAAGACCCAGAGCGCGCTGCTGGAGGCGATGGAGGAGAACCAGGTCAGCGTCGACGGCCAGACCCATGCCCTGCCCCAGCCCTTCTTCGTGATCGCGACGCAAAACCCCAGCGAGCAGCTCGGCACCTACCCGCTGCCGGAGTCGCAGCTGGACCGCTTCCTGATGTGCATCTCGCTGGGCTATCCGGACGAGAAGGCCGAGCGCGAGCTGCTGATGGGCCAGGACAGCCGCGAGGCGATCCGTGCGCTGGCTGCGGTGATGCAACCCGGCGAGCTGCTGGCGGCCCAGGCCGCCGTGCGCGAGATCCATGCGGCGCCGGCCCTGCTGGACTATCTGCAAGCCCTGCTGGCCGCGACCCGCTCGGGCCAGTGGTTTGTCGAAGGCCTGAGCCCGCGTGCCGGCCTGGGCGTGCTGCGCGCCGCGCGCGCGCGCGCCCTGCTGGACGAGCGCGACTATGTCTCGCCCGACGATGTGCAGGCCATCCTGCCGCAGACCATTGCCCACCGTCTGCGACCCAAGGCCGGCAGCGGCCGCGGCGCGCGCGAGCAGGTGCGGGCCATGATCGAGTCCATCCCGATTCCCTGAGCGCTGACATGGTGCAGTCCCTCCGACGCCGCGCCCGGGCCTGGTGGCAGGCCCGCCATCCGCTCAGCGACACCCACCAGATGGGCCAGCGCAATATCTACATCCTGCCGAGCCGGCCGGGGCTGTTCTATTGCATCACCCTGGTCGTGCTGCTGCTGGCCTCGATCAATGACCAGCTGAGCCTGGGCTATCTGCTGACTTTTCTGCTGGCCGGCGCGGGTTTTGCGTCGATGCACGCCACCCACGCCAATCTGCGCGGCCTGAGCCTGGACCTGAAAGGCCCGCAGCCGGTCTTTGCCGGCGACGATGTGCAGCTGGAGGTGAGGCTGCACAACAGCGGCCGGGCACGCTATGGCATCGGCATTCAGGTCCGGCAAGGCAAGGAGGCGGAGCCGGCCTGGGCCGATGTGCCGGCGCTGGGCCACAGCCTGCTGCAGCTGCGCTGCCCGGCGGCCACGCGCGGCCTGATGCAGCTGCCGCAGCTGCGCGTCTCGACCCGTTTTCCGCTCGGCCTGTTCGGCGCCTGGAGCATCTGGCGGCCGGCGGCCCGGGTCTGGGTCTATCCCCGGCCCGAGCAGCCGCCGCCGGCCCTGCCCGGCCAGGCGGCCAGCAGCGGCGAGGGCCAGCGCGCCGCGACGCTGATGGTGCGCGGCCAGGACTTCGAGGGGGTGCGCCCCTACCGCCAGGGCGATTCGATCAAGCAGGTGCTGTGGAAGAAGGCCGCCAGCGCCCCCGACGGCCAGCTGCTGGTGCGCGAGACCCTGGCGCCGGCCAGCCGCCAGCGCTGGCTGGACCTGGCCGACACCGCCGGCCTGGACTGGGAGGCACGGCTCTCGCGCCTGAGCGCCTGGGTGCTGCTGGCCGAGCAGCTGGGCCAGTCCTATGGCCTGCGCCTGGGCGGGCAAGAACTGGCCCCCGATCATGGGCCGGCACAGCGCCAGGCCTGTCTGGAGCTGCTGGCGGCCGCTCCGCTGGAGCCGCTGCGATGAGTGCCCGACAGGACTTGATGGCCAAGCTGCGGCACCTGCCGCGTGAGACCCGCGACACCTTCTTCCTGCTGTTCGCGATCGCCGCCACCGCCCTGCCCCATGCCAGCCATCTGCCGCTGTGGTGCACGGCGCTGACCGGCCTGATGCTGCTGTGGCGCGGCCTGCTGGCCTGGAACGGCCAGGCACTGCCCGGGCGCTGGAGCCTGAGCCTGCTGCTGCTGGTGACGGCCGGCCTGACCCTGCTGACCCACCGCACGCTGATCGGCCGCGAGGCCGGCATCACGATGCTGGTGATGCTGATGGCGATGAAGACGCTGGAGCTGCGCGCGCGCCGCGATGCCTTCGTCGTGTTCTTCCTCGGCTTCTTCCTGGTGCTGACCCAGTATCTGTACTCGCAGTCGCTGCTGACCGGGCTGTGGACCCTGGTCAGCGTCTGGGCCCTGCTGAGCGCGCTGGTGCTGGCCCAGATGCCGGTGGGCCAGCCCAGCCTCAAGCTGGCCGCGACCCAGGCCGCCCGCACCACCGCGATGGGCCTGCCGGTGATGGTGCTGCTGTTCCTGCTGTTCCCGCGCATCGCGCCGCTGTGGGGCATCCCCAGCGACTCGGTGGGCCGCACCGGGCTCTCCAACGAGATGGAACTGGGCGCGATGTCGGAGATTGCCAACGACGAGAGCATCGCGATGCGGCTGCGCTTCGAGGGCCCGGCGCCGCCGCCGCAAGGCCTGTACTTCCGCGGCCCGGTGCTCAGTCGCTTCGACGGCCGCAGTTGGCGGCCGTTGCCCGGCAATAACAACCCCTTCATCAGCCGCGCGCCGGCCCCTCGGGTGCGGGGCCAGGTCTTGCGCTATGAGCTGACGATGGAGCCGCTGCGCCTGAGCGTGCTGCCGCTGCTGGAGAGCAGCCCCGAGGCCCCCGGCAGCGAGATGGATGTGCAGGGGCTGCTGCTGCGCCGCAGCATCGACCTGCAATGGCTGGCACCGCGGCCCATCACCGAGCGCCTGCGCCTGAACCAGCAGGCCTATCTGGACTATGACAGCGGCCCGCTGCAGCCGACCCTGGGCCTGCAAGCCTATCTGGAGCTGCCCCAGGGACTGAACCCGCGCACCCTGGGCTGGGCGGCCGAGCTGCGGCGCCGCCCCGAACTCGCCGGCCTGGACGAGCAGGCCTATGCGCCGGCCATGGTGGCCGCCGTGCTGCGCCATATCACCACGGCCGAGTTCATCTACACGCTGGCCCCGGGCCGCTACGGCGAGGTGACGCCGCATCTGATCGACGAGTTCTGGTTCGACCGCCGGCTGGGCTTTTGCGAGCATTTCTCGGCCGGCTTTGTCGTCGTGATGCGGGCGCTAGGCATTCCGGCCCGCATCGTCACCGGTTTCCAGGGCGCCGACCGCGAGCTGCAGGACGGCTATCTGGTCGTGCGCAACAGTCAGGCCCATGCCTGGGCGGAGGTCTGGCAGGCCGGGCGCGGCTGGGTGCGAGTGGACCCGACCGCCGCGGTGGCGCCGGACCGCGTCAATCTGGGCCAGGCCCTGAGCCCGCCGCCCGGCGCCTTCGCCGGCGCGCTGGGCCAGGTCAATCCGGCCCTGTGGCAGGGCTTGCGCGCCATTGCCCGGAGCTGGGAGCAGCTCAACAACCGCTGGCAGCAGTATGTGCTGAACTACTCGCGCAACGACCAGTTCGATCTGCTGAAGAAGCTGGGCTGGCGCAGCCCCGACTGGCAGTCGCTGGGCCAGCTGGTCGGCGCGCTGATCGGCCTGCTGGCCGGCGCCGGCGCGGCCTGGGCGGCCTGGCAGGCCCGGCCGCACGACGGCTGGAGCCGCCAGCGCAGCGCCATCCTGCGCGAGCTGCGCCGGCTCGATATCGCCGCCGCCGCCCACCAGGCGCCGCGCCAATGGGCCGCCCTGCTGCGAGCCCGTCACGGCGCGGCGGCCGAGCCGCTGGCACGCCAGCTGCTGGCGCTGGAGCTCGCGCGCTATGCGGCCGGCAGCACGGCGAAGGCCGCGAACACGGCCGGCTGGCTGAACCGCTGGCGCTGGCTGCGCGAGTTCCGTGCCGCAGGCCGTATGCTGCGGCACCAGACCATGAAGACCTCCTGATGTTGTTGCGTGCCCTGACCCTTGCCCTGATCACCGCCGCGCTGGCCGGCCCGGCCCAAGCCACCAAGAAGAAACAAGCAGCACCGCCGCCCGCCGCCGCGCTCTACGGCGAGCGCGAAGACCTGATGCGCTTCGCCAGCGAGCAGGCCGCACTGCTGGGCTGGAACGAGGCCGGCCTGCGCCGCCTGCTGTCCCAGGCCCGCAAGCTGCCCACGGTGCAGCGCCTGATCATGCCGCCGCCGGCCGGCACGGCCAAGGACTGGGCCGCCTACCGGGCCCGCTTCGTCGAGCCGCGCCGGCTGCAGGCCGGCCTGGCCTTCTGGGCCACCCATGAGGCCGCGCTGGCGCGGGCCGAGGCGCAGTACGGCGTGCCGGCCGAGCTGATCGCCGGCCTGATCGGCGTCGAGACCTTCTACGGCCAGATCACCGGCGGCTTTCGCGTGCTGGACGCGCTGGTGACGCTGGGCTTCGACTTCCCGCCGGGACGGCGCGACCGCAGCGAGTTCTTCCGCGCCGAGCTGGCCGAGTTCCTGAAGCTGTGCCAGCGCGAGGGGCTGGACGCGGCGACCGTCAAAGGTTCCTACGCGGGCGCAATGGGCTGGCCGCAGTTCATGCCCAGCAGCTGGAACAAGCACGCGATCGATTTCGATGGCGACGGCCACGTCGACCTGATCGCCAACCCGGTCGACGCGATCGGCTCGGTGGCCCACTACCTGGCCCAGCATGGCTGGCGGCCCGGCATGCCCACCCATTACACGGTGGCGGTACCGGTCGACACCGTCGAGCGGGCCCGCCTGCTGGCGCCCGACATCCTGCCCAGCTTCAGCGCCGCCCAGTTCGCCGAGGCCGGTGCCGAGCTCTCGGAGGCCGGCCGCGAACACCAGGGCGCGCTGGCCCTGGTCGAGCTGCAGAACGGCACGGCCGCGCCCAGCTATATCGCTGGCACCGCCAACTTCTATGCGCTGACCCGCTACAACTGGTCCAGCTACTACGCCTATGCGGTGATCGAGCTGGGGCGCACGCTGCGTGGCTTCAGGGACAGCGCTCAAAAACCCTGATCGTCGGCGCCCGAAAGGCCCACCTCGCGCTCGACCACCGCCGTGCGCTGCCAGTAGCGCCGCCCCAGCTCGCGCTGGCATGAGGGCTCGGGCGCATCGCTGCGCCAGCGCAGCGCGCCGCAGTCGGCCGAGTTCCAGACCGGCACGCCGCGCGCCTGCAGCCGTGCCAGCACGGCCGGGGCCGGATGGCCAAAGCGGTTGCGATAGCCGGCCTGCACAAAGGCCTGGCGCGGCGCCACCGCGTCCAGGAAAGCCGGCGTCGACGAAGTCTGGCTGCCATGGTGGGCCAGCATCAGCAAGTCGCTGGGCAGCTGCGGCAGGCCCAGCAGGCTCTGCTCCTGGGCCGCCTCGATATCGCCGCTCAGCAGGACGCCGCGCGCGCCGGCCCGCACCTTCAGCACACAGGACAGCGCATTCGGTTTGACGGCCTCGCGCCGGTAGTCGGCCGGCTGCGGGTGCAGGATCTCGAAGTCCACGCCGTCCCAGCGCCAGCGCAGGCCCCGCTCGCAGCGGCGCTGCGGCGCGCCTGCCGCCAGCAAGACATGACCCTCGTCCAGCGAGCTCAGCAGCGCGCGCACCGGCAAGCCGGCCAGCAGCGCGGCGGCGCCGCCGACATGGTCCTGGTCGCGGTGGCTCAGCAGCAGCAGGTCCAGTTCGCGCACGCCCAGCGCCCGCAGCAGCGGCAGCAGCACCCGCTGGCCGGCATCGGCCTGGGGCGTGTACTGCGCGCCGCTGTCGTAGAGCAGGCTGTGGTTGGCGGTGCGCAGCAGCACGGCCGTGCCCTGGCCGACATCGGCGGCCAGCAGCTCCAGCTGGCCCGGCGCCGGGCGCGGCACGGCCGGCCACAGCAGGCCCAGCGCCAGCGGCAGGCCCAGCAGCCGCGAACCCCAGGGCAGCGGCAGCACCAGCAGCAGCGCCGCCAGCAGGCCGCAGACCTGGGCCCATAGCGGCGCCACCGGCACATGCCAGACCGCCCAAGGCAGGCCGGCCAGCCAGCGCAGCCACAGCATCAGCCCCTGCAGGCACAGCACGGCCAGGTCCCACAGCAGCGGCACCAGGCTGCCGGCCAGGGCCAGCGGCGTGATCAGCAGGCTGACCACCGGGATCGCGACCAGATTGGCCAGCAGGCCGACCGCCGAGATCTGCTGGAAGAACAGCAGGGTCAGCGGCGCCAGACCCAGCGTGGCGACCCACTGGCTGTGCAGCGCCGCGCCGAGTTGAGCGCGCCAGCCCGGTGGCAGCAGGCCGGGCCCGCTGGCCATCAGCAGGCCGACCGCGACAAAGGACAGCCAAAACCCCGCCTGGCTGATCGCCCAGGGATCGATGGCCGTCACGACGCAGGCCGCCAGCAGCAGGCTCAGCGGCCAGGGCCAGCGCAGGCCCAGCTGGCGCAGCAGCGCCAGCGTCAGCAGCATCCAGACCGTGCGCTGGGCCGGCACACCCCAGCCCGAGAACAGCGCATAGGCCAGCGCCACCCCGACGCCGGCCCACAGCCCGGCACGCGGCGCGGGCAGCCACAGGCAAGACCTGGCACTGCGACACCACAGCCCGGCCACCGCCCAGCCGGCGGCCCAGGCAAACATCGTGATGTGCAGACCGCTGATCGCGACCAGATGGCTGATGCCGGTATCGCGGAACAGGCTCCAGTCGGTGCGCGTGATCGCCGCCTGCTCGCCCAAGCTCAGTGCCACCAGCACGCCGGCGGCCCCGGGGTCGGGGACATGGCGCTGGATCGCATCGCGCAGGCGCTGGCGCCAGCGGTCGATGCGCCAGGCACCGCCGGCCTCCAGCAGCCGATGGCCGCCGGGCCGCAGCACGCCGGTGGCGCGCAGCCCCTGCTCGAACAGCCAGAGCTCGTAGTCGAAGGCATGGGGGTTGGAGAGGCCGTGCGGGCGGCGCAGCCGCACCAGCAGCTGCCAGTGGTCGCCGGCCCGCCAGTCGGGCAGCGGCACACCCGGCTGGGCATAGGCGCTCAGCAGCAGGCGCGGCGGCACCTGAGGCTCGGCGCTGCGCTGCGGGTCCTCGGCCCGCTCGACCATGAAGACGAAGCGCCGCCCCGGCAGGCCACCCTGGCCCTGCACCGCCTGCGGCAGCGAGGCGATGCGACCGCTGAGCAGCAGGTCGCGCCCCTCCCAGGCGGCCGGCAAGGCCTGATCGAGCCGCTGCTGGGCCCGCCAGGCGCCCTGGCCGAAAGCCAGCAGGCCCAGGCTCAGCGCCAGCAGCAGGCCGCGCGGCCAGGCCCGGGGTCTGAGCAGCGCGAGCCCGGCCAGGGCCGCTGCAAGCAGCAGCACCGCCGCCAGCTCGCGCGCCTCGGGCAGGCGCGCGCACTGCTGCAGCGCCGCCAGGCCGGCCAGCCAGGCCAGCAGCGCCAACACGGCCGAATGCGGCGTGCGCCATGCGTCAGGCATCCGCTTCCTCCCTGGAAGCTCGGTGTAGGATTCGCGCCAACTTTCTAAACCTTTTTACCTGCCGTGAGTAGCCCCCGATGAGCACAACCGTCTATGAGCGTCTGAAGAACCTGGGCATCGAGTTGCCGCCCGTGGCCGTGCCGGTGGCGGCCTATGTGCCCTATGTGCGCAGCGGCAATCTGGTGTTCCTGTCCGGCCATATCGCGAAAAAGGACGGCAAGCCCTGGGTCGGCAAGCTCGGCCTGGACACCGATACCGCCACCGGCAAGGCGGCTGCCCGCGCCATCGCGATCGACCTGATGGGCACGCTGCAGGCCGCCGTCGGCGATCTGAACAAGATCACCCGCATCGTCAAGCTGATGAGCCTGGTCAACAGCACGCTGGAGTTCACCGAACAGCATCTGGTGACCAATGGCGCCTCGGAGCTGTTCGCCGAGGTTTTCGGCGAGCGCGGCGCCCATGCGCGCAGCGCTTTCGGTGTGGCCCAGAACCCGATGGGGGCCTGCGTCGAGATCGATCTGGTGGTGGAAGTGGACGCGGACTGATCAATGTTCCTGACCGCCTCGAAACTGCCGGCGCGCGTGCTGGCCTTTGTCTGCCTGGCCAGCTTCGGCGGCGTCGCGATCGCGCTGATCGCCCAGCATGGCTTCAACGTCAAGCCCTGCCCCTGGTGCGTGATGCAGCGGGCCCTCTTCCTGCTGCTGGGCGCGGTGGCCGGCCTGGGCTGGCTGCTCAAGAGCAGCGCTGCGCTGCGCAAGCTCTCGCTGGGCGCGGTGCTGCTGCTGTCGCTGGCCGGCCTGGCCTCGGCCTACTACCAGCATGAGGTGGCCTCCAAGCTGGCCTCCTGCGATATGACCCTGGCCGACCGGGTTGTCACCGCGCTGGACCTGGAGACGCTGTGGCCCGATGTCTTCATGATCACCGCCTCCTGCGCCGAGGCCGCCGCCTACCGGCTGCTGGGCCTGCCTTATGAGTTCTGGAGCGCCCTGCTGTTCGCTACGATCTTCGTGGCCGGCGTGCTGGCATTGCGGCGGCGCTGAGCCCGGCCTCATGCGCTCACGATGCCGCCGCTGACCCCCGCCGAGGTGCTGAGCATGGCGCGCCGCGCCGGCGCAGCCTGGCTGGCCGACGGGGCGCCCAGCATGGGCGCGGCCATCGCCTACTACACCTTGTTTTCGCTGGCGCCGCTGCTGCTGATCGTCGTGTCCGTGGCCGGCCTGGTGTTCGGCGCCGAGGCCGCGCGCGGCGAGATCTATGGCCAGTTGCAGGCGCTGCTGGGCAGCGCCGGTGCGCTGGCGGTGCAGGGGCTGCTGGAGAGCGTCAACCGGCCCGGTGGCAGTCTGCTGGCCACGGTATCGGGGCTGGTGCTGATGCTGATCGGCGCGACCTCGGTGTTCGCCGAGTTGCAGAGCACGCTGGACCGCATCTGGCGCGTGCCGGCCCGGCCTCTGAACGGGCTGTGGGCGCTGCTGCGCGCGCGCCTGCTGTCCTTCGGGCTGATCCTAGGTTTCGGATTTTTGCTGATGGTCTCGCTGCTGATGGGTGCGGCGCTGTCAGCGCTGCACAAATGGTGGTCACCGCTGCTGGGCGGCTGGGATGATCTGATCCTGGTGATCGATCATCTGCTGAGCTTCGGCCTGATGACGGCGATGTTCGCGCTGATCTACAAGATCATGCCCAGGGCACGGGTGGCCTGGGTCGATGTGTGGGTCGGTGCGGTGGTGACGGCCGCGCTGTTCAGCATCGGGCGCAGCCTGATCGGCCTATATATCGGCAGCACCGCGATCAGCTCCGGCTTCGGCGCGGCCGGCTCGCTGGTGGTGCTGCTGATCTGGGTCTACTACTCGGCGCAGATCTTTCTGCTGGGCGCCGAGTTCACCTGGGTGTTTGCCCACGCGCGCGGCTCGCGCCGGCATCTGCCGATGCCGGCCTGATCAAGCCGTCTGCGGCTGCAGCAGCAAGG
This sequence comes from Paucibacter sp. M5-1, assembly GCF_027498415.2. NCBI lineage: Bacteria > Pseudomonadati > Pseudomonadota > Betaproteobacteria > Burkholderiales > Sphaerotilaceae > Roseateles > Paucibacter sp. M5-1. The sequence continues at coordinate 1,234,625 of NZ_JAPZLM020000001.1, forward strand.
CGCACCAGGCCCCGTCGACCAGGGCATACAAGGCCCGCACCGCGCGCGGCTTGGGGCCTACCGGCCGGCTCAGCCGCGCCGCGCAGAGCTGGGCCGCGCGCCGCAGTGCGGAGACCTCCGGGCGGTTGCCGTGGCAGTGTTCGCGCGCCACCACCAGGCCGGCGTCCTGAAGCGTCGACCCATCGGAAAACTCGACGCGCGCACGCACGACGATGCTGGCGGGTGTGCTCAGCAGCAGATCCACATCGAGCGCCGGTTCGGCCTCGGCACGCTGCGGGCTGTTCATGATCCTGTTCATGCAGCGATGCTAGGCAGGCCGCGCGCCTGCCCCTGTCGGGCCACGGCGCGGCTGCATGTAGGACAAGGCCGCATTGCCTGGGCGGGCCGGCGTCCTACAGGGCCAGGCGTCGCCCGCCGATGCCCGCCGCGCCGGACCAGACCTAGAGTCGAGCCATCCAAGCCACGCCAAGGACTCGACATGATCAAGTGGGCCCTCATCTTCGCCCTGATCTCGGTGATCGCCGGGGTACTGGGCTTCAGCGGCATCGCCGCCGGCGCCGCCGGCATCGCCAAGCTGCTGTTCTTCGTCTTCCTGCTGATCTTCGTCGTGCTGCTGGTGCTGGCGATGCTGGGCGTCGGCGCGCTGCGCAAATAGACGCGGGCCCCCGAGGAGCTCTGCATGCATCCCCGGCCCGGCCCGCGCATCACCGTGCTGCTTGCGGGCCTGGCACTGGGCCTGAGTCTGAGCTTCGGCGGCTGCGCCACCCGCGCCCTGCCCGCGCGTGCCGACGCACCGCCGCCCACCGCCAAGGCCGGAAAGGTCGCGGCCCGGCTGACGGTCAGCGGCCAGCGCGGGCGTCTGGGCCAGGCCCAGCGCGAGGCGGTGCTGCGAAAGATCGGTAGTCAGGGCAGCGCCTCGCTGCTGCACCGCCATCTGGCCGCGCAGACCGCCGTCGATGACGATGTCCATCTGCATGCGGGCAATGAGGCCCGCTTGCTGCTCGACGGGCCAGCCACCTTCGCCGCGATGTTCGAGGCCATCGAGCGGGCCCGCCACAGCATCCTGCTGGAGAGCTATATCGTCGAGCACGACGGGGTGGCCCAGCAGCTGGCCGCGCTGCTCAAGCGCAAGCGCGCGCAAGGCGTGCAGATCGCCGTGATCTATGACGCGCTGGGCTCGATAGGCACCGACCCCGCCTTCTTCGAAGCGCTGCGCGAGGCCGGCATCGCGGTCTGCGCCTTCAACCCGGTCAACCCCTTGCAGCGTCCGGGCTACTGGGACATCACGCACCGCGACCACCGCAAGATCCTGGTGGTCGACCGCGACGTCGGCTTCACCGGCGGCATCAATATCAGCGCGGTCTATTCATCAGGCTCATCAGGTTCATCGGGCTCGTTCGGCCGCAAGCGCAGCGACTCTGCCAAGGAGCGGGGCTGGCGCGACACCCAGATCCGCCTGCGCGGCAGCGCGGTGCCGGCGCTCGATGACTTGGTGCGCAGCACCTGGGTGGCTCAGGGTTGCAAGGAGGCGCTGCCCGCGCTGACGCCGACGCCGGCCGCCGCCGCCGGCGAGCAATTGCTGCGGGTGATCCCGTCCACGCCCGACGACGAGTTCAACAAGATCTACGTGATGCTGCTGACCGCGATCGACAGCGCGCAGCGCAGCGTCTACCTGACGATGGCCTATTTCGCGCCGGGCGAGGACATGGTGGCGGCGCTCAGCGATGCGGCGCGGCGCGGCGTCGATGTCCATCTGCTGCTGCCCTCGGTCAGCGACTTCGCGCCGGTGCTGCACGCCGGGCGTGGCTACTACGAGCGGCTGCTGGAGGCCGGGGTCAAGATCCATGAGCTGCAAGACGCGGTGCTGCATGCCAAGACGGCGGTGATCGACGGCGTGGTCTCGACCGTGGGCTCCAGCAATATGGACTGGCGCAGCTTCACCGGCAATAACGAGGTCAATGCCGTCGTGTTTGGCGAAGACTTCGGCAACGCGATGACCGGCATGTTCCGCCGCGACCTGGCCGCTGCCCAGGCCATCGAGCTGCAGGCCTGGAAGAACCGCCCGCTGTGGCAGCGCGCCCGCGAGACGCTGGCGCAGTGGTTCGAGCGCTGGTGGTGACGGGGCAATGGGGCCTGGTCCTACACGCCCAGCCGCCCTTCTCCGATGGCCCGGCCGGGGCGGTCTTTCTAGACTGAAGCCATCGGATCAGGGACACCCAGCACGTCGTTCCGGCCGACCGCCCTCCTCTGAAACAGACGAAAGGATTCACCATGAACTGGGACCGCATCGAAGGCAACTGGAAACAAGTCACGGGCAAGGTCCGTGAGCAATGGGGCAAGCTCAGCGACGACGATCTCGACGTCGTCGCCGGCCGCCGCGACCAGCTCAGCGGCAAGATCCAGGAGCGCTACGGCATCGCCAAGGATGAGGCCGAGAAGCAGCTCGCCAGCTGGGAGCGCGGCGTCAACGACAGCTGGTTCAAGTGAGCCCTGATCGCACCCGCACAGCCCCGACCGCAAACCGCAAGGAGAACTCCATGAACGAAAGCAATACAGCGCTGGGCAGCAATGCCGGCCATAGCGTCGAACAAGCGGCCGCGCTGGCCGCCAGCAAGGCCGAGGAGGCGCTGCGCAGCACCCAGCGTGCCAGCAACGGCGCTCTCGACCATCTGCAGGGCCGAGTCCATGAACTGGGCCAGACCGTGCCCGGCGCCCTGGGCAATGCGGTCAGCCATGCCGAGGAGCTGGCGCGCCGCGGCCTGGAGAAGGCACGCCTGGCCAGCGCCGAGGTGCGCGATCAGGTCAGCCGCGGCAGCGAGCGCTCGGTCGCCTATATCCGCGATGAGCCTGTCAAGTCCGTGCTGATGGCCGTGGCGGCCGGCGCGGCGCTGGCCGTGATCGCGGGCTGGGCCAGCCGTTCGCGCAGCCAGCACTGAGCAGGCAAGCGGCGGGGCCACCGGCGATGATTCATCCTTTGATTGGCTTGGTGGCCACCCGGCCGGAGCTGCTGTCCGAGCATCTGGGCGCCTACGCCCAGCTGGCGACGGCCGAAAGCATCGAAGCGCTCGCGCAGCTGCGCCGGCGCAGCCTCTGGGCCGCCGCGCTGTTCGCCAGCCTGGTGCTGGGCCTGGGCCTTAGCGGCGGTGCGCTGATGTTGCTGGCGGTCGTGCCGCTGGCCGAGATGCCGATGCCGGCCTTGCTGGCCGGCGTCGCCGTCGCGCCGTGGCTGGCGGCCGGTCTGTGCTTCTTGATGCTGCAGGGCCAGCCACCGTCCCGCCTGTTCCCGTTGCTGCGCCAGCAGTTGCAGCTGGACGGTGCGGTGCTGCAGGAAGCGGGCAAGACCTCATGAGCGCCGAGATCGCGCTGCAAAGGCTGGCGGACTCGCGACTGCGCCTGCGCCAGGCCATGGGCGGCGACCGCCGCGACGCCGAGCAAGCCAGGCAAGCTGCCGGCCGCCCGCTGCCCCGGCTGAGCGCGCTGTGGCGCTGCTGGCGCCGGCGTTTGCGCAGCTCGCCGCTGGCCGACGCGGCACTGACCGGCCTCCAGGCCGTCTGGCAACATCATCCCTGGCGGCGTCCCGCCGAAGCGGCATGGCTGCAAGCGCAAGCATCGCTGCTGCCCACCGTGCGGCGCTATCCACTGCTCACCGTGGGACTGGTCGCGCTGGGCAGCGCCGCCTTCGTGGCCAGCAAGCCCTGGCGCTGGGGCGTGGTCAAGCACCGCTTCGGCTCACGGCCGCTGGGCGCCTGGTTGTGGACGCAGCTGCGGCGGCTGCCGCTCGAAGCTTTGTTGGCCCAACTCCTGTTGATGACGGCGGCCGCCAGGCCGGCCGCTGGCACTGCGGACGGTGCCGACCCGCAAGAGCCCAAGCGCTAGGCGAAGAAGCCCAGATCGCGCTCGCTGTAGTTGGCGATCTGCGGCAGCAGGCGCGGCAGCTCGCTGGCGGACACGCCCATCCAGCTGGCCAGCGTGGCGGCCAGCTGGTCGACCGAGCGGGTCGGCAGCAGCCGGCCCTGGCCGACGTCGTCGGGCCCGTTGATCGCCACCACCGGCGCCTGGCCCCAGCAACGCCCGCCCCTGACCGCGCCACCCAGCACGAAATGATGGCTGCCCCAGCCATGGTCGGAGCCGTCGCCATTGCTGGTCAGCGTGCGGCCGAAGTCCGAGGCGGTAAAGCTGGTCACCTGCTCGGCCACGCCCAGCTCGGCGGTGGCGGCATAGAAGCTGGCCAGCGCATCGCTGACGCGGCCCAGCAGCAGCGGGTGCTGGGTCGGCAGCAGATCATGGTTGTCAAAGCCACCCAGCGAGACGAAGAAGACCTGGCGGCTGACCCCGAGGCTGGCGCGCGCGGCGATCAGCCGGGCGACCATCTGCAGCTGGGTGGCCAGACTGTTCGTCGGGTCGAAGGTGGTGCTCAGCGCCGGCAGGCTGCTCATCGCAGCTGCGACGATGGACTGGGCATTGACCGAGCGTGCGACGACGCGGTTGAGCTCCTGCTCCATCCAGTGGCTGCGCTCGGCCGTGATCAGGCTGCGCAGGGCATCGGCGCAGGCCTGCGAGCCGTACAGCGGCTTGCTCACGCCATTGATTGCGACCGCGCCGCCGCTGGACATCTGGTACTGCACCGCCTGCTGGCCCGACATGAAGACCGCGTTGCCGGAGACATTGATGCAGGTGAAGGTGGCGTTGCCATTGGCGGACAGGAACTGGTCGCCCAGGCGCCCGCCCCAGCCGCTGGTCGCGCCCTCGGGCATGCTGGACTGCCAGATGCTGGACTGGTCGTTGTGCGAGAACAGCTTGGGCGGCAGCGGCACGCTCCTGGCCTTGTACTGGGCCAGCGTGGTCGGCTGCACCAGGGTGCCGACATTGAGCAGCAGGCCCAGCTTGCCGGCATCGTACAAGGCCTTCATCCGGCCCAGCTGCGGCGCGAGCGCCAGCTGGCGGCCATCGGCCAGCGGACTCAGCGCGGTGGCGGCGAGCTGATCGCGCGGCGTCGCGATGGCACCGCGCAGGCTCTGGTAGGCCTGATGGCTGGCCGGGTCGTAAGGCACAACGGTGTTGGCCTGGTCGTTGCCGCCATGCAGGAAGACGCAGACCAGGGCCTTGTAGTCGCCCGGCGCGGTGGCGGCCGCCGCCTCGCCGATGCCGGCCAGGCTCAACGCCCAGGGCGCGGCGGCGCCGGCCACACCCAGGGCCGAGGCGCGGCGCAGGAACTCGCGCCGCTGCAGTTGATGGATCTTGCTGTGATGCATGCGATGCCTGCCTACTTCTGGATCTGGTATTCGGGGCTGGCCATGACCAGCAGCACGGCGGCCTGCACCCGGTTGAGCTGGCGGGCCTCGGTGTCGACCTTCATCGTCGCCAGCGCGGTCGCGATGGTCGCCTTGGTCGCGGCGCTCAGACCGTCGCCGGCCAGGCGCAGCGCGACGCGCTCGACCAGGGCCGGCGCATCGGCCGCCAGCGCCAGTTCCTCGGTATAGACCGACTTGAGCTCGCCGATGCCGTTGGCCACGACACCTTGCATGAAATTCAGATAGCCGGCCACCGTGCTCTCGTTGCAGAGCTGGAACTCCGGCGCGGTGATGCCGTTGCTGCCCAGCTGCGAGTTCGGCGGCACATAGCCGGGGCGGAAGAAATTGAACACCGAGGGGCTGCGCAACGGGCTCTGGCCCAGCCGCGTGGCCGGGTTGGAGGTGTCGCCGACATTCCACAGATCGGTCGGCGAGCTCAGGCCGAAGCTGCGGCCCCACTGGATGAAGCGCTGCAGCGGCTCGCGCAGCCGGCCGCTGGACGGCGCGCTGCCGACATTGCGGGCTTCCTCGTCCAGCAGCACGGCGGCGATTACCGCCTTCATATCGCCGCGCTGGCCCGTGCCGTTGTTGTTGAACACGCCGGCCACCCGCCGCACATAGGCCGGGCTGGGGTGCGAGCAGACCAGGCGCTGGATCAGCTGGCGGCCGATGAAGGGGCCGACATTGGGATGGTTGGCCAGGGTGTCGAGCGCGATCTTCAGCGCCGTCGGCCCGTCGGCCGTGGCGGGAATGTCGACCTGGAGCACCCGCTTCGCGCCGCTCGCAAAGCGGCCGGCGTTGTGGCTCATCGGCCGGCGCATGAAGCTCGGATCGGTCTCGCTGCGGCCGTCGAAATCCCAGCCGGTGAAGACCCGCGCCAGCTCGGTGATATCGGCCAGCGTGTAGCTCTCCTTGGGCTGGCCGCCGGCGCCCAGCACCGGAGTGCCGTCGAGATTGAGCTCGTGCAGGCCTATCGTGAACAGCTGCATCACCTCGCGCGCATAGTTTTCGTCCGGTGCGCTGCCCTTGCCGTCCTCCTTCTTGTTACCGCGCATATTCAGGTAGACGCCCATGCCGCAGGACAGGGTCACGCCCTCCAGCAGATCGCGGAAGGAACCGAAGGCACGCTGCTCCAGCATGTCCACATAGGCGGCCGCGGCGAAGTTGCCCCAGGCCACCGGCAGGCCCGTCATCGAGACCACGAAGATCTCGCTGAGCGCCATCACGACACGCTGGCGCAGCGCGTCCGGCGAGGACAGCCATTTGCGCCACAGACTGTTGTCGACACCGCTGAAACTGTATTTGTAGCTCTCGGCCCCATAGCCCTTGGCCAGCAACCAGTCGACGTGCGAGCTGCCGCCGCTGGCCCGGAACTGCTGCTCCAGCCAGGCGGCGTAGCCCCCCGACTTGACGCTGGCGATATCGGCCATGCTGGCGGAGAAACCGGCCTGGGCGAGGAAGCGCGCCGCGGCGGCGTCGGTGATCGGCACCTGGACCGGGGCCGGCGCCGGCGCCGAGTCGGGCTGGGCCGTGGTGCCGCCGGCCTCACCGCCGCCACCGCCACCACAGGCGCTCAAGGCCGCAGTGACGCCCAGCAGACTCAGGCTTTCTTGGGACAGCGCGATGCGCTGGGCAGGCACTACGGGGGTGGGCTCGGCAACAATCGTGCTCATGCGGGCTCTCGCTAGGATTCGAGGGCGCAATCTAAGGGAGCGACGGCTCCCGCCCGGTAACGAGCCTCCCGGCTTTGCAAGAGGGCGTAAGACCCGGGGCATAGTTCACGCTGGAGCCCGCATTGCACGCCCGAGCCAGCCGCGGCGATGCATGAAAAAGGGCCGCGATCAGCGGCCCTGTAACGAAGCGAAACCCGGCTCAGCGCAGCGGCACGCCGGTCTTGCTCTGCACGAACTCGCGCGTCACGCCCTCGGCCAGCTCGACCAGCTTCAGGCCCTCGGGCGTCACATCCATCACGCCCAGGTCGGTGATGATGCGGTTGACCACGCCCACGCCGGTCAGCGGCAGTGTGCACTTGGGGATGATCTTCAGGTCCTCGCTGCCGTCCTTCTTCTTCGCGACATGCTCCATCAGCACGATCACGCGCTTGACGCCGGCCACCAGGTCCATCGCGCCGCCCATGCCCTTGACCATCTTGCCGGGGATCATCCAGTTGGCCAGATCGCCGTGCTCGCTGACCTGCATCGCGCCGAGGATGGACAGATTGATCTTGCCGCCGCGAATCATCGCGAAGCTGTCATGGCTGCCGAAGATCGACGAGCCCTTGATCGTCGTGACGGTCTGCTTGCCGGCATTGATCAGGTCGGCGTCGACCTCGTCCTCGGTCGGGAAGGGGCCGATGCCCAGCATGCCGTTCTCGCTCTGCAGCCAGACTTCCTTGTCCGCCGGCACGAAATTGGCCACCAGCGTCGGGATGCCGATGCCCAGGTTCACATAGAAGCCGTCTTCGAGTTCCTGGGCCGCGCGGGCCGCCATTTGGTCTTGTGTCCAGGCCATGATCAGGCTCCCTTCTTCTCGGACAGAGTGCGCTTCTCGATGCGCTTCTCGGGGTTGGCGTTGACGACGATGCGGTGCACATAGATGCCCGGCAGATGCACCTCGTCCGGGTCGATCGCGCCAGTCTCGACCAACTGCTCGACCTCGACCACGGTGATCTTGCCGGCCATCGCAGCGGCCGGGTTGAAGTTGCGCGCGGTGCGGCGGAACACCAGATTGCCGCTCTTGTCGGCCTTGTAGGCCTTGACCAGGGACACATCCGGGTTCAGCGCATGCTCCATCACATAGGTCTGGCCGTCGAACTCGCGCAGCTCCTTGCCCTCGGCAACGATGGTGCCGACGCCGGTGCGGGTGAAGAAGGCCGGGATGCCGGCACCGCCGGCGCGCAGCTTCTCGGCCAGCGTGCCTTGTGGCGTGAACTCCAGCTCCAGCTCGCCCGCCAGGTACTGGCGCTCGAACTCCTTGTTCTCGCCGACGTAGCTGGAGATCATCTTCTTGATCTGGCGCGTCTCGAGCAGTTGGCCAAGGCCGAAGCCATCGACGCCGGCGTTGTTGGAGATCACGGTCAGGTTCTTGACCGCGCTGTCGCGCAGCGCCGCGATCAGGGCCTCGGGAATGCCGCACAGGCCGAAGCCGCCGACCGCCAGCAACTGGCCGTCGGCGACGATGCCCTGCAGCGCCTGGGCGGCGCTTGGGTAGAGTTTGTTCATCGGATTTGTCTCCGTGTGTAGCTGTCGAACGGCGCTCAGCGTACTACTTAATGCAATACGTAGGCGGTACGTAGAATCGCCTAAACCACCGAGAGACATCCCGTATGAAGCTCAGCGCCAGCGATCTGCAAGCCGCCATTCCCACGATTTTCGCCCCCTGGATCAGCGCCATGGAGCTGCAGGTGCAGGAGGCCGCGCCGGGCGCGGTGCGCCTGCTGATGCCGGTCAAGCGCGAGTATGTGCATGTGGGCGGCGTGATGTGCGGCCAGGCCGCGATGGCGGCGGCCGATACCGCGATGGTGCTGGCGATGATGGCCGAGCTCGGCGAGTTCAGGCCCATGACCACGGTGCAGCTGAACACCAGCTTTCTGCGCCCGATCTCGGCGGACCATTGCCTGATCAGCGCCAAGGTCCTGCGCAGCGGCAAGAGCCTAGCCTTCGGCACGATAGACATTGCCAACCCCGACGGCCGCCTCGCCGTGCAGGCCACCACCACCTACGCGCTGCTCGGATGAGCGTGGACTATCGCACCGCCTTCGAGATGGCGCCTATCGGCCTGATCCTGTCGGAGCGCCGCCAGATCCTGGACTGCAACCACCGCGTGCTCGCGATCTTCGGTGCGCAGCGCGAGCAGCTCGTCGGCCACAGCTTCGAGCTGCTCTACCCCAGCCCGGCCGAATTCGAGCGCACCGGCGCGCGCATCGTCGCCAGCCTGGACGCCACCGGCTTCTATGCCGACGACCGGGTGATGCGCCGTGTCGCCGGCCCCGAGGGCGGCCAGCTGTTCTGGTGCCATGTCTCGGGCCGCGCGCTGGACCCCAAGGACCCGCATGCCAAGGGCATCTGGAGCTTCGAGGACCTGTCGGCGCACCGCCAGATCAAGGCCGATCTGACCGCCCGCGAACGCGAGATCGCGGCCCTGCTGATCGAGGGCCTGACCAGCAAGCTGATCGGTCGACGCCTGGGCATCAGCCCGCGCACCGTCGATGTCTACCGCGCCCGGCTGATGAAGAAGTACGAGGCCGCGACCACGCCGGAGCTGGTGCACAAGCTGCTCGTGGCCTGAACCGGCGGTCGGCCGTCTCAGCGCTCCATCGTCACCGGGCGCAGCTCGCGGATATAGAACACGCCGTCCCAGTGCCGACCCAGGCCCGCGCCGCCGCCGGTGGGCAGGCCATAGCCGAACTCCATGGAGCGCGAGGGCAAACCGGCAAGATCGGCGCGCATCGGTCGCGGCGCGTCCAGGAAGATGAACTCGGCCGGGTTCTGCGCCAGCGCCGTCTCCAGGCTGCGCGGATAGGCCGGCGGCACCGGCTGGACCTGGCCCGAAGCGAATTCGAGGAAGGCCCCCTGCAGCGCCGTCGTGTTCAGCACGTAGTAGTCGCGGCCCAGCTTCTCGCCGAGGATGTCGCCGGCAAAGCGGTGCTGGGCATCCAGCTTGACGCCCCGGCCCAGATGGATGATGTGACCCCAGATCACCGCCTTCTTGCCCGGGTAGAGCTGCTGCAGCTGCCACAGCACGTTGTCGGCCATCGCATGGTCGCGCTGGTAATCGCCACGCCACAGGGTGGCGGCCTGGGCCTGCAGGCTGGCGAGGCTGCGGCACAGCAGGCCGTCCTCGCCACGGTGCTTGCCGGCGCAGAGCCGGCCGCGCAGCCGCTCGGCCAGCGCGTCGAAACGCTGCTGCTCGGCGGCCGGCGGCGCGCGCCGCTCGAGCGTGAACAGCGCGGCCGCCAGGCGCTCGAACAGCGGCCAGTCGGGCTCGGCACCGCCCAGACGCGCCTTCAGCCGCGGCAGCAGCTCGCGCTGGCTCAGTTCGCCGCTGAGCTGGCTGTCTATGCCCGACAGCAGCAGCGGGCGTGGCCCGGCCTGGCGCTCGTCCAGATAGCGCAGCAGGCCACGGCCGGCATCGCTCTTCGAGTACATATAGAACACCTTGCCGGGCGCCAGCGCCTCGAGCTTCTCGCCGCGCCGCATGGCCTCTTGCAGCAGCGCGATATCGAACACCCCGCTCTCCAGCAGCAGCACCTCGAAGCCCTGGTGCTCATGCAGATAGCGCAGCAGGCGCAGCCGCAGCTCGAACTCCTCGCGCCCGCCATGGGTCTGCTCACCCAGCGCCACCACCCGCGCCTGTCCGACCGCCGCGCCGAAAGCCTGCAGCTGCGCATCACTGATCTCGGCCGCCGTGGCCGCCGGCATCGCCTGGGCATGGCGGCCGACCCAGCTCATCGCCGCGTCGCCAAAGGCCGGCGCCGCCGCCATGGCCGCCAGCAGCGCGGCCGCCAGCCACTGTCTTCGTCCCCTCATCGCCCGTCCCCTCGTCTGGATAGCCGGCCAGCTTAGAGGGCCTGGGTTTAAGAGCGCATTAACGCTGCAGGCCGGCCGCCGCGTCGCGAGGCCGCAAAACCGACCTGGGACATTCCCTAGGGGCAGGGCCCGTCCGGCGGCGGTCTGGCACCGATTTATCGGCCTGTTTTCACTGTGAAGAAAGTCACGGTCGGGCCCTATTGCGCGCACTGACAAGCCCTGACCCCACCCCCATGAATGTGGGGGAGCCCGGCGATGTGCGAAGCGCGGTGCGCGGCTTATCGTCGGGCCTCGCGGCATGGTGAGCTGCGGCTCCCGGGCCGCAGCAGGGCAGGCAGCGCAAGTTCCGACGACAAGGTCCGCATGGGCAGTACGGGGACCGATCAGAACCGGCGAACGCTTGGTCACGGTGCCACACACATTGCCATTGATCCCTCGCGGATTCGCGCCCTCACAGGAGCTTGCCTCATGAAACCCATCAAGAAGATCGCCGCGCTGCTCGCCGCAGCCGCCGCCCTCAGCCTGCCTACGGCCGCGCTGGCCGGTTTCGTCTGGAACGAGACTGCCCCGGGCGCCGGCGACCTGCTGGGCACGGCCCAGACCACGTATGACAGCGGCTTCAACACGCTGAGCGGCATCGGCGGCGCGCTGACCGCCAGCGTGCCGGTCGGCGGCAACCCGCGCCACCAGGTTGATCTCTACAAGATCCGCATCAGCGACGCCGCCAGCTTCTCGGCCAAGACCCGGGACACCGGCTTCGATACCGCGCTCTACCTCTTCGACACCGCAGGCCTGGGCGTCTACATGAACGATGACATGCCTGATCTCTCCGGCCTGACCTCGCTGCTGCCCAGCGGCGATGCCAGCTCACCGATCAGCGACGGCATCTACTACCTGGCCGTCGCGATCGGCGGCTTCGTCGCCGATGGCGCCAACGGCAGCCCCTCCTTCCTGGCCGGTGGCTTCAACGATGTGCTGGGCGGCGATGCCGGTGCCGGCGCGCTGGCGGGTTGGACCGGCTTTGACAGCGGCAGCGAGTCGCCACTGAGTTACTTCATCGAGCTGACCGGCGCCACCAATGCCGAGCTGCCCGAGCCCGGCACGATAGGCCTGGTGCTGGCCGCCGGCCTGGGGCTGTGGGCCTCCTCGCGCCGGCGCGCCCCGCGCACGCCCTCGATCGCCGCCGCCTGACGCCACCCGCTTCTGCAACAAGGAGAACTCCATGTTCAGTTCCCGTACCGCAAGACACGCCCTGCTGAGCGCTGCCGCGATGGCAGCCTTGGGCGCTGCCGTCGCCCAGACCCCCTTGCCCAATACGGCGGCAGCGCTCGCGCTGCCCAGCCCGCAAACCCAGCAGCGCAACTCGCTGCTGCGCCAGCAGACCGGCACCGTGCAGGTGGCCGTGCGCCTGACCGATGCACCGCTGGCCCAGGCGCTGGCGATGAATGCGAAGAAGACCGGCGGCGGGATGACGCTGGCACAACGCCAGGCCTATATGGCCAGCCTGAAAAGCAAGCAGGACGCCTTGATGGGCCAGATCCAGGCCCTGGGCGGCAAGGAACTGGGCCGCCTGGGCAAGGCCTACAACGCCGTGGTGATCTCGGCCGACGCCGCCAAGCTGCCGCATATCGCGCGCCTGCCCGGCGTCTCGGCGCTGCGTCCGGTGGTCGATCACCAGAAAGCCCTGAGCAGCACCGTGCCCTATGTCGGCGCCAAGGTGCTGCAGGACCTGGGCCTGAGCGGCCAGGGCGTCAAGATCGCGGTGCTGGACTCCGGCATCGACTACACCCACCGCAATCTCGGTGGCTCGGGCCTGATCTCGGACTTCAATGCCGCGGCCGCTGCCGCCGCCGGCATGGCGCCGGCCACCCTGTTCCCCAGCGCCAAGGTGATCGGCGGCTATGACTTTGTCGGCGAGACCTGGCCCAATGGCCCGCAGCTCGCCGATCCGAACCCGATAGACGCGGGCGTCGGCTCCGGCCACGGCACCCATGTGGCCGATATCGCCGCCGGCGCCAGCCTGGACGGCCTGCACAAGGGCATGGCGCCCGGCGCCTCGCTGTATGCGGTCAAGGTCTGCAGCAGCGTCTCCACCAGCTGCAACGGCCTGGCGATCCTGCAAGGCATCGAATGGGCGATGGACCCGAACGGCGATCTGGACTTCTCCGACGCCGCCGACATCCTCAACCTCTCGCTGGGCGCCAGCTACGGCCAGCGCGAGAACCCCTCGACCGAGGCGATCAGCAATGCCGTGCGCTTCGGCATCGTCGCCGCGATCTCGGCCGGCAACTCGGCGGACCGCCCCTTCATCGTCGGCTCGCCGTCGAACGCGCCCGAGGCCATCAGCGTGGCGCAGACCAGCATGGCCAATGCCGGCGCCATCCCGCTGGTCGTGACCGCGCCGGCCGGCATTGCCGGCGTCTATTCGAACACCGCGACGCTGGACTGGGCACCGATAGGCGCCGGTTTCGGCGGCACGCTGCGGCGTGCCGGCCCGAACGGCTCGGCCAACGCGCTGGCCTGCGAGATGGCGACGACCATCGATTTCACCGGCACCGTGGCCCTGATTGATCGCGGCGTCTGCTCGATCAGCATCAAGGTGGCGAACGCGGCAAACCGCGGCGCGATCGGTGTGGTGATCGCCAACAATGCGGCCGGCGACGCGCCCACCTTCAGCTTCGGTGGCGGTGCACCGATGGTGCCCAGCCTGGTCGTCACCCAGGCCATCGGCAATGTGCTGAAGTCGGTGCCAACCGACACGGCACAGGTCAGCGTCAGCCCTGCCAACAGCATCCCGCTGGCCGGCAGCATGACCGCGACCTCCTCGCGCGGCCCGTCCTACAATTTTGCCGCGATCAAGCCCGAGATCGGCGCGCCCGGCGCCTCGGTCTCGGCGGTCAACGGCAGCGGCAACGGCACCGAAAGCTTCGGTGGCACCTCGGGCGCAGCGCCGGTGGTTGCCGGCGCGGCCGCACTGCTGCTGCAGAAGTTCCCGAATGCGGCGCCGCCCGAGATCAAGGCGCGGCTGATGAATGCGGCCAACCAGACGGTCTATACCAACCCGGCCACCCAGCCCGGCGTGCTCGCACCGATCTCGCGCATCGGCGCCGGTGAGCTGCGCGTCAATGCCTCGGCCGCGCTGACCACCGGCCTCTGGGACGCCAGCAACAGCTACAGCCCGGCCCTGTCCTTCGGCAGCCCGCGCGCCACCGGCGTGACGACCTTGAGCAAGAAGGTCGCGGTGCGGAACTACAGCGCCACGCCGCGCACCTACACCATCACCCGCAGCTTCCGCTATGCCGACGATGCGGCCAGCGGCGCGGTGGTGCTGAATGCGCCGGCCTCGATCGCGGTGCCGGCCAATGGCACGGCGGCCTTCACGCTGAGCCTGGTGCTGGATGCCTCCAAGCTGCCCGCATGGAACCTCGGTTCCGCCGCCAACCAAGGCAACGGCGCGCTGCTGCAGGGCGTCGAGTTCGACGGCTACATCACCGTGGCCGACGGCACCGACGGGGCCAGCGTGCCCTGGCATGTGCTGCCGCGCAAGAGCGCCAATGTGGTCGCCGCGACCAATGTGGCGCTGGGCGGTGCGGCCGCAGGCAATCTGCCGATCAGCAATGTCGGCGGCGCGGTCTCCGGCCCGCTGGAGATCTTCTCGCTGACCGGCAGCAGCCCGCAGATCAGCGGCCAGCAGCCGGCCTATGGTGGCGGCCAGGCCATCGTGGATCTGCGCGCAGCCGGCGTGCGGGCGGTGGATGTGGGCGGACTCGGCCTGCAGTTCGGCATCTCGACCTATGGCGAGCGTGCGCACCCGGCCTATCCGGCCGAGTTCAACGTCTATGTCGATGCCAATAACGATGGCATCTTCGATGCCGTGGTCTACAACGCCGAGAACGGCACCTTCGCCAGCAGCGGCCAGACCATCGTCTGGGTGCAGAAGCTCAATCCGGACGGATCGAACAATGGCGGGGCGGTTGCACGCTTCTACGCCGGCGCCGATCTGATGTCGGGCACTATGATCATGACCGTGCTGGCCAGCGATCTGGGGGTGACAGACCCGAACCAGCAGATGAGATTCTCGGTCTTCGCCTTTGACAACTACTTCACCGGCAGCCAGACCGATGCCATCACCAATATGGTTTACACGCCGGCCACGCCGCGCTTTGCCAGCGGCATCGGCAACTCGCTGGGCGTGCCGGTCGGCTTCAATGGCACGCTGCCGGTGAACCACAACCCGGCCGGCGCTGCCGCCTCGCCGTCGCAGACCGGTTTGCTGCTCTTGAATGGTCTGGCCAAGACCGGTCGTGAGGCCGATCTGGTCCTGATCAACCCCTGAGCAACGCCGCTCCCGTGAAAGCCACCGCTGCGGCGGTGGCTTTTTTTTCGTCAGGTGCGGCGCTGGCCCATGCGCTCGAGCATTTCGAACAAGCCCATGCCCGCCAGCATGGCCGCGACAAAGATCAGCGCCTGGCCCTCCCCCATGCCCAGCGCCACCAGGGCCGGGCCCGGGCAGAAGCCGGCCAGTCCCCAGCCGGCGCCAAAGGCCAGGCTGCCCAGCACCAGGCGGTGGTCGATATCGCGCGCGGTCGGCAGCCGCATCGCCTCGCCCAACCAGGACAGGCTGCGCGAGCCGGCCAGGCGGAAGGCGATCAGCCCCACCGCAATGGCCCCGGCCATCACCAGGGCCAGCGAGGGATCCCAGGCCCCGGCCAGATCGAGAAAGGCGATCACCTTGGCCGGATCGGCCATGCCCGAGATGATCAGGCCCAGGCCGAACACCAGGCCCGCCAAGGCGGCACTCAAGACAATAAGCAGCATCGCGACTCTCCTCAGCCCGCCAGTAGATGGCGCAGCACGAACACGGTGACAAAGCCGGCGGCCATGAAGGCCAGGGTGGCGACCAGCGAGCGCGGCGACAGCCTGGAGAGGCCGCAGACGCCATGGCCGCTGGTGCAGCCGGCGCCGTAACGGGTGCCGACGCCCACCAGCAGGCCGGCCGCCATCAAGGTCCCGGTGCCGGCTTCGATGCGCGGCACCGGCAGCGGCGCGAACAGGCCGTAGACCCACGATGCCCCCATCAGACCCAGCAGGAAGGCGACGCGCCAGGCCACGTCGCGCCGTGCCGGCCGCAGCAGCCCGCCGAGGATGCCGCTGATGCCGGCGATGCGCCCGTTCAGCAGCAGCAGCAAGGCGGCCGCCAGGCCAATCAGCGCGCCGCCGGCCAGGGCAGTCCACGGGGTGAAAGAGTTCCAGTCCAGGGTCATCACGCCTCCATCGAGCAAATCAAGCGGATCGGAACATCCGCCGCCGCGCATTGTGATTCAAAGCAACGCCACGCCGGCCCGGTACGGAGCTTAGGGATGCGCGCCGCCGCCGGCGGTGCAACACTGGGCCACTCGTGAGAGGTGGACGCTATGAGCGAGACGATTGCGGACCTGGTCAGACAGCGGCGCCAGGCGCTGTATGGCGCCAAGCGTCCACCCGGCGGCGAGGGGCTGTGGGGCTTGGCGCTGTCGGGCGGCGGCATCCGCAGCGCCACCTTCAGCCTGGGCCTGGTCAAGGCCCTGGCGCGTGGCGGCGCGCTGCTGCGCTTTGACCTGATGTCCACCGTCTCCGGCGGCGGCTATCTGGGCGCGGCGGTGGGCAAGCTGTTCCACCAGGCGCAAAGCCCCGAAGAGGTGGTCGAGACCGCCAATGCGCTGGCCAGCGTCGACAAGCGCTGGCTGGCCTGGTGGCTGCGCGCCAACGGCCGCTACCTGATCCCGCGCGGCCTGCGCGACGCGATCTTTGCGGTCTCGCTGTATCTGCGCAATCTGGTCGCCGTGCATATCGAGATGGGCGTGCTGGGCCTGCTGCTGGGCTGCCTGCTGGCGCTGTGCAATATCTGGGTCTGGCCCTGGCTGCGTGCGGCCCTGCCCGACGACGCGCTGGCGCGCAGCACGGTCTACGGCGTGCTGGCCTGGCTGCCGACGGTCTGGTTGCTGCTGCTGCCGCAGCTCTTCATCGCCAGCCTGCTGGCCTGCAGCTACTGGCTGCTGCGGGCGCGCCCGCGCGGTGCCTGGCCCCAGGCCACGCACTACCTGCTGCCGCTGCTCTGGCTGGGCCTGGCCGCGGCGCTGTGGCGGCTGCGGCCGCAGGGCGCGGCCAGCGACTGGCCGGCCGCGCTGTGGTGGGCCTGGCTGCTGAGTCTGTGTGGCGCGCTGGCCTGGGTGCTGGCCGGCCCCTATGCCGCCTGGACCCGGCATCGGCTCAAGCAGGCCGCCGCCCGGGCCGGCGAGCCCTTCTCGCTGCGCGTCGTGATGGAGCGGGCCCGACACAGCCTGACCGCCCAGCTGGCCCTGGTCGGCCAGATCGGCCTGTTGCTGGCGCTGCTGGGTCTGATCGACCGCCTGGCCTGGTATCTGGTCTTCGAGGGCAGCAGCCAGGGCTGGTATGGCGCCGCGCTGGTGGGCCTGTCCGGCCTGCTGCGCCTGCTGCTGCCGCGCCTGGTGCCCAGCAGCTCGACGATGACGCCGGCGCTGGGCCTGTCGCTGGCGGTGCTCGGTCATCTGGCCGGCCTGCTGCTGCTGCTGTCGCTGACGATCTGGTGGGTCTCGCTGGCCTATGCCCTGGTCTTCGTGCCGCAGCCCGACGGCATGATTGGCGCGCATGCGCCGCTGTGGGCCGGCGGCCTGGCCCTGCTGTGTCTGTCCTATATCGCCCTGAGTGCCTGGAATATCGAGTTCCTGAACCGCTCCTCGCTGCATATGTTCTACCGCGCCCGGCTGGTGCGCAGCTATCTGGGCGCGGCCAATGGCAAGCGCTTCGCGCAGGCTGGCGGCCTCAGCAGCGAGCAGGCGCGGCGCTGCCCGCTGGCGGTGATTCCCGATGAGCCCGATGGTGGCCTGCGCGTCGAGGCCATCGATGTGGTGGACCCCGACGACGATCTGGCGATGCGCCGCTATGCGCCCCATCGGCACGGCGGCCCGGTGCATCTGCTGAATGTCTGCATCAACCAGACCCAGGACCCGCGCGGCGGCCTGTTCAACCAGGACCGGCGCGGCCTGCCGCTGTCGGTCGGCCCGCTCGGGCTGGCCCGCGTCGGCCTGCGGCCCTGGCGCCGCATCGGGCCGCTGCGGGCCATGTCGCTGGGCTCCTGGGTCTCGATCTCCGGTGCGGCCTTCGCGCCGGGCCTGGGCGGCATGACACGCATGGGCATCGCGGTGCTGGCGATGAGCTCGGGCCTGCGCCTGGGCCATTGGTGGGACAGCCGCGGCCTGAAGGATTCGCAGGGCCAGCGCAGTCAGCGCCGCCGGCTGCGCGGCGGCAAGTCGGCCATGGTGCTGGCCGAGCTGTGCGGCCAGTTCGACCCGGACCGCCAGCGCCACTGGTACTTGAGCGATGGCGGCCACTACGAGAACACCGGCGCCTACGCGCTGCTGGTCGAGGAGGCCGAGCTGATCGTGGTGGCCGATTGCGGCGCCGATCCGCGCTACGGCTTCGCCGATCTGGAGAACCTGGTGCGCAAGGCCCGCATCGATCTGCAGACCGATATCAAGTTCCTGCGCCCGGCGGCCACCACTGGCACCGGCGGCGAGGCCGTGCCCGAGTGCTTCGGTTCGCTCAGCGATCTGGCCTCGGCGCAAAGCGTGGCCTGCATCGCGCTGGCCAGCATCAGCTACCGGCGCAGCGGCGCCAAGGGGCTGATGGTGGTGGTCAAACCGAATATCTGCCCCGGCCTGCCGGTCGACCTGATCAACTTCAAGCGCGAGAACCCGGGCTTCCCGCAGCAGTCGACCACCGACCAGTTCTTCGATGAGGCGCAGTGGGAGAGCTATTTCACGCTGGGCGACCAGCTCGGCCGCCATCTGGGTGACAGCATGCTGGAGCGCCTGCCGCAGCTGGCCATGCGCCTGTTCGTGCCCGATGACGGCATGCCGGTGGGCCGCAGCGGCAGCGTGCCGGTGGATCGAGAGTCGGGCAAGGCAGCGGCCAAGGGGAACACGGAAGCCAAGCCCGGCATGCTCAGCCGCCTGCCCTCGCGCATCGCCGGCCCGGCGGTGGCGACCACGGTGGGTCTGAGCGCGGCGACGACGATAGGCGTCTCGCTATGGCAGGCGCTGGAGGGCTGGCGTGATGACAGCGCCGAGATCGCCCGCGCCGACCGCGCCGCCTACAAGGAAATCTCCGAGCAGTACGGCCGGCTCGACCTGGCCAGCGACAAGGAAGTGGCCGCGCTGGCCGCCTCGGTGCTGCGTGTCGCCGAGACCCTGTGCCCCAGCGGCGAGGCCGGCTGGTTCCAGCGTTCGCCGCTGGCCCAGTGCGTGCTGCAGCACACCGAGCAGCTGTGCAGCACGCGGCGCGAGCGCCTGCCGGTCTGCGCGATGTTTCTGGACCTGCCGACCAAGCGCTGCCTCGACCTGGGCCGGCTGCGCCGCGACAACGAGGCCCAGCCGCGCTACTGGGGGCTGGACCTGAGCCCGCCGGCCCCGAGCTGTCCGCCGCTGGCCGCGATGGCGGCGACGGACAGCGCGAGCGCCGCAGCGCCCGGCCTGTGCGCCGGCAAGACCATCTACACCCAGGTCTACGGGCCCGAGCGCCTGCCCGAGGTGCGCAGCCTCGTCGTGCAGCTGCGCGCGCTGGGCGCCAAGGTCCCGGCCACCGAGGATGTGCTGGCCAGCGCGCAGCGGCGCGGCCGGGTGCCGCCCAGGCCCTATGGGCAGGTCACCGTGATCTATCACGACGCGGCCAGCCTGGCCTGCGCCGCCAGCGTGCAGCAGACCGGCTGGCAGCTGGCGCGGCTGCCCGAGGGCCTGCGGCCGACGCCGGGCGTGATCGAGATCTGGTGGCCGCCGCGCTGAGGCGCCGAGCCGCCGCGATTCAGCCCAGGTTCAGCTCCCAGATCGGCCCGCCATCATCGATGCGCACATGGCGGCCATAGGCAAAACCTGAGCCTGCGAGCGCGGCGGCGGCGTGGCGGCCGGCGGCGCCGACGCGGCCCAGCGCCGCCTGTGCGGCCTCGTCGAGGAAAGGCAGGTACAGGGTCTGGCGCGGCAGCAGAGCCGCCAGATGGCTGGTCCAGGCCTCGCCCCAGCGCTGGCGCGCCGCCGCCGGATCGCCGGCATAGAAAAAGCGCCCCAGCCCCTGCCAGAACGGCGAGCGGCCTTCGGCATCGCGCGGGCCGGCCAGCTCGACCACCAGGCGCTCGCCGTAGCGCGTGCGCTGCGCCGCGATGCGAGCCAGCGCGGCCACGATCAGGGCCTGCAGGGCCGCGACCGGCTCGGCGCAATCGGGGGCATGGGCCAGATCGGCCAGCTCGCTGTCGCCGGTGTGGTCATTGCCCAGCAGCAGCGTCGCCTGGCTCTGGAACAGGCCCAGCTCGGCCGCCGCGTGGACGGCCCGGCCGACGTGGTAGCTGTAGCGCGGCAGGCTCAGGCCCAGCCGTTCGCGCAGGCGCAGACAGGCCTGCGGCCGGCCCACTGCATCGGCGGCGATCAGCCAGCACTCGCCGGCCGCCAGGGCCGGCTCCACCGCCACACCGGCCTGATTGACCCAGCCGGCCAGCACGGCGGCATCGGCCGCCTCGAACTCACGCAGGAAACTCATCAGTGCCCTCCCTGTTCTGCTGAGGGATCGACGGGCGTGACCCGCAGCCGCGCGCCCTCGGCCAGGCCCAGCCGGGCGGCCGCCTCGTGGCCGGGCGAGAGCTCCTGCGCGGCCGGCGGCAGCGCGGCCAGCACGGCCCGGAAATCCTCACGCCCGCTGGTGGCGATCAGATGCCAGGCCGGCAGCCCCAGCGTCACCGCGCCGGCGCGCAGCGGCAGCGTGCGGGCATGGCGCACGCTGCGCAGCATCGCCAGGCTGGCCTCCACCGTCGGCCCGCCGTCGAAGATGTCGATATAGGTGTCGGCATCGAAGCCCTCGGCCTGAAGGATGGCAAACGGCAGCTCGCCCACCGGATGCAGCTGGCCGATGGCCCATTGCGCGTCCTCGGGCAGCAGGGCCACATAGACCGGCGAATGCGGCATCAGGTCGGCGATATAGGCCTTGCTGCGCCCGCCGGTCAGGGCCTCGGCCTGCGGGTAGTCCATATTGAAGAAACGCCTCCCCACCGCGTCCCAGAACGGGCTCTGGCCGGCCTCGTTGGCCAGGCCCGGGCTCTCGGCCGCGATGCGGTCGTTGAAGCGCTCGATGTGCTGCTCGATGAAGAGCAGCCGGGCGCGCGACAGCAGCTGCGGGGCCAGGCCTTGCTCATAGGCGGGCTCGATATAGAAGGAGGTCAGCAAGGTGTAGCCGGTCAGGTCATGGCACAGATGCAGGGTGTGCATGCGCTGGCTGACGCCCAGCGGGGCCGAGGCATGGACGACGAACTCGTTGCGATAGCTGTAGAAACGCTCGCGAAAGCCGGCGCTGGCGGCGATGCCGCTGCAGCCGACCACGCGACCGGCCTCCCGATCCTCCAAGACGAAGAGATAGGTCTCCTCACCGCTGGCGACGTCCTGGCTGGCAAAGGCCTCGATCGAGCGCGCGATGCGTGCGCTGAGCTTGTCGCGGTCGCTGGGCAGGGAGCCGATGCCATGGGCGCTGGCGGCGGCGATGCGCTCCAGCGCCGGCAGATCAGCGCCGGCCACCGGGCGCAGCAAAAGGGCAAGCGGGTTCATGGCGGGGTCTCTTCCGTGGAGGGCAGGCTGCGCCAGGCGGCGGCACGCTGGCTGCGCTCATCGCGCGGCGTGTGGCCGAAGGAGGCCTTGTAGCTGTTGGAGAAATGCGGCCCGGATGAAAAGCCGCAGGACAGGCCGATCTGCAAAATGGACTGGCTGCTCTGCTGCAGCAGCCGGCGTGCGCGGTTCAGGCGCAGCTCCAGGTAGTAGCGCGAGGGCAGCGAATCCAGATGCTGCTTGAACAGGCGCTCCAGCTGGCGCCGCGAGACGCCCACCAGCCGAGCCACCTCCTCGGTGGGCAGGGGCTCGGCCAGATTGGCCTCCATCAGGGCCAGGGCTTCGGCCAGCTTGGGGCTGCCGGCGCGCTCGGAGCTGGGCCGGCGCTGGCGCTCGTCGCGGCCACGCAAGCGCTCCAGGCCCAGGGCCAGGCTCAGCTCCTGCGCCAGGCGTTCGCCATGCAGCCGGCCCAGCCAGGCCAGCGCCAGATCCAGGCAGGCGGTGCCGCCGCCACAGCTGAGCCGGCTGGCCGCCGCGTTGATCTCCCAGACCTGGCCCGACCAGACCACGGCCGGATAGGCCTCCATCAACGTCTCGGCCAGGGTCCAGTGCACGCTGGCGCGTTCGCCTTGCAGCAGGCCGGCAGCGGCCAGCACGGCGCTGCCGCCGTCGACACCGGCCAGCACGCAAGACCTGCCCCCGAGCTCGCGCAGCAGGGCCAGCAAGGCCGCGCTGGCCGGCGCGCGTTCGTCGGACAGCACGAACAGCGCATGCCAGGGCAGCTGCGGGTCGAGCGCCTCGGTGATGAACTGGGCGCCGCTGCTCGCGGCCACCGGCCCGCCGCTCACGGACACCGGCTGCGGCCGGTAGTCGGCCTCGTCCTGCAAGTCATTGGCCCGGTAGAACGCCTCCAGCAAGGCGCCCGCCGCCAGCGCCGAATAGCCGGGCAGCAGCAGCAGGGCAATGGGGCGGGTCGGACTCACCTGCGCGACTCTACTTCAGCCCGCCGCTGAGGAACTGCTGCAGGCGCGGGCTCTGCGGCTTGAGCAGCACCTCGCGCGGATTGCCTTGCTCCTCGACCTTGCCCTGGTGCAGAAACATCGTGTGGGTCGAGACCTCGCGGGCGAAACCCATCTCATGGGTCACGACAATCATCGTGCGGCCCTCGGCCGCCAGATCGCGCATCACCTTCAGCACCTCGCCCACCAGCTCCGGGTCCAGCGCCGAGGTCGGCTCGTCGAACAGCATCACCTCCGGCTCCACCGCCAGCGCCCGCGCGATCGCGACGCGCTGCTGCTCGCCGCCGCTGAGCTGGGCCGGGTAGACATCCTTGCGGTGCGCCACGCCGACGCGGGCCAGCAAGGCCTCGGCCTTCTCGATGGCTTCGGCCCTGGGCACGCCCAAGACATAGACCGGCGCCTCGATGACGTTCTCGATCACGGTGCGGTGGCCCCAGAGGTTGAAGTTCTGAAACACCATCGCCAGGCGGGCACGCCAGCGCTGCAGCTGCTTGGCGTCCAGGGCCTTGAGGCTGCCGTCGCGGTCGCGGCCCAGTTTCAGTTGCTCGCCGCCCAGCGAGAAGCGGCCCTCCCAGGGCTGCTCCAGCAGGTTGATGCAGCGCAAGAAGGTGCTTTTCCCCGAGCCGCTGGAGCCGATCAGGGTGATCACATCGCCGGTGCGCGCGGACAGCGAGACGCCCTTGAGCACCTCGCGCTCGCCATAGCGTTTGTGCAGGTTTTCAACAACAAGACTGTCCATGATCTCTTTTCTTCAAGCGCTGAGGAGTTTGCCGCTGCGCAGCGCCTGCTCGCCGGCGATCTTGGCCAGGCGCAGGCCGGCATGGGCGTAGCGGCGGTGTTCGCGGGCGTAGAGCAGGCCGTCGACCGGGCTCAGCAGCGGCGTGATCGCGCCACTGAGCGGGTCGATCAGCTCGACGATCAAGTCCCCTGCCCTGACCTCGTCGCCAGGCGCACGTGCAAACACCAGGATGCCGGCATGCGGCGCGTGCAAAGGCATCGAGCCTTCCAGCGGCCGGGCGGCCCGGCGCAGCGGCGGCGGCTCGCTGACCGGCTGATCGATGAAGCCGCGCTCGCTCAGAAAGGCCAGGATGGCCATTGCATCCTGGACCGCCAGGCCATGGCCGACGTCGCCGTAGCCGCGATGCTCGATGGTGGCCGCGAAGCAGGCCTGCGGCACCGGATGGCGGCCCGCGAAGATCTGGCCGAGCCGCCACCAGACCTGGGAGCAGGCCTCATCGAAGGGCGCATCGCCGGACTCATTGGCCAGCAGGCTCAGGCTCACGCCCAGATGGCGGGCCAGGCGCTCGGCCTGCGGCCACAGCGGCGTGGCGCTGTACAGATGCAGCACGGCCTCGCAGTCGCAGTGCAGGTCCAGCACCACATCGGCATCGATCGCCAGGCCCAGCAGGATCTTGCGCAGGCTTTGCAGCTCGCTGCTGACCGGCAGCGCCGCCAGGCTCTCGCGCAAGGCCTGGCGCAGCACGGCCGTGTTGAGGGTCGGGTCTTGCGTCAGCCGCGGCGCGGCGCGCTCGGCGGCCTGGCGGCTCAGGTCGGCATAGTGGCGGTTGAAGTTCTCGCCCGAGTTGGCATCGAAGCGGCCCTGGTGGGCGAGTTGCTGCCATTGCGACAGGCCGATCGGATTGGCGGCCGGCAGCAGCACGATCTCGCCACGCAGCGACCCAGCGTCCTCAAGGCGCTGCAGCATCTGGCGCAGATGATGAGCCACCAGCATGCCGGGCACCTCGTCGGCATGCAGCGAGGCCTGCAACACGGCCTTGCGGCCGCTGCGCTCCTGATCGGGGCCGTAATGCAGGCTCAGCAGCTCGCGCCGGGTGCCGGGCGTGCCCAGCTCGATCACATGGTGAAGGGTTTGCATCGGTTCAACGGGCCAGCATCGGCTGCAGCCAGCGCTGCTCGGCAGCGCGCAGCAGGCCGACCAGGGCCAGGGTGATCAGCAGATAGAAGGCACCGGCCGTCAGATAGGCCTCGAAGGGCAGATAGTGGGTGGCGTTGAACTGGCGCGCCACGCCGGTCAGGTCGGCCAAGGTGACGATGCTGGCCAGCGAGGTGCCGTGCAGCATCATCACGATCTCGTTGCCATAGGCCGGCAGCGCGCGGCGCAGCGCGCTGGGCAGGGCCACACGGCGCAGCATCTGGGCCCGGCTCAGGCCCATCGCATAGGCCGCCTCGATCTCGCCGGCAGGCAAGGCGCGGATCGCGCCGGCGATGATCTCGGTCGTGTAGGCGCAGGTATTGATCGCGAAGGCTGCCACCGCGCAGAACCAGGCCGAGCTGAGCCAGGGCCAGGCCACACTCGCGCGCACCGCCTCGAACTGGGCCAGGCCGTAGTACAGCAGGAAGAGCTGTACCAGCAGCGGCGTGCCGCGGATGCAGTAGGTGAAGGCAAACACCGGCCGGCTCAGCCACGGCGAGGGCAAGGCCCGCAGCAGCGCCAGCGGCACGGCACAGACCAGCCCCAGCAGCAGGGCCAGCAGCAGCAACTTGAAGGTGGTGACGGCGCCCTGCAGATACAGCGGCAGCGCCTCGGCAACCAGATCCCAGTTCATAGCCGGCTCCCCTTGGCGCCGATGGCCAGGCGCCGCGACAGGCGCGCAAAACCCAGCTCCGAGACACTGGTGAAGGCCAGATAGACCAGGGCCGCCGTGCCGTAGAACAGAAAGGGCTCGCGGGTGGCACCGGCCGCGAGACCGGCGCGGTGCATCAGATCGGTCAGGCCGATCACCGAGACGATGGCCGTGCTCTTGAGCAGCACCAGCCAGTTGTTGGCCAGCGCCGGCAGCGCATGGCGCAGCATCTGCGGCGCGACGATGCGCGAGAACACCCGCCACGCGCCCATGCCGAAGGCCTGGGCCGCCTCGCGCTGGCCCGGCGGCACGGCCATGAAAGCGCCGCGAAACGTCTCGGTCAGGTAGGCGCCGAAAATGAAACCGATGGTGGCCACGCCGGCCACGAAGGGATTGATGTCGATGTAGTCCTCGTGGCCCAGGCGCAGCGCGATCTCGTTGATCAGGGCCTGGCCGCCGAAGAAGACCAGCAGCATCAGCAGCAGATCGGGCACCGCCCGTATCGTCGTCGTGTAGCTCTGGGCCAGGCCGCGCAGCAGCCGGCTGCGCGAGAGCTTGGCCAGCGCGCCCAGCAGGCCCAGGGCCAGGGCCACGCCCAGCGAGGCCAGTGCGAGCACGAGCGTCATCAGGGCGCCCTCGGCAAGGCTGGCGCCGTATCCATGCAACATCGGGAACTCCTCGCGGCTCAGGGGGTGGGCGCGTTCATCGGCAGGTAAAAAGGTCGCCTGATCTGCACCGGCAGCACATCCAGCTGCATGCGGACCACGGTGTAGTCCTCGCCGCCAAAGGCGCCGGTGAACCAGCCCCGGGTGTCGGGGCCTTTGTAGAGCCGGAACTCGAAGGCCAGGTCGGGCTTGGCATCGTCGGCCAGCGGCTGGCCGCTGAAGGCCAGGCCACGGGCCTCGCTCGCCGGGCTGTCCAGCAGCTGGCCCATCGCGTTGACGATGGTGGTGTCGCCCAGCATGTCGGGATAGAAAGGCACGCTCTTGAAATAGGGCTTGAAGCCGGTGGCATGCGGGTCGATGAAGAGGTCCTTGGCCTTCTGCGGCGAGGGCGTTGTCACGCCGCTCTTCAGCGAGTGGCGATCCCCGCGGTCCAGATAGCTCAGGCTGGCTCCGCGCACATTGAAGGCCGCGAGCTTGGCGTCATGCCTGGCCTGGCCCAGGTCCACCAGCAGCGCGCCCTTGGCGCCTATCACCTCGATCTCGCCGCCGCGGATGATGGCGGCGCTGTTCTCCTCGACACCGAGGCCCAGCCGGTAGCCCTGAGCCTGCATCAGCGGCAGCATGCGGCCGAAGCGGCCGCGCTTGAGAAAGTGCTGGTCGATGAAGAGATCCGGGCCGACAAAGCCCAGGCCGCGGTCGGTCTCTATGCCCTCGCGCAGCTGGCCCTTCAGCACCTTCAGCGTGTCCTGTGCATCGCGGAACATCGTGCGGCTCATGATGGCTGCGCCGGCGCTGCTGCCGGCCACGACGCCGCCGCGCTCGAACACCGACCAGATCGCCTTGAGCATCTCGGTGGGTCGGCCACCGGGCTGCAAGGTGTCGACGATCAGCTCCTGGGCACCGCCGGAGAAATAGACGCCGCGCGACTCGCGCACCCGGGCGATCAGCGACGGGTCATGAAGGCGGGCCTGCAGGTCCTCGCCCTTCAGGCGCGGGGCGACCGGGATGTGCTCGGCCTGCGCGCCGTGGCGGTTCAGCGCCTCGATGATCTGGCGGGCGCTGCGCTCGGGGTTGCCGGCGGCGGTGGCGAACACCGCGAAGCGCGCACCGGGGCCGCCGGCCTCGTCGACGATGCGCTTCCAGACCGCGTCGTTGTCGAATTTCAGCGCGCCGCCGATCGCGATGGCGGTCTGGGCGCTGGCAGGGCCGGCCTGCAGCAGCGCGGCCAGCAGCAGAAACAGTTTCAAGAAAGGCATGGAGCGTCGGTCTTGTGGTCGATGGCTGCCATCTTGTCAGCCGTCGCCGCGCCCGGCCAGCGGGTAAGGCCCTGGAAAAGCCCTCGCTGCGCCCAGGCCGCAACTGCATGTCGCATTCACGCAAGAGCGCAGCAGGCCGGGGGCGACGGCGCAACAAGGGCTTGCACGCAAGCGACGAGGACTTGCGCACAAGCGACCGCCCCGCCAAAACCCCATCCCCGCGACTTGCGGCCGACTTCTAGAGTCGCCTCAAGGCCTGCAGTCCCGGGCCGGCTCCCTCCACCGTTCGCCAAAGAGGCTTTCCATGTCCATGCCCCGCTTCCGCCGCCCCCAACTTCATCTGCTGGCCCAGGCCAGCCTGTTGCTGCTCAGCAGCGCCGCGCTGGCGCAGGAGGCCAAGCTCGAGCGCGTCGAGATCACCGGCTCCAGCATCAAGCGCATCGACGGCGAGACCGCGTTGCCGGTGCAGACCATCAAGCGTGACGACATCGACAAGAGCGGCGTCACCACCGCCGCCGAGCTGCTGAAGAACATCAGCGCCAGCGCCGCCAATCTCGGCGACGGCGCCTCCATCACCGACAACACCGGCGGCCAGCGCGGCTTCAACGGCGCCAATCTGCGCGGCATCGGCGTCTCCAGCACCCTGGTGCTGCTGAACGGCCGCCGCCTGGCCAACTTCGCCTCGCCCGGCGACAGCGCCGGCGTCGATCTCAACAGCATCCCGGCCGGCGCGATCCAGCGCGTCGAGATTCTGAAGGACGGCGCCTCGGCCATCTACGGCACCGATGCGATCGGCGGCGTGATCAACTTCATCACCCGCCAGGACTATCGCGGCGTCGATATCAGCGCCTATGTGGCCGACACCCAGGACGGCGGGGCCGGCAAGCGCACCGTGACCTTGAGCGGCGGCGTCGGCGACCTCAACCGCGACCGTTTCAATGTCTTCGCGACGCTGGACATCCAGAAGCTCGACGCGCTGCGCAGCACCCAGCGCGACTTCATCCAGGACCGTCCGCTGGCCGAGACCGTGCCCTACTACCTGTCGAGCCGCCCTTTCCCCGGCAATATCCGACTGTCGGGCACGGCCGCCACCCGCAACGCCCAGCTGGCCGCGATCAACGCCGCCGGCTACCGCTTCAACGGCCAGCCCTACAACCAGCGCACGCTCAATCTGTTCGCACCGGGCTGCAATCCGCCCGCCTCGGTCTACACCGAGCTGGTCGGCACCCAGGCCTGCGGCTATGACTACATGGCCGATACCGAGATCTATCCCAAGTCCGACAAGATCGCCTTCCTCAGCCGCGGCATCGCCGATCTGGGCGGCGGCCAGCAGGTCTTTGCCGAGCTGATGCTGGCGCGGGCCGAGACGCTGTATGTGCTGTCGCCCAACCCGACCACGCTCTCCGGGGTCAACTGGAGCGCGGTCAACGCCTTCCTGCCCAATCCGGTCAACCACCCGAGCAGCTTCGAAGTGCGCTTTCGCGCCACCGAGCTGGGCAACCGCAGCAGCGAGGTGACCAGCGAAGCCAATCGCGTCGTCGTCGGCACCACCGGCACCTTCGGCAGCTGGGACTACACGGTGGGCGCCAGCCATGCGCTCAACAAGGTCGAGGACCGCTATGTCAACGGCTACTTCAAGTTCAATGAGCTGGTAGCGGCCGTGCGCGGCGGCCAGATCAACCCCTTTGGTCCCAGCCCGGCCGCCAGCCAGGCGCTGATCCAGTCGCTGCGCATCGACGATGCGGCACGCCGCAGCGAGGGCACGACCTCGGGCCTCGACGCCAAGATCACCGGCACCCTCGGCCAGCTTGACGGCGGCGATATCGGCGTGGCCTTCGGCGCCGAGCTGCGCCGCGAGACCCAGAAGTTCACGCCCTCGGCCCTGCTGGTCAGCAACAACATCGGCGGCGACCGTGACGGCAGCGGCACCAACCCGGCCCTCGTCGCCACCAGCAACGGCCGCAATATCAGCTCGGCCTATGCCGAGATCAGCGCGCCCTACAGCAAGACCCTGGAGATCCAGGCCGCGCTGCGCGCCGACCACTACCAGCGCGTCGGCAGCTCGGTGAATCCCAAGCTGGGCCTGCGCTGGCAGCCGAACAAGGAGCTGCTGGTGCGCGCCTCGGCCGGCACCGGCTTCCGGGCGCCGAGCTTCAGCGAGCTCTACCGCCCGACCTCCTACGGCACCAGCGCCGCCTTCCTGTATGACGGCGTCTTCGACTCCTTCGAGCAGTACCCCACCGAGAAGGTCGCCAACCCCGATCTGAAGCCCGAGAAGAGCAAGCAGTTCTCGCTGGGCCTGGTGTTCGAGCCGCTGCGCGACACCAGCGTCAGCGTCGACTACTGGCATATCAAGAAGACCGATGTGATCAGCGACCTGTCCGGCAAGATCATCCTGGAGAATCCGGATCGCTATGCCGCCTATATCAAACGCGATCCGATCGACGATTTCCCGACCCTGATACTGCGCAAGGAAAACCAGGGCGGCCTGAAGACCTCGGGTCTGGACTTCGAAGGCCGCTGGCGCTCGGCCAGCACGGCAGCCGGCCGCTTCGGTGTGAACTTCAGCGGCACCTATGTGATCGAGTACAAGCGCCAGTTCGGCAAGACCGAGCCCTTCATCGAGAACGCCGGCCGCTTCCTGCAGGACCAGACCATCCAGCGCTGGCGCCATCGCCTGTCGCTGGACTGGGACCTCGGCCCCGCCAGCCTGACCCTGGGCAATAGCTACTTCTCGGCCCATACCGACGACAGCTACCTGCCGGACACCCAGCCGCGCAAGGTCAAGGCCTATGCGCTGTGGGACCTGAGCGGCAGTTACGCGATCAGCAAGGACCTGAAGCTGCGCGCCGGCCTGCTGAACCTGCTGAACACCGACCCGCCGTTCAGCAACCAGTCCTACTACTTCCTGTCCACCTATGACCCGACCTACACCGACCCGCGCGGCCGGACCTGGTTTGCAAGCCTGAGCTACAGCTTCCGCTGAGCGGGCCACAGCGCCAGGCCGCCAGCCAGGCTGAAGGCCTGGTCGCGGCCCAGCCGCCGCAGCGCCCTCGCGGCCTGGGCGCTGCGCTTGCCGCTGCGGCAGAAGAACAGCAGCGGCGTCCCGGCCGGCAGGGCCAGCCAGCCGGGCAGCGCCTCGGGCAGCGCCGACAGCGGCACGGCCTGGCAGGGTAAGGCCGTGCCGAGATCGAGGCTGAGGCCCATGCGCTGCTCATAAGGCTCGCGCACATCGACCAGCAGCAGCTCGGGGTGCTGCTGCAGCAGGGCCCGCACGGCGGCGGCGTCCAGCTCCGACCGCTGCTCCTGCGCATCACCGCCCTCCAGCGACAGCACCGGATGCAGCGGGCGCGGGCCGGCGCTGCATTGGCGCAGGGACTCGCCGCAGGCGCGGATGCGCTCGCAGGCCTGGGCGATGAACTCGGGCTCGGTGGCCGGGCCGAAGGACAGGCGCACCGCCGAGGCCGTCTGCCAGTCGGGCAATCCCATGGCCTCCAGCACATAGCTGGGCTGGGCCTTCGCGGCGCCGCAGGCCGAGCCGCCGCTGACGCGGATCTCGGCAGCGTCGAACAGGTCCAGCAGCAGCTTGGCGCTCAGGCCCGGCACCGCGAAGTTCAGCGTGGTGGGCAGGCACAGATCCGGCGGCGCATTGAAGACCAGGCCGGGAAAGGCCTGCCGCAGCGCGTCGGCGAGGCGCTCGCGGTAGCCGGCCAGCACGGCATGGTGCTTGAAGGTCTTGCCCTCATCCAGCGCCGCCAGCACCGCGCCCAGCGCGGCAATGCCCGACACATTCTCGGTGCCCGCGCGCTGCGCGCCCTCCTGGCCGCCGCCGGCCATCAGGGGCGTCAGCGGCGCGCCTTCGCGCACATAGAGCAGGCCTATGCCCTTGGGCGCATAGAGCTTGTGGCCCGAGAACGGCGCGTAGTCGATACGGCGCGCGGCCAGGTCCAGGCCCAGCTTGCCCAGGGCCTGCACGCTGTCCACCAGCCACAGCGCCGGGCTGTCGGCCAGCGCGGCTGCGATGCCGTCCAGATCGCTGATGACGCCGGTCTCGTTATTGGCGGCCATGGTGCAGACCAGGCCGGCGCGCGGCGCCTGGGCACGCAGCCAGTCCAGATCGTGGCGGCCATCGCGGCCGACCGGAATCGCCTGCACGACAAAGTTCAGGCCCAGCAACGCGTTCCAGTGCTTCAGCGCCTCGGGCACGGCCTTGTGCTCGGTGGCGCCATACAGCAGCAGATCGGGAACGAACTGTCCGGCATCGCGCCGGGCCCGCAAGGCGTTCAGCGCCGACAGCACCGCCGTCTGTATGCCCTCGGTCGCGCCGCTGACGAAGAGCAGTTGGCCGCTGGGTGCGCCCAGCACCCGCCGCGCCTGCGCGCGCACCGCGTCCATCAGCGCGCGGGCCTTCAGCCCGGTGCTGTGGACGCTGCTGGGGTTGCCGAAGTCATCGGCCATCGCCGCCAGCGCGGCGTCGCGGGCCTGGGGCAGCACCGGCGTGGTGGCATTGGCATCGAGATAGATTTCCATGGGATCGGGCGCGGGGCACCGCTGGCTTTGCTGATGCCCGGAATTCTGCGCGGCCGGGGCCGGAAACAACGTTCGTTGTTGACCGTTCTCCGGTCTTGTTATGCAATCCCATTTCTCAACAGAGAATAATTATGAAATTGGATTCCCTGGATCTGAAAATTCTTGAACTGCTGCAGCAGGACGCCGAGCAGCAGGTGGCGCAGATCGCCGCCCAGGTGGGCCTGTCGACCACGCCCTGCTGGCGGCGCATCCAGCGCCTGAAGGAAGCCGGCGTGATCACCCGCCAGGTGGCCCTGCTGGACGCGCGCAAGATCAATGTGGGCGTCACCGTCTTCGTCTCGGTGCGCACCAGCATCCACAGCCAGGAGTGGTTCGAGCGCTTTCGCGCCACCATCCAGGCGATTCCCGAGGTGGTCGAGTTCTACCGGATGAGCGGCGATGTCGACTATCTGCTGCGCGTGGTCGTGCCCGACATCGCGGCCTACGACGCGGTCTACAAGCGCCTGATCGCCGGCACCGAGCTGCACGACGTCAGCTCCAGCTTCGCGATGGAGGAGCTGAAGCTGACGACGGCGCTGCCGCTGAGCTATGTGAAGTGAAAAGGCGGCGTCAGGCCGCGATGCCCAGCTCGGCGGCCATGCGGTGGACCAGGGCCGTCAAGGCCTCGACCTCGGCCCGCAGGCGCAGCTGCTCGGCGCGCAAGGCCTCGATCTCCTGCTCGCGCGGCAGCGCCGGTGCCGCTGCTCCGCCGCTGTAGGCATCCTGCGCCACCGGCCCGCTCAGCAGATGGGCCCAGCGCGACTCGCGCGCCCCCGGGGCACGCGCCAGCTTGATCACATAGGGCTGAGGCTCGCGGCTGGCCAGTTCATCGAGAAAGCCCTCGACCGAGGAGATGTCGGCAAAGCGGTGCAGGCGCTCGGTGTACAGGCGCAGCTCGGCGGCGGTCAGCGGGCCGCGCAGCATCAACAGGGTCAGAATGGCCAGCGCCGCGCCGGGCACACCCAGCACGCGCGCGGCGTTGTGCTCGAAGCGCACGACGCGGCTGCCGCTGACGGTGTTGATCAGGTGCATGGCCTTGAGCTCATCGAGCGCCTGCAGCACCTCGGACTCGGAGGCATTCATCACCGGGTCGCGCGCGGTCTTCTGGTTGCAGCCCAGGGTCAGCGCGTTGACGGACAGCGGGTAGCTGTCCGGCACCGTATGCTCCTTCTCGACCAGCACGGCCAGTACGCGGGCCTCCAAAGGGGTCAGGTCTCGCAGTGTCGACATGCGCTCAGACTCCGAAGCCATCGTCGGCCTGGATCACGGCCCCGTTGATGAAATGGCTCTCGTTGGCGCACAGCATCAGCAGCGAGGTGTCGAGGTCCTGCGGATGGCCGACGCGCTTGCGCGGCAGCAGGTCGATCAGCTTCTTGCCGCCGTCAGTGGTCCAGTGGTGGTGGTTGATCTCGGTGTCGATATAGCCGGGGCAGATCGCGTTGACATTGATGCCGTACTTGCCCCACTCCAGCGCCATCGCCTTGGTCATGTGGATCACGGCGGCCTTGCTCATCGAGTAGACGCCGATCTGGCTGAGCACCCGCAGGCCGGCCATCGACGCGATATTGACGATGCGCCCGCCGATGAAGGTGCCCGGCGCCGAACCGCGGGCCCGCGCCAGCATGCGCTTGCCGACCTCCTGCGCGACGAAGAAGGCGCCGCGCACATTGGTGTCCATCACGAAGTCGTAGTCGTCGGCGCCGACATCGACCAGCTTCTGCGTCGTGCTGACGCCGGAGTTGTTGATCAGGATGTCCAGCGTGCCGACCTCGGTCTCGGCATGGGCGACCGCCGACTTGATGCTGTCCAGGTCGGTGACGTCCAGGGTCACGACATGGGCGTCGCCGCCGGCTGCCTCGATCTCGGCGCGCAAGGCCTTGAGCCGGTCCAGTCGCCGACCGGCCAGCACCACCCCGGCGCCGGCCTTGGCCAGGGTCTTGGCGAACTGCGCGCCCAGGCCGCTGGAGGCGCCGGTCACCAGGGCCACACGGCCCGATAAGTCAATGCTGTAGCTCATGGTCTCGTCCTCGGAAAACTGCTGGAGGAAACGATAGCATGCGCGCCGGTCATGATCGGACTCAGCGACGGTCTGTCAGCGCAGGTGCTCGATGATCCAGTCCTGTGCCTGCTCGGCCGGCAGCGGCCGGGCATAGAGATAGCCCTGGCCCTTGTCGCACTCCAGCACCGCCAGGATGTCCGCCTGCCCGGCGGTCTCGACACCCTCGGCCACCGTGCGCATGCCCAGGCTGCGCGCCACCCGCACAGTCGCCTCGATCAGCACACGGTGGTGGGCGCTGGTCTCGGCCTGGCTGACGAAGGAGCGGTCGATCTTGACCACATCGACCGGCAACAGGTGCAGGCTGGCCAGCGAGGAGTAGCCGGTGCCGAAGTCGTCCAGCGCCAAGCCTATGCCCAGGGCCTTGAGCCGATGCAGCATGCGCTGCACCGACTCGCCCTGCGCGGCCAGGCTCTCGGTGATCTCCAGTTGCAAATGCCGTGCCGCCAGGCCGCTGTCGGCCAGCGAGCGGGCTACCAGCTCGGGCAAGTCGGCATCGGCCAGCTGCGCACGCGACAGATTGACCGAGAGGATCTGCGGCGCGCCGTCTCCGAGCTGGCGCTGCCAGGTGGCGAACTGCCGGCAGGCCGTGTCCAGCACAAAAGCGCCCAGCGGCGCGATCAGGCCGGTCTCCTCGGCCACGTCGATGAACTCGACCGGCGGCACCAGGCCGCGCGCCGGGTGCTGCCAGCGCACCAGCGCCTCGACCCCGCTGCAAGCCCCGCCGACCAGATCGACCAGCGGTTGATAGACCACAAACAGCTCGCCCTGTGCCAGCGCCCGACGCAGATCGCTCTCGACCTGGCCGCGCCGCGCCGCGCGCTGTTTCATCTGCGGTTCGAACACACAGTAGCGGGCGCCGCCCGCACGCTTGGCCACCCGCATCGCGGTGCTGGCGTCCTGCAGCACCGCATCGGCATCACCCTCTGCCTGGGCCCGCAGCACCACGCCCATGCTGGCGCTCAGATGCAGTTGCTCGTGGGCGATGCCATAGGGCTTGGCCAGCGCATCAAGCAGGCGCTGCGCGACGCCGTGCACATCGTCGGCGCGGCGCAGGCCCTCAAGCACGACGACAAACTCGTCACTACCCAGCCGGGCGGCGGTCTGGGTGTGCGACGGCACCGCGATGCCGCTGACTACCACATCGCCCAGCCGCACCGTGCTGCTCAGCCGCTCGGCGATCAGGCGCAGCAGCTCGTCGCCGACACCGGGGCCCAGGCTGGCATTGACGCGATTGAAGCGGTCGATATTGATGAAGAGCAGCGCGAACTGATAGGTCGCATCGGACCGCGCATGCAGCAAGGCCTGCTCGATGCGCTCGAGCGCGACCGCGCGGTTCGGAATCAGGGTCAGGCTGTCGGTGCGGGTGGCATCGCGCAGTTGCGAGGCCACCCGCTGCTGCTCGTCCAGCGCCGCCGCCGTCGCATCGCTGACGCTGGCGATCAAGGTGTCGGCATCGAGCTTGAGCAGGCGGATGTCCAGCGCCTTGACCGGGCTGCGCGGGTGCGCCACCGGCACCCGCAGTGCCTCGCAGATCACGCCGTTCGATTCGCCCAGCGCGGCCGTCTGCGCACGCAGCTCGGGCGCCACGGTCTGCAAGGCATCGAAGAGATTGAGCAGATTGCCGCCGGGCGCCACCGGCATCAGCAGCTGCGCGGACATCGGGTTGGCCATCATGATCTCGCCATCCGGCCGCGCCTGCAGCAGGCCGATCGGCGACTGGTAGAGAAACTGGATCAAGGCCTCGTAGGCGCCGGCCTCCGGCTTCATAGGCCGGTCTCCAACTCGCTGGGGGCGGCGCTGCCATGCCAGCGCTGCGCCCGGTTTCGGCCAAGCGCCTTGGCCTGGTAGAGCGCGGCGTCGGCGCGCTTGATCAGTGCATCCAGACCGGCCACACCGGCCTGCATCTGGGCCACGCCGGCACTGACGGTGTAGCGGACGCAGTGTCCGTCGATCTCGACCGGCCGCTCCGCAATGCTTTGGCACAGGCGCGATGCCAGAGCCTCGGCGCCGTCGATCGTGGTGTCCGGCAGCAGCAGGATGAACTCCTCGCCGCCGACCCGGGCCACCACATCGAGCGAGCGCGAGCAGGCGCCCAGCGCCACTGCCAGATGGCGCAGCACCGCGTCGCCGGCGGCATGGCCATGGCGGTCATTGATCTGCTTGAAATGATCAGCATCGATCATCACCAGCGACAATGGGCGCGGCTGCCGGGCCCAGCGCTGCAACTCGATCTCGGCGGCCTCGAAGAAGGCCCGACGGTTGGCCAGGCCCGTCAGGTGGTCGCAGAAGATCGAGCGGCGCAAGGCCTCATGAGCCTCGCGGCGGTCGGAGATGTCGCGGATGATCAGGCTGTAGCCGCGCGGCGCGCCGGCCTCGTCGGCACCCTCATGCAGCGGCGCGATCAGGCAGCTGCCCCAGAAGCGCGAGCCGTCGGCACGCAGCCGCCAGCCCTCGTCCAGACTCCAGCCGCTGCGGTCGGCCTCATGCAGACGATCCTGCATCCGTGCCGGCGACAGGTCATCGGGCGGATAGAAGACCGCGTAGCCGCGTCCTAACGAGGCCTCGGCCGCAAACCCGGTCACCCGTCCGACGCTGGGGTTCCAGGCTTGCACAGCCCCCTGCTCGTCCAGTGGCAGCAGCGCATAGTCGGTGATGCCGCTGACGATGGTGTTGATCCAGGCCTGGCTCTGGCGCAGTTCGCGCTCGCGCCTGACGGACTGGGTCACGTCGTTGAGCACGGCCATCAAGCGCTCGTCATCGAGCTTGAGCAGGCTCAGAGACAGCAGCTGCGGTTCGGCATGCCCCGAGCCGGCTGGGGCCACCTGCAGCTGCTGCGCCTCGACAATCATGCCGTGCGAGCCCTGAAAGTCGGCCACGCGGTGGCGCAGGTCCGGCGCCACATCGGCCAGCGCGGTGAAGAGATTGGCCAGCGCGCCGTCGCGCGACAGCGGCATCAGCAGCTGTGCGGAGAGTGGATTGATCAGCAGAATCTCGCCGTCAGGGCGCAGTTGCAGCAGGCCTATCGGCGCCATGTAGAGAAACTGCAGCAGCGCCTCGTGCTCCTGCTCGATCACGGAGGTGCTCATAGGGGAGCAGGCTCAAGGGGCACGGTTGACCAGCACATAGCGCCGTGCAGCGCCGGGGCTGGACAGCAGGCGCAGCCTGACCTTGACGGGCCGCATCCGCAAGGTCAGCACATAGTCGATCACGTCATCCAGCGCGCTGCTCGCCTGCTGCGCGTCTTCGAAGCGCTGCGCCACCATGAAGTTGTTCATGCAAGGCGCCACCACGGTGAACAGCGCATGCCCCAGCACGCGCTCCGGCGACAAGCCGGCGGCCTTGGACTCAAAAGCGTTGTAGCGCCGGACCACCCCTTCAGCATCAAAACCGATGACACCAAAGTCCAGGGCATCGAGCTCGGCATCGCCGGCCTGTTCAAGCAACATCAGCAATCCTTGATCGGCAAAAGCGGGGTTTTGAACAGTGTTCATCGAGTTCTCTTGGGCAGATGGGAGGCAAATCGCTCTCTGGGTATACCGTCTTTTCGGCTCAACGGCAGGAAACATGAGGCCACGGCCGGCTCAGAACTGCATGAAGCTCACCCCAGCACCTATGCTGGTCTGGCGGAAGTTGTAGTCGGTCAGCGTTTCGCCATAGCCGCGGAAGGCCTGCAGATACCAGCGCAGGCCGTTGGGCTGGTCCTCGAAGACCGGGTAGGTCCATTCCAGCTGCAGCGCGCCGTACTTGACGTTCTTCAGCGTGCTGCGATAGAGCAGCGAGGCGGTGTGCTTGCCATGGGCCCAGTTCAGCTGAAACTCGCCGCGGCCGCGGTAGCTGACCAGGTCGGGGTTGTTGTCGGTGGCCAGCGGCTCGTTGAGGCGCTGGGTCAGCCGGGTGCTCAGCGACCAGTCGCCGCGCTCGAAGCCGGCGCCGAGATTGACGCGGTTCCAGCTGCGCGACAGTGGATCGGACTGGCCGTTGGACTGGTGGGCGATGCCCAGCTGCGCATAGCGCCATTGCCAGCCGAAGGGCAGCTGGCGCCAGGCCTCGGGCGTGGGCAGCACATAAATCACCTCGGGCTCGTAATCGCTGTTGCGAAAGGGCTTGGAGTCCTTGCCATTCCAGATCTGCCACATCGCCTGCTGGGTGAAGGCCACCCACAGATCACCGCCGGGCAAGATCAGGTCCTGGGCCAGCTTGGTGCGCAACGAGAGCTGGAACTTGGCCTCCTCGCGCCGGTAGTTTGGCTGCGCCACGACCGCCTGGGTCGGCGACTGCGGCTGGCGGTTGATGCGGCTGGTGTAGTGAAAGGGCAGCACATAGTTGGGCTTGTAGCCGACGAAGTTGAAGGTGCCGCGCTTGTCCTCGGCGTCGAGCTCCCAGAACTTGGACATCAGGCTGGAGCTGCTGCGCGTTTGCGCGGCGTTCAGCGCCCCCTTGGGGGCCAGTTCGGAGCTGGACGGAGCGGCCGTGGCCGTCGGCGCGGCCTCGGGGGCCGGGGGCAGCTCGGGTGCCCGCCCCGCCAGCTTGTCATAGCAGGCCAGCCGGTCGGCCGGGGCACCGATCGCGGCGCAATAGGCCAGGGTCGGCGCCTCGGCCTCGGCCAAGGCCGGTTGAGCGCTGGCAGCGGCCAGCAGGGTCAACAACAGCGACGGGACAGCGGAATGTCTGGGCATGGGGGCCTTGAAAACGAATCGAGCTGCGCATGATCGCAGCCCTGGCGCTGCCGGTCTGTGACACGGGGTTTCCGCGCCGCGCTAGAGCTCTCAGCCCAGAGCCGAAAAGCACGATCGTTCTATTTTTCAATCGCACCAGTAGAATGCGGCCCGAACAGTGCGCGGCCACCCGCGTGGCTCCAGCAAAAGAACCAAGGACAAGCATGACGAGCGAAGAACTTGTGGCCCAGTACGGTCCGCGCGAGAACATGGAATACGACGTGGTCGTGGTGGGCGGTGGCCCGGCCGGCCTGGCCAGCGCGATCCGGCTCAAGCAGCTGGCGGCCGCCAAGGGTCAGGACTTGTCCGTGGTGGTGCTGGAGAAGGGTTCCGAGCCCGGCGCGCACATCCTGTCCGGCGCCGTGATGGACCCCCGCGCCATTACCGAGCTGTTCCCGAACTGGCAGGAGCTCGGCGCCCCGCTGAAGCAGGCGGTGACCGGCGACGAGGTGCTGTTCCTCAGCGAAAGCGGCGCCACCAGCACGCCGCAGTGGCTGATCCCCGAGTGCTTCCACAACCACGGCAACTATGTGATCTCGCTGGGCGCGGTCAGCAAATGGCTGGGCGAGCAGGCCGAGGCGCTGGGCGTCGAGATCTTCCCCGGCTTCACCGCCGCCGAGATCGTCTATGGCGAGCAGGGCGAGGTGCGCGGCATCGCCACCGGCAATATGGGCGTGGGCAAGGACGGCGAGCCCACCGGCGAGTTCCAGCTGGGCATGGAGCTGCTGGGCAAGTACACCATCTTTGCCGAGGGCTCGCGCGGCCATCTGGGCAAGCAGCTGATCGCCAAATACCAGCTCGACGCCGGCAAGGACCCGCAGAGCTATGCGATCGGCATCAAGGAGCTGTGGGAAGTGCCGGCCGACAAGGCCAAGCCCGGCCTGGTCGTGCACACCGCCGGCTGGCCGATGGACAACGAGACCTATGGCGGCGGCTTCCTCTACCACCTGGAGGGCAACAAGATCACGCTGGGCTTTGTCGTCGGCCTCGACTACAAGAACCCCTGGCTCTCGCCCTTCGAGGAAATGCAGCGCTGGAAGACCCATCCCAGCATCCGCGCCCATCTGGAGGGCGGCAAGCGCATCAGCTACGGCGCGCGCGCGATCACGGCCGGCGGCCTCTTGAGCCTGCCCAAGACCGTGTTCCCCGGCGGCGCCCTGGTCGGCTGCGATGCCGGCTATCTGAACGCGGCCCGCATCAAGGGCAGCCATGCGGCCATCAAGACCGGCATGCTGGCCGCCGAAGCCGCCTTCGAGGCCCTGGGCGCCGGCCGCTCGCACGACGAGCTGGCCGCCTACCCGGCCGCCTTCGAGCAGAGCTGGCTGCACGCCGAGCTGAACCAATCGCGCAACTTCAAGCAGTGGTTCAAGAAGGGCAACACGGTCGGCGCGCTGATGACCGGCATCGAGCAGTGGTTCCTGCCGAAGCTGGGCATCAAGAGCCCGCCGTGGACCATCCACCGCACCCTGCCCGACCATGTCTATCTGCGCCCCGCCGCCGAGTCGAGCAAGATCGCCTACCCGAAACCCGATGGCAAGCTGACCTTCGACCGACTCTCCTCGGTCTTCGTCTCCAACACCAACCACGCGGAAGACCAGCCGGCCCACCTGACGCTGAAGGACGCCGCGGTGCCGGTGGCCATCAATCTGGCCAAGTTCGCCGGCCCCGAGAGCCGCTACTGCCCGGCCGGGGTCTATGAGTTCATCAAGACCGATGCCGGCGAGGACCGGCTGCAGATCAACGCGCAGAACTGCGTGCACTGCAAGACCTGCGACATCAAGGACCCGACGCAGAACATCGTGTGGGTCACCCCCGAAGGTGGGGGCGGTCCGAACTACGCGGGCATGTAAAGTCCTACGCAGCGCTTAGCCTTCCGCCATAGCCCGCCCTCACCGGCGGGCTTTTTCATGTCTGCCTTGCTTATCCCTATGCCCTCGCTGATCCGCACTGCCCTGCTCACGATCGCCGCCCTGGCAGGGTCAGTCGCCCAGGCTCAGCCGCTGAGCCGCGCCGAGGTGTTCCGCTCGCCCGACTATGCCGCCGCCCAGCTCTCGCCCAGCGGCCGCTATGTGGCCGTTCTGGTGCCCGGCGAAGACCGCCGCCGCAACCTGGCCATCCTCGATCTGGACAGCGCCCGTTTCAGCGCCCGAATCTCCGTGCCTTTTGCCGACGTCGGCGAGTTCATCTGGCTCAGTGACGCGCGCCTGGTGTTTTCGCTGACCCAGCTGGGACAAAGCCGCAAGACCAGCAGCCATGTCGGTGGTCTCTATGTGGTTGGCCGCGACGGCAAGGAGCAGCGCCGCCTGTTCCAGACCGCCGGCGAATGGGCCAACACGGGCGTGCGCCGGATGGTGCAGATGTGGCCGCAGCAACGCGTGCCGGGCAGCGATGAGGAGCTGATCGTGGCCAGCAACGATGTGGACGAGCACAGCATCGATCTTTATCGCCTCAACGTGCTGACCGGCAAACGCACACTGCTGACCGACAAGCGCCCGCCGCGCATCGGCCGCTGGGTGCTGGATGCGCAGCTTCAACCGCGGGTGGCGATCGGCCGGGAGGCCGACTCGCTGGATCTGATCAGCCACTACCGTGACAGCGACGGAAGCTGGCGCGAGCTCTGGCGCCATCGCGGCAGCCGTGGCGACGTCAGCGTGCCGCTGAGCATCGAGGCCGACGGCAAGCTGCTGGTCGCCAGCAATGCGGGCCGCGACACCACGTCCGTGCGCGAATATGACCCGCAGCGCCAGCAATGGGGCGAGGTCCTGGTCGAGCATCCGCGCTACGACGTGGCCGTTGACGCGCTGGGATCGCCCGTCGGTGCGCAGCTGCATCATGAGCTCACCCACGAGCTGCTGGGCTTTGCCGTCGCGGCCGAGCGCCCGCTGCAACTCTGGATGGATGAGCGTCGCCGGGCTGTGCAGGCACTGGTCGACAAGGCCCTGCCGGGCCGCAGCAACATCCTGCAGTTCAGCGCCGGCGATCGGGTGCTGGTGGGCTCCAGCTCAGACACCGAGGTGATGCGCTGGTATCTGCTGGACAGCCGGCAAGGCCTGCTCACCGAGCTGCTGAACAGCCGCCCCGGGCTGGCACGCGAACGCGTGCCGGGGACCGAGATCCTGGAGCTGCGCGCCCGCGACGGCCTGCCCCTGCTGGCGTATCTGCTCAAGCCGGCAAAGGCGCCAAGAGGCCAACCCCTGCCCGTGCTGATGCTGGTGCACGGCGGCCCCTGGGACCGCGGTGCCGTCTGGGGCGACGAGCACGGCGACATGGCCACGGCCCGTTGGCTGGCCTCGCGCGGTTATCTGGTCGTGCTGCCCAGCTTTCGCGGCAGCCTGGGCTTCGGCAAGCGCATGCTGCAAGCCTCGCGCGGCCAGTTCGGCCTGGCCATGCAGGATGATCTGGACGATGTGCTGACTGCCGTGCTCCAGCGCGCCGATGCCGACCCGCAGCGCCTGTGCATCATGGGCGCCAGCTACGGCGGCTATGCCAGCCTGATGGCGGCGGCGCGCGCGCCCGAGCGCTACCGCTGCGTCGTGGCGGGCCTGCCGGTCAGCGATCTGCCGGCGCTGCTGGACTCGGGCTGGAGCGACATCTCCAGCAACGAGCGGGCGCGCGAGTTCTGGGTCGAGATGGTGGGCGATCCCAAGCAGCAGCGCGCCGCGCTGCAGGCCGTCTCGCCAGTCCATCTGGCCGACAGAATCAAATCCAAGGTGATGATTTACGCCGGCGTCGATGACCGCCGCACGCCGCTGGAGCAGGCCGAGAGCATGCGCCGCGCCTTGCAGCGTGCCGGCAATGAGCCGCTCTGGCTGGCCAAGTACGGCGAAGGCCACGGCTACCGGCTCACCGGCAACCATGACGAAATGCTGGACCTGCTGGAGCGCTTTCTGGCCGAGCAGCTCAAGCCCTGATCGCGTCAGCCCAGCGGATAGTCGTAGCGCACAAAGCCACGATGCTGGGCCACCCGGTCATAGAGCGCGCGGGCCCTGGCATTGTGGGCCTGGGTCTGCCAGTAGTAGCGCGTCGCGCCCTGCGCGGCGGCGCGCTCGGCCACCGCCTCGATCAAGTCCGCAGCCACCCCCTGGCCGCGCGCATCCGGGTCGACAAAAAGGTCCTGCAGATAGCAGCTCGAACCGGTCCAGACGCTGGTGTGAAACAGGTAGTGCGCCAGGCCCAGCAGCCGGCCGTCTGCATCGACCGCCGCCAGCCCGTGGACCTCCTGCCCGGCCAGCAGGCGTTGCCAGGCCAGTTCGTAGGTCTCGGCATCATGCTCGGTCTCGTAGAAGGCCTTGTAGCCGCGCGCCAGCGGTTCCCAGCCGGCACGGTCGGCGGCCTGCAGGGGCCGAATCGTCCAGTCCGGCCGGCTCATGCGCCCAGCCCCAGTTGGTGCATCCACCGCGCCAGTTCGCGTTCCTTGGCCGTGCCGGCCTCGCTGTGGGCAATGATGCGCGCACGCTCGAGCGCCGAGCGGTTCTGGCTCAGCTTGGCCTTGGCCTCCCAGCGCTCCACCCTGATGCGGAAGCCCACGATGGCGCCCAGCAGCTTGTGCTGGAAGTCCTCGGGCAGGCCGCGCCACTGCTCGGCATAGCCGGGCTCATGGCGGGCGATCAAGCGCTTGAGCAGCGCGTCCTTGGCGGCGGCCTCGTCGATGGTCTGCAGCGCGCCGTGCACATGGACGGCCAGGTAGTTCCAGGTCGGCACATTGAGCCGGGTTTCGTAGTGCGTCGGTGAGATATAGCCGTCCGGCCCGCTGAACACCGCCAGCACCTGGCCCTGCGCGGCCAGCCAGGCCCAGTGCGGATTGGCGCGCGCCATATGGCCCTCCAGCCACCAGCCCTCTTCATCGCTCCCCCAGGACAGCGGCAGATGGGTCACGAAACTCTGCCCCTGCGCATCGGGGCCGACCAGCATCGCGAAGGGTTGTTCATCGATCAGCCGGCGCGCCAGCGCCAGATCGCTCAGTGCAAAGTGTTTGGGGGTGTACATGGCCCTCACTCTAGGGCATCGCTTGGTACGATCAAAGATCCAATATCCGGAATTTTCATGGCACCAATCCTGGCTCT
Source organism: Paucibacter sp. M5-1 (assembly GCF_027498415.2). NCBI lineage: Bacteria > Pseudomonadati > Pseudomonadota > Betaproteobacteria > Burkholderiales > Sphaerotilaceae > Roseateles > Paucibacter sp. M5-1. Next base: position 1,278,012 of record NZ_JAPZLM020000001.1, read on the forward strand.
CGATCCGGCCGGCATGAAGCTGCTGGCGGGGCAGCCGCTGGCCCGCCAGATCCATGCGCAGCTGAAGACACGCATCCTGCAAGGCCAGCTGCCGGCCGCACTGCGCCTGCCGACCACGCGCGAGCTGGCGACCGCGCTGGGGGTGTCGCGCAACACCGTGGTGCGGGCCTATGAGCAGCTGCTGGCCGAGGGCTTTCTGCAGACCCGCGTCGGCGATGGCAGCTATGTGGCCGGGCTGCCGGGCGACGCTATTGCGCAGGCCGCCGGGGTCGCAGCGCAGCAGGCCATGCCGGGCACCGCGCTGTGGCAGCATCTGCAGCGCTACAGCCAGCCCCGCATGGTCGAGGGGCCGCCGCGCGCCTTCCGCTACGGCGTGCCGGCGCTGGACCTGTTCCCGGCCGAGATCTGGGCCCGGCTGCAGGCGCGCTTCTGGCGCCGCGCCGGCCAGCAATCGCTGGGCTACTCGGACCCTGCCGGCCTGCCGCGCCTGCGCGAGATGGTGGCCCGCTACCTGAGCCATTCGCGCGGCCTGCGCTGCACGGCCGAGCAGGTGCTGATCACCGGTGGCTCTCAGCAGGCCATCGCGCTGGCCGCGCTGGCCCTGCTCGGGCCGGGTGAGCGCGCCGCGATCGAGTCGCCCGGCTACCGCGCCGCCGCTGCGGCGCTGGCCCTGCAAGGGGGTCGGGTCTTGCCGGTGCCGGTCGATGCCCAGGGCCTGCAGGTCGGCGCGCTGGAGGCGCTGGGGCCTTGCCGGCTGGCCTATGTCTCGCCCTCGCACCAGTTTCCCAGCGGCGCGGTGATGAGCTTGCAGCGGCGCCTGGACCTGCTGGCCTGGGCGCAGCGCCACGATGCCTACATCCTGGAGGACGACTACGACGGCGAGTACCGCTACACCGGCGTGCCCCTCGCGCCGCTGGCCAGCCTGGACCGCAGCGGCCGCACGCTCTATATCGGCACCTTCTCCAAGCTGCTGTTCCCGGGCCTGCGCCTGGGCTATCTGGTGGCGCCGCCGGCCTGGGCCTCGAATCTGGCCAAGCTGCGCGCACTGCTGGACCGGCATGCCTCGATCGCCGATCAGAGCGTGATGGCCGACTTCATCGAGCAAGGTCACTTCCTGCGCCATGTGCGCCGGGTGCGTCGCGCCGCCGAGCGCCGGCGCGACGCGCTGCTGGGCAGCTGGCAACAGCACTTCGGCACCGCGCTGCCGCTGGCGCCGGTCGATGCCGGCCTGCACGCGCTGCTGCCGCTGGACAGTGCCGTGCAGGAGCAGCGCCTGCATGCCCTGGCAGACGCCCAGGGCGTCGAGCTGGGCCCGCTGCGCCAGGTCGGCGCCGTGCTGCCGGCCAGCGCGCGCGCCGGCCTGCTGCTGGGTTTTGCCGGCGTGACCGAGGCACAGATCCGGTCCGCCGTCGCAACGCTGGCCCGCGCCTGGCGGTAAGGGGCGGCCCAGAAACAACAAAGCCCTCGCAGCTTGCGCTGCGGAGGCTTTTCAACTGTTGGCGGAGTCGGAGAATCAAGAAAGTAGCATTACGCCATCTCCCGCCATGCACACAGCTTTTTTCCACCGCACTTCCCACAAGGACAAGGCGACACCCGAATTGATCCGCACCGTACTGCCGCTGATCTGGCTGTTGCTATAGCTCGTACTGTTGTCAGCGCCCTGGGCCTTTGCCGGCGTTGGCGCTCGCGGTCATCATCTATACGACCAAACCTTCCAGCGTGCCTTGAAACGGGCATCAGGAGATGCTAGCGGCGGTGCTGTGGGCGCACTGGACCGATGGCAAGGAAGAGCTCGACAGCTTTGCACGGGTGACCGATGAGCCGCCCCCTGAGGTCGCGGCTGCGGGGCATTACCGCTGCATCATCCCGATCAAGCCGGAGCATCTGGATCTGTGGCTGAATCCGGACCCGAGCAAGCTCGATGAGTTGCAGGCGGTGCTGGATGATCGGGAACGGCCGTTCTATGGGCATCGCTTGGCCGCTTGATGCAAGTCGTCCTTAGGCTGGTTGCAATAGTTAATCAATGGATGCTGTGGGGCACTTCAGCACTAGATAGCGACTCCTGCGGCTTTGCACAGTCCCGCCGCCCATCCTGAGTACGTGGCGGTATTGAGCTAGGGCAATCCGCGTTAGCGAGCCTGGTTGGACGCGCTTTTCATCCCGAACTCCGACCCGCCACTCGTAGCGTCGCATCTGCCTTGCTCAGAAGCTTGCGGATCTCGCTGGCCGGCATCGGCACCCCCAAAAGGAAACCCTGGACCTCGTCGCAGGCCAGGGCACGCAGGCGATCCAGCTGCGCTTCAGTCTCGACGCCCTCCGCAACCACTTTGAGGCCCAGCGCGTGCGCCATCGAGATTACGGCCTGGACGATGGCATCGCTGTTCTCATCGGCTGGCAGGTTCCGCACAAAGCTGCGGTCGATCTTCAAGGCATCAATTGGCAGATGCCTGAGCAGGCCGAGCGATGAATAGCCGACACCGAAGTCGTCGATCGCGACGCGCACACCCATGGCGCGCATGCGGTCCAGCACCTCGGTGCTCGGGCCGACCGCCTGCAACACGCTTTCGGTGAGTTCGAGCTCGATGCAGCCGGCGATATCCTGCAGCGCATATTGCTCCAGCGCGCGCTCCACCGAGCTCACCAGGTGGTCGTAGATGACCTGGCGACCCGAAACGTTGATGGCCATCCGTACCGGCTCGAATCCGTCGTCGACCCATGCGCGCAGCTGGGCGCAGGCGCGCTGCAGCACCCAGGTGCCCAGCGCGTTGATCAGATGGGTCTGCTCCGCCATCTGGATGAAGCGATCCGGCATCAGCAGCCCCAGCATCGGGTGGCGCCAGCGCAGCAATGCCTCCACGCCCTTGAGCTTCATCGTCGTTGGATCGAACTGGGGCTGGAAGTGCAGCGCCAGTTCCTCGCGTTCCAGCGCGGCGCGCAGATCCACCTCCATGCTCAGCTGTTCGTGCACGCTGTCGCTGATTTCCGTGGTGTAGAACTCGAAGGTGCTGCGCCCGCGCTCCTTGGCCCGGTACATCGCTGCGTCGGCGGCGCGGCTCAGTTCTTCGACGCTCTGAGCGTCATCGGGGTAGAGCGCGATGCCCAGGCTGGCGGATACCACCAGTTGCCGGCCATCGATAGTTACTGGCGTAGACAGCGAGGCGATGATCTTCTGCGCTAGTGTGGCCACATCATCCACCCGGGCGATCTCCTCGACCACGACAGTGAACTCGTCGCCACCGAGCCGGCACACCACGTCCTCGGCCCGGACGGTGCGCTTGAGCCGCCGGCCGACTTCCTTCAACAGCTTGTCCCCGGCCGCATGGCCCATCGAATCATTGACAAGCTTGAACCGGTCCAGATCGATGAAGATCAGCGCGACCCGCTCGCGGTGCCGCTTGGCCCGCTCGATCGACTGCTGCATGCTGCTGGCGAAAAGCAGCCGGTTCGGCAAGCCGGTCAATGGGTCGTGGTTGGCGAGGTGGCGCAGTCGCTCTTCGGCCTGCTTGAGCCTCGTGATGTCGGTCAAGATGGAGACATAGCCCGTGATCCCGCCGGTAGCACCCCTGATCGCGCTGATGCTCTCCCAGACCGGGAACAGTTCGCCGGACTTGCGACGGTTCCAGAGCTCGCCTTGCCATTGGCCCGTGTCCTTCAGCGTCGACCAGAGCTGGCTGTAGAAGTGCTGGTCCTGGCGGCCGGACCTCTGGACGGCCGGGGTCTTGCCCAGCACCTCGTCGGCGCTGAAGCCGGTGATGGCGGTGAAGGCCTGATTGACGCGCACGATGCGGGCCTCAGCATCGGTCACGATGATGCCTTCGGAGGTGCTGTCGAACACCGCCGAGGACAGGTCGAACAGCTCGCGGCTCCTCTGCTCGCTACGCCGCAGCCGCTCATGCGAAAGGCTGAACACCGCGCCCATCGTGAGGAACACCGTCGCCGGCAGCAGCGGCGCGTGAGGTCCTTTGGTGAACTGATACTCCGGCGCAATGAAAAGGTACCAGACCAGCAGCGTCGAGACCAGGGTCGAATGAATCCCAGCCCATCGGCCGCCGAACCAGGAACTGGCGAACACCGCTGGATAGAACAGGAACCAGACATAGGGCCGGATCGCCGACCACAGGCTCCACTGCAACACCAGCGCAATCAGCGGCGGCAGCAGGCTCATTGCGACGATCCGTGCCCACTTTACGGCGCTCGGCGACCGCAACCCGTGTTTGGACCAAGCGGCCGTTCCCATCTCCACTCCTCAGCTTGGATATGGTCGAGTGCCTAGGCTGATCGATGCTCGTGCAGGTGCTGGCAGGCAGCGCAGCGCAGGGTGGCCGGTAGCAGCCTAAGACGCGGCAGCGCGATCGCTGCGCCGCAGTCGACGCAGTGGCCGTAGCTGCCGGCCGCCAGACGCGCCAGAGCGGCTTCGCTCGCGGCGAGTTCATCCAGTGCTCGTTGCTCATGTAACTCGTCAAGCTCATCGAGCTGCAGCCGGCCCGCGAGATCCTTTGTGTCGCTCGATTCCTGGCCTGCCTGCGCCAATGCGCGCGCCTGCCGGGCCCCACTCAGTTCGGAGCGCAGCACGGACAGTCGTGACTCAAGCGCCTGCCGTAGCGTGTTCAGCTGGGATTGGGTGACGATGTCCATCTGGCCTCCTGTTCGCCGCGATCCGCGCAAATCAACGGTAGCAAGGCGGCTGCCGTTCAAGGTTGAGCCGCGTCAAGACCGGCGGGTGCAGTTCAGCGATCAAACTGCGTGCCGATGCTGCGCCTGGCCAGGTCCTGCATTTCTGGAGGCGACTGAACCCACCCGCCGACGCCGAGGCCACCCGGCCTGCGCCGCCCAGGCGGCCGGCATGATGGACCATCGGCAAAGCGCTTGCGAGCTTGCGCATCATCAATGACAAGAGGCCGGGTGTGGACGAATACTGTCTTGCCGGATGCTGATCGAGCCCGGTAAGACAGGCCACTTTCTCTTGCTGATGGAGATTGATCATGAGTGCACTGACCACTAGCAGCAGCCTTTTCGACGAATTCTTGCGCGGCCTCCCCGGCGGCTTCTACCTCAAACCCCTGCACGGCGACCCCTTGCCAGCCCCCGGCAGCATCAAGATCGACGTCAAAGAAGCGGCCGAGGCCTACACCGTGCAGGCCGAATTGCCCGGGGTCGACAAGAACGACATCCAGGTCACCGTCGACCGCAACCTCGTGACATTGCGCGCCGAGATCAAGCAGTTCGACAAGAAGTCCGACAGTGAACGACTGCTGCACGAGGAGCGCTACTACGGCTCGGTGTCGCGCAGCTTCCAGCTCGGCAGCGAGATCGACGAGGCCAAGGTGAAGGCGCGCTATGAGCAGGGTGTGCTGACGCTGACGCTGCCGAAGAAGGAGACCGCAGGAAGCCGCCGTATCAACGTCGAATAGCGACGGCGCGTGCGAAGGCCTTGCCGCAACCGATTCCCGCGACGCTTTCGCTGCAGACTTGATGGCCGTCAAGCCACGTTGGACCTGCGGCTGAGACAGTCAATCCATGTTGCAGCCTTCGCTTCCAGCCGATGCCGCCCCGGTCTTCCTGGCCCGCGGCCTGAGCAAGACCTATCTCACCGGCGAGGTGGAGGTCACGGCGCTGCGCGACGTCGACCTGGAGGTGCGCCGCGGCGAGTTCATCGTGCTGCTGGGGCCCTCGGGCAGCGGCAAGTCCACGCTGTTGAACATCCTCGGCGGCCTGGACGTGCCGACGCGCGGCGAGCTCCGCTTCGGCGATCAGTTGCTCAGCGGTGCCGACGAGGCCACGCTGACGGCCTACCGGCGCAAGCATGTCGGTTTCGTCTTCCAGTTCTACAACCTGATCCCCAGCCTGACGGTGCGCGAGAACCTTGCACTCGTGACCGACATCGCGGCCGACCCGATGCCGATCGACGAGGCCGTCGAGCTGGTCGGTCTGACGCCGCGGCGCGACCACTTCCCGGCCCAGCTCTCTGGCGGCGAGCAGCAGCGCGTGGCGATCGCGCGCGCCATCGTCAAGCGGCCCGATGTGCTGCTGTGCGATGAGCCGACCGGCGCGCTGGACTACCAGACCGGCAAGCTGGTGCTGGAAGTGATCGCGGGCATCAACGCCGACCTCGGCACCACGGCCATCGTGATCACGCACAACGCGGCCATCGCCGGCATGGCCGACCGCATCGTGCATCTGGGCGACGGGCGTATCCAGAAGGTGGTGCGTAATGCCCAGCGCATCCGGGCCTCGGAGCTGTCCTGGTGAAGGCGCTGGACCGTAAGCTCTTGCGCGACCTGCGCCTGATGTGGAGCCAGGCGCTGACGATTGCGCTGGTCGTGGCCAGCGGCATCGGCGGCTTCATCACCAGCCTGTCGGCGGTCGACTCGCTGGCGCAGGCGCGCGACGACTTCTATGCTCAGGGGCGCTTCGCCGATGTCTTTGCTAGCCTCAAGCGCGCGCCAAATGCGCTGGTCGCGCAGCTGCGCGAGCTGCCCGGCGTCGCCGACGTGCAGCCAAGCACCGAATTCGGCGTGCGGGTGGACCTGCCCGGGCTGTCGGACCCCATCGTCGGCCAGTTGATCGGCATCGACCCCCTCAACGGCATGCGCATGAACCGGGTCAGCGTGCGCCTTGGCGGCGGGCTGCCGCGCGACGCCGCATCGGACGGCAGCATCCCGGCCCTGGTGTCCGAGGCCTTCGCCACCGCCCATGGGCTCAGGCCCGGCGCGCGCATCGGCGCGCTGATCAACGGCCGGCGCCGCACGCTGGTGATGGTCGGGACGGCGCTGTCGCCCGAGTACATCTTTGCCGGCCTGTGGGGCATGCCGGACCAGCGCAGCTTCGGCGTATTCTGGGTCGACCGCCGCGTGCTCGATGCGGCCTACGACATGGAAGGCGCGTTCAACCATGTGGCGATCAAACTCGCGCCGCAGGCCGAGGAACGCGCAGTGATTGATGCCGTGACGGAGCGCCTGACGCGCTACGGCGCCCAGCAGGCCATCGGCCGCGAGCACCAGAGCTCGCATCTGATGCTGGACAACGAGATCAAGGAGCAGCGTGTGCTCGGCACTGTGCTGCCGACGATCTTCCTGGGCGTGGCGGCCTTCCTGCTGAATGTGGTCGTGTCGCGACTGGTGGCCACGCAGCGCGAGCAGATCGCGGCAATGAAGGCCTTGGGCTATGCCAACCGCGCGATGGCCGCTCACTACCTGAAGCTGGTCATACTGATCGTCGGCGTGGGCTTCCTGCTGGGCGTGGGACTGGGCAAGGTGCTGGGCACGCTATTGACCGGGCTCTATGCGGACTTCTTCCGCTTCCCGCGCTTCGAGCACCATATCGCGCCGGAGCTGCTGGCGATCGGCCTGTCGCTGACCCTCGGGACTGCGGTGCTGGGCACGCTCAACACCATTGCCGCCACCGTGCGGCTGGCCCCGGCCGAGGCGATGCGCCCGCCGGCGCCTGGCCGCTATCGGCGCACGCTGCTGGAGCGGCTGGGCGTCCGCGGCATCGCGCCCGCTCTGCGCATGATCCTGCGCAATATCGAGCGCCAGCCCTGGCGCACCGGCCTGTCGATCGCCGGCATGGCGGCAGCGGTGGCCATCGTCGTGCTGGGCAACTTCTTTCGCGATGCGATCGAGGTCATCGTCGACCGGCAGTTCAACCTGTCGCTGCGCAGCGACGTGACGGTGTGGGCCGCCGATCCGCTGACCGACAGCGCGCGGCTCGAGCTGGCGCGGCTACCGGGCGTGACGGCAGTCGAGTCGACCCGTTTCGTCAACGTGAACCTCGTCAATGGGCCGCGCCGCGAGCGCACGCTGATACGCGGCTATCCGGCCGCGCCGCAGCTGTATCGCATCATCGATGCCGATGCACGCGAGACCCGGCCCGACGGCGTCGGCCTGGTTCTGACCGACCGCCTCGCCGACAAACTGGCGCTGCGACCGGGCGACCGTGTGCGCGTGGAGGTGCTGGAAGGGCGCGGGCGCGTCTTCGAGGCCGTGGTGGACAAGACCGTGCAGGAGATGATGGGCCTGAACGCCTACATGGAGCGGCGTGCTCTGAACCGCGCGCTCGGCGAGGACGATGTCAGCACCGGCTTCGTGCTGGGCCTGGAGCGCGGTTCGGAGGCGCGCCTGCTCGATGCGACGCGCGGCCTGCCACGCGTCGCCGGCGCCTTTAGCAAGGCCTCGATGCTGCGCAATATGCAGGAGCTGAGCGCGCGCAATATCCGCATCATGAGCACCATCATGACCGCGTTCGCCGCGGTGATCGCGGTGGGCGTTGTCTACAACAACGCACGCATCGCGCTGGCCGAGCGCAGTTGGGAGCTGGCCAGCCTGCGCGTGTTGGGCTTCACGCGCGCTGAGGTTTCCGGGCTGCTGCTGGGCGAGCTGGGCCTGGCAATCGCCGTCGCGATACCGCTGGGTATGGTGCTGGGCTGGACCCTGGTGCACGGCGTCGCGGGCCTACTGGCCTCGGATCAGTTTTTCTTTCCGGTGCTGATCAGGCCGCGCACCTATGGCTGGGCGGCGCTGGCGGTGCTGGCGGCTGCGGGCGCCAGCGCGCTGGTGGTCCGGCGGCGCATCGACCGGCTGGACATGGTGTCGGCGCTGAAGACAAGGGAATGAGGAGCTTTGTGTGAATCGCAGGACTTGGATCTATTCGGCTGGCGCTGTTGTGGCTCTGGCGCTGCTGGCTGCCTGGGCCTTCGCGCCACGTGCGGTCGAGGTGGAGTTGGCACCGGTGACGCAAGGCCGCTTCGAACTGCTGGTCGAGGAGGAAGGCAAGACCCGACTGGCCGATCGCTATGTGGTCTCGGCGCCGCTGGCCGGACGCCTGTCGCGGATCACGCTGCGTGAGGGCGATGCGGTGGCCGAGAACGCCAGCGTGGCGCTGCTGACGCCCTCGCTGCCGGCGATGCTCGACGAGCGCAGCACGAGCGAGCTGCGCGCCCGGCTCGGGGCCGCGCAGTCCGGCGCGCAAGCGGCGACAGCCCGCCTTGCTCGCGCGCGCATGACGCTGGAGCAGGCGCAGGGCGAGGCGCGCCGCAGCGAGCTGCTGGCCCAGCAAAGCTTCATCACCGCGACGCGGCTGGAGAGCGATCAGCTGGCCGCCAGGGCGGCACAAAAGGAAGTCGAGGCCGCCACCGCAGAGCAGCAGGTGGCGATGCACGAGATCGAGCAGTCACGTGCGGCGCTGAGTCTGCTGCGGCAAGGCAGTGGTGGCAATGGCTTCCCGGTCCGCTCGCCGATCGCGGGCCAGGTGTTGCGCGTGCTGCAGGCCAGCGAGGCCAATGTCGTGGCCGGCACGCCGCTGCTGGAGCTGGGCGATATCGGACGGCTGGAAATCGTTGCCGAGCTGCTAACCACCGACGCGCTGGCCGCACGACCCGGCAGCCTGGTGCGCATCGAACACTGGGGCGGTTCCGGCCAGTTGCTCGGCCATGTGCGCCGGGTCGAGCCCTCGGCCTTCACCAAGGTGTCAGCACTCGGTGTCGAAGAGCAGCGCGTGCGGGTGCTGGTCAGCATCGACAGCCCGCGCGAGCAGTGGCAGGCGCTGGGCGATGGCTTCCGTGTCGGTGTGCGCATCGTCACGCTGGCGCAGGACGAGGCGCTGCAGGTGCCGGTCAGCGCGGTGTTCCCGCTGCCGGCCAAGGACGACCGGGCTGCACCCGCCTATGCGGTCTTCGTCGCCGATGGCGCGCGGGCGCGGCTCGCGCCGGTGGAACTGGCGGCGCGCAATGGCAGCTCGGCCTGGCTGCGTGCCGGCGTGGGCGCCGGCTCCCGGGTGATCGTCTATCCGGGCGCCGCGGTTGCCGATGGCGCGCGGATACGCGAGCGCAAGGTCTGAGGCCCTATCTGGCCTCGGGCTCGGCATCACGCACCATCAGCACCGGCACCGCACTATTGCGCAGCACCAGCTCGGCGTCGCTGCCCATGAGGAGGCGGTTCACGCCGCGGCGTCCGTGCGTGCCCATCACGATCAGGTCGCAACCCTGCTTGGCCGCTTCCTCGACGATCACATGGGCGGCACGCTCACCGATGGCTTCGCGCAGCTGACAGGCCACCGGCAGCCCCTGTGCCTCAGCCTGCTGCGCCGCCTTGGCGATCAGTTCCTTGCCCTGGCTGCGCAGCAGGTCCATCGACTGCAGGAAGGCGACTGCGGCGGCGCGCTCGTCGAACATCGGATAGGCATCGATCACATGCAGAAGGCTCAGGCGCGAGCCCAGGCTGCGCGCCAGGCTGATCGCCTCACGCAAGCCGCGTTCGGAAGTGCGGCTGCCGTCCAGCGGCACGAGTATCTGCTTGTACATAGGGATCCCCAGCCGGCTGTCGCCTCAGTGTTGATCCCTGCATATTCAGTGACTTGCGGCTGGCAATGCTTGCGCCGCGTCAAGCCAACCCGACGGGTCGCGGGGCTGACTTGATGCAGATCACCTCGGCATGCTGCCGGTCACGCTGTTGCTGGGGCAGATCGGCTTGAACATCCTTTTCAACATACCGGCCAGATCCGGTCACTGGCCACGCAGCTCTGCGGCAGCTTCATGCGCTCTGCGCACGCAAGCCCAGTCATCCTCTCCGCCGTCTTCAAGCAGCATGGCCGGGGCAAAAAAAACCGACTCAGAAGAGTCGGTCATTGCGGGGAGCCGCTGGTTCAGTAGCGACCACCGCCGTAGCCGCCCGTGCCGTAGCCAATATCCGAACGCTTGGCTGCGGTGTACCCACCTGCGCTGTAACCGTTCGAATCTGTGCTTGCTTCGCGGGGGCGGGCCAGCGTCACGACGATCGAGCGTCCATCCACGGTCATGCCATGCAGGGCCGAGATAGCGGCCTGGGCAACTTCCGCAGAAGCCATTTCCACAAACCCAAAGCCCTTGGAACTGCCGGTTTGGCGGTCCATCATGACTTTGGCAGAAGACACGCTGCCGAACTCGGCAAAGTTGCTCTTCAAGCTGGAATCGGTCACTGAGTAGGGCAGGTTACCCACGTAGATCTTGCTGCTCATGGACGAGCCTTTCTTAGTACTGGCGCACCTTCAGGATGCGAATCTCGAATCTGCGAATGAGGCATCCGCAGCGAGTAGGACCTTTGGACTGGATCTGGCGGGACCAAATCGTCAGCACACTGGGGGGTGCGGCATGCACGCCTGCAACCAGCCCTGAGTGACGGCGAACAACCGAGCAGCGTCGTTAGAGGCAAAGGTTGTTTCGAAGCGGAACACACGGCGGTGACGGCCGTTGTCCTGAGCACGGCGAACCGAGAAAGAGGCGCGAAAGCGGCCACAGTCGGTCGGGTGTGTCGCGGGCGAGACGACGTACTTGCCCATGGGAATGGCGTTGTTTGAAATGTTCTTCAATCAGTATTGCAGGCTTGAATCGCCCGACGGGAGCATTCTTGAACTCGGTTAGCGGCTGCTGTGCCGGCCAAAAATGCACTGGTCGCAATCAGCTTCCGACTGGCGTCAATCGCCAGTCAAAGGAAACATGTCGCGGACGCTTTCATTATACCTTTTACGCCTATTGAATTAGATCTATATTTCTTCGGGTGCTGAGCCATGGGTTGCGGTTCAGTTTTTCCGACACCGTTCGCCATAAGCCAGCTGCACAAGCGTGCCGAACCGCGGCTCTCCTCCCCTCGCCGCCAGGCGAGCAACTGATCGCTGCAAGGCTGGTCAAGCTTGGGCGCCGATGCAGGACTCGTAGGCGATGTTTGAGCTCTACTCATTGCTCGGTTCAGGCGGGATCAAGGTGAATTGCGTGCTTTGGAAAGCCATGCTTTCGAGCACCCGGGACAGGAAGCATGACTGTGAACGCGCTACCCAACCCTGGTCCGGCGCTTCTAGCGGCGACCCTTCCGCCGTGAGCCTCTGCAAGTTCGCGCACCAGTGACAAGCCGATACCCAGGCCACTGCCGTCACACCGTAAGGCGAGGTCCGTTTGCACGAACGGATCGAATATCTTGCCAAGGCTGTCCGTCGGGATGCCGATCCCGTTGTCCGACACCGTCATCTGGATCCAGTCTGCACACAGCATGACCGACATTGAAATCTTGCCGCCTCGCGGTGTGTACTTGGATGCGTTGCTCAGCAGGTTTCCAATCATCTGCAAGAGGCGAATCGGATCGCCGTGCACATGAAGACCCGGCTCGGCGGGGAGATGCAACGCGAGATGCTGTGCACGCAGGGCTGCGCTAGGGCGGCATGCACCAATAGCCCGGGTAATCAATTCCGCCAGGTCCACGTCGACGCATTGCAAGCGGATCTTTCCGTGGTCAGCGCGGGCTTTGTCCAGCAAGTCGCCGATCACTCGAGACATGACGTCGATTTGTTGCTCAATCGAAAGCCTTAGGCGGGACAACCGCACGGCATCAAGATTGCCTGCATTGAGTTGTGCTGCCGCCAAGCGTAGGGGTAGCAACGAATTTCGCAACTCGTGCGCCACAAGTTCAAGGATGCCGACCCGAGGCCTTTGGTCCCTGCCGACAGGTCGCGGAATCGCGTGATGGCGCCGAAGGCGCTTCCCCCAAGCTCCTGCCCGCAGCAACTGCAAGTGATGGTTCGCCTCAGTGGTCCGGTTCGTGGTTGGGTGCAGGTGCATATGAGTATCCTCGGTTGCGGATGTTGAGTTCAGCACTGCGCCGAAACCAAACAGGCGTGTCGCGGTCGGCGGTTCACTGCTGAACTCCCGAGCATCAAGTCCGGCATGAGCCGCTCGTATTCATTTCTCACGACGGCATAGCATTCACAGCTTTGTCGCGCCAAACCCGGACGATCGATCACCTTGATTCGCCCGCGAAAATACCGAATCAGTCCCGCTGCTTGCAATTTCAATGCAGCATTTGTCACCCCTTCGCGGCGAACGCCGAGCATTTGGGCGATCAGCTCTTGGGTCATGACCAATTCGTTGCTCTGAAGGCGGTCCAGACTCAGCAAGATGAAGCGACACAGTCGCTCGAACAAGGAGTGATGACGGTTGCACACGATGGTTTGGGACATCTGTGCGATCAGCGCCTGGGTGTAGCCGAGCATTTCCCGCGTTACCTTCCGGTTTCGATTGAAGGCCTCGTTGAGGGCTGCCGCACTGAGCCGAAGACCAAGCCCCGCGCTCAGCACAACGGCACAATCCGGTGCGCAGCCTCCTCCCATGAAGACCGACACGCCGACGACACCATCGTTGCCGACCAAGGCAACTTCCGTCGATGCGCCGTTTTCCAGCGGAATCACCAAGGCAACCATGGCCGTGGTCGGAAAGTATGCATAGCTCGGCGTCTGACCGACTTCATAGAGGACGCGGTTCTGGGTCAGCTCGACAGGCTCGAGAAGCGGCAGCCAACGTTGGAACTCATCGTCCGGTAACGCAGCCAGCAGATGGTTCATCAGGGCGGTGGAGGCATCAATGGTCATGCTGGACTTTCGTGGTTCGGCCGGGTCAAGCGGGCGACCTGTGCGTCGCCACTACAGACCCAGCGTATTGGATCGCGGGCGCCGCCAGTGTTCGGTACCGTACGCAGCAAGTTCGCAGTGCAGGGCATTCACCAGTTCGTTGATCTGGCGCAAGTCCCATCGAAGGTCTGCATGAATTTCGTCTGAGAACGAACAGACTCAAGCCTCGACGGGTTCCGGAAACATTCGGCACGGATGCGCGACTCCGGCGCAGACCCACTGTCCATGAAAAACACACATGCGTAACCATGAGCAAATGGTCCGCACAGCCAGGAAAGCACAACATGAAACCATCGCGCCGACACGCAGAGCAACACCGCACCGACCGGATTGGCTGGCTGCGCGCCGCCGTGCTGGGAGCCAACGACGGCATCGTCTCAACGGGAAGCCTGTTGGTCGGCGTGGCTGCAGCGAGCACCACCCAGAGCAACGTCCTGTTGACGGGTGTGGCAGGCCTGGTGGCTGGGGCCATGTCAATGGCGGCGGGCGAATATGTCTCGGTCCATTCTCAATCGGATACCGAAAAGGCTGACCTGTCACGCGAACAGGCCGAGCTCAAGGCAGCCCCTGCAGCAGAGCGTCGCGAGCTGGCGGAGATCTATCGCGCCCGCGGACTCGACCCCGCACTGGCGGAAGAGGTTGCCGAGCAGTTGATGGCGCATGACACCTTGGGCGCCCATGCCCGCGACGAGCTCGGAATCTCCAATGCGCTCAGCGCGCGACCCGTGCAAGCCGCGCTGGCTTCGGCCGGGAGCTTTGCCGTGGGGGCCGCACTGCCGCTCGCGGTCACCTTCATGGCCCCCGCGCAGTCGCTGATCTATTGGGTTGCCGCCACATCCATCGTCTTTCTGGCTGCGCTGGGCGGCGTGGCCGCCAAGGCCGGCGGTGCCGGAGTGCTGAGGGGAGCGTGGCGGGTCACCTTCTGGGGTGTACTGGCCATGGCAATCACTGCAGGCGCGGGAGCCTTGTTCGGTGCGGTCGCCTCAACCGTTCAAAGGCCGCTGCATACCGCAGGCGATCTTGCGGTTCAGCGCGAACTTCTGCTTGAGTCGAGCCGATCGCATTCGCGCTTGACCACCTGGTAGCACTCGCAGCTGGTCTTCTTCAGCGCCGCGCGATCCACGAGCTGGATTCGCCCTTCTCGATAGTCGATGGCCCCGCTGGCACCCAGCGCTGTTGCCACAGCCGTGACCTCTTCACTCTTCACGCCGAGCATCTTCGAGATGAGCTTCTGTGTCATCACCATCTCGGTGCCGATGAGGCGATCAAAGCTCATCAGAAGCCAGCGGCTGAATTGCTGGTTCAGCGTGTGATGCCGAATGCAGGCCGCGGTCTGGGTCATCTGCGTCACGAGCGATTGCGTGTACAGGGGCACCGGCCGCAGCGCTTCGCCGCCACGAGCAACCTGCGCCGCCAGTTCGCTAGCCGGGAGGCGGTAGTTCATGCCCGCACTTTGCACGACCGCTCGGATGGTTGTCGAGTTGCCACCCATGAAGACGGTGATGCCCAGCATGCCGTCGTTGCCCACGAGAGCAATCTCGGCCGAGCCACCATCGTTCGCCGGACGGCCAGCGCATTGCCTTCGTGGGTCGTGTCGGCAGCGAGTACGACATCCACTCGCGCGACACGAGCGGCTCAGGCCCGGTCACGCTCATCGCCAATCCTGGAGCAGACCGTAACCCTGCCTGGCTCAAGCGCACCTCTTCTTGAGCAGCAAAATCCCGCCGCCATCTCGGTTTCTCGCGACAAACCACACCGCCAGCTTTGCCGCAGCTCGAGCCCGCCTACCGAGCCTCCAGCTCCAGCCTATCTAAGCGCTCACGCACGGCCAACCCATGCCAGGCAGCCACAGCTCGCGCGAAGCCGACGTTGTCGTCCATCTTGAACACCCCGCCAATCGGCGCCAGCGCGAGCGTCTACATCGCAGGCATTCCTGAAGGCGGCCGTGAGCCCGCCTGCCCCAGCCTCTTCGCCTGCCACCCCGGCAACGCGCATGCACATGACAGTCTCGGGTCCCTCCTTGCCCACCCGCGACTTTCCTACCGTTTACGCGCAATAACCCACGCAAATCACCGCCCGCGCGCCGCCGAGACCCGTCGCATTCGTAGGCTGACTGCTACATTTGTCCTAGACAAACAATTGACAACAACTGGACGGCGTTGGTTCTTCTTTGTCTCAACCTGTTGCGATCGATCGCCATCTTGCGACTTCGTGGTCCCAGGACAACTGGATATGAGGCTATTTCTATGAAATTCGACCAAATGACGGTGGGCAAGCGCCTCAACCTCGGGTTTGGACTGGTGCTTTTAATCCTGGTGATCGTCGCGACGGTGGCCTTGGTCAAGGTGAACGCGATCACCGTGGCCTTGCATGCCAACAGCGATGTGCATGCACCCATCCAGCGTTTCGCAATCAATTTCCGGGGTTCGGCGCACGACCGGGCCATCGCGGTACGCGATGTGGTGCTGGGTTCCGACCCCGCCGAACGGCAAAAAGAGGTGGCAGCCATTGACGCGCTGGCCAAGTTCTATGCGGAATCCGCCAAGCCCTTGGAGGCCCTCGTCGCCAAGAGCGAAGACAAGCAGGAGCTTGACAAGCTGTATGCCGCGATCAAGGACATCGAGGCCAAGGCCGTAGCGACCACACAGTCCATCGTCAAACTGGTGGATTCTGGTGACACCGCCGGCGCGCAGAGCTTGCTCTGGTCAGAGGCGAAACCCCAATACGTGCAGTGGCTGGCTGCGGTCAATCAGCTGATCGACTACGAAGAAAGCCGTATCCAAACGCAGAACAAGATCGCGCTGGACCAGGCCGACGGCTTCCTGACCGTGATGCTGACAGCACTGGTCCTGTCGCTGTTGTGCGGAGTGGCGCTGGCCTGGACGATCTCACGGAGCATTGTGAGACAGTTGGGCGCTGAGCCCCGAGCCCTGGGAGACGCGGCACGGCGCGTGGCCGGGGGCGATCTCGGCCCAGTACCGGGAGTCTTGCAAGCCCCCGCCGACAGCGTGCTTGCCTCTTTGGGCGGGATGCGTGAGAGCCTGGCCGGCATCGTTGCCCAGGTTCGGCAAGCCTCCGACTCCATCGCCACCGGGTCCGCAGAGATCGCGACAGGCAATGCCGATTTGTCCAACCGGACCGAGCAGCAGGCGGCAAGCCTGCAACAAACCGCCTCCTCGATGAGCGAGATGAACGTCGCAGTCAAGCAAAACGCCGACACCGCACGGCAGGCGACGCAACTCGCCGCGTCCGCCAGCGCTGCTGCGGCCAAGGGGGGTCAGGTGGTGGGCCAGGTCGTGGCGACCATGGACGACATCAGCGCCAGCTCGAAGAAGATCGCCGACATCATCGGCGTCATCGATGGGATTGCCTTCCAGACCAACATCCTGGCCCTCAACGCCGCCGTTGAAGCGGCCCGGGCTGGTGAGCAAGGACGAGGCTTCGCCGTCGTCGCCTCCGAGGTGCGCAGCTTGGCCCAGCGCAGCGCGGAGGCCGCCAAGGAGATCAAAACGCTGATTGGCGCCAGCGTCGTCAAGGTCGAGGCTGGCACTCGGCTCGTCAGTGATGCCGGCGCCACCATGGATGACATCGTCAGCCAAGTTCGGAACGTATCGGACCTGATCAACGAAATCGGTGCCTCGACGCAGGAGCAGACCGACGGCATCGGCAGAGTCAGCGGGGCTGTCACCGAGCTGGACCGCAGCACGCAGCAAAATGCAGCCCTCGTCGAACAAAGCGCGGCAGCCGCCGAAAGTCTCAAGCAGCAGGCCAGCCGGTTGGCCGAGGTGGTGCGCGTCTTCCGGCAGGATCAGCAAGAGACCGCTCGATAAGGCGTCATCCAGCCGGCGGCATGCATTCACCGGCCGGATGCGCAGCGGCGGTCCCGCCACCGCCCCTGCCGGCGCAACCTCGCCGGTCTAGCTGGCGGGGCCGCTTGCCGGGATCTGCGGCGCTGGGGGCACCGCCCTGCTCATGCCCGGAGAACGGCTTCCAGTCCGATCCCTCAAAAGCTGCCCACCCTGAACTCGTTCCGATGATGACCCTTGGCTTCATAGTCGGCCAGCCATCTCGCCGCCCGCCCCCGGCCACTCCAGGTGTTTTCCGGGTTCGCCGGATCTCGGTAGAGAACTTGCAATGAGCCATTCCTCGCAGCGCGATTGCCAGGAATGGCCGGACCCACATAGGGCCGCAGAGCGCCCATCGCTTCCGCCACCGAGAATCCGGCCGCTTGTACCTTCTTGGCAAACCCATCTGCCAGGACTTTCAGCTCCTCGCCGCGCTTGTCCTCTATCTCTCGATCCAGCTTCGCCCGCAGAGCAAGCAGTTCTGCGTAGGACAGCCTTCCAACATCAACTTCCGTCATGCATCTCTCAATGGCACCGCCGGGCAGCGGCGCGCAATAGTACGCTGCTGCGCAGTGCTTTGAACGAGCTGCCCGAGCCCAGGACACTTGATGGCTGAGCCGGTCCGGCAAGGTAAAACGCTGACGCAAACTGCATCGCAGACCATCTTGCAAGATCTCAACTCGCGCTTGCCACTGGTCCGGACACCAAGTGCGGCCTATGGCTCCTCAATATTGGGGACCACAGCTCGAAGTGGGTATGCAACTCTTGACTGAAGATTGAGAACCGCGCCGTTGGCGTGCTGGTCCCCTCGTGGGGTCAATGCCTGCACCGGACGAGGAGGCGACGTGATGGTCATTCCCAAGAGGCTGTTCTCACGAAGGCACAAGGATGGTACCGAGCCTGCCAAAGCTGATGCTGCGAACCAGCCGAGCGGGACGGACCGCTTCTTGATCAGCAGCCACATACTGGAGTGGGTCAAGGTATTGCTGCCGCTTGTGCTGTCCTGGCCGGTCGTTGTCCTGCTCATGGTGCTGGCCCTCCGCCAGCCGATCACGACCGTGATGCAACGCTTCGCAGACGCCGAGAGCGGCCAAGTGGAACTGCCTGGTGGCGTGAAAGTGGCAATGGGCAAGAAGGTATTGCCGCCGCAATACCGGGCATCGGAAGTAGCCGCTGCGGAAGCAAAGGCTTCGCATGAAGTCATCGATTTATCGGCCAGCATTGGCCCCATCGCCGACTCAGGACCCGAGGGGGCGACAGTCGGATTCGTGCTGAAGTACGCGGTACAGGCTGCGGCAGGAAAGCTGGGCGAAACGACGACAGCAATCTCCGCGCAGGGCATCTATAGCCTGTCCAAGGAGTACGACGAATGGCCAGGAACGGACTATGACGGAAGCTCCTTGAGTGGGGGCATAAAGGCGATCGCCAAAGTCGGCGTCTACAGCGAAGCAGACTGGCCGTATGGGGCGAAGAAACCTACGAGCGCCGCTGCCAAGCCGCTGTTTAAAGTGAGGGCCCGACGCCTTGCGGCCGTCGCCGACATTCTGAAAGAGCTTCGCCAGGGCAATGTGGTTCCGCTGTGCGTAAGCATGACGTCGGCGTTTGACACGCCGGGCCCAAAGGGGCTCATCACAATCAAACTCCCGCTTGAGCCGACCGGCGGATCGTGCCTCGCAATCGTCGGCTACGAGGCGGCTACAGCTGAGTTTCGTTTCGCCAACCACTGGGGTTCCCAGTGGGCAGACCAGGGATTCGGCCGAATCAAGGACACGGATCTAAAGCAGATCTTGACGGAGGCGTATGTACTGCTGCCTTGAGCGTTCGTGACGCGGCAGCACCGCTGACCCGGAGTTGCGGGCAACGAAAGGGACCTCACACGAGTCCCCGTGGCCATGTTCATCTGAAGTGCTGGTTCGACTCTGCAGCGACCGTTCGCCGCTGACGGCAGCAGGTTGTCAGCCACGAAGCGCGAACGCACAAGCTGCGCCAAAGCAGTCACGGATGGAATTCGGCTCCCAGCCTTTTGCTGGCGCAGGGCATTTCGATCAATGACGATTGGTGGCACATCGATTCGAAGTCAGGCCGCAGCCACGACACCTTCACACCTGCTAGTTGCAGACATACCCTGCCCGCTTGTCAGTGAACCAGGGGACAGCACGATGTGCCGGGCCCTTGACGCCGTCACGGTGAACCGCCACTGTACGCACTCCATCCGTCGAAATTCCTGCAGCAGGAGTGAATGCATCATGAGATTGAGCCCCTGGATCGTCTCGTTCGCACTGGCAGGAGTCGCAGCCGCCGCCGGCCCAGCCGTTGCGGCGACCTACCTAAACAGCAGCAATATCACCGTCGCCGTTGGCGCTGGCACCTCTCCGGGCGACTTCAACAACACCTTCAACAACGGCGCGACCATCACCAAGGTGATCGATGCCCCATCCGCTTCCGCCGAGGAATTCCACGACCAGCAGACGCACATCTGGTTCACCGCCGACGCGCTCGGCGGTGGGCTCGAACTGCGCTTCGACTTTCAAATCGAGTACGACATCAGCGTGCTGCATTTTTGGAATTACACGTCTGAGAACTTCGATGTCGACACGGTCAGCTTCACCTTCTACAGCGGGGCCAATGTCCAAGTCGGCGCACTGTCAGTGGAGCCGGAGCTCGGCACCAATCCCGGCATCCGCGCTCAGAATCTGACCCTGGCCGCGCCGCTGAATGTGCGCTACGTAACCGCCTTTTTGAGCGGCAGCAACCGCCAGGTCGATTTCCAGAATATCGGCTTCACCGCCGACGTATCAGCGCCGATTCCAGAGCCCGCTACATTCGCGCTGATGGCGCTTGGATTCTTGGCCGTACTGCTGGCCGCCGGGCGGCGATCCTCGGCAGGCAGGCCGGAACCGTATCGCCCTGCGGGAGATTCAGGCGCTAGGGCTGCAATTGCCAGTTGCTGCGATTGATGGTGACAGGGGCCAGTGCCGCAGGCTGCCCGACACGAAACCATTGGCCGCGCAGCTCCGTGGCATCGATCTCTAGCAAGCCAAAGTTCTGGCACTCGGTCCCGATCCAGATTGCACGGCATGAACGGCAGCGCCGCCCGGCACGTCCATGACCGCTCTCCGGTATCCGGGGGCGGGCTCATCGGCGGACCAAAGCCGGGCATCGCTGTCATCGGCCGGAAATTGCTGCTTACCCTCCAGATGGGCACAGTAGGCAGCACCGGCCACAAAAGCCAAGACATGCTGCCCTTGGCTCGGCGGTAGCGCACAGCGCCATGCGGCCAGGCTTCGGGCGTGGCGGATGATCGGGGGGGCGATGTGGCCGCAGGCCTTACCGTCAGTGGGATGATGCCCCAGGAGGCGGTCTGACCCGTTGACCAGATCCCAGTAGCGCGCCGGCCCCTTCCACTCACAAAACGAACCACCGCCGGCGGGCCGCAGCAGCCCACGATGAACGTCGGCCAGGGGCAAGTAGCAACTGGGTGGGTGTGTCGCCTCTCGCACGGCCCAAGCACCGCGCGTGCGCGCCACCTCTTCGACAACGGCCGCCAGTTCGCGGCCTGGCTGGGCATAGCCCCGCGACAGCACTCCAGCGGCGGTGCCCATCAGCGATGGTTCTAAGGCCTACGAGCAAAAACGCACGCTGCTGAGCTGGCGTGCGGTCAGCGGGTTCGTCGGGTTCATGCCCGGAAACAGCCAACTGCCCGGCAGCATTTGCCCTGCGCGTTGGCCAGGCGCCACCACGCGCGCAGACGCTCCAGCAGGAGGGGCGACATCATCGCGTAGCGATCTTTGCGACCCTTGAATCGCGGCTCAGCCCGACGGGCAGCTTCGGCGGCAGTTGCACGGTCGGCATCATGATGCATCGCTGCGACCCAGGGTGATGCCGAAGAAGAACTTCAGGCCGCAGGTCGTGGCGTTGATGGTGATCGGAGAGGTGCCCTAGTCCACCAGATACATCTGGAAGCGGCGCAAGTCCTCGGCAGTGGCGGTGCCCCTCATTCCAAGCACCGCTAGTCGGACCCCAGGGGCAGCGAAATACCCGACTCTGCGAAGACTTCTCGCACAACCGCCAAGCCATTGAGTGCAGCCGGAAAACCCGCGTAAACAGCCATTTGCATCACTACTTCGACGATCTCGCTCGGCGAGCAACCGACATGGAGAGCTGCGTGTACGTGCACCCGAAGTTGAGGCAGCGCGTGACCGAGAGCACACAGTGCCGCCAGAGTGGCGATTTCGCGTTCGCGCAAGCCCAGCCCCTTGCGCGCATAGATGTCACCGAACGGAAACTCAAGCAAGTAGCGCGCGAAATCGGGAAAGGACTGCGCCAATCCCTCCACCACCGCCAGGCCTGCAGGGCCGTCTACGGCAGCCAGCATGGAGGCGCCGCGTTCGTAGCGGCTGGCGCTCATCGTGCGGCTCCATAGCGATATCGACGCACACTGCCATCGCCCCAGTTCCCAACAGCAAGCTCCGAGCCGCTTTTTGACCGAGCCATGGCGACGGGACTTTGAAGGTCTTGAATGAGCACGGTGGCGCCACCGCTGCGCGTGATCCGCCAGACCGATGTGCCTGAGTAGTCCGGCACCAGCACCGCGTCGGAGCCATCGGCCACGATGCCTACCGCAGGCGCTCCGAGACGCTTCGTCAATTCTCGCTGCACGCCGTCAGCTCGAACTTCAACCACGCCACCGGCGAAGTTGGAGATGACCAGCGTGCCATCAGCGAACTCGACGACACCGACGGGAGTTGGCAGCCCCTGCGCCAGCACCTGCTTAGAACCTGACGCGTCTGCCCGCAAGATCTGATTGAGACCGCGGTCGGCGATCAGCAAACTGCCGTCCCTGCCGATGGACAGACCCGCTGGCGTGCGCAGGTTGCTCACGAACTCTTCGGGCACTCCGTCTGAGCGAAGGCGGTGCACCACCCCTTCCGAGTACGACGCCACGTAGACGGTTTCGTCGGGCCCCACCACAATTCCAGAAGGCGAGCGAACCTTGTCAGTCACAAGGCGCGTGACCCCGTTCGAATCGATGTGGCTCACCCTGTTGGCCGACCACTCCGTGACGTACAAGCCGCCGCCAGAGTCGTACGCAAGTCCCGTCGGTGAAGAGAATGTTCCCGAGACGGAGCCTTCGCCGCGTAGCTTGGCCGGCTCTGCGGCAAAGGTTGGACCGGAGCAGATGGCTGCGAGGCTGCCCGCAGCGATGATGTATCTAAGGGTCATGAGTGGCTCCTGGATTGCGATGTAGGCCACTGTAGGGACTGCTGGTGAGCGTTGAAACGACCAATTTCGTGATACCTTTTCGGTATGTCGTCTCGCTTGGATTCCCGCTCGCTCGCCCTCTTCTTGGCTGTAGCCGACACTTTGAGCTTTCGGCAGGCCGCCGAGACGCTGCATTTGTCGCAACCCCCGTTGAGCCGCGCAATTCGTGAACTCGAGGAGCGGCTGGGTGTACGCCTGTTCGACCGCAGTACTCGGGGCGTGAGCCTCACCGACGCGGCCCGCAAACTGCTGCCCTACGCTCGCAACATCGGGAGATTGCTGAGAGAGGCCGAGGCCAGTCTCGCGAATGAGGGCATGCCGCAGAGTTTGAGGTTCGGCCTGACGAACGCTGCCGAACCGGCTTGGTTTGGTGGACTCGCGGAACGGATCCAGGCAAGGCATCCCGAAACGGCCGTATCGGTGGTTGTCGACACTTCCCCCAGACTCGTGCGCCAATTGCGCGCAGGTCGATTGGCCGCAGCGTTCATCGCATTACCCACCGAGGCTTCTGATCTTGACGTGATGGAACTCGACCGCTTGCCGATGATCGTGGCTATGCCATCGTCCCACCGCCTGGCCCGGCGTCGCACGGTGCGACTCGCTGACCTCGCCGCGGAGGTCATCTTCTGGTTCGAGCGTGCGCGCCAGCCTGCGTTCTACGACCACTGTCAGCGGGTTTTCGGTCGTCACGGATTTGCGCCGCGAAAGATTAAAGAGCCTACAGACCATCATGTATTGCTTGCCGATGTGGCGGGCGGGCGTGGCATTGCCTTACTGCCAAAATCGTTTGCAGGACTGCGGCGAGCCGGTGTCTCCTATCGGACTCTGGTCGAGGGCGAGGAACTGGCCGTCGGCATTGGACTAGCGACTCTTCGAGACAGGGAAGACCTGCGTGAACTCTTGATCTCGAGCATCGGAATCAGCCCGGTGCGCGAGATCAAGGCGCAGAGGTCCAAGTAGGGCCGTAGAGGGTGGAAACACTTGAAATTCATCCAAGGACATCCAAGCACAGTTGGTCTTCGCCCATTCGCGGCCAGTAGCGGGAGCTGGTTGGCATCGGCTTCCGGGTAAGCATTGCCGGCCTTCTCTCATGACACATGCTCAAATGTTGGGCAGATATCGTCAATGATCCGCATCCAACACAGCTATGCGCCATAGAGCACTGCCGAGGCGTCCCGAATCCGTGCAGGTCTTCCTCGTGAGTCAAATCGATGAACGGCGAGCGTACTTGCTGCTGCAGCGCGTCGCCATGCCTCAGCTTGCTCTGCCCGCGTTCTGGCAAGGCGTCACTGGGGCGTTGGAGTCGGGTGAGTCATTTGAAGAGGCAGCAGTCCGAGAGGTGCGTGAGGAAACAAGCTTCTTGATCGAGCAAGTCTTCAGTGCGGGCTACACCCATTACTTTCCAATCCGACCGGAGTGGCGGTCCTCCTATGGCCCGGATCCTGTTCAGGTGGAGGAGCGCGTCTTCTACGCCTTTGTTCCCGGTGGCAGCTTGCCTCGTCTCTCCGCCGAGCACCAGGCGTTCAAATGGTGCCTAGCGGAAGAAGCCATATCGCTGCTCGAGTTCGGTCAAAACCGGGAGTGCTTGTCGGCGGTCGAGGAAACTCTTTCGTCTGCCACCGTGGGGCATAGCCCCTCCATCGAACGGCAGGTTTGGGGCGCTGAATCCAAACAAGCTTAGGACCGCAACGGGTCGATACCGCCCCCCCGAGCTGTAGAGAACCTGCCGGTGGCGCGACTGGGGGCCGCGCGCGCGAGGCCTACGGCCTCAATGACTCTCGCATCGGGCGGTGACACCACTGTCAGGCGGCTGGGCCCACGACTGCTTGGTACCCAGCAACATGGGCGAGCCCGCCAGCGACTATCGGCAAACACATGCCGCGATGCGATCCTTCCCACCGGCTCAGCTTGATGCCGGAGCGCCGAAGTGGCTGGCCTGGCCCTCACCCCGCTCGCTACCAGCTCATTACTGCCGACCCAGCTCAATCCGCCCGGCATGCGCCTTGACCGCCAGGCCGTGCAACTCCGCCACCGCGCGCGCAAAGCCTTCGCTATCGCCGGTCTTGTACTGACCGCTGACCCGCAGATCCGACAGACCGGCGGCCAGCACAATCGGCGTTGAGCTGTAGCGGTTCATCTCGGTCACCGCCTCCAGCAGCGAGAGGTCTGCAAACACTGCCTCCCCTCGCCGCCAGGCGAGCAACTGGTCCATGCGAGGCCGGTCGAGCGCAGGCGCCGCAGCCGGTAGCGGTGATCGATGGCCCCCTTGATCGCTGCGGACCCTCAGCCGGTCACCGGCCGCCATCACGATAGGTTGCGCAATCGCGGGCGCAGCTTTTCTGCTGCCGCTGCCCTCCACGATCACCTGCCCCTCGACCAGCGTGACATCCAGCGCTTCGGGCACACCAGCGTCCGAAGGAACGATCCGCACGAGAAAGGCCGTTCCTGTGGCTGTGACGGCAGCATCGGCGGCCTCCACGACAAAAGGCCGGCTTGCATCCTTGGCGACCTCGAAGAACGCCTCTCCGCCTTCCACGCGCACACGGCGCTTGGTTTGGTCGAGTTCCACCTTCACCCGGGTCGAGGTGTTCAGCGACATTCGGGTGCCGTCCTTCAGGATCACCAGGCGCTGCTCGCCGATGCCGGTGTCATAGCGGTCGATGTCGCGCCAGGGCTGGCCCACCAGCACACCGACCACGACGACCGTCGCTGTGAGCGACGGGGCGAGCGCCCAGGGGCGCGGCCAACCCCACACCCTGGTGCCGGCATTCGCGGGGCTGGCGCCCTGCCCTTCCCCGCCTCGGCCCTCAGGTCGGCTGGCAGCCGTTGCCTGAGCCACAGCGGCCCGGTCGACCCCCGCCGCCTCCATCCACAGATCCGTCCCACGCTCGAACGCCAGCCGATGCACCGCCGAGCGCGCCTGCCAGGCTCGGCATTCGCGTTCCATGTGGTTGGATCGATCCGGCCCGTGCAGCCGGGCGATCCAGACCGCCGCCTCGGCCGCGATCTCTCGCGTCACGACGGGCTCGGCCCCCTGCCCTTCCTGCTGCCCGTCCCCCTGCCCGTCCCGCCCCTCTTCGCCAGTCACGTTCGCCAGTCCTGCATCCCGGTGATGAGCTGCATCGTAGCCTTGGCGATGTGCTTCTCCACCGTGCTGATGCTCAGGCCGTGTTGATCGGCGATCTCCCGGTAGGTCAGCCCGTCCAGGCGGTGGGCCAGGAAGATGTCCCGGCTCTTCTCGGTCAGGCGCCCCAAGCAGTAGTGCAGCCGTGCCAGGCGTTCACGCCCCAGCACCACGGCCTCGACGGGCGGCGAATCGTCGACCAGGATCACCTCTTCGAACACGACCTGCTCGCCATGGGTGACACGGCCCCGGTGTTCATCGATCGCCAAGTTCAGCGCGGTCTGCATCAGGAAGGCATCCGAATTCTCGACAACCTGCCCACGCTCGTAGCGGGCCAGCCGCACCCAGGCTTCCTGGACGATGTCTTCGGCGTCCTGAGTCGAGCTGCCACGCCGCCGCAGGGCGTCTCGGATGCGAGAGAAGACCGGAGGTAGATGCTTCTTCATGGTGAGCTCCCTTCCATGTTGTTAGAAGCCAAACGCTCTGGGAGGCCCGCCGCAGCAGCTACGGTCAGGCTTGATAGGGCCCTGTCATGAGTTAACTATAACGTGGTTTAGATTGATTTTGAAGCCGACGCTGACGGCTATGCAGAAGCGTGTTATTCAGCGAGGAAGGCCGGTCGGCGCAACAACATTCGAGGAGGGGCCGGCGCGCGCGTTTGGCGCGGCGGTTCGAGCCGCACGTATGACGGATGGAATCGCTCAGGAAGAGTTGGCACTGTTGGCCGGCGTAGAACGATCACATATGGGGAAAATCGAACGCGGCGAGCACATGCCTACGTTGGCAATGATTCTCAAGATCGCGGGAGCGTTGGGTCGCAGCTCTGCGGAACTCATGCTCGAGACGGAGGCCCGTTTGTCCCCGGAATGGCGTGAACCATAGGCATCATGCAATTGACCGAGGCCGGTCACATTGAGTTCGGATGTGAGTCCGACGACCACTCAAGGCTGATCTGAGTCATTCGCACACCGGCCCCGAGTGACAGCATCCGCTGAAAGCCGTCCTTGAATCCAGGATTCCGCGAACGGCTGGTTCACCTTCGACATGCGCCAGTCGGCCGCCGTTCGGCTGCGGTCCGCCTTGATCAACCGCTCTTGGCGGCTGCGACCTGGCGTTTTCGACCGAGGCTGCTCGGGGCGAACCGTCAACAGTGCGGCTCGCCTTTGGGGGTTGATGGTGAAGAGCGCCCGTTTACGCGGCCCAACCGAACTCCCTCAGGACCAGGCCGATCGCTTGCAGAGCCAGTTCATCATCACCGGTCTCGGGCGGTCTGGCCCCCTTTGCGTGCTGCACGTTTGGCTTACCCCGGTTGTGAAGAAGGGCAACGATTTGGGCGGACTTTGCCACGCAGTAGAGCTCAAGCTTTTCAACTTTCTTGGCCAAGTCGCCCAGGTCTACGCCGAATACGGTATCGCGCTCGTGCCCCGACTGGACGAGCCATCTGGACAGCAAGATGGTGAGCGCGGCTCGGCAATGGTCCACCACGGACGTCGGCGTCTCGCGGAACGCGGAGTTGAGGACGCGCTCAATTGCCTCGCCTACCGCTGGGCGATGTTCCGGCGCGACTTGCCCATAGTCCACTGCCGGAATGATCGCGAAGGCAGAGAGTGATTTGAGCGTGTCCATCACGGCCCCATTGGCCAGTACTTCAGTCTGGATGATCCGCCAAGGAGAAACGGCTCTCGATTCGCCAAGGGCGAGTGTCATGCCCTCGCCCTTATTGGCCATGTTCAACAGAGGGTGGCACGCCGAAAAGGTGTAGAGCGTCTTGGCAACCCGCCCTCCCGCGCCGACCTGACTCATCATCGGGTCTTCGTATGGGTGCGGCCCTACTCGCTGTTGGTTCGGCTGTCCCTGCCCAGGCTGCGGCACATAGAGTCGGCCCCGGCGAGTCCGAGTGACCGGGTCGAATGAATCCTCGCGAAAGATCCACCTTAGAGGGTCAACGGCCAGGCCCCTTGGCAAGTCCTGCCAGTCCGCCTCGGCAGCGATCAGCTTCGCTTGGGTGATGCTCGGGGTCGGAACCGATGGAATGTCCGCAGTGCCCAAGCCTTCGTAGACCAGCCCCGTGTTGTTGCAGATTCCTAAGTACATAGACCCTCGCAAGCTTCGATTGAAGGCTGACCCCGTCGATTGCCCACAAGTAGGCCGATCACAAATCCGGCGCGTTGAACTGGACGAACCGCTGTGACGACGCGATCGTCAGCGTTCGCGTGGCTCTGGAAATCGCGACGTAGAAGAGCTTCGCTTGGGCTTTTCGCTCCTTGCCGAAGTGGGGCGCGTCGGGGATGACGACATGGTCGAATTCCAGCCCTTTCAAGAGGAGCGGCGTTGAGACGGTGCGCTTGGGCATCTTTCGGCCCGAGTTGCTCGCGCGCTGGCGGACGCTGAGAGTGGCCGCCGCCATCGTTTCAACGCGGCCTGCGGCGACCTCGTTGGCCGCCCGTTCGGCGTCCCGCCAGAGCTCGTTGCGGTAGAGCCTCCATTGCGGGCGCTTGCGAGCCAGGGAGAACAACTGAGCGACGGCTTCTGCTCCGTTGCCTTCGCCGACATCCGGGATCAAGTCCCTCATCGCTTGCTGAACCACGGCGTCTTCCGGATCAGGGGCCTCGCCGTCGGCGGGCGTCTTCTTGTGAAAGCAGTCCTCGCTGAGAGCAAGGAAGGCTTGGACTCGAGCGCGGCCGTCGGCAGCGCGATCCCAAGCGGACGCGAATTCCCGTAGGCGGTTGCCGTCGCGGAAGCCAAGAGCAGACCGGCGCCGCAGGCTGCCCGGCACAGGAATGCCGTGGCTGGAAGTCCTGCGGCAGACCGGAATCCTTCGGCCACGCGCGCCACCGCCCGTGCAGCGAGCGCGGCTGTGCCCAGCGAGCCGCTGTGGGGGGCGACTTGCAGCGAATGCGCTTCGGCGATGGCGGCGAGCTTGCGCATCTGGGTCAGGCCACCGAAGCGACCGGTATCGGGTTGCACCACATCGACCAGGCCCTCGGTGATGAAGGGCAGCATCTCGGCCAGGGTCGACAGGCGCTCGCCGGTGGCCAGCGGTAGCGCCAGCTTGTCGCGCACCCGGCGCCAGCCGGGCAGATCAGCGTGTATCTAGGCCGCGAGTATGTGCCGATCTTCTGGCCGGCGCTCAAGCTCGACCCCTGGGGCTGGGATACCGTGGGCTCGCCCAGCCTGAACCATCAGCTGGCGACCTACCGCATCGACGGCCATGCGCGCGCAAACAACTCGGTCGGCTACCGCTCGCCCACGCTGCATGGCTTCAGCAGCAATGTGGCCGTTTAAGCCGGCGAAGGGGTGCGCGATCAATCGGTGGGCGCCAATATCGAGTACACGGCCGGTGCGCTCTATCTGGCCGCCGGCTTCGACCGCCAGGCCAGCAACAACCGCGTTGCACTGATCGGCGGCGCCTATGACTTCGGCTTCATCCGCCCCCGTGTCTCCTTCACCAGCGCCGAGGTGGGCGGCCGGGCCGCGAAGAACCTGACGCTGGCCGCCAGCATTCCGGTGGGCAACCATCTGGCCCGGTTCGCTGTGGCGCGGCTGGACCCCGAGGGCGGCAATAACAACACCACCAAGCTGGGCGTCGGCTACGAGCACTTCCTCAGCAAACGCACATCGGTCTACAGCGATCTGGGCAGTTCCAAGCAACAAGGCACGGTCGCCGGCAAGGCGCTGACCCGCAGCACCGTCGTGGACTTCGGGCTCAAGCACAACTTCTGATCTAGCCATGGCGCCGACCCCAAAGTCAGAGGCGATTCACAAACTGCTGGCCGGCGCGTCTTTTCCATCTGCTGACCCGCACGCGACATTCGCTGGCGCGGCCACATGCCGACCGCGCTGTTAGGTAGGTAGTCAAATGCCAGCTCGACCTTTGCCGCCAAGAGGAGTGGGTTCTTGTCAGGCATTCAGCGCATTGGCCGCGCCGAGCAGGCTCGGGTTGTCTGCCGTGATCAGCCAGGTGGGTATACGTTCGACATAGCCGCGCAGGCGCCCCTTGTCCTCGAACTGGTGGCGAAAAACGGCTGCGTCCAATAACCCACCGAATCGAGGCACGATGCCACCGCCGATGTAGACGCCGCCAAGCGCGCCAAAGCTCAGCGCCAGGTTGCCGGCGACGCCACCAAGGAATGCCAAGAAGAGTTCAATGGCTTGGGCGCAAGCCGGATCATGGCTCGCGCGGCCGGTCACGTCAGCCGGGCTCAGGTCCGCTGGCGGCCGGGCATCTAGCGTACAAACGGCGCGATAGAGATTCACCAAGCCAGGCCCCGACAGCACCCGCTCGGCCGAGACATGGCCGAACTCGCGCCGCAGCAGGCGCAGCACTTCGCATTCACGCTCAGTGGCCGGCGCCACCGTTGCATGGCCGCCCTCCCCGCTGATCACGCAGGGCCGGCCATCGGGCTGGATCACCAGACCGGCCACACCGAGACCGGTGCCTGGCCCTAGCACCACCATCGGAGCCCCCTCCACCGGCGAGCCTCCGCCAAGGGACTGGCGCCCCGCATTGCTGAGCAGTGGCAGGCTCAGGGCCAGGGCCGCAAAGTCGTTGAGCACCAGCAGGCGCTGCAGCCCCAGGCTCTCGCGCAGGGTTGCGATGGAAAAGCTCCAAGGGTTGTTGACGAAGCGTACGCTGTCTCCGGTCACTGGCGTGGCCACGCCCATGGCCAGCTCACGCGGGCGTTGCAGCCCATGGCTCAACAGGTAGTGCTCGATCACGGCCTCCAGAGTGGGGAAGTCAGCGCACTGGTAGCCACGCACCTGACTCAGCGCGCCGCCCGCCTCCGTCTGATAGGCCCAGCGCGCGTGGGTACCGCCGATGTCGCCGACCAGACGCGGAAAGTCCCCGACGCTCAAGGTGCCTCCTCGGCTGCCGTCGACATGGTTGCCAGCAAACCGGCTCCGTCGGCCGCCCGGCATAGGAAGGCCGTGCCGGGCAGGCTGTCGGGCGAACGGTAGGCCTCGGCCACACGCTGCATGGCCAGGGCCGCCAGCGGGGCCGTGGTCAGCGCCACCACGCAGCCCCCAAAGCCGCCACCGGTCATGCGGACGCCGCCTTGTGTGCCGATCACGGCGGCAATCAGCGCAACCAACTGGTCGATGGCCGGCGTGGTGATCTCGAAGTCGTCGCGCATGGATGCATGAGAGGCGGCCATCAAGACCCCAAGCCGGTTCAAATCGCCGGCAGCCAGCGCCTCGGCGGCGGACAGCGTGCGCGCGTTCTCGCTCACCACATGCCGGGCACGTCGCCAGACCAAGGCGTCCAGCGTACCGGGCTCGCTGCCCAGCTGTGCGCTGTCCAGATCGCGCAAGGCCTTGACGCCGAAGTGGCGCGCGGCCGCCTCGCATTGCTCGCGGCGTAGGTTGTATTCGCTGTCCACCAGGCCGCGGCGCACATTGGAGTTGATGATCAGGACCGCCAGATCGGTGGGTAGCGGCACCGCGCGAGTCTCCAGGCTGCGGCAGTCCAGCAACAGGGCGTGCTGCGCGACGCCGCAGGCGCTGATCATCTGGTCCATGATGCCGCAGCGGCAGCCGACGAATTCGTTCTCGGCCTTTTGCGCCAGCAGCGCAAGCCGAGCAGGCGTCAGCGCATCGAGCCCCAGCAACTGCTTGAAGGCCTGGCCAATCGCAAGCTCCAGCGAGGCCGACGATGACAGGCCGGCACCCTGAGGCACATCACCAGCGATCACGAGATCGGCCCCGCAAAGACGGAAACCGGCGCCCTGCAGAGCCCACACCATGCCGCGTACATAGCCGGACCAGTGCGAGTCCGCACGCGCCAGCAAGGGCTCGTCAAGCAGAAACTCGTCGAGCTCGCCGCCCTGGTCAACAGCCAACACCCGCACCAGCCGGTCGGGTCGCATACGCGCCCCCACCACAGTGGCGAAATTAATCGCGCAAGGCAGTACGAAACCGTCGTTGTAGTCCGTATGTTCGCCAATCAGGTTGACCCGGCCCGGGGCCTGCACCACCAGATCAGGAGGGCCGGAGAAAGTCTCGGCAAAGGAACGCCGAACGCGTTGCTCAAGTGTGGTCGTCATGTATTGCGGGTCCGGTAGTGCACCATGCTTGTGGCACGCAGCATCTGCGCCGCCTGCTCGGGAGTGATGTCGCGCTGCGCCTCGGCCAGCATTTCGTAGCCGACCATGAACTTGCGCACGCTGGCCGAGCGAAGCAGTGGCGGATAGAAATGCGCATGCAGCTGCCAGTACGGCGAAGCCGCGCCAGCTAGTTCCGTCGCCCCTGGTTCAAACGGCGCGCCGTGCCAACCCATCGAGTAGGGGAAGGAGCACTCGAACAGGTTGTCGTAGCGGATCGTCAACTGCTGTAGAGCCAGGGCCAGGTCGGCGCGCCGGCCGGCATCGAGATCGCACAGGCGCTGCACCGCGAAACGCGGCAGCAGCAGGGTCTCGAAGGGCCAGGTGGCCCAGAACGGCACGACGGCCAGCCAGTGCTCGGTCTGCACCACCGTGCGTTCGCCCGACTGCTCCTCACGCCGCACATAGTCCAGCAGCAGGGGCCGGCCGCTGCGCTGGAACCATTCGCGCTGGCGCTGCTCTTCATCCTGCGCCTCGTTGGGAAGGAAATCGCTGGCCCAGACCTGGCCATGGGGATGCGGGTTGGAGCAGCCCATCACGGCGCCCTTGTTCTCGAACAGCTGCACCCAGCGGTAGCGCTGACCCAGCTCGCTCGTCTGAGTGCACCAGGTTTCCACCAGCTCAGCGATGGCGGGCAGCGACAGCTCCGGCAGGGTCTTGCTGTGATCGGGCGAGAAACAGATGACGCGGCTGACGCCTCGGGCTGCGCTCGTGCGCAGCAGCTCGTCGTCGGCCTGCGCAGCGCTGGCCTCGGGCACCTCGGCCATCAGCGCCGCGAAATCGTTGGCGAACACAAACGTGCCTTCGTAGACCGGATTGCGCTCGCCGTTCACGCGCAGGTTGCCGGCGCACAGATAGCAGCTCGGGTCATGCGCTAGGCAGGGCCCCTGCTCCACCGCCTCCTGCTGGCCCTGCCAGGGCCGCTTGGCACGGTGCGGCGAGACGAGCACCCAGCGCCCATTGAGCGGATTGAAGCGGCGGTGCGAATGCTCGACCGGGTCGAAATCGGCTTCAGCGGAAGGGTGCAAGGAGGTCGTCATAGCGCGCCGATCAGGCAGTTCAGGGGAGCATCGGACGCCGGGCCGACGGCAACGCCAAGCGCAGCGCCGGACTCCTGCAATCCAGAATTAACTCGCGTTACTGTCGCGCGTTAGTTAAAGGATTATAGGAAGATGGAGTACCCCGCATCAAATTGGTACTGTCCCTAGGGCGGTCGGAAAATCTGGTTTGATTGCCAACGCACAGCCGCGGCTGATGACGCCTGCCACCACGGCGACCCCATGAGCCCATGAATGGCTGCGGCACCAGCAAGCGCCGCCAATGCCTCAGGCGTCGACGCGCTCCAGCAGCAGTCCGGCGCCGTTGTAGCCTCGGCTGAAGCTCAGCAATAGATGTCCGTTCTCGATACAGGCTCGCACCGCGTCGGTGTGGAAGTGGTCCGTCACGCGCCAGGGCCCCGCAGGCAGCGCGATGTTCAAGTCCTGCTGGCCCCGAGCATCGAAGTTGTGCGCCGTCAGCAGCGCCTGGGCTCCATCGTCGCGCAGGCGCAGCACGTACTGCCAGCCCTGGCTGTGGCGGCGGTTGGCGATGCCGCTGTCGCGGATCAGCGAGCGGCCATGCTTGATCGTCGGCGCCGCCTTCAGATAGAAGTCCATGCTGCGGCGGACCGTCTCCATCTGTGCCTTGCTCAGGTCGAACACCTCGCCCGAGATGCACATGCGGCCATAGAAGGTGGCGGCCAGGCTGTAGACCAGTCGATCCTCGCTGTCGGCCGCATGCAGCACGGCCCAGATCTGCGACTGGCGCGGCAGGATCAGTCGCTGCAGTTGGGCCGCGAGGATGGGGACGTTGGTCGTCTCATGGGCGTCGGAGAAGGAGGCCATCTCGCAGCGGGCCATCAGCGAAGGCTCGAGGCGGTGCCCGCCCGAGGAGCAGTTCTCCACCACCAGATCGGGGATCTGCGCCTTCAGCCGGCCGAGGAAGTCATACCAGCCCTGCACGCTCTGGCGCAGGCCCTCGCCCAACGAGTCGGGGTGATCCACGCCGATGCCCAGGGTCTCGTTGTAGTCGATCTTCAGATAGCGGAAGCCGCTCTGATCGAGCATGTCGATCACACGCTCCTGCAGATAGGCCTGGGCCCAGGGGTCGTTCAGATCGAGGAAGCGCCGGCCGCTGGCGGTCAGCGGCACACCGTCGCGCTTGAGCAGGTGCTCGGTCTGCTGGAACAGGGCCGAGTTAACGCCGCAGTTCTCCACCTCGAACCAGATGCCCGGCACAAAGCCGGCCGCACGGATCATGTCGGCCGTGGCCTTGATACCCTGCGGGTAGCGCTGCGGCGCGACCACCCAGTCGCCATGCACCGCGTTGAGGTCACCGCTGCCGGCATTGAACCAGCCGGCGTCTATCGTCACATAGGTGATGGGCAGGCCCTTGAGCCTCTCGACCGCGCGGCCGATGGAGGCATGCGAGGTATTGCCCCAGGCCACGCACCAGTCATTGAAGGCGATCGGCAAGCCCTCCTCGATGGCCGGCACGCCGCGCAGCGCGCGGTCCTGCGTGCGGGTCAGCGCATGGCACAAATCGTCGAGTTCACCGGCCACCGCCGCCAGCACGGCCGCCGGCGAATCGACCCGCTCGCCCGGCTGCACCGACTTGATCCAGTGGCCGCGCTCGCGGTCGGCCAGGCCGCCGGAGAAGCCCACCCAGTCGTCGCGGCGCGAGACCTCGATCTGCCAGGAGCCGCCCCAGGCGATCTGCGCGCCCCAGAATACGCCGGCCACCCGGTCCTCCAGCGCCACGAAGGGAAAGAAATCCTTGGTCGGCATGCTGCCGTTGGCACCAAAGCGCTCGTTGACCCAGACATCGCCGCCCCAGGCGGTCTCCAGATGGAAGTCCTCCAGACTGCGCACCTCGTGCCGCGCCTCCTGGGCCCAGCTCGTGCGGTAGCGGTGCAGGAACAGCTGCTCGGGCGCATCGACAGCATGAAAGGGGGTCACGCCGCCAAGTGAGAAGCTGGTCAGCGCCTCCAGCTTGAGCGGCGCGTCGCTGCCATTGATGAAGCTGCTGGCCACATGGACGGCGTCTTCATCGTCGAACCAGTGCAGTCGATGTTCGAGCTGCCAGCCGCGCGGATGGCTGAAGCGGGTCAGCACGGTCGAGCAATCGCCCTCGCGGCTGAGCACCGGCGCCTCGAAACTCAGCTCGGCCAGGGCCGGCGCCAGCTTCATCGAGCTGCCATGCAGGTAGGCGCGCGAGTAGGCATCGCCGACCAGCTTGGCATGCACCAGCGGATCAGGTTTTGCCGGGTTGCGTTGAGCCGTGTTTCCCCAGGGCAGGACTTCCAGCTCGGCCGTGCCGACGTAGTTCGGTCTGTGTGGCACTTCGGCATCCAGCTTGGCGATCGGCAGCAATTGCAAGGACACAGTGCTCCGCGCAGCATCGGTCCAGTAGCGGATCAAGGTGGAGCGGTTGCGGAACTCTTGAAGGATGACGATGTTCTGGCTCATGGATTCTCGGTGACCGTATAGGCCGCCGGATGGTGCCGCTCCGACAGGGCAGCAGCAATTGCGAAACTCACCAGCGCAGCCCACGATTAAGCACAGCCGCCACTGTGCCTACAGCGCTCAGGCTCAGCCCCTCTTCACTGCCCCACAGGACTCGCGCAGGATGAACTCAGTCTCGTAGGCGGCCTCGCTGCGCTGGTACGGCTCGCCGCCCAGTTGTGCGCGCAGGATGTCGACCGCCTCCTGCCCCTGGGTCAGGGGGTCGACCCGCATGGTGGTCAGTGGCGGACAGGCGAACGGGGCCAGCGGGATGTCGTCATAGCCGACCACGGCCACATCCTCCGGGATGCGGCGCCCGGCCTCGACCAGGGCACGCATCGCGCCGAAGGCCACCGTGTCGTTGCCGGCAAACAGGGCTGTGAATCCGACCTGCCGCTCCAGCAACCGCTGCATCGCCAGGTAGCCGCTGTGCGCGCTGATGTCTGCGTGCGCGAGCAACGCCGGGTCTGGCGCGATCCCGGCCTCCTGCAGCGCTCGCCGATAACCGGCAAGCCGTTGGGCGACATTCTCGTAGTCCGCCGAGGCATAGGCCAGGTGGGCGATATGGCGGTGCCCGCCCTCGATCAGATGCCGGGTCAGGCGATGGGCCGTGACCGTGTCATCGGCCGCCGAGGCGCGTCCATAAAAGGGCTCCAGCCCATTGCCTACCACCACGACCGGAAACCCCTGCTGCTTGAGCTGCTGCACAAAAGGCCGCTCGGCCGAGCGCATATTGGCGATCACCAGGCCATCCACCCGCTTGCTGCGCACCAGATTCACGAAGGCACCAGGAGCCTTGCCAAGGTCGTCGGCGGCTTCCAGCAGCACCTTGTAGCCATAGCGATGACAGCGATCATTGACGGCGCTGAGCAGGCGCGGCAGGAAGGAGTCCACATGCAAATGGTCGGAGCGCGGAATCAGCACCGCAATCGTGCCGGTGCCGCCACCGGCGAGGCTGCGCGCCGCCGCATTGGGCTCATAGCCCAGCTCAGCCGCCGCCTGCAAGACCTTCTGCCGGGTGGCCTCGCTGATATTCATGCTGCGCACATCATTGAGCACAAAGCTCACCGTGGTGCGAGACACCCCGGCGCGTTCGGCCACCTCGCTGCTGGTTGGGGTGCTGCGGCGGCGGCGGATCGTGTCATCGGTCATGCGAGGCTCAGACAATAGAAAAGTAACGCGAGTTAGCCGTTGAATTCTATGCATTCGTTCGTGGCGTCACTCGACGGGCTTTCCCCTACGCTGCCATAAGGCCGGATCCAGGGCTATTACCTATAGGTCAAACCCCCGACAGCTTCCGACAATAGTGAAACTAACGCGAGATAGTAACTCGCATTAGCTACCCTCTCGCAGACTGAGTACCCCGGTCTGCTGACTCCGAAGCCCTCAAGAGAAAGGCAAGCCAATGCCGTTGAAATGGCGTGAACTCGCGCGCATCCTGCCGCTGACCATGGCGCTGTGCGCTTCGCTGGCCCTGGCCAAGCCGCCGCTGCGCCCGATCTCACCCGAACTGCAGTCCAAGCAGGCGCCTAGCCTGCTCGGCGCGCAAGGCATGGAGGGCTTCGTGCTACGCGACAGTGAAGGCATCGGCGCTACATTCAGGGCCACCGACCAGCACCAGGGCCACACCGTCTACACGATCAACGTGCCCAAGCGCTCGCGCTCGGCCAATGCAGTGGAAGTGCTATGGAATACCGACCGGCCCATTGCCAAGGGTGATGTCGGGCTGGTCCGGGTCTATGCCCGCACCCTGCGGGCGCGCCAGGAATCGGCCGAGGCCGAGATGAAGGTCATGTTCCAACGCAATAGCTCCCCTTGGGAGAAGAGTTTCACCACCCTGTACAGCTTCGGCCCGGACTGGACCCTGATCGAGATTCCGTTCACCGCAAGTACCAGCCTGGAGGCTGGCCGGGCGGCGCTCCATCTGGGCTTTGGCGGACTGGAGCAAAGCGTCGAGCTGGCCGGCCTGGAGTTGCTCAACTTCGGAAACCGTGCCACGCTCAGCGAACTGCCCAGCACCCGCTACACCTATCCGGGCCGCGAGGACGGTGCCGCGTGGCGGGCCGAGGCCCTGCAGCGCATCGAAGCGATACGCACGGCCCCCATCAGCATCACGGTGGTGGACAAGTCGGGCCAGCCTGTCAGGAACGCCCGCATCGAGGCCGCGCTGGTCCAGCCGAAATTCCTGTGGGGCACCGAGGTCCACGGCGGCGTGCTGTTGCAGCAGACACCCGAGGCCGAGCGCTATCGCAGCGAGCTGCTGGCGAACTTTGACACCGCCGTGCCAGGCAATCAGTTGAAATGGCCAGGCTGGATCAA
This sequence comes from Paucibacter sp. M5-1, assembly GCF_027498415.2. NCBI lineage: Bacteria > Pseudomonadati > Pseudomonadota > Betaproteobacteria > Burkholderiales > Sphaerotilaceae > Roseateles > Paucibacter sp. M5-1. Next base: position 1,315,630 of record NZ_JAPZLM020000001.1, read on the forward strand.
GGACCGCACCGTCGGCATCCGAGCGGTCGACTGGTTGAACGCCAACGGCCTGCGCGTGCGTGGTCACAACGTCGTTTGGCCGGGATGGCAGTTCACGCCTGAACAGATCAAGAGCAACCCGCAGCGAGCCACCGAGCTTGCCGGGCAAATCGATGCTCATCTGCGTGACATCGTCTCGTCAATGCGCGGCAAGGTGATGGCCTGGGACGTGGTTAATGAGCCGATGCACGAGAAGGACTACTTTGCCTATATGCCCCGCGAGGAGAGTCTGGCCAACTGGTACAAGGCGGTCCGGGCCATAGACCCAGACGCGCAACTGGCGTTGAACGACTACGCGATGCTCAACAGCAGCGCCAGCCCGCTGGTGATCGGCGAGTTCGTTGATTTGATCGGCAAGGTCCGTCAGTTAGGGGGGCCGATCGACGTCATCGGTGTGCAGGGCCACGTCGGCCAGCAACCTCGGGCGCCGGAGCTGGTACTGAAGGACCTCGATCTGTTCCGACCGACGGGCCTGCCAGTGCAGATCACCGAGTTCGACATCAACACCTCAGACGAGCAGCTCCAGGCCGACTACACCCGTGACTTCCTGATTGCCATCTACAGCCACCCGGTGGTCAACGGCTATATCCAGTGGGGCTTCTACGAGGGCCACCACTGGAAGCCCAAGGCAGCGATGTTCCGCAAGGACTGGTCCGAGAAACCCAATCTGCAGGTCTGGCGCGATCTGGTGCTCAAGCAGTGGAAGACCCGCTTCGCCAGCAGCACGGACAGCGCCGGCGCGCTGCATTCGCGCGGGCACTTCGGCAAGTACAAGCTCACGGTGAGCGCCGCCGGCAAGCGCTCGGAACATGAGTTCCAGCACGACAGCAGCGGCGCGCCGGTACGCATCGTGCTGCCGTGAGCGAGCCTGGGCTGCGTCGCCGCTGCAGCCCGCGATCAACGCACCAGCGAACGCCGCATCGCATGGTTCCAGCCGCGTAGCACCAGCTGGCTGTTCGGGTGGCTGACGCCGGGGTCCACCGCATCGCGGCCACCGTGCAGCTGGAACAGCACCGAGGCACGGTCGCGGCTGCCACTATTGGGCAGCGAGCCATGCACCGTCAGGTAATTGAAGAACAGCACATCGCCGGGCGCCAGCACCGCCGGCACGCTGTCACTGAACGGGAAGCGCTGGGCAAAGCCGAGTTCGCCACCACCGCCACCTTCGCCGCCCATGCCGCTGCTGTGGTCAAGCCGACCCAGCTTGTGGCTGCCCGGCCAGACGCGGATGCAGCCGTTGTCCTCATCGCAATCACTCAGCGCCACCACGGCCGCGAGCATCTGGTCGTCGCGGGCGGGGAAATAGGTCCAATCCTGATGCGGCGGGAACGGAGCACCCAGGCCGGCCGGTTTTAGAAACAGCTTGCTGTGATGCAGCACCACGTCCTCACCCAACAAGGCCGCGCAGGCATCGACAAAGCGCTCGTTGAAGCAGAAGCGGGCCCAGCTGGAGGCGAACTGATGGATCTGGTGCGTATGCACCACCACGGTCTTCCGCTCCGGATCGAGCGCATCGTTGACGCTGGAATTCCAGCGCGCATTGGCACTCTCCTGCGTGCTGCACACCTGCGCGACAACTCGGTGGAAGTCACGCGTCAGCTCGGCCAGGGTTGCCCCGCCGACGACGCTGCGGGCGATCACATAGCCATGCTCGGCATAGTGCTCTGCCAGGGACCGGGCGGCTTCGGAGGGCGCGCTTGCGGCGCAGAGATCAACAGCAGGGCTCATGGCTCTCTCGTGGTTTGAATCAAACATGATGAAAGCACTATAGGTTTTCATCACCAGTCAAATCAATACGATGACACCGAATACCATGGTACAAATCCACCATGATGAGCTTGCACTGGCCACTGGCCGCTCTGCCCGATATCAGCCGCGCCGGCCGCTTCCTGCACGAGGACCGCGACTTCAGTCCCGGCTATCGTTGCGCGACCCATGCCCTACATTTGTACGACTACGCGGCAGACATGGAGTTGGATGGCCGGCGGCTGCGGCTGAGCCCGGGCGACGCCACGCTGACACCGGCGGGCAGCGAGGCGCGCTACCACCTCGAAGAGTCCGGCTATCACTGGTGCATCCATTTCCGCTCGCTCGATAGGCCAGCAGGCCCGCAGCTTGACTTGCCCCTGCATCTGGCGGCCGGTGCCTGGCGGACCCGGGCGATCGAGAGCATGGCCCGCATCGGGCAATGGACCTCCGATGCGCAGAGAGGGCTTGGGCCTCTGGCGGCGGCACTGGCAGCGGCGGCCCTGCAGGAGCTGCTGCTCAGCCTAGCCTGGGAAGCGCAACGGCCGGCTAGCCGGCAGGTGCGCGCCGCGGTGGCCGCCGAGGCGGCAGCGGCCATGCTCGACGCGGCCCTGGCTGATCCCCCCAGCATGACGGTGCTGGCCCAGCGAGTGGCTCTCTCCCCGACCCATCTGGCACGGGCCTTCCGTGCCCGCTATGGCGTCACGGCGGCGCGCTATCTGCTCGGGCGGCGCATCGAGGAGGCCGTCCATCTGCTGAGCACGACGGATCTGGCAGTGGGGCGCATCGCACGGCGGCTCGGCTTTGCCGACGTGCAGCATTTCAACAAGCAGTTTCGCCGCAGCCTCGGCTGCGCCCCCAGTGATTTCCGGCGCGATGCCGGGCAGCAGTAAGGCAGTCTGCGAACCAGCTCAGCCGTTGGCGTAGCGGTTGCCGGCCAGGTCGCGGCCGCGCGCCAGCCAGATCTTGAAGGGCTCCCCCTTGTGGTCGGTCTCGTGCACCACTTTGATGTTGGTGGAGAAGTAGCGCATCGTGTAGCCGCAGCGGCGGTGCGGGCTGGTGTTGGCGGTGGCACCGTGCACGATGCGTGAATCATGTAGCGAGCATTCTCCGGGCTCCAGCTCGAAGTACACCGCCTTCGATTCGTCCACGTCCTTGATCTGGGTGTCAAAGGTGTTCATGCCGCCATCCACCGGCACATAGTCCGAGAAGCCGTTGACCTGGGTGCCGGGGATCACTCGCATGCAGCCGTTTTCCTTGTTGCTGCGATCAAGCGCCAGCCAGACGGTGACGATCTGCTCGAAGCCGTCCACACGGCTGCGCCAGTAGGCCGAATCCTCATGCCAGGGCGTGGCGCGACCTACCAGCGGATCCTTGCAGATGAAGTGGCTGGACCACAGAGCGATATTGGGACCCAGGATCGGCTCGACCAGATCGAGCACCTCGTCGGCCAGCAGGAAGTCCAGCAGACGCTCATCACGGAAGTGCGGCGTGTCCAGCTCGTCAGAGAGCTTGGACCCTTTGTCGCGCAAATGCTCTTCAAAGATCCGCGTCAACCGGGCCAGCTTGGCATCGGCAAACAGAGGTTTCTTGTAGAGGTGGTAGCCGTTTTGCTGATAGGACTTGAGTTCGGCATCGCTGAGCAGGGGCATGGAAGTCTCCAGTGAAATCGATGCTTGGCAGTCTAGGAACTTACCGTCGACAGGACTTTGGGAAAGTTCGGCGGCACTATGCGGATCTTCGGATCCTGCAAACCTGAAGATCGGTTGCGTGTTGCCGATCTGGGGTTGAGTCTGCATCGAGGCCGCTGCCTAGAATCCGACCGCCACCCTTGCAAGCATTGCAATCTAGGCCAGCACGCCTGGCCGCCGCAGCACAACAGCGGCGTCGATATCGACCGAGCACACCAACCATGCAACTACGCGCATTCAAATCCCTGTGGGAGTGGGAAGGCCGCTGGCAGGGCCGGCTGGAACAAGTCAAGGCGGCTGGCTATGCCGGCGTCGAGTACACGCCCCCCCCTGTCGCGCAGGACTGGGCCGGCTTTCGCGCCGAGCTTGATGCACTGCAGCTCGACTTCATTGCCCAGACGCTGACGCGCGGGCCAGACCACATCGGCTCGTTGCGCGAGCAGGTGCTGCGCGTGGCCGAAATGAAGCCTGTGCTGATCAACTCGCACAGCGCCGCCGACAGCATGCCGCTAGATGAGCAGTACCGCTTCTTTGAAGAGGCGCTGGAGCTGGAGCAACGGGTCGGCATCCGCATCGCCCATGAAAGCCATCGTGGCCGTGCGCTGTTCACGCCATGGCACACGGCGGCCCTGCTGCGCCGCTACCCGGCGCTGAACCTGGGGGCGGACTTCAGCCACTGGTGCGTGGCCTGCGAGCGAATGCCCAGTCTCGACGACCCCGACATGCAGCTGAGCATCGCCCGGGCCATCCACATCCACGGTCGCGTCGGCTACGAGGAGGGCCCGCAGGTGCCCGACCCGCGCGCACCGGAGTACGCGCGCCATACCGAGCTGTTCCTGCAGATCTGGCTGGCCATTGCGCTGGCGCGCCAGCAAAGCGGAGCCACCGTCATGACCTTCACCCCCGAGTTCGGCCCACCGCCCTATCTGCAGCAGCGCCCGTTCACCGGCGAGCCTGCAGCCGATCTGTGGGAGGTGAATCTGTGGATGTTCGAGACCTTCAAGGCTCAATATGATGAGCGCTTTGCGTGGTGACCCCCGCGTGACCGCATGCGCAGCAGCCCGCCCAAGCGACTACTGAACAAAGAGTTCTTCACCGAAGGCCTGCAGCTCCAGCTCGACCGCCAGTCGCTGGACCGGCCCTACGGTCTTCACTGGCATGAGTTCTACGAACTGACTCTGGTGCTGTCCGGCCGGGGCAGCAATACCGTCAACGGCCAGACCCGCGAGCTGCAGGCCGGTGACGCATTCCTGCTGACCCCGGCCGACTTCCATGCAATCGCGCCGGCCAAAGGCCAGACGCTGGAACTCTACAACCTGATCTTCTCCCAGGCCCTGCTCAACGATGAGCTGGTAGGCCTGCTGTTCGCCGAGGACTCGGGGCCCTACGCCCGCTTCGCAGACGCCGCCGCCCAGGCAAACATGATCTTTCGCTGCCAGAACCTGGCAGCCGAGATCGAGGGCAAGGCCCCGGGGCACGCACTGGCCGCGCAGGGCGAGCTCAACGACATTCTGATCGCCTGGCACCGCCAGCGCAGACCCGAGCTGCGGGTAGCCCGCTCGCGCGGCCCCCGTCTGGCGCATCACGAGCATCCGGGCATCCAGAAGGCGCTGATCCACATCCAGCATCACTTTCGCCAGCCGCTGAGCCTGCAGGATGCCGCGCGCCAGGCCCATCTGTCGCCCAACTACTTCAGCGAGCTGTTCCACAAGGCCACGGGCTCAAGCTTTCAGCACTATCTCCAGCAGCAGCGCCTGCGCTTTGCCCAGGCTCTGCTGCAGAGCTCCAACCTGCCGGTGACCGAGCTGTCCTATGTGGCGGGCTTCAACACCCTGACTCACTTCGAGCGGGTGTTCCGCCGCGAGTTCGGCATGACACCGAGCCAGGCGCGGCAGCACGAGCGCTGACGACAGCCGTCTCCATGACGATGGTGCTGATTACTGCTCGAACGCGCCCCGGTCCACACCCGCGCCCTGCGGCCGCTTGGCGCCATCGTGATCCACCGCCTGGGCCAGCTCGCTCGTGCCGCTGTGCAGCGCAGGGCTGCCCTTGGACAGGCGGAAATCGGCTTTGCGCAGGTCGCGATCGACCCGGATGAACTGCGGGTCGGCCACGATGTCCTTGGGGCCGCGCACCACGTTTTGCTCCACCGGATAGAGGTTGTAGTCCCAGCGCAGGCCCTCGTTGCGATTGTTGGAGGTCACCTTGCCGCCGGGACGAGGCACGATGACGTTGTTCAGTACCGTGACCTCGCGCGAGCGGTTGGCAAACAGCTCCTGGTAGCCGACCGTGTCGCCGTTCCAGTAGGTGGTGTTGTTGATGATGTCCACATAGGCTGTACGGAAGGTGTGAATGCCCGAGCCGCCATTGAAGGCGCTAATGTTGTTGGCGATCAGCGCGCGGCCTGTCCAGATCGGGCGCTTGGCCAGCACCTGGCCGGCCAGCGCTGCGGCATCACCGACGATGGCGTCGGCATTGGGGTTGGTTGCTCCCGGGCCGGCGCCGTAACCCTCGGTCACGTCGAGCAGGATCCCGTTGCCATCGCTGAGCTTGCCAATCCGCTCCCAGGGCACCAGGGTCTTGTTGTTCCAGACCTTGTTGCGCTGGACAACGATGTGATAGCCAGGCTTGTCGTCATGGGCCCAGCTGTCGAGAAAGGTGATGCCCGAGCCGCCATAGCGCATGAACCAAGCGTTGTCGAAGACGAGGTTGTCTTCGACGGTGATGTAGTCGCCCTCCAGCGCGGTGATACCGCCGCCCGGCATCTTGCTGACCACGTTCCTGCGCACGATGATGTGGTGCGGCTTGGCATCGGGTTTGTTGCGGCGGCCCTCGATCAGGATGCCGTTGCTATTGAAGCGCGCACTGGGCTGCTTCTTCTTGGCGTCCTCCAGGGCGTCCAGCAGCACGATGGAATCGTTGGCGCCGGTGACGGTGAAGCCCTCGATCACCAGGTAGGAGCCGGTCACTTGGATGCCGGCCCAGCCGATCGGGCTGACCACCGGCTGATGACCCGGGCGGGCCTTCCAGGTGATCCAGGCATCGGCCGTGCCGGAGCTGGTGATATTGAGCACGGCACTGCCGTCGCCGGTCTTGGCATCGGTGTAGAGGCCGTTCCCGACCAGCACCACATCGCCAGGCTTGACGGCGCCTTCCGCGCGCTGCAGGGTGCGCCAGGCGGTGGCCGGTGTGCGGCCGTCGCTGCTGTCGTTGCCGTCGCCGGAGACATGCCATTCGGCCGCCGAGACCGCAGCGCTGAACAGAGAGAAGGCGAGAATGAAGGGACGGCTGACGCGGTTCAAACGGAACTCCATATTCATTGGCTGATGTTGATCAAGCTTTTGTCTGCCACGAGCACAGGCGCGTCATAAAGCGGGATGTTCTTGAAGCTGTAGGTGTTGCCCTTCTTGTTCCACTGCGCGGCCGGGATCTCGTAGACCGCGCCGGTCAAGATGTCCACCACCACCGGCTGCTCGAAGTTGCCGTTGCTGACACTGAAGTCCTGCAGCCGCACATCGTTGCTGTTGGAGGGGATGCTCTCGGACAGCCAGAGCGTGTAGACCTGCTTCTTGCTCATCCTGTGCTCATAGCCGTAGACGGCTACCTTGCGGTCGGTGGTCAGCGTGTAGAGATGGTCCTCGGGGCCGGCACTGGCGAGATTGTGGGTGTGCTCCACATCCTTCAGGCGCACCAGCGAATCGTCGAACACCGAGGTCACGTTCTGGATCGCGTAGTAGGCGATCTTGGGACGGATAACCCGTTTGCTGGCGTCGGACTTGAGCAGGCCTTTAAAGTTCATGCGATTGATCGGCCCGAAGGTGTAGGCCATCTCGACAAGGCCGAACACGCTCGACTCGATGCCGTTGCCCAGGTTGCCGAGCATGCGGCGCGTGTTCCACTTGGCCTGGCTCAACTCGGTCCAGTCATGATCCCACAGCGCGCCACGGCCGATGCCGCCCGCTGACGGCGCCCCGTTCTCTCCCTGGCGCAGCTTGACGGTCTTGGTGTACTTCTCCAGCTCCGCCTTCATCGCCATCACCTCATGGTGGTTGAAGTCGGGGTTGTAGACGTAGTCGTGGTAGGTCATGTTGTCGAACAGACCGAACTTGGCCTTCGCGCCGATGTGCTTGAAGAATCCTTCGACAAAACGCTTGTTGTAGTGCCCCAGCGCGAGGCCGGATATCTTGGCCTGCGGCTGGATCTTCTTGATGATCTCGGCGGTGCGGATGTTGAACTCGGCCGACATCTCCGGTGTGTTGACCGTGTTGTCGCCGAAGTTGGGTTCGTTCCAGACCTCCCACAGGTCGACCTTGTCCTTGTAGCGCGTGACCAGGGCGGTGACCCAGCGTTCATAGGCTTCAAGCGCTTCCTTGGACGTGGGCATGCCGGCACCCAGATTGGCGCCGCCGCCGCCCGGGTAGAGGCTGTTGCCATAAGAGGTCTGCAGCCAGGGCTGGAAGCCGCGGCGGGTCGCGTCATTGACGATGTGGTCCAGCCAGGCAAAGTCGTACTGCCCTTTGACCTTCTCGGTCTTGGCCCAGCCGGCCTGCATGCGCAGGCGCTTGATGCCCAGCGGCGCGATGAACTCCTTGTACTGATCGTAGTCGGCGAAATCGCGGTCCAGGGTCTCGCAGCCGAGCAGCCAGTTGGAGCCGGCGATCTCGGCCGTGCTGCGGGCCTTCACCGTGCCAATCTTGGGCAGACGGATGTCCAGGTTGGTAACAACGCGCTCGGGCGAGCTGTCGAGAATCTGGGCCTGCACGACCGTTGGCGCCAATGCCAGCAACAGCATGGCCGTGACCGCCGCAGCGCAACAACTCTTCAAGGCCGGGACGCTCGACTCAAAGGACTTCTCGTTCATCGTCATGTCACATTTTGTCTGGTTGCAGAGGCGCCGGCTCTCCAGAAGCAAGGCAGCCAGCAACGTCCGGACATTTATCAAGGCCGTCTGCCGGCTGCTGCAATGCGGCTGAATCTAGCTGAGCGCGTCATTGCCAGCGCGCTGACGCCGCCGCATAGCAAGGCCCAGGCAAGCAAGCCCCCCCAAGGTCAGGGTCAGGGTCGCGGGCTCTGGGACGGCCAGAACGTCACCGCTGCGAACGGCCATGGCATAGAACGGAATCTGCTTGAAGGTCACATCCTGCACACCGTCGTAGCTGTCGAAGCGCCAGGCGGCTTCCGTGTCGAACTGATCGGCAAGCCAGTACCCGCCGGCTTGCAGGTTGCGGAAGCTGCCGGAATTGGTCAGACCGGCGCCGAGCAGGCGCTCATCGCCCAGCGCGTCGTAGCGGCTCTGATTGCCAAGGGTTAGTTGGAAAAGGTGGGCAAATTCGCTGCTCGACGGATTGACGTTGTAGCCGCAGTTCGTGCCGGCAAACTCAAACTCGCAGCTCGAGATGTTGGCGATCGTCATGCCGGGAAGACGCCAGTCGCTGATTTGCGTGGCGCCACTGCCGGTGACCAGATCACTCGCCCACTGATTGGCGGTGGCCCAGTCCATTTCGCCGTTCAGGTTGGCATCGCGAAGCCAGGTGATGCCCAGATCGCTGGCGTACAGATAGACGGCGGATTCACTCGTGGCCGACACCGCATTCAGATGGATGTCGCGGCCCTGCAGCGTGCTTTCCCAACTGCCCTGGCCGGATATGGGCGCGGCGTACGCGGCATGCGTCAGCGCGAAGCTGAACACCAGACTCGCCAACGGCGCAGCGACTACATTCTTGAATTGCATGAGAACCTTCTCCTGTCTCGAAATCTAGATGGTCCCGCCGGCGACCACCTCGCTGCCAAGGACTGCAGGTGGCGCCATCGCTCAAGGGAACGGCCTCGATGGTTACTGCGGCGCGATGTCCGGCAGGTTGGGCATATTGCCGGTGATGGCAATCATGCAGATCATCATCACCGTGTCTGCAAAGTAGCCCGCATTGATGGTCTGGCCGCCCAGCGGATGGACATAGTTGACGCCAGGAACCTGTACTCGCAACCAGTCGTACATCGCATTCAGCCACTGCTGGTTGCTGGCATCGGTCATCGCAGCGACGACCATGGGCGCAACCACGGCGCGCTGGTCATACTTGGCCGAGGTCGATGGCAAACCGTCCAGCGCATACTGCGCGAACAGGGTCCGAGGATCGGTCTGGATCGTGCTGTTCATCCATTGCACGTTGATCCGGGGCAGATCCCGGGCCAGGTTGACGCTCTCCGGCCGAACGGCCGCCCGCGACGAGTTGGCCGTGCCGTACCACAGATAGTCCAAGCCGACCCGCCATGGCACACGGCCAGAATCCAGGCCGTAGTTGTAGCCGCGCGAGGGTACTTTCAGGTATTGGAATGCCGGATCCGGGTAGGTCTGAAAGGTGAACGGTGTCAGGCCGATCTGGGTGCCGCCGGGCGACTTGCTGTTGTTGTAGAAATAGTCATACAGCTTGTAGCCGGCGCGCAGCACATCGTCCCAGCGTCCATCGGCAGTCGCATCCTTGAACTGCTTGAAGTACTGCACCATCTGGTACGAGCTCATCGTGTAGCTGTTCGTGGCCTCGATGCTCGTTGGCGCGCCCAGATCGAAGCGGGTCATCAGATAGGAGTTCTTCGTAGGGTCGGCGTTGTTGTTGTACACCGCCCACTGCATCAGGTTCTGAATGACGCTGAGTGCCTCGGCCTTGTAGTTGATGGCGCCGGAGCTGCCCCACTTCTTGTCGGCCACCAACAGCGAATAGGCCGCATCCAGGTCGCCGTCGGGCGCGGCGAACCAATCGGCCACCGAGCCGTCGGCATTGACCCTCCAGGCCATCAGGCCCGGTGTGGTCACCCCACCGACCGTTTTCGGACGACGCTTGGAGTTGTAATAGGTGAGCAGGCCGTCGAAATCGGCCTTGCCGCTGTTGTCGGCGCGCGCCATATAGACCGAGATCAGCATGCCGTAGCCAACACCTTCGGACACCGACTCCTGGTTGTCAGGTGCCGGCTTGTAGACACGAACGCCGCCAGGGCCAGCACCTGCCGTGGTCAGGTAGCGAGCCTTCCATTTGTCGTACATAGCCAGCACATCGGCGTCTTTCTGAGCCTGGCTATAGTTGCTGGGTGTGATGCCATTCGGGTAGGCCACGCCATACGGAAAGTCCAGCGCCGTGCCCACTGCTGCAGACGCATAGCCCGTCGAAGGCCCACCCTTGCGATAGGCCACCACCTGGTACTCATAGCGCACCAGTGGCTTGAGATTGGTGTCGGTGAAACTGCGAACGGGCTCGGATGCGTAGCGGACCCGGACCCAGTCATTGCTGCCGCTGACACGGCGCCGGACATCGAATCCATAGGCCCGCGGTGCATCGGCTTTCCAGCGGATGACTGCCGAAGCAACAGTCGCGCCGGGCTGGTACTGGACGGTGACTTCGTAAGGCTCGAGCACGGCCGCTGAGGCAGTGCCTGCGAAACCCAGCATGGCACCCCCACTCAGAGCGCCAACCGCGCGAAGCCATTGTTTTCTCGTATACATCAGTCATGTCTCCTGCTGTAAATCAGAATTCCGTCGAAGAGGATCCTCGACCAGATACGAAGCTGCACAAGGCAAGACGGCTCGTGCCGGGCACAGTGCTTTGCCCGATGCGCGGCGGCGCCCGAGACCGGCATGCGGTACCGGGGGTCAGCGCTGCAGAGCGGCGGCGTTCGTCGCCGCCGCACCGCATCAGAAGCTGCCGCGCAGGGTCACCGTGAAGGTGCGACCGTGCTGATTGGCCGCCTCGACACGAGAGTTCTCGTCGCCGTACAGGCCTTCGAAGTGACGGAAGAAGTCATAGGTCTTGGTACGGGTCAGGTTTGACACATCGAAGCGCAGTTCCAAGGCATTGCTGAATTTGTAGCCCACCGTTGCGTCCAGATAGCCTCGCGAGTTGTACCAGCGCTGGTATCCCTGTGGATTGGTGCCGGATTGGCCATAGTTGGCGAACTCCGACTTGTGGTTGTAGGACATACGCAGCGACAAAGGCCCCCTCTCGTAGTAGCCCGAGATCGCATAGGTGTTCTCCGGCACGATAGGCAGCTCGTACTCGTTGCCCTTGTAGGTGCGCTTCACGCCGGCGGTCTTGATGTTGGTGTAGCTGGCAATCAGGCCGAGTCCGTTGAAAGGCTCGGGTAGGAAGCGGAACGCCTGTTGGTAGGAGAGCTCGAAACCCGACACCTTGAAGGCTTCTGAGTTGGTGAAGCTCCTCACCTCGATGGGCGTGGTCGGATCATTGGTCACCTCTGCCGCGATATTGGCGGTGAACAGCGTGGCGGGCAGCCCGAGGGAGTTGAATGGCACCTCGGTGGATGTGCTGGCGGGTCGACCGGTGATCTTCTTCTCGAAGGCCGACGCGGCAATCACGCCACCCTTGGCGAAGTACCACTCCAGGCTGGTGTCGTAACCCTTGGACTCTTCCGGCTTCAGATTGGGATTGCCGGCATCGATGACTTTGTTTCCAGCGTTGGGCACGCCGTAGGAACGCGCGATCAAGGAGATCGAGCTGCGTGAGATCGTCTCGCCGTAGGCAGCACGCCAGACCAGATTGCGGCTCAGGTTGTAAGCCGCGCTGACCGACGGCAGCGTGTTGGTGTAACTACCCTTGCGGTTGGTCGGCTCGTAGACACCGGCGATGAGCGTGTAGTTGTCGATATCGGTGTCGGTCTTGATGTGGCGAACGCCAACATTGGCGCGCAGATCCCGACCGAACAACTGGGTCTCGAAGTCGGACTGCAAGAACAAGGCATTGATGCTCTCGCTGGCCTCGAAGGTGCCCGCCCTGTTGAGATCGGCGTTCTTGTTCGCGTTGACAGAATCCAGCGTCCCGTAGATGTAGTCTCGCCCCAGCACCAACCAATCGCCAGGATAGTTGCCGCCGCCACTTCTGGAGACATTGCCTAGTTCATTGGGAACCAGGAAGGGACGCATGTAGGCCTGCTGCTGCGCGAAACTGGCCGTGGCGTATGCGCCCACCCCCGGGATCACCTGTTCATTGACGAGGTTCTTGGTCGAGAAGGTATTCAGCCTCTTGGTGCTTTTGCCCGAGCTGAAGCCTGTCTTGAGCTTGGAATCAATGCCAAGGAAGGAGTAGTCGTACTCGGCGCGCAGCGATACATCGCTGAGCTTGTCTTCTTCGGTGCGATAGCTGCCGCTGTAGCTGAAGGTCGTGTAGTTCAGCGGGTCCAGCAAATTCTTGTTCGTGGACACATTGGGGGCGAATGGATCGGACAGATCGAAGGTGACGGTGTGGCGGCCAGCCAGAGAGTTGTCGACCGCGCCAGCAGACACATTGCTGCGGTTGGCCTTGCTGCTGCTCAGCGCAGCCTGACCTATCAGCACGAGACGATCCGAGGCCTGGTAGCGGCCATTCAGTGCGTTGTAGGCGAAGTTCGTCTTACCGAAGCCTGCAAACGAGGAAGACTCCATCGGCAGATTTCCGACCGTACCCTGCAGATTGTTGTTCGCATCGACGCGCACATCGATCGGAATCAGCTGGCTGTTGGCCGCAGTCAAAGGACCGCCGAAAGCGGTGTTGCTGAGAGTCACGCGGCGCACCGGGAAACTCAGGCCATTGGATCGATAGTCATCTTCCATGCTGGAGTACAGGGTGTCCCAGCTGATGTCAAACGTGCTGTCCTTGTATTGCAAGGAGGTATTGAGGCCGGTGCGGTCGCGACGATTCTCGGTGGCGACCATGCGCAGATAGCGCGGCATATTGGCAGTATCAAGCTCCAGCGGTGTCAGCGTACCCAGATTGGCCAACGGATGGGTCTTGTTCCACGAGAAGTTGAAGGCCCCCTGGTCGAAGCGCTGCAGTGCATTGTTGTAGCCACCTGTGGTCTCGAAGCTGTTGGAGCCGTTGCGATTCTTCGAAGAGGCGACGGAGACCAGCAAGCCCACCTTGTCCCAGGTATTGCTGAACAGCACATGGGCTCGCGGGCTGGTGTAGCGGCTGCGCTCGTTGTAGGCGCCGGCCAGCGAGTATTTGATCGTGCGACCCTTGTGATCAAACGGGCGCGGCGTGCGCAGATCTACAACGCCTGCCACACCGCCTTCAATCACCTCGGCGACGGGCGTTTTGTAGACATCGGCTCGGCTGAAAAGCTCGGAGGCAAAGACGTCGTAGTTGAAGTTGCGCGATGCGCCACCGATGCTGCCCGACGATGTCGTGCGGACCTGCACGCCGTTGAAGCTGGTGACGGTGTACTGCGCACCCAGACCCCGCAACTGGATCGTCTGGCCTTCATTGGTGCCAGGATCCTTGACCACCTCGACACCAGGCAGGCGCACCAGCGCGTCGGCAATGTTCTGCTCAGGGAACTTGCCGATGTCCTCGGCGACGATGGAATCACGAATGCCGATGGCGTCGCGTTTGAGATCCAAGGCCTTCTCCAGGCTGGCCCGGATGCCGGTCACAACCACCGTGTCGAGCTGCGAGGCCTTGGCCTCGGCCTCAGGAGCGGTCGGAGCTTGCTGGGCCGCGACGGGCATCACCAGCCACGTGCAGGCGCTGGCAACCGCCAGGCTGACCATCGTTCTCTGGGTCTTCAACTGAACCATATCTGTCTCCGTCTATGTTTTATCGGTGTACGTTGTGCGGGCACACCCCAGGGTCATGAATCACTTGCTACCGGGCGGCCGAGACGCAAACTCAGCCCGTCTGACCGGCGTCGCATTGACTGCTTCGACGGGATCAACTATCGACCCGGACGCCCCCCTGCCTCAATTGTGAAAGTGACCAAGCGAACTCATCTTTTTCGGCTTTTCTTTCTGGGTGTCGCCGTCCCGTCCGGGCGAACCCTAGGATGTGCGCCAAACGCGGCGGATCGTACCCGCCAGGCGGTCGATCAGCAGGGGGTACGGGAGGATTCGGACTGGGTTGGAGAGACTCCGCGACCAAGGAACAAGCGACCCGCAGATCGCTGTCCACGTCCCGTCAGCACGCACCCCGCGTGTTGGTGTACAGGGCGTACAGGGAATGGCCACTGGCCATGAAGAGGCGGTTACCTTTGGTACCGCCGAAACACAGGTTGGCGCAGCGTTCGGGCAGATGAATATGGCCCAAGGCGGTACCGTCGGCAGCGAACACCCGCACCCCATCCAACGCGCCGGCATCGGCTCCCAGCGAGCCATCGCTGCCCCAGCCGCACCAGAGATTGCCCTGCGCATCGACGGCGATGCCGTCCAGCGCCCCCGGCCCGGCCGCATCGATCACCAGGCGCTGTCCGGACAAGTGGCCATCGGCACCGAGCTCGTAGGCCCAAACCTTACGGTGCGGCCTAGCGCGGCTCTCGACGATGTAGAGCAGCCCCTCATCAGGAGTGAACGCCAGCCCGTTGGGGCCTTGCAGGCCGACCAGCATTTGCTCCACAGCACCACCGTCGGGCGCAATGCGGTAGACAGCATGCGGTAACTCTGAGGCCGCTCGTGTGCCTTCCCAGTCGCTCTCGATGCCAAAGCTCGGGTCGGTAAACCAGATCGCTCCATTGCGCTGGCAGATGATGTCGTTGGGTGAATTGAGGCGCCGACCCATGAACTGATCAGCCAGGACGGTGATGCGGCCGTCGTACTCGGTGCGTGTAACGCGGCGCGTCAGATGCTCGCAGGCAAGCAGCCGGCCCTGCCGATCTCGCGCCAGGCCGTTGGCATGGTTGGACGGCCGGCGGAACTCGCTGAGCTGCCCCGAGCAATCGTCCCAGCGCAGGATGCGGTTGTTGGGGATGTCCGAGAGCAGCAGGTAGCGTCCGTCGCCAAACCACACCGGTCCCTCGGCCCAGCGCAGGCCGCTAGCCACTTGTTCGACACTGGCGCTGAACAGGCGCAGCTCGCGCAGGCGCTCGTCAAGCACCTCGATGCGCGGGTCGGGATAGCGTGCGTTGGCCTCAAACGGAATCTGCGGTCCGGTGCTGCTCATGCGGGCTCACTTGAGGAACAGACCGGGCAGCCACATCGAGAACGCCGGCACGAACGTGACCAGCATCAACGCGACGATCAGTCCGCCGTAGAAGGGCCAGATGGTGCGCATCACCGTACCCACCGACACGCCGCCTATGGTGCAGCCCACAAATTGCGTGGTGCCGACCGGCGGGGTGTTCAGGCCCAACGCGCAGTTGATCAGCATGACGATGCCGAACTGCTCGGTGCTCATGCCGAACTGCTGGGCAATCGGCAGGAAGATCGGCGTGCAAATCAGGATGGTGGCGGCCATGTCCAGGAAGGTGCCGAGCACGAACAGAATCAGGTTGATGCACAGAAATATCACCCAGGGCTTGTCGCTGAAGCCGGCAAGCATCTCGCCGGTCAGCTCGGCCACGCCATACAGGCCGATCAGATAGCCGAACATCGCGCTGATGCCGATCAGCAGCAGCACGGTGCCAGTGCTCTTGACCGCCTTGGCGGCCGCTTTCAGGAACTGCTCGCGGGTCAGCTTCCTGTAGACGATGGCTGCGAGGAACAGCGCCCAGAGCACGGCCACGGCGGCCGACTCGGTCGCGGTGAAGGCCCCCGACAGAATGCCCACGATGATGATGACCATCACCAGCAAACCGGGCAACGACTGCGCGAACGACTGCACGACCACCGCCCACCCGGGGAACCTGCCGGCGGGATAGCCGCGCTTGACCGCCACCAGATAGGCAGCCACCAGATTGCAGACGGTCAACAGCAGCGCCGGCACGATGCCGGCCAGGATCAGCGTCGCGATGCTGGCCTGGCCGCTGGCCGCTAGGCTGAAGATGATCAGGTTATGGCTGGTGGGCATCAGGGCTCCGACCAGGGACGCATGCGTGGTGACATTGACCGCGTAGTCGGCGTCATAGCCCTCCTTCTTCATCTGCGGGATCAGCACTGCCCCCATCGCCGAGACATCGGCCACCGGCGAGCCCGAGACGCCCCCGAAGAGCGTGCAGGCCAGCACATTGCTCATGCCAAGACCACCGCGCACATGGCCTGCCACCGCCTTGGCGAAGTTGATGATCCGGTCGGCAATGCCGCCATACATCATGATCTCGCCAGCAAATATGAAGAACGGAATGGCCAGAAACGAGAACGGGTTCATGCCCGAGATCATTTGCTGGAAGCCCACCGCCAAGGGCATGCCCTCGACGAGCAGCGCGGCCAGCGAGGACAGGCCGATGGCAAACGCTACCGGAACGCCCAACAAAAGCAGCAGCAAGAAGCTGACGGAAAGAACAGTCAGTGCCATGAGGGCTCCACGTCACGGTCGCTCAGCAGGGCCAGCAGATGTTCAAGTGAAAACAGAGTGACCAACGCACCGGCCAGGGCTGGCGGGGCGTACTTGAAGGCTTCGGAAATGCCTAGCGTGGGAATCTTGTAGTTCCACACGCTCAGGGCCAGCAGGGCGCAGTTCCAGGCCATCACAACGCCAAAGACCAGCACTAGGCCATGGATCAGAAACTCCATCTTTCGTCGCACGCCATCCGACGCCAGCACGAGAAAGGACTCAAGCCCGATATGGCCGGCATCGCGCACGCCGACCGCCATGCCCAGCATGGTCACATAGAGCACCAGCATCACCGCCGCGCTCTCGGCCCAGGTCGGTGTGTCGTTGAGGACATAGCGACCGATCACTTGGTAGAGCACCGCGATCACCAGCAGCACCATGCCGCCGACCCCCACGCGTAGACACAGCCGCGCCAGCGCGGCACAGAATCTTGTGTACATGGCTTGCCCGCGCTTACTGCACCGCACCAATACGCTTGATCATGTCCTGCAGCTTCGGGTCGCTGATGAACTTGGCATAGACCGGCGGCATCGCAGCCTGGAATCCAGCCTTGTCTACCTCAACGATCTGGGCTCCGCCGGCCTTCACTATCGCTAGCGATTTTTCTTCGCGCTCGTCCCACAGTCGCCGCATCGTCAACACCGAAGCCCTTGCCGCAGCGCGGATCGCCTGCTGATCGGCCGCAGACAAGGTGTCCCAGACCTTCTTCGAGAACAGCAGCAACTCAGGCGCCATCGAGTGCTCGGTCTTGTTGTAGAACCTGGCCACCTCGAAATGACGGGTGGACTCGAAGCTCGGATAATTGTTCTCGGCCGCATCGACCAGGCCGGTGCGCAGTGCGGTGTAGACCTCACCGAAAGGCATTGGCGTCGCGTTCGCACCCATCGCCTCAATCAGCGATACCCACAGATCACTCTGCTGGACCCGCACCTTCAGCCCCTTGGCATCGGCAATGCTGTGAATTGGCTTCCTGACCGTGTAGATCGAGCGCGCGCCGGAGTCGTAGAAGGCCAAGCCGACGAAGCCTTGGGCCTCGCAGTCGCGCAGGATCTCGTCACCGATCGGGCCGTCCAGTACCGCCCGCATGTGTTGCTTTGAGCGGAACAGAAAAGGCATGGTCGGCACCAGCGTGGCCGGGCAGATATTGTTCATCGGCGCCACATTGACCCGGGTCATCGCGATCGCGCCGATCTTGGTCTGCTCGATCGTGTCTTTCTCGTTGCCGAGCACGCCCTTGGAGAACACCCGCACCGTGTGCCGGCCACCGGTCGCGGTCTTGATGGCCTCGCCCATCTGGCGCACCGCCTGCACGGTCGGGTAATCATCGGGATGGATATCAGCCGATCGGAAAACGGCAGCTTGGGCTCCGGCAGCGGCCAGCATGGCCGCCAATGCAAGGACCAATGCCGCAAAGCGGGCAGGCGAGAGGGTCGTCATGGGTAGGTCTCCGAGTTTTAAGGGAATGGGAAGGGACCGATGCCGAGAAACCGCCCCCCCTGGTAGAGCTCTGTCGGGTCTTGCGGGTCGGCGACCGGTGGCCTGGCCTCGATCTGCGCGCGGTAGGCCTCGGCGCTGTCCTGTGGGCGGTAGCCGATGTCGCGCTCCGCGCTGTTGTCCCACCAAGCTCTCGGGTTGTCCGAGGCCCCGTAGATCGTCAGGCAGCCGACGTCCTCGGCGCTGAGGCTGGCGAGGACCAGTCGTTCCAGATCGTCGTGACTGAGCCAGATGGCCAACCCGCGGCGATCGGCCGGCTCGGGTGCGCAGTTGCCCAGACGCAGACTCACCGTCTCTATGCCGTACCGGTCGAAGTAAAGGCTGGCCAGGTTCTCGCCAAATGCCTTGCTGATTCCGTAGTAGCCATCGGGACGTGCCGGAGCCGTTGGTCTGATCACCTCGCCCTGCCGGTAGCAGCCGGTCACATGGTTGGAACTGGCGAACACGATGCGACGCACGCCCTGTAGCCGCGCAGCCTCGTAGAGATTGAAGACGCCGACAATATTGGCTGGCAGCACCATGTCGAAGGGCTGTTCGACAGACACGCCGCCGAAGTGCAGCACCGCATCGACACCGTCCAGCAACTCCAGCATGGCGTGGGCATCGGCCAGATCAGCCGGCATCAGTTCCTCGTGTGCGGCCGCCCCGCCCAGGTCAGCAAGATCGCTGAGCCGCAAGCGTTCGCAATGCCGCTGCAGCCGTGGCCGCAGCACACGACCCAGCCCCCCGGCGGCTCCGGTCAGCAGCAGGCGTCTGCACCTCATCGCGGCAGAACACCGGCAAACAGCGCGGCCCGCGCGGGAAGGTCTGACATCTGGGAATCTCCGTGTTGTGACTACTCGATGCTCAGTGACCCATCCCGCGAGTGGACGGCCAAGAGACGGCGCATGGTGCCGCCGGGCCGGTTCGCAGGCAATTGCGAAACTCACCAAGCGCATTGGGTTTTTGCCAGCGCAACAAAGCGACACGCGCGCCCGGGAAACATGGAGTGGCTTGGCGATTTTCACAATTGCCCAGACGCCGGACTGCGGGCACGATGATCAAATATCTGCCCTGCCCTTCTCGACCCGCGCGCGCAGGGGCAGCAGATTCGGCGAGGCCTGTACCAGCGAGGCCTCAACAACCGCATCGCCCCAAGAACAAACGGAGACCTGATGAATCGTTCCCGCCACCTGTTGGCCGCCGCCCTGCTGGCCAGCGCCCTGTCGTCCACACCGAGCCAGGCCGCCAAGGAGTTGCACCCGCCCATCCTGCTGACCAATGCGATCAACCGCAGCGGCGACGATCTGTCGGGCACCTGGACCTATTCCAAGGACCGCTACCGCGTCAGCCTCAGCGAAATGAACAACACGCCGCCGGACCCGCGCAACCAGCGCTACCGCGACGTCATCGTGCAGGCCGAGGAGAAGGCCAACCCGAGCATCTTCTTCGAGTACGACATGCAGCGGGCGCCGCGCGCCACCCTGCCGGGCTCCTGGAATATGCCCAATACCGAGCTGCGCTACTACGACGGCCTGATGTGGTACCAGCGCACGTTCAACGCGCGCGATCTGGGCAAGGACAGCAGCACGCAGCGTGCCTTCCTGCGCTTCGAGGCAGTCAATTACAAGGCCTCGGTCTATCTGAACGGCAAGTTCGTCGGCCAGCATGAAGGCGGCTTCACCCCGTTCACCTTTGAGGTCACCAGTCTGCTGCGCAAGGGCGAGAACCAGATCACCGTCGGCGTCGACTCGACCCGCAATGATGAGAGCGTGCCGCCCACATTCACCGACTGGGAGCTCTACGGCGGCATTACCCGCCCGGTGCGCCTGATCTACACGCCCAAGACCTATATCGACGACCAGCATCTCAACCTCAACGAGGACGGCAGCATCAGCGCCAGCGTCAAGCTCGACGGTCCCGGCGCTGCCAGGCAGCCGGTCACGCTGAGCATTGCCGAACTGGGCCTGAAGCTGACGGCCAGCACCGATGCGGCCGGCCAGGCCACGTTCAAGGTGAAGGCCCCGGCGAGCCTGCAGCGCTGGTCGCCGGAGTCGCCCAAGCTCTACGACGTGCAGGTGCAGGCCGGCGACGACAGCCTGAGCGACCGCGTCGGATTCCGCACCATCAAGGTGGTGGGCGAGAACATCCTGCTCAACGGCCGCCCTATCTTCCTGCGCGGCATCAGCATGCACGAGGAAGAGTTCGGTCCAACCCCGGCTCGCATCATCACGCCGCAGGCCGCCCGAGCCCTGCTGTCCGAGATCAAATACGGTCTCAACGGTAACTATGTGCGCCTGTCCCACTACCCGCACTCCGAGCTGACGGTGCGCATGGCCGACGAGATGGGCCTGCTGGTGTGGAGCGAGATTCCGGTCTATTGGTCGGTAGACTTCAGCAGCGCCAAGGCCCTGCTGACCGCCCGCAAGATGATGGCCGAGAACATCCTGCGCGACCGCAACCGCGCCTCAGTCTTCGTCTGGAGCGTGGGCAACGAGACGCCGGGCACACCCGAGCGCCTGCACTTCCAGAGCACACTGGCCGACGACACCCGCGCCCTTGACCCGAGCCGCCTGGTCAGCGCCGCGCTGTGGGCGGACAAGGCGAAGGTGGGCAAACGCATCGAGGCCAAGATCACCGACCCGTTGGCCGCCAAGCTCGACATCCTGGCCATCAACACCTACACCGGCTGGTACGGCGACGACTCGCTGGCCGACATCACGACGATGAACTGGAGCAACCTCCACGGCAAGCCGATGGTGCTGTCGGAGTTCGGTGCGGACGCCAAGGCCAACTACCACGACCCGGTCAACCAGCCGAAGTACTCGGAAGAGTTCCAGGCCCAGTTCTACACCAACACGCTGAAGATGGCCGACAACATCAGCTTCCTGCGCGGCGTCTCGCCCTGGATCCTGAAGGATTTCCAGTCGCCGCGGCGCGAGCATCCGGTGTACCAAAATGGCTGGAACCGCAAGGGCGTGATCTCCGAAACCGGGGAACGCAAGCTGGCATTCGACGTCCTGTCGAACTACTTCAAGCGCAAAGCGGAAGCCGTCAAGCCATGAAGCGCCGGGACCTCATCCACGCGCTCGCCGCCCTCGGGCTGACGAGCGTGCCGCTGTCATCGCTGGCCAGTGCGAAGGCACCGCACATCCTCTGGCGCAATGCCTGGAACACCAACAATATCGGTGACATCGGCCATGTGCCGGGCGCATTGGCGCTGCTGCGCCGCTACATCCCCGAGGCCCGGATCACACTGTGGGTGCACAAGGACCTGGTGATCCGCGGCGAGATCGCCCGCCTGGGGCGGGTGGCGGATGGCGCGCTCGACGCCGGCACGATCCACCGCCGGGTATTCCCCGACCTGGAGATCGTCAGCGGCGAGATCGACGCCAGCGGCGCGACCAGCAACGCTGCACTGGAGGCCGCCGTGGCCTCGGCCGACGTGATGGTGATCGGCTCCGGCGCCGGCATCCTCGAGCCGGCCGCGCTGCTGAGCTTTCACCGCCGCACCGGCCGCCCGATCGGCATGTTCGGCATCACCACCGATTCCTTCAATTTCACCTACTTCAACGACGGTGAGCGCAGCGCCGACGTGCAGGCCCTGCGCGCCGCCAGCTTTGTATTCACCCGCGAACGGACCTCATTGCGCCTGCTGGGCGGCGCCGATGTGGACGGGCCGCTGGGGGCCTCGGTCGACGACCCCGCGACCCCGGTCAACGAGACGATCAACCGCCAGGCGCTGAGTCTGGACCTGTCCGGCGTGAACGCGGACTTCGTGCCCGACAGTACCTTCGCCTTCGATGCCCGCGACGATGCCAGGGCCGCCGCCTTCATGAAGGCCCAAGGCCTCGTCTCAGGAAAATTCATCTGCGTGGTGCCGCGCCATCGCTGGACACCCACGGGCACCAAGACGCGCCAGGGCGACTCGCGCGAGGTCTATAACGCGCTGTACCTGAAGGCGGACCACGACAAGCTCAAGACGGCAATCATCGACTACCTGCGCGCGCCGGGGCACGGCGGGCACAAGGTGGCCCTGGTGCCCGAGACGGTCTATGTGGTAGAACTGCTGGGCCTCCTGCTCAAGGAGGGACTGCCCGAGGACGTGGCCGCCCGAGTGGTGGTGCGCGACAGCTACTGGTTGCCCGACGAAGCCGCCTCCCTGTTCGCCCAGGCGCAGGCAGTGCTGAGCATCGAGAACCACTCGCCCATCATCGCGGCGGCCGTCGGCACGCCTTTCCTGATGGTTCATCAGCCCGAGGACTCGATCAAGGCCGATATGTTCCGCGACATCGGTCTGGGCGACTGGTACATCCCCGACATCAACCGGGCCAGCGGCGCCGACATCTCAGCAGCGCTGATGGCCATCCTGCGCGACCTTCCGAAGGCTAGGCGTCGGCTGGCTCGGGCCATGACCGGCGTGCAGGAACGTCATGCGTTCGGTATGCGCTATCTGCGGCAGGTGATCGGCCTGCCCCAGCGCTAGCCGGGCGGCCGGCGGCGGCCTCGTCAAGGCCCTCCGCCGACGCCATATCGTCAGGGAATCGGTACCGCCGGCAGATCGGGCATATTGCTGGTGACAGCAATCATGCAGGCCATCAGTACCGTGTCGCCGTAGTAGTCGGGCTGCACGGTAATCCCGCCGCTGCTGAAAGTCTGACCGGGCACCTGCTGACGCATCCACGCATACAGGGTGTTCAGCCAGGCCTGGTTGGAGGCATCGGTCATCGCGCCGACTGCCATCGCCGAGGCCATATTGCGCTGGCCGGCCCGGTAGGCGCCCGGCGAGGTGCCGCCGCCGAGTTCGTAGCTGACCATCGCCGCCTGCGGATTGCCGCCGGTGATGGCCTCGAACCACTTGGCCTGGCGCGTCGGCATGTCCCTGGGAAGATTGGCGTTGATGCCGGTGTGGGTCAGCTTGGCGAAGTTGGCATTCGTCGTGCCGTGCCACAGATAGTCCAGCCCGAGGCGCCACGGCGTGCGGCTGGAGTCGTAGCCGAAGTTGTAGCCCTTCACGCCCGGCTGATACTGGTTGCTGCCCGGCTGGGTCAGGAAGGTGAACGGCGTCAGGCTGCCGTTGCTCGGGTTGGCCTTGTAGAAGTAGTCATGAAACTTGTAGCCGGCGCGCAGCACCGCATCCCAGCGTGCATCGGCTGCGGCCTCCTTGAATTGCTTGAAGTAGCTGACGATCTGGTAGGAGCTCATCGTGTAGTCGTCTGCCTTCTCGACCCGATCCAGCACCGTCATCGCGGCCCGGTACATCAGGTTCGAGTCGCCCGCGCCGCGGTTGAGCACCGCCCACTTCATCAGATTGTTAAGGATCGCGACCGCCTCCTGCTTGTAGTTGATCTCGCCGAAGCTGCCCCACTTCTTGTCGGCAACCAGCAGAGCGTAGGCGGCGTCGATGTCGCCGTCGGGTGCCACATAGTTGTCGATGACCGAACCGTCGGCGGCAATGCGCCAGGCCATCAGCCCGATGCCGTTGCCGTTCAGCAGTTGCGGCTTGCTGCGGTAGTAGCGGAACAGGCCATCGAGGTCGCTCTTACCACTGTTACCCGTGGCAGCCATGAAGACCGAGATCAGCATGCCGAAGCCGATGCCCTCGGACACCGACTCGCCGTTCTCGGCCGGCTTGTAGACGCGAATGCCGTTCGTCCCGGCGCCGTTGCTGGTCAGGTAGAAGCTGCGCCAGGCCTGCCACATTGCCAGCACATCGGCGTTCTGCTGCGCCTGGCTGAAGTTGCTGGGCCGGATGCCGTTCGGATAGTTCACACCATAGGGAAAGTTCAGCGGCGTGGCCACCATGCTCTCCGAGGTGTAGCCGGCCGTCGGGCCACCGGGGCGGTAGCCGATCACGCGATAGACATAGCGGGTCAGCGGTTGCAGATTGGTGTCGGTGTGCGAGCGGCCAGGCTCGGGCACATAGGCTACCTTGGTCCAGGTCGTGCCGCCTGCGGGTCGGCGCTCGATGTCAAAGCCGAAGGCGGCCGGCGGCGCACTCTGCCAGGTCAGCGTGGCGCTGTTGGAGGCAGGCAAATAGCTCACCGCAAGGCCATAGGGGGCGGTCTGCGCCTGAGCGGAACCGAAGCCGGCGCTCAGCAGCCCGGCGCAGGCGGCCAGCGACTGCTTGAGAAAGTGTTTTCTGCTTGTCATGGATTTGTCTCCGTCGGTGTTTTATGAGATCCGTGCCAAAGGGATGAATAGGGGAAGTGGTGGGCTCCTTTCGCTTGAAGTGGAAACGTCGGCGTCAGCGCGGCCGCGCCGAGCTCAGCGATGGCTGCGGCAGATCACGGCCCCAGGCGGAAGGCTGGGCGCCCCACGGCAAGACCAACTCGGCGCCATCGGCGATGTCGCAGTGGCGAAACCACGCCTGCTTGGAGGGCCGCCCGTTGCGCGTGGCGGACTGCACGCACTCGTGCGTCGGCGACAGGCCCGGCGCGCGGATCACCAGGCGCTTCCCGCTGAGATCGCCGTAGCGCGCGGTACCGCCGGTGCCGCTGCTGTGGTTGTGGCTGAAGCCCAGCACCGGATTGTTGGAACGGTAGCCCGAGGTCTCCTGCGGAGCCACCGTGTCCGGGCCCAGACTGACCGCGCAGATAGCCACGCCGATCAAGGAGTCCACCTCGATCAAAGCTGGAGGTGTGGACCGGGCCGCCCCGCAGGCGAGCAGCCCCCATGCGAGCAGGGTGAGGTGAGCAAGAGCACTTCGGTTCATGGGTCGGCTGGCTGGGAGCAACGACGGATCGGGCCGTCGCGAATGTCCACCCAAGCCGGATCGCGCTCAATTGCGAAACCGACCAAACCGACTCATGTTTTACCGTTGCCGGGCAGCCGCCCGTTCAGCCGATTTCGGCCGATGCCTGCATCTGATCGCGGTACTTCCTCGGGGTGCAGCCCAGCTCGCGCTTGAAGACGGCGTGCATGTACTGCACCGAGGTGAAGCCGCAGCGGATCGCCACATCGGCGATGCTGGTGCTGTCATTGGCCAGGATGGTGGTGGCCGCATCGATCTTGAAGCGCAGCACTTCGTCGTGAACGCTGCGGCCCAATTCGGTCCGGAAGTGCGACTCCAGGGAGGAGCGGGAAATCCCGACATAGTCGGCCACCTGCTCGGTCTTGATGCCCTGGCAGGCGTACTGGCGGATGAAGTGCTGGGCCCGCATCACATAGGGATGCTTGGCAGTCTCATGCCTGGACGAGGCCAGCACATGGACGCCAACCGGCTCCACCAGCACCTGGGTAGCAGGCTGGCGCACACCGTTGAGCAGTTGATGCAGCATGCGGGCCGCCGTGCGGCCCATCTCATGCGTGCCCTGAATGACCGAACTCAGTGGAATGCGGGTCAGTACCCGGGCCAGCGGATCGTTGTCGACCCCGATCAGGGCCACCTGGGCCGGCACCGCGATATCGGCGATCAGGCAGGCCTGCAGGAGCTGGCGCGCCCGCGAATCGTTGGCGGCAATGATGCCGATCGGCTTGGGCAGGGCACGCAGCCACGCCACCAGACTCGAGCCTTCCTCGCCCCAGGTCGGCGCATTGCGGCTTGTGCCTCGATAGATCTCGACCGGCAAGCGGTCGCGCTCCATCAGCTTGCGGAACTCGTGCTCCCGCTCCTGTGCCCAAGGGTTGTCGGGCGCCGGTGGCACGCTGAACAGCGCGAAGCGCGACAGTCCGACCTCGACCAGATGCTCATAGGCCAGCGAGATCAGCCGCCCGTCATGGCTGGCTACATAGGGAATGCCGGGCGGATACATGCTGGCATCAGCAAAGGCACAGCCCACAGCGACCACCGGCGTCGGCAGCCCCATCAAGGCGCTGCGTGCCGGTGCATCGTTGAAGTCGGCAATGATGCCGTCGCCCTGCCAGCTTGCGATATTCGCCAGACCGGCGCTGAAGTCGGTCTCCAGAAACAGATCCCAGGACACCCGCGTGGAGCTCAGGTACTGCGATATGCCTTCAACAATTTCACGACCATAAATCTCATTGGACTTGAACAGCAGCGCAATGCGGTGCGTGGTCGGCAGCTTCATGGGTCTTTGTCTCCAACTCTTCTTTTCTTATCTCGGGGCCCTGACCAAGTTTACTCGGGGCCTACGGCAAGGTCTGACCCCTGGCGGACCGCCTGGAACACCAAGCGTTAGTAATCATCACGGGGCTTGGTGAGTTTCGCAATTGCCGCCGAGGGGGCAAGCGGGCACGATCTTCGCAACCGTGGAAGTGCCGTCGCATGCTGGTCGCGACGCAGCCATTAGCCTGCGGCATTTTTGCACCGCCGGTGCTCGCAGGCCAGCCCTTTGCCGTTTCGGCCACAAGTTCTCACCCTCTCCTGCATGAAAAAGATAGATCTCGGCTCGGCCACGTGGACATTCCAGGAGCCCCAGACCCAGGCCTGGCTGAGCGCTCAGGTCCCCGGCTGCATCCACACCGACCTGCGCCGCCATGAGCTGATTCCCGACCCGTTCTACGGACGCAACGAGCTTGATCTGCAGTGGATCGAAAACCGCGACTGGCACTACCGCTGCGATTTCGAGGTCGATGCCGACCTGCTCGCCGAGGACGAGATCGAGCTGGTGTTCGAAGGGCTGGATACGGTTGTCACCGCTCGGCTCAACGGCGTCACCATCCTGGTTTCGGACAATATGTTCCATCGCCACAGGGTGGCCGTGAAACCGGGCTTGCGCGCTGGCAGCAACAGGCTAGAGTTCTACTTCTCGAGCGTGATGGACTACTTGAAGACGCAGCGCGCGGACTTCAAGGTCGAGGAGAGCAACGACCCGGTCGGTGGCCGCTACCGGGTGCGCAAGCAGCAGTGCCAGTTCGGCTGGGATTGGGGGCCACGCTTCGTCACTGCCGGCGTGTGGCGGCCGGCGCGACTGGAAGCCTGGAGCGGCAACCGGCTGGACACGGCGAGGCTGACCCAGGTCCATGCGGCCAATGGCAGCGTCAGCCTCTTGATCGAACCCAGCCTCGCCCATACCGACGCCCAGGCACGCTACGCGGTGACGGTGTCGCTCGATGGCCACCGTATCGTCGAGGCCCGCGCCGTCCTCGCTGAAGAACTGCGTTTCGAGATCGAGAACCCGCAGCTGTGGTGGCCGGCCGGCCAGGGCGAGCAGCCGCTCTACAGCGTCAGGCTCGAACTGCTCGATGCCAGCAACGAGACCATCGATGCCTGGCAGGCCCGCATCGGCCTGCGCACCATCGTGCTGGACCAGGCCGATGACGGAATTGCACGGGGCGCGGCCGAGAGCAATGGCCGCTTCGGTCTGCGCGTCAACGGTCGACTGATCTTCTCCAAGGGAGCCAACTGGATTCCCGCGCACAGCTTCGTCGCGGGCCTGAGCCGCGCCGACTATGAGCCGCTGCTGCGCGACGCCCGGGCGGCCCATATGAACACCATCCGCCTGTGGGGCGGCGGCATCTACGAGCACGATGCTTTTTACGATGTCTGCGACGAGCTGGGCCTGCTGGTCTGGCACGACCATATGTTTGCCTGCTGCCTCTACCCCGCCGACAAGTCTTTCCTGACATCGGTGCAGCGCGAGGTCAGCGATCAGGTCACCCGTATCCGCCACCATGCCAGCCTGGCCCTGTGGTGCGGGGAGAACGAGGTAATCATGCTCAACCGCAAGGCCTTGCTAGCCGACCCGTTGAGGCAGCAGGAGTATCTGAAACTGTTCCTGGGTGCGATTCCCCAGGCCCTGGCTGCGGTCGACCCGCTCACGCCCTATTTGCACTCCTCGCCCGCCCTGCCCCTGCCCGGTGAGCACACGCAAACCCGGCTGGCCAGCCATGACGCGCACGACTGGGAAGTCTGGCACTCGCGCAAACCGGTCGAGCATTACGAGAGCACGCGGCATCGCTTTGTCAGCGAGTTCGGCATGCAGAGCTACCCCTCGCTGCCGGTGGCGCAAAGCTTCTGCCCGCCCGAGCAGCTCGACGTCGCCTCGCCGACCTTCCAGAACCACCAGAAGAACCAGGGCGGCAACGGCACCATTCTCGACTACACGCTGCGCCTGTATCGGCTGCAGCCGGCTTATGGTGACCTGGCCTACCTGTCACAGCTCAACCAAGCCTATTGCATGAAGATGGCCGTCGAGCATTTCCGCCGCAACCAGCCCTACACCCTGGGCGCCCTCTACTGGCAGCTCAACGACTGCTGGCCGGTCGCCTCCTGGAGCAGCATCGAGTACGGTGGCCGCTGGAAGGCCCTGCACTACGCGGCGCGCCGTTTCTTCGCGCCGGCCCTGGTATCAGCCCGGCATCTGGGCAGCGAAACGACGACCATCGGCAACTACCCCGCCAACACCAAGGCCCACGTAGAACTCTGGACCAGCTACGACGCCCCCGAGGCCCGCAGCGCCCAACTGCACTGGTCGCTCCAAGACCTGAGCGGCGAAGTCCTACGCGAGGGTTCTATGCCGCTGTGCCTGCAGCCGCTCGAATCGGTGCTGCAGACCACCTTGGACTTCAGCGCCGAAGTGGAACGCTGCGGCCGCGACCAGGTGGTCCTGCGGCTGCGGCTGCTGGACGGCGACGCGCTGTTGTCGGAGAACACCCTGTTCTTTGCCGCACCGCGCCTGCTGGACCTGCGATCAAGCCAGGTCGAGGCCTCGGTGCAGCCTGCCGGGCCGGGCTGCTGGAACGTCCAGCTAAGCAGCCGACACTTCGTCCACGCTCTAAGCCTGGAGTTCGCGTCGGAAGGTATCCGCCAGTCTGACAACGCCTTCGATCTCTACCCCGGCGAGGCGAGAGTCGTGCGCGTGAGCGCCGCCTCGCCCGAGTCGAATCAGATCCCCGAATGGGTGCTGCGCAGCGCCAATCCCAGCTAAAGCAAGACTGCCCAACTGCTCAAAGAAAATTCCGTCATGCGTCATTTGCTCACCTTCAGCCTGCTCGGCTTCGTCATGCAGGCCGCTGCCCTCCAGCCGAGGCCAGACCGCCTGGCCCATGTCGATCCCCGCATCGGCGTGCTCGGCGAGGGATCCACCGTGATCGGTCCGACCCTGCCCTTCGGCTCCATCCACCCCAGCCCCGACACGCCCGATGGCGGCCTCGATGGCTACCACCCCGACCGTCCCATCCGCGGCTTCAGCCAGACCCATGTCAGCGGCACTGGCTGGGGTCAATATGGCAACTTCCTGATCTCGCCCCGGGTCGGCGCCCTGCTGACCCTGCCCGAGGCCCAGGAGTCGAACAAGGCGCTTGAGAAGGCCGAGGCCCACCAGTACAGCGTGCTGCTGACGCGTGACAATATCAAGGCCGAAGTCACGCCAACTCACAACGCCGCGATTTACCGTTTCAGCTTTCCAGCTACGCAACAGGCCCACATCGTCTTCAACTCAGTGCACAACATCCCGGGCGATATCGCCAAGCAGATGTTCGCCCAGCACCGCAAGCCCATCGCCACCGAGCTGAACTTCAGCGCTGACGGCCGTAGCCTCTCCGGCTGGAGCCACTACACCGGCGGTTTCGGCAGCCCCTATCGCATCTACTTCCATGCCGAGTTCGAGCAGGCCCCGCGCGCCTTCGGCACCTGGCGCAGCGACACCACCCAGGCGGGCTCCCGTCGCATCTCCGACGACGGCCGCGGCCAGCGCGAACAGATGGGCGTCTACGCCAGCTTCGCCACCCCGACAGGCGGTGCGGTGCAGATGAAGATCGCCGTGTCCTTCCTTAGCGTGGAGCGCGCCCGCGCCTCGCTCGCCAAGGAGATCCCGGGCTGGCGCTACGAGACGGTGCGTGACGCCGCTGCTGAACGCTGGCGCCAGACCTTGGGCACCCTTGACGTGCGCGGCGGCAGCGACGACGCGCGGACCCTCTTCTACACCGCCGTCTATCACGCCCACCTGATGCCGCGCGACCGCCGCGGCGAGTTCGAGCGATTCGCTGCGGGCGCACCGATGTGGGACGACCACTACGCAGTCTGGGATACCTGGCGCACGCTGTACCCGCTGCTCGCCCTCGTGCGACCCGACGTCGTGCGCGACACGGTCAACTCCTTCATCGAGCGGCAACGCGTTGACGGCTGGGTGTCTGACACCTTTATCGCCGGCCTCAACCGCTACGGCGAGCAAGGCGGCAACGGTGTGGACATGATCATTGCCGACGCTCATGCCAAGCAGATCGCCGGCATTGACTGGCCGGCCGCCTATGGCGTTATGAAGCACAACGCCGACAAGAGGCGCAACGGCCCGCACTTCGACAACCCGGCCAAGGGCCCAGGCCCTTATCTCGAAACAGGCTGGATCCCGGCAGGCATCATGTCCACGTCGATGTCGCTGGAGTATTCGTACAACGACTTCGTCGCCGCGCAGCTCGCCGCCAGCCTTGAGCGGACGGACGACGCCAAGCGCTACAGCGAGCGCTCGCGCCAATGGGTGAACCTGTGGAACCCCGACACCGAAGGCGACGGCTTCAAGGGCTTCATCATGGCGCGTAAGGCCGATGGGGAGTGGGTGGACTTCGACAAGAAGGCCTACTCGGGCTCATGGAAGCCCTATCTCTACGAATCCAATGCCTGGACATATTCGTACTTCGTGCCGCACCAGGTGGCGCGCCTGGTGGAGCTCATGGGCGGCAAGGCCCGCTTCGTCGAGCGGCTGGAATACGCGCTGCAGAAGAATTACATCGACCTCTTCAACGAGCCCTCATTCCTGGTGCCTCAGCTCTTCCACTACGTCGGCCGTCCCGACCTCTCGGCCAAGTGGATGCAGCGCATCACCAGCGAGCGTTTCACGCTCCAGGGCTACCCCGGCGACGATGACAGCGGCGCCATGTCCTCGTACTACATTTGGGCCCAGCTGGGCCTGTTCCCCAATGCCGGTCAGGACATTTACTACCTCAACGGCCCCGGCTTCGAGCAGGCCACACTGCGCCGGCCCGGCCATGCGCCGCTGAAGATCAGCCGCAACGGCCCCGGTCTGTATGTCGCCGGCGTCAAGCTCGATGGCCGGACACTGAAGCGCTCCTGGCTGCGCCATGCCGAGTTGCAGTCGGCGACGACGCTGGCGTTTACGATGAGCGAGACGCCGACCCGTTGGGCGCAGCAGGCCCCACCCCCGCCCTCCATGCCGTGATGAGTCGGCTTGGCACCGATTCAGGTGCTTGCCCGCGCGGTGGACAGTATCGAGCGATAGGTCGCTGGCGGCACACCGAAGTGGCGCCTGAAGCGGGCCGAGAAGTAGAAGGCGTTTTGGAAACCCACCGACTCACCGATCTGCGCAATCTGCCAGGACGAGGTCTGCAGCAGGTGGGCGGCCCGGGTCAGCCTCAGCGTCTCGATATAGACCTGGGGCGAGAGCCCCACCTGCTGAGTGAACAGGGTGGTGAAACGTGCACGGGACAGGCCAATGGCCAGGCCCAGCGCCGCGCTGTTGAGCGGCTCCGCCAAGCGCTCGCCGATCAGCTCCAGCGCCTTGTGGATACGCGCATCCCGAATTGCAGATCGCTGCTCGGGATTGCACTCGTCGGCCGCAATCAGGAAGCGCTCAAGGCAGTTCATGGAGGCATCCAGACTCAGGCGCTGCGGGCGGCTGGCCACCTCGACCATCTGACGAAGATCGGCTTCCAACGCACTGAACGCCGGCTCGCAGCGCAAGCGCATCACTCCCTTGCCCAACTCCGGCCACTTCAGCCAGGGCAGCCAGTGGCTGCGCGGCCGAAAGTGCACCCAGATATTGAGCCATTGGCCTCTGTCCTCGGCATGGCCATAGGCTTGCCGCGTGCCCGGAGCGATCAGGAACACGTCGCCACGTCGCAGTTCGTGCCAGGCATCGCCGGCCTGTACCGTACCCAGGCCGCCGAGAGTCGCCACCATCAGCCACTCCCGTGTGCCATCCGGCCGCACGCCACGGCTGCCGCCGCCCAGGGCCTGCAAGCCCGAGAGGATGGTCAGTGCCTGCGGCGCGGCCAGCAGTTGCGGGACGGGCATGGTTTGGCCTCAGACCTCGATGCCGCGGAAGACGCCGGGAAGCCGCGGCTCCATCGGCTGCAGGATCTTGCGCTGAGCCGGTGTGACACGGTCCAGCAAGTCCCTGGAGTAGCAGAAGCCATGTCGGGTGCGTCCCCAACTCGGTCCATAGCGGTAGATGCAGACCCGTCGTTCGCCCGGCAGGGTACGCTTGGTGGCACCATGGCACAGGGCATCGGAGAACATCAGCGCGTCGCCGGCCTTGAGATGCACCTCGATCGAACCTTCCACCACTTCGTCCCCCAGGGACAGGCGGGCGCTCATGGCCTCACGGCAGGCCGGATGAGCGAAGTTGCTCTTGTGGCTGCCGGGAAGAATGCGGGTGCCGCCATCGCCGGGGCCGATATCGGTCAAGGCCAGCAGGATGTTCACCTGCCCGCAGCGGAACTTGCCGTCAACGTAGCGGTACTGATTGCGCACCACGCCGTCCTGCCCTCCGGAATGCATCGGGAAGAAGCCGCCGGAACGTCGGATCGAAGCCAAGCACTCATCCAGGAAAAGACCTTCAACATAGGTCCCCTGCTCGCCGCAGTACTTGCGCAGCTTGTCCACCCAGGCCGGGTGATCGATCAGGGTTTCGAACGGCCGGCCACCTTCAACAATGTTCTGCATCTCCTGCCCGGAGATGCCGTTGTTGTCGAGCCGTTGAACCTGACCCCACCACTGGCCGAAGTCGAGGGCCGGAAAGGCGTCAAAGGCCTTGTTCAGCTGGTCAAGCAGGGTCTTGTCCACCGCGTTCTCAATGACGTAGTAACCACGCAGGTCGAAAAGATAGTCTTGAAGATCGTGTTCGCTCATCGGGCACTCCGGCTGTTGCTACCGCGAACTGTAGTGGCGGCGGCATCGGCAAGCCATGCCTTGCGGTCTTGTGAACATTTGAGATTGTTTCGCCCGCATGGACACACAGGGTATCCACGAGGCGACGGATTCCGAAAAATCAGTCTAAACAGCGCAGTTGGTGCAACTACCAATAGGCCGCCCGCGAGCCCCTCTCGATAATTCACCACTAACGCGCGGTAGTAACACGAGTTATTAGAGCAATCAAAGCGCAAGTTTCGGTGGATTACACCGGCCGGACCTCGGTCCCAAGCGCCCCACGGGGTGCCTGAGAACCCAAGAACTAGCAGGAGACAAATATGACTATGAACGGCAAGCGCGCGCTGCTGATCGCACTGACTGCCTGGAGCGGTGCGGCCCAGGCGCAGACGGCGGAGGTTGTGCACTGGTGGACATCCAAGGGCGAGTCGGCGGCGGTGCAAGAGCTGGCGGCCGGCTATCGCAAGGCCGGTGGCGTCTGGGTAGATACCGCCATCGCTGGCGGGGAGAACGCCCGCAACACCATCATCAACCGGATCGCAGGCGGCAAGCCCCCCACCATCGCCCAGTTCAACCCCACGAGCCAGTTCAAGGAGTTGATGGAAGAGAACTTGCTCAACGACATCGACGCGGTGGCCGTCAAGCAGAGCTGGGACAAGATGCTGCCCGTGCCACTGCAGCGTTTTGCCAAGTCTGGCGGCAAGTACTACGCGATGCCGGTTGGTGTGCACAACCCGTCCTGGTTCTGGTACTCGAAAGAAGTACTGGCCAAGGCCGGCGTGAACAAGGAACCGGCCAGTATCGACGAGTTCTTCGCTGCGCTAGACAAGATCAAGAAGGCCGGTTTCGTGCCGCTGGCGCTGGGCGGCCAGGCCTGGCAGGAGTTCATGCTGTTCTTCACCCTGCTGCATACCTCGGGCGGCGCCGATCTCTACACACGGGTGTTCGCGAGCACCGACGGCAAGGTGGCCACCTCGCCCGAGTTCAAGAAGGTGCTGAGCGACTTCAAGCGACTCAAGGGCTATGTCGACGCAGGATCGCCCAACCGCGACTGGAACCTAGCCTCTGCGATGCTGATCAGCAACCGGGCCGGCTTCCAGGTGATGGGTGACTGGGTCAAGGGCGAGTTCAACGCCGCCAACAAGGTGGCGGGCAAGGACTATGGCTGCTTCCCCGGCTTCGGCCCCAAGGCACCCTATCTGGTTGAAGGCGATGTGTTCGTATTTCCGCGGACCAAGAATGCGCAGGCCATCAAGGCCCAGCAGTTGTTCGCCCTCACCTCCACATCCCCCGAGGTGCAGGTGGCCTTCAATCTGAAGAAGGGCTCGCTGCCGATCCGCACCGACGTCGACCTGAGCAAGGCCGATCTGTGCACCCAGATTGGCATGGCCGCAATGAGAGAGCCAGGCCGCCTGCTGCAAAGCCCCGAGCAGATCGTTTCGCCCAATAAGGCAGCCCAGATGACCGATGCCATCACCCAGTTCTGGAACACCAACCAGTCAGTGGATGAGGCGGCCAAGGCCCTGGCTGCTGCGTTGCGCGGCTGAAGAAGATCGGCAAGCATCATGATCTTCCTGCACAGCCTGCCGTGCGGCGCGTCGAAGAGTGTCGCCTTCCCACATCCCTGCTGAACCGGCCGCAGTATGCGAAACAAGAGCAACAAGGCGCGCATGCCCCATTGGTGGCTGCATATCGCGATGCTACCCCTGGCCATCACCGCCATCGTCGGCTATCTGGGCACGACGGTCTGGACGATCTTCCTGTCCTTCACCAGTTCCCGCATGTTTCCCAGCACCAATCTGGTGGGACTGGATCAGTACCAGCGCCTGTTCGCCAGCGAACGCTGGAGCGTGGCCATCGACAACCTGGTCCTCTTCGCCGCCGGCTCCATCATCTTGTCGACCCTGCTGGGCTTCCTGTTGGCGGTGTTCATCGATCAGAAGATCCGCGGCGAGAGCCTGTTCCGCAGCATCTTCCTCTACCCCTATGCGCTGTCCATGGTGGTGACCGGGCTGGTCTGGCAATGGATGTTCAATCCCGAGATGGGCCTGCAGGCGGCGGTGCGGCGCCTGGGCTTCGAGAACTTCGAGCTCGACTGGCTGGTCTCGCAGGACATGGTGATGTACTGCATCATCATTGCCGGCATCTGGCAAGGCTCAGGCCTGATCATGGCCCTGATACTGGCCGGCCTGCGCGGCATCGATGAGGAGATCTGGAAGTCGTCCCGGCTCGACGGTATCCCGACCTGGCGCACCTATGTGTCCATCGTGCTGCCGATGATTCGCGGCTCGATCGCAACCGCGATGACGCTGCAGATCATCGGCACGATCAAGGTCTACGACGTCGTCGTGGCGATGACCCGGGGCGGGCCCGGCATGGCCAGCGAAGTGCCGGCCAAGTTCATTCTCGACAATATGGGCGGCCGCTCCAACCTCGGCCTGGCCTCGGCCGCATCGACCGTGCTGCTGCTGACCGTGATCGCCCTGCTGGTGCCCTACTTCTACTTCAACAAGCATCAGGCAGCCAAGCGCGGAGGCCAGGCATGAGTGGCAGCACGACACTCCAACCCGTGACCGCCGCGGCACAGCGGGTCGCCAAGCGCCGCAGGGGCTTCAGCCCTGCCCGCCTCGGTGTCTACGCCTTCCTGCTGTTGGGCGCCCTGTTCTTCCTGGTGCCCCTGTACGTGATGCTGGTGACTTCCTTGAAGTCGATGGACGAGATCCGCGAGAGCTCGATCTTTGCGCTGCCGATGATGCCCACCATCCAGCCCTGGCTGACCGCCTGGTCCAGCGCCTGCACCGGGCTTGAATGCAAGGGCGTGCAGGCCGGCTTCTGGAACTCGGTCATGATCGTCATCCCCAGCACCATCCTGTCCATTCTGGTGGGCGCAATCAACGGCTATGCGCTGTCGCTGTGGCGGCCCCGCTATGCGAACTTCCTGTTCGCGGTGCTGATGATTGGCGTGTTCGTACCAGCCCAGGTGATCATGTATCCGATGGTCAAGCTGATGTCGTCGATCGGCCTGTTCGGATCGCTACCGGCCCTGGTGCTGGTGCACACGATCTTCGGCATGCCCATCATGACCCTGCTGTTCCGCAACTACTACAGCTCGATTCCCCTGGAGCTCTTCAGAGCAGCGCGCATCGACGGCGGCGGCTTCTGGCGGATCTTCTGGCATGTGATGCTGCCGCTGTCCACCCCGATGCTGATCGTGGCCACCATCATGCAGGTGACCGGCATCTGGAACGATTACCTGATGGGCCTGATCTTCGGCGGCTCGGACATCGCGCCGATGACGGTCCAGCTCAACAACATCGTCAACAGCACCTTCGGCGAACGGGCCTACAACGTCAACATGGCGGCCACCCTCCTTACGTCGGCTGTGCCGCTGCTGATCTATCTGGTCTCGGGCCGCTGGTTCGTGCGCGGCATCGCCTCCGGTGCGGTCAAAGGTTGAAAGAAAGAACAAGAGCATGTCTGGCATTTCCATCAACGCACTCGACATCCGGCTGGGCGGCACCGCCATCATCAGCCAGCTCGATCTGCAGGTTCAGGCGGGCGAATTCCTCGTCTTGCTGGGGCCTTCGGGTTGCGGCAAGTCCACGCTCTTGCACAGCATCGCCGGCTTCATCGAAGTGAGCTCGGGAAGCATCGCCATCGGTGGCCAAGATGTCACCTGGGCCGACCCCAAGGATCGCGGCATCGGCATGGTTTTCCAGTCCTATGCCCTGTATCCGACCATGACGGTCGAGAAGAACATGGCCTTCGGACCGAAGATCGCAGGCGTGCCCAGGGCTGAGATCAAGAAGCGGGTAGACCGCGTCGCCGGCATGCTGCATCTCGAAGAGTTGCTGCAGCGCAAGCCGGCCAATCTGTCTGGCGGCCAACGTCAGCGTGTGGCCATCGGCCGAGCCCTGGTTCGCGAGGCCGAGGTGCTGCTGTTCGACGAACCCCTGTCCAACCTCGACGCCAAGCTCCGCTCGGTCCTGCGCCGCGAACTCAAGGAGTTGCACGCCAAGCTCGGTGCCACCATGGTCTACGTCACCCACGACCAGGTCGAGGCCATGACCCTGGCCAACCGCATCGCGGTGATGCGCAACGGCGCGATCCAGCAGATCGACACGCCCGCCGCTGTGTACGGCAAGCCAGCCAATGTCTATGTCGCGGGCTTCCTCGGTTCGCCGACCATGAACTTCATCAAGGGCCAGCTCAAGCGCGACACCGCCGGCTGGCGCTTCGTCCATCCACGGCTGCAACTGGACCTGAGCGGCTATGAGTTCGCCAGCGCGCCCCAAGCCGGCCAGCCGGTCATCATGGGTGTGCGTCCGGAGGACATCACGGTTCAGACAAGCCCCGGGGGCAGCTTCGCCTCCGAGGTGCGCCTGGTCGAACCGATGGGTTCCAACCAGGTTCTGTGGCTGGCTCTGCAGGATCTTGACCTCGGCGTGATCGCCGATGCCACGCTGGTCGCGCCGGCAGGCACCCAGGTCTACGCCAGCATCAACGCGAGCCGGGTTTCGCTGTTTGACGCCGGTACCGAGGAGCGGATCTGAATGAGCCGCAACGCACTCTTCGATCTGCCCAGCAAGTTCTTCATTGGCGTCAACTACTGGGCCTCGCATGCCGGCACCATGATGTGGTCCGACTGGCGCGCGGAGCAGGTCGACCTGGATCTGCAACGTCTGGCTGCGGCCGGCATCGACCTCATCCGGGTGTTTCCTCTGTGGCCCGATTTTCAGCCCATTCACAGCCTCTACGGCGGCGAAGGCGGGCATGCCGGCTACCGCTTCGGCGACCAACGACTGCCCGATGACGAAGCCGGCCGCGCGGGCATGTCCATGCTGATGATGGCGCGTTTCGCGGAGCTCTGCGCCATCGCCGACAAACACGGCATCAAGCTGGTCATCGGCCTGATCACCGGCTGGATGAGCGGGCGCTTGTTCGTGCCGCCGGCGCTTGCCGGCAAGGGTATCCTGACCGACCCCGACTCGATTCGCTGGCAGGTTCGCTTCGTGTCCTACTTCGTCAAGACGACCAAGAAGCAGAGCGCCATCATTGCCTGGGATCTCGGCAATGAGTGCAATGTCATGGAGAAAGTCCAGAGCCCGCAGCAGGCTTATGTCTGGACCGCCGCGCTGGCCAATGCGATCAAGGCACAGGACGGCTCGCGCCCACTGTTGTCGGGCATGCACTCCCTGGCCCCAAAGGGCTGCTGGACCATGCAGGACCAGGGCGAGCTGACCGACATCCTGACCACCCATCCCTATCCCCTGTGGACGCCGTATCTCGACTACGACCCGCTGACCACGATGCGGCCCTCCCTGCATGCCACGGTGGAGAGCTTGTTCTACAGCCAGCTCGGCGGCAAGCCCTGCTTTGCGGAGGAAATGGGCACGATGGGCCCGATGGTCTGCAGCGAAACCGTGGCCGGGGCATTCGCACGCACCAGCCTTTGGTCGCAATGGGCCCACGGCCTGCCCGGCATGATGTGGTGGTGTGCCTACGACCAGACTCGCCTGCAGACCGCCCCTTACGATTGGACCGCTTGTGAGGGCGAACTGGGTCTGTTGACCGAGGATGGGCGGGTCAAGCCGGCGTTGCAGCAGATGGATCGGGTCAAGCGCCAAGTTGCCGCCCTGCCCGAGCTTCCGCCGCGCTGGGTCGAGGCAGTCTGCGTGCTCAACAGCGCGCAAGACCATTGGGCGGTGGCCCTGGGCGCCTTCATGCTGGCCAAGCAGGCCGGCTTCGATGTCGACTTCCGCTTCGAAGACCAGCCCCTGCCCGATGCCGACTTCTACCTGCTTCCCTGTGTCACAGGTCCGGCCGGCGTGCCCAAGCAGCGCTGGGAACAATTGCTGGCCAAGGTGCGCACCGGCGCCACGCTCTATCTGTCCTCCAACGACGGCTACATGCTCAACTTCGCCGAGCTGACCGGGCTGCGGGTCGAGAACCGCAGCCGCCGCGCCGGCGCGGTGGCCGTGCGACTTAAGGGTGAGCAAGGGCCGGTGCTGCTGAACCTGAGCGCCGCCTTCAAGCTCGACTTCAGCGTCGAGCGAGCTGAAGTGCTGGCCAGCGAACCAGACGGCAATGCGGTACTGACCCGTGCGACCTATGGCGAGGGTCAGGTCTACTTCTGCGCGCTGCCACTCGAACTGAATGTGGTGCAGAAGGAAGGCGTCAGTCATCAGCCAGAAACCTTTCCGCTGTGGCGCATTTACGAGACCATCTCCGCTCTGGCCCGCAGCGCCCGCGCCCTGCAGGTCCAGGAGCCTCATCTGGGCCTGACCGAGCATGTGGTGGATGCGCAGACGCGCATCGCCGTTCTGATCAACTACTCGGAACAGGATCGCGTGACCACGGCACTGCTCAAGCCGGGCTGGACCGTGGACGAGGTATTGCAAGGGCCGAGCTTGCTTGCAAACCTGCTTCGCATTCAGGCCAATGACGTCCTGATCCTGAGGCTGGTCCATCAAGACACTTGATGAGCACGGTACCCAACCTCAACGACGGCTCGGGAAAAGACCCGACCCTGCGCATCTACATCAGCATGGGCAATGTCGAAACCTTGCCCGGCGACTCGGCCGGCCCCAGGGGCAGCCCCGAGGAACAGCTTGTCGCCATTCGCGCCGTCGGCTACCAGGGCATCCAGGGCGAACATCCGGCCCTGTGCCGCAGCCTGGGCCTGGGCTGCGCGGCCAGCGCCCGCTACAACCTGCCGACCGAAGTGGCCCCTTCGGTGCGCGAACTCAAGGCCGCCGGATATGAAGGCGTCACCGTGCACGCCGGCTGGGGCCATGAGAGCGACCAGGAGGTCGACGCCCTGGTCCGCGAGATCATCGCAGTGGCCAGCGGCGAGAACTTTCCCATCTATATCGAAACCCATCGCGCCACGATCACGCAGGACAGTTGGCGCACCGTCAAGATGGTTGAGCGTCACCCCGACGTGCGCTTCAATGCCGACTTCAGCCACTGGTACACCGGGCTGGAGATGGTCTACGGCGACCTTCAGAAGCGCTTTGAGTTCATCGCGCCGGTGCTGGAGCGGGTGCGCTTCATCCACGGCCGCATGGGCAACAGCGGCCACATCCAGCTGCCTCTGGATGAACCCAGCATGGCCGTCGCCGCGCCCCACTTCCTCGATATGTGGACCCGCGCGCTGCGCGGTTTCCTGCGCAGCGCGTCCTCGGGCGACTACATTGTGTTCGCGCCCGAGTTGCTGCACCCCGAGATCAACTATGCCCGCACCTTCGTGAACGCTGCGGGTGAGCGGGTCGAGGAAAGTGATCGATGGCTGGAGGCGCTGCGCTACAAGGCCCTCATCGAAGGCTGCTTCGCCGCAGCCAAGCAATGATTTCAAACGAGCGGGTTTTCGTTTTCTACCAAACCCAGGCAAAGCCTTTGCGCAGTCACGGGCCCCTCATCCATACTCGTTGAAGCACTGCAGGACAAGGCCAGTTGGCCATCCTGTGCAACTCCAGATCACAGCCGCCAAGGCTGGCCGCCCATCACCGACATGCCGATCAAGCCCAAACTCCGTCCCTTTCCCAGCCACTTCGCTTGGGGCTTTGCCGCCGCTGCGCCGCAGATTGAAGGCGCCGCCTATACCGACGGCAAGGGTCCGTCGGTCTGGGACACCTTCGCCCGCATCCCCGGCAAGGTCGCCAATGGCGACACCCTCGATGTGGCCTGCGACCACTACCACCGCTACCCTGAAGATCTGGCGATGATGGCCGCACTGGGCGCCAAGCACTACCGCCTGTCGATCGCATGGCCTCGCATCTTCAGCCGGGGCCATGGCGAGGTGAATCAGAAGGGCATCGACTTCTACAACCGCCTGATCGACAAGGCGCTGGAACTCGGCCTTACCCCTTGGGTCACGATGTACCACTGGGACACGCCGCAGGGCATTGAAGACGACTTCGGCGGCTGGCGCAACCGTGACACCGTCAAGGCCTTCGGCGTCTACGCCGACACCATCGTCAAGGCCTTCGGCGACCGCGTGAAGCACTGGATCACGCTCAACGAAATCATTTGCTTCACCCGCATGAGCTACGGCACGGGCCAGCGCGGTCCTGGCCTGATGCTGCCCGAGCAGGTGGTCAACCAGACCTACCACCACGCCATGATGGCCCATGGCGAAGGTGTGCGCGCGGTGCGCCAGCATGGCGGACCGGGAGCCAGGGTCGGCCTGACCGACTGCTCCGAGGCCTTCATTCCATTGAGCGAAACCCCGGCCGACATCGAGGCGGCTCGCAGGGTCTTCGTGCATGAGAACGGCCGTGTGCTGGAGCCGATGTACACCGGCCGCTATGCCCCCGAGTTCCTGGCCTCGCTCGGCGCCGACGCGCCCCATATGGAGCCTGGCGATCTCGAGTTGATCAGCCAGGCCACAGATTTCCTCGGCCTGAACGTATACCGCGGCCGCTTCGTGCGCGCCGGCGCCGACGGCAAGCCCGAGATCCTGCCCTTCCCGCCCAACTACCCCGCAGCCGACGCCGAATGGCTCACCCACACGCCGCAGTCCATCTACTGGGCGCCGCGCATGGCGGCCGAGATCTACGGCGTCGAGTCCATCGCCATCACCGAGAACGGCGCCGGCTACAACGATCTGCCGCCGGTCAATGGCGAGGTGCTGGACCTGCACCGCCGCGACTACCTGCGCAACTATCTGCGTGAGTTGCAGCGTGCCATCGATGACGGCGTGCCGGTCGACGCCTATTTCCTGTGGTCCTTCATGGACAACTTCGAATGGGCCGACGGCTACCAGCGCCGTTTCGGCGTGGTCTACACGAACTACGAAACCCAGGAGCGCACGCCCAAGGCCAGCGCCAAGTGGTACTCGCAGGTGATGGCCGCCAACGCCATCGTCTGAGCCGCCTGCACCGTGGAGCACGCCTTGCATTCGAACTCATCTCAATCGATTCTTCCGCAGGACGCGGACCGGGCGGTGCTGGTCGGCCGCGTGTGGCGCCCAGCGCCGGTGAACGGGCCCTCGGTCGTGGCACTGCGCGGCGGCGAGGTGTTCGACATCACGGCCCATGCGCCAACTATGGCCGACCTGCTCGACGCCCCCGACGCGCTGCGCATCGCGCGCGAGGCGCCGGGCGAGTCGCTAGGCCCGGTGGCCGCCTTGATCGCCCAGGCGCTGAAGCCCGGGCATGATGCTGGCCTGCCGCGGCTGCTGGCACCGAACGACGTGCAAGCGATCAAGGCCTGCGGCGTGACCTTCGCGGTGAGCCTGCTGGAGCGGGTGATCGAGGAACAGGCCGGTGGCGACGCCCAGCGCGCCGAGACCCTGCGCGGAGAAATCCTGGCCACGCTAGGCGCCGACCTGTCTAGCATCAAGCCCGGCTCGCCGGCCGCACTCAGGCTCAAGGAAGATTTGATCCGACGCGGCGCCTGGTCACAGTACATGGAGGTGGGCATTGGTCCATTTGCCGAGGTGTTCTCCAAGTCGCAGCCGATGTCGGCCCTGGGCCTGGGCGCCCCCGTCGGCCTGCACCCCGAGTCGAAGTGGAACAACCCCGAGCCCGAGATCGTGCTGGCCATCAACGGTCGCCAAGAGGTCGTCGGCGCCGCGCTGGGCAATGATGTCAACCTGCGCGACATCGAAGGCCGCAGCGCGCTGCTGCTGGGCAAGGCCAAGGACAACAACGGCTCCTGCGCCATCGGCCCCTTCATTCGCCTGTTCGACGGCGAGCATTTCACGCTCGACACGGTGCGCGAGGCCGAGGTGCGCCTGCTGATCGAAGGCGCGGACGATGACTTCCGCCTCGACGGCATCAGCCGCATGCGCGAGATCAGCCGCGACCCGCTCGATCTCGTGGGCCAGACGGCCGGTGCTCATCACCAGTACCCCGACGGTTTCATGCTCTTCCTCGGCACCATGTTCTCGCCGATCAAGGACCGCGACGGCGCCGGCGGAGGCTTCACCCATCACCTAGGCGACCGCGTCAGCATCTCCAGCCCGGCGCTCGGCGCGCTGGTCAACGAGGTGCAACTCAGCACCGAGATCGCGCCCTGGACCTTCGGCGTGCGCGCGCTCTACAGCAACCTGGCCCGCCGCAATCTGCTCAGCACTTCGGCTTGAGCGGGCCAACCGCCCTTCACGACACCCCCGCAGCCACCATGCCGACACCTTTTTCCTACGCCCTCTATCCCAGCCTGGCGAACAAGCGCGTGCTGATCACCGGAGGCGGCACCGGCATCGGCTCCACCCTGGTCGAGGCCTTCGCGGGCCAGAGCGCCGAGGTCAGTTTTCTTGACATTTCCGACGAAGCCGCACTGACCCTGCAAGAACGCCTGAGTACGGCCACGCATCCGCCGCGCTTTGTCCACTGCGACCTGACCGACCTCGACGCGCTGGCCCAGACCCTGGCGCAAATCGAACAGCGCAGTGGGCCTGTCGACATCCTGATCAACAACGCGGCCAACGACACCCGCCATGCCATCGAGGCC
The DNA here is from genome assembly GCF_027498415.2 of Paucibacter sp. M5-1. Lineage (NCBI taxonomy): Bacteria > Pseudomonadati > Pseudomonadota > Betaproteobacteria > Burkholderiales > Sphaerotilaceae > Roseateles > Paucibacter sp. M5-1. The sequence goes on from NZ_JAPZLM020000001.1 coordinate 1,359,063, forward strand.
ATCTCGGCCAAGCAGTGGGACGACAGCATCGCCGTCAACCTGCGCCACCAGTTCTTTTGCGCCCAGGCCGTGCTGCCGGGCATGAAGGCGGCCGGCTGCGGCGTGATCCTGAACATGGGGTCGATCTCCTGGCACCGCGCCCTGCCCGATCTGGCCCTGTACATGACGGCCAAGGCCGCCATCGAAGGCCTGACCCGCGGCATGGCCCGCGATCTCGGGCCGCACAACATCCGCGTCAACAGCGTAATTCCCGGCGCGGTGCGCACGCCGCGCCAGACCATGCTGTGGCACACGCCTGAAGAAGAGGCCAAGATCGTCGGCGGCCAATGCCTGAAGCAGCGCGTGGAGCCCGAGGACGTCGCGGCCCTGGTCTTGTTCCTGGCCTCCGACAATGCCGCGCGCTGCACCGGCCGTGAGTACTTTGTCGATGCCGGCTGGTACGGCGCCTGATGTCGACCTCGCCGGAATGCCTGTGGCCACTGGGCGCCGAACTCGGCGAAGGACCGGTCTGGCGTCAAGCCCAATCCCCGGCCGACGCCGCGCTGTACTTTGTTGACATCAAGGGCCGTCAGATTCACCGCTGCGCCGCCGATGGCACGGGCCAGCAGTCCTGGGCTGCGCCGTCGGCCATCGGCTTTGTCCAGCCGCTGGCCGATGGTGATTTCGTGGCCGGTCTGCAGGACGGGCTCTACCGCTTCAGCCCTGGCAGTGGCGACTTCAAAGCGCTGATCGCGGTGGATGCCCACCAGCCGGGCAACCGGCTCAACGATGCCAATGTCGACGCGCAAGGCCGGCTGTGGTTTGGCACCATGGACAACGCCGAGATCGAGCCCAGCGGCTCGCTCTACCGTGTCGGCGCCGACGGCAAGCTGCGGGCCGAGGACTGCGGCTACGTGATCACCAACGGGCCTGCCCAGAGCCCGGACGGCCGCCACCTCTATCACACCGACACGCTGGCGCAAAAGGTCTACGCCTTCGACCTCTCGCCCACCGGCACGCTGTCCAACAAGCGGCTACTGATCACGCTGGAGAACGGTTACCCCGACGGCACGACCGTGGACGCCGAAGGGCATCTGTGGATCTGCCTGTTCGCCGGCCACCGCATCGAACGCTACACGCCCAAGGGTCGCCTGGTGCAGACGGTAGCCATGCCCTGCGCCAACATCACCAAGCTGGCCTTCGGCGGCACCGATCTGCACACTGCCTTCGTGACCACCGCCTGGAAAGGTCTGAGCCCCGCCGAGCGGGTAGCCCAGCCCCTGGCCGGCGGGCTGTTCAGCTTCCGCGTGAACACGCCGGGCCTGCCGGCTCACCCCATCAGCCAAGGATTCAGTTCGTGACCCTGAACAGCAAGCCTCGCCGCTTCCGCTCGCAAGACTGGTTCGACAACCCCGAGCACATCGACATGACCGCGCTCTACCTGGAGCGCTTCATGAACTATGGCATCACGCCGGAAGAGCTGCGCTCGGGCAAGCCCATCATCGGCATCGCCCAAAGCGGCAGCGACATCAGCCCCTGCAACCGCATCCATCTGGAGCTGGCCCAGCGGGTGCGCGAAGGCATCCGAGATGTCGGCGGCATCGCGATGGAATTCCCCTTGCATCCGATCTTCGAGAACTGCCGCCGCCCCACCGCCGCCATCGACCGCAACCTCGCGTATCTGGGCCTGATCGAGATCCTGCACGGCTATCCGATCGACGCGGTGGTGCTGACCACCGGCTGCGACAAGACCACGCCGGCGCAGCTGATGGCTGCGGCGGCCGTCGACATCCCGGCCATCGTGCTCTCAGGCGGACCGATGCTGGACGGTTGGTTCGAGGGCGAGCTGGCGGGCTCCGGTGCTGCGGTCTGGAAGGGTCGGCGCCTGCTGGCCGAGGGCAAAATAGACAATGAGAAGTTCCTGCAGATCGCCGCCGCCTCGGCGCCCTCCGCCGGCCACTGCAACACCATGGGCACGGCCTCGACGATGAACGCGATCGCCGAGGCGCTGGGCATGTCGCTGACCGGCTGCTCCGCCATCCCTGCGCCCTACCGCGAGCGCGGGCAGATGGCCTACCGCACCGGCAGGCGCATCGTCGAGATGGCCCATGAGGATCTGCGGCCCTCGCAGATCCTGACGCGCGAGGCCTTCCTCGACGCCATCGTCGTCAACGCGGCCATCGGCGGCTCCACCAATGCCCAGCCCCACATCATGGCGATGGCGCGCCATGCCGGTGTGGAGCTGAAGTCCAGCGACTGGATGGACTACGGCCACAAGGTGCCACTGCTGCTGAACATGCAACCCGCCGGCAAGTTCCTCGGCGAGCGCTTCCACCGCGCCGGCGGCGTACCGGCAGTGATGTGGGAACTGCAGCAGGTCGGCCTGCTGAGCGCGGAGCGCAAGACGGTGACGGGCCAGAGCATGGCCGCCAATCTGCAGGGCTGCGAGACCACTGACCGCGAGGTCATCTACCCCTTCGCTGCGCCCTTGAAGGAGAACGCCGGCTTCTTTGTGCTGTCGGGCAATCTGTTCGACTTCGCCATCATGAAGACCAGCGTGATCTCGCCCGAGTTCCGCGCCCGCTACCTCAGCGAGCCAGGCCGCGAGAACATCTTCGAGAGCCGCGCCATTGTGTTCGACGGTTCCAACGATTACCACGCCCGCATCAACGACCCGGCCCTGGCCATCGACGAGCGCTGCATGCTGGTGATACGCGGCGCGGGCCCGGTAGGCTGGCCCGGCTCGGCCGAGGTGGTCAATATGCAGCCGCCCGACGCCCTGCTCAAGCGCGGCATCATGAGCCTGCCCACGCTCGGCGATGGCCGCCAGTCGGGCACCTCGGACAGCCCGTCCATCCTCAACGCCTCGCCCGAAAGCGCGGTCGGTGGTGGCCTCGCACTGCTGCGCACCGGCGACATCATTCGCGTGGACCTCAATGCCGGCCGCTGCGACATGCTGGTCGGCGAGCAAGACCTGGCCCTGCGCCGCAGCGAGCCCGCACCGCCGGTCCCGGCCAGCCAGACCCCCTGGCAGGAGCTCTACCGAGCCACGGTCGGCCAACTCGAGACGGGGGCCTGCATGGAGCTGGCCGTACCCTACCGCAGCATCGCCGAGAAGATGCCGCGCCACAACCACTGAGCTGACAACAGCGCATACCAATGTACAAGAACCTCATCAACGGCGAGTGGCTGGAAGGTGCACGCGTCTCTCGAAACATCAACCCATCGGACACGCGCGACCTCGTCGGCGAGTTCGCTCAAGCAGACGCAGACCAGGCCCGCGAGGCCGTGGCCGCTGCACGCGCAGCCTTCCCGGCCTGGTCGCTGAGCACGCCGCAGCAGCGCTTCGATGTGCTGGACGCGGCCGGCGCCGAGATCCTGGCGCGCCGCGCCGAACTCGGCGATCTGCTGGCCCGTGAGGAAGGCAAGACCTTGCCTGAGGCTATTGGCGAGGTCACCCGCGCCGGCAACATCTTCAAGTTCTTCGCCGGCGAGGCCCTGAGGGTCGGCGGCGATGTGATTCCCTCGGTGCGGCCCGGAGTCGGCGTCGAGGTCACGCGCGAAGCGCTAGGCGTCATCGGCCTGATCACGCCCTGGAACTTTCCCATCGCCATTCCGGCCTGGAAGCTGGCCCCTGCGCTGGCCTTCGGCAACACGGTGGTACTGAAGCCGGCCGATCTGGTGCCGGCCTCGGCCTGGCATCTGGCCGACATCCTGCAGCGCGCCGGTCTGCCCAAGGGGGTGTTCAATCTGGTAATGGGTCGCGGCGCCGAGGTCGGCGCAGTGCTGCTCGACGACAAGCGGGTGGATGCGATCAGCTTCACCGGATCGGTCGGCACCGGCCAGAAGGTGGCCGCTGCCTGCGTGGCGCGGCTGGCCAAGTTCCAGCTCGAGATGGGTGGCAAAAACCCCTTCGTCGTGCTCGACGATGCTGATCTGGACATCGCCGTCGGAGCCGCGCTGAACAGCGGCTTCTTCTCGACCGGCCAGCGCTGCACCGCCTCCTCGCGGGTCATCGTCACCGACGGCATCCACGACCGTTTCGTCGCAGCGCTGGCCGAGAAGATGAAGACCCTGAAGGTCGGCGATGCCCGGGCCAAGGGCGTCGACATCGGCCCCGTCGTGGACGACCGGCAGCTCGCGCAGGACCTCGACTACATCGCCATCGGCCGGGCCGAAGGCGCCAAGCTCGTGGCCGGCGGCGAGGCCCTGAGCCACAACGCAGACGGCGCCCCGGGCTACTACCTGACACCGGCCCTGTTCGCCGAGGCGAGGCCCGAGATGCGCATCAGCCGCGAGGAAATCTTCGGCCCGGTGGTCAGTGTGCTGCGCGTGAAGAGCTATGAGGAAGCGCTGGCCCTGGCCAATGACACGCCCTTCGGCCTGGCCAGCGGCATCGCCACCACCTCGCTCAAGCACGCCACCCACTTCAAGCGCCATGCCCAGGCCGGCATGGTGATGGTCAACCTGCCCACCGCCGGGGTCGACTATCACGTGCCCTTCGGCGGTCGCAAGGAATCGAGCTACGGCTCGCGCGAACAGGGCAAATACGCAGCCGAGTTCTACACCACGGTCAAGACCGCCTACACCCAGGCCTGAACACCGCCATCAGCACCTGCAGGGCCGCGCTCGGCCGCTACGCGGTATGCCGTGCCTCGGTCGTGCTGGTCATTCGAGCTTGATGGGCCGGCGCTTGGCCAGCGCCACGCGCAACTTGGCGACCATGTCCGGTGCCAGATCGTTGCGGACATAGAGCATGGCTGGCCGCTGGCCGACGAGAATCTCGGCACCGAGACGATGACGTTCAATGCTTGCCATTGCGCTGTAGTGATGCAGCACATCGCGGGTCAGGCACAAGCCATCCAGCCGGCCCAGAGCCAGCATGCGCAAGGCGCTTTCAAAGCTGCTGACGTCGGTCAATCGCAAATGCAGGTCGACGCGCTGCGCCAGATCCTGGCAGCCGCCACGCGCGCGACCAATCAGTGCACCCTGCAGTTGCGGCAAGTCCGTTGCGGAACTACCGGGGCGCATCACCACCAAGGATTCAACCCACACCACAGGCCCCAGCGGACGGGACACGGCTGCGAGTGCATCTGTAGAAAAACCGATGGTCAGTTCGACCTCGCCTTGAGCAAGGGCATGGGGCACCCGGGCGAAGGGCATCAGCGCAATCTCGACCTGAACGCCGGCGCTGGCACCCAACTCTCTCACCAGGTCGACATACAAGCCACGCAACTCCCCTCCCTCGCGTTGGGCATAGGGGGCGACCTCGAAGAGTGCCGCCTTGAGCACTGCTTGTGCCGAAACCGAAGAGGCCCACAGCAGCATGCAGGTCAGGGCAACACGGGGCAGCAGATGACGCATGACCGGCATCGTACCCATTCCAGAGTGCAGCGCGAACTCGCCGTCGTTCGATAGCGTGAGCTACCTCGCCCGATCATCTTCGGCGAGACGATCCGGCGTTTAACGCAATACGCCTTGGCGGTTCTCGCAATTGCCCGCGTCGGGCTCGAAATCGAGAATCCAGGCATCGTCGACCGGCGAGAGTACTGGACGCATATTGAACCGCCTGAACCGGATTCGATCCGGCTGCCAGCGCCCTCGTCCTCTCACCCCTTGGCTCGAGTCGGTTCGCACGAACCCACCACCATGCCAGAAGACTCCGTGCAAGACCTCGCGCCCGATTCTTCAAGCCTTGCTGACCGCTACGCACCGGCCCAGGTCTTTTCCCTGAGCAATGCAGCCGGCCTGCGCATCGCAGTGATGGACTACGGCGCAACCTGGCTGTCCTGCACACTGCCATTGCCTGATGGCGGCCGCCGTGAGCTGCTGCTGGGCTGTGCAGACCTGGCCGAGTACCAGCGCCAAACCTACTACCTCGGCGCAACAATTGGTCGCTTCACCAACCGCATCCGCGATGCCCGCTTTGAGCTGGACGGGCGTGAAGTGCAGTTGCTGCCCAATGTTGGCACGCATCAGTTGCACGGCGGCCCCGACAGCTTTGATCGGCGCGTCTGGCAGCCAAAGCTTCACGAGGAACGACGTCTGCTGCTGAGCCTGGTCTCGCCCGACGGCGACCAGGGCTACCCGGGCGAGCTGCAGGCGCACGTCAGCTACGAACTCGGCGACGACCTTTCCATGACGATATGTTTCGAGGCCCGCTGCAGCGCGCCCTGCCCAGTGGGATTGACCCATCACGCTTACTTCAATCTCGATGGCGATCGGGGCGGCGACACCGGCTCGGCCTTGCGGCAGCGACTGAGAGTGGCAGCCGACCAGTGGCTGCCGGTCGATGGGCAAATGCAGCCCGCCGCAGAGCTCGCACCGGTCGAGGGCACCGGCTTCGATCTGCGCGAGGGTCGGTCACTGTTCGAGACCATCGCTGCGGATCCACTGCTCCGCTGCGCCGGGGGGCTGGACCACAGCTTGGCCCTGAACGACGGCGCCTGCGCTGCCGAGCTGAGCTCATACGACGGCCGGGTGCGCATGCACCTGAGCACCGACCAGCCCGCGCTTCAGGTCTTCACCGGCCAGGGACTGGCCGGCATTCTCGCCCGCGACGGCCGGCCCTATCCGGACTATGCCGGTATCGCGCTGGAGCCCCAGTTCCATCCGGGCAGCCCCAGCCATGCGCCACGCCCCCCTCGGTGGCCCGACTGCATCCTGCGCCCCGGCACGATCTGGCGCAGCCAGAGCCGCTTCCAGTTCTTCGTCGCCTGATTCCTCCCATGTCGTCTTCGCCTCGTCTGTTCGGCCTCGCCTGGCCCTTGATGGTCGAGCTGTTGCTGGCCATTGCTTTGGGCTTGGTGGGCACCGGGCTGGCCGCCCAGGTGTCGGACGCTGCCGGCGGTGCGTTCTCACTGGCCAACCAGATCTCGGCCGCGCTGTTTGTGCTTTTCCGCGTGATCGGCGCCGGCGTGAGCGTTGTGGTCACGCAGAACCTCGGCGGCGGTCGCCGCGACGAGGCCGACCGCGTGGCCCTCGCCGTACTCGGTGCCAGCAGCTGGCTGGGCCTGTTCACCGGGCTGCTGTCCCTGCTGTTCGCCGGGCCGTTGATGCGCCTGATGCAAAGCCCACCGGAGGTGTTGCCGATCGCCACGCCGTTCTTGATGGCCATGGCGCCGGCCCTGCTGCTAGATGCGTGGAATGCCTCTATGGCGGCAGTGATGCGAGCCCACCTACGCACCCGCGACACCCTGCTGGTGCTGGTGCTGATGCATCTGTGCCATCTTCTGCTGGCCGTCCCGCTGATGCGCGGCTGGGGGCCGCTGCCGGCCCTGGGCCTGCCAGGCTTCGCACTAGCGCTGGCCCTCAGCCGGGCCCTAGGCCTAGCCTTGCATCTGGCACTGTGGGCCAAGACCCTGCAGCTGCAGCTGCGGCCGCAGCGCAGCGACTGGTGGCGGCTGCCGCGTCGCCAGCTCGCCGACGTCCTGCATATCGGCCTGCCCGGCGCGGCCGAGAACATCGCGCACCGGCTGTGCTTCATGGTCACAGTCGCCGTCGCCGCCCAGTTGGGCACCCAGGCCCTGGCCACCCATGCCTATGTGCTGCAGTTGCAGGGCGTCGTGATCATGTTCAGCCTGTCGATCAGCTTTGCGGTGGAGATCATGGTGGGGCATCTGGTCGGCGCGGGCCGCCTGCACACGGCGCACCAGCTGGTGCGCCGGGCCCTGCTGACAGGGCTGGCCGTCAGCGTGGTGCTGGCAGCGCTGGCGGCCCTGGCCACCCCCTGGCTGCTGAGCGGCTTCACCAGCGATCCGGCCATCGTCAGCAGCGGCCAGACGCTGATGTGGATCACGGTCCTCGTGGAAGCCGGCCGCACCTTCAATCTGGTCCTCATCAACGGCCTGCGCGCGGCAGGCGATGCCCGCTATCCGATGTATGTCGGCGCCGTCTCGATGCCGGCGGTGATGGCAGGCGGCGGCTGGCTGCTGGCCGGGCCGCTGGGTTGGGGCCTGGTGGGGCTGTGGCTGGCCTACGCTGCCGATGAGTGGCTGCGTGGCCTCCTAATGTGGCGACGCTGGCTCCGACTGGGATGGGTGCCACATGCGCGCGGTGTGCGCCGGCGCATGCGCCTGCCGGTGCTGCCGCTGTCAGGCCGACCGGGCTGAGGACTCAGCAAACATGATCCCGCTTGGCGGGTTTCACAATTGCCCGCAGCCTGAACCGAGGGCAGGATCTCGACGCCCCGCCGCCAAACGCGCCCGGCCTGGTCTTGATGCCACGCCTTGTTAAGAACGATTCAGGAGACCCGCCTTGATGTCTGACGACGCTCCCGCCCACCGCCTCGGGCTGGCGCTGTGCCGCCTCGGCAGCGCCCTGGTCGGGACCCTCACGTTGGCAACGGCGGCCTGGGCAACTCCGCCAGACAAATCCAGGCTCGACCTGGTCGACCCCTTTCTTGGTACTTCGGGCGACGGCAATGTTTTCCCCGGCGTCAGCCTGCCCTTCGGTTTCATCCAGGTCAGCCCCGACACCGGCCCTGGCAGCGGCGCCGCCGGCTACAAGTTTCACAAGCCGATCCGTGGCTTCTCGCAGCAGCATATCTCGGGCATGGGGGGCCCGCTGTATGGCCATATCGCGCTGCTGCCGATCACCGGTGATCTCGGCCAGCCGTCCCAACTGGTCTCCAGCGGCAAGTCCGAAGAGGCAGCCGGCCCGGGCTACTACCAGGTGCGGCTCGCGCCCTGGGACGTCAAGGTCGCCCTGACCGCCACCCGCCATGTGGCCCTGCACCGCCACACCTTCCCGGTCCACGCCGAGTCGCGCGTGGTGATCAATGTCGGCCATGTGCTGTACGGCACCGAGAAAAGCTGGTCATCGGCTCAGCCTGTTGGCGGCGAGCTGCGCGTTGATGCGGCCCGCCGCGAGGTCACGGGGCACATGACCTACCAAGGCGCCCGCAGCAGCAAGCGCAGCTGGAAGGTCTACTTCGTCGCCCAGCTCGACACCGCGCCCGAGAGCTTCGGCAGCTGGGACGACAGCGGCAAGCCGCAGGGCGGATCCGGCGCCGTCAATGGCAAGGAGATCGGCGCCTACCTGAACTTCAAGACCACGGCCGGCCAGGTGGTTCACAGCAAGCTGGCCCTGTCCTACCAGAGCCTGGAACAGGCGCGCAGCTATATCCAGCAAGAAGCCCCCGGCTGGGACTTCAACGCAGCCCATGCGCAGGCGCGCGAGGTCTGGAAGACGGCGCTGGACACCATCAGCGTCGAAGGCGGCAGCGAGGACCAGCAGCGCCAGTTCTACACCGCACTGTACCGGCTGCACCTGACCCCCAACGACTGGAGCCGCGAGCGCCCCGCGCGCTACGACGATCAGCCCTACTACGAAAACATCCTTTGCCTTTGGGACACCTTCCGCACCGTCAACCCGCTGCTGACCCTGATCCAGCCCAAGGTGCAGGCCGACATCGTCAACACCCTCCTGAACTACTACAGGTTCGACGGCTGGACCGGTGATGCCCACAGCGCCTACCACTTCGAGCATGTGCAAAACGGCTCCAGCGCTGATGTCGTCATGGCCGACGCCTATGTCAAGAAGCTGCCCGGCATCGACTGGAAGCTGGCCTATCAGGCGATCCGCAAGAATGCTTTCGTCGACCACAACCCGGAGGCCGACTACCGGCCCGAGCATGGGCGCTTCCGCCTCGATGACTATCGCCGCTACGGCTACGTGCCGACCGACATCAGCAGCTACCGGGCCGTGCAGGGCGTGTCGCGCACGCTGGAGTACGTCCACAACGATGCCTCGGTGCTGACGCTGGCGCGCGAGTTCGGCAGCGCCGCCGACGTGGCCGAGCTGGAGCGGCGCCAGCTCTGGTATCGCCATCTTTGGGACCCGAGCGTCAGCTTCATGCGCGGTAAGCGGCGCGACGGCAGCTGGCACACACCCTTTGACCCCGTCAAGGAAGAGACCGGCCCGCAGTATTACGAAGGCCATGCCTGGACCTGGAGCTGGCATGTGCCGCACGATGTGCAGGGCCTGATCAATCTGCTGGGCGGCAACAGGCCCTTCGTCGACAAGCTGAGCAGGGCGGTCGAGCATCACTACGAGGCTTACAACGAGCCCGGCATGCTGCAGACCTTCATGTTCGTCCATGCGGGCCGGCCCGACCTGACCCAGTACTACAGCCGCAAGGCCCTGAGCTATTTCTCCAGCAGGACCGATGGCCTGCCCGGCAACGACGACAGCGCTACCACCTCGGCCTGGCTGATCTGGGCCATGCTGGGCATCTACCCGAATGCCGGCCAAGACTACTACTACATCGGCAGCCCTAGCTTCACCAAGGCCACACTCAAGCTCGGCAACGGCCGCGAGCTGGTGATCAAGGCACCAGCCGCCTCGGTCGACAACAAATACGTCGGCGCCGCCCGCCTCGATGGCAAGACCTGGCCCCAGGCCTGGCTGCGCCACCAGCACATCAGCGCCGGCGCCGAGTTGCATCTGCAGATGCAGAGCCGGCCCGGCGGCTGGGGTGCCTACCGGCCGCCTCCGTCCATCAGCAGCCCCACACAATAATGAAACAAACCATGCTGCGCATCAGCGCCCTCACCGCCTGGCTGCTCGCAGCCGGCGCCCTGGCCCAGACCCAGGCTGTGGTCACACCAAAGCGGGTCTATCTGGCCAATGACGACCACACCGACTTCATGTGGAGCGCTGATGCCAATACCTACCAGAAGGTGTTCATCGATCAACTCGACTTCCACATGAAGCTGGCCGATGAGACCCGCGACCAGCCCGAGCCCTATCGCGCCCGCTTCAACACCGACGGCAACTACTGGCTCTGGACCTATGAGCGGCTGAAGTCACCGGCAGAGTTCGAGCGGCTGATCGGCCGCATCAAGGACGGCACGATCACCTCGCCGCTCAACACCCTGGTCTCAGCCTATGGCGGTCAGCCGGTCGAGGCGGTGCTGCGTGGCATGTACTACCCCGGCCGGCTGGAGCGGCGCCACGGCCTGCGCTTTCGCATCGCCACGGCCACCGAGAACGCGACCCTGCCGCTGGGCCTGGCCTCGCTGTTCGCCGGTTCCGGCGCAAGCTTCACCTTCCGCGGCGTTTGCGGCTGTGTCAGCCACATCTCCAACAAGGTGCTGTTCGACCGGCCCACCGACGTCTACTGGTACACCGGCCATGATGGCCAGCGCCAGCTGATGAAGTGGTACTCGCTGGGTCCGCACGCCGTGGGTACCTATTGGGAAGCCGGCGATCCGGAAAAGGGGCTGGCGTGGCTGGAAAGCGATCCAGGCTTTGCGCGACGCCATGTCGACCCGTTGACCAAGAAGCCTTATGAAGTGATCGGCCTATTTGGCTTCGGTGGCGACGACCTGGCGCGCAAGACCGGCGTAACGCCGCCGCCCGAGATTCCAGCCGTACCCGGCTTGCAGAAAGTGCCGTCATCGCCGCAGATCGACCACTTCCACACGATCGCGCACCGCCTCACCAACAGCCTGCGCCAGGTACGGGTCTCCAACGAGATCGATTACTTCCTCGACATGGAGAAGACCCACGGCGTCAACCTGCCGGCGCGGGCCGTCACCCATGGCAATGAATGGGATCTGTACTCGGCCTCGATGTCCGAGACCTCGGCACGCGTCAAGCGTGCGGTGGAGAAGCTGCGCAGCGCCGAGCTGCTGTCGACCTTGGTGAGCCTGAAGTATCCCGCCTTCATGAAGAATCATGAGGTCGCCCGCGACGAGGCCTTCACCGATCTGGGCCTGTTCTGGGAGCACAACTGGACGGCCGACGGCCCGGTCACGCGCGGCCAGCGCGCCGCCTGGCATGACAAGCTCGCCGCGAATATCGACTACTACGTCAACTCCATCTATGCCGAAGCCATGGTGCGCCTGGGCGGCATGATCCCGCGGCCGTCCAAGACCGCCAACCGCTTCTTCGTGCTCAACCCGCTGGGCTGGACCCGCAGCGAGTTTGTTGACTATCAGCTCAAGGGCCCGCACGACATCCATGTGCGCGACATTGGCACCGGCAAGGACGTGCCCCACCAGATCGTCAACCTGCTGGGCCGTACCCATGTTCGCATCCACGCTCCTGACGTGCCGTCGGCCGGCTACAAGGTGTTCGAGATCCTGCCTGGCCCGGGCAGCGCTGCCACCACCCCGGTCGCCGAGGTCGGGCCCGAGGATGCCCATGGCCGCCGCGTGATCGAGAACGCCGCCGTCAAACTGGTGCTGGCCCGCGACGGCGCACTGATCAGCTTCATCGACAAGAAGCGTGGCGGCGCCGAACTGGCAGCCACCATCGACGGCCTGGCCCTCAACGACTTCGCCGCCAACAGTGAAGCGGGAGAGCCGCTGAAGGTCGAGAACGTCGGCCCGGTGTCGGTCAGCCTGCGCGCCCGCAGCGACGCCGGCCTGCCGCACGGCACCGTGATTACCGTCTACCGCGACAGCGACCGGGTCGACATCCGCAACGAGATCCACAGCAACTTCGGTGATCTCCGCCACTGGTCCTTTGGCTTCAATCTGAAGGCGCCCAAAGTCCACAGCGAAGAGGTGGGCGGCATCAACCTCAACAAGCTGCAGTCCGACGGCGGCGACTACGCCACCAGCCATGCGCGCTATGACTACATCACGCTGAACCACTTCGCCGACATCTCCGCCGGCGACGGCCGGCATGGCATGACGCTGTCAAATGCGGACCTGGCCTTCGCCAAGCTCGGCCGCAGCACTGATGCCAAACTCGACAGCGAAACACCCCAGATCAACGTACTGGCCGGTGGCCAGGTCGATGGACCGTCGCTGGGCATCCAGGATCAGAATGGCGCCAGCCAGTTCCTGCAGCGCTTCGCCCTGCGCGCCCACGGAGGCTATGACTCGGTGGCCGCGATGCGCTTTGCGCTGGAACACCAGAACCCGCTGCAAGCCGGCGCGGTGATCAGTGACGGCCAGAATCTCTGCCCAGCGACCAGCTATTCGCTGCTGCAGGCGAGCGACCCCAGGGTGCTGCTGTGGGCGCTCAAGCCGGCCGAAGATGGCATTGACCATGGCATCGTGGCGCGGCTGTGGAATATGTCGAACGGCCCGGCCACCAGCCAGCTGCGCCTCGCCCCCGCTGTGGCCGGCGCGCATCGCAGCACCCACATCGAAACCGATCTGGAGCCTGTGCCGCTCGCGGCCGACGGCAGTGTGCCGACGCGCTACGCGAAGCAGCAGTTGCAGACCTATCGGATTCAACTCAAGCCGTGAACATCAGCTCCGTGCGCAGGCTCACCCGCCAGACGCTGCTTTCGCTCTGCCTGGTCCTGACGCAGACCAGCCTGAGCGCGCAGTCTCCCAATTTACCCGACCTGGTACTGCCGGTAATGCACAAGGCCGGCGCCATCCTTTCTGTCAAGCCCGACCGCGCCAATTGGATTTATCCACTGGGCGCGCCAGCGAGCTTTCGGATTGCCTTCGACCTCAGTCCCTATCCGGCCGGCGGCGTGCCGATCAGGTACCGACTGGGGCCAGACATGCGTGAAGGTGCGGAGCTTGAGGCCATCGTGCCGGCCGAGGGCTTGAACCTGCACATCGCGGCGCAGAAGGTGCCCGGCTTCGTGCGCTGCCTTGTCAGCGCCCAGTTGGACGGCAGGACGCTAACGGCGCTCGCCACGGCCGGGTTTGCACCTGAGCGCATCAAGGCCACACAGAGCGATCCGGCCGACTTCGATGAATTCTGGAGCCGCCAGAAGGACGCGCTGGCGAAGGTGCCTCTGGACCTGCAGCTGGTGCCGGCGCCGGAGCTGTCCAACGCCAAAGTCGAGGCCTTCTACCTGAGCTTTCAGAACGTCGGAAACTGGGCGGGGCACAGCCGCTTCTATGGCGTGCTGGCGATGCCCCGCACCAGTGCGGAGCATCCGGGGCCTTTCCCCGCGCTGCTGAACGTGCCGGGCGCCGGCGTGCGCCCCTACCGTGGCAACCTGGTGTTGGCTGAGAGAGGCTTCATCACGCTGCAGGTCGGCATCCACGGCATCCCGGTGAACCTGCCACCCGAGGTTTACGAGCAGCTGGCTCGCGGCGCGCTCAGCGAATACCAGCGCAACCAACTCGACGACCGCGACGCCTACTACTACCGCCGCGTCTACCTCGGCGTGCTGCGCGCCACCGAGGTACTGGCAGACCAGGCCAAATGGGATGGCAAGACCCTGATCGTGAGCGGCGGCAGCCAGGGCGGGCAGCTGTCCCTGGTGGCGGCTGTGCTGAACCCCAAGGTCAGCGCAGTGGCGGTCGACTTTCCGGCGTACAGCGATGTGTCTGGCTACTGGCATGGCAGCACCGGTGGCTGGCCAGGACTGTTCCGCACATCGGCCAGCGGCCGGATGTCCGACACCCCGGCCGAGCCCAAGTTGACCACCAGCCGCTATTACGACAGCGTCAACTTCGCACGCCGCCTGACGGTACCGGGTCACTACACCTGGGGCTTTAACGACATGGTCACCCCACCCACCTCGCTCCACGCGGCCTACAACGAGATCACCGCGCCCAAGCGCCTGGTCATCGCCCCGGACATGGCGCACAGCACCTCAAATGTGCAATTCACCCTTCGCACCAACTGGATGCTTCAGCAAGCCGGCCTGACGCATCGCCTGACCCCGCACACCCCATGAAATCTTCCCTGCCCGACTTCCGCCTGCGTGCCACCCTGCTCGCGCACATCCAGCACACGCTGGACTTCTACGGCACGCGTTGTGTCGACCCAAGCGGCGGCTTCTTCCACTTCTACAAGGACGATGGCACAGTCTACGATCGCCACACCCGTCACCTGGTCAGCAGCACACGCTTTGTCTTCAACTATGCGATGGCTTACCGCCAGTTCGGGCGCGACGAGGACCTGGCGCGCGTGCGCCACGGGCTGGCCTTCCTGCGCGAGGTGCATCGCAACCCGGTCACTGGCGGCTACGCCTGGCAACTCGACTGGCGCGACAGGCGCAAGACCGTGCAGGACGGCACCAACCACTGCTATGGCCTGGCCTTCGTGCTGCTGGCCAACGCCCATGCGCTTCAGGCCGGTGTGCCCGAGGCGCGCGAGTACCTGCGCGAGACCTTCGAGCTGATGGAGCGGCGCTTCTGGGAGCCGGCGCACGGCCTGTATGCAGACGAGGCCAGCGAGGACTGGTCGGTGCTGACGCCCTACCGCGGCCAGAACGCCAATATGCACGCCTGCGAGGCGTTGATCGCTGCGTTTGAGGCCAGCGGCGAGCGCGACTACCTGCAGCGTGCCGAGACCTTGGCACGTCACATTACACAGCGCCAGGCTGGGCTGTACGGTGGGCTGGTGTGGGAGCACTACCGCCAGGACTGGTCGGTCGACCCCGACTACAACCGCGAAGACAAGACCAATATTTTCCGCCCCTGGGGCTTCCAGCCCGGCCATCTCACCGAATGGGCGAAGCTGCTGCTGATCCTGGAGCGGCACCAGGCAAGCCTGAGCGGCCCGACGGACTGGCTGGCGCCGCTGGCGCAACAGTTCTTCGACGTGGCCCTTGAAAAGGCCTGGGACGCCGAACATGGCGGCATCTGCTACGGCTTTGGGCCCGAGGCGGACAAGTTCCAGATCTGCGATGCCGACAAATACTTCTGGGTGCAGGCCGAAAGCCTAGCCGCCGCCGCCCTGCTGGCTGAGCGTACCGGCGACGCGCAGTACTGGACCTGGTACGACAAGATCTGGGCCTACAGCTGGACCCATTTCGTCGACCACCAGCACGGCGCCTGGTACCGCATCCTGAGCCCCAGCAACGCCAAGCTGACCGACGAGAAAAGCCCCGCCGGCAAGACCGATTACCACACGATGGGCGCCTGCTATGAAGTGCTCAACGTGCTCAAGCGCTGAACTCTCATGACACTGCCTTCCTTCATTGCCGCTGGTGAAGCCCTGACCGACCTGATCATTGAAGACGCCGCTACGCAGCGATGGCAGGCCAAGGTCGGCGGCTCGACCTGGAACGTGGCGCGCGCGCTGGCGGCACTTGGCCTTCCCACTGCCTTTGCCGGCGCCATCAGCAACGACGTGTTCGGCGATGCCCTGTGGCAGGCCAGCGAGGCGGCCGGCTTGGATCTGCGCTTTCTGCAGCGCCCGCCCAAATCGCCCCTGCTTGCCATCGTCCATCAGACACGGCCACCGCGCTATTTCTTCGTCGGCGACGACAGCGCCGATCTTCACTTCGATGCCACCCAGCTGCCGTCGACCTGGCAGCAGCGGGCACGCTGGGTACATTTCGGGGGCATCAGCCTGGCGCGCGAGCCGCTGGCGGCCAAGCTGCTGGCCCTGGCCGCCGAGCTCAAGAGCGCCGGCGTGCGTATCAGCTACGACCCCAATTTCCGTGCCTTGATGGACGAGCGCTATGACGAGACGCTGCGCCACATGGTGGCATTGGCCGACGTGGTCAAGGTCTCGGACGAAGACCTGCAAGGCCTGTTCCGCAGCGATGACATTGCCGGCAGCTTTGCGACGCTACGCGCCTGGAATCCTGCCGCACTCTACCTCTACACCCGTGGCGCCGAGGGTGCCTCGCTGCACGGCGCCACGGGCAGCTGGCATGCGCAAGTGCCGGCCATCGAGGTAGTGGACAGCGTTGGTGCAGGAGACGCCAGCATCGCCGCCCTGCTCTACAGCCTGAGCCAGCGCAGCGAGCTAGGCGCTTCCGAGCATCTGCGCTTCTCGATTGCTGGCGGTGCGGCGGCTTGCCTGGCTGCTGGGGCCACGCCACCGTCCCTGGCCGTCATTCAGATGCTGCTGGCGCGCATGCCGCAGGCCACACCCACCTAGTGTGCCGTCCCAGCAATTCGTCCGCCGAGCCGAACTAGCTTGGCGAGGATTGAATCGGCGGTGGCCGTCCAGGTGAACGGCTTGCAGTTCGTGTTGCATCGGCTGACGAAGCTGTCGATCTTCTTCGTCAGCTCCTTCACGCTGATGAATGACCCGCGTCGGATCGACTTGTCGGTGATGATCCCAAAGCACCGATCGACTTGATTAAGTTAACTGGAATAGGTCGGCGCAAAGTGCATGTGCCAACGCGGCCGACTGGCGAGCCAGGCCTTCATCTTCGGATGCTTGTAGCTGGCTTAGTTGTCGATGATGCAATGCACGCCCAACTCAGCCGCACGGCCTTGTCGATGGAGCGCAGGAACGTCAGAAACTCCTGATGCCGATAGCACGGCTTGCATTTGGCCAGGATGGTGCCTTGAGGACCGACCTTTTTGGCGGGCGCGCATCGCGCCACACCCACAACGAGTTTTGCCACAAGCCCGCAAGGTTCGAGACGATGGTTGAAGCGACAAGCGAACGCCGCAAGGTAAGCGATGCCGGACTCGCTGGGCTCGGCGAGCTCGCGCGATTCGAAAAGCTAAACTAGCGCCGCTGCGCCCGTGGCGAATCAGGCGATGTCCGGCAGTGCCGGCAACTTGTGGGGTTTTCTGTGGGGCTTCTGGTGGTGGGTAGCGAGAAAACTTATTTTTGACAGGTACTTAGCCTTGGACTCGACACATAGGTCCAAAACATTGAATAAGCAGGCTGATATGGAATATCCCGGCAATCTCTTCGTCGTCGCCGCGCCCAGCGGCGCCGGCAAATCCAGCCTGGTCAAGGCCTTGCTTGAGCTGGACGCCAAGCTGGCCGTCTCGATCTCGCACACCTCGCGCGCACCGCGCGGCCAGGAGCAGCATGGCCGCGAGTACTGGTTCATCACGCCCGAGGAGTTCCGCGCCAAGGTCGAGCACGGCGACTTCTTCGAGTGGGCCGAGGTGCATGGCAATCTCTACGGCACTTCGCGCGCCGCGATCGAGGCGCGCATGGCGGCCGGCGATGATGTCGTGCTGGAGATCGACTTCCAGGGTGCGCTGCAGATCAAGCAGCTGTTCCCCTATGCGGTGCTGGTCTTCATCCTGCCGCCGTCCTGGGAAGAATTGCAGCAGCGCCTGAATCGCCGCGGCGACACCGAGGCCGCCGTGATCGAGCGGCGCATGGCCAATGCGCGCATCGAGGTCGCGCAGGCACACCGCTTCGATTTCGTCGTCGTCAATGCGGTGTTTGACACCGCTGTTTTCGACCTGAAAGCGATCGTCCACGCACAAAGGTTAAAATACGCGGCTCAGCGCCGGAATCGCTCCGCCGTCTTCCGCGCTCTTGATCTTCCCTGAACCACCCGTACTGGAAACAAAATGGCCCGCATCACTGTCGAAGACTGTCTGACCAAGATCCCGAACCGCTTCCAGTTGGTGCTTGCCGCAACCTATCGCGCCCGCATGCTGAGCCAGGGCCACACGCCCAAGATCGAGAGCAAGAACAAGCCCGGCGTGACCGCGCTGCGCGAGATCGCCGCCGGCGAAGTGGGCATCGAGATGCTCCGCAAGGTGCCGGTCTAAGCCCTCGCTGCACCCGCAAAAAGGCGCCTCAGCAGTCCGTGTCAATACTCTGACGCTAAGCTGAAGGCCTGAAGACAATGCCCTGCAACGCAAGTTGCAGGGCATTGTTCTTATGGGCTACGTGCAAGGACAGAGTCGAGACCAGGGCAGCCTGTTTCCGGTGTCGCTGGACGAGTTGATCGGACCGGAGCATGTGTGCCGGGTGATCGCGGCGTTCGTGGCGCGGCTGGACCTGAAGGCGCTGGGTTTTGCTCGAGCCCACAGCAAGGCCACAGGCCGCCCGCCGTACGACCCGGCGGACCTGCTGATGTTGTACCTGTACGGCTACCTCAATCGGTTGCGCTCATCGAGGCGTCTGGAGCGGGAGTGCCAGCGCAACATCGAACTGATGTGGCTGCTGCACCGGCTCACGCCCGACCACAAGACCATTGCCGAGTTCCGTCGCTGCAACGCGCAGCCGCTACGCCGAGCCGGGGCCGAGTTCGTGCGCTTTTGCGCCGAAGCCGGTCTGATCCGCGGAGAGTGGGTGGCCGTGGACGGGACGAAGTTCCAGGCCGTGGCCAGCGGCAAGGCCATCCTGGACGAGGTCCAGCGGGCCGAACTGCAGGCCAAGCTGGAGCAGCGCATTGCGCAGTACCTGCAGGAGTTGGAGGCGGCCGACCAGCAGCAAGGCGAGGCGGAGCTGGACGCTCAGGCGCTGCGCCAGGCGCTGGCGCGGCTGCAGCTACAGCAGGCCGAGCTGGCGAAGGTGGACAGCGACAAGCAGCGCTACGTGAGCACCGAGCCCGAGGCTGTAGTGCTCAAGGGCAAGGGCCCGGGCTACAACGTACAGACCGCCGTCGACGCCGAGCATGCCCTGATCGTGGCCCACGAGGTCAACGCGCAGGCGGGTGACAACGGCTGCCTGCAGCGCATGGGCGAATCGGCGCAGCAGACCCTGGGCGGCACGGAGCTCAAGCTGGTGGCGGATGCGGGCTATGCCAATGGCGAACAGGCGCAGGCGCTGGAGGATCAAGGCGTGCGGGTGCATGTCCCCGTCAAGCGCGCGGTCAACAACCAGGGCGAGGGGGACTTGTTCGACCAAGGCCGCTTCACCTACGACGCACAGGCTGACGCCTACGTCTGCCCGGCAGACAAACTGCTGCAGCGCAAGCAGTTGCATCGGGCGGGTAAGGTCGTGATCTATGCAGCGCAGCCCGGCGATTGCGGCGCTTGCGCGATGAAGGCGCGCTGCACGCAGGCCCCACGGCGCACGCTCAGTCGCCATCTCTACGAAGAGGCATTGCAGCGCATCCACCAGCGCGCTACACCCCAGGCGATGAGGCTGCGCCGCTGCACCGTCGAACACCCGTTTGCGGCCCTGAAGTTCCACATCTTCGAGAAGCCCCGCTTCCTGATGCGAGGCCTGACGGGGGCCGGCGCGGAGATCGCGTTGGCGACACTGGCCTACAACGTCAAACGGGCACTGGCGGTGCTGGGTGGGCAGCAAATGTTGCAAAAGCTAGCTATGTGATGCCGGTGCCAGTGTTTGTTGCGGTCCGACACAAGGCTTCGGCTGTTCAGCCCACCGTCACGCAATACGCTCCAATGGACACCTCGCGCGCGCCCAAACAAAAGCGCTCCGAGAAACTCGGAGCGCTTTGCTCTTGGCGCCCTTCGCAGCCGTTTTGACACGGACTGTCAGGGCGCCTTTTCTTGTTTCTGGGTGGCCACCGCCAGCAGTTGCTCGACCACCCCGGCCGCCTCCTGCCGCGCCGCCTCACTGCCCTGCTCGGCACTCCAGCGCGCCAGCTGATTCATCGCGCCATTGAGCGCCGCCGCCAGCGCGTCGGACTGCAGCAGGCCGGTCGCCGTATGCGCCTGACGCATCTCGCGCAGCCCCTGCTGCAGCGACGCATAGCCATGGCGCGCATCCAGCGCTTCCCACTGCGCCTCGCCCAGCACCGCCGGTGCATCGATCAGCAGCACCCGGCAGCGCCCCGGCTCGCCAACGGCGGCCATCCAGGCCAGTGAGCCCAGGCGCAGGCCCTCGCTGTCGTCGGTCACATCGGCCGTTGCCGCCTCGATAGCCTGGGCCAGTTCGCCATGCATCTGCTCACAGACCGCCTGAAACAAATCCTTCTTATCGCGGAAGTGGTGATAGAGCGCGCCGCGCGTCAGCCCGGTGGCGGCCAGCAGGGTCTCGGTCGAGGTCGCGGCATAGCCCTGGGTCTGGAACAGCGCGCGCGCCTGCGCAATCAGGCGCGCGCGCGAGTCGGCCGCCTGCTGGGCCTTTTTGCCCAAGGGGGCAGCCGGCGCGGTCGGCTCCGGGGGCGGAGCGGAGGTGGTGTTTTTCTTTGGCATCACCGTTGACATACAGACTGTCTGTATTTTAAAGTCAATTCACATACAGACAGTATGCATTTGAAAAC
The DNA here is from genome assembly GCF_027498415.2 of Paucibacter sp. M5-1. Classification (NCBI taxonomy): domain Bacteria; kingdom Pseudomonadati; phylum Pseudomonadota; class Betaproteobacteria; order Burkholderiales; family Sphaerotilaceae; genus Roseateles; species Paucibacter sp. M5-1. The sequence continues at coordinate 1,379,815 of NZ_JAPZLM020000001.1, forward strand.
AGGTGAAAGTCATGCAGATTCTGGATCACTACCCCCTCGTCACGACCAGCCAGCCGCAGGCCTGCGCCGAGTTCTATCAGCGCTACTTCGGCTTCGAGACGGTGTTTTCGTCGAGCTGGTTTGTGATGGTGCAGCGCCCCGCTGAAACGGGCCACGCCATCACGCTGGCCTTCATGAGCGCCGACCATCCGTCGATGCCGCCCGGGCCGGAGCTGTTCAGCGGTCGGGGCCTGCTGTTGACGCTGCAGGTGGCCGATGCGATGGCGGCCCAGGCCGAGTTGCACGCGGCCGGCATCACGATCAGCTACGAGGCACGGCGCGAACCCTGGGGCCAGATCCGTTTCCAATGCCTGGACCCGGCCGGCCTGGCGCTGGACATCTGCGAGCAGGTCGAGCCTGCCGCCGATTTCTGGGACCCGTACATGCAATGAGACGCCGGCTGAAGCCCATATCCGGCCCTGCTGACCGAGAGCCCGGCGGCCTTGCGTTAAATTCGGGGCATGGGTTTCAGATCATTTGCCGTCGCTCGCCTGCCCGCCGCCCTCACCGGCTTGTCAGGCCTACGCCCCGCCCCCGAGCCGACCGAGGCCGAGGCGGCGTCGTTCGACGCGCTGGTGCATCGCCTCGCCTACTTGCCGAAATCGGACATCAAGCGCATCCGCGAGGCCTATAAGTTCGCCGACGAGGCCCATCTGGGCCAGTTCCGGGCCAGCGGCGAGCCCTACATCACCCATCCGATCGCGGTGGCTGGCATCTGCGCCGAATGGCGGCTCGATGCCCAGGCCATCATGGCCGCGCTGATGCACGACGCGATGGAGGATTGCGGCATCACCAAGACCGAGCTGATCGAGCGCTTTGAGGCCCCGACCGCCGAGCTGGTCGATGGCCTCACCAAGCTGGACAAGCTGCAGTTCTCGACCAAGGAAGAGTCGCAGGCCGAGAGCTTTCGCAAGATGCTGCTGGCGATGGCGCGCGATGTGCGGGTGATCCTGATCAAGCTGGCCGATCGTCTGCACAATATGCGCACGATGCAGGCGATGGCGCCCGACAAGCGCCGCCGCATCGCCCGCGAGACGCTGGACATCTATGCCCCGATCGCCCATCGCCTGGGTCTGAACCAGATCTACCGCGAGCTGCAGGAGCTGTCCTTCAGCTTCATCAACCCCTGGCGCCATGCCGCGCTGTCCAAGGCCATCGGCAAGGCGCGCGGCAATCGACGCGATCTGGTCTCGCGCATCGAGCGCGATGTCGTCAAGTCCTTCGCCGAGGCCGGCATCAAGGTCGAGATCCAGGGCCGCGAGAAAACCCTGTTCTCGATCTACAAGAAGATGAAGGACAAACACCTGAGCTTTGCCCAGGTCAGCGACATCTTCGGCTTTCGCATCGTCGTCGACGAGCTGCCGACCTGTTACCTCAGCCTGGGCGTGCTGCATCAGCTCTACAAGCCCCAGCCCGGCCGCTTCAAGGACTACATCGCGATCCCGAAGCCCAATGGCTACCAGTCGCTGCACACCACGCTGGTGAGCCCGCTGGGTACGCCGGTGGAGTTTCAGGTGCGCACCGAGGCCATGCATCTGGTCGCCGAAAAGGGCGTGGCCGCGCACTGGATGTACAAGAGCCGCAGCGATGCCCAGGCCGCCCAGCAACTGGGCGCGCACTGGCTGCAGTCGCTGATCGACATCCAGGACGAGACGCGCGACGCCAACGAGTTTCTCGAACACGTCAAGATCGACCTGTTCCCCGACGCCGTCTACGTCTTCACGCCCAAGTCCAAGATCATGGCCCTGCCCAAGGGCGCGACGCCGGTGGACTTCGCCTACGCGATCCACTCCGATGTCGGCGACCACTGCGTGGCCGCCCAGATCAACGGCGAGCCGGTGCCGCTGCGCACCGAGCTGCGCAGCGGCGATGTGATCGAGATCGTCACCGCCGCCGGTGCTCGCCCCAACCCGGCCTGGCTCAGCTTTGTGCGCACCGGCCGGGCGCGCTCGAAGATCCGCCATTTCCTGAAGAATCTGGAGCAGGACGAGTCCCGCGAGCTGGGCGAGAAGATGCTGGCCCAGGCTCTGCGTGCCGAGGGCCTGGCCCTGCCCAGCCTGGACGACGAGGACAACGAGGCCGCCCAGCTCTGGCAGCAACTGGCCCGCTGGGCCGGCAACCGCCATGTCGACGAGCTGCTGGTCGAGGTCGGCCTGGGCCGCAAGATCGCCACCATCGTGGCCAAGAAGCTGGCCCGAATGCTGGCCGAACAGGGCCAGCGCCCCGATGCGGTGATGCTGTCGATGGGCCGCTTTGCCAACGATGATGCGCCGGCCCAGGGTCAGGTCACGCTGGACGGCAGCGAAGGCGCCTCGGTGCGCCTGGCCCCCTGCTGCCGCCCGATCCCGGGTGACGAGATCAAGGGCTATCTGGGCCGTGGCGAGGGCCTGATGGTGCACACGGCCGAATGCCAGGTCGGTCGCCGCCTGTTCCAGCGCGATGCCGAACACTGGATCGCGGTCAACTGGGCCGACGAGCTGACCCGCTCCTTCGAGGCCGGTGTGGCCGTGCTGCTGAACAATGGCAAGGGCGTGCTGGCCCAGGTGGCCCAGGCCGTCAGCAGCGCCGAGGCCGACATCACCCACATCTCGATGAGCGACGAGTCGCAGGCACGCGAAACCGCCGAGATGAGCTTGCTGCTGAGCGTGCGTGACCGGCTGCATCTGGCCGATGTGCTGCGCACCCTGAAGCGCTCGCCCTCGGTGCTGCGGGCCTGGCGAATCAAGCCCTGATCAGCTTGTTGGCGCGGGGTAGCTGACCTCCAGCACCTCCAGCCGCTCGACACCGCCGGGCGTCATCAGCTGGACCTCGTCACCCTCGCGGGCCTTCAAGAGAGCGCGCGCGATCGGCGAGATCCACGACACCTCGCCGGCCAGGCTGTCGCTCTCGTCGATGCCCTTGATCGTGATCGTGCGCTCCTCGCCTTTGGCATTGGCATAGGTCACGGTGGCGCCGAAGAAGATCTGGTCGCTGCCATGGTGGGCGCTGGGATCGGCCACCTCGGCAATGTCCAGGCGCTTGGTCAGAAAGCGCAGGCGCCGGTCGATCTCGCGCAGGCGCTTCTTGCCGTAGAGGTAGTCGCCGTTCTCGGAGCGGTCGCCATTCTTGGCCGCCCAGGAGACGATCTCGACGATCTTGGGCCGCTCCACGTCCAGCAACGCCATGAATTCGGCGCGCAGCCGCGCATAGCCGGCCGGCGTCATGTAGTTGCGCGTGCCCTGCGGCAGCGACGGCAGGGCCAACTCCTCGTCGTCCTCGTCCTGCGTGCTTTCCTTGGTGAATGCCTTGCTCATGGCGTGTATTGTGTCGCCAGTGCAAAAGAACATCAGGAGACAGGATGATGAGCCAGGGGCCACTGAGCGGCTTGCGTGTGATCGAGTTCGCCGGCATCGGCCCCGGCCCCTTCGCCGGCATGCTGCTGGCCGATATGGGCGCCGAGCTGATCGTGATCGAGCGGCCGGTGGCGCTGCGCACCCTGGGCGCCGGCGAGGCGATGAACCGCGGCAAGCGTTCGATCTGTCTCGACCTGAAAAATCCGCTGGGGCTGCAGGCGGTGCAGGCCCTGGTCAACAGCGCCGATGCGCTGATCGAGGGCTATCGGCCCGGCGTGATGGAGCGCCTGGGCCTGGGCCCGGCGACTTTCGAGCACAGCAACCCGCGCCTGGTCTACGGCCGTGTCACCGGCTGGGGCCAGACCGGTCCGCTGGCCCAGTCCGCCGGGCATGACATCAACTATGTGGCGCTGACCGGTGCGCTGTCGGTCGCGACGCGAGCCGGCGTGCCACCCAGCCTGCCCGCCACGCTGCTCGGCGATATGGCCGGCGGGGCGATGTTCCTGGCCTTCGGCCTGCTCTGTGCGCTGCTGGAGGCCAGGGCCTCGGGGCGCGGCCAGGTGGTCGATGCCGCGATGGTCGATGGCGTCGGCACCTTGACCGCGCTGATTCATTCGCTGCGCGGCAGCGGCCTGTGGAGCGAGCGGCCGGCCGAGAATTTCTTCCTGCACAGCTCGCCCTTCTACGACAGCTTCGAATGCGCCGATGGGCAATACCTGACCCTGGGCGCCATCGAGCCGCCGTTCTATCGCGAGCTGCTGCAACGCCTGGAGTTGGCCGATGTCGACCCCGCGCAGCAGTACGACATACGCCAATGGCCGACACTGCGCGAGCGTGTTGCCGAGCGCATCAGGAGCAAGACAAGGGACCAATGGGCGACGCTGCTGGAAGGCAGCGATGCCTGCGCGGCACCGGTGCTGAGCCTGGCCGAGGCCGCCGAGCATCCGCACAACCGGGCTCGCGGCAACTTTGCCGAGATCAACGGGCAGCTGCAACCGGCCGCATCGCCGCGCTTCTCGCGCACGCCGGGCCGCGCGCCGCAGGCCGGCCCCACACCCGGCGCGCATACGCGCGAGCTGCTGCTGGAACTGGGGCTGACGCCCGAACAGATCGAGTTGCTGACACGCTAGCTGGCGAGCTCGGACGTGTCGGTACGCGAATCGATATCGATCGATGTCGATCTATGCCCTTCTTGATCGTCGTACCGATGCAAGCACCTCGACTTCATCGCGGACAGGATTTCCGATTTCGGAGATCTCCGGTCACACCACTGAAGCAGGCCTCATTCGTCACCATGGTTGAAGGAAACCTCCTCATGCGCCTTTCTTTGAAGACCCCTGCCGGCCTTGTCTGGCTGCTCGTCTGCATCGTCTGCATTGCCGCAGCGGCATTCGCGCCTATCCACGCCCAAGCGACGCCGGCCACGCACGCCAGCAAGCGCCAGATCGCCAACAGCGGTCACCTCGCGGTCAACGGTCTCAACTACTACTACGAAATACACGGCAAGGGCGAGCCCCTGCTGCTCTTGCACGGCGGCCTGGGTTCGATCGAGATGTTCGGGCCGGTGCTGCCGATGCTGGCCAAGTCGCGGCGCGTCATCGCGGTGGACTTGCACGGCCACGGCCGTACCGCCCTGGGCGAACGAAAGATCGACCTGCCCGATATGGGCAACGACATGGCAGGCCTGATCAGCGCGCTGGGGCACAAGCAGGTGGATGTGCTCGGCTATTCACTTGGCGCCGGCGTGGCCTTGCGGCTCGGAGCCCAGCACCCGGCGATGGTGCGCCGCCTCGTCCTGGTGTCGGGCGGCTATGCGCAGGACGGCTTCTATCCCGAGATGCTGCCTATGCAGGCACAGGTGGGTGCCGCGATGGCCGAGGCGATGAAGGGAACGCCGATGTACCAGTCCTATGCCAAGCTTGCGCCGCGGCCCGAGGACTTTCCGAAACTGCTCGACCAGATGGGCGAGTGGATGCGCAAGCCTTACGACTGGTCCGATGATGTGAAGAAGCTGGCCATGCCGGTGATGCTGGTCTACGGCGACAGCGATATGTTCCGCCCCGAGCACATCGTTCGCTTCTACCAGCTGCTCGGTGGCGGGCTCAAGGACGCCGGCTGGGGGCGCGAGCATATGTCACGCAACCGGCTGGCGATTCTGCCGGACCTGACGCATTACGAGATCTTCTTCGCGCCGGAGATGGCCCGCACCGTGCTGCCCTTCCTCGACGGCAAGAGCGGATCGAAGTCGTGGTCGCAGCAGGTCCAGACAGCCCGCTGAGCCTGCACAAGCGATAGCCGCCTCCCGGCGGCTGTATTCCCAGCAAAGAAAAACGGCCTAGAGGTTTGAGCCTCTAGGCCGTCGATTTGCTTCTTGTTTTTTTGGTGCGGCTGGCAGGATTCGAACCCACGACCCCTTGGTTCGTAGCCAAGTACTCTATCCAACTGAGCTACAGCCGCACGACGTTCTTTCTTCTTCTGACTCGACCCTGCCCGTCGTGGGATGGCAGGATCCGATGTTTTTTGGTGCGGCTGGCAGGATTCGAACCCACGACCCCTTGGTTCGTAGCCAAGTACTCTATCCAACTGAGCTACAGCCGCCCCAAGCCCGCTACTATAGCACGGTATTTATAGCGCGGGCAAATGTTTGCCACTTGGCTGTCATCTTTCTCATTGAGCGGTGGCGGCCGCTTCGAAGCAGCGGGCGCGGCGCTCCATATCGCCGTCGTGGGTCGCCAGCGCCGCCAGGGTCAGCCAGCTGCGACGGCGTGCGGCCACCGGCAGGCTGCGGTCTTCGGCGGCCTGCTCCAGCATCAAACGGGCCTTGCCCCAGAGCTGGCGCTCGGCCAGCGCATGGCCCAGCGCATAGGCCAGATGCCTGTCGCGCGGGAAGCGCTGCACTGCCGACTCCAGCCGCTGCAACCACTCCGGACCCAGGCCCGGCACCGCCAGCACCAGGGCCTCGGACAGCACGACGCGCTCGTCATTGCCCAGCTCGTCAAGCTGCTCCCAGAACGGCCGCAGCCAACCTCGTCCATCCTCCGGTGCGCCAAGCCCGGCCGCGCATTGGGCGGCACGTGCGGCAACAAAGACATCGCGGCGATCGGTGCCGTCGAGCTGCAGCCAGACCTGACGCAGCTGATCGACGTCTCGTGCGGCCTCCAGCGCCTCGAAGGCCAGCGAGCGCAGCAGCCCCTGGGCGGCGACCTTCGAAAAGCCCTGATGCTTGGCCAGCAGCCGGGCGGTGCGCAGCGCCTCCAGTGGCTGCTTGGCCAGACGCGAGGCCTGCAGCTTCAGCCGCAGGGCCTGGGTGCGGCGTGCCACACCGGGGCCCAGCTCGGCCAGCAGATCCAGCGCCCGGCTCGCATCGCGATCATCAAGCGCCCATTCGGCCGCCAGCAGCCGCGCGCCCTCTTCCGAGGCCTTGGCCTGCGGCACGCGCTGGGCCAGATCCAGCGCCTGCTGCAGCTGCTCGTCGCGGCGACGCCGGTCCTGCAGCCGGTGCGCGCTGTGCGCGGCCAGCAGATGGCTCAGGGCCATGAAAGCGCCGTCCTGAGGCAGCTCGGCCGTTTGCGCCTGTATCGTCAGCGCGCGTTGCGCCGCCTTCTGGGCACGGCCATAGCGGCCACCGAAGAACTCGGACAGCGCCTCGCGCAGCGCCAGCTGCGCGGTACGCTCGCGCTGCGCCAGCCGCCACTCGCGGGCGCGCTGGGGCAGGCTGGTCAAGGCATTCAGCGTATGGATCAAAGTGACCAGCGCGAAGCAGCTGCCCACCAGCACCAGCAGGAACAGGTTCAGCGAGACATCGAGCCGCCAGCCATTCCAGTAGAAGCTCACCAGGCCATCATTGCTGCCCAAGGTCAGCGCGGCCACCACCGCCACCGCGAACAGCAGCACCAACCAGATCATCGTGCGCATAGGAAAGCGTCGCCTTTCGCGTCAACGGCCACCGGCGGCCAGCAGGGCCGCCAGCGTGTCGTCGGGACGCGGCACATTGACCTGGCGCGCCTGGCCGGCCACCTGGCGCAGCAGCTCGGAGGCGGACGCCACCTTGCGCGAGCGAGCGTCGAAATAGCGGTCCAGCAGCGACTGGGTGTCGCGCAGATCGGCCTGGGCGGTGTCGAACTGCCGGCTCAGCAGCGCCAGACGCGCGTTCAACAGGCGCAGCTTCAGGTTCTCGCGCAGGAAAAAGGCTTGTTCAGGGGCCAGCAACATGGCCTCGGGGTGATCGATACGGGTCACCCGGAGCAAGGACTTGGCCTCCAGCCAGACATGGCTGGCCAGATCGCGCCAGCGCTCTTCGGCGACGCCCATCCATTGCGCGAGCAGGCCATCGCCGGCCGGTGCCGAGGCAGCTGCCGAAGCTGTCCTGGCGGGCTTGGCTGCCGCCCGTTCGACCCGAGCCTGGCGAACCGCCATCGCTTCGCTGGTCTTGTCCGCGGCCGACAGCATCGGCAGCTCATCAAGCAGGCGCACCACCTCGTCCAGCTTGATCGCCAAGGTCGAGACATCGACCACGCTGACCGCCTTGACGCGATCCAGATCACGCGCCACCGCGCGGCGCACGCCTTCCAGGCGCGGCTGCTTGTGACGGGCCAGGCGCTCATCGGCCTGGCGCAGGGCCGCCACCAGCGGCTCGGCGCTGCCGGTGATGCCGGCCTGCTGCAAGGCGACGCGCAAGGCCGACTCGATATCGACGATGACGTTCTCGTCGCGCGAGCGCGACATCGACTGGATCAGCTCCTCCAGCTGGCCGCGCTGCAGCGCCACCTCGGCCAGCCGCGCCTCCAGCAATGCCACCTTGGCAGCGGTATCGCGGGTCAGGTCTTGCGACTGGCGTGCCAGCGTGCGGGCCTCGCTGGCCTCGCCCTGGCTCAGGCCCTGGCGCCGGACCAGCTCCTGCTCCAGCTCCTTGAGCCGCGTCTGGCCCTGCCAGGCCAGGCCCAGCGCGGCCACCGACAGCACGGTCAGGCCGGCCGCCAGCGCCGGCACCCAGGGGGGCGCCTTGGCGCCGGCCACGGCTGCGGGCGCGGCCACGGGGATGGGGGGCGGCGCCACAGGGGCGGCCGCCTCGGGCATCGAGGAGGGGGAGGAAGTGTTGTCGCTCACGGTCAAAACGATTGTAGGGGGCGCTCTTGCAGGGCCAGCACAGCCTGGGCCACCGCCGCCGCATCGGGTCGCGCCAAAACCACATGGGCCAGGCCCAGACGACGCGCGCGCTCGGCGATGCGCTGGTGGGTGGCGATGGCACTGGCCCGCGACCAGTCGGTGCCGGCGCCGGCCAGGGTTTGCAGATGGTCAAGCGCCTCGGCGCTGCTGAACAACCAGACATGCTGCCCGGGCGCGGCCAGCGCCGCCTCCAGCGTTGCCTGCTCGGGCGTATCAAGCCTGGGACAGCGGCGCCGGTAGACGCTGTACTCGCTCACCTGGGCACCGCGTTCGCGCAGGCGCTGGGCCAGCCAGTCGCGTCCGCCATCGCCACGCAGTATCAGGGCCAAACGCCCCTGCCAGTCCTGCGCGGCCAGCAGCGGCCACAGATGTTCGGAGTCCAGGCTGGCGGCATCGGCCGGCGGCTGGACGATATTTGCCTCGGGCACGCCGGCCTCACGCAGGGCCTGGGCACTGCCGGGCCCCACGGTGGCCGCCAGCGCGCCCTCGGGCCAGGCCTGGCCGGCCGGCCGGGCCGCGAAGAAATGCGTCACCGCATTTGGGCTGACGAACATCGCCAGCCGCGCCTGCGGCAGCTCGCGCCAGGCCTGGGCGGCGGGTTCGCGGTCGGCGGCGGCGGCAATCTCGATCAGCGGCAGCGTCCGCACCGTCACACCAAGGGCGGCCAGGCGCGCTTGCCAGGCGCCGGCCTGCTCGCGCGGCCGGGTCAGCAGCAGCGTCAGCGGCTGGGCCACTCAGGGCGCCGGCAGGTAGTCGCGCGCACCGCGCTCGCGCAGCAGCTGGGCGGCCTGCTCGCCGAGTTGGCGGGCTTCGGCCTCGGTTTGTGGCGAGCCCGTCAGCTCGACCTTCAGCAGCGGCAGCTGATGCTGCTCGGCATGGCCCAGCGCGGCGGCCAGCGTCAGCCTATCGCCCTGCCATTGCGCATGGGCCGCCAGCGGCATGCTGCAGCTGCCGCCCAGCGCCCGCGACACCGCCCGCTCGGCCTGTGTGGCCAGCCAGGTCGGCAGGTGCGAGAGCGCATGCAGCCGGTCCTTGAGCGCCGCGGCGTCGGCGCGCACCTCCAGGCCCAGCGCGCCCTGGCCGGCGCAGGGGATCATCTGCTCGACGCTGAAGACGCTGCGGATGCGCGCGGCCAGGCCCAGGCGCTTCAGCCCGGCCGCCGCCAGCACGATGGCGTCGAAGCCGCCTTCGTCGAGCTTGCGCAGCCGGGTGTCCAGATTGCCGCGCAGCGGCTCGATGCGCAGATCGGGGCGCTGCGCCTTCAGCTGCACGACCCGGCGCAGGCTGGAGGTGCCGACCACGCCGCCCTGCGGCAGCTCGGCCAGGCTGTCGTAGCGGTTCGAGACCCAGGCGTCGCGCGGATCCTCGCGTTCCATGATGGCCACCAGATCGAAGCCCGCCGGCAGGTCCATCGGCACATCCTTCAGCGAATGCACGGCCAGATGGGCTCGGCCCTCTTCGAGCGCGGTCTCCAGTTCCTTGACGAAGAGGCCCTTGCCGCCGATCTTGGACAGCGCGCGGTCCAGGATCTGGTCGCCCTTGGTCGTCATGCCCAGCAGTTCGACGGCCAGGCCCAGATCCTGCTCCAGCCGCGCCTTGACATGCTCGGCCTGCCACAGGGCGAGGCGGCTTTCCCGGGTCGCGATGATCACCGGCTTGACTGTGTTTGATGCGCTCATGGCCGGCATGCTAGCGCAGCAGGAAATCGATGAAGAAACTGTTAAAGTCAGATTGAAGTAACTCGGTTACATCATCCCACCCGCTTTTTCGCATCAACCCACGACGAGCCCTGCCATGCCCGCAAGACCCGCCTCCCGCCCCGCGAAGACCCTTAAGCCCTCCCCCGCCGCCGACAAGAACAAACCGCTGATGGAGGACATCCGGCTGCTGGGTCGCATCCTCGGCGAGGTGATACGGGAACAGGAGGGCCGCGAGGCCTATGAGCTGGTCGAGCGGGTGCGCAAGCTCTCGGTGGCCTTCCGCCTGAAGCGCGACACCCAGGCCGGCAAGAGCTTCGACAAGCTGCTGAAAAGCCTGTCGGGCGATCAGACCGTCAGCGTGATCCGCGCCTTCAGCTATTTCTCGCACCTGGCCAATATCGCCGAAGACCGCCACCATGTGCGCCGCCGCGAGATCCACGACCGCGCCGGCAGCCTGGCCGAAGGCTCGCTGGCCTTTGCGCTGGAGCGCCTGCACCAGGCCGGCGTGCGGCCCAGCGAGATCGCCAAGACCTTGCAGCACGGCTTCATCTCGCCGGTGCTGACCGCTCACCCCACCGAGGTGCAGCGCAAGAGCATTCTGGATGCCGAGCGCGCGGTGGCCGAGCTGGTCGGCGCCCGCGACGGCCTGCACACCGAGCGCGAAAAGCGCGACAACGAAGTCTTGATACGCGCCCGCGTGACCCAGCTCTGGCAGACCCGCATGCTGCGCTACTCCAAGCTGACGGTGGCCGACGAGATCGAGAACGCGCTGTCCTACTACCACTCGACCTTTCTGCGCCAGATCCCCAAGCTTTATGCCGAGCTGGAAGAGGCCCTGCCCGGCCACCAGTTCAACAGCTTTCTGCGCATGGGTCACTGGATAGGCGGCGACCGCGACGGCAACCCCAATGTCACCGCCACCACCTTGCGCCACGCCTTGAAGCGCCAAAGCGAGGTGGCGCTGCGCCACTACCTGACCGAGATCCACGAGCTCGGCGCCGAGCTGTCGATCTCGGCGATGCTGGCCACCATAAGCCCGCAGATGCAGGCCCTGGCCGAGCGCAGCCCGGACCGCAACGAGCATCGTCTGGACGAGCCCTACCGCCGCGCGCTGACCGGCATGTATGCGCGCACCGCCGCCACCTTGCACGAGCTGACCGGCACCGAGGCGCTGCGCCATGCGGTCGCGCCGCAGGACCCCTACCGCTCGCCCGATGAGCTGCTGGCCGATCTGCGCGTGATCGAGCACTCGCTGCGCAGCCACCATGCCGAGGCCCTGATCGCGCCGCGCCTGCAGCCGCTGATACGCGCGGTCCAGGTCTTCGGCTTCCATCTGGCCACGCTGGATCTGCGCCAGAGCTCGGACCAGCATGAGGCGGTGATCGCCGAGCTGCTGGCCACCGCCCGCATCGCGCCCGACTACAGTGCACTCGACGAGGCCCAGCGCCGTACGCTGCTGCTGCAGTTGCTCGGCGACGCCCGGCCGCTGCGCGTGATCGGCGCGGCCTACAGCGACAAGACCGTTGGCGAGCTGGCCATCTTTGAGGCCGCTCGTGAGGCCTTGCAGCGCTATGGCCGCGAGTCGCTGCGCCACTACATCATCTCGCACACCGAGTCGGTCAGCGACCTGCTGGAGGTGCTGCTGCTCTTGAAGGAAGTCGGCCTGGTGCGCGGCACGCTGGATGGCGAAGCGGTCAGCGACCTGATCGTCTCGCCGCTGTTCGAGACCATCGGCGATCTGCGCGAGGCGCCCGGCATCATGGCCGAGTTCTACGCGCTGCCAGGCATCGCAGCGCTGATCCAGCGCAGCGGCGCCGAGCAGGACATCATGCTGGGCTACTCCGACTCCAACAAGGACGGCGGCATGTTCACCAGCTCCTGGGAGCTGTACCGCGCCGAGATCGCGCTGGTCGAGCTGTTCGACGAGCTGCGCAAGAAGAACCCGCTGACCCTGCGCCTGTTCCACGGCCGCGGCGGCACCGTCGGCCGCGGCGGCGGCCCCAGCTACCAGGCCATCCTGGCCCAGCCCCCGGGCACGGTCAACGGCCAGATCCGGCTGACCGAGCAGGGCGAGGTGATCGCCTCCAAATACGCTAACCCCGAGATCGGGCGGCGCAATCTGGAGACCCTGGTCGCCGCCACGCTGGAAGCCACGCTGCTGCACCCGACCAAGAGCGCGCCCAAGAGCTTTCTGGACGCCGCCCAGGCCCTGTCCGACGCCAGCTTCAAGGCCTATCGCGGCCTGGTCTACGACACGCCGGGCTTTGCCGAGTACTTCTTCGCGGCCACGCCGATCCGCGAGATCGCCGAGCTGAACATCGGCTCGCGCCCGGCCTCGCGCAAGGCCACCCGCGCGATCGAAGACCTGCGCGCCATCCCCTGGGGCTTCAGCTGGGGCCAGTCGCGCGTCGCGCTGCCGGGCTGGTGCGGCTTCGGCTCCGGTGTACTGGCCTTCCTCGGCGATGGGGAAGCGCGCACACAAAACCTGACCCTGCTGCGCCGCATGGTCAAGCAGTGGCCCTTCTTCCGCACCCTCTTGTCCAATCTGGACATGGTGCTGGCCAAGACCGATCTGGACATCGCCGCGCGCTATCTGGAGCTGGTCGAGGACCGGCGCCTGGGCAAGAAGATCTTCGCGGCCATCCAGGCCGAGTTCGCCCGCACCCAGGAGGCCCTGACCCTGATCACCGGCGAGAAGCAGCGCCTGGCCGCCAATCCGGCGCTGGCCCGCTCGATCGAGCACCGCTTCCCCTATATCGACCCGCTGAACCATCTGCAGGTCGAGCTGATGCGGCGCTACCGCGCGGTCGCGCCCGACAAGCGCGCCGAGGACCCGACGATGGAACGGGTGCAGCGCGGCATCCATCTGTCGATCAACGGCATTGCGGCGGGGCTGCGCAACACCGGTTGAGGCCTCGTATAGTGGGTCGATCGAGAGACTTGGGGAGTTCGCGTTGACGCGTCATCTGTTGATCATCGACCCGCAGAACGATTTCTGCGACATCCATGGCGCCAGCCTGCCGGTGGCCGGCGCCGATGCCGATCTGCACCGCATCGCCGCGCTGATACGCGCCGAGTCGGCCGGCCTGGACGCCATCACCGTCACGCTGGACACGCATCGCCGGCTCGACATCGCCCATCCCGGCTTCTGGTTCAAGGCCGATGGCGCGGCGGTGCCGCCCTTCACCCAGATCACCGCGGCCCAGCTGCGCGCCGGCGAATTCAGGCCGCGCGATGCCTCGGCCCTGCCCCGCGCCCAGGCTTATCTGGACGCGCTGGAGGCGCGCGGCCGCTACACCTTGATGGTCTGGCCCGTGCATTGCGAGCTGGGCAGCTGGGGCCACAACATCCATGCCGAAGTCCAGGCCGCCGTCGTGGCCTGGCAGCTGCAGCGCCAGCGCCATGTCCAGTTCGTGCTCAAAGGCATGAACCCCTGGACCGAGCACTACAGCGCGCTGCAGGCCGAGGTGCCCGACCCGACCGATCCCGGCACCCAGCTCAACCAGAGCCTGGTCGAGCGACTGGATGCCTGCGATGAGCTGTGGATCGCCGGCGAGGCCAGCAGCCACTGCGTCAAGGCCACGGTGGAGGATCTGGTGGCTCATCTGCCCAGCGCCAATGTGGGCAAGCTGGTGCTGATCGAGGACGGCATGAGCCCGGTGGGCGGCTTCGAGGCCCAGGCGGCCGATTTCCTCGCGCGGATGCGCGCGCAAGGCCTGCGCATCGCCCGCAGCAGCGAGCTGAGCACATGAGCGGCGAGCGCAGGCCCGTCATCTCCAGCCTGCTGGAGACCGATCTCTACAAGTTCACGATGTGGCAGGCCATGCTGCATAGGCACCCGCAGACCCAGGCCGAGTACAGCTTTGTCTGCCGCAACGCGCCGGCCTACCCGCTGGCCGAGCTGCTGGACGATGTCAATCGCGAGCTCGATCATCTGTGCGCGCTGAGCTTCGCGGCCGACGAGCTGGCCTATCTGGGCGGGCTGCGCTTCATCAAGTCCGACTTCGTCGACTTCCTGCGCATCTTCCGCTTCCAGCGCGACTTCATCCGGGCCCGCGCCGACGGCCCGCATCTGGAAATCATCGCGCGCGGCCCGCAGGTCCATGTGATGGGCTTCGAGATCTATGTGCTGGCCATCGTCAACGAGCTCTACTTCCGCCGCTTTGACCGCACCGAGGCGCTGCGGACCGGCCGCGAGCGGCTGCAGGCCAAGCTGGCCCAGCTGCGCGACTTTGCCGCCGAGCCGGCGCGCGGCCACCCTTTCGAGTTCTTCGACTTCGGCCTGCGCCGGCGCTTCTCGGGCGACTGGCATCGCGAGGTGATCGCGACGCTGGCCGCCGAGCTGCCGCAGTATTTCAAGGGCACCTCGAACGTGCTGCTGGCCCGTGATCTGGGCCTGGTGCCGATAGGCACGATGGCACACGACACCCGCGAATTAATAGGCATGGACACATAACCGCGAATAGTTGATACCATGGACATGAACTGACCATGTATGGAGACATGCGGTGCTGAAGCAGAGGGCTGTTCCAGATTTTGATCGGGTGCTTTGCACACTGGTGGGGCAAGCTCCCGGTGGGCAGCACGGCTGTCCACCGAGAGCGCGTCAGTCTCGGGGAGCCGGTGGTCAACTGGCTGAAACCGCCGCTCGCGGCGGCCGTCCACAGGCCGAGGAACGAGTGCCTGTGCCCCTTGGGGCGCGCGAAGCGCGGGCGGGCCAGTTGTCCACGGGCGGGCGCGCGAAAGCACGACCGCTGATGAAGACCATCAGCGTCATGGATGGCACGGTCAGGGCACGCGTGGTCCAGTTTGGGGAAGCGCGGATCGAACTCCCGGATGCCCTCGCCGAGGAGGCAACCCATGCCGAATGACCGCCCCATCATTTCGAGTCTCCTTGAGACCGACCTGTACAAGTTCACGATGTGGCAGGCGCTCTTCAACAGCGCCTACAACGACAACGATGCCGAGTACCGCTTTGTGTGTCGTCGACCGCCCGCCATGCCGCTCGCGGCGCTCAAGGCGGCCGTCCAGCACCAAGTCGATCACTTGTGCTCTCTGACCTTCCGCGCGGAAGAACTCGACTATCTGCGCTCGCTGCGCTACATGAAGAGCAGCTTCGTCGACTTCCTTTCCATTTTCCGCTTGCAACGTCGCTTCATCAGCATTGAATCGAATGGCGAAGCGCTGGAGATCGTGGCGCGTGGGCCTCAGGTTCACGTGATGTTCTTTGAGATCTTCGTGCTGGCAACTGTTGGCGAACTGCATGCCCGGAGCTGGCCGCAAGACGCAGCGTTGGCGGAGGGCCGTCGTCGCCTTGCCAACAAGATTCAACGGCTGCAGGCGTTTCAAGCTGAAGCGGAGGCCGAGCAAGAGGGATTTCCGTTCGCATTCTTCGACTTCGGGCTGCGTCGGCGCTTCAGCGGTGCCTGGCACGATGAGGTGGTCACCACGCTGAAAACCCAGTTGCCCCAGTTTTTCAAGGGCACCAGCAACGTTCACCTGGCCATGAAGCATGGGCTCACAGCGATGGGGACCGTCGCGCACGAGTACATGCAAACCTTTCAGGCCGTGCATGACGTGCCGCTGCGGAACTCGCAAAGAGCGGCGCTTGAAGCATGGGTGCAAACCTATCGTGGTGATCTCGGCATTGCGCTGACCGACGTGGTGGGCATGGATGCCTTCCTGCGCGACTTTGATCTCTATTTCGCGAAGCTGTTTGACGGTTTAAGGCACGACTCGGGCGATCCGGTCGAATGGGGTGAGAAGGCACTCGCGCACTATGCGAGGCTTCGCATTGACGGACGGACAAAACGGCTCGTGTTTTCGGACGGCCTGGACATTGAGAAGTCGATTGCGCTGTGGCGCCAGTTTGCTCGACGCGCGCAGACCGGTTTCGGCATCGGCACCAACCTCACCCACGATTTCGGACCGCAGTTCCCGGCGCTTGAGATCGTGATGAAGCTGGTGCGCTGCAACGGACGGCCCGTCGCGAAGCTTTCAGATTCGCCAGGCAAGACAATTTGCGACGACGAGACGTTTCTCGCTTACCTCCGCAGTGTGTTCGACGTACATAGCTGAGTTGAGGGCCTCTTGGCGAATATCGAATTCATCGAATACACGCCGATGCGTGAGGTCGTGGAAGACGGCGAGATTCGCTGGGTCCCAGACAAACTCGGTCGGAAGATCCACAAGCTCCCCCAGATATTCTGGGACAACGGCGAACCTTGGTCGGAAGCCAATCATTGGGCGCTTACCAAGGCATTGAGCACGGTCGGCGGAGACATCGGCACCGTCCGAACCGTGATGAAGCACCTTGCCGCGTACGCCTCCTGGCTGTACCCAGACCACGATTGGCGGCATTTCCCCATGCGCAAGCAGGATCGTCCCATCGTGCAGTTCCGAGGGGAACTCATTGCGCAGCGGACAAAAGGAACTTTGGCGCCGTCCACCGCGAGTGCCCGCATGGCAGCGGTCATCCAGTTTTACCGGCACGCCCAGGTCTATGGATTCGTGGACAGGAACTCGCCGATGTGGACAGACCGCGGAGTGGTGGTTCGGTACTTCGACACGGCCGGCTTCGAGCGAAGCTTGTCGCGCCTATCGTCAGACCTTTCCATTCCCAACAAGAGCAGTGACGGGTTCCGTCTTGAGGATGGCCTGACGCCTCTCCGGAACGAGGACGCCGCGCGCCTGTTGGAGTTCACCAAGGACCACGGCCCCAAGGAACTGCACCTCATGCTTGCTCTCGGTGTTCTCTCGGGACCACGCATCGGCACCATCACGACCCTCAAAGTGAGAGACATTGAGAACGCTTACCCCGACATCCAGGCGCCCGACACCTACCTGCTGCGCGTCGGCCCGGGGACAGGCGTGAAAACCAAGGGCGACGTGTCCGGGAACTTGATGGTGCCGAAGTTCCTCATCGATGCACTCAAGGCCTATGCCTCATCGGTGCATAGGCTGACCCGGCAAGCACGGGCGAGCGAATCGAATCGCGAGAGGCTGTTTCTGACCACCAGGGGTAGCCCCTATGAACAGGGCACGCTTAGACGCCTGATGACCGACCTTCGACGCGACGCCGTGGATGCCGGACTGCAGTTCATGCAGCGATTCAAGTTCCATCAGACCCGCGCGACCTTCGGCACATGGCTGATGGGCATGGCGCTGCGGGTCACGAACACGAAGGCGGCCGTGGCATTCGTCAGGGACGCGATGCTGCACAAGAACGAGAGGACCACCTTTCTCTATGTCCGCTTCCACGAAGACGGGCATGTGAAGGTGGAGATGGCAAACCAGTACACCAATGTCTTCTCAGGTGCCGTGAACCGCGACTGGAAGCAGTACGGTGCGTAGCGAAGTGCCGCACCCGCCCCTGACGTTTCCCACCATTGCCGTTGGCAAGGATGAGACGCCACCCGACCTCGCCCGCTTGCTCTATGAGGGCGGAGCTTCCGTGCCCGTCGATCAAGCGGACCAGAAGATTCGCCAAGGTACGTTGGGCGAAATTCTTTCAGAGCGCGTCGAACTGGTCCGCCGAGCGCACAGCTTCATCGAAGGCATGCTGACTGGTGGCGGCAGCCAAGTCACGGCTCGCCAGCAAATCAAGAGTCTCGTCCACTTCTTTGCCCAGTCGGAGAAGCAGAACTTGGCCCTGAGCCTCCCTGAGGTGCAAGCAAGCTATCTCAACTGGTCTGAACACTTATTGCATCGCGTCAAGGTAGTCAAGAATCTGAAGCAGATCTCTGCCTACAACTACGCGCGACTCACAGGCCAGATCCTGGACGGGGCACTTGACCGGCGCACACCCCTCATTGAACTCACGAGGCTCAAGCGACCCACCGATCGAAAGACACCCCAGGGTGCCAAGGCGGACAAGCAGGTCCTCCATGAGACCTTTTCCTTCGGCCGCCTGCTTCAGGACATCTGCGATGGCCTCTCGCTGAAGTCAATCTGGGGACCGCGGCCCGTCAGCATCTCGCTGCACGCTGGTGGGGAAATCGAGGTCTGCAAAACCGGCGGCAATTCAACCCGCCCCGAGGAAGAACGCCAGCCCTCCAACGTCCGGGTCTCTGCCGCAGCTGCCCTCGCCTATCAAAATGACCGATCGCTTGACCATGCTGAACGTAGGAACCTGGTCAACCTGCGCATCCAGGCCGAGTTGCTCATGTTCATCGGCCAGACGGGGATGAACTTGGCGCAGGCTCAGGAACTCCCGTTGCACAGGTTCAACTATTCAAGCGACATCGACGGCTACAAGGTCAGAGAGTACAAGCCGCGGCGCCAGGGCGAGGTCCTGTTCGAAATCTACAGCGAATACCGCAGTCACTTCGAGCGATACCTGGAATGGCGAAAGACGCTCTTCCCAGAGTCAGAGCAGCGCTTGTTCCCGTTGATCAGACGCGACGGCGTTCGCAAGAGCCGTCGACCTGCCTTTGCCTCGGTCCAGGCTGCGTGCAAGAAAGCGGGGGTTACCTGGGTTCCTCCGAGCACACTGCGTGGGACGCGGGTGAACTGGCTCCTTCGGCGAAGCGGGGACCCGGACATGACGGCCGACATGGCTCAGCATTTCAAGCAGACGCTGATTCGGGTCTATGAGAAGCCCTCGCTGCAAGTCGCGGTGAGCGAGATCACCCGTTTCCATCTGCGCCACGATCCTGTACTCGCTGGTCAGGACTCGATGCTCTCCGTTGCGCCCGGCGAATGTGACGGCATTCCGGTGGCATCTCCTGCGAAGCCAGCATCTGCCCCGAAGCCCGATTGCAGGCAGCCGTCTGGATGCCTCTGGTGCGAACATCACAGGGACATCGATTCACTCGACTATGTTTGGTCGCTGGCCTGCTTTCGGCATCTGAAAGTTCTTGAGTTGAGCGGGCACCGCCCGCCGACCCGCGAGCGCGATGCGACACACCCTGCCGACGATGCAATAGCAAGGATGAGCGAGAAGCTGGCCTGGTTTCGCGATTCGAACGCCACGCGCCGCGAATGGGTCGAAGAAGCGCTCACGCGTGTTGAAGAGGGCGACTACCACGAGCAGTGGTCTTACCTGATCGAGGCCGTGGAGGGCTCAGTCGCATGAGCGCGAATCTGCAAGAGTTCACCATCGGGATCGAGAGCGGCCTCGTCACGCCGACCTCGCGCAACTACCGGCCGCCTTCTTGGCCACCACCGCGTGATTGGCCCACGGTCATCGACAAGGACGGCGTGGTCGTGTCTCGGTGGGGAGACCCACGATGGGACCTCGCGCCTTGGGCCGGAAAGCCTGGTGGGCTCAACTTCGGCGATGGCGTCGCAGGTCGCGCCGAGCGTCTCGATGCTGAGAATGCCGACCTGATGCGGATGGTGGCGACTTGGCTCATCTGGGGACCGAGAGCCGCCGGTTCGGTCTGGACCGTGCTTGAGAGCTTCTCGAATGTCCGCCAGATTGTTGCCCTGTGCAGCCGGAACGGAATCAGCGCGGCCAGGCTGATGCGTTTTCCAAACGTCTTGGAGCAAGTGCCGGAGGAGATCGCGTCGAGCAAGTATGAGAAGACGATCAGCCTCCTTCACCGCCTCTATGACGCCCGGGATACGCTGGGATTCACGCTGGTGGACGAAGCCGGCCTGAGGCGGCTGGCTGCGGCGGCACACGACCACGACGTGGTTCAGACCCCATATATCCCCCCTCGGATCTGGCTTTACCAAGTGCAGCGCCTGGACGAATGCGTCAAGGACTTTCTCGCGCACAGAGACAAGGTCGAGCGCTGCTTCCGGTTCTGTCTGGAAGCCTACGAATCCAACTTCGGTTCGCTGGAGGATGCATTGCGCCCGGGCAAGGATGCGAGCAAAGCCCCCTTCAATGCAGCCTCGGAACGCCGCACCGACTGCACCTACCACGGCAAGTTCTCTGACGTCGCGGCGCACTTCGGGATCGCCGGGCTGCTGGGAAAGTGGATCGCGTGGGATGAGGATGGGCTTCAGGTCAGGGTTCTGTCGGCATACCTGTCGGTCGTGACCTATGCCGCACTGGCCTACATCGCCAATTTCACCTTACAACGCAAGGAAGAGGTCGCGTCGCTCAGAGCCAGTTGCCTTCTCTGGGAGGTGGACGAGAAGTTGGGGCGGGTGCCCATCATCTGTGGCGAAACGACCAAGACGGACCCGGATTCGGATGCCAGGTGGGTCGCCAGTCCCAGCGTGGAAAGTGCAGTTCAAGCGGTATCGGCCATTGCCAGGCTGAGGATGCTCTGTGATCGAGCAAACCCCTTGATTCGACCGTCGTCAGCCGATCACGACGACCCATACTTATGGAGTTCAGCGACTGAGCCCTGGGGCCTGGCACTAGGGTTGGCACAGTCCTACGAAATTCGGCAACCGCTACTGGATCTTGCCAAGGGCATGGCGCGCTACCCGCTGCTGTTCGACACGGAGCAAATGAGGATCTCGGGCCAAGACTTGGCAATCGCCCGCAGGCTCACGCCCAATCTGCCGGAAGACGAGTTCTCCATCGGGAAGATCTGGCCGCTGGCCTGGCATCAGTATCGGCGCACTGGCGCGGTGAACATGTTCGCCTCAGGTGATATCTCGGACAGCACGATGCAACAGTTGATGAAGCATTCCTCTCGTTTGATGCCTCTCTACTATGGCCGCAATCACACGCAGCTGCACCTCAACGATGAGGTTCGGTCGTCGGTGATGATGGCCATGTACGAAGCCCAGGCAGAGATGGTCAAGCTCGCAGCCGGTGACGACAGATTCGTATCGCCTCACTCACAGGAGCGAAAGGACGCACTCCTTGTGCGCGTCATGAGCGTGAAGGACATGAAGAGCCTGGTCTCGCTGGCGAAGACGGGGAAAGTCAGCTTTCGCGAACACAGGCTGGGCGCTTGCATGAAAGCAGGCGCGTGCGAGTACGGTGGCATCGAGTCGATTGCCCGCTGCGCAGGGGGCGACGGCGAGAAGCCCTGCAGAGAGGTGCTGTACGACCGCGAGAAGAAACCTCAGGTGCTTGCAGACATGCGCCGATTCACCGAAGAGATCAACCGATTGCCGCCGGATTCGCCGCGATACAAGGCCCTCGTTGCCGAGCGGAGCAGCATGGAGAACTACCTGAATGCCATCTGATCCCTCAGAACCGCAAAGCGCGGAATCGCGCTTCCGCCAAGCGTTCGAACGCTTGAAGAGCGGCAGACCGAAGGTGCTTCCGACGGGGACGCCGGTCTCGCAGAACAATGTTGCCCAAGAGGCAGGCCGGGATTCAACAGCACTCAAGAAGCGAAGGTTCCCCAAACTTGTTGCAGAGATTCAGGACTACCTCCGCGAGCAGGAAGAAGGTGAGGCCTCAGCCACCGCAGACAAGGTAGATCAGAAACGTGCAAAGAGGACGGCGGAGGAGCGGATGGAAGACGCAATTCGGCAACGCGATCAAGCTCAGTCGATACTTGCCAGCGCCAACGTGCGCATTGTCGAGTTGACCGAACAAGTCCGATCGCTGCAGAGGCAGCTCGACGAGATTCAGCCCCCGCCGACGCGCCTCGGCCGGCGTTGAGCCTAGGGACTCCGGACAACTTAGCAGGGGCGACCGGCGCGTTGGCCGTCGAGCTCACCCTCACGCACAATGTCTACTCGCACACCGTCGGGCTCAAGGAAGACGGCCGAAATGCCACGAAGTCCGACGCCGACCGAGGCGAATCCTTGCGCCTCCCACCTCGGACTCGAGTCCAACCGATCATGATGATGGCCATGCACGCTGGCTCGCACGTTCATCGAACGCGCCAGCGTGTCGAGTAGGTCGAAACCATTGGGATGGTAGCCGGGAGCCTCGTGCGAAATCAGCACGTCAGCCTGGAGATCGGCCAGGCGATCGACTTCGTCCGGATAGATGGTGCCCCAGTGCTTGCGATGGTGACCGCCCGCCCAGCGATCCTGCCGCGGCGTTGACGCGGCATGCTCTTCGCGAGAACGAAAGGCCGGTGCTCCGCCCCGGGCGGAACCTGGTGAAGGATGCCAGACGGCTTCGCGGAAGACGCCGCCAAGGCCGGCTAGGCGCGTCCCATCGCGCAAGGTCACGACGCGACCGTGCACGTTGCGGTCAGCGAGTTTGCTGCCCCAGACGCGTCCCCAGAGGTCGTCCGAGTCGGCGTCGTGGTTGCCCGGAATCCACCAGACGCGATCCAATATGGGTTGCAGTTCCTCGTGCAACGGCCGCCCGGGCTCCATGTCTCCCAGCAGCACCACGGCCAAGGCCCTGGTTTGTTCAGCGGTTTCGATAATGTGACGGAACGACCCATGAGGGTCGCCGCAGTACAGGATTGGTTCCATCGTAGCCATCAGAAATTGAATTTCAAGTCGCGCGCATCGAGCCGAGTTTGACGGCTAATTTCGCATCGCTGGAGGCCGTGAACCGCATTTGTCTGCGATTCGCGGCAGCTGTCAAGATGGAGTGGTCAGACGCGTCGCTGATCATCTCAGCGCCTGCGCATCGTCAGGAACGCCGCCGGCACGACGAACAGCGACAGCAGCGGCGCCGTCACCATGCCGCCGAGCATCGGCGCGGCGATGCGACTCATCACCTCCGAGCCGGTACCGCTGCCCCAGACGATGGGCACCAAGCCGGCCAGGATCACCGCCACGGTCATCGCCTTGGGCCGCACGCGCAGCACCGCGCCCTCGCGGATGGCGTCCAGCAGTTGCC
Source organism: Paucibacter sp. M5-1 (assembly GCF_027498415.2). Taxonomy (NCBI): domain Bacteria; kingdom Pseudomonadati; phylum Pseudomonadota; class Betaproteobacteria; order Burkholderiales; family Sphaerotilaceae; genus Roseateles; species Paucibacter sp. M5-1. The sequence goes on from NZ_JAPZLM020000001.1 coordinate 1,402,722, forward strand.
CCGCTGTCGGCATAGCGCCGTCCGGACAGCGCTCGGCCAAGGCATGCTTCAGGTAGATCAGCATCACGACGCCGAACTCCGCGGCCACGCCGGCCAAGGCGATGAAGCCCACGCCGGTGGCGATCGAGAGGTTGTAGCCCAGCAGGTACAGGAACCAGATGCCGCCGGTCAGCGCAAACGGCAGCGTGGCCATGATCAGCAAGGCCTCGTCGAGCCTGGAGAAGGTCAGGTACAGCAGCACGAAGATGATCAACAAGGTGGCCGGCACCACCACCTTCAGCCGTGCATTGGCCCGCTCCAGGTACTCGAACTGGCCCGAGTAGGCGAGGCTCACCCCGGGTTCCAGCTTGACCTGGCTGGCCACGGTGGCGCGCAGATCGTTCGCCACCGAAGCCAGGTCCCGCCCTCGCACGTCCACATAGACCCAGCCCGAGGGGCGCGCATTCTCGCTCTTGAGCATCGGCGGCCCGTCGGTAATCGCTATGCTCGCCACCGTGCCCAGCGTGATCTGCTGGCCCATCGGTGTGGCGATCGGCAGTTGCACCAGCTTCTCGGGCGAATCCCGCCACTCGCGCGGATAGCGCAGGCTGATCGGGAAGCGGGCCAGGCCATCCACCGTCTCCGACACGTTCTCGCCGCCGATGGCGCCGGAAACGATGGCCTGGATGTCGGACACATTGAGGCCATACCGACCTGCGGCCAGGCGATCGATCTTGACGTCGATGTAGCGACCGCCCGTCAATCGCTCGGCCAGTGCCGAGCTGACGCCCGGAACGCCCTTGGCGACCTGCTCGACCTGCGCGGCGATGCGGTCGATCACCCGCAGGTCGCTGCCGCTCACCTTCACGCCGATGGGGCTCTTGATGCCGGTGGCCAGCATGTCGATGCGGTTGCGGATCGGTGGAATCCAGATGTTGGACAGCCCCGGGATCTTGACCGCGCTATCCAGCTCCTCGATCAGGCGCTCCGGTGTCATGCCGGGCCGCCATTGCTCGCGTGGCTTGAGCTTGACCGTGGTCTCGAACATCTCCAGCGGCGCCGGGTCGGTCGCCGTCTCGGCGCGGCCGGCCTTGCCAAAGACGCGCTCCACCTCGGGCACGGTCTTGATCATCCGGTTGCTGATCTGCAGCAACTCGGTCGCCCGCTGCGCCGACAGGCCCGGCAAGGCCGAAGGCATATAGAGCAGATCGCCCTCGTCAAGCTGCGGCAGGAACTCGCCGCCCAGCCGGGCCAGCGGCCACAGCGTCGTGGCCAGGGTTGCCAGCGCAATCAGCATCGTGGCCTTGGGCCAGCGCAGCACCCATTCAAGGCAAGGCCGGTAGACCGCGATCAGCGCCCGTGTGATCGGGTTCTTCCGCTCGTCGGGAATGCGGCCGCGGATCCAGTAGCCCATCAGCACCGGAATCAAGGTAACCGACAGGCCGGCGGCCGCCGCCATGGCATAGGTCTTCGTAAAGGCCAGCGGACCGAACAGCCGCCCTTCCTGAGCCTCCAGCGTGAAGACCGGCACAAAGGACAAGGTGATGATCAGCAGCGAGAAGAACAACGCCGGTCCGACTTCCTCGGCCGCTTGCGTGATGACATCCCAGCGCTCCTTGCCCTGCAGCACCTGACCAGGATGGCCATGCTGCCAAGCCTCCAGCTTCTTGTGCGCGTTCTCGATCATCACCACGGCCGCATCCACCATCGCGCCGACCGCGATTGCGATGCCGCCTAGCGACATGATGTTGGCGTTGATGCCCTGATAGCGCATCACCAGAAAGGCCGTCATCACACCCAGCGGCAGCGCGATGATGGCCACCAAGGCGGAGCGCAGATGCCAAAGGAAGATGGCGCAGACGACAGCCACGACCAGGAACTCCTCGATCAGCTTGCTCGTCAGGTTGTGGATCGCCCGCTCGATCAGGGCGCTACGGTCATAGGTCGTGACGATCTCGACGCCCTGGGGCAGGCTGCCCTGCAGTTCGGCCAGCTTGGCCTTCACGGCGGCGATCGTTTCCTGGGCGTTCTTGCCCGAACGCAGCACCACCACGCCGCCGGCCACCTCTCCCTCGCCGTCCAGCTCGGCAATGCCCCGGCGCATCTCCGGCCCCACCTGCACGGTCGCGATATCGCCCAAGCGAACCGGAACATTGCCCCGCGCGATCAGGGGGATGGCCCTGAAGTCGTCCAGCGTCTTGAGGTAGCCGCCCGCGCGCACCATGTACTCCGCGCCCGACAGCTCCAGCACCGAGCCGCCGCTCTCCTGGTTGGCCCCCAGCAGGGCCTCACGCACCTGACCCTGGTTCAGCCCATAAGCCGCCAGCTTGAGGGGATCGAGCACGACCTGGTACTGCTTGACCATGCCGCCGACCGACGCCACTTCGGCGACGTTGGGCAGGCTCTTGAGCTCGAACTTGAGGAACCAGTCCTGCAACGCGCGCAGTTGGGCCAGGTCGTTCTTGCCGGTCCTGTCCACCAGCGCGTACTGGAAGATCCAGCCGACGCCCGTGGCATCGGGCCCGAGCGCCGGTCTCGCGCTGGCCGGCAGACGCCCCTGCACCTGGTTCAGATACTCCAGCACGCGCGAGCGCGCCCAGTACAGGTCCGTGCCATCGTCGAACAGCACATAGACGAAGGAATCGCCAAAGAAGGAGAAGCCACGCACGGTCTTGGCCCCCGGCACCGACAACATCGTGGTGGCCAGCGGATAGGTCACCTGGTTCTCGACGATCTGGGGCGCTTGGCCCGGGTAGCTGGTGCGGATGATCACCTGCACATCGGAGAGGTCGGGCAAGGCATCCACCGGCGTGCTGCGCACGGCCCAGATGCCCCAGGCTGTCAGCATCAGGGTCGCCAGCAGCACCAGAAAGCGGTTAGCGACCGACCAGCGAATCAGGCGGGCAATCATGGCGACACCCCCTCGACGGCGGTGATCACATAGTCGTCCCCCTGCTGGATGAAGGAGAAGCGCACCGGCTGCCTGGGCTTGAGCCCCGCCGCCAGCCCCGGGTTCGCCAGCTTGAACCCCATGGTCATAGGCGGCCACTGCAGTGCCGGCACGGCCTCATGCGCCAGCGTCATCTCGGTGGCCGACAGCGCCTCGATGACGCCACGGACCGTGAACGCGGCCGCAGCCGCGCTGGCAGGAGCGGAAGTTGCCGGTGTGGCAGCGACGCTCTCCGGCGGCAATACTCCCTGGAGACTGGCCTCCGAGTCGATCAGGAACTGGGCCGAAGCCACCACCTGCTGGCCCGCGTTCACACCCCGCTGCACCACCAGCATGTCGCCGATCTCAGCGCCGAGCTGGACGGCCACCGGACGGAATCTCCCCGGCCCATCCACGATATAAACGAGCGCGCGCCTGCCGGTCCGGATCACAGCCTCACTGGGCACCAGCAGCGCGGTCTGCTCGCGACCGACCAGGCGAACCTGTCCCGACATGCCCGCTTTGAGACGCAGGCCCGGGTTCGCGAGTTCCAATCGCACCCGCACGGTCCGGGTCTCCGGGCTGGCCTCGGGCAGTACGGCGATGACACGGGCCTTGAAGACCTCCGTGGGAAATGCGGCCAGCCGCACCTCGGCCATCTGGCCCTGCTGCACCGGGCCGCTTTGCGCCTCGGGAACCGCCGCAGCTATCCATACCGAGCCCAGGCCATTGATGCGCGCCAGACTCATGCCGGCCGACACCGTCATGCCCTGACGCACCATCAGCTCGGCCACCACCCCCCCCTGCGGCACGGACACCGTGTAGCGGCCCTGCGGCTCGCCGGAACCCTCGACACGCGCGACGAGAGCTTCGGGCATGCCCAGCAACAACAGCCGCTGGCGCGCCGCGTGGGTCAGCGCGGTGTCCTGCAAGGCCTTGACGGCCAGGAACTCGCGTTGGGCCGATACCCATTCCGGCAGCAGCAAATCGACCAAGGGGCTACCCGCTGCGATCACATCGCCCGGCGCACGCGCATAGACACGCTCAACGAAACCTGCACTGCGGGCCTGCACCAGGCTCACATCACGCTCGTTGAGCAGCACCGTGCCGACCACATCGATGCTGGCGGCAATGGTCTTCTGCTCGACGCTGGCAGTGCGCAAGCCCAGCGACTGGATCGCCTGGGGCGACACGCTCACTCCGGCCCCGGCCGCGCCGCCTTCATCGGCGTACTTGGGCACCAAGGCCATGTCCATGAAGGGGGACTTGCCCGGTTTCTCGAACTTCTGCGTCGGCACCATCGGGTCGTACCAATACAGCACCTTGCGCTCGGCCGAGGCGGCCGCTTCAGGGGCAGTCGCGGCCCCCTGGCTCGACATCGGCGCCTCCTTCCACCGCGCCAATCCCCAGCCCATGGCAATGCCGGCGGCGATCAGTGTGAGCCCGGCGAGAATTTTCTTTGCGTTCGTGGTCATCGTCGTTTCCCCGGTCAATCGGCGATCAGGCTGTTCAGTCGAACCTGCAGACCGTCCCGCTGGGCTTGCAGTTCGATCAGGCGCAGACGGGCTTCCAGCACCTGCGCACGGGCTCCAAGCACGGAACCCAGATCGGCTCTTCCGGACTGATAGCTGCTCAGGGCCAGGGCCGAGCGATCGGCGGCCAAGGCGATGCCGTCCGACTGCAGACGCTCGATCTGACGCTCCAGGGTCTGCAGTTCGAGCGCGCTTTCCTCTAGCTCCTGCAGGTGACGCCGGGCGGCGTCTTCCTGCTCGGCCTCGACGCTCTGCGACTCCAGCTGCTTGGCGCGGATCAGCGGCTCCTGGCGCTGCCCTTTCTGCCAGGGCAGATCAAAGCTGAGCTGGAAGGACACCATATCGCCCCATTGGCGGCCACGGCGGCTGTAGGCCAGCTCCCAGGACCAGTCACCGCGCGACTCGGCCTGGGCCTCGCGCAGCTCGGCGGCGGCCATACCGCGCATCGCCGGATAGACCGCCAGTTCCGCATGGCGGTGCAGGTCGGCACGCAGCTGTTCGATCGGAATTGCCAGGGGCGGCGGCGCATCGTCCAGCGACTCGTCGGCACGTGTCCCAAGCCAGCGTCGCAGGGCCGTCCGGGCCTTGCGGGCATCCCGCTGCAATTCGTCGCGCCGGTCCAGCAGCGCCAGGTTTTCCTGGCGGGCGACCAGGAGTTCGCCGGCCTGCGCACTGCCCCCGGCAACACGTGCCAGGAGGCTGTCCTGCAGGCGCTGGTTCTCCGCCAGCAGCGCATCGAGCAAGGCCTGACGCCGTTCGGCGGACTGCGCTGCGACCCAGGCCTGCCCCAGGGCCTGCCTGAGCTGCAGCCGTTGCTGCGCGAGCAGCGCGCGCTCCCGCTCGGAGCGGGCCTGGGCGACCTGCACACGCGCTTCTCGCTTGGCTTGGTTGGGCACTTCCTGCATCAGGGCCAGGCGCTGCATCGTCATGAAGTCCCGCGTGAGACTCCAGCGATCCATGCCGCTGATGGGCAGGTTCTCGACGCCGACCGACAGCCTGGGATCCGGCAGTGCCGCTGCGGCGCCATGGGCCGCGCCAGCCGCATCGAGTTGCAACTGCTGAGCTGCCAGGCTGGGGCTCTGCTGCTCAGCCAGAAGCAGCGCCTCGCGATAGCCAAGTGCCTGCGCTGGGCCGACGCCCAGTCCTGCGGCCAACAAAAGGGTGCAGGCGCAGAGAGAGCGTCGCGCGGCAACGCGCGGCGTCTGAAGATGCGCCCAAGGCACACCCGCATGGATGATTTTCATGATGGTCCTCGACAACGAAATCCGCACGGCAAGCAGGTGCAGCGAGACTCGCGCACCGGCTGGCGGTGGGTCAATTGCGAAGGACCTGAAGCGTCAGATAAAGTGGGGGGAAACCAGCCGCTGAGGCTGATTCTGCAGAGGAAGCCTGCCGTTCGGCAGTCCTTGAGCCTTCGAGAACTGTTGGCAGCACATAGACCAGCCAGAGGGACTGCGCCGCTGTGGCATGGAAATCCGGGGCATGTACCGAGGGCGCAGGCTGGCTGTCCGTGCCGCAATGGGCCCGGCACAGCTGCGGCGCCTCTTCATCCATGCTGCCCGGCATGGCGTGACAGTCGGGCATGGCCGTCATGTCGATGGCTTCGTCCATGACCATGCCGGCCATCTGCATGGCGTGCGCCGGTGCATCGAGCTTCGGACACGCATAGGCCGCCACCGCCAGCTGCATGAACAGCAAGGCCGCGACGAGCCCGCTGCTGATCCAGCGGCCCCACTGCTTGGCGATGCGTCTGGCGGAATCCATATCGATAGCCTATCTGGCTGCAAGCGATCTTGCTTGGCGTAGATCAATGCTACCCGTTGCGAAGTCGCCGTCGGGTGGATTTGTGCACGGCACCGACAGCGCTTTCATGACCAGCGCCACGCTCACCGCTTGCGCAGCCGCAGCGCGTTGGCGATGACCGATGCCGAGCTGAGGCTCATGGCCAGCGCAGCGATCATCGGCGAGAGCAGCCAGCCAGTGAAGGGATAGAGCAAGCCCGCTGCGATCGGAATGCCCAGCGCGTTGTACAGAAAGGCAAACAGCAGGTTCTGCTTCATGTTAGCGACGGTGTCCTCGGACAGGCCGCGCGCGATGGAGATGCCGCGCAGGTCGCCCTTCACCAGGGTCAGCTGGGCACTGTTCATCGCAACATCGGTCCCGGTCCCCATCGCGATGCCGACATCGGCTTTGGCCAGGGCCGGCGCATCGTTGATGCCGTCGCCAGCCATGGCGACCACGCGGCCCTCGGCCTGCAGCTTGGACACCAGGGCCAGCTTGTCGGCCGGCTTGACCTCGCCATGCACCTCGTCGATGCCCAGGCGCTTGCCGACGGCCCGGGCCGTGGTCATGCCATCGCCGGTGGCCATCACGATGCGCAGCCCGGCCGCGTGCAGCGAGGCCAGGGCCTCGGGCGTGCTGGCCTTGACGGGGTCCGATACCGCCAGCAGTCCGAGCAGCTGGCCGTCCGCAGCCAGGTACATCACGCTGGCGCCCTGGGCGCGCAAGGCCTCGGCCTGCTGATTGAGCGCGTCCACCGACACGCCGGCCTGCGCCATCAACACGGTGTTGCCCAGCGCGAGCTGGCGATCCCCGACGCGCCCGCGCACCCCAATGCCCGAACCGGACTCGAAATCCTGGGGCTTCAGCAGCTCCAATCCCCGCTCGCGAGCCGCCCGCACGATGGCATCGGCCAGCGGGTGCTCGCTGCCCTGGTCCAGGCTGGCGGCCAGCCGCAACACCTCGTCCTCCGTCTGGCCGGCCGCAGGGACAATGCGCTCGAAGACCGGCCGGCCCTCGGTCAGCGTGCCAGTCTTGTCGACGATCAGCGTGTCGACCTTGCGCAGGTTCTCGATGGCTGCCGCATCCCGGAAGAGCACACCGCCGGTCGCGCCGCGGCCGGTCGCCACCATGATGGACATGGGTGTCGCTAAACCAAGCGCACAAGGGCAGGCAATGATCAGCACCGCTACCGCATTGACCAGGCCATAGACCCAGCGCGGCTCGGGGCCGAACAGGCCCCAGGCCAGCAGGGTCAGGATCGCAATGCCGACGACGGCAAGTACGAAGTAGCCGGCCACCTGGTCCGCCATGCGCTGCATCGGCGCGCGCGAGCGCTGAGCCTGGGCCACCATCTGCACGATCTGGGCGAGCATGGTCGCCGAGCCGACGCGCTCCGAGCGCATGACCAGGGCCCCGCTGGTGTTCATCGTGGCGCCGATCAGCTTGTCCCCCGGGTTCTTGACGACCGGAATCGGCTCGCCGGTCAGCATGGCCTCGTCGACGGCGCTGCGGCCCTCGACCACCACGCCGTCGACCGGCACCTTCTCGCCCGGACGCACGCGCAATAGGTCGCCCACATGCACATGGGACAGCGGCACGTCGTTTTCCTGGCCTTGCTCGTCGATGCGACGGGCCGTCTTGGGCGCCAAGCCCAGCAGCGACTTGATGGCCGCCGAGGTCTGCGATCTGGCCTTGAGTTCAAGCACCTGGCCCAGCAGGGTCAAGGAGATGATGACCACCGCCGCCTCGAAGTAGACGGCAACCCGGCCCATGGCCTGGAAGGATGCCGGGAAAAGCTGCGGCGCGACCGTGGCCACCACGCTGTACACAAAGGCCGCACCGGTACCCAGTCCGATCAGCGTCCACATATTCGGACTGCGGTTCACGATGGACTGGCCGCCCCGCTCGAAGAAAGGCCAGCCAGCCCACAGCACCACGGGCAGGCTGAGCACCAGTTCGATCCAGCTTTGCGTCCCCATCTCGAACCACTGCAGCCGGTGCCCGAGCATGGCGAGCAGCGTGACCAACACGGTCAGCGGCAGGGTCCACCAGAAGCGGCGCTGGAAATCCACCAGCTCCGGATTCTCGTCGGCCTCCAGATCCGGCATCACCGGCTCCAGCGTCATGCCGCACTTCGGACAGTTGCCCGGGTGATCCCGGCGGATCTCGGGGTGCATCGGGCAGGTGTACAGGGTCGACGAGGCGCCGGCAGCGTCCTCCAACCCTGTTTGGGCAGCCGGATCCTGGGACGCGCGCTGCTGCCCATGCTGATGGGCAGAGTGATGACTCAAATCCGTGCTGGTGTGCCCGGCGGGCGAATGGTGGACATGCCCCACTTGCTTCGCCTGTCCCTCAGGCACCAGATTCATGCCGCATTCCGGGCACCTGCCGGGCTTCGTCTGGCGGATATGAGGGTGCATCGGGCAGACGTAGACCGTCGCATCAACGGGCATATCGGCATCGTGTTTCATGCGGCATTGTTCGGTTGCATCCATAGGCTCGCCATCGGCAAGGCTGGCATCAGTCTGATCCTTGCCATGAGGGTAATGTCAAGCTTCTCGACTCGGCGGTGTCGGACTCGCGGACCAACGCGGGATGAAACGCGGGGTCTGTTCAGCGTATTGCTGGTACTGGGGCCCGAACTTCAGCCCCATCTCGCGCTCCTCCGAGATCGCCAGGCGCCCGTACATCACCAGCAGCACGGGGAACATCAGCAAGGTCAGTAGCGTCGGCCATTGCAGCAGGAAGCCCAACAGGATCAGCACGAAGGCCAGATACTGCGGATGCCGAACCCTTGCGTAGGGGCCGACGATCGCCAGGCTGCCGCGGCGCTGCGCGTGGTACAGCACATGCCAGGCGCTCGACAGCAGCCAGAAGCCTCCGCCCAGCAGCACATAGCTCGCGATATGAAGCACGCCGAGATGCGGGTCACCTTGCTCCCCCAGCAGGGTCGACCAGAGGTGGCCCGTGTTGTGCGATAGCAGGTCGAGGCCGGGATAGCGGGTCTGCAGCCAACCGGACAGCAGGTAGAGGGTCAGCGGGAAGCCATACATCTCCACGAACAGCGCCACGACAAAGGCCGCGAAGGCCCCAAAGCTGCGCCAGTCACGAGCCGTCTGCGGCTTGAAGAAGCTGAACGCGAAGATCACGAAAACGGCCGAGTTCAGGATGACCAGCGACCAGAGCCCGTAGGCAGATGCCTCATGCGTCATGGCTTGCCTCCCTGATCGCGCGCATCGTGATGGTCGGCATGCTGTCCGCCTTGGTGATGCCCGCGATGAATGAAAAGATGCATCAAGGGGCAAGCCAGGATGATCAGGTAGGGCAAGGCACCGAGCAGATGGGCGCGGTGCTCCGCCCAAAGAAACCAGCCGGCCACGCCGGCCAGCACGATCCAGGCGATGCCGGCGCGTGAACGCCAGAATCGAGGGACTTGATGGTTGGGGTCCATGGCGATCTCCCGAAGTGGCAGCCAGGCTTACTTGCCGTCGCGCACAGGCGCAGCAGGCATGCGATCCATCATCATTTCCATCATCATCTGCATCATGTCCATGCGCTGCTCCATGGCCTCCATACGGGCCTTGGGGTCCGCCGGCATGCCCGCCGCGCCGCTGCCCTTGCCGGCCATCTCTTTCATCATGCCCATGCCCCCCTGCATGGCCTTCATGTACTCGCCCATCAGCGCCTGACGCTCCCCGGGCGTCTTGGCAGCCATCATCTTCTGGTGCATGTCCTGCATTGCGCTCATCCTGGCGCTCATGTCGGCGGGCTTCGTTGGAGCTGCGGTTGCTGCAGTTGCCGGCGACTTCACAGCAGGTGCGGAGGCCGCGCCTTCCGGATGGTGAGCCAGATGGTCCGGTTCCTTGGTCTGCGCTGCGGCGAGGCCGGCGGCAACGAGCAGCGCGGCAGTGGTCAGTACGATCTTGTTCATGGTGCTCTCCGAGAATCTGCGGGGAGAAAAGCCGACCGGGTGTCGGTCGCGGCACGCGTGCTGCCCCGCCATCTAGCACGCGCCGAATCGGGGCGTGCAGACACATCGCCACGCGGGGTGCTGGCCCCCGGGGCGCTCGGAAGAGCGACTAAAGAGTCAAGCGCAACAGTCGGATGGGGATAGGTGGGCCGGCTTCGCGCACGGCCGCAAAGCAACTGGCGAGGATGACCCCACGCACGTCTACCGACGTCCAGGCCAGGATGGGAGCCTGCAGCAGCACCGGCATCAGGTCAGCGCTGCCGCCCAAGCCCTTGAGCGTCAGGTTCAGCGTGGAGCGTCCGTCCTCGCAGAACTTCTGACAGGCCGGATCCGGGGCCTGGGGTGTGGATTCAACCCCTGCCGGCTCATCATGGTGATGTGCCTCGACCGTTGGCGTGAGGTCGTGGCCATGCGGGACGAGCTGAGAGTTGCCATGTGAACCATGAACTCCGCCAAAGGCACAGGCGTTCGCGATACCCGCAACCAAACCGAAGATCCAAAGGCACAACATCATGGCGGCCAGGCGGCGCCGTGATGTTGTTCGTTGGATCGTGCCCATATTGATGTGCTCGCTGCTCAGCTCGGTAGAACCATGAGCAGATACTGCGGCACGGGCGAGGTGCACAACTTGATCCGGATCAACCAAACGCGTTCGCATCCGGTTGATCTCGCAAGCGGCCTACTTTGCAGCAGGCTGCAGTTCGGTCACCACGAAGCCGCTGCTGGCCTTCTCGACCTTGAATCGGACTTTGTCGCCCACCTTGACCTGGTCGACCATCGCAGGATCCTTGACCTGGAAGACCATGGTCATGCCTGGCATGTCCAGGTTCTTGATGTCCCCATGCTTGATCGTCAGTTTCTTGTTGTCCTTGTCGACCTTGCGGATTTCGCCGTCGGTCATGTCGGCCGCGGCGCTGGCGGCCGTGCCACCCGTCTTGCTGGGGTCCATGCCTTGCGCGACAGCGCTTAGGGACAGGGTCGAGATCAGACCGAACATTGCGGCCATGCTGAGATGCTTCAGTGCTTTCATCGGAGTCTCCTTCAACGGTAACTTTGAAAAACACGTGCGCTGCCATCCTTGGCCAGCAGCAGCACGTCGTAGGGGTCCTTGCGATCGCCATACTCGGGGCCATCCATGCCCGGCGAACCGACGGGCATGAAGGGCACGGCAAGCCCGATGCCGGCGGGACGCTCCAGCAGCAGGCGATGGATGTCCTTGGCCGGCACATGCCCTTCGATGGCATAGCCGCCGATCAAGGCTGTGTGGCAGGAACCATGCTTGTCCTGAACGCCTAGGCGCTTGCGCGCGGCGGCATTGCCGCCGTCGCTGACCTGGGTGGCAAAGCCATTGGCCTCCAGGTGCACGATCCAGTCCTTGCAGCAGCCGCAGCTGGGGCTCTTCCAGATCTGCACCATGGGCTTGGAGCGCCCCGGTGGATCTGTTCGAGCCCAGGCCGGCAGCGCCAGCAGCGCGACGGCACCCGCGATCAGGGCATGCCGACGCTCAATGCTTGTGATCGCCATGCCCGTCCGCCTTGCCGGCCTGCGCACTCTTGACGCTCTTGGCGCCCGCGCTGGCGACCACCTTGACCTTGCCCACCATTCCCGCCTGGTAGTGGCCCGCGATCAGGCAGGCGAAGTCGAAATCACCGGCGCGGTTGAAGGTCCAGACGATCTCACCACTGGCGCCGGGCTTCACATGCGCCATATACGGCTCGTCGTGTTCCATGTCCGGGAACTTCATCATCAGGGCGGCGTGCTCGTCGAGGACCTTCTTCGTCCCGAGCACGAACTCGTGCATCACCTTGCCATCGTTCTTGATCACGAACTTCACGGTCTCACCCTGCTTGACCTCGATCTTGTCGGGCGAAAAGCGCATGGCGTCAGACATCTTGATCTCGATGGTGCGCTTGGCGGCAGGGGCGTCGGCAGCGATGCCCCAGTCCTTTTGCTCCTTCTTGACCGGGCCGGACTTTTTGGCGTGGTCCTCATTGCCATGGGCGTGAGCACCGGCGCTGAGAGCCATCAGGCCGGTGAAGACGGCGCCGAGCACCTGTGTTTTGCTGAGCTTCATCGGAATCTTTCTATAGAAACAAAAACAGAAAATGGGATGAGTTGGACTCAGTGCCCGGAATGCCCGGAGGACTTGCGGACCTTGACCTCGGCGCTAGGGCCGGGCTTCTGGCGGGGCATCGATTGCCCGCCCTCCGCAGCGAAGCGTGCGGGCTCCGGCAGTGCGCCCGTCCATTCGAAAGCGACCTCACCCTTGGGATGTTGATACCAACCCGGATCGCCGTAGTCGCCGGCCTTCTGGTTCTTGCGGACCTTCAGGATCGAGAACATGCCGCCCATCTCCACCCCACCGAACGGCCCCTGGCCGGTCATCATCGGGATCGTGTTGTCGGGCAGCGGCATCTCCATTTCGGCCATGTCGGCCATGCCGCGCTCACCCATCACCATGTAGTCGGGCACAACCTTGGTGATCTGCTTGACCACCTCGCGGTGGTCGACCCCGATCATGGTCGGCACGTCATGGCCCATCGCGTTCATCGTGTGATGGCTCTTGTGACAATGGAAAGCCCAGTCGCCCTCCTCGTCCGCCAGGAACTCGATCTGCCGCATCTGCCCGACCGCGACATCGGTCGTGACCTCGTACCAGCGCGTGCTTTTGGGCGTCGGCCCGCCATCGGTGCCGGTGACCAGGAACTCATGACCATGCAGATGGATCGGGTGGTTCGTCATCGTCAGGTTGCCGATGCGGATGCGAACCTTGTCGTTCTTGCGCACATTCAAGGTATCGATGCCCGGGAAGACGCGGCTGTTCCAGCACCACAGATTGAAGTCCGTCATCGTCATGATCTTGGGCGTCGCGGTGCCTGGATCGATGTCGAAGGCGTTGAGCAGGAAGCAGAAGTCCCGGTCGACCGCGTCGATCAAGGGGTTCTTCACCTTCGGGTGAGTCACCCAGAAGCCCATCATGCCCATCGCCATTTGCGTCATCTCGTCCGCATGCGGGTGGTACATAAAGGTACCGGGACGCCGGGCGACGAATTCGTAGACATAGGTTTTGCCGGGCTGGATGGCCTTCTGCGTCAGTCCCGAAACGCCGTCCATGCCATTGGGCAGACGTTGACCATGCCAGTGAATGCTGGTGTGCTCGGGCAGCTTGTTGGTGACGAACACACGCACGCGGTCGCCTTCGACGACCTCGATGGTCGGGCCGGGCGACTGGCCGTTGTAGCCCCACAGGTGGGCCTTCATGCCGGGTGCGAGTTCGCGCACGACAGGCTCGGCCACCAGGTGGAACTCCTTCACGCCCTGGTTCATGCGCCAGGGCAAGGTCCAGCCATTGAGCGTCACCACCGGGTTGTAGGGGCGCCCGCTGTCGGGTACCAGCGGCGCCATCGTGTCGGGCTGGGTCTGCAGCACCGGTTCGGGCAGCGCGGCCATGGCCACGCGGCTGACCGAAGCCGCGGACACCGCAGCGGTCACGGCGCCGGCGCCGCGGAAGAAATCACGTCGGGAAACCATTGGTTCTTCTCCTGGTTCAGTGGCCGGCGGCGCCGCCGCCGGCAGCAACTGCTGCGGAAGCACCGGGGCCGCTGAGGCTGGGTTTGCCAATCAAGGCCATGTCGAGGTCGGCCTGGGCCAGCCAGAAATCGCGCAGCGCCTCGATCGAGGCATTGACGCTGGCAATGGAGGCGCGGGTATCGGCGAGCAGCTCGAACACGCTGATGAACATGCCGTTGTAGCGCAGCACGTTTTCTTCCGAGACACGCTTGGCGGTCGGCACGATGTCGTCGCGGTAGTGGCGGGCGATGTCGTAGGCACTGCGATAGCCTTGATAGGCCTCGCGCACCTCGGAGCGGGCCTCGACGGCGGTCTGCGCCGCGCGCTGCACGCTCTGCATATAGACCGCCTCGGCCCGGGCCACGCGGGCGCCACTCCAGTCGAACAAGGGGATCTCGATGCCGATCTCGTAGCCGGTCTGGCGGGGCGCCTCATTGGAGGAATTGCGCTGGTAGCCGAACTCCAGCACGTTGATGAAGCGCGTCACCTTGGTCAGGCCCAGGTTTTTCGCCGTCGCCTCCGCCTGCAGCTTGGCCGCCTGCACGTCAAGGCGCTGGGCCATCGCGACCTGCTCGATGTCCGGCCGGTCGGCCGGCTCCTTCGGCAGATCCGGCAGCCGGTCGGGCAGGCGGAACTGCGTCTGCGTGCCCCACAGGCCCAGCAAGCGGATCAGACGCTCGCGGCTGGACAAACGGGCTTGCTCCGCGCGTGCAGCATTCAGCGTGGCTTCGGCAAAGAAACCATGCTCCCGTGCCTGCTGCAGCTTGGACCAGTTGCCGGCCTGCGCCAGACGCCTGGCCAGTTCCGCACCGGCGTCGGTGGTGGCGCGCACGTCCTGCATATAGCGCGAGGTCTGCTCGGCGGCGACTGCGGCGTAGAAAGCCTTGCGGGTCTCGGAAGCCAGCGAGATCATCTCCATCGACACCGCGCGCTGCGTGGCGGCGAAGCGGCGGGATTCGAGCTGGCGCATCATCGGCAGCGCGATGAGGTGTCCGAGGTCGAAGGAGAAGGCTCTTTCGATCTCGCGTTCGTCCCCTCGCTTCATGCGCGCGATGCTGAAGCCCGGGTTGGGCATCCGGCTGGCCTGAACCATGTCGGCCTCGGCAATGCCCAGCTCCTGGAAGCTGGCTTGCAAGCCCCGGTTGTTCAGCAGCGCGATCTGCACCGCACTGTCGGCATTGAGCGGCTGGCTCAGCAGTTCGCCGACCCGAGAGGCGATCTTGTCCTCGTCGGCATCGGATTTGACGACCTGGACGGTCTTGCCGAGGTGCTGCTGGGCCGCCTGCTGGACGGGCGCAAGACCGCCGTCGGCACTCAGGCTGGCGCAGCCGGCCAGCAGCAAGGGGGATGCCGCGAGCGCCAGCGTGCGCAGACGGCCCCACGACGGCGTGTGTGTCATTGGATAGGTTGGCATGCGGGCTCCTCAGTGCGTCTTGTGGCCGCTGTGAGCGGCGGGCGCGGGCTTGACCGCTTCCTGGGGTGCGCTTGCTCCAGCAGCAGGAGCCTGTGGCTCGCGCGCCTCCTTGGTATAGACACGCCAGCCGCCGATGCGACCGACGCGATCGTTGGCCTCAGTCCAGGAGCCAGGCTCGGTGTCCGCATAGGGACGGTAGCCCTGCAGGGCCGAGCGATAGACGACAGCTGGCACCTCCGCCTTGGCGTCCAGTGGGTTTGGGCGGGCCGAGGGCTTGTCCGCATTGGCGCTGCTTTGAGCGTGCGCGACCGATGTGATGGCCGGCATCAAGCCCATCACGACCGCCCATGCAGCGGCTGCGCCAAGGCGCTTGATAGTCTGTGGCATGTAGAACTCGCTTCTGATGAATCGCCCCACGCTCTGCAGCGGACTGCAGCGGCAGTGGAGAAGGTCGGGATCGCCCCGGCTTCGCTAGGCGCGAAGCGGGGACCGTCGATCAGGCGATGAGAAGCTTGGGTGGGCGCTCAAGGCCACCAGACAGGACACGGTCATGCGCGACCGGTACGGTTGCCACGGTCACGGGCATGACCGGCACGGGATCGAAGCTGAAAGAAGCGGCCGTGATCGCGACAGCGCTGCAGCAGGATGCACAGAGGCTGCACTTGCTTGCTTTGGCGGACTGAGCATCCGGTGCTGCGACGTCCTCGCTGGCGGCGGTCTGATCAACTGCGGTGGCGTGATGCTCGCCCACAGCACCATCGTGATGATGGCTCGAGGTGTCGAGCGCCGGACGATGATGAGCAGGCCCGCAAGCTGCCATGGCATGGACGGCGTAGCCCTGCAGCGGCAAGGCCGCTGCAAGCATCCACGTCAACACCAAGCGCAGGATTTTGCTCATCAACTTAGTTTAGATCAATCGGCCGGCACGGGTAGCGAATTAGTACCCGCGATTGGTGTTCATTCGGCGCAGCGAACCGTCTTCGCGAGCGCGGCGCAGTTCCTCCAACACTTCAGCGCGGGTACGTCCGCCACCAGCGGCCGGGGCTTCGAACTGGATCTGCCCTGCGCCGAGCTTGACAGGGGGCAAGGTCGCAACATTGGCCGGGCGCCGTGCTGCAGCCTCGGCTTCCGGGGCGTAGCCGGCCTCGCTGTTGATCTTCGCGAGCGAGCCGTCCTCCCGGGCCTTCTGCAACTCTGCCCGTACTTCAGCACGGGTCTTCCCCCCCGGCATGGCGTGATAGGCACCGCCGGATTCGGTGTTGGCCGGCGTGAAGCCGCTGCTGGCCATGGCGGGAATGGAGATCGCAGCCAGGATGGCAGTGGCGGCGATGGCGATGGGGGTGCTGATGCGCGACATGATGAACTCCTTGTGGTTGCGCTTGAGCCAGCGGCCGCGGTTCGGCCTTGCTGGTGCGGCGTCGTTCTGCGACGCCATGGAAGCCACTGTAGAAATTCACCCCCAACGCGAACCCGTCCTCCACATTACGAATCCGTCATCTACCTCAGCGCCGGAAGCCTCCAAAATGACGCCATGAAACTCCTCGTCGTCGAAGATGAAGCCAAGCTTGCGGACTACCTGCGCAAGGGCCTGAGCGAAGCCGGCTACACCGTGGAAGTTGCGCTCAACGGCATCGATGGCCTGCACCTGGCCATGGAGGGAGACCACGATCTCGTCCTGCTAGACAGCATGCTGCCCGGGATTGACGGGCTGAGCCTCCTGGCCGCTCTGCGCCGGACCAAGCAGACGCCGGTCCTGATGCTGACGGCACGCTCGGGCGTGGACGATAGGGTCCAGGGCCTGCAATCGGGAGCGGATGACTACCTGATCAAGCCCTTTGCGTTCTCGGAACTACTGGCCCGCATCCAGGTTCTGTTGCGCAGGGCGGTCCCCCGCAGCACAGGCGAGCAGACCACGCTGCGCATTGGCGATCTCGAAGTTGACCTGCTTCGTCGCAGAGCCTCGCGTGCCGGCCAGCGCCTGGACCTGACCGCCAAGGAGTTCAGTCTGTTGACCCTGCTGCTCAGGCGGCAAGGCGAGGTGGTGACACGCACGGAACTGGCTTCGCAGGTCTGGGACATGAACTTCGACAGCGAAACCAATGTGGTCGAAGTCGCGGTGCGACGGTTGCGTACCAAGCTTGATGTGCCGTTTGAGCACCATCTGCTGCATACCGTGCGCGGCATGGGCTATGTACTGGAAGAGCGACCGCAATGAAGATGCCATCGCTGGCCCTCGGGGAGCGCCTTTCCATTTGGCTCGCCGCTCAAACCTTTGCGGGCTTGGGACTGGTTTCCATGGTTGTCTACCTGTTTGCCGCCGCGGATCTTGATGCTCGCCAGACGGAATCACTCCAGCACAAGCGCGAACTGGTCGAGCATGTCCTGGCCGAGGCACATAGCGACCGTGACCTGCCCACGCTGCTGCACAAGCTCGACGACTTCTTCCTGGGTCATCGCGACATGGTTCTGACCTTGCTGAAACCCGATGGGAGTTCGCTCTACGACAACGCGTCGCGTCCGGGCTCGACCAGCAGATTCAAGAAGATCGCGTTCGCCTATCCCTACTGGGAGTCGGCCGGTGGCGCCCTGTCTGCCCGCATGGCCTTGGACACCGCCGCAGACGACCAGTTTCTTCATCGCCTGGCCATCGCGTTGATGAGCGCGTCAATGATCGGTGCTTTGCTGGTTTCCGCCGGCAGCTTCGTCCTGGTCCGACTGGGCCTGCGCCCGGTCCGCTCTCTGGTCGCGCAGACCAAAGGATTGGCGGCCCAGAACCTGCACCGGCAGTTGGACGGATCCCAGCAGCCGCGCGAATTGCAACCGCTGGTCCAGCAGTTCAACGCGCTGCTGGACCGCCTGAGCCGCGCCTATGAGCAGTTGGAGGGCTTCAATGCCGATGTGGCTCACGAACTCCGAACACCGCTGGCCACGCTGATGACCGGCATCGAAGTCGCGATGCGCCAGCCTGGGTTGCCTGAGTCAACACTCGACCTGTTGGGGTCCAACCTGGAAGAACTTCGTCGCATGGCCGGCATCGTCAATGACATGCTTTTTCTCTCGCACGCCAGCAGTGGCGCGGCCGCACGTCGAGAGCCAGTCGAGAGCCTTGCCGCCCTCGCACAAGACGTGTCGGACTACCACGAAGCCGCCATCGCAGAGGCTGGCCTTCAGCTTCGGATCAAGGGGGATGCCGCAGGCGAGGTCGACGCTCCCTTGCTGAAGCGAGCGCTGTCCAATCTGCTGGGCAATGCGACCCGATACGCCAAGGCAGGATCGGTGATCCAGATCGACATTGCGGCCGCACCACAAGGCAACGCCTCGCTGTCCGTGTGCAACGAAGGTCCGGCCATCTCGTCGGACCACCTGCCCAGGCTGTTCGATCGCTTTTACCGCGCGGACCCCTCCAGGGCCCAGGCAAGCGTCAACCATGGACTTGGCCTTTCCATCGTCGATGCCATCGCGCGCATGCACGGAGGCGAACCCTTTGCCTCATCCGCCGACGGCACGACACGTATCGGTTTTACGCTGAGCACCGGGCCGCACAATTCCCGCAGCGGCTGATGCTTGTTCGCCGCTGCCGCAGCAGCAACTGGTAGTTCGCGCGGGATCCCTGTCTTGTTCGGCGACGACCACCGGGATGGGGTGGTAGCCAGCATCCGAGATCGCTGCCACCAGGTCTTCCTCGTCGGCGTCGCCAGGCTGTATGTGGATCAGCTTTTCGCGAACATCAACTTGCAGCCTGGCGTGAGCATCAGCCGCACGCACGGCTCTAGCGATCGTGCTGGCGCAGTGGCCGCAGGTCATGTCTTCGATACGGTAGGTCAGCATCACATGCTCCTTGTATGGGATGCCTCGCATCGTGATCCCTCCAACAATGGCAATGTCAAGCAGCATGTCCGTACTACGCTTGGAGTCGGGGACCTCGCAGTTCGGATTGACACTTGAGGGTCTACAGCGCAGGCGTTAGAAAGCAGTCATGCGCTGGATGCCTTCGGCGGCACGGATCGATTGGCGCCCCAACTCGGTTTAGCCGGGAGATTCCTTTACCTGCCCGTCGCGAAGTATGTCGGGTACGTGCAGGCCGATGAAAGCGAGAAGGGAAAGCGTCTTCAGGTAGTTCATACGGGTGCCGTAGCTAAGGTCTCGCCCGTGCATGATGTCGTGCCTGTTCGGGGCACTTGGAAATTCATGCCGGTACTCCTCCGCGGCATTGAACCCGCCGTTGTGCTGCAGGGCTGCCAGGAACTTCAGCGTGAACTTTTCCAACTGCATCTGATCAAGACTGCTCGCCGCCTGCGGACGCCTATTCACGCTCTTGAAGAGCTTGCCCCCCATGATGTCCACAGAGAGTCCGTCTGCCTGCGCGAGCAACACCGGGATCGCAGCAAAATACAAGGTCTGCGATGCCGCACTAAAAGCTTGCCCCAGCAGTTCCGACCGGGCCGCGTAGGTGGAGAGCAACTGTGCCTGGATGTCATCGGCAGATCGTTCGTAGTGCTCGACAAAGTAGGTATCAATCTCCGCCGTCCGACCTTCGCGGACCCAGTCTCTGATGTCCCAGAAAATGGCAGCGGGGAACTGTAGGTCGTAGAACCAACCGAGCTTGGCAAGCGCTACGCTGCCCTCCTGTACGGCGTCCGGAAAGGCATTGACCCTTTCGATGCCTTGGAGTAGCCCTGGGAGAATTGTGGGCAGCGCCTGCAAAGCTGCACCCACAACACGTCCGATGGATTGCAGCGATGCATCCGTAGTGCGCAGCATCCTTAAAGCACCGCCGATCCAGGGTTGTACAGATGGCTGCGGTTCCTGCGGTCGTTCTGCGTTGTCGCTCATGGCGGTCTCCCTGGCACGATGCTAGCAACTGGGCTTCGACGGCCCCGGTCACCTTCGCCGTCGCCGGCCTTTCCGAGCCCGCTTCTCCTTTCGCGAACTGTTCTGCCCCGGCTTTCGCCCATGACGGTACCCGAGGAAGATGGCCAGGCCGATCAACGCGAGGGCACTGACCAAGCCGCCCACCAGAAATATGGTCAGGACCTCATGCGGAAGACGTAAAAAATTCTTGGCTTCGTGTGTCACATTCGAAGTGCAGCTTTTCTGGTTTGCAAGGCGCTTGAGCAGGCCAAGCGTTCGCAGGCGGGCTTGGCTTGATGACGGAGTTGTAATGTTCTGGAACGCTTGATGACGGTGCTCCTTTCCTAGAGTTGTATCAAGCTCGCAGCATCTCGCTGGCGAGACGCTTCAAGAAAGGACTGAGACCATGAAGTCAATCGCCATCGCCTTCTCGCTTTCAACCCTGTTGGCCATCACAGCCGCGCCGGCATTCGCCAGCCATGCGCTGGAGAGCTCCGTCAAGGCCAAGGTCGATCTTCCGGCCGGCGCCACCCTGTACATCTTCCTGAACGGGAAGATGGCCAAGGAAGACGCCTATGGGCGCGCCGTCATGCTCCGGCCCGGCGAGGTCATCGCGGCACGAGACGGCCGCCAAATCGCCGCGGTCGGCAACGAAGTGGCCCGGCTCGACTATCTGCTGCGCGAGGGCCATGGCGGCTGACACACTGCTGCGGCTTCCTTGCCATCGGATGAAAAGAAATGGCAAGGCCTGAGCCTTTTGGCATTGGCCTTGCCGCGTCCTGGCGCGCTCAGATCTTGAAGTCGTCGAACGAGACCTGCGCATCCGCGATACCCAGTTTGCGGAGCATCTTGCGCGTGGCGCTCAGCATCGCCGGCGGCCCGCAGAGATAGAACTCGCAGGCCGCCAGATTGGCATGCGACTCCAGCAACTGCTCACGCACCGCATCGTGCACCAGTGCGCGGGGCAAACGATCGCCGGCGCCAGTGGGCTGCGCGGCATCGCCCGACAAGATCAGATGCCAACTGAAGTTGCCGAACCGGGTCGCCAGCGCCTGCATCTCCTCGACGTAGGGCGCATCGTCCTGTGTGCGTGCGCCGTACCAGAAGTGCACGCGCTCCTTGGCGCCACCCTCCAGCAGCGACCGGATCATCGCGCGCAAAGGCGCCATGCCGGCGCCTCCGCCGATGAACACCTTCTCCCTTTGCCCTGGATGCAGCGCGAAGTCGCCGAATGGGCCGGCATACTGGATCCGGTCACCCGGCTTCAGACCGTACATATAGGACGAGCCCTTGCCAGGCGGGTGGTGCAACGCGTCGGCGGGTCCATGGAGGAAGCGCACCAGCAGGCTGATGCGCCCATCGATCTGCTCGACCGGGGCCGACAGCGAATAGGAGCGGCGCAGCGGCGCGCTGTTCCCCCAGCTCGAAGGCAGGCGCCAGGCCGCCCATGCGGTGCGGTGGGCTTCGGGAAGCTCGATCTGAGCCCCGGACATCTGGTAGGCCGGCACGATGACCTGGATGTAGGACCCCGGCCTGTAGGCCGCGTCGGCACGCTCGTCGGGAACCAGGACCACTTCGCGCAGGGTTGGCGACAGCGCGTTCACGCTCTCCACCCGCGCCCCGTGCTGGCTCCACAGTTCCACGCCGCCCAATACCTCGATCTCCAGATCGGATGTCACAGGCAGATTGCAGGCCAGGCGATGCCCATCCCGCAACTTGGCCAGCGACAGCTGGGCACGGTCCGCGGGCGTCGCTGCCGGCACGTTGCCACAGACCTTGATCTCGCACAGGCCGCAGCTCTGACCGCCGCCGCAGTTCGATGGCAGTTGCAGGCCCTGCTTGCCCATCGCGACGAACACGGTGTCACCGGAGGCCACGCGCAACGTGCGCAACCGTGAGCCATCGAGCGACAAGACCTGCAGGGACTTGCTGGCACGCAAGCGCCGCGGAATGAAGTCTGCCAGGCGGAAGCTCGTGAACAGCAGCCAGGTCCCGCTGAGCGCCAGCCACAGCCCACCCACGGCGGCGCTGACCACCAGCGGATTGTTGAAGTCCTTGCGACCGGTGTAGTCCATGATGTGCAGCATCCAGAAGAAATCGAACAGCCGCCAAGTGCTGTTTCGATGCTCGAGGACGTCACCGTGCTGGGACAGGTACACCGTGGTGTCGTCGCCATCGGAGAACGGCACGCGCCAGACCTTGCCCACATGCGCCCGAGTCTCCAGCGATGGCGGCTGCAGTTCGGCCGGGCCGGCCTGCCCGGGTCCGCGATAGGACGCCTGTGCCAGGCGCTGCGCCAGGTCGCTGTCCAGGACGATCTCGGTGCCGCGCAAGGCACTGATCAGCCTCACCCCCTGGTCGGTGGCGAGCCGATAGACCGGCTCCTGGCCCAACCATCCGGTCGAGACCGACTGCGCATCGAGCTGAACCGTTTTCAGTGCCTGGCTGACCGGCAAGGCCTGCGCGGGCCAGGCCACACCTGCCGCCGGCGGGACGCGGAACTCGCGCCCACGCACTTTCTCGGCATCCAACAAGCTCATCACGACGCCGCTGGCCATCCAGAGCAGCAGTTGCAGGCCGATCAGCAGGCCCAGCCATTTATGGATTTTCTTCAGCCACTGAGTCATACCTGGTTCCTCCGGCGGAAGCTGTAGAACACCAGCCACAGGCCGCTGAGCGCGAACACAAGCCCGGAGCCGGCCGCGACGCGCAGCAGCGTGTTGTTGACATCGGCTCGGGTGTCGTAGTCCATGATGTGAAGCATCCACAGGAAGTCGAACAAGCGCCACAGGTCGTGCCGTCGCGCCAGCAGGTCGCCGGTGCTGGGCGAGAAGTACAAGGTCGAGTCGGCGCGATCGTCGAAGCGAACGGCCCACATGGGGACGGGGCGCTTCGCGACCTCCTGCGGTGCTTTCGTGACCCAGGTCACCTCGCGAACCTGGGCCTCGCCCTGGTAGACCTCCTTCGCGCGCTCCAGGATCTGCTCGCGGCTCAAGGGGCTGAGCAGCGTGGCGTCACGGGCATCGAGCAGATGCGTCTTGCCGCCATGTCGGACCTCGTAGACCTCCTTGCCGATGAAGGTCTTGAGTCTCAACGCCTCGAAACCGGGGTAGAGCTCGCCAATGCGGGCGATATCGACGCGAGGCTTGTCGCGCTTCAGGGGTTCGTCAGAAACATGGGCCAGGTGGTCGCCGTGGATAACGTCCAGCGACATCGCGGTCATGTAGACCCCGCTGATCATCCACAGCAGGGCTTGCACCCCGATCACCAGGCCGATCCATTTGTGAGTCTTGCGCGCCCAAAAGGAAGGATTCATAAGCTTTGTCTCACAGCTTTCGATGGACCATCGGCGGGCGCCGGCTCGTGGCCGGCGCCCGCCGCTCACGCTCGGTGGATCACCAGCGGTAGCCGGCTCTCACATGCCAACGGCGGCCGAGCAGGTCGTAGGTCATCGTGTCGGTGTTCGCGTCGGTATAGCTCTTGATGAAAGGCGGCTTCTTGTCGAAGAGATTGTCGATGCCCAGCGCGATGTCAAAGGACTTGTTCACCGCGTACTTGGCCTGGACCGAGTGGTAAGTCATGGCGGGCGCGCGCGCACCGATGTCGGTCGGTGCCGCATTGATGTCGTCGGCAGAGCCGATGTACTGGACCGTGTACGAGCCTGACCATAGGCCCTTGGCCATCGTCAGCGTGCTCAGCGAGCGCCACTGGGTGTAGCTGCCACGGCCACCGGTGATCTTGCCCGTGTAGTCGATGGCGGCTGCGCCCGGGAAGGGTCGCACCTCGTAGTTCTTCAGATGCGAGAGCTCGGTGCCGAGGGAGGCGTTCCAGCCCGCAACGCTGAAGTCATAGAGCACGCCCAGGTCGATGCCGGAGATGCGCTCGTCCGCCGCGTTGACCGGCTGAGAGGAAAGGAAATCGATCTCGCCGGTGGCCGGGTTGCGGGTGAAGCTGGAAGCATTGCAGAAGATGTGTGCCCGGCCCGGGGTGTTGTAGCAGGTGGCCAGCTTGGTCGATCCCGCCACGCTCTGGATCGCGTTGCTGATCTTGATCCGGTAGTAGTCCAGCGTCAGCGTCAGCGGGCGGATCGGCGACCACACGATGCCGGCGGTCAAGGTCTTTGCATCCTCGGGCTCCAGCTTGGGATTGCCGCCCACCGTCGTGAGGATGGTGTTGCCCAGCTGCCGGAAGCCCGCCGGCACACCGGCGGCCTGGCAGTTCTGCGAAACCACGGACGTGGTGGGCAAGGCACTCCAGCCGCTGCAGGGGTCGGTGGTCGTGAGGTTGCCCTCGGACACACCGCCGTACAGCTCGGGGATGTTCGGCACGCGGAAGGCTGAGGACACATTGGAGCGCAGCTTCAGGCTGGGGACGACCTGCCAGTCCAAGCCCATCTTGTAGGTGCTCTTGCTGCCGAACAGGCTGTAGTCGGAATAGCGCGCAGCGGTGTTGAGGGTCAGGGACTGGATCAGCGGCTTGCGCTCCAGCAGCGGCACCGACAGCTCGGCGAAGACCTCACGCGCGGTGTACTCGCCGGAGATCGGGTCCTGCCGATTGGTGTTGGCCGCCCCGATGACGGTCAGGTTGTCCGGATCACGCCAGCCGCCCTCCTTGCGGATCTCCAGGCCCGAGGCAAATCCCACCGGACCGGCGGGCAGCTCGAACAGTTGGCCGCTGATGCTGGCGCTCATGCTCTTCTGATCATTGCCGCCGGTGTCGCGCGTCGTGGTCAGGATGTAGCGCAGCACTTCGGGCGTGAGGTTGCCATAGCCCAGGTAGTTGCCGCAGGGAATGGCGGCGTTGGCGGCCGTGCTGCAGCGCGTCCGGTCCAGCGTCTGTTCGACGCGGTCCAGGTTCGCGACCTTGGTGGAGCCGTCCGTACCCGTGTTGCGGCCCCAGTTCAGCGCCACGGACCAGTCCCAGTTCTCGCCCAGACTGCCCTTGGCGCCGGCCACCGCGCGGAAGATGTTGGACTCCTGAAAGAAGTCCCGCACGCCCGCCTCCTCCAGGCGACGCCGCTCAAGCACCAGGGCCTGGCCGGTCGGGTTCGTCGGATGGTCGGCCGCAATATTGATCGGACGGTAAACCCCCAAAGAACCCGGTGTGGCCAACTGGCTCGACTCGCGGCGCGAGAAGAGCAGTTCGGTGAAGAGCTGGGTCTTGTCGCTCAGGTTCAGTGTGCCGAAGGTGCTGAGGCCCAGACGCTTGATGGGGTTGACGGCATTCAGGCTCGGATTGCCGTTGTAGTTGTGCTTGGCCGCAGAGTAGGTCTCGTAGAAACCGGCTGGCGAGTCCAGGGATTGGCGGAAGTTGACGCGTCGGCCGTCGGCCAGACGGGCGCGGCCGCCGATCGTTGCCGAGCTGCCGGAGCACACCAGCTGGCCGTTCGCTTCGGCCAGACCGCAGGGCGCGCGGCTGGCCATGTTCACGTCACCGCTTTGCGAATAGTTGATCGCCGTCATCAGCGAGCCCTGGGCGCTGGTGATGCCCCAGGCCAGGTCGACAGCCGACTCGTCCCCATCGCCGCGCGAGGTCTCGCCATAGCGGACGGCCGCTTCAAGACCCTTGAGGTTCTTCTTGGTGATGATGTTGACGACGCCCGCGACGGCATCGGCACCGTAGATCGCCGAGGCACCGTCCTTCAGCACTTCCACGCGCTCGATCAGCGCGACCGGGATCATGTTCAGGTCCACGGAGCTGTTCGCACCCGTGCCGCCATTGACCACGCGCCGGCCGTTGAGCAGCACCAGCGTGCGGTTGATGCCCAGGCCGCGCAGGTTCACTTGCGTCGTGCCATAGCCGTTGCCGGTCCAGTAGGCACTGGTCTGGTTGCCGGCCGTGCCGGCCGAGGCCGGCAGGCGTTGCAGCAGCGTTTCCGCAGACACGGCGCCCGAGCGCTGAATCGCGTCCGAGTCGATGACCGTAACCGGGCCGACGCCGGAGATCTGGGATTGCTTGAGGTTGATGCGGCTGCCGGTGATCTGGACCTTGTCGAGCGCAGCGGTCTGAGCCGGTTCGGGCGCCGAAGTGGTTTGCTACGCATGGGCGCTGCTCAGAAAGAGGAGGACCGCGGCACTGACTGCCGTCTGGTGGAGCTTGATCGTCATGTTTTGTACATCCGGATGAAGTGATTCGCAGACATGCGCAGGGCATGCTGGAATCTGGATATGCCTTTGAGCCAATGGAGAGGCGGCCGGCTGCATGGCATCCCCGCAACCACAGACGACTCGATAGCGCGCAATGGCGACGCGAGGTCGGGCGGTGTAAATGATGGGAGAAGCCGCGCTGCCTAGCCGAGCATCAAAGCTGCTGAGCTGGGGCAAAGGTGCCCGCGTGCCGCGGCAGCGGACAACACAAGGTCAGGCGCTTCGGGGTGGGCGGTCTTGCCCGGAGAGGAGAAACTCGGCGCGAGGAGCGGCCGAGCTGGCGATGCGCTTGTCGGCTCCGGCAAGCTGTTCGACCGGCGCTGCGTCCAGCGCAATCATCGATGCGCTCGCACCGCAGCTGATGCAATGGCTGCAAGGACTGAAATCGCAGCAGGGCTCGCTGGACTGGGAGCCCGTATCGACGGCCTTGTCACTCACCTTCTTGGCGGACGCAAGGTGCTTGCTGCCGTGCTTGCCAGTCGCAGATGCAAGCGTCTGGCGATGGCCGACATCATCGACCTTCTGCTGGCGCGCTTGCGGCTTGGAGACAAATACGTCGGGGCACATCATCGACGTGGCAATGCTGGCGGTGACGGGCACGAGGACCGCCACCAAGCAAAGAAGCCAAAAGCCGATGAGTTTCATGCGTTCGTAAAGAAGAAGTGCATGCATTGAAACAAAGGCAAGCAGCGCGGTCTACTTAGGGAGTTCCCCCGCTTCTCTTGACATTTACAGCGACTGGTGGGCGCCGCTCACCAAACGCGTGCGCGCAGCACTTCTTTGGGGCCTTCAACACCATTTCGACCACGTGGCTGCTATGTCTGGGAGGCCGTCTAACCCAGATTAATGCTCATGCCGATGATGCATGTCGGGAAAGTGGGCATGGCGATGCCGGATCCGCTCATGGCGATGCCTATGCGCGTGGCGAGTGCCCGCGGGAACGCGCGGCTCATGCACATGGTCGTGATGGAGGTCATCAGGGTCATGCTCATGTGCATGCTCGATGGCTTCATGCTGATGCTCGTGCTCATGCTTTTCGGTCAGGTGGAGCGCGACACCGATCGCCATCAGCAGCACCGCCAGGCCGAGTTGCCAGCTGAGATCCTCGCCCAGCAGGCCGATCGCCAGCGCGGCGCCCACAAAGGGCGCGATCGAGAAGTAGGCGCCCGTTCGCGCATTACCCAGATGACGTAGGCCCAGCACGAACAGCACGAGACTGGCCCCATAGCTGACGAAGCCCAGCGTGCCGGCGGCGAGCACCGCCTCCAGTCCGGGCCAGGCAGCGCCGGCCGCCAGGGCCAGGGCCAGGGCCAGGTTGGTCGCACCCGCGGCCAGGCCCTTGCTCATGGCGATGTAGCTGGCATCGGTCAGCGACACCTTGCGGGTCAGGTTGTTGTCCACCCCCCAAGGCAAAGCAGGCCCCCAGCACCGCCAAGGCGGGCCACAGGCTCTCGAAGCCGGCGGCGGCCCTGTCCGAGCCGGGCCAGGACAGCACGACGCTGCCGGCGACGATCGCCAGCATGCCCAGGGCGATGCGCCGGTCGAAGTTCTCCTTGAAGGCGAACCAGGCCAGCAAGGCCGTCATCACGCCTTCGGCATTCAGAAGCAGGGAGACACCGGACGCGGGCATGCTTGACAGCCCCAGCATCAGCAGCGCCGGCCCCACCATGCCGCCGCTGACGATGGCGGCGACCAGCCACAAGCGGTCGGTGGCGGGAAGGCGAACCGGCGGCGCCCGCCGGATGGTTCGCACCAGCCAGAGCCCGATGCCTGAGCCGAGATACAGCAAGGCGGCCAGCAACCAGGGACTGGTCTGCCCCAACAGCGGCTTCGCCAGCGGCGTGCCGGCGCCAAACAGCACGGCCGCGCCCAGGGCCGCCAGCACACCGGGTTCGAAGCGTCGATTCACTGGATTTCCCGGGCTCAGTGGAGCACGCAATGGCAGTAGACGAATTGCTGGATGGCGCCACCCGGGGTGTGGTGGGCTTCCTGCAGATGTTCCAGCAGTTCGAAGGCGCCACCGAACTGGGCGTGCAATTCGCCCGGGGCGTAGCGCACGACCGGCAGGCCGCTGCACTGAGTCGGGCCATCCGGGCCGAAGGCCGCAACGATCACATGGCCGCCCGGGCGCGCCGCGCGGCGCACCTGTTCGACATAGGCCTGGCGCTGAGCCTCATCGGTCAGGAAGTGGAACACGGCACGGTCGTGCCAGATGTCGAAACGCTCCTCACGCAAGGCGACCTCGGTGATGTCACCCTCTATCCATTGAACCTGGTGGACCGCCTTGCCCAGGCGTGTGCGCGCCACATCGAGGGCGGCTCCGGAGATGTCGAGCACCGACATCTCGAAGCGCCCGGCGGCCAGCAGATCATCGACCAGGGTGGACGCGCCGCCGCCCAAGTCAATGACGCAGCTACTGGCCGCGCCAGCGGAAATCCGCTGGATCAGATCCAGCGATTGTCGGGCGTGAGGCTGAAACCAGCTGACCGAGTCGGCGGCCTTGCGCTGATAGACGGATTCCCAATGGCTGCGTGCGGTCATCGATTTCTCCAGGTTGAGGCGTGGTTTCATTCTCGACCACATCCAGTCATCGCGCATTGCGCCATGTTCAAGGCCGGGAGACCCCGCCCGCCTTGCGGCTCTCCTGCTCGACGAGGGCCTTCAGCTGTGCTGCACCAAACTCCATCAAGGGCGTACCGTTCACGAAGAAGCCCGGCGTCCTGTCCACCTTGAGGCGCTGCATATCGGCCACGTCCTGCCCAAGCAGCGCAGAGATCGCGGCACCGTCGGAGTCCGCTTTGGCCTTGGCCATATCAAGGCCGAGATCGCCGATCAGTTCCCAGATCAGCTCGGGCTGAGCGTTGCCATGGGAAGCCCATTGGTGCTGGGACGCCAGGGCCCGCTCAACCGCCTCCCAATACTTGCCCTGCAGGCGCGCGGCTTCGAGGATCTTGACCGCCGTGTCGGATCCGTGGTGCAAGGGCGCATACCGAACCACGAGCCGGACCTGACCAAAGCTCGCATCGACGATGCTCTTGACGATGGGATAGAAGGCACGGCAGGTCTCGCAGGAAGGGTCGAAGAACTCGACGATGGTGACCTTGGCGGCCGGATTGCCGTAGACCGGCGAGTGGGATCTGACCAGTGCCTCGCCATGGGCCTGGGTCGAACGCGCAAGTTCCTGTCCCGCACGGTTCTTGAAGAGCACCACACCGGTAACGAAGGCCAGCACCACCGCAAGCAGCGTTGCAAGGACGATCCACTTCTTGTTCATGCCTGTTTCCTCCTCAAGCTGCCAAGTCCCAGCAGTAGCAATATGCCGGTGAAAGCCAGCAGCGACAGCAGCGGGATCGGCACCATCCCCGCCACCTGAAGCTCGGCATCGGCGCAGGATCCGCCCTTGCCGCAGGGCGCCAGCCCTTCGGCCACCCAGCCAAAGAACACCAGGCAGTGATAGGCTGCCAGCGCCCAGCCAGCTCCGGCCAGTGGCCAGGCATAGCGCAGACAGCGCGAATCGCTGTCGAGCAGGCCCAGGCCGAGCACCAGCACCAGCGGGAACATGGCGATTCGCTGGTACCAGCACAGCACACAGGGCGTCATGCCCATCACCTCGCCCAGAAACAGCGCACCGGCCGTCGCCACCAGAGACAGCAGCCAGGCCGCGAACAGCAGCGGCCAAAACCCCGGCCAGGGGCGTGTCTCGGGGGGCTTCCGGGAGGCGGCACTCATGAGGGCTTCCTCCTGCGCTTGGCTTCCTGGCGCTTCTGTAGCCGTTCCTCTCGGCGTTGCCGCTTGCGTTGCCAATCCCGGTAAGTCAGGTAGAGGAACCAACCCAGGGCGGCGATGCCGATCACTGCGACGGCGGCCAGCCAGAACGAGACAAACTCGCCATGAGTGGCGCGCATGTGCTCGAAGTCGGCTGCCATGGTCTTGGAGTCCCGGTCACTGCGCCGACATCGAGGGCGATCGCCTTACTTCAGTGCGAAGCGCACATTGACCGGCTTCTTGCCGGCCAGCATGACCGTGGCCACGGCCTTGGTGCCGGCGCCCACCTTGAAGCTGCCCTTGGCCTCCAGCTTGTCGCCCGCCGGCGCCAGCTGCACCTCGCTCTTCTCGCTGCCGTTGAGCAGGGTCAGCTTGGCGCTGGCGCCTTGCACGCTGGCAGGCTTGCCATGGTCGCGCACATGCAGGCTGATCTGATCGGCCTTGGCCACCAGCTCGAAGTCCATGTCGCTGGCCTCGACCACGACACCCCCGTGCAGCGGCTTGTGTTCATGGCCGTGGTCATGCTTATCTGCGGCGAAGGCGCTGGAACTGATTGCAAGAATGGCGCTGACGAACAGCAATTGGGTCTTCTTCATTTTCTTTCCTCTCAGGGTTGGGTTAATGTGGATGCTTGTCAGAAGGCTTCGGCGTCGCGGTCATTCATCAGACGCTCGACGTCGCGCCGGCCGAACAGCCAGAACATCGCCGGGGTCAAGAAGGTGTCCAGCAGGGTGGAACTGATCAGTCCGGAAAAGATCACGACCGCCACCGGATGCAGGATCTCGGTGCCCGGGCGCTCGGCCTCGAACAGCAGTGGCGCCAGCGCGAAGGCCGTCACCAGCGCCGTCATCAGCACCGGGCTCAGACGTTCGATGGATCCCCGCACAATCATCTTGTGGTCGAAGTTCTCGCCTTCGAAGCGCATCAGGTTGATGTAGTGGCTGACCTTCAGGATGCCGTTGCGCACCGAGATGCCGGCCAGGGTGATGAAGCCCACCAGGGCTGCGACCGACAGTGGCTGCCCCGACAGGCCCAGACCCAGCACCGCGCCGACCAGGGCCAGCGGGATATTGGCCATGATCAGCAATGCCAAGCGAGTGCTCTTGTAGCGGCTGAACAGCACCACGAACATCAGCACCGCCGAGACGATCGACAGCAGGCCGACCAGGCGTGACGCTTCCTCCTGCGCCTGGAACTGACCGCCCAGCGTCACGAAGTAGCCTTCGGGCAGCTTGGTCTCGGCCACCACGGCGCGGATGTCGGCCACGATTTCCGAGAGCGCGCGGCCCTGGGCATTGGCCGACAGCACGATGCGCCGCTTGCCATCGTCTCGGCTGACTTGGTTCGGGCCATCACCGTCCTCGATCGTGGCCAGCTTGGACAGCGGCACGCTGCCATTGGGCGTCTCGATGAGGATATTGGCCAGCCCTTCCACCGAGCGAGCACTCTCGGGCAGGCGCACGACCAGCGCGAAGCGCCGTCCCCCTTCGACGATCTGGGTCACTTTCTCGCCCTCGACCAGGGCCTGCAGCGTGCTCAGGATCAGCGGTGCGGGCACACCATAGCGCGCGGCCGCCGCATAGTCGATGCGCACCTTGATCTGCGGTGCAAGCACCTGCTTCTCGATCTCCAGATCCGCCACACCAGGGATGGTGGCCAGCCGAGCACGCAAGACATCGGCTTGGCCGCGCAGGGTGTCCAGATCCTCACCGAAGATCTTGATGGCGATCTGCGAGCGCACACCCGAGAGCATGTGGTCGATGCGGTGCGAGATCGGTTGACCGACGCCGATGGCGGCCGGCAGATTGACCAGACGCGAGCGGATGTCGGCATTGATCTCGTCCATCGAGCGCGTAATCTCGCTGCTGGGCTTCAGACCCACGTCCAACTCGCTGACGTGCACGCCCTCGGCGTGTTCATCCAGTTCGGCACGGCCACTGCGCCTGCCCACGTGGGTCACTTCCGGCACCTGCTTGATCAGAACCTCGGCCTGACGGGCCAGAGCCGAACTCTCGGCCAGGGTCACACCTGGGTTCAGTCGCAGGCCCACCAGCAAGGTGCCCTCGTTGAACGGCGGAAGGAAGGTGGTCGGGAAGAACGGTACGGCCGCGGCCGCGGCCAGCACCGCCACGCTGGCGGCCACGATGGCCGCCTTCGGGCGCTTCAGCGTGGCTTGCAGCCCACCTCGGTAACGTGCCTTCAGCCAGGCCAGCACCTTGGTGTCGCCATGGTCCAGCGACTTCATGCGCGGCAGCAGGTACAGGCTCAGCACCGGCGTCACCGTCACCGACACGATCAAGCTCGCCAGGGTGGAGACGATGAAGGCAATGCCCAAGGGCACGAACAGACGCCCCTCCATGCCTGGCAACGCAAACAGCGGCACGAACACCAGCACGATGATCACCGTGGCATAGAGGATGGCGGAGCGCACCTCCATGGTCGCCATCGCCACCACTTCCAGCGGATTCAGGCGATGGTCGTGGTGCTTGGCTCGGTCTTCCTTGAGCCGGCGCATCACGTTCTCGATGCCCACCACCGCGTCGTCCACCAGGCCGCCGATGGCGATCGCCAGACCACCCAGGGTCATGGTATTGATCGAGAGCCCGAAATACTTGAACACCAGGGCCGTGATGAAGATCGACACTGGAATCGCCACCAGGGCGATGATGGTCGTGCGCAGATTGCCCAGGAACAGCAACAGGATCACGGCCACGAAGGCCGAGGCACCGATCAGCTTGCCCTGCAAGGTCGTGATCGAGGATTCGATGAAGCTGGCCTGACGGAAGGTCACCTTGGGCGTTTCCATGCCGGCCGGCAGCGAACGCTTCATTTCATCGAGTGCCGTCTCGATGGAGCGAGTCAGCGCAATGGTGTCCGCTGTCGGCTGCTTCTGGATGCCCAGAATCACCGCCGGCTTGCCCTCGAAGCCGGCATCGCCGCGCTTGAGCGCTGGCGCGAAAGTGACTTCGGCGAGCTGGCGCAGCAGGATGGGCTGCCCGTTCCGAGCACTCAAGGCCAGGTTCTTCAGATCGTCCAGATTCGACGTGCGGCCCAGATTGCGGATCAGGTATTCGCGGCCATTGAGTTCCAGGAAACCGCCCGAGGTGTTGGACGAGAAGCCCTTCAGCGCCCCTTCAAGCTGCTCATGCGTAATACCCAGCTCAGACATGCGTACGGTGTTGGGCTGCACCTGGAACTGGCGCACCTCGCCGCCGATCGGGATCACCTGAGCGACGCCCGGAACCGCCATCAGGCGCGGGCGCAAGACCCAGTCCGCATACTCGCGCACCGCCATCGACGAGATCTTTGCCGTGTCGATGGGGATCGCGATCTGCATGATCTCGCCCATGATGGAGCTGATCGGCCCCATGCGCGGCACGACACCCTCGGGCATTCCCTCCTCCATCGAGGCGAGCCGCTCGGACACCATCTGCCGGGCCCGGAATATCTCCGTGCTCCAGTCGAAGGTGACATAGAGGAAAGACAGGCCGGCGCTGGAAGTCGAGCGCACCGACTCCACCCCGGGCAGACCATTCATCGTGGTCTCTAATGGGAAGGTGATCAGTTGCTCGACCTCTTCGGCGGCCATGCCGCCGGCCTCCGTCATGATGGTGACGGTGGGCTTGTTAAGGTCGGGGAACACGTCCACCGGCGTGCGCGACAGGGTGAACGCGCCATAGGCCACCAGCACGAGGCTGGCGATCATGATGAGCAGCCGATTGGAAAGGCTGCTGTCGAGAAGCCACTTGAACATTGCGGTGGCTCCTTAGCGGATCTGATTGATCAAACCAGCGCCGTCGGTCACCACCCGCTCACCCGCTTTGAGTCCGGCGGTGATCGCCACAGCCGCGCCATCCAGCGGCGCCACCATCACGACACGCGGCTCAAACCGCTCAGGCGCAGTCTTGATCCAGACGATTTGCTGATTCGAGGGGTTCTTCATCAGGGCGACCGCTGGAACCGAAATCCCCTTCACCTGGCTGCGAGTCTGTACGACCACCCGAACCGGCTGACCCACGGCCAACTGGTTCAAACCGTCGCCTTGGGCCTTGAAGCTGATCGGCAGGACTTGGTCGCGAAGGCTGCGCGCCGCTCCGACAAAAGTCAAAGCGACCTTGCCGCTGCCGACCGGGACGTAGGCACCCGCGATGTCATTGGCCACCGAGGCGTCGTAGGCCAGAGCTTCGACCCGCAGCCGTTGCGGATCTACCACTTCGAACACCAACTCCCGCGCATCGATGACCTGACCGGCCACCGCATGAGCGGAGGCAATCACCCCATTGGCCGGTGCGACCAGCGCCTCGCGGCCCGACAGCCCACCGCCGACCGCCTGGACCCGTTCGCCCAGGCTGGCGACCTCGCTCTCCAGGGCTTCGATGTCCTTGCGTGGCACCGTATCGGCGAGGTCTCGCAGGCGCGCCAGGCGCTTCTCTGCCAGCGTGCGGGCGGCACGCAGCTCGGCCAGTTGGGCCTGCTGGTTAGCGCGCTCCAGACTGCCCGCCGAGGGCAGCACATAGGCCAGTACCTCGCCCTTGCGCACGGTCTGCCCGACCGTGGGCAGGCCACGAGGTCCGGGCTCCAGGCGGCCGGCCGCCATGGCCTGAACCTTGCCGCCAGCGTTCGGATCCATCAGGACCTGGCCATTCAGTTCCAGGCCGCGCGGCAACGATTGCTCTGTACCGATCAGCGTGCGAACGCCGATCTGGCGCTGTGCCGGTTTGGGCAGGAACACACTGCCATCTGGCAGGCGCTGAGGCCCGTTCGAGTTCGTGGCGGCAGGGGCGTCGCCATGGTCATGACCCTCACCGGCAAACGCGGGCGTCATACCCAGGGACAGCGCTGCTGCAAGTGCACAGACCTTGAGGCCGCTCTTGAGATTCAGGCCTTTCATGCTGCAGCTCCGGTGCGCAATGCGCGGCCAGCCGAGAGGCGGCGCGCGACAAAACCCAATATGGCCAACGCGGCCAAACCGCCAGTTCCCCAGACAGCCCATTCCTTCCAACCGTGCACATGGGCTTCATCCGCATGCGCTTCCTCGTGGATGTCCAGCTCGCCGGCCAGCAGGTCGGTCTCGCTGGCGGTGGACACGGTCACCGTGACGGGACTGACGCCCGTCTTGGGCGCTTCGTCGAGCGTGAGCTCGAACTCGCCTTCGCCGTGGGTCTTGGGGCTGAGCTTGCGCCCACCCAGCTCCAGCTCCAGCTTGGCATCCTTGACCGGCGCATTGCTGGAGGCGTGGTCGAGATACAGCGTCAACTGCTTGCCATTGAGAACTCCGACCAGCTCGAACAGCTCGGAGGCTGCTGAGAAACGGGGCAGCGAGGGGCCAGCGGCAGCAGCCGGGGCCTCGCCGTGGTCATGGCCATCGCCGGCCTGTGCGGGCATGGTGGCCATCCAGAAGGCTGCCAGCAGCAGGCCGGCAGCCAGCGGTCGGGCGATCATAGGCATCGCATAGCGAGGAGCGAGGGTCATGTCTTGCTTCCTGAAAGATTGGGGGCGGTTCATTGCGGCAGCAGGCCCAGAGCCTGGTTGAGGGCCGAGATGGCCTGGTTCACGTTCAGTCGGGCCAGCGTCGCCTGGCGCTCGGCCTCGAAGGCCTCCAACTCGACCCGAAGGCGGCTGGGCAGGTCGGTTTCGCCGGCACGGAAGGACTTCTCGACGAAGCCGCGCGTCTCGCGCGCCAGCCCGGCACGCCGGCTGGCCGCTTCGGTCGCCGCCTGGGCGGCCAACAGCCGCGCCCGCGCCCCGATCAGCTCGCCGGACAGGCGCTGGCGCTCCAGCGTCAACAGGGTCTGGGCTTCGACAAGTTCAGCACCTGCGGTGGCGCGCTTGGCCTGGTTGACGCCGCTGGCGCCGAGCGGAAAACGCAGCCCCAGCGTGACCGTCTGGCCATAGCGCTCCCCGAAGGCGCCGCGATCCCGCGTGGTGGCCAGCGTCAACTCGGGGTTGGCTCGCTGCTGGACCCCGGCGAGATCGCGGGCCCGCTCGGCCATCAACGCACGGTCGCTCAGCTCGCGCAGCGCCGGATGGGCGGGGGTAGGTTCGGTTTCTTCGGGCAGCCCGATGGCTGCAGCTTCCGGCGCGTCCAGCAGCGCGGGGGCCGGGGCCTCGGCCGTCAAGGCCCGCAGCGCCTGTTCGGCCTGGGTCTGCGAAGCCTGGCTGGCCGCCAGCTCGGCCTGGGCTGCGGCCAAGGCACCGTCGGCCTGGTGCTGGTCGGCCTTGGCGAGTTCACCGGCCGCCACACGCCGCGCCACATCGCGCGCCAACTGGGCGGCGCCTTCCTGGCGTGCGCGGGCAAGGCCCACTTCGACGCGAGCACGGTGCAGGCCCCACCAGGCGTCCCGCAGGGTGCCTGCCAGGCGCCACTGGGTGGCGGACGTCCGGCTGTCCACCGCGCCAGCCTCCGCCTCTGCCAGGGCAAGGCTGCGGCCGCGCTCGCCGGGCAGCCACAAGGGCACGGCCACGCCGACTTCCAGCTCGCGGCTGCCTTCGTTGCGGTTCAGGCGGTCCGTCTTGGTGGAGATCTCCAGCGACGGCGGTTCGACCGTCCAGCTTTGCGCTGCGGCCTTGCGCCCTTGCGCAGCCTGCCGGTGCAGCTCGGCGCTGGCCGCTTCGGGCTGGCGCAGCCAGGCCGCATCGAAGGCCTGCTTGAGCGTCGTGACAGCCGGTGCTTGAGCCCAGGCGCCGGTGGTACCCAGTGCAAGCAGGAGCCCGCACAGACTAGGCAGGGCCGCGCTTGGGCGCAGCGCCCCGGAAACGGCCCTGGAAAGGGTCGGAAAAGGGAAATACATGGTGTCCTCGTCGGCAGCAGCATGCGGGCCGCTGCGGTATCAGCCGCGGTGCTGGCGAGGAAGATGGCGCGTCAGGCACATCCTTTGCGCGGTCCCTGCCACCTGGGCAGCCGGAACCGAGCCTCGCCGCTGGTCAGGCGAGGCCGACGTGAGGCGGGCGAATCAGGCGCTCGGGGACGCCGCTGGTGACGGAGCGCTGGTAGGGCGTGAAAGCCAGGGGCGGCAAGGGCTCGCTCACCACCGTGGCGGACTGCATCATCAGGCCGGGCACGGCGGCATGACAGGTTGCGCAGTCGGCATGGACGCCGCTGTCGCTTTGCTGCTGGGTGTCGTCGGGGGCATCGACCGAAGCGATTACGCCGGGCTGGTGATCGTGCCGGTGCTCGTGATGGCCAAAATGATTGGCGTGGATGCTGGACTCGTGCCGGCAGATGCTGGCGGCAGCCGCCCATGTCCACTGGACGGGCAGGAGCAGCAGCAAAAAGACCAACACAATACGTTGCATAGAGCGGGAGTGTAGCGAAGCGCCGACGCTTGCGGCAAATCCTGAAATGACCTGCCCATTTCGAGCCGACGCGTCGCGAATTTCTTCCCGAAGTCTCAAGCACCCCGCAGGGCGCAGCCAACTCCGGATCTGCGGAGACAACTCTATTCAAGTATTGCGAACACCAAGCCAACGCCAAGATGACAAATCCGTCATGTTGGAACCTTGCCCGTCGGCGCAGAACCTCAAACGATAAGGCGGCAAGCATTACTCCCGAATCTGCAGGGGAAAATGTGGTGCATGGAACTGCTCAAGACTTTCGGATTGTTCGTCGTGACCGCACTGGCGGAAATCGTCGGATGCTATTTGCCCTACCTCTGGTTGAAGCAGGGCAAGCCCGTCTGGCTGCTGGTACCGGCTGCCATCAGCCTGGCATTGTTCGCTTGGCTACTCTCTGTGCATCCGACAGCGGCTGGCCGTATCTATGCGGCCTATGGTGGCGTGTACATCGGTGTCGCCATCCTTTGGCTGTGGCTGGTGGACAAGATCACCCCGACCACCACGGACTGGATCGGCGTCGGCATTTGCTTCCTCGGGATGGCCGTCATCATGTTTGGCTCAAGAGCCGAGGGCTGAAACCCATCAAGTAGCAGCGCTTGCCTCTCGGCAGCGTTGGCAAGCTGTCATCGACATTGATCCAACAACGAGATGACAAACACGTAATGTTCGTCTTTCCGGCCAGGCCGCAAAATCGACCTCCATGAGAATTCTGGTCATCGAAGACGAACTCAAGCTTGCCGAGTATTTGCGCAGGGGCCTGAGCGAGGAAGGCTATGTGGTCGACGTAGCCCATACCGGCATCGACGGTCTGCATATGGCGACCGAGGTCGACTATGACTTGCTGGTTCTCGACGGCATGCTGCCCGGCATCGATGGTCTGGCCGTGCTGGCGGCCCTGCGCCAGAGCAAACAGACCCTGGTGTTAATGCTGACTGCCCGTGGCCAGGTCGAGGACCGGGTGCGAGGCCTGCAGAGCGGGGCCGACGACTATCTGGTCAAGCCCTTTGCTTTCTCGGAGCTGGTGGCGCGCATCCAGGTCTTGCTGCGTCGCGCCGGCGGCGCTCGCGGCCACGGCGAGGCGAGCTCGCTGAGGATGGCCGATCTGGAGGTCGATCTGATCCGCCGCAAGGCCACGCGCGCGGGCCAGCGGCTGGACCTGACGGCCAAGGAGTTCAATCTGCTGAGCCTGCTGCTGCGGCGCCAGGGCGAGGTGCTGTCGCGCACTGAGCTGGCCGAGCAGGTCTGGGACATGAACTTCGACAGCGAGACCAATGTCGTGGAGGTGGCGGTGCGGCGTTTGCGCAGCAAGCTGGATCAGCCCTTCGAGCGGCCGCTGTTGCACACGGTGCGAGGTATGGGCTATGTGCTGGAGGCACGGGAGCCGTGAGCATGGACTCCAGGACCGCCAGCCTGCGCGGCCGGCTGTCACGTTGGCTGGCCCTGCAGACCATGCTGGGCCTGGGCTTGGTGTGCGCGGCGGTCTATGTCGTGATCGCGGTCACGCTGTCTCAACGACAGGACGAAACGCTGGTGCAGAAGCAGGCGGCGGTAGAGCACTTGCTCAGCGAAGGGCGAGGCGCCCATGACCTAGCCGGCGTACGCCATCTGTTGAAGGACTTCCTGGCTGGTCACGACGAACTGTCGCTACGCCTCGTCAACGGCGATGGCCAACTCATCTTTGAGACCTCCGGGCGCCAGCCTCGGCTGTCCGACAGCAAACGCAAGGTCTTCGACATCCGACTGCCACCGGATGCGGGCGGTTCTGCCCATGCTGTGCTGGTGCTGGACAAGCGCACCGATGAGGCCTTGCTTGACCGCTTGGCCTGGACGCTGGCACTCGCGGCGCTCGCAGGGGCGCTGGCCGTGTCCGCAGGTGGGTTCTTGTTGGTCCGACTCGGATTGGCGCCTCTGCACAAGCTGGTAGAGCAGACCCGACAGGTGACCGCGACGGACTTGGAACGACGTCTCGACGGATCTGGGCAGGCCAACGAACTGCAACCCCTGATCGGTCAATTCAACGCGCTGCTGGATCGCATTGGCGCGGCCTACAGGCAAATGGAGGCTTTCAATGCTGATGTCGCCCATGAGTTAAACACGCCACTGGCCACGCTGATCAGCAGTTGCGAGCTGGCGCTGCGCAAGCCGCGCAGCACCGAAGAACTGTGCGAGGCGATGGGATCAAATCTCGAAGACCTGCACCGCCTCGCCAGCATCGTCGGCGACATGCTCTTCCTGTCCAACGCCGATCGGGGCGTGCCGGCCCGACGTGCTTGGACTCCCAGCCTTGGGGCTCTGGCCGTGGAGGTTCTTGAGTTCCATGAAGCAGCCTTGCTCGACGCAGGGCTGAAAGCTGAAGTGCTGGGCGACGCGGCTGCCGAGGTGGACGCCCGACTGCTCAGGCGAGCCCTGTCCAACCTGTTGGGCAATGCCACGCGGTATGCATCGACCAGTTCGGCTGTGCTCGTGCATATTGAGAGTCACAGTCCCGGCGAGGTATCCATCGCCGTGCACAACGCGGGGCCGACGATTGAGGACGAACATCTGCCCAAGCTGTTCGACCGGTTCTACCGAGCCGACCCCTCACGGACCCATGCTGATCGCAACCATGGCCTGGGCTTGGCCATCGTTGCGGCCATCGCACGCATGCATGGAGGCCGCGCGTTCGCCGAGTCAGCGGCTGGCGTCACCCGAATCGGGTTGGTCTTTCCCCGTGGGGATGGCCCCAACCGGACCGCCTGATGCGATCCGCGTAGTCGCGCCCTGGCGGATTCGCGCAACGTTGCCATTCATCTTCCGGCGGATGACATGCTGGAACAGCCAACGCTTGACGCCCTTCAAATTGGTACCGTGGCGGACATAGAACTCGTCAGGGCTGTCGAACACGCCGAAGTCCTGGTTGATGCCATCTTTCTGGATGAAGGTGTCTCCGCCGCCCCAGCCGACCTGCTGCCATTGAAGGTCTGGGCGACCGCCCGTGTGTGTATCAGCGCGACATGATCGGTCGACGGCCAGCACATCCGGCAAGCCGGATTGACGAGTGGCAGCCGCACCCTTGGCGAGCGTCAGGATCTGCAGCTTGAGCAACTCTGCTGCAACTGCATGGGTGGACACTTGGTCGAACCGTACGAGCAGAACACACAGCAGTCGCCGGCCTTCGGCCGCAGCACTGTCTTGCAGCGCTCGCACTCGTAGAAGAATTGACAGGCGTCAGTCGGCATCAGCTCACGCTTGGCGTTGCCACACTCAGGGCAGGTCAGCATCGACTCCAGTTGAGGCATGGTCGTGATCACTTTTGAACCGTCGAGGGGAAGCCCGCGTCCGTCGTGACCTTGACCAATGCGGTGGTGCTGGTCATGTCGGCATCGAACGTCACGGTCGCCCTCTTCCTCGCGAAGTCGATCCGGGCCTGACTCACGCCGGCCACCTTCTCCAGCGACTTCTTCACCGTGACAGAACACAGCTCGCAGGTCATGTTCTGTACTTCGAGAACGGCGGTCCGCGACGTTGCGGCGAGCGCGGCCAACGGCATTAGCGTGACGAGCGCTGCGGCAAGCAGTTTGCTCATGGGGAGTCCCTTCAAAGGAAAAGCGGTGCCAACCAAGGCACCGACAACAACACGAGGAGCGTCAGTGCGACACCCCAGAAGATCAGTCGCTGGTGCTTGAGAACGATCGACTCGGCGCACATGGCACCGGTTTTGCAGATCTGAGGCTGCAAGTAAAGGCGCCGGAACGCCAGGCCCAGGAACAGCAGCATCGCAGTGATGAACCACGGCCGCAGCGGCTCCAGCGCAGCCAAGTTGGCGATCCAGGCGCCACCGATGCCCAGCGCCAGCAGCACCAGCGGGCCGACGCAGCATACCGACGCGCCGATGGCCGCCAGAACGCTGGCGATCAGGGAACTCTTGACTCTGAATATCATCATCAACCCGGTGAAACCTATTTGATGAAAGCCAGTCTAAAGTCCGTACCATGGTACAGAGTCAAGGAGTCCAGATGACAGCCGAGCTGACGATAGGGCGGCTGGCCGGCGAGGCCGGCGTGAACGTCGAGACGATCCGCTACTACCAGCGCCGCGGGTTGATGGCCGAGCCTTACAAGCCGACGAACGGGCATCGCCGCTATGCCCCGGATGCGATCAAACGTGTGCGCTTTATCAAGCGGGCGCAAGTGCTCGGATTCACCTTAGATGAGATCGGCAGCCTGCTCGATCTCGATGAGGCTCAAGCCTGCGCCGAAACGCGTGACCTGGCCACGCACAAACTGCTGGTCATCGACGAGAAGCTCACCGCTCTGAAGGCGATGCGCAAAGCGCTGACGGCATTGCTGCACCAATGCGACATAGGGGCGGCCAATCGCGGCTGCCCGATCATCCACGCGTTGGCCGCTGACTGATCAACTGATCCCTCGTCGAGACCTAAATGCTCGGCGACGCCGCCATAGAGGTCGATGCCGGTGTCAGGGGTTGGCACCTGCCTTGAGGCGATGCACTGCGCCGACATGAGTGTGGATGTCTGAGGCCGGCCGTTGCCGCCGGGAAAGACCAGCACGATTCGGGTTGCGCCGGCAGCTGACTCGGCGAAAGCGTGGCCTCCGTGCATGCTCGCGATGGCCGCGACGATGGCCAGGCCGAGGCCGAGGCCATGGTTGCGGTCGGCATGGGGCCGTGAGGGGTCTGCCCGGTAGAACCCGGCAGGTTCAAGGGATCGTTGGTCGTGCCCTCGTTGTGCACGGCTATGCGCACCCAGCCATTGCTCTGGGTGGTCAATGTGTACCAGCACGGCCGAGCCTGCTGAAGCGTGTCGGGTCGCATTGCATAGCAGGGTGGAAAGGGCCTGCCGCAGCAGCCGGCGCGGCAGGCGGTCAGAGAAACTCAGTTCCGCTCATCGTCGTTGCCGACGACATAGACCTTCAGCGGCTTGCTGCTGAAGCCAGCCGGGGCAACCCATCAAGACCGGGATCAGCGTGACGGACAGACCCTCTGCAGCCGCTATCGCGTACGTCTTGGTGAAGGCCAGCGGCCCGAACAGGCGCCCCTCCTGCGCCTTCAGGGTGAATACCGGGATGAAGAGCAGTGTGACGATCAGCAGGGAGAAGAACAGCGCCGGACCGACCTCCTCGGCCGCCTCGGTGATGACCTGCCAGCGCTCGTCGCCGATGAGTTCGCGCCCGGAGTGGGCGTGCTGCCAGACCTCCAGCTCGGCTTCTTGTCGACCAACGTGACAGTCGCCACAGCTTTCCCGGAGGTTGGCTTGACCTTGTTCCGCAACGCACCCAATCTTGGCAAACGTCTGTGACACGGCCCTCAAGTAGGCAGCTGAGCTCGCCCGCCCTTTTTTGCTAGCCCAATCAAGTGTTCTGCCACCAGCAGCGAGCGCGGATTCGAGCCAGCCAAGGACCCGGAGGTCAGCCACCGGCCGTCCACCCCGAGTGACGGCGTACCTTCGATCTTGTAGCCGCTGGCCAATGCAGTCGCCTGATTCACCTTGCCGGCGACTCCGAAGGAGGTCATCGTCTCCACGAGGCGCTTGCCGTCGGCGCCGTTCTTTCCGACGAAGACGGCGATGTCCGCGGCCGTCGCAAGGGCTTGTTGATCAACATGGATTGCCTGGAAAAGCTTCCCATGCAACTGCTCGACCAGGCCAAGCGCCTCCACTGCAAAGTAGAGCTGCTGATGGATCACCAAGTTCTTACGGAAGGCGACCGGGATACGGCGGAACTGAACGTCACGCGGCAATTTCTTCACCCAAGCCTCCAGCGCAGGCTC
This sequence comes from Paucibacter sp. M5-1, assembly GCF_027498415.2. Lineage (NCBI taxonomy): Bacteria > Pseudomonadati > Pseudomonadota > Betaproteobacteria > Burkholderiales > Sphaerotilaceae > Roseateles > Paucibacter sp. M5-1. Next base: position 1,445,761 of record NZ_JAPZLM020000001.1, read on the forward strand.
GAACGCACTGCAGTGCGAGCAGCTATAGGCGAAGAACTCCAGCACTTCAACTTGGTTCGGGTCCTTGGTGGTTTGCCGTGGAGAAACCTCCAAGTAGTGCTTGCCCGGCACGAACTGTTCCTGGGCTCGCGCGGCGTTGGGTACGGCGAGGGTCAAGGGAAGTGCAAGGCTGCAGAAAGAGCGTCTTTTGATCATGATGACTTGTGGATAGGAGGGAGGACTGGAAAATGATCCCGCTCAGTTTTCGGAGAGCAGCCGATCGATGAGTTGATGGAGTTCGACAAAATCCGGCTTTCCCAAAAAGCGCTTGACGATCTCTCCTCGCTTGTTGACGAGGAAGGTTGTGGGGGTGAGGTTGACATCGCCCCATGCCTTGGCAAGCGCGCCGGTGTTGTCGATGGCGACCGGGAACGGGAGCTTGCGTGTTTGCGCGAAGCTAACGACGTAGGCCGGGGGGTCGTAGCTCATGGCCACAGCGATGGTTTCGTAGCCGCGCCCGCGAAACTTCTCGTAAGTGGCCACCAGCATCGGCATCTCTGCCACACACGTGCTGCAGCTGGTCGCCCAGAAGTTGATCAACGCCACTTTGCCTTTGAGGTCGGCAGTGGTGCGGGACGAACCGTCCAGCAGCGTGAAAGAACTCTGTGGGGCAGCCGAAGAACTCAGGCAGCCGGCAAGCGCTAGTACAACAGCGACCACGGGCAGAAGATTGCGAAAGTTGGTCATGCGTGCTCCAGGCGAAAGGTCCTTCTGACGGCTCACACCGATCAATGTCTCAACCTTCACGGCGCGATCCAGGCTCTTGCCTGGGCCAACAGGTTGAGGGCCACGATGACCGTGCTGGGGATGACGGTCGTGACCATGCCGAACGCTCGCGCCGCCGCACCGATGTCATACGCCGCGTTCATGATTAAACTCCAGGCCGCCCTATTTCACTGGGCCTCTTTGGCACCGCCGGGGTTCTCGACGCCCACCAGCGACTGAAGCACCAGCGCGATCGCCCCGCCCATGATGGCCATGTCGGCAATGTTGAAGGCCGGCCAGTGCCAGCCGCGCAGGTGAAAGTCAAGGTAGTCGATGACCTGCCCGCGCACGGCCCGATCGAACCCGTTGCCCAAGGCCCCGCCCAGGATGAGGCTGTATGAAAGGCCCTCCAGTTTCTGCAGTGGGCGGGACAGCAGCCATATCAGCCACGCCGACGCCGCGAGGGCGATTGCGAGGAAAAACCATCGCTGCCAGCCGCCAGCGCCAGCGAGGAAGCTGAACGCCGCGCCGGGATTGAGAACATGTACCAGGTTGAAAAATGACGTGACCTCATGCGACCACCCCAAGGGGGTCGTCATGTCGATATAGGTCTTGGCAGCCTGGTCGCCGATGAGAACAGCGATTGCGAGTGAGTACCACGGCGCGTTGCGGGGGGGATGGTTCATCTACGACTTCTCGGGTTGATGGATTTCCGGCTTCGACACGGAAGCGCCGCGGCGACGCACGCCCAGCCCAGCGCCAAGCCGGCGATGACGTCCACAGGAAAATGCGCGCCCAGCACGATGCGTGACCAGCCCACGGCCGCGGCGAACAGCAGCAGGCCCACCCTGCCAGACCAGCCCAATACGGGCCAAAGGGCCGCCGCCAGAACGCCGACGTAGACCGAGTGGCCGCTGGGCAGGGTGTAGCGGCTGTCAGGGACCGAGGCGGCCCGGTAGACTGCGTCTCCCAGGAGCACGAACGGACGCGGCAGCGCGAACACCGCCTTGGCGAGGGCCGCAGCGGCGATAGCCAGCGCCGACCCCAGCACAAATCGACACAACGGCACATCGGGCGGCGTTGCCCCTTGCCGAACCTGCCTACGCCGCCAGACCAGCAGCAGGACCACGACGACCGGCGCGCCCCAGTAGCTGCCGAGCGCACTCAGGACTTCGGGCAGCCAGATCCAACCGTCAGGCAGGGCGTGCTGGATGACCAGGAATAGATCCACGTTGGCTCCGCCCCAGTCATACAGCCAGTGTTTCGTCCACTGCGTCGCGTGGTCCGGCGTCTGCATATACGTCAGGCCGTCTTCAGTTTCAGCAGGCGCAGGCCATTGAAGACGACCAGCATGCTTGCCCCCATGTCGGCAAACACCGCCATCCACATCGTGGCGTGCCCCGTGAACGTCAGCGCGAGAAACACTGCTTTGATGCCCAATGCAAGGACAATGTTCTGGGTGAGGATAGCCGCGGTGGTGCGCGACAGCCGGATAAAGGCTGGAATCTTGCGCAGGTCGTCGTCCATCAGGGCGACGTCCGCGGTTTCGATCGCCGTGTCGGTGCCGGCCGCGCCCATGGCGAAGCCGATGTCGGCCCGCGCGAGCGCGGGCGAATCGTTGATGCCGTCGCCCACCATACCCACACGGCCCTCACCGCCGATGAGGCTCTCGATAGTCTTGAGCTTGTCTTCGGGCAGTTGGTCGCCACGGGCCTCGGAGATCCCGACCTGGGCCGCGATGGCGTCGGCCGTGTGCTGGTTGTCCCCGGTCAGCATCAGCGTGCGCACGCCGAGCGCCTGCAGGTCGGCCACGGCTTCACGGCTGGTTTCCTTCACCGTATCAGCGACGGCAAAGATGCCGAGCACGGTGGTTTCGTCCATCAGCAGGATGGCCGTCTTGCCTTGGCGTTCAAGTGCTTCCAGCTGCGATTGCAGCGCGACTTCACTGAGGCCGAGCTCCTTCGCGAGTCGGTGATTGCCCATCTGCAGCATGCGGCCGGCAATGCGGCCCTGCACGCCGCGTCCGGGCAAGGCTGCAAACTCAGCGACTTCGTGCAATGAAACGCCTTCACGGTTCGCCTTGCGGGCAATCGCTTGGGACACCGGATGATCGGAGCGCGCAGCCAGGCTCGCAGCCCAGGTGGCAACCTCCTTCGCATCGCCGACCAGGGGCAGGAAATCGGTCTGCTCGGGCTTGCCATGCGTGAGCGTGCCGGTCTTGTCCAGCGCCAAGGCCTTGAGCTTGCGCCCGCCCTCCAGGTAGACGCCGCCCTTGATCAGGATGCCGCGTCTGGCGGCAGCGGCCAGGCCGCTGACGATGGTTACGGGGGTGGAGATCACCAGGGCGCAGGGGCAGGCGATCACCAGCAGCACCAGCGCCTTGTAGATCCAGTCGAACCAGGCTCCACCAAGTGCGAGCGGCGGAACGACTGCGACCAGCACGGCCACAGCAAACACGGCTGGGGTGTAGACCCTGGCGAACTGGTCAACGAAGCGTTGCGTGGGCGCGCGACTGCCCTGTGCGGACTCCACGGCATGGATGATGCGCGCCAGCGTCGAATCGCTGGCGCCCGCGGTCACCTTGTATTCAAAAGAGCCGGTCTCGTTGATGGTGCCCGCGAACACCTGGTCGCCTTCGGCCTTCTCGACGGGAAGGCTCTCGCCGGTGATGGGAGCCTGGTTGATGGCCGAGCGTCCTGCAGTGATCAGGCCGTCCAGTGCAATGCGCTCGCCGGGACGCACGCGGACCACCGCCCCCTTGCCGACCTCCTTGGCCGGCAGCTCCTTCCATGAGCCGTCGGCTTGCCGCACGGTCGCGGTCTCCGGGGCCAGATCCATCAGCCCGCGAATGGCATTGCGGGCACGGTCCAGCGACTTCGCTTCGATCACCTCGGCCAGGGCAAAGAGGAACATGACCATGGCCGCCTCTGGCCAGTGGCCGATCGCCATGCCGCCAGTGACCGCGATGGACATCAGGGCGTTCATGTTCAGGTTGCCGTTCTTCAGCGCGATCCAGCCCTTTTTGTAAGTGCTGAGGCCGCCGGTGAAGATCGACACCAGGGCCAGCGCGATCACGGCCCAGTGATTGCCGTCGTTGACCCAGTAGACGCCTTCGGCAAGCACCGCCGCGATGCCTGAAACCGCCATCGGCCACCAGTTGGTTTTCTGCGCGGTCGCCTGGGAATCGCGCGGCTCATCGGTCTTCTGCACTTCGGTTCCCATACCGAGCGACTCGATGGCTTCGACCGCCAGCTTGATCGCGTCCGGCGCGTGCCGGACTGTGAGCGTGCGCTGAATCAGATTGAAGTCCAGGCCTTGCACGCCCGGCATGCCTTGCAGCTTGCTGCGGATCAGGCTTTCCTCGGTCGGGCAGTCCATCTTGGCGATGCGCAGCAGCGTGGTGACCGTCTGGAGGTCCTGCCGCGCGGTCCGCATCCCGATGGAAGCAAGCGCCTTCTCGATCGGCTCCGTCGACGGCAGGGTGTGCTGGACTCCCAGCACCCGCTGCATCAGGTTGAAGTCCAGCGCGGTCACGCCCGGCTCCTTGCCCAGGCGGTCGCGGATCAGCGCTTCTTCCGTCGGGCAATCCATGTTTTCGATCCGGTACGTCACGCGCTCTCCGGCCGGCATCGAGGACGCCGAGGCGGACGACTGAGGATGCTGGGCTTGAGCCGCCAGGGAGGTGACCAGGGCAGCAGCTGCTACCGGGTTCTCGGGACTTGCGGTCTGCTCCTTGGCGCGCATGCCGATGGAAGCCAGGACCTGCTCCATCTGCGTGCGCGCCTCGGCGAGGTGCTTCACCGACAGTGTGCGCTCGGCCAGGTCAAAGCCCAGGTCCTGGACCCCCTCGACCGCCCCCAGGTGCGAGCGAATGAGTTTCTCCTCACTCGGGCAGTCCATGTTCTCGATGCGGTAGGTCGTCAGCACCGCGGCATCCCGAACGGCCTGTGCCTTCATGCCCACCGAATTCAACGCCTGCTCCAGGGCATCGACCGTGACCACACTGTGCGAAACGATCAGCTTTCGCTGCAGAAGGTCGAATTCAAGCCGCTCGACGCCGGGCATGGCCTCAAGCGTGCGCCGCACGAGCGCTTCTTCGTTCCTGCAGTCCATGTTGCTCACATGGAAAACCGTGGTCTCGGTGCTGGTTTGCTCCTTGGCGCAGCCCGCCTGCTGGCCATTGCCGCCCGAGCAGCCGCATGAGTTGGAAGGGTCGTTGTTCATAGAATGGCTCTCCGTTGGGTTTCCCCGCATGCCATCATTGGACAACCTCTAGCTGGTATAGAGTCAAGCTTTTGCGGAGAAGAACATGCTGCGAATCGGTGAATTGTCGAAGAAGGCGGACTGCCTGGTGCAGACCGTGCGCTTCTACGAGTCCGAGGGCCTGCTTCCGGAGCCGGCGCGCAGCGAGGGAAATTTCCGGCTGTACGACGATGTCCATCTGCAGCGCCTGCTGTTCATTCGCCGCTGCCGGGCAATCGACCTGACGCTGGATGAGATCCGCCAACTGCTGAGCTTCCGGGATCGGCCTGAACTGGACTGCGGCGAGGTGAATGCGCTGGCGGATTCCCATATTGCCCAGGTGCGGGCCAAGATCAAGGATTTGCGGGCCCTTGAGCAGGAGTTGACGGACTTGCGGCGCTCCTGCAATACCACCCGCACCGCGCGCGAATGCGGCATTCTGAAGAGCTTGGCCGAGCCCGCCTGAAGCACCAGCGACGGGCTGAGGCGCCGGAACAGCCGGTAGCGCGCTCTTGTAGGTCGTGCAACGGAGTCTCTGTACGATGACTTCGGCGCTGGCAGGGTTTTTACCTCCTTGCCACGCAGGAAGTCGTCGATCGCGGCGTAGCTGACACCCCTCTCTACCTCATCGGGGCGCCGACTCTGTCTTTCGTCATGAAGGCGATGTTATCGGCGCTGGAAAGTGATCGGGTCCAGTTCCGACGGCCATGAACCGTGCTCCATCACGCCAAAGCGCCCAGTGCCGACGTTCTGTGGCGGGGTGCGGCCAAGGGCATGGCCCACAGGAGCGAGTGCGAGCCGGACGACTTGGGCCAGCACCTCCGGATAGTCGCGAGTCCTCCAAGCGAGACCGAGCATCGCCGCGTGGCTACGCAGGTGCAGGCCAAGGTAGGGCTGGGACACGATGTGTCCAAGCTCATGCGCACGCCACGCCGCGGGCAGGTCACCGGCTGCCATCCGAGAAATCGCCAGTCCCGTCTCGCGCAGGAATGCGGCGCGTGCAAGCCCGTAGTCACCGGCGGGCGCGTCTGCCGCCGCTGGATCGCTACGGAAGGGGTGGACCAACTGCGCGCCGTAGCCCATCGGAAAGTGCGTCTCCTTCAGGCCCACTTCATTGGCGCCCAACTTGTGCTTGGGCAGTCGGAAGGTGCCGAACAGATGGTCCCAAACCATCCAGAACTCGCCGTAGTTGACCTGAGCGTCTTCATACTCGCGCTTGTGATGCCAGCGGTGAACTTCAGCGGCGCCGATAACGAAGCGCAGCGGCCCGACCCGATAGTCCAGGTTGGAGTGCTGGAAGGCCAGGTGCACGGCCAACAGGCCAAGCCATGCGCCGACGGCCAGTGCGGGTGCCCCCATCAGCACCACGGCAAGCAATCCGGGCGCGGCCATCATCCCCGCATGCATTGGGTGCCGGCGCTCCCCGTTGAGCCAATAGAGGCGTTCCGAGCTGTGGTGGATCGCGTGGAACCGCCAGAGCCAGCCCACGCGGTGACTCAGCCAATGGACGCTGTAGAGGCTGAGATCGAGAACCGCACCAACGGCGAGGGCTTGCGCCCAAAGTGGCCATTGCTCCGGCCACCAGGTCCCGGCCGACCACAGCGGCGCCAGGGCGGCAATAACGCCGTGGACGGCGAGCAGCACGATGAGGTTGACCACTGCATGGATCGTGTCGCAAATGCTGTCGCGGTGGTCGCGACCCCAGGCCGCATGAAAGGGCAGCCGCCGCTCCAGCAAGGCGACGCAAGCGAGGGCGGCGGCAACTGTGAGCGGCACCGTGGGGAAATATGGCCAGCCGGCAGCGAGTCCGTAGAAGAGCAGCAATGCGGTGGCGCCAAGGATCAGCGGGTAGCTGCCAAACCGGATGAAAGCCTTCGGGAACCGGGATTCTTTCGTACTCATCATCTTTCCTCGCAAAGGTCTGGCGCGTATTGGAAACCCTCTAGCGGGAGTAGAGTCAAGCTGGCTGGATAGAAACCTAGGCAGGCTGAGGTTGCTGGCATTTCGCGCCGGGAATGTACCTATAGTCCCGGCCGATGGCGTACATCGCGCGCCCGCAATCTTGTACCGGTCCATGTTCATGCCATCTACGTCCCTGACCGTCCGCCTGCTCATGCTGCTGATCCTTCTGTGGAGCGGTGCGGCGTTGGCCCAGTCCGGGGGCACGAGCGTGGTGGTGACCGAGCGAACCCGCGCAGAACTGCTGGCCCATGCGCCCGAGGGCTTAGATCCGGGCAAGCCGGTCTGGGTCGGCCTGCAGCTCGCGCATCAGCCGGAGTGGCACTCGTATTGGAAAAACTCCGGCGACTCCGGGCTGCCCACGAAGCTTGAGTGGAAGCTGCCCGCCGGAGTGGTGGCGGGCGAAATCGCGTGGCCAACGCCCAGCAAGCATCCGATTGGCACGCTGATCAACTACGGCTACGAGCACACGGTGCTGCTGCAGGTACCGCTGACCATTACGCCGGAATTCAGACCCTCGCGTCTGGCTGGCGCGCTGGAGGTCAGGCTCAAGGCGCATTGGCTGGTGTGCCGTGAGATGTGTATTCCCGAGGAGGGCGAATTCTCGTTGGCGATTCCCGCCAAGAGCTCGACGGCCGTGCACGGCCCCATCTTTCAGTCGAGCTTCGCTGCCCAGCCGAAGCCGCTGACGGGTCAGGCAACCGCCGCGATCGATGGAAATGCCTTGCAGCTGCGGGTCAGCGGGCTCCCTGCGGGCCTCAGGGGCAAGCCATTGGAGTTTTTTCCCGAGACACCGGAAGTGATTGAAACTTCCGCGCAATGGAGTCAGGCATGGGACGGTCAGGTCTGGACCGCGCAGATCCCGCTCTCGCCTCAGCGCAGCAAGAGTCCCGACGTGATGCCGATCGTGCTGACACAGGGGAACGCGGGCTGGAGCATTGACGCCCGCGTGCAGGGCACATGGCCCGCGGGCGCCGCACCGGTGGCCGTGTCGCCGGCCCTGCAAGAAGCGCTTCGCAACAACGTGGCCGCAGCCGCAGCTGAATCGGGCGCCGGGCTGACGTTCACGGCGGCCTTGCTGGGTGCATTGCTCGGCGGGCTGATGCTGAACCTGATGCCTTGCGTCTTCCCGGTGCTGGCGATCAAGGTGGTCGGTTTCACACAGCACGGCAGCGACCAGCAGGCTCGGCGCCTCGACGGGGCGGCGTACTCCGCCGGGGTGATCGCGTCCTTTGCGGCGCTGGGACTGCTCGTCGTCGCGCTGCGCGGCGCGGGGGAGCAACTCGGTTGGGGCTTCCAATTGCAGATGCCCGGAGTGGTCGCCGCGCTGGCCGTGTTGTTCACCCTGATCGGTTTGAACCTGGCCGGCGTGTTCGAGGTTCGCCAGCTTATCCCCACCCGCTTGGCTTCCATGCAGAGCAGCCACCCGGTGCTGAACGCCTTTCTCTCCGGCGTGCTGGCGGTTGTGGTGGCTTCTCCGTGCACGGCCCCTTTCATGGGCGCTGCGCTGGGATTCGCCGTCGGATTGCCGGCCGCCCAGGCCCTGCTGATCTTCGCGACGCTGGGCGTCGGCATGGCGCTGCCGTATCTGATCGCCAGTGGGGCACCGGCCGTTGCCAGGCTGCTGCCTCGCCCAGGTGAGTGGATGGTGATCTTTCGCAAACTGATGGCCTACCCAATGTTCGCGGCGGTGGTATGGCTGTTGTGGGTGTTGGCGCAGCAAAGCGGGATCGATGCAGCCGGCGCACTGCTGGTGGTCTTGATCGCTACCAGCATGCTGGCTTGGAGCCTTGGCTTGTCGAGCCGCGCGCGGGTGATCGTCGGTTTGATCGCGGTTGCCTGGACGGCCGGATTCGCCTGGCTGCTCGCGGGCCAGATCGTTGCAGCGCGGCAGCCCCAGGCCGTGGCGGCGAATGACGGTGCCTGGCAGGCCTGGGAGCCGGGACGGGTTGAGCAACTGCTGGCCAGCGGACGCCCGGTGTTTGTTGATTTCACCGCCGCCTGGTGCGTCACATGCCAGTACAACAAGAAAACGGTGCTTGAGAAGCCTGAGGTGCTGGCCGACCTCGCAGCAAGGAACGTCGCTCTGTTGCGCGCCGACTGGACGCTGCGCGACCCGGCGATTACCGCCGCGCTGGCAGCGCTCGGTCGCAGCGGTGTTCCCCTCTATGTGCTCTACATCGGCAACGCGGCTCCACGGATTCTTTCCGAGATTCTGAGCCCGTCCGAACTGCGGGAGGCGCTTGCGGCCGTGCCGTTGGCGTCCTCGCCAACAGCCGAGCGGCTGCTCACGCTCCGCTCCGCGATCGCGCCGTAGCAGCTTCGTTGCAGCGGCGCTTGACTCTCCAACCGCTACAGATTTCAGGATACAGGGACATGGAAGGGACGAGTGATGGCTGAAAAAGATGAAGACGACGAGCTCGGCGGGCTAGACGCGAGCAACGCGGCTGACAGCAAGATTCTGCGGACTGTGTTGCTGATCAATCTTGGACAGTCCGCCGCCGGCATCGGCCTGGGTATTTGGGCTGCCTCCACCGCGCTGATGGGTGCCGGCCTGGACAACCTCGCCGACGCGTCGGTCTATGCGGTCAGCCTGTACGCCGTCGGAAGGGCGGCAGTCGTCAAGGTGCGCACCGCGCGCCTGTCGGGCTTCTTGCTCATCGGGCTTGCCGTGCTGCTGCTGGTAGAGGTCCTGCGCCGCTTCACCGGAGGTGAGGAGCCTGTTGGACCCGCCATGATGGCAATGGCTGCGGCAAACGCAGCCCTGAACCTGGTGTGCCTCAGGTTGTTGCGACGGCATCGCGGGGAAGACGTGAACTTCAAAGCGTCGGCGATCTTCACGAGCAACGATTCCGTTGTCAACGGAGCCATTGTGCTGTCTGGGGCGCTTGTCATGTGGCTGGGATCGAACGTCCCGGATCTGGTGCTGGGGGTCCTCGTGGCCGGGATCGCTGCAAACGGCGGCCGGGAAATCCTGCGGGAGGCCTCCGAAACGGCTCAACGCAATGCCAGGGCATGAGATCGGTCATCGTTCAGCCGCACACGCTGTCATTTGCACTATCGCCAGACTCTTCGCCGGAACGGAGAGATCCCCGTTTTCAGTTTGAGTAGAGGTACGCACTTGAACCGACCATCAGACGCTGCTCGCATGAGCGGTCTTGCTTCGCAAGCTCCGCAGCGAAGTGTAGGCAGGTAAAAGCGTTAGCAGTCGGCCAGGCGAGGACTGATGAAGACGGTCAACGGCAGGCGCGCACGTCGAAATCCAGCCGATCCATGGGCGCCCCTTCAAGCGAGGTCAAGCCTTCATCTGGAAGGTCATGCGGGCGGCAATCGGCGGCCTCTGTATCCGTTCATTGCAAAACCCGAGACCGCGATCAGCAAAACGATGATCTGGGCCACTACGGTCTCGGTGGATGGGTACATGCCCAGCAATTCGATCCGCGGCGCCGCGATGGGGCTGGCTCCCAGCCAACCTGCTTCCTGCAGTCCTGCCACGCCTTTCCCTGCCAACACAACGGCCAGCACAGCGACCAGGATCGAACTGATGCTGAAGAACTTCCCGATCGGCATCCGGGCGCTTGTCCTGAGCATCACCCAGGCAAGGACGGCCAGGAGGACGACGCCCAGTCCGAGTCCACCCAAGAGGGCATCGCCATTCCCATCGGCCGAGAGAGCCGAGTAGAAAAGCACGGTCTCGAAAACCTCGCGGTAGACCGCGAGGAACGAGAGGCCGAACAAAGCCCACGCCGAGCGCTTCGACATGGCAGAGGACAGCTTTTCCTTCAGGTACGCTTGCCAGCGGCCTGCGGCGCTCTTCTGGTGCATCCACAAGCCCACGCTCAACAGAACGAGCGCGGCGAAGAGGGACGAAAGTCCTTCGGTCACCTCGCGGCTAGCCCCACTGATGTTCACGAAATAGGTTGCCACGGCCCAGGTCAGCCCGCCGGTGGCCAGGGCCGCAATCCATCCGCCGTGCACGTAGCGCAGCACGTCCGGTCGATTGGCCTTCTTTAGAAAAGCCACCATGCCGACGACAATCAAGAGCGCTTCCAAGCCTTCTCTCAGCAGGATCGTCAGCGAGCCCAGGAAGGTGGTGAGTGGGTCTGCCGATTCGCCACCCAGTTCCCTTTCCACCTCTGCAAAGAGGTAGTCCAGCTTTTGAGCTGCGGCCTCGGCGTGGGCAAGCGTGCCATTGGCGATGGCCGAGCGATAGGCCAGCATGCCGTTCTCCACCTCCGTCAGCAGCGCCTTGTTGCGCGCGCCAAGGGAAGGCTCCAGCGGCTCGAAGCCATCGAGATAGGCGGAGAGCGCCAGCCGCGTGGCTGTCGGCTTGTCGCCCTGGCGGATTGCCGCCAGACTCTCGCCCAGGCGCGTGCGGGAAAGGGTCAGTCCGCCGGCGTTGCCGGTCGCAGTTGCCACCTCGGGTTGGCTGCGCAAGAAGGCGGTCAGATCGCGAGCCGCGTCAGGTCCGATTCGGCCGGCCGCTGCCGCCTCGGTGACCGTGGTCACAGCGGCCAGGTCCGCAAACTCCTTCCGGGCCGCTCCATCATGTTTCCACAGTTGCCCTCCTCGTTCGCGCATTCCGGCGTCGTAAGAAAGCGTGCCGGCAAAGAACGCCAGCGCCCAGCGGTCCTCGTCGGGCAGTGCAGAAAAACTCGGCATCGACGTGCCCGTAACGCCCTGGGAGACAACCTGGTAGAGCGCCATAAGGCTTCGCGACCGAGCACGTTCCCTGTCCGTGAAAGCGATCGGCGGCGGTTCTAGTTTGGCCGCGAGTGGTCCGTCGCCACCGCCTGCCGAGCCGTGACAGGACGCGCACTGGGCTTGGAAGAGCGCCGCACCTCGTTCGAGGTCAGGCAGCGCCTTCGGGGCGACGGGGAACGGATATGCGGCGACCAGCAGCGCTTCTGCTTCATGAGCCAGACGCGCGACCTCTGCGCCGGCTGCCTTGTTGGTGACAGCCTCCTGCAACTTGCTGGCAGCGGCGACCACCGCGTCTTTGGATGCATGCGCAGGAAGGAGGCGAGCCTGGGACACCGCGTTAGCGGTGAAATCGCGCATCTCTGCGTACTCCGTTTCACTGACGATGGCGCCCTTGTCGACCGCACCACCGTAATCCACGGCGACATAGTCCAGAAGCTGCCATAGCTGACGCGGTCCTTCGTGCGCCGCAGCAGGCGGGCTTTGCGCGAGGGCAAAGCCAAAAGAACACAGTCCAACCCACAGGATCAATAGCAAGCGCTTCATCGTCAGCCAAAACAGTAATGACAACTATTCTCGTTCATCTGACCATGCTTTTGCTTAGCCAAACCGACCAGCCTTCAAAACACTTGGTCCTTTGCGCATTGACTCGTGATGCTCTAGCGCCGATGACCAGTGCACGAAACGGAGCGGGTGGCAGGGAAGCTTGGGCTGACCGGTCCAAAGCGCTGAACAACACCGTGACTGCAGACCTACGATGAGGCCTTGCTGCGCAGCAAGCGCAGGCCGTTGAAGACCACCAGCAGGCTGGCACCCATGTCCGCAAATACCGCCATCCACATGCTGGCATTGCCGAACACAGCCGCCACCAGGAACACCGCCTTGATGCCGAGGGCCAGGCTGATGTTCTGCCAGAGCACGGCATGCGTGCGGCGCGACAGGCGGATGGTCTCGGGCAGGCGCTGCAGGTCGTCGTTCATCACCACCACATCGGCCGCCTCCATCGCCGTGTGGGTGCCGGCGCCGCCCATGGCAAAACCGATGTCGGCCTTGGCCAGCGCGGGGGCGTCGTTGATGCCATCGCCGGTCATCGCGGCAGGACCATAGCGGGTCTGCATCTCGGTGATGGCCTCGAGCTTGTCCTGCGGCAGCAAATTGCCGCGCACCTGCGCTATGCCAGCCTCGCGGGCGATGGCCTCGGCCGTAGCCTGGTTATCTCCGGTCAACATCACCGGCGTGACACCCATGGTCTGCAATTCGGCGACGGCCGCCCGCGATGAGGGCTTGATCGTGTCGGCCACGGCAAACAGGGCCAGCACGCCGGCGTCATCAGCCAGCAAGGTCACCGTACGGCCGGCCTCTTCATGCTGCTTCAGCAGCGCTTCGATGGCTGGCGAGCATTGGCCACGCTCCTCGATCCAGCGGTGATTGCCGAGCACGTAGGGCATCTGATTCACCTGCGCCTGCACGCCGCGGCCGACGATGGCCGCAAACTCGGCCACTTCGCTGGCACTCGCTTCCGCTGCCAAGCCGGCGGCGATAGCCTTGGACACCGGGTGATCGGACCGACCGGCAATGCTCAATGCCGCATGCGCCACTACGGCCCGGTCGGCGCCGTCACGCACGATCTGAACATCGACCAGCTTGGGCTTGCCTGCCGTGATGGTGCCGGTCTTGTCCAGGGCCACGGCCTTCAGCGACCGGGCCTGCTCCAGGTAGACGCCGCCCTTGATCAGGATGCCACGGCGGGCAGCCGCTGCCAGACCACTGACCACGGTCACCGGGGTCGAGATCACCAGGGCACAGGGACAGGCGATGACCAGCAGCACCAGGGCCTTGTAAACCGCCTCCATCCAGGTCCAGCCCATCAGCCAAGGCATCAGCAGGGCCACAGCCATGGCGAGCACGAACACCCCCGGCGTGTAGATCGCAGCGAAGCGGTCGACGAATCGCTGGGTCGGCGCACGGGTGGCCTGCGCTTCCTCGACCGCATGGATGATGCGCGCCAGGGTGCTGTCCGTGGCCAGCGCGGTCACGCGGAACTCCAGGGCTGCGTTCTGATTGATGGTGCCGGCGAAGACATCGTCGCCCACGGTCTTGTCGACGGGAACGCTTTCGCCGGTGACCGGCGCCTGGTCGATGGCGCTGCTGCCGGCCGTCACCACGCCGTCCAGCGGCACCCGCTCACCGGGACGCAGGCGCACGACAGCACCCACGGCGACCGCCGCGGTGGGCATGCGCTGCCACTGGCCGCCCGCCTGCTGCACCTCGGCATCTTGCGGCGCCAGATCCAGCAGGCTCTTGATGGCATTGCGAGCACGATCCACGGCCCGCGCCTCGATCAGCTCGGCGATGGCATACAAGGCCATCACCATGGCAGCCTCCGGCCACTGACCGATCACAAAGGCGCCGGTCACCGCCACCGTCATCAGCGCATTGATGTTCAGGCGTCCGGCCTTGAGGGCCAGCAGCCCCTTCTGATAGGTGCCGAATCCGGCCAGGAAGATCGCCAGGGCGGCCAGCAGCATCTGAACGCCCTTGAGCAATGCCGTCTCCGGCGCAAAGAAGGCCACGGCTTCGGCCGCAACGGCGACAGCCAGCGCACCGATCAAGCGTGGCAAGCCCGATTCGACATGATCGTGATCATGGCCGTCACCGTCCTCATGCTCGCCCGGGGCGCTTGCCCTTGGTGCATCCAAGGGCACGGGCTTGTAGCCGATGCGCTCAATGGCCGCGATCGCCGCAGCCAACTCGGCCGGCTCGGCGGCCATGGACACCGTCCGCTGGCCCAGGTCGAAACGCAACTGCTTCACACCTGCAACGGGCTCCAGCGCCTGGCGGATCTCCGACTCCTCGGACGCGCAGTCCATGTTGGCGATGCGGTAGCGATGCAAGCCGGGCTGCACATGCTCAGCCGGCGCGGGGGTGAGCGAGACCGTGCCGCAGGCTGAGCCGCAGCAGGAGGCTGCGGGCACGTCGGCAGTGGCCGAAGAGGGGTTCAGAGTCTTGTCCATGGCCGAATTAAAAACTCTGTAGTCGGTGTAGAGTCAAGCGCAATGGCAAAAATTCGAGGCCACCCATGAAAATCGGCGAGCTGGCCGTGGCGAGCGCCACGCAGATCGAGACCATCCGCTTCTACGAGCGTGAGGGGCTGATCCCGACGCCCGGGCGCAGCGCGGGCAATTACCGTCTTTATGACGACAGCCATGTGCAGCGGCTGATCTTCATCCGGCGTTGCCGCGGTCTGGACATGGCGCTGGACGAGATCCGAACGCTGCTGCGCTTCATTGACCAGCCTGGCGCCGACTGCGGCGAGGTGAATCAGGTTCTGGATGATCACATCGGCCATGTGGCGAAGCGCATCCAGGAACTACGCGCGCTGGAGGTCGAACTGCGGGACTTGCGCTCACGCTGCCAGTCCACCAGCCCGGGTCAGGCCTGTGCGATCCTACGAGAACTGAATCACCCCCAAGTCGGCGAACTGGCGCCACGGCCAGCGTCAGACGTCCACACCCACGTCGGCGCAGTTCATCGCCGCAAGGCCGGTGTCAACTCCTGACACCAGCGCGGCATGCGGTCGGAGAAACTCAGTTCCGCTCGCCGTCGTTGCGCGCGACATAGACCTTCAGCGGCTTGCTGCTGAAGCCTGCCGGGGCAATGGCCTGCAGGTCAACTGCGCGGTGACCGACCACGTCGAACTTCCAGCTGAAGCTCTTGTCGCCGTTGCGGAAGGTCACCGTCTCGCCGCAGTCGATATTGAGCGTGCTGACCTTGCTCACATCGACGACCTTGGCCGTCTGCGATGCGGCGGTCGTTGCGCCATAGATCGACTTGCCGTTGGCCAGGGTACTGGTGTCCATTGCGGCGCTCGCCACGGTAGCGGACATGGCCAGGCCAAAAGCGATGGCGACATGAGTGAAGGAACGGTTCATGGTTGACTCCTAACGGCTTGAGATGATCGGCATATCGACGCGACATGCTTTAGCGATTCATCCTGGGCTTGACTTTAGGAATCCCCCTCCGTCAGGGCTCGCACTGCTGGATTACATTTGCGACATCCTCCGAGGCCAAACAAGCCAGTGCAGCATGTCAGTCACGCTGATTGCGGTTCGAAGCTCATCTGCCAGCAACAGGGCCTTGAGCTGAAGACCCGCGAAGACAGGCCTGCCCATAGGATGCACGGTGCTCCCTCGCGCAATGGTTGCGCGCTGGTATTTGGGCCCGACACGGCCGTCGATTCCATCTCGATGCGAAGCGGCTTCGACAACGGCAACGCGAACGAGCCTGAACATCTACGACTGATCCCACGCTTCGATCACGATTTGATCGGTTGGTGAGCGCATAGCGATGCGTTCGGGATGGTGTGTGAAATCGCCGACCCATCCGGCGCGCGTGAAGTAGTCGTCGCCAAGGACATCGAAGCCCCGATGCTCTGGCGCCCGGCCGTCACGGATGACCGGCAGCACCGCTGCCGCGGTCGAACGATACCTAGTTGGATAACCGTTGCCTGACTCGAACTTCGCCAGGCCCTGTTGGACGAGTCTGTCGATCCAGTCGAGGCCGCCCATGCCGCACCGCCAGCTTGCAAGCGTGTTTGCACCATCCAGCTTTGCCGGCTCATCACCGTCGGCAATTGAAATGACTATGAGCCAGCCCAGCATCTTCGTTCCCGACGGCCCAAATCCGCTCCCATTCGCGCACGAACGGTAGGACAGCGAATGATGACAGCCACTTACGAACGCCCCTGCATTTAATGCGTGGCATGAGGAAGCATGGTATTTTCCGCCCATGAAGCCTGACGAGCAAAACCAAGATCGGACGGCGGACCCTGTGTCTACCGAAGGCGGTGATCGGCACCCTCAGCTCAACTTCAAGCTGCACTTGCGTCTGATGCTTGAGGGCGGTGCCCGACCTTCAACGCTCGAGTCTGCGATGGCGGCGCTTCATCGCATTCGTCGGCGCGGGGAAACCGAGGCACGAGGGGTCGGGCAGTGAAATCAACGACTTGCGCGAGGTGCAATTGCGGTGTTCGGCCGCAATTCACCGCAATGCATCATGTCGGAGCTCGATCCCGAGCAAGCTGACACCCATGTTCTCGCCGCGTGAACTCGATCTGAAGAGTTTGGCCCTGCACGAGCTGGTGGCGCAGAAGATCCGGGCGGATCCGCGACTGTTCTCGAAAGCGCGTGACATGCTTGACCGGATGGTGGACCAGAGTGGCGGCGCCCCGCGTCTCTACGCGGCAGCATGGCTGGCATTGTTCGACAAAGGCCTTGATGAAGCGCTCGCTATGGCAACAGCGGACACTGAACAGGGGCAGTCCATGAGGTCCAGTTCGCCGTTTGCGTCCATTTTGAGCGAGGACGAACGCCTTGATTTCCTCGCCGCATGGGCGTCTCGACGCACCACCGATCCGATTTGATAACAACCATATTGCTGTCGTCAGCAACGTGGTCAACGGGCCGACGCGGGTATAGCGCTGCGCAAAGCACCGCTACGGGGTCAGCAAGGACCAACCCTAGCTCTCCGGGAGCCGTTTACGTCAGGTAGACCGAGTGATCAACAACACCGGAATATGCATGAGCAGCACCAGGACCTGGGATCCGACGACCGCCATGAAATGGCACTTCGATTCGCTGCCCTCGTCCCGGGGATTAACGTTCTATAGGCATCAAATCCAGCGCCCGTGCAAAGGCAAGGGCCTCGGCCATCGTGGAGCCGACGTGGCACTTATATCGCTTATCAAGTGCGACATCCGGCCGCCGGATCATTGCGCACAGCGAGCGCTCGGTAAAAAACGCGTCGCAATAGCCCACCGCGGCAGCAGCATGCTGGAAGTCGAAGAAGTCATTGGCCTTGAACTGACGCTTCTTGTCCCAGCGGACACTGGCATGAAGACAGGTCTTGATATGAATGGTGCGCAAGGCATCTTTGGTGACGTCCTTCTTGAAGGCCGCCATCAGAAGGTTCGTACAGTTCCGCTCCAATTCCTGCCACTGAGCACTGCCCCTGCTGGCGGATTCGCCGATCTGGCTCTGCGCCATGCGATTCAGAACATCTGCCGCTCTTTCGGCATAGAGTTCAAGCACACCTGACAACTCCAGGTGGTAGGTCTGCTCAAAACTTCGCAGTTCGGCAGCGTGTTGCCGGTTGGCGGCATTCAATTGAGCTGCGAGTGCATCGAAACGCTGCGACGCGCCCGGCATAGCTTCACCGATCAAGCCGTCCATCTGAGTCAGTGAGATGGTCCACATGTGGTCGAAGAACGCCTTCTGCATCGCAAGCTCGCTGGCCGGGTCGAACGAGGACCAGGCTGGATGGGTATAGCCGAGCACGTAGCTGAGCTTGGTCCACATGAGGTGATGGAGCGGGTAGACCTTGAGCGGCGTCAGCGTTGCATGAATGAAGTGAGCGATCTCGGTACCGATACGAAGATCCAGCGGTATCAACGTCACGCCCTGACTGAGCTCGTCCACCAGCTCGACGGTGGCGCGCCTGGTTGACGCATCGCTTTGCTTGAAGATCTCGATGAACGCGCTATCGCTGATAGGACAAAAGACCTTGTCGGCTGCGACCAGCCTGCGCAAGAGGGCCAGGAACTCAAGACTGGAGTTGTCCTTGCAACACCCCAGCGCCGCCTCCCGCAGCGCGATCCAGAACTTCAGATCCAGGTAGATCGCGACCTTGCCTTCCAGCACGATGGCCAAGCTGACCTGACACTGGCGCACATAACTTTCAAGCGATATGTCCGGTGTGGCCCGGTGCTCATCAATGGTTATCTTCATCAGCTCCGACGGTGACTCTGCCTAACAGCCCCTGCAGCGAAGAGATGCCCCGCCGCCAATTGGCTCATGCTTGCCACCCGCCCCTCCCCGGCAATTGCGGTGAATTGCGGTCCAACACCGCAATTGCGGCTCCTGACAGCAATTGGGCCAAGTGCCTGACTTGCCCCGCTTCTCCTGGTCGCGCCACCGGTCCTCTCTTCTCCAGATGGAAAAAAGCCCCGGCCATGGGCCGAGGCTGGAAAGCCTAACGCTGTCGTCACGCTGAGGCTCCTGCTCAGGGAGGAAAAGCAGGGGCAACACCTTGCGGTGCCGCCGAGCACCACTTTACCAAGCCCCGCATGATTGGAGGCTGGGGCAAACGCGCGGCCTGCTGCTGCAGCGTCGCGTGGTCGGCATCGGGCATACCGCCTCAGCTTTCGTCCAAACCCTGAAACTGCAGCGGATCGACCAGGTCCCGCAGGGAGACGCCGATGGCCTTGGCCAGCGCCTCGGCGCTGTCGAAAGATATGTTGACCGTGCCGCGCTCAACACGGCTGAGATAGGCCCGCGACACGCCAGCCTCCAGCGCCAAACCCTCTTGGGTCTCATCCTTCAAACGCCGAGCTCGACGAAGGTTGCGAGCAAATATCTCTCGGGCGGTAGGGATCGGCTTGGCTTTGGACATGGGCCAAGCATGTATTTCGGGCGTCTCCCTCTCTACACTTTCCGTTATTCATTTGGTGCTCTTTGTGTATCATTTGGACTAACATGAAGAACTCGATGAATAACAAACAGCACGGATAGAGCTATCCGATGATCGTTCTACCTGGGGAGGAAAGAATGGAAATTGAAGGACGTTGCGCTACGCCTTTGCTTGCAGCGCTTGGGCTGCTGCTCGCGCAGGACATCTATGCCGCACCACCTGCCGCCCGCGCGGGGACAGTGCGGCTGACTTTCGACAAGGCCGCGATCGCGTCACAGCGCGACACGAACCCCGCGCTCAACGGATCCGTCGCCGATTGGCGCCCGATGCCGCCGGACGCCATCTTGCAAACGGCCGCAGATGCTGCCCGGCAGGACTCCAATCCGGCGCTCAATGGCTCGGTGTCCTCATGGATGCCGCTCACTCTCAGCGAGAACGCGTCGATCAGCACCGCCTGGACCGCCTGGACCGCCTACGAGCATTGCCATTGGCGCCAAGCCTTCGAAGGGTTTGCGGCGCACGCCGATGCAGGAGATTTTCACGCGGCACGTATGGCGTTGGCCATGACCAGGCACGGCAACACTCTCTACGGGCAGACGTTTGAGGTGTCCGAATCTCGGCGAAAGGCCTGGCGCCTGGTCATTGAGCTTGGGCCGGCAGGGCAAAGGCATGACGCCGCTGCGGCTGTACATACGGCGCTCGACCAAGCCCCCGCAGCCTCCATGCGATAGAGGCCACAGCACATGCACTTTACGCTGCCAAGGCAATCGTCTCGCCCTTTCCGCTGCACCTTCCACTCGATCCCCAACAACAACGGAAAAGTCCCCATGCGACTCGCCCGCATCGCAGCCACTGCGGCCATCATTGCCGCGCTGAACACCGCCCATGCCGGTGTCAGCAAGGCGGTGGACACCGCCGGCGCCATTCAGAACTTCGACGTCCTCGGCGTCAAACTCGGCATGACCGAAGCTCAAGCCGTGGCGGCAATCAGGCAACGCTTTCCAGATGGCAGTAAGGACAGCCGCGGTCGCACCATCAAGTTGAAGATATCGGATTACGCTTGGCCCAACTCGATCACCCGCGCGCCAATGCGCGCCGGCATCCGCTTCGATATGTTTGCCGAGCAGAAGAGCAACTACGATTTCGTCAAGATCCTGATCCACGATGGCAAGGTCTGGGCGATCTGGCGCGACGACACGACGTCAACCTACTCCTATGAGAAGACCATCGGCGACATGAGCAGCAAGTACGCTGGTGCTGCGCCCATCAACGACTATTTCGACATCCTCATCAACGGGCAACGCAAGAGCGACGGCACCAAGACGCTGACGGGCTTCGAGCTTTACCAGGGCGCCTGCAGCGACAACACCCTGCCGTTCGGCCGTGTCAACCAGGGCGACTCGATGCGCCTTGAGAACGGCTGCAACAAGGTCTTCCGGCTCAACTACGGCGTGATCTCAACCGCCGGCGTGAAGAGCATGGGCAACGGCAGCGCCCAGCTCGTGGATCTGGATGCAGGTCGAGCGTTCTTTGCGTCCATGGCGAGTGCGGCGGCAAATAGCGCGGCTAAGGGAGCGACGTCGGGTGCCAAGCTCTAAACCGACGCTGATATCCTTTCCGCAGCGGTTGCGGTCCGTCGCCGCGGCGGCACTGACGCACGGTCTTTGTAGCGTAGCAGTCATCCGTACGGCGTCGGTTGCTCTTGCTCGTTGACCGCTTATGGTCGAGCATCCGACGTTATCTGCGCAGAGCCAGACCAAGTCAGTCAACCGACTGCTGTCTCCACTGCATTGGCAATGCCAACGCTACCGACCGTTACAGACTGAGCGATAGCGAAAGCAGTCGGAATTTATTTAACGACAGCCGAGCCCGGGATCTTCCGCAACTCGGCACGGGCCTGCTGGGCATCAGCAAATGAGCCGATGCCGTTGAAATCCCGCGTCACAAGGTCCAGAGAAATGCGGCCGCGGGTGGGCGAGTTGGTCCAGTAGTAGCCTTCCAACCGCTTGTCGCCGGAGGTGAGCTGAAGGTCGCCGTAGCCGATGGTGATCTTGTCCTCGGCATCCTGCATCCGCCTCATCTCGAACACGTACTGAAGCTGCGCTATTGCGCTCCGCGGCTCCACCATCATGGTTTCCAGCGTGGAGCGAGCTGGCTGGCCGGGCGTGTAGGACTGGATCGTCAGGAAGAAGTAGCTCTGCTGGACCACGAACGCGATCGGGATGGGCGGCAACGGATCGGCACCTTCGGAGGACTTGAACTCCGACTTCAGCTCACCCCACCACAGTCCATGGACCATGCGCTTGTCCATGAGCCAGGCGAGCTTCGGGTACTTCCACTGCAGCTTTGAAAGCAGCAGGATCAGCAGCGGCGGCACGGCCAGCGCAGTAGAGACGCTTTGCCAGATGACCTTCAACGGGTGCGCCTGCAGTTCCGCCAGGCGGAAGAAGAGGATCGCGGCGGCCACCACCAGCACGACATAGCCGCAATACTTGAACAACCGCAGAAGATCGGCGTAGGTCAGGCTTACGGGCAGCATCAGAGGGTTTCATTCAAGGTCAGCCGTCCGGCTTCGTAGATAGAGGCCACTCGTTCGTGGGTCAGCAGCCCGATGGCGGCGATCCCCGCCACATTCGACGCCAACAGCGCCGTCATGTGCCGGGCACCACTGGCCCGGGGCGGGCCTGCGGACGGATCGGGTAGCGGCGGCGCGATGAACTGGCAGAGGTGGGTAAGCGACGCAGAGCCCGCGTGGACGAAATGGAAGCCGTCATGCCAGCGCGATGACCGGCGCGCCGTTCGGGCCAGCACGTCACAGATGGGCTCTAGCCCCTCGATCGGGAGCTCGAAGCGCTCATTGCCACAGACTTCAAGCTGCAGGTGCGGCAGCGCAGCCAGCGAATCGTAAAAAACGATGCCCAGCCCGACGAAGTCGTTGGCCAGCCGGGGAGCGGCGTGCCGCAGCAACTGAAGCGCACTGAATGCTTGGAGGGAACGCAAAGGCAGGATCTCCATACAGGCACGAGCCTGACGATCTACCAATCATAGATGTAGCCTATGTGTTGCTGAAGACAGATTGATCGATGAACGATCACCGCACTCTATAAGTATCAACCCTATATTGTCAGCGCGGCTATTGAAAATCCTAACGTCGTCACCATTGGTGTTGTGGTCGAGATCCTCAGCACGCTTTGGAGCAGTAGCCGGCTTGCCGGCTGAAGGGTGGCACGGGTGGCTCGGCACCTGCAAGCGACGCGTCTGGACGCGCGTCGTGCCGTCCACCTCACGCCCATCTGCCCATGCTGAACCTGAGCGCCCTTTTTTACACAGAAGTCGAATTTGAACCCTGCCTCTTCGGCAACCTGAACCTGCGCGACAACGACCGCAAGGACATCGCCGATGCCAAGCATGAGGTCCGGATGGCGCTGCGCGACGGAATCCCCCGGGTCTACGCGGCGGAAGGTCATCCCGGCAAGGTCCCGCAGCCGCGCTTTTTCACCCAGGGCTCCTGGGCGTACAAAACGTTGAACGCCCCGGCGCAGCGGCCCCAGCAGGCCGACGTCGACGACGGGTGCTATCTGCCGCTCAGCTTCCTGAACCAGACCGACAGCCCCAGCGTCGCGGCGGACGTCTTCTTTGGCGTGGCGGAGGAGGCGCTGGCTGACCTCGTCAAGGAGAAGGGCTGGAAGCTCTCTGGCAAGCCCACCTGTATCCGCGTGGAGATCAGCGACCTCGCGCACATCGACATCCCGCTGTACGCGATCCCGGACAACGAGTTCGAGACCCTCGTCAAAGCGGAGAACGCCCTGCGCGCTTCCCTCGATGGCATCCGCAACTTCGCCGAAGCGGCGATGGACAGCTGGGAAGATCTGCCCAAGACGAAGGTGCTGCTGGCCCACCGCGAGGAAGGTTGGATGCACTCCGATCCCCGCCCGGTTAAGGAGTGGTTCGTCGACCAGGTCGAAACCAGGGGCGAACAGCTCCGCCGCGTCGTGCGCTACATCAAGGCGTACCGCGACTGGACCTGGAAGTCGGGTGGCCCCAGCTCGATCCTGCTGATGGCGGCGGCGGCACCGCTGTTCGTGAAGCAGGATCGTCGTGATGATCAGGCGCTGGTCGACGTCGTCAAGCAGCTGCCGGCGGCGCTGCGCAAGGGCGTCAGCAACCCGATCAACTCGAAGGAGTCGCTGACCGACCGGCTGCGTTCGGTCAGCGATGAAGTGGACTTGGTCGAACAGGCGGCGCTGCGGTTTGAGGATCTGGGCCGCCGACTCCAGGCGGCCCTGGATGCCGGCAGCGCCGAGCAGGCGTGCACCTGGCTGCAGGGGCTATTCGGGCCGCGCTTCCCTGACCGCCCCGACCGCGTGAAGGTGGGCGCGGTGGCTTCGGGTGTGGCCGCCGCCATCGCTTCCTCCCCGGCGATCGCCGGCCCGAACGAACTGGTCGGGCGGACACGCGCCGGATGAAATTCGAGAAGGTCGCAATCCCGGACCTGACAGCCGCGCTACACCAGCGCGGCTTTTCGTATTTGAAGCGCGACGGGCGCGGCTGGATGAGGTTCGCCGGCCAGCTGCGTCTGAAGGCGAAGAACTACCCCTGTGAGCTGGCTGTCTCGCCCGCGCTCGATGAATTTCCTCGTGTTTGGCTGACGCCGGTTCCGCCGGGACGTCCTGAACTGCAGCCACACCTCAGCGCGAGCGGGTATCTGTGCTACCTGGCGTTGGGCTCGGTCATCTTCGACTTCTTCGACCCGATCCGCCAGACGATGGTCTGCCTCGACCGAGCTGAGCAGGTCTTGGAAGACATCCTGGCCGGCAAGATGGTCGAGGATCTGGCGGAGGAATTCCACATCACCTGGGGCAGCAACTGGTGCATGCTGGACGTCGACGAGCGCCGGCCCGGCGGTCTGGACGCCTACACGTTCGGTGGAAAGACGAGCATCGTCACGGACGACGAGACGCGCACCCACGCAAAGCTAGAAGCCTTTGGCCTGGGCCTGCCCAAGGTCGAATTGTCAGCGTTTCGCGTGCGCACCAAGGTAAGGCCGATGCCGCTGCAGGAAAGCTGGCCGCCCAAGACCGTCCAGACGTTCCTGAAGTGGCAGAACACGTTGGACCCGAGGTGCAGCAAGAAGATCGAGCAGCGCCTCATGGAGATGTTCCGGGTGAAGGCGACGCGCGTGTTGGTCCTGATCGACTCGCCGCAGGTCCAGTACGGCATCGAGGTGGACCTCAAGCGCGATCCCGCAGGCGCAGGCAACAAGCCGTCGCTGCGCGAGATCCTCTACCGTCTGCCAGTCCACCACATCTCCGTGTGCCGCATCGATGACCCGTACCTTGCCGAGCGCAACCTCCCCGGCTCCAAGACCCTCGCCGGGCTCAAGGTCGGGCTGGTCGGGTGCGGGACCATCGGTGGTTATCTCGCCGAGATGCTGGCGAAGGCCGGCGCGGGCACGGTTGGTGGGAAGCTGACGTTGGTGGACATGGGATCGCTTGAGCCAGGCAACCTCGGACGCCATCGGCTCGGTTTCAATGCACTCACCAAGAAGAAAGCGGAGGCGATGTGCGAGGAACTCAAGCGCGTCGCGCCAGGCATCGACGCGGTGGCCGTGGTCGGGGATGTCAAGGATGCGAACCTGGGGCCGCTGGACCTGTTGATCGACGCCACCGGGGAACAGGGCCTGACCGACTGGCTCACGTGGCAGTACGCCGACAAGGTGCCGTTCCTGTCGACCTGGGTGGAGGGGGCTGGCGCCGCCGTCCGCGCCCTGATGAAGGCCAAGCCTGAACTCGCCTGTGCGCGATGCGTGTCACAGCCGCCCCTGAAGGACCAATACCGCGTGTTCGACGTGCCGCCGGAGGTCATCATGAAGGGACATGGCTGCGAAGGACTTTACGTCCCGTTTCCTGCCGCCGCGTCCGTGCAGGCGGCCGCGCTGGCGATGGAGATGGTGCAGGCCTGGTTGGACGGCGCCGAGTCGCCCAGCTTCAGGACGCGCGTGCTCGATCAACAACGCGCTGCCCACTTCAAGGATTCCTCGCCCCAAAGGTACGAAGGATGCCCCGCATGCGCCACGTGAGCGACTGGACGCTGGCCGACGGCAGCCTGCTGCTGAACTTCTCCGACGAAGTCCGCGGTGTGTTCGAGAGGAATGTCCAGGTGGGCGACCTCCCGGAGAGCGGCGGCGTGCTGCTGGGGACTGTCCACGAGCGCGGCCTGCTCGTCACCGTGGCGACAACGCCCACGCGCCTGGACCGTCAGCTCCGCTATCTCTTTGAACGGTTGCCGTTCGGCCACCGCGCGGTGGCAAGACGCCAGTGGCGCCAAAGCGCTGGCACCACCCGCTACATCGGTGAGTGGCACACGCACCCGCAAGACATCCCCGCCCCCTCAGGCATCGATCTGAACGAGTGGCGGAAGCTGGCCAAAAAGAGGGCCGACAAGCGACCGCTGCTGGCCGTCATCGTTGGTAGACATGGCCTTCACGTGGAGCTGGCGCACGGTAACGGCCATCGAGAACTGCTCAGTCCTTACATCGAATGAGCACGTAGGGTGCAGCGCCTGCGCTTCATGTAGCCGCAACTCCACTCAGGCCAGTTCGATGTGGATCATCGCCGACGCTTCATGCGCAACCGCGTGTACGACGGCTTTGCGGGGGCGTGGACGTGGTGCTGAACGTCGCGGATGGTGACCGGCACCCGCCGTGCGGCGTAGACCTGGCCGTTGACGCGCACGATGCAGTCCATGTGATGCGTACCGAGGTAGCGAGTACGCTCTTCCGACTGCAGCAGCCGCATCCCCATCTTGCGATGGCCAAGGTCGCTGAAGGCGTCGGCATCCAATCCCTTGTTGCGTACCGTCCATTCGACGGTGGCGAACTGCGGGACGATGTGAGGGTTGGCGATCGTGAAGACCAGCGTGCAGCCCTTGGCGACCCCGGCCACCTGGTTGCGGTGGGTGGCCACAAAGCGGCGATTCATGCCGGTGCCTGTGTAGACCGTGATGTCGATGTCGGGCAGCTGCATGAGCGACCGTGAGGTGCGCTCGTCCACCAGTTCGACCTCATCCACGTTCGGTAGCGGCATCAAGAAAGAAAACACCTCGCTCCAGATCAGCGCCGCCGAGCCCTCATCGGCCGCCTCTGCGGCGCGCTCCGCGATGTCCAGCAGCACATCGAGCCTCGGCAAAAACGCGGCCCACGCCTCCTCACTCATGCGGTTGAGGTCTTCTTCGGCTTTGGTGGCTGGGTTCTGAACACTGCGATTGCGGTTCAGCCGTCCGTGCATGGTCCTGATGATGGAGATCAGGGCATCGTCATCGGCGACACCGAGCAGGAGCGCGAGCCCGATGTCGGGGTAGGCCTCGGTGGCCAGGACCGTGAGGAAGATCGAGGACGGACGCGAGTCGGGGATGTCGTCGAACGACAGGGCGGCCCAGGCCTTGAGGTAACGGATCAGTCTGCGCACCTGCTCGCGCTCGTCCCCCGTCAGTGCGTCCCGGAACCACTTGTAGAAGGCCTTGGGGTCGCTGGCCTCCCAGCCCTTGGTCAGGCAGGCCAGGCGCCGCTTGTCGGTGTCGCTGTTGAGGTGGTAGACCGGGGTGTCGATGTGGAACTGATGTTGGTACGACGCCCGCGAACACCGCTCCTTAGGCGGCTCCGCTACCGACCGGATGTCCGCACACTGGCCACGGTAGTCGACGAGCTCCTGCTGCACCCAGCGACGCAGTTGGTCGGCCGTTGGCTCGATGTTCTCGCCCTTGCCCCATCCGAAGTAGACGCCGAGGTCGACGTCGTATTCCTCGCCGGGGTGGACGGGCTTGATCAGCGTGCCGTACTTGTAGGAGCCCTGGAGCCACGTCGAGATCGGGTAGCCGTGCTTCGCCTTGAGCGACACCTTGAGGTACTCAGCCAGCAAGTTCCAGCTGTTCTGCAGGAACTCGCGCTGCCGCGTCGTGGGGCTGACGCGGCTGATCAGGGTCTGTTCACCGGCGCCGTTGAACAGAGAGCTGGCGCGGCCCACCTCAGCCGCCCCGGAACAGGGTCATCTGGGGCTCGTGTTTCAGGAATGGCGCCAGCTTCGTGTTGAGGATATCGCTGGCCGCCTTCTTGCCCAAGGCCATCAGCGTGCGCCGCGCAGCCTCGGTCGCGACGTCTAGACCGAGGTCCTTGGCCTGCTCGTTGGATGGCAACGCGTCGAGCCGGAAATACCGGTCCTTCAGCTTGTGCTGCATCAGTTGGTCCACCAACTGCTGCTGCGACGAGATCGTGACGGAGAAGAGCCGGTTGTCATCCATCCAACCCTGGATGCCAAGCTCGCGGCCTGACTCGAACGACAGGGAGTACATGTTGGTCGTCGTGCCGACGCTGAGGATGCGGACGGCTTCGCTGGGCACGCCGAAGAAGTGTTCTGCCTCGTGCAGCGCCAGCAGGTCCGGTGCGTTGGCGTACAGGCCACCGTCGGCGTAGCGCTGGCCGTCAAGCTCCGCCAGCTCGAAGAACGTCGGTGCGGCCGAGGTGGCCAGGGCCACGTCTACCACCTTGTACTTCCAGTCGCGGGTCCACTCCGCCTTGTGCCGGGTCTTGAAGACCTGCGGCTTTCCGCTGGTGACATTGACCGCAGGGATGCCGACGGCGTGAATGGCGTCGTTGAGGGTGGCGTCCTCAGGAATGAGGCTCGTGATCACGTCGCGCAGGGCCTGTGTCCGGTACCGAGGCTGATCCCAATGCCGCCAGATGTCCAAGCCCTTGCCGATCTTGCCCTTTGGCTTGTCCCGCGGCGGGAAGATCTTCTCGCCCGAATGCTCGAAGGCCTGGACGACCTTCAGCATGGGGACTTCGAACGCCACGGCCAGCGCGATGATGCCGCCGATCGAGGTGCCATAGGACAGGTCAAACCGACGGCCGATGGGCTCCTCGATGTGGTCTTCCATCTCCTGCAGCGCACGCGCCGTGAACAGGCCGCGATAGCCTCCGCCGGTCAATGCCAACGCCTGAAAGGGCCGGTCTTTGGTCCACGACATACTTATCCTCCTCAATCTTGGTTTTAGGATTGAGGATACCAATCAGCGGGCATGCGCTCGATCACTTCACGCATCTTCCGTCGCTCGCGCTTAGATTACTGGCGCTGTTGACTGAGCAGTCGGTTTGGGCAGCACTTCGGTCGTAAGTGCCGCTTGCCCTCGAACGTTCGGTTGCGGCGGAAGCGGCTGCTAGGGCCTTCGCCGGCGAATGACTCAGATCCGCCTATGGTCACCGTTGCTCGGATGAGAGCAGCCATGCAACATAAGTGATCCATGGCGACACACCGATCGGCCATCTGAGCCGTCCATATCTAAGGACTGGTCTTGAGTCAGCAGCGATCAATTGGCGCCGTGGTCAGTGAATGATCGGTGTGCGCTTCAGCGGCCTATTACGGGACTCAGCCGCAAAAGTCTCTCGATGCCCGCTCGCTCGCTCGCGACGAGTCTATGCCCGATACCTACGTCCCACCGACCAATACGCCTCGCTGTCCTCCACCAACTGAAAGTCTGCCTCGCCAGCCAGAAAGACGTTCCCAGAGGCACATAGAAGGGCTGTTCTGGTATCGCCCAGCGATACGCCATGCCAAGGCGCTATTTTTTGCACCAACTCGACCCGTGGCGAGCCATCGCCATTCTCCGGAGGGATCAGAACCGAGATGGACTCGATTTCGGCATCGATTTCGCCCAGGAGCTGAAGGCCCGCAGTGTTGGGGGCAACCAGGAGCAACCTGTCCGAAGGCTGCAAGTCGCGTTGAGCAAGACAGACCAGCAATATGCAGGACCATCTCCAAGGCGCGGCCAGCCAACTCTCACGGTTGTCGGCCGAGGCGATTTTCTTATTGGAAGCCAGCGTTTCCCGTTGGCCCTCTGTGATCGTCAGGCTTTCTTGCATGTATTTGGCGCTACTCATGCGTCGACGATAAGTGCTCGCACGCGATACAAATGTGGAAGATCATCCGTGGTGTGATTGGCATCATATGGCAACCATTCCCGGATGCCAATTGCCTCGCCACGACATGCGAACGACCCTGCGCTAGTAGCGCTCGGAGTAGCGATTCGCGCCGCGCGTAAAGAGCGCGGAATTTCCCAGGAAGAGCTTGCGCATATGGCAGCCATTGACCGGTCGTACCTCAGCAGCATCGAGCGCGGTGCACAGAACCCGGGGATCGTGTCGATCCTTCGGATGACGAACGCGATGGAAATGACGGCAACCGAACTCTTTGCCGAGGCGCGGCTCTGATCAAAAAATGCGGCAACGGGATAAGCTCTGCATCGTGACGAGGCTGCCCTGTGAGATGCAAAAATTGCGCAAAACAACTCCTTCAGCCTGAATATCTCAGCCCCTCGTGCCATGGACATCGCCGTCTTCATGGACAACTTGGGAACGCCAGCACAACGCAAGTCATGGACATCACGGAGTTTCCGTAAACCATTGCTGCGCCTGGGATTTTTTGATGTCCATAGCACTCCCACTCGCGGGTGCCACGAGTATCTGCAGACCTTCCAGGCCCTGGATGTGCGCCTGCGCGACCACCAGAAGGCGGCGTTGGAGGCCTGGGTGCAGGAGTACCGCGGCGATCTCGGCGTGGCGCTGACCGATGTGGTGGGCATGGATGCCTTCCTGGCCGATTTCGATCTCTATTTCGCCAAGCTCTTCGACGGCCTGCGGCATGACTCGGGCGATCCGGTCTGGTGGGGCGAGAAGGCGCTGGCCCATTACGCCAAGCTGCGCATCGATGCACACACCAAACGCCTGGTGTTCTCCGACAGCCTCAACATCACCAAGGCGCTGGAGCTGTACCGGCATTTCGCCGACCGCACCCAGCTGGGCTTCGGCATCGGCACCTCGCTGTCCAACGATATGGGCCTGCGCACCCTGCACATCGTGATGAAGCTGACCCAGGCCAATGGCCAGCCGGTGGCCAAGCTGTCCGACAGCCCCGGCAAGACCATGTGCGACGACCAGACCTTTCTGGCCTATCTGCGCCAGGTCTTCGGCATTCCCGCCCCTCAAGTTGCCGGGCCAGCGGCCGATAAACAGGGCTCGGAGGCGCCATGGACATCAACACCACATCCCTGATCAACAATCTGCATAGCTCGCAGGCCGGCTCGGTGCAAGCCAGCGCCCAGCTGCTGGTGCTGAAGCAGGCGATGAACCTGCAAGGCCAGGGCGCGATGGCGCTGCTGGCCTCGGTGCAGCCGCCGCTGGCCACCAGCGGCAATCTGGGCACCCAGCTGAACGTCTACGCCTGAGTGGGCCGCGGGCGCCGGGCTCAGTCCCTGTGCCCCGCCAGCGCCTCGCGCACCGCCGCCACCTGGCGCCGCGAGACGGCCAGCCACTCGTTGACATGGGCGATGCGCACCGCCCAGCCCTCGGCCCCTTCGCCGCCATCCGCCGAGCCGCCATCGAGCTCGCCGAAATCGGTCGCCGCATGGCGCTCCAGTTCACGCACCGCCGCCTTGGCCACCAGCGCATTGCGATGCACGCGCAAAAAGCGCTCACCCAGGCGCTGCTCCAGCTCCGAGAGACTGCCGTCCATCACCAGGCTCTGACTGGCGGTGCGCAGGGTCAGATACTTCATCTCGGCCTTCAGGTACAGCACCTCGGACAGCGGGATGCGCAGCAGGCGGCCGCGGTCATTGATCGAGATCACCTCGGCCTCAGCCGCCCTTTCGCCGGGCTCGCGGCGCGCCGCCGCCCGCTCGGCCAGGCGCTGCGCCACCCGTGCCAGCGCGGCCTGCAGGCGGTCGCGCCGCACCGGCTTGGTCAGGTAGTCGATCGCATCGAGCTCGAAGGCCCGCAGGGCATGCTCGGCATAGGCGGTGACGAACACCACCGCCGGCCGCAGCGGCAGCTCGCGCAAGGCCTCGGCAAGCTGCAGTCCGTCCGGGCCGGGCATTTGCACATCAAGAAGCACCAGATCGCAGCCATGATCTTTCAACCAGGCCTGGGCTTGGGAGGCGGTGCCGGCCTCGGCCACCACCTCGGCGCGCGGCTCGTCGCAGGCCTCCAGCAGGCCGCGCAGGCGCATCCGCGCCAGCGGCTCGTCATCAACCAACAGGACTTTCAAAGCGGGCTGTGTATGCATGGCAATGGGCTCAGCGCGGCAGCAGGATGCGCACCGTGAAACGCTGGGCCTCCTGGCTCACCTCAAATCGGGCGGCCACATCATGCATCAGACGCAGACGCTGGCGCACATTGCGCAGCGCCAGGCCGTGGCCGGCCTGCTTGGCCTTGGCGCCGACCGTGTTGACCACCAGGATCTCGACCTCGGCGCCGCGCGCGCGCGTGCTCACCTGCACATCGCCGCCGCCGTCATTGGGTTCGACCCCATGGCGCACCGCGTTCTCGACCAACGGCTGCAGCAGCAGCGGCGGCACCCGGGCGCCGGCGGCCGCCGGGTCGAGCTGCCACTGCACCCGCAGGCGCTCGCCGTAACGGATCTGCTCGATGTCCAGATAGCGCCGCGCGAGCTCGACCTCGGCCTCCAGGCTGACCACGGTATCGGCCTCGGCCAGCGCCACGCGAAACAGCTCGCTGAGGTCCTCCAGCACCCCCTCGGCGCGCTGCGGGTCGACACGCACCAAGGCCATCGCGGTGTTCAGCGTGTTGAACAGGAAGTGCGGCCGGATGCGCGACTGCAGCTCGACCAGACGGGCCAGCGCATCGGCCGGGCGCTGCGTGCGCTCGCGCAGCTTCAGCCAGTACAGCAGCATCGCGGCGGTGGCGCCTCCGGCCAGCGCCACGCTGAGCAGGCGAAACCAGCCACTGGCCTCGTCGCTGGCCAGGTTCAGCAGCTGCCAGCCCCCCAGCGCGCACAGCGCCCCCAGGCTCAGCACCACCAGCCACTGCCAGGGCTCGCGCCAGCGCGCCAGCAGGCGCCGCAGGCCACAGACCAGCAGCAGCCACAGCAGCACGCCGCTGAGCGTCACCACGGTGCCGCTGCTCATCCACAGCGCCCATTGGGAAAAATCGCGGGCCCCCAGCGCCAGCCCCAGCGCCAGCAGCAGCTGCACGCCCAGCACGGCACGCAGCACCAGGCCGACATGGCAGACATCGAAGACCCGCTGGGCGTCGAACAACGGTGAGAACCGCTGGGCCTCGGTCGGCTGCGGCGCCAGGCCCAGCACGCTGGTCAGGTTGCGACTGTCGGACCAGTCATGCTCATGTCGTCCCGCCATCGTCTGCCAGCCCCTCGATAGAATCGCGTTTTCCCTATTTTGCTCCAGGCCGATCTCGCGTCGATGCGGGCCGGCCCTGCCGCCATCCCACCATGTCCCAGCCCGCAGACAACCAACTCGCCAACAAAGCCCAAGCCTGGTCCGCCCTGTTCTCCGAGCCGATGAGCGAGCTGGTCAAGCGCTACACCGCCAGCGTGTTCTTTGACAAGCGCCTGTGGGCTGCCGACATCCAGGGCAGCCTGGCCCACGCCGAGATGCTGAAAGCCCAGGGCATCTTGTCGGCCGAGGACCACGGCGCGATCGAGCGGGGCATGGCCCAGATCCGCGGTGAGATCGAGGCCGGCAGCTTCGAGTGGAAACTGGACCTCGAGGATGTGCATCTGAATATCGAGGCCCGCCTGACCGAGCTGGTGGGCATTCCGGCCAAGCGCCTGCACACCGGGCGCAGCCGCAATGACCAGGTCGCCACCGATGTGCGGCTGTGGCTGCGCGGCGAGATCGACGAGCTGAACGCGCTGCTGAGCGCGCTGCAGCTGGCCTTGGTCGAGGTGGCCGAGAAGAATGCAGAGGTCATCCTGCCCGGCTTCACCCATCTGCAGGTGGCCCAGCCGGTGGCCTTCGGCCATCATCTGCTGGCCTACGTCGAGATGTTCGCCCGCGATGCCGAGCGCCTGGCCGACACGCGCCGCCGCGTCAACCGCCTGCCGCTGGGCGCGGCCGCGCTGGCCGGCACCAGCTACCCGCTGGATCGCCAGCGCGTGGCCAAGACCCTGGGCATGGAAGAGGTCTGCCAAAACAGCCTGGACGCCGTCTCGGATCGCGACTTCGCGATCGAGTTCACGGCCGCCGCCTCCCTGATCATGGTGCACATCTCGCGCCTGTCGGAGGAGCTGATCCTGTGGATGAGTCAGAGCTTCGGTTTCATCGACCTGGCCGACCGCTTCTGCACCGGCTCGTCCATCATGCCGCAGAAGAAGAACCCCGATGTGCCAGAACTGGCGCGCGGCAAGACCGGCCGCGTGGTCGGTCATCTGATGGGCCTGATCACCTTGATGAAGGGCCAGCCCCTGGCCTACAACAAGGACAATCAGGAGGACAAGGAGCCGCTGTTCGACACCGTCGACACGCTCAAGGACACCTTGCGCATCTTTGCCGAGATGGCCGGCGGCATCACGGTCAAGCCCGAGGCGATGGAGCGCGCCGCGCTGAAGGGCTATGCCACCGCGACCGATCTGGCCGACTACCTGGTCAAGAAGGGCCTGGCCTTCCGCGACGCGCACGAGATCGTCGCCCATGCGGTCAAGACGGCCATCGGCATGGGGGTCGATCTGTCGGCGCTGCCGCTGGCCGAGCTGCAGAAGTTCGATGCCCGCATAGCCTCCGATGTGTTCGAGGTGCTGTCGCTGCGCGGCTCGCTGAACGCCCGCAACATCCTCGGCGGCACCGCGCCGGCCCAGGTGCGCGCCCAGGTGGCGCGGCATCGCGCCCGGCTCGGCGCCTGATCTTGAGCCAGCGCAAGTCCGACCCGACAGGGTCGGGCTAGGCTGGCGGCCATGAACAGTCTGACTTGGAGCGACGACCTCGCTCTCGACCACCCCCAGCTGGATCGAACCCATCAGGAGTTCGTCGAACTGCTGAACGCGCTGGCCGCCCTGCTTGCCCAGGGGGCTGCCGATCCCCTGCCCCTGTATGCCCAGCTGCTGGCCCATACCGAGGCCCACTTCGCGATGGAAGAGGGCTGGATGGCAGCCACCGGCTTCGCGCCCGACAACTGCCATGCCCGCCAGCACGCGATGGTGCTGGACCTGATGCGCCAGGTGCAGATCCATGCCCATGCGCAGCAAGACCTGGAACCGCTGCGTCGGCTGCTGCCGGAGCTGATCGGCTGGTTTCCCGCACATGCCGAGATGATGGATGCGGCCCTGGTCTATCACATGGGCCAGCTGGGCTTCGACACCGGCACCGGCCGGATGAGTCGACCGCCGCTCCAGTCCACCCCGGCCATCAGCTCTTGCGGCAACAACAGCTGCGCGTAGACGCTTGGCAAGCCGGGCCTGGCTTCGTATACTGTATGCATCAACAGTATTCGAGGGGTCCATCATGCGTTCCTGCTATCGCCAGACCTACAGCCCGGCTCCCGTGCTGCGTGTTCCTCGCTGGCTGCGCAGCCTCTGGGTCTGGTTGTGAGCCGCGCCTGCTGCTGACTTCGCGTTGTCAGCAGGGCCGCCTGACAATCGCCGCATGGCCCGCCCACCGGATTCCGCTGCCCTCCCCGACCGCCTGATCGCGCATCTGGACATGGATGCCTTCTACGCGTCGGTGGAGCTGCTGCGCTATCCCGAGCTGAAGGGCCAGGCCGTCGTGATCGGAGGCCGCCGTGCCCATGAGCCCAAGACCTTGGCCGACGGCACCCGCCGCTACGCCCGGCTGCGCGACTACACCGGACGCGGCGTCGTCACCACCTCGACCTATGCGGCGCGCGATCTGGGTGTGTTCTCCGCGATGGGCCTGATGAAGGCAGCACTGCGCGCGCCCGACGCCATCCTGCTGCCCACCGACTTCGACGCCTATCGCAAGTACTCCCGCCTGTTCAAGGCGGCCGTGGCCGAGATAGCACCGGTGATCGAGGATCGCGGCATCGACGAGATCTATATCGACCTCAGCGAGGTCGCCGGCATCCGCGAGCCGGTCGGGCACGACCCGCTGGGCGGCGTGCGCGCGGTGGCGCGCGATATCAAGAACTCGGTGCAGCGGGCCACCGGCCTGAGCTGCTCGATCGGCATCACCCCCAACAAGCTGCTGTCCAAGATCGCCTCGGAGCTGGACAAGCCCGACGGGCTGACGATCCTGCTGGCCAGCGAGATCCCGACCCGCATCTGGCCGCTGGCGGCGCGCAAGATCAACGGCATCGGCCCGAAGGCCGCCGCCAAGCTCGCCACCCTGGGCCTGGAGACCGTCGGCCAGATCGCCGCCGCCGATCCGGCGATGCTGATCAGCCAGTTCGGCACGAGCTACGGCAGCTGGCTGCACGAGGCCGCCCACGGCCGCGACCAGAGGCCGGTGGTGACCCACAGCGAACCGGTCTCGATCAGCCGCGAGACCACTTTCGAGCGCGATCTGCATGCGGTGCATGACCGCGCCGAACTGTCCGCCATCTTCAGCCGGCTGTGCGAACAGCTGGCCCGTGATCTGGAACGCAAGGGCTACCAGGGCCGGACGGTAGGCATCAAGCTGCGCTTCGAGGGTTTTGTCACCGTGACCCGCGACCTGACCCTGGATGCGCCGATCGCCGACTTCGCAGCGCTTCGTCATGCGGCCGGCAGCTGTCTGAAACGGGTCGATCTGAGCCGGCGGCTGCGGCTGCTGGGCGTTCGGATCGGCGGCTTGTCGCGACCTGGCGACGCCCAGGCGGTACCCAGGCCGCTTCGAAAGGCCGCCGCGCCCCGGCTGGAAAGCCAGGATCTGTTCTAAGGCCGGCGTCGCAACAGCAGCTCGTACAAGGCCCGGGCCGCCGTGCTCAGCTCCCGGTCACGCCGCCGCACCAGAAACAGCTGCCGGTCCGCCAGCCCTCGCCAGCGCAGCTCACGGGTGGCAAGTTCCGGCTGCCTGAAATGAAACAGGCTGAAGGCCGGCACCACCGACAGGCCCAGCCCGGCGCGCACCATGCCCATCACGGTGGCCAGCTGCTCCACCTCCATCAGGGTCTGCAGCTGCAAGGGATGGACGGCCGCGTCCAGCAGCTGGCGCACGCTGCTGTGGCGGGCCAGGTGGATGAAGGGAAAGGGCAGCAGATCGCGCGGCTTCAGGCTGGGCCGCGCCAGCAGCTCGTGGCCCAGCGGACAGACCAGGTGGAAGCGGTCGCTGGCAAACGGCTCGGCGCGCAGCTCGAGCGTATCCGCCCGCACCGCGGCGATCGCGAAATCGGCCTGGCCCTCGCGCACCCGCTGCAGACAGGGCTCGCTGAGCACATCGGCCACCTGCAGCGCGATGCCCGGGTGGGCGGCGCGGAACTCGCTGAGCAGGCCCGGCAACCAGCCCGCCGCCAGCGAGGGCAGCAAGGCCAGCGAGACCTGGCCGCGGCGCAGCTGGGCATGGTCGCGCACCTCGGCCAGGGCCTGACCCAGTTGGGCCAGCAGCGGCGCAGCGCTGCGCTCGAACACCTGACCCTCCACCGTCAACGCGACATGGCGGGTGCTGCGCTCGAACAGGCGTGCGCCGACCGCCGTCTCGAGGCCCTGGATCAGCGCGCTGAAGGCCGGCTGCGACAGATGGCAGTGCACGGCGGCCTGGGTGAAGCTGCGCAGCCGCGCCAGCGCAACAAAAGCCTGCAGCTGGCGGCTGGAGATGCTGGCCGAGAAAGCGCGATCGTCATTCATCTGAATTTCAGAATAACCGATCTGAACAATCGAATTCACAGCTCAGACGTCCGAGCCTAGAGTCGCTGCCATGGATGCGATAAGACCTGCTGTGTTGCGTGTCGCCTCGGCCGCCGGCTTTTCCGGCGACCGCAGCGATGCCGCCCTGCCTCTGGTGCGCGAGCTGCAAGCCTGCGGCGGGCCGGGCGTGCTGATCTTCGAGACCCTGGCCGAGCGCACGCTGGCGCTGGCCCAGCTGGCGCGCCGCGCCGACCCCGAGGGCGGTTATGAGCCGATGCTCGACGAACTGCTGCGCCCGGTGCTGGCCGACTGCCTGGCCAGCGGCATCGCCATCGTCAGCAATTTCGGCGCCGCCAATCCGCGCGGCGCGGCACGGCGCATCCGCGCGCTGGCCGCCGAGCTGGGCCTGGCGCCGCCGCGCATCGCCATCGTGCTCGGTGATGACCTGAGCGGCCCGGCCCAGCGCGCCCTGCTCGAAAAGGCGTTGGGCGAGGCCGACAGCTCGGCCTGGGTCTCGGCCAATGCCTACCAGGGCGCGGCACCGATCGCCGAGGCGCTGCGCTCCGGCGCGCAGATCGTCGTCTGCGGCCGGGTCGCCGACCCGGCGCTGGTGCTGGGTCCGGCGATGGCCCACTTCGGCTGGGCAGCGGACGACTGGGACCGGCTGGCGCGCGGCACGATGGCCGGCCATCTGCTGGAATGCGGTGCCCAGGTCAGCGGCGGCTACTACGCCGACCCCGGCTACAAGGATGTGCCGGGTCTTGCTCAGCTGGGCTACCCGATTGCCGAGATCGATGCCGACGGCGGCTGCGTCATCACCAAGCCGCCCGGCAGCGGCGGCCGCATTGACCGCCACACCGTCACCGAACAGCTGCTCTACGAGCTGCACGACCCGGCCGCCTATCTGACCCCCGATGTGATCGCCGATGTCAGCGCGGCCGAGCTGCATGAGGAAGGGCCGGACCGCGTGCGCCTGTCCGGCGTGCGCGGCCATCCGCGACCGGACACTCTCAAGGTCAATGTCTGCCAGCCCAGCGGCTGGCTGGCCGAGGGCGAGATCTCCTACGCTGGCCCGCGCGCCGAGGGCCGCGCACGGCTGGCGGCCCAGGTGCTGCGCGAGCGCCTGCCCGAGCTGGCCCTGCGGGTCGATCTGATCGGCGTGGCCAGCCTGCTGGGCGATGACGCCGGCCTGTGGCTGGACGCACAGCCGGCGGGTGCGGCGCGCGATGTGCGCCTGCGCATCGCGGCCCAGCATGCCGACAAGGCCACGGCCGAGCGCCTGTGCCGCGAGCTCAATGCCCTCTACACCTGCGGCCCGGCCGGCGGCGGCGGCGTGCGCACCGCGCTGCGCCAGCGCCTGGCGCTGGCCTCCTGCCTGCTGCCGCGCGAGGCCGCGCCGGCCTGGTTTGAATTCCTGGAATGAGGCAAGCGATGAGCCATGAACTGAAAGTCCCGCTCTACCGCCTGGCCCACAGCCGCAGCGGCGACAAGGGCAACCGCAGCAATATCAGCGTGACCGCCTGGCATGCCACGCTGTGGCCGCTGCTGGTCGAGCAGCTGACGCCCGAGGCGGTGGCCGCGCATTTCGCGTACCGCCGCCCGCAGGGCGTTCAGCGCTATCTGCTGCCCCGGCTCTGGGCCATGAATCTGGTGCTCCACGAGGTGCTGGACGGCGGCGTCAACGGCGCCCTCAACCTCGATGCCCATGGCAAGGCCTTGAGCTACTGGCTGCTGGACATGGAGCTGACCGTGCCCCCGGCCCTGCAGCCGCTGCTGCTGCCCGAGCCGATGTGAAGAATTTCAACAAGGAGACAAGCAACATGACTATCCAGACTTCCAAGCGCCTGGCCCTGCTGCTGGCCGCGCTGTCGCTGAGCCCGGCGGCGCTGGCCCAGGCCTACCCGGCCAAGCCGCTGACCTTTGTCGTGCCCTTTGCGGCCGGCAGCGCCACCGACCAGCTGGCCCGCGCGCTGGGGCAGAGCCTGGGCGAGCAGAGCAGGCAGACCGTGGTGGTCGACAACAAGGCCGGTGCCAGCGGCATGCTGGCGGCGCAGGCGGTGGCACGCGCCCCGGCCGACGGCTACACGGTGCTGATCACGACCAACACCACGCACGCGGCCAACGAGCATCTGTACAAGAAGCTGGGCTATGACCCGGTCAAGGACTTCACGCCGATCACCGCGCTGGGCAAGGGCGGCCAGGTGCTGGTCGTCAACCTTGCCTCGCCCTACAAGAGCGTCGCCGAGCTGCTGGCCCAGGCCCGCAAGACACCGGGCAAGCTCAGCTTCGGCAGCGGCAGCTCGTCGAGCCGGGTGGCCGGCGAGATGCTGCAGCAGCTGGCCGGCGTGCAGCTGCTGCATGTGCCCTACAAGAGCAATCCGCAGGCCGTCACCGACCTGCTGGGCGGCCAGATCGATCTGATGATCACCGACACCGCCACCGGCCTGCCGCAGATCCGCGGCGGCAAGCTGCGCGGCCTGGCCGTCTCGATCAACAAGCGCATGGCCCTGCTGCCCGAGCTGCCCACCATCGCCGAGGCCGGTGTGCCCGGCTATGACATGGGTTATTGGTTTGCCGCCTATAC
Source organism: Paucibacter sp. M5-1 (assembly GCF_027498415.2). NCBI lineage: Bacteria > Pseudomonadati > Pseudomonadota > Betaproteobacteria > Burkholderiales > Sphaerotilaceae > Roseateles > Paucibacter sp. M5-1. Next base: position 1,485,037 of record NZ_JAPZLM020000001.1, read on the forward strand.
GCCCGCCGGCACGCCGCCGGCCGTGGTGCAGCGCCTGCAGGAGCTGCTGGCCAAGGCGGTGCAGAGCCCGGCCGCCAAGAGCTTCTTCGAGAGCAGCGGCGCCGAGCCCTATACCACCACGCCCGAGGGCCTGGCCCAGTTCCAGCGTGAGGAGGCCCTCAAATGGGGCCGCATCATCAAGGCGGCGGGGATCGAGGCCGAGTAGGCAGGGACCACATCCAGGCTGCCACCGCCGTGCAGCAGGCCCCGGGCACCCAGCACCAGGCCAGCGGCAGCGCATAGGCGGCCCAGAGCGAGCTCAGCGCCATCATCGCAGTGGCGAACTGCTTGGCCCGCAAAGGGATGGCGCGGGTGGCCCGCCAGTCGCGCACGACGGGGCCGAGGCGCGGATGGTTCAGCAGCCAGTCCTCGCAGCGCCGGCTGCCGCGCGAAAAGCAGAAGGCCGCCAGCAGCACGAAGGGCGTGGTCGGCAGCAGCGGCAGGAAGATGCCGACAATGCCCAGCAACAGGCACACGCCGCCGGCCAGCAGCCATAGGGCGCGCAGCCAGGTGGGGCGTCGGGACAGGGCCAGCTCGGTCGAGGTCATCGGCCAAATCTTCGCACAGGGCTACAGTGCAACCATGAACGAGCCCGCCGACCTGCGCTACCCCTCCATCGACGCCCTGCGCGCCTTCGAGGCTGCGGCCCGGCTGGGCAGCCTGGAGCGGGCTGCCGAGGCCTTGTGCATCAGCGCCAGCGCGGTGTCCAAGCGCCTGACGGCGCTGGAAGAGCTGCTGGGCACGCCGCTGCTGATGCGCGCCGGCAAGCAGCTCAGCCCCAGCCCCGCCGGCAAGGAATATCTGCAGCAGGTGCGCGGCGTGCTGGCCGCGCTGGCCGCCATGCCCTTGCACCAGCGCGCTGCGCAGCGCCAGCAGCGTCTGCGCATCACCGTGCCGCCGACCTTCGCGCGCCAGATCCTGGTGCCCGCCCTGCCCGGCTTCGGCGCCGCCCATCCCGAACTGGAGCTCGAACTGGTGCTGAGCATCCCGTTCCTGGAAGAGTCGGCGCCCGAGGCCGATGTCGAGATCCGCAATGCCGAGCTGAGCGAGGGTCAGGTCTTGCTGATGGATCGCGTCACGCCGATGGCCGCTCCCGGCTTGCTGGCAGGCCTGCCGGCCATGGCCACGCCGGCCGATCTGGCGGCCGCGCCACTGCTGCGCACGCCGCTCCAGCCCTGGGCGCCCTGGCTGCGTGCGGCCGGCCTGGACTGGCCCGAGCCGAGCCAGGGCACACGCTTTGTCGACCTGGGCCTGACCTTGGAGGCCGCCGTGTGCGGCCAGGGCGTGGCGCTGGCCCGGCCCAGCCTGGCCCTGCCCTATCTGCGCAGCGGCGCGCTGGTGCGCCTGTTCCCGCTGAGCGTGCCGGCCGACAAGCCCTACGGCCTGCTGCAGCACAGCGACAGCGCGGCCGCCGAGGCCTTTGCCGCCTGGCTGCACGCGCACTGCCGGCGGCTGGCGGAAGAAATTTCCGTGCTGGCCTGAACAAGATTCTGCAGCCGCCGGGGTCGGCTGGTCTAGCATGCGGCAAGCAAACAAGGAGACGCTGCCCATGCCCGTGATCACCTGCATCGAAGACCTGCGCGTGCTGGCCCAGAAACGGGTGCCGCGCATGTTCTACGACTATGCCGATTCGGGCAGCTGGACCGAGAGCACCTACCGCGCCAACAGCGCCGACTTCCAGGCCATCAAGCTGCGCCAGCGGGTGGCGGTGAACATGGAGAACCGCAGCTGCGCCACCACCATGGTGGGCCAGGCCGTCAAGATGCCGGTGGCCATCGCGCCGGTGGGCCTGACCGGCATGCAGCATGCCGATGGCGAGATCCTGGCGGCGCGGGCGGCCGAGAAGTTCGGCGTTCCCTTTACCTTGTCGACGATGAGCATCTGCTCGATCGAGGACATCGCCGAGCACACCAGCGCGCCCTTCTGGTTCCAGCTCTATATGATGCGCGACCGCGAGGCGATGGCCCGCATGATCGAGCGCGCCAGCGCCGCGCGCTGCAGCGCCCTGGTGCTGACGCTGGACCTGCAAGTGATCGGCCAGCGCCACAAGGACCTGAAGAACGGCCTCACCGCCCCGCCCCGCCCGACGCTGCGCAACCTTATCAACCTGGCCGGCAAGCCACGCTGGTGCCTGGGCATGGCCGGCACACGCCGCCACACCTTCCGCAATCTGGTCGGCCATGTGAAGGGCGTCAGCGATATGCGTTCGCTGGCGGCCTGGACCAATGAGCAGTTCGACCCGCGCCTGTCCTGGGCCGATGTGGCCTGGGTCAAGGAGCGCTGGGGCGGCAAGCTGATCCTGAAGGGCATCATGGACGTGGAGGACGCCGAGCTGGCCGTGGCCAGCGGCGCCGACGCCATCGTCGTCAGCAACCATGGCGGCCGCCAGCTCGACGGCGCACCCTCCAGCATCCAGGCGCTGCCGGCCATCGTCGCGGCCGTGGGCTCGCGCATCGAGGTCTGGATGGACGGCGGCATACGCGGCGGCCAGGACGTGCTGAAGGCCTGGGCCCTGGGTGCGCGCGGCACGATGATAGGCCGCGCGATGGTCTACGGCCTGGGTGCGATGGGCGAGGCCGGCGTCACCCGCGCGCTGGAGATCCTGTACAAGGAGCTGGATGTCACGATGGCTTTTTGCGGCCATACGCAGTTGACGAATGTGGGCCAAGACATCCTGCTGCCCGGCACTTTTCCCCAAGCCTAGAATCGCCGGATGTCTGAATTCCATCCGCAGACCGCCATCGTCCTGGCGGTCTTTTTCATTGTCTATCTGGGCATGATCCTGGGCGGCCTGCCCCGGCTGCATCTGGACCGCACCGGTGTGGCCCTGCTGGGCGCCATCGCCATCGTCGGCTTCGAGGTGATGACTCCCGAGCAGGCGGCCCAGTCCATCCACCTGCCCACCATCTTGCTGCTGTTCTCCTTCATGGTGATCTCGGCGCAGATGCGGCTGGGCGGCTTCTATGACGCGGTGACGCGCCGCATCGCCGCGCTGCCGCTGGGCTCGATGGGGCTGATGGGCGTGATCATCGGGGTCTCGGCCTTGCTGTCGGCGGTGTTCTCCAACGACATCGTCTGCCTGGCGATGGCGCCGGTGCTGGCCGAGGTCTGCCTGCGCCGCCGGGTCGACCCCATCCCCTTTCTGCTGGGCCTGGCCTGCGCCAGCAATATCGGCTCGGCCGCCACCTTGATAGGCAACCCGCAGAACATGCTGATCGGCGAGGTGCTGCGCCTGCCCTTCGCGGCCTATCTATGGCAGGCCCTGCCGCCGGTGGTGGCCGGCCTGCTGGCGCTGTGGGCGCTGCTGGCCTGGCCGCTGCGTCGCCCGGCCGCGCCAGCCAGCCCGGCCCAGTTGCAGGCGCTGCAGACCGAGGCCACGCCGCTGGACCGCTGGCAGACCGCCAAAGGCCTGATCGTCGCGCTGGCCCTGGTGGCGATCTTTCTGTTCACCGACTGGCCGCGCGATGTGGCCGCCCTGGTCGGCGCCGGCCTGCTGCTGCTGAGCCAGCGATTTCACTCCTCCAAGGTGATGGGCCTGATCGATTGGGAACTGCTGATCCTGTTCATGGGCCTGTTCGTCGTCAACCATGCGCTGGAGCTGACCGGGTTGACCCAACAGACCGTGGCCTGGCTGGCCACGCAGGGCATCGACCTGAGCCAGCCGCTGGCGCTGTTCATCGCGACGCTGGGTCTGTCCAACCTCGTCTCCAACGTGCCGGCCGTGATGCTGCTGCTGCCGGCCGCCGAGGGTGCACATGCCGGCGCGACGCTGGCCCTGGTCAGCACCATGGCCGGCAATCTGCTGATCGTCGGCTCGATCGCCAACATCATCGTCGTCGATGCCGCGCGGCGCTGCGGCATCGAGATCGACTGGCGCCGCCATGCCCGCACCGGCGTACCGGTGACGGTGCTGACGCTGGCGATCACCGCGATGTGGGTGGCGCGCCTCTGACGCGCCTCAGCGGGCTCTGCCCCAGAGCAGCGCTTGCAGACGCTCTTCCCACCGCGGGAAACTCGAGTAGCGCCCAGGGTGCGCGGCTGGGTTGGCGCCGCTGCCACCGATCGCATAGGCGATGCCGTGGCCGGTGGCCGGGTCCAGCAACAGGCCGGACTGCAGCCCATAGGCAAAGCCCAGATGGCCCCAGGCCTGCTGGCCGCCGGCTTCGACCAGGCGATCCCCACGCCCGCCCTGGCTGCGATCAATGAAGTGCTGGAGGCCCAGGCCCCAGGCCTGGAACAAGCCGTCCAGCGGGTCGCCGTTGGGCGCCGCCGCCTCATAGCGCCACTGCTCGCTGAACAGGGCCTGCACCGAGGCGGGCTGCAGAAAGCGCCGTCCCTGATGGCGCCCACCGGCGGCCAGCATCGCCGCCACCGTGCCCAGATCGGCCACCCGCGTGCGCAGGCGTCCCTGCGGGCCGAACAGCGAGCCATTGCTGCCGAGCAGATAGCCGTCCAGTCCGCTGGGCGGCGCCGGACGCCGGCTGCGGAAGTCATCGGTCTGCACGACCCAGGGGCCGGCGGTGTGCCAGCGCGCCTCGTCATCGGTGGCGCGTTTGCGGTACAGGGTGGCGAGATTCGCCAGCTCGGCCGCGCCCAGCTGGCTGGGCTCGAACCCGCCGACCAGGCCCAGCGGCGACATCACCTGCTCGCGCATCAGCACATCGAAGCGCTGGCCGGCGGCGCGCTCCATCACGCTGGCGATCACGCCGTAGTTCAGATTGCTGTACTCGAAATACGCGCCCGGCGCCTGCGCGGGTGGCGACCAGGACTCGCCGCGCCCGAAATGCGCACCGCCCGGCAGCAGCTTGGACGCCAGCGTCTGCCCTGCCGTCAGATAGGCTCCGCCGGGATCGCGCAGCCCGGCGCGGTGGCTCAGCAGCAGGCGCAGGCTCAGACGCTGCGCCGGGAACGCCGGATGGCGCAGCGCAAAACCCAGGGCCTCGCCGATGTCGGCATCCAGGTCCAGAACGCCGGCCTCGACCAGGCGCAGCACACCCAGCGCGACGACCAGCTTGCTGACCGAGGCGACGCGGAACAAGGTGTCGCGGGTGACAGGCAAGTCCTGACCCCGATCCTCGCCCGGCGCGATCCAGCGCCGGCCGAACTGGCCCTCGTAGACCGGCTGTCCGGCGCGCATCACCAGCACCGACAGGCTGGCCAGCGGGCACTGCGGGTCGTCGAGCAGCTCTTGCATGCGGACCGGCAGCCGCGCATCGCTGCCGCTGTCAGTTGCGCAGCCAGGCATCGCACAAAGCAGCGAGCCCGTCTTCAGCAGACGGCGGCGCCACACATCGGGGGAAGGAGGTTTCGCAGGCATGACCGCAGTGTGCCCAGCCCCGCGCGCCGGATGGCTGAGATTCTGTGCTGCGGCCATGCATGGCGGTTATGCGCTGGCCCGCAGCGCACGCTCAGGCCGCCTGTTTCTTCGCCACCAGGGTCAGGATGTCATAGCTGGCCACCAGTTCGCCGCGCTGGTTCATCACCTGCACGTCCCAGGCCACCACGCCCTGGGGCGGCTGGTCCGGGCGGTTGCCACGATCAATGCGGCGCTTGCAGGTCAGGCGGGCCTGGATGGTGTCGCCAATGGCCACCGGGTTGACGAAGCGCAGGGTATCCAGGCCGTAATTGGCCAGCACCGGCCCCGGGGCCGGCGAGACGAACAGGCCGGCCGCCGCGCTGAGCACGAAGTAGCCGTGCGCGATGCGCTGGCCGAACTGCGTGTCCTTGGCCGCGATCTCGTCGAAGTGCATGTAGAAGAAGTCGCCCGAGATGCCGCCGAAGTTGACGATATCGGCCTCGCTGACGGTGCGCCGGTGCGTCAACAGCGAGTCGCCGATCTGGATTTCCTCGAAGTGCTTGCGGAAAGGATGGATCGCATCCTCCTGCACCTTGGCGCCGCGCTGGTACTCGCCGGTGATGGCGGTCAGCATCGTTGGCGAGCCCTGCACCGCACAGCGCTGCAGATAGTGCTTGACGGCACGGATGCCACCCAGTTCCTCGCCACCGCCGGCGCGGCCCGGGCCGCCGTGCTTGAGCGCCGGCATCGGCGAGCCGTGGCCGGTGGACTCCTTGGCCGCCTCGCGGTCGAGGATGTGCAGGCGGCCATGGAAGGCGCCGGCGTGATAGACCGCCTCGGCCGCAATCGCCGGGCTCTTGGTGATGACGGAGCCGACCAGGCTGCCGCGGCCCTTGGCGGCCAGGGCCAGGGCCTCGTCCAGATCGCCATAAGGCATCAGCGTGGAGACGGGGCCGAAGGCCTCGAGCTCATGGACCGCCGGGTTGCTGAAGGCATCGCGGCACAGCAGCAGCGTGGGTGCGAAGAAGGCACCGTCGCCGACGCCCTCGCCGATGGGCGCAAAGCCATCGCGCTCGCCGAACACGATCTCGTTGCCGGCGCTCAGCTGGGCCAGGCGCGCTGCCACATCGGCCTGCTGCTCCTTGGAGGCCAGCGCCCCCATGCGCACGCCCTCGATGGCCGGGTCGCCGACCCGGATCTTGGCCAGGCGCTCGCGCAGCATCGCGGCCACCGCGTCGATATGGCGGGCCGGCACGATGGCGCGACGGATGGCCGTGCATTTCTGGCCGGCCTTGGCGCTCATCTCGCGCGCCACTTCCTTGACGAAGAGCTCGAATTCCGGATCTCCGGGCTCCACATCGGGCGCCAAGATGGCGCAGTTCAGGCTGTCGGCCTCGGCATTGAAGGGGATGCTGCGGGCCACGATGTTTTTGTTGACCTTGAGCATCGCGGCGGTGTCGGCCGAGCCGGTGAAGGTCACCACATCGGTCTCGCTCAAGCGGTCCAGCAGATCGCCGGAACTGCCGACGATCAGCTGCAACGCGCCGGCCGGCAGCAGGCCCGACTCATGGATCAGGCGCACGCAGGCCTCGGCCACAAAGCTGGTGGCGGTGGCCGGCTTGACGATGCAGGGCATGCCCGCCAGGAAGCTGGGCGCGAACTTTTCCAGCATGCCCCACATCGGGAAATTGAAGGCATTGATGTGCACGGCCACACCGCGTTTGGGTACCAGCACATGCGAGCCGATGAAGCTGCCTTCGCGGCCCAGCGCCACGGCCGGGCCTTCGTGGACGATATTGCTGGAGGGCAGCTCGCGCCGGCCGGTGCTGGCATAGGCGAACAGGGTGCCGGTGCCGCCCTCGATATCGATCCAGCTGTCGGCGCGGGTGGCACCGGTATGGGCCGAAATCGCGTAGAGCTGTTCCTTGCGCTCCACCAGATAGGCGGCCAGGGCCTTCAGGATGGCGGCGCGCTGCTGGAAGTCCAGCTTCAGCAGCGCGGGCAAGGCCTGACCCCGGGCATAGGCCAGCGACTCGGCGAAGTCCAGGCTCTCGGCATGGGTCTGGGCCACGGCGCGGCCATTGATGGCGCTGTGCAGGCTGCGGCCCGGCTCGGCCCCCACCCAGCGGTTGGCGATCAGGCTTTGGAGGATGGGAGTACTCATGGCGATCTCAGCAAGTAAATCAGTCTTGACCAGGGTATCGGGCGGGCAAAGGACGCAGCGAGCGGGCTGAGATCAGCCCGCTCCGCAGTCAGAAGCCGCTGCGATCAGGGCTGGTATTTCCAGGCGCCGTTCTCGATCTTCACCATCACGCGGGCACGCTGGTCCAGGCCCAGGTGGTCGGTGGGCGACATATTGAACACGCCGTGCGCACCGGGCAACTCCTTGACCGCTTCCAGCGCGTCGCGCAGCGCGGCGCGGAAGGCCGGGGTGCCCGGCTGGGCGCCGCTCTTCAGCGCGACCGGAACGGCGGCCTGCAGCAGCAGACCGGCATCCCAGGCATGGCCGCCGAAGGTCGAGACGCTGCCCTTGCCAAAGGCTGCTTCGTACTTGGCGATATAGGCCAGCGCGCTCTTCTTCACCGGGTGGCTGGCCGGCAGCTGGGCCGCCACCAGCACCGGGCCGGACGGCAGGAAGGTGCCCTCGACGTCCTTGCCACCGACGCGCAGGAAGTCGTTATTGGCCACGCCATGGGTCTGGTAGTACTGGCCCTTGTAGCCGCGCTCCTTCAGCGCCTTCTGCGGCAGCGCGGCCGGCGTGCCGGAGCCGCCGATCAGCACCGCATCGGGCTTGGCCGCCACCAGCTTCAGCACCTGGCCGGTCACCGAGGTGTCGTTGCGGTTGTAGCGCTCGTTGGCGACGATCTTCAGGCCCTTGACCGCAGCGATCTTGGCGAACTCCTGGTACCAGCCTTCGCCATAGGCATCGGCAAAGCCGATGTAGGCGGCGGTCTTGGCGCCGTTGTCCACCATGTGCTGGACGATGGCCAGGGCCATCATGATGTCGTTCTGCGGCGTCTTGAAAACCCACTTCTTCTTCGCGTCCATCGGCTCGACGATGCGGGCCGAGGCGGCCATCGAGATCATCGGCGTGCTGGCCTCGGAGACGGCGTCGATCATCGCCAGCGAGTTCGGCGTCACGGTGGAACCCACCACCACATCGACCTTGTGCTCGGTGATCAGCTTGCGGGTGTTGGAGACCGCCGCCGTGGTGTCGGAGGAGTCGTCCAGCACGATGTAGTTGATCTTCTGGCCCGCGATGGTCGTGGGCATCAGCGTGATGGTGTTCTTCTCCGGGATGCCCAGCGACGCGGCGGCGCCGGTGGCCGACACCGTCACGCCGACATTGATGTCGGCCTGCGCGGCAAAGGCCACGGCGGCAGCGGCCAGGGCCACCAGGTTCTTGATCATGTTGTTGCGCTTCATCGTCATCGTCTCCAAGGGTTTGTTTTGCACTGACTCAACTACTCAACAAGAGCGGCCGGCTTGCTGGCCTGCACCGCGCCCAATCCGCCAAAGAACAGGTCGGCCACCATAGGCGCCACCGATTCGTAACTCAATTCACCATCGGGCCGCAGCCAGGTGAAGGTCCAGTTGATCATGCCAAACAGCAGCATGGTCAAGGGCTTGTGCAGGCGCGCGGCCTGCAGCTCCGGGCGAACTGCGGCCACCGCCTCGGCAAAGGCCGCCACCACCTGGCGCTCGACCAGCAGCAGGCGCTCGCGGTCGGCGTCGTCGAGGAATTTCACATCCTCGGTCAGCACCCGGTGCTGGTGCTGCGCCTCGCCATACTCGCGCACAAAGCGCGCGATCAGCGCGCGCAGATGCGGCTCGGGGGCCAGGTCTTGCGCGCGCACCTCCTCGACCAGACCGGCGAGGCTCTGCACATGGCTCTCGCAGATCTGCATCAGGAGTTCATGCTTGTCGCGCACATAGTGGTAGAGCGTCGGCTTGGAGACCTCGCAGGCCTCGGCCACCTCGTTCATCGAGGTGCCGGGATAGCCCTTGCGCGCGAACAGCCGCGCGGCGGCGGCGAGGATTTCCTCGCGGGTGGATTCGAAACCTGGGGCTCTGCCTCGGGCCATGGAGTGCTTATCTTTCGTCGAATGAGATCACCACGCGCGGCGTCAGCGCATGGGCTTGGCAGCTGAGGATAAAGCCGGCCGCCAGCTCTTTCTTGTCGAGCGCGAAATTCTTGTCCATGCGCACCTCGCCCTCGATCAGCTTGCAGCGGCAGGTCGAGCAGACCCCGCTCTTGCACGAGAACGGCACGTCCATGCCGGCACGGGCCGCAGCATCCAGGATGCTGGGGTCGGTCTTGCTGAACTCGATCTCCCGGCTGACGCCGTCGCGTATCACCGTGATGCGGGCGCTGTCGGCATCGCCCTCGCGCACCTCGTGCGGCGCCGGCTTGCCGGTCTGCATCTCGACCGTGCCAAAGCGCTCGATATGGATGCGCTCCTCGGGCACGCCGCTCGCCAGCAGCGCCGCCTCGACCTCGTCATTCATCTGGAAGGGTCCGCAGACAAAGACCTGGTCGATGCCGGCGGCCGGCACCAGGGTCTGCAGGAACTCGGCGATCTTGGCGCGGTCCATGCGGCCGGCCATCAGCGGCGAATCCACCGCTTCGCGCGAGAACACATGGTGCAGCGACAACCGGGTCAGGTACTGGTTCTTCAGGTCCTCGATCTCTTCCTTGAACATGGTCGAGGCCTGCCGGCGGTTGCCATAGATCAGCGTGAAGCGCGACAGCGGCTCGCGCGCCAGCACCGTCTTCATGATGGACAGGATGGGCGTGATGCCCGAGCCGGCCGCGATGCCGACATAGTGGCGGCGCGCGGCCGCGTCCAGCGGCGCAAAAAAGCGGCCCTGCGGCGGGAACACCTGGATCTCGTCGCCGGCCTTCAGGGCCTGGTGCACCCAGGACGAAAATACGCCGCCCTCGACCTTGCGCACGCCGACGCGCAGCTCGCCATCATCGACGCCGGCGCAGATCGAGTAGGAGCGGCGCAGGTCCTGGCCGGCCACCTCGTGGCGCAGGGTCAGGTATTGCCCCTGGGTGAAGCGGAAGGTCTCGCTCAGTTCGGCGGGCACCTCGAAACTGACGATCACGGCCTCCTCGGTATCGGGCCGGACCTCGCGCACGCGCAGCGGATGGAAGTGGAGGCTCATAGCGGTTTGAAGTACTCAAAGGGTTCGCGGCAGGCCATGCAGCGGTACAGCGCCTTGCAGGCGGTGGAGCCGAAGGCCGAGAGTTTTTCGGTCTGCTCGCTGCCGCAGCGTGGGCAGGCCAGCTTGGTCAGCGAGGCGCGATGCACCAGCCGGATCGGCTGGCCCTGGCCCGCCGCGACCGGCCCCGGCGGGGCAATGCCATAGGCGCGCAGCTTCTCGCGGCCCGCGTCGCTGATCCAGTCGGTGGTCCAGGCCGGGGCGCGCTGCATCGTGATCTCGATCTCGCCGAAGGCGGCCAGCGCGGCACGCACATCGTCCTGAATCAGCTCGGTGGCCGGGCAGCCCGAGTAGGTGGGCGTCAGCACCACCTCCAGGCCACCGGCGGTTTCCTTCAGATCGCGCACGATGCCCAGCTCGCACAGGCTGATCACCGGCACCTCGGGGTCCGGGACCTGGCGCAGCACCTCCCAGGCGGCTTCGAGCCGGCCGCAGGCGGGGCCGTGCGCGCTGGCCTGGTTCATCACCACCGGCCTCCGGGGTAGGCACGCTGCAGATACTGCAGGGTCGCCAGCATATGGCCCATATGCTCGCTATGGATGCCGCGACGGCCCTGGCTCTGATAGGGGCTGTCCTTGGGGCAAGCCAGGCCGGCATCGGCCAGCACCTCGGCCATCTGGGCCTGCCATGCGGGCTTCAGTTCGGACCAGGCAGGGCCCAGGCCTTGCGCGGCCGCGGCGGTGTCGACCGCATCGCTGTCGAACAGCTCGTTGAAGTAGGGCCAGAGGCTGGCCAGTGCGGCCTGCATGCGGGCGGCGGACTCCTCGGTGCCGTCGCCCAGGCGCACGACCCAGTCGGCAGCATGCTGCTGGTGATAGGCGGCTTCCTTGACGGCCTTGCCGGCGATCGCCGCCAGCTCGGCATCGCTGGAGCTCAGCAGGCGCTGCCACAGCAGCAGCAGCCAGGTCGCGACCGCGAAATTGCGCAGCTGGGTGTAGGCGAAATCGCCGCGCGGCAGCTCCATCAGCACCGGGTTCAGGTACTGGCGCTCGTCGCGCAGAAAGGCCAGCTGGTCCTCGTCATGGCCCTGGCCATCGAGCTTGGCCGCATGGGTCAGCAGGCCGCGCGCCTGGCCCAGGAGGTCCAGCGCCATATTCGACAAGGCCAGATCCTCTTCCAGGATGGGCGCGTGGCCGCACCATTCGGAGATGCGCTGGGCCAGCACCAGGCAGCTGTCGCCAAGGCGCAGCAGGTACTGGACTTCGGGGCTCGCGCCCACATTGATTGATGCAGCCATGGTGGACCGATTACATATGGTTCAGGGATTCGGGCAGCTCGTAGAAGGTCGGGTGGCGGTACACCTTGTCTTCCATCGGGTCGAAGTACATGCCTTTCTCGCCCGGGTCGCTGGCGACGATCTGGCTGGACAGCACCACCCAGATGCTGGTGCCTTCCTGGCGCCGGGTGTAGACATCACGCGCCATCTGCAGCGCCATCTTGGCGTCGGCCGCATGCAGGCTGCCGCAATGCTTGTGGTCCAGGCCCGCCTTGTTGCGCACGAAGACTTCCCACAGCGGCCATTCGGTCTGGGTCGAGGTATTGCTAGTCATGCTGCTTGTTCCTTGGTTGCTTGCTTGCGCGCATGGGCCAGCGCGGCCTCGCGCACCCAGGCGCCGTCGTCCCAGGCCTTGACGCGGGCGCCCAGGCGCTCGCGGTTCATCGGGCCGTCGCCGTTGACGACACGCCAGAACTCGGCCCAGTCGATCGCGCCGAAGTCGTGTTCGCCGCGCTCGGCATTCCACTTCAGGTCGGGGTCGGGCAGGGTCACGCCGAGGATGTCGGCCTGCGGCACCGTGGCGTCGACAAACTTCTGGCGCAGCTGGTCATTGGTGATGCGCTTGATGCCCCAGCGGATCGACTGCTCGGAATTCGGCGAGTCCTTGTCGGCCGGGCCGAACATCATCAGCGAGGGCCACCACCAGCGGTTCACCGCGTCCTGCACCATGGCCTTCTGCTCGGCCGTGCCCTCGCGCATGATGACCAGCAGGCTCTCATAGCCCTGGCGCTGATGGAAGCTCTCCTCGCGGCAGACACGTATCATCGCCCGCGCATAGGGCGCATAGGAGCAGCGGCACAGCGGCACCTGGTTCATGATGGCCGCCCCGTCCACCAGCCAGCCGATCACGCCGATATCGGCCCAGGTCACGGTGGGGTAGTTGAAGATCGAGCTGTACTTGGCCTTGCCGCTGTGCAGCGCGTCCAGCATCTGGTCGCGGCTGGTACCCAGGGTCTCGGCGGCCGAGTACAGATACAGGCCGTGGCCGGCCTCGTCCTGCACCTTGGCCAGCAGGATCGCCTTGCGCTTCAGGGTCGGTGCCCGCGTGATCCAGTTGCCCTCGGGCAGCATGCCGACGATCTCGCTGTGCGCATGCTGGCTGATCTGCCGCACCAGGGTCTTGCGGTAGTGGTCCGGCATCCAATCCTTGGCCTCGATGAAGTCGCCGGCGTCGATGCGGGCCTCGAAGGTTGCCTCGCGCTGCATCTCCTCGGCGCTCTTGATCTTGCTGCTGCTCGGCGCGTCCTGCGGACCGACGCTCATGGCTTGGGTGTACATATGAAAGCTCCTTACTTCGGACGCTGGTCGATCACACGACGGGCCTTGCCCATCAGCGTGCGTTCAATCGAATCGGGGGCGCCGATATGCACCTTGGTGCTGACGCCGATCAGGGTCTTGATGCGGTGCTGCAGCGATTTGGCAATGGCGCCGACATCGGCCGCGCCGACCGCCGCTTGCTGCAGCTCGCAGCGCACCTCGACCGCATCGAGCAGGCCCTCGCGGCTGACGACGATCTGGTACTGACCGCTCAGCTGCACCTCCTGCAGCACCAGCTCCTCGATCTGGGTCGGGAACAGATTGACGCCGCGGATGATCAGCATATCGTCGCTGCGGCCGACGATCTTGCCCATGCGGCGCATGCTGCGCGAGGTCGGTGGCAGCAGCCGCGTCAGGTCGCGGGTGCGGTAGCGGATGATGGGCAGAGCTTCCTTGGAGAGCGAGGTGAAGACCAGTTCGCCCTCCTCGCCGTCCGCCACCGGCTCGCCGGTCTCGGGGTTGATGATCTCGGGATAGAAATGGTCTTCCCAGATCACCGGGCCGTCCTTGGACTCGATGCACTCGTTGGCAACACCTGGCCCCATCACCTCGGACAGGCCGTAGATGTCGACCGCGTCGATGCCGGCCTTGGCCTCGATCTCGCGGCGCATCGCCTCGGTCCAGGGCTCGGCGCCGAAGATGCCGACCTTCAGCGAGGACTCGCGCGCATCCAGGCCCTGGCGATTGAACTCCTCGATGATCACCTGCATATAGCTGGGCGTGACCATGATGATGTCGGGCTGGAAGTCCTGGATCAGCTGCACCTGCTTCTCGGTCTGGCCGCCGGACATCGGAATCACCGTGCAGCCGGCGCGCTCGGCACCGTAATGCGCACCCAGGCCGCCGGTGAACAGGCCGTAGCCATAGGCGATGTGGATGATGTCGCCGGGCCGGCCGCCCGAGGCGCGGATCGAGCGGGCCACCAGATTCGCCCAGGTGTCGATGTCCTTGGCGGTGTAGCCGACCACGGTGGGCTTGCCGGTCGTGCCCGATGAGGCATGGATGCGCGAGACCTGCTGGCGCGGCACCGCGAACATGCCGAAGGGGTAGTTGTCGCGCAGGTCCTTCTTGGTCGTGAACGGGAACTTGGCGATATCGGCCAGGGTCTTCAGATCCGAGGGATGCACACCCTGAGCATCGAAGGCGGCCTTGTAATGAGGCACGTTCTCGTAGGCATGCTGCAGGCTCCACTTCAGGCGCTGCAACTGCAGGGCCTGCAGCTCATCCAGGCTGGCGCGCTCGATAGGCTCCAGATCGCCGGGGGCGGGCGTTTTGACGGTCATTCAGAAACTCCTTGAACGATGGGCTTGCCCTTGATCCGGTAGGACTTGCCGCGAAACACGGCCACCAGTTCCTCGCGCTGGTTGCGCACGGTGATGTCGTAGACACCGGTGCGCCCGGCCAGATGCACTTCCTCGCCGACGGCGGTCAGCCGGTCGCCCAGCTTGCCGGGCGCGACGATGTCGACGCTGAATCCCGAGGCCACGGTGAGCTCGTTGTGCGAATTGCAGGCGAAGGCAAAGGTCGAGTCGGCCAAGGTGGTGATCAGGCCGCCGTGGCAGATCTCAAAGCCGTTGAGCATGTCCTCGCGCACCGTCATGGCCAGCGTGGCGCGGCCGGGAGCGATGGACAGGATTTCCATCCCGAGCGCCTTGCTGGCGCGGTCGTTCGCGAACATCGCATCGCGCACGGCTTCGGCAATTTGTTGGGCATCCATGGGCTGTCAGCGGTCCGTGAACGTGGGCTTGCGCTTTTGCAAGAAGGCGGCCGTGCCTTCCAGATAGTCGGGGCTGAAGCCCAGCCGGCTCTGCAGCTGCGACTCGTTCTTCAAGGCCGACTCGTAGTCCATCAGCAGGCCGTCGTCCAGGGCCCGGCGCGTCGCGGCCAGGGCCTTGACCGGCATCTGCGCCAGCTTCTGCGCCAGCGCCTGGGCCGTGGCGGCCAGCTCGGCATCGGGCACGGCGCGGTAGATCAGGCCCATGGCCACAGCCTGCGCAGCCGGCAGCTTGTCGCCCAGCAGCGCCAGCTCCAGCGCCTTGGCACGGCCGACCAGGCGCGGCAGCAGCCAGGTGCCGCCGCAGTCGGGCACCAAGCCGATCTTCGAGAAAGCCTGGATGAAGCTGGCACCCTCGGCCGCCAGCACCAGATCGCAGCTCAGCGCCAGGCTGGCGCCGGCGCCGGCCGCAACGCCGTTGACTGCAGCGATCACCGGGATCGGCATGCCGCGCAGGCGCAGCGCCAGCGGGATGTAGTAGTTGTCGAGCAGATGACCGATGTCCTTGGGTGTCTCGCCCGGTTCCAGCGGCGGCTTGATCAAAGGGTCGGACAGATCCTGGCCGGCGCTGAAACCGCGCCCCGCCCCGGTGATCACGACACAGCGCACCGTGCCGTCCTCGGCGGCGGCCTCCAGGGCCTGGCGCAGCTGCACCAGCAGCGCGGTGGTGAACGCATTCAGCGCCGCAGGGCGATTCAGCGTCAGGGTGCGCACGGCGCCCTCTTGGCTGATCAGCAGCAAGGCCTCGGTGGTGGCTGTCATCGTGTTGGTCTCACTCCATCGCTGTCGGCCAAACACTCTTGACCGACCGGTCGGTAGATCGTAAGGTGCAGCTTGATTTGGCGCAAGCCCAAGATTCAAGGGTTATCCCGAACTCACCCAACCTACTGCCCGGAGACAGATCCATGCCCTGCTATGCCATCGACGGCGTCACCCCGGTTGTCCATCCCAGTGCCCACGTCCACCCGACGGCTGTGCTGATCGGCGATGTGATCGTCGGACCCGGCTGCTATATCGGCCCCTGCGCCTCCTTGCGCGGCGATTTCGGCCGCATCGTGCTGATGGAGGGCGCCAATGTTCAGGACACTTGCGTGATCCACGGCTTCCCGAAGTCGGAGACCGTCGTCGAGGCCAACGGCCATATCGGCCATGGCGCGGTGCTGCATGGCTGCGTGGTGCGGCATGACGCGCTGGTCGGCATGAACGCGGTGGTGATGGACGAGGCCGAGGTCGGGGCCTGGAGCATCGTCGCGGCCTGCGCTTTTGTGCGCGCCGGACTCAAGCTGCCGGAGAAGTCGCTGATCGCCGGGCTGCCGGCCAAGGTGATGCGGCCGCTGAGCGAGGACGAGCTGCGCTGGAAGAAGGAAGGCACCGAAACCTACCAGCAGCTGACCCGGCGCTGCCAGGCCAGCCTGGTCGAGGTGCCTCCGCTGGCGGCCGAAGAGGCTGACCGGCCGCGCCTGCCGGATTCCAACTACGGCAGCTTGCAGGCGCTCAAGGGCGGCGCATCGGCTTGATGCGCCGCGCCGGCGTCGGCTGAGCCTCCACCATGGCCTCGCTGCGCGCCTGCGCTGCGGCGGCCAGCGGGGCGATCAGCGCCGCCTCGGGCAGGTTTTTCCAGTAGCGGCGCGGCATCTCCTTGGCCATCATCGCGAGCTTGAGCCGGGCCGGGTTGAAGATGTTCTCGTAATAGGTCAGCCATAGCGCCGCGCCCGGATCGGCCGGCGGCAGGCCGCTGCGGTCCACGCCGGGGCCGGTGTGCAGGCGCTCGCCGTCCCATTCGATCGAACGCTCAGGCGTGAAGATGGCCCAGCGCATCTGCGCGAAGCGGCGCACGAAGAACGGGGCATTGGCCTCGACCACATGGTGCTCGGGCTCGAACCAGGCGATATGGCGCAGCGCCTCGCCCTCACCATGGGGGAAGAAGCGCACGAAGGCGCGCATCTTGTGGATCTCGCGCCCCACCTCGCGCGCCAGCTGGGCGGCGGCGCGGCGGTCCGGGTCGAGCTCGTCCCGTCGCAAGACCTCGTCGCGCTCGTTCACCAGCCGCCACAGCAGCCTGTAAAGCAGATGAAAGCGGCCGGGGTCGCGATGCAGCAGCGCGGACTCGCACAGCGGCGCCATCCAGGCCGGCACGCAAAAAGGCTTCGCGGGAGCGTCGTCGATGACGACCGCATCATCGGCCCACAGCCCTGGTGTGCCGCGCTCGGTCCGCCAGACCAGCTGATCGGGGGCGACGCCCCGCGTCAACAGCTGGCGCGCCGCGCGCCTGAAACCGTCGATATCGGTCGGCCCCTGAAGGCTGACGATCATGCGAACAGCGCCTGCTGGTGCGGCACCGGCGCCGCCCGCACGGTCGCACCGGGCCTGTGACCGTCGACGCACACGAACGGCAACACCTTGCCCGGCGACACCCGCAGCGCCCTCAGATCCTCGGCACGCAGCCGCCGCACGCGGCGCGCCTGCAGCAGCTTGTCCACCGAGCCGACGCCCAGGCCCGGCACGCGCACCAGCAGTTCGCGCGGCGCGGCATTCAGATCGACCGGGAAGCGTTCCGGATGCGCCTGCGCCCAGGCCAGCTTGGGATCGACATCCAGGCGCAGCAGCCCGTCATCGGCCGCGATGATCTCGCGGTGCTCAAAGCCGTAAAAGCGCATCAGCCAGTCGGCCTGGTAGAGCCGGTGCTCGCGCATCAGCGGCGGCGCGGTCAAGGGCAGGGCCTGCGATGCATCGGGAATCGGACTGAAGGCCGAGTAGTAGACGCGCCGCATCCGGTACTGGCCGTACAGCGCGGCGCTGCTGGCCAGGATGCTGCGGTCGTCGCTGGCGTCGGCGCCGACAATCATCTGCGTGCTCTGGCCGGCCGGCGCAAAGCGCGGCGGGGTGGCCGCGCGCGGCGCGGCGCCCGGCAGCGCGCGTACCGGCGCCGGCTTGGCGCCCTCCTCGCGCGCCTGATCGATATGCAGCTTCAGCCGGCCCATCGAGCGGCGGATCGCACCGCCGTTCTTCTCGGGCGCCAGCGCCTGCAGCCCCTGCTCGGTGGGCATCTCGATATTGATGCTGAGCCGGTCCGCATAGCGGCCGGCGCGCGCCAGCAGTTCGGCGCTGGCATCGGGGATAGTCTTCAGGTGGATGTAGCCGCGGAAGTCATGGGCCTCGCGCAGCCGGCGCGCCACCTCGACCACCTGCTCCATCGTGTGGTCCGGGCTCTTGATGATGCCGCTGGACAGGAACAGCCCTTCGATGCAGTTGCGGCGGTAGAAGTCCAGGGTCAGGTCCACCACCTCCTCGACCCGGAAGCGCGCCCGCGCCACATTGCTGGACGAGCGGTTGACGCAGTACAGGCAGTCGTACTGGCAGTGATTGGTCAGCAGCAGCTTCAGCAGCGAGATGCAGCGACCGTCCGGCGCATAGCTGTGGCAGATGCCCATGCCCTCGGTGGAGCCGATACCGCGCCCGCCCAGCGAGTCGCGCGAATCGCTGCCGCTGGAGGCGCAGGAGGCGTCGTATTTGGCGGCGTCGGCGAGGATGGCGATTTTGCGGTTCAGGTCCATGGCGCAGGGGATGATAACTGTTTAAATATACAGTATCCATACCGCCTGCAGACACTCAATCCTGGGCCCAGCGCTCGCAAGAAGCCTTCACGACGGCCGGCAGATCCAGGCCCTGCTCCTCATGCAGGCCGCGCAGCCATTGGGCATCGCCGCCCCGCTGCGCCACCAGCATGGCCAGCTCGGTCAGCGCCGCCACCGCACCCAGGCGCTCGGCCGTCGGCATCAGGGTCTGCAGCAGGGCCGCCAGGCTCTCCGCCAGCGGCTGCTGGGCGCCGCTTTGCGGGCAGACCAGCACCGCATCGAGCCCGAAGCGGCAGGCCTGGAAGCGGTTGTAGCTATAGACCAGTTGGTCGTCGGCATGCGGCTTGATCGGCTTGTCTTGCAGCAGCCAGGCTGCCAGGCACTGCGCGAAGCCGGCCAGCGCCGCCGCACGCCGCACCGTCAGCGGCGTGTCCAGCACCCGGATCTCTATGGTGCCGAACTCGGGCTTGGGCCGGATGTCCCAGTAGAAATCCTTCATGCTGGCGACGATGCCGGTGCGCTCCATGCGCGCGAAGTAGCGACCGAAATCCTCCCAGCGCAGCTCGAAGGGCGCGGTGCCCGACAGCGGGAAGGCCAACACGGTGTTCAGCCGCGCCGACTGGAAGGCCGTGTCCGCTCCCTGCACATAGGGCGAGGACGCGGCCAGCGCGATGAAGTGCGGCACATAGCGGCTCATCGCCTGCAGCAGCCACAGCGCGCTGTCGCCGTCCGGGCAGCCGATATGGATGTGCTGGCCGAAGACCGTGAACTGCTTGGCCAGATAGCCATAGAGCTCGCTGATCTGCAGGAAGCGCGGCTTGTCGTAGATCTGCCGCTCGGTCCATTGCTGGAAGGGGTGGGTGCCGCCGCCGCAGATCGCGATGCCCAGCGGCTCGGCCTCCTTCAGCAGCGCATCACGGGTGAAGCTCAGCTGCTGCAGCAGCTCGGCATGGTTGGCGCAGACACCGGTGCAGACCTCGATCATCGAGAGCGTGATCTCCGGCGTCACCGCGCCCGGCAGGCCGGCGTTGTCCAGCCGCGCCAGCAGCTCGTTGGCGGCCGGCATCAGATCACCATCGGCCGGATTGATCAGCTGCAGCTCCAGCTCCACACCCAGGCTGAGCGCCTGGGATTTGGCAAAGTCTTGCAAAGGCATGGCGCCCTCCTCTCATCGAATCAACAGGCTTCACTGTAGGTCGCCTGCGGCCCCGCACCGCCCGGCCGCAGCCGGGTCGCGGCCTTGTCCTACAGCGCCCCGGCCGCCACACCTACGCCCCACCTACGCCCTACCCAGCCCTGCTGTTCCTGCCCCAGCGCAAGCCCGGGCAAGACCCCGGCACACGGCGGGGCCGGGTGCAGGGCAAAATGCCCGCATGACCGACCGCGTGATACCTCTGCTGGACCAGCGCTTCGCCAGTCCCCGGCTCCCCGTGCCCGAGCATCCGCAGGCCCCCACCGGCCTGCTGGGCGACGCGCTGGGCCGGCCGCTGCGCGATCTGCGCATCTCGGTGACCGACCGCTGCAACTTCCGCTGCAGCTACTGCATGCCCAAAGAGGTGTTCGACAAGTACCACGAGTTCCTGCCGCACGCCGAGCTGCTGAGCTTCGAGGAGATCACCCGCCTGACCCGCTTGTTCGTCGCCCATGGCGTCAGCAAGCTGCGCCTGACCGGCGGTGAGCCGCTGCTGCGCCGCCATCTGGAGCGCCTGATCGAGATGCTGGCCGAGCTGCGCACGCCCGAGGGCGCCGCGCTGGACCTGACGCTGACCACCAATGGCTCGCTGCTGGCCAAGAAGGCCCGCGCGCTGAAGACTGCGGGCCTGCAGCGCGTCACCGTCAGCCTGGACGGGCTGGACGATGCGGTGTTCCAGCGCATGAACGATGTCGGTTTCCCGGTGGCCGAGGTGCTGCGCGGCATCGAGGCCGCCCAGGCCGCAGGCCTGGGGCCGATCAAGGTCAATATGGTGGTCAAGCGCGGCACTAACGAAGACCAGATCCTGCCAATGGCCCGCCATTTCCGGCACACCGGCATCGTGCTGCGCTTCATCGAGTACATGGATGTCGGCGCGACGAACGGCTGGCGCATGGACGAGGTGCTGCCCTCGGCTCAGGTGCTGGAGCTGCTGGGGCGTGAATTCGAGCTGAGGCCGCTGTCGGCCAGCGCCCCGGGCGAGACCGCCGAGCGCTGGGCCTATGCCGATGGCGGCGGCGAGATCGGCCTGATCTCCAGCGTCACGCAAGCCTTCTGCGGCGACTGCAACCGCGCCCGCCTGTCCACCGAGGGCAAGCTCTACACCTGCTTGTTCGCGCACAGCGGCCATGACCTGCGCGCGTTGCTGCGCGGCGACTACAGCGACGCCCAGATCAGCGGCGCACTGGGGGCGCTGTGGGGTGGCCGCAGCGACCGCTATTCGCAGCTGCGCGCCTCGCAAGCCCCCGAGGCAGCGACCGCGCGGCGGGTCGAGATGCACTACATCGGGGGCTAAGGCATGCAGGCCCAGTCCGCCAGCGCCCTGCCCGTGCCCCGGCTGCCACCCGGCTGCGAGCTGCGCGTGCTGAAAGCCGAGCAACTGGAGGCCTACAAAGGCCTGCGCGACGCGATGCTGGCGGCCCACGAGGAAGCCTTCACCTCGGATGCCGCCACCGAGCTGGCGCGCAGCGCCGAGAGCTATCGCAGCCGGCTGAGCCTGGGCGCCGGTGGCGCCAATCTGTTCACGCTGACCGCCTGGATGGGGCCGCGCCTGGTGGGCGCCGTCTCCTGCGAGCGCGAGCCCCGCGAGAAGGTGCGGCATCTGGCCCATCTGATCGGCATGATGGTGGCCGACGATGTGCAGGGCCTGGGCATAGGCCGCGCCCTGCTCTACAGCGCACTGCGCCTGCTGCAGGCCGAGCTGGGCATCGAGCAGGTGACCCTGTCGGTGACCCGCAGCAACCAGCGCGCCGTGACCCTCTACACCCGCATGGGCTTCGAGCGCTATGGCTGCCTGCCCCGCGCGATCAAGCTGCCCTCGGGCGACTACCTCGACAAAGACCTGATGCGCCTGGACCTGCGCAGCCTCCACCCATGACAACGACCACCAGCCTCCAAGAGATCGCCTCCTGCCTGTCCGGCTACGACCCGCAGGCGCTGCGCGTCGAGCTGGCGCAGGACTTCATCGCCCGGCTGGTGCCACGGGTCGCGGCCGTCGAGCAGCTGGCGCTGCGCAGCGCGCTGGGCAGGGTGCTGGCCGAGGACATTGTCTCGACGATCAACGTGCCGGCCGGCGACAACTCGGCGATGGACGGCTATGCGCTGCGCGGCAGCGATCTGAGCACCGACAGCGATGGCGATATCCGGCTGCAGCTGGCCGGCACCAGCTTTGCCGGCGGGCCGGCCGGGCAAGACCTGGCCCCGGGACAGTGCCAGCGCATCATGACCGGCGCGCTGATGCCGCCGGGGCTGGACACCGTGGTGCCGCAGGAGTTCACCCGGCTTGACGGCGACATGGTGGTCATACCGGCCGGCCTGCTGCGCGCCGGCGACAACCGCCGCCTGGCCGGCGAGGATCTGGCGCTGGGCCAGGTGGCGCTGGCCGCCGGCAAGCGATTGCGCCCCGCCGACCTGGGTCTGCTGGCCTCTCTGGGCCGCGCCGAGGTACCGGTGCGCCGGCGCTTGCGCGTGGCCATGCTGTCGACCGGCGACGAGCTGCGCTCGATCGGCGAGCCGCTGTCCGCCGGCTGCGTCTACGACAGCAACCGCTATACCTTGTGGGCGCTGCTGCAGCAGCTGGGCGTCGAGGTGCTGGACCTGGGCGTCGTGCGCGACGACCCGGCGGCGCTGCGCGCGGCCTTCGAGACGGCGGCGGTCAGCGCCGACGCCATCATCAGCACCGGCGGCGTCAGCGTCGGCGAGGCCGACCACACCAAGCGCGTGATGGCCGAGCTCGGCGAGGTGCTGTTCTGGAAGATCGCGATGCGCCCGGGCCGGCCGATGGCCATCGGCCGCATCAATCAAGCCATCCTGTTCGGCCTGCCCGGCAATCCGGTCGCGGTGATGGTGACCTTCTACGCCTTTGTGCGCGAGGCCCTGCTGGCCATGGCCGGCGCGGCGCCGCAGCCCCTGCCCTGGCTGCGCGCCGCCTGCCTGCAGCCGCTGCGCAAGAAGGCCGGCCGCACCGAATACCAGCGCGGCATCGTCAGCCTCGCCCCCGATGGCGGCTGGCAGGTGCAGATCACCGGCAACCAGGGCTCGGGCATTCTGTCGAGCATGAGCCAGGCCAACGGCCTGGTGGTGCTGGGCCACGAGCAGGGCGATGTGGCGGTCGGCGAGCTGGTCGATGTGATGCCCTTCGAGGGCTTGAACGGCTGAGCCCTGCGCTGCACTTCTGTGTCCTGCTGCACAGCTGAGCAGCAGGGCGCCGACAGCGCGGCAAAGCGCCGCTTTCCGACGCTTCAGCGCGGACCTCGGGTGGGCGGGTCTCCCTAGGATGCAGACATCCCAGAACGGAGGTCTGCATGACGAACACGATAGGCGCAACACCCCCTGCCGCGAGCGCGGCGCCCCTGAGCAGCAATGCCCGCACGCCCGCCGCCGAGGCCGCGCAGCCCACGGCCGGCCAGGCCAGCGCCGGCGATGTGATCTGCGCCTTCAGTCCGGCCGGCCTGGCCGCCCTGTCGGAGGTGGCGCAGCAAGGCCTTGAGCAAGGCATCGATCAGGTGGTGCAACTGGCGCAGGACAGCGGTGATCAGCTGCTGCAAGGTCTGGGTGCGCTCAGCGAGGGCGCACAAAGCCTGGTCGAGGGCGCTGCGCCTTACGCGACCCTCGGTGCGCTGGTGCTGGGCCAGCTGATGAGCGAGCGGGCCTGAGCGATGCGCGCCCTCGCATCGACCGGCCTGCTGGCGCTGCTGCTGGCCGGCTCGCAAACCGGCTGTGCGCTCGTCAGCCCGCTGCCGACCTGGGAGTTGGTCAAGGCCGCCGGCGCCGCCACCTCGACCGCCATCGCCTACGGCCCGGGCCGGGCCGTCAACACCGTGCATCACGGCGACGCGCCGCCGCGCAGCGTCTGCATCGAATACAACCGCGAGGTCCAGATGGCCGACCTGGTGCCGGCGCTGCAGGCCGAGCTGCGCGAGCTGCGCATCAGCAGCCGCGTCTACTCGGCCGGCACCGCCCCGCCCGACTGCGAGACCTGGCTGCGCTATGCCGCCAGCATCCAGTGGGACATTCCGCCGCTGGCCGAGGGCTACCGGGCCTATGTCAACGCCGCGACGCTGAGCCTGCACAAGCTCGACGGCCGCCTGATCGCGCACAGCAGCTATGCGCTGGATGGCGATCTGCGCAGCAGCAAATGGGCCAGCACACGGCGCAAGCTGGCCCCCGTCGTCAAGGCCGTCATCACCGGTTTCGAGAGCTGAGCACATGATGAAAGCCATCCCTCTTACCCTTTTGTGCCTGCTGCTGAGCGCCTGCGCCGGCCCCTCGCCCCGCCTGGTGCAGGGCCCGCTGAGCGCGCCCCCGCTGCCGACACCGCAGTATCTGGAGCGCACGCCCAATGGCGCGATCTACCAGGCCCACTTACCGACGGCCTCGCTGTTCTCCAGCGAACGCCGGCCGCAGCACATCGGTGACACCTTGAAGGTCGACATCGCCGAGAGCCTGCAGGCCAGCCAGAAGAACGCCACCGACACCAGCCGCGACAACAAGTTCGCGATCAAGGGGCCGGGCAGTGGCAGCGGCGACGCCAAGTCGGGCGGCTTCTTCGAGTCGCTGCTGAACGCCAATGCGACGGCCGCCGGCAGCGACTCCTTCCGCGGCTCGGGCCAGACCGAGAACAGCAGCAGCTTCAACAGCCAGCTCGCCGTGACCGTCATCAACGTGCTGCCCAACGGCCATCTGCTGGTGGCCGGCGAGCGCAGCATGGCGCTCAACGGCAGCGCCCAGACCCTGCGCTTCTCCGGCGTGGTCGACCCGCGCGACATCAAGGCCGGCAATATCGTGCAGTCGCGCGATGTGGCCAGCGCCCATCTGGAGTCGCTGGGCCGCGGTGAGGTTTCGGAGGCCGCCTCGCGCAGCTGGATCCAGCGCCTGCTGACGCGCAGCCTGTCGATCTGGTAGGGGCTCGCGGCCGGACGCGAATGTTTCCCGCGTGTGTCGCGTGTGCGCCAGCCGCCCGCAGCAAGCCCTGCTTTTCGGGGCTTTGACGCCGCTGCGGCCATGGACACTGAAGCAAAGAAATCAGAGGTATCGAGGTGGCAATTGACAAGAAGGCGGCCGCCGGCGTGGTCGGCATGCCGAATCTGCGTGCGCCCGGCAGCTGTGGGGCGGTAGAAGGCGCCCCCGCACAGAGCTGGCTGAAGCTGGCCACGGTGCAGCACTACGGTCGTGGCCAGGTCATCATCGAGGCCGGTCAGCCGCTGCTGCATTGGATGGCGATACGCGAGGGGGCAACTCGCCTGAGCTCGCGGCCCCATGGTCGTGGGGAGGACGGCGAGGACGTGCCGGTCGCCATCCTGTGGTTCGGCGATGTGATCGGCTGGACCTCACCGGTCGGCAAGGAACTGGCCCGGTACGAGGTCACCGCGCTGACGGCGGTCTCGACCCTGACCATTCCCAAGGA
Source organism: Paucibacter sp. M5-1 (assembly GCF_027498415.2). Lineage (NCBI taxonomy): Bacteria > Pseudomonadati > Pseudomonadota > Betaproteobacteria > Burkholderiales > Sphaerotilaceae > Roseateles > Paucibacter sp. M5-1. The sequence goes on from NZ_JAPZLM020000001.1 coordinate 1,510,139, forward strand.
AGGCATTGGCATCACCGGCTCGGCCGAGCAGCTCTGCAAAGCCGATGTGTTCCAGCTCTATGCCGCCACCGCGACCCGCATCCAGGACCAGGTCTCCCTGCGCCTCTCGGGCAATGGCTTCCAGCGCCTGGTCGGCGTGCTGGCCACGCTGGCGATGGCTGCGGCCGGCGCCGCCGGCCTGGCCGCGGCGCGGCGCAGCGGCGGCCTGCATCTGCCGATGGCCCAGGCCCTCATCGGCTCCTTCGCCGGCCTGGCGCGACGCCAGACCTGGGTCTATCTGCAGCAGCTGGCCGAGGCAGGCTGGGTCAGCACCGGCCACTCCAAGCTAATTCTGGAGGCCGCGCCGGCCTGGCTGCAACTGCTGGCCGAGGTCGAGCGCAGCGGCCTGGACTGCATCGCCACCATCGCCGACTGCAACAAGACCCTGTCCGCGCTCTGGCTGGCACAGCAGCGGGCCTAGGCCGAACCCTGGCCGAGCGCATAGCTGATGCGAACCAGGCCGCCGGCCAGCGGCCGCGCCTCCAGCAGGCGCAGCCCATGACGGCCGGCCAAGCCCTGGAACAGCGGCTTGCCACGGCCCAGTATCAGCGGATGCATCAGCAGACACAGCTCATCGACCAGGCCGGCCTCCAGTAGGCTGGACACAAAGGCGGCACCGCCCAGCGCGTGCATGTCCCGGCCGGGCTGCTGCTTCAGCGCTCGAATCGCCGCCAGATCGCGGACCACGCGGGTGTGCTTCCAGCTAGGCTGGCCCATGCGTGTCGACAGCACGATATGGGCGGTCACGGCGGCAAAGCGCGCATAAGCCAGCTCCGCCGGGGCGGCCGCGCCCGGATCGGCCAGGATCGCGTTCCAGTACTGCTCATAGCCCGGATACATGCCACCACCCAACAAGCAGGTGTCGATCCGGGGCATCAGCCCGAAGCCGTCGTCCCAGCTGCCGATCCAGTCCAGCTCGCCGGCCGGCCCCTCGATCAAGCCGTCCACCGACAGCTGCAGTGCCGCAATGATTTTTCTCATGCCCGCCTCCGGTCGCGGGCCAGGCTGCCGGTCACAGGCGATCGGCTTGTCGCTGACCCCGCCCGCTACGACGAAGCAGACCCGGCGGAATCGACAGGAGGATTGCTGCGCGCCGTCAGGGCAGGCTGTCGGCGCCCAGCGCCGCCTGCAGCACCGAGCCATTGGCCGCGCGCCAGTCATAGTCCATCTGGCGGGCGGTGCGGCGCGCCAGCTCGGGGCTGGCCAGCTCGGCCACCAGATGCAAGCTCAGATCGATGCCGGCCGAGATGCCGGCCGATGTGAACAGCCGGCAGGTGCCGCCATGATGCACCCAGGGCTTGGCCTCGACCCAGCGCTGCTTGGCCAGCACCTTCAGCAGCGAGCCGGAAGCCTGGGAGGCGGCGCGCAGATCGTCCAGGTCTTCCCAGTGCGTGATGGCCTCGCGCTCGGTCAGCAGCCCGGCTTTCTCGAGCAGGAAGGCGCCGGTGCAGATCGAGGCCAGCACCTTGAGCCGGCAGCTCTGCACCAGCAGCCAGTCGTCCAGGCCCGGGCGCTGCAGCTCGGCCGTGACCACGCCGCCGGGCACGATCAGCACATCCAGCTCGGGATGCTGGTCCAGCGTGTACTGCGGCGTGACCATCAGGCCGGCACGGGCACGCACCGGGTCAAGGCTGGGCCCCAGGGTCAGCACCTCGAACGGCGGCTCGCTGCCGTCACGCCCGGCCAGGCGCGAGGCGGTCGAGAACACCTCGAAGGGGCCGGCGAAGTCCAGCACCTCGACCTCGTCGAACAGATAAATTCCGAGCTTCATCGCCTGCTTCTCCTGTCTGAGGCTGCAAGCATGCCATGCCTGCCTACAATGCCTCCAGGCCCCGCGACGGGGCTGTTGTCGTTTCTGAAGCCATGCAGCTGCCCCTGATCGTCCCCGGAAAAAAGTTCAACCAGCCCCGCCCCACTGGCTCGGCCGATGCCCTGCTGCTGGCGCGCTTTGCGCTGCAGCAGCGCGAAGCCGGCCGCCTGAGCCTGATCGTCACGGCCGAGCCCGGCGACACGCAGCGGCTGGAGGACGAGCTGAAGTTCTTCGCGCCCGATCTGCGCGTCGCGGTGTTCCCGGACTGGGAGACCCTGCCCTATGACACCTTCTCGCCCCACCAGGACCTGATCTCGGAGCGCCTGGCCACCTTGTGGAGCCTGCTGCAGAGCCAGGGCAAGCCGGTGGACCAGCGTCCGGTCGATGTCGTGCTGCTGCCGGCCACCACCGCGCTCACAAGGCTGGCACCGCCCAGCTTCCTGGCCGCGACCACCTTCCATTTCAAGCAGAAGCAGCGCCTGGATGAGGCCAGCCTGAAGTCGCAGCTGACCCTGGGCGGCTACACCCATGTCAGCCAGGTCGTCTCGCCCGGCGAGTACGCGGTGCGCGGCGGGCTGATCGATCTGTTCCCCATGGGTTCGCTGGTGCCTTACCGGGTCGACCTGTTCGGCGACGAGGTCGACTCGATCCGCACCTTCGACCCCGACAGCCAGCGCAGCCTCTACCCGGTGCCCGAAGTGCGGCTGCTGCCGGGCCGCGAGTTCCCGATGGACGAGGCCTCGCGCAAGGCCTTCCGCTCGCGCTGGCGCGAGAAGATGGAGGGCGACCCGAGCAAGTCGCGCATCTACAAGGACATCGACCAGGGCATTGCCAGCGGCGGCATCGAGTACTACCTGCCGATCTTCTTCGAGCAGACCGCAACGCTGTTCGACTTCGTCGGCGCCGAGCTGGGCTTGGCACTGCACGGCGATATCGACGCGGCGCTGAACCGTTTCTGGACCGACACCCGCGAGCGCCACCGCTTCCTGCAGCACGACCCCGATAGACCCATCCTGCCGCCCGAAGAGCTGTTCCTGAAGGTCGAGGACTTCTTCGCGCTGACGCACAGCCATGCGGTGCTGGCGGTGCGGGGCAGCGAGGCCGTCGACTATGCGCGGCCGCTGCCCGATGTGTCGGTCGAACGCGGCGCGCAGGAGCCGCTGGCCCGGCTGGGCGCGCACTTGAAGAGCACACCGCATCGCGTGCTGATCCTGGCCGAGAGCGAGGGCCGGCGCGAGAGCCTCTTGGAGCTGCTGCGCGACAACAAGATAGAGCCGCCCTCGGTGAAGGACCTGGCCGAGTTCGAGGCCAGCGACGAGAAGTTCGCGATCACCGCAGCGCCGCTGGCCGCCGGTTTCTTCTGGCGCGAGCCCGAGGCAGGCCGAGAGATCCAGCTTTTCACCGAAACCGAGCTGTTCGCGACCACGCCGACGACGCGGCGCCGCCGCAAGCAGGAGCAGGTCAGCGATGTCAATGCGCTGATCAAGGACCTGTCCGAGCTCAAGGTCGGCGACCCGGTGGTGCACAGCAACCATGGCATCGGCCGCTACCAGGGCCTGATCAATATCGATATCGGCGACGGTGCCAGCGAATTCCTGCACCTGGAGTACGCCGACAAGGCCACGCTGTACGTGCCGGTGGCCCAGCTGCACCTGATCAGCCGCTACACCGGCGTCTCCGCCGAAGAGGCGCCACTGCACCGGCTCGGTTCGGGCCAGTGGGAGAAGGCCAAGCGCAAGGCGGCCGAGCAGGTGCGCGACACCGCCGCCGAACTGTTGAACCTCTATGCCCGCCGCGCCGCGCGCGAGGGCCATGCCTTCCGCTACTCGGGCCATGACTACGAGGCCTTTGCCGCCAGCTTCGGCTTCGAGGAAACGCCCGACCAGCGCGCCGCGATCCATGCGGTGATCCAGGACATGATCAGCCCCAAGCCCATGGACCGCCTGGTCTGCGGCGATGTCGGCTTCGGCAAGACCGAGGTGGCGCTGCGCGCCGCCTTTGTCGCGGTGATGGGCGGCAAGCAGGTCGCGGTGCTGGCGCCGACCACGCTGCTGGCCGAGCAGCATTTCCAGAACATCGCCGACCGCTTCGGCAAGTGGCCGGTCAAGGTGGCCGAGATGAGCCGCTTCCGCTCGGCCAAGGAGATCAAGGCCGCGATGGAGGGCCTGGCCGACGGCACGATAGACATCGTGATCGGCACCCACAAGCTGCTCAGCGCCGAGGTCAAGTTCGCCCGCCTGGGCCTTTTGGTGATCGACGAGGAGCACCGCTTCGGCGTGCGCCACAAGGAGGCGATGAAGGCGATGCGCGCCGAGGTCGATGTGCTGACGCTGACCGCGACGCCTATCCCGCGCACGCTGGGCATGGCGCTGGAAGGACTGCGCGATCTCAGCGTGATCGCGACCGCGCCGCAGCGGCGACTGGCGATCAAGACCTTTGTGCGGGCCGAGAGCAGCGGCACGATACGCGAGGCCATGCTGCGCGAGCTCAAGCGCGGCGGCCAGGTCTACTTCCTGCACAACGAGGTCGACACCATCGAGAACCGGCGCCAGAAGCTCGAGGAGCTGGTGCCCGAGGCCCGCATCATCGTCGCCCATGGCCAGATGCCCGAGCGCGAGCTGGAGCGGGTGATGCGGGAGTTCGTCGGCGGCAAGCACAACGTCTTGCTCTGCTCGACCATCATCGAGACCGGCATCGATGTGCCCAGCGCCAACACCATCATCATCGCGCGCGCCGACAAGTTCGGCCTGGCCCAGCTGCACCAGCTGCGCGGCCGCGTCGGCCGCTCGCATCACCAGGCCTATGCCTATCTGATGGTGCCCGACATCCAGGGCCTGACCAAGCAGGCCACCCAGCGCCTGGACGCGATCCAGGCGATGGAGGAGCTGGGCTCGGGCTTCTATCTGGCCATGCATGATCTGGAGATCCGCGGCGCCGGCGAGGTGCTGGGCGAGAACCAGAGCGGCAACATGATGGAAGTCGGCTTCCAGCTCTACAACGAAATGCTCAGCGAGGCGGTGCGCTCGCTGAAGGCCGGCAAGGAGCCGGATCTACTGAGCCCGCTGGCGGCCGTCACCGAGATCAATCTGCATGCGCCGGCCCTGCTGCCCGATGCCTATTGCGGCGATGTCCATGTGCGCCTGAGCCTCTACAAGCGCCTGGCCACGGCCGACAAGAGCGAGCAGATCGACAAGCTGCTCGAAGAAGTCACCGACCGCTTCGGCAAGCTGCCGGCCCAGGGCCAGACCCTGTTCGACACGCACCGCCTGCGCGTGCTGGCCAAGCCCTATGGCGTGGCCAAGATCGACGCGGCGCCCAGCGTGATGAATATCAACTTCCGCCCGAATCCGCCGATCGACGCGATGCGCGTGATCGAGCTGGTGCAGAAGAACCGCAATATCAAGCTGGTCGGCAACGACAAGCTGCGCATCGACAAGGCGCTCAGTGATCCCAAGGACCGTGCGCAGGCGATCCGCGAGGTGCTGCGCCTGCTGGGCCAGCCCTTGAAGCAGGATTGATGTTCGGCATATGCTGCGGCATAGGCTAGACTTCACACACCGCCACCGTCTGGAGTCTGCCATGCCCCATGCCAGCGAAAGCGCTCCCGCCTATATGCCGGAAAGCACCGAGCGCCATGTCCGCCTGTTCCGCAACGGCGCCAACCAGGCGGTGCGCATCCCCAGGGAGTTCGAGTTGCCGGGCAACGAGGCATTGATGCGCCGCGAGGGCGACCGGCTGATCATCGAGGCCATCAAGCCAGAGTACGAGAAGGGATCACCGGCTGCGCTGCTGGCCGCCCTTGCAGAGCTGGCCAAGCAAGGCCCCATCGACGACGAATTCCCCGACGTGGATGCAGGGCTGCTCCCCCTGGATGACATCGTGCTGGAAGCGCCGGACTCCTGAGCCGCACGATGCTTTACCTGCTGGACACCAACATCATCAGCCACCTCATGCGGGACGCGGAGGGCAGCGCCGCCAAGCGCCTGGAGGATCGACTCCAAACCCTCGGCGCCTGTCAACTTTCCACCAGCACCGTGGTGCAATGCGAGCTGCTCTACGGTCTGCAAAAACGCCCCTCCCCTCGCCTGCAGCGTCAGTACGAAATCGCCATGCGGCCACTGCTGCTGCTGCCGCTGGACGACAAGGTGGCGCCGGTTTACGCCTCGCTGCGCGCCCAACTTGAAGCCGCCGGCACCCCCATCGGCCCCAACGACCTCTTGATCGCCGCCCATGCGCTGGCACTGGGGGCCACCCTGGTCAGCGCGGATGCGGAGTTCCGGCGTGTGCCGGGACTGAACGTTGAAAACTGGCTGAACTGACCTTCTCAATCCAAGCTATGCCGATGCAAGACCTCATCACCCAGGGCTTCACGCCCCCGCTGCGACTGGCCGACTTCAAGCTCGCCGCCTTCGACATGGACTCGACCCTGATCAATATCGAGTGCATCGACGAGATCGCCGACGCGGCCGGCAAGAAGGCCGAGGTGGCCGCCATCACCGAGGCCGCGATGCGCGGCGAGATCACGGACTTCAAGGACAGCCTGCGCCGCCGTCTGGCGCTGCTGAAGGGCGTGCCGGTCAGCGCCTTGGAGCAGGTGCTGCGCGAGCGTCTTCAGTTCAACCCCGGTGCCCGCGAGCTGTGCGCCGCGCTCAAGGCCGCCGGGCTGAAGCTAGTGCTGGTCTCGGGTGGCTTTACCTTCTTCACCCGCTATGTCGCGGCCGAGTTGGGCATGGATTACGTGCGCAGCAACGAGCTGCAAATCGTCGACGGCGCGCTGACCGGGGGCCTGGTGATGCAGGCCTGGGGCGAAATCTGCGATGGCGAGGAGAAGCGTCGCATGCTGTTGCAATGCGCGGCCGAGATCGGCGCCACGCCGGCGCAGACCATCGCTGTCGGCGACGGCGCCAACGATCTGCCCATGATGGGCGCCGCCGGCCTCTCGGTGGCCTTCCATGCCAAACCCAAGGTGCGTGAGCAGGCCATGGTGGCGATCAACGAAGGCGGGCTGGACCGCCTGCTGAGTGTGTTCGCCGCATGAGGGTCGCCGTCGACCTGGCCAAGGCCAGCCGCCTCTTGAACCACGGCCCCACCGTATTGGTGGCCAGCGCGCATGGCGGGCAGCGCGATGTGATGGCGGCGGCCTGGAATATGCCGCTCGATTTCTCGCCGCCCAAGGTGGCGGTCGTCATCGACAAGAACACCTTCAGCCGCCGCCTGATCGAGGCCTCCGGCGAATTCGTGCTGAGCGTGCCCTGCGCGGCCCAGATCGAGATGGTGGTCGGTGTCGGCAACAGCAGCGGCCGCGATCTGGACAAGTTCGCGCGCTGGAATCTCGCCACCGCGCCGGCCTCGCAGGTCCAGGCACCGCTGATCGCCGGCTGCCTGGCCTGGTTGGAATGCCGCGTCTACCCCGAGCCGCACAACGAGAAGACCTACGACCTGTTCCTGGCCGAGGTCGTGGCGGCCTGGGCCGACGACGCGGCCTTCATCAACGGACGCTGGCAAGACCTGGCACCGCCGCAGCGGGCCCTGCATCATCTGGGCGGTGGCGAGTTCTTCACCAGCGCCGGTTCGATCAAGGCGGGCTGAGGGGCTTGGCGCTGATCACGACACCGTCGTCGTCGGCATAGAGCCAGTCACCCGGGCGCACCCACAGCCCATGCAGTTGCAGGGCCACATCGGCCAGGCCCTGGCCGCGCCGCTCGGTAGGCATGGGCACATGGCCCAGCGCCAGGATGCCGAGCTGGGTGGCGCGCAGCTCGGCCAGATCGCGCACGCAGCCATGGATCAGCAGGCCGGCCCAGCCGTTCTTGGCGGCGGCGGCGGCCAGATTGCCGCCAATCAGCGCGCGCTGCATCGAGCCGCCGCCATCGAACACCAGCACCCGGCCCTGACCGGGGCTCTCGACAGCGCTCTTGAGCAGGCTGTTGTCCTCCAGCGCGCGCACCGTCGTGACCGGGCCGGCAAAGCGCGCCAGGCCACCATAGCTGCGGTAGAGGCCGCCGGGGACGACGCGGAACTCGCCGCTGTCGTCGCTCTTGTGCTCGTCGCAGAAATCGCAGGTCGAAAAGTTCATCGGCGGCTTCCTTGTGCTTCAGTGCTTGCGTTAGTCTTGCAGCGGATCGGCCAGCACCTTGATGCGCGCGCCCTGCAGGCTCACGACCTGGCCAGCACGGATCTTGGCGGTCTTGCGCAACTCGGTCTGCCCGTCCACCTGGACCTGATGCTCGGTGATCATCATGCGGGCCACGCCGCCGCTATCGGCCAGGCCGGTGGCCTTGAGCAGCTTGTCCAGCTCGATGAATTCGCCGCGCAGTTCGAAGTTGATGTGTTCCATCCCCTCATTGTCCCAGACGCTGTCTGGCCGCCTCGCGGATCGCCGTCAGCGTGCTGCGGCTGGTCGAGACATCGGTGGACAGGCGCAGATGCAAGAGCGTCGGCTTGCCGGCCGCCAGCGCAGCCTGCAGCGCCGGGGCGAAGTCCTCGGTGTGATCGACACGCTGGGCGGCCCAGCCATAGGCCAGCGCCAGTTGCACGAAGTCGGGATTGAACAGATCGCTGCCCGAGACCCGGCCCGGGTACTCGCGCTCCTGATGCATCCTGATCGTGCCGTAAGTGCCGTTGTCGACCACCACCGAGATCAGCCGTTTCGCGCCATAGCCGGTGGCAGTGGCCAGTTCCTGGCCGGTCATCAGGAAGTCGCCATCACCGGCGATATTGACGACCCAGCGCTCGGGATCGAGCAGGCTGGCCGCCACGGCCGCCGGCACGCCGTAACCCATCGCGCCCGAGGTCGGGGCCAACTGGGTGCGGCCATGCTGGTGCAGCGCCGGGTACTGATGGAAGCGGTGCAGCCAGCCGCTGTAGTTGCCGGCGCCATTGGTGAAGATGGTGCCCTCGGGCATCGCCCGGCTCAGGGTCTTGACGACCTCGGCCATGTCCAGCGGGCTGACCGGCTGGGGGAGCAGATTCGCTTGGTAGTCGGCATGGGCCTGATGCGCCCAGTCGGTCCAGGCGACGCTGTCCGGCGCCGCCAGGCTCTGCAGCGCCTGGGCCGCACAGCTCATGCTGGCATTGATCATCAGATCGGCCGCATAGACACGGCCCAGCTCCTCGGCGCCGGCATGGATGTGCAGCAGTTGCTGGCTGGGGCGCGGTGCCTGCAGCAAGGTGTAGCCACCGGTGGTCATCTCGCCCAGGCGCGGGCCCACCGCGAGGATCAGGTCGGCCTGCTGCACCCGCTGCGCCAGCTTCGGATTGATGCCGATGCCCACATCGCCGGCATAGAGCGGGTGGCGGTTGTCGAACAGATCCTGGAAGCGGAAGGCACAGCCGACCGGCAATTGCCAGGCCTCGGCAAAGCGCTGCAGCGCCGCGCAGCTGTCAGGCGTCCAGCCGCCGCCGCCGACGATCACCAGGGGCCGCAGGGCCGCCAGCAGCCGCGAGCGCAGATCGGCCAGCGCGGCCGGCGCCGGCCAGGCCTGGGCCGGCGCGACGCGCGGCAGCACCGGCGCGGCCGTCATCTCGGTCAGCATGTCCTCGGGCAGCACCAGCACGACCGGGCCGGGCCGGCCCTGCAGCGCGGTATGGAAAGCGCGGGCGATGTACTCGGGCAGGCGGTCGGCATCCTGCACCTCGCCGACCCATTTGGCGAAACCCAGCGTGCCGGGGCCGAACATCTGGCGGTAGTCGAGCTCCTGAAACGCCTCGCGGTCGCGCTGCTCGCTGGCCACCTGGCCGATGAAGAGAATCATCGGCGTGCTGTCCTGGAAGGCGGTGTGCAGGCCGATGCTGGCATTGGTGGCGCCCGGCCCGCGGGTCACGAAGCAGATGCCAGGCCGGCCCGTCAGCTTGCCTTGGGCCTCGGCCATGAAGGCCGCCCCGCCCTCCTGGCGGCAGGCGATGAAGCGGATGCCTTTGTCGCGGTGCTCGTGAAAGCCGTCCAGCACAGCCAGATAGCTCTCGCCGGGGACTCCAAAAACAAAATCCACCCCTTGGGCGATCAGAGCTTCGACGAGGGCATGGCCGGCAAGGCGCGCGCCGGTTCCGTTGTGACTACTGTTCATGGCGGCTGACTGTAGCGAGTGCCGGGATTCGTGCAAGCGTGCAATGGCGATCAAGCGTTACCGGGGCTCGCAGCCGATTCCTCTTGCGCCAATTTATGAGCCAGTTCGTAGATTTTTTGACGCAGCGCTGAAATTCTGTCGTCATCCACCAGGCCGACAACCCTTCCGTCGATGTTCGGCTGCGTAAAGGTCACATCGTTCAGACTGCCCATCCCACCGAATGCCTGTAGTAGGTGCTGCACCCCGTAGAAATCGAGGCTCCGAATGAGTTGGGCATCTCGCTCCATCCAACTTGCCCGGTGGTCATCGCGATGCTTGCGAAGCAGCGCCGCCGCCTCATCAAGCATATCCACCAGTTTCACAATCTCTGGGTGCATAAGGTTTAGGCCTGCTTGTCCGAGTGACTGTTCTTTTCGCTTATCGGTCTAGATACCGAATCGCCAGGCACTCCAAAAATGTCGGCAATGCCCTGTTCGATGAGGGCCTCAACGAGGACGTGGCCGGCGAGACGCTCGGAGGATGCGATCGGGCGGAGGGGCATGCGGCTGAATTTAGAAGGCGGTGAAGTTGATGCAAATCCTCAACGGCTATTGCTGGCGGGGCTCGCTCCTACGCACCTGTCGCGAGTGGAGAGCCAATGTCTGGCATGCAGAAGACCTGACGCTCCCCATAGGAAATTTCCGCGATAAAACCTAGTGACGCAAGTGTGGATACCAACGCCCGCGCGCCATCGACGCTGGCCGTTCCTATGGGAACAGCATGCCCGTTCAAGCAAGCGTCAACCGTTTGCTTGGCTTCGCTAAGGCCGAGAGACGTTGCCGACCTGATGGTTTGAGTCGCGGACACCTTCGACGCGCCAATCTTCCATCCAGAGAGCACCACTTCCGCGTTTGGAGCAGCATTTGGGTCCCCGCAGAAGCGGTAGGCCGCCATGCTTTCGTCTACCGATCGGTGGTAGCTGATGATGGCCGGCGTCGCGCCATCACGAGGAACAAAGAGTGGAGCGTTGCCAACGAGCATTGACGAGAAGTCCCCGGTGGCAAGGTAGTCCTCGCCCTGGTGATAAAACACCCAACCTTCGTCGCGCTCTTCGGTTGCGGTTTCTATCAAGGCAAGCCCATTACCAATAGCGCCTAGCCGTTCAAAGGCTGCGGAGAGGGCCTGTTGGAACGTTCTCATTGGAAACGGACTGATTTGGATACCGTATCGCCGGGCACGCCGAAGACGGAACTCACGCCTTGAGAAATCAATGCTTCGACCAAAGCATGGCCGGCGAGTCTAGATCGTGTATTGCCCATGCCATCAACTGTAGCGCCGGCTACTACGACCATGTATGAGGCCTTTTACTCAGCGCGCAGGCATGAGGCCATCACCTCTGGCATGAGATAGTTGCCTGAAAAACAAAGTAGAGGGAGTTCGACATGATTGGATTGATCGCATTGGCGTTTTTGGTAGCCGCAATCTTCGTGGCTTGGCTGTTTACGCGACTGTTTGACGAGCGTATCCGGCCACTTGTTTGGGTTGGAGTTATAGGCTGCGCTATCGCCTTTCCGTTTCTCCACTTTCTCTACCCCAGTTACTGGGAGTACCAGGCGCTGTGCAAGAGCCCAGATCGGTTTGTCGTGCATGAAGTAGTTCCGGTGCGAAGTGTGTTCTACGGCACCAGCGCCATGTATGCATACCGCTTCGGGCAAAGGCACAAGTACGAAAGCGTAGACATCAAGGAGGGGCACTTCGGATACTTCCGCCTTACCAACACTTCCGAATGGGCAACACCAGCGTGCCAGAAGGCGTGTGCGGACCCATCAGTCTTCGTATGGGAGAAAACCTGCCTTCCTGGCTGTGTATCCAAGACCCCAATAACCGCCCCTGAAGTCGAACCCAAGTTTGTCAGCGCAGAGTCCATCTTGGTCGAAGGCCGCCTTACGGCAAGCCGTATCAAGGTGAACACCCCCGACGGCCGCAAGCTAGCAACCAGCAGCGCCTACACCTACTACCCCTACGGACAAGGTTGGGCATCGCTGCTGGGCGGTGCTAGCGGCTCCCCCCCTCCACGACATGCGAGCATGACCAGCGGCTTTGGGATCTAGCTTTCTTTAGACCAAAGGCCCATTGATTCAATAGCGAGTAGCCGGTGGCTGACTCGGCTGAACAGGGGCAGTTAGAGGCACGTTCCGACGAGTTAATACAACGTATCACTTGGCACGCCGAAGACGGTATGGACACCCTGGGCGATCAAGGCCTCGACCAGCAGGTGGCCGGCCAGTCGTGATGAAGTGGAGTCAGGGCTTTGTGGCATGGGCCGGATGTAGCGCCGGCCAGGGCCGGCGCACATCAGCGCTTATGCGGTGGCCAGCCGCGTGCGGGCGATGCGCAGACCGACCAGGCCGGCCGAGGCGATGCCCAGGCCCAGGGCCGCGGCCGAGCCGGCGAACACGCCGGCCGGATGGCCGCCGTCCAACAAGGCGCCGAATACCGGCGCGGCCAGCGCGAAGCCGACATCCAGGCCCGAGTACACCGTGCCGTAGACCCGGCCGGTGGCGCCCGGGGGCGCGGCGCGCTTGATCAGCATGTCGCGCGAGGGCCCGGCCAGGCCGGTGCCGAAGCCGGCCAGCGCGGTGGCTGCCGCAGCCACCAGCGGCGGCAGCCAGCCGGCCGCGACCAGCAGCAGCAGGCCGGCGGCCAGCGCCATCGCCAGCGCGATCGTGCGTTCCAGGCGCTGCACCTTGGCGACCAGGAAGCCGCCGATCACCATGCCCAGTGCGCCGCACAGCATATAGCCGGTCACCACATAGGCGGTCAGGCTCAGCGGCAGGCCGTACATCTGGCCCAGCGCCGGGCTGGCAAAGCTCTGGATCGCGCTCAACGCGGCGGTCGTGAAGAAGAAGAACGAGAAGCACAGCCAGACCGAGGGCAGGCGCAGAAAGGCCATCGGATGCTCTTCCTTGACACCGGCGGCAGGCTTGGCATGGCCCCAGGAACCCTGGCTGTCATCAATCGCCGCGCGCTTGAGGAACAGCAGCGCGATCACCGCCAGCGCCACCAGGCCGGTGCCCAGATAGGCATAGCGCCAGTTGCCGGTGGCCTCGGCGATGCCGATCGAGAACACCGGCGCCAGCGCCCAGCCCAGGTTGCCGGTGATGCCATGCACCGAGAAGGCATGGCCCAGGCGCGGCTGCGAGACGCGCTTGTTCAGTATCGTGAAGTCCACCGGGTGGAAAGGCGAGTTGCCCAGGCCCGCCAGCGCCGCCGCCAGCATCAGGCCGGCAAAGCCGGTGGCCATGCCGGCCGCGACCGAGGCCAGCACAAAGCAGGCCAGCGCCGCGAACAGCACCGGCCGTGCGCCGCGCTTGTCAACCAGAAAACCGGCCAGCGCCTGGCCGATGCCCGAGATCACGAAGAAGGTCGTGACCAGCAGGCCCAGCTCCGAATAGCTGAGCCCGAAATCCTTGATGAAGGCCGGGAACAGCGGCGGCAGCAGCATGTGGAAGAAGTGCGAGGTGCCGTGGGCCAGGCCGATCAGGCTGATCGTGCCGTAGTCGCGCCGGGCCTGGGCGCGGCCGTCGAGGGTGAGGGAGGCGGTATGCGTCGTCATGGCGCCAATGTAGGCGGCGGCGGCGCGGCCGGGTTACGATAGATCGCCAAGCTTTGTCGCAATCACGCCAATGGCCACCTCTCGATCCGCCACGCGCACCAGCCTGCCGCCCGCCGACCCGCGCCGTTACGCCCCGAGCCCGGAGCGCCCGCTGCGCGGCAAGGCGCGGCTGATGGAGCACCAGATGGACATCCAGCCGCACCAGCACGACTGGGGCCAGCTGGTGTTCTCGGTGGGTGGGGCGGTGCGCGTCAGCACCAGCGCGAGCACCTTCATCGTGCCACCTTCGCGTGCGGTCTGGATCGCGCCGCGCATCGTCCATGCGGTCTCGGCTATCGAGCGGGCCGATCTGCGCACGCTCTATCTGCATGAGAGCCTCACACAGGCGCCCGCCTGGTCGCAATGCCGGGTGCTGGAGGTTTCGCCGCTGCTGCGCGAGCTGGTGCTGCAGCTGCCCACCGACCCGGACGCCGCGCCCGACACCCCGGCCGAGCGCGAACGCTGCATCACCCATCTGATCGTCGACGAGCTGGTCCGGGCGCGCAGCCTGCGCCTGGGCGTGGCCCTGCCGCAGGACAAGCGCCTGCTGCGGCTGTGCCAGGCCATCATCGAAGAGCCGGGCCGCCACAGCAGTCTGGCCGACTGGGCCGCCGAGGTCGGCGCCAGCGAGCGCACGATCTCGCGTCTGTTCCGCGAACAGCTGGGCAGCGGCTACGGCCAGTGGCGCAGCCAGGTGCTGCTGGCCCATGCGCTGTCGATGGCCGCGCGGCAAAAGCCGATGAGCCATATCGCCGCCGAGCTCGGCTATGCCAGCGCCAGCGCCTTCACCGCGATGGTGACGCGCACCGTGGGCATGCCGCCAAGCCGCTTCTTTGCCGAGGCCTGAGCAAGGCCATCGCGCTCCGAAAGGCCTGACGCCAACGGGCGGCATGGCCGCAGACCTAAAATCCGCTGATGACTCAGGTTCTCTTCGACTACACCCGCCAGGACGCCGAAGGCGCCAGTTGCACCGCCCATGCCTGGGCCAAGGTGCCGGCGCCCTTGACGCCCAGCCAGCGTGCCACGCTGAAAGCCCGCGCCGCCGCGCTGCTGAAGGCCCGCAATGCGGTGCTGGTGGCGCATTACTACGTGGACGGCGATCTGCAGGATCTGGCGCTGGAGACCGGCGGCATCGTCTCCGACTCGCTGGAGATGGCCCGCTTCGGCCGCGACCACGAAGCCCAGACCCTGATCGTCGCCGGCGTGCGCTTCATGGGCGAGAGCGCCAAGATCCTGTCCCCGGAGAAGCGCGTGCTGATGCCCGATCTGGACGCCACCTGCTCGCTGGACCTGGGTTGCCCGGCCGATGAGTTCGCGGCCTTCTGCGACGCCCATCCGGACCGCAAGGTGGTGGTCTACGCCAACACCAGCGCGGCGGTGAAGGCGCGCGCCGACTGGATGGTCACCAGCTCCTGCGCGCTCGAAATCGTCGCCGAGCTGAAGGCCAAGGGCGAGAAGATCCTGTGGGCGCCGGATCGCCATCTGGGCCGCTACATCCAGGAGCAGACCGGTGCCGACATGCTGATGTGGAACGGCGCCTGCATCGTCCACGACGAGTTCAAGGGTCTGGAGCTGGACCTGTTGAGCGAGCAGCATCCGGACGCGATGATTCTGGTCCACCCCGAGTCGCCCAAGAGCGTGGTCGACAAGGCCCACGTCGTGGGCTCGACCTCGGCGCTGATCAAGGCCGTGGTCGAAGGCAAGGCGCAGGAATACATCGTCGCCACCGACAACGGCATCCTGCACCGCATGCGCCAGCTGGCGCCCGGGAAGACCCTGATCGAGGCGCCCACCGCCGGCAACAGCGCCACCTGCAAGAGCTGCGCGCACTGCCCCTGGATGGCGATGAACGGGCTGCAGGGCGTGATTGACTGCCTGGAACAGGGCCAGGGCGAGATCCAGATCGACGAGCCGGTGCGTATCAAGGCGCTGGGCTGCATCGAACGCATGCTGGACTTCACGGCGGCGCTGAAAGCCCGGACGGCCGGCATGAAGACCGGCATAGGCGCAGCCTGAATAAGGGGGAATGGCGCCCGTTTTTCGTCTGCAGGGAGCGCTATAAAGCGAATACGCTTGCGCGGATCCACAGAAAGACGAGACGCCTCATGACCGACTTCAGCTCGCTCTACAACCACCACGAACGCGAGGTGTTCAACGCCGTCGCGACGGTGGCCCCGCAGTTCCCGGCCATCAGCAGCAACGACCTGCTGGTCGACGTGGCCTGCGTGGCGCTGAACCGCCTGCCGCCGCGCTACATCCGCCACGAGGTGGATTTCTCCTTCTACCTGACCGAGCATGAGCGGCTGGAGATCGACGCCGCGATCAGCGAGGCGGTTACCTATGCCTTCAACTTCGTGCAGGCGCGCACCGCGCTGCGCGCGCGGCGCTGAGCCTCTTCATCCGCCGCGCAGCCCCCGCTCGGCGATCAGCACGGTCGGGAAGCTGACCGGCAGGGTGCGCGGATAGTCGCGGCTGAAATGCAGGCCGCGGCTCTCGTGGCGCAGCAGCGCCGAACGCACGATCAGCTCGGCGCAATCGACCAGATTGCGCAGCTCCAGCAGATCGCGGGTGACGCGGAAGTTGGCGTAGTAGTCGTCGATCTCGCCGCGCAACAGATCGATGCGGTGCAGCGCCCGCTCCAAGCGCTTGGTGGTGCGCACGATACCCACATAGTTCCACATCAACAAGCGCAGCTCGTCCCAGTTGTGGGCGATCACGACCTGCTCGTCGGCGTCCTCGACCTGGCTCTCGTCCCAGGCCGGTAGCGGCGCCGGCTCGCCCTCGTCCCGGGCCAGGATGTCCTGCGCACAGGTCTGGCCCAGCACCACGCATTCCAGCAGCGAATTGCTGGCCAGGCGGTTCGCGCCATGCAGGCCGGTATAGCTGGTCTCACCGACCGCATAAAGCCCCGGCAGATCGCTGCAGCCCTTCAGGTCGGTGACGACACCGCCGCAGGTGAAATGCACGGCCGGCACGACCGGGATCGCCTGGCGCGCGATATCGATGCCCAGACTCAGGCAGCGCGCATGGATGGTCGGGAAATGCTCCTTCAGAAAGGCCTCGCCCAGGTGCGTGGCGTCCAGCCACACATGGTCCAGGCCGTGCTTCTTCATCTCGAAGTCGATCGCGCGGGCGACAATGTCGCGCGGCGCCAGCTCCATGCGCTCATCATGCGCGGCCATGAAGCGGGTGCCGTCCGGCAATTTCAGATGACCGCCCTCGCCGCGCAGCGCCTCGGTGATCAGGAAACTGCGCTCCTGCGGGTGGTAGAGGCAGGTCGGGTGGAACTGGATGAACTCCATGTTCGCAACCCGGCAGCCGGCCCGCCAGGCCATCGCGATGCCGTCGCCGGTCGAGGTGTCGGGGTTGGTCGTGTAGCGATAGACCTTGCCGGCGCCGCCGGTGGCCATCACGACCGCGCGCGCGGCCAGGGTTTCGACGCGGCGGCTGTCGATGTCCAGCGCGTAGATGCCGTAGCAGCGCGGTTGCACTTCATGTTGCAGATGGCGCTGCACATGGCGCGAGGTGATCAGATCCAGCGCCATCCAGCGCTCGCGCAGCGTGATATTGGGATGGGCATGGGCGGCCGCCAGCAACTGGTCGTGGATGGCCTTGCCGGTGGCATCGGCCGCGTGGGCGATGCGACGCACCGCATGGCCGCCCTCGCGGGTCAGATGCAGGCCCAGCGGGCCGTCGTCGTCCGGCGTGAAGGGCACACCCTGCTGCACCAGCCACTCGACCGCCGCCGCGCTGCGCTCGGCGATGAAGCGGGCGGTGGCCTCGTCGACCAGGCCGGCGCCGGCGTCCTGGGTGTCGCGCACATGGCTCTCGATGCTGTCGTCGCGCCCCAGCACGCCGACGATGCCGCCCTGGGCCCAGGCGGTGGCCGCCTCGGTCAGGTCGCGCTTGGCCAGCACGATGACCGGCACCGCATCGGCCAGATGCAAGGCCACGGTCAAACCGGCCAGGCCGGCACCGACGATCACCACGGGAGCTGCTGCAGTCATTCAGGCGGCCGCCAGTTGCGTGGCGTCATCAAACAAGGAAGCGCTGATTCTAAGTAGCGATCGCGGTCCGGATAATCCGATGCATGAGCGCTCTGCCCCGCATCGCCTGCCCCTTGTGCGGCGGCCTCGATCTGCTGACCCTGCCTGCCGTGCGCGAGCGCGCCTACCGGCAGTGCCCGCGCTGCCGGCTCAGCTTCATGCAGCCGGCCGACCGCCCGAGCCCGAGCGCCGAAAAGCAGGAGTACGACCGGCACCGCAACGAGCCCGGGGACAGCCACTATCGGGCCTTCCTCGACCGCCTGGCCCTGCCGCTGGCCGAGCGGCTGCGGCCCGGCGACGAGGGTCTGGACTATGGTTGCGGCCCCGGCCTGGCCTTGGCGGCCATGCTCAGCGAGCGCGGCTTCCTCACCGCCGCCTACGACCCCATCTATGCCCCGCATACCGAGTTGCTACAGCGCCGCTATGACTTCATCAGCTGCTCCGAGGTGGCCGAGCATTTCCACGCCCCGGCGGCCGAGTTCGCGCGGCTGGACGCGCTGCTGCGCCCCGGTGGCTGGCTGGGACTGATGACGCAGTGGCGCCAGCCGGAGCGTGACTTCGCGGCCTGGCGCTATGTCCATGACCCGACCCATGTGTGCTTTTACGAGCGCGCCACGCTGGACTGGATCGCCCGGCGCTGGGGTTGGGCGCTGCAATGCCCGGCCGCGCACATCGCCTTGTTCCGCAAGCTCCCTAGCCCGAAGGATGCAAGCCGGGGCGCCGCTGCCTAGAGTCCTTGCCAGCGGCGCCGTCGTGCCGCCCGAGCCGTTCTAGGAGAACCCCATGGCCACTGCAAGAAAGAGCACTGGAGCCCCCGACGCCACCGCCCGCAAGTCGGTGATCGTCACCTTCAAACCCAAGGACAAGCGCAAGAACAAAAAGGCCGACAAGCTCGAGCTGCTGGCCAGCAGCTGCCCGCGCAGCGAAAGCCTGGAGTTCTTCGACGTCGGCAGCGCCTCGGCCTTCACGATAGGCTCGCCCGGCCTGCCGGGCGGCCTGGACAGCGATCACATGGGCTTCGACATCAATCTGTTCGAGGCCCCGATCCTGACGCTGACGCTCAGCGATGCCGAGATCAAGGCGCTGAAGGGCAACCCCGACGTCGCCGCCGTCGAGACCGATGGCTGGGCCTATGCGCTGCCGATGGAGACCCTGGTGTTCGAGGGCCAGCCCTCGGTGCAGGCCGAGACCGTGCCGGTGGGTGTCTCGCAGATCAAGGCGCCGCCGGCCTGGGGCTGCTCGCGCGGCCGCGGCATCAAGGTCGCGGTGCTGGACACCGGCATCGACTGGAACCACCCCGACCTGAAGGCCAATGTCAAAGGCGCGGTCAGCTTCGTGCCCGGCGAGACCGCGATGGACGGCAACAGCCACGGCACCCATTGCGCCGGCACGATAGGCGCGGCGATCAACGGCGCCGGCGTGGTCGGCGTTGCGCCCGAGGCCTCGCTGTACGGGGTCAAGGTGCTGGCCAACAACGGCAGCGGCCAGTACAGCTGGATCATTGCCGGCATCAACTGGGCGATCCAGAACAAGATGCAGATCGTCAGCATGAGCCTGGGTGGCGGCGGTGCACCGGCTGCGCTGGAGGCGATCTGCGACGCCGCCTACAACGCCGGCGTGCTGCTGATCGCGGCGGCCGGCAATGCCGGCCCGGGCATGGGCACGGTGGGCTACCCCGGCAAGTACAAGCGCGTGATCGCGGTCTCGGCCATCGACAACAGCAATGTGATCGCGTCCTTCAGCAGCCGCGGCCCCGAGATCGAGATCGCCGCGCCGGGCGTGCAGGTGCTGTCCACCGTGCCGGGCGGCGGCTACGGCCAGAAGAGCGGCACCAGCATGGCCTGCCCCCATGTGGCCGGCGCGGCAGCCGTGGTCTGGGGTGCGCACCGCTTCGCGAGCAACACGCAGATCTGGAACCTGCTGGCCAGCACCGCCGATGCGCTGGGCCCGCCGGGATGGGATCCGCTGTACGGCTATGGCCGGGTCGATGTGGACCAGGCGGCGCTGGCCATGGTGCCGGCCCCGGCCGTGGCCTTCAAGCCCTGAGCCTGCGGACCGGCCGGTGGAACTGCGGCTGCTGAGCCTGGTGCCCGACGCGCCGCTGCCGCAGCGCGCGCCGGCCTCGACGCGGCCGGCCGTGCCACCCGGCTACGGCGTGCAGGAGCAATGCCTGCCGTTCACGGCTGCCTGCGCGCTGGGCCTGCTGGTGCCGGCCCCGTTCGACTTCGGCCTGTGCCTGCCGGCCGAGCTGCCGGCCGGCGTGCAGGGCTTTCGCGCACCGGGGCCACGCGATGCCGCGACCGAGGATCAGCGGCTGTTCTATGTGCGCGACCGACCCAGCAGCCGCTTGCGCGCCAATGCCTACAGCTTCGATCCCCTGCCCTTCGACGACGAGCGCGGCGAACGCGCCGAGTTGCGGCCGGTGCAGCCGGGGCTGAGCTTCTTCGAGCGCGCCGACCAGGTCGGGCTGTTCAAGCTGCACCTGCCCTGGCTGCTGCGTACGCCGGACGGCATCGACAGCCTCTATGGCCCGCCACTGAACCGGTCGGCACCGCTGGAGTTGCTGAGCGGCCTGATCGAGAGCGACTGGTATGCCCACCCGGTCAATCTGGTCGTTCGCCGGCCCGCCATGGGTGCACTGCACATCAGCGCCGGCCAGATCATTGCCCAGGTCTTGTTCCTCGCCCGCGACAGCCGTCGCGCCGAAGCGCTGCCGGCCAACGGCGCCGCCGCCCAGGCCCTGCGCAACGACTTGCTGCGCTGGTTCGTCGCCCACCGCCAAGACCGCAGCGCCTACCGGCGGCTGGCGCGCAGCAAGCAGGGACGGCTCGACGTCGCCAAAGACTAAGGCTTGAGCAGCGCGTCCAGCGCCTGCATCTGCCCGTCCAGCTCGATGCGCTCGATATCGTCGCGCTGGGCCAGCGCCAGGGCCTGGGCCGCGCTCATGCGGCCGGCCGCCATCCGTATCGCGTCGACAGCGGTCTCCACCTTGAACGGCAGCGCCGCCGCCCCCGGCGCCAAGGTCACGATGAAGGACAGCGGCTCGACCACCCCCTGCGCGGCCAGCGAGCGCAGGCGGGTGGCGAGATCGGCGGCGAGCTCGGCGGGCATGGCGGTCCTTTTGGAAGAGCAGGCGAACAGTCTAGTGCCAGCCGTACACCACAATCAAATCAAGCCGAGCGACGCCGCAAAAGCATAGTCAAGAGGCACGGAGAGACGGCGATCTGCGACGTCGCCAGACCAGAAAGCACAAACCAGACAGAAGCGTGGCGATGCTCGAGGGCTCGGGGACGGGGCTGACAGCGCCGACTATGGTCACTTGGGTAATGCGGCCGGTCGTCGCCCAACCCGGCATATCAGGAGCGGGGTCAGGATCAGGCAGAACAACCGGATCATAGACGGGAGGAGTGCTCGGATCTCCATCGAGGACAAGATGCCTCAATCTCGGCAAGCGCCGTATAGCTGTCACCGGGTAGGTGTAATGGGCACTGAAGGCATCAGGCACGAACTTCAAAGCCATTTCAGTCGATGTCACATTCCCCGACAAATACTCTCCCGTCAGCAAGGATCCCAAAGGAACGGCGCTTATGCATGCACACATGCTGCCAGTTCCGGGATACGCCCCTAAATCCGATGGCCACAGCGACGACGAGGGATCCAAGTCATGAACGGCTCGCCCAAACTCGCCGTTGGACGAATCGAAGGTTCTTCGCACATTGGCCGCAAAGCCAAAACTTAACGGAGCTTGGTGAGACAGAACCACCTGGCTGAAATGAACCAGAGGCAGTTCGCCGGGGCCGGCAGGACCCAGACGTACAAGATTCATTGAACCTGACAACTCGTAGCGGGTTGCCGTCACTGAGTAGGTCCAGCCCACGTCGATCCACTCCGGCGCTTCCGTGACCGTCCAACGCAAATCCGCGATCGTCTGTATCTCAACAAAGCTCGCACGCGGATCAATCTCGTATTTCGCTGCATGAGCCAGCAAGGGCGCAGCGGTGGCATACACACATGCCGCAAGCACTAGATTCCTCATGATCCCCCCTGGAGCGGCTCTCGACCGTTTTCGGTGAATCAAGTGAAGCAGGTAAGCATGACGTCGAAATGAACTTCGAGGCGAGGATCGATGGTCGGATCGGACTACTTGAACTGCAGTCCGGTCCTCCCCCGAGATAGCGCGGCCGCAAAAGACCGCTTAGTGCACGACCCGCCCGAACTGGAATTCCCCATCGGCCACATCGACCGGGATCACATCCTTGGGTCCGAAGCGGCCTTGCAGAATCAGCTTGGAGAGCGGGTTCTCGATGCGCTGCTGGATCGCGCGCTTGAGCGGCCGAGCACCGAACACCGGATCGAAGCCGACCTTGGCCAACTCGCTCAGGGCCGCCGGGCTGACGTCCAGCTTCATCTCCATCTTCTCCAACCGCTGCTCCAGGATCTGCAGCTGGATGCGGGCAATATCCTGGATGTGCTTCTGATCCAGCGCGTGGAAGACCACGGTCTCGTCGATGCGGTTCAGGAACTCGGGGCGGAAGTGGGCCTTGACCTCGCCCCAGACCGCGTCGCGTATCACCTCGTCGGACTCGCCGACCAGGTTCATGATGTGCTGCGAGCCGAGGTTGCTGGTCATCACGATGACCGTGTTCTTGAAGTCCACCGTGCGGCCCTGGCCGTCGGTCAGGCGACCATCGTCCAGCACCTGCAGCAGCACATTGAACACGTCCGGATGGGCCTTCTCGACCTCGTCGAGCAGCAGCACCGAATAGGGCTTGCGGCGCACCGCCTCGGTCAGCGTGCCGCCCTCCTCGTAGCCGACATAGCCCGGGGGCGCGCCGATCAGACGGCTGACCGAATGCTTCTCCATGAACTCGCTCATGTCGATGCGTACCAGATGGTCTTCGCTGTCGAACAGGAAGCCGGCCAGGGCCTTGCACAGCTCGGTCTTGCCGACGCCGGTGGGGCCGAGGAAGAGGAAGGAGCCCAGCGGCCGGTTCGGGTCGGACAGGCCGGCACGTGAGCGGCGGATCGCATCGGCCACCGCGACGATGGCCTGCTCCTGGCCGACCACGCGCTGGTGCAGCTTCTCTTCCATCTGCAGCAGCTTGTCGCGTTCGCCCTGCATCAGCTTGGCGACCGGGATGCCGGTGGCTCGCGCCACCACTTCGGCGATCTCCTCGGCGCCGACCAGGGTGCGCAGCAGCTTGTTGGCCGGACCGGTGCCGCTCTTGCCGGCCTCCTTGGCCTGCGCGTCCTTGAGCTTGGCCTCCAGGCCCGGCAGCTTGCCGTACTGCAACTCCGCCACCTTGTTGAAGTCACCCTTGCGCTTGAGCTCCTCGATCTGCTGCTTGATGCGATCGATCTCTTCCTTGACATGGGCACTGCC
Source organism: Paucibacter sp. M5-1 (assembly GCF_027498415.2). NCBI lineage: Bacteria > Pseudomonadati > Pseudomonadota > Betaproteobacteria > Burkholderiales > Sphaerotilaceae > Roseateles > Paucibacter sp. M5-1. The sequence continues at coordinate 1,533,117 of NZ_JAPZLM020000001.1, forward strand.
CTGGGCCTGGGCCTTCTCCGAGGTCCAGATCTCTTCCAGGTCGTTGTACTCGCGCTGCAGCTTCAGCAACTCTTCCTCGATCAGCGCGAAGCGCTTTTGCGAGCCTTCGTCCTTCTCGCGGCGCACCGCCTCGCGCTCGATCTTCAGCTGGATCATGCGGCGATCGAGCTTGTCCATCACCTCGGGCTTGGAGTCGATCTCGATCTTGATCTTGGCCGCCGCCTCGTCGATCAGGTCGATGGCCTTGTCGGGCAGGAAGCGGTCGGTGATGTAGCGATGGCTCAGCTCGGCTGCGGCGATGATGGCCGGGTCGGTGATCTCGACGCCATGGTGGACCTCGTACTTCTCCTGCAGGCCGCGCAGGATCGCGATCGTCGCCTCGACGCTGGGCTCGTCGACCAGCACCTTCTGGAAGCGCCGCTCCAGCGCCGCGTCCTTCTCGACGTACTTGCGATACTCGTCCAAGGTGGTCGCGCCAATGCAATGCAGCTCGCCACGCGCCAGCGCCGGCTTGAGCATATTGCCGGCGTCCATCGCGCCCTCGGCCTTGCCGGCACCGACCATGGTGTGCAGTTCGTCGATGAAGAGGATGATGCGGCCCTCATCGAGCGCCACTTCCTTCAGCACGGCCTTCAGCCGTTCCTCGAAGTCGCCGCGGTACTTGGCGCCGGCCAAGAGGCCCGCCATGTCCAGCACCAGCACGCGCTTGTTCTTCAGCGACTCCGGCACCTCGCCATTGACGATGCGCTGGGCGAGGCCCTCGACGATGGCGGTCTTGCCGACGCCGGGCTCGCCGATCAGCACCGGGTTGTTCTTGGAGCGACGCTGCAGGACCTGGATCGCGCGGCGGATCTCGTCGTCGCGGCCGATCACCGGGTCCAGCTTGCCCTCGCGAGCCCGCTCGGTCAGGTCCAGCGTGTATTTCTTCAGCGCCTCGCGCTGGCCCTCGGCCTCGGGGCTGTCGACCTTCTGGCCGCCGCGCACCGCCTCGATCGCGCCTTCCAACGCCTTGCGCGTCAGGCCATGGCCGCGCGCGATGCCGGCCAGATCGGTCTTGGCATCGGCCAGCGCCAACAAGAACATCTCGCTGGCGATGAACTGGTCGCCGCGCTTGCTGGCCTCCTTCTCGGCGGCCTGCATCAGGCTCATCAGATCGCGGCTGGGCTGGACCTGCTGGCCCTCGCCCTGCACCTGCGGATAGCCGGCCAGCACCGTGTCCAGCGCGGTCTTCAGCGCCGGCACCTTGACGCCAGCGCGCTCCAGCAGCGCACGCGGCCCGTCGGGCTGGGCCAGCATCGCGCCCAGCAGATGGGCCGGCTCGATATAGGGGTTGTCGGTCGTCACGGCCAGGCTTTGGGCCTCGGCCAGGGCTTCCTGGAAGCGGGTGGTGAACTTGTCGACACGCATGGGATAAAACCTCCGTTGCCCGGCAGATGGGACCCAGCGTCCGCTTTTCAAGGCGCGGCGGCCTTGCGCCAGATCAAGTCCGCAGCAGCGCCTGCATCAGTTTCAGACCCAGCGCCGCCGCGCCCAGCGAGCCCAGCACATGGACCGCCGTGTGTGTCAGCGCCAGGCCGAACGCGCCGCGCTGCAGCAGGGCCAGCGACTCGCCCGAGAAGGCCGAGAAGGTCGTCAGCCCGCCCAGAAAGCCGGTCACCAGCAGCAGCTTCAGCAACTCATCGGGCTGGCGGCCGAACCATTCCAGCGCCATGCCGATCAACAGCCCGCCGACCAGATTGACCAGCAAGGTACCCAGCGGAAAGCCCTGCCAGCTGGTGTTGAGCCAGACCCCGGCGCGCCAGCGCGCCAATGCCCCCAGCGCCGCCCCCAGGGCCACGGCCAGGGCGGCGCTCATGCCGCGTTCCCGGCCTCGATGCCCCAGCGCTGCAAGGCCGCATCGTCCGCCACCCGCGCATCCACCCAGTGGGCGCCCTCGGGCGTGTGCTCCTTCTTCCAGAACGGGGCCTGGGTCTTCAGATAGTCCATCAGGAATTCGCAGGCCTGGAAGGCCTGGCCGCGATGCGCCGAGGCCACCAGCACCAGCACGATCTGCTCGCGCGCCGCCAGCGCACCGACGCGATGGATCACCCGGGCGGCCCGGATGTCGAAGCGCCGCTGGGCCTCGTCGATCATCGCCTCGATGGCCGCCTCGGTCATGCCGGGGTAATGCTCCAGCTCCATCAGGCGCACGCTCTGGCCATGGCTGGCGTCCCGGACGGTGCCGACAAAGCTGACCACCGCGCCGATGCCGCCATCGGCTGCGCGCAAGGCCAGGGTCTCGGCCGAGAGGTCGAAATCGGCGGTCTGGATGCTGACGCGGGGCGGGTTCGGGCTGCTCATGGGCAGATTGTGGCATCCACGCCGGCCCCGCCTGAGCGGGCGGCCAGCGCACGGCATGCCCGCCGACTCAGGGCCAACACCGGGGCGCGCCACGCCTGCAACTTGTTACATTTGTCCCCAATACAGGTGACAGGTCTTCAAAACAATGAAAAGCGACGGGAGCGGGCGGGAGGCCTGCAACAACCATATGCAACAGGAGTTGCGCTCGCCGTCCTGGCTGGCCACGCTGTCAGGCGACGAGGTGCCACCGGACACCCAGGCGCTGCTGCGCCAGGGACGCCAGCTGATCATCAGCGCCGCCTACCGCCAGGCCTATGCCTTGTTCATGCGCGCCAGCCAGCAAGCCCATGAGGCCGGCCATCTGGCCAGCGAGGCCCAGGCGCTGGCCCTGCTCTCCTATGCGGCCGGCAATCTGGGCCATAACGAGGAGGCCATCGAGACCGCGATGCTGGCCACCCAGCTGGCCGACGCCGGCCAGGCCCCGCTGGTCAGCCTGATGGTGCTGAACTATCTGGGCGTGGCCCTGCTGTGGAACGGCAGCCATGACGGCGCCGAGGCGGTGCTGACCCAGGCCTATGACGATGCGCTGCGCCACGGCCGGCCCGGCGTGGTCTGGCAGCCGCATATGAATCGCTGTCTCAACGAGGCCTACCGCGCCGTCACGCTGCGCCAGCTGGAGCGACAGCGTCCCGACGCCAGCCGGTTGCGCCGCCTGCTCGACGATTTCGATGCCAGCGCCGAGGCCCTGGGCAAGGCCGGCGCACCGGCCTCGCTGATGCAGCAGGGCGTGCTGCAGTGGCTGCGCGCGCTGGCCGAGGGCTGGCAGCATGGCGCGGCGGCGGCCGAGCCGCTGGTGCAGGCCAGCGAGGCGCTGGCCGCGCGCCTGCCCGAGGTGCGCCTGCTGCAGGCCATGCAGCCCTGGCTGCGCTGCGAGATGGCCCTGCTCAGCGATGCGGCACCCGCCGCGCTGCAGGCGGCGCAGCAGATGCATGCCTCCTGCGTGCGCATCGAACACCAGCCCTTGCAGCGCATCGCGCTGCTGCTGAGCAGCGAGCTGCATGAGCGGCAAGGCCAGGCCGGCGAGGCGCTGGCCTGCCTGCGCCTGCTGCAGCGCGGCGAACACCAGCTCCGCCAGGTCAGCATGCACCACCGTCGCAGCGTGGCGACCCTGCACTTCGAGCTGCGCCAGCACAAGCAGGAGGTGCAGCACCTGAGAAGCAATGCGCAGCAGCTGCAGCGCTTGTCGATGGAAGACGCGCTGACCGGCCTGCTGAACCGGCGCGGCATGGAGCTGCTGCTGACCGAGGCACTGGCCGGCCGGCCCGAGGACGGCAGCGCGCTGTATCTGTCGGTGGTCGATGTGGACCGCTTCAAGTCGGTCAACGACCGCTACTCCCATCAGGTCGGCGATCAGGTGCTGCGCGTGCTGGCCGAGCTGTTCCAGCAGTCGCTGCGCGGCCAGGACCTGGCCGCACGCTGGGGCGGTGACGAGTTCGTGCTGGCCTTCTGGGCTCCGGACGACGAGCAGGCGGCCGCGGTCGGCGAGCGCCTCAAACGCGCCGTGGCCGCCTATCCCTGGGGCATGCTGGCCACCGGCCTGTGCGTCAGCGTCAGCCTGGGCCTGACCCGCTCGCGCAGCGACGATAGCCTGGACAGCCTGCTGCTGCGCAGCGATCTGGGCATGTACGCAGAAAAACGCCAGCAGCCGGCTTGAGCCGGAGCGCCGGCCCTGGTTATAGTCGCCGCATGCCGCAACGCCACACGCCGACTCCCGCCCAGCGCTGGGTCGGTGCCGCGCCCGCGGTTTTGAAGAAAAGCAAGAAAAAGCAGTCGCTCATCTGACCGGCACTGCTGCCGCGCTCAGATGAGCGACGGCAGCCCTGGCATCGCCACGGTCCGGTCCCGCTCGTCTTGGCACGGCCTCCCAGGTCAATACTGGAGGACCATCGTGTCTGACAACAATTACAGCGGTCTGTGGATTCCCCTGGTGACCCCCCTCCACCATGATGTGGTCGATCACGCGGCCTTGTCGCAGCTGGTGCTGCATCTGAAGGCGCAGGGGGTCAATGGCTTCGTCGCCTGCGGCAGCACCGGCGAGGCCGCCCTGCTCGATGAGCATGAGCAGGATGCGGTGCTGGAGACGGTCTGCGAGGCGGCCGGCGGCACGCCGGTGATGATGGGCGTCTCGGGCCCGCGCCCCAGCCAGGTGGCGGCGCGCATGCTGGCCATCGCCAAGCGTTTCCCGGTCTGCGCCTTCCTGCTGCCGGCGCCCAGCTATATCCGGCCCAGCCAGCAGGGGCTGCTGAACTTTTTCGGCAGCATCGCCGATGTCGCACCGGCACCGCTGGTGCTCTACGACATTCCCTACCGCACCGGTGTCAAGATCGAGCTGCCCACGCTGCTGACCCTGGCCGCGCATCCGAACATCGAGGCGCTGAAGGACTGCGGCGGCTCGCTGCAAGCCACCCAGGCGCTGATCGCCGATGGCCGCCTGGCCGTGCTGGCCGGCGAGGACCACAACATCTTCCCGACCCTGGCCCTGGGCGGCGCCGGCGCGATCGCGGCCAGCGCCCATCTGCACACGGCCCATTTCGTGCGCCTGGTCCAGGCCCTGCGCGACGAGCAGACCGAGACCGCCCGGCGGCTGTGGCAGGCGCTGACCCGGCTGATCAACCTCAGCTTCGCCGAGAGCAATCCGGCGCCGATCAAGTCTGCGCTGGCGCGGCTGGGCCGGCTGCACAACGAGCTGCGCGCCCCGCTGCAGCAGGCCTCGCCCGAGCTGGAGCAGCGGCTTTGGGACGCTTATGGACAGGCCGGGGAGCAGCTGCAGCCCGGGGCCTTCAGAGCGGCCGTGCCAGCAGGCTGAACTCGATCACCAGCTCGTCCTGTACCGCCAGCAGGCCGCCGGCGACGCTGAAGGGCTGCAGGCCCAGATCGCTGTGCCGCAGCACGAAGGCGCCGTCAATGCGCAGGCTGCCGTCCTGCTCGCTCAGCGTCAGCGGCAGGCTCAGCGCATGGCGGCGCCCGGCCAGCGCGATCTCGATGCGGGCCGCCAGCTTCGGCGGCTCGCCGGCCAGCGCCAGCAGGCGCAGCCCGAGCTCGGGGTGGCGCGTGGCATCCAGCCCGCGCTCGCCGAGCATATTGGCGCGCGTGGCCGCCACCGCCTCGGCGCTCAGCGGGCCGGCAAAGCCGCCGCCGGTGGCCGCGCGCAGCGCCGGGTCGTCGAGCTGCAAATCCGCCAGACGCAGGCGCAGCTCGAAGCGGGCCTCGGCCAACGTGTCGGGCCACAACAGCCAGGCCTCGAAGCGCGGCGCCGCCAGCACATGGTTGTGGCCCAGCCGCGCAGCCCGGCCGGCACGGAACACATAGATGCGCACGGCCGAGTCGATCGCCTCGATGCGGTAGAGCCGCCCGCCCTGCCCGGCCCGCAGCGCGGCAAAGCGCGGCTTCAGGTCCTGGGCCGGCGGCGCGGGTTCGGTCGGTGGTGCGGCGCAGCCGGCCAGCCACAAGCCGATCAAGAGCGCGGCCCGCCGCGCCGGGGCCAGGAGATCAAGCAACATAGGGAAAACGGCGAGTCCCGGTGTCGGCATTTTGACAGTCGGCCGGCAGCGTGCTGCACTAGCATCCAGCCATAAGCAAACAGGAGACATCGCCATGGCCGCCAGCCCCTTCCGCCCCGCGCTCGATCTGATGGTGCAGTACGCCCGCTACCACCGCGACCGCCGCAATATCGCCACCCACTTCGTCGGCATCCCGCTGATCGTGTTCGCGATCGGCATCCTGCTGGCGCGCGCGCAGTTCCAGCTCGGCGATGTCCAGCTCAGCGCGGCCTGGCTGCTGTGGGCGGCGAGCACCGCCTGGTATCTGAGCCGTGGCAATCTGGTGCTGGGCGCGGCCACCGCGCTGGTCAATGCGGTGCTGATTGCGCTGGCCGAGCCGCTGGCCACCGGTTCGACCGCCGCCTGGCTGGGCTGGGGCCTCGGCATGTTTGTGCTGGGCTGGATCATCCAGTTCGTCGGCCACTACTACGAAGGCAAGAAGCCCGCCTTCGTCGACGACCTGGTGGGCCTGCTGGTCGGGCCGATGTTCGTCGTCGGCGAGGCCTTGTTCATGCTGGGTTGGGGCCGCTCGATGCTGGCCGAGATCGAACGCCAGGCCGGCCCGACCCATTTGCGCGATCTGGCCCAGCCCGCCGGCTGAACTCGACAAGACCCGAGGCGCGCCGCGATTACCAGCGGCAGCCCTTGTTCCTGGCCGCATCGGCGGCCAGCGGCAACGCCGCCAGCAGCCCCATCTCCTGGTAGGCCTGGCGACAGTCGGACTTGGCCGCCTTCTCGATGCTCTCGCTGAGCTTGGACTTGAGCTCGGGCGGATGCGGCACCAGCGGCAGCACGCCGCGCGAGCCCCGGCTCGAGACCTCGCCGCCGCGGGTCAGCGGCAGGTTCAGATTCAGCCGCGGTGCATTCGGCGGGGTCGAGGCCGGCGTGGCCACATCATGGCCCTGGCGGGCGCCGGCATCGGGGCTGCCGGCGGGCGGCACTGCGGGCGTGGCCGACGGCGCCGAGCTCGTGCGCGAGCCGGGGTCAGGTGTTGAGGGAGCGACCGTGACCGGCTGGGCGGCAGGCGCCGGCGGGCGTTCGGGCTGGGGCACCGTCGGGGCGCTCGGTGCGGCCGGCAGATCCGGCGCCTCCAAGCGCGTGCTGGGGCTCAGCTGAGGCAGAGCCTGGACCGGGGTGGCCGGGCTCGGCTCGGGCAGCGCCGGCAGCGCGGCCGGGGGCAAGGGCGGCGCTTCGAAAGCCGGCAAGGCCGGCAGCGCCTCGGGGGCCGCCACCGCAGCGCCGCTGACGCTGGGCGGACGCACGGCGGCGCGAGGCCGGGCGCCCAAAGCCGGTATAGCCGGCAAAGAGGGCAAGGCCTCAGTCTCGGCTTGCAGGGCCGGTGCCTGGCCCAGCGTGGCGCTGGGCGTGTGGCGGGCCAGCGGGGTCGGCTCGGGCAGTGCCAGCGGCACGGCGGGCACGGCGGGCACGGCAGGTGCCGGCTCCGGCGTTGCCAGCGAGGGCGATTCCAGCGGCTGCAGTGCCGATGGCGCTGCCGAGGGCTCGGCTGTGTGCGGCCGCCACTGGCCGAGCCGGGCCGCCCCGGGCTCGGCGTCGGCGGGCGCTGGGGCGGCTCGCACGGCCCCGCCATAGCGCCGCTGCCGGGCCTCGCCGGTCGGGCCGCTGTGCTGGTCCGGCGGGGCCGGCAGACCGGCGCCCGGCCCGGGGCGCGGCGCGTTCAGCGCATCGCTGCGCAGCGTGATGTTGAGTGCTCCCCAGACCCCTTCGCCGCGCCGGGCCGTGCCGCCGGGCGTGTTGCCCAGCACCAGCACCAGCAGGATGTGCAGCAGCACCGCCAGCAGCAGGCATTGCTCCATGCGCGAGGGCGCAAGCGGCGTAAGCGGTTGCAGCACGACCACTGCGGACGCAGCGCCGGCGGGCTGGAGTGAGGGCAGGAGGCGGCTCATGAGGGTGGGCCGCAGTGTGCCGGGACGGGCCCGCAACGTCCACTGCGGCGGCACAACAGCGCCCCTCAGCCCCAAATCGTCATGGCCGCGTCCACGCCACCCTTTCTCGACGGCCCCTGGGCGCGGCGCGTCGGCGTGCCCAGCGCGATCCAACCCAGCAAGGTCTCGCCCGGCTCGCTGAAAGCGGTCGCGATCTGCGCATCGCGCACCTTCGCCCCGCTGAGCATCTTGCCGCCATAGCCCAGCAGATGGGCGGCCGCAAGAAACTGCGCCAGCGCGCCGCCCACCGCCGCCCATTGCTCGTGGGCCGGCACCTGCGGATGGCCGAGATCGATGCGGGCCAACACGGCCACCGTGACCGGCGGCCGCAGCGCGCGCTCGGCATCGAGCTGCGCACCGGCCTCGTCCTTGCCGGCGGCCCGGGCCGCAGCGGCAAACAGATCGGCCATGCGCTGGCGCGCCGCGCCACGCACGATCTTGAAACGCCAGGGCAGCAGCTCGCCATGGTCCGGCGCGCGCAAGGCGGCCTGCACCATCAGGCTCAGCTCGTCCTCGCTGGGGCCGGGCTCCACCAGATGCCTGGGGCCGACCGAGTAGCGCGACAGCAGGGCTTGCAGGGCCAGGGCCTGGGGCTTGTCGTGGCTGCTCATGCCGGCGCCAGCTCCTTGGCGCTGATCGCGTACCTGAAGCTGTCGGGCGCCAACTCATCGAAGCGGCCGCTGGCGTTCTCGCCCTGCGGGTACATCAGGAAAGGCAGGCTGGCCTTGCCGGCGCTGCCGGGCAGCCGCAGATCGTGCGCGGTGTTGTAGGCCACCCAGTTGCCTTCCCAGCCGCCGAACAAGCCCTTGTTGACCGGCGCCACCCGCGGATGCGACGGATCCTTGATCCACTCCTGGGTCTCCTGTCGCATCACCTTCAGCACATCGGCCGGGTCCATCGCGACCCAGCCATACTGCTTCAGAAACACCTCGGCGCGGCAGTGCTGAGCGCCTTTCAGGCCCGCCGGGTTGGCGCCCAGCTCGCGGTAGCCGAAGGCCGAGGGCACCAGGCGCAGGCCGTAGACATCGCGCGCCGGCACGCCCACCGCGCGGCACAGGCCGACGAAGACCGCATTCAGGTCGGCACACTTGCCGCCCAGATTGCCGGTCTCCAGCATGGTGCGTACATCGCCGGTGCCGCAGCCGCGCACCTTGGGTTCGCGGTGGGCATTGGCCAGCACCCAGCGATAGATCGCGCGGGTCTTGTCGAGATCGGTCCGCGCGCCCTGCGTGGCCGCCAGCGCCGTATTGCGGACGATGCCGTCGACCGGAATCAGCTCGGTCGGCGCCAGGTTGGCACGCAGCACCTCGGGGTCCTCGCTGGCACGGACCGGCTTGTGCCAGTCGACCGCGCGGCTGCGCGTCTGCAGCCGGCTGACCAGCTGCAGGGTCGGCGTTGTCACGCTCGCAGGAAACTCGGCATAGAGCATGCGCACGCCGCGCGGCGCATCGGCCACCAGCCGCATCTCGCTGGCGTTGCCGCTCCAGCTGTGGCCCAAGCTGCGCTGGTAGTCGGTCTCGACATCGGGCAGCGGCAGCCAGAGCTTGGTCGTTCCCTGATGGTCGGCCACCGCAATATCCATCGTCATCTCGAAGCTGCGCCAGGGGCCGATCTGAGGCTCGAAACGGCGCGGCGCCTGGGTCTGCGACAGCGCGGGCAAAGGCAGCGCAGCGGCACATCCGGCGTGGATCAGTTGGCGACGGGACAGTGTCATGGCGGGTTCCTGGAAAGGTAGGGGCTTAGAGCAGCGGGGCGATCCATTGGTGGGCCTGGGCACCGGTCCAATCGAGTTCCCCGATGACGGAAAAGGCGGCACGGCCGTCGCGGGCAATCAGCACGCTGGTCGGAAAGATGCGCACGCCGAAGCTGCGGCTGGTGGAGCCGTCGGTGTCGCGCAGGATGGGCAGGCTGACCGGCATGGTCTGCAGAAAACGGCGGATCGCGGCATCGGTCTCGCGGTGGTTGACCGCCAGCACCAGCAGGCCCTCGGCCTCATGGCGCTGGGCAAGCAACTCCAGCGAGGGCATCTCGGCGCGACAGGGCTCGCACCAGCTGGCCCAGAAGTTCAGCAGCACCGGCCGCCCCTTGGCCTCGGCCAGGTTCCAGGCGGGGCCCTCGAAACCGGGCAGCGTCAGGGCCGGCGTCGGCAGGCTCTTGGGCCAGGGCCGGCGCAGCGCGTCTGCCGCTGCAGGAAGCACCGTCGCAGCGGCAGCCAAGGTCAGCAGATCACGGCGTTTCATCGACAGGGCCTGACTAGAAAGCGAAGCCGCGCATTGTCGCAGCAGGTAGCCCTTGATCTGGGTCGAGACAAATGCAAAACGGGACCAGCCTCTCGACTGATCCCGCTTGCTTTTCTGGTGGGCCCTGAGTGACTCGAACACTCGACCTACGGATTAAGAGTCCGCTGCTCTACCAACTGAGCTAAGAGCCCTGAAATTTGTACTGCCCGTCTATGCCGTCATTGCTTGTTTGGTGGGCCCTGAGTGACTCGAACACTCGACCTACGGATTAAGAGTCCGCTGCTCTACCAACTGAGCTAAGAGCCCCCGAAACTGCAATAACGATCAACCGGTGATGGTGGGTTGTGCGGGACTCGAACCTGCGACCATCGGATTAAAAGTCCGGTGCTCTACCAACTGAGCTAACAACCCAACAATCTAGTTGTTCTGCCCTTCAGCAGAGCCTCACATTATAGGCGGCGCCAAACGCTTGGCGCAAGAGCTTTCCAAAAAATGTTTCAGCAATTCAGCGGCGGCGGCCATGCCGAAACTGGCCGTGACCGCGACGCTGGACCCATAGCCGTGGCAGTTCAGGCTGCTGTCGCTCTGCGCATCGATGGCGCAACCGGCATCAGCCGGGCGCAGCACCGCCTCGCGCGAGAACACGCAGGCCACGCCCATCTTGCCGGCCCTTGGCGCGGCGTGGAATTTGCGCAGGCGCTGGCGCAGCGAGGCCAGCAACGGGTCATGCGTGACCAGGCCCAGGTCCTCGACCTGCAGCGCATGCGGCTGGCGCTTGCCGCCGGCCGCACCCACCGTGACGAAGGCCCTGCCCTGCTCTCGCGCCCAGGCCGCCAGCACCGCCTTGGCACGCACCTGGTCGCAGGCATCGATCAGGCCGTCAATCTGAACATCGCCGAGCAGGGCCGGCCAGTTCTGCTCATCGACGAACTCCTCGATGACCGTGACCTCGCAGCCCGGGTGGATGTCGGCAATGCGACGGCGCAGCGCCTCGGCCTTGGCCATGCCCACGGTCGACCCGAGCGCCTGCACCTGGCGGTTGATATTGGACTCGGCCACCTGATCCAGATCGATCAGCACAAGACCTGACACCCCGGTGCGCGCCAGCGCCTCGACGGCCCAGGAGCCCACGCCCCCGAGGCCGACCACGGCCAGCCGTGCGCCACGCAGGCGCAGATAGTCGGCGTCGCCATAAAGGCGGCGCAAGCCACCGAAGCGGCGCTCCAGATCGGCATCCAGATCGGCAACATCAGGCAGGCTCATCCGAGGCGCCACATCTGATAGCGCAGCGCCAGCACGGCGCCGGCGATGATGGCGGCCAGCGCGATGAAGCTGCCCAGGCTCAGGGTCGAAACACCCGACAGGCCCTGGCCTATCGTGCAACCCAGCGCGACCACGCCGCCCACGCCCATCAGCAGCGCGCCAACGATATGGTTGCTGGTGTCCTCGACGCCGCGGAAGGCCTCCCAGCGGAAGCTGCGCGTCGCCAGCGCGTAGACGCCGGAGCCGGCAACCACCCCCACCGTGCTGACGATGGCAATCGTCAGCAGCTTGCTGGTATCGCTGAAGAACATCAGCCAGTCCAAGGTGTAGGCCATCGGCGAGACAAAGCTCAGCGCCTCCATGCGCGCGCCGCTGGTGCTGCGCACGAAGACCTCTTCCAGCGTGTTCGGGTCCTCGGCCACATGGCCTAGCACGCCCGACACCCACCAGATGCCGACGATCACCGCACCGCTGCCCAGGCCGCCCAGCAGCACATCGGCGCTGCGGCCCTCGGCACGCATCAGCGCCCAGACCAGCAGGCCGCCGCCGATCACCAGGCCCAGCATCAGCGCCAGCTGCTGCTTGGCCAAGCCCAGACTGGGCGCCAGCAGCGACGGCAGGTCCTGACCGCCGGCCAGCGTGACGGCGACGCTGTCGACCGTGGCCACGCGCAGCACCGCCGTGATGCCCTTGAGCGTCGCAAACGCGGCCACCCCCATCACCACGAACACCACCAGGGACTTCAGATTGCCGGCGCCTATGCGCACCAGGGTCTTGCTGCCGCAGCCCGAGGCCAGCACCATGCCGAAGCCAAACATCAGCCCGCCCACGACATTCGACAGCCACAGCAGGCGCGGCGCCGCGTAAATCGTCTTGCCGGCGTCGATCCAGCCGAGGAAGACCATGGTGTTGAAGCCCAGCATCGCCACCGCGATCGCCAGCACCCACATGCGCATGCGCGCCCAATCGCCCATATTGACGATGTCGGCCACCGCTCCCATCGTGCAGAAATGGGTGCGCTGGGCCAGTGCGCCAAAGACGAAGGCGAGGCCGAAGGCGGCCCACAGCACCTGCTGGCCCAGGGCGTTGATATCGAGTTCTTGCATGGGGCGGGATTCTAGGCGGCAATGAAAAAGCCCCACGGGCCGGAACCGGTGGGGCCAGGTCTTGCAATGGGCGACTCCAGTCAGTTGGGGACAGAGCTACTCGCTGCGCTCGGGCGGTCTGTCCCGCAAAGCCATTACTTCAGCGAGGCCAAGCGCTCTTTTGCCGCCTGCGCCGCCTCGGTGCCCGGATAGGCCTTCAGCAGGTCTTCCAGGCTGCGGCGCGCGCCCTTCACTTCCTTCAGCTCGATCTGGCAGTTGGCCATGGCCAGCATGGCTTCGGCCGCGCGCGGGTGGGCAGGATTCGCGGCCACGAAGGCCTTGAAGGTCGCAATCGCTTCCTTGTAGTCGCGCTTGCCGTACAGCGCATTGCCGAGCCAGAAACGCGCCGAATCGCCATAGCCGCTGGTCGGAAAGCGGCGCTGGAAGGCCGCCAGCGCCGTGGCGGCTTCGGCGAAGTCGCCGCGCCGCACCAGGGCCATCGCAGCCTCGTACTGGGTTTTCTCGTCCGGGCCGGCCTGGAACTCACGACCGTCCAGCACCACCTTCTGCGGCTCCAGCGGGCGCAGACGCGTCTCCAGCGCCTGCGACTGGTCGGCCAGCTTGCGCTGGGTCTCGGCCAGGTCGCGTGCCAGTTGCTCGTTCTGGCCGCGCAGCTTGGCGACCTCGCTGCGCAAGGCCTCGATCTGGGCATTGAGATCCAGCAGGCTGCGGCGCAGCGGCGCGATCTGCTCCTGCGCCTGCTGCTCGGAGGCCTTGCGTTGCGCCTCCTCGCTTTGCTGCAGCCGCGTGCGCAGGTCCAGAATGGCCTTGCGTGCCTCGTCGTCCTCGAACAGCGCGAAGGCCGGCTGGCTGCACAAGCTCAGGGCCGCCAGCGCCAGCGCGCCGAGGCCGGATCTCAGTGCCCTCATCTCACTTGTCCTTCAGCTCGACGCGACGGTTCTTGGCCCAGGCGGCCTCGTCGCTGCCTTGCACGGCCGGGCGCTCCTTGCCGAAGCTGACCGGCTCGACGCGCGCGGCCGGCACACCCAGCAGACCCAGCGACTTGGCCACGGCCTCGGCGCGCTTCTGGCCCAGGGCCAGGTTGTACTCGCTGCCGCCGCGCTCATCGGTATGGCCTTCCAGACGCAGGGCCACCTTGGTGTCGACATTCATGCGCTTGGCATGGCCGTCGATGACGTTCTGGAAATCGGACTTGACGACAAAGCTGTCGTAGTCGAAATAGACCACGCGCAGGCTGGACACGGCGGCGGCGGCCTGGGCGGCCAGGTCGACGGTGGCGACCTTGGACTCCGAGGTCGGCGCGGTGTTGGCGCCGGTGTTGCCCGACGGCGTGGCCGTCACCGGGCGGGATTCGACCGGTGCGGGCTCATCCAGCTTGGTGGAGCTGCAGCCCACCAGGGCGGCGGCGGCCAGAACGGAAAGGGCCAGCTTGTTCATCATCATCACTATCACTCCTAAGGAAATCGCCTTGCCCTCGCAAAGCGGCATGAAATTCAATCGTTGCCCTCAGCGCCCGAACGGGCCCCAGGTCGGCTCGCGCACATCGGCCGCAGTCGACACCAGCTTGGCCTTGATGCGGCCGTCCAGTGTCGTGGTCATCAGCACATCCTTGCCGCCGACGCGGGTCGCGTAGACCAGCAAACGCCCGTTCGGCGCGAAGCTCGGGCTCTCGTCGTCGCTGGTATCGCTGATCTGCTGCACCGCGCCGCTGGCCAGGTCCATCACGCTGAGGCGGAACGCGCCGCCGTTGCGGGTGATGTAGGCCAGGGTCTTGCCGTCCGGGCTGATGGCCGGGCTGATGTTGTAGCTGCCGTTGAAGCTGACGCGCGCAGGCGCACCGCCGGCCACCGGCATGCGGTAGATCTGCGGGCTGCCGCCGCGGTCGCTGACGAAGAACAGGGTCTGGCCGTCCGGCGCGAACACCGGCTCGGTGTCGATCGCCGAGCTCTGCGTCAGCCGGCGCAGGCCCGAGCCATTGCGGTTCATCATGAAGAGCTGGGAGCCGCCCTCGCGCGACAGGGTCAGCGCCAGTTGCTGGCCGTCCGGCGAGAAAGCCGGCGCGCTGTTGCTGCCGCGGAAATCGGCCAGCACACGGCGCTTGCCGGTCGACAGGTCCTGCACCCAGACCACCGCCTTGCGGCTCTCGAAGGAGACATAGGCCAGCTCGCGACCGTCGGGCGACCAGGTCGGCGAAATGATCGGATCGGGACTGCCCAGCGCCACCTGGCCGCCCTCACCGTCGGCATCGGTGATGCGCAGCGAGTAGCGACCGCCGGCCTTGGTCACATAAGCCATGCGGGTCGCGAACACGCCGCGCTCGCCGGTCAGCTTCTGGTAGATCGAATCGGCAATGCGGTGCGCGGCCAGACGCACATCGTCGGGCGCCACCGCATGGGCCTCGCCACCGAGGTCCTGGCCCTTGACCACGTCCCAGAGCTTGTGGCGCACATCGAAGCGGCCATCGGCCAGCCGCGTCACCGAACCGGCGGCCAGCGCATCGGCCTGGCGGCCGCGCCATTCGGACCAGTCGGGAGCGCTGTTCTCGGTCGGACCCGCCAGCGCCTCGATCAGGCGGAACTGGCCGCTGCGCTCCAGATCGCTGCGGATGATGGCCGACACCGGCTGGCCGCTGCGGGCCTCATCGCGGAACTCGGGAATGGCGATCGGCATCTGCGTCGCGCCGACGCCGGCAATCTCCACCCGGAACTGGGCCAGGGCCGGCAGGCTGAGCGCGGCGGCCGAGCCCAGCAGGCTGCGGCGCATCAGATCGATGGGGGGACGGGATAGCTTGTGTGCGGACATTCGACTCGCTGAGCATGAGCGCCCACGACGGACGCTGCCATTCAATGCAGCCCCGTATTTTGCCTGAGCCGGCTGAAGGCCCGCTGAGGCCGCTGGCTATCATGCTGCAAACAGTAACAAGAGGCCCCCATGAGCGAGACAAATTCCCAGCCCCCGTGCCGCTACCCGACCCCGGACCCCGCCGACCTCGGCGCCCTGCCCGACGATGTGCGCCAGCGCATTCTGGAGGTGCAGGAGAAGGCCGGCTTCGTGCCGAATGTGTTCCTCGCACTGGCGCGCCGTCCGGACGAGTTCCGGGCCTTCCTGGCCTATCACGACGCGCTGCTGCTGCGTGAGTCGGGTCTGAGCAAGGGTGAGCGCGAGATGATCATCGTCGCCACCAGCGGCGCCAACCAATGCCTGTATTGCGTGGTCGCGCACGGCGCCATCCTGCGCGTCTATGAGAAGGCACCGCGCCTGGCCGACCAGCTCGCGACCAATTACCGCAAGGCCGATATCACGCCGCGCCAGCACGCGATGCTGGACTTCGCGCTGAAGGTCTGCCTGCGCTCGGCCGAGGTCGGCGAGGACGACTACAGCGCCCTGCACGCCCATGGCTTCGACGACGAGGACATCTGGGACATCACCTCGATCACCGCGCTGTTCGGACTGTCAAACCGCCTGGCCAACACCATCTCGCTGCGGCCCAACGACGAGTTCTACCTGCTGGGCCGCCTGCCCCGTCCCGCCAAACCCTGAGGCTCGGTCATTAGTTGAACTTATGACCCCCGGTATAAACGCGATGAACACCGGGCGCTGCAATCCATAGCATGGGGGCTCTTCGTCAGCCCCACAAGGATTTCAGCATGCGTCTCTCGCCCCTCACCGTCCTGACCCTGCTCGGCGCCTGCGGCGCAGCCCTGGCGCAAACGCCGGCCACCTTGGACAAGATCAAGGCCAGCGGCAGCATGACCGTGGCTTACCGGGAATCGTCGATCCCCTTCTCCTACCTTGGCGGCGAGGGCCAGCCGGTCGGTTTCGGCTGGGAGATCTGCGGCAAGATCGTCGAGCAGGTCAGACGAGCGACCGGCCGCGCCGACCTGAAGGTCGCCACCCAGGCCGTGACCTCGCAAAACCGCATCCCGCTGCTGCAGAACGGCACGATAGACATCGAGTGCGGCTCGACCACCAACAACAGCGAGCGCGCCAAGCAGGTGGCCTTCGCGACCAACTACTTCTACACCGGCACCCGGCTGCTGGTGCGGGCCGGCTCGCCTATCAAGAGCACGGCCGATCTGAAGGGCAGGAAGGTGGTCTCGACCACCGGCACGACCAACTACCAGGTGCTGCGCAAGCTCAATGCCGAACAGAACCTCGGCTTCGAGCTGATCGCCGCCAAGGACCATGCCGAATCGGCCCTGCTGGTGCAGCAGCAGCGCGCCGATGCCTTCGGCATGGACGACATCCTGCTCTACGGCCTGCGCGCCAGCGCACAGAACCCGGCCGAGCTGGCAGTGGTCGGCGAGGCCCTGCAGGTCGAGCCCTACGCCATCATGCTGCGCCGCGACGACCCGGCCTTCAAGAAACTGGTCGACGACACCCTGGCCGGCCTGATGAAGAGCGGCGAGTTCGAGGCGCTCTACAAGAAGTGGTTCCAGTCGCCGATCCCGCCCAAGGGCATCAATCTGAACGCGCCGATGAGCCAGGAATTGCAGGACAACCTGAAGGCCTTGTCGGACAAGCCGGCGCTCTGAGAACCCCGATGCTTGCAGTTGTAGATACCGATGTGGTGGGTGTGCTGGGCGGCATGGGGCCGCTGGCTTCGCTGGACTTCATGCACAAGATGCTGGCGGCCACGCCGGCCGCGCGCGACCAGGAGCATGTGCCGGTGGTGCTGAGCTCCATCCCCCAGGTGCCGGACCGCACCGAGGCCTTCCGTGGCGAGGGCGACTCGCCGCTGGCGGCCATGCTGGCCAGCGGCCGGCGCCTGCGCGATGCCGGTGCCGGCCTGGTCGTGATGCCCTGCAACACCGCCCATCTGTGGTTCGATGAGCTGCAGGCCGCGCTGGGCCTGCCGATGCTGCATCTGGTCGATGCGGCGCTGGAAGACGCGGTGGCCAGCGCCGGGCTCAGCGCGCGCATCGGCCTGCTGGCCACCGACGCGACCCTGGCCTCGGGCCTCTACCTGAACCGCCCGGCCTCGCAGCAGGTGCAATGGCTGCTGCCCACGGCCAGCGAGATGCTGGACTGGGTGATGCCGGGCATCCAGGCTGTCAAGGCCGGACGGCTGGGCGAAGCATCCGCGCTGCTGCTGCGCGCGGCGACGGCGTTGCAGCGGCGCGGTGCGGCGGCCCTGGTGCTCGGCTGCACCGAGATCCCCTTGGTCTTGACGACTGCGAACGCGCCGGTGCCGGTGATCGATGCCACGGCCGCGCTGGCGCGCCGCGCGGTCAGCTGGTCCTTGAGCCAGCGTCCGTCACTTCACGAAACGCCGCAATAAAGTCCGCCACCGGCTGCGGCGAGCGCAGGCCTTGTGGCAGCAGCGCCCGCACCTCGACCGGCACCTCGGGCAGCAAGGCGCGCACATGCAGCGTGTCGCTCTGGCTGGCCTGGGCGGTGAAGGAGTCGATGATGGCCGGGCCGAAGCCCTGCTCGGCCAGCACCATCGCGATATGGTGGGTCTGCACCGTGATGCCGGCCTGCGGCGCCATCTCCAGCCGCGCCCATTGATCGGCCAGCATCGCGCCCAGGGGATCGCGCTCGTCGATGCGTATCAAGGGCGCGCGCAAGACCTCCTCCATCGTCACGGTCGCGCGCTTGTCGGCGCCGGCACCGCCAACCCGCGAGACGCAGACCAGGCGGCCGGTGGCCACCAGTTCCTCGTGCACGGCCGCATGGCCCGGGCTGCCGTAGACGATGCCCACATCGCCCTCCTGCAGCGCGATCGCACGGGCGATCTCGTTTGAGTGCAGGCTGCGTATGGACACCGGCATGTCCGGGTAACGGGCCCGGAAACGCTGCAAGGCATCCGGCAAGGCCCGCACCGCCAGCGAAGGCACCACCAGCACACGCAGCTCGCTGTCGGCCCCGCCGCCCAGCGCCACCGCCAGCCGGCGCACCGACTCCAGCTGAGACATCAGGCGCTGCACCTCGGGATACAGCGCCAGGGCTTCGCGCGTAGGCACGAGGCGCTGGCGCTGGCGGGTGAACAGCACATAGCCGAGCTGCTGCTCGGCATGCTGCAGCGCCTGGGTCACGGCCGGCTGGGTCACATGCAGCAGCCGCGCGGCGCCGCTGACCGTGCCAGTCAGCATCACCGCATTGAACACCTCGATGGCCTTCAGTCGCATCGCCCGATGCTCAGAGCAGCACGATGTCGTAATGCTCGGTCTGGTTGGCCGGCTCGGCGGTCAGCGAGATGGGCTTGCCGATGAAGTCCGACAGGCCGGCCAGATGCTGGCTCTCCTCGTCCAGCAGCATCTCGACCACATTGGCAGCAGCGACGACGCGGAATTCCTTAGGTGAGAACTGGCGCGCCTCGCGCAGGATCTCGCGCATGATGTCGTAGCAGACGCTGCGCGCGGTCTTGATCTGGCCGCGGCCCTCGCAGGTCGGGCAGGGTTCGCACAGCATGCGGGCCAGCGATTCGCGGGTGCGCTTGCGCGTCATCTCGACCAGGCCCAGCTGGGTGAAGCCGCCCACCGTGACCTTGGTGCGGTCCTTGCTGAGCTGCTTGCGGAACTCGCTGAGCACCGCGCTCTTGTGCTCCTCGCGCGTCATGTCGATGAAGTCGACGATGATGATGCCACCCAGATTGCGCAGACGCAGCTGGCGGGCGATCGCGCCGGCCGCCTCCAGATTGGTCTTGAAGATGGTGTCGTCGAAATTGCGCGCGCCGACGAAGCCGCCGGTGTTGACATCCACCGTGGTCATCGCCTCGGTCTGGTCGACGATCAGATAGCCGCCCGACTTCAGATCGACGCGGCGCGCCAGCGCCCGCACCAGCTCGGCATCGATATTGTTCAGATCGAAGATTGGCCGCTCGCCACGGTAATGCTCGAGCTTGGCGGTCGCTGCCGGCATATAGAGCTCGCCGAAGGCATGCAGCACCTCGTACTGCATCTTCGAGTCGATGCGGATCGAGCCGGTGCGCTCGCTGACCAGATCGCGCAGCACCCGCTCGACCAGGCTCAGGTCCTGGTGCAGCAAGGTGCCGGGCGGCGAGCGGTGCGCGCGCTCGCGGATCAGCGCCCAGGTCTTGCGCAGATAGGCGATGTCGGTGGCCAGTTCCTCGTCGCTGGCATCCTCGGCGTTGGTGCGCAGGATGAAGCCACCGCCACCGCTGCCGCCGCCGTTGTCAGCCGGCGTGCCGACCAGGGCCTGCATGCGCGCGCGCAAAGCCTCGCGCGCCTCGGGCGAACCGATCTTCTGCGAGATGCCGATATGGTCGTCCTGCGGCAGATGGACCAGCATGCGGCCGGCGATGCTGATCTGGGTCGACAGCCGCGCGCCCTTGGTGCCGATCGGGTCCTTGATCACCTGCACGGTCAAGGCCTGACCCTCGAACACCAGGCGCTCGATCGGCACCGCCGTGCCCGCCTCGGCATGATGGCTGCGCGGGCTGACACCGGCGACATGCAGATCGGCCACATGCAGAAAGGCCGCCCGCTCCAGGCCGATGTCGATGAAGGCCGACTGCATGCCCGGCAGCACCCGCGCGACCTTGCCCGAGTAGACATTGCCCACCAGGCCGCGCTCCAGCGTGCGTTCGATGTGCAGCTCCTGCACCGAGCCGTTTTCGACCACGGCCACCCGGGTCTCCTGCGGAGACCAGTTGATCAGAATATCTTCCATAGCTTGTGTCTCCATAACCGGGGCTCTGTGTCCCCGGTCAAGCACTGTCGGCAGGCGCGCGGCCTGGCGACAAGACTCGGTCCTCAGAGCTCGAAACCGGCGCCGCGCAAGAGCTGGGCGGTCTCGAACAAGGGCAGACCCATGATGCCTGAATATGAGCCGTCGATGTGTTCGATCCATCCTGCTATCTGGCTCTGGATCGCATAGGCCCCGGCCTTACCCATCGGCTCGCCGCTGGCCACGTAGCGCTGCAGCAGCGCGTCGGGCACGGCGGCAAAGCGCACATGGGAAACACTGACACTCAGCGCCTGCTGACCATCGCCCCAGGCCAGCGCCACCGCCGTCAGCACGCGATGCGTGTGGCCGGACAAACGCTTGAGCATGGCCAGCGCATGCTCGGCGTCGGCCGGCTTGCCGAGGATGGCCGTGCCCAGCGCCACCGTGGTGTCCGAGCACAGGATGGGCGCTGCGGGCAGGCCGCGTGCGGCGCGCCGCAGCACCGCCGCATTGAGCTTGTTCTGCGTCGCGCGCCGCACATAGGCCTCGGGCAGCTCGCCAGCCTGCTCGGCCTCCAGCGCCTCGGCATCCTCGTCAGCGCCGGGCAGCAGCAGCTCATGGGAGACGCCCAGCTGATCGAGCAATTGGCGGCGGCGCGGGCTTTGCGAAGCGAGATAAATCATCGGGGCGCGCTCACTCACGGTGATAGGGATGGCCGGCCATCACCGACCAGGCGCGGTACAGCGCCTCGGCCAGCAGCACGCGCACAAAAGCGTGCGGCAGGGTCAGGTCGGACAGGCGCAGCGTCTCGTCGGCCGTGGCCTTCAGCGCCGGGTCGAGGCCGTCGGGGCCGCCGATGAAGATGGCCACATCGCGGCCATCGCCCTTCCAGCGCTCCAGGCGCTGCGCCAGCTGCACGGTGGTGACACGGTCGCCGCGTTCATCGAGGATGACACGGCGCACGCTCTTGGGCAGCGCGGCCTCCAAACGCTGGGCTTCGGCCGCCATCAGCTGCTCGGTGCTCTTGCCGGCGGTGCGCGGCTCGGCCTTGACGGCCTTCAGTTCCAGCCGCATCTCGGGCGGGAAGCGCTTGGCGAACTCCTCGTAAGCCGTGTCGGCCCAGGCCGGCTGGCGCTGGCCCACGGCCACCAGCAGCAGCCGCATCAGGCGCGGGCGGCCTTCTTGGCCGCAGCCTTCACCGGGGCGGCCTTCTTCGCTGCCGGGCGGGCAGCCGCCTTCGCAGCGGTTTTCGCGGCGGTCTTCTTGGCGGCAGGCTTAGGCGTGCCGACCTTGATGGTCTTGACGGCCGGGGCCTTGGTGGCCGTTGTGGTCTTGACGCCAACGGTGCGGGTCACGCCCTTCTTCGCCGGCACGGCCTTCTTGGCAGCAGGCTTGGCGGTCGCCGAGGTCTTCTTCGCGGCAGGCTTCTTGACGGCCGCAGGCGCAGCCTTGGCTGTCGTCTTCTTCGCAGCCGGCTTCTTGGCCGGGGCCTCGTCTTCGGAGGCCTTGACCAGCTTGGTCTCGCTGTCGCCGAGCTTGAGCTTGACCGGCTTGTCGCCCCAGATCTCTTCGAGGTGGTAGTAGTCGCGGATCGCGGGCTGCATCACATGGACGACGGCGGCGCCGCAGTCGACGATGATCCACTCACCGTTCTCCTCACCTTCCATGCGCATCACGTCCATGCCGCGTTCCTTGACCGTCACGCGCACGCTGGACGCGAGGGCCTTGGTCTGGCGGTTGCTGGTGCCCGAGGCGATGATCACGCGCTCGAACAAGGGCGACAGATGCTCGGTGTTGAAGACCACGATGTTCTGGGCCTTCACGTCTTCCAGACCATCGACGATGGCACGTTGCAGTTTACGAATGTCCATTCAGTTCTCGCTTCTTTGGGCCGCAGCCTCGTAAAGACGATGGAGGGCAATATAACCCGCTACCGCCTCGCCCACCATGGGGCGTATGTCCTCGCCACGCGACGCCATGTCGCGCACTTGGGTTGATGAATAAGCCAGGGCCGGCATCGCCAGCCTCAGCATCCGGTGCGGCTGACCCTGCAGCTCGGCCGAAGCCTGGATGGCCTGGCCGTCGCGCGCCGCCACCGCCAGGGTGACCAGGCCCAGCAGCTCGCGCCATTCGCGCCAGGTGTGCAGCCGCGCGTACTGGTCCTGGCCGATCAGCAGGAACAGCTGCTCATCGGGCCGGGCCGCCAGCCGCGCGCGCACCGTGTCTATCGTGTAGCTGGCGCCGTCGCGCTCCAGCTCGCTGTCGTCGACCGCGAAACGCGGCTCACCCGCCACCATCAGCGCGACCATCGCGCGCCGGTGTTCGGGCGAGGCCAGGCCCCGCCCCGCCCCGTCCTGCAATTTCTGCCAGGGCCGACCGGCCGGCAGCCACAGCAGCTGGTCCAGGCCCAGTTGCTCCAGTGCGCAGCGTGCCAGGCTCAGATGGGCCAGATGGACCGGGTCGAAGCTGCCGCCGAACAGCCCGGTCTTCAAAGCCATAAATGCCCGGCCTGCTCATGGGCCCAGTCGCGTGGACGCAGGAAGTCCGTGTACAGCTTGGCCTCCAGGGTG
Source organism: Paucibacter sp. M5-1 (assembly GCF_027498415.2). NCBI lineage: Bacteria > Pseudomonadati > Pseudomonadota > Betaproteobacteria > Burkholderiales > Sphaerotilaceae > Roseateles > Paucibacter sp. M5-1. The sequence continues at coordinate 1,555,810 of NZ_JAPZLM020000001.1, forward strand.
CCGGGCTCGGGCGCGTACTGATAGCGCCATTTGACGATGGGCGGCATCGACATCAGGATCGATTCTGTGCGCCCACCCGACTGCAGGCCGAACAGGGTGCCACGGTCGAAAACCAGGTTGAACTCGACATAGCGGCCGCGCCGGTAGGCCTGGAAGTCGCGCTCGCGCTCGGTATAGGGCAGGCCCTGGCGGCGTTCGACGATGGGCATATAAGCGGGCAGGAAGGCATCGCCGACCGAGCGCAGCATCGCGAACGCGGCCTCGAAACCGCCGTCCGCATAATCATCGAAGAAGATGCCGCCGATGCCACGCGGCTCGTTGCGATGCTTCAGGAAAAAGTACTCGTCGCACCAGGTCTTGAAACGCGGATAGAGCTGCTCGCCATGCGGCTTCAGGGCCGCCTCGCAGGTACGATGGAAATGCTGCGCATCGCGCTCGAAGCCGTAGTAGGGCGTCAGGTCCATGCCACCGCCGAACCAGACCACCGGCGCACGGTCCGCCGGCAGCGCCGCGAACATGCGCACATTCATGTGCACGGTCGGCACAAAGGGGTTGTGCGGGTGCATCACCAGCGAGACGCCCATGGCCTCGAAGGGCGAGCCGGCCAGCTCGGGCCGGTGCTGGGTGGCCGAGGGCGGCAAGACCCGACCCCGCACATGCGAGAAATTGCAGCCGCCGCGCTCCAGCAGTGCGCCGTTCTCGATCAGCTGGGTCAGGCCATCGCCCTCCAGCCGGCCGCCGGGCTCGCGCTCCCAGCCGTCGCTGAGAAAGGGCTGGCCATCGGCCGCCTCGAAGCTGGAGACGATGGTCTGCTGCAGACCCAGCAAATACTCGCGGACCGCCAAGGTGTTCATCATGGATTGAGCCTCACCGGACTGGCCAGCTCGGGCCGTTTGCCACGTTTACCGGCCAGATACTGCGCCATCAGCGCAAAGTCCGCCTCGGCATTGCCACTGAGTTGCACGAACTGGGTCAGGCCCACGGTCTTGCTGGCGAAATCGAAGTAGGCCAGGCCCACCGGCACGCCGGCCTGCACCGCCACCTGATAGGCGCCGGAGCGCCAGCCGGCGCTCAGCGAGCGCGTGCCCTCGGGCGCGGCGGCCAGCCAGAAGCTGCGCCCCTCGGCGCGCGCCGCCTGCAGCTGCGCCACCGTTCCGCCGACCAGGCCCTGCTTGCTGCGCCGCTCCACCGCGACGCCGCCCAGCCAGCGCAGCCAGCGGCCGAACAGCGGCAGGCCGAACAGGCTGTTCTTGACCCAGAAACGCAGCTCCAGCCCCAGCGCCCATTTGGACATCAGGCCCAGCACAAAGTCCCAGTTCGAGGTGTGCGGATAGACCAGGATCACGCCCTGCGGCCCCGGCAACCCGTCGAACAGCAGACGCCAGCCGGCCAGGCGCAGCAGCGAGCGTGCCAGCGCATGGCCTTGCGGCTGCACCGGCATCGCGCCGGAGATGGCTTGCGGCCCGGCGGAGAAGCTCGCGCTCAACGCTTCACCGCCCGGTGGCCGATGTCGCGGCGGAACTGCTTGCCCTCGAACTGGATATTGACCAGGCTGTCATAGGCCAGTTGCTGCGCCTTGCGCACCGACTCGCCCAACGCCGTCACGCACAGCACACGGCCACCCGAGGTCTGCAACTGGCCGTCGACCTCGGCCGTGCCGGCGTGGAAGACCATCGCATCCTCCGCGTCGGCCGGCAGGCCGGTGATCGCATCGCCCTTGCGCGGCGACAGCGGATAGCCGTGGGCGGCCATCACCACACCCAGCGCCACACGGCGGTCCCATTGCAGCTCGACCTGGTCCAGCGTGCCGTCGGTGGCCTGCAGCAGCACCTCCAGCAGATCGCTCTTGAGCCGCATCATGATGGGCTGTGTCTCCGGGTCGCCCATGCGGGTGTTGAACTCGACCGTGCGCGGCTGGCCGTGCTCGTCGATCATCAGCCCGGCATAGAGAAAACCGGTGAAGGGGATGCCGTCTCTGGCCATGCCCTGGATGGTGGGCATGATGATCTCGTGCATCGCCTTCGCATGCACATTGGGCGTCACCACCGGGGCCGGCGAGTAGGCACCCATGCCGCCGGTGTTGGGGCCCTCGTCACCGTCCAGCAAGCGCTTGTGATCCTGGCTGGTGGCCAGCGAGACGACGTTCTTGCCGTCGCACAGCACGATGAAGCTGGCTTCCTCACCGCTCAGGAACTGCTCGATGACGACGCGCGCGCCGCCTTCGTTGTGGACCACGCCCAGCTTGTTGTCCGCCAGGATCCAGTCGATCGCCTCGTGCGCCTGCTCAAGACTGGTCGCGACGACCACGCCCTTGCCAGCCGCCAGGCCGTCGGCCTTGATGACGATAGGCGCACCCTGCACATCCACATAGGCATGGGCTGCCACCGCGTCGCTGAAGACCTCATAGGCCGCCGTCGGGATGCCGTGGCGCTTCATGAAGTCCTTGGCGAAGGCCTTGGAGCTCTCCAGCTGCGCGGCCGCCTTGGTCGGGCCGAAGATGCGCAGGCCGCGGGCGCGGAACTCGTCGACGACGCCGGCGGCCAGATAGGCCTCGGGGCCGACCACGGTCAGCGCGATCTTCTCGGCCTCGGCGAAGTCGGCCAGCGCCTTCACGTCGGTGATCAGGATATTCTTCAGCAGCGGGTCGCGGGCCGTGCCGCCATTGCCCGGAGCGACAAAGACCTGGCTGACCCGCTCACCCTGGGCCAGCTTCCAGGCCAGGGCATGTTCACGGCCGCCGTTGCCAAGCACGAGAACTTTCATGCGGCCTCGATGCTCGCGTTGTGGAACACATCCTGGACATCGTCCAGGTCTTCCAGCACATCCAGCAGTTTTTGCATGCGTTCGGCGTCCTCGCCCGTCAGTTCAATCGTGTTGTCCGGCCGCATCGTCACCTCGGCCACCTCGGGCCTCAGGCCGGCGGCCTCGAGCGCGTTCTTGACGGCCTCGAAGGCCGGTGCCGGCGTCAGCACCTCGATGGCGCCATCGTCGTCGGTGATCACATCGTCGGCGCCGGCTTCCAGCGCCACCTCCATGATCTTGTCCTCGGAGCTGCCCGGGGCAAAGATCAGCTGGCCGCAATGCTTGAACTGGAAGGCCACCGCGCCCTCGGTGCCCATGCTGCCGCCGTACTTGCTGAAGGCGTGGCGCACCTCGGCCACGGTGCGGACCCGGTTGTCGGTCATCGTGTCGATGATGATGGCCGCGCCACCGAAGCCATAGCCTTCGTAGCGGATTTCCTCGTAATTGACGCCTTCGAGGGCGCCGGAGGCCTTGTCGATGTTGTACTTGATGCGGTCGGCCGGCATGTTCGCGGCCTTGGCCTTGTCCACGGCCAGGCGCAGGCGCGGGTTCTCCTTGACATCACCGCCGCCCTGGCGGGCCGCGACGGTGATTTCACGGATGATGCGGGTCCAGATCTTGCCGCGCTTCTCGTCCTGACGACCTTTGCGGTGCTGAATATTGGCCCATTTGGAATGCCCTGCCATTGCCTGCTTCTCCTGGCGAGCGCACCCCTTCGCATGCCGGGGGCGGCTCCATGTTTTGTTGGATAGACTGCGATTTTAGCCGCCGCCACCATATCTCCTGGAGAACCCCAATGGCCGACCCGATTCTGCTGGCTCGCAACGCGGCCACCGAGTGCCAGCTCTTGCCCGCGCTGGCGAACCGCCACGGCCTGATCACCGGCGCCACCGGCACCGGCAAGACCATCAGCCTGCAGTCGCTGGCCGAGAGCTTTTCCAAGCTCGGCGTGCCGGTCTTCATGGCCGACGTCAAGGGCGATCTGACCGGCATCTCGCAGACCGGCAAGCCCAGTGAGAAGCTGCTGGCGGTGCTGAAGGAGCGCGGCATCGAGCCGCCCGCGCCGATCGCCTGCCCCACCACCTTGTGGGATGTATTCGGCGAGCAGGGCCATCCGGTGCGCGCCACCGTCTCCGACATGGGCCCGTTGCTGCTGGCCCGCATGCTGGCGCTCAACGAGACCCAGCAAGGCGTGCTGCAGATGGTCTTCAAGATCGCTGACGATGCAGGCCTCTTGCTGCTGGACCTGAAGGATTTGCGCGCGATGCTCCAGCATGTCGGCGACAACGCCGCGCAGTTCACCACCGAGTACGGCAATGTCTCGGCCGCCAGCGTCGGTGCGATCCAGCGCGGCCTGCTGCAGATCGAGGCCCAGGGCGGCGATCAGTTCTTTGGCGAGCCGATGCTCAATATCGCCGACTTCATGCAGACCGAGGCCGGCCAGGGCGTCATCAACATCCTGGCGGCAGACCGGCTGATGAATGCGCCGCGGCTGTACGCGACCTTTTTGCTGTGGATGCTGTCCGAGCTGTTCGAGACCCTGCCCGAGGTCGGTGACCTGGAGAAGCCCAAGCTGGTGTTCTTCTTCGACGAGGCGCATCTGCTGTTCAAGGAGGCGCCGGACGCGCTGGTCGAACGCATCGAGCTGGTGGTGCGCCTGGTGCGCTCCAAGGGCGTCGGCGTCTATTTCGTGACCCAGAACCCGCTGGACATCCCGGACACGGTGCTGGGCCAGCTGGGCAACCGGGTCCAGCATGCGCTGCGCGCCTTCACGCCGCGTGACCAGAAGGCCGTCAAGTCGGCCGCCGAGACCATGCGGCCCAAGCCAGGGCTGGACATAGCCGCGGCCATCACCGAGCTGGCGGTGGGCGAGGCCCTGGTCAGCCTGCTGGACGAGAAAGGCCGGCCCGGTATCACCGAGCGGGTCTTCGTGCTGCCGCCGGGCAGCCAGATCGGGCCGATCTTGGCCGAACAGCGCGCCGCGCTGATCAAGGGTTCGCTGGTGGCCGGCGTCTACGAAAAGCTGGTGGACCGCGAGTCAGCCTACGAGAAGCTCAAGGGCCGTACCGAGGCGACGATGGCCGATGAGGCCACGGCCGCGACGAACCAGGGCAAGCCCGGGCAGACGGCAGAAGACGGCGGCCTGATGGGCGGTCTCAAGGACATCCTGTTCGGCTCCACCGGCCCGCGCGGCGGGCGCCGCGAGGGCCTGGCGGAGACGGCGGCCAAGTCGGCGCTGCGCACGATGGGCTCGACCGTGGGCCGCGAGATCATCCGCGGCGTGCTGGGCAGCATCCTGGGCGGCGGCGCGAAGAAGCGCCGCTGAGCTCAGTCGGCCACCGTCGCGGCGACCAGCCTCAACACCAGCGGCCGCACCAGCATCACGCAGCAGAACGCCACCGGAAAGGCCAGCGCATAAGTGCCCAGCACCCGGCTCAGATAGCCCGGGCCGAGCCCGGTGTTGACGCCGACGATGACCAGGCACATCAGCATGGCCATGATGCCGGCCATATAGAAGGCGAATACCGCGGGCGTGAAGCGCTTGGGCAGGCCGCGTGCGGCCGTGATCTTGGACAAGGTGGGGTGATTCATAAGGGTCAGATAGGCATCAATGAAATGGGATTGGCGCCACTGTAGGCACGCAGGGCCTGGCTGATAAGCCCATCGGCACCCTGCTCACTCGATATCAAAAACATCGAATCAACCTCCATCAACAGCCATGATCCAACATAATCTGGCGCATGGACACCCTCAGCGGCATTGCCGCCTTCGTCAAGGCCGTGGAGGCCGGCAGCATCGCGGCCAGCGCCCGGCAGCTGGGCATCACGCCGGCCTCGGCCGGCCAGGCCATCGCCAGGCTGGAGGCCTCGCTGGGCACGCGGCTGCTGACCCGCAGCACGCGGGCACTGGCGCTGACCGAAGCCGGCGAGCTCTATTTCCAGCGCGTGCGCGATCTGCAGGCCCAACTGGAGCAGGCGCGCGCCGATGTCACCGCCTTCAGCGGCGAGCCGCGTGGGCGGCTGCGCATCGCCGCCTCGGTGGCCTTCGGCCGACACCTGATCGCGCCGCTGCTGCCGGCGTTTGCGCGCGCCCATCCGCGCATCCAACTGGAGCTGACGCTGGCCGACCGTAGCGTCGACCATGTGCGCGAGGAGTTCGATCTCAGCATCCGCTTCCGGGCCCAGTTGGAGCCGGGCCTGATCGCGCGGCGCATCGCGACCGCGCCGATGCTGTTCTGCGCCTCGCCCGACTACCTGGCGCGCGCCGGGCGGCCGACCCGGCCGGAGCAGCTGCAAGAGCATGACTGCCTGGGCTTTCGCCTGCCGGTGGACGGTCGGCTGCTGCCCTGGGCTTTCATCACGCGCGAGGGCGAGCGCATCGTGCCCGAGCTGAAGATCAGCTGCCTGGCCAATGACATCGACGCGCTGGCCGCGCTGGCCATCGGCGGCATGGGCATCGCCCGGCTCGGCAGCTTTGTCGCCCGGGAGCCGCTGCGCCAGGGCCTGCTGCTGCCGCTATTCCTGGCCGAGGACGAGGCCCAGGCGGTGGCCGAGCCGCTCGAGTTCTTCGCCTGCTGGCGCGAGCGTCGCCAGATGCCGGCACCGCTGCGCCTGTTCATCGACTATCTGGGCGAGGCGTTGCGCGAGCACCCGGCCCTCGAAACCCCGCCTACGCGCTGATGTGCCGCGCCAGCGCCGCCAGCATGGCCTGGATCGCGGCCTGGGCGCGCGCAAAGCCTTCGTTGGGCTGATGGCTGGCCACATCCATATAGAGCGAGCGCTTGATCTCGATCTGCACCGAGTGGCACAGCGCGGCCGGGTTGCCGGAGCGCTGAATCAAGGTCACACCCTTGAAGGGCTCGTTGAAGGCCACGCTATAACCGGCCGCACGCAGCGGCTCGGCCAGCACCAGCAGGGTCGCGGCATCGCTGCTGGCGCCGTCCAGATTGCCCAGCACGAAGTCGGCCAGTTGACGCTCCGGCAAGCCCAGCTGGGCATAGGAGTCGTCGGGCATCGAATGCACGTTCAAATGCCAGCGCCGGCCATGCCGCGCCAAGGCGTCGTCGAGCAGGCGGCGCAGCGCCAGATGGTAGGGCCGGTAGCAGTCGCGGATGCGGGCCTGCACCTCGGCCACCGTCAGGCGGCGGTCATAGATGTCGCGACCCTGTCCCATCGTGCGCCAGATCAGGCCTATGCCCAGCTCGGTCTTGCGGCTGGGTGTGACGGCGCCGGGCCAGTCGGCGTCCAGCATGGCCGGGTCGATATCGTCCAGGCCCCGGTTCGGGTCGATATAGGCACGCGGGAACTGCGCGGCCAGCAGCGTGGCGCCGAGGCTGTGCGCGCCTTCGTAGAGCCGCTCGACAAAGGCGTCCTCGCCCTCGCGCAAGACGCTCAGCGGCTGGCGGCTGCCGAAGTCGGCCGGATAGTGCTGGCCGCTGTGCGGCGAGTCGATGATCAGCGGGATCGCCGGGGCGCTGGGCGGGGTCAGGACAAAGGCTTGCATGGGCGGCATTGTGCGTGAGGCGCCGGGCCACTCGCGCCCGCCCGGTGCGGCTCGCGCCCGCTCCGGGCGCGTCGTCGCAGCGCCGGCGATCGTCGGCCTCACCTGCTCGACAATGGCCACCATGCCGCTGCCCCCCTCGATACACAGACTCTCAAGCCGCCTGCCCTACCCGCTGCGCATGGCCGGCGTCACGACCTTGTTCTCGGCCGGCATCGGCCTGCTGGTCTATGGCTTCTCACGCAACAATCTGCTGGCCAGCCTGGTCTACTCGATCACGATAGGTCTGATGTGCTGGGCGCTGATCGATGCCTCGCGCGCCCTCAGCGCGGCCGTGATGCGGCGGTTGCGGCCCGGCTGCGAGGCGCATCGGCACGACTGGCCCGGCTGGCCGGTGATGCTGGGCTGCGTGGCGCTCAGCGTGCCGCTGGCCTACAGCCTGGGCAGCGGGCTGGCCGACCAGCTCCTGGGCTACCGCACGCGCAGCCTGTGGAACAGCCATTGGCGCGAGATCGCCGGCTTGCTGCTGGTCTCGCTGCTGGCCTCCATCGTGGCCACCGGCTTCTTCTACGCCCGCGGCCGTCTCCATGCCAGCCAGGTGGAGGCCGAACAGGCGCGCCGCCAGGCCGCCGAGATGCAGTTGCGCCTGCTGGAATCGCAGTTGGAGCCGCATATGCTGTTCAACACCCTGGCCAATCTGCGCGTGCTGATCGCGCTGGACGCAACGCGCGCCCAGGCCATGCTGGACCAGCTGATCGCCTTTCTGCGCGCCACCTTGAACGCCTCGCGCAGCGGCGCCCATCCGCTGCGCGAGGAATTCGCCCGGCTGGCCGACTATCTGGCCCTGATGCAGGTGCGCATGGGCGCGCGGCTGCGGCCGCAGCTGATACTGCCGGAGGAGTTGGCGGGGCTGCCTATCCCGCCACTGCTGCTGCAGCCCCTGGTCGAGAACGCCATCCAGCACGGGCTGGAGCCCCATATCGAGGGTGGCGAGCTGATCATCAGCGCGGCGAAAGACGAGCGGGGTCAGCTCTTGCTGCAGGTGCGGGACACCGGCGCCGGTCTGGGCCAAGCCGGCCCATCGACGGGCACCGGCTTCGGCCTTGAGCAGGTGCGTGCCCGGCTGGCGACCCAATACGGCAGCGCCGCCGCGCTGCGCATCGAGCCGGCCCATGACGAGTGCGGCGGCACTCTGGTCAGCATCACCCTGCCCCTCACCGACACCACGCCATGAACAGCACCTGCACCGCCCTGATTGCCGAAGACGAACTGCTGCTGGCTGAGAGCCTGCGCGCCGACCTGGCCGCGCTGTGGCCCGAGCTTCAGATTGTTGCGATGGCCGCCCATGGCGAGGCCGCGCTGGAGGCCGCGCTGCGGCTGCGCCCCCAGGTGCTGTTCCTGGACATCCGCATGCCGGGCATGACGGGGATGGAGGTGGCACAGGCGCTGGCCGAGGACTGGCCCGACGGCGATCAGAACAGCACGCCCTTCCCGCTGCTGGTCTTCGTGACCGCCTACGATCAGTACGCGCTGAAGGCCTTCGAGCAGGCTGCGCTGGACTATGTGCTCAAACCCGTGCAGCGCGAGCGCCTGGCGCAGACCTGCAGCCGTTTGCAGACGGCCCTGCGGCAACGCGAGGCCTCACTGTCGGCACCACAGCACCCCGCCGACAGCGGTGCGATGACGGCGGTGGCCCAGCTGCGCCAGCTGCTGGCTGCACCCGGCGTGCCCGAGGCACTGGGCCTGCCGGCGCCCGCGGCCCAGCCGCTGCGCCTGCTGCAGGTCAGCGTCGGCCAGACCATCCATATGGTGCCGGTCAGCGAGGTGATCTATTTCGAGGCGGCCGACAAGTATGTGCGCGTTGTCACCGCCGACAAGGAGCATCTGGTACGCGCCTCGCTGCGCGAGCTGCTGCCCCAGCTCGACGCGCAACAGTTCTGGCAGGTGCACCGCAGCGTGGTGGTGCGTGCCGAGGCGATCACTCGCGCGGTGCGCGACGACGCCGGCAGGCTGAGCCTGCATCTGCGCGAACGACCGGAGCGGCTGGCGGTCAGCCGCATGTTTGCGCATTTGTTCAAGGGGCTGTGACACACGGCGCCCAATGAAAAAACCGCCGCATGAGCAAGTCATGCAGCGGTTTCTGAAGGCGCCGAATCGCATTCAGGCGCCGGACTTGCTCAGATCAGAACTCGTAGCGAGCGGTGATCTGGGCTGCCCATTGCGACTCGCCCTTGTTCTGCTTGACGGTATAGGTATCCGGATCGGCAACCGAATAGATCATCTTGCCGGTCGCCGGATCGATACCGGCGAAGTTCACGAAACGGCGTACATTGCCGCCCGAGCCATCGCGGAAGCTGATCTCGTCGATGCGGCCCCAGCGCTTGTTCAGGAAGTTGCCGACATTCATCAGGTCCAGCGACACCACGCCCTTGTGACCGGCGAAGAGACCAGGCACTTCCTGGCTGATGCGCAGATCGAAGCTGTTGCTGAACTTGGAGAAGGCGCTGTTGCGCGACACCACGCGTCCCTTGGCCGCGCTGAGCGCGCTGCTGGCATCGACGATGCTCCAGAACTTGGCCTCGGCAGCCGAGCCCGATGCCGCAGGGCTCTGACCCGGCAGACGGAACAGCACCTCGCCCGATCCCGGCGCCTTGGGGATATACATCAGGTCATTGCCGCTGATGCCGTCACCATTCATATCATTGCCATAGGTCCAGCTGAAGGGCTTGCCCTCGCGGCCTTCGTAGAACAGGCCCACCGTGGTCTTGTACTTGCCGATGAAGGCCTTGGACCAGTTCAGCGATGCATTGAAGCGATCACGCACCAGATAGGCCGAGTTGGCATTCACCTCTTCATTGGGATTGAAGACCGCGCGGTTGGCAAAGTTCGAGAAGGCGGTCGACGAGGTCAGCGGGCTGACTTCGGTCGCGCTGGTGCGGGTGTAGGCCACCGACCAGCCGAAGCCGGTGCGCACCGGACGCCCCAGCGACAAGGTCAACGTGTTGCCGCCGCCCTTGCTGGTGGACTCGACAAGGGTGACGTCGCCATAGCTGCGATTGCGCAGATCCTTGGCGCTTGCACCGCAGCCGTCGGTCACGCTCGAACCACCGGCCGTCCAGCAATTCGGGCTCCGGCCCGAGGCATTCCAAAACATCTGGCGGCCGTCCAGCGCATTGGTCACGGTGGCCGGACCCAGGTTCAGATGCTGGTAGAACAAGCCATCCTTGACCTTGGTGTGCACCCACTCGGCACCTGCGACCAGACCGAACCAGGGCAGTTCGGTGTCATAGGCTAGGTTGAACTTCCAGACCGAAGGCTGAGTTACGCCTGGGGCGATGATGTCAACGTTAGGAACCGCTGCACCAGTAAGCGTGGGCTGCTTGCTCGGGTCGGGGTTGTATGTAAGGCTGCTACAAGGCGTGCCCGTGTTGCTGCAAGAGGTGTCCGCCACCACCATGCCAGTGTTCTGGTAGGGATTGGCCAACCAGACACTGGCGGCAGCACCCTGGAACAGGCCCATGCCACCACGCAGTTGCGACTTGCGCTTGTCCGCCGACTCAAAGGCGTAGTTGAAGCCCAGACGCGGTTGCACCAGCTTCTCGCCATCGATGGTGCGCGAGTTATCGTAGCCGAAGCCGCCAGCCTGGCGTCCGGTCGCAGCAGCGATAGTCATCGGCTGAGCAACACCGGGATTAGCCAGCGGATTGCTGCCGACGCTGATGCGATCCAGACGCACACCGGCGGTAACCGACAGCTTCTTGCTGATGGTCCAGGTGTCCTGCAGGAACAGGCCCAGATTGCTGAAGCTCATGTCGGCCGCAGCATCGTTGAATGTCTTGCCAGCTAGCGGTGTCTGGATGCGGAAGGCAGTTGGCACACCTTTCAGAAACTTCGCGATCGGATCTTCTGCAGGTGCAGTAGCCGTAGCAGGAGTTCCGGTAAACGTGTACTGACCCTTCGCACGACGCACAAAGGCGTTGAAAATTTCATTGCGCTCGGCGTCCAGACCGAACTTCAGCTCATGGTTGTCCAGCAACAGATTGCCGGCCAGATAAGCATTGGTGGTCTCGGTCTCGAGGCGGTTGAAGTGGCGGGTCTCTTCCGTGCCGAAGCGCAGCGTGCGATCACTCGCGTTGGGGGCAGTGAAGTTCAACACCACCTCGGGCATGTCCGACTTGTTCAGCGGCACGCTCAGATAGTCGCGCTTGGACAGCTTGAGCTCGGTCGAGAACACATCGGTCCAGTCGGCGAACCACTGGCCGACCAGCGAGTCAATGGTCTTCTCGGTCGTGTAGAAACGCGAATCCAGCGACAAGGAGGTGGAAGAGAAGCCCGGGGCGATCGGCTGCGACTGCTCGGTCTTCGAGTAGCGGAGGCTGGCGCGATGGTTGTCGTTGATGTTCCAGTCCAGCTTCAGCAGCGTGTCCTTGACAAGCAACTCCTCGGGGCCGGGAATGCCGCCGATGTCGATGCCGTACTTGGTCTTGGCCACTTGCTGGACGGCGGCGATCTGCGCGGGCGTGATGTTGACATTGATCAGGCTGCTGCCCACCGGGCCGAATTGCGGCACATCGCGGTCGCTGCGCAGTTCTTCATAGCTGGCAAAGAAGAACAGCTTGTCCTTGATGATCGGACCACCGAGCGTGACGCCCTTGGTCGTTTCGTGGAAATTGGGCGGATTGGAGTAGGTGTCGCGCACATTGTCATAGCGCTCCCCGCCCAGGCTGCTGTCGCGATACACAAAGTACACACTGCCCTTGATGTCATTCGTGCCGGACTTGGTCACGGCATTGATGTTGGCGCCGGTATAGCCCTGCTGCGTGACGTCGTAGTTCGAGATATTGACCTGCACCGCCTGGATCGCGTCGATCGAGATCGGCTGCTTGATGGTCGGCAGGTTGTTGCCCTCGAGGCCGAAGGTGTCGTTGATGCGCACGCCATCGACCGTGATCGCATTGAAACGCGAGTTCTGGCCCAGGGCGGAAATCTCGCCACGGTCCTTGTCGGTCTGCGCCAGGCGCGGATCGGTACGTGCGTAATCCTGCAGGCTGCGTGCGGCAGAGGCATAGGCGTCGAGTTCCTGGCGACCCATGCTGGTGCCGGCACCCATCGATCCGCTATTGAACTTGCCGCCGGTGCTGGAACCCGTCAGCACCACGGTCTCGAGCTTGCTCGCACCCAGGCTGACATCCAGGCTCAGGCTCTCGGCCAGAGCCAGGTAGATATCCTCGCGAACTTCCTTGTCCGCACCCTTGGCCACCGTGATCACATAAGGGCCACCGACGCGCAAGCCGCGGACCGAATAGCGGCCATCGGCATCGGTCACCAGATTACTGGCCGAACCCGACTCGCGATGCAAAACGCTAACGTTTGCGCCCGCAATAGCTTTGCCATCCGTGCCCGTGACACGCCCGCTCACGGCGGCGGTCGTGTTCTGCGCCATGACGGGCGCTGCGGCCACGATGGCTACCGCCGCGCTCAGCGCGGTCCTCGTAAAACTCCAACGATTGCTACTCATGCTGTGACTCCTCAAAGACTTCCCACACCGGCGCATGCCAACGCCCACCGTAAAAAAATGTAGCACCCGGGGTAACCGCAAACGTTTGGGATCGCGGTTTTCCCACACCGAGGAACTACGGCTTGAAAGAAGCTGCTGTTTGTGCTGCCCCGCCTCACCCGCCCACCTCGCCGAGCGAACTTGCACCATTGCGATGCAAAGCACCACGCTCGTGCCTCATCTACCTGAATTCGTGTAGCAAAGAGGGTGCCAGCAAGACCCGAAACCGGCTCTCATCGGGGCCTGCGCAGGGCCGCCCATGAGCACAGTTCGATCAAGTTGTCCGTGTGACAGTTTGGCGATGCGATATGTAGGCCAGATGACATGCACTGAGGCCGTGCGCTGATGCACGCAAAAACAACAGCGGCGATGCGCGCTCGCCTTTGCTGACGGGTCAGGCCCTTGCCGGCCTGAACGCTTCAAAGCGCTGGCTTTTCAGCCGCAGTTGAGCGATAAACAAGCTGACGCGAAGCTGACAAATTGGCGCAAGGAGTTTGATCATGACTCTGCAGCAACTGACCCAAGTCAAGCACTGGCTGATCCTTCATGGCGGCCGCCATCCGGTGGAATCGCAGGCCTGGGACCTGGTCCTGACCTGCTGGGTGCTGGGCTGGATCAGCATGCCCAGCCTGCTGCTGCTGGAGGCCTGGGTGGCGCTGCCGCTGAGCCTGGCGGCCTTTCTGCTGCCGACCTGGTATGCCCGGGCACGCCGGCGCCTGCATCGCCTCGGACGACTGCGCTGCGACTGGCTGACCGCGCTCTGAAAACCCTGCGCTCGCCAATAAAAAAGCGCCCTCGCGGGGCGCTTTGTGAATGCGGCCAAGCCTGGCGCTTCAGTGCATCAGCGCGATCCATTCGCCGGCGCGCTGATAGCTGTCGAACAACTGCATCGCAAGCTCTCGCAAGGCCTGATTGCCGCTCGCATGCGCGTCGGCCAGGCGCTCGAAGGCGTAGAGCCGGTCGTAGAGCATGCGGGTCGGCTGCAGGCGCAGCCCGGCCTGCTGCATCAAGGTCTGAAAGGCCTGCAGCTGGGCGCCGTCCACCGGGCCGGCAATCGACAGACCCAGATCCGGCACCTCGGCGACGCCGGCGTCGAAGAACTCCAGTGATGGGCGGCTCTGGGCGGGAATCAGGTGCAGCGGGATCATCATCGTCGAACTCCTCGAACCGGCGGGTTGATGGCTCGGATGATGCCGGGAGCCGGCGCAACTTAAGCGAGAAAAAGCCGGCGCTTCACCCGCTGATTCGGCTCAAGTCGCGCCACTACCGAGCGCCTGCTGCGTGATGAAACCGGCCAGGGCCTCGGACCACTGCGCCGACGGCGGCTCCAACTCTTCGAGCGAATGGATATGAACCCCGGCATCGGCCAGCATCTTGTTGGCGGCCTCGTTGGCCCGCGAGTGATGCAGCTTCTTCTCCAGATAGATCACCTGGCGGATGCCGACCTGGATGATGGACTGCACGCAGCGCGGGCAGGGAAACTGGGTCGCATAGATCGTGCTGCCGGTCAGCGGCAGCACGACGCAGTTCAGGATGGAGTTGACCTCGGCATGGACGATGTAGCTATGGCGCGATTGATAGGGATCCGAGTCGTCATCCGCCCAGTAGCCGGCATCCTCGTCGGAGCAGCCGCGCGGCAGACCGTTATAGCCAACGCCCAGGATCTTGTTGTCGGCGCTGACGATGCAGGCGCCGTTGCGCTTGCGCTCGTCCTTGGAGCGCGCGGCGGCCAGCAGGGCCACGCCCATGAACATGGAGTGCCATCGGATCAGGGGCTGATTCTTCGTCATAGCTGCGGTGATGTTGGAGGCTGAGCCGAACTGTACCGGGCCTGCCTCCTAGAATCGCCGCATGAGCTTGCAAGAGATGCTGGAGAAGTCGATCTGGGGCCGCAACCTCAGCCCCGCCGAAATGCAGCGCGTGCAGGCAGAGTGCCGCGAGCGCCGGGTGGCGGCCGGCCAGGCGATGGTACGCATGGGCGAGCCGGCCGAGCATTGGGTCGGGCTGATCAGCGGCTTCGGCAAGATGAGCGTCGGCAGCCCCGACGGCCGCGAGACCACGCTGATCGGCACCGCGCCCGGCGGCTGGTTCGGCGAAGGCACGCTGATCAAGCGCGGCCGCTGGCAGTACGAGGGCGTGGCCCTGCGCGACTCGCACCTGGCCCTGCTGCCGCGCGAGACCTTCGAGTGGCTGCGCGCCACCAGCCTGCCCTTCAACCACTATCTGCAGCACCTGATGAACGCCCGCATGGGCAGCTTCATCGCCCAGCTGTGCAACCAGCGCCTGCTGGACTGCACGGCGCGGGTCGCACGCAGCCTGGCCGCGCTCTACAACCCCGAGCTCTACCCGGAGCCGGGCCTGTTCCTGGACCTGCGCCAGGTCGAGGTGGCCCAGCTGGCCGGCATCTCGCGCCAGCGCGCCAATGCCGCGCTGCAGCGCCTGGAGGCCGCCGGACTGCTGAACATCAGCCGGCGCGGCATCGAGGTACTGAGCCTGGCCGGCCTGCGCGACTACGCCAGCCCGCGGGCCGATTGATCCCTCAGGACGCCAGCGCCGGCGTCGTGATCTCGCCGGGCGTGCTCTTGCGCGCGAACAGCGTGTACATGGTCGGCACGACGAAGATGGTCAGCAAGGTGCCGAAGCTCATGCCGCCGACGATGACCCAGCCGATCTGCTGACGGCTCTCGGCGCCGGCGCCGCTGGCCAGCGCCAGCGGGATCGCGCCCAGCACCATCGCGCCGGTGGTCATCAGGATGGGGCGCAGGCGCAGTGCCGAGGCCTCGATCACCGCCTCCATCACATCCTTGCCCTGCTGGCGCAGCTGGTTGCTGAACTCGACGATCAGAATGCCGTGCTTGGTGATCAGCCCCACCAGCGTGATCAGGCCGATCTGCGAGTAGACATTGAGCGTGCCGCCCGACCATTGCAGCGCCGCCAGCGCACCGACCATGGACAGCGGCACCGCCAGCATGATCACAAAGGGATCGATGAAGCTCTCGAACTGCGCCGCCAGCACCAGGAAGATGAAGAGCAGGGCCAGCACGAAGACCAGGCCCAGCGCGCCGCTGGACGAGCGGAACTCGCGCGAGACGCCGTTGAGCTCGGTCGCATAGCCCATAGGCAGGATCTCGCGCGCGGTCGCGTCCATGAACTCCAGCGCCTCGCCCAGCGCATAGCCGGGCGCCAGATTGGCCGTGATGGCCACCGAGCGGCGCTGGTTGAAGTGGTTCAGCTCGCGCGGGCTGACCGCCTCGCGCACCTTGACCAGGCTGGCCAACGGAATCATCGCGTCGCCACGGCCGCGCACGAACAGCTTCTCGATATGGTCGGGCGTGGTGCGGCCTACCGCATCGGTCTGCACGATCACGTCGTACTGCTCGGCGTCACGCTTGTAGCGGGTCACATTGCGGCCGCCCAGCATGGTC
Organism: Paucibacter sp. M5-1; assembly: GCF_027498415.2. Taxonomy (NCBI): domain Bacteria; kingdom Pseudomonadati; phylum Pseudomonadota; class Betaproteobacteria; order Burkholderiales; family Sphaerotilaceae; genus Roseateles; species Paucibacter sp. M5-1. Next base: position 1,572,094 of record NZ_JAPZLM020000001.1, read on the forward strand.
TCGACGGTGCGCGCCACCTGGTCGACATTGACGCCCAGATCGGCCGCGCGCTCGCGGTCCACCTCCATGAAGACCTCGGGCTTGTTCAGGCGCAGATCGTTGTCGGGCTGCACAAAGCCCGGGTTCTTGGCCAGCGCGGCCATGAACTGCTGGGTCACGCCGGCCAGATTGGCATAGCTGTCGCTGGTCAGGATCACATAATTGATCGAACGCTCGCGAAAGCCCTGGCCCAGGCTGGGCGGCGTCACCGCGAACACGCTGACCCCCGGCAGCCCGGCCAGCTGCGGCTGCAGCCGGCGCGCCAGCTCCTGGGTGCTGACATCGCGGTCCACCCAGTCCACCGTGCGCAGGATGCCGGTGGCCTGAGCCACGGTCGCACCGCCGACAAACATGAAGCGGCGGTCGAACTCCGGATAGCCGGCCGCGACCCGGTCGATCGCATCCAGATAGCGGGCGGTGAACTCCAGGGTCGAGCCATCCGGCGCGCTGATCGGCATGAAGATCACGCCTCGGTCCTCCAGCGGCGCCAGCTCGCTCTTGGCATGGCTGAACAGCCACCAGCTGTAGGCGCCCGAGGCCACCATCACCGCCACCACCAGCCAGCGCGTGCGCAGCGCGAAGCGCAGCGCGGCCGCATAGCGATCGCTGATCCAGACCAGCACCCGCTCCATGCCGGTGTCGAAGCGCGTGGGCTTGCTGTTGTGGCGCAGCAGCTTGCTGCACATCATCGGCGTGAGCGTCAGCGCAACAAAGCCCGACACCACGACGGCGCCGGCCAGCGTCAGCGCGAACTCGACGAACAGCCGCCCGGTGCGCCCCGGCGTGAAGGCCAGCGGCGCGAACACCGCGACCAGGGTCAGCGTCATCGCGACCACCGCAAAGCCGATCTCCTTGGCCCCCTTCAACGCCGCCTGGAAGGGCTCCAGCCCCTCTTCGATATGGCGGAAGATATTCTCCAGCACGACGATGGCATCGTCCACCACCAGGCCGATCGCCAGCACCAGGGCCAGCAGGGTCAGCGTGTTGATCGTGAAGCCGGCGGCCGCCATCAGCGCGAACGAGCCGATCAGGCTGATCGGGATCGTCACCAGCGGGATGATGGAGGCCCGCAAGGTGCGCAGGAACACGAACACCACCAGGGCCACCAGCACCACCGCCTCGGCGATGGTGGTGTAGACCGATTTGATCGAACGGTCGATGAAGACCGAGTTGTCATTGGCCGGCCGCACCGTCACCGTGTCCGGCAGGTCCTGCTGGATGCGCGGCAGCATGGCCTGCACGCCGGCCGACACATCCAGCGGATTGGCCGTGGCCTGGCGGATCACGCCCAGCGACACCGAGGGCACACCGTTCAGCCGCACGCGCGAGCGCTCGCTGGCGGCGGCCTCCTCGATGCGCGCCACATCCTTGAGCCGCACCGTGAAGCCGCTGGCCTGCTTCAGCGCCACCTCGGCGAACTGCGCCACCGTGTTCAGGTCGGTGCGCGCGGTGACATTGAACTCGCGCTGCTGGCTCTCGATGCGGCCGGCCGGCACCTCCAGGTTCTGACGCCGCAGTGCGTCCTCGACATCCTGCACCGTCAGCTTGTAGGCGGCCAGCCGGTCGGGGTCCAGCCAGATGCGCATCGAATACTTGCGATCGCCGCCGATCTGCACATCGGCCACGCCCGGCACGGTCTGCAGCCGCGGCTTGACGACGCGGTTCACCAGATCGGTGATCTGCAGCGGGTCCAGGGTCTCGCTGGTGAAGGCCAGCCAGATCGTCGGCGTCGCATCGGCCTCGACCTTGGCGACGATGGGCTCGTCCACCGCATCGGGCAGGCGGCCGCGCACCCGCGAGACGCGGTCACGCACATCGGCGGCGGCATCGTCGGGATTCTTCTCCAGCTTGAAGCGCACCGTGATCTGGCTCTGCTCGGAGCGCGAGATCGAGGTCAGGATGTCGACGCCGTCGATGCCGGCGATCGAGTCCTCCATCGGCTTGGTGACCTGGGTTTCGATCACCTCCGACGAAGCGCCCACCAGCCGGGTGCTGACCGTCACGACCGGCTCGTCGATGCGTGGGTACTCGCGCAGCGACAGCTTGTCGAAGGACACGATGCCCACCAGCAGCAGCAGCAGCGACATCACGGTCGCAAAGACCGGGCGGCGGATCGAGGTTTCAGAGATGCGCATGAGGCAACCCTCCTTAGCGGCTGGCGGCCGAGGCGGTCGGCGCGGGCGCGCGAGCGGCAGCCGGCTTGTCCAGGTCCACCAGTTTGACCGCTTGCGACTCGCCGCGCATCAGCGGCCCCTGCCCCGCCGTCACGACACGGTCGCCGGCCTTGACGCCGCCCAGCAGTTCCACCTTGCCCGGCACCCGCATGCCCAGCTGCGCCTCGACGCGCTGCGTCATCAAGCGCCCATCGGCGCCCTCGACCAGCTTGACAACAAACTGCTTGCCGCCCATGGGTACCAGCGCCTCCTCGGGCACGACCAGGGCCTGCTCGCGCAGCGCGAACACCACCCGCACGCGGGCGAACAGCCCCGAGCGCAGCATGCTGGTGTCGCCCAGCAGGCGCGCACGCACCAGCATCGACCGCCCGGCCGTGTCCAGCTGGCTGTCCAGCGCCTCGATGCGGGCCTTGAACTCGCGGCCCGGCAAGGCATCCAGGCCCAGCGACACATCCTGGCCCAGGCGCAGCTGGGGCACGAAACGTTCGGGCAGGCGGAAATCCACCCACATCGACGAGGCATCCTCGACGCTGACCAGATCGGCGCCGTCCTTCACATAGTCACCCAGATTGATCAGCCGGATGCCCATCACGCCGTCAAAGGGCGCACGCACCTGCAGCCGCGCCAGCTGGGCCCGGGCCAAGGCCACCTGGGCCTCTGCCACCTTCAGGGTCGCCTCCGCTTGGTCGACCACGCTGGGCGAGACGAAACTCTGGGCCAGCAGCTCACGGTTGCGCTGCAGCTGGGTGCGGGCAATGCCGGCCTGGGCCTCGGCCTGCTGCAGCTGCGCCGCCTGCAAGGCCTCGTCCAGCTGCACCAGCAGCTGCCCCTGGCGCACGCGCTGGCCGTCGGTGAAACCGAGCTTGGTGATGCGGCCGCTGACCTCGGGCCGCAGCATCACCGACTGGCGCGCCCGCAGCGCGCCGACCGCCTGCGCGTCGTCGGCCAGGCTCTGCACCTGAACCCGGCCGGCCTCGACGCTGAGCGGGCCGCGCCCGCCCGGCTGGGCAGCCTGGCCGGACTTGGCCGCCGCCTGGGCCTTGCCCGGCTGGTGCTGCCACCAATAGGCCAGCGCACTGAGCCCGACCAACGCAACAACCGCAACGACGCTATGTAGTTTCTTGAAGCTCATGCATTTTTCTCCGACCGCGCACTGTAGCGGCGAACACATGTTGTTGCAGTCAGCGCTGCGGCATTACGGCACTGAAACACGGCGGCAGAGGCGTCAACAGCACCCGCCGGGCGCACAGCGCACGCCGTCGGCCGGCATTCAGACGCTGGCAGCGCCCCGGTTGGCCAACGCATCGGCGCGCTCGTTGCCCGGGTCGCCGGCATGGCCCTTGACCCAGCGCCACTCCACCTCATGCAGCTTGCGCAGCGCGTCCAGGCGCTGCCAGAGCTCGACGTTCTTGACCGGCTTGCCGTCGGCGGTCTTCCAGCCGCGACGCTGCCAGCCGCTGATCCACTCGGTCATGCCCTTGCGCACGTACTCGCTGTCGGTATAGATCGTGATCTTGCAGCTGCGCTTGAGCGAGGCCAGCGCCTCGATCACCGCGGTCAGCTCCATGCGGTTGTTGGTGGTGTTGGCTTCGCCGCCGAACATCTCCTTGTCGTGGCCGCCCGAGCTCAGCCAGGCGCCCCAGCCGCCGCGCCCGGGATTACCCTTGCAAGCCCCGTCGGTGTAAATCGTCACCACCGGCTTTTGGATGGTGGCGGCGGGCTTGTTCTCTGTCGTCATTCGTTCGCTTCTCGGTGCTTGTGATGTTGATGCAAGGCCACGGCGGCGCGCGCCTTGGCGGGCCGGGCCGGCTGGCGGGCCAGGCCGATCAGGCGCATGCCGTGCACGCGCTTGACCGCAGTGAGGAAATAAACCGCGCCCAGCACCGGCCACCAGCGCGAGCCCACGCCCTCCAGCCAGTCCCAGCGCTTGAGCCATTTGTCGCTGCGCAGCGGCGGGCAATAGCCGCCGAACTGTGCGCCCTCGACCTCGAAGCTCAAGAGGCGCAGCCAGTCGCGCAGCCGCCAGTAGCCGATGAAGTCGCCGGCGCGCGGCAGATAAAGCCGCTCGCCGCTGCCCGGCAGGCGGTTCACCAGCCGGCCCAGATTCTGCCGCAGCCCCCAGGCACTGGCCGGATTGATGCCCGAGATCACGAGCCGCCCCTCGGGCCGCAGCACCCGCTCGACCTCGCGCAGCGTGCGGTGCGGATCGCTCGCCAACTCCAGCGTGTGGGGCAGCAGCACCAGGTCCAGGCTGTTGGCCTCGAAGGGCAGCGCATCGAACTCGCCGAACAGCGCCACGCCCCGGTCGGCGAGCTGGGTGTCCAGGCCGAACTGGCTGAAACCGGCCTGCGCTTCCTCATCGGCCGGCACGCTGGCATGCCAGTCCGCCGCGTTCTGCGCCAAATTGTCCAGCGCCAGCCAGCGGTGCGGCATGCGGTTGGCGCGCAGCCCCTGCAACTCGGGCAGGCCGAGCTGCAGCGCATGGAAGCCGAACAGGTCGACCACGGCCGCGTCGAGCTGTGCCTGCTCCCAGGCCAGCAGATAACGGCCGGGCGGTGTCTGCAGCCAGGCGGCCAACTCTACAATCGAGGCTTCACGCGTCACAAGAACTCGCTGCATGGATTTGGTCGCACTGCCCGCCTTTACCGATAACTACATCTGGATGCTGCACGACGGTGCTCAAGCCCTGGTGGTGGATCCCGGCGAGGCGGAACCCGTGCTGCGCGCCCTGGACCACTACTCGCTGCGCCTGGCCGGCATTCTAGTGACCCACCATCACGGCGACCATGTCGGCGGCCTGGCCGGCCTGCGGCCGCGCCTGCAAGGCCCCGTCTTCGGCCCGGCGCGCGAGACCATTCCGGGGCCTGTGCAGGCCTGCAGCGACGGCCAGTGCGTTGAGCTGCTGGGCCAGCAAATCCGCGTGATCGACGTGCCCGGCCACACGGCCGGCCATATCGCCTATCTGATCGAGACGCCCAGCGATGCCAGCGCACCCCTGCTGTTCTGCGGCGACACGCTGTTCTCCGGCGGCTGCGGCCGCCTGTTCGAGGGCACGCCGGCGCAGATGCAGGCCTCGCTGCAGACGCTGGCCGCGCTGCCCGGCCAGACCCGGGTCTGCTGCGCGCATGAGTACACCTTGTCGAATCTGCGTTTTGCGCGGACCATAGAGCCCGCGAATCCGGCGCTGCTCGACTACCAGGCCTGGTGCGAGACCCGCCGCCACGACAATCTGCCGACCCTGCCCTCGACCATAGGTCAGGAACAAGCCATCAACCCCTTTCTGCGCTGCGACCAGCCCGCCGTGCGGGCCGCCGCCCTGGCCTACCAGCCGCAGCTCCTGGACACCGACCCTGTTGCGGTGTTCGCCACCCTGCGGCAATGGAAAAACGACTTCCGATGATGATCAACACCCCCCTGCCCACACTCTCCACGCTGGCGCTGGCCTTGCTACTGGGCGCCTGCGCCAGCACTCCGCTGCCGCCGATGGAGTCTGCCGCCCCGGCTCCGCAGCTCAGCACCGCAGCGACCGCCGCGCCGGTGGCCGAGTCGCCGGCACCCGGCACCCTCGCCGCCCTGCCCCAGGTCGAGGACGCGTTGCAGCCCGGCGTCACCGTCGACCTGAACGACGCCAAGGCCAAGGCCGATCTGTGGGTGCGGGTGCGCGGCGGCTTTGCGATGCCCACGCTGGAGAACGATCTGGTGCGCCGTGCCGAGGCCTGGTACAGCCAGCGCCCCGACTATGTGGCGCGCATGACCACGCGCGGCGGCCGCTACCTCTACCACATCGTCGTCGAGGTCGAGAAGCGCGGCATGCCGATGGAGCTGGCCCTGCTGCCCTTCATCGAGAGCGCCTTCAATCCGCAAGCCCTGTCCAGTGCCAAGGCCTCGGGCATGTGGCAGTTCATGCCGGCCACCGGTCGCGATTTCGAGCTGCGCCAGAACATCTTCCGCGACGACCGCCGCGATGTGCTGGCCTCGACCCGCGCCGCGCTCGACTACCTGGGCCGTCTGCACACCATGTTCGGCGACTGGCATCTGGCACTGGCGGCCTACAACTGGGGTCAGGGCAATGTGCAGCGCGCCATCAAGCGCAACGAGCGCGCCGGCCTGCCGACCGACTACGAGAGCCTGCGCATGCCCGACGAGACGCGCTACTACGTGCCCAAGCTGCAGGCGGTCAAGAACATCGTGCTGCGCCCCGAGGCCTTTGCGCTGTCCCTGCCCGAGATCGCCAACCACCCCTACTTCCTCAGCGTCAATATCGACCGCGACATCGATGTCGATGTCGCCGCTCGCTTTGCCGGCATGACGGTCGATGAGTTCAAGCAGTTCAACCCGCAGGTCAACAAGCCGGTGATGCTGGCCGCAGCGACCGAGCAGGTGCTGCTGCCCTACGACAACGCCGACGCCTTTGCCCGCAATCTCGCCGCCCACCGTGGCGCGATGGCAAGCTGGACCGCCTGGGTGGTGCCGCGCACGATGAAGCCGGCCGATGCCGCCCAGCAGGTCGGCATGAGCGAGGCCGCGCTGCGCGAGATCAACAAGATCCCGCCGCGCATGCTGGTGCGCCAGGGCTCGACGCTGCTGGTGCCGCGCAGCGCCAAGCGCGACCAGGATGTATCCGAACATCTGGCAGACAACGCCAGCATCAGCCTCGCGCCCGATGTGCCGGCGCTGCGCCGTGTCAGCTTCAAGGCCCGCAAGGGTGAGACCGTCGCCAGCGTCGCGCAGCGCTACAAGGTCAGTGCCAGCCAGGTCGCGCAGTGGAACAAGGTCTCGGCCAAGGCCGCCTTCAAGCCCGGCCAGACCCTGGTGGTCTACACGCCCAATAGCCAGCGCGTGGCCGCAGCGGCGCGCACGGCCAAGGCCGTCAAGGCGGGCCGCCCGGCCGCGAAGAGCACCCGGGTGGCCTCGGCGGCGCGCAAGGCAGCTAAACGCTGATCACAGCGCTGATCGATCAGGCGAAGAACAAGGCCACCGCGCTGCCCAGCGCGGCAAACCAGGCCAGCGAGCGCAGATTCGGCTGGTCGGCCAGGTACAGGCCGATATAGGCCAGGCGGAAGGTGATGAAGGACAGCGCCAGCATGTCGATGCGCTCCTGCACCGCCCCCATCTGCTGCGCCGCCAGCACACCGGCAATGAACAGCGGCAAGGCCTCGAAGCTGTTGGCCTGGGCCGCGTTGGCGCGAGCCTGCCAGCCCGACAGGCCGGCCAGCCAGGCGCGGGGATTGTGGTTGTCGAAGCCCCCGTCGCGGCGCGGCTTGCCGAAGCCCTTGGACTTGGCCATGCCGGCGCAGAGGATGGGCAGCACGCAGGCCGCGATGATGCAGTAGTTGGCAACAGTCATTCGCTCAGCGCCTATCGGTCAAAGCATGGGCAATGGTGCCCAGATCCACATACTCGAGTTCGCTGCCCACCGGTACGCCGCGCGCCAACCGGGTGGCGCGGATACCGCGCGAGCGCAGCGCCTCGGCCAGCACATGGGCGGTGGCCTCGCCCTCGGCGGTGAAGCTGGTGGCCAGGATCACCTCCTCGACCGCCGCCTCGGCCGCGCGCAGCAGCAGCTGCTCGGCACCGATGGCCTGGGTGGACAGGCCGTCCAGCGGGCTCAGCCGGCCCTGCAGCACGAAGTAATAGCCGCGGTAGGAGCCGGTGCGCTCCAGCGCGGCCTGGTCGGCCGGACTCTCGACCACACACAGCAGGCGTGCGTCGCGCTGGGCATCGGCGCAGATCGCGCAGATCGGCGCCTCGCTGAAGGTATGGCAACGCTGGCAGTTGCCCACCTGCGCCATCGCCGCGGTCAGCGAGGCCGCCATGCGGCGCGCGCCCTCGCGGTCGTGCTGCAGCAGGTGGTAGGCCATGCGCTGGGCCGATTTCTGGCCCACGCCCGGCAGGCGCTTGAGCGCCTCGATCAGATCGTCGAGTGCGGTCAAGGGCTTAGAAGGGGAACTTCATGCCGGGCGGCAGCGGCATGCCGGCGGTCAGCTTGCCCATCTTCTCGGCGCTGACTTCCTCGGCACGGCGCAGGCCGTCGTTGAAGGCGGCGGCGACCAGGTCTTCCAGCATGTCCTTGTCATCGGCCAGCAGGCTGGGATCGATGGTCAGGCGCTTGACCTCGTGCTTGCAGGTCATCGTGACCTTGACCAGGCCGGCACCCGACTGGCCCTCGACCTCGATATTGCCGAGCTCGTCCTGTGCCTTCTTGAGGTTGTCCTGCATGGCCTGGGCCTGCTTCATCAGGCCGGCGAGTTGACCCTTCATCATGTGCATATCTCCTAAAGATGTTCAGTGGGGTTTGATCGACCCGGGCACGATGCGCGCCGTCTTGAACTGGGCCAGCAGTTGCTGGACCAGCGGGTCTTGGAAAACGAATTGTTCGGTCTGACGCTGGCGCGCCTGGACGTCCGCGGCATCGCGCAGCGCCGGCGAATCCTGCGCCACGCCGGGCTCGACCTCGATAGCCACCGGCCGCTCCAGCACGGCAGCCAGCGCCGCCTGCAGCTTGTCCTTCAGCGCCGGCTGGCGCAGCGACTCGCGCTCGACCTTCAGCCGTATCAGCGCTGTCTCGGCCTGCTCGTCGAAGCCGACGCACTCGGCCTGCAACGCCAGCTCGCGGGCCAGCGCCACCAGGCTCAGGCGCTTGACCAGCCCGGCCCAGCGCTCGCCCAGCGGCGTCGGTGACAGCTGCACATCGCTGCCGGCGGTGGAGGCGTAGACGCCGCCATGGCCGGCGGACTCGCCGGGCTCGGCCGACTCGTCGCCGCCGGCCTGCACCACCGCACCACCCTCCTCATCGGCGGGCGGCGCATCCAGCCAGGGCGGCGGCTCGTCGGCCTCGCCGCGCTCGTCGATCACCACCGGGCGCGGACGCAGCCGGGCACTCAAGCTGCCGGCCTCGGCCTGGGCGCGCGGCGACATCGGCGCGGGCTGCGCCACCGCCGGCGGCGCAGGTTCGCGCACCTCGACGGCCACCGGGCTGGGCGGCGGCGCGCTGGCAGGCGTTGTTGCGGGCTCGCTCGCAGACACGCTTGAAAGCTCCTGCACCGGGCTCGGCTTGGGCTCGGGCGGACGCACCACCAGGCTCGGCGCCGCCGGCCGCAGCAAGGGCGCGCTCACAGGTGTCGGTGCCGGTGCCGGCTCGGGCTTGCGCGGCGGGGCCGCGGCCTGGTTCAGTGCCGGGTTCGTCGCGATGCCACCGGGCCGAAAGGCCAGCATGCGCAGCAGCACCATGGTCAGGCCGGCGTACTCGTCCGGCGCCAGTCCCAGTTCCTGGCGACCGTGCAGGGCCATGCTGTACATCAGCTGGATCTCGTCGGCCGGCAGCAGGCCGGCCAGGCGCCGGGCCTCGGCGCTGTCGGGGTCTTGATCGTCCACGGCCTTGGGCGCGGCCTGGGCCACCGCCGTCTGCTGCAGCAGGCTGGCCAGGTCCTCCAGCGTGCCGGCCGCCGACAGGCCCAGGCTGCGCAAGCCATCCGCCTGGGCCACGACGGCCGCGCCATCGGCGGCCACCAGCGCATCCAGAATGGCCACCACATGGCCGCGATCCACTGTGCCCAGCATCTGGCGCACACCGGCCTCGACCAGGGCACCGGCGCCAAACGCGATCGCCTGGTCGGTCAGCGACAGCGCGTCGCGCATCGAGCCGCGCGCGGCGCGCGCCAGCAGGCGCAGCGCGCCGGCATCGGCCGCCACCTGTTCGGCCTCCAGCACGGCGCTCAGGTGCGACAGCACGGTCTGCGGCGCCATCGGCCGCAGATTGAACTGCAGGCAGCGCGACAACACGGTGACCGGCACCTTCTGCGGGTCGGTCGTCGCCAGCACGAATTTCAGATAGTCCGGCGGCTCCTCCAGCGTCTTCAGCATCGCGTTGAAGGCGGTGTTCGACAGCATATGGACTTCGTCGATCATGTAGACCTTGAATCGCCCCACGACCGGCTTGTAGACCGACTGATCCAGCAGCTGCGAGATCTCCTCGACGCCCCGGTTCGAGGCCGCGTCCAGCTCCACATAGTCGACGAAGCGGCCGGCATCGATATCGCGGCAGGCCTCGCAGACGCCGCAGGGCTGGGCCGTGATCGTGCCCTGCCCATCGGCGCCGGTGCAGTTCAGGCTCTTGGCCAGGATGCGCGACACCGTGGTCTTGCCGACGCCGCGGGTGCCGGTGAACAGATAGGCATGGTGCAGGCGCTGCTGCGTCAGCGCATTGGCCAGGGCCTGGACCACATGCTCTTGGCCCCGCAGTTCCTCGAAACTGTGGGGGCGGTATTTGCGGGCGAGGACCTGGTAACTCATGGGGGCGCATTCTACGGGCGCGCCCAGCCCCGCCACGGGCCTGGCGCATGGTCGATAATCCCGCCCCATGAGCACGCATGCCCCCTCCTCTCCCGACACCCTCAGCTACGAGCAGGCCGGTGTCAATTACGACCTGATCGACCCGCTGAAGATCGCCGCCCAGCGCGCAGCGGCGGCCACCGGCGCCCATCTGGGCGGCCATGGCTTCAGCGAGGTGCCGGCCTCGCGCGGCGAGTCGGCCTATGTGGTGGATGTCGGGCCCTTCTACATCGCCTCCATCGTCGAATGCCTGGGCACCAAGACCCTGGTGGCCGACGAGATGGCGCGCCTGACCGGCAAGAGCAGCTACTACGCTGGCATCGCCCAGGACACCATCGCGATGGCCGTCAACGACCTGATCACCGTCGGCGCCACGCCGCTGGTGGTGCAGGCCTACTGGGCCGCCGGCGGCTCGGACTGGTTCGGCGACAAGGCCCGCGCGCAAGCCCTGGTCGAGGGCTGGAAGAAGGCCTGCGACACCTGTGCCGTGGCCTGGGGCGGCGGCGAGACCCCGGCGCTGGCCGGCATCGTCGAGGACGGCCGCATCGACCTGGCCGCCTCCTGCACCGGCCTGATCAATCCCAAGAGCCGGCTGTCGGTCGGCGACGATCTGGCCGCCGGTGATGCCATCGTGCTCCTGGCCTCCAGCGGCATCCACGCCAATGGCCTGAGCCTGGCGCGCAAGCTGGTGGAGCGCCTGCCGCAGGGCTACCTGACCGAGATCGAACCCGGCCTCACTTACGGCGACGCACTGCTGGCCCCCACCGTGCTGTACTCGCCGGTCACCGAGGCGCTCTTCAAGGCCGGCATCCAGCCCCACTACTGCGCCAACATCACCGGCCACGGCTGGCGCAAGCTGCTGCGCCACCCGGCCCAATTCAGCTACCGCATCCACACGGTGCCGCCGGTCACGCCGGTGCTGAAGTTCATGCAGGAACAGGCCAAGCAGGACGACCGCGAGGCCTACTCGACCCTGAACATGGGGGCAGGTTTTGCCATCTTCGTGCCGGCCGCCGATGCCCAGCGCACCGTCGAGGTGGCCAAGGCCTGCGGCATCGAGGCCTGGGTGGCGGGCAGCCTGGAAGAAGGCGAGAAGCAGCTGCTGATCGAGCCGCTGAACATCCGCTTCAGCGACGACGATCTGCAGCTGCGCTGAGCCCGAGCCGGGCTTGACAGCCTCGCTGGCGCCGACCAAGCTTGCCCCAAACAGGGGGCGGTGATGGACTGGTTCTACTCGGGGATGCTGCGAATGCACGAGCTGCTGGCCTGGGCCAGCCTCGTGCTTTTTTTTGCCCGCGGCCTGGCCGCCCAGGTCAAGGCCGAATGGGGTGATGACGACCGCCTGCGCGCGATCTCCTTCGGCCTGCACTTCCTGCTGGCCGTCTCCGGCCTGAGCCTGTGGGGGCTGCTGCACTACGACCTGCTGCGTGACAGCTGGTTGGCCGCCAAGCTGCTGGCGCTGTGCGGCTACGCGGCCTGCGCCCACTGGACCGTCGCGAGCCGCGACTACCGCCTGCCCGCCTATCTCGGCGCGCTGGCCCTGCTGGGCTATGCCATCGGCGCCTCGATGACGCGCTCCGCCACGCTGGGGCTGTAGGCGCACCCCAGGTTCCGAGAAGGCCGGCGCGCATCGCATACAATGCTCGCTGACGGGCCTCCTCGCATGGAAGCACGGCCAACCGGGTCAGATGGGGAACCAAGCAGCCCTAACTGTTGTGACCAGTGCCGGGGGTAAGGCTCGTCAACCTCCCTCTTTCTCCCTCTTCCCCCTCTCTTCGTGCCGCCGTTCTGGCGCTGCGCCCGCCCCCGAAGATATCGGCAGCTCAAGCTCGGCCGATTTGCGCCGATAAACAGCCATCACCGTCGCCCGGCGGTGCCCGCCATGGCTGTACGGCACCGCGTTCGGCCAGCTCCCTCTCTCCCCGATGTCTGGTCTCGCATGAAGCTCAACACACGAATCCTGCTGCTTTGCGGCACCGCACTGCTTGGCGTGGTGCTGCTGGCCGCCATCTCGCTGAGCACCTTGAAGCAGTCGATGATGAAGGAGCGCACCGCCCAGCTCTCGACCCTGGTGCTGCTGGCGCACTCGGCCCTGGAAAAGCTGCATGCCCAGGAAAAAGCCGGCGAGATCTCCAAGGCCGATGCGCAGAAGGAAGGCAAGCGCATCATCGGCAGCTTCCGCAAGGACGAGCTCTATTTCTTCGTCCGCGGCTACTCGGATGACATCAACCATGTGCACCCCAACCCCAAGCGCATCGGCATCGTCGACGCCAAGGGCGGCAAGGAAGCCGGCGAGCGCTACCGCAAGGCCCTGGCCGGCCAGACCATAGGCACGGTCATCGCACCGGGTACCCGGCCCGGCACCGAGGGCAAGGTGGACAAGCTCTACGCGGTGATCAAGTTCGAGCCCTGGGACTGGATCATCGGCTTTGGCGACTACATCGACGATATCGAGACCGCCTTCTGGCGCAGCGCGACCGTGCTGCTGTCGATAGGCGCGGTGCTGGTGTTGGTCGTCGGCGTCCTGGGCTGGCGCATGATGCGCCACATCTACCTGCAACTGGGCGGCGAGCCCGACTATGCCGCCGACATCGTGCGCCGCATCGGCGCCGGCGATCTTGGCGTGAGCGTGGCGCTGCGGCCGGGCGATGACGCCAGCCTGCTTGCGGCCATGCACCAGATGCAGCAAAGCCTGGCCGGCACGGTGCGCCAGATCCGCGACTCCACCGACACCATCGCCACCGCCTCGGGCCAGATCGCGGCCGGCAACCTGGACCTGTCGGGCCGCACCGAGGCCCAGGCCAGCGCGCTCGAGCAGACCGCGGCCTCGATGGAGGAGCTGACCGCCACGGTCAAGCAGAACGCCGACAACGCCCGCCAGGCCAACCAGCTGGCGATGTCGGCCTCGGCCGTGGCCGTGCAGGGCGGTGAGGTGGTCAGCCAGGTGGTGCAGACCATGAACTCGATCAGCGGCTCGTCGAAGAAGATCGTCGACATCATCGGCGTGATCGACGGCATCGCCTTCCAGACCAATATCCTGGCGCTGAACGCGGCGGTGGAAGCGGCACGGGCCGGCGAGCAAGGCCGTGGCTTCGCAGTGGTCGCTTCCGAGGTGCGCGGCCTGGCCCAGCGCTCGGCGGCTGCAGCCAAGGAGATCAAGGGCCTGATCGTCGACTCGGTCGAGAAGGTCGACAGCGGCAGCGCCCTGGTCGGCCAGGCCGGCGCGACGATGGAGCAGATCGTCGCCAGCGTGAAGCGGGTCACCGACATCGTCGGCGAGATCAGCAGCGCCAGTGTCGAGCAGACCGCCGGCATCGAGCAGATCCACCAGGCCATCACCCAGATGGATCAGGCCACCCAGCAGAATGCCGCGCTGGTGGAAGAGGCCTCGGCCGCCGCTACCTCGCTGCAGCAGCAGTCGCAGCAGCTGGTCGCCGCGGTCAGCGTGTTCAGCTGAAGAGCAGGCTCAGCTGGCCTGCCTGAAGGCCATCACCGCCTGGTTGCGCAGCGTGCGCAGCAGCGACAACTCCTTCTCGCCCAGATCGATGCCGCCGGGCCGGGCCTTGTCAGCATAGATCATCGCGAACGGCGCGCCCTTGACCGCCATCGGCAGTATCAGGAAGCTGGCCGCCTTCGGCGCGCCGAGGAACCAGGCCGGCAGGCGCTCGGCGATCTTGGGCACCGAGGCGTCGGCGATCAGCGTGTCGACGCCCTTCTGGCAGACCGCCGAGAACAGATCGGCCGTGACCCCGGGCGTGCTGCGCAGCGGCACGCGGAACAGCGGCGCCACCGCCTCGACCCCCTCGCCCAGGCCGAAGCGGCCGGTCAGGGTTTCGGTCTTCGGGTCGCGCAGGCAGAACACCACGCGCCGAAAACCCAGGCTGCGGTAGATGGTCTCCAGAATCATGCGCAGCACTTCGTTGAGCTTGAAGTTCTCGACCATCGCATTCGTAATGTCCTGGATGCCGGCGGCCAGGGTCTCGCTGGCCTGCTCGCGCGAGACCTCGGCCTCGCTGCGCTGCAGGGTCGGCTCGGCCAGCAAGGTGGCCTGCAGCTCGTGCGGCGACAGGCTGTCATCGACGGTAGGGGTCAGCGGCGCCAGCAGACGCTGGGCCGGTGAGTTCTTGGCCAGGCTGATGCCCATGGCCTGGGCCAGCTGGGCCAGGCGCTGGCGGGCCTGATCGGCGGCCGCATCGAAGGCCTCGACCGGCACGCCCAGCGCGCGCGAGTAGCGCTGCGCCATCGCCTTGAGCTTGGCATGGGTCTCGGCCGGCTCGGTCTGCAGGATCGCGTCAGACATCTCGTTGGCCGCCCGCGCCAGCCAGCGCTGGCGCTCGGCCGGGTTGTCCTGCAACCGCGTCGGCACATCGCCGTCGGGGCGGCGCATGCTGCGCTGCAGGCTGTCCGGCAGCCCCCATTGCTTGGCCACGCCCAGGCCCAGCTGCTCATAGCTCAGGCCCAGCACCTGGGCCGAGGCCAGCGCCTCGCTGACCGGCGCGGCCGGCCCGGCCGTGTCGCCACCGGCGCGGCGCTCGGGCCGCGTGATGCGGCGCACCTGCTGGGCTTCCTCGGGAAAGTAGAACTCGGTCAGCAAACGGCCCAGGTTCTGGAACATCGCGGCGAGAAAGCTCTCCTCGTTCTCGCGCTGCACCAGGCACAGCTCGCGAGCCAGCGAGCCGGCCATCAGCGAGCGCAGGAACTCCTCGCGCAAGAGCTGGGCATGGGCCTTGTTCTCCATGCGCTCGAGCAGGATCAGCGACAGCGCCAGATTGCGGATGCCGGCAAAGCCGATCAGCGCGGCGGCACGCGAGACCGTCGAGATGCTGCCGCCACCGGCATGGCTGAACTGGGCGGTATTGACCAGGCGCAGCAGCTTGTGGGTCAGCGCCACGTCCTTCAGGATCTCATTGGAGAGGCTGGTGATGCTCTCGTTCTCGGACAGGGTCAGGCGCTGGATGCGACCGACCGAATCGGACATGGCCGGGAAGTCGGTCTTGTGGCGCATGCGGCGCAGCAGGAACTCCAGCGCCGCCGTGTCGCCCGCTTCGCTGCTGGGCGCCACCGCCGGGTGCAGCCATTCGTTGAGCGCATCGTGAAAGGCCTTGGCCGTGGGCCAGCGCCGCGTCGCATCGCGCGCCAGGCCGCGCAGCACGATGGCGCGCAGCGCATCGTCGACCTCGGCATTGAGCCCCGGCGGCAGGGCCAGGTCTTGCTCGATGACGCGGCGCACCGCGCGCCAGGGATCAGGGTCGGCGTTCAGGCGCTGGCCCGACAGCAGCTCACCCAGCATCACCGCGGCCGCGAACACATCCATCTGCGGGCTCGGCGCCTCGCCGCGCGCGGCCTCGGGCGAGATATAGCCGGGCGTGCCGACGATGCCTTGCGGTTTGCCGGCATCCGTCAGGCGGGCGGCGATGCCGAAGTCCATCACCCGCGCCCGGCCCTTGGCGTCGAGCAGGATGTTGGAGGGCTTCAGATCGCGGTGCACGACGCCGGCGGCATGGGCGGCCTGCAGGCCGTCGAGCACGCCCAGCATCAGCTCGACCGCGTCGCGCGGGCGCAGCGCCGGGCCGCTGCGCAGGCGCTCGCTGAGCGTCGGGCCGGCCACATACTCGAACACCAGATAGGCCTGGCCGCCCTGCATATCGGCCTCGAACACCGGCACGATGTTCGGATGTGTCAGGCGGCTGACGGCGCGGGCCTCGTGCAGCCAGGCCTCGACATTGGCCGGCGTGGCGCCGGCCAGCAAGACCTTCAGCGCCACCTCGCGGTCCAGCCGCGGGTCATGCGCCAGCCAGACCGTCGCCTGCGCGCCCTGCCCGAGCCGGCGCAAAGGGCGAAAGCGCCCCAGCGCAGGCGGCATCTGCGGTGCGGTGGGTGTGGAGGGAAGCATGGGGACCTTGTTCTAGGAATCGTGGCGAGCGGGCGAATCAGCCGCTCGGCGCGATGGGCGGCTGGGCGACCGGGTCGTCGCTCTCGGTCTTGCCTCGCAGGCGCGAGCGCAGCGGCGAGGCCTGGGGCTGCGTTGCGGCCGGCACGGCGTGGTCGGGATGATCGGGGTGGGCGGCGTGGGCTGTTGCGGGGGTCACGGCTGCGGCCGGATTCAGCGCCTCGTAGACCTCGCGCAGGCCCAGGCCCAGCGCCCGCGCATAGCGCCGCGTAGCCGTCTCGACGCCGGCCTGGCGCTTCTCTTCGGGCAGGGCCAGCGCATCGACGATTTCATTGGCCAGGCTGCAGGTCAGGCGCAGCAGCTCAGCATCGCTGCCGCCACCACGCACCGGCGCCTCGATGGCCTGGCGCCGCATCATGTGCAGCAGCTCGTCGCCCAGGCTCCAGTAGCGCGCCACCGCCGTGCCCAGCGCTTCGAGATCGCAGCCCAGCACCGCATAGGCGGCCGACTGCTCGCTCATGCCGACCGGCTTGGGGTTGTCGGCGGTCGGCTCGGACGGGCGCATCAGCTGGCGGATCTGCTGTGCATCATCGGGAAAGTGGTACTGCAGCAGCAGGCGGCCGAGGTTCTGCATCACGGTGATCAGATAGACCACCTCGGCGTCGTAACCGGCCGGGCGCAGCGCCTGCGCCACCTGGCCGGCGCGCTGCACCCGACCCATCAGGCTGCGCAAGGTCGCGGCATTGGCTTCGGACAGCGGGCCGGGCCAGGGCTTGAGCGCACGGGCCGCCTGCTGCACGCCGTTCAGGCCCAGCATCGCGATGGCGCGCTGCATATTCAGGATGGCGCCGCCGCCGGCTGCAATGCCTTGCTGCTTCAGCGCGTTGTTGACACGGCGCAGCATCTCCAGGCTCAGCGCCATGTCCTGCAGCACCAGGCCGGAGAGCTCGCTGGCGTGCTGGCCCTCCATGCTGGACGACTGGGCGATGCGCTGCAGGCGCAGCGAGGCGATCGGCAGATGGCCGACGCGCTGCAGCTTGTCCATCAGCTGCGCGATCGCGCCGCCCTGGTCATTGGCGGCGCTGCGCCAGCCCTCCAGCGCGCGCCAGAAGCTGCGCGCCAGATGGTAGCGATGGCCGGTCTGGCGGTCGGTGGCGCGGTTGACGATGGCGCGCAGCGGTTCGGCAATCGGGTGCGGCGTCTCCCAGCCCAGGCGCAGCAACTCATGGCCTTGCGGCTGCATGCGCTGCATCACCAGCAGCAGATCGGCCTCGTCGAGCACCGGCCGGGCGGTCAGCATGCGGTGCATCAGCAGGCCGACGCACAGCACATCATCCTGGGCCGCCTCGCGCACCGCGCGCCGCGTCACGGTATTGAAGTCCACATTGGCCGGGAACACCTCCTGCGCCACCTCCAGGCCCAGCACCCGCACATGGCCCAGGCTGTCGATCAGCATCGAGGCGGCCTGCACATCGCGATGCGCATGGCCGGCCTCATGGGCGAAGGCCAGGCCTTCGAGGTACTGGCAGGTCCAGGCCGCCACATCCAGCGGCAGCGGCGCGTTCTGACGCGCCAGCCGCTCATCCAGGGTCTCGCCCAGCGCCCGGTCATAGGCGATGAACGGCCAGTGCTCGACCTGGCCGACCTCGACCACATGGGCCAGGTTCGGGTGCTGGATGCGGGCGCCGGCATTGGCGGTCTTCAGCCAGTGGGCCAGCGCCTCGGGGCTGTTGGGCGCCAGCCGCGGCATGCAGATCAGCATCTCCTGCTGGCTGCGGGTGTCCAGCACCAGCCACAACATGCTGCGCGTGCTCTTGTTCAGCAGCGCGCGGAGTTCAAAACGACCAAAGCGCCGCACGGCGGCGGCGGTCTTGGCGCCAGCGTCGGGCGGACTGGCAGTCGGTTCAGCATTCGGCACGATGCGTGCGGACCTTGGAGTTTGATGAAACAAAGTGTGATTTGACCCAGATTGTGCGCCTGGCGATGCGGCAATAAAGCCTCGATTCACGGGGCATTCGGCGCGGGCGCGACAACTCAGGTGCTCAGCTGGGCCCAGACCTTGTCCAGCCGCTTGACGCTGACCGGCTGCGGCGTGCGCAACTCCTGCGCAAACAGGCTGACGCGCAGCTCCTCCAGCTGCCAGCGGAAATCCACCAGCCGGGCGTCCGTCGTGCCCTTGAGCTCGGCCAGGCGGCGCAGGAAACGCTGCTCCAGCGGCTTGAGCTCGGCCAGCAGCTTGGCGTCGCGCGCCGGGTCGGCACGCAGCTTGTCCAGCCGCGCGGTGATGGCCTTCAGATAGCGCGGCAGGTGCTGCAGCTGGGCCCAGGGCGTGGCGGTGACGAAGTGCTTGGGGCACAGGCGCTGCAGCTGGGCCGTGATGTCCTCGCCCACCTCCTTGGGCGCACGCGCGTCCTTGAGCTTGCGGCTCGCGGCCGCCAGCTCGATCAGCACCACCCCGGTCTGGCGCGCCACCTCCTGCGCGATCAGGTTGAGCCGCGCCCGGCCCTCCTCGATGCGGGCCTTGAAGGCGAATTCGTCGGCCGGCAGCGGATCGGCCAGGAAGGCGCGGTCCAGTGCGACGCCGATGATCTGGTCGCGCAGCTCCTCGGCCGTGCCCAGGCTCATGAACAGCACCGACATCTTCTGCAGATCCGGGATGTTCTTCTCCAGATACTTCAGCGGCTCCTTGAGCTGCAGCGCCACCAGGCGGCGCAGGCCCAGACGGTGCTTGGCGGCGGCGACATCGGGCTCATCGAACACCTCGATCTCGACATGGCTGACCCGGTCGATCAGCGCCGGGAAGCCGATCAGGGTCTGGGCGCCGCGCTTGACTTCCATCAACTCGGGCAGCTCGCCGAAGGTCCAGCCGGTGTAACTCTTGCTCGCCTCGCGCACCGGTGCACTGGCCGGCTTGACGATCTCGGCCCGGATGCCCCCGGGCGCGACCGGCGGCGGCTCGGCAACGGGCGCGGCCGGTAGCTTCAGCGCCGCCAGGGCCTGGAAGGCGCTGCGCGCCTGGCCGCCCAGCTCGGCCTTCAGCGCCGCCAGATTGCGGCCCTGGCCCAGCTGGCGGCCGTGCTCGTCGACGACGCGGAAGTTCATGAACAGATGGGCTTGCAGCTGTTCGAGCTTGAAATCGTTGCGCTGCACCGCGATCTGGCTGCGCTCCTTGACGGCCTTCAGCAGCACCTCGACCAGGCTGCCCTGGGCGAAGGGGTTGAGCTCGATGAACTCGGCGACGAAGTCCGGCAGCGGCACCAGGCGCGAGCGCGGCCGCTGGTGCAGGCTCTTCAGCAAGGCCGTGACCTTGGCGCCCAGCATGCCGGGCACCAGCCATTCACAGCGTTCCTCGTTGACCTGGTTCAGCGCATAGATGGGCACGGTGACGGTGAGGCCATCGCGGGCATCGCCGGGTTCGTGCAGATAGGTGGCAGCGCAGTCGACCCCGCCCAGGCGGATGGTCTTCGGGAAGGCGCTGCCGGTGATGCCGGCCGCCTCGTGGCGCATCAGCTCCTCACGGCTGAGCTGCAGGAGTTTCGGATTGGCCTTGGACTCGTGGCGGTACCAGCGCTCCAGCGTGGCGCCCGAGCACACCTCGGCCGGCAGCTGGGCGTCGTAGAAGGCGTAGATCAGCTCGTCGTCGACCAGCACGTCCTGGCGCCGCGATTTGTGCTCCAGCTCCTCGACCTTGGCGATCTGCTTCTGGTTGTGGGCCAGGAAGAGCAGGCGGGTCTCCCATTCGCCGTTGACCAGGGCCTCGCGGATGAAGATCTCGCGCGCGGCGGCCGCATCGACCTTGCCGAAGTTCACGCGCCGGTTGCTGTAGATGACGATGCCGTACAGCGTCGCGCGCTCCAGCGCGATCACCTCGGCCGCCTTCTTCTCCCAGTGCGGCTCCATCAACTGGGTCTTGATCAGATGTCCGGCGATGGCCGGCAGCCACTGCGGCTCGATCGCGGCGATGCCGCGGCCGAACAGCCGCGTCGTGTCCACCAGCTCGGCCGCCACGATCCAGCGGCCCGGCTTTTTGCTCAGATGAGCACCGGGGTGGCGCCAGAACTTGATGCCGCGCGCGCCCAGATACCACTCGTCCTCGTCGCTCTTCAGGCCGATATTGCCCAAGAGGCCGGCCAGCATCGACAGATGCACCTGCTCATAGGTGGCCGGGCTGCCGTTCATGCGCCAGCCATGCTCGGCGACCACGGTGTGCAGCTGCGAATAGATGTCGCGCCATTCGCGCACCCGGCGAGGGCTGACGAAGTTCTCGCGCAGCAGCGCTTCGTAGCGGCGGTGGCTGAGCTTGTGTTCCCCGGAGCCGCCCTTGCTCTCTTCCAGCCATTTCCACAGCTTCAAGTAGCCCAGGAACTCCGACTTCTCGTCATCGAACTTCTTGTGCTTTTCATCGGCCGCCTGCTGCGCCTCCATCGGCCGGTCGCGCACGTCCTGGCCGCTGAGCGCGCTGGCGATGATCAGGATCTCGGTCAGCGCCTCGCGGTTCCTGGCCTCCAGAATCATCCGGCCGACCCGCGGGTCCAGCGGCAGCTTGGCCAGCTCCCAACCCATGGGCGTCAGCTCGTTCAAGTCATCGACCGCGCCCAGCTCGCCCAGCAGCTGGTAGCCATCGGCCACGGCCTTGCGCGGCGGCGGCTCGATGAAGGGGAACTCGTCGACCTGGCCCAGGTGCAAAGCCTTCATGCGCAGGATCACGCCCGCCAGCGAGGAGCGCAGGATTTCCGGATCGGTGAACTTGGGGCGGGCGAGGAAGTCCTTCTCGTCGTACAGACGGATGCAGATGCCGTTGGAGACGCGGCCGCAGCGGCCGGCACGCTGGTTGGCGCTGGACTGGCTGATGGCCTCGATCTGCAGCTGCTCGACCTTGTTGCGGTAGCTGTAGCGCTTGACCCGGGAGAGGCCCGGGTCGATCACATAGCGGATGCCCGGGACGGTCAGCGAGGTCTCGGCCACATTGGTCGCCAGCACGATGCGGCGCTGGCCATGCGGTTCGAAGACCTTGTCCTGCTCCTGTTGCGACAGGCGTGCGAACAGCGGCAGCACCTCGACGCCGGGCGGGTGGTGCTTGCGCAGCGCCTCGGCCGCCTCGCGGATCTCGCGCTCGCCGGGCAGGAAGACCAGGACATCGCCGCCTCCCTCGCGCCAGAGTTCATCGACGGCGTCGACGATGGCGTTGTTGACGTCGTACTCGCGCGATTCCTCGAAGGGCCGGTAGCGCTGCTCGACCGGGAACAGCCGGCCCGAAACCATCAGCACCGGCGCCGGGCCCTTGCTCGATGCAAAGTGGTTCGCGAAGCGGTCGGCGTCGATGGTGGCCGAGGTGACGATGACCTTCAGGTCCGGCCGGCGCGGCAGCACCTCGCGCAGATAGCCGAGCAGGAAATCGATGTTCAGCGAGCGCTCGTGGGCCTCGTCGATGATGATGGTGTCGTAGGCCTTCAGCAGCGGATCGGTCTGCGTCTCGGCCAGCAGAATCCCGTCGGTCATCAGCTTGACGCTCGCCCCCGGCTGCAGCCGGTCCTGGAAGCGCACCTTGTAGCCGACGATCTCGCCCAGCGGCGTCTTCAGCTCCTCGGCGATGCGCTTGGCCACGCTGGACGCGGCGATGCGCCGCGGCTGCGTGTGGCCGATCAGCTTGCCGGTGTGGGCCCGGCCGCGGCCCAGCGCCAGCGCGATCTTGGGCAGCTGGGTGGTCTTGCCCGAGCCGGTCTCGCCACAGACGATGATGACCTGGTGTTCGGCCAGCGCGCGCGCGATGTCCTCGCGCCGGCTCGAGACCGGCAGCGATTCTGGGAAGCTGATGGGCGGCAGCGGATTGGCGGGCGGCGGCGCGGGCCGGCCGGTATTCGCCTTCGGCGACTGCTGCGGCCTTGGCGGCCTGGGGGAGGAAGACGATGGATTCACGAGCCCAGGATTATCGGTGTCTTTGCAGGTCCGGCGCGGCGGGCCTTGTCGGACCGCTGTTCGCACACCCCCAAGAACTAAGGAACGCCTATCGCCCGCCATCGCCACAAGCGCGGGAAAACCGGTACTTCTTCACAAAACAGCAACACTAGCATCGGGCGCTTGATCGGCAGACGGGTCAGGTCTTGCCTCTGCGCCCTTTCCCGGCCGGTCACCAATCTCGTCATCCATACCCCTTTGGAGATCGACCGATGAAGCGCACCCCGTCTCACCTGAGCCCCACCCGCCTGGCCGTCCTGCTGCTCGCAGGCCTGGCCGCCCAGCAGGCCGCCGCCATCACCACCTACGACGGCGACCCCGGCATGCTCGGTGATCCGGCCAGCTGGCGAACCGCCGAGTTCCGGCGTGACTGGGGCCTGCTGTCCATCGGCGCCGAGTACGCCTATGCAGCCGGCTACAGCGGCGCTGGCATCAAGGTCGGCATGGTCGATTCAGGCTTCTTCGACCTGCACCCGCAGCTGAGCAGCGATCGCTACCACCAGGTGACGGTCAACAGCATCGCCGGCAGCTACAACCCGGCCTACAACGACAGACACGGCACCCATGTCTCTGGCACCATCGGCGCCTCGCGCGACGGCAGCATCGGCGGCAGCAACAACTTCCATGGGGTGGCCTTCAATGCCAATGTCTACGTCGGCAACACCGGCAAGACCGACGGCGCCCTGTTCGGCATGCCGCAGGTGACGCAGACCGCCGCCCAGACCATCGACCAGGCCCATGTGGCCGATGTCTACCGCGGCGTCAACGCCCAGGGCGTGCGCATCATCAGCACCAGCTGGGGCAGCCAGCCCAATAGCGAGCAATACAACACACTGGGACCCAGTCCCACCGGCGCAGCCGGCCTGATCGGGTCCTGGGGTTTTCTGTCGCGCGATGACACCTGGATCAAGGGCGCCGTCGACGCCGCCAAGACCGGCACGGTGATGGTCTTCAGCGCCGGCAACACCGGCTTCACGAATGCCAGCGCCCGCTCGGGCATGGCCTACTTCATGCCGGAACTGGAAAGCAGCTGGCTGGCCGTGGCCGCGATCCGCCAGAACCTGGTGGTCGGCGGCGTGGCGGCCGGTCAGTCGCTGAACGGAGACGGCTCGGTCAATGTGCCGGGTGCACAGCTGTACAACCAGTGCGGCCTGTCCAAATGGGCCTGCGTGACGGCCCCCGGCAATGCCATCAACGGCAGCTCGGTGACCGGCACAACGGCCGGCTATGCCAGCCTGTCGGGCACCTCGATGGCCGCCCCGCACGCCTCGGGTGCCTTGGCCGTCATCATGGAGCGCTACGGCTACATGACGAATGCCCAGGCCCTGGAGGTGATGAAGACCACCGCGGTGCAGAACGGCACGATCAACAATGCCTCGGGTACGGCCATCGTCAACCCGAATGCCGGCAAGCTGACCGCGGTGCCGGATGAGCGCAACGGCTGGGGCACGGTGAGCCTGCGCCATGCGATGAACGGACCGGGCCAGTTCCTCGGCAAGTTCGCCGTCAACACGCAGGGCCAGAACGACACCTGGAGCAACAGCATCTCCGACACCGCCATCAAGGCGCGCAAGCTGGAGGACCAGGCCGAGGCCGCCAGCTGGCAGGCCACCAAGACAGCCAAGGGCTGGCTCAACGGCCTGCCCGGCAGCGCCAGCGCCGATGAGCAGACCGAGTACGCGATGGGTCTGGCCCGGGAGGCAGCCCGCGACAGCCGTGTCTATGAGGGCAGCCTGTCCAAGTCCGGTGCGGGCACCCTGGTACTGGCGGGCGACAACAGCTATTCCGGCGGCACCGAGCTGTTCGGCGGCACCCTGATCGGCCGCTCGACCAGCGCCTTCGGCAGCGGCGATGTGACGGTGCATGGCGGCACGCTGGCCGGCAACGCCACCATCCTGGGCGATCTGCTCAACGAGGCCGGCCATATTGCTCCCGGCGAGGATTCGATCGGCACGCTGACGGTGCTGGGCAACTTCGCCCAGTTCCCGAGCGGCTGGCTGGACCTGGAGCTCGGCGCCGGCGGCACCGATCTGCTGGCCGTCGGCGGCACGGCCTTCCTCGGCGGCGGCTTGCAGCTGACCCTGCTGGACAGCTTCTCGCTCAGCGGCAAGGCCAGCTTCACGCTGATGAGCGCCGGCAACTTCATGGGCCAGTTCTCGTCGGTCCAGGTCAGCGGCCTGGGCGCGGGCTACACCAGCGCGCTGTTCTATGACAACGGCAGCGTCCGCCTGGACATCAGCGCCGTGCCCGAGCCCGAGAGCTACGCGCTGATGCTGGCGGGTCTGGGCCTGCTGAGCTGGCAGCTGCGGCGCCGGCGCGGCCCGCAGGCCTGAACGGCCTGGCCACGGAGTGCCCTTGCGGCACTCCGAGCAGGTGGCGCTGCGGCACAATCGGGGCCCATTCCGTCCCGTCCTGCTGCCGCAACCGCCCTCTCGCTACATGAGCCTTGTCTTTCCCCACACCTTCGTGCCCTGGTTCCGCTCGGTCGCGCCCTATATCCATGCCTACCGTGGCGAGACCTTTGTGGTCGGGATGCCGGGCGAGCTGGTGGCGGCGGGCAAGCTGAACGCCTTTGTGCAGGACCTGTCCATCCTGCATGCGATGGGCATCAAGATCGTGCTGGTGCACGGCTTCAGGCCCCAGGTCAACGAGCAGCTGGCCGCCAAGGGCCAGACGCCGAAGTTCCACCAGGGCGTGCGCGTCACCGACGCGGTGGCGCTGGACTGCGCCCAGGAAGCGGCCGGCCAGCTGCGCTTCGAGATCGAGGCCGCGTTCTCGCAAGGTCTGCCGAACACGCCGATGGCCAATGCGACGGTGCGGGTGGTGTCTGGCAATTTCCTGACCGCGCGGCCGGTGGGCATCGTCGACGGCGTCGATTTCCAGCACAGTGGCCTGGTGCGCAAGGTCGATGCGGCGGCGATCCAGCGCGCCATCGACAGCGGCGCCATCGTGCTGCTGTCGCCCTTCGGTTTCTCGCCGACCGGCGAAGCCTTCAATCTGACGATGGAAGAGGTGGCGACCAGCGCCGCGATCGCGCTGCAGGCCGACAAGCTGCTGTTCATGACCGAGGTGGCCGGCGTGCGCGAGAACCCGGACGACCCTGACAGCGCCATCGACACCGAGCTGGCCCTGGCCGACGCCAAGCGCATGCTGGCCAGCCTGCCGCGCCCGACCCAGCCCACCGATGTGGCCTTCTATCTGCAGCACTGCGTCAAGGCCTGCCAGGCCGGCGTCGAGCGCAGCCACATCCTGCCGCTGGCGGTGGATGGCGCGCTCTTGCAGGAGGTCTACACCCATGACGGCATCGGTACCATGGTGGTCGACGAGAAGCTGGAAAGCCTGCGCGAGGCCAGCCCGGACGATGTCGGCGGCATCGTCGCGCTGATCGAGCCCTTCGAGCGCGACGGCACCCTGGTCAAGCGCGACCGCAACGAGATCGAGCGCGATATCGAGGCCTACACGGTGATCGAGCACGACGGCGTGATCTTCGGTTGCGCGGCGCTGTACCCTTATGTCGAGGCACGCACCGCCGAGATGGCGGCGCTGACGGTCTCCAGCGAGGTGCAGGGCCAGGGCGACGGCGACCGCATCCTCAAACGCATCGAGCAACGCGCCAAGGCGCAAGGCCTGAGCAGCATCTTCGTGCTGACCACACGCACGATGCACTGGTTCATCAAGCGCGGCTTTTCGCCCGTCGAACCCGAATGGCTGCCCGAAGAGCGCAAACGCAAATACAACTGGGACCGGCGCTCGCAAGTGCTGGTCAAGAAGCTGGCCTGAATCCGGGCCTCCCCTCCACACTCAAGCAAACAGAGGTTGTTATGGCACGCATGGTGCAATGTGTTTATCTGAAGAAGGAAGGCGAAGGCCTGGATTTCGCGCCCTATCCCGGCGAACTGGGCAAGCGCATCTATCAAAACGTCTGCAAGGAGGCCTGGGCGGCCTGGATGAAGCATCAGACGATGCTGGTCAACGAGAACCGCCTGAACCTGGCCGATCTGCGCGCCCGCCAATACCTGGCCCGGCAGATGGAGCAATTCTTCTTCGGCGCCGGCGCCGAAGCGGTGGCGGGCTATGTGCCGCCGACGACCTGAGATTGAGCTCAAACAAGAATTATTCTTGTTCACAGGGTAAACTCCGGGCCACCTTACTTGGCTTGGAGACCCCATGCGAATTTCCCGTCTCGTCAAATCCGCCCTCGCCGCCGGCCTGCTGACCGGCCTGGCCACGGCCACGCTGGCTCAGGAGCAGGTGCTGAATCTGTATTCGGCCCGTCACTACCAGACCGACGAAGCGCTGTACGCGAATTTCACGAAAGCCACCGGCATCCGCATCAACCGCGTCGACACCGATGATGCCGGTCTGATCGCGCGCCTGAAAAGCGAGGGCAGCTCCAGCCCCGCCGACGTGATCCTGCTGGTCGACGCCGCACGCCTGTGGCTGGCCGAAACCGACGGCCTGTTCGCACCGGTCAAGTCGACCGTGTTGGAGCAGCGCATTCCCGCCCATCTGCGCGCCAAGGACAGCGGCCAGGGTTCGGCGTGGTTTGGCTTGTCGACCCGCGCCCGCGTGATCGTCTACAACAAGATCAATGTCAAGAAAGAGGACGTCGATACCTACGAGGAATTGGCCGACCCGAAGAACAAGGGCAAGGTCTGCCTGCGCAGCGGCTCGCACCCCTATAACCTGTCCTTGTTCGGCGCGATGTATGAGCATATGGGAGCGGAGCGTACCGAGGCCTGGCTGAAGGGCGTGGTCGACAATATGGCGCGCGCCCCCAAGGGTGGTGATACCGACCAGATCAAGGCGGCCGCCAGCGGCGAATGCCAGATCGCCGTGACCAACAGCTATTACCTGGCCCGCATGATGCGTTCGAGCAAGCCGGAAGACCGCGCGGTGGTCGAGCGCCTGGGCGTGGTTTTTCCCAATCAGCAGAGCTGGGGCACCCATATGAATATCGCCGGCGGTGCGATGGCCAAGCATGCGAAGAATCGCGACAACGCGGTCAAGTTCCTCGAGTACCTGAGTTCGCCGGAAGCGCAAATCTATTTCGCCAACGGCAATAACGAATGGCCGGTGGTGGTCGGTGTGCGCCCGGCCAATCTGGCACTCGAGGCGATGGGTGAATTCAAGAGCGAAACCATCCCGGTTTCCTCGGTGGGCGCGAATCTGCCCAAGGTGCAGCAGCTGCTGGACAAGGTCGGCTTCAAGTAAAGCGCGCCGGGGTCGCCGCCCGCACGGGTTTGTGGCGGCCCCGCGTCAATATGTCGGCACCACGACAACAGCCCTTTTCAACGAATATTGCGAGCGGCGCGGCATCTGCGCATAATAGGTCGCTAGAGAGTTTTGCGGGCCCATGCCTATAATCGGCGCGTCCCCCATGCTTGAACTTGAAACCTAGCGAGGATTTGCAAAGATGGCATCACTCAAAGACCTATTGGCTCAACGGGCCGCACTCGACGAACAAATCGCCCAAACCAAGGATCGCGAACGCGCCGATGCCGTTGCCAAGGTCAAGAGTTTGATGTCCGAATATGGCCTGACGGTCGCCGATCTGAGTGTGCGCACACCGAAGACCGGCAAGACCTCCAAGGTGGCGGTCAAATATCGCAACCAGGCCACCGGGGAAACCTGGAGCGGTCGCGGTTTGCAGCCCAAGTGGCTGAAGGCGGCGATCGGCGGCGGCGCCAAGCTGGAAGATTTCAACGTCTGAGCCCCAGCGGCACGGTCGAGAATCTCGGCCAGCAATACCCGAGGCTGCCTTCAGGCAGCCTTTTTTGTTTTGAGGCGGGGTTTTCGAGCCATCTATTTGCGGGGGCAAACTCAAGGCCGCCGGGTCGCCGCACTGCTAGCATCTCGCGGCCCTTGCCCGGGGGCTTTGCGCCCGCGGCCAGAATCACTACCCCCCCCCGCAGGCGCCCATGCCCCAGTCGCCTCCCATTGCTGTTGCCGAAGCCTCGCCCCGCTGGTGGCAGGGCCGCGTGCCATTCGCGGCCGGTGCGGCGCTGAGCATCGTGTTGCTGCTCAGCCTGCCGATGCCGTCGCGGGCCAGCGACTGGCTGCTGGGGTTGGGCCTCGCGGCCCTGGCGGTCTGTTTGTTGCTCGGCACCCTGACCGGCCTGCGGCGACGCGAAACTCGGCGCTGGCGGGCGGCGCTGGCGGCGATAGCGGTCGAACGTGCCGAGTGGCAGCGCAGCGCGGAGGAGCGCCAGCGCATGAGCGTCAGCCTGTTCCAGCATCTGCACGAGGGCCTGCTGGTCACCGATGCCGAGCATCGGGTGCTGGATGCCAACCCCAGCTACTGCCGGCTGATGGACCTGCCGCGCGAGGCCCTGTGCGGCCAGATCGCCGCGCCGCTGACGTTCGAGAGCCTGCGCCGCAGCGGCCACGACCCGCAAGCCTTGCGCCAGGCGCTGCTCCAAGATGGCCACTGGCAAGGCCTGCTGCAATGCCGACGCGGCAATGGCGAGAGCTGCCACCTGCAGATCACGGTGTCGACGATTCCGGAACCGGCCGGCCCGGTGCGCTTTCATGTCGTCACGGTGTCCGACCAGACCGAGCAGTTTCGCCAGCAAGACCTGCTGGCGCGCCAGACCCGGTTTGACGGGCTGACCGGTCTGCCGAATCAGAACGAGTTCAAGCAGCGCATCGAGCTGGCCCTGCAGAGCAGCCGCCGCGAGGGCTTTCTGCTGTGTCTGTGCTGCCTGGATCTGGACCAGTTCAAAAACTTCAACGAGCGGCTGGGCGCGGACGGTGGGGACCAACTGCTGAGACAGGTCGCGGCGCGGCTGCAGGCGGCCTTGCGCAGCGGCCGCGAATGGTCGGACGAGGTCGCCCGCCTGGGCGGCGATGAGTTCGGCCTGCTGCTGCGCTGCCGCAGCGTGGAGGAGGCGCAGCTGGCGGTCGAGCGAGTCTTGAACGTGCTTCGCGCGCCCTACCATCTGGATGGCCACCGGCAGACCCTGGAGCTCAGCGCCAGCCTCGGTGCGACGGTCTTCCCCCAGGACCACTCGGATGGCGAAACCCTGCAGCGCCATGCCGCCCATGCGCTCTACCGCGCCAAGCGCTCCGGGCGCAATGGCTACCAGTTCTTCGACACCGAGAAGCGCCTGCGCAGCGATGCCCGGGTGCTCGCCCTGGGCCGCATGCAGCAGGCGCTGGACGGCAACGAGCTGCAGCTCTACTACCAACCCAAGGTCGATATGCGGGCCGGCACGGTGCTGGGCGTCGAGGCCTTGCTGCGCTGGCAGCATCCGGAGCGCGGCCTGCTCGGTCCGGCCCATTTCCTGCCGGTGGTCGAGCAGACCGGCCTGGCGGTCCAGGTCGGCGACTGGGTGATCGAGCAGGCGCTGAAGCAGTCCAGCCAGTGGCTGGCCGGCGGCCTGAATCTGCGCGTCAGCGTCAACGTCGCGGCCCGCCATCTGCAGGCCGACGACTTCGCCCAGCGCCTGAAGGAATTGCTGGCCCGGCACCGCGAGCCGCTGGCCGAGCACCTGGTACTGGAAGTGCTGGAGTCGACCGCGCTGGCCGATATCGACGCCACCCAGGCCCTGATCCGGCGCTGCCGCGCCTTCGGCGTGCGTTTCGCGCTGGACGATTTCGGCACCGGCTATTCCAACCTGACCTATCTGAAGCACCTGCCGGTCGACACGCTGAAGATCGACCGCTCCTTTGTGCAGAACATGCTGATCGACGATCAGGACAAGGCCCTGGTCGAGGGCGTGATCGGGCTGGCGCGCACCTTCGGCTGCAGCGTGGTGGCCGAGGGGGTCGAGACCGCCTCGCACGCGCGTGCGCTGCTGGCGCTGGGCTGCGACCATGGCCAGGGCAATGGCATCGCGCTGCCGATGCCGGCCGAGCAGGTGGCGGACTGGGTGGCGCGCTTCGAGCGAAGCCCAGTGCTGGCCGGACGGCAGGAGCCGGTGCCGAGCCTGCACTAGACTCTCGCCGGTGATACCACCCGGCTTTATTCAGGACCTGCTCTCCCGCGTCGACATCGTCGAGGTGGTGGGGCGCCATGTCGAGCTCAAGAAGGCCGGCATCAACCACAAGGGGCTGTGCCCCTTCCACGGCGAGAAGTCGCCCAGTTTCACCGTCAGCCCGACGCGCCAGACCTACCACTGCTTCGGCTGCGGCGTGCATGGCAATGCCATCGGTTTTCTGATGGAACACACCGGCGCCGGTTTTGTCGAGGCGGTGCAGGACCTGGCCCAGCAGACCGGCATGCAGGTGCCGGAGGACGAGCGCTCGCCCGAGGAGCGCGAGCGCGCCGCGGCACAGAAAGTCCGCCAGGCCACCCTGACCGAGGTGCTGGCGCGGGCCAGCGACCATTACCGCGCCCAGCTGAAGAAGAGCCCACGCGCGGTGGCCTATCTGAAGGGCCGCGGCCTGACCGGCCAGATCGCCGCACAGTTCGCGCTGGGCTATGCGCCCGAGGGCTGGCGTGCGCTGGCCAGCGCCTTCCCCAGCTATGACGACCCGCTGCTGGCCGAGTCGGGCATGGTGATCACCTCCGGAGAAGAAGGCGGCGAGCAAAAACGCTACGACCGCTTCCGCGACCGGGTGATGTTCCCGATCCGCAATGTGCAGGGCGAGACCATAGGCTTCGGCGGCCGCATCCTCGACAAGGGCGAGCCCAAGTACCTGAACTCGCCGGAAACCCCGGTCTTCAGCAAGGGCCGCGAACTCTACGGCCTGTTCGAGGCTCGCACCGGGCTGCGCCAGCGCGGCTATGCGCTGGTGGTCGAGGGCTATATGGATGTGGTGGCGCTGGCCCAGCATGGTTTCAACAACGCGGTCGCCACGCTGGGCACGGCCTGCACGGCCGAGCATGTGCAAAAGCTGTTCCGCTTCACCGAATCGGTGGTATTCAGCTTCGACGGCGACGCCGCCGGCCGGCGCGCCGCCGGCCGCGCGCTGGAGGCCGCCCTGCCCCACGCCACCGACACCCGCTCGGTCAAGTTCCTGTTCCTGCCCACCGAGCACGATCCCGACT
Source organism: Paucibacter sp. M5-1 (assembly GCF_027498415.2). Lineage (NCBI taxonomy): Bacteria > Pseudomonadati > Pseudomonadota > Betaproteobacteria > Burkholderiales > Sphaerotilaceae > Roseateles > Paucibacter sp. M5-1. The sequence goes on from NZ_JAPZLM020000001.1 coordinate 1,603,478, forward strand.
CCTATGTGCGCGATCTCGGTGCCGAGGCCTTCGAGCAGTGTGTGGCCGAGGCGGTGCCGCTGTCACGCCAGCTGCTGGAGACGGCGGCCGAAGGCTGCGACCTGGGCAGCGCCGAAGGACGCGCCCGATTGCTGGCCAATGCCAAGCCGCTGTGGAATGCCCTGCCCCAAGGCCTGTTGAAGCGTCAGATGCTGGGTGATCTGGCGCGCCGCGCCCAGCTTCCGGATCAGGAGCTGATGGGCTTGTGGCAAGCCGGTGGCGGCAGCCCAGGCCCGAGCCGCAGCGAGCGAGTCTTCGATGGCCCGCCCGACGACGCTCCTCCGCCCGACTACGAACAGCAGGCCAGCCCGGCTAAACCGGCGCGGCGCGAATGGAAGAAGGACTGGAAGCCGTCGGGCAAGGGCAATTGGAAGCGCCGCGGCGAGCCGGTCGACGAAACGATGGGCACGCCGCGGCGCCAGCCGATCTCGCCGACCGATCACGCGCTGCGCATGCTGCTGCTCAGCAGCGACTGGTGGGAGCGGCTGAGCCTGGATCAGCAACAGCTGCTGCATGAGCTGCCGGGCCGCCAGGGCGAGCTGGTCGGCTGGCTGGAGCGATTCCTGGTCAACCATGGCACGGCGCCCTGGTCGGTGCTGGAGGCGACGCTGCAGGCGGAGGATGGCCCGCTGGACCAGGCCCGGCGGCTCACCAGCAGCCTGTATGGCGAGGAAGAGCCGCAGTTCGAGGATTTGCAGCATGTGCTGCGCCAGCTCCAGATCGACGCGCTCGCCAAGCAGATCCAGGCCTTGATCGCCAGCAACCCGCAGGGCGAACAGCTGCGCGAGATTGCCCGCCTGCGCCAGGAAATCGATCAGCTCAAGAAGGCCATGCTGGTCAGCTCCGGTTGAAGCCTGGCAGATGTTCCGCCGATTTAGCCTATAATTAAGGGTTTTCGCGCGCGTCAAGAGTGACGGCAGCCACTTCCGGTCCCGGCCACCCATCGAAAATGGGCACCCATCGAGGTATCAAGGCCACCTTTACCGCCAAGAGCTGCAATCTCAAACGTTCACGCCAGCTTGCACGCGCCACGGTCCGCCCCCATCTTGCTCTCAAGGCAGGATGGCCGAACCGCCTGAATGCCGCCTGGGCCACGCTTTGCTTGAATGCAATGTACGGGGCCCCAGGCGGCCGCTGCATTGCTCCGCCCAACACCGACCCGAGGATTTGCATGACTGCCAAGAAGACCGCGACCAAGGCTAGCGCCACCGAGGCTGACGACATCAAGAAGCCCGCTGCCAAGGCAGCCAAGGCCGTGAAAGCCACGGCCGCCGCTGGCGCGGACGACAAGCCCAAGCGCGGTCGCAAGCCCAAGGCCGCCACCGAGACCAAGAAGGCCGCTGCGGCCGAGGTCGAGGAGGTTGATCTGTCCGACCTCGAGGCCGATCTTGAGGGCGAGCCCGAGGCCGAAGTCGAAGAGGCCGGCGAGGACAAGCCCAAAGCCAAGCCGCTGCGCATGAAGGTCAGCCGCGCCAAGGAGCGCGCGCTGATGCGCGAGTTCGGCCTGGACGAGACCGCGCTGACCGAGGAAGAAGTCGCCAAGCGTCGCCATGAGCTGAAGACCCTGATCAAGATGGGCAAGACGCGTGGTTTCCTGACCCATCAGGAAATCAACGACCACCTGCCCGAGAAGCTGGTCAGCGAGGAAATCCTCGAGGCCATCATCTCCATGCTCAATGACATGGGTATTGCGGTCTACGAGCAGGCCCCCGACGCCGCCACGCTGCTGATCTCCGGCAACACCACCAGCACCGCCACCGAAGAAGAAGCCGAAGAAGCCGCCGAAGCGGCGCTGTCGACGGTGGACTCCGAATTCGGCCGCACGACCGACCCGGTGCGCATGTATATGCGCGAGATGGGCACGGTCGAGCTGCTGACCCGGGAAGGCGAAATCGAAATCGCCAAGCGCATCGAAGGCGGCCTGCAGGCCATGATGCTGGCGATCTCGGCCTCGCCGACCACGATCGCCCACATCCTGGAGTTCTCTACCAAGATCCGCGCCGGCGAGATGACCATCTCCGAGGTGGTGGACGGCTTCGTCGCCGCCGACGAGGCCGACGACTATGTGGCCGAGGAAGACTTCGACGAGTTCGACGAAGAGGACGATGACGACGGCAATGGCGGCTCCAAGGCCCTGACCAAGAAGCTCGAGGAGCTGAAGAACGCCGCCCTGGTCAAGCTCGACTCGCTGTCGAGCAACTTCGACAAGATGCGCAAGGCCTTCGAGAAGGACGGCTACAAGTCTGCCTCCTACAACAAGGCCCAGCTGGCCATCAGCCAGGAGCTGATGACCATCCGCTTCACGGTCAAGACCATCGAGAAGCTGTGCGATCTGCTGCGCTCGCAGGTCGATGATGTGCGCCGCTATGAGCGCGAGCTGCGCAAGATCGTGGTGGACAAGTGCGGCATGCCGCAAGAGCACTTCATCAAGACCTTCCCGCCCAATGCGCTGAACCTGCAGTGGGCCGAGAAGGAAGTGGCCGCCGGCAAGCCCTACTCCACCATCCTGGCGCGCAATCTGCCGCCGGTACAGGAGTTGCAGCAAAAGTTGATCGACATCCAGGCCCGGGCCGTCGTGCCCATCGAGGACCTGAAGGACATCAACAAGAAGATGAACGAGGGCGAGAAGGCCTCGCGCGACGCCAAGAAGGAAATGATCGAGGCCAATCTGCGCCTGGTGATCTCGATCGCGAAGAAGTACACCAACCGCGGCCTGCAGTTCCTGGACCTGATCCAGGAAGGCAATATCGGCCTGATGAAGGCGGTGGACAAGTTCGAATACCGACGCGGCTACAAGTTCTCGACCTACGCGACCTGGTGGATCCGCCAGGCCATCACCCGCTCGATCGCCGACCAAGCCCGCACGATCCGCATCCCGGTGCACATGATCGAGACGATCAACAAGATGAACCGCATCTCGCGCCAGCATCTGCAGGAATTCGGCTTCGAGCCGGATGCGCCGACCCTGGCCGAGAAGATGGAGATCCCCGAGGACAAGATCCGCAAGATCATGAAGATCGCCAAGGAGCCGATCTCGATGGAAACCCCCATCGGCGACGACGACGACTCCCATCTGGGCGACTTCATCGAGGACACCAACAACACCGCACCGATCGAGGCCGCGATGCAGGCCGGTCTGCGCGATGTGGTGAAGGACATCCTCGACTCGCTGACCCCGCGCGAGGCCAAGGTGCTGCGCATGCGCTTCGGCATCGAGATGAGCACGGACCACACGCTGGAAGAAGTCGGCAAGCAGTTCGACGTCACCCGCGAGCGCATCCGGCAGATCGAAGCCAAGGCCATCCGCAAGCTCAAGCACCCGAGCCGCTCGGACAAGCTGCGCACCTACCTCGACAACCTCTGAGGCAATCCCCGCCACAGCAGCCAAGGCCGGAGTCACCCTCCGGCCTTTTTTGCGCTCCTCGCACCGCTTGGGGATTTCTCGGCGTTTATGCGGCGATCAAGCGCAACAGGGCGCGGCTACACTGAGAAATAATTCACAGCTCCCCCGCCAGCACACATGACCCATATCCGGGAACGCACCGTTTTGTTTGCCGACTTGCGCGGCAGCACGGCGCTTTTCGAGACCCTGGGCAATGCCGAGGCGACCTCGGTGGTCACCCACACGGTCAGCCTCATCGGGCAGGCGGTCGACGAGTGCGGCGGCAATCTGATCAAGACGCTGGGAGACGGCCTGATGGCGGTCTTCGACTCGCCGCGCAATGGCGTCAAGTCGGCAATGCGCATGCACGAGCTGCTGGAGCGCGTGGTCTCGCGCGGCAAGCAGCACGGCGCGTCGCCAGGCCTGCGGGCGCTGCGCATGCAGGTGGCGCTGGCGCGCGGCGAGGTGGTCGAGATGAGCGGCGACTGCTTCGGCGATGCCGTCAATGTCGCGGCCCGGCTGCTCGACCATGCGGGCGACAACGAGACCCTGATCACCGCCGAGGTCCTGTCCGGCCTGCCCAGCGCACAGAAGCTGCGCTTTCGCAGCCTCGACCTGATCGCGGTGCGTGGCCGTGCCGAGCCGGTCCATGTCCATGTGCTGGACCAGCCGACCCAGGGCGATATGGCGGCCACCCAGTTCGGCGAGGTCATCCATGCCTCGACCGAGCCCGACGGCATCCGCCTGATCTGGCTGGACCTGGACCGCGTCTTCGACATCGACAGCATGCCCGTCATCCTCGGCCGCAGCGTGCAGGCCACTTACTGCATCACCGATGGCCGGGTCTCGCGCTCGCATGCCCGCATCGACTGGCATGGCGGCTCGTTCTCTCTGACCGATCTCAGCTACAACGGCACGTTTGTGCGCTTCGGCAGCGCTGGAGAGACCCTGAGCCTGCGCCGCGGCAGCTGCACCCTGCACGGCAGCGGCGTGATCGGCCTGGGCAGCCCGCCGGTCGACGCACTCTCCCCCTCGGTACGTTTCGAGATCCTGCACTTCGCCGACACCGAACCCCTGGCCAGCGGCGGCCGGCGTTCGATCGGCTGACCCCCCCTTCTCCATGCCCTATCGAGCCGAAGCGAGCTTCAGCCATGGCAGCGCGGCCAAGACCGCGCTGCTGTTCTGCAATCTGGGCACCCCCGATGCTCCCACCGCAGCGGCCACGCGGCGCTATCTCGCACAGTTCCTCAGCGACCCGCGCGTGGTCGAGATCCCCAAGCTGGTCTGGCAGCTGATACTGCACGGCATCATCCTGCGGGTGCGCCCGGCCAAGTCGGCGGCCAAGTACGCCACCGTCTGGATGCCCGAGGGCTCGCCGCTGAAGGTCTGGACCGAGCGCCAGGCCAAGCTGCTGCAGGGCTATCTCGGCGAGCGCGGCCACCGCATCAGCGTTCGCTACGCGATGCGCTACGGCGCACCAGCGATTGCCGATGTACTCAACGAGCTGCGCAGCGAGGGCGTGAGCCGCGTGCTGGTGCTGCCGGCCTATCCGCAGTATTGCGCGGCGACCACGGCCAGCGTGATCGACGATGTGGCGCGCTGGTCGCTGCAGACCCGTCATCTGCCCGAGCTGCGCTTCATCAATCGCTACCACGACGACCCCGGCTATATCCAGGCCCTGGCCGCCAGCGTCAAAGCCCATTGGGCCGCCAACGGCCGGCCCGAGCTGCTGATGATGAGCTTTCACGGCATGCCGGCCCGCACCCTGGCCCTGGGCGACCCATACCACTGCGAATGCCTGAAGACCGGTCGTCTGCTGGCCGAGGCGCTGGGCCTGAGCCAGGAGCAGTACCTGGTCACCTTCCAGAGCCGGTTCGGCAAGGCCCGATGGCTGGAGCCTTATACCGAGCCGACCCTGAAGGCGCGTGCCGCAGCCGGGCTCAAGAAGGTGGACCTGATCTGCCCGGGTTTCAGTGCCGATTGCCTGGAGACGCTGGAAGAAATCGCCCAAGAGGCAAGAGATGCCTTCCTGAGCGCCGGCGGCCGCGACTTCGCCTACATCCCCTGCCTCAACGACAGCCCGGCCGGCATGTCCATGCTGGCCGACCTGGCCGAGCGGCATCTGCAAGGTTGGCCGACCCGGCAACCGGTCGACGCCGACGCGCTAGCCCGGCAGCGTGAGGCCGCGCTGGCGGCGGGTGCCAAGGACTAGGCCCAGCAGCCCCAGCAGCAGCATCGCCCAGGTCTGCGGCTCGGGCACCGGCTGCGCGCTGAAGGCAGCCCCGTCGGCCGCGCTGAAGCTGAAGTTGCTGATCACATAGGCATCGGCCTGGGCGCTGAACTGCACGCCCGCAAAGCTCTGATCGGCCAGCGCCACCATGCCGCCGGCGCCATCGCTGCGGCCGAGGAAGGTGTCGATGTCGAAGCGGCCGCTGCTCTGGAAGGCGGCGGGATTGGTCGCGCCGAGGAAGCGGAATTCGACCGCCATCGCACCCAGCGCGACCGCACCGCCGAACACCACCACATCGGTCAGGTAGCCGCCCATGCCGTCATCCTCGACCTCGAGAATCATGCGGCTGCCGGACATCGCGCTGAAGTCGCCGTTCAGATTCAGCGTGCCCGGCGAGTTGCCGGGGCAGAAGATGCCGTGGTTGACAACATTGCCGCTGATGCTGCCGGTGCCGCACAGAAAGCCCTTGCTGCCGATCACGATGTCCTGGGCCGTCAGCGTGCTGTCTATCAGCACCATGGTGGCGGTGCCGCCGTCGGCATCGCCGGTGGCGGTCTTGTTTCGCCCCACCCCGACCCAGCCGGCCGTGACGCTGGAGCCCTCGGAGACGATCAAGGTGCCATCGCTGCCGGAGAAGCGGCCGAGATAGAGATTGCCGCCCGCATTGTCCAGCTCGCTGGCGCCGCGCATGCGCATGAAGCCGCTGCCCTCGCGGCCTATGGTCACGGCACCCAGGCCGGGCTGGGCCTCGACAACAATGCGGGAAGCGCCCGCCAGGGCCAGACTGCCCTCGCCGCCGGAGAAGGCCCCGCTGCCGCCCAGGCTCAGACCCGCGCCGGCGCTGCCCATATTGCTCAGCGTCACCAGGCTGCCCTTGTCGACCGAGGCCACGCCGATGCCGGCGCCGGTGCCGACGGTCAGGAAACCGCCGGACAGATTGCCGGCGGTCTGCTGCCCCGACAACAGCAATTGCCCGCCATCGAGCTTCAGCACACCAACCCCGCCGCTGCGCCCCACGCCCAGCCCGATCGCGCTGACCAGGGCCTGGTTGTTGATGCTCAGCTGGCCGCTGCTCTGCGGGCCGATGCCGACGCCGATGAAAGTGTCCGTGCCGCTCAGCCGGATCTCCGAGCCCGCCCCGCTGACAGTGGCGATGCCGTGGCCGCCCGGCGTGTTGTCATTGAAGCCACCGATGATCAGCGAGGTGCTGCGGCGATCGGCCGGGGTCGAGACCGCTCCGCCCTGCAGCAGCAGCTTGCCGCCATCGCTGATATTCAGGGTGCCGCTGCCGTCGCGCCCCACCCGCATCACCGGATTCGGCGCCTCGCCCGGCCCGCCGCCGGGCAGCACCGAGATCGATTCCATCAGCAGCAGCGAGCCCGGCCCGTGGATGTTCAGCGTGCCGGCCGAATTGGCATCGCGACCCAGATTCAGGCTCAGGCCCGGCAGGCCCTGCGCGGCCAGTAGATGGATGCGGCCGCCCGCCCCCACCGTGACCTGGCCATAGCCACCATTGCGACCGATGTCCAGGCTCGCAAGTGCCGCCGAGCCATTGGCGGCCGCCGAGGCCCTGCCGTCGACCAGCAGCTCAGAGCCTGCCCCCTGGACGCTCAACTGGCCCAGCGCCCCATCACGGCCGACACCGACATAGAACATGCCGCCGGCCCGGCCGCCCGCCTCAATGACAAGGTTGCCGCTGCCGGAAGCGCCGCTGCGGCCGATGTTCAGCACGCCCGCATCGCCGGTGAACAGGATGTTGGAGCCGGCGCCGCTGACGATCATGTCGCTGCGCCCGCCGCCGGTGCTCAGCCCGACCGAGTTGTACAGGCCGTCGCGCCCTTCGATCAGCAACTGGCCGCCGTTGCGGATGGCCACCGAGGCCCAGGCGTTGCGATGCGTGCCCAGCGCAAAGAAGCCCCCGGTGTTCTCCAGGGTGCCGCCGCTGATGCGCCAGACCGAGCCGGGGCCGTCGATCAGGGCGTCGGCAAAGCTGCGCTCGCTGCCCAGCGGGCTGCTGCCGCCCGGCCCCACGCCCAGCGTGGCGCTGTCGGTCAGCAGCGAGGCGCCGTCCAGCACCTTGACCGTGCCGCTGCTGCTGGCGCCCGGCGTGCCGAAGGTGAAGCCGTCGATCGGCGGGCGGAACACCGCCAGCCCGCCGACGATGAAGCCGCGCAGGAAGGAGGCCGAGGAACCGGCACCGGTGACCGTGAAGCGGCCGGTGGAGCCGGCAGCATTGCCGATGAAGCTGTTGCAGAAGTGGTTCGCACCCAGGCAGGCGTTGGCGTTGGCACGACCGTCCAGCACGGCACCACCGGAGATGGTCATCGCACCCAGGCCCCAGGCGCCGACCTCGAAGCGGTTGAGCACGCTGTCGGAAAAGCCGTCGCCGGTCAGCTCGATACGGCTGCCTGCTCCGTCCAGATAGGCCCAGCCGCTGCCGTCCCCGTTGCCGCCAGGGCCCAGCAGCAGGCTGCCGGTGCGCAGCAGGCTGCCGCCGCCGACATCGAGGCGGCCGTAGGCACTGCTGCCGACATAAAGCCCGTTATTGCCCAGGTCTGTATCGCCGGGGCCTATGGGCAGATTGAGCGGGCCGGTGGAGACGGTCCCGAGGGTCGTGATGTCGGCCCGAAGCGGCGCCTGCACCCCCAGGACCAGGAGGGCTGCGACCGCCAGGGGCCGCAGGGCGGAGGGAACACGGCAATGCTGCATGACCGGACCTCAGGCGCCGTGAAGCGACGCTCACGGCAGCCGAGTATCCGCTCGGCCGGCCACAATGCATCCCTCAATCGTTCGAGGCCTGAAGCCGGAATCAGGGACGGCGACTCCAGCGCAGCAGGCGCGGCAGCACCAGGATCAGGGCCACCAGGATCAGCAGCCCCAGCGACATCGGCCGCTCCCAGAACACGCTCCAGCTGCCACCGCCGATCGACACCGCATTGCGCATCTGCGCCTCGGCCAGCGGGCCCAGAATCATGCCCACCACCACCGGCGCGGTCGGGAAGTCGAAGCGCCGCATCACCACGCCCAGCAGGCCGATGGCCAGCATCAGGTAGAGGTCGAACGCGCTCTGGCGCATGCCGTAGACGCCCACCGTCGCGAAGATCAGGATGCCGGCATAGAGCTGGGGCTTGGGAATCTTCAGCAGCTTCACCCACAGCCCCACCATCGGCAGGTTCAGCACCAGCAGCATCACATTGCCGATGTAGAGCGAGGCGATCAGGGCCCAGACCAGGGTGGACGAGGTCTGGAACAGCTGCGGGCCGGCCTGGATGCCGTAGTTCTGCAGCGCCGACAACAGGATGGCGGCGGTCACCGAGGTCGGAATGCCCAGCGTCAGCAGCGGCACCAGGGTGGCGGTCACGGCCGAGTTGTTGGCCGCCTCGGGGCCGGCCACGCCTTCGATCGCGCCGCTCGTGCCGAACTCGTCCTTGTGCTTGGAGAGCTTGCGCTCGGTCGCATAGCTCAGAAAGGTCGGGATCTCCGAGCCGCCGGCCGGGATGGTGCCGAAGGGAAAGCCGATGAAGGTGCCGCGCAGCCAGGCCGGCCAGGAGCGGCGCCATTCGGTCTTGGTCATGTGCACCGAGCTCATCTTGTTGAGCTCCTGGGTGCTGCGGCCTTCATACAGCGCGTTGTAGAGCGTCTCGCCGACCGCGAACAGGCCCACCGCGACCAGCACCACCTCGATGCCGTCCATGAACTCGGGGACGCCCATGGTGTAGCGCACCTGGGCGGTGATCTGGTCCAGCCCGATCAGGCCCATCGCCAGGCCGATGAAAAGCGCCGTCATGCCGCGCAAGGTGCTCTTGCCCAGCACCGCGCTGACGGTGGTGAAGGCCAAGAGCATCAGGCAGAAATACTCCGGCGGGCCGAGCTGCACGGCAAAGTCGGCCAGCACCGGCGCGAACAGCGTGACCAGCACGGTGGCGATGGTGCCCGCGACGAAGGAGCCGATCGCGGCGGTCGCCAGCGCGGCGCCGGCGCGGCCGCTCTTGGCCATCTTGAAGCCTTCCAGCGCCGTCACCATCGTGCCGGTTTCGCCAGGGGTGTTGAGCAGGATGGAGGTGGTCGAGCCGCCATACATCGCGCCGTAGTAGATGCCGGCGAAGAAGATCATCGAGGCCGTCGGCTCGACCTGCGAGGTGATCGGCAGCAGCATCGCCACCGTCACCGCCGGGCCCAGGCCCGGCAGCACGCCGATGGCCGTGCCCAGCGCGCAGCCGACAAAAGCCCACAGCAGATTGATCGGTGTGCCGGCGGTCGCAAAGCCGCCCAGCAGGTTGTTCCAGAGATCGAGCATAGTCTCTCCTCAGAGCCAGCCGCTGGCCGTCAGGCCGGGCAGATTGATGGCCAGCAGCTTGGTGAAGAGCCAGAACACCGGCGCGGCGATCAGCATGCCGGTCACGCCATCGACCAGAACCTGGCGCGCACCGCCGCCGGCCTTGCCCTCGGACATGCGCATGCCGCGCACCGCCAGCATGAAGCACAGCGTGCAAGCGAGGATGAAGCCCAGGCTGGTGATCAGGCTGGCATTGGCGATCACGCCGGCCATCACCCAGGCGGCCGCGCGCCAGTCGCCACGCTCGGCGCCCGAGGGCTCGTCCATCTGGCGGTAGCCGCCACTTTGCGCTTCCCAGATCAGCCAGGCGCCGCAGATCAGCAGCACCACCGCGACCACCCAGGGCAAGGCGTTCGGGCCGACGCCTGCATAGCCGGCGTCCGAGGAGATGAAGGTCGCGCCATAGGCCATCACGGCACCGATCAGCAGTGCGCCGGCGCCGACCAGGCTTTGGTGCAGGGACTTGTGTTGGGCTGAGTCAGCCATTGGCCACTCCATATGAAACGGGGGCCGGCCGCAGGCAGCCAGCCCCTCGCAGACAGCGGTCAGACCGCTCAGATCATGCCGGACTTGACCATGGTGGCGCGCAGGCTGGCGAACTCACGGTCGACGAAGTCCTCGAACTCCTTGCCGGCCATCACGGCGGGCGTCCAGCCGTTCTTCTCCAGCGCCTCGGCCCAGGCCTTGCTCTTGGTGGCCTTGATGACCATATCGGTCAGGGCCTTGCGCTGCTCGGGCGTGATGCCCGGAGGCGCATAGACGCCGCGCCAGTTGCCGATCTCGACGTTGTAGCCCATCTCCTTGAGCGTCGGGATGTCCAGGCCCTTGAGCCGGGTGGCCGAGGTCACCGCGATCGCGCGCATCTTGCCGCTCTCGATGTACTGCTGGAATTCGCTGTAGCCGCTGCCGCCCACCGTGACATTGCCGCCCAGGATGGCGGCCGTGGCTTCGCCGCCGCCACGGAAGGGCACGTAATTGATCTTGGCCGCATCGACGCCGGCTTCGCGCGCCAGCATGGCCGCCGCGATGTGCTCGGTGGCGCCGCGCGAACCGCCGCCCCACTTGACGCTGGCCGGGTCCTTCTTCATCTGCTCGACCACGTCCTTCATGGTCTTCAGCGGCGAGCTGGCCGGCAGCACGAAGACGTTGTACTCGCTGGTCAGGCGCGCGATCGGCGTCGCCTGGGTCAGGCTGACCGGCGGCTTGCCGGTGATCAGGCCGCCCAGCATCACCGCACCCATCACCATCAGCGAGTTCGGATCGCCCTTGCTGGCGTTGACGAACTGGGCCAGGCCGATGGCGCCGGCCGCGCCGCCCTTGTTCTCGAAGGTGACCGAGGAGGCCACGCCGGCGTCCTGCAAGGCCTTGCCCAGCGCGCGGCCGGTGCTGTCCCAGCCGCCACCCGGGTTGGCCGGCACCATGATCTTCAGATTGGCAGCAGCGCGGGCCGACAGCGGCAGCGCGCCGGCGGCGGCCAGGGCGGCCAGGGACTTCAGAAAGACGTCACGACGCATGGTCTTGTCTCCTATTGTGGTTTGAGTGAACAGTGGCGATCCTCGCTGTCAAGGCTGTCAGTCCGCTGTCGCGGGACCTAGGGAAAATGCTAGGCTCGCGCCCCATGAAACTGCTTCTGGTAGAGGACGACCCGGCGATGCAGCTGAGCCTGACGCGCAGCTTCGAGCGCCGCGGCCTGCAGGTGCAGGCGGTCGGCGACGGGCTCAAGGCGCTGGAGCGCTGGGCGCAGTGGCGGCCCGATGTCGTGGTGCTGGACCTGAGCCTGCCGGGGCTGGACGGGCTGGACGTGCTGGCCCGCGCACGCGCCGACGGACAGAAGACCCCGGTGCTGATACTGACCGCCCGCGGCACGGTCGGCGACCGCATCCTCGGCCTGAACGTCGGTGCCGACGACTACCTGCCCAAGCCCTTCGATCTGGACGAGCTGATGGCCCGCATCCAGGCGCTGGGCCGGCGCAGCGGGGTCAGTCCGGCGCCGCAGCGCCAGACCGCCTTTTGCGGCATGCAGCTGGACGGGGACAGCGGCGCGGTCTACTTCGAGGACCAGGTGCTGGAGCTGACACCGCGCGAGAGCGCGCTGCTGCGCGCGCTGCTGGCACGGCCCGGCCATGCGATCGCCAAGGAGCGGTTGTTCGAGCTGGTCTTCCCGGGTGAGCTGGACGTGCAGCTGGAGGCCATCGAGGTGGTGGCCTACCGGCTGCGCAAGCGCATCGCCCATACCGGCGCGCAGCTGGTGACGCTGCGCGGCCTGGGCTATCTGCTGAAGGCAGGCGCATGAAGCGGCCCCACCGCCCCTCCTCGCTGCGGCGGCGCCTGACCCTGGGCATTTTGCTGCCGGTGGTCGCGCTGATCGCTTTCAACAGCTGGAGCCTGTACCAGCAGGCCTTGCGCGCCGCCGACACCGCCTACGACCGCACCCTGCTGGCCTCGGCCAAGTCGATCGGCGAGCTGCTGGAAGTCACCTCGGATGGCAGCCGCGCCCAGCTGCGTGCCACCGTGCTGTATTCGGCGTTGGAGCCCTTCGAGGCCGACAACCGCAGCCGCATCTTCTACCGCGTCAGCGGCTTCGACGGCGAGATGGTGTCCGGATTCGAGGACCTGCCGGCCTGGCACGGCAAGCTGCCGGCCAAGAGTCCTTACGCCGCGCTCGTCTCCTTCTACGACGACCACTACCGCGGCGAGCCGATCCGCGTCGCGGTGCTGCTGCAGCCGGTGGCCGGCATCGCCGGCCAGGGCATGGCGACCATCCAGGTGGCCGAGACGCTGGAGCTGCGCCACACCCTGGCCCAGCAGATCCTGACCGAGACCCTGTGGCGCCAGGCCCTGCTGGTGCTGGTGATCGTGATCGTCGTCGTGCTGGTGGTGCAGCGCGCCACGCTGCCGGTGCGCCGGCTCTCGGCCCAGCTGCGCGAGCGCACCGAGGGTGATCTGTCGCCGGTCGATGCGCCCGACGCGCCGCGCGAATGGCAGCCGCTGGTCGATGCGACCAACCAGGTGGTGGCGCGGCTGAAGGCCTTGCTGGAGCACCAGAAGCGCTTTGTGCGCGACGCCTCGCACCAGCTGAAGACCCCGCTGGCGGTGCTGAAGACCCAGGTGCAGAGCGCCCGCCAGGGCGATGTCGAGCCGCTGCAGGCGCTGGCCGAGATCGACACCACGGTGGCGCGCGCCACCCAGGTGGCCAACCAGATGCTGGCGCTGGCCAAGGTCGAGCAGCTGCGCCACCAGGTCGAGGCCATGCCGGTGCAGGACTGGGCCGAAGTGACGCGGGCGGTGGCGCTGGATGTGGCACCGCTGATCGCCGAGCAGCAGCTGGACTTCGATATCGAGACCCAGGCCGCGCCGATACGCAGCCATGAGTGGGCCCTGCGCGAGCTGACCCGCAACCTGATCCACAACGCCATCCACCACACGCCGGTCGGCGGGCGCCTGCACATCCGGCTGCTGGTCGACGCGCGGGTGGCGGTGCTGACCGTGGCCGATTCGGGCCCCGGGCTGAGCGCGGCCCAGCAGACCCAGCTCTTCCTGCCCTTCGCGGCCGGCGATCCGCGCAAGGGCTCGGGCCTGGGGCTGGCGATCTGCCATGAGATCGTGCAGTCGCTGGCCGGCAGCATCGAGCTGAACAACCGGCTCGATGGGCAGGAAGTCAGCGGCCTGGACGCCCGCGTGCGGCTGCCGCTGGCCGGCTGAGCGGCGCCGCGGCTGGATAAAATCGCACGATGAAACAACAGGAACAGGCCGCTGCCGGCCTGCGTTTGGACAAATGGCTGTGGGCGGCGCGCTTTTTCAAGACCCGCGCGCTGGCGGTCGAGGAGATCGGCAAGGGCCGGGTCCAGATCAATGGCCAGGCCGCCAAGGCCTCGCGCGAGCTGAAGCTGGGTGACCGCGTGCGGTTGCGCCAGGGCGTGGTCGAGCGCGAGGTCTGGGTGCGCGGGCTCAGCCACATCCGTGGCCCGGCGCCACAGGCCCAGGCCCTCTATGAAGAAACGCCGGAAAGCCTGTTGCTGCGCGAGCGCGCGGCCGAGGCGCGCCGGCTCGCGCCGGAGCCGGCCCAGACCATTGTCCAGGGCCGGCCGACCAAGCTGGACCGGCGCCGTCTGGCCGACTGGGACCGCTGGTCGGCCACGGCCGAGGACCCCGATCTGGACTGATTCAGGTTTCTCCGGGCATCCCGGCGACAATCCCCCTCTTGAAATCCAGGACAAAGCGCCCATTTGGGCGCGATTGCTTCTCTTGCCACCATGACTACCGACAACGCCCCCACCCCCCAAGAAGTCCCGGTCGAGCAGGCCGAGGCCCCCAGCCCCGAGGCCAAGCTGGCCGAACTGGAAGCCCGTCTGGCCGAGATGTCGGACGCCTATCTGCGCGCCAAGGCCGAGGTCGAGAACATCCGCCGCCGCTCGGAAGACGAGATGGCCAAGGCGCGCAAGTTCGCCGTCGAAGGCTTTGCCGAAGCCATGCTGCCGGTGATGGACAGCATGGAAGCGGCCATCGCGATGCCCGAGGCCAAGGTCGAGACCGTGCTCGAAGGCGTGCACGCCACCCGCCGCCAGCTGGCCGCCGCGCTGGAGCGCAACAAGGTCATCGAGATCAACCCGGCCCCCGGCAGCAAGTTCGACCCGCACCAGCACCAGGCCATCTCGATGGTGCCGGCCGAGCAGGAAGCCAACACGGTCGTGATGGTGCTGCAAAAAGGCTACTCGATTGCCGAGCGCGTGCTGCGCCCGGCGCTGATCACGGTCGCCGCGCCCAAGTAATTCACAGGTCGCTGCCCCTTGAAAAGCAGCGACTTATCCACATTTCATCTTCAGTCAACGCTCAGCAGATCGCCATCGGCGGATTGAGCGGAAATCAAGCAATTTCAGGAGTCACACATGGGAAAGATCATCGGTATTGACCTGGGCACCACGAACTCGTGCGTCTCGGTCATGGAAGGCAACACGACGCGTGTGATCGAGAACGCCGAAGGCGCTCGCACCACGCCGTCCATCATTGCCTACCAGGAAGATGGCGAGATCCTGGTCGGCGCCTCGGCCAAGCGCCAGGCCGTCACCAACCCGAAGAACACCATCTACGCGGTGAAGCGCCTGATCGGCCGCAAGTTCACCGAGAAGGAAGTGCAGAAGGACATCGACCTGATGCCCTACACCATCGCGGCCGCCGACAACGGCGACGCCTGGGTGGAAGTGCGCGGCAAGAAGCTGGCGCCGCCCCAGGTCTCGGCCGAGATCCTGCGCAAGATGAAGAAGACCGCCGAGGACTATCTCGGCGAGGAAGTGACCGAGGCCGTGATCACGGTGCCGGCCTACTTCAACGATGCCCAGCGCCAGGCCACCAAGGACGCCGGCCGCATCGCCGGTCTGGACGTCAAGCGCATCATCAACGAGCCCACTGCCGCGGCCCTGGCCTTCGGCCTGGACAAGCATGGCAAGGGTGACCGCAAGATCGCCGTCTATGACCTGGGCGGCGGCACCTTCGACGTGTCGATCATCGAGATCGCCGATGTCGATGGCGAGATGCAGTTCGAAGTGCTGTCGACCAACGGCGACACCTTCCTGGGCGGCGAAGACTTCGACCAGCGCATCATCGACTACATCGTCACCGAGTTCAAAAAGGAACAGGGCGTCGATCTGACCAAGGACGTGCTGGCGCTGCAGCGCCTGAAGGAAGCTGCTGAGAAGGCCAAGATCGAGCTGTCGAACTCCTCGCAGACCGATGTCAACCTGCCCTACATCACGGCCGACGCGTCGGGCCCGAAGCACCTGAACATCAAGCTGACCCGAGCCAAGCTGGAGTCGCTGGTTGAAGAGCTGATCGAGCGCACCATCGCCCCCTGCCGCACCGCGATCAAGGATGCCGGCGTGGCCGTGTCCGCGATCGACGATGTGATCCTGGTCGGCGGCATGACCCGCATGCCCAAGGTGCAGGAGAAGGTCAAGGAGTTCTTCGGCAAGGAACCGCGCAAGGACGTCAACCCCGATGAGGCCGTGGCCGTCGGTGCCGCGATCCAGGGCCAGGTGCTGGGCGGCGAGCGCAAGGACGTGCTGCTGCTGGACGTGACGCCGCTGAGCCTGGGCATCGAGACCCTGGGCGGCGTGATGACCAAGATGATCGCGAAGAACACGACCATCCCGACCAAGTTCAGCCAGACATTCTCGACTGCCGACGACAACCAGCCGGCCGTGACCATCAAGGTGTTCCAGGGCGAGCGCGAGCTGGCCTCGGGCAACAAGAGCCTGGGCGAGTTCAATCTGGAAGGCATTCCGCCGGCACCGCGCGGCACGCCGCAGATCGAAGTCAGCTTCGACATCGACGCCAACGGCATCCTGCATGTCGGCGCCAAGGACAAGGGCACCGGCAAGGAAAACAAGATCACCATCAAGGCGAACTCGGGCCTGTCGGAAGCCGAGATCGAGAAGATGGTCAAGGACGCCGAGGCCAACGCGGTCGAGGACAAGAAGAAGGTCGAACTGGTGCAGGCCAAGAACCAGGCCGATGGCATGGTGCACAGCGTGCAGAAGTCGCTGGCCGAGCATGGCGACAAGCTCGACGCCGCCGACAAGGAGAAGATCGAAGCTGCGATCAAGGACGTTGAAGAAGCCATCAAGGGCGACGACAAGGCCGCGATCGAAGCCAAGACCGAGACCTTGATGACGGCCAGCCAGAAGCTCGGCGAAAAGATGTACGCCGATGCCCAGGGCGCCGAAGCGGCGGCCGCTGCCGCCACCGGTGCGGCCGAGCAGCCGCAAGCGGCTTCGGCCAAGCCGGCGGCTGACGACAATGTGGTCGACGCCGAGTTCAAGGAAGTCAAGGACAGCAAGTAAGTCCAGCAGGGTGCGCCGGACCAGGGTCCGGCGCTGTCGCCGCGCCGCAGCCTCAAAAGCGCGTCGCGGCGCTGTTGTTTAAGCAATGTGATTTTTGGCTCGGAACCCGCCCATGGCAAAGCGCGACTATTACGAAATCCTCGGTGTGGCCAAGACCGCCACCGAGGACGAGATCAAGAAGGCCTACCGCAAGCTGGCCATGAAGCACCACCCCGACCGCAATCAGGGCGAGGGTGCGAAGAAGGCCGAGGAGCAGTTCAAGGAGGCCAAGGAAGCCTACGAGATGCTGTCGGACGCGCAAAAGCGCGCGGCCTATGACCAGTACGGCCATGCCGGCGTCGACCCCAACCGCGGCGGCGGCCCCGGTGCGGAAGGCTTTGGCGGCTTCGCCGAGGCCTTCGGCGACATCTTCGGCGACATCTTCGGCGGCCAGCAGGGCGGCGGCCGGCGTGCGGGCGGCGGCCAGCAGGTCTATCGCGGCAGCGATCTGTCCTACGCGATGGAGATCACGCTGGAAGAGGCCGCGCGCGGCAAGGAAACCCAGATCCGCATCCCCAGTTGGGAAGGCTGCGAGACCTGCAGCGGCTCCGGTGCCAAGCCCGGCACCAGCGCCAAGAGCTGCGGCTCCTGCAATGGCTCGGGCACGGTGCATATGCGCCAGGGCTTCTTCAGCATCCAGCAGACCTGCCCGCATTGCCACGGCACCGGCAAGATCATTCCCGACCCCTGCACGGCCTGCAACGGCCAGGGCAAGGTCAAGAAGAGCAAGACGCTCGAGGTCAAGATCCCGGCCGGCATCAACGAGGGCATGCGCATCCGCTCGGCCGGCAATGGCGAGCCCGGCGTCAATGGCGGGCCGGCCGGCGATCTCTATATCGAGATCCGCATCAAGCAGCACGAGATCTTCGAGCGTGACGGCGACGATCTGCATTGCACGATGCCGGTGGCGATCACGACGGCGGCGCTGGGCGGCAGCATCGAGGTGCCGACCCTGGGTGGCAAGGCCGAGATCGAGCTGCCCGAGGGCACGCAACATGGCAAGACCTTCCGCCTGCGCGGCAAGGGCATCAAGGGCGTGCGCTCCAGCTACCCGGGCGATCTGTACTGCCACATCAGCCTGGAGACCCCGGTCAAGCTGACCGAGCACCAGCGCAAGCTGCTCAAGGAGCTGGACAAGAGCCTGCGCGACGGCGGTGAGCGCCACTCGCCCAATGCCAAGAGCTGGACCGATAGGGTCAAGGACCTGTTCAAGTAATCAGAACAGCGTCTGCTGAGCCTGGCCGTCTTCGGGCGGCCGGAACTGGCTCAGGTCCACGACGCGGCGCTCGCGCCCCAAGCCCAGGCGCTCGCAGGCCTTGCGCAGGCGCTGCTGCATCAGCTGGGCCCACAGGCCTTCACCGGTCATGCGGGTACCGAAGCGGGCGTCGTTATCGCGTCCGCCGCGCATATCGTGCAGCCGCGCCATCACCCGCGCGGCGCGCTCCGGGTAATGGCGCTGCAGCCATTCCTGGAACAGCGGATTGACCTCCCAGGGCAGGCGCAGCGGGATGCTGAAGGCGCTGCTCGCGCCGGCCTCGGCGGCGGCTTCCAGAATGCGTTCCAGCTCCGGTTCGTTCAGAAAAGGGATCAGCGGCGAGACGCTGACCCCGACCGGCACGCCCGCCTCGGCCAGGGCCTTGATCGTGCGCAAGCGCCGCTGCGGCGCGGCGGCACGCGGCTCCATCAGCCGCGCCAGCTGGGGGTCCAGCGTGGTGATCGACAGGTAGACCGAGGCCAGGCCGCGCGCCGCATGCGGCGCGATCAGGTCCAGATCGCGCTCGACGCCCGATGACTTGGTGACCAGCGAAAACGGGTGGCGGCATTCGCTCAGCAGCGCGATCAGGCCGCGCGTCAGACCCAGGCGCCGCTCCACCGGCTGGTAGGCATCGGTGGCCGTGCCCAGCACCAGGGACAGCGGCCGGTAGCCCGGCTTGCTCAGCTCGGCGCGCAGGCGCTCCACCGCATTGACCTTGGCGATGATTTTGGTCTCGAAGTCCAGACCCGGCGAGAGGTTCAGATAGCTGTGGGTCGGCCGCGCAAAACAGTAGATGCAACCGTGCTCACAGCCCCGGTAGGGATTGATCGATCGATCGAAGCTGATGTCGGGTGACTGGTTGCTGGAGATGATGCTGCGCGCGCGCTCCTCGATGATCTCGGTCTGCGGCGCCAGATGCTCCTCTTCGGCGCACTGGTCCAGCGTGCCCCAGCCATCATCGAAGACCTCGCGCTCGGCGCGCTCGAAACGGTGGGCGATCTGCCAGGCGCTGCCCCGCCCCTTCTGGACGGTGGCTTGACTCGGGGCGGGCTGCTTGATTGGCATACTGTTAATTTATACAGCATGCCGCCACTTGTCGAGCGCTCGCTCAGTACTCGTCGCCGCCCGGACTCACATAGCCGGGCGCCAGGTTCTCGAACTTGGTGTGCTGGCGCGCAAAGGCCAGCTTGACCGTGCCGACCGGGCCGTTACGCTGCTTGGCGATGATGATCTCCGCGACACCGGGCTCCTTGCATTCGTCCTTGGTGTAGTACTCGTCGCGGTAGATGAACATGATGATGTCGGCATCCTGCTCGATGGCGCCGGACTCGCGCAGATCGGACATCATCGGCCGCTTGTCGGGCCGGGTTTCGACCGAGCGGTTCAGCTGCGAGAGCGCGATCACCGGGCACTTCAGCTCCTTGGCCAGCGCCTTCAGGCCGCGCGAGATCTCGCCGATCACGGTGGCACGGTTCTCCTCGTTGCCGCCGTTGCCGCTCATCAGCTGCAGATAGTCGATGATGATGAGGCCGAGCTGGCCGCTGATGCGGGCCTGGCGACGCGCGCGGGCGCGCACCTCGCTGGGCGACAGGCCGGGGCTTTCGTCGATATAGATATGGGCCTTGCCGAGCTTGTCGACCGCCTCGGACAGGCGGCCCCATTCGTCGTCGGCCAGCCGGCCCAGGCGCAGGCGGCTCTGGTCGATGCGCCCGACCGAGCCCACCATACGCAGCGCCAGCTGGGCCGCGCCCATTTCCATCGAGTAGATGACGACCGGCAGGCCTTCGTTGATCGCGACGTTCTCGCCGATATTGACCACGAAGGCGGTCTTGCCCATCGAAGGGCGCGCGGCCAGGATGATCAGGTCGCCGGGCTGCAGGCCGGCGGTCATATTGTCGAGGTCGTAGAAACCGGTGCGTACGCCGGTCACGTCCTCGGCGCCGTTCTCGGCCAGCTCGTTGACACGGTCGATCAAGGCGACGACCAGGTTGTCCATGCTCTGGAAGCCCTGGCCGCTGCGATTGCCTTCCTCGTTGATGCGGAAGATCTTGCCTTCGGCCTCGTCGACGATGTCCTTGACCGCCCGCCCCTGCGGATTGAGCGCCGCGCTGGCGATCTCGTCGCTGGCGCTGACCAGCTTGCGCAGCACCGCGCGCTCGCGCACGATTTCAGCATAGCGGCGCAGATTGCCGGCGCTCGGCACGCTTTGCGCCAGATCGTTCAGATAAGCCAGGCCGCCGCAGTCCTGGGCCTTGCCCAGCGAGGTCAGCTCCTCGAACACCGTCACCACATCGGCCGGCTTGCCGGCATTGATCAGCTTGCCGATCGAGGCATAGATCTGCTTGTGCTCGTAGCGGTAGAAGTCGGCGTCGGTCAGCATGTCGCCGGCGCGGTCCCAGGCCGTGTTGTCGATCAGCAGTCCCCCGAGCACGCTTTGCTCGGCTTCGACCGAGTGCGGCGGCACGCGCAGGCGGGCCACTTCGTCATCGTGACCGCTGGGAGTAGGAGCAGAGGAGAAGATCGCAGACATGGCGGTTTCAGGGCTCTGTGGATAAAGCTGTGCAAAAGCGCTGAATAGCGGATGAACAACTCATCCGCCCAGAAGGCAAAAAGCCGATGACTGACCAGTCATCGGCTTTCTCGATCAAAACAGCCTGATCGGCTGTTGACCATTAGGGCTTGGCCTGATTACTCGGCTTCGGCAACCACTTGCACGGTCACTTCCGACACCACATCGGTGTGCGGAGCGACGCTGACGGCGAACTCGCCGACGGCCTTCAGCGGGCCCAGCGGCAGACGGATCTGCGACTTGCTCACGGCGAAGCCCAGCTTGTTCAGTGCATCGGCGATGTCGGCATTGGTGACCGAGCCGAACAGACGGCCGTCCACGCCAGCCTTCTGGCTGATGCGCACGGTCTTGCCGTTCATGCTGTCGCCCAGGGCTTGGGCGGCGGCCAGCTTCTCGGCGGCGGCCTTTTCCAGTTCGGCGCGCTTGGCTTCGAATTCCTTGATCGCGGCGGCCGTGGCACGGCGTGCCTGGCGGGTCGGGATCAGGAAGTTGCGGGCGTAGCCGTCCTTGACCTTGACGACGTCGCCGAGGTTGCCGAGGTTCGCGACCTTTTCAAGCAGGATGATTTGCATGTTGGGTGTCTCCTCAGACCTTGTGCTGGTCGCTGTACGGCAGCATGGCCAGGAAGCGCGCGCGCTTGATGGCAACCGTCAGCTGACGCTGGAAGAAAGCGCGCGTGCCGGTCAGACGAGCGGGCGTGATCTTGCCGTTTTCGCCGACAAAGTCGCGCAGGGTGTCGATGTCCTTGTAGTCGATCTGCTCGACACCGGTGACGGTGAAGCGGCAGAAACGCTTGCGGCGGAACAACAGCGATTGTTGGTTGCGCTTGGGCTTCTTGTCTTTGGAGAAGCGACCTTTACCACGTGGCGGGGGCATATTAGACCTCTTTCAATTCAATCCGGATTCGAACAATGTGGCGTGGGACCGGGCGTCAGGGCGGTGATGTGGAAGATCGTTCCACGACCGTTGCGCATGGCGCTGAGGAAACCCGTGAACAGGGCATTGCCTCCGACACCAAGCGCCTGAACGCGCTTGCAGATCTCACCGATGGCCACCGCACGTATCTCCATCGAGACCTTGCGGGGCCTGCCTGCTTCCTGCACCTGGGATTCATGCTTCAAGCTGAAGTCCAGGGCCGTCTGGCCGGCCGGCGTGTATCTGATCAGTCCCAGCTCAAGCAGCTGCGCTTGCAAAACCAGTTGATTCACCGGCGTTTGCGCGTTGGGCTGCGCGAGCGTCACCAGCGCTTAGGCGTGGGCTTCTTGCTGAGGCGCCTTGCGGGCCTCTTCACGCTCGACCGACTTCATCATCACCGACGGGGTGGTCTCAGCCTTGGGCTTGACCACGGTCAGGTGACGCAGCACGGCGTCGTTGAAGCGGAAGCCGGTCTCGAGCTCAACCAAGGTTTCCTTGCTGCACTCGATGTTCAGGCACAGGTAATGGGCCTTGGCCAGCTTCTGGATCAGGTAGGCCAGTTGACGGCGGCCCCAATCTTCGACGCGATGCACAGCACCACCGCCAGCGGTGATCAGGCCCTTGTAGCGTTCCAGCATGGCCGGAACTTGTTCGCTTTGATCCGGATGGATCAGCAGAACGATCTCGTAATGACGCATAGATACTCCTTGTGGATTCCAGACCGCTGGGCTCTCGTGAACCCGTCCGGCCTGAGGAAGCCGCCCCACAGCGTCAGCAATCGTGGGTACGGCAAGGGGGAAAGCCCGCGAGTATAACGCGAACTGCGATGCGGCCGCAATGCGCCGTGGGCCAGAGACCTTGAAGCCCTCTTTCTCGACCGCTCAAGGCGGCATGCGCACCGCATCGACAAACTCCTGCTGGGCGCGGCGCGGCGCCGGGCTCAGCAGGCTGACGATGACGATGGCCGCCGCGCCGGCCGGCACGCCGAACACGCCGGCCGAGATCGGCTGTATGCCCCACCACAGCTCGGGCACACCGGGCAGCTTCAGCGCCGCATGCAGCCAGGGATGGGCGGTGATCATGTAGTAGGCCGTCACCCCCAGACCCACCAGCATGCCGGCCATCGCACCCCAGCGATTGGCGCGCTTCCAGAACACGCCCAGCACCAGGGCCGGCACAAAGGCGGCGCCGGCAAAGGAAAACGCCGCCGACACCAGCAGCAGGATGTCGGCCGGTTTTTGCGCCGCCACCGCCGCCGCGGCCAGCGCCGTCAGCAGCAGCAGGGTCTTGGAGATCATCACCCGCTGGGTCGCCGAGGCACGGGGGTTGATGATGCGGTGGTAGACGTCATGCGCCAGTGCGCTCGAGATCGTCAGCAGCAGGCCGTCGGCGGTGGACAGCGCGGCGGCCAGCCCGCCGGCCGCCACCATGCCCGAGACCACATAGGGCAGCCCGGCCAGCTCGGGCGTCACCAGCATCACGATATCGCTGCCGATATACATTTCGCCGAGCTGCAGGATGCCGTCGCGATTGATGTCGCTGACCGACAGCAGGCCCGGGTCCACCTTGCCCCACTGCGCGATCCAGCCCGGCAACTGGTCGAACGGTGTGCCGACCAGGGTGTTGAAGACCTCGAACTTGACCATCACCGCCAGCGCCGGCGCCGTGAAGTACAGCAGGCCGATGAAGAGCAGCGACCAGCCGACCGACTCGCGCGCCTCGCGTACCGAGGGCGTGGTGTAGCAGCGGTTCAGGATGTGCGGCAGGCCGGCCGTGCCCACCATCAGACAGAACACCAGGGCCAGGAAGTTGCGGCGCGACTCATCGAAGAGCTGCACCTGCTGGGCATCGCCGGCCGGGTCGCCGGCGAAGGCCTGGGCATGCGGCGGCATGCCGGCCAGCGGCCTGGCGCGGGCCTCGTCGGCAGCCATCAGCCGCAGCCACAGCTCGCGCGCCTCGGCCGGCGTCTTGGGCAGGGCCGCCAGGCGCTTCTCGGCAGCCTGGATCTGCGCCAGTGGCGCATCCTCGACCTTCAGGCGGGCGACATGGCGCAAGGCCTCGGCCCGCTCGCGCGCCAGCGCCGCCGGCACATC
The DNA here is from genome assembly GCF_027498415.2 of Paucibacter sp. M5-1. Taxonomy (NCBI): domain Bacteria; kingdom Pseudomonadati; phylum Pseudomonadota; class Betaproteobacteria; order Burkholderiales; family Sphaerotilaceae; genus Roseateles; species Paucibacter sp. M5-1. The sequence continues at coordinate 1,627,172 of NZ_JAPZLM020000001.1, forward strand.
GCGCAGTTTGCGCTCATAGGCCTGCACCCGCTCGCGCAGCACCTGGATCACCTGCTGCTCGGCCGGATCGCTCACCAGCTCGCGCTCGCGCTCGCTGATCTTCTGCACCTGGTAGCCATAGACGGCCTGCGGCACCGGCACCCCGGTCTGCTTGACCGAGAGCCAGATCACCGGCACCAAGTAAGCAATGATCAGGATGATGTACTGCGCCACCTGGGTCCAGGTGACCGCCCGCATGCCGCCGAGAAACGAGCACACCAGCACCCCGCCCAGGCCGACGAAAACGCCGATCTCGAAGGTCAGGCCCGAGAGCCGCGTCGTGATCAGGCCGATGCCATAGATCTGCGCGACCACATAGATGAAGGACACACCGATCGCCGACAGCGCCGCGATCAACCGCACCGCATTGCTGCCGTAGCGCTCGCCGAGAAAGTCGGGCACGGTGAACTGACCGAAGCGGCGCAGATAGGGCGCCAGGCACAAGGCCACCAGGCAGAAGCCGCCGGTCCAGCCCAGCACAAAGGCCAGGCCGCTGTAGCCGGACAGGTAGAGGGTGCCCGCCATGCCGATGAAGCTGGCCGCGCTCATCCAGTCGGCCCCGGTGGCCATGCCGTTGTAGAAGGCCGGCACGCGGCGGCCGGCCACGTAGTACTCGGTCGCATCGGTGGTGCGGCTCAGCACGCCGATACCGGCATAGACGCCGACGGTGGCGAACAGAAAGGAAAAACCGATCCAGCTCTTGGACAGACCCAGCCGCTCCAGCAGGGCCAGCAGCAGCACGAACAGCACAAAGCCCAGCGTGTACCAGGCATAGATGCGGTTCAGCCGCGCCTTCAATCCTGTGGCGGGCGTGGCTGTGGCGGACGGGGCGGTGGGGATGCTCACGCGCGGGCTCTTGTTTTCAAGCCGGCATCATGCGGGCGCCCGCACGCCGCGGCTATAGCGGCGAACCCGGGGCGCGCACGCCCCTCGCCCGGACGGTCAGGACTTAGGAGTTCGCACTGGCCAGGCGGCTGGCGCGCGGGCGGCTGGGCAACGCATGGCGCAGGATGCGCCAGATTACCTGGCCAAACTGCACGGGTAGCGAGCCGGTGTTGTAGTGCACGCCATAGCGCTTGCAGATATCGCGCACCACCGGCGCCATCTCGACATAGCGGTTGGCCGGCACGTCGGGGAACAGATGGTGCTCGATCTGGTGGCTCAGATTGCCGGACAAGGTGTTCAGCACAAAACCACCCGCCAGGTTCGACGAGCCACGGATCTGGCGCCAGTACCAGTGCGCGCGGGTCTCGTTCTTCAGCACACCCTTCGGGAAGGTCTCGACATCGGTCGTGAAGTGGCCGCAGAAGATGATGGTGTAGGTCCAGATATTGCGCAGACCGTTGGCCACCAGATTGCCGCTGGCCACCACCAGAAAGCCCGGGCCGGCCAGCAGCGGGAAGATCAGATAGTCCTTGATCAGCTGGCGGCTCATCTTCTTGAGCACCGGCACGCCGGCGCGGCGCAGCTCGGCGCGTGCGGCCTTCTTGCGCTTGCCGAACAGCTGGCCCAGGCGCAGGTCCTGGATCGCGACGCCCCACTGAAACAGCGCGGCGAAGACCAGCGCATACAGCGGCTGGAACAGCGCGGCCGGGGTCCAGCGCTGCTCGGGGAACAGGCGCAGCACGCCGTAGCCGATGTCGTCGTCCAGGCCGTGGATATTGGTGTAGGTGTGGTGGCGGAAGTTGTGGGTCTTGCGCCAGTTGTCACTGGTGCCGATGATGTCCCACTCGAACTGCTTGCCCTTCAGGTGGGGGTCGCCCATCCAGTCGTACTGACCATGGATGACGTTATGACCCAGCTCCATATTGTCCATGATCTTGGACAGGGCCAGGCTCAGCGTGCCCAGCACCCAGAAGCCGATCAGCCAGGGCGTCGGCAGGAAGGCACCGATCATCAGCAGCGCGCGGCCGGCGAACTCGGTCCAGCGCACGGCCTTGAAGATATTGCGGATATAGCGCGCATCGCGCTCGCCCAGATCGGCCACGGTCTTGGCGCGCAGGGCCTCGATCTCGGCGCCGAACTTCTCCAGTTCGTCATTGGCGAGATTGCGGGTCAGGGATTTGTTCATCTTGTTCTCAAAGATCCAGGCTGATGTCGCTGCAGGCACGGCTCACGCACAGGCGCAAGGCACTGTTGGGCTCGTGATCGCGCTCACCGGTGTCGATGTTCTGGGCCAGGCCCTCGTGCTTGGTGCAGACGCAGCTGTGGCAGATGCCCATGCGGCAACCCGAGGGCGGTCGCACGCCCTGCGCTTCCAGGGCGCTCAGCAGGCTGTCGCCCGAGCTGATCGTCAGGCTGCGGCCGCTGCGGCGCAGCTGCAAGGTGACCTGATGGGCATTGTCGACATTGATCGGCGCGGCCGGCGAAAAGGCCTCGGCCTGAAAGCTCTGCACATGCGGGCGCAGCAGCTGGCGCGCCGTCTCGACAAAACCGCCGGGGCCGCAGCCCAGCACCTGCAGCGCGCCAAGCTGGGTCAGCGGACCCAGCAGCGCCTCGAGCTGGGCCTCACCGATGCGCGTGGCCGGCGCCGTCGGGTCCTGGGTCAGTTGCAGATGCAGTTTGAAACGCGGCTCGCGGGCCGCCAGCGCTTGCAACTCTTCGGCAAAGCACAGCTGCTCGGCCGTCTGGGCCCAGTAGATCAAGGTCAGCGAGGCCGGCATGCCATCGGCAGCCAGCGCGCGGGTCAGCCCCATCAGCGGCGTGATGCCGCTGCCGGCGGCCAGGAACAGCCAGTCGCCCTGCGGCTTGGCCGGCAGCCCCATCTCGCCATAAGCCTGGTCCAGCGGCAGCACATCGCCGATCTGGACCTGCTCGCACAGATGCTTGGACAGCAGCCCGCCCGCGACCCGTTTGACGGTGATCGCGATGCGGCCGTCACGGCGGGGGATGTCGGTCAGGCTGTAGCTGCGGGTCACCAGCCGGCCCTTGATCTCGGCACCGATATTCAGATGCTGGCCGGGCCTGAAACCGCGCCAGTGGCGATTCGGCTTGAGCACCAGCGTGACGGCGTCGGAAGACTCGTCACGCCGCTCGACCACGCGCGCCAGCGGCCGCTCCCAGGTCCAGGTGCGGTTCAGGTGGCCGAGCCAGAAGTCAAAGACAGCCGGGTCGACAAGGGGTTTGGCGAGGCGACGGAGCAATCCGACGCGCGCTGGAGCAAGAGAAGACACGAAAAAACACTCCGTTCGGCACAGCCCCAAGGAGGCCGGCAAGATTCGGGACACAGTATACGGGCATAAACACATTCGTCTATACAGATGTATATCAATCGCCCTTCGGTATGATGCGCACTCTCGCACATCACCATGACAAGCCTTCTACTCAGCCCCGCCGACACCCTGCCGGACCCCCTCGCCCCCCCGGGCCCGGGCCGCAAGGCGGTGATTTCGCGCGAGGACATCGTGCAGGCCGCGCTGAAGCTGGTCGGGCCGCACCGCAGCGTCTCGACCCTGAGCCTGCGCGAGGTGGCCCGCGAGGCCGGCATTGCGCCGAACAGCTTCTACCGCCAGTTCCGCGATATGGACGAGCTGGCCGTGACCCTGATCGACATGGCCGGCCAGTCGCTGCGCGACATCATCGGCGAGGCACGGCGGCGCGCCAGCGACGGCAGCTCCGTGGTGCGCAGCGCCGTCCAGGCCTTTATGGAGCAGCTGCGCTCGGACGACCGGCTGCTGCACATCCTGCTGCGCGAGGGCACGGTCGGCTCGGACGCCTTCAAGCATGCGGTGGACCGGCAACTGCTGTTCTTCGAGGAAGAGCTGCGCGTCGACCTGATCCGCTTTGCCAAGGCCAACAACACCGGCCTCTACGAACCGGCGCTGACCGCCAAGGCCATCACCCGGCTGGTCTTCGCGATCGGCTCCACCGCGATGGACATGCCGCACGACAAGCTGCCCGAGCTGACCGAGCAACTGGTCATCATGGTGCGCATGATCGTCACCGGCACCCAGACCCTGGCGGTGGTCGGCTCGCCAGACCGCTGAGGCCGGTCCCCGGCAAGAAAAAAGCCCGCTGTCGCGGGCTTTTTGCTTTCATTCAAGCGGCTCAGCGCTTGGCCAGCCGCTGCCAGGTCTCGATCACCGAGTCCGGATTCAGCGAGATCGAGACGATGCCCTCCTGGGCCAACCAGTCGGCGAAGTCCGGATGGTCGCTGGGGCCCTGGCCGCAGATGCCGATGTACTTGCCGGTGGCGCGGCAGGCGGTGATCGCGCGCGAGATCAGGGCCTTGACGGCCGAGTCGCGCTCGTCGAAATCGCCGGCCAGCTGCTCCAGGCCCGAGTCGCGGTCCAGGCCCAGGGTCAGCTGGGTCAGGTCGTTGGAACCGATCGACATGCCGTCGAAATGCTCCAGGAAGGCCTCGGCCAAGATGGCGTTGGACGGCACCTCGCACATCATGATGATGCGCAACCCGTCCTGGCCGCCCGAGGCGGCGCGCTTGAGGCCGCGCTCGGCCAGCATCGCGACGACGCGCTCGGCCTGCTTCACGGTGCGCACAAAGGGCACCATGATCTCGACATTGCTCAGGCCCATCTCGTTGCGCACGCGCTTGAGCGCCTCGCACTCCATCGCGAAGGCGTCGGAGAACTCGCCGCTGATATAGCGCGAGGCACCGCGGAAGCCCAGCATCGGGTTCTCTTCATCGGGCTCGTAGCGCGAACCGCCGATCAGCTTGCGGTACTCATTGCTCTTGAAGTCGGACAGACGCACGATCACCGGGCGCGGGAAGAAGGCGGCCGCAATCGTCGCGACCCCCTCGACCAGCTTGTCCACATAGAAGGCGCGCGGCGAGGCGTGGCCGCGCGCCACCGACTCGACCGCCTTCTTCAGGTCGGCATCGATATTCGGATAGTCGAGGATGGCCTTGGGGTGGACGCCGATATTGTTGTTGATGATGAATTCCAGCCGCGCCAGGCCGACGCCGGCGCTGGGCATCTGGGCGAAGTTGAAGGCCAGCTGCGGGTTGCCGACATTCATCATGATCTTGATCGGGCAGTACGGCAGCTCGCCGCGATGCACCTCGCTGACCTCGGTCTCCAGCAGGCCGTCGTAGATGAAGCCGGTGTCGCCCTCGGAGCAGACCACGGTCACCAGTTGGCCGTCCTTGAGCTTCTCGGTCGCGTCGCCGCAGCCGACCACGGCCGGGATGCCCAGCTCGCGCGCAATGATGGCGGCGTGGCAGGTGCGGCCGCCGCGGTTGGTCACGATGGCGCTGGCGCGCTTCATCACCGGCTCCCAGTTCGGGTCGGTCATGTCGGTGACCAGCACATCGCCGGGCTGGACCCGGCCCATATCGGCAATGCTCTCGACCAGACGCACCGGGCCGGTGCCGATCTTCTGGCCGATCGCGCGGCCTTCGGCCAGCACGGCGCTCTGACCCTTGAGCTTGTAGCTCAGCTCGGCCTGACCGTCGGCCTGGCTCTTCACCGTCTCGGGCCGGGCCTGCAGGATGTAGATCTGACCATCGACGCCGTCGCGACCCCACTCGATGTCCATCGGGCGCTGATAGTGCTGCTCGATGATCATCGCGTACTTGGCCAGCTCGATCACCTCGGTGTCGGTCAGCGAGTAGCGGTTGCGCGCCTCGGGCACGGTGTCCACGGTCTTGACCAGCTTGCCGGAGGCAGCCTTCTCGTCCGGCGTCGCGAACTCCATGCGAATCAGCTTGGAGCCGAGATTGCGGCGGATGATGGGCAGCTTGCCCGCCTTCAGCGCAGGCTTGTGAACATAGAACTCGTCAGGGTTGACGGCGCCCTGCACCACCGTCTCGCCCAGGCCGTAGCTGGAGGTGATGAAGACCACGTCCTTGAAGCCGCTCTCGGTATCGATCGTGAACATCACGCCGGCCGAGCCCAGGTCGGAGCGCACCATGCGCTGCACGCCGGCCGACAGCGCGACATCGGCATGGGCAAAGCCCTTGTGCACGCGGTAGCTGATCGCGCGGTCGTTGTACAGCGACGCGAACACCTCCTTCATCTTGTGCAGCACCTCCTCGATGCCGATCACGTTCAGGAAGGTCTCCTGCTGGCCGGCGAACGAGGCGTCGGGCAGGTCTTCGGCGGTGGCCGAGGAACGCACGGCGAAGGACACGCCGGGGTTGTCGGCCGTCAGCTGCGCGAAGGAGCTGCGGATGGCCTTTTCCAGCTCGGCCGGAAAGGGCTGCGCCTCCAGCCAGCCGCGGATCTCGGCGCCGGCCTCGGCCAGCGCGCGCACATCGTCGGTATCCAGCGTGGACAGGCGCGCCTCGATGCGCTTGTCCAGGCCCTCGTACTTGAGGAACTCGCGGAAGGCGTGGGCCGTGGTGGCAAAGCCGCCGGGCACACGCACACCGGTGGCGGAGAGCTGCGAGATCATTTCGCCGAGGCTGGCGTTCTTGCCGCCAACGACCTCGACATCGCTCATTCTCAGATGTTCAAACGGGACGACCAGGGCGGTCGACTCAAAACGTGCAGACATGGGAAGGCTCCGTGATGTTGAAAATTCGGGGCTCCCACCGTGAGATTCACGGTCTGGACGCGCACAGCCACGGCTCCACCATTTCTGGATTCTTGTAGGAGGCGGGCGGGCTGCATGGAGAATGGGCGTCGCGGGATGTTGGCGCCGATTCTACGGGCAAGCGCCACTATGATGTCCAGGCACTTAGAAGCAGCACCCTATGCCCAATCGCACCGTGTATTTCGTCTCGGATGGCACCGGCATCACCGCCGAGACCTTTGGCAACTCCATCCTGGCCCAGTTTCCGACCAAGCCGCGCCATGTGCGCCGTCCCTTTGTCGACACGGCCGAGAAGGCCTATGCGGTGGTGCGCGAGATCAACGAGACCGGCGAGCGCGAGGGCAAGCGCGCCATCGTGTTCGCGACCCTGGTCGACCGCGACGTGCTGAAGATCATGCGCGACCATTGCACCGGCCGCGTGCTGGACATGTTCGGCACCTTCATCGAGCCGCTGGAAGACGAGTTCGAGGTCAAGTCCAACCACCGGGTGGGCCGTTTCTCCGACATCGCCCGCAGCCAGGAATATCACGACCGCATCGAGGCCATCAATTTCTCGCTGGCCCATGATGACGGCCAGTCGGCCAAGAACCTCGATGTGGCCGATGTGATCCTCGTCGGCGTCTCGCGCAGCGGCAAGACACCGACCTCGCTGTACCTGGCCATGCAGCACGGTGTCAAGGCCGCCAACTACCCGCTGATCCCCGAGGACTTCGAGCGCGGCAAGCTGCCCGCCTCGCTGGTAGCACACAAGAGCAAGTGCTTCGGCCTGACCATAGACCCGGAGCGGCTCTCGCAGATCCGCAACGAGCGTCGCCCCGGCAGCAAGTACGCCGACATCCTGAACTGCCGCTATGAGATCAACGAGGCCGAGAAGATGATGAAGCGCGACGGCATCGCCTGGCTGTCGTCGACGCACAAGTCCATCGAGGAAATCGCAACGACGATTCTGCGAGACATCCGGCCGGATCGGCTTATTTACTGAGCCGCTGCCTCGCCGATTCGTACAGGCAGATCGCCGCCGCGCTGCCGACATTCAGCGACTCTTCGCCGCCCGGCTGCGGGATGCCCACGGTCAGCGCGCAGCGCTGCATCAGCTCGGGCTGCACGCCCTGCCCTTCATGGCCCATGACCCAGGCGCAAGGACTGGGTAGCTGCAGCTGATGCAGTTGCTGGCCGGCATGCGAGCTGGTCGCGACCAGGGGCACGCCCAGCGTGTCGAGATCGGATGGGGCCAGACCCTCGATCAGGCGCAGGCCGAAATGCGCGCCCATGCCGGCACGCAGCACCTTGGGACTCCACAGCGCGGCCGTGCCCTTCAGGGCCAGGATCTGGCGAAAGCCCATCGCCGCCGCATTGCGCAGAATGGTGCCGACATTGCCGGCATCCTGCAGCCGGTCCAGCACCACCGAGTCCAGGCCCGGCGTCAAGACCTGGCCCTCGGCATGGGGAACCTCGAAGCCGATCTGCGCCGGCGACTCCAGGCCGCTGAGTGTCTTGAACAGGGCGTCCGGCACGACCAGCACCTTGGGCGCGGCGTCGGCCAGTCCCCGCAGCCCGGATTCGGCATAGGCGGTCTCGGTGACAACCGCCAGGCTCACCGCATGGCCGCGCTGCAGGCAGGCGCGCGCCAGATGGTCGCCCTCCAGCCAGACCGAGCCCAGCTTGCGGTAGGCGCCGCCATCCTGCGAGAGTTTGCGCAGGCGCTGCAGCACCGGGTTGTCGCGCGAGGTGATGTGCAGAACTTGGCTCATGAGGATTCCAGCAGCTGTCGCACCGGGCCGAAGCTGCGCCGGTGCCAGGCGCACGCGCCATGGGCGCGCAGGGCCGCGAGATGGTCGGCGGTCGGATAGCCCTTGTGGCCGGCGAAACCATATTCGGGATGCAGCTCGTGCATGGCCAGGCATTGGCGGTCGCGCGTGACCTTGGCCAGGATGGAGGCCGCCGAGATGGCCTGCACCTTCGAGTCGCCCTTGACGATGGCCTCGGCCGGGATCTTCAGCACCGGCAGGCGGTTGCCGTCGACCAGCACCTTGGTGGGCTTGAGCCGCAGGCCCTCGACCGCACGGCGCATCGCCAGCATCGTGGCCTGCAGAATGTTGAGCCGGTCGATCTCCTCGACGCTGGCCTCGGCGATGCAGCAGCACAGCGCCTTGGCGCGGATCTCATCGAACAGGCGCTCGCGCTTCTTCTCGGTCAGCACCTTGGAATCGGCCAGGCCCCGGATCGGGTGCAGCTCGTCGAGGATCACCGCCGCGGCCACCACCGGCCCGGCCAGCGGGCCTCGGCCGGCCTCGTCGACACCGGCGATCAGGCCGGGTGCGTCCCAGCTCAGGCCCAGCTGTTGCGGCATGGACTCAGGCATGGCCGATGACCCTCGCGATCGCAGCGGTGGCCAGCTGCGCCGTGTTGCGGCGCAGGGTCTCGTGCTGCTGCTGGAAGCGCGCTTGCGCCCGCGCGTAGCGCGCATCGTCGTCCAGCCAGGCCAGTCCCTCGCGCGCCAGCGCCGCCGGCGTACACTCGTCCTGCAGCAGTTCGGGCACCAGAAACTCATTGGCCAGCACATTGGGCAGGCCCACCCAGGGCTGGTAGCGCCGGCTCTTGATGCGCTGCCAGTTGAGCCAGTGCATGCGGTAGGCGATCACCATCGGTCGCTTGAACAGCGCGGCCTCCAGGGTCGCCGTGCCGCTGGCCACCAGCGTGATGTCGCAGGCGGCCAGCGCCTCGTGCGAGCGGCCATCGAGCAGCAGCAGATCCAGCCCCGGCGGCAGCAGCGGTGTGATCAGCTCACGCAGCCCCGGCGCCACCGGCATCACGAAGCGCAGCCCGGGCCGCGCGCGCTGCATCAGCAGCGCGGCCTGCAGCAGCGGTGCGGCGATATAGCGGATCTCGCTCTTGCGGCTGCCCGGCAGCAGGGCCACGACAGCATCGCCCTCCCCCAGGCCCAGCGCCGCACGGCTGGCCGCCTTGGGCGGCTCCAGCGGAATCGCATCGGCCAGCGGGTGGCCGACATAGCTCGCCGCGATGCCGGCACGCTGCAGCAGCTCGGGCTCGAAGGGGAACAGGCACAGCACATGGTCGACCGAGCGGCGGATCTTGTCGACACGCTCGCCGCGCCAGGCCCAGATCGAGGGGCAGACGAAGTGGATGGACTTGATGCCGGCGGCCTTCAACTGCGCCTCCAGCGCGAAGTTGAAGTCGGGCGCGTCGATGCCGATGAAGGCCTGCGGCGCATCGGCCAGCAGCCGGGCGGCGAGCTGCCGGCGGATAGACAGGATCTCGCGCAGATGCAGCAAGGCATCGACATAGCCGAATACCGAGAGCTTGTGATGCGGCCACCAGGCCTCGAAGCCCTGGGCCGCCATGCGGGGGCCGCCGATGCCCTGGGCGGTGAGGTCCGGCCAGCGCTGGCGCAGCCCCGGCAGCAGCAGGCCGCCGAGCAGATCACCGGAGGCCTCGCCGGCCACCATGCCAAAGCGGGGCGCGGTGTCGTTCATCGTGTCAGCGGATGATGCCGCGCGTGGCGCCGTGCAGGAAGTCCCGCATCAGCTGCACCGTGTCCTTGGCCTCGGGATGCGAGGCCTGCAGGCCGGCCATCTCGATCTCGGCCTGGGCCACGGTCAGACCGCGGCGGTAGAGGATGCGGTACATCTGCTTGACCGCATTGATCTGCTCGGGCGTGAAACCCCGGCGCTTCAGGCCTTCCTGGTTGAAGCTGCGCGCCTCGGCGGTGTTGCCGGCCGCCATGATGAAGGGCGGCAGGTCCTGGAACAGGATGGAGCCCATTGCCGTCATGCTGTGCGCGCCGATATGGACGAACTGATGCACGACGGTGAAGCCGCCCAGGATGGCCCAGTCGCCGACATGCACATGGCCGGCCAGCTGCGCGTTGTTGGCGAAGATGGTCTTGTTGCCGACCTTGCAGTCATGGGCCAGATGCACATAGGCCATGATCCAGTTGTCGTCGCCCAGCGAAGTGATGCCGTCGTCCTGCGTCGTGCCGCGGTTGAAGGTGCAGAACTCGCGCACCACATTGCGGTCGCCGATGATCAGCTGCGTCGGCTCGCCGGCGTACTTCTTGTCCTGCGGCGCCGCGCCGATCGAGCAGAACTGGAAGATCTGGTTGTCGCGGCCGATCGTCGTCGGCCCCTGCAGCACGCAGTGCGCCCCCACCGTCGTGCCGGCGGCGATCTTCACGCCGGCCTCGATAACGGTGTAAGGGCCCACCTGGACCGAGCTGTCCAGCTCGGCCTTGGGGTCGATCAGGGCCGTCGGATGGATGTTGGACATGGCTCGCGACTCCGACGGGTTCAGCAGTCGATGCGGCGCATCGTGCACATCAGCTCGGCCTCGCAGGCCAGCTCCTCGCCGACCCAGACCTTGCCGGTGAACTTGTAGATCGAGGCCTTGGCGCGGTCCAAGGTGACGTCCAGCACCAGCTGGTCGCCCGGCTCGACCGGACGCTTGAAGCGCGCGCCGTCGATGCCGGCGAAATAGCAGACCGTCTTGTCGTCCAGCTCGGCATCCAGGCTGACCAAGGTCAGCACGGTGGCGGCCTGGGCCAGCGCTTCCAGCATCAGCACACCGGGCATCACCGGGCGGTGCGGGAAATGGCCGAGGAAGTGCGGCTCGTTGATGCTGACGTTCTTCAGCGCGCGGATGCGCTTGCCCTTCTCGATCTCCAGCACGCGATCGACCAGCAGCAGCGGATAGCGATGCGGGATCTTCTTGAGGATCTGATGGATGTCCATGGATGTCGTCATAACTTCTTTTCCAGCGCCCGCAGGCGCTCACGCAGCGCGTGCAATTGTCTCAATGTGGCGGCGTTCTTTTCCCAGCTCGCATTGTCGTCGAAGGGAAACACGCCGCTATAGGTGCCGGGCTTGGCGATCGAGCGGGTCACGACGGTGGCGGCAGAGACATGCACGCCGTCGGCCAGGCTCAGATGGCCCAGCACGATGGCACCACCGCCCACGGTGCAATGCCTGCCGATGACGGCACTGCCGGCGACGCCGGCGCAGCCGGCCATCGCCGTGTGGGCGCCGACGCGCACGTTGTGACCGATCTGCACCAGGTTATCGAGCTTGACGCCGTCTTCCAGCACCGTGTCGCCCAGGGCGCCGCGGTCGATACAGCTGTTGGCACCGATCTCGACATCGTCGCCGATGACGACCGCGCCGAGCTGCTCGATCTTTTCCCAGCGGCCCTGCCCGTCATCCGATTTTGTGGGCGCGAAGCCGAAGCCGTCGGCGCCGATCACCGCGCCGCTGTGCACGATGCAGCGCGCGCCGATACGGCAATCAAAGCCCAGCGTGACGCGCGGCGCCAATCGGCTGTCGGCGCCGACGCTGGCGCCGCGCTCGAGCACGCAGTGTGCGCCGATGCGCGCGCCGGCAGCAATGCGCACACCGGCCTCGATCACGGCCAACGGCCCGATGTCCACGCCCTCGCCCAACTCGGCATCGGGATCGATCACCGCGCTCGGGTGAATGCGGGCCGGCGCGGACGGACGCACCCGCGCAGCCCACCACTGGGTCAGCCGGGCAAAGTAGAGATAGGGGTCGGGCGTGACGATATAGGCGCCGCCGCGCTCGGCGGCGGCCTCGGCCATCGCCGGGCCCACGATCACGCAGCCGGCCAGGCTGGCCGACAGCTGCGAGCGGTAGCGCGGGTTGGCCAGAAAGGCGATGGTGGCGGCGTCCGCGCCCTCCAGCGGCCCGATGCGCGCGATGCGCAGATCGGAGGCACCAACAAGATCGCCGCCCAGGGCGGCGATCACTTCGTTCAGCGGGGCGCTGAAGCTCACTTCTGCGAGTTGAGCGCGTCGATCACCTTCTTGGTGATGTCGATGCGGTTGCTGGCGTGCAGCGCATCCTGCACGATCAGGTCGTACTTGTCGGTATCGAAGATCTGCTTGATGACCTTGTTGGCCCGCTCGACCAGCACCGACAGCTCTTCGTTCTTGCGCTGGGTCAGGTCTTCCTGCCACTCGCGGCGCTTGCGCTGCAGGTCGCGGTCGGCCTCGACCAGATCGCGCTGGCGGCGGGTCTTCTCGGCCTCGCCCAGCGTCGGGGCATCCTTCTCCAGCTTGTCGGCGGCGCCGCGCAGCTTGGTTTCCAGATCCTTCAGCTCTTTCTCGCGCTTGCCGAACTCGGCCTCCAGCTTGAGCTGTGCTGCCTTGGCCAGATTGGCCTCACGCATCACGCGCTCGCTGTTGACGTAGCCGATCTTCACTTCTTGCGCCTGCGCCGACAGCGTCGATGCACACACCATGGCGGCCAAGGCCACCGATTTCAACAGCTTGCTCTTCATCAGAATGCAGTCCCGATCTGGAATTGGAATTTCTCGATTCTATCCGTGGGCTTCTTGCGCACCGGCGAACCATAGCTCATCTTCAACGGCCCCATGGGAGAAAGCCAGCTCAAACCGATACCGGCCGAGGCCCGTACCGAGTCGCCGGTGATCTTCTCACCATCGCGCCACACATTGCCGGCATCCATGAAGCCGAACAAGCGGAAGGTCTTGTCATTGCCAGCCCCTGGAACGGGCACATAGAGCTCGGCGTTGACATTGATACGGCGGCTGCCGCCCGAATAGGAGCCGGTCACGTCGACCGGGCCGAGCGAATTCGCCTCGAAGACCCGCACCGAACCCAGGCCGCCGGCATAGAAGTTCTTGAAGATCGGGTAGGGGCGACCGCCGATGCCCTTGCCCCAGCCCAGCTCGCTGTTCAGGCCCAGCGTGAACTTGTTGCCCAGCGGGATGTAGTGCTGGTACTGAAGATTGGCACGCATATAGCGCGAATCGCCGACCGCGCTGAGCTCCAGATTGACGCGCTGGTATTTGCCCGAGGTCGGCGACAGGATGCTGTCGCGGTCGTCGCGCTGCCAGCCGATCGTGAACGGGATCGCCATGCTGGACGAGCCGAACTGGTGGCGGAACAGGAAGTAGCTATTGGGCAGGCCGGCCGAGGTGGTGATGCGGGTCAGCTCGTAGCCGAGGCCGAAGAACACCGTGTCGACCTCGGAGAAGGGCACGCCGAAGCGCACGGCGGCGCCGTGGCTGACCAGCTCGTACTCCTCGCCCAGCGTGTTGATCGGCTTGGTCGTGCGGTAGAACAGATCGATCGCACGCGACACGCCGTCGACCGTGAAATACGGGTCCACCGTGCTGAGCACCAGCGCACGGCCGGTCTTGGCGGTGTTGACCTCGATGCCCAGGTAGTTGCCCGAGCCGAACACATTGTCCTGCTTGATCGAGCCCGACAGCGACAGGCTGTTGGCGCTGGAATAGCCGGCGCCGACCATGATGTTGCCGGTCGGGCGCTCTTCGACCGTCAGCGTCACATCAACCTGGTCGGGCGCACCCGGCACCTCGGTGGTGTCGATCTCGACTTCCTTGAAATAGCCCAGGCGCTCGACGCGGTCGCGCGAGGCCTTGATGCGGCGGCCGTCGTACCACGCCGACTCGAACTGGCGGAACTCGCGGCGTATCACCTCGTCGCGGGTGCGCGTGTTGCCGGAGATGATGACGCGGCGCACATAGACGCGGCGCTGCGGCTCGGCCACAAAGGTCACGACCACCTGGCCGGTGGCGCGGTCGATCTCGGGCCGGCTCTCGACGCGCGCAAAGGCGTAGCCATACGTGCCGTAAAGATCGGTAAAGAGCCGGGTCGTCTGGGCCACGGCCTCGCCGCGATAGGGCTCGCCGGGCTTCAGCGCGATCAGGCTCTTGAAGTCTTCCTCGCGGCCGAGGAACTCGCCTTCGAGCTTGACCTCGGTCACCGTGTAGGGCTGGCCCTCGTTGACGGTGATCGCGATATTGATGCTCTGCTTGTCCGGCGAGATCGTCACCTGGGTCGAGGTGACGGCGAACTCCAGATAGCCGCGATTCAGATAGTAGGAGCGCAGCGTCTCCAGATCGGCGTTGAGCTTGGCGCGCGAGTAGCGGTCGGTCTTGGTATACCAGGTCAGCCAGCCGCTGGTGGTCTGCTCGAGCAGGCCGGTCAAGGTGCTCTCCGAGAACACCTTGGAGCCGAGAATGCGGATCTCGCCGATCTTGGCCGGTTCGCCCTCGGTCACGGCAAAGCTGACGTTGACGCGGTTGCGCTCCAGCGGCGTGATGGTGGTGCTGACCTCGGCGCCATACAGGCTGCGGGTCAGGTATTGCCGCTTCAGCTCCTGCTCGGCGCGGTCGGCCAGGGCCTTGTCGAAGGGCTTGCCTTCGCCGATGCCCACGTCCTTCAGCGACTTGGTCAGCGCCTCGGTGTCGAACTCCTTCAGACCGATGAAGCTGACATTGGCGATGATGGGCCGCTCCTCGATCACGACCACGGCCGAGTCGCCATCGATCTGGATGCGCACATCCTTGAACAGGCCGGTCGCGAACAGCGCGCGCAGCGCAGCCACGCCCTTCTCGTCGTTGTAGGTGTCACCGATGCGGAAGGGCAGCGATGCGAACACGGTGCCGGGGTCGGTGCGCTGCAGACCCTCGACGCGGATGTCCTTCAGCACAAAAGGATCGACGGCCCAGGCGGTGCCCGACTGCAGCGCGGCGGCCAACGCCAAAGCCAGGATTGACGGGCGCATCAGCGCAGACTTGCAATGAGATGAGGACATGTGAGATCAGTGCAGGCCCAGCAGGCGGGCCATGTCATTGGAAAGGGCCAGAGTCATCATCAGCAGCATGACCAACACGCCAGCGCGTTGCAGCTGCCGGAGCCACCATTCCGAAACGGGGCGGCCGCTCAAACCCTCGAAAAGATAATACATCAGGTGTCCGCCATCGAGCATCGGCAGCGGCAGCAGGTTCAGCACACCCAGGCTGACGCTGACCAGCGCGAGAAAGCTCAGGTACTGGGTCAGGCCCAGCTTGGCGGACTGGCCCGCATAGTCGGCAATCGTGATCGGCCCGCTGAGGTTCTTCAGCGAGGCCTCGCCGATCAGCATGCGGCCGAAGGTCGTCAGGGTCAGTGCCGAGACGTCCCAGGTGCGCTTGGCACCCAGCCACAGCGAGTCCAGCGGCCCATGGCTGACCGTCACCAACTCGGGCGCCGAACCCAGCATGGCCTCGATACGGCCCAGGCGCTGGCCGGCGTCGTTGACGATGCGCGGCCGCACCTCCAGCATCAAGACCTGACCCGCGCGCTCGACCTGCCACTGCATCGCGGGCGCTCGCTCGCCCTCGACGCCCTGGGCGCTGGCGCGTATCAGCTCGCGCAGCGCGGCCGCATCACCGGCCGGCCGGCCATCGACGCTGAGCACCCGGTCGCCGCGCTGCAGCCCGGCCTGCTCGCCGGCACCGCCGGCCACCAGCTCGCCCAGCACCGGCTCGCTGAAAGCACCGCCCAGGCCCACCTCGCGCATCAGCTGCGCATCGAGTTCGCGGCCACGCAAGGCCTCGGTGTCGAGCACCAGCACGCGCCGGCCATGGCCTTGTGCATCGCTGACGCTCAGATGCAGCTTGCCGCCATCGGACAGCACCTGGGTCAGCTGCCAGCGCAGCTCGGGCAGCGACTGCAGCTCGGTCCAGTCCTGGCCATCGCGCGAGGTCGCCTGCACCCAGTCACCGACGCGCATGCCGGCGCGCTCGGCCAGGCTGCCGGCCAGCGGCGCGCCCAGCACGGGCTTGGGCTCATCGACACCCATCAGATTGACCGCCGCGAACAGCGCGATCGCCAGCAGGAAGTTCGCGACCGGGCCGGCCGCAACAATGGCAGCACGTTGGCGCAGCGGCTTGTTGTTGAAGGCCCGGGCGCGCTCGTGCGGCGCCACCGGTCCCTCGCGCTCGTCGAGCATGCGCACATAGCCGCCCAGCGGCAGGGCCGACAAGGTGAACTCGGTGGCATCGGGCCCGTTCTGGCGCCGCCAGATCACGCGGCCGAAGCCCACCGAAAAGCGCAGCACCTTGACGCCGCAGGCCTTGGCCACGCGGTAGTGCCCCCATTCGTGCACGACGATCAGCACGCCCAGGGTCAGCAGAAAAGCCAGGATCGTGACCATCACGCGGCCAGGCCCTGCATCAGCGCCCGGGCATGACGGCGGGCACGCTGGTCCAGCGCCAGCAGGCCCTCGACGCTGGCGCATTCACCGGCCTCGGGATGCAACTCCTCAAGGCTGCGCTGGTTGATCTGGTGGATCTGGTCGAAGCGCAGACGCCGCTCCAGGAAGGCGGCAACCGCCTCCTCGTTGGCGGCGTTCAGCACCGCGGTCGCGCCCTCGGCGGCGCGCAAGGCCTGCCAGGACAGGTGCAGGCCGGGGAAGCGGATCGCATCGGCCTCCTCGAAGGTCAGCGAGGGTCCGCCGACCAGGTCCAGGGTCTTGGCACCGGTCGCGATGCGCTCCGGGAAGGCCAGGCCATAGGCGATCGGCACCCGCATATCGGGCGTGCCGAGCTGAGCCAGCACCGACTGGTCGCGGCACACCACCATCGAATGGATGATGCTTTGCGGATGGATCACGACCTTGATCTGCTCGGGCCTCAGGCCGAACAGCCAGCGCGCCTCGATCACCTCCAGCGCCTTGTTCATCATGGTCGCCGAATCGACCGAGATCTTGCGGCCCATCACCCAGTTCGGGTGGGCGCAGGCCTCGTCGGGCGTGACGGCCGCGAGGCTGGCCGGATCGCGCTGGCGGAAAGGGCCGCCGGACGCGGTCAGCACGATGTGGTCCAGCCGCTGATGCCAGGTCGAGCGGTCCTCGGGCAGGCACTGGAAGATGGCCGAATGCTCGCTGTCGATCGGCAGCAGGCTGGCGCCGCCCTGCTCGACCGCCTGCATGAACAGCGCGCCACCCAGCACAATGGCTTCCTTGTTGGCCAGCAGCAGCTTCTTGCCGGCGCGCGCGGCAGCGATGGCCGGCGCCAGGCCTGCCGAGCCGACGATGGCGGCCATCACCGCATCGACCTCGGGGTGGGCGGCGATCTCGGCCAGGCTGTTCGGGCCGTCCAGCACCTCGGTCTTCAAGCCCTGCTCGCGCAGCAGGCTGCGCAGCTGGGCCGCCAGGACCGGATCGGGCAGCACGGCAAAACGGGGCCGATGCTGCAGGCATTGCGCGGCCAGCTCGTCGACCCGGCTCATCGCGCTGAGCGCGAAGACCTCGTAGCGGTCCGGGTGGCGGGCCAGCACGTCCAGCGTATTGACGCCGATCGAGCCGGTGGCGCCGAGCACGCAAACACGCTGACGTTGGGACAGATTCATTTCAGATGACTCAGAGAACTCAGGGCCAGGGCCAGCGGAAACACCGGCAGCAAGGCATCGACCCGATCCAGCACGCCGCCATGGCCGGGCAGCAGCTGGCTGCTGTCCTTGGCACCGACGGCCCGCTTGATCAGGGACTCGAACAGATCGCCGACCACACTCATGCAGCTCAGGAACAGCAGGGCCAGCACGCCAACGGGCAAGGCCTGAGCCCGCAGCAGGAGCTGATAGAGGCTGGGCGAATCGACCGCCAGATGGCGATCGATGCCAAAAGCCCAGGCAAAGCCCAGCAGCAGCACGCCCAGCATGCCGGTCCAGACCCCCTCCCAGCTCTTGCCGGGGCTGATGGCCGGCGCCAGCTTGCGCCGGCCGAAGGCACGCCCGCCGAAATAGGCCGCGATATCGGCCATCCAGACCAGGCAGAAGATGGACAGCAGGAAATTGATGCCGACGGCCTTGGCCTGGGCCATCGCCAGCCAGGCCGCCCACAGCGCCAGCGCACCGAGAATCAGCCGCAAGGGCTTGGAAGCCTGCGGCCAGGCCGCCGGCCCGCCGCGCAGCGCATAGGCCCCGCCCAGCACCCAGATCAGGGCCGCCAGCCACCAGCACCAGGCCGGCGGTGCGCTCAGGCCCATGGCCAGCAAGGTCCCGGCGCAAAGGCCGGCAATACCGGCGCCGAACAGCAGGGCCGGCAGGCCGGGCAGACCGTTCAGCCGCGACCACTCCCAGCCGGCAGCGGCAATCATCACCAGGGTCAGCAGCGCGAACGGCCAGGGCGAGGCCGCAAACAGGGCCGGCAGCAGAACCGCCAGCAGCACCAGGGCCGTGAGAATGCGCTGTTTGAGCATGCTCAGGCGCCAACCGCAGCCGGCACTTCCTTGACGCCGCCAAAGCGCCGATCACGCGCACGGAAGGCGGCGATCGCCGCATCCAGCTGGGCCTCGCCGAACTCCGGCCACAGGCAGTCGGAGAACACGAACTCGGTGTAAGCCACCTGCCAGAGCATGAAGTTGCTGATGCGCACCTCGCCACCGGTGCGGATGAACAGGTCCGGGTCGGGCGCATAGCTCATCGCCATGAATTCGCCGAGCTTGGCCTCGGTCATCTCCTCAGCCGGCACGCCGGCCTTGATCGCAGCCTTGGTGGCCTGCACGATGTCCCAGCGGCCGCCGTAATTGAAGGCGACGTTGAGGGTCAGCTTGCTGTTGTGGCGGGTCGAGGCCTCGGCCTCGTTCCAGGCATTGCGCAGCTTGTCTGACACCGCCTCGCGGTCGCCGACGATGCGGATGCGCACCCCCATCGCGCCCATGCGCGCCAGATAGCGCGACACCGCCGCCAGCACCAGGCCCATCAGGCCGGAGACCTCGTCGCTGGGCCGCTTCCAGTTCTCGCTGGAGAAGGCGAACACGGTCAGATACTCGATGTCGCGGTCGATGCAGGCCTGCACTACCTTGACCAGGGCATCGACGCCCTGCTTGTGGCCAAAGAAGCGCGGCAGAAAGCGCTTCTTCGCCCAGCGGCCATTGCCATCCATCACGATGGCGATGTGGCGGGGGACCGCCTTGCTCTCGATAGTCACCGCAGCGCTTCCGCTCAAACCGCCATGATCTCGGCTTCTTTGCCGGAGATCAGCTTGTCGATCTCGGCGATCGTGCGGTCGGTCAGCTTCTGCACCTCGTCGGTGCTGCGACGCTCGTCGTCCTCGGTGATCAGCTTGTCCTTCAGCAGCTTCTTGGCCTGCTCGTTGGCGTCGCGGCGCAGATTGCGCACGGCAATCTTGGCATCCTCACCGGCATTGCGCACCACCTTGGTCAGGTCGCGGCGGCGCTCTTCGGTCAGTGCCGGCATCGGCACACGGATCAGATCACCCTGGGTGGCGGGATTCAGGCCCAGATCGGACTCGCGGATCGCCTTCTCGATTTTGGCGCCCATGCCTTTTTCCCAGGGCTGGACGCTGATCGTGCGGGCATCGACCAAGGTGACATTGGCCACCTGGGAGATCGGCACCATGGAGCCGTAATAGTCGACGCTGACCTGATCGAGGATGCCGGGGTGGGCGCGACCGGTGCGTATCTTCTGCAACTCGCTCTTGAAGGACTCCACCGACTTGGCCATCTTCTGTTCGGCCGTCTTCTTGATATCTGCAGTGCTCATGATTCTTGACCTTGCTCTGTCTTAGTCTCTAACGCGGGGCCCGCCTCACACGTGGACCAGCGTGCCCTCGTCTTCGCCCATCACGACGCGCTTGAGCGCACCCGGCTTGAAGATGCTGAACACCTTGATCGGCAGCTTCTGGTCGCGGCACAGCGCGAAGGCGGTGGCGTCCAGCACCTGCAGATTCTTGGCGATGGCCTCGTCGAAGCTGATGCGCGAGTAGCGCGTGGCGTTCGGGTCCTTCTTGGGGTCGGCGCTGTAGACGCCATCCACCTTGGTGGCCTTCAGCACGATCTCGGCGCCGATCTCGGCACCACGCAGCGCGGCGGCGGTGTCGGTCGTGAAGAAGGGGTTGCCGGTGCCGGCCGCGAAGATCACCACCTTGCCCTCTTCGAGGTATTGCAAGGCCTTCGGGCGCACATAGGGCTCGACCACCTGTTCGATCGCGATGGCCGACATCACGCGGGCCGTCATGCCCTCCTGGCGCATCGTGTCGGCCAGGGCCAGGGAATTCATCACCGTGGCCAGCATGCCCATGTAATCGGCGGTGGCGCGATCCATGCCCACCGAGCCGCCGGCGACGCCGCGGAAGATGTTGCCGCCGCCGATCACGACGGCCACCTCGACACCCATTTGCGTGATCTCCCGCACCTCCTGCACCATGCGCACGATGGTGGCACGGTTGATGCCGTAGGCGTCGTCGCCCATCAGGGCCTCGCCGGAGAGTTTGAGCAGGATGCGTTTATGCGCGGGCATTCTTACCTCGTCAATGCTGTTGAGTGCCGCGATTCTTCCAGACCTCGTGGGTCCAAAGTCGCGGGCACAAGTGTAAAGGGCGCCACTGGCGCCCTTTATTTCTGCCGGGGCTTATTGCCCCTTGGCGGCGGCCACCTGAGCGGCCACCTCGGCGGCGAAGTCGTCCACCTTCTTCTCGATGCCCTCACCCACCACGTACAGGGTGAAGCCCTTCACCGTGGTGGCCTTGTCCTTGAGCATCGCGCCCACGGTCTGCTTGCCGTCGGCGGCCTTCACGAAGACCTGGTCCAGCAGCGAGACTTCCTTCAGGAACTTCTGCACCGAACCCTCGACCATCTTGGCGACGATGTCGGCCGGCTTGCCGGACTCGGCAGCCTTCTCGGCAGCGATCTTGCGCTCCTTCTCGACCAGCTCGGCCGGCACATCGGCCGACGACAGCGCAGCCGGCTTCATCGCGGCGATGTGCATGGCGACGTCCTTGGCGGCGACTTCGTCACCGTCGAACTCGACCACCACACCGATGCGGGTGCCGTGCAGATAGGAAGCCAGCTTGGCGCCGGAGGCGTAGCGCTGGAAGCGGCGGATCGACATGTTCTCGCCGATCTTGCCGATCAGGCCCTTGCGCACATCTTCCACGGTCGGGCCGAAGCCTTCTTGCGACAGCGGCAGGGCCGACAGCGCGGCCACATCGGCCGGCGCCTGCTCGGCGATCAGGCCGGCACAGGCGTTGACGAAAGCCAGGAAGGCATCATTCTTCGAGACGAAGTCGGTCTCGCAGTTGACTTCCAGCAGCGCGCCATTGGCACCGACCACGGCGGTGGCAACCACGCCTTCGGCGGTCACGCGCGACGAGGCCTTGCCGGCCTTGTTGCCCAGCTTGACGCGCAGGATTTCCTCGGCGCGGACCAGATCGCCTTCGGCTTCGGTCAGAGCCTTCTTGCATTCCATCATCGGCGCATCGGTGCGGGCGCGCAGCTCGCCGACCATGCTTGCGGTAATAGCAGCCATTTTCTTTCTCCGTTTCTTGCGAGCGCCGTGTGCTTTCGCGCCACCGCACCCTTTTGCATTTGCTTTGAAAAAAGGGGGCTGAACTCAGCCCCCTCTCGCCCAGGCGCTGAAGGCTTAAGCGCCTTCGCTGACTTCCACGAACTCGTCGCCAGCCGGGGCCACGGCTTGCACCAGCTCGTTGCCGGCGTTGGCACGGCCTTCCAGCACCGCGTCGGCCACGGCCTTGGCGTACAGAGCCACGGCCTTGGCCGAGTCATCGTTGCCGGGGATCACGTAGTCGATACCTTCGGGCGAGTGGTTGGTGTCAACCACGCCGATCACCGGAATGCCCAGCTTCTTGGCTTCGGCCACGGCAATCTTGTGATAGCCGACGTCGATCACGAAGATCGCGTCCGGCAGGGCACCCATGTCCTGGATGCCGCCGATGTTCTTTTCCAGCTTGGCCAGGTCACGCTGGAACATCAGCGCTTCCTTCTTGATCGCGGGCTGGGTGCCGGCGTCGACCTGGGCTTGCATGTCCTTCAGGTTCTTCAGCGAGCCCTTGACCGTCTTGAAGTTGGTCATCATGCCGCCCAGCCAACGCTGGTCGACATAAGGCACGCCGGCGCGCTGGGCTTCCAGGGCGATGACTTCACGGGCTTGGCGCTTGGTGCCGATCATCAGCACGGTGCCGCGCTTGGCGGACAGCTGGCGCACGAACTTCATTGCCTCTTCGAACGCGGGCAGCGTCTTCTCGAGGTTGATGATGTGAATCTTGTTGCGATGGCCGTAGATATACGGGGCCATCTTGGGGTTCCAGAAGCGGGTTTGGTGACCAAAGTGGACGCCGGCTTCCAGCATTTCACGCATCGTAACGGACATGGGTAACTCCGAAGGTTGTGTCTAAAATCCGGCTCGAATTGCCCTGCACACTTCAAGCAGCAGCAACACCTTTCGATAGCCGGTTTGCGATTAGTTTTGCGTTGCCTCCCGCCCGGATGAGCAGACTCGCAAACAGCAAAACCCAAAGAGTATACACGACCCATGCCCCACAACCTGAGCGGCGCCCCGCAAGGCCTGCACAGCGGCCCCGTGCGAGCCGCCGACGCGATGCAAGAACCCGTGGCCGCCGAGCCCGCCGATCAGAAGCGGGGAGGCTGAGATGCGCATCGCAGTCATAGGCGCCGGCATCATCGGCGTCAGCACCGCCTACGAGCTCGGCGCGGACGGCCACGAGGTCACCGTGTTCGAGCGCAGCGGCAGCGTCGCGGCCGAGACCAGCTTTGCCAACGCCGGCATCGTCGCGCCCGGCTATGTCGGCCCCTGGGCCGCACCGGGCATGCCAGCCAAGCTGCTGCGCCAGCTGTTCGCCAGCCATGCCGCCGCGCGGCTGGGCGGCCCGCCCAGCGCCGCCACACTGGCCTGGCTGTGGCGCTGGTGGCGGGCCTGCAAGCCCAAGACCCATGCCACAAACCGGCGCCGCATGCATGGGCTGGCGGCTTACAGCGCCGAGCGCCTGCGCACGCTGCGCCAGCAGCTGCAGCTGGACTACGAGCGCGCCGACGGCTATCTGGTGCTGCTGCGCAGCGCGCGCGAGCTCGCCGCCGCCCAGCCGGGCCTGCAACTGCTGGGCGAGCTGGGCGTGGCTCACAAGCTGCTGGACGCCGCGCAGTGCCGGGCCGTCGAGCCCGGCCTGAATCCGGACACCGCGCTGGCCGGCGGCATTCATCTGGCGCAGGACGAGGTCGGCAACTGCCGCCAGTTCACCCATCTGCTGCGCGGCGAGGCCCAGCGCCTGGGCGTGCGCTTTCGCTTCCACACGACGGTGCGCCGCATCGAACCGGGCAGTGCGCCACTGCTGGTGCATGAGTACACGCCGCCCGACGAGGGCCAGATCGTGCGCAACGAAGCCACCAGCCGCGAAGGCCCCTCCACCCTGCCCCAGCCGATCGAGCCGCAGCAGGAGCGCTTCGACGCCATCATCGTCTGCGCCGCGATGGGCTCGGCCGCGCTGCTGCGCCCACTGGGCCTGAAGCTGCCGCTGGCCGCCGTGCATGGCTACTCGATCACCGCGCCGCTGCGCCAGCTCGAGGCCCACCCCGATCTGGGCCCGCGCGCCGGCCTGATGGACGAGCGCTACAAGATCGCGATCAGCCGCATCGGCCAGCGCGTGCGCGTGGCCGGCAGCGCCGAGCTGGGCGGCGACCCGGCCGCCTTCAATGCCAAGGCCATCGCCACCCTGCACAAGGTGCTGCACGACTGGTTTCCCGGCGCCACGCACACGACGCAGACGCAGCGCTGGAAGGGCGCTCGCCCGATGCTGCCCGATGGCCCGCCGGTGCTGGGCGCCAGCGGCGCGGCCGGCGTCTGGCTGAACCTCGGCCACGGCAGCAGCGGCTGGGCGCTGGCCTGCGGCTCGGCGCGCGTGCTGGCCGACCAGCTCGCGGGGCTATCACCGGGCGTCGATGTCGAAGGCCTGGACATCGGCCGTTTGCGCTAATCTGCCCCCATGCGCCCCGCCCTGCGATCGCTCGAGCACCTGCCGCTGCATGGCACGGCCAGCAGTCGCGCGATCGAGGCCCAGGCCTTGCAGACAAGCCGGCCTCACGCGCTGATGCAGCGCGCCGGCGCCGCCGTCGCCAAGCTGGCGCTGGCACTGCAGCCGCATGCCCGCCAGATCTGGTTGCTGTGCGGGCCCGGCAACAACGGTGGCGACGGCCTGGTGGCCGCCCGACTGCTGCAGGCCGCCGGCAAGCAGGTGCGCATCAGCCTGTGCAGCACTGCCGGCCGCGCCGCGCCACCCGATGCCGCCTGGGCCCTGCAGCAGGCGCAGGCGGCCGGCCTGGCGATCGAGACGGTGCTGCCGACCAGCCCGCCCAAGGCCGATCTGCTGATCGACGCCCTGCTGGGCCTGGGGCTGAGCCGCACTCCCGACGGCGCCGCCGCCGAGGCGATTCGCTTGATCAACCACCACCCTGCCCCGACGCTGGCGGTGGACTTGCCCAGCGGCATGGATGGCGACAGCGGCCGAGCCTCACTGAGCGTGCAGGCGCAGCACACGCTGGCGCTGCTGAGCTTGAAGCCCGGCCTGTTCACGGCCGAGGGCCGCAGCCTGTGCGGCGAGATCTGGTGGGACGATTTGGGCCAAGCACCGGCCGGCAGCGCCGATGCGCGGCTGCTGGGGCGACAGGCCTTGCGCGACTGGCGACGGCTCAGCGGACCGCGCGGGCACGCCAGTCACAAGGGCAGCTGGGGCGATGTGCTGGTGGTCGGCGGCGCCACCGGCATGCGCGGCGCCGCCTGGCTGGCAGCGCGCGCGGCCCTGGCGGCGGGCGCCGGCCGCGTCTACGCCTGCCTGCTGCAGGCCGAGGCCAATATCGCTGCGCCGCAGGACCGGCCCGAGCTGATGAGCTGGTCGGAATCGCTGCTGCAGTTTCCGGACAGCTGGCAGCGCCATATCGTGGTGGCGGGCTGTGGCGGCGGCGCGGCGATCGCGGCCCCCTTGCCCGATCTGCTGCGGCACGCACGCCGCCTGGTGCTCGATGCCGACGCGCTCAATGCCATCGCCGCCGACACCCATCTGCGCCAGTTGCTGCGTGCGCGCCAGACCCTGGCTCACCCCAGCCTGCTGACCCCACACCCGCTGGAGGCAGCGCGACTGCTGCAATCCGATACCGCCCAGGTGCAAGCCGACCGGCTCGGCGCCGCGCAGGCGCTGAGCCTGGAATTCGGCTGCACCGTGTTGCTGAAAGGCTCGGGCACGGTGATCGCCAGCCCGCATCAAATGCCGGCCATCAACAGCAGCGGCAGTGCCGCGCTGGCGACGGCCGGCACCGGTGATGTGCTGGCCGGCTGGCTGGGCGGCCTGTGGGCACAGTATCGCGGCGACGACCCGGCCGCCACCCACACCCTCGCCTGCGCCGCCGCCTGCTGGCACGGGCTGGCGGGCGATGCACAAAAAAGCGGCCCGCTGAGGGCCGCCGATCTGATCGAGGGCATGCACGCGCTGCACGCCAGCGACTGAGGCCGCTCAGCGGCGCTTGCGCGTCTCGGTGCTCTTGGCGCTGCCGGAGCGCGCCGTCTTGCGCGCCGCCTTGACCGGATGAGCCAGCGACTTGGCGCCCTTGCCTCCGCTCTTGCCACCCGCCTTGCGCCCCGCCCTGAGCTCGGCCTTGAGCTCACGATCCTGGCGACGCACCTGCTCCAGAGCCTCGCTGGCCGATTCGGGCGCGAGCGCTGCGGCCCGGTCGCTGGCGCCCTTGTCGCGCAGTGCCCGCGCCACCAGGCGCGCCTCGTCCGTGTCCTGCACCAGGCGGAAGTCGATCTTGCGGCCGTCCAGGTCGACGCGGCTGACCTGCACCCGCACCTTGGCGCCGGTCGCGTAGCGGATGCCGGTGCGCTCGCCGCGCAACTCCTGGCGCACCTCGTCGAAGCGGTAGTACTCGCCGCCCAGCTCGGTGATGTGGATCAGGCCCTCGACATAGAGGGCATCGAGCTGCACAAACAGACCGAAGCTGGTTACCGCGTTGACGGTGCCGCTGAACTCCTCGCCCAGATGCTCGCGCATATAGCGGCATTTGAGCCAGGCCTCGACATCGCGCGAGGCCTCGTCGGCGCGGCGCTCGTTGGCACTGCAATGCGCACCGACAACCTCCCAGCGCTCCAGATCATTGCTGACCGTGGCCGGGTTGACCGGCTTGGCGCGGCCGGGGCGCTGCGCCGGCATCGGCACATTCATCTTGGCCGCGTCGAGCAGATAGCGCTTGCCGCCCAGCATGGCCTTGATGACCCGGTGCACCAGCAGGTCGGGATAGCGCCGGATCGGGCTGGTGAAGTGGGTGTAGGCCTGGTAGGCCAGACCGAAATGGCCGGCATTGGCCGAGGTGTAGACGGCCTGCTGCATCGAACGCAGCAGCATGCTGTGGATCTGCTGGGCGTCGGGCCGGTCCTTGGTCGCTGCGGCGATGGCCTGGTACTCGCCGGGCTTGGGGTCGTCGCTGATGCCCAGACCGATGCCCAAGGCGCGCAGATAGGCCTGCAGCGCGATGCGCTTCTCCGGCGTCGGGCCTTCGTGGACGCGGAACAGCGAGTGGTGCTTGGCGCCGGCGATGAAGTCGGCCGCGCAGACATTGGCGGCCAGCATGGCCTCCTCGATCAGGCGGTGGGCCTCGTTGCGGGTGCGCGGCACGATCTTCTCGATGCGGCCGTTGTCGTCGCAGATGATTTGCGTCTCGGTGGTCTCGAAATCCACCGCGCCCCGCTTCTTGCGATCCGCCAGCAGCGCGCGATAGACCTCGTGCAGATGCAGCAGATGCGGCACCAGCTCCTTGCGCTTGGCTGCTTCCGGGCCATGGGTATTGGCCAGCACCGAGGCCACCTCGGTGTAGGTGAAGCGCGCGTGCGAGCGTATCACCGCCGGGTAGAACTGATAGGCATGCGTGACCCCCTCCTGCGTGACCAGCATGTCGCAGACCATGGACAGGCGGTCCTCGTAAGGCACCAGCGAGCACAGGCCGTTGGAGATCTTCTCCGGCAGCATCGGGATCACGCGGCGCGGGAAGTAGACCGAGGTGGCGCGCTCATAGGCATCGTGGTCCAGCGGCTCGCCGGGCTTGACGTAATGGCTGACGTCGGCGATCGCGACCAGCAGGCGCCAGCCGCTGAAGGCGTTCTTGCCACGGCCCTGCTTGTGCGGCTCGCAGTAGACGGCATCATCGAAGTCGCGCGCGTCCTCGCCGTCGATGGTCACCAGCGGCACATCGCGCAGGTCGACGCGCTGCTTCAGATCCACCGCGCGCAAGCGGTCGGGCAGCTTGGCAGCCTGCGCCAGCGTCTCGGCGCTGAAGGCATGCGGCACATCGTATTTGCGCACCGCGATCTCGATCTCCATGCCGGGATCGTCGATCTCGCCCAGCACCTCGACCACGCGACCAACCGGCTGCGAATACAGCGATGGCGGCTCGGTCAACTCGACCGCCACCACCTGACCGGCCACCGCATTGGCGATGCCGTTCTTCGGAATCAGGATGTCCTGACCCATGCGCCGGTCTTCCGGCGCCACGATCCAGATGCCCGACTCCAGCAGCAAGCGGCCGATGATGGGCCGCTTCTTGCGCTCCAGGATCTCCAGCACCCGGCCCTCGGGTCGGCCGCGCTTGTCCATGCGCACGATACGCACGCGCAAGCGGTCGCCGTGCATCACCGCATGCATTTCCTGCGAGGACAGGTAGATGTCCGGCGGCCCGTCATCGGGCAGCAGAAAGCCATGCCCGTCGCGGTGGCCTTGCACCGTGCCTTCGACCTCGCTGAGCAGCGCCGCATTCGTTGCGCCCGCACTCTGCGTGGCGCTTGAGGACTTGATATTTTTGATGATAGAATCCTTGCTTTCCTGAAAGCCCAGGTGGCGGAATTGGTAGACGCACTAGTTTCAGGTACTAGCGGGTAACTCCGTGGAGGTTCGAGTCCTCTCCTGGGCACCAAACATAAAAGGCCAGCACATTGTGCTGGCCTTTTTCATTTCCGAACGAGCCCGAGCCACCGAGCACGGCGCAGCGGCGCGCAGATACAACAAAGCCGACCCGGCATGCTTGCGAGGTCGGCTTGGCTGTCATCGGTATCGTCGGGCCCAGAGTCTCAGACGGCGAATTTCTTGGCCAGCGCATCCGGCCGCAAATCGTCGTACTCCTCGAAAGGCTGGTGGATCCAGGGACTGGTCTCCAGCATCTCGACATAGTAGTCCGGCGTGTAGCTGGACACACCCTTGGTCCAGATCACCGCCGAGCGCAGCTCGCTGATCGAGGGCATGCCGCGCAGGCGCTCGACCACGGCGCGCAGGGTCACGCCCGAGTCGGCCAGATCATCGACCAGCAGCACGCGGCCGGCCAGCTCGCCCTTGGGCATCGTGATGTACTTGGCGATGTCCAGCCGCCCCTGGATCGTGCCGGCCTCGGCGCGGTAGGAGCTGGTCGACATGATGCCCAGCGGCTTGTCGAACACGCGCGACAGCACATCGCCGGGGCGCATGCCGCCACGGGCCAGGCACAGGATCTGGTCGAACTCCCAGCCGGACGCATGCACCTTCAGCGCCAGGCGCTCGATCAGCATGTGGTATTCGTCCCAGGACACGTACAAATGCTTGCCGTCGTCGGTCAACATGGGTTTTTTCTCCTTTGGGGGTCAGGTCGTCTCAGGCTCAGGCCTGGTAGGGATGGCGCAGCACGATGGTGTGGTCGCGGTCGGGGCCGGTCGAGACCATCGCGATCGGCGCGCCGATGACTTCCTGCACGCGCTCCAGATAGCGGCGCGCATTCAGCGGCAGCGCATCCCAGTCGGTCATGCCGAAAGTCGTTTCGGTCCAGCCCGGGAAGGTCTCGAACACCGGCTTGCAGGCCAGGATGTCGTCGGCGTCCAGCGGCAGGATGTCGATCATCTGGCCGTTGAGCTCGTAGCCGATGCACATCTTGACCTCGGCCAGGCCGTCCAGCACGTCCAGCTTGGTCATGCACAGGCCGCTGATGCCGTTGATGATGATGGAGCGCTTCAGTGCGGCGGCATCGAGCCAGCCGCAGCGGCGGGCGCGGCCGGTCACGGTGCCGCGCTCCTGGCCGACGGTGGCCAGGTGATAGCCGACCGTGCCTTCCTTCTCCCACTCCAGCTCGGTCGGGAACGGGCCCGAGCCGACGCGGGTCGTGTAGGCCTTGGTGATGCCCAGCATGTAGTGCAGCATCTGCGGCCCGACACCGGCGCCGGCGGCGGCATTGCCGGCCACGCAGTTGCTCGAGGTCACATAGGGATAGGTGCCGTGATCGATGTCCAGCAGCGTGCCCTGCGCGCCTTCGAACAGGATGTTGGCGCCGGCCTGGTGGGCCTTGTGGATCAGATAGCCCACGTCGGCCATCATGGGCTTGAGCACCTCGGCCATCTTCATGGCCTGGTCGTAGATCGGCTGGAACTCCAGCGCCGTGCCCTTCAGGTAGCCGGTCAGCGCAAAGTTGTGCAGCTCCAGCAGCTCCTTGAGCTTCTTCGCGAAACGCTCGGGATGCTTCAGGTCCTGCACGCGCAACGCGCGGCGTGCGACCTTGTCCTCATAAGCCGGGCCGATGCCCTTGCCGGTGGTGCCGATCTTGCCGCTGCCGCTGCTCTCGCGCAGCGCCTCGCGGGCCTTGTCGACCTCGACATGGAATGGCAGGATCAGCGGGCAGGACTCGGAGATGTAGAGGCGCGAACGCACCTCGACGCCGGCTTTCTCCAGGCGCTCGATCTCGCCCAGCAGATGGGTCGGGTCCAGCACCACGCCGTTGCCGATATAGCAGGCCACGCCGTCGCGCATGATGCCCGACGGGATCAGCTGCAGCGCAGTCTTCACGCCCTTGATCACCAAGGTATGGCCGGCGTTGTGGCCGCCCTGGAAGCGCACCACGCCCTGGGCGTGCGGGGTCATCCAGTCGACCACCTTGCCCTTGCCTTCGTCACCCCACTGGGTGCCCACAACGACCACATTACGGCCGCGCGCTATTTCGCTGTTCGTCATAAAAAACCCGCTCGCTAAGTTTGTTTCGGCGACACGCGGCTCAGAGCGCGCGCACCACCCACTGAGAGTCGACGCGCACCAGTTCGCGGTCGCAGTCGAATTCGTCGCCTTCGTGCTCATGCCCAGGCAGCATGCACACCACCGTCTCGCCCAGCTCGCGCAGCCGGCGGACCGCCGCGCGCAGACTGGCGTCCTCGCCCCAGGGCGCCCGCACCGCCGCACGCAGCGCACTGGCCGGGCTCAGCGCCACCAGCACCTTCAGATCCAGGCTGAAGCCGACGGCCGGGCGGCGCCGGCCGAACACCGCGCCGACCTCGTCATAGCGGCCGCCGCGTAGCACCGCGTCGCTGGAGCCGGCGGCATAGAGCGCGAAGCGCACGCCGCTGTAGTAGGCATAGCCGCTCAGATCGGCCAGATCGAAGCCGAGGCTGACCTCGGGATGGGTCTGCTGCAGATGCGTGGCCAGCCATTGCAGATCGTCCAGCGCCGCCGTGACGGCCGGCGTCCTGGGCAGGCGCTCGCGCGCCTGCGCCAGCACCTCGATGCCACCATACAGCGACAGCAGGGCTTGCAGGCCCTCCCCGGCCGCGGCCGGCAGCTCGCGCGTCAGCAGGCGCAGCGCGGCCGCGTCCTTGGCCGCCAGCGCCGCGACGATGTCGTTCAGCACCGCCGGTGCCGGCTGCACCTCACCGAGCAGGCCCTGAACCAGACGTGCATCGCCCAGATCGATCGCGATATCGCGCACGCCGGCGCGCTGCAAGGCATCCAGCGCCAGCTCCTGCACCTCCAGATCGGCCTCCAGGCCGGCATGGCCATAGATCTCGATGCCGAACTGCAGCGGCTCGCGTGTTGCGTGCAGGCCGGCCGGCCGGGTATGCAGCACCGGGCCGCAGTAGCACAAGCGGGTCACGCCGGCGCGGTTCAGCAGATGGGCATCGATGCGGGCCACCTGGGGGGTGGTGTCAGCGCGTACACCGAGGCTGCGACCGGAGAGCTGATCGACCAGCTTGAAGGTCTTCAGATCGAGCTCGCGACCGGTGCCGGACAAGAGCGAATCCAGATGCTCCAGCAAGGGAGGCATCACCAGCTCACAGCCGTAGGTACGCGCCATATCCAGCAACTCGCGGCGCAACTCTTCGATGCGGCGCGCCTGGGAAGGCAGCACGTCGGCGATGTGCTCGGGCAGCAGCCAAGCAGAGGACATGGAGTTCAGGGGGCGGTTAAAAACGGCATTGTACCGGTCCCGTGCGACCGCCCGGCGAAAGCCCGAGCGCGGCAGCGGATCAGCCCCAGAAGGCGTAGAGCAGCAGCAGGCCGGCGATGATGCTGGACAGACCGACGAAGCGAATCTGCCCGTCGCTCATCGCCAGCATGCGGGCGAAGACCTGGCGCCAGGCGCCGGGGTTGATGAAGGGCAGCAGCCCTTCGATCACCAGCATCAGGGCCAGCGCGCCCAGCAAGGCGTCGCCCATGAGCCCGGCTTATTTGCCGCTCTTGGCGGGCGCCGCAGGGCCACCACCGCGCATGGCCTTGAAGAAGTCGCTGCTGGGGTCGACCACCATCACATCCGACTTGTTGCGGAAGCTGGAGCGATAGGCCTCCAGCGAGCGATAGAACTGGGCAAACTGCGGATCGCGGCCAAAGGCTTCGGCATACAGGGCCGAGGCCTTGGCATCGCCCTCACCCTTGATCTTCTGCGCATCGCGGTAGGCCTCGGCCACGATGACCTCGCGCTGACGATCAGCGTCGGCGCGAATCTTCTCGCCGTCGGCGCCACCGGTCGAGCGCAGCTCGTTGGCAACGCGCTTGCGCTCGGACTCCATGCGACGGTAGACCGAGTCGGTGATGTTGGCGGCGAAGTCGACGCGCTTGATGCGCACGTCCACCACCTCGATACCGAACTGCTTGGCCTCATCCTCCAGGCGCTTGAGCACATCGGTCATGACCTTCTCGCGCTCGGTGGCCAGCACGGCCAGCACGGTGCGCTTGGTCACTTCCTCGTTGAAGGCGGCTTGCACGATGGGGCTCAGCCGGGTCTCGACATTGCGCATGTCGGTGCCGCTGTTGCGGATGAACTGGCGCGGCTCGGAAACCCGCCACTTGACCAGCCAGTCGATCACCAGGCTCTTCTTCTCGGCCGTGAAGATGGCGCGCGAATCGGGACTGTCCAGGGTCTGGATGCGGCGATCCAGGAACACCACGTTCTGGAACGGCGGCGGCATCTTGAACTTCAGGCCCGGCTCGGTGACCACTTCCTTGATCTCGCCCAGCGCATAGACCACGGCGAACTGGCGCTGGTCAACGATGAACAGGGTCGAGCTGGCCAGCATGAAGGCGATCAGGGCGCCGGCAACAATGGAGGCAATGCGATTCATAGTGTTGTCTTCCTTGCCTCAACGACCGTCACGGTCACGGCTGCGCAGACCGTCGCGCGAACGCACATCGGCATTGCCGCTCGGCGTCGTGCTGTCGGGCACGGCGGCCGGCGTCGGCACCGAGGCGGTCACGGTGCCGCCGGCCTGCTGGATCAGCTTGTCCAGCGGCAGATAAAGCAGGTTCGAGCCATTGCGGCTGTCCACCATCACCTTGCTGACATTGGAGTAGACCTGCTGCATCGTGTCGATGTAGAGGCGGTCGCGGGTCACCGCCGGCGCCTTCTGGTATTCGGTCAGCACGCTCTTGAAGCGCTGTGCATCACCCTCGGCCTGCGCCACCACGCGCGACTTGTAGCCCTCGGCCTCCTCGCGCAGCCGCGCGGCGGTGCCCTGGGCCTTGGGGATCACGTCGTTGGCATAGGCCTGGCCCTCGTTCTTCAGGCGCTCGCGGTCGGCGCCGGCCTTGAAGGCATCGTCGAACGCGGCCTGCACCTGCTCGGGTGCCTGCACATTCTGGACATTGACATTGGCCACCAGGATGCCGGCCTTGAGCCGGTCCAGCTGGTTCTGCACCGACTTGGCCAGCTCGGCCGCGATCGCATCGCGCTGCTCGTAGAGCACCGAGTCCATCTTGCTCTTGCCGACGATTTCGCGCACGGCCGACTCGGCCGCCTGGATCACCGCCTCGTCGGGGCCACGGTTCTCGAACAGGTACTCGCGCGAATCCTTCAGCCGGTACTGCACGGTGAAGCGGATGTCGACGATGTTCTCGTCCAGAGTCAGCATCGAGGAGTCGCGCAGGCCGGTGGCCTGGGCCACCGCATTGCGGCCCACCTCGACCGAGCGCAGCTGGGTCACCGAGACGATTTCATTGGCCTGAAAGGGATAAGGCAGGCGCCAGTTGAAGCCGGCATCGACCGTCTTGCTGTACTTGCCGAAGGAAGTCACGACCGCCTGCTGGCCTTCCTGCACGATGTAGAAGCCGCTACCCAGCCAGCCCAGCGCGACGACGCCGGCGATCAGGCCGACGCCGATGCCGGCGCTCTTCATATCGGGCTGGAAGCCATTGCCGCCACCGCCGCCGCTGGGTGGGGTGTTGTTGCCGCCGCCCTTGCCGCCGAACATGCCGCTGAGCTTGCGATTGAAGTCGCGCCAGAGCTCGTCCAGGTCCGGCGGGCCATCGTTGCGGCCATTGCTCAGATGGCGGCCCTCGCGCCAGTCACGGCGCAGCAGACCGCCGATCAGGGCTCGCGTGGCTGCCGCCAGGGCGCTGAGTCGCTGCCCAGGCTGGGCGGCGCTCACGGGCTCAAAGGTATTCATGCTCTTGCCTGTCATTGGTGTTGTAGGGCGGTGGCGGCATTTTCCGCACTTTCGCCTGCTTCAGATGGGGTCAGCTCTTGCGCATTCAAGTCTGCGGCCGGCGCGATGCCCATGGCCGCAACGATCTGGGCCCGCAGCACATCCAGGCCCTGGCCGGTCAGCGCGCTGACAAACACGCGCGGCACCCGCAGGCCGCCCGGACGCTCGATCCAGTCCAGCGCTGCGCGCGGCCGCTGATTCTCGTCCAGCATGTCCTGCTTGTTGTAGACCAGGATCTGCGGGATGTCGGCAGCGCCGATCTCGTCGAGCACCCGCTCGACCTCGACCATCTGCTCGTCCAGCGTCGCGCTGGCGGCATCCACCACATGCAAGAGCAGATCGGCCTCGGCCGCCTCCTGCAAGGTGGCCTTGAAGGCCTCGACCAGCTTGTGCGGCAGATCGCGGATGAAACCCACCGTGTCGGACAGCGAGACACTGGCGCCGGCCGCCTCCAGGTACAGCGAGCGGGTGGTGGTGTCCAGGGTCGCAAACAGCTGGTTGGCCGCATAGGCGCGCGCCTTCACCAGCGCATTGAACAGCGTGGACTTGCCGGCATTGGTGTAGCCGACCAGCGAGACGCGGAACACGCTGTTGCGCTCGCGCGCGCGGCGCTGGGTCGTGCGCTGGCGCTGCACCTTCTTGAGCCGCTCCTTGGTGACCTTGATGCGGTCGTCGATCATGCGGCGGTCCAGCTCGATCTGGGCTTCGCCGGGGCCGCCGCGCATGCCGATGCCGCCGCTCTGGCGCTCCAGGTGGCTCCAGCGCCGCACCAGGCGCGTGGCCAGGTATTGCAGCCGCGCCAGCTCGACCTGCAGCTTGCCCTCATGGCTTTGCGCCCGGGCCGCGAAGATTTCGAGAATCAGCGCGGTGCGATCGGCCACCGGCACGCCGAGCACGCGCTCCAGATTGCGCTGCTGGGCCGGCGAGATCGCCTGGTCGAACAGGACCGTGTGGGCCTGGTGCGCTTGCACCAGCAGCTTGATCTCGTCGGCCTTGCCGGAGCCGACGAACAGCGCCGCATCGGGCGCCTGGCGGCGCGCGATCACCTTGGCCACCGGCGTGTCGCCGGCCGATTCGGCCAGCAAGGCCAGCTCGTCCAGGGTGGGATCGAAAGTCGATGCGTAGCTCGAGGAACGGCCGAAATCGACGCCGACGAGAATGGCGCGCGCCGCCTCTAAGGGCGGCGACGCGAGCGTGGAGGATGGGGAGGAACTCAAGGTTTTGCGATGGGGCTGCTGCCCCGCGCGTTCAAGTGGCTTCGCCGGCGCCGCCATCGGCAGCGTGGAAATTCACCGCGCGACCGGGCACCACGGTGGAAATGGCGTGCTTGTAAACCATCTGCGTCACGGTATTGCGCAGCAAGACCACGTACTGGTCGAAGGACTCGATATGCCCTTGCAATTTGATGCCGTTGACCAGGTAAATGGACACCGGCACATGCTCTTTGCGCAGCAGATTCAGGAAGGGATCTTGCAAGAGTTGGCCTTTGTTGCTCACGATATGCTCCGTGTTGGAAGGGGAGTTGGGTTGGAAGGCTTCCACCTTAACACAGGGAAAGCAGGGTTGCCCCGAATGCCGGAATCGTCTTTATTCTTTATCGGCGAACGGATTCTTTGACGAGCGCATCTCGATGCGCAGCGGCGTACCGGTCAGCTTGTAGTGGGCGCGGATGCGGCCCTCCAGATAGCGCTTGTAGACCTCGGTGATGCCCTCCAGCGAGTTGCCGTGGACGATCACGATGGGCGGATTCATGCCGCCCTGGTGGGCGTAGCGCAGCTTGGGCCGGAAATGGCCGCTGCGCTTGGGCGTCTGGTGCTCGACCGCTTCCTGGATCAGGCGCGTCAGCACCGGCGTGGTCATCTTCTTGAAGGCCGAGGCGTAGGCGTCGGCCATCGCGTTCCACAGCGGGCCCAGGCCCTGGCGCTTGAGCGCCGAGATATTGTGGATGGGCGCGAACTTCAGAAAGGCCAGGCGCTGCTCGATCGAGCGCTGCAGTTGCTCGCGCTGGTAGCTGTCGATCGCATCCCATTTGTTGACGGCCAGCACCACGGCGCGGCCGCTGTCGAGGATGTAGCCGGCAATATGGGCGTCCTGGTCGGACACACCCTGGGTCGCGTCCAGCAGCAGCAGCACGACATTGGCATCGGCAATCGCCTGCAGGGTCTTGACCACCGAGAACTTCTCGATCGCCTCGAACACCTTGCCCTTGCGGCGCAGGCCGGCGGTGTCGATCAGCTGGAACTTCTGGCCGTTGCGCTCAAAGTCGACCGAGATCGCATCGCGCGTGGTGCCGGGCATGTCGTAGGCCACCAGGCGTTCTTCGCCCAGCCAGGTGTTGATCAGCGTGCTCTTGCCCACGTTCGGGCGGCCAGCCACGGCCAGGCGGATCACGCCATCTTCTTCCGGCCCGGCCTCCTCGTCCTCCTCGAACTCGAAGGGCTCCAGCACCGCCTCCAGCAGGCTGCGGATGCCCTGGCCATGGGCCGCCGAAATCGGATGCGGCTCGCCCATGCCCAGCTCATGGAACTCGGCCAGCAGCGGCGACTCGCTCATGCCCTCGGCCTTGTTGACGGCCAGGAAGATGCGCTTGTTGGCCTGCCGCAGATAGCGCGCGATGTCCTGATCCTGGCCCGACAGGCCGGTGCGCACATCGACAACGAAGACCACCGCATCGGCCTCGGCCACCGCCTGGCGGGTCTGCTTGGCCATCTCCTTGACGATGCCGGTCGTGCTGTCGGGCTCGAAGCCGCCGGTGTCGATGACGATGAAGTCGCGCGCGCCCAGGCGGCCATCGCCGTAATGGCGGTCGCGAGTCAGCCCGGCAAAGTCGGCCACGATGGCGTCACGACTCTTGGTCATGCGGTTGAACAGCGTGGACTTGCCCACATTGGGGCGGCCGACCAGGGCGATGACGGGTTTCATGATCTTCTTGTTCTTTTCTCTGACGTTGGGCGGCGCGCTTGCTCGGCCTTATTCAGGCTTGATCGCAAACAAACCGCCATTGCGGGTGGCGACCAGCACGGTGCCACCCAGGGCCACCGGTGCGGCCACGATGGGCGAACCATCGGTGGCCAGACGCGCGCGGGTCTTGCCGGTGTCGCGCGCGACGATGTGCACATAGCCTTCGAAATCGCCGATCAGCAGGCTGCTGCCCATGCTCAGCGGCGCGCTCAGCTTGCGGTTCAGGAACTGCTCGGCCGTCCAGGCCACATCGCCGTTGGCGATCTTCCAGGCGGTCAGGCGGTCCGAACCATCGGCACCGAAGACAAATTGCGCATCACCGCCGACACCCTGGGTGCCGCCGGTATTGCGGCTCCAAAGCGCGCTGCCGCGCTCGGCATTGACGCAGCCCACCGCCGACTGGAAGGCGCGGGCGCACAGGATCTCGCCCTGGCGCAGCAGCGGGCCGACCAGATCGGCCAGACGCTCGACCTCGTTGGTGCCGCGCGGGTTGGCCACGCTGGCCTCCCAGCGCAAAGTGCCACGCAGCGGATCGACGCCGGCCAGACGGGCGCCCTGCCCGACCACCAGCGTGTCCTTGTAGGCCGCGATCACGCCGGGCTGCAGCAGGGTCAGCGGATCGCCGGGGCGGCGCAGATCCCACAGGCGGCGGCCGTCCAGCGCATCGAAGGCCAGCACCTGGCGATCCACGGTCAGCACGAACACGCGCTCGCCGGCCACCAGCGGCGCGGCGCGCACGGTCGAGGTCAGCGTCTTGCGCCAGACCGGCTGGCCGGCGTCCAGCACCACCAGCTCGTTGTTGCGGGTCACGACGGCGGCAAAGCGCCCGTCGCTGCCGACGCCGGCATTGAGCTTGGCACCGGCTTCGCCGCGCCACAGCAGCGCGCCGCTGTCGGCCTGCAGCGACTGCACGACGCCGTCCGAGCTGGCGACGATGAACTGCTGGCCGGCGGTCGCAATCGACAGCGGGAACTGCAGGCCGTCCTGCTTGAGGCTCCAGACCACGCGCTCGGCGCCCGCAGAAGCCACGGCCTCCAGCGGCGCCGGCTTGGGTGCGTTGGAAGGATTGAAGACCGAGCAGGCGCTCAGCGCGACGGCCAGCAGCAGGCCGCTCAGCGGTTTGACGGCGGCCCTCATTTCGCGGCTCCGGATGCGGCGGCGGCCACCTCATCGGGCGGGGTCACGCCCAGCATGGCCAGCTTGGCCTCGATCAGGCGGCGGTAGTCCAGGGTCTTGTCCATCGCGGCATAGGCCTTCAGATACTCGGTCTTGGCCTGATCCGGCTTGGCCTGCAGCACGGCCAGGTCGCCACGGCGATCCGCCACCAGCGCGGCAAAGTCGGCCGACTTGACGCCGTCCAGGGTCTTGGCGGCCTCGTCATACTGCTTGGCATCGAGCTGCAAGCCGGCCAGACGCAGACGCGCAATATCGCGGTACTCGCCCTCGCCGGCCGACTCGGCGGCCCAGGCCAGGCTGGCCTTGGCGGCATCCAGCTGGCCCTTGTCGGTCTGCACCTTGGCGGCCAGCAGCGCCGCCTGGGCGGTGTAGGCGGTGCGCGGGAAGCGCTCCTTCATATCGGCAAAGACGCGCCCGGCGCGCTCGGCATCGCCGGCCTGCACGCCGCGGTCCAGCTCATCGAACATCGCGGCGGCCTTGACGGCCTGCTCGCGCTGCCAGTAGTTCCAGCCATTCCAGCCCGCGAATGCCGTCAGCGCCAGGGTCAGGCCCCAGGTGATCAGGTTGCCGTAGCGCTTCCAAAAGGCCTTCAGCCGGTCCAGCTGTTCCTGTTCTTCCAGATCGAGATGAGACGCCATGAGGGAAAGTGTTCTTGTAAGAGGGGGAAGGAATGAGCCGCGATTATGCGTTGAGCCGGAGTTCACCGGCCCAGTCGGCCACCTGGGCCAGACTGCGGGTGAACTGGGCGGCCGCCGCGTCGCGCAGCGGCTTGACCGCCACCAGGCCTTGGGCCAGCTCGTCGGGGCCGAACACCAGCGCGAAAGCCGCACCCGAGGCGTCGGCCTTCTTGAACTGCGACTTCATGCTGGACTGGCCCGGATGCAGGACCACCGAGACGCCGGCGGCACGCAACTGCTCCAGCGCCACCATCACCTGCGGCAAGCCTTCGGCCGAGGGCACGATGGCATAGGCATCCGGCTGCGGCACCTCGACCGGCGCACCGACCTCTTCCAGCAACAGCAGCATGCGCTCCAGGCCCATGCCGAAGCCCACCGCCGGCGCCGGCTTGCCGCCCAGTTGCTCGATCAGGCCGTCGTAGCGGCCGCCGCCACAGACCGTGCCCTGCGAGCCGAGCTTGTCGGTCATCCACTCGAACACGGTCAGGTTGTAATAGTCCAGGCCGCGCACCAGGCGCGGATTGATCGTGTACTTGACGCCGGCCGCATCGAGGATGGCGCGCACGCCGTTGAAATGCGCCAGCGAGGCGTCGCCGAGGAAGTCCAGCAGCCGAGGCGCCGCATTGGCCATCTGCTGCAGCGCCGGGTTCTTGGTATCCAGCACGCGCAGCGGGTTGGTGTAGAGGCGGCGCTGGCTGTCTTCGTCCAGCAGTTCCTTGTGCGCCTCCAGGTGCGCGATCAGGGCCTCGCGGTGAGCGCGGCGCTCGTCCGGCGAGCCCAGGCAGTTCAGCTCCAGACGCACATGCTCGTCCTCGACCAGGCCCAGCTCGCGCAGCAGGCGGCTGCCCATCAGTATCACCTCGGCATCGACATCCGGGCCATTGAAGCCCAGCGCCTCGACGCCCATCTGGTGGAACTGCCGGTAGCGGCCCTTCTGCGGTTTCTCGCGGCGGAACATCGGGCCGAAGTAGTAGAGCCGCCGGCCGGAGTCGCGCAGATAGCTGTGCTCGATCATCGCCCGCACCACACCGGCCGTCATCTCGGGGCGCAGCGCCAGATGCTCGGCCTGGCCGTGCTTGTCGGCACGGTCCTCGAAGG
Organism: Paucibacter sp. M5-1; assembly: GCF_027498415.2. Classification (NCBI taxonomy): domain Bacteria; kingdom Pseudomonadati; phylum Pseudomonadota; class Betaproteobacteria; order Burkholderiales; family Sphaerotilaceae; genus Roseateles; species Paucibacter sp. M5-1. Next base: position 1,666,973 of record NZ_JAPZLM020000001.1, read on the forward strand.
CGTACATCTCCTTCTCGACGATGTCGGTCACCTCGCCGATGCCGCGCACGAACAGCGCCGTCGGCTCGACGATGGGCGTGCGCACATTCTGATAGCCATAGCGCTGCAAGACGCTGCGCATCTTCGCCTCCAGCCACTCCCAGCGCGCCGATTCCGGCGGCAGGATGTCATTCATGCCCTTCACCGCCTGCAGCGGCTGCATCTTCTTCTGCTCAGTCATGGATTCAAGCCGTGGCGCCGAAGCGCTTCTCGATGTAGTTCTCGACCAGCGCGTGGAACTCGGTGGCGATGTTCTCGCCGCGCAGGGTCAGGGCCTTCTCGCCGTCGATGAAGACGGGCGCGGCCGGGGCCTCGCCGGTGCCGGGCAGGCTGATGCCGATATCGGCATGCTTGCTCTCGCCGGGGCCGTTGACGATGCAGCCCATCACGGCCACCTTCATGTTCTCGACGCCAGGGTACTTGCTGCGCCAGACAGGCATCTGCGCGCGCAGGAAGTCGTCGATCTGCTTGGCCAGCTCCTGGAAGGTGGTACTGGTCGTGCGGCCGCAACCGGGGCAGGCGGTGACGCTGGGATTGAAGGCGCGCAGGCCCAGCGACTGCAGGATCTCGGAGGCGATCACCACCTCCTGGGTGCGCGACTCGCCGGGCTGCGGCGTCAGCGAGACGCGGATGGTGTCGCCAATCCCTTCCTGGGCCAGGATGCCCAAGGCCACGCTGGAAGCCACCGTGCCCTTGGTGCCCATGCCGGCCTCGGTCAGGCCCAGGTGCAGCGCATAGTCGCAGCGCGCGGCCAGCGCGCGATAGACCGAGATCAGGTCCTGCACACCGCTGACCTTGCAGCTGATGATGATGTTGTCGGGGTTCAGGCCCAGCTCGCGCGCATAGTCGGCCGAGCTCAGGGCCGACTGCACCAGCGCCTGGTACATCACCTGCTTGGCGTCCCAGGGCTCGGCGCGCAGCGCGTTCTCGTCCATCATCTGGGCCAGCAGCTCCTGGTCCAGGCTGCCCCAGTTGACACCGATGCGCACGACCTTGTCGTACTTGACCGCCGCCTCGATCATCATCGCGAACTGGCGGTCCTTCTTGTCGCCCTTGCCGACATTGCCGGGATTGATGCGGTACTTGGACAGCGCCTGCGCCATCGCCGGGTGCTCGGTCAGCAGGCGATGGCCGTTGTAGTGGAAGTCGCCGATCAGCGGCACGTCGATGCCCATGCGGTCGAGCTGATCGCGGATCGCCGGCACCGCATCGGCGGCCTCGGGCGTGTTGACGGTGATGCGCACCATCTCCGAGCCGGCGATCGCCAGCTCCTTGATCTGGATGGCGGTGCCGATCGCGTCGACCGTGTCGGTATTGGTCATCGACTGCACCCGCACCGGCGCAGCGCCCCCCACCGTCACGATACGCGAACCCCAGCGCACCGTGGCCTGGCGCGAACGGCGCGCGGCCGGGTTGGCCGCCTCGATGGCCTGTGCAATCGTGCTTTGCGTGTCAATCATGTTCAGTTCAACTCCAGTCGCGCGACATTGTCCTTGGCCTGCGCCGCCAGATCGACGGCCGCACCGCGCAGCGTGATCTCGGTGCCCGAGACATTGCCCACCCGCAGCCGCAGCGGCGGCTGAGCCGCCAGCGCGGCCGATTCGCCCGGGCGCATCAGCTTGGAAAACAAGACCTGACCCCTGGTGTCGACCACCTCGACCCAGGACTCGGCCGAGGTCTTGATGCTCAGCGGCACCTGGCCGACGGCCAGCATCGGTGCACTCGCAGGGACCACCACGGGCGCTGCCGCACTCGCCACCGGCGGGGCCGCTTGCACCACGGCGGGCTGCACCACAGCGGAAGGCGCGAGCTCGGCGGGCGGCAGCGGCGGGGTCTCGGCCACCGTGCTGGCAGCCGGCTCGGCCGGCTGGATCGCGGCCTGCTCGGCCTCGCTGCCGCCCAAGGCATCCAGCGAACCCAGCCACTGGGTCGGCAGCAGATAGATCGCCAGCGCGGCCAGCAAGAGGCCGGCCGGCGCCCACACCAGCGGGCGCTTGAGCCAGTCCAGCGAGACCGTGTCCTCGCGCCCGGGGCGCTCGCGGAAGGGTTGGTTGAGCCCGCGCGAGACGCGGTCCAGGCCCGCCTCATCGCCGCGCGGCAGCAGCGCCAGCACCGGCGCCGCATCGACCTTCAACACCCGGCACATGGCCTTGGCCAGCGCGCGCGCAAAGGTCAGGTCCGGCAGATCCTGGTAGCGGTCGGCCTCCAGGGCCTCCAGCTTGGCCTGCGGCACCTTCAGCTGCGCCGCCAGCGCCGCGATGTGCAGGCCCTGGGCCATGCGTGCCGCGCGCAGCCAGGCACCGGCGCTCTGCGGGCTCGGAACGGCCAGCGGCGGGGCCTCGGCCTCGCTCAGGATCGAAGACATGCGCTCCCCTTCACTCATCAAATCGACCCCGGTCCAGGGCCAGCGCCTCGGGCGACTGCGCATGGCCGCGCCGCAGCTGCTGGCTCAACTCATCCACCGAGGCGGTGTTGCCCAGGCGTCGCTCGATGCGCAGCGCCAGCCACAGGCTTTGCGCGCTGCTTTGCTCGGGCTGGGCATTGACGCGGCGCACATAGAAGCGCGCCCGCTCGAACTGGCCGCCGCGATACAGCACATCGGCCAGATTGACGGCGATGGCCGGGTTGCCCGGGTCGATCTCGAAGGCGCGCGCCAGCGTCTTCTCGGCGGCCGGCAGCTGGCCGGCGGCCAGTTCGCAGACGCCCTTGGCCAGCAGCGAGCGCGAGGGGCCGCGGTACTGCGGCTGGGCCAGCGCCAGATCGAACTGGGCATAGGACTCGGGCCAGCGGCGCTGCTGGCACAGGAACCAGCCGTAGTTGTGCAGCGTATCGGGGTCGCGCGGATTCAGGCTCAGCGCGCGCGCAAAGCTCTCCTCGGCCAGCGGAATCTCGCCCAGCGCCGCATAGACCAGGCCGCGCAGATTCAGGGCCTCGCGCATGTCCGGCTTGGCCTGCAGGGCCTGCTTGAGCTCGTCCAGCGCGGTGCTGTACTGGCCGCGCGAGAAGTAGCCGTAGGCCAGCTCGATGCGCACCGCAGCACGGCGGTCGGCATCGGTCTGATCCGAGGCGGTGCGCACCTCGGCCGTCTGGCCGCGCGGGCCGCCCGCACAGGCCGCCAGCAGGGCCAGCGACAGCACCATCGTTGCCGCACGAAAGACCGAAAGCTGCAGAAGCTGGTTCATTGAGGGTGTCGAGGTTGGTGGGAGAGCTAGGCGGGGCGGTTCGGGCGGACCACGCTGACCGGCGCCCGCACCATGCGCACATGGGCGCGGGTGCGGTCCTGCACCTCGCCCGCCAACTGGCCGCAGGCGGCGTCGATATCGTCGCCGCGGGTCTTGCGTATCGTCGTGATCAGGCCGGCCTGTATCAGCACCTCGGCAAAGGCCTTGACGCGCTCGTTCGAGCTGCGCTTCAGGCCCGAGGCCGGGAAGGGATTGAAGGGGATCAGATTGATCTTGCAGGAGACATGACCGCGCAGGAGGGCCACCAGTTCCTGAGCCTGCTCCGGCGTATCGTTGACGCCGTCCAGCATGCAGTACTCGAAGGTGATGAAGTCCCGCGGCGCCTTGTCCAGATAGCGATTGCAGGCCTCCAGCAGCTCGGCAATCGGGTACTTCTTGTTCAGCGGCACCAACTGGTCGCGCAAGGGGTCGGTCGGCGCGTGCAGCGACACGGCCAGCGCCACCGGGCAATCGTCGCGCAGCCGGTCGATCATAGGCACGACGCCCGAGGTCGAGACCGTCACGCGACGGCGCGACAGGCCGTAGCCATGGTCGTCCAGCATCATCTTCAGCGCCGGCACCAGGGCGCTGTAGTTCTGCAGCGGCTCGCCCATGCCCATCATCACGACATTGGAGATGACGCGTTCTTCGGTATTCAGGCGCTTGCGCAGGCTGTGCTCGGCAAACCAGAGCTGGGCGATGATCTCGGCCGTGTCGAGATTGCGGCTGAAGCCCTGGTGGCCGGTCGAGCAGAAGCGGCAACCGACCGCACAGCCAGCCTGGGAGGAGATGCACAGGGTGCCGCGGTCGTCTTCGGGAATGAACACCGCTTCGACCGCATCACCAGCCCCGACATCGAACAGCCACTTGATCGTGCCGTCGGTCGAGACATGTTCGGAAATCACCGGCAACGCAGCGATGTGCGCCCGGGTGGCCAGCTTGTCGCGCAGCGACTTGGCCAGGTCGGACATCTGAGCGAAGTCAGATGCGCCTTTTTGATGGATCCAACGAAACAGCTGGGTGGCGCGAAAGCGCTTCTCACCCAGCTGCTCGCAGTACGCGGCCAGACCCTCCAGATCGAAACCGAGCAGGTTCGTCAAACCGAGCAGGTTGGCCGTGTTCATTGTTTACCTCTTTGATCCAGCCTCAAGGCCAGAGCACAAGAGGCATTGGGCCGTATTAACGGCTGTAGACATTCATGCCGGGGAAGAAGAAAGCGATCTCTTGAGCGGCCGTCTCGGCAGCGTCGGAGCCGTGCACGGCGTTGGCATCGATGCTGTCGGCGAAGTCGGCGCGGATCGTGCCCTTCTCGGCCTTCTTCGGGTCGGTGGCGCCCATCAGGTCGCGATTCTTCAGAATCGCGCCTTCGCCTTCCAGCGCCTGGATCATCACCGGGCCGGAGATCATGAAGGTCACCAGGTCGTTGAAGAAGGGGCGTGCCTTGTGCACGGCGTAGAAGGCCTCGGCCTCGCCACGCGACAGATGTGCCATCTTGGCGGCAACCACCTTCAGGCCGGCGCCTTCAAAGCGGGCGTAGATCTGGCCGATGACGTTTTTCGCCACGGCATCGGGCTTGATGATAGAGAGGGTACGTTCGATAGCCATGGTTATTCTCCTGAAATCTTGGGCTTGGCAAAGCCTTGGATTGTAATGCCTGAAGATGCCGGCCCCATGAAGGCCGGCATCGGGAACTCAACGGTTGCGGCCGCCAAAGCCGCCGCCACGGCCACCACCGCCGCCGGAGCGACCGCCCCCGCCCCCGCCGCTGCGGCCGCCACCGCCACCGGAGCGACCACCGCCGCCGCCGCCACGGCGCACAAAGGCATCACCGCCGATATAGCCGACCGAGGTCTGCATCGGATCGGGCTCGCGCGGGCCGCCCTTGTTGCCGCCGCCACGGTTGCCGCCCCGGTCCTGGGCGCTGCCACCGGCACCGAAGCCCTGCGGAATACGCTTGCTGCCGGTCGCAAAACGGCGGTCGAAGGTCTGCTCCAGCGGATTGATATTGCGCGGGATGAAGTCGTCACCGTCCTCGTCGTCGCGGTCCGGGCGCTCATTGGCGCGCGGCTCGTTGAAACGCTCGGACGGGCGCTCGGGCGCACGCTCGCGAGGCGCCTCCGGACGGCTCGGGCGCGGGCCGACGCCAGCCTGGCGGCCGTCGCTGCGGCGATTGTTCGAGCGCTCGTTGCCACGCTCGCGCTCATTGCGCGGCTGGCCACCGCGCTCGCCACGCGGCGCCTGACCTTCGCGGGGCTCACGCGACTCGCGCTGCGCGTCCCGCGGCTGCTGCGGGCCACCGGCCAATCGACGGATCACGCGCACATCGTCCTCGCCCAGCTCCACCCAGACGCCGCGCTTGAGGCCGCGCGGCAGCACCACGGTGCCGTAGCGGATGCGGATCAGGCGGCTGACCACCAGACCCACGGCCTCGAACAGCTTGCGCACCTCGCGGTTGCGGCCTTCGGTGATGACCACGCGGTACCAGCGATTGACACCCTCGCCGCCGCCATCCTCGATGCTCTTGAAGCCGGCCTTCTGGCCCTCGATGATCACGCCTTCCAGCAGGCGGCTGCGCTGCTCGTCGCTGAGCGTGCCCAGCACGCGCACCGCGTACTCGCGCTCGACGCCGAAGCGCGGGTGCATCAGCTGATTGGCCAGCTCACCCGAGTTGGTGAACAGCAGCAGGCCTTCGGTATTCAGGTCCAGCCGGCCGACCGACTGCCATTTGCCCTGATAGAGCTTGGGCAGGTGGCGGAACACGGTGGGACGGCCCTCCGGGTCATTGAAACTGACCACTTCGCCGGTCGGCTTGTGATAGGCCAGGATGCGCGGCGGCGGCGGCGAGATGCGCACCTTGATCGGCTTGCCGGCCACATGGACGCGGTCACCGAAGGAGATGCGCTGACCGATATGGGCCACCCCACCGTTCACCTCGATCTTGCCCTCGGCAATCATGTCCTCGATATCGCGGCGCGAGCCGATGCCGGCCTGGGCCAGCACCTTCTGCAGCTTGGGCGCATCGGGCTCGGGCGCCAGCACGCGCTTGGTCTCGACCTCCTGCTCCTCGACCTCGGCCACCGGCTCTTCATCGGCCGCATCGAACTCACCGGCCAGCACCTGGGCGAAGCGCTCGACCGTCTCGGCCTGCAATTGCTCGGGCGCGACGGCGTCCTGACGCGGGGGACGGGGCTCGCGGGCTTCGCGAGGCTCGGCACCATCGGCAGCCTCATTGCGATCCTTGCGGCCACGACGTCGGTTGCGGTTGCCGCGCGGCTCGCGCTCGCCCGCAGACTCGGCACCCTCGGCACTCTCTGCCGACTCCTGGGGCTCGCCGGCATCGACAGCGACCGGCTCGGCGGCAGGCGCCGCCTCCAGCATCAGCTGCACCGGCGCCGCGTCGACCGACTCGGCCTTGACCGCCGTCTTGCGCGGTGCGCGGCGCTTGGGCGCCACAGCCTCTTCCGCCACGGCAGCCTCGACCGGCGCCGCCGCCTCGATCACCGGTTCGGCCACGGCCTCGTCGACCTTCTTGGCCGCCGTCTTGCGCGGTGCGCGCGGCTTCACAGGCTTGGCCTCGGCCGCAGCCTCAGGCGCCGCTGCATCGGCCACGGTCTCGGCCTTGGCGCGCGCCGGCGCACGGCGTCGCTTCGGTGCGGCTTCGGGAGCGTCGCTCGGGGCCTCGGCGGCCTTGGGATCGGTGTCGTTGGAATTCATGCGTCGGCTTGCACCTTCTCGGTGGCTTCAGGGTCGGAGTCCGGCAGAGCCGGAACGGGAGCGCCCGCATGGGAAGCCATGGGCGCGGATTCGGATTCAGATGCGGCGGCAGGCTCGCTGACGGCCTGCGCCTCTGGGCTGCCGTCTTCCAGCAGCGAACTCTGTGCCTGCAGCAGCTGGCCCAACTCGGGGCCCGGCTCGCCACCGGCACTCAACAGGGGCAATTGCTCCAGATTGGACAGCCCGAGGTCATCAAGGAACTGGCGGGTCGTTGCATACAGGGCCGGACGACCCGGCGCCTCGCGATAGCCTATCACCTCGATCCAGCCCCGGTCCTCCAGCTGTTTGACAATTTGTGTGGACACCACGACGCCGCGGATGTCCTCGATATCACCACGCGTCACCGGCTGGCGGTAGGCAATGATGGCCAGCGTCTCCATCACGGCCCGCGAATAGCGCTGCGGCTTCTCCGGATGCAGGCGGTCCAGATACTCGCGCAGCTCCGGCCGGCTCTGGAAGCGCCAGCCCGAGGCCACCGCCACCAGCTCGACGCCCCGCCCGTCCCAGTCGCGCACCAGCTCGTCCAGCAGGCTGCGCAAGGTATCCGGGCCGACGCCGTCGGCAAACAAGGTACGCAGCTCACGCAAGGTGAGCGGCTGCTGGGCGCAAATCAGCGCGGTCTCGAGGACGCGCTTTGCATCCTGTGTGTTCATCGACTGCTGTCGGCTGGCTCACCGGTACGGGCGGGCATTGATCAAGTCGCTGTTCTCAGCGGGCTGTTCGGGTCAGGGCAACCGGCTCCGGGGCTGACCTGTTCAGCGACATGGGAGGCGGGGCATATCGGCCGGGCGGTTTCAAACTAGCCCTCACGGGGATGAGCATGGCCTGCACGGCCTCGGTCCAGGCGCCGCTGCGGATTGGTACGACATCCGCCGCGCTCGGCTGAACCAAGTTGCCACGATTGTAGCGCGCTCAATCCGCCAACGGCGGCAGCTCCGGCATCGGCAGCCCGGCCAAAGCCCAACTATTGGCCAAATCCTGTGGCAGCGGCGCATCAAATACCAGCGACCGCCCCTGGATCGGATGGGCAAAACTCAGCCGCGCCGCATGCAGGGCCTGGCGCGCCAGGCCGAAAGCCGGCGCGCCGCCATAGAGCGCGTCGGACACCAGAGGGTAGCCCTTGCTGGCCAGATGGACGCGGATCTGGTGGGTGCGGCCGCTGTGCAGCACACAGTGCACGGCGCTGTAGCTGCGGTTCTCGATCTCGGTCTGGGCCAGACCATAGACATCGGTGCGCGAGGGCTTGCCGCTGGACAGCACCGCCATCTTGACCCGCGAGGCCGGATCGCGCCGCAGCGGCGCATCGACCGTCATCTGCTCCGGCACCCGGCCGTGGGTCAGCGCCAGATACTCGCGATGCACCTCGCGGGCCGCGATCATGCGGCTCAGCGCGGTGACCGCCTCCAGGGTCTTGCCGACCACCATCAGGCCCGAGGTGTCCTTGTCCAGGCGGTGCACGATGCCGGCGCGCGGCAGGGTCGCGGCGGCCGGATGATGGGCGAGCAGGCCGTTCATCACCGTGCCCGACCAGTTGCCGGCGGCCGGATGAACGACCATGGCCGGCGGCTTGTCCAGCACCATCAGATGCTCGTCCTCGAAGACGATGTTCAGCGCCAGCGGCTCGGCACGGAAGGCGCGGCTCTCGGCGGTCGGCTGCAACTCGACCTGCACGCGCTGGCCGGCCTGCAGCTTGCGCGAGGCGCTGGTGGCGACCTGGCCGTTGATCTGCACATGAGCGCGCTCGATCAGGCTCTGCAAATGGTTGCGCGAAAACTCCGGTGCTAGCGCCACCAGCCATTTGTCCAGGCGCTGGCCATGGCCGGCCTCATCCACCATGGCCTCGCGCTGTTCCGCCTGTTCGAGTTCTTGTAATTCTTCACTGGCGTCGCTCTCGGACGAGAGCTCCAGGGCAGGCGAGGCCTGAACCATATAATCAATTCTCCAATTTCAGCTGAAGTTCGGTGCCATGGCACCGGCATGGACCATGACAGAAAACTGCGTGCAGCGCCCCCAGGCGCCGGCGAACCCAGCAACCGCCTCGCGGCTCGCCACGTTGGTCGCGGCCGGCGCCCTGGCCTTGCTGGCGGCCTGCTCTTCCACTCCAACGGATGATCCGAACTCGCAGGCCAATCTGGACAAATTGTACGCAGACGCCAAGGCTGACATCGCCAGCGGCAGCTACGACCGCGGCATCAAGACGCTGGAGCGCATCGAAGGCCGCGCTGCCGGCACGCTGATGGCGCAGCAGGCCGGGCTCGATCTGGCCTGGGCCCAGTACCGCAGCGGCGAGCGCGCCGCCGCCATCGTGACGCTGGACCGCTTCATCAAGAACAACCCGTCGAGCGCGGCGCTGGACTACGCGCTCTACCTGAAGGGCCTGGTCAATTTCAACGAGGACCTGGGCCTGTTCGGCCGCCTGGCCCGCCAGGACATCTCGGAGCGCGACCAGCAGGCCTCGCGCGATGCCTTGCTGGCCTTCAAGCAGGTGGCCGAGCAGTTCCCCGACTCCAAGTACGCCGACGACTCGCGCCTGCGCGTCGACTACATCACCAACACGCTGGCCAGCTACGAGGTTCATGTGGCGCGCTACTACTACACCCGCGGCGCCTATGTCGCGGCGGCCAACCGCGCCCAGCAGGCGGTGACCGAGTTCCAGCGCGCACCATCGGCCGAGGAGGCGCTCTACATCATGATGCAGAGCTACGAGAAGCTGAACCTGAAGCCGCTGCGCGACGACGCCGAGCGCGTGCTGAAGCAGAATTTCCCGGACAGCGCCTATCTGAGCGCCGGCTTTGCCGGCAAGAAGCGCGCCTGGTGGCAGGTCTGGTAAGCCGCAGCGCCAAAGACAGAGCCCGCAGCAGCGGGCTTTTTTACGCCCGCCCTTACGCCCGCTCGGCGGCCAGCAGACGCAGCCAGTCCAGCGCCTCGTCCTCGCTGGCCAGCCGCGTCATCGGCGGCAAGGCCTCGCGCAGGCGCCGGCCGTAGTTCATGCCGGCCATGCGCGGATCGCAGACGATCAGCAGGCCACGGTCGGTCTCGCTGCGTATCAGCCGGCCGCCCCCCTGCTTCAGCGCGATCGCGGCCTCGGCGATGAAGAACTCGGCAAAGGCATTGCGGCCGGCAGCTTCGAGCCGCTGCACACGGGCCTCGACCAGCGGGTCGCTGGGCGGCGGGAACGGCAGCTTGTCGATCAGCACGCACTGCAGATCATCGCCGGGCACATCGATGCCCTCCCAGAAGCTGGCCGAGCCGACCAGCACCGCACAAGGGTCGGCCATGAACTGCTGCAGCAGCAAGCGCTTGGGCGCCGCGCCCTGGACCAGCACCTTGATCGCATCGAAGCCGCGCTCGAACTCCTCACGCAAGGCATCGCCAATGCTCTGCAAGGCGCGCAAGGTGGTCGTCAGCACAAAGGTACGGCCGCCCAGCGCGCGGGCACAACGCGCCGCCATTGCCGCCACCTCCAGCGGGTGATCGGGCTCGCTGGGCTTGGGGAAGCCGCGCGGGATGTAGAGCCGCGCATGTGCGGGATAGTCGAAGGGGCTGCCGACGCGCAGCACCCGCGCGCTGTCCAGGCCGGCCGGCTCGGTGAACCAGGAGAGCCGCTCATCGTCGCCCAGCGTCGCCGAGGTGAAGATCCAGGCTTTCGGTGGCCCCGCCAGCTGCTCCTGCATGGCATCGCGGATGTCCAGCGGCGACTCGACCAAGCGCGCCTGGTGCGGGCTCAGATCGATCCAGCGCACATCGCCGGCCTCGGGCGCCGCCGCGAAATGCCGGGCCTGCTCGGCCAGTTGCTGGGCGCGCTCGTGCAGGCGCACGAAGTCGGGCGAGATCTCGTTGACCGTGGCCAGCATCTCGACCGCCAGATCAGCCATCCGCGCCACCTCGCCCAGCGCGGGGGCGAAGCCGGGCTTGCCGGCACGCTCCTGCCAGCGCAGCTTCAGAATGCCGCGCACCTCCTTCATCGAGCCGGCGCAGGCCAGGCGCAGCTCGCGCGCGGCCCGCTCCAGCCCGGCGTGCAGGCCCTGCCAGTCCTGCAGGCCGCGCGCCTCGCTCAGGCCCTGGGCCAGCACATCGCGGGCGAAGTCCAGCAACTGGCCCGTGCCCAGCAAGGTGCCGAGAAACTGCACGCCGGCCTCGGGCAGCTGGTGGGCCTCGTCGAACACCGCGACATCAACCCCGGGCAGCAGCTCGGCCACACCGCTGTCGCGCAGCGCCATATCGGCAAAGAACAGATGGTGGTTGACCACCACCACATCGGCCTCCATCGCCTCGCGGCGCGCCTTCACGACATGGCAGGCGCGGAACTCGGGGCAGTCGGAACCCAGACAGTTGTCGCGCGTCGAGCTGACGATGGGGATGATGGGCGAGCGCTCGTCCAGCCCCTCCATCTCGGCCAGATCGCCGCTGACGGTCTGCTGCGCCCATTGCTCGACGCGGGCCAGCAGCATCACCGCGCGCCGGTCCGGCAGCTCGGCGCTGTGGCGCGCATGCTTCATCCGGTGCAGGCACAGATAGCTGCTGCGGCCCTTCAGCAAGGCGATGCGGGTGGGCGTCTGCAAGGCCTCGCACAGGCGTGGCAGATCGCGCAGGAAAAGCTGGTCCTGCAAGCTCTTGGTCGCGGTGCTGATCAGGGCGCGGCCGCCCGACAGCAGGGCCGGCACCAGGTAGGCAAAGGTCTTGCCGACGCCGGTGCCCGCCTCCACTACCAGGGCCTCGCGCCGCGCCATCGCCTGGGCGACCGCCTGGCTCATCAGCAGCTGGGGCTCGCGCGGCGAATAACCGGGATCGGCCCGGGACAACGGGCCGCCACGGTCGAAGGCGGCGGCCACCCACTGCTCCAGCTCGCTCTTCTCGACCTTCTCGCTGATGTCGTCCTGGTCGCGCAGGAACGCCGCTTCTTGTTCGCTCAACAGGCTGTGCCTCGTTCAGGCCGGTTCGGCCGGGTCATTGGCCTGCTCCAGGCGGGAAATCAGATCGCGCAGCGCCAGACGGCGCTTCTTCAGCCGTCGCAGCGCCAGCTCGTCGAGCGGCTGTTGCCGGGCCAGCTGATCGATCAGCACATCCAGATCGGCGTGTTCCATGCGCAATTCGATCAGGCGGCGCGATAAAGAGTGAAGCTGTTCATCCATGAAAGGGTAAGCTGGCACGGATGGCGCGCTGAGTGCACGCTGGACATCGGTTGACGATTATAGTTTTTGCGAAACCCATAGTTTTTGCCATGACGCGTAGCTCCCCCGGATTTCGACTCAGCGCCGCCACCGGCACCCATCGCGGGGACCGCCTCTATCAGCAGGACCAGGTCGAGGTCTTCAGCCATGCGCGCCAGACCGGCTGCCTGCTGGCCGTGCTGGCCGACGGCATGGGCGGCAAGAGCGGCGGGCGCAAGGCTGCCGACCAGGTGGTGCTGACCGCCGGCCAGCTGTTCGAGCGCTATGTGCCCGGCGAGGAACCGCCGGCCGACTTCCTGGCCCAGATGGCGGCCGAAGCCCATCTGATGATCAAGCTGACCGCCATTGCCACCGAGGAGGAGCCGCACAGCACCTTGGCAGCCTTTCTGGTCAGCCCGGACCGGCGCTGCCACTGGGTGCATGCCGGCGATTCGCGGCTCTACCATTTCCGCGGCGCCGAGATGCTCAAGCGCAGCCTGGACCACTCCTTTGTGCAGCGCCTGATCGACGAGGGCCAGATCAGCGAGGCCGAGGCCGCCGTGCATCCGCAGTCGAATCTGCTGACCGGCTGCCTGGGCACGGTGCAGGAACCGACGCCCAGCCTGGACATCACCGAGCAGCTGCAGGTCGGCGACAGCCTGCTGGCCTGCAGCGACGGGCTCTGGCACTACTTCAGCCCGCGCGAGCTGGGCACCGTAGTGCACGGCCTGCCGCCGCGCGAGGCCGCCGAGCTGCTGATCGAGAAGGCGCGCCAGCGCGCCCACGGCGCCGGCGACAACCTGTCGTTGGCCATCGTGCGGGTCGAAGCGCTGGCCTGAGAAGGGCTTAGGGCTTAGGGCTTAGGGCTTGGGGGCCGGCGGCAGCTTGGCGATCTCGTCTGCCGTCGGCTGCGGCAGGCTGGCTGCCGGCTTGCTGGACTGCGCACGCTGCTGCTGACGCTTTTGTGCCGCCGCGCGCCGCGCCTGGGCCTCTTGCTCGCGCTCGGCCGCCTGCTGGCGACGCCGTTCCGCAGCGCGCTCGCCGCGCGCGATCTCGGCCTGCACCGCGCGGCCATGGGCCTGCTCATCGACGACGCGATGCGGCTTGGACGCAGCCGCAGCAGGCTTTGGCAGATCGGCCAGCAAGGAGCGCTGCATGCGCTTGCCGTCCTCGTTGGCAAAGGCCTGCTGCTTGGCCTGCACCCGCTCGCGCTGGGCCTGGGCGCGCGCCTGGCGCTGGGCGCTGTCCAGCTCCTGCTCACGCGCCAGCAGCGGCTTGAGCGCCGCCGAACGCTCAAGCCGGGCCTGCTGCTCGCAGGCATTGACATTGAAGCGCGGCGCGCAGGCCTGTAGCGCCTCGGCATGACGGGCCTCGATGTGCCGGCGCTGCTCGGCCAGCGCCTCGCGCTCGCCGGCCAACGCAGCCGACGCGGCACTCAGCAGCATCAGACTCAACAGCAGCAAGGAGGTCTTGGGCATGGGGCGGCGATTCAGGTCAGCGAGGTGTCCACCTCGCGGCGGGCCAGCGAAAGATATTCGGAACTCTGCATCTCTTGCAAGCGCGAGATGGTGCGCGGGAATTCATGGGCCAGCGGCCCCTCGGTATACAGCTGCTCGGGCGGCACGGCCGCCGAGATCAGCAGCTTGACGCGCCGGTCATACAGCACATCGACCAGCCAGGTGAAGCGCCGCGCCTCGCTGGCCAGGCGCGGCGGCATCGCCGGCACATTGGAGAGTATCAGCGTGTGGAACTGGGTCGCCAGCTCCAGATAGTCGTTCTGCGAGCGTGGGCCGCCGCACAGGGTCTGGAAATCGAACCAGACCACGCCGCCGGCGCGGCGCCGCGCACGCAGCTCGCGATGCTCGATATGCAGCAGCGGGTCTTCATCGCGGGCCTCGGCCAGCGACTCGAAGGCCTGGCTCAGCGAAGCGTCGGCCGCCGCATCCAGCGGCGTGTGATAGAGCTCGACATGGTCCAGGCTGCGGCGCCGGTAGTCGGTGCCAGCATCGACATTGATGACCTCGAGCTTGTCCTTCAGCAGCTCGATGGCCGGCAGGATGCGGTCGCGGTGCAGGCCGTTGGGATAGAGGCCGTCCGGGTGGAAGTTCGAGGTCGTGACGATGGAGACGCGGTGCTTGAACAGCGAGTCCAGCAGCCGGTGCAGAATCATCGCGTCGGTGACGTCCGAGACGTGGAACTCGTCGAAGCAGATCAGCCGGAAGCGCTTGGCGATGCGCTTGCCCAGCTCTTCGAGCGGGTCGGCAATGCCTTTGAGGTCCTGCAGCTCGCGGTGCACCTCGCGCATGAACTCGTGGAAGTGCAGCCGGGTCTTGCGCGTCAGCGGCACGGCCTGGAAGAAGCAGTCCATCAGAAAGCTCTTGCCCCGGCCCACGCCGCCGTACATATAGACGCCGCGCGGCAGCGGCGGGCGCACCAGCAGCTTGGTCACCGCATTGCTGCGGCGTGCCTTGTAGTCGGCCCATTCGTCCTGGCAGCGCTGCAGCGAGGCGATCGCGCGCAGCTGCGCCGCGTCGGCCGTGTAGCCACGCTCGGCAAGGGTTTGCTGATAGAGCTCGGTCACAGAAGTCATCGGGAATCCAGCAAGGCAAAGGGGCGACCGAGGCCGCCCCTTTCACTTTGAAACGCCTGTGGCGATCAGAAGTTGAGGGTGCGCTTGTCGACGGCCAGCGCGGCTTCCTTGGTCGCCTCGCTGAGGCTCGGGTGCGCATGGCAGATGCGGGCGATGTCCTCGGCCGAGGCCTTGAACTCCATCGCGACCACGGCTTCCGAGATCAGCTCGGAGGCGAAGGGGCCGATGATGTGCACACCCAGGATCTCGTCGGTCTTGGCATCGGCCAGGAACTTGACGAAGCCATTGGTATCGCCCAGCGCACGCGCCCGGCCATTGGCCAGGAAGGGG
This sequence comes from Paucibacter sp. M5-1, assembly GCF_027498415.2. NCBI lineage: Bacteria > Pseudomonadati > Pseudomonadota > Betaproteobacteria > Burkholderiales > Sphaerotilaceae > Roseateles > Paucibacter sp. M5-1. Next base: position 1,682,077 of record NZ_JAPZLM020000001.1, read on the forward strand.
AACTGGCCGGCCTTGTAGGCCACGCCGTCCGCCTTCAGCTGCTGCTCGGTGCGGCCGACCCAGGCGATTTCCGGGCTGGTGTAGATGACCCAGGGAATCGTGTTGAAGTTGACATGACCGTGCTGGCCGGCAATGCGCTCGGCCACGGCCACGCCCTCTTCCTCGGCCTTGTGCGCCAGCATCGGGCCGCGCACCACATCGCCGACCGCCCAGACATTGGGCAGGCTGGTCTTGCAGTCATCGTCGACGACGATGGCGCCGCGCTCGTCGAGCTTCAGGCCCACGGCTTCGGCATTCAGGCCGATGGTGTTCGGGACCCGGCCGATCGAGATGATCAGCTTGTCCACTTCCAGCGTCTGGGCCTCACCCTTGGCGTCGGTGTAGGCGACAGCCACACCCTTCTTGCCCGACTTGACTTCGCCGATCTTGACGCCGAGCTCGATCTTCAGGCCCTGCTTCTTGAACAGCTTGGCGGCCTCCTTGGCCACCGACTCGTCGACCGCGCCGAGGAAGGTCGGCAGACCTTCCAGCACGGTGACTTCGGAGCCGAGGCGGCGCCACACCGAACCCATTTCCAGGCCGATCACGCCGGAGCCGATCACGCCCAGCTTCTTGGGCACGGCGCCGATGCGCAGCGCGCCGTCGTTCGACAGGATGTTCTCCTCGTCGAAGGCGGCACCCGGCAGCGCGCGGGCGTTCGAGCCGGTTGCCAGGATCACATGCTTGGCCTGCAGGGTCTCGTCGCCGGCCTTCAGCTCATAGCCGCCGTCCTTGGCTGCGACAAAGGAGCCGCGGCCGTGGAAGAAGCTCACCTTGTTCTTCTTGAACAGGTAGAGGATGCCGTCGTTGTTCTGCTTGACCACCTGGTCCTTGCGACCCAGCATCTTGGCGATGTCGATCTTGACGTTGTCGGCCGAGATGCCGTGGTCGGCAAAGTGGTGGTTGGCGTGGTCGAAGTGCTCGCTGGACTGCAGCAAGGCCTTGGACGGAATGCAGCCGACATTGGTGCAGGTGCCGCCGGGAGCGGGACCGCCCTTGTCGTTCTTCCACTCGTCCACACAGGCCACGTTGAAGCCCAGCTGGGCCGCGCGGATGGCGGCGATATAGCCGCCGGGGCCGCCGCCGATCACGACGACATCGAATTGCTTAGCGCTCATGGATCTCGTCTCCGGCTTAGATGTCGAACAGCAGGCGGGCCGGATCTTCCAGCGCTTCCTTCATCGTCACCAGGCCCAGCACGGCTTCGCGGCCGTCGATGATGCGGTGGTCGTAGGACATGGCCAGGTAGTTGATCGGGCGCACCACCACCTGGCCGTTCTCGACGACGGCGCGGTCCTTGGTCGCGTGCACGCCCAGGATGGCCGATTGCGGCGGGTTGATGATGGGGGTCGACAGCATCGAGCCGAAGGTACCGCCGTTGGAGATCGAGAAGGTGCCGCCGGTCAGTTCCTCGATCGACAGCTTGCCGTCCTTGGCCTTCTGGCCGAAGGACGCGATGGTCTTCTCGATGTCGGCGAAGCTCAGCTGGTCGGCATTGCGGATGATGGGCACGACCAGGCCGCGCGGCGAGCCGACGGCGATGCCGATGTCGAAGTAGCCGTGGTAGACGATGTCGTTGCCGTCGACCGAGGCGTTCAGCACCGGGTACTTCTTCAGCGCGGCCACGGCGGCCTTGACGAAGAAGCTCATGAAGCCCAGCTTGACGCCGTGTTCCTTCTCGAACTTCTCCTGGAACTTCTTGCGCATCTCCATCACCGGCGCCATGTTCACCTCGTTGAAGGTGGTCAGGATGGCGTTGGTCGATTGCGATTGCAGCAGACGCTCGGCGACGCGGGCGCGCAGGCGTGTCATCGGCACACGCTGCTCGGGGCGGTCACCCAGGTTCGGGGCCACCGGCGCGGCCACGGCCGGCAGCGGCTTGGCGACGGCCGGCGCAGCGGCCACGGCGATGGCCGGGGCGGCAGCAGGCTTGGCCGATGCGGCCAGCGCATCACCCTTGGTGACGCGGCCGTCCTTGCCGGAGCCGGCCACATCGGTGGCGGCCAGGCCCTTCTCGGCCAGGATCTTGGCGGCGGCGGGCATGGCCACATCGCCCTTGTTGCCGCCGGTGGCCGCCGGTGCGGGTGCGGCGGGCGAGGTAGTCACGACGGCCTTGACTTCCAGCGGGCTGACCTGGGCCTGGCCGTCGGTGTCGATGCGGGCGATGACTTCCTCGCTGACGACGCTCTCGCCGTCGTTCTTGACGATTTGCGCCATCACGCCGGCGCTGGGGGCCGGCACTTCCAGCACCACCTTGTCGGTCTCGATCTCGACCAGGATCTCATCGATGGCCACGGCTTCGCCGGGCTTCTTCTTCCAGGAGATCAGCGTGCCTTCGGCGACGGACTCGGACAGCTGGGGAACTTTGACTTCTACGATTGCCATGATGTCTATTGCTTTCTGTTCTTGAAGCGTCGCGCCCCGGCTGAGCACCTGTTGCGGTGGGCCGGGGCGGTCACAAACTTACTTCGTCAGGATGAAGCCCTTGAGCTTGCCGAAGGCCTGATCCAGCAGCGCCTTCTGCTGCTCCTGGTGCAGATGGGCATAACCCACCGCCGGCGAGGCCGAGGCCGGACGACCGGCGTAGCCGAGCTTCTGGCCTTCCACCATGTTCTCGTGGATGTAGTGCTGCACGAAGAACCAGGCACCCTGGTTCTGCGGCTCGTCCTGGCACCAGACGATGTCGGTGACGTTCGGGTACTTCTTGACCTCGGCCGAGAAGGCCTTGTGCGGGAAGGGATAGAGCTGCTCGACGCGGATGATGGCCACGTCCTTCTTGTCGCCGCGCGCCTTGACCAGGTCGTAATAGACCTTGCCCGAGCAGGCGATGATGCGCTTGACCTTGGCGGCGTCGATCTCGGCGTTCTGCTCGCTGATCACGGTCTTGAACTCACCCTTGGTGAATTCGCTGATCGGCGAAGTGGCGTCCTTGTTACGCAGCAGCGACTTGGGCGTCATGATGATCAGCGGCTTGCGGAACATGCGCAGCTGCTGACGACGCAGCAGGTGGAAGATCTGCGAGGCCGAGGTCGGCTGCACCACCTGCATATTGTTGTCGGCAGCCAGCTGCATGAAGCGCTCCAGGCGCGCCGAGCTGTGCTCGGGGCCCTGGCCTTCGTAGCCGTGCGGCAGCATCAGGGTCAGGCCGTTGGAGCGGCCCCACTTGACTTCGCCGGAGGCAATGAACTGGTCGATCACGACCTGGGCGCCGTTGACGAAGTCGCCGAACTGGGCTTCCCAGATCGTCAGGGTCACCGGGTCGGCGCTGGCATAGCCGTACTCGAAGCCCAGCACCGCCTCTTCGGACAGGATGGAGTCGATCACGACGAAGGGGGCCTGGCCCTCGGCGACGTTCTGCAGCGGGATGTAAGTGCCTTCGTCGAACTTCTCGCGGTTCTGGTCGTGCAGCACCGCGTGGCGGTGCACAAAGGTGCCGCGGCCGCAGTCCTCACCGGACAGGCGCACCGGATAGCCGGAGGCCACCAGCGAGGCATAGGCCATGTGCTCGCCCATGCCCCAGTCGATATTGATCTCGCCACGGCCCATGGCCGCACGGTCGGCGATCACCTTCTCGACCAGCGGATGCACCTTGAAGTTCGCGGGAATGGTCGTGATCTTCTCGGCCAGGCGCTTGAACTCGGCCACCGGCAGCGCGGTGTCGCAGCTGTCGGTCCACTTCTTGCCCAGGTACGGCGACCAGTCGGTCGCGTACTTGCTCTTGAAGTTGGTCAGCACCGGGTCCACCGTGTGGCGGCCCTCGTCCATCGCGGCGCGGAAGGCCTTGAACATCGCGTCCGGGCCATCGGCGCCCAGCACGCCCTGGGCCACCAGACGGTCGCCGTAGAGCTTGCGGGTGCCGGGGTGGGCTGCGATCTTCTTGTACATCAGCGGCTGGGTCAGCGCCGGCGTGTCCTGCTCGTTGTGGCCGAGCTTGCGGAAGCAGACGATGTCGACGACCACATCCTTCTTGAACTGCTGGCGGTACTCCAGCGCCCATTGCGTGCACAGCACGACGGCTTCCGGATCGTCGCCGTTGACGTGCAGCACCGGGGCTTCGATCATCTTGACGACGTCGGAGCAGTACAGCGTCGAGCGGCTGTCGCGCGGGTCGCTGGTCGTGAAGCCGATCTGGTTGTTGATGACGATGTGCACCGTGCCGCCGGTGTAGTAGCCGCGGGTCTGGGCCAGCGCCAGCGTTTCCATCACGACACCCTGGCCGGCAAAGGCGGCGTCGCCGTGCACCAGCACCGGCAGCACCTGCGCGCCGCTGGCATCGCCACGGCGGTCCATGCGGGCCTTGACCGAGCCTTCGACGACCGGGTTGACGATTTCCAGGTGCGAGGGGTTGAAGGCCAGGCTCAGGTGGACCGGGCCGCCGGGGCTGGTCACATCGCTGGAGAAGCCCTGGTGGTACTTGACGTCACCGGCCGGCAGGTCCTCGGGCGCGGTGTGCTCGAACTCGGCGAACAGATCCTTGGGCATCTTGCCCAGGGTATTGACCAGCACGTTCAGGCGGCCGCGGTGGGCCATGCCGATGACGATTTCCTGCACGCCCATCTCACCGCCGCGCTGCACCAGCTCGTCCATCGAGGCGATGAAGCTCTCGCCGCCTTCCAGCGAGAAGCGCTTCTGGCCGACGTACTTGGTGTGCAGATAGCGTTCCAGGCCTTCGGCGGCGGTCAGGCGGCCGAGGATGTGCTGCTTCTTCTCGGCCGAGAAGGCGGGCTTGGCGCGCACCGACTCCAGGCGCTCCTGCCACCAGCGCTTCTCCACCTGGTCGGTGATGTGCATGTACTCCGCGCCGATGGAGCTGCAATAGGTCTCACGCAAGGCCTGCACGATCTCGCGCAGGGTCATGGTCTCGGCCTTGGAGAAATAGGTGTTCGTGGCGCTGAACGAGATGTCCATATCGGACTCGCTCAGGTCATAGAACGCCGGCTCCAGCTCGGGAATCTTGGGGCGCTCGGTGCGCTTGAGCGGGTCCAGGTCGGCCCAGCGCGAACCGACATTGCGGTAGGCGGCGATCAGCGACTGCACGTGGACCTGCTTGCGGGCCACGGCCAGTTCGGCGCCGGAGGCCTTGTTGCCGAAGGCATTGGCCTTGGCACGCTGCGCGAAGGATTCGATCACCGGCGCATGGGCCACATCGCGGCCATCGCTGCCATCGGTGGCAGGCACATGCTGCAGGGCGTCGAAATACGCCCGCCAGTTGTCAGGCACGGAGCCCGGGTTGTCGAGGTAGGCCTCGTACATTTCTTCGACGTAGGGCGCATTGCCCCCGAACAGGTACGAGTTCGACCTGTATTGCTGCATCATTTCGCTCACCTCTTACCCCGGCTTCCAGGGATTTGGCTGGTAAATAAACCTTCCGCGACACGGCTCGACCGGTTGGCGGATTGCGACCCGCCTTCACTGTTGCCAGAAAAGGGGACGGGAAGGACCTCAAGTCTCAAGGGGCGGACTGTAGCACTCCTGGCTAACCCTAGGAGCCCGGCTGCGCTTTTGCATCGTGAGACTTTCACGCCGGGAGTTTCGGCCATGTGGACCTCGAACTGAAGTCTCTTCTGAGGCATGCTCATCGCTTCATCTTTGCCGGCAAACGTTTGCGAACGTCGCTGGCTTGGCCTAGACTTCAGCTCGCGCGCCACAGCCCCGCGATTGAATGGCTTGGCGTCGGGACACTATCGAGGAGATCCCATGCAAGTCAAAGTCGTCGACTACCGGGCCGCCGACGCGGCCGAGCAGTTCACCCGCTCGCTGCACGAAACCGGCTTCGGTGTGCTCGTCAACCATCCGATCCAGCAGGCCCTGGTCGAGAAGATCTATGCCGACTGGCTGGGTTTCTTCAACGGCGACGAGAAGCATCAGTACGCCTTCTCGAAGGAGAAGCAGGACGGCTACTTCTCCACCGAGATCTCGGAGACCGCCAAGGGCTTCACCCAGAAGGACATCAAGGAGTACTTCCACATCTACCCCTGGGGCCGCATTCCGGCGCCGCTCAAGGACGATGCGATGCAGTACTACAGCCAGGCCAACGGCCTCGCGCAGGAACTGCTGTCCTGGGTCGAGCGCTACACGCCGGCCGAGATCGCACGCCATTACCGCGAGCCGCTGTCCCAGATGATCCAGGACAGCCAGCTGACCCTGCTGCGCGTGCTGCGCTATCCGCCGCTGACCGGCAACGAGCCGGCCGGCTCGCTGCGCGCCGCCCCGCATGGCGATATCAATCTCTTGACCATCCTTCCGGCCGCCAACGAACCGGGCCTGCAGGTGCAGGGCAAGGACGGCGAATGGTTCGACGTGCCCTGCGACTTCGGCATGCTGATCATCAATATCGGCGACATGCTGCAGGAAGCCTCGCAGGGCTATTACCCGTCGACCCAGCACCGCGTCGTCAACCCGACGGGCGACGGCGCCAAGAAGAGCCGGGTCTCGCTGCCGCTGTTCCTGCACCCGCGCGACGAGGTCGTGCTGTCGGACCGCTACACCGCCCACGCCTATCTGGAAGAGCGGCTGCGCGAGCTGGGCGTCAAGAAGTAAGCCGGCCGTGCACCACAGCCGACCCCAGGGTCGGCTTTTTTGCGACGCTCTGCTCTACAGTGGCCCATGCGCCAGCTTATCCACATCCACCCCGAGGCGCCGCCCAAGCCGGCCTTGGGCGCGACATGCAATGGCTGCGGCGTCTGTTGCCTGGCCGAGCCCTGCCCCGTGGGCGTGCTGGCGAGCCGGCGTCGGCACGGCGCCTGCGCAGCCCTGCGCTGGTCGGACGAGGGCGGCCGCTATCTCTGCGGCATGCTGATCGAGCCGCTGACGGCCCTGGGCTGGGCCCGCCCGGGGCCGCGCTGGCTGAACCGCCTGATCGGCGCCTGGGCGCGCCGCATGATCGCCGCCGGCAAGGGTTGTGATGCCGATCTGCTGGTACAGCCGGCACCGGGCGAACAGCGCCCGCACTGAGACCCGGGCAAGCCACTAGAGCAGCGCACAGACCCACGGGCTAGGATCAATCTTCCTAACAGTTGTGGAGTGCGCAGACTATGAATCATCAGCTCAAGCTGGCTTCGATTTCGCTGGCCCTGGGCCTGTTGGCCGCGACCTCGGCCCATGCCGTACCGCTGCGCTGGGCAGCGCAGAACGACATCCTGACGACGGATCCGCACTCGCAAAACCATGCGACCACCAATGCGATCCTGATGCACGCCTATGAAGGTCTGACCCGCTACAACACCAAATACGATGTCGAGCCGGCCCTAGCCACCAAGTGGACCTTCATCAGCCCGACCCAGGTGCGCTTCGAGCTGCGCAAGGGCGTCAAGTTCCATGACGGCACGCCCTTCACCGCCGACGACGTGGTGTTCTCCTTCGGCCGCATCAAGCAGCCCCAGGGCACGATGCAGATCTATGTGACCGGCATCAAGGAGGTCAAGAAGATCGACAGCCACACCGTCGATCTGATCCTGGAAGCGCCCAACCCCATCCTGCTGCGCAACATCATCGACTTCCGCATCATGAGCAAGGCCTGGGCGGAGAAGAACAACACCGTCAACACCCAGGACTACAAGGCCAAGGAAGACAACTACGCCTCGCGCAATGTGATGGGCACCGGCGCCTACAAGATCACCGGCTGGCAGCCCGACCAGAAGATCTCGATGGTGCAGAACCCCGACTGGTGGGACAAGGCCCGCGCCAGCAACATCACCGAGGTCAGCTACCTGCCGATCAAGTCGGACCCGACCCGCGTCGCCGCCCTGCTGTCCGGCGACGTCGACCTGCTGACCGACCTGCCGACGCAGGACGTCGCCAAGCTCAAGTCCGACCCCAAGCTCAAGGTCGTCGAAGGCCCCGAGGTGCGCACCATCTTCCTGGCGCTGGACCAGGGCAGCGACGAACTCAAGGGCTCCAATGTCAAGGGCAAGAACCCCTTCAAGGACAAGCGCGTGCGCGAGGCGCTGAACCTGACCGTGGACCGCGAGGCGATCAAGCGCACCATCATGCGCGGCCTGTCGATCCCGGCCGGCATCATGGTGGCGCCGGGCGTCAATGGCAACACGCCGGACATCGACCAGCCGCTCAAGGTCGATGTCGAGAAGGCCAAGAAGCTGATGACCGAGGCCGGCTACCCCGAGGGCTTCGAGATCCAGATGAACTGCCCGAACAACCGCTACGTCAACGACGAAGAGGTCTGCCAGGCGGTCGTCGCGATGTGGGCCAAGATCGGCGTCAAGGGCCGCCTGGTGGCCACGCCTATGGCCCAGCACAGCGTGACCTTCCAGAAGTTCGACACCTCGTTGTACATGCTGGGCTGGGGCGTGGCCACCTATGACGCGCAGTACGCGCTGCAGTCGCTGGTGCGCACCAAGACCACCGGTGCCGACGGCAACTTCAACTACTCCAAGGTCAGCGACGCCAAGATCGACCAGCTGGTCGATGCGATGAAGACCGAGGTCGACATCCCCAAGCGCAACGCGATGATCCGGGAAGCCTTGCTGCGCACCCGCGACGAGTACCTGTTCGTGCCGCTGCACCACCAGGTCCGCCCCTGGGCGATGCGCGCCAATGTGACGACCGAGCACCGCTCGGATGACCGTCCGGAAGCGCGCTTCACCAACATCAAGTAAGCCGAGGCTGCCCGGGGCATAGGCCCCGGGCAAGTCAGTAGAGCTGCTCCGTGGATGCCGGGCTAGGATGCCCGCTTTTCAGTATTCCACGGAGGATGAAGATGCCGAATCGCAAGTTCAAGCTGGCCGCGCTGTGCCTGTCGCTGGGCCTCTCGCTTGGCATGATGGCCGCCAGCGGTGTGCAAGCCGTGCCGCTGCACTGGGCCGCGCAGAACGATGTGCTGACCCTGGATCCGCATTCGCAGAACCATGGCACCACCAGCGCCATCCTGGCCCATGCCTATGAAGGCCTGACCCGCTACAGCAAGACCTACCAGATCGAGCCGGCGCTGGCCACCAAGTGGACCCACATCAGCCCGACCCAGGTGCGCTTCGAGCTGCGCAAGGGTGTCAAGTTCCATGACGGCACACCCTTCACCGCCGACGACGTGGTGTTCTCGCTGGCCCGCATCAAGCAGCCCCAGGGCACCCTGCAGGCCTTCGTGAACGGCATCGCCGAGATCAAGAAGATCGACAGCCACACGGTGGACTTCATCCTGTCGGCCCCCAACCCCATCCTGCTGCGCAACATCGTCGACTTCCGCATGGTCAGCAAGAGCTGGGCGGAGAAGAACAAGTCGGTCAACCTGCCGGACGTGAAGGTCAAGGAAGAGACCTTCGCGACCCGCAACACCAACGGCACCGGCCCCTACAAGATCACCGGCTGGCAGCCCGACCAGAAGATCAGCATGGTGGCCAACAAGGACTGGTGGGATGCTGCCAACGCCAGCAATGTCGACAGCGTCACCTACTCGCCGATCAAGTCCGACGCCACCCGCGTCGCGGCCCTGCTGTCCGGCGAGGTGGACCTGCTGACCGATCTGCCGACCCAGGACGTGCAGAAGCTGCGCAACGACGCCAAGCTGGCGGTGCTGGAAGGCACCGAGATCCGCACCATCTTCATCGCGATGGACCAGGGCAGCGACGAGATCCGCGGCTCCAACATCAAAGGCAAGAACCCGCTGAAGGACAAGCGCGTGCGCGAGGCTCTGTCGGTGGCGATCGACCGCGAGGCGATCAAGCGCGCCATCATGCGCGGCCTGTCGGTGCCGGCCGGTCTCATGGTCGCCCCGGGCGTCAACGGCAACACACCGGACATCGACACGCCGCTGAAGGTCGATGCCGACAAGGCCAAGAAGCTGCTGGCCGAGGCCGGCTATGCGGACGGCTTCGAGGTGCCGCTGAACTGCCCGAACAACCGCTACGTCAACGACGAGGAGATCTGCCAGGCGGTGGTCTCGATGTGGGCCAGGATAGGCATCAAGGCCAGGCTGCAGACCGAGCCGATGTCGACCTTCAGCCCCAAGATCCAGGGCTTCGAGCACCAGCTCTTCCTGTTTGGCTGGGGCGTGCCGACCTATGACGCGCTCTACACCATCCAGTCCCTGGTGCGCACCAAGACCACCGGTGCCGATGGCAACTGGAACTACTTCCGCATCAGCGATGCCAAGATCGACCAGCTGACCGATGCGATGAAGATCGAGTCCGACGTCAGCAAGCGCAACGGCCTGATCCGCGAGGCCCTGCTGCGCATGCGCGACGAGCATCTGTTCATCCCCATCCATCACCAGATGCGCCCCTGGGCGATGAAGAAGGGCGTCTCGACCGTGCACCGCTCGGACGACCGCCCGGAAGCGCGCTTCACCAACATCAAGTAAGCAAGCGCAGCGCCTCAACGCGAAGGGCCACCCTCGCAGTCCGTGTCAATACTCTGACGCTAAGCTGAAGGCCTGAAGACAATGCCCTGCAACGCAAGTTGCAGGGCATTGTTCTTATGGGCTACGTGCAAGGACAGAGTCGAGACCAGGGCAGCCTGTTTCCGGTGTCGCTGGACGAGTTGATCGGACCGGAGCATGTGTGCCGGGTGATCGCGGCGTTCGTGGCGCGGCTGGACCTGAAGGCGCTGGGTTTTGCTCGAGCCCACAGCAAGGCCACAGGCCGCCCGCCGTACGACCCGGCGGACCTGCTGATGTTGTACCTGTACGGCTACCTCAATCGGTTGCGCTCATCGAGGCGTCTGGAGCGGGAGTGCCAGCGCAACATCGAACTGATGTGGCTGCTGCACCGGCTCACGCCCGACCACAAGACCATTGCCGAGTTCCGTCGCTGCAACGCGCAGCCGCTACGCCGAGCCGGGGCCGAGTTCGTGCGCTTTTGCGCCGAAGCCGGTCTGATCCGCGGAGAGTGGGTGGCCGTGGACGGGACGAAGTTCCAGGCCGTGGCCAGCGGCAAGGCCATCCTGGACGAGGTCCAGCGGGCCGAACTGCAGGCCAAGCTGGAGCAGCGCATTGCGCAGTACCTGCAGGAGTTGGAGGCGGCCGACCAGCAGCAAGGCGAGGCGGAGCTGGACGCTCAGGCGCTGCGCCAGGCGCTGGCGCGGCTGCAGCTACAGCAGGCCGAGCTGGCGAAGGTGGACAGCGACAAGCAGCGCTACGTGAGCACCGAGCCCGAGGCTGTAGTGCTCAAGGGCAAGGGCCCGGGCTACAACGTACAGACCGCCGTCGACGCCGAGCATGCCCTGATCGTGGCCCACGAGGTCAACGCGCAGGCGGGTGACAACGGCTGCCTGCAGCGCATGGGCGAATCGGCGCAGCAGACCCTGGGCGGCACGGAGCTCAAGCTGGTGGCGGATGCGGGCTATGCCAATGGCGAACAGGCGCAGGCGCTGGAGGATCAAGGCGTGCGGGTGCATGTCCCCGTCAAGCGCGCGGTCAACAACCAGGGCGAGGGGGACTTGTTCGACCAAGGCCGCTTCACCTACGACGCACAGGCTGACGCCTACGTCTGCCCGGCAGACAAACTGCTGCAGCGCAAGCAGTTGCATCGGGCGGGTAAGGTCGTGATCTATGCAGCGCAGCCCGGCGATTGCGGCGCTTGCGCGATGAAGGCGCGCTGCACGCAGGCCCCACGGCGCACGCTCAGTCGCCATCTCTACGAAGAGGCATTGCAGCGCATCCACCAGCGCGCTACACCCCAGGCGATGAGGCTGCGCCGCTGCACCGTCGAACACCCGTTTGCGGCCCTGAAGTTCCACATCTTCGAGAAGCCCCGCTTCCTGATGCGAGGCCTGACGGGGGCCGGCGCGGAGATCGCGTTGGCGACACTGGCCTACAACGTCAAACGGGCACTGGCGGTGCTGGGTGGGCAGCAAATGTTGCAAAAGCTAGCTATGTGATGCCGGTGCCAGTGTTTGTTGCGGTCCGACACAAGGCTTCGGCTGTTCAGCCCACCGTCACGCAATACGCTCCAATGGACACCTCGCGCGCGCCCAAACAAAAGCGCTCCGAGAAACTCGGAGCGCTTTGCTCTTGGCGCCCTTCGCAGCCGTTTTGACACGGACTGCGAGGGTGGCCTTTTTCAATGCAGGCGCCGTATCAGGCCAGGACCAGACGCTCGCGGGCCGCCCGGTACTCGCGCGCCAGTCGCTCGACCAGTGCTCGTGCCGGCACGATCTCGCGCACCGCGCCAATGCCCTGGCCGCTGCCCCAGATGTCCTTCCAGGCCTTCTTCGAGTCGCCGCCGAAGTTCATCGCGCTGGGGTCGCTCTCGGGCAGCTTGTCGGGGTCCATGCCGGCGTTGACGATGGAGCCGCGCAGATAGTTGCCGTGCACGCCGGTGAACAAATTGCTGTAGACGATGTCATCGCTGTTGGAGGCGACGATCATCTGCTTGTAAGCCTCGGTGGCACGTGCCTCCTCGGTCGCGATGAAGGCCGAGCCGATGTAGGCGAAGTCCGCGCCCATCGCCTGGGCGGCCAGCACCGCATCGCCGCTGGCGATCGCGCCCGACAGCGCGATCGGGCCATCGAACCACTCGCGGATTTCCTGGATCAGCGCGAACGGGCTCTTGACCCCGGCATGGCCGCCGGCCCCGGCCGCCACCGCGATCAGGCCGTCGGCGCCCTTCTCGATCGCCTTCTTCGCGAACTTGTTGTTGATGATGTCGTGCAGCACCACGCCACCCCAGGCATGCACCGCGGCATTGACATCCTCGCGCGCGCCCAGCGAGGTGATGATGATGGGCACCTTGTACTTGGCGCACAGCGCCATATCGTGCTCCAAGCGGTCATTGCTCTTGTGCACGATCTGGTTGATCGCAAACGGCGCGGCCGGCTTGTCGGGATGGGCCTTGTTATAGGCCGCCAGCTCGGTGGTGATCTCGTTGAGCCATTCATCCAGCAGCTCGGCCGGACGGGCATTGAGTGCGGGCATAGCGCCGACGACGCCGGCCTTGCACTGCTCGATCACCAGCTTGGGATTGCTGATGATGAACAGCGGCGAACCGATGATGGGCAGGGGCAGGTTTTGCAGGACGGGAGGCAGGGCCACAAAGGTCTCCGTTCGTTGTGTCAGTGGGCGATCAGAAGGCGTCCAGCGCCAGCGCGGTGACGCTGTCAGCGCCTTCGACGATGGCGTCGCGCAGGCCCGAGCTGCGGCTCAGGATGTGCTCGGCATAAAAGCGCGCCGTCGCGATCTTGGCGCTCATGAAAGGCACCTCCTCGCCGGCGGCGACCTTGTCCTCGGCCACGATCAGCGCGCGCGCCAGCTGCCAGCCGGCCACCAGATTGCCGGCCAGCATCAGATAGGGCACCGAGCCGGCATAGGCCGCGTTCGGATTGCCCTTGCCCTGGGCGGCGATAAAGTCCACCACGTCGAGATAGGCCTGGCGGGCCGCGCCCAGGCGCTTGGCCACGGCCTTGGATGCCGCGCTGCTGCGCTGTTTCAGCAGCCCTTCGGTGGCCTCGATCTGGCCGGCAATGGCGCGGGCGAGCTGGCCGCCGTCGCGCGTGGTCTTGCGGCCGACCAGGTCATTGGCCTGGATCGCGGTCGTGCCTTCGTAAATCGTCAGGATCTTGGCGTCGCGGTAGTGCTGGGCCGCGCCGGTCTCCTCGATGAAGCCCATGCCGCCATGCACCTGCACACCCAGGTCGGTGACCTCCAGGCTCATCTCGGTGCTGTAGCCCTTGACCAGCGGCACCATGAATTCGTAGAAGGCCTGGTTCTGCTTGCGGGTGTCGGCGTCGGGATGGTGGTGGGCCGCGTCATAGGCTGCGGCTGCCACGCTGGACATCGCACGGCAGCCCTCGGTCAGCGCGCGCATCGTCATCAGCATGCGGCGCACATCAGGGTGATGGATGATGGCGGCGCTGCCGGCCACCGAGCCGTCGACCGGTCGCGACTGCACGCGGTCGCGCGCGTAGCTCACCGCCTTCTGATAGGCCCGCTCGGCCACCGCGATGCCCTGCACGCCGACGCCGAAACGGGCGGCATTCATCATGATGAACATGTACTCGAGGCCGCGATTCTCCTGGCCGACCAGGGTGCCGATCGCGCCGCCGTGGTCGCCGAACTGCAACACCGCCGTCGGGCTGGCCTTGATGCCCATCTTGTGCTCGATCGACACGCAGTGCGCGTCATTGCGCGCGCCCAGCGAGCCGTCCGCATTGACCAGGAACTTGGGCACGATGAAGAGGCTGATGCCCTTGACGCCCTCGGGCGCTCCGACCACGCGGGCCAGCACCAGATGGACGATGTTCTCGGCCATATCGTGCTCGCCATAGGTGATGAAGATCTTGGTGCCGAAGATCTTGTACGTGCCGTCAGCCTGCGGTTCGGCGCGGGTGCGCACCTGGGCAAGATCTGACCCCGCCTGCGGCTCGGTCAGATTCATCGTGCCGGTCCACTTGCCGGCCACCAGATTGGGCAGGTAGATGGCCTTCTGCTCATCGCTGCCGGCCGTCAGCAAGGCCTCGATGGCGCCATCGCTGAGCAGCGGGCACAGCGCGAAGCTGACATTGGCGCTGTTGATCATCTCGCCGCAGGCCGCGCCTATGGTCTTGGGCAGACCCTGGCCGCCGAATTCGGTCGGGTGCTGCAAACCCTGCCAGCCGCCGTCGGCGAACTGGCGGAAAGCCTCCTTGAAACCCGGGGTCGTGAAGACCTGGCCGTCCTTGAAGTAGGAGGGGTTCTTGTCGCCTTCGAAGTTCAGCGGCGCAATCACGTCCTCGTTGAGCTTGGCGCATTCCTCCAGCACGGCCTGGGCCGTATCGATGCCGAAGTCGGCAAAGGCCGGGATCTCGGTCAGCGCCTGCAGGCCGGCAAGCTCCTGCATATTGAACAGCATGTCTTTGACGGGGGCACGGTAGCTCATGGTGTCTTGTCTCCAGATACAACAAGGGCGCCGCGACCAGACAGTCGGGCGCCCTTCATCGGTTTCGAGCGGGCGCTCAGAGGGCGTTGATCAGCTCGGGCACGGCGGTGAACAGATCGGCTTCCAGGCCGTAGTCGGCCACCGAGAAGATCGGGGCTTCCGGATCCTTGTTGATCGCGACGATCACCTTGGAGTCCTTCATGCCGGCCAGGTGCTGGATCGCGCCGGAGATGCCGGCGGCGATATAGAGCTGGGGCGCGACGATCTTGCCGGTCTGGCCGACCTGCCAGTCATTGGGCGCGTAGCCGGCATCCACGGCGGCGCGCGAGGCGCCCAGCGCCGCGCCGAGCTTGTCGGCCAGCGGGGTCAGCACCTCGTTGAACTTGTCGCTGCTGCCCAGGGCACGGCCACCGGAGACGATGATCTTGGCGGCGGTCAGCTCGGGGCGGTCGCTCTTGGTCACTTCACGGCCGGCGAAGCTGCTCTTGCCGGAATCGGTGGCGGCGGCCAGCGTTTCGACGGCGGCCGAACCGCCCGCAGCGGCGGCAGCGTCAAAGCCGGTCGTTCGCACGGTCAGCACCTTGGTGGCGTCGCTCGACTGCACGGTGGCGATCGCGTTGCCGGCGTAGATCGGGCGCTCGAAGGTATCGGCGCTGATGACCTTGGTGACATCGCTCAGCTGGGCCACGTCCAGCAGGGCCGCAACGCGCGGCGCAACGTTCTTGCCCGAGGCGGTGGCCGGGAACAGGATGTGGCTGTAGCCACCGGCGATGGCGACCACTTGCGCGGCCAGGTTCTCGGCCAGGCCATCGGCCAGTTGGGCAGCGTCGGCATGCAGTACCTTGCTGACGCCGGCGATCTGCGCGGCGGCGGCGGCAGCGGCGGCGGCATTGGAGCCGGCGACCAGCACGTGGACATCACCACCGCAGGCGGCGGCCGCGGTGACGGTGTTCAGCGTCGCGCCCTTGATGGAGGCGTTGTCGTGTTCAGCAATTACCAGAGCAGTCATCTCAGATCACCTTCGCTTCATTCTTCAACTTGTTCACCAGCGTGGCCACATCCGGCACCTTGATGCCGGCGCTGCGCTTGGGCGGCTCCTCGACCTTCAGGGTCTTGATGCGCGGCGCCACGTCCACGCCCAGATCGGCCGGCTTGACGATGTCGAGCTGCTTCTTCTTGGCCTTCATGATGTTGGGCAGGGTCACGTAGCGCGGCTCGTTCAGGCGCAGATCGGTCGTGATCACGGCCGGCAGGCTCAGCTTGACGGTTTCCAGGCCGCCGTCGACTTCGCGGGTCACGGAGACCTTGCCGTCGGCGACTTCGACCTTGGAGGCGAAGGTGCCCTGCGGCAGGCCGGCCAGCGCGGCCAGCATCTGACCGGTCTGGTTGCAATCGTCGTCGATGGCCTGCTTGCCGAGGATCACCAGCTGCGGCTGCTCCTTGTCGACCAGGGCCTTGAGGATCTTGGCGACGGCCAGCGGCTGCAGCTCGGCATCGGTCTCGACCAGGATGGCGCGGTCGGCACCGATGGCCATCGCGGTGCGCAGGGTTTCCTGGCACTGGGTCACACCGCAGGAGACGGCGATCACCTCGGTGACCACGCCTTTTTCCTTCAGGCGCACGGCTTCTTCGACGGCGATCTCGTCAAAGGGGTTCATGGACATCTTCACATTGGCGATGTCCACACCGGTGCCGTCGCTCTTGACGCGCACCTTGACGTTGTAATCGACCACTCGTTTGACAGGAACCAAGACCTTCATCGAAGTACTCCAAGGCTAATTGACGTTAACGTTAATCGGATTCTACGGGCCAGCCCCGGCAACGCTGAGTCATCCAGGCGTCAAATGTCCGAAAAAATAGCACGACCGTTCTATTCTAGCGACGTCTTGGGCGCGAGCGGCCCGACAAACTAGACTGCGCAACCTGATGACAAGCACCTCCAGCCCCACTTCCCCCTGCCTGGGCGTTTTCGATTCCGGTGTCGGCGGCCTGACCGTGCTGCGCGAATTGCGCGAGGCCCTGCCGGGCGCGCCGCTGCACTATCTGGCCGACACCGCTTATGCGCCCTATGGCGAGAAAAGCAGCGACTTCATCGCCGCCCGCAGCCTGGTGATCGGCGAGTACCTGCTGAACCGAGGCGCGGTGATGCTGGTCGTCGCCTGCAATACGGCCACCGCCCACGCGGTCAACGCCTTGCGCGAGCGCTGGCCCGAGTTGCCCATCGTCGGCATCGAACCCGGCATCAAGCCAGCCGTGGCCGCCAGCCGCAATGGCCGCATCGGCGTGCTGGCCACACCGGCCACCATCGCCAGCGCGCGCTACCAAACCTTGATTGAGGCCCATGCCCGAGGCGTGCAGGTCTTCAGCCAGCCCTGCCCCGGACTGGCCGACCTGATCGAGACCGGTGAGTTGGACGGCCCGGCCCTGCGGGGCCTAATCGAGCGCTGCTGCGCACCGCTGCGCGAGGCCGGTGTCGACACCGTGCTGATGGGCTGCACCCATTACCCGCTGGTCCAGCCCCTGTTCCAGCAAGCACTGGGCCCAGAGGTCCAACTGCTGAAGATCGAGGCGGCCGTTGCAAAGCAGGCCCAGCGCTATTGGGCCGGCGACGGTACGCCGAGCCTGATCCTGGAAAGCACCGGCGACCCCACCATACTGAGGCGCCTGGCCGCTAGCGCCATGGGTGGAACCACGCCGTCAACGCGCCAGGTCCGTATCTAAGCGCGCGCGGCCGCCACGCCGCGCTGCACATTAACGCCGGCCAACACCCACCAGCCGAGCAGGAAGAAGACGCCGGTGCTGAGGATGGCCAGGCGGTGGTTACCGGCCGTCAGCCAGGTCACCAGGCCATAGGTCAGCGGCCCGATGATGGCCGCCAGCCGGGTCGCAAAAGCCCACAGGCCGAAAAACTCGGCCAGGCTGGCCGGCGGCGCCAGCGCACCGACCATCGCTCGGCCGCAGGACTGGCTCGAGCCCATGCACAGGCCCGCCAGCACGGCGGCCACCCAGAACAACGCCGGCCCCTGAGCGACAAAGGCCAGCAGAATCATCGCCACCCAGCCCAGCAGGGTGAACTTCAAGGCCCGGCTGTGGCCGACACGATCCTCGAAATAGCCGAAAACAAAGGCTCCGACCGCCGACGCGATATTGACCAGGAACACCAGGGCCATGGTCTCGGCCTGCTTGAAGCCCAGGGTCTGCTCGGCATAGACCGCCGCCAAGGCGATCACCACCGCAATGCCCGCCTGATAGCTGACACCACAGGCCAGAAAGCGCATGAAATCGGGGTAGCGCCGCGCCCGCTGCCAGGACGCCTTCAGGCGATTCAGCGCCGATTGCGCCGGCGCCGGCTGCGTCTGAACCTGGGCGCGCTCGCGCAGCAGCACAAAGGTCGGCAGCGCGGCCAGCGCGTAGACACCGGCCGTGATGTACATGGTCACCGGCACAAACTCGCTGGCGCTCAGCCCCGCCGCCTGCGCATGCAGCACATAGGCCAGGCTCAGGCCCAGCGCCAGCATGCCGCCGAAATAGCCGAAGGCCCAGCCCCAGCCGGACACCCGCCCCAGCGAATCGCGCCGCGCCAGTTCGGGCAGGAAAGCCCCGATCAAGGCCTCTCCGCAGGCATAGCAGGTATTGGAGACAACGACCGCCAGAGCGGCCCAAGCCAGTTGTCCCTGACCGGCCAGGCCCAGCCCTATCGTCGAGATGACACAGCCAGTGGTCATCAGCATCAGCAGCCGCTTCTTGGCCGCGCGCGCATCGGCATAAGCCCCCAACGCCGGCATGATCAGCATGACGAGAAAGCTGGACAGCGCGATCAGCGAGGTCCACAGCAAGGTGGCCGAAGCGCTGGACTGCGCGATGACGCCGACGAAGTAAGCGTTGTATACCGCCGTCAGCACCACTGTGGTGTAACCGGAGTTGGCGAAGTCATACATCGACCAGCCGAACACCTCACGCTTCTTGACGCCCGGATTCAGCAACTCTTGCGCAAACAGTCCCACCGCCACCCCTCGTTGGTCGTTATGGCCCTCGAAGGGCATGGTGCCCAGGACGGGAATCGAACCCGTACGACCGCAAGGTCGGCGGATTTTAAGTCCGCTGCGTCTACCAATTTCACCACCCGGGCGTGGGCTGCATTATCACTGCGGCACAAATGAGAAAGGGAAGCCATCAGGCTTCCCTTTTCATTTTGGAGCGGGTAACGAGGCTCGAACTCGTGACCTCGACCTTGGCAAGGTCGCGCTCTACCAACTGAGCTACACCCGCATTTCATTCGCCGCATTTTGTTCCAGCCTGCTGGCCGAACCCGGTGCGAGCCGGTTTTCTGGAGCGGGTAACGAGGCTCGAACTCGTGACCTCGACCTTGGCAAGGTCGCGCTCTACCAACTGAGCTACACCCGCATTGAATTCTTGGAGGCGCGGTCCGGAGTCGAACCGGACTAACCGGATTTGCAATCCGGGGCATAACCGCTTTGCTACCGCGCCTTAGAAATCAGATTTTCTTACCGCCATCACTGCTTTTGGTGAAGCACTGATGGAAATGGGAAGCCGGGGCTTCCCATTTATATGCCTGGAGCGGGTAACGAGGCTCGAACTCGTGACCTCGACCTTGGCAAGGTCGCGCTCTACCAACTGAGCTACACCCGCATAGTTTCAACACACTGCTCGCTGGATGTTTGAATTTCTTCAATCGTCCTGCGCCGTTTGCGCTGAAGCAGCTATTCTATACCGGATTTTAGAACTCATGCAAGGCCTCGAGGCCTTGCATGACTCAAATCTCAGTGCGTCGCCGCCGGAGGCGCCGCCACGGCCGCTTCGGCCTTGGCCGCCACGGCCGGCTCTTCATCAGGCAGTGCCACCGGCATCGACTCCAGCGCCACTTCCAGCACCCGATCGATCCAGCGCACCGGCACGATCTCGAGCTGGTTTTTGACGTTCTCCGGAATGTCCTGCAGGTCCTTGACGTTCTCTTCCGGAATCATCACGGTCTTGATGCCACCGCGGTGCGCGGCCAGCAGCTTTTCCTTCAGGCCGCCGATCGCGGTGACCTCGCCACGCAACGTGATTTCGCCGGTCATCGCCACATCGGCACGCACCGGGATGCCGGTCAGCGCCGAGACAAAGGCCGTCGTCATCGCCGCGCCGGCACTGGGACCATCCTTGGGCGTTGCGCCATCGGGCACATGGATGTGCACGTCGCGCTTCTCGAAGGCCTCGTCCTTGATGCCCAGGCGGCGGGCGCGCGAACGCACGACGGTGCGGGCCGCCTCGACCGATTCCTTCATCACATCGCCCAGCGAACCGGTGCGGATGATGTTGCCCTTGCCCGGCATCGCCGTGGCCTCGATGGTCAGCAGATCGCCGCCCACCTCGGTCCAGGCCAGACCGACCACCTGGCCGACCTGGTTCTTCTTCTCGGCACGGCCGAAGTCGTACTTGCGCACGCCCAGGAAGTCGTTGAGATTGTCCTCGGTGACGACGGCCTGGCCCTCGACGGTCTTCAGCGCCAGGTTCTTCACCACCTTGCGGCAGATCTTGGAGATCTCGCGTTCCAGCGAGCGCACGCCAGCCTCGCGGGTGTAGTAGCGGATGATGCCGCGGATGGCCGACTCGGTGACGTCCATCTCCTCGTCCTTGACGCCATTGTTCTTGCGCTGTTTGGGCAGCAAGTAGCGCTGGGCGATATTGACCTTCTCGTCCTCGGTGTAGCCGGACAGGCGAATGACCTCCATACGGTCCAGCAGGGCCGGCGGGATGTTCATCGAGTTCGAGGTAGCCACGAACATCACATCGCTAAGGTCGAAATCGACCTCGACGTAATGGTCGCCGAAAGTGTGGTTCTGCTCGGGGTCCAGCACCTCCAGCAGCGCCGATGACGGATCACCGCGGAAGTCCATGCCCAGCTTGTCGATCTCGTCGAGCAGGAACAGCGGATTGCGCGTGCCGACCTTGGACAGCGATTGCAGCACCTTGCCCGGCATCGAGCCGATATAGGTGCGGCGGTGGCCGCGGATCTCGGCTTCGTCCCGCACACCGCCCAAGGCCATGCGCACGAACTTGCGGCCGGTGGCGCGCGCCACGGACTGACCCAGCGAGGTCTTGCCGACACCCGGGGGGCCGACCAGGCACAGGATGGGCGCCTTGACCTTGTCGACGCGCTGTTGCACCGCGAGATATTCGAGGATGCGGTCCTTGACCTTGTCCAGGCCGTAGTGGTCTTCATTCAGCACGCCTTCGGCATTGCTGAGGTCGTACTTGATCTTGGTCTTCTTGCTCCAGGGGAGGTTGACCAGGGTCTCGATGTAGTTGCGCACCACGGTGGCTTCGGCCGACATCGGCGACATCAGCTTGAGCTTCTTCAGCTCGCTGTCGGCCTTCTTGCGCGCTTCCTTGGGCATGCGGGCGGCCTGGATCTTCTTGTCCAGGTCTTCGAGGTCCGCGCCCTCTTCGCCGTCGCCCAGTTCCTTCTGGATCGCCTTGACCTGCTCGTTCAGGTAGTACTCGCGCTGGCTCTTCTCCATCTGGCGCTTGACGCGGCCGCGGATGCGTTTCTCGACCTGCAGGATATCGACCTCGTGCTCGAGCAGATCGAGCAGCTTCTCCAGGCGCTTGCCGACCTCGGACAGGTCCAGCACCGACTGCTTGGCGTCGAGCTTGAGCGGCAGATGCGCGGCGATGGTGTCGGCCAGGCGCCCGGCATCGTCGATGCCGGCGATCGAGGTCAGGATCTCGGGCGGGATCTTCTTGTTGAGCTTGACGTACTGGTCAAACTGCTGGGTCACCGCGCGACGCAGCGCCTCGACCTCGGGCTTGGTATCGGCCTCCGGCGGGATCGGTACGACCTCGGCAACGAAATGCTCCTCGGTCTCGGTGATGCTGCTGGTGCTGGCGCGCTGCAGGCCTTCGACCAGCACCTTGACCGTGCCATCGGGCAACTTGAGCATCTGCAGAATGCTGGAGACGCAGCCGACCTCGAACATATCGTCGGGCTTGGGTTCGTCCTTGCCGGCGGCCTTCTGGGCCACCAGCATGATTTGACGACCGGCTTCCATCGCGGCTTCCAAAGCCTTGATGGACTTGGGGCGACCCACGAACAGCGGGATCACCATATGCGGGAACACCACCACATCGCGCAGCGGCAGCAGCGGCAGGGTGATGGGTTCGGCGGGCAGAACGGGATGACCGGACATGAAAACCTCTCTTTCTCAGGCCCATCTGCGGCCTGAGGGGGTAAATGCAAGACGCCGAAGGGGAAGGATAGATCAGGCGCTGGCCTTGGCCTGCTCGCGATACACGAGCAGGGGTTTGGCCTCTTCCTCGATGTTGTGCTCGTCCAGCACCACCTTGGCCACACCGTCCAGGGCGGGCAGTTCGAACATGGTGTCGATCAGCGACTGCTCCATGATGGAGCGCAGGCCGCGGGCACCGGTCTTGCGAGCCAGGGCCTTGCGGGCGATCGCCGCCAGGCCGGAGGGTCGCACTTCCAGCTCCACACCGTCCATTGCGAACAACTGCTGGTACTGCTTCAGCAAGGCGTTCTTGGGCTCGGTCAGGATCTGCACCAGCGCGTCCTCGGTCAGCTCGCCCAAGGTGGCCACGACCGGCAGACGGCCGACAAGCTCGGGAATCAGACCGAACTTGATCAGATCCTCGGGTTCGACCTCGCGAAACACCTCGGAGACGCGGCGCTCCGACTTGGTCTTGACCGTCGCACCGAAGCCGATGCCCGACTTCTCGGAGCGGTTCTGGATCACCTTCTCCAGGCCATCGAAAGCGCCGCCGCAGATGAACAGGATGTTGGTCGTGTCGATTTGCAGGAAGTCCTGGTTCGGATGCTTGCGCCCGCCCTGCGGCGGCACCGAGGCCATCGTGCCCTCGACCAGCTTCAGCAGCGCCTGTTGCACGCCCTCGCCCGAGACATCGCGGGTGATCGAGGGGTTGTCAGCCTTGCGGCTGATCTTGTCGATCTCGTCGATGTAGACGATGCCGCGCTGGGCGCGCTCGACGTCGTAATTGCAGTTCTGCAGCAGCTTCTGGATGATGTTCTCGACATCCTCGCCGACATAGCCGGCCTCGGTCAGCGTGGTCGCATCGGCGATCACGAAAGGCACGTTCAGCAGGCGCGCCAAGGTCTGGGCCAGCAAGGTCTTGCCAGAGCCGGTGGGGCCGATCAAGAGAATGTTGCTCTTGGACAGTTCGACCGAATCCTTGTTGCCGGCCATATGGCGCAAGCGCTTGTAATGGTTGTAGACCGCCACCGCCAGGGTGCGCTTGGCGACGTCCTGGCCAATCACATAGTTGTCGAGGCTGGCCTTGATCTCGCTGGGCACGGGCAGATCGGACTTGCTGGCGCGCGCCGGCGTGCTGTCGGCGGGCACTTCATCGCGAATGATGTCGTTGCACAGCTCGATGCACTCGTCGCAGATGAATACCGACGGGCCGGCGATGAGCTTCTTCACCTCATGCTGGCTCTTGCCGCAGAAGGAGCAGTACAAGACTTTTTCGCTGGAGTTGCCTTTTTTCTCGGCCATGGATCTGCTTCAAATTCAGGCGTGAGTGCCTGATGGGATGATAGTTCAAACGCCGACGGGGCCCTTGCGTCGATAAGGGCCCCGATCCAGCACCAGTTGAGTCCGGCCCCGAGCTCAGGGGCGCTTTTCGAGCACCTGATCGATCAGGCCGTAGCTCTGCGCCTCGGGAGCGGACATGAAATAGTCGCGCTCGGTGTCCAGCTGGATCTTCTCCAGGCTTTGACCGGTACGCTCTGCCAGGATGCGATTGAGCTGCTCGCGGGTCTTCAGGATCTCGCGGGCATGGATCTCGATATCGGTGGCCTGACCCTGGGCGCCGCCCAGCGGCTGGTGGATCATGATCTTGGCATTGGGCAGCGACATGCGCTTGCCCTTGGCGCCGGCCGCCAGCAGGAATGCGCCCATGCTGGCCGCCATGCCCATGCACAGGGTCGCCACCTGGGGCTTGATGAAATTCATCGTGTCGAAGATCGACATGCCGGCCGAGACGCTGCCGCCGGGGGAGTTGATATACAGGGAAATGTCCTTGTCCGGATTTTCGCTTTCCAGGAACAGCAGCTGGGCCACCACCAGATTGGCCACCGCGTCATTGACCGGGCCGACCAGGAAGACGATGCGCTCACGCAGCAGGCGGCTGTAGATGTCATAGGCGCGCTCGCCGCGGCCCGATTGTTCGATGACGATGGGCACCATGCCCAGATTGCTTGTTTCCAGCGCGCTCATGAATTTCCTCGCAAGTGATGCTTTGTTATTGGGGCTGATTATGTCGCTTCAAGACGGGAGGCCGCAGAAAGGGCAAAGGCGCCGGCCTTGCGGCGCGGCGCCCTTGCGCTCAGCTCAGACCAACGCTCAGTTGGCAGTCGCCATCAGCTCGTCGAACGGCAGGGCCTTGTCGGTGACCTTGACCTTGGACAGCACGAAGTCCGTCACATTGTTCTCGATCACGACGGCCTCGACCTCGGCCAGACGCTCGCGGTCGCTCAGGTACCAGCGCACCACCTCGGCCGGCTTCTCGTAGCTCTGTGACAGCTCTTCGATATGGGCTTGCAGCTGCTCGGGCTTGGCCTGCAGGCTGTTGGCGCGCACCAGCTCGGCCACCACCAGACCCAGGCGCACGCGGCGCTCGGCCTGAGGCTTGAACAGCTCCTCGGGGATCGGTGCCTTGTCGGCGTCCTTGATGCCGCGCTTCTTCAGGTCTTCGCGGGCATTGGCCACCAGACGCTCGGTCTCGCTGGCGATCAGCGCGTTCGGCACGTCCAGCTCGGCAGAAGCCACCAGAGCATCCATCACGGCGCCCTTGTTGCGGGCCAGCACGCGGAACTTGACCTCGCGCTCGAGGTTCTTCTTGATGTCGGCGCGCAGCGCCTCGACCGTGGCTTCCTTGATGCCCAGCGACTTGGCAAAGGCCTCGTTCACTTCGGGCAGGTGCTGGGCCTCGATCTTCTTCAAGGTCACCAGGAAGTCGGCTTCCTTGCCAGCCACGTCCTTGCCGTGGTAGTCCTCGGGGAAGGCCAGCGGGAAGGTCTTGGACTCGCCCGACTTCATGCCGCGCACGGCCTTCTCGAAGGCTTCCAGCATCTGGCCTTCGCCGATGATGAACTGGAAGGCCTCGGCCTTGCCGCCGGCGAAGGGCTCGCCGTCGATCTTGCCTTCGAAGTCGATCGTGACGCGGTCCTCGTCGCTGGCAGCCTCGGCGGCGGCGCGCTGAGCAAAGGTGCGACGCTGCTTGCGCAGGATCTCGACGGTCTTGTCGATCGCGGCATCGGTCACTTCGCTGCCGATGCGCTCGACTTCGGCGGCCGACAGGTCGCCGATCTTGACCTCGGGATAGACCTCGAAGGTGGCGTCAAATGCCATCTGGCCTTCGCCGGCCTCGTCCTTCTGGGCAATGCGGGGCATGCCGGCCACACGCAGCTTGGCTTCGTTGGCGGCGCTGGAGAAGGCCTCGCCCAGCTTGTCGTTCATGACCTCGTACTGGACCGAGTAGCCATAACGCTGGGTGACCACGCTCATCGGCACCTTGCCGGGGCGGAAGCCGTCGGCCTTGACCGTGCGGGCCAGCTTCTTCAAACGGGTTTCGACTTCGCTGTTGATGTCAGCGGCCGCCAGCGTGAGCGTGATGCGGCGTTCGAGCTTTTCGAGGGTTTCGACGGTGACAGCCATAGTTGACTCAATACAAAGTTATCTGGTGCGCGGGGCCGGACTCGAACCGGCACGCCCGTGAAGGCGTCAGGACCTAAACCTGGTGCGTCTACCAATTTCGCCACCCGCGCGAGTGGATCCAGGATTGTGTCGATGCCGAAGAAGATCCCCGGCGCCGCCTCAACCCTGTGGCAATTCGGCAAACCGGAGATTGTAGCCTCTCGCCGGCATGAAAATTTGGCCCAGGTAAACCCGGCCCGTCAGAAGCGCGACGCGGCGTCGCTCGGGCGCTGGATGCGGAACCAGGCCGCATACATCGCCGGCAGCGCCAGCAGGGTCAGCGCGGTCGCGACGATCAAGCCGCCCATGATGGCCACGGCCATCGGCCCCCAGAACACCGAGCGCGACAGGGGCACCATGGCCAGCACAGCGGCGGCGGCCGTCAGCACGATGGGTCTGAAGCGCCGCACGGCCGATTCGACAATCGCCTGCCAGGCCGGCACCCCGCGCTCGCGGTCCTGCTCGATCTGGTCGATCAGGATCACCGAGTTGCGCATGATCATGCCCATCAGCGCGATCACGCCCAGCAGCGCGACAAAGCCGAACGGCCGGTCCAGCAGCAGCAGCGCCGCCGCCACGCCGGCAATGCCCAGCGGCCCGGTCAGGAACACCAGCATCGAGCGCGAGAAGCTCTGCAGCTGCAGCATCAGCAAGGTGAAGGTGATGAACAGCATGATGGGCACACCGGCCGCGATCGAGCCCTGGCCCTTGCTGCTTTCCTCCACCGCCCCGGCCACATCGATCGAATAGCCCAGCGGCATCTTGGCCTGCAGCTCCTTGAGCTGCGGCCAGATCTGGGCCGAGACCGTGGCTCCTTGCAGGCCCTCGGCCACATCGCCCTGCACGGTGATCGCGTAATTGCGGCCCTCGCGCTGCAGCAGACCCGGCTCCCATTCGAAGCTGACCTTGGCGATCTGGGTCAGCGGAATGCTGCGCCCGCTGGCGGTCGGCACATAGGCATTGCCCAGATCGGTGATGGCCTCGCGCTCGGCCAGCGGCTGGCGCAGCACGATGTCGATCAGCTTGTCGCCCTCGCGGTACTGGCCTATCGTGCTGCCGGACAGCAGGGTGCGCGAGGCCTGCGCCAGGCTCTGGCTGCTGACGCCCAGCGCGCGCGCCTTGTCCTGATCAACCTCCAGGCGCAGCGACTTGACCGACTCGTTCCAGTTGTCGTTGACGCCCCGCATATTTGGGTTGGCGCGCAGAATCGCCTTGGCCTGGTCGGCCCACAGCCGCACGGTCGCGACATCGCTGCCGGCGACGCGGAACTGCACCGGATACGACACCGGCGGCCCGTTGGGGAGCAGCTTGACGCGGCTGCGCACCTCGGGGAACTCGGCCGCCACCAGCGCCGGCAGGCGCTTGCGCAAGGCCTCGCGCTCGCGCAGGTTCTTCGGCAGCACGATGGCCTGGCTGACGTTGGGCGCCGGGAATATCTGGTCCAGCGGCAGATAAAAGCGCGGCACGCCGCTGCCTATCCAGGTGCTGACCGAGTCGACACCCGGCTCGCGCATCATGCGTGCCTCGAAGCGCTGCGCGATCGCGCGGCTCTGCTCTATCGTCGCGCCCTCGGGCAGCGTGAAGTCGACCAGGATCTCCGGGCGGCTGGAGTCCGGGAAGAACTGCTGCTGCACCCGCCCCATGCCGACCAGGCCCAGCGCGAAGATCAGCACCGTCATGCCGATGGTCTTCCAGCGGTTCTGCACGCACCACAGCACCAGGCGGCGGAAGCGGTTGTAGAACGGCGTGTCGAACAGCTCATGCGCCCCGCCCTCGCCGGCCACATGGCTGCGCAGCAGCAGCGAGCCCAGATAGGGCACGAAATAGATAGACACCACCCAGGAGATCACCAGCGCGGCCGCCGTCACCGCGAAGATCGCGAAGGTGTATTCGCCGGTGGCCGACTGGGCCATGCCGATGGGCAGGAAGCCCACCGCCGTGATCAGGGTGCCGGTCAGCATGGGCATTGCCGTCGCGTCGTAGGCAAAGGTCGCGGCGTGCATCTTGTCGTAGCCCTCTTCGAGCTTGCGCACCATCATCTCGACCGCAATGATGGCGTCGTCGACCAGCAGGCCCAGCGCGATGATCAGCGAGCCCAGCGAGATCTTGTGCAGGCCCACGCTCCAGTAAAACATCGTCACAAAGGTGATCGCCAGCACCAGCGGGATCGTGATCGCCACCACCAGGCCGGGCCAGATGTCGATGCGCAGCGGCTTGGTGTGCAGACCCAGCGCGATGAAGCTGACCGCCAGCACGATCACCACCGCCTCAATCAGCACCTGCACGAACTCGTTGACCGAGCGCGTCACCGCTTGCGGCTGATCCTGGATCTGTGCCAGCTCGATGCCGGCCGGCAGCTCCTTGCGGATCTTGGCGCTGGCCGCCTGCAAGGCCTTGCCCAGCGCGATGATGTCGCCGCCCTTGGACATCGAGATGCCCAGCGCCACCACATCCTTGCCCTGGTGGCGCACCATGATGGACGGCGGATCGGCATAGGCGCGCTTGATCTCCGCGATGTCGGACAGGCGGATGCTGCTGGCGATGCCGGTGGCCGGATTGATCGCGCGGATCGGGAAGTCCTTCAGCGCCTGCACCGAATTGAGCTGGCCGCCGATACGAACCTGCAGATTGCCGCTGCCGGCATTCAGCACGCCGGCGCCCTCGACGGCGTTCTGCGCCCCGAGCTGATTGATCACCTGGCCGAAGTCCAGGCCCAGTTCGGCCAGGCGCTTCTGCGAGATCTCGATGAAGAGTTTTTCCGCCTGGGCGCCAAAGGTTTCGACCTTGGCAACATCGGGCAGCTTCAGCAGCTGGGCCCGCACCCGGTCGGCATGCTCGCGCAACTCCTCGCGGCTGAAACCATCGGCCGACAGCGCCAGGATGGAGCCGTAGACATCGCCGAATTCGTCATTGAAGAGCGGCCCGAGCACCCCCTGGGGCAGGGTGTGGCGCATATCGCCGACCTTTTTGCGCACCAGATACCAGGTGCCCGCGACCTCCTTGGCCGGCGTGCTGTCCTTCAGCTGGAACAGGGTCAGCGACTCGCCCGGCTTCGTGAAGCTGCGGATCTTGTCGGCATGCGGCACCTCCTGCAGCGTCTTCTCGATCTTGTCGGTCACCTGCTCGGCCACCTGCTGCGCGGTCGCGCCGGGCCAGAAGGCCTGGACCACCATGATGCGGAAGGTGAACGGCGGGTCCTCGTCCTGGCCCAGCTGGAAATAGGCGGCGAAGCCCATCACCATCAGCACCACCATCAGATAGCGGGTCAGGGCCGGATGCTCCAAGGCCCAGCGGGACACATTGAAGCGTGAGCCCACATAGGGCTTGGTCGAAGTGCTCATGCGCGCCTGGCCTTGTTCTTAACGGGAAGCGGCCGCGGCTGCGGGCTCGGCATAACGCTTGACCTTCAGGCCCGGTGTCAGCACATGGACACCGGCGGTCACGACTTCCTGGCCGGGCACCAGCCCGCCGGACACAACCACCTCATTGCCATCGGCACCGGCCACCTGGATCGGCTGCAGCTTGATCGTCATGGTCTTGCCGTCGAGCAGCCAGACCGAGGTCTTGCCCTGCTGCTCCAGCACCGCCGTCAGCGGCAGCTTGATCACATGGGCCTGCTTGGGCAGCTCCAGCAGCACGGTCGCCGTCTGGCCGAGCCGCGCATCGAGCTTGCCGGCATCGGCCTTGACCAGGAAGGTGCGCGTGGTCGGATCGGCCGCCGCCGACACCTCGCGCAGCTGCACCGGCTGCGCCGCCTGCTCGCTGCCCCAGAGCTTGACGGTCAGCGCGCCGGGCCGGCTGGCCGCCGCGCGCAGGCTGGCGATCATCTGCTCGGGCACCGAGAACACCACGTCTTTGGGCCCCGCATGGGCCAGCTGCAGCACCGGCGTGCCGGCCGCCACCACCATGCCCGGCTCGGCATACACCGCCGTCACCACACCGCCGGCATCGGCCGTCAGCTGCGCATAGGCCGACTGATTGCTCTGCGCGCTGGACTGCGCCTTGGCCTGGTCCAGCTGGGCCTGGGCGGCCTTGAAGGCGGCGTCGCGCCGCTCCAGCTCGGCCGCGCTGATGAAGCCCTGCTGGTGCAGCTCGATGAAACGCTTGTAGTCGGCACCGGCCTGGTCGCGGTTGACGCGGGCGGCCTGCATGCCGGCGCGCGCCGCGTCCTGGGCGAGCAGCAGGTCCTGCGCATCGATGCGGGCCAGCAGCTGGCCCGGCTTGACGGTATCGCCCAGATTGACGCGGCGCTCCAGCAGCTTGCCGCTGACCCGGAAGGACAGGCGCGACTCGGTGCGGGCGCGCAGCTCGGCCGCGTACTCATGGGTCAGCCCGGCGCTGTCACTGGCCACCACCAGGGTGCGCACGGCCCGCTCGGGCTCGGGCGCGGGAGCGGGCTTGCTGCAGGCGGACAGCAGCAGGGCCGACGCCAGCAGCAGACCCAGGGATTGGACTTGGGACATGGGTAACCTCATCAAAGCCGGCAGCGCCGCAGTAACTGACTAATTGGTCAGTAATGTATTTGTCGCTTTGAGGCCTGTCAAACCCGGCTGTGCCTTGTTTTGGCGACCTCGCGCATCGGCACACCCTCCGGCTGCGCACACAATGCCGGCCGTGAGCATAGAACACTACGAAAATTTTCCCGTCGCTTCCTGGCTCTGTCCGCCGGCCCTGCGCCCGGCCATTGCCGCGATCTACCACTTCGCCCGCACCGCCGACGACATCGCCGACGAAGGCGAGGCCTCGGCCGAGCAGCGCCTGGCCGAGCTGCGCGCCTACCGCGCGGATCTGCAGGCGGTCTCGCGCGGCCAGCCGCCCTCGCCGCGCTGGGCCGCCCGCGTCTTCACTCCACTGGGCCCGGCGCTGCAGCGCCACCGGCTGCCGCTGCCCCTGCTCGAAGCGCTGCTGGACGCCTTCGAGCAGGACCTGGTCAAGACCCGCTATGCCGACCGCGCCGAGCTGCTCGATTACTGCCGTCGCTCGGCCGACCCGGTCGGCCGGCTGCTGCTGCATCTGTATGGCGTCGGCGACGCGCAGGCGCTGCGCCAGTCGGACGCGATCTGTTCCAGCCTGCAGCTGATCAATTTCTGGCAGGACATGAGCCGCGACGGCCCGCGCGGCCGCGTCTACGCGCCCCAGCAAGACCTGGCACGCCACGGCCTGAGCGCCGAGGCCCTGCAGCGCTGCGAAGACAGCCCCGCCGCCCGTGCCCTGCTGCGCGAGCTGTGCGACTGGGCCGAGCGCCTGATGCACGAGGGCGCGCCGCTGGTGCACCGCCTGCCCGGCCGGGCCGGCTGGGAGCTGCGCCTGGTGGTACAAGGCGGCCTGCGCATTCTTGCGAAAATCAAGGCCATGGATCACGCCACCCTGCTCACCCGCCCCCGTCTGCATGCGATAGACCTGCCCACGATGCTGTGGCGGGCCCTGCGTATGAATGCGAGCCTGAACGCTCGCATGGAGGTCCAGTGACACCCGAGCAATACGTTCAGGACAAGGCGGCCAAGAGCGGGTCGAGCTTCTACTACGCCTTCCTCTTTCTACCGCCGCCGCGCCGCGCCGCGATCACCGCCTTCTACGCCTTCTGCCGCGAGATCGATGATGTGGTGGACGAAATCCAGGACCCCGGCATCGCCGCCACCAAGCTGGCCTGGTGGCGCAAGGAAGCGGCCGGCGCCTTTGCCGGCTCGCCCCAGCATCCGGCGATGAAGGCGCTGATGCCCCATGTGGCCGACTACGACATCCGGCTCGAGCATCTGATGGCGGTCATCGAGGGCTGCCAGATGGACCTGGAGCAGACCCGCTATCTGGACTACCCGGGCCTGCAGCGCTACTGCCATCTGGTGGCCGGCGTGGTCGGCGAGGTGGCCTCGGGCATCTTCGGCCGCAGCGAGCCGGCCACCATCGCCTACGCCCACAAGCTGGGCCAGGCCCTGCAGCTGACCAATATCATCCGCGACGTCGGCGACGATGCGCGGCGCGGCCGCATCTATCTGCCGATCTCGGAGCTGCAGCAGTTCGACGTCAAGGCCCACGAGATCCTCAAGCGCGAGAAGCCCTGGGGCTATAGCGAGCGCTTCAGCGCGCTGATGCAGTTCCAGGCCCGGCGTGCCCATGCGCTCTACGACGAAGCCTTCGCGCTGCTGCCCGAGACCGACCGCCGCACGCAAAAGCCCGGGCTGATGATGGCCCATATCTACCGCGCGCTGCTGCGGGAGATCGAGGCCGAGCAGTTCCAGGTGCTGCATCAGCGCATCTCGCTGACGCCGTTGCGCAAGCTCTGGATCGCGATGAAGACCAATTGGCGCGGCCGGTGAAGCGCGTCGCCGTCATCGGCGGCGGCTGGGCCGGCCTGGCGGCGGCGGTGCGGGCCACCGACGCCGGGCACCGCGTCACGCTGATCGAGATGGCGCCGCAGCTGGGCGGCCGCGCGCGCAGCCTGGCGCAGCCGCCACGGCTGGACAACGGCCAGCACATCCTGATCGGCGCCTATGTGGAGAGCCTGGCGCTGATGCGCCGGGTCGGCGTCGACCCCGCGGTGGCGCTGTGGCGCGCGCCGCTGCGGCTGCGTTATCCCGAGCATGAGGGCCTGCGCCTGCCGCCGGGGCCGCCGCTGATCGCCTTCACCCGCGCGGTGCTGGCGTGCCGGGCCTGGCCGCTTGGTGCCAGGCTGGCACTGCTGCGCGCCAGCCTGGGCTGGGCGCTGGCGGGGTTTCGCTGCGATGAGAAGCTCAGCGTTGACACACTGTGCCGCGCCCTGCCCGCGCCGGTGCGGCAGGAGCTGATCGACCCGCTGTGCGTGGCCGCGCTGAACACGCCGGCGACCGAGGCCAGCGCGGCGGTGTTTCTGCGCGTGCTGCGCGATGCATTGTTCAGCGGCCGCAGCTCGGCCGACCTGCTGCTGCCGCGCCTGCCCTTGAGCGAGCTGCTGGCCGCGCCGGCGGCGCAATGGCTGCGCGCGCGCGGCGCCGAGCTGCGGCTGGGCCGGCGCGTCGATCATGTCGATGCCCATGGCCGGGTCGATGGCGAAGGCTTCGACGCCGTGATCCTGGCCTGCAGCGCCACCGAGGCCGCGCGCCTGGCCGAGCCGCTCGCGCCCGGCTGGGCCGCGCTGGCCCGCGGGCTGCGCTTTGAGCCCATCGTGACCGTCTATCTGGAAAGCCCCGGCTCGGCGCTGCCTGCACCGATGCTGGCCTTGCACGAAGGCCCTGAGGCGCCGGCCCAGTTTGTCTTTGACCTCGGCCAGCTCGGCCATGCCAGCGGCCGCTTCGCTTTTGTGATCAGCGGCGCCGCGCCCTGGATCGAGCGCGGCCTGGAGGCGGCCGGCAGCGCGGTGCTGGCCCAGGCGCTGGCGGTGCTGCGCTGGCACAGCCCGCCGAGCATGCTGCGGGTACTGGCCGAGAAGCGCGCCACCTTTGCCTGCACGCCGGGGCTGCGGCGCCCGC
Organism: Paucibacter sp. M5-1; assembly: GCF_027498415.2. NCBI lineage: Bacteria > Pseudomonadati > Pseudomonadota > Betaproteobacteria > Burkholderiales > Sphaerotilaceae > Roseateles > Paucibacter sp. M5-1. Next base: position 1,715,098 of record NZ_JAPZLM020000001.1, read on the forward strand.
CGGCGGCGATCGCGCCGGGGCTGTGGGCCGCCGGCGACTATATCGACGGCCCCTACCCGGCCACGCTGGAGGGCGCGGTGCGCGCCGGTCAGGCGGCTGCGGCCGCCGTCCAGCAGGGCTGATCAGGGCTGATCCGGCTGACGCGCAAACGGTGCCGCCAGCGGCTCGCCGACGAACACACTCTGCGTCGGCCAGAGCACGCTGCGCCAATAAGCCTCCAGCGCACTGACGCCCTGCAGATAGTTCAGCAACAGCAGCTGCGGATGCGGGAACTTTTGCAGATGGTTGCAGGGTTCGCTGACCGCGCCGTGGCTGGCGGTGGCCCCCGCCGCTAGCCAGTCCAGCGCGCTCATCTGGGGACCCGTCGTGCGCTCCAACTGGCCGCCCGACGAGGTCAGATGATCGGCCAGCGCGCCGGGCAGGAAAGGGATCTGGTCCAGGCCCTCGACCCGGGCCAGCCCAGTCTGGTAGAGCACCACCTCGGCCAGCGGCGGCAGCTGGTCCTGATCGAGCTGGCGCACCTCGACACCCCAGGCCCACAGCCGACCCGGCGGCGGGAACAGCGGCGCGCGCACATTGCGGGCCTTGTCGGCCGTGCTGGCGAACACCGCCTGCACCGGCGGCGTGCCGCGCTGCGCCAGGCTGTGATCGGCGGCCACGCCGCGGTCGATCAGCGCCCGGGCCTGCTCGACCGAGCGGGCGGCCAGCAGCATGGCCGGCCGCCAGCCGAGATCGCTGAAGGGCTTGTGGCCGGTATAGGCCACATAGGGCGAGGGCTTGGAAGGCGCGCAGCTCTGCTTGCAGAGCTCGGCCTGAAAGCCCAGCGCCAGCGCGCCGGTGATGGAGTTGCAGGCCACAGCATAGGGCTGACTCCAGGCCAGCGCCAGTGCCTGTACCCGACCCGGCAGGCGGCGCTGCAGCTGCGCCTGCCACTCATCGAACTCGGCCGGGCTCAAGCTCGGCCGCAGCGGCAGCTCGACCCGCAGGACCTGCTCGGCGGCCAAGCCGCGCCGCCGGGCGTAGTACTCGCCCACCGCCACCGAATAGGGATCGGCCGTGTTGATCACCACGGCAATATCGGCGGCCGTCAGCCGGCCCGTCACGGGCGGCACCCGCAGCCATTGCGACTGGGCCGGGGCCTGCGCCTGAGCGAGCCCCACCAGCATCAGCCCGGCCAGCAGCGCGGCCACTGTCTTCATTTCGCCATGTAGAAAATTCACAAAATCCCGCACAATGAAAGCATGAAAAACAAAGAGGGGCAGACGCCCGCAGTTCAAGTCCTGGAACGCGCCTTTACCTTGCTGGACGTTCTGGCCAGCCATCAAGACCCCGTTTCACTGAAGCAGATCAGCGAAACCACCGGTCTCCACCCCTCGACGGCGCACCGCATTCTCAACGACCTGGCAATCGGCCGTTTCGTCGACCGGCCCGAGGCCGGTAGTTATCGGCTGGGCATGCGCTTGCTGGAGCTGGGCAATCTGGTCAAGGCGCGGCTGGATGTGCGCGATGCGGCGCTGGGGCCTATGCGCGAGCTGCACAAATTCACCCACCAGCCGGTCAATCTGTCGGTGCGCCAGGGTGACGAGATCGTCTATATCGAGCGCACCTACAGCGAACGCTCGGGCATGCAGGTGGTGCGGGCCGTCGGTGGCCGGGCGCCGCTGCACCTGACCTCGGTGGGCAAGCTCTTCCTGGCCAGCGACGACGCCCAGCGGGTGCGCGCCTACGCGACCCGCACCGGCCTGGCCGGCCACACCAAGAACAGCCTGACCGAGATCGGCGCGCTGGAGCGCGAAATGGCCCTGGTGCGCCAGCGCGGCGTGGCGCGCGACGACGAGGAGCTGGAACTGGGCGTGCGCTGCATGGCCGCCGGCATCTATGACGACCAGGGCAAGCTGATCGCCGGTCTGTCGATCTCGGCGCCGGCGGACCGGCTGGAGGAGAGCTGGCTGGCGCGGCTGCGCGAGACCGCCGCCCAGATCTCGCAGGCGCTGGGCTATCGCGGCTGACCCAGCGCCCAATCAAAAAAGCGCGCCAGTGGCGCGCTTTTGTACTGATGGGCTCAGTTCAGCCCGAGATGCCCGGCAGCGCGGCGCTGACTTCGGGATTGGCGCTGATCCATTTGCGCACCCGCTCGGCATCGCCGATACGCGAGTACTTGCCGGCCGAGTCCAGGAACACCAGGATCAGCTTGCGGCCGGCCATCTGCACCTGCATCACCAGGCAGCGACCGGCCTCGTTGATGAAGCCGGTCTTCTGCAGGCCGATATCCCAGGAACCGCTGCGCACCAGGCCGTTGGTGCTGTGGAAAGCCACCTGGCGACGGCCCAGGGTCACCAGATGCTCCTTGGAGGTCGACAGCTCGCGCAGCAGCGGGAACTCATGCGCCACCCGCACCAGCGCGGCCAGATCCTTGGCGCTGCTCTGATTGCGGCTGGACAGGCCGGTGGGCTCGACGTAATGGGTGTCGCTCATGCCCAGGGCCTGAGCCTTCTGGTTCATCGCCGTGACAAAGGCCTTCAGGCCGCCGGGATAGTGGCGACCCAGCGCATTGGCGGCGCGGTTCTCGGACGACATCAGCGCCAGATGCAGCATCTCGCTGCGGCTCAAGGTGGTGCCGATCGCCAGACGCGAGCGGGTGCCCTTCTCGGTGTCGATGTCTTCGTCGGTGACGGTCAGCATCTCGTCGAGCGGCTGCTTGGCCTCGACGACGACCAGGGCCGTCATCAGCTTGGTGATGGACGCGATCGGCAACACCGCCTGGGAATTCTTGGACAGCAGCACCTCGTTGGTCTCCTGGTCCATCACCAGGGCCACGCTGGACTTCAGATCGAGCGGGTCTTCGACCGCATGCAGGCCGTAGATCTGGCCAAACGAGGGCCGGGCCGGGGCGGCAGCCATCACGGCCTTGCGCGGCGCGCGCAGCGTGCGGGAGGCGGGCTTGGCCTTGCGCACCGTCTTGCCGGCCTTGCTGCTGCTCTTGCTGGCGCTGGCCGCATGGGCTTGCTGGGCCGGCAGCAGCGATCCGCCGGCCATGAGGGCGCAGCTCATCACCGCGCTCGACAACAAAGTCACAAAAGTCTTCAATCCAGCCCCCAATGCTTGCGTCGCAAGTGTAGGTCAAAGGAAAAAGTCGGGCAAGATCAAAAACTTATGCGCGCCTCCTAAAGTGAAGCATCGCGTAACTTAGTTCCCAACCGGCCCCGGTTCAGCCCTGCGCCGCGACTCTTTCGGTCTTGCTTTGCAGCTTGTTCAGTGCGCTCAAATATGCCTTGGCCGAGGCCACGACGATATCGGGGTCGGCACCAACGCCGTTCACCACGCGCCCGGCATGCTGCAAACGCACCGTGACTTCGCCCTGCGATTCTGTGCTGCCGCTGGTGATCGCATTGACCGAATAGAGCAGCAGTTCGGCGCCACTTTGCACCTTGGACTCGATGGCACGCAGGCTGGCGTCGACCGGGCCGTTGCCGTCGCTCTCGGCATGGTGCTCGACGCCGCCGGCCGCAAAAGCGACCTTGGCATGGGGGCGCTCGCCGGTTTCCGAGTGCTGGGACAGGGCCAGCAGGCGGTAATGCTCCTGCTCGGCGGTGACCGACTCGTCCATCACCAGCGCGATGATGTCCTCGTCGAAGATCTCGTTCTTGCGGTCGGCCAGGTCCTTGAAGCGCACGAAAGCGGCATTGATCTCGGCCTCGGACTCCAGCGCAATGCCCAGCTCCTGCAGGCGCTGCTTGAAGGCATTGCGGCCGCTGAGCTTGCCCAGCACGATCTTGTTGGCACTCCAACCCACGTCTTCAGCCCGCATGATTTCGTAGGTGTCGCGCGCCTTCAGCACGCCGTCCTGGTGGATGCCGGAGGCATGGGCGAAGGCATTGGCGCCGACCACGGCCTTGTTGGGCTGGACCACGAAGCCGGTGGTCTGCGAGACCAGGCGCGAGGCCGCGACGATCTGGGTCGCGTCAATGCCGACGTCCAGGCCGAAGTAGTCGCGCCGGGTCTTGACCGCCATCACCACCTCTTCCAGCGAGCAGTTGCCGGCGCGCTCGCCCAGGCCGTTGATCGTGCATTCGATCTGGCGCGCGCCGCCTATCATCACGCCGGCCAGCGAGTTGGCCACCGCCATGCCCAGGTCGTTGTGGCAGTGCACGCTCCAGATCGCCTGGTCGGCGTTGGGCACGCGCTCGCGCAGGGTCTTGATGAAATTCCCGTACAACTCGGGGATCGCATAGCCGACCGTGTCGGGGATGTTGATCGTGCGCGCGCCTTCCTTGATCACCGCCTCGACGACGCGGGCCAGGAACTCCGGATCGGAGCGGTAGCCGTCCTCGGGCGAGAACTCGACATCGTCGGTCAGATTGCGGGCGAAGCGAACCGCCTGGATGGCCTGCTCCAGCACCTGCTCGCGTGTCATGCGCAGCTTCTTCTCCATATGGAGCTCGCTGGTGGCGATGAAGGTGTGGATGCGCGAGCGCGCCGCGCCCTTCAACGCCTCGGCCGCGCGCGCGATGTCGCGGTCATTGGCGCGCGCCAGCGAGCAGATCGTGCTCTCGCGCACCGCGTCGGCAATCGCCTTGACGGCTTCGAAGTCACCATTGCTGGAGGCCGCGAAGCCGGCCTCGATCACATCGACCTTGAGCCGCTCCAGCTGGCGCGCGATGCGCAGCTTCTCGTCCTTGGTCATCGAGGCGCCGGGCGATTGCTCGCCGTCGCGCAAGGTGGTGTCGAAAATGATCAGCTGCTGGCTCATGAGCGGGCTCCCGGTGGATGTGTTCAGGCGGTGATGGAGGTGGCGAACTGCAGCTGGCCGCGCTCGGCGGCGCGGCGCAGGCCGGAGCTGATGGCCTTCAGCGAGGCCGAGACGATGTTGGCATCGATACCGACACCGAAGAGTGTCAGCGCGTCCCCGATGCGCAGCTCCAGATAGGCCACGGCCTTGGCGTCGGCGCCGCTGCCTATCGAATGCTCGTGGTAGTCGAGCACGCGCACGGCGGAGCTCAGCTGGGCGTTCAAGCCGTTGATGAAGGCGTCGATCGGGCCGCTGCCCTCACCTTGCACTTGCAGCTGGCGCTCGCGCAGATCGGCGCTGGCGCGCAGGCTGACCCGGCCCTCGGCCGACTCGCTGATTGCCGGATGCAGGGCCGCACCGGCGCTGATGCCGTATTCGCGGTCGAAGATGCCCCAGATGTCGGCGGCGCTGAGTTCCTTGCCGCTGTCGTCCATCACGGCCTGCACGACCTGGCTGAACTCGATCTGCAGGCGGCGCGGCAGCTCGACCCCGTACTCGGCCTCCAGCAGATAGGCGATGCCGCCCTTGCCCGACTGGCTGTTGACGCGTATCACCGCGTCATAGCTGCGGCCCAGGTCCTTGGGATCGACCGGCAGATAGGGCATGTCCCAGATGTCGCCGTCCTTGCGGGCGGCGAAGGCCTTCTTGATCGCGTCCTGGTGCGAGCCCGAGAACGAGGTGTAGACCAGGTCGCCGGCATACGGGTGGCGCGGATGCACCGGCAGCTGGGTGCAATGCTCGGCGCAGCGGCGCACCTCGTCGATGTCGGAGAAATCCAGCTCGGGCGAGACGCCCTGGGTGTAGAGGTTCAGCGCGATATTGACGATGTCGACATTGCCGGTGCGCTCGCCGCTGCCGAACAGGCAGCCCTCGATGCGGTCGCCGCCGGCCATCAGCGCGAACTCGGCCGCGGCCGTGCCGGTGCCGCGGTCGTTGTGCGGATGGATGGACAGCACGACGCTATCGCGGCGCTCGATATGGCGGTGCATCCACTCGACCATGTCGGCAAAGATATTGGGCGTCGAGTGCTCGACGGTGGCCGGCAGATTGATGATGACCTTGCGCTCGGGCGTCGCGCCCCAGGCCTCGGTCACCGCATCGACGACGCGCTTGGAGAAGGCCAGCTCGGTGCCGGAGAACATCTCGGGCGAGTACTGGAAGCGGAACTCGGTCTCCGGCTGCGCCTCAGCCATGCGGCGGATCATCTGCGTGTGCGTGACGGCCAGCGCGACGATCTGGTCCTCGTCCATGCCCAAGACGACCTTGCGCATCACCGGCGCGACCGCGTTGTAGAGATGGACGATGACGCGGCGCGCGCCGCGCAGCGACTCGAAGGTGCGCTCAATCAGCGGCTGGCGCGCCTGGGTCAGCACCTGGATGGTCACGTCATCAGGGATCAGGTTCTGCTCGATCAGCAGGCGCACGAAGTCGAAATCGGTCTGCGAGGCCGAGGGGAAACCGACCTCGATCTCCTTGAAGCCGATGCGCACCAGCATCTCGAACATGCGCAGCTTGCGCTCGGCATCCATCGGCTCGATCAAGGCCTGGTTGCCATCGCGCAGATCGGTGCTCAGCCAGATCGGTGCGCGGCTGAGCTGGGCGTCCGGCCAGGTCCGGTCGCGCAGACCGATGGCAGCGAAGGCGCGGTACTTGACGTTGGGTTGCTTCAACATGGATCTTGCTTCCTGGTGAGTCTGGATCGCAACCTGCAGACTCGAAAAGACCAACGGCCCGCTGCAGGGTGCATACGGGCCGTTGAGATCAAAAACGCTTGGACGTGCGCGATCAGCGAACCCGAGGTTCACCTAGTAGTAGCAGCGCGAACGCGAACAAGGTCTTCATGGGCGATGAATATAGCACGTGAGTTCAGCGATGCAGGCCCTGCTCATCGGGCTCGTCGGTCGATGTGGCAATCATGCTGACCTGCTTGCCCTTGGCCTTGCGCCAGAAATAGATCACGTAGCCCGACAGGCCATAGGCGCAGAAGATCGCGAACAGCCCCAGCGGCGGGTTCTGGCTGATCAGCACGATGGCCAGCGCGATCGCGACCAGCACCACGAAGGGCACGGTGCGCCGGGCGCCCACCACCTTGAAGCTGTAGAAGGGCGCATTGGTCACCATCGACAAGCCGGCGAACAAGGTCATGCCGAAGGCGGTCCAGACCACCCAGGGCAGATGGGTGACCTGCTTGAAGCCATAGTCATCGAAGGCCCAGATCATGCCGATCACGATGGCCGCGGCGGCCGGGCTGGGCAGGCCCTGGAAGAAACGTTTGTCGACCACGCCGATATTGACGTTGAAGCGCGCCAGGCGCAGCGCCGCACCCGAGATATAGACAAAGGACGGGATCCAGCCGAGCTTGCCCATGTCCTTGAAGGCCCAGACATAGACGATCAGCGCCGGTGCTGCGCCGAAGCTGACCATGTCCGACAGGCTGTCCATCTGCTCGCCGAAGGCGCTCTGTGCATTGGTCATGCGCGCGACCCGGCCGTCCAGGCTGTCCAGCACGGCGGCGCAGAAGATTGCGATGCAGGCCAGCTCGAAGCGGCCATTCATCGACATCACGATCGCGTAGAAGCCGGAGAACAGCGCTGCCAGCGTGATGGCATTGGGCAGCACATAAATGCCCTTGCGACGCGGGCGCACCGGCGCCGGCACGGTGTCCTCGTCCTCGTCCGGCAGCTCGGTCGGGCTCTTCTTGTTCGGTTCGGTCATGGGGCGGGAGGATACAACAGGCACTCCATAGAAAAAGCCGCGAGGCCTGAGGGCTTCGCGGCTTTCAAGTCCGGCTTGACGGATCAGTTCTTGCTCTGGTCGACCAGGCGGTTCTTCTTGATCCAGGGCATCATCGCGCGCAGCTTCTCGCCAACCTGCTCGATCTGGTGCTCCGAGGTCAGGCGACGGCGGCTCAGCAGGGTCGGTGCGCCGGCCTTGTTCTCAAGGATGAAGCTCTTCGCATACTCGCCGGTCTGGATGTCCTTCAGGCACTGGCGCATCGCTTCCTTGGTGGCTTCGGTGACGACCTTGGGGCCGGTCACGTACTCGCCGTACTCGGCATTGTTCGAGATCGAGTAGTTCATGTTGGCGATACCGCCTTCATAGATCAGGTCGACGATCAGCTTGAGCTCGTGCAGGCACTCGAAGTAGGCCATCTCGGGCGCATAGCCGGCTTCCACCAAGGTCTCGAAGCCGGCCTTGATCAGCTCGACGGCACCGCCGCACAGCACGGCCTGCTCGCCGAACAGATCGGTCTCGGTCTCTTCGCGGAAGTTGGTCTCGATGATGCCGGCCTTGCCGCCACCGTTGGCCGAGGCGTAGCTCAACGCCAGATCACGGGCCTTGCCGGTCTTGTCGGCATAGACGGCGATCAGGTGGGGCACGCCGCCGCCTTGGGTGTAGGTGCCGCGCACTGTGTGGCCGGGGGCCTTGGGGGCGACCATCCAGACGTCCAGATCGGCACGCGGCGTCACCTGGCCGTAATGGACGTTGAAACCGTGGGCGAAGGCCAGCGAGGCGCCTTGCTTGATATGGGGCTCGACTTCGCGCTTGTAGACCTCGGCGATCTGCTCGTCGGGCAGCAGAATCATCACGACGTCGGCAGCCTTGACCGCATCGGCGATCTCGGCGACCTTCAGGCCGGCGTTCTCGGCCTTGGCCCAGGACGCGCCGCCGCGGCGCAGACCGACGGTGACCTTGACGCCGCTGTCGTTCAGGTTTTGCGCATGGGCATGGCCTTGTGAGCCGTAGCCGATGATGGTGACGTTCTTGCCCTTGATCAGGCTCAGGTCGGCGTCCTTGTCGTAATAAACGTTCATGTCGTGCTCCAGGAAAAAACGGGTCGGGTGTTGTTGGGTGGGGAAAATCTAGAAACTCAGACGCGCAGGATGCGCTCGCCGCGGCCGATGCCGCTGGTGCCGGTGCGCACCGTCTCCAGGATGGAGCCGCGGTCCAGCGCGCCGATGAAGGCGTCGAGCTTGGAGGCCGTGCCGGTCAGTTCTATCGTGTAGGTCTTCTCGGTGACGTCGATGACACGGCCGCGGAAGATGTCGGCGGTGCGCTTCATCTCCTCGCGCTCCTTGCCGACCGCGCGCACCTTGATCAGCATCAGTTCGCGTTCGGTGAAGTTGCCTTCGGTCAGGTCAACCACCTTGACCACCTCGATCAGCCGGTTCAGGTGCTTGGTGATCTGCTCGATCACCTCGTCCGAGCCGGTCGTGACGATGGTCATTCGCGACAGCGAGGGGTCCTCGGTGGGCGCCACCGTCAGGCTCTCGATGTTGTAGCCGCGGGCCGAGAACAGCGCAACGACGCGCGACAGCGCGCCCGGCTCGTTCTCGATGAGCAGTGCAATGATGTGTTTCATAGAGTCTCGTCCTTCGCGCTCTTCAAGCCGGCGGCGGTAACCGACGGCTCTTGGCCACGCTCTTCGATTGAAAGGGAGTCGGTCCGGGCCTTGGGATTCGTCGACCAGGCTTTCGGCCCCGCGCGGTAACGCAGCGGCCCCGGCCTGGCTTGCCGAAACTCAGAGGTCTTCGGACCCCAGCAGCATTTCCGAGATGCCCTTGCCCGCCTTGACCATGGGCCAGACGTTCTCGGTCGGATCGGTGCGGATGTCCAGGAACACGGTGCGATCCTTCAGGCGCATCGCCTCGCGCAGCGCGCCCTCGACATCGCCGGGCTTCTCCACCAGCAGGCCGACATGGCCATAGGCCTCGGCCAACTTGACGAAGTCAGGCAGCGCTTCCATATAGCTGTGCGAGTAGCGCTTGCCGTAGTCCAGCTCCTGCCACTGCCGCACCATGCCCAGGTAGCGGTTGTTCAGCGAGACAACCTTGACCGGCGTGTTGTACTGCTTGCAGGTCGACAGCTCCTGGATGCACATCTGGATCGAGCCTTCGCCGGTGATGCAAAACACATCCGACTCCGGCTTGGCCAGCTTGATACCCATCGCATAGGGCAGGCCCACGCCCATCGTGCCCAGGCCGCCGGAGTTGATCCAGCGGCGCGGCTCTTCGAAGCCGTAGAACTGCGCGGCCCACATCTGGTGCTGGCCGACGTCCGAGGTCACATAGGTGTCGCGGCCGCGGGTCAGGTTCCACAGCGTCTCGACCACCATCTGCGGCTTGATGACGGCGCTGTCCTTGTCATAGGCCAGGCAGTCGCGACCACGCCACTCGTTGATCTGGCTCCACCAGCTGTTCAGCGCCTGGCTGTCGGGCCTGGCCTGGGCTTCCTTGAGCTGATGGATCAGCTCCTGCAGCACGTCCTTGACGTCGCCGACGATGGGAATGTCCACCCTCACCCGCTTGGAGATCGACGAGGGGTCGATGTCCACATGGATGATCTTGCGCTCGACCGAGCCGAAGTGCTGCGGGTTGCCGATCACGCGGTCATCGAAGCGGGCGCCGACTGCCAGCAGAACATCGCAGTTCTGCATCGTCATATTCGCCTCGTAAGTGCCGTGCATGCCCAGCATGCCCAGGAAGCGCGGGTCGCTGGCCGGCATCGCCCCCAGACCCATCAGGGTGTTGGTGCAGGGATAGCCCAGCAGGTTCACCAGCTCGCGCAGCTCGGCCGAGGCCTCGCCCAGCACCACGCCGCCGCCGGTGTAGATATAGGGGCGCTTGGCCTGCAAGAGCAGCTGCACCGCCTTGCGGATCTGGCCGGAATGCCCCTTGCGCACCGGGTTGTAGCTGCGCATCTCCACGTGCTGCGGATAGGCGAAGTGCGTCTTGTACAGCGACACATCCTTGGGGATGTCCACCACCACCGGGCCGGGCCGGCCGGTACGGGCGATGTGGAAGGCCTTTTTCATCGTCATCGCCAGATCGCGCACATCCTTGACCAGGAAGTTGTGCTTGACGATGGGGCGGGTGATGCCGACGGTGTCGCATTCCTGGAAGGCATCCAGGCCGATGGCCGGTGTCGGCACCTGACCCGTCACGATCACCATCGGGATCGAGTCCATATAGGCGGTCGCGATGCCGGTGATCGCATTGGTGACGCCGGGGCCCGAGGTCACCAGGGCCACGCCGACATCGCCGGTGGCGCGGGCATAGCCGTCGGCCGCATGGACCGCTGCCTGCTCATGGCGCACCAGCACATGCTGGATGGTGTCTTGTTTGTACAGTGCGTCGTAGATGTACAGCACTGCGCCGCCCGGGTAGCCCCAAAGGTATTTGACACCTTCGGCCTGCAGGCAGCGAACGAGGATCTCCGAGCCGTTCAGCTCCGAAGACGCGGGGGAAGAAGGGGGGGAATGCAGTTGTGCCGCGGTGGCACGCTTGACTTCCGCGCTAGACATGTCCATTTCGAACCTCTGTGAATTTCTCTGACGAAAAACCATTGGTGCTCCTTCTCGCGCCCTCGTGAGGCGGATGTGGAGCCTGCGCGATCAAAAAGGTGGCGCCCCAGTCGGGCGGCCAGCTAAAGACCAAATTCAGCTCTTGTGCGAAGCAGCATTATGCACGGACTCGCCGCTTATTCGCCATTTCGACGGAGACTGACGGGCCTAATGCAATAATTCGCGGCGTTTTCGCCAGCTCAGGGCTCGCCCGCCAAACTTTTGGCCACCGACAAAGAACTCAACGAATTCCTCCGCAGCGTCGAAAAAAGGGCGTTCAAACGCAGCGCCTATATGGTGCGCGATGACGATGCCGCCCTGGACATCGTGCAGGACGCCATGATTCGCCTGGCCGAAAAATACTTCGACCGCCCGGCGGCGGAGCTGCCGCTGTTGTTCCAGCGCATCTTGTCGAATGCGACGATGGACTGGTTCCGCCGGCAAAAGGTGCGACGCGCCGTGATGCAGAACATGTCAGACTTCGAGTCTGCGGATGCCGATGGCGACTTCGACCTGCTGGAATCGCTCGAAACCCGCGACGGTGCCCTCGGGGCGCTGAGCGCGGCAGACGAGGTGTCGAGACAGCAAATCCTGCAGGCGATCGACAAGGAAGTCTCGGAGTTGCCAACGCGTCAACGCGAAGCCTTCCTGCTGCGTTACTGGGAAGAGCTGGATGTGGCGGAGACCGCATCCGTGATGGGGTGTTCGGAGGGCAGTGTCAAGACGCATTGCTCCCGGGCCGTCCATTCGCTTGCAAAATCATTGAAGGCCAAGGGAATCACACTATGAACAAGCCTCAGCGTTCGCATCTCGCACAGGAGCAGGACACCCTCGTGTCACGCTTTGGCCTGCGCGTCGCCGCAGGCTTGACCGAACAGGGTGAGCAGCTGTCGCAAGACGTCAGCGAGCGCCTGCGCTTCGCCCGCGAGCAGGCCTTGCTGAAGGCGCGCAGCGCCCGCGCCGCGCAGCCGCAGCTCGCCACCGAGGCGGTGCAGCAAGGCGGCGCGAGTCTGGCCTTGCGCGGTCCCGGCGGCGGTCGCTGGCTCAAGCTGGCCTCCTTGCTGCCGCTGCTGCTGCTGGTCCTGGGCCTGCTGCTGATCCAGCACAGCCAGTGGTACCAGCAGATCACCGCCGCCGCCGAAGTGGATGCCGCCCTGCTCTCCGACCAGTTGCCGCCGGCCGCCTATGGCGATCCGGGCTTCCGGGAGTACCTCAGCGACGAGGAGCAGGCCCAGCAGCCGCCCGAGCAGCAGCAACAACAAGCGCGCGAGCAGAAGTAACGAGCCGGCCGCATGACATGTCCTGCCCCGGCGCTGCGCTCAGCCCTTTCCCTCGCTCCTCCTCTCGCCCGTTCCATGCTGCGGGCCCTCGGCGCCGCCGTGCTGATCGCCTCGGCCCAGGCCCAATCGCCAATGCCGCCGCCGACCGGTACGGAGACGGCGCCGCCGTCTGAGCCGGCTGTCGGAGCCTCCGCAGCGCTGCCGGTCAAAAAACCAGCCGCCGCCGATTCCGGCGCCCAGTGGCAGACACTGAACCCCAGCCAGCAGCATCTGCTCGCGGCGCTGGAGGGCGAGTGGAGCGAGATGGACCCGTCCCGCAAGGGCAAATGGCTGGAACTGGCGGCCCGCTACCCCAGCCTGCCGGCCGATGAGCAGCTGCGCGTGCAGGAGCGCATCAGCAGCTGGGCCAAGCTGAGCCCGGCCGAGCGCCAGCAGGCCCGCCTCGGTTTTCGCGCCGCGCGCGAACTCAAGGCCGATGAGAGGCAGGCCAAATGGGAGGCCTACCAGGCCCTGCCCACCGAGCGCCGCCAGGAGCTGGCCGACAAGGCCGCCCAGAAGCTGAGCCAGCCGACCAGCGGCAGCAAGCCGGGCGCGCGCCCCGCCACCAAGGCGCCGGCGCCGCCCACCGCACAGCCGCTGATGGTCCCTGTGCTGCCCAAGAACCAGCCCGAGCTGCCGCTGGGCCCGACGCTGCTGCAGGCCAAGCCCGGCGCCAGCACTGTGCTGATCAACCAGGGCAAGGGCGCTCAGCGCCCGACAGGCCGGGTCAAGCCCGGCTTCGATGCCAGCCTGGTCGACAGCGCCACCTTGCTGCCCAAGCCGGCCCGGCCACGCGCCTCAGATAACAATTGATCCACCGATGACTGAATCTTCTCGCGGCGCAGCCGGCGACGCCGCCCCTGGCGTGGCCCGCCGCCTGGCCTGCTTCATTTACGAAGGCGTGCTGCTGTTCGGCGTGGTCTTCATCTCGGGCTATCTGTATTCAACCCTGACTCAACAGCGCCATGCGATGCAGGGCCAGCACGGGCTGCAGGCCTTTTTGTTCATCGTGCTGGGGATCTACTTCGTCTGGTTCTGGTCGCACGGAGGCCAGACGGTGGCGATGAAGGCCTGGCATATCCGCGTTGTCGACAGCCAGCAGCGCCCGCTCGGTCAGCGGCGCGCGCTGGCGCGCTATGTGCTCAGCTGGCTGTGGTTTCTGCCGGCGCTGCTGAGCGTCTGGCTCTTGGGCCTGCATGGCCTGGGTGCGATCTTCGGCAGCCTGTTCGCCGGTGTGCTCGCGTACGCGGCGCTGGCCTGGCTGCATCCGCAGCGCCAATTCCTCCATGACGCAATCTGCGGCACCCGGCTGATCACTCAGCGCCCGGTCAAGCGCTGAGCTGACGGGGCGGCGGGGCCGCTGCGCTCAGACGGCCGCTTCGTCAGTCTCGCCAGTGCGGATGCGCACCACCTGCTCGACCGGGGTCACGAAGATCTTGCCGTCGCCGATCTTGCCGGTCTTGGCGGCCTTCAGGATCGCATCGATGCAGCGCTCGACGTCCTCGTCCTTGACCACCACCTCGACCTTGACCTTGGGTAGGAAGTCGACCACGTACTCGGCGCCGCGGTAAAGCTCGGTATGACCTTTCTGGCGACCGAAACCCTTGACCTCGGTCACCGTCAGACCCGAGGCGCCGACTTCGGCCAGCGACTCACGGACTTCGTCCAGCTTGAAGGGCTTGATGATGGCGGTGATTTGCTTCATGGCGAGGGCTCCGAGGGGATTTGAACTGTTTGTGATTTAAGCACGAACCCGGGGCCTAATCGGGGATGCGATCGAGATCGGCCAGCCAGATCGCCGACTCCGAATCACTGGGCGCACGCCAATCGCCCCGCGGCGACAGCGAACCGCCGCTGCCGACCTTGGGCGCGTTGGGCACACAGCTGCGCTTGAACTGGCTGCCCTTGAAGAAGCGCTGCACAAAGATGCGCAACACCCGCTTGATCTCGGCCAGCGTGTACTCGTTGCGCTGCACATGGGCCTCGTCCGGCCAGGCGCCGCGCTCGCGCGAGCCCCAGGCATGGCGCGCCAGGAAGGCGATCTTGCTCGGCGCATAGCCATGCCGCAGCGTGTAGAACAGGTGGAAGTCCTGCAGCTCGTAGGGCCCGATCATGGCCTCGGTGCTCTGCAAGACCTGACCCTCGCCGCCTGCGGGGACCAGCTCGGGGCTGATCTCGGTGTCCAAAATGTCCAGCAAGACCTGGTGGTCGGCGCCGCCCAGCTGACCGGTCTCGGCCACCCAGCGCACCAGGTACTTGATCAAGGTCTTGGGCACGCTGGCGTTGACGTTGTAGTGCGACATATGGTCGCCCACGCCATAGGTGCACCACCCCAAGGCGAGCTCGCTCAGATCGCCGGTGCCCAGCACCAGCGCGCCCTGGTGGTTGGCCAGGCGGAACAGGTGGTTGGTTCGCTCGCCGGCCTGCACGTTCTCGAAAGTGATGTCGTAGACCGGCTTGCCGTCCGCATAGGGATGGCCCAGGTCCTTCAGCATCTGCTCGCAACTGGGTCGGATGTCGATCTCGGACGCGCTGCAGCCGATCGCCCGCATCAGCCGCCAGGCCTGGTCGCGGGTGCGCTCGCCGGTGGCATAGCCGGGCATGGTGTAGGCCAGGATATGGCTGCGCGGCAGGCCCAACTGGTCCATCGCCCGCGCGGCCACCAGCAAGGCATGGGTGGAGTCGAGCCCGCCCGACACGCCGATGACCAGCTTGGCGATGCCGCTGGACGCCAGCCGCTGCACCAGGGCCTGCACCTGGATGTTGTAGACCTCCTCGCAGCGCTCGTCACGGCGGCCGCGATCGGCCGGCACATAGGGAAAGCGCTCGATCTTGCGCTGCAAGGCCAGCGGCGCCTCGCGCTCGATGTCCAGGTCGAACTCTATCGTGCGATGCGCCTTGACGGCGGCGGCATGGCTGCGCACCGACTGGCCGAAGCTGGTCTGGCGCATGCGCTCGCGCGCCAGCCGCTCCAGGTCGACATCGGCCGTGATCAGCTGCGAGCGGCGCTGAAAGCGCGCCGACTCGGCCAGCGCCTCGCCGTTCTCGTAGATCAGGGCCTGGCCGTCCCAGGCCAGATCGGTGCTCGATTCGCCGGCCCCGGCCGAGCTGTAGACATAGGCCGCCAGGCAGCGCGCCGACTGCTGCGCGACCAGTTGCCGGCGGTAGTTGGCCTTGCCGACGATGACGTTGGAGGCCGACAGATTGACCAGCACGGTCGCGCCGGCCAGCGCCGCGAAGGAGGACGGCGGGATCGGCGTCCAGACGTCTTCGCAAATCTCCACATGCACGCGCAGCAGCGGCAGATCGGAGGCGGCGAACAGCTGCTGGCTGCCGAAAGGCACACGCTGGCCCAGCAGCGCAATCTCGCTGACGGTGGCCTCCTCGGCCGCACTGAACTGGCGCGCTTCGTAGAACTCGCCGTAATTGGGCAGATAGGTCTTGGGCACGACACCCAGCAGCCGGCCCCGCTGCAGCACCACGGCGCAGTTGAACAGGCGCTGCTCGACCCGCAGCGGCATGCCGACGATGGCCAGCGTCGGCAGCGCTTCCGAGGCCCTCAGCACCGCCGCCAGCGCGGCCTCGCAGCCGTCCAGCAAGGCCCGCTGGTGGAACAGATCGTCGCAGCTGTAGCTTGAGAGGCCCAGCTCGGGGAAGGCCGCCACGGCCGCGCCGCTGGCAGCGGCCTCGATCAAGAGCGCTGCGGTCTGTTGCCCGTTGTAAGCCGGATCGGCGACGCGGCACAGCGGCACGCCGACGGCGACACGGGCGAAATCGTGGTTATAGAGATTGTCGAAACGCATGGACGAATCCTGCCATCAAAGCGAAGGACTTGCGCTTGCCCCTAAGATTTGTTGATCCATGAAGCCCTCCTCTGCGACGCTGCGCGTCGATGACAACCCCCTCGCCCTGGCGCCCGAAGCCTGGAACGCCTTGCTGGCGGCATCGGCGCGGCCGACGCCCTTCATGCGGCACGAATACCTGCAGGCCCTGCACGAGTCCGGTTCGGCCGTCGAGGCCACCGGCTGGCAGCCGCTCTTCCTCAGCGCCTGGCAAGACGAGCAGACCCTGATCGCCGCCTGCCCGGCCTACCTGAAGAGTCATTCCTACGGCGAGTATGTGTTCGACTGGGCCTGGGCCGATGCCTACCGCCGCCATGGCCTGGACTACTACCCCAAGCTGCTGGTGGCCGTGCCCTTCACGCCGGTGCCGGGCAGCCGGCTGCTGGCGCGCGATGACGAGGCCCGCGCGCTGCTGATGCGCGGCCTGCAGGCGCTGGCCGAGCAGCAGGGCCTGTCCTCGGCCCATCTGCTGTTCGGCGACGCGCAAGACCAGGCCGCGGCGCAGCAGCGGGGCTGGATGGCGCGCAGCGGCGTGCAGTTCCATTGGCGCAACCGCGAACCCCTGCCCTATGGCTCGTTCGAGGAGTTCCTGGCCACGATGCAGCGCGACAAGCGCAAGAAGGTCCAGCAGGAGCAGCGCAAGGTGCGCGAGGCCGGCATCGTCTTCGAGGCCCGGCATGGCGCACAGATCAAGGCCGAGGACTGGGACTTCTTTTACCACTGTTACCGGCTGACCTATCGCGCCCACCACAGCACGCCCTACCTGACGCGGCCCTTCTTCCAGGCCATGGCCGAGACCATGGCCGAGCACTGGCTGCTCTTCATCGCCCGGCGGGGTGAGGAGCGCGTGGCGGCATCGCTGATCGCGCTGGACCCCGAACGCGGCCATGCCTATGGCCGCTACTGGGGCGCGACCGAGACCATTTCCTGCCTACACTTCGACGCCTGCTACTACCAGCCGCTGGCCTGGTGCATAGAGAACGGCTTCCACAGCTTCGAGGGCGGCGCCCAGGGTGAGCACAAGATGGCCCGCGGGCTGATGCCGGTGGCCACCGGCTCCAGCCACTGGCTGGCCCACCCGGATTTCCGCGACGCGGTCGGCGATTTCCTCGCCAGGGAGGGTCAGGCCATGCGTGGCTATGTCAACGAACTGGAAGAGCACCGCCCCTTCAAGGCGTAAAAAAGCCCCGGCCTTGCGGGGCGGGGCTTGCTTCGACCGGGGACAGGTCTTGCTTACTTCTGCTCGGCCTTGGCATAGTTGGCCAGACCGGACACGATCTCGGCCTTGGCGGCCTCCGGGCCTTCCCAGCCCTTGACCTTGACCCACTTGCCGGCCTCCAGGTCCTTGTAGTGCTCGAAGAAATGCTGGATTGCCTTCAGGCGCATCTGGTTGATGTCCTCGGGCTTTTGCCAATGCGAGTAGATCGGCAGCACCTTGTCGATCGGCACGGCCAGCAGCTTGGCGTCGCCGCCGGCTTCATCGTCCATCTGCAGCACGCCGATGGCACGGCAGGTCACGACCACGCCCGGGGTCAGCGCGAACGGCGTGATCACCAGCACATCGACCGGATCGCCGTCATCGGCCAACGTGCGCGGGATGTAGCCGTAGTTGCAGGGGTAGTGCATCGCCGTCGTCATGAAGCGGTCGACGAACAGCGCGCCGCTTTCCTTGTCGACCTCGTACTTGATCGGGTCGGCGTTCATCGGGATTTCGATGACGACATTGAATTGCTCGGGCGCCTTGGCGCCGGGGGTCACGTTGTGCAGGCTCATGATTTTTGAAACGCCAGGGGAAACCCGAATTCTAGCGGCAGGCCTTGCCAGCGCCTGACACCGGTG
Organism: Paucibacter sp. M5-1; assembly: GCF_027498415.2. Classification (NCBI taxonomy): domain Bacteria; kingdom Pseudomonadati; phylum Pseudomonadota; class Betaproteobacteria; order Burkholderiales; family Sphaerotilaceae; genus Roseateles; species Paucibacter sp. M5-1. The sequence continues at coordinate 1,733,230 of NZ_JAPZLM020000001.1, forward strand.
TCGGCGACCCACCCACTGGTAAACGCTCAATCGCCGGGGCGGGCCGCTCCCTTAGCATGCGCCGACCGACCTGTTCGAGCGTGCGGGACTGGCGTTGTGTGCGGGCGTTCATCCAAAACGGCAGATACAACAGAGGAGACATCTACATGTCGACGAGTTTGGCGCTGTACTTCGCGCTGGCCTGCGGCCTCGCCGCAGTCTTGTATGGGTTTATTCAACGCAGCTGGATCCTGAGTCAGGACGCGGGCAATGCCCGCATGCAAGAAATCGCCTCCGCCATCCAGCAGGGTGCGGCCGCCTATCTGGCCCGTCAGTACAAGACGATCGCCGTCGTCGGCATCGTGCTGGCCGTGTTGATCGCGGTCTTCCTGGACCTGACCTCGGCCATCGGCTTCGTGATCGGCGCCGTGCTGTCGGGCGCCTGCGGCTTCATCGGCATGAACGTCTCGGTGCGCGCCAATGTGCGCACCGCCCAGGCCGCCACCCAGGGCATAGGCCCGGCGTTGAATGTCGCCTTCAAGGGCGGCGCGATCACCGGCATGCTGGTCGTCGGTCTGGGCCTGCTGGGCGTGGGCCTGTTCTTCTGGTACTTGAGCGGCGGCGAGAAGGTCGACCCGGCCACCTTGAAGCCGCTGCTGGGCTTTGCCTTCGGCTCCTCGCTGATCTCGATCTTCGCGCGCCTGGGCGGCGGCATCTTCACCAAGGGCGCCGATGTCGGCGCCGATCTGGTCGGCAAGGTCGAGGCCGGCATCCCCGAGGATGACCCACGCAACCCGGCCGTGATCGCCGACAACGTCGGCGACAACGTCGGCGACTGCGCCGGCATGGCGGCCGATCTGTTCGAAACCTACGCGGTCACCCTGATCGCGACGATGGCGCTGGGCGCGCTGGTCGTGACCGCGGCGCCGATGGCGGCCGTGCTCTACCCGCTGCTGCTGGGCGGCGTCTCCATCATCGCCTCCATCATCGGCTGCGGCTTCGTCAAGGCCTCGCCGGGCATGAAGAACGTGATGCCGGCGCTCTACAAGGGCCTGGCGGTGGCCGGTGTGCTGTCGCTGATCGCCTTCTACTTCGTCACCAAGGCGGCGATGCCCGATGACGCGCTCGGGGCCGGCACGCAGCTGCGCCTGTTCGGTGCCTGCGCCGTGGGCCTGGTGCTGACCGCCGCCCTGGTCTGGATCACCGAGTTCTACACCGGCACCCAGTACTCGCCGGTCAAGCACATCGCCCAGGCCTCGACCACCGGCCACGGTACCAACATCATCGCCGGCCTCGGCGTGTCGATGCGCTCGACCGCCTGGCCGGTGCTGTTCGTCTGCCTGGCCATCATCGCCGCCTACCAGCTGGCCGGCCTCTACGGCATCGCGGTGGCCGCCACCGCGATGCTGAGCATGGCCGGCATCGTCGTTGCCCTCGACGCCTACGGCCCGATCACCGACAACGCCGGTGGCATCGCCGAGATGGCCGAGCTGCCCAAGAGCGTGCGCGATGTGACCGACCCGCTGGACGCGGTGGGCAACACCACCAAGGCCGTCACCAAGGGCTATGCGATCGGCTCGGCCGGCCTGGCCGCGCTGGTGCTGTTTGCCGACTACACCCACTCGCTGGAAGCGCGCGGCATGAGCATCGCCTTCGACCTGAGCGATCCCAAGGTCATCGTCGGCCTCTTCATCGGCGGCTTGATCCCCTATCTGTTCGGTGCGATGGCGATGGAGGCGGTAGGCCGTGCGGCCGGATCGGTGGTGGTCGAGGTGCGGCGCCAGTTCCAGGACGGCCAGATCATGGCCGGCCAGCGCAAGCCCGACTACAGCGCGGCGGTCGACATGCTGACCTCGGCCGCGATCAAGGAGATGGTCGTGCCCTCGCTGCTGCCGGTGGTCGTGCCGATTCTGGTCGGCCTGCTGCTGGGCCCGGCCGCGCTGGGCGGGCTCTTGATGGGCACCATCGTCACCGGCCTGTTCGTCGCGATCTCGATGTGCACCGGCGGCGGCGCCTGGGACAACGCGAAGAAATACATCGAGGACGGCCATCATGGCGGCAAGGGCAGCGAGGCCCACAAGGCAGCGGTCACCGGCGACACCGTCGGCGATCCCTACAAGGACACCGCCGGCCCGGCCGTCAACCCGCTGATCAAGATCATCAACATCGTCGCGTTGCTGATCGTGCCGCTGCTGCCGATGACGGCCGCCAGCACCAAGCCGGCAGTGCCGGTCGTGGCCCCGGCAGCCGAAGCGTCAGCCCCGGCGCTCGCCGCCTCCGAGCCGGCGGCGCTGCCACCCAGCGCACCGGCCTCCCAGCCCTGAGCACCAAGCCCCAAAAAAACAGCCCGCATGCGGGCTGTTTCTACTTTGAAGCCGGCCCGCCAGGCCCCACAATCAGCCGCACAGGGACACAGGGATTTCTATCGCCATGATGAGCAGCCGGGCCATCACGCCACACGAGCTTTCGCGCCGCCGCGCCCAGCTGGGCGATCTGCAGCGCTACCTGCTGACGCAGGAGCAGGAGTTCGGCGCGCTGCGCGATCAGGTGCAGGCCTTTGTCGGTCGCTATATCGAGGCCCTGGGGCCGCTCTATCTGGAGCTGGACGCGCTGGAATCGCAGCTCTTCTGTGCCACCCAATACCTTTACGAGGCGCTGCGCCGCAACGGCGTCGACGCCCGCGAACCGCGAGCGCCGCAGGCCACCGCGCTGCCGCAGATCCCGCAGCTGCCGATGGGCGCGCCGCCGCCGGCCGAGCCCGAGGGCGGCCTGGTCGAGCTGGCCCCGCCCTCGCTGAAGCAGCTGTACCGGCGCGCCGCCATGCGCCTGCACCCCGATCTGGCGCCCAGCGATGCCGAGCGCCGCCACCGCGAGCAAGCGATGATGACGGTCAACGAGGCCTATGCGGCCAATGACCGCCGCCGGCTCGAAACCCTGCTGCTGGCCGCTGGCGAGCATCCGGTCAAGGTCACCGGCGGCAATGCCGATGCGGTGCTCGAATGGCTGCGCCGCAGCGAGCTCGCGGTGCAGGGCCGGCTGCGCGTCGTGCAAGCCCATCTGGTGGCGCTGGCCGCGCACCCCATGCACCAGCTCTGCAAGGCCATCGTCCAGGCCGAGGCCAAAGGTCTCGACCCCTTGGCCGTGATGGCCAGCCGGCTGCGCACCCAGATCGCCGAGCGCCGCCAGGAGCTCTATATCGGCCAGCGCCTGCAGCCCGAATCGGGCATGGCGCAGGCATTTCTGCACCGGCGCCAGGAGCGCCTGGGCGCCGGCCTCTGAGCGCGGCGGCTCAGCAGGGCACCTCAGTGCGCTTCATCCCAATTCGACCCGACCCCCACCTCGGCCAACAGCGGCACCTTCAGCGCCGCCACGCCGGCCATCAGCTTCGGCACCTCGGTCTTGACCCAGTCCAGCTCTGCTGAAGGCACCTCGAACACCAGTTCGTCGTGCACCTGCATGATGATGCGGCTGGCCTTGCCCTTTTCGTCCAGCACCTTCTGCACCGCGATCATCGCCAGCTTGATCAGGTCGGCGGCCGTGCCCTGCATCGGCGCGTTGATGGCCTGGCGCTCGGCGCCGGCCTTGCGCGGGCCATTGCCGCCCTTGATCTCGGGCAGATAGATGCGGCGGCCGAACAGGGTCTGCACATAGCCCAGCTCGCGGGCCGAATCGCGCGTAGCGTCCATGTACTGCTTCACGCCGGCGAAGCGGGTGAAGTAGCGGTCGATATAGTCCTTGGCCGCTTTCGTCTCGATGCCCAGGCTGCTCGCCAGGCCAAAGGCGCCCATGCCGTAGATCAGGCCGAAGTTGATGGTCTTGGCATAGCGGCGCTGCTCGCTCGTGACCTCGGCCACCGGCACGCCGAACACCTCGCTGGCCGTGGCCTTGTGCACGTCGATGCCTTCGCCGAAGGCGCGCAAGAGGCCCGGGTCCTCGCTGATATGGGCCATGATGCGCAGCTCGATCTGCGAATAGTCGGCGCTGACCAGCACATGGCCCGGCGGCGCGACAAAGGCCTCGCGCACGCGCCGGCCCTCGGCGGTGCGGATCGGGATGTTCTGCAGATTCGGATCGTTGCTGGACAGGCGGCCGGTCACCGCCACCGCCTGCGCGTAATTGGTGTGGACCCGGCCGGTGCTCGCATTGATCTGCAGCGGCAGCTTGTCGGTGTAGGTGCTCTTCAGCTTGGCCAGGCCGCGGTACTCGAGGATCTTGGCCGGCAGCGGGTAGTCGGCCGACAGCTTCTCCAGCACCTCCTCGTCGGTCGAGGCCGCGCCGGTGGCGGTCTTCTTGACGACCGGCAGGCCCAGCTTGTTGAACAGGATTTCGCCGATCTGCTTGGGCGAGCCCATATTGAAAGGCTGGCCGGCGATGTTGTAAGCCTCCTGCTCGATCGCGACCAGGCGCTGCGCCAGCTCATGGCTTTGCGCCTGCAAGCGAGCCGCATCGATCAGCACGCCGGTGCGCTCGATGCGACCCAGCAAGGCGCTGCTGGGCATCTCAATGCGCTCGTAGACGAAACGCAGGCCGGCATCGGCCTGCAGCTCGGGCCACAGCCGCTCGTGCACCTGCAAGCACATCTCCGAGTCCTCGCTGGAGTATTCGGCGGCCTTGGCCACGTCGACCTGCGCGAACGGGATCTGGTGCGCGCCTTTGCCGCACAGATCCTCGTAGCTCAGGCCGCTGCGGCCCAGATAGCGCTCGCCCAGGGCGCCCAGGCCATGGGTCTTGTGGGCCTCCAGCACATAGCTCTGCAGCATGGTGTCGTGCTGCACGCCGCGCAAGGCGATGCCGTGGTTGGCGAACACATGGGTGTCGTACTTCAGGTTCTGGCCCACTTTGGCGGCGGCCTCGTCCTCCAGCCAGGGCTTGAGCCTGGCCAGCACCTCGTCCAGCGGCAGTTGCTCGGGCGCGTCCGGGCCGGCATGGCGCAGCGGGATATAGGCCGCCTCGCCGGGCTTGACGCTGAAGGAGATGCCGACGATGCGGGCCAGCAGCGGCTCCAGCGAATCGGTCTCGGTGTCCAGCGCAGCCAGCGGCGCGACCTGCAGCCGCGCCAGCCAGGCGTCCAGTTGCTCCCAACTGAGTATGGTTTCGTAGTGGCGGTCGGACGCGGCGGCCGAACTCGGCGCGGGCGCGTCGGCGAACAGGTCGCCGCTGGCCGTGGCCGGCTTGGCCTTGGCAGCCGGCGCCGCCGTCTCGCCCGTCAGCTCCTTCAGCCAGGTCTTGAAGCCGTTGCGAGTGTAGAAATCCTGCAGGCCGGCCTTGTCGACCTCCTTCAGCGCCAGCGCATCCAGCGCCGGCCACTGCGGCACATGGCCGGCCAGATCGCAGTCCAGCTTGACCGTCACCAGCTTGCGCCCCATCGGCAGCCAGTCCAGCGCCTTGCGCAGGTTCTCGCCGGCCACGCCCTTGATCTTGTCGGCATTGGCGATCACACCGTCCAGCGAGCCGTACTCGGCGATCCACTTGGCCGCCGTCTTCGGGCCGACCTTGTCGACGCCGGGCACATTGTCCACCGCATCGCCCATCAGGGTCAGGTAGTCGATGATGCGATCCGGAGGAACGCCGAACTTGGCCTGCACGCCGGCCACGTCCAGGGTTTCATTGCTCATCGTGTTGATCAGGGTCACGTCTTGCGTGACCAGCTGGGCCAGGTCCTTATCGCCGGTCGAGACGATGACGCTGTGGCCCGACTCGGCCGCGACACGCGCCAGCGTGCCGATCGCGTCGTCCGCCTCGATGCCCGGCACTTCCAGAATGGGCCAGCCCAGCAGCCTGACCACCTCGTGGATGGGCGCGATCTGCTCGCGCAAGGCGTCGGGCATCGGTGAGCGCTGGGCCTTGTACTCGGGATACCACTCATCGCGGAAGGTCGGGCCCTTGGCGTCGAACACGCAGACCGCATGCTCGGCGCCGATCTGCTCGCGCAGCTTCTTCATCATCGCCACCATGCCGTGGACGGCGCCGGTGGGCACGCCCTCGGGCCCGCGCAGATCGGGCATCGCATGGTAGGCGCGGTACAAATAGCTGGAGCCGTCGACCAGCAGCAGAATGGGTTTGCTCATGGGCAGCGATTGTCGTTCAAGCCACAAGAGCGGGCCGCCTTAGAATGGCAGCATGCACCGAATCCCCGCCCTCCTCGCCCTGCTGCTGGCCGCCGGCGCCCCGCTCGCTCATGCTGCGGACGCGCCCGATGCGCGCGTCCAGCAGATCGTCGTGGAGGACGACCATACCCGTGTCGAGGAACTGCGCGTGCGCGGCCAGGCCCAAAAGGTCACGGTCCAGAACAAGAACAGCAGGCTGCCGGCCTATGAGATCGTCACCGGCGACGGCAGCCGCGACCTCTCCGCCGGCGCCAACACCTCCCGTGGCGCCGCCGGCCAGCGCGTCTGGCGCCTGCTGGATTTCTGACCACCGCGCCCGCGCCAGCGGCGCGGCCGGCCACCTCTTCCGACATGGCAGTTTTTACCGAAGTCACGCACGAGCAGGCCCAGGCCCTCGTTGATCGTCTGAGCCTGGGCCAGGTCCAGGCCCTGCGCGGCATCACCGCCGGCATCGAGAACACCAACTACTTTCTCAGCACCGACCGCGGCGAGTTCGTGCTGACGGTGTTCGAGCGCCTGTCCTTCGAGCAGCTGCCCTTCTATCTGCAGCTGATGAAGCACCTGGCCACCCATGGCCTGGCCGTACCCGATCCGCAGGCCGATGGCGGCGGCGCCATCCTGCACGAGATCGGCGGCAAGCCGGTGGCCGTGGTGAACCGCCTGCGCGGCGGCCATCAGCTGGCACCCGACGTCTTCCATTGCGAGCAGGTCGGCGCGGCGCTGGCCCGCATGCATCTGGCCGGCCAGGACTTCCCGCTGCACCAGCCGAATCTGCGCGGCCTGCCCTGGTGGGCCGAGACCGTGCCGGTGGTGCTGCCGCATCTGATGCCGGCTCAGGCCGAGCTGATACAGGCCGAGTTGAGCTACCAGCAGCAGCTCGCCGCCTCGCAAAGCTATGGCGAGTTGCCGCGCGGCCCCATCCATGCCGACCTGTTCCGCGACAACGTGATGTTCGAGGGCCTGCCCGGCCGCGAGCGGCTGACCGGCTTCTTCGACTTCTATTTCGCCGGCGTCGATGCCTGGCTGTTCGACCTGGCGGTCTGCATCAACGACTGGTGCATCGATCTGGCCAGCGGCCGTCTCGATGAGCTGCGCGCCCAGGCCTTTGTCGACGCCTACGAATCGGTGCGGCCGCTCAGCGGCACCGAGCACCGCCTGCTGCCGGCGCTGCTGCGCGCGGCGGCCCTGCGTTTCTGGATCTCGCGGCTGTGGGACTTCCATCTGCCGCGCGACGCCGCCCTGCTCAAACCCCATGACCCCGGTCATTTCGAGCGCGTGCTGCGCGAGCGCATCGCCGCGCCCTGGCACGCGATCAAGGCCTAGAAAAAATGTCCATGCTTTTGCATTTGCAAACCGTACCGGCCCGCAACGGCCTGCTGTGGGTGCGCCACGGCTTCAAGGTGTTCCAGCGCAAGCCGCTGGCCATCAGCGGCCTGTTTGCGATGTTTCTGTTCGCGGGCTTTGCCTTGCTGCTGCTGCCGGTGCTGGGCTCGATGCTGCTGCTGATGGCGCTGCCACTGCTGAGCCTGGGCTTCATGCTGGCCACCCATCTGGTGCTGCAGAACCAGACCCCCACCGCCGCAGTCTTCATCGCGCCGCTAAAACTGACACCGCAGCGCCGCAACACCCAGCTGGCGCTGTGCGGCGCCTATGCGCTGGCCACCGTGCTGATCATGCTGCTCAGCAACTGGGTGGACGGTGGCGCCTTTGAGGCCTTGCAGCAGTTGCTGGCCAAGCCCGAAGCCAACGATCCTGCCTATGAGAAGGCCGTCGAGGCCGCGCTGGCCGAGCCGAGCCTGATGTGGGGCATGATGACGCGGCTGGGCCTGGCGGCCCTGCTCTCGGTGCCTTTCTGGCATGCGCCGGCCCTGGTGCACTGGGGCGGCCAGGGCGCGCTGCAGGCACTGTTCTCCAGCACCCTGGGCATCTGGCGCAACAAGGCCGCCTTCGCGCTGAACGCGCTGGTCTGGGCCGGCCTGGTCGTCGGCCTGGCCCTGCTGGTCAGCCTGGTCGTCAGCCTCCTGGGCCTGGGCCAGCTGCTGCCGATGCTGGCCCTGCCGCTGGGCCTGTTCCTGTCCAGCGTGTTCTACGCCTCGCTGTACTTCACCTTCGTCGACTGCTTCATGTTCGGCGCACCACGCGAGCTGCCGGGCGAGAAGGCCTGACCGAGCCTCGTCAGGCCGCCAGGCGGCTGCCCATCAGGCGCCGGTACCACTGGTGGAAGTGCCGCATGCCGTCCTCCAGCGGCGACTGATAGGGGCCGGTTTCCGAGACCCCGCGCGCCAGCAGCGCCCGCCGCCCGGCGTCCATGCGCTCGCCGATCTCGTCGTCCTCGCGGGCCGTCTCCATATAGGCGGCGCGATGCGCCTGGACAAACTCGGGCTCGAAGGCGGCGATCTCCTCGGGATAGTAGAACTCCACCACATTGAGCGTGTCCTGCGGACCTTGGGGATACAGCGTCGACAGCACCAGCACATGGGGGTAGAGCTCGATCATATGGGTCGGGAAATAGGTCACCCAGATCGCGCCGAAGTCCGGCGCACTGCCGCCTCGATAGCCGAGCAGGCGCTCGTGCCAGTCGCGGTAGATCTCCGACCCTGGCACGCCCAGCGCCTGGTGCACACCGACCCGCTGCATGCTGTACCAGTCGGCGAACTCCCACTGCAGATCGGTGCAGCTGACGAAGCCGCCCAGGCCCGGGTGGAAGGGCGCGACATGGTAGTCCTCCAGATAGACCTCGATGAAGGTCTTCCAGTTGTAGCGGCAGGCATGGACCTCGACATGGGCCAGCACGTAGTCGGAGAAGTCGAACTCGGGCCGCGCGAACAGCGCCGCCATGTCCTGGGCCGGCTCGCGCAGACCCTCGAACAGCAGGCCATGGCAATGGCGCAGCGGGAAACGCTGCAGGTTCTTGCAGGGCTTGGGGTCGAACTGCGGCGCGCCCAGCAGCGCGCCGCGTTCGTCATAGGTCCAGCGATGCAGCGGGCAGACGATGTGGCCGCCCGAGGCGCCCAGATTCCCGCTGCCATGCGCCGGGCCCGCCACGTCTGCGGCGCTGCCGCCCAGCATCAGGGCCTGGCGATGCCGGCAGACATTGGACAGCAGCTCGACGCCCTGACCATGGCGCAGCAGCACACGGCCACCACTCTCCTGTGCCAGGCGACGCCAGTCGCCGATTTCTGGCACCGCCTTCTCGTGCCCGATATAGCGGGCCGACTGGCCGAAGATCAGCTCCTGCTCGCGCGCGAACAGCGCGGCATCGAAGTAGGCGTTGACAGGGAGTTGAGGGCCGCTGACCCGCTGCAAGTTCGCCAGACGGGCGACAACATTGTTCATCGGATTCTCCAGGCATGGGCCGCGCGCCGGCGCGTGCCGGCGCTGGTGTTGCGCGACAGAAATGCGCCCGGTCTAGGCGGGTTCGGCCTGCAGGCGGCCTATGCGCGCGTCGAGCGAGAGCTTGGGGCAGGTGCTGCAGTACTCGCCGTCGCGGCGGCGGAAGTAGTGGCAGCAGACCTTGCGATCCAGCGCCAGCGAGGCGGTGCCGTCGCGCGCGCGGTAGGCGAAGAAGCCGCAGCCGCCGGCAATGCCCAGCTGGGCCAGCCACTGCGCGCCCAGCGCTTCGAGATCGGCCAGCGCCGGCCGGGCGCGTTGAAGGCATAGCAAGGCGCCCAGCACGCATTCCGCCTGCAGACGCTCGGCCGCGCGCGCATGCAGGCTCACCGATGCCGCCAGCGCGGCACGGGTGGCCTGGCAGAGCGCGCGCAGCTCCTCGGCAGCCAGGCCGATGCGCTGAGCCAGCGTGGGCGCGGCTCGCGGCGTATGCGGCGGCAGCAGCAACGCGTTCGGAAAGCCTCGAGCTACCGGCTGGGCCAGGCCGGCCAAGCATGGCACGGCGCCGCCCAGGTGCGCGGCGACCACGCTCAGATAGACAGGCTGCCAGATCGCCAGCCCCCAGCAGCGCAGTGCCAGGTAGTGCGGGCCGGCCTCGGGATAGGCCAGCGCCCAGTGGCGGCACAGGGCTTCGAAGGACTCAGCGTCCTCGAGGCGCAGCGCCCCGGCGGGCGCGAGCTCACCCTGGGCAGCACGCAAGCCCGGCACCAGCTGCTCCGCCAGATCCAGCAAGCGGCCGAGCTCGGGATTGCTCACACCAGACTTTCCGCCACGACCGGTGCCGCGGCCGCCGCTGCACGACGGAACGGAGCGATCGGATTGCGCAGATGGCCGGCCATCTTGAGGCTGGAGGCCGGATCGGCCAGATTCACCATCTGCACGTTGTTACCCAGCTGCAGGCGATTCAGGCAGGAATGCAGGAACTCCGGCATGAACATGTCGTAGCGCGCGAACTGGGCGGCCAGCTGGGGCTGCGAGTCCTGGTAGTCGGACACGCAATCGGCCACCGCGCGCCAGAAGTCGTCCTCCTCGCAGCAGCCGTACTCGATCAGCAACTGGTTGACATGGCGCAGCACGCCGTCGAACACATCGATGAAGATGCCGAGCAGCTTGAAGTCATCCGGCACCTCGACCGCCAGGCGTTCGACGCGCTCGGGCAGGCTGGCCTTGACCGAGATGTCGAGAATGGCGCACTCCTCGGCGATGTCCTTCATGATGGCGCGCACCGGCACATGGCCGTCCAGCACCAGTATCAGGTTCTCGCCGTGCGGCATGAAGCTCAGCTCATACCTGTAGAAGCAATGCAGCAGCGGCGTCAGATAGGCGCGCAGATAGCGGCGCAGCCAGGTCGCCGTATCCAGGCCCGAGCGCTCGATCAGCAGCGGCAGCAAGGCCTGCCCCTCCTTGTCGACATGCAGCAGCGCGGCCATCGTCATCAAACGCTCACCGGGCTGCAGCAAGGGCAGCGGGCTCTCTCGCCAGAGCGCCGAGAACATCTTCTTGTAGGGCGTGTCCGCCGGGATCGCGGCCTCGTAGTAGAAGTTGCGAAAACCGATCGACGCAACCTCGCGCAGCAGGGTGAAGCCGTTGGCGCGCAGCACCGGGTCGTCGTCGACCAACTGCTTCAGGTATTCGTTGATGGCCGGTGTGCCCGACATGTAGTACGGCGACAACCCGCGCATAAAGCCCATGTTCAGAATGGACAGCGAGGTCTTCACATAGCGCTTGCTGCGGTCCGAGGCATTGAAGAAGGTGCGGATCGACTGCTGGGCCGTGTAGCGGTCGGCGCTGTAGTCCAGGCAGACGATCTTGCGCTGCGCCACATAGCCGGCAAAGGCGATCGACAGCTTGTTGAACCATTGCCAGGGGTGGGCCGGCATGAACCAGTAGTCCTGCGGTGCCAGGCCCAGCTCGCGCAGCTGGCGACGGAAGCCCTCGACCGTCGCCTCACCCAGCTCCTCGGCCAGCAGCTGCTCGTAGCTGAGCGAGGCAATGCTGGCGAAGGCCGCATGACTTTTGTGCACCGCCAGCCAGATCACGCGGATCGCCGCGCCGGCCTCGGGCGCATAGGCGCGGTAGTCGATCGCATTGAAACCCAGCCGGCCGTTGTTGGCGACGAAGCCGGGATGGCCTTCGATCATCGCCGCCTCGATCAGCTGGAAGTCCTCGGTCTCGGCCAGCACAGCACTGTCGGGGGCATCGGCCTTGCTGCGCTTGTAAGCGCTGCCGAACAAGGTGCTGCTGATCTCGTCCAGATAGATCGGCAGCAGCTCCTCGCGGATACCCAGGCGCTGGCGGCACTCGATGATGAACTGCAGCGCATCGAGCGGCTGCTCGACGCCGTCGACCAGCCGATGGATCGAAACCGGATCGATATACCAATGGCGCAGCGCCAGGCGCCGGGCCAGGAACTGGTAGCTGACGCTGCCGTCGTCGGACCGTACGCGGTAGGTCGCGAACAGGCGCGGTTGCGCCTGCAGCGGCTCCAGCGGCTCGGGTTCGATGATCAGCTCATGCGCATATTCGGCCAACGCCTTGCGCAGCAGCAATCGATTGGCCTGGGCCCAGACCTCCGGCGTCAGATGGGCGGCAACCGCGGCGGGTCGCTCGCTGAGAGTGGCAATGTCGAGATTCATGGGTGGACTTGCTCCTGGATGGTGGCCGTGGCCTGTTCAAAATCCCGCCTGGTGCAGAAGGCGAGGCTGGCGATCTTTTCGGTGAAGACCACATCGCGCTCGTAGACGAAGCCGGCCGAGCGGTTCAGCGCGTGGATCTTGTGGTTGCCGGCATCGGGTTCGACGACGATGCGCCGCGCGCCCAGGTGCACGAACATGAAGCGCATCAGCGCATGGAAGGCGGCGCGCGAGAAGCCGGCAATGCGCTGCTGCGCGGGCGGGCCGACGAAGATGTGCATGCCCAGGTCGCCCGGCTGCACCGGATAGAACTCGCGGATGCGGTCGTGCGCCGGGTCGTAGCATTCGGCCAGAAAGGCCGGCAGCCCGTGATGCCGGACCAGGTAGGCGCTGGCATGGCCCGAGTCCATCAGCGCCCGGTAGATACGCTCTACCTCGTCCGCGTTCTTGTCCTGCATCAGCCAGAACGCGGCCCGCGGCTCGGTGAACCAGCGGTGCAGCAGCGCGATGTCCTCGGGCAGACGCAGCAGCTCGAAGACGAAGCCGTCGGCATCGCGATAGGGCCGCCGGACCGCGTCGGCGCGGCGGTGCTGGGTATCAGCCGGCATGGGCGGGCACCTCCGCGCCGGGGCTGGCACTGGGCACGCGCAGGATGCAGCGGTCCAGCAGCGCGGTCAGCACGAAACCGCCTGCCGCCAGCATGAACGGCAGGGCCAGGCCGTACCGCTCGACGATGGCACCGGCCGCGAACGAGGACAACAGCACGCCCAGGTTCTGGAAGAAATTGGTGATGCTGTAGTCCTGCGCATAGCGCTGCGGCGTCGACAGGCGGAACAGGTTCACCTCCAGCTTGACGATGATCTGGAACAGCGACCAGCCGTACAGCACCCGCCCCAGCACGATCAACAACGGCTCCGGTGCGGCCTGCAACAGCAGGCCGGTGGCGCCCAGCAGCAGATTGCCCAGCGTGTGATCGGGTTGCTTGCCGCCGCGCGCGCGGATGCGGGCCTGCAGCCACAGCGCCAGCAGTGCGACGGCACCGGGAATCGCGAAGGCCGCGCCCGACAGCAGCTCGCTGGGATTGCCGCTGGCGCGCTGCCAGTACAGCGCGAAGAACGGGCGTATCAGGTAGGCACTGAAGTCGAACATCAGCATCACCAGGGCCAGCCGCAGGACGGGCAGGCGGGCGCGCCAGTCCCAGCGCGGCTGCGCCGTGGGCGGCGCCGCTGCGTCGGCGCTGCCGTTGACCGGCACGATCTTGCCGCTGCGTATCAGGTGGATGCAGACCGCCATCTGGAAGAAGTCGCCGGCCGCCATCGCATAGATGCCCGCGCGTGGCCCCCAGCTCTGCAGCACGAAGCCGCCGACCACAGCACCGAAGATGGCGCCGAAATGCACGATCACCGACAGCATACCTATCGTCGCCGCATGCTGGTCCTTGGGCGTCAGCCGCATCAGATAGGGGTACATCAGCAGATAGCTGCTCTTGCACATGAACATCAGCATCGACAGCAGCCAGAAACTGGGCACATCGGGCGCCCGGTCGCACAGCAGGCTGAAGCAGCCGGCCGCGCACTGCGTGTAGACCAGCAGGCGCAGCGGCTCGATGCGGCGCGCGACGCGCGCCCACAGCGGCAAGGTCGCCATCACCGCGACCGAGATCGCCGCCACATAGGCACCGGCATGGACCGGGTCGTCCAGCCCGTAGCGGGCGCTGAAGAACTGCGGGTAGAACGGAATCAGGATGGCATCGCTGATGACGGCCAACAGCGTCATCGTCAGAATGTGCAGGCGCAGGCTCATGGCGGGGTCCTGGCTTACAGCCGCACGAAATCGGCGCCGACCGGCACCGCGAAATCCTGGATCGCGACGCGTCGCTCGATCTTGTAATGCTCGACACCGGTCAGCTCGCGCAGGATGTAGGAATTGCGGTAGCAGCTCATGCCCAGGTCCTGGTTGGTCATGCCATGGGTGTGCTGGCCGGCGTTCTGCACAAAGATCTCGTTGCCGTTCAAGTCGGCGGCGTAGTTGCGCGCCAGGCGGTAGCGGCCCTGCTCGTCCCAGCGCAGGCGTGCGCGAATGCCGTCGACGAAGGGCGGGATGTTCTCGCGGTAGCCGGTCGCGAACACCAGGCCTTCGCAGCGATGCGCATAACGCGTCTCGCAGTCAAGCTGGCGGAACTCCAGCGCATAGCTGTCGCCGTCGCTATCGGTTTCGTAGCGGCAGCCCTGCAGCTCGCAGTTGGCGATCAGACGGCTGCGCAGCGGCAGGCCGCGTTTGCGCCGGTCGTCGAGCAGGTCGTAGATCTGGTTGATCAGGCTGGCGTTGACGCCCTTGTAGAGGCTGTCCTGGGTGCGCACGATGCGCTCCTTCTTGCGCTCATCGAGCTGGTAGAAGTAGTCGATGTAGTCGGGCGAGAACATCTCCAGGGTCAGCTTGGTGGTCTCCATCTGGAAGAAGCGCGGCGAGCGCGTGATCCAGGTCAGCCGGTACTCGTGCGCATCGGCCTCCTTCAGCAAATCGTGATAGACCTCGGCCGCACTCTGGCCGCTGCCGACGATGGTGATCGAGCGCTTGCGCTGCAGCCAGGCTTTGTGGGCGATGTAGTCGGCGCTGTGCAGCCAGCGGTGCTCGCGCGGTTCGCAGAATGCCGGCAGCAAGGGCTTGGAGCCGACACCCAGCACCAGCTTGCGAGCCCGCAGCACAAAAGGTTCGCGCCGCTCGCCCCGCACGCCGGTGATCACATAGCAGCCGGCCTGGCTGTCATAGACCAGTTCCTGAACCTCATGACCGAAGCGCACCTTGCTCAGCCGTGCCGCGGCCCAGCGGCAGTAGTCGTTGTACTCGGCCCGCGTCAGGTAAAAGTTCTCGCGGAAGTAGTAGGCATAGAGCTTGCCCTCCTCCTTGCAATAGTTCAGAAAGCTGAACGGGCTCTTCGGGTCCGCCAGGCTGACCAGGTCAGCCAGAAAGGGGTTCTGCAAGGTGCAGCTGTCGATCAACATGCCGGGGTGCCAGCTGAACTCGGTATTGCGCTCCAGGAACAGGCCGTCGAGCTCGGCGATGGGCTCCGCCAGACAGGCCAGGCTCAGGTTGAAGGGCCCGAGCCCGATCGCGACGAAGGCATGGACATTGGTGTTCTTCATGGCACTCCCACTCCCGCTTACCAGAAACTGCTGCCGGTGCCCTACCAGCGATAGGCCAGCGTCGCGACCAGGCTGCGCGCATCGCCCCAGTAGCAATAGGCCTGGCCGTAGCAGGACGCCACATAGCTTTTGTCGAACAGGTTGTTGGCGGCCAGGCGCAGGCTGCTGCCCTTCAGCGCCGGGCTGAGCTGCTGCAGGTCAACGCGCAGCATCAGATCGACCAGGGTGTAGGGCCGGGCCTTGAAGCTGTTGTCGTCGTCGCCCCAGCTGCTGCCGACATGGCGCAGGCCCGCGCCCAGCGCATAGCCGGGCGCGAAGCGCCAGTCGGCCCAGGCCGAGGCCATATGGCGCGGTGCCTGGTAAGGCGTGTTGCCGGTGTGGCCCGAGGCCGACTTCACATAGCTCATGTCGGTGAAGGTGTAGCTGGCCTGCAGCGACAGCTGGGCGCTCAGTGCGGCGCGCGCCTCCAGCTCCAGGCCGCGCGAGCGCACCTTGCCGGCCGGCACGTCGTAGTACTTGCCGACCGGCCGCGTTGCCACCTTGTCCTGGTTCAGCTCGTAGACCGCCGCCGACAGCAGCGTGGCTGAGTTCGCCGGCTGGTAGCGCAGGCCCAGCTCGGTCTGACGCGACTCGGCCGGCGGCAGGATCTGGCCGGCCTCGTCATTGCGCACGCCCGGGTTGAAGCCGTCCGAATAGCTGATGTACGGGGCCAGGCCGTTGTCGAACAGATAGACGGCGCCGGCCCGCTTGGTGAATTTGGAGCCCCGCCATTGCGCCGGACTGCCGGTGCCCATCAGGTTAGCGGCGCTGGCGCGGTCGTGGCGCCCGCCCAGGGTCAGGCGCCAGGCGCCCAGCGCCATCTGGTCCTGCAGGTAGACGCCGGTCTGCTCCAGCCGTCGATCGATGTCCGCGCCGCCCAGATCGCTGAGGCCCGGGTTGCCATAGCTGGGCGTGAAGACATTGATCGGTGTGGCATTGCCCCAGGACCAGCGGCCGTCGACGCGGCGCTTCTGGTAGTCCAGCCCGGCCACCACGGTGTGCTTGACCCGGCCGGTCTCGAGCTGCCCTTCGAGCTGGTTGTCGACCGTGTGGCCGCGGGTCGACTCGTCGGCGCCGGAGTAGTAGCGGGTCAGCGTGTCGGGGCCGGCCCAGCCATAGCCATAGACCTGGCGCAGGGTCGTGTCGGCCGTCACATGGCGCAGATGCTGGCGGAACTTCCATTGCGGGTTGAAGTGATGCTCCAGCTGGTAACCGAGGAAGCGCTGGGTGCGGCGGTACTGCTCGACGCTGGGATCGCCATCGAAAAAATGGCGCGAGATGCGCCGGCCGTTGTGTTCCGTCGTCAGGCTGGCATCGACCGGCACGCCGCTGTGATAGCTGCCCTGCGGGTCATGCTGGAAATAGGCCTGCAGCAGCAGCACCGTGTCCTTCGAGAGGTTGAGGGCCAGCGAGGGCGCGATGGCCTGGCGCTGCTCCTTGACATGCTGGAACTGCGAATCCAGGCCGCGCGCCAGCCCCATCAGGCGGTAGGCGGCCACGCCCTGCGCGTCGACCGGCCCTGTCAGATTGAAACCGGCCTCCACGCGGCCGCGGTTGCCCAGCGTCAGCTCCAGCTCACGCTGGGGCTGGAACTGCGGCGTCATGCTGGTCAGCGCGACGACCCCGCCCGGCGAGGCTCGGCCGTAGAGCACCGAGGCCGGGCCGCGCACGACGTCGATGCGCTCCAGGAAGAAGGGGTCGACCTGCATCGAGGTGTAGCTGCCCTGATCGCTGAGCAGGCGCAGCCCATCGAGCAGGGTGCTGTCGACGCTGCTGTCCTTGAAGCCGCGCAGCGCCACATAGTCGTAGCGGTTCGATGCGCCGACCAGGCCGGTGAAGGTGCCGGGGGTGTAGTTCAGCGCCTCGGGGACGGCACGAGGCCTCTGGTCCTCAAGCTGCTGCCTGGCGACGACCGAGATCGATTGCGGCATCTCCAGCAACAGCGTGTCGGTCTTGCTGCCCGCAGCACTGCGTTTGATGAGAGGGTCGCCCTCGCCTCCCGCAGCGGCCGCCCGCTCGGCCCGCGCACGCACGAGCGGCAAGGCCGGCGAACCCGCCGCCCTGACGATGACCGCCCGGCCATCGATGACGGCGCTCAGCCCGCTGCCGGCCAGCAAGCGATCCAGCGCCTGCTGCGGTGTCAGCCGCCCGGACAGGGCCGGCGCCGATTTGCCCGTCACCAACTCGGCCTGCACCATCAACTCCAGTCCGGCCTGCCGGGCCAGCTCGTTGAGCGCGCTCGCCAGCGGCTGGGCCGCCATGTGAATCTGGGCCGTGCCGGGCGCCTCGCCGACCGGCTGGGCATGCACCCCGGCGATGGCCAGCAGCAGGGCCAGCGAGGCGGAAGGGAGTGGGAGTCGTCGAAGGAGTGTCGTTGTCATGAGATTGAATAAGAATTCTTCTCATGTAGACGCAGCAAGCGCCCGGCACCCCAGGTCGATCCGAAACTTTCTTTTCTCAGCGCGCGACGATCTCGATGACGCCGCCCTGCTCGCGCAGGCGCACCGGCAGCACCTGGGGCAGGATGCGGCCGAAGTTGTCGAAGCGCCGCAGATCGAAGCTGCCGCTGACGCGCAGCGCCGCAACGGCCGGGTCGCGCAGCGCCCAGGGCACCGGGCCGTAGCGCTCGAACTCGGCCAGCACGGCGGACAGCGGCATGTCGACAACGCTCAGCCGGTGCTCGCGCCAGGGCGCGATGCCGGCCGCAGCGACGACGCTGACCGGCCCGAGCCGGCCGGTGGCATCGCTGGCTATCTGCTGACCGGCCCTCAGCTCCAGCGTCGGTCCCTGCCGCGCGCTCAGTTGCACGCGCCCCTCCTCGACCGCGACGCTCGCGCCGCCATGGCCCGGCAGGCCCGGTGTGTGGCGCACCGCGAAGCGGGTACCGACCACGGTGATGCGCAGCGGTCCGGCCTGCACCTCGAACGGCCGCGCCGCATTGCCCTTGACCTCGAAAACCGTCTGCCCCTCGCGCAGGCGGACCTCGCGGCGCGAGCGGTACAGGGTCACCTCGGCGCGCGAGGCACTGTCCAGGCGCAGCTGGCTGCCGTCGGGCAGGCTGACCTCGAGCTGCTGGCCGCGCGCGGTGGCGAACTGCTGAGCAAACACCGGCGCCTGCCACCAGGCCCAGCCCAGACCGCTGACGGCCATCAGCAGGCCGGCCAGCAAGGCGCCCGCCCACCGGCGCTCGTGCCAGTGCTCGCGCCTGCACACGCCGCGCTCGCTGGCCAGTTGTCGGCGCAGGCGCTGCACCCCGGCGCTTGGCAAGGCGTCAAGCGAGCGCCAGTCGCCCTGCCAGCGCGCCAGCGCCGCCGCATGGGCGGCATCGGCCGCCAGCCAGGCCTGCAAGGCGGCCCGCTCGGCCGCGTCCAGCGGCGTGCCGCCGGCGCTGCGCACGAACCAGTGCAGGGCGAGGCGCTCGATCTCGGCCAGCGGCGGATCGGCTGGCAAGGAAGCTGGCAGCTCGGTTCTCATGGCGTGCTTTTTTTCTTCGGCGGCGGCACCTTGGCCCGCAAGTCCTGACCCTCGCGGCAGCGCCGGCAGGCCTGCAGGGCCAGCGCAATATGCTGCTCCACCATCTTGCGCGAGATGCCCATGCGCTGCGCCACCTCGGCATGAGGCAGGCCGTCGAACTTGTGCAGCACAAAGGCCTCGCGGCAGCGCAGCGGCAGGTTTTCGATGGTGGCCAGCAAGGCCTCGACCGCCTGGCCCGAGGCCAGCACCGTCTCGGGCTCGCAGGCCGTCGGCGCGGCGAACTCCCTCATCGGCTCGTCGGCCTCGTCCACGGCCTGCCCTGTGCTGCTCAACTCGGCGCGCACCGCGCCGCGCCGGTGCTGGTCAATCTGCAGATTGCGCGCCGTGCGGTAGAGCAAGGCACGCGGCTCGGGCACCGGCTGGCCGGACTGCTGGAGGGCCAGCACCCGGGCATAGCTTTCCTGCACCAGATCGGCGGCGGCCTCGCGGTCGCGCAAGGCACGGGTGCAGAAATTCAGCAGTTCTTGGTAGTAGCGCTCGAACACGGCTCGACCATGGATTGACGGAGGCCCTGGCAGACGGGCGTCAAGGTATGGCGGCGGCGAACCCGATGCAATTAACAATAATTCTCATTATTAACCAAGCGAGCGACAGAAATAAGAAAGCCCTCGGGTCCCGACCCGAGGGCTTGTTTCATTTCAATCGATGTCTGCCGCTCAGCTGCCGATCACCCCGCCGTCGTTCTTGGTGATCACGATGGTGGCCGAGCGCGGGCGGGCATTCGGACCGCCAGCGCCGTAGCCGGCATTGCCGGGCCAGTGGCTCAGGTACTTGCTCGGGTCAGTCACCGTGGCCGATGTGATGGTCTCGCCCGGGTGCTGGATGTTGACGAACAAGGCCTTGCCATCGGGCGTCTCGGCGCAGCCGGTGATCTCGCAGTCGACGGGGCCGACCAGGAAGCGCTTCAGCGTATCGGCCGTCGGTGCCTTGCCGATATAGGTGTCGACGCTCTTGCCGGTGTAGGCCAGGGTCTTCTTGGCGCCGTCGCCGACGCTGCCGGGGATGCCGGCCAGCATCATGCAGTTGCTCTTGTCGGTGAAGGCGCCGTCGTCGGTCTGGATCCAGCACAGGCCGGTGGCGCGGCTGAACCACAGGCCGTCGGGGCTGGACATGTCCTGGTCTTCGGTCAGCGAGGACAGATTGACCAGGCCCTTGTCGGCGCCGGCCTCGGCACCGAACAAATAGACGTCCCACTTGAAGGTGGTGGCGGTCGCGTCGCCGGCGACCTCAGCGACACGGATGATGTGGCCGTTGACATTGCCGCTCTGCTTGGTGCTTGCGCCCTTGGTGTCGTCATAGGCGCGCGGGTTGGCGGCATCGGTCGTCGCGACGGTGCGGTTGCTGTTGTTGGTCAGCGTGAAGTAGACCTCGCCGGTGACCGGGTGGCTGGCGCACCACTCGGGGCGGTCCATCTTGGTCGCGCCCACCGCGTCGGCGGCCAGGCGGGCATTGACCACCACGTCAGCCTGGTCGGCGAAGGCGTAGTTGGTCGCGGCCTTGATCACGGCGTTGCCGATCGCCAGCTCGATCCACGTGCCCGTACCGTCGGCGTTGAACTTGGCGACGTAGAGCTTGCCGGCGTCCAGGTACTTGTCGCCGGTGGCGATGCGGTCGGCCGGGTTGGCATCGGCGGCGGCCCAGTTGGCGGCCGACACCCATTTGTAGATGTACTCGCCGCGCGAGTCGTCACCCATATAGACGGCCAGGGGCTTGCCCTCGACCAGCTTGCTGAAGGCAGCGCTCTCGTGCGCGAAGCGGCCCAGGCTGGTGCGCTTCTTGATGGCGCTGGTCTTGCTGTAGGGATCGATCTCGACCAGATAGCCGAAGGTGTTCAGCTCGTTGCGGTAGTCGTCGCTGCCGTCGGCGGAGGCACCCTTCTTCGAGATATCCCAGCGCGCGTACTTGTCGTCGGCGCCGCCGGTCTCCCAGCCATGGCGGCTCGCGGCGCCCTGGTTGCGGCCATAGCGCTTCAGCGAGGCGACGCTCTTGTCATTGCCGCGCGCTGCATCGTCCGCTGTGCCACGGGTGAAGTAGCCGGCCCAGTTCTCTTCGCCGGTCAGCGTCGTGCCCCAGGGGGTGGAGCCGGTGCCGCAGTTGTTCAAGGTGCCGCGTGCGGTCTTGCCGTCGGTCGAGTACTTGGTCTTCATCAGGCCCGAACCGGCGCCCAGGCCGGACAGCGTGACCGGGGTCAGCGGCGTGATGCGGCGGTTGAAGGCCGAGTCCTTCACATAGGCGAAGGCGGCGCCGCTCTTCCTGACCTCGACGACCGAGACGCCATGCAGCGGCACTTCGCGGTCGACCTCGGCGGCCGGGCGCGGTAACGTGTTGGTGCCGCCGTTGATATGCACAAAAGCCGAGGCGCGCTCGCTGCCGCTGTGGCTGGTCGCCTCATGGTTCATCACCAGCAGGCCGCGGGCCGAAGCCTTGGCATCGGGCTTGCCGTCGGCGGACAGGCCGTAGTACTCCATGCCGTCGTGGTGGTCGCCGGCGCGGTTCTCGAAGTCGGCATCGCTGCCGTCGTTCTTGTAGGCGGTGGCGGTGGCGGTCAGCGGATCGCCCAGCGCATAGATGATGCTGGCGCTGTAGCCGGCGGGCACAACCACCTGGTCGGCCAGGCTCTTGGCCACGGCGGTGAAGCCCAGCTTCTCCAGCGGCTTCAGCGGCGCTGGTTCATCATCGTCGCCGCCGCCACAGGCCGACAGCGTGATGCCGCCGAACACCGCCGTTGCCGCGCTGCCGATGGCGCCGCGCAGGATGGAGCGGCGCGCCAGGCGTGCCTGCAGCACGCTCTGGAAGCTCTCGTTGGCGCTGTTGTTGTGGTCGATCTCGTCGGGGTCGACGTAGCGGGTGTCTTGGGACATGGGGGACTGCCTCTGGTGCTTGCTTGAAGCCGCGCAGTCTGATCATGGCCGGTGAAAATTCCGTGACATATCAAAGACTCGACTGTGACAGCACGACGCGGCGCAGGCCCCGATCCGGACTTGGCCGGCAAAGGCGGGGCTCAGACCAAGCAGCGCGCGTGCGCCCAGCGCCCAGCCCTCAGTCGATCGGCGTCAGCTTGGCCACGCTCAAGGCCAGCCACTTCATGCCATGCCGCCCGAAGTTGACCTGGGCGCGCGCATCCTGGCCGCTGCCCTCCAGGGTCACCAGCACACCCTCGCCGAACTTGGTGTGGAACACGCCCTTGCCGACCTTCAGGCCGCCGTGTTCCTTGTCTTCCTTCTTCTGCATCGAAGGGGGTACCGGTGGTTGGGCCCAGGCGGCCTTCTCGTGGTTGACACGACCGGCGCCGACCATGGACTTGAGTCCCGAGCCGCGCGACCAGGCGTCCTGGTACTCCTTCGCAAAGCCCGAACCGAAGCCCTGGTTGCGCGGCGTCAGCCATTTCAGCGCGGCCTCGGGCAGCTCGTCGAAGAAGCGGCTCTTGACGTTGTAGCGGGTCTGGCCGTGCAGCATGCGGGTCTGGCTGAAGCACAGGTACAGGCGCTGGCGCGCCCGCGTGATCGCCACATACATCAGGCGCCGCTCCTCCTCCAGGCCGTCGCTGTCGGACAGCGAGTTCTCGTGCGGGAACAGCCCCTCTTCCAGCCCGGTGATGAAGACCGCATCGAACTCCAGGCCCTTGGCCGAGTGCACGGTCATCAGTTGCACCGCGTCCTGGCCGGCCTGGGCCTGGTTGTCGCCGGCTTCCAGCGAGGCATGGGTCAGGAAGGCCGCCAGCGGCGACATGATTTCGCCGGTCTCGGCATCGGGCGTGAAATTGGCCGGGGCCACCGCTGCGGGCAGGCCTTGCGCAATCGCTCCGGGCGCCAGTTCGTCCACGGGCAGCGCCACCGCATCCTTGCCAAAGCCCTCCTGCGTCACGAAGGCCTCGGCCGCGTTGATCAGTTCGCCCAGATTCTCGAGCCGCTCGGCGCCGTCCTTGTCGTTGCGATAGAACTCGTTCAGACCGGAAACTTCCAGGATCTGCTCGATGATCTCGCGCAGGGTCAGGCCTTGCGTCAGATTGCGGGTCGAGTCGATCAGCGCGGTGAAGCCCTGCAGATTGCTGCCGGCCTTGCCGGCCACCGCGTTGACGCTCTGGTAGAGGCTGCGGCCCGAGGCGCGCGCCGCGTCCTGCAGGAGCTCGATCGCCCGCGCACCGATGCCGCGCGTCGGAAAGTTGACGACGCGCAGAAAGCTGGTGTCGTCGTTCGGGTTCTCCAGCAGGCGCAGATAGCTCAGCGCATGCTTGACCTCGGCCCGCTCGAAGAATCGCAGACCGCCGTAGACGCGGTACGGGATGCCGGCATTGAACAGCGCCGACTCGATCACCCGCGACTGCGCATTGCTGCGGTAGAGCACGGCGATTTCCTTGCGCTCAATGCCGCTGCGATGCATGGCCTGGGCCTCCTCGATCAGCCACTGCGCCTCGGCGAAATCGCTGGCCGCCTCGTAGACCCGCACCGGCTCGCCGGGGCCTGCGTCCGTACGCAAAT
Organism: Paucibacter sp. M5-1; assembly: GCF_027498415.2. Taxonomy (NCBI): domain Bacteria; kingdom Pseudomonadati; phylum Pseudomonadota; class Betaproteobacteria; order Burkholderiales; family Sphaerotilaceae; genus Roseateles; species Paucibacter sp. M5-1. Next base: position 1,756,533 of record NZ_JAPZLM020000001.1, read on the forward strand.
CCTTGCCCAGGCGCTTGGTGTTGCGGCTGATCAGCTCATTGGCCGAATCGAGGATGTTGCCGAAGCTGCGGTAGTTCTGCTCCAGCTTGATCACGCGCTTGACCCGGTACTCACGCTCGAAGTCGGCCATATTGCCGACCCGCGCGCCACGGAAGGCATAGATGCTCTGGTCATCATCGCCGACCGCCAGCACGCTCTGGCCCCGCCCCGGCGGCGCAAACATCTTCAGCCAGGCGTACTGCAGCTTGTTGGTGTCCTGGAACTCGTCGACCAGGATGTGCTGGAAACGGCGCTGGTAGTGCTCGCGCACCGCCTGGTTGTCGCGCATCAGCTCATAGGAGCGCAGCATCAGCTCGGCGAAGTCGACCACGCCCTCGCGCGCGCACTGGTCCTCGAAGGCCTGGTAGATCAGGACCTGGGTCTTCATCTGCTCGTCGTAGGCTTCGATGTCCTTGGGTCGTAGCCCGTCCTCCTTGGCGCCGGCGATGAACCAGCTGACCTGCTTGGGCACGTAGCGCTCCTCGTCCAGCTTCATCGCCTTGATCACGCGCTTGATCGCCGACACCGTGTCGCTGGAATCGAGAATCTGGAAGCCCTGCGGCAGGCCGGCCAGTTTCCAGTGCGCGCGCAGGAAACGGTTGCACAGGCCGTGGAAGGTGCCTATCCACATGCCGCGCACATTGACCGGCAGCATCGCCGACAAGCGCGTCTGCATTTCCTTCGAGGCCTTGTTGGTGAAGGTCACCGCCATCACGCCGCCGGGCGAGACCTGGCCGGTCTGCATCAGCCAGGCGATGCGGGTGGTCAGCACCCGGGTCTTGCCCGAACCGGCGCCGGCCAGTATCAGGGCCGGCTCGGCCGGCGCGGTGACGGCCGCGTACTGCTCGGGGTTGAGGTTCTTCAACAGTCCGCCGGCCGCCTCGGGCGGCGGCGCGAACAACTCGTCTTGGGGGTGCTGACTCATCGCGGCATTCTAGTTGGCCGGCCAGATGCTTGCCAAAAGCAAGCATCTGGCCGAAGATAGCCGCCATGGATGCAACAAGCCTGATCGAGCCCGCCGGCGCCGTACGCGCCTTCAACCGCTTCTACACCCGCCGCATCGGCGTGCTGGACGAGGGCCTGGCCCATAGCGAGTTCTCGCTGACCGAGGCTCGCGTGCTGTGGGAGCTGGCGCATCAGCCCCAGCTCAGCGCCGTCGAGCTGAGTCGCGAGCTGCGCCTGGACGGCGGTTATCTGAGCCGGCTGCTGCGCGGCCTGCGCGAGCGTGGTCTGGTCAAGGCCCGCGCCAACCCCGCCGATGCGCGTCAGAGCCTGCTGAGCCTGACGGCGGCCGGCCGGCGCGCTTTCGCGCCCTTGGACCAGGGCTCGCAGGCGCAGACGGCCGAGATGCTGGGCAAACTCAACAGCGCCCAGCAGGCGCGGCTGCTGCGGGCCATGGGCGAGGTGCAGCAACTACTGGAGGGCGGTCCCACCGCAAGCCCCCGGCTGCGTGCGCTGGTGCCCGGCGATCTGGGTTGGGTGGTATCGCGCCACGGCGCCCTCTATGCGCAGGAATTCGGCTGGGATCTGAGCTTCGAGGCCATGGTGGCTCGCATCGCCGCGCAATTTGTCGAGCAATGGCAGCCGCAGCGCGAGCGCGGCTGGATTGCCGAGCGCGAGGGCGGCGAGGGCCAGCGCCTGGGCTGCGTCTTCCTGGTCCAGGCCCGCGACGAGCAGGGTGCCGAGCGGCCCGGCGTGGCCCAGCTGCGCCTGCTGCTGGTCGAGCCCGAGGCGCGCGGCCTGGGCCTGGGCAAGCAGTTGGCGCAGGCCTGCACGGCCTTTGCTCGCGAAGCCGGCTACCGGCGCATCACGCTGTGGACCAATCAGCGGCTCAGCGCCGCGCGCGGCATCTACCAGGCCGAGGGCTACCGGCTGACGCACAGCGAAACCCATCACAGCTTCGGGCATGATCAGGTCGGAGAGACCTGGGAGCTGGATCTGGAATGACGAGCATGGCCGCCGATGACCGCTGCCCTTGCGGCAAGAACTCGAACTATCAAGACTGCTGCGGCCGCTGGCACGCCGCTTTTGCCGCCGGCCAGGGCCTGCAGGCACCCGATGCCGAGGCCTTGATGCGCTCGCGCTACAGCGCCTATGTGCGCGGCCTGAGCGCCTATGTGCTGGCCAGCTGGCATGCCGACAGCCGGCCGGCGGCGCTGGCGCCCGATGAGCCAGGGCTCAAATGGCTGGGCCTGGAAGTGAAAAAGCATCTGCGGCAGGACGCCGACCATGCGACAGTGGAATTCGTCGCCCGCAGCAAGCTGGGCGGCCGCGCCCATCGCCTGCATGAAACCAGCCGCTTCGTGCGCGAGCACGGCGCCTGGTACTACCTGGACGGTGAGCTCAGCTGAGCAGGGAGCGGGTCACGCGCTGCCGCGGCGGCCAGGCCTCGGGCTCGCGACCCAGTTTTTGCAGCAGCCAGGCCCGGGCCGAGGCAAGCAGCGAGCGGTGTCCGACGGGCAGGATTTGCGGCATGGTGAACTCCAGGAGGCTGGCGGTAGATCAATGATGAACACAAGCAATGACAGAATTCTTTCGAGGACCCTCCTCGCTGTCATTCCCCCCTTTTGGGGTTAATCCTAGTAAGCGACCGTTTCTCGCCCGAATCAATGCCTTGTGCCCCGCAAGCCGGGGACAAGCGCGAACTCCATCACGCCGCTTGATGTTGCAGATCCTCCACATCGACGAGCACCTCGTCGCCATCGACAAACCGGCCGGCCTGCTGGTGCACCGCACCGCGCTCGATGCGCAGGAGCAGCGCTTTGCGCTGCAGATGCTGCGCGACCAGCTGGGCCGGCCCGTCTGGCCGGCGCACCGGCTGGACAAGGGCACCTCGGGCCTGCTGCTGTTCGCGCTCTCCGGCGAGATGGCCTCGCTGCTGGGCCAGGCCTTCGAGAGCGGGGCGATGAAGAAGCGCTATCTGGCCCTGGTGCGGGGCTGGCCGGCCGAGCAAGGGCTGATCGACCACGCGCTGGCGCGCGACCCCGAGCGCGCCTCGGCCGGCCAGGAGCTGCTGGCGGCGCGCACCGGCTGGCAGCGGCTGGCCCGGGTGGAATGGCCGCTGGCCGTCGATGACCGCTTCCCGAGCAGCCGCTATGCACTGGTCGAGGCCCATCCCGAGAGCGGCCGGCGCCACCAGATCCGCCGCCACCTGAAGCACATCGCCCACCCCATCATCGGCGACGCCACCCATGGCAAGGGCCCGTTGAACCGCGCGGTGGCCGGCTTCCTCGGTCTGCAGCGGCTCTGGCTGCACGGGCTGGAGCTGCGCCTGACCCACCCCATCAGCGGCGAGGCGCTGTGCCTGCAGGCGCCGCCGGGGCCGGAGTGGCAGGCGCTGCGCGAGCGCGGCGACTGGCTCGAGGATCAGCCGATGCGCAGCGCGTAGATAGGCGGCAACCCGCGCGAGACCTCGGTCCAGCTGTCGCCCGCGTCATCGCTGGACCACAGGCCGCCGGTGGTGCTGCCCATCAGCAGGCGGCTGCCACTGTCATCGACCGCCAGCCCGTGGCGGTAGATCAGCTCGTAGCAGTGGGTCTGCGGCAGGCCCTCGCGCAAGACCTCGAAGCTCTGGCCGCCGTCGCGGGTGCGGGTCACGCACAGCGCGGCATCGACCGGCACGCGCTGCTCGTCCTTGACGGCCGGCACGAACCAGGCCGTGCCCGGATCCTGCGGATGGGCCGCGACCGCGAAGCCGAAGCTGGAGGGCCTGGCCTTGAACTCCTGCCAGGAGGCGCCGTTGTCGGCCGAGCGCCAGATGCCGCAGTGATGCTGGCACCACAGCACCTCGGGCGCGCCGGCGCAGCGCTGGATGCGGTGCGGGTCCTGGATGTTCTGCTCGTCCAGGCGCTCGGGCGGCATGAAGTCGGCCCGCATGCCGGCGGCGCGCAGATCCCAGTTCGCGGCGCCGTCCGTCGTACGCCAGGCGCCGCCACAGGAGATGCCCAGCAGCAGTTCCTCGGGCCGGCCGGGATAGGGGCAGATCGAGTGGATGCCCGGCGAGTCGTAACCGCCGCCGAACCATTCCAGGCGCTCGGGCCGGTTCCACAGCGACTCGACCAGCTGCCAGCTCGCCCCCTCGTCATCGCTGCGGAACAGACCGCCGGGATTGGTGCCGGCCCACAGGGTGCCGCCGACCCGCTCCAGCGACCAGATCTGCTGCAGCTTCCAGGCCGGACCCTCGGCGCCCTCGGGCTGGGGCGGATAGGCCGGCACGGCCAGCTCGGTCCAGGTCTTGCCGCCATCGTCCGAGCCCTGCAGCTTGGTGCCGAAATGGCCCAGATTCAGCGCCGCGAACATGCGCCCGCCGCCCTTGGGCGCGGGCAGCACCATGCTGACCGGCTCGGCCAGGAAGCTGATGTTGCCAATCTCCCAGCTGCCGCCGGCGCGGGGCTTCAACTCGAACAGGCCCTTGCGGGTGGCGACCCAGGCGTATTCATCAAAGCTCATGACATCAACCTCCAGACAGGGCTTGCAGGACATGGACGGCGCTGTCTGCCGCCAGCGCGTCGCTCAGGTCGCGCCCATCGCGCAGGCGGCGACCGTCGATGAAGACCGCCACATTGGCGCGCAGATGACCCTGCTCATCCAGCACATAGCCGCGCAGCCGCGGATTGACGGCGAAGGCGGCCTCCAGCCCGTCGCGCAGGCTTGCGGCCGAGGTCTGGACCTCGGGAGTCTCGACGAAGCGACGCAACTGCGGCGTGAAAACGATGCGGGCCATGGTCTGCATGGTGCCGCCGTGCAGCAGGTCGCGACAGAGGGAAGATCAGGAGGAAAAAGCCGTCGGTCCCTGTCGAAAAACGCCCCTCAGAAACGTGCGGCCTCGCGAGTCGGCAGAATCGCGCACCAGGCCGGGCTCTGCGCCCGGCCATCCAGGGAGTTTCCAGACAATGAACCCGGGCGTTGCCTATGCCGCCCTCGCCTACCTGTGCTGGGGCCTGTTTCCCTTGTATTTCAAGCAACTGAGCGAGGTGCCAGCGCTGGAGGTGGTGGCGCATCGCACGCTGTGGTCGCTGTGCTTCGTGGCCCTGCTGCTGACCTTGCTGCGGCGCTGGGCCTGGGCCCCGGCCGTGCTGCGCCAGCCGCGCGTGCTGGGCCTGTTCCTGCTGTCGGCCTGCCTGCTGGTGATCAACTCGCTGGCCTATGTCTGGGCGGTCCAGCATGGCCATGTGCTGGAAGGCAGCCTGGGTTACTTCATCAACCCGCTGATCAATGTGGCGCTGGGCTTTGCATTTCTGCGCGAGCGGCCGCGACCGCTGCAATGGCTGGCCGTGGGGTTGGCGGCGTTTGGCGTGCTGTGGGTGACCACGCAGACCGGGCGGGCCCCATGGATCGCGCTGATCATTGCCTTCAGCTTCGGCTTCTACGGCCTGGTGCGCAAGACCGCGCCTCTGGGAGCCCTGGAGGGCTTGACCTTGGAGACCCTGCTGATCGCGCCGGTGGCCGCCGGCGCGCTGGCCGTGTGGACCGTGCAGGGCCACAGCGCCTTTGCGCTGGGCGAGCCGCTGCGCATCACCTGGCTGCTGCTGGCGGGACCGCTGACCGCCGTGCCCCTGCTGCTGTTCGCCGCCGGTGCCCGGCGCCTGCCGCTGACCACCCTGGGCCTGATCCAGTACATCTCGCCGACGATGCAGTTCCTGCTGGGCGTCTGGCTGTTCCGCGAGCCGCTGGAGCCGGCCCGTCTGGTGGCCTTTGCCTGCATCTGGGCGGCGCTGGCGCTCTACAGCCTGGAGGGGCTGTGGACGAGCCGGCGCGCTGCGCCGACCACGCTAGGCGCCCTTCAGCGGAGCAGCGAGTGAGGAGCCTGCCGAGCGGCACGCCCAGCGCTGCCGCTGTGCAGCGATCCGGTCAGCGATGGCGCGCGGCGGCACGACGCGCGGCCAGGGCCGCCAGACCTGCACCCATCAGTAACAGCGTGCCCGGTTCAGGGACTGGTGATTGCGTGAAGCTGACATTGTCCAGCCCGGTGGATCCCAAGTTGCTCAGGTACAGACGCACGGTGCCGGTGCCCGTCACCGGTGCTGACAGTGGCTGGTACAGGGTCTGCGGGCTGAGCGTGCCCGCAAACGACAGCAGGTTGGGCTGCGCAAAGCTGCCGTTGTCATCCCAGACGCGGATGTCGGTAGCGTAAGAGCCGGAGGACCAGGTGGCGATATCGAAACCGCGCAAGGTCACGGCCACGCCGGCGTCGGGCACAAAATCAATTTGGTACGGGACATCAAAGGAACCATGTCCCAATGCCCAAGTCAGCGAGGCATAGCCGGACGACCACAAGGTCGCGGGACCACCTCCACCGAGCGTAGCGAACACCAGTTCCACATCGGGCGTCCATCCCGCGCCTTCGGAATAACTGGCGCCGTCCTGGGATGAGCCGGTGATCCGATCTCCGTAGGAAGCCAGGCCACCGGAGCCGAAGGTCGATGTGAAGGGCAGGACCGTGGCCTGGGCCAGCAATGGCAGCCCCATCAGGGCGGACATCGATAGAAGCGTTCGGGCATAGGACATGGGCGACTCCTGTGGCGGGGACGGCATGAAACTCCGGTATCGAGAGATACCGGCGAAACATTAGCGTTGCCGCGCCAGGCGGTACATCCCCAACACCGACACCCTTGTGAACACTGCGACCGGCGCCGTCTCAGGCCCAAACGCAAATCGCCGGCATCCATCGGTCGGCCTATGTCGCCGCAAGCCTGAGGGCTGCGATGGGTAGACCGCTCGGGACAGCCCCATCGATCAGTGGCGGATCAGGTGATCGAACGCCGCCAGCGCGGCCTTCGCGCCATCGCCAGCGGCGATGATGATCTGCTTGAAGGGCACGGTGGTCGCATCGCCGGCGGCGAACACACCCGGCACCGAGGTCTGACCCTTGGCGTCGACGATGATCTCGCCGTGCTTGCTGAGCTCGATCACGCCCTTGAGCCACTCGGTATTGGGCACCAGGCCGATCTGCACGAACACGCCTTCGAGCTCGATGCGCTTGGCCTCGCCGCTGACGCGATCGATGTAGTTCAGGCCGTTGAGCTTGCCGGCCGCGCCGGTGAACTCGCTGGTCTGGGCCTGCTTGATGATGGTGACATTGGCCAGGCTCTCCAGCTTCCTGACCAGCACCGCATCGGCACGCAGCTGATCGCCGAACTCCAGCAGCGTGACATGGGCGACGATGCCGGCCAGGTCGATCGCGGCCTCGACACCCGAGTTGCCGCCGCCGATCACCGCGACGCGCTTGCCCTTGAACAGCGGGCCGTCGCAATGGGGGCAGTAGGCCACGCCCTTGTTCTTGTATTCCTGCTCGCCGGGCACATTGACGTTTCTCCAGCGCGCGCCGGTCGACAAGATCACTGTCTTGCTTTTCAGCGAGCCGCCATTGGCCAGTTGCACTTCGATGAGACCGCCGGGCACGCTGGCCGGTATCAGCTTGTCGCCGCGCTGCAGATTCATCACGTCGACGCCATAGGCCTTCACATGGGCCTCCAGGCTCATCGCGAACTTCGGGCCATCGGTCTCCAGCACCGAGATGTAATTCTCGATCGCCAGCGTGTCATTGACCTGGCCGCCGAAACGCTCGGCCGCGATGCCGGTGCGTATGCCCTTGCGCGCCGCATAGACGGCCGCTGCCGCGCCGGCCGGGCCGCCACCGACCACCAGCACATCGAAAGCCTCCTTGGCCGACAGCTTGGCGGCATCCTTGTCCGCCGCGCCGGTGTCGAGCTTGGCGACGATCTCCTCGACCGTCATGCGGCCCGAGCCGAAGGGCGCACCGTTGAGCCAGACGCTGGGCACGGCCATGATCTCGCGGCCATTGACCTCGTCCTGGAACAGGCCGCCGTCGATGACCACCGTCTTGACCCGTGGGTTCAGCACCGACATCAGCGACAGCGCCTGCACCACGTCCGGGCAGTTATGGCAGGTCAGCGACATATAGACCTCGAAGGCGTAGTCGCCGTCCAGGGCCTTGATCTGGGCTATCACCTCGGGCTCGACCTTGGGCGGATGGCCGCCGGTCCACAGCAGGGCCAGCACCAGCGAGGTGAACTCGTGGCCCAGCGGGATGGCGGCAAAGCGAAGGCTTTGCTCCGTACCTGCGCTTTGATTCAGGCGCTTGAGGCTGAAGGACGGCTTGCGGGCATCCTGGCCATCGGTCTTCAGCGTGATCTTGTCGGACATCGCGTCGATGTCCCGCAGCAGGGCCAGCAACTCCTGCGCGCTGGCGGAATCGTCCAGCGAGGCTTCAATCTCGAAGGGCTGGGTGACGCGCTCCAGATAGCTCTTGAGCTGGGTCTTCAGGCTGTCGTCCAACATGATGGTCATCCTTTGCTGTTTTCAGGCGTGGCGATACATGCCACTCTGAAAACGCCCGAGGAGACCGGGGACGTTTTCAGCGGGGCTGTCTAAGCCTTGGGGGGACCGCAAGCCCGTTCGGGCCTGCGGTTTTCTTGCCGATCAAATCAGCGCAAGCGCTTTAGATCTTGCCGACCAGATCCAGCGACGGAGCGATGGTCTTGGCGCCTTCGTTCCACTTGGCCGGGCAGACCTGGCCGGGGTTCTTGGCGGTGTACTGGGCAGCCTTGAGCTTGCGCAGGGTTTCCTTGACGTCGCGGGCGATCTCGTTGGAGTGGATCTCGGCGGTCTTGATCACGCCATCCGGGTTGATCACGAAGGTGCCGCGCAGGGCCAGGCCTTCTTCGGGGATGTGCACGCCGAAGGCATTGGTCAGCGCGTGGGTCGGGTCACCAACCAGCGGGAACTTGGCCTTGCCGACGGCCGGCGAGGTCTCGTGCCAGACCTTGTGCGAGAAGTGCGTGTCGGTCGTGACGATGTAGACCTCGGTCTCGGCCTTCTGGAACTCGGCGTAGTGCTCGGCCGCGTCTTCCACTTCGGTCGGGCAGTTGAAGGTGAAGGCAGCCGGCATGAAGATCAGGACCGACCACTTGCCCTTCAGCGACGCTTCGGTCACTTCAACAAACTTGCCGTTGTGGAAAGCCTGGGCCTTGAACGGTTGAACTTGGGTGTTGATCAAAGACATGGGAAAACTCCGCTAAGGGTGGATGGGAATGGACTGAATCATATCGGCCCCTATCGGCCCTTAGTTTTGATTAATCAAATCGGAGTCATTGCCTGAGCCTATTGATAAAGGCTATTGCACTGAAAATGTGCGATAGCAACATCAATCTTCGAGCAGCAACAGCTCCTCGACCGTCTGCCGACGCCGGATCAGGCGGGCCGAGGCCGGGTCGTCGCCATCCACCATCACCTCGGCGATCAGCGGCCGGCTGTTGTAGTTGCTGGACATCGAGGCGCCATAGGCGCCGGTGTCATGGATCACCAGCAAGTCGCCGACCTGGGCCTGCGGCAGCTCGCGCGGCACCACCACGCCGCCATCCTCCTGGGTGAAGACATCGCCCGACTCGCACAGCGGGCCGGCCACCACGCTGGGCCGGCTGGGGCGCGGCTGCCCGTCCTTGGCCAGCAGGCTCATCGCGTGATAGCTGCCATACATGGCCGGGCGCATCAGCTCGTTGAAGCCGGCATCGACCAGCACGAAGTGATTGCGGCCGGCATTCTTGGCGGCGCGCACCTCAGTGAGCAGCAGGCCGGATTCCGCCACCAGGAAGCGGCCCGGCTCGATCTCCAGCCCCAATACATGGCCGACTATGCCCTCAGCCTGCTTGCGCGCGGCATCCCAGAGGCCGAAGTAGTGGGCGGTGTCGATCACCGCCTCGCCGTCCCGGTAGGGAATGGACAGACCGCCGCCGGCCGAGATCGCCTGCAGATCATGGCCGGCCGCACGGGCCTGGCGCACCAGCTCGACCATCGCGCCGCAGACCTGACTCAGATGGCTGTAGTCGACGCCCGAGCCGATATGCATATGCAAGCCCACCAGCCTCAGGCCATGGGTCTTGATGGCCGCCAGTGCCGCGCCCAGCTCGGTATGCCAGATGCCATGCTTGCTGTGCTCGCCGCCGGTATTGGTCTTGTTGCTGTGGCCGTGGCCGAAACCGGGGTTGATGCGCAGCCAGACCGGATGGCCGGGCGATGCGGCGCCCAGCTGGCCCAGCATATCGATCGAGCCGGCATTGACCGGCACGCGGTGCTCGACCACGGTGGCCAGCGTCTCGCGGTCCAAGAGGTCGGCGGTGAAGACGATCTCGTCGCCGCCCGCCTCGAAACCGGCCTTCAGCGCCCGCAGGATCTCGCCGCGTGACACCGCATCGACCTTGACGCCCTGCTCCCGCATCAGGCGCAGCACATGGGTGTTGGAGCAGGCCTTCTGGGCGAAACGCACGGTGTCGAAGGCCTTCAGCGCGGCGATGCGCTGGCGGATCACGGCCGCGTCATACACCCACAAAGGCGTGCCGAAGCGCTCGGCCAGCGACCAGAGCAAGGGGGCGGAATGGGGACGGGGCATGGCGTGCTCGCAGGCAGTCGGGAGATGGCGGCCAGCATGCCTGCATCTACCCATTCATTCAAATGCTTTCATTTCCAATACCCATTCAATCCTGATATGGTTTGCTGATGTTGACCCATCGCCATATCGAGGTGTTCCGTGCCGTGATGACGTCCGGCAGCGTCACCGGCGCGGCCGGCCTGCTGCACAGCTCCCAGCCCACCGTCAGCCGCGAGCTGGCCCGGATAGAGCAGTTGCTGGGCTATGCGCTGTTCGAACGCCAGCAAGGCCGGCTGCGCGCCACCGCCCGGGCGCTGGCTCTGTTCGACGAGGTCGAACGCAGCTATCAGGGCCTGCAACGGGTCACCGAGCGCGCGGCTCAGTTGGGCCGGGCCGAGCAGACCCGGCTCGCGGTGCTGTGCCTGCCGGCCTTGAGCCATGCGCTGCTGCCCGGCGCCTGCGCCGCCTTTGTGCAGCGTCACCCGGCGGCCGAGCTGTCGATCACGCCGCAGGAGTCGCCGCTGCTGGAGGAATGGATGACGGCCCAGCGCTTCGATCTGGGCCTCAGCGAGCAGGCCCAGGCGGCGGCGGGCACGCGGCTGGAGCCGCTGTGGCAGGGTGACGAGGTCTGCGTGCTGCCGGCCGGTCATGCGCTGTTGGCCAAGACCGTGCTCGAGCCGGCCGATTTCGAGGGCCAGGGCTTCGTCAGCCTCTCGACCGAGGATCCGTACCGGCTTCAGTTCGATGCGATTTTTGCGGCCGCCGGCGTGCGGCGCCGGCTGGCCATCGAGACCCACAGCGCGGCCGCCGTCTGCGCGATGGTGCAGGCCGGTCTGGGCCTGGCCATCGTCAATCCGCTGACGGCCCTGGCCTGCGCCGGGCCGGGTCTGCAGCTGCGGCGGTTTGCGGTGTCGGTGCCGTTCCGGGTCAGCGCGCTGCTGCCCCAGTACCGCCCAGCCCAGCCGCTAGTGCAAGACCTGCTGGACTGCCTGCGCAGCCATGCGGCCGCGCTGCAAGACCGCTTGCCCGTTTAGCTGTTGGCGGCCCGGGCCAGCGTGGGCCGGGCACCGAAGCGCTTCAGGATGCTTTGCTCGATGCCGGCGGCATCCAGCCCGCACAAGGCCATCAGCTTGGCCGGGTCGCCATGTTCGACAAACTCGTCGGGCAGACCCAGCTGCAGCACCGGCACCGCCAGCCCTGCGGCTTGCAGCGACTCCAGCACGGCCGAGCCGGCACCGCCCATCAGGCAGCCATCCTCCACCGTCACCAGCGCGTCGTGCGTGCGCGCCAGCTCGGCCACCAACTCATGGTCCAGCGGCTTGACGAAGCGCATATTGGCCACGGTCGCGTCCAGCGACTCGGCCGCCTTCAGCGCCGGGTACAGCAAGGTGCCGAAGCTCAGGATGGCGATGCGCGAGCCGCGCCGGCGCAGCTCGCCTTTGCCCCAAGGCAGGGCCTGCATGGCCTTTTGCACTTCGACGCCGGCACCCGAGCCACGCGGGTAACGCACCGTGACTGGCCCCGCATGCTGGAAGCCGGTGAACAAGGCCTGACGGCACTCGTTCTCGTCGGCCGGAGTCAGAATGGCCATATTCGGGATGCAGCGGGTGTAGGCGATGTCGTAGTTGCCGGCATGAGTCGCACCATCACCGCCGACCAGGCCGGCACGGTCCAGCGCGAACAGCACTGGCAGATTCTGGATCGCCACATCGTGCACCATCTGGTCATAGGCACGCTGCAAGAAGGTCGAGTAGATCGCCACCACCGGCTTCAGGCCCTCGCAGGCCAGGCCGGCCGCAAAGGTGACCGAATGCTGCTCGGCAATGCCGACATCGTAGTAGCGGGTCGGGAAGCGCTTGTGGAAGTCCACCATGCCCGAGCCTTCGCGCATCGCCGGCGTGATGCCGACCAGGCGCTGGTCCAACTCGGCCATATCGCACAGCCAGTCACCAAATATATGCATGAAAGCCGGCTTGGGCGGCGACGCGGGCTTGACGAAGCCCACCGCCGGATCGAACTTCGCCGAAGCCGCGTGGTACTTGACCGGATCCGCCTCAGCCAGCTTGTAGCCCTGGCCCTTCTTGGTCACCACGTGCAGGAATTGCGGGCCTTTCTTGCCGCGCAGATTCTCCAGCGTGGGAATCAGCGAATCGAGGTCATGGCCGTCGATGGGCCCGACATAGTTGAAGCCGAACTCCTCGAAGATCGTGCCGGGCACGACCATGCCCTTGGTGTGCTCCTCGAAGCGGCGCGCAAACTCGTACAGCGGCGTGTTCTTCAGCACCGACTTGGCGCCCTCGCGCGCGGTGGCGTAGAACTTGCCGCTCATCAGCCGCGCCAGATACTTGTTCAGCGCACCGACCGGCGGGCTGATCGACATATCGTTGTCGTTCAGTATCACCAGCACATCGCCCAGCAGGCCGCCGTGGGCGACGCCGGCATTGTTCAGCGCCTCGAAGGCCATGCCGGCCGTCATCGAGCCATCGCCGATGATGGCGACGACCTTGCGGTCCTCACCCTTGAGCTTGGCGGCCATAGCCATGCCGTGCGCCGCCGAGATCGAGGTGCTGGAGTGGCCGGTGCCGAAGGTGTCGTACTCGCTCTCGTCGCGGCGCGGAAAGCCGCTGATGCCGTCCAGCTGGCGCAGCGTGCCCATGCGGTCGCGCCGGCCAGTCAGGATCTTGTGCGGATAGGTCTGGTGGCCCACATCCCAGACCAGGCGGTCCTGCGGGGTGTTGAAGACATAGTGCAGGGCCACGGTCAGCTCGACCGTGCCCAGATTCGAGCCCAGATGGCCACCGGTCTTGGACACCGAATCCAGCACAAAGGCGCGCAACTCATCGGCCAGGCGCGCCAGATCGGTGCGCGGCAGGCGGCGCAGATCGGCGGGGCTGTTGATTTGGTTCAGCAGGGTCTTGTTCATGATGTTCCCCAGCTCTCAGTGGTAGCGCAACTGGCTCTCAAGTCAGTTATCCCGCTCGACGACCTTGTCGGCCAGCAGGCTCAACCAGGCCGTGTTGGGCAAGCCGCTGGCGATCAGCGCCTGATGCGCCTCGTCGCGCAACTTGTCCGCATAGCGGCGTGCCGCGTCCAGGCCCAGCACCGACACATAGGTCGGCTTGTTGGCATCCTGGTCCTTGCCAGCCGTCTTGCCCAGCACCTCGGAATCTTGCGTCACATCCAGGATATCGTCCACCACCTGGAAAGCCAGGCCGATGGCGGCGCCATACTTGGACAGTCCGTCCCAGGCCGCCGGCGTGGTCGCGCCGCAGGCCGCGCCCATCAGCACGCTGGCCTGCAGCAGCACGCCGGTCTTGCGGCGGTGCATATCGCGCAACTCGGCCTCGTCCAGCGCCTTGCCAATACTGGCCAGATCGATGGCCTGACCGCCGGCCATGCCGGCATGGCCCGACGCACGGGCCAGCAGCGCACACAGCCGCGCCTGCAGCGCCGGTGCCACACCGCTGTCGGGCGTCAGCACCTCGAAGGCCAGGGCCTGCATCGCATCGCCGGCCAGCATGGCCTGGGCCTCGCCGAAAGCCACATGGACGGTCGGCTTGCCGCGGCGCAGCACGTCGTTGTCCATGCAGGGCATATCGTCATGCACCAGCGAATAGGCATGGATCAACTCGACCGCACAGGCCGCGCGCATCGCCGCCTCGGACTCGCCCTGCACCGCATCGCAGGCGGCCAGCACCAGCAGCGGGCGCAGGCGCTTGCCGCCTTCCAGCACCGCATAGCGCATGGCCACACCAAGGCCGGCCGGGGCCGATTCCGGCACCCAGGCGTCCAACGATTCTTCATAAGAGCACAGCGAACGCTGCACCCATTGTTCAAAAACTCCGGCATCCACGCTTAAGAGTCCTCCCATGGCTTCAATTCCCCACCCTCCAGAACCTTGACTTGTTGTTCTACGGCCTGCAGTCGAGTGCGGCAGAAACCAAGCAACTCCGCGCCGCGCCGGTAGCTGTCCAGCAACTGATCGAGCGGCAACTGACCCGCTTCCATCGTCGCCACCAAACGCTCCAGTTCGCCGAGCGCCTGCTCGTAACTGGCTGAAACCGCGTCCGTGGTGGACGCTTTCTTGGCGGCGGCAGAGGTCTTGGTCATTGCAAAACGCGAAACCGCCATTGTATCGGGTCAACCCTCGGTGCCCATTCACCCCCAAGAGGGCTGTCAGCTACCCGCCACAACAGGCCTCTCTGAGCTTGCCTTTACCCGCTCTTTACCTTCATTGCGCCCGCTCAAGGCGGGTACGCACCGAGCTGGGTACAATGCGCCCCTCGCTCCCGGCCATCATGGCGTGGCAGCGTGCCCCTCCCGAGCCCGGCACCACCGGGCTTTTTTGACACAAACCCGGTCTCACGCGCGCAGCCCTGTGCTGCGCACGGCAACGAGCCGGGGGGTTGACATTGGTTTCTTGGAGACCCTCTTGGATCATGTCCGACCTGAGCCTCACTCTCTCGGTTCTTGAACGCAGCGCCACAACTCAGCTGCCTGTTACGTCCTACTTCGATGAGGGCCTGTTCCGCAGGGAGCAGGAACTTATCTTCCAGCACGGCCCGCGCTATCTGGGACACGCGCTGGCCGTGCCCGAGATCGGCGACCACTACGCCCTGCCTCAGGAGGGCGAGGGCCGCGCGCTGGTGCGCACGCCGCAAGGCATCGAGCTGCTGTCCAATGTCTGCCGGCATCGCCAGGCGGTGATGCTGCGCGGGCGTGGCAACACCCGCAGCAATATCGTCTGCCCGCTGCACCGCTGGACCTATGACCTGAAGGGCGAGCTGATCGGCGCACCGCATTTCGAGCAGGACCCCTGCCTGAACCTGAACCGCTACAAGATCCGCGAGTGGAATGGCCTGCTGTTCGAGGACAACGGCCATGATGTGGCCGCCTCGCTGGCCAAGCTGGGCACGGCCGGCCAGCTGGATTTCAGCGGCTATGTGCTGGACAAGGTGCATGTCCATGAGTGCGACTACAACTGGAAGACCTTTATCGAGGTCTATCTGGAGGACTATCACGTCGGCCCCTTCCACCCGGGCCTGGGTCAGTTCGTCAGCTGCGAGGACCTAGCCTGGGAGTTCGGCCGCCACCATTCGGTGCAGACCGTGGGCATCAAGCAGGCTCTCGGCAAGCCCGGCTCCAGCACCTATGCCAAATGGCATGAGCAGGTGCTGCAGTTCGGCAATGGCGCGCCGCCCGAGCAGGGCGCGATCTGGCTGACCTACTACCCGCACATCATGGTGGAGTGGTATCCGCATGTGCTGGTGGTCTCGACCCTGCACCCCAAGGGCCCGCAGAAGACCACCAATATCGTCGAGTTCTACTACCCCGAGGAGATCGCCGCCTTCGAGCGCGACTTCGTCGAGGCCCAGCAGGCCGCCTATATGGAAACCTGTGTCGAGGACGACGAGATCGCGCTGCGCATGGACCAGGGCCGGCGCGCGCTGATGGAGCGCGGCGACAATGAGGTCGGCCCCTACCAGAGCCCGATGGAAGACGGCATGAAGCATTTCCACGAGTGGTACCGCCGCGAAATGAAGTTCGCCGGCTGAGGGAGTTTTCTCCTGCATGCGCCAAACGCCCCGTACAGCTCGCTGCCGGGGCGTTTTTGCATCTGCTGACGCGACAATATGTCGATGTCTGCCCCCTTGCTGATGATTTGCGCCACCTTTCTGTTCGCCACGATGGGGGTCTGCGTCAAGCTCGCTTCCGCGCACTATGACGCCAGCGAGATCGTCATGTACCGCGGCCTGATCGGCGTGCTGATGATGGCCGCGTTGTGCCGCTGGCAGGGTCAGACCTTGCGCACCCGGGTGCCGGCCATGCATTTCTGGCGCAGCCTGTCGGGCGTGCTGGCCTTGTCGCTGTGGTTCTACTCGATCGGCAAGCTGCCGCTGGCCACCGCGATGACGCTGAACTACATGTCCTCGGTCTGGATGGCGCTGTTCCTGATCGGCGGTGCGGTGATGCTGGGCAGCGCCCGGGTCGACGGCCGCCTGGTCGGCGCGGTGCTCCTGGGCTTTGTCGGCGTGGCCCTGGTGCTGCGACCGACGCTGGACCAGCAACAGCTCTGGCACGGTCTGGCCGGCCTGCTCTCGGGCATGTTGTCGGCGCTGGCCTATCTGCAGGTCACCTCGCTGGGCCGGGCCGGCGAGCCGGAAGACCGCATCGTGTTCTATTTCTCGCTGGGCGGCGTGCTGGCCGGCGCGCTGGGCACCCTGGGTTTCGGCGAGCTGCATGCCCACAGCCTCGAAGGCGCGGCCCTGCTGCTGGCGGTGGGCCTGCTGGCCACCGCCGCCCAGCTGATGATGACGCGCGCCTACGGCCGCGGCAGCACCCTGGTCAATGCCAGCCTGCAGTACCTGGGCATCGTGTTCTCCTTCATCTACGGCGCGCTGCTGTTCCGCGACGCGATCACCTGGACGGCCCTGGCCGGCATGACGCTGATCATCGCGGCCGGCCTGGCCGCCACCCTGCTGCGGGCCCGCAGCACCCCCAAGGACAGTCAACACTCGGTCACAGAATCATGAGCCATCACACCCTGGTTTCCGCGCTGCAACTGCAAGCCCTGCTAGCCCAGGCCGAGCGCCCCGTGCTGCTGCTGGATCTGAGCTTCGATCTGGCCGACACCGGTGCCGGCGAGCGCGCCTACGCGCAAGGCCATCTGCCCGGCGCCCACTATCTGCATCTGGACCGCGATCTCAGCGCCCCCAAGACAGGAAGCAATGGCCGCCACCCGCTGCCCGAGCGCCAGGCCTTCGCCGAGCGGCTGGCGGCACTGGGCCTGAGGCACGACAGCCAGGTGGTCTGCTACGACGCCCAGGGCGGCATGTATGCGGCGCGCGCCTGGTGGATGCTGCAGTGGCTGGGCCATGCCGATGTGGCCGTGCTGGACGGCGGCCTGCAGGCCTGGCTGGCCTCGGCCGGTGTGCTGAGCACCGATCTGCCGCCACAGCAGGCCGGCGATTTCAGACCCGGCCCGCCGCTGGTGCAGGCGCTGGATGCCGATCGCCTGCAGGCTAGCCTGGGCCGGGTGCGCCTGATCGATGCCCGCGCCGGCGAGCGCTTTCGTGGCGAGGTCGAGCCGCTGGACGCCAAGGCCGGTCACATCCCCGGCGCCAGCAACCGCCTGTTCAAGAGCAATCTGGGGCCTGATGGCCGGTTCCTGCCGGCCGAGCAGCTCAGGCAGGAATTCAGCGCCCTGCTGGCGCCCTATGCGCCAGCCCAGACGGTGCACCAGTGCGGCTCAGGCGTCACCGCCTGCCACAACCTGCTGGCGATGGCGCATGCGGGCCTGGTCGGGTCCGCGCTCTACCCCGGTTCGTGGAGCGAATGGTCGTCCGACCCGCGGCGCCCGGTGGCCCTGGGATGAGACGCGCTTGAGATAGCGCAAGACAAGCCGGGCGCGGCAAGGCAAGATCAGCCCAACCCCGAACCCCGGGGTGCCAGGCACAAGGAGGATCGCCATGTTCAAGCGCATCATTGTCCCGACCGACGGCTCCGAGATCACGGCCAAGGCCGTCGGCACCGCCGTCCAGCTGGCCAAGATCCACGGCGCCCGCCTCTATGCGGTCAGCGTCAAGGAGCCTTTCCCCTACAGCGCCGTCTCCGAGATGCAGCCGACCCCGCCGCAGGAGTTCTTCGATGCCCAGGAGCGCATCGCCAGCGCCCGGGTCAAGGAGGTCGTGGCCGCGGCCGAAGCCGCCGGCGTGCCCTGCGAGGGCCACACGGTCGAAGCCCTGCACGCCTGGGAAGCGGTGATCGAACACGCCAAGACGCATGAGGCCGATCTGGTCGTGATGGCCTCGCACGGCCGGCGCGGCTTTCAGGCCATGCTGCTGGGCAGCGAGACCCAGAAGTTGCTAACCCACTGCACGATCCCGGTGCTGGTGGTGCGCTGATGGCTGGTGCGGCCGCCGCTCAATGCGCGTGGCTGCCGCCCACCAAGACCAGAACCAGCCCCAGACCCGCCGCCAGCCAGGCCAGCTGGGCGGCGGTTTCGCGCCAGGGCAGGCGGCGCTGCAGCTGCGGGATCAGATCGGCCACCGCCACGTAGATGAAGCTGCTGGACGCCGCCACCAGCAGATAGGGAAACAGGTCTTGCCAGGGACCGACCACGAAGTAGCCCAGCACCCCGCCGACCACCGCCGCCAGGCCCGAAATCGCGTTGTAGAGCAGGGCCTTGGCGCGCGAGAAGCCGGCGTTCAGCAGCACGATGTAGTCGCCCACCTCCTGCGGGATTTCGTGGGCGATGATGGCCATCGCGGTGACGAAGCCCAGATGGGTGTCGGCCAGAAAGGCCGCGGCGATGATGATGCCGTCGCAGAAATTGTGGATCGAGTCGCCCACCAGCACGGCCAGCCCGCCGCGCCCCGCCTGCTCCGAATCGAAGTGGTGGTGATGGTGGTGGCCGTCGCCCTCGTGGTGATGGGTATGGCGGTACAGCTCGGCCTTCTCCAGCAAGAAGAAGAACATCAGCCCGCCCAGCAGCACCAGGAACAGCTCATGCGGGCTGGCCTGGCCCTCGAAAGCCTCGGGCAGCACATGCAGCAAGGCCGTGCCCAGCAGCACGCCGGTCGACAGGCTGACCAGGTGCTTGACCACGCGCCCCAGCAACCCGACGGTCAGGCTGGCCGCGATCAGCACCGACAGCAGCCCGCCCACCAGGGTGGCGAGCACGATGTAGAAAAGAGTCATGAAAATCCAGTGAACAAAAACAAACCGCGCCCGATCGAGTCTCGGACGCGGTTCGCCGCCAGGCCGGCGCGGCTCAGCCCGCGCCGTTCGCCTTCAGCCAGCGCAGACAGCGCTTCCAGCCATCCTCGGCCGCTTCCTTGCGGTAGCTGGGGCGGTAGTCGGCATGGAAAGCATGCGGCGCCTCGGCATAGAGATGGAACTCGCTGCGCTTGGCGGCCGCCGAGCCTTGGGCCAGGGCAGACTTCATCTTATCAACCGTGTCAAGAGGGATGCCAGCATCCTGGCCGCCGTACAAGCCCAGCACCGGGGCATGCAACTGGCCGGTGACATCGATAGGAAACCTGGGCTGCAGCGGCACCGACTGCCCCACCAGGCGCCCGTACCAGGCCACGCCGGCCTTCACGCCCGGGTTGTGGGCCGTGTAGAGCCAGGTGATGCGGCCGCCCCAGCAAAAGCCGGTGATGGCCAGCCGCGAGGTATCACCGCCCTGGGCTTTGGCCCAGGCCACGGTGGCATCCAGATCGGCCATCACCTGAGCGTCCGGCACCTGGTTGATCACCTCGGCGATCAGCTTGGCGGTCTCACCGTAGCTGCCGGCATCGCCCTGGCGCACGAACAGCTCGGGCGCGATCGCCAGATAACCCTGCTTCGCGAAACGCCGTGCCACATCGGCAATGTGCTCGTGCACGCCGAAAATCTCGCTGATCACCAGGATCACCGGCGGATTCTTGGCGCCGGCGGGCTGGGCGCGGTAGGCCGGCAGCTTGAAGTCGCCCGCCGTGATCATCACCTCGCCGACCTCCAGGCCCTGGCTGTCGGTCTTGATCACAGTCTGGGCCATCACCGGCAGCACGGCGGCGGCAAAGCCGCTGCCAACCGCGGTGTGGACGAAATCGCGGCGGTTGAAGTCGCGTCCCGGATGCAGGCTCTCCACATCTTCCTTCGGCATTTCAGACTCTCCTGTGACAGGTGTTGCGTTGCAGGGACAGCGGATTCTAGGTGGCTGCCATCGGCGCGCCTTGGTTTGCCGCGACAATCCTCCGCCATGAGTTTGCCCGCCACCCTGAACGCACCGTCCACGCTTGCCGCCATCGACATGGGCTCCAACAGCTTTCGCTTGGAGATCGCCCAGCTGCACCGAGAGCAGTACAAGCGGCTGGAGTATCTGAAGGAGACCGTGCGCCTGGGGGCAGGTCTTGATGCCGAGGGCCGGCTGACCGAGGCCGCCATGCAGCGGGGCCTCGATTGCCTGGCCCGCTTTGCGCAACGGCTGCAGGGATTCGCGCCGCAGCAGGTGCGCGCGGTCGCCACCCAGACCCTGCGCGAGGCGCGCAACCGCGACGAGTTCCTGCGCCGTGCCGAGCAGCTGCTGGGCTTCCCAATCGAGGTGATCTCGGGCCGCGAAGAGGCGCGCCTGATCTATGCCGGCGTGGCGCGGCTGCAGGCCTCGGACAAGCCGCGCCTGGTGATCGACATCGGCGGCCGCTCCACCGAGATGATCCTGGGCCAGGGCCGCACGCCCATCACGGCCGAGAGCTTCCAGGTCGGCAGCGTCAGCCTGTCGATGCGCTTTTTCCCCGAAGGCCTGTTCACGGCCGAGGCCTTCCGCGCCGCCCAGGTGGCGGCCGGCGCCGAGCTGGAGGAGGCGCTGAGCCTTTTCGACCGCGCGCTGTGGCGCGAAGCGTTGGGCTCCTCGGGCACGGTGGGCGCGGTCTCGCAGCTGCTGGCCGGCAGCGGCATCACCGATGGCCGCATCACGCCCGATGCCTTGCGCTGGTGCATCGCCCAATGTCTGGAGATGGGCCATGTCGACAAGCTCAAGCTGCCCGGCCTGAAGGAAGACCGCCGTGCGGTGGTCGGCGGCGGGCTGTGCATTCTCTACACCTTGCTGACTCAGTTCGGCATCGAGGAGCTGCTGCCCACCAAGGGCGCGCTGCGCCAGGGCGTGATCTTCGATCTGGCCGAGCGTCTGGAGGCCGAGCGCCACGCGACGCTGGGCGATATGCGCGACCACTCGGTGACGGCGCTGCAGCAGCGCTTCGGCGTCGACACCGGGCAGGCCCAGCGCGTGCGGCAGCTGGCCCTGGGTCTGTACAAGCAGCTGCAGCCGCAGGCGCCGCGCGAGCTGCAGCGCGAGCTGGGCTGGGCTGCCGCGCTGCACGAGATCGGCATGATGGTGTCGCACCACGACCATCACCGCCACAGCGCCTATCTGCTGTCCCATGTCGATGCAGCCGGCTTCTCGCAAAGCCAGCTGCGCCGCCTGGCCGATCTGGCGCTGGGCCAGCGCGGCGGCCTGCGCAAGCTGGAGGCCAAGCTGCCCGATGCCGACTTTGTCTGGCAGCTGCTGGCCCTGCGCCTGGCCGTGCTGGCCTGCCATGGGCGCAGCGCCGTCAGTCCGCAGGCGCTGAAACTGACGCGCGACAAGCAGGGCGTGCTGCTGAGCCTGACCCAGCGCTGGGCGGCGCAGCAGCCGCGCGCGGTCTACCTGCTGCGCGAGGAGGCCGAGGCCTGGACGCGCAACGGGGCCTTGAGCCTGCGACTGCAGGCGTGATCAGCGCTTGCCTGCGGCTGCAGGCGTGACCAAGGGCGGCCTGCGCCTGCAGGCCTGAGTGCCCCGGGGCCGGCTCAGTCCGGCCCGAAGTGCCGCATCAGCACCTGCTGGGCGCTGACGCCGCTGTCGGAGATGCGGTTGGAATGGCCGTCGGGGCCCAGCTGCCAGGCATCCAGGCTGTCGTGCAGATAGGGCTGCAGCGCCTCGTCGATGACGCGCTGGCGCAGCTTGGGGTCCAACACCGGCCAGGCCACCTCGATGCGGCGGAACATATTGCGGCTCATCCAGTCGGCGCTGGAGAGGTACAGCGCCTCCTGCTCCTCGCCATCGCCCCAGCGGAAATAGCTGACGCGCGAGTGCTCCAGAAAACGCCCCACCACCGAGCGCACCAGGATGTTCTCGCTGACGCCCGGCAGCCCCGGCGGCAGCATGCAGGCGCCCCGCACGATCAGATCGACCCGCGCACCGGCCTGGCCGGCCGCGAGCAGACCGCCGATCAGCTCGGCATCGGTCAGCGCATTGATCTTCAGCACCACCCGCGCCGCATAGCCGGCACGCGCGGCCTCGGTGACCTGCTGCAGGAACTCCATCATGCGGCTGTGCATATTGAAGGGCGCCAGCAACAGACGCTTGGGCGCCTTGATCTTGCCCAGCGAGGCGAGCTGGCGGAACACCGTGTCGGCATCGGCGGTGATGTCGGGGTCGGCGGTCAGATAGCCCAGGTCGGTGTAGAGCCGCGCGGTCTTGGGGTTGTAGTTGCCAGTCGACAGATGGGCGTAGCGGCGCAGCACCGGCTTGCCACCGTGCATCTCGCGGCGCATCACCATCAAGAGCTTGGCATGGGTCTTGTAGCCGACGATGCCGTACACCACCTGGGCGCCGACCGCCTCCAGCCGCTCGGCCCAGTTGATATTGGCCTCCTCGTCGAAGCGCGCCTTCAGCTCGACGACCACCATCACCTCCTTGCCGCGCCGCGCCGCCTCGATCAAGAGATCCATCAGCTCGGACTTGCTGCCGGTGCGGTAGACCGTCTGCTTGATCGCCAGCACATCGGGGTCATGCACCGCCTCGCGCAGGAACTCCAGCACCGGCTCGAAGCTCTCGAAGGGGTGGTGCAGCAGCACATCGGCCTTCTTGATGCGGTCGATGATGGACTTGCCGCGCGGCAGCCGGCCCTCGGGCCAGACCGGCTCGTGCGGCGCGAAACGCAGCGCGGGCGCGTCGGTCTGGTCGATCAGCTCGTTCAGCCGCACCAGATTGACCGGGCCGTTGACACGGTAGAGCGCCGCCGGCGGCAGCACGAACTGCTCCAGCAGAAACTGCGACAGCTCCTCCGGACAGGTGTTGACCACTTCCAGCCGTACCGCGCGGCCGAAATGCCGGGTCGTCAGGCCCGAGCGCAGCGCATGGCGCAGGTTCGCAATTTCCTCCTCGTCGACCTCCAGGTCGGAGTCGCGGGTGACGCGAAACTGCGAGAAGGCCTCGACCTGGCGCCCCGGAAACAGCTCCTCCAGATGGGCGCGGATCACGCTGGTCAGCAGCACAAAAGCCTGCTGGCCACCGCTGATCGCCTCGGGCAGCTTGATCACGCGCGGCAGCACGCGCGGCACCTTGACGATGGCGATGCGGTTGTCGCGGCCGAAGGCGTCCTTGCCCGACAGGCGCGCGATGAAGTGCAGCGACTTGTTAGCCACCTGCGGGAAGGGGTGGGCCGGATCCAGGCCCACCGGCATCAAGAGCGGCCGCACCTCGCGCTCGAAGAACTTGCCGACCCAGCGGCGCTGCTCCTCGTTGCGGTCGGCATGGTTGAGGATGCAGATATGCTCCTTCAACAGCACCGGCATCACCTGCTCGTTGAAGATCGCGTACTGCTGGTCGATCAGCACATGGGCAGCGCGGCCGACCCGCTCGACATCGCGGCTGCTGACCTGGCTGGCTGGATCGCGGGCCGCCTCCAGCATGTCGGCGAAGCGCACCTCGAAGAACTCGTCGAGGTTGGACGAGACGATGCAGATATAGCGCAACCGCTCCAGCAGCGGCACATCGTCGCGCTGGGCCTGGGCCAGCACACGCCGATTGAATTCGAGGATGGCCTGCTCCCGATTGAGCAGGGCGAGCGAAGGCGTAGCCGGCAGCGTCATTGAATGATTTTATGAACGGTGGATGACATTTTCATGACGGACACCAGCCGCTTTGTGACGGGTTCCGGGGCCGCCGCGCGCAGCGCGCTCCAGTCCAGGATCTCGAGCCGGCCATCGGCATGTTCGACCAGGGCGGTCAGGCTCTCGACCCAGTCGCCATCGTTGGCGTAGAGGATGCCGTCGATATCGCGCAGCTCGGCATGGTGGATATGGCCGCAGACCACGCCCTGCACGCCGCGCTTGCGCGCCTCGCGGGCCAGCGCCTCCTCGAAATCGGACACATAGCTGACGGCGCGCTTGACCTTGAGCTTCAGGTATTTGGACAGGCTCCAGTAGGGCAGGCCCAGACGCGCGCGCAGCGAGTTCAGATAGCGGTTGAGCTTGAGCGTGAACTCGTAGGCCGTGTCGCCGACATGGGCCAGCCATTTGGCGCACTGGATAACGCCGTCGAACAGATCGCCGTGCGTGACCCAGAGCTTGCGGCCGTCGGCCGTCTCATGGATCCACTCCTCGGCCACCTCGATGCCGCCGAAGCTGTGCTGCAGATACTTGCGGGCGAACTCGTCGTGGTTGCCGGGGATGAAGACCACGCGGCAGCCCTTGCGTGCCTTGCGCAGCAGCTTCTGCACCACATCGTTGTGCGCCTGCGGCCAGTACCAGCTGCGCCGCAGCTGCCAGCCGTCGATGATGTCGCCGACCAGGAAGAGCTGCTCGCACTCGACTTCGCGCAGGAAGTCGAGCAAGGCCTCGGCCTGGCAGCCCGGCGTGCCCAGATGCAGGTCCGAAATCCAGACGGTGCGAAAGCGCAGGCTGCCACGCTCGTCGGGGGCATCGCTCGGGTCCATGTCGTGGGCTCGCTTCATGGTCCTTCAGCATGGGCACCGCCGATGTCGGCGCCGTGGCGGGGCCGTGAAGAATGGGTGACAGCGGCCGGCCTCGATAATCGCGCCCATGCATCTGATGATTCCCCACGCCTGCGCCCTGGGCGAGGCCGGCCGCCACGCCGCCCAGACCCTGGCCCTGCCCCGCCTGGCCGCCCTGCTGGGCCGGCTGGCCCCCGACAGCAGCCTGGGTAGCGACGAATACAGCCCCCACACCCCGCTGGAGCTGGCCCTGGCCGCCCAATGGGGTTGGGCCGCCGACACCCCGCTGCCCTTCGCGGCGGCCCAGGCCGCCGATGACGGCATCGCGGTCGAGGCCAAGGCCTGGGCCTTGCTGACGCCGCTGCATCTGTCGGTCGGCAGCGACCAGATCACCGCCTTCAACCCGCAGGCGCTGAAACTGGACGAGGCCGAGTCGCGCGCCTTCTTCGAATCGCTGGCCTGGCTGTTCCCTGCCGATGAGGGCTGGACCATGGCCTGGGGCGCGCCGACCCGCTGGTATGTCGCGCATGAGAGCCTGGCCGACTTGCCGAGCGCCAGCCTGGAGCGCGTCATCAACCGCAATGTCGACCCCTGGATGCCCGAGGCGCGGCGCCTGCGCAGCCTGCAAAACGAGCTGCAGATGCTGCTGCACCGCCACGCGCTGAACGAGGCCCGCGAGGCGCGCGGCGCGCTGCTGCTGAACTCGGTCTGGATTTCCGGCTGCGGCCGCGCCCGGCCGCGCGCGCCGCAGCCCGATTTACACGTCGACACCCGGCTGCGCGAGCCGCTGATCAACGAGGACTGGGCCGCCTGGGCCGAGGCCTGGGCCCAGCTGGACGCCGAGCCGCTGCGCGAACTGCTGCAGCGCGCCGAGGCGGGCCAGCCGGTCGAGCTGACGCTTTGCGGCGAACGCTTCGCGCGCCACTACCGGCCCCAGGCCAGGAGCGGCCTGAGCCAGCTCTGGCACAAGCTCGCTGCGCCCAAGGGCGATGTGCTGGCCGCTCTGGAGGACCTATGAGCGCGCCGCAGCTGCTGACCCGCGAGGTCTCGCCGCGCGCCAGCTGGGCGCTGGAGCAGGCCGGCCTCTCGCCGCTGCTGGCCCGGCTGTTCGCGGCCCGCGGCGTGCGCACGGCCGATGAGCTGGACGACGGCCTGGCCCGGCTGCTGCCGCCCGAGGGCATGAAGGGCATGGCCGCAGCCGCCGCGCTGCTGGCCGACACGATAGAGGCCGGCGCGCGCATCTGCATCGTCGCCGACTACGACTGCGACGGCGCCACCGCCTGCAGCGTCGCGCTGCGCGGCCTCAGGATGCTGGGCGCAAGACCTGACACCGTCGGCTATGTGGTGCCGGACCGCGCCGTGCACGGCTACGGGCTGACGCCCACCATCGTCGAGCTGGCCATGCAAGGCCCTGAAAGTCAGCGCCCCGCCCTGCTGATGACGGTGGACAACGGCATCGCCAGCCTGGCCGGCGTCGCCCATGCCCAGGCCCTGGGCCTGAAGGTGCTGGTGACCGATCACCATCTGCCGGCGCTGGTCGATGGTGTCACCGTCGTGCCCGAGGCCGAGTCCCTGGTGAACCCGAATCAGCCGGGCTGCAGCTTCGAGAGCAAGAACCTGGCCGGCGTCGGCGTGGCCTTCTATGTGCTGCTGGCGCTGCGCAGCGAGCTGCGCCGGCGCGGCCGTTTCGACGCCACGAGCCAGCCGCGGCTGGACGGCCTGCTGGACCTGGTGGCGCTGGGCACGGTGGCCGATGTCGTCAGACTCGACGCCAACAACCGCCGCCTGGTGGCCCAAGGCCTGCGCCGCATGCGCGCCGGCCGCATGCAGCCCGGCGTCGCGGCCCTGTTCAGCGCCGCCGGCCGCGATGCCTCACGGGCCAATGCCTTCGACCTGGGTTTCGCCTTGGGGCCGCGCATCAATGCCGCGGGCCGCCTGTCCGATATGACCTTGGGCATCGAGTGCCTGTGCACCGATGACCCGGCGCGCGCGCTGGAGCTGGCCCGCCAGCTCGATGCGATCAACCGCGAGCGCCGAGAAATCGAGGCCGGCATGCGCGAGCAGGCCGAGGCCAAGCTGGATGAGCTAATGCCTAGCGGCGACGCCCCGCCGGCCCTGTGCATCTACGAGCCCGAGTTCCACGAGGGTGTGATCGGCATCGTCGCTGGCCGGCTCAAGGACCGGCTGCACCGCCCCACCTTTGTGTTCGCCACCGGCGCCGACGGCCAGCTCAAGGGCTCGGGCCGCTCGATCCCCGGCTTTCATCTGCGCGATGCACTGGACCTGGTCTCCAAGCGTCACCCCGAGCTGCTGAAGAAGTTCGGCGGCCATGCCATGGCGGCCGGCTGCACCTTGGTCGAGCACGGCTTCGAGGCCTTCGACGCGGCAATGCAGCAGGTGGCCCGCGAGTGGCTGGACGCCGCCGCGCTGACCCGCACCCTGCGCACCGACGGCCCGCTGCCTGCCGAGGCCTTCACGCCCGAGACCGTGCGCGAGCTCGACGCCCAGGTCTGGGGCCAGGCCTTCGAGGCGCCGCTGTTCTGCGACGAGGTGCAGGTGATCTCGCAACGCATCGTCGGCGAGCGCCATCTGAAGCTGCGTCTGCGCCAGGGCGGTGTGCTGCGGGACGCGATCTGGTTCGGTCACATCGACCCGGTGCCCGAGCGCGGCCTGCTGGCCTACCGGCTCAGCCTGGACGAGTACCAGGGGCAGCAGCGGGTGCAGATGATTGTGGAGGCGATGGCGTAGCGGGTCGGGGCGCGTCTATATCGTGGCTGCCCGCAGGACCACTTCGCCTATGAACGTGCGGCAATTGACCTGAGGCTCCCCAGAAACTGCCATCGCCGTCTCACCTACGCTTGACACAGCAAAACCAATGGATGCGTCGCCTCGGTTGAGCGCACCAAGCAAGTAGTCGCGTACATCGATCTCCACTCGAGCAATGCCCGGCCCAGTTGCCGTCACTGTGGCGCGCCCGGTGGTGCCGGAAGGCTGCAACTGGGCCAAATCCTGGATTGGCGTTGCGGTAGTGGGAGGGAAGGATGCCACCAGACCGGCAACGGATGACGAAGGGAGCTGTAGCGAGCGAGCAAGTCCCGGAGTCACGATTGTGCCCGGGCGTAGAAGAAGCAGGTTTGCCGCACCGCCAGAGAAGCCTCTTGAGCAGGTGATTCCCGCGCCGGTCTGCAGCGGTGTGTTCTCAACGATATTGAACACAAGTTTGGCAGAGGCCAGGGCATCCTGCAGCGATAGATTCCCCGTTGGAACCGCTCGCAAGGGCGCCAAGCTGAAGCTCATGTGCGGCCGGAACAAATCATGCCGAACCACACCACAGCCAGGATTTGTGTTGCTCCATAAGTTGAAGCCGACCACTGCATTGGCTGCAGTCACGGTAGTTCCAAGACCAGCCCACCACGCATTCACATCTGGCGCCGCTGGGGATGGGTTCGCATTGCATTCGGGGGAACCGATCGGGGCTCCGCCTGGGTCGGTTAGCGCTAGCGAGCCCCATGAGGTCCCGATAGTTGGCTGCAGATCTGTAACAGTCGTCCGTACATTGCCAAAGATCTGGCACGACGAAAGAACAATTGCGGAGCTGACGAGAGCTAGTACGCCAACTGTCTTCATCTCAATCTCCCTGTGTACAGAAAACTAACAACGAGAATTTGCGGGCCGACTGGCATGTTCACGCTTTGCACCGTTCGACCGCATTTGAGGGTTCTACCTTGTTCGGTAACCGTGCACATCCAACAACCTGACTAGAGACGTGCCTCAAGCAGCGCCGTGATGAGCGACCTTCTGGCGGGCGCACTACGCACCATGTTGAATCGTGTCCACCATCGTCTGATCGCGGACATGATCCTTGCCGGCTCAGCGGCAAACTTCAAGACGGGATGGCAGGACGGCTACAGATCGGCTGACCGAGCTCATCGAGCGACTCGGCAAGCACTGCCCTCGGGGCACCGGATCGCCCCACGGACGGGCGACTCAAGCAAGACCCGGATGCCTCAACTCTGACACCGTCACCGCGAAACTCTCGTTGCCGGGCATGCGCCCATGGGCCTGACCGGTCTCGACAAAGCCGGCCTTCTTGTAGGTCGCCAGTGCGGCCTTATTGCCGTCGAGCACCTCGGCGCTCAGTGCTGCCCCCGTCTCGCAAAGCGCCGCCTGTATCAGGGCCGAGCCGACGCCCCTGCCGTAGAACAGCGGGTCGACGTAGAGCCAGGCCAGTTCGTCCGGCGAGAAAGCCACAAACCCCAGGACATGCCCGTCGTCGCGCTCGGCGACACGAATCTCGTACTCATGGAAGCCTTCGTTGTCGGCCGTCTGTGCCAGCGTCAGATAGGCATCGCCGAGCCCGGCTGCGGCCAACTCATCGCGACGGGCCGCGTCGTGGATTTCGCATACGCGAGTCCAGTCATTGGGGGTGTAGGGACGGATATTCATTTGTTGTCTAGAAAAGATGGCTTCGCGACGATTTCAAATCGCGGCCAGGCCCTCGGCAGCTCGCGTCAGCCTCAGTCAGAGGGGGAAACAGCCTGTTGGGCGTCAATTGGCCCCGAGCGCTGCCCGTAGGCTTGCAAGCTCATCATCAATGGTGTGCTCGAAGTCGGGGGACTCTTCCGAGTACATGGCCTTGATGGTCTCGAGTCGAGCGATTGCGAGCTTCAAGTGATCGTCTAGCTGGTCGACCGGCCAGATATACGTCCTGCCAAGGGCAATGAGCACATGTGCGGCGGCCCGAATCTCGTCGGGTGAGTCTTCGGGGTCTTGTTCAAGCGCACGCTGCACGAATTCCGCCAGCCTGGTCTCTTCGAACATGTCGGCAAACCAGTCGGCCGCCGAGTCGTTGTCCCATGCTGCGGGTCCCCAGGTTCCCATTGCCATCTCCCTTTGTTGCGTGGCGCTTGATTCTGTCAGAGGTGCGAATGACATGGCGTTGCGACCAAGGGCAAGAAGCGCGGCCGCGCCCGCAACGCGCCCAAGTTCGATCTGCGCCGCCAGCTCTGGCAGATTTACGCGGATCACAGCCTTGTCGTCGTACCCTGCTCGCTTCGTGAGCGAATGGTTCGGCCTCACGCTCGCCGCGATTGACGAGCAACGTATTGCCGAAGCACGCCATCCATGCGTGACTGCCACCCCTCGCCGGTTGACTTGAAGTAGGCCACAACCTCAGGGCTGTAGCGGACCGACACCAGCAGCTTCTTGTTCTCAGACTTGGGCCGGCCGCGCAGGGCTTTCATCGGCACCATGGCTTGCAGTTGTTTCGGGGTCAGGGGTTGCGCGTCGGGGTCGGCCTTTGCGGCCGTCGTGATTGCCTTGTCCTCCACCACCGTCGGCATGACGATGGCAGGGCGCTTAGAAACTTTGGACATAGTGCTTCACCTCGCGTCGGTTGGCTCTGCGCAAGCTGATGATTCTTCGCGTCTCGCCACGATCTACAAATGCCACGAGGGTTAATTCGTATGGCAGGGGGCTGCTAGAAAATTGGCTTTGTGACGCAGGCGGCACGACTTATCAAAGGATTCCGAATTTCGCATCCATTGCCGATCGATCGTGGTCGAGTAGAAAGCGCTCGTGCTTCTTATAGAGCGAGGCAAGGAATTGCGTGTCGTTGCCAGCGACGTCCATGCCTCTGTCGTCGTACGGCCAAACCGCGATTTCTTTGCTTAGATCGAAAAGGTAAATGAGGCCGCCTGGGTTGGGTCGGATACTTGAGAAATCATGTGAAAGCGCACACCACAGGAGATTCTGAAGCTTAGCTCTTGGGACACTGAATGCGATGTTCGCCCATCGTTCATTAAGCCCTTCTTCGATGCGATCCTCTTCAGGTACAGGCTCATCCCATAAACAGCGAGCGCGCGGAGGGCGAATATCCGCAGCTCTAAGCTCTCGAAGCATTTTTCGGTGTTCGAACCGTGAGCCGTCGTGCCAGAAGCGAAGACAGACCACCAAATCTTCATCTGGAGCGAAGATATCCTCGCAGATGGTTAGGGCCTTGTTGAGCGCAGATAGAAACTGCGCGATCGCCGAATCGCCTTCGGACAGCTCGAACCGCAGGGCTTGGCCGTACTCGTAGAACAATGGACGAACAAAGACCTTTCCGTGGAAGATCCTTTCGATGTCGGTGCGCAGGCTCAAGGAAACCTCTAGACAAGATGGCGTCGTGACACCGGGCGGCCTGACCCCTGCGATACCTTAGGTTGCAGGCGCTGGGCCTGCAGAGCTACACCAATGCACCCTGCAGACGGGCCGCTGGGTCGTTGTGAGCTTGCGAGGAGTCGGGCCATGGCGAGCAAATCTACCAGCATCTGCTTCGTCGGATTGGACGTCCGCAAGGACAGTATCGACATCGCTACGGCAGAGGCACCGCATGACGGCGCACTCCGCCATGTCGGCTGTATCAAGACCTGACCCTGCTTGCTTCGAAGTGATGCACGATCTGCTCGAACGGGCCTACCCCCTCTGACTCGGGGGAGGCCGGGCAAGGCCTCGGAATTGCGATGGTGCGAATTGGCAGCCCCTGGCTATAGTCGGCGCCGGTGGCCGGCAACGGCACGCGATAGCGTGCATCCGGCCCCGTTTCGACGCCCATCGGGTGCGGAGCAATAGCAAAAACTGGAAGATTCCAGTACAGGGAGAGAGAGATGCGATTGAAGAAGACTGCGTTTGCGCTGGTCGGTTTGTGCGTGGCCACCTTTGCCGCAGCGGCGGATTATCGGACCACGCTGCTGGGCGGGCTGGCAGAGAGCGAGAGCTCCGCCTGGGGCGTCAATCAGTCGGGGCAGGTCGTGGGCCGTGTCTCCACAGCCGAGGGAGGCTGGCGGGCTAGCTTATGGGAGGCGAACGGTTCGTGGGTCGCGTTGGATCTGGTCGGCAACACGGTTTCCAGTCGCGCGGTCGCCATCAACAGCTCCGGACAGATGGTGGGCTCCTCCATGATGAGCAACGACCGGTATAGCCCTGGCTATGTCGCAACGATGTGGAGCAAGGATGGCCGGGGCAAGGCGCTCGGAACCCTCGGCGAGGGTCAGGGTCTTGCGATGGGCATCAATGACGCCGGTCAAGCCGTCGGAGCCTTCGACCATTTTGGTCAGAGCTTTGAGACAAGTGCCGTGCGCTGGGACGCTGATGGTGTGGCCCACCGCCTCGCCAGCCTGGGTGGCAGCTACAACCAGGCCAACGGCATCAACAACAAGGGGCAGATCGTCGGCTATTCGGGGACTGCATCCGGCGGTGGGAGCGCCGTGCTCTGGGAGGCCGACGGGTCCATCAAGCAATTGGCGCTGTTGAGCGAGACGGCGCGGTACAACTGGTCGACGCGTATCAACGAGCAGGGCCAGATCGCAGGTCTTGCCATCTTCAGCGATATCGGCGTTGACGATCGACCCAACACATGGGGCCCCGATGGCTCGGTGCAGGCGCTCGATCTAGCTGGCGCCATCGGTGGGGCTGCCTATGACCTGAACGATAGCGGTTCGGTGATAGTGGGCTACTCGGTGCTCGGCGGCGGTATCCGCCACGCCACGCTCTGGGACCAGGGGGTGGCCAAAGATCTGAACAGCTTCATCGACGCGGGGCTGGCGGAGGCAGGCTGGTACTTCAGCGAGGCCCGGGACATCAACGAGCAGGGCTGGGTGGTGGGCGAGGCCCGCAACCGGCTCACCGGCGGGGTACAGGCTTTCGTGCTGAGCCCGGTGCCGGAGCCGTCGAGCTATGCGCTGATGCTGGGCGGCATGGGCACGCTGCTCGCTTGGCGCCGCCGTGCGACCTCGAAGCGGGCTTGATAGATGCCTTGAGAGCGCCGCTAAGTTCGATCATGCTGCGCCCCCAAAACCCCGCCATCCCGCCCAATCTCCCCGCCCACCTAAAATGCGGGAGTGAACACCACCACCCCCCTGACCAACGCCGACCTGCATTGCCATTCCAAGGTCTCGGACGGCACGCTGGAGCCCGAGGCTCTGGCGGCGCGCGCCCAGGCCAATGGGGTGGAGCTGTGGGCGCTGACCGACCATGACGAGATCGGCGGCCAGCAGCGTGCGCTGGATGCGGCGCTGGCCCTGGGGATGAGCTATCTGACCGGCACCGAGATCTCGGTCAGCTTTGCCGGCCGGGTCGTGCATATCGTCGGCCTGGGTTTCGATCACCACAACGAGGCCCTGATCGCCGGCCTGCGCGCCACCCGGGGCGGGCGCGAGCAGCGCGCCCGCGAGATGGCGGCCGGCCTGGCCCAGGTGGGCATCAAGGGCGCTTACGAAGGCGCGCTGACCTATGTGGGCAATCCGGAGCTGATCTCGCGCACCCATTTCGCGCGCTTCCTGGTCGAGGCCGGCCATTGCAGCGATGTCAGCGAAG
Source organism: Paucibacter sp. M5-1 (assembly GCF_027498415.2). Classification (NCBI taxonomy): domain Bacteria; kingdom Pseudomonadati; phylum Pseudomonadota; class Betaproteobacteria; order Burkholderiales; family Sphaerotilaceae; genus Roseateles; species Paucibacter sp. M5-1. The sequence goes on from NZ_JAPZLM020000001.1 coordinate 1,789,572, forward strand.
TGTTCCGCCGCTACCTGACCGAGGGCAAGCCCGGCTATGTAGAGCACCGCTGGGCCGGTCTGGGCGAGGCGGTGCGCTGGGTGCGCGAGGCCGGCGGCATCGCGGTGATCGCCCATCCGGCGCGCTACGCCTTCACGCCCACCGAGGAATACGCGCTGTTCACCGAATTCATCGCCCATGGCGGCCGCGGCGTCGAGGTCGTGACCGGCAGCCACTCGGCCGCCGATGCGGCCAAGTACACCGAGACCGCGCTGGAGTTCGAGTTGCTGGCCTCGCGCGGCTCCGATTTCCACTCGCCCGAAGAGAGCCACACCGACCTGGGCCGGCTGGCCGATCTGTCGGGCCGGCTGAGCCCCGTCTGGCAGGCGCTGGAGCACCGCATCCACCGCCCCGCTGCTCCATCTTGAGCGCCGCCCGTCACCGCCCGCTGCTGGGCATTGCGCTGATCGTGCTGATGGCCGCGTGCTTCGCGTCCATGGACAGCACGATCCGCTATCTGGGTGCTTTCCTGCCCGTGCTGCTGATCCTGTGGGCGCGCTACAGCTTCCAGGCCCTGACGATGGCTGTCTGGCTGGGCCTGCAGCGTGCGCGCGGCGACACCGGTGCCTTCCGTTCGGCCCATCCGAAGTTCCAGGCGGTGCGCGGCCTGCTGCTGCTGGCCACCAGCGCGATGAGCTTTTACGGCGTGCAGTACATGCCGGTGGCCGAGTTCACCGCGATCAATATGCTGACCCCGGTGGTCGTGACCCTGCTGGCGGCCCTGGTGCTGCACGAGCGCGTCTCGCGCCTGCGCTGGGCCCTGGTGATCGGCGGCTTTGCCGGCGCGCTGATCGTGATCAGGCCCGGCAGCGGCATGTTCGGCTGGGCCGTGCTGTTCCCGCTGGCCGGCGCGCTGACCTATGCGAGCTTTCAGGTGCTGACCGCCAAGCTCTCGGCGCTGGAGAGCCCCTACACCACCCATTTCTACACCGGCCTGACCGGCATGCTGCTGCTGAGCCTGCTGCTGGCGCTGGGCCCCTTTCCGGTGCTGGAGCCGCTGCGCGCCGCCACGGGCGGGCAGCTCGCGCTGATGGCCTTCATCGGGCTGCTGGGCACCCTGGGCCATCTGCTGCTGATCCTGGCGCTGGGCCTGGCGCCGACCGGCACCCTGATGCCTTTTGTCTATGTGCAGATCGCGGTAGCGGCGGCGATCGGCTGGCTGTTTTTTGACCATGTGCCGGACGGCTATGCCTGGCTGGGCATGGGCGTGCTGTCGGCCTGCGGCGCGGCCTCGGCCTGGCTCAATGTCAGGCGCTCGCAACGCCCTCCCCCATCGGCGGTGGCCATGGACACCATTGCCGACTGAGAATGGGCCATGGCCCAACTCTTCGAAGTCCACCCCGACAACCCGCAGGTCCGCTTCCTGAAGCAGGCGGCGCAGATCCTGCACAGCGGCGGCATCGCCGCGATCCCGACCGACTCCAGCTACGCCCTGGTCTGCCATCTGGACGACAAGGCCGCCGCCGAGACCTTGCGCCGCATCCGCGGGGTCGACGACAAGCATCACCTGACCCTCTTGTGCCGCGACCTCAGCGAGCTGGCCAGCTATGCGCGGGTCGACAACAAGCAGTACCGCCTGCTGAAGTCCGCCACGCCGGGCGCCTTCACCTTCATCCTGGAAGCCACCAAGGAAGTGCCGCGCCGCGTCTCGCACCCCTCGCGCCGCACCATAGGCCTGCGCGTGCCCGATCACCGCGTCACGCAGGAGCTGCTGGCCATCTTCGGTCAGCCGCTGCTGGCCACCACCTTGATCCCGCCCGGCGAGAGCGAGCCGCTGAACGACGCGCAGGATATTTCGGCGCGCTATGACAAGCTCTTGCAAGTCATCATCGACGCCGGCGCCTGCACGATGGAGCCCACCACCGTGGTCGATATGACGGGGGACGAGCCGGTGCTGGTGCGGCGCGGCTGCGGCGACCCGGCCTGTGTGGGGCTGGACTGAGCGGTCTCAGACGCGCCGCGCGGCGATCAGCAGAAACATCGGCCGCTCGCGCTCCTCGGCCAGCGCCGGCGCGGCGGCGATCTGCGCGTCGCTGGGATGCCACTCCTGCAGGCTGCTCAGCGCAAAGCCGTGGCGCAGCAGCGCGTTCAGATAGCTGTCCAGCCGCCGGTGCTGCTTGATCACGCCCGGCGCAAGCCAATCGCTGACGCGCGGGCCCTCCAGCGCGTAACCGTCCACCGGCCAGTGACGCTGCCCGTCGGCATCGCTGGCCCAAGCCTGGCGGCGTGGCGCGGTGAAGATCGGATGTTCCAAAGACAACACCAGGGCCGCGCCCGGTGCCAGCAGGCGCTGCAGCTCTGCCAGCAGGCCATCGAGGTTCTCGATGTAGTGCAGCACCAGCGAGCTGTAGGCCAGATCGAAGCCGGCCTCGGGCAGGGCCAGCCGCTCCAGGTGTTCGAGATCGGCGCGCTGGTAGCGCGGCGCCGCCGCGTCGCCGGCCGGCCCCTCGGCGCGCGCACGCGCCAGCATGTTCTCCGACACATCCAGGCCCAGCACCTCGGCCGCGCCCTGGCCCAGCGCCCAGCGACTGAACCAGCCGAAGCCGCAGCCCAGGTCCAGCACGCGCCGCCCGGCCAGCGGCGGCAGCAGCGCCCGCAGCGCCGGCCATTCCGGCGCACCGTCCAGGCCTTGCACCGAGCGGGCCAGCTGGCTGTAGCCGGCAAAGAACTGCGGATCGTCGTAGATGTTTTGTGTGCTCATGACCGATTGTCGCCAACTGACCCAAGGACTACGGCTCGACGACTTCGGGCGGCACAGCCGGCCCCGGCACAAAGCCATGCCACCGGTAGGACCCAGCCTTGCCCCTGGCGCTGAACCGCTGGATATCGCCGATGCCGCGCCGCTGGAAGTCGGGGCGGACGATCATCTCGGTGACAAAGGCATGCCAGCGATGGCCTGCGCAATGAATTGCTCCCAGGTGGCATCGGGCTGCCAGGCGTCGCGCATCGCCGCCAGCGCGGCGGCCTCGCTCCAGCCCTGCTTGGCGATGCGATGCAGCGCGACGAAGACCGGCACGCGCTTGTTGTGTGCGCAGTGGATGAACACCTTGCGCCGGCCGACCTGCTCCATCGCATCGAAGAAGGCCTTCAGATCGGGCAGGGTCGGCGTGGAGAACTGCACCGGGATATGGATATAGCGCATGCCCAGCGCAGCAACGCTGGCCGCCTCATCCGCCAACGAATAGCGCGGATCGTTGTGAAGAGCCAGATTGATGACAACCTCGAATCCGGCGGCCGCCACATCGGCCAGCTGCGCCTCGGTAGGCTGGCCGGCCGTGGCCAGCGAGTCGGTCACGGGCAGGTAGCGGGTGATGGACTGGAGCATGGTGGCCTTGGTGCCTGCGGGATGGAAAGACTGCCAGTGCGCCGCCGACGTGGCGACCGTGGGCAGCATATCCGCGTCAGAACCGATCAGCCACGGAGCTCAGAGCCGTATCCAATGATTGTCCAGCTCCACCGCCGGCAGCGCCTTGCCGGCCCCGTCCGGCAGATGCAGCACCCTTCCCCGCCCGCCGGCCCAGATGCCTTCGCGACCGTCGCCACTCTCGGCCAGCGCGCAGGCCTCGGGCAAGGGGGTCAGGCCTTGCCATTGCCCCTGGGCATCGAAGCGGGCCACGCCGCCGCTGCGCGGGCAGCCGATCGCAAAGCCCTCGGCGCTGGCTGCGATATCGCCGCCGTAGCCGGCCAGAGCCGGCTGGCTCTCGGCCAGGCGCAGCGCGCGGCCGTCGAAGACCGCGAGTATGGGCGCGGACGCCTTGGCGGCCTTGTCCTCATGCTCGGCCTGGATCGCGATGCCCAGCCTGCCATCGGGCCGCCAGGCCAGATGGCGCAGGCTCAGGCGGGTATCGTCCACGCGCCATTGCCCGCGCAGCTCGCCACTGCCGGCGTCGAGCCTCACCAGGGACGAGTCCATCGCCGCCAGGTCCAGCTTCAGGCGCCCGCTCTCGGGCCGGGTCTGGATGCCGCCATTGGCGACCCAGAGGCTGTCGCCGCGCGGCAGCAGCTCATGCACATCGACGCCATGGCTGGGCCACTCGGCGATCTTCTGCAGACTCTTCGCGTCGCGCAGGCCGACCAGGCCGGCACCGCTGTCCAGATCGGTCTCGCCGCTGTAGAGGTGGCGGCCATCGGGGCTCAGCGCCAGATGGCCGGTGAAAGCCCGCTCGGGCTCGATCCACTGCCACTGCAGCGCGCGCCCGGTCTGCGGCGAGAAGCGCAGCAGCCAGTCGCCGGGCCGGCGCGCCACCGCCAGCAGGCTGGCGCCGCCGCGCTCGCGCAGCAGGCCATGGGCGCGGGTCGGCACCTCGATGCTGGCCGCGATGCGCAGCGCCGCGCCGGCCGCCTCCAGCCGGCCGACCCGGTAGCTGGGGGCCTCGTCGCGCCAGGCGGCGGCCAGTTGCACGGCGCCGCCGGCCGCCCGGGCCAGCCCGCCGGCCAGCAGGCCCGCGCCCAGGGTCAGGACTTGCCGGCGGTCAATCACCATCGGCATCCGAAAAGCCCAGGCTCAGATCCAGCGCCGGCGCCACCCGCTCCTGGACCAGACGCTTGAGCGCCTCCAGCGCCTTGGCGGCGGCCAGCACCGGCGCCGGCTGGGCCGGGTTCAGGCCCTGCAGCTTGGCATCGGCGGCCAGCGCGCTGCTGCGCAGCGCATCGGCCTCCTGGTTGCGGCCGCGGCCGCGCAGCCAGCTCTCCAGCGGCACCAGGCCCTCGCCCGGCGCCGGCGCGCGCTGCCGGCCCTCGAACAGGGCCAGGCCGCGAAGGCTTTGCCATTGCGCCGCCCAGGCGGCGGCGGTCAGGCCGCTGGTGGCACGGGGCAGGGCTTCCTTGCCCGAGCGCAGCGGCTTCTCCATCTGGGCCCAGCGCAGGCGTTCAAGCCCGCCGACCCATTGGTTCAGCAGCTCGGCGCTGCCGGCCAACTGGGTCTCCTCGTCCCAGGCCTCGGGCTCGCGGCCGGCCAGTTCGGCAAAGCCCTGGCGCAGCGCCTGCGCCTCGGCCACCAGCTCCTCGACCAGCAGCGCCGCATAGCGCCGCGCCGACGGTTCCATGCGCGGCTGCCACAGCAGCTGCTCCAGCGCCGGCAGGCCCTTGGCCGGCGTGCCGACGCGCTCCAGCCCCTTCAGATCGGCCGGCGCGGCCGCGATGGCCTTGGCGATCAGGGCCGGCCGGCTCGGCGCGAAATCGATCTGACGCTGCGAGCGCCGCGCCAGCACCGGACCCAGGGCCGGCGTCGCCAGCCGCTCCCAGGCCAGCATCGCGCCGGCCCAGGAAGGCCGGTCCAGACGCTGCTGCAGCTGGGCCACCGCCTGGACAAAGGCCTCGGCGCGCGGCAGCGACCAGTGGCGATACAGGCCCTGCAGCATCTGCAGCGGCGTGTAGGCCGGCACCGCCTCGCGGGCCCAGTCGCTCTGGGCGCGGGCCAGGCCGCAGACGCTCAGGCCCGCCAGGAACAGACGACGGTCCAGCATCACAGCGACTCCACGAACTTCACCAGCGCCGCGCGCTCGGCGCGCGTCATGCCCAGCACCTGCTGCTTGGCCGCTTCGGCCTCGCCGCCATGCCAGAGCACGGCCTCCAGCACGCCGCGCGCGCGGCCGTCGTGCAAGAGCCGGCTGTGGCCGTTGACGTCCTTGATCAGGCCGACACCCCACAGCGGCGGCGTCTTCCACTGCCGGCCGCTGGCCTGGAAGTCGGGCCGGCCATCGGCCAGGCCCTCGCCCATATCGTGCAGCAGCAAATCGGTATAGGGCCAGATCTTCTGGCCGTTCAGCGCCTTGCTGCTCAGGCTGGGGAACGGGCCTTCGGCGGTGGTGTAGCTGGGCCGGTGGCAGGCCGCACACTGGGCCTGTTGGAACAAGACCTGACCCTTCTTGACCTGCAGATCGTCGATCCTGCGGCGCGCCGGTGGCGCCAGCGTGGCCTGATAGAACACCACATCGGCCAGGGTCTTCGCATCGATCTCCGGACTCGCGCCCTTGGCACCGCTGGGCGCCGCACGGCAGTCGGCCTGAGCCGGCATGCAGTCTTCCTGCGGGAACTGCGGCGAGGTGATGCCCATATCGCCGAGAAAGGCGCCGGCGCTCTGGTGCGCGATGGTGGCCACATTGGCCTTCCAGCCGAAGCGGCCGATCATGGGCTTCTCGGCAAAGGCGTCCCAGACCCGATTCACCTGGCCCTTGATCGGGCCCGGCGTGGCCGCCTGCTCGGCGGCATTGCGCAGGATCTCGGCCTCGGGAATCGCTTCCAGCAGGCCGACGCCGATCAGCTGCGGCGCGATGCGCGGGCCGACCATCACATCCGGCGCCATCGCGCCGTAGCCAAGCTGGCCAAAGCTGTAGTACGGCTTCAGCAGGCTGTAGCGGCTGCCGTCCTTGAAGCGGCCGGCAACAGTCTCGTAGCGCAGCAAGACCTGACCCTCGGGTCGGACGCCTTGCACCGCCGCGTTGTTGAACTGCCCGCCATAGACCGGCTCCGGCGCCGGCCCACCATGGGCATCGGTGCCCGGCACCGACAGCCGCATCAGCAAGCCGACCGGCTGGTCATGCAGACCCTTGCGGAAGCTCGGCGGCGCGCCGCGCCCGTCCTGCACATGGCAGCCGCCGCAGCTGCGGGCGATGAAATGCGGGCCCAGGCCGTCGCGGGCGGTGGTCGAAGCCGGGGCCTCGACCCAGTTGCGGCGGAAGAAGCTGTTGCCGATCGCGAAGCGGGTGCGCTCCTCGTCGCTCAGATTGGCGGCCGGGAAGGAGAAGGCATTGCGGCCATCGGCATAGACCGTGGTGGCGCCGCCGGTCTTTTCTGCGTCGTCACTGGTGGCAGCACCCACGCCATACACGACGGCCGCCAGGCTCGCGCCGGCGGCCAATATCCATCCCCTCATGGCTGGACCAGGGTCAGCTTGGTGATGCCGATGGCACTGGCAGCCTCGACCAGCAGCTTGCTCTGCGCCGTCAGGCTGTCAATCGTGGCCTGGATGCGCAAGCGCCCCGGCGCCGTCTTGTCGCCCAGGATCTCCTGGTCGAACGGTGCCTGGATCTTGCCGGCCGCAGCCACGGACGTGGCCAGTTGCTCGCTCAGGCGCTGAGCCAGCGCCGCGTCCTTGGCGGCCACCAGATCGCGCAGCGCCAGGCCCTGCAGCAGCGTGCCGTCGGCCCGCTGGTAGCGGCCCAGCCAGACGTTCTCTATGCCCAGCGCATTGGTCACCGCGTCGCGGTGGGTGTTGTCGGAGAAACAGGAGTGCTCGTCTTCCTGGTCCTGGCTGGCCAGCGCCACTTCCAGGCGCTCGCCGGCCAACTCGCCGCGCGACAGCGAGCCCAGGCCCACCAGCATCTTGCGCAGCGACTCCTGACCGCCCTTTTCGAACTTCGCGCGGTAGTTGTTCTTGGCGCCGGGCGCCCAGGCCTTGAGCAGGCCTTGCAGATCGTCGATCAGCAGATCGGTCACGACCGCGAGGTACTGACGGCGCCGGTCGGCATTGGGAGCCTTGCCGTCGACAAAGTCCTCGAAACTGCGCTTGCCGGGGCCGGTGGGGGACAGGTCTTGCCCCCACAGCAGGAACTCGATCGCATGCCAGCCGGTGGCGACGTTTTCCTCGCCGCCGCGCTCGTTCTGCGCCGCCAGGCTGGCCTTCGTGATCTTGAAGCCGCGCTTGTTGATCAGACCGCTGGCGTTCTTGCCCTCGATGCGGTCCACATAGCTCTCGTCCATCGGCCAGGCATTGAGCTGGCCTTCGGGGCCCTTGTCGTTGTCGATCGGGCCGCCATAGAAACGGAAAGCCTCGGTCTGGCCATAGAACTCGCGCGCGGCCAGCCAGGCCTGGCGCGCCGCCTGCAGCCGCTCGGGCGAGGGCTGGGCGATGAAGTCCTTGATAGTCTGGCGCAGGGCCTGGGCGGCCTGCAAGGTGTCGGCATAGTTGGCGTGAACCAGGGCCGCGTAATGGGTGTTGACGGCGGCAGGGGTGGCGCTGGCTGCGGCGGCGACCGCGGTTTGCTGGGCCTGGGCGGGCAGCGCGGTCAACGCAGTCAGCAGGGCCGGGCCGGCGGCCAGGCTCAGAAGCAGGGCAAGAGATTTCATGGCAACCATGTAAATGCGAGTAATTTGCATTCTCGCATTTAATCCAGCCCCGTCTCAAGCCGGCGGTCGCAAGAGCGCACGGATGCGCTCGCGGTCGAAGCCCAGGATGGTGTGCCCGCGCACGACAAAGGTCGGCGTGCCGCGTGCGCCGCGCGCCTGGTACTCGGCCAGGCAGGCCGGCTCGCGCTCGACGAAGCATTCGCGGTGCGGCACCTGGTGCTCTTGGAGCCAGGCGCTGGCGCGCTTGCAGAACACGCAGCTGGTCGAGGACAGCATCAGGATGTCCTGCGGCCCGGCCCAGCGGCGCAGGTCCTCGGCCTGCTCGTCGGCATGCAGCGAGCCGGCCCATTTCGACAGTCCCCACACCGCCCCGACGATCAGCAGCAGCGAGACGAGACCGGAGCGCGTTGATTTCTTCAGCATCGCGCGATGCTACGCCGGCAGCCGGTAGTGGCCGGCGCTCATCAGATCGATGCCGCAGGCCAGGCCCTCGGCCCAGGCGATGAAGTCGGGCACGGCCGCGCCCGCCAGCGGCGCGCCGTGCTGGGGCACGATCATCGCGATATCGAGCTCGCGCACCATCGCCGCCCACAGGCGCAGCACCTTGTTGCTGACCATATAGCGGCGGTGAAAGCCCTCCATGTGGCGGATATGGCCGTCCAGCCGGGTGACGGTCTGGCCGGGCTCGGCGCCCAGCGAGGCGCCCAGATCGCCGGAAAACAGAATGCGGCTGATGGGGTCGTAGAACTGGAAATTGCCCTCGGCGTGCAGGAAATGCGCCGGCAGCGCCCAGAGCTCAAAGCCGTCGGCCTCGCCCTGCCCCAGACGCAGACGGGCGCCGGCGTCGGGCAGGCCGATGATGCGGCCCACGGTCTTGCCGGGCTTGCAGAAGTGCGGAGCGAAGCGCTCCCAGATGCGCGAGATATAGACCGGCGCCGTCGTGGCTGTCATCCAGCGGTCCAGCGAGGCGATGATGTCGGGGTCGGCATGCGAGGCCAGGATGGCCGCCAGCTTGTGCGGCGGCATATGCCGGGTCAGCCCCAGATAGAGCTCGTTGTAGGCGAGATTGCCGCCGGGGTCGAGGATGGCGCCGGTGGCCCCATGCACCAGCAGAAACTGGTTCGATTGCACCGCCTCGCCGTCCTCCTGGGTCAGATTGGAGAACATCAGGCACAGGTGCGAGCCCTGACGGAACAGTTCGGTCGGCATCGCGCCCCTCCCCTCTTGTGGAGGGAGGGACTCTAGCCAGCCGGCCTGGCAGCCGGCTTGAGCAGGATCAAGTCAGACCGCCGCCGTGACGACGATCTCAACCTTCCACTCCGGCCGGGCCAGATTGGCCTCGACGGTGGCGCGCGGCGGGGCGTTGTCCTTGGCGACCCAGGCGTCCCAAGCGGCATTCATGCCGGCAAAGTCGGCCAGGTCCTTGATGAAGACCTCGGCACGCAGGATCTTGCTCTTGTCGCTGCCGGCGCGCGCCAGCAGCTTGTCGATCGCGGCCAGCACCTGGGCGGTCTGGCCGCTGATGTCCTGGCTGGCGTCGTCGGGCACCTGGCCGGCCAGATAGGCCACACCGTTGTGCACGGCCATCTCGGAGATGCGGGCGCCGACGTCGAATCGCTGAATGCTCATTGCTTTTTATCCTTGGGGTGGTGGTGAGAATGGCCGCGCGGCTTGGGGCCTTCGCCGTGCGGGTGTTTCTTGCTCGCGCCGGCCGGCGGCACTGCGGCCGAACCTTGTGCTTTCTGGCCGATCTTGCTCTCGGTGCCGTTCATCAGCTTCTTGATATTGGCGGCATGGCGCCAGATCAGCAGCAGGCCCATCAGGCCGGCACACAGCACGATGGGGCCGGCGCCCCAGATCAGCATCTGGTAGAACGGTGCGAACACCGCCGCGACCAGCGAGGCCAGCGAGGAGTAGCGCGAGAAATAGGCAATGATCAGCCAGGTGGCCAAGGTGGCCGCGCCCAGCAGCGGGTTGATGGCCAAGAGCACGCCGGCCGCCGTGGCCACGCCCTTGCCGCCCTCGAAGCGGAAGAACACCGGCCACAGATGGCCCAGGAAAGCCGCCAGCCCCACCAGGGCCGCCGTGCCCTCGCCCAGGCCGACATCGGGCCCGAACAGCAGCACCAGCAGCACCGGCACATAGCCCTTGAGCGCATCGAACACCAGGGTCAGGATGGCGGCGGCTTTGTTGCCCGAGCGCAGCACATTGGTGGCGCCGGGGTTGCCCGAACCGTAGCTGCGCGGGTCTGACAGCCCCATCACGCGGCTGATGATGACGGCAAAGGACAGCGAGCCGATCAGATAGCCGGCCAGGATGGCCAGCAGGGGGTAGAAGGTATCTTGCATGGGCCGCTATTGTGCATCGGCGTCCAGTGCGCAATGGACGCTGCGCAGCGGCAGCAAGTCGGGCAGAACCCGCGGGTCAATGCCGACCAGATAGCCGCGCCGCCCACCGTTGATGCAGATCTTAGGCAAGGCCAGAATCGTCGCCTCGACGAACACCGGCATCGCCTTGCGCGTGCCGAAGGGCGAGGTGCCGCCCACCATATAGCCGCTGTGGCGCTGCGCCACCTCGGGCTTGCAGGGCTCGACCTTTTTACAGGGGATCTGGCGCGCCAGCTCCTTCAGGCTGACCTGGCGGTCGCCATGCATCAGCACGATCAGCGGCTGGGCTTTCTCATCCTGCATCACCAGGGTCTTGACGACCTCGTGCTCCGGCACGCCCAGCTGCCGCGCCGACTCGGCCGTGCCGCCGTGCTCGACATAGTCGTAGACATGCTCGCTGAACGCGATCTTGCGCTGGCGCAGCAGCTGGGTGGCCGGCGTCTCGCTGACATGGGGGGAGGACTTCTTGCTCATGGGCGAATTCTGGCCCAAGCCCGGCCCTCGGGCTTGTACCGGATTGCGCCAGCGGCCCAGCTGCCTCGCTCAGCCATGCTGCAGGCAGATGTCGCCGGCCAGCTAGCGCAGCTGCGCCTGCAGCCAGCGCTGCAGATCGGCCGCGCTCAGCGCGCCGGCCTGGCGGGCGATCTCGCGGCCGCCCTGGAACAGCATCAGAGTCGGGATGCTGCGGATGTTGTAGGCCGCTGCGGTCTGCCGGTTGGCCTCGGTGTCGAGCTTGGCGAAACGGATCAGCGGCTGCTGGGCCGCGGCCTGGGCGAAATGCGGCGCCATCATCTTGCAGGGGCCGCACCAGTCGGCCCAGAAGTCCACCAGCACCGGCAGCTCGGTCTTGCCGACAAAGGCGGCGAAGCTGGCGTCGCTCAGATCGACCGGCCGCGCCGCCATCAGCTCGGCCCCGCAGCGCCCGCAGACCGGCTGGTCTTCGAGCTTGGCTTCGGGCACGCGGTTGGTGGCGGCGCAGGCGGGGCAGACGAGGTGCATGGTGGGCATCGTGAAGACAGTCGATGTCAGCACATCAGGGGACGAAGACCTGGATTGCAAGCCCCACGGCCCGACCGCCTTCCTTCAGGCGCTGGTCTTCAACAGCTCCAGCAGATCCTGCCGGGCCGAATCGGCGTGGGCCAGCACCGCCGCGCTGGCGGCATCGGCATCGCGCTTGACGATGGCCTTGACGATCTTGCGGTGCTGGGCGATCACCTTGTCCTGGCGGCCCGGGCCATAGCCATGGACGCGACGGAAGGCGTCGACCAGGCTGCTGCGAGCCTGCAGCACCTCGAGCGCCTGGGCGTTGTCGGCCAGGCTGTCCAGATGGTGATGAAACTCGCGGTTGGCCGCGACGCTGGCCGCCACATCGCCGGCGCTGGCCGCGTCCTCATAGGCCCGCGACAGCTGCTCCAGGGCCTTCAGCTGCGCGTCGGAGGCGCGCAGGCAGGCCAGCCGCGCCAGCATCGACTGCAGCGCACCGCGCAGATGGTAGGTGTCATCGATGAACTTCGCATCGACGCTGGGAATCACCGCGCCGCGGTTCATGCGCATCTCGATCACGCCCTCGCCCTGCAGCTGCAGCAGCGCCTCGCGCACCGGAATGTTGCTGACCTGGTAGTGCGCGCCCAGCTCGGCCAGCGTGATGTGGGAGCCCAGCGCCCAGACGCCCGCAACGATGTCATCGCGGATCTGCTCGCGCAGCCGCAGATAGGTCGGGGTGTTGATCGCTTGCCTGACTGCCATTGTTGTTCCTGTCCCTGCTCTCTGTCTTCGAGACTCGGAGTTGATTTTATTAAATGCACTTTACTACTTCAGCCGGCCTGCAGCAGCGCGGCCGGCAGCCCGCCGCCAAATCCGGCGATGCGGTAGAGCTGGCCGTCTGCCCCGCCCGGCGCCCAGCCCGGCCGCTGCAGCGAGGTGATGAACAGGTCCTGCCCGCCGGCGCCGCCATGGCAGGGCATGGTCGGCGCGCGACAGGGCAGCGGGACGGCGCCAAGGCGCCGGCCCGCCGCATCGAAGCGGTTCAGGCAACCGGCCGACACACCGGCCGACAGGTAGTCGTCCTGCGCGTCGACCAGCGCCCCATCGGGCCGGCCGTCGGCCTCCAGCGAGCACGCAAACGGGACCGGCGCGCCCATCAGGCCGCGCGCCTCGTCCCAAGGCGCTCGCCAGATCTGGCCGCTGGCACTGTCGGAGAAGTAAAGCCGATGCCCGTCGCGGCTCCAGGCCAGGCCGTTGGCCACCGTCAAGCCCTCGTGCAGGCGCACAACCTGCCCCTGCGCGTCGATACGGTAGAGCGCGCCACGCGGCTGCTTGTCGGCCACGCTGTCGTCCATCGAGCCGACCAGCCACCAGCGCCCGCCTGGCGAGACCTTGCCGTCATTGAGGCGATTGCCGGGGCGGTCGGTCTCGACCTCGGCGAAGGCACTCAGCGCGTGGCACGCCGGGTCGAACAGCCAGGCCTGGCGGCGCAAGGCCAACAGCAGCCGCCCGTCCTGGCGCAGCGCCAGCGCACCGATCGGCTCGGGCAGCGTCCAGCGCGAGACCTGGGCCGTCTCGGGGAATAGCCTCAGCAGCTCGGGCGCCCGCACATCGATCCACCACAGGCAGCCGCGTGCGGCGTCCCAGAGCGGCGACTCACCGACCCGGTTGTCGACCCGGAAGACACTCAGGCGATCGTCCAGCGGACGGTGCTCAACGCTGGCGACGCGCTCGGTCAGGATCACCGTCATACTCCGCAGCGGCAAAGTGGCCACCCTGATAGATCTCGCCGACCGGGCTGTCGCTGCGCCGGCCCAGCAACCGCTCGGCGAAGGCATCGGCGCTGTGGCGCGGCCGGTAGCCCAGCGCCTCGGCGCGCCGGTTGTCCCACCAGCTGCGGCTGTTGGCCGAGGCGCCGTAGACGATCTCGCAGTGGTAGTCGGCCGTCAAACCGATACCCACCAAGGCCGCCAGGTCCTCCGGGTGGATCCAGTGCGAGAGCATGCGCTCGTCGCTGGGTTCGGGCGCGCAATGGCCGATGCGCAGGCCAAAGCCGCGCAGCCCGTGCTTGTCGGCATAGAGGCTGGCCAGCCCCTCCATGAAGACCTTGCTGAGGCCGTAGCGCGAATCCGGGCGTGGCGGCACCGTCTCGTCCAGGCGTTGGCCGCGCGGGTAGAAACCCACCGCATGGTTGGAGCTGGCGTAGATGATGCGCTGCACGCCCTGTTGGCGCGCCGCCTCCCACAAGCGCGTGGTGCCGATGACATTGGCCGGCAGCAGGGTCTCCCAGTCGGCCTCGCGCGGATAGCCGGCGAAATGCACGATGGCATCGACACCGGCCAGCAGCTCCGGCTGCTCGCCGATATTGACCAGCTCGCCGATATGGACGGGACAGCCCGGCGCCTCGAAGGCCACACGGTCGCTCAGACGCAGCTCGGCACAAGCCTCGCGCAGCGGCGCGCGGATGCTGCGGGCCAGGCGACCGGCCGCGCCAGTCAGCAGGACAACAGGTTTTTTTGTGCTCATGTCAGAGATGAGGATAGCGGGACTGCTGCGCCAGGGTCCAGGCGGCATAGGCCGTCTTCTTGTCCTCGTCCAGCAGCGGATACAGGCCGAACAGGCCGTCGCCGGCGATGATGCGCTCGTTGACCCAGTCCTCGTACATGGTCTGGCGATAGGCCTCCTCGGCCACCGCATCGGCCAGATGGCGCGGGATCACGACCACGCCCTCAGCGTCCCCCATCAGCACATCGCCGGGGTAGACCGACACCCCGCCGCAGGCAATCGGTCGCTGCAGGTCGACGGCATGGTGGCGGATCAAATTGGTCGGCGCCGAGGCACGCTGGTGATAGGCCGGGAACGGCAGCGCCGCGATCTCGGGACTGTCGCGGAAACCGCCGTCGGTGATCACGGCGGCGCAGCCGCGCTTCATCAGACGGGTGACCAGCAGATTGCCGCTGGACGCGGCCTGCGCGTCGCCGCGGCTGTCCATCACCAGCACATGGCCGGCCGGGCACTCCTCGACCGCGACGCGCTGCGGATGGGCGCGGTCCTCGAAGGCGTTCAGCGGATCGAGGTCCTCGCGCGCCGGGATGTAGCGCAAGGTGAAGGCCGGCGCGACAAAGCGCGCGCTTGCCGGGTTCAGCGGATGCACGTTCTGCATGAAGACATTGCGAAAGCCACGCTTGAACATCACCGTGGTCAGGGTCGCGGTGGACGCGGCCAGCAGGCGGGCATGGGTCTTGGGGTCGAGTGCGGACTCGTGGGGGGTGCTCATCAGACGTTCTTTCTGAACAGTTGCAGGCGGTGGCGGCGGGCTTGGAGGGTCAGGCTCTCGGCCTCGGTGCCGGGGTTGTAGCCACCGGTGGCGATGGCCAGATTGCGCTGGCTTGGGAACTGGGCGATGCGCTCGGCGGCGATGGCGGTGCCCAGGCCCGGCGCCGTGGGCACGGCAATATGGCCGTCGGCGATGGCCAGGGTTTGCGTGATCACCGTGTCGCGCTCGGACCAGTCGGGGTCCATGCGCTCCAGCACCAGGCCATTGGGCAAGGCGCCGAGCAGATGGACGGCGGCGAACTCGGCCAGCGGGCCCAGCGAGCCGCTGTGGGGGGCGACTTGCAGCGAATGCGCTTCGGCGATGGCGGCGAGTTTGCGCATCTGGGTCAGGCCACCGAAGCGACCGGTATCGGGCTGCACCACATCGACCAGGCCCTCGGTGATGAAGGGCAGCATCTCGGCCAGGGTTGACAGGCGCTCGCCGGTGGCCAGCGGCAGCGCCAGCTTGTCGCGCACCCGGCGCCAGCCGGGCAGATCGTCCGAGGCCACCGGCTCCTCCAGGAACAGCAGGCCCAGCGGCTCCAGCTCGCGGCCGATGGCGATGGCGTCGGCCGCATTGAGCCACGGCGGGCCATGCAGATCCACCATCAGATCGATGTCGGGCCCGACAGCGGCCCGGATCGCATGGGATCGCTCGACCACGCCCGCGATGCCGCCGACCTTGATTGCCTGCACGCCGCGCGCCACGGCCGCCTGCGCGGCCGCAACGCTGGAGGCATGGGTGTAGTAAGGCACACGCTCGCGCAGCGGGCCGCCCAGCAGTTGGCAGACCGGCACACCCAGGGTCTGGGCGCGCAGATCCCACAGCGCCATGTCGATCGCCGCGATCGCGCCGCCGCCCACCGTGCCGACCTGGCCATGGCCCATCAGCGCGGTGCGCATGCGCTGATGCAGGCGCTCGATCGACAGCACGGGCTCGCCGGCCAGAAAGTCGCCCAGGCCCTCGACCGCCGCCGCGACCACGCGCGGCCAGCCCGACCCCTCGCCGCAGCCGATGCGGCCGTCGTCGGTGTGCACGGTGACGAACAGCCAGTTGCGGCTGCTGGCCAGCGCGCTCTTGCCGGTGGCGGACCAGCCGGTCTGCGGCGGCCCGCCGGCCTGCATCAGATGGGTATGAATCGCGGTGATGCGTGGAGGCATCGTCTTCACTCCGGCTTGATGTTGGCGGCCTTGATCAAGCTACCCCAGCGGCCCAGCTCGGCCAGGTAGTGCTTCTGGAACTCGTCCGGCGTCTTGCTGGTGACCACGGTATAGCCCAGCTGGTCGCCGACACGGCCGGTGAAACTCGGGCTGGCAGCGGCGGCGACCACGGCCTTGTGCAGCTTGGCCAACACCTCGGGCGGCGTGCCGGCCTTGACGGCAATGCCCTGCCAGCTGCGGATGAAGGTCTCCGGCGCCAGACCCAGCTCGGCCGCGCTCCTGACCTGGGGCAGTGCAGCGACGCGCTTGTCCTGCATCACCGCCACCGCGCGCATGCGGCCCGAGTCCACCATCTGCTTGAGCCCGCCCGACATCAGATCGAACATCACATCGATCTCGCCGGCCAGCAAGGCCTGGTTGGCCGGCGCGCCGCCGCGATAAGGCACATGCAGGAAAGGCACGTTCTGGCTGCGCGAGAACAGTTCCAGCGCCAGATGCGAGGAGGTGCCGATGCCGCCCGAGCCGGCCTTGAGCCCACCGCTGGTCTTGTGGGCCGCACGCACGATGTCCACCGGTTGCTGGAAGCTGCCGCTGCCCGGCGTCAGCATCACCACCGGCACGCTGGTGATCTGGCTGACCATGGTCAGGTCCGACTTCGGCTCGTACTTGACGCCGGCCAGCCAGGGGTTGGTGGCCAGATGAATCGCTGCGAACAGCAGGGTGTAGCCATCGGCCGGCGCGCCTAGCACGGCCTGCGTGGCGATGTTGCCGCCGGCGCCGCTCTTGTTGTCGATATTGACGCGCTGGCCCAGCTGCTTGCTGAGCTCCTCGGCCAGCTGGCGCGCCACCGTGTCGGCCGCGCCGCCTGGTGCAAATCCCACCACCAGGGTGACGGGCTTGTCCGGGTAGGCCTGTGCCACACCGCCAAGCGCGCTCGCTGTGGCGAGCGCCGCGAGCAACACCGTATTGAGCACCATCGATCGCTTCATCTTGTCTCCAATGTCTTGTCTGAAGGGTATGCGATCCGGCGCCCTCTCGGCCACTGCACCGCATGCTGGAAAGTATAGGCTATACATTTTATAAAATCCATCGTATGCTTTATTCATGACATCAGAAATTGCACTCAGCCCTCTGCTGATCGACGGCGAATGGCTCGCCACCGACCGGGTTTACGAGAACATCAACCCCTCCGACACCGAGGAGCAGGTCGGGCGCTTTCACCTGGCCGATGCGGCACTGGCGCGCCGCGCCGTCGCCGCCGCGACGCTCGCGCAGCCGGCCTGGGCCGACCAGTCACCGCAGCTGCGCGCCGAGGTGCTTGATCGTGCCGGCAGCGAGCTGCTGGCGCGGCTCGCCGAGCTCGGCGAGCTGCTGGCCCGTGAAGAGGGCAAGACCCTGCCCGAGGCCACAGGCGAGGTGCAGCGCGCCGCGCAGATCTTCAAGTTCCAGGCCCAGCAGGCGCTGCAGGCCGAGGGCGAGCTCTATGCCTCGACCCGCGCCGGGCTGCGCGTGGAGGTGCGGCACGAACCGGTGGGCGTGGTGGGCATCATCACGCCCTGGAACTTTCCCATTGCCATTCCCGCCTGGAAGATCGCGCCCGCCCTCGCCTACGGCAACACGGTGGTCTTCAAGCCGGCCGAGAGCGTGCCGGCCAGCGCCTGGGCCCTGGTGGACATCCTGCAGCGCGCCGGCCTGCCGCCGGGGGTGCTGAACTTCGTCCCCGGCAGCGGCCGCGAGGTCGGCCAGACCCTGCTGGACGACGCGCGCGTGCGCGCCATCAGCTTCACCGGCTCGGTGGCCACCGGCCAGCGTGTGGCCGCAGCCTGCAGCGCCCGCCAGGCGCGCTACCAGCTTGAGATGGGCGGCAAGAACCCGCTGGTGGTGCTGGACGATGCCGATCTGGAAATCGCGCTGGACTGCGCGGTCCAGGGCGCGTTCTATTCGACCGGCCAGCGCTGCACCGCCAGCTCGCGACTGATCGTCACCAAGGGCATCTACACCAAGTTCCGCGATGCGTTGATAGCGCGGGTGGCCGCGCTGCGCGTCGGCCATGCGCTGGATCCCGATACCCAGATCGGTCCGGTGGTCGACGAGGCGCAGCTGGCCCAGGACCTGCGCTACATCGCGCTGGGCCGTGAGGAAGGCGCACGCCTGGCGGTGGGCGGGGAGCTGTTGCACCGCCGCCGGCCCGGCCACTACCTGGCGCCGGCCTTGTTCGTCGATGCCGACAACGCGATGCGCATCAGCCAGGAGGAGATCTTCGGCCCGGTGGCGGTGCTGATCGCGGCCGACGATGCCGAGCATGCGCTGGCCCTGGCCAATGACACGCCCTTCGGCCTCTCGGCCGGCGTCTGCACCGGCTCGCTGAAGCTGGCCCATCACTTCCAGCGCCGGCTACAGGCCGGCATGGTGATGGTCAACGCGCCGACCGCCGGCGTCGACCACCACGTGCCCTTCGGCGGCAGCAAGGCCTCCAGCGTTGGCCCCCGCGAGCAGGGCACGCAGGCCCGGCAATTTTTCACGCAGACGAAGACCAGCTACATCCGCCCCTGATCTTTTATTGGCCGCCCGAAGACGGCCCCACTTTCCCATCACTACCCTCAAAGAAGGAGACAAGCATGAAACATACAAAACCTCTCTTGCCGCTGGCCTTGCTGGCCCTGGCCGGTGCCGCGCAGGCGCAGTCCGGTGTGACGATCTACGGGCGTCTGGACCTGAGCATCACCAAGCAGAACAGCGGCACTTCGGCGCTGACGGCCAACAACGGCCGCAGCGGCCCGGCCGGCAATCGCTGGGACCTGCGCCATGGCTCGGAGAACCGGCTCGGTTTTCGCGGCATCGAGGATCTGGGCGGCGGGCTGCAGGCCGGCTTCCAGATCGAGCATCGCTTTCTCGGCGACACCGGCGTGGCCGATCCGGTGTTCTGGAAGGCGCGCTCCTTCGTGCATCTGGACAGCAAGGAACTGGGCAGCGTGTATCTGGGCCGCGAGTATGTGCCGATCTTCTGGCCCGCGCTCAAGCTCGACCCCTGGGGCTGGGATACCGTGGGCTCGCCCAGCCTGAACCATCAGCTGGCGACCTACCGCATCGACGGCCATGCGCGCGCAAACAACTCGGTCGGCTACCGCTCGCCCACGCTGCATGGCTTCAGCAGCAATGTGGCCGTTTCAGCCGGCGAAGGGGTGCGCGATCGATCGGTAGGCGCCAATATCGAGTACACGGCCGGTGCGCTCTATCTGGCCGCCGGCTTCGACCGCCAGGCCAGCAACAACCGCGTTGCACTGATCGGCGGCGCCTATGACTTCGGCTTCATCCGCCCCCGTGTCTCCTTCACCAGCGCCGAGGTGGGCGGCCGGGCCGCGAAGAACCTGACGCTGGCCGCCAGCATGCCGGTGGGCAACCATCTGGCCCGGTTCGCTGTGGCGCGGCTGGACCCCGAGGGCGGCAATAACAACACCACCAAGCTGGGCGTCGGCTACGAGCACTTCCTCAGCAAGCGCACCTCGGTCTACAGCGATCTGGGCAGCTCCAAGCAACAAGGCACGGTCGCCGGCAAGGCGCTGACCCGCAGCACCGTCGTGGACTTCGGGCTCAAGCACAACTTCTGAGCCACGGGCGCCGAGCGCGCCCTGATTGCCTCGCACTCAATCCTGGAGACAAGCCATGATCAAGAAGAACGCCGCGCTTGCGGCATCGACAATCGCTGCAATGGCAGCCCTGCTGCTGACGACGCTCGCTCAGGCCCAGACCGCGCCGCCGCCGCGCGTGCCGCTGGCGCCGCAGGCGCTCTCCAACGGGCCCATTCATGCGAAGGATGCGGCCCGTTTCGGCTACCTCGGCCTGGTCCGCACGCGCAGCGCCGCCGAGATCCGCGCCGCAGGGCTGAGTCACCCCTTCGGCATCGGCGGGGAGACCACCGACCGCGACTACAGCAGCTTCGATCTGTGGAAGAGCTATCTGGGCCCCACCGGCGCGCTGAAGGTACGCGTGCAATCGGGCTGGCACGACATCGAGAAAGTCATCACCCAGCCTGCCAGCTACGACTTCGCCAAGCTCGACAAGATCGTCGATGGCGCGCTCGCCCGGGGTGTTGAGCCCTATGTTTTCTTGGGCTATGGCAACGAGCGCCCGGGCTGCCTGAACTGCGGCACCCGCAATCTGGCCGGCGCGCTGCCCACCGGCACCGGCAAGCAGAAGTTCCTCGACTATGTACGCGCCACCGTGACACGCTACAGCCAGCCGACCGCTCGCGTCACCGACTGGGAGATCTGGAACGAGCCGGACGGACATGTGCCCGTCGATCACTATGCGCAGCTGATCGTCGAGGTGGCCCAGTTGATCAAGAGCATCCAGCCCCAGGCCAAGCTGACCATTGGCTCCTTCACCGCTGGCGTCATGGGTGGCTCGACCACATCGAGCTCCATTTATGCAAAGACGGCTGTCGACTACTTCGCCGCCAACCGCGGCCCCGGCGTGCCGGCCGCCGATGTGGCGGTCGCCTATCACCCGTACTACGCGTCGGTCGACCATGACAACTTCCCCAGCGAATTGGCCAAGTACCAGTGGTTCAAGGACATGGTCGAAGCGCATGGTTTCCGCATCCGCCAGAACGAGAACGGCGCACCGTCCGGACCCTGCCTGTACTACGCGCTGTGCGGCCTGGCCTGGACCGAGGAAGATCAGGCCAAATACCTGCTGCGGCGACTGCTGGGAGACTTCTCGCGGGGCGTCGAGTCCAGCATCTTCACCCTGGTCGACCTGCACTACGACGCGACCAAGAACGTCAAAGGCCTGCTGGAGACCGGCACCTGGGACGGCAATCTGGACACCCCCTACTTGAACGGCGACCAGACCGTCAAGCGCCAGAAGGTGGCCTACCGTGCCTACCAGCACGTCACCGCCATCTTCGACAACCGCCTCAAGCTCGTGCCGGACGCCGGCTGCAGCAAGCCCTATGGCTACACCGTTCAGGCCTACACGCGCAACGAGCCCGGTGGCGTGGTGCGCAATCTGATCGCGGTCTGGCGCAAGGTCGATGCCCTGCCGCGCCCCACCACCGAAGCCTCTATCGACATCACATGCAGCAAATTCCACTTTCCCCGTTTTGCCGGCAACCCGACGCTGCGCCCGCGACTGGTCGACATGGTCGATGGCCGGGTCTATGCGCTGAACACCTCCGACACGGTCGCGCTCAACGACGCAGTCGGTAACAAGCTGCAGATCAAGGGGCTGCCGGTAGCGGACTACCCGGTGCTGCTGTCCGACCAGGGCATCGTGCTCTTCGATTGATCAGGAGCGCTGCGATGAAAACTCTGCTGCTATCCCTTGCGCTGCTGGGCGCATCCACCGCCCATGCCGGCGTACTGAGCTTCGACGATCTGCCGCCCGGCAGCACCCGGGCCATGCCGGCCAGCTACCAGGGCTTTGGCTTCAGCGGCTGGTTCCACAGTGACTACGAGTACCCGGACGGCGACCCGAGCACGCCCTGGAGCCCCTACCAGCCCGCGTCGGGGATGCGCAATATCTTCACCGACTTCGCGGATCCGTCCGACCCTGCGGCCCAGTTTGCGACGCTCGGACCGGTGATCAGCGCCGCAGAGGACTTCGTGTTCGACGGCGCCCATGTGTCGGGCTACTCGCCGGTCAGCTTCGTGCTGTTTCTCGCCGGCGTCGAGGTGCATCGATCGGCCACGCTGCCGCTGGCGCCGGGCGCTGATGGCACTCACGCCTTCCTGGTCAGCGGCTACGCCGGTCGGGTGGACGCGGTGGCGGTGCACGGCGTGCAAGGCTATTACGCGCTGGACGACTTCAGCTTCTCTGCCGTCTCTGCGGTACCCGAACCGGGCAGCCTGGGTCTGATGGGCGCGGGCCTAGGCCTGCTGGCCTGGCGCCTGCGCCGGCGAGCGCCGTAGCCGGCGCCAACCCATCACCACGCCCGTCAGGCTCAGGCCCAGCCCGGCCAGGCTGAAGATCAGCATCCAGCCATCCCATAGCGGCCGTAGCGCCAGCAGCTGCGGCAGATCGAAGCTGTGCGCAAAGGCGAACAACCAGCGCTCGAGCCGCTGGCGGCTGTTGCTGACCTGCAGCACCGCGCCGCTGGCCGGGTCCAGCACGATGTGGTGGGCCAGCGCATCGCCGAACATCAGGCGCAGCGCCGGCAGCGGGCGCTCGCGCTGGCCGGTCATCGTGTGGGCCTCGCGGGCGTAGTAATGGGCGTCGTAGCCGCGCAGCCACTGGCGCTGCAGCAGCGGCGCGCCGGGCAGCATGGCGCGGGCCGCCGTCACCAGACTCGCTTCGTCAAGACCTGGCACCACCTCGCCTCGCGCATCGAGCAGCCGCGCGCTGCTGGCGCTCTGGGCCCAGACGTAGTGCGCGCCACCGATGCGGCGCCACTCCAGCAGCCGCGCCTCGAAGCCCCGCGCGGCCAGACGGGCCAGCACCAGATCGGCCGGCGGCGCCGCGCCGGCCTGCAGCGGGCCGCCGGCATAGGCCTGGCGATCGGGCTTCAGCCCTTGCACCTCGAACACCTTCCAGGGATTCATCGACAGCAGGCCGCTGATCACCCAGCTCAGCGCCAGCGTGCCGCCGAGCAGGCCGAGGATGTGGTGCCAGCGCGCCATCCGGCCGCGATAAGGCGAGCGCGAGCCGCTCTTGTAGCGACCCTTGAAGCGCCAGCGCCAGATGCCGACCACCAGGCCGCTGAGCCCCAGCATGCCGCCGGCCAGCGACAGCCAGATCACGATATCGGTCCACCAGGCATTCAGCGCCCCGCCGCGAAAGAGGTAGAGCCAGTGCAGCCAGGCGCCCAGCCAGCCCCAGGTCCGCTCGGTCAGGCTGGCATCGCGCACCACCTCGCCGCTGACGCCGCTGATATAGAGCCAGCGGCCGTCATCGACCGCCACGCGATGCAGCGGCCGGTGGGCGTCGAGCGCGCGCGAATGGGTCCAGGCATCCTCCTGCACCGGGCCCAGGCTGCGCGCCGCAGCGTCGCCGGCAAAGTGCGCGGCCGCCGCCACCGCCTGGGCCTCATCCACGCCGGTGATGCGCGCGCCGCTGCGCGCATCGACCGCCACGACGGTCTTGCCACGGGCGTCGCTGAACAGATAGCGCGGCGCTCCGGCCACCGAGCTCAGGCGCCACTGCGTCGGCGCCTTGTCCAGACCGGCGGCCTGCAGGGCCTGTTCCAGCGGCACGCAGCAGCCCTGCGCCGGCAACGGTGCCAGCCCCTGCAACTGCTCGGCCGGGGTGAGCTTGGGATAGCCCACATACATCATCACCATGCCGGACAGAAACCACAGCGCCATCACCAGGCACAGCGCGATGCCGGCCCAGCGATGCAGCAGATAGAGCCAACGCTTGAGTCTCATGCTCAGAACTTCCAGTCCACCGCCAGGCTGACGCTGCGCGGCGCGCCCAGATAAGGCAGGTTGCTGCTGAGGCTGGCCACATAGCGCTCATCGCCGAGGTTGTCGACGCGGGCCTGCAGCGTGGTCTGGCGGTCGATCTTCAGCGTGGCGCTGGCGCCGACCAGGTTGTAGGCGCCGTCCCAGACCGTGTTGGCGACATTGGCATAGCGCTTGCCGACATGGCGCCAGTCCAGGCCCAGGCCCAGGCTCTGCAGCGGCTGCCAGTCCAGCGCGGCGCCGGCCACCCAGGTCGGCACATTGGCCGGGGTCTGGCCGGCGCGCGAGACCGTGCCTTCGGTGAAGGCCTGGTAGCGCGCGCGGGTGTGGCTCAGCTGGCCGCTCAGGCTCAGCTGGGCGCTGGGCCGCCAATGCGCGCTGAGCTCCAGGCCGCGGCTGCTCTGCGCACCGACGGGCAGCGCGTTCGTGCTGTCGTTCGGGTCGGTGATGGAGAAGTTCTTGCGGCGCAGGTCGTAGAGCGCCACGGTGGCCTGGCCGCGCCCCTGGTCGAAGGCGAGCTTGCTGCCGATCTCGACCTGGCGGCCGCGCGTCAGCTCGAAGCGGCGCAGCGCACCGAAGCCGGCCGTGGCCAGCACGCCAGACGGCGGGTCGGCGGCGCTGCTGGCCTGGGCATAGACCTGCCAGTCCTTGCTGAGGTCCTTGACCAGGCCCAGCCGGCCGGTCAGCGGCTTGAAGTCGGTCGTGAACAGGGCCGGGTTGGTGGCCGTGACCGTGCGGTGGTTGCGTACATCCAGCGCGATGCGGTCCCAGCGCAAGGCGCTGACCAGCGCGTAGCCGCTGCCCAGCACGGTGCGGTTCTCGACGAACAGCGCCAGCGTGCGCAGCAGATTGCTGGCGCCGGGGTTGTAGCCGGGCTTGATGCCGGGGGTGCTGTAGAAGTAGCTGGCGGCGGGCTGGTAGGGATCGGTGTTGCCAAAGGGGCCCGGCACCGACAGCGGGAAGCGGGTCTGGCGGTTGAAGCTCCAATCGATGCCAGCCGCGAAGTCCGAGCGCAGGCCGGCGATCTCGCTGCCGTGGCTCAGCTCGGTGCGGCTGCCCCAGACGCGCTGGTCATGGCGCTGCAGCAGCGCATCGCGGCGCTCGACCGCGCTGTTACCGTTCTTGAAGACATAGGTCTCGACGTTTTCGTAGTCGCGCAGCGCGTCGTAGAGGTAGAGGGTGTGGCTCAGCCGCGTGCGGTCATTGAGCTTCCATTCGAGGATGGAGCGAGCCCAGCTGACGTCCTGCTGGTAGCGGCCGTCGAGCACGTTGTAGTTCACACCCAAGGTCGCGGCATCGAAGTGCAGCTGGCCGGCGGGCACCGTGCCGTCGGCGGCGCGCAGCATCGGTGTGCCCCAGTAGGGCTGGGTGACCTTCTCGTGCTGGCGCTCGACGGCCAGCATGTGCGTCAGGCCGGCGCTCAGCGGCGCCAGCCAGGAGGCGCTGGCCTGCCAGGCGCTGCGCTCGCGGCCCTGGGTCCAGAGCGCGCCTTCGTTGCGGTTGAGTTCGACTCGCAGGACCTGCTCGCCGAGGCTGCGCTGCAGGCTGGCCGAGCCCTGGGCGCCACGGTCGCCCAGACCCAGTCGCAGGCGGCTGATGTCGCCGCTGCGATCGGCGATCTTGCTGATCACATTGATCGTGCCGCCCACCGCGCCGGAGCCGTTCAGAAAGCTCGAGGCACCGCCGATGGCCTCGACCCGCTCGACCAGCCAGCTGTCCAGCGGCCGCGCGGCGATCGCGTCGTACTGCACGCTGATGCCGTTATAGAGCTGGGACAGCGAGCCCGAGCCGAAGCCGCGGTAGAACACCGTGCCGGCCGAGCCCGGCGGGTCGGCAAAGACCACGCCGGGCACGCTCTTGAGCACCTCCTGGGTGTTGGCATAGGCACGCCGCTCAATCTCGTCGCGGCTGACCACGGTCACGCTGGCCGGGGTCTCGCGCAGGCTCAGGCCCAACCGGGAGCTGCTGCCGGCGGCCTCGTCGAGAGCGCTGCGCTGGGCGCTGCCGGTTATCAGGACCGACTGCAGTTGTTCATGTTGATGGGCACGGGCGTGGGCGCAGGCCAGCATGGCCAGCACGCTGATCAGATGTTTTTTCATTGACAGACATGACAGTGAGGCCGGCCACTGCAAGCAAGAAGGCAGGGCCGGCGAAATCGGGAGAAGCGGAAGGAACTGTCAGGTCGTCAGCGGGGGCGCACGCGCCTGGGCCGTGGCCCAGATGGCGAGCAGGCGCGGGGCGCGCCAGAAAGCGAGCGGGCGCTCGAAGCCCAGGGTCGGCGAGGCGCCGGCGGGCAGGGTCGGCGGCGGAGCCGCGTGATCGATGGGCAAGGTGCACAGCGGGCAGTGCTCGCCCCAGGGGCTGCTCTTCTTGCCCAGCTCCAGCGGCGCCAGCGGATCCTCGGCCAGGGCCGCCGTATCCAGGCGCACAAAGCCGGGGCCCTGCACCGTGCAGACCTCGACCCAGACGCTGTCCGAGCGGGTCTGCAGCGCATGGGCAAGACCCGGCACCAGGGCCGCCCACAGCAGCGCCAGCACGGCCAGCAAGGCCGTGCAGCGGTGGAAGGAGGTGTGGGCGCGCATCGCGGGGCGGATTCTAGCCCGCGAGCTTCACTGCGCCGGGTCGCGGATCTCCCAGCGGACCTTGTCGATCTCGGCCAGCAGCTCGGGTGCCAGCACCGTGCCCCAGGCGGCGATGTCCTCGTCGAGCTGAGCCTGGCTGGTGACGCCGATGATGGTGCTGGCGGTCTGCCAGCGGCCATAGCACCAGGCCAGCGCCATGCGGGTGGGCGTCAGCCCATGGTCGCGGGCCAGCGCGTTGTAGCGCCGCGCCGCGGCCAGCGTCTCGGGCCGGGCCCAGCGCTGCTTCTTCATGCTCTCGAACAGCGCCAGCCGGCCAGCCGTCGGGTCGGCCAGGCCGCTGGCGTCGTACTTGCCGGTCAGCGTGCCGAAGCC
The DNA here is from genome assembly GCF_027498415.2 of Paucibacter sp. M5-1. NCBI lineage: Bacteria > Pseudomonadati > Pseudomonadota > Betaproteobacteria > Burkholderiales > Sphaerotilaceae > Roseateles > Paucibacter sp. M5-1. Next base: position 1,815,882 of record NZ_JAPZLM020000001.1, read on the forward strand.
CAGCGGCGAGTAGGCCAGCAGCGAGACCTGGTGGCGGTACAGCGCCTCGTCCAGCCCGTTCTCGGGCACGCGGTTGACCAGGCTGTAGGCGTTCTGCACCGAGACCACGCGCGGCAGGCCCTGCTGCTCGGCCAGATGGACGAACTCGGCCACCCCATGCGGCGTCTCGTTGGACAGCCCGATATGCCGCACCTTGCCGGCCTTGACCAGCTGGCCCAGCGCTTCGAGCTGGGCCAGGATGGGCGTGACCGGCTGGTCCTTGGCCGGCTCGAAGAACTGGCCGCCGAACATCGGCACATGACGGGCCGGCCAGTGGATCTGGTAGAGGTCGATATGGTCGGTCTGCAGGCGCTGCAGGCTGGCCTCGCAGGCGCTGATGATGTCGGCGGCCGTCAGATCGGGCGAGCCCTGGCGTATCCAGCCATAGCCGCGCGAAGGGCCGCTAACTTTGGTCGCGATCACCAGCTTTTCGCGCAGGCCCGGCCGGCTGCCGAGCCAGCGGCCGATGATGCGTTCGGTATCGGCAAAGGTCTCGGCGCGGGCCGGCACCGGGTACATCTCGGCCATGTCGATGAAGTTGATGCCCTGGGCCACGGCGCTGTCCAGCAAGGCATGGCTGGCCGCCTCGTCGACCTGCTCGCCGAAGGTCATCGTGCCCAGGCAGATCCGACTGACTCGCAAGTCCGAGCGACCCAATGTGGTGAATTCCATTCTTGTTACTCCTTACGCCTGCCTGCTCCGTGCAGGCCTGATCAGGCGGCAGTGTGCCGCAAGTCGCGGCAGCCCAGCGGCGCTCGCTATGCGCCCGGATACTTTTTGCTTTACATCTATTTTTTATTGTTTTACAGTAAATTTCTTGTCAACACACGGTCACCATGAGCACCCACACCAGCCATTTCGGCGGCCAGCGCCGCATCCAGGGCCTGATACGGCTGGTGCGCCTGCTGGCCCTGGTAGGCGGTGCGGCCCAGCTGCTGCTGCCCTTGCTGTTCTGGAGCCAGCCGGAGTGGGTGGCCCGGGTAGCACACCAGGAATGGGGCTCCGGAGCCGCCAATCTGCAGCTCGATGCCGGCGCCCGCCTGGCCGGGCTCGCCGCCTCGGCCCTGCCGGCCCTGGTGGGCGCCTGGGCGATGTGGCAGGTCTGGTGCCTGTTCGGCTGCTATGCGCGCGGCGAGCTGCTGGCTCTGGCGCCTGTGCGTCATCTGCACCGCCTGGGCCTGGCACTGGTCGGCCTGGCGCTGGCGATGCCGCTGGGCCAGACCCTGGCACTGCTGGCCCTGACCCTGGGCAATCCGCCCGGCGAGCGCCAGCTGGCGCTGACGCTGTCGTCCGAACACTATCTGTGCCTGCTGTTCGGCCTGATGCTGCTGGCCATTGCCGCGGTGATGCGCGAGGCGGTGCGGGTGGCGGACGAGAACGCCGAGTTCATCTGAGAGCGGCGCCCGGCATGCCCATCCTCGTCACCCTGGACCTGATGCTGGCGCGGCGCAAGATGCGCTCGCGCGAGCTGGCCGAGCGCATCGGCATCACCGAGGCCAATCTCTCGCTGCTGAAATCCGGCAAGGTGCGCGGCGTGCGCTTCGAGACGCTGGCTCGCATCTGCGCGGTGCTGGACTGCCAGCCCGGCGATCTGCTGGGCTACGAGGCCGGGCCGGAAGCGCCCGGCGAGGGGCCGGACGCATGATCAGGCGCCAGGCCCGGCCGGCGTTGTTGCTGTTGGTGCTGCTGATCCACGGCCTGCTGTGGCTGCTGCTGACCCAGGGCCGCTCGCCCGCACCCAAGCCCGCGCGGCAACTGATCAGCCTGCGCCTGCAGCCCCTGCCCAGACCGGCAGCACGCCCGCAGCCGGCAGCGGCCACGCGCAAACCCACCGGCACCCCACAGCCGCGCGCCACAGCACGACCGGCACCCAACGCGATCAGCACGCTGCAGCCGGACCCCGAGACCATAGCGCTCGCCGCCAGCCCCTCCGCCGCGCCGCCGGCCTCCGCCCCCCTGCCCTCGCTGCTCGACAGCGAGGCCACCCGCCGCGCGGTGCGCCAGGCCGCGCTGAGCGCACCGGAGGCGGCGCAGGCGAAATCCCTGCCCGAGACCACCCAGCAGCGCCTGGGCCAGGGCATCGCGAAAAGCGCCGACGGCGACTGCCTGAAGGGCGAGTTCGCCGGCGCCGGCATGGGCTTGCTGAGCGCGCCCTTCTGGCTGCTGGCCGAGGCGCGTGGCAAGTGCAGACGCTGAGCCAACAAACCATCCGATCAACCAGGGAGTCCCCCATGACCAAGCCGATCTGGCTGCTGTACTTCATCGCCCTGCCCGCCGCACTGGCGCAGACGCCGCCACCCGCCCAGCTCGACACCGTCCAGGTCGGTCTGGTGCGCGACCCCGCCGCGATGCCTTACGAGCGCATGAACACCATGCTGCAGGGGCTGAAGAAATACGGCCAGGGCCTGATCGTGATGGACTTCAAACTGGGGCCCAAGACCTTCGCGGCCCAGCCCGCGCCCAAGCTGGCGGTGGCCCATGAGGAGGGCTATCTGCCGATCAAGGTCGACGCCGAGGGCCGCTTCGAGCTGCCCTTGCTGCCGCCAGAACAGGCCAAGGGGGCCGAGCTGGCCAGCAATATCCCGCGCGGCGCCGCCGAGATGCAGGGCCGCATCCGCCTGACCACGCCGCCGGACCAGCTGAGCATGGCCACGGTGCGCCGCATCATGGGCATCGCCCGCACCCTGCGCAGCGAGCTGCTGCCCTGGTATGCGCGCTGGCTGTTCCCGCAGATCCAGGGCGTGCGGGTCTGCAGCGCCGAACCCAAATGGGAGCTGGAATGGCGCGACGAGCAGGGCCAGCTGCTGGGCCTGCCGCTGGCGGCCGAGCCCAAGGACCGCGACCCCGACGCGCCCAGGGACAAGCCCAGCCCGCCCTGCACCACGCTGACCGGCGCCGAGCCCTGGCCCGACGCGGCCCGCCTGCTGGCGCCGGCCGATGCGCGGCTCAGCGTGCGGCTGACAAGCTCGCGGGCGCAGTAACGCCGGCTGCCCGCGCCCGCTCCTCCTCCTGCCGCCGCAGCACACCGCGCTGCAGCTTGCCGGTGGTGGTCATCGGCAGGGCCTCGATGAACTCGATCTCCTTCGGGTATTCGTAGGGCGCCAGCCGGCCCTTGACATGGGCTTGCAGCTCGGCGATCAGTGCCGCCGAGCCGTGCCGCCCCGGCGCCAGCACCACATAGGCCTTGACCAGGGCGCCGCGCTCGGCATCGGGCTTGGGCACCACGGCGGCGTTCGCGACCGCCGCATGCTTGACCAGGCAGTTCTCGATCTCGCTGGGGCCGATGCGGTAGCCGGCCGACTTGAAGACATCGTCGCTGCGGCCCTGATACCAGAGGTAGCCGTCCTTGTCCTGCAGCGCCATATCGCCGGTGCGGCACCAGCTGTCCTCGGGATCGCCGGTGAACTTGGCCCGGGTCGCGTCCGCGCGGCCCCAGTAGCCCAGGAAGAACACCGGGTCGGGATGGCCGTGCACATCGCGCCGGTGCACCGCCACATCGCCGGCCACGCCCGGGGGACAGGTCTTGCCCTCGGCGTCGATCACCGCGACCCGGTGGCCCGGATAGGCGCGCCCCATGCTGCCGGGCCGGGCCGGCCAGAAGCGGCTGCAGTTGCCGACCACATAGTTGATCTCGGTCTGGCCGAACATCTCGTTGACCGTCACGCCCAGCTGCTCGCGGCAGTAGGCGAACACCGCATCGCCGACCGCCTCGCCGGCGCTCATGATGGCCTCGAGCTTGAGCGCATAGCGCTCGCGCGGCCGCGGCAGCGCCTTCATCATCGCCTTCAGCGCGGTGGGGAACAAAAAGGTATGGGTTACGCCATGGGCGGCCATCAGCTCGAAGGCCTTGTCCGGCGCGAAGCGGCCCTGGTAGGCGACGATGGGCCGGCCGAAGTACAGCGTCGGCAAGAGCGCATCCATCAGCCCGCCGGTCCAGGCCCAGTCGGCCGGGCTCCAGAACACCGCCTGCGTGCCCTTCTCCGGCGCGGCCGGGTCGAAGCCGAACCAGTTCTGGCTGGCGACAAAGCCGCTCAGATTGCCAATCAGTGCGCGGTTCGGGATCAGCGCGCCCTTGGGCGGGCCGGTCGTGCCGCTGGTGTAGATCAGCACCGCGGCCTCGTCGGCCTTGGTTCGCTCGGCCGTGAAGCGGGCATCCTCGGCCTGCAGCGCGGCCATCCAGCCGATCTCGTCACAGTCCGCCTGGCATTCGCCGACGACGATCAGATGGCGCAGCGCCGGGCAGCGCGCGCGCACGCCGCGCAGCGCCTCCAGCGCCGCGCATTCGACCAGGGCCAGCACCGCGCCGCTGTCCTGCAGCCGGTACTCCAGCGCCTCGGGGCCGAACAGCATGGACAGCGGCATCGCCACCGCGCCGAGCTGGCTGATCGCGATCTGGGCCACCGCGGTCTCGAAGCGCTGCGGCAGCACCACCGCGACCCGGTCGCCGCGCCGCACGCCCAGGCGCCGCAGCGCGTTGCTGAGCCGGTTCGCGGCGCGCTGCAGCTGGCCGTAGCTGTAGTGCGCGCGGCAGCCGCTGTCGCTGTCGAACAGCACGGCCGTGGCCTCGGGCGTCTCGCGGGCCCAGCGGCCGCAGCAGGCCTCGGCGATATTGAAATACTCGGGCACCTGCCAGCGGAACGCGCTGTGCAGTGCCAGGTAGGCGTCGTCTTGTTGTTTGGTGGTCATCGGGCCTCCGCCTCGCGCTCCAACGAGCCGCTGAGGGTAGCGAGCGCAGCCGGCGCCGGCCTCATGGCTTACCCTAGCGCCATGCTGACCACGATTTATCACAACCCCCGCTGCTCCAAGTCCCGCGAAGCCCTGGCCCTGCTGCAGGCCCAGGGCCTGAAGCCGACGGTGATCGAATACCTGAAGACACCGCCCGATGTGGCTGAATTGCAGGGCCTGCTGGCCCTGCTGGGCCTGCCGGCGCGCGAGCTGCTGCGCAGCGGTGAGGACGAGTACCAGCGCCTGGGCCTGGCCGATCCGTCGCTGGACGAGCCGGCGCTGCTGGCCGCGATGGCCGCCCACCCCATCCTGCTGCAACGCCCCATCGTTGTGCACGGCCGGCGTGCGCTGATCGCCCGGCCGCCGGAGCTGCTGCTAGGCTGGCTCTGAGACGCGGCGCCGGGAACTGCCGGCCGCCAGCAAGCGGGTGGCCAACTCGCCCAGGCAACGGACGCCCTGCAGCCGCGACGCATCGAGCGGATGGCCGGCCGTCAGCCGCAGGCAATGATCGAACTGCGTGCCCGTGCTGAAGACCGCGCCGGGCACAAAGCTGTAGCCCCGGCGCCGGGTCTCCTCAAGCAGCGCGCAAGCGTCCAGGCCGCCGGGCAGCGCCAGCCACAGCACATAGCCACCATCCGCGCTGCTGACCCGCGTGCCCGGCGGGAAGTGGGCTAACACGGCCTCGCGCCAGGCCTGCAGCTGGGCGGCCAGGCGCTGGCGCAGCCGGCGCAGATGGCGGTCCATGCCGCCGCCGGCCATAAAAGCAGTCAGCACCTGGTCGGTCAATGCGGGCAAAAGCTCGCCATGCACGGTGCGCTCAGCGCGCAGCTGCAGACGGTAGCGTCCGCTGACCATATAGCCGAGGCTGAAACCCGGGCCGGTGATGCAGGCCAGGCTGCCGCAGTACAGCACGCGGTCGTCGCCATCAAAGGCCTTCAGCGGCCTTGGCCGCTGGGCGCCGTGATAGAGCTCGCCCATCATGTCGCACTCGATCAGCGGCAGGCTGTGCTCGGCCAGCAGGGCCGCCAGCGCCTGCTTGGCGGCGTCGCTCATCCGGCTGCCGGTGACACGATAGAAGTTGGGCTCGAGCAGGCAGGCGGCCAGCTGGTGCTGCTGGGCGGCCAGAGCCAGCGCCGACACCGACAAACCGGCCTCGGCCGAGGCCGGAATCTCCAGCACGCGCAGCCCTAGGCTGGCAATCAGCTCCAGCGCATGGAACGGTGCGGGGCTGGCCACCGCGATCAGCTCACCGGGCTTGGCCAGCAGTCGCAGGCATAGCGCCAGCGACTCGGATTCGCCCTGTGTAATGACGATGTCCTCGGCATCGAAGCGGCAGCCCAGGCGCCGCGAGCGCTGCGCCAGTTGCTCGCGCAAGGCCGTCGATCCATAGACCATGCCGCTGCCCAGCACGGCCGCGTCGCTGCGCAGCTGCTGCGTCAGCAGACGCTGCAGCGCCGGCAGCGGCAGCAGGGCGGCCGGCAGAGCCAGATGGCTCAACGACAAACAGTCCGCCCGCGTCGCGGCCAGCTCGATCAGGCGCTGGCGCCGGCCGGCCAGCGCGATAGCCGCCGTTGGCGCGGGGTCCAGCGCCGCAGTCGGCGATGCCGGGGCGCAGGCAAAGAAGCCGCGCCGCGGCCTGGCCTCGATCAGGCCGGCATCCTCCAGCTGGTGCAGCGCATGGGTGACGGTGGCCAGGCTGGCGCGATGCTCGGCGCAGAGCTGGCGCACCGAGGGCAGCTGGCTGCCGGGCGGGTACAGGCCGGCACGCAACTGCTCGGTCAGCAGGGCGGCCAGGGCACGGTAGCGGTAGGGGCTGGGGTTCACGCAAAGCAGGCGAGTCGCGGGGTCGCCACGATAGCGTCAATTGCCGGCGCTGCATCGATACACAGACCATACGGCCGCATCGATACAGCTCGGCCCTGTATCGATGCCGACGGCCCGCGCCTGGGTCTTATCGAGCCGGCCCCGGCTTTCTAGACTGCCCGCCATCCCAGCCCTCCAAGAGGACGACCCCATGCGGCAACTGCGCGCCCGTATCCATGCCTGTGCGCCGGCCCTGCGCCTGCTGATGCTCAGCGAGATGCTGAGCCTGCTGGCCGCTGCGGTGGGCCAGATCACCATCGCCTGGTGGATCGCGCGGGACGGTGGCGCCCTGGACCTGAGCCGCTATGGCGTCTGGATGGCCCTGTGTTCGCTGCTGGCCATGCCTATGCTGTCGCCGCTGGGTGATCGCTACGAAAAGCGGCTGCTGATAGGGCTGGGCCAATCGGGTCTGCTGCTGGACGCGCTCGCGCTGGCCCTGCTGGCCAGCAGCGGCATCTACAGCCTGCCGCTACTGTGCGCCTGCGGCGGCCTGGCTTTGCTGGCCCAGGCCCTGCTACTGCCGGCCCAGGCCAGCATCCTGCCGGAGCTGGTCGCGACCGCGCAGCTGCCCGAGGCGATACGGCTGCGCCGCGGCGCCCAGGCCCTCGGCGGCCTGCTCGGGCCGGGGCTGGGCGGCGCCGCGCTGGCCCTGGGCGGCATCGCGACGGCGATGCTGCTGAACCTGCTGATGTTCGGCGTCGCCACCGTCGTCGCCTGGCGCATCGTCGCGCCGCCCTTCCCCGCCCAACGCGCGGTCGGCGCTGGCTGGTTCGCCGATCTGGCGGCCGGCCTGCGCGCCAAATGGGGCGTGCCGCTGGATCGCTGGTGGACCCTGGTCGGGGCCTTGATGATGGTGTTCCTGCTGCCGGCCACCGGCCTGCTGCTGCCGCTGCGCCTGCAGTCGCTGGGGCTGTCGGCGCTGTGGTTCGGTGCCTGCGCGGCGGCCCTGTCGCTGGGCCTGCTGGTGGGGGTGGCCGGCGTGGCCGACGCACTGATCGCCCGCCTGGGCCGGCTGCGGGCGATCTTTGCTGCCGTCGGCGCATGCGGCGGCGCCGCCGGCGCGATCGGCCTGTGCGACTGGGCGCCCGGCCTGCTGCTGCTGTTCGCGCTGATCGGCCTGAGCATGTCGGTCACCCAGCTGGTCGGCCAGACCCACCGCCTGCTGGCGATGCCGGAAGACTTCCGCGCCCGCATGACGGCCGGGCAGATGGCACTCGCGCAGCTGGCCGCCGCGGCAGCCCCGGCACTGGCCGGCGTACTGCTGCTGCATTGGCCGGTGGCTCAGGTCTATCTGCTGCTGGCGGCAGGCTTTCTGCTCAGCGGCGCGCTGCTGCTGGCGGTGCCGGAGCTGCCACGCTTTCTCTCGCTGGACCATGCCGAGGTGAGGAACTGGTACGAGCGTCAGCACCCCGAGGCCTTCGCCAGAGGGCGCTGACGGATCGCCGGGCCTCGGCCGGCTTCAGCAGCAGCGCTTGCCGGCGGTCTTGCTGCTCAGCGTCGGCAGGTTTTCCTGGCCCGGTGGGTTCAGCGGCAGATACTCCTTCTCGGTCGCGGCGGTCACCAGGATCAGGCCCTGGCGCAGCTTGTCGTGGGTGACGTCGATGGTGGCCATATAGACCGGCGCCAGCAGGCGTTGCACCTTGCGCTTGGACAGGCTCAGATAGCCGAAGCGCAGGCCCTCGCGGCACTCGAAGTCGATCGGGCTGTCCTGCTTGCCGCGCTGCAGCTCGAACTTCGCCTGCAGCTGGCTCAGCAGCTGGCGCACCGCGCGCTCCGGGTGCAGCGGCTTGGCGCGGTCCAGCGCTTCGCCGCCGGGGCTGCGCAGCAGGGTCGAGAGCATGTCGAACTCGCCGTTACCGGCAATCTGCAGCGCCGCCGAAGCCGGGCCCAGCACCGGGATGCCCTCGATGTGATGCCGGAACGCCCCTATCGCTCGGCACAGCACCGGCTCGCTCTGATGACCGCTGCGATCGGTGGCGGCCGCCTTGATCTGCCACAGCCGCTCGAAGCTCAGCGTCTCGCCACGCCCCAGCGCGTCATGCAGGCCCAGCGATTGCAGCAGCTTGGCCGTGTGATCGGCGAGCTGCTGCTTGGGCTGTGCCTCCTTGAACAGCGCCTCCATCGGCGCCAGCCCGCTGCTGAGCTTGACGGCGCCGCTGGCGTGGTAGAGCACGGCCCGGGCACCCTCGGGCAGGCGCACCAGCGTGTGGTCGTCGAAAGTCTCCCACTGGCCGCGCTCGAAGTTCTGGTCGCAGGCCTCGCTGCTGCCCTTGAGCAGCTTGCGCAGGCGGCGCTGCTGATCGTCGACCGAGCTGCGGCGCAGCTCCAGGATGGCCAGCTCGGCGGGCAGCTCCTGCTTGAAGGACGAAGCCAGCGATTCCATCAGTTGATTGATGTCCATGATGTTGATGTCCGGTAAGAGGTTGTTGAACGCGTCAGCTTTCGGTGCTCAGCCCTCGGTCCAGCGCCACAGCAGGCAGGCCTGGCGGCTGGGCGGCAGATCGGGCACGACGCTGCCATGACCCCACAGATGGTCGCGGTTGAGCGCGCTCAGGTCCCAGCGGATGTTGCCGCTGTTCCAGGTGGCGGCGTCGCCGACGCAGACGGTGATCGGGTGGTTGTCGACGGCCCAGTCGGAGACGCCGTCGTGCCAGGCATGCGAGACGGTGTCGCCATGCACCAGGTTGTGGGCCACGTCCTCGCCGCACTCGTCGGTGGTCCAGGCGTCATACATGTTCTCCCAGGCACCGCAGTAGATGTGCAGGCCGGCGAAGATGTTCCACAGCCCGGCCACATTGTTGCGGTCCACCGTCTTGCACGAATAGGCCATCACCCATTCGGCGTTCCAGTTCTCGCCCAGCTGCCAGTCGCCCGAGAAGGTGAACCAGCCGGTCTGCGGCGTGTCGTAAAGCATCAGCGCCTGGCCGTCGGCGGTGTGGTTGCCATGGGTCTCGATCCAGAACAGATCGACATCGTCGACCCAGCTGCGATCACCGCCGCCGCGGTCGTTGTCGCGGATGTCGGTCTCCCAGCAGTCGGTATTGGCCCAGTAGAACGCACGGCCGTGGCCGGCGCTGCGCAGCTTGCTGTCGAAGCCGTTGGCGCGGTTGAAGGTGTAGGTCAGGTCACTCGATGTGGTCACGCCGGCGGCGCGGGCGTGGTTGCAGTAGCGAATGGCTTCGATGCCGAATCTGGCCATGATTGCCTCCTTGAGGGTAGCGGCCGGCAGGAGCGCCGGCTTGCTGTGCAGACTAGGCAGCGGGCCAAGCCCGCTCAACGATCAAGCTGGGGGGGGACCCGGCTTCTAGGGGCCTGCCTCTCATCAGCCTGCAGGACGGAATGCCGCGATCGGGCCGGGCGCGCCGCGCCACTCCCTTGTTCATCGGATGCGATGCGCCGGGCCCAGACCTAGTGTCCGAACAGGCCGAGCGCGGATCGGCAGGGAGTCGCAATGAGCACGGAATCCAGATGGGGTGGCAGCGGGCTGTTGAGCAGCGGCTGGCTGGCGGCGGTGCTGCTGGCGGCCGGCGCCTTCGTGCTGCGCGAGCCGCTGCTGCAGAGCACGCGGCCGGCCGCCAACGAGCCGCGCATCGAGCAGCGCTTCGCGGCCCAGGATGTCGACGCACGGCTGTGGCAGGACCCGCTGGGTGCAGTGATGCGCGCCCGCGAAGAGCGTGTGCGCAAGCTCGGTCGGGCCGAGCAGCAGGCGCTGGAGCGCCAGCAGCAAGGCCTGGCCGCCTTCCAGCAAGAGATCGCCGCCCGCCTGCCGGCGGGCGACCCGGCCGGCCGCATCATCGTGCTGGCGGCGATGGTCTCGGGTGGCCCCTATGCCGAGTCGGTCGAGAGCCGGCGGCGCATGCGCTATGCGGTGCTGGCGGCGCTCAATGCGGCCGACTACGCGCCGGCCGACACCGAGCATCTGGGCTACTTCCTGCCGCAGAGCCAGCCGCCCCGCACGCTGCCCGAGGCCGTGCCCTACGAATGGTTCAAGCCACTGCCGGGCCGTCAGCCCGTGGCCCACCCGGTGCTGGTGCTGTGGCTGGACAACGGCCCGTTTTACGACCGGCCCTTCGACAAATGGCGCGAGTTGCTCCGGCAGCTCGAGCCCGAGTCATCGCAGCCGTCACGGCTGCTGTGGCGCGCGCTCGGACCGATGGGCTCGGACGGCCTGCACGCGATGATCAGGGACAGCGAGCGTCAGGACTTCGACCTCGATCACTTCAAGGGCTGGGACCTGCGCTTTTACTCGCTGGCCGCAACGGTCTCGGACGCCAAGCTGCTGGAGGACACCTGGCGCGCGCGCAACGAGAGCCTGAGCGACTATTTCCAGCGCAAGGGCATCACGCTGCTGCGCACCATCGGTGACGACAAATCGCTGGCCGCCAGCCTGGTGAACGAGCTGGGGCTGCGCGGGCTGAAAGTGCGCGCCAGCCCCGAGCCGGGCGGCAATGGCCAGGCCCGGCAGGAGCGCTACCGCGAGATGTGCCGTGTCGGGACCCAGCGCGCCGACTCGCCGCACCAGATCGCCATCGTCGCCGAATGGGACACCTTGTACGGTCGCAGCCTGCGGCGCGAGTTCCGCATCGCCGAGGACGACGACAAGGGTTTCTGCGTCAACCGCTTCCACTACGTCCGCGGCCTCGACGGCCAGATGCCCGAACACGGCAGCGCGCCATCGGCGAGCGGCGGCGCGAAGGACGGCAGCACCGCCAAGGATGCCGAGCGGCGCAGCGACGGCAGCTTCATCGAGCGCGCCGAGGGCCAGAGCCAGTACGACTATCTGCGCCGGCTGGCGGCGCGGCTGCGCGAACGCGACCGTGAGCTGCGCGCCGGCAGCGTCGACGGCGCCGGTCTGCGCGCCATCGGCGTGCTGGGCAACGATGTGCACGACAAGCTGCTGGTGCTGCAGGCGCTGCGCGCGGACTTCCCGCACGCGCTGTTCTTCACCACCGATCTGGACGCGCGCTTTCTGCATCCGCGCGAGCAGCCCTGGACGCGCAATCTGATCGTGGCGTCCAATTTCGGCCTGCGCCTGACGGACGGGCTGCAGGCCGGCACACCGCCGTTTCGCGACAACTACCAGACCTCGGCCTTTTTCTCGACCCGGCTGGCGCTCGACGACCAGACGGGCGCCGGCCGCGTCGGCCCGCAGCAGCTGGCGCGCTGGCTGGGCCAGCCCCGCATCTTCGAGATCGGGCGCAGCATGGCCTTCGACTTCAGCGCGCCGGCGCAGGCCGGCAACGACGAACGCCGCGCCTGCCGCGGCAGCCAGCTCGCCACCTGCGCCGACATCCACCCGCCGGGCTCGCCGCGCTACCCCCATATCTCGCCGCTGGTGCTCTCGCTGCTGGCCGGCGTGCTGGTGCTGCTGGTCTGGCTGCCGCCGCTGGCGCTGAACCGTGCCCTGCAGCGCCGGCTGCGGCGCTTCGCCATCCATCGTGGCGGCCCATGGCCGGCCTGGCTGCGTCAGGCCGTGCTGGCCCTGCTGCTGATGCTGCTGCAACTGGTGCTGCCGGTCGTGCTGGCGCATCAATGGCCGGGCTTCGCCGATTGGCTGACCCGGGACGGCAAACCGATCAGCTTCAGCGAGGGCATCAGCCTGTGGCCTACCGAAGCCATCCATCTGCTGACCCTGCTGCTGTGCCTGTACCTGGTGTTCCGGGGCTGGACCGCGCTGACGCGCAATCTGGACCGGCTCAGCCTGACCCTGCATCTGGGCCAGACCCGGCGCCGGCTGGTGGCCGAGCAGGCGCGCGAGGACGCGCGGCTGAGCCTGCGCTGCCGGCTGGCCCATGTGTTCACGCTGCGCGGACCCAGCGAGTCGGACAGCAGTCATCCGGCCGCGCTGCGGGCCGGGCGGATGACCGCCGGCCGGCTGGCGCTGTGGCGCCACTTCATCGTGCAGAACCGCACCGGCTCGCGCTTTCTGCGCAGCCTGGCCTGCACGGTGCTGGTGCTGGCCGTCGGCCTCGCGCTGCACACCGGCCTGGCCGAGCCTTCGGGCGCGCCGCAGCGCGGGCCGGTCTCCAGCTCGGTCCATCTGCTGCTGGCGATTGCCGCCATCGTGCTGATGAACTTCCTGGTCTTCTATGTCGCCGATGCCACGCTGATCTGCCTGCGCTTCGTGCGCGAGCTGCGACCGGGCCGCGCCAACTGGCCGGACCGCGCCATCCAGTTCTTCGGCCGCCAGATGGGCATCGCCAAGCCCGAGGTGGTCGATCATTGGATCAATCTGCAGTTCATCGCCCAGCGCACGCGCTGCGTGACCGGGCTGATCTACTACCCCTTCATCGTGCTGTCGCTGCTGCTGCTGTCGCGCAGCCAGTTCTTCGACAACTGGCAGATGCCGACGATGGCCCTCGCGATGGCCTTGTTCGATATCGGCGTCGTGCTGCTCAGCGCGATCTGCCTGCGCCGCGCGGCCGAGAAGGCGCGGCGCCAGGCCCTGACGGCCGTCGGCGACTGGCTGCTGCAGGCCCATGCGCCCGATGCCCAGGCGCTGCCGGCGCCGCGCCAGCTGGAGCTGCTGCGCGAGCGCATCAAGACGCTCGATGAAGGCGCCTTCGCGCCGTTCTCGCAGCAGCCGCTGCTGAAGGCCGTGCTGCTGCCCTTCGCAACGCTGGGCGGCTCCAGCTTGCTGGACTTCCTCGCGATGGCGAATATCTAGGGCCCGGACCTCAGCCCTTCGAGGCCAGCCGCAGCCGCGCCTCCAGCTCCTTGGTCGCGGTGATGTCGACAAAGGTGATCACCGCGCCGTCGATGACGTTGTCGAGCCGACGGTAGGGCATGATGCGCACCGAGAACCAGCGCTGCTCGCTGCTCAGGATCTGCTTCTCGGAGAACACCAGGGTGCGCAGCGTCTCGTGCGCGTCCTCGTGCAGATCGGGGTACTGCAGGCTGGTGGTCAGGTCGCTGAGCGGCCGGCCGATATCGCTGTCGCGCAGATTGATCAGCTTGGACGCCCGCTCGGTGAAGCGCCGCACGTTCAGGCCCTGGTCCAGGAACAGCATCGCGATATCGGTGCTGTTGAGCAGATTCCTCATATCGCTCTGCGCCAGCGCCAGATCGTCGAGCTTGGTCTGCATCTCGGCATTGACGGTCTGCAGCTCCTCGTTCATCGACTGCATCTCCTCCTTCGAGGTGGTCAGCTCCTCGTTGGCCGACTGCAGCTCTTCGTTGGTGGACTGCAGTTCCTCGTTGGCCGACTGCAGCTCCTCCTTCGTCGCCCGCGCCTCCTCGCGCAGCGCCTGGATCTCGTCGCGGCATTGCTGCAGCTCGGCCGAGGCATCCGGGGCGGCCGGGGTCTTGCGCCGGCCGCGGCCGGCCGGCGGCGCGGCGACATCGCGGAACACAATCATCACCATGCCCTGCAGCACCCCGGGCTCGCGCACCGCCTGCACGGTCACATCGACCGTCTGAACGCCGGGCGCGGTCGGCAGTTGCAGGCCGCGCAGCAGCACCGGCTCGTCCTGCAGCGCCACCTGGCGCAGCGCCTCGCTGACCGGCCCGCGCAGGCCCTCGCGCACCATCGCATGGAAGTTCCAGTTGGCCTTGCCGGCAGCCGGTTCCAGATACTTGCCGGTGCGGCCGCTGATGTAGACGATGTCGCCGGCCGGGTTCACCACCACGGCTGGCGGCGCATGCTGCTGCAGCAGCAGATGGTCGGCCGCCATCTGAAGGCTCTCGGGATGGTCAGGGCCCGCAGCGGGGGATTGGCTTGAGCGCACGGCGGACTCCTGGCTGAGCTTGGACAGAGGGGGGAAGGAGGTCATCATGAATTCGCTGCCGGCAAGGGCATGGTCCTGGCGCAGGTACAGACGCAGCTTGGAGTCGATCGCACCGAACAGATGGGTGAAGCGCCCTACCGTCTCGGAGCTGCCCAGCAGCAGCACGCCACCCGGCCGCAGGCTGTAGTGGAACAGCGGCAGCAGGCGCCGCTGCAGCGCCGCGTCGAAGTAGATCATCAGATTGCGGCAGCACAGCAGGTCGAGCTTGGTGAACGGCGGGTCCAGCAGCACATCATGCTGCGCGAACAGCACGCTGTCGCGGATGCTCTTGCCGATGCGGTAGCCGCCCTCATGCGCGGTGAAGAAGCGCGCCAGCCGCTGCGGCGAGAGCTGCTCGCGCAGCGTGGCCGGGTACTGGCCCCGGCGCGCGCTGCCGATCGCGTCCGGGCTCAGGTCCGACGCGAAGATCTGCAGGCTGCAGCCGCGGTGCTGCGGCAGGCGCTGCACGACTTCGGCAAACACCATGGCCAGCGAGTAGGCCTCCTCGCCGGTCGAGCAGCCGACCACCCAGGCGCGCAGCTGGGTCTGGCCGGCGCGGCGCGCCAGCAGCTCCGGCAGCGTCTGCTCGGCCAGCTGCTGCCAGACCGGGCCATCGCGGAAGAAGTGGGTCACCCCGATCAGCAGCTCCTTGAACAGCAGCTCCACCTCCTGCGGGTTCTCGGCCAGGAAGTCTGCATAGCCGGACAGGCTCGTCAGCGCGTGGATGGCCATGCGCCGCTCGATACGGCGGTGCAGGGTGCTGGGCTTGTAGAGCGAGAAGTCATGCCGGGTGTGCTGGCGCAGCAGGCCGAAGATGCGCGGCAGATCGCCGGGCTGGGCGGCCGGCGCCGGCTCGCGCGCCAGCCACGACAAGATGCGACCCGGCAGCTCCTGCGGCGGCGCCACCAGCGCGACACAGCCGGCGGCGATTGCGCTTTTGGGCATCGCATCGAACTGCGCGGTCTCGGGCGTCTGCGCGGCACCCAGCCCGCCCACCGCATGCACGGCCTGCAGCCCCAGCGTGCCGTCGGCCCCCATGCCCGACAGCACCACCGCGATGGCACGGCGCCCCTGCTCGCGGGCCAGCGAGGAGAACAGCACATCGATAGGCAAACGCAGGCCGCGCGGCTCCGAGGGCGGGGCCAGCTGCAGCCGGCCGGCCACCACGCTCAGCTCGGTGTTGGGGCCGATCACATAGACGCTGTCGGGCGCGATGCGCTGCTGCGCCTCGGCCTGGCGCACCGGCAAGGCCGTCACCCGCTGCAGCAGCTCGGGCAGCAAGGCCTTCTGGGTCGGATCGAGATGCTGGACCACGATATAGGCCAGGCCGCTGCGCGCCGGCACCTGGGCCAGGAACTGCTCCAGCGCCACCAGCCCGCCGGCCGACGCACCCAGGCCGACGATGCGGGGGCAAGCGGGCTGGGGCGTGGTGTCCGGTGGACTCATCAGGGTGCAGTCAGGGCAGGCAGGAGGGCGCGCCGAGTATCCCCCGGCGCCCGCTGCCTCAGAGCGGCGGCAGCAGGCGCTCGCACTCTCGCCGCAGCACCCGGTAGCACTCGCAGGCCCGCGCCTCCAGGCCCAGGCGGTCCAGCACGGTGATATGGCCGCGGCTGCCCTCGATCAGACCCAGCTCGCGCAGATGGCCGGTGGCCTCGCTGACGCCCTCGCGGCGCACGCCCAGCAATCCGGCAATGGTTTCGTGGGTGATCACCATCTCATTGCCGCTCAGGCGGTCCAGGCTCAGCAGAAGCCAGCGGCACAGCTGCTGCTCCAGCCCGTGGCGCCGGTTGCACACCGCCGTCTGCGCCATCTGCGTGATCAGGGCCTGGGTCGAGCGCAGCAGCAGCTGGGTCAGCGCGCCGCCGCGATGGAACTCCGCCAGCAGCGGCACCGCCTTGATGCGCCAGGCCTGGCCGGCGCATTGCACAAAGGCCCGGCCCGGCATGCTGCCGCCGCCCATGAACAGCGCAACGCCGACCACCCCCTCGTTGCCCACGACCGCGATCTGCGTCGCCGCCCCGTTCTCGGTCGGGCACAGCAGGCTGACCACGGCACTGACCGGGAAGTACAGATATTTCAGATCCAGGCCGGGCTCCTGAATCACCTGGCCATAGCGCAGCAGCACCGGCTCCAGATCGGGCCGCAGGCCTTGCTGCTCGGTCTCGCTGAGTGCCTCCAGCAATCGGTTGACCGGCGCCTCGGGCGCGGAGGTTTGTGAGGATTCCGGCAGCGGGCGGGAGAGTGCATGTCCCATCGTGGGTCGGCCTGCCGGCCGCTCAGGCGCGCGGCACAGCTGCGAGCAGGGGCGGCGCACGCAGGCCGGCAGCGTCCATCAGGGCCTGCAGCGCATCGCCGCGCTGTTCGGCGCGGCGCAGGGTCTCGCCGAGCTCCAGCAACTGCTGCTCCATCTGCTCATGCTGCAGATCCAGCTCCACCTGATGCACCTGCAACTCGTGCAGCAGCTTCAGCGCATCGGCCGCGCTGGCCGGATCGCTGGCCAGGCGGTGCAGCAGGCTCAGCGCCTGCGCACTGCTGCTCCAGCCCAGGGTCTTGGGTGCCTGGCCGCCTTGCAGGCGTGCCTCGGCATGCTGGCGCAACTCTGAAAGCTTGCTCGGGTCAACGGCATGCATGGACATTTCGTCCTCCCTGGGATTGCGTCGCACGAGAGCGCTGATAGTAAGCCCAAAGACCGCTCAAACCGCCGGGCCGCCCAGCTGCGCCTTCAGATACTTCAGAAAGGCCTGGGCCGCATGCGAGAGCGTGCGGCCCATCAAGGTCTGCACGACGATATTGCGCAGGTCCAGGCCGCGGTCGCGCAGGCGCACGCAGGCCAGCTCGCCGCGGTCGACCTGGTAGCGGATCGAGATCTCGCCCGAGATCGTCACGCCCTCCTCCTGGTGGCGCAGAAAGCCGAACAGGCTGCCGATGTAGTTGCTGGTCAGGACAGGCGCGACACTCAGGCGCTGGCGGCTGCAGGCGATGTCGAAGAGCTGGCGCACCGTGGTGTCCTGCTCGGGTAGCGCGATCGGATAGGCCAGCAGCTGGGACAGGCCGAGCTGCTTGAAGCGCGTCAGCGGATGGCCGGCGCGCATCACCGCCAGCACCGGCGAGGGCTGCGAATGTTCGACCTTCAGGTCCTTCTCGGCGCTGCGGCTCATCGTGATGCCGATGTCGGCATCACCCTGCAGCACGCGGCGCGTCGCCTCGGCCGGCGGATCGACCGAGAGATGGAACTGGATGCCCGGATGCTGGCGCGAGAAGTCGGCGATCAGGCGCGGCATGAACTCCATCGAGAAGCCCTCGGTCGAGGCCAGATGCACGCGGCCGCGCTGCATGCCCTTGAGCGCCTGGATGTCGTGCACCGCGCGCTCGGCGTCGTGGGCCGACTTCAGCGCGTGCACGGCCAGCACCTCGCCGGCCGCGCTGGGCACCATGCCGCGCGCATGGCGGTCGAACAGGCTGGCGCCCAGCAGATCCTCCAGCTGGGCGATATGGCGGCTGATCGAGGAGCCGGCGACGTTCAGGCGCTGCGAGGCCTCGCTGATCGATCCGCAGCGGACCACCTCAAGAAAGTAGCGCAGTGCGGTGTCCTGCAGCTGGCGGGCAAGGAGGGGATTGTTGGACATCAGGGTTAACGCTTGCCTTGCCTTTTAGGCATCGCAGGCCTCGAAATTTGGAAATGGCGCAAAGCTCGCGCCGCCCGCATTCTTGCCGACATCGCGATGTTTTTCGCCCGGACTGACGAAGGAATCGACCGCCATGCGCCTGACTGCTA
Source organism: Paucibacter sp. M5-1 (assembly GCF_027498415.2). NCBI lineage: Bacteria > Pseudomonadati > Pseudomonadota > Betaproteobacteria > Burkholderiales > Sphaerotilaceae > Roseateles > Paucibacter sp. M5-1. Next base: position 1,834,050 of record NZ_JAPZLM020000001.1, read on the forward strand.
TCGCCGCCCTCCTCATGTGTTCGTCGCTTGCTGCCCACGCCGGCAAGGCCAACGACACCCTGGTCTACGCCTCGGACAACGAGGTCGAGAACGTCAGCCCGTATCACAACAATATGCGCGAGGGCGTGATCCTGGCGAATATGGCCTGGGACACGCTGATCCATCGCGACACCAAGACCGGCGAGTACAAGCCGCAGCTGGCCACCGCCTGGAAATGGGAATCGCCGACCGCGCTGCTGCTGACCCTGCGGCCCGGCGTCAGCTTCCACAACGGCGACAAGTTCTCGGCCGACGATGTGGTGTTCACCTTCAACACCGTGACCGGCCCTGACGCGAAGATCTCGACGCGCCAGAACACCGACTGGATCAAGGACGTGGTCAAGCTCAGCGAGACCCAGGTGCGCATCAAGCTGAAGACACCCTTCCCGGCCGCGCTCGAATACCTGGCAGGGCCGACCCCGATCTATCCGGCCGCCTACTTCAAGAAGGTCGGCCTGGAAGGCTTCAGCAAGGCGCCCGTCGGTACCGGCCCCTACAAGATCACCGCGGTGACACCAGGCCAGGGTGTGACCATGGTCAAGAACAGCGGCTACTTCAAGGACAGCCCGCTGGGCCAGCCGCAGATCGGCACGGTCAAGTTCGTCGTGATCCGCGACCCGGAGGCGCGCGCCGCCCAGCTGATGACCGGTGCGGTTGACTGGATCTGGCGCGTGCCGGCCGACCAGGCCGAGTCCTTCAAGGTCATGCCCAAGATGAGCGTGCTCAGCGGCGAGACCATGCGGGTGGGCTTCCTGTCCATCAACAACAATGGCACGACACCGGAGAGCGCGCCCTTCAAGGACCCGCGCGTGCGCCAGGCGCTGAACCATGCGATCAACCGCAAGGGCATGGCCGACAACCTGGTGCGCGGCGGCAGCCAGCCGGTCTACGCGCCCTGCTTCCGCACCCAGTTCGGCTGCGACACCAGCAGCGTCGTCAAGTACGACTACAACCCCGCCAAGGCCAAGGCCTTGCTGGCCGAGGCCGGCTATGCCAACGGCTTCGACACCGACCTCTGGGCCTACCGCGAGCGCGACTATGCCGAGGCCATCATCGGCGACCTGCGCAAGGTCGGCATCCGCGCGCGCCTGCACTTCGTCCAGTACCCGGCGCTGCGCACCGAGCTGCGCTCGGGCCGGGCACCGCTGAGCTTCCAGGCCTGGGGCTCGTTCTCGATCAACGACGCCTCGGCCTTCGTCGGCAACTACTTCAAGGGTGGCCCCGACGACACCGCCAAGGATCCGCAGACCATCGCGCTGCTGCAGACCGCCGACGCCACCGTCGACAAGGCCGAGCGCAAGAGCAAGTACGCCAAGGCGCTGCAGCGCATCTCCACCGAGGCCTTCTGGGCGCCGATGTTTTCGTATTCGACCAACTACGCCTTCACGTCCGACCTCAAGTTCGAGGCCCAGCCGGACGAGCTGCCCCGCTTCTTCAAGGCGAGCTGGAAGTAAAGAGCCACCAAGCCGGGAGTGCTGCCATGCTGATCTACATCCTGCGCCGGCTGCTGGTGGCCTGCAGCGTGATGCTGACGGTCGCCGTGCTCAGCTTCATGCTGCTGCACCTGTCGGGCGACCTGGCCACCGCGATCGCCGGGGCCGAGTCGACCTCGGCCGACATCGAGAAGATACGCGTGCAGTACGGCCTGGACCGGCCGATCACGACGCAGTTCTTCGACTGGCTGGGCGCGGCGGCGCGGCTGGACTTCGGCCGCTCCTTCTATTTCCAGAACACCGTGATGGAGCTGATCGGCGAGCGCCTGCCGATCACGCTGAAGCTCGGCGCGGTGGCCCTGCTGCTGGCCGTCGCGGTGGCGATCCCGCTGGGCGTGCTGGCCGCGATCTACCGCGACAGCTGGGTCGACCGCCTCGCGCTGATGATCGCCGTCGTCGGCCAGGCCATGCCGAACTTCTGGTTCGCGCTGACCCTGATCCTGATCTTCGCGGTGGGCCTGCAATGGCTGCCGGTCGCCGGCAACGAGAGCTGGCTGCATTTTGTGCTGCCGGCCATCGCGCTGGGCTATTACGCGATGCCTTCGCTGATGCGACTGACGCGCGCCGGCATGCTGGACGTGCTGGGCTCGGACTACATCCGCACCGCCCGCGCCAAGGGCCTGAGCCCGGCCCGCGTGATCTTCAAGCACGCGCTGCGCAACGCCATCATCCCGGTGGTGGCGCTGGCTGCGGTGGAACTGGGCTTCATGCTGGGCGGCTCGGTGGTGATCGAGTCGGTCTACTCGCTGCAGGGTCTGGGCCAACTGGCCTGGGACTCGATCGCGCGAAACGACTATCCGGTCGTGCAGGCGGTCGTGCTGATCATCGCCAGCTTCTATATCGCGCTGACCTTCCTCGCCGACGTGCTGAACGCCGCGCTCGACCCGCGCATGCGCACCAAGGAGTAAGCCGTCATGAGCTCCACCACACAAGCCCTCCCCACGCCCCTGACGAAACCGGCGCTGCCGCGCTGGCTGCGCCGCATCTTCGGCCATCACGGCCTGACCCTGGGCAGCCTGATACTCGGCGCCATCGCCCTGGCCGCGCTGTTCGCGCCCTGGATCGCGCCGCATGACCCCTTCGCGCAGGACATCAGCCAGCGCCTGATCCCGCCGGTCTGGCATGAGCGCGGGACCTGGGAGCACATGCTGGGCACCGACAAGCTGGGCCGCGACTATCTGAGCCGCTTGCTGTACGGCGCGCGCGTCTCGCTGCTGATCGGCCTGTCGGCCGCGCTGATCTCCGGCCTGATCGGCACGACCATGGGCCTGCTGGCCGGCTATTTCGGCGGCAAGGTCGACGCGGTGGTCAGCTACATGATCACGACGCGGCTGGCGATGCCGGTGGTGCTGGTGGCGCTGGCGATGAGTTCGCTGGTGGGCGGCTCGCTGAAGGTCGTGATCGTGCTATTGGGCCTGCTGCTGTGGGACCGCTTCGCCATCGTCACCCGCTCGGCCACCCAGCAGCTGCGCGACGCCGAGTTCATCGCCGCGGCCAAGGCCCTGGGCGCGTCGACACCCTACATCCTGCTGCGCGAGCTGCTGCCCAATCTGATGAGCGCGCTGACGGTGGTCACCACGCTGGAGATGGCCCACGCCATCCTGCTGGAATCGACGCTGTCCTTCCTGGGCCTGGGCGTGCAGCCGCCGACGCCCTCCTGGGGCCTGATGGTGGCCGAGGGCAAGGCCTATATGTTCTTCCAGCCCTGGGTCATCGTGATCCCGGGCCTGGTGCTGGCGCTGCTGGTGCTGGCGATCAATCTGGTCGGCGACGGCATCCGGGACATCACGGCCCCCGATGGCCGCAACTGAGGAGCGAGCGATGAGCGACGACGTTCTGTTGGACGTGAAGAATCTGCGCGTCGACCTGCCCACCGAGCGCGGCCTGCTGCACGCGGTGCGCGGCATCGACTTCCAGGTGCGGCGCGGCGAGATGCTGTGCCTGGTCGGCGAATCGGGCTGCGGCAAGTCCATGACCTCGCTGGCGCTGATGGGGCTGCTGCCGCGCAAGGCGCAGCGCAGCGCCGATCACATCCGCTTCGCCGGTCAGGACCTGCAAGGGCTCAAGGAGCGCGAGATGGCGCGGCTGCGCGGCGAGCGCATCGCGATGATCTTCCAGGAGCCGATGACCTCGCTGAACCCTTCGTACACCTTGGGCGACCAGCTCTGCGAAGCGCTGCGCGCGCACCGCAAGGTCAGCGCTGCCCAGGCCAGCGAGCGCGCGGTCTATCTGCTGGAGCGCGCCGGCGTGCCGCAGGCGGCCGAGCGTCTGGGCCAGTATCCGCACCAGCTCTCCGGCGGCCTGCGCCAGCGCGTGATGATCGCGATGGCGCTGATGTGCGAGCCCGAGCTGATCATTGCCGACGAGCCGACCACGGCGCTGGACGTGACCATACAGGCCCAGATCCTGCGGTTGATACGCGAGCTGCAGCAGGAGTTCGGCACCGCGGTGGTCTTCATCACCCATGACCTGGGCGTGGTCGCGCGCATCGCCGACCGGGTCGCGGTGATGTATGCCGGCCAGATCGTCGAGACCGCACCGGTGGCCGAGCTGTTCGCCCGGCCGACCCATCCCTACACCCGCGGCCTGCTGGGCTGCATCCCGGTGCGCGGCAAGACGCTGCCGGGCAGCCGGCTGCAATCGATACCCGGCGTCGTGCCCAGCCTGATCGGCCCGGTCGAGGGCTGCGCCTTCGCGAACCGCTGCCCGCAGGTGCAGGCCCTGTGCCAGCAAACGCCGCTGAATGTGCCGCTCAATGAGCGACACGCTGTGCGCTGCGTGTCGGCCCGCCCCGATCTCGCCCTGATTGCGGAGGCCGCATGATCGAAGCGAATGACATCGCGCTGGAACTCTGCGCGCTGAGCCGGCGCTTCAAACTCAAGCGCGGCCTGTTCCGCGCGCCGGGCGTGATCACCGCGGTGGACAACATCTCGCTGCGCATCCGTCGCGGCGAGACGCTGGGCCTGGTCGGTGAATCGGGCTGCGGCAAGAGCACGCTGGCCAAGATCCTGCTGGGCCTGCTCAAGCCCAGCGCGGGCAATGTGCTGGTCGACGGCAAGGAGGTCAATCCGCGCGAGCGCCGTGCGCTGGCCCGCCGCATCCAGCCCATCTTCCAGGACCCCTATTCGTCGCTGAACCCGCGCCGCACCGTGGCCGACAGCGTCGGCGTGCCGCTGCGCCTGCACCGGGTCGGCACGGCCGCCGAGCAGCAGGCCAGCGTCAAGAAGATGCTGGATCTGGTCGGCCTGCCCGAGCGCACACATGGCCAGTACCCGAGCCAGCTCTCCGGTGGCCAGCGCCAGCGGGTGGCCATTGCGCGCGCCCTGGTGCTGCGGCCCGATATCCTGATCTGCGACGAGCCGACCTCGGCACTGGACGTCTCCGTCCAGGCCCAGATCCTGAACCTGTTGATGGACCTGAAGGCCGAGTTCGGTCTGACCTATCTCTTCATCAGCCATGACCTGGGCGTCGTCGAGCATCTGGTCGACCGCGTGGCCGTGATGTACAAAGGCCAGATCGTCGAGCTCGGCCCCCGCGAACAGATCTTTGACCGCCCTGCCCATGCCTACACCCGCATGCTGCTGGCCTCGGCGCTGACGCCCGAGCCAGGCCTGGGCATCCCCGATATCGACCGCGTCGCGGTCGTCTGAATTTTCTGAAGGAGACTCCGCTCATGAGCCGCGAACAAGCCATCGCCCAGACCCTCGCCACCTTCGACGACGGGCGCTTCTTGCAGACGCTGGCGCGCCGCGTCGCCTACAGGACCGAAAGCCAGGATCCCGCCAGCGGCCCCATCCTGCACGCCTACCTCAGCGAAGAGATTGCGCCCTATCTGCAGACCCTGGGTTTTCGCTCGCGCATCGTCAACAACCCGGTGCCGGGCAAGAGCCCCTTCTTGCTGGCCGAGCGCCTCGAGCCCGATGCCGCCTTCACGGTGCTGACCTATGGCCATGGCGATGTCGTGCGCGGCTACGACGCGCAGTGGCGCGAAGGGCTCAAGCCCTGGGATGTCGTCGTCGAGGGCAATCGCTGGTATGGCCGCGGCACCGCCGACAACAAGGGCCAGCACAGCATCAATCTGAGCGCGCTGGAGCAGGTGCTGGCGGTGCGCGGCGGCAAGCTGGGCTACAACGTCAAGATCATTCTGGAGATGGGCGAGGAAGACGGCTCGCCCGGCCTCAACGAGGTCTGCGCCCTGCATGCCGAGCTGCTGAAGGCGGACCTGTTCCTGGCCTCGGACGGCCCGCGCGTCGCGGCCTCCAAGCCGACGATGTTCCTCGGCTCGCGCGGCGTCTTCAATTTCGACCTGCACCTGAAGCTGCGCGACGGCGGCCACCACTCGGGCAACTGGGGCGGTCTCTTGCGCAACCCCGGCATCCGCCTGGCCCACGCGATCGCCAGCCTGGTCGACGAGAACGGCCGCATCCTGGTGCCAGGCCTGCTGCCGCCCGAACTGCCGGCCAGCGTGCGCGCCGCGCTGAAACTCATCGAGGTCGGCGGCGGCCCGGATGACCCCGAGATCGACCCGGACTGGGGCGAGCCCGGCCTGACCCCCACCGAACGCGTGATCGGCTGGAACAGCCTGGAGGTGCTGGCCTTCACCTGCGGCAACCCGACCATGCCGGTGCACGCGATCCCGCCGACCGCGCGCGCGCACTGCCATATGCGCTATGTGGTCGGCAGCGAGCCGGCGCAGTTCCTGCATCACATTCGCGAGCACCTGCTGGCCCATGGCTTCGACGATGTCGAGGTGCGCGGCACCGATGTGCATATGGCCGCGACAAGACTTGACCCCGATGACGCCTGGGTGCGCTGGGGCCTGGCCTCGATGGAGCGCAGCAGCGGCAAGACGCCGGCCCTGCTGCCCAATCTGGGCGGCTCGTTGCCCAACGATGTGTTCTCCGAAACCCTGGGCCTGCCCACGCTGTGGGTGCCGCACTCCTATGCCGCCTGCTCCCAGCATGCGCCCAACGAGCACATCCTGGCCGACCTGAGCCGCGAGGCGCTGCAGATCATGGCGGGGATGTTCTGGGACCTGGCCGAGCAAGGGCCGGCCGTGATGCGGCAGCGGGCCTGAGGGGCTGAAGACCGCGGCTGTCTACACTGGGCGCTGGCCTACCCACACCGGGGTCAGGTCCTGCCTCAGGAGGGGATGGACGCCAATGGAAGCGCAGTGGCTTGTCATCGTGGTCGGCGCCGCTGTCGCCGGCTTTGTGCAGGGCTTGTCAGGCTTCGGCTTCGGCCTCACCGCGATGTCCTTCTGGGCCTGGTCGCTGGAGCCCATGCTGGCCGCCTCGCTGGCGGTGTTCGGCTCGCTGACCGGCCAGATCGTCGCGGCCCTGACCGTGCGGCGCGGCTTCGACTGGCGCGCGCTGCTGCCCTTTCTGCTCGGCGGTGCCGCCGGCATTCCGATCGGCGTGGCCATACTGCCGGTGCTGGACGTGCCCTGGTTCAAGGCCGGGCTGGGCTTGTTCCTGGTGCTGTGGTGTCCGGCGATGTTGCTCAGCGCCAGTCTGCCCCGCATCCAGCGCGGCGGTCGCGTCGCCGACGGCATCGCCGGCGCGCTGGGCGGCATGATGGGCGGCCTCGGCGGCTTTACCGGCACGATACCGACCCTGTGGTGCACCCTGCGCGGCTTCGCCAAGGACAGGCAGCGCGCCATCATCCAGAACTTCAACCTGGCCGCGCTGAGCGTCACGATGGCCATCTATCTGGCCAAGGGCATCGTCACCGGCGAGATGCTGCCGATGTTCGCCGTGGTCGCACCGGCACTGCTGCTGCCCAGCCTGCTCGGCGCGCGGCTGTACCGCAGCATCTCGGAGACCGGCTTTCGCCGCCTGGTGCTGAGCCTGCTGACGCTGTCGGGCCTGGCCCTGCTGGCCTCGGCCGTGCCGCAGCTGCTGCAAAGGCTTTGAGCCGGGCGGCGCGTACCGCTAGGCCGTGACCGCCGCGCTGCCGCAGTAGCGGCCGCGCCCGGCCGCCTTGGCCGCATAGAGCGCCCGGTCGGCCTGGTTCAGGAGGCTGTCGAGCGATTCCTGCGGCAGGGCAAGATGACCGCCGACGCTGACCGACAGGCGCAGCGCATGGCCCTGCTCGTCGCGCAGCTCGGTGGCCGCTGCCACCGCCGCGCACAGGCGCTCGCCCAGCGCATCCAGGGCCTCGGCCGTGGCGCCTTGCAGCAGCACGACGAACTCGTCGCCACCCCAGCGGGCCGCCACGTCATAGGGGCGGATCTGCGACTGGATGCTGCGCGCCACCAGCTTCAGCGCCGCGTCGCCGACCGCATGGCCATGGCCGTCGTTGATGGCCTTGAAGCAGTCGACATCCAGCCACAGCAGGCCGAGCCGGCCGTGCTCGCGCCGCGCCCGCTCCAGCTCGGCGGCCAGGCGCTCGCTCATCCCGCGGCGGTTGAAGAGCTCGGTCATCGGATCGATCTTGGTCAGCCGGTCCAGCGCGGCCGTGCGCTCGCTGACCTTGTGCTCCAGCTCGCGACGCGCCTGCAGCACCGCGCTGGCCATGCGGCCGAAATGCTGGATCAGCCGGCGCACCTCGCCGGCGCCACGCCGGTCCAGCTGCGGGCTCGGGTCCTGGCCGTCGGCGACGCGGGCCATCGCGCGGTCCAGGCTGCCCAGCGGCGTCAGCACCAGCCGGTTCAGCACCAGATTGAACAACAGCAGCGCCACCAGCATGCTGCCGATATAGAGGCCCAGGATGCCGTAGAAATAATGCGGCGGCAGCAGCACGTCCAGGTCCAGCAGCGTGATCTCATACCAGTCGATCTCGGCCACATGGGCGATGCCGGCCAGATGCCTGCGGCCGCCGATCTGCACGAACACCGAGACCACTTTTTCGGGCCGCGCCTCGGCGCTGCGCATTGCCGCGCGCACCGCGGCCTGATCGGCCGCGCGCTCGAACAGCAGGTTCAGGCTCTTCTTCTGCGTGCCCTGGCGCTTGCTGACCGAGGCGAAGTCGATCAGCGTCTGGTCGCGGTGCAGCTGGATCGCACCGGCATGGTCGACGAACAGGCTGGTGATGCCCGGCGACCCCTCCTCGACCACATTGCGCAGAAACTCGCTCAGGTCCAGGCCGGTGCCGGCAATGCCCAGCACCTGCTCGCCGTCGCGCATCAGCACATCGATCCACAGCTTCACGACGCCCAGCTTGGCATCGGGGCTGACGTTGATGTGCATATCGCGGTTCATCCGTATCAGATCGAAGAACCAGGCATGGCCGGGATCGCGCGGATCGAGCGTATAGCGCAGCTCGCGGCCCGCGTACTCGTTGGCGGCGTTGTTGTGGAAGTAGTGGCCGCTGCCGGCCATCGCGACGAAATAGCTCTTGTCGCCGAAGTTGTGCCGGTAGCTCTCCATCTCGGCGATGGCCTCGCGCAGGCGCTGCGCGTCGCCGGGGTGGCGGGCCAGCTCGCGCAGCCGCGACGAGGCGGCCAGCTGGCGCGACAGCGCGATCTCGCGCAGCAGCGGCTGCAGCGTGCGGCTCTTGTCGTAGAGCACCTGCTTCTCGGCATAGCGCACCGCCCACTGCTCGACGATGCCCTCGGCCAGCATGCGCACCGACCACCAGACGCCCACCGACGAGATCAGGGCCAGCACCAGGGTCAGAAGCAGGAAACGAGGTTTGAGATTCATTGACTCGACGAGTCAGGCCCAGCGCCTGCGCTCGCGCGAGCCTAGCGCAAGCCGGGCCGGCGAGGCTGACAAAAGCTGACCGATCAGCGCAGCGCGCTACTGCACCCGCAGCCCCTCGACAAAGGCATAGCCGAAGCCGCGCAGCGTGCGCAGCGGCGCCTCGGCGCCGGTGGCCACGGCGATCTTGCGGCGCAGCCGGCTCAGCACCGTCTCGATGCGCCGCTCGTCATACAGCAGCCAGTCCTCGCCCAGGGCCTCGACCAGCTCGCGCCGGCTGGCACGGCGCAGCGGCGCGCGCGCCAGCGTCGCCAGGATGCAGGCCTCGACGGCATTCAGCGGCAGGGGCTCGCCCGGGCCGGCCGGCAGGCGCAGTTCCAGCTGATGCAGGTCGAGCACCCAGGCCGGCAGCTCGCTGAGCCGCAGGCGACGCTCCAGCGAGCGCAACACGGCCAGCAACTCCTCGGCATCGACGGGCTTGCACAGATAGTGGTCGGCGCCGCCTTCATGGCCGGCCAGACGCTCGCGCAAGCTGGTGCGCGCCGTCAGCATCACGATGCCCAGCTGCGGCCGGCTGGCCCGCAGCCAGCGCGCCAGCGCCAGGCCGTCCTCGTCCGGCAGGCCCAGGTCGAGCACCAGCATCTGGGGCTGGAAGCTCGCCAGCAGCGCGCGGCAGCCGGCAGCATCGGCCGCACCCTCGGCGTCGAAGCCGGCATGGCGCAGCTGGAACAGCACATCGTCCAGCAGATCCGGGCTGTCTTCGATGACCGCCACGCGGCTCATGGCTCACCCTCCAGCGGCAGGCTCAACAGGAAAACGCTGCCGCCGCCCGGCCGGGCCGACAGCCTGACCTGGCCGCCATGCAGGCCGGCGATACGGCGCACCAGATACAGGCCCAGGCCGGAGCCGGCCACGCCGCCGACGGCGGGGCCGCGGGTGTAGCGCTCGAACAGGCGTGCGGCCAGCTCCGGCGCGATGCCCTGGCCCCGGTCGCTCACCGCGAACTCGACCCGGCGACCGTCCGAGCGCAGGCTCAGCCCGACCTCGGCCGGCGAGTACTTCAGCGCATTGCCCAGCAGATTGCCCAGGGCCGTGGCCAACAGGGTGCGGTCGGCGTGCAGGCGCGGAGCGGCGGCGGGCAGGTCCAGGCGCAGGCGGGCCTGGTCCTCGCTGGCCTCGGCCAGCTCGGTGCACAGCGCGGCGGCATCAAAGCGGCTGCGCTGCAGGCCGAACTGCTCGTCGTCGAGGCGGTCCTGGTCGAGCAGTTGCTGCAAAAGCTGCTCGATGCGGGCGACGCCGCGACGGATGCGCCGGTGTCGGCGCTCGACCTCCTCGGAGGCGCTCGGCACGAGCTTTTGCAAGGCCTGGGCGGCGCCGGCGATCATGCTCAGCGGCGTGCGGATCTCGTGCGACAGCATCGCGATGAAACGGCTTTGCTCGCGCCGTGCCGCGCGTTCGTGGGCATGCTGGCGCAGCGCCTGCTCGGCCCGCTCGCTGGCCTCGCGGTGCGCCGCCTCCAGGCCCTGGCGCCGCAGCAGCACCACGATGCCGAAGGCCGCCATCGTCAGCAGGCTGCCGATCTGCGAGCTGTAGAGCAGCCAGAGCTGGCCCGGCGCTACGCCCAGCAGCAGCAGCACGATGGTGAACACGCCGGACAGCGAGATCAGGTGCGCCAGCGCCAGCATGCGGCTGCCGGGTCGGCCGGCGCGCCACAACCACAGGCTGCGCCCGAAGCCGACCAGCGTGGTCAGCAGGGTCAGCTGGAACAGCGCGCCGGCTACCTCGGTATAGAGGCCCAGTGCCGGCGCCAGCAGGCCCAGGCCGTAGGCATAGAGGGCCAGGCGGTTGAGCCACCAGATCCAGCGCCCCGGCCCCTCGCGCCGCAGCTCCAGCGCATGGCGGTAGAACCAGTTGGCCGCCAGCCCCGACAGCAGCGTTGCATAGGAGGTGGCCTGGTCGGCCAGGCCCGCCCAGGCCTCGGGCAGCCAGAGCCCATGCAGGCCGTTGATGCAGGACATCAGCAGCAGCAGGCTCAGCAGCGACACCAGATAGGCCCGGTGCAGCAGGTCATGGCGCCAGACCCCTTGCCAGAAGCAGAAGGCGCACAGCGACAGCAGCAGGCCGTAGTAAAGACCGAAGGCGCCCAGACGCAGGCCGTTGGCCGCGGCGAACTCGGCCGGCGTGCGCGCGGCCAGCAGCAGCAGCGAGCTGCTGCTGGTCTCCAGCCGCAGCCACAGCGTGCGGCCCGCGATGGCCTCGGCGCTCAGGCGGAAGACATAGCCGGTGCTGGCGAGCTCGCGCCGGCCGGCAGACCGCTGCTGATCGCCGGCGCGCTGCTCCTGCAGCGCCGCCCCGGCACGCTCGGGCGCATACAGGCGCAGATCGTCCAGATAGGGCGGCTGCACCTCCAGCCAGACCTCGCCGCCGGCCGATGGCATATCGACACGAAAGCGCAGCCAGTGCACCTGTCGGGTATAGCCGGCAGCGAAGCCGCCGGCCACCGGCCGGAAGTCGCGCTGGCGCGCCGGCGCGCTGATGCTGGCCAGCGTCTCGCGGCCCAGCGGGTCGGCCAGCACGGCCAGCTCGCGGATCTGCAGGGACTGGGCGGCGGCCGGCAGCGCCAGCAGCACGACCAGCAACAGGCAGGACCGCAGCAGGCTGCCGATCAGACTCACGGGCACAGATTCGAACTCATCGCTTGCTCCTCAGGCGCCCGGTCGCGGCCGGGCCGGCGCGAGCTTACCGGATGCGCTGCGGCGTCGGCCTACACTGGCTCCGCCATACCCATCGTCACACCGCCCGCGAAGGCGCGGGCCGACCAGCAAGGAGCGTTCCGATGACCGAAGCCGCGGCCCCATCCCCAGCAACCGCCCACCCACGACAGCGCCACAGGCTGCTGCGCCTGGCCGCCGCCTGCCTGCTGGCCGGCTCCGGCGGCATGCTGCTGCTGGCGCCGCAGGCCCAGGCCGCCTCGGCCGCGCCGGTGGCCGCCGAGAACGGCATGGTGGTGACCGCCCAGCATCTGGCGACCCGGGTCGGCGTCGATGTGCTGAAGGATGGCGGCAATGCGATCGACGCGGCGGTGGCCGTCGGTTATGCGCTGGCCGTGGTCTATCCGGCCGCCGGCAATCTGGGCGGTGGCGGCTTCATGACGCTGCAGCTGGCCGACGGGCGCAAGACCTTCCTGGATTTCCGGGAGAAGGCGCCGCTGGCCGCGACGGCCAATATGTACCTCGACAAGGACGGCAATGTCATCAAGGGCCTGAGCACCCATGGCCATCTGGCCGTGGGCGTGCCCGGCAGCGTCTCGGGCCTGGAATACGCGCGCGAAAAGTACGGCACGCTGAAGCGCCCCGCCCTGCTGGCGCCGGCCGTCGCGCTGGCCGAGCAGGGCTTTGTGCTGAACCAGGGCGATATCGAGATGCTGCGCACCGCGAGCGCCGATTTCCGCAAGGACCCGGCCTCGGCGGCGATCTTTCTGAAGAAGGGCGGCGAGCCCTTCGAGGTCGGCGACAAGCTGGTGCAGCAAGACCTGGCACGCACGCTGAAGGCGATCAGCGCCCAGGGCCCGGCCGGCTTCTACAAGGGCGCGGTCGCTGCGGCCCTGGTCAAGAGCAGCCAGGGCGGCGGCGGCATCATCACCCAGGCCGATCTGGACCAGTACACGACCCGCGAGATGGCGCCGATCGAGTGCGACTACCGCGGCCTGCGCGTGATCTCGGCGCCGCCGCCGAGTTCCGGCGGCGTCATCATCTGCGAGATGCTCAACATCCTGGAGGGCTACCCGCTGAAGGACTGGGGCTTCCGCTCGGCCCAGGCGGTGCACCACCAGATCGAGGCGATGCGCCATGCCTATGTGGACCGCAACAGCTATCTGGGCGACCCCGACTTCGTCAAGAACCCGATCGCGCGGCTGACCGACAAGGCCTATGCCGCGCAGATCCGCGCGGTGATCGACCCGAACAAGGCCGGCGTCTCCAAGGACATCAAGCCCGGCGTCGCGCCGCACGAGGGCAGCAACACCACGCACTACTCGATCGCCGACCGCTGGGGCAATGCGGTCTCGGTGACCTACACGCTGAATGACTGGTTCGGCGCCAAGGTCACGGCCGCCGGAACCGGCGTGCTCTTGAACAACGAGATGGACGACTTCACCGCCAAGATCGGCGTGCCCAATATCTACGGCCTGGTGCAGGGCGAGGCCAATGCGATCGCCCCGGGCAAGCGCCCGCTGTCCTCGATGAGCCCGACCATCGTCAGCAAGGACGGCCAGCCGGTGATGGTGGTCGGCACGCCCGGCGGCAGCCGCATCATCACGGCCGTGCTGCACTCGCTGCTCAATGTGATCGACTACGGCATGACGGTGCAGGAGGCGGTCGATGCGCCGCGCTTTCACCAGCAGTGGCTGCCCGACCTGACCAATGTCGAGACCTTCGCGCTCTCGCCCGACACCCGTGCGCTGCTCGAAGCCAAGGGCCACAAGCTCGGCGCGCCGCAGCCCGCCAACCACATGGCCGCCATCCTGATCGGCGCGCCCTCGCTGGGCGGCAAGCCGGTCGGCAAGAACCGCTTCTACGGCGCCAATGATCCGCGGCGCAATAGCGGCTTGGCGCTGGGGTATTGAGCGGGGAGCCGCGACTGACTCGGAGCGGCTTGGCCGGGCTGGGCTTGTTGATCGCAGGCGATGGGGTGAAGGTCTGCTTGCCCGGGCGGCGCTCGATCGCAAGCGGTTCTTCAGACACAGTTCGGCGCCGACTTGTGGGGGCTCACGGGTCTGCCCGCCCGTCCTGCATGGCGGCGCTGATCGCCATCTCGCTGGACCGGATCAGCAGTTCGCCCCCTTTGTGCCGGCGCAGCCTCAACGCCTCGCCGAGCACCTGGATGGCTTGCGCCTTGTCGCCGGCCTGCAGCAGGGCCTTGCCGTTGTGATGAAGCGCGAAGTCCTCAAGCTCGGCGAGCGCCGGCGTGCTGCGCACGGCGGCGAGGGCCGCTCTGGCCTCGCTGAGCGCTTCGGCCGGCCGGCCCAGTTCCTGAAGCACCTGGACCAGCCTGAGCCTCGACACGACGAGCGGGCGCACAGGACCGCTTGCTTGCGTGCGCAGCGCATCACGGAGCAGGCACTCTGCCGACGCGGCGGCACCGGCAGTCGCAAGCATGAAGGCGGCCTGGCTCTTCCTGGAGGCGGCCTGGCCAGCATCCTCGGCTGCCTCGCCGGAGCGCGCCAGATCCGTTGCGATCGCTCGCATGGTCGTCGGATCGAGAGCGACTGCGCGCAGACTGACCGGATCGATGCCGTACTCGGTGCCAGGCCCAGCAATGGTGAAGACGAGTGGGGGCATGGAGCGAAGAAGTGCTTGGGGAGATCCATTTCCCTGCGGCGGAAGGGTCAGCCCTCGGTCGGTGCATTTCTCGACCTGAGCATCGCCCGCATGAATGCGACGGTGACGCCAGCGACGTTCAGTCTTTGCGTGCCGAAACGTGGCGTGCGAAGTTGTCCAGGATTGCCTGCCAGCCGCTGCGCTGAGCCTCCTCGGAGTGGCTGTCCTCGCTGTCGAATGTCACCGTGACCGTGACACCGGCGGGACCTTCCGAAAACTCCACCAATCCGACGCGATCGCCAAATGTGTATTCGATGAGTTTGTGCGGCGTGACCTGCGTGTACTCGCCTTCAAAGTCGAAGCCAAAGGAGCCGTCCTTCGCCTCCATGCGAGATGAGAACTTGCCGCCCACACGGAGATCGACTGTGGACGCTGTGGTGTGCCAATCTGGGGAAGCAGTGTTCCAAATCTTGATGTCGTCGGGCGAGCTGTACCTGCGCCAGACCTCAGCGATGGGGGCTGCGACGACGGTGGATACGGTGATTTTCATTGAAGCTCCAAGGTGTGGGACGCGGGTTGTGAAGTCTCATGTTCGAACCAACCGGATCACTGCTGCGAAAAGGCTTGGCCCGCCGTAGCTAGTCCGAAGCTTGAGCGATAGGCTAGACCGCGCGTCAGTTCGTGATGTGGATGGTGCTCTGGGCCCGCTTGAGGGCGCGCTTTCTCTTGCTGTTGGGCGCTTGATATGAGAGGCGGCCGATGGGCGTAGCCCGTTGGACATCCTCTCGATGGGAGGGGTTAGGCCGCATCCGCGACGCTGGCCTTTGAGGCGCCCCGATTCAGAATCGCGCCCAGTATCGAACCGACCAGTGCTGCGGCGGCTAGCCAAAGAGTCAGATACCAGAAGCTAGATAACTCGGCCGTGATGTAGAACGCCAGGAAAGCCAGCATTCCGATTAGCATGATGATGATATTCGAGAGTATTGCGGCCCGTCGCCTCATTACTACGAGACGCCTCTTGCTAAGGAAACCGATGTCGTGTGCGTCTGATGCGGCAAAGCAGAGAGTAGCGAGCAGGAGGTAGAACGCGGGGTGTCTAAGAATGGGTGGGAAACGGGAAGAGTCAGTAAGCCTGATGTTGGAAACGCCTGATACCCGGGCTGCGGGCCGAAGCGCTGTTGGCTTGCCCGCAGTGAGCAGAGCTAGGGTGAACTCATCACCTGGATTTAGAAGCATCGGCGCTATGGACACCGTCCTCCCATCAACGGTTAGCAGAGGCTTGAGGTCGGCGGGCTGCCTCGCCGTGACCTGCGCAGCCACCAAGAGTGAAGCGCCTTCCGCGTCAATCAGGATTGGACTCTCAAAGTCGGCAGTTGCAACCGGGCGCGAGCCGTCGTTGGTGACTGTCACCAAGGAGAGTACTGGATCGGGTACTGGTTTGCCACCGTGCACGACCTGGACGTCTTTCAGGGCATCGAGTGCAGACGCGGCTATGGGAGTCTGTGACTTCAACACCACCGCTAGGGACTTGGACGAGAGATCGGTGCGGTAGATCCACACCGATACCGCCACACCTATGACGGTTGCGATCAAGGACACGAAGGGGACATTCAGGAAGCGTGACATCTCGCAAGCTCTTGGTATGCGGCCTAGACAAGATGGCTTCGTGACGCCGGGCGGCCCGACCCCTGCGATGCCGTAGGTTGCAGGCGCGGGGCCTGCTGAGCTACACCAAGGTACCCGGCGGACGGGCTGCCGGGGCGTTGCAAGTTTGCGAGGAGTCGGGCCATGGAGAGCAAATCTAACAGCATCTTGTTTGTCGGTCTGGACGTCCACAAGGACAGTATCGACATCGACATCGACATCGACATCGCCGTTGCGCAGGCGCCGCGTGACGGTGAACTCCGCCACATCGGCTGCATCAAGGGCGACCTGGCATGACTGGACAAAGCGCTGAGCAAGCTGATCAGCCGGGGCCAGGTCTTGCACAGCGTCTAAGAGGCCAGCTGCAGCGGGTTCGTCATCTGGCGCCACCGCAGGATCCCTTGGTGCTGCGAGAGCCAGGCCGCAGCGGCTGAACGAGCGGCAGTTGCGCCCGGCCGGCTATGACCCGACCGCCTGCGGGAAATCCCGGGACTCACGCCGGCCGGCCGGGCGGTGTACAACGCAACCTCGCTCATCCTGTCGTCAACTCGCGGAGGTTTTGCCATGAATCCACAAGCGTCTGCAACTGCAGCCGAGCCCGTCATCGACCCCAGCCAGTTCGACCCCGAGCTGTGGTGCCTGTTCGACCAGTATGTGCATGGCGACATCGACCGCCGCGGCTTTCTGGACCGGGCGGCCCGCTTCGCGCTGGCCAGCGGCACCACGGCGGCGGCGCTGCTGGCGGCGCTGAGCCCGGACTTCGCGCAGGCGCAGAAGGTGGCGCCGGGCGATGCGCGGGTCAAGGCCGAGTTCGTCGAGTTCGCGTCGCCGGCCGGCTATGGCAAGGTGCGCGCCTATGTGACGCGGCCGGCCCAGGCGCCGGGCCCACTGCCGGTGGTGCTGGTGATTCATGAGAACCGCGGCCTGAACCCGCATATCGAGGACATCGCGCGGCGCCTGGCGCTGGACGGCTTCATCGCGGTCGCGCCCGATGCGCTGTTCCCGCTGGGCGGCTATCCGGGCGACGAGGACAAGGCCCGCGAACAGTTCGCCAAGCTCGACCAGGCCAAGACACGCGAGGACTTCGTCGCTGCCGCCGGCTTCGCGCGCGGCGTCACCGGCGGCAATGGCAAGCTCGGCGCGGTGGGCTTCTGCTATGGCGGCGGCATGGTCAACTTCCTGGCCACCCGGCTGCCCGAGCTGCAGGCCGGCGCGGCCTTTTATGGCGCGCCGGCGCCGGCCGAACAGGTGGGCCAGATCAAGGCCGAGCTGCTGATCATCTTTGCCGAGAACGATGAGCGCATCAACGCCGCCTGGCCCGCCTACGAGGCCGCACTGAAAAGCGCCGGCACCAAGCACGAGGCCTTCAAGTACGCCGGCACGCAGCACGGTTTCAACAACGACACCACGCCGCGCTACGACGCGAGCGCGGCGCAGCAGGCCTGGGCGCGCACGCTGGCGCTGTTCAACCGGACCTTGCGCTGAGGGTTCAGCGCGGCTGGCGCGAGAGCCACCAGGCCGCCGCCAGCCGTCCGACCTCGGCCAGCACCGCCTGGTCCTGGTCGCGCATATGGTCGTGCCGGCCCGGGCCTTCGTAGTAGGCCGACACGATCAGCGGCGGCCGCCCCGGCGGCCAGGCGATCGCGACATCGTTGTACTTGTCATCTACGCCCGGGCCCATGAAGGTGCCGGTCTTGTCGCCGGCCTTCCAGCCCGCCGGGAAACCGGCGCGCAGGCGCTTCAGGCCGGTGTCGGTCGCGATCATCCACTGGGCCAGCCGCTCGCGCGAGGCCGGCGCCAGCCAGTCGGAATTCAAGAGCCGGTCGGTCGTGCGGGCCATCGCCAGCGGCGTGCTGGTATCCCTCAGCTCACCGGCGTGGACCACATCGACCACATTCATCTGCGGCTCGTAGCGGTCCAGCCGGGTCTCGCCATCGCCCAGCTCGCGCAGCCTGGCCGTCAGGCCGGCCGGGCCGCCGAGCTCGCGCAGCAGCAGATTGGCGGCGACGTTGTCGCTGGTGGTCTGCGTGGCCTCGGCCAGCGCGGCAATGCTCATGCGGCCGCTGGCCAGATGCCGGCCCGTCACCGGTGCATGAGGCACCATATCGGCCAGCCCGTAGCGCAGCGGCCGATCGAGCTGCAGCCGGCCCTGGTCGGCCTCGCGCAGCACCACGCCGGCCAGCGGCAGCTTGAAGGTGGAGCACAGCGCAAAGCGCTCCTGCCAGCGGTGGCCGATCAGCGCGCCATCGGCACAGTCCAGCACGGCCACGCCGAGCCGGCCGCCGGCCTTCTGTTCCAGCGTGGCAAAGGGGGCATGGGCCATCACCACGGCATTGGCGACGCCGGGCAGGCCGCCCAGCAGCAGCGAGGAGGCGCCGGCCTGCAGCAAGAGTTGACGACGAGAGAAGGTGTTCATCGGTATTGATTCCATGGGATAGAGGTTCTTGGCTCAGCCCTGCAGCGCAGCGCGGATGCGCTCCAGATCGGCCTCGCGCTGCGCGGCGTCCGGCGCCCCCAGCAGGACCACGCTCAGACGCCGCCCCTGCAGGCGCATCTGCAGGGCCACGCAGCGCCCGGCCGCCTGTGTGAAGCCGGTCTTGGCCAGCAGCATGGGCCAGCCGGGGGCACCGACCAGCGGGTTGCTGTGGAGGGATTCGATCGGCTTGCCATCGACCAGCACGCGGGCCCGCGCCGCGCCGGCGGCTTGCCGTATCAGCGGCTCGCTGGCGGCGGCCTCGAGCAGACGGGCCACATCGGCGGCGCTGGCCCGGCTGCTGGACGGTACGCCGGTCGGGTGGCGCAACTCCGCCGTCTGCAGACCCAGGCTGCCGGCCTTGTCCTGCGTGGCCTGTTCGAAGGCGGCCAGGCCGCCCGGATAGTGGCGCGCCAGCAGCTGGGCGGCGCGGTTGTCGGAGGACTGCAGCATCAGGGTCAGAGCCGCCTCGCGGCTCAGCCGCTGGCCCGGCCGCAGCGACGCGCTGCTGAAGGGGCTGGCCCGCACATCCTCGCGCGAGACGCTCAGCTGCTGCTGCAGGTCCTGCCCCGCGTCCAGCACCACCAGGGCCGTCATCAGCTTGCTGATCGAGGCAATCGGCACCGCCTGCTGCGCGTTGCGCGCCAGCAGCACCTCGCCGGAATCGGCATCCAGCACCAGCGCATGGCTGGAGGCCAGCGCCAGATCGGCGGGCAAGTGAGGGCCGGCGCTGGCAGGGACTGCGCTTGCCAAGCCGGCCTGCGCCGTCGCGTTGTGCATGCCGGCCAGCGGCAGCACGCCGGCCAGCAGGCCCAGCAAGAGCAGCGCGGACAGCAGCCGCGGCCCCTCCCCGCCCGGCGGCGCGCGCCGGACCAGGGCGCGCACCCGCTGCGCCAGCTCGCCGCCCTGGGCCGCAGCGGCCAGCGCCGGCGCCTGCGGACCGAGCGCCAGCGCCTGCAAGGCCTCGGCCAGCTGGCGCGGCGCGCCCAGCTGCTCGGCCGCCAGCGCGTCGGCCACCAGCTCGCGCTCGATCCGCAGCCGGCGCGACAGCCACCAGATGACGGGGTGGAAGAACAGCAAGGCCTCCACCACCTTCTGCAGCAGATGGGCCAGATAGTCCCAGCGCCGCACATGGGCCAGCTCGTGCGCCAGCAAGGCCTCCAGCAGCGGCGCCGGCAGGCCCGTCAGCAGGCCGGCCGGCAGCAGCACGACCGGTCGCCACCAGCCGACGGTGAAGGGACCGGCGGCCACATCGACCGAGGTGGGCAGCAAGCGCAGCGCCACCGACTGGCCCAGGCCCATGCGGCGGGCCAGCTGATCCAGGCGGGTCTGCCACAGCGCCGGCGCGGGCCGGCTGCGGCGGCGCCAGCGCGCGACGCAGGCCAGGCCGGCAAGCAGACGCAAGCTCATCAGCGCGACGCCCAGCAACCAGGCCCAGGCCAGGCCCTGGCGCCAGGGCGTCTGCGTCGCCCAGCGATCGGGCTCCTCGACCTGTTGTGACTGCACGGCGCCGTAGCCCTGGGCCTTGAGCGCGCCGCCGCCCCAGAACGGCTGCGCCGCCGGCGTGGCCGGCGGGGTCTGCGCCTCGGCCCAGCGCGTACCGAACTGCAGCGCCGCCAGCAGCAGGCTCAGCAGCAGGGCCACGGCGCAGACCGCATAGCGCAGGCGGGCGGCGCTGTGGCGCAGCACATGCAGCAGCAGCGCGGCCAAGCCGCCCAGCACGCCGAGCTGCCACAGCAGCTGCAGCAAGGTGTCGCTGAGCGGCTGCACCCAGAGGGTCCAGCTCGTGCCGCTCATGAGCGCTTGCCTTTGCCGGCCGCATCGCCCTGGCTCAGCAGCTGCGCAATCTCGTCGCGCTCCTGCTGGTTGACCTGGGTCTTCAGCGCGGCCATCACCAGGGCCTTGCCGGAGCCGCCGAAGAGCTTGGAGACCATGTCCTTGAGCAGCTGCTGCTGCAGCTTGTGCTGCGCGTGGGCGGCCGCATAGACCTGCGGGCGCTGGCCCTCGTCGCGCGTCAGCAGGCCCTTGCTGTGCATCAGCTGCAGCTGGCGCAGCACATTGGCCTCGGTGATCTCGGGCCGCTCGAGCTTCAGCGCCTCATGCGCCTGGCGGGCCGTGCAAGCCCCTTCGCGCCAGATGACGCGCAGCAGATCCAGCTCTGCGGCGGTGGGTTTGGGGAGTGAGGATGAATGAGCCATGCATTCAGAATAACTTTTCTAGAAATTATTGTCTAGAACTTTTATTCTGAATATGGCACTACAAAGGGATCTCTGTCGTCGACAGCACCTGCTTGAGCACCATGAAGCTGCGGATCTGCCGCACGCCCGGCAGATAGAGCAGCTGCTCGGCATGCAGGCGGTTGAAGCTGTCGCTGTCCTTGGTGCGCAGCATCATGAAGTAGTCGAACTCGCCGGTCACGACATGGCATTCCATGCAGCCGGAGATCTTGGCGGCGGACTTCTCGAAGGCCGCGAAGGACTCCGGCGTCGAGCGGTCCAGCACCACGCCGATGATGACCAGCATGCCGGCATCCAGTGCCGGCGGGTCCAGCAGGGCCACGGTCGCGCGTATCAGCCCGGCGCGGCGCAGGCGCTCGACCCGGCGCAGGCAGGCCGGCGGGCTCAGATGCACCTTCTCGGCCAGCGCCACGTTCGAGATCGAGGCGTCGCGCTGCAGCGCGCGCAACAGCGTCTTGTCGGTGCGATCCAGCGCGATCGCCTCCGGGGCCGCGAGCTTCGCCTGGCCACGAACTTTTGTTGTGCTCAATTCAATTCTCCAGCAATAGGAAGCCACATCAGTAGCAAACAGTCAGCAAGACGTTTGCCAGCCCATCAATCTTTGCAACCCTGTGAACAGGCATTCTTCCTAACATTCCCAGCGCAGCCAAGCTCTTCCCTCTCTCCCCGGAGTCTTCACATGAATCTGCAACGTTTCCCCCGCCACCCGCTGACCTTCGGCCCCTCGCCCATCCAGCCGCTGAAGCGCCTGAGCGCCGCGCTCGGCGGCGAGGTCGAGCTCTATGCCAAGCGCGAGGACTGCAATAGCGGCCTGGCCTTTGGCGGCAACAAGACCCGCAAGCTGGAGTACCTGATTCCCGAGGCGATTGCCGGCGGCTACGACACCCTGGTGTCGATCGGCGGCATCCAGTCCAACCAGACCCGCCAGGTCGCGGCCGTCGCCGCCCATCTGGGCATGAAGTGCGTGCTGGTGCAGGAGAACTGGGTCAACTACTCGGACGCGGTCTACGACCGGGTCGGCAATATCGAGATGTCGCGCATCATGGGGGCCGATGTGCGCCTGGACGCGGCCGGCTTCGACATCGGCATCCGTCCGAGCTGGCAGCAGGCGATGGACGATGTCAAGGCGCGCGGCGGCAAGCCCTTCCCGATCCCGGCCGGCTGCTCCGAGCATCCTTACGGCGGCCTGGGCTTCGTCGGCTTCGCCGAGGAGGTGCGCGCGCAGGAGGCTGAGCTGGGCTTCAAGTTCGACTACATCGTGGTCTGCTCGGTGACCGGCAGCACACAGGCCGGCATGGTGGTGGGCTTCGCGGCCGACGGCCGCGCCGACAAGGTGATAGGCATCGATGCCTCGGCCAAGCCGGCACAGACCCATGCCCAGATCCTGCGCATCGCGCAGCACACGGCCGAGCTGGTCGAGCTGGGCCGGCCCATTGTGGCCGCTGACGTGGTGCTGGACACCCGCTACGGCGGCCCCGAGTACGGCCTGCCCAGCGAAGGCACGCTGGAAGCGATACGCCTGTGCGCGCGCACCGAAGGCATGCTGACCGACCCGGTCTACGAGGGCAAGTCGATGCAGGGAATGATCGATAGGGTGCGCAAGGGCGAGTTCCCCGCAGGCTCGCGGGTGCTCTACGCGCACCTGGGCGGCGTCCCCGCATTGAACGCCTACAGTTTCTTGTTCCGCAACGGTTGACATCAGCAGACAGGAGCCAGCGCATGCACCCGACCGATGTCGACGAGGAACTTCAGGAGTGGTGTGCGGCGCTGGACGGCCTGCTCGCCGCCTGGGGGCCGCATGAAGGGCGCGAACGCGCGGCCGCCCTGCTGGACGGCCTGCTGGCGCATGCGCGCCAGCAGCAGCTGCCCTGGCGGCCGGCGGCCGTCACGCCCTATCTGAACAGCGTGCCGCTGGCCCAGCAGCCGCCCTACCCCGGCGACCTGGCCATCGAGCAGCGGCTCTCGGCCATGCTGCGCTGGAACGCACTGGCGATGGTCGTGCGCGCCAATGCCGCGCACGGCGAGCTCGGCGGGCATATCGCCAGCTACGCCTCGGCGGCCGATCTGTTCGAGGTCGGCTTCCAGCATTTCTTCCGCGGCCCCGCGGCGCCGCAGGGTGCCGATCTGGTGTATTTCCAGCCGCATTCGGCGCCGGGCGTCTATGCGCGCGCCTTCCTCGAGGGCCGACTCGACGAGGACGCACTGCGCCACTACCGCCAGGAACTCAGCGCGCAGAAGCAGGGGATCCAGGGACTCAGTTCCTACCCCCACCCCTATCTGATGCCGGAGTTCTGGCAGTTCCCGACCGGGTCCATGGGCATAGGCCCGATCAATGCGATCTACCAGGCCCGCTTCATGCGCTATCTGGCCGACCGCGGCCTGCAGGCCACCGAGCAGCGCAAGGTCTGGGGCTTTTTCGGCGACGGCGAGATGGACGAACCCGAGTCGATCGCCGCGCTGACCCTGGCCGCGCGCGAGAACCTCGACAACTGTGTCTTCGTGATCAACTGCAATCTGCAGCGCCTGGACGGCCCGGTGCGCGGCAATGGCCGCATCGTCGACGAGCTGGAGGCGCTGTTCGCCGGCGCCGGCTGGCATGTCCTCAAATGCCTGTGGGGCTCCGAGTGGGATGCGCTGCTCGCGCGCGACGAGACTCATGCGATCGCGCGGGCCTTCGCCCGCACCGTGGACGGCGAGTTCCAGACGCTCAGCGCCAACGACGGCGCCTTCAACCGCCGCAGCTTCTTCAGCCGGTCGCCCGAGCTGCAGGCCCTGGTCGCGCACCTGGCCGACGAGGACATAGACCGGCTGCGCCGCGGCGGCCATGACCCGGTCAAGATCCACGCCGCCTTCGCACGCGCCCGCGCCCATCGCGGCCAGCCCACCGTCGTGCTGGCCAAGACCATGAAGGGCTATGGCATGGGCACGGCCGGCCAGGGCCGCATGACCTCGCACCAGCAGAAGAAGCTCGGCACGGACGATTTGCTGGCTTTTCGCGAGCGCTTTGCGCTGCCGCTCAGCGACGCCCAGGTGGCGGAGGCGGCCTTCTACAAGCCGGCCGAGGACAGCGCCGAGATGCGCTATCTGCAGACGCGCCGCGCGGCGCTCGGCGGTTCTCTGCCGGCCCGCGCCACGCTGGCGCCGCCGCTGCCGGTGCCAGGTCTTGCCGAGACGGCCGGCTTCGCGCTGCAGGCCGACGGCAAGAGCATGAGCACGACCATGGCCTTTGTGCGCCAGCTGGCGGCACTGATCAAGGACGAGAGGCTGGGCCCGCGCATCGTGCCCATCGTCGCCGACGAGGCGCGCACCTTCGGCATGGCCAGCCTGTTCCGCCAGGTCGGCATCTACGCCCCCTTCGGCCAGCTCTACCAGCCCGAGGACGCCGGCTCGATGCTGGCCTACCGCGAGGACAAGAGCGGGCAGATCCTCGAGGAAGGCATCAGCGAGGCCGGCGCGCTGTCGTCATGGACGGCGGCGGCCACCAGCTACTCGACGCACGGGCTGGCGATGCTGCCTTTCTACATTTTCTACAGCATGTTCGGCTTCCAGCGGGTCGGCGACCTGATCTGGGCCGCGGCCGACCAGCGCGCCCGCGGCTTCCTGATCGGCGCCACCGCCGGCCGCACCACGCTGGGCGGCGAAGGCCTGCAACACCAGGACGGCCACAGCCCGCTGTTCGCCTCCACCGTGCCGAACTGCCGCGCCTATGACCCGGCCTTCGCCGGCGAGCTGGCCCTCATCATCGACCACGGCATGCGCCGCATGCTGGAGCAGCAGGTCGACGAGTTCTACTACCTGACCGTCACCAACGAGAACGTCGTCAACCCCAGCCTGGCCGAGGCCGACCATGCCGGCGTGCTGCGCGGCATTTACCGGCTGCGCAGCGGCCCGGCCGCGCTGCCGCAGCGGGTGCAGCTGTTCGGCAGCGGCGCCATCATGGGCGAGGTGCTGAAGGCGGCGGCGCTGCTGGAAGAGCAGCACGGCATCGCCGCCGATGTCTGGAGCGTCACCAGCTATATCGAGCTGGCCCGCGAGGGCGCCGCGCAGGAGCGGCTGTGGCGCCAGGGTCTGAAGCCGGCGGTCGACAGCTGGCTGGAACAGCAGCTGCGCGCCAGCAGCGGCCCCATCATCGCCGCCAGCGACTATGTGCGCGCCCTGCCCGAGCTGGTGCGCGCCTATCTGCCGCCGGGGCGGCGCTATCTGTGCCTGGGCACCGACGGCTTTGGCCGCAGCGACTCGCGCGCCGAGCTGCGCGCGCATTTCGAGGTCGACGCCGCCGCCATCGTGCAGGCCAGCCTGCGCGCGGTCCAGGAAGTCTGCAAGGCCGAGAATGCCTGCGAGCAAAGCCGTCTGGCCGCGCTGGTGTCGATGGCGCCGACCTAGCGGTCCGGCGGCCCGGCCACGACGCGGTCGCGCCCGCCTTCCTTGGCCCGGTAGAGCGCACCGTCGGCGGCCACGATCAGCTGCGCCATCGTCATCGAGCGTGACGGGTCGACCATGGCCAGGCCGATGCTGACGCTGATGTGCGGGCCGGTGGAACAGCTTGAATGCTCGATGCCCAGCGCCGCGACCGCGGCCCGGGCGGCTTCGGCGGTGTGCCGGGCGCCCGTCAGGTCGGTGTCCGGCAGTATCAGCGCGAACTCCTCGCCGCCGTAGCGCGCGGCCATGTCCGCCGGCCGGCGGCAGCAGGCCTGCAGCGCCGCCGCCAGCCGCTTCAGGCACAGGTCGCCGGCGTGGTGGCCGTAGTGGTCGTTATAGGCCTTGAAGTGATCGACATCGATCAGCACCAGGGCCAGGGCTCTTTTGTGGCGCACCGCCACCGCCATCTGCTCGGCCAGATAGCGATCGAAGGCGCGCCGGTTCGCCAGCTCGGTCAGCCCGTCCTGCTGCGACAGCTGCCAGAGCTGGTCGTTGGCCGCGCTCAGATCGGCCGACAGCCGCACCAGCCGCGCATAGTGCCGGGCGTTCTCGCTCAAGAGCACGATCAACAGGAAACCGGCCGCCAGCAGGCCGTAGATGCGGCCGGCATACCAGCCCAGGTCGTAGCGGCCGGTGTTCAGGATGGCCGCCAGCGCCAGGTCGAACAGCCACACGGTCATCACCACCAGCAGCCAGACATCGAGCACCGTGTGCGGCCGGCGCCGCCAGACCATGGCCAGCGCCAGCAGGCTCAGGGTCCAGACGCCCAGCAGGACGGCGCGCCCGGCAGCGGTGGTCCGGTCCCCGTGCAGAAACACCGGCAGGTGCTCGTGCCCTGCGGTCGCAAAAGCCGTGAATGCGGCCACGGTGGCCAGCACCAGCGCCACCATCAAAACGATGACCATCTGCGCCCGCAGGCGCCGCGCCCGGTTGAAGCTCGGCCGACCGGAGCCTCCCGCCTTGACCCTCGCATAGGCCATCACCATCAGCGGGAAGCCGCCATGCCAGAACATATACAGGGCCGAGGAGGTCTGCGGCCCCGAGCCCAGCAGGCCCGTCGCGGCGAACAGGCCCGGAAAGATCAGCGCATAGGCCGCGGTGGCGGCGGCGGTGAACAGATAGCCGCCGCCCAGGACCAGCAGTTCCAGCGACTGCAGGGCCCGGTACTGGCTGAACAGCAGCACCGCCGTGATCAGATCGCAGATCACCAGCGCGGTGACATAGATAGGGATGAAGGCGGGCAGCTTGGCCAGCGGCGTGGCGGCAAAAGGCAGGGCCGCCACGAAGACCATGGCAGAGAGGGCGATCAGGCCGAGCGCGGCGCGGAACTCGCGCGGCCCGGCCGGCTCGGTCGAGAGATGCCCCCAGAACTCGCGCGCCTGGCCTGGCTGCATAGGGCCACCGTTCAAATGTGACCACTCCCTGGTCGCTAGGCCTCAGTCTATGACGGTCGCGGCCGGCCGGGGCCTTCTTTTGATCCCTCTTGCAAGGGGTCAGCGGCGCGCGGCGAACGAGCTCAAGGCCTCGCCGGTCATGCGGCAGATGCGCCACTCGGGCAGCACGCTGGCACCCATCTTCTCGTAGAAGCGGATCGCGTCCTCGTTCCAGTCCAGCACGGTCCAGTCGAAGCGGCCGTAGTCGCGCTCGACGGCAATCTGCGCCA
Source organism: Paucibacter sp. M5-1 (assembly GCF_027498415.2). Classification (NCBI taxonomy): domain Bacteria; kingdom Pseudomonadati; phylum Pseudomonadota; class Betaproteobacteria; order Burkholderiales; family Sphaerotilaceae; genus Roseateles; species Paucibacter sp. M5-1. Next base: position 1,860,979 of record NZ_JAPZLM020000001.1, read on the forward strand.
GGCGCTGCAGCAGGCCCTTGCCCAGGCCGCTGCGGCGATGTGCGGGCCGCACATACAGGTCTTCCAAGTAGAGCCCGGGCTTGGCGAGAAAGGTGCTGAAGTTGGTGAAGAACAGCGCGAAGCCCACCATCTCGCCATCGACCTCGCCGACCAGGGCCTCGACCACCGGCTTGGATCCGAACAGATGCGGGTGCAGCTTCTCGGCGGTCAGCTGCAGCATGTGCGTGAGGTTCTCGAACTCGGCCAGCTCGGCGATCAGGTCGGCGATGGCCGGCACATCGCTACTCTGGGCGGGGCGTATCGTGTAGGTGCTCATGACCGCATTGTCCACGCAGCTTGTCGCCGGGCCGACAGCCTGCCGGCACTGCTTGTCCTACAGTCGCCCGCATGATGCCCATCGCCTACACCGCACGCCGTCCGCACCGCAGCCAGTTCATCTCCTTGCGCGGCCTGCGCCACCACGTCCTGAGCTGGGGCCGGCCCGAGCTCGCGACCACCGAACGGCCCACGCTGCTGATGCTGCATGGCTGGATGGATGTGGGCGCATCCTTCCAGTTCGTCGTCGATGCGCTGGCCGACGAGCGCCACATCATCGCGATGGACTGGCGCGGTTTCGGCCTCAGCGACAGCAGCGGCGCCGACAGCTACTGGTTCCCCGACTACCTGGGCGATCTCGACGCGCTGCTGGACGCCGTCGCGCCGGGCCAGGCGGTCGATCTGCTGGGCCACAGCATGGGCGGCAATGTGGTGATGAGCTATGCCGGCCTGCGGCCCGAGCGCATCCGCCGCCTGATCAATCTGGAAGGCTTCGGCCTGCCCGAGACGCAGCCCGAGATGGCGCCGGCGCGCCTGATCGAGTGGCTGGACGATCTGAAGACGCCGCAAAGCCTGAAGCACTACGACAGCCTCGCCGGCGTGGCCCAGCGCCTGATGAAGACCAACCCGCGCCTGGCCGCCGACAAAGCCGCCTGGCTGGCGCCGCACTGGTCGCGCGAGCAGGACGGCCCCGAGGGCAAGACCTGGCACATTCTCGGTGACGCGGCCCACAAGCGCGCCAACCCCATCCTCTACCGCAAGGCCGAGATTCTGGCCTGCTGGGGCCGCATCAGCGCGCCTGTGCTCTGGGTCGAGGGCAGCGAGACGCAGATGAGCCAGTGGTGGGGCGACCGCTACCCACGCGAGGACTTCGAGGCCCGGCTCGCCGTAGTGCCGCAGCTGCAGCGCGCGCGGCTGCAGGGCGCCGGCCATATGCTGCACCATGATCAGCCCGAGGCGCTGGCCGCGCGGCTGCAGGCCTTCCTGGACGCCGACTGAGAGCCCAGGCTATTCTTCGCCCCATCAAAAAAACTGCCACAGGCAGGGAGGATGGATGAAGAGTTTCTGGCTCAGCCTGGCCGCGCTCGCCGCGGCCCTGTCGATGCAACAGGCGTCGGCACAAGCGCAGCAGCCGATCCCGCTGGAACGCTTCTTCCAGCGCCCGGCGGTGCTGGAAGCCAAGCTCTCGCCCTCGGGCAAGCGCCTGGCGGTCAGCACCTCGCGGGGGTCGGCACGAGTCGGCCTGGCGGTCATCGATCTGGAGGCCGAGCCCAAGGCCAGGCGTGCGGCATTGTTCTCCGACGCCGACATCGTGCGCTTCGACTGGGTCAGCGACGAGCGCCTGGTCTTCAGCGTGTTGGACCTGGAAGCCGGCAGCGGCGAGGATCGACGCGCCGCCCCCGGGCTCTACGCCATCAATGCCGATGGCAGCGACTTCCGCATGTTGGTGCGCCGGCGCGGCCTGCCCTTCATCAGCGACGGCAGCACGCGTGACAAGGCGCTGGAATGGAACCACCTGTTGCTGCATGTGCCGCTGCAGCAGGACGGCGTAAAGCCCGACGAGATCGTCATCGGCGCGATGAATTTTTCCAGCCGGGACCTGCTCTCCATCACGCCGATGTGGCTCAATGTCCGCAACGGGCGCACCCGCTCGATAGGCCTGGGCGATGCGCCGCGCAACGCCACCGGCTGGCTGTTTGACAGCAAGGGCCAGCCACGCCTGGCAAGCGTGCGCAGCGAAGGCCGCAGCAGCCTGCACTGGCGCGGCCCGGGCCAGGACTCGTGGCGCCAGATCGTCGAGAGCGAGCTGCTGCGCGAGCCCTTCCAACCCAGCGTGGTCGACGACAGCGGCACGCTCTACATCACCCAGCGCAGCGGTGCCGAAGGCTATGCGGTGCTGACACGCTATGACTTCGAGGCCGGCAAGCCGCAGACCCCGGCCCTGGTCTCCGCCCCGGGCTTCGACTTCAGCGGCGGCCTGGTGCTGGACCGCGCCGGTTCGCGGGCGCTGGGCGTGCGCGTCGAGACCGATGCCGAGCAGACCGTCTGGTTCGACCCGGCGATGAAGCGCATGCAGGCCCTGGCCGACGAACGCCTGCCAGGCCGCATCAACCGGCTCAGCTGCAGCCGCTGCGGCGCCGAGGATATGGTGCTGCTGGTGCGCTCTTTCGCCGACCGCGACCCGGGCCGGCTCTGGATCTACGAGGCGGCAAGCCAGCGCTGGCAGCCGGTCAGCCGCCTGCTCGACGACATCGACCCGCAGCGCATGGCCGGCGTGGCGTTGGAGCGCATCAAGGCCCGCGACGGCCGCGATCTGCCGGTCTGGCTAACCCTGCCCGCCGGTGTCGAGCCGGGCAAGCCGGCACCGGCCGTGGTGCTGGTGCATGGCGGCCCCTGGGTGCGCGGCGGGCATTGGCGCGGGCAGGCGATGGAGCAGTTCCTGGCCTCGCGCGGCTATCTGGTGATCGCGCCGGAGTTCCGCGGCAGCAGCGGCTACGGCGAGGCCCATTACCGAGCCGGTTGGAAGCAATGGGGCCAGACCATGCAGGACGATGTGGCCGACGCGCTGCTGTGGGCCCGCCAGCAAGGCCTGGCCAGCCCCGACCGGGCCTGCATCGCCGGCGCCAGCTATGGCGGCTACTCGACACTGATGGGCCTGGTGCGCCACCCCGAGCTCTACCGCTGCGGCATCGCCTGGGTCGCGGTCACCGACCCCTTCCTGCTGCTGAAGGGCTCCTGGTGGGTCGACGACGACGTCAGCGACCAGGGCCGCCGCCACATGTTGCCCGAGCTGGTCGGCGACGCCGACAAGGATGCGGCGATGCTGACCGCCGCCTCACCGCTGGCCCAGGCCAGGCAGATCAAGGCCCCGCTGCTGCTGGCCTTCGGCGAGGCCGATCTGCGCGTGCCGCTGGCCCACGGCGAGCGCCTGCGCAAGGCCTTGACCGAGGCCGGCCGCCCGCCCGAATGGGTCACTTATGCCAACGAGGGCCACAGCTGGCGCCAGGTCTCAACCCAGGTGGACTTCGCGCGCCGCATGGAGCGCTTTCTGGGTGAGCATCTGAACAAGCCCTGATCAGCGCTGCTGCGCCAGCCAGGCCGCCGCGCCCTCGCCCGCGACGCGGCCGCTGGCCATGCTGGCGGTCAGCAGATAGCCGCCGGTGGGGGCCTCCCAGTCCAGCATCTCGCCGGCGCAGAACAGGCCCGGCATGGTCTTGACCATCAGGCCGGCATCCAGGGCCTCGAAGCGCACGCCGCCGGCCGTGCTGATGGCCTCGGCCACCGGCCGGGCCGCGACCAGGGTCAGCGGCAGGCGCTTCAGGCGCGCGGCCAGCACGGCCGGGTCGGCGTACTCGGCCTTGCCGAGCATCTCGTGCAGCAGGCCGGCCTTCAGTCCCTCGATGCCCAGCCGGCTTTTCAGATGGGTGGACAGCGAGCGCGGGCCGCGCGGGCGCGCGACCTCGGCCGCGACAAAAGCCGCATCGCGATCCGGCAGCAGATCCAGATGCAGCGTGACCTGGCCGTGCTCGGCGATCTCGTCGCGCAGCAGCGCACTGGCCGCATAGATCAGCGAGCCCTCGATGCCGCTGGCGGTGATCACGAACTCGCCCTGGCGCTCAAAGCGGCGCCCGCCGGCGCCCTCGATATGCAGGGCCACCGGCTTGACCGGCAGGCCGGCAAAGCGCTCGGCAAAGACGGCGCTCCAGCCCGGCCCGTCCGGATGGGCAGCGGTGGCGCCGACATCGAAACCGCAGTTGGCCGCGCGCAGCGGCGCGATCTCGACGCCGCGCGCACCCAGGCTCTCGACCCAGGCCCCGTTCGAGCCCAGCTGCGGCCAGGAGGCCCCGCCCAGCGCCAGCACCACGGCATCGGCTTGCACTTGGATCTCGCCCTCGGGGCCGGCAAAGCGCAGCGCGCCGTCCTCGCCCCAGCCCAGCCAGCGCGAGCGCTGATGAAAGCGCACGCCGGCCGCGCGCAGCCGCGTCAGCCAGGCACGCAGCAGCGGCGCAGCCTTCATATCGACCGGAAAGACCCTGCCCGAGCTGCCGACAAAAGTCTCGACGCCCAGGCCCTGCGCCCACTCGCGCAACGCCGGGCCATCGAGTCGCTTGAGCAGCGGGGCGATGGCCTCGGCGCGTTCGCCGAAGCGCGCCACAAAGGGCTCGAAGGCCTCGGAGTGGGTCAGGTTCAGCCCGCCCTTGCCGGCCAGCAGGAATTTGCGGCCCACCGAGGGCATCGCGTCATGCACATCGACCGCGACACCGGCCGCCGCCAGCGCCTCGGCCGCCATCAGTCCGGCCGGGCCGCCACCGATCACAAGGGCGCGGCGGGAGGTGTTGGGGGCAATAGGCATGGGGGCGGACGGTCGGATGGCGGGGTCGGCAGTGTGCCAGATCAACTCGCCTGCAGCTCCAGGATGAAACGGCTGCCCTGGCCGGCCTGGCTCTCGACGCGGATCTGGCCGCCCATGCGCTCCATCAGCTGCTTGCTGATCACCAGGCCGATGCCGGTGCCCTGCTGCTCGCTGCGGCCCAGGCGGTTGAAAGGCTGGAACAGCTGGGCCAGCTGCTCGGCGCTGAGGCCCAGGCCGTTGTCGGCCACCTGGATCAGCAGGCCGCGCGCCGGCTCGGCCCAGGCCCGCACCTGGACCCAACCGCCGGGGCGGTTGTACTTGATCGCGTTGGACAGCAGGTTGTGCAGCACCTGCTCCAGCCGCACCGGATCGGCCTGGGCCAGCGGCAGCGGGGCCTCGTCCAGGCGCAGCTCGATGCCGGCCGAGGCAGCGGCCGGCCGGGCCAGTTCGACACAGCGGCGCAGCAGCGGGCCGGCCTGCAGCGGCAGCGGCGTCACCGCCAGGCTGCCGGACTCGAGGCGCGACAGGGTCATCATGTCCTCGATCAGGATCAGCAGATGGCGGGCCGCCGCATCGATATGGCCGACGCGCTCGCGCTGCAGCGCGTCCAGCGGGTGCTGGGCGTCGCCGCCGAGCAGTTGGGCGAAACCCAGCACCGCGTTCAGCGGCGTGCGCAGCTCGTGGCTGGCCTGGGACATGAATTCGGTCTTGGCCTGGTTGGCGGCCTCGGCCAGCGCCCGGGCGTGGTCGGCGGCTTGCAGGCGCTGGCGCTCGGCCAGCTCGATGCGCAGCTGCTCGGTACGCGCCACCACCTGGCGCTGCAGCGCCCGGTTCCACAGCAGCACCAGGCCGAGACCCAGCAGCACCAGGGCCAGCGCCGCGGCGGCGGCCAGCAGCAGGCGGCGCTGCCAGGGGCTGCGCTCGGCCTGCAGCGAGATCCAGCGGTCCACCATGGCCTGACGCTCGGCCGCGTCGATGCGGGCCAGGGTCTTGTCGAGAATGCGGCCCAGCAGGGCCAGCTCGCGCCCGTAGCCTATGCCCAGCTCGTAGGCATAGCCGACATCGCCCTGCACGCGCAGATTGCCTATGCCCTCGCCGCGAATCTGGAAGGTGGCGCTGGCCAGGTCCATCACGGCCGCGTCGATCTCGCCACTGGCCAGCCGGCGCAGCATGCTTTTGTCGTCGGTCTCGACCTGCTGCGGGTTGTCGGGATAGCGCTGGCGCAGGAAGTCGGCCGCCGCAAAACCCTGGCCGACCGAGACCGGCTCGCCCGGCATCAGCGCCTGGCGCTCGCTGCCGACCCGGCGCAACAGCACCACCGGCACCGAAACATAGGGACGGGTGAAGCCCATAAACTCGGCCCGCTCCGGCGTCTCGCGCAGCGACATCAGCAGGTCCAGCTCGCCGGCGCGCAGCGCCTCCATATTGCGGGCAAAGGGCTGGGGCGCGACAAACTCCAGCCGCAGGCCGCTGAGCTCGTTGAGGCGCGAGACATAGTCGACCGACAGGCCGCGCAAGCGCCCCTCGGCATCGACAAAGGTGAAGGGCCCATAGCTGGGCGTGCTGGCGACCCGCAGCACCCGCTGCTGGGCAATCCAGGCGCGCTCCTCGGCCGTCAGCCAGGGTCTGTCCTCGGCCGAGGCCGCCAGTCCGCCAAGCAGCAGCCCGCCCAGCAGCATGAGCCGGGCGGCCAGAGCGAGAAAGGAAACAAGGGAGCGGACCTGCACGGCCCGATTGTGCGGCCCGAGGGCGCCGGTCGGCCAGGATCGCCGGTGTTCAGCGCCGCGCCAGCGGCAACAATGTCACGCCTGGCGCAGCGCCGCCTTCAGCTGCTGACCCAGCTCGGGCTTGTCCTTGAAGGGGTCGGTCGGATTGCGCAGCTGCATCACATCCTCCATGCGGGTCTGCACACCGGCCAGCGAGCGCGGGTGGCTGAAGACATAGAAGCGCTCCTCGTCCAGCGCCGCGAACACCATGGCCGCGACCTCGGCGGCGGTGATCTTGCCGGAGGACACCGCCTTGTCGCTCATCGCCTGGCCGATCAGCTGGCTCTTCGTTGGCTTCGCCGAGGCCAGCTCGCCAGGCCGGTTGCGATGGCTTTGCGAGATGCCGGTGGGCACGAAGAAGGGGCACAGCACCGAGCAATGGATCTGCTCGGTCACCAGGGCCAGGTCTTGATAGAGGGTCTCGCTCAAGGACACCACCGCATGCTTGGAGACGTTGTAGACGCCCATATTCGGCGCATTGAGCATGCCGGCCATCGAGGCGGTGTTGACGATATGACCCTCGTAAGACGGGTCGGCGGCTGCCGCCTCCAGCATCATCGGCGTGAACAGGCGCAGGCCATGGACCACGCCCATCAGATTGACGCCCAGCACCCAGTCCCAGTCGGCCAGGCTGTTCTCCCAGACCAGGCCGCCGGAACCGACGCCGGCATTGTTGAAGACAAAGTGCGGCGCGCCGAAGCGGGCCCGGACGGCGGCGGCCAGCGCCTCCATCTCGGCGGCCTTGGACACGTCGACCCGCCGCGCCAGCAGCGGGTGATCGCCGAACTCCGCCGCGGCCTTGTCCAGCGCATCGGCCTGCACATCGCAGAGCACCAGGTTCATGCCGCGCGCGGCGGCCAGGCGCGCCACCTCCAGGCCGAAGCCGGAACCGGCGCCGGTGATCACGGCCGTGCGGCCCTGGTAAGTCTTCATGCCGGGTCTCCTGCTGCGCGTCTCATATCGATATGGGCGATGCCGTCCTCGTCATAGGGCGCCGAGCTCGGCACGAAACCGAGGCTGGCATAGAAACCCTGCAGATGGGCTTGCGCGCCGATGTCAATGCCCAGCCCCGGCCACAGCCGCGCGCATTCGGCGATCGCCTGCTGCATCAGCGCCCGGCCCTGGCCGGCACCGCGCGCGCTGCTCGCGGTGACGACCCGGCCAATCATCGGCAGCGTCTGCTGCGGCCCTTTCAGCAGCGGCGGCAGCAGCCGGGCATAGGCCTGCAACTCGTCCTGCGCGCCGCGGCCCTGCAGATGCCAGCACTGCGGGTCGAGCCCGTCGGGGTCCAGATAGACGCAGCGCTGCTCCAGCACAAAGACCTGGGACCGCAGCGACAGCAGCGCGTAGAGCGCCGATGCACTCAGCGCCTCGAAGCGCTCGCAATGCCAGCGCATCGCCATCAGATCAGCTTGACCAGCTGCTTGCCGAAGTTCTTGCCCTTCAGCAGGCCCAGAAAGGCCTCGGGCGCGGCATCCAGGCCCTGGGCCACCGACTCGCGGTACTTCAGCTTGCCGGTGGCCACCAGGCCGCCCAGCTCCTTCAGCGCCTCGGGCCAGAGCTCCATATGCTCGCTGACGATGAAGCCCTCGATCTTCATGCGGTTGACCAGGATCAGCTGGGGCGCGCTCATCGGGATGGGCTCGCCGTTGTAGCCGGAGATCATGCCGCACATCGCGATGCGGCTGAAGGCGTTCGCACGCAGCATCACCGCGTCCAGAATCATGCCGCCGACGTTCTCGAAATAGCCGTCGATGCCATTCGGGCAGGCCGCCTTCAGCGCGGCCGATAGGCTCTTGACGTCCCGGTGCTGCTTGTAGTCGATGCACTCGTCAAAGCCCAACTCCTCGACCACCTGGCGGCATTTGTCAGGGCCGCCGGCGATGCCCACCGCACGGGCGCCGCGCACCTTGGCCAGCTGGCCCACCGCGCCCCCGACCGCACCGCTGGCGGCACTGACGACGACGGTCTCGCCGGCCTTGGGGTTGATGATCTTGACCAGGCCATACCAGCCGGTCACGCCGGGCATGCCTACCGCGCCCAGATAGGCCGACAGCGGGATGTGGCTGGTGTCCACCTTCTGCAGCACGCCGCGCTGGCTCGCATCGACAAGCTGGAACTCCTGCCAGCCGCCCATGCCGACCACCTTGTCGCCGGGCTTGAAAGCGGCGTTCTTCGACTCGACCACCTCGCCGACCGTGCCGCCAATCATCACCTCGTTCAGCGGCTGCGGCTGGGCATAGCTCTTGCCCTCGTTCATGCGGCCGCGCATATAGGGGTCCAGGCTCAGGTAGTGGTTGCGCACCAGCACCTGGCCCTCGGCCAGCGCCAGCAGCGCCACCTCGACCAGCTTGAAGTTGTCGGTGCTCGGCTCGCCCTGCGGGCGCGACGCGAGTTGAATCTGGCGGTTGATGGTCATGGCGGGCTCCTCGAATGCAAGAGCGCCGATTGAATCACGGACGCTCGGACCTCGGGCGTCTCATGGGTGACAAAAAAGAACGGTCGTTCGATTCCGCTCAAGCGGCCGCATAGGGCTCGCGCAGGCGCTCGCCCTCGTCGATGCGCAGGCGCCGCCCCAGCGCCGGAAAGGCGCGCTGGGCGCAGCCCTGGCGCTCGCAGAGCTTGCAGCCGGGGCCTATCGGCGTGGCGCTGCCCGGGTCGCTCAGATCCAGGCCCTGGGCATAGACCAGCTGGGCCGCGTGGCGGATGTCCACACCCAGGCCGATCGAGAAGCTGCGCGCTGGCGAACGGTAGCCGCCGCTCTGGCGGCGCTCGCTGCGCGCAATCCACAGATAGCGGCGGCCATCGGGCATCGCGGCCAGCTGGGTCAAGACCTGAGCCGGCTGGGCAAAGGCTTCGTAGACCGTCCACAGCGGGCAGGTGCCGCCGCTGCGCGAGAAATGGAAATCGGTGGCCGACTGGCGCTTGGAGATATTGCCGGCGCGGTCGACCCGCACAAAGAAAAACGGCAGGCCGCGTGCCTGCGGGCGCTGCAGGGTCGAGAGCCGGTGGCAGACGGTCTCGAAGCTGACGCCAAAGCGCTGGGCCAGCAGCGCGATGTCGTAGCGCAGCGCCTGGGCCGCCGCCAGGAAGCGGCCATAGGGCAGGACCAGGGCGCCGGCGTAATAGCTGGCCAGACCGATGCGGGCCAGGGCCTTGGCCTCGCCGCTGGCGAAGCGGCCCTCACCGGCGGTCGCCTGTATCAGCGACTCGGCCTCCAGATAAGCCAGCTGGGTGGCCAGCTGGAAGGCGCGCTGGCCGGGTGTCGCGCCGTCGCTGAGCTGCAGCAGGCGCCGGGCCGGCTCGTAGCGGCGCAGCGGCGCCTGCTCGGCGCTCAGGGTCTGGACGCTGACGCGGTGCCGCGTCGCCAGGCGCGCTTCCAGCAGCGCCGCCAGGTCGGCGCCCGGCGGCCCCTCGGCCAGCAGCTGTTCATGGCAGGCCTCGGCGGCCTCGTCAAGCGCGGCCATGTAGTTGTGACGGGCATAGAAGAAATCGCGCACCGCCTCATGCGGCTGCTGGCCCGGCAGCTGCTCCTCGCCGCGCTCGCCGAGGCCGACGGCCAGCGTGGCGATGCGCTCCTCGGCGGCCCGCGCCCGGCCATGCAGCCGTATCAGCAGCTGTGACAGCCCCGGCATCTGCTGCGCCAGCGTACGCAACTCGGCATCCGGCACCCCTTCCGGCAGGGCGGTCTCGGCCACGATCTCGTGCAGCTGCGCGGTCAGGCGCGCCTCGTCGTCTTCGGAGAAGAACTGCAGATCCACGCCCAGCGCCGACTGCAGGCGCAGCAGCACCGGCACGGTCAGCGGGCGCTGGTTGTTCTCCAGCTGGTTCAGATAGCTGGGCGATAGCGCTAGCGCCTGGGCCAGCGCCGCCTGGGTCAGGCCGCGCTGCTCGCGCAGCGTCTTCAGCTTCACACCGAGAAAGGTCTTGCGCACCGTCATTCACCTTCGCAAACATTGCAAATTCAGCCAGATCACATCGCAAACATTGGCCAGTTCAGCTCTTGTTGTCAGCATACCAAAATGCAAATATTGCGAATATCAAAACCCCGGAATCCCCCATGAATGACTGGATCAGCGGCCTGGCTGCAACACCGACCAAGGAACTGCGACTGACCGAGCTGGTGCTGCCGGCCCAGGCCAACCACTACGGCACGCTGTTCGGCCCGCAGGCCCTGGCCCTGCTGGGCAAGACCGCCTATCTGGCGGCGGCCGGCTTCACGCAGCAGGCGGTCGTGATGGCCGGCGCCTCGCGCATCGACTTCATCGCCCCGGTGCCGGTGGGCGCCCTGCTGCATCTGCATGCCCGGGTCAGCCGGGTCGGCCGCAGCTCGCTGACGGTCGAGGTGCGGGCGGCGCTGGACGCGGCACCGGGCACCCGGCCCGGCGAGGTGCTGCGTGGCAGCTTCGAGATGGTGGCCGTGGATGCGCAGGGCCGCCCCAGCGCGCTGCGGCCCCGGCAGCGGCAAGCGGTGCCGGAGGCCCTGACGCGCTGAGGACGGGGCGCGCAGCCAGAGCCCGCCGGTGCGGCGACCCTGTCGAGGCAGCCGCTGCGTTCAAGACAGCGCCGCCGCCGGCCGACACCATGGGCGCTCCTGAACCCTGTGGAGCGTCTCGTGAATTTTCTGTTGCTCAAGCGGATCTATGCACCGCTGATGCTGATCGGCTGGAATGCCGCCGCGCTGACCCTGCTGATGCGGGGCGGGCCCGGCATCGCGCTGCTGCCCCTGCTGCTCGGCGCCGTGGCCTGCTCCTTTCTTGCCGAGCGCTGGATCCCTTATGAGCCGCGCTGGAACCAGGCGCATGGCGACCGCTGGCGCGACACCGCCCACGCCCTGGTGAACGAGGGCCTGAGCCTGATGGGCGTGCTGGCCATTCCGCTGCTGGCCGCGCTTCGGCCCTGGCCCTCGATATGGCCGACGGACTGGCCGCTGGCCCTGCAATGGCTGCTGGCCCTGCTGGTGGCCGACGCCGGCATCACGCTGACGCATTGGGCCAGCCATCGCCTGCCGTGGCTGTGGCGCTTTCATGCGGTTCATCATTCGGTCGAGCGCCTGTATGGCTTCAACGGGTTGATGAAGCACCCGGTGCATCTGGCCATCGAGACCGCGGCCGGCACGGCGCCGCTGCTGCTGCTGGGCCTGCCCCAGCAGGTGGCGGCCTTGCTGGCCTTCTCGGTGGCGCTGCAATTGCTGCTGCAGCATGCCAATGTCGATATGCGCATCGGCGCGCTGCGACACCTGCTGGCGCTGGCGCCGGTGCACCGCTTTCACCATCTCAAATGGGCGGGCACCGGCGATGTGAACTTCGGCCTGTTCACGACGCTGTGGGACCGCCTGCTGGGCAGCGCCCACGACGAGCCGGGCCGCCGCTTCCGGCCCGGGGACTTCGGCATCGGCACCGCGCCCGACTATCCGAAAAGCTATCTGGCGCAGCTGCTGGCGCCCTGGCGCTAGGCCCGGATCTGCGAGGCCGTGACGCCGAACATCGCCTTCAGCGTGCGGGCCAGATGGGCGGCATCGGCAAAGCCGGCCCGATGGGCCGCCGCCGTGGCGCCCTGCCCGGCGGCCAGGGCCTGGCCGGCCAGCCGCAGCCGGCGCCACAGCACATAGCGCTTGAAGGGCAGACCCGATGCCTGCGCAAAGCGATGGCGCAGATGCTCGCTCGACAAGCCCATATGCGCGGCCAGATCGCCCAGCGCCAGACGCCCGTCCCCCAGGCGCTGCTCGATGAAGTGGCAGGCGCGCGCCAGCCAATCGCCATCGGCGCGATCGGCGCCATTGGGCTCGCGCCGGACCAACCAGAGCTGCCAGAAGGAGGCTTGCTGGGTCGGCGTTGCCGGCTCGCTCAGGCACAGCGCATTGACCAGCGCCGCCTCGAACCCGGCCGGCAGAATCGATTGGGCCAGCACCTGGCTGGCCGGCACCCAGGGCTCCAGAAACACCAGGGTTACGTCGGCGCCCACCGGCAGGCGATGCCATTGCATCGGCTCGATCAGCACGCAGGCCGCTTCGCAACGCCGGCCGTGCCGGTCCTCCACCACCGCCAGGCCTTGCCGGGCCAGCACCGCCTGCGCCGCCGTGTGCCGGTGCAGCAGACTGTCACCGGCCACGCCACGCCAGACCGCGCAGGCCGGGGCAATCGCCAGCCCGCCCTGCCAGTGCTGCGGCCGCCGCGATGCGCTGCCCTCCCTGATCACAGCAGACTCACGCCCGGCAGGTTCAGCAGCGAGGTCTCGCGCATGATGCGCACGAAGTCCGCGAGAAAGGGTTTGCGGGCCAGGGCCTCGGTACTGACGGCATAGAGCCTGCCGGTCAGCCCGGCCTCGCCGATGCGCTGGCGCGCCAGATAGCCGCGCGCCAGATAGCTCTCGACCGCCCACAGCGGCAGCGCCGCCAGGCCGCGGCCGCTGGCCACCAGCTGCAGCATCGCGACGGTCAGCTCGGTGCTGCGCCGCGGCGGCGTCACGCCGGCCGGGGCCAGCACGCGCCGCACCAGGTCCAGCATCTCGTCGGGCACCGGGTAGGTGATCAGCGTGTGCGGCGCGAAGTCCTGCGCCTCCAGCCAGGGCCGGGCCAGCAGCTCATGGCCCTTGGGCAAGAGGGCCACGATCTCGAAGCTGAACAGCGGATGCACGGCCACGCCTGACTCGTCGGCATCGACCTCGGAGACGATGGCCAGCTCGGCGCGGTCCTGGTGCAGCAGGCCTACCGGGTCGGCATGGAAGCCCGAGACGATATCGAGCTCGACCTCGGGCCAGCGGGCGCGGAAGGCGTCCATCGCCGGCATCAGCCAGTCGAAGCAGGTATGGCATTCGACCGCGATGCGCAGCGTGCCGGCCGAGCCGTCCACCAGGCGCCGCACCTCCCGCTCGGCCTCGTCGACCAGGGGCAGCACCGCATCGGCCAGGCGCAGCAGGCGCTGGCCGGCCGCGCCAAAGACCAGCGGGCTGGACTTGCGCTCGAACAGGCCGATGCCGTAGTGCGCCTCCAGGCCCTTCAGCTGATGCGACAGCGCCGACTGGGTCAGGTTCAGCAGCTGAGCCGCGCGCGACAGATTACCGGCCTCGCGCAGGGCCAGCAGGGTCTTCAGATGGCGCAGTTCAAGCAGCGAGTTCATGGCCTGGTGCATGAATGACATTCAGAGTCATCACAAGAAAGTTTCGTTTGAATCATAGAGCCGGTTTGCCGATGATGACGAATCAAATTCACCGCCATCACAAACAACATGATCAAGACTCATATTCTCGGCTTTCCGCGCATGGGCGCGCAGCGCGAGCTGAAGCAGGCGCTGGAGCGGCATTGGCGCGGCGAGATCGATGCGCAGGCGCTGGAGGCCACCGGCCGGGCCTTGCGCCAGCGGCATTGGGCGCTGCAGATCAAGGCCGGCCTGGCCTTCGTGACGGTGGGCGACTTCGCCTACTACGACCAGGTCGCCAACCATATCCAGCTGTTCGGCTGCGAGCCGGCGCGCTTCGGTTTCTCGGGGCAGGAGGCGCCGCTGCAGCGCTATTTCACGATGGCGCGCGGCATCGCGCCGACCCAGGGCCACGAGGGCTGCACCCACGCCCCGGCCGAGACCTTCGCGCTGGAGATGACCAAATGGTTCGACAGCAACTACCACTACCTGGTGCCCGAGTTCGATGCCCAGACCCGGTTCAGCCTGCAGGCCGAACGATTGCTGGCCGAGGTCGACGAGGCGATCGCGCTGCCGGCGGCGGTCAAGGTCGTGCTGCTGGGCCCCGTCAGCCTGCTGTGGCTGGGCAAGTCCAAGCAGGCCGGCTTCGATCGCCTGGACCTGCTGGAGCGCCTGCTGCCGGCCTATGCCGAGCTGCTGAACCGGCTGGCGGCGCGCGGCGTCAGCTGGGTGCAGCTGGACGAGCCGGTGCTGGGCCTGGATCTGGACCAGCCCTGGCAGGACGCACTGCGCCGGGCCTATGCGGCGCTGGCCCACAGCGAGCAGCAGATCCTGCTGGCGAGCTACTTCTCGTCGCTGCAGGGCAATCTCGCGCTGGCCTGCGAGCTGCCGGTGGCCGGCCTGCATATCGATGCGGTGCGCGCGCCCGAGGAGATCTTCGCGGTGGCGCGCCAGCTGCCGCGCGAGCGCGAGCTGTCGGTGGGCATCATCGACGGCCGCAACATCTGGCGCAGCAATCTCGACCAGGCCCTGGCCCTGCTGCGCGAGCTCAAGGAGCTGCGCGGCGGCCGGCTCTGGATCGCGCCATCCTGTTCGCTGCTGCATGTGCCCTTCAGCCTGCGCGAGGATGCCGCGCTGGATGCCGAGCTGCAGAGCTGGCTGGCCGGCGCGGTCGAGAAACTCGATGAGCTGCGCGTGCTGGAGCGCGCGCTCTGGGGCGACCAGGCCAGTGTCGCCGCCGAGCTGGCGATGCCCGCGCGGCCCTGGCGGCGCGCCGTCACAGCCCGCGTGTGCGCAATGCGGCGGTGAGCCAACGCCTGGCCGCGCTGCCGGCCGATGCCGACCGGCGCCGCTCGCCCTTCCCGGCCCGCCAGGCGGCGCAGCAGGCGCGCCTGAAGCTGCCGGCCTACCCGACCACGACGATAGGCTCATTCCCGCAGACCGCCGCGATCCGCGCCGCCCGCGCGGCCTTCAAGCGCGGCGAGCTCGACGCGGCCGGCTCCCGCGCAGCGATGCGCGCCGAGATCGCGCTGGCCGTGGCCAAGCAGGAAGCGCTGGGCATCGATGTGCTGGTGCATGGCGAGGCCGAGCGCAACGATATGGTCGAGTATTTCGGCGAGCAGCTCGACGGCTTTGCCTTCACCGCCAATGGCTGGGTGCAGTCCTATGGCTCGCGCTGCGTCAAGCCGCCGCTGCTGTACGGCGATGTCGCGCGCCCCGAGGCGATGACGGTGGACTGGAGCGTTTACGCGCAAGGCCTGACGCCCAAGCCGATGAAGGGCATGCTGACCGGCCCGATCACCCTCCTGCAATGGTCTTTCGTGCGCGACGACCAGCCGCGCTCGAGCACCGCGCTGCAGATCGCGCTGGCAATCCGCGACGAGGTGGCCGATCTCGAGGCCGCCGGCATCGCCATCATCCAGATCGACGAACCGGCCATCCGCGAGGGCCTGCCGCTGCGCCGCGCCCAGTGGCGAGAGTATCTGGAGTGGGCGGCCCGCGCCTTCCGCATCTCGGCCAGCGCGGTGCGCGACGAGACCCAGATCCACACCCATATGTGCTATTCGGAGTTCAACGACATCCTGCCGGAGATCGCCGCGATGGACGCCGACGTGATCACCATCGAGACCAGCCGCTCGGACATGGAGCTGCTGCGCGGCTTTGGCGACTTCAAGTACCCCAACGAGATCGGCCCCGGCGTCTACGACATCCACTCGCCGCGCGTGCCGTCCAGCACCGAGATGCTCAGGCTGATGCGCAAGGCCGCCGAGGTGATGCCGGCCCGGCAGCTCTGGGTCAACCCGGACTGCGGCCTGAAGACCCGGGCCTGGCCCGAGACCGAGACCGAGGCCGCGCTGCGGCGCATGGTCGAGGCCGCGATGACACTGCGCGCCGAGCTGGCCTGAGCGCGCGCGCTCAGCTGCGCTGCAGGGTCTTCAGGCTGCGGCCGCGCCCCGGCAAGGCCTTCAGGTATTTGAAGGTGCCGGTGGCATGGGCGCAGAGCTTGCCGTCCTCGCCCAGCACCGAGCCTTCGCAGAAGGCCATCGTGGTGGAGCGGTGCAGCAGTTTTCCGATGGCCCGCAGCTCGCCCTCGCCGGGGCGCATAAAGGACGTCTTCATCTCGATGGTGACGACGCCGGGCCCGAAGCCTGGCTGATCGCGATGGATGCTGCGCGCCGCATGGGCCATCGCCACATCCAGCAGTGTCATGATGACCCCGCCATGCGCCACCTCCCAGGAGTTCAGGTGCGCCTCCTTCAGGTCCACCCGCAGCTCGGCCTCGCCCTCGCCCATGCTGTGCAGCTCCAGGCCCAGCTGCTCGACAAAGGGGATGTGAACGGGAAATTGCAGCGGCGGCGGGGGCTTTTTACTCATCGTCGATCAGGTTCCGTGAATGGCCGAGACGCCGCCATCGACCGCCAGGATCTGGCCGGTGATGTGCTTGCCGGCGCGCGAGGCGAACAAGAGCGCGGCGCCCTTCAAGTCTTCATCATCGCCGATGCGGCGCAAGGGGGCGTGCGCGGCCAGGGTCTCCTCGCCGATGCTGGCCAGCAGGCCCTTGGTCATCTTGCTGGGAAAGAAGCCCGGCGCGATCGCGTTGACCGTGATGCCGTAAGGGCCCCACTCGCCGGCCAGCGCACGGGTGAAGTTGACCGCCGCGCCCTTGCTGGTGTTGTAGGCGATGGTCTTCATCACCGAGGAGTTGCCCGACAGGCCGGCAATCGACGCCACATTGATGATGCGGCCATAGCGACGCGGAATCATGCTCTGCTTCGCGGCCTCCTGGCTCATCACGAAGAGGCTGCGGATATTCAGGTTCATCACCTTGTCCCAGGCCTCGACCGGGTGTTCCTCGGCCGGCGCGCCCCAGCTGGCGCCGGCATTGTTGACCAGGATGTCGATCTGGCCGAGCCGCTCCATGGTCTGCGTGACGATGCCGCGCGCCTGGGCCTCGTCGGCCGCATCGGCGGCGATCCAGCGCGCGTCGATGCCACGGTCCTGCAGCAGGGCCACGGCCTCCTCCAGATCGGCCGCCTTGCGCGAGCTCAGCACGATCTTGGCCCCGGCCTCGCCCAGGCTCTCGGCGATCTGCAGGCCCAGGCCACGCGAGCCACCGGTCACCAGGGCCACCTGGCCCCTCAGGTCGAACAGTTCTTGGATGCGTTGTGTCATTGCTTGTGTCTCCACCAGGGTATCGCTTGAATCAGAACCAGCCGTCCCGCATCTCGCGGCACAGCGCTTCGCGGCTGCCGACCACGCCCAGCCAGGCATCGATCTTGGGCAGCTCGTAGGCGTAGAAATAACGGGCGGCGGCGCGCTTGCCCTGGGCAAAGTCCGAGGGGCCTGCGGCGCTGAGGCTCAGGTCCAGCCACAACCAGGCCAGCACCACATGGCCGAAGGCCTGCAGATAGGGCGTGGCATTGGCCAGCGCCTCTTCGGGCACGCCGCTGGCCCAGGCATTCTTGGTGGCGCGACCCAGCCGGGCCAGCGCGGCCGCGAGCGCATTGGCCTGCTCGGCCAGGCTCGGGTCTTGCAGCGCAGACTCGATCGTCCGGTTGATACGCGCGGCCAGCACCAGCAGCGCCGAGCCGCCGTTCATCACCACCTTGCGGCCCAGCAGGTCCAGGCCCTGGATGCCGTGCGTGCCCTCGTGGATCATGTTCAGGCGGTTGTCGCGCCAGTACTGCTCGACCGGGAAGTCGCGCGTGTAGCCATAGCCACCCAGCACCTGGATGGCCAGCGAGTTCGCTTCCAGACACCATTCGCTGGGCCAGCTCTTGGCGATCGGAATCAGCACCTCCAGCAGCTGGCGGGCCTCGGTCGCCGTCTCGGCGTCGGCGGTGTGCTGCTCATCGACCAGGCGGGCGCACAGCAGCTCCAGCGCCAGCCCGCCTTCAACATAGCTCTTCTGCGCCAGCAGCATGCGCTTCACATCCGCATGCTCGATGATGGGACGCTGCGGCGCCGCCGCGTCCTTGCCGGCCGGCCCGACCGGGCGGCCCTGCGGCCGCTGGCGGGCGTAGTCCAGGCTGGCTTCGTAGCCGGCATAGCCCAGCATCACCGCGCCCAGACCGACGCCGATACGGGCCTCGTTCATCATATGGAACATGCACTTCAAGCCTTCGCCGGGCTGGCCCACGAGATAGCCGATCGCGCCGGACTTGCCGCCCGGCTTGTACCGACCCTCGCCGAAGTTCAGCAGGCAGTTCGTCGTGCCGCGATAGCCGAGCTTGTGGTTGAGGCCGGCCAGCGCCACATCGTTGCGCTCACCGGTCAGCTCGGCGCGCTCGTTGACCAGGTGCTTGGGCACGATGAACAGCGAGATGCCGCGCGTGCCGGGCACCGTCTTGCCATCCGGGCCGGGGATCTTGGCCAGCACCAGATGGATGATGTTCTCGGTGATCTCGTGCTCGCCGGCCGAGATCCACATCTTGTGGCCCTTGAGCCGGTAGCGCGGCCCCAACGGGTCATCACCATCGGGCTCGGCCCGGGTCGCCACATCGGACAGCGAGGAGCCGGCCTGCGGCTCGGAGAGGCACATGGTGCCGAACCAGCGGCCGGCAAACTCGTTCCTGGCGAAGACCTCGCGCTGCAGCGCCGTGCCATGCGCCATCAGCAGATTGGCATTGCCATTGGTCAGCATCGCATAGCCGCCCATCGCGACACTGGCCTTGCTGAAAAAGGCATTGGCCGCCATCTCGATCACGCAGGGCAGCTGCATGCCGCCGAGCTCGTAGTCCTGCGCGGCGGCCAGCATGCCGGACTCGATATAGGCCTGCATCGCCGCATGGGTGCTATCCGGCAGCCGCACGCGCTCGCCATCGAAGTGCGGCTCCTGCGTGTCGACCAAGCGGTTGAAGGGCGCGAACTTCTCGCGGGCGATCTTCTCGCAGGTGTCGAGCACCGCATCGAAGGTCTCGCGCGAGTGCTCGGCAAAGCGCTGACGCGCGCTCAGCTCCTGGACCTTGAGCCAGTCGTAGAGCAGGAATTCCAGGGTCTGGCCCAGCGCTTGACTCTTCATCGCGCCCTCCTCGCTAATTGGCCTGGGTCACGGCCATCGTGCCCGAGGCCTTGACGCAGAGTTGGCGCTGGCCGTCGACCATCACCGCATAGACCTCGGCCTCGGTGAACATGATCTGCCGGCCGGGCTTGAGCACCCAGGCCTCGCAGACCAGCTTGTCGCCACGCGCGCCACGCAGCAGATTGGTCTTGAACTCGGCCGTCAAGATCCAGTGGCCGGCCGGCGTCATGGTCTGCGCGGCCGCGCCCATGCTGTGGTCGGCCAGCGAGGCCAGCACGCCGGCATGGACCACGCCGGTGTGCTGCAGATGGCGCGGCGCCAGCAGCAGCTCGGTCGTGACCCGCCCCTGCCGCACCGCCACCGGCTCGACACCCAGGTCCACCATGAAGGGTGCGCTGCGGAAGAAGCCGCGCAGGGTATCGAGGTCGATGTTCACAGCACCTCGAACACGCCGGCCGCGCCCATGCCGCCGCCTATGCACATGGTCACGCACACCTTCTTGGCGCCGCGGCGTTTGCCTTCGATCAGCGCATGGCCGGTCAGGCGCTGGCCCGAGACACCGTAGGGATGGCCCACCGCGATCGCGCCGCCGTTGACATTCAGGCGGTCCATCGGGATGCCCAGGGTGTCGGCGCAGTACAGCACCTGCACCGCGAAGGCCTCGTTGAGCTCCCACAGATCGATGTCGGCCACCGTCAGGCCCAGCTTCTTCAAGACCTTGGGCACCGCGAACACCGGGCCTATGCCCATCTCGTCGGGCTCGCAGCCGGCCACCGCAAAGCCGAGGAAGCGGCCCAGCGGTTTCAGGCCATGGCTCTCGGCGTACTGCTCGCTGACCACCACGCAGGCGCCGGCGCCGTCGCTGAACTGGCTGGCATTGCCGGCCGAGATCAGGCCGCCGGGCAGGGCCGAGCGCAGATCCTTGATGCCGTCATAAGTCGTGCCTTCGCGCAGACCTTCGTCGGCCGAGATCGTCACTTCCTTGCTCATCAGGCCCATCACCTTGTCGGCCACGCCCATGGTCGTCGTGACGCTGATCATCTCGTCGGCGAACTTGCCGGCGGCCTGGGCGGCGCAGGCCTTTTGCTGGCTGGCCGCGCCGTACTGGTCCATGCGCTCGCGGCCGATGCCGTAGCGCTTGGCCACCTGCTCGGCGGTCTGCAACATGCTCCAGTAGATCTCCGGCTTGTGCTTGACCAGCCAGGTGTCGGCATACATATGGCGGTTCGCTTCGTTCTGCACGCAGGAGATGCTCTCGACACCGCCGGCCACATAGACATCGCCTTCGCCGGCGATGACGCGCTGCGCGGCCATCGCAATGGTCTGCAGGCCCGAGGAACAGAAACGGTTGACGGTGACGCCCGACACCGTGATCGGCAGACCGGCGCGCAGCACGATCTGGCGCGCGATATTGCCGCCGGTCGCGCCCTCGGGCGTGGCGCAGCCCATCAGCACATCCTCGATGGCGCCGGCCTCGATGCCGGCCCGCTCGACGGCGGCCTTGACGGCATGGCCGCCCAGGGTCGCGCCATGGGTCATATTGAAGGCGCCCTTCCAGCTCTTGGCCAGCGGCGTGCGTGCGGTGGAGACGATGACTGCTTTGCTCATGATTGCAACTCGCTAGGAAGGGGGTTAGGAGAAGGACTTGCCTTCGGCCACAAGACGGGCCAGCAGCGGCGCCGGCTCCCAGAACTTCGCGTCGTCCAGCGGGTTCTTGGCAAAGCGCTTCATCGCCTGCACGACATTGAACAGGCCCACGGTGTCGGCATAGCACATCGGGCCGCCGCGCCACAGCGGGAAGCCGTAGCCGGTCAGGTAGACCATGTCCACGTCCGAGGCGCGCTGCGCAATGCCCTCTTCCAGCAGATGGGCGGCCTCATTGACCAGCGCGAACACCAGGCGGTGCACGATCTCCTCATCGCTGATCTGGCGCGGCGTGATGCCCAGCGCAGCGCGGTGCTTGTCCAGCATCTCGGCCACCACCGGTGACGGGATCGCGTCGCGCTTGCCTGTCTGGTAGTCGTACCAGCCGGCCTGGGTCTTCTGGCCGTAGCGGCCCAGTTCGCAGAGCAGATCGGCGCTCTTGGAGTAGCGCAGATGCGGCTTCTCCTGGTAGCGGCGCTTGCGGATGGCCCAGCCGATATCGTTGCCGGCCAGATCGCCCATGCGGAAGGGGCCCATCGCGAAGCCGAACTTCTCGGCCGCCTTGTCCACCTGGGCCGGCGAGCAGCCCTCGTCGAGCAGGAAACCGGCCTGGCGGCTGTACTGCTCGATCATGCGGTTACCGATGAAACCGTCGCAGACGCCCGAGACCACGGCCGTCTTCTTGATCTTCTTGGCCAGCTGCATCACGGTGGCCAGCACATCCTTGGCCGTGGCCGCGCCGCGCACGACCTCCAGCAGCTTCATCACATTGGCCGGGCTGAAGAAGTGCATGCCCACGACATCTTGCGGGCGCTTGGTGAAGTTCGCGATCTTGTTGACGTCCAGCGTCGAGGTGTTCGAGGCCAGGATCGCACCGGGCTTCATCACCTCGTCGAGCTGCTTGAACACCGCCTCCTTGACACTCAACTCCTCGAACACCGCCTCGATGACCAGATCGGCGCTGCCGATGTCGGCGTAGTTCAAGGTGGTGCTCAGCAAGGCCATGCGCTGCTGGTACTTGTCTTCCTTCAGCTTGCCCTTCTTGACCTGGGCCTCGTAGTTCTTCTTGATGGTCGCGACACCGCGGTCCAGCGCTTCCTGCTTGGTCTCGAGCATCGTCACCGGGATGCCGGCGTTCAGGAAGTTCATCGAGATGCCGCCGCCCATCGTGCCGGCGCCGATCACGGCCACCTTCTCGATCTTGCGAGCGGGCGTGTCCTCGGGCACATCGGCGATCTTGCTGGCGGCGCGCTCGGCGAAGAAGGCGTGTCGCAAGGCCTTGGATTCCGGTGTCAGCATCAGCGCGGCAAAGCCCTCTCGCTCGGCCTTCATGCCGTCCTCGAATTTCATCTTGACCGAGGCCGCCACCGCTTCCAGGCAGCGCAGCGGCGCCGGGAAGTTCTTACTCATGCCGCCAACCATATTGCGGGCGAACTGGAAGTAGGCCTCGGGGTCGGCATGGCGGGCTTTCAGCTCGCGCACCTTGGGCAGCGGACGCTTGTCGGCCACCTCCTGCGCAAAGGCGATCGCGCCTTCAAGCAGATCGCCCTCGATGATCTTCTGGAACAGCTGCTGCCCCGGCACCTGGGCCAGCAGCTCGCTGGCGACCGGCTCGCCACTGACGATCATGTTCAGCGCGGGCTCGACCCCCAGCGCGCGCGGCAGGCGCTGCGTACCGCCGGCGCCAGGCAGCAGGCCCAGCTTCACTTCCGGCAGCGCGATCTTGGCGCCTGGCGAGGCAACGCGGTAATGGCAGCCCAGCGACAACTCCAGGCCGCCGCCCATGCAGACCGTGTGGATCGCGGCCACCACCGGCT
Source organism: Paucibacter sp. M5-1 (assembly GCF_027498415.2). Taxonomy (NCBI): domain Bacteria; kingdom Pseudomonadati; phylum Pseudomonadota; class Betaproteobacteria; order Burkholderiales; family Sphaerotilaceae; genus Roseateles; species Paucibacter sp. M5-1. The sequence continues at coordinate 1,883,532 of NZ_JAPZLM020000001.1, forward strand.
TGCTGCAGTTCTCGACCACTGCGATCAGGCTCAAGAGGTTCGGCTCGGCCAGCGCCTTGGGGCTGCCGAACTCCTTGATGTCGGCGCCGCCCGAAAAGGCCTTGCCGGCCCCGGTGATCACGATGGCCTGCACGGCCGCATCGTTCTCGGCCTGCTCGATGCCGGCGGCGGTGGCCTTGCGGGTGTCATAGCCCAGTCCGTTGACCGGCGGGTTGCTCAAGGTGATCACGGCGACATTGCCGCGGACTTCGTAAGTAGCTGTCATGCTGACCTCTTGCTCGGGGTGATCGGGGCGGGGACTACAAATAGAACGGTCGTTCGATTCTAGGCATGTGCCCCGACGATGATCTGTCCCTGTCGTGACAAAGTGCTTTGGGGGCTTGCTGCGGCTGTGCTTACAATGCAGGCCGACGCCATCGAAACATCGACGACGTCACCGCCGATTTACCAACTACTTGCGGGCGGACTACAAATGCGGCTAAAGCGTTGCGGCTCCGCTGCCCCGGGACCGGCAAACGCCGGTGACACCCATGGGCAGCGGAGTTTTTTCGTCATGCATGAACTGGCCAGCTTTGATCGCCTGATCGCTCGCTCACATCCGAGCCTGAGCCCCTTGAACAAGCCCGCCGCGCGCCTGCTGCGCGACCCCGAGGGTCAGGTCGTGAGCACGCTCGCCAGCGGCCCGGATCTGGCTCGCCGCATTCTGTTCGCCGCCCATCGCGTCGCCGCCGGCGACTGGCTGGGCCTGCTGGCCGACGAGAACCGGGCCCGTGGCCTGCAGCAGGCCTGGCGTCTGGCCCTGCTGCGCGCCGAGCGCCACGGCCAGCCCCGCACCCTGCGCGATGGCGGCCCGCTGTGGCTCAGCCCCGCCCTGCCCGGCCGCCCCGGTCTGGCCCCGGCCCTGCTGCGCCAGCAGGTCGAGGCGCTGGCGCTGCGCCAGCTGTGGCAGCAGGGCTGGCGCTGGTAAGCAGCGCTAGGGTATGTCCCGGGCTGGATCGGCGCAAATTACAACACCGCCTCCGAGCCTGCGAACGGCATCGCCAGGGTAGATTCAGGCATGGGCGACCCATGCGTCGCTCGCGGACTGGATGAACGCTAGCGATGAATGGCACCGTACCCAGCGATGTGGATCTGGCCCTGCTCGATGCCGCCTATGCCCGCAAGCCCTTGAATGTCGGCATGACGCTGGCCGTCACGCTGGCGATGGGGCTGCTGCTGTGGCCGGTGCTGGCGCCCCAGGCGCTGCTTGCGGGCTGTGCGGCTTTGCTGGCGAGCTCGCTGTGGGGGCATCTGGAATGCCGCGCCTATCGTCGCGCGGCGCTGGGCCAGTCGAATCTGCGGCGCTGGCAGCGGCTGTTTGCGCTGCAATCGGCTGCAGCCGGGCTGGCCTGGTCGGTCGCGCCGGTGCTGACGATGGCGACACGGCCCGACGGGGACAGCCTGGCACTGTTCGTCGGCATTCTGCTGGGGGTCAGTGCGGTCGCGATGAATTCGATGGCCGGGCAGCGCGCGGGCATGTTCGCCTTCCTGCTCGGCACGCTGCTGCCGACCGGCCTCGTTGCCGGCCTGGCCGACGCGCCGGCCCAGCGGCTGGTGGCCCTGGTGCTGGCCAGCGCCCTGCTCGCGCTGCTGGTGGTCGGCCACCAGTCGCATCTGGCGCTGCGCCGCCTGATCGAGACCGGGATGCGGCTGCAGGCCAATCTGGACGCCTCGCACGATGCCGTCGTGGGCATGGACGACAGTGGCCGCATCACCGACTGGAATCGCCGCGCCGCCGAGCTGTTCGGCTGGACTTCAGCGGAAGCCATCGGGCGCATGCTGGACAGCACCATCATCCCCGAGCGCATGCGCGAAGCCCATAGGCAAGGCCTGGCACGCTATCTGGCCACGGGCGTGCCGCGTGTCATGCACAGGCGCGTCGAATTGCCGGCGCTGCACCGCGATGGCCGCGAGTTCGTCGTCGAGATCGCGCTGAGCCCGCTGGGCAGCGGGCCCGCCCGCAGCTTCACCGCCTTCCTCACCGACATCTCCGAACGCAAGGCTGCGCAGGAGAGGCTGGCGCTGTTCCGGCGGGTGTTCGATGCCAGCACCCAGATGATCAGCATCGTCGACGGCGAGGGCTACGCGGTCTATCAGAACCAGGCACACCAGGCCGGCCTGGGCTATCGCGACGAGGAGATCATCGGCCAACACTTCTCGCTGACGGTGGCTCCCGAGGCCCTGGCCGCCTTTCGTGCCGAGATCGGCGTGGCGATGCGCAACGGCCTCAGCTGGACGGGCCAGTTGCTGCTGCAGCGCAAGGACGGCAGCCGCTTCATCGCCAGCAAGCACATCGGCTTCATCAAGGACGAGCAGGGCCGCGTGCAGTACGCCTTTGACATCTTCTACGACTTCAGCCCGGAACTGGCCCGGCGCGAGGAACTGGCGGGCGCCAAGGAAACGGCCGAGCGCGCCAGCATGGCCAAGTCCGACTTTCTGTCGAGCATGAGCCACGAGCTGCGCACGCCGATGAACGCGATCCTCGGCTTCGCCCAGATCCTCCAGTACGATGGCTCGCTGCAAGCCAGGCAGCTTGATCAGGTGCAGGAGATCCTGCGGGCCGGCCGGCATCTGCTGGATCTGGTCAACGAGGTGCTGGACCTGGCCAAGATCGAGTCCGGCCATCTGCAACTGGCGCTGGAGCCGGTCCCGCTGGCCGCCGTGGTCGACGACTGCGTGCAGCTGATGCAAGCGCTGGCCGCGCCGCGCCATATCGAGCTGCAGACCCAGCTGCCGCTTGACGCCGAGCTGCATGCCGATCGCACCCGCGTCAAGCAGATCCTGCTGAACCTGCTGTCGAATGCCATCAAGTACAACCGCGACGGCGGCAGCGTGCGGCTGACGGCCGAGCCGGCGCACGGCAGGCGCTGGCGCATCAGCATCAGCGATACCGGGCGGGGTCTGTCGACGCAACAGATCGACCAGTTGTTCCAGCCCTTCAACCGCCTGGGCGCCGAGCAGGGCAGCATCGAAGGCACCGGCATCGGCCTGACCATCACGCGCCGGTTGACCGAGCTGATGGGCGGCAGCGTCGGCGTGCAGAGCACGCTCGGCGAGGGCTCGACCTTCTGGCTCGAACTGCCAAGCCGCTCACGGCCGACGCCGGCCGCCACAGAGCCGCCTGCGGCAGCGGCCATGCCCGCCGTGCCGCTGCCCAGCCACAGCGTGCTCTGCATCGATGACAACCCCGTCAATCTGCGCCTGCTGGAGCAGCTGCTGACGCTGCGGCCCCAGATCCAGGTGCTGACGGCCAGCAGCCCCGCCCAAGGCCTGGCGCTGGCCTCGGCGCAGCGACCGTCGCTGATACTGCTGGACATCCACATGCCCGAGATGGACGGCTATGCGGTGCTGGCCGCGCTGCGCGCCGACCCGGATCTTCAATCCATCCCGGTGGTCGCCGTCAGCGCCAGCGCGATGCCGCAGGACATCGAACGCGGGCGCGTCGCAGGCTTCAACGACTACCTGACCAAGCCGCTGGATCTGGGCAATTTTCTGCATGTCGTCGACCGCTGGCTGAGCCGATAGCCATCCCCGCCGGCGGCGATCAGTACAAGCGCACCGCCATATCGAAGCGCCAGGTCCGGCGGATCTCGATCACATCGAACTCGCGCGCCAGGGCAGGCGGGAAGGCCGGGTAATTGGCCTGGCTCTCGACGATGCGCCTGACGGCCGCGTCGATCGCCGGCACCCCGCTGGAGCGCACAAAGCTCACCGACTCCACCGAGCCATCGCTGCGGACGGCCACCGTCACCAGCGGCTCGGCATGCGGCTGCCTGGCCGCCTCGCGCACCAGCTCGAAGGTCTGGTTGAGTTCTATCTTGCGGCTCCAGGCCTCGGCATAGAGCACCAGCTCCGAATTGGCATCGCTGCGCCCGAACAGCCGGCCGCGGCGGATGCTGCTGGCCGAGGGCGGCAGCCGCGCGGCGATGGCGTCGCGCCGGGCGGCCTCTTCGTCGAGCTGGCGGCCGATCGCCCGCAGCCGCTCTTCGCGCTGTGCCTCGGCCTGGGCCTTGGCCTGGGCAGCCGCCAGCCGCGCGGCCTCGGCCCGCGCGGCGTCCTGGCGGGCCATCTCCTCACGCGCCGCCTGCTCAGCCTCTTTCACAGCCGCAGCCTGGCGTGCCGTCGCCTGGCGCTGAGCCTCGATGCGAGCAGCCTCCTGCCTCAAGACCTCCTCCTGGCGCGCAGCCTCCTGCCGCGCTGCCTCTTGTCTGGCGGCCTGCTCGGCCTCCGCCCGCCGCGCCATGGCTTGCGCCTCGCGCTTCTGGGTCTCCAGGCGCGCGGACTCTTGCCGCGCGGCAGCCTGCCGGATGGCCTCCTGGCGCAGGGCCTCGGCCCGCAGTGCGTCCTGCCGGGCTGCTTCCTGGCGTGCCGCCTCCTGCCGCGCGGCTTCCAGCCTGGCCTCCAACTCCTGGGCCGCTCGTCCCCCGACGCGATCCAGCACGGCCAACTCCGGTGCGCGCGTCGCGGCCATCGCGTCGACGGGCACCGGTGCCGCCATCGTGGTGGCCGCACGCAGCTCGCGGGTCTGCGGGCTGGAGGCACTGGGTGCCACCGCGATGGCCGGCAGCAGCGGCAGCGTCGCCGGCACGGCCGGCAAGGCCCAGGAGGTGTGATCAGGCCGCAGCGCGCGGATCACGTCGGGCGGTGCCCGAAGCGTCGGCGGGATCGGCTCGGCAGCGGCGGCAGGCTCATCGGGGCTGGGGTCGGCCACAGGCGGCTCCGCCGACATCATCGCTTCGGGCGCCATCAGCGACAGGCTGGCGACCGCCGCCACCGTCTGCTGTGGGGCCGGCGCGGGCAACTCGGGCGGCGCCGGCTCAGGAGCCGCGGCAGGTTCAGGGGCCGCCTCCGCAGCTTCGGCCGGCGCGGCCGCGGGCGCCAGCGCTGCTGTCTGCGGCGCCTGGGTCAGCACGACGCGCAAGTCCGGCGCCTCGGCGCGCCGCTCCTGCCAGGGGAAGACCAGACCCGGTAGCCCCGGCCCGTCGCCGCCGAAGCTCAGGCTCAACAGTAGCGCATGGATCAGCAGGGAGAGCCCCAGCGCCGTCATCCGGCGCCTGCGTTCAGCCCTCATGCGCCGGCACAGCCCGTGGCACCGGATGGCATGGCCCGGCGACCACGGCGGTAACAAAGCAACTCGGAGGCGGTCGGGGTCTGCATCCGCCCTATTGTCTTATCCAAAGCGCCTGCGATTGGCGGACTGGTGGGGTCAGGTCTTTCCCCAGGGGCCGGCAGTGACAACGCCCGACCGATGGCCGATGGCACACTTGCACGATGGCCTATGACATCGTCGTGCTGCAAGTCGATCAATTCCCAGCGTTCGCCGCCTATATGAATGATCACCTCTGCGACAACGGGATCGGGAACACTTCTTTATTCCAACCGCTGGCGGCTGTGGACTGCCGCTTTGACGGAGACCGTGCTGAACGCTTCAGGTCTGCCTTGTCCACAGCGACCGACGGCCCGGGGTGGCGCCGGGCCTGGGTCGCGATGAGCGATGCGGGTCGGATAGTGGGTCATGTCGATCTGCGCGACCACCCTCTCCCGTACACACGACATCGCTGTCTGCTGGGTATGGGAGTCGACCGCAATCGCAGAGGGACGGGTCTGGGCCGGCAACTGTTAGACACGGCCACACAATGGGCTGCCGAGCAGGGGTGGATTGACTGGATCGACCTGCAGGTGATTGCGTCGAATGCCCCGGCAGTCAGGCTCTACGAGAAAGCCGGTTTCGTTCAAACAGGTAGCACGGCCGATCTGTTTCGCTTTGACCAGCGCTCTGTTGACTTCGACTCGATGTCACTGCGGTTGAAGTCCCCTCCTGACGCTTGACCACTGTCGAGTGGCGGCCAGCTCTGTGCGACCGCCGCTCCTCACACCTCCAACCACTCCTTGCGGATATAGGCATTCCCGCGCAGATCCGCCGGCGTGCCCTCGAACACGATGCGGCCGTGGCCCATCACATAGCAGCGTTCGGAGATTTCCATTGCGATGGCCAGCTTCTGCTCGACCAGCAGCACGGCGATGCCGCGGCGCTTGAGTTCCTTCAGGTATTCGGCCACCAGCTCGACGATCTTGGGTGCCAGGCCTTCGGTGGGCTCGTCGATCATGATCAGGTCGGGGTCGCCCATCAGCGTGCGGCACAGGGTCAGCATCTGCTGCTCGCCGCCGGAGAGCACGCCGGCCTCGGTGTGCTGGCGCTCCTTCAGGCGCGGAAACATGCCGTACATATCGTCGAAGCCCCAGCGCGGCGTTTTCGCGCCGCTCTTCTGACCCAGCAGCAGGTTCTGGTGCACGGTCAGCTTGGGGAAGATGTCGCGGTTCTCGGGCACATAGCCTATGCCTTGATGGGCGATCTCATAGGCCTTTTTCCCAAGCAGTTCCTTGCCGCCGAACTGGATCGAGCCCGTGCCGTCGACCTGGCCCATGATGGTCTTGACCGTGGTCGAGCGGCCCGAGCCGTTGCGGCCCAAGAGACTGACGATCTCGCCGGGGCGCACCTCCATGCTGACGCCGTGCAGCACATGGCTCTTGCCGTAGAAGGCGTGGACGTTGTCGAGCTTGAGCGCGCGGGTCATGCCGGCACTCCCGCGGCGGCCTGCTGCTCGGCCAGCACCGAGCCCAGATAGGCTTCCTGCACCCGCGCGTTCGCGCGCACCGCCTCGGGCGTGTCGAAGGCGATCACCTCGCCATAGACCAGCACCGCGATCTTGTCGGCCAAGCCAAACACCACACCCATATCGTGCTCCACGGTCAGCAGCGTCTTGCCCTCGGTGACCTCGCGGATCAGCTGGATGAAGCGCTTGGTCTCGCTCTTGCTCATGCCGGCGGTCGGCTCGTCGAGCAGCACCACCTCGGCGCCGCCGGCGATCGTGATGCCGATCTCCAGCGCCCGCGCCTCAGCATAGGTCAGATTGGTGGCCAGCACATCGCGCTTCTTATCCAGCTTGATCATCTCCAGCACCTGGTCGGCACGGTCATTGGCATCGTCCAGATCGGCCAGGAACTTCCAGAAGGCATAGCGATAGCCCATGCTCCACAGCACCGCGCAGCGGATGTTCTCGAATACCGACAGCCGTGTGAACAGATTGGACACCTGGAAGCTGCGCGACAGGCCCAGGCGGCTGATCTCATAGGGCTTTCGGCCATCGATGCGCGCGCCGTTGAGCCGGATCTCGCCGCTGCTGGGCGCGAAGCGGCCGCTGATCAAGTTGAACAGCGTGCTCTTGCCGGCGCCGTTCGGACCGATGATGGCGATGCGCTCGCCGGGCCGCACCTGCAGCTGCGCGCCACGGATGATCTCGCTCTTGCCGAAGCGCTTATGCACGTCCAGCAACTCCAACGCGAATTCGCTCTTGCTCACAGGGTCTCCCGGCGTTTGATCTCTTTCTCGATCTCTTCCTGGGTCTGGTCCCATTCGCGCTTGAACTGCCGGCGCGACAGCTCGAACAGGCCCAGGCCCACCAGCAGCAGCATCGAGGCGCCGAACCAGGCGTCGATGCGTTCGCTGTTCAGGCTCACGCCCATGAAGCTCAGCTCCGGGCCTAGCGCGGCATTGAGCTGCCAGTGGTAGAGCATCTCCACCATCGCCGCAGCGCCGATCAGCATCGCCAGCGCGGTGCCGCCCAGGGCCAGATAGGAGGTCCAGAGCCGACCCAGTTTGCCAAAGGCCGCGACGCGCAGATTCATCATGATCAGCGCCGCAAAGCCGCCCGGCGCATACATCACCATGAACAGGAAGATCAGGCCCAGATAGAGCAGCCAGGCCGAGGTCAACTCGGACAGCAGCACCCCCGCCAGCACCATCAGCACCGCGCCGATGATGGGGCCGAAGAAGAAGGTCGCGCCGCCCAGAAAGGTGAACAGCAGATAGGCGCCCGAGCGCAGCGCCCCCACCACCTCGGCCGTGACGATCTCGAAATTGATCGCGCCCAGGCCGCCGGCAATGCCGGCGAAGAAGCCCGAGATCATGAAGGCCAGAAAGCGCACCCACTGCGTGTCGTAGCCGATGAATTCGACCCGCTCGGGGTTGTCGCGCACGGCGTTGAGCATGCGGCCCAGCGGTGTGCGGGTCAGCGCGAACAGCGCCGCAGTGCAGACAAAGCAGTAGACCGCGATCAGGTAGTAGACCTGGATCTGCGGCCCGAACGTGATGCCCATCACCGGCTTGCCGACCACGCGGTTGCCGCTGATGCCGCCCTCGCCACCGAAAAACTCGGGCAGCATCAGCGACATCGACCAGATCAGCTCGCCCAGGCCCAGCGTGATCATCGCGAAGGGCGTGCCCGACTTCTTGGTCGACACATAGCCGAACAGCGCCGCGAAGAACAGGCCCGCCAGTCCGCCGACCAGCGGGATCAGGCTGACCGGCACAGCCCAGGCGCCGGCAGAGACCTGGTTCAGCGTGTGGATGGCCAGAAAGGAACCCAGGCCGCTGTAGACCGCATGGCCGAAGCTCAGCATGCCGCCCTGGCCCAGCAAGAGGTTGTAGGCCAGGCAGGCGATGATGCCTATGCCCATCTGCGAGAGCATGGTGTGGGACAGACCCGAGGTCCAGATCAGCGGCGACACCAGCAGGACCAGGGCATAGAGGCCCCAGATGATCCAGCGGCCGACGTTGTAGGGCTTGAAGTGGTAATGGGGGCCCGAGGCGCGTGTGCGTGTCGTCATCTCATTCGTCTCGCGTGCCCATCAAGCCCTTGGGGCGGAAGATCAGGATCAGCACCATCAGCAGATAAGGCAGGATGGGCGCCACCTGGGCCAGGCTCAGTTTCAGCACCGGGTAGCCCCAGGTGTCGGGGCCCAGCTTGAACAAGGTGGCCAGCGAGCCGTCGACGGTCAGCGGCAGGGTCTGCAGCAGGCCGATCAGGATGGAGCCGACAAAGGCCCCCGCCAGCGAGCCGACCCCGCCGACCACCACGACCACGAAGATGATGGAGCCGACGATGACGGCCATCGAGGGCTCGGTGACGAAGGTGATGCCGCCGATCACGCCGGCCAGCGCCGCCAGCGCGCAGCCGCTGCCGAACACCAGCATGAAGACGCGCGGCACGTTGTGCCCCAGCGCCTCGACCATCTCGGGATGCTTCAGCGCAGCCTGGATCACCAGGCCGATGCGGGTGCGGGTCAGCAGCAGCCACAGCGCCACCAGCATCGCCAGGGCCACCAGCATCATGAAGGCGCGGGTCAGCGGAAACTTGGAGCAGATCACGCCGGCCGCGCTGCACACGCCGGCGCCGGCCTCGCCCAGCGCGAAGCTCAGACCGCTGGCGGGGTTCTGGATGAAGGTGAAGGCCGGGCCCTGTAACTCGGGCGGCGGCGAGAACGGCACCGCCGTGCGGCCCCAGATCAGCTGCACCAGCTCCAGGATCAGATAGGACAGGCCGAAGGTGATCAAAAGCTCGGGCACATGGCCGAACTTGTGCACCCGGCGCAGCGCCATGCGCTCGAAGCCCGCGCCGATCAGGCCCACCAGCAGCGGCGCCAGCAGCAGGGCCGGCCAGAAGCCCAAGAGGCCCACCAGGGTGTAGGCGATATAGGCACCCAGCATATAGAAGCTGGCGTGGGCAAAGTTCAGCACGCCCATCATGCTGAAGATCAGCGTCAGGCCCGAGCTGAGCATGAACAGCAGCAGCCCGGAGGACAGGCCATTCAGCAGATTGATCAGGAATTGGTCCACAGGATCTCGCCAATGCAGGGCATCTCAGTGAATCTCAGGAAAGGGGCCACCCCAAGGATGGCCCCGCCAGGATCGGCGCCAGAATCTGCGCCAAGCGCCACGCCTACTCAGGACGGTCGCTTCATCTCGCAGGAGGTCGGCGTGCTCGACACATAGGGCTCGAAGGTGCGCACCGGCACAAAGGTCATGCCGGTCTTCTCGGGGCTGTAGGTGTTCTTCGCATCGGTCTTCTGCCAGACCGACAGATACAGGGTCTGCTGCAGCTGGTGGTCGGTCTTGCGCATCTCGACCTCGCCATTGAAGCTCTTGGTCTTCATGCCCTCCAGCACCGCGGCCACCTTGACCGGATCGGTGCTCTTGGCCTTGGCGAAGGCCTCGCCCAGCAGGGTGTAGATATGGATCACGCTGCCGGTATAGAAGTCCGAGTTGAACTTGTCCTGGAACTCCTTTTGCCACTTGGACATCTGGCCGCCCATGTTGTAGTGGTTGTAGGAGATCTGGTAGACGCGGCCGGCCGAGCCGGTGCCCAAGGCCGTGGGTGTGCCGGTGACGCCGGCGTAGTAGGTGAAGAACTTGCCGTTGTAGCCGGCCTCATTGGCGGCCTTGACCAGCAGGGCCAGGTCCGAGCCCCAGTTGCCGGTGATCACGGTGTCGGCGCCGCTGGCCTTGATCTTGGCCACATAGGGCGCGAAGTCGCGCACCGCGGCCAGCGGGTGCAGGTCCTCGCCGGCGATCTTCACATCGGGGCGCTTGCGGGCCAGCATTTCCTTGGCATAGCGCGCCACCTGGTGGCCGTGGGCATAGTTCTGGTTCAGCAGGAAGACGCTCTTGATATCGGGCTGGTCCTTCATGAAGGTGGTCATCGCCTCCATCTTCATCGAGGTGTCGGCGTCGGTGCGGAAATGCCAGTAGCTGCACTTGCTATTGGTCAGGTCGGGGTCGACGGCCGAGTGGTTCAGGTACAGCACCTCCTTGCCGGGATTGCGCTCGTTGTGCTTGTTGACCGCATCGATGATGGCCAGCGCCGCGCCCGAGCCATTGCCCTGGGTCACATAGCGCACACCCTGGTCGATGGCGGACTTCAGCGCGTTCAGCGACTCGGCCGGGCTCAGCTTGTTGTCGATCGCGATGATCTCGAACTTGACGCCGGCCGGATTGCTGGCGTTGAACTTCTCGGCAAAGAACTGGAAGCTCTTGACCTGGTTCTGCCCCACCGGCGCCATCAGGCCGGACAAGGGATCGATCCAGGCAATTTTGACCGTCTCGCCCTTTTGAGCGAGCGCTGCGGAGCCGGCCAGCACCAGGGCGGCCGCTGCGGTGAACTTCAGGACGTGCTTGCTGCTGTACATCGTTGTCTCCTTTGTGGTTTGCAAGGCGTGTAGAGCTTAAGAGGCGGCGCGGGCAAAGCAGCCTGCGGTTTGCCCGGGGATCAGGCGCCGGGCAGTCGGTGGCTCTTGAACTGCTCGCGCAGCCTGAGCTTCTGTATCTTGCCGGTGGCGGTGTGCGGGATCTCGGCCACGAAAGCCACATCGTCGGGGATCTGCCATTTGGCGATACGTCCCTCGAAGAAGGCCAGCAGTTCCTCGCGCGTGACTTGGGTGTCCGGCTTCTTGACCACCACCAGCAGCGGCCGCTCGTCCCACTTCGGATGGGCGCAGGCGATGGCCGCCGCCTCATGCACGGCCGGATGGGCCATTGCGATGTTTTCGAGATCGATGGAGCTGATCCACTCGCCGCCGCTCTTGATGACGTCCTTGCTGCGGTCGGTGATCTGCATGAAGCCGTCGGCATCGATGGTCGCCACATCGCCGGTCGGGAACCAGCCGGGCTGGCCGTCCACCGTCACCAGCGGCGAGCGCGGCTCGCCGAAATAGCTGCTGATGACCCAGTGACCGCGCACCACCAGATTGCCCGAGCTCTGCGCGTCCCAGGGCAAGGCCTGACCCTCGTCGTTGATCACCGCCATATCGATGCCGTAAATCACCTTGCCCTGCTTCTCCAGGATGCGGCGCTGCTGCTCGGCCGGCAGCGCGAGCTGCTTGGAGGTCAGCTTGGACAGCGTGCCCAGCGGCGAGAGCTCGGTCATGCCCCAGGCGTGGATGACCTCGACGCCGAAGTCATCCATCAGGCTGGCCAGCATCGCCGGCGGGCAGGCCGAGCCGCCGATCACCGTGCGCTTGAAGCTGCTGAACTTCAGGCCATTGCTCTTCACATAATTCAGCAAGCCCAGCCAGACCGTGGGCACACCGGCGCTGAAGGTCACGCCTTCGGTCTCGAACAGCTCGTACAGCGATTTGCCATCCAGATGCGGGCCGGGGAACACCAGCTTGGCGCCGACGATGGCACTGCTGTAGGGCAGGCCCCAGGCATTGACGTGGAACATCGGCACCACCGGCAGGATCACGTCCTTGCTGGAGCAGTCCATCGCATCGGGCAGCGCCGAACCGTAGGCATGCAGCACGCTGGAGCGGTGGCTGTAGACGGCGCCCTTGGGGTGGCCGGTCGTGCCCGAGGTGTAGCAGATGCTGGAGGCGGTGTTCTCGTCGAACTCGGGCCAGCGGTAATTCCCGTCCTCGGCCTCGACCAGGTCTTCATAGCACAGCAGATTCGGGATGCTGCTGGCGGCCGGCATATGGGCGCGGTCGCTCATCAGCACATAGTGGCGGATGCCGGGCAGCTGGGTGCAGAGCTTCTCGACCAGGGGCAGAAAGCCCAGGTCGAAGCACAGCACCTGGTCATTGGCATCCTGGGCGATCCAGACGATCTGCTCGGGGAAGAGTCGCGGATTGATCGTGTGGCACACCAGGCCGGAGCCCGAGCTGCCGTAATAAAGCTCCAGATGGCGGTAGCCGTTCCAGGCCAGCGTCGCGACCCGGTCGCCCGGCGCCAGCCCCAGCCGGCCCAGCGCCTGGGCGACCTGGCGCGAGCGCCGCTCGGCATCCCGCCAGGTGTAGCGGTGCAGATCGCCTTCACAGCGTTTGCTGACGATTTCGGTATCGCCCGAATGCCGCGCCGCATGTTGGATCAGCGACGAAATCAGCAAGGGCATGGTCATCATTTGACCCATCAGCGCCATCGGCGGTCTCCTGTCTTTGTGTGGCCTCGGCAGGCCTGTTCGAATCAGTTTAAACCTCGCATCCGACCGGCCATAGTCACCGGAGTTACACAGCCGGCACCGGTGGCCTAGGGGTATTCACCGGCGTTTCGTGAGCATCGCACGTCGCCTGCCCCGCATCAGTTGGCAAATCGGGCGTGCATGCTCAGAATCGGTGCACGCCTTGATGCTGGAGTCCGCATGAACCTGAACAACCTCGGTCTTGCCCGCAAACTCTCCGGCGCCATCGCGCTGCTGCTGCTGGCCATGTTGCTGGTCGGAGGCCTGACCCTCTACCGCGGCCAGGTGATCGCCCGCGAGGCGAACACCGCGATCGACCAGGCCCAGGACCTGATACGCCAGTCGGTGCGCTGGCAGGGCATGACCCAGGTCGCGGTGACGCGCAGCATGGCCGCCTCGATCAGCGCCGACCCGGCCGTCGGCGAGCTCTTCAAGGAACCGATGGCCACCGACACCCCAAGGGTGCAGAAGCTGCGCGAGGAGATCACCAAGCAGGCCCAGACACCGGAGGATCAGGCCCAGCTGAAGATCATCGTCGGCCATGGCGGCGCGCTGCTGGCCGCCAGCAAGAAGGCGCGCGAGGCCGGCGCCGGCGGCAACCAGGCCGGCGCCCAGGCCATCATCCGCGACGAGTACGCGCCCGCCGTCGGCCGCTATCTGGGCGCCATCGAGGACTTCGTCAAGCTGCAGGAGCAAAAAGCCGAGCGGGCCGATGCACAGGCCGCGGCGGCACGCGCCGGCCTGCTGTGGATGGGTGGCATCGGCGCGCTGCTGGTGGTGGGCGTGGGCATGGCGATCGCGTGGCTGCTGGTGCGCTCCATCGTCACGCCGCTGGCCGAGGCGGTCAAGGTGGCCGAGGCGGTGGCCGGCGGCGACCTCAGTTCGCGCATCGAGGTCAAGGGCACGAACGAGACCGGCCAGCTGCTGGGCGCACTCAAGCGCATGAACGACAGCCTGGTGAGCATCGTCGCCCAGGTGCGCGCCAGCAGCGACTCGATCGCCACCGGCACCGCCGAGATCGCGAGCGGCAATGCCGACCTCTCCCAGCGCACCGAGGAGCAGGCCGCCAATCTGGAGCAGACTGCCGCCTCGATGGAGGAGCTGACAGCCACCGTCAAGCAGAACGCCGAAACCGCCCGCACCGCCAACCAGCTGGCCACCAGCGCCTCGGGCGTCGCGGCCCAGGGCGGCTCGGTGGTCGGCCAGGTGGTCAGCACCATGGAGCAGATCAGCGCCGCCTCGCGCAAGATCAGCGACATCATCGGCGTGATCGACGGCATTGCCTTCCAGACCAATATCCTGGCGCTGAACGCGGCCGTCGAGGCCGCCCGCGCCGGCGAGCAGGGCCGCGGCTTCGCAGTAGTGGCCGGCGAGGTGCGCACGCTGGCACAGCGCAGCGCGCAGGCGGCCAAGGAGATCAAGAGCCTGATCGGCGACAGCGTGGCCAAGGTCGAGGCCGGCAGCGCGCTGGCCGCCAATGCCGGCAAGACCATGGGCGACATCGTCGGCCAGGTCAAGCGCGTCACCGACCTGATCGCCGAGATCAGCGCCGCCAGCGCCGAGCAGAGCCAGGGCATTGACCAAGTCGGCGAAGCCGTGTCCCAGCTTGACCAGGTGACCCAGCAGAACGCCGCGCTGGTCGAGCAGAGCGCGGCGGCGGCCGAGAGCCTGAAGTACCAGGCCGCCCGCATGACCGAGGTCGTCTCGGTGTTCCGCCTGCAGTAAGGCCGCAAGACCCCGCAGCGGCGCGGGCACGGGCCGCTGGCTACACTGGAGCGACCATGAGCGATCACGACTACCCCATCAAGAAGACCGAGGCCGAGTGGCGCGAGCAGCTCGACGCCATGCAGTACCAGGTGGCCCGCCAGGCCGGCACCGAGCGCGCCTTCACCGGCAAGTACTGGGACCACTGGGAAGCCGGCAAGTACCAGTGCGTGGGCTGCGGCACGCCGCTGTTTGAGGCCGACACCAAGTTCGACGCCGGCTGCGGCTGGCCCAGCTATTACGCCCCGGTCAATAGCGAGGTGGTGGAGCGCATCGTCGACCGCAGCCACGGCATGGTGCGGGTCGAGGTGCGCTGCAACAACTGCGGCTCGCATCTGGGCCATGTCTTCCCCGACGGCCCCGAGCCGACCGGCGAGCGCTTTTGCATCAACTCGGCCTCGATAGACTTCCGCCCCGAGCCCAAGCCATGAGCATGCTCGAAGAGATCGAACGCCGCCTGCGCGCGGCCCTGCAACCCAGCCTGCTGAGCTTGCGCGACGACAGTGCCCAGCACGCCGGCCATGCCGGTGCCCGCGAGGGCGGCCACTACCACGTCAGCATCGTCAGCGAGCGCTTCATCGGCCGCTCGCGGGTGGCCCGCCATCAGCTCGTATATCATTCCTTGGCTGAGTTGATGCAGCAAGGCATCCATGCGCTGGCGATCGACGCCCGCGCACCGGACGAAAGCTGACTCTCCCGCACCCCGCGCCGTCAGGCGCATTTTTCTACCTTTGCTGCCCATGTCCATGAAGAAGTTTGTGCTCGCCGCCACTGTCGCGGCCCTGTCCGCTGCGCTCGTGCCCGTGACGGCCAGTGCGCAAAACGTCGCCACCGTCAATGGCAAGCCGGTGCCCAAGGCCCGCGTCGACCTGCTGATCAACCAGGTCACCAAGAGCGGCCAGCAGCAACGCACGCCCGAGCTGGAAGCCCAGGTCAAGGACGAGGTCGTGCTGCGCGAGATCTTCATCCAGGAGGCCGAGAAGCGCGGCATCCCGGCCAGCGCCGACTACAAGGCGCAGATGGAACTGGCCCGCCAGAGCATCCTGATCCGCGAGCTGTTCGCTGATTTCGGCAAGAAGAACGGCGTCACCGATGCCGAAGCCAAGGCCGAGTACGACAAGTTCAAGGCCCAGAACAGCGGCACCGAATACCGTGCCCGCCATATCCTGGTCGAGAAGGAAGAAGACGCCAAGGCCCTGATCGCGCAGATCAAGGGCGGCGCCAAGTTCGAAGAACTGGCCAGCAAGAACTCCAAGGATCCGGGCTCGGCGGCCAATGGCGGCGACCTCGATTTCGCCAACCCGGGCAGCTATGTGCCCGAGTTCAGCCAGGCGCTGACGGCCTTGAAGAAGGGCGAGATGACACAGGAGCCGGTCAAGTCGCAGTTCGGCTTCCACATCATCAAGCTGGAAGACACCCGCGAGGCCCAGTTCCCGGCCTTCGACGACGTCAAGCCGCAGATCGTGCAGCGCCTGAGCCAGCAGAAGATCGCCAACTTCCAGCAAGAGCTGAAGACCAAGGCCAAGACCGACTACAAGTTCGCCAACTGAGTTGAGTTGAGCCTAAACCGCGCGACGCCCCCGGCGAGCGCGGTTTTTTTTCGTCTCTGGAAACGCCCAAGCGCAGCCCATGCCCGCCACCCGTCTTGCTCGCCGACTGCTGCCCCATCCCGACACCTTGGCCAAGACCCCGGGGCTGAAGTGGCTGGGCCACTACCTGTCGCCGCGGCCCTGGCTGTGGGTTGCGCACCGCCGCCGTGTCGCGCTGGGCGTGGGCCTGGGACTTGCCGTCGGTGTGATCCCGCTGCCGACGCAGATGGTGCTGGCGGCCGTCGTGGCGATCGCCTGCCGCGCCAATGTCGCGGCGGCGATTGCCGCCACCTGGCTGACCAATCCCTTCACCCTGGTGCCGATCTGGAGCCTGGCCATCCTGCTGGGCCGGATGGCCTCGGGCCATGATGGACCGATCGCGACGCCGGCGATGCTGGAAATCGACTGGACCGCGCCGCTGAGCTGGGGCCCGGCCCTGCTGGGCTGGATCCAGGCGCTGGGCAAGCCGCTGCTGATCGGCCTGCCGCTGGCCGGCCTGTTGCTGGGCGCGCTGGCCTATCTGGCGGTCTATATCGGCTGGTGGGCGGTGATACGCGGCGAGCGCCTGCGGCGGCTGCGCCGTCGTGCTCAGCGGTAGTCGAAGAACACCGTCTCGCCCTCACCCTGCAGGCGGATGTCCCAGCGGTAATGTCCCGGCGCCGCGTCGGGCAGCGCCAGCAGGCTGGCGCGGCGCGCCCCGGGCACCTGGGCCAGCAGCGCCGAGTCGGCCAGACCGGCGGCATCGGCCAGGAAGACCGCGCTGAACTGGTGCTTCAGCAGGCCGCGCGCAAACACCGTGATATGAGCCGCCGGCTCGCCATGGCCGACGGCCGGGCTCAGCCGCAGCACGAACTCGCCCTGCTCGCCGGTGGCCACGCGGCGAAAGCCCGGCAGCGGGCCGGCCTCGGCCACGCCCGGGGTCCAGGCCTCGATCCAGCCGTCATTGACGGGCTCGCCGGCGCCGTCGAGCAGGCGGCCCGCGATCACCACGGCCACAGCCCCCGCCACAGCGCCCGGCTGGGCCGAGGCGGCCCAGTGCCAGGCCTCATGCGGGAACGGGCCTATGGTTTGCGAACTTGTCAGCAGGCAATCGTGGTCGGGCATAGCAAGCTCCTGGCGGCTCACAGGCCGAAGGGGGTGGCCGCGCTGCCGCGCAGCACGATGTCGAAGCGATAGCCCAGCATCTCGGCGCCGACCGTGTCCTCCATGCTGAAGCGGGCGATCAGGCGCTCGCGCGCTTCCGCATCGGCAATGCTTTGGAAGATCGGGTCGTGGTCGAACAGCGGGTCGGCGGGGAAGTACATCTGCGTGACCAGGCGCTGGGCCATCACATTGCCGAACAGCGAGAAATGGATATGGGCCGGACGCCAGGCCTTGTCATGATTGCCCCAGGGATAGGGCCCCGGCTTGATCGTGATGAAGCGGTAGCGGCCCTCTCCGTCCGTCATCAGCTTGCCCAGGCCGAAGAAGTTGGGGTCCAGCGGCGCGGCATGCTGGTCCTTCTTGTGCCAGTAGCGGCCCGCCGAATTGCATTGCCAGACCTCGATCAGCGAGTCGCGCACCGGCCGGCCATCCTCGTCCAGCACCCGGCCGCTCACGACGATCTTCTCGCCCAGCGGCGCGGCCGCGCCCTGGCGGGTCAGATCGGCATCGAGCGGGCCCAGCAGCGCGCGGGCCAGGGTCAGGCCTTGCGTCGTCACGACCGGCGCGTCGATGCGCAAGGGCGGCTGCGCGGGCCCGCGGCTGCGCGTGGACTTGTAGGGCGGGTAGATCAGCGCGGGGTAGACGCCCGCCGGCACCGGCTTGAATTGCATCTGGCTCTCCTGGAGGTGCTCGTCAGAGCGGCAGGCCGACATAGTTCTCGGCGATCATGCCGCGGCCATGGGCCGATTCGAGCAGATAGCTCAACTCGGCCTGCTGAAGCCGGGCATCGAAGGCCGGCTGATCGGGGAAGCGGTGCAGCAGCGTGGTCATCCACCAGGAAAAGCGCTCGGCCTTCCAGATCCGCTGCAGGCAGCGCTGCGAGTAATGATCGACACCCAGCTCGCTGCCACGGTAGAAATCGGCCAGCGCCTGCCACAGATAGGCCACATCGGAGGCCGCCAGGTTCAGGCCCTTGGCCCCGGTCGGCGGCACGATATGGGCGGCATCGCCGGCCAGGAAGAGGCGGCCGAAGCGCATCGGCTCGGCCACGAAGCTGCGCAGCGGCGCGATGCTCTTCTCCAGCGCCGGCCCGCTCACCAGGCGCGCCGCCTCGGCGGCCGGCAGGCGCCGGCGCAGCTCGTCCCAGAAGGCCTGGTCCGACCATTGCTCGACCCGCGCCTGGCTGTCGCACTGCAGGTAGTAGCGGCTGCGCGTCGCGCTGCGCTGGCTGCACAGCGCAAAGCCACGCTCATGCCGCACATAGATCAGCTCGGGCGAAACCGGCGGCACGTCGGCCAGCACGCCCAGCCAGCCGAAGGGATAGACCTTCTCGTGGGTGGTCAGCAGCGCGGGCGGTACGCTGGCGCGGCAGACGCCGTGAAAACCGTCGCAGCCGGCGATGAAGTCGCAGCGCAGCTCGCGGGCCTGGCCGTCCTGGACAAAGCGCACCCTTGGCTGCCGGCCGTCGAAGTCCAGCACCTCGACCTGCTGGGCCTCATAGACGCTCTCCAGCCCGGCCTCGGTGCGCGCGTCCATCAGGTCGCGGGTCAGCTCGGTCTGGCCGTAAATCATCACCTGCTTGCCGGTCAGCGCCTGCAGATCGATGCGCTGCAGGCGGCCGTCTATGCACAGCTCGAAACCGCCATGCGGCAAGCCCTCGCGGTGCATGCGCTGGCCGACCCCGGCCTCGTCCAGCAAAGCCACCGTGCCCGGTTCCAGCACGCCGGCACGGATGCGCGACAGCACATGGGCGCGGCTGCGCTGTTCGATGATGATGTTGGCGATACCGGCCTTGGCCAGCAACTGGCCGAGCAGCAGGCCGGCCGGGCCGGCGCCGATGATGGCGACCTGGGTGCGGATCGCGGCGGGAGGATTCACCATCGGCCAAGCGTAGCCGGCGCCGGCGCGCTTCTCAATGGACACAAACGCTGCAGGCTTGCACTAATCGAACATCAGACCGTGGCCAGGCGCCCCGCTTCGATGCGCAGCTGGCGCTGGCAGCGCGCCGCGATCGCCGGATCGTGCGTCACCAGCACCAAGGTGGTGCCGGCCTCGCGGTTCATCTCGAACATCAGCGCCATCACCGCCGCGCCGGTCGCGAAGTCCAGGCTGCCGGTCGGCTCATCGGCCAGCAGCACGGCCGGGCGCTGCACAAAGGCCCGCGCCAGCGCCACCCGCTGCTGCTCGCCACCGGACAGCACGCGCGGATAGTGCCCGAGCCGCTCACCGAGGCCGACCCGCTGCAGCATCTGCGTGGCCAGCGCCCGGGCCTCGCGCTCGCCGCGCAGCTCCAGCGGCAGCATCACATTCTCCAGCGCGGTCAGATTGCCCAGCAGCTGAAAGCTCTGGAACACAAAACCGATGTGCAGCGCGCGCTGGGCGGCGCGCTGGTCCTCGTCCAGCACGAACAGATCCTGGCCGGCCAGACGCACCGTGCCGCTGCTGGGGGTGTCCAGGCCGGCGAGGATGGCCAGCAAGGTGCTCTTGCCCGAGCCCGAGGCGCCGACGATGGCCACCGATTCGCGCGCGGCCAGCGTGAACGAGATGTCATGCAGAATCGTCAGCACGCCGGTCGCGTCCTGCACCTGCTTGCCGACGTGGTCGACCTCAACAATCGCTGCGGAAATCACTTCAGACATAGGATTCGGATCGGGATGAAACGTCGTCAATGGATTCAACACTGTAGCCTGCCGGCCTTGCTGATCGCGGTGCCAGGTCTTGCGCAGACCGCGGCCGGCACATCACCGCGCCGCATCGTCGTGCTGGGCGACAGCCTGTCGGCCGAGTATGGCATTGCGCGCGGCAGCGGCTGGGTCGCGCTGCTGGAGCAAAAACTCAAGGACGAGAAACTGGCGGCCCAGGTGATCAACGCCAGCATCAGCGGCGACACCAGCTCGGGCGGGCGTTCACGCCTGCCGGCCCTGCTGAGCCAGCACAAGCCCACGCACCTGATCATCGAGCTGGGTGGCAATGACGCGCTGCGCGGCCTGCCTTTGTCGATGACACGCGAGAACCTGCAGGCCATGGTGCGCGCCGGCAAGGCCGCCGGCGCCAAGGTGCTGCTGGTCGGCATGCAGGTGCCGCCGAACTATGGCGCCAGCTACGGGCGCGATTTCGCCGCGCTGTTCGAAGCGGTGGCGCGGGCCGAGAAGACCGCGCTGACGCCCTTTCTGCTGGCGGGCGTGGCCGACCGGCCGGACGCCGAGAGCTGGTTCCAGGGCGACCGCATCCACCCACTGGCCAAGGCCCATCCGCTGATGCTGGGCCAGGTCTGGCGGGCCTTGCGGCCCCTGCTCTGACTCACTGAGCCTGCTCGCCGCGCCGGCCCGGCCCACCGGTCCACTCGCCGCGCCCGCGCTGCGGGCCGCGCTCCTGTGGCGGCTGCACCTGCGGCTGCTGCACCTGCGGCGGCCGCGCCGGCTCGGCCTCACGCTGCGGCCGCTCGATGCCGCGCGGCGGGGCCGGGATGCCGATCTGGGGCTGCGGCCGCGGCTCGGCGCCACGCTCCTGGAAACGCCCGGGGACGCGCGGCTCGAAGCCGGGCGGCCGACCATGGAACTCGCGGGGCGGCAGCGGCTCATCGGAGCGCCCCGCATTCGGATTCGGCGTCGGGCGCGGCGGCCCGACGCCATCGGCCGGTCGGCCGGGTCGGCTCGTCCAGCCCGGTCGCTCGAAGCGCTCGCCGCGCTCAGCCCGGTCGCCCCGATCGGGACGTTCGATGCGTTCAAAGCGTTCGTTGCGATCGATCCGATCGACCCGGTCAATGCGCTCGGGGCGGTCGGGGCGCTCACGCGGCGGCCGGGGCTCGACGATGGCCTGGGGCGGGCGCACGCGCGGCACCTGCCACTGCGGCAGTTCGCCACGCCCCGGCACCTGGGTCACCGGCCGCAGCGGCCCCATCTGGCCGGGATTGAAGGGCGAAGGCCGGCCGCGGCCCTGCTCGGGCAGCAGGCTGACGGCGCCGGGCACATCGATATTGCGATGGCGGCGATGCTCGGGGCGGCCCTGCCAGCCATGGCCATGCTCGCGGTTGACCCGCTGCCAGTAGCCGGGGCTGTGGCGATAAGCGGGCAGATAGGCCTCGCGCGGCGCCAGCGGATACCAGCCATAGCGCGGCGGAGGCGGCCGGCCGCCGCCAATATGGATGCCGACGCTGACCGCCGGCCCACCAACCCAGGCCACCAGGGCCGGCGCATAGACCGGCCGTGCCACATAGGCGCCGGGCGCCCAGCACCAGCGCCCGCCGTGATGCACCCAGCGGCCATAGTGGAAGGGCGCGAAGCCCCAGGGCGCGGCATCGATCCAGCTCCAGCCCCAGGCGCGCGTCCAGCCCCAGCGTCCATAGCGATAAGGCGCCCAGTCGACCGCCACTACAGTGGGCGTCCACAGCGGGCCGTACTCGCTGCTCTGCTCCCAGCGGCCATGGCGGTCCAGTTCCTCGGCGCCGGTCATCTCGGGCGAGACATAGCTGCTGGCCAAATGACGGCCCTCGGCCTCGCGCTGGGCCAGCAGCCAGTCGGCGAACTCGTCGCGCTGCAGGCGCTGGCGCTCGGTGCGCGGGCCGTCGGCCCACCAGAATTCGGCCTGCTCGTCGGCCTGCAGCCAGACCGGCGCGGCCTCGCGCGCGCGCGAATCAAAGCGCAGGCTGCCCTCCCAGTTCAGCGCGCGGCTGCCGCGCTCGAGCTGGTCGATGCGGTACAGGCCCTCGCGTTCGGCACTGAAACGGCCCTCGCGCGTCAGCAGCTGGTAGTCGTTGACCTCTTCGCGGTTGCGCAGCCGCAGCGCCAGCGAGCCCTTGTCGAGCCGGAGTTCGACGCGGCCGTCATCGAGGCGGCTGAATTCCAGATCGCTACCCTCGTCCAGCCACAGGCTGGTCGAGCCGACCCGCAGGCTGACGCGACCGCCCCCATCGGTGCGCAGGCGGTCGCCCGGGCCTATGGTCTGGTTGCGCTCCAGCTGCACCCATTCCTTGTCTTCGGCATCGAACAGCCAGGCTTCGCCGCTGATCTCGGCGACACGACCGGCCCGCGCCGGCGGATCCTCATCGGCCCGGGCGGGGCTCAGCAAGGTGCTCAGCGCCAGGCAGAACAGCAGTGAGTAAAGTCGAGGGAAGCGGGGCAAGGCAGCGGCTTTCATGCTGGTCTCCAGATAGCCGCTCTATAACGCCAGCGGACCGCGCGGCGCCGACCTGCTTACAAAACTTTGCTTGGCCGTCGGCGTTCAGTCGTCGGCGTTCGGGTCCAGCTCCGGGAACAGCACCGAGGTGTAGCCGAAGCGGCTGAAGTCCTTGATGCGCATCGGATAAAGCACGCCAAGCAGGTGGTCGCACTCATGCTGGACCACACGGGCGTGGAAGCCCGTGGCCTCGCGCTCTATGGGCAGGCCTTCCAGATCGAAGCCGCTGTAGCGCAGCTGGCTGTGGCGCGGCACGACACCGCGCAGGCCCGGCACCGACAGGCAGCCCTCCCAGCCCTCTTCCATCGCGTCGGACAGCGGCGTGATGAGCGGGTTGATCAGCACGGTCAGCGGCACCGGCGGCGCGTCCGGATAGCGCTCGTTGCGCTCGAAGCCGAAGATCACCAGCTGCAGGTCGACGCCGATCTGCGGCGCGGCCAGTCCGGCGCCGTTGGCGGCCTTCATCGTGTCCAGCATATCGGCCACCAGCTCACGCAGGGCCGGCGTGCCGAACTCGGTGACCGGTTTCGCCACCCGCAGCAGGCGCGGATCGCCCATCTTCAGTAGTTCTCTGACTGCCATCATTGATCCTGTCGGGCTATCGTTGGACGGATTCTAAGGAGACAAGACCATGTCCGAGTTTGTGCAGGCCCTCGGCGACGGCATTTACGCCATCGACACCGGCTTTCAGCGCGACCATTTCGACGCCGCCTATCTGCTGGTCGAGAACGGCCGCGCCGCCTTCATCGACTGCGGCACCAACCACGCCGTGCCGCGCCTGCTGGCCGCGCTGCAGCAGCTGGGCCTGGGGCCCGATGCGGTCGACTGGGTGATACCGACCCATGTGCATCTGGACCATGCCGGCGGCGCCGGCCTGCTGATGCAGTCCTTGCCGAGCGCCAGGCTGCTGGTG
This sequence comes from Paucibacter sp. M5-1, assembly GCF_027498415.2. NCBI lineage: Bacteria > Pseudomonadati > Pseudomonadota > Betaproteobacteria > Burkholderiales > Sphaerotilaceae > Roseateles > Paucibacter sp. M5-1. Next base: position 1,906,946 of record NZ_JAPZLM020000001.1, read on the forward strand.
CACCCGCGCGGCGTGCGCCATATGGTCGATCCGAGCGCGCTGTACGAGGGCGCGCTGGCGGTCTATGGCGAGCAGGAGATGCAGCGCTCCTATGGCCGGCTGGTCGGCGTGCCGGCCGAGCGCGTGATGGCCAGCGAGGACGGCATGAGGATCCCCGTCGGCACAAGCGCACGGGAGTTGCTGCTGCTGGACACCCCCGGCCATGCGCGCCACCACCATTGCATCTGGGATGCGAGGAGCCAGGGCTGGTTCTCCGGCGACACCTTCGGCCTGTCCTACCGCGAGTTCGACACCGCGCTAGGCCCCTGGATCATGCCGACCAGCACGCCGGTGCAGTTCGATCCCGAGGCGCTGGAAACCTCGGTGGCCCGCCTGCTGAGCTATGCGCCGACGCAGATGTTCTTGACCCATTACAGCCGGGTCGGAGGCCATGCCGATGAGGTGCAGCGACTCGCCGGCCTGCTGCTGAGCCAGGCCCGCTCCATGGCCGAGACGGCGCGCAGCCTGCGCGGCCACCCGCTGCGCCACGAGGCGCTGAAGGACGCCTTGCTGACGCTCTACCTGCAAGGCCTGGCGGCACATGGCTGCACCTTGAGCCCGGCGCGCCAGACCGAGCTGCTGGCCATGGATGTGGAACTCAACGCCCAGGGTCTGGGCGTGTGGCTGGACAAGCAGGACTGAAGGGCGCGCGCCTCAGGCCTGAACGCGGTTGCGCCCCTGGGCCTTGGCCCGGTACAGCGCCGCATCGGCCCGTGTCAGCAGGGCCAGTCCGGCCTCGCCGGGTTCCAAAGCCGCCAGACCGATCGACAGGGTGACCTGGGACAGACCGCCCGCCAGCTCATCCCAGAGCATCGCGGCGATATCGGCACGCAGGGTCTCGGCCCAGGCCAGGGCCGTCGGCAGGCTCGCGCCCGTCAACAGCACACAGAACTCCTCGCCGCCATAGCGTGCCGCGAAATAGCCCGCCGGGCCGGTCTGGGCCTGCAGGGCCTGGGCCAGGCGGCGCAGCACCACATCGCCGACCGGGTGGCCGAGCCGGTCGTTGATGGACTTGAAGTGGTCGATGTCCAGCAAGGCCAGCACCAGGCCCTGCGGCTGAGCGCAGGCCTCGGCCAGCGCCAGCTCCAGATGGCGGCGGTTGGCCAGGCCGGTCAGGCCGTCGGTGCGGCTTTGCTGGGCCAGCTGCGCCAGCAGCCGGTCCTTCTCGGCCAGCGCGCGCTCCAGATCCTCGTGCAGGCCTTGCAGTTCCACATGGCGCAGCCGATGCAGCTCGGCCTGATGTCGGGCACGCTCCAGCGCATGCTGGACCTGCAGCGCGGCCAGCCGCTGGGCGCCGCGCTCGTCGAACAAGGCCCGCTCCAGCGCCATATGGGATTGCAGGCTCGCAAAGGCCTGGGCATGCAGGCCGGCCCCCTGCTGAGCCAGGGCCAGACCCAGCATATGGTCGGCTTCGGCGCGGCGCAGGCCCAGCTCGCGCGCATGCAGCAGCGCCTGCCGGTGGACCTCGCAGGCCTCGGCCCAGCGCCCCAGGCCGCGCAGGGCCAGGCCGCGCGCCGTGGCCAGCTGGGCCAGCACCGGGCCGGCCGGGGCCGGCAGCAGCGCCGCCAGCGGTTCCAGCACCGCCAGCGCCGCTTCGCAATGCCCGGCACTGGCCAGGGCCTCGGCCTCGTTGGCACCCAGCACGCGCTGCAACAGCGCATCCTCGCCCGCCAGGCGCTTGGCCTCGCGATAGCGAGTCGCCGCCTCCTCGTAGCGCCCCAGATTCTTCAGATTGATGCCCATATTGTTGAGCACCGCCAGGCGCTTGCGGGTCTGGCCCAGACGCGCATAGGCCGGCTCCAGCTCGGCGTAGAGCGCCAGGCCCTCCTCGGGCCGGTCCAGCCGCGAGACCAGCACCGCAATGCTGAGCCGCGCATTGAGCTCATCCAGCCCATCGCCCAGGCGCAAGGCCAGCTGCAGCGCCGCCTCCGCATGGATCAGGGCACTGTCGTAGCTGCCCAGCTGCTCATGGTTGACCGACAGCGCGCGCTCGACCTGGCAACGGGCTTGCAAATGTTCAGGCGCCTGCCCCGCAGACTCGGCCAGCAAGTCGCGGGCGCGGTAGAGATCGCCCAGCCCGTCCAGCGGCCGCGCTCCATGGGCGCGGGCCAGGCCGCGCAAGCGCAAGAGCTGCGCTCGCGGCAAGCCGGCGTGGTCCGGGCAGTTGGACAGCAGGCCGTCGAGCTCGGCCAGCGCGGCGACCGGCCCCTCGGCGACCAGCGTCTCAAGCCGGCTGAGCTCGGCGGCGGGTGGCGGCACCCAGGGCGGGGACAAGGCATTCAGCATGGGCCGGCATTGTCGCCGCGCCGCTCAGGCATCCAGCCCCAGCTCCTGGATCTTGCGCGTGATGGTGTTGCGGCCTATGCCCAGTTTCTGCGCCGCCTCGATGCGGCGGCCGCGCGTCACATCGAGCGCGGTCAGGATCAGGCTGGCCTCGAAGCGGCGGGTCAGCGCGTCCCAGACCTCGGGCTCGCCATTGGCCAGCAGGCGCCGCGCCTCGCGGGCCATCTCGGCCACCCAGGCATCGGGCCCGGTCGCCAGGGCCGGCAGCGGCGCGACGGCCGCTTCACCGAGCGCGGCCGGCACGGCCGGGCCCGCTGCGGCGGTCAGCAGCGTGGAACCTGCCTGCATCAGCTCCTGCGGCAGGTCCTTGGGCTCGACCACCTGGGTCGGCGCCATCACGCTGAGCCAGTGGCAGACGTTTTCCAGCTGGCGCACATTGCCGGGGAAGTCGAAGCCGACCAGCCGGGCCAGCGCCGCCTCGGACAGGCGCTTGGGCTCGACACCCAGCTCGGTGGCGCTGCGCTGCAGGAAATAGCGCGCCAGCACCGGGATGTCCTCGCGGCGCTCGCGCAGCGCCGGCAGGCGCAGGCGGATCACGTTGAGGCGGTGGAACAGATCCTCGCGGAAGGCGCCCTGGCGCACCCGGTCTTCCAGGTTCTGGTGAGTGGCGGCGATCACGCGCACATTGCTGCGCAGCGGGCTGTGGCCGCCGACGCGGTAGAACTGGCCATCGGACAGCACGCGCAGCAAGCGGGTCTGCAGATCCAGCGGCATGTCGCCGATCTCGTCGAGGAACAAGGTGCCGCCATCGGCCTGCTCGAAACGGCCGCGCCGGGTCGCCTGCGCGCCGGTAAAAGCGCCCCGCTCATGGCCGAACAGCTCGCTCTCCAACAGGTCCTTGGGGATCGCCGCCGTGTTGATCGCGACAAACGGGCCCTCGGCCCGCGGGCTGTGCTTGTGCAGCGCGCGGGCGACCAGCTCCTTGCCCGAGCCGGACTCGCCGGTGATCAGCACCGTCACATGGCTCTGGCTCAGGCGGCCGATGGCGCGGAACACATCCTGCATCGCCGGCGCCTGGCCCAGCATCTCGGGCACTTGCGCCGCGGCCTCCTCGGCCACCGCCTCGCGCAGGCTCTCCTCCTGGGCGCGGCGGATCAGCTCGACCGCGCGCGACAGATCGAAGGGCTTGGGCAGGTACTCGAAGGCGCCGCCCTGGAAGGCCGAGACCGCGCTGTCCAGATCGGAGTAGGCCGTCATGATGATGACAGGCAGGCCGGGCAGCTTGGCCTTGACCTTGGCCAGCAGATCCAGGCCCGAACCACCGGGCATGCGGATGTCGGAGACCAGCACCTGCGGGCTGTCCTCATCGAGCGCCGCGAGCAGGTCGCGGGCATTGCTGAAGCTGCGCACCGGCAGGCCCTCGCGGCTCAGCGCTTTTTCCAGCACGAAACGGATGGAATGGTCGTCGTCAACAATCCAGATGGATTTCATCTAAGGCTCCCCTTTGTCCCGAGCTGGTATTCAGGGCAAAGGCAGGGTCAATCGAAAATCTGTCCGGCCCGGTTCGCTGTCGCAGTCAATCATCCCCTGATGCTGCTGAGCGATGGTTTGTGACAGCGTCAGTCCCAAGCCCGTGCCTCCATCCCGCCCTGAGACCAGGGGGTAGAAGATGCGATCTCGGATCTCCGCCGGCACACCAGGGCCGTTGTCCTGCACATGCAATTCCAATGCCAAGCGCCAGCGTTGCTTACCAATCGTCACCTGTCGCGCCACCCGGGTCTGCAGATTGATCACGGCCGTGCCCTCGGCAATGCGGGCATGGCAGGCCTGGGCGGCGTTCTGCACGATGTTCAGCACCGCCTGGATGAGCTGCTCGCGGTCGCCGCGGAAATCGGGCAGCGAGGTGTCATAGTCGCGCCGCACCTCCAGCCCGCGCGGGTACTCGGCCAGTATCACCGAGCGCACCCGCTCGCAGACCTCGTGGATATTGACATCGACCACCACCTGGGCGCGCCGGTGCGGCGCCAGCAGGCGGTCGACCAGGGCCTGCAGCCGGTCGGCCTCATGGACGATGACCTGGGTGTACTCATTGAGCTCGGGGCCAAGGTCGGTGGGCTGCAGCTCCAGCGCCAAGAGCTGCGCCGCACCGCGGATGCCGCCCAGCGGGTTCTTGATCTCGTGGGCCAGGTTGCGTATGAGCTCCTTGGTGGCCTGCACCTGGTCCAGCGTGCGCTCCTCGCGGTCCTGGCGGGCCTGCTGGGCGTTCTCGATCAGCTCGACCAGCACGCGCTCCGGGCTGTCGGTCTGGCTGACGATCACATGCACCGGCAGCAGATCCTCATGCGGGCGCGGGCCGCGCCGCAGCAAGGCATCGAAGCGGCTGCTGGAGAAGGCATTCAGCGCCACCGCCTCGACCGTCTCGCTGAGCCGGGTCGCGTCGGCAAACCAGTCGAACAGATTGACGCCCTGCACCGTGCGGCGCGAGAGCCGCATCACGGTCTCGAAAGCGGTGTTGGCGAACAGGCATTCGCCATCGGGCCGCACCACGGCCACCATGGTGGCCAGCATGTCGAAGGCCTCGAAGCCCGAGGCGGGGCGGGATGAGTGCTGAGTCATGGTCCTGTGGCTCGTGCGGCCAGACCAGCGCACTCAAGGCAGCTTGCTGATCTCGCGCTTGAGCGCCTGTATATCGTTTTCCTGCCGGGTGATGCTGGTCTTGAGCTCGGCCACCCGGTCCAGATACTTCTGGAAATTGCGTTCGTCGCCGCGCCGTTCGGGCTGGCCGCCCTGGTATTCGCGCTGCAAGGCCGCGAGCCGCTCCTCGCTTTCACGCAGCTCGGTCTCGAGCACCTTGCGGCGCTCGCCGTCGCGGCTGCGCTGCTGGGCCGGGTCAACGCGGCCATCGCCACTCCTGGGCTCGGCGCTGGCGCCGGGCGCGGTCGGTGCGGGCGCGCGCGGGCGCTGCCCCTGCAGCACCGTGATCGGCGTGCCCTCGATCGAGCGGCAGCCCTTGTCCTGCGCCTCCTTGGGCGTCAGCGCGTCGGTGTAGAGCACCGGCGGGCCGGGACAGCGGTAGACCACGGACTGGGCCTCGGCGGCAACGCCGCAGGTCAGACCGATGAACAGCAAGGCGGAGCGATAGAGCATGGCGCGATTGTGGCTCATGCCGGGCGCGGGTTTCACAAAGCACAAGGGACGGCCACGGCCGTCCCTTGTTCGCTGACCCGGGCAGCGTCGCGTGGGGTGCACGCTCGCCGCCCATGGACATCACAGCGAGTAGTACATGTCGTACTCGACCGGGTGCGTGGCCATGCGGAAGCGGGTCACTTCCTGCATCTTCAGGTCGATATAGGCATCGATGAAGGAGTCGGTGAACACGCCGCCCTTGGTCAGGAAGGCACGGTCCTTGTCCAGATACTCGAGCGCCTGATCCAGGCTGTGGCAGACGGTCGGGATCTTCGCGTCTTCTTCCGGCGGCAGATGGTAGAGATCCTTGGTGGCGGCTTCGCCCGGGTGGATCTTGTTCTCGACGCCGTCCAGACCGGCCATCATCAGTGCGGCAAAGCACAGATAGGGATTGGCCGAAGGATCGGGGAAGCGCGCCTCGATGCGGCGACCCTTGGGGTTCGCGACATAGGGGATGCGGATCGAGGCCGAGCGGTTCTTGGCCGAGTAGGCCAGCTTGACCGGGGCTTCGAAGCCGGGGACCAGGCGCTTGTAGCTGTTGGTGCCGGGGTTGGTGATCGCGTTCAGCGCGCGGGCATGCTTGATGATGCCGCCGATATAGAACAGCGCGAACTCGCTCAGGCCTGCGTAGCCGTCGCCGGCGAACAGGTTCTTGCCGTCCTTCCAGATCGACTGGTGCACATGCATGCCGGAGCCGTTGTCGCCGACGATGGGCTTGGGCATAAAGGTCGCGGTCTTGCCGTAGGCATGGGCGACATTGGTGATCACGTACTTCTGCAGCTGCAGCCAGTCGGCGCGCTTGGTCAGCGTGCTGAACTTGGTACCGATTTCCATCTGGCCGGCGTTGGCCACTTCATGGTGGTGCACCTCGACCGGGATGCCCAGTTGCTCGAGGATCAGGCACATTTCCGAGCGCATATCCTGGCCGGCGTCGACCGGGGGCACCGGGAAATAGCCACCCTTGACGGTGGGACGGTAGCCGGTGTTGCCGTGCTCGTATTCCTTGCCGGTGTTCCAGGCGGCTTCTTCGGATTCGATCTTGTAGAAGCAGCCGGACATGTCATTGCCCCAGCGGATCGAGTCGAAGATGAAGAACTCGGGCTCGGGGCCGAAGTAGGCGGTGTCGCCCAGGCCGGAGGACTTCAGATAGGCTTCGGCGCGCTTGGCCAGCGAACGCGGGTCGCGCTCATAGGCCTTGCCGTCGGCCGGGTCGACCACGTCGCAGGACAGGATCAGCGTCGGCTCTTCGAAGAAGGGATCGATATTGGCGGTGTCCGGATCGGGCATCAGCAGCATGTCGGAGGCTTCGATGCCCTTCCAGCCGGCGATCGACGAACCGTCGAAGGCGTGACCGGAGACAAACTTGTCCTCATCGAAATGCGACACGGGCACAGACACATGCTGCTCTTTGCCACGGGTGTCGGTGAAGCGGAAGTCAACGAACTTGACTTCGTTGTCCTTCACCATCTGGATCACATCGGCGACGGTCTTGGCCATCAATCACTCCTAGCTAGCGGAAAGCTTTGTACAGGTGGTACGGGTATCGAACGAATTCGGCGAGCGCCTCGGCGCGTGCGTTTCTAACTAAGCAGTTTGCGTGCCAAGTCGGTGAGCAGCGAGCGCCAGCTCGGTGCATCACCGAGTGGCCGGGGCATTATCGGCCGGCCCGGCGCTGACGCCCTTGAGGACACACCGCCGGTCGGGCGACAGGCGCGCAACAAGCACCAAAACAGAGCAAGCCCGCACCGACTATCGCACCATTTCAGTGCTTATCACGGCACCAAATTGGATCAGCCCCTGCTTCAGCGCGGCATAGGCCTGCACCAGCCGCTCGGCCTCCTGCTCCGGGCCGGCCTTGACGCCCAGCTCGATATGCCGGCCCCATTGCGGATGGTCGACGCTGGGCAGGCTGAAGACCTTGATGCCGGCAAAGTCGGCCTCGATGCGCTCCATCAGCGGGGTCAGCGCCGCCTCCATCGCGCCCTGCACGATCAGCGAGCGTTCGCTGATGCCGCTGGCGCGGTGCAGATCGGCATGGCGTTGATCCAGCACCCATTCCATCATCGGGTGGGCCATCACCGGGAAGCCGGGCACGAAGTAGACCGTGCCGACATAAAAGCCCGGAATCTTGTTGAAGGGGTTGGGGATGATGGCCGCCCCCGCCGGGAACACGCCCATCTGGAAGCGGCGCAGGCTGTCGGGATGCTCGGGGTCGGCGCTCGTGCCCTGCTCGGCCGCCATCTCGCTGATGCGCTGCCAGATCAGCTCCCTGGCCTCGGGGTGCAGGACCAGTTCGCGACCCAGCGCCGCCGCAGCGGCCTGGCGGCTATGGTCATCGGGCGTGGCGCCGATGCCGCCGCACGACACCACCAGATCGCCGCTGGCGAAGGCGCGGGCCAGGCTGGCCGTCAGGCGCTCGCGGTCGTCGCCGACATACTCGGCCCAGGACAGCGAGAGGCCGCGCGCGGCCAGGATCTCGATGAACTTGGCCAGGTGCTTGTCCTGGCGATTGCCGGACAGGATTTCGTCACCAACGATGATCAGACCGATATTCATAAGGCGGGCGGCAGCAGGGTGGGCGGGGATGGCAATTCTTCGAGCACGGGCGGCGCTTCGGGGACAACGACGGTACGGGCCCGCAACTCGGCCAGCGCATTCAGCGCGTAATGGGCGAACCACAGCGTCGAGAAGGCGAAGATCAGGGTGTAGAGCCAGACCGTCAACAGCACCAGGAAAGGCGCGAGCACCACGGCCATCATGCTGACCGCCCAGATCAGCGAGGGCGCGGCGCCCAGATAGCCGCTGATCACGCCCATGCTCAGCAGCGGCAGGCGGTGCTCGCGCATCAGCTGCTTGCGCTCCTCGGCCGAGGCATGCTCGGCCAGCACATCGAAGGCGAACACGCGGTAGGTCAGCCAGCCCCAGATCAACGGCGGCAGCACCAGCACCAGCGGCGGGATCAGCCAGAAGGGCATGCTCAGGAACAGCAGCAGCAGCGCGCCGGCCGAGCACAGCAGCGACCACAGCAGGCCCTGCCACCAGGCCGAGCCACGCTTGCGCTCCAGGGTCGGGAAGCGCCGCTCGGCCACCAGGGTCACGATGGACGGTGTCATCAACAGCGCCACCAGCAGCAGGCTGAAGATCAGCACCACCGGCACCGCCATCACGATCACCAGGAGCGGTGCGACCACGCTGCGAAAGCCCTCGCCGCCCATGCTGTCCAGCCAGCGCAGCAGGCTCTCGATCAGCAGCCAGGATTCCAGCGTGCCGCGCACGCCGGCGACCGCCGCCTCCCAGAAGAAATAGGCCAGGCCCACGGTGGTGCCCGCCGCGATCAGCAGCGGCAGCAGCGACAGCGCGATCACGCGCGGATGCAGGCAATAGGCGGCGGCGCGCCAGAAGGCATCACCAAGGCGGCCCATCGTGTTGACCATCGTCATCCCTCTTCTGTTGGCAATGGGCGCCAAGCATACCCGGGCGGTTTCAGCCGCGCCCCACGAGGCGCTTGAGCCCCAGCCATTGCTGGGCCCAGAAGCCGCGCCCGTAGTCGCGCCCGCCCTCCTCGACCAGCTGGTCGCGAATGCCGGTGGGGTCATAGCGCAGCTGGAAGTCGGCGGTGCCGAACAGCTGATCCCAGACCGGCAGCAGCACCGCGAAATTGCAGCCGCCCAGCGTGCCCCGGCCGGCCGACTCATGGCCGATGCCGATCGCATGATGGCGGCGGTGAAAGCGCGGGCTCACCAGCAGCCGCTCCAGCACCGGCCCGAACCACAGCCGCACATTGGCATGCTGCAGGCTCTCCAGCAGCTGCGACAGCGCCACCAGCGCGACGAACTGACCGGGCTCCACGCCGATGAAGCGGGCCAGCAGCACAAAGGCCGAGTCGATCAGCACATCGTCGAGCAGATGGTTGCGGTTGTCGCTCCACAAGCTCATCTGGCGCTGGCTGTGGTGCAGCGCATGCAGCTGCCACCACCAGCCGAACTGATGCTGGGCGCGGTGCAGCCAGTAGTTGACGAAGTCGAACACCAGCAGATAGAGGCAGAAGCTGACCCAGGGGATGTCGCTGACGCCGGGCCAGATCGCATCGAGCTGGAAGCTCGGCACACCGGCCATGCGCAACGTGCCGGCCAGCGCGTCCCACAGCGGGTCGATCGCGAAGAACATCGCGACCCTGAACAGGCCCAGGCGATGGATCAGGGTGTAGATCACATCGACCCGCCGCGCCGCGCGGTCGGTCTGCGCCTCGACCGGCCGCCAGCGCTCCAGCGCGCGCAGCAGGGTCAGCATCACGAGGATCTGCGCCAGCCCCACCAGCAGCCAGCCGGTCGCCGCATAGCCGTCTTCCAGCAGATCGCCGAAGCCCAGCCCGAACAGCAGCGGCTGGACCCATTGCTCGAACAGCCACTGCTGCGCGAGACCGAAGGCATCGACCAGCCAGTCCATCAGGGCCTCTTGGCAGTCTGTGCCGCCATCAGCGCGGCATAGCGGGGATGCTCGCGCAGCGGCGCGAAGCAGAAGCCGCGCTGCTTGAGCCCCAGCACCAGCGGCTCCAGCACCGCCGGCGCCCAGGCCTCCTGGCGCGACCAGATGCCCAGATGGGCCAGCAGGATGTCGCCGGGCCGGATCTCGCGCAGCGCCTTGGCCAGCAGCTGGGCATTCGGATAGCGGTCGCTGGGCAGCTCGTCGCCCAGGAAACCGGCCGCGCTCCAGCCCACATGCTCGAAACCGCAGGCCTTGGCCGCCGCCAGCAGGGCCGGCGAGGTCTTGCCGCCGGGGGCGCGGAACAGCGGCGCCATCGGCCGCCCCGTCATCTCGGCAAAGCGCCGCGCCGGCTGTTTCAGCGCCTCGCAGTACTGCGCAGCCGTCAGCTCGCGCACCCGGGGCGTCTGCTGCCCGGCCACGGTGCGGAAGCGAAAGCGTGCCTCGCCCTTCAGCGGCGCCAGGTCCTTCAGCCAGATGTCGTGGTCCCAGGTGTGGGAGCCGAAGTCATGTCCCTCGGCGGCGCGCGCGCGCCACCAGGGCGCCCATTGCGCGTCCAGGCTGGCACCGCCGTCCAGCGTCGGCTCGTTGGCGAGGAAGAAGCTCAGCCGCAGCTCGTGCTTCTTGATCAGCGAGGCCAGCAGCGGTGCGACACCCATATGGCCGGTATCGAAGGTCAGATAGACCGGCTTCTCGCCACTCTGGCAGGCCTGGGCCGGCAGCGCCGCCAGCAGCAGGAGTCCCAGCCATTGGATCTTCATTGCCGGGGCGCGTGATCCAGGGTCCAGACGCCATGCGGCGAGCGGCCCACCTTGACCTGGCGCAGCACCTGGCGACGCTCGATATCGACCAGGGTCAGCTTGCGCGCCCAGCGCGAGGTGAACAGCAGGGTCTTGCCGTCGGCCGACACATCCATATCGTCCGGCCCGCCCGGGCCGGGCAGCTCGCCGACCACGCTGAAATCGGCCAGCGCGATCTTGCTGATGGTATTGGCCGCGCGGTTGCTGACCAGCACATGGCGGCCATCGCCCAGCGCTCGGAAGGAATGCGCGCCCTTGCCGGTCACGATGCGGCGCACCAGCTGCGGCTGGGGGCCGCTGACGTTGTAGACCTCGACCAGCATATCGCCGGTCAGCGCCACCAGCAGGTGCTTGTCGTCCGGCGTCAGATAGACATCGGCCGGCATCTTGCCGACCTTGATCTTCCAGCGCGGCGTCTGCGTCGCCAGGTCGATGGCCAGCAGCTCGTCGCTGCCCTGCAGGCTCACATAGACCACGCGGCTGCGGCTGTCGATCGAGAGATGGCTGGGGATCTTAGGCGCCTCGATGCGCTTGACCAGCTGCAGCGGCGCCGCCGCATTGCTCGGCAGCCAGCGGTACAGCGCCACATGGTCGAGCCGGTTCGCGGTCGTGACCAGCCACTTCATGTCGGGCGAGAAACGCAGGTGGTAGGGGTCGGGAATGTCGCGCAGCACGCGCTGCACCTCGGCCGTGCGCGGGTCGACAAAGGTCAGCGAATCGCCCAGCGCATTGGCCACCACCAGGGACTTCTCGTCCGGGCTCAGGTAGAGATGGTGCGGCTCCTTGCCGGTGGGGATGCGCTTGATCTGGGTGAAGCTGACCGGGTCGATCACGCTGATGTCGGCGTCCAGCGAATTGAGCACAAAGATCGGCTTGCTGCCGGTGCTGGCCTGCACCCCGGCAGCCATGAGCACAAGCATCAAGGCGGCCGCAGCGCGCGGCCAGAAAGGGGTTCGCATCGAGAGTCCTTGGATAGCGTTCGCCCGCAGCCGAAAAAACAAAAGGCAGTGCGAGCACTGCCTTGAGTGTAGGGCCGGGAAACGAAGGCTTATTCGTCGTCACCGCCCAAAAGACCGCCCAATAGACCGGCTCCAGCCACGCCGGTCAGCAAGGACCCTTCCTCGCGGCGACCACCATTCTGCGGCGCGGCAGCGAAGATGCGCGAGGCCAGGCGCGAGAAGGGCAGGCTTTGCAGCCAGACCTCGCCGGGACCGCTGAGCTTGGCCAGGAACAGGCCCTCGCCACCGAACAGCGCCGTCTTGATCTTGCCGACGTACTGGATCTCGAAGTTGACGCTGGGTGTGTAGGCCACGACGCAGCCGGTATCGACCATCAAGGTCTGGCCCGGCGCCAGCGTACGGCGCAGGCAGGTGCCACCGGCATGGACGAAGGCCAGGCCGTCGCCCTCGAGCTTTTGCATGATGAAGCCCTCGCCGCCGAAAAAGCCGGTGCTGAGCTTTTGCTGGATCGCGATGCCCAGCGAGACGCCGCGCGCCGCGCACAGAAAGGCGTCCTTCTGGCAGATCAGCGTGCCGCCCATCTTGCTCAGATCCATCGGCAGGATCTTGCCCGGATAGGGAGCGGCAAAGGCGACGCGCTGCTTGGCGCCGGCGTTGTTGGTGTAGATGGTGGTGAACAGCGATTCGCCGGTCACCAGGCGCTTGCCGGCGCCCAGCAGCTTGCCGAAGAAACCGCCCTGCTGTGCGGAGCCGTCGCCGAACACCGTGTCCATCGCGATGCCGGCGTCCATGAACATCATGCTGCCGGCCTCGCCGATCGCGGCCTCGCCCGGGTCGAGCTCGACCTCGACGAACTGCATCTCGCTGCCCTTGATCTCGTAATCCACCACGTCCATTGCCATTGCCAACTCCTGAAAACAGAACAAAACGGGCGAGATCGTAACCAAACTTGCCATGCCTATACTGCGCCCCATGACGGAAGCCCCCACCGCCGCCGCCTTGCCGGAGCTCAAACCCGGCGACAGCTATGTGCAATCCTTCGCCCGCGGACTGTCCGTGATCCGCGCCTTCAGCGCCGAAGCCCCGCGCCAGACCCTCACCGAGGTGGCCAAGCGCTGCGGCCTGACCCGCGCCGGCGCGCGCCGCATCCTGCTGACCCTGGAGACCCTGGGCTATGTGCGCAGCGACGGCCGCCTGTTCTCGCTGACGCCCAAGATTCTCGACCTGGGCTTTGCCTATCTGTCCTCGCAGCCGCTGTGGCAGTTTGCCGAGCCGGTGATGCAGAACCTGGTGGCCGATCTGAAGGAAAGCTGCTCGGCCGCCGTGCTGGAGGGTCAGGACATCGTCTATGTGCTGCGGGTGCCGGCGCGCAAGATCATGAGCATCAATCTGGGCCTGGGCAGCCGGCTGCCGGCCTGGTGCACCTCGATGGGGCGGGTGCTGCTGGCCTCGATGAACGCCGAGGAACTCGAGGCGCATCTGAGCGGCGTGCAGCTGCAGGCCCATACCGGCCGCACCGTGATGCACCTGGACGAGTTGCGCGAGCGCATCGCCGCCGCGCGCGAACAGGGCTGGTGTCTGGTGAATCAGGAACTCGAAGAAGGCCTGGTGTCGCTGGCCGCCCCCATCGTCGACCGCAGCGGCCGCGCCATCGCGGCGCTCAACGTCAGCGGCCAGGTCAACCGCACACCGCCCGACACCATGCTGGCGAGCTGCCTGCCCCGGCTGCTGGAGGCGGCGCAGGGGATTTCGAGGTTGTTGCAGTTGCGGGCTGGGTGAAGCCACACGCCCACCCGGCCGCTGGCCTGCAGGCCAGCGGCGTGATTGGGGCGAGCAAGCAGCCGCAGGGCTGCTCGCTGCCCCCAATCACCCCATATGCAGTCCGCCGTTGCAGCTGAAGTCCGCGCCGGTGGTGAAACCGGAGTCTTCGCCAGCCAGCCAGGCGACGATGGCGGCGATCTCTTCCGGCGTGCCCAGGCGCTTGATCGGAATCGTCGCGACGATCTTCTCCAGCACCTCGGGCTTGATGGCCTTGACCATATCGGTGCCGATATAGCCCGGGCTGACGGTGTTGACCGTCACGCCCTTGCTCGCCACTTCCTGCGCCAGCGCCATCGTGAAGCCGTGCATGCCGGCCTTGGCCGCCGAGTAGTTGGTCTGGCCGAACTGGCCCTTCTCGCCGTTGACCGAGGAGATGTTGATGATGCGGCCCCAGCCCTTGTCCAGCATGCCCTCGATCACCTGCTTGGTGACATTGAACATGCTGTCCAGATTGGTGTTCATCACCGCGTCCCAATCGGCCTTGCTCATCTTGCGGAACATGCCGTCGCGGGTGATGCCGGCGTTGTTGACCAGCACATCGACCGTGCCGTGCTCGGCCTTGACCTTGTCGAAGGCGGCGACCGTGGAGTCCCAGTCACCGACATTGCCGACCGAGGCATAGAACTTGTAGCCCAGCGCGGCCTGCTCGGTCAGCCATTTGTCGTAATCCCGGCTCGGGCCGCAGCCGGCGATCACGGTAAAGCCTTCCTTGTGCAGGCGCTGGCACATCGCGGTGCCGATGCCACCCATGCCGCCGGTCACGTAGGCCACTTTTTTATCGCTCATATGAATCTCCTTCACGCCTTCCTTCGGCGCCGCGTCCTACGCGCCCGGAAAGGCCTTGTCTCTGCTTCGAAGAAGACGCGTCCCTAGGCTCCGCCAAGCCCCGTCCAGGGTCAAGCGGGTTCGCCCTTACTCATTCAGCGCTCGACAGTCAGCGCCACACCCATGCCGCCGCCGATGCACAGCGAGGCGATGCCTTTCTTCGCATCGCGCCGCTGCATCTCGTGCAGCAAGGTCACCAGGATGCGGGCGCCGGAGGCGCCGATCGGATGGCCCAGCGCGATCGCACCGCCGTTGACATTGACCTTGCCGGTGTCCCAGCCCATCTCCTGATGAACGGCGCAGGCCTGGGCCGCGAAGGCCTCATTGATCTCCAGCAGGTCCAGGTCCTGCGGCTTCCAGCCGGCGCGGGCCAGCGCCTTCTGCGCGGCCGGCACCGGGCCCATGCCCATCACGGCCGGGTCCAGACCGGCGCTGGCATAGGAGGCGATGCGGGCCAGCGGGGTCAGGCCCAGCGCGGCAGCCTTCTTGGCACTCATGATCACCAGGCCGGCGGCGCCGTCGTTCAGGCCCGAGGCATTGCCGGCGGTCACGCTGCCGGCCTTGTCGAAGGCGGGGCGCAGGCCGGCCAGCGCCTCGGCATTGCTCTTGCGGTTGATGAACTCGTCGGCGTCGAACACCAGTGCATCGCCCTTCTTCTGCGGAATCAGCACCGGCACGATCTCGTCCTTGAAGCGGCCGGCGTCCTGCGCGGCGGCAGCCTTCTGCTGCGAGCCCAGCGCCAGCGCGTCCTGCTGCTCGCGGCTGATGCCGTGGGCCTTGGCGACGTTCTCGGCCGTGATGCCCATGTGGTACTGGTTGTAGACGTCCCACAGGCCGTCGACGATCATGGTGTCGATCAGCTTCCAGTCGCCCATGCGCTGGCCCTCGCGCGAGCCGGGCAGCACATGCGGCGCCAGGCTCATGCTCTCCTGGCCGCCGGCGATGACGATCTCGCTGTCGCCATCACGGATCGCCTGCGCGGCCAGCATCACGGCCTTCAGGCCCGAGCCGCAGACCTTGTTGATCGTGAAGGCCGGCACGCCGTGCGGCAGACCGGCCTTGATGACGGTCTGGCGCGCCGGGTTCTGGCCCGAGCCGGCGGTCAGCACCTGGCCCAGGATCAGCTCGCTGATCTGGCCGGCCTCAAGCTTGGCGCGGCGCAGCAGGTCCTTGACCACCGCCGCACCCAGATCCGGCGCCGCGGTCTTGGCCAGGCTGCCGCCGAACTTGCCGATGGCGGTACGGGCCGCGGCGACGATCACGATGTCTTCAGTCATTGTCTTCTCCGGTGAAAGTGAGGATGAGGCCTGTGTTCGATCAGGCTTTTTGTTTGACGTAGCGGCCGGGCGCCGGCTCGATGGCCTTGTAGCCCTTGCCGCCGGGGGTCTTGGGCGCGGCCTTCTTGGCGCCGGCATGGCCGGCCAGCCAGGCCGCCCAGTCGGGCCACCAGCTGCCGGCATGCTCGACCGCCGTCTCCATCCACTGCTCGGCAGTGGCCGGCAGGGCCGCCGTCTTGCCTATCCAGTGGCTGCGCTTTTTCTTGGCCGGCGGGTTGATCACACCGGCGATATGGCCCGAAGCGCCCAGCACGAAGCGCTTCTTGCCCTTGAGCACCTGGGTGCTGCGGTAGGCGCTGTCCCAGGGCACGATATGGTCCTCGCGCGAGCCGTAGATATAGACCGGCGCCTCGATCAGGCCGAGGTCCAGCTTTTCGCCGCAGACGCTCAGCCGGCCCGGAATGCGCAGCTCGTTCTGCAGATAGGTATGGCGCAGATACCAGCAATACATCGGGCCGGGCAGATTGGTCGAGTCGCCGTTCCAGTACAGCAGATCAAAAGGCGGCGGCGCCTCGCCCTTCAGGTAGTTGCCCACCACATAGTTCCAGACCAGGTCGTTGGGGCGCAGAAAGCTGAAGGTGGTGGCCAGCTCCTGACCCTTCAGCAGGCCAGGCCCCTTGGGTGAGGCCGGGCCTATGGTCATCTCGCGCAGCTGCACCGAGCCCTCGTCGACAAACAGATCAAGGATGCCGTTGCTGGAAAAGTCGATCAAGGTGGTCAGCAGGGTCAGGCTGGCGGCCGGCTGCTCGCCGCGCGCGGCCAGCACCGCCAGCGCGGTGGACAAAATCGTGCCGCCGACACAGAAGCCCAGCGTATCGATGGTCTCGGCGCCGCTGATCTGCTGCACCACCGAGATCGCCTTGATCGCGGCTTGCTCGATATAGTCGTCCCAGGTCCAGCTCTTGCAGCTCTCGTCCGGGTTGCGCCAGCTGAGCACAAAGACCCGATGGCCCTGCTCCACCGCATAGCGGATCAGCGAGTTCTCGGGCTGCAGATCGAGGATGTAGTACTTGTTGATGCAGGGCGGCACCATCAGGAGCGGGCGCTCGAACACCTGGGCCGTCAGCGGCTTGTATTCCAGCAACTGGAAGAACTCGTTCTCGAACACCACGCTGCCCTCGCTGGTGGCCACATTGCGGCCCACCTCGAAGGCGCTCTCATCGGTCTGCGACAGGTGGCCGCGCTGCACATCCCCCCACAGCTGCTGCATGCCCTTGGCGATGCTCTCGCCCTTGCTGTCCAGCGCCAGGCGCAGCGCCTCGGGATTGAGCGCCAGGTAGTTGCTGGGCGAGGCAGCGTCCACCCATTGCTGGACGGCGAAGCGGATGCGCGCCTTGGTCTTCTCGTCGCCCTCGACCTTGTCGGCCATCTGCTGCAAGGTGCGGGCGTTCAGCAGATAGAGCTGGGCCACGAAGCTGCCGGCCGGGTTGGCGCTCCAGGCCTCGCCGGCGAAGCGCCGGTCCGCCGGCGCCGGCAGCTTGGCGCCGTGCAGCGAGGCGTTCCAGAGCTCGGTGGCCTGCTTCAGATAGTCGGCCTGCAGGCCGCTGAGGGCCTCGATCGGGATCTGCAGACCCGCCACCGTCTTCCACATCTCGCCAAGGCCGGCCGTCAGATCGGCAGCGGCGGCATTGACATCCGGGCCAGGGGCCTCGGCAGGGCTGGGCTTGCGCTTCATGTGTCTCCTCTGGGGCCGGGGTGGCCCGGTTCGTCTCGACTCAGGCAAGAAGCTTGCCACAGCCGGCCGTACCCATGTTGTACCCTTCTCAACTTACCTTCTGATGACTTGCCATGTATCTGGTTGCAATCGCCTGGCTTTATGTTGCGTTGATGATGGCCCTGGCCGAGGCCACCAGCAGCCAGGGCACGGTGCTGGGTGCCATCGTCACCTTTGTGCTCTACGGCGCGCTGCCGATCAGCATCGTGATGTATCTGCTGGGCACACCGGCACGGCGCGCGGCGCGCCGCCGGGCCGAGGCTGCCGAGCCCCCGTCAGCCGAGCAGCCGGATCACGGCGGCCATGCGACCGTCGAGCCGGCTGCGGCGGAAGGAGAAAAACCGTGAGGCATCGCCATGGGTGCACCAGTGCCCGCCGCTGATGTGCACCAGGCCGGCCGCCTGCAGACGCCGCCTCGCCAGCGCCACCAGATCGGCGCGCCAGCGCGGCTCGCCCTGCGCATTGGCCTGGAAGCGGAACAGCGCCGGATCGAGGTCTGAGGGCGTCGCGCCAAAGGCCTGCAATACGTCCTCGCCAACCTCGAAGGCCGCCGGGCCGATGCAAGCCCCCATCCAGGCATGGATGTCCTGCGGCGCGCAGCGGGCCTCCTCGCAGAGCGCGGCCACGGTGTTCTCCAGCACGCCGGCCGAAAGCCCGCGCCAGCCGGCATGGGCACCACCGACGCCACCGGGCGCCGCGAACAGCACCGGCAGGCAGTCGGCCGCCTGGATCGCCAGGCCCAGCCCCGGCAGCGTGCTGACGATGGCATCGGCCTGCACCCGTTCCGCGCCCGGCAGCCCATGCTCGGGCCGCAGGCGCAGCACCGCCGCGCCATGCACCTGCCAGACAAAGCGCGCCGGCGCGCCCAGCGCCTGTTCGATCAGGCCCTTGTTGTACGCCACCGCCGCCGGATCGTCACCGACCGACAGCCCCACATTCATGCTGGCGCAAGCCCCCTGGCTGACACCGCCGGCGCGCGTGGTCATGAAGGCCCGCACATGATCCAGGCCCCAGTCGGGCCTCAGCCAGTCCGCGTGAATCATCATGCCTGGGCATCCGGGCAGGCCGAGGGCTGGGTCCTGGCAAAGGCTTGATGCGCCATGCAGTTGGCATGGATGCGCATCAGCTCGGGCACATGGTCGAGCTTGCAGTCGAAGCGCTGGGCATTGAAGATCTGCGGCACCAGCACGCAGTCGGCCAGGCCCGGTGTGTCGCCATGGCAGAACTGTCCGGCGCCTTGCTGCACGCGCCGCTCCACCACGGCCAGCCCGCTCTCGATCCAGTGGCGTATCCAGCGGCTCTTCTGGTCCTCGTCCAGACCCATGTCCCTGACCAGGTAGCGCAGCACGCGCAGATTGTTCAGCGGGTGGATCTCGCAGGCGATGTCCTGGGCCAGCGCCCGCACCCGCGCACGGCCCAGGGCGTCTGGCGGCAGCAGCGGCGGCTCGGGGTGGGTCTCGTCGAGGTATTCGATGATGGCCAGCGACTGGCTCAGCAGCGCGTCGCCATCCTTGAGCAGCGGCACCAGGCCGGACACCGAGGCGCTGGCATAGGGTTCCTGCTGTTGCTCGTTCTTGACCAGATGGACCGCGCGGTAGTCATAGTCCAGGCCCTTGAGCGCCAGCGCGATGCGCACGCGCCAGGAGGCCGAGGAGCGGAAGTAGTTGAAGAGTTCCATGGGCCGATGATGCCATTGCGCCCGGCTACACTGAGCCGCATGTGGCTTCCCCGACGCTTCAAACATTGCCCCAGCTGCGGCCAGGCGGTCGAGTACCGCGTGCCGGCCGACGACAACCGCGAGCGCGCCACCTGCACCGCCTGCGCCACCGTGCATTACGAGAACCCGATCAATGTGGTGGGCACCCTGCCCGTCTGGGGCGAGGGGCCGGACGCGCAGGTGCTGCTGTGCAAGCGCGCGATCGAACCGCGCTACGGTCTGTGGACCCTGCCGGCCGGTTTTCTGGAGCTGGGGGAGACGGCCGCCGAAGGCGCCTTGCGCGAGACCGATGAGGAAGCCGGCGCGCAGATCGAACTGCTGCCGCTCTACAGCCTGATGAATGTGGTCTCGGTCGGCCAGATCCACCTCTACTACCGCGCCCGCCTGCTCTCGCCCGAGTTCAATCCCGGCCCCGAGACGCTGGAGGCCCGGCTGTTCCACGAGCATGAGGTGCCCTGGGACGCACTGGCATTCCGCACCGTGCGCGAGACGCTGCGGCGCTTCTTCGAAGACCGCCGGCTGGGCCGGCCCTTCAGCCTGCACAGCGCCGATATCGGCTGAGATCAGTAGTAGTCGTCTTCGCGCTGATGCCGCACGGCCAGCACATTGACCAGGTTCTGAGCGTCGATCTCGTACAGCAAGACATAGCCGGCGCTGTGCAGCGGGACGATCAACTCGCGCAGAAAAGGGCTCTGCCCGGCCTTGCGGTAGATGAAGGGCGCACGGCCGAGCTGGGTCTGCGCTGCGGCGGCAATCGCATCGATCACACGCTGGGCAGCGTCGAAGTCTTCAAGCGTCTGCGCACGATCCAGCAAAAAGGCATACAGGCGCTGCAGATCCGCTCGGGCCGACGCCGTGAAGCGGACCTCGAATCCCGCCATCAGCCCAATACCTTCTTGCGCCGCTCATCGAGCATGCCCTGCAGTTCGGCGATGACGGAGTCGGCCGAGTGGTACTCGCCGCTGCGCCTGGCCTCCTCGCTGGAGCGCAGGCCGCGCGCGATGAACTCGTCCTGCGCACGACGGCGGTGGATGGCCTCGCGCACCGAGGTCTCGATCAGGCCGGTGAGCGTCTCGCCCTCCCGCAACACGCTCTCGGCCGCGTCGCGCAGTTCGGGCTCGACGCGCAAGGAGGGAAATGTTGCGGTTTTCATGGTGGCGCGTTGCAGTTGCGACGCACCAGTGTAGCAAAGCTCAAACCTGCGCCGTCGCCCAGGGCCCGGTCACGCCGTCGAGCTCGCAGTCCCACAGCGCCTGCACATCCATGCCGTCGACCACCCCCTCAGCGTAGACCTTCAGCGCCAGGCTGCGCAGCATGATGACCATGCCGCGCACAAAGGCGGCGCGGGCGGCATCGCCGGACACGCCCGCGACCACCGCGGCGTCCAGCTTCACATAGTCCAGCCCGGCCTGATAGAGCCGGTCCACCTGGGCCAGCCCGGCGCCGGCATGCTCCAGCCCCAGCTTGACGCCCAGCGGGCGCAGCTGGCGGCCCATCTCCTGCAAGAGCTCGAAATGCTGGATGGCCGCGCCCTCGGCCAGCTCCAGGCCCAGCTTGCGGGCCGCCTGCGGCGACTGGAACACCTGCTCGCGCAGGCGCGCGACGAAGCCGCCGTCCAGCAGCGAGCTCGGCGCCACATTGACGCAGCGCGCCCGGCCATCCAGCACGATGGCCTCCAGCGCCAGCGCCACCGCCTGCAGATCGATCTCGGCCGTCAGCCGGCTGCGCACTGCCAGCGGCAGCCAGCGCGCCGCGCTCTCGAACGGGCCGTCGGCCACCAGGCGCAGCTGCAGCGGGCATTCCAGATGCAAGACCTGACCCTGCTTGTCCAGCACCGGGTACTCGGCCAGCCGGCCGCGGCGCTCGCGCAAGGCCTCCGAGATCTGCGCGCGCCAGGCGCGCTCGCCCTGGATCTGCGCCTCGGCCGACGGCGCCAGCACCTCGACGACAAAGCCTGGCCGGCCCTCGGCCCGCGCCAGCGCCGCGTCGGCGGCGCCGAACCAGTCGCTGGACGGGCGCTCGCGCGCCAGCTCGACGGCACCCAGCGCCACCTGCACCCCGGCGCCGAAAGCCGGCAGGCTGGCCTGCAAGGCATCGGCCAGCGCCTTGGCGGTATCGCCGACGACATCGGGGGCCGGCAGCCAGAGCGCGAAGTCGGCCCCGTTCAGCCGCCCGGCCAGGCAGCCCTTGACACGCTCCGGATAGACCTGCACCGCATGCGCCATCGCCACCAGCAACTGGTCCACCGCCGCCCGGCCCAGACGCTGGTTCAGGCCAGCCAGATCGCGCAGCCGCAGCAGCACCAGGCCGGCCCTGACCGGGCCTTCGTCGCGGGTCAGCGCCGAGTCCAGCTCGGCCAGGAAATGGGTGCGCGTGCTCATGCCGGTCAACGCGTCGCAATGGGCTTGCACACGCAAGACCTCGAGCTGGCTGGACTGGGCCTCGAACATCTGCCGGACCCGCTCCACCATGGTGTTCATCGCCCGGCTCAGGCGCCGCAGCTCGGGCTCGCGGGGCTCGTCGACCTGGGTGTACTGGCCGGCCACCAGGGCCTCGGCCTGGGTCACGGCGTTGTCCAGCGGCCGGCGGATGCGTCCCAGCACCCAGAACGCGGCCAGGCCGGCCAGCAGGCCGACACCGGCCATCAGCCCCATCATGCGCAGGCTGGCCCGCCACAACTCGTCATGGGCATAGGCCGACTGGCTGCGCACCTCGACCGAGCCCACCGCGTTCCAGCCATTCGAGACCTTGGCCACACCGGGCTGCGTGTCGATCGGCGTCAGCGCGACGAACCAGGCCGGCGCCTTGCTGCTGCGGCCGGGCGCGGTGCGCTCGAAGGCCACGCTGCCGTCCGCGGCCAGCCAGCGCAGGCTCTGGTAGTGACCGGTGTCGAACTGGGCCGAGACCAGCAGCGACATCAGCTGGGCATCCCCCCCCTGCTGCGACAAGGCCAGCGCCAGTGCGGCGGCGTTGTCGCTGTTCTTCAACTGCAGCTGGGTTTGCAGCAGGGCCCGCATGCCGATGGCGGACACCGCCATGCTGCCCAGCACCGACGCCAGCACCACACCCAGGACCAGGAACCAGACTTGACGAATCAGCGACATGGCCGCATCCATTTTGTTTGCATCATTAGAACCCCTCCGCCCTGATCTTCGCCAAGGCGTCCCTCCAGATCGACAAGCGTGCGACGGCGCTGCCCGAGCTGGCGCTGCCCACCCCCTGCCACAGGCCTTCGCTGTTGAAGCTGAACACCGGCGCCAGATCGGCGCGCTGCGAGGCCGGTCGCACCTCGGTCTGCAGATTGTCCAGAATCAGCGGCTCGGCCTCGGGCTGGGCATAGTAGGCCAGCACCATATGGGCCTGCGGTCGACCGTCCAGCATCGCCCGCACATAGACCAGGCGCAGCCGCGCCTCGGGCACGCCGGCGGCCAGCAGGCTGAAATACTTGGCGATCGCATAGTCCTCGCAGTCGCCCTGGCCGCGGTCCAGGGTCTCCAGCGGGCTGGCCCAGTAATCGGGCCTGGCCCAGATATCGCGGTCCTCGCGAAAGGCGATGCGCTGGTTGAAGAAGTCGTTGATGGGCTTGAGCCGCAGGCCCTCGTCCAGGCTGCCACTGCGCTCGACCAGCTGCTGCAGCTCGCGGGCGGCCGCCAGCGTGCGCGGACCGAAGCGTGCCGCGCCGGCCAGCACGCGCTCGGCCTCCCAGGCCTGCAGCCCGGGCGTCGGACTCAGCGCCAGGCAAGCGGCCAGCAGCGCCCCTGCAAAGACCGCCAAGCGGTATTCCTGCATGGGAGCGCGCCGACGGTGGAGGTTCTGGGTTGTGGCCTGGGCCATACTTCGTTGCACTTTACCGTGCGCCCTCGCCTGCGCCGCCACCTGCGGCCGTGCAGCCCGGATAATCAGCGGCAACAATCCTCGGCAGACGCGCTTCTTGCGCGTCTTGCGCTTATGAATTCCCAATCGATACGTCAAGAACTGGACAGCGCCCGACGCAATGGCCCGCTGCGCCAGATCCATATTCCGCCCTGTCCGGAGCTGCTGCAGCGGCTGCAGGCCGCGATGGCCCATGCCGAACCCGACCTCAACGAGGTGGCCCGGATCGCGGCCAGCGATGTCGCGATGTCGGCCACCCTGCTCAAGCGCGCCAACAGCCCGGTCTACAAGGAGCCTGGCGGTCTGCCCTGCACCACCGTGGGGCAGGCAATGAACCGCATCGGACTCGACGAGACCGCGGCGGTGATGACGGGCTTTCTGCTGCGCAACACCATCCCGGTCAACAGCCCGCATCTGCTCCGCTTCTGGGAGCGCTCCAGCAAGCGCGCGGTCGCGATGGCCTTCATCGCCCGCCAGCTGGCCGGGCTGTCGCCCGATATGGCCCACACCTACGGGCTGTTCTGCCATGTCGGCATGCCGGTGCTGCTGCAAAGCGTGCGCGGCTATGGCTCGACCATGGTGGAGGCGGCCGCCCGCATCGACCGCCCCTATATCGCCACCGAGAACGCCAATCACAAGACCGACCATGCGGTGGTCGGCGCGCTGGTGATACGGGCCTGGAATATGGCGCCGGAGCTGATGTCCGCGATCCGGCTGCACCATGACTTCGAGTCACTGGGCCATGCCGGCATCGACCCCGACGTCCATACCCTGGTGGCGGCCGGCCTGGTGGCCGAGCATCTGATGCGCCGCCACGAGGCCCTGCCCGAAGACCTGGACTGGGCCGTCAACCATGCCGCCGCGCTCGACTGGCTGCAGATCGGCCTGGACGAGGTCGAGCAATGGGACGAGCTGCTGCGGCCGCTGCTGGACGAGGCTTAAACCTAGACCCTGAACGCTCAGGCCGGCGAGGAGCGCAGGCCGTAGACCTTGTCGCCGAGGAACAGGTACTCGGCGCGCAGGATCGCCTCGCCCTTCTCGCCGCTGAAGGTGAAGCCCAGCACACCCACGGTCGCGCCGGGCTTGATCTCCTCGACCCCCCAGGCCGCGAGCCGGGTCAGCGGCGCCAGCTCGATCTGCCATTGGCGGTCGCGCCGGGTCGGCAGCTGGGCCTTGGCGAGCAGGGCCGGGCCGTCCACCGCCGCGCTCTGCCTGGGCAGCACACGCTGCTTCAGATCGGCCGGCAGCAGCGGCTTCTCGGGCAGCTCCAGCACCAGCTCGCCATGCGGATTGCGCCACATCACCTGGGTCGCGCGGCCTTCGAGATAGAGCGGGCGCTCCTGGTCGAAGCTGCTCCAGCCATGGTGGGCCCAGGCCGGCAGGGTCAGGCCCAGTCCGGCGGTCAGCACAAGTCGTCGGTCCATCGCGCATCTCCTTCAGGCATAAGCAATCCATCGGCCGCAGATGATGACAGCCATCCAAAACCCCAGTGACAGCAGGCATTGCAGCCTGGCCAGCCCGTCATCGGCCGACACGCCGCTGCGGGCATGGAAAAAGGCCGCATTGCCGCCGGCCAGGCAGATCAGCAGCAGCTTGAGGCGGAAGGCCGGATTGGCCAGCAGCTCCTGAGGCTGGGTCGCGAACATGGTCAGCCCGGTGGCGGCGCACAGACCGAAACCGAACAGGGCCGGCAGCAGGGTCAGCCGCGCCAGCGCCGCCGCCGGCAACTCGCGCGCCAGGCCCAGCGCCCGCAGCTCGAACACCAGCAGACCGCCGAACAGCATCGCGATGCCGACGATGTGCACGGCCTCCAGCGCCGGATAGGCCCAGGGGTGGGAGGCCAGGCCGTCCAGCACGGCGCGACTCAGCCGGGGTACTGGACCAGCTGCAGCTGGTTGCCGGCCGGATCCACCAGGGTGGCCAGCCAGCCGCCCCAGGGCTGCTGCTCGGGTGCGCCGCTGAAGGGCACCCCCGCCGCGCTCAGCGCGGCATGGCGGGCGCGGATGTCGGCAGCAGCAAAGGACAGACCGGTGAAGCGGCCCACCAGGGCTTGCTCTTCTTGCGGAGCTTCGCTCGCCACGCTCTCCAGCACCAGATCCGCCGACCCGGCATCGAAGACGCAATAGCCGGCGCTGGCATCACCGTGCTTCAGCTTGAAGCCCAGCGTCTGCTGATAGAAGAGCTGGGCCGAGACCAGATCGCGCACAAACACGCGCACGGCGGCGAGCCTCATGGGCTGATGCTCCGTTGACGCGGGGAATGCAGGGCCTGCAGCCAGCGCCGCCAGAAGCCGGCCTGCGGCGGTGCAAGCTCGGCCTGCGGGTCGATCAAGCGAAGCAGCTCGGCGCTGCCCCGGTGGCGGGCCGCCTGCAGCGGCGTCATGCCGTCGGTCTCGGACAGCAGCTGCCGGTCGGCGCCGTAGTCCAGCAGCAGCGCCGCCGCCTCCCGCTGGCCGGCCAGGATGCTGGCCACCAGCGGCGTGCTCATGAACTCCGGGTGCTGATAGTTCGGATCGACGCCCGCGCGCAGGTGGTAGCGCAGCAGCTCGATGTCGCCATCGACCGCCGCAGCAAACATCTCCTTCCAGTCTCCGCCTGACATGGCTGTCTCCCCTGCTGTGCCGTCCCGTGCTTGTACCACCGCCGGCAGCTCGCCGGAAAGCCCCGGTGCGCGGATCCGACCCGTGGACAATGCGCAAGCATGACCATCGCTCTTGGACGCATCGCCGGCGGCAGCCTGGCCCGCCGACGCGGGGGCTTGCTGCTGCTGATCGTGCTGCTGGCGCTGCCGCTGGGCTGGCGCCTGTTCGGGCCGCGCGGTGTCGATGTGGAGCTCACGCGCAAGACCTGGCGCTTCGAGATCAAGGTCGAAAAGCGGGTCGATGAAAGCGGCTCCGCCTGGTGCGAGGACATGCCGGCCGGCGCCCGCGAGATCGAGCGCCGCCGGCTGGACGCCCCTGGCGGCGCCGCCGACCATTGCCGCTTCATGCAGCCGCAATGGCGCAGCCAGTACACAGTGCGCTCAGAAGGCGACGCGAGGACACCGGCGCAATGGCCGCAGCCGGCGCTCAGCGAGCTGCCGCCGGACCGGCTCGGCGCCCAGCGCCTGGGCCAGCGCCAGGCCTTCTTCGAGGCACATCTGCGCGCCGGTGAGGGTCAGGTCTGGACCTGCAAGCTCAGCGAGGCGCACTGGTCGGCACTGGCGCTGGGCACCAAGCTGCGGCTGCAGATCGATCGCCGGGGCGTGGCGGACTGCGCGAGCCTGCTGCCACGCGCTCGTGCGCCGGCTCAGTCCGGTTGAGGTCGCTGCCCCTCCAGCAAGGGCAGCCAGGCCCGCGTGCCCTCGTACAGATGATCGAACAGCGCCTTGATGCGCGGCACGGGGCGCAGCTCGACGCGGGTCAACAACCAGAGTTCGCTGCGCCAGTCGCGCGGCGGCTCGAAGACGCGCCGCAGGTTCGGATCGGCGTCGCCGAGATAGCAGGGCAAGGCGCCGAGGCCGACGCCGGCGCGCAGCAACTGGCGCACATTGACCAGCGAGTTGGTCCGCATCGCCACCTGGCGAGCCAGGCCCTGGCGCTCGAGCCAGCGGGCCGAGCTCAGATGGGCCAGCTGATCATCGACGCCCACCCAGGGCAGGCTGTCGAGCCGGTCCGCCCGCACGCCGCCGAGCTTGCGTGAGCAATAGACCGTGGCCTCGACCCGCGCCAGCCGCCGCCCGATCAGGGACTCCGGCGGCTTGCCGCCCGAACGCAGCGCGACATCGACCGCCCCCTGCTGCACATCGTCCATCGCATTGCCGCTGCTCAGGCCCAGCTGGACCTGGGTGCGCGCCTGGTAGCTTGCCAGCAAGGGCGGCAGCAGCTCCTGCATCCAGGTATCGGCCACGCTGAGCCGTACCAGGCCGCCGGGCCAGGCCTGTCGGCCGCGCAAGCCCTCGGTGACCGTCTGCAGCTCGCTGCCCATGCGTTGCGCAAACTCGACCAGTTCGGCCCCGGCGCGGGTCGGCGCGTAGCCGGCACGCAGCCGCTCGAACAGCTGCACGCCCAGCCGCGCCTCCAGCGCCCGCAGGCGCCGGAACAGGGTCGCATGGCTCACCCGGCCGGCCTCGGCGGCGGCGGCGAGACGCCCATGGCGGGCAATCTGCAGCACCACGCGCAGATCATCCCAATCGAGGTCGGAGTTGGCAGCAGCAGAGACGGTCATATTTGCAATGCTAGCGTTCAAATCTGCCGATCTGCACCAGGTCTTGCGTTTCTAGACTGCGAGCATCGCAACCGCAGCACCGAATCCCCATGTCGATGTACGAAAGCCTGCCCTTCCAACCCGCCGCCGACAGCGAGATCGAGCGCCTGGTCGCCGCCCATCCGCTGGCCACCCTGGTCAGCAGCGACGCGGGCCGCATGCTCGCAACGCCCCTGCCGCTGATACTGCAGCGCGATGCGGACGGCAGCCGCGTCTTCATCGGCCATCTCGCCCGTCGCAACCCGCAGCACGAGATGCTCAAGCGCAATCCGAAAGCGCTGGCGACCTTCACCGGCGCACAGGGCTATATCGCCAGCAGCTGGCTGCGCAGCCGCCGCTACGCGCCGACCTGGAACTACGAGTTCGTGCAGTTCGAGCTCGATGTGGCCCTCATCGACACGCCCGAGGAGACGCTGTTTGCGCTCGACACGCTGATCGCGCATGTCGAGGCGCCCTACCCGAACCCCTGGCGCAGCGCCGAGATGGGCCCGCGGCGCGAGCAGCTTGCGCAATACATCGTGCCCTTTCGTGCGCGCGTGATCGAGGCCCGCGCGCAGTTCAAGCTCGGCCAGGGGGATCCGGCAGAAGCGCTCGAGGACACGCACGCGGCGCTGGCACGCTACGGGCAGTTCGAGCTGTCCGAGGCGATGCGCAGGCATGAGCGGCTTCTTGCCGCGCAAGGCTGACCAGAAAAAAGGCCGGCAATGCCGGCCTTTCTGACGAAGCGGATGAACTCAGCGCCGCGCCGGCGGCACGTCCGTGCAGGAGCCGTGTGCCACTTCCGCAGCCAGGCCTATGCTTTCGCCCAGCGTGGGATGCGGGTGGATGGTCTTGCCGATGTCCACCGCGTCGGCGCCCATCTCGATGGCCAGCGCGATCTCGCCGATCATGTCGCCGGCATGGGTGCCGACGATGCCGCCGCCGATGATGCGGTGCGACTCTTCATCAAACAGCAGCTTGGTGAAGCCCTCGTCGCGGCCGTTGGCGATGGCCCGACCGGAGGCCGACCAGGGCAGCAGGCCCTTCTTGATCTTGATGCCCTTGGCCTTGGCCTCCTCCTCGGTGATGCCCACCCAGGCCACCTCGGGGTCGGTATAGGCCACGCTGGGGATCACGCGGGCGTCGAACTGCGCCTTGGCCAGATTGGCGTCGCCCAGCAGTTCGCCGGCAATGACTTCGGCCGCCACATGACCCTCATGCACGGCCTTGTGCGCCAGCATGGGCTGGCCGACCAGGTCACCGATCGCGAAGACATTGGCGACATTGGTTCGCATCTGCACATCCACCGGGATGAAGCCGCGCTCGCTGACAATCACGCCGGCCTTGTCGGCGCCGATCTTCTTGCCATTCGGTGTGCGGCCCACGGCCTGCAGCACCAGGTCGTAGACCTGGGGCTCCTTGGGTGCGCCCTCGCCTTCGAAGGTGACCTTGATGCCCTCGGGTGTTGCTTCGGCCGCCACCGTCTTGGTGTTCAGCATGATGTTGTCGAAGCGATGGGCATTGAACTTCTGCCAGACCTTGACCAGGTCGCGATCGGCGCCGGTCATCAGCGTGGGCAGCATCTCCACCACATCCAGACGCGCGCCCAGCGTGCTGTAGACCGTGCCCATCTCCAGGCCGATGATGCCGCCGCCGACGATCAGCATGCGCTTCGGCTTGGTCGTCAGCTCCAGCGCGCCGGTCGAGTCGATGACGCGCGGATCCTGCGGCATGAAGGGCAGGCGCACCGCCTGCGAACCGGCAGCAAGGATGATCTTCTTGAACTTCAGCGTCTGGGTCTTGCCGGTGCGTTCCTGGCCCTCACCCGCCGTCTCCTCGACGTTCAGGTGGTTCGCATCCAGCAGCGTGCCGTAGCCGCGCACGACAGTAACCTTGCGCATCTTGGCCATCGCCGCCAGGCCGCCCTGCAGCTTGCCCAGCACCTTCTTCTTGTGGGCCAGCAGCTTGGGCAGCTCGACCGTGGGCTCGCTGAAGGTCACGCCCAGATCGGCGAAGTGCTTCACTTCGTCCATCACCGCCGCGACGTGCAGCAGGGCCTTGGACGGAATGCAGCCAACGTTCAGGCACACACCGCCGAGTGTGGTGTAGCGCTCGACCAGGGCGACTTTCAGACCCAGGTCGGCGGCGCGGAAGGCGGCCGAATAGCCACCAGGGCCGCCGCCCAGCACGACCAGGTCGTACTCGCCGTCGGCACTGCCCGCAAAGCTGGCAGCCGTCGGCGCAACGGCGGGTGGCGCTGCCGGTGCGGCAGCAGGTGCCGGCGCGGGCGCTGGTGCAGCGGCCGCATCCGATTCCAGCATCAGCACCAGGCTGCCCTGATTCACCACATCGCCGACCTTGAGCTTCAGCTCCTTGACGACGCCGGCGTGCGTCGACGGGATCTCCATCGAGGCCTTGTCGCTCTCCACCGTGATCAGGCTTTGCTCGACCTTGATGGTGTCGCCGGCCTTGACCAGCAGTTCGATCACCGCGACGTCCTTGAAGTCGCCGATGTCCGGGACTTTCACTTCAATCAATGCCATGTTCTTCGCTCCCCGATCAGAGTGCAATGCGGCGGAAATCCGCCAGCAAGGACGCGAAATAGACATTGAAGCGGGCCGCAGCCGCGCCGTCGATCACGCGGTGGTCCCAGCTCAGGCTCAGCGGCAGGATCAGGCGCGGCTGGAAGGCCTTGCCGTCCCAGACCGGTTCGATGCTGCTCTTGCAGACGCCCATGATGGCGACTTCGGGCGCGTTGATGATGGGCGTGAAGTACTTGCCACCGATGCCGCCCAGCGACGAGATCGAGAAGCAGCCACCGCTCATATCGGCCGGACCCAGCTTGCCGTCGCGCGCCTTCTTGGCCAGCTCGCCCATTTCCTGGCTGATCTGGAAGATGCCCTTCTTGTCGGCGTCCTTGATGACGGGCACGACCAGGCCGTTAGGCGTGTCGGCCGCGAAGCCGATGTGGAAGTAGTTCTTCAGCACCAGGGTGCCGTCGACGTCCAGCGAGCTGTTGAACTCGGGGAATTTCTTCAGCGCCGCGACGGCCGCCTTGATCATGAAGGCAAGCATCGTGACCTTGATGCCCGATTTCTCGTTTTCCTTATTGGTCGCGACGCGGAAGGCTTCCAGCTCGGTGATGTCCGCATCGTCGTGATTCGTCACATGCGGGATCACAACCCAGTTGCGGTGCAGATTGGCGCCGCTGATCTTCTTGATGCGCGAAAGCTCCTTGCGCTCAATGGGGCCGAACTTCTCGAAGTCGACCTTGGGCCAGGGCAGCAGGCCCGGCAGAGCGCCACCGGCGGCAGCGGCCGGGGCGGCAGACTTCTGCGCGGCGGTCTGCACGCTGCCGGCCATCACGGCCTTGACGAAGCCCTGCACATCGGACTCGGTGATGCGGCCTTTGGCGCCCGAGCCCTTGACCTCGGCCAGCGGCACACCCAGCTCGCGCGCCAGCTTGCGGATGCTGGGCGAGGCATGCGGCAGCTTGCCGCTGGGGGAGCTCGGCTCATGCGCGGGCAAGGCGGCAGCCGGCGCGGCAGCGGCAGCGGCCGGTGCCGCTGCGGGTGCGGCAACCAGTGCAGGTGCCGCAGCCGGTGTCGCAGCGGCCGGTGCCGGGGCAGCGCCCTTCACCTCCAGCAACGCCAGCAGCGTGCCCTTGGCCACCTTGTCACCGACCTTGACCTTCAAGTCCTTGATGACGCCGGCGTGCGAGGACGGGATCTCCATCGAGGCCTTGTCGCTCTCGACCGTGATCAGGCTTTGCTCGACCTTGACGGTATCGCCGGCCTTGACCATCACCTCGATCACCGCGACCTCGTCGAAGTCGCCGATGTCGGGCACGACCACCTCGACCGTGCCGCCAGCAGCAGGCGCGGCAGCAGCCGGCGCAGCAGCAGCCGGCGCCGCAGTGGCTGCCGGTGCCGGTGCCGGGGCAGGCGCAGCGGCCGCGCCCTCGGCTTCCAGCAGCAGCACAACGCTGCCCTCATTGACCGTGTCACCGATCTTGACCTTGATCTCCTTGACGACGCCGGCGCCCGAGCTGGGGATCTCCATCGAGGCCTTGTCGCTCTCGACGGTGATCAGGCTCTGCTCGGCCTTGACCGTGTCGCCCACCTTGACCAGCAGTTCGATGACTGCCACGTCCTTGACGTCCCCGATGTCCGGGACCTTGACTTCTACCAATGCCATGTGTTGTCTCCGCGAGGCCGCTGAATCAAGCGTACAGGGGGTTGATCTTGTCGGCCTTGATGCCGTACTTCGCAATCGCCTCGGCCACCTTGGCCAGCGGCAGCTTGCCTTCGTCGGCCAGCGACTTCAGCGCCGCCACGACGATGTAGTGGCGGTTGATCTCGAAATGCTCGCGCAGCTTGTAGCGGAAATCCGAGCGGCCGAAACCGTCGGTGCCCAGCACCTTGTAGCTGCGACCGGCCGGGATGAAGGCGCGGATCTGCTCGGCGTAGTTCTTCATATAGTCGGTCGACGCGATCACCGGGCCGCTGGTCTTGGCCAGCTGCTGGGCGACGAAGGACACGCGCGGTGCCTCGGTCGGGTGCAGCAGGTTCCAGCGCTCGGCGTCCTGGCCGTCGCGGGTCAGCTCGTTGAAGCTCGGGCAGCTCCAGACATGGGCGCTGACGCCCCAGTCGGCTTCCAGCAGCTTCTTGGCGGCCTGGCTCTCGCGCAGGATGGTGCCGGAACCCAGCAGGTTGACGACCGGCTTGCTCGTGTCGCCGGCCTGGTCCAGCAGATACATGCCCTTCAGGATCTGCTCCTCGGTGCCGGCCTGCAGGCCCGGCATCGGGTAGTTCTCGTTGAGCAGCGTGATGTAGAAGTAGACGTTCTCCTGCTTCTCGACCATGCGCTTGAGGCCGCTGTGCAGGATCACCGCCACTTCGTGGGCGAAGCTCGGGTCGTAGCTGATGCAGTTCGGGATCGTGCCGGCCAGGATATGGCTGTGGCCGTCCTCGTGCTGCAGGCCTTCGCCGTTCAGCGTGGTGCGGCCCGAGGTGCCGCCGAGCAGGAAGCCGCGCGCCTGCATATCGCCGGCGGCCCAGGCCAGGTCGCCGATGCGCTGGAAGCCGAACATCGAGTAGTAGACATAGAACGGGATCATCACGCGGTTGTTCGTCGAGTACGACGTTGCCGCAGCGATCCAGCTGGCCATGCCACCGGCCTCGTTGATGCCTTCCTGCAGGATCTGGCCGGCCTTGTCCTCGCGGTAATACATCACCTGGTCCTTGTCGACCGGGGTGTAGAGCTGACCCTTGGGGTTGTAGATGCCGATCTGGCGGAACAGGCCTTCCATGCCGAAGGTGCGCGCCTCGTCGACCAGGATGGGCACGGTGCGCGGGCCCAGCGCCGGGTCGCGCAGCAGCTGGGTCAGGAAACGCACATAGGCCTGCGTGGTCGAGATCTCGCGGCCCTCGGCCGTGGGCTCCAGCACTGCCTTGAAGGTATCCAGCGGCGGCACGGTGAAGCTCTCCTCGGCCTTGACGCGGCGCTGCGGCAGATAACCGCCCAGGGCCTGGCGGCGCTCGTGCAGATAGCGCATCTCCGGCGTGTCCTCGGCCGGCTTGTAATAAGGCAGCTTGGGCAGCTCGCTGTCGGGGATGGGGATGTTGAAGCGGTCGCGGATGTACTTGATGTCCTCGTCCGACAGCTTCTTGGTCTGGTGCACGGTGTTCTTGCCCTCACCGGCCTTGCCCATGCCATAGCCCTTGACGGTCTTGACCAGCAGCACGGTGGGTTGGCCCGTGGTGTTGTGGTGGGCGGCATGGAAGGCCGCATAGACCTTCTCGGGCTGGTGGCCGCCGCGGCGCAGCTCGAACACCTCTTCGTCGCTCATGTGCTCGACGAGCTTCGCCGTCTCCGGATACTTGCCGAAGAAGTTCTTGCGCACGAAAGCACCGTCATTGGCCTTCATGGCCTGGTAGTCGCCGTCCAGCGTCTCCATCATCAGCTGCTTGAGCTTGCCGCTCTTGTCGCGCGCCAGCAGGGCGTCCCAGCCATTGCCCCACAGCAGCTTGATCACGTTCCAGCCGCTGCCGCGGAATTCGCTCTCCAGCTCCTGGACGATCTTGCCGTTGCCGCGCACCGGGCCGTCCAGGCGCTGCAGATTGCAGTTGACGACAAAGACCAGGTTGTCGAGGTTCTCGCGGGCGGCCAGGCCGATCGCGCCCAGCGATTCGGGCTCGTCCATCTCGCCGTCGCCGCAGAACACCCAGACCTTGCGGTTGGCGGTGTCGGCAATGCCGCGGGCATGCAGATACTTCAGGAAACGCGCTTGGTAGATCGCCATCAGCGGGCCTAGGCCCATCGAGACGGTCGGGAACTGCCAGAACTCGGGCATCAGCTTGGGATGCGGATAGCTGGACAGGCCCTTGCCGTCCACCTCCTGGCGGAAGCTGTCGAGCTGGGCCTCGGTCAGGCGGCCCTCCAGATAGGCGCGGGCGTAGATGCCGGGCGCGCTATGGCCCTGGATATAGAGCAGGTCGCCGCCGTGGCCCTCGCTCTCGGCGTGCCAGAAATGGTTGAAACCGGCGCCGAACATGCTGGCCACCGAGGCGAAGGAGCCGATATGGCCGCCCAGATCGCCGCCGTCTTCCGGGTTCAGGCGATTGGCCCGCACCACCATGGCCATCGCGTTCCAGCGCATGAAGGCACGCAGGCGCTTCTCGATCGCGATATTGCCCTGGCAATGGGCCTGCTGCTCCACCGGGATGGTGTTGACATAGGCGGTGTTGGCCGAGAACGGCACATCGATGCCGGCCTGACGGGCATGGCCGATCAGGGTCTCAAGCAGGAAATGCGCGCGCTCACCGCCCTCTTCACCAATCACGGCGGACAGCGCGTCCAACCACTCCTTGGTTTCCTGGGCATCGGTGTCGTTGGCGGCGGCGCCAAGAAAAGATTGCGGCTGCGCAGACATGCTTGTCTCCTTTTATTGAGGGCTGACTCTAAAAGCGTTTCGCGCGGAGTGTCGCATAAGTTCGCAACACTCCCAAATTGCGCGAGTGAATTCCACATAATGAAACAACAGGGAATGCGCCGAGGCTGAGGCCCGGCTGGCGCCGGGATAATCGGACCATGCTTTCCCGCCTCGCTATCAAGGGCGCGCTGCGCCGCGCCACCCTCCCGCTGCAGCGCCTGGTCGCCACCTGGTGGCGGCGCCAGTCGCCGTCGCGCCAGGACCGCTTCGCCACGCTGGGCCCGCTGATCTCGGTGATGCTCTTCCTCGCGGC
Source organism: Paucibacter sp. M5-1 (assembly GCF_027498415.2). Classification (NCBI taxonomy): domain Bacteria; kingdom Pseudomonadati; phylum Pseudomonadota; class Betaproteobacteria; order Burkholderiales; family Sphaerotilaceae; genus Roseateles; species Paucibacter sp. M5-1. The sequence goes on from NZ_JAPZLM020000001.1 coordinate 1,941,452, forward strand.
CATCATCCTGGCCTTCTGGTATCTGCGTAACGAGGAGATCGAGCGCGAGGCCGAAGCCGTCAAGCGCGACACCGAGATCGCCCAGCAGCAGATCCGCCTGCGCCTGATCGAGAACCAGGAACAGCTGGTACGCATCGCCCGGGAGATCGTCACCCGCGCGGTCGACGCCCACGAGTTCACCGCCCAGGCCTCGGCCTTTGCCCGCGACCGGCCCGAGATCACCCACGTCACCTGGCTAAACAACCAGCGCAAGCGCCGCGCCAGCGTCAGCGCCGCCGGCTTCCAGGCCGAGAGCCTGATGGGCGACGACGGCCGCGACCCGTCGATGCCGATGGCCGAGCAGTCCAGCGCACCCGAGCTGGCCTTCCAGGCCGCCAAGGACCGGCGCCAGCCGACCTATTCGCTGGCCTTCAACGACTTCAACAACCTGACCGTGTTCCAGGTCCAGGTACCCTTGATCGACCGCAGCGGCTTCTCGGGTGTGCTGATCGCCGAATACTCGGTCGAGGCGCTGCTGCGCTACTCGGTGCCGTCCGAGGTGGCGGCCCGCCATCCGGTGGCGGTGCTGGACGGCCGCGAGCAGATCGTCAGCAGCACCGTGACGCCGATGCCGGGCCAACGCCTGCAGCGCGCGTCCATCATGCATGACGTGCCGCTGGCGCCGGCGCTGAACGGCCTGATCCTGCGCGGCCAGGGCTACCGCACTTCGATCGGCCTGATCTCCAACACCTTGTTCTGGATGGTGGTGGCGCTGTCGGTGCTGACCGTGTGGATGCTCTTGGGCACCTGGAAGCATATGCGCCGGCGCCTGCAGATCCAGACCGCACTGTCCAGCGAGACCAATTTCCGCCGCGCGATGGAGAACTCGATGCTGACCGGCATGCGGGCCATGGACATGGAGTCGCGCATTTCTTATGTGAACCCGGCCTTCTGCGCGATGACCGGCTTCTCCGAGGCCGAGCTGATCGGCCGCAAACCGCCCTTCCCCTACTGGCCCACCGACCGCTACGAGGAGAACTCGCGCCTGCTGCAACAGGAAGTCCAGGGCCGCAGCCCCTCGGGCGGTGCCGAGGTCAAAGTGATGCGCAAGGACGGCACCATCTTTGACGCCCGCATGTATGTCTCGCCGCTGATCGACCCCAAGGGCAAGCAAAGCGGCTGGATGACCTCGATGACCAATATCACCGAGGCCAAGCGGGTGCGCGACCAGCTCAGCGCCTCGCACGAGCGCTTCACCACGGTGCTCGAAGGCCTGGACGCGGCGGTCTCGGTGCTGTCGGTGCAGCAGGGCGAGCTGCTGTTCGCCAACCGCAGCTACCGGCTCTGGTTCGGCGCCGACCCCAAGGGCCATGCGGTGCTGGCCGGCAGCCAGCTGGGCCGCAGCGAGGCCGAACCGGAAACCGACGAAGAGGTCGACGACTACGGCGGCCTGCCGGCCCAGCAGCTGACCGAGGTCGGCTCCGACCCGCGCGAGGTCTATATCGACACCTTGGAGATGTGGTTCGATGTGCGCGCCCGCTATCTGCAGTGGACCGACGGCCGCCTGGCCCAGATGCTGATCGCCACCGACATCACCGCGCGCCGCCACGCCGAGATGCTGTCGGCCCAGCAGGCCGAGAAGGCGCAGGTGACCAGCCGGCTGATGACCATGGGCGAGATGGCCTCCAGCGTCGCCCATGAGCTGAACCAGCCGCTGACCGCCATCACCAACTACTGCAACGGCATGGTTTCGCGGGTGCGCAACGACGCGATCCAGAAGGATGATCTGCTGGCCGCGCTGGAGAAGACCGCCAAGCAGGCCCAGCGCGCCGGCCAGATCATTCACCGCATCCGCAACTTCGTGAAGCGCAGCGAGCCGCAGCGCCAGGCCTCCAGCGCGCCCGAGATCATCGAAGACGCGGTCGAGCTGGCCGGCATCGAGCTGCGCCGCCGCAACGTCGCGATCCACACCTATGTGGCCCAGCGCCTGCCACCGCTGATGGTGGACCCGATCCTGATCGAGCAGGTGGTGCTGAATCTGCTGAAGAACGCCGCCGAGGCGATCGACAACGCCGGCCTGCCGGTGTCGCGCCGCCACATCGAACTGAGAGTGATCCCTAAACACACGCCCGAGCTCGGTGGCCATATCGAGTTCAGCGTCACCGATATGGGCCCGGGCCTGCCCGAGGAGGTGATCGAGCGCATGTACGAGGCCTTCTTCTCGACCAAGGCGGACGGCCTGGGCATAGGCCTAGGGTTATGCCGGTCCATCGTCGAGTCCCACCAGGGCCGGATCAGGGCCGAGAACTTATACAATGGCGCGGCTATTGTGGGGTGCCGGTTCGCCTTCACCATCCCGGTAGACATCCCGCGCCCCGAGCCCTCGGGCACTGCTACGAACACTGCTGCGACACCATGAGTCTGATTCCGAAGAAGGGTAACGTCTACGTTGTTGACGATGACGAGGCCGTGCGGGATTCCCTGCAATGGCTGCTGGAAGGCAAGGACTACCGCGTCAAGTGCTTTGACTCCGCCGAGAGTTTCCTGAGCCGCTACGACCCGCGCGAAGTGGCCTGTCTGATCGCCGACATCCGCATGGAAGGCATGAGCGGCCTGGAGCTGCAGGACCGCCTGCTGGAGCGCCGCAGCCCGCTGCCGGTGGTCTTCATCACCGGCCACGGCGATGTGCCGATGGCGGTGCAGACGATGAAGAAGGGCGCGATGGACTTCATCGAGAAGCCCTTCAAGGAAGACGAGCTGCTGGCCCTGGTCGAGCGCATGCTGGACCAGGCCCGCAACGCCTTCTCGACCCATCAGGAAGCCGCCAGCCGCGACGCCCTGCTGTCACGCCTGACGACGCGCGAAGCCCAGGTGCTGGAGCGCATCGTCGCCGGCCGCCTGAACAAGCAGATCGCCGACGACCTGGGCATCAGCATCAAGACGGTGGAGGCGCACCGCGCCAACATCATGGAGAAGCTCAACGCCAACACGGTGGCCGATCTGCTGAAGATTGCGCTCGGCGCGCCGGCGAAAGCCTGAGACTGAACTGGTTTGACGAGGCCGCTGTTACAGCGGCCTTTTGCGTTTTGGAGATTGAAAAATGACCGCACAACTGATCGACGGCAACGCCCTGTCCAAGCAAATCCGCGCCGAGGTGGCGCAACGCGCGGCCGCGCTGACGGCTCAAGGGCTGAAGCCCGGCCTGGCGGTGATACTGGTCGGCGAAGATCCGGCCAGCGCCGTCTATGTGCGCAACAAGGTCAAGGCCTGCGAGGAATACGGCCTGCACTCGGTGCTCGAAAAGTATGAAGCCACGCTGAGCGAAGCCGAGCTGCTGGCCCGCGTCGAAGCGCTCAACCAGGACCCCAGCATCCACGGCATCCTGGTGCAGATGCCGCTGCCCAAGCACATCGATCCGCACAAGGTCATCGAGGCGATCTCCTCCGCCAAGGACGTGGACGGCTACTCGGTGTTGTCGGCCGGCGAAACCCTCACCGGCCTGCCGGGCTTCCGTCCCTGCACGCCCTATGGCTGCATGAAGCTGATCGAGAGCACCGGCGTCTCGCTGAAGGGCAAGCATGCGGTCGTGATCGGCCGCAGCAACACCGTCGGCAAGCCGATGGCCCTGCTGCTGCTGCAGGCCAATGCCACCGTCACCGTCTGCCACAGCGGCACGCCGGACATCGGCGCCTTCACCCGCCAGGCCGATGTGGTCGTCGCTGCGGTCGGCAAGCGCAATGTGCTGACCGCCGACATGGTCAAGCCCGGCGCCATCGTGATCGATGTGGGCATGAACCGCAACGATGAAGGCAAGCTCTGCGGCGATGTCGATTTCGCCGCCGTCAAGGACGTGGCCGGCTGGATCACCCCGGTGCCCGGCGGGGTCGGGCCCATGACCATCACGATGCTGCTGGTCAACACGCTAGAGTCGGCCGAACGTGTCGCCGCTGCTACCCAAAAGGCCTGATGCCATGACGAATCCGCTGCTCTCCACCGCCCCGCTGCCGGCCTTCGCCAGCATCAAACCCGAACACATCCAGCCGGCCATTACCGAGCTGCTGGCCCAGGCCCAGGCCGCGCTGAACACGGCCACGGCCGAGGACACACCGGCCGACTACGACACGCTGGCCCGCATCCTCAGCGTCGCCACCGAACGCCTGGGCCATGCCTGGGGCGCCGTCGGCCACCTCAACGCCGTGGCCAACACGCCCGAGCTGCGCGAGGCCTATAACGCGATGCTGCCGGCCGTCACCGAGTTCTACACCGGCCTGGGTGCCGATGAAAAGCTCTATGCCAAGTACAAGGCCATCAATACCAACGCGGCCGGCCTGAACCCGGCCCGCCAGCAGGCGCTGAAGCACTGGATCCGCGACTTCGTGCTGTCCGGCGCCGAGCTGCAGGGCGCCGCCAAAGAGCGCTTCGCCGCGATCCAGGAGCGCAGTGCCGAGCTGGCCCAGAAGTTCTCCGAGCATGTGATGGACGCAACCGACGGCTTTGCCTACTACGCCAGCACCGAGGAGCTGGCCGGCGTGCCGCCGGATGTGGTCACGGCCGCCCGCGACGCGGCCGCCGCCGAGGGCAAGGATGGCCACAAGCTGACCCTGCACTTCCCGGTCTATATGCCGGTGATGCAGTACGGCACCGACCGCGCGCTGCGCGAGAAGCTCTACCGTGCCTACGTGACGCGCGCCAGCGAGTTCGGCCCGCCCGAGCTGGACAATAGCGCGCTGATGCAGGAGCTCTTGATGCTGCGCCAGGAAGAGGCGCAGCTGCTGGGCTTCCAGAACTTCGCCGAGGCCTCGCTGGTGGCCAAGATGGCCAGTTCACCGGCCCAGGTGCTGGACTTCCTGCGCGATCTGGCGGGCCGTGCCCGCCCCTTTGCCGAGAAGGATCTGGCCGAGCTGCGTGCCTTCGCCGCGCAAGACCTGGCCCTGGCCGAGATGCAGGCCTGGGACACGGCCTTCGTCTCCGAGCGCCTGAAGGAGGCCCGCTATGCCTTCAGCGACCAGGAGGTCAAGCAGTACTTCACCTTGCCGCGCGTGCTGCAGGGCCTGTTCGACATCATCGAGCGCCTGTTCAATGTGAAGATCGTCGAGCAGGCCACCGAGGTCTGGCACGACACCGTCAAGTTCTATCGCCTGGACCGCCAAGGTGAACTGGTCGGCCAGTTCTATCTGGATCTCTACGCCCGCCCTGGCAAGCGCCCCGGCGCCTGGATGGACGAGGTGCGCAGCCGCTGGGCGCGGCCCGAGGGCGTGCAGCAGACACCGGTGGCGCAGATGGTCTGCAACTTCGCCTCGCCGGTCGGTGACAAGCCGGCGCTGCTGACGCATGACGATGTCACGACCCTATTTCACGAGTTCGGTCACGGCCTGCACCATCTGCTGACGCAGGTGAATGAACTGGGCGTCTCCGGCATCTCCGGCGTCGAGTGGGATGCGGTGGAGCTGCCCAGCCAGTTCATGGAGAACTTCTGCTGGGAATGGGAGGTGCTGCAGCAGCTGACCCAGCATGTCGACACCGGCGCGCCGCTGCCGCGCGCGCTGTTCGACAAGATGACGGCCGCGAAGAACTTCCAGAGCGGGCTGCAGACCCTGCGCCAGATCGAGTTCTCGCTGTTCGATATGCGCATGCATGCCGAGGTGGGCAGCGAAGCCGGCATCCAGAGCCTGCTCGACGAGGTGCGTGCCGAGGTGGCCGTGCTGCCGCCGCCGCCCTTCAACCGCTTCCAGCACAGCTTCTCGCACATCTTCGCGGGCGGCTACTCGGCCGGCTACTACAGCTACAAATGGGCCGAGCTCTTGAGCGCCGACGCCTGGAGCGCCTTCGAGGAAGAAGGCGTGTTCAACCCGGCCACCGGCGAGCGCTTTCTGCAGAGCATCCTGGAAGCCGGCGGCGCCCGCGACGCGATGGACAGCTTCAAGGCCTTCCGCGGCCGCGAGCCCAAGATCGATGCGCTGCTGCGCCACCAGGGCATGAGCTGAGGCATGCCGGCCGGCCCGCCCTATGTCGAGGGTGGACGGGTGGGTCGCCCGGACAGAACTCAGGTCGTCAGGTCCAGCGCCATGCCGGGCTTGAGCCGCAGCAGCTTGACCATGCCGGCACGCAGGCGCAGCGCCGAGCTGGCCCGGCTGCAGCTGACGAAACGCCAGGGCGGCACCCGCTTGGCGACGCGGGCGATGGTGCCGTCGGCCTCCAGGAACACCACATCGACCGCATGCCACAGGCCCAGGGTGTGGACCACATTGCAAGGTGCCAGCCAGAGGCCGCAGGCGTCGCCGAGGCGGCGGTCACGCCAGGGGGCCAGCGAGCTGAGCCAGCGGTGCCGGACCTTGCGCACGCTGTAGGCGGTCAGCCGGCCGTTGAGCTTGAGCGGCAGCGCCAGCCGCCTGGGCCCGGTCTGTCGTGGCAGCTCCAGCTGCACGGCGGGTTCCGGCACGGTGTCGCGGGCATCGTCGGGCGCAGCCTCGCGGTCCACCAGGCGCCAGCCCTTGGACTGCGGCCCGGCATCGGCTTGGAAGGCAGGTTCGCTCATGGGGCAAGGGTTGCGTGCAAAAGGCCGCAACCATAGCGGAGGCCGTGCAAAAGAGCACCCGCTCTAATCGCAAGAGTTGTAGCAAATTGCTCGGCCGCCGGCTCACGCCGTCTTCACGGCCCGCTTTCTATGCTGATGCCAACAAGGCCGCATATGAAACGACACACAAGGATAGCCATGGGACTGCTCGGAGGCGTCGCGCTGATCGGCGCGTTGTGGTGGGGCCTCTTCGGGCTCAAGCCCTACCAGATCAGCGCGGCCGAGCTCCAGGCCCGCTATGCCTACAGCCCGCCGCAAGACCTGGCCCTGCAGCTGGCGCCGATCAAGGATCTGGCCCAGGATTTCAGCTTCACCAGCTTTGACGGCAGTATCGTCAACGGCCGCATCCGCTACCCCAGCGACCCGGCCACGGCCGGCGCCCCCTTCCCGCTGCTGATCGCGATGCATGGCATGGGGCGCAGCCATTGGCGCTGGTGGCAGGCCGAGTACAAGGGCGGCAAGACCCTGGAGCACACCCACAAGCTCACCGAGCTGGCCCTGCAACGCGGCCATGCGGTGATTGCCATCGACGCACGCCGCAGCGGCGCGCGCAAGGACCCCAAGGTCGATATCGAACAGCTGATGGACGATCTGCACCTCTGGGGCCAGCGCGAGCCCTATGAAGCCATGCTGGTGGACACGGTGCGCGATCACCGCCTGCTGCTGGACTGGGTCACCCGCCTGCCGCGATCGATGCGCGCCGCATCAAGGCCACCGGCTACAGCATGGGCGGTCAGAACGCCCTGCTGCTGGCGGGTGTGGATGAGCGGGTCGGCGATGTCGCCGCCATCGCTCCCATCCTGCTGGACGACAAGCTGGCCGCCGTGGCGGTCAAGAATCTGCTGCCGGGCCTGGCGGACAACAAGGTCTGGCTGCTCAGCGCCGACAAGGATGAGTACACCGACCGCAGCGCCTACCTGAGCTTCTTCGCGGCCCTGGGCGGCCCGGGCAACAAGCATCTGCGCTTTGCCGGCGGCCATATCCTGCCGCCGGACTATGTGGAGCAGCTGCGCGACTGGTTTTGAAAACCGGCGCGCAGCCGCTGTGCCCAGGCTCAGTACGAGACCTTGAACTGCACACCGTAGCTGCGCGGTTCGTTCAGGATGCCGGTCAGGTTGTTGAAGTCGATGGCCGCGACCACCTGCTGGCGGTCGGTCAGGTTGCGCACATAGGCGGACGCCTCGTACTTGCCATTGCCCCAGGCATAGCCGGCGCGCAGACCACCTTCCAGCATGGCCTTGGCCTTGTACTCCTTGGCCTCGTACAGGAACATGTTGTACTTGTCCTTGTAGGCCCAGTCGGTCAGCACATAGAGGTCGCCACCCGCCAGCTCGGTGCTGTACTTCAGGGTCCAGTTGGCCACCCAGCGCGGCGCGCGCGGCAGGTCGTTGCCACCGATCAGCACGGTGCCGGCCACCGGGCCGGCCGGGTCCAGCACGGTGCAGCCGGTGTTGGGCTGCAGGAACTGGAAGCTGGCATTGCCGCAGGGCGCGACGAACAGGCTGGCGTCCTTGATCTCGGTGTCGTTGAAGCTCAGGCCCAGCGTGGTGCGCCAGTTCTTGTTCAGGATGGCCTGCACATCGAGCTCGAAGCCGCGGCCGACCGCCTTGTCGGCATTGATCAGGCGGTTCTGATTGACGCTGCCGCTGCCGGCGGTCAGCTGCAGGTCCTTGACGCGATAGCTGAACACCGTGCCGCTGATGCGGGCCGCGTTGTTCAGGATGTCGGTCTTGAAGCCGGCCTCGAAGGACAGGGCCTTCTCGGAGTCGGCCACCGAGATCGAGTCGCCGAACAGCACGCGGCCCTGGATGCTGGGCGCGCGGTAGCCGGTGGCGACGCGGGTGAACAGCGAGGTGCTCTTGTCCAGGCTGTAGTTGGCGCTGAAGTCCCAGCTCCAGTTGCTGGACTTGGGATTGGCCGTCAGCAGCGCGGTATTGGCGCCGCCGCCGGGCGTCAGCGTGCGCTGGGCGTCGAAATCCTTCTTGTCATTGGTGTAGCGCAGGCCGCCGCGCAGCTTCAGGTCGGCGCTGACGGCGTAGTTCAGCGAACCGAAGGCGGCCCAGGACTTGGACTCCTGGTGCTGCACCGCATAGCCGTTCTGCGGGTTGCCGGCGGCAAAGGAGTTGTAGTTGAAGCTGTCGACCTGCTGCTTCTCGTTGAAGTAGTACAGGCCGCCGATCCACTGCAGCGGGTCGGCCGTGTTCGACTCGACGCGCAGCTCCTGCGTCATCTGGCGCAGATAGGGCAGACCGTCGGCGGTCTCGGCCTCGAAGGGAATCAGCGAAGGCTGGCCGGGATAGCTGGGGCCGTCCGGCACGCCGCCGAAGCGGCTGCCGATGCCGCCGTCCACATCGGCACGGCTGTAGAACTTGGCGCGGTCGTAAGCGGTGATCGAGTGCAGGCGGATGCTGCCCAGGTCCCAGCGCAGCCGGGCACTGAGGCCATGGGACTGCAGGGTCTGAACGTTCAGGCCGTCGCTGGGATAGTTCTTGAAATCGAAGCCGTCGACCAGGTCGTTGGTGCCACGCTTGATGATGTTGGCGCGGAAGGTGGTGGCATTGCCCTTGTAGTCGCGGCCCTGCAGCTTGAACAGGCCGTGGAAGCCGCCGTTGCTGTAGGCCGCCTGCACGCGCGCGGCCTTGTCGTTATAGCCCTCCAGATTCTTCTCGCCGGTGGGCTGCGGGTTGTGGATGCGGTCATCGGCGGTCTGCACGATGCCGGCGGCGCGCAGCGACCAGTCGCTGCCCATAGGCACATTGACCATGCCCTCGAAATTGACCGCGCCGAAACGGCCGAAGCCCAGGCTGGCATAGCCGTCCATGCGCTTGCCCGGCTTGGCCGAGTCAAACTTCAGCACGCCGGCCGGCGAGTTGCGGCCGAACAGCGTGCCCTGCGGGCCGCGCAAGACCTCGACCTGCTCCATATCGAAGACCGGGAAGCCCTTGAGCATCGGGCTCTCCTGCACCACCTCGTCATAGACCAGGCCGACCGGCTGCGAGGCGTTCAGGTCGAAGTCGGTATTGCCCAGGCCACGGACGTAAAAGCGCGGAAAGGAGCGGCCGAAGTCCGACTCGATGTTCAGGCTGGGCACCCGACCCGACAGCGCACGCACATCCTGCCCGCTGGCGTTGTAGGCCTCCAGCTCCTCGCCCTTCATCGCCGAGATCGACATCGGCACATCCTTCAGGTTCTCGACCCGGCGGCTGCCGGTGACGATCACCGCCTCCAGCTGGGTGGCGTCCTTCTTGGACTCGACCGCGGGTGCGCTGCTTTGCGCTTGTGCCACGGGGAATGCAGAGGCCAGCGCGAGCGCGATCAGGCTCGGGCTGAGGGTACGGTGGTGTGTCATCGCTGAATCCGGTTGAGGGCGGTCGCATCGATATGCCGACCTGCCCCATCCGCCGCCTTGGCTGGTCACGAGGCAGGCCGACACGGCCTAAAATGACCGCAAACGTTTGCTGTTGCGGTGCACACAATCTAGCCAGCGCGCCCGGTGCCGTACATCGGGATAGTCGCTATACGCACGAAAATCGCGCGGCAGCCACACCCAGGAAAACCAGCATAGGCACGGCCGCCCGCCGGGTATGCGGCTCAGGAATCGGCGCCGCGAGCCCGCCCTATGCGCACGGCCGCCGCCTGCGCGGCCAGCAGCAGGGCCGCCATCAGCCACAGCGGCGCGGCGGCGGTGGTCGCGGCCGCCAGCAGGCCGAAGCCGACCGGCATCGCGATCGTCGCGCCATTCGTGGCCAGCATGCGCAGACCCAGGGCCTGGCCATGGCGGTCAGCCGGCGTCACCTGGTGCAGCATCGCCAGCACCATCGGTTGGACCGAGCCCAGCGCCATGCCCAGCAGGGCCGAGCCCAGCATCAGCCCCGGCGTGCCCGGCAGCCAGGCATAGACCATCAGCATCACGGTGGCCAGGGCCATCGCGGCGCGCAGCGCCTTCAGCTCGTCCAGATGCTGGGCCCAGCGCACGATGGCCAGGCGCACGACCGTCGCGGCCACCGCAAAACTGCCCAGCACCAGGCCGATGCTGGAGGCCGACAGGCCGCGGGCATGCCCCACCACCGGCACGACAAAGCTGTGCGCATCCCAGGCGGCCGACAGCACGATATTGAGCAGCAGCAGATTGCGCAGCGCCGGCTGGCGCAGCAGGTCCCAGGCGGGCCGGGCGCCAGCGCTCGCCTGAGCCGGGGTCTGGCGCGGCGCATGGCGCGGCACCCGCAGCGCAAAACCCCAAGCCAGCAGCGGCAGCAGCACCGCCAGCGCAAAGGCGGCGCGGAAGCTGACATGGTCGATCAGCACGCCGGCCGCCACCGGCGCCAAGGCATTCGACAGCGCCGGTCCCAGCGCCACCCAGCTGAACACCCGCTTCAGCTCGGCCGGGTTGTCGGCCATCAGCCCGGCCTCGCGCTGCATCGCCACCGCAGCGACGCTGATCGCGCCGCCGCTGAGCAGGCAGCTGAACGTGATGGCCCACAGCGACTGCGAGCCCAGTGCCACCAACGCGCCGAACAGCGCCATCAGCACGCCGATGCCGACCGGCCGATGAAAGCCGTGTCGATCGGCCAGCCGGCCGGCCCACAGCGACAGGAACAGCGGCGCCAGCGCGAACAGGCTCAGCAGCACGCCGACGGTCCACTCGCCATAACCCTGGTCCAGCACCCACAGGCTGGCCGCCACCCGCGTGACGGCCATGCAGGCATGGACCGCGATCAGCGTCGCGATCAGCCAGGGAAAGGCCAGGCGCAGATCGGCCGGTTCGGTAGCGCTCGTCAAGAAGCGTCGCCCTCATCGCCCTCGTCGGCGCTATCGGGTAGGCCCAGCCTCAGCAATTTCTGCGTCGCCTCGTCGGGCAAGGCCTCGACGCTCTTGAGCTTGCGCGTCATCGCGCGGGTGCGGGTCTCGGCCGCGTCGATGGTGTTGCTGGCCTCTTCCAGCTTCTTCTTGGTCTTGGCCAAGACATCGCCAAACTTGCCGAATTCGGTCTTGACCGCGCCCAGCACCTCCCAGACCTCGGCCGAGCGCTTCTCCAGCGCCAGGGTCCGGAAGCCCATCTGCAAGCTGGTCAGCGTGGCCAGCAAGGTGGTCGGGCCGACCAGCATCACCTTGAACTCGGTCTGCAGGGCCTGCATCAGGCCGGGCCGGCGCAGCGCCTCGGCATAGAGGCCCTCGGTCGGCACAAACAGCATGCCGAAGTCGGTGGTGTGCGGCGGCGCGATGTATTTTTCGCGGATGGTCTTGGCCTCCAACCGCAGCCGACTCTCGATGGCCTTGCCGGCCGCCTCGACGCCGGCCGCATCGGCGCGCTCCTGCGCCTCCAGCAGGCGCTCATAGTCCTCGCGCGGGAACTTCGCATCGATGGGCAGCCACAGCGGCTTGCCGTCATCGCGCTGGCCCGGCAACGCAATCGCGAACTCGACCCGCTCGGCGCTGCCCGGAATCGTCGCCACGTTCGACGCGTACTGCTCGGCCGTGAACACCTGCTCCAGCAGCCCGGCCAGCTGCACCTCGCCGAAGATGCCGCGCGTCTTCACATTGGTCAGCACCCGGTTCAGCGAGCCGACATCGCGGGCCAGGTTCTGCATCTCGCCCAGGCCCTTGTGCACCTGCTCCAACCGCTCGGCCACCTGCTTGAAGCTCTCGCCCAGGCGCTGTTCCAGCGTGGCATGCAGCTTCTCGTCGACGGTGGCGCGCATCTGCTCGAGCTTCTTCTCGTTGTCCTGCTGGATCGCGGTCAGCCTTTGCTCGACGGTCTGGCGCACCTCGGCCAAGCGCAGCTCATTGGCCTGCGACAGCGCCTTCAGCTGCTCGCTCATCGTGTCCGACAGGCGCTGCATCGCCTGGGTCTGCGCCTGCGCGCCGCGCAGCGCGGCCGCGTCCTGGGCCTCGCGGGCCGCCAGCGCCTGGGCCGACAGCGATTGCTGCAGGCCGCCCAGCTGCACACGGAAGCTGTCGATCTGCTCGTTCTGCGTGCGCGCCACATCGCCGCCCTGGGTCAGCAGGGTCTGCTGGAACTGCGCCAGGGTGGCCAGCAGCTCCTGGCGGGTACCGCCGGCACTGCGGGTCAGCTCGTCGCGCAGCGAACGCTCCAGCCGCTCGGAGCTCTGCTGCACCACCGGCGCCAGCAAGGCCGCCAGCTCGGCGCCCTGCTCCTGCCGACGCCGCTGCTGCGCCCACACCAGCCACAGCAACAAGACAAGCACCAGGGCCAGCAGGCCCAGCAACAAGACATCGATCAAGCTCATCGCCGGATTGTCTCAGGCGCGCAGCACGGTGTCGGCAGCAGTGGGCGGCTTGCGAATGGAAGCGAGTCAGCAGACCGGGCACCGCCTCTGCAGACCGCGGCCCCTGCCAAGCTCGTCTGCGCCTAGACTGCTGTGCAGATCAGGCTCGAAAGTGTTGCGCCGGCTCGCCACCCAGCGTCATCCGGCCTGTACCCGCACAACGATCACCGCCATGCCAAGCACCACCCCAACGCTCCACTTCTTCTGCGGCAAAGCCGGGGCCGGCAAGACCACCGTCGCAGCAAAGCTCGCGCGGGAGCTTGATGCGATCCTGTTGTCCGAGGACATCTGGCTGATGCGCCTGTTTGGCGATCAGATGCAGACCTTCGATGACTACATCCGATTCTCGAAGCAGCTCAAGAGCGTGATCGGCCCGCTGACCGTGGACTTGCTGCGCGCCGGAAACTCCGTGGTGCTGGATTTCCAGGCCAATACCAAGCTCGGCCGCGGCTGGTTTCGTTCCCTGTTCGAACAGGCCGGGGCCGCCCATCTGCTGCATGAGCTGAGGACCTCGGACGAGACCTGCCTGGCCCGTATCGCCCAGCGCAATATCGAGCGGCCGGAAGGCTCCCATCAGCTCAGCGAGAAGGATTTCCGCCACGTCTCGTCCTTCTTCCAGGCACCGGAAGCGGCCGAGGGCTTCAACATCAGGATCCACCACGCCTCATGAGCGAGGCGCCGGGACGAGATCCTCATGCAGGCACAGGTAATTGCCTTCCGTGTCCTTGAACCAGGCCGCCTTCTCGGCGCCCAGCACGCAGACATGGTTGACGGTCTTGAAGTCCGGGAAGTCGTAGTCCTCGAACACGACGCCCGTGCGCTTCAAGGCCTCGATGCTCGTGGCAATGTCCGCGACCTGGAAGCTGATCGCGGTGTGCTCGGCCTTTGTCCCCTCCGGTTTCGGGAACAGCGCCAGCGTGCTGCCGCCGACCCGGTAGACGAACTTGCCGTCCGGCCTGAGCCCGCCCGGCACCAGCCCCAGACGCGTCTCGTAGAACTCACGGGCCCGGGCCATATCGATGACCGGGAGCATCGTCGTCACCGCAGCGTTTGCCAGCATATGCAGTCCTTTCGCCGAGCTCTCAGAGGCTGGCAGCGCGGCGGCCGAGCCACCCAGGCGCGCCGGACCAGCAGCCAAGCATAGGACGGAAAACGGCTGGTTCAAAGAGCGCCCTGCCGACCTACCGGATGACCCGAAGCTCGGTTAACGTCGGCCCGACCATCCACCCTGGCCGAGCCCCTCCATGCTTCTCGTCGCCACCGCCCTGCTGCTGCTCACCGGCCTCGCCCACTCCTATCTCGGCGAGCGCTATCTGCTGATGCGCCTGTTCAAGCGCCAGGAGCTGCTGCCCAAGCTGCTGGGCGGCACCGCGTTCACGGTCGGCACGCTGCGCTTCGCCTGGCATCTCACGACGGTGGCCTGGTGGGGCCTGGCCTGGCTGGTCTTCGCCGCCAACCAGGGCGAGATCGGCCGCGACCAGGTCCTGACCGTGGTCGGCATCACCGCCCTGCTGTCCGCCGCCTTCCCGCTGTACTTTACCCGCGGCCGGCACCTGTCCTGGCCGGTCTTCATCGCCGTGGGCGTGCTGACTCTTATGGCCAGAGGCGCCCCGTGAACCCTTAGTTCCGGCAGGCATCGGGCAAGATGCAGGGCCGTCCTGTACACAATGCAAGGACTACCAGACGGTTGTGCCATCTGGCGTTGCCTCAGCCGCGTCAAGTGCAAAAATTAGAATTTCAGATAGGGAGTTGGAATGAAACTTTTTTCTCCGATCGTGCGCGCCTGCCTGGGGTTGACTGTCGTTTTGGCGGGATGCGCTAGTGTTGATGAGCAGCGCGCGTCACTCGTTGGTGCGCGTCCATGCTGCGCTGATGCAGACGCGACCAGCATTGAGCCGATGCGCTCGGCGAAGCTGAAAGTCACCATCGCTGAACGTGATCCAGTGGGGATTTTCTCCAGCGGGAACAGCCGGTATCGGATCCTTGATCTATCGAGCCTGCCCTCCCGGCCGCTGTTGCTGAGCATCAGGTCCGTCGGTACCGCAACAAATGTGTACGCGGCAGGCAAATCATGGGCGCCAGTGCTCTATCCAGCAGTGACCTTCTTGGACCAGGAAAAGAGAACTCTCTCCACCGTCAGCGAAGATCGCCCGGCGAATCCTTCGCTGAGTTGCAAGGCTTTGCTGCATTGTGGTTTCGCCATCGTGACCGTTGATGTCCCTGGCAATGCACGCTTCGCCGTACTCCACACTCCCAACAGAAAAATTGGTGAGACGCGCCAAGAAGCCTTGCCAGGCCAGGCCCCTGATCAGACCTATAGCATCGGTGGCAGCTTAGTCATGATTCCGGGCGGAGGCTCGCCGGCGCTGCGAACCATCGGCATGTCAGTCGGTGAGCTTGAAGTTCACGCCCTAGCCGGAAAATGACGCCAGCCTCTTCATCAGATCGGTTCATGCTCACGCCCCTATGAAACCCCAACCGCTGATCACCGTTCACGATGTTCAGGCCAGCAGCCGCTGGTACCAGGCCGTGCTGGGCGCAGAGAGCGGGCATGGCGGGCCGGAGTACGAGCAGATCGTGCATGGCGGCGTGATGATTCTGCAGCTGCATCACTGGGACGCCCATGAGCATCCCCATCTGGGCGATCCGGACCTCAGACCCTATGGCAACGGCGCGGTGCTGTGGTTCCAGACCGAGACCTTCGACGCGGCGATCACGCGCATCGCCGCGCTGGGCGCGACGGTTCTCGAAGCGCCCAAGGTCAACCCGCTTGCCGGGCACCGGGAGGTCTGGCTGCGGGATCCCGATGGCTATACCGTTGTGATCGCCGGGCGCTACGGCGATCTGGGCCCCGGGGCGGCCCCATGAGCCCACGCAAGGAGCACCCGACCCGCGACGAGATCGCGCTGCTGCCGCCCTTCCCCGGCCTGACGCTGGAGCGCATCCATCTGCTGCGTGGCGAGGCCGATCTCGCGGCGGCCGAGGCGGAAATCCTGCGCGAGCGCCAGATCGGCTTCGACACCGAGAGCAAGCCGACCTTCACCCGCGAGGCCGTCTCCGACGGCCCGCATCTGATCCAGATCGCGCTGAGCGAGCGCGCCTTCATCATCCAGATTGACGCCCGGCCGCCGCTGGACTTTCTGAAGCGTGTCATCGAGTCCGAGGAGATCCTGAAGATAGGCTTCGGCCTAGACTCCGACCGCGGCCCGCTGCTGCGCAAGCTCGGCCTGCAGCTGCGCGGCAGCATCGAGCTGTCCCGGCTGCTGCGCCAGCAGCTGGGCTACCGGCAGGACCTGGGCGTCAAGGCGGCGGTGGCCGCCGTGCTGGGCCAGCGCCTGAGCAAGTCGCGCAAGGCCACCACCTCGAACTGGGCCGCCGCGACGCTGAGCCCCAGCCAGCTGATATACGCGGCCAATGATGCCTTCGCCGCGCTGCAGGTGTTCCGGGCGCTGGGCTCGGAGGCGCCCCATTCGCCATAACAACAGCGTTGAACTGAGGGAATCGATCATGGGAGTCTGCTTTCTCGCCTATGCCGTCGCCGATCACCACATCGAGCGTCTGCAGGCCGATCCACCGCTGGTCTGGCGCCTGCTCGAACCGGACGACGAAGCCGTCTATCTGCGCGAGATCGGCTTCGACGCCCGGCCCTCGCTCTGGGCCCGGCTGACCGGCAAGGCCGCGGCAGCGCCGCCGCCGGTGCCGTCGCTGAACTTTGCCGAGCAGGAGATGCGCATGCTCGATCTCGACAAGTCCTGGGACGGTATCAACACCTGCCTGAAGGCGCTGGCGCCGGGCGCGCCGAACTTCTTCGAGGACGGTGAGCCGATAGGCGCGATCGAGGTCGGCTATGGGCCGGCGCTGTGCCTGCGCAGCGCCGCGATGGCGCGCATCGCCGCCGCCTATGCCGGCATCGACGCGGCCGCGCTGATCGAGGTCAGCCAGCGGGTCGATATGGACGACGCCTACCTCAGCGCGCTGTGGCGGCGCCAGGACGCCGAGTCCCAGGCCTATCTGAGCGAGAACTTCGCCGAGCTGCAGGATTTTTTCCAGCACACCGCCCGGCATGGGCTGGGCGCGGTGATCCAGGTCAGCTGAGCTGACCCCGGGTTCAGGCCGGACTCAGCGCCGCCGGCACCGTGTCCGACAGGTCCTTCAGACTGCCCTGCCGTATCAGCGCCTCCCAATGCCCGGGCCGCTCCGGCCGGCCGTAGAGATAGCCCTGCAGGCCCTGCACGCCCAGCGCCTGCAGGAACAGCAGCTGCGGCACGGTCTCGACCCCCTCGGCCACCACCTGCAGCCGCAGGCTGTGGGCCAGCGACACCACCGAGCGCACGACCCGCTCGCGCCGCGCGTCGCCGGGCAGGCTGCGCAGAAAGCTGCGGTCGATCTTCAAGACATCGATAGGCAGGTCCACCAGCTTGGCCAGCGAGGAATAGCCGGTGCCGAAGTCATCGATGGCGATGCGAAAACCGGCCTCGTGCAGGCGCTGCAGCTGCTGCAGCGCCTGGGTCGGCTGGCGCGCCAGCGCCGACTCGGTGACCTCCAGCTCCAGCTGCGCCGGCGGCACGCCGTGGCGGGCCAGGCCGGCCTGCAGGATGGCGAACAACTCATCCCGCTCCAGATCGCGGGCCGAGAGATTGATCGCCAGGTGGCAGCGCTCCACCGGCAGGCCCTGGGTCCGCCACTGCGCCAGCTGGGCACAGGCCGCGTCGATCACCCAGTCGCTGATGCCGCCCACCAAGCCGCAGGCCTCGGCCACCGGAATGAAGTCCACCGGCGAGACCGCGCCCAACACCGGGCTGGTCCAGCGCACCAGGGCCTCAAAGCCCAGCAACTGGCCATCGGGGCGCAGCTTGGGCTGGTAGAGCAGGTGCAGCTGCTGGCCGGCCAGCGCCTGCGGCAGCTCGGCCTCGATGGCCATGCTGCGCGCCACCGCCCGCGCGGTGGCGGCGTTCAGCAGCACCAGGCCGTCATGGGTCTCGCGCCAGCGCGGGTCCTGCCCCATGTCCAGCGCCAGCTCGGCGCAGCGCAGCAGCTCGGCACCGTCGGCGCCGGGCTGGCGCGCCAGCAGATCGGCGCTGGTCACCAGGCCGAAGGCCAGCTCCAGCGCGACGCTCTGCTGCGCCGCCTGGCCATGCTGGGGCAGCCGTGCACGCAGACCGGCCACCAGCGCCAGCACTGCGGCCTCGTCGAGCGAATCGGCCGCCAGCGGCAGCAGCAGCGCGATCACCGAGCCGCGCACCCGCGCCGCCCCGGCCCCGGCCGGCAGCACGGCCCGCAGCTGGCGCACGAAATGCCGCAGCAGCTCGTCGCCCGCGGCGACGCCGTAGCGCGCATTGAGCTGGCGCAGATTGCACAGGCGCAGCGTCAGCAGCGCCAGCGGCGGCGCGGCGCCCGTACAGCAGGCCTGAAGCCTGCGGATGCAGTGGGCGCGGTTGGGCAGGCCGGTCAGCGGGTCGTGCCAGGTGGCCCAGGCCTCGCGTCGCACCGAGCCGCGCAGCTGGGCCTCGGTGCGACGCATGCCGTCCACCAGGCGGAACACCGCCAGCGGCAGGCACAGATTGAAGAACATGAACAGCGCCGCATGCACATAGAACAGCGAGCCCGGCAGCCGCACCTGCTGCTGCGGCAGCTGCGGCGCCTGGAAGCCGCTGACCGCCAACAGGAAGAACAGGCTGTTGAACAGCATCAGCGCCAGCCCGAGCCGCCAGCTCAGCAGCAGGCCCGCCACCATCGGCGTCATATAACTGACCACATAGCCCAGGCGCGAGAGCTCGGGCTGGCTGCCGGTGGAGACGGTGATGCCCAGCCCGGCCATATAGATGGCCGCCAGCAGCAGCAGCACCCCGCCCCGGCTGCGCTGGCGCGCGCGGCCGATCGATGCGCCCAGCAGGCCCAGCACCAGCAGCACGATCACCACCGCCCAGGGCTTGCCCAGGCGCAGCGCCAGCACCGCGCTGTGCATCCCGACCCCGGCGCCCAGCACCGCGCAGGCCAGCAGCATCACGCGCAGCGCGCTGAGCTGCACATCGGCCGGGCCGCCGTGGCCGGGCGCCGGCTCGGCCATCACCCAGGCGCGCAGGCGCCCTGCCAACAACAGGATCCAGGAGCTCGCAGCGGTCATAGGGTGCATCGGGGACACCACGACCAGGCCTTGTCAAGACCTGGCCCCTCGCGCGGCCCTCCCGATCAATTCGGTATGTGTTCTGTTGCTGACAACGGTGTCATTGACGCCAATATATCAAGACCCGACCCTCGACGGCACCCCGCGCTCGGGGGCTGTGGTCTCAGGGCAGCGCCGCGAGGAAAGCGCTGGGCCGGGTGGCCGGCACCATCAGGCTCAGGCGCTGGCGGGCCCGGGTCACCGCCACGTAGAAGAGATTGCGCTCGTCGGCCAGCTCGGCGCGGGCCTGCGGAAACACGCCCTGCTCCAGATAGGGCAGCAGCACATGCTCGAACTCCAGGCCCTTGACATGGGCGGCGCTGGCCAGCGTGATGGCCGGCAGCGCCAGCTTGTTGGAGCGCACCTTGCCCGCCGCATGGTCGGCCAGGCGTCGGGCATTGGCCTCGTCCAGCGCCTGCAGCCGGCGGAAGAACTCGAGCACCGAGTCCTGCTGCCGCGCCGCCGCCAGCAGGCCCTGCATATGGCGCTGCACCTCGTCGCGGCGCTGCTGCTCGACGAAGACCGCGCGGGCAAAGGCCGGCATGTCCAGCGCGGCCAGAAAGGCTTCGAAACCCGCCCCCTGGCGCACGCTGGCCAGCGCCAGCTCCAGGCGGCGGCGCACCTGCGCCGGCGAACGCGCCATCACATGGCCGCTGAACAGGCTCGCTATCACCTGCTCGCTCTCGGCCGCGTGACCGGCGGCCTCGCGCACAAAGGCATCGGCCGATTCGTGGTCGGGGTCGTCCTCGTCGACGATCTTGGCCTGTGTCATCTCGAACAGCGCCGCCGGAATCAGCGCTCGCGTCGCGGCGCCGCCCAGCGTGTCGAGCCGGCCGCTGGCGATCGCGTAGACGCTGCGCACGAACAGCACCTCGGGGCGCTGCAGATAGCTGCCGAAGCCCATGAAGCGGTGGGTGATGCCGTGGGCATGCAGCGCGTTCTCGATCAGCACCGATTGCGACTCGTGGCGCAGCAGCACCGCGCAGCTGGCGTACACCGCCTCGCGGCGCTGCTCGCGGCGCCAGCGCTGCAGCGCGGCCACCAGCACCTCCTCGCAACTGGGCTGGTCGGACTCGCCGGGGCCGCCATAGCTCAGGGTCTGCAGCTCGGTGCTGCGCTCGGCGGCCGCGCGCACCGGCTTGCCGGTGTGCCGGCTCATCCAGCCGGCCACGCTGGCGCCGTAACGGAAGCTCTGGCTCAGCGGCAGGCGCTGCACGCTGCGGCCGGTCTCCTGGTCCAGGGCCTGGCCCATGAAGCGGGCATCGGCACCGCTGTGCTGGTGGATGACCTGGTGGCGGTCGCCGACGGCGCAGAACAGCGGCGCCGGCTCGCGCCTGAGCAAGGCCTTCAGGATCGTGAACATGGCCTCGTTGCAGTCATGCATCTCGTCGACGAAGAGCTCGTCGAAATCGCCCAGCGGCAGCGCCGCCGTGTCGGGATCGAGCAGCAGCCGGGCCAGGTCGTAGCTGGCGTCCAGCGGGCCGCGGAACAAGGGATGGTCCTCGCCGGCCGGCCAGCGCAGCGCCTCGTAGCTGCGCAGCATGCGCAGCAGGCCATAGTCCAGGCCCAGCTCGTCGGCGGCGTAGTCGGGGCTGTCGCCGCTGTCGGCCGGGTGCAGCTCCAGCAAGAGCCGGCCCTTGATGCCCTCGATGCGGCGCAGGAACTGGCCGACATAGGCATCGCTGCCATAGGTGGGGGGGTTGAGCTCCTCGGGGTAGCGCTCGGCCGGGTTTTCGGCGGCGTCGGCGACGGCCTGCCAGACATGGGGCTTGAGCTGCTCGGGCCGGCTCAGCGACTGCACCGGCCGGCGCGCATCGCGGCCCTCCAGCCGCTTCAGCACGGCCGTGGCATAGGCATCGCAGCTCTCGATGCGCAGCGCGGCCAGCGGCTCGGGCGCCACACCGATCAGGCGCAGGGTCTGGCGCAGCGCCAGCACCGCCGTGGGCGTGAAGGTCAGCGCCAGCATGGCGCGCGGGTCGGTGCCCAGCGCCAGCGACTCGGCGATGCGCAGCGCCAGCGTGCTGGTCTTGGCCGCACCGGCGGCCGCCTCGATCAGCAGGGTCGGCTGGGCCGAGGTCTGGATGCGCAGCTGCTCCTCGGTCGGCGCGAAGGCCTGGGTGACAAAGCGGGCGGTTTTTGGGAGGCTCAAGCGGGCGACCTGTTCAGCACTTCGGGATTCAGCGCGGTCGGCGGCGTGCCGCCGCTGAGCGCCGCGATCAGATTGTCGACGGCCAGATGGCTCATCGCACGCCGGGTCGGGATCGAG
The DNA here is from genome assembly GCF_027498415.2 of Paucibacter sp. M5-1. Lineage (NCBI taxonomy): Bacteria > Pseudomonadati > Pseudomonadota > Betaproteobacteria > Burkholderiales > Sphaerotilaceae > Roseateles > Paucibacter sp. M5-1. The sequence goes on from NZ_JAPZLM020000001.1 coordinate 1,962,721, forward strand.
GCGCTGGCGATATGCGGGGTCAGCACCACATTGCGCGCGGCCAGCAGGCCGGCGTGCACCTGGGGCTCGCCCTCGAACACATCCAGGCCGGCGGCCGCGATGGTGCCGGCCGCCAGCGCGCGCGCCAGCGCGGCATCGTCGACCACACCGCCGCGGGCGATATTGGTCAGCGTCGCGCTCGGCTTCATCAGCGCCAGCTCGCGCTCGCCGACCATATGGTGGGCCGCCGGGCTGTAGGGCACGACGATGAGCAGATGGTCGGCGCGCCGCAGCAGCTCGTCCTTCTCGACCCATTGCGCGCCCAGCGGCGCGGCGATCTCGGGGGCCAGCTGCGAGCGGTTGTGATAGATCACCGGCATGCCGAAGCCCAGATGGCCGCGCCGTGCGATCGCCTGGCCGATGCGGCCCATGCCCAGGATGGCCAACGTCGCGCCATGCACATCGCTGCCGGCGAACATGTCATAGCTCCATTTGCGCCACTCGCCGCGGCGCAGGAAATGCTCGCTCTCGGTGATGCGGCGGGCCGTGGCCATCATCAGCGCGAAGCCGAAGTCGGCCGTGGTCTCGGTCAGCACATCGGGCGCATTGCTGACCAGCACGCCGCGTGCGCTGCAGGCCGGCACATCGATATTGTTGTAGCCCACCGCCATCGTGCAGACCGCGCGCAGACCCGGGCAGGCGTCCAGCAGCCGCGCGTCGATCTTCTCGGAGCCGGTGATGTAGACGCCGCTCATGCCCTGCAGGCGCTCGATCAGTTGGTCCTGCGACCAGACCTCGTCGGCCTCGTTGCTCTCGACCTCGAAATGCGCGCGCAGCCGCTCGACGACGTCATCGAAGGTCTTGCGCGCCACCAGCACCTTGGGCTTGTCAGTCATCGTCTTGTCTCCTGTGGATAGGCCCGCGTCAACGGAACCAGATGAAGGTCATCAGCACGAACAGCGGGATCAGCACCGCGCCGGACCAGGCCATATAGCCGAAGAAGCTGGGCATCTTGATGCCGCGATCCTCGGCAATCGCCTTGACCATGAAGTTGGGGGCGTTGCCGATATAGCTGTTGGCACCCATGAAGACCGAGCCGGCCGAGATCGCGGCCAGGGTCGGTGCCAGCGTCGTCATCAGGACCTGCGGGTCGCCGCCGGCCAGGTTGAAGAACACCAGATAGGTGGGCGCATTGTCGAGGAAGGACGACAGCACCCCGCTGAACCAGAAATAGGCCCAGGGCAGCGGCTGGCCGTCGGGGCCGGTCACCGCCCGCGCCACGGCCGCGAACGCGCCCTGCTCGCCGGCCTTCAGCATCGCCAGCACCGGAATCATCGTCAGGAAGATGCCGATGAAGAGCTTGGCCACCTCCTGCATCGGGGCCCAGGAGAACTGGTTCTTCTCGCGCAAGGCCCGGGGCGTGATCGCCAGCGACCAGGCCGTCACGGCCAGCAGGCCCACATCGCGCAGCAGGGCCTGCAGCTCCAGCTCGGTGCCGAGGATGTCGAAGGCGATGCCGGGCTTCCACAAGCCGCTCATCAGCACCAGCGCGACGACGAGCGCCAGCGGCAGGAAGTTGATGCCACCCTCGATGCCGAAGCCGGGGGTGTCCGGGGTCGGGTCTTGCTTGGTCACGCCTTCACGGCGGTACCAGTAGCTGTCGATCAGATAGAAGATCAGCAGCAGCGCGGCGATCAGCGACAGGGTCTCGGGGAAGATGTGGCGGGCGGTCCAGAAGAAGTCCACCCCCTTCAGAAAGCCCAGGAACAGCGGCGGATCGCCCAGCGGCGTCAGCGAGCCGCCGGCATTGCTGACGATGAAGATGAAGAACACCAGCACATGGGCGACATGGCGGCGGTTGTCATTGGCCCGTATCAGCGGCCGCACCATCAGCATCGAGGCGCCGGTCGTGCCCATCACGCTGGCCAACGCCGCACCGATCAGCATCAGCCCAACATTCAGGCCCGGGCTGCCGTGCAGATTGCCGCGCACAAAGATGCCGCCGGCGGTGGTGAACAGCGCACACAGCAGAATGATGAAGGGCAGGTACTCGGCCACCAGGGTGTGCGCCAGCACGCCGGCCGTGGCGCCCAGGCCCTGGCTCAAGGCAAAGGGCACCAGAAAGGCCAGCGCCCAGGCGGCGGCGATCTTGCCGTAGTGGTGGTGCCAGATCTTGGGCAGGGCCAGCGGCATGATGGCGATCGACAGCAGCATGCCGGCGAAGGGGATGCCCCACAGCGCACCGAAGGCACGGCCATCAAGATCGGCCGCCTGGGCCAGCGGGGTCAGCAGGGCCAGGCCCAGTGCAGCAAGCAGTCTCATGCGTCTCAGTCTTCGATGAAGCGGGTGAAGCCGGCCACCGGCTCGCGCTCGGTGATCAGGCTGTTCTCGGTGGCGGCCGGGTCGGCATGGCCCAGCGACATGCCGCAGACCAGCATCTGGGTCGGCTTGAGCTGCAGCTCCTCGGCGATGACGCGGTGGAACTGCGTGAAAGCCGCCTGCGGGCAGGTGTGCAGGCCGCGCCCGCGCGCGGCGATCATGATGTTCTGCAGAAACATGCCGTAGTCCAGCCAGCTGCCCTGCTGCATCACCCGGTCTATCGTGAACATCAAGGCCACCGGCGCGTCGAAGAAGCTGTAGTTGCGGCCATGCTGCTCATGCATGCGGACCTTGTCGCCCTTGGCGATGTTCAAGAGGCCGTACAGATCCCAGCCGACCTTGCGGCGCCGGTCGATATAGGGCGAGGCCCATTCGCGCGGATAGTAGGCGTACTCCTCGCTGTGGGTGGCCAGCTCTTCCGGGTCGTCATAGACGGCCAGGATGCGCTCGGACAGGCGCTGCCGGGCCGCGCCGGTCAGCACATGGACCTGCCAGGGCTGGGTGTTGGTGCCCGACGGTGCCCGGGAGGCCACCCGCAGGATGTCCTCGATGACCTCGCGCGGCACCGGGGTCGGCAGGAAGGCGCGCATCGAATGGCGGCTCTCGATGGCCGCATCGACCGCAGCGGCGGCCTCGGGCGAGGGTTTGTCAAACAGACTCATGGGCTCAGTCCTTGCAGGGCTTGAAGGTAGGGGGCCGGCAGCTCGGCCACCGGGCGACGTGTCTCGCGGTCCACATAGACATGGACGAAATGGCCGCGCGCCGCGCAGAGCTCGGCGCCCTCGGCGAACAGGCCGATCTCGTAGCGCACGCTGGATCGGCCGCGCTGGCTCACGCGCAGGCCGGCGTCGACCGCCTGCGGAAAGGCCAGCGAGTCGAAGAAATTGCAGTGGGTCTCGACCACCAGGCCGATCACCGCACCGCCATGGATGTCCAGCGCGCCGGCGGCGATCAGGTACTGGTTGACGGCCGTGTCGAACAGGCTGTAGTAGACGACGTTGTTCAGATGGCCGTAGATGTCGTTGTCCATCCAGCGGGTGCCCAGACGGACGAACTGGGCATAGGCCTGGCGGCCCTCGGCCTTAAGTCGGTTCTCGCTCATGGCCCGCATTCTTTCATCTGCCGGCGCGCCACTGCGCCCAGCTGTGCGCCGCCTCGCTCAGGGTATTCACCTGCACGGCCACCGTGGTGTTCAGGTCATGGCCATAACCGCCGGCCATGCTCAGCGCCACCGGAATGCCGCGCTCGCGCAGCTGCTGCAGCACCCGACGGTCGCGCTCGCGCAGGCCGGCCTCGCTCAGCTTGAGCCGGCCCAGGCGGTCGCCCTCGTGCGGATCGGCGCCGGCCAGATAGAAGGCCAGCTGTGGCGCGCAGCGGCGCCAGACCTGGTCCAGGGCCTGGTCCAGCGCGGCCAGATAGGGCTCGTCGCTGCAGCCATCGGGCAGCTCGACATCCAGATCGCTGGCCTCCTTGCGGAACGGGAAATTCTTGGCCCCGTGCATCGAGAAGGTGAATACCGACTCGTCGTCGCGAAAGATCGCCGCCGTGCCATTGCCCTGGTGCACATCGAGATCGATCACCAGCACGCGCAGCAGCCGGCGATGGCTGCCATGCCACTCGGCCTGCATCAGCCGCGCGGCGATGGCCACATCATTGAACACGCAGTAGCCACTGCCCTTGTCGGCATAGGCATGGTGGGTGCCGCCGGCCAGATTGGCCGCCACGCCCTCGGCCAGTGCGGCACGCGCGGCCATGATGGTGGCGCCCACCGAGCGGCGCGAGCGCTCGGCCATCGTGGGCGACCAGGGAAAGCCGATCTCGCGCTGCTGGGCGGCCGAGAGCCGGCCCAGCAGTACCGCGTCCCGGTAGTCGGGCGTGTGGACCAGGGCCAGCTCGCCCTCGGTGGCAGCCTCGGCGGGGATCAGCCGCAGCGGGCCCGGATCGCGCTCCAGCCGCTCGCGCAGCATCCGGTACTTGGACTGCGGGAAGCGGTGGCCCGGCGGCAGGGCCAGGCTGTGGGCGTCGGAATGAAAGGCTTGCATCGGCAGCGACGATAGCGGTTTTGGCCTCACCGCGTCGCCCGGGCGTCACGCTGCGGTCATGCGCCGGCCCGATGCTGTGCCGGACAGCGGATTTAGGAATAGCCCTCTACTTTGCTGCACCGCAGCAAATAACGCTTGCAATCATCCGCCGCCGCCCTATACTTCGTTTCATGTTGCGGTGCAGCAAAAGTACACGGCAACACCGGATGCAAGTTCGTATCCACCTGACATCAACCCGTCTTTAGGAGCCAATCCATGCTGACCGCAGAACAAGTTTTCGCCGCCCACAAAGCCAATGTCGAGACCCTGTTCGGTCTCACCAACAAGGCCTTCGAAGGCGTTGAGAAGTTGGTGGAACTGAATTTGCAAGTCGCCAAGACCGCGCTGGGCGAAGCCGCCGAGACCACCACCGCCGCGCTGTCGGTCAAGGACGCTCAGGAGCTGCTGGCCCTGCAATCCACGCTGCTGCAGCCCAGCGCCGAGAAGGCCGCTTCCTACAGCCGTCATCTGTATGACATCGCTGCCGCCACCAATGCCGAAGTCGCCAAGGTGGCCGAAGCCCAGCTGGCCGATGTGCAGAAGAAGTTCGCCGCCGTCGTCGACAGCGCCGCCAAGAACGCCCCCGCCGGCACCGAGAGCGCCGTCGCTCTGGTGAAGTCGGCCGTGGCCGCCGCCAGCAATGCTTTCGAGTCGGTCCAGAAGGCCGCCAAGCAAGCCGCTGACGTCGCCGAAGCCAACTTCCAGACCGTCACCAACTCGGCGGTCAAGGCCACGCAAACGGCGGCCCGCAGCGCCAAGCGCGCCTCCTGATTTCTTCAGTTGTCTCCTCGGCACCCATCGCAAGCGCGGCTTGCCAAGTGCCCTTCAAACCCGGTGTCCGCACCGGGTTTTTTTACGTCCGGAGTGGCTTCCCCTCAGTCCGGCGTGATGCCCAGCCCCTCCAACTGGTCGGCCACCAGCTCCAGGCGCAGCAGCGGGTTCTCCAGCTGCATCAGGCGCTGCTTCTCGTCGGCCGGCAGCGGCAGCAGCTCACACCAGCGATTGGCCAGCCAGCCGCAGTCGTTCCATAGATAGGGCGGCTGGATCGGCAGCTCGGCCGCCGCCGCGCCCAGCTCCAGCCGGTGCAGCAGGCCCTGCAGCAGGCGCGCCGCCGGCCTCAGGTCGGCCGGCACCGGCACCGCGCCGTCCTCATCGATCAGCTCGGCCTCACCCATCCACAAGCCATGCGGCAGGCACTCGCTGCTGTGCAGCCTGAAGCGCTGGCCGCCGCGGCACAGGATCTGCATCAGCCCGGGCTGCGGACGCTCGAACAGGCCGATATGGGCCAGCGTGCCAATCTCCTGGAAGCGTTCGCGCACAAAACCGCCGTCGTCCGACCCGCTGGCGCGCTGGCGCACCTCGGCCCCGTCGATCAGCGCCACGACGCCGAAGGGCTCGCCTCGCTCATGGCAGCGCTTGACCATGTCCAGATAGCGCGGCTCGAAGATGCGCAGGCCCAGCCGTCCGTCCGGGAACAGCAGGGACTGCAGGGGAAACAGCGGAATTTGCATGGTGGCGCGAGCATAGCCGGCCGGGCAGACCCGCGTGCGGCGCCACCCATTCCTGGGACAAGAGAGCGGCCAAGGCCGGCGCGAGCTGACGCATCATCGAAGGCGTCGACAGGGGAGAACAAGAAACAACCGTTCCCAGGTCCACCATGTGCCCGTCTTTGCTCGCCGCTCGCCGGCTTGGCCCGCGTCTCTCGGCGCTGTTGTTGTCGCTGCTGTGCGGCGCCGCGCTGGGCGCCGACCCGCTGATCGCCGTCGAGGACGACTGGCCGCCCTATGCCTCCCAGGGGCCGGACGGCGAACCACAGGGCTTCGCGGTCCGGCTGGTGCAGGCCGCGTTCGCGACCCAGGGTATCGCGGTGCGCCTGCAGGCCGTGCCCTTCGCGCGTTGCATGCGTTACGCCAGCGACGGCCGGGCCGCCGGCTGCTTCAACGCCACCATCACCACCGAGAACCGCTCGCTCTACCACTGGCACGAGCCGGCGATGTTCGAGGAGGAGCTGGCCATCTTCGCCCGCGCCGATGCGCCGGACACCGAGCTGGGTCTGGCCGATCTGCGCGGCGCCAGCGTCGGCTACACCCATGGCTACACCTACCCGACCGAGTTCATGCGCGACCCCTTGATCAAGCGCCAGACCGCCACCTCGGACCAGCTGCTGCTGCGAATGCTGCTCAGCAAACGGGTCGACTACATCCTGCTCAACACCATGCCCGGCCTGCTGCGCATCCGCGCCAGCCCGGAGTTCGACGGCAAGGTCAAGCGGGTCGGCCGCCTCTCGCTGGACGGCTTCTGGATCGCCTTCTCGAAAACCCATCCGCAGGGCGAGCAGCTGGCGCGGCAGTTCGGCCAGGGCCTGCAGGCGCTGCGCCGCAACGGCAGCTACCAGCGCATGCAGGCCGAATTCAGGCGCGAACTGGGCTTGCGCTGAGTCGGGTGGCTCAGCGGGTCTTGGACTCGATGCGCTGGCGCAGCTGCGGCAGCAGGGCCTGCGCCGCCTCGCGCCCGACCTGGATGGCGCGCCGGCGCGCGGTGAAGTCGGCGCTGCCAATGCCCAAGAGCCGGGGCTGCAGCACCAGGTCGGCCTCGCGCAGCTCGTAGCTGTTGATGCTGCGGCTCATGATGGCAAAGGTCTGCAGCAGCATGCGCATCGCATCGCCCAGCGGCTTGTCCTCGGGCGGCGAGCTGATGTCCACCGCGATCACCAGGTCCGCCCCCATCTGGCGCGCGTAGCGCACCGGCACCGGCGCCACCAGCCCCCCGTCCACATACTCGCGCCCGGCGATCTTGACCGGCTGGAACAGCGCCGGCACCGCGCTGGAAGCGCGCACCGCCGTGCCGGTATCGCCGCTGCGAAACAGCACGCCCGAGCCGTCGGCCAGATCGGTGGCGACGATGCCCAAGGGCATCGCCATCTGCTCGATCGTCCGGTTGCCGGTCTTCTCGCGCATGAAGCGCGCCAGCGCCTCGCCACGTATCAGGCCACGGCCGGGAAAGGCCCAGTCGGTGATCGCGCCCTCGTCCATCGCCTCGGCCAGCGCGGCCATCTGCTTGCCATTCATGCCCGAGGCGTAGAGCGCGGCCACCAGCGAGCCGGCCGAGGTGCCGGCCACCAGATCCACCTTGATGCCGGCCTCCTCCAGCACCTGGATCACCCCGATATGGGCAAAGCCGCGCGCCGCACCGCCGCCCAGGGCCAGACCGATGCGAGGAGGCTTGGGGGGCGGCTTGGGGCCGGGCGGGGTCGAGTCGATCGGCGCGGGGGCTGGGGGCGGGGATGCCTGGAAGCTCGAGCAGCCGGCCAGGGCCAGGGCGGACAGCAGCAGGCTGCGGCGATGAAAGGAAGACATGGCGCGATTCTAGGGATCACAATGGCCACACCCTGTCCACCGGAGACGGTCATGGCCCTGACCCACGCCAAGCACGGTCAACTGATCGACCTCAAGCCGCTGGCCGATGAGCGCACCGACAGCCCCAGCACCAGCCTGATCAAGACCGCGCAGCTGCAGCTGATGCATGTGGTGCTGCACGCCGGCCAGCAGCTGCCCGAGCACAAGGTGGCCGGCGAGATCAGCATCCAGTGCCTGGCCGGGCGGGTGCAGCTGCGCACGCCGGGCATCACGACGCCGCTGACGGCCGGCCAGCTGATCGTGCTGAGTGCCGGCGAGCCCCACGCGCTGGTGGCCGAGCAGGACTGCTGCCTGCTGGTCACGCTGGTGCTCAAACACTGACTAGAAGCTGAAACCGTCCGGGTAGCGGTGCCAGCCGTCGAAGTCCGGTTTGCCCAGCGGCACGCCGGCCTGGCGCAGCAGCGCATAGGCCATGCCCAGATGGAAGAAGAAGTTCGGCAGCGCATAGAGCTGCAGGAACTCCGCCGACTCCAGCTCCAGCCAGGCCTCGCCGGCCTGGGTCCGCAGGCGCCGACCGGCCGCGGCGCGCAGCGCCGCCGCATCCAGACTCTCGACAAAAGCCAGCGCGCGCGCCAGACGCGCCTGCAGCTCGGCCAAGCTTGCCGCATCGCCCTGCCCCAGCGCCGGCATCTCGACCTCGGCCAGCGGCGCGCAGGCACGCTGGGCGAAACCGGCCGCCGTGTGGATCTGCTGGGCCAGCGTGAACATGCCGGGTGCCAGCCGGGTCTGCAGCAGCGCGGCCTCGCTGCCGCCAGCGGCATCGAGCTGCGCAGCCGCCTTGTCCAGCCAGGCCTGCGCGCGGCGCAGATAGCGGGCCAACACCGGCACCGAGGCGGCGTAGAGATCAGGAGACGAGCACATGGGACAGAGTGTAGGACGGCCAGGCCCAAGGCTCGGCCACAATGACGGCCATCGCAACCACGTCTTGCCGGCATGTCGCAACGCCCCGCCCTTCATCGTCTGGCCCTCACCGCCCTGGGCTGGACGCTGGCCCATGCCGCTTGGGGTCAGGCCTTGCCGGCCGACGCGCTGGCCAAGCGCTGCTGGCTGTCTCACACGGCCGAGCGCACCGCCGTCGATCTGCGCGAGCCGATGGCCGTGCGCTTTGGCAATCTGCGTGATGGCTATGTGCTGCGTTCGCCCTTCTGGGTCGATTTCGGCATCCGCGGCATGGGCGTGATCCCGGCCGGCAACAAGAACGAACGTGCCGGCCACCATCATCTGTTGATCAACACGCCGCTGCCGCGCGACCATCAGGCCGCCATCCCCTTCTCCGACACGCACAAGCACTTCGGCAAGGGCCAGACCGGCGCCGAAGTCAGCCTGCCGGCGGGCAAACACCGGCTGCGCCTGCTGTTCGCCGACCATGAGCACCGGCCCTACTTCGTCTACAGCCGCGAGATCACGGTGGAGGTCAGCGGCGCCCGCACGGCCGCGCCGCTGAGCATAGACCCGAACCGTTTCGAGGAGACCTGCGCCGCCTGGTATCAGGACCAGGTCAGCGCACCGCGCCCGAGCACGCCGGCGGTCTACATCAGGAACCTGCGCGACCAGGAGCCGGTCGCCAGCCCCTTCATGCTGAGCCTGGGCGTGATCGGGCACGGCGTTGCGCCGGCCGGACAGAAGATCGCCAACACCGGCCATTTCGCGCTGACCGTGCTGCGCGGCGGCAGCGCGGTGCAGCGCCTGGCGCTGGGCGACGGCCGCACCGAAACCACGCTGGACCTGCCCAAGGGCGACTACGAGATCGAGGCGCGCTTTCTGGACGCCGAGGGCCAGGTCTTGCTGAAGGCCGCGCCGCTGCGCGTCACGGTGAGTCGTCAGGAGCGCTGAGCCGGCGAACTCAGGCCAGCACGGCCTCCAGGTCCACCGCGTCGATCTGCTCCGGGTGCATGAAGCGCCGGGCATAGTCCAGATAGACGCCCGAACGCAGGAACAGCTCGAACAGCTCGGCATCGATATGCTGTTCGCGCCGCATCCTGGCCATGATGTCCAGCGCCTGCGACAGGCTCTTGCCCTTTTTGTAGGGTCGGTCGTCGGCGGTCAGCGCCTCGAACACATCGGCGATCGCCATCATGCGGGCCTCGGTGCTCATCTGCTCGCGCCGCAGCCCGCGCGGGTAGCCGCTGCCGTCCATCTTCTCGTGATGGCCGCCGGCGATCTCGGGTACGCGCCGCAGATGGCGCGGGAAGGGCAAGGCCTCCAGCATGCGGATGCTCTGCACGATGTGGTCGTTGATCTTGTAGCGCTCCTCCTCGGTCAGCGTGCCGCGCGAGATGCTGAGGTTGTGGAGCTCGCCGCGGTTGTACAGATGCTCGGGCTGCCTGAGCTTGAAGCCCCAGCGGTTCACCTCGGGCATTTGCTCGGCGGCCGGCCGGGGCAGCACATGCTCGGGCTTGTCGGCCAGCAGCCGCTCCTGCACCGGCAGCGCGGCGGCCGGCGTGGCGGACTGGCGCAGCCGCTCGCCGGTGGAGACGCCCAGCCGGTCGTCCAGCGTGCGCCACCAGCTGCGTGTACCGATCTCGCGCAGCCGGGCCTGCTTGTCGGGCGACAGGTACTCGCCGCCCTCGTTGCAGGCCGCGACAAAGGCGAACTCGGCATCGAGCAGGGTGTGTATCGGGGCCAGGTCTTGCCGCACACGGGCCAGTTGCTCGGGCGTCAGCGCGCGTTCGCACAGCGCGATCTGGGCATCGCGCTTGAGCACCTCGAAGCGGGTACGGATCTCGTGGATGCGGTCGTGCAGGGTCTCCAGCTTGGTGGCCTTGTCGACGACGAACTCCGGCGTCGTGACCTTGCCGCAGTCATGCAGCCAGGCGGCGATATGCAGGGCCTCCCACTGTTCCTCGTCAAGCCTGAAGTCGGCGAAAGGGCCGTCGCTGGCCTCGCAGGCGGCCCGCGCCAGCATCTTGGTCAGCTCGGGCACGCGCTGGCAATGCGCGCCGGTGTAGGGGCTCTTGGCATCGATGGCGCCCGCCACCAGCTGGATGAAGCTCTCCAGCAGCTCCTTGCGGGCACGCAGCAGCTGCTGGTTGTCCAGCGCCGCAGCGGCCGTACCCGACAGCGCCTCGATGAAGGCCACCCGCGACGGCGACAGCGTGTCGCGGTCCTCGCCCGGCACAAAGCTCAGCGACAGCGCACCGACGGTCTCGCCCTGCCGGTTCTTCAGCGGCAGGGCCATCAGCCGAAAGCGCGAGCTGTTCAGGCGCTGGAACAGGCCCGCATAGACCTGCGCATGGGCCGGGTTGTCCCAGCTGATGTCGACAAACACCGTGCGACCCTGCCGCACCGCCTGCACGGCGGCCGAGGGGCTGGCGGCGTCGTCGAGCGACCACGGCAGCAGCGCCGCGCTGTCACCGGGCGCATCGAACACCCGCGCGGCGGCCGGCTCCAGGCGCAGACCGTCGGCACTCAGCAGGTGCACCGCGCCGCCGGTGGCTTCGGCCACCGAAATGGTCTCGGTCAGGATGCGCTCGAGCAGGCGATCGAAATTGCGCTCGGCCGACAGCGCGCTGGAGATTTCCAGGAAGCGCCGCAGCGCCTGCTTCATGCCCGTCATCGCGATGGACAGCCGGTCGACCTCGCGGATGCGGCTGCGCGCCGGATCGGGGCCGCTGAAATCGAAGCGCCGGATCGCCTCGGCCTCGCCGGCCAACTGCTCCAGCGGCTTGGCCACCAGATTGGCGGACCAGTGCACCAGGGGCAGCATCAGCAGCACGATGCCGGCGGTGATCAGCACCGACAGGCGCCGGGCCTGGATCGCGTCGGCCTGCAGCTCATCGCGCGGCGCGGCGATCAACAGGGTCAGCGGCGCGCCGGCACCGTGGTCCAGCGCCTCGACGCGGGTCACCCATTCGCGCCCGTCCAACTCCAGCAGGCCGCCGGCCGGCGCGCCACCGGCATGCAGGCGCTGCCACAAGGCCGTCAGCACCGGCACACCCAGCTGCTCGACCTGCAGCAGCTTGGGCGAGCCGTCCTGGGGCCGCACGCTGAGCCGCTCCGGCCGCGGGTAGGCCAGCACCGCACCCTGGGCGTCGAGCACCATCAGCTCGGCCGACGGCGTGATCTGCTGACGCGCCAGCATCGCCGACAGCGAAGCCAGGCTGACATCGACACCGGCCACCGGCCGCATGCCGGCACCTGAGCCGCCGGCGCTGGCCAGCGTCAGGCCGACCTCGCGGGTCGTGAAGAACAGATAGGGCAGCGTCTGCAGCACGGCGCGGTCCGGGTTCTGCGCTTGCGCAAACCAGGGCCGGCGGCGCGGGTCGAAGTCATAGTCGGCCTGCTCGCGCCGCTCCAGCAGGGCCAGTCCGGCGTCGTAGAAGAGATAGGCGCCCTGGACGGCGGCGCCGTCGCGGTTGACCGACTGCAGCACGAAGGCGGCCTGCGCCGGCGCACGCAGCAGCGCGCGCAGCTCCGCGCTGGCGATGCGGCGCAGCAGCACGAAAGAGCCATTGGGGGTGCCGCCGTAGACGGCGGACAGCGAGGGGTTCTGCTGCAGCGCCGCCGCCAGCAGCGGCAGCTGGGCCAGGCGGCCCGCGTGGTCGGGCGCCGTCAGCAGGCCGCTGCGGGCCAGCAGGGCCGCCGTGGTGCGGGCGGGCCGCAGCTCGCCTTCGATGACGGCCAGCGTCTCGCGGCCGACCCGCGCCGAGGTGTCGGCCGCAAAGGCCAGCATGCGCTGTTCGCTGGCGCGCAGCTGATAGCTGGCCAGGGCCGCGTAGAGCAGCAGCACCATGCCGATCATGATGATCGACAGGGTCAGATAGATCGAGCGCGGCTGCGGGGACAAAAGCTTCATGAACTCCTCCTGCGCCCGATCAGGCCGAAGCCACCCGCAGCGGTCAAGCTGCTAACTCTTGCAGGCCGCGGCCTGCGCGCCACAAGCCTCGCGGCCTACTTCTTTTTCTTGCTGCGATCGGGCACCACGGTCGTGATGCTGGGCATCACCGCGCCGGCCGAGATCGGCTTGGGCGGCGAGCTGTCCTTCTTCGGCTTCTTGCTTTCCTTATTGCTCTTTTGCTGACCTTTGGCCATGGGGCGCTCCTTGTTCTGTGAGGGATGGGTTCAGTGTACGGACCTGCTTCAGTACGCGCCCATATAGTCCTTCTTGCCGACCTCGACCCCGTTGTGGCGCAGGATGTCGTAGGCCGTCGTGACATGGAAGAAGAACTGCGGCAGGCCGTAGTGCAGCAGATAGTGCTGGCCCGTGAAGCGGCGCTCCTTGGGCGTGCCCGGGCGCAGCACGATCTCGCGGCCGGCCGCCTCGGCGAACTGACCCGGCGACACGCCGCCGATGAAGTCCAGGGTCTTGGCAATGCGGGCCTGCAGCTCGGCAAAGCTCTGCTCGCTGGCCTCGTAGCTGGGCACCTCGACGCCGGCCAGGCGCGCGCAGACACCGGCCGCGAAGTCACAGGCGATCTGCACCTGCCGGGTCAGCGCGAACATATCGGGGAACAGCCGAGCCTGCAGCAGGGCCGCCGGCTCGATAGCGCGGGTCGCAGCATGGGCCTCGGCCTTGGCTAGCACATCGGCCAGTCCGCCCAGCATTTGTTTGAAGACGGGGGCGGAAGCTTCGTAGATCAGGGCGGACATGGCGTGGACTCACTCAATGACAAAGTCGCGATCATAGGAGGCTCTGCGAGGCAGCCCTCTAAACTGTGGCCATGTCATTGCCTCTGCAGCTCGCCCCCATCATCAAGGAAATCGGCCGCGGGGCGCGCGGCGCACGCGACCTCGACGAGGCCCAGGCCGAGGCGCTGTTCGGCGCCATCCTCGATGGCCAGGTGCCCGAGATGGAGCTCGGCGCCATCCTGATCGCGATGCGCATCAAGGGCGAAAGCCAGGCCGAGCTGGCCGGCTTTGTGCGGGCGATGCAGGCGCGCACCGCCCGCGTCGAGGTGCCGGCCGGGCCGCGCTGCGTGCTGCTGCCGACCTTCAACGGCGCGCGCAAGCAGGCCAATCTGATGCCCTTGGTGGCCCTGCTGCTGGCGCGCGAGGGCGTGCCGGTGCTGATCTTCGGCCGGCATGACTTCGACAGCCGCGAGAGCCCGTTCGCGCTGCTGGACGCGCTGGGCCTGCCACGGGCTGGCAGCCTCGCCGAGGCCAACACCCAACTGAGCGAGCGCCGCCTGGCCTGCCTGCCGCTGGCCGCGCTGAACCCCGGGCTCGATGCCTTGATGGCGCTGCGCCCGCGCCTGGGCCTGCGCAACAGCGGCCACAGCGTGGCCAAGCTGCTGGATGCCGCGCCGGGCCGCAGCGTGCGGGTCATCGCGGTGACCCACCCCGAGTATCTGGACAGCATGGGCCAGGCCCTGCTGCCGCTGAGCCTTGGGGATGGCCGGGCCCTGCTGATGCGGGCCAGCGAAGGCGAGGCCTATGCCCATCTGCGCCGGCGCGCCCAGCTCTACGGCTTTGCCGAGGGCCGACGCTTCGATCTGCATCCGGCCGACACCGCGGACATCGACTGGCCCTTGTCGCCCGACTGCGAGGCGGCCGCCAATGCCGCACGGGTCCAGGCCATGCTGGACGGCCGCGCGCCGCTGCCGCCGCGCATTGCCGAGCAGGTGCAGGCCCTGACCCGGCTTTCCACATCCGCTCATATGCTTATTCACGAATAAGCAATCTACGAATTTGTAGTTCCTATATATATAAAGCTTCCATACAGTCCGTGGCCTAGGGTTGCCACTGGGGCGCCCGCCTGCGGGCGGATGCCGGCTGGCCGCCCGGCCCCTCACGCCCGAGCCCATGTACCAATACACCGACTTCGACCGCCAGTTCGTCCGCGCCCGCGCCGCGCAGTTCCGCGACCAGCTGGAGCGCAACCTCGCCGGCAGCCTGTCCGACGACGAGTTCCGTCCGCTGCGCCTGCAAAACGGCTGGTATGTGCAGCGCCATGCGCCGATGCTGCGCGTGGCCGTGCCTTACGGCGTGCTGTCCGCCAAGCAGCTGCGCCAGCTGGCCCATATCGCGCGCACGCATGACCGCGGCTACGGCCATTTCACGACGCGCCAGAACCTGCAGTACAACTGGATCCCGCTGGTCCAGTCGGCCGATGTGATGGACCTGCTGGCCGATGTGGACATGCACGGCATCCAGACCAGCGGCAACTGCATCCGCAATATCACCAGCGACGGCATGGCCGGCGTCGCGGCCGACGAGATCGTCGACCCGCGCCCCTATGCCGAGGTGCTGCGCCAGTGGAGCACCCTGCATCCCGAGTTCGCCTTCCTGCCGCGCAAGTTCAAGATCGCGATCTCGGGCGCTCTGGAAGACCGCGCCGCGATCGCCTGGCACGACATCGGCCTGCAGCTGAAGAAGAACGAGGCCGGCGAGGTCGGCTTCCAGGTGCTGGTCGGCGGCGGCATGGGCCGCACGCCCATCATCGGCCAGGTCATCAACGAGTTCCTGCCCTGGCAGCAGATCCTGGTCTATATCGAGGCCATCGTGCGGGTCTACAACCGCTACGGGCGCCGCGACAATATGTACAAGGCCCGCATCAAGATCCTGGTCAAGGCCGAGGGTCAGGCCTTTTTCGATGCGGTCAACAAGGAGTTCCAGGAGATCCTGGCGCTGGACGAGGGCGGCCGCGAGCACATCATTCCGCAGTCCGAGCTGGACCGTGTCGCAGCCAGTTTCGTCGTGCCGGCCGGTGTCGCCGCCGCGCCCGCCCTCGACATCTTCCAGGGTGTGCCGGCCAAGAGCGCCTACCAGCGCTGGCTGGAGCGCAATGTCCACGCCCACAAGCTCGCCGGCTATCGCGGCGTGACCCTGTCGCTGAAGCGCCTGGGCATCCCGCCGGGTGACGCGACCGATGCGCAGATGGAGGCCGCGGCCGATCTGGCCGACCGGTTCAGCCACGGCGAGCTGCGCGTGACCCATGACCAGAACCTGTTGCTGCCCTGGGTGCTCGAAAGCGACCTGCCGGCGCTGTTCGAGGCCGCCAAGGCCAATGGCTTCGCGACGCCCAATATCGGCCTGCTGACCGACATGATCGCCTGCCCCGGCGGCGATTTCTGCGCGCTGGCCAATGCCCGCTCCATCCCGGTGGCCGAGGCCATCACCGAGCGCTTCCAGGATCTGGACGAGCTCTACGACATCGGCGACATCGACCTGCACATCAGCGGTTGCATCAACAGCTGCGGCCACCACCACAGCGGCCATATCGGCATCCTCGGCGTCGACAAGGACGGCAGCGAGTGGTATCAGATCACCCTGGCCGGCTCCGACGGTTCGACCATCTCCGGTGGCGCCCAGGTGGGCAAGGTGATCGGCCCTTCCTTCGCGGCCGACGAGGTGCCCGATGTGATCGAGTCCGTCGTGCAGACCTATCGCGCGCAGCGCCAGGCCGGCGAGCGCTTCATCGACACGGTGCGCCGTGTCGGCATCGAGCCCTTCAAGGCCCCTGCCAACGCCCAGCGCACGCTGACCGCCGCCGCTCACTGAGAACGATGACCATGAAGTTTGTTGACCACCACCCCCAGGAGCCCTGGCACCGCGTCGTCGGCGAGGACGGCCCCAAGCCCGATCCCGATCCGGCGCCCCACCTGCTGCTGACGCTGGAGCAATGGCATGCCGTGCGCGATCACTGGCCGGCCGGCCTGCCGACCGCCGTCGAAGTGCCCAATGACCATGCGATCGAGGACCTGGCCGGCGATCTGCCGCGCCTGGCGATGATCGTCTTGAAGTTCCCGAAGTGGGTGGACGGCCGTGCCTACAGCCAGGCTCATCTGCTGCGCTCGCGCTACCGCTACGCCGGCGAAGTGCGCGCCTGCGGCGAGGTGCTGGTCGATATGCTGCCGCTGCTGGCACGCACCGGTTTCGACGCCGTGCAGCTGCGTGCCGGTGAGAGCGTCGAGGCGGCCAAGCGCGCGCTGAGCTTCTTCCCGGCCCACTACCAAGGCGCCCTGCAAGAAGGCCAGGCCGTCACCAAGCCGGCCTTCGCCAGGACCTGATCATGAGCGGCGAAGTCTCTTCCCTGTTCCCGGCGGCCAGTGCCTCGGCCATTGCCCTCTATGCCCGCGAGACGGCAGGCTTCGAGGAACGCCTGGCCAGGACGGTCGCATTGCTGAAGCAGGCCCATGCCGACCACGGCGACGGCCTGATCCAGTCGACCAGCCTGGGCGCCGAGGACATGGTGATCACCGACCTGATCGCCCGCCATGCGCTGCCGATCTGCATCGCAACGCTGAACACCGGCAAGCTGCACGACGAGACCCTGGCGCTGATCCCGGCCATCGAGCATCGCTATGCACTGAAGGTCGAGGTCTTCAGCCCGGTGCAGGAGGCGGTGATCCACTTCGTCAAGAGCAATGGCGAGCGCGCGATGTACGAGAGCCTGGCGCTGCGCAAGGCCTGCTGCGGCATCCGCAAGCTGGAGCCGCTGGGCCGCATGCTGGCGGGCCGTAGCGCCTGGATCACCGGCCTGCGCCGCGAGCAGAGTAGCAACCGCGCCGAGGTGCCTTTCTCCGAGCCGGATGGCCAGGGCCGCACCAAGCTCAATGTGCTGGCCGAATGGAGCTGGGCCGACGTGTGGCACTACATCGCCAGCCACGATGTGCCCTTCAACGCGCTGCACGACCAGTTCATGCCCAGCATCGGCTGTGCGCCCTGCACCCGAGCGATCTCGGTCGGAGAGGACTTCCGCTCGGGGCGCTGGTGGTGGGAGGATGAGAACGCCAAAGAGTGCGGCTTGCACAAAGCCCATAGCAATGAAGAACTGAAGTCAGGAGCCCAGGCATGAATGCCCCGATCACTCTGCAACAGCTGGCCGCCACGGTGGACCAGCGCCACCTCGATCATCTGGAAGAAGAAGCCATCTTCATCCTGCGCGAGGTGGCGGCCGCCTTCGAGCGCCCCGCCCTGCTGTTCTCGGGCGGCAAGGACTCCTGCGTTGTGCTGCGCCTGGCCGAGAAGGCCTTCAAGCAACGCGTGGCAGGCAACGAGTTCAAGGGCAAGCTGCCCTTCCCGCTGGTCCATGTGGACACCGGCCACAACTTCCCCGAGGTGATAGCGTTCCGCGACCGCCGCGCTGCCGAGATGGGCGAGCGCCTGATCGTCGCGCACATGGACGAGTCGATCAAAAGGGGCACGGTGCGCCTGGCCCACCCGCTGGAATCGCGCAACGGCCACCAGACCGTGACCCTGCTGGAAGCGATCGAGGAGCACCGCTTCGATGTGCTGATCGGCGGCGCCCGCCGCGACGAGGAGAAGGCCCGCGCCAAGGAGCGCATCTTCAGCCACCGCGACAGCTTCGGCCAATGGCAGCCCAAGGAACAGCGCCCCGAGCTGTGGAGCCTGTTCAACACCCGCATCCGCCCCGGCGAGCACTTCCGCGCCTTCCCGATCAGCAACTGGACCGAGCTGGATGTGTGGCTCTACCTGGCGCGCGAGAACATCCCGCTGCCCAGCCTCTACTACGCGCACCCGCGCCAGGTGATACGCCGCAAGGGCCTCTTGGTACCGCTGACCGAGGTGACGCCGCCCGAGGCCGGCGAGCAGGTCGAGACGGCCACCGTGCGTTTTCGCACCGTCGGCGACATGACCTGCACCTGCCCGGTCGAGAGCGACGCGGCCAGCGCCACCGACATCGTGGCCGAGACCCTGACCGTCACGGTCAGCGAGCGCGGTGCGACCCGCATGGACGACCGCACATCCGAGGCCTCGATGGAGCGCCGCAAGAAGGAAGGGTATTTCTGATCATGAGCGCCGTTTTGAACCATCTGATCCACGATGCTGAAGTCGACACCCATCACCGCGCGCTGCGCTTCCTGACTGCCGGCAGCGTCGATGACGGCAAGAGCACGCTGATCGGTCGCCTGCTGTTCGACAGCCGCGCCATCCTGGCCGACCAGCTCGACACCTTGGAAAAACGCGCCGCCGGCCAACCGATCGATCTGAGCTTGCTGACCGACGGCCTGGAAGCCGAGCGCGAGCAAGGCATCACGATCGATGTGGCCTACCGCTACTTCGCGACCAAGACACGCAAGTTCATCATTGCCGACGCGCCCGGTCATGAGCAGTACACCCGCAATATGGTCACGGCCGCCGCTGGCTCGGACGCCGCCGTCGTGCTGGTCGACATCACCAAGCTCGATGTGAGCCAGGACCAGGTGCAGCTGCTGCCCCAGACCCGCCGCCACAGCCTGCTGGCCCATCTCTTGCGCGTGCCGAGCATCGTGTTCGCGATCAACAAGATCGACGCGGCCGAAGATCCGGGTGCCGCGTTCGCTGCGGTCAGCCAAGCCTTGCGGGCTTTTGCCGCCCAGGCCGGCATCGAAGTCACGGCCATCGTGCCGGTCTCGGCGCTGCGCGGAGACAACGTGACCCAGCCGCTGGACGCCGCCTGGTATGACGGCCCCTCGCTCTTGCAGGTGCTCGAAGGCCTGCCGGCAGCGCAAGAGAAGGTCGAGGGCCAGCTCCTGATCCCCGTCCAGTACGTAGCCAAGGAGGGCGAGGGCACCGGGCACCAGCCGCGCACCCTGTGGGGCCGCATCGCCCACGGCCAGGTCAAAGCTGGCGACACCGTGCAGATCCTGCCCAGCGGCGAGACGGCGGTCGTGGCGGAGGTGCGTCGCGCCGGCGAAACCGTGGCCCACAGCGTGGCCGGCGAGTCGGCCGGCGTCGTGCTGGACCGCCAGCTGGACGTCAGCCGCGGCGACTGGATCGTCACGCCGGGCTCGGCCAAGCCCGTGCAGAGTTTCGAGGCAACTCTTGCTTGGCTGGACACCGAGCCGGCGCAGATCGGCCGCAAGTACTGGGTGCGCCATGGCAACCGCTGGGTCCAGGCCCGCATCAGTGCGATCGAACACAAGCTCGATGTCAACAGCCTGGCCGAGACCGAAGCCCATGAGCTGGCGGTCAACGAGATCGGCCATGTGCGCATCGAGGTGCAGCAGGCCCTGCCGGTCGAGCCCTATGCCAGCAACCGCGTTGGCGGCGCGCTGATCGTGGTCGACCCGACGAGCAACCGCACCAGCGGCGCGCTGCTGGTGCGCTGATCATGAGCCAGGGCCGCGTCATCTTCGTCAGCGCCGGACCAGGGGCAGCCGACCTGATCACCTTGCGCGGCGCGCGCGCGCTGGCACAGGCCGATGTCGTGCTGTTCGACGCACTGACCGACCCGGCGCTGCGCGAACTGGCACCGCAGGCCCGGTGGCTGGACGTGGGCAAGCGCGGCTTCACCAACAGCACGGCGCAGACGGCGATCAACGCGCTGCTGGTCAAGCAGGCGCGCAGCCACGCGGTGGTCGTGCGTTTGAAGGGCGGCGACGCCAGCATCTTCGGTCGGCTGGAGGAAGAGCTGCAGGCCCTGGCCGAGGCGGGCATTGCGAGCGAAGTCGTGCCCGGCGTCACCGCAGCGCTCGCCGCCGCCGCCCACACCCAGCGCCCGCTGACCCGGCGCGGCCAGGGCCGCAGCGTCAGCCTGACGACCGCGATGACGCAGGAGGGCGATCTGCGCGCGCTCCGGTCGGCCGACACCGAGGTCTTCTATATGGCCGGGCGCCAGCTCGCCGCGCTGTCGCGCAAACTGGTCGAGGCCGGCTGGCCGGCCGACACGCCGACCAGCGTGGTCTCGCGCGCCGGCTGCGTCGACGCGCTGGCCAGCGAGCACCCGGTGTCAGGTCTTGCGGCCGCCGCCTTGCTGCACAAGGGCCGGCCGACCGTCGTCACCGTGGGCGCCGGCGCCCGGGCGGTGGTGAAAACCTTGCCCAAAGCCCCTGAGCTTGAGCGGCCACAAAGCCGGGCCAAGACCCTCAGTGATTAAAATCCGCCTCTTGCCACCGCCGGGCCGTCCAGGCCCGACCGGCACCAGGCCCTCAAAAACCCGAGTTTTCCCATGACACACGTCGTTACCGAAGCCTGCATCCGCTGCAAATACACCGATTGCGTGGATGTCTGCCCCGTCGATTGCTTCCGCGAAGGCCCGAACTTCCTGACCATCGACCCCGATGAGTGCATCGACTGCGCCGTGTGCATCCCGGAGTGCCCGGTCAATGCCATCCTGCCGGAAGAAGATGTGCCGGGCAATCAGCAGCACATGATCAAGATCAACGCCGATCTGGCCAAGAACTGGCCCAGCATCACCAAGCGCAAGCCGGCCCTGCCCGATGCCGATGACTGGAAAGATCGCACGGACAAGCTGTCCGAGCTGATTCGCTAAGCCCTTTGAGCCCGCACGCCGCCGTGACGACAGCGCTGCCCGTGATCGAGACCGATGCCGTCATCGTCGGTGCCGGCCCGGTGGGCCTGTTCCAGGTCTTCGAGCTGGGTCTGCTGGAGATCAAGGCCCACATCATTGACTCGCTGGCCTATCCCGGCGGCCAGTGCATCGAGCTCTATCCCGACAAGCCCATCTATGACATCCCGGCCGTGCCGGTGTGCACCGGCAAGGAGCTGACCGACAGCCTGCTCAAGCAGATCGAGCCCTTCGGTGCGAGCTTCCATCTGGGCCAGGAGGTCACGGTGGTGCAGAAGCAGGACGACGGCCGCTTCTTCGTCGCGACCGCCAAGGGCACGCAGTTCCTGAGCAAGACCCTCTTCATCGCCGGCGGCGTCGGCAGCTTCCAGCCGCGCACCTTGAAGGTCGAGGGCGCCGAGGCCTTCGAGGGCTCACAGCTGCATTACCGCGTGCGCGGCCCGGAGCAGTTTGCAGGCAAGAACCTGCTGGTGGTCGGCGGCGGTGATTCGGCGCTGGACTGGGCGCTGAACTTCTGCGCCGGCAATGCCGACGGCAACCCGCACAAGGCCGAGAGCGTGATCCTCTTGCACCGGCGGGACGGCTTCAAGGCCGCGCCGGCCAGCGTCGCCAAGATGCGCGCGCTGTGCGAGGCGCAGGAGATGCAGTTCCTGGTCGGCCAGGTGAGCGGCCTGGTCGAGGAAGGCGGCGCGCTGACCGGCGCCCGGGTCACCGGCGCCGACGGCGTCACCCGCATCGTGCCCTGCGACCAGGTGCTGGCCTTCTTCGGCCTGAGCCCCAAGCTCGGCCCGATCGCCGAATGGGGCCTGGCGCTGGAGCGCAAGCAGATCGTCGTCGACACCGAGAAGTTCGAGACCAGCGTGCCGGGCATCTTCGCGGTCGGCGATGTCAACACCTATCCGGGCAAGAAGAAGCTGATCCTGTCGGGCTTCCACGAGGCCGCGCTGGCCGCCTTCGGCGCCGCGCCCTATGTCTTCCCCGACAAGCGCATCCATCTGCAGTACACGACCACCAGCCCGAAGCTGCACAAGGTGCTGGGGGTCGAATCCCCCGTGTTCGACTGAGAACGCGGCGCCGCTACAATCCGGCCACGCTTCACGGCTTTGCTGTGGAGCTCTTCGCTAGGGGTGTTGGCTCACCAGATGAGCCGACTGAGAAAGTCCCTTTGAACCTGATTGAGGTAATCCTCGCGCAGGGAAGCAAGCAAGAGCCGCCGTCGACCACCATTCCTTTCTCCTGCCGACGTGCGCGTTCCTGTGACGCCGACCTGCCATCGCTTGCAGTCCCGATGGCACATCAACACCTGACCCTCCTGGCCGCCGCGCTGCTGTGCAGCACGCTGGCCCATGCCCAACAAGCCTCCAACGCCCTGCCCGCCGTCTCGGTCAGCGGCCGCTCGGCCGACACACCCGTCAGCGTCGGCGGCTTTGGCGACACGCCCATCGCCAAGCTGCCGATCCAGGCCACCTTGCTGGGCAGCGAGCGCATGCTGGACCTGGGCCTGAGTTCGCTGGCCGGCATCACAGCGCTGGACGCCAGCATCGGCGACGCCTACAACTCGCAGGGCTATGTCTCCTATCTGAAGATCCGCGGCTTCGACCTCGACAACCGCTTCAACTACCGCCGCGATGGGCTGCCCATCAATGCCGAGACCGCGCTGAGCCTGGCCAACAAGAGCAGCATCGAGGTGCTCAAGGGCAGCTCGGGCATCCAGGCCGGCACCAGCGCGCCCGGCGGGCTGGTGAACCTGGTCGTCAAGCGGCCCACCGCCGCGCCGCTGAGCAGCCTGCTGCTGAGCGTCAGCGAGCGCGGCACGGTCGAGGCCGGTGTCGACCTGAGCCGCCGCTTCGGCGAGGCCCAGGTCTTCGGCTTGCGCCTCAATGCCAGCGCCGCCGAGTTGCGTCCGCAACTGCGCGACGCCAAGGGCGAGCGCCAGGCTGTTGCGCTGGCCGGCGACTGGCGTCTGGCACCCGACACGCTGCTGGAGGCCGAGTTCGAATGGAATCGGCAGAGCCAGCCCAGCCAGGCGGGCTTCAGCCTGCTCGGCGAGCGCCTGCCCGATGCGAAGTCCATAGACCCACGCATCAATCTGAACAACCAGGCCTGGAGCCAGCCGGTGGTGTTCGACAACCACCATGCGTCGCTGCGGCTGCAGCAGCACCTGAACGCGGACTGGAAAGCGCAGGCGCATCTGGGGCTGCAGCGGCTGACAACCGATGACCGACTGGCCTATGCATCGGGCAAATACGACCCGCTGACTTACGCCTGCGCGCCCTGCGACCGCTATGCCGAGGACGGCAGCTTCTCGGTATGGGACTTCCGCAGCGAGAACGAGCGCCGCGACAGCGACGCGCTGGATCTGTCGCTGGCAGGCCGGTTCATTGCCGCCGGCCTGCGCCATGAGCTGAGCACCGGGCTGCTGTTGAGCCGCTTCGAGAGCCGCTTCCAACGCCAGGCCTACAACCTCGTCGGCGTCGGCACGATAGACGGCAAGACCGAGGTCGGCGCCGATCCCAGCCTGACCGACGAAAACACCAACCGCGACGAGCGCAGCCGCGAGTTCTATCTGCGCGACTCGATCCAGCTCGGCGCCCAGTGGCAGGCCTGGCTGGGTCTGCGCCACACCCGGCTGACGCGTGACAGCGTGCGCACCGATGGCTCGCGCCCCACCCACTACAGCCAGAGCTTCACCACGCCCTGGCTGGGTCTGAGCTATGCGCTTTCCAGCCAGCACGTGGTCTATGCCAGCTGGGGTGAAGGCGTCGAATCGGAGGTCACGCCCAACCGCAGCCGCTACACCAATGCCGGCCAGGCCCTGCCGGCGCTGAAGAGCGAACAGTTCGAGATCGGTTTCAAGGCCGGCAGCAACACGGTGGATTGGGGCATCAATGTCTTCGACACCCAGCGCCCGGCCTGGCGCGATGTCGGTACCTGCGACGACAACGACAACAGCTGCACGCGCGTCGCCGATGGAGAAGCCCGCCATCGCGGCGTCGAGGCGCAAGCCGACCTGAAATGGCGCGGCGGCGGCCTGCTGGCCAGCGCGATGAAGCTGCGCGCACGCCGCCAGGGCAGCGCCGACCCCAGCCTCAACGGCCTGAAGCCGGCCAATGTGGCCGAGCGCTCGCTGAAGCTGCAGGCGCGGCAGAACATCGGCCTGCCCGGTCTGCAGTTGCAAGCCGGCCTGGTGTATGAAGGGGCGCGCGCCGTGTTGCCCGACAACAGCCTCAGCATCCCCAGCTGGACCCGTCTGGATCTGGGGGCGCGCTACGAGCACAGCCTGGGCAATCAGCTGCTGATCTGGCGAGTCGGCGTCGACAACGCCAGCAATCGCCGGGCCTGGAAGGAGTCCCCCTTCCAGTACGGCCATGTGTACTTGTACCCACTCGCGCCCCGCACTTGGCGCGCAAGTTTGGAACTCAGCTTGTAAAGCCAAAAAAATCCGGTCTATAATGCAAGGCTCTGTTCCTCGATAGCTCAGTCGGTAGAGCGCCGGACTGTTAATCCGTAGGTCCCTGGTTCGAGCCCAGGTCGAGGAGCCAGAATTTCAGTGGCAGTGGTACGGATCCGCTGCCGCAAACAAGAAGTAAAAAACATACCGAACAATTCCTCGATAGCTCAGTCGGTAGAGCGCCGGACTGTTAATCCGTAGGTCCCTGGTTCGAGCCCAGGTCGAGGAGCCAAATATTGAAGCCCTGCATGTGAAAGCGTGTGGGGCTTTTTTCTTGCCCAGTCACTCGCCGCCATGAAGCCCCTCATCCAACTCTTCTTCAGAACCCTGCGCACCCTGCTTGGCCCGGTCATGCTGCTCAAGGAACGCCTGTCCCGCCCGGCGGCCTTGCAGCGCCCCGCCGAGCAACAGGCCGAGGTCGATCGGCAGTGCGACAACCTGGCGCTCTATCAGTTCACGACCTGCCCCTTCTGCATCAAGGTCCGCCAGGAAATGCATCGCCTGGCCCTGCCTATCCAGCGCATGGACGCCCAGCATGAAGCCCAGCATCGCACCGCCCTGCAGCAAGGCTCGGGGGCAAGCAAAGTGCCCTGCCTGAAGATCACCGACGACGCCAGCGGCACCGTGCAATGGCTGAGCGAATCGGGCGCCATCATTGCCTATCTGCGCGGGCGCTTTGCGGCATGAGCGGTAGCAGATGAGCATGAGCACTCTCGAGCATCTGCGCTCCGGCGCCCTTGCCGGCGCGCGCCGGCTGACGCTGCGCGAGGGCCTCAGCGAATTTCCCCGCGAGATCTTTGAGCTGGCCGAGACGCTGGAGGTGCTCGATCTGTCAGGCAATGAGTTGGCCAGCCTGCCGGACGATCTGCCCCGACTGCAGCGCCTGCGCATCATCTTCTGCTCGAACAACCGCTTCACCACGCTGCCCGCCGTACTGGGCCGCTGCGCCCAGCTGGAGATGGTGGGCTTCAAGGCGAACCGGATCCGCCAGGTGCCGGCCGAGGCCCTGCCCGTGCGGCTGCGCTGGCTGATCCTGACCGACAACGAGATCGAGGCCCTGCCCGTCGCGATCGGCCGCTGCGGACGGCTGCAGAAACTGGCGCTGGCGGGCAATCGGCTGCGCGCGCTGCCGGCCGACATGGCCGCCTGCACCGGGCTCGAACTGCTGCGCATCTCGGCCAACCGGCTGGCGGCCTTGCCCGACTGGCTGCTGACACTGCCCAGGCTCAGCTGGCTGGCCTATGCGGGCAATCCGTTTTGCGAGGTCCTGGAAGAGGCCACCTTGGCGCAGGCACCGCTGGCCACGATACCCTGGCGCGAGCTGCGCCTGCACGAGCAGCTCGGCGAGGGCGCCTCGGGCGTGATCCATCGTGCCGAGCGAGTGGGCTGCGGCACGCCGCTTGCCGTCAAGATCTTCAAGGGCGAGGTCACCAGCGACGGTCTGCCGCGCAGCGAGATGGCGGCGGCGATGCTGGCCGGCGAGCATCCGAATCTGATTCCGCTGCTGGGTCGTGTCAGCGGCCATCCGACCCAGGCCCAGGGCCTGGTGATGCAGCTGATCCCGCCCGAATTCCGCAGCCTGGCCCAGCCGCCCAGCCTGGACTCCTGCACCCGCGACATCTACCCGGACGGCAGCCGTTTCGAGCTCGGCAGCGCGCTGGCGCTGGCCCGGGGCATCGCCTCGGCGGCGCGCCAGTTGCACCAGCGCGGCGTCAGCCACGGCGATCTGTACGGCCACAACATCCTGCACGACGGCCGGGGTCAGG
Source organism: Paucibacter sp. M5-1 (assembly GCF_027498415.2). Lineage (NCBI taxonomy): Bacteria > Pseudomonadati > Pseudomonadota > Betaproteobacteria > Burkholderiales > Sphaerotilaceae > Roseateles > Paucibacter sp. M5-1. Next base: position 1,988,985 of record NZ_JAPZLM020000001.1, read on the forward strand.
CCTTGCTGGGCGACTTCGGCGCGGCCTCGCTGTTCGACCCCGACGACACGCCGATGGCCCTCGCCTTGCAAAGACTGGAAGTGCGCGCCTTCGGCTGCCTGCTCGAAGAGTTGCTGGCGCACATCGAGCCGGCGAGCCGAGACCGACTCGACAAGCTGGAGGCCCTGCGACAGGCCTGCCTGAGCGAGGTGGCGACAGACCGACCACTGTTCGTCGACATCGAGCAGGCACTGCGCTGAGGCTGCATCACGTGGCCGGCAAGCCCTTCACACATGCCTGGCCAGTATCTTCGCCAGTTCGGGGCGGCGCTTCTCGGCAGCGGCCTGCCACAGCCGGAGTTCGGCATCGGGGTAGTTCCGGGAGGCGGCCAGCCAGAGCGTGACATCGGCGAGCACCGCGCCCTCGCGGATCTGGCTGCGCGCGATGCCGGCCTCCTTCAGCGCGGCATACACCGAACAATCGGCCGTCAGCACGGCCGGCAGACGCTCGTGCATCAGCATGCGGATCGCGACCTCATTGCTCGCCAGGTGCTTGATGCGCTGGAAGCCCGCCGAGCGATAGGTTTCCTCCAGGCCCGGGGCGTTGAGAATGCCGATCTCCAGCGCTCTGGCGCTCTCGATCGAGGCGATGTCGTGCCCGCTGCTGCTGCGCGCGAACAGCATCAGCCGCACCGGAATCAGTGGCACCACCCAGCGCAGCAGATGCTCTCGCGAGGGCAGGCGGGCCGGAGGAATGATCAGGGCCGGACCCTGGGACGCCAGCTCCCGAAACGCCCGCACCAGCGGAGCAACAACGGGATCGAGCGTGAAGGGCAGATCCCTGGCGATCTCGCTGACCATCTCATAGGCCACGCCGGCCGGCGCACCGTCGGCGCCCCGATGGGAATAAGGCGCGGTATTGCCGACGAAGATCGCCCGGCTATCGGCCGCCTTGCCGGGGGCAGCGGCCTTGGCCGGGCCCGCAAGCAACAGGGCCGAGGACAGGAATTGGCGGCGCTCCACGGCAAGCTCCTGATGCTCATGACTCGGTGGGTCAGGCCCCGATTCTGTCTCATCCCCCTTCCAGATGTGGCGCCATCAAGGCGGAAAACCACTCGACGAAAGCGAGCAGGCGGCGCGAGCGCTGGCGCCGGTGCGGGTAGAGCAAGGAGACCGGCATGGCCGGCGCCCGATGCGCCGGCATCAGCTCGACCAGCTCGCCCCGGTCGAGCAATTGCTGCACATCAAAACGCGGGATCTGTATCAGCCCCATGCCGGCCCGGCAGGCGGCGATATAGCTCTCGGCATTGTTGACGATGACACGGCTGGGCGGCGCCAGCAGCTGCAGGCCCTGTGCAGCGTCCAGAACCTCCCAGGGCAGCTCCCGGCCGCTGGTCGGCGAGGCATAGCCCACCGCCCAGTGCCCGCCCGTCATCAGGTCTTCAGGCGTCTGCGGCTGGCCGTGTTCGCGCAGATAGGCCGCGCTGGCACAGTTGACCAAGGCAACACGGCCCAGCGGCCGCGCCACCAGACTGCTGTCATGCAGCGCCCCGACACGCACAGCGCAGTCCACGCCCTCCTGGACCAGGTCGATGGCGCGGTCGGTCGAGCCCAGCATCAGCTGCAGCCGGGGATAGCGCCGCAGCAGGCTCGGCAGCGCGGGGGCGATCAGGCGCCGGGCGATGCGGCTGGGCACATCGATCCGCAGCAGGCCGCCGACCTGGCGCTGGCTGCTCTGGAAAAGCTGCTCGACCTCCTCGGCCTCGGCCAGCAAGGGACGCAGGCGTTCGAGCAGCTGCGTGCCGTCGGTCGTCAGGTGGACCTGCCGCGTCGTGCGGTTCAGCAGGCGGGCACCGACCTTCTCTTCCAACTGCTGGACGGCGGCCGACACGGTGGCGCGGGGCAGATCGAGCGCATGGGCCGCCTTGATGAAGCTGCCCATCTCGGCCACCTGCACAAAGACGCGGTACTGATCGAGCTTGTCCATGCCCGCATTTGACCCTGAGAAGCCGGCCGGGGCCCCTCCCTTTGCTACTTGGTCGTGTAGCCGCCGTTGATCAGCAGGGTCTGGCCGGTGATCCACCAGCCCTCGGACACCAGGAAGCGGATGAAGGGCACGACATCCTCGATATCGGTCAGGCCGGTCTTGGAGAACTTGGAGAGGGCCGCGGCGGTCTTGTGATAGGCGACCGCATCCGCGCCTTCGGCCGGGTAGAAGAAGGGCGTGTCCATCGGGCCGGGGCCGACGGCCGTCACCGAAATGCCGCGCTCGCCGAACTCCTTGGAGGCCGCGCGGGTGAAATGCTCGACCGGCGCCTTCAGGCCTTCATAAGCCGAGTAGAACGGGGTGTAGGCGCCCAGCAGCGAGGTGACGATGGTGCAGACCTTGCCGTTGTCATTCAGTTGCCGGCCGGCTTCCTTCAGGAAGAAAAAGGCCGTCTTGGCGTTGACGGCGCTCATCTCGTCGTACTCGGCCTCGGACACCTCGGCCATGGCCTTCTTCAGCACCTTGCCGACCGTGTTGATCGCGATGTCGGGGCGACCCAGCGCCGCGCTCGCATCGGCGAAGAGCTGCTCCACCGCCTGGGCGCGGGTCAGGTCGGCCTGGAAAGCCACCGCCTTGGCGCCCAGCGCCTCGACGGCCGCCACGGTCTGCTCGGCCTCGGCCCGGCTGGCGGCGCTGTTGTAATGGATCGCGACCGCCTTCGCGCCGTGGCCGGCGAGGTCGCGCGCAATCAGGCCGCCAAGATTCTTGGCGCCGCCGGCGATGAGAACGGTCTTGCCCTTGATGGAATGGTCTGCCATGAGGATCTCCTGGGTGGTGGCGTCGAAGGACAGCGCAGTCTAGGCAGCGCTGCCGCGAAGATCAGCCCAGCTGCTCTGGATGGACTATCCAGAAAACGCGACCAATGCGGCCGCACGGTGCAGGCGCGGGCCGATCGGTAGCCGCAGCAGCGACAATCCCGCCCATGACGTCCCCCGCCGCCACCGATCCCGACCCCATGCCCCAGCCGCCGGTGCCGCCCGACCTCGATGCCTGCTGCGGCAATGGCTGCGAGCCCTGCATCTTCGACCTGCATGACCTGGCGATGGACCAGTACCGGCAGGCCATGCGGGCCTGGCGGGCGCGGCAGGAAGAGCCGGGCAAAGCCTGAAACCGGGAGCCCGGGCATGCCGATCTCCGATTCCGTACTGAGCAGGCTGCAGGCGCAGGGCGCGCCGCGGTCGCACATCGAGCGCCTGAACGGCCTGACCGCCCTGGCCGAGGGCGACTCCCGTTGGCTGGCCATCGTCCTGGTCGGCTCCTATGCCAAAGGCTGTGGCGACCGGGTGTCGGACCTGGACCTGGTGGCCATAGCCGCCCCGGGGCAAGGCGCCGCGGTGCTCCAGGCCGCCCATCAGTGGCTCGGCCGCTCGGAAGTCCTGAACCAGTTCGGCGGCAGGCATGCCAGCGGCGGCGCGTTTCACAAGCTGGTTTATCTGGACTTCTCCAGCGTCGAGTGCCATGTCTTCGAGCCCGGCACGACATTCCGGCTGAAGCGCCCCTATCTGTCGGTCTGGGACCCGCAGAACCTGCTGGCGGCCTACTTTGCCGACGGCGAGCCGATTCGCCCCGAAGACTTCGCCGCCTACGAGTACGGCGACGAGGGGCTGATCTGGGAACTGGTCGATTGCATCAAATGGCTGTCCCGAGGACGCAGCGCGCTGGCGAAGACCCATATCGAGAAGCTGGCCGCCGAACTCGGCAAGGAGCGCCGCGCAACAACTGAAACCACAGCGTCGCCACAGGCGAAGCCGCGCTGATACCGCATCAGCTCAGAGTTCGGTTCACCGCCAAACTCCGAGACCTCCGATGCCCTCCTTCAGTTCACGATGCACCCTCGCGCTGGCCGCCACGCTCGCCGGACTGGCAAGTGCAGCCGCCGCCGAGATCAAGGCCGATGACGCCCAGCTGGCCCGGCTGGCCGTGTGCGCCGACTCCTGGTACGAATGGAATCAACAGGAGCCGCAGCGCATGCGCGGCTTCGCCCAGGCCTTCCAGGCGCGCTTCACCCAGGTGCCCAAGGAGCCAGCCTTCGACCCGAAGGCGCCGCTGACGGTGCTGGGGCTGCCGGTGCTGCAGGCCTTCCCGGGCAGCGTCGGCATGGGCCTGGGCTTCTCGCTGAGCGTACGCGCCGGCTTTGCCGAGGCGCGCCAGGCGATGGAGAAGCAGCTGGGCCGGGCCATGCAGTGCGAGCGCAGCGACGGCGCGATGGCCTGCGAGCTCAAGCTCGGCGAGAAGAAGACCGCGATGCTGATCGCACCGCTGCAAGCCAACGACCGCCAGCCGACACTGCTGGGCTGCTACTACTTCTACCAGCCCTGAACAGGCCGCCCGCTCAGGGCGGCGCGTTGATCGTGCTGATCGCGAGTTTCGGGGGCTTGCCCGCCGCGGTGAACCAGACCCGGCCGTCGCCCAGCATCACGCCCTGCCAGTTCGAGAACAGGCCGTCGACGCGAGCCTCGGCAATGGTCTTCTTCAGCTCAGGCCCGAACACCGCCTCGTAATGCGGCAGCAGCTCCTCGGCCTTCTTCAATCGCAAGACCTTCTTGCCGTCCCAGACCCGGCAGGGGCAGGCGAACAGCGCCGCGACGGCGGGACGCTCGTCGCGCTGCACCGCGCCCTGCAACGCCGACAGCAGCTGCCGCACCTCGGGCTCGCTGGTGCCAGCGACGGCGAAAGCCTCATTGCTCTGGGCCCAGCCCCATGAGGGCAGCAAGGCCAGCAGCATCAGTGCTATTTTCTTGTGCATCATCGCTGCGGCCTGCTCATCAAGGCGCCAGACGCACCGTGATCGTCGCGCCGGGCTGGCGATCCAGCGTCGTGACAAAGCGCTGACCGTCCAGCTCATAGGTGACCTGGTAGCGCTGCACCTCGACCTGCTCGTAATGGACCACCGGGTCGCAGCGCTCCTTGACCACCACATGGTCGCGCGCCTGGGCGGCGTTCTGTGCCACCCCCATGCCCACCGCCGCCCCGATACCGGTGGCAGCGGCCCGGCCGTGGCCATGACCGAAGCCGCTGCCGATCAGGCCGCCGATGATGGCGCCGGCCACTGAGGGGCCCAGCGTGTCGCGATGGTGGGTCACGACCTCGACATCGCGACACTGTTCCACATTGCGCGGCCGCATCTCCTGCGACAGTATCGGCACCACCTGCACCACCTTGGCATCGATGGTGGGGCGCGGCTGAGCCACGACCAGGGCCGGCAACAGGGCCAGCAGAGACAGCTTGTTCATGATCTTCTCCATGGCATGGGCTGAAAATGCCGGTCGAGTATAGGCAAGCAAGACCACGGCCGGCCAGCAACACCCGTACCTCCTCCCAATAGGGGACAGCGCCACCGACTCGACTGCCCTTGCTTCTAAGAGCCTCAGGGCCGCGCCAGCGCCTCGACGGGGTCAAGTCTTGCCGCGCTGCGTGCCGGCAGGAAGCCGAAGACCACGCCGATCAGGGTCGAGACCGCGAAGGCGCCGATGATGGCGCTGCTGGAGAACACCATGCGGAAATCCTTGACGAAGTGATCGAACAGCGCGCCGGTGCCCAGCGCCAGCGCCACGCCCATCGCGCCGCCGAGCACGCAGACCAGCACCGCCTCGATCAGGAACTGGCGCAGGATGTCGCCCTGGCGTGCGCCCACCGCCATGCGCACGCCGATCTCCTGGGTGCGCTCGGTCACCGAGACCAGCATGATGTTCATCACGCCGATGCCGCCCACCAGCAGCGAGATCAAGGCAATCGACGAGATCAGCAGCGTGATGGTCTGCGTGGTCTGCTCGATGGTCTGGCGGATGCTGTCGGTATTCATCAGGAAGAAGTCTTCCTTGCCGTGACGCTGAGCGAGCAGCCGGGTGATGCCCTGCTCGGCCACGGTGCTGGCCACCGCGTCGCTGACCCGCACCGTGATGCTGCGCAGATAGTCCTGGCCGGTCATGCGGCTCATCGCGGTGGTGTAGGGCAGCCAGACATTGAGCGCGTCGGCGTTGCCGAAGGCGCTGCTCTTCTTCTCGGTGACGCCGACGATGCGCAGCGGCACGCTGCCCAGCAGGATCACCTCGCCCAGCGCCGGCTCGCCATTGGGGAACAAGGTCTTGCGCGTGTTGTCGTCGATCACCGCCTCCTGGGCCTGCAGGCGCACCGCGTCCGCATCGAAGGCCTGGCCGGCCGCGAAGCTGTAGCCGCGCACGCGGAAGAACTGCTCGCCGACCCCGCTGATGCTGGCCGAGACATCGACATTGCGGTAGCGCAGGCCGGCGCTGACGCTGACGGTCGGCGTCACGCTGTCCACATAGCCGAGCTGGGCCAGCGCCTGCGCGTCGCCCGAGCGCAGCGTGCGGATCGCGCCGGCGCGCCGGTCGCCGAAGCCGCTGCCGGGCATGATGTCTATGGTGTTGGTGCCCATCGCGCTGATGTCGGACAGGATGCGCTGGCGCGAGCCCTCGCCCAGCGCCACCACCGACACCACCGAGGCGATGCCGATGATGATGCCCAGCATCGTCAACAGCGTGCGCAGCCGGTGGTTGACCATCGCACGCAAGGCCATGCGCGTGGCCTCGCCGATGCGGCCGACCAGGGCGCCCAGGGCGCTGCCTGGCTTGGCCAGCGCCTCGCGCTGCAAGCGCGCCGGCGCTGGCGCGTCTGATTTGCGCCGGTCGGCGACGATCTCGCCGTCGCTGATCTCGATGACGCGCTGCGCATGGGCGGCCACCTGGGCATCGTGGGTCACCAGGATGATGGTGTGGCCGTCGGCATGCAGCTCCTCCAGGATCTTCATGACCTCCTGGCCGCTGGCCCGGTCCAGCGCACCGGTGGGCTCGTCGGCCAGGATCACGTCGCCGCCATTCATCAGCGCCCGAGCGATCGACACCCGCTGCTGCTGGCCGCCCGAGAGCTGGCCGGGCCGGTGCTGGGTGCGCTCGGCCAGGCCCAGCCGGGCCAGCAGGCGCTGGGCGCGCTCGTGGCGCTGCGCCGCGGCGGTGCCGGCATAGATGGACGGGATCTCGACATTGCCGACCGCGCTGAGATCGCCCAGCAGCTGGTAGCGCTGGAAGATGAAGCCGAAATGCTCGCGGCGCAACCGCGCCAGCGCATCGGGCGCCATTTCGCCGGTCTCCTGGCCGGCCACCTTGTAGCTGCCGCGGGTCGGCCGGTCCAGGCAGCCGAGGATATTCATCAAGGTGGACTTGCCCGAGCCCGAGGGCCCCATGATGGCCACCATCTCGCCGGCCTGGATCTCTAGATCGACATTGCGCAGCACCGCGACGACGCCCTCCCCAGCCGGGAATTCACGCGTCAGGCCGCGCACCTCCAGAAGCGCTGTGCTCATGCTCAGAACATCCGCACGCCGCGCGAGCGCGGCATCGCCGAGGCGCCGGCCGCACCGGCCTCGCTGGTGATGACCTGTTCGCCGGCCTTCAGCCCGTCCAGCACCTGGGCCTGCACACGGTTGTTCAGGCCGATGCGCACGGTCTTCTCGACAATCTTGCCCTCGCCCTCCAGCACCTTCACGCGGTAGCTGCCGTCGCGCTCACGCTTTCCCAGCGCTGCGCTGGGCAGGGTCAGGACTTGCTGGGCCCGGGCCAGCACGATGGTGGTCTGGGCCGTCATATTGATGCGCAGCCTGCCCTCGGGGTTGGGCACGTCGAAGATGCCGTTGTAGTAGATCGCGCTCGTGGTGCTGGTAGAGGCCGAACTGGTGGCGCTGGTCTCGCTGGCCAGGGTCGTCGGCCCCGGCTCGACCGCGCGCAGCTTGACCTCGATGCGCCGGTCCGGCTCGCCCAGCAGGCTGAAGTAGACCGGCATGCCGGGCTTGACCTTGGGCACATCGGCCTCGGAGATCTGGGCCTTGACCGTCATGGTGTCCAGCCTCGCCAGCTTGATGATGGTGGGGGCCGACTGATTGGCATTGACCGTCTGACCCTGCTCGGTGACCACGGCCACAACCACGCCGTCCATCGGCGCGGTCACCCGGGTGTAGCCCAGATTGACCTTGGCCGTGTCCTCGGCGACGCGGGCCTGGGCGATCTGGGCCTGCTGGGCAGCGATCTCGGCCGTCGTGGTGCTCAGCGTGGCCTCGGCCGCCTCGAGGTCGGCGCGGGTGCCGGCATCGATGGCCACCAGCTCGCGCAGCCGCGCGGCCGCCAGCGTGGCCTGCTTCAGCGCGGCCTGGCGTGCGGCCAGCTGGGCCTGGGCGCTTTGCAGCGCGGCCTGGGCATTGCGCAGATTGTTCTGCTGGGTCAGCGCGTCGATCTCGGCGATCAGCTGGCCCTGCTTGACGGTATCGCCCAGAGCCACATGCAGGCGCTTGACCTCGCCGGTCACCTGCGCGCCGACGCTGACCAGCTTGTAGGCGCCGATGGTGCCGGTGGCCAGCACGCTGTCCTCGATATCGGCCAGGGCCACGGCGGCGGTGGCCACCTGGGGCGCGGGCGGCGGCGTGAACCAGAAATGTTTGACCGCGAAGCCGGCGGCCAGCAGCACGGCGAGCAGGACCAGCCAGCCCCAGGACTTCATCAGGTTCTTCAGCGGCATATCAACGTCTCTCATCATCATTCCAGCCACCGCCCAGCACCTTGTAGAGCGTGATGCGGTTGCTTTGTTCGGTCAGGCGCAGCGCGATCAGCGCCTGCTGCGAGGCGTAGAGCGAGCGCTGTGCGTCGAGCACCTCCAGCCGGGTCGTGCTGCCGGCGCGGAACTGCGCTTCGGCCAGGCGCAGCTGGCGCTCGGTGGCCTCGTTGAGCGAGCTCTGGGCGGCCAGGCGCTCGGCCAGGGTGGCGCGCTGGGCCAGCGCATCGGCCACCTCGCGGAAGGCGGTCTGCACCGCCTTGTCATAGCCGGCCAGCGCGATCTCGCGGTTCAGCTCGGCCACCTGCACCTGGGCGCGGCTGGCACCGCCATCGAAGATAGGCAGGGACAGTGACGGGCCGAAACTCCAGCTGCCGCTGCCCGACTTGAACAGGCCCGACAGCTCTCGGCTGGCGCTGCCGGCCGAGGCCGTCAGCGAGATGCGCGGAAAACGCTCGGCACGGGCCACGCCGATATCGGCCAGGCTGGCGCGCAATGCGTGCTCGGCCGCCAGCACATCGGGGCGGCGCTGCAGCAGGCTGGACGGCACACCGGCCGGCAGCTCGACCAGGGCGCTGACGGCGCCCAGGGCCTCGTCCGCGCGCGGCAGCAGCTCGGCCGGCACGGCCGCGCCGAGCAGCAGTTCCAGCGCGTTGCGGTCCTGCGCGATCAGCGTCGCGTAGTTGGCGATCTCGACCCGGGCCGCATCGACCGAGCTCTGCGCCTGGGCCAGCGCCAGCCCGGTGATCGCACCGAGCTCGTGCATGCGCTGGGTCAGCGCATAGCTGCGCTGGCGTGTGTCCAGGGTCTGCTGAGCCAGGCGCTGGCGCTCCAGATCGGCCGCCAGGCTCAGCCAGGCATTGGCCGTCTCGGCCACCAGGCTGATCTGCACGCTGCGGCGTGATTCGTCCGTGGCCAGATAGCTCTGCAGCGCCGCCTCGCCGAGGTTCTTGACACGGCCGAACAGGTCCAGCTCGAAGCCGGCCAGGCCGACACTGGCCGACAGGCTTGTTGCCTTGTCGGAGCGGCTGGCGCCGGCGCCGAGATTGACGCTCGGCAAGCGGGCCGCATCGCTGATACGGTACTGGGCGCGGGCCCGCTCGACATTCAGCGCCGCGACGCGCAGATCGCGGTTATGGGTCAGGGCCAAGCCCACCACCGCGCGCAGGCGCGGATCGCTGAAGAAGGCGCGCCAGCCCAGCTCGGCAGCCTCACTCGCCGCCGGTTGAGCGGCCTGGTCTGCATAAGGCACGGCGGGGTCGGGTCTTGCATAGGGCGGGGCCAGATTGGCACAGCCGGCCAGCGAAACCAGGGCCGGCAGCAGCCATCGGGGGGAGAACAAGCGCATGGGCATCGCCTTTGTGAAGACAGGGCCATGATGGCAGAGCCATGTACCGGTCCCTTGAAGCCTGTGTAAAGAACTGCGGACCAAGACTGGATCGCCATTCCCTTGCTTCTCGTCAAATCACCGTCACAAAGCGCGTGCACAATGCAAAGCACTGAGACAAACAAAACCGGCTGCAGATTGGGCAGAGTTCTGGAACCCGTCACCAACGTCTGATCAGTAACACCGTCTTGCCACATCGGTGGCATGTCCGGAAGCCACGAGGGCCACACCGCAAGGTGGTGGCCCTTTGCTTATGGGGCTGTGGCGACAGACCCACGCCGATGCTTGACGCTGCCCGTCCGAGCGCCGCACACTGCGCTCCTTCATCCACCCACACAGGAGTCCGCTATGGCTGCACATGATCTTGCCCTGCCACTGTCGGCCGACATCCTGCTGGGTCTGGGCTGCGCGAACGCCTGAGTTTGCGAGCGCCCCGCCGCTGGTGAGCGGCCGACAACACGACGACCTTCCCGCCCGATGCTGCATGCATCGGCCCGGGTTTCCTTCGTTCGCCTGTTTGTCATTCCATCACCATGCTCACCACCACCGTTATCGAGGCCCTGCGTCCGCTGGGCCTGAACCTGTCCCTGCTTCCTCAAGTCGCCCAGCTTGACTGGCGCCAGGACGCCACGCTGTGGCGCATCACCGAAGTCCAGCGCGACCAGCTGGGCCTGCAATCCGATCAGGGCGCCTGCCGCGCCCGCGCACTGCCGGCGCTGCAACAGGCTCTGTTCGCCGACTCGCGCCAGCTGGCCGTCGGCGACTGGGTGCTGGCACGCCGCAACGCGCTGGGCGAGACCTGGGTGCACGAGTTGCTGCCGCCGCTCAACAGCCTGAGCCGCCGCGACCCGAACGGCCAGCGCCAGGCCCTGGTCAGCAATGTCGACACCGCGCTGCTGGTCATGGGGCTGGACCATGACTTCAACCTGGCCCGGCTGGACCGCTATCTGGTGCTGGTGCGCGGCTCGGGCGTGCCGGCCCTCGTCGTGCTCAGCAAGGCCGATCTGTGCCGCGATGTGGCGGCCCGGGTGGCCGAGCTGCGCGAGCATCTGGCGCTGAGCCGCAATGCGGTGATGGAGGTGCTGGCCGTGGATGGCACGCAGGCCGACACGCGCGCGCAACTGGCACCCTGGCTGGGCCTGGGCCAGACCCTGGTGCTGCTGGGCTCCAGCGGTGCCGGCAAGTCGACCCTGACCAACACGCTGTGCGAGGCGGCGCTGCAGGACACCGGTGGCGTGCGCCAGGACGACAGCCGCGGCCGCCACACGACCACGGTGCGTAGCCTGCACCGCACGGCCGATGGCGCCTGCATCATCGACACGCCAGGCCTGCGCGGCCTGCAGCTCGATGCCAGCGCGGCCGAGCTGGATCAGGCCTTCGACGATGTGCTCGGCCTGGCCCGCCACTGTCGCTTTCGCAACTGCACGCATGGCGACGAGCCCGGCTGCGCGGTGCGTGCCGCGCTGCCGCCGGCGCGGCTGAAGAGCTATCAGAAGCTGCAGCGCGAGGCCGGCCGCGACAGCATGGGGCCGCTGGAACGGCGCGCCCGGCTCAGTGAGTGGAAGGCGCGCGGGCGGGCGGCGCATGCGCACATACGCTCGAAGCGAGGTGAGGGATGAGCGGTGCGGCGCTCGCACGGCGCTGCCCGAACCGCATGCGACACTGGCTCGACACAGGAGATGCCCGCGATGAAGACCGATCTGCACAGCAAAGTCGATGCCCTGTTTGCCGACCTGGCCGGTCGTGCGGTGCCAGGTCTTGCCGTTGGCGTGCTGCGCGAGGGCGAGGTGCTGCTGAACCAGGGCTACGGCCTGGCCAGCCTGAGCCAGCTCACGCCGATCCGCGCCGACACGCGCTTTCGCATCGCCTCGGTGTCCAAGCAGTTCACCGTGGCTGCGGCCCTGCTGCTGGAGCGGCGCGGCCTGCTGAGCCAGGACGACGATGTGCGCAGCCATGTCCCCGAGCTGGCGGCCCTGCCCGAGCGCGTGACGATAGGCCATCTGATGCGCAACACCAGCGGCCTGCCGGATGTGCTGGAGCTGCTGCGCCTGGGCGGCGTCAATCTGGACCAGCGGGTCGACCGGGCCGGCCTGCTGGCCGCGATGGCGCGCAACAGCCATCTGAATTTCGCGCCCGGCAGCCGCTTTCTCTATTGCAATAGCGGCTTCGCGCTGCTGGGCCTGATTGTCGAGCGGGTCTCGGGCCAGAGTCTGGATGCCTTGCTGCAGGCCGAGTTCTTCGGCCCGCTGGGCATGGGCTCGACCGCGATGCTGGTCGAGAGCGATGTGCCGCTGCCGGGCCTGGCCTCGCCCTATCTGCCGGATGGTCAAGGCGGCTGGCGGCGCGCCCAGCACGGCTTCGAGCATGGCGGCGAAGGCGGCCTGGTCTCCAGCGTGCCGGACCTGCTGCTGTGGGCCGCCCATCTGCTGCAGCCGACGCCGGGCGTGGCCGATCTGGCCGAGGCGCTGGGCGCGCGGGTGCCGCTGAACCAGGGCGCGGACTCGCCCTATGCCCATGGCCTGGAACACAGCCGCCTGGACGAATTCGCGGCGCTGGGCCATGGCGGCCTGTGGCCCGGCTACCGCACCGAGTTCCTGCTGCTGCCCGAGGCCAACTTGGCCGTGGTCGTGATCAGCAATGACGGCGCGCTCAACCCCTACAAGATCGCCCGCGACATCGCCCGGCTGGTGCTGGGCCGGCCGGCGCCGGTGCCCCGCCCGGATGCCGCAGCGGCCCTGCTCGGCACATGGCTGAACGCCGAGCAGGGCCAGCTCTTCGAGCTGAGCCTGCAGGGCGGGCGGCTGATGGCCCAGCAATGGGGGGCCAGCTTCGAGCTGCAGCCCGAGGCCGAGGGCCGCTGGCTGCCGCTGCGCGGCGCCTATGAGTTCGAGCTGCTGGGGCTGCAGCAGGACGGTGGCCTGCGGCTGGGCATGGGCGCCGGCCGCAGCGTCGACTGCCGGCGCGTCACGAGCCGGGTGGCGCTGCCGGCCGGGCTGGCCGGCGACTACTGGTGCGAGGACATCGCGACGCGGTGGCGCATCGAGGCCCATGAACAGGGTCTGCGCGTCTGGGTCGAGGGGCCGCTGCTGAAGGCGCAGCAGGCCTGGACCCTGCACGGCCTGGATGATCGGCTGTTCGAGCTGCGCGGCGCCGGCTACTGGGCGCCCACCCATCTGCTCTTGCGGGCCGAGTACGGCCATGATCACGCCGTCAGCGACTTGATCGTGGACAGCGCCCGCATCAAGGGTTTGCGCTTCAAAAGACACACAGCTCTGTAAAGAAACTTAAACCCGGCAGCGGCACGGCGAGAGCCCGCTACGGACATGAGATGCTTCGCCCGCCATCCTCCAGCTTCGAGGCCCGCGCTCGTCTCCATGCCGTCCAGCCCATTCCGTCGTCCGCCATTCCGCCCCCTGGTCCTGAGCCTTGCGCTGAGCCTGCTGCCCTGGGCCGCCCAGGCCCAGAGCACGCCCGACAGCGCCCCGGCTGCCAAGCCGCCGTCGCCCGCCCCGCAGCGGCGACCTGCCCCACAACGCCCGCCGACCGCCAGCCCCGAGCAGCTCGACCGGGTGCAGATCCAGGGCGGCCCCAGCGACACGGTGCAGCGCCGCGCCTCCACCGCCTCCAAGATCATCATCGGCCGCGAGGAGCTGGACCGCTTCGGTGATCCCAGCGTCGCCGACACACTCAAGCGCCTGCCCGGCGTCACCCTCGGCGGCCGTCCCGGGCGCGGCGGCGGCGTGCGCATGCGCGGCATGGGCGGCGGCTACACGCAGATCCTGGTCAACGGCGAGCGCATGCCACCGAGCTTCTCGCTGGAGGAGCTGCCGCCGGACCAGATCGAGCGCATCGAGGTGATGCGCGCGCCGACCGCCGAGTACGGCGCCCGCGCGGTGGCCGGCACGATCAATATCGTGCTGCGCGAGGCCTTGCAGAAAAAGCTCAACGATGTGGCGCTGGCGCTGGCCGGCGAGCGCGGCGTCGTCAGCCCGCAATTCTCCTGGACCCGCAACGACAAGCTCGACGATGAGGGCAGCGCCTACAGCCTCTCGGTCAATGCCGGCGAGAGCAAGCGGCGCGACGATGCCGACAGCCTGGCCACGACCCGCCGCCTCTCGGACGGCCTGATCCTCAACGAGCAGCGCAACACCGGCCAGAGCGAGGATGATCGCCGCCGCGTCAATCTGAACGCCCGCATCCAGTGGCGGCTCGCCGGTGGCGACACACTGACCCTGATGCCGATGCTGGCGGCCGCCAAGGGCACCAGCAGCAGCCTGCGCCGGCAGGACGCCAGCAACGGGATGCTGCACTACGACACCGCGCAGACCCGCAATGACAGCGACTTCAGCCTGCTGCGCCTGAATAGCACGCTGAATCGGCGGCTCGGCGAGGACACGCGGCTGGAGCTGCGCGGCGCCATCGGCCGCGCCGATATGGACAGCGAGAGCCTGCGCCGCGAATGGCTCAAGAACGAGCAGCTGCCCGACCAGCTGGAGGCCAGTCGCAACCGCGACCGCTCCTGGAACCTGGGCGCCAAGCTCTCGCACCTGATGGCCGAGGAGCACAGCCTGGTGGCCGGCCTGGAGGCCGAGGGCAACCGCCGCAGCCAGACCCGGCGCAGCCTGATGGACGGCATGCGGGTGATGGCGCTGGAGGAGTTCGGCGACGAGTTCGAGGCCTCCAGCCTGCGCCTGGCCGCCTATGCGCAGGACGAGTGGAAGCACAACGCCAACTGGTCGGCCTATGCCGGCCTGCGCTGGGAGGGCATACGCACCGAAAGCGATGCGCGCAACTACAACGTCAAGAACGACTCTTCGGTCTGGACCCCGCTGCTGCATGCGGTCTGGAAGCCCGACGAGAAGAGCCGCGACCAGGTCCGCATGAGCCTGACGCGCAGCTACCGCAGCCCCAACACCCAGGACCTGATCGCCCGCCCGGTGATCAATGCCCAGTTCCCCGGCGGCGCCAACGAACCCAACTATGCGGACCGGGTCGGCAACCCCGATCTGAAGCCCGAGATGGCCACCGGCATCGACCTGGCGCTGGAGCGCTATCTGAGCAAGGGCGGGGTGCTCAGCGTCAGCGTCTTCGCGCGCCGCATCAAGGATCTGATACGCACGACCACCACGCTGGAGAGCGTGTCCTGGTCCACCGAGCCGCGCTGGGTGGCGCGGCCCAGCAATATCGGCAAGGCCGTCACGCGCGGCATCGAGCTGGAGGCCAAGTTCCGGCTCGACGAGTTCATCGAAGACGCCCTGCCCGTCTCGCTGCGCAGCAATATCAGCTTCTTCCGCTCCAAGGTCGACGGCATCCCCGGCCCCAACAACACGCTGGACCAGCAGCCCCGCTACACCGCCAATCTGGGCGCCGACTACCGGCTGCGCAGCCTGCCGCTGACTCTGGGTGCCAGCGTCAACTGGGTGCCGGCCACGACCATCCAGCAGACCCTGATCCAGTCCAGCAGCGTGCCGCGCCGCCAGGTCATCGACGCCTTCGCGCTGTGGAACATCAACCGCAGCACCGCGTTGCGCCTGTCCGGCGGCAATCTGGCGCCGCTGGACTATGACACCGGCAGCGTGATCACGACGGCCGACAAGTCCATCACGAGCGAGAACTACGGCCGCACGTTTATGAACTGGCAGCTGCGGCTGGAGATCAAGCTCTAGCCCCGGGCAGACTCAGAGCTTGACCACCGGAATGCAGATCTCGCAACTGAAGCGGCCGGTCGCCGGGTCGTAGCTGTTCTCGTCGGCATAGTGCTCGAAGCAGGGCCGGCCGTCGCAGCGCAGGCCGGAGCTGGGCAGCCACTCGCGGAACAGCGCGGACCAGGCCGCGCCGATCTCGGCGCCGCTGCCCTCGAAGCGCGCCACCGCATAGCGCCCGCCGGGCAGCTCGGTGATGCTGGCCTCGCCGCTGGCCTGGTAGTCGGGCGGCACGGCCACGGCCGCGTCGTAGCGGCAGCGATCGGCCGGCGTGACGCTGGGGTCGTCATGGCTGATGCCATAGCTGGGCCGGCCGAACAGGCCCTCGGCCTGCATCCAGGGCGCGACTTTCTCGCCCCAGAACTGGGTGACGGCCGGGCCGTAGGCGCCGATATAGCGCAGATAGGCGATGCGCTGCGGCGCCAGGGTCTTGATCTCGACTTGCATGCTGTGTGACTCGATGAAGTTGCAGGAGTCGCCATCTTCGGAGCCGACGCTCCGCCCGTCCTGATCGAGCTTGCGGAGTTGCGCCAGCTGCTCGCGCTGGGCCTGCAGATAGCGGCCCCAGCGCTCGGTCGACCCGGCGCGCCAGGCCGTGGGCGTGCAGCCGAAATGCAGCTTGAAGGCGCGCGCGAAAGCCTCGCCCGAGCCGAAACCGACACGCAGCGCCACCTGCAGCACCGAGGCTTCCGGCATCAGGGTCAGGCCTTGCGCGGCCGCCTCCAGGCGCCGCCGCTGCAGATAGGCGCCCAGGGTCTCGCCCATCCAGGCCGCGAACAGGCGGTGGAAATGGAAGGGCGAGAAATGCGCCAGCGCGGCCAGCGCCTCCAGGTCCAGCGGGCTGTCCAGGTGCGCATCGATATGGTCCAGCACCCGGTTCATGCGCCGCGCGTACTGGCGCCGGCTGGTGTCGGGCGCGGTCATCAGCCCTTCAGGTGCTTGTCGAGAAACTCGACGATGCGCCGGAAGGCCTCGGCCTCGTTCTTCTTCTTCGCAAAGCCATGGCCCTCGTCGTCGAACACCAGGTAGTCGACCGGCACGCCGTTCTTCTTGACCGCCTCGACGATCTCGTCGCTCTCCGGCTTGATGACGCGCGGATCGTTGGCGCCCTGCACCACCAGCAGCGGCACGCGGATGTTCTTGGCGTGGAACAGCGGCGAGGTGGCGATCAGGAAGTCCTTGTCCTTGACCGGATCACCGACCTCCTGATAGAGCGCCTGGCGGAAGCTCTCCCAGTAAGGCGGGATCGATTCCAGGGTGCGCAGCCAGTTGGAGACGCCGAAGATGTCCACGCCCACCTTGAAGGCCTCGGGCCGGAAGGCCAGCGCCGCCAGGGTCATATAGCCGCCGTAGGAGCCGCCCATGATGGCGATGCGCTCGGGGTCGATCAAGCCGGTGCTGGCGAGCCAGGTCTTGGCCTCGATGCAGTCCCACAGCGGCTCGCGGCCATGCTTGCCGTCATCGGCGGTGAAGAAGCTCTTGCCATAACCCGAGCTGCCGCGGTTGTTGATGCCCAGCACGGCATAGCCCTGGTTGGCCAGGTATTGCGACAGCACCGAGTAGCCGCGCGTGGTCTGGCCGCCGGGGCCGCCGTGCACCAGCACCACGGCCGGCACCTTGTGCTTGGCCGAGGCGCCCTTGGGCTCGTAATAGACCGAGGGGATCACCAGGCCGTCGAAGGACTTGAAGCGCACGATGCGGGCCTCGACCAGATCGTTCGGGTCGATCGCCTTGGACAGGCTTTGCGTCAGCTGGCGGACCTGCTTGCTGCCGAGGTCATAGACGAAGAGATTGCTGGGCGCGCGGTCGCCGTTGACATAGAAAGCCAGTTGCTTGCCGCTGCGCGAGAAGCGCGGGCCGCGGATCTGGCCCTCGGGCAGCTTGGGCAGGGCCAGCGGTTTGCCGTCCGGCCCACTAAGCCGCACCTGCACGCTGGCATCGGCATTGATGCCGGTGACGCGGTAGCGCCCGTCGCGCGAGTACTCGCTGAACAGGATGTCCCAGTCCGCCTTCTCGAACTCGCTCCTGGCGCCGCTGGCCAACTCATACGCCACCAGGCGGCTGAACTCGCTGCCCTCGTTGGACAGCAGCAGCAGACGCTTGGAGTCCGGCGTGAAGCTGGCCGCCTCGAAGGAGGCGACGCCCTGGTGCGGCGTGATGTGCGTCGTCTGCTGGGTCTGGGTGTCGTAGAGATAGACGTCCGAATCGGCCGTCGTGTTGGTCTTGACCAGCGCGATCCAGCGGCCGTCACGACTGATCTCGCTGACGCTCAGGCCCTGCTCGTTCTTGTAGACCAGGCTGCGGGCATAGGTCTTGGTGTCGAAGCGGTAGAGGTCGTGAAAGCGCGCATCGCGCTCATTGGTCGCGACATAGAAGGCGCTGTCGTCATGGGCCCAGCCGGCGAAGATGGCCTTGAGCTTGTCGCCGGGGGTCAGGTCTTTCTCGCTGCCGTCGAGCTCGCGCACATAGAGATGGTTCTGCTCATTGCCGCCCTGGTCGCGGGTGAACAGCACGCGGTCGTCGGCCGGGAAGTAGCTGACCGCGTAATTGCTGTCGGTGGTCGAGCGGGTCAGCGCCTGCGGCTCGCCGCCGGCCACCGCCATGCTGTAGACATTGACGATGCCCGAGGCATTGCTGGAGAACAGGATGCGTTTTTCATCGGCCGAGAACGAGGCGCCGCTGATGCGGGTCGTCGCCATGAACTGCTCGATGCTGTAGCGCTTGACGGCCTTGCCGTGCTCGGCCGCAGGCTTCGGAGTCGCCGGGGCCGCCAGCGCCGAGGCGCCGGCCAGCATCAGGCAGCCGGCCAGCAGTGCGGCCTTGTGGATACGGATGTTCAATCGTCTCTCCTTGTCACTGATCCCCGCTGCATGCAGCCGGTAAGACGCGGACTATAGAGAGACCGGCCCCGCGGCCGCACAGGGTTTCTGACGGACTGCGGATTCGCGGGGCCGACCTGCCCCCCGCACAAAGCGCGGGGGGCAGTGTTGGCTTACTTGCCGCTGGGCACCTTGCCCTCGACGCCCTTGATATAGAAGTTCACGCCCGACAGAAATTTGTCGTCGGCGACCTCGCCGTCCTTCAGCACCGGCTTGCCGTCCTGGCCGGTGATCGGGCCCTTCCAGATCGAGAAGGAGCCGTCCTTCAGGCCGGCACGTATCGTGTCGATCTGGGCCTTGACCTCGGCCGGCACGACCTCATTGATCGAGACCATGTCGATCGCGCCTTCCTTGACGCCCCACCAGGCATGCTTGCCGGCGCCGGCCGTCCACTTGCCGTCCAGCGCCTCGCGCACCGAGGCGATGTAGTAAGGCGCCCAGTTGATGATGGCCGAGCCCAGGTGGGCCTTGGGGCCATAGGCCGTCATGTCCGAATCCCAGCCGAAGGCGTACTTGCCGTTCTTCTCGGCGGTCTGCAGCACGGCCGACGAGTCGGTGTTCTGCATCAGCACATCGGCGCCGCCGTTGATCAGGCTTTGCGCGGCCTCGGTTTCCTTGGGCGGGTTGAACCACTCGTTGACCCAGACCACCTTGACCTTGATCTTCGGATTGGTGCTCTGCGCGCCCAGCGTGAAGCTGTTGATATTGCGGATCACCTCGGGGATGGGGATGGAGCCGACCACACCCAGCGTGTTGCTCTTGGTCATCTTGCCGGCGATCACGCCGGCCATATAGGCGCCCTCATAGGTGCGCGAGTCGTAGCTGCGCAGGTTCTCGGCCTGCTTGTAGCCGGTGGCATGCTCGAACTTGACGTCCTTGGCATCGGGCGCGACCTTCATCATCGGCTCCATATAGCCGAAGGTGGTGCCGAAGATCAGCTTGTTGCCCTGGCCCACCATATCGCGGAAGACCCGCTCGGCATCGGCCGACTCGGGCACCTTCTCGACATAGCTGGTGACGATCTTGTCGCCGAATTCCTTCTCGACCGCCTTGCGGCCGTTGTCATGCGCAAAGGTCCAGCCGCCATCGCCGACCGGGCCGACATAGGCGAAGGCGATCTTCAGCGGCTCCGGCTTGGGCGCAGCGGCGGCCGAGGCCGGCTCGGATGCGGCAGCCGGCGCGGCCGCCTCCTCCTTCTTGCCGCAGCCCACCAGGGCGGCGGTGGCAGCCAGCGAGGACCAGCCGGCCAGTTTCAACAGCTCGCGCTTGCTCTTCTTGATGCTCATTGCACTCTCCACAGTTGCATTGTTTCGGTCAGGAACCCGGGAAAAACGGCTTGCCCAGCGAGGCCGGCATATTGGCACGGATGAAGCTCGCGTTGCTGGAGATCAGCACCAGCACCGCGATGGTGGACAGATAGGGCAGCATCGACAGGAACTGGCTGGCGATCTGCACGCCCTGGCCCTGCAGATGGAACTGCAGCATCGTGACAAAGCCGAACAGATAAGCCCCTAGCAAGACGCGCGCCGGGCGCCAGGTCGCGAAGGTCGTCAGCGCCAGCGCGATCCAGCCCTTGCCGGCCATCATGCCTTCGACCCACAGCGGGGTGTAGATCACCGAGACATAGGCGCCGGCCAGCCCGCACAGCGCGCCGCCGCTCATCACCGCAGCCAGCCGGATGCGCCGCACCGGATAACCCAGCGCATGGGCCGACTCGGGCGACTCGCCGACCGCGCGCAGCACCAGGCCCGCGCGCGAGCGGTAGAGAAACCAGGCCAGCAATACCGTCAACGCGATCGCCAGATAGACGACGGGATGCTGGCGGAACAGCGCCGGGCCCAGCAGCGGGATATCGCCGAGCCAGGGCAGCGCAAAGCGCGGCCGCTCCAGCAGTTTCTCCTGCACATAGCCGATGCCGACAAAGGCCGAGAAACCGCTGCCGAACAGGCTCAGCGCCAGGCCGGCCGCGTACTGGTTGGTGTTGAGCCAGATCACCAGCACGCCGAAGGCCCCGGCCATCAGCGCCCCCGCCCCCATGCCGGCGGCGAAGGCCAGCACATCGCTGCCGGTATGGACCGCGGTGGCGAAGCCGGCGATGGCCGCCACCAGCATCATGCCCTCGGCACCGAGGTTGACGATGCCGGCCCGCTCATTGATCAAGAGGCCCAGCGCGGCGATGGCCAGCAAGGTGCCGGCATTCATCGCCGCAGCGACCAGCAGTGCGTAGCTTTCCATCGTCAGGCCTTCAGACGCCAGCGCAGGCGGTAGTGGATCAAGGTGTCGCAGGCCAGCAAGGTGAACAGCAGCAGACCCTGGAACACGCCGGTGATCGATTTGGGCAGGCCCATGCGCGACTGCGCGAGCTCGCCACCGATATAGAACATGCTCATCAGAATGCCCGAGAACACGATGCCCACCGGATGCAGGCGGCCGACAAAGGCCACGATGATGGCGGCGAAGCCGTAGCCGGCCGGCACATAGGGCGTCAGCTGGCCCAGCGGCCCGGCCGCCTCCAGCGCCCCGGCCAGCCCGGCCATGCCGCCCGACAGCAGCAGGGCCGTCCACAGCGCGCGGCGCGAGGAGAAGCCGGCATAGCGCGCGGCCGCCGGCGCCAGCCCGCCGACCTGCAGCGCAAAACCGGCATAGCTGCGGAACAGGAACAGCCAGAAGGCCAGCACCGCGCCCAGCGCGATCAGCACGCCGATATGGATGCGCAGCCCGTCGATGAGGCGCGGGATCTTGGTCGACGCCAGAAAGCTGATGGTCTGCGGGAAGTTATAGCCCTGCGGGTCCTTCCAGGGGCCGTAGACCAGATAACCCAGCAGCAGATCGGCCACATAGACCAGCATCAGGCTGACCAGGATCTCGCTGGCATTGAAACGGTCGCGCAAGAGCGCGGTGATGCCGGCCCAGGCCATGCCGCCGGCCATGCCGGCCAAGAGGATCAGCAGGACGATGCCGCGGCCGGTGTCGGGTGTTGCCTGCATCGCGACCCAACCGCCGGCCAGCGCGCCGACGATGAACTGACCCTCGGCGCCGATATTCCAGACGTTCGACCGGAAGCACACCGCCAGGCCCAGCGCGATCAGGATCAGCGGCGTGGCCTTGATGCCCAGCTCGCTCCAGGCATAGGCGCTCTTGACCGGCTCCCAGAAGAACATCTGCAAGCCGCGCAGCGGGTCCTTGCCCAGCAGCACGAACAGCCCGAGGCCCAGCACCACGGTGATGGCCAGCGCCAGCAGCGGCGAGGCCACCGACATCCACTTCGACGGCTGCGGCCGGCTCTCAAGCTTGAGCATGGCCACCCTCCGTCGTCCACAAGCCGCTCATCCACTCTCCAATCTTCTCCACCGTGGCCTCGGCCACCGGCACGGCCGGCGACAAACGCCCCTTGGCCATCACGAGCAGCCGGTCGCTGATCTCGAACAGCTCGTCCAGTTCCTCGCTGACCACCAGCAGCGCACAGCCGGCATCGCGCAGCTTCAGGAGCTCGCCACGGATCTGCGCCGCCGCCCCGACGTCCACGCCCCAGGTCGGCTGCGCAACGATCAGCACGCGGGGCCTGGCCGCGATCTCGCGCCCGACCAGGAACTTCTGCAGATTGCCGCCCGACAGGCTTTTGGCCGCCGCGTCCGGGCCGCCGGCGCGGACGTTAAAGCGCGCGATCAGCTCGGCCGCCATCTGCCGCACCTGGCCCTGCGCGATCCAGCCGCCGACCTTGACCGCCTCGGTGCGTGTCAGCAAGGTGTTTTGCGCCAGCGACAGGGTCGGCACCGCGCCGCGGCCCAGCCGCTCCTCGGGCACGAAGTGCAGACCCAGCTTGCGGCGCTGGCGCGCGCTGGCGCGGGCGATATCCTGGCCAAACAGCCGCAGCGAGCCCGGCGCGGCGCGCGGATCCTCGCCCGACAGCGCCGCCATCAGCTCCTGCTGGCCATTGCCCGAGACGCCGGCAATGCCGACGATCTCGCCGGCGTGCAGTTGCAGCGCCAGGTCTTCCAGGCTGGTGCCGAAGGGCGAGGCCTTGGCCAGGCTCAGGCCCTTGAGCTCCAGCGCCAGCTCGCCGACCGGCCGTGCCTGATGGTTGAGCCTGGGCGGCTCGGCGCCAATCATCAGGCGCGAGAGCTGGTCATTGCTCTGCGTGCGCGGGTCCACCTCGCCGGTGACCTTGCCCGCCCGCAGCACCGTGCAGTGATGGCATAGCGCGCGGATCTCGTCGAGCTTGTGGCTGATGTAGAGGATGGAGCAGCCCTTGTCGGCCAGCTGGCGCAGCGTGACGAACAAGGTGGCCACCGCCTGCGGCGTCAGCACCGAGGTCGGCTCGTCGAGGATCAGCAATTGGGGATTCGTCAGCAAGGCCCGCACGATCTCGACGCGCTGGCGCTCACCCACCGACAGGCTGTGCACCGGCCGCGCCGGATCGACCGCCAGCCCGTAGGTGGCGGCGACCTGCTCGATGCGGGCCGTCACCTCGGCCAGCGACTGGGCCTTGTCCAGGCCCAGCCAGACGTTCTCGGCCGCAGTCAGCGTGTCGAACAGCGAGAAGTGCTGGTAGACCATGCTGATGCCCAGGGCCCGCGCCTGGGCCGGGCTCCTGATCGTCAGCGCCTGGCCGTTCCAGCGGATCTGACCCTCGTCGGGCTGGACCGCGCCGTAGATGATCTTCATCAGCGTGGACTTGCCGGCCCCGTTCTCTCCCAGCACCGCATGAATCTGGCCGGGTGCGACGGCCAGGCCGACGCCGTCATTGGCCTTGACGGCCGGGTATTGCTTGCTGATGCCCGTGAGTTCGAGGCGCAGGGTCATGGCGCGATGTCGTCGCTGCGTTGGTAACGGGGTCGGCCGGCCACATAGCTGGCCACCAAATTGCGTTCGTCCGACAAGCTCATCCAGGCGAACACCCGCTCGTGCAAGCCCTGGACCCGCTCGTCGCGCGCCCGGGCCACCGGTCCGCAGGCCCAGTCCCAGACACAAAGGTCGGCCAGTGTACCGAGACCGAAGTGGCCGATCTCCTGCTGCAAACCCAGGCCCTCGGCGGCACCCAGGGTGGCCGCATGCAAGGCCGCCCACGCCGTCAGGCGCTGGCCGGCCATGGCCTGGACCTTGTAGCCGTCGAGCAGATTGCGCTGCATGCTCAGCGAGGTGCCACCGCCGACATCACTGGCCGTGCTGACCGCAAAACCAGCTTCGCGCGCCGCCACCCAGTCGAACAGCCCGCTGCCCAGGAACAGATTCGACGAGGGGCAAAAGGCCACCTGGGCGCCGCTCTCGGCCAGTACCCGGCGGTCGGCCGCGTCCAGCCAGATGCCATGGGCCAGTACCGCCTTCGGGTGCAGCAGGCCCTCGCGGGCATAGACATCCAGATAGCTGCGCGCATCGGGGAAGAGCTGAGCCACCCATTCGACCTCGCTGCGGTTCTCGGCCACATGGGTCTGCATATAGAGCGAGGCATCGGCGCGGCACAGCGCGCCGGCCATGGCCAGCTGCTCGGGCGTGCTGGTCGGCGCGAAGCGCACCGTCACTGCATAAGCGAGACGCTCGCGGCCATGAAAGCGATGGATCAGATCGATGCAGTCGCTCTCGGCGCCCGCTACATCGTCGCGCAGCGCCTCGGGCGCATGGCGGTCCATCAGCACCTTGCCGGTGATCAGGCGCATGCCGCGCTGCGCGGCCTCCTCGAACAGCGCCTCGGCCGAAACCTTGTGCACGGTCGGGAACACGACGGCCGAGGTCGTGCCATGGGCCAGCAGCGCATCGAGAAACCGCGCCGCACCACGCCGCGCCACGGCCGGGTCGGCATAGCGGCATTCGGCCGGGAAGGTGTAGGTGTTCAGCCAGTCCAGCAGCTCGGTGCCATAGGAGGCGATCACATCCAGCTGCGGGCAGTGCACATGGGTATCGATAAAGCCGGGCAGGATCAGCTTGCCTGCATGGTCCTGCCGGGTCCAGCTGGCGTCAGGCGCTTCGGGCTGGCAGCCGGCGATGCGGCCGTTCTCGATCAAGAGCCAGTGATCGGGTCGGTAGCGCACGGCCGGGCTGTCCAGCTCGGCCCAGCCGGGCAGCGCGGTGAAGTCCAGCAGATCGCCGCGCAGGGCCAGTTTTTCGGGTGTCGGATTCATGGATTCGTCATTGTCTCAGGCACGGACTTTCGCGGAGGCGGGCGCTTCGCTGACCAGGCCGCGCGCGACCTCGCGCACCTGCTCGCGCAGCCAGCGCAGCGCCGCGCTGCCGTGGCTGAGCTCGTGCCAGAGCTGGTAATAGGCCATCGCCGGGAAAACCACCGGGCATCGCACGATGCGCACCGGCAGCCGGTCCAGGTAACGGGAACAGAACAGCCGGCCGGTGGTCAGCACCAAGAGGCTGCGCGCCACCATCTCGGGCAGCTGACCGAAGTGCGCGCTGCGCACCGCGATCTGGCGGCTCAGGCCCTGGCTGGCCAGATGCTGGTCGATCACGCCCGGCTGGCCCGGGCTCAAGGGCATGGGCGCCAGATGCTGGCAGGCCAGGTAGCGCTCGATGGTCCAGCTGCGCGCCTTGGCCAGCGGGTGATCGGCCGCCATCAGGCAGACCACCTCGTCGCTGAGCAGGCGGCCCAGGTGCAGCTCCTCGGGCGGCTGCAGCCAGTTGCCTATCACCAGATCGACCTCGCCCCGGGCCAGGCTGGCGCGGTAGTCGTACTCGGCGGACAAGGGCTGCAGGTCCAGCTGCACACCCGGCGCGGCGCGCTGCAGCTGGGCCACCAGGGCCGGCAGAAAGAAGGGGTCCAGATAGTCGCTGGCAGCGATACGGTAGCGCAGCGTGGCAGTGGAGGGATCGAAGCCGCTGCCGCGGCCGGCCCGCTCACGGGCTCCGAACAGGGTATCCGCCTCGCGCAGCAGACGCTCGGCCGGCGCCAGCAGCTCCAGCGCAGCGGCGGTGGGCGTCATGCCGGCGCCGCTGCGCACCAGCAGCGCGTCGCCGGTGAGCTCGCGCAGCCGCCGCAGCTGGGCGCTGACGGCGGGTTGACTGCTGTTCAGGCGCATCGCGGCCCGGGAAACACTGCGCTCGGCAATCACGGTGTGCAGAACCCGCACGAGTTGAAGCTCGATCTTGTCGAAATCTCCGCGCCGCTTCATACGATATCCCTTATGCCAACCATGCCCTTGATCGTATATGCAAGCCGTGCAGAAGGATTAAGGTGCGAAATTGTCCACAAGAGCGCGCCATGAACAGCAGCAGCACCCATCGTCCGATCCGCTTCTTCCACCAGGGCGAGATCAAGAACGTCGCCGGCCTGGCCCCGACCACCACGGTGCTGCAGTACCTGCGCGAGCATGCCGCCGGCTGCAGCGGTACCAAGGAAGGCTGCGCCGAGGGCGATTGCGGCGCCTGCACGGTGCTGGTCGGCGAGCTGCAAAAGGACGGCAAGCTCGCGCTGCGCAATGTCAATGCATGCACCCAGTTCCTGCCCACGCTGGACGGACAGGCCCTGATCACGGTCGAGGACCTGGGCAGCGCGGCCGCGCCGAACCCGGTGCAGCAGGCCATGATCGACTGTCATGGCTCGCAATGCGGCTTCTGCACACCCGGCTTCGTGATCAGCCTGCAGGGCATCTACGAGCGCTTCCTTGAAAAAGGTGGCGAAGCCGGCACCCGGCCCAGCCGCCAGCAGCTGGCCGATGATCTGGCCGGCAATCTGTGCCGCTGCACCGGCTACCGGCCCATCCTGGACGCCGGCCAGCGCATGTTCGAGGCGCCGCCGCAGCGCCTGGACCTGGCGCCGGCGGCCCGGGCCCTGGCCGAGCTGCAGACCGACGCGCCGCTGCACTACGCCGCCCCCAACCCGGCCTTCGCCGGCCGCGAGGACCAGTTTCACGCGCCGCGCAGCCTGGCCGATTTCGCCGCGCTGCGCCAAGCCAAGCCCGAGGCCCGCGTGCTGGCCGGGGCCACCGATATCGGCCTGTGGGTCAACAAGCAGTTCCGCGATGTCGGTGAGCTGATCTATATCGGCGCCGTCGGCGAGCTGCGCGAGATCCGCCGCGAAGAATTTGGCGGAGCGCCCGGCCTCTGGATCGGCGCCGCCGCCTCGCTGGAACAAGCCTGGGCCGCGCTGACCGAGGCCGCCCCGCCGCTGCGCGAGCTGTGGCTGCGCTTCGCCTCACCGCCGGTGCGCCATGCCGGCACGCTGGGCGGCAATATCGCCAATGGCTCGCCGATCGGCGACGGCGCGCCGGCGCTGATCGCGCTGGGGGCCGACATCGTGCTGCGCAAGGGCACGGCACAGCGCCGCATGCCGCTGCAGGATTTCTATCTGGACTATATGAAGAACGCGCTGCTCAGCGGCGAGTTCGTCGAGGCCCTGCACCTGCCGCTGCCGGACCTGCAGCAAACCCGGCTGCGCGCCTACAAGATCTCCAAACGCTATGACAGCGATATCTCGGCCGTCTGTGCGGTGCTGAGCCTGAGGCTGGATGCGGCAGGCCTGGTCAGCGAGGCACGCTTCGTCTTCGGCGGCATGGCCGCCATCGTCAGGCGCGCCGCCGGCGCCGAGGCCGCCGTGTTGGGCCAGCCCTGGAGCGAGGCCACGATGGCCGCTGCAGCGCTCGCGCTGAGCCAGGACTTCAAGCCGATGAGCGATCTGCGCGCCAGCGCCGCCTACCGCATGAAGGTGGCGCAGAATCTGCTGAAACGCTTCTGGCTGGAAACGCGCGAGCAGGCCCCGCTGGCCGCCTCGGCAAGCAGCATCTGGCGCGCCATCAGCCTGGAAGGGAGTGCCGCATGAACAAGCCTCTCGATCTGCCCATCGCCACGGTCTTGCCCCAGGTAGGGGTCAGCCGCAGCCATGAATCGGCCCATCTGCATGTCAGCGGCGAGGCCACTTATGTCGACGACATCGCCGAGGCCCAGGGCACGCTGCATGCCGCGCTGGGCCTGTCGCCGCTGGCGCACGGCCGGCTGCTGGCCATCGACATCGCGCTGATCAAGCGCCAGCCCGGCGTCGTCGCGGTGCTGACCGCCGCCGACTTCCCCGGCGAGAACAACTGCGGCCCGCTGCTGCACGACGACCCCATCCTGGCCGCTGACACGCTCGCCTATCTGGGCCAGCCGGTGTTCGCGGTGATCGCCACCGATCGCGAGCTGGCACGCCGCGCCGCCGCGCTGGCCAAGACCGCGATCAAGGCCGAGCCGCTGCCGGCCCTGCTGACTGCCCGCGAAGCCCATGCCGCCGGCCAGTACGTGATCCCGCCGATGCACCTGACGCGCGGCGAGCCGGCCCAGGCGCTGGCGGCCGCGCCGCACCGGCTGGATGGCGAATGGGCCGTCGGCGGCCAGGAGCAGTTCTATCTGGAGGGCCAGATCTCCTATGCGCTGCCGCAGGAGGACCGGGGCCTGCTGGTGCACTGCTCGACCCAGCACCCGTCCGAGATGCAGCAACTGCTGGCCCACGCACTGGGCTGGAGCGCCCACCAGGTGCAGGTGCAATGCCGGCGCATGGGCGGCGGCTTCGGCGGCAAGGAATCGCAGTCGGCCCTGTTCGCCTGTGTCGCCGCTTTGGCCGCGACCCAGCTGAAGCGCCCGGTCAAGCTGCGGGTGGACCGGGACGACGACTTCATGATCACCGGCCGACGCCACGGTTTCGACTACCGCTGGCAGGTCGGTTATGACGATGACGGCCACATCCTCGCCGCCGAGATCGAGCTGATCTCGAACTGCGGCCACTCGGCCGATCTGTCGGCGCCGGTGATGGCCCGCGCGCTCTGCCATTTCGACAATGCCTATTGGCTGCCCCATGTCGCGATGCACGGTTATTGCGCGAAGACCAACACCCAAAGCAATACCGCCTTCCGCGGCTTTGGCGGCCCGCAGGGGGCACTGGCCATCGAGATGATTCTGGACTCGGTGGCGCGTCGCCTCGGGCTGGACCCGCTCTTGGTGCGCCAGCGCAATTTCTACCGTGATGGGCAAGACCTGACCCCTTACGGCCAGCGAGTCGAGGACAACATCATCCAGCCGCTGACCGACAGGCTGATCGCCACCAGCGACTACCACGCCCGCCGCGCCGAGATCACCGCCTTCAATGCGCAGAGCCCGGTGCTGAAGAAGGGCCTGGCGCTGACCCCGGTCAAGTTCGGCATCTCTTTCAACGTCGTGCATCTGAACCAGGCCGGCGCCCTGGTCCATGTCTATACCGACGGCTCGGTGCTGGTCAACCATGGCGGTACCGAGATGGGCCAAGGGCTCAACACCAAGGTGGCCCAGGTGGTGGCCCATGAGCTGGGCCTGAGCCTGGCGCGGGTACGCGCCAGCGCCACCGACACGCAGAAGATCGCCAACACCTCGGCCACCGCCGCCTCCACCGGCAGCGATCTGAACGGCAAGGCCGCCCAGGACGCCGCGCGCAAGATCAAGACCCGGCTGGCCGCGCTGGCCGCCAAGCTGCTGGACTGCGACGAGGCCGAGCTGCGCTTCGGCGGCGACCAGGTGCGTGCCGGCCATGGCCGCTGCATCGCCTTCACCGAGCTGGTGTCCAAGGCCTATCTGGAGCGGGTGCAGCTGTGGAGCGACGGCTTCTACACGACGCCCGGCCTGCACTGGGACCGGGCCAGGCTGCAGGGCAAGCCCTTCTACTACTACGCTTACGGCGCCGCGGTGTCCGAGGTGCTGGTGGACACCTTGACCGGCGAGAGCCGGGTCTTGCGCGCCGATGTGCTGCACGATGTCGGCCAGTCGCTGAACCCGGCGCTGGACATCGGCCAGGTCGAGGGCGCCTTCGTGCAGGGCATGGGCTGGCTGACCACCGAGGAACTCGTGTGGCATCCGCAGAGCGGCGCCCTGCTGACCCACGCGCCCAGCACCTACAAGATCCCGACCGCCAATGACATGCCGGCGGATTTCCGCGTCGCGCTGTTCGACGCACCGAACCGCGAGGACAGCATCCACCGCAGCAAGGCGGTCGGCGAGCCGCCGCTGCTGCTGCCCTTCTCGGTGCTGCTGGCGATCAAGGACGCGGTTGCGGCCTGCGGACCGGCACGCTGCGACCCGCTGCTGCGGGCGCCGGCCACGGCCGAGGCGGTGCTGGATGCGCTCGCCGGGACGGGGCTTTAGCCGCGCCTTTGCATCACAGCCAGCAGCTGCGAGACCTGCTCCCGCCGCCCCTTGTCCACATGCACGCCGATGACGAGGACCCGGAATCGCCCCGGCAGCGCCATCGCATCGTAGATCTGCTGGGCCAGCGCCTCGGCGGCGCTCTGGCCCAGCCCGGGCCGGCATTGCAGCCACAGAGTGTGGTGGGGCCGGGCCGGCTGGACCGGGATGTCCTGGCTGCCCAGCCAGGCGGCCTGCACATCGCGCTCGCGCAATAACTGACCCCGCAGCTCGCGCAGCACCGCCTCGTCCAGCTGCACCGGCAGCGGCCGCTCCCAGCAGGGCGTGTTGGCGAACTGTTCCCAGGACTGCCGCTCCTGCGCCTCGGCCAGGGCCAGCCGGTCGCGCCAGCGCTGGCGCAGGTCGAAGGGCTGGGGCCATCCCGCACCGGCACAGGCGTCCAGCCACTGGCGGGCCAGCGTGGCGGCACGCCAGGCCTGTTGCGGATGCTGCTGGTAGAGCTGATCCAGCCAGACGCCGACACGCTCGTCATTGCTGCCCAGCGACGCATGGTGTCGGCACAGTCGCAGCAGCACCTGCTCATGCTGCGGCGCCAGCAGCAGCGCGCGCTCCAGCACCGGGCTGGGGTCGCGCTCGCTCAGCGCCTCCATCGCCTCGGCCCAGCGCAGCAGCTCTTCGACGCTCAGCGCATCGCCGACCGTGCTGCGCGCCTGGAAGACCTTGATATCGGCATGCAGCGCGCGCAGGCGTTCGCCGTGGCGGCCCCAGTCCTGCCGCGCGGTCTGCCACCACTGCGCGTCGAGCGCCGCGCCGATGCGCTCGCGGGCCGAGCCCAGCAGGCTCAGCGCGCTGCGCGGCGAGAGCTCGCCGAGGCCGACCGACTGCCCCAACGCCGCCAGCCGGTCCTTCAGCACCGGATGGGTGTCGTCCGGATCGGCCACCTGGCGCAGCTCCTGGCGCAGCGCCTGTTGCGCGCGCTCGGGCTGGACCACATGCAGCAGGGCGTTGGCCATCTGTGCATGCGGTGCCGGCTGCTGGCTGCCGCTCAGACGCGCCAGCCGCCACCAGATGCGCCAGAAGTCCTCGGCATAGATACGGCTCTTGGCCGCCACCTCCTGCAGGGTCTGGCCGGCCAGCTCGGCGCCGAACAGGCGGGCCGACACGCGGTCGGCCTCGTACTCGTCCTGCCGCGCCAGCGCAAAGCTCAGCGCATTGAAGCGCGGGAAATACCAGCGCACGAAACTGGCCAGCGCCAGGCTGACGATAGAGTCCTGCTCGCTGTAGCGCTCGCTGAGCCCGGCCCAGGCGCGCCGGCTGCGGTAGATCCAGGCCGAGAGCTTGCCGTGCTCGCCGCGCAGATGGCCATACTCGTGCGCGACCACCGCATACAGGCGCTTGGGCTCCAGCGCCGCCAGCATCGGCCAGCCGAGGATCAGGTAGTTGCGGTGCGCCAGGCCCAGCCAGAGCGGCTGCTGGACGATGGCGGCATTGAAATCAGCGCTGACGATGACCGCATGCAGGGCCGGCCCCTTGACCTTGCTGCGGATCCGGTCGAGGCCGGCAAACAGCTCGGGCGCATCCTCGCGCTCGACGCGCTCGCCCTCGGGCTCGCTGAAAGGCACGCGCATGCCGGTCAGCGTGGCCCACAGCAGGCCCAGGCAGGCCAGCGCCGGCCAGATCATCCAGCCGCGCGCCTGGCCCTGCAGCGCCCGCAGCGCGATCCAGGCCAGGCCGGCCACGGCCAGCAAGGCCAGCACCAACACCGCCGCATAGCCCAGCACGGCAAACCAGAGCACGCGGCGCCGATAGGCCTCGGGCGCGTCCTGGCTGGCCTGCTCGTGGGTGCGCATCAGATGCACATAGTCCGAGTAATCCATGGCCTCGTCGTTCTCCCTCACTGATCGCGGCATTGTGCCGGCTGCACAATCAAAGCCATGATGCCCAATCCCAAGCTCCGTCCATTTTTGGCACTTTGCTGCTGCGCCGCACTGGCGGCCTGCGCCGGCACACCGACCAAGCAAGACCTTGCCCTGCCGACCATCATTACGGTCGACGCCTGGGGGGGCAGCGCCGCCGCCGAACCGACCCGCCCGCCGCAGCGCATCACCCACATCACTCTGCACCACCAGGGCGAGAGCTGGGCCGAGGGCAAGGACGTGGCCGCCTATTTGCGCCGGCTACAGCAATGGTCACGCCTGAGCAAGCGCTGGGCCGACATCCCCTACCACTATGTGATCGCGCCCGATGGCCGCATCTACGCGGCCCGCGATCCCGGCACGGCCGGCGACACCAACACCGAATACGACCCGCGCGGGCACGCGCTGGTGATGCTGCTGGGCAACTTCGAGGAGGTCGAGCCCAGCGCGGCACAGCTGCGCGCCACCGCCGAGCTGATGGCTGCGCTGGCGCAGCGCCACGGCCTGACGGCCGAGCAGATCGCCTCGCACAAGGACTACAGCGCGCAAACCCTCTGCCCGGGCCGCCACCTCTACCGCCATCTGCAGAACGGCTGGCTGCAGGGCGCCGTGACGGCCCGGCTGGCCGGCCAGCCCCTGCCCGAACCCGTCCCCTGAATCGGGCGTATGCCCCGGCTGGCGGCGGCGCCTGAAGCGCAATATAGTGAGACGTCGCCAGGATGACGGCTTACCGCACGGATTCCGCCTGCATGCTCATGTCACCCGCCACCGCACTCGCCAGGCCACTGAACCAGTGTCCCTATTGCGATCATGTGAGCCCGGCGAATTCCAAGTTTTGCAATGAGTGCGGTGCGGCC
The DNA here is from genome assembly GCF_027498415.2 of Paucibacter sp. M5-1. Classification (NCBI taxonomy): domain Bacteria; kingdom Pseudomonadati; phylum Pseudomonadota; class Betaproteobacteria; order Burkholderiales; family Sphaerotilaceae; genus Roseateles; species Paucibacter sp. M5-1. The sequence continues at coordinate 2,021,391 of NZ_JAPZLM020000001.1, forward strand.
CTGCATCTGAAGCCCTGCCAGCACTGCGGCGCGGTCAACGATGTGACACTGACCAGTGTCTGCGCCCGCTGCAATGGCGCGCTCAACGAGGGCACCGCCGTCGCGCTGGTGGAAGCCGCTCAGCCCCAGATGTCGACCGAGAGGCCGACCGAGATGCCGATGACAGCAGTCGACTCGCTGCCCTGGCAGGAGGCACGCCCCGCCCTCGCGGCCCGCCCATCGCCGCCGCTGCGCCTGCTGCTGATCGCCGCGCTGGCCCTGGGCGGTCTGGGTCTGTATGCCTTCCAGCACAAGCCGGCGCCGCCCAGCCCCTCGGCCGCCATCCCTGCGCCGGCTGCCGTCGAGGCCAAGGCCGAGCTCCCAGCGCCGGCCAGCGCAGCAGCGCCGGCCGCCTTGCCGGCCCGCATCGACGAGCCCGCGGAACCGGTGGCCAGCGCGGCCGCTGTCACGGCAGCGGTCGCGGCCGAGCCACCTGCGGGAGGCCGGCCCGCCCCCGCACCGAGGCCAGCAGCAAGACCCCCGCAAGCCAGCCCGGCCCAGCGATCGAACGTCGAGCCACCGCCGCCCAATATCGGTCCCTGTACCGATGCCGTCGCCGCACTCGGCCTGTGTACCCCCGCTCCACGGAGACCCTGATATGCGATCCACCGTCTGGCGCTGCCTCGCGCTCACCCTTCTGGGCCTCAGCAGTGCCATGACGGCGGCGGCGCAGGCCCGCTACAAGATCGTCACCGCCTCCGACAAAGGCACTTACTACGCGATCGGCAAGGATCTGGCCAAGTTCGTCGCGCCCGATGCGGATATCGATCTGGAGGTGCTGGCCACCTCGGGCTCGGCCGCCAACGTCAAGCTGATGCGCTACGAACCCGGGGTCAAGCTGGCCATCGTGCAGGCCGATGTCTACCAGGCCTTCATCGACCGTGCCGACACCGGCAATAGCGAGGCCGCCGCCATCATCCGGCCGCTGCGCGTGATCCTGCCGCTGTACAACACCGAGATCCACTACATCGTGCGCGCCGACTCGCCGCTGAACTATCTGCACGAGATCAAGGACGCCAGGATCAACGGCGGCCTGGTCGGCTCCGGCGCGGCGCTGATCACGCACACGCTGTACCGCATGATGTTCGGCGGCCCGATGCCGGAGGCGCAGGCCGGCTATCTGTCCAACGAGGAGGCCCTGGTCAAGCTGATCGGCGACAAGTCCGTCGATGTGGTCGTGGTGGCCGCCGGCCAGCCGGCGCCGCTGGTTGCGAACATGAAGCCCGAGGCGCAGAAGTTCATCAAGCTCCTGAAGTTCGACCCCAGCCACCCAAGCAGCAAGTCGCCGTTGATGGTCTATGCGCCGGCCACGGTGCGCGCCAGCAGCTACCCCAACCTGCTGAGCGAAGACTTCACGACGATCTCGGTGGGTGCCTTCCTCGTCACCTACGACTACAACACCCGCGGCACGCGCGACTACTTCAGCAAGCTGGGCCGCTCGATCTGCCAGAACTTCGAGCGCCTGCAGTCCGAGGGGCACCCGAAATGGCGCGAGGTCAGCCTGAGCCTGCCCGAGCTGGGCAATGGCTGGAGCTATTACACGCCCATCACCCGCGAGCTGCGCAATTGCACGGCCAAGCCGGCCAAGCCCAAATGCTCGGCCGAGGAGCGCATCCTGGGACTCTGTCGCTGAGCTCGCTCAGTCCGCCGCCAGCTGCCGCAGCGCGGCCGGCGCCAGCAGGCTGACCGCATAGCCCTGCACCTCGATCAGGCCCTTGAGCTTGAGCTGGCGCATCATGCGCGACAAGGTCTCCGGCGTGATCGCCAGCTGGGCTGCGATATCGCGCTTGCGCTCGCCCAGCTGCAGCAGGGTCTCGCCATCGGCGCGCTGCAGCAGCCAGGCCGCCAGGCGTTTCTCGGCGTCCTTGTGCATCAGGTCATGAGCGGTGCCGGTCAAGTTGTGCACCGTGCGGGCCAGCCCCACCAGCAAACGGTCCAGCATTGCCGCCTCGCGGCTCAGCAGGGCCCGCATCGCGGCCAGTGGCAGCGCCAGCACCTGGGCCTCGCCCTGGGCGCGCGCGTCCTGGGCAAAGCCCTGAGCCAGCCAGGCGCTGCTCAGGTCCAGCCAGGCCGGGCCCCGCACCGTGCGCTCCAGATGGAAGGGCTGGTCATGTCGCGCCTGCCCCAGCCCGACGGCCCCGCGCAGCACGGCCAGCAGATGCAGCGCCGGCTGCTCGCGCTGCATCACCGGCGCACCGGCACTCAGGCTGCGCAGCTCCACCATCTGGTTGAGCGCGTGCAGCTCCGCCCCGTTCAGCGGCGGGCCGCCCAGCAGGGTCTGCCAGTCGCTGCCGGCAACGGGTGCACAGGCCCGACCCGGCGCGATGGCCAAGGAGTCGATGCCGGATCTCGAGGCTTGGGGGCTGTCCACGGTGTGTGAGGCTCGGTCGGAGATGATGGCTGCAATGTGGCCCAGACCGGTGCCGGCGTCCTTGCGCTTTGTCAAAGCCAGGCCAGGCGACAATCCTCCCCATGCGCATCGCAGCCCAGCCCGGCAGCAGCTACCAGCAACCCTTCGAGCTGCTGGCGGCCTGCCATGAGCGGATCGAGCGCAGCCTGCGCCTGCTGGCGCGCCTGTGCGAGCACCTGGCCACGGCCGGGCCGGATGCGGTGGCCCGGGACGCGGCCCGCGATGTGCTGCGCTATTTCGATATCGCCGCGCCGCTGCACCATCAGGACGAGGAGCTGCATGTCTTCCCGGCGCTGGCCGGCGACCCCGCGCTGGCGCCGGTCTGCGCCCGCTTGCAGGCCCAGCACCGCGAGATCGAGGCCCGGTGGCGGCCGCTGCGCGCGCTGCTGCAGGCCCTTGATCCGGCCGAGCTGGCCGCGCTGAGGCAGGCGGCCGAGGCCTTTGCGCGGCTGCACGAGGAGCATCTGCGCAGCGAGAACGAGCTGATCTTTCCGGCCGCCCGGACCCTGCTGGGCGAGGCGCAAGGCCAGGCGATGGGCATCGAGATGGCCGCGCGGCGCGGCCTCACGCTCACAGAATGAGCAGGGCGCGGAAGTCGTTCACATTGGTGAAGGTCGGCCCCGGCGAGACCAGATCGCCCAGCGGCGCGAAGAAGCCGTAGGCGTTGTTGGCATCGAGCTCGCGCTGCGCGCTCAGGCCCAGCGCGGCGGCGCGGTCCAGCGTGGTCGGCGTGACGAGGGCACCGGCGTTGTCCTCGATGCCGTCGATGCCGTCGGTATCGGCGGCCAGCAGATGCACACCCGGCTCGCCCTGCAGCGCGATCGCGGCGCCGAGCAGGAATTCGCTGGCCCGCCCTCCCCGACCGCCCTTGGCCTTCACCGTCACCGTGGTCTCGCCGCCGGACAGGATCACGCAAGGCTTCCTGAACGGCGCATCGCGCCGCGCCACCGCACGGGCCAGCGCCGCATGCATCTTGCCGATCTCGCGCGACTCGCCCTCGATCTCGTCGCTGAGGATGTGGGCGTCCAGGCCCAGCGCGCGGGCCGCCTCGGCGGCGGCCTCCAGGCTTTGCTGCGGGGTGGCCAGCATCTCCAGCCGGTGGCCGTCGAAGCGGGCATCGCCGGGCTTGGGCGTCTCGAAGGCACCCGACTCCAGCCCGGCCCGCGCGGCCGGCGGCAGGGTGATGCCGTAACGCTTGCAGATCGCCAGCGCATCGGCGCAGCTCGTCGCATCGGGCACCGTCGGCCCGGAGGCGATCACGGCCGGGTCGTCGCCGGGCACATCGCTGATGCTCAGGGTCAGGACTTGCGCCGGCGCGCAGGCGGCGCCCAAGCGCCCCCCCTTGATGGCCGACAGATGCTTGCGCACGCAGTTCATCTCGCCGATGGCCGCGCCGCTTTTCAGCAGCGCGCGGTTGATGGCCTGCTTGTCCTCCAGGCTCAGCCCCGGCGCCGGCAGGCTCAGCAGCGCCGAGCCGCCGCCGGAGATCAGGCAGATCACCAGATCGTCCGGGCCCAGGCCTTGGGTCAGCGCCAGCATGCGCGCAGCCGCCTCGCGGCCGGCCGCATCGGGCACCGGATGCGCGGCCTCGACCAGCTCCAGCCGCTCGGGACGGTACCCGGGCGGGGTGTGGCCGTAGCGGGTGATCACCAGACCCGACAGCGGGGCCTGGCGCGGCCATGCTGCTTCAAGCGCCTGTGCCATCGCGCCGCCGGCCTTGCCGGCGCCCAGCACCAGGGTGCGGCCTTTACTGGGATCAGGCGGCGGCGGCAGCTGCGCCGCCAGCACCTGGCCGGGCAGTGCACGCGACACCGCGACATCGTAGAGATGGCGCAGCAGCGCCCGCGGGTCCTTCAGCAGCAGATCAGCAGAGCTCATGCGCCGATTATGCGGACCCGCCCAGCTCATGCTTGGCCAGCAACTCCAGCGCCCGCACCAGGGCGGAGTGGTCCAGCTGCTCATCCCCCTGGGCCGCACAGGCCTGCATCAGCTGGGCCGCGTTGGCGGTGCCGGGCAGCGCCATCTTCAGCGCCTTGGCACTCTGTAGCGCCAGGTTCAGGTCTTTCTGGTGCAGCGCGATCCGGAAGCCCGGGTTGAAGGTGCGCTTGATCATGCGCTCGCCATGCACTTCGAGGATGCGGCTGGAGGCGAAGCCGCCCATCAGCGCCTCGCGCACCTTGGCCGGGTCGGCACCGGCCTTGGAGGCGAACACCAGGGCCTCGCTGACCGCCGCGATATTCAGCGCGACGATGATCTGGTTGGCCACCTTGCAGGTCTGGCCCGCACCGGCGCCGCCGACCAGCGTGATGTTCTTGCCCATCAGCTCGAACAGCGGACGGATGCTGTCGAACACGGCCTGCTGGCCGCCGACCATGATGGTCAGCGTGCCGGCCTTGGCGCCGACCTCGCCGCCGGAGACCGGCGCGTCCAGCCAGGCGCAGCCGGCCGCCTCGATGCGGGCTGCGAAGTCCTTGGTCGCGATCGGGGCGATCGAGCTCATGTCGACGACGGTTTTACCGGCGCTCAATCCCTCGACCACGCCACCGGCGCCGAACAGCACCCGCTCGACATCGGGGGTGTCGGGCAGCATCGTGAAAATGATGTCGGCCGCGCGGGCCGCCTCGGCCGCGCTGGCGCAGACGGTGGCGCCGGTGGCCTTGACCTCCTCGCGCAGCTGGCTGCGGGTATGCACAAACAGCTGATGGCCACCGGCCGCCAGCCGCAGCGCCATCGGCGCGCCCATGATGCCCAGCCCGATGAAACCGATCTTCCTCTGACTCATGCCTTGTACCTTTCCGCCATTGACTGGGTGGACGCCCGCAGGGCGCCCAGATCACTGCCGACCGCCACAAAGGTGGCGCCCAGCTCCATATAACGCCGCGCGTCGGCCTCGACCGGCGCGAGGATGCCGCTGGGCTTGCCGGCCGCCTGGGCCGCCCGCAGGATGGCCTTGATCGCTTCCTGCACCGAGGGATGGTTGGCATTGCCCAGATGGCCCAGCGCCGCAGCCAGGTCCGAGGGGCCGACAAAGATGCTGTCCACGCCCTCGACTGCCGCGATCTCGGCGACGGCGGCCAGGCCGGCGCGGCTTTCGATCTGCACCATCACCGTGATATTTCGATTCACCTGGGCGAAGTAGTCGGGCACCGTGCCGTAGCGGTTGCTGCGCTGCGAGACCGAGACCCCGCGCACGCCCTCGGGCGGATAGCGGGTGGCGGCCACCGCCGCGAGCGCCTGCTCGACGCTGTCCACCATCGGGATCAGGAAGTTGTGGAAGCCGGCATCGAGCAGGCGCTTGATCAGCACCGTGTCGTTGAGCGGCGGCCGCACCACCGGGGCCGAGGGGCTGTCTTTGAGCGCCATCAGCTGCGGGATCAGGCTCAGCACATCGTTGGGCGCATGCTCGGCATCGAGCAGCAGCCAGTCGAAGCCGGCCACGCCCAGCACCTCGGTGGTGATGGGGCTGGCCAGCGAGCACCAGCAGCCGATCAGGCGCTCGCCGGCCAGCAGACGCTGGCGCAGGCTGTTGGGGAAATTGCGGTAGGGCGTGAGCATGGTCGTTCTCGCTTGCTGTGTCATCAATCCAGTTTCAGGCCGCTCTTGGCGACCACGGCGGCCCAGCTCTTGCGCTCGCGCGCGAAGAAGCCGGTGAATTCGGTCGGCGACATCGTGTGCACCTCGGCACCCTGCGAGGCCAGGCGGGCGCGCAGGTCCGGCGAGCGGATGATGCGTATCAGCTCGGCCGAAAGCTTGGCCAGCGCGGCCGGCGGCATGCCGGCGGGCACCAGAATGCCCTGCCAGGTGCCCGACTCGAAGCCGGTCGCGCCCTGCTCGGCCAGGGTCGGCACATTGGGCAGCAGCGGCACGCGGCTGGCCTTGGAGACGCCCAGCACCTTGAGCTTGCCGGCCTGCACCGAGGGCAGGGTCGCCAGCATGCCGTTCATCAAGACCTGGGTCTGGCCGGCAATCGTGTCGCCGATGGCCTGCGAGCCGCCCTTGTAGGGGATGTACTCCCATTTGGCGCCGGTGATCGCGGCGACCGCCATGCCGGCCACATGGGGGGCGCTGCCGACGGCGGTGACCGCGAAATCCATCTTGCTGGCCTTGGACAGCGCCACCAGCTCACCCAGATTGTTGGCCGGCACCGAGGGGTGGACCACCAGCATATGGGGCGAGTAGGCCAGCATCGCCGCGCCCTTCAGGTCCTTGCTCGGGTCGAAGCCCAGCTTGGTATAGACCGAGGGGCTGATTGCCAGCGCGGTCACATCGCACAGCAAGAGGGTGTGGCCGTCATTGGACTTGGCCACCGCGTCGGCGCCCAGATTGCCGCTGGCACCGGCGCGGTTTTCGACGATGACGGTCTGCTTCAGCGCCTCGCCCAGCGGCTGGCTGATCGCGCGGGCGATGATGTCCGAGGTGCCGCCGGGGGTGTAGGGCACGATGATGCGGACGGTGCGATTCGGCCAGTTTTTGGCCTGATCCTGGGCCTGGGCCAGGCCGGCGGCGAACAGACTCGCCAGCAGCGCGAGACGAAGAGATTTCTGGGTCATGCGGGTGTCTCCGGGGTGTTTGCTTCTGGTTCGGTCGATCAGCGCAGCAGGCAGGGCTTCTTCGGATCGAAGGCCCAGCCCGGAATCAGGTATTGCATCGCCATCGCGTCGTTGCGCGCCCCCAGGCCATGCTGCAGATAGAGGGCATGGGCGCGCTCCACGGCGGCCATATCGAGCTGCACGCCCAGGCCCGGCGTGCTCGGCACCCGCACCTCGCCGCCCTGGATCTGCAGCGGCTCAAGGGTCAGGCCTTGCCCGTCCTGCCAGATCCAGTGGGTGTCGATCGCGGTCAGCCGGCCCGGCGCGGCGGCCGCCGCCTGGGTGAACATGGCCAGCGAGATGTCGAAATGGTTGTTCGAGTGCGAGCCCCAGGTCAGGCCATGGTCGCGGCAGGTCTGGGCCACGCGCACCGCACCGCTGAGTGTCCAGAAATGCGGGTCGGCCAGCGGGATGTCGACCGCCTGCAAGGCAATCGCATGGGCCAGCTGGCGCCAGTCGGTGGCCACCATATTGGTGGCGGTCGGCAGTCCGGTGGCGCGGCGGAATTCGGCCATCACCTCGCGGCCCGAGAAACCGTCCTCGGCGCCGCAGGGGTCCTCGGCATAGGCCAGCACGCCGTGCAGATCGCGCAGCAGGCGCACGGCATCCTTCAGCAGCCAGCCGCCGTTCGGGTCCAGCGTGATGCGCGCCTCGGGGAAGCGGGCCTTCAGCGCTTGGATGGCCTCCACCTCGGCCTCGCCGGCCAGCACCCCGCCCTTGAGCTTGAAGTCGGCAAAGCCGTAGCGGGCCTGGGCCGCCTCGGCCTGGGCGACGATGGCCGAGGGCGTCAGCGCCATCTGGTGGCGCTGGTGCAGCCAGCCGCCGCCCGCATCCTCGCGCACATAGGGCAGATCGGTCTTGCCGGCATCGCCGACGAAGAAGAGATAGCCCAGCATCGCCACCGAGTCGCGCTGCTTGCCCTCGCCCAGCAGCTCGCACAGCGGCACCTCCAGATGCTGGCCCAGCAGGTCCAGCAGCGCGCACTCGACGGCGGTCAGCACATGGATGGTGGTGCGCAGATCGAAGGTCTGCAGCCCGCGGCCGCCCGCATCACGGTCGGCGAAGCGCTCGCGCACCTGGCCCAGCAGGGCCTGCCAGCGACCCAGCGGCTGGCCTATGGTCAGCGCCGCGGCCTCTTCCAGCGTCTGGCGAATCGCCTCGCCGCCGGGCACCTCGGCCACGCCGGTGTGGCCGGCGCTGTCCTCCAGCAGCAGCAGATTGCGGGTGAAGAAGGGGGCATGGGCGCCGCTGAGGTTCAGCAGCATGCCGTCGCGGCCGGCCACCGGGATGACGCGGGCGCTTTTGACGAGAGGGGTGCGGCTCATGGTTTGACTTGCTTGCTCAGTCTGCGGTGATCTTGCCGGTCTCGATGACGGTCTTCCAGCGTGCAAACTCGCTCTTCTGGAAGGCGGCGGCCTGCTCCGGCGTGTTGGCCACGGTCTCGATGCCGACCTCGGCCTGCTTCTGCTTCAGCGCCGCATCGTTCAGCGCCGCGACCAGGGCCTGGTGGATCTGGCCACGCAGCGGCGCCGGCAGGCCGCGCGGCGCGGCAATGCCCTGCCAGGAATAGACATCGGCGCCCTTGATGCCGGCCTCGCTCAGGGTCTGCACCTGGGGCAGCACGGTCGAGCGCTTGTCACCGGTGACGGCCAGCGCGCGCAGCTTGCCGCTCTGGATGTGCTGCAGCACCGCGTTGACATTCTGGAACGAGGCATCGACCTGGCCGCCCAGCAGATCGGTGATGGCCGGCGCGCCGCCCTTGTAGGGGATGTGGGAGCCGGAGGTGCCGGTCTGCTGCCAGAACAGCTCGGCGGTCAGATGGTCCGAGGAGCCGTTGCCCGAGGACGCAAAAGTCATTGCACCGGGCTTGGCCTTCAGCTGGGCGATCACATCGGCCATGCTCTTCAGCGGCGAGGCCGCCGGCACGACCAGCACATTGGGCGCCTGCACCGCGACGGTCAGCAGGTCGAGGTCCTTCAGTGCGTCGTACTGCACGGCCTTCAGCAGGTGCGGCGCGATCACATAAGGGCCCAGAGAAGCCACCAGCAAGGTGTAGCCATCGGGCGCGGCCCGCTTGACCATGGCCGAGCCGACGGTGCCGGTGGCGCCGGGCTTGTTGTCGACGACGACGGTCTGGCCCCAGCGCTCCTGCAGCTTGGCGGCCACCGCGCGGGCCAGGGTGTCGGTGGAACCACCGGGCGGGAACGGCACCAGCAGGGTCACAGACTTGTCCGGGAACGCAGCAGCCGTGCCCGCGAGGCCGGTGGCCAGCAGCAGGCCGGCGAGCCAGCGATGCAGGGTCGAAGGTGTCTTCATGCTTGTCTCCATGATTTAGTTGTACGTCATCATACAACTGACCTCTGGAAATTGCATGCGCGTTTGCCCGACACTGTCGTCCGGTCAGCGGTCTGCCGCGTTGGAGCGGCACAAATTGTCATCAGGGGGCACGGCAATGAGACAGGAACACAGGGCCTGGGCGAGGCTCGCCATCTTTTCCTTGATGGTCGGCCTGGGCACCGCAGCCCAGGCCCAGGTCTGGAAATGCAAGCAGCGCGATGGCGGTGTGAGCTTTTCCGATGTGCCGTGCCCGGGCGCCGGCGAGCCGGTCGAGCAGCGCCGGCTGCAAAGCAATGTGGCCGACGCCCCACGCCTGCCGCCGCCCGAGAACAAGCCCGCCGCCAGCGGCCCCGCCCAGCCCCCGGCCAATGACTGCCCGGGCGACCTGGAGCTGCGCAATATGGAGACCCGCGCCAACTCGACCAGCCTGGGCGACCGCGAGCGCGCCTTCATGCAGGACGAGATCCGCCGGGTGCGCCAATGCCGCAAGGGCCAGGGGCGCTACACCGCCGAGGACTGGGCGCTGAGCCGCCAGGCCCAGGAAGCGCAAAGCAGCTCAAACGCGGAAAAGGAGCGCCTGCGCGCCGAGGGCATGCACAGCGCGGCCGACCCGCTGGAAGGCGAGCGCATCGTCCGCCAGCGCGAGAGCGAGGCCCTGGCCGCACGCAACCAGGCGCGGATGGAGCGGCGCCGGGCGCTACAGCCACAGCCGCCGGTCACCCCGCCCTGCCCGGCCAAGCCGGGCTCAGGCCCGGTGGCGCCCTGCCGCTGAGCCAGGGCCACCCCGACGCGCCGTAAGGCGGAAGGGAAACTTTCCACACGGGGCGGGCCAGCGGCCCTCGCTGACAATCTGCCGCAATCCCATTGCCGCCCGATGATCGAGCCCGCCCCCGCTTTCGACGCCCACCGCCCCGACCCGAGCAGCGCCCTGCGGCCCTGGCTCAAGCGCTGGTCGCTGCAGCCTGATGGCCCGGCCTTCGCCACCCATTCCAGTGCCCTGCAGCCGGTGCTGCACCAGGGCCAGCCGGCCATGCTCAAGCGCGCCTACAACGCCGAGGAGCAGCACGGTGGGCGCCTGATGCAATGGTGGGACGGGCGCGGTGCCGCGCGCGTGCTCGAAGGCGACGAGCAAACCATCCTGCTGGAGCGCGCGACGGGCGCCGGGTCGCTGGCACGGATGGCGCAGGACGGCCGCGATGACGAGGCCTGCCTGATCCTCTGCGAAGCGGCCCGCCAGCTGCACAGCCATCGCGGCGAGCCGCCGCCGGGCCTGGTAGATCTGGCCGAATACTTCGTCTCACTGCGGCAGGCCGCCCAGCAGCACGGAGGCCTGTTCGAGCCGGCCTGGCAGATCGCCGCCCGCTTGCTGGCCGGCACTGATGACAAACAGCCGCTGCATGGCGATCTGCACCACGAGAACGTGCTGGACTTCGGCCCGCAGCGCGGCTGGCTGGCGATCGACCCGAAGCGGGTGATTGGCGCCCGTGGCTTCGACTACGCGACCCTGTTCGGCGACCCCCTGGATCTCGGCGCCGAGCTGCCCGGACGGCTGGGCCGCCGGCTCGCCGTCGTCGCGCCGGCCAGTGGCCTGCCGCCAGGCCTGCTGCTGCAATGGATTGCCGCCCAGCAAGGTCTGTCGGCAGCCTGGCATCTGGAGGACGACGAGCACACCGAGGCGCAACTGCCGCTGTCGGTGCTGTCTGCCGCGCTGGCCCTGGGGGCCACCGATCTTTGATCCCGCTTTCCGACCCTGCCATTCAAGGAACCCAGGCATGAGCACGAACGACAAGCCGCAAGGCGGCCCGGCCACTTACTTTCCGTCCATCGAGAAGAAATACGGCCAGCCGATCGCCCATTGGCTGAGCCTGGCCGAGGGCCTGAAGGGCATGAAGCATATGGAGATGGTCGCCTGGTTCAAGACCGAGCACGGCCTGGGCCATGGCCATGCCAACGCCATCGTGGCCTACCAGCTGGCGCGCAAGTAGGCGACTACTCGCCGCCGGCCGCCGCCAGCGCCGCCCGCCTTCGGCGCTCGCGGCTGTTGGCCAGATGGGTGCGCATCGCCGCGCGGGCGGCCTCGGGGTCCTGGGCGCTGATCGCGTCGAGGATGTGCTGGTGCTCGGCATTGACGCGCGTCAGATAGGCCAGGCGCTCGGCCGGGGCCACGCTGTCCAGGCCCGGCAGGCGTGCGCGCGGGATGCTGGGCGCACCCAGCGTGCCCATCAGCTGCTCGAAATGCGGGTTGCCGGTGGCGCGGGCGATCTCCAGATGGAACTGGAAATCGGCCGCCACCGCATCGCGCCCGGCCTCGGCGGCGGCGGCAAACGCGGCCAGCGCCTCCTGCATCGCGGCCAGCTGGGCCGCGCTGCGGCGCTGCGCGGCCAGCGCCGCCGCCTCGGTCTCGACGCCGATGCGCAGCTCCAGCACCGCGACCACGTCGGTGAGCGTGCCCATCTGATCGGGGGCGATGCGAAACGCCGCGCCCTCGCCCAGGCCCAGCACAAAGGTGCCGATGCCGTGCCGCGTCTCGACCAGGCCGGCGGCCTGCAGCTTGGAGATGGCCTCGCGCACCACGGTGCGGCTGACCTCGAACTCGGCCATGATGGCCGCCTCGGTGGGCAGCTTGTCGCCGGCATTGAGCCGGCCTTCGCGGATGCGATCGCCCAACGCCTCCACGAGGCCCAGGGCCAGGGTCTTGGGGCGCCGTCGGCCGGTGATGGCGTTCAAGTTCGGGCGCGCGCGGCCTTGGCCGGCGGGTCGAGCGGGAACTGCGTGCAGCCCAGCCGCGCCGAGATATCGCGGCTGGCACCTTGCAGCATCGCCACCACCTCGCCCTCCTTGGCCTCGTCGTAGCGGAAGGTCGGGAAGGAGACGCTCAGGCCCGCGATCGGCTGGTTCAGCCGGTCGAAGATGGGCACGCCCAGGCAGCGGATATGGTCGTCAAACTCCTCGCGGTCCTCGCCAAAGCCCTGGGCCTTGACGCGGTCCAGTTCGGCCTGGAAGGCGGCCGGCTCGACGATGGTCTTGTCGCGAAAGCGCTTGAACTCGGCGCCCTGCAGGATGCGCTCGCGGCGCTGCGGATGCTCCCAGGCCATCAGCACCTTGCCGATCGCGGTGCAGTGCAGCGGCGCACGCCGGCCGACGCGCGAATACATGCCCAGCATATGGCGCGAGTCGACCTTGTGGACATAGATGATCTCGCTGTCGATCAAGGTGCCCAGGTGGACCGTCTCGCCAGTGGCGTCGGCCAGCATCTGCATATGGTGCTTGGCCAGATCGATCAGCTCCGGATACTGCAGCGCCTTGGTGCCCAGCTCGAAGGCCTTCATCGTCAGGCCGTAACGCTCGCTGTCGGCCTCCTGGCGCACATAGCCCAGGGTCATCATGGTCTGCAGAAAACGGTAGACCGTGGCCTTGGGCATGGCCAGGCGCACCGACAGATCGGAGATGCCGGTCTCGCTGCGTTCGGACAAGGCCTGCAGGATGGCAAATACCTTGAGCACCGCCGCCACCGATTCGGGCTGCTGCTTGCCGTCGTTCAGATCGTCATCCATGCCGTGTTTCGCTTTGTTTGGTCTGGCGTTTCAATTGTGCTGGATTATCGCCGCGCCGGCCCCGGCACGAACCCGTGCCGCGACCGACTCGACCGGATCCAGCGGCCCGTGCAGACGCGGCTGCCAGCCGACATCGCCGCCCAGCTCGGCCCCGGCGGCGCGCAGCGCGGCGCCCAGGTCCAGCGGCCGGTCGTTGTGCAGCGAGTCGCGGTCGCTGAAGACCTGCCCCTTCAGCACCCGGGCCAGCCGCGCCGCCGGGATCTCCGCCGGGGTTTCCCAGACATTGCGCTCGCTGACGATGCGCGAGGCCAGGCCTATGCCTATCGAGTAGCCATAGGGGTAGTCGCCGTCGCTGCGGGCCACAAACAGATTGTTGTAGAGATGGACCTGGCCGTAGCGCACCCGCGGCGTGCGCTCCATCAGCGCCTCCCAGAAGTTGCGATGCAGGCTCACGCGCAGCCGGCCAGCGTCGCCCGTGTGCCTGTCGCTGCCGCCGATCAGGCTGGTCTTGTCGTGGCGCGAGAAATGGTTCCAGGACACGGTCACGAGGTCGGACTGCTGGGTGATGTCCAGCAGCCCGTCATGGTGCTGCAGGGGCCGGCCCAGCGCGACGCGGGCCTGGCGATCGGTGCGCGCCCCGTCGTCGAAGCTGCAATGGTCTATCCACACATGGGTGGCGCCGCGCAGCGCGACGGTGTCGTACTCCGAGTTCCATTCGCCGGCCGCGCCGTCGAGCGGATCCCAGGCCGGGAAGAAGTCGTAGGCATCGGCGAACTGCAGGCCGCGCAGGATGATGTTGTCCACCTTGTCCAGCAGCAGCATGCCGTTGGCAAAACCGGCGCCCGGCGCGGCGCCGACCAGGGTGGTGTTGGACGGGATGCGCAGCACGACGCGCTGGGCCTGGGCCCGCACCGAGCGCTGGCGCGCCTCCTCCAGCGGCCCCTCGGGCGGCTTGCGGCCCCAGACAGCCGGATCGTAGGCGCGCAGATAGGCTTCGAAGTCGAAGCCCGGATCGCGGTAGTCCTCGTAGCCCAGCGGCCGGCCGGCGGCGTCGCTGCTCAGATCGATGCGAGCCAGCAGGTAGATGATCTTGGGCCGTTGACCGGCCGCCAGCGCGGCCTCCAGCTCGGCGCGGCTGCGCACCCGGTAGACATCGGCCGGCGCGGCCGCAGCGCCGCCGGTGGTGCCGCCCTCGGCGGCCGCCCAGCCCTCGTCCAGCGCCAGGATCTCGCGCCCCCAGTCGCGCGGCGCGGCGCGGTTGCGGTACTCGGCCATGCGGTTCTGCGCGGCATCGAAGGGGCGGCGCGAAGTCGAGCGGGACCAGGGTGCCAGATGCGGCCCCAGCTCGCTGTCGCGTATCAGGGCCTGGCCGTTCGGCGAGATGCCGGCCTGCCAGGCGCCGTGCGCAACCCCATGGTCCCAGGCCCGGCCCAGCGAGATGCGACCCGCGCCGACGCCGGGTTCGGCGCGCAGCCGGCTGTCGATGATCAGGAAGCCATGGACCTGGCCCGGCGGCGTGCTGGGCGCCAAGACATGGCCGCCCTCGCCCGGCGCGCGGCGGCCGGCGCGGCTGAGGATCTCGCTGCGCGCGATCACCAGGCGGGCGTCGCCGAAGATGAAGTCCACATCGCCGGCGATCAGACTGTCGCTGACATGGATGCGGCCGCTGCCCGCCGCATAAAAAGTGTCCTGATGACCCAGCAGGCGCAGGCGCTGCAGCTGGATGCGGTCGCCCCGGGCCAGCAGCGCCACGGCCTGTGCACCGCCGGCCTCGCCAGCACCGGCCGGATAGCCCTGGCCCAGGCGCACCGCGTCCATCGCGTCGTTGGCAATCGTCAGATCGGCCAGCTGCAGATCGTCACCGAACAGCATCGCGCTGGCGCTGCCGGCCGTGCCGTAGCTGGCGCCTTCCTGGTGGGGCGTGCAGGTGTTGATCGCCTGGCCGGCCGGCTTGGGCTGGGCGTTGTAATGGCCGGCCACGATGACGGCACCCGGGTCGCCGTACAAGGTCAGCGGCACCTTGTCGCGCAGACAGACCTGCTCGCGGTAGCTGCCGGGCTTGAGCCGGATGTAGTGGCGCCGACCTTCGCGGGGCAAGGCGTCGAGCGCGGCCTGCAACGTGCGGTGCGTGCCGCTGCCGTCCGCAGCGACGATGAAGTCGGGCGTCCAGGCCCGGGGGTCAAGCGGCTGTGGCTGCCAGCCTTGCAGCCAGTCCTCGACGCGCAGCCGCGCCGCCTGGGCGTCATCGAGCTGGGGCCGCATCGACCCCTGGGCCTGCGCTGCCGCCCCCGCCACGGCCAGCAGCAAAGCAGCGAGCCGCTTCACAGATCGGCCAGGTAGAGCGCGGGCTCGCCCGCTTCCTTGTCGCAGCTGAACAGCACCTGCTTCTCATCGGGCGTGAAGCTCGGATGCGGATGGGTGACCTGGCGGCTGTCCTTGTAGACGTCCCAGCTGCTGTCGTGGCGCGCTATACGTCGAGTGCTAGGCCGGGTCGTGCCGGCCTTCAGGTCGAACAGGTGCAGATAAGGGTCGCCGCTCAGCATCTCGTTGCTGGCTGATGAATCACCGCTGGCCTTGCCGCAACCGTCACCGACGATCAGCGTGCCGTCATGGTTGCTCATCAGGTGTGAGCACTGCGGCATCGCGGTCAGCACCCGGTTCTCCAGCGTGACCGGGTCGAGGCTGCAGATCCAGCGCTCGGGCGAGCTGTGGTCGTAGGACACATAGATCATCGCGCTGCCGTCCGGCACCCAGAACTCGTGGGTACAGCTCTCGCCCTCGCTGTGTTCCTTGCCGCAGCGGCGGTTTGTGCCGTCCTCGTTGATGAACCACATGCGGGCATCGATCAGGTCATGCGGGCCCTCGTGGCAATAGGCCACCGTGTTGTCGTCGAAGGGGCGGTACTGCGGGTGGCCCAACCAGCCGCGCTGCTCGAGAATGATGCTGCGCTCGCCAGTCTTCAGGTCCACGCTGAAGAGCCGGCAGCGCGGCTGCTGATGGAACATCTCGTTGAACTTCTGCCAGGTGTTCAGCGGGAACCAGTCATCGGCATGGATCTCGATGCCGACCATCTTGGTACAGGCGCTGTTGCTGACCCAGGTGCCGTAGCCCACCCAGCCCGGCGGCACCGTGTAGACCACGGCCTCGCTCAGATCGTCCAGGGCCAGGCGGATCAGCTGGCGCTCGGCGCGCACGAAATAGAGGTAGCGGTCATCGGGCGACAGAAAGCCGCCAAAGGTGTTCTCGCCGGGCTGGTCGGTCAGCTGCGTGGCGACCTGCGATTGCAGGTCCAGCAGCTGGTAGTTCCATCTGGGTCCGGGGCCGCCAACATCATCGAAACCACCGGCAAACAGCAGCTTGCTGCCATCGTTGCTGAAGCATTTCTGATAGAAATAGTTGCGATGGCAGGTCACGTCCAGCGGCGTGAGCCGGGTCACCCGGGCGCCGGTGTCGGGATCCTGCTGGCTGACGAAGTTCAGCTGTCTTTCGGTGGCTTTCATCTCACTTGATCCGGTTGAGCAGGGCATTGCCCTCTTCGACCAGGCGCCGCGCGGCCTCCTGGTCTGTGGTCTTGCCATAGGCGACGGTCTCGAAAACCTCGCGCATGAATTTGTGGAAGCGCGCATGCTCGAACAGCTTGGAGGGCATCGGCACCCGGCCGGCCTGGCGTTGCGCCTTGACCTGCTCGTGGGCAGCCAGTTCCAGCGCCGGCAGCTTGCCGGCCTTCAGCAGCAGCTCGAAGCTGTTGGCGGCGGCCGGCACGCCGCGGCTGCGGCCCAGGATCTCGGCGGCCTCGGGGTCGGTCAGCAGGAAGTTGACGAAGCGCGCGGCCAGCTCGGGCTGCTTGCTGTTGCGGCCCACCGCATACATCAGCGTGGGCCGGCCGAACATGCCGCTATTGCCGGCGCCGGGCAGGGTCGGGAAGTCGCCCAGCACCAGCTTTTGCTGCTGGTTCAGGGTGCTGGCGCGCAGCGCGATCACCGAGTCCCAGGTGTAGTTGCCGGCCCAGTTGCCGAGCACCCAGTCCTGCTGCTGCTCGGTGGGCTTCTCGGCGCCGCCCAGGCTGGCGCGCAGCGGCAGCGGCACAGCCACATGCTCGGTGATCAGGCGGCGGTAGGTCTGCACCCATTCCAGCGCGGCGGCCGGGCTCATTGCGACGCGCGGCTGGCTTGGATCGACATAGGGCGTGCCATGCTTTTGCTGCACATAGCTCTGCGCCAGCAGCATCATGTCGTAGAGCTCGCCGTCCAGCGGATAGGCCTTGTCGCCGTACTTAGTCTTGAAGACGCGGCCGGCCGCGAACAGCTCGTCCCAGGTCTTGGGCACCGGCAGCCCGGCGCGCGCCAGCGCCGCCTCGTTCCACAACAGCACGCGGGCGCTGTAGGACACCGGCAAGGCATTGAGCTTGCCGGCCACCCGGCCCAGTTCCAGATCGGCGGCGTCGAACTGATGCAGGGCCAGCTGCGAGCGGTAGGCATCCAGATCGGTGAAGCCGTTGCCGCGCTTGGAGAACATGCCCAGCCAGGCCCAGTTGATCTGCATCACATCGGGCTCGGAGCGGCCGGCGATCTGGGTCGTCAGGCGCTCCAGATAGCCGTTGAAACCCATGTACTCGGCCTTGATCTTGAGGCCGGGGTGGCGGCGCTCGAAGGCGGCGATCGCCTTCAGCGTGGCCTCATGCCGGCCCGCGCCGCCCCACCAGGAAAAACGCAGCACGGTGGTGTCCTGGGCCCAGGCCGGCAGGGACAGCACCAGCGCGGCCGCGATGACAACAAGCTTTCTCATCGTCATGTCAGAGCAGCAGGTTGGCGCCGCTGGCGGCGTCGAAGAGATGGGCCTGGTTGAGCTGCAGCCAGAAGGCGTGGGCGGTGCCGCGCGTCTTCTCACCCAGGCCCCCCAGTTGATCGGCCGGCACGCGGGCCGTCATCGGCACCGTGCCGATATCGAAGTGCACGAACACCTCGCTGCCCATATGTTCCATGAAGCGCAGCGTGCTGGGCACCTCGACGCTGCCGGGTCGCGGCAGCGAGGACACATGCTCGGGCCGCAGGCCGAACTTGATGGCCGCGCCCTGGCCCCCGTTGCGCTGAACAAGTTTGGCCGCCTTGACCTCGGGCAGCGGCAAGACCTGGCCCCCGATCGCGATGGCCAAGCCGGCGCCCTGGCTCTGCAGGGTGGCATCGTGGATATTCATCTCGGGCGAGCCGATGAAGCTGGCGACAAAGGCATTGGCCGGGCGGTCGTACAGCGCGGTGGGTGTGTCGACCTGCTGGATCACGCCTTCCTTGAGCACGCAGATGCGCTCGCCCATGGTCATTGCCTCGACCTGGTCGTGGGTCACATAGATGGTGGTGGCCGGCTGGCCCGACTCGCGCAGCGTGCGGTGCAACTCGGTCAGCCGCACCCGCATCGCGGCGCGCAGCTTGGCGTCCAGATTGGACAGCGGCTCGTCGAACAGAAAGACCTCGGGCTTCTTGACGATGGCCCGGCCCACCGCCACGCGCTGGGCCTGGCCGCCGCTGAGCTGCTTGGGGTAGCGGTCCAGCAGGTGCTCCATCTCCAGCAGCTGGGCGGCATGGCGCACACGCTGGTCGAGCTCGGCCTTGGGCGTGCCGGCCAGCTTCAGGCCGAAGGCCAGGTTGTCGTAGACCTTCATATGCGGGTAGAGCGCATAGTTCTGGAACACCATCGCGATGCCGCGCTGCTTGGGTGCCAGCTCGTTGACCCGCTGCTCGCCAATCCGCAGCTCGCCGCCGCTGATGGTCTCCAGGCCGGCGATCATGCGCAGCAGAGTGCTCTTGGCGCAGCCGGAGGGACCGACAAAGACCATGAACTCGCCGTCGCGCACTTCCAGATCGACCCCGTGCACGGCCTTGAAGCCATTGGGGTAGACCTTCTCGATTTTCTTCAGGCTTAGCTGCGCCACTGTCGTCTCCGAATCATTTGTAGTTCTGTGTCAGCCCTTGACGCCGCTCGAGGTGGCGCCTTCGATGAAGTGCTTCTGCGCCGCAAAGAACACCAGCACCGAGGGAATCAGCGCGACGACCGAGATCGCGATGACGTTGGCCCATTCGACCTCCTCGGTCGCGCCTATGCTCATCTTCAGCGCCAGCGAAACCGGGTACTTCTCGACCGAGGCCAGATAGATCAACGGGCCCATGAAGTCGTTCATGGTCCAGATGAACTGGAACACGATGACCGAGATGATGGCGGGCTTGAGCAGCGGCACGATGATGTGCCAGAGCAACTGCCAGGCGTTGCAGCCGTCGATCTGGGCCGCCTCTTCCATATCGCGCGGGATGCCGCGCAGGAACTGCACCAGCAGGAAGACGAAGAAGGTGTCGGTGGCAAAGGCCGAAGGGATGATCAGCGGCAGATAGGAATCGAGCCAGCCGATCTCGCGGAACATCAGGTACTGCGGCAGCCGCAGCACGATCAGCGGCAGCATCATCGTGCCTATCATGATGGAGAACAGCAGCTTCTTGCCCCAGAACTCGAAGCGGGCAAAGGCATAGGCCACCAGCACGCAGGAGATCACGGTCACGATGATGCGGGGGATCGCGATCAAGAAGCTGTTCAGGAAGTAGGTCGCGAAGGTGTATTCGGTGCTGGTCTTCCAGCCCTTGGCATAGGCGCCGAAGTCCAGGCGGCTGGGCCAGAAGCCGGCCTCGGTGAAGATCTCGGCATTGCTCTTGAACGAGGCCCCGATCAGCCACAGCATCGGGTACAGCATCACGAAGGCCACCGCGATCAGCGCCACATAGCGCAGCCAGGGGTTGCCACGGTCGCGGGCGAGCGCTAGCGGCGCCGGGGCCAGCTTGCCGGCTCCGGGCAGGGGTTTGGCGTCGGCGCGGCTCATCGCTTGCTCTCCTTCTCGCCGGAGTAGAAGACCCAGTACTTGGAGCTCCAGAACGACAGTGCCGCCAGACCGCCGACCAGGGCGAACAGCACCCAGGAGAGCGCCGCGCCATAGCCCAGATTGAAGAAGCGGAAGCTCTGGTCGTAGATGTAGAGCGCCAGCACATAGGTCGAGTGCAGCGGGCCGCCCTCGGTGATCGCATAGGGGCCGTTGAACTCCTGGAAGGCGTGCACCATCTGCATGATCATGTTGAAGAAGATCACCGGCGTGATCAGCGGCACCGTGATCTTCCAGAACTGCTGGCTCTTGCTGGCGCCGTCGCATTCGGCCGCCTCGTACAGCGAGACCGAGACGTTCTGCAGCGCCGCCAGGAAGATCACCATGGCCGAGCCGAACTGCCAGGTGAACAGCAGCACGATGGTCCACATCGAGTAGTGCTCGTCGGCCAGCCAGGCGATAGGCTCGATGCCCAGCTTGATCAGCACCAGATTGACCAGGCCGTTCTTCGCGAAGATGAAGCGCCACAGCACCGCCACCGCGATCGAGCCGCCGAGGATGGAGGGGATGTAGAAGGCGGCGCGGAAGAAGTTGATGCCGCGCAGCTTGAAGTTCAGGACATGGGCGATGAACAGCGCGAAGCCCACGCGCAGCGGCACGGCCAGCAGCGCGAACAGCAGGGTCACGCCCAGCGATTTTCGAAACAGCGGATCGTCGCCGGCCAGCTCGCGGTAGTTCTGCAGCCCGACGAACTCGGGCGGGTCGATCAGGTCGTACTGCGTGAAGCTGAGCGCGAAGCTCATCACGAAGGGGAAGAGCTTGAACAAGAGCACGCCTAGCACGAATGGCAGGACGAACAGCAAGCCCAGCTTTTTGTTCTCATACATGCACCGAGTCTCCGGCGGTGACATTCAAACCTTGCTGCGACCGCTGGTCTTCGCCAGCAGAGCCCGCGGATCCGGCTTTGCCGGTCCGCTGGGCTCGCCCCCTGGAGGGGGTGGCGCGCAGCGCCTCGGGGGGGCCTTACCTTGCCAGCCAGCCGCCGTCGACGGCCACGGTGTAGCCGTTGACGTAATCGGACGCCTGCGAGGCCAGGAAGACCACCGGGCCGGCCAGATCATCCGGCACGCCCCAGCGCCCGGCCGGGATGCGATCAAGGATGGCGGCATTGCGGCCCTCGTCGGCGCGCAGCGCGGCGGTGTTGTTGGTGGCCATATAGCCGGGCGCGATCGCATTGACGTTGATGCGCTGCGAGGCCCATTCATTGGCCATCAGCCGCGTGATGCCCATCACGCCGCTCTTGCTGGCCGTGTACGAGGGCACGCGCACGCCGCCCTGGTAGGACAGCATCGAGGCCACATTGATGATCTTGCCGCCGCTGCCCTGGGCGATGTACTGGCGCGCCACGGCCTGCGAGAAGAAGAACACCGTCTTCAGGTTCAGGTCGATGACATCGTCCCAGTCTTTCTCGCTGAACTTGATCGCATCCTCGCGGCGGATGATGCCGGCGTTGTTGACCAGGATATCGACCCGCCCGCCAAAGCTCCTGGCCTCGCCGACCAGGCCTTCCAGACAGCTGATGTCGGACAGATTGGCACGCAGGTCGAGGAAGCGGCGACCCAGTGCCTGGACCTGCTCGCGGGTCTCGTCGGGTTCGGACACGTTGACGCCGACGATGTCGGCGCCGGCCTGGGCCAGCGCCCGGGCCATGCCCTGGCCCAAGCCGGTGTTGCAGCCGGTCACGATGGCGACGCGGCCTTGCAGATGGAAGTTGTCCAGAATCATGTGCTGTCTCGCTGATTTCTGACGCGCTGAACAGGCGTCTCGGCATGCCCCTGGGGGCTCAATGGCCGCTAGCCTAACGCAGCTCGGGACTTTCCCGGAATTATGGTTTCTATTTAGTGAACCGATGTTTCATTTATTTGCGTCAGCGCTATAGTAGCTGCAAATCGATGTTTCAGACATCACACCGCGCCCGGGCTTTCGGGTGGAGACAGCGGAGCCAAGAGATGAGCAGCAGTTACTTCGACAACGACGCCACGCCCTGGACCGAGCTGGGCGAGGGCATACGGCGCAAGATCGTCGGCCACACGCCGGAGCTGATGTCGGTGCTGGTGCAGTTCGACCGGGGCGCCATCGGCACCCCGCACGCCCATGACGCCCATGACCAGATCGCCTATGTGATCGCCGGCTCCTTCGAGGCCGAGGTGGCCGGGGTCAAGCGCATCCTGAAAGTCGGCGACGCTTTCATCGCCCCCCGCCTGCACACCCACGGCGTGGTGGCTCTTGAAGCCGGCAGCACCCTGCTGGACCAGTTCTCCCCCCGCCGCGAGGACTACCTCTAAGTCGCTCGAGGTTCAGCGGTCGCCGCACTGCAGCGCGCGGCCGCCCCGTCAAGAGGCGCCCTGCGCGCGCCGCTGTCATCCCATCTCAGACCGAGCTACGGGCACAGAACCCGCAGCGGTCGGTGAATGCCAAGCCGTGCCCTGCTCGCATCGGGCGAGCCGCGCCAAAAATCAATAGGAGACTAGACCATGCAAACCCGCCACAGGCTCAAGCAGCCGCGACTGTCCAAACTGGCCGCCTGCCTCTTGGGCTCCACCAGCCTGCTTGCCGCTGCCCAGAGCGCCGCGCCTGCCGCCCAGCCGCAGGCGATGGAGACCGTGGTCGTCACCGGCTTGCGCGCCTCGCTGGAGAGTGCCTTGCGTGCCAAGCGCGATGACAAGGGCATCGTCGATGTCATCAAGGCTGAAGACATCGCCAAGTTTCCCGACACCAATCTGGCCGAGTCGCTGCAGCGCGTGCCCGGCGTCGTGATCGATCGCGATGCCGGCGAGGGCCGCAGCATCACGGTGCGCGGCCTGGGCGCCGATTTCACCCGCGTGCGCATCAATGGCATCGAGGCGCTGGCCACTACCGGCGGCACCGACAGCTCGGGCGGTGCCAACCGCTCGCGCGGTTTCGACTTCAACGTCTTCGCCTCCGAACTCTTCAACAGCATCACGGTACGCAAGAGCGCCTCGGCCGATGTCGACGAGGGCTCGCTGGGCGCGACCGTGGATCTGCAGGCGGCGCGCCCCTTCGACTTCAAACCCGGCTTCACCGCGACCGGATCGGCCCAGGGGCGCTACAACGATATGTCCGGCAAGACCACGCCGCGCGTCGCGGGCCTGCTGTCCTATACCGACGAGAACCGTCGCTTCGGCCTGCTGATGTCGGTCGCCTACTCCGAGCGCAAGGTGCTGGAAGAAGGCTTCTCGACGGTGCGCTGGGCCAACGGTGTCAGCAGCCAGGGCCTGTTCGCCGCGGCCGGCTCCGACGCCGCCGCCTTGGCCGCGTCCAACAATGCCGCCAACTTCCACCCACGCCTGCCCCGCTACGGCCGGCTGACGCACGACCAGGACCGTCTCGGCGTCACCAGCGCGATACAGTTCCGGCCCGGCGAGAACACGCTGGTGTCCGCCGACATCATGTATGCCAAGCTGGAAGCGACGCGCCAGGAAGACTTCCTGCAGGCCATCTCCTTCAGCCGCACCGGCACCAACGGCAAGCCGCAGACCAGCGTGCTGGAAGCCAAGTACGACGCCTCGGGAGAGCTGGTGCGCGGCGTCTACAACGGGGTGGACATTCGCTCCGAGTCCCGTTTCGACCGCCTGTTCACCGAGTATGTGCAGCCGACCCTGAGCGTCGATCACGACTTCAGCGACACGCTGCGCCTGAGCGTCAAGATGGGCCAGAGCAAGAGCCGCTTCCGCAACCCGGTGCAGACCACCACCACACTGGACGCGAACAACGTCAATGGCTACACCATCGACTTCAGCGGCAACGACCGCCTGCCGGCCATCAGCTATCCGATCTCCGTCACCTCGCTGACACCCGGCGGCCTGGGTTTCGTCACCGCCGCTGCGGGCGCGGCCACGGTGCCCGGCACCCTGGTCAGCAGCGAGATACGCATCCGTCCGCTCGGCGCCACCAACCGCAGCGACAACGGCCAGGTCGACCTGAGCTGGGATCTGGTGCCCTCCCGCTACACCGCCAAGGCCGGCATCAGCTACAAGCGCTTCTCCTTCGACACCTTCGAGTTCCGTCGCACCAACGAGACGGTGATGTACGCGCCGCCCGCCGGTGTCAGCGCCAGCAGCCTGACCACCATGCTGACCGGCTTCGGCAAGGAGCTGGGCCTGCCCGCTGGCGTGCCGACCGCCTGGCTGATCCCCAACCTCAATGCCATCTCTGCGGCCTACGACATCTACTGCAACTGCCTGAAGAGCGGACCGGCCGGCGGCCCCGGCGACTTCCGCCTGACATCGATCACCAACGGCAGCGCGCGCGGCAACAACTTTGGCGCCACCGAGAAGGACGAGGGTGCCTACCTGATGATGGAGTTCAATGAGAAGGTCTCGAGCTTCCCGGTGCGGGGCAATGTCGGGGTCCGCTATGTGCGCACCGCGCAGACCGCCTCCGGCTACGACTCGGTGGGCGGCGGCACCCCGACCCAGGAATCGCAGAACTACAGCGATGTGCTGCCCTCGCTGAACCTGGCCGTCAACCTGTCCCGTGACGTGATACTGCGTGCGGCGGCGGCCAAGGTCATGGCCCGCCCTCGGCTGAATGACCTGAACCCCGGCATGTCGCTGAACACGGCCAACCAGACCATCACGGCGGGCAACCCCGGCCTCAAGCCCTACCGCGCCAAGACCCTGGACATCAACGGCGAGTGGTACTTCAGCCGCGACGGCTTCCTGGGCCTGGGCCTGTTCTACAAGGACATCGACACCTATATCCAGAGCCTGCGAGGCAGCGCCCGCTACGGCGATACCGGTCTGCCGCTCGCCTCGCTGCCCAACTCGCAATCGGCCGACACGGTCTACGCGATCACGACCCCGATCAATACCGAGGGCGGATCGCTGCAGGGCCTGGAGCTGAACTGGCAACAGCCCTTCAGCTTCCTGCCCGGCATTTGGCGCAATACCGGGATGCAGTTCAACTACACCTACGTCAAGTCGGATGTCACCTATCGCGACAGCGGGGCCAACAACGCCACCATCGTCGACGACCTGATCGGACTGTCACCGCGCTCGGCCAACCTGTCGCTGTACTACGACGACGGCCGCTTCAGCGCCCGCGTCTCCACGTC
Source organism: Paucibacter sp. M5-1 (assembly GCF_027498415.2). Lineage (NCBI taxonomy): Bacteria > Pseudomonadati > Pseudomonadota > Betaproteobacteria > Burkholderiales > Sphaerotilaceae > Roseateles > Paucibacter sp. M5-1. Next base: position 2,046,313 of record NZ_JAPZLM020000001.1, read on the forward strand.
CTACCGATCCGCCTTCCTGACCCGGGTCCCCGGTCAGAACAACAACGATGTGGAAGGCACCAATGCCGCAGTGAACGTGGACCTCTCGCTCAACTACAAATGGGATGACCGCCTCACACTGACCTTCGAGGGTACCAATCTGAACAACCGGGCGAAGGACCAGTTCGTCAGCCGGGCCCGCAACAGCCCGGTGGTCTACAACATCACCGGCCGCGAGTTCCTGCTGGGCGCTCGCTACAAGTTCTGAGCCAGTGCCAAAACCGGGCCAGGCCCGGTTTTTTTTCGTCCCTGTTCAGGAGCGATACGCGATGAAGAGAACCGCTCTCGTCGGCCTGGCGATGTGCTGGCTGGCATCGATGGCCCAGGCCGAGGGCCTCCTGATCCTGGTCGGCGACTCGACGATGGCGCCGCGCAGCGGCTATGGGGACGCGTTGTGCGCCCGCTTCAAACCCGGGCTGCAATGCCTGAACCTGGCGCGCGGCGGCCGCAGCTCCGGCTCCTTCCGTGCCGAAGGCCTGTGGGAGCAGGTGCTGGAACTGCTGCGCGAGCCGGAGGGCCGGCGCAGCCATGTGCTGATCCAGTTCGGCCACAACGACCAGCCCGGCAAGCCCGGTCGCTCCACCGATCTGGTGCATGACTTCCCGGCCAACCTGGCCCGCTATGTCGACGAGGTGCGCGCCGCCGGTGCCACGCCGGTGTTGCTGACCCCGCTGACCCGGCGCAGCTTTCGCGGCCCCTGGCTGCATGACGACCTCGCGCCCTGGGCCGCCGCCACCCGGCGCGTGGCCGCCGACAAGCAGGTCGCGCTGCTGGACCTGCACGGGCTCAGCCGCGCGGCGGTCCAGGCCATGGGCGAGGCCGAGGCCGACACGCTGGCGATGGCGGCCAAGCCCGCGCCCGGTGCGCCCATCCACCCGGCGACCGCGGCCGAGCGCGCCGGCGCCGCCAATCCCGTGTTCGACCGCACCCATCTGGGCGACAAGGGGGCGCGGCTGTTCGCATCCATGGTCGCCCGGCAGCTGCAAGACCTGGCCCCCGAGCTGGGCGCGCAGCTGCTGCCCTGAGTTCTTCCCCACAACAAGCCGCTCGACGGCATCGGAGACAAAGCGCATGAGACCTCTTCTTCTGAAATGCCTGCTCGCCTGCTTGCTAGCACCGGGCGCCGCCCTGGCCCAGACCACCGTGACCGCGCTGCTCGACGGCCAGCCCAGCCTGCTCGGCTGGGACCAGGGCTACCAGAGCGGCGCCGGCAGCCATATCGCCACGCTCAGCGACAGCGAGCTGGAATACCTCAGCGCCGACAACGCGCTGGCCATCGATCTGTTCAGCAACGGCCTGATCCGCTTCTACGACAACAGCGGCAGCGGCAGCATGGCCGGCGCGACGCTGAGCCTGGACTTCGCCGGACTGGGCGCCGCGATCAGCGGCATCACACTCAGCGAGAGCAGCCAGCTCAGCAGCGGCACCGTCACCGCGACGCTGTTGGGGCTCAGCAGCGTCAGCATCAGCTTCGGCGACCTGGGCTTCACGCACGACGCCTACCCCACTTTCGAGCTGCAGCTGAGTCTGGCCCCGGTGCCGGAGCCGGCCAGCATCGCGCTGCTGGCCGCCGGCCTTGTCGGGCTGGCCGCACTGCGTCGCCGTCAGGGAGGCCAGGCATGAGCAAGAAGCACGTTCTCGCCCTGCTGCCGCTGCTATCCCTGTTCTCGGTGCTGCAGGCCGGCGCGGTTGACATGGCCCAGCAGGCCGCGCCCGCGGACGGCTGGGGCGCCGGCACCGTGGGCGGCGCTGCCGCAACACCCGAGCGCATCTACACGGTCAGCAGCCGCGCCGAGCTGCTGGCCGCGCTGGCCAATGGCGGCAATCTGGCCAAGATCATCAAGGTGGCCGGCACCATAGACATGAGCGAGGGCCGGCCTTTCAGCAACGCCGCCGATCAGAAGGCCCGCGCCCGCATCAAGCTGCCCAGCCACACCACCCTGGTCGGCGAGGGTCCGGGGGCCGGCTTTGTCAACGGCCATATCGACATCAGCGGCGTCAGCCAGGTGATCGTGCGCAATCTGCACATCGTCGCCCCCTGCGATGTGGCGCCCGTCTGGGATCCGAGCGACGGCGCCCTGGGCAACTGGAACTCGGCCTATGACGCAATCGCGATCACAACGGCCACCCAGGTCTGGATCGACCACAACACCATCACCGACGCACCGCTGACCGACGACCAGCTGCCCATAGAAAACGGCAAGCTCAGGCAATGCCATGACGGCGCGATCGACATCACCAAGGGCGCCGACCTAGTCACGCTGTCCTACAACCTCGTCAGCCAGCATGACAAGACCATGCTGATCGGCGGCTCCGACAGCCAGACCAGCGATGCCGGCAAGCTGCGCGTGACGATCGCCAACAATGTGTTCAGCGGCGTCAGCCAGCGCGTGCCGCGCGTGCGCTTCGGCCAGGTCCATCTGTTCAACAACGTCTTCACCGGCAGCAAGAGCGCCAGCCCCTACGCCCACAGCTACAGCGTCGGCATCGGCAAGGCCGCGCAAGTCCTGTCGCACAGCAATGTCTTCGTGATCGAGGGCGCGGCCGGCTGCGACGCGCTGGTCAGCCATCCCAGCGCCGACCGCAGCGGCGGCTTCAAGGACAGCGGCTCCACGCTCAACAACGCGGCGCTGGGCGCCTGCAGCGTGGCCAGCGCGCCGGTCGCCTGGGCGCCGCCCTACGCCTACAAGCCCCGGCCCGCGGTCCTCGCCAAGGCCAATGCGCTGGCCCAGGCCGGCGCCGGCAAGCTGACGACCCAGATCAGCGGCTCTGGCAATGTCGACGATGTGGCCGGCACCCAGGTCCCGGCAGCCCAGGAGACCGGCGTGCCCACCGACACCCGGCTCGCGCTGGCCTTCGATGCGCCGCCGCTGATCGGCAGCAGCGGCCTGATCCAGATCCGCCGCGCCAGCGACGATGCGCTGGTCGACAGCCTGGACCTCTCCACCGCCCCCTCGGCCGGCGACACCCAGACCCTGCTGGCGCGGACCAATCTGGAGATCGATGCGCTGGGCCTGGGCGCGATGCCCGAGAACCCGGCGCTGGCCCGCTGGGTCTGGTACCGGCCGCTCAGCGTGCAGGGCAGCAAGGCCCTGGTCAAGCTGCGCAGCGGCAAGCTGGACTTCAGCACCGCCTACTACGTGACCATGGACGCCGCCGTGCTGAGCGGCACGATCAAGGGCACGCCCTTTGCCGGCATAGCCAAGGCCGATGGCTGGCGCTTCACGACCCGCGCCGCGCCGAGCAGCTACACCCAGGTCCGCGTCGACGACGGCGGCAGCGCGGCCGACTTCCGCACGCTGCAGGGCGCGCTGAACTGGGTCATGAAACACTGCGCCACCGGCAGCCCGGCCGACTACGGCTGCAACACCGTGGCCACGCCCAAGACCATAGAGATCGCCAACGGCCACTATCCTGAATTGGCCGTGCTGCGGCGTGTCCACAACCTGAGCCTGGTCGGCGAGAGCCGCGAAGGCGTGGTGGTCGGCGAGGCCAATTTCGAGTCGCTCAACGCCGGCAGCGGCGCCAGCACTGCGACACCCGGCACGGCGCTGTCCAGCTCGGGCCGCACGGCAGGCCACCGCGTGCTGGGCGGCGGACGCTCGGTGCTGCTGGTCGAGAGCGCTGACCTGCTGAGCCTCATCAACTTCACGCTGAAGAACCCGCACGAGCGCAGCACGCTCTACGACAACCAGGCCGAGGCCCTGTACTTCAACACCAGCACGACGGCCGCTGCCGGCCGCCTGGTCGCCAAGCAGATGAACTTCATCAGCCAGCAGGACACCTTGCAGCTCAAGGGCTACAACTGGATCTACCAGTCCCTGGTCGAGGGCAATGTGGACTTCATCTGGGGCGGTGCGATGGCCAGCCTGTTCGAGGACAGCGAGATCCGCTCGGTGGCCGACCCCGCCAGCAACTCGCCCGGCTACATCCTGCAGGCCCGCGCCACCGCCGGAGACAAGGGCTTTGTGTTCCTGAACAGCCGCCTCACCGCCGGCCCCGGCGTCACACAAGCCTATCTGGCCCGCAGCGGCGGCACCGCGTCGAGCGCCTATGTCGACAATATCGCCTTCGTCAACAGCCGCATCGGCGCCCACATCCTGCCGATCGGCTGGTGTGTCGGCAGCGGCAGCAGCAAGACCGGCCAGGGCACGGGCGGCTGCGGCAGCAATCCGCCCCCCTGGGCCGGCGGCAGCGATGGCGGCGCGAGCGACACGGCGGGCTGGCGCGAGATCGGCAGCCTGGACCTGGATGGCGCGCCGCTGGACCTGAGCGCCAGACTGGGCAGCGCGACCGTCAAGCTCGGCGGCACCGACAAGACGGTGCTGCTGGCCAAGCAGTTGGGCAGCGACGCCGGCCTGAGCAGCCGCGCCGAGATCTTCCACAACTCCACCATCGCGACGGGCGCGCCGGGGGGGTGGGCGCCGCTGCCCTGAGTGGCTCTTGGCCGATGCGGGCCGGGCCTGTGGCGCAGCCAATTGCCGACCAGGCTGATCCGGCCGGTATGGCAGGGCTGGCCGGCCACGGTCACCAAGGGATCGCGGAATCAGTCATGCGGCGAGCGCCATCGATCGATCCTCATGGAATCCCCTAGAATTTCCGAAACAGTGTTTCGATATTCTATGAAGACACTTTCATTTCGGGCACAGGGCTGTCCCTGAAGCCGCATGAGGCCGCATGAACCCAGACGACAAGACGCCATCGACCTGGCTGCTGACCGGCGCCGCAGGCACCCTGGGCAGGGTGCTGCGCGCGCCGCTGGGCCGGGCCTGCCACCGGCTGCGGCTCAGCGACCGCCTGCCGCTGGCCGGCGGCCTGGCCGCGCATGAAGAGCAGCAGCCCTGCGACCTGGCCGACCGCGCTGCGGTGCAGGCCCTGCTGCAGGGTGTCGACGCCGTCGTGCACCTGGGCGGCGTCAGCGTCGAGAGCCCTTATGAGCAGATCGCGCCGGCCAATCTGGACGGGGTCTTCCATCTCTACGAGGCGGCCCGCCTGGCCGGCACGCGCCGCATCGTCTTCGCCAGCTCCAACCATGTGACCGGGGGCTACGAGCGCGGCGCCGCGCTGAGCCCTCAGGACCAGCCACGGCCGGACGGCTATTACGGCCTCAGCAAGCTGTTCGGCGAAGGCATGGCCCGGCTCTACTGGGACCGCTACGGCATCGAGTCGGTCTGCCTGCGCATAGGCACCGCAACGGCCGAGCCGCCCGACGCGCGCGCGCTGTCCACCTGGCTCAGCCATGCCGACCTGCAGCGCCTGGTGCTGGCGGCGCTGCGCGCGCCGGCGGTCGGCTGCCTGACGGTCTATGGCGTCTCGGCCAACCCCGAGCGCTGGTGGAGCGAGGACGGCTGGGCGCAGATCGGCTACCGCCCGCAGGACAGCGCCGAGGCCTGGCGCGCCAGCGTCGGCGCCATCGACTTCCCCGCCGGCACGCCGATGGCGCGGCTGCAGGGCGGCAGCTTTCTGGGCCTGGGCCCCTTTGAAACCCAGCGGGCCAAGCCATGACGCCCGAGCTCTGGTGGCAGGGCGACAGCCAGCTCGCCGAAAGCCCGCTGTGGTCGGCCGAGGCGGCGGCCTTCTTCTGGGTCGACATCAGCGGCCGGCGCCTGTGGCGCCACGACGGCTCGGCCGCAGCGGCACGCAGCTGGGCGCTGCCGCAGCAGATCGGCTGCATCGCGCTGCGCGAGGGCGGCGGGCTGATCGCGGCGCTGCAGGACGGCGTCTATGCGCTCGATCTCGACGACGGCGCTGCCGCCGGGCTGCGCCTGCTCGCCGCCGCGCCGCATGGGGCCGATATGCGCTTCAACGACGGCCGCTGCGACCGCCAGGGCCGCTTCTGGGTCGGCAGCCTGCATATGGCCGGCGGCACGGCCCGCGAAGCCAAGGGCCGCTTGGCGCGCCTGTCCGCGCCGGGCGAGGCAGGCCCCTGGCAACCGGCGCTGCGCGAGGATCTGCTGGTGGCCAATGGCCTGGGCTTCAGCCCCGACGGCGGCACGCTGTACTTCAGCGACTCGCATGCCTCGCAGGCCCGGGTCTGGGCCTGCGACTACGACAGCGAGACCGGCCGCGCCGGCGCGCCGCGCGACTTCATCACCGCGCTGCCGGCGGGCCGCCCCGATGGCGCGGCGGTCGACGCCGAGGGCGGCTACTGGATCTGCGCCAACGACGGCGCGGCGCTGCTGCGCTACACGCCGGCCGGCCGGCTGGACCGCCGCATCGCGCTGCCGGTGGCCAAGCCGACCATGTGCGCCTTCGGCGGGCCGGCGCTGGACCTGCTGGTGATCGCCTCGATGCGCCCCGAAGAGGGCGTCACGACAAACCCGCTGGACGGCGCGCTGTTTGCGCTGCACCCCGGCGTTCAAGGACTTCCGGAAACACCCCACCCCTGCACCGAGATCAAGGAGACAACACCATGAAACAGTACAAGCTGGCCAGCCTGGCCCTCGCCGCGCTCGCGCTGATGGGCAAGGACGCCGCCGCGATCGAGTTCCGCTCGGCCGATGTGCACAACGCCGACGACTACCCCACCGTGGCCGCCGTCAAGTACATGAGCGAGCTGCTGGCCCAGAAGAGCGGCGGCAAGCACAAGATCAAGGTCTTCAACAAGGGCGCGCTGGGCACCGAGAAGGAGACCATAGACCAGGTCAAGATCGGCGCGCTGGAGATGACACGCGTCAACATCAGCCCGATGAATGCGATCTGCGCCAAGACCCAGGTGCCGACCATGCCCTTTCTGTTCCGCTCGGTCGAACATATGCGCAAGAGCCTGGACGGCCCGGTCGGCGAGGAGATCCTGAAGAGCTGCGAGGCCCAGGGCTTTGTCGGCCTGGCCTTCTATGACAGCGGCGCCCGCTCGATCTACGGCCGCAAGCCGGTCAAGAGCGTCGCCGATGCCAAGGGCATGAAGATCCGCGTGCAGCAGAGCGATCTGTGGGTGGCCCTGGTCAGCGCGATGGGCGCGAACGCGACGCCGATGCCGATCGGCGAGGTCTATACCGGGCTGAAGACCGGGCTGATCGATGCGGCCGAGAACAATGTGCCCTCCTACGACGGCTTCAAGCACTACGAGGCGGTCAAGTACTACTCGAAGACCGAACATTCGATGGCGCCCGAGATGCTCTTGATGAGCAAGGCCGTGTTTGACAAGTTGCCCAAGGCCGACCAGGACCTGGTGCGCGCGGCGGCCAAGGAATCGGTGGCCTTCCAGCGCAAGAAGTGGGACGAGCAGGAGGCCAAGAGCCTGGCCGCGGTCAAGGCCGGCGGGGCCGAGATCGTCGAGGTCGACAAGGCCGGCTTCCAGGCCCAGATGGGCCCGGTCTACGCCAAGTTCATGACCACGCCGGATCTGCAGCGCCTGGTCAAGGCGGTGCAGGACACCCAGTGAGCCGCTTCACCAGGCTCTGCGCGGGCCTGTCCAAGCTGGCCCTGATGGCAGCGGTGGCGGGCCTGATCGCGGTGGTGCTGTGCGTGCAATTCCAGGTGGTGGGCCGCTATGTGTTCAACGACACCCCCACCTGGGCCGAGGCGCTGGCGATGCTCTTGATACTCTTCGTGACCGCCTTCGGCGTCGCGGTCGGGGTGCGCGACGCCGGCCATATCGGCCTGGAGTCGCTGGCGGCCCTGCTGCCCGAGAAGCTGCGGCACAAGCTGGAGCTGCTGATCCATGCGCTGGTCGCGCTGTTCGGCGCGCTGATGGCCAAGAGCGGCTGGCTCTGGGCCACGCTGAAGTGGAACGAGCGCAAGCCCATGCTCAATGTGCCCGAGGGCATCGACTATGTGCCCATCGTGATCGCCGGCGTGCTGATCGTGCTGTTTTCAATCGAACATATCGTCGCGCTGCTGAAGGGCGAGACTGTGGAGCCAGCGTGGAATTGACTGTTCTCGGGATTAGTTTCACGGTGCTGCTGCTGCTGGGCGTGCCGGTGGCCTTTGCGATAGGCCTGGCCTCGGTGGCCACCATCATCGCCGCCGGCCTGCCGGTGGCGGTGGTGTTCCAGAAGATGGTCGGCGGCATGCAGGTGTTCTCCTTCCTGGCCATCCCTTTCTTCGTCTTTGCCGGCGAGCTGATGCTGCACGGCGGCATCGCCGACCGCATCGTGCGCTTTGCCAACAGCCTGGTCGGCCATGTGCGCGGCGGTCTGGGCATGAGCAATGTGCTGGGCTGCACCTTGTTCGGCGGCGTGGCCGGCTCGCCGCTGGCCGATGTGTCGGCGATGGGCTCGGTGATGATCCCGCTGATGAAGAAGCAGGGCTATCACGCCGACTACGCGGTCAATGTGACCACCCACGCCTCGCTGGTCGGCGCGCTGATGCCTACCTCGCACAATCTGATCATCTTCACGCTGGCCACCGCCGGCATCGCGGCGGTCAGCGTGTTCGACCTGATCCTGGCGGCGCTGATCCCGGCCGTGCTGCTGACCCTCGCGAACCTGGCCGCCGCCTACGGCGTCGCGGTCAAGCGCGGCTACCCGACCCATGGCGCCTTCCCCGGCTGGACCGCCGTGCTGGCCGCCTTCATCGGCGCGCTGCCGGGCCTGCTGATCGTCGTCATCATCCTGGTGGGCATTCTCAGCGGAGTCTTCACCGCCACCGAGTCGGCAGCCACCGCGGTGTTCTGGGCGCTGCTGATCACGGTCTTCGTCTACCGCTCGCTGAGCTGGCCGCACTTTCTGAAGGCCTGCGCCAAGGCCTGCAAGACCACCGGCGTGGTGCTGCTGCTGATCGGCATTTCCTCGGCCTTCGGTTACTTCATGGCGCTGTACGAGGTGCCGCAGAAGACCGGCGAGCTGATGACCGCCATCACCAGCTCGCCTTGGGTGATCTTCCTGATGGTCAACATCCTGCTGTTCCTGCTCGGCACCTTTCTGGACATGGCGGCCACCATCCTGATCTGCACGCCGATCTTTCTGCCGATCTGCCAGCAGTTCGGCATGAGCCCGGTGCAGTTCGGCATCATGATGCTGATCAACTGCGCGCTGGGGCTGAACACCCCGCCGGTGGGCAGCACCCAGTTCGTCGGCTGCGCGATCGGCGAGATCTCGGTGGGCGAGGTGATGCGATCCATCCTGCCCTTTTACGGCGCGCTGACCGCGACCCTGATGCTGGTGACCTATGTGCCGGCCTTCTCGCTGTGGCTGCCGGGCCTGTTCAGATAGCGCTCGCCAACTGATACGCTCCTGCCTGGGATGGCAAGTCTGCAGGCAGGACATGAGCGAACAGAAAATCGAGTTGTATGAAGGCCCGGCCGGCGGCTGGGGCGCGCTGAGAAGCGTGGCCCGGCAGCTGTTCGAGCAGGACATCGTCGCCAAGGGCGCAAGAACCCTGCTGCACGCCAACCAGCCCGACGGTTTCGACTGCCCTGGCTGCGCCTGGCCCGACCGCAACCATGCGTCCAGCTTCGAGTTCTGCGAGAACGGGGTCAAGGCCGTCGCGGCCGAGGCCACCAGCCGGCGCGCCACGCCCGCCGTGATCGGCGCCAAGACCGTCAGCGAATGGGCGCAGGAGAGCGACTTCGCGCTGGAGGCCACCGGCCGCCTGACCGAACCCATGGTCTACGACGCGGCCAGCGACCGCTACCGCGCCATCGCCTGGGACGATGCCTTTGCGCTGATCGCGCGCGAGCTGCAAGGCCTGGCCGACCCCAACGAGGCGATCTTCTACACCTCGGGCCGCACCAGCAACGAGGCCGCCTTCCTGTACCAGCTCTTCGTGCGCGAGTTCGGCACCAACAACTTCCCCGATTGCTCGAATATGTGCCACGAGCCCAGCGGCTCGGGACTGCGCCCGACCATCGGCGTTGGCAAGGGCACGGTGACCCTGGATGATTTCGAGCAGGCCGATGCGATCTTCATCTTCGGCCAGAACCCCGGCACCAATCACCCGCGCATGCTGGGCGAGCTGCGCGCGGCCGCCAAGCGCGGCGCGAAGATCGTCAGCTTCAATCCGCTGCGCGAGCGCGGCCTGGAGCGCTTTGCCGACCCGCAGAACAAGCTGGAGATGGCCACCTTCGGCTCGACGGCCATCAGCAGCCACTACTTCCAGCTCAAGATCGGCGGCGATCTGGCCCTGCTCAAAGGTATCTGCAAGCGGCTGATCGAGCTGGACGATGCGGCGCCGGTGCTGGACCGCGACTTCATCGCCGCGCACACGGTGGGCGTCGAGGCGCTGATCGCCGATCTGCGCGCCGAGTCCTGGGACCTGATCGTGGCTGAGTCGGGCCTGAGCCAGGCCCAGATCCACCAGGCCGCCGAGCTCTATGCCGGCAGCCAGCGCGTGATCGTCTGCTGGGGCATGGGCATCACCCAGCACCAGCATGCGGTGGCGACGATACAGATGATTGCCAATCTGCTGCTGCTGCGCGGCAATATCGGCCGGCCCGGCGCCGGCGCCTGCCCGGTGCGCGGCCACAGCAATGTGCAGGGCGACCGCACGATGGGCATTTACGAGAAGCCCGCCGCCGCCTTTCTGGACCGCCTGGGCGAGGTGTTCGGCTTCGAGCCGCCGCGCGCGCAGGGTGTCGACACGGTCGGCGCGATCGAGGCCATGCGCGACGGCCAGGCCAAGGTCTTCATCGCGATGGGCGGCAATTTCGCTGCGGCAACACCTGACACCGCCGCCACCTGGGCGGCGCTGCGGCGCTGCGCGCTGACCGTGCATGTGGCGACGAAGTTCAACCGCAGCCATGTGGTCCACGGCCGCCAGGCCCTGCTGCTGCCCTGCCTGGGCCGCACCGAGATCGATATGCAGGCCGGCGGGCCGCAGGGCGTGACGGTGGAAGACTCGATGAGCATGGTCCATCTGTCGGCCGGGCTGAACGCACCGGCCTCGGAGCACTTGCTGTCCGAGCCGATGATCGTCGCCCGCCTGGCCGCCGCCACCTTGCCGGCCAGCCGCACGCCCTGGCTGGCGCTGGCCGGCAACTATGCGGCGATCCGCGACAAGATCGAAGCGGTGTTCCCCGACTTCGCCGGCTTCAACGAGAAGATCAAGACGCCCGGCGGCTTTCGCCTGCGCAACACCGCGTCGGAGCGGGTCTGGGCCACGGCCTCGGGCAAGGCCGAGTTCCGCTGCCACGCCGTGCCCACCGATACCAGCGTGCATCGCGCCCGACGCCGGCAGCAGCAGCAAAAAGACAGCGTCGTGTTCGCGCTCGCGACGGTGCGCTCGCACGATCAGTACAACACGACGATCTACGGCATGGACGACCGCTACCGCGGCGTCTGGGGCCACCGCCGCGTGGTCTTCATCAATGCCGAGGACCTGCGCCAGATCGACATGAAGGCCGGTGACTGGGTGGACATCACCAGCCTCTATGACGACGGGCAAAGCCGCCACGCTGAGCGCTTCCTGCTGGTCGAGTACGACATCCCGCGCGGCTGCCTGGCCAGCTACTACCCGGAGACCAATCCGCTGGTGCCGCTGCAGAGTTTTGCCATCGATGCGCGCACGCCCACTTCCAAATCGATCCCGGTGAAGCTCAGTGTCCACGCTGCTGTCTGAGAACCTGCTGCACACGCTGGCCGAGTTCGATCAGGAGAACGGGGGCCGGGGCGTCGCGCTGACCCGCATCGGCAAGCGCCTGGGCCTCAATGTCAGCCTGCTGATGCGCGAATACACGCTGCTCAGCGACGCCCGGCTGGGCGGCGTCGCCGGCCCGGGCTGGGTGCGGCTGGCCTGCGATGAGGAAGGCAGCGGCCGCTGGCTGGTGCATCTGACCGAGCAGGGGCGCGCGCAATGCCGGTGACGACAGGCGAGACTATCCAGGCCCTGGCGGTGCAGCGCATCAGCGGCGAAGAGCGGCAAGCACAGCTCGACCAGGTCGCGGTGGAGCTGCCGGTGGCCCTGGTCTTCAACGGCATCTCGCAGGCCGTGATGATGGCCACGCCGGCCGATCTGGAGGCCTTCGCGCTGGGCTTCGCGCTGTCGGAAGGCCTGCTGCAGTCGCGCGCCGAATGCTATGGCATCGAGCTGCTGCTGCAGCCGCAAGGCTGCGAGGTGCAGCTGCAGGTGGCGGCCAGCGCCGAGATGCGCTTGAAGGAGCGGCGCCGCACCCTGGTCGGCCGCACCGGCTGCGGCCTGTGCGGCATCGACAGCCTGCGCCAGCTCGACCTGGCCCCGCAGCCGCTGGCCGCCACAGCCCGCCGCGAGATCGCCGCCACCGCCGTGGCCCGCGCCTTCGCACAGCTGCCGGCACTGCAGCCGCTGAACGCGCAGACCGGCGCCCACCACGCTGCCGCCTGGGCCACGCCGGACGGCGACCTGCTGCTGGTGATGGAAGACGTGGGCCGCCACAACGCGCTCGACAAACTGCTGGGCCGGCGCCTGCTCGACGGACAGCGATGCGACGATGGCGGCTTCGTCATCATGTCCAGCCGCGCCAGCTACGAGCTGGTGCTCAAATGCGCCCGCCTGGGCGTGCCCGCACTGGCCACGATCTCGGCCCCGACCACGCTGGCGGTCGACATCGCGCGCCGGACCGGGCTGCAGCTGTATGGCTTTTGTCGGGGGGAGCAGGCGGTGTTGTATACGCTTAATGGGGTAGAGCTTCGCGGACATAGACCTCATCCGCGATCGGCTGAAAGCGGCCGAGGCCTACGTCAAGGAGATGCGATATGGCAGCAAGAATGAAGAAGGCTGATGAAGCCATCGCGATCGAAATGGGATCGGGCAATGTGTTTGCCGATGTCGAATTGCCCGACGCCGAGAAGCTCAGGACCAAGTCCGGCCTGGTGATCGAGATCACCCGTGCGATGCGCCGCCTGAGCCTCAGCCAGGTTGAAGCCGGCCGTCGTATGGGCATCCCTCAGCCCAAGGTCTCCGCCATGCTGCGCGGCGACTTCGCCAGTATGTCCGAGCGCAAGCTGATGAACCGGCTGGCTTACGATATCGAGATCAAGGTCAGACAGTTCGCCAGTGTTTGATTGATCGAAGCCCCCCTATTCGCGGGACTAGCCATACCGCCCCACCATTTGCAGCCGTTGGTATCCTCCCGTCGCCGTACCATATGGCCTGCTACCAAACCACCTCGAAACACAGGGACGATAACGATGCGAATTCGATTGAAATGTTTGACGGCGATTGCATGCGCTTCGCTGGCAGCCAACAGCCATGCCGTCGGCATCGCCGGCCAAGGCACATGGGAAAATACGCTGCAGGCGCGCGATTTGGACGGCAACTCTGCCAACGGCCCAGAGGCCTTTTACGACACCACACTCAACATCACGTGGCTACGCTCCGGTAGCGAACACGAGATGAACTGGAGTGCAGCCAAGTCATGGGCGGAACAGAGTCATTTCGGCATAGGTGGCTGGCGCCTACCCACCATGACCGACACCAACGCCCCAGGATGTGACTACCTAAGAACGGGAGGCACAGACTGCGGCTACAACGTCCAAACCAAAAGCGGCGTTCTCGACAAGTATGAGAGTGATCAGATTGTCTATAGCGAGATCGCCCATCTGTTTCACGTCACTTTAGGCAACAAGTCGTTCTATGAGCCAGGCTCGGGCAGCAGTTCGCAGCCTGGGTGGGATCTAAGAAACACGGGCGACTTTCAGAACTTGCGCAGCACCAACTGGATTGGCGTGGCGAACGCCGCCGAACCTTGGCGGAGATGGGCATTCAATCTGTTCAGTGGGGAACAGTTGACGAGCAATTCAGGCAACAGCGGTTATGGTCTTGCAGTTTATGCTGGAGATGTGCGTCCGGCAGTTCCCGAGCCACATACCTACGCGCTGATGCTTTCCGGCCTTGCCCTTCTCGCAGGTCTCACCAGGCGATTCAGCAATCTTCGCAAGTAAACCTTGGACATAGTTCCGCAACAACGCAGGCTCAAGTAATCGATTTTTGCTGATTTTCACGGAATAGAGAGCCGAGCGGGTGGCGGGGTCAGGTCTTGAAATTGAACTTCAAATTCAAGACCTGACCCCGCCCCTGTGTCCAGGCATCACATGACCGTCCTCTCTCTTCTCTGCGCTGGCCCATCCGAGTACCAAGGTACGGGCGTCAATCACGAGGGGGAGAACTTTGTCGGAACCATTCGAATCCAGAAGCTGCTTGGGGGAGAGGGGCTGATACTCCATTACGAGGCCAAGCTCGCAAGCAACGAAGTCGCGCACGCTGAGTGCACGCTCTTGGCACCAGACATGACCGGAACCTTGACGCTCTGGCCACTGATGTCGGAACTGCCAGGAATCCTGACGCATCGAGCAATCGCGCAAAGCGAGGCGGCAGCCACGTTCGCCAGCGGCAGCCGAGATGACCAGAGCGCATTCAGAGAAGAAATCAGTGCCGCCATTGCGGCGGACGGTTCGCTGACCTATTCACATGCTTGGGGGCTGCCCGACGGCGACTTTGAAGAACGCTCGTCATGCACACTGCGGCCTCTGTGAGGCCGAACCCCGGGGCTTGAGGGTAAGGTCTCGCATCTCCTGCAGCTCGGGAGACCTCACGCGAGCACCCTGCCAGTCCTCGCCCCCTCACCCCGCCTGTATCAACCCCTTCGTACCCGCATCGCTGTCGGTCCAGCTGTCTTCGCCCTTCAGCCGGCGGTCGCCCTGGATGCGGAAAGTGATGGTGCCGGACTTGAACATCAGGCCGCCGTCGCTGCGCTTGGCTTTGACGGGCTTGCCGTTCACCCAGACACGCTCCTTGGCATCGATGCGTATCGTGGCCACCGTGGCGCCCGAGTCCGACTTGGCGACCCATTGACCGGCATAGGGCGTGGCGGCCGACGGGGCGGCGGTCTGAGGCGCGGCGTCCGAGGCGGCGCCGCTGTTGTTGCTGATGATGACGAAGCCGGCCTTGGCGTTTTCGGCCTTGGTCTTGCGGATGTCGCAGCCCTGGGCTTCGCTGACCTGGGTGCAGCCGGAGCGTTCCAGCTGCTGCGCGTATTTGGCGTTGATCGCGTAGGCGCCGGAGTGAAGTGCCAGGGCCGCGATCGCCATCAGCGAGGCGATGGTCACGGGGGCTGTCTGACGTGAGCTTGCGTTCATGGATGGCATCCTTTGCTGCATTCGGAACTGCGGATGGTGCGAGCCGAGGGCCGATTTCGATGGACCGGGCCGCTGTGCTGTAGCGCTCGAACATTGTCTGGCATGGGCCACGAGAACGATGAGCACTGCGCGCCAGCCATCACCGCGCCGAACCCTGCAGCGCGATGCAATTCCCTTCGCTGTCCAGAAACTCCGCGACCCAGCCGGCGCCGGGCACGGCGGTCACCGGATACAGCACCGAGGCCCCGGCCGCGACGGCCACTGCCAACGTGGCCTCGACGCTTTCGACCCCGAAGTAGATCCGCGCGCCGGCCCTGCCCGGCATATAGCTGTCGCCCTTGGCGAGGGCGCCGGATGCGCCCGGCGCGTCGTCCTGCCAGGGAAACAAGGCCATCTCGTTGCCATCGATCTGCGTCCGCTGCAGCTCGACAGCGAACACTTTTTCATAGAAGGCCACGGCTCGATCCAGGTCCAGCACGGGGATCTCGAAGTAGCTGACGAGGTTGATAGGCATGTTTGACTGTCGGCTTGCTTGCTGCGGCATGCCTTACAACAGCCCAAAAAGCGTCGTCACGGTCACCAGATAGAACAGCAGCCCAGCCGCAAACAGACCGGACTTCGTGATCACCCGCTGGCCATCGCGCCGGAAGGACAGCGCTCCGGCCGGTCCATAGATGCGCGACTCGTCGCCTGCGAACTGTTCGCCGCGCCAGCGCCCCAGCGTCAACAGCCGCACCACCGCACGGCCGGTGCCGACCAGCAGCAGTTCAACAAACGACCACGCAAGCAGGTTGAAAACAGATTCCATCAGCCCCTCCCCTGGGACCAGGCCTTTGTGGCCGATGCTGCAGTCTAGACGCTCGAGCCCCTGTAGCCCGCCCCTTCACGCGTCGGTCATTCAATGCATCTGCACGGAGCATTCAGCCCGAACGCCTGTGAACGGCTGGCCGCTTGACTAACTTCTAGGACGACGACCGATCAGAAACCACCAAGAGGTGCCACGATGGAATTGCCCGACACGTCCGGCCTCGGCGCTGATGCTGCACAAGTCCATCACGGAGGCGCCTCTGACGAGAGCGGTCCGGTCGGCGGGCGGTCTTCACGGCGAGCTTTTCTCTCAAGCGCGCTGCTGCTTGCCGCCGGCCCGATCTCGGCATCGCCAGCGGGTTCGTCCGGCAAGCCGAGGATACTGGCCGGCTACTTTGGCGGCGCCATCGAGTCAGGCGGGGCTCTGGAGAAAAGAGTGATCGATGTCCTGTGGCCGCAGGTCGCAACCCAGATCTGCTGGATGCCCTGGGCCCGGGCGATGATCACCGCCGCGCGGGGCAACTGTCTGCTCTTCCCCTTGGCCAGAACGCCGGAACGGGAATCCGCATGGCAATGGCTGACCCCGCTCGCACGCGACCGCCTGGTGCTGGTGCTCTCTCCCGAGGCGGCCCAGCGTGGCCAGGAACTGGCCGACCTCCGAGCGCTGAAGGTAGGGTCGGTGCGAAGCGCATTCGTACTCGGGCGCTTGATGGCGCTGGGACTCAAGAACATCGATGTGGCCCCTGCCGAAATTGCGAACGCCAGAAAGCTGACATTGGGCCGGATTGATGCGTGGGCCACGGTGGCCAGCGTGGCGTCCGCGATGAAACAGAGCCATCGGCTCCCCGCCGGGGTGCAGATCCTTGCGCTTGATTCCACCTCGTTCACGATGTGGCTCGCTGCGAGCGGCGACCTCGATCCCGCGATGCTGGTCAATGCGTCCAAGCAAGCAAGAAGATTCGAGAACGATCTGCTGCCGGAAGCCTTTGATTCAAGAAGCTGAGGCGCCAACACGCCTCGCCTCGCTCAACGAGCGCCCGCCTGCCGCCCCTCGAACCAGCGCCCCAGCAGGGCCCGCTCCTCGTCCGTGATCTGCGTCGCATTGTTCAGCGGCATGATCTTCTGCACGACCGCTTGCTGGTAGATGGCCTGGGCATGCTGCTCGATCAGCGCCGGCGTGTGCAGCTGCATGCCCTTCTGGGCCAGCTGGGCGTTGTGGCACATCGCGCAGCGCTGTTCGATCACGGCCTGCACCTGGGCCAGGGTCGGCGCGGGCGCTGCGGCCGTGGCGCCTGGCTTGGCCGGCGCCATCCAGACGATCAGCGCGGCCAGCAGGGCCAGGGCCGCGACGATCAGGCCCCAGGCGTTGACCCCTTTGTGGCGCTTGACGAACCAGGTCCGCACCAGCACGCCAACCGCCATCAGCAGCACCAGCACCAGCCAGCCCTGGGCATGGCTGTAAAGCATGCCGTAATGGTTGCTGAGCATCGCGATCAGCACCGGCAGCGTGAAATAGGTGTTGTGCACGCTGCGCTGCTTGCCGCGCTGGCCGAACACCGGGTTCACCGGACGGCCGGCGCGCATATCGGCAATCACCTGCTTCTGACCCGGGATGATCCAGAAGAACACATTGGCACTCATCATCGTCGCCAGCATCGCGCCGATGATCAGAAAGGCCGCGCGGCCGGCGAACAGCTGGCCGGCGCCCCAGCTGGCCGCGACGACAAAGACCGCGATCAGGCCCAGCACCAGACCGTCATTGCCGATGCTGCCGTCTTTGGTGTGGCCGAAGCGGCGGCAGATCTGGTCATAGACCAGCCAGCCGGCGGCCAGGAAACCCAGCGCCGCCGTGATCGCTGCTGGCGCGCCCCAATCGAACACCCGCCTGTCGATCAGAAAGCTCTCGGCATTGAAGAGGTAGAGCACGACGAACAGCGCGAAGCCGCTCATCCAGGTCCAGTAGCTCTCCCAGTAGAACCAGTGCAGCTGCTGGGGCAGATCGGGTGGCGCCACCAGGTACTTCTGCGGGTTGTAGAAGCCGCCGCCGTGCACGGCCCACAGCTCGCCGTCGACACCTTTGGCCTTCAGGTCGGTGGCCTGGGGCTTGAGCAGATGGTTGTCCAGCCAGACGAAATAGAAGGAGGCGCCGATCCAGGCGATGCCGACGATGACATGCAGCCACCGCAAGAGCAGATTGGCCCAGTCGAGCAGATAAGTTTCCATGCAGCAGCACCCAGCGGACGATGGGCCGGCCCACCACTGCGGGCGCTGTGAACCGGCGAAGCATCGCGCTGACCGGATGGCTGCACCCGGGCGCCGCGGCGATGTGTGAGCAGAAGTGTATACAGTTTTGCTTCACACCATCGCCGCGCCCCGGCGGCTTTCAGCGCCGCTCAGCGCCGCTCAACGGCGTCTTGCGCGCCAGCCCAGCAGGCCCAGGCCCGCCAGCATCAGCATCACGCTGGCCGGCTCGGGCACCGGGGTCAGCACGATCAGGCGCGAGTTGCCGAAGCCGGAGTCCTCGGCGACCAGGTAGATGATGCCTTTCTCGTCCACCGTCACGCCCTCGATCGCCTGCGGGGTCAGGCCGCTGAGGTCGAGGCTGGAGAGGACCTGGCCGCTGCGGTTGACCTCGACCAGGCGCTGCGATTCCAGGCTCAGTATCAGCAGATGGTCGGCTGCCGCCGTGCCGGCCAGCGCATCGACCGAGGCCAGGGTCTGCACATCGGACAGGCTGGCCAGGCCCAGCAGTGCCGGGTTGAACAACGCGCTCATCGTCGAGGCGCCGGTCGCGAAGTTCAGGCCACCGGCCAGCACGGCCTGCGGGCTGCCCTGCTTGACGGTGACGAAGCTGCCGCCGTTGCGCGGGTCGTAGCTGATGCCCTCGGTGCCCAGATTGCCGGCATTGCCGCCAAAGGACACCGACTGGGCATTCGCCAGATTGATGCTGCCGCCGGCCTGGTAGCTGAAGCGGTGCGCATCCTGCGGCCGCTCGTCGACCACCACCAGCTGGCCATTGCCCAGATAGGCCAGGCCCTCGGCGTCGTGGTGCGTGCTGTTGGCCGGCCAGCCGGAGAAGCGCATGCTGCCCAAAGTCTGGCCGGTCAGCGAGATCTCGACCACGCCCAGGCCCTCGTCGCCGACGAAGAACAGGCTGTTGCGGTCGCGCGCATAGGTCACGGCCGAGGCCTCCAGCCCCATGCCGCCCAGCGTGTCGAGCGCGTAGTTGGCGCCGAGCTGGTAGCGCGACAGATCGAGGCCGGCGGCCGAGGCGCCTAAAGCGCCCACGGACAGGGCCAGCGCCAGCAGGGTTTTCTTGATGCTCATGATCGTGCCCGCCTTTTTGCTTACTTCGCGCGGCGGCGTGCCACGCCGGCCAGCAGGGCCAGGCCACCGATCAGCAGCGCGTAGCTCGAAGGCTCGGGCACGGCCAGCGCGAACTGGCCCGGGTTGCCGATGCCGCCGTCCAGCGACAGGCGCGAGCCGAAGGCATCGCCGTCCGAGGCCAGCACCCAGCGGGTGGGCGTGGTCTGCTGCAGATCGGCCAGGCTCAGCGGGTTGCCGCTGCGCGTGTCGGCGCGCACCGTGCCGCGCGCCTGGTCGCCATAGGTCAGGCGGTCGACCAGCTGGCCGGCACCGTCGAACAGATTGATCTCGTCGGCGCGACCCAGATTGGTGCCGTTATTGCCGATCACCTTGACGCTGGCGGCCAGGCCCCAGGCGGCACGGAAATCGGCCGCATCGGACTCGGCCAGTATCACCGACTCGCCGGCGCCCACCAGGCCGAAGCCCGACAGACTGACGACGCCGGCCAGGCGCGAGTCGTCGTCGAAGGACCAGCCGCTGAAGTCCACGGCCGTGCTGCCCAGATTCGTGAACTCGATGAATTCCGAGGTGTTGTAGAGCCACTCGGTGATCTGCACCTGGGCCTGTGCAGCGAGGCTGCCCAGGCCGAGAGTGGCGGCGATCAGGCCGTTGGAAATCGTCTTGCGCATCATCTTGAGCTCCTGGCTTGCTGGTTGTGACCAAAGTCGGCAAGTTAGGAGGCCTCGATGACAGGCCGGCGACAGCCCGATGACTTCCCCCTCAGATCGGGGGGCCGGTCGCCAGCACGCCAGGTGGCGACAATTCCATGCCCACCACCGCGCGGGCATAGAAGTAATTGTTGCGCGCGCATTCGCTGAGCAGGTCCAGCGCGACGCAGCCCTGGGCATCGCAGGGGAAGGCATAGCCGCGTCCGCGATCGAAGAGACTGGTGAAACGCAGCTCGTAGCGCGGCGCTGCGCTTCGGGGTGATGAATCGAGCATCTGCTGCTCCTCATGACGCCGGAAATGCGCAGCGCCAACTTTGGGGCGAAACCGGCACTTCTTGCGGCTGCGATCGATCGACCCGATCAAGCGCTGGCTCAAAGGCCACCGCCCACAAGCCCAGAGTGCGCCGATGCCGCGGCGGCGTCGGTGCGCTGTCGCACCGAGTCAGCCCCAGCCCTGCAGCAGCTGCGCCACCACCGCGACCGCGATCACCTCGGGCTGCTTGCCACTGATGCCGGCCACGCCGATCGGGCTGGTGACATGAGCCAGCTCGACCTCGGAAAAACCGCGTGCCAGCAGGCGCTGGCGAAAGCTGGCCCATTTACTCTTGCTGCCGATCAGGCCGACATAGGGCAGATCGCCGCGCTCACGCTGGCGCTGCAGGCAGGCGGCGACAACGTCCAGGTCCTCGGCATGGCTGAAGCTCATGATCAGCACCTGGGAGCCGGGGGCCAGGTCTTGCACCGCCGCCTGCACCGGCTCGGAATGCTCGGCGACCACCTTGTCGGGCAGCTCGGCCGGGAAGATCTCGTCGCGGCTGTCCACCCACAGCACCCGGGCCGGCAGCCGGCCCAGCAGCGCGATGATGGCCCGCCCCACATGGCCGCCGCCGAACAGCGCCACCGGCATCAGACGGTCTTCCTGCGCCAGCCGCGCCCGCAGGCCGCCGATATCCGCTGCACCCAGCAGCTCATAGCGCAGATACACGATGCCGCCGCAGCACTGCCCCAGGCTGGGGCCCAGTGCATAACGGCGCAGCGGCTCGGCCACGACGCCGGCCGCCAGCGCGGCGCGCGCCTGGGCGATCGCCTCGAACTCCAGCTGGCCGCCGCCTATGGTGGCGAACAGCCGGTCCGGCGTCAGCGCCATCCAGGCCCCGACCTCGCGCGGGCCGCTGCCTTCGACCCGTTCGACCGTGACCAGTACCGCAGGTTCGCGCGCCAGCGCCCGCTGCAGAAGCTGCCAATCGCGCATGGTCGGTCAACTACCGCGATAGGTGGAATAGCTCCAGGGGCTGGCCAGCAACGGCACATGGTAGTGGCCGGCCACATCGGCGATGCCAAAGTCCAGCGGCACCTCGTCCAGGAAAGCCGGCTCGGGCAAATGCACCCCGCGCGCCTTGAAATAGGCCGCAACGCCGAACACCAGGCGGTAGCGCCCGACCAGCAAGGCCTGACCCTCCAGCAGCGGGCCGTCGGCGCGCCCGTCGGCATTCAGGCTCAGGGTCTTCAGCTCGCGGGCCTCGCGCCCGTCCAGGCGGTACAGGGTCACGGCCATGCCGGCGGCCGGGCTGCCGTGCATGGTGTCCAGCACATGGGTGGTGAGCTTGCCCATCGATTGTTCCTCTGAGTTCAAGCGGCAAAGTGTATACACTTCGGAACACAATGCCCGCCAAACCTCTTGAACCGGTCTCCGACCGGGCCGCCGAGTCCGTCACCGCCACCGACCGGATCGCCGACTCGATCACCCAGGCCATCGTCGAGCGCCGGCTGATGCCCGGCACCAAGCTGGCCGAGCAGCAGATTGCCGACATCTTCCAGGTCTCGCGCACGCTGGTGCGTCAGGCCTTGAACCAGCTCAGCCGCGATAGGCTGGTGACGCTGGAGCCGGCGCGCGGCGCCTTTGTGGCACAGCCCAGTGTCGAGGAGGCGCGCCAGGTTTTCGAGGTGCGCAAGATGCTGGAGGCGGCGATGATCGGCCAGCTGGCCACCTCCATCACCAAGGCCCAGATCGCCCAGCTGCGCGCCCATCTGAAGGCCGAGCGCGAGGCGGTGGCCCATACCGATGTCAGCGGCCGCACCCGGCTGCTGGCCGACTTTCATGTGATCCTCGCGCGCATGCAGGGCAATGAGGTGCTGGCCCAGCTGCTGACCGATCTGCTCTCGCGCAGCTCGCTGATCGCCTTGATGTATCAGAGCAGCCACTCGGCGGCCGAATCGCAGGCCGAACATGAAGCCATCGTCGACGCGCTGGAGCGCGGCGACAAGAAGGCAGCGCTGAAGCTGCTGGAGGCGCATCTGGGCAATGTCGAGGCGAATCTGCGGCTGAATCCGCGTGTCAAGGATTTGAAAAGCGTGCTCTCACCATGAAAACAATGATGCAAACCGGCCGGGGCCCAGCGCCCGGCCGCCCCAAGCGGGCCTCATCCCCTCGGGGGATCGGGCGATGTACTCATCGAACGAGGGGCTGACATGTACCCCAGAGATTTGATCGGCTACGGCGAGAAGCCGCCGCATGCGCAGTGGCCGGGCCAGGCCCGCATCGCCGTGCAGTTCGTCCTGAACTACGAGGAAGGCGGCGAGAACTCGGTGCTGCATGGCGATGCCGGCAGCGAGCAGTTCCTCTCCGAGATGTTCAACCCGCCGGCCTTCCCGGCGCGGCATCTGAGCATGGAAGGCATTTACGAGTACGGCTCGCGGGTGGGGGTCTGGCGCCTCTTGCGCGAGTTCGAGAAGCGCGCGCTGCCGCTGACGGTGTTTGGCGTGGCCATGGCGCTGGAGCGCCATCCCGAGCTGACCAAGGCCCTGGTCGAGCTGAACCACGAGATCGCCTGCCACGGCTGGCGCTGGATCCACTACCAGGGCATGGACGAGGCCACCGAGCGCCAGCATATGGAGATCGGCATGGACCTGCTGCAGCGCCTGACCGGCGAGCGCGCCTCCGGCTGGTACACCGGCCGCGACAGCCCCAACACCCGCCGCCTGGTGGCCGACTATGGCGGCTTCGAGTACGACAGCGACTACTACGGCGACGACCTGCCCTTCTGGCTGCAGGTCAGGAAGAGCGACGGCGCATTGGCCCCGCACCTGGTCGTGCCCTACACCCTGGACTGCAACGATATGCGCTTCGCCCTGCCCCAAGGCTTCAGCCATGGCGACGAGTTCTTCGAGTACCTGCGCGACAGCTTTGATGTGCTCTATGCCGAGGGCGACGAGGCGCCGAAGATGATGAGCATAGGCATGCACTGCCGGCTGCTGGGCAAGCCCGGCCGCATGCGCGCGCTGCAGCGCTTCCTGGACCATATCGAGAAGCATGACCGCGTCTGGGTGTGCCGGCGCGTCGACATCGCGCGGCACTGGCGCGCCACCCATCCCTTCGATGCCAACACCGCTTTTGTCTGGGAGTGAGGCCGCCATGCTGACCCTGACCCGTTTGAACGCCGCCAGCGATGCCGACTTCGTCGCGCTGCTGGACGGCACGTATGAGCACTCGCCCTGGGTGGCCGAGCGGGCCGCCGCCGCCCGCCCCTTCGCGACCCTGGCGCAGCTGAAACTGGCCCTGGCCCGCGCGGTGCGCGAGGCCAGCCGCGAGGAGCAGCTGGCCCTGATACGCGCCCACCCCGAGCTGGCCGGCAAGGCCATGGTGGCGAAGTCGCTGACGGCCGAGTCGAGCAAGGAGCAGAGCAAGGCCGGGCTGACCGCCTGCACGCCCGAGGAGTTCGCCCGCATCCAGCAGCTCAATGCCGACTACAGCGCCAAGTTCGGCTGGCCCTTCATCCTCGCGGTGCGTGGCCCCCGGGGTCAGGGCTTGTCACGCAGCGAGATCATCGCGACCTTGGCGCGCCGGCTCGCCGGCCATCCGGACTTCGAGCGGGCCGAATGCCTGCGCAATATCCACCGCATCGCCGAGATCCGCCTGAACGACAAGTTTGGCGCCAGCCCGACCCTGGGCGAGCAGGTCTGGGACTGGGCCGAGGCCCTGGCCGTGCATTCCGACCCCGGCTTCAAGGAGCGCGGCGAACTCACCGTCACCTATCTGACCGAGGCGCACCGCGCCTGCGCCGCGCAGCTGCAGCAGTGGATGCTGGACGACTGCGGCTTCGACGAAGTCAGCCTCGACGCGGTGGGCAATGTGGTGGGCGTCTATCACGGCGCCGAACCGAATGCGAAACGCCTGCTGACCGGCAGCCACTACGACACGGTGCGCAACGGCGGCAAGTACGACGGCCGGCTGGGCATCTTCGTGCCCATGGCCTGCGTGCGCGAGCTGCGCGCGCAGCGCCGGCGCCTGCCCTTCGGCATCGAGGTGGTCGGCTTTGCCGAGGAGGAAGGCCAGCGCTACAAGGCCACCTTCCTCGGCTCGGGCGCGCTGATCAAGCAGTTCGACCCGCGCTGGCTGGATCAGCTGGACGCCGACGGCATCTCCATGGCCGACGCGATGCGCGCGGCCGGCCTGCCGGCCACCTTGCGGGCCATCGCCTCGCTGCAGCGCGATGCCGCGCAGTACCTGGGCTTTGTCGAGGTGCATATCGAGCAGGGTCCGGTGCTCAACGAGATCGACCTGCCGCTGGGCGTCGTCACCTCGATCAACGGCAGCCTGCGCTACCAGTGCGAGATCGTCGGCATGGCCTCGCATGCCGGCACCACGCCGATGGACCGGCGCCGCGACGCGGCGGCTGCGGCGGCCGAGCTGATCCTGTTTGTCGAGAAGCGTGCCGCCTCGGTGCCCGATGTGGTCGGCACCGTGGGCATGCTGCAGGTGCCGGCCGGCTCGATCAACGTGGTGCCGGGCCGCTGCCTGTTCAGCCTGGATCTGCGCGCCACGACCAACGCCGCGCGCGACGCGCTGGACGCCGATGTGCGCGCCGAGCTGGCCGCCATCTGCGAGCGCCGCGGCCTGAGCTTCTCGCTGGAGCAGACCATGGCGGCCGATGCCGCCCCCAGCGACCCGGCCTGGCAGGCCCGCTGGGAAGCCGCCGTGCGCGCCCAGGGCCTGCCGGTCTACCGCATGCCCTCGGGCGCCGGCCACGACGCGATGAAGCTGCACGAGGCCATGCCGCAGGCCATGCTCTTCCTGCGCGGCGCCAACGCGGGCATCAGCCACAACCCGCTGGAATCCATCAGCGCCGACGACGCGCAGCTCTGCGTCCAGGCCTTTCAAAGCCTCTTGCACAACCTCGCCGAAGAATGCCGCCCATGAACGCTCGCTACGAACAACTCGATCGGTGGATAGACGCGCATTTCGACGAGCAAGTGCGCTATCTGCAGGCCCTGGTCCAGGTGCCCACCGACACCCCGCCCGGCAATAACGCGCCGCATGCCGAACGCACCGCCGAGCTGCTGGCGGCGATGGGCTACACGCCCGAGCTGCATTCGGTGCCCCAGGCCGAGGTCAAGGCCTACGGTCTGCAGTCGATCACCAATCTGATCGTGCGCCGATCCTTCGCCCCCGGCGGCCCGGTCATCGCGCTGAACGCCCATGGCGATGTGGTGCCGCCCGGCGAGGGCTGGACACACGGCCCCTATAGCGGCGAGCTTGTGGACGGCAAGCTTTACGGCCGTGCCGCCGCCGTCAGCAAGAGCGACTTCGCCAGCTACACCTTTGCGCTGCGCGCGCTGGAGTCGCTGAATGCGCCGCTGAAGGGCGGTGTCGAGCTGCACTTCACCTACGACGAAGAGTTCGGCGGCGAGCTGGGCCCGGGCTGGCTCTTGAAACAGGGCCTCACCAAGCCCGATCTGCTGCTGGCCGCCGGCTTCAGCTACCAGGTCGTCACCGCACACAACGGTTGCCTGCAGATGGAAGTCACGGTGCACGGCAAGATGGCCCACGCCGCCATTCCCGACACCGGCGTCGACGCGCTGCAGGGCGCGGTCGCGATCCTGAACGCGCTGTATGCGCAGAACCTCGAGTACAAGAAGGTCACCAGCCGGGTCGAGGGCATCACGCACCCCTATCTGAACGTCGGCCGCATCGAGGGCGGCACCAACACCAATGTCGTGCCCGGCAAGGTCGTGCTGAAACTGGACCGCCGCATGATTCCCGAGGAGGATCCGGTCGCGGTCGAGGCGAATATCCGCGAAGTGATTGCCCAGGCGGCCGCCAGCTATCCCGGCATCACGGTCGAGATCAAACGCCTGCTGCTGGCCCGCGCGCTCCAGCCGCTGCCCGGCAACAAGCCCCTGGTCGAGGCCTTGCAAAAGCACGGCGCGGCGGTCTTCGGCGAAGCGATCCCGACCTCGGGCACGCCGCTCTACACCGATGTGCGCCTCTATGGCGAGCAGGGCATCCCGGCCGCGATCTACGGCGCCGGCCCGCGCACCGTGCTGGAAAGCCATGCCAAGCGGGCCGACGAGCATCTGGTGCTGGAAGACCTGCGGCGCGCGACCAAGGTCGTCGCGCGAAGCTTGTACGACTTGCTGCAGGCCTGAGGTACACAGAAAAAAAGCCAGCCGCTCCGTGATGCTGCCGCTGCTCTACAGCTACCGCCGCTGCCCCTATGCGATGCGGGCCCGCATGGCCCTGCTGCAGGCCGGGCTGCGCTTTCGTGTCCACGAGATCGTGCTGCGCGACAAGCCGGCCGAGCTGCTGGCCCTGTCACCCAAGGGCACGGTGCCGGTGCTGCGGCTGAGCAATGGGCAGGTGCTGGAGCAGAGCTGGGACATCATGCGCTGGGCCCTGGCGCCGGCCGATGCCGACGGCTTCTGGCAGCGTGCCCAGACGGCCGAGAATCTGGCGCTGCTCGGCATCAACGACGGTGAGTTCAAGCACCATCTCGACCGCTACAAATACCCTGACCGCTATCCCGACGAGACGGCTGACCGCGACCGGCATCGCGAGCGTGCCGTGGCCGCGCTGCTGGCACCGCTGCAGCAGCGGCTCCAGGGTCAAGCCTATCTGGGCGGCGCCTCGCCCTGCGCCAGCGATCTGGCGATCTTTCCCTTCGTTCGCCAGTTCGCGGCGGTGGAGCCCGACTGGTTTGGCGATGCGGCGCAGCGCGCGCGGTGGCCGGCGCTGCAGCGCTGGCTGGCGCAGTGGCTCGGCAGCACGCTGTTCGCCGCCTGCATGGTCAAGCTGCCGGTCGGGCAGGCGGTGGAGTTTCCGGGACCGGCCGCGTGATCGGATCGGGCCTGGCGATGACCTCGCAGGTCATCGCCACAAACCACAAACTCGCGCACAGTGGAGCCATCAACAACGGAGCCCACCCTATGCCCGCCTTCGCCATCGCCCATCTCCGCGACGTCCAATTCGGTCCGGACATCGTTCACTACCTGGAGCGCATCGACGCCACGCTGGCGCCCTTCGGCGGCCAGTTCCGCGTGCATGGCGCCAGCGCCGAGGCGATGGAGGGTCAGTGGATCGGCGACATCGTCGTGGTCGAGTTCCCCGACCTGGCACGCGCCCGCGCCTGGTACCGCTCCGAGGACTACCAGGCCATCGTGCCGCTACGCAGCCGCAACTCGATCGGCGAAGTGATCCTCGTTGACGGCGTGGACGGCGGGCACCGGGCGACCGACATCCTGGCGGGCGTGGGGGCCTGAACAGGGGTCAGGTCTTGCCCTGGCGGGGCGGGTCACAATGCCGCCCGGGTATTGATCGATGCATGAATTATCGACGGCCCGCCGGCCCGCTCCTCCCGACACCCACCATGACCCCCTGCCCAGGCGCCAGCGCCCAGCTCATTTCCACCCGCGTGCCGCACCGGGTCCGCACCGCCACCGTGCGCGACGATCTGGTGGGCTGGGTGCTGTCCGGCCGCAAGCGCCTGTCCACGCCCTTCGGCGAGACCCGTTTTGCCACCGGCCAGGTCTTCGTCATCCCGCGTTCGACCCAGTGGGACATGATCAACGAGCCCGCCGCAGGTGGCCACTACGAAGCACGCATGATGAGCTTTGCGCCGCCGCTCATCGAGCGGTTTCACGAGCGCTTTGCCCAGTTCACCGCGACACCGGCCGTGCAGAGCTGCGCCAGCACGGTGGCGGACGAGGCCTTTGCGGCCAGCTTCGACCATGCGACCGCGGCGCTGCTCGATCCCGAGGCCTCGCAAGCCCTGCGCGAACACCGCGCGCTCGAGGTCCTGCTGCTGCTTGCGGAGCGCGGCCTGGTGTTTGCGCCGGCGCGCGAGCTGGGCTGGACCGACCGCGTACACCGCCTCGTCGGCCAGCGCCCCCATGCCGCTTGGACGGTGGACGAGGTCGCCCGCGCATTTCATCTGAGCGCCAGCACCTTGCAGCGCCGGCTGGCCGATGAAGCCACCTCGCTCAGCCGCTGCGTGCGCGAGGTCAGGCTGGAGGCCGCGATGGCCCTGCTGCAGGGTTCAGACCTGCAGGTCTCGGAAATCGCGGCTCGCTGCGGCTACGACTCCCACAGCCGGTTCTCGGCGGCATTCCGCCAGCGCTTCGGCTACGCGCCCTCACATCTGCGACCCTGAGCCGCAGCGCACAGCGAATGACGCCGTCGGGCTAGCGCGGCGCGTTTGATCGCTGCATCATTCGGCCTCCTCTCAACACGGAAGGCCCCATGAAACACACGCTTGTTGCCGGCGCGCTGCTCGTCACCGCCGCCCTGACCCACGCCGCCGGTTTCCAGCTCAGCAGCCCCGACATCAAGTCGGGCGGCACGATCGACCCGCGCTTCGAGTTCAATGGCTTCGGCTGCAGCGGCGAGAACAAATCGCCCGCCCTGCAATGGCGCGGCGCGCCCGCCGGCACCAAGAGCTTTGCGGTCACGGTCTACGACCCGGACGCCCCCACCGGCTCGGGCTGGTGGCACTGGTCCGTCATCAATCTGGGTGCCGATGTCAGCGAACTCAAGCCCGATGCCGGCGCCGTCGGTGGCGCCAATCTGCCCAAGGGCGCCAGCCATGTGCGCATCGACTACGGCGTCGCCGGCTGGGGCGGCACCTGCCCGCCGCAGGGCGACAAGCCGCACCGCTACATCTTCACCGTCTACGCGCTGAAGACCGACAAGCTCGAGCTCCCCGCCGACGCCACCGCCGCGCTGGCCGGCTACATGATCAAGGCCAACGCACTGGGCCAGGCCAGCTTCACCGCGAAGTACGGCCGGGCCAAGGCGAAGCCATGAGCGCGGCAAGGACCGACACCGGCCTATTGCTCAACACGCTGCGGGCACTGGAGGTCGAGCTTCATCGGCCAGAGGTCCGTGGCAACGCGGCGCGGCTGCATGCGCTGCTGCACCCGGATTTCGAGGAAGTGGGGCGGTCCGGTCGCCAATGGGGGCACGCCGACACGGTGGCCGCCTTGCTGTCGGAGTCGGTGCCGGTCGAGGTGGTCTCAGACCAGTACGCCGTGCTGCCACTGGGACCCGATGCTGCCCTCTTGACCTACCGCTCGGCCCATCGCCAGGCCGATGACGGCCTGGGCCGGCACACGCTGCGCGCGTCACTGTGGGTCCGCGTCGATGGCGTCTGGCAGATGCGTTATCACCAGGGGACGCCGGCGGCCGAGATCTGGTAGGGATGCGTATGGGCTTTGACGCACTCAGTCCATGCGCTCGACCAGATGGCTGCGATTCGCCTGGGGCTCGAAGGGATCGGGCCAGTACTCGACCAGCCGGCTGATACGGCCCCGCTCGATGGTGAAGAAGGAAATCGGCTCGGCAGACTGGGTGCCGTCCGTGAGGCTGACCTGGGTCACGACGGCGTCGCCCTGAGACAGCAGGCGGTTGATCCGGAAATGCCAGCGGCCGCTGCTCGGGTACTCGCTGTTCATGCGAGCGAAGTTGTCGGCGCCGCGGATGCGCTCGCGCGATTGCGGCCACTCCAGCACGAAGTCCTGGGACAGGACCTGCTTGACCGAGCCGAAATCGTTGGAGGCCATCAGGCGCCAAAACTCTCGGACGATGGCTTCGGGGGTGGTGTTCATCGGGTGATATCCAAACAAGTGCCGGCGGTCGCATCAGGGCCAGATGCAAAAAGCGCAGGCCCGTCCTCGCTCGCGTCAGGCCTCACTGTACCGATGGCCCGGACCTCCGCACCGGACGCGGACCGTGACGCAGGGTCAGCAAGGTGCCCAGGCTCAGCGCGACGAGCGCGAAGCCGGGGCCGCCCCGCGCGCCGACATGGTCGACCAGCAGGCCGCCGAAGATGGCGCCGCTGGCGATCGCGATCTGGAAGGCCGCGACCAGCAGGCCGCCGGCACCCTCGGCCTGATCGGGCGCGGCCCGCACGATCCAGGTCTGGAAGCCGACCGGGAAGGCGCCGAAGGCAAAGCCCCACAGCGTGACGGCGACGGCGGTGACCAGCACCGAGCTGCCGGCGACCAGCAGACTGGCCGCGAGCACCGCGATCAGCGCGCCGCCGCTGACGATGGCCATACGCTCGCTGCGCTGGGCGATCCAGCCGCCGGCGAAATTGCCGAAGAAACCACCGACGCCGTAGCCCAGCAGCACGGCCGTGATCGCGCCGACCGACAGCTGGGTGACCTGCTCCATCAGCGGGCGGATATAGGTGAAGCCGGCAAAGTGCCCGGAGATCACCAGCAGCACGGCCAGCAGGGCCATGCGCACATTCGGCCGCCTCAGCAGCTCGCCCAGCACGCGCAGATCGGGCTTGTCGCGCGGCGGCAGTGCCGGCAGCGTGAAGAACTGCACCAGCAGCGTGATCACGCTGACCACGCCGGCCGCGACAAAGGCGCTGTGCCAGCCCCATCGATCGCCCATCCAGGCCCCGATGGGCGCGGCGCCGACGGTGGCGACCGAGACGCCGGTCAGTATCAGCGACATCGCGCGGGCAAACAGCGGCTCGGGCACCAGGCGCAGCGCCAGCGCGGCCGACATCGACCAGAAGCCGCCCAGTGCCACGCCCAGCAGCACCCGGGCCGCCAGCAGCAGGACCAGGCTGTCGGCCAGCGCCGTCAGGACGTTGGACAGCAGCAGCAGCAAGGTCAGCGCCAGCATCACGAGCCGGCGGTCCAGCCGGCGCGTCAGCAGCGGTATCGCCGGCGCCGCGACCGCGCCGATCAGAGCGGTCGCCGTGACCGCCTGGCCGGCGGCGCCATCGCTGACGCCCAGGTCGGCCGCCATCGCGGTCAGCAGACTGGCCGGCAGGAATTCGGCCGTGACCAGGCCGAACACACCCAGCGCCAGCGAGAGGACGGCGGGCCAGCGGGCGGCAGCGGGGGCGGCGGCCGCGGGTTCAGGGCTGCCAGGCAAGGCCACGGCGTTCGGAGCGAGGGTCGCGGAGCAGGTCGAGGAAGACACGTTGGGGGCCTGTGTGATGAACTGAGCACCCAGCTTAGAGATAGGATCTCGGCGTTTCAATGCCGGAACAGCCGAAATGCTTGATCTTTTATCCAAGCCTGCCCGCAGCCCCTCGCCCGAGCCGGCCCCGGGCCCGCGCGATATGCTGACCGAGATCCTGCGCGGCCTGCGCCTGGACGGCGTCGAATACGGCCGCTGCCTGCTGCAAGCCCCCTGGGCGGTGGCCTTCCCGGCGCAGCGCGCGGCGCGCTTTCATTTCGTCGGCAGCGGTGGCTGCTGGTTGCGCACACAGACCAGCGAATGGCTGCAGTTGCAGCCGGGCGATGCGGTGCTGCTGCCGCGCGGCAGCTTCCACATCATCGCCAGTGCGCCCGAGGTGCCGGCGGTCGACGTCGACTCGCTGGCCCGCATCGCGGTCTCTGAGAATATCTACCTCGTCGGCGGCGACGCTCACAGTGCCGGCACACCGGCCGCCACCGATCCCGCCGCAACGCCCGACCTGATGTTCTGCGCGGCGCTGCGCTTCAATCTGGACCCGCTGCATCCGCTGGTGGCGATGATGCCCGAGCTGATGCTGGCCGGCGAGCTGGCGCAGCGCGATCCCACCGTGCCGGCGCTGCTGGAGGCGATGGAGCGCGAGGTGACACTGGAGCGTATCGGTGCCTGCGGCCTGCTCGCACGGCTGGCCGATGCGCTGGCGGCCAGCGTGATACGCGCCTGGGTCGAATGCGGCTGTGGCAGCTCGACCGGCTGGGTCGCGGCGGTGCGCTGCCCTCGGATCGGTCAGGTGATCGCGGCCATCCATGCCGACCCCGAGCGCGACTGGAGCGTGCCGGCCCTGGCCGAGCTGATGGGCGCCTCGCGCTCGAGCTTCGCCGAGGCCTTCACCCGCACGATGGGCGAGAGCCCGGCCAAATATGTCGCCAAGGTCAAGATGTTCCAGGCCCGGCGCTGGATCAGCCATGAGGGCATGCGCATTGCGGTGGCCGCCGAGCGCCTGGGCTATGACTCGGAGGCCTCGTTCAGCCGCGCCTTCAAGCGCATCATCGGCCAGCCGCCCAGCAGCGCCCGGGCCGAGCAGCAGCAGGGCCGCAAGGCGCCGCCGGTCAGGTTCTCAAGGCCCTGACCGGCGCGCTCAACGCGAAGCGCTGGTAGCGCGGAGCGAAGCCCTGGCCGTGCGGCGCGGCGGCTTTGCCAGCCGATGCAGCGCCTCCCGCAAGGCCGTCGCCGCGACGCCCAGGCTGCGATCGCTGCGCCGGGCCAGATAGGTCTGCACCTGCGCCACGCCCTGCGGGCCCAGCGCGGTGGCGGCCAGCGGCAACAGCGACTGCTCGGCCAGCTCGCGCTCCACCGTCCACTGCGGCAGCCGGCCCCAGCCGACGCC
Organism: Paucibacter sp. M5-1; assembly: GCF_027498415.2. Taxonomy (NCBI): domain Bacteria; kingdom Pseudomonadati; phylum Pseudomonadota; class Betaproteobacteria; order Burkholderiales; family Sphaerotilaceae; genus Roseateles; species Paucibacter sp. M5-1. Next base: position 2,078,785 of record NZ_JAPZLM020000001.1, read on the forward strand.
GGCCAGTATCAGCGCGCGCTTGGCCTCCTGGGTGCCGACCCGCAGCGTCTGCGGCGACAGCACGCCGAAGTCGCGCCCCTCGGACAGCGCCGTCGGGTCCTCCAGCACGATCTGCAGCTGGTCGGCCAGGTCCGCGCTGGTGAGAACCTGGCGGCGCCGGGCCAAGAGGTGCTTGGCAGCGGCCACCGCCACGATGGGCACCGTCTGCAAGGCCTCGGTCTCGATGCGGGGATCGAGAAAGTCTTCACCCGCCATGATGGCCAGGTCGCAGCGCCGCTCGCGCAGCGCCTGCAGCGGCCCGCCCAGCGGCGCCACGCTCAGGCGCAGCCGCACCGCCGGCAGCGCCTCGCGCAGCTCCCCCAGCGCGGCGGCCACCAGGGGCAGCGGATAGAGCGTGTCCACCACCAGGGACAGCTCGATCTCCACACCCTCGCCCAGGCCGCGGGCGCGGGCCCGCATGAAGTCGACCTTGAGCAGCACCGCGCGGGCGTCTTCCAGCAGGGCCGCGCCCGACGCCGTGAGCGTGGGGCGGTGGCCGCTGCGGTCGAACAGGCTCACATCGAGCTGCTGCTCCAGATTGGCAATGGCATGGCTGACGGCCGACTGCGCGCGCAGCAGGCGCGCCGCCCCGGCGCGGAAGCTGCCGGCCTCGGCCACGGTGACAAACATGCGCATCTGATCGAGCGTGAGAGCGTCCAGCATTGATCGATTTCATAGATCAAGAAGCTCTGAATTTTATGGCTTCCGTCGATCAATGGCACTGCCGATACTGGCCTCATTCCACACAGGAGGTTCGGCTCATGAGCAAGGTTCTGGTTCTCTACTACTCGTCCTACGGCCATATCGAGACCATGGCCGCCGCCGTGGCCGAGGGCGTGCGCAGCCATGGCGGCAAGGCGACCGTCAAGCGGGTGCCCGAGCTGGTGCCGGCGTCCGTCGCGGCCGGCTACAAGGTGGCGCTGGACACGCCGGTGGCCAGTGTGGCGGAGCTGCCCGACTACGACGCCATCGTGATCGGCACACCGACGCGCTTCGGCGCTATGGCGGCGCAGATGAAGAACTTCCTCGACCAGGCCGGCAGCCTGTGGGCCCGGGATGCGCTGGTGGGCAAGGTGGGCAGCGTCTTCACCTCCACCGGCAGCCAGCATGGCGGGCAGGAGTCGACGATTCTGTCGACGCACATCGTGCTGCTGCACCTGGGCATGGTGCTGGTGGGCCTGCCTTACAGCTACAAGGGCCAGCTGCGCATGGACGAGATCACGGGCGGCTCGCCCTATGGCGCGTCCACGCTGGCCGACGACGGGCGCGGCGGCGATCGCCAACCCAGCCGCAACGAGATCGAGGCGGCCCGCTACCAGGGCCGCCATGTCGCGCGGATCGCCGGGGCGCTGGCGCTGGCGCCGGCATGAGGCGCGCGGACGCGCCAACGCGCAGCGACTGGCGGGCCGTCTGGCTGGTGGTGGTCGCCGGGGTGGCCTCGGCCTTTCAGCTGGGCAAGGTGGCGATTGCCGCCCCGCAGTTGCAGACCGAGCTCGGCCTGAGCCTGGCGATGCTGGGCGGCCTGGGCGCCACCTTCGCGGTGCTGGGGGCGCTGGGCGGGGTGGCGGCGGGCTCGCTGGTGGCCCGCGCCGGGGATCGCTCCATGCTGCTGCTCGGGCTGCTGGCCACGCTGCTCGGTTCGGTGCTCGCCCTGGCCACCGGCAGCTTTGCGCTGCTGCTGGTCTCGCGGGTGCTCGAGGGCCTGGGCTTTCTGCTGATCACCGTGGCCGGGCCCACGCTGCTGGGCCGGCTGGTGCCTGCGGACGACCGCAACGCCGCGTTGGCGCTGTGGAGCTGCTTCATGCCGGCCGGCATCGCGCTGGCGATGCTGACCGGGCCTTGGTTCGACGACTGGCGCAACCTGTGGGCCGCTGCGGCGCTGGCCACCGGCCTGATCCTGGCCGCCGTGACCTGGGCGGTCCCGCAGCAGCGGGCCCGCGCCGAGGGGCCGAGGCCGCTGGTTCGGATGGCCGAGGTCTGGCGGGCCCTGCCACTGGCCACAAGCTTCCTGCTCTACAGCCTGATGTTCTTCGCGCTCTTCAGCTTTCTGCCGGTGCTGCTGCAGCAACGCCTGCAAGTCGGGCCTGAGACGGTAGGCCTGCTGGCGGCGCTGGCCAGCGCCGCCAATATCGTCGGCAATCTCGCCGCCGGCCTGCTGCTGCGAAGGCTGAGCCGCGCGGCGCTGGGAGGCGGCGCGGCGCTCACGATGGGGCTGTGTGCGCTGGGCATCTTTCTGCCGGTGCTGGACCCGCGGGCGGCCTTCGCGCTGTGCCTGCTGTTCTCGGCGGCGGGCGGCCTGATCCCGGCCAGCCTGCTGTCGGCGGTGCCGCAGCAGTGCGCGACGCCGGCGCAGGCCGCGCTCGCGGTGGGCCTGCTGATGCAGGGCAGCAATCTGGGCCAGGCGCTGGGGCCGCTGCTGGTGGGCCGCGCGGTGGACAGCCATGGCTGGCCGGCCGCAGCGGCCTGGGTGGCTGTGGCGGCCCTGGCCATGGTCGTCACGCTGTTCTGGCGTCCGGGGGCCCGAGCCGCGTAGCCGAAGGCAGCGAGCCCTGCGCTACAGTGCAGCCCTGCCCGCCCGCCGTGCCCCATGCGCCTCCTCCTCCTGCTCCGCGACACCTCGCCCAACGGCATCACCACCTACAACCGCATCCTGGCGCGGGAGCTGGTGGCGCAAGGCCATGAGGTCCATGTCTGGCCGGCCCGCAGCGACTTCGGCGCCGGCCGGGCGCTGCGCCTGCCGCCGGCCCATCCGCTGCTGGAGCCGCTGGCCCGGCCCTGGCTCAAACATGGGCTCAAGCCCGACCTGCTCTTCGTCAACAGCTACACCCAGGCCCGCTTCGCCCACCAACTCAAGGCCAACGCCGGCATCCCGTGGCTGGCCTGCATGCACAACGGCCACAGCCCCGAACGCATGGCCCAGTGGCTGCAGCTGTTCGGCAATGCCGACGGCGTGGTCACGATGTGCGAGACCCTGCGCGCCACCTATGCCCAGCTGATCGCCGATGGCGGCGCCGCCCACCAGCCCCCGGTGCTGGGCAGCCGGCTGCCGATAGCGATGCCGGCGCTGCGCGAGCGCAGCGCCGAGGGGCCGATCACCCTCGGTTACTGCTCGCGCCTGAGCGGCCACAAAGGCCCGCGCTGCGAGGCCTGGCTGGAAGCCATCGCGCGGCTGCCCGGGCGTGGGCGCTACCGTGTGCTGGTGATTGGCGGCGGCAGCCATCTGAAGGCCTTGCAGGCCAAGGCCGCCGCCTTGGGACTGAACGCCGAATTCAGCGGCATGGTGGCCGACCCGGCGCCGCTGCTGGAGCGCATCGATGTGATCACCGGCGCCGGCTATGCGCTGATGGAGGGTCTGATGCGCGGCTGCGCGGCGGTGGGCCTGGGCTTTGGCGGCTGCATCGGCGCGATCACCGAGCAGACGCTGGACGAGGCCTATGCGCTGAACTTCGGCGACCACTGCCCGCGCGCCTACCCCGGCGATGCCGACAGCATCGCGGCCGCGCTGGCCACCGCCATCGCCTCGCTGCAGACTCCGGGCCTGGCCCGGCTGCACCAGCGCGCGCGCGCGTTTTCGGCGCCCGGGCCGGTGGTGCGAGAGCTGGTGGAATTCATGGGTGCCGCGCTGCCGCCCGCACGATGAGCTGGCGCTCGCGCAGCGCCTCGGGCTCGAAGGGGCTCCAGTCGGGGCGCTGCTGCTCATAGAAGCCGTAGAGCCGCTCCAGATTGCCGAGCAGCTGGGCGTTGTCGGGCGCCAGCGCCAGCGCGGCCATCAGCTCGCGCGACAGCCGCGCGGCGCTGTCGGCGGTCAAGGCCGCGGAGCCGGCAGACACCCGCGCCAGCGCCGCCAGCTGGCGCGCGCCGGCATAGGCCGGCAGCTGCGCCTGGGCCTGCTCGAACAGCGCCAGCGCCGGCTCGTAGCGCCCCTGCTCCCAGGCCTGCCAGCCGCGCAGGGCGCTGGCCAGCCCCCAGGCGCCGGGCGCCAGATCGGCCGGCACCGCGCGCTCGTAGCGGCTCAGGCCCTGCTCCATCAAGGCGGCCGTGCGGGTGCGCTGGGCGGCCGTCAGCCCGTCGACCCGCAGCCGCACAAAGGCCGATACCGCATCGATATAGGCCAGCTCGGGCAGCCAGCGCTGCAGCGACCAGGCGGCCGGCTCACCGGGCTGAGTCGCCATCTGCACCCAACCACCGGGGCCGCCCTGCTGCGGCTGCAGCTTCAGCCATTCGCCGCGCGCCTCGCTGACCCAAAAGGCCAGCGCCTGGTGGGGCGAGAACTCGATGGCACGGCCGGCAGCGCCGCGCTCGGGTCGGGGCCGCAAGACCATGGCCTGGCGGAAATCGCGATCCACCTGGGCCAGCTCGGCCCGGCTGATGCGGCGCGGCGCAAAGGCGATGGCCTGGGTCGGCAGGCTGCCGCGCAACTCCAGCGGCCCGTTCTTGAACCACAGCTGTTCAACCCCGCCACTCCCGCCCCCCCCGCCTTCACTGCCCTGGCGCACAAAGCGCAGATAGCTCTGCAGATAGAACTCGCCGGCCTGCTCGAACAAGCGGCCCCAGACCAGCACCGCCCCCTGGCCCGGCCGCAGCGCGCCCGACGCACCAACCCGGGTGATGCGGCCGACGATCACATCGACATCGCAGACCTCGCCGGGTTCGGCCCATAGATGCTTGGCGCCTATCGAGGGGTACTTCAGCAGACCCATCAGCACTTCCAGATGGACCAGGGCCGCGATCTGGCGGCTGGCCAGCTGCAGCTCGGGCGGTGGTGGGCGGCCGTCGCGGGTCTCGGCGTGATAAGGCAGGACCAGGGCATTCAGCGCCGCGCCCGGGAACACCGAGGCATAGCTGCAGGGCTCCATGCCGGCCGCGCGCGCCGGGCCGGCCAGTACCGCCAGCAGGCTCATCGAGACGTAAAAAAGAAAGCGGCGCATCATGGCTTGGCCTCCTCGTCGCAGGGCTTGGCACTCGCTCGCAGGCGCAGCAGGCCGGTCTTCGGATAGGCCGCGTCGGCCTTGGCCTCGCTGATCGCGCGCCCGGCCGATGTCAGCACAAAGGCGCGCAGGCCTTCCAGCTCGCTCTTGGTCCGCCCCTCCAGCGGCCGTTTGGCCAGGGCGGCCAGCAGCACATCGGCGCGGCACAGATTGCGATGCGCCGTGTCAAAGCTGCGCTCGCGCAGCAGCTTGAAGCCGAAGGCGCTGGCGACAAAGGCATCGATATCGCTGGAGCGCGCCACCAGCTGGACCGGGTCACGGATCGGCGCGGCGCCCGGCTCGGGGTAGCTCAGGCGCTGCAAGGCGCCGGCGGCCGCCTCGTTCTGGTTGGCCGCCTGGCGCAGCGGCACCAGCAGATAGCTCAGCTGCGCGCTGGGCTGGCTCGTACCACCGGGCCCGGGTTCGCTGGACAGCTGACCCCAGACCTCCAGCAGCACCCGCCGCGTGTGCAGGCCGTCGACCAGGCGCGGGTTGTGCTCGCGCCCGTCCAGTGCCGGTGCGCGGCCCGGGCAGGCGACGAAGCGCACCGGCGTGTCGGGCAGATTGATCCAGCGGGCATTGCGGTTCTGGTCAAGCTCGAACTGCAGGCGTTCCAGATAGCTCTTCAGCTCGGCCGGCTTCAGCAGCTCGCCGCTCGGCTCGCTGAGCAGGACCGTGAAGCTGCCGGCCTGGGGCTCGCAATCGATGATGACGGCCTGGGCCGCACCGGTGCCCACAGCCAGAAGCCAGCTCAGCCAGTGTTTCCTCATCGGGATCTCCTTCACTCGTCCAGCATCGCCAGCGCCGCGTCGACCGACTTCAGCAGCCGCGGATAGACCTCGCCCGCCCCCTCGGGCTTGACACGCACCAGGGCCTCGAAGCCGGCCGGCCGACCGGCCAGCGCCGCCTCGACCAGGCCGCGATAGCGCCGCAGCGCCGGCCGGGCCTCGCCGCAGCCGTGCTGGCCCAGCATCAGCACGACCTTTTCCTGCGCCTGCCACTCATACTGCTGGCGCAGGCCCAGCACCCGGGGCAAGGCCGCGCAGACCAGCTCCGGCTCGCGCAGCGCCAGCACATTCAGGCCTTCGGCCGCCGCCGCGCCACCCATGCCGCTCTGGCGCAGATGGCTCATCAGCCCCGGCAGCGCCGGCTCGCCATAAGAGGCCAGCAGGGTAGCGGCGCTGCCGAGCTCGGCCTCGCTGCCCTTGCCGCCGAGCTGTATCAGCAGGCCCTGCATCTCCTTGGTGTAGGAGAGGTCGAGCTGGCGCTGCTTGATCGCCAGGTCCACCGAGTCCTTCAGCGCAAAGCCCAGCACCAGCACGACCGCCGCGGCGACCAGCTTGGGCAACTCGGCGCCCATCCAGGCGGCGGCACGGGCCAGCACCGACCGCGCTTCCGATGGGGCCGCTGCCGGCGCTGGCTGGGCCTGCAGCAGTTGCTCGATGCGCGCCAGCCGTTCTTCCACTGTGCCGCTCATGCCTGGGCTCCGCTTGTCGCGATGCCGCAGTCTGGAGCGGCCGCGCCCGGGCGTCAAACCCTAGAACGCCACACAAAGGGGCAGCCCATCCCATCTTGGTGCGGCCGGATTGCATACAGTTTTAATAAAGCCTTGTATGCAGCGCAGAACCGACGCGCCCGGCATCTCCCCGGTTGATGGCATGGAGATTGCTCCGTAGAGTGGATCGCCGGGTCGGCAAGACCTGGCACTTCCTTATTCCTTGCAAGATTCACGGAGACATCCCGATGCTGACAACAAACACCCGCCGCCACTGGCTGGCAGCCGCCACGCTGGCCGCCCTCGGCGCTTTCGCCGCCCCCGCCCAGGCCCAGACCACGCCGCTCAAGTTTCAGCTCGACTGGCGCTTCGAAGGCCCGTCGGCGCTGTTCCTGCAGCCGATTGCCAAGGGCTTGTTCAAGGCCGCCGGCCTCGATGTGACGCTGGACGCCGGCAACGGCTCCGGTGGCGCAGTGACCCGGGTGGCCTCGGGCTCCTATGACCTGGGCTTTGCAGACCTGGCCGCGCTGATGGAGTTCCATGCCAACAATCCCGATGCGCCGAACAAGCCGGTCGCGGTGATGATGGTCTACAACAACACGCCGGCTGCGGTGCTGACGCTGAAGAAGTCCGGCATCAGCAGCGTCGCGCAGCTGAGCGGCAAGAAGCTCGGCGCCCCGGTGTTCGACGCCGGCCGCAAGGGCTTCGCCATCTTTGCCCAAGCCAACAAGATCAGCAATGTGGCCTGGACCAGCATGGACCCGCCGCTGCGCGAGACCATGCTGGTGCGCGGGGACATCGATGCGATCACCGGCTTCTCCTTCACATCGCTGCTGAACCTGGAAGCGCGCGGCATCAAGGCCGCCGATGTGCAGATCTTTCCCTATGCCGAGCACGGCGTGAAGCTCTACGGCAACGCCATCATCGCCAGCCCCAAGCTGCTCAAGGAGAAGCCCGAAGTCGTCAAGGCCTTCCTGCTGGCCTTTGCCAAGGGCGCCAAGGAGGTGATGGCCAATCCGGATGCCTCGATTGCCTATGTGAAGCAGCGCGACGGCATCATCAACGAGGCGCTGGAGAAGCGCCGCCTGCGCCTGGCCATCGACGCGGTGATCGCCAGCCCCGATGCGCGCGCCGAGGGCTTCGGGCAAGTCCTGGCCCCGCGTCTGGCCCTGATGGCCAGCCAGATCTCGGACGCCTATGGCACCAAGACCCGCGTCGTGCCGGAGGCGGTGTGGAATGGCGCCTTCCTGCCCAGCAAGGCCGAGCTGGATGTCTTGCCGCCCAAGCGCTGAGGCGGGCTCATCATGGACAACTTCGTCGACTTCCGGCGGGTCTGGCTCGCCTACAACGATGAGCTCTGGGAACAGGGCAAGTTCGCGGTCGAGGACATCTCGCTGACGCTCAGGCGCGGCGAGTTCGCGGCCATCGTCGGGCCTTCGGGCTGCGGCAAGAGCACCTTCATGAAGCTGGCCACCGGGCTGAAGAAGCCCAGCCGTGGCGAGATCCATGTGGACGGCCAGCCGGTCAACGGCCCGCTGAAGATCAGCGGCATGGCCTTCCAGGCGGCCTCGCTGCTGCCCTGGCGCACGACCTTGCAGAACGTGATGCTGCCGCTGGAGATCGTCGAGCCGCACCGCTCGCAGCTGCGCGCCAGGAAGGCCGAGTACATCGAACGCGCCCGCGCGCTGCTGGCCAGCGTCGGCCTGTCGGGCTATGAGGACAAATTCCCCTGGCAGCTCTCCGGCGGCATGCAGCAGCGCGCCAGCATCTGCCGCGCGCTGATCCACGAACCCCAACTGCTCTTGCTGGACGAGCCCTTCGGCGCGCTCGATGCCTTCACCCGCGAGGAGCTCTGGTGCGCGCTGCGCGATCTGCAGGCGGCCAAGGGCTTCAATGTGATCCTGGTGACGCACGATCTGCGCGAGAGCGTGTTCCTGGCCGACACCGTCTATGTGATGAGCAAGAGCCCGGGCCGGCTGCTGCACCGGCGAGACATTGAGCTGCCACGCCCGCGCGAGCTGGAGCTGACCTACACACCGGCCTTCACCGAAATCGTCCACGAGCTGCGCGGCCATATTGGCGCGCTCAGGAAGAGCGGCGCGGAGGTGGCGCAATGACAGCCAGGAAGAAACCCCATCTGCTGTTCCAGCGCTATGCCTCGTCCCTGCTGCTGCTGGTCATCCTCTTGCTGTGGCAGCTGATCTGCAGCGCGCTGCAGGTCTCGGAGTTCATCTTCCCCAGCCCCTGGGCGATCGCCCAGGCCCTGGCCGACTATCACCAGGTCATCCTCGGCCACGCCTGGCGCACCTTCTGGGTGACCTTGGCGGGCTTCGGCATCGCCATCGTCGTCGGCGTGCTCTTGGGCTTTCTGATGGGCAGCTCGCAGCTGGCCTACAAGGCCATGTACCCGCTGATGACCGGCTTCAACGCGCTGCCCAAGGCGGCCTTCGTGCCGATTCTGGTGGTGTGGTTCGGCATTGGCGTCGGCCCCGCGATCCTGACCGCTTTTCTGATCAGCTTCTTCCCCATCATGGTCAATATCGCCACCGGCCTGGCCACCCTGGAGCCCGAGCTGGAGGATGTGCTGCGGGTGCTGGGGGCCAAGCGCTGGGATGTGCTGGTCAAGGTAGGGCTGCCGCGCTCGCTGCCCTATTTTTTCGCCGCGCTGAAGGTCGCGATCACCTTGGCCTTTGTCGGCACCACGGTGTCCGAGATGACGGCGGCCAACGAGGGCATCGGCTATCTGCTGATCTCGGCCGGCGCCTCGATGCAGATGGGCCTGGCCTTTGCCGGCCTGGTCGTCGTCGGCGCGATGGCGATGCTGATGTACGAGCTGTTCGCGGTGCTGGAGCGTCGCCTGACCGGCTGGGCCCACCGTAGCGACAACCACTGAATTCCCAACCTGAATCAAGGAGCTTCTAGAGTGAACAACAACAAGAAACTGCATCTGCTGGCCGCGGCCGCCCTGCTGCTGGCCACCGGTCTGGCCCAAGCCCAGGTCAGGCTGTATGGTCTGCTCGATATGAGCGCCGGCGCGGCCAAGGCGCCGGGCGGCCAGTCCATCAAGGGGGTCGACAGCGGCAAGATGACGACCAGCTACTTCGGCCTCTCGGGCAGCGAAGACCTGGGGGGCGGCTTGACGGCCTCGTTCACGCTGGACAGCTTTTTGCGCGCCGATGTCGGCAACAACGGCCGCTTCAACGGCGACAACTTCTGGGCCCGCAATGCCTGGGTGGCGCTGAGCAGCAAGGAGCTGGGCACGGTACGCCTGGGCCGCAACACCACGCCGCTGTTCGTGCAGACCCTGGCCTTCAATGCCTTCGGCGACTCTTTCGGCTACTCGCCCAGCATCCGCCAGTACTTCAGTGCCGGCGCCACGGTCAGCGGCACCACGGCCACCGGCGACACCGGCTGGAGCGATTCGGTGCTCTATCTAAGCCCCAAGTTCGGCGGCTTCAGTGCCGGGGCCTTTGTCGCAGCCGGCGAAGGCGCAGGCGGCAGGAACTTCGGCTTCAACGCCAACTACGGCGGCGGGCCATTCGCTGCCGGCTTCACTTACCAGAACGTCAAGAAAGACGGCGCCGCCCCGCTGGCCGACACCAAGACCTGGCAGGCCGCCGCGTCCTATGACTTCGGCGCGGCCAAGCTGTTCGGCCAGTACGGCAAGGTCGACAACACGACGACGGGCCGCGACTACAAGATCGCCGGCATCGGCGCCACCGTGCCTATCGGCGACGGCAAGCTGCTGGCCCAGTACGGCCATCTGGGCGCCTCGGTCGGCCCGGACCGCAAGACCTTCAGCTTCGGCTACGACCACTTTGTCTCCAAGCGCACCGATGTCTATGCGGTGGCGATGAGCGACAAGCTCGACGGCCTGTCGGGCGGCAGCAGCTACTCGGTCGGCATCCGCCACCGCTTCTGATCTCGCTCGCGCCGCGCCCTTTTCTCTCTTGCTAAGCTGCCGCCCATGGCATGGCATGGACATCTGAAGCTGGACTACCGGCGCGACGAGCAGGGGCGCACCACGGCCCTCGATAAACACCACGGTCCGCTGCGCGTGCTGCAGCGGCTCTATCCCGAGGGCCCGGGCGTTTGCCACCATGTGCTGGTGCATCCGCCCGGCGGCATCGTCGGCGGCGACCGGCTCGAGATCGAGATCGATCTGCAGACCGCCAGCCATGCCCTGCTGACCACGCCGGGCGCCACCCGCTTCTACCGCAGCGCCGGCGAGCTGGCCAGCCAGCGCCTGCGCGCCCGGGTCGCCGAGGGCGCGCGGCTGGAATGGCTGCCGCTGGAGACCCTGATCTACGACGGCGCGCTGGCGGAGAACCGCATGGTGTTCGAGCTGGCGCCGGGTGCCGAGATGCTGGGCTGGGATGTGCTGGCGCTGGGCCTGCCGGCCGCCGGCCTGCCCTTCGCGCGCGGCCACTACACCCAGCACCTGGAGCTGCCCGGCCGCTGGCTGGAGCGCGGTCGCCTCGCGGCCGATGACCATGGCCTGCTGGACTCGCCGCTGGGCCTGGCCGGCCACAAGGTGATGGCCAGCCTGTGGTTTGCCGCGGGCCAGGTCTTGCCGAACGCCCGCCGCGAGGCCCTGCTGGAGACCGCCCGCGAGCTCTGCGCGGCCGACGGCTTGCGCGCCACGGCCGGCTGCACCGCACCCGAGCCGGGCGTGGTGGTGCTGCGCGTGCTGGCGCCCAAGGTCGAGCCGGCGATGGCCTTGCTGGCGCGGGTCTGGGCGGCCTGGCGCAGCCAGGCCTGGGGCCTGCAGCCCTGCCCGCCGCGGGTCTGGCGCACCTGAACAAAGCGCTTGCCGGCAAGCACCCAAGCGCGGAAGATGCCCAGCATCCGCCGCCTTGATCGGGGCTTTGGGCGACGGTGAAGCACGGATGATTCAGCCCTGTCACAAGAGCCGTCCGGCTCGACGCAAGGGAGCGCTTCATGCAGGTTCTGAAGAATATGAGCATCGCCGCCAAACTCTCGGCGGCCTTTGCCATCATGCTGGGGCTGTTGGCCATCCTGGCCTTGTTCTCGTTCTCGCGGCTGCAGCTGGTGCAAGCCGAGTCGCGCACCATCAGCGGCAACTGGCTGCCCTCGGTGCAGGCCATCAATGGCCTGAGCGCCGATATCGTCGAGTTCCGCATCGGGCTGATCGTCAATCTGAACGCCACCGATGCCGCGCAATCGGCCTCCTCGGCCAAGTCGATGGAGGACGCGACCGCGGCCGCCCAGAAAAGCATGGCCGCCTATGACAAGCTGATCAGCAGCGACAACGAGCGGCGCGAGTTCGAGCGCTTTGCCGGGCTGTGGAGCAAGTACCAGGCGCTGGCGAAGCAGGTCGTCACCTCGGTGCGCGACGGGCAGATCGACGACGCCCGCAAGCTCGCCGGCGGCGAAGCGCGCCAGACCTTCACCGAGGCCAGTACCTTGCTGCGCCAGCTGGTCGAGCTGAACAACAAGGGCGCCGATGCCTCGGCGGCCCATGGCGAGGATGTCTACCGCTCGGCCGCGCTGTGGCTGCTGATCGTCAGCCTGATCGCCGGCGGCCTGGCCATCGTGATGGCGCTGACCTTGATACGCGCGATCACCCGCCCGCTGGCCCAGGCCGTCAGCGCGGCCGACCGGGTGGCCGGTGGCGATCTGAGCCAGCCCATCCGTTTCGAGGGCAAGGACGAGACCGCGCGGCTGCTGGAGGCGATGCAGCGCATGCAGCACAGCCTGGCCGGCACGGTGGCCAGCGTGCGCGAGGGCGCCGAGTCGGTGTCCACCGCCAGCGCCCAGATCGCCCAGGGCAATGCCGACCTGTCGGCCCGTACCGAGGAGCAGGCCTCCTCGCTGGAGCAAACCTCGGCGACGATGGAAGAGCTCAGCGCCACCGTCCGGCAGAACGCCGACAGCGCCCAGCAGGCCAACCAGCTGGCCCAGAGCGCCAGCGAGGTGGCACGCAGCGGCGGCCAGGTGGTCGGCGAGGTGGTCACGACGATGCGCGGCATCGAGGACAGCTCCAAGCGCATCTCCGACATCATCTCCACCATCGACGGCATCGCCTTCCAGACCAATATCCTGGCGCTGAATGCGGCGGTGGAAGCGGCCCGCGCCGGCGAGCAGGGCCGCGGCTTCGCGGTCGTGGCCTCCGAGGTGCGCAGCCTGGCCCAGCGCAGTGCCGACGCGGCCAAGGAGATCAAGAGCCTGATCAACGACTCGGTCGAACGGGTACAAAGCGGCACCCAACTGGTCGACCGGGCCGGCCAGACCATGCAGGACATCGTCAACTCGGTGCAGCGGGTGGCCGATATCGTCGGCGAGATCAGCAGCGCCAGCGTCGAGCAGAGCGCCGGCATCGCCCAGGTCGGCGAGGCGGTGACCCAGCTGGACCGCGCGACCCAGCAGAATGCCGCCCTGGTGGAGGAAAGCGCAGCCGCCAGCGAGAGTCTCAAGCACCAGGCGGTGCGGCTGCTGGAGTCGGTGGCCAGCTTCAAGCTTGACGGCCATCAAGCCCGCGCCCGCCCGGTCGCAGCACCGGCCCCGAAGGCACCGGCTCACAAGCCTGCCGCTTTCAAATCGGCAACACCCCGCCCGGCGGCCAAGCCGGCCGCCCCTCGCAAACCCCAGCCAGCGGCAGCCGCCGATGGCGACTGGAGCAGCTTCTGACACGGCTGCTTCACCGATAGCGCCCAGGCTGCGTGAACGGCAGGCAAGCCTGCCCTCACGCCCGGCCCTGCGCTACCCGCGCTGACCCCTTTGTTTCCACACCGCAGCCCTACGCCGGATTCGTCCGGTGTCCCGGGCGGTGTCTGCAGCGCTTTTGCCCCATGGCCTCCCGGTCATGGGGCTTTTTTGCTTGCGATCAGATCGAGACGCGCTCGCGCACGCCGTCGCGCTGCATATCCTCGCCGCGCCCGCGAGCGACGAACTCGCCGCGCTCCATCACCAGGTACTGGTCGGCCAGCTCCTCGGCGAAGTCGTAGTACTGCTCGACCAGGATCACCGCCATGCGCTGCTTCTTGCCGGCGATCTCCAGACCTTCATCGGCCAGCTGGCGCAGCACGCGACCGATGTCCTTGATGATGCTGGGCTGGATGCCTTCGGTGGGCTCGTCGAGGATGATGAGCTTGGGGCCGGCCGCCAGCGCGCGGGCAATCGCCAACTGCTGCTGCTGACCGCCGGAGAGATCGCCGCCGCGCCGGTTGATCATGGCCTTCAGCACCGGGAATAGTTCGAACAACTGCGGCGGGATCGGCGTGCTGCCGCTCTTGTAGGCCAGGCCCATGCGCAGATTGTCCTCGACCGTCAACCGGCCGAAGATCTCGCGGCCCTGCGGCACATAGCCGATGCCGCGCCGCACGCGCTCGTAGGAAGTCAGCTTGGCGATGTCCTGCCCGTCCAGGCTCAACCCGCCGCTCTTGATCGGCACCACGCCCATCAAGCTCTTCAGCAGAGTGGTCTTGCCGACGCCGTTGCGCCCGAGGATGACCGTGATCTCGCCGAGCTTGGCCTCGAAGCTGAGGCCGCGCAGGATGTGGGAGCCGCCGTAGGCCTGGTGGATATTGTCGACTTTCAGCATGTGGGCTGCCCTGCTTTGTCTGCATTTGCGACGGGCTGTGCAGGCCGACGCCAGCGGGTATCCGGCTGGCTCCGTGTCCCCCGGGCCTGCGGCCCTCCTCCTTTACCTGCGCCATCCAGACACCCACTGCCATCGTCCCCGAAGCACTGAGGTCTGCGCAAAGTCATCGAGGCAGTGCACGATGCCGGGCGAGCGGCAGTGGGTGCTCGTCGGCCGAAGGTAAAGGAGGAGGGCCGTAGGCCCGGGGGACACGAAGGCCGGCGAGTACCCGCTGGCGATCGACCAGCGAACGCGATCAAATACCTAGCGCCCAAGATAGACCTCCACCACCTTCTCATTCGCCTGCACCTCGGACAACAAGCCCTCGGCAAGCACCGAGCCCTCGTGCAGCACCGTGACCTTCTTCTTGCCTTCGGTCAGCTGGTCGACGAACTTCATATCGTGCTCGACCACCACCAGCGAGTGCTGCCCCTCCAACGAGAGGAAGAGTTCGGCGGTGCGTTCGGTTTCCTCGTCGGTCATGCCGGCCACCGGCTCGTCGAGCAGCAGCAGCTTGGGGTCCTGCATCAGCAGCATGCCGATCTCCAGCCACTGCTTCTGACCATGCGACAAGAGGCCGGCCTGGCGTTGCGCTTCGGGCAGCAGATGGATCAGCTGCAGGATCTCGGCGATGCGATCCAGCTGCACGCCGGACAAGCGCGCGAACAGGCTGGCGCGGGCGCGGCGGTCGGCGCTGAGAGCCAGCTCCAGGTTTTCGAAAACGCTCAGCTGCTCGTAGACGGTCGGCTTCTGGAACTTGCGGCCGACGCCGATCTGGGCGATCTCGTTCTCGCGCAGGCGCAATAGATCGATGTTCTGGCCGAAGCTGACCGTGCCCTGGTCGGGCCGGGTCTTGCCGGTGATGACATCCATCATCGTGGTCTTGCCGGCGCCATTGGGGCCGATGATGCAGCGCAGCTCGCCGACATTGATCGCCAGGCTCAGCTGATTCAAGGCCCTGAAACCATCGAAGGACACCGTGATGTCGTCCAGATACAGGGCCACGCCATGGGCAAAGTCAGGCCTGCCGGCGGTCAGCAGGCGGCCGAACGAGGCCGAGCCGCCAGACGAGCCGGCCTGCAGCGCGGCCAGCTTGCTCACGTGCTCGCTGCGCAGCTTGCTGCCCTCCTCCATCAGCTCGGGCGTCATGCGCGCTCTCCCTGCTTGCCTGTGAGTTTCCTGAACAGGCCGACGATGCCGTTAGGCAGGAATAGCGTCACTGCGATGAAGAGCGCGCCGAGGAAATACAGCCAGAACTCGGGGAAGGCCTGGGTGAACCAGCTCTTGGCGCCATTGACGAAGAAGGCGCCGACGATGGGGCCGATCAGCGTCGCACGGCCGCCGACCGCGGTCCAGATCGCTATCTCGATCGAGGCCGCCGCCGACATCTCGCCGGGGTTGATGATGCCGACCTGGGGCACATAGAGCGCGCCGGCCACCGCGCACATCAGCGCCGACAGCACCCAGATCGCCAGCTTGTAGGCCAGCGGGTTGTAGCCGGTGAACATCACGCGGCTCTCGGCATCGCGTATGGCCTGCAGCACACGGCCGAACTTGCTCTGCACGATCCAGCGCGCCATCAGGAAGAAGGCAATCAGCACCAGGCCGGTGATGACGAAGAGAACCATCCGGGTGGACGGCTGCGCCAGCGGCACGCCGAGGATGCGCTTGAAATCGGTGAAGCCGTTGTTGCCACCGAAGCCGGTCTCGTTGCGGAAGAACAGGAGCATGGCCGCGAAGGTCAAGGCCTGCGTGATGATCGAGAAGTAGACGCCCTTGATGCGCGAACGAAAGGCGAAGTAGCCGAATACAAAGGCCAGCAGTCCCGGCACCAGCAGCACCAGCAGCATCTGCAGCACAAAGGAGTCGCTGAGGGCCCAGTGCCAGGGCAGCGCCTTCCAATCCAGAAAGACCATAAAGTCGGGCAGATCGCTCTGGTAGTTGCCGTCGCGGCCGATCTGGCGCATCAGGTACATGCCCATGCCATAGCCGCCCAGCGCGAAGAACAGGCCGTGGCCCAGGCTCAGGATGCCGGTATAGCCCCAGATCAGGTCCATCGCCAGCGCGCAGATCGCGTAGCACATGATCTTGCCCACCAGGCCCACCGCATAGTCGCTCATATGCAAGACATGACCCTCGGGCAGGGCCAGGTTCAACAGCGGCACGATGATGGCCACCACCAGCAGGCAGATGGCGACGGCCACCCAGCCGCTGGCGGACAGCAGGCCGCGTGAGGGCTGCAGCAGGGTCGTGTTCGGAGTCACAGGTGTGTTCATCATGCTTCCGCGCTCCGGCCCTTCATCGCGAACAGCCCCTGCGGCCGCTTCTGGATGAAGACGACGATGAAGACCAGCACCATGATCTTGGCCAGCACCGCACCGGCCCAGTCCTCCAGCAGCTTGTTCAGGATGCCCAGCCCCAGCGCCGCGATCACGGTGCCGGCCAGCTGGCCGACGCCGCCCAGCACCACCACCATGAAGCTGTCGACGATATAGCTCTGGCCCAGATCCGGGCCGACATTGCCGACCTGGCTCAGCGCGCAGCCGGCCAGGCCGGCGATGCCGGCGCCCAGCGAGAAGGCATAGGTGTCGATGCGGGCGGTGTTGACGCCCATGCAGGCGGCCATGCGGCGATTCTGCGTGACGCCACGCACGAACAGGCCCAGCCGCGTCTTCGCGATCAGCAGCGCCACGCCGGCCAGCACCAGCAAGGCAAAGCCGATGATGGCGATGCGGTTGTAGGGCAGGGTCAGATTGCTCATCAGCGCGAAGCCGCCGGACAGCCAGGCCGGGTTCTCGACCGGCACGTTCTGCGCGCCGAACAGGCTGCGCACCGCCTGCATCAGCACCAGGCTGATGCCCCAGGTGGCCAGCAGGGTCTCCAGCGGCCGACCATAGAGCCAGCGGATGATGCTGCGCTCCAGCACCGCACCGACCAGGGCCGCAGCCAGGAAGGAGGCGGGGATGGCCAGCAGCACGTAGTAGTCAAACGCGCCGGGCAGATAGCTGCGGAACAGGTTCTGCACCACATAGGTCGCATAGGCGCCGATCATCATCAGCTCGCCGTGCGCCATATTGATCACGCCCATCAGCCCGTAGGTAATGGCCAGACCCAGCGCGACCAGCAGCAGGATGGAGCCGAGACTGACGCCGGTGAAGACCAGGCCCAGGCGCTCGCCCCAGGCCAGGCGGCCTTCCAGCTTGGCCAGGGCCTGCGACAGCGCGCTCTTGACCTCGGCGTCCGATTCGGCCGCGATGCGCTCGATCAGCAGGCTGCGCACCGCCGGGTCGCTGGCGCCGGCCAGCTGCTGCGCGGCCTCCAGGCGCCTGGTCTTGTCGGGCGAGGCGATCACCAGGGCTGCACGCATCAGGGTCAGTTGGGTCTTGATGCCCGCGTCGCTCTCGCTGGCCAGGGCCTTGTCCAGCAGCGGCAGCTGGGACTCGTCCAGCGACTGCTTGCCCAGCTCGGCGACGGCCTCGCGGCGCGTCGCCAGCTCGGGAGAAAACAGCTTCAGCGCTGCCAACGCGGCCTGCAGCGCGCCGCGCATGCGGTTGTTGTTCGTCACATCCTCGGCACCCTCGGGCACGGCCTCGTCGCCCGTGATGACCAGCACCTGCTCGGGCGTCAGCTTGACCGCATCGTCCAGCAGGGCCTGCACAAACGTGGCCAGGCCCGGCTCGGCGCCGGCGGCCGCCGCATTGAGCGCGGCGATGCGCGCATCGGTCTCGCCGCTCGCGATGGCGCGGGCTTGTTGCGGGGTCAGGGCGTGGGCAAGAGGCACTTGGCTGGCGACAAACAGCAGCCAAGCACCTGCTCTGAGCAGGCGCTTGATCATCACGGCTCCGTGGCGAGGGGCTGAATTACTTCGCTACCGGCTCGTCTTTCTTGCCCTTGTTTTCCGGGATGTAGGGGCTCCACGGCTGGGCCTTGACCGGGCCGGGCGTCTTCCAGACCACATTGAACTGGCCGTCGGCCTTCACTTCGCCGATGAAGACGGGCTTGTGCAGATGGTGGTTCTTCGGGTCCATCGTGCTGGTGAAGCCGCCCGGGGCCTTGAAGGTCTGGCCGGCCATCGCGGCGATGACCTTGTCGGTATCGGTGCTCTTGGCCTTGGTGACCGCCTGGGCCCACATATTGAAGCCGATATAGGTCGCCTCCATCGGGTCATTGGTCAGCGGCTTGTCCTTGTGGCCGGGGATGTTCTTGGCCTTGGCATAGGCGGCCCACTTCTTCGTGAACTCGGTGTTGGCCGGGTTCTTGATCGACATGAAATAGTTCCAGGCGGCCAGATGGCCCACCAGCGGCTTCGTGTCGACGCCGCGCAGCTCTTCCTCGCCGACCGAGAAGGCCACCACCGGCACATCGGTCGCCTTCAGGCCCTGATTGCCCAGCTCCTTGTAGAAAGGCACATTGGAGTCGCCGTTGATCGTCGATACCACGGCCGTCTTCTTGCCCTCGGCGCTGAACTTCTTGATCTTGGCGATGATGCCTTGGTAGTCGGAGTGACCGAAGGGGGTGTACTCCTCCATGATGTCGGCGTCGGCTACACCCTTGCTCTTCAGGAAGGCGCGCAGGATCTTGTTGGTGGTGCGGGGGTACACATAGTCGGTGCCCAGCAGCACGAAGCGCTTGGCCGAGCCGCCGTCCTTGCTCATCAGGTACTCGACGGCCGGGATGGCCTGCTGATTCGGCGCGGCGCCGGTGTAGAACACGTTCTTGCTCAGCTCCTCGCCCTCGTACTGCACCGGGTAGAACAGCAGGCCGTTGAGCTCCTCGAAGACCGGCAGCACCGACTTGCGCGACACCGAGGTCCAGCAGCCGAACACGGCGGCGACCTTGTCCTGCGAGATCAGCTGCTTGGCCTTTTCGGCGAACAGCGGCCAGTTCGACGCCGGGTCGACCACCACCGGCTCCAGCTTCTTGCCCAGGAGACCGCCCTTGGCATTGATCTCGTCGATGGCCATCAGCACGGTGTCCTTCAACACCGTCTCCGAGATCGCCATCGTGCCGGACAGGCTGTGCAGCACGCCGACCTTGATGGTGTCGGCTGCCATTGCTGAGGACACGGGCAGGCCCAGGCCGGCAATGCCCAAGGCCAGGGCGGACAGGTTCAGGGTGCGGCGCGATACAAGCTTCATGGCGGGGTCTCCAGGAGGGTGGTTGGGATCAGGCTTGGAACTGGACCCAGTCTCACGAGGCGGCGCCGGATCAGGAATACGCCATCTGGCGTAGTTGCTGGCGGCCGACGCGGTAGAGTTCCGCCGATGAACAGACTGCTCACCGAACTGCAGCGCCTCTATGCGCCGACGGCGCCCGACAACGCATCTGCCGAGGGCCAGGTGCGCGCGCTGCTGCTGGAGCTGGCCCGGCCGGCCGACTGGGATGCGCTGGGCGCCGTCTGGCGTGGCGTGCAAGCCGATCTGGAACTGCCCGCCCCTGCCATCGCCGTCAACGGGGTCGACGGCTACCAGCTCTGGTTCTCGCTCGCCGAGCCGGTGCCGACCGCGCAGGCCCTGGACTTTTTGGAGAGGCTGCGCCGGCGCTATCTGGGCGGGATCGCGGCACAGCGGCTGAGGCTGGAGACCGTGGCCCAGGAACTGCCGCCGCGCCAGCTGCCCAGCGGCCTGTGGTCGGCCCTGCTGGCCCCGGACCTGGCGCCGGTCTTTGCCGACGAGCCCTGGCTCGACACCGAGCCCGGCGCCGAGGGCCAGGCGGACCTGCTGTGCCGGCTCCAGCCGATCAAGAGCGCCGACTTTCGCGCCGCGCTGGAGCGGCTGGTGCCGGACACGCCCGCGCCAAGGGTCGACACCGCGTCGGCCGCCCCCGCCCCGTCGGCCGATGCCGGCCAGGACGCGCCGCGCCGCTTTCTGCTGGGCGTGATGAACGACGCCAGCGCCCCACTGCATCTGCGCATCGAGGCGGCCAAAGCACTGCTGTAGCGGCGATAAAAAAGGGCGCTCGTCGCGATGACGGCGCCCTTCCGATCAAGACCGAGGTCTTGATGCCTTACTTGCTGTTCACGGCGTCCTTGAGGGCCTTGCCGGCGGTGAACTTGGGCACCGTGGCGGCGGCGATTTCCAGCGCTTCGCCGGTGGCCGGGTTCTTGCCGGTGCGGGCGGCGCGCTCGCCGACCTTGAAGGTGCCGAAGCCGACCAGGGCCACGGAGTCGCCCGCAACCAGGGCTTCGGTGATCGTGCCCAGGGCGGCGTCCAGCATCGTGGTGGCGGCAGCACGGGTGACGCCGCTCTTGGTGGCGATGCTTTCGATCAGTTCACTTTTGTTCATCAGTTATCCAGTAGATACGGGGAAAGTCCCGGTGAAGGGGTAGCGATTATCGGTCCGCCGGCCGAACAGGGCTGAAACAAGGCGTTCAGGTCACCGGCGCCGGGTTGAAGAGCACCAGTTGGTTGTGCAGCCGCCACTGCTCGGCCCAGGTCTTCTTGCGGCCGCTGGCCACGTCCAGCATCAGGCGGAACATCTCCCAACCGACCTCTTCGATCGTGGCCTCGCCGTCGGCGATGCGGCCGGCGTTGATGTCCATCAGATCGTGCCAGCGCCGCGCCAGCTCGCTGCGCGTCGCCACCTTGATGACCGGGCATTCGGCCAGGCCGTAGGGCGTGCCGCGGCCGGTGGTGAAGACATGCAGGTTCATGCCGGCGGCCAGCTGCAGGGTGCCGCAGATGAAGTCGCTGGCGGGTGTGGCGGCGTAGACCAGGCCGGCGCGGATGCCGCGGTCGCTGAGCTTCTCGCCGGGCGAGAGCACGCCGCTGATCGGCGCGCTGCCGCTCTTGACGATGGAGCCCATGGCCTTCTCGACGATATTGGACAGGCCGCCCTTCTTGTTGCCGGGGGTGGTGTTGGCGCTGCGGTCGGCGCTGCCGCGCTTCAGGTAAGCGTCGTACCAGGCCATCTCGCGGATCATCGCCTCGGCGATCTCGGGGCTGGCGGCGCGCGAGGTCAGCTGATCGATGCCGTCGCGCACCTCGGTGGTCTCGGAGAACATCACGATGGCACCGGCGCGCACCAGCAGGTCGGTGCAGAAACCCACCGCCGGGTTGGCGGTGACGCCGCTGAAGGCATCGCTGCCGCCGCACTGCACGCCCACCACCAGGGCGCTGGCCGGCACGGTCTCGCGCCGACGCGCATCCAGGCGCTTCAGATGCTGCTCGGCGGTGCGCAGAATGGAGTCGATCATGCTCATGAAGCCGACATGGGCGCCGTCCTGCAAGCAGACGACATCGGCGCCAACACCCTCGCCCTTCGCTTGCTCCGTCGTGATCGCAAAGGTGCCCGGCGGCAACAGGCGCTCCGGCTGCAGCTTCTCGCAGCCCAGGCTGACCACCATCACCTCGTTGCCGAAATTCGGGTTCAAGGTGATATTGCGCAGCGTGCGGATCGGCACCACCGCATCCGGCGCGTCGATCGCGACGCCGCAGCCGTAGCCATGCTCCAGCGCCACCACGTCGTCGACGTTCGGGTACTTCGGCAGCAGCTCGCGCTTGATGCGCTCGACCGCGAAGTCCACCACGCCGGACACGCATTGCACGGTCTGCGTGATCGCCAGGATGTTGCGCGTACCGACCGAGCCGTCGGCATTGCGATAGCCCTCGAAGGTATGGCCCTGCAGCGGCGGCAGCACCTCGCGCTGCGCGGTGGCCGCATTGGCGATAGGCAGCCCCTCCAGCGAGCGCGCCTCGGGCATCTCCAGCAGGCGCTCGTGGATCCAGCTGCCGGCCGGCACGGCCTTGAGCATGCGGCCGATCACGACGTTGTAGCGCCGCACCGCCGCGCCGGCGGCCAGGTCCGTCAGCGCCACCTTGTGGCCCTGCGGCACCCGGTCCACCAGGGTCAGCCTGTCGGCGAAACACGCGCCGGCATCGAGCCCGCCCTCGTTGGCCACGATGGCGACGTTGTCGGCTTCGTGCATCTTGATGTAGAGCGGTGCGCTGGAAGCCATGGTCAGTCCGCGGTGATCTTGCCGGTCTCGATCACCTTCTTCCAGCGCGCGAACTCCGCGGCCTGGAAGGCGGTGAACTGCTCGGGCGTGTTGCCGACGATCTCGAAACCCAGCTCCAGCAGCTTGGGCTTGACGGCCGGGTCGTTCAGGCCGGCCACCAGTGCGTCGTGCAGCTTGCCCTTGATGTCGGCCGGGATACCCTTGGGCGCGGCAAAGGCCTGCCAGGAGTAGACGGTCACGCCCTTGTGGCCCAGCTCCTCCATCGTCGGCACGTCCGGCAGCAGCGGCGAGCGCTTGGCGCTGGTGATGGCCAGCGCGCGCAGCTTGCCGGCTTTGATATTGGAGAGGCCGGTGTTGATGTTCATGAAGCTGGCATCGACCTGGCCGCCCAGCAGGTCGGCCATCGCCGGCGCGCCGCCCTTGTAAGGGATATGGCTGGCTTGGGTGCCGGTCTCCTGCCAGAACAGCTCGGCGGTCAGGTGGTCCGAGGTGCCGTTGCCGGCCGAGGCGAAGCTCATCTTGCCCGGATTGGCCTTGATGAAGGCCAGCAGCTCGGCGAAGCTCTTGTGCGGCGAGGCGGCCGGCACGGCCAGCACGTTCGGCGCCTGCACCGCGATGGTCAGGTAGTCAAAGTCCTTCAGCGGGTCGTAGCCGACGTTCTTCAGCAGGTGCGGGCCGATCACGAAGGGACCCAGCGAGGAGACGAAGACGGTGTAGCCGTCCGGCGCGGCGCGCTTGGCCTGCGTGGCACCGACCGTGCCGCCGGCGCCGGCCTTGTTGTCGACGATGAAGCTGCCGCCGAGCTTTTCCTGCAGCTTCGGGCCCAGCGTGCGGGCGATCATGTCGGTGGAGCCGCCCGGCGGGAAGGGCACCAGCAGCGTGACCTGCTGCTTGGCGGGCCAGGCCTGGGCGATGGCGCCGCCGACGGCCAGCAGGCCCAGCGCCAGGGCGGCAATGACCGTCTTGCTCGATGTGTTCTTCATGGCTTGTCTCCGTTGTTGTCTAGGGGGAATCACTGTGGGGATGGGTTCGTCAGGGCCGCTGGCCCAGCTCGCATTGCTCGCGCGTCCAGCTGCGCGCCTGCTCGCTCAGTGAGAGGCCCAGGCCCGGCCGCGTCGGCACCTGCATGCGGCCGTTCTTGATCTCCAGCCGCTCGTTGAACAGCGGCTCCAGCCAGTCGAAATGCTCGACCCAGGGCTCGGTCGGATAGGCCGCCGCGAGGTGCACATGCAGCTCCATCGCGAAATGCGGCGCCAGCATCACCCCGGCCTGCTCGGCCTGCGCGGCGATCTTCAGGAAGGGCGTGATGCCGCCGACGCGCGGCGCGTCGGGCATCAGGTAGTCGGCAGCGCGGTGGCGTATCAGCTCGCCATGCTCCATCGCGCTGGTCAGCATCTCGCCGGTGGCGATCGGCGTGTCGAAGGCGGCGGCCAGCGCGGCATGGCCCTCGTGGTCGTAGGCGTCCAGCGGCTCCTCGATCCAGACCAGGCCATAGGGCTCGAACTGGCGGCACATGCGCTGCGCGGTCGTGCGGTCCCATTGCTGGTTGGCGTCCACCATCAGCGCGACGCCATCACCGAGGTGCTTGCGCACCGCCTCGACGCGCCGGATGTCCAGCGCGCTATCCGGCTGGCCCACCTTCAGCTTGATCCCGCCGATGCCGCGCGCGACCGAGGCCTCGGCGTTCACCAGCAGCTGCTCCAGCGGCGTGTGCAGGAAGCCGCCCGAGGTGTTGTAGCAGGCCACCGAGTCGCGGTAGGCCCCCAGCAGCTTGGACAGGGGCAGCCCGGCGCGGCGCGCCTTCAGGTCGTACAGCGCGACGTCGAAGGCGCCGATGGCCTGGGTCGACAGGCCGCTGCGGCCCACCGAGGCGCCGGCCCAGCAGAGCTTGTTCCAGAGCCTGGCGATGTCGCTCGGGTCCTCGCCGAGCAGGGCCGGCGCAATCTCCTTGGCGTGGGCGAACTGGCCGGGGCCGCCGGCGCGCTTGGCGTAGCTCAGGCCCAGGCCCTGCTGGCCGTCGGCGGTGACGATCTCGGCAAACAGCATCGCGATCTCGGTCATCGGCTTCTGCCGACCTGTCAGCACTTTCGCATCGCTGATGGGCGTGGCCAGCGGCAGATAGCAGGAGGAGAGGCGGATCCAGGCGATCCGGTCGGCACTGGTGGCTTGGCTCATGTGAACGCTATCAGCTGAATGGGGCGAGCACTGGCCAAGCCAGCAACTACAGGCCCACTTTGTCATCTTGTCTCGTTGCAACTAATGATATCGATATCATTTGCATTCCGTCAAACACCCCGCCGCAAAGCCCGGACAATCCCGCCCACCGCCACGAACCCGCCCGCATGCCGCCCGCTTCCCGTCCCAAGTCCGTCACCTTGCAAGATGTCGCCCGCAGCGCCGGGGTCTCGCCGATGACTGCCTCGCGCGCGCTCAGCAGCCCGGAGCTGGTGTCACAGGGCACGATAGAGAAGGTGCGGGCGGCGGTCGAGGCCACCGGCTACATCCCCAATCTGCTGGCCGGCGGGCTCAAATCCAAGCGCAGCATGACGGTGGCGGCCCTGGTGCCGGTGATCTCGGTGCCGCAGTTCCTGCCCACCATTCAGACGCTGACGGAAGAACTGGACCGGGCCGGCTACCAGCTGATCCTGGGCCAGACCGGCTACGACCATGGGCGCGAGGCGGCACTGCTGAACACCATGGTGGGCCGGCGCGTCGACGGCATCGTCGCCGCCGGCCTGCTGCAGCCGGGCGATGCGGCCAAACGGCTGGCCCGGCTGGGCATTCCCGTGGTCGAGACCTGGGACATGACGGACCGGCCGCTGGATACGCTGGTGGGCTTCTCGCACCTCAAGGTCGGCAGCGCGGTGGCGGGCTATTTCCTCAGCAAGGGCTGGCAGCGGGTGGGCCTGGCGACGGCCGACGACCAGCGCGCCGGCCTGCGGCGCGAGGGCTTTGTCTCGACCCTGGGCCGCGAGATCCCCACCGCCACCGTCAAGCCGCCCACCGGTGTGCCGCATGGGCGGCGTGCGCTGACCGAGCTGCTGCACATCGATCCGCAGCTCCGCGCCGTCTTCTGCAGCTCGGACGGGCTGGCCGAGGGCGTGCTCACCGAAGCGCAGGCGCGCGGCATCCGCGTGCCCGAAGACCTGGCGGTGTTCGGCTTCGGCGGCGCCGACTTCTCGGCCCATTTGAATCCCTCGCTGAGCACGGTGCATATCGACGGCGCCGCCATCGGCCTGCATGCGGCCCAGCTGATCATTGCGCGCTGCCGCGGCGAGACCGTTGATCAGCGCATCATCGATGTGGGCTTTCGCATCATCGAGCGCGCCTCGACCAGCAGCCCGCCGCGTTGAAGACCGTCGCCGCGCTCAGACCGGGCAAGCCAGCGCCGCGTCGTCCTGGATCAGGGTTTCCAGGCACTGCTCCCGCAGCCCATAGAAACGCTTGACCTCGGCGATCTGGGCCAGCAGCTCGGGCCGGCGCTTCTCGGCCGCAGCCAGCGCCGCGCCCGACTTCTTGACGGCCAGAATCATCTTGTTCTTGCTGGTGTGCTCCAGCGCGATGAACTCGAAGACCTGGGTCTCATAACCCTGGGCCTCCAGCAGCAGCGCGCGCAAGCTGTCGGTCACCATCTCGGCCTCCTGGCCCAGATGGATGCCGTGCTGCAGCAGCGGGCGCAGCACCGGCGGCGTCTGCATCTGCGGGCGCAGCTGCTTGTGGCAGCAGGGTGAGCACATGATGATGGCAGCGCCGGCCCGCAGCCCGAGATGGATCGCGTAGTCGGTGGCGATGTCGCAGGCATGCAGCGCGATCATCACGTCCAGCCGGGCCGGGGTGTAGGAGCGCACATCGCCCTGATCGAACTTCAGCCCGTCCAAGCCGTGACTGGCCGCCGCCATGCCGCAGAGTTTGACCATATCGTCGCGCAGCTCGACGCCGGTGACCTGGGGCTGCTTGCCCTGGCTGGCCAGCCAGTCGTGCATCGCAAAGGTCAGATAGCCCTTGCCCGAGCCGAAATCGGCCACATGGACATCGGGGCTGTCGGCCAAGGGGCTGCTCTTCAGCGCGGCGCTCATCACCTCGATGAATTTGTTGATCTGCTTCCATTTGCGCGACATCGCCGGCACCAGCTGGCGCTCGCCTTTGACTTCGTGGGTGACACCGAGGTCCACCCAGAAGGGCTTGTCGAGCTCGAGATAGCGCTGCTTTTCCTTGTCGTGGCCGGCCGATGCCACCTCGGCGGTGGTGTCCACCTTGCCGACCCGCAGGCTGGGCTTGCCCTTGCGGCTGAAGGCCAGCTGGATCTCCTGGCCCTGGGTCAGCAGATGGGCGTTCTGGAACTGGCTGCCCAGCAGGCCGGCGATCAGATCCAGGCCCTCGTTCATGTCATGGTTCTTCGTGATGTCCTTGGTCCGGTGGCGCCATAGAAAGGACAGCTGACGCTCGCCGCGCAGCAGCAGCTCGCGCACCGTCAGACGCTCGAGCGTCTCGTCGTCACCGCTGTACTTGCTCAGCAGCAGCTTGACGAAGCGGCCCTCGACCAGGGCCGTCTTCAGCAGCACGGCGAAGCGCTGCGCGGCATCGACGGCCGGTGGCGGGGTGATCAGGTCGGTAAACATCGAGGAGCCACGAGCGGAAAGCCCGATTGTCCGTCATCAAGCCCACGCTAGCATCGGCGCATGAAAGCCTACAGCCTCGTCGCAACTCTGCTGGTACTGCTGCTGCCGCTGGCGGCGGCCGCACAGCCGGCCATCGAACGCAACAGCCTGGGCATGGCTTTCGTCAGGCTGCCGGCCGGCGAATTCCTGATGGGCAGCGAGGAAAACCCCGCCATGCTGGCGCAGGCCTACCCCGCCCTGCCCCGCGAGCGTTTCGACATGCTGCGGGACGAGGGCCCCATTCACCCGGTGCGCATCAGCAAGCCCTTCTGGATGGGCCAGCACGAGCTTACAGTCGGCCAGTTCCGCCGCTTCGTCGAAGCCTCGGGCTACCGACCCGAATCGGAGGCCGATGGCACCGGCGGCTATGGCTGGCGCGCCGACTACGACCCGGCGAGCAGCCAGCGCGGCGATGCCTTCGAGGGGCGTGACCGTCGCTACTCCTGGCGCAATCCCGGCTTTGCCCAGAACGACGATCACCCGGTCACCAATGTCACCTGGAACGACGCGCAGGCGCTGGCGGCCTGGCTCACCAAGACCGAGGGCCGGCGCTACCGCTTGCCCACCGAGGCCGAATGGGAGTACGCCTGCCGAGCCGGCACCCGCACCCGCTACTCATCGGGCGACGATCCGCAAAGCCTCTTGAAGGCCGCCAACACCTTCGACGCCGACAGCGCCAGGCACTGGCCGCGCTGGCAAGACATGGCCCTGAAGGGCAGCGACGGTTTTCCTTTCACCGCCCCGGTCGGCAGCTTTGCGCCGAACGCCTGGGGGCTTCATGACATGCACGGCAATGTCTGGGAGTGGGTGGCGGATTGGCATGAGGACGACTACTACGCGCGCTCGCCGCTGGTGGACCCGCAAGGTCCGGACAAACCGGCCGACGGCGGAGTCAAGGTGCGGCGCGGCGGTTCCTGGCACACCTGGGCCTTCTATGCCCGCGCGTCCTACCGCAACTGGAACGCGCCCGACACCCGCTACACCCTGGTCGGCATCCGCCTCGTCAAAGAGGACTAGGCGTAGCTCGCCAACTCGCGGTACTCCGGCGAGTCCAGATGCGGCAGATTGTTGAAGCTCTGCAGCAGGTGGCGCTTGGGGTTGAAGCTGAACTCGCTCACCGCGCTGTTGCGGATGCGCAGGTTCAGCTCGATGCTGGTCTCGGCGCTGGTGCCCAGCACCTGGCCCACGGCCGTCGCGATCGGCCCGCCGCTGGAGACGATCAGCACCTCGCCCTCGCAGTGCTGCCGCACATGCGCCAGCGCGCCCGCCACGCCGGCCGCGAAGTCCGCATAGCTGGGCATGCCCGCAGGCCGGGTCTCGCCGCGCATCCAGGCCTGCAGGCCACTACGCAGCAGCCGGAAGTGGTGGCGCACCATCTCGGCGTCGACCGGCCTGGGCAGCGGTTCGGGATGGATCGCGTGGATCACCGCCTCGCTGTCGTACTCGTTCAGGCCGGGCCAGATCAGGGGCTCGGGCGCCGCGCCCAGGCCCTCGGCGATGGCCGCGAAGGACTGTGCATGGCGTTTCAGCGAGCCGGTCAGCACCGTGTCGAAGCGCTGGCCGCGTGCGCGCCAGTACTCGCCCAGCAACCGGCACTGGCGCGTACCGAGCTCGCTCAGCTGGTCATAGTCGGCGGCGCCGAAACTGGCCTGGCCGTGGCGCACGAGATATAGCGTTCCCATGCGCCACATCATCGGCTGGCAGCCGGATTCGGGCTGTCGCCCGGGCGACCTGCGGCCTTCGGTTAAAATGCCGGGCTTGATTCGTCTTGGCGCGCCCTTTCGGCCCCCGCCAGTCTTTTTTCCAACGGAGCCATCATGGGCAACAAGATCAAAACCGAAGCCGATCGTCGCGCCACCCCGCGTCCCGCCGGCCTGACCGCTTTCACCCACGGCCGTGGCCAGAAGTCCAGCCTGGAGCGTGGTTCGCACACCCGCAGCAAGAAGAATCCGGGCAAGCGCCCGCACAGCGGCTGACCCCTCGCCCAGGGGTACCTGGTCGGTCCCCCGAGGGGACGCCGATCATTGCCGGGTTTGCCCGCCAATGACATCGGCTCAAGTCAAGCTTGGGGCGGCCCGGCGCTTGACTTGAGGCCAAGACCGAATACACAGGCTCGGCTTCATGCCGGGCCTGTTTCGCTTTGACTCTTGCTTGATCGCTCAACATGATCCGCATCACCGAACTCCGTCTGCCGCTCAACCATGCCGAGCATGAGTTGCGCCCCGCCATCGTTGCCCGTTTGGGGCTGGACGACAGCCAGCTGCTGAACTTCACGGTCTTCAAGCGCAGCTACGACGCGCGCAAGAAGACGGCCATCGTGCTGATTTACACGCTGGACTGCGAGCTCGCCGATGAGGCCGGTGTTTTGGCCCGCTTCGCTGGCGACGCCCACATCAGGCCGACGCCGGATACCGGCTACCACTTCGTCGGCCAGGCGCCGGTGGACTTCTTCACCGCCGAGCGCAAGCGGCCGGTGGTGATCGGCTTCGGCCCCTGCGGCATCTTCGCCGCGCTGATACTGGCCCAGATGGGGCTGCGACCCATCGTGCTGGAGCGCGGCAAGTCGGTACGCGAGCGCACCAAGGACACCTGGGGCCTGTGGCGCGAGAGCCAGCTGCACCCCGAGTCGAATGTGCAGTTCGGCGAGGGCGGCGCCGGCACCTTCTCCGACGGCAAGCTGTGGAGCCAGATCTCGGACCCGCGCTTTCTGACCCGCAAGGTGCTGAGCGAGTTCGTCAAGGCCGGCGCGCCCGAAGAAATCCTCTATGTGAGCAAGCCGCATATCGGCACCTTCCGGCTGGTGTCGATGGTGATCAAGATGCGCGCCGAGATCGAGGCGCTGGGCGGCGAAATCCGCTTCGAGCAGAAGGTCACGGATGTGCTGATCGAGGATGGTCCCGATGGCAAACACATCCGGGGATTGACACTGGAGTCCGGCGAGCAGCTCGCCACCGACCACGTGGTGCTCGCGCTGGGCCATAGCGCGCGCGACAGCTTCACGATGCTGCACCAGCGCGGCGTCTTCATGGAAGCCAAGCCCTTCTCTATCGGTTACCGCATCGAGCATCCGCAAAGCCTGATCGACGCGGCCCGCTTCGGCCCCAATGCCGGCAACGAGATCCTCGGCGCGGCCGACTACAAGCTGGTGCACCACGCCAAGAACGGCCGCTCGGTCTACAGCTTCTGCATGTGCCCCGGCGGCACCGTGGTGGCGGCGACCTCGGAGCCGAACCGTGTCGTCACCAACGGCATGAGCCAGTACTCGCGCAACGAGCGCAATGCCAATGCCGGCATCGTCGTCGGCATCTCGCCGCAGGACTACCGGCAGGACGGCAAGAGCGAAGGCCCGGTCAGCCCGCTGGACGGCATGGCCTTCCAGCGCATCTGGGAGAGCCGCGCCTATGAGCTGGGCGAAGGCGGCTACAGAGCGCCCGGCGCCCTGGTCGGCGACTTCATCAAGCGTCAGCGCAGCAAGGTGCTGGGCAGCGTCGAACCCTCCTACAAGCCCGGCGTCACCTTGACCGATCTGCAGCAGAAGAGCTTCGGCAGCCTGCCCGACTACTGCCTGGACGCGATCCGCGAGGCCCTGCCGGCCTTCGAGCGCCAGATCAAGGGCTTCAGCATGGCCGACGCGGTGCTGACCGGCGTCGAGACCCGCACCTCCTCGCCGCTGCGCATCACCCGCGGCCGCGACTACCAGAGCCTCAACGTCAAGGGCCTGTACCCCGCCGGCGAAGGCGCCGGCTATGCCGGTGGCATCATGTCGGCCGGCGTCGACGGCATCGAGGTGGCAGAAGCGCTGGGGCGCAGCCTGCTGGGCCGGACTGACTGAGGGCGCCCCTCAGCGCCCCGCCTCCAGCCCCCGGACCCGCCCCATCGCCATCGCCGCCGCTGCGGTGCGGGTCTCGACGCCCAGCTTCTCGAACACATGCTCCAGGTGCTTTTGCACCGTGCGCGGGCTGGAGCCGAGGATGTCGCCGATGTCCTGGTTGGTCTTGCCCTTGACCACCCAGTACAGCACCTCGGCCTCGCGCGCGGTCAGCTTGAAGCCGTGGATCAGGCCGTCCATCAGCGCCGCGTCATCGGCCTCGCGCATCACGATCAGCCACTGGCCCTCGCCCAGCGCATCGGGGTCGACCGCATGCAAGGTGAAGGACAGGCGCTTGGCGCCGCGCGTGGCCAGCGCCGCGCCGGTAGCAGGCGGGGCATCGGCGCGCGGCTGCGGCAGCACGGTCAGCACCGAGGGCTCGGCGCCGGCACGGCGGCGCAGCGATTCGCGGTGCAGCCAGACCAGCACCTCGGGCGGCAAGCGGCCGCGCTCGAAATGGCCGCCGCTAAAGTAGTCGGCCATCAGCGAGCGCGCCAGCGCGGTCTGCCAGACGCAGCGGCCATCGGCCTCGTGCACCGCCATGCTGGCGTGGCCGAAGGCGTCCAGCGCATTGCGGGCCTGGCGCTGGGCACGGGCGCTGCGTAGATGGGCGGCGATGCGGGCCAGCACCTCGCGCGGGCGGATGGGTTTGGTCACATAGTCGACGCCGCCGGCCGCGAACGCGGCCTCGACATGCTCGGTGTCGGACAGGCCGGTCATGAAGATGATGGGCGCGGCAGCGGTGGCCGGGTCGGCCTTGAGTCGGCGCGCCACCTCGAAACCGTCCAGCCCCGGCATCATCGCGTCCAACACCACGACATCAGGCGGCATCAGCGCGGCGCTCTCCAGCGCCGCCGCGCCGCTGAAGGCCACCAGCACCGTGTAGCCGGACTCGTCCAGCGCGTCGTGCAGCAGGGCCAGGTTGTCGGGCACGTCGTCGACGATCAGTACCCGCTCGGCATGGCTGGCGACCGGCGGGCTGCTGGGCAAGGCCGCATCGATCTCTTCGTGAGGCGTGGGGAGGGTGGAGGCATTCATGCTGGGTCCTCAGCCTGCAAGGCGCGTGCCACCAGCCGGCTCATCGCCTGCAGCTCGAACTGGCGCGCCATCGCGCGCAGCTGGGTGACGAAATCACTGCAAGACTGATCCTCGCCGGCGATCCGGTCAAGCTGCTGATGGATGCCCTTGACATGGCCCTGGCTGAGCTGCTGCTGCAGGCGCTGCAAGGCCTCGCGCGAGGGCAGCTTCAGCGGCGCCTTGTTCGCGTCAGCCGCTTGGACCGGATCGCGCAGCCGCCAGTCCAGGCCCAGCCGCCGACCCAGCCAGTCCAGCAGGTCATCCACCCGCACCGGCTTGACGATGAAGTCCCGCTCGCTGACACCCAGGCCGTTATCCAGGCCCCGATCAAAGGCATTGGCCGAGATGATGACGGCCGGTGCCTCGCTCAGGCCGCGCACACGGATCTCGGCCAGGGTCTGCCAGCCGTCCAGGCCCGGCATCGCCAGGTCCAGCAGCAAGGCCTCGGGCCGCCAGCCGGGGATCAGCGCCATGGCCTCGATGCCGCTGGCCGCCATCCGCAGCTCGAAACCCAGCGGCTCCAGGATGGCGCGCAAGAGATTGCGGTCGGCCTCCTCGTTGTCGACCACCAGCAGACGCCGCGCCGGCCCCTGGAAGCCGATGCGCGCCGCGCGCCGCGCCTGCGCCGCCATCGCGCCGGCATGCAGGCTGGGCAGGAACAGGCGCAGCTCGAAGCGCGTCCCGTGTTTTCCTGTGACTCCCGGCGTGCTCGCCACCTTCAGCTCGCCGCCCATCAGATCGGTCAGCATCTTCGCGATGGTCAGCCCCAGGCCGGTGCCTGACCCCGAACCCACGGCGGCCGCACCGCGCTCGAAGGGCTCGAACACCCGCTCCAACTCCTCGGCACTCATGCCGGGGCCGCTGTCCTCGATCTCGAAGCGCGCCATCTCGCGGGCGTAGTGCAGTCGCAGGGTCACCTGTCCCAATGGCGTAAATTTGATGGCGTTGCCGAGAATGTTGATCAGGATCTGCTGCACCCGCTTGCCGTCGGCGCGCACCCAGTCCGGCAGGCTGGATGGCGGGGTGTAGACAAAGTCCAGACCCTTGGCGGCGGCCTGCAGCGACAGCAGATGAACCAGATCATTGATGGCCTGGCCGAAAGCCCAGGGCCCGGGCTCCAGCTTGAAGCGGCCCGCCTCGATGCGGGCCAAGTCCAGGCTGCCCTCAATCAGCGACAGCAGGTGCTCGCCGCCGCGCCGTATTACCGTGATGGCCTGCTTGCGGTGGGCGGGCATGCGCTCGTCCTCGTCGAGGATCTGCGCATAGCCGAGGATGGAGTTCAGCGGCGTGCGCAGCTCGTGGCTGATATTGGTGATGTAGCGGGTCTTGGCCTCGTTGGCAGCGTCGGCCTGGACCTTGGCCTGCTGCAGCTGCGCGTCGGTCTGGCGGTGCGACTCGATCTCGGCATGCAAGGCCTGGCTCTGGCGGCGCGATTCCTCCTGCGCGACCTGGCGGCTCTTGTGCGTCAGCACCAGCCACCAGCCGATCACGCCGGACAGCAGCAAGAGGGCCACCAGGGCCTTCGCATAGGACGCCCGCAGATGGGGTGCCATCTGTTCGGCCGCCGCGCCCAGCCGCCCCAGCTCATGCTGGTAAAGCAGGCCGAACAGCAGCAAGAGCACCGGCAGCACCAGGGCCATCAGGCCCAGATACTGGGTCAGGCCGCTGTCCAGCAGGGGCCAGACCTTGCGCGGCAGCAGCTGCTGCAAGAGCGCACGGGCCTGTGTCGCCAAGCGGGCGTCTGGCTTGCAAAGGTCATCGCAGCGGGCGTCCAGCGAGCAGCACAGCGAGCAGATCGGGCCCTGATAGGCGGGGCAGTGCGCCATGTCCGGCCCCTCGTAGGCGCGCTCGCAGATCACGCAGTGCTGCAGGCGTTTGTAGGCACCGCCCTCCCCGCCCTCCTTGCTCTGGCGTGCAATGTAGTAACGCCCGCCGGTGGCCCAGGCGATCAGCGGCGAGCAGACCATGGCCGTCACCAGCGCGATCAGCGCCGAAAAGGCCTGGGCCATAGTCCCGAACAGGCCCAGATGGGCGGCGATGGACAGCAGCGAGGCCATCGCCATCGCGCCGACGCCGACCGGATTGATGTCATAGAGATGGGCGCGCTTGAACTCGATGCCCGGTGGCGACAGCCCCAGCGGCTTGTTGATCACCAGATCGGCCACCACGGTCATGATCCAGGCAATCGCGATATTGGCGTACAGGCCCAGCACCCGGTCCAGCGCCTGGAACAGCTCCATCTCCATCAGGATCAGCGCGATCAAGGTGTTGAACACCACCCAGACCACGCGGCCCGGGTGGCTGTGCGTCAGCCGGGCGAAGAAATTACTCCAGGCCAAGGAGCCCGCATAGGCATTCGTCACATTGATCTTCAGCTGCGAGACGATCACCAGCAAGGCCGTGGCCGCCACCGCCAGTCCGGGCCGGCTGAACACCGTGTCGTAGGCCACCAGATACATCTGGTTCGGGTCCACCGCCCGCTCGGTCGGCACCATCAGCCGCATCGCCAGATAGGCCAGGAGCGCGCCGCCCAGCATCTTGGCCACACCCAGCACCACCCAGCCCGGGCCGCCGACAAAGACCGCCGCCCACCAGCGCCAGCGCCTCTTCGGATTCGCATCGGGCTCGGGCATGAAGCGCAGATAGTCGGCCTGCTCGCCCATCTGCGTGATCAACGCGATGCCCACCGTCATCGCCGCGCCGAA
Source organism: Paucibacter sp. M5-1 (assembly GCF_027498415.2). Taxonomy (NCBI): domain Bacteria; kingdom Pseudomonadati; phylum Pseudomonadota; class Betaproteobacteria; order Burkholderiales; family Sphaerotilaceae; genus Roseateles; species Paucibacter sp. M5-1. The sequence goes on from NZ_JAPZLM020000001.1 coordinate 2,113,154, forward strand.
CAGCGGCAGGCTGAACTCACCGCCCCGCCCGTCGGCGCCGGCATAGCTTTGCAGCTGGCCGGGCAGCTCCGGATAGCGGATGAAGACATAGACATAGGGGACGATCAGCAGGACAAGCCACAGCGGCTGGGTCCAGACCTGCAGCCGCGCGATCGCGGTCACGCCGTGCGTCACCAAGGGCAGCACCACCAGCGCGCAGATCAGATAGCCCCAGGCCGGCGGGATGTCGAAGGCCAGCTCCAGCGCATAGGCCATGATGGCCGCCTCCAGCGCAAAGAAGATAAAGGTGAAGCTGGCGTAGATCAGGCTGGTCAGCGTCGAGCCGATATAGCCGAAGCCGGCACCCCGGGTCAGCAGGTCCATGTCCACGCCGTAGCGGGCCGCATAGACGCTGATCGGCCAGCCGGCCAAGAGAATGATCAGCCCGGTGGCCAGGATGGCCCAGAAGGCATTGGCAAAACCGTACTCCACCAGCAGGGTCGCCCCGACCGCCTCCAGCACCAGAAAGGAGGCCGCGCCAAAAGCCGTGTTCGCCACCCGGGTGCCGGACCAGCGCCGGAAGCTGTGCGGTGTGAAGCGCAGCGCGTAGTCCTCCAAGGTCTCGCTGGCCACCCAGGCGTTGTAGTCACGACGTATCTTGATGACGCGCTGGACGGGTTCGGCGGTCTGGACGGAGGGCGGCGCGACGGGCATGCCAGTCCCTTATCAAGACCCATGCCCAGTGCCGCGTCCTGGCATAGCTCCTGCAACAGCATCCCCCATGGAACTCACACCGAGTGTTCAGCCGCAGGCTGCTCGGGCTGACTAACAAGGATCGAGCGTAGCGAGATGGAACTCACTCCCAGAGAGAAAGACAAGCTGCTGATCTTCACCGCCGCACTGCTGGCCGAGCGCCGCAAGGCCCGTGGCCTGAAGCTCAACTACCCCGAGGCGGTGGCCCTGATCAGCGCCGCCATCATGGAAGGCGCGCGCGACGGCAAGAGCGTTGCCGAGTTGATGAGCGAGGGCAAGACCGTGCTGGCGCGCACCGATGTGATGGACGGCATCGCCGAGATGATTCCCGAGATCCAGATCGAGGCCACCTTCCCCGACGGCACCAAATTGGTGACCGTGCACCAACCCATTGCCTGAACGACGCACCAAGATGAATAGCAAGCAAGTCCTGACCCTCACCGCCGGCCTCGCCCTCAGCGGCCTGGCCTTCGCCCATGTGGGCCATCACGATATCGGCCACCACGGCTTCGCCGAGGGCTTCAGCCACCCCTTCACCGGCCTGGACCATCTGGCCGCGATGCTGGCCGTTGGCATCTGGAGCGCCGGCACGCCGCGCCGCCAGTGGTTGGCGCCGCTGGTTTTTACCCTGATGCTGCTGGCCGGTGCGCTGCTGGCGCAGAGCGGCCTGCACGTCCCGGCCATCGAGCCGATGATCGCCGGCTCCTTGCTGGTGGTCGGTGCCTTGCTGATGTCGCCGCAACAGCTGCCGGTCGCTGCGGCCGCCTTGGCGATGGGCGGCTTCGCGCTCTTTCATGGTGCGGCCCATGGCCAGGAGCTGAGCGGCACGGGCGCGCTGGCCGGCATGGTGCTGGGCACGGCCCTGCTGCACGGCCTGGGTATTGGGCTGGGCCTGGCGCTGCGCAAGGGCTCGCTGTGGCTGCCGCGCCTGTCGGGCGCTGCGGTGGCGCTGTTCGGCATGGGGCTTTTGACATGAGCCCGGGCGAGTTGCTGATTGACGATGAAAACGCCGTCCATGTTCTCAACCCTGGCCGGCGCACGCTGGCCCTGGTGGTGGAGAACGCCGGCGACCGGCCGATCCAGGTCGGCTCGCACTACCACTTTGCCGAGACCAATGCCGCGCTGCGCTTCGACCGCACGGCCGCGCGCGGCATGCGGCTGAACATCGCCTCCGGTACCGCCGTGCGCTTCGAGCCCGGCCAGCAGCGCAGCGTCGAGCTGGTCGACTATGCCGGTGACCGTCAGGTCTGGGGCTTTCGCGGTCTGGTCCAGGGGGCGCTGTGAACACGCTGACCCTGTTCATGACGGCCTTTGGCCTGGGCCTGGTCTTCAATGCCGCGCCCGGTGCGGTGTTCGCCGAGACCGTGCGTCAAGGCCTGCGCGGCGGCTACCGGCCGGCACTGGCGGTGCAGCTGGGCTCTCTGGTCGGCGATGCCAGCTGGGCGCTGGTGGGCCTGGCCGGCATCGGCTTCGCCTTGCAGTGGGAGGTCTTGCGCTGGCCGGTCGGCCTGGCCGGCGCGGCCTATCTGGGCTATCTGTCCTGGGACAGCTGGCGCGCCGCGCGCACCGTCCATGAACTGGGTGTCGATGCGGCGGCGGGCCACGCGGCCAGGCCGCTGCGCGCCGGCATGCTGCTGTCGCTGACCAATCCGCAGAACCTGGCCTACTGGGCGGCGATGGGCAGCGCGATGGGCGCGATCGGCCTGGCCGAACCGAGGCCGGCCGACTACGGCCTGTTCTTCGCCGGCTTCATGGCCGCCTCGCTGGCCTGGGCCTTCATCTGCGCGGCCCTGGTGGACCGCTTGTTCCGGCGCGTCGGCGCGCGCTGGGCCCGCTTCACCTACCGGCTCTGCGCCGCCGCGCTGCTGGCCATGGCCCTGGGCACGCTGCGCGACCTGGCCTCGCAGACCCCGACCCGCATTGACACCCACAAGGAACCCGTTCTATGGCCCAGATAGGACGACGCGCCTATGCCGAGATGTTCGGCCCCACCGTCGGCGACCGGGTCCGGCTGGCCGACACCGCGCTGATCATCGAGGTCGAGCAAGACCTGACCCTGGGCGCTGGAGGCTATGGCGAAGAGGTCAAATTCGGCGGCGGCAAGACCATACGCGACGGCATGGGCCAGTCGCAGCGCGCCAACGGCCCCGGCCCCGGCGACGCGATGGACTGCGTGATCACCAATGCGCTGATCATCGATCACTGGGGCATCGTCAAGGCCGATATCGGTCTGCGCGGCAAGCGGATTGCCGCCATCGGCAAGGCCGGTAACCCGGATGTGCAGCCCGGCGTCGATATCGTCATCGGCCCCGGCACCGAGATCATTGCGGCCGAGGGGCTCATCGTCACGGCCGGGGCGGTCGACACCCACATCCACTTCATCTGCCCCCAGCAGGTCGAGGAGGCGCTGATGAGTGGCGTCACGACCATGATGGGCGGCGGCACCGGCCCGGCCACCGGCACACTGGCGACCACCTGCACGCCGGGGCCCGAGAACCTCAAACGCATGCTGCTGGCGGCCGATGCCTTCCCTATGAATCTGGGCTTTCTCGGCAAGGGCAATGCCAGCCGGCCGGAGGCGCTGCGCCAGCAGATCGAGGCCGGCGCGATCGGTCTGAAGCTGCACGAGGACTGGGGCACGACGCCGGCCGCGATCGACTGCTGCCTGTCGGTGGCCGACGAGTTCGACGTGCAGGTCTCCATCCACAGCGACACGCTCAACGAGAGCGGCTTCGTCGAGGACACGATGGCCGCGACCCAGGGCCGCACCTTGTGCGCCTTCCACACCGAGGGCGCCGGCGGCGGCCATGCGCCGGACATCATGCGCGTCGTGGGCGAGAACAACTTCCTGCCCTCCTCGACCAATCCCACGATGCCCTACACCGTCAACACGGTGGACGAGCATCTGGACATGCTGATGGTCTGCCACCATCTGGACGCCAGCGTGGCCGAAGACCTGGCCTTCGCCGAGAGCCGCATCCGCCGCGAGACCATCGCGGCCGAGGATGTGCTGCACGATCTGGGTGCGATCTCGATGTTCTCGTCCGACTCCCAGGCCATGGGCCGGGTCGGCGAGATGGTGATGCGCTGCTGGCAGACCGCGCACAAGATGAAGCTGCAGCGCGGGCCGCTAGCGGGCGACACGGAGCGCAACGACAACACCCGCGTCAAGCGCTATATCGCCAAGCTGACGATCAACCCGGCGCTCTCGCATGGCGCGGCGCATGAGATCGGCTCGGTTGAAGTAGGCAAATGGGCCGACCTGGTGTTCTGGCGGCCGGCCTTCTTCGGCGTCAAGCCCAGCCTGATCGTCAAGGGCGGCTTTATCGCCGCCGCCGCGATGGGCGACCCGAACGCCAGCATCCCGACGCCGCAGCCGGTGCACTACCGGCCGATGTTCGGCAGCTTTGGCGGCGCGGTCGCCCAGGGCTCGCTGACCTTTGTCTCGCAGAGCGCGCTGGACTCGGGCGTGGCGGCCGGCTATGGCCTGAAGAAGACCCTGAGCGCCGTGCGTGGCTGCCGCACGGTCAGGAAGACCGACATGATCCACAACGCCTATCTGCCCAAGATGCAGATCGACGCCCAGACCTATGAGGTGCGGGCCGACGGCCAACTGCTCACGTGCGAGCCGGCGCGCGAGCTGCCGATGGCGCAGCGCTACTTTCTGTTCTAGCGCCGCCGGTGCTGGCCAGCACGACCGCCGCCAGCACGCAGGCCAGGCCCGCCCACTGCCAGGGCTGCACCGCCTCGCCCAGAAAAAGCGCCGACAGCAGCAGGGCCGAGACCGGCAGCCAGGCCGTGGCCAGCGAGGCGCGGACGCCGCTGGTGCGCGCGCTGCCCGCATACCAGAGCACGAAGCCACCGACCGTCGGCAGCCAGGCGTAGTAGGCAATGCCCATCAGCGCCGCCGGACTCAGGGTCGAGGGCGTGCTGCGGGCCAGATAGCAGGCCGGCAGCACCGACAGCAGCAGGCCGCCCGCGCACATCAGCGTCGACAGCAGCAGCGGCGGCAGCGGCTGGCGCAGCCGCTTGTTGCCGAGGATGAAGACCGCCTCGCAGGCGATCGCGGCCAGCACCGCGGCAATGCCCAGCAGCCGGGTCGGCTTGGCTGCGGCCGAGTCGGGCGCCAGCGCCAGGGCCATCACGCCCAGCGTCGCAAGCGCGATCGCGCCCAGCAGGCGCAGCCCGGGCCGCTCGCCCAGCATCAGCACGGCCAGCAGCGCCGCCATCGCCGGCAGCGTGCCGGCCACCACGCCGGCATCGGCCGCGCTGGACCACATCACCCCCTGGATCAGCAGCACCGTGTAGCCGACGCTGCCGGCCGCCGCCTGCACCAGCAAGAGCAGCGCGTCGTGGCGGGACAGGCGCGGCATCACGCAGCCGGAGCGCCAGGCCAGCCAGACGAACACCGGCAGCGCCATCGCGTGGCGCAGCGCGGTGGCCAGAAAGGGCTCGATGTCCGCGCCGATGATCTTGCTGACCGCCACCGTGCTGCCCACCAGCAGCATCGCCAGGCTGCACAGCAGCTGGCCCTTCAACGCATCCGACATGCGAGACCCCATCAAGACAAGAAGAAGGCTCGCAGTCTGGCCACGCCGGGCGGCCCGGTCTTGAACGCTATTGCGGCCGCCAGGCCCCGGGCGTGAGGCCGAAGTGGCGGGCAAACACCCGTGTCATATGGCTCTGGTCGGCAAAGCCGGCGGCCGCGGCGGCATCGGCCAGCGCGCTGCCGGAGGCGATCAGGCGCCGTGCCCGCTCGGCCCGCAGTTGCAGCAGCCAGGCATGGGGTGGCAGGCCATGGACCGCCTCGAAACGGCGCAGCAGCTGGTATCTGCTCAGGCCCAGCGGCGCGGCCAGCTCGGCCAGACTGGGCACCACCGCGCCGGCATCGGCGTCGGCCAGGCGCTCGCGCACCGTGGCCATCTCGGCCACCGTCGCCGTCTCGGCGGGCTGTGGCGCCGCCGTCGAGTAGCGCTCCAGCAGCAGGCCCAGCACCCGCAGCAGGGCCTGCTCGCAGGCCAGGGCGGCCAGTGCGGTCGGCCCGGCCTGCCAGGCATCGAGCCGCGCGAACAGCCGCGCCAGCACCAGCCGCAAGCGGGCATCGGCGATCACCGGCCGGGTCAGCTCGGCGGTACCCGAACCTGAAGCCGAACCCGAAGCCATGGCCGCGACCACCTCGGGGTCCAGGTAGAGCATGCGCCAGCGCCGCGAGTCGATGCCCAGCGGGCGGCCGTCGTGCACCTCGCCGGGGTTGCTGGTGATCAGCTCGCCGGCAAAGGCGTCGACACTGCCGCGCCCACTGGCCGAGCGCTGCGCGCCCTGCAGCAGCAGGCCCAGGCCGTAGCTGTCGTGCCAATGGCGGCCGAAGTGGCGGCCGCTGTCGATCAGGCTGCCGTACACGCCGGACCAGGGCGTGGCCAGAACGCGGGATCGGTGCGCGGGCGTGGGCGAGGAAGAGGCCATGGCCGGCATTGTGCCCAAGCCGGCTGGCGCCGGTTTGGGCTGTTTTTTCGGGCCAAGTCGCCCGAACACGGGGCCGGATTTGAGGCACCATGCGCGGGCGGCAGCTTGCCGTGGCGAAGCTCGGAAAGGGCCCATGGATCGATTGGCCGAGCAAGTCGTGGCCTGGCATAACCGCCACCCGCTTGCCAAAAAGATCAGCATTTACGACGTCCACACCATAGGCGTGGTGGCCCTGCCCTTTATGCGCAGCGGCCGCCCGGCTGCGGCCGCGGAACCCATCGAGCCGGTGCTGGGCGAGGAGCTCACCGAGCCGGCCGCAGCGCCGCCCCCGGCCAAGCCTTTCACCAAGAAGCCCTGGTGGCAAGCCCTGACCCCGCTGCTGGCCCGCCTGGGCCGGGTGCGCGGCGCCGATGCGGCCTGGCCGCTGTTCAGCGAGCGCTTCATCCACAACCTGTCGCCGCGCCGCGTGGCCGCCTTCGCGCTGCGCCACGGCCACGCCAACCCGCCCGGCGAGCCCGACTGGCCGCAGCGCGAGGTCGCGATCGACGAAGGCCTGATGGCGCGCGGCGCGGCCCAGGCCGGCGGAGCCTGGCCTTACGAGCTCTATCTGATGAGCGCCGGCATCGACGCCGGCGCCTCGCGCACCCGGGTGCTGCTGGCGCGCGGCGCCGGCGGCCGCATGGAGGTGCTGGGCCGGCGCTGCCTGAACCCGCTGCCGCTGGCCGTGCTGGCCCTGCTGCTGCTGGCTGCACTCGGCCTCGGGGCCTGGTGGCAGTGGGGCGGCGGGCCGGAGGCGGCGGCACCGGCGGCCTCGGCGGCCAGTGCCGTGTCCGCACCGGCCCCTGCACCGGCCCCTGCACCGATCTCCACACCGGCCTCCGCACCGGCCTCTGCCCCAGTGGCTGCCCCGGCCTCCGCAGCGCTCGAGCCTGCAGTCTCTGCGGCATCGGCCGCGTCGGCCGCCGAGCCGGCCCCGGCGCTGCCGGCCTCCGAGGTCCAGGTCGCGGCTTCGGCGCCCGATATCCGTCCGCGCCTGGTGCCGTCGCCGCGTCCCCGCCCGGACGCGCCCAGCGCGGCGCCGGCCGCCACGGCCGCCTCCGATGTGCTGTCCCGCGAGCTGAACCGCCGCCCCGATCCGCCCCAGGCCCTGCCGCAAAGCCGAGGCGAACCCAAACCGATGCCAGCAGGCAAGCAGGTGGCCCTGGTCGGCCCGGCGCAAGCCAGCAAGGCCGAGGCCGAGGCGCACTTGGAGCGCATGCGCGCGATGCTGGGCCAGACCGTGCGCGAGCCCGACAGCTTGCAGGCCCAGGTGTTCCAGACCCATGAGGGCTGGCGCGCCGCGATCTGGCCTTTTGCCAGCCGCGAGCAGGCCCAGCTGATCAATGCCACGCTGATTGCGCGGGGCTTGAGAACCAGGGCCGTCGACTTCTAGTTTCTGCTCCAGAATGTCGGCCATGCTGACCGTCAACAAACTGATCGCCCGCGGCCAGGGCCTGGCCCCGGTCCTGCTCAAGCGCGCCGCCAGCGTCGAGCTGGACTGGGATGTGCGCCAGAAGAGCCGTTTCGACGCCACCGACAGCCAGGGCCGCCACCTCGGCGTGTTCCTGCCGCGCGGCACCGCCGTGCGCGGTGGCGATGTGCTGGTGGCCGAGGACGGCTCGCTGGTGCGCGTGATCGCGGCGCCGCAGGCCGTGCTCGAGGTGCGCGCCTGCGCCGAGCATGGCAGCCCCTTCGACCTGCTGCGCGCCGCCTACCATCTGGGCAACCGCCATGTGCAGCTGGAGCTGCAGCCCGAGCGCCTGCTGCTGGAGCCTGACCATGTGCTGGCCGATATGCTGCGCCAGATGCATCTGATCGTCAGCGAGACCCACAGCGCCTTCGAGCCCGAGGCCGGCGCCTATGCGGCCGAAGGCCATGCTCACCATGATCACGGCCATGCGCACAGCCATGCGGCGCCCGCGCCGGCTCGTGGCAAGCCGATCGGCATCGCCGTCGCTGCAGCGCCCGCGCCGCATGTGCACGGCCCCGGCTGCAAGCACTGAGCGCCGATGCCGCGCGTCCGCCCGGCGCCAGCGCCGCTCACCGCCAGCGCCTGGCTGCAGCTGATGCAGCTGGCCTCGCCGGCCCTGCCGGTGGGCGGCTTCAGCTATTCGGAAGGCCTGGAGGCGGCGGTCGAGTCCGGTCGGGTCACGAACGAGGCCACCGCCACGCGCTGGCTGCTGGACCAGCTGCGCCTGGCTCTGGGCCGCGCCGACCTGCCGGCCTGCGCCAGCGCGATGCGGGCCTGGCTGAGGCAAGACCTGGCACGGGTCAGCGAGCTCAACGACTGGCTGCTGCAGACCCGCGAGACCCAGGAGCTGCGCCTGCAGAGCGAGCAGATGGGGCGCTCGCTGCTGGAGTGGCTGCGCAACAAGGGGCTGGACGATGCGCTGAGCCAGGCCCAGCTCGCCCATCTGGCCGCGCTGCGCCCGGCGCCGAGCTGGCCCATCGCCTTCGCGCTGGCCGCCGCTCAAACGGGGGCGCCGCTGCGTGAGGCCATGCTGGCCCATGCCTTTGGCTGGGCCGAGAACATGGTGGGTGCGGCCATCAAGGCCGTGCCGCTGGGCCAGAGCGCCGGCCAGCGCATGCTGCAGGCGCTGAGCGCCGAAATTCCGGCCAGCGTCGACGCCGCGCTGGCGCTGCCCGACAGCCAGCGCCAGGCCTTCACGCCGATGCTGGCCATTCTCTCGGCCCAGCACGAGGCGCAGTACTCGCGGCTGTTCCGCTCCTGATGCGCGGGCTGGTTGCGCTGCTGCTGCTGGTCGCCTGCCAGGGCGCAGCGGCCGAGGCCTTGCTGGAGCGCTTCTCGCACACCGCCTGGAGCGTCAACGAGGGGGCGCCGGCCGATGTCTGGACCCTGTCGCGCTCGCAGCGCGGCTATCTCTGGCTGGGCACCGGCCTGGGGCTTTACCGTTTCGATGGCGTGCGCTTCGACCGCTACCCGCTGCGCGAGGGCCAGCGCCTGCGCTCGACCAATATCAATGCGCTGATCGAGCTGCCCAACGGCGATGTCTGGATCGGCCTGTATGCCGGCGGCACCGTGCGGCTGCGCGACGGCATCGCCAGCGCCCATGGCGAGGCGCAGGGCATGCCGCCGGGCCGGGTGCTGCGCTTCGCACAGACAGGCGATGGCACGCTGTGGGCCGCCAGCACCGGTGGCCTGGCCCGTTATGTCGACGGGCGCTGGCAGACGGTCGGTGCGGACTGGGCTTACCCGGCAGCGGCGGCCTACTATGTGTTCGTCGACCGTCGCGGCACGCTCTGGGTCGCGGCGCCGGACACGGTGTGGTTCCTGCCGGCCGGCGAGCGCCGCTTCCGCCGCAGCGGCGCCCTGGTCTCGCGCCATGCGGTGCTGGCCGAAGACCCGCAGGGGCGGGTCTGGGTCTCGGACGCCTTGCTGGGCACGCGCCCGCTGGGGGCGGTGCCGGAGCAGCCCCGCCTGGCAGGCCCGGGGGCCGCGCCGGTGGTGCAGGCCAAGCAGCTGCTGTTCGCCGGCGACGGCAGCCTGTGGTTGACCGATGTGCGCGGCGGCGTGCTGCGGCTGCCGGCGCCGCAGCGCATCGCGAGCGGCCAGGCCCTGGCGGCGGCCGATCTGCCGGAGCGCTTCACGCGCCAGCAGGGCCTGCCGGCCGATGTGGCCGTGCCCCTGGTCGAGGACGCCGAGGGTCAGGTCTGGGTCGGCACCAATTACGGCATCAGCAGCTTCAGGCAGCGGCGGCTGCGCGAGGTGCCGGAGTTGGCGCTCAAGCCCCATCACGGCTTCACCATCATGGCCCATGGCGACGGCGTGCTGGCCACCAACTGGGACCAGCCGCTCTATCTGGCCCCGCCCGCGCCGCCGCAGCTGCGCCCACGCCGCGCGCCGGTGCGGGCCGGCACGGCCGCGCCCGACGGCGCCTTGTGGGAAGTCGACAGCGAGGGCATCTGGCGCAGCGGCCCCGACGGGCGCTGCCGCATCGAGCTGGGCGTCGCCCCCCGCGTGCTGGCGCTGGCGCCCGATGCCGGCGGCGGCGCCTGGCTGGCCGTCGACGAGGCCGGCATCTTCCACGCCGACTGCGCCGGCGCGCGCCGCGAGCGCTCGGTCGAGCGCGGCAGCGCGCTACCGACCGCGATCGCCACCAGCGCCGATGGCTCCGTCTGGTTCGGCTACGACGACGAGTTGCTGCACCTGGCCGGCGGCCGCGTGAGCCGCTACACGGCGGCCGACGGCCTGCTGGTGGGCCGGGCCACGACGATAGCGCCGGCCCGCCAGGGCGGCGTCTATATGGCCGGCGAGGCCGGCTTCGCGCGCTTTGACGGCCAGCGTTTCGGGCTCGTCAGCGCTGCGCAGGACGAGGCTTTCGCCCATATCACCGGCATCATCGAGCTGCCCGACGGCGAGCTCTGGCTCAACGGCGGCCGCGGCCTGCTGCGGGTGGCGGCGGCCGATGTGGACGCGCTGTTCGCCGGGCCGCAGGCCCGGCGCAACTACCGCCTGCTCGACTGGCGCGACGGCCTACCCGGCGTGGCCCAGCAGGCCCAGCTGACGCCCACCGCGCTGCGCGATCGCGCGGGCCGCATCTGGGTCGCGACCAATCGCGGCGTGGCCTGGATAGACCCCGCCGATGTGCCGCGCAATGAGCGGCCGCCGCCGGTCGAGATCCAGAGCCTGCGCGCCGGCGACCGGCTGCTGACGCCGCAAGCCGGCATGCGCCTGCCCGAGGGCACGCGCACGCTGGCGATCCGTTTCACGGCGCTGACCCTGGCGGTGTCGGACCGGGCGCGCTTTCGCTACCGGCTCGACGGCATCGACGGCGACTGGCAGGAGGCCGGCCATCGGCGCGAGGCGGTCTATGCCAATCTGGGCCCGGGCCGCTACCGCTTCCGCGTCATCGCCGCCAATGCCGACGGCGTCTGGAATGCCGAGGGCGCGACGCTGACCTTCGAGATTGCGCCGCGCTTCTGGCAGAGCCCGGTGTTCCAGGTCATCGCCGTGCTGGCCGTGCTGGCGCTGGCCTGGGGCCTGTACCTGCTGCGGGCCCGTGCGATCGCGACCCAGGTGCGGCTGCGGCTGGAGGAGCGCCACCGCGAGCGCGAGCGCATCTCGCGCGAGCTGCACGACACCTTGCTGCAGGGCTTCCAGGGGCTGATCCTGTCCTTCCACGCGGCCACGCAGCGCATCCAGGATCTGGAGTTGCGCCAGTGGATCGAACGCGCCATCGAGCGCGCCGAGGCCGCGATGATCGAGGGCCGCGAGCGCATGCGCGAGCTGCGCCATCTGCCCGAGCTCGGGTCCGCGCTGGAGGACGCGCTGGCGCTGGCGGGTGCGGCCCTGGTCGCCGAGGGCTGCGCCTTCCGGGTCAGCGTCAGCGGCGACCGGCGCCGGCTCAGCCCGCTGCTGTGCGACGAGTTGCTGCTGATCGTGCGCGAAGCCTTGAGCAATGCGGCCCGCCACGCGCGCGCCGGCAGCATCGAGGTGGCGCTGATCTTCGAGGACCAGGGCCTGCGTCTGCGCATCAGTGACGATGGCATCGGCATCGCCGCGCCCGTCCTTGCGCGCGGCTACCGCGAGGGGCACTACGGCCTGCAGACGATGCGCGAGCGCGCCCGGCGCCTGGGCGGCACGCTGGCGATCGGCGCCGGCCCGGCCGGTGGCACGCAGGTCGAGATCAGCCTGCCGGCGGCGCTGGTCTTTGCGAAGGGCGGTGGTTGGTGGTCGACGCTGTGGCGGCGCCGCAGGCGGTCTTGACCATCGAGCGCGAGCTCGCGGCCTACGACCGCGTCGCGCCGCGCGATTGCCAGGCCGAGGCGCTCCAGGTGGGCGCAGCCTCCTCGATCAGCCGCAGAATCTCGGCCGGCAGGTCGCCCGCGCCGGTCAGCTGCCGGACCTCCAGAACATCGTCCGCGCCGAAACCGGACGGCGCGCGCAGCGCCCACTGGACTGCCTCGTTGAGCGAGCCCACCTCGATGAGGTAGAAACCGCCGACCAGTTCCTTGGACTCGGCAAAAGGCCCGTCCACCACATAGCGCCGGCCGTTCGCCACCGCGATGCGGGCGCCCGGCGCCACCGGGTTGAGGCCCTCCGAGGCGACCAGCACACCGGCCTGATGCATCTCCTCGTTGAAACGCATATAGGCCTTGAAGAGCTCCGGATCGAAGGCCGGCTGTGCTTGCCCGCCCGCCTTGTCCGCGCTCGCCTGCGCCGTGATGATGAATCGCATGTCCTGGTCTCCGATGAAGCTTGCTTGTTGCCCGGTGAAGCTACGACGCGCGAGGGCCGGGCCGATCGACAAGGGCATTGTCTTGAAGGCACGCTTGTCGTGGAACTGGCGACTGGCGTTCGGGGCGCGCGGCGCCGGTGGAGGCGGAACAACAATATGGCAACGCTCATGCGTTCGCCCGCCCTGCCAGCGAGTCCATCGGACTGCAAACGCCGCCGCCACCGACCTTGAGCACATGGGTGTAGATCATCGTGGTGGCCACATCGGCATGCCCCAAAAGCTCCTGCACCGTCCGGATGTCGTAGCCGGCTTGCAGCAGGTGGGTCGCGAACGAATGCCGCAACGTGTGCGGCGTGGCCGGTTTGTGAATGCCAGCGGCCGTCACCGCCCGTTTGAACACGCGCTGTAAGGTCTGGTCGTAGAGATGGTGACGACGGATCCCCGGGCGTGCGCGGGATCGACGATGGTGCGACCACCTCGCAATGCAAGCCTTGCGCGCTGAGGTGGCGCCAGATGACGAACCCGCAGGGGCCGGCCTCGTAGACGATGTGCAGCGGCTGGCCGCGGCTGACGAGTTTGCGCAGCGACTTGTCCAGCGACGCGAGGTCGCCCTTGATGCTGCCGATATGTCGAATCTCGGCGTCGCGCGGCGCGTCCGCCACGGCGATGTCGATACTGTCCTTATGCACGTCCAGTCCGACATACAAGATGCTAGATTTGCTCATGGCCCGACTCCTCGCAAACTCGCAACGCCCCGGCAGCCCGTCCGCCGGGTGCATTGGTGTAGCTCTGCAGGCCCAGTGCCCGCAACCTACGGCATCGCAGGAGTCGGGCCGCCCGAGTTCACGAAGCCATCTTGTCTAGAGCCCACAAACAACTTCGCATCCTCCTATGTGGCCATTCAAAAACTCCCAGCGCGTTGAGGATCCGGATCGCCTTCGCCGATTCTTAGGCGAACTGAACGGCGTGGATTGGCAATCAAATCAGCAGGGCGCGCTTACTAGTACGTTCAACGCCTTAAACGATCTCATCCACCATGAGGTTCAGTTCTACTATCGAGCCCGAAAGAAGCAGCGGCTCTTCTCCATTCTGACTAGAGGTGCTGCTATCGGACTCGCATCGGTGGGGGTAATGATTCCTCTTCTTGCCGGCGCCGATACAAAGCTGTTCGGAGCGGCGGCGCCATACGGCTACCCACTGCTGGTTGCGGCTGGCGCTGTACTGGCAGTTAACCGCATGTTCGGGGCTACGGGGGGGCACATCCGTTACGTGACCGCACAGCTGGAGCTAGAACGCATCATCACAAAGTTTCGTCTTGCTTGGATTGCGTATGTCGCGCGGCAACCAATCCACTCAACAGGAGTGTCTACCGCGCCAGAAGCGTTCAATCTGATGAACGACTTCGTTGATCAAGCCTACAGAGTCATCCAGTTGGAGACCGAAGTGTGGGGAAAGTCAGTTTCTGAGGCTCTTCAAGAGCAACAAGCCCAACTTCCAAGCAAACCGAAGCCCGAGCCTGGCATCCAGTGAGCCCTCTCAAGTCGCTCGTTCTAACTGATTGATTTGCAATGAACTTTCCGAAGCGACTTTCGGGCGATTTGCGGCCTTGGCCCGATTACTTCGCTAACCCTTCCATCGAGAGGACTCGCCCCGGCAAGCCAGGTCGAGCCTCTCATGTCAAACGTTGGGCGTCGTCAGGAGACCCGCATGACCGATGAATGGAGCCGCTCGGAGAAGAAAATTGCTCGCCGCGTCTTTGATGCGGCGCTGCATCGCGAACTTGCTGCAGTCCTGCAAACCTTCAAGGCCATGGCGGCGAGTGCGAGTGATCCGGAAAGCATGTGGTCTACGGAAGAATTCTTGTCCAAGTCGCGGCGCGAAATTGACAGCAAGTACGACTACAGATATTCGCAGCTTCACGCTGTCTTTGGCCGACTGCTGCGGGAGGGGCGGATATCTGAAGAAGATCTATCTGGTCTTTCGGAAAGCAAGATGAATGTCATCTTGCGAATCGCTGCATTTTGAAGGCCCTGCTGCCAGCAAGAGCAGTCGCCGCCCTCACCCCCAACCCCGCCAGCGCCGCGCCCGCCCCCAGCGCCGACCCCGACCAGCGCCCAGACCAGCCAGGGCAGCACAGCGCCTGACCCGGCGCCGGCTCAGCTGCGGTAGTCGGCGTTGATGCTGACGTAGTCGTGGCTCAGATCGCAGGTCCAGACCGTGGTCTGGGCTGGGCCGCGATGCAGGTTCACGCGCACCGTGATCTCGCTTTGCTTCATCACGCGCTGGCCGTCCTCCTCGCGATAGTCGGGGTGGCGGCCGCCCTTGGTGACCACATGCACATCGTCGAGATGCATCTCGATCAGGGTCTGGTCCAGATCGGCGATGCCGGCATAGCCGACCGCCGCCAGGATGCGGCCCAGGTTCGGGTCGCTGGCGAAGAAGGCGGTCTTGACCAGCGGCGAGTGGGCGATGGCATAGGCGGCCAGCTTGCACTCGGCCTCGTCGCGGCCGCCCTCGATGACGATGCTGATGAACTTGGTCGCACCCTCGCCGTCGCGCACGATGGCCTGGGCCAGCTGCTGCGCGACCGCGATCACCGCCGCGCGCAAGACCTGGCCCTCGGGGCTGCTCAGCGACTCGATGCGGGCGTGAGCGGCCTTGTGGGTGGCGATCAGCACAAAGCTGTCGTTGGTCGAGGTGTCGCCATCGATGGTGATGCGGTTGAAGCTGGCATCGGCCGCCTCGGTCACCAGACTTTGCAGCAGCTCGGGCTGGATATTGGCATCGGTGGCCACATAGCCCAGCATCGTCGCCATATTCGGACGGATCATGCCCGCGCCCTTGGAGATGCCGGTGATGGTGACGGTCTGCCCGCCGATCTGGACCTGGCGCGAGGCGGCCTTGGGCAGGGTGTCGGTGGTCATGATGCCGGCGGCGGCCTCGTCCCAGGCGTCGGTGCGCAAGGCGGCCAGGGCCGCCGGCAGGCCGGCGATGATGCGATCGGCCGGCAGGGTTTCCATGATGACGCCGGTCGAGAACGGCAGGATCTGACTCGCTTGCACGCCCATCAGGCCGGCCAGCGCCGCACAGGTCGAGCGGGCACGGGCCAGGCCGTCCTCGCCGGTGCCGGCATTGGCATTGCCGGTGTTGACCAGGATCGCACGGATGCCCTGGCCACCATCCAGGTGCTCGCGGCAGATCTGCACCGGCGCCGCGCAGAAGCGGTTCTTCGTGAACACGCCGGCCACCGACGACCCCTCGTCCAGCGCGATCACGCTCAGATCGCGGCGATTGGCCTTGCGCACGCCCGCCATGGTCACGCCCAGGCGCACGCCGGGCACGGGATGGAGGGAGGCAGGGTCGGGGGCGTTCAGATTGACGGGCATGAAGGTCTCGCGGGCAAGAAAGGACGGATGGCGCGGATTGTAGGGAGAGATTGCAAAAGCAAAGGGCTCCCGAGGGAGCCCTTCAATGCCGAGGCAGCGAGGATTCAGAGCAGGACGGCTCAGCCGGCACGCTGGCGCCGGCGCGCCACAAAACCGACGAGGCCCAAGCCAGCCAGAAGCATCGCGTAGGTGCCGGGCTCAGGAACTGCCGTGACAGTCACCAAGTCCTGGTAGTCCTGGTGCTGCAGCTTGGTCAGTTGATACTTGGCCGGGCCTTGGTAGCTGTCTGCCGCATCCAGAAAGCCGTTCACCTTGTTCAGGAACGCGGTGTCCTCCTGGGCGGTGCTGTCCGCGTTCAGAAACGCGAACTGGTAACTGCCCTGCGAAGCGTCGAGTTGTGCGCTCTGCTCGTGGGTGATTTCCCAGACTGCCGTCTGGAAAGCCGCGCGGTCCAGATCGGAACTCAACAGACCGTAGCTGGTCGAAAAAAGACCTTGCAACTGGCGCGACTGGGTGGAGCCAAAGCTGCCAGCGGTATAGCTCTGCACACCGGCGAGCGCATAGCTCTGGCCGATCTCCACACAGAAGGCTTCGAAGCTCGCGCCGCCCAGCGCCTTGTACTGCATGCCGCCACTCAGATAGTCTTCACTGACGGCACCGTCGGTGACCATGGTGATCTCGGTGCCCAGGGTCTGGGTGTACTCGATGTCCAGCACCGCAGCGCTGGCGCTGCCGGCAGCCAGGGCCAGGGCGCTTACTAGGATCTTGTTCTTCATGAGGCGTCTCGCTTGGAAGGATCGGCGTGTTCGGTTCAGCGGGCTGCGCGGCGGCGGCGCACCAGCGCCAGGGCGCCCAATGCCGTCACGGCCAGGGCCAGCGAGGCAGGTTCAGGCACAGCCTGCAGCGTGCCGGCCCCAGACAGCGAGCTGTTGAACTTGCTGCTGTAGCTATTCATCTGCACCTTCACATCCCAATCCCCGGCACTCAGCAGCACCGGGCTCAGGGCGTAGCTCCAACCCCAGTGCGTAACGTCAATCTTCTTGCCGGGTGTGACCCAATGGTCACCGGTGACGGACAGGAACTTGTACTCATCGTCCATCAGGTCGAACAGGTACTGTTCGCTGCCCTTGCTCAGAGTGATCGACTGGATGACCACGTTGTCCTTCTTGTTCGAGACGGACTTGAGGTAGCCGTTGAACAGCGATTGCTGGTCAACATGCAGCGTGTAGCTGGCCGACCAGGGCGCCTGTCCATCCAGGACTTTGGAGCCGAAGGTCACCGGCGAGGCCGATGCCAACGGGGCTGCCAAGCCCAGGATCAAGGGAAGAAGAGCAATGTGGGGCTTCATAGACAGGTTCTTGCGCCGGGTATTCTGTTGAAGTTCCGGTGCTGCGGACCTCCCGCACCGTTGAACTTCACTTTAGGGGGATGGCCTTGACATGCGCACCCCCCATCCACGGGCTTGGGCCTTGAAGTGTGCGAACTACGTCACATTCACCCCCGGATAAGGGGGCTGAGCTGACGCAGCCGCCACCTCAATTCAGTTTGCCGTGGCAGGCCTTGTACTTCTTGCCGCTGCCGCAAGGGCAGGGATCGTTGCGACCGACATGGGCGTACTGCGAGCCGGCCGGCGCTGCCGCGTCCTGCGACACCGAACCGTCCTCGTTGGGATGGGTGTAGGTGACGTTGCTGATGTGCTCGGCGCGCTCCTCGATCGCTTCGGCGGCGCGGGCCACCTCTTCCTGCGACTGGATGCGCACATTCAGCAGGGTACGGGTGACTTCCATCTTGACCACGTCCAGCAGCTGGGAGAACAGCTCGAAGGCCTCGCGCTTGTACTCCTGCTTGGGGTTCTTCTGCGCATAGCCGCGCAGATGGATGCCCTGGCGCAGATAGTCCAGCGCCGCCAGATGCTCGCGCCAGTGCTGGTCTATGCTTTGCAGCAGCACCATGCGCATGAAGGGCGAGAACTGCTCGACGCCGACGCGCTCGAGCTTGTCGGCGAACAGCGCGTCGCCGGCGGCCACCACCTTGGCGAGGATGTCCTCATCGGTGATGGAGTCGCTCTTCTCGACCTCGGCGGCCAGGCCCACATCGAGCTGCCACTCGCTCTTCAGCACCCGCTCCAGCCCGGCCAGGTCCCACTGCTCTTCCAGGCTCTCGGCCGGCACATAGGTCCGCACCACGTCTTCCAGCGTGCTGGCGCGCAGATTGCCGATCTGGGCCACCAGGGAGTCGGCCTCGAGGATGTCGTTGCGCTGCTGGTAGATCACCTTGCGCTGGTCGTTCGACACATCGTCGTATTCCAGCAGCTGCTTGCGCACATCGAAGTTGCGCGCCTCGACCTTGCGCTGCGCGCCCTCGATCGAGCGGGTCACGATGCCGGCCTCGATGGCCTCGCCCTCGGGCATCTTCAGCCGGTCCATGATGGCGCGCACGCGGTCGCCGGCGAAGATGCGCATCAGCTGGTCGTCCAGCGACAGATAGAAGCGCGAGGAGCCCGGGTCGCCCTGGCGGCCCGAACGGCCGCGCAGCTGGTTGTCGATGCGGCGGCTCTCGTGGCGCTCGGTCGCGATGATGCGCAGGCCGCCGGCGGCCTTGACCTGCTCGTGCAGGCCGGCCCACTCGTCCTTGAGCTTCTGGATACGCGCGGCCTTCTCGGCCTCGGGGATCGCCGCATCGGCCTCGATGAACTGCACCTGCTTCTCGACATTGCCGCCCAGCACGATGTCGGTGCCGCGGCCGGCCATATTGGTAGCGATCGTGATCACACCGGGCCGGCCGGCCTGGGCCACGATCTCGGCCTCCTTGGCATGCTGCTTGGCATTGAGCACCTGGTGCGGGAGCTTGGCCTTGGTCAGGAGGCTGGAGATCAACTCCGAGTTCTCGATCGAGGTGGTGCCCACCAGCACCGGCTGGCCACGCTCATGGCAGTCGCGGATGTCCTGGGTGACGGCGTCGAACTTTTCCTTGGTGGTCTTGTAGACCAGGTCCAGCTCGTCCTTGCGGATCGTGGGACGGTTCGGCGGGATCACCACGGTCTCCAGACCGTAGATCTCCTGGAACTCATAGGCCTCGGTATCGGCCGTGCCGGTCATGCCGGCGAGCTTGCCGTACATGCGGAAATAGTTCTGGAAGGTGATCGAGGCCAGCGTCTGGTTCTCGCTCTGGATCGCCACGCCTTCCTTGGCCTCGACGGCCTGGTGCAGGCCGTCGCTCCAGCGCCGGCCGCTCATCAGCCGGCCGGTGAATTCGTCGACGATGACGACCTCGCCGTTCTGCACCACGTAATGCTGGTCGCGGTGATAAACATGGTGCGCGCGCAGCGAGGCGTACAGATGGTGCATCAGCGTGATGTTGGCGGAGTCGTACAGGCTCGCGCCCTCGGCCAGCAGACCGGCCTGGCTCAGGTACTTCTCGGCGTTCTCGTGGCCGTCCTCGGTCAGATAGATCTGGTGCGACTTTTCGTCGACCGTGAAGTCGCCGGGCTCGACCACGCCCTCACCAGTGCGCAGATCGAGCTCGCCGATCTGCTTCTTCATCAGCGGCGCGACCTTGTTGATCGCCAGATAGACATCGGTCTGGTCGTCGGCCTGGCCGGAGATGATCAGCGGCGTGCGGGCCTCGTCGATCAGGATCGAGTCGACCTCGTCGACGATGGCATAGGCGGTGCCGCGCTGCACGCGGTCGGCCGTCTCGTAGACCATGTTGTCGCGCAGATAGTCGAAGCCGTACTCGTTGTTGGTGCCGTAGGTGACATCGGCGCGGTAGGCGGCCTGCTTCTCCTCACGCGGCATGTTCGGCAGGTTGATGCCCACCGTCAGGCCGAGGAAGTTGTAGAGCTTGGCCATCCACTCGGCATCGCGCCGGGCCAGATAGTCGTTGACCGTCACCAGGTGCACGCCCTTGCCGGTCAGCGCATTCAGATAGACCGGCAGCGTGGCCATCAAGGTCTTGCCCTCGCCGGTGCGCATTTCGGCCACCTTGCCGGCATGCAGCACCATGCCGCCGATCAGCTGCACATCGAAATGGCGCATCTTCAGCGCGCGCTTGCCGCCTTCGCGCACCACGGCAAAGGCCTCGGGCAGGATCGCGTCCAGGCTCTCGCCGCCAGCCACACGCTGCTTGAATGCCTCGGTCTGGGCGCGCAGCTCATCGTCGCTGAGCGCTTCGAACTTGGGCTCCAGCGCATTGATCTGCTGCACGACGCGGCGGTATTGCTTGAGCAGGCGCTCATTGCGGCTACCGAAAATCTGGGTAAGAAGCTTGGGCAACATGCAGCGTGTCTGTCTTGGACTTGAAGGTAGGCGGACCAGGTCTGAGCCGCTGGCGTGCCCGCTCGGGGGCAACGACGGGCGCGGCAATCAGCCCGTGGAGTTCTGTTCTTGCTTGTTCGACGGTTTCTACAGCTGAGGGCGTCGCGCCGGCTTGCAAGCCGGGTGCCGGCCTCGGCCTGCAGAAAAACCCGCCGAGTTTAGCATCGGCACCCCGCACGCCCGGGCCGGCCAGGCTGCGGGACTACACTGAGGCCATGTCCACGACGACGCGCCCTCTGAGCCCTTATCGCCCGCGCCGCGCCGCCAAGCACGGCGGCCCCTCGGTGCCCGAGCCGATGCCGATCGAGCGGGCGATGAACGGCCATACGGGACTGGCGCGGCTGGGCCTGCTGCTGCAGGAATCGAACCGGCGCATGGCCATCGTCAGCGTCGCGCTGCCGGGCGCACTGACGCGCTTCGTGAAGCCGGGGCCTATCGATGAGGAGGGGTGGACGTTGCTGGCCTCGAACGCCGCCGCGGCGGCCAAGCTGAGGCAGTTGCAGCCGCGGCTGCTGGAGCTGCTGGCCGAACAAGGCATTCCCGCCGCCAAGCTGCGCATCAAGGTGATGCAGCCCGGCTGAGGATGCTGTTGGGCGCAAGAAGAAAAATGGTGCCGGCTATCGGATTCGAACTGATGACCTACCGCTTACAAGGCGGTTGCTCTACCAACTGAGCTAAGCCGGCACGGGCTTGATGCGAGGGCGCATTGTAGGGGCAAAAAACCAGCCCTACCCCGGCCCCCGGCAACTATTTGACGCGCTTGAGCGCCGGGCGACCGCCACCGGATGCCGGGCCGCCGGAATCATCCGGACCGGGCTCGGTGACCGGGTCGGCCGCCTTGGGCTGGTCCTGTGGCTCGGCCGGACCGGGCGCCAGCCGCAGGCCTCGCGCGGGCGGACGCACCGGCGGGCTTGGCACGGCTGCGGCCACCGGCGAGGTGCTGCCGGCCAGGCTCAAAGGCGCGCTCGGCGCATCGGCGCTGGGCGCGGGAAAGGCCATGCCCTGGCCGTTCTCGCGCGCATAGATCGCCACCACATGATCGACCGGCACGACGATCTCGCGCGCCACGCCGCCGAAGCGGGCCTTGAACTGGATGAACTCGTTGCCAAGTTCCAGCCCGCTGGTCGCGTCGAAACCGACGTTCAGCACGATTTCGTTATTGCTGACGTACTCGTTCGGAACCTGCACGAAACGATCCACATGCACCGCGATATAGGGCGTGAAGCCGTTGTCGGTGCACCAGTCGTGCAGGGCCCGTATCAGATACGGCCGGGTCGAGGTGCTGGCGGCCGCGCCGCCATCGGAACTTTGATCCATGGGGTCGCAGTTTACTTGCGCATCACCTTCTCGGACGGCGTCAGCGCCTCGATATAGGCCGGGCGCGAGAAGATGCGCTCGGCGTACTTCAGCAGCGGCAAGGCGTTCTTCGACATATCGATGCCGTAGTAGTCCAGGCGCCACAGCAGCGGTGCGATGGCCACGTCGAGCATCGAGAAGTCGTCGCCCAGCATGTACTTGTTCTTCAGGAAGATAGGCGCGAGCTGGGTCAGGCGGTCGCGGATCTGGGCGCGGGCCTTTTCCAGCTGCTTGTCGGTCGCCTTGACGGCTTGCGAGCGGCCTTCCAGCACATTGACGTGAGCGAACAGCTCCTTCTCGAAATTGAGCAGGAACAGGCGCACGCGGGCGCGGGCCACCGGGTCGCCGGGCATCAGCTGCGGATGCGGGAAGCGCTCGTCGATGTACTCGTTGATGATGTGCGACTCATACAGGATCAGGTCGCGCTCGACGAGGATGGGCACCTCGTTGTAGGGATTCATCAGCGCGATGTCTTCGGGCTTGGCGAACAAGTCCACATCACGGATTTCGAAGTCCATGCCCTTCTCGAACAGCACGAAGCGGCAGCGGTGCGAATAAGGGCAGGTAGTTCCAGAATAAAGCACCATCATGGCGGCAGGCTCCCGAGAAGGTCGGTGGGTGATTCACGGGCTCATGCTGGACGAGCACCGCACAAAATGCAAACGCAGTGGAGGCCGAGGCGCCCCACTGCGGTCAACTCAGGCCCGGCCAAGCTGGGCCTGCAAGGCTTACTTCACGTCTTTCCAGTAAGACGCGTTCAGACGCCAGGCGAACAACGTGAACACGCTGAGGAACAGCAGCACCAGCACGCCCAGACGGAAGCGCTGGGACTGCGCCGGCTCGCCCATCCACTGCAGATAGGCGACCAGGTCGGCCATCGCCTCGTCGAACTGCTGGGGGTTCAGCTTGCCCGGGGTCAGCTGCTCATAGCCCTTGAACACATGGACGGTCTTGCTGGCGTCATGCGGATCGGGTTCGTCAGCGAACTTGGCGGCACGCTGGCCCTGCAGCTCCCACAGCACATGCGGCATGGCCACGCTGGGGAAGGCCATATTGTTCCAGCCGGTGGCCTTGGTGTCGTCGCGGTAGTAGGTGCGCAGATAGGTGTACAGATAGTCCGCACCCGAGCCCTGGCCGGCGGCCGCACGCGAGCGCGCGATCACGGTCAGGTCCGGCGGCGTGGCACCGAAGAAGTCCTTTGCCTGCTTGGGGTCCAGCGAGATCTTCATCGTGTCGCCGACCTTGTCGCTGGCGAACATCAGATTGCTCTTGATCTGCGCCTCGCTCAGGCCGATGTCGGCCAGCCGGTTGTAGCGCATGAAGGCGGCCGAGTGGCAGTTCAGGCAGTAGTTGACGAAGAGCTTGGCGCCGTTTTGCAGCGCGGCCATGTCCGTCATCTTCTCCTTGGGAAACTTGTCCCACTCGATGCCGCCGCCGGCGGCCGAAGCGCCCGACACCAGCCCGGCGCTCAGCGCCAGCGAGGTCAGCAGCGTAGCAATGAATTTTTTCATTCTTGGAACTCCGATGCTCAGTGGGCGTGGAAGGTCACACGGTCAGGCACGGGCTTGGGCGTGCCCAGCTTGCTCCACCAGGGCATCAGCAGGAAGAAGCCGAAATAGAACAGCGTGCCGATCTGCGCGATCAGGGTGCCGATATCGCTGGGCGGCTTGATGCCCAGATAGCCCAGCACCAGGAAGAACACGACAAACACGGCGTACACATACTTGTGCCAGTCGGGGCGATAGCGGATCGACTTGACCGGGCTGTGATCCAGCCAGGGCAGGAAGAACAGGATCACGACCGCGCCGCCCATCACGACCACGCCCCAGAACTTGGCGTCGAAGGTCTTCAGCAAAGCCATCGCGACCAGGGCCACCACGGTGGCGGCAATCTTGCCCTTGGTCGAGAAGCCGCTCTTCAGCCAGGCCAGCACCACCGCCGCGCCGACCAGACCCACCAGCACATTGACCATCGGGTCAGTGGTGGCGCGCAGCATCGAGTAGTAAGGCGTGAAGTACCAGACCGGGGCGATATGCGCCGGTGTCTTCAGCGGGTCGGCCGGGATGAAGTTGTTGTACTCCAGGAAATAGCCGCCCATCTCCGGGGCAAAGAAGATGATGGCGGTGAACACCATCAGGAACAGGCCGACGCCGAAGATGTCGTGCACCGTGTAGTAGGGATGGAAGGCGATGCCGTCCAGCGGCTTGCCCGACGCATCCTTCTTGGCCTTGATCTCGACGCCGTCGGGGTTGTTCGAGCCGACCTCGTGCAGCGCGATGATGTGCGCCACCACCAGGCCCAGCAACACCAGCGGGATCGCAATGACGTGGAAGCTGAAGAAGCGGTTCAGCGTCGCATCGCTGACGACGAAGTCGCCGCGGATCAGCAGGGCCAGGTCTTCACCGACGAAAGGCACGGCGGCGAACAGGTTCACGATCACCTGCGCGCCCCAGTAGGACATCTGGCCCCAGGGCAGCAGATAGCCCATGAAGGCCTCGCCCATCAGGCACAGAAAGATGCCGCAACCGAAGATCCAGACCAGCTCGCGCGGCTTGCGGTAGGAGCCGTAGATCAGGCCGCGGAACATGTGCAGATAGACCACGACGAAGAAGGCCGAGGCCCCGGTCGAGTGCATATAGCGGATCAGCCAGCCCCAGGGCACATCACGCATGATGTACTCGACCGAGGCAAAGGCCAGCGCCGCGTCCGGCTTGTAGTGCATCACCAGGAAGATGCCGGTGACGATCTGGATCACCAGCACCAGCAGGGCCAGCGAGCCGAAGATGTACCACCAGTTGAAGTTCTTCGGTGCGTAGTATTCGGAGAGATGCTCTTTGTAGAGCTTGGATGCTGGGAAACGGTTGTCCACCCAGGTCAGCAGCTTTTCGCCGATCGGAGCACCGGCGGGAGCTTCTTTGAATTCAGCCATGTTGACCTCTGTCCTTTAGCTTCAGGCTTGCTTGTCTTCACCAATCAAGAGCTTGGTGTCGGACAGGTACATGTGGGGCGGCACTTCGAGGTTGTCGGGCGCCGGCTTGTTCTTGAAGACGCGACCGGCCATATCGAAGGTCGAGCCGTGGCAGGGGCACAGGAAGCCGCCATGCCAGTCGTCCGGCAGCGAGGGCTGCGCGCCGGTCTGGAACTTGTCGCTGGGCGAGCAGCCCAGATGCGAGCAGATGCCCACGACCACCAGATACTCCGGCTTGATCGCGCGCGCCTCGTTCTTGGCGTAGGCAGGCGTCGGATAGGCGGTGCGATCCGAGGCCGGATCGGCCAGCTGCGGGTCGATGCCCTTCAGCGCCGCCAGCTGCTCGGGCGTGCGACGCACCACCCAGACCGGCTTGCCGCGCCACTCCACGGTGAGCTTCTCACCCGGCTTCAGGGCGCTGATATCGACTTCAACGGCAGCTCCGGCGGCCTTGGCGCGCTCGGAGGGCGTGAAAGTACTGACAAAGGGCACGGCGGTGGCAACGCCGCCAACGGCGCCGGCACAACCGGTGGCGATGAGCCAGGTGCGCTTGCCTTGGTCCACTTGCTGGTCACTCATGAGGGTCCTCAAACGAGACTTCTGATCGGGGGCAACCGAGGATTCTAACGGACGCCATCGCTTCCAACCATTGGAGACGACGCGAAGCGCGCCTCATGCGCACCACAGAAGCCGTATTCGACCCGATTTCGCGCGCCGCAGCGCGGGCACAATCCCGGCATTGCTACAGAGGAGAGACCCATGGGGTTCATGACGGAGTTCAAGGAGTTTGCGGTCAAGGGCAATGTCGTCGACCTGGCGGTGGGCGTCATCATCGGCGCCGCATTCGGCAAGATTGTCGATTCGGTCGTCAATCATTTGATCATGCCGCTGGTCGGGCGCGTGGTCGGTGGCCTGGACTTTTCCAACTACTTCATCATGCTGGCCGATCCGCCGGCCGACTTCAAAGGCCCGATGAGCTTCGAGGCCCTCAGCAAGGCCGGCGTACCGCTGTTCGCCTATGGCAGCTTCCTGACCGTGTTGCTGAACTTCATCATCCTGGCCTTCATCATTTTCCTGATGGTCAAGCAGATCAACCGCCTCAAGCGCGAGAGCGCCCCCGCGCCGGCGCCGGCCGAACCGGCCCCGACGCCCGAGGACATCCAGCTGCTGCGCGAAATCCGTGACGCCCTGCAGCGCCGCTGAGCAGCAGTAAGCAGCGGTAACAGGTAGCGGCCTGTCAGTTATTTGGCAGCGCCGCGCCGGTGCTCGCACGCCCTCGCCGGCTCGACGCAGGCTTTGGCGCGATACTTGCCGATATAAGCTGTGGCAAATTGGCCACAGGCGGTCCACACGCAGCCATGAACTCGCCCGAACCACGCCTCAATCCGCATCTGGAAGCCGCACTGCAGCGCATACGCACCGCGGCCGAGCAAGCGGCCGAGCGCGGCGCCGAAGGCATGGGCATGGCGGCCCTGTCGGCTGGCCAGATCAAGCGCCGCGACGCCCTGCTGTCGGCCCAGTTCCTGTTCCGCAAGCAGCAGGCCTTGTTCGGCCAACGTTTCTACCAAAGCCTGCGCACCCAGATGGCGGGCGAGCAAAAGCCCAAGGTCGAGCCGGGGGCGCGCAAGAGCACCCAGGCCTGGACCGAGCTCTCGCTGATGGATGACGACGCCGTCGACGCGATGGTGGCGGCCGACCGGATCGGCCTGGCCATCGGCCACCAGAGCGAGTGGGAGCTGCGCGAGGTCGAGTCCTATATGTCGGCACTGGGCAGCGCCCCCGACAGCAAGGAGCAGCGCAACCCGTTGCGCCCCGAACTGGTCGCCCAGGCCTTGCTGGACGCCGTGCATGCGGTCACCGACGATGAGCAGACCCGACAGATCCTGATCGACGAGATGACGCGCGCGCTGGCCCACGAGATGCGCAGCTGCTATGCCGACATCGTCGAGCTGTTCCGCAGCCGCGGCCTGCGACCGCAGGATCTGCGGGTGCGCGGCGTCGATGTCGGCGGTCATTCGGTGCACTCATCGCATTCGGCCCACGCGGCCCATTCCGGCCATTCGCAGTCACCCGGCCAGACCGGCCACAGCCGCATGGGCGAGCTCGGCGGACATGGTGGCGCTTACGCAGGCGGCGGCCATGGCGGCGCCCCTGGCATGAGCAGGCGTGGCGGCAGCCCCGGCACGATGGGCGCGGTCGATGCGCAGATGATGGAGCTGCTGCGCCGCCTGGCCTATCTGCCCAGCGTGCAGGCGCCGCCGGGTGCGAGCACGGCCGGCGGCCCCGTCAGCAACTGGGGCGAGGACTACGGCGACGCGGCCTGGGCCGGTGGCGGCGGCGGCATGCCGATGCCGCCCAATCTGATCCATCTGCACCGCGACGAGCTGCGCCAGGCCGCGACCGGCAACCTCGACCATATGGTGATCGATGTGGTCGGCAGCCTGTTCGACCAGATCCTGTCCGACCCCAAGGTACCGCCGCAGATGGCCCGCCTGCTGGCGCGGCTGCAGCTGCCGGTGCTGCGCGTGGCGCTGGGCGACCGGACCTTCTTCTCCTCGCGCCGCCATCCGGTGCGCCGCTTCATCAACCGCGTCGCCTCGCTGGCCTGCGCCTTCGATGATTTTTCGGAAGACCCGGGCCGCGACTTCCTCAGCCATGTGCGCGAGCTGGTGCAGGAGGTCGCCAATGGCGACTTCGACCGCATGGATGTCTACGAGAGCAAGCTCGACGCGCTCGAACAATTCATCGCCGACCAGACCGCCAAGGCCCTGCAGGCCCAGGGCGACGCCGCCGCGCTGATCGAGCGCAAGGAAACCGATCTGCGTCTGCAGCAGCGCTATATGCAGCAGTTGCAGGCCGCGCTGGGCCCGGTGCCGATGCCGGAGTTCCTGCGCGAGTTCCTGTCCCAGGTCTGGAGCCAGGCCATCGTGCTGGCCAGCCGCGAGGGCAGCACAGAGCGCGCGATGCGCCTGCGCCAGCTGGGCCGCGACCTGGTGATGAGCGTGCAGCCCAAGAGCGGCACGGCCCAGCGCCAGACCTTTCTGAGTCAGCTGCCGGTGCTGATGCGCACCCTCAACGAAGGGCTGGACCTGATCGCCTGGCCCGAGAGCGGCCGCAAGGCCTTCTTCGGCGAGCTGTTGCCGGCCCATGCCGAGTCGCTGAAGGGCCAGGGCCTGTCACCGCTGGACCACAATCTGCTGGTCAAGCAGCTCGAAGGCGTGTTCGGCTGCGCGCCGCCCTCCGAGCAAGACCTGCCCCCGGCCGGCGCACCGGTCTCGGTACCGGGCGATCTGGACCTGGCGCAACGCCTGACCCCCGACGAAGCCAAGCGCCTGGGCCTGATGCAGGAAAGCCGGGTCGACTGGGACGGCCAGATCGACATCGACCTGAGCGCCGAGGCGCCGCTGGCCGCCGTCGACATCAGCATCGACGGCCTGCCCGCCGCCGAGGCGCCCGAGCCCAGCGAGGGCGAGCTGCTGATCGAGCATCTGCAGCTGGGCTTCGCCTACCAGATGAACACCGGCGAGGCCTGGCGCAAGGTGCGCCTGGCCCATATCAGCGCCGGCCACAGCTTCTTCATCTTCACCCAGGGCCACAAGCACCAGGAGACCGTCACGATGACGGCGCGCATGCTGAAGCGCCTGTGCGAGTCCGGCCGGCTCAAGGCCTTCGAGAACGCCCATCTGCTGGAGCGCGCCACCGCGCGCGCGCGCAAGCAGCTGGCCGAGCTGAGCGGCAAGACCTAGCTGATCAGCCGGCGCGCCATGCGAATGGCCGCCCCCATGCTGGACGCATCGGCGCGGCCCGTGCCGGCGATATCGAAGGCCGTGCCGTGGTCGGGGCTGGTGCGCACGAAGGGCAGACCCAGGGTCACGTTGACGCCCTGCTCGACGCCCAGGTACTTGACCGGGATCAGGCCATGGTCGTGCGTCATCGCGACGACCAGATCGAACTCGCCGGGGTGGGTGGGCGTGTTGCGGGCACGCATGAAGATGGTGTCGGGCGCATAGGGGCCGCTGGCGGCGATGCCCTGCTGGCGTGCCAGGCGAATAGCCGGCGCGATGATGTCGATTTCCTCGCGGCCGAACAGCCCGCCCTCGCCGGCATGGGGGTTCAGGCCCGCGACCGCGATGCGCGGTGCTGTGAGCCCGAAGCGGCGCAGCGCGGCATCGCTGATCTGCAGGGTCTGCAGCACCCGCTCGATGTTGAGCATGTCGATGGCCTCGCGCAGCGCCATATGGATGGTCACCAGCACCGTGCGCAGCTCCTCGTTGGCCAGCATCATGCGCACCGGCGGCGGCGCCGCGCCCCCTGGCGCGGCCAGGGCCTGCAGCATCTCGGTATGGCCGGGATAGTCCACCCCGGCTGCATGCAGGGCCTCCTTGTGCAGCGGCGCGGTCACGAGACCTGCCGCCTGGCCGGCCTGGATGGCCGCGACCGCCGCCTCGATGCAGACCGCCGCCGCGCGGCCGGCGCGCGCGTCGATGCGGCCCACCGGGCAGTCCAGCAGATCGGCCGGCAGGCCCTCGGGCTGCCAGACCGGCAGACAGTCGGGCGGCAAGCCCGCCAGCTCGTCCGGCGAGGCCAGCCGTGCCACCGGCAGGCTCAGGCCCTGCCAGGCAACCGCACGGCGCAGCACACCGACATCGCCGACCAGGCACAGATCCTCGCGCCGCGCCTCGGCCGCCCAGGCCGCCACGGCGATCTCGGGGCCGATGCCGCAGGCATCGCCCATGCTGATCAACAGGGTTTTGCTCTCACTCATCGCCTCATTGTTTCATGGGCAAGTCCTGACCCCCAGAGCAGGCGTGCAGTGGCAGACTCGCGCGACCGACAAATCAAGGAGCTTCGCATGGCCTACCTGCCATCCCGCATCCACCGCCACACCCTGGCGACCGTCCTGAGCTTGGCCCTGGGCGGACTGGGGCCCAACGCCAGCTGGGCCAATCCGGCCGCACAAAAGCTGCACGCGCTGTTCGACGAAGCCTGGGAGCAAGGCGCCCGCCAAGCCCCGGAATGGGCCACGGTGCGCGGCGACCACCGCTTCAACGACCGCCTGAGCGACCGCTCGCCGGCCGCCGTCGCGGCCCAGGACGCCTATGCGCGGGAGCTGCTGAAGCGCGCGCAGGCCATCGATGTGGCTGCTTTGGATGAGCGCGACCGCGTGTCGCTGCAGATCTTCATCGACCGCCAGCAAGGCGAGATCGAGTTCCAGGCTTTCGAGGGCTATCGCACACTGAGCCTGGGCTCGCTATGGGGCTTCCAGTCGGGGCTGGCCAATCTGATGCGCGCCACGCCCACCGCCAGCGAGGCCCAGGTCCGGCAGCTGCTGGCCCGGCTGGCCGCCTATCCGCTGCGGGTCGACCAGGAGATCGAGAGCCTGCGCCGCGGCCTGGCGCTGGGCTGGGTCAGCCCGCAGCCGGTGCTGGCGCGCGCGCTGGCCCAGCTGGACGGACAGCTGAGCGAGGATGTGACGCGCAGCCCCTTGTTCGAGCCTTTCGACAAGCTGGGCCCCGGCATCGCCGAGGCCCAGCGCGACGCGCTGCGCCAGCAGGGCCGGCAGGCGCTGCAGCAGCAGGTCTATCCGGCGATGCAGCGTCTGCGCCGCTTCATCAAGGAGGAATACCTGCCCAAGGCCCCGGCCGCCGGCGGGCTCGGTCGCTATCCCGGCGGCGCCCAGGTCTATGCGGCGCTGGTGCGCCGCAACACCACGCTGGACCTGAGCCCGCAACAGGTCCATGACATCGGGCTGCGCCAGGTCGAGCGCCTGCGCGCCGAGATGGAGGCGGTGCGCCGCGAGGTCGGCTTCGCCGGCGACCGCCAGCAGTTCTTCAAATACCTCTACAGCGAACCGAAGTTCTTCCACCCCAATGGCGAGGCCTTGCTGGCGGCCTACCGCGAGATCAGCAAGCGCATCGACCCCGAGCTGCCCAGGCTCTTTGCCGAACTGCCGCGCGCGCCCTATGGGGTGCGGGCGATGCCGGCCCATATGGGCGAGGGCGCGGCCGAGAACTACAACGGCCCCTCGCTGGACGGCAGCACGCCGGGCTGGTTCAACGCCAATGTGCTGGCCTACAAGCGCCGCCCGATCTGGGCGCTGGAGACCCTGGTCGCGCACGAGACCGTGCCCGGTCACCATCTGCAGAACGCCCGCCAGCGCGAGCTCGGCGAGCTGCCGGCCTTCCGGCGCAGCAGCTTCTACACCGCCTATGGCGAGGGTTGGGCCCTGTATGCCGAGACCCTGGGCAAGGACCTGGGCCTGTACCGCGACCCCTACAGCCGCTTCGGCCATCTGCAGGCCCAGATGTTCCGCGCGGCCCGCCTGGTGGTCGACACCGGCATGCATGCGCTGGGTTGGAGCCGCGAGCGGGCGCTGGCCTATATGCTCGAAGAAACCGGCCAGGACCCGGTCTTCATGAATGCCGAGGTCGACCGCTATCTGGCCCAGCCCGGCCAGGCCCTGGCCTATATGACCGGCCAGCTGAAGATTCTGGAGCTGCGCGAACTGGCCCAAGCGCAGCTCGGTGCCCGCTTCGATCTGCGCCGCTTCCATATGGTGTTGCTGGACCAGGGCCAGCTGCCGCTGGGTCTGCTGGAGCAGCGGGTGCGCGCCTGGATCGCCGCGCAGCCGGGCTGAGCGACGCCATCGTTCAGGCGGGATTCGGGATGTCGATGAACTGCTGGCTCAGGCCGAAGTCCGTGGCCAGGCGCTGCGCCAGCGCCTGCACACCATAGCGCTCGGTCGCGTGGTGGCCGGCGGCGATGAAGGCCACGCCGGTCTCGGCGGCGTAATGGGCCTGCGGCTCGGAGATCTCGCCGGTCACGAAGACATCGGCGCCGGCCGCGATCGCGGCCTCGAAATAGCCCTGGGCCCCGCCGGTGCACCAGGCCACGCGGCGCAGCGGCCGGCCGTCGCCGGGCACGGCCAGCACCTCGCGGCCCAGCGCCGCACCCATCTGCCGGCGCAACTCGTCCAGGCTTTGCGGCGCGCTCAGGGGCCCGGCAAAACCCAGCTCCTGATCGCCAAAGCGCTGCTCGGCCTGCCAGCCGAACAGCCGGCCCAGCTGCGCGTTATTGCCCAGCTCGGGGTGGGCATCGAGCGGCAGGTGGTAGGCGAACAGATTGATCTCATGCACCAGCAGCTTGTGCAGGCGCTGCTTCATCCAGCCGGTGACGCGGCCGTCCTGGCCGCGCCAGAACAGGCCGTGGTGTACCAGGATGGCATCGGCGCCGCTGGCAATCGCCGCATCGATCAGGGCCAGGCTGGCGGTAACACCGCAGACGAGATGGCGTATCTCCTCGCGTCCCTCCACCTGCAGACCGTTCGGCCCATAATCTTTGAAACGAGGCACCTCGAGTAACTGGCTGAGGTGGGCATCGAGGGTGTGGCGGTTGGGCATGGCGACAGGAGCGGCGGTGCGCAGAATTTGGCTGATTTTCTCCCAGGCCGTGACGGTGGGCCTGGCGCTGTACTTTGTCGTCGCGACCTTGCGGCCCGAGTGGGTAGAGCGCGGCGAGCCGCTGCGCCCCACGGTGATCCTGGGCCAGGCCACGCCGAGCGCCCGCCCCCCCAGCGATGCGAGCGGTGGTGGGGGTTACCGCCTTGCGGCCCAGCGTGCGGCGCCCGCCGTGGTCAGCGTCACGGCCAGCAAGGCACCGCGCCGCTCGGCGCAGAACGACGAGGCCTGGCGGCGTTTTCACTTCGGCCTGCCGCGGCGCGGCCAGCGCGGCGAGGACGACGGCGACGAGCCCGGCGGGCAGACCGGCCTGGGCTCGGGCGTGATCGTCTCGGCCGACGGCTATCTGCTGACCAACAGCCATGTGGTGGCCGGCGCCTCGGAGATCGAGGTGCAGCTCAGCGACGGCCGGCAGGCCAAGGCGCGCCTGGTCGGCAGCGATCCGGAGACCGATGTCGCGGTGCTGAAGGTCGAGCTCGACGGCCTGCCGGCGATCGCGCTGGGCGACGCCGAGCAGCTGCAGGTCGGCGATGCGGTGCTGGCGATCGGCAACCCCTTCAATGTCGGCCAGACGGTGACCTCGGGCATCGTCAGCGCGCTCAAGCGCACCCAGCTGGGCATCAACACCTTCGAGAACTTCATCCAGACCGATGCCGCGATCAATCCGGGCAACTCGGGCGGCGCCCTGGTCGACGATCAGGGCCGGCTGGTGGGCATCAATACCGCGATCTTCTCGCGCAGCGGCGGCAGCCTGGGCATAGGCTTCGCGATCCCGATCAGCACCGCGCAGCAGGTGATGCAGGCTTTGGTACGGGACGGTCAGGTCGCGCGTGGCTGGATCGGCGTGCAGACCCGCGAGCTGACGCCGGAGTTTGCCGAGGCCTTCAAGCTGACGGTGCGCGAAGGGGTGCTGATCAGCGCGGTAGTCGTCAATGCGCCGGCCGCCAAGGCCGGCATCAAGCCCGGCGATGTCGTGACAAAGGTCGGCGGCACCCAGGTGCTGAGCCCGGCGGACCTGCTGGCGGCGGTGGCGGCGCTGAAGCCGCAGTCCAGCGCCGCGATCGCGGTGCAGCGCGGCGACAAGGCCATGCAGTTCGAGCTGACGGTGGCACAGCGCCCGCTGCCGGGCGCGCGCGACTAGCGCTCAGCTCAGGGCTGATCGGTGGCCGAGTCCGGCGCCTTGGAGTAGCGGATGAAAAAGCCGGATGCCCAGATGCCGACCTCGTAGAGCAGGCACATCGGGATGGCCAAGGCCAGCTGCGACACCACATCGGGCGGCGTGATCACGGCCGCGATGATGAAGGCCACGACGATGAAGTAGCCGCGGAACTCGCGCAGCTTCTCGACCGTGACGATGCCCATGCGGGCCAGCACCACCACCACCACCGGCACCTCGAAGGCCGCGCCGAAGGCGATGAACATGCTCATCACAAAGCTCAGGTAGGCCTCGATATCGGGCGCCGCCGTGATGCTCTTGGGCGCGAAGCTCTGGATGAACTTGAAGACCTGGCCGAACACGAAGAAATAGCAGAACGCCACGCCGACGAAGAACAGCAGCGTGCTGGACACCACCAGCGGCATGACCAGCTTCTTCTCGTGCGAATACAGGCCCGGCGCCACAAAGGCCCAGACCTGGTAGAGCACCACCGGCAGCGCGATCAAAAAGGCCGCCATCAAGGTGATCTTCAGCGGCACCAGAAAGGGCGAGATCACATTGGTGGCGATCATGGTCGAACCCGCCGGCAGGTTCGCGATCATCGGCGCGGCCAGCAGGTCGTACAGCATCGACGGCCCCGGATAGAGGGCCAGCACGCCAAAGCACACCGCCACCGCGATGGCGGCGCGCACCAGGCGGTCGCGCAGCTCGATCAGGTGCGAGACAAAAGGCTGCTCGGTGCCGGCGAGTTCATCGTCGGGCTTGTGGGAATCGGTCATGTAGGTCTGCGGGGCGGGCGAAAGCGCGCCACGCGGGCGGCGCCGGATTGGGCATGCTGGCGCACGCCCTGGCGCTGCTTGTACCACTGCGGCGTGGCACCGCGCTTGAGGCGCCAGTTCTTCTTCGGGCGCTGATAGCCGGGCGGCGGCATCAGGGTCTGGTAGCCGTGATCGGTGCTGCCGCCATCCAGGCCGGCACTGGCTTCATGCCAGTTCTGCTCGAAGGCCTGATTGGCCTCGTTGATCTCTTTGCTGACCGATTGCTCGACATCGCGCGCCGCATCCTCGATGCCGCTTTTCATCTTCTTGAGCTCTTCGAGCTCGATGGAGCGGTTCACCTCGGCCTTGACGTCCGACACATAGCGCTGCGCCTTGCCCAGCAGATGGCCCACCGTGCGTGCCACCCGCGGCAGCCGCTCGGGGCCGATCACGATCAGCGCGACGGCGCCGATCAGGGCCAGTTTGTCAAAGCCGAAGTCAATCATGCAGTCTCAATCAGGACTTGGTCTTGGCCTCGACGTCGACGGTATTGCTGTCGGCCGTCTTCTGGCTGGTCACCTGCTGGGTCGGCTGGGCGGCATCGCTGCTGCCACCGTCCTTCATGCCGTCCTTGAAACCCTTGACGGCCGAGCCCAGGTCCGAACCCATGTTCTTGAGCTTTTTCGTGCCGAACACCAGCACCACAATCACCAGCACGACGAGCCAGTGCCAAATGCTGAACGAACCCATAGTTATCTCCTGGAAACGAAGCGGCCATTCTAGTTGGCGCGCATGACAAATCAGCGGGGATGGCTATTGCCGCCCTGACGCGGCTCAGCCCTTGAGCCAGGGGCGGGGACCACCCATCGCATGCATATGCAGGTGATAGACCTCCTGGCCGCCGTCGGGGCCGGTGTTGATCACGGTGCGGAATCCGTTGCTCACACCAAGCTCGCGCATCAGCCGCGGCACCAGAGCCGTCATATGGCCCAGCAGCGCCGCATGCTCGGGCCCCACCTCGGCCATGCTGGCGATATGCAGCTTGGGGATCAGCAGGATATGAACCGGCGCCCAGGGATGGATGTCGTGAAACACCAGCACCTGCTCGTCCTCGTAGACCTTTTTCGACGGAATCTGGCCGGCAACAATCTTGCAGAAAAGGCAGTTGGGATCGTGAGTCATCGCGGCATCGCTTGATTGGCATTCATCGTGGTCCAGCCACGCACAATGCGGTAGAGGAACCAGATCGAGATCAGGGCCCAGGCGATCCAGCCCGGGATCAGGAACAGAAACCACAGCGGCAGGGTCAGCGCATACAGCACGCCGGCCCAGACCACGCTGCGCAGGCGCCAGCTGAAGTGCGAGGCCTGCCAGGTGCCGGCGGCCTCGTCGCGCTTGACCAGGTCGATGATGACTGCCACGATCAGCAGCAGCACGCTGGCCTGCACACCGGGCAGCACCGCGCCGACCGCGACAATGGTGTGCAGGATGTAGCTGACGATGCCGATGCTGCGCAGGCTTTGCGCGCGCGCCGGGTCCAGCACCACCGTCTCGACCGTCTGGTTCATGACTCAGCCCTTCCCTGTGCGTTGTGCAAATTCCTGCAGGCCCGACAGGCCCTCACGCCGCTCCAGCTCGGCCAGCACATCGGCCGGTTTGAGCCCGAACTGGGCCAGCGCAATCATCGAGTGAAACCACAGATCGGCGGTCTCGTAGACGATCTTCTGCGCATCGCCGTCCTTGGCCGCCATCACCAGCTCGGTGGCCTCTTCGCCGATCTTCTTCAGGATCGCGTCGGTGCCCTTGTCGAAGAGTTTGGCCACATAGCTGGCGCCGGGGTCGCCCCCGTTGGCCGGCTTGCGGGACTCGATCACCGCCGCGAGTTTGGCCAGGCTGTCGCTATCGCTCATTGGTAGATGCTCTCCGGATCCTTCAGCACCGGCTCGACGCTGTGCCAGACGCCGTCCTGATAGCGCTGGAAAAAGCAGCTGTGGCGGCCGGTGTGGCAGGCGATGCCGGGCTCATGCCCTTGCTGGGTGATCTTCAGCAGCAGCACGTCGTTGTCGCAGTCCATGCGCAGCTCATGGACGATCTGCAGATGGCCGGACTCCTCGCCCTTGTGCCAGAGCCTGTTGCGCGAGCGGCTCCAGTAGACCGCCTGGCCCAGCTCGGCGGTGCGCTGCAAGGCCTCGCGGTTCATCCAGGCGAACATCAGCACATCGCCGCTGTCCTTCTCCTGGGCGATCACCGGCACCAGACCGGCGGCGTCCCACTTGATTTGATCCAACCAGTTCATGGTCACAGTGTACTCAGCCCAGATGGGTGGGGCCCTCGTGGCCGCGCTCGGCGGCGAACCATTGCAGCACCGGGATCGTGCCCGGCAGCACCGGCTGCATCTGCACCGGCAGCGCCTGCCAGGCCATCGCCTGCTGCTCGCGCATCTCGAACTCGCCGCTCCAGTCGAACACCTTGCAGAAATGCAGGCGCACGCGGGCATGGGGATAGTCCATCAGCTCGATCTTCCAGGGGTGGGCCGCGCCTATCGTGATGCCCAGTTCCTCGTGCAGCTCGCGCTTGAGCGCCTGCTCGACGCTCTCGCCGGCCTCCAGCTTGCCGCCCGGAAACTCCCAGTAGCCGGCATAGACCTTGCCCTCGGGCCGCGAGGTCAGCAAAAAGCGCCCTTCCCGGCCCGCCGCATCGCGCTCGAGCAGCACGCCGACGGCCACATCCACAGCAACCCGCTCAGACATCGTCCAGACCCTCCGGTGCATCGCCATGGATGGTGCTGGACGGCAGGCTCTCGAGCTGCCCCCGCCCGGCCAGATCACGCGCGAACTGATAGGCCACCCGGCCCGAGCGCGAGCCGCGCTCCAGCGCCCAGACCAGCGCGCTCTGGCGGCTGGCCGCGATCTGCGCCTCGTCCATGCCGTGGTAGCGCTGCCACTGGGCACAGATCTCCAGATATTCCTGCTGGCTGAAGGGATAGAAGCTGACCCACAGGCCGAAGCGCTCGGACAGCGAGATCTTCTCCTCGATCGCCTCGCCGGGATGCAGCTCGCCGTTCTCGTCGTACTTGACCGCCAGGTTGTCCTTCATCTGCTCGGGCAGCAGATGGCGGCGGTTGCTGGTCGCGTAGATCAGCACGTTGTCGCCGGCCACCGAGATCGAGCCGTCCAGCATGGACTTCAGCGCCTTGTAGCCCAGCTCGCCCTCGTCGAACGACAGGTCGTCGCAGAAGATCA
Source organism: Paucibacter sp. M5-1 (assembly GCF_027498415.2). NCBI lineage: Bacteria > Pseudomonadati > Pseudomonadota > Betaproteobacteria > Burkholderiales > Sphaerotilaceae > Roseateles > Paucibacter sp. M5-1. The sequence continues at coordinate 2,150,227 of NZ_JAPZLM020000001.1, forward strand.
CGAAACGCTCGGGCCGCTCGGCCACCAGATCGACCAGATCCGGCAGCTCGACCAGATCGCTCTTGTCGACCTCGATCAGGCGCAGCCCCCGGTCCGCGAATTCATTCAGGCAGGCCTTGATCAGCGAGCTTTTTCCGGTGCCGCGGGCGCCGGTCAGCAGCACATTGTTGGCGGGCCGGCCGGCGACGAACTGCTCGGTATTGCGCAGCAGCTTCTCCTTCTGCGCCTCGACCTCTTTCAGGTCCTGCAGGCGGATAGGGGCAACATGGCGCACCGGCTCCAGCTGCGGGCGGCCATTGCGCTTGCGATAGCGAAACGCCACCGACGCCGCCCAGTCGGGCGCCATCAGGGGCTGGGGCAAGACGGCTTCGAGCCGGCCAAGCAGCGCCTCGGCGCGCGCGATCAGGTGTTCGACTGCAGACATAGGCCCGCAGTTTACTGGGGCAGCCGGCGGGCCGCCGGGCAGCTCAGCCGGCCAGCATGCGCAGCGCCGCTTCCAGCTGCTCGCTGGGCGCGCGCTTGAAGCCCGAGCGCGCATAGCGCTGCAGCCGGCCGATGATGAAGCTGACCAGCACCGAGGCCTGGGCATTGGCCTGCACGGTTGGGGTGCTGGAGCCGGCCGCCTCGGCGGCGGCCCGCAGGCATTGGCGCAGCGAGGACTCGATGCGGTCGAAGAACTGGTTCATGCGCGCCACCAGGCGCTCGTTCTCATAGACCAGCGCATCGCCCACCATCACCCGGGTCATGCCGGGGTTGCGCTCGCCGAACTGCAGCAGCACCGAGACGATCTTCTGCGCCTGTGCAAGACCTGACCCTTCGCGCTCGGTGATCTGCGTGACCAGCGTGAACACGCTGCTCTCGATGAACTCGATCAGGCCCTCGAACATCTGCGCCTTGCTGGCGAAATGCCGGTACAGCGCGGCCTCGCTGACCTCCAGCTTGGCGGCCAGCGCGGCGGTGGTGATGCGCTCGGAGCCGGGCTGCTCCAGCATGCCGGCCAGGGTCTGCAGGATCTGCACACGGCGCTCGCCGGGACGCGGCCGCTTGCGCGGACTGGCCGGCTCGCCATGGCCCAGGCCTGCGGCGCCGGGCGCGGGATCCGTCATGTCGGTAGGGGATGCGTGCATCGAGCGGTGCGGGCGGGAGGTTTGCGCCGATTCTGGCACAGGCCGCGCGCGCGCCGGCTAGTCGCGCAGCCAGCCCAGCCGGCGGGCTTCGTAAATGGCTTCCACCTTGGAGCGCACCTGCAGCTTGCGGTAGATGCGCTTCACATAAGTCATCACCGTGTGCGGCGAGACCTGCATGAACTGGGCGATCTCGTCAAAGGTGAAACCCTTGGCCGCCAGATGCAGCACGCGCGACTCCTGCTCGGACAGCGCCACCGCCGACTCGTCCTCCAGCAGCGGCACGGCCGGTGCCGAGCCGGCGCCGGGCGCCAGGCGCAGCAGCAGGCGCCGCGCGATCACCGGGCTGATCGGGCTGCCGCCGGAGCGCAGCGTGCGCAGCTGGCCGGCCAGGTCCAGCGCCAGCGAGTCCTTCAGCAGATAGCCGGTGGCGCCGGCCTCGATGCTGGACAGCACATGCTGCTCGTCGCCGAACACCGAGATCACCATCACATCGCATTGCGGCCGGGTCTGCGCCGCATGGCGTATCAGCTCGATGCCGCTGCCGCCGGGCAGGTCCAGGTCGACCAGCAGCACGTCGGGCTGGGTCTGGTCAAAAAGTTTGCGGCCCTGAGGCAGGTCGGGCGCGATGCCCAGCAGTTCGATATCGGGAACACTGGCCAGGGCGAGCTGGAAGGCATCGCGGAATCTGGCCTGATCTTCCACAATCAGCACGGAGAAGTCGGGCATATCTGGCTCAGGCAAATGACCGGGCCATTCTGCGGCCCAGACCCAGCAGCCGCAAGCCGCAACTTACCCCCAATGCGGGGGTGATCGTGTCGCCGGAACAGCAAGATTCTGGGGATTGCCAAGAGGCGTTCAGCGCAGCAACTTGCCAAGCTGGCCGATCCGGCGCCCCACATAGGCCGGCCGGCGCCGCATCCGCGCGCTGGCTTCGGGGCCATGCAGGGCCTGGCGCGCCCAGCGCTGCATCCAGACCGTCTGCATGCCGACCGAGCGGGCCGACTTCTGATGGATCAAGGTGTCCTCGACCAGCACACAGTCGGCCAGGCGCAGGCGGTGCCGGGCGGCGATATGGCGGAACATCCGCGCATCGGGCTTGGGCCGGTGCTCGCCGAACATGCGCATCTCCTCGAAGCCGATGACCCGCTCGAAACAGCGCTGCAGACCCAGCGCCGCCAGCACCCGCCGCGCATAGGCGGCCGGCGCATTGGTCAGCAGGATCTTGCGGCCCGGCAGGCGCCTGAGCGCGGCCAAGTCATGGGCATGGCTGTGGACCAGGCCCTCCAGCCCCGGCAGGGCATGGGTTTCGGCCAGGAAATGCGGCACGCTGACGCCATGATGGCGCACCAGGCCCAGCAGGGTCGCCCCATAGCGAGACCAGTAGAGCGCACGCAGCCGATTCGCCTCGGCGCGCTCGACGCCGACATGGCTCTCGATGTAGTCGGTCATCGCCACATTGAGCGCCCCGAACACATGGTGCGAGGCATTGTGGACCGTGTTGTCGAGGTCGAACAGCCAGACCGGCCGGCGCTTGCCGCTCACCTCAGTGGGACCGGATCATCGTTCCATAAGCCTGATCGGACAGGATCTCCAGCAGCATCGCATGCGGCACCCGCCCGTCGATGATGTGGACCGCGTTGACCCCGCTCTTGGCCGCGTCCAGCGCCGAGGCGATCTTGGGCAGCATGCCGCCGGACAGGGTGCCGTCGGCGAACAGCGCGTCGATCTCGCGCGCACTCAGGTCGGTCAGCAGATTGCCGGCCTTGTCGAGCACGCCCGGCGTGTTGGTCAGCAGCACCAGCTTCTCGGCCTTCAGCACCTCGGCCAGCTTGCCGGCCACGACATCGGCGTTGATGTTGTAGCTCTCGTTCTCCTCGCCGAAGCCGATCGGGCTGATCACCGGGATGAACTGGTCGTCCTGCAGTGCCTTCACGACGCTGGGGTCGATCGCGACGATGTCGCCGACCTGGCCGACATCGTGCTCCTTGCTCGGGTCGTCCTTGTCCACCATCTTCAGCTTGCGGGCGCGGATCATGCCGCCGTCGCGGCCGGTCAGGCCCACGGCCTTGCCACCGGCCACATTGATCAGGCCGACGATGTCCTGCTGCACCTGGCCGGCCAGCACCCACTCGACCACCTCCATGGTCTCTTCGTCGGTGACTCGCATGCCCTGGATGAACTGGCCCTTCTTGCCCAGACGGCTCAGCGCGCCCTCGATCTGCGGGCCGCCGCCATGCACGACCACCGGATTCAGGCCCACCAGCTTCAGCAGCACCACATCCTCGGCGAAGTCCTGCTGCAGGGCCGGATCGGTCATTGCATTGCCGCCGTACTTGATGACGATGGTCTTGCCATGGAATTTGCGGATGTACGGCAGGGCCTGGGACAGGATCTCGGCCTTGTCGCGCGGGGCGATATGCGAAACATCGGCAAACTGGTGCGCCGGCAGAGCGGCAGCAGGGGGCTCGGTCTTCATGGTGTCGGTTGTCGCTGCAAGTTGAGGAGCGAATTCATTGTAGGGGCCGGGCTCGGCCCAGCCGCGACAATGCCTGCATGCAAGTCAGCGCCTATTTGAAGCTCTCGGTGGCGGTGGCCCTGGCCACCATCATCTTGAAGACCGCCGCCTGGTGGTGGACCGGCTCGGTCAGCCTGGCCGCCGATGCGCTGGAGTCCCTGGTCAATCTGGCCGGCGCCCTGTTCGCGCTGGCGATGGTGACGATCGCGGCGCGCCCGCCCGATGCCGACCACCCCTACGGCCACCACAAGGCCGAGTACTTCTCCAGCGGCTTCGAGGGTGTGCTGATTCTTGCCGCCGGCCTGGGCATTGCCTGGGCGGCGCTGCAGCGGCTGCTGGACCCGCAGCCGGTCGAGGCCATAGGCCTGGGTGTGGCGCTGGCCGTGCTCAGCTCGGCGCTCAATGGAGGACTGGCCTGGGCCATGCTCAAGAAGGCGCGCCAGCACCGCTCGGCCGCGCTGGAGGCCGACGCCCGCCATCTGTTCACCGATGTCTGGACCTCGGCCGGCGTCGTGCTGGGCCTGATCGGCGTGCTGCTGACGGGCTGGCTGTGGCTGGACCCGCTGCTGGCCCTGTTGGTGGCGGGCAATATCCTGCGCGAGGGCTATCGCCTGGTGCGTGACTCGAGTTCCGGCCTGATGGACGAGGCGTTGGACGCCGAGGTCCAGGCCAGCATCCGCCAGGTGCTGGACGGCTATGCCGACGCGACGGTGCGCTTCGACCATGTAGCCACCCGGGCCGCCGGCCAGCGCCGTTTTGTCGATCTGCATATGCACATGCCCCCGTCCTGGACCCTGGGTCGGGCGGCCGAGCTGCGCAACGCAGTCGAGCAGGCGCTGATGGCGGCGGTGCCGGGGCTGCGCGCCAGCATCCAGCTGCTGCCGCTGGATGTCGAAGCCCATTTTGAAAATCAGAAGGAGTGAGCGTGATCGCGGTATTGCAAAGAGTCAGTGAGGCCCGGGTCGATGTGGCCGGCCAGACCGTCGGCCGGATCGGCCCCGGCATTCTGCTGCTGGTCTGCGCCGAGCCCGAGGACAGCGAAGCGCTGGCCGAAAAGCTGATTGCCAAGGTGCTGAAGCTGCGCATCTTCGGCGATGCCGCCGGCAAGATGAATCTGAGCCTGCAGGACGTCGGCGGCGGCCTGCTGATCGTCTCGCAGTTCACGCTGGCGGCGGACGCCAGCGGCGGCAACCGCCCCAGCTTCAGCGGCGCGGCCCGGCCCGAGCTCGGACGACGGCTTTACGAGCATTGCCTGAGTTACGCTCGCAGCCAGCATGCGGAGGTGGCCGGCGGCGAGTTCGGCGCGGACATGCAGGTCAGCCTGCTCAACGACGGCCCGGTGACCATCCCGCTGCGCATCCAGTGAGCGACAAACCGTCAAGGAGGACCCCGATGATCAGCTACGCCACCTTGGGCACCGCCGACCCCGGTCGTGCCGCCCTGTTCTACGACGCCGTGCTGGCCCCGCTGGGTCAGCAGCGCAGCTATGCCGACGAGAATATGGTCGGCTACAAATCGGCCGCGCAGCCCGAGGCCAATTCGACCTTGTGGATCTGCAAGCCCTTCGACGGCCGGCCGGCCACGGTAGGCAATGGCTGCATGCTGGCCCTGGCCGCCGAGACCCGCGAGCAGGTGCAGGCCGTGCACGCCGCCGCGCTGGCGGCCGGAGGCGCCAACGAGGGCGCGCCGGGTCTGCGCGAGGTCTACGGCCCCGATATCTATCTGGCCTACTTCCGCGATCTGGACGGCAACAAGCTGGCGGTGATCTGCCGCGCCAAGGGCTGAAATGAAAAAACCCGCCGAGCGGAGGGTTTCCTGATGCGAGGCCAGCCTCGATCAATCAATCAGCATACTGACCTGCGGCCTTGATGACCGGGCCCCATTTATTGATCTCGGCCTCGACAAACTTCTTGTGCTCGGCGCCGTTGAGACGCCCGTCGGTGATGACGACGGCGCCCAGGGCTTCCTGACGCTTGACGAACTCGGCATCCTTCAGTGCCAGCTTCAGCGCCGCGTTGATCTTGTCGACGATGGCCTTGGGCGTGCCCTTGGGTGCGTAAACGCCGTGCCAGATCGACACATTGAAGCCCTTCAGCCCTGACTCGTCCAGCGTCGGCAGCTTGGACAGCGCCGGCGTGCTCAGGCGCTTGGTGGTCGTGACGGCGAAGGCCTTGACCTTGCCCGACTCGATCTGGCTGGTGGTGTTGGTGGTCTGGTCGCACATGATGTCGACCTGGCCGCCCAGCAGATCGGTCATCGCCGGGCCCGTGCCCTTGTAGGGCACCGTGGTCATGTCGAGCTTGATGGCGCTCTGGAACAGCAGGCCGCACAGATGCGAGGCGGCGCCCAGGCCGGCATTGGCCAGATTGACCTTGCCCTTGTTGGCCTCCAGCCACTTGGTCAGCTCGGCATAGTTGTTGGCCGGCAGACCAGGCTTGCCGATCAGGGTCATCGGCACTTCATTGACCATGCCCAGGTACTCGAAGTCGTCCAGGGTCTTGTACTGCATATTGCGGTACAGGGCCGGCGAGGTGGCCATGCTGATGTGGTGCAGCAGCAGGGTGTAGCCGTCCGGTGCGGCCTTGGCCACCTTGGTGGCACCCAGCGTGCCGCCGGCACCGCCGACGTTCTCGATCACGATGGTGGCGCCCAGCGGCTTGCGCAGCGCTTCGGCCAGATCACGCGCCACCTTGTCGGTGGGGCCGCCGGCCGAGAACGGCACCACGATGTTGACGGGTTTCTCGGGATACTCGGCCCAGACAGCACCGGCAGCAACGGTGGCCAGACCAGCCAGCATGAACTTCTTCATCGTCATCCTCGTTGTGTAGTAGGTTCAGGCCTGCAATGCTAGGGGTCGCTTGTGCGCATGGCGTAGCGGGAAATACGTAAGTGCCGCCGAGGTCCATATATCGACATCGAATATTGATCCTGCGAATCTGTATTGGACCGAATAAGCCTCGGCTTCTAGAGTGCGGGCATGAAGATCGCCACCACCGCCCGCCGCCTGCCCGCTTTCGCCGCCGCGTTGCTGCTGCTGGCCTCGGGTCTGGCCCGGGCCGAGGTCGTCTCGGCCCCTGCAGCGGCACAGCGCCTGCAAGAGGGGGCACAGGCCTGGGATGTGCGCGCGTCCGGACCAGGCCAGGTCTTGCCCGGCGCGGTGCAGCTCGATGCCCAGGCCTGCCTGCAATGGCTGGCCTCGGGGAATGTGCAGGCACTCAGCGCGGCGGTGTCGGCCGCCGGCATCGACCTGTCCCGCGATGTGGTGATTTACGGCAGCGCAGGCGACGCCAGTGCCCAGGCGCTTTACACCGCGCTGCAGACGGTGGCGACCGGCCGTGTGCTGTGGTTCGTCGGCGGCATTGCCGAGTGGCAACTCAGCGGCCGCGCCACCGTGGCGCAGCCGAGCCCGCGTCTGCCGGTGCCCCAGCATCTGGTGGCACAGAGCGCCGAGGCCACGCCCCGCATGGCGGCAGCCAGCCTGCGCGACCCGGCCACACCGCCCGCACTGCTGGCGGCACGCTGAGCCGATCCCGGCTCAGCCGTCCGACTCAGTCATATTTGCGCGCGTCCTCGATCACCCGCCCGTCATTGGGCAGGGTGCCGGGTGCCAGCAACAGCACCTCGGCGCGCAGCTTGGTGATGTCGCGCACCACGCCGGCCACCTGCTCGGCCAGGCCTTCGGCCGGCTCGGCCACCTCCAGCTTCAAAGTCATGCGGTCCTGGGCCATCTCGCCCTCGACCACCAGCCGTGCCCGCAGCACCGCCGGGAAGCGCTTGGCAATCTCGGCCACCTGGGCGGCATGGACAAACATGCCGCGCACCTTGGCGCTCTGGTCGGCCCGGCCCATCCAGCCCTTGATGCGGGTGTTGGTGCGGCCGGTCGGGCAAGCCCCCGGAAGCACGGCCGACAAGTCGCCGGTGCCGAAGCGTATCAGCGGGTAGTCGGCATTCAGGGTCGTGACGACCAGCTCGCCGACCTCGCCGTCCGGCACCGGATCGCCGCTGCCTGGGCGCACGATCTCGACGATCACACCCTCATCCAGCACCAGGCCCTCGCGGGCCGCCGTCTCATAGGCGATCAGGCCGAGGTCGGCGGTGGCATAGCACTGGTAGCCCTGCACGCCGCGCGCGATCAGCCAGTCGCGCAGCGAGGGCGGGAAAGCCTCGCCGCTGACCAGGGCCTTGGTGAGGGACAGGGTCTGGCCGGCCTCGGCCGCCTTGTCGAGCAGGATCTTCAGAAAGCTGGGCGTGCCGACATAGGCATCGGGCCGCAGCTCGGCAATGGCCTGCAGCTGCAGCTCGGTATTGCCGACGCCGCCCGGGAACACCGTGCAACCCAGCGCATGGGCGCCGGTTTCCATCATCGAGCCGGCCGGGGTCAGGTGGTAGCTGAAGCTGTTGTGCACCAGCTCGCCGGCCGCGAAGCCGGCCGCATGCAGGGCGCGGGCGACCCGCCAGTAGTCGCCGGCCCGGCCCTCGGGCTCGTAAATCGTGCCGGGCGACTGGAACACGCGCCGGGCCGTACCCCAGCCAATCGCCGCGAAACCGCCAAAGGGCTGGCCCGGGCGCTGCGCCTGCTGGCGCTCCAGCAGCTGCTGCTTGCGCGTCACCGGCAGGCGGGCGAGCGCTGCGCGGCTGCTGATGGTGCTGGCGTCGACGCCGGCCAGCAGCTCGGCGAAGGCCGGCGCCCGGCTTTGCGCATGGGCAATCTGGCCGGCCAGCGCGGCCATCAAGGCCTGCTCACGCTGCGCCGGGTCGCGGGTTTCGAGGGCGTCGTGGAAAGCCGTGCTGCTACTCATTTTTGTCATCCGTCCAGCGCGCCAGGCGCTTCTTGATCTCATCCTGCAGCGCACGCACATCGGCGCTGCTCTTGCAGGTCTTGCTGTCCCATTCGGGGCTGCGCGCCGGCCGCCGGGCCAGCCGGGCCGTCAGCTGGGTCGCATCGATGCTCAGCTCGATCACGCTCAGGCCTTGCAAGGTGAAGCCGTTGCCGCGCTCGCTGAGCTGGCGCAGCTCGCGCAAGGCGCGCTTGAGCTGGATCAGGGCCAGGTCGGGCTTGAAGGCCGGCGGGGCAAAGAAGTCCTGGGGTTCGTCGTCGCTCATCGCAGGCGCTCCCGGTTCAGGCCAACCAGCGCTTGCGGCGCTTGTAGCTCTTGACGTCCTTGAAGCTCTTGCGGTCGCCGCCGCCCATGCCCAGATAGAACTCCTTGACGTCCTCGTTCTCGCGCAAGGCCTTGGCCTCGCCGTCCATCACGACGCGACCGTTCTCCAGGATGTAGCCGTAGTCGGCATAGCGCAGCGCCATATTGGTGTTCTGCTCGGCCAGGAAGAAGGTCGTGCCTTCCTTGCTGTTCAGGTCCTTGACGATCTCGAACACCTCTTCGACGATCTGCGGCGCCAGGCCCATCGAGGGCTCGTCGAGCAGCACCATCTTCGGGTTGGCCATCAGCGCGCGGCCGATCGCGCACATCTGCTGCTCGCCACCCGAGGTGTAGGCAGCCTGCGAGCCGCGCCGCGTCTTCAGGCGAGGGAAGTAGTTGTAGACCTTCTCCAGGGTCTCGGCCACCGCCGCCTTGCCGTCCTTGCGGGTGTAGGCGCCGGTCATCAGGTTTTCCTCGATGCTGAGGTGGGCAAAGCAATGCCGGCCCTCCATCACCTGGATAACGCCGCGATCCACCATCGCCGAGGTGCTGAGCTTCTCGATGCGCTCGCCGCGCAGCTCGATGCTGCCCTTGGTGACCTCGCCGCGCTCGCCGGCCAGCAGGTTAGAAACCGCCCGCAAGGTGGTGGTCTTGCCAGCGCCGTTGCCGCCCAGCAAGGCCACGACCGCGCCCTCCTTGACCTGCAGGGACACGCCCTTGAGCACCAGGATCACATGGTTGTAGATGACCTCGATGCCGTTGACGTTCAGAAGAATATTGCTCATGGTCTCAGCCTCGTTGACTCGTCACAACGCCGCGCGCGGCGCTGTGACAAGGGCTCCTCGGGGAGCCCCCGCGCCCCGGGCGGGGCGCGAGAGGGGTGGAATCAGGATTGGCAATCTGCGGGAGTGCGACGGTCCAGCTTCTTCTCCGCGGCGTACTTGTCGGCCGCCTGCTTGACCATGGGCTTCATGATCATTTCGTCGGCCTGGTACCAGTCGGAGCTGAAGGCCCACTTCTTGCCGTCCCAGGTCTGCATGCGCGCCCAGGCCGAGCCCATATGGTCGACGCAGGAGGTCGAGACCGGGCGCATCACGCCGGCAAAGCCCAGGCCGTCAAGCTTCTTCTGGTCCAGCGCCAGGTTCTCCAGACCCCAGCGGACCTGCTCGCCCGTCATGACCTTGCCCTTGCCGAAGCGCTCCTGGGCGCGCTTGACGCCCTCGACCGCCAGCATCGCCGAGATCATGCCGCGCATGTAGAGCACCTGGCCGACCTCGTCCTTCGGTCCGGTGCCCTGGCCCTTGGCATGGACCTGGCTCAGGATGGCCTGGGTGACCTTGGCATCCGGGTGCACGCCATGTTGCATGGTCAGCGCGTTATAGCCCTTGGCACCATCGGCCACATCCTTGACGTCCGGCTCCGCGCCCGCCCACCAGACGCCGTACATCTTGTCGCGCGGATAGCCGGTCGCCTGCGCTTCCTTCAGCGAGGTGGTGTTCATCACGCCCCAGCCCCACAGCAGCACATAGTCGGGACGCTGCTGGCGGATCTGCAGCCAGGCCGACTTCTGCTCGACGCCCGGGTGTGTCACCGGGATCGAGTTGAACTCGAAGCCGTGCATCTTGGCGCGCTCCTGCAGCAGCGGGATCGGCTCCTTGCCATAGGGGCTGTCGTGATAGACCAGGGTGATCTTCTTGCCCTTGAGCTTGTCCAGCCCGCCCTCCTTCTTGCCCAGATGCTGGATCAGCACATCGGCGGCCATCCAGTAGGTGCCGATCAGCGGGAAGTTCCACTTGAACACGCCGCCGTCCTGGCTTTCGCTGCGGCCGTAGCCGGCCGTGATCAGCGGGATCTTGTCGGCCGGGGCCTTCTCGGTCAGCGCGAAGGTCACGCCGGTGGACAGCGGCTGGAACACGGTGGCGCCGCCGTTCTTGCCCTTCAGGCGCTCATAGCATTCGACGCCGCGGTCGGTCGCATAGCCGAACTCGCACTCCTCGAAGGAGATCTTGACGCCGTTCATGCCGCCCTGGGCATTGACCAGCTTCAGGTAGTCGACATAGCCATTGGCCCAGGGCGTGCCATTGGGGCCATAGGCGCCGGTGCGGTAGACCAGCACCGGGAAGAACTGCTCCTTGGCCTGGGCGAAGGCCGGGGCCGTGACCAGCGAGGCCAGGCCGGCACCGGCCAGGGTGGCCGCTAGCGCGAAGCGCCTGATATTCAACGTCGTCATGCTTGTCTCCTAGAAAAAAGCACTCTTGGGTGCCGGGTTGGTATTCAGTGCGGGAAAGGCCAGAGTCTGAGCTTCTCCTTGGCGGTGGACCAGAGCTTGGCCAGGCCGTGGGGCTCGACGATCAGGAAGAACACGATCAGCGCGCCGAACACCATCGCCTCGGTGTGGCTGACCAGGGCGGTGTCGACATTGATGCCGAACAGGCTGCCCAGCGCCGGCAGCGCCTGGTTCAGGAAGATCGGCAGGATCACGATGAAGGCGGCGCCGAAGAAACTGCCCATGATGGAGCCCAGCCCGCCGATGATGACCATGAAGAGCAGCTGGAAGCTGCGGTCGATCGAGAAAGCCGCCGGCTCCCAGGAGCCCAGGTGGACAAAGCCCCACAGCCCGCCGGCCACGCCGACGATGAAGCTGCTGACCGCGAAGGCGCTGAGCTTGGCCTGCACCGGCCGGATGCCGATCACGCTGGCCGCCACATCCATGTCCCGCATCGCCATCCAGGAGCGGCCGATATGGCCGCGCACCAGGTTCTTGGCCAACCAGGCAAACACGATCACAAAGAGCAGGCAGAACAGATACTTCTGCAGCGGCGTGTTGATCGGCAGGCCCAGCACCTGCAGGCCCGAGACGCTGACCGAGCCGGAGGCCGAGTCGTTGGTGAACCACTTGATGCGCAGGAAAGCCCAGTCGGTGAAGAACTGCGCGGCCAGGGTCGCGACCGCCAGATACAGGCCCTTGATGCGCAGCGAGGGAATGCCGAAGAAGACGCCGACCACGGTCGCGCACAGCCCGCCCAGCAGCAGGGCCGGGATCAGCGGCATTCCGGGAATGCGGACAAAGAAGTTGTAGGCCGCATAAGCGCCCACCGCCATGAAGGCGCCGGTGCCCAGCGAGATCTGGCCGCAGTAGCCGACCAGGATATTGAGCCCGATGGCGGCCAGCGACAGGATCAGGAAGGGGATGAAGATGGCCCGCAGCATGTACTCGTCGGCCAGGGCAGGCACCAGCAGCAGGGCTGCGGCAATGATCAGGCCGATGACAAAGCGGTCCTGCGCGATCGGGAAGATCTGCTGGTCGGCCCGGTACGAGGTCTTGAACTGGCCGTTCTCACGATAGAGCATGGTCTGTGTCTCCTGGGCTCAGACGCGGTCAATGATTTTTTCGCCGAACAGACCCTGAGGCCTGAAGAGCAGGAACACCAGCGCCAAGACATAGGCAAACCAGATCTCGATGCCGCCGCCCAGCATCGGCCCGATATAGGCCTCGGACAGCTTCTCGCCGACGCCGATCAGGAGGCCGCCGATGATGGCGCCCGGCACCGAGGTCAGGCCGCCCAAGATCACCACCGGCAGCGCCTTCAGCGCCACCAGCGACAGCGAGAACTGCACGCCCAGCTTGGAGCCCCAGATGATGCCGGCCACCAGCGCGACGAAACCGGCCACGCTCCAGACGATGACCCAGATGCGCTTGAGCGGAATGCCGATCGACTGGGCGGCCTGGTGGTCATCAGCCACCGCGCGCAGCGCCCGGCCCGTCGAGGTGTACTGGAAGAACAGCGCCAGCGCGCCGACCAGGGCGGCGGCCACGACGGTCGCGATCAGGTCTTCCTGGCCCACCAGGATGCCGCCCTGGAATACGCTCTCGAACAGGAACAGCGGATCCTTGGGCATGCCGACATCGATCTTGTAGATGTCCGAGCCGAAGATGGTCTGGCCGAAGCCGTCGATGAAATAGGTGATGCCCAGCGTCGCCATCAGGAGCGTGATGCCCTCCTGATTGACCAGCTTGCCCAGCACCAGGCGCTCGATGCACCAGGCCAGCGCGATCATGATGGCCATCGCGACGGCGAAGGCCAGCACATTGACGACCAGCTTGCTCTCGATGCCGGTCCACTGCGGGATCCATTCGGAGAAGCGCGCCATCGCCAGCGCGGCGAACAGCACCATCGCGCCCTGCGCGAAGTTGAAGACGCCGCTGGCCTTGAAGATCAGCACAAAGCCCAGCGCGATCAGCGAGTACAGCATGCCGGCCATCAGGCCGCCAATCAGGGTTTCGAGAAACGGTCCCATGTTCTTGTCCTCAGTGGCTGGTGCCGAGATAGGCGCTGATCACGTCTTCGTTGGCGCGCACCTCGTCGGGCGCGCCATCGCCGATCTTCTTGCCGTAGTCCAGCACGACGACGCGGTCCGAGATGTCCATCACCACGCCCATGTCATGCTCGATCAGCACGATGGTGGTGCCGAACTCGTCGTTGACATCGAGGATGAAGCGGCACATGTCCTGCTTCTCCTCGACATTCATGCCTGCCATCGGCTCGTCCAGCAAGAGCACCTGCGGCTCCATCGCCAGCGCGCGGCCCAGGTCGACGCGCTTTTGCAGGCCGTAGGGCAGGCGGCCGACCGGGGTCTTGCGATAGGCCGGGATCTCGAGGAAATCGATGATGCGCTCGACCTTCTCGCGCTGCGCGATCTCCTCGCGCTCGGCCGCGCCCCAGCGGATCGCCTGCTGGAAGAGATTGGTCTTCATGCGCAGATTGCGGCCGGTCATGATGTTGTCCAGCACGCTCATGCCCTTGAACAGGGCCAGGTTCTGGAAGGTGCGCGCCACGCCCATCTCCGCCACCTGGCGCGAGTTCATGTGCTTGAAGGTCTGGCCCTTGAAGGTGATCGAACCTTGCTGCGGCTGATAGACGCCGTTGATGCAGTTCAGCATCGAGCTCTTGCCGGCACCGTTGGGGCCGATGATGGCGCGGATCTCGTGCTCGCGCACATTGAACGAGATGTCGGTCAACGCCTTCACGCCGCCAAAGGCCAGCGAGATGTTCTGCACGTCGAGGATGACCTCGCCGATCTTCTTGCTCGCCATCAGGCCGCCCTCCGCACTGCGGGAAATGTTTTGACATCGACGATCTTCAGATCGGCCGACACGCTGCCGCTGCGCCCGTCCTCGAACTTCACTGCGGTCTCGATGAACTGCGAGCTCTTGCCGCCATACAGCGCGTCAATGAGCACCGCGTACTTGTCGGCCACCGCGCCGCGCCGCACCTTGCGCGTACGGGTCAGCTCGCCGTCATCGGCATCGAGTTCCTTGTGCAGTATCAGGAAGCGGCTGATCTGGCTGCCGGCCAGCAGCTCGTCCTGGGCCAGGTCGGCATTGACCTGTTCGACGCAGTCGCGTATCAGCTCATAGACCTCGGGCTTTTGCGCCAGATCGGTATAGCCGGCATAGGGCAGGTTGCGGCGCTCGGCCCAGTTGCCCACCGCTTCGAAATCGATATTGATGAAGGCGCAGCAGCGCTCGCGCTTGTCGCCGAAGGCCACCGCCTCCTTGATATGGGCGAAGAACTTCAGCTTGTTCTCGACATACTTGGGCGCGAACATCGCGCCGTCATTGGGGCCGCCGGCGATGCGGCCGACATCCTTGGCGCGGTCGATGATCTTGAGGTGGCCGCTGGCATCGATGAAGCCGGCATCGCCGGTGTGGTACCAACCTTCGGCCGTCAACACCTCGGCCGTCGCGGCCTCGTTCTTGTAATAGCCCTTCAACAGCCCCGGCGACTTGACGAGGATTTCGCCCGAAGGCGCCAGCTTGATCTCGACACCGTCAATCGGCACGCCGACCGTGTCCGAGCGCGCCTGGTTGTCGGGCTGCAGGCAGACGAACACGGCCGTCTCGGTCGAGCCATAGAGCTGCTTCAGATTGATGCCTATGCTGCGGTAGAAGCTGAACAGATCGGGGCCTATGGCCTCGCCGGCCGTGTAGGCCACGCGCACCCGCGAGAGCCCCAGCGTGTTGCGCAGCGGGCCGTAGATCAGCAGATTGCCCAAGGCATACAGCAGCTTGTCGCTGCCGCTCACCGGCTTGCCATCCATCAGCGCCGGCCCGACGCGGCGCGCCAGGCTCATGCAGCGCGCGAACAGCCAGCGCTTGATCGCGCCGGCATCCTCCATGCGGATCATCACGCTGGTCAGCAGGCCTTCGAAGACCCGCGGCGGCGCGAAGTAATAGGTCGGGCCGATCTCCTTCAGATCGATGGAGACGGTGCTGGTCGACTCGGGGCAGTTGACCACATAGCCGCAGGCCAGCCACTGCGCATAGCTGAAGATGTTCTGGCCTATCCAGGCCGGCGGCAGATAGGCCAGCACCTCTTCGCTGCTGCTCAGATTGTCAAAGCGCGCGCCAGCCTGGGCGCGGTCGATCAGGCTGGTGTGGGTATGGACCACGCCCTTGGGGTTGCCGGTCGTGCCCGAGGTGAAGAACATCGCCGCCACATCGCCGGGCTCGCTGAGCTGGACCTGGGCATCGTAGAAAGCCGGGTGGGCGTTGGCATGCTGGCGGCCGCGTGCGCACAAATCATCCAGCGAGCCCAGGCCCGGCTCGGCATAGTTGCGCAGGCCGCGCGGGTCGTCGAACCAGATGTGCTGCAGCTGCGGGCATTGCTCGCGGATCTCCAGCAGCTTGTCGACCTGCTCCTGGTCCTCGACCACCGCGAAGGCGATCTCGGCGTTGTTGATCGGGAAGACGAACTCGGCGCTGACCGCGTCCTGATACAGCGGCACCGGAATCGCGCCCAGCGACTGGGCCGCCAGCATGCTGGCATACAGCCGCGGCCGGTTCTCGCCGACCACCACCAGATGCTGGCCGCGCTTGAGCCCGGCCTGGGCCAGGCCATGGGCCAGCTCGCGCACCAGCAGGGCCAGCTGCGCCCATGTCAGCGTCTGCCAGATGCCGTATTCCTTCTCGCGCAAGGCAGCGGCATCGGGCCGCCGCGCCGCGTGGTCGATCAAGAGCCTGGGGAAAGTCGTCGCCACCATCTGTCTCCTGTGCTGTCCGCACCGCCGGGCGGTGCTGGTGCATGGCGCCCTTCTGCGGGGCTTGCATGCCTTCAGTGGGTGCAATACTAGGCCTGACTTTGACGCCAGGCTGTCGTTGCGACGACATTCCTAGGGACACCCCGGGGGCGTGCTTTCCCGGGGGTCGACAACGGGTGCTTGTAAGCCTGCTGTCAAGCTGCACGATAAAGACTGCGCCATGACCGTCTCTGCCTTCTCCAGCCCCAGCGGCGCCCCCTTGCGCCAGCGCGCCCGCGCCGCCACCCGCAGCGAGCTCGACGCCATTCCCTGGCTGGCCGTGCTGGAGCCGGCGCAGCGCGAGCAGGCGGTGGCCGAGTTGCAGGTGGCCGATGCCGAGGTCGGCGAGCGGGTCTGCCGCATCGGCCGGCAGGCCAATTTCTGGTTCGGCGTCGTCGATGGCCTGTTAAAGATGAGCAATGACGACTCGACCGGCCAGGCCATCACCTTCACCGGCGTGCCGCCGGGCGGCTGGTTCGGCGAGGGGACGCTGCTCAAGCGCGAGGTCTACCGCTACAACATCCAGGTGCTGCGCAAGAGCGTGGTGGCCGGCCTGCCGATCGACACTTTTCACGAGCTGCTGGAGCACAGCATCGGCTTCAACCGCTTTGTGCTGAACCAGCTCAACGAGCGCCTGGGCCAGTTCATCGCGGCGCGCGAAACCGACCGCATCGGCAACCCCGATGTGCGCGTGGCCCGCAACCTCGCCGCGCTATTCCACCCGCAGCTCTACCCCGGTGTCGGCAGCATGCTGCGCATCACCCAGCAGGAGCTGGGCTATCTGGTCGGCCTGTCGCGCCAGCGCGTCAACGAGGCCTTGAAGCGCCTGCACGAGCAGCAGCTGATCAGCGTCGAGTACGGCGGGCTGCGGGTGCTGGATCTGCAGGGGCTGCGCAGCTTTCCGATGCGCGCCACCTGAGCGAGGTCAGCGGCGACGCCGCGTCAGACGGCCCAGGGCAAACAAGCCGGCCAACATCAGGGCCCAGCTGCCGGGCTCGGGCACGGCGCTGACTTCCAGCGCGATGAACTGGGTGAACTGAGTGCCCGAGAAATTGTTGTCCGAAACCAGGATCAAGGTTTGCTTGCCGTTGACGACCGGTCCCAGGGTCAGACCTTCGATATTGTCGGTGGCCAGAAAACTGCCGTCATCGTTTTGCAGCGTGGACAGGTCCGCAAGCAAGGTCTTCTCGGCGGGGGTGTAGCTGGCGCCGCTCAGATCGCCGATGCCGGAGATGTCGGTCGCCGCACGCGCATCCACATGGAACAGGCGGATGGTGTTGCCGGTGACCGGAGTGCCCGGCGTCACCGCACCGGCGGCGAAGGAGCGTTCGATGGCAATGAACTGGCGGTCGCCGATGGCCAGCAGGTCGGTCAGGCCGTTGGTGGCGAAGCCGTTGGCCGGATTCGGCGCCATGACCACCGGCGCCACCTGGTAGGCATACTGCGCAGCGGCCGCGCCGGAAGCGACATCGAAGGCCAGGAGGCGCGCCGTCGAGCCGTTGGCAAGCGCTGACGGCGGGCTGTCCTGGGCCAGCCCGTTCTCGGTGGCGGTGTAGAGCGTCTTGCCGTCGGTGGACAGCGTCAGGCTCTCGAAGGCCAGATTGTTGTGGACGCCCCTGTCGCCCGCGGCCAGGCCCGAGTTGCTGCCCACCGGATTGAAGTCGCCGGGCACGCTGAAGCTGCGCACATGGCTGCCGTCGAGATTCATCTCGCGCACGCTGGGGTTCTGGAAACCCGCCGCCGAACGTTGGCCTTCGTTGCTCCAGTACAGGGTGCCGGTGCCGGCGTTGTAGCGAAGCCCCTCCGGATCCACGGTGTTGAGTCCGAACGCGCCGCCCTCGGGGCGCTGCAAGGTGGTGACGCTGCTGAAGTCAACGCCCGCCATGCCGGGCGTGGCCGAGCGGCTGAACCGAGTGATATCCAGATTGAGCGTGTAAAAGCGCGCGGGGTTCAGGCCCGAGCGGTCATCGCTGATGGCGAAATAGCGCTGCTTGGCGGCGTCGAAATCGATGCCGGACAGTCCGCCCACCGTGGTGCCGGCGTACTGGGTTCCGCTGGGCACGATCTGCTGGCCCAGATAGCTCAGGCTGATAGGTGCGTCGGCATGGGCCGACAAGGTCAGCAGGCCCAGGGTCAGGGCGAGGGTCAGGGGCTTGAGCGATTGCATGCGAGTCCTTCGGGCAGAAGCCCTGATCGCTCAGGGCTGTCGTGGAGGGGCGAGACCGGCGGCCGCGACGCCGGCCTTGCCGGGCGCACAGTGGTCGGAGTCTGCGCTCAGGCCTGCTATGTTCCAGCTTCAGCGTGACTTTTTGACGGCCGGGCGAGCCCCTGCCATGGTCTGTTCGGACCAGCCGGCCGAGTCAGCCCTGCCCAGGCCCCGAGCTTCGGCGCAAGGCCCGCCCGGCCCGTACCAGCACCGCTGTGCCGCCGTCATAGGCCTGCCGCCCGTTGACGAAAACCGCGTCTATGCCTTGCGAGCGCAGCAGCGGCGCCTCGAAGCTGGCCAGGTCCTGCACCCGCTCGGGGTCGAACACGACGACATCGGCGGCCCAGCCGGGGCGCAGCTCGCCGCGCTCTTGCAGGCGGAACTGGCGCGCCGACAGGCCGGTCATCTTGTGCACCGCCTGCTCCAAGGTGAACAGGCCGCGCTCGCGCCAGTAGCGCGCCAGCACCCGCGGGAACGCGCCCCACAGCCGCGGATGCGGATGGCGGTCGTGCGGCAGGCCGTCGGAACCTATCATCGTCAGCCGGTGCGCGAGCACCCGCTCGACATCGTCCTCATGCATCTGGAAGTAGCAGGCGCCGCCGGGCTGCAGGCGCCGGCAGGCTTCTTTCTGGTCGACGCCCCACTCGGCCGCGATATCGGCCAGGCTGCGCCCGCCCAGCTCGGGATAGGGCTCGCTCCAGGTCAGCAGCACCTCGATGACGCCATCGACCAGGTCCTCGCGCAGCACGGTGGAGCCGGCCAGATAGGGGTAGACGTCCAGGCCCACGCCCTGGCGTGCGGCGAAACGATCGATCAGCGGCAAGGTCTCTTGCGTGCGGCCCCAGTTGGCCGGGCCGGCGCATTTGTGGTGCGAGAAGATCAGCGGCACGCCGGCCTCGAAGGCGGTGTCGGCGGCCTCGTGCATGGCCTCCAGGATCGCCGCCATCTCGTCGCGCAGATGGCTCGCATAGACGCCGCCATGGCGGGCCACGATGCGGGCCAGGGCCAGCACCTCGGCGGCCGGCGCGGCGGCGGCCGGCTGGTAGAACAGGCCCGAGGACAGGCCTTGCGCGCCCTCGGCCAGCGCCGCGTCCAGCAGCGCCTCCATGCGGGCCAGCTCGGCCGGCGACGCGGGCCGTGTCACATCGCCCATCGTCGCGTAGCGCAGCGCCGTGTGGCCGATCAGCGAGACCACGTTGACCGCCGGCAGCGCCGCATTGACGGCCTCCTGATAGGCCGCGAAGCTGGCGAAGCGAAAGCCGGTGCGGCCCAGAAGATTCAAGGGCGGCTGCGGTGCCTCGGTCAGCAACGGCACCAGCGAGATGCCGCAGTTGCCGGCCACCACGGTGGTGATGCCTTGCGAGATCTTGGGCAGGCAATCGGGCTGCTCCAGCACCAGCGCGTCGTCATGGGTGTGCACATCGATGAAGCCCGGCGCGATCACCTTGCCGGCGCAGTCGAGGCGGCGCGCGCTGGCGCTCGTCAGCCCCTCGCCCATCGCCACGATGCGCTCGCCCTGCAGCAGTACATCGCCGCGCCAGGCCGGCGTCGCGCCCGAGCCGTCGACGATCAGCCCGCCTTGCAGCAGCCAGGACTCACTCATGGGGCACCTGCCAGTTCAGCAGCGGATGGTCGTGCGTGTCGATGCCGTGGCGCTGCAGCACCTCGCGCACGCTTTGCAGGCGATAGACCGCCGGCTCGCCGATCACCTTGGCGATCAGCACGGTCAACACCTCGATGGCGGTCAGATGGGCCAGATAGGCCTCGGTGCCCACATGCATCACCGCGTCCTCCGGCACCTTCAGGCCCAGCACGATGTCGGCATTGGCAGCCAGCTTGGTGCCCGGCTGGGTCAGCGCGATCACGGTCGCCCCCTGGGCCCGCGCCACGGCCACCGCCTCCAGCAGCAGCGGCATGCCGCCGACATGAGAGATCGCGACGACCACACCGCCCGGTCCCTGCGTGGCCGCGGCCAGCAGCTGCGAATGGAAGTCCGACCAGGCGTTGGACACCAGGCCCAGGCGGAACAGCCGCGCATGCAGATCGGCGGCCATGAAGTTGGAGGTCGCGCCGGCCGCCAGCGCATCGATGCGGGTCGCGTGGGCGATCGCGTGGGCGGCCGCGTCCAGGGCCTGGGCGTCGAGCTGGCTGCTCAGGCCGGCGATGGTGCCGGCAGCCCCGCGCGTGATCTTGTGGGCCACCTGCTCGGTGGTGTCCTGCAGCTGCACGCGGCGGTGCAGCGGCGAGCCGCCGACCGCCATCTCCTGCGCCAGCGCCAGCTTGAACTCGCGCAGCCCGGCAAAGCCCAGATCGCGGCAGGCCCGCATGATGGTGGGCACCGAGGCGCCGCTGCGCGCCGCCAGCGCCTCGAAGCTCTCGTCCAGCACCCGCTCCGGGTCCTCCAACATCAGCGCGAAGATCGCGCGGCGCGCGGCCGGCGCTTTCTGCTGCGCCTCGGCGATCGCGGCCATCAGGCCTTTGTGATTGCTGCTATGGCTCATCTTAGAAATGGGTCAGCACCGCGTCGCTGACGCGGTAGTCGTTCTCGACGATGGGCAGCCAGGTCCATTTGTCGAAGGTCGTGCAGGGATGCGAAATGCCCAGGCCCAGCCGGTCGCCGACCTGCGGGCCCAGCGCGGCGGCCGGGTCCCAGCGCAGATAGGCGTGCTGGTCATTGAGCCCGGTGATGCGCCAGGTGGCCGGTGCGGCCAGCGGCGCGCGCGAGTCCAGCGGCGCATGCCAGACGGGGGTGGGCAGATCGATGTCGAAGGAGATGTCGCGCCGGCCCACGGCCAGGATGGCCAGGCCCGGCTCCGGGCAGGACTGCACCAGGGCCCAGACCTCGAGTGCGCTTTGCAGGCCGTCGACATGCCGGCAGCGCTGGTCCAGCACGCTGACCAGGCGTTTGTAGTGGCCATGGTCATGGGTGATGTAGCAGCCCGAGCGCAAGAGGCCCAGCACCGGCCTGCCCAGGCGCGGCCGCAGCGCGCCGGCCACCAGATCGAAGATGCCCGAGCCGCCGGCCGAGACGATGATCTCGTCGGCCGCGTCGAACCAGCCGCGCTCGGCACAGCTGCGGGCCACCGCCTGCACCCGCGCCATCAGCGCGTCGGCATAGGCGGTGTCGACCGCGCTGTCGCCGGTGGCACCCAGGCCCTCATAGCATTCGATGCCCGCCAGCCGGAACACCGGGCTGGCGTGCAGATGCGCGGCCAGCGCCAGCGCCTCGGCCTCGTCGCGCGTGCCGCTGCGGCCGCCGACCAGGCCGATCTCCAGCAGCACCTCGAAAACAGGTGCCAGGTCTTGCCTCTGGTGCCAGCGCTCGATCAGCGCGCATTGGGCCAGCGAGTCGACCAGGAAGACCACGCGCAGATCGGCGTGCTGCGCGAGCAGCGCCGCCAGACCCGCCAGGTCGGCCTCGCTGCAGACCTGGTTGGCGATCACCGCGCGGCGAACGCCGCTGGCGACGCCGACCGCCAGCTGCTTGATGGTCGCAAAGCTGAGACCCCAGGCGCCGGCATCGAGCTGGCGCTGGAACAGCTGCGGGCTCATCGTCGTCTTGCCATGCGGCGCCAGCGCCAGGCCTTGGCTCTGCGCATAGGCCTGCATCCAGCGGACGTTGTGCTCCAGCGCCTCGCGCTTGATCACCGCCAGCGGCAGCGGCAGATCGCCGGCCAGCACATGCCATTGCTTGGCGGCCAACTCGGCCAGCGGCAGCGGCGGCTCGGTCAGCGGGAAGCCCTTCAGCGCGGCACTCAGGACAACAGGCGTGGTCATACGAAAAGCTCCTGGCGCCAGCAGGCCGAGAAACGGCCGGGACGCACTTCGGTCAAGGGGGGAATCGCCTCGGCGCAGCGCGCCTGGGCCTGGGGGCAGCGGGTGCGGAACACGCAGCCCGAGGGCGGATTCATCGGGCTGGGGATGTCGCCCTGCAGCGGCACCGGGCGGTGCGGCGCCTCGGGGTCGGGCTGGGGCGAGGCGGCCAGCAGCGCGCGAGTGTAGGGGTGCAGCGGCTGCGCGTAGAGCGCCTCGGTCTCGGCCACCTCCATCACGCGGCCCAGATACAGCACGACGACGCGATCGCACAGGTACTCGACGACATCGAGGTCATGCGAGATGAAGAGCATCGTCAGCTTGAAGCGCTCGCGCAGATCGCACAGCAGGTTGACGACCTGGGACTGGATAGACACATCGAGCGCCGACAGCGGCTCGTCGGCGACGATGAACTCCGGCTCGACCGCTAGCGCGCGCGCGACGCCGATGCGCTGGCGCTGGCCGCCGCTGAATTCATGCGGGAAGCGCGTGCCATGCTCGGGCCGCAGGCCCACCAGGTCCAGCAGCTCGGCGATGCGCGCCGCCCGCGCCTCGCGGCCCTTGGCCAGGCCATGGGTGTCCAGCGCTTCGCCTAGGATGTCGGCGATGCGCATCTTCGGATTCAGGCTGGCATAGGGATCCTGGAAGATGATCTGCAGCTTGCGGCGCAGCTCGCGCATGCGGCCGCTGCCGGCCCGGGTGATGTCCTCGCCGCGATACAGCACCTGGCCGGCGCTGGGATCGATCAGCCGCAAGAGGCTGCGGCCCAGCGTGCTCTTGCCCGAACCCGATTCGCCGACCAGGCCCAGGGTCTCGCCGGGCTGTATCGTGAAGCTGACATCGTCGACCGCGCGCACCGGCTTCCTGGCATCGCCGAAATAGCGCTTCAGCTGGCGTACCTCGATCAGCGGCTGTTGTTGTTCTTCTTGATGCATCAGACCCACTCCTCGACATGGATGCAGCGCGCCTGGCGCTCGGCGGAAGCCTGCGCCAGCAGGGCCGGCATGGCCTCGCGGCAGCGCGCCTCGGCGCGGTCGCAGCGCGGCTCGAAGGCGCAGCCGGGCGGCGGCGCCAGCGGACTGGCCACCTGGCCGCGGATCGCGAACAGGCGCTTGGGTCGCGGCTCGCCAGGCTTGCGCGCCTTGGCCGGCAGGCAGTTCAGCAGGCCCTGGGTATAGGGGTGTTGCGGTGCGGCGAACAGCGGCCGCACCGGCGCGCTCTCGACGACCCGGCCGGCATACATCACGACCACCTGATCGGCATGGTGGGCGACGACGCCGAGGTTGTGCGTGATGAAGAGCATGCTCATGCCGGTCTCGCGCTGCAGCCGGCCCATCAGCGCCAGGATCTGCGCCTGTATCGTCACGTCCAGCGCGGTGGTCGGCTCGTCGGCGATCAAGAGGCGTGGCTCGCAGGCCATCGCCAAGGCGATCATCACGCGCTGGCGCATGCCGCCGGAGAGCTGGTGCGGGTATTCATGCAGGCGCTGACCGGCGGCCGGAATCTCGACCAGCTCCAGCATGCGCTTGGCGGCGGCCAGCGCGGCCGCGCGGTCCAGGCCCTTGTGCAGGCGCAGGCTCTCGGCGATCTGCTCGCCGATGGTCAGCACCGGGTTCAGGCTGGTCATCGGCTCCTGGAAGATCATCGCGATCTCGTTGCCGCGCAGCGCCCGGGCCTGCTTGGGCGGCAGGCTCAGCAGATCGACCTGGCGGCCGTCGCGACACCGGAACTCGGCGCGGCCGCTGATCTGCGCCCCGCAGTCCTTGGGCAGCAGGCCCATCAGGGTCAGGCTGGTGACCGATTTGCCCGAACCCGATTCGCCGACCAGGGCGGTGGTGCGGCCCGGCAGCACCTCGAAGCTGACATCGGCGACCGCCCGCACCAGGCCATCATGGGTCGGGAAGGCAGTGCCCAGGCCCTGGACACTCAGCAGAGGCTCGTGACGGCTACTACTCATCGCATCGACTTCTTCAGTTTCGGGTCCAGCAGATCGCGCACGCCGTCGCCGACCAGTTGCAGCGACAAGGCCGTGAAGATGATGGCCAGTCCCGGGAACAGCACGACCCAGAAGGCCTGGTGCGCATAGCTCTGGCTGCCGGCCACCATCGTGCCCCAGGTCGGGATGTCGGGCGGCACGCCAACGCCCAGGAAGGACAGGCCGGCCTCGGCCAGGATGGCGTAGGCGAAGATGAAGCTCAGCTGCACCAGCACCGGCGACAGCAGGTTCGGCAAGATGTGGCGCCACAGGATGCGCCCCGTGCCGACGCCGACCGCCCGCGCCGCCTCGACGAACAGCAGCTCGCGCAAGACCAGGGTCGAGGCCCGCACCACCCGCGCGACGCGCGGCGTGTAGACCAGCACCAGGGCCAGCACGACATTGAACATCGAGGGCCCGAGGATGGCCACCAGCGCGATCGCCAGCAGGATGTCGGGGAAGGACATCATCGCGTCGACCAGGCGCATCAGCGGCCCGTCCAGGCGCTTGAAGAAGCCGGCCACCAGGCCCAGCAAGGTGCCCATCAGCACGGCGCCGAGCGCGGTGCTGGCGGCGATCATCAGCGAGTAGCGGCCGCCATGAACGATGCGGGCATAGACATCGCGGCCCAGCTCGTCGGTGCCCAGCCAGTGCGCGGCGCCGGGGCCGCGCAGACGCTCCATGATGGCGGTGTCGTTCGGGTCGAAGCGGCCGAAGGCCTCGGCGCCCAGCGCCAGCACCGAGATCAGCGTGAGGACAATCATCGCGACCAGCACGATGCGGCGGCGCACCAGCTGTTTGAGCGCAAGGGGCATCTTCATACTTTGACTCGCGGATCGACCAGCATGTACAGCAGGTCGATGAAGAAATTGATCAGCACATAGATGGCCGCGATCACCAGCAGCGCGCCCTGGATCACCGGGTAGTCGCGCCGCAGCACCGCGTTGACGACCAGATTGCCGACGCCGGGCAGGCCGAACACCGTCTCGGTGATCACCGCGCCGCCAATCATCAGCGCAACGGTGAGCCCAAGCACCGTGACGATGGGCACCAGCGCATTGCGCAGCGCATGCTTGAACACCACCACCCCCTCGGGCAGGCCCTTGGAGCGGGCGGTGCGCACATAGTCCTCGCCCAGCACGTCCAGCATCGAGGCCCGTGTGAAGCGGATGATCAGCGCCGAGTTCAGAAGGCCCAGCACCAGGGCCGGCAGCACCAGCGTGTGCAGGCGCGCCAGCAAGGGCGCGCCGGGCTCGCCATAGCCCGAGACCGGAAACCAGCCCATGCCCACCGCGAAGATCTGGATCAGCACCAGCCCCATCCAGAAGCTCGGGATGCTGGCGCCCAGCATCGCCAGGCCGGTGAAGAACTGGTCGATGAAGCGGCCACGGAACACCGCCGACAGCACGCCGCAGGGCACGCCGATCAGCGCCGCGATGGCCACCGCCAGCAGGGCCAGCAAAAAGGTCGGCTCGGCGCGCTCCCACAGCGCCTGCGTGACCGGGCGCTGCAGAAAGATCGAGTCGCCCAGATTGCCCTGGGCCAGTTCGCGCAGCCAGTAGCCGAACTGCAGCAGCAGCGGCTGGTCCAACCCGTACTGCACGCGCACCCGGGCGATGTCGGCCGGCGTGGCCTGGTCGCCCAGCAGCACGGCCACCGGATCGCCGGGCGCGGCGCGCGTCAGCAGGAACACCAGCACCGCGACGATGGCCATCACCAGCGCCATGCCGCCCAGGCGCGAAAGCAGGTACTTCAGCATGGGAGTCAAGGGAGCCAGGGGTCAGTTCTTGACCGTGACGTTCCAGAAGAAGGGCCAGGCGGCCGGCTGGTAGTTCGAAAGCAGAGGGCTGCGCGCCGACAGGCTGGCGAACTTGCCGACGTTGACATAAGGCACTTCGTCGTAGACCACCTGTTGCACCTTGCCCCACAGCGCGCCGCGCTTGGCGGGGTCGGCCTCGCGGTTGAAAGCCTCCAGTGCGGCGGTCTTGGCCGGACTGCTCCACCAGCCCGGTGCGCCCTCGCCCAGTTGCGGCGGCGACAGCATCGGCTCGGGGAACTGACCCGAGTGCGTGATGTAGAGATCCCACAGCTTGGCTTCGCCGCGGCGCTGCACCAGGGTGGCCCAGTCGACCACATTGAGCTCCACCTTCAGGCCGGCGCGCTTGAACTGCTCGGCCATCAAGAGGGCCATGTTGTAGTGAAAATCGTACTGGCGGCTGGTCAGCACACGGAGGGTCTCGCCCTTGTAGCCGGCCTTCTCGGCCATGGCCTTGGCTTTTGCGGCATTGCGCTGGTTGTACTGCTCGGCGCCGGCGCTCGAATAGAACGGCGAGCCCTTGGGGAAGTGATTCGCCTCGGCGCTGAAGAAGCGCGTGTCGCCGAAACCGGCGGCCAGCATCTCGCCGCTGCCCATCGCGGTCTGCACCGCCTGGCGCAGCGCCTGGCTGGCCAGCGGGCCTTCCTTGGTATTGAAGACGATGTAGGGGAAGCCGAACGAAGGCGTCATCAGGGCCACGGTCTTGCCCTGGGCCTTGTCCAGCCGCGCCATCGCCTCGACCGGCAGCAGGTCGGCATAGTGGTACTGACCGGCCAGCGCACCCTCGACCCGGGTGTTGGCATTGGGCACCGGCACGAAGCGCAGCTCGGCGATCAGCGCCTCGCGCTTGCCGCCATAGCCGTTGGCCGGCTCCTTGCGGGCGCTGTACTGATCGAAGCGGCTCAAGAGCACATATTGATCGGGGCGGCGCTCCTTGAAGCGGTAAGGCCCGGTGCCGACAAACTCCTTCAGCGGCAGCGCGATCGCCTCCTTGGCCATGATGGCGGCCATGCCGGTGGGCAGGGCCAGCTGGGCCACCAGCGGCGCATAGGGATTCTTCAGCGTCAGCTCGATCTCCAGCGGGCCTAGCGCCTTCATGCCGGCCAGCTCCCTGGCCACGGCCTTGCCGCGCGGCGCGTTGTCCATCCAGCGCTGCAGGCTGGCGAGCACATCCTCGGCATTCAGATCGCGGCCCGAATGCAGCTTGACACCTTTGCGCAGCGCGATGCGGTAGGTCTTGCCGTCGGCCGAGACCTTGGGCATGGCCTCGGCCAGCATGGGCACCAGCTGCCACTTGGCATCGAAGGTGTAGAGCGGCTCGAACACATGCTGCATGATGGTGCCGACCAGATCGGCGGTGGAGGCCATCGGGTCCAGTGTCTGCGGCTCGGCCACCATGGCCAGCGTCGCATGGCCGGTGGCCGCGCCCTGAGCCAACGCAGGCTGCAAGCCGCCCAGCAGGACGGCACCCGCCAGGCCAGCGAGGACGCGGCGTCGCGCAAACAAGAAGGGGATGGCTGCTCGCATAGATGGCTCTCCGTCATGAAAATTAATTTCAATGTAGAGAACGATATCCAGGTTTAAGCCGATTAAACCTAGAGAAAACCCGCTGTTCAGCGAATGATGTTGAAATACACTTTCATTCATCCATCCTGAAAGCCAAGCATGCCATTGGAATACCTGGGCGCCCCGCCCGTCGCCTCCGACCAACAAGCCCGCCCCTTCTCGCCCGCCGTGCGGGCCGGCGATTTCATCTATGTGTCGGGCCAGGTGCCGGCCAATGCGGCCGGCGAGATCATCAGCGGCGGCATCGAAGCCCAGACCCACCAGGTGATGGCTAATCTGAAGGCCGTGCTGGCGCTGGCCGGCTGCACGCTGGACGATGTCTGCAAGAGCACCGTGTGGCTGGACGATGCGCGCGACTTCGGCGCCTTCAACCGCGTCTATATGAGCTACTTCCCGAACGGCAAACCGGCCCGCTCGACCACCGAGGCCCGCCTGATGGTGGACGCCAAGGTCGAGATCGACGTGGTGGCCTACAAGCCCAGCTGATCCGGCAAGACCCCGTCACCTGAGCTTTGAGACGCCGCCAGGCGGTCAAAGCAGATTTGGGGGCACTTGTGCGATGTCAGCGGCCTGGGCCGAACCCTTGGCGCAGCGCCTTTGCAGCCGCTCTTCCATGCGGGCCAGCAGCGCGGGCGGTACGCCTTGCTGCGCCAGACCGTCATGGGCATCACGGAGCAGCCGAGGCAAGATCCCGCTCAAGGCCCTGAGGCGTGCGGCGAGGTGCCGGGGTGCGAGCCGGCACTGCGCGGCCATGCTGGCCCACTCGAACGGCGTGAGTTCCTCGGGGCTGAAGGCGTCGCCGATGCCCATGGCAAAGCTGGTGCTCATATGCTCGTGGGCAACAGCTTCGACGTCGACGAGATCGTAGGCAGGCGCGAGGGTGAGCAGACCGGCCTGTGGGCCCACGAAGAACGACCAGTTTTTGCCATGGGCGTCGGAGTTGCCGATCAGGACATTGAAGAGCAGGCGGTCCAGCAACTGCGTGCGCATGGCCAAGGGCGCGGGGCTGAGGTCGGCGAGACCGAAGAGGCCGGGCAAGGTTGCGCCGTCGCGCAGGTGCTTCACGGCGTCCTGGTCGCCGTAGGCACGTTCGTACTTGAGCTCGGGAGCCAGCCCCAAGGCCTGGCAGGCGTCGATGATGTGCAGGCGCTCGATGCCACCGTCGCCGCTGCGCCGCCGATCGAACCGTTCGACGAGCAGGACCGGCTCGGGAACATGCAACAGCCGGGTCCTGGCCGTCGCTATGCCGGCTGCGGCGGCCAGGCGCATGCAGCTGTGCTCGATGGCCGGCAGCTCAGCCAAGCGGGCGTTGGCGGGCGCGGGCTTGAGGATGACGGTGGAGGCGATGCCGTCGCCGTTGGCGAGGAAGAGCTTGCCGCCGTCCTCATAGACGGCGATCTTGTCCTGCAGGCCGGCGATGGAGAGGCGCACCTTGCCGTCCCAGATGGAGAACGGTTGCTCGGGGCGACTGCGGATGCGCTCGCTCAGTTCGGCGAGCGGCAGGGGGCGAAGAGCTGGTGCTGCGGGCGATGGCGTGTCATCGAGCAGCGTCACGCGCAGGGCGCCCGCCGTCTCGGCGCCGAGGGCCGCGAGCAGCCCGGCCAGGTTGCCGCGCGCGAGGCCGTTGGCCTGGGCGGCGACTTCGAGCGCCTGGCCTTCAGGCAGCAGATTCTGGAAGAAGGCGCGGGCGATGGCCGAGCGCGTCTGCGCCGGCAGTTCGCCGAAGGCAGGGGTGCCCGCAGCATGGGCGGCGGTGAACAGCGGCATCTGCGGACTCAGCGGGAAACTGCGAGGCCCTTGCTGCCAAGCCTCGGCGTAGCTGAAGTCGAACAGATTGCTCGGCCCGTCGTGGGACAGCGTGCCGACGCGATCATGACCTGCCCAGATGGCGAGCTGGATCATGCGGTGTGCCCGCGTTCACGCGCCGGTTTCGCGGGGTCCGATGGGGCTGCGCTGGGGCCACCCCAGGGGCCCGGTTCGGTTTTCCGCAGGGTCTGCAAGGCCGTGGCGGCCTCGAATTGCGCCGCGAGGGGCGTGGCGAACACGGCCACGCCGAGCTCTCGCGCCACGCGCAAGGCGGTGCCGAGCGCGACGGTGCCCGAGCCCCCTTCCAGGGATCCTAGCGTCGCCTTGCTGATTCCCAGGGCCTGGGCGGCGGCTTCCAGGCTGATGCCCGCAGCGGTGCGCGCGGCGCGCACCGCCTGCCCGAATGCAGCGGCATCGCGGATCAGCGGGTCGGGAAAGGGCTCGGCCACCACTTTGCGCATCATTTCTCCTGCTTTGACAGGACTATAAGCGCTGCTTGCGCTTTACATGCGTTTTCGGATGGTTTGGCAGGTGGTTTGAGATGTTTCTGGCCGATGTCTCCAAAACACCTGCCTTGGCAGGCGCTAAGCCCCGAACGGCGTCGGCTCCGGCGGCGTCTTCGGCAGCGTGGCCCAGCGCGCCGCCGTGATCTCGTAGACCAGGCTGGGCGCCTGGCCCGGCACATCGGCCAGCGAGCCCTTCAGCAGCATGCCGATGCGCTCCAGCGTCTTGCGCGAGGGGGTGTTGGCCGGCTGCACCACCGCCTGCACGGCGGGGGCATGCAGGATGTCGAAGGCCTGGGCCAGCGCTGCCTGGGCCATCTCCGAGGCATAGCCGCGACCCCAGGCATGGGGCCGGAAACGGAAATACAGATAAAGGCCCGGCTGGCCGCCGATAGGCCTGTTCATGATGCCGCCGCAGCCCAGCAACTGCTCCGGGTGCTCGCGCTCGGCAATCACCCAGTAGCCGAAGCCCTGGCTCTGCCAGTGAGCCAGCCAGCCTTGCAGCAAGCTGGCAGCGGCCTCGGCGGAGTGCAGCGGGCCGCCGGGGCTGAAGCGGTTGGTGACCGGATCGGCATGCAGGCCGTAGATCTCGTCCAGGTCCTGTTCGCGAGGGGCTCGCAGCAGCAGGCGAGCCGTTTCCAGCGGCATCGACATCTCTTCTCGCGAACTCATGAGCGGCAACCTCCCGATACGCGCCGATACAAGTCGGCGCACCCCAGGGTTTTAACCGATATGGCGAGACCGGCGCGGGTTGTTACCCCCTTGCTCGAGCGGTAGCAGCACAGCGAGGCCAAAAACTGCACACCGCAGCCGCTACATCTGCCGGCCATATACTGTATAAACATACAGTTATTGAATCATTGCAGTCCCCATGCACGCCCCCCTCTCCCTGCTCGAAGGCCCGCTGCGCCAGTCGCTCTGGCGCGGCTCCGAGCTGGCCCATGGCAGCAGCCCGGGCCTGCCCAGCGGCTTCGCCGCGCTGGACGCCGCCCTGCCCGGCGGCGGTTGGCCAGGCCGCAGCCTCAGCGAGATCCTGCAGCCGCGCCCGGGGGTCTGCGAGTTCCGGCTGCTGGGACCGGCACTGGCGGCAGCCCAGGCCGGCGGGCGCAGCCTGTTGCTGATCAACCCGCCCTTCACACCGCATCTGCCCGGCCTGGCGGCCTGGGGCCTGAACAGCAGGCAGCTCGTCTGGCTGGCCCCCGCCACGCCGATCCAGATCCTGTGGACGCTGGAGCAGGTGCTCAAGGCCAATGCCGCCGGCGCCGTGCTGGCCTGGCTGCCGGCCTCGACGCGGCCCGAGCAGCTGCGCCGGCTGCAGGCCTGCGCGCTGGGGGCGCAGGCGCCCTGCTTTGTGTTCCGGCCCGAGCCGGCGGCGGCGCAATCCTCGGCCGCGCCACTGCGCCTCGTGCTGCAGCCCCAGGAAGCCTGGGGCCTGGAGCTGCGTCTGATCAAGCGCCGCGGCCCAGCGCTGGCAGCGCCGCTGCGCCTGCAGGCCGTGCCGCCGGCGCTGGCTCCGGTGCTGGCGGCACGGCTGCTGAACGCCTCGCGGCCGGCCCCGCTGGCCCCCAACAGATCGCCACAGGAGTTGCGCGATGCACTGGCTCGCCCTGCGCGCATCGTCGCCCTCGACGCCTGAGGGCCCGTCCACCGAGGCGGATCTGCGCGCCCTGGGCTGGTGGGCGCTGCAGTTCACGCCACGGGTGGCACGGCTGGAGGAGGCCGTGGTGCTGGAGGTCGGTGCCAGCCTGCGCCTGTTCGGCGGCGCGCAGCGCCTGCACCGGCGGCTGTGGCGCGAGGCTAGGGATCTGGGCCTGGCCGGCATGGCTTGGGCACCGACCAGCCTGGGCGCGTTGGCGCTGGCGCGTGTCGGTCAGCACGACGGCCTGAGCACGCCGCTGGACGAGTTGCTGGACGCCCTGCCGCTGGGCACGCTGAGCGCCGCCCGCGCCCATGAGGCCATGCTGCTGCGCCTGGGCTGCCGGCGCCTGGGCCAGCTGCGCACGCTGCCGCGCCGCGCCGTCGGCCGGCGTTTCGGCGATGGCCTGCTGCTGGCCCTGGACCGTGCCTACGGCCACAGCCAGGAGGCCCACGCCTGGCTGCAGGCACCGGAGCGTTTCGAGGCACGGCTGGAACTGCCGTTTCGCATCGAGCACGCCCCGGCCCTGGTGCATTACGCCGAAGCCCTGCTGCGCCAGCTGTGCGGCTGGCTGGCCGCACGCCAGGCCGGCGTCAAGCAGCTGACCCTGGCCTGGCAGCACGATGCGATGCGCGGCCGCGATGTGGCGCTGGACGGCGCGCTGCAGTTCGGCACTGCCGATCCGAGCCGCGATCTGCGCCATCTGAGCCGGCTGCTGACCGAGCATCTGGCGCGGCTGGAGCTGGCCGCGCCGGTCGGCGAGCTGAGCCTGCGCGCCGATGAGGTGATGCTGCGCCCCGAGCAGGCAGCCAGCCTGCTGCCCCTCTCTTCCGGTTCCGGGCCCGACGAGGCCACCGAACCGCTGCCGCGCCTGCTGGAGCGCCTGGCCGTGCGCCTGGGGCCCGAGCGGGTGCGCGCCGGCCAGCTGCTGGAAGACCACCGGATGGAAGGCATGCAGCGCTGGGAGCCCTGGCCCGGCCCGGCTCGCCCTGCAGCAGCGCGCGCGCCGCTGGTGCCGCAGCCCGCCTGGCTGCTGGAGCCGCCGCAGCGGCTGGAGGTGCGCGCCAGCCAGCCGAGCCATCTGGGCGAGCCGCTGCAGCTGCTGACCCGGCCGCAGCGCATCGAAGGCGGCTGGTGGCAGCAAGGCGCGGGGCCGGGCGTGGTGCAGCGCGACTATGTGCTGGCGCTGAGTCCGCAGGCCGGGCTCTTGTGGATCTACCAGCAAAGGCTCTCCAAGGACGAGGCTGGCTGGTTTCTGCATGGGGTGTTCGCATGAGCGGCCGTTCGCCGGGCCGCCCCAAGAACGGCCAGGCCCCCTCGGGGGGCCGACCGCGTGCCTGCGGGCGGGGGGCTACATGATCCCCGAGTACGCGGAACTGCATTGCCTCAGCAATTTCAGCTTTCTGCGCGGCGCCTCCAATCCCGAGGAGCTGGTCGAGCGCGCACACCGGCTGGGCTATGCCGGCCTCGCGATCACCGACGAATGCTCGCTGGCCGGCGTGGTGCGGGCCTATACCCAGCTCAAGCGTCTGCGCGAGGCCGAGCCGCAGGCCGCCCTGCCTCGCTTGCTGATCGGCGCGGAGTTCCTGGTGCGTGACGACGCGGCAGGTGATCCGGAGTTCAAGATCGTCGCCATTGCCCGCCATCTGGAGGGCTACGGCAACCTCTGCCAGTTCATCACGATGCTGCGGCGCGAGAGCGCGAGCAAGGGCCAGTACCGGCTGCACCGCGCCCAGCTGCAGCCCGGGCGGCTCGCCGGCTGCCAGCTGATCCTGCTGCCGCGTCGAGAGGCGGACGACGACGCTCTGCTGGCACCAGCGCTGTGGCTCTTGCGCCATCACCCGGGCCAGGCCTGGATCGGCGTCGAGCTCTTGCGCGAGATCGGCGACGAGCTGTGGCTGCAGCGCCTGCGCGCGGTGGCCGAGACCACCGCGCTGCCGCTCGTGGCCTGCGGCGATGTGCATATGCATCTGCGCTCGCGCAAGCCGCTGCAGGATGTGATGACCGCCACCCGGCTGGGCAGGCCGGTGCGTGACTGCGGCCTGGACCTGCAGCCCAATGCCGAACGCCATCTGCGCAGCCGGCTGCGGCTGGCCCAGCTCTATCCGGCCGACCTGCTGGCGCAGACCCTGGTCTTGATGGCGGGCTGCAGTTTCTCGCTGGACGAGATCCGCTACCAGTACCCCAGCGAGGTGGTGCCGGTCGGCGAGACGCCGGCCAGCCATCTGCGCCGGCTGACCTATGCGGGCATGCAGAGTCGCTGGCCGGACGGCGTGCCCGACCAGTGGCGCGAGCGCATCGATTACGAGCTGGCCCTGATCGAAGATCTGAAGTACGAGCACTATTTCCTGACCGTGGCCGACATCGTCGCCCATGCGCGTCACCTCGGCATCCTCTGCCAGGGCCGCGGCTCGGCGGCCAATAGCGTGGTCTGCTACTGCCTGAAGATCACCTCGGTCGACCCGGGCCGCAGCACCCTGCTGTTCGAACGCTTCATCAGCAAGGAGCGCAACGAGCCGCCCGATATCGATGTGGACTTCGAGCATGAGCGGCGCGAGGAGGTGATCCAGTACCTCTACCGCAAATACGGCCGCGAGCGCGCCGCGCTGGCCGCCACCGTGATCAGCTACCGCGCCAAAAGCGCGATCCGCGATGTGGGCAAGGCGCTGGCCATGGACGAGCCGCTGCTGGAGCGGCTGGCGCTGGACCACCATGGCTGGTCCGAGGAGTCGCTGCCCGACGAGCGCCTGAGCCAGCTCTGCGCCGAGCTCGATCTGGACCCCGGCGGGCAGCCGCTGCGCCAGCTGGTGCAGCTCTCACGCCAGCTGATGGGCATGCCGCGCCATCTGAGCCAGCATGTCGGCGGCTTCGTGCTGACCCAGGGCCCGCTGGACCGGCTGGTGCCGATCGAGAACGCGGCGATGAAAGACCGCACGGTGATCGAGTGGGACAAGGACGATCTGGACAGCGTCGGGTTGATGAAGGTGGACGTGCTGGCCTTGGGCATGCTGAGCTGTCTGCGGCGCTGCTTCGACTTCTACCGCCAGTGGCGCGGCAAGGATTACGACCTGGCCAGCATCCCCGAGGGCGACCCGCCGACCTACGAGATGATCTGCAAGGCCGACACCGTCGGCGTGTTCCAGATCGAGAGCCGTGCGCAGATGTCGATGCTGCCGCGGCTGCGGCCACAGAACTATTACGACCTGGTGGTCGAGGTGGCCATCGTGCGGCCCGGGCCTATCGAGGGCGGTATGGTGCACCCCTATCTGAAGAACCGCGCCGAGCACCGTGCCGGCCGCCAGATCGACTACCCCCAGGGCCTGAAGCCGGCACTGGAACGCACCTTCGGCGTGCCGATTTTCCAGGAGCAGGTGATGCAGGTCGCGATGATCGCCGCCGACTTCACGGCCGGCGAGGCGGACCAGCTGCGCCGCGCGATGGCGGCCTGGAAGCGGCCCGGCGATCTGCAGCAGTTCTACGAGAAGATCATCGGCAATATGCGCCGCAACGGCTACGAAGACGAATACGCCGAGCGCATCTTCAAGCAGATCAAGGGCTTCGCCTCCTATGGTTTTCCGGAGTCCCACGCTGCCAGCTTCGCGCTGCTGACCTATGTGTCCTGCTGGCTCAAATGCCATGAGCCCGCGATCTTTCTTTGCGCGCTCTTGAACTCGCAGCCGCTGGGTTTCTACACGCCGAGCCAGCTGGTGCAGGACGCGCGGCGCCACGGCGTCGAGGTGCGGCCGGCCGATGTCAGCCTCAGCGCGATCGACAGCAGCCTGGAGCCTGCGCCCGATGCCAAACAAGACCTGGCCGTGCGCCTGGGCCTGCGCCTGGTGTCCGGCCTGTCGGCCGAGGCGGCCCAACGCATCGTCGCGGCGCGTGCCGAGGCGCCGTTTGCCGATGCGCAAGACCTGGCCCTGCGTGCAAGACTGGAGCAGCGCGAAATGCAGCAGCTGGCCGCCGCCGACGCGCTGCTATCGCTGGCCGGGCACCGTCGCCAGCAGGTCTGGCAGGCGACGGCCTGGCACAGGCTGCCACCGCTGCTGCGCGAGGCCGGGGCGCAGGAGGCCGAGGGCGAGGCCCAGCTGGCGCTGCCCGCCGCCGCCGAGGGCGAGGAGGTGCGCTGGGACTATGCGGCCACCGGCCTGACCCTGCGCAGCCACCCGCTGGCCATCCTGCGGCCGCAGCTGAGCCAGCGCGGCCTGCTCAGCTCGACCGAGCTGCTCGGCTGGCCCAACGGCCGCAGCGCCCGCACCTGCGGCATCGTCACCGTGCGCCAGCGCCCGCAGACCGCCAAGGGCACGATCTTCGTCTCGCTGGAGGACGAGGGCGGCAATGTGCAGGTCATCGTCTGGGCCGATGTCTACGCCAAGCACCGCTCCACCATCATCGGCGCCCGCCTGCTGGCCGTGCGAGGCCGCTGGCAGAAGGAAAAAAACGGCGTGGCCCATCTGCTGGCCCAGGACTTCAGGGACCTCTCGCACCTGCTGGGGCCCATCCTGATGCCCAGCCGGGATTTCCATTGAGGCGGGCCTTGCCGTGGTCGTTGCTGAAACGCGAATGCTTTTTTGCGGCCCGGCTGGTTTTTCTGCCGACCCGGCCCTTTTATCGTTGAGTCCACCAATCACCAATGACCAGGAGCTGAGCATGAAACAACCGACCCGCCACCTGTTGGGACCAAAACCGCACCATTACGTCACGGCCGTCAACACCGATATCCGCCGCACCTTCCGGCGCTTCCGCCTGCTGGCACGCCTGCAACAGAAGCTGCAGGCGCCGCCAGACCCGATCCCGCAGGCCGCCTGAGGATGGACATCGCGAGTGACAGTGCGGTCGGAGCAGACGCTATCCTGAGGGTCTCCCATCTCACCCGCGTTGAATCACAAGGATGATTTCGATGAAGACCCGACTTTGTCTGACCCTGCTGAGCGTCATGCTGAGTGCTTGCGCCACCCCGGCTGCCGTCCCCCCGCCGCCGAGCGCGAACCCGCCGGCCCCCCCCGCATCCGCAGCAAAACCCGACCCCCTGCTGATCGCCGAGGGCCGCGAATGGCGGCTGGTGGAGCTGATGGGCCAGCCGGTCAAGCCCGACGCGGGCGGGCGCGTGCCGACGCTGAGCTTCAAGCTCGACGGCCAAAGCCTGCGCGTCAGCGGCCACAACGGCTGCAACGGTTTCTTCGGCCAGGCCGAGCAAGGCGCGCCGCTGCGCCTGCGCTTCGACAAGCTGGCCAGCACGCTGCGCGCCTGCCCCGACATGAGCCTGGAGCAGCAATTCATGCAGGCGCTGGAGCGCACCGACAGCTACCACGCCGACACCAAGCAGCTGCAGCTGCACCGCGCCCGGATGGCGCCGCTGGCGCGCTTCGAGCCGGTGACGCCGTGAGCACCAAGCACCCACTGTTGTTTCGCGTCGATGAGCTCGTCGCGGCACGCCGCTTCGACCCCGCCGACGCGCCGCTGCTGCAGGCCTTTCTCGAGGCCAACCCCGAGTATTTCGAGCGCATCGGTGGCGCGCCGCCCAAGCCCGACGAGGCCGCCACCGAGCTGGCCGAGCGGCCGCCGGCAGAGCTGAGCTGGCGCGAGCACTTCAATATCGGGCTGTGGCGCGAAGCGCCGGACACCGCGCCGGCGCTGATCGGCATCGCCATCGTCGACAGCGATCTGGTGATCGAGGGCTGCTGGCATGTAGCGCTGTTCATCATCGCCACGGCCCTGCATGGCCAGGGCATCGCGCCGCGCTGCTACCGGGCGCTGGAGCAATGGGCGGCGGCTCAGGGCGCGCGCTGGATGCGGCTGGGCGTGGTGCTGGGCAACGCCAGGGCGGAGGCTTTCTGGCGGCAGCTGGGCTTTGTCGAGCTGCGCCGCCGCGAGGGTGTGCCGGCCAACGACAGGCTCAACACGGTGCGCGTGCTGCTCAAGCCCCTGCGCGAGCCCGATGTGGCGCCCTATCTGGCCCAGGTTGCGCGCGACCGGCCCGAATGAGGGCGGGCGCTGCTATCCTCGGCCGCAAACCCAACAGCCCAGAAAGCGCCCACCATGAACACCGTTCGGATCGCCGCCATCGCCCTGATCATCGCCGGCGTGCTGGGTTTGCTCTACGGCAACTTCAGCTACACCAAGGAAACCCATGATGTGAAGCTGGGCCCGATCGAGCTGTCGGTCAAGGAGAAGCAGACCGTCAATGTGCCGGGTTGGGCCGGCGCGGCCGCGATCGCGCTGGGCGTGGTGCTGCTGGTGGTCGGCGGCCGCAAGCCCTAGGCCCGCGCCTCGCCCTCAAGCCCGCGGGTTGGCGAAGAAGAAGCGCAGCATCTCGGCGCTGGCGTCCGGTCCCTGCGGGTCGGTGTAGGACCCGCCGGCACGGCCGCCCGACCAGGCATGGCCGGCGCCATGCACCAGCCAATGCTCGGCACGCGGGCGGCCCTGTGCATCGCGGTAGATGTCGCGGGTGTAGGCCCGTCCCTGCGAGCCGCGCTCGCGCTCAGGGGCCGCCATGCCGGCGGCGGCGATCTGCTCGCCGTTGCGCGGATGGACGGTGGCGTCCCGGTCGCCGTGGAAAACAATGGTCGGCGGGCTGTCGGGCGCTGACGCGGGACGGTCGCCGGCGCCGCCGCGCATCGCCGCCAACGCCGAGGGCAGATCGCTCGCCGCCCCCGCCGGCAGGCCGGAATGCACGCCCACAGCCGCGAACAGCTCCGGGTAGCAGGAGCCCAAGATTGCCGCCATCGCGCCGCCGGCCGACAGCCCGGCCACATAGACGCGCCGTGCATCGATGCCGTATTGCTGCATCACCTGCCGGGTCATGCCGGCCAGCAGTGCCGGCTCGCCGCTGCCACGACGCTGATGGTTGTGCTTGAACCAGTTCCAGCAACCGGAGCTGTTGGCGTGCTTCGTCTGCGCCGGATAGAGGACCAGGAAACCCTGCGCCCGCGCGGCCTCGTTCATGCCGGTGCCGCGCGCGAAATCATCGGGATCCTGGCTGCAGCCATGCAGCATCAGCACCAGGGGCAAGGACTGACCCTGGTGATAGCCGGGCGGCACATAGAGCTTGTAGGCCCGGGTGCCGGCCGCCCCGGTATGGCTGCCGGGGAGAAACTGTTCGCCAGCGGCGGGCTCGGCGGGCTCGGCGTGCGGGACCTCGCGCGCCTCGACGTCGATGACATCGCCCTGATCCGCGTGCGCGGTCGCGCCGGTTGGCGATGGCGTGGCGGCACCCAGCGCCGACTGGATCAGCGCGGTGGCGGCCCGCAGATCGCCGGCCTGGGTCAGGCGCGTGGCCTCGGTCATCAGATGGCCGAACGATGAGTTCATGGGGAGGGTCTCGGTAAGGTCAGCGGATACGGTCGGCCAACGCCGCCTTGACCGCCGGGCTGGCATGCAAAGCGCCCAGCACGGTGATGGATTCGATGGCCGCCAGCGCGAGTTCCGGGCTGACGTCCGTCGCGATGCTGGCCAGGCCGAGCACGCGAATCTGCAAGGTCTGGCCGGCGGCCTGCAGCGCGCGGAAGTCGTCAGCGCTGAAGTGCTGGATACCCAGCACCAGGGTCTTGCGCGCCACCGACTGCCGGACGGCCTCGGCATGCGTGGCCAGCTGGTTGCGGATTGCTGCCCGGATCAGATCGCTGCGGTTGGCATAAAAGCCTTCCTGCACCAGCAGGTCGATCTGACCCAGGTCGACAAAGCCGAGATTGATGGTGATCTTCTCGTCGACAGGTCGACCGGGAGCCAGGGAGGAGGTGCTGCGTGCGGGCATAAGTCCATATTAGCACCATCCACTTGGATGGAAAGATGAAATTTCTAGCGCAGGCGGATCTCGCCGCTCTCGCCCAGCGAGGTGGGCGGCTTGCCGGTGACCACCGCCTTGGCCATGGTGTAGAGCTGGGTGAGCTTGCTTTCCTTCATGTCCCAGTAGTGGGCGTGGATGATCTTGACCTCGACCAGGGCCAGATCCGGGTCATCGACCCCGCCGGGGAACCAGGCCTTGGCCAGCGGCGACCAGAGCTCGCAGGCCTTGGCCATATCGCTGACCACTCTGGCGCTGCCCGAGACCGAGACATAGCGGTCCTGATCGGGGTCGGCATAGGCCAGGTTGACCATGGCCTCGGCGGCCAGCTCGTCGACCGGCTCGCCGCTGCGCGACATGAAGAACCACAGGCAGTCATCGTCCTCCAGCTTCTGGTTCTGCGTGGTCATCGGCCGCGAGTGCAGATGGCTGTTGTCATGCAGGGTGGTGAACATCGCGAAGCGGATGTCCTTGATCAGGTCCCACAGCTGTTGGCGGGGTGTGGTGCTCATGGGCGCTCTTTCGCTGGGTTTGGGTGCATCGTCTTCAATCCCAGTAGCCGGGCCGGCCATGGGCTTGGTGCAGCCGCTCCTCGAACTCGCGGTTCAGCAGCACGCTGTCGTCGTATTCGGGGCTGTTCTTGATCTGCTCGCGCGTCAGCTGGGTGTAGACAGTTTTCTCGCTCCACTCGATGCGGTCGATCCAGTGCGTGGCGATCAGCACCTTCTTGCCGCCCGGCCACCAGTTGCGCGTGTCGACCACCAGATAGCGGATCGCCCAGGAGGCCTCGTCGAAGATGAAGTCCTTGACATGGCCGAGGCTGCCGTCGAGCGCATGGATGTCGTAGCCGCTGACATTGGCGCTGCTGCGCAGATGCACATCCTCGGGGGCCAGGTCTTGCTCGGCGCGCTCGATTTCGGCCTGGCTCTGCAGGCCGGTCGGCGGCAGCACCGGCAGGGCCTCCATCGCCCACAGACCGACACCGCCCCAGTACTGCGGATAGTTGTAATAGTCCAGATAGACCCGCTCATGGCGGCGCGAGACCGGCTTGTGGGTGTCGATGCCCGGGCTTTTCTCGACCTGCTCGCGGCTGAGTCCGACCTGGATCTCCTTGACCCGGCCCAGCGGCGGCTGCACCGCATAGGGCGAGATCAGCACCTCGCGCCCGGCCAGCCAGGAGCCGGTATCGACCACCAGATAGCGGATAGTCCAGGCCTGATCATCGAAATAGGCTTCCTTGACCTCACCGACCTCGCCATCGCTCGCGCTGAGCGTGGATCCGCTGAGTTGGCTGATGCTGTTCAACATGGCAAGACTCCTTGGGCTCTCACTGCAATGCCGACAGCTTGCCCTGCATCCTCGCCGCTGCCTGTAGGACAGCCGGCCCTTGCCATGCCGGAAAACCACGCTAGGCCAGATGCGTCGCCAGATGTTCGACCAGCAGCCGCAGCCGCTGCGGCATGAAGCGCTGGCTGGGCATCACCGCATGCAGCGGCAGCTCGTCGCCGATCCAGTCCGGGAACAGCTCGACCAGGGCGCCGCTGGCCAGGCTGGCGCGCACATCGAGCTCGCTCTTGTAGATCACGCCGCGGCCCTCCAGCGCCCAGCGATGGGCCAGCGCGCCGTCGTCGCAGCTGCGCCGCCCACGCACCCGCAGCAGCAGCGGCGTCGCCTCGGGCTGTTCACGCGGGCGCAAGCGCCATTCCTGCTCGATGCGGTTGCGTATCTTCATCGTCAGGCAGTCATGCGTGGCCAACTCGCTGGGATGCGCCGGCCGGCCGGCACGGGCCAGATAGGCCGGTGCGGCCACCACGCAGCGCCGCACCGCGCACAGGCGCCGCGCCACCAGACGCGAGTCGGCCAGCTCGCCATAGCGCAGCGCCAGGTCGACATCGTCACGCACCACATCGAGCAGCGAGTCGCTGACGCTGAGCTGCAGTTCCAGACCCGGATGCTGATCGAGGAAGGCATCCAGCAGCGGCAGCAAGACCTGGCGCGTCAGATCGCTGGAGGCGCTGACGCGCAGCCGGCCGCGCAGCAGCGTGCGCGAAGCCGCGCCGGGGCCGCCCTCATCGAGCAGGGCCACGCCCTCGTCGAGCAGTTCCAAGGCCCGCTGGCCGTAATCGCGCAGCCGCTCGCCGGCGGCGCTCAGGCGCAGCGCCCGCGTGCTGCGCTCGACCAGGCGCACGCCCAGCCGGGTTTCGAGCTTCTTCAGCATCGCGCTGGCGGCCGCCGGCGTGATCTGCAACGCGCGCGAGGCGGCCGTCAGGCTGCCGCCGCGTGCGCATTCGATGAGCAGGCGCAGCTCGTCTGTATTTTCAATTTTCATTTGAAACTGAATCATATTAAAGCGGCTTTTTAAGAAAGCCGGCAAGCCTCACCATAACAGCCATCGCAATGTTTCCCGAAGGAGTTCCCCATGCAAGCCATCGGCTATTTCAAGGCCCAGCCCATCACCGCCGACGAGTCCCTGCTCGATCTCGAACTGCCCGCACCGACGCCCGGCCCGCTCGATCTGCTGGTCGAGATCTGCGCCATCGCGGTCAACCCGGTCGACGCCAAGGTGCGCGCCAGCCGCAACAGCGCCGACGGCCACACGCCGGTGCTGCTGGGCTGGGACGCGGTGGGCATCGTGCGCGGCCTGGGTCCAGCGGTGCAGGGTTTCGCCCTCGGCGACCGCGTCTGGTATGCCGGCGACATCACCCGCGCCGGCAGCTATGCGCAGTTCCAGACGGTGGACCATCGCATCGCCGCGCTGGCCCCGCGCAGCGCCAGCGACGCCGAGGCCGCCGCGCTGCCGCTGACCGGCATCACCGCCTGGGAGCTGCTGTTTGATCGGCTGGAAGTGCAGGCCCGGCCCGAGCGGCCGGTCAGCCTGCTGGTGACCGGCGCGGCCGGCGGCGTTGGCTCCATCCTCGTGCAGCTGGCGCGCGCGCTGCCGCACCTGACCGTGATCGCGACGGCCTCGCGGCCCGAGTCCGCCGCCTGGCTGCGCGAGCTGGGCGCCCATCACGTGATCGACCACAGCCAGCCGCTGGCCGCGCAGATCGCCGCGCTGGGCGCCGCGCCGCTGCGCTATGTGGCCAGCCTGACCCACACGCCGCAGCACTTCGGCCAGCTGGTCGAGGCCCTGGAGCCGCAGGGCCGGCTGGCCTTGATCGACGACTTCGCGCCGGAGCAGCTCAATGTGATGGCACTGAAGGGCAAGAGCCTGTCGCTGCACTGGGAGATGATGTTCACCCGCTCGATGCACACCACCTACGACATCGCCGAGCAGGGCCGGCTGCTGGCCGAGCTGGCCCGCCGCATCGACGCCGGCGAGCTGCGCAGCACCCTGGGCCAGGTGCTCGGCACGATCAATGCTGCGAACCTGAAAAAGGCCCATGCGCTGATCGAGAGCCAGCGCAGCATCGGCAAGCTGGTGCTGGCCGGTTTCTAAACGCCGCTAAACCTCGCTCAGCGCCGCCACCTGATCGCGGATCAGGTGGCCGGCGATCGAGAAGCGCGGCGGGATGCCGGGCAAGCCGTCGAGCGGGAACCAGCGTGCATCCTCGATCTCGCCGGCCTGCGGCACGATCTCGCCGTCCACCCACTCGGCCGTGTAGGCCACCATCAGGCTGTGCGGAAAGGGCCAGCTCTGGCTGCCGTAGTAGCGCAGATTCGTGACCCGCACGCCGACCTCCTCGGCCACCTCGCGGTGCACACAGTCCTCCAGCGATTCGCCGGCCTCGACAAAGCCGGCCAGCGCGCTGTAGAAGCCCGGCGCATAGCCGGGCGAGCGCGCCAGCAGCAGCTCGGGGCCGGCGGCCGTGCGGCGCCACACCAGGGCCATCATCGCCGGGCTCAGCCGTGGGTAGCAGACCTGGCCGCAAGCCGGGCAGCGCCGCGCCCTCTCATGCGCCAGCGCTTCGGTCGCCGTGCCGCAGACGCCGCAAAAGCGATGGGTCCGCTCCCACTCCAGCACCTGGGCCGCACGCCCGGCCAGCTGCATCAGCGGCTCGGGCAGTGTCATCATCGCGGCGCGCAGCGGCAGCGCCTCGAAGCCCGGCGGCGCCTCGGCCAGTTGCAGCGCCCAGCAATCGCGCTCGTCCAGCCGGCCGAGATAGTGGCGGCGCCCCTGCACCGGCTCGAACAGGGCCGGCGGCTGCGGGCTCAAGACCTGCTCGCGCAGCAGCAGGCGGCCTCCGACAAAGACGAAGTGCCAGGCCTCTGCGGTGCTGGCTGCGGGGTCGGCGGACGAGGCGGCAGGAAAAACGGCGGCGTGGAATTGCATGGGGGTGGACTTTATGCCGAAGCCGTTAAAGTCGTTGGCTGTCGTCGTAGCCAGCTTCGCAGCCTCTCACAGTCATCTTGACGCGACCTTTTCCCCCTTCCATGCAGCTGACCGGCCAGCCCCACCAACTCCCCTGCCCCCAATGTGCCGCGCCGATGGCGCATCTGAACCTGGCCAGCCATGGCAGCGCGAGCGTGCCGGTGGACCATTGCGCGCCTTGCCGGCTGGTCTGGTTCGACCGGCTGGAGTCGGTGCAATTGGCAGGCCTGGGCTGGATCGCGCTGCTGCGCGAGTTGCAGGAGCCGCAGGGGCCGAGCGCGCCGCTGCCGGCGCCGCGTGCGGCCAAGCTGGCCTGCCCGGTTTGCCGCGTCACGCTCAAGCCGGTGCAGAACAGCACCCGCTTCGGCCGCTTCCCGGCGCTGGAGTGCCCGAGCTGCGGCGGCCATCTGCACAGCCACGCCGGTGTGCTGGCCGAGCGCGGCCTGGTGCGACCGCTGCTGCCGGCCGACCGCCGGGTGCTGCAGGACGAGCGCCGCGCGCTTTGCTGCCTGAACTGCGGCGCGCCCGCCGAGGGGCGCGAGGAGGCCTGCCGATATTGCGAGAGCCCGCTGTTGATGTTGGACCTGCCGCGCCTGACCCAGGCGCTGCGGCTGGGGCCAGGCCGTGACCCACAGACCGGCGAGCGCCAACGCCCCGCCGCGCTGTGGGCCTGGGCCTGCCACGGCTGCGGCGCGGCGCTGGACCCGAGCCGCCACAC
The DNA here is from genome assembly GCF_027498415.2 of Paucibacter sp. M5-1. NCBI lineage: Bacteria > Pseudomonadati > Pseudomonadota > Betaproteobacteria > Burkholderiales > Sphaerotilaceae > Roseateles > Paucibacter sp. M5-1. The sequence continues at coordinate 2,194,224 of NZ_JAPZLM020000001.1, forward strand.
CGCCTGCACCCAATGCGGCCATGCGGTGCTGGCGCCCTCGCTGCTGGACCTGACACCGCTGCTGGACAAGGTGGAGGCCGAGTGGCGCGCCGATATCGCGGCCAGAGCCGCACGAAGGCAGTCTCAGACCGCGTCGGCGCTGCGCCCCAACAAGCGGACCCGCGACTGGCGGGACACCACAATGGCCCGTATGTTGGACCAACTCAGGGGAGACGCTGACGACGATGCCCCGACCGGGGCCGCGCTGCTCACCGTGCTGTGTGGAATCTTGCTGTTTCTGCTGCTTCGATGGTGGCTGGGCGGCTGACCAGACTCAGAAGTGAATGCCCTTCATCATCTGCTGCAGCGCAATCGCTTCGGCAGAGAGCTGGGGCTTGCCGCCCTTCTCGCCCTTGGCCGCATCGCTGTCCGGGAACATGCGGAAGCTGGTGTTCATCGCGATCTGCGCCACCCGCGGCGCCAGCGCATGCATCAGCTGGCCGGTGATGCCCAGCCGGGTCGCGATGCGCACCGGCTTGGCGATGCAGGCCTGGGCAATCATGTCGGCGGCCTCCTCGGGCGCCAGGGTCGGCACATTGTTGTAGATCTTGGTCGGCGCAATCATCGGCGTGCGCACCAGCGGCATATTGATGGTGGTGAAGGTGATGCCCTGGTCGGCGAACTCGCTGGAGGCGCAGCGGGTCCAGGCGTCCAGCGCGGCCTTGCTGGCCACATAGGCCGAGAAGCGCGGCGCATTGGTCAGCACGCCGATGCTGGAGATATTGACCACATGGCCCTTCTTCTTGGCCACCATGCCGGGCAGCAGGCCCATGGTCACGCGCAGGCAGCCGAAGTAGTTCAGCTGCATCGTGCGCTCGTAGTCGTGGAAGCGCTCGTAGCTGCCCTCGATGGCGCGGCGGATTGAGCGGCCGGCGTTGTTGATCAGGAAGTCGACACCGCCAAAATTCGTGCTGATCCAGGCCATCAGCTCGGCGCAACTCTGCTCGTTGGCAATATCGGCCGAGAAGCTGTGCACCTGGGCCTTGGGGCCGGCGAAGCTGCGGATCTCCTGCTCGGCCTCGGCCAGCTTGGCAGCGTCGCGCGCGCAGATCAGCGTGATCGCGCCGGCCTCGGCAAACTTCATCGCTGCCGCCAGGCCGATGCCCGAGGAGCCGCCGGTCACCAGCACCACCTTGCCGGCGGTCGCCCCCTTCAGGCTGCGGTCGATGAAGAGGTCGGGGTCGAGATGACGCTCCCAGTAGTCCCACAGCCGCCAGGCGTAGTCCTTCAGGTTCGGGCAGGCAATACCTGACCCTTTCAGCACGGCCGCGGTCTCGCGGCAGTCGAAGCGGGTCGGGTAGTTGATGAAGGTCAGCATGTCCTCGGGCAGGCCCAGGTCCTTCATCACCGCATGGCGGATGCGCCGCACCGGCGCCAGCGCCATCAAGCCCTTCTTGACGCTCTTGGGGATGAAGCCCAGCAGCGCGGCGTTGACGAACAGATTCATCTTCGGCGCGTGGGCGGCCTTGGAGAAGATGTCCAGCACATCGCCGACGCGGTAGCCCACCGGGTCGACCAGATGGAAGCAGGCGCCGCTCTTCCTGGCCTGCTGATGGCTGATGTGGTCCAGCGCGTTGACGACGAAGTCCACCGGCACGATGTTGACCCGCCCGCCCTCCAGGCCCACCGAGGGCATCCAGGGCGGCAGGATCTGGCGCAGGCGCTGGATCAGCTTGAAGAAGTAGTAGGGGCCGTCGATCTTGTCGGCCTCACCGGTGGCCGAGTCGCCCACCACCATGGCCGGCCGGTAGACGGTCCAGGGCCTCTTGCACTCCTTGCGCACGATCTTCTCGCTCTCGTGCTTGGTCATGAAGTAAGGGTGATCGAGGCCCTCGGCCTCCTCGAACATGTCCTCGCGGAACACGCCCTCATACAGACCGGCCGCCGCGATCGACGAGACATGGTGGACATGGCCGGCCTCGATGGCCTGGGCGAACTCGACCAGCGCGCGGGTGCCGTCGATATTGGCCCGCACCTGCTCGTCCTCAGGCGCGGCGAGGTCGTAGATCGCGGCGAGGTGGTAGACATGGTCGACCTTGCCCTTCAGCGCCTTGATCTGATCGGCCGCCACGCCCAGCTTCTTCGCATTCAGATCGCCGAACACCGGCAGCGCGCGCGTCTTGCCGACGCCCCAGAACTCCAGCAGGGCCGGCACCTTGTCGCGACTCTCCTCGCGCAGCAGGAAATGGACCGTGCTGCCGCGCCGCGCCAGCAGTTTCTTGACCAGGCGTTTGCCGATGAAGCCGGTGGCGCCGGTGACGAAATACTGCATGCTGTGTCTCCATTGGGATGTTTGCGGCCATTCTTGACCAACTGCGCCGGGCCGCCGCTGCGCGCTTTCCCGAAGCTGGCGCTTTCCCGGAGGTGGGCGATAGAGCGCACTCACTAGGATTGACCGCTGCGGCCGCCTGTTGCGGCCCTATAGTGAAGCCACCCTCCACAGACATAGGACCGCAGACCATGGTCAAGAAGCTTCAGAAGATGGCCGCCAAGAACAAGGCCGGCTCCAACGGCGCTATCCCTGGCATCCCGGCCGGCCTGCTGGACAGCCAGCTGGCCCAGTCCGTCAAGGACTCGGCCCAGCAGATCTGGGCCGCCGGCCTGGGCGCGTTCGCCAAGGCCCAGGGCGAAGGCGGCAAGGTCTTCGAGGCCCTGGTCAAGGAAGGCCTGACCCTGCAGAAGAAAACCCAGAGCGCGGCCGAAGAGAAGCTCGGCGCCGTCACCAGCAAGATGAGCGGCATGGCCGGCGAGGTCGGCGCCAAGGCCGGCCAGCAGTGGGACAAGCTGGAGTCGATCTTCGAGGAGCGGGTAGCCAGCGCGCTCAAGCGCCTGGGCGTGCCTACCGCCAAGGACATCGACGCGCTGATTGCCCGCATCGACGCGCTGAGCGCCGCGACCGGTGTCAAGCCGGCGGCCCGCAAGGCTGCGGCCAAGCCGGCAGCGAAACCGGCGGCCAAGGCCGTCACCAAGCCCGCACCCAAGGCCGCAGCGAAGACAGCCACCAAGAAGCCTGCCGCCAAGAAGGCCGCCGCGCCCAAGGCAACACCTGTCCCCAAGGCCGCCCCGCGCAAGCGCGCCGCCAAGCCGGCCGCCGCCGCGCAGGCCTGAGCGCGCTAGTCGCCACTCACTGATCCATGCCCGCATCGAAGCGCCGCGCCCCCCGGCGCGGCCCCGCACGCATAGGCCTGGCCCTGGCCGGCGGCGGGCCGCTGGGCGCCATCTACGAAATCGGCGCGCTGTGCGCACTCGAAGAAGCGATTGACGGGCTGGACTTCAGCGCCTGCGATGGCTATATCGGCGTCAGCGCCGGGGGCTTCATCGCGGCCGGCCTGGTCAACGGGCTGACGCCGCGCGAGCTCTGCGCCGCATTTATCGAAAACGATGCCGAGGCGCCGGTCAGCTTCGAGCCCAGCCTGCTGCTGCGCCCCGCCTGGGACGAGTATCTGGCGCGGCTGGGCAGCCTGCCGGGCCTGCTGGGCCAGGCGCTGTGGCAGACCGCCGTGCAGGGCCGCTCGCTGCTGGCCGCCTTCGAGCGACTGGGGCGCGCGCTGCCGACCGGGCTGCTGAGCGGCGACGTGATGGCCGAGCAACTGCGCCAGCAGTTCAGCCGGCCAGGCCGCAGCGACGACTTCCGGCAGCTGCGGCGCCCGCTGGTACTGGTGGCCACCGATCTGGACAGCGGCGAGGCCGTGCCCTTCGGCACGCCGGGCCATGACCATGTGCCGATCTCGCGGGCGGTGCAGGCCAGCGCGGCGCTGCCGGGGCTGTTCCCGCCGGTCGAGATCGAGGGCCGCCATTTCGTCGATGGCGCGCTGAAGAAGACCATCCATGCCTCGGTGCTGCTGGACCGGGGGCTGGACCTGCTGATCTGCCTGAACCCGCTGGTGCCCTACCAGGCCGGCTTCGACGAGCATGCGCGCATCCCGCGCATCGCCGATGGCGGCCTGCCGCTGGTGCTGAGCCAGACCCTGCGCGCGCTGATCCATTCGCGCCTGGAGCTGGGGCTCAAGCGCTACGAGCTGAGCCACCCGGACACCGACATCCTGCTGTTCGAGCCCGATCCGCGCGACGCCGAGATGTTCCTGGCCAACACCTTCAGCTATGCCCAGCGCCGTCATCTGGCCGAGCATGCCTACCAGGCCACCCGCGGCGCGCTGCTGCAGCGCTACGCCGAACTGGCCCCCAAGCTGGCCCGGCAAGGCCTGACCCTCAGCCGCTCGGTGCTGCAGGACCGCCAGCGCCGCCTGCTGGCGCCAAGCCGCCTGACGCCCACCGAGGCGGCGCTGCAGCGCCTGCGCGACACGCTGGGCCGGCTCGAAGAACGCGCCTCGGCGTGATCTGCATCACGACCGGGGGCTGAACCCCCTGCGCGCAGGGGGATGGCAGGGGCCGAGCCGGCTGCAACACTGCATGCCATGCGCTGCCAACCAGCAGCAAGCCTTCCACCCTTCGGAGAACTCATGCGCAAAGCCCTCATCGCCGCCCTGCTCGCCAGCCCCCTGCTGGCCCTGGCATCGCCGGTCAATCTGGTCAACAACGGCAGCTTCGAAGCCGAGATCAAGGCCAACGGCCAATGGTCGAACTACAGCAGCCTGACCGGCTGGAGCGCCGGCGCCCGCGGCGTCGAGCTGCGCAACAACATCGCCGGCAGCGCGCTGGACGGCAGCAACTTTGTCGAGCTCGACACCACCGGCAACAGCTGGATCAGCCAGACCATCGCCACGGTGGCCGGCCAGTGGTATTCGCTGGAGTTTGCCTACTCGAACCGCGCCGGCGTAGCCGCCGCCAGCAATGGCCTGGCCTGGAGCTTCGGCGACGCCTCGGGCACCGCCGATGCGCAGGCCCTGATCAGCGGCAACCATCAATGGCAGACCGGCAGTGCCCTGGTGCAGGCCAGCGGCTCCAGCATGGTGCTGCGCTTCGAAGCCCTGGGCACCAGCGACTCGCTGGGCAGCTCGCTGGACCGCGTCTCGGTCACCAGCGCCGTGCCCGAGCCCGAGAGCTATGCGCTGATGCTGGCCGGCCTGGGCGCGATGGCCCTGGTGGCTCGCCGCCGCCGCGCGCAACAGTAAGATTTTTTGGTGGGACGCGCTGCGGGGTAGAGACCACAGCGCCTTCTCAAAAACAAGGGCGCCTCGGCGCCCTTGTGCGTTTCAGCCCGGACCTCAGCCCGGACCTCAGCCCAGATAGCGCGACTCGAGATGGGCCTTGAAATGGGCCGGATTCAAGGTCTCGCCGCTGGCGCGCCTCACCAGCTCGGGCGTCTCCCAGCGGCTGCCCTGGCTCCAGATATGGGTGTTGAGCCAGTCGAACACCGGGACCAGGTCGCCGGCAGCGATGCGGGTGTCGAGCTCGGGCATGGCGCGGCGCATGGTCGCGAACCATTGCGCCGCATACATCGCGCCCAGCGTGTAGCAGGGGAAGTAGCCGAACAGGCCGGCGCCCCAGTGCACATCCTGCATCGGCCCGTTGCGGTAGTTGCCGCGCGTGTCCAGACCCAGCAGTTCCATCATCTTGGCGTCCCACAGCGCCGGGATGTCCTCGCACTCGATCTGCCCTTCGATCAGCGCGCGCTCGATCTCGTAGCGCAGGATGATGTGGGCCGGGTAGGTGACCTCGTCGGCATCGACGCGGATATAGCCCGGCGCGACCCGCGTCATCAGCCGGTTCAGGTTCTGCGGCGCGAAGGCCGGCTGCTCACCCAGATGGCGGCTCACCAGCGGGCTCAACAGGCCGGCAAAAGCCGGGTGGCTGCCCAGCTGCATCTCGAAGGACAGGCTCTGGCTTTCATGCAAGCCCATCGAGCGCGCCCGCGCCACCGGCTGGCCCAGCCACTCGCGCGGCAGGTTCTGCTCGTAGCGGCCGTGGCCGGTCTCGTGAATGGTGCCGGTCAGGCTGGGCAGAAAGCTGTCCTCGCGGTAGCGCGTGGTCATACGCACATCCTCGGGCACACCGCCGCAAAAGGGATGGGCGCTCTCGTCGAGCCGGCCGGCCTCGAAGTCAAAGCCCATCAGCCGCATCGCGTCCTGGCCCAGCGCACGCTGGGCTGCGGTCGGGAACGGGCCCTGGGCCTGCAGCACGGTCTCGCCGGCCTGTTTGGCCTGCACCGCGCGGATCAGGCCCGGCAGCCATTGGCGCAGCTCGCCGAACACGCGGTCCACCTCGGCCGCGCGCATGCCCGGCTCGTACTGGTCCATCAAGGCGTCGTAGCGGCTCAGGCCGGTGCTGTCGGCCAGCAGCTGCGCTTCCTGGCGGGCCAGGCGCACGACCTCGCGCAGATTCTCCAAATAGCCGGACCAGTCATTGGCCGGGCGCTGGCTGCGCCAGGCATGCTCGCAGCGCGAGATCGCCAGGCTCTTGGCCTCGACCAGGGACTGGGGCAAGGCGTTCGAGCTCATCCAGGCGCGCCGCATCTCGCGCAGATTGGCGCGCTGCAGCTCGTCCAGCGACTCGGTGGCCGCCGCATCCAGCAGGCTTTTGAGCGCCGGCTCAGTGGCCAACTGGTGCATCAGCCCGCCCATCTCGGCCAGCGCCAGCGAACGGGCCTCATTGCCCTTGGCCGGCATATTGGCCGACTGGTCCCAGGAGGCGATGGCTTGCAGGTGAGCCAGGTGGTGCAGGCGCTGGTGGCGCTGGCGCAGATCGTCGTAGGCGGTGGTGCTCATGATGTTGAGTGGGGCTGGTGGGTCGAGATGGTGCGAATAGGGGCCGGTGGGCGCCGCTGGCATTGTCAGGGAAACACCCAGAGCAGGGCCGCCGTCATGATGAAGTAGCGGCCGAACTTGCCGATCGCCATATAGAACACGCAGGGCCAGAACGGCAGCCGCAGCCAGCCGGCCACCGCGCACAGCGGGTCGCCGACCAGAGGCAACCAGCTCAGCAGGCAGGCCTTGGCGCCGAAGCGTTCCAGCCATTGCAGCGCGCGGGCTCGCGCCGGCGGGTGGTGCGCGGCCCGTTCGTAAAGCCGCTCGGCCCCAAAGCCCATCCACCAGCTGATCGCGCCGCCGACGGTGTTGCCGGCGGTGGCCACTAGCACGGCAGGCCAGAACATCTCGGGGTTGAGCTTGACCAGGCCGAACACCGCCGGCTCCGAGCCCATCGGCAGCAAGGTGGCTGAGACCAGTGCGATGATGAAGATCGCCGCCAGGCCGACCCTGGGCAGGGCCAGCGCCGCCAGTAAGGCGGCCATCAGCTCATGCATCCAGGTTTCCATGCAGCGATTATCCAGGGCGCCCAGCGCACCGATGCATACAAACGGGGGTAATCGTCGGCTTGCGGGATAGTGGCGGCCATTGCAGACTCGCGGCAGGGATGCCGTCCGCGCGTCTGTGATAGAAAGGTCGACAAGACCCGACCCGCCCGCCGATGCGGGCAGCGCAGCGGATCATGTTGTCGAGGATCGATGAAGGCCAAGTTCTCCACCCTGCCGCGTGCATTCGATACCCGCCACCGGCGGATGTCGATGCTGCTGCTTGCCCTTGTGACGGCCTTGTTCAGCCCGCGCGAGGTCAATGCTAACGAGACCTGCAAGCAGCTGCTGGCCTCCGGGAATCCGCAATACCCGCCCTATCTCTGGCGCGACCCGGAGGATGAGTCGCGCCTGATCGGCGCCAACACCGAGCTGATGCAGATGCTGGGCAAGGAGTTGGGCCTGCCCATCGAGGTGCGCTATATCGGCCCCTGGGGCCGGGTGCAGGAAGAGTCGCGGGCCGGGCGCATAGATCTGATCGCCGGCGCTTTCTTCACGCTGCCGCGCACCGAGTACATGGACTATTTCTACCCGGCCTTCCGCGAGACCCGCTCGGTGGTCTGGACCCGCGAGGCCAGCCGGCTGAACTATCGGCGCTGGAGCGATCTGGCCGCGCTGCAGGGCGTGACCGTGATTAACAACAGCTTCGGCGAGGAGTTCGACCGCTATGCCAAGGAGAGCCTGAAGATCAGCCAGGTGGCCAGCCTGGAGCAGGCCATCCAGATGCTGCAGCGCTCGCGGGCCGACTACCTGGTATACGAGGACGCCCCGGCCGCCGCCTATCTGGCCAAGATGAACATCGCCGACATGAAGGCGCTGACGCCGGCGGTGGCCAACGAGAACCTCTACCTTACCCTGTCGCATCGCTCTGCCTGCAATAGCGGCGAGATGCGCGGGCGGATTGCGCGCGCGATGTACAAGCTAGCCCGCCAGGGTGTGATGAATGCCCTGGTCGAGAAGAATATCCAGCTCTGGCGGCGCCAGAATCAGTAGTGCTGGTCGCGCTGGCCGGTCATGGCACGGGCGGCGGAGGTATACTTCTGCCTCTTTTTTGAGCAGAACCCTCCCTCATCTTTTATGCACATCGGCCCTTACGCCTTGCCGAACAAGCTGTTCGTCGCGCCGATGGCAGGCGTCACCGACCGGCCGTTTCGCCAGCTCTGCCGCCGCCTGGGCGCGGGCTATGCGGTCAGCGAGATGGTGACCTCGCGCAAGGATTTGTGGAACAGCCTGAAGACCTCGCGCCGCGCCAATCATGAGGGCGAGGCCGCGCCGATCGCGGTGCAGATCGCCGGCACCGATGCGGCGATGATGGCCGAGGCCACGGCCTACAACATCGATCGCGGCGCCCAGATCATCGACATCAATATGGGCTGCCCGGCCAAGAAGGTCTGCAACAAATGGGCCGGCTCGGCGCTGATGCAGGACGAGGCGCTGGCGCTCCAGATCATCAGCGCGGTGGTGGCCGCTGCGGCGCCGCAGGGCGTGCCGGTGACCTTGAAGATGCGCACCGGCTGGTGCGCCAGCGAGCGCAATGCCTTGAGCATCGCCCGCGCCGCCGAGAGCGCCGGCGTCGCGATGGTGACCGTGCACGGCCGCACCCGCGAGCAGGGCTACAAGGGCCTGGCCGAGTACGACACGATTGCCGCCGTCAAGGCCGCCCTGCGCATCCCGGTGGTCGCCAACGGCGATATCGACTCGCCGCAAAAGGCCAAGCAGGTGCTGGCCTACACCGGTGCCGACGCGCTGATGATCGGCCGCGCGGCCCAGGGCCGGCCCTGGATCTTCCGCGAGATCGCCCACTACCTGGCCACTGGCGAGGAGCTGCCGGCGCCCGAGGTACTGCAGGCCCGCGACTGGCTGCTGGAGCATCTGCAGGACCACTACAGTCTTTACGGCGAGCTGACCGGCATGCGCACCGCGCGCAAGCACATCGGTTGGGCCCTGCGCGGCCTGCCCGGCGGCGAAGCGTTCCGCCAAGAAATGAATCTCCTGGAGAGCTGCGAAGCCCAGGTCAGCGCCCTTGGCGACTGGCTTGGCGAGCTCGCCACCCGCTATGACAGGCTGCCCGTGCTCGCCATCGAGGCTGCCAACGACGAACAAGAACTGAGGCTGCAGGCATGACCCCGAAACCGATTGACGCCTGCGTGCGCGAGAACCTGGAAGTCTATTTCCGCGATCTGGATGGCGAGACCCCGCACTCGATGTACGAGATGCTGATCGGCCTGGTCGAGAAGCCACTGCTGGACGTCGTGATGAAACAGGCCGATGGCAACCAGAGCAAGGCCGCCGAATGGCTGGGCATCAACCGCAACACGCTGCGCCGCAAGCTGACCGAGCACAAGCTCCTCTAATTTCCCCTCCCGAGCCTCACCATGACCCATCTGACCGCCCTGATCTCGGTGTCCGACAAGACCGGCATCCTGGAATTCGCCCAAGCGCTGCATGCCTTGAACGTCAAGCTGCTGTCCACCGGCGGCACCGCCAAACTGCTGGCCGATGCGGGCCTGCCCGTCACCGAGGTGGCCGAGCACACTGGCTTCCCCGAGATGCTGGACGGCCGGGTCAAGACCCTGCACCCGAAGATCCACGGCGGTTTGCTGGCGCGCCGCGACCTGCCCGAGCATGTCGCCGCGATTCAAGCGCACGGCATTGACACCATCGACATCCTGGCCGTCAATCTCTACCCGTTTGAGGCCACGGTCGCCAAGCCCGGCTGCACGCTGGAAGACGCGATCGAGAACATCGACATCGGCGGCCCGGCCATGGTGCGCAGCGCAGCCAAGAACTGGAAGGACGTCACGGTGCTGACCGACGCCTCGCAGTATGCGGGCGTGCTGGCCGAACTCAAGGCCGAGGGCAAGACCAGCGACAAGACCCGCTTTGCCTGCTCGGTTGCCGCCTTCAACCGCATTGCCCAGTACGACGCCGCGATCAGCAACTACCTGAGCGCGATCAAGGAAGACGGCAGCCACCATGCCTTCCCCGGCCAGATGAACAGCAGCTTCATCAAGGTGCAGGATCTGCGCTACGGCGAGAACTCGCACCAGAGCGCCGCGCTCTACCGCGACCTTTATCCTGCACCCGGCTCGCTGGTGACGGGCAAGCAGCTGCAGGGCAAGGAGCTCTCGTACAACAATATCGCCGACGCCGACGCGGCCTGGGAGTGCGTGAAGAGCTTCGAGCTGCCCGCTTGCGTGATCGTCAAGCATGCCAACCCCTGCGGCGTGGCCGTCGCGGCCACGGCCGCCGAGGCCTATGCCAAGGCTTTCAAGACCGACCCGACCAGCGCCTTCGGCGGCATCATTGCCTTCAATCAGGTGGTCGATAAGGCGGCGGCCGAACTGGTCGTCAAGCAGTTCGTCGAGGTGCTGATGGCGCCCGGCTTCACCGAGGAAGCGCTGGCGATCTTTGCGCCCAAGGCCAATGTGCGCCTGCTGCAGATCGCGCTGCCCACCGGTGGCACCACGCCCTGGAGCCAAGGCCGCAACGCGATGGACAGCAAGCGGGTCGGCTCCGGCATCCTGATCCAGAGCGCCGACAACCATTTCCTGAAGAAGGCCGACCTGAAGGTCGTCACGACCCTGCAGCCGACGGCCCAACAGCTCGATGACCTGATGTTCGCCTGGACCGTGGGCCAGTACGTCAAGAGCAATGCCATCGTGTTCTGCGCCGGCGGCATGACCCTGGGCGTTGGTGCCGGCCAGATGAGCCGCATCGACAGCGCCCGCATCGCAGCGATCAAGGCCGAGAACGCCGGCCTGTCGCTGAAGGGCTCGGTGGTCGCCAGCGACGCCTTCTTCCCCTTCCGCGATGGCCTCGATGTGCTGGCCGATGCCGGCGCCTCCTGCGTGATCCAGCCGGGCGGCAGCATGCGCGACGAGGAAGTGATCGCCGCCGCCAATGAGCGCGGCGTTGCGATGGTGTTCACGGGCGTGCGCCACTTCCGGCACTGACTGATGTCCACCCCCAAGCGCTGCGCGCTTCGGGGGTAGTCAATCCACCGGCAGCGCCGTCTCGTACTTGACCTCGCGCAGCACCACATTGCTGCGCACGCTGGCCACACCTGGCACCTTGAAGATCTGCGACTGCAGGAACTGGTCGTAGGCCTTCATGTCCGGCACCACGACCTTGATCACATAGTCGGCCTCGCCGGTGATGCCGTGGCATTCGATGATCTCGCGGCTGGCACGCACCAGGCGCTCGAAGTTCTCGACCGCGCCCTCGCTGTGCCGCACCAGGCTGACATTGGCCAGCACGCAGATATTGAGCCCGAGCTTCTCGCGGTCCACCAGGGCCACATGGCGGCGTATCACGCCGCTGTCCTCCAGCTCCTTGACCCGCCGCCACACCGGCGTGGCCGACAAGCCCACCTTCTCCGCCAGTTGCTGGGTGCTCTGCCGGCCATCGGCCTGCAGCGCCTCGAGAATCTGCTTTGTCGCTCGATCGAAACGTTCAATTTCCATTTCAGCCACCTTTGAGTTGAATTCTCTCATTGGCCGGCTTGACAGTAGCAAAGAGAGGAACAAACACTTGGGCCGCTGACCAAGAATCTCCCCCCAAGCCTCAAAGTACCAGAGCCGCCAGGAGACAGAGACCATGCCCAGCACCGACCTCATTGCGCCATCACCGGCGCTGCGCGACTACAAGCTCTCCGACAATCTCGGCGCCAAGAGCGGCCAGGTCTTCATGACCGGCACCCAGGCCCTGGTGCGGCTGCTGCTGGCGCAGAAAGCGCTGGACGAGCGTGCCGGGCTGAAGACGGCCGGCTTCGTCTCAGGCTACCGCGGCAGCCCGCTGGGCATGGTGGACCAGCAGCTCTGGAAGGCCAAGAAATTTCTTGATGCCGCGCAGGTCAACTTCCTGCCCGCGATCAACGAAGACCTGGCCGCCACCGCCTGCCTCGGCGTGCAGCGCGTCGCGCTGGACCCCAAGCGCACGGTCGATGGCGTGTTCGCGATGTGGTACGGCAAGGGGCCAGGTGTCGATCGCTCCGGCGACGCGCTCAAGCATGGCAATGTCTACGGCAGCTCCAGCCAGGGCGGTGTGCTGGTGGTCTGCGGCGACGACCATGGCTGCGTCTCGTCCAGCACCCCGCACCAGAGCGATCTGGCCCTGCAGGCCTGGAGCATGCCGCTGGTGCATCCGGCCAATGTGGCCGAGTACCTGGAGTTCGGCCTCTACGGTTGGGCGCTCTCCCGCTTCTCCGGCGCCTGGGTCGGCTTCAAGGCCATCTCCGAGGTGGTCGAGTCCGGCATGACCGTCGATCTGGACAGCGTGCCGCTGGACTTCGAGCTGCCCGTCGATCACCAGCCGGCGACGAACCTGCACATCCGTAGCGTCGACCTGCCCTCGCTGGAGCTGGAGTCGCGCCTGGAGCACAAGCTGGCCGCAGTGCGCGCCTTCAGCAAGCTGAACTCCATCGACAAGCACATCGTCTCCAGCCCCAGCGCGACACTGGGCATCGTCACGGTGGGCAAGGCCCACTACGACTTCATGGAGGTGCTGCGCCGGCTGGATCTGGACCCGAATGCGCTGGCCGCGGCCGGCGTGCGGGTCTACAAGGTGGGCCTGGTCTACCCGCTGGAGACCACGCGCATGGCCGAGTTCGCCCAGGGGCTGACCGACATGCTGGTGATCGAGGAAAAGGCCCCGGTGGTCGAGCGCCAGATCAAGGAGCTGCTCTACCACCTGCCCGATGCGCAGCGCCCCCATGTGATCGGCAAGACCGACGAGCATGGCGCGGCCGTGCTCTCCAGCCTCGGCGAGCTGCGGCCCTCGCGCATCATGTCCACCGTCGCCGAATGGCTGGCGCGGCTGAACCCGGCGCTGGACCGCCGCCATCTGGTGGTCGATTTCCTGACCCCCTGCCTGCTCAGCAATGCGGCCGACGGCGTGCGGCGCCAGCCTTATTTCTGCTCCGGCTGCCCGCACAACACCAGCACCAAACTGCCAGAAGGCTCCCGGGCTCTCGCCGGCATCGGCTGCCACTTCATGGCCAGCTGGATGGAGCGCGGCACCTCGGGCCTGATACAGATGGGCGCCGAGGGCGTCGACTGGGCGGCAGCCTCGCGCTTCACCAGCGAGAAGCATGTGTTCCAGAACCTCGGCGACGGCACCTACTACCACTCCGGCTATCTGGCGATCCGCCAGGCCATCGCCGCCAAGACCAATATCACCTACAAGATCCTCTACAACGATGCGGTCGCGATGACCGGCGGCCAGCCGGTCGACGGCCAGACCAGCGTGCCGCAGATCGCGCGCCAGGTCGAGGCCGAGGGCGTCAAGCGCCTAGTCGTCGTCTCCGACGAGATCGGCAAATACGAGGGTCATCACGGGCTGTTCCCGGCAGGCACCAGCTTCTTCGATCGCAGCGAGCTGGACAAGGTCCAGCGCGAGCTTCGAGACATAGAGGGCGTCACGGTGCTGATCTACGACCAAACCTGTGCCGCCGAGAAGCGCCGCCGCCGCAAGAAGAAGGAATTCCCCGATCCGCCGAAGCGCATCTTCATCAACGAGCAGGTCTGCGAGGGCTGCGGCGACTGCGGCCAGGCCTCGAACTGCCTGTCGGTCGTGCCGGTCGAGACCGACTTCGGCCGCAAGCGCGCGATCGAGCAATCGAGCTGCAACAAGGACTTTTCCTGCGTCAACGGCTTTTGCCCCAGCTTTGTCTCGGTGCATGGCGCGCAGCTGAAGAAGAAGGTCGGCGCTGGATACACGGCGCAAGACCTGGCCCGCGAGATCGCCGCCATCGGCACGCCCGCCGCCTGGGACTGGACCGGGCCCTTCGACCTGCTGGTCACCGGCGTCGGCGGCACCGGCGTCGTCACGGTCGGGGCGCTGGTCAGCATGGCGGCCCATCTGGAAGGCAAGCAGGCCTCGGTGCTGGACTTCATGGGTTTCGCGCAAAAGGGCGGCTCGGTGCTGAGCTTCGTGCGCCTGGCGCCGACCCAGGATCTGCTGAACCAGGTTCGCATCGACACCCAGCAGGCCGATGTGCTCTTGGCCTGCGATATGGTGGTCGGCGCCAGCCCCGACGCGCTGGGCACCGTCAAGCCGGGCCGCACCGTGATCCTGGCCAACACGCACGAGCTGCCGACCGCGGCCTTTGTGCGCAACCCCGATGCGAATCTGCAGGGCGAGTCCTTGCTGGCCAAGATGCGCCATGCCGTCAATGACGACGCGCTCTTGTCCACCATCGACGCCCAGGCCATCGCGCAGCAGCTGATGGGCGACACCATGCCCAGCAACATCATCATGCTGGGCGCCTGCTACCAGCGCGGCCTGATCCCGCTCAGCGAAGCGGCGCTGATGCGCGCGATCGAGCTGAACGGTGTCGCGGTCGAAGGCAACAAGACCGCCTTCGCGCTGGGCCGTCTGGCCATCGCCGCGCCGGACGCAATCAAGCGCCTGGGCGGCGAGCGCGCCCAGCCGGTGCAGCTGCTGCTGGGCCAGGACAAGCTCGATGGCCCCGAAGGCCTGATCGCACGCCGCGTCGCCCATCTGACGGCCTACCAGGACGCCGCCTATGCGCAGCGCTATCTGGCCCTGGTCGACAAGGTCCGCGCGGCCGAAGCCCTGCTGGGTGACGCCGGCAAGGCCGAGCGTTTAACCAAGGCCGTCGCCCGCTACTACGCCAAGCTGCTGGCCATCAAGGACGAGTGGGAGGTGGCCCGCCTCTACACCGACGGCAGGTTCGAGGCCAGCATGCGCGCGCAGTTCGACAACTGGGAGCGTCTGTCCTTCCATATGGCGCCGCCGCTGCTGTCAAAACCTGGCCCCGACGGAAGGGCCAAGAAGGTCGAGCTGGGCTCGTGGACCTTCAAGGCCTTGAAGGTGATGGCCAAGCTCAAGGGCCTGCGCGGCACGCCGCTGGATGTTTTCGGCAAGACCGAGGAACGCCGCCTGGAACGCCAGCTGATCAGCGACTATGAGGCCTTGATCGATGAGCTGTTGGCCAAGCTCAGTGCCGACAAGCTGGAGCTGGCCGTCAAGCTGGCCCGGCTGCCGGAATCCATCCGCGGCTACGGCCATGTCAAGCTGGCCAATATCGTGACGGTGCGGGCCCAGCAGAAGGAGCTGCTGGACCGCTTCCACGGCCGGGTCACTGCGGCTCCGGTGCAGATCGTCTCGAACAAGCCGGTGGAACGGGTGAAGGGCGTGGCGGAGCTGTGACCTCGCTCAGCGCAGCATGCTCGACATCGCCGACAGGCTGTTGAGCATGCGCACCGCAGCTTCCACCGTCGGGGCCTCGAAGACCAGTTCGTCGCCGGCCAGGCGGCGCAGCGTCGGCCATTGGCAGAACAGATCGGCCAGCGCCGCGCTCTGGGTCTGCAGGCGCACTGTGACGGGGCCGCTGATCACGAAGGGCTTGGCTCGGGGCTGCGCCAGCGCGCTCTTGACGCCCTCGCGTATCGCCGCGCAGGCCGCGCTGGGCGACAGGCTGACACCCGTGCTGAAGCCGTGGGCACGCTTGGTCTGCACGAAGACCGTGTCGGGGAATAGCGCGCGGTGCTCGGCGACGAAGACATCATCGCCGCTGGCCATCGCGACCGGCACGCCGTACTCGCCGGCCAGCGCGCCGTAGATGCCCATCTCACCAAGCTCTTGCTCGTTGAAGAACACGCGGGCAAAGGCGAAGCTGTTGATCGTGTGGGCCAGCACGCCCGGGCCTTGCGCGCGGCCGTGATAGCCGATCATGCAGACCCCCGTGATGCCCGCCTCCTCGACCCCGGCCACCATGCTCAGATAGCGGGGCTTGCCCAGCACCGCCTGCGCGCGCGCATCGAGCAGATCGGGCAGCAGGTTGCGGAAACCGCCGTGCGAATCATTGACCAGCACCTCGGTAGCACCCGCCTCGAAAGCGCCGGCGATAGCCGCATTGGCCTCGTCCGTCATCAGGCGGCGGGCGCGCTCGTACTCGGTATTGCCGGCGCGGGTCTGCTCGGGATGGAAGACGCCGGCGACGCCCTCGATGTCGGTGGAGATCAGGATTTTCATGGGCGTGTCTTCAGCAGATCGGACAGGGCCGCGCGGTGATGACCGGCGCGGCCGGTGACGGCCTCGGCGCGAAACAGCGCATGCAGGATGGCTTGCTCGGTGCTGTCAGCCGCCGCCTGGAACAGCTCGTCCAGGCGCGCATCGTGCAACAGGGCCACGGCGGGCATGGGCCGCAGCGGGTCTTGCGGCAGGGTGTAGGCGGTCGAGAAGGCCAGCGCGATATCGCCGCTGCCATGGCCGAACACCGAACCGCTGCGGGCCAGGCCGGCGCCGGCGCGCAGCGCCAGACGGCGGAGCTGGCGCGCATCCAGCGGCGCATCGGTGGCCAGCAGCATGATGATGGAGCCCTTCTCGGGGCCGCTATCAGCCTGAGTCTGGGCACGGGCCTGCAAGTCGCCAAGGACTTGGCCGGCCACGGTCAGTTGCTCGGGCCGACCGTAGTTGGCCAGCACCAGCGCGCCGACCCGGTACTTGCCGCAGCAGCGCGAGGCACTGCCGATGCCGCCCTTCAGGCCGAAGCTGGACATGCCGCGCCCGGCACCGACGGCACCCTGCTCGAAGCGCGCATCGGCTGCCGCCAGTGCCTGTAGATAGTGTTGCTCGCTGATGGCCAGGCACTGGATGTCGTTCAGATAGCCGTCGTTGCACTCGAACACCAGCGGGTTGACGGTGGGCAGGCAGCGGCCGGTTTCGGGATTGGCGGCGATGCAGGCGCGGATCTGCGCCTGCGCCACCGCCGCGACCGAGAAGGTATTGGTCAGCGCGATTGGCGTCTCCAGCACACCGAGCTCCTCGAGCTGGACCAAGCCTATGCTCTTGCCGAAGCCGTTGATCACCGCTGCCGCAGCAGGCACGCGATCGCGGAAGGGGTCACTCTGATGCGGTCGCACGACGGTGACGCCGGTCTGCAGATCACCGTCCGCCAGCGTGCAATGGCCGACCGTGACGCCGGCCACATCGCTGATCGCGTCCAGCGGGCCGGACGGCAGGCTGCCGATGCGGGGCGCTTGCTTCATATCACTTGCGGTCGATCTTCGGGTCGAGTGCGTCACGCAGGCCGTCGCCCAGCAGATTGAAGGCCAGCACGGTCAGGAAGATCGCCAGGCTGGGGAAGAGCGCGACGTGCGGCGCGTTGACCATGTCGGCGCGCGCCTCGTTGAGCATCGCGCCCCATTCCGGCGTCGGCGGTTGCGCGCCCATGCCGAGAAAGGACAGGCTGGCGGCGGTGATGATGGAGGTGCCCAAGCGCATCGTGAAGTACACGACGATGGACGAGATCGTGCCCGGCAGGATGTGGCGCACGATGATAGTCCAGTCGTTGGCGCCAATGCTACGTACCGCCTCGACATAAGTCATCTGCTTGAGCACCAGCGTGTTGCCGCGCACCAGGCGGGCAAAGGCCGGCACGCTGAACACTGAGACCGCGACGACAACGTTGATCATGCTGCTGCCCAGGATCGCGACCACGCCCAGCGCCAGCAGGATGCCGGGGAAGGCAAACAGCACGTCCGAGATGCGCATCACGATGCGGTCCCACCAGCCCTCGTAATAGCCGGCGAGCAGGCCCAGGGCCGTGCCGATCAGGCCGCCGATCGCGACTGACAGAAAGCCGGTGGCCAGCGAGATGCGCGCGCCCAGCAGGATGCGGCTGAAGATGTCGCGGCCCAGCGGGTCGACGCCCAGCCAGTGCACGGCCGACGGGCCTTCGTTGAGCCGGTCGTAGTCGAAGAAGTTCTCGGCGTCGTAGGGCGCGATCCAGGGTGCGAACAGCGCCACCAGGATCAAGAGCGCGACGAAGACCAGCGCGGCCATCGCTACATGCTGCTTGCGGAACTTGCGCCAGAACTCGGTCCAGGGCGTGCGCACGCCTTCGGCGCTGGGGATGGAGGTCGTGGTGCTCATATCACTTGTAGCGGATGGTCGGATTGATATAGCCATAGAGCAAATCCACGATCAGATTGATCAGGATGAATTCCAGAGAGAACAGCAGCACCAGGGTTTGAATCACCGGGTAGTCGCGCTGCGTCACCGAGTCGACCAGCAGACGGCCCAGGCCCGGCCAGTTGAAGACGGCCTCGACGACGATGGAGCCGCCCAGCAGAAAACCGAACTGCAGGCCCATCATCGTGACCACCGGGATCAGCGCGTTGCGCAGGCAATGCTTGGCGATGACCTTGCGCTCGTTCAGGCCCTTGGCCCGCGCGGTGCGTACAAAGTCTTCCTGGATCACCTCGACGAAGGAGGCGCGGGTGAAGCGGGCCATCACCGCCGCCACTGCCGCGCCCAGGGTCAGCGAGGGCAGGATGTAGTGCTTCCAGCTGTCGGCGCCCACCGTCGGCAGCCAGCCCAGCTGGACCGAGAAGATCTGCATCAAGAGCATGCCCAGGGCGAAGGCCGGGAAGGAGATGCCCGAGACCGCGATGGTCATGCCCAGCCGGTCCGGCCACTGATTGCGATAGACGGCCGAGACGATGCCTATGGTCATGCCGAAGATGACGGCCCAGGCCATGCTACTGACGGTCAGCAACAGCGTGGGCATGAAGCGCTCGGCGATCTCGGTGGCGACCGGGCGGCGCGTGCGCATCGAGGTGCCGAACTCGCCGGTCAGCATATGGCCGAAGTAGCTGACGAACTGCTCGTGCAGCGGCTTGTCCAGGCCCAGCTCCTGGCGCACCAGGGCCACGGTCTGCTCGTCGGCATCCTGGCCGGCCGCCAGCCGCGCCGGGTCGCCGGGCAGCATGTGCACGAACAGGAAGACCAGCACCGCGACGATCAGCAAGGTGGGGATCAGCCCCAGCAGCCGTTTGAGAAAATAGTTCAGCATGATGGCAAAGGCCAGTCAGAGAGAAGGCCCGCGCCGCCTCGGACGAGGGGCGCGGGCGGGCACGACCATTACTCGGAGATTTACTCGGAGACCGCGATCTCGGTCGAGTTGATGTTGCCGTCAGGCATCACGAAGATGCCGGACAGGCGCTTGGCCGTCGCGTACAGGTTCTTCTCGGTGACCAGGGGCGCCCACGGCGCGTCCTTCACCAGCTGTTCCTGGGCCGTGCGGTAGAGCTGCGCCTTCTCGCCATCGTCCACCGACTTCAGCGCCTTGGCGATCGCATCGTCCACCACTGGGCTGCTGTAGTAGGAGGCGTTATTCAGCTTCGGCGGCCAGGCTTCGGTAGACAGCAGCGGACGCAGCGCCCAGTCGGCCTCGCCGGTCGACGAGGACCAGCCGGCGTAATACATGCGCACCTTGGCGGTCTTCGGGTCCGGCGCGTTCTGCACCCACTCGACGCGCTGGCCGGGCTCCAGCGCCTGGACCTGCACCTTGATGCCGACCTGGGCCAGCTGCTGCTGCAGGAACTGGATGGTCTTCTGCGCGGTGGTGGTCGTGTAGGCGCTCCAGATCACCGACTCGAAACCGTTCGGATAGCCGGCTTCCTTCAGCAGTTCGCGGGCCTTCTTCGGGTCATAGGGCCAGGGGGCCATCTTGTGGGCGTACAGCACGCCATTGGGCACATAGCCCTCGGCCGGCACCGCATAGCCGTTGAACGCGACCTTGGCCAGCGCTTCCTTGTTGATCGCGTAGTTGATAGCCTGGCGAACCTTCAGATTGTCGAAGGGCTTTTGCAGCATATTGAAGCTGAGGTAGCGCGTGATGATGGACGGCGCTGTCGTCACCTTCAGCTTGGCGTTCTTCTCCAGCGCGGCGGCCTGCTCGTAGGGCAGCGGCGAGGCGAAGTCGGCCTCGCCGGTCTGCAGCATCGCGGCGCGGGTGTTGTTCTCCAGCACCGGCTTCCAGGTGATGCTGTCCACCTTCGGATAGCCCTTGTTCCAGTAGCCGTCGAACTTCTTGCCCTTGACGAAGTCGGTCTGCTTCCACTCGACGAAGACAAATGGACCGGTACCGACCGGGTTGAAGGCAATGTCCTTGTTGCCGTACTTCTTCAGCGCGGTGGGCGAGATCATCGCGGCCGAAGCATGGGCCAGCGAGTTGATGAAGGGGCCGAAGGGCTCCTTCAGGGTGATGCGCACGGCGAGCGGGCTGGTGGCCTCGACCTTGTCAATGCGGTTGAACTGGTTGAAACGGGCCAGCTTGTTCTCAGGGTTCATCACCCGGTCCAAGGTGATCTTGACTGCCTCGGCATTGAAGTCGGTGCCGTCGTGGAACTTGACGCCGGGGCGCAGCTTAAATTCATAGACCAGACCGTCCTTGGAGACGGTGTGGCTCAGCGCCAGCACATTGCGCACCTTCAGGTCCTTGTCGAACTCGAACAGGCCCTGGTAGAAGGACTTGGTGACCGCCGTGGTCAGCGTGGTGTTGGTCTGGTAGGGATCCAGGGTCTCGGGCTGGCCGCCGATGGCCAGCACCACATCCTTGGCGGCCAGGGCCGAGGCGCCGGCGCTCAACAGGCCGGCGGCGAGGAAGCAGCGGCCGAGCGCGCTCATACGGGAGATATTCGTCATCAAGGCAAGACTCCTGTGGGGTAGAGGGGAAGGAAAGTCGATTCGATTCAGTACACGCCGACGCTGTGGCGCGCGACGAAATGGCCGGGCGAGACCTCGATCAGCGGCGCCACCACCGGCTCGTCGCCGACCTGGCGCACCGGGCTGGGGATCTCGCCGCTGAGCAGCTCGCGGCTGCGGCTGCGCCGCGTCGGGTCGGCCACAGGTACCGCCGCCATCAGCTTGCGGGTGTAGGGGTGCTGCGGGTTCTCGAAGATCGCACGACGCGGCCCGATCTCGACGATCTGGCCCAGATACATCACCGCGACCCGGTGGCTGACCCGCTCAACCACGGCCATGTCATGCGAGATAAAGAGGAAGGCGATGCCCAGCTCGCGCTGCAGATCCAGCATCAGATTGACGATCTGCGCCTGGATGGACACATCCAGCGCCGACACCGCCTCATCGGCGATCACCACCTTTGGATTCAGCGCCAGCGCGCGCGCAATCGCGATGCGCTGGCGCTGACCGCCGGAGAACTCGTGAGGGTAGCGCTGCGCCTGCTCGGGCGTCAGGCCGACCTTCTGCATCAGCCAGTCGACCCGGGCCTGGGCCTTTGCGCCCGAGGCGATCTTGTGCACCAGCAGCGGTTCCATGATCGAAAAGCCGACCGTGACGCGCGGGTCCAGCGAGGCGAACGGATCCTGGAAGATGAACTGGATATTGCGGCGCAGGGTTTGCAGCGCGGCGGTGGGCAGCTCGCGGATATTCTGGCCGCCGAACTCGATCGCGCCACTCTGGCTCTCGACCAGGCGCAGCAGCGAGCGGCCGGTGGTCGACTTGCCGCAGCCCGACTCGCCAACCAGGGCCAGGGTCTCGCCGGGGCGCAGATCAAAGCTGACCTGCTCGACCGCGTGGACGCGGCGCGTCACCCGGCTCATCAGGCCGCTGCGCATATCGAAGCGGGTCACGAGATTTTTCACGCGCAGAATCGGTTCGGCCTGGGCGTTGACCGTGTCCTGCGGCTGCGCCGGCTCGACCGGCGCGCTGTCATCGGTGCGCAGCAGCTCGAACTTCAGTGGCAGCTCCAGCCCTTGCATCGCACCAAGGCGTGGCACAGCCGACAGCAGGGCTTTCGTGTAGCGATGCTGCGGTGCGGCGAACAAGGCCTCGGAGGCGCCCTCCTCGACCTTGTCTCCCCGGTACATCACCAACACCCGATCGGCCACCTCGGCGACCACGCCCATATCGTGGGTGATGAAGACCACGCCCATCTGCATTTCCTGCTGCAGCTCGCGGATCAGCTGAAGGATCTGCGCCTGGATGGTCACGTCCAGCGCGGTGGTCGGCTCGTCAGCGATCAGCAGCGCTGGCTTGCAGGAGAGCGCCATCGCGATCATCACCCGCTGGCGCATGCCGCCAGAGAGCTGGTGCGGGTAGCGGTCCAAGACATTGCGGGCCTCGGGGATGCGCACCAGCTCCAGCATGCGCAGCGCCTCCGCGCGCGAGGCGGCGGCGCTCTTGCCCTGGTGCTCCTGGATGGCCTCGGCGATCTGGTCGCCGGCGGTGAACACCGGGTTCAGCGAGGTCATCGGCTCCTGGAAGATCATCGCGATATCGGCGCCGCGGATGCTGCGCATCGTCGCGTCGCGCGCCGTCGCCAGGTCCAGGATCTCGCCGTTGCGGCGCCGGAAGGCCATTGCCCCATTGACGATGCGGCCGCCGCCATGCTCGACCAGGCGCATCAGCGCCAGCGAGGTGACCGACTTGCCCGAACCCGATTCGCCGACGATGGCCAGGGTCTCGCCACGGTCCACATGGAAGCTGAGGTTCTTGACCGCATCGACGCTGCGCTCGGAGGTCGAGAAGCGCACCGACAGATCATTGACGGAGACGACGCGCTGCTCGGGCAGGATCAGGGCGCTGGACTTGGCGGGAGCTTCGAGCACGGAGGTGGACATAGCAGAAGACTGACTCGAAAAGGTTCAGCGGAAGATCGCTGTTTGCGGCGCGGCATCGCCGACCCGCATCTGGCCGCGGTACATGCCCTCGGTGTTGAAAGGCAGGCTGACATTGCCCTGCGCATCGACGGCGATCAGGCCGCCACGGCCTTCGATGGCCGACAGCGACTGCATCACTGCGGCTTGCGCGGCTGCTTCCAGCGACTGGCCGCCATAGGCCATGCGGGCGCAGAGCTCGTAGGCGGTGGCGGCGCGGATGAACATCTCGCCGGTGCCGGTGCAGGACACGGCGGCCGTGCGGTTGTCGGCATAGGTGCCGGCGCCGATCAGCGGCGAATCGCCGACGCGGCCGGGCCGCTTGTTGGTCATGCCGCCGGTCGAGGTGGCGGCGGCCAGGTTGCCGTGCGTATCCAGGGCGACGGCGCCGACGGTGCCGAACTTGCGGCTCTCGTCCAGCGGCGCGGTGCTGTTCGCGGCGCCATCATGGTCCAGCACGGTCACCGAACTGGCTTTCGCGCGGTGCAGCTGCTCGCGGCGCGCCTCGGTCGAGAAATAGTCGGGGCTGACCATCTCCATCCCCAGGCCCTGGGCAAAGGCCTCGGCGCCGGCGCCGACCAGCAGCACATGCTCGCTGTGCTCCATCACCGCGCGGGCGGCACGCAGCGGGCGCTTGATATGGCTGACGCAGGCGATGGCGCCGGCTTTCAGCGTGGCGCCGTCCATCACGGCGGCGTCCAGCTCATGGGTCTCGGCACTGGTGAACACCGCGCCGTGGCCGGCATTGAACAGCGGGCAGTCTTCCAGCAGGTCGACCGCCAGGCTGACCGCGTCCAGCGCCGTGCCGCCCTCGGCCAGCACTTGCTGGCCGGCGCGCAGGATGGTGGCCAGGGCCTCGTGATAGGCCGCCTCTTGCGCGGGGCTGATGTTGTTGCGGCTCAGGGTGCCGGCGCCGCCATGGATGGCGATGGTGGCTTTCGGGCTCATGGATGCGGTGCTCACTTGGCGGCTTTCTTCTTTGTCTTGATGGGGGCGGTGGCGCGCAGCTTGCTGGCATGGCTGCCTTCCAGCCAGGGCAGCACCGATTCGGTCAGCTGGGTGGCGGCCTGCAGCGAGCCCTTGGCGCTGTGCGCGACGGCGCTGCACAAGGCCTCGATCAGCACCAGCACGCCAGCCTCGGAGTTGGCGAAATACTGGCTGTGGGTCTGGGCATACAGGGCCACCGAGGCCAGCGGTGCCAGCGGCGAGGCCGGGCTGTCGGTCAGCGCCAGCAACGGCACACCAGCGGCGCGGACCCGGCCAGCCAGCATCACGGTGTCGGAGAAATAGCGCGGGAAGCTGATCGCGATCACCAGGTCCTCGCTCGTCAGCCGGCCCAGCCGCCGCGCCGCATAGGACGAGCTTTCGATACTGGCCAGCAGCTGCACGTTGTCACAGTACAGCTCCAGGCTGCGCTGCAGCAGGCCGCCCAGCCAGCTGCTGGCGCCGTAGCCGATGATGGCGATGCGGCGCGCCTTCAGGATCGCATCGACCGCCTGGGTGCAGCTCTGCACATCGAGGGCCGCGCGTGTGGCCTCGATATTGCCGGCCATATCGGCCAGCGCGCTGTCGAACACATCGGCCACCGTGGCCGGGCTCTCCAGCTTGCTGCGCAGCTTCTCGACCGGCGCCAGCGCGGTCTCGAAGCCCAGCACCAGCGCGGCCCGGAACTGCGGATAGCCCTCGAAGGCCAGCGCCCGCGCGAAGCGGTTGGCGGTGGCCACCGACACGCCGACGGTCTCGGCCAGCTCGTCGATGGGCATCGTCGCGACCTTCAGCGGATGGGCCAGCACGTACTCGGCCACCTGCTGATGCGAACGCGTCAGCGAGGGCATCGCCCGCGCAATGCGCTGGGCCATCGAGGGATTGCCGGGGAAGGTCGCCATCTGCCTGCCTGGGAGTCGGGTGGAAGGATCACGGATGAATGCATCACGATTGATCGTGAATTTTCATTCATCGCGATCATAGCGACATTTTTTGATCAAACGCAATCGCGTGAAGACTTGATGACGGCGGACGTCGCGGAGCGCACAAGACGTAAAAAACCGGCCTTCGGGCCGGTTGCAAATCGGTCATGCCCCTCCCGCAATGCGGGTCGATCCATCCGCTACACGTCCAGTTGTTGCTCCGTGATGCCCATTGCCTTGGCGATCTTTTCGCGCGAGGACTTGCGCAGCTTGGAGCTGGCTTCGAGCTGTGCATAGGCGCTCTGGCTGATACCCATGCGTTCGCCCATGGCGCCCTGTGTCAGCTTCAGATGGGTGCGCCAGGCCTTGACCGGTGTCAGGCCCTGCTCGATGACCAGTTCAACGACAGCATGCGGCACCAGATCACCCGCCTGCTCGAATCGGCTGACGAACTCTGCATAGGGCACCACCACAAAGGCTGGGGAGCCGTCCGCGCCGAGAATCGTCTGGAAGCTAATAGCTTTGTTCATCGCGCTTTCTCACTTCCTCGACAACAACGATGCGCACGGCACCGTCGAACTCAAAAAACACCCGGTAGTTGCCGACCCGCAGACGGTAGCCACAGGCGTGATCGACCAGTTTCTTCACATTGCAGGCCTGGGACAGGTCAGACAACTCGGCCTTCACTGCGGCCGTGATGCTCTTGGCGGCCTCAGCCGGCAGCTTGCGCAGCTGCTTGAAGGCTTTGGGCCGCCACTGAATCGAATTCATCGCCAAATAATAAGATAAATATTAGACAAATACAAAATACCTAATTTATCTTCTGGCGATTCCAGCGCACGCGGCGCCTCTCGACGAAAAAAAGCCAGTCAGCGTGAACTGACTGGCATCGGGCCCTCGGGCCGGTCTGTCGCGGGCCTGTGCAGCGCTCAGCGCAGCAGCACCTCGACGCGGCGCGCCTGGCGCGGGCTGCCGCTGCCGGTGGCCAGCTCCGGCTTGCTCAGCTCGATGCGGCCCTCGGCCACGCCCAGGCTCAGCAGAGCCTCGCGCACGGCCAGCGCGCGCTGCTTGGCCAGCTCGGCATTCAGCGCCGCGTCGCCACTGGCGTCGTGGTAGCCGCTGACCACCAGCGTCTTTTCACCTTCAGCCAGTGCCTGGGTCAGCTGAACCAGGGCCTCGTTGGCGCCACCGGCCAGCTCGGCGCTGGCGCTGGCGAAGAAGAACTTGACGACACCGTTCTCGACCAGGATCGCGGCCACATCCTCTTCGACCAGCACGGCCGCCGGCTGTGGTGCCGGCTTGGCCATGCTGCGGCTCTTGTGCACGCCGAAGCCGATGAGCAGCGCCACCACCAGGGCCACGATGATGCCTACCAGGCGCAGGGCCACGCCCTCGTTCTCGTCAAAAAGCGCGTTCGTCGTCATGGATCTTCCTCACCGAATGAAGCGAGGATTCTAGACGCCTGACCATGACAAGTCCTGACCCCGCAGCGGCAGGCTGCGGATGCGCTTGCCGCAGGCCGCGAAGATGGCATTGCACAGCGCCGGCGGCAGCGGCGGCAGGGCCGGCTCGCCCAGGCCGGTGGGCGGGATGTCGCGCTCGATGAAGTGCACCTCGATGCGCTCGGGTACCTCGGGCATGCGGATCTGCGGGTTGTCGTCGAAATTGCCCTGCACCACCGCCCCCGCCTCCAGTGTGATGCGCTGGTGCAGGGTGCTGGAGAGCGCATCGATCACCGAGCCCTGCACCTGCTGCTCGGCGCCGCTGCGGTTGACGATGGGCCCGACGTCGACCGCCGAGACCACGCGCAGCACCTTCAGCTCGCCGGCCGGGCTGACCGCGACCTCGACCACATGGGCAACATAGCCCCGATTCGCCCAGTAGGCAGCGATCCCCATGCCCCGACCCTTTGGCAAGACCTGGCCCCAGCCAGCCTTCTCGGCGGCCAGCCGCAGCACCGCCTTGATGCGGCCGACATCGAAGTCCGGCGCCTTCAGCTCGCGGTCCTCGCCCCATAGCGCCAATCGAAAGGCCAGCGGGTCCTGCTGGGCCGCATGGGCCAGCTCGTCGACAAAACTCTCGGTCACGAAGGCCAGGCTGTTGGCGCCCGGCGAGCGGTAGGGGCCGTCGGGCACATGGCTGTCCACCACGGCCGCCTCGACCCGGTAGTTCGGCACGAAGCGGGCCGGAAACAGGCTGGCGCGCAGCTTGGGCGTGACCGGGTCGCGGAAGGCATGGCGCAGGCTGTAGGTCTCCCAGGCCGTGACGCGGCCCTGGGCATCAAGCCCGGCCCGCATGCGCTGCCAGCCGTGCGGCCGGTAGAAGTCATGCCGCATATCGTCCTCGCGGCTGTAGAACAGCTTGATGGGCTTGCCCACGCGCAGCGCGATCGCTGCGGCCTCCAGCACGAAGTCCAGCTCGAAGCGCCGGCCGAAACCGCCGCCCAGGCGCGGAATCGTCACCCGTATCTTGTCGACAGGCACGCCCAGCACCCTGTGCAGCGCCACCGGCACCAGGTCGGGAAACTGGCTGGGCGTGGTCAGCGCCAGGCCGCCATCCGGCAGCGGCTCGGCCAGGCAGCTCATGGGCTCCATCGTGCAGTGGGCCAGCAAGGGGAATTCGTAGAAGGCTTCGACCCGCCGGGCCGCCTGGGCGAGGGCGGCCGTGCTGTCGCCATCATTGCGCCAGACTTCGCCGGGCCGCTGCAGCGCGGCCAGCGCCTGCTCGCGGTAGCCGGCGCTGCCGTGCTGTCCATAAGCGCCGGTATCCCAATCGACCTTGAGCGCACGGCGCGCCTTGATGACCGCCCAGCTGCTGCTCGCGACGATGGCCACAAAAGGCTGCAGCCCGTGGTGACTGCGGTCCGCACTGCGGCGCAGCGGCTCGGCACTGCCCTCGACGATGAAGGCATCCCGCACGCCGGGCAGGCGCCTGATCTCCGCCAGATTGGCGCTGCGCGCCGTACCGCCGAACACCGGGCATTTCTCCACCATCGCATAGAGCTGGCCGGCTCGCTGTTGATCCATGCAGAACAGCGGCGCGCCGCGCGCGAAGCCCGCGCCGTCCACATTCGCATGGCGCTGGCCCAGCAGCTTGAACTCGGAGCGCGGCTTGAGCTTGATGCTGTCGAGCGCCGGCAGCGGCAGGCGCGCCGCCGCATCGGCCAGCTCGCCATAACCGGCACGCCGCCCGCTGGCTTCATGCAAGACCTGACCCCGTTCGGTGCGCAGCTCGGCCGCCGGCACCGCCCAGCGCCGCGCAGCTGCGTCGATCAGCACCAGCCGGGCGGCGGCGCCGGCGCGGCGCAGCGGCTCCCAAGCATTCGGGATGGACTCGCTGCCGCCCGAGCCCTGATCGGCCATGCGGGCGTCGTAGCCAGCCTGTGCGATGCGCACCTGGTCCAGGCCCACATCCAGCTCCTCGGCCAGCAACATCGGCAGGCTGGTCTTGACGCCCTGGCCCATGTCGGGATTCTTGGCCATCAGCGTGATCAGCCCGGCCGGCGTGATCGTGATGAAGGCATTCGGGGCGAAGCTGTGCGGCGTGGCCGCCTCGGCCTGATCGGAGGCAAAGCCCAGCATCAGCCCCCCGCCGGCCATCGTCGTCAGGCGCAGAAAGCCGCGCCGGTCCAGCAACGGCGCCGCCTCTACTGGGCAACCTCCGTGCTTTGCACTGCGGTGCGAGCCCTCCTTCGGGGCGGCCGTGCGGGGGCTCATGCCACCCTCCCGGCCACCGACTTGATCGCCGCGCGGATGCGCAGCTGGGTGCCGCAACGGCACAGATTGCCGGCCATGGCGGCGTCGATCTCGGCGTCGCTGGGGCGGGGATTGGCCTTCAGCAGGGCCGCAGCCTGCATGATCTGGCCGGCCTGGCAGTAGCCGCACTGGGCCACATCATGGGCCACCCAGGCCTGCTGCAGCGGGTGCTGGCCACGGGCATCGAGGCCCTCTATCGTGGTGATCTTGCGGCCGGCAAGACCTGACACCGGCAGCTGGCAGCTGCGCGTGGCCTGGCCATCCACATGGACGGTACAGGCGCCGCACAGGCCCTTGCCGCAGCCGTACTTGCTGCCGCAGAGCTGAAGCTCGTCGCGCAGCACCCAGAGCAAGGGGGTGTCGGCGTGATCGACATCGATGCGCCGGTTCTTGCCGTTGATCGTGAGCTGGTGGCGGGGCATGGTGTCTCCTGGCTGGTTTCGAGCTGGGGCGCAGCATAGAAACCGCGCTCCTGGCTGTCACAAGCCGTCGGACGAAACAGCCGGGGCGATGGACGAAACAGGATCCGTACCGACGACCTCGCCGCCCGCTTCATCGCCGCCCGCTTCAGCCGCCGCGACTGCGGGCGCGGTGATGCAGGGCCAGGGCGGCCTGCTCCATGCCGTCGATATGCTCGCGCATCTGGCGCAACCCCCGGTCGGCAGCGCCGCCTTGCCCCAGCGCACGCTCGCGCTGCTTCAGGCGCTCGGCCAGCTGGCGAGCCTTGGCCCGCAGTCGGGCCCGCTGGCGCTCCAGCTCGCCCTGGCTCAGGCGATTCCATTGCGGTCTTTTCTCGGCCATATCGCTGTCACTCCTTGGTGGCCACTGTGCGGTGGCACGCCGAGTCGAGACAGCGCGATGCGACGAACTGCCAGAAACGCGGCATGGAAACGCCTGCGTAGCCCCTGCGAGCGATCAGCGCTCAGCGCCGCCAGAAGCCCCGGTGCACCTCGGCCGCCTCATCGCCCAACAGCGGACCGAGGCATTCGATCGCATGGGGCGAGGCGGCGAACACATCGCGGCAGGACAGCTCGGCGTCGCGCTGCTCGGCCACCTCGCCACGAAACGCGCGCAGCGCCACCGCGTCGATGCCGAACACGACGCGGCGGATGCCGGACCAGAAGATCGCGCCAGCGCACATCACGCAGGGCTCGGCCGAGGAGTACAGCGTCGCCGCCGCCAGGCGCTCGCGCGCGTGCAGCGGGCTGGCCCGGCGCAGCGCGTTGACCTCGGCATGGCCGGTGCAGTCTCCGCTTTCCGAGCTGTCGCACCAGGCCTCGGCCAGCAGCGCGCCGTCCGCCGCGACGATGAGGGCGCCGAAGGGCCGGTTGCCACGCTCGCGGCCGAGTGCCGAAAGCCGGATCGCCTGGCGCAGGTAGAGAGCATCGTCGAGCGTGCTGCTCATGCCCTGACCTCGCGCTCGCGCTTGGGCGGCAGGAAGCCCAGGTGGTAGAGCGCATCGGCGCTGGTCGTGTTCTTCAGGCCGTAGACGCCGACCACCTCGTCGACCTGGCGTTCGACCAGCAGCTTGCGCACATCGCCCAGGCCATGGCCGCGCGTGTCGGCCGCCGCCACATAGCCGGCCGTGATGCGCCAGCGCGCCAGCTCGGCGCGCTCATCGATCATCGGCTCGCGCTGCTTGACGGCGGCAATCGCCGGCAGCGGGTCGGCCAGGGTCTCGACGATGGCGCGGTTGCAGGCCCGCACAAAGCCGGCCACCAGCTGCGGCCGCTCGATGATCAGCCGGCTTGATGCCAGCACGGCATTGCCATAGAGATCGACCCCGGCCTGCGCATAGGACAGCACCGACAGCTGCTCGGCCGGCATGCGCTGGAACAGCGACACGGCCGAGTCGTGGAAGTAGGTGGCGCCATCGGCGTCACCGCGCACGATGACGTTGTCGCGCTGGCTGAAGTCGGTCGTGACCCAGTCGAACAACTCGTTCTTGACGCCCAGCTTGCGCGCGGCCATCGGCCAGGCGCGGCGCGTGGCCTCGACCGCCGCCGCGGCGATGCGCTTGCCGGCCAGGCTGCGGAAGTCGCTGGTGATGCCGCGGTCCTTGCGGCCGACGATCACGAAGGGCGCGCGGTTGTAGTACTGGTAGACCGCCTGCACCAGCGGCGTGCCGGGGTTGTTGGCATTGAACTCGATCAGCGCGCTGATGTCGCCGAAGCCCAGGTCGTAGGCACCGCTGGCCACGCGGGTGATCGAGGCCACCGAGCCGGCGCCGACATCGATCTGCACATCCAGGCCCTCGTCGCGGAAGTAGCCCTTGCTCTGCGCGAGGAAGAAGGGCGCGGTCTGGCCGCTGATACGGAAATCCAGCGTGAACTTGAGCCGGGTCAGCGGCCGGTTCTGGGCACGCACAAACGATGTGGCCAGCGCGCCGGCGCCAAGGCTCAGCAGGGAGCGTCTTTGCATCATGGTGATTCCTCTCAAGCGGGGTGGATGGGAATGGCGCCGCGATGGATTTCCTGCTCGCCGTGGCGGCTCAGCAGTTCCATCAGCTTCTTGCGTATCAGCATGCCGGGGCGGTCGGACTCCATCGAGTACTCGATGCCGCGCCGGCGCGTGTCGACCAGCGCGTCGGGATCGGTCGATTCGAGGATGTCCTTGTCCTCGCGGGTGATCTCGGCGTCGAAGTCGATCAGCAGCTGGGCCGGGCAGTCGGCCTCGCTGTCATTGCGGAACAGCCACTGGCACAGCTGGATGTGGCCGTCGTCGATCGGTGTGAAGCTATTGATGATGATGTGGCGGATGCCCGAGGGGTACTCGATGTCCAGACGCCGCGCGAAAGGCAGGAAATAGGCATTGCGCATATGGCGCGTCGTCACCGCGTCGGCCACGCCGCTGATGCGCCGGAAGCGCTCCGGGTTAGCGGCCGGGATCACGGTCTCGGCATAGAAGCCGGTCTCGGTGTCGACCAGCTCGTAGCGGCTGGGCCTGGGCTGATCGGCGACGCCGAAGGTGGCGCGGTGCACAAAGGAGAAGTGCGAGTTGTCGAAGGAGTTTTCCAGCGCCCGCAGCGGGCTGGTGGCCCAGCGCTCATGGAACTGGAAGATGGTGCGGTAGGCCGGGTCCTCGAACTCCGGCACGGCCGGAATCTCGGCAATCGGGTCCTCCAGCGCCACCCAGGCATAGCCATAGCGGGCCGTGCAGTAGTAGGCCGGTGTGCAATAGTCGGCCGGGATGGTCTTGTCGGCCGGGTACTGCGGGATGCGCACGACGCGGCCGCTGCGGTCGTAGACCCAGCCGTGGTAGCCGCACTGCAGATGGCCCTCGGGCGTGCACCAGCCCTTGCTGAGCCTGGCCGTGCGGTGGCAGCAGCGGTCCTTCAGCGCGGCCGGGCGGCCCTGCGCGTCGACGAAGAGAACGATGTTTTCGCCCAGCAGCGTGAAGGGCCGGGGGCCGTCCTGCAGCTCGGACAGCGGCATGCAGGCATGCCAGAAACGGCGGAAGACCGCCTGACGGGTGGTGAGCACAAGCGCCTCGCAACTCGAAGTGACAAACCTCCCCTCGGCGCACGGCCTTGGGGCACTTCGAGAGCAATTTCCGGCCGCTGTGCACCAGGGATGCGCAGGCGGTGAACGCTTCTACTCTCTATGACATGGATCAAGCAGCTTACGTGCCAGCGGCGGCAGCCGGGTTTCGCGGCCAGGGGTGTAAGGTAGGCGCCTCTACGCACAAAGGAGCCTAGCGGTGAGCCACTTCCGTATCGAGAAAGACAGCATGGGCGAGATGCAGGTGCCTGCCGACGCCCTCTACGGCGCGCAGACCCAGCGCGCGGTGCAGAACTTCCAGATCAGCGGGCCGATGCCGGCGCGCTTCATCGCGGCGCTGCTGCAGGTCAAGCTGGCCGCCGCGCGCGCCAATGTCGCGCTGGGCCAGTTGCCGGCCGAGATCGGCGAGGCGATCGAGATGTCGGGCGTCGAGCTGCTGGCCGACGCCGACTTGATGCGCCATTTCCCGGTCGATGTGTTCCAGACCGGCTCGGGCACCAGCAGCAATATGAACGCCAACGAGGTGTTGGCCACGCTTGCCGGGCGCAAGCTCGGCAAAGCGGTCAGCGCGAACGACCACGTCAACGCCGGCCAGAGCAGCAATGACTCGATTCCCTCGGCCCTGCACATCAGCGCCGCGCTGGCGCTGCACAATGAGTTGCTGCCGGCGCTGACCGGCCTGCTCGAAGCACTGCGCGCCAAGAGCGCCAGCGACGGGCACCATATCAAGACCGGCCGCACCCATCTGATGGATGCGATGCCGGTGCGCCTGTCCCAGGTGCTGGACGGCTGGGCCGCGCAGATCGAGGCGCAGATCGCCCAGCTGCAAGGCCTGCAGCCGCGTGTTCAGGCGCTGGCCCAGGGCGGCACGGCGGTGGGCACCGGCATCAACGCCCATCCCGACTTCGCCGCTCGCTTCTGCACCGAGCTCAGCAGCCTCACCGGCCTGGGCTTCACAACCGCGCCCGACTTCTTCGCCGCGATGGGCTCGCAGGACACGGCCGTGGCTCTCTCCGGCGCGCTCAAAGGCCTGGCCGTCAGCCTGATGAAGATCGCCAATGACCTGCGCTGGATGAACTCCGGCCCGCTGGCCGGCCTGGCCGAGATCGAGCTGGAGGCCCTGCAGCCCGGCTCGTCCATCATGCCCGGCAAGGTCAACCCGGTGATCCCGGAGGCGGTCGCGATGGCGGCGGCCCAGGTGATCGGCCATGACGCGGCGATCACCATCGCCGGCCAGAGCGGCAACTTCGAGCTCAATGTGATGCTGCCGCTGGTGGCCCACAACCTGCTGGACAGCCTGCATCTGCTGGCCAAGACCAGCGCGCTGCTGGGCGAGCGCGCGATCGCCAGCTTCAAGGTCAATGCCCCGGGCCTGCAGCAGGCGCTGTCGCGCAACCCCATCCTGGTCACCGCGCTGAACCCGGTGATCGGCTATCTGAAGGCCGCCGAGATCGCCAAGCAGGCCTACAAACAGGGCCGGCCGGTCATCGATGTGGCGGCCGAGCTGACCGAGCTGTCTCGCGCCGAGCTGGAGCAGTTGCTGGATCCGGCCAAGCTCACGCAGGGCGGGCTCTAGCAGTCTGCGGCCAGCAGCGGGGTCGCCGCCTCCAATGGCGCCAGCAGCCGCGGCCAGATGCGCGGCCCGAGTTCGCGGCGGAAGGCGGCGAAATGGCCCAGGCTTTCCAGGCCCACATCGGCCGGCGCCAGCGTGTGGCGCTGAACCTGGGCGGTGCTGAAACGAGCGGCCAAGGCATCGACCGCCGGGGCCGGGCCGAACACCGGGTCGTCGCTGATGTTCCACAGATGCACCGGCCCGGTGAAGCGGTGATAGCCCAGCTCGGCCTGCAGGCTGGGGTCGCTGAACATGAAGCCGCGCCGCCGGCCCCAGGCCGCCCACTCCAGCGCCGCCCCCTTGGGCAGGCCCTCGGCGCGCCGCGCTCCCATCAGCCAGCCGGGCGCGTGGCCCAGCAGATGGCCGGCGGCCGGCAACATCGCGTGGAAGAACAGCCAGACCTTGGCCTTGTGGATGCCGCTCCAGAAGCGCCAGTCGGCCGCCTGCGCCGCCACGCCCAGGATGGCATCGGCCTGCTCGTAGTCGGGCGCCAGCCCGATCGCATTGCCGCCGAAGGAATGGCCCACCAGCAGCAGGCCCAGCGCACGGCCCTGGGCCTCCTGCTCCATCAGACGGCGGCGCTGCACCGCGCGCAGCGCCGCGCCCATGTCCAGCTGGGCCCAGTCGCGCAGCCGGGCGCGCTCCTGGCGCAGCGGTCCCTGCAGCGAGTCGCCGATGCCGCGGTAGTCATAGCTGAGCACGGCATAGCCGCGCTGTGCGAGCCACTCGCCGAAGCCGCGATAGAAGCCGCGCGCCACCGCAGTGGCCGGGCTGATCAGCGCGATCGCGCGCGGCACGCCGGCCGGCTCGAACCAGGTGGCGGCCAGCAAACGGCCATCGGCGCAGCGCAGCTGCAGCGTGCGTTGGCGCACCGAGGGCTCGGCAGCGGGGGTGGCGGCGGCCAGCGCGGGGGTGTGGAGCGTGAGGGTTTGAGGCATGGATTGAGTCTAGGTTGGCAATAATTCATTGACTAGATCAGCGTGACTCATCACATTGCTTCCATGAAGTTGACAAAAGACCGCAACCCCACCTCGATGCGCAAGCCCGGGCGCGAGAGCGCGCTGGATGCCAATGCGCTGGAGCTGTTCGCCCGCATCGTCCAGGCCGGCAGCTTTGCCGAGGCCGCGCGCCAGCTGGGCCTGACGCGGGCGGCGGTCAGCCGCCGGGTCGCGGCGATCGAGGCGGCGGTGGGCGTCGCGTTGTTTGTGCGCAGCACGCGCAGCCTGGCGCTGACCGATTCCGGCCGGCGCCTGCATGCGCGGGCCAAGGCCGTTCGCGAGGCCGCCGAAGCCGCGCGCATGGCGCTCAAGCATCAGCGCGGCCAGTTGGGCGGCACCCTGCGCATCAGCGCCACCACCAGCTTCGGCCGCCATCTGCTGGCGCCGCTGCTGGCCCGTTTCCAGGCCCTGCATCCGGCACTGCGCTACGAGTTGCTGTTCACCGACCGGCGCGTCGACCTCTTGCGCGAGGGGCTGGACCTGGCTTTTCGCATCACCGACCGCCCGCCCGAGGACTGGGTGGCGCAGCCGCTGCTGCGCTTTGCGGTGCGGCTCTACGGCCTGCCGCATCTGCGGCTCGAGACGCCCGAGCAGATCGCCGCCCTGCCCTGCCTGCTGCTGGGCCAGCATGAAGACCCGCGCGCCAGCCTGTGGCTGGGGCCGCAGGGCCAGCGCTGCGAGCCGATGCTGCAGGCCAGTGCCTGGGGCTCGGACATAGAGTCGCTGCTGGCGCTGGCCCGCCATGGTGCCGGCGTCGTGCCGGCACCGGACTTCTGCGTGCCGGCCGGCGACGCGCTGGTCGACCTGCTGCCGGGCTGGCGCCTGCTGGTGCCCGAGGGCGAATGGGTGCAGGCGCTGAGCCTGCCGGCGCCCGGTGCGTCGGAGACTGCAAGGGCGTTGGTGGCCTTTGTCAGGGCGCAGATGGCGAACGCCGGCGACTCTTGAAACGCGGCAAGCCGTTCCTATTTCGGGTATCGACCGGCCATCGCTGGTTTTCCGGCCGGTGCACACCACTGAATGGAGGACATGCCATGTATGAATCGATGATGTCGAACTACCCGGGCTCGCTGTTCGGCCCGTTCGAGCGGCTGCGTCGCGAGCTCGACGATGTGTTTGGCGCGCCAGGCCTGCCCAGCAGCATCCGCGCCGTCGCACAGGGCAGCGTGCCGGCGGTGAATATGGGACGCACCCCGAACAGCTTCGAGATCTACGCCTTCGCGCCCGGCCTGGCCGCCGACAAGATCGAGGTCACGGTGGACCGCGGCGTGCTGCGCATCGCCGGCGAACGGTCTTCGGACATCCCCGCCGGCAGTGCCAAGCTCAATGTCTACACGCATGAGCGCGCCAGCGGCCGCTTCAGCCGCGCCGTGGCCCTGCCCGACGATGCCGACCCGGCGCATGTCAGCGCCAGCTATCGAGACGGTGTGCTGCAGATCAGCATCGCGCGCCGCGAATCGGCGCAGGCCCGCCGCATCACCGTGCAGTAAGCAGACACAGGAGCCCCCATCATGAGCAAGAACAACACCCCAAGCAGCGCCTCTTCCCAGGAGCAGGAACGCGCGGTGCAACCGGCGGTCGATGTCTTCGAGGACGAGGCCGGCATCACCTTGCTGGCCGATATGCCGGGCGTGCCGCGCGAGCGGCTCGAGATCCGGGTCGAGGGCGACGCGCTGCTGATCGAAGGCAGCGTGCAGCCGGCCACGCCCGAGGGCCTGGAAGCCGTCTACGCCGAGCTGCGCGTCCCGCGCTACCGGCGCAGCTTCACGCTGAGCCGCGAGCTCGACAGCGCCAAGATCGACGCCAGCATCAAGGACGGCGTGCTGACGCTGCGCATCCCCAAGCAGGCCCATGCGCAGCCGCGGCGCATCGAGGTCAACGCGGGCTGAGCACGGCCCTCAATCGGCCATCAGCACCCGGTCGCGGCCCGCACGTTTGGCACGGTACAGGGCCGCGTCGGCCGCCTCGATCAGCGCGGCCGACGCCTGTCCATGGCGGGGGAACAGGGCCAGGCCCAGCGAGGCGCTGATCGGGCCCAGCAGCCCCCCGCCGTGCTCGATCTGCAGGGTCCGTACCGCCGCGATCAGCTGCTCGGCACGCTGCAGAACTTGCTCGGTGTCGATATCGCACAGCAGCACGACGAACTCCTCGCCGCCGAAACGGCACACCACATCGCTGCCGCGCACCTGGGCCTCCAGCACCCGCGCCACCGCGCACAGCACCAGATCGCCGGCATCATGGCCATGGCGGTCGTTGAACTGCTTGAAGTGATCGACATCGAGCAGAGCCAAGGCATGGGTGACGCCCTTGCGCCGCGCCCGCGCCAGCTCGCGGCGCAAGGCCTCGTCGAGAAAGCGGCGGTTGTAGAGCCCGGTCAGGGGATCGCGGATCGACTGCAGGCGCAGCGTCTCGCGCAGCCGGATATTGGCCAGCGCCAGGCCCGTCTGCTCGGCCAGGGCCACGGCCAGGCGCTGGCGCATATCGGATTGCTCCGCCTCGACCGGCGACCCGCGGTGCAGGATGGCGAGCAGGCCGAAGGTGTCGCCCTGTGCCACCAGCGGCAAGCAGGCGCTGCCGATCGAGTCGCCGCCAAGATGCAGATGCGGGCAGGCCAGCGACTGGCCATCACCATTCAGATGATGGGGCCGGCCGCGACGCAGTGCCCAGCAGTCGTGGCTGCCGAAGCTGGCCTCGGCCTCCTCCAGCGGGCCCCAACCCATCTGCTCCTCCAGCAACTCACTGCCCGGCATCAGCAGATAGAGCGCGCCGCCGCTGGACGGGAACAGCCGCGGCCCATACCGGCGCAGGCAGTCGTAGGCCTCCTCGGGCGTCGCGCAAGCCTGCAGGAAGCTGGACAGCTCGCTGAGCAGGCTGACCTCGCGATAGGTCTGGCCGACCATCGCCAGGCTGCGCTCCAGCTTCTCGTTCGCCGCGCGCAAGGCCGCTTCGGCCGCTTTGCGCGCGCTGATGTCGTGCGAGACCCAGAGCGTGCCCTTGGACGGATCGCGCGGGTCCATGGCCTTGCTGTGGCTGCTGACCTCGATCAGCCGGCCATCCTTGCAGCGCA
The DNA here is from genome assembly GCF_027498415.2 of Paucibacter sp. M5-1. Lineage (NCBI taxonomy): Bacteria > Pseudomonadati > Pseudomonadota > Betaproteobacteria > Burkholderiales > Sphaerotilaceae > Roseateles > Paucibacter sp. M5-1. The sequence goes on from NZ_JAPZLM020000001.1 coordinate 2,231,782, forward strand.
GCTGGGTTTCGCCGATCCAGACCTCGCCGCGATTCAAGGTTTCATAGGCCTCGCGGCCCAGTGCCTCATAAGCCGCCTCCGACGCGAACATCAATCGCGTCGAATGCCCCGTCAGCTCGCCCGGCGCATAGCCCAGCATCTGTTCGATGCCACGATTGCAGCGCATCGTGTGGCGGTCGCGCACCAGCATGATGCCGGCATTGGTGTTGTCGAAGATGGCCTGCAGCTCGAACAGCGCCTGCTGCAGGGCCTGATCGGCTTCCTGGCGGTCGCTGATGTCCTCGGTGATGAAGATCGTGCCCTTGCTGGCATCGCTGGGATCGATCGCCTTGGCCAGCATGCGGCAGCCGAACAGCGAACCGTCGCGCCGCTTCATCTGCAGCTCCACATCCAGCCGCTGCCCGGCCCCCAGCACCGGCACGGCCCGACGGCTCAGGGCCTCGTAGGCGGCCTCGTCCGGATACACCAGCCGGGTCGACCGACCGACCAGCTCCTGGGCCGGCCAGCCGAACATCTCGCCGAAGCGCTCATTGCAGTGCAAGAAAGTCTGGTCGCGCGTGAAGGTAATGCCCAGCGAGGCGTTGTCGAGAATGGCCTTGTATTCGAGCAGCAGCTGTTGGCGCAGCGCCTCGGCCTGGTGACGCTCGGTGATCTCGATGCCGACCCAGATCGTGCCCTTGCCGAGATCCTGCGGGTCGATCGCCTTGCCATGGCTGTTGGCCCAGATCGTCGAGCCGTCCTTGCGCACCACCACGGTGTCGCAAGAGTAGCCCTGACCCGAGGCAATGCAGGGCAGGGCGACTCGGCCGAAGTCCTGCCATTGCTGATCGGAGCTGAAATAGACCCGGGTCGACAGGCCGATCAGCTCGCCCGGCCCATAGCCCAGCAGTTCCTCGATGCGGCGGTTGGCGCGCCGGATGATGCGGTCCTTGTCGACCACCAGGATGCCGACGGTGGCGTTGTCGAAGATGGCCCGCTGCTCCATCAGCGTGCGCTCCAGCTCGGCGGTGCGCTGTTCCACCAGGGCCTCGAGCCGGGACTGGTAGCGTTGCAGCTCGTCCTGCTTGCGCTGGCGCTCGATCGCGATACCGGCCAACTGGGTCGCGAGGGCCAGCAGTTCCAGTTCGGCGCTGCCGGGCGAGCGCACCTGCTTGTAGTACATCGCGAAGGAGCCCAGCACCCGACGGTCGGTCGCGACAATCGGTGTGGACCAGCAGGCCCGGAAGCCCTCGCCCTCGAGCAGGGATTTGTAGGCCGCCCAGCGCGGGTCGCTGCCGATGTCGGTGACCACCACGGTCTGGCTCAGCGCCATCGCACTGCCGCAGGAGCCCGCCTCGGGGCCAATCGGATAGCCGTCTAGCGCCTGCAGATAGGCCGGCGGCAGGCGCGGCCCGACGCCGGGCCGCACATGGATGCCGTCCTCGTCCAGCAGCAGCACCGAACAGTAAAGCCCCTTGGACTGGGCCTCGATCAGCAGGGCCAGGCGCTGCAAGGTCTCGGCCAGCGGCGCACCGCGGGCGATCAATTCCAGCAGCTGTCCCTGCCCGGCATAGAACGACATCGGCGCCAGCGACATGCCCGACCCTCCCAATGGCTTTTGCTTCAGCGGCGGGCCATCTTAGGCGGGGCCATGCCCCGGGGCAATCGCGGCAAACCGCAGCGGCTCAGCCTAGCGCGCGCCCGATCAGTATCTTCTGCACCTCGGACGTGCCCTCGTAGATCTGGCAGACCCGCACATCGCGGTAGATGCGCTCGACCGGGAAGTCGCTGACGTAGCCATAGCCGCCATGCACCTGGATCGCGTCGGAGCAGACCCGCTCGGCCATCTCGGTGGCGAAGAGCTTGGCCATCGCCGCCTCCTTCAGGCAGGGCTGGCCGGCATCCTTCAGGCTGGCGGCATGCCAGATCAGCTGGCGCGCGGCCTCGATCTGGGTGGCCATATCGGCCAGCTTGAACTGGATGGCCTGGTGGTTGAAGATGGGCTGACCGAAAGAGACACGGTCCTTGCTGTACTTCAGCGCGGCCTCGAAGGCGGCACGCGCCATGCCCACCGCCTGGCTGGCGATGCCGATACGGCCGCCCTCCAGGCCCGACAGCGCGATCTTCAGGCCCTGGCCCTCCTCGCCCAGCCGGTTGGCGGCCGGCACGCGGCAGTTCTCGAACAGGATCTGCGTGGTATCGCTGGCGTGCTGACCCATCTTGTCTTCGATGCGGGCCACCGTGTAGCCGGGCGTGATGGTCGGCACCAGAAAGGCGCTGATGCCCTTCTTGCCGGCGGCCTTGTCGGTGACCGCCATCACGATGGCCACATCGCCGTTCTTGCCGCTGGTGATGAACTGCTTGACGCCGTTCAGCACATAGTCGTCGCCGTCGCGGACCGCCGTGGTCTTCAGCCCGCCGGCCTCCGAGCCGACATGCGGCTCGGTCAGGCAGAAGGCGCCCAGCATCGCGCCGCGCGCCAGCGGCTTCAGGAAGCGCTGCTTCTGATCCTCGTTGCCAAAGCCCATCAGGATGGAGCAGACCGGGCAGTTGTTGACGCTGACCACGGTCGAGGTCGCACCGTCACCGGCGCCTATCTCCTCCAGGATGATGGACAGCGCCAGATAGTCCAGGCCGGCGCCGTCGTACTCGGTCGGCACGGCCACGCCGTAGCAGCCCAGCTCGGCCAGGCCCTTCAGCTCGGCGGCCGGGAAGTGATGGCTCTTGTCCCATTCGGCCGCCTTGGGCGCGATCTGGTCTTGCACAAAGGCGCGCACGGCGTCCTGCACGGCACGGTGGTCGTCGGAGAGGATCATGGGGGTCACCAGGCCAGAGGCTGGCCGTCGTAGTTGAAGAAGCTGCCGCTGCCTTGCGACTGCAGGCCGGCCAGCACCGCGCGCATGCCGGCCACGCTGGTGGCGGCATCGATGTCCGCGCCCTCGCCGCCCATCTCGGTGCGCACCCAGCCGGGATGGAAGCTGCACAGCGTGGCCTTGCCAGTCAGCGCCAGCGAGGCGTCCTTCATCACCGAGTTCAGTGCCGCCTTCGAGGCCCGGTAAAGCCAGCCGGCATGCGCGGTACGCAGGCCGATCGAGCCCATGCGCGAGGACAGGAAGCCGATGCGGGCGCCGGGCGCCAGCGCGTCCTGCAGCTGCGGCAGCACCCGCATCGCGCCCAGCACATTGGTGTGCATCACCGTGTCGAAATCGGCCTCGCTCGGTGTGTCCAGGCCCAGCTGGCGCGGGCCGTAGACACCGGCATTGAGCACCACGGTGTCGAACTGGTGGCCGTCGATCTGCCAGGCCAGGCCCGAGGCGCTGGCCGTGTCGGCCACATCAAGCTTCAGCGCGGTGGCGCCCAGCTCGCGCAAGGCGGCCAGCGCCTCCTCGCTGCGCGCGGTGGCCACCACCCGATCACCGGCGGCGCGGTACTGACGGACGAACTCCAGGCCGATGCCGCGCGAGGCCCCGATGATCAGGATCTGCGCCATGGCTTAGATCAGCTCTACGCCGACGGCCGTCGCTTCACCGCCGCCGATGCACAGCGCCGCGACGCCGCGCTTGAGGCCACGATGGCGCAGCGCGCCCAGCAGCGTGACGATGATGCGGGCACCGGAGGCGCCGATCGGGTGGCCCAGCGCGCAGGCGCCGCCGTTGACGTTGACGATCTCGTGCGGCAGCTTGAACTCGGCCATCGCGGCCATCGTGACGGCGGCAAAGGCCTCGTTGACCTCCCACAGATCGACGCTCTTGGCGTCCCAGCCGTTCTTGACCAGCAGCTTCTGGATCGCGCCGACCGGCGCGGTGGTGAACCACTCGGGCGCATTGGCATGCACGGCGGTGCCGACGATGCGGGCCACCGGCTTGACGCCCAGGCGGCTGGCGGTGCTCTCGCGCATCAGCACCAGCGCGGCGGCGCCGTCGGAGATCGACGAGGAGGTGGCGGCGGTGATGGTGCCGTCCTTCTTGAACGCGGGCTTGAGGCCGGCGATCTTGTCGAGCTTGGCCTTGAAGGGCTGCTCGTCGCGGTTGATCACGGTGTCGCCACCCCGGCCGGCCACCGTCACCGGCGCGATTTCCCAGGCGAAGCTGCCGTCCTCGTTGGCGCGCTTGGCGCGCTCGGTCGAGGCGATCGCGAAGGCGTCCTGGGCCTCGCGGGTGAAGGCATATTTGTCGACGCACTGCTCGGCGAACACACCCATGGCCTTGCCGCGCTGGTAGGCGTCTTCCAGGCCGTCCAGCGCCATATGGTCATACATCTGGGCGGCACCGTACTTGACGCCCTTGCGCGCGAACATCAGATGCGGCGCGTTGGTCATCGATTCCATGCCGCCGGCGATCAGGATGTCGGCGCTCTCGGCCTTCAGCGTGTCGTGGGCGAACATCGTGGCGCGCATGCCGGCGCCGCACATCTTGGACAGCGTGACCGCGCCGACCGACTGCGGCAGCCCAGCCTTCAGCACCGCCTGGCGCGCCGGCGCCTGGCCCTGGCCGGCCATCAGGCAGTTGCCGATGAAGGCCTCGTTGATCGCGTCGCCGGGCACGCCGGCCCGCTCGACTGCGGCCTGGATCGCGACGGCCGCCAGCTCCCAGGCCTGCAGCGAGGCGAAATCACCCAGCAGGCCACCGATGGGCGTGCGGGCGGCGGAAACGATGACGATGGGATCGGACATGGTGGGTCTCCTTTACTGAACGGGAAGATCGTGATGGGCGTCGGCCATCAGCGCGGCGCCATCGACGGGGTGAAGCGGGGTGGATGAGGCGGCACGGGCATAGAAGCGCTTGTGGGCCTCGTAGGGAAAGACGTCATGCACATGGCCGGCCTGGATGCGGGCCTTGTGCTGCTGCCAGAACTCGGCGTCCAGCAGATCGGCATGGTGGCGCATGAAATGCTCGCGCACACCGGGGTGGCCCAGCAGAAAGGGGCCGAAGGTCTCGGGGAAGACATCGCGCGGGCCGACGGAGTACCAGACCTCGCCGGACATCTCTTCCTCCTCATTGCGTGGCGCCGGCACGGAGCGGAAGTTGCAATCGCTGAGGTATTCGATCTCGTCGTAGTCATAGAACACGACCTTGCCGTGGCGGGTCACACCGAAGTTCTTCCACAGCATGTCGCCAGGGAAGATATTGGCGGCCACCAGGTCCTTGATCGCATGGCCATACTCGATCACCGCATGCTCCAGCTGGGCCGGCGTGGCCTCCTGCAGATAGATATTCAGCGGCACCATGCGGCGCTCGATATAGACATGGCGCAGCACCAGGTCCTCGCCGCTCTCTTCGATCAGGCTGGGGCAGAAATGCTTCAACTCCTTGAGCAGCTCGTCGTCGAAGCGCTGACGCGGGAAGGCGACGTTGGAGTATTCCAAGGTGTCGGCCATGCGGCCAACCCGGTCGTGGGTCTTCACCAGCAGGTATTTGTGCTGGATCAGCTCACGGCTGGTGTTCTCCTTCTGCGGCGGGAAGAAATCCTTGATCAGCTTGAAGACAAAGGGGTAGCTGGGCAGGTCGAACACCAGCATCACCATGCCCTTGATGCCGGGCGCGATGCGGAACTTGTCGCTGGAGTGGCGCAGGTGGTAGAGGAAGTCGCGGTAGAACAGGTTCTTGCCGTGCTTTTGCAGGCCCAGCGCGCTGTAGATCTCGGCGCGCGGCTTCCTGGGCATCATCGAGCGCAGGAATTGCACATAGGCGCTGGGCACTTCCATGTCGACCATGAAATAGGCGCGGGCAAAGCTGAACAGCATCAGCAAATCGTCCTCGCCGAACAGCGCCGCGTCGATATAGAGCAGGCCCGACCGCCCTTCCTTGTGCAGGATGGGCAGCGCGAACGGTGTCTCGGTGAAGCCGTTGATGATCTTGCCGACCAGGTAAGCGCCCTTGTTGCGATAGAACAGGGAGCTCAGCACCTGGATCTGAAAATTGGTGCGCCAGCGGAACTCGCCCAGCTCGCGCTGCATTGCGCGCAGGACCCAGTCGATGTCGCGGCCCAGGTCCTCGAACTCCAGATCGAGCTGGAAGTTGGTGACCACCCGGCACAGGGTCTCGTGCAGCGTCGGCTTGCTCGGGTAGTAGGCGCGGTAGGTCGGCTTGGCGGCCGGCTCCTCGTTCTCGATGTACTCGGTCGAGACGGCCGGCCGCACGAAGATGAAGTCGTTGTGGAAGTAGGCGTGGTGCAGGATGCGGGTGCAGACCGAGTTGAAGAAGGTCTCGGCCAGCTCCGGCTGGTGATGGTCGGTCAGCAGGCCGATGTAGTGCAGCTTGACCTGCTGCCAGACCTCCATCGGCAGCGCGCTGGCCTTGAAGCGCTCCTCCAGCAGGCCCACCGCCTCGTCGACCCGCTTGTCATAGAACTCGATGCGCTCGCGCTGGGCACGCTGCTGGCCATGCCAGTCAGCGCGCTCGAAACGCTGCTTGGCCGTGGCGCTGGTGGCGCGGAACAGCCGGTAATGTCGGTTGAAGCCGCCCAACAAGGCCTGCGCGATCTCGAACGCGCGGGAGTCGGTCAGCTTCTGCGGGAACATCGGGCCGCCGCCTAGGCCTGGCTGTAGCGCTGCTTGACCGCAGCCAGCGCGCGCTTGTAGGCCGGACCGACATCGTCGTGATGGGCGGCCGTGATCTGCAGATCCTCCAGCAGGCCGTTGTGCAGGCCATAGACCCAGCCATGGACGACGATCTCCTGGCCGCGGGCCCAGGCATCCTGCACCACCGTGGTCTGGCAGGCATTGCGCGCCTGCGCCAGCACGTTCAGCTCGCACAGCGCGTCGACGCGGCGGGCCTCGGGCAGGCTGTCTATCCACTCCTGGTGATCGTTGCGCACATCCTGCACATGGCGTATCCAGTTGGACACCAGGCCCACGCGTGCATCGATCAGTGCGGCCTTGACGCCGCCGCAGTTGCTGTGGCCCACCACGATGATGTGCTTGACCTTCAGATGGTCCACCGCGAACTGCATCACCGACAGGCAGTTCAGGTCCGAGTGCACGACGACATTGGCGACATTGCGATGCACGAAGAGCTCGCCGGGCAGCAGGTCGACCAGCTCATTGGCCGGCACCCGGCTGTCGGCGCAGCCTATCCACAGGTATTGCGGCGTCTGCTGCTTCAGCAGCCGCGAGAAAAAGCCCGGTTCGCGCTGTTCCGTCTCGGCGGCCCAGCGCTTGTTATTGCCCAGCAGGTCTTGCAGATCGTTGTTCATGCCGATATTGTCCACGCCTGCAGCTTCTCGAGGCTGACGGCCACGCCGCCACAGACTTCCACCAGGGGTCTCTTGAAACGGGCGAACAGCTCGGGGTGCACATCCACCGCCGCCAGCGCCGCACCGCAGGCCGGCTCCACCATCACGCGCATCTGCTCGGCCAGCCGCGCCGCCGCGCCGCAGGCCTGGGCATCGCTGACCAGCAGGCTGTGGGTGGGATGCAGCTGGGCCAGGCGCAGCGCCTCGTCGGCGACGCGGCGCGCGCCCAGCGAGGTGGCGATCGAAGTGATGGCCGGCAGGGTCACGGCCTGGCCGGCCTTCAGGCTCTCGTGCAGGCTGGCCGCGCCCTCGGTTTCCACCGCGATCACCGGGATGTCGTTCAGGCCGTGGCGGCGCAGGCCCTGGACGATGCCGGCGAACAGGCCGCCGCCGCCCACCGCGGTGACCACCGCGTCGAAGTCCAGGCCTTGGTCCAGCACCTCGTCGATCAGGCTGGCATGGCCCTCCCACAGCAGCGGGTGGTCGAAGGGATGGACATAGGTGGCGCCACGCTCGGCCGCCAGCGCCTGGGCAAACTCATTGCTCGCATCCCAGACCGCGCCATGGCGCAGCACCGTCGCGCCGCGCGCCTCGATCAGGCTCTGCACCGCAGCGCTGCTGGTCTCAGGCAGCACGATGGTGACGGTCAGCCCCAAGGCCTGGCCGGCATAGGCGGCCGCGAAGCCGGCATTGCCGCCCGAGGCACAGACGATTTCCTTGGCACCGTCCTGCGCCGCCTTGCGCACCAGCCGCCCCACCCCGCGCAGCTTGAAGCTGCCGCTGGGCTGCAGCGCATCCATCTTCAGCCAGACCTCCGGATGGGAGAACTGGCCGGGCGCGGCGCGCAGCAGCGGCGTATTCAGGTGCAAAGGCTTCATTTACATCGTCTCCGCGAACAGCTCGCGCCCAATCAGCATGCGGCGGATCTCGGAGGTGCCGGCACCGATCTCGTAGAGCTTGGCATCGCGCCACAGCCGGCCCAGCGGGTACTCGTTGATATAGCCATTACCGCCGAAGATCTGCACGCCCTCGCCGGCCATCCAGGTCGCCTTCTCGGCGGTCCACAGAATCACCGAGGCGCAGTCCTTGCGGACCTGGCGCACATGCTCGGCGCCCAAGAGGTCGAGGTTCTTGGCCACCGTGTAGGCGAAAGAACGAGCGGCCTGCAAGACCGTGTACATATCTGCGACCTTGCCCTGAATCAGCTGGAACTCGCCGATACTCTGGCCGAACTGCTTGCGGTCGTGGATATAGGGGATCACGTTGTCCATCACGCTTTGCATGATGCCCAGCGGGCCGCCGGTCAGCACCGCGCGCTCATAGTCCAGGCCCGACATCAGCACCTTGGCGCCGCCGTTGACCGCGCCCAGCACGTTTTCTGCAGGCACCTCCACGTTCTGGAACACCAGCTCGCCGGTGTGGCTGCCGCGCATGCCCAGCTTGTCGAGCTTCTGCGCGATCGAGAAGCCAGGCATGCCCTTCTCGATCAGGAAGGCGGTCACGCCGCGCGCGCCCAGCTCGGGCTCGCTCTTGGCGTAGACCACCAGGGTGTCGGCATCGGGCCCGTTGGTGATCCACATCTTGTTGCCGTTGAGCAGGTAGTAGCCGCCTTTGTCCTCGGCTTTCAACTTCATGCTCAGCACGTCGGAGCCGGCGCCCGGCTCGCTCATCGCCAGCGCACCGACATGCTCGCCGCTGATCAGCTTGGGCAGGTATTTGGCCTTCTGCGCCGCATTGCCGTTGCGCTTGATCTGGTTGACACACAGATTGCTGTGCGCGCCATAGGACAGGCCCACCGAGGCGCTGGCGCGGCTGATCTCTTCCATCGCGATCATGTGGGCCAGATAGCCCATGTTCGCGCCGCCGTACTCCTCGCCGACGGTGATGCCCAGCACGCCCAGATCGCCCATCTTGCGCCACAGGTCCATCGGAAACTGGTCCGAATGGTCGATCTCGGCGGCACGCGGAGCGATCTCGGCTTGGGCAAAGTCGCGCACCGCGTCGCGCAGCGCGTCGATGTCCTCGCCGAGTTGGAAATTCAGGCCGGGCAGATTCGTCATGGAGGTCTCCTTGGTTTTTCAGTGCTTCGGACCATCAAGCCTGCTGATGGTACGGCCGGCCTTGCAGACCCGGCTTAGGTTACGTTTACGTAAACGTCAATTCTAGTGAGAATCGGCGCGGCTTGCCCTGTTGCAGCTTTACCTAGGTGCTTACCCTTGGCGCGCTGGATGCATCAGCGCGATGAAGCGCCGCGCGCCCAGGCCCAGCGGCCGGTCGCGGCGCCAGACCACATCGACCCAGAGCCGCACCTCGTTGCTCATGTTCTCGAACTCGATCTGCAACAGGCTGCCGGCCGCCAGCAGCGGATCCACCATGCGCTGCGGCAAGAAGGCCCAGCCCAGGCCCGCCTGCACCAGGCTCAGCGTGGCCAGATGGCTGTCGGTGCGCCAGAGCCGGCGCGAGACCAGCACCCGCGGGTCGTCGGCCGCGCCGGCATCACGCCGGGCCACCGCGATCTGGCGCAGCTCGGCCCATTGGTCCTGGCGCAGGCGCTGGCCGGCCAGCGGATGCTGCGGCGCCATCACCGCGACCAGCCGCTCGCTGCCCAGCTCCTGGAAGCTCTCGCGCTCGTCGAAGCCGACCCGCTCGAACACCAGGGCCAGATCGATCTCGCCGGCGTGCAGCATGCGCAGCACCGCCGCCTGCGGCGCCGACAGCACGTCCACCTCCAGCGCCGGAAACTCCTCGGCCAGCCGGGCCAGGGCCTCGCTCCAGGCCGCCGACAGCAGTTCGGGCGCGATCGCCAGGGTCAGGCGCCGCTCCAGGCCCTGGTGCAGGGCCAGCGCATGGGCCTGCAGCTGCGCCAGCCGGGCGACCAGCTGGCGCGCCTGTGGCTCCAGCGCCCTGGCTTCCTCGGTGGGCCGCAGCTCGCGGGTGCTGCGCTCGAACAGGCGCAGGTCCAGCTCGGCCTCCATCTGGGCCACCGCCATGCTGACCGCCGACGGCACCCGGCCCAGCGCCCGCGCCGCCGCCGAAAACGAACCCTGGTCCAGCACGGCCAGGAAGAGCAGCAGGTTGTCGCTATGCAGAGCCATGGCCGCAATTTGTCAGAAAATCTGACAGCCGTCGACTTTGTCTATCAGATCTCATTCCATACGATGCCGGCAATCCCCGCTTCAAAACAGGATTTTTCATGCAAGGCATCAAGCGCCGGCTGGTCTATGTGTCGCTCTACGAGCTGTTTGCGGTCGGCCTGACCAGCGCCGGCCTGGCCCTGCTGGCCGGCAGCGCGCTGGCCCATGCCGGCATCGCCGCGCTCGCCTCCTCGGCCATCGCGCTGGCCTGGAACCTGGCCTACACCCATCTGTTCGAGGCCTGGGAGGCCCGCCAGACCCGGCGCGGCCGCAGCCTGGCGCGGCGCATCGCCCATGCCCTGGGCTTCGAGGCCGGCCTGATCGTGATGCTGGTGCCGCTGTTCGCCTGGTGGCTGGAGATCTCGCTGTGGCAGGCCCTGCTGCTGGACTTCGGCCTGATCGTCTTCTTCCTGATCTACACCTTCGTCTTCAACCTGGCCTTCGACCGCGTCTTCGGTCTGCCGGCCTCGGCCGCCTGATCAGAGGAAGCGCTCCAGCATCCGTCTGGAGCCCCGGTCCAGCGCGAAGCGGTCCGGCACCAGGAACTGGATGCCGTGGCTGCTGGCGATCAGCAGCCGGCCCTCGTCGAGGCGGCGGATGTCCTCCTCGGTCTTCAGGATGAACTGGGTCTGACCACGCTCGGTCTGCACCGTCCACTGGCTGGGGGTCGAGAAGGTCGAAACCGCAATGATGGCCTGCACCGTCGGCATGAACTCGCGGCCGGCGAACTCGGCCTCCAGCAGTTCGCGCTCGGGCGCCGGCAGCGCCGAAAGCCGGTCAATCCAGGCCAGTTCGTGGCCATCGGCGCCCAGCAGCGACACGCCTTCGTCGGGCGCCGAGATCGGGTGGGCGCGCACCGGGTTGACGCCGATGTGCTCGACGCCCTCGGCATCGATCAGCACCAGGCGCCCGAAGGCATTGCGAAAGAGTTGGCGGTAGCGGCTCATGCTTGCACCGTGTGGGCGTTGGGGTTGGGCAGCAAGGCCGGCTGCTCGTCATCCGCATCGACGCGGCGCGCCTGGGCCTCGTAGAGACGCCAGTAATAGCCCTGCTTGGCCATCAGCTCCTCATGCGGCCCGACCTCGACCACCTGGCCACGGTCCATCACGACCAGCCGGTCGGCCTTGCGCAGGGTCGAGAGCCGGTGGGCGATGGCGATCGTCGTGCGGCCCTGCACCAGATTGTCCAGCGCCTTCTGGATCTCCTTCTCGGTCTCGGTATCGACCGAGGAGGTGGCCTCGTCGAGGATCAGGATGCGCGGGTTGATCAACAGCGCGCGGGCAATCGAGATGCGCTGGCGCTCGCCGCCCGACAGGCCCTGACCCCGCTCGCCGACCAGCGAGTCGTAGCCCTGAGCCAGGCGCAGGATGAACTCGTGCGCATGGGCGGCGCGGGCGGCCGCGACGATCTCTTCGCGGCTCGCATCGGGCTTGCCGTAGGCGATGTTCTCGGCGATGGTGCCGAAGAACAGAAAGGGTTCCTGCAGCACCAGGCCGATATGGCGGCGGTAATCGGCCACGCCGATGCGGCGCAGATCGGTGCCGTCGACCTTGATCGCCCCTTCGGTGACATCGTAGAAGCGGCAGATCAGGTTCACCAAGGTGCTCTTGCCCGAGCCGCTGTGGCCGACCAGACCGATCATCTCGCCGGGCTTGATGTCCAGGCTCAGGCCGCGGATCACCGCACGGTTGCCGTAACGAAAGCCGATGTCCTCGATCTGGATGCCGCCCTTGACCGCGCCGAGCGGCTGCGGGTTGGTGGGCTCGGGCACGTTGGACTGATGGTCGATGATGTCGAAGATGCGCTTGGCGCCGGCGGCGGCCTTCTGCGTCACCGAGACGATGCGGCTCATCGAGTCCATGCGGCCGTAGAAGCGGCCGATATAGGCAATGAAGGCGGTCAGCACCCCCACCGTGATGTCGCCGCCGGCCACCAGATAGATGCCGAAGCCCCAGACCACCAGCAGGCCGATCTCGGTCAGCAGCGAGACGGTCGGGGTGAACAGGCTCCAGGTCTTGTTGAGCTTGTCATTGACGGCCAGATTGTGGGCATTGGCCTGGTGGAAGCGCTGGGCCTCGCGCTTTTCCTGCGCGAAGGCCTTGACGACGCGGATGCCGGGAATGGTGTCGGCCAGCACGCTGGTGACCTCGCCCCAGACCCGGTCGATCTTCTCGAAGCCGGTGCGCAGCCGGTCGCGCACCAGATGGATCATCCAGGCGATGAAGGGCAGCGGAAGCAGGGTCGCCAGCGCCAGCCAGGGGTTGATCGAGAACAGGATGCTGGCCGTCATCACCAGCATCAGCACATCGGTGATGAAGTCCAGCGCATGCAGGGACAGGAAGACGCTGAGCCGGTCGGTCTCGCTGCCGATGCGGCTCATCAGGTCGCCGGTGCGCTTGTTGCCGAAGTACTCCAGCGACAGGCTCAGCAGGTGGTCGAAGGTGGTGGTGCGCAGGTCGGCGGCGATGCGCTCGGACACCAGGGCCAGGATATAGGTCTTGGCCCAGCCCAGCAGCCAGGACACCAGGCCGGCGCCCAGCAGGCCGCTTAGATAGAGGCCGACCACCCAGGGGTCGATGCGCTGGCCCTGCTGGAAGGGGATCAGCACCTTGTCCATCAGCGGCATGGTCAGATAGGGGGCCACCAGGGTCGCGGCGGTCGAGCCCAGCATCAGCGCAAACCCGAGCAAGAGCTGACCCTGGTAGGGCTTGGCGAAACGCCACAGCCGCAGCAGCACCCAGGTCGACGGGGGGGTGTGCAGCTCACGCGCGCAGGTCGGGCACTCTTCACTCTCGGGCGGCAGCGGCGCCTTGCAGCTGGGGCAGAAGCTCAGCTCCTCGGCGTCCGGCCGGGCCGGCTCATCGCGGCGCTCGAAAGCCTCGTGCCAGCGCTGCGCCTGCAGATTGATCTGCAGCGTGAAGCGCCACAGCGCCAGGCGCTGGCTGCCGTCCACCAATTCCAGGCTGCCGACGCCGGCATGGTCGGAGATGCGCATCGCCAGATCCGGCCGCAGCGCCCATTCGCTCCAGGCTGCCGTGGCCGGATCCCAGGCCAGCAGGCGACGGTCTGTCAGGACCAACAGACCCCGGTTGAAGCGCCCGGCGGAGTCCAGGTCAACCTCCAGCACTGCCGCCGCGTTCTCAGCGTCTGAAAGACGCGCCTGCAAGGCGGCCCATTGGGGGTGCTCGGGGGCGTCGGCGGGATGATGATGCTGCATTGTGATGTTTTTCGAGAAGCGCTCTTGAGGCGGCCCGCGCGCTGTATTGAACCCCGAATTCTCGCCGAAAGACAACTGCCGGCATGAAACCCGGTGCTGGCTGCACGCCACACCGTCCGGTGCGCGCCGGGCGCACAATCTCGCATCGTCACACCCCAGCTACCGCTTTTGGCCGGCCTCGGCCCCGCCCTTATGAGTCCTAAATCCGATATCAAGCTCCTGCGCGTCAACTATCTGCGCGGCCCGAATATGTGGACCTACCGCCCGGTCCTGGAGGTCTGGCTGGACCTGGGCGAGCTGGAAGACTACCCCTCCAATCTGCTGCCCGGCTTCACCGAGCGGCTCACCGAGCGGCTGCCGGCCCTGATCGAACACCACTGCGGCGTCGGCGAGCGCGGCGGCTTTCTGCAGCGCCTGACCGAGGGCACCTGGATGGGCCATGTGCTGGAGCACATCGTCATCGAGCTGCTGAACCTGTCCGGCATGCCCACCGGCTTCGGCCAGACCCGCAGCACCTCCAAGACCGGGGTCTACCGCATGGTGTTCCGGGCCCGCGACGAGCAGGTCGCCCGCGCCGCGCTGGCCGAGGGTCATGCCTTGCTGATGGCCACCATCAACGAGCAGCCCTTCGAGGTGCCGGCCGCCGTGGCCCGGGTACGCGACAAGCTGGACGACTGCTATCTGGGCCCGTCGACCGCCGCCATCGTCGCGGCCGCCACCGACCGCCGCATCCCGCACATCCGCCTCAACGAGGGCAATCTGGTGCAGCTGGGCCATGGCGCGCGCCAGCGCCGCATCTGGACCGCCGAGACCGACATGACCAGCGCGATCGCCGAAGGCATCGCCGGCGACAAGGACCTGACCAAGACCCTGCTGAAGGCGGTGGGCGTGCCGGTGCCCGAGGGCGCCACCGTCAAGAGCGCCGAGGCCGCCTGGGAAGCGGCCCAGGACATCGGTTTCCCGGTCGTCGTCAAGCCCTCGGACGGCAACCATGGCCGGGGCGTGACCCTGGACCTGCGCGAGCGCGCCGACATCGAGGCGGCCTTCCATGTCGCCGACAAGGAAGGCTCGGAGGTGCTGGTCGAGCCCTATATCCGCGGCATGGAGCACCGCCTGCTGGTGGTCGGCGGCCAGGTGGTCGCGGCCGCGCGCGGCGAGGAGGCCTGGATCAGCGGCGACGGCCAGCACACGGTGGTCGAGCTGATCGATCTGCAGATCAATACCGACCCGCGCCGCGGCCTGACCGAGGACTTCCCGCTCAACCGCATCGACATCGGCGACGACCCGGTCGTGCTGCTGGACCTGCAGCGCCAGGGCGTCTCGCCCGAGGCGGTGCCGGCGGCCGGCCAGCGGGTGCTGATACAGCGCAACGGCAATGTCGCGATCGACTGCACGGCCGAGGTCCATCCCGAGGTGGCCCATGCCGTCTCGCTGGCGGCCCGCACCATAGGCCTGGACATCGCCGGCGTCGATCTGGTGACCGAGGACATCGCCAAGCCGCTGGCCGAGACCGGCGGCGCCATCGTCGAGGTCAATGCCGGCCCGGGCCTGCTGATGCATCTGAAGCCGGCCTCGGGCAGCCCGCAGCCGGTCGGCCAGGCCATCATCGACCATCTGTTCGCGGCCGAAGAGAACGGCCGCATCCCCATCATCGGCGTGGCCGGCTCGCGCGGTGGCGCCCAGATCGCCCGGCTGGTGGCCTGGCTGCTGCACCTGAACGGACGCTCGGTCGGCCTGGCCTGCGGCCAGGGCCTGTTCCTCGGCAACCGCCGCGTCGAGAAGTCCGACTCGGCCCATTGGAGCGCCGCCCACCGCCTGCTGATGAACCGCGGCGTCGACGCGGTGGTGATCGAGAACAATGCCGCCGCCATCCTGCGCGACGGTCTGGCCTATGACCGCTGCCAGGTCGGCCTGGTCACCGATATGGGCGGCCTGGGCAGCCTCGACGACTTCGATGTGCGCGACGAGGACCAGCTCTTCAAGGTGCTGCGCACCCAGGTCGATGTGGTGCTGTCCGACGGCGTCGCGGTGCTCAATGCCGACGAGCCCAGGCTGCTCGACATGGCCCGCCTCAGCGACGGCGATGTGCTGTTCTATGCGCTGGACGCCACCACGCTGGCCGAGCAGCGCGCCGCCGGCAGCCGCACCGTGTTCCTGCGCGACGGCGCCGCGATGCTGGCCCAAGGCCTGTCGGAAACCGCCGGCGCCAATGTCGAGGCCTTGCTGGCGCGCTTTGCGGCCGCCGGCCAGCCGCTGGACGCGGCCACCGCGCTGGCCGCCGTCGCCACCGCCTGGGCGCTGAACATCTCGCCCGAACTGATCTCGGCCGGCCTGGACACTTTCGTGCCCGAGTCGGTCTAACAGCACTCCAGAAGCAAGAAGCCCCCTATGGAAGTCTCTCGCATCCGCGCCCTGCGCGGCCCGAATATGTGGAGCCGTCACACGGCCATCGAAGCCGTGGTCAGCTGCGGCGACGCCGAACGGCAGATCGCCGACCAGGCCGGCTTCGAGGCGCGCCTGCGCGCCCTGTTCCCCGGTATCGGCGCGCTGCGCTCGCGCGGCGCGCCCGAGCTGCCGCTGCCGCTGGCCCAGCTGCTGGAGCAGGCGGCGCTGGCGCTGCAGGCCCAGGCCGGCTGCCCGGTGACCTTCAGCCACACCCACGCCACCGGCGAGCCCGGCACCTACCAGGTGGTGGTCGAGTACAGCGAGGAGGATGTCGGCCGCATGGCTTTTGACGCCGCCGTCCGGCTGCTGCAGGCCGCGCTGGCCAACACCGGCTTTGACATCGACGCGACGCTGGCCCAGTTGCGCGAGCTCGACGAGGATGTGCGCCTGGGCCCGTCGACCGGCTCCATCGTCGATGCGGCGGTGGCCCGTGGCATCCCCTACCGCCGCCTGACCCAGGGCAGCCTGGTGCAGTTCGGCTGGGGCGCCAAGCAGCGCCGCATCTGGGCCGCCGAGGTCGACGCGACCAGCGCCGTCTCCGAATCGATCGCGCAGGACAAGGACCTCAGCAAGCGCCTGCTGCAATCGGCCGGCGTGCCGGTGCCGATCGGCCGCCCGGTCGACAGCGTCGACGACGCCTGGGCCGCCGCGCTGGAGGTCGGGCTGCCGGTGGTGGTCAAGCCCCAGGACGGCAACCAGGGCAAGGGCGTGACGGTCAACGTCGCCAGCCGCGAGCATATGGAGATCGCCTACAAGGCCGCCGACGAGATCGGCCAGGTGATGGTCGAGAAATTCCTGCCCGGCAGCGACTACCGCCTGCTGGTGATCGGCGACAAGCTGATCGCCGCCGCGCGCCGCGATCCGCCGCATGTGATCGGCGACGGGGTGCTGACCGTCAAGCAGCTGGTCGACAAGGTCAACGCCGACCCCAAGCGCGGCGACGGTCATGCCACCTCGCTGACCAAGATCCGCTTCGACGACATCGCGGTCGCACGCCTGGCGCTGCAAGATCTGACCCCCGAGTCGGTGCCCGAGAAGGGCCGCCGCGTGATCCTGCGCAACAACGCCAATCTGTCGACCGGCGGCACCGCCACCGATGTCACCGATGACGTGCATCCCGAGGTGGCGGCGCGCGCGGTGGCGGCGGCCCAGGTCGTCGGCCTGCATGTCTGCGGCGTCGATGTGGTGGCCGAGAGCGTGCTGCAGCCGCTGGAGGAGCAAAGCGGCGGCGTGGTCGAGGTCAATGCCGCGCCGGGCCTGCGCATGCACCTGAGCCCCAGCTACGGCAAGGGCCGCCCGGTCGGCGAGGCCATCATCGCCCACCTCTACGGCCATGGCCACAAGAGCGAGGACGGCCGCATCCCGGTGGTCGCCGTCACCGGCACCAATGGCAAGACCACGGTAACGCGGTTGATCGCCCATCTGTTCGCGACCTGCGGGCTGAAGGTCGGCATGACCAATACCGACGGCGTCTATGTCGACGGCCGCCAGATCGACAGCGGCGACTGCTCGGGCCCGAAGAGCGCCCGCAATGTGCTGATGCATCCGGACGTCGAGGCGGCGGTGTTCGAGACCGCGCGCGGCGGTGTGCTGCGCGAGGGCCTGGGCTTCGACCGCTGCCAGGTGGCGGTGGTCACCAATCTCGGCGAGGGCGACCACTTGGGCATGAACTTCCTCAACACCGTCGAGGAACTGGCCCTGGTCAAGCGCGTGATCGTGCAGAACGTCGCGCCCAGCGGCTATGCGGTGCTGAACGCGGCCGACCCGGTGGTGGCCGCGATGGCGCCGGTCTGCCCGGGCCAGATCATCTTCTTCGCGGCCGACCGCCATCACCCGCTGATGGCCACGCACCGCGCCCAGGGCAAACGCTGCGTCTATCTGGACGGCGACCAGCTGGTCGCGGCCCAGGGCTCCTGGCGCGAGACCCTGCCGCTGCGCGACATTCCCTTCACCCGCGGCGGCACCATCCCCTTCCAGGTCGAGAACGCGATGGCGGCCGTGGCGGCCGGCTGGGGCGTCGGCCTGGACTGGGACACGATACGGCGCGGCGTCGCCAGCTTCAGCAACGATGCCGACAATGTGCCGGGGCGCTTCAATGTGATGGACTATCGCGGTGCCACCGTGGTGGCCGACTATGGCCACAACGCCGACGCGATGCGCGCGCTGGTGGCGGCCGTCGATGCGCTGCCGGCCAAGACCCGCTCGGTCGTGATCAGCGGCGCCGGTGACCGGCGCGACGAGGACATCCGCGCCCAGACCCAGATCCTGGGCCAGGCCTTCGATGAGGTGCTGCTGTTCCAGGACGCCTGCCAGCGCGGCCGCGAGGACGGCGAGGTGCTGGCGCTGCTGCGCCAGGGCCTGGAGGGAGCGACCCGCACCCGCCATGTGCAGGAGATCCGCGGCGAGTTCGTCGCGATCGACACCGCGCTGGCGCGGCTGCAGCCGGGTGATCTGTGCCTGGTGCTGGTCGATCAGGTCGAGGAGGCGCTGGCCCATTTGAGCCAGCGCATCAGCGCCGGCTGAACGCGACCTCCCCCTTTGGAGGTCGCCAGAGGCGGCATAAATGCGCAGTTTGGCCGGCCGGGGCCGCCCAGCCCCGGCCTAAGATGTAACCATCTTCGCGACCTGTCGCTGGCCCCGTGCAAGCGCCCCCGCCCTTCGTGATCTACGCGCTCGCGTTCAACCTCTCGGTCAATCTGATACTCGGCCTCGCGCTGTGGCTGGCCTGGTCGCGTGAACGCAGTCAGGGCTTCAACCGGCTGCTGGGCGCGAGCTTTCTGGCCCAGGGCCTGGCCACGCCGGCCTATCTGCTGTGGCGCCAGGGCGAGGGCCTGATCCACAGCCTCGGCGGCCTCGGCCTCGCGGCGTCGGGCGCGCTGAGCATGCTGATGATGGTGGCCGGTCTGCGCGACCTGGTTGGCCGCCCGCTGAGCTGGCGGCAGGCCACGGTGCTGGGCCTGGGCCTGCTGGGCCTGCTCGGTGCACTGCTGGACCAGAGCATCGCGGTGGCCCAGGGCAGCGGCGCCACGCTGAACACCTTGCTGGGCCTGGCCGCACTGCGCTGGCTCTGGCCGCATGGCAAGGCCGAGCGCCTGGCCGGCCTGAGCCTGGTACTGATCGGCCTGAACCAGTTCAATTTCGCGCTCGGCGGCGAGGCCGCCTTGGGCCTGCAGTCCAGCATAGGCGCGGCGCTGCGCATGCTGCTGGGCATCAGCCTGCTGCATGCGGCGCTGCGGCGTAGCAGCCTGGAGTCGCGCGGCCTGCGCACCCAGCTGCACTACATGACCGAGCATTCGCACCAGGGCGTGCTGGTGGCCCGCGAGGACGAGCCGCTCTATGCCAACGCGGCCCTGCTCGAGCTCTACGGCGTCGCCAGCCTGGCCGAATTCAAGCGCTACCAGCAGCAGCAGCCGGCAAGCCTGCGTGCGGCGGCTCTGCAGCGCCGGCGCGCCATCATCAGCGGCGAGCTGCCCCATGCGCACTGGGAAGGCGAGCGCCGGCGCAGCGACGGCAGCCTGATGCGGCTGATGTTCTCGTCCTGGCGCATCGACTGGGCCGACGGGCCGGCCGAGCATCTGGTGATCAGCGACGACACCGAGCGCTACAACGCCACCCAGGCCCTGCTGCACCAGGCCACCCACGACCCCGTCACCGGCCTGCCCAATCGCAGCGCGCTGCAGCAGCGCCTGCGCGAGCTGTGCGCCGAGGGCCGCCCCTTCGGCCTGATCTGGCTGGACCTGGACCGTTTCACGCTGCTCAACGAAGCCTATGGCCATGCCACCGGCGATGCGCTGCTGCGCGAGTTCGGCGCGCTGCTGCAGGCCGAGTTCGCGCCGCAGGCCCAGACCATGCATCTGGGCGAGGACGAGTTTGCGCTGCTGGTCATGGCCGGTGCCGAGCCGGCCCTGCTGCACGAGCTGACACGGCGCCTGCGCGCGCGGCTGGCGCGGCCCTTCGCGGTCGACGCCCACGAAATCTATATCGACGCCTCGATCGGCGTGGCCCGCTTCCCGCACACCGCCGGCGACCCCGAAGGCCTGCTGCGCGAGGCCAGCGCCGCGATGCACGAGGCCAAGCAGGAGCCCGGCAGCGCCGAACGCTGGGCCGACGAGGCCAGCAGCAGGCGCAGCAGCAGCGCGACCATGCTGGCCGAGCAGGCGATGCGCGCCGGGCTGAAGAATGCCGAGTTCGAGCTGGTCTACCAGCCCAAGATCGCCGCCGCCGGCGGCGCGCTGCTGAGCTTCGAGGCGCTGGTGCGCTGGCACCGGCCGGGCCATGGTGTGGTCAGCCCGGCCGATTTCATTCCGGCGGCCGAGCGCACCGGCCTGATCGTGCCGCTGGGCGCGATGCTGCTGCAGCAGGCCTGCCGTCAGCTCCGCGACTGGCGCGCCGACGGGCGGCTGGTGCTGCCGGTGGCTGTCAATGTCTCGCCGCTGCAGCTGCACGACCCGAGCTTTCCGGCCTTTGTCGCCCGCACCTTGCAGGCCTTCGATCTGCCGGCCGCGCTGCTGACCTTGGAGATCACAGAGACCGCCGCGGTGCGCGACGCCGACCAGGCCCGCGAGCGCATCAGCCGGCTCAACGAGCTGGGCATCAAGGTCGCACTGGACGACTTCGGCACCGGCTTCTCCTCGCTGAACCTGCTGCGCAGCATGCCGCTGGACGCGGTCAAGATCGATCGCAGCCTGATCGAGCCGATGCCGCAACGCACCGCCAGCGCGGTGGTGCGGGCGATCTGCCAGCTGGCCGCCGTGCTGGACCTCAAGGTGGTGGCCGAGGGCATCGAGACCCAGGCCCAGGCCGAGGCCGCGCGCGCCGCCGGCTGCAACGAGCTGCAGGGTTTTCTGTTCAGCAAACCGCTGTCGGCCGCTGCGGCGGGCGACTGGCTGGCGCGCCAGGCGGAGCCGGCACTCGGCTGACGCCGCCTCAGGCCGGCTGCGCGCTGACCTTGAAGGCCGCGACGATCTCGGCCAGCTTGTTGGCCTGCTCCTTCAGGCTCTCGGCCGCGGCGGCGGACTCCTCGACCAGCGATGCGTTCTGCTGCGTCATCTGGTCGAGCTGAGCGACGGCGGTGTTGACCTGCTCGATGCCCTGGCTCTGCTCGCGCGTCGCGCCGCTGATCTCGGCCATGATGGAGGTGACCTGGCCGACGCTGGCGACGATCTCGCCCATCGTGCCGCCGGCCTCGCTGACCAGGCGCGAGCCGGCCTCGACCTGCTCGACGCTGGCGCCGATCAGGGTCTTGATCTCGCGCGCGGCGCCGGCCGAGCGCTGCGCCAGCGCCCGCACCTCGCTGGCCACGACCGCGAAGCCGCGGCCCTGCTCGCCGGCACGCGCCGCCTCGACCGCCGCATTCAGCGCCAGGATATTGGTCTGGAAGGCGATGCCATCGATGGTGCCGATGATGTCGGCGATGCGGCGGCTCGCGCCGTTGATCTGCTCCATCGTGCTGACCACCTGGCCCACCACGGCGCCGCCGCGCTGGGCCACGCCCGAGGCGGTGGCGGCCAGCTGGTTGGCGCTGGCGGCGGCATCGGCGCTGTGGCGCACGGTGCTGGTCAGCTCCTCCATCGAGCTGGCGGTCTGCTGCAGATTGCTGGCGGTCTCCTCGGTGCGCTGGCTCAGGTCCTGGTTGCCCGAGGCGATCTGGCGCGCCGCCACCGCCATGTCTTCGCTGGTGGCGCGCACCTCGCGCATCACCGTGTCGATCTTGGCGACAAAGAGATTGAAGGAGCGGGCGATGTCGGCGATCTCGTCCTCGCCGCGGGCGAGCAGACGCTGGGTCAGGTCGCCATTACCGGAGCCGATCTCGTCCATCGCATCGCGCACGCCGGCCAGGCCCTTGAGCATCACGCCGATGGCCAGCGCCGACAGCAGCGCCGCGACCACCGCCACCGCGACCAGGGCCACACCGGCGGTGGCCAGCAGATCGCTCAGCGCGGCCAGCGCCTCGCCGCGCTCGGCAGCGGTCACCAGGGTCCAGTCGGTGCCGGGCACGCGGGTGGCCTTCAGGAAGAAGTCCTGTGCGCCGATCTCGGCCTCGACCAGCTCGGCGCCGGCAGCGCGGGCCAGCAGGGCCGGGCTCAGCGCGGCCGACAGCTCGGCCACCGGCTTGAGCGTCAGCGCGGCGTCCGGGTGGGCGACGATCTTGCCGCCCGGCTCGACCAGGAAGGCAAAGCCGCTGGGCGTCGGCTTGATCGACTTCAGGGTCGCGATCACATCGTCCAGTGCCACATCGGTGCCGGCCACCGCGCGGGTGCTGCCGCCGGCCTTGATGGCCATCGCGAAGCTGACCACCAGCTTCTTGCTCGACGAGGCGATATAGGGCGCGGTGATCACCGCCGCCTCACTGGCCTCGGCCAGCTTGTACCAGGGACGCGCGGTCGGGTCGTACTCGGCCGGGCGCTGGCGATCCGGCACCGAGACCATGCGCTTGTCGGCGCTGCCCAGATAAGCCAGGTCCAGGCGGCCGGACTTCAGCGCCTGCTCCAGCATGGGCTGGGGGCTGTCCAGCGCGGCGGCCGGCGTCAGCGCACTGACGATGTCCTTCTGCGCCTTGACCCAGCCTCCCATCGTGCCGGCATGGGCCTCGCCCAGATCGTTCAGCTGGGCCAGCACCTGGCGCTGGGCATGGCCGCTGACGCTCAGATAACTGGCCAGGGTCGCCACGCCGATGGCGGCGATCACGATCAGGATGCAGATCGCGATCAGGCGGCTTTTGATGGTCTTCAGCATGGGGCTCCGGGGGCTGGGCGCAAAGCGCACGAGTGTAGGCAGGCCAGGCCCCGGAACCAAGGGTAAACACCAGTTAGCGCGTGAACTCGGTCACGCGCCCCGCCTTCAGACCTTGTGCGTGGACAAGAGAATGCTGGTCTCGGTGTGCGCGATGCCCTCGATCAGGCGCACGCCGCTGAGCACCCGGTCGAACTCCTCCAAGGTGTCGGAGCGCAGCTCGGCGACCAGATCCCAGCGCCCATTGGTGCTGTGCAGGGCCGCCACATTGGGATGGCCGCGCAGCTCGCGCAACACCTCGGCCGCGCGGTTGCCCTCGACCGCGATGCTCATCAGCGCGCGAATGCGCTGGGCCTCGGCGGCAGGCCGCAGGCGCACGCTGTAGCCGACGATCACCCCCTCGCGTTCCAGCCGGGCGATGCGGTTCTGCACCGTCGCCCGCGCCACCCGCAGCTGGCGGGCCAGCGCGACGACAGGCAGGCGGGCGTTGTCGCGCAGCAAGGCGATCAATTCGCGGTCGGTGTCATCGATATTGGCCATAACGCCAATTTTATGCTAACACTTTGTCTAGCAAACCGGACAAATTGGTCGCTTTGCCATCTTTTCGTTAGCTGCACTCCTCTTCAGAATTTGCGCAAAGCGGCCAGCAAAAACGCCAGCCCGCGCCCGGAGACTTTCGATGACACGCTTTGTAGACGTACCCGCCCTGACCCAGCTGTTGCAACGACGTGGCGTCGCCGCGCTGATGGCCGAGCTCAGCGAGGCCTTGCGCGAAGACTTTCTGCGCTGGGAGGATTTCGACAAATCGGCCCGCGTGGCCAGCCATTCCGCCCAGGGCGTGATCGAGCTGATGCCGGTGGCCGATGCCCATCGCTATGCCTTCAAATACGTCAACGGTCATCCGGTCAACACCAGCCGCGGCATGTACACGGTGATGGCCTTCGGCGTGCTGGCCGATGTGGCCAGCGGCTATCCGCTGCTGCTGTCCGAGCTGACGCTGACCACGGCGCTGCGCACCGCCGCCACCTCGGCGATGGCCGCCAAGGCGCTGGCCCGGCCCGACTCGCGCCGCATGGCCCTGATCGGCAACGGCGCGCAAAGCGAGTTCCAGGCCCTGGCCTTCCACACCCAGCTGGGCATCAGCGAGATCGTCGCCTACGACATCGACCCGGCCGCCACCGCCAAGCTGGAACGCAATCTGGCCGCCTTCCCGGCGCTGAAGGTCCGCCGGGCGGCCTCGGTGGCCGAGGCGGTGCGCGGCGCCGACATCGTCACGACGGTGACGGCCGACAAGACCCGCGCCACCATCATCAGCCCCGAGATGATCGAGCCCGGCATGCACATCAACGGCGTCGGCGGCGACTGCCCCGGCAAGACCGAGCTGCATGCCGATGTGCTGCGCGCGGCGCGCATCTTCGTCGAGTACGAGCCGCAGACCCGCATCGAAGGCGATATCCAGCAGCTGCCGGCCGACCATCCGGTGGTCGATCTGTGGCGGGTGCTGGCCGGCAGTGCCGAAGGGCGCCAGAGCCGCGAGCAGGTGACGGTATTCGACTCGGTGGGCTTCGCGCTGGAGGACTACACGGCGCTGCGCCTGGTCTACCGCCTGGCC
Source organism: Paucibacter sp. M5-1 (assembly GCF_027498415.2). Lineage (NCBI taxonomy): Bacteria > Pseudomonadati > Pseudomonadota > Betaproteobacteria > Burkholderiales > Sphaerotilaceae > Roseateles > Paucibacter sp. M5-1. The sequence goes on from NZ_JAPZLM020000001.1 coordinate 2,256,134, forward strand.
CAGGAGCTCGGCATCGGCCAGGAGGTCGAGCTGGTGCCGCCGGCCGACGATCCCAAGGACCTGTTCCGCCACACCCGGGGCGGGCGCGCCCAGCTCAGGCGCGCCGCCTGAAACGGGGCGTCGGCCGCAGCCGATGTGCAGTTTGTAGCGTTTTGCCGGTCCAGATCCGGCTATCGCGCGCTTGAGCCGGGGTTACAGTCGGACGCATCCCTGCACAGGACGTGTCCGAGGTCATATTGAGCCGCAAAGCTTCCAGCTCGCTGTTTGTCGCCATTGCAACGGGCGCCAGCATCGGCCTGCTGCTGCCGGCGCTGATCATCGGCGGCATCCTGATCGGCCTGCGCGAACCGCAGCAGGCCGAGCAGATCCAGCAGCGCGAGTTGCAGGCCAAGCTCGATGTGCTGGCCTCCAGCCTGCCCGAGCTGCTGTGGAACCTGGATGCGGTGGCCGCCCGCGAAGTGGTGTCGGCCATCATGAAGTCGCCCGAGGTGGTGCGGGTGCGGGTCAGCGATGCCTCGCAAGGCGTGCCCTTCATCGAGATGCGCTTCCCGGAGCGCCAGAAAGGCCAGCTCTACCAGGGCGAGCGCGAGATCTATCGCGGCAGCGCCCGCATCGGCCATATCCAGATCGAGCTGGACGACCATCTGGCCAGCGCCGCGCTGGCGCGCCAGCGCTGGCTCTACGGCGCCACCGTCGGCGGCCAGCTGCTGATCTCGCTGGCCCTGATCCTGGCGCTCTTGAACTCCCGCGTGATGCGGCCGCTGCGCGAGCTCGGAGGCTTCGCCAACGATCTGGCGGCCGGGCGTTTCGCGGCCCGGCTCAAGCGCGAGCGCGATGACGAGATCGGCCGCCTGGGCGGTCATCTGGAACATATGCGCGACGCGCTGCAGCAGCAGTTCGAGTCGCAGCGCGACCTGATCAATAGGCTGCGCGGCATGGCCGAGACCGTGCCGGGCGTGGTCTACCAGCTGCGCCTGCGCGGCAACGGCGAGTTCGCGTTCGCCTATGTCAGCGAGGCGGTCAAGGACTACTTCCGCCTCAGCGCCAACGAGCTGGCCGAGGACGCCAGCGCCTGGTTCGAGCAGCTTCATGCCGAGGACCGCAAGCCGGTGATGGACTCGCTGCTGGCCTCGGCCCGCCACCTGACACCCTGGCAGCAGGAATTCCGCACCCACCACCCCGACGGCAGCGAGCGCTGGCTCTACGGCAATGCGATCGCGCAGCGCGAGGAAGGCCAGGACGGCTCCGGCGTGCTCTGGCACGGCTTCCTGACCGATATCTCGCGCCAGCGCCGCGATGCGCTGGAGCTGGAGCGCTACCGCCATCATCTGGAAGAACTGGTGCAGGCGCGCACCGCCGAGCTGGCCGAGGCCACCCAGGCCGCCCAGGCCGCAAGCTTGGCTAAGAGCGCCTTCCTGGCCAATATGAGCCATGAGATCCGCACGCCGATGAATGCCATCATCGGCCTGACCTATCTGGTGCGGCGCGATGTCGTCGAGCCCGAGCAGCAGGAGCGGCTGCGCAAGGTGGCCGACGCCGCCGAGCATCTGCTCAGCGTCATCAACAATGTGCTGGACTTCTCCAAGATCGAGGCCGGCAAGCTGCAGCTGGACCGCGCCGAGTTCACGGTCGGCCAGGTGATGGACGGCATCTCCAGCATGCTGGCGCAGCGCGCGGCCGAGAAACGGTTGAAGGTCGAGCTTGAGCTCGACCCGGCGCTGGCGGCCCGCCCCTTGCTGGGCGATGCGCAGCGCATCGCCGAGGTGCTGCTGAACTTTGCCGGCAATGCGGTCAAATTCACCGACCAGGGCTTTGTGCGCCTGAGTGCCAAGGTGGCCCAGGAGTCCGGCAACTCGGTGCAGCTGCGCTTCGAGGTGCGCGACAGCGGCATCGGCATCGCCGAGGACGTGCAGCAGCGCCTGTTCCAGGACTTCGAGCAGGCCGACAGCTCGACCACGCGCCGCTACGGCGGCACCGGCCTGGGCCTGGCGATCTGCCGGCGCCTGGCCCGGCTGATGCATGGCGAGGTCGGGGTCGAGAGCGCGCCGGGGGCCGGCAGCCTGTTCTGGTTCACCGTGCTGGTCGAGAAGTTCGAGGGCCGGGCCCGACTGCCGCTGCCGCTGAGCCGCAACCAGGTGGCGCAGGAGCTGCAGAAGTCCTTTGCCGGCACCCGCGTACTGCTGGCCGAGGACAACGCGGTCAATCAGGAGGTCGCGGTGGCCCTGCTGTCCAGCGCCGGTCTGCAGGTCGATGTGGCCGAGGATGGCCAGCAGGCGGTGGACATGGTGGAGCGGCAGGACTATGCACTGGTGCTGATGGATGTGCAGATGCCCGTGATGGACGGGCTGGACGCGACCCGCACGATACGCCGCAGCGCGCGCGGCCGCGATCTGCCCATCCTGGCGATGACGGCCAATGCCTTTGCCGAAGAGCGCCAGCGCTGCCTGGACGCCGGCATGAACGACCATGTGGCCAAGCCGGTGGTGGCCGAGCAGCTGTTCGCCACCTTGCGGCTCTGGCTCAGCAGGCAGGCCACACCGACGAACTGAGGGCTAGCGGCTCTGCTTGATCAGCCGACCCGAGTCCTTCTGCAGCGGGCGGGCATTCATCGGGTAGAGCTTGGCAAAGATCTCGATCTGCTCGCCCGACAGCTGCACCGGCTGGCGCATCACCATCCACAGCACGCTCTCGCTGCAGGGCGGCGTCGTCAGCGAGCCCATATAGGTGTAGTAGCCGCGATCCTCGGGCAGCAGCTGCAGCAGGTCCAGCATGCCCGGCCCCGGCTGTGCCTCATGTTTTTCCAGCGGCAGATTGTTCCAGACGGTCTGCACCACGGCCTGCGCTTGATGGATGGGGCCGCGCTCCAGCAGCACGGCCAGTACCGCCAGCCGGCCCTCGGCGTCCTTGTGCACCAGATGGGCCACCATATCGAACTGGCGGCCATTGATGCGTTCCTCGCTGGGCCGATGGAAATGGAACTGCTGCAGCTCGAAGCGCCGCCCCATCACTTGCAGGAAGTTGCCCGGCGCGATATTGACCTGCACCGTGTGGCCGGTGTCCAGCACCGCGAAGCCGCTGGGCTTGTAGTCGAACTGGATGGGTTCCAGATCGACGCGAATGCCGTCGCGGATGTCGATCGGGCTCTGGCGCGTGCCGATGGCGCAGAGGCGGTACTCGGGCTTGAGCCCGCCCCAATGCTCGGGCGCGCCCTCGCCGCCATAGGCCCAGTGGATCTGCGCGGCCGGCTTGGCCGGCGCGGGTCTGCCGCGTTCATCGACGCGGCTGCGTGCCTTGGGCGGGGCGATAGGCTCGGTCTTTGACGTCAGGCGTTCGGCCAGTCGCTGGCGCAGCACGTCTGCCGACTCATCGCCGGCCGCCGGCTCGACCACGGCCGCTGCCACCGGCGGCTTCGGCGCTTTGCTCGTGCTCATGGCCGCCGGCCGGCCCTGGGCCACGGCGGCCGAGGCGACGAACAGCAGCATCAACAGACAGGCATGGCCGGGCGAAAGCGCCCGTATCGATGACAACATGATTTCTTCCGGCGCCGCCCATGCGGCCCCCTACCCCGTCTTCATCGGCCGAGCGGCGCCGCTCTTGAGCCGCGTCAGTACATCTGCGGCTTGACCTTGATCCAGGCCACCAGGCCTATGCCCATCATGCACATCGAGGCCAGCGCCAGCGCCACGGTCGAGTGCATCACCAGCGGCACGACGACGCCGGCCACCAGGCCATTGGCCGCGCTGCCGATGCAGGCCTGCAGCGAGGAAGCCATGCCGCGCCGGTCCGGCGCCTGGTCCAGCACCATCAGCGTCACGACCGGCACCATCAACGCCCAGCCGAAGGCAAAGACCGCGATCACCGGCAGCGCCCAGAAGGGGCTGGGCTCCAGCAGCAGGTTCAGCGTCACATTCAGCACCGAAACCAGCAGCATGATGACGAAGCCATGGCGAATCTGGTGGCGCGGCTTGATCTTGCCGGCCAGCCGGCCGCTCATCCAGGCCCCGCCCATGATGCCGCCGATCGAGAAGCAGAAGAACCAGAAGAACTGGGTCGGCGCCAGATGCAGGTGCTCGCCCAGAAACACCGGGGCCGCCAGCACATAGAGAAACATGCCGTTGAACGGGATGCCGCTGGCCAGGGCCAGGAGGAGGAAGCGCCGGTTGGTGCACATCTGCCGGTAGCCGCGCATCAGCGAGCCGATGTGGAAGGGCTGCTTCTGATCCTGGTGCAGGGTCTCGGGCAGCAGCCGCCAGTTCGCCACCACCAGGGCCGCGCCGATCAGCACCAGGAACCAGAAGATCGAGTGCCAGTCGGCATGGACAAACAGAAAGCCGCCCACCATCGGCGCGATCGCCGGCGCGATGCCGAAGAAGATCGTCACCTGGGACATCACCCGCTGCGCCTCCGAGGGCGGGAACATGTCGCGGATGATGGCCCGCGAGACCACCACGCCGGCACCGGCGGACATGCCCTGCACGGTGCGCCAGAACACCAGCTGGCCTATCGTGCCGGCCAGCGCACAGCCCAGCGAGGCCAGGGTGAACACCACCATGCCCCACAGCACCACCGGGCGGCGGCCAAAGCTGTCGGACAGCGCGCCATGGAACAGATTCATCACCGCAAAGCCCAGCAGATAGCTGGACAGGGTCTGCTGCATCTCGACCGGCGTCGCATTCAGCGCCTGCGCGATGCCGGAGAAGGCCGGCAGATAGGTGTCGATCGAGAACGGCCCCACCATGCCCAGACAGGCCAGCAGGACGGCAAGAGCCCAGCGCGGTGCGCGCCAAAGGGTGCTGGCATCGGGATTCATCGGGGTTTTGTGCGCTACACGCCCGCTCGGTCGGCAGGTCTGATGGGCAGTGCCGCAGTGTAGCGGCGCCCTCTAAACTCGGCACTCCTGTGGCTATGGCATGACGGAGCAATGACGGAACCCTTGAACATCGGCATCATCGGCCTGGGCGTGATGGGCCAGCGCATGCTGGCCCGTCTGGCCACCCACCAGCGGCTGCGCGCCGCCTGGGTCTGGGATGCCAATCCGGCGGCCGTGGCCCAGACCCTGGCCGCCTACCCGCAGCTACAGGCTGCGGCCAGTGCGGAGCAGCTGATCGCCACACCCGGCCTGCACAGCCTCTATATCGCGACACCGCCCGCTGCGCACATGAGCCTGTCGCATCTGGCCTTCGATGCCGGCCTGGCGGTGTTCTGCGAGAAGCCGCTGACGGTGGACTTCCCCGCCGCACAGGAGGCCATCGCCCGCATCGCCCGCGAGAAGCAGCGCGCTGCGGTGAATTTCTCGCTGGCTTCGGCGCCGGGCCTGGGCGCGCTGCAACTGGCCTTCGGCGCGGCCTCCAGGCTGCCGCTGGGCCCGCTGAGCTCGGTCGAACTCGAGGTGGCCTTCGCCGCCTGGCCGCGTCCCTGGCAGGCCGGTGCCGGCGCCTGGCTGGCCGAGCGCGAGGAAGGCGGCTTCACCCGCGAGGTGCTGTCGCACTTCGTCTTCGTGCTGCAGCGCGTGCTGGGCCATGCCGAGGTGCTGGACAGCCAGGTCGATTACCCCGCCGACGGCCGCAGCGCCGAGACCGCCTTGAACGCCCGGCTCGAAGCGGCCGGCGTACCCATCCGCATCGCCGCCCGGGTGGCCAGCGACGTGCCGGTGCCCGACCACAACCGCATGCTGTGGCGCGCCAGCGAGGGCGAGATCGAGCTGCGCGAGTGGTTCGGCGTGACCCAGCAGCGCCGCAGCGAGGGCTGGCAGCCGCTGGGTTCGTCCGACGCGCTGCGAGCCAGCAGCCAGGCCGACCAGCTGGACCAATGGGTGGCGCTGATCGAGGGCCGCTCGCACAGCCTGCCCGGCTATGCCGAGGCGCTGGCCGTGCAGCAGACCATCGAGGCGCTGCTGACAACCCGCTGAGTCAGTGAGTGACAGAGCCACTCGCTTCGCTCGGGCGGTCTGTCACGCCAATCAAAATAAGAGTGAAGCAAGCCGATAGGCCGGATTCTGTGCAAGACCTGACCCTTGCGGGCTTTGGTCCTGTGACCGCCATTCCTCTGGGCCGGGCATCACTGCCCGGCTCGGTGCCACCTACCCGCCAGCTCAGCGAGCCGCCTCGATACTGGCCTACTTGGTGTTGCTGCGCGTAGAGATTGCCCGTTTCACCCGATCCCATGGGCTGCGCTCATGGTCCCGCAGGGCTTGCACCCCGCACGTTTGATCGACTCGTCTCTGTTGCTCTGATCCTCGGCTCACGCCGGACAGCCGTTAGCTGCTACGCCGCTCTATGCAGTCCGGACCTTCCTCCAGCCCCAGGTTTCCCTGATCGGGCCAGCGGCGGTCTGGCTTGCTTCACGACCGCATTATCGTTCATCGCTTCAGGCTCGTGATCGCGCCCGCCATCATCGCGACGCCCAGCAGCTGCAACGGGCTCAAGGCGCGCCCGTAGACGGCCCAGTCGACCAGCACCGCCGCCGCCGGATAGACGAACTGCAGCAGCGCGATGCGGCCAGCCGGCAGCCGGTTGATGCCGGCATAGAGCAGCACATAGGCGAGGCCCGTGTGTATCAGGCCCAGACCGGCCAGCCAGCCCCAGGCCGCACCCCAGGCCGGCCAGCCCTGCGTCAGCGGCCAGGCCAGCAGCACCACGCTGCCGACCGCGCACTGCCACCAGGACAGTGCGAAGGAGCTGACCCCGCGCACCGATTTCGCGATCAGGGTCACGGCGGCATAGCTGAACGAGCCGCCCAGGCACATCAGCAGGCCCCAGCCATAGGCGGAGTCGATCTCCCGCCATTGGTCCAGCAGGCCGGTGGCCAGCGCCAGCCCCAGCAGCGCGATGAGCACCGCCGCGCCCTGGCGGCGGCTGAAGGGCTCGCGCAGGAACAGCACGCCAAAGGCCATCACCAGCAGCGGCTGCACATGGAAGACCATGGTGGCCACCGCGATCGAGCTGCGCTCGATCGCCGCGAAGAACAGCCCCCAGTTGACCAGCATCAGCAGGCCGGCCGCGACGGCGGCCAACAGGCCGCGCCGCGCCAGCCGCAGCTCGCCCAGACGCCCACTGATCAGCCCCCAGACCAGCAGGGCCAGGCCGCCGAAGGCACAGCGGAACCAGACCGCCGTCAGCGGATCCTGGCCGGCCTCCTCCAGAAACACGCCCAGCGTGCCCAGCAGCAGGCCGCCGGCCAGCATCAGGGCCTGGCCCTGGCGTTCTTCGCGGGAGGCTGTCGGTGCGGGAGCGAGTGTCGATGCAGGCATGCCGCGATGCTCGGCCAGCCGGCAAATCCTGTGAAGCGGATAGTTTTGCTGGCTACCATTCGCTTATCGAATAGCTGGAGCGAGCGATGCGGGATCTGCAACTGGACTGGCTGCGCGCCTTCGTCGCGGTGGTCGATGCCGGCTCGCTATCGGCCGCCGCACCGCTGCTGCACCGCTCGCAATCGGCCGTCAGCATGCAGCTGCAGAAACTGGAAGAGGCCGTCGGCCGGCCGGTGCTGCTGCGTGGCCCGCGTCATCTGGAGCTGACCCCGAGCGGCCAGGAGCTGCTGGGTTTTGCGCGCCGCATGCTGGAGCTGCATGGCGAGGCACTGACCGCGCTGCACGGCCCGCAGCTGGGCGGACGGCTGCGCTTCGGCGTGCCCGACGACTATGCAGCCGGCTATCTGACGCCGCTGCTGCGCAGCTTCGCGAACCGCCATGCCGGGGTCGAGATCGAGCTGGTCTGCGAGCAGTCGACCGCGCTGATCCCGCAGGTGCAGCGCGGCGAGCTCGATCTGGCCCTGGTCTCGCAGGACAAGCCCGGCCGCGGCACCCATCTGTTCGACGAACCCCTGGTCTGGGTCGGGGCCGCGCAGCACGAGGCCTGGCGGCGCGAGCCGCTGCCGGTGGCCGTCTACGAAAGCGGCAGCATGGCGCGCCGCGATGCGCTGGCGGCGTTGAACGCGCAGCGGCGCGGCCACCGCATCGTCTATCACAGCGCCAGCCTGGCGGGCCAGCTTGCGGCGGTCGAGAGCGGGCTGGCGGTGGCCGTGCTGACGCGCTGCAGCGTGCCGCCGGGCCTGCAGATCCTCGGCGACAAACAGGGTCTGCCACCGCTGCCCACGATGGCCGTGGCCCTGCTGCGCAGCCGCGCCTCGCGCACATCGGCGGCGGCCGATGCGATGCAGGAGCTGGCGCTGCGCACGCTTGCCTGACAGGCGGCGCGCGCCTCAGTCCTCGCCGTCTTCGGCCCGCTCCTCGTCGTCCTTCTTGGCCTGGCGGGCCAGCTCGGCCTCCAGCGGGCGCAGCGAATCGATCAGCGCTTCGGGTGGCTTGGGCGCGACCAGGCGCAGCGCCGGCGGCGGCAGCGCGCTCAAGTACGGCGGGCCGAACCAGTGCTGCTGGTCCAGCCGCCTGGCCACCAGCAGGGCCTGCGAGCAGACCAGAAAACCCAACACCCCCCAGGCCAGCGCCCGCCGGCCGCGCGGCCAGACCAGGCTGCCATGCCAGTACACAAGGCCTGCCAGCCCGAGCGGCAGGATCAGCCCTTCCAGCGGCAGCAGCTGGCGCAGCGAGAAGGCATAGGCCAGCAGCGGCAGCAGCGCGCCCACCAGGCTCATCAGCGCCACACCGACCAGGGCCCGCCACAGATGGCTGGCAAAGGGGAAGCGGTGCTGGAACAGCTGGGTCACCAGGGCCCAGAGCGCGGCCCAGCTCAGCAGCAGGCCCAGCGGCATCAGCACCGCGGCGGCATAGTCGATCCACGGCGAGCCCGGGTTCAGCGAGCTCCACTGGTCCAGCCACAGCGCGCCCAGCCACAGCAGCATCAGCCCCGCCAGCCAGCGCAGCGGCGGCGCCCCGGCGGCCAGCAGCAGCGGCTGCTCCGGCGCCAGCGCATCGCTGCTGCGGCGCAGGCGCAGCTGGGTGGCGCCGAGCTGGAATACCGCCCCGGCCCCCAGGGCCACCGACTCGCCGGCCGCCAGCCGCCGCCGGCCAAGCTGGCCGCCATTCAGGCTGGGTAGCAGGGCCAGCTGCGGGCCGGCCTCCTCCAGGCTCAAGCGGGCATGGGTGGCGGCCAGATGGCTGTCGTCCAGCACGATGTCGCAGTCCGGCGAGCGGCCGATCGAGACCGGCCAGGCCTGCAGCTTGTGGGTGGCGCGCACCTGGCCGTCGCGGCCCAGCACCTCGATCACTGCTGCTGCGCGCGCGTCCATCCGAAGCCTCCGAGGTAGTGGGCGCTCAGCTTGAGCGCGTTGTCAAAGCTGATGCCGCGGGCATCGAAACGGCCCAGCGCGCCCTCGGTGGCGCCATCCACCGTGGTCACCAGCACGCTCAGGTCGTGCAGGCCGGCCAGCTTGCGGTAGGCACTCAGGCAGATCACCGCGCGCAGCGGCGGCCCCTCCTTGACGCCCTTCTGGATGAACTCCTCGCGGCAGTGCGGCGCGGTGCGCTGCTTGTTGGAGCGGCCCAGGTTCTCGTTGCGAAAGCTGCCCGAGTACTGCTTGGCAAAGCGCAGCGCGCCGAGCTTGGCGCCGTCGTAGGCCTCGTGCGAGATGTCCAGATAGCCGGTCTGCAGCGCGCCATTGATGAAGACCGCATGCTCCATCCGGCATTGCGAGCGCTGGAAGTCCAGGCCCTTGCTGTCGGCCGGCGTGCCGCGCCCCCAGCAACGCATGAACTGCTCCTGCGGCACCGGCAGCCGGTAGCGCACATGATCGGCGCCGCGCCAGGGCTGGGCGATGAAGCGGCTCACCAGCTCGTCCTGATAGGCCATCAGCTGCTCGCGCAGGCGCGGCCAGGCCGGGCCGGCCAGCGGCTTGGCGGTGCGGCTGCGCTCGAACAGGCGCAGCGCGAACTCGGCCGGCACCAGAAAGCTCATCTGCTGGGCGAAGAACATCGCCGAGACATTGATGCCGACGACCCGGCCCTCCTCGTCCAGCACCGGGCCGCCGCTCATGCCCGAGTTGATGCTGCCCGAGTAGTAGATCAGCGCATCGAAGCTGCGCTCGACCAGGCCGTTGTAGGTGCCCTCGACGACGGCGAAGGCCACGTCGTGCGGGTTGCCCATCGAGTAGATGCGGTCGCCCTTGGACAGCGGCTGATCCAGCGGGCGAAAGCGCAGCGCGCCGGCATTCTTGAGCCCGGCGCCGACCACGCGCAGCAGCGCCAGGTCGCGCCGCACATCGAAGTCCAGCAGCTCCAGCTCGCCCGCCTGGCCCTCGGTGCCGGCATAGCGCAGGCGGTAGCGCTCGGGCTCCAGCGCGGCCTGGCTGATCACATGGTAGTTGGTGATCACATGGCCGTCCTCGCTGACCAGAAAGCCCGAGCCGACCGAGGCCTGGCTGTCCTGGTTCTTCAGCAGGGTGCGGATCTGCAGCAGCTGGCCACGGGCCCGCTCGTAGATGCGCCGGGCGGTGGCCGAGACCGCCGCGGCCGGCGCGCTGGCGGCCGCTGCCGGAGCTGCGGGCACCGGCTGCGGCTGAGCCAGCAGCGGCTGGGCCAAAACCTGCAGCAGCAGTCCGGCCACGATCAAGAGTTTGCGCAAGTCTGTTCCCTCCTCGTTGCGTCGCCGGCCATGCTAGCCGGTTTGCAGCCAGGAGGCCGCGCGGTCAGAGCAGTTTCCAGCCCAGCGACTCGCCGCCGCGCAGCGGCTTGAGCCGCGCCTCGCCGAAGGGCACGCTGTCGGGCAGGCTCCAGTCCTGCTTGAGCAGCGTGACGCGCTCGGTATTGCGCGGCAGGCCGTAGAAGTCGGCGCCATTGAAGCTGGCGAAGGCCTCCAGCTTGTCGAGCGCGCCCATGGCCTCGAAGGCCTCGGCATAGAGCTCCAGCGCGCTCATCGCGGTGAAGCAGCCGGCGCCGCAGACCGAGTTCTCCTTCATCACCGAGGCGTGCGGCGCGCTGTCGGTGCCGAGGAAGAACTTCGTGCTGCCCGAGGTCGCGGCCCGTATCAGGGCCAGGCGGTGCTCCTCGCGCTTGAGCACCGGCAGGCAGTAGTAGTGCGGGCGCAGGCCGCCGGTGAAGATGGCATTGCGGTTGTAGAGCAGGTGCTGGGGCGTCAGGGTCGCAGCCGTGTAGGCATCGGCGCTGTGCACATACTGTGCGGCCTCCTTGGTCGTGATGTGCTCGAACACCACCTTCAGCTCGGGCATGTCGGCCCGCAGCGGCGTCATCACGCGGTCGATGAAGACGGCCTCGCGGTCGAACACATCGATGTCCGGGTCGGTCACCTCGCCGTGCACCAGCAGCAGGAGGCCCTCGCGCTGCATCGCCTCCAGCGTCTTGTAGGTCTTCTTGATGTCGGTGACACCGGCATCGCTATTGGTCGTGGCGCCGGCCGGGTAGAGCTTGAGCGCGACCACGCCGGCGTCCTTGGCGCGCTTGATCTCGTCGACCGGGGTCAGGTCGGTCAGGTACAGCGTCATCAGCGGCTCGAACTTCAGGCCCTCGGGCACGGCCGCGAGGATGCGCTGGCGGTAGGCCTGGGCCTGGGCGGCCGTCGTGATCGGCGGGCGCAGATTGGGCATCACGATGGCGCGGGCGAACTGGCGCGCGGTGTGCGGCACGACGCTCTGCATCGCGGCCTCGTCGCGCAGGTGCACATGCCAGTCGTCGGGGCGAATCAGGCTCAGCTGGGTAGTGGTGGCGGTACTCATGGGCCGGCATTGTCGCACCCGTGGCCCGGTGGAATTCCCGCATGAAGCCCCCGCTATTCCCTGGACAGCGGCGCCGGCGCTCACCAACAATCGATGACCCTCACAGCACGGAGAAGCCATGTCCCGTCACGCCCTGTCCCTGATCGCCGCCGCCCTGCTGGCCGCCTGCGCCAGCACCGAAACCATCGGGCCGCCGGCCAAGGAGATGATTTATGCGGTGACCGCGAGCAACAAGCTGATCCAGTTCAACGCCGGCCAGCCGCAGAAGATCCTCAGCAGCAAGGCGCTGAGCGGCCTGGCCGCCGAGGAGCGGCTGCTGGGCATTGACTACCGGGTCGCCAAGGGCCAGCTGTTCGCGCTGGGCGACAGCGGCCAGCTCTACCGCATCAACACCGCCGACGGCAGCGCCAGCCGCATCGGCACGCCGGTGGCCCTGCCGCGCGAGGGGGCCACCGAATGGGGCTTCGACTTCAACCCGACGGTGGACCGCATCCGCGTCGTCAACGACGCCGGCTTCAATCTGCGCCTGCACCCGGACACCGGGGCGGTGGTCGACGGCAATGCGGACCAGCCGGGCCTGCAGTTCGACGGCCGGCTGGCCTATGACGCCGCCGACGCGAACGCCGGCAAGGCGGGCGCCCTGGTCGCGGCCGGCTACACCTACAACAAGGACAACGAGAAGATCACGACCAACTACGCGCTGGACGGCAAGCTGGGCACGCTGGTGCACCAGGGCACGAAGGAAGGCGTGACGCCGATGGTGTCACCCAATAGTGGCCGGCTCTACACGGTCGGCTCGCTGGGCCTGGGCACCTTCGAGCGGGCGACGCTGGACATCTCGGATGTATCCAACGCCGCCTACTCGGCCGTCACGCGCGGCAAGCTGTCGAGCTGGTACCGGGTCGATCTGGTCAGCGGCCGCGCGACGCTGATCGGTACGGTGGCCGGCGGCGAGGCGGTGGTGGGGGCTGCGATCGAGCCGTAAACACCTAGTCAGTTGGGGACAGAGCTACTCGCTTCGCTCGGGCGGTCTGTCCCGCAATGCCTATCAATGCTGCAGGATCTTCGCCAGGAAGTCCTTGGCGCGCGGTGAGCGCTCCTCGGGCTTGCCGAAGAAATCGTCCTTGCTGCAGTCCTCGACGATCTTGCCGGCGTCCATGAAGATCACGCGATCGCTGACCTTCTTGGCGAAACCCATCTCATGGGTCACGCACATCATCGTCATGCCCTCGTTGGCCAGCTGCACCATCACGTCCAGCACCTCGCCGACCATCTCGGGGTCCAGCGCCGAGGTCGGCTCGTCGAACAGCATCACGATAGGGTCCATCGACAGCGCGCGCGCGATCGCGACCCGCTGTTGCTGACCGCCCGACAGCTGGCCGGGGTGCTTGTCCTTCTGGGCGATCAGGCCCACGCGGTCCAGCATCTTCAGGCCGCGGGCCTTGGCGTCGTCGAGGCTGCGGCCCAGCACCTTGATCTGCGCAATGGTGAGGTTCTCGGTGATCGAGAGGTGCGGAAACAGCTCGAAATTCTGAAACACCATGCCGACCCGGGCACGCAGCTTGGGCAGGTCGGTCTTGGGGTCGGAGATCGAGATGCCGTCGACGACGATGTCGCCCTTCTGGATAGGCTCCAGCGCGTTGACGGTCTTGATCAGCGTGGACTTGCCCGAGCCCGAGGGGCCGCAGACCACGACCACATCGCCCTTCTTGATCGTCGTGCTGCAGTCGGTCAGCACCTGGAAGGGGCCGTACCACTTGGAGATGTTCTTGATATCAATCATGGCCAAAGCTTTCTAGCGAATGATGGCGATCTTCTTCTGCAGGCGACGCACCAGCATCGACAGGCTGAAACAGATCACGAAGTAGACGACGGCAGCCACCAGATAGGTCTCGACCGGCCGGTTGAAATTCTTGCCGGCGATCTCGAAGCCCTTCAGCAGATCGTAGGCGCCGATTGCATAGACCAGCGAGGTGTCCTGGAACAGGATGATGGTCTGTGTCATCAGCACCGGCAGCATATTGCGGAAGGCCTGGGGCAGCACCACCAGCTGCATGGTCTGGCGATAGCTCATGCCCATCGCATAGCCGGCATAGACCTGACCCTTGGGGACGCTCTGGATGCCGGCGCGCATGATCTCCGAGAAGTAGGCGGCCTCGAACACCGTGAAGGTGATGATGGCCGACAGCTCGGCGCGGTTGCTGGAACCCCACTCGCCGCCGACCGCAGCATAGAAGGCCGCAGGGATCAGCAGGAAGAACCACAGGATCACCATCACCAGCGGGATCGAGCGCAGCGTGTTGACATAGAAGGCGGCCGGCAGCACCAGCCACTTCTTGCCCGACAAGCGCATCAGCGCCAGCAAGGTGCCCAGCACGATGCCGCCAAAGGTCGCGATCAGCGTCAGCTCGACGCTGAAGATCAGGCCCTTGAGGATGAAGCTGGAGACGACGCTCCAGTCGAGGAAGGAAAAGTCGAGATTCATCGGCCACCTCCGAGGATGCCGGGCACCTGGACGCGCTGCTCGATGAAGAGCGCGATGCGGTTGATGGCGAAGGCCGAGACGAAGTACAGGCCGGTCACGGCCAGATAGACCTCAATGCCGCGCGAGGTTTCCTCCTGGGCCTGCATCGCGAACATGGTCAGCTCGGCGATCGAGACCGCGAAGGCCACCGAGGAGTTCTTGACGATATTCATGCTCTCGCTGGTCAGCGGCGGGATGACGATGCGAAACGCCATCGGCAGCAGCACATAGCGGTAGGTCTGCGGCAGCGTGAAGCCCATTGCCAGGCCGGCATAGCGCTGGCCGGTGGGCAGGCTCTGGATGCCGGCCTTGACCTGCTCGGCGATCCGCGCCGAGGTGAAAAAGCCCAGCGCGAACACCACCAGGATGAAGCTGGGCACCTCACGCAGCGGTGTGAACAGCGAAGGCAGCACGTGGTACCAGAGAAAGACCTGGACCAGCAGCGGGATGTTGCGGAACAGCTCGGTCCAGGCATTGCCCAGAGCCACCAGTCCCTTGCTCGGCGTGGTGCGCAGAATGCCCATCAGCGAGCCGACCACCAGAGCCACGATCAGGGCCAGCACGGCCACGCTGAGCGTCCATCCCCAGGCCGACAAGAGCCAGTCCAGGTAGGTGATGCTGCCGCCGCTGCCGAAGCAGCGCGGCACCATTTCCCCATCAATGGTGTCCTTGCAGAACACCTGCCAATCCCATGTAGCCACCGCTACCTCCGTCAAAAAATCGAGGCCGCCCGAACTGCGCCGAGCGGCCCCGTGTTGATGCCCTCAGGCCTTGCGTTTACTTCTTCGCGTAGTCTTCCATCGGCTTGTCATTGGGGTTGGCCCAGGCCGCCTTGGTGTTGTCATTGACCGGCATGCCGACCTTGGTGTTGGACGGCGGGATCGGCTGCTCGAACCACTTGGTCCACAGCTTGGCCAGCTCGCCGGACTTCATCATCGCCTTGATGCTGTCGTCCACCGCCTTCTTGAAGGCCGGGTCATCCTTGCGGATCATGATCGCGATCGGCTCGACCGACAGCACATCGCCGACCAGCTTGAAGTCGGCCGGGTTCTTGGCCTTCGCGATATTGCCGGCCAGGATGGCGCCGTCCATCACGAAGGCGTCGGCACGGCCCGACTCCAGCAGCAGGAAGCTGTCGGCGTGGTCCTTGCCGAACACTTCCTTGAAGTCCACACCGGTGGCGCGCTCGTTCTTGCGCAGGGTCTGGACCGAGGTGGTGCCGGTGGTGGTGGCGACGTTCTTGCCATTGAGCTGGGCGATCGAGTTGATGCCCGAATTGGCCTTGACGGCGATGCGCACTTCCTCGACGAAGGTGGTGACGGCGAAGGCCACATCCTTCTGGCGCGCCGCGTTATTGGTGGTCGAGCCGCACTCGATGTCGACGGTGCCGTTCTGCACCAGCGGGATGCGGTTTTGCGAGGTCACCGGCTGGTACTTGACGTCCAGCTTGGCCAGGCCCAGGGACTTCTGCACATCGGCCAGCACCTTGTGGCAGATCTCGACGTGGTAGCCGACAAACTTGCCATCGCCCAGCGTGTAGGACAGCGCGCCGGAGGACTCGCGCACACCCATCGTGACGGCGCCACTGTCCTTGATCTTCTTCAGCGTATCGGCCTGGGCCGACAGGGAAAAACCGGCAACGACGGCCAACACAAGCAATGTCTTTTTCATGGAAGCTCCTCTTTCAGAATCATTACGAGAACGCCAAGCAGATCACGGACCGGCCGAGCGCCGGGTACGGAGTTTCACGCATATCCGCCCTCCTGCCGCATTTGCAGCAAGATTTGAGCCACTATTTGCCGAGCACGCCGATGAAGGGCCGGACTCTAACGGTGCGTTCGCTGATCGCCCAATGCCGAATGCACGCACGGTTATGCAGCACACACATGAGGCTTCAGGGTTTTTCCTAGTTCCTAGCCCTCAGCTGCGCTGCGTCAGGTAATCCCACAGCGCCAGCGCCACCGGCTTGCTGCGCCGCGCCGCCTCGGGCCGTTCGCGGTAGATGCGCAGCTCCATGCTCAGCTCATACGAGCCCGGCGCGGTGGCCTGCACCAGACGTTTGGCTTTGAGTTCCTTCTTGACCGAGCTGGCCGGCAGGAAAGCCATGCCGTGGCCTTCCAGCGCCATCGCCTTCAGGCCCTCGGCCATATCGGTCTCGTAAATCGAATCGAGGTTCAGCGCCGTCGGCGAGTCCTTGACGACCAGCTCGACCAGCCGACCCAGATAGGCCCCGGAGGCATAGCTGAGGAACGGGATCTTCTGACCCGGATGCCCGGGCAGCGCGAACAGCGGCCGCCCCTGGGCATCGGCCTTGGCATAGGCGGCCAGGGTCTCGTGCCCCAGCGAGGCCATCTCGTAGCGCTCGGGGTCGAGCTGCAGCGGCTGGCTGGGGTGGTGGTAGACGATCAGCAGATCGCAGTTGCCCTCGCTGAGCTGCATCATCGCGTCGTGCACATTCAGCGCATTGAGGCGGCTCTTGACCGCGCCAAAGCGCTGGCGCAAGTCCATCAGCCAATGCGGAAAGAAGCTGAAGGCCAGCGAGTGCGGCACCGCGAACTCGATCATGTCCTGCCCCACCGCCTGGTGGCTGCGCAGCATATTGCGGGTGGCCTGCAGGCTGCCCAGCATCTCGACGGCCTGGCCCAGCAAGGTCTCGCCGGCGGCGGTCAGCCGGGTCGGGTAGGAACTGCGGTCCACCAGGTCGACCCCGGCCCAGGCCTCCAGCGCCTGGATGCGGCGCGAGAACGCCGGTTGAGTCACATGCCTGTGCTGAGCCGAGCGCGAAAAGCTGCGGGTCTCGGCCAGACTGACGAAATCTTCAAGCCATTTGGTTTCCACACTGCCCAGTGTAGCCCTGCGTCGCAGGCCCCTTGTTTGAGGTTCTCACCCCCCTAGGTAAAGGGGGGTGTGACGACACAATGTAACAAGGCTTGAGTACATTCGGGCGCGTAGTCCTCGAAGTTTGGCGTCCCCAACACCATCGAAGCGGAGCACCCCATGAGGCTCATCAAAGCACTGGCGGTAATTTCCCTGGTCGCGAGCGCGGCAGGCGCCGCCGCCGGCCCCATCAAGCTCACGTTCGATGGCCTGGGCCAGGCCGACAACACCTTGATGCGCGACCAGTACTCGGGCCAGGGCGTCAACTTCTTCTTCAACGCGGTGCTGGCCGGCGACAAGGGCTCCTACAGCAATATCGGCAATCGCCCCTCCGGCGACACCGTGCTGGGCCTGGTCGACCTCGATCCGGACCTGCCCGCCGCCGCCGCGTTCTGGGTCAATATCAAGGACGGCTTCGAGGACCTGCTGAGCCTGAGCTACCTCACCAACCAGAGCTCGGGTTCGCTGCGCATCTTCGACGGGCTCGATGGCCAGGGCAAGCTGCTGCGCGAGTTCAATCTGAGCAATGTCGTGCAGGAGAACTGCGGTGCCTTCTCGCTGTGCACCTGGCGCGACATCCGCACCGATTTCGAGGGCAAGGCCTACTCGGTGGTGTTCCAGGGCGGCAACCGGACCATGTTCTTCGATGACATGGTGTTCGGTGCCGCACAGCCGCCCGTCGATGTGCCCGAGCCGGCCAGCCTGGCCCTGGTCGCGGCCGGCTTCGGCGCGGCCCTGCTGGGCACGCGGCGCCGCCAGCGCGCCTGAGCGCAGCCCCGCGACCATAAGCAAGCCGCCACCCGGCGGCTTGTCTGCATTCAGGCCGGCGGCTCGGCAGCGCCGGACTGCTGCAGCCGCCACATCTGCGCATAGCGCCCGCCGCGCGCCAGCAGGTCCTCGTGATGGCCGCGCTCGATGATGACGCCCTGCTCCATCACCAGGATCTCGTGCGCATCGACCACGGTGGAGAGCCGGTGCGCGATCACCAGCACCGTCTTGTTCTGGCCCACCGCCTCCAGCTCGGCCTGGATCGCGCGCTCGTTGCGCGAGTCCAGCGCCGAGGTCGCCTCGTCGAAGATCAGGATCGGCGGGTTCTTCAGCAAGGTGCGGGCGATCGCGACGCGCTGCTTCTCGCCGCCGCTGAGTTTGAGCCCGCGCTCGCCCACCATGGTTTCGTAGCCCTTGGGCGTGGCCGCGATGAAGTCGTGGATATGGGCGGCGCGGGCCGCCCCCTCGACCTCCTCGCGCGAGGCACCGGGCCGGCCATAGGCGATGTTGTAGGCCACCGTGTCGTTGAACAGCACCGTGTCCTGCGGCACGATGCCGATCGCGCGGCGCAGCGAGCCCTGGCTGACGCCGCGCACATCCTGGCCGTCGATCAGGATGCGGCCGGCGTCGAGGTCGTAGAAGCGGTAGAGCAGGCGCGCCAGCGTGCTCTTGCCCGAGCCGCTGGGGCCGACCACGGCCACCTTCTTGCCGGCCGGGATCTCGAAGCTGAGGTTCTTCAGGATGGGCCGCGCGGCCTCGTAGGCGAAGCTGACGTTCTCGAAACGCACCGCCGCACCCGCGATGCGCAGCGCCGGCGCCCCTGGCGCATCGGCCACCTCGCGGTCGCGCTCCAAGAGCGTGAACATCTTGTCCAGATCGGTCAGGCTCTGCTTGATCTCGCGGTAGATCACGCCGAGAAAATTCAAGGGGATGTAGAGCTGGATCATGAAGGCATTGACCATCACCAGGTCCCCGAGGGTCATCGTGCCCGACACCACGCCCTGGGTCGCGCGCCACAGCATCGCGACCAGCGCGGTCGCGATGATCAGCTGCTGGCCGGTATTCAGCAGCGACAACGTGGACTGCGACTTCAGCTGCGCGCGGCGCAGCTTCTCCAGGCTTTCGTCATAGCGGCGCGACTCGAAGTCCTCGTTGTTGAAGTACTTGACCGTCTCGTAGTTCAGCAGCGAGTCGATCGCCTTGCTGTGCGCCACCGAGTCGAGCTCGTTGAGCTGCTTGCGGAACTTGGTGCGCCACTCGGTCACCAGCACGGTGAAGCTGACGTAGAGCACCAGGGCCGCGATCGTGATGCCGGCAAACCAGATGTCGTATTTGACGGCCAGCAGGCCCAGCACCAGGGTCACCTCGATCAGGGTCGGCACGATGCTGTAGAGCGAGTACGAGATCAGCGAGTGCACGGCCCGCGTGCCACGCTCGATATCGCGCGTCATGCCGCCGGTCTGGCGCTCCAGGTGGAAGCGCAGGCTCAGATCATGCAGATGGCGGAACACCTGCAGTGAGATGCTGCGCGCCGTGCCCTCGGTGGCCTTGGCGAAGATCAGCTCGCGCAACTCGGTGAACAGCGAGGTCATCAGGCGCAGCGCGCCATAGGCCAGCAGCAGGCCCAGCGGCAGCACCAGCAGGGCCTGCGGATCGCCGGGCTTCAGCGACAGGCTGTCGACCAGTTGCTTCAGCAGCAGCGGCACGCCGACATTGCTGAGCTTGGCGCCCAGCATGAAGCCCAACGCCAACCCGACCCGCCAGCGGTAGCGCCACAGATAGGGCAGCAGCTTGGCAATCGTCGCCCAGTCGGAGCGGGGCGGGGCCGGTGCGGCGGCGGGCTCGGGGCTGACGGCCGGGGTCGAGAGACTTGTGCGCATGTTTTTTGCTGGACATCGGACGGTCGCCGACAATGAGTCCAATTTTCCCAGGTATGCATCATGAGCCACGCTTCAAGCCCTTCCCCTGAAAACAACGCCACCCCCAGCAGCCAGCCCGGCATGCCGCGCGAGCTGGTGCTGCGTGTGATGCCGATGCCGGCCGATGCCAATGCCAACGGCGATATCTTCGGCGGCTGGATCATGGCCCAGGTCGATCTGGCCGGCTCGGTGCTGCCCAGCCGGGTCTCGCGCGGCCGGGTCGCGACGGTGGCGGTCAACGAGTTCATCTTCAAGCAACCGGTCTCGGTCGGCGACCTGCTGAGCTTTTACGCCCAGGTCAAGCGCATCGGCCGCACCTCGATCACGGTGCATGTCGAGGTGGTGGCCGAGCGCAACCCGGCCAACCCGCAGGTGGTCAAGGTCACCGAGGCGAACCTGACCTATGTGGCGATCGACCGCGACGGCAAGCCCCGGGTGTTTGCCGAACAGGTGTGAAAACTAGGGTCCTGATCCTCGGCGGCGGCGCCATCGGCAGCGCCATCGCCGCCCATCTGGGCGCCGAGCCGGGTTTCGAGATCTTCGTGCTGGAGCGCGACCCGAGCTATGCGCAGGCCTCCTCGGCCCTGTCCGCCGCATCGATACGCCAGCAGTTCTCGACCCCGCTGAACATCGCGCTGTCGCAGTACGGCCTGCAAGTGCTGCGCGCGGCCGGCGCCGAGGCCGGCTTGATCGAGCGCGGCTATCTCTATCTGGCCAGCCCGGCCGGTGCCCCTGACTTGCGCGAGCTGCATGCGCTGCAGACCGCCCATGGCGCCGACATCGCCCTGCTGGCCCCGACGCAGCTGAGCGAGCGCTGGCCCTGGCTGGCCACGCAAGACCTGGCCCTGGGCTCCTGGGGCCGCAGCGGCGAGGGCTGGTTCGACGGCTGGGGCCTGCTGCAGGCCTTGAAGCGCCAGGCCCAGGCCCTGGGCGTGCAGTATCTGAAGGGCGAGGCGCTGGCGCTGCGGCGCGACGCCAGCGGCGCCCTGGTCGGTGTCGAGACCGATACCGACCAGCGGCTGCACGCCGATCTATATGTGCTGGCCTGCGGCGCCTGGTCCGGCGCGCTGGCCGCCACTGCGGGCCTGGCCGTGCCGGTCAGTGGCAAGCGCCGCAGCGTCTACGCCTTTCGCACGCCCGAGCCGGCCGCCGACTGCCCGCTGGTGATCGATCCCTCGGGGCTGTGGTTCCGGCCCGAGGGTGAAGGCCAGTTCATCTGCGGCGGTCCGCCGCTGGGCGAGGACGCCGACGGCCTGCCGCTGGACCCCGAGCCCGGGCTGTTCGAAGAGCGGCTCTGGCCGGCGCTGGCCGCGCGCGTGCCCGGCTTCGAGAGCCTGCGCCCGCAGCGCGCCTGGGCCGGCTACTACGAGATGAATGCCTTCGACCACAACGGCCTGGTCGGCCCGCTCGACGCCTGCCCCAACCTGCTCTTGGCCTGCGGCTTCTCGGGCCACGGCCTGCAGCACGCGCCGGGTGTCGGCCGCGGCCTGGCCGAGTGGATCGCGCACGGCGAGTACCGCAGCCTGGACCTGAGCCCGCTGACACCCAATCGCATCGCGGCGGGCCGCCCCTATCTGGAACTCAATGTGATCTGAATCGGGCTCAGGCCAGCTTGAAGGGCAGCTCGCGCAGCGGCTTGCCCGTCAGGCGCGTGATCGCGTTGGCAAAGGCCGGGGCCAGCGGCGGCAGGCCCGGCTCGCCCATGCCGGTGGGCGGCTCGGCGCTGGGCACCACATGGACGGCGATCTGCGGCATGTCGGTGATGCGCGGCACCGCGAAGTCGCCGAAATTGCTCTGCTCGACCACGCCGTCCTTCAGCGTGATCGCAGCCCCCGGTAGGCACATCGACAAGCCCATCAGCGCCGCACCCTGCACCTGCGCCTCGATGCTGCGCGGATTGACCGCCAGATTGCAGTGCACGCCGGCGGTGACGCGGTTCAGCAGCGGCTGGCCGTCCTTCAGCGAGGCCTCCACCACATAGGCCACCACGGTGCTGAAGGACTCGTGCACCGCGACGCCCCAGGCGCGGCCGGCCGGGAGCTGCTTCTTGCCATAGCCGCTCTTGTCGACCGCCAGCTGCAGCGCGGCGCGGTGGCGCGGGTGCTTGTCGCCAATCAGGCGCAGGCGGTAGGCCACCGGGTCCTGCTTGGTCGCACGGGCGATCTCGTCGAGCAGGGTCTCCATCACATAAGCGGTGTGGGTCGAGCCCACGCTGCGCCACCACAGCACCGGCACGTTCACCTTGGGATGATGCACCGTCAGCCGCATAGGCAGCGGATAGGGCTCGCGCAAGCCCTCGGTGGCCGTGCCGTCGATGCCGTTCTTGACCATGAACTGGCCGAACACGGTGCCCGTCGTGATGGACTGGCCGACCAGCACATGGTCCCAGGCCAAGACATTGCCGCGCTCGTCGAAGCCGATGCGGGCGCGGTGCAGATGCATGGGCCGGTAGTAGCCGCCCTTGATGTCGTCCTCACGGCTCCACAGCGTGCGGATCGGCGCGTCCAGGCCGGCGGCCCGGGCGGCCTTGGCGACGTTGCAGGCCTCGACCACATAGTCGCTCGACCCGACAAAGCGCCGGCCGAAGCCGCCGCCGGCCATCTGCACCTGCATCGTCACCTGCTCGGGCTTCAGCCCCAGCACGCCGGCCGCCGCGGCCGCGTCCAGGCCCGGGCACTGCGTGCCGACCCACAGCTCGGCGCGGTCCTTGCCGAGGCTGACCGTGCAGTTCAGCGGCTCCATCGGCGCATGGGCCAGGTAGGGAAAGACGAACTCGGCCTCCAGCTGGCGCGGGGCCGTGGCCAGCGGCGCCATGTCGGCGTCGAAAGCGCGCGCGCCGGGCTGCTTCGCCAGCTCGCGGTACTGGGCCAGCAGCTTTTCGCTGTCGACCTTTTCGACGGTGCTGGTGTCCCAGTCCAGCTTCAGCGCCTCGCGCCCCTGCTTGGCTGGCCAGTAGCCCTCGGCCACCACGGCCACGCCCTCGCCGCCCTGGTCCACCGGGATGCGCAGCACCGCCTTGACGCCCTTGATCGCCCGCGCCGCGCTGTCGTCCAGCGAGCGCAGCCGGGCGCCGAACACCGGTGGGTGTGCGACCACGGCGGTCAGCTGGCCGGGCAGCCGGGTGTCGATGCCGAAGTCCTGCCGGCCGCTGCTCTTGGCGCGGGCGTCCAGCCGCGTCGTCGCACGGCCGATCAGGCGGAAGTCCTTGGGGTTCTTCAGCGTGACCTGCTCGGGCACCGGCAGCGCCATCGCGGCCTCGGCCAGCGCGCCATAACCCAGCTTGCGGCCGTCGGCGGCGATCACCTGGCCGGCCTGGGTGCGCAGCGTGGCCACATCGACATTCCAGCGTGCGGCGGCGGCGCTCAGCAGCATCGCGCGGGCGCGTGCGCCCAGCTCGCGGTACTGCGTGTAGCTGTTCTTGATCGAGTTCGAGCCGCCGGTCATGTGCAGGCCGAACAGCGGGTCGAGGTAGGCCGGGTCGCTGGAGCCGTTGCGGCTGCGTACCAGGCCCCAGTCGGCGTCCAGTTCCTCGGCCAGAATCATCGGCAGGCCGGTCTGCACACCCTGGCCGAACTCCAGCCGATTGATGGTGACCGTGACCTCGCCATTGGGCGCGATCTGCACAAAGGCCGAGGGTTGCTGTGTCGGCTTCAGTCCGGCCGCGGCGGGGGCTTGCGCGCTGGCCAGCAGCGGGTAGGCACCGAGCGCCAGGCCACCGGCGCCGGCGAGCTTCAGAAAGCTGCGGCGCGGCAGCGCGAGGGTAGATTCGTCGGCAGCGTCGCGTTCCAGCAGGTCTTGCAGCGCGCGCGGCATCTCAAGCGTGTGGTTCAACATGGTGGGCGCTCCTTCAGGCCAGGGTCTTGGCGGCATCGGCCACCGCGGCACGGATGCGGGCATAGGTGCCACAGCGGCAGATATTGCCGGCCATCGCGCCGTCGATCTCGGCGGCCGTGGGCTTCTTGCCTTTGGGCAGCGACTTCAGAAAAGCCGTCGCGCTCATGATCTGGCCGCTCTGGCAGTAGCCGCACTGGGCCACGTCATGCTTGACCCAGGCCGCATGCACCGCCGCGCCGACCTTGTCGCTGCCATCGGTCGTGGCCTCGATGGTGCGGATCTTCTTGCCCTCGGCCGCCGAGATCGGCGTGATGCAGGCGCGGATCGCCTGGCCGTCCAGATGCACGGTGCAGGCGCCGCACAGCGCCGCGCCGCAGCCGAACTTGGTGCCGGTCATGCCCAGCGTGTCGCGCAGGGCCCAGAGGATGGGGGTGCCGGGATCGGCGTCGACCGCGTGATCGCGGCCATTGACATTGAGGGTGCTCATCGCTGGGGCTCCGTCGGTAGGGAATGGCGGCCAGTGTCCGCGCCCGGCGTCGGCAGCGCTTGCCCGTTCCGACGCTTGTCTTGCCAATTTCGATGTTCCGTCGCCGGATCCGTCAGCTGCCGCTCGCGCCGGCGCTACAGTGGCTTGGCCTCGACCCCTCTGCTGCACAACACCCCGCCCATGACCATTGCCCGCCTGGCCCAGGAGATCGGCAAGATTGCCCGAACTGACGGCAGTCACCCAAGCGCTGTGGCCGCGCTGAGCGTCCACAGGCTCAGCGCCAGGAGCGATCCCCTGCCCTGCTTCTACGAGCTGGGCCTGGCCGTCATCGCACAGGGCGCGAAGCAGGTGACGCTCGGCGAACAGGTGATGAGCCTCGGTCCGGGCCAGTCCCTGCTGACGACCGTGGATCTGCCGGTGCTCGCCCAGATCACCCGGGCCGACCTGGCCGAGCCTTTTCTGGGCCTGATGCTCAAGCTCGATGCCCGCCACATCCTGCAGCTGGCCGCTCAGATGGAACTGCCGGCGCTGCCGCGCGAGCAAGCCCCCGGCGCCGTCTCGCTGAGCCCGCTGGACCAGCCGCTGCTCGATGCGATGGTCCGCCTGCTGCAGTTGCAAGACGAGCCTCAGCTGTGCGCCAGCCTGGCGCCGCTGATACAGCAGGAGATCCTGGTGCGACTGCTGAGCGGCCCGCATGGTCCCTATCTTCGGCAGCTGGTGGCGGCGGGCTCGCCCAGCCACCAGATCGCGCAGGCCATGGCCTGGCTGAAACAGAACTTTGTCCACGATGTGCTGATGGACGAGCTGGCCGCGCGGGTGCATATGAGCCCCTCGACCTTCCGGCTGCACTTTCGCAACCTCGCCGGCATGAGCCCGCTGCAGTACCAGAAGCAGCTGCGCCTGCAGGAGGCGCGGCTGCTGATGCTGAACCAGGCGCTGGACGCCGGCAGCACGGCCGCGCGCGTGGGCTACGAGAGCGCCTCTCAGTTCAGCCGCGACTACAGCCGCTTGTTCGGCGCCCCGCCGCAGCGCGACATCCAGCGCATGCGGCGCCTGCCGGCCGACGGAGCCTAGCGGCGCGGCGGCTTTCCCCACTCCCTCACCAGCCGCTCCGCCAGCGCCTCGGCCCAGGCCGCATAGCCGGCCGGGTTGGGGTGGAAGCCGTCGCGCGCCATCAGGCGCACGGCGGCCTTGCCATGCAGATGGGCCGGCAGGGCCTGCATGCCGCGCCGGGGCTGGGCCAGCAGGTGGCGGCCCAGCGCGCGGTTCATGCGCAGGGCCTGGGCCCCCATCAGCCAGCGCAGCGGCTGCGGCAGCAGCGGAAAGCTGTGCATCGGCGGCACCGCGCTGTGCAGCGTGAAACGCGGCGCGGCGGCGCGCTGCTGCAGCAGGTCATCGATCTGGTCGAGCTGCTGCAGCCAGCGCCGGGGCGAGAGCTGGCCGACCACATCATTGACGCCCAGCGCCGTCACCACCACATCGGCCGGGAAGATCTCGCTGACGCGCAGATGCTCGAGCGCATTGGCCGTCGTGTGGCCGCTGCGGGCCAGCACCTGCCAGCGCACCATGCCGCCCAGGCGCCGCGCCAGGGCCCGGCTCAGATGGCCGGCCAGCGCCTCGTCCTGGCTCGGCGCGCCGACACCGGCGGCGGACGAATCGCCGACGATCAGCAGGCGCAGCACCAGCGGGCCCTCGCCGGTCACGCCAGCCCGCTGGCCCTCGGCCTCGGGCAGGCGCAGGGCCTGGCGCCGCACGCGCGCGCCCTGCCACAGCAGCAGCGGCGCCAGCGCCAACCGCACGATAGGCGCGAGCTGCAACATGCCGAGGGCTTACTCGAACTTGCTGAAGTCCGGCTGGCGCTTCTGGAAGAAGGCCTGGAAGGCTTCCATCGCCTCGGGGCTGCGCAGGCGGGCGCCGAAGATCTCGGCCTCGGTCTTGATCGTCGCCAGCACGGCCTCGGCCTGCGGCGCGCGCATCAGACGCTTGCTCTCACGCACCGCGCTGGGGGCCAGCTTGTTGAAGCGCTCGGCCACGCGGCGCGCATGGTTGACGACCTCGCCGGCCGGCAGCACCGCATTGGCAATGCCGCACTCGACCGCCTGCTCGCCGGTAAAGGGGTCGCCCAGCAGCAGCTTCTCGGCCGCGCGGCGGTTGCCCATCAGCTGCGGCACCAGCAGGCTGGAAGCGAACTCGGGCACCAGGCCCAGGCTGACGAAGGGCATGGCCAGACGGGCGTCGTCGGCAACGAAGACGAAATCGCAGTGCAAGAGCATGGTGGTGCCGATGCCGATGGCACCGCCGGTCACGGCGGCAATCACCGGCTTGTCGCAGCCCAGCAGCGCGCGCATGAACTGGAACACCGGGGCGTCCTCGCCCGAGCGCGGGCGGGCCATGAAGTCCTCGAGATCGTTGCCCGAGGTGAAGATGCCGGGCTGGCCGTAGATCAGCACGGCGCGAACCTCGCCGGCCGTGGCGGCCGCGTTGATCGCATCGGCCATCTGCTGGTACATGTCCGAGGTCAGCGCGTTCTTCTTCTCGGGGCGGGCGATTTCGATGCTGGCCACGCCGTTGACGATGGCGGTCTTGATGGTCATGTCGGGGTCTCCTTGGAATGGATGTGATTGTCGGGGTTCGCGGCGGCCCGGGCCGTGGCCGTGAGCGCCTGCACCTGGGTCCAGTGGTTGGCCAGGTGCATCAGGTGGGCGCGCTGGTATTCGGCGCGGTCCAGCTGGCCATAGGCGAAATGTGGCTTGAACTGGCCTTTGTGCGCGCTGAAGGCCTGCATCGCGTCCAGCAGGCGTTGCACCGCGATCTTCAGGCCTTGCTCGGGATCGAGCGCGGGCGCACCGGGAATCGGCTCGGCAAGATCGTGGCTCATCTGGCCACGGGCGTCGAACACCGCGAAGGCGGTTCGGCCCAGCGTCTGCTGGAACAGCGCGCTCCTGGCTTCGGGATAGCCCTGGATCGAGAACTCGATGCTTTGCGCCAGATGCTGCAGCAGCTGCGGCAGGCTCCAGCGCTCGTGCGCCAGATGGTGCTGGCGCAACATCAGCTCCAGCACCGACTCGCGGGCCTGCTGCCAGCTGCTGAAGCCGGGCGAGAGCTCGCCGGCGCAGCCGCTCAGCAGCAGCGGCGAGGCGCAAGCCAGCAGCAGATGGCGGCGCTTCATCTCAGCCAGGCCGGCACCTGCGGCCACAGGCTGGCCTCGAAGTGCTTGCGAAAGAAACCGAAATGGCCGATGCGGCGTGCGCCGACGTCCTTCGGTGCGATGCGGCGCAGCTCGGGGCTGGCACCGGCATAGAAGCCGTGCAGCGACTCGGTGTTGCGGCGGGACATGAACTCGTCGTCGGTGAAGGCCAGCGACAACATCGGCGTGCGCAGCGCGGCGTAATGGGCACGCAGCGCCTCGCCACCCTCGCCCATCATGTAGCCGGGGTCCAGGCACCAGCGCCGCCACTGCGCCATCACGCCGCGCGGCAGATCGCCCACCTTGCGCAGCTTGCGGCCCGGGAAATAGCCGAACAGCGGCAGGGCGAGCGGCACGACGACATACCAGAGCCACCAGACATAGCGCCTCAGGCCCGCCGAGTTCTCGCGCCAGTAGCCGCTGCCGCAGCCGACGGTGATCGCGCGGCTGACACGCTCGCGGTTGGGCAGCAGGCCGAGAATCTGACCGCCCAGGCTGTGGCCCAGCCAGTGAACCGGTGTCGTCTCGCTGCCCAGGCGGCGCGACAACTCATCCAGCGCGGCGGCAGCATCGCGCTCGGCCCAGGTGCGGATGTCCGCGTCCAGGCCCTTCAGCGAGCGCCGCATCTCGGCCGGCCGCGAAGCGCCCATGCCGCGATAGTCGAAGCTCAGCACCAGCCAGCCCTGCGCCGCCATCCAGTGGGCGAAGTCGGCGTAATAGCGCTGCTCCACGCCCATGGCCGGCGCGATCAGCAGGCCGGCCCTGGCCGTGGCTGCATTGCCATACAGATGGCCCTTCAGTTCAAAGCCGTCGCCGGCGCGGAAGCTGATCGTCATGCTGCGGAACTCCCCAGCGAAAGCGCGGCCGAGGCCGCGCTTGTCAGGAACGCTTACAGGCGTTCGATGATGCCGGCCGCACCCTGGCCGGCGCCGACGCACATGGTCACCATGCCGTACTTGGCGCCGGTGCGGCGCAGGCCGTGGATCACCGAGGCGGCGCGGATCGCACCGGTGGCGCCGAGCGGGTGGCCCAGCGCGATCGCGCCACCGTTCGGGTTGACCTTCGTGCGGTCCAGCACGATGCCCTTGCTGTCCAGATCGTTCAACACGGCCAGTGACTGGGCGGCGAAGGCCTCGTTCAGCTCGATCCAGCCCAGGTCCTGGGCCGAGATGCCGGCCAGCTTCAGCGCGGCCGGGATGGCCTCGATCGGGCCTATGCCCATGATCTCGGGCGGCACGCCGCGCACCGCGAAGCTGACGAAGCGGGCCAGCGGGGTCAGGCCGAAGCGCTTGACCGCGGCTTCAGAGGCGACGATCAGCGCGCCGGCGCCGTCCGAGGTCTGCGAGCTGTTGCCGGCGGTGACGCTGCCCTTGGCGGCGAACACCGGCTTGAGCTTGGCCAGGCCCTCGGGCGAGGTGTCCTTGCGCGGACCTTCGTCGGTGTCGACGATGCGCTTCTTCAGGTTCACCGAACCATCAGCCAGATTGGGCGAACGCTCAAGGATCTCGAAGGGCGTCATCTCGTCCTTGAAGTGGCCGGCCTCGATGGCGGCCAGCGCGCGGCGGTGCGACTCCAGCGCGAACTCGTCCTGGGCCTCGCGGCTGATCTTCCACTGCGCGGCCACCTTCTCGGCGGTCAGGCCCATGCCATAGGCCAGGCCGATGTTCTCGTCGCGTTCAAAGATCGCGGGAGGCAGGCTGGGCTTGTTGCCGCCCATCGGCACCATGCTCATCGACTCGACGCCGCCAGCGATCATCACCTCCGATTCGCCGATGCGGATGCGGTCGGCCGCCATCGCCAGCGCGGTGATGCCCGAGGCGCAGTAGCGATTCACCGTGACGCCGCCGACCGTGTTCGGCAGGCCGCTCAGCACGGCCGCGACGCGGGCGATATTCATGCCCTGCTCGCCCTCGGGGAAGGAGCAGCCGATGATGGCGTCCTCGATCACCTTGGGGTCAAGACCCGGCACCTGGGCCAGCGCGGCCTGGATGGCGCGGCTCAGCATCTCGTCCGGACGGGTGTTCTTGTAATAACCCCGGCCCGACTTGCCGATGGGCAGGCGGGTGGCGGCGCAGATATAGGCTTCTTGAACTTGCTTGCTCATGATGTGTTCCAGTCAGTTGGGGACAGAGCTACTCGCGTTGCTCGCGCGGTCTGTCCCGCAAGGTCATTAGTTCCGAACCGGCTTGCCGGTCTGCAGCATGCCCATGATGCGTTCCTGGGTCTTGGGGTGCTCCAGCAAGCTGCAGAAGTGCTTGCGCTCCAGCGACATCAGGTATTCCTCGTCGACCAGCGAACCGGCTTCGACCTCGCCACCGCAGACCACATCGGCAATCAGGGCCGCCAGGTGGTAGTCGTGGGCGCTGATGAAGCCGCCATCGCGCATATTGGCCAGCTGGCCCTTGATGGTGGCGATGCCCGAACGGCCGGCCACCGGGAACAGCGCCTTCAGCGGCGGACGGTAGCCCGACTCGAACATGGACTTGGCCTGGCTGGAGGCGACGTGCAGCAGCTCGTCCTTGTTCGGCACGACGATGTCGCTGTCCAGCAGGAAGCCGTTCTTCTTCGCTTCCAGCGCCGAGGTCGCGACCTTGGCGGTGGCGGCGGTCGTGAAGCCGTCCTTCAGGAAGGCGAAGATGTCCGCGTCGGCATTGCCGGCCTTGGCCATCTCGGCCGCACGGCGGGCGATATAGGTCAGACCGCCGCCACCGGGGATCAGGCCGACGCCCACTTCCACCAGGCCCACATAGCTTTCCATATGCGCGACACGGCGCGCGCAATGCACGGCCAGCTCGGCGCCGCCGCCCAGGGCCAGGCCGCGCATCGCGGCAACCACCGGCACATTGGCGTAGCGGATGCGCAGCATCATGTCCTGCAGCTTCTTCTCCTCCGGCGCGATGCCCTTGGCACCCGACTTCATGAAGACCGGCATCAGCGCTTCGAGGTTGGCACCGGCCGAGAACACATCGTCCGGGCTCCAGATCACCAGGCCCTTGTACTTCGCCTCGGCGATCTCGACGGCCTTCAAGAGGCCCTCGGTCACGGTGGGGCTGATCAGGTGCAGCTTGGCGGTGATCGAGGCGATCAACACCTCGCCGTCCAGGCTCCAGACGCGGATCTCTTCGTTCTTGAACTCCTCGGTGCCCGCCTTCAGCGGCTCGGCCGCGCCCTCGCCCACCAGGGACTCGGGGAAGGCCTGGCGCTCATAGACCGGCAGCTTCGGCTTCGCCTTGAACTTGCCCTCAGCTGCGCTCCAGGAGCCATTGGCGCTGTGCACGCCGCCGTTCTCGGCCACCGGGCCTTCGGTCACCCAGGCGGGCAGCGGAGCGCTGGACAGGGTCTTGCCCTCGGCGATGTCGGCCGAGATCCACTCGGCGACCTGCTTCCAGCCGGCGGCCTGCCACAGCTCGAACGGGCCCTGGCTGCTGCCGAAGCCCCAGCGCATTGCGAAGTCGATTTCGCGCGCGGTATCGGCCACGGTGTTCAGGTGCACGGCGGCGTAGTGGAAGCTGTCGCGCAGGATGGACCACAGGAACTGGGCCTGCGGGTTGCTCGACTCGCGCAGCAGCTTGATGCGGTCGGCGGCGGGCTTCTTCAGCATGCGGGCGACGATGTCGTCGGCCTTCTTGCCGCCGGCGACGTACTCACCGGTGGCGAAATCGAGGCGCTGGATGTCCTTACCGACCTTTTTGTAGAAGCCGGCACCGGTCTTCTGGCCCAGCGCGCCCTTCTCGATCAGCGCGGCCAGCACCTTGGGTGTGGCATAGGTCGAATAGAAGGGGTCGTCCTTCAGGTTGTCCTGCATGGTCTTGACGACATGGGCCATGGTGTCCAGGCCCACGACGTCGGCGGTGCGGAAGGTGCCGCTGGAGGCGCGGCCCAGCTTCTTGCCGGTCAGGTCGTCCACCACGTCGACCGACAGGCCGAACTTCTCGGCCTCGATCATCGTGGCCATCATGCCGGCGATGCCGACGCGGTTGGCGACGAAATTGGGCGTGTCATTGGCGCGCACCACGCCCTTGCCGACGGCGGTGGTGACGAAGCTCTCCAGCTGGTCGATGACTTCCGGACGGGTGGTCGGCGTGTTGATCAGCTCGACCAGGTACATATAGCGCGGCGGGTTGAAGAAATGGATGCCGCAGAAACGCGGCTTGATTTCTTCGGGCAGCACTTCGCTGAGCTTGGTAATCGACAGGCCCGAGGTGTTGGACGCGACGATCGCGTGCGGAGCGATGAAGGGGGCGATCTTGGTGTAGAGATCGAGCTTCCAGTCCATACGCTCGGCGATGGCCTCGATGATCAGGTCGCAATCCTTCAGCAGCTCCAGATGCTCCTCGTAGTTGGCCTGCTGGATCAGCGCGGCGTTCTCCGGCACGGCCAGCGGCGCGGGCTTGAGCTTCTTCAGGCCCTCGACGGCCTTGCTGACGATGCCGTTCTTGGCACCTTCCTTGGCCGGCAGGTCGAACAGCACGACCGGCACCTTGACGTTGACCAGGTGCGCAGCGATCTGCGCGCCCATCACGCCAGCGCCGAGCACGGCGACTTTGCGAACTTGGAATCGACTCATGGTTTGCATTCCTTCAGAAAAATGGGCATCGAGGGCGCTGCGGCTCACTCGACGCGAATCCAGGTCTGGGTGCGGCCCAGCATGGGCATGCCGACATAGCCGCGCACTTCGAGCTTCTTGCCGCCCTCGATGGGCTTGATGCGGACCTTGTAGATCTTGCCGTCATTGGGATCGAGGATCTCGCCGCCGTCCCACAGCTCGGCATCGTCGGCGTTCTTCTTGACGTTGCGAACAATGGTCAGGCCGATCAGGGGCTGGTCCTTGCGGTCGTCGGCGCATTTGTCGCATTTGGACTCCTGCTTGGCGGGATCGACGATCTTCTCGATCTTGGCGCTGAAGACACCGGCGCTCTCGCTGATGCGCACCAGCGATTTCTCCTGCTTGGTCTTGTCATCGATGGTCTTCCACAGCCCGCTGGGCGTGGCTTGGGCCAGGGCGATGCCCGAGAGCAGGCTCAGGATGGTGGCAGCAACAAGCGATTTCATGGTGTCTCCTTTATGGCGTTATTGAAATCAAGAAAATCAGAACAGCGCTTCGTCCATCTCCATCAGCGGGTTCAGGCCGGCGCGCGCGGTGCGGATCAGCGAGGCGGTCTCGGGCAGCAGCTTCGCAAAATAGAAGCGCGCCGTCGAGAGCTTGGCGGTGTAGAACGGGTCGCCCGAGTCCTTTTTCTCCAGCGCGATCTTGGCCATGCGGGCGAAGAAGTAGGCAAAGGTCAGATGGCCGACGACGCGCAGATAGTCCACCGCTGCGGCACCCACCTCGTCGGGGTTGCCAAAGGCCTTCATGCCGATCTCGGTGGTCAGCTTGGTGACCTTGTCGCCGATATCGGCCAGCGGGTTGATGAACTCCTGCATCGCCTCGTTCGTGCCCTCTTCCTCGACGAAGGCGGCGATCTTCTTGCCGAACTTCTTCAGCGTGGCGCCGTTGTTGGACAGGATCTTGCGGCCCAGCAGGTCCAGCGACTGGATCGTGTTGGTGCCTTCGTAAATCATGTTGATGCGGGCATCGCGCACATATTGCTCCATGCCCCACTCGTGGATGAAGCCATGGCCGCCAAAGACCTGCAGGCAGTGCGAGGTGGCGATCCAGCCGTTGTCGGTGATGAAGGCCTTGATGATGGGGGTCAGCAGCGCGACCTCGGCCTCGCATTCCTTGCGCTCGTCCTCGTCGTCCGAGCTCAGCGCCTTGTCCAGCTGCAGGCCCACATAGGTGTTCAGCGCGCGGCCGCCCTCGGCATAGGCGCGCGCGGTCAGCAGCATCTTGCGCACATCGGGGTGCACGATGATGGGGTCGGCCGGCTTGTCCAGCGCCTTCGGGCCGCTCAGCGCGCGCATCTGGATGCGATCCTTGGCGTAGGCCACGGCGTTCTGGTAGGCCACCTCGGTCAGGCCCAGCGACTGGTTGCCCACGCCCAGGCGGGCGGCGTTCATCATCACGAACATCGCGGCCAGGCCCTTGTTGGGCTGACCGACCAGGGTGCCGACGGCGCCGTCCAGCACGATCTGTGCGGTGGCATTGCCGTGGATGCCCATCTTGTGCTCCAGGCCGCCGCAATAGACCGGGTTGCGCTCGCCCAGGCTGCCATCGGCATTGACCTTGAACTTAGGCACCACGAACAGCGAGATGCCCTTGGAGCCCTCGGGCGCCTCCGGCAGGCGGGCCAGCACCAGGTGGATGATGTTGTCGGCCATATCGTGCTCGCCGGCCGAGATGAAGATCTTCTGGCCGGTGATCTTGTACGTGCCGTCGGCCTGCGGTTCGGCCTTGGTGCGCAGCAGGCCCAGATCGGTGCCGCAATGCGGCTCGGTCAGGCACATGGTGCCGGTCCACTCGCCGCTGGTCAGCTTGGGCAGATAGGTGGCCTTCTGCTCGGGCGTGCCATGGGCATGCAGGGCCTCGTAGGCGCCATGGCTCAGGCCCGGGTACATGGTCCAGGCCTGGTTGGCCCCGTTCAGCATCTCATAGAAGCCCTGATTCACGATCACCGGCAGACCCTGGCCGCCGTACTCGGGATCACAGCCCAGCGCCGGCCAGCCGCCCTCGACGTACTGCTTGTAGGCTTCCTTGAAACCCTTGGGCGTGGTCACCTCATGGGTGCTCTTGTCCAGGGTGCAACCTTCGGCGTCGCCCGACAGGTTCAGCGGCGCGATCACCTCCGCCGCGAACTTGCCACCCTCTTCCAGCACCGCATTGATGGTGTCGGCGTCGATGTCGGCATGGGCCGGCAGCATCTTGAGCTCATCGACCACGTTCAGCAGCTCGTGCATCACGAACTTCATGTCGCGCAGCGGTGGGTTGTACTGGGGCATGTCTAACTCCTCGGTTTCGATTCAATTCAGAACGGGTTCAGGTCTGGGGCCGCTTGCCGGTTTTCTTGGCGGCGGCCGCCGCGGATTTGCTGCCGGCGGCCTGCAGGCCTTCGGGCGTGGCATAGAAATTCACGATGCGCTCGAAGCCGACGCCGGCACGCTCCAGCGCGCCGGGTCGGCGCAGAAAGCGCGCATCGTGGTGCAGGGACAGGATCAGCCCGTGCAGCTCAAACAAGATCTGTTCCACATCGGCATCGGCGCGCAGATGGCCGGCGTCCAGCGCCAGCACGATGGCCTTGTGCAGCGCCGCGTGCCAGGCCTTGACCATGCTGACCAGGGCGTCGCGCACCGGGCCGGGCCGGTCGTCGAACTCGACCGCGCCGCTGATGTAGATGCAGCCCGAGTCGATTTCCACCGAGACCCGGCGCACCCAGTGCTCGTAGAGCGCGCGCAGCCTCGGCAGGCCGCGCGGCTCGCGGATCGCGGTGAAGAACACCTCTTCCTCGAACTTGGCGTGATATTCCATCACCACCGCGATCTGCAACTCCTCGCGTGAGCCGAAATGGGCGAACACGCCGGACTTGCTCATCTTGGTGACGTCGGCGAGCGCGCCGATCGACAAGCCCTCCAGCCCCATATGCGAGGCCAGGCCCAGGGCCGCCTCCAGGATGGCGGCGCGGGTCTGCTGGCCTTTTTGCAGGGAGCGCACGCCGCGGCGAGGCATCTCGTCGCCGTCGGTGGGCTTGGGGCTGGGCAGGGCGGACACGGTGCGGGGGACTCTGTGGAATTCGCTGGAAAGCCGAATAATAAAACGAACGGTCGTTCTATTTTGCAGAAATCGACAGAAGGCCGTGCAAGTATTCGTGGCGATTTCTAGAGCCGCCCGCCTAGAAGTTCACGCCATCCCGCCAGTCTGGGTCGCGCAGATGTCAGGCCGTTGACGCTGTGGCCGCCGGCGCACAGCGCCTGTCTGCGGGGCTTCAGCACTTGAGTCAGTACGCACTCTTGCAGTACGCTGCGGCCAGGAGGTCAATGCTGTGGATGTTCTTCAACTGGATGTCTCCGGCCGGCCGCAAGCCTGGATCACGACCAAGGAGGCCGCCGTGATCTATGCCAGCGACGGCGTGGCCTGGACTCTGGGCAACCCCTGTCATGTGATGCGCGGCGGCCTGCAGCGCCGCACCGGCCTGCAGTCGCGCATCGAAGTCCACCCCATCATCGCGGTGCGCGGGGCCGTGCCCAGCCGTGCCTGGCGCTCGGCGCCGGCGCTGTCCAATCCCAAGCTCTTTGTGCGCGACCGCTATGTCTGCGCCTACTGCGGCCACAGCCACCACGCCGACGACCTGACCCGCGAACACATCATCCCGACCTCGCGCGGCGGCCGCGACAGCTGGATGAACTGCATCACCGCCTGCCGCGGCTGCAATGGCCGCAAGGGCAGCCGCCTGCCCGAGGAGGCCAATATGAGCCTGCTCTATCTGCCCTATGTGCCCAGCCTGCACGAGGACATGATTCTGCGCGGCCGCCGCATCCTGGCCGACCAGATGGAGTTCCTGCTGGCCAGCGTGCCCCGCTCCAGCCGGCTGCATGCCTGAGTAAAGACTTGTTGCATCGCCGGCGCCCGCCGGTCAACCGCTTCACAATACGGACCGTTGGGCTCAGATCTGCCCCGAGGAGACCGTGATGAAGAAGTTGTTGATTGCCGCCGCCGTGGTGACCCTGGCCGCCTGTTCGACCACCAGCCCCGATGTGGTGCAACGCGGCGATGCCCAGCGCATGTCCCAGGTCCAGGACGGCACCGTGCTGTCGGTGCGCCCGGTCACGGTCGATGGCTCGCAAAGCGGTGTCGGCGGCGTCGCCGGTGGCGTGGTCGGCGCGATTGCCGGCTCCAATGTCGGCGGCCGGCGCGAGGGCCAGATCGTCGGCGTGCTCGGCGCGGTGGCCGGTGCGGCACTGGGCAATGCGATCGAGCGCAATGTCACCAAGGAAGAGGCGGTCGAGATCCTGGTCCAGCTGCGCAACGGCGAGCGCCGCGCCATCGTCCAGGCCAAGGGCAATGAAACCCTGAACCCCGGTGAGTCGGTGATCCTGGTCACCACCGGTGGCAAGACCCGGGTGACCCGCGCCCCGGTGATCAGCGGGGCCGCCAGGAGCTGAGCCCTGCCGCTCTTGGCAGCGCTTGGCTGCGCTCGTTTCATCCAGCTTGGGTTTTTGCAGGGCCGCTGACGGCCAGGCGCAACGTATGCTTGGCGCTCCTATCAAACGCAGGAGATTAGAACGATGCCCGCCACCCTGACATCCGCGCTGAGCCTGGCCGGCCGCGTGCTGCTGGCCCTGATCTTTGTGCTGGCCGGTCCCGGCAAGCTGGCCAACCCGGCCGGCACCTCCGCCTATATGGCCAGCTCCGGCCTGCCCGCCAACCACCTGCTGGCCCTGGCGGTCGGCGCTTTCGAGCTGCTGGCCGGCCTGGCCCTGATCGTCGGCTTCCAGACGCGCTGGGCTGCGCTGGCGCTGGCCGGCTTCACGCTGGTGGCCAGCTTCCTATTCCATGCCTTCTGGGCCCTGCCCGCCGAGCAGCAGATGATGCAGCAGCTGCTGTTCATGAAGAACATCGCGCTGGCCGGCGGCCTGCTGGTGCTGGCCGCGCATGGCGCGGGCGCGCTGAGCCTGGACGCGCGCAGCCGGCACTGACGAGTCCGCAGCCCCCTTCAGTGGGCGCGGCGCTTGCGCCGACCCGCGAACACCCAGGCCACGGCCAGCACGCCGGCGGCCCCCAGGCCCATGACCCAGGCCGAGCCGAAGCGCTCGACCGCCAGCCCGGCAACGCTGACCCCGGCCGACTGGCCGAGAAAGAAGCAGGAGGCAAAGGCCGACACCGCAGCGCCGCGCTGCGCCGGCGCCATCTGTGTGGCATTGAGCTGCAATGTGTTGTGCAGCATGTAAAAGCCCAGGCCTGCCAGCAGGCAGGCCGGCGCCGCCACCCACCAGGCCGGCGTCAGCGCCAGGCTCAGCAAGGCGATGAACAGCAGGCCGCCGCCCCAGCGCGCCAGCCCCACCTCGCCCAGTCCCTTGACCAGCCGCGCCGAGCCCAGCGCGAACACAAAGCCGCCCAGACCGAACAGCATCACCAAGGAGCCGGCCAGCGACAGCGACAGCCCGAAATGCCCGTGCAGATGCGAGGCGATGAAGGCGAAGGGGCCGTAGAGGAACAGCCCCTCCAGAAACACCGTCAGCAGGACCACGCGCGCCCAGGGCAGGCCCAGGATGTGCGAGAAGTCGTCGACCATGCGGCGCAGCTGCGAGCCCTCGGCCGGCCGCATCTGACGGGCATGCGCCGGCAGCTGGCGGTTGACACGCCACAGCGCCGCGCTGATCAGCACGAACAGGCCTGCCAGCATGAAGAAAGGCGTGCGCCAGCTCAGATGGTCGGCCGCGAAACCACCCAGCCAGACGCCTGCCGAGAGCCCGACGATCTGGCCGATCAGAAAGCGCGCCAGCACCGGCTGGCGCCGTTCGTAGGCCACCACATCGCCGATCCAGGCCATGGACAGCGGGATGATGGCCGCCGCCGTGGCCCCGGCCAGCACCCGCGCGAACAGCAGCCACTCGAAGCCGCCAGCCAGCGCGCACAGCAGCGAGGTGGCGCCGCAGGCCAGCGAGGCCCAGACGATCACCCGGTACTTGCCATAGCGGTCGCCCAGCGGCCCGAACACCAGCTGCGACAGGCCATAGGCGATCGAGAACAGGCTGATCACCTGCGCAGCCTGGCCCAGGCCGACGGTGAACTCCTGCGCGAGCCGCGGCAGCAAGGCATCATTGACGCGCAGGGCCACCCCGCTGCCGAAGGCGGCCAGCGACAGGCAGGCGATGGCAAGAGCGGGAAGCTCGGCCGCAGGCTCGCCGGGAGCGCTGGCCAGTGGTGCTCGGGTGTTGGCTGGTTCCATGGGTCGGGCCATTCTTGCCGATACCGGCCGAACCAAGCAGCGATCAGGCGCGCCCATCGCACCAGCGATCGCCCCGCCGCTCAGGCCACGCGGCCGCCCAGATAGAGCTCGCGCACCTGCGGGTCGCTGATCAGCTGATGGGCGGCGCCGGTCAGGGCCACCGTGCCCATCGACAGCACATAGGCACGGTCCGAGATGCGCAGCGCCTCCATCGCGTTCTGCTCCACCATCAGGATGGCCACACCCTCCTTGGCACGCACCTGGACAATGGCCTCGAAGACCTCCTGCAGCATCTTCGGCGACAGACCGGCCGAGGGTTCATCAAGCAGCAGCATGCGAGGACGCGGCATCAGCGCCCGCGCCAGCGCCAGGATCTGGCGCTCGCCGCCCGACAGCGAGGCGGCCGGCGCGGCGATCTTGCGCGAAAGCACAGGATAGAGCGCACACAGCTCCTCGATGCGCGCGCCCACCTGACGCTCGGCCAGGTGATGGCCGCCGACCTGCAGGTTCTCGCGCACGCTCAGCGCCGCGAACACGTTCTCGGTCTGCGGCACAAAGCCCAGGCCGGCACGCTGGATCTTGCGGTGCACCGGCATGTCCGACGCCTCCTGACCCTCCAGCAGCACCCGGCCGCTGCGCGGCGTCAGGTAGCCGGCGATGGTCTTCAGCAAGGTACTCTTGCCGCAGCCGTTGGGGCCCAGCAGCGTGACGATTTCCCTGGCCTCGGCGCGCACGCTCATGCCGCGCAGGATGTCCACCTCGGGCGTGTAGCCGGCGATGACGTTGTCGACGACGATCATTTAAGCCGCCTCCTTTTGCTTGACGGTATGCGCGGCACCGCCGCCCAGATAGGCCTGCAGCACACGCTCGTTGGACGCCAGCTCGGCGGGCTTGCAGCTGGCGACGATGTGGCCGCGATCCAGCACGATGCAGCGCGAGCAGACCTCGCGGATGAAGTGCATATCGTGCTCGACGATCACCAGGGTCATGCCCTGCCGGTTGAGCCGCTTCAGCGCGGCGACGATGTCGTTGCGCAGGTTCGGGTGCACGCCGGCGGTGGGCTCGTCCAGCATCAGCAGCCGCGGCTCGCCCATCAGCGCGCAGACGATGCCCAGCAGCTTCTTCTGCCCGCCGGACAGGGCCGCGGCCGGCAGATCACGTACGGGGGTCAGCAGCAGCTCGTCGAGCAGGGCCGTGGCCTTCACGCGGGCTGCGGCCTCGGCCTTCTTCGAGGCGGGGCTGCCCAGCAAGGTGGCCCAGAAACCGTGCTGCGTGGTCGCGGCGGCCATCGCGACCTCGATCACCGACATCTTCTTCGGCATGGCCGGCAGCTGGAAGGTGCGGCCGACGCCGGCCGCGACGATCCGGTGCGCCGGCAGGCGCCCGATCGCGCGGCCCTGCAGCAAGACCTGACCCGCATCGATGGCCTCGAAGCCGGTGATGGTGTTCAGCAGCGTGCTCTTGCCCGAGCCGTTGGGGCCCAGCAGGCCGACGATCTCGCCGGGCTGGATGCTGAAGCTGACGTCCTGCAGCACCTGATTGCCGCCAAAGGCCTTGGCGACGGATTTCACATCAAGAATGGGACTGCTCATGGGATCTTGCGCAATTTCTCGCGGACGAGGCCCTCGCTGCGCCACAGCAGGCAGGCCAGCAGGATGAGGCCGATCAGGCCCAGGCGCAGCGCGCCCGAGACATCGGAGTCGAGTTGGAAATAGTCCTTGGCGAAGGGCACGGCCGCATAGGCCGCCTGCACCAGCAGCACGCCGACCAGCACGCCGGCCGTGTTGCCCAGGCCGCCTATCATCAGCATGGTCCAGAGCAGAAAGGTCTCGGAAGCCAGCATGTAGTCGGGCCAGACAAAGCTCATGTAGTGCGCATAGAGCGAGCCGGCCAGGGCCGTCAGCGCGGCCCCGGCCAGGATGGCGCGGGTCTTCAGCGACTTCAGGTCATAGCCCATGCAGGCGGCCAGCTGCGGCTCCTCGCGCATCAGCCGCAGCGCCCGGCCGAAACGGCCGTTGCCGACCCGGCTGCAGGCCAGCGCGGCGGCAGCCAGGGCCACGAGCACCAGGCCGAGGAAGCCCAGCGCGCTCCAGGGACGCGCCCAGGCGTCGAACAACGAAGGGATCGCGCTGATGCCCTGGGCGCCGCCGGTCAGCCAGCCCTCGTTGGTGGCCACGGTGCGCAGGATCTCGGCGATCGCCAGCGTGGCGATGCCCCAGTAGTCCGAGCCCAGCTGCTTGCCCAGCCGCGCGACGCAGCAGCCCAGTGTGCAGGCCAGGGCCACGCCCAGCGCTGCGCCGAGCAGCGGCGAGTAGCCGGCCTGGATCGCGATGCCGGTGGCGTAGGCGCCCAGGCCCGCGAAGGCGATATGACCAAAGTTCAAGAGCCCGGCATAGCCGGCCTGCAGGTTCAGGCCCAGGGCCATCAGGCCGTAGATGCCGGCCACCGTCAGTGAGGAAACGAGGAAATCAAACACGGCGCACCTCACGGTCGAACAGGCCGTAGGGCTTGAACAGCAGGGCCAGCAGCAGGATCAGGAAGGAGGCGGCGCTGATATAGGAGACCGGCATGAAGACCATGCCCTGGCCGCCGAACACAGCCAGCAGCGGGCCGAAGTTGATATTGGTCACCGCGGTCTCGGTCAGCGCGATCAGCACGGCGCCGGCCACCGCCCCCATCGGATTGCCCAGGCCACCGAGGATGGCGGCGGCGAACACCGGCAGCAGCAGGTCGTGGCCCAGATTGATGTGGGCACCAGTCGACAGCGCCAGCATGCTGCCGCCCAGGGCCGCGATCGCGCCGCTGCTGAAGTTGACCGCTCGGGTCAGACCCTCGGCATCCAGGCCCGAGGCGGCGGCCAGCGGCGCATTGCTGGCCAGCGCGCGCAGTGCGCGGCCCGTGCGGGTGCAGAACAGCAGCAGCGTGAAGACCAGCAGCACGGTCAGACTGGTGGCTACCGTCATCGCCTGCAGCGGCGTGATGCGCGCGTCCAGCAGCACCCAGGGGGCGGTCAGCGGCAGATTGAACATGCGCGGGAAGGAGCCCGCCAGGCCCTGCATGGAGGCGATGATCAGCATCGCCACGGCCAGCGAACCTATCATCGTGATGGCCGGACCAGCGCGCAGCAGGCGGCGGAACACCAGCAGGTGCAGCAGCAGGGTCAGCACCCCAGTCAGCAGGCAGGAGACGAGGATGGCGGCCACCAGAGGCAGGCCGGCGGTCTGCA
Source organism: Paucibacter sp. M5-1 (assembly GCF_027498415.2). Taxonomy (NCBI): domain Bacteria; kingdom Pseudomonadati; phylum Pseudomonadota; class Betaproteobacteria; order Burkholderiales; family Sphaerotilaceae; genus Roseateles; species Paucibacter sp. M5-1. The sequence continues at coordinate 2,297,401 of NZ_JAPZLM020000001.1, forward strand.
GGGCGAAGGTCATATAGGCCCCCAGCATCGCGTACTGCACATGGGCGATATTGGGGAACTTGACCAGCCCGTAGACCATGCTCAGACCGAGGGCGATCAGCGCCAGGTCGGAGGCACGCAGCAGCGTGTCGACGAGAAATTGAAGCATGAGGAGGGGGCGTACAGCGAGGGGCAAGACCCGGCCCCGGCTGGTGCCGGGACCGGGGCGATCTATCAGCGGGGGACTACTTTCCCGTCGTATTTCAGCTTCGCGTAGGGCGGATCGATGCGCTGGCGCTGGTCATCAAACACGATGGGGCCGGTGACGCCCACATAGCCGCCCTTGCCCAGTTCCTTCAGCGCCGCCTGCACGGCGGCCGGCTCGGTCGACCTGGCCTTGTTCATCGCGGCGGCCGTCATCAGCACGGCGTCATAGGCATAGCCGGTGTAGGAGGTCTTGGTGCCTTCCTTGTACTTGGCATTGAAGGCGGCCTGGTAGGCCCGGCCGGCCTCGCCATAGACATTGCCGACTTCCATGCCCAGCTGCCCCTGGGCCACGGCGGCCGGCGTGTCGGACAGGCTCATGCTCAAGAGGATGGCGTACCAGGGCTTGGCGCGCAGGCCCAGCTCGAAGGCTTCGCGGTTCAGCACCGCGGACTCCTGGCCATAGGCGGTGTAGATATAGGCGTCGGGCTCGGCGCGCGACATCTGCTGCAGCTCGCGGCGGTAGGTGCTCTGGCCCTGGGTGTAGAGCACCTCGCTGACGATCTGGCCGCCCAGCTTGGTGAACTCTTCCTTGAAGCCGTGCGCAACGCCCTGGCCGTAGGCATTGTTGGGCGCCAGCATCGCGACCTTGCGATAGCCCAGTGCCCAGGTGTCGGCGGCCGAGAACTTGTTGCCCAGGTTCTCCAGGCCGATCAGGTTGAAGGAAGTCGCGCCGAGCTCGCGGATCTTGACGCTGGTGCTGGCGATATTGATGTGGGTGACGCCCTCCTTGACCAGATACTGGGCCATGGGCAGCGTGATGCCCGACGAGTACTCACCGATCACGACCGGCACCTTGTCGACGCTGACCAGCTTGCGCGCCGAGTTCAGCGCCGTGGTCGGGTTGCCGCCCGAGTCCTCGACGATGACATTGAACTTCTTGCCGAGCACGCCGCCCGAGGCATTGACCTTGTCGACAGCCAGGGCCACGGCACGGCGCACGTCCTCGCCCACGGTGGCGTTGGAGCCGGTCAGCGAGAGCACGGCGCCCATCTGGATGGTGTCCTGCGCCTGAACGGCGCTGCCGATCAGCGCCAGCAGGGCGAGGCTGGTCATACGAAGTTTCATCGTCGATCTCCGGTGGTGAGGTGGGTGGGGATGGGAATCAGCCCGCTTGCATATGCGGGTAGCGGTGGTCGAGTGCCGGCACGAAGGTTTCCTTGACCGTGCGTGGCGAGGTCCAGCGCAGCAGGTTCAGCGCCGAGCCGGCCTTGTCATTGGTGCCGCTGCGGCGCGCGCCGCCAAAGGGCTGCTGGCCGACCACCGCGCCGGTGGGCTTGTCGTTCAGATAGAAGTTGCCGGCGGCCTGGCGCAAGACCTGAGCCGCTTGCACCAGCGCCCCGCGCTCCTGCGCGAACACCGCGCCGGTCAGCGCATAGGGACTGGTGCGATCGACCAGTTGCAGCACCTCGCCCCATTGCGCATCGGCATAGACATGAACCGCCAGCACCGGGCCGAACAGCTCGGTGCTCATCAGGCGGTGGCCGGCATCAAGCACCTGGATCAAGGTCGGCGGGATGAAGAAGCCGACGCGATCATCGGCCCGGCCCGGGCTCAGGACCTTGGCCTGGGCATCGTCGCGGGCCGCGTCGATGGCCGCGGTCACGCGCTCGAAAGCGCGGCGGTCGATCACCGCGCCCATGAAGTTGCCGAAGTCGCTGACATCGCCGACGCGCACCGAGGCGATCAGGTCCAGCAGGCGCTCCTTGACCCGCGGCCACAGCGAGGCCGGGATGTAGGCACGCGAGGCGGCACTGCATTTCTGGCCCTGGTACTCATAGGCGCCGCGCAGCAGCGCGACGGCCAGCGCCTCGACATCGGCCGAGGGATGGGCCAGCACGAAGTCCTTGCCGCCGGTCTCGCCGACCAGACGCGGATAGGCGCGGTAGTTCGGCAGATTCTGGGCGGTCTGCAGCCACAGCTGGTCGAACACGGCGGTCGAGCCGGTGAAATGCAGGCCGGCGAAATGCTCGCTGGCCAAGGCCACCGCGCTGATCTGCTGCGCATCGCCGGGCAGGAAGTTGATCACGCCCGGCGGCAGGCCGGCCTCTTCCAGCAGTTGCAGGAACAGGTAATTGGACAGCGCCGCGGTGGCCGAAGGCTTCCACAGCACCGTGTTGCCCATCAGCGCCGGCGCGGTGGCCAGATTGCCGCCGATGGCGGTGAAGTTGAAAGGCGTGACCGCGTAGACAAAGCCCTCCAGCGGGCGGTAGTCGCTGCTGTTGCGCAGGCCCGGCGTGGAGACGGGTTGCATGGCCGCGATCTCGTGGGCGAACTGCACATTGAAGCGCAGGAAGTCGATCAGCTCACAGGCGGCGTCGATCTCGGCCTGCTGGGCGGTCTTGCTCTGACCCAGCATGGTCGCGGCGTTGAGGCGCTGACGCCAGGGGCCGGCCAGCAGGTCGGCGGCCTTCAGGAACACGCGCGAGCGCTCCTCAAGACTCCACTGCGACCAGTCGCGCTGTGCGGCAGCCGCGGCGGCAATCGCTTCGCGCGTCTGTGATTCGCCCGCCTGTGCGACCTGCGCCAAGCACTGCCCGTGATCGTGCGGGCTGCGGATCTCGACCCGTGCACTGGTACGTATCTCGCGTCCACCGATCACCAGCGGAATGTCCTGCATCTGCCGCGACTGGGTCAGCAACTCGGCCTGCAGCGCGGCGCGCTCGGCCGAGCCCGGCGCATAGCCCAGCACCGTCTCATTGACGGCCCGATAGCCAGGGGCGCCCAGTGCGCAATCGATTCTTGTCATCTGTCTATTTATCCAAACAAGTACATATTGGATCCAATAATAGACTCAATGGATCCTGTTGCACAATAGCGTTTACGCGAGTTGCGGGACGGGACACCGATGGCAGCCAGAAAAGAAGCGAAGGCCCTGCATGAGGCGATTCGCGAACAACTGAGACAAGAGATCGTCAGCGGCGCCCTGCCCACCGGCACCCAGCTGCGCCAGGACGCGCTGGCCACCCGCTTCAACGCCAGCCGCATCCCGGTGCGCGAGGCGCTGCGCCAGTTGGAAGCCGAGGGCCTGGTCGCCCACCAGCTCAACCGCGGCGCGGTGGTGGCCGGCATGAGCGTCGAACAGATCTGCGAGTTGCTGGACATCCGGGTGGCACTGGAATGCCATGCGGCGCGGCTGGCGGTGCCGCAGATGGTGGAGCGCGACTTCGCGGCCATGGAGGCCATCCTGAAGGCCTACTCGGAATCGCAGTCGATCCCGGAGTGGGCCGAGCACAACCGGCGCTTCCATCTGGCGCTGTCCGCCCCCGCCAATAACAAGCGGCTGCTGCGCCTGATCGAGGAGTTCTGCCTCAACACCGACCGCTACACCCATGTGGCAATGTCGCGCGCCACCGGCAAGGACAGGCCGCAGGAGGATCACTACCGCATCGTCGAGGCGGCACGGGCCGGCGATGCCGACCAGGTGGCCGCTCTGCTGGAGGTCCACATCCTGGATACCAAGAAAGAGCTGATGGCCAGTGCCCGCGCGCAGGACCGCGAGGCCGGCTTGTCGCTACGCTATTGAAACCTTGCATTCCCGCGCGGCGCTACCATATCTGCCCTGCGTGCCGCCCGGCCCGCCGCCCAACAAGACCTGCTCAGCGTGACCCTGCCCTCCGAATCCCCTGCCCTCCTGCCCGCCAAGGTGCAGCGCATCTCCAGCGCCCGCCTGCCCACCAAGCATGGCGAGTTCGTCGTCCATGTCTACCAGGCGGCCGACCATCCGGATGAGCATGTGGTGATCGTCAAGGGCGATGTGGCGCGGCCCGAGGTGCTGCTGCGCATGCACTCGGAATGCTTTACCGGCGACATCCTGGGCTCCCTGCGCTGCGACTGCGGCGAGCAGCTGGCGCTGGCGCTGCAGCGTATCGAGGCCGAGGGCGGCGTCGTGATCTATCTGCGCGGCCATGAGGGGCGCGGCATCGGCCTGGGGCAGAAGCTGCGCGCCTACGCGCTGCAGGACAAGGGGCTGGACACGGTGGAGGCCAATCTGGCCCTGGGCCTGCCCATTGACAGCCGGCGCTTCGACGCGGCGGCCGACATCCTGCGCGACCTCGGCGTGCAGTCGGTGCGTTTGATGAGCAATAACCCTTTCAAGGTGGCCGCGCTCAACGAGCTGGGCATTGCCGTGATCGCCCGTGAGGGCCATGAGGTCGAATCCAACGAGGAAAGCGGCCGCTATCTGAAGACCAAGCGCGAGAAGCTCGGCCATCAGCTGCACATGCTGCCGTAATGGCACGGTTTTGTGCGCAGGGCGTTCACCCCTGACGCCGCGGCCGATTTCAAGCCCGCGATTAACCCTGATTCCGCAACGCTGCATTCCACGAACCCGCTCTTTTGATCTCGGTCCGTGCCCGGATCTGTTGGCCTATGCAACGGTGTCGAGGGACACCCGAGCATCGGTGGTCACATCCATCCGGTGGCCTCCCAACATCGAAAGACGAGTTCATGAAGTACAAGACTTTTGCCTTCTCCGCCCTGGCCCTGGCCGCCAGCTCGATGACCTTCGCCCAATCGAACAGCGGCAGCAGCCAGGTCACGCTGTATGGCGTGGTCGATGCCAATGTGCAGGTGCTGGATGGCGCCTCCACGCTGAGCCGTGTGCAGTCCGGCGGACTGAACGGCTCGCGCTTCGGCATCCGCGGCACCGAAGACCTGGGCGGCGGTTTGCGCGCCTTCTTCACGCTGGAGTCCGGTGTCAATCTGGACGACGGCACCAACGGCCAAGGCGCCTTCTGGGGCCGTCAGGCCTTTGTCGGCCTGGCCACGCCCTACGGCAAGGTGTCGCTGGGCCGCCAGTACGGCAGCGTCTACGCACTGACCAGCGACTTCAGCCAGTTCTCCAACAACAACACCGGCGCCTCGACCGCAGTGATCGGCGGCTTTGGCGGCTATGAGCCGGTGCGCGGCAGCAATAACACGGCCACCGGCAACGGCGGCCCGGCCCGCGTCAACAACTCGGTCAAGTTCGAATCGCAGAACTACGACGGCTTCAGCGCCGGTGCCTTGTACGGCGCCGGTGAGGTGGCCGGTGGCACCACCGACAACCGCATCGCCGACATCTACGGCCGCTACACCAAGAACGGCTTCGACGCGATGCTGTCCCTGGTGGACGACAAGGCCGATGTGATCGGCCAGAACATCCGTACCGTCTCGGCGGCGGCCGCCTACGATATGGGCAGCTACCGCTTCAACGGCGGCGTGATGCAGATCAACGACCGCAGCAGCGCCGACCGGGATGGCACCGGCTACTGGCTGGGCGCCAGCTACCGCCTCGGCTCGCACCTGCTCAAGACCCAGTACGTCCAGAGCAAGAACGACGGCAGGCTGGCCGACGGCAAGACCCAGGCCTTCGGCGTCGGCTACCAGTACGACCTGTCCAAGCGCACCGCGCTGTACTCCTCGCTGACCCAGTTCAAGAACGAGGGCGTCGGCTACGCCAACCGCGCCGCCGGTTCGCTGTCTTCGGGACTGACCAGCGCCTCGGACCGCGATCTGACCGAGGTCGTCGCCGGCATCCGCCACAGCTTCTAAGCCACTCGGCTTGTCAGCACAGCCCACCCCTTGCGGGTGGGCTTTTTCTTGGGCGCGCGTGATTTTGTAGGCGTCGTCCTACCGCGACACCCGCCGCGCGCCGGGAGACAAGGCCGGGAGGCTTCAAGATAATCGCGCCATCCCATGCTTGCCTGCCCGCCCCCCGCCGTCATGTCCGCCCTCCGCTGTTTTTTGGTCGAAGACAGTCCCACGATCCGGGCCGAGTTGATAGCCACGCTGGAGGAAATGCTGCCGCTGCAGGTGTTGGGCTGGGCAGACAACGAACACGATGCGCTCGAATGGCTGGACCAGCCCGAGCACCAATGCGACCTGATCCTGATCGACCTGTTCCTCAAGAGCGGCTCGGGCATGGGCGTGCTGGCCACCGCCGGCAAGAAGGGCGCGGCCGCCAAGCGGGTGGTGCTGAGCAATTACGCCACCGTCGACATCCGGCGCCGCTGCCTGGCGATGGGGGCCGACCGGGTGTTCGACAAATCCAGCGAGATCGACGAGCTGGTCGACTACTGCCGGACTATTGAATCAAGCCATTCTTGAGTGCGTAGTAGGTCAGATCGCTGTTCGAGGCCAGCTTCATCTTCTCCATCACGCGGGCCCGGTAGGTGCTGACCGTCTTGACGCTCAGACACATCAGCTCGGCCATCTGGCCGACCGTCTCGCCCTGGGCCAGGCGCAGAAAGACCTGCAGCTCGCGCTCCGACAGCTGCTCGTGGGCAGGCTTGTCGTGATCGCCGCCCAGGCCCTCGGCCAGCAGTTCGGCCACCGCCGGCGTGATGTACTTGCGGCCGCGCGCCACCGTGCGTATGGCCAGCACGATGTCCTCGGGATCGCATTCCTTGTTCAGATAACCGCTGGCGCCCTGGCGCAGCAAGGTGGTGGCGTAATGGCTTTCGGGGAAACCGCTCAGTATCAGCACCGGCAGCTCGGGCGCGCGCGCCTTGATCGCGGCCAGCGCATCGACGCCGCCATGCTCGGGCATCGACAGGTCCATGATCAGCACATCGATCTCTCCGGCGCGCACCAGATCGAGCGCCTCGCGCCCGTTGGCGGCTTCGCCGGTGACACTGATGTCGACCTGCTCGGCCAGATACTGGCGCAGGCCGGCGCGGACAATGGCATGGTCATCAACGATGGCAACACGGATCATGATGGCTGCAACGGCGCGCGTCGTCTTGAGATGAACACAAAGAGAGTTTAGGTCATGCATGCCGATCAATTTGCCTTGCTGGAGCGACTGCAACGCAGCGCCTACGTCTTTCCGCTGGCGGTGCTGGCCGCCGCGCTGATGATCAGCATCAGCGAGGGCAGCTATGTGAAGGCGCGCGGCACGCTGACCGAGCTGACCGAGATGGGCCGCGCGCGGCTGATGATCTACAACATCAAGCTGCGTGCTACCGATGCCGAGTCGGCCCAGCGCGGCTATCTGCTGACCCGCCGGCGCGAGTATCTGGGTCCCTACGAGGAGGCCAACGAAGACCTCGGCCGCGCCATGAAGAGCCTACGCGCCCACTACACGCAGCTGCAGGACGAACCGGCCCTGGCCTTGCTCACGCAGCTCGAACAGGCGGTGGGCGCCAAGATGGGCGAGCTGGCCGAGGTGCTGGAACGCCAGGAACGCGGCCGCGCCGACAGCGCACTGGAGCTGATACAGGCCGGCATCGGCCGCGACCAGATGGAGCTGATACGTGCGCGCGCCGAGGAGCTGATGCACCGCGAGAACCTGCGCGTCGGCGCGGGGCTGCGTGAGGTCGTCAACGCACTGCTGCAGAACCGCATCGGCGTGGCCGCGATGACCGCGCTGAGCCTGCTGGCCCTGGCGATGTATCTGCGCCAGAGCCGTGCGCTGTCCCGGCAAAGGCTGGCGCTGGCCGAGGCCGTCAAGGCCGAGCGCGATCTGCTGGAGAGCGAGGTCCATCGCCGCACCGAGGAGCTGACCCAGCTGGCCACCCATCTGCAGAGCGCCCGCGAGGACGAGCGCAGCCGGCTGGCCCGCGAGCTGCATGACGAGCTCGGCGCGCTGCTGACCGCCGCCAAGCTCGACGCCGCCCGCATCAAACCCAAGCTGCCACCCGAGCTGCAGGAGCGGCTGAGCCATCTGAACGAGGCGCTCAACAGCGGCATCGCGCTGAAGCGCCGCATCATCGAGGATCTGCGCCCCTCCTCGCTGACCCATCTGGGCCTGCTGCCGGCGCTGGAGATCCAGGCCCGCGAGTTCAGCGAGCGGCTGGAAGTGCCGGTGCTGACCGAGCTGGAGGCGGTGCCGCTGTCGCCGCGCGCCGAGCTGACCCTCTACCGCCTGGTCCAGGAAGCCTTCACCAATATCGCCAAGTACGCGAACGCCAGCGAGATCCAGGTCAGGCTGCTCAACCGCGACGGCCGCGCGCTGATCGAGGTGCGCGACAACGGCCAGGGCTTCGACACCCAGCAGCAGACGCTCTCCTCGCATGGCTTGCTGGGCATGCGCTACCGGGTCGCGGCCGAAGGCGGCCAGCTGATGATCAGCTCGGTGCGCGGCAAGGGCACGGTACTCAGCGCCAGCCTGCCTCTCCCCGCCTCGCCGCCCGCCGCGCCCCTGTAGGACCGCGCCTACAAAAGCGTCCGCCGCCGCCTCACAGCCGCACGGGCGCTGCGCTGCTGGGCCGCGCATGACCGGATTCCTATAGTGAAGTCATCAAATCTTCACTAGGAGCCCCGCTCATGCTGCACTACGCCGTTGTCTTCTTTCTGATCGCCCTGGTGGCCGCTGTGTTCGGCTTCGGTGGCATTGCCGCCGGTGCCGTCGGCATCGCCAAGGTGCTGTTCTTCGTCTTCGTGATCATGGCCCTGGTCAGCTTCGTGATCGGTCTGATGCGTCGAGGCTGAACCCGTTCACTGTCATCACACCCAAGGAGCTCACGATGAAAACCACGACACAACAGCTGGCCATTTATGCAGGTGTCAGCCTGTCGGCCCTGGCCCTGATCGCCTGCCAACCCAAGCCCGATGAACCGACGGTCGGCCAGAAGGTCGACGGCGCGATCAGCCAGGCCGAGCAAAGCGCCGAACAGGCCAAGGCCAAGGCCGAGGAGATGGCCCGCGATGCCAAGACCGCCGGCGGCGCTGCGATGGACAAGGTCGAGACCGGCCTGGGCGACGCGGCCATCACCGCCAGCGTCAATGCCGAACTGGCCAAGGACGCTCAGCTCAGTGCCTTGAAGATCAATGTCGACACGCGCGAAGGCCGGGTCGCGCTGAAGGGCACGGCCCCCACCGCTGACGCGCGCGAGCGTGCCACCCAGCTGGCCGCTGCGGTCAAGGGTGTGATCAGCGTCGACAACCAGCTGAGCATCGAATCGCGTGGCTGAGTGAGCCCGCAATCCCGAAGGGAGCCGGCCACCATGCAAGCCCTTGCCGACATCAGCCAGGCCACCCGCCTGGACGGTCTGAGCCCGGCCATGCAGAGCTATCTGCGTGAACGGGTCAGCGAAGCCGGGGCCGACGCGCCCTGGCTGCTGCCGACCCAATGGCAGATCCGGCTCTACCAATGCCTGGGCGATGCGGGCAGCGCCCGCGCCCTGTGCCGGGATCTGTTGAGCCTGGCCGACACCAACGCAGCCGACGATGCCGGCCTCGTCGCCGTCTTCGAGTGCGCGCCCTGCCAGGACCGTCGTTCCTTCGAGGCCAGCCTGGCCACCCATCTGCGCCTGATGCAGCAGTTCGACACCCGGCTGTCGCTGACCCATCTGCGCGGTCATGTCGATGAGGCTCGGCTGCAGATCATGTCGCGCAGGGTGCGCATGATTGCGCTGCACGCCGATGCCGAGCGCTTGTCGCGCGTGCTGCCCTGCCCCGTGCTGGCCTTCTCGATGCTGTGAGCGCGGGCGCGCGCCTCAGAGCCGCGGCCGGGCCCGCTCCAGCAGCCGTCGGCAGGCCTGCAGCATCTGCTGATCGGCGGCGCTGTTGCCGCTGTCCATCAGGGGCAGCAGCGCAGCCAGGGGATTGATCAGGCCCAGCAGCACGGCCGGCACCAGCCGGCGCATCAGCGGCTGGGCCTGCAACTGCCACTGCGGATCGGCAAGACTGCCGCTGATCTGCACCGGCGTGCGCAGCGACAGCGGGCTGAAATCCTTCGGTGCCACCCGCAGGCGCAGATCCAGCTGCTCGCTGGCCAGCGACAAGCGCCCCTCCATCCACAGCGTCGAGTCCTCGGTATCGAGCACCAGCGCGCGTGGCACGACCTGACCCTCGGACACATCCAGATCGGCCAGCGCGCAATGCAGCGGCAGCGCGCTGTCGCCGCGCAGCAGCAGGCCCAGGCCCTGAGCCAGATCGACACCGGCGGCCTCGACGGCCAGGTGCGAGATCGCTCCCTGCGACAGCGTCGCGGTGACGCGGCCGCGGGCGCTGGCCAGCAGCTCGGCGGTCGAACGACCCTGGCCGTTGAGCTTGAGCCGGCCGCGCATCTGGCCGCTGATCCAGGCCGGCTGGCCCGGCGTGCGGCTCTGGCGCAGCCAATGCGCGAGATCAACCTCGGCCCAGTTCAGCTCGGCCTGCCACAGCGCCAGCGCGGCGCGCCCGTCCAGCCTGATGGCGCCGGCCAGGCGGCCGTGCGAGGTGCCGGCCTGCAGATCCTGCAAGCTCAGCACCCCGTCCTGCAGCAGCAGCCGTGCGCGGGCCGGCGCCAGCGTATCGGCCAGCGCGCTGCCGAGCTCGATGCGCTGCAGATCGATCTTCACATCGGCATCCATCGCCCGCAGCGAGGGCAGATCGAATTGCCGTCTGGGCAGCACGCGATCACCGGCCGCGCGGGGGCCGGGCTCGACCGGCACGCCGATCGCCGGCCCCAGATCGGCCAGCCACAAGGCCTCGCCGCCGAGGCGGCCACTCAAGGCCGGACGCCCGCTCGCCTCCTGCAGCACGAAACTGCCGTTCAAGCGGCTGCGTCCCAGCAAGGCCTGTTCCACCTCGACCTGCCAGCGCGGGCCTTCACGGGCCAGGCGACCTTGGAACTTGAACGCAGCGGTGCTGGGCAGGGTCAGGCCCAGCGCATCGCCGATGGCCGACAGCGAAGGCCCGCCGAGCCGGTAGCTGCCGGCCAGGCCCTGCAGGCCCAGCAGCTCGCGCAGCGAACCCTCGAAATCCAGCGACGTCGCGCCCGCTCGCAGCTGCAGGCGCAGCGGCACCGCCGCCCCGCCGCCGGCATTGACCCAGGGCAGCGGCGAGGCCGTGTCCAGCCAGGCTTGCAAGGGCCGTCCCAGATACTCGCCATGGGCGGTGGCAAACAGACCACCGTCGCGGCCATCGCGATCGGCGATCGCAAAGTCGATCGTCGCGCTGAGGCGGCGCGGTCGGTCGTTCAGCAAGATGCGTCCGCCGCCCAGCCGCAGCTGCTCGAACTGCAGCAAGGCCGCGCCCTCGCTGGATTGCGCTCCGGTCTGCAGCGTCCAGCTGGCGCGGCCCTGCGGGTCGCGCCACAGATCGAGATCGGCCGAGCGGGCCTGCAGCGAGCGCACGCGCAGGCTGCCGCTGCCGCGCCAGTCCCACAGATCCCAGTAGCGCAGGCGCAGTTCCACCGCCTCGGCGCGCAGGGTCGGCGTCTGCGCCCGCCAGGCGGGACCGGCGATCAGCAGATGGTCGGCCCGCAGGCGCAGGCCGCCGAGCAGGCGCAGCTGCAGCACGGCCCCGCCCTCAGTGGCCGACGCGAAACGGACTTCGCGGCCCAGGCGCTGCGACAGCATCTGCGCCAGCGGCGCGGCCAGCCAGGGCCAGCCTAGGCTCTCACCGACGGCAAAGCCGCCGGCACACAGGGCCAGACCGATCAGAGGCAGGCGCAGCTTCATCAGGATCCGATCGGAGGATGGTGCGTGCTAAAAAAAAGCCACCCGGCGCGTACTCGCGACGGGTGGCCGAGGCTGCGGTCCCTTGGGGGCTCAGGATCGCACAGACAACTCGTTCTTGACTTGCTTGACGCCGCTGACGCCGCGCGCCAGCGACTCGGCCATCGCACGCTCGTTCTGGCTCTTCGCAAAGCCCGACAGCATCACGGTGCCGTTGAGCGTCTCGACGCTGATCGCGGCCGCGTCGACCTGCTTGCTCTCGACAAACTTCGCCTTCACCGCTGTCGTGATGGCCGAGTCATCGATATAGGCGCCGACCGTGGACTGGCCACGGCTGACGGCGCAGCCCTGCAGGGCCACCAGGGACAGAGCAGTTGCCAATGAAATAACGATTGCACGGGTAGACATGATCATCAGAGTTCTCCTTAGGTTTTATTGCTGGACCGGCGGCTGGCTGACAGCCTCGGTCGTGTCGTACAGAAACGGGAAAGCCACTTCGTAGCCCAGCTCAAGAGCGGCCGCATCGACCGGCTCAAGCGGCGCGTGCGGGGCCCACAGGGCTTGAGGGAAATCACTGAAACTCATGGGATCCTCCTGTTGCGGTGGGCCGCCTTGGACTGATCGGCGCTTACTTCTTCTTGCTCAACTCATTGCCGATGGCGCCGCCAACCACCGCGCCGCCGACCGTGCCCACGGTGCTGCCGCCGGTGGCGGCCGCACCGACCACCCCGCCGACCACCGCACCGACCGCGGTATTGGCCTCGCGCTTGCTCATGCCGGCACAGGCGCTGAGGCTGAGCGCCAACGTGGCCATGGCCAGGGTGGAGAGAAGACTGTGTCTGTTGATTTTGTTCATGCTGGACTCCTGTAAGGGATGGGAGCAGTGTGCGCGGCGAGGCGGTCGACAAGAATCAGCCAAGCTCGCGAAGCCGTGTCAGACAGCGCCGACACGCCAGTGCCGGCTTCGCAGCAAGCACCTATCTCGGCACGAAGCCGGCAAAACCCGCAAAATCATGGGCAAACCACAACGGCCGGTATCCACCACGCCATCAATGGACAGACTCACCGCTCCCTCCGCCACACCACAAGCCAGCCTGCCGAGCTCCAGATGGCTGACCCTGCCCGCCCCGCTGCTGGCCGCCCTGTTGGCGGTGCTGCTCTGGCTGAGCCTGGCGCCGCCCCAGGTCATGCATGTGATGCGCGAGGGCGGCCCGATCGAGGGCATGACCGAGATCCTCTACTTCTTGCTGGCTGCCGCGCTGTGGTTGAGTCCGCGCGCGGCGGGCGAGTGGCGCACGACGCTGGCGCTGTCGGTGATGCTGGCCGCGGCCGGCGCGCGCGAGATGGACCTGCACAAGCACTGGACCGGCACCAGCGTGCTCAAGGTCAGCTTCTATCTGCGCGACGCACCGCTGCACCAGAAGATCGTCGCCTTCGTGATCCTGGCGCTGATCGCCGCGGCCGCCATCGACCTGCTGCGCCGGCATGGCCAGACGCTGTGGCAGCGTCTGAAGGCGCGCGAGCCGGTGGCCTGCAGCATCGCGCTGTTCTTCGTCACGATGGCCATCAGCAAGGTGCTGGACCGCTCGATCAACGTGCTGGCCGAGGACTTCGGCATCGCCAGCTCGGCCTCGGTGCTGGCCCTGGTCTCGGCGCTGGAGGAGACGGTGGAGCTGTCCCTGCCGGTGATGGCCGGCCTGGCGCGCTGGCAGTATCTGCGGCTCGGAAGGGCCTAGCATAGGCAGCCATGCGCCTACTCGTCGTTGAAGATGATGCCCAGCTGGGCGATGCCCTGGCCAGCGGCCTGCGCCAGCTGGGCCATGCGGTCGACTGGTTCCGGGATGGCGCCAGCGCCGGCGCCGCGCTGGCCGGTGCGCCCTATGACGCGATGGTGCTGGACCTGGGCCTGCCCGGCGGCGATGGCATGCAGTGGCTGGCGCGCTGGCGCGCCTCCGGGCTGGCGCTGCCGGTGCTGATACTGACGGCACGCGACGCGGTGGAGCAGCGCATCGCCGGGCTGGACGCCGGCGCCGACGACTATCTGGTCAAGCCCATCACGATAGACGAGCTGGCCGCGCGGCTGCGCGCGATGCTGCGGCGCTCGGCCGGCCGGGCCCAATCGGTCTGGCAGCATGGCGCGCTGGCCTATGACCCGGCGACCAAGCAGGTGCGCTGGCGCGGCCAGCCCGTCGAGCTGACCGGGCGCGAGATGGCGCTGCTGGAGGTCTTGATGGCCCACCCGCAGCGCGTGCTCAGCAAGGAGCATCTGAAGGACAAGCTCTACGACTGGAGCGGCGGCGAGCCCGAGGGCAATGCGCTGGAGGTGCATATCCACCATCTGCGCCGCAAGATCGACCCGGCCATCGTGCGCACCGTGCGCGGCGTCGGCTATGCGCTGGGCGCGGCCGAGGAGGCCCAATGAGCTTGCAGCGGCGGCTGCTGCTCTATCTGCTGATGTGTGCGCCGCTGGTCTGGGGCGTGGCGCTGTTCATCTCGGTGGACCGGGCCCGGCATGAGGTCAATGAGCTCTTCGATACCGAGATGATCCGCCTGGCCCGCCAGGTGCAGGCGACGCTGAGTTCGACCCAGCCGGGCGAGCGGGTGCCCGCAGCACCAACCGAAGGCGCGGCCGATGCCGGCGAAGCCGATGTGCGCGATCTGGCCATCGCGGTCTGGGATGCCGGCGGCCAGCTGCTGCTGTCCGACCGCGAGGGTGTGCAGCTGCCGCGCCGTGCCGAGGCGGCGGGTTTTGTCGACCTGACGCTGGAGGCCGAGCCCTGGCGGGTCTACTACCTGCAATCAGCCGGCGGGCAATGGCTGGTGGCAGCCGGGCAGAAGGCCTATGAACGCGACGAACTGGTGTTCGACCTCACCGCCAGCCAGCTCGGGCCCTGGCTGCTGGTGCTGCCGGTGCTGCTGCTGGCGATGGCCTGGGCGGTGCGGCGGGCGCTGGCTCCGGTGCACCAGCTGACCGCCGAGCTGCAGGGCCGCGGCCCGAATGATCTGCAGCCGGTGCCGCAAAGCCATGCGCCGGCCGAGCTGAAGCCGCTGGTGGGGGCGATGAACGGCCTGTTCGAGCGCATCGATTCCATGCTGGCGCGCGAGCGCCGTTTCACCGCCGATGCCGCCCATGAGCTGCGCACGCCGCTGGCCGTGCTGCGCGCGCAATGGGATGTCGTGCGCCGCTCGGCCAGCGCCGAGGAGCGCGCCGCCGCCGAGGCCAAGCTGGGTGCCGGGCTGGAGCGCATGGACCGCCTGGTCACCCAGATGCTGGCGCTCTCGCGCCTGGAGGCCAGCGCCGGCCTGGGCCACAGCAGCGAGCTGCACTGGCCGACCATCGTCGAGCAGGTGATCAGCGACTGCCTGCCGCTGGCCGAGCGCCGTCGCATCGAGCTGGCCTGCGACTGGCCGGCGCCGGGCGAGCATGCGCTGCCGCTGCTGGGGGACGAGCAGCTGATGATGGTGCTGCTGCGCAATCTGCTGGACAACGCGCTGCGCTACGCGCCGCCGGGCACGACGGCCACGCTGCGCTTCGAACCCGGGCGGCTCAGCGTCGAGAACGCGGGCGAGCCGCTGACGGCCGAGCAATTGGCGCGCCTGGGCGAACGCTTCCACCGCAGCGAGGGCCAGGCGGAGAGCGGCAGCGGCCTGGGCCTGTCCATCGTGCAGCGCATCGCCGCGCTGCACCGGCTGAAGCTGGCGTTCGGCGCCGGCGCCGACGGGCGCGGCTTCCGGGCCGTGCTGAGTCGGGCCTAGCCGGGCTCAGCCAGGCTTAGCGGGACTTGGTCTTTTCGAGCAGAGCCCGCGCCTCCTCGCGCCGACCGGTGTCGGCGATCTGGCGGCCGGGCCGGGCCGGCGCCTGCAGCGCGCGCTCCAGATAGGTCTGCGCCTCGGCCGGCTGCCTGGTCTCGATCAGGTACTCGGCATAGAAGAAGTTCGGGTCTATGCCCTTGGGATTCAGCGCCAGCGCCTTTTGCAGCAGCTCGCGCGCCTTGGCCTTGTCGCCGAAAGCGATCGGCCAGCCCGGCACCTTGTAGTACAGCACGCCCAGGCTGTTGTAGGCCGAGCCGTCCAGCGCATTGCCGTCGATCTGTATCGCCGCTTCATACAGCGCCTTGGCCTGCTTGACCAGGCCCAGCGCGCCCAGGCCACCCTTTTCACCAGCCCAGGAGCTGACGACGATGCCCTCCCAGACCAGCGGCTCGCTGCGGCCGGCAAAGCTCTCGCTGAGCTTGTGGGCCTTGGCGGCCAGGGCCTCGAAGCGCTTCTCGCGCTCGGCCGCCGGGGTCTGGTAGCGGATCACCTCCCAGTCGTGCTGGATCTCGGTGACGGCGTCGTCGACAGCGGCGGCCTGGGCCATCGGTGCGCCAGCCAAAGCAAGCAGCATGCTCAGGTGCAATGAAATCTTCATGGGTGAGTCCTTGTCAGCAAGTGAGGGTCGCGGGGGCGCCGTCCGGGGACGGTTGTTGCAGCAGCGGCGGCAGGCTGCGGCGGTGTTTGGTGAAGGCGCCGTCCAGCAGCGGGCCGGCCAGGCCGTTGAGCCGGACCGCCAGCGTTTCGGGAAAGCCGATGAAGCGCTCGGCGCCCTCGCTCTCCAGCAGGCGCAGCAGGGCCTGGGCAACCCGCTCGGGCGCGTCCATCGCGGTGCCGGTGGCGCGGTTATAGGCCTGCACGCCGGCGTTGTTGAACTCGGTGCGGGTGCTGCGCGGGCCCAGATACTGCACCCGCACCCGGCTGTCGCCCAACTCGCGGCGCAGCGCCTCGGCAAAGCCGCGCAGGCCGAACTTGCTGGCGCTGTAAGCAGAAAAGCCCGGCAGACCCAACCGCCCCAGCGCCGAGCCGATGCAGATGATTTGCGCGCGCGGCTGGCAGCGCAGATGCGGCAGCAGCGCCTGGCTCAGCAGCATCGGTGCGAGCAGATTGATGTCCAGCAACTGGCGTATCGCAGTGGGCTCCAGGGTTTCGAGCCGGCCGAAGCTGGGCGCGCCGGCGCCATGCACCAGCACATTGCAGCCCCAGTCGGCCGCGATCTCGGCCAGCGGCCGCAGGCGCTCGGCCTGGGCCAGATCGGTGGCCACCCAGCGCAGCCGCGCCGGCTCGACGCCATGGCGCTGGCCCAGCTCATGAACCTGGGCGGCCAGCCGGGCCGGCGAGCGGCCCACCAGCAGCAGCGCGGCGCCGGCCTGCAGCAGGCTGTCGGCCACCGCGCGGCCGATGCCGCCGCAGGCCCCGGTCAGCAGCACACGGGCTTGGGCGGCCTTCATGCCAGGGCCTCGGCGGCTTGCGGCTTGGGCAGCGGCAGGCTGCGAAACACATCGCCGTAGAGGCGGAAGAACACGCGCGCCGCATGGATGATGTCGGCCTGGTCACGCGGGTCCTCGATCTGCGCCATCAGCAGCTCGAAGTGCTGGATGTGCTCCCGGTCCAGCGTGCCGTGCGAGCGCAGATAGCTGAAGGCGGCATCGGGCAGGCCCAGCGGCTGCTGGATCTGGTCGGCCGCCATCAGGGCCAGCGAGACGCTGGTGCCCTCCAGCACCAGCACCATGCCGAAGAATCCCAGCGGATTGACGCGGGCGATGGTGTCGTAGGCATAGGCCACCATAAGCTCGGTGGCCGCGCCGGGCCTGCCGTGGCGCACCGCCTCGGCATCGCCGCCGCAGGCCTTGATGTCGTTGAGTATCCATTCGTCATGGCCCTGCTCTTCCTCGATGTACTCGTCCAGCGGCCCTTCCAGCCAGCGATTGCGCTCGGGCAGTGCGGCCTTGCAGGCGCGCAGCAGCGGCACCGTGTGGCGCACATGGTGGTAGGCCTCGGTCAGGAAGGCGATATAGCTGGGCAGCGAGACCTCGCCGCGCAGGCAGCCCTGGATGATGGGCGTGCCGAGCAGGGCCTGGCGGGCATCGGCAGTCTGGGCCAGCAGCTGGGTATGGAAAGACATCGGTGACAAGTCCTTGAAGCGATGGGGCAAGCGGTGGATCAATCAAGCGGGACAGGCCAGCGCGTCGGCATGGCGGTCCCAGATGGCGGGGCGTTGCGGCCGGCCGTTGGCGGTGGCCAGGCCGGTCTCGGGGCCGAAGGCAGCGCGGGCGCGCACCCAGGACCGGATGCGGGCGTAGTCGGGCAACTGGGTGTTGGCGGCATCGACGGCGGCCTGCAGCTCGGCCTCGTCGGCAGCGGTCTGCAGCGGCCACAGCACCGCGCTGAGCGCCGCTTGCCCGTCGCCGAAGACCACCGCCTGGGCGATCGCCGGCTCGCCGCGCAGCGCGGTCTCCACCCACTCGGGCGAGACATTGCGGCCAAACGCGGTGATCAGCAGGTGTTTCTTGCGGCCACTGATGTGGACGAAGCCGTCGGCGTCGATATGGCCCAGATCGCCGCTGGGCCACCACTCGGGCACCGGCGTCGGATCGCGCAGATAGCCGGCGAACAGGCTGCCGGCCACCTCGATCTCGCCGTCCGCCGCGACGCGCAGCCGCGCATGCGGCAGCGGCCGGCCGGCGCTGCCGGGACGGTCGGCGCCGGGCAGGTTCAAGGTCTGCACCGAGGCAGCCTCCGACAGGCCGTAGCCCTCGTACGCCGGGATGCCCAGCGCGCGGGCATCGTCCAGCAGCCTGGCGCCGACCGCCGCGCCGCCGACGGCCACCAGCTTCAGCGAAGCCGGCGCGCGCTGGCCGCTGCGCGACAGATAGCCCGCCCAGGCGCGCAGCATCTGCGGCAGCAGGATCAGGCTGTCGGGCCGCTGCGCGACGACGGCGGCATGAAAGCGCGCCGCATCGAAGCTCGATGAGCCCGTCAGCCCCAGCTCGGCCAGTGGCAGCACGACGCAGCTGGCGCCGCGCCGCAGCGGCGCCATCAGGCCGGCAATGTTCTCCAGCAGCACCGCGAAGGGCAGCGCGCAGAGATGGCGGCGGATGTCCAGCGGCGCCATCGCCTGCACCAGCCCGGCCGCGACCCGCTGCAACGCCGCGCCATCGAGGCAGACGCCCTTGGGCGCGCCGGTACTGCCGGAGGTGAAGGTGATCTTGGCCGTGCCGGCCGGCAGAGCCAGCGGCGGCGCCGGCAAACGCAGGCATACCAGGGCCTGAGCGGCGAGTTCACACGGCTGGGCCGGCGCCTGCGGCCAGCGCGCGGCCAGCGCGGCGGGCGCCAGCAGCGTGTCGACCGCGGCCGCCTGCAGCGCATGGCCCAGCTGCTCGGGCGTGAAGAACAGTGGCAAGGGCACATGGACCACCTCGGCCAGCGCTGCGGCCAGGTCGGCGATGACCCAGGCGGCGGAGTTGTCCATCAAAGTGGCCAGCACGCGCGTGCCCTCGGCCCGGAGGCGGCGCGCCAGGCCATGGGCGGCGCTCTCCAGCGCCTCGCGGGCCCAGGTCTGGCGCCCATCCTCCAGCGCGGCGCCGGGCCCCAGCAGCAACCCGCTCATGAGGCCTGCCTGGCTGCACGATCTGCACGACGACGGGCCAGCTGCTGCAGCGCCTGCGGCAGATGGCCGGCCAGCACGACCGGGCGGTGTTCGTAATAGCTGCCCCACAGCCGCGCCTCGTCGGGCTCCAGCACGGCCGGGTCGGCCAGGCCCAGGGCCAGCGGCGTGACGCCGATGCGCAGGAACAGATGGCGCAGCTCGGTGGTCAGTGTGCTGACCACCCACTCGAAACCCTGCTCGGCCAGGTGCGGTCCCATCAGCATGATCAGGCGCCGGCCCTCGCCGGAGCGGGCCGCGGCCAGATGGCCGACCTCGACGATGCGCCCGCGTGCCGGCGTCGCCGCGCCGGCCTGGCGGGCCAGCAGCTGCTCGATAGGCGCCGCCAGATAACGCTCCAGGAACAGCGTCTCGCTGGCGGGCCGGTAGCCGGCGGCCGCAACGATGTGCTCGCCGCTCTCGTCGCACAGGCTCAGCAGCAGCGGCGCGAACTGCCGCAGCGTGGCGCCGAAGCGCTGGGCATAGATGGCGGCGATGAAGGCCTCGACGGCCTTGCGGCCGGGCTCGCCGGGCCGATGCAGCCGCAGACGCGAGCCTGCCGCGAGGGGCGCCGCAACCGACGTTCGGGTGTCGGAGCACGGGGGCGAGAAACAACAGGCAGCGCTCAGCAAGTTCACTCCTTCGCAAACCCGCCAGGGGCGGCGGGTCGGTATGGGAGCGGATGCTCGGGGCTGGCGATTAAGCGTGCATTAAGCGAGAAGAACCGGTCCGGGCGCCGCGCGGGTAGGACAAGGGCTACAGCCGCAGGCGGGGCCGTCCGCTTCGCGGCGAGCGCTGCGGGGACGATGCTGAGCCCTGTTCACGGCAAACCTGGAGACGCTCATGACACAGACCGCCCTCATCACCGGCAAGGTCGAGTACCGCGAAGGCGACGGCCCCAGCATCGTGATACGCAAGGGGCCGATCGAGGTCCAGACCACCCGAGCCGACGCCACGCTGAGCTGGGTCGACGGCGAGACCCATGGCTCGGCGGCGATACCGCTGGGCGATTTCAAGCGCTTCGTCGCCAAGGGCCTGATCAAGATGGGCGATGAGATTCCGCCGGCTTGATTGATCTGGCTCAAGGCCCACGCGGCCGCAATGCCTAGACTGGCCTGCACCGGCACCATCCATCGCAGGGCCCCCCGATGAGCTATCGCAGCCTTCTCGTCCACCTGGATCAGACCCCGCAATGCACCGAGCGCAGTCGACAGGCCATCGCGCTGGCGCAGCGCATGGAATGCCATCTGGTCGGCCTGGCGCCCACCGGGCTGCTGAATTTTCCGGTGGTTCCCGAGGCCGGCGCGGCGCTGGCCGAGTTCAACACCATGGCCTGGGAGCTGCTGCAGCAGCAGGCCGATCAGGCCGCCGCGCTGTTTCGCGCCGCCTGTGCCGCCGCTGGTCTGCGCTCCTGCGAGGTGATCGTCGACCCGGCGGACACCGCGTCCTCGCTGGTGCGCCATGCCCATTGCTCGGACCTGCTGCTGATGAGCCAGCCCGACCCCGACAGGCCCGGCCACACCCAGGCGCGCGCCGTGCTCGAGCAGGTCCTTTTGCACAGCGCCCGCCCCACCCTGCTGCTGCCCTATGCGGCCAGCTTCAAGACCCTGGGCCAACGCGCCCTGGTGGCATGGGATGACAGCCGCGAGGCCGCACGCGCCCTCAACGATGCCCTGCCGCTGCTGCGTCAGGCGCAAAGCGTGCAGCTGCTGAGCTGGCGTGAGAGCCTGGAGGATGAAGACCTGCGGCCGCGGCTCGCGGCGCTGCAGCAATGGTTGGCCTGGCAGGGCGTGGCCGCCGAGGCCCGCGAGGAACGCAGCGAGATCGGTGTGGCCGAGGCCCTGCTGTCGCGCGCGACCGATCAGGACGCCGACCTGATCGTGATGGGCGCCTATGGCCACTCGCGCTGGACCGAGCTGGTGCTGGGCGGAGCCACACGCGGGCTGCTGGACGCGATGACGGTGCCGGTGCTGATGTCGCACTGAGGCCTGCGGCCCTCAGCGCGGGGGCGCGGCCAGGTCGCGCAGCCGCTGGTGGGCCGCGTCCTGCGGGTCCGGCGGCACGCTCTGCCGCGCGCTCAGGTAGCGGGCGCTGAACACATCCAGATAGGCCTCCAGCGTCTGCGCGGCGTACAAATCGCCGGCCAGGGCCAGGCATAGCGCGGCCACTTCGGAGGTGCAGAAATGGTGCTCGTGGCTGGAGCGGCGCAGGCGGTAGCGCGAGAGCTGCTCGGGCCTCAGGCTCAGCACCGGCAAGCGGTCCAGATAAGGGCTTTTGCGGAAGATCTTGCGCGCCTCGGACCAGGTGCCGTCCAGCAGCACGAACAGCGGGCGGCGCCCGTCGGACGGCGGCGGCGCGGGCTCGCTGACCACCCGCTCGGGCGCCGCCACGAACTCGCCGGGAAACACCAGATAGGGCTGCCACTGCGGATCGGCCAGCAAGGCCGGCAGCGCCGGATCGACCGCGACGCGGGACCAGGCGAAAGCGTGGGTCTGCGGAAGCACATCGGCCACCAGCCAGCCCGTGTTGCTGGGCTTGAGCGGCTCGAACTCGGCCATGATCAGGCACAGGGCCGCGCGCGGCGGTGCCACCAGCTGCGGCCGCAACGCACACATGCAGTGGCTGGGAATCAGGCGGCAGCGCGCACAGCGCTCTTTGCGGGGTGTGCCGCGATCGAGATGGGGGCGGTTGCTGCTGTGCGCGAGGCAGGCGGCACGCAGGCGGGAAACGGCATGGGGCATCCGGGCAGTCTAGGGGCTGCCGGCGCCCCGGCTCAATCGCTCCAGCTGAGCATGGGGCCGAGCCGGCGCTGCGCGATGAAGACCGCCTCGCGCAGCGACAGCGCGGCGCCGCCGTTGTGCCAGTCAGCATGGGGCAGGTCGAAGAGCACGTAGTAGCAGTCGGCGACGCGATCGCGCGCGAGTTCGGGCGGGTCGTCGTCATCGCCGCTGCCCATGAGCAGGTGGTGGTGCACGATGCGGACGTGGCAGGCGCTGACCCCGCCATGAAACCACAGGCCCTGCTTGACGCAGGGCAGGCGCTCGAGATCCTTGTTGTCCATGTCTCCGGCCTCCATTGGGGGTCGCTGTGCGACTCAGGGGCTGAACAGTTCTGATGAAGGACCTGCAAGCCCGCAGGGGCGCGGCCTGTTCTTGATCCTCGCCCTGCCCGTCTTATTCAGGCCCGCCGTGCAGCGTATCAAGGCTTGCATGACCCTGTCGACCTATGTCGCCGACTTGCCGGCGCGCGAACAGGGAGTGTCGGCCGACTGGATGCTGGCGCCCCGGCGACACCCCTGTTCAGGCCTTCACTTCGACCACCTGCTCGAAGCCGCCGAAGATCATGCGTTTGCCGTCGAAGGGCATCGGCGGGTTGCCGGGTGTGGCGGGATCCATGCGCGGGTCTTCCATCATCTTCTTCATACCTGCGTCGCGTGTGGCCTTGTCAGGCCATTCGACCCACGAAAAAGCCACCGTCTCCTCGGCCGTGGCCTGGACTGCGCGGCGGAAGTCGGTGACTTTGCCGTCGGGAACATCGTCGCCCCAGGCTTCGATCACACGGATCGCGCCGAGCTCGATGAATAGCGAATCGAAATGACGCGCGTGCTCTATGAACTGCTGCTTGTTGGCGGTGGGGACCGCGATCACGAAACCATCGATGTATGGCATGTCTTCACTCCTGTTCAGTTGAACGCTCGGCGCGCCCACCTGAGGATGGCGCCTCGCATCTCATCGACGAATGACCGGCATCCATATCGACATAGCACGCCGGCAGGGAGGACAAGCCTACTCGACAGAGTCATCACCGAGTCAGTCGTCGCGGCGACCTCAGCGCGGCGATGAGCTGAGCACTTTGGGATGTCCACACCATGTCCCAGAACGCGCCCTGAACCGAAAGCAGCAAGGGCCTGCATACGCAAGCCCTTGATTCGCAAACATAATTTTTGGTAGGCCGTGCAGGACTTGAACCTGCGACCAAAGGATTATGAGAACTTCAAACCGGGATTTTGCGAGATTTTTCGGGACGAGCATATCCTTATAAATCAATAGGTTACGTCTACCGCCGTTCCAGGCGATCTCTTAGCATCCTCTCTGAAACTGGCACCAGACTGGCACCAGGAAATTGGAGGACAAAAATGAGCGGACTGGCACCAGCGTCTTTGGCGCTGCCAAAACAGCTTCTGGCGCTGCCCGCCGGAGCCTTCATCACGATCGAGAAGTTGGAGCAAGGCGGCTCCTTGCAGGCGCGCAGATTGAGTACGGGCGCGGTCCAGTTCTACTGGCGTTACGCAAACGAGGGCCGCACGCACCGCGAGCCGCTCGGCCCCTACGACCCGGTGTCGCCGCCCAAGAAGCTGGAGCCGACATCACGTGGCTTGAGCGTCGCTGCCGCCCGCGAACGGTGCCGCCAGCTGTCTCTCAAGCATACGAAGCTTCAAGGCATCGGTGGTCTCAAGGAGGCCAAGGCCATTGAGCGCCGGCAGTATGTGGCCGACAAGGAGGCTGCGGCGACCCGGGCCACGCATTCGCTGGGCAAGCTGCTTGATGATTACGTCAAGCACCAGGCGAACCAAGGCCGTATCAGCGCCCGCGAGGCGAAGAACCTCTTCGATCTGCATGTGGTGAAAGCCTGGCCAGCGCTGGCCCAGACGCCGGCAAGCGAAATCACCCAGGACCAGGTGATCGACATGCTGCGACGGCTGACTGAGCAGGGCAAGGGGCGCACATCGAACAAGCTCCGCGCCTATCTGCGGGCGGCCTTCCAGTGCGCCGTCGATGTGCGCGTGACAGCGTCGATTCCGGTCGCATTCAAGGCCTACGCCGTTCAGACCAACCCGGCAGCTCAGACGCGCCGCGATGGGCGCTTCGACGGCGCGGACAAGCGTCCGCTGAGCGCCGATGAACTCCGCACCTACTGGCACTTGATCGAGAAGCTGCCGGGGCTGCGCGGTCGTTGCCTGCGCATGCACCTGCTCACCGGCGGCCAACGCATTGAGCAGCTCGTGCGTCTGCGCTGGGCGGACGTACGCGCCGACTCGATCACGATCCATGACACCAAGGGCCGCCCAGGGCGAGGCCCGCGAGCACACACTGTGCCCATCATCAAGGCGGCCCTGCGCGACCTGCAGGGATTCGAGCGCGTCGGCGACCATGTCTTCTCCACGACGAAGGGCGTCAAGCCCATCTCAGGCACGACCTTGTCGGGCTGGGCAGCGCAGGCTGTCGGTGATGCGATTGAAGGTTTTCAGCTCAAGCGCGTTCGATCAGGCGTAGAGACGCTGTTGGCTGCGAACCGCATCAGCCGCGAAATTCGCGGGCACGTTCAATCGCATGGGCTTACTGGCATCCAAGCGCGGCACTACGATGGGCACGACTACATGCTGGAGAAACGTGAGGCGCTCGAGCTGCTGGCGGGTGAGCTCACTGGCGCTGTAACGCGGTCCAAGGCCGCCAAGCCTCGGCGCGAAACGGCTTCAGCGAGCCTGCGTACGACGCGCTAACCAGACAAGCACCAATCGCCAGTCTTACATTGCCATCGATGCGAGCCAATACCGCCCTCGCCTTCGACGACGGCGCTTCTGTCGCCGACCTCAAGTCGCGCATCACATCTGCACGACTCACTGCGGCGCGTGCCGTCAACTCGGAACTGGTGGGCTTGTACTGGGACATCGGCCCCGCCATTCGCGAATAGCACGCTGTGCAAGGCTAGGGCGACAGTGTTGTCGAGCGGCTTTCCAGAGACCTCAAGCGATCCTTCCCCGTCACGACCGGCTTCTCGGCGATGAGTCTGTGGCGCATGCGCCCGATGCACGAGACCTACACGTCGCCGACCTTCCTCTCATAGCTTGTGAGAGACACAGCTCCGCACATCAAGGCGGCAAAGCCCAAGCGTGCAAGCAGAGTCCTCCGAGGCAAGAAGGATGCATACACTTGCTAGATTCGGACAAAAGGTGAAAGACGCGGCAACAGTTGGCCACTCAATCATCCGGATCGAACCGCATAGAGAACTGAATCACGCCAATCAACCAACTGGGGTCGGCTGAGCCGTGATCCACTCCTGCCGGTGACTTGGCGGGAGCCGCCTCTCAGTAGCTGGCTGCGTTCGCAGGGCAACAACCTGCCTCAGCGGAGAACCTGGGCCGAGCAATCCCTGGTGGGCGGCAAGCACTGTCGCTTGCGTTCTGCTCCTGGCCCCCAGTTTGTCAAGTACCGCCTTTGCGTGTGACTTCACTGTTCCCAGTGCGATGTTCAGCTCGGATGCAATCAGCTTGTTCGAAAGACCGCTTGCCATCAATCGGAGGATCTCGCTCTCCCGGAATGTCAATGGTGTGCGCGTCAAGCTAATCGCGACGTGCGCTGCGGCGACTTCGCACAGGTAAGGCGAGCCTCGACCCACGACACGAACCGCCTCCACGAACTCATTGATCCCGCAGCTGCCAAGTAAATAGCCTCCAACGCCTGACTGAAGTGCAGCCCGTACGTCAGACTCGCTGTCCCGCCATGTGATGACGACGACTCGCGGAGAGTTCTGCGCTCCCGATGCGCGGAAACGATGATGATGAGTCCACGCCATACCGCTGTCGTAATCGCAAATCACGACCTCGGCCTCCGGAATTGAGCCGCTGCTGGGCGACGTGACCACCTTTATGCCAGGGGCATCCATCAGCGCGGCATTGATACCTGCCGCAAGCAAAGGATCGTTGTGGCGCGTAAGCGCTCGTAGGGGATTGAAGAGCGAATTCAAGGTCTTCTCTCCGGTTGCTGCTGATGGGTCGGAGTCTAGGTGAGCAGTGCTGGGCAGGGTTGGAGAAGTCCGTTAATTGGCGTTAATCCCGCTTCGCATGTATCCGTCCGGCCAATTCATCTTGAAGTCGCCAAGCGCAACTGCAAGGATCGTGTCCGCCTCGTCGTGGACATAAACATCCACGGCCGGCCACCGGACTTCAAGGTGACTTGGGCGGACGTATACCCAACGACAACCAAGTGCCACATAGCGTGAGTCCGTTCGGCGTAGGCCACGGACTGCATTCGCTGCAAAGCTGCTCGTCAGGTCTGCCAAGCCTAAGCACTCCCGGCATGCAGGCGAGTCATCTCCGCCTCACGACGCCTTTACCTCCTCGCCGATACCTTGTACTGCCAACCTCACGCGATTTCTCTGCGAGCCGCTCGCGCTGCTCAATCAGGGAGCCCATCAGCACTCGAATCTTCGTCGGCAGCGATGGCGATAAGCCTCGGCCTTCATGCGGGTAACGATACGCGCAATCCGTCCCGTTGTAGCCATCCCTCACCGTCACGGGGATAGCAATCACACCAAGGCCTTCGCGAAGGCGCCGTCGCCAGAAACCGCCACGATGAGCTTTTGCGTCGCTCGTGTGGCCGCGACATAGAAGAGCTTCGCCTCGTCTGCTGGCTCTTCGCCGCCTTGCGGCATCTGTCCGACGCCCGCAATCGCCACGACTGGAAATTCCAGCCCTTTGCTGGCGTGCATTGTCATCACCTTGATCGTGTTGGCCAGTGGATCGAAGTCGCCCGAGCGGTGCCGGACATGATGTGGCAACCTTCGATAGTCCAAGCTCCTAGCGCATTGGTCCATGGTGCTGTGGTCCCGGCACAGAACAGCCATGTCACCCCACGCATGGCCTTCCTGATGCGCGGCTGATAGGAGCTCGGCAATCGTCGAGGGCTCCTGATTTGCCGTAGGCACGCGGACGATCAGGGGTTCCGGCCCGTCCCTGCCACAACTCAGCGGCTGAACCAGAGGTACGCCATCCTCGTCCTGCACGTCAGGTTGCAGAAACTCGGCTGCAACGCGATTGGCGGTTTGCAAGATTTGCTTTGTGTTGCGGTAGTTGATCTTGAGGATCGTGGTGCGGCCAGCGGCCTGTATGCCTACGCTCTTGAAGCTGAAGCCGCGAGCCCGGCTCTTGCCGTAAATATCCTGTGCGCTGTCGTACAGGATCAACAAGCTGTTGGTCTCGGGATCGACCATTTGCGTGACCAGCTTGAGCCATTCATGTTGGAAGTCATGGCCTTCATCGACCAGCACCGCCTGGTACTGCCCGGAGGGAATCTGCTTGCGGTCGACGCCGCGAATCACGTTGTGGACCATCTGGTCGAACATCCCCGGGCCTTGAGGCGGGATGGGCTGTCCGTACGCCACCAGTTGCTGTCGACACCATTTATGGAAATTCCGAACGTGCACCCTTTCGGTCAGGCCCTTGGCGGCAAACAAGGCGGCCAGCTTCACCGCCAAGGGCTCGTTGTAGCAAAGAACCAGGATGGGCCGGTTGGAGGGAGCCTTTGCCAGCAGCTCGGCCCGGTAGCCCAGGATCATCGTCTTGCCGGAGCCTGCTACCCCGTGAATTACGCGGTGGCCCTCCCCGAGGCTGCGAGCCAATTGCTCCTGCTGTATGTCCATCACGCGCATGATGCTGGGCAACTCTTGCGGATCTTCCGAGAGGAGGCTGCCCTGAACCGGGAGTCTCACCTGCGGGAACATGATCCAGCGCACCCGCTCGAGCTGTGGCACCGAGATGGCCTTGCCGAACGCATGGGGGAACATGTTCCACAGTCGCTGCTGGAACGCCTCTGGCTCTGCGGACTCCAGCATCTCGTCCTTGCAGATAACGAGATGGGGCTCGATCGCCTGGTCGAGGCCTGCCTGCTCGAATTGCTTGCGGGTGATGTTGGTGAGGACCACACCGCTCCCCCAGGGGAAGGCCAGCTTGCCGCGGTGGGGACCATCAGCATGAATTAGTTCGGCGTCTCGTTCCAAGGCGTTGACGACCTGGATCGCACAGTGGCGGGCCTGAGTCGCCGGATTGACGACCGACTTGAGTCGGTTGTCGCCGAGTATGGTCCAGGTCTCCCGGCTGGCCTCCTGGATAGTCTCGAGCAGCCAGTCCTTCGCCTCGAGGATCAAGATGCCGCGGCGGGGATGAATGATGACGAAGTCGGGGTGAGTCTGCTTAGGGCCGACGGGGACGTCATACCAAAGCATGTAGTCCTCATCGAGCTTGCGTTCCAGACGCTCTGCAATTCGCCGCTCGCCCGGCGTCATGCGCCCAGCACAGGCGCTCATTGCAGGAATTAATACCGCCATATTTTTATCCTCCTTGGGTCGGAGGATAGGGTGCTATCTGGCGCAGGAGGAGCTTGTATGTCGTGAGGAATCCACGTTTGCGGTCGGGACAGGCCTAGATGGCTCCTGTTAACTACTTGAGCTCCCCACCACCACAAATCTGTTTCGAGTAATAACTGCAATTGCGCCGCAGCACCAGTGCGCCGACGCTTAGTTCGCAAGCCCATTCAGATACCTCAGTGGGAGTCAAACCTAAGCTAGGCCAGTTAGAGCTTGAAGAGGCTGACGACCTCAACCATGCGCACGGCCTGTTGGTTCAGGCTCTCGGCTGCAGCGGCTGCTTCTTCCACCAGTGCGGCGTTCTGCTGCGTCACCTGGTCGAGCAGGGTGATAGCCTGATTGATCTGGCCGATGCCGCTGGTCTGTTCGTGGGCGGAGGAACTGATCTCGTTGATCAAGATGGCCACGCTCTTGACTTGGCTGACGATGTCGTTCATCGACTCGCCGGCCGAGCCAACCAGGCGGCTGCCCACGTCCACGCGCTCGACACTGGCGCCGATCAGGGCCTTGATTTCCTTCGCAGCCTCGGCCGAACGACCAGCCAGGCTGCGCACCTCGGAGGCAACAACCGCGAAGCCCCGGCCCTGTTCGCCGGCACGCGCCGCTTCCACCGCAGCGTTCAACGCCAGGATGTTAGTTTGAAAGGCGATGCCGTCGATGACGCCGATGATGTCGCTGATCTTGCGCGAGGCCTCGCTGATGCCCTCCATCGTGGCTACAACCTGACCGACCACCTCGCCGCCCTTGGTCGCGGCAGCGCTGGCCGAGCTGGCCATATCGTTGGCCTTGCGCGCCGTCTCGGCATTGTTCTTGACCGTAGCGCTGAGTTCTTCGACCGAGGCCGCAGTCTCTTCCAGGCTGCTTGCCTGGCTTTCGGTGCGCTGCGACAGGTCGGTATTACCGGCAGCAATCTCGTTCGCCCCGGTTGAGATGTTCTCAGCGCCGTGACGCACCTCACTGACCATGCGCGACAGGCCGTTGCGCATCTCCAGCAGGCCGTTGAGCAGCTGGGCCGCCTCGTCGCGGCCGCTGATCTGAATGTCGCTGCCGAGGTCTCCGCGCGCCACTCGTTCGGTGGCGGCCAGCGCGGTCTGTAGCGGACCGGTGATGCTAACGGTGAGGCGCCAGGCCATCAGAGCGGCGGCGGCCAGTACCAAGATGCCGGCCGCGCTGATCAAGCCGACAATGGCGCTGTTACCGGCATTGGCATGCTCAGTCGCATCCACGCTGTTGGCCTTCTGGATCTTGATGAATGCAACCAGCTCGACCACAGCCTTGTTGAGCAGGGGATCGATCTTGTCAGTGATGATCTTGGCGGCCTGCTCGGTGTTGAACTGCGCAGCCAAGTCCACCGCTTCCTTGAAGAAGGCGTCCATCTGGCTATCGATCTCACCCAGCCGTGCCAGCAGCGCCTTTTCATCGGCGCTTAGCTCGGTCGCTTCGAGCTTGTTCTTGGCGGCGAGATAGGCGGCGCGCTGCTTTTTCGCTTCGGCCTCATTGCGCTGTACGTCTGCGACTTCGGTCTGCAATCCCATATTGCGCACGGCTACGGCGCTGCTGAGCAAACTGTTGCGCATCTCGTTTGCGACATCCTCCTGCGCCGCAGCGCGCTGCAGGGTCTCCAACAGCGCCGTGCGGCTAGCGCCATTGCTGAGCATTGCGCCCACAAGCATCACGATTGCTGCCAGCAGGATAAGGCCAAAACCGAGACCCAGACGGAGCCCAATTTTCATACTTCGTAAATTCACAGATAGGTCTCCGCTGAGTTTTTTACATTGACGCCGTCGCTTCAGGAGCGTTCGACTACTGTTTGTAGATACCTGCGCCAATCACCGTGTCGCCCGCACGCTCAACATAGACGATCTTGGGTTCGAGTTTCTCCGTGACTGGGTTGCGGAACTTGAACTCACCGGTCCAACCCTTGCCCTTGGTCTTTGCCGTGTCGAGGACCATCTGCACGATCATCTTGCCCTCCGGATCCCTCAGACCGCTGAGGTCCTTGCCGACCAGCTTCGCGTTGGCGCCATGGGCCAGGTTCTTTCCGGTCATGTCGTAGACGAAGACATAGAGGTCCCTATCTTTGAAGGACTTGCCGTTGGTGAACTCTTCATAGGCCTTGTCGGGACCGTTGGCCTTGATGTAGGTGACGGCCTTCTTGACCATGGCTTCGGCCTCGGCGGCGGTGCCGTACTCGGCCGCATGGGCGGCCCCCACAAGGCTCAGGCCCATCAGGCCCACGCCCATCATTGTTTTGAAGGCAGCAAGAAATTTCATGGGAAGTTCTCCGTAATCAGCTTGGCGGTAATGCCTGGCCGGCGGCAGTCAGTCGGCAGGCGGGAAGACGCTGGGGCAGGTGCAGCACACCGTGGCGGTCACCAACCCTCAGACTTGAAAAGTTTGATCGCTCTCCTCCCGGACCATGCGGCCGATAAACCGCGCCAGATCCCGTCAAACGCAGCCTTCGTTTCCGAAGAGGGAAGTTGCGTCGGGTGTGGAGAAACAAGCTGGGTTCCATTAATAGTTGTCGAGTTCCGGTGCTTCACGAGCCAGCGCCTCAATGTCATCGAACGAAAGATCACCGCATGGCGTGGAACTCGCAGCATTTGGAGTTAAGGCGTGTGGACGGCAACTTGGCCACTCAAGAATCTGCGTCGGGCTGAACAGCGTTTGCATTGTTTCAGCGCGCCCTTTCTCCCAACAGCATCGAAAGCCGGACCAAGCTCAATAAATGTCCGGGCACCTCATCTTGAGCGATCTGCTGATGACGGCCAGGATGGTGTCCACCAGACCAATTGAACTGACCCCTGCGCGCAGGACGTGGTCAAACCAGGAGCGCAAACGGGTTGAAATACCGAAGTTGCAAATCGGTGCGCCGATAACTACTGTGTCGGCAGCCCTAAGCTTCGATATCAATTCATCCGATATATGAGGTGCCGCATGCTCCGTGACAGTGTCGGGATACGGCAGAATTCCAGCAACATTAGCTGCCGCCAGGTGCGAAATATGCTCCGAACCAAAATCTCGACGAATGAATGTAGATCCAGGAGATGCCCGCAGAAGTCGCTGAACCGCCTCTCCTACTAAGGCCCTTGAGACAGAGCCACCTCCGGGCACACCGTTATTCAGAATCAAAATATTCAACGCGACCGCCTTGTATTTGATTGACTTGCTGATCGCAGCTTAGCCTCTGCCGACCCACGCGAGCGAAACCTCAAGGGATGAGTTTATGCTAGTCCTTTAGGCCGATTGACTTCCTACAATAGGCTGCTAGGTTGCGGCGATTTACTCAGCTTCACAATAGCCGTCGCTTCAATACTTGAATTCCTTGTAGTCAAGTTCAGGAACAGTTTTCGCAAAAATCCGCTCCATTTCAGAAAGCCGGACCTTACTGGCAGCATACATTAAACGCTCAGTACATGCCTGACCCAGTCTCGACGAAATATGCGCATTAACCTGCAATGCACCGACAATGGCAGAAACCTCAATCGCCTTTCGAATTTCAGGATTATTCTTCATGTAGATGTCGGCGTTAGCCTTGACCAAGATTGCGTGGGTGATACGTCCCAAAGCAAGCA
Source organism: Paucibacter sp. M5-1 (assembly GCF_027498415.2). NCBI lineage: Bacteria > Pseudomonadati > Pseudomonadota > Betaproteobacteria > Burkholderiales > Sphaerotilaceae > Roseateles > Paucibacter sp. M5-1. The sequence continues at coordinate 2,329,188 of NZ_JAPZLM020000001.1, forward strand.
TTTTCAGCAAAGACTCAATCTTGTTTGCGCTCTGCTGCTGAGCGCCGAACGAAGTGAGTTGTCCGGGGATCTGAAAGCCGCGCAACGTTCCTATCACTGAATTACCATCCAGGGGGTAACGATATGCAGGCATTCTGGTATATAGCGCCACCTGCATATTCATCATCGGCACTCGCACGCCATTCGGATCGACTCCCTTCAGGCTAGCCTCACCCATCAAAAGAACTTGAGCGCGCCCCGCTGAAAAGTCGGCGATTGCTCGCGAATAGGGAACCTCGCCCAATTCAAATTCGAGCCCTGACACCTTGAGGATACGCTCGGTGAGTTCACGCATCAAGGCAGTTGATCCCACCATCACTTCCATGTCAGAGCGGTCCACTAGCGTAATGTGAACGGCGTGAATTTTTGAAGTGCATGGAGGTATCCCAATAGGACCAGCCAGGCTCGGCAAAGAGAACAAGGCAAGCAACGGGGCAGCTAAGGCCGTGTGCCGAACCGTCTCTAAATTCGTCAACACAGTAAACCATACTCGCCAGCCAGAGTTAGATCCGCGATTAATGTTGGTGTGGACTACCTTAGACACTGCTTCGCACCAAAGTCGGACAATTCGAGCTACAAGAATATATTCGAAACAGATCATATTCAATGGAAACTTTGACCAACGGCCACAGTCTAAGCCGATGACTACGCAATTGAGCGCACAATCAATAAGTAGGCCGCGACACCAACAGGCAGTGCCGTGAAAGCGCCTGAAGCGGCTGCATTGCGGGCCGCTATGCATACTTTCTTCGGAAGACTTACACCCGGCCGCCCACCCTAATCATTGAGTGATATTAGCTTGAGCAGTGATACTGAAGCTCTTTCAAAAATATTCTTGCTTTCGGTATAAAGCGAGTTGTGCGCTGCCTCTGCATCATCATTTCTCGAATCGCCCCGGGGTTCCCCAGACACATTTGAACCGTTGGAAATGGCGTCTATCGAACTCCGCCGGCAACGAATCACTGGCAGTGTCGTGATGGCGGCTAGGGTTGTAGAGCACCTCGATGTAGTTGAAGAAATCGGTTCTGGCGTGATCGCGGGTCGAGCAGTTCTGGCGGCGGATGCGTTCACGCTTCAGCAGTTGGAAGAAGCTCTCGGCCACGGCGTTGTCGTGGCAGTTGCCGGGACGGCAAATGCTGCTGACTTGGTTATGGTCGCGCAGGAAGTCCTGTCAGTCGTGGCCGGTGAACCGGACTGCTTGGCAAACTGCGTTGCAGCCTTTTTGAGGATGTCGCGCTCCTCGGTCACGCGCTTGAGCTCGGACTTCAAGCGGCGCAGTTCGTCGGTTTGCGCCAGCTGGACCTGGCGCTCGCCAGGTGGTGTTCGGCGCGCCTTCATCCACTCGTACAGGCTGTGCTGACTCACGCCAAGCCCGGCCGACACGTCGGCCACCTTCTGCCCAAGCTCCGTGATCTACTTGACCGCTTCAGCCTTGAACTCTTCAGGGTATCTCTGCTTACTCGTGGCACCTCCTAATGGTCCTCAGGTTTGAGGCTCAGAGGTGTCTAGAAAACCCGGGGCGACTTAATGGTGGAGCTAGTGGCATCAACAGGAGACTGCTTGTTCATCACAGCTACTTTCAATTCAAGCTTGTAGGTCGGCGAACTGAGTCACGCCAACAATGCAATAGCTTGCCGAGCAGCGGCAAGAGATGCCTCTCGAACATCTGGCGCGTAGTTGGTCATCTCGGCCCGAATGAATGTGACGTCCGTTAGCCCCATGATGCCAAGCAGATGCCGGAGATAGGGCTCCTGAAAATCGAGTTCTCGACCTACTCCCTCAGAACAAGAGCCTCCTCGGGACTTGACGACGATGACGCGCTTGCCGGTCAGCAACCCCTTAGGCCCTGACTCTGAGTAGCTGAATGTGACGCCTGCGCGCAAGACGTAGTCAAACCAAGAGCGTAAACCGGTTGAAATACTGAAGTTGTACATCGGTGCGCCGATGACTACTGTGTCGGCAGCCCTAAGCTCCGATATCAGTTCATCCGATATATGACGTGCCGCATGCTCCGTGATCGTGTCGGGATCCGCCCGAATTCCGGCAACATTAGCTGCCGTAAGGTGCGGAATAGGCTCCGAACCAAAATCTCGACGAACGAATGTAGAGCCAGGAGATGCCCGCATAAGTCGCTGAACCACCTCTCCAACCAAGGCCCTTGAAATAGAGCGGTCCCCGAGCACACTGCTATTCAGAATCAAAATATTCAACGCGTCCGCCTTGTATTTGATTGATTTGTTGGTGGCAGCTTAGCCTCTGCAGGCGCACGCGAGCGAAACTGCAAGGACTGAGTGCATGCTATCCCTTTAGGCGGTTTACTTTCCCCCAATAGGCTGTTAAGAGGTGGCGAGTGCGGTAGTGATGTCGGTTATAACTGGCGCCGGCGGTCAGAATTGAGATCTCCCGGCTCCCTCCATCGCACATTCGGCCATCGGGAGCGGACAATCTGATTCTGCCTGTGCAGCCCTACTCACGGACAGTTAGCTAGTCCGCAAGCTCATGGTCGCGAAACGCCATCGCAGCGGACATTTGGCTGACCCACGGTGAAAACTCGCGCGCATCTGGCTTTCCGCCGATTGGCAATGCGGGACTAAAGAAATAGCCCTGCATCAAACGGCAACCTAGACTAGAGAGAACAGATAGGTGCGACTGGAACTCAACACCCTCAGCGACTACCTCTATGCCCAACTCTGACGCCATCGTCAGGACGGCACGAAAGATCGACTGGTCTCTCTGGCTCAAATGAACGTCCCTCACAAATGAGCGATCCATTTTGAGAGCGCTGATGGGTAGGTGCCGCAGATGTGCGAGGCTTGAGTAGCCGGTGCCGAAGTCGTCGAGCGCAACGAAAACACCCATAGCGCGAATACGGTGGAGCTCCGAGACGCAGGCATCAAAGTTCTTCATCATGGCCGATTCAGTAATCTCTATAACCAGCCGGGATGGCGCAATGCGCTCCTGGTCAATGACCATCGCGAGCACATCGGCGAAGTTCTTCTGCAGTTGCACGGAAGAGACGTTGACGTTTACCTTGATCGAACCGATGCCGTGAGCATCCCAGCGACTGATCAGCTTCGCGGCCTCCCGAAGCATCATCTCGCCAAGTTGGTGTATCAGTCCTGACTCTTCTGCGATTGGGATAAATGTTTCAGGGCCAATCACCGAGCCATCGGACGGGGACCATCGCATCAATGCCTCGACAGCCACAAGCTCCCTTGTCTCCACACAGATGATGGGCTGAAAAACTGGGTAGAAGCCGCCTGACAGAAGGCTCAAATTCATACTGTTTTCTACCTCGTCTCGCTTGCTGCTCTCTGCATTCATGGCCAGCTCATAGAATGAAAACTGGTCTCGGCCGCTTTGTTTAGCGTGGTACATCGCCAAATCGGCACACCGCAACAAACCGGTTTCTTCGTGGGTATCGCACGGAAAGCGGGAAACGCCGATGCTGCACTTGGCAAAGAGTTCGACGTTACCGATCTTGATAGCCGGCTTCAAAGAGTCAATCAGCTTCTGGCAAACGCGGGAAATGTCCTCCTGCCGCTGGGCGCCCTCGAGAATCACCGTGAACTCGTCACCGCCCATTCGGGCGACAAAATCCACTTCCCGCAATTGGCTGCGCAAGCGCTGCGCAACAGCTCTCAGGAAGGCGTCACCAACGTTGTGGCCATAGGTGTCGTTGACCAACTTAAATCGGTCCAGGTCAATGAAGATTAATGCAAAACCTTGGTTGCTTCGATTGGAGCGATGAATTGCAGCTGTTAGATTTTCTTGGAAGAAGCGGCGATTCGGGAGCGCCGTCAACTCATCGTAAAACGCTTGATGGCTCAAGAGGGATTGAGCCTCTTTAAGTGGCGCGATGTTTGAGGCGATCACGATCCAGTAACTGTGAGTGTTCTGATCACTCCGAACAACCGCAGCGCTTCCCCACAGAGGGATCAGACGACCGCCCGGGACAACCGCCTGTGCTTCACCGCGCCAAGACTCCCCTCGCTTGAGCAGGTGGTGGACCTCGCGACCTGTAGACGCGAGAAAGTCTTCACTGAAAAGGGAGAACAGCTGCGCACCAGCGAGACAGGGTCGCTCGAAAACGGCAACGGCCTGCGGGTTAGCCATCACAACTTCGCCACCTGGCTTGCAAATCAAGATTATGTCGTTCGCGTTCTCAAACACAGCCTGAGTCAATCGCCTGTTGAGCTCTTCTTGGTAGCGAACGGTAATATCTATGTGGAGAAGGACCGCCCCGCCCGTAGGGAGCGGTGTGCTACGAAGCAAGTAGCGTCGACTCTCCGATAGCACTTCGCATGGATATTCGAACTCGAACGGCTGTTCCTTTCGCAGCAACTCAGGTAAGCCCCGATAGGTCGCCTCTGCTCTATTCAGGCAATGCGTAAGGTATGAGTCCTCGACATCGCATTCGAGTAAACCAGGATTACCGCTCTCGCAAGCCAACTGTCGCCAAGCCTCGTTGAACTGTTCGATCCTCCCATCGCGATCAAGGACGACAACAGCGTCGCCTATTCCATCGATGACCTGCTGTAGCTTTTCAGCCTGCCGACGCAGATCTTCGCGCGCCTCCAGAAGGCAGGTAACGTCCGTGAATACGACTACCGTCGCGTGCGCACAGTCGTCAGCATCGAATAGCGCAAAAACGAGGCATAGCGAGCTGCGCATCTGATCAGCCTGCTGCCAATGCACCTCCCGCCGAACTGCCACGCGCCCCGCCAACGCTTCATTACTGAGAGCACTTAGCTCCAGAGCAAGGTCTGTTGGCAACAGGTCTGCCTCTGCAATGCCGCGAACATCCCGATGAAGCCCGAAGCTTTGCGAAAACTGCGCGTTCACGTAACTATATGTCCCGTCCATTCGCTTGATTGCAACAGGGTCAGGGGCTAAATCGAGGGCTGCCTGCAGCCTCTCAAACGTCTCCAAAGCGGTCCGTTCGGCGGCGCGCTGTAAGGTCCGATCCCAGAAGATCAATAAAAAGCGCTGACGATCCGACCGGCTGGCGTTTGCGGAGCACTGATTTTCCGGTGAGTTGAAGCCGGAGAAATAAGGCTCACATGAAACCTCAAAGTCACTGCCGGCGAAACTGAACGCGCCGACTCTGGGGGTGGCATCCCGCACGCAATCCTGCACCCAATTTATGACGGTGGAAGGGAGTGCGCTGTCGCCGATTTCGCACACCGATCTACCAAGCAGCGATACCGCCGCCCGGTTGGCGTGCTCCACTATCAGCCCGTCTGTCAGAACCAGGAGCGGCGACTTCACTGCCTGGAGGATGAAATCAAGCTCGTCGTTTCGATGCTGAAACTTCAGGGCTCTGGCGACCAGTTCATCGTTTGCCGATTGCAACTCTTTGTTCGCGATCTGCAGAACCTTGGCTACCGACTGAAGTTCTTCGTTCGATGCTTTCGGTTCCACGACAACGGCGCCAACATTTTCATGTTTCGCCGCGATGGCTAGCGCAGCCTGCGACTCGACCACCACCCCACCGACTCCGTCCGCCACACCAATCGACCAGCACGCCGGCAGGTCGCTTCGATTGAAAACAAGCAATAGAAACCCAAGATCAGCCGGGTAGAGGGACAACGTGACAGTAGCTCGCTCAGCGACAAGTTCAATCGCCTCGCCTGTCTCTGCCTCTAGTGACTCTGCATGCCGGCCGACAAGACGCAACAACTCCAAGCGCAACGGCGTGGGTAGAAGCTCCGGTGCACTCAGTGCTAGCTGATCCGATGGTAAACAAAAGTAGCGCTGCCCATTCCCGAGGAATCGCCGGATCCCTAAGGTCCTGTCGAGCAATGCTGCATCGGGAGAGAGGTGCTTCAGCAGAGCGTCGCCAGCCAACCTGGAGATGTCGCTCGCATCAGACGAAGCTTTCGCTCGACACGAGTCGCCCTCCGGAACCTGGGCCAAAAGGGGAGAACGCTGCTCTAGTTCCGCAGGAATGTCGATCATTGATCCATTGCGCTTTGGTGAGGATGTTTGCCCGGGGCGCACTCGCTCCGGCCACACGTAAGACAACTGGCTCGTCACGGTGGTCTCGGCCGGGTCTCCCGACAAATAACTGGGCTTTGACATGCGCGGGCGAGCGAGAGCGATTAAATAGGTGGACAGGCTCTCCAAGAGACGTGTGCTTGGCTCTGCTAGAGCAGGTCACTCATCGCCTCAACGTGGTCAACGTGGTCGTTGCTGCTGTGGCTAACCATTTAATTCAGATGCTGACTGGCAGCCCAGGCACCGCCTTTTCTGAACTCATGACACATCTGTGCTAAGACAACTTGAACACAGCTACTGCTTGCACTAATTGCTGAGCCTGGCCCTTAAGGCTTTCTGCAGCAGCTGCACTCTCCTCTACCAGTGCAGCGTTCTGCTGCGTCACCTGGTCCATCTGGCCGACTGCATCGCCGACTTGCTCGATACCCGAGCTTTGCTCAACGCTAGCCGACGTGATCTCCGCAACAATGTCGCTCACGCGCTGGATTGAGCCAACGATCTCGACCATCGTCTTGCCCGCCTTGTCAACCAACACGGAGCCATGCTCCACCTGCTCGACACTATGGCTGATCAGGGCCTTGATTTCCTTGGCCGCTTCAGCGCTTCGCTTCGCCAGACTACGCACCTCGGAGGCCACGACAGCGAAGCCTCGGCCCTGTTCACCTGCTCGGGCCGCTTCAACAGCGGCATTGAGTGCAAGGATGTTGGTCTGAAAAGCGATGCCATCAATAACCCCAATGATGTCGCCTATCCTGCGGCTGCTGTTGCTGATGCCGTCCATGGTATTGACGACGTTGCTAACCACCTCACCGCCATGGGCCGCGACGGCCGAGGCGCTTTGAGCCAGCTGATTTGCCAGCTTGGCACTGTCGGCATTTTTGCGGGTGGTAACAGCCAACTCTTCCATTGTGGCGGCAGTCTGCTGCAATGCGCTGGCTTGCTCTTCGGTGCGTTGGCTCAGGTCCTGGTTGCCTTGGGCAATCTGCGCACTGGCCGTAGCCACGCTTTCGGAGTTTCTACGTACGTTGGACACCACCTGTACAAGGCTGGCCTGCATGCGATCCATTGCCAGTAAAACCTGGCCGGCCTCGTCTTGCGTGGTGATGTCGATCTTGCCAGTTAGGTCACCGGCGGCAACACGCGCCGCCGCCATTGAGGCCTGGTTCAGCGGCCTCGCTATAGACCGAATAAGCCATGCAGCAACCGCCAGCGCTACCGCCAATCCCAGCACTGCAAAGCCGACCATCGCATTGCGCGCCGTGGCATAAGCGCTGTCGCTATTCTTGCTTTCAGCGACACTACCGAGGTGGTTGAGTTCGATCAACTTCAGAAGTTTGGCGCTGGAGCTACGGTACAGTTTGCGAGAGTCACCTTCGAGCAAAGATTTAGCCTTGTCGTTCTCGTTATTTCTCGACAGGGATAGCACCTGATCATGGATCTGCAGATACTGCCTCCGATCAGCGACAAACGCTTCGTAGAGCTGGCGCTCTTCGTCGCTGCTGATCAGTGGCACATAGGCTCGTTGGTCGTCCTCGAATTCCGCCAGGGCATCGGCCAACATCTTCTCGATGCCGGCCATCGCCTTTTCGTCGGTATTTAGTACATGTTGGAACTCTGCAACGCGGAAGTCAGAGGTCCTTGTGTTCATCTGATTCACGTACTCGACACTGGGCAGCCAGTTCGTTGTGATCTCCTTGGTAGACGCACGCATCACACCCATTTGCCAAAGCGCAAGTAAGTTGGCACCCAGCAGCATCGCAGCCAAGAGCCCGAAGCCAAGTTTCAAGCGATTAGCAATCGTAAGATTCTGGAACATCTCCGCCGTTCTCTTTTCAAAGGTGTGAGCACCGACGCCGTAGCACGCCGCTGACGAAGTCGCAGATCACGACCTCGGTCACCGGAATCGAACAGCATCTAGGCACCGTGAACAATGAGATCCCAGAAGCATCTGCCAGTGCGGCGTTGATACCTGCCGCCGGCAAAGAGTCGCTGTGGCGCTCAAGTTCTCGTAGGGGATTGAAGAGCGGATTCAAGATCTTCTCTCCAATCACTGATGGGACCGACTCTAGGCGAGCACTGCTGGAAACGGTTTGCGAGGCCCGTTAATTGGCGTTAATCCTCCTGCGGCAACACTGCCTCACTGGACCGCCACGGGGCGGTTCATCACAGAGCTTTTGGACGAATTTGATTCCGGGCCACTGCGCCGTTGCGATGCTAGATCGCCCGTTCGACTCCGTCGTGCTCGACCTGCGCTTGCAGGAAATGACGGGGTTCAGCTGCTCGGCAGGCTGATGAGTGCGTGCCGAGCAGTACGCACAAGCACACTGTGACGGTGATGCCGGCATTCGTGCAACTGCCCATGCCGCAACATGTGCAGGCCGCACTGCCGCCGGCGTCGGCGCACGTCCAGGACACCATCTCGGTGGAGATCCGCCGGGGAAGCACCGCGGCGCAAGCCGAACTGCCACTGGATGCTCGCAGTGCCGCCTGGCTGCGCGAGGTCCCGGGTTGACCGCGTCGATGCGGTCTGGCTGGCCGGGCAACCGCCGGACATGCGACTTGGAACCAAAGCCGCGCTAGCCCGTGCCGTAGGCATCTACGGTGCCGCACATCCGCACCACGCGCACTTGTTCACCAACCGGTGACACCAACCGCATGAAGGTCCTCGTGAACGATGGCATCGGCGTGTGGCTGGTGGCTGGTGGCTGGTGGCTGGCGCGAATCGTAGGGGTGTTCAGCCTCGCGCATGGCCCCAGCTACCTTTCGCCAATGCTGCCCGCACGCACATCAAGCTCATGGTGCGCGACAAGATTAGAGTTTAGTTCGCGGAACTACTCGACATGCTGCACACAACCGTGCGCGAGCCGAAACCATTTGCGCTGGCCAATGTAGTTTCAATCGAGAGGCCAACACCAAGCTGCCGGTCCCAGTCCGCTCGAACCGATGCCGCCCGAGGATCACAGCTGATCACGACTGACTCCTGGTTCGATAGCCGAGATGGCCGGAAGACCCCGCAGCTCTCATCTTAAGGATGGGCTTGGCGGGCAAAGACCCAGGCTTACCGCAATGGGCAGTCAACACCAAGGAGCCGCACGATGGTTCTCGACCCGACTCACTCACACCCAGGGAGAGGCGCCCGATCAATCTGCAGCTGGAACATCCCAGGTCTGAGTAGTACTAAAGATAGACAACGGTTGCCCCATTAGGTGCGCTGCATGCCTGAGCTGCGCTACTTACGCTAACCATATAGGTCGGGAGCGGGGGAACGGTCGCCTCCCAGGACGCGAGATGCAGCCCATCACCCAGGCTCTAGCGCGACTCGCAAGCAACCCGGGCCAACTGCAATCTATACGACCAATACTCCCTTAGGAACTCTCATGAATTCCCTCGAAGAAATCAATTCCCACTCCAATCTGTCGCGCCGGCAAGTGCTGGGCGGCAGCGTCCTGGCGATCACTGGCCTCGGCCTGGCCGAATCGGCCCTAGCCCAATCCCCCTCGACCAAGAACGCCGCAGATCGCGGCATCACAAAAGGAAAGCAGACCATGAGCAACACCATCGTCACCAAGGATGGCACCCAGCTTTACTACAAGGACTGGGGCACCGGCCGTCCCATCGTCTTCAGCCACGGTTGGCCGCTGAATTCCGATAGCTGGGAGGCGCAGATGCTGTTCCTGGCATCGCGCGGGTTCCGCTGTGTTGCCCATGATCGCCGTGGCCACGGCCGCAGCAGCCAGCCCTGGACCGGGCACGAGATGGACACGTACGCAGACGACCTGGCTACGGTTATGGAGAAGCTCGACCTGCGCAACGCAATCCTGGTGGGCTTCTCCACAGGTGGTGGTGAAGTTGCTCGCTACATCGGCCGACACGGCAGCAAGCGGGTTGCCGGCGCAGCGCTCATCGCTGCCGTGCCGCCGCAGATGCTCAAGACTGCGACAAACCCGGGCGGCTTGCCGATGGAAGTGTTTGACGGCATCCGTGCTGGCGAGATTGCCAATCGCTCACAGCTCTACAAGGACATCGCTTCGGGCCCCTTCTTCGGCTTCAACCGGCCCGGCGCGAAGATTTCGCAAGGGCTGATCGATTCGTTCTGGGCGGCCGGTATGCAGGCAAGCCACAAGGCCACTTTCGACTGCATCAAAGCGTTCTCGGAAACCGACTTCACGGCAGATCTGAAGAAGATCGACGTTCCGACTCTGGTGGTGCATGGCGACGACGACCAGATCGTTCCCATCGATGCATCGGCCCGAGCAGCAGCCACGTTGGTCAAGAACTCGAAACTGATCGTCTATGCCGGTGCGCCGCACGGCCTTGCAGACACGCACAAGGACAGGCTCAACAACGACCTGCTGGCTTTCGCGAAAAGTCTGGGCGACTGAGCCTACGGCTAACGTCTCAGAGAGGGCGGTGATATTCGGCCGCTCCCACCGCAGCGCTGCAATTCACCTCTCCAACCTACCAAACCTCCTCCACGAAAGTCCTATATGAGCAAGCTCCAAGTACTCACACCGCAGAACTCTCAACTCATCATCATTGATCACCAGCCGCAAATGGCCTTCGGCGTTCAGTCGATGGATCGCCAGGCGCTGAAGAACAACGTCGTGGCGCTGGCAAAGTCAGCCAAGGTGTTCGAAGTCCCAACCGTGATCACAACCGTCGAGACCGAGAGCTTCTCGGGACACACCTATCCGGAGATCCTTGCAGTCGTCCCAGAGGCGCCGCTTCTGGAGCGCACCTCGATGAACTCCTGGGACGACCAGAAAGTGCGGGATGCACTCGCCATCGGCGCTGCGCAGGGTCGTAAGAAAATCGTCGTGGCCGGCTTGTGGACCGAGGTCTGTAACCTGACATTCTCGCTCTCGTGCATGCAGGACACCGACTACGAGATCTACATGGTGGCCGACGCCAGCGGCGGAACCAGCAAAGAAGCCCACGACTACGCCATGCAGCGCATGGTGCAGGCCGGCGTGGTGCCGGTGACCTGGCAGCAAGTGCTGCTGGAGTGGCAGCGCGACTGGGCCCGCAAAGAGCGCTACAGCGCAGTGATGGACATCGTGCGGGAGCACAGCGGCGCCTACGGCATGGGCGTCGACTACGCGTACACCATGGTTCACAAAGCGCCCGAGCGAAGCCCGCACGGCCCGATGCTCTCGCCCATCCCAGCGCAGTAAGGCCTGACCAGGAGAACGCACGATGAAGGTCTATTTGCTTTCGCTTGGCGCCGGCGTTTTGATCGGAGTGATCTATGCGCTGATCAACGTGCGCTCTCCCGCTCCGCCGGTGGTAGCGCTGCTTGGGCTGTTGGGTATCCTGATCGGCGAGCAGCTTGTGCCGCTGGCCAAGCGGGCGATATCCGGCGAGTCGGTTTCGGTAGCTTGGTTTCATCAGGAATGCACGCCGCGCATCACCGGTATAGAGAACAGGAAGGACATAGCATGATGAGTTCGAGCGGCTTTGCTGATCTGATTCTTTACAACGGTCTCATCACCACGATGAATCGGAGCCATCCAGAGGCGGAGGCCGTCGCGATCAAGGAAGGGACGTTCATCGAAGTGGGAAGCGATGCCGATTGCATACTCAACTGTCGCGGCCCACACACCCGGCTGATTGACCTGCGCGGGCAGCGTGTTATCCCGGGGTTGATCGACAGCCACATCCACCTGATCAGGGGAGGCCTCAACTTCAATCTGGAGCTGCGCTGGGAGGGTGTACGTTCGCTCGCCGACGCAATGGCCATGCTCAGGGAGCAAGTGGATCGCACACCGGCACCGCAGTGGGTGCGGGTGGTTGGTGGCTTCACCGAACACCAGTTCGCCGAAAAGCGCTTGCCAACACTTGATGAACTGAACGCCGTGGCACCGCACACGCCGGTGTTCATCCTGCACCTCTACGACCGCGCGCTGCTCAATGGAGCAGCACTTCGCGCCGTAGGCTACGACAAGAATACGCCTAACCCGCCGGGCGGAGAGATCCAGCGCGACGCCGCCGGTAACCCGACGGGGCTTCTGCTGGCCAAGCCGAACGCACTGATCCTCTACGCCTCTCTGGCAAAGGGCCCAAAGCTGGATCCCGACGACCAAGTCAACAGCACGCGGCTGTTCATGCGCGAGCTGAACCGCCTAGGCGTTACCAGCGTCATCGATGCGGGAGGCGGTTTTCAGAACTACCCGGACGACTACCAAATCGTCGATAGGCTCGCCAAAGACGACGAGCTGACGGTGCGGATCGCCTACAACCTGTTCACGCAAAGCAAGGGCGGTGAGCTGGGCGACTTTCAGCGCTGGAGCGACCTACTCGCGCCGTTGGCAGGCTCTGAGACTTATCGCCACAACGGCGCCGGCGAAATGCTCGTATTCAGCGGTGCAGATTTCGAGGATTTCCGCGAGGCGCGACCCGACTTGCCGCCAAACATGGAGCCCGATCTGGAGGCGGTGATCCGCCACCTCGTTCAGAAGCGCTGGCCCTTCCGCATGCACGCCACCTACGAGGAGACGATATGCCGCGCGCTTGACGTGTTTGAGCTGGTCAACCGGGACATACCTTTCGACGGCCTGCACTGGTGGTTCGATCATGCAGAGACCGTGAGCCTGCAAAGCATTGAGCGAATCAAGGCGTTGGGTGGCGGCATTGCCGTGCAGCACCGCATGGCATTTCAAGGCGAGTACTTTGCGGAGCGATACGGTGCCAAGGCCGCAGAACAGACGCCGCCGATTCGCCGAATGCTCGAGGCCGGCCTGCCGGTGGGCGCCGGCACCGACGCTACGCGTGTTGCCAGCTACAACCCGTGGACCTCACTCAGTTGGCTGGTCACCGGCAAGACAGTGGGGGGCATGCGCATGTACGGAGAAGGCAATCTGCTCGACCGCCATACCGCGTTGCGCCTCTGGACGCACAGCAACACCTGGTTCAGTCACGATGAGGGGCGCAAAGGGCAGATTGCCGTAGGCCAGCTCGCCGACCTAGCCGTGCTATGCCGCGACTACTTCGCTATCCCCGAAGACGAGATCAACGAACTGTACGCCGAGCTGACGGTCATGAACGGCAAAGTTGTGCACGGCAGCGGCCCCTTTGCCGACCATGCGCCGCCGCTACCACCGGCCAGCCCGGACTGGAGCCCGGTGAATCGCTTTGGCCCGTACCGGCATCACACCCCAGGCGCCGGCATGTTCACAAACACAAAAAATAACCCAGCCAAGTTTCTGTCCAGTTGCTGCAGTACCCCCTGCGGCGTACACGGCCATGCGCACGCCAAGGCGCTAGCCAGCAGCGTGCCTGCCGATGACCGGGGTTTCTGGGGTGCCCTGGGCTGCGCCTGCTGGGCGTTCTGATCATGACCCGAATCCCTCTATCGAGCCAAGTGCCTCTGGGTTTGCTGCGCCGCGTCGCGCTGTTTGGCCTGCTATTGCCCTACCTCATCAGCGCTGTGAGCAAGCTATTGGACTGGCCGGGCGCGCAGGCAGAGGTGCAAGCGCTCACCGGTATCGCCTCCGGATTCCTTGTGGCGGTTGTCGCAGCTGGCGTGACCTCGCTACAACTCGTCTGCAGTCTCTGGCTGCTTGCCGATTGGCGAGGCGCCTGGCTGGCTGGGGTTGCGCTCAGCGCGTTCACTTTGGCCGCAACCCTGCTCGCGCACACTTGGTGGGGCTTGCCAGTCGGCCCGGAGCGACAGCACGCCTTCAACGGGTTCTGGGAGCACATTGCTATCTGCTGCGCGCTGGGCTTTGCAGCTTTAGTGAGCGCCCGAGAAGGTGCCGACCGATGAGCGAGACCACTTCGGCCTGGAGCCCGTTTCGCCATCGTGTCTTTGCGCTGATGTGGGCGGCAGCACTACTCGGTAACGTCGGTACCTGGATGCGCGACGTGGGCGCCGGGTGGCTGATGACCTCGCTCTCCCCCAGCGCGACCTTCGTAGCCTTGGTGCAAGTGGCTGGTACCCTGCCCATCTTTATGCTCGCGCTGCCTGCAGGCACGCTCGCCGATCTGGTAAACCGCCGCAAGCTGCTCATCGGAGTGAACTTGCTTTTGGGCAGCGTGGCGCTGTTTCTTGGCGTTGTCACACAAATGGGGTTGATGACGCCACTTCTGCTACTGGGGGCGTTGTTTGTAGGTGGTATCGGCTCCGCGCTCGCCACCCCAGTGCTGCAGTCGCTGACCCCGCTGCAGGTGCCACGTCCCGAGTTGCGCGCCGCTATCGCGCTGAACAGCATGGGGTTCAACGTGTCGCGCGCCATCGGCCCCGCACTGGGCGGCCTGGTCATCGCGCTGCTGTCCATCCAGGTGGCCTTCTACCTGGATGCCGTGAGCTACCTCATCGTCATTGCTGCGCTGCTGTGGTGGAAGGCCGCCGCCACGCCCGCCTCACAGGAATCACCCGAGTCCTTCGGAGGCGCATTGGTCACCGGCCTGCGATACGTGTGGAATGCGCCGCAGTTGCAACGAACGCTGCTGCGCGCAGCTAGCTTCTTCCTCTTCGCAAGCTGCTTCTGGGCGCTGCTTCCGCTGCTGGTGCGCCAGCAGCTTGGCGGCAGCGCAGGAACCTACGGCTGGCTGCTCGCCTGCACCGGCGTCGGTGCGGTGCTTGGCGCGCTCCTGCTTCCTCGGCTACGCCAGCGACTGAGCACCGAGACAACAGTGCGCCTGGGTACCGGCCTCACCGTCGCAGTGCTGGCGCTACTGGCAGTGACACGAAATGTGCCGCTGGCAGCACTCGCGCTGAGCCTTGCCGGCATGGCATGGATTGGTGTACTGACAAGCGCCAACACCGCCGCGCAAATGCTCCTGCCCGACTGGGTACGCGGGCGAGGTCTTGCCGTCTATCTGATGGCCTTCTACGGCTCGATGACTGCCGGAAGCCTCTTGTGGGGCAGCATCGCCGATTCTGGCGGGCTGCAACTGGCCTTCTTTGCAGCAGCTTGCCTTGGGCTGGGCGCGCTGGTGCTCGCGTACTGGAAGCCACTACCTGAGGCAGACCCCGATCTCACCCCCTCGCTGCACTGGCCTGAGCCCGCGCTGAACGGCGACGCCGGCGATCGCGCCGTACAAGTGCGCATCGAATACAACATCCCCGCAGAGCACCGGGCCGAGTTCCTGACACGGATGGAAGCTCAGTCCCGGGAGCGCCGCCGTGATGGCGCACTGCGCTGGTGGCTGACCGAGGACGCCGAACGGCCTGGGCGCTTCGCTGAGCACTTCATTGAGCCGAGCTGGCAGGAGCATCTGCGACATCATCATCGAGTAACGCACGAGGATGCCGATCTTCAGGCCCGTGTGATTGCACTTCACAGAGGATCCACTCCTCCGGATGTGAAGCATGAGCTTGTCGCCAAATAGAAAAGAGACACATGCACCGACGCGCCTGTTTAGCGGCACTCCTTGCTGCACTTCCTGTAGCTGAAGCTAGCCGTCCACTTCGCGCAGGCTTGATCGATGTACCCCCCTGGGGCTGGGCCAACCCTGGACAGCTTTGCGGTGCTTATGCAGAGTGGCTTGTGCAGTTTGGCTACCAGCTCGGCGAGGACTTTCAGTTGGAGTTACGTCCATTGGCACGAGTTGGGGCGGAGCTCAAGAGCGGCCGGCTGGACTTTGCCTTGATGACAGAGCAGCCGTTTCTCGACGCACACTCGCTTGGCAAAGTGACAGAGCTTGACGTCGTTGTATTGGGCGACGTAGATCGCGGCGGCAGCGTTGGAGTATTGCGCGGCGTGTCGCTTCCAGTAGCGCTGCAAAGCGCAATGTGGGAACGGGTAGACCTTCAGTCTGTGCGCAGCCAAGTGGAGATGCTCCGGATGGGGAGACTTCAGGCTGCGGTCGGCGTGCGGCAGAGCTTCGAGGCCACTGTCGGTGGGGCGGGTGCGCGCGAGCTCTTGGCCACCGCCCGCCCTGTAGAGACACGCTCAGTTCAGCTTTGGATCGGGACGCATTTGCTGGGTACAACCACCGCAGCCAAGATGAGAGGCGCGCTGAAAAGAATGCAAACGCTGATCAGCCCGACGCAGCTTCTTGAGTGGCCAAGTTGCCGTCCGCACACCACTCATCCTACTGCTTCGCAGTCGACGAAATGAGTTGTCCTTCCGTTCGATGACATCGACGCACTGTCATGACAAGTCAGATGCGCCGAAAAATGTTCAATGGAGCCCAACGGATTCTTGATATCGAACTATCCACTCCCTCCGGTACGTTTGCGCCCAGGCAGTACAGGCACATCTGCGTCCAAGGTAAACCGCCTTT
Source organism: Paucibacter sp. M5-1 (assembly GCF_027498415.2). Classification (NCBI taxonomy): domain Bacteria; kingdom Pseudomonadati; phylum Pseudomonadota; class Betaproteobacteria; order Burkholderiales; family Sphaerotilaceae; genus Roseateles; species Paucibacter sp. M5-1. The sequence continues at coordinate 2,345,457 of NZ_JAPZLM020000001.1, forward strand.
GACGCGCCGATATGCCGGTGGCGGTCAAGCGCCGCCCGGGTAGGCTCATGAATGCCAAGTCCGAATTGTGTTTGATAGTCCGAAACTACTTTGCGGATTTTTCGCCGCTGAACTAGGAATACTACTTCGCTTATCGAGATTCAAAGGCGAAATATATAGCTACAGTCTTGACTGTCATTGAACGTCGGGTGATGTTCGGTGGGCGGAACTGCTGCAAGCTCGCGCTGGGGCCGCACTAGTTCTCACTGACTGGCCGACCACTACCCACATCGGCTGCTATTGCGGGACTCATTCAGCATGCAGCGACCTTCAATGTTATTGAGCAAGCCTCTCGTCGACATACCAATACCAAAAGTGGATTTAACCAGTGCTGCACAATCACCTTTTCATTGAATCGACCCGAGGCCAAGAAAATTCTTTACCAGGGTTTCAAGTCCTTGTTAAAAAACTCAAGGACCTTGCCCCCTACAAATGGAATTCCGATCATGCTAATTCCAGCTGATATTCCAGAAAATTTGCTGATTAAGAGCTACAACCGAAGCTGGAGCAACGTACTTGTCGATGTAACAGATTACTCTTGCGATGGTCAAGTTATTCAGCGGCTGCCCCACGAAGACAAACTCAGGCTGAGTGTCCTTCTGGAAGAAGTGGGGCGATATCGTTGTGAGCCGAGAGAGAAGCCTGACGTTCCTTGTGTCGTCAAACCACGCGACATGAGCATTATCCCGGCTGGAATGCCGCTCTTCGGATACAGCGCGGACGTGCGTTTTGCAAAGGTTGCCCACATCGTCTTCGATGAGGCACTCTTAGAGAAGCATGAGATCACGAAAAATCTTAGCGTTGCAAGCACACCGAGACTTCGATTTGCGGATGATCGGGTCTGGACCCTTGTCAAGTTGTTATCCGAAGCCATGCAAGATGCAGATCCTTCTTCACAGCTGTACGGGGACTCGTTAATCACCGCCATCGTAGCTCGGCTGCTTGACCAAACAAAACCTAGCACGAACGTTGGACTCTCGGATCTGCAGCTCAGGGATGCCATCGGCTTTCTCGACGCGCAACTGCCAAATCGCGTGGACCTGGCAACCCTGGCGAGCCTCGCTGGTTTGTCGAAGTCGCATTACTGCCGGGCCTTTAAGGCATCTACTGGAATGGCGCCATACCAATGGCAACTAAACGAACGAATAGAGCGTGCAAAGTGCTTGTTACTAGATACACGCCACTCAATGGATGATATTGCCGAAGTTACTGGATTTGCAGATGCAGCACATTTCGGGCGGACTTTTCGTAGGATTACTGGTGCTACTCCAGCACTCTGGAGAACGCACCGGCTTACCTAATATGAAGTCTGCCGCCATGATGCACTATCAATATATCTATTACCGATCTCTGCCCCATGGTAATTCACATGGGATGCCCAATTGACAGCGACAGGTCTATGGCACAAGCTCGCCAGCGCCAGCAGTGCTAATTTGACCGTATGGTCTCCTGGCAGCAAGTGTTCGGCTGCAGCAGCCGTACGAATATGACCTGTTCGGCTTAATCGAGACAGTAATTCTTAGAAGACGGCGGGTTGCAAGTCTCGGCGGAGGTGCTGTTTGAACTCCGCCGGGGTCAAGTATTGCAGGCTGCTGTGAGGACGGGCCTCGTTGTAGTGGTTGCGCCAGGTTTCGATGATCACGGCGGCCTCGCGGCGCGAGCGGAACCACTCGATGGACAGGCACTCGTCTCGGAATTTGCCGTTGAAGCTCTCGTCGGTGCCGTTCTGCCAGGGCTTGCCGGGATCGTTCAGCACGGTAGCGATGCCGGCGCTCGAGATCCACTCCAGGATTGCCTGGCTGACGAACTCCGGCCCGTTGTCCGAGCGCATGAACAGCGGCGCGCCGTGCAGGCTGACCAAGCGCGACAAGACTTCGATCACGCGCTTGGACCGGATGGCGCCTGCTACGTCGATGGCAAGGCACTCCCGGGTGTACTCGTCCACGACGGTCAAGCACTTGATCTGCTGGCCGCTGGCGGTGGTGTCGAAGACGAAGTCATAGGCCCAGATCATGTTGGCCTTGAACGGCGTGTGGATGCGAGGCCGCATCGAAGCAATGCGCTTGCGCGGGCGTTTCCTGGGCACCAGCAGGCCCGCCTGGCGCCACAGACGGTGCGTGCGCGACCAACTCAGCTCGAAGCCCTTGCGGCGCAGGAACACGCGGATGCGGCGATAGCCGTAGCGCGGATACTGGGCCGAGAGCTCCTTCATGGCCGCGAGCACCGGAGCGTCCTTGGCAGGCAGCCGCAGCTTGTAGCTGGGCGTGGCACGCGACATCCCGATCAGCCCGCAAGCCCGGCGAAGACTCAAGCCCCGTGCGCGCACGAAGGCAAGCTGCTCTCGCCGAGCCAGCGGGTTCACCATTTTTTTGCGTTGATCTCTTTCAGGATCGCGTTGTCCAGCGCCGCTTCGGCCAGCAGCTTCTTGAGTCGGCTGTTCTCAAGCTCCAAGGCCTTGAGTCGCTTGACGTCAGCCACGTCCAACTGGCCGAAGTGCTTGCGCCAGGCGTAAATCGTGGGTGCGCTGACCTTGTGCTTCTTGGCCACGTCGGCCACCGTGGTGCGGTCCGCTTCGCGCAGGATTGCGACCATCTGCTCTTCCGTGAATCGACTCTTCTTCATGGGCTCCTCTTTGGGCGGGAGCCATCTTCCTAGAAATCAATGTCTCGGAGAAACCGGGCAGGTCAAATAGACGCGGCTGCGAAGCTGTCAATCTCCGATTCGCTCAAGATCCGCACAGGCCTCCGTGCCCTGCCAATAGTCTTTGCCTACCTGACCTCGCGTCACTGTCGATGGGTAGGTCACGCCACCTACTGCTTCTCAAAGGCTGCAGAGCCATCGAGCCGAAGCCAGCGCTGGCCCGATTAACTGTTACCAGCGCGTCCGCGCGACCCAGCCGCCGCGCGGGCGCCAAGACTGGTTCTGCAACGTCGGTTTAGAAAGTCTCGGTGTGCTGCACCGCCTGAACGGGCCGCGCCGCAGTGGTCCGCCCCGAGGACCGTGGCGCCACCGAATGGCGCCGGCACGAGGACGGGCTCGCTCTGCCTACTCTGGATTGACGAGCATAGAACCAGCAGTCTTGCCTTCTTCGATGGCTGCGACAAACCAGCTTGGGCGCTTGCCACGCCCCGTCCAGGTACGCCCCTTGCCATCTTGATACTTGGCCTTGCCGGTTACCATTGAGACCTTCGCCGCCTTACCGCCCTTTGCCTTACGGGCTCCACTTGTATTGATCTCCTTGACCGGTTTGGCGAAGAGCTCTTCGGCCGTGAGGTCGTAATGCGCGATGGCTTCCTGGATGCGCCCAATCACATCCGATCGTTCCTTCTGCCTTAGCGCGTCGGCCTGGTCTTGCAGTTTTTCAATCTGTGCGAGCAGTTGCTTTAGATTTTTTGCCATCGTGAGTTCCGTTGAGGCTCAGTTGCGGAGTTTCCGAATACATCGGATGACACGCCCGCGGTGTTTCAGCGTTGGCGTGGCTCCTCGTACGGATACAAGTGCATACCGCGTAACTGATCGTGACGTGCGTGCCCGGATTATGTTCCTTCAGCATTGAGTGCTGGAATACAGGCGGTTTGGAGCTTGCAAAGAGTATCTAGGCTGTAGCTCAACACGCTCTGCTCAAGGGCACAGCGGTATGACAGCGTACAGTCCAAGGCCCCACGTCCCCCAAGCCTACGCAGGCAGGCGACAATCGCATATCGCACAAACAAACGAGGCGCAGAGTGGCCTAGTTTCGAGCGATTGGAGCTCTGGGACGCCATTGATCATGGTCTGTCAAGAGCGGAGACGGAATTGGGCTTCCACTGCTGGTGGCGGCGACTCAGGATACTGGCGAGATGCAGCCTCAAGCATGGCAATTCGGAACGTTCACCCTTCTTCCGAGGCAGCGTTTGTTGCTCGACGGTGACTCGCCGGTGTGCGTTGGCGGGCGTGCGTTGGATCTACTGATCGTTCTGATTGAGGCTGCAGGGTCGGTCGTGCCCCGCTCCGAGCTCATCACACGTGTTTGGAAGAATGTCATCGTCGATGAAGGCAGTCTGCGTGTTCATATCGCCGCTCTTCGGCGGGTGCTGCGTGATGACGGAGACGGCCAACGCTTCATTGTCAATGTACCTGGCCAGGGCTATTCATTCATTGGCGAAGTCTTGACAACGGCAGTCCACAGCGTGAACACCACCTGGCCCAAGCTGAACATTGTGCGCAGTCCTTTACCGCCCTTGCTGACCAGGGTTGTTGGCCGGGACGAAGCGATCCGGGATGTCAGTTCCATGGTTGCGGAGCATCGCCTGGTCACCATCGTTGGCGCGGGAGGCGTCGGCAAGACGACGGTTGCTGTCGCTGCGGCGACGCAACTCGCAGCTGTCTATCGGGACGGCGCACGCTTCGTCGATCTCGCACCGCTGACCGAGCCGCGTCACGTCGCCAGCGCGTGCGCAAACGCCATTGGAGAGTCTTCGCAGCCCATTGTGGATGCGAGCGACCTGGCAGGACTATTGGCGGGTCGGCAGATGTTGATCGTGCTCGACAACTGCGAGCATGTTGTGGAGGCTGTGGCCACATTAGTCGAAGCCCTACTTGCCTCTGCGCCTGGCGTACACCTGTTGGCCACCAGCAGAGAACCGATACGTGCGCCAGGAGAGCATGTCTTCCGACTAGCGTCGCTTGAGCTACCGCCGGCTTCGGGACCGCTGACGGCTGAGCAGGCAGCTGCATTTGCTGCGGTGCAGCTCTTTACTCAGCGCACGGCGGCGAGTTTCACGGGGTTCAAGCTCCTGGATGAGCACGTGCCATATGTCACTGAAATATGTTGGCGCCTTGATGGCATTCCGCTTGCTATCGAGCTTGCTGCTGGCCGAGTAGAGCAACTGGGCGTTCGCGGACTGTCGTTGCGCTTGGAAGACAGTTTTGCGGTCCTCACCAAGGGGCGACGGACTGCGTTACCACGGCAACAGACACTTCGTGCTGCCATTGAATGGAGCTATGAGCTACTGACCGAGACTCAGAAGTCAGTGCTCATGCGCCTCTCAGTCTTTGCAGGCAGCTTCTCTTTCGACTCCGCATTAGCGGTTTGCGAAGACGAATTGTCGGCCAACAGCTGCGATGCCATTGATGAGTTGGTCCTCAAATCCCTGATCACGATCGACTCGTGTGCTGACGTTGCTCGCTATCGGTTGCTCGAGATGACTCGAGCTTACGCGCTCGACAAGCTCAGGCACTCGGGTGATCTAGCGGCGGCTTATCGAAGTCATGCGCAGCACGTGTGCAGCATTTTTGAGGGCTTGGAAGCAGGGTCTCCGCTTGATGCCGGCTTCAGAGATACGTCGCATGGACGTTGGATCGACGACATCCAAATCGCGGTACAGGCAAGCTTCTCCACCCTAAGAGATCCCGGGCTTGCCATGCGCCTTCTCGCCGTTACCGCCTCAGTGTGGTTTCAGCGATCTCTAATTAGTGAGTACCGAGCAAGGGCTGAGGAGGTGCTCGAGAGAGCTTCCGAGCTTCCTCTACAGCATGACGCTACCGCTATGCGCTTTTGGCATGCACTGGGCCTTGTCTACTGGTACACCGGGGGATCGGTCTCCGAGGTGGCGCAGGTATTCGGACGAACGTACGACCTCGCGCGAGCACTGCGAGACGTTGACTTCGAAAGGATGGCCCTGTGGGGGCTGTGTGTGGAACGGTGCGGATCAGGAAGCTATGGTGCAGCGCTCGATCTCGCTCAAAGGCACGCAGCGTTGACACCCTCTGGATCCGGATCCGAAGCTGAGATTCAAAGCGGGCACATGATGCAGGTTTGTTTGCATCTTATGGGTGACCAGCAGGCGTCGAGAAACGCAGCAATTGCGTCTTTGCAAATCATCCACCGGACTGCGCAGAGCGGCGCACTGAATGCTTTCCAGCCCGATCCCCGTGCGGCAATCAATTCATTCCTTTCCCGGACTCTATGGATACAAGGACTCCCCGATCAAGCGCTTGAGGTCGCAGCGGGAGCTGTGCAGTCCGCGAGGTCGATGCAACATGCCGTGACGCTTTGCTTCACCCTGTTCGGACAGTGCGCGGTATTGCTTTGGTGTGGCCGTTGGTTGGATCTGGAACGGGAGGCCAATGAGTTGATGGAAGTAGCGAGGGATCGACGCCTTATTTTCTGGGAGACCTGGGCTCAGGCCTACAAGGATGCTTTGGCTGTTGGCGCCGAAGGTGTAGTCGTGCCTAAAAGGCGTTACCCAATCCTCGGGCCGCACCACGCCGAAGTGATGGCCACAGTCAGCGATGAGTTGCTCGAGGGGGATGCGTTGATTCGAGCTGAGGCCGGTCAATGTCCTTGGTGCGCGCCGGAGGTGTTTCGGGCGCAGGGTGAGAAGTTGCTCCGCCAAGGCGCCGCATCGCATGAGGCAGAGCGGTGGTTCCTGCGCGCGCTCCGCTCGGCACAAGAATCAAAGGCATATTCTTGGGAACTGAGAGCCGCCACCAGCCTCGCTGGAAGCTGGCTGCGTCAGAATCGGAGAGCGGAGGCCGAAGGGTTGTTGAGTGGTGTATTGGGTCGATTCACGGAAGGTTTCGACACGTTGGACCTGCAGCGCGCCCGGCGCATGCTGAAGGGGTGAGCAGTTACTGCTGATCCACGCCAAAAGCAAAGAAGTGTGTAATCTCTGATCGACGAACCGCTTGACGTCCCGCGTCCATTGCGACCTCTATCTCCTGTTCCGAAAGCTTCAAACGTGTCTCGATGGCACGAGCCCGAGCCGCAGTCGCCGGCTCTACGTGCTGAAAGCTGAGAAGGTCGACCAGGAATTCGACGTCATCACAGCGCCATCCTTTTGGAACGCCGCCCAGCGCTACCAGCGCCTCGGCGCTGAGACTGCAGCGATGCAGGACAAGAGCATCCCTCCACTTCTCCATCGCGGCCTGAAAGGAGAAGGCTGCCAGTCGTGCGGCCGCGTCAATTGCGGCATCCGTGGCGGCCATCGCGGAATCGATAGCCCCCGGTCCCTCCAACTGACGGTTCCAGGTCCCGCTAAGTCCGCGGCCAGCGTCCACAACGAGGAACAGCAGCTTCCGGACACGGATCGCATCCTTAGCGGTCATTGGACTGTAGGCGTTGCTCGCCAAAGCGCGTGAAATCAAGATACTGGACAAGCCGAAATTGTCTGTCACGCCGCCGTCGACCAGCTTGACGAAAGCAGGTCCGTCAGCATCCCGGTAGCTGTGCATGGCCTCTGCAATGGATCGCACGAGCCGCGGCGTTGACAAGCTGGACAAAGTGGGCTCGACGAATGCAGCCTCGGCGGTGGGGCATCCCGCCGCAAAAGTCTTCAGCACCGTTGGCTTGAAGACGACCGGCACTGCCATCGACGCGGCGACCGCATCAGCGATCGGGTAAGACCGAATGTCTGAACACAGCGCATTGAATAGGCCCGGCAGGAAAGGAAAGCTTGTGCGGTGATACAGGTCGGTCGCGTTGATCCACACATCCACATTCCGCCGGGCATAGAGATCCCCGAACGTTGCCCCCCCGAAGACTTCGGCGTCCAGCACCTCCGCGAAGTTAGAGCGGTCGTTGAGGCCGCCGCCAAACAGCCTGGCCCAGTTGGCGGGCGAGACGAGGCTCAGATTCATCCGCGCCTCAAAGTCCCGCTTGAGGACGCGGGACTTGATGTCTGCCAGGCCCTTGCGCCCGTAGAGCCCGTAGTAGGCCGCAGTCAGAGATCCCCCAGAGACAGAACTCACGAAGCTCACCTGATCGAGGAGGTCGCCTCGCGGGGTTTTTGTCTCGGCCAGACCTTCAAGCACCCCCGCGGCAAACGCAGAGGCCCTGAGCCCTCCGCCAGAGAAGGCAAGCGCGACGGTGTAATCCTGGACGATGTCTTGCGGGCGATCCATGTTTGCCGGAACGCCGGCGAGTAGCGGGACGTTGGCTGGTGAGCGTGGCGGCGATGCGCAGCCGCAGAGTGAGGCTGAGATACAAAGGGAGATGAATGTCGCACGCATGGTGGATGCACCTCAGCTCACCGAGCGCCGTAGTAGCCGCCGAAGTGCTTGATGGGTGACCAGCCGGGGAGGATCTCGGGCAATGCTGGCGAAAGCCTGCCGTAGTCCTGCGTGCCGAACACCACTCGGCCATCCATGACAGTCAACACCGAAGACACGGACTTGATCTGTGATTCCGGGACCGTGAAGTAGTCGCGATCCAGCAGCACGAAGTCCGCCAGGTGGCCGGGAGCGATCAGGCCCATCTCGGATTCGGCATTCATGAACCATGCTGGCCTGCGGGTGAACAGATCGAGCGCTTCGGCGCGAGACAGGCGATTGTCTTTGGCCAGCACTTCGGTGCCGGACACCGCCCTACCCGTCACCATCCAGCTAATACCCACCCAGGGGTTGTAGGAGGCGGCCCGGAATGCATCGGTGGTCATGGCCAGCGGGATGCCGCTGTCCATGAGCTCACGTAGGCGGGGTGTGAGCAACGCTTTGTCGCGGCCGTGGGTCTTGATGAATCCGTCGCCGTGCAGGGCCATCTTGGTGTCCAAGGCGATGCCGCCACCGAGCCTCTTGACCCTGGCGATGTTGGCAGAGCTGATGGTTTCGGCGTGCTCGATGCTCCAGCGCAGACCTTGCAGCGGCGTCTTCTCGTTCAGCTTCTCCAGCGCATCGAGAAACGGTGTGATGTTCTCGTCGTAGCTTATATGAAGGCGGAACGGAATGCGTCGTTGGACCAACCGGGCCACGTCCTTCTCCACCAGTTGCCGCATCCTCTCTGGCTCGATGATGACGGCCGGGCGGTCGAAGTTCTCGTGGTCGTGCACATCGAGGCAGAGCACTTCGCCAGCCCCCCGGTAGACATGACCATGCGCCAGGTTCGCATGCAGGTTATGACCAGGGCTGATCGGCGCTGTTCTCGTGATGGCCCGGATCTGCGCCTCAACCATGTTCATGGGGGTGCCGTCGCCGAACTGCATGTCCACGAAAGGCATGCGCACGTTGAGTCGGTTGTCGCGGGCCAGGACGGCCAGGTTGGCCTGCAGTTTGGGATAGCCCCGGTTTCCCGCGTCGATGGCCGAGGTAATGCCGAAGCGGTTCAGGCCGTGGATGGTATGGATCAGCGAGCTCACCTCGTCGTCGAAAGACGGCTGCGGCACCATGGTCTCCATGGCGATGAACGTGAAGGTGTGACCATGCACCACTCCCGTGTACCGCCCTTGGGCGTCCTTCTCGAATTCGGTGCCAGGCAGTTCAGGAAACCGGCTGGTGCCCACGCCGAACGCGTCCATTGCCTGCTGGTTCATGAAGGCACGGTTGTAGGCGTACTGCACGATGAACGGCCGGTTCGGCACGGCATTGCGCAGTTCGTCCATGGAGGGGAACCGGTTCTCTTCGAACTGGTAGGGGGACCACCCGCCAATCACCTTGACCCAATGGCCTTCCGGCGTTCGCTTGGCCTGCTCGTTCAACATCTCCAGTGCGCGACGCAGCGTCGGCACGCCGTCCCACCGCACGGTGTAGTTGAAACCGCTCTCGTTGAGCACATGCGTGTGCGCGTCGATGATGCCCGGGATGAGCCGGCGACCGCGCGAGTCAATGACTCTCGTGCCGGCACCTTTCAGTTCGAGCATCTGCGCATCGGAACCGACCGAATAGATGCGCCCGTGCTTGACGGCCAGTGCGGACGCCTCGGGCTGGGCCGGGTTGCCGGTGAAGATCTTCGCGTTATGCACAATCAGATCTGCACCAGACGTCTCTTGCTTGGGCTGGGCCCAGGTACTGGTCAGGCCATGCATGGCCATGAATGCAATCAGAAATCTCAGGATCATTGCTGTCTCTTTCGATGAATCTACAGAAAGCCCGTCGGTACGCGCGCTGGCGTCGACCGATCAGCCCTTGAATACCGGAACGCTCCCGCTCAATAAACTGCGATCACCAGCGGTGACGAGCAGCTTGCGCAAGCGCTCGATGTTGGCCTCCCCAGTGGATAGCGACTCCGCCGAGGTGTGCACCGAGTAGCGCCCCAGGTGGAGCTCATGGGCATGCGGGACTGCGCTGCCGATCACGACCACCGCGTCTTCATCGCGATTCGCCTGAATGGAAAAGGGTTGCGCGGACTTCTCGAACAGAAGCATCTCGCCCGCTTGTGCCGCCACATCCCCTCTGAGCCCTCCACTTGCAACCGCAAGCCAAGCCACCGTCTGCTGCTCGGGCGGGACGAACGTCCAACGCGTACCCGCGCGCAGCTTGACCAGCAAATAAGTAACGCCGTGGGGTGATCTCGCCGGGCTACTGACGCCGCCGTAGCTGCCCAAGATCACATGGGCCGGCCCGGTCGTCGGCACGCAATGCGCCTCGACATACTGGCTTTCGACCGTCTCATGCTCAAGCTCAGGATCCAGAGCGATCCACAGCTGAAAGCCTTTGACCCTTGGCGACTTCCCTGCGGACATCTCCTTGCCGTGCCACACGCCACCGCCGGCACGCATCCACTCGAAGCCGCCGAATGCGATATACCCTGAACCGTCAGCGGGGTCATCGAAGTGCAGGTCGCCGTCAGCGAGCACCGTGATCGTCGCAAGACCCGAGTGGGGATGGACCGAGAACTGCGACCGCGGATCGTGCAGGTCGAGGTCGAACAGATCAAGGAATACGAAGGGCTTGAGGATCTGCCCCAGATCGCCAGGACTCATCAGCCGACTGATGGGCCCTTGGGTGGTGCCTCGCGTCCGATAGATGATCGGGCGGGCGCTGACCACGGCCGCAACTTCCTTCTGGCTAAGTTGGTTCATATTGTTCATCCATTTCCATGCATTGGTTGTAAGGACCCTGCTACTCCGACTGGACGACGGCGCGATGCTCAGTTCGACGCGTTAGGCCATCATCGCGATCAGGCCAGCGCGCTAACGGATCAAGGCGATGCTGAAACAGTGCGCCTTCCGTCGAACAACACCAAAGTGGCACCCTTGCCACGCTGCTCTCTTGCGATGATCCCGAACTTCTGCGATCAGCTCGCGAGGGCCAGCCGCATTGGCAAGCGGCGGACCATCACATTCAGTGCTCCCGGGGCTCATGAAACACGGACGAAGTTGTGCGCTGACAGCGGACCATTCAGCGAGGCGAGCGGCCCGCCAACATCCAGTGCGCCGAGATCAACCGGGAAGAAGCCGCTTGCATCAATGACCTGGCGTACTTGGATCTTGGCGTCAGCATCGTCACCTGAATAGAACAACACACGCCGTCCCCCAGCCACCGCCGGTTGCAGCAGCCCATCGGCGTTAAGGTCGTTGAAGGCTTTGACTAATCTGGCGCCGGGCACAAACTGCCGAATGATTTGGCTCGAATGCTTTCCACCCAGATCCACCGCTTTGATGCCATACACAGCTAGTGGATTGGTCGGATCATTCGCATCCGGCGAGGCAGGGTCGATGAACTCTACAGGGTTGGTTCCGTCGATCACGATCCGGCCATTCCACGCAGGCAGCCCGTCCAGTACACGTTCCGCGTCGACCCAGCGGACAGCGACCAGCACGATGTCAGCGCTGGCGGCTTCTTGTACGGTGCCTGCCTTGATCGAGGTTCCGAGCTCGTTGACTAATGAAACGAGAGAGTCAGGCCCGCGGCTGTTGGAGATAGTGGCCGAGATCCCACTCTTTGCGAGCGCTCTGGCAAAGTTTGAGCCAAGAGCGCCAGCGCCGATGATTCCGATAGACATGATGTGTTCCTTGTGGGTTGTGGGTCTTGACAGAGAAACCACGCTCAGTCCCGATAGGCAGCAGCGCGGGATCGACTTCGACAGCGCTGGTCTTCGCGCAACGACGTGCTGTTGCTATTGCATAAGCTCACGCACATCAGAAACGTCGGCACTGAACGCAGGTTGAGTTGGTTCATGTTTTCTTCCTCTTGGAGAACACCGCGCGGCGTACGCATAGAGTCGGCTTCTCGGGAATCGAACCCGCAGGAGGTCACATCGACCAGGATGCTCGTACAGCGAATTGCTTGCCTTGCGCTCGATTGCGCGCATCGAACTCCTTGTAAAAATGCGCTGTCAGCTGCGGCAATTTCGAGCCCGGGTTGAAGAAGCTGATGGCAGGCCCCAAAGCAGTCACGCGCGCGCGATTGCCATCCTGAAATCTGGCGCCGCCCAACTTATCGTCGCTGACCTGTCGGTAAAAGTAGCCGCCCAGTCCGAGCACCCAGGGGCCCATGTGTTGGCCCACAGCGAACTCATGCTGGTACTCGGTGCCTGATCGGTACTGGGTGTCCTTGTTCTTCCCATGCAGGTTCAGCTGTATGTTGGAAGAGACTTCTAGTCCATTTGCGCTGATCCAAGTGAAGGCAAGCGCGGGGGACACCGTCCAGTGGTTGGCACCGGTGTTGATGAGGCGGTCGGCCCTGTAAGACCCGGTGGGCAGTTGGAGCTCCAAGCGGCCATTGACAAACAGCCGGCTCGACGGTGTCCACTTTACGATCACCGGCACAAGGGTCACGTCGCCAAGCGCACTGCTGCTGCCATTTAGGCTTTGCGCGCCTGTCGGTGCAGGCACCGTCAGGCGGTTGCTCATGTCCAGGTACGGGATCACGGCAGAGAACCCGTACTCCCCGCCGAGCAACGAGATGTCTGTGGTCTTAACCAGCGCAAGTGCCGCACTGTTGACCTTCAACTTGGCGCGGACTGCGGATGGCTTGCCGTTCGTATCGCGCAACTCGTCAGCGCTGTAGGCAGAAAGCCGGACGCCCACCGCCAAGTCGACGGAAGTCGGCGGCAGCATTCCCGCGCCGAAGTTGTTCACGCCAAATGGTGTGATGGGGGCACCGTTTTCGACGCCATCGGCCACGGTGGCAGTGATCGCCAATGCCAGGGCAGTTAGTTGTTTGACCACCTTGCGGTCAAATAGTGAATTCATGAACAACTCCATTGGTCCGTCTCAGAACATCGTGCCGTTCATCGCGGCCATGAAGGCCATCGGGTTCCAATACTCCCGATAGCTGACGATCAGTCCATCCTTGAAAGTCACAAACGTGGCGTAGCTCATCTCATAAGGATTGCCATTGCTGATGACGCGGCCGGACACGCTCCACTCGGCGATCGCCATGTCGGGGTCGTCAGTTGCGCGGATCGTCATGGTGGGCGCGCGCTGCAGATCGATGACGCTCGGATAGTCCTTGAGGTACTCATAGATGGCCGCACGGCCGATCAGCTTTCTGGACGCCTCGTCGGGCGAGAAGGGGAACTCAACGACGACGTTCTCATTGCAGAGTTGAGCCCAGCCCTTGATGTCTTTCGCCAGAAAGGTGTCGAGTGCGCGTTTAAGCAGTTGAGGTGCGGCCGGCGTGTCGGCGAGACCGGTGGAAGAAGGTGTGGCTGTGCCATCGAGAGATGCTTGCTGCATGTGCGTTTCTCCGCGTTGAAGCGAGTGGAAAGAAGGCTGCGCTCTGGCGGCAAACGCCCGGGCGTCGATACAGACTCCGCAACCGCAGTTGCCGATCCGGTCTTCTGCTTAGGCCATGCCGGCCGCAATGCGTTCGGCCAGCATCATGGTGGGAAACCCCGTTGCGACGGACGGCACGTCCGGCCACACCGAGGCGTCAACGACGCGCAGGCCATGGATGCCACGCACCCGCCCGTCGATATCCACCACGGCTCCCGCATCGCGCGGTCCGCCCATGGGGACGGTGGAAGTCGGATGCGCATAGCTCTGCACGGTGGCCGTCAGCGTTGCGGAAATGGCAGCTCGGTCGCCATGCGCCGGACCAGGCGCCAGTTCCTCGCTCACGATGTCGGCCAAGGGTTGTTGGCGCGCGATGTCGCGAATCATCTCGATGCCATCGACCAGGCGCTCGCGGTCGCCATCATCCGTGAGGAAACCGAGATCGATTACGGGTGCTGCATTGGGGTCGCGGCTGGCAATGCTCAGCGAACCAACGGAACGCGGCCTCACCAACGCTGCGAACAACAGGAACATCGCGCCTTGGGGCGGCTGGCTTCCTTCGGGGATTGGTGCGGTGCTGATGTTCAGGTCGGCTTCGCCATTGATTGCCTGGCGAGACGACGTCCACAGCATGGCGCCGATGGGCGCGTACGGTAGGCCGACCGCTTCCTTTCGGATGGACCACACGGTGGGAACCAGCGGGTGGTCCTGCAGACGGCGACCGACAGGCAGTTCGGAGACGACAGGAATGTCGAGACCACGCAGCACTTCGGAAGGGCCGATGCCCGAACGCATCAAGATGGCTGGGCTCACATAGGTGCCAGCCGACAGAATCACTTCGCCAGCCGATACAACGGTGCCGTCCGCCAGCCGGACCCCCTGGGCACGTCCTTGCCTCACCACGACCGCATCGACCAGCGTCTCGTCGCGGATGGTCAGGTTGGGCCGAGCACGCACGATGTCACTCAGAAGCGTCATTCCGGTGTTGAGCCGCACCCCCATGCGAGTGTTCATCACGTATGGGCCCACGCCGAGCGGCTGCGCGGTCGCGAATCCTTGAGTGCGCTTGTAGCCGGCAGCCAGGGCCGAGGCGACGAAATCGCGGTGCTGGTCTGACAACTCTTCGTCGCCGAGCTGATGGATGGGGAACGGGCCGTCGCTGCCTTGACCGCCCAATCCGGAGGTTCGCTCCAGCGAACGATAAAACTCCTGCGCGCCCTGCCAATCCAATGCACCGAGGTCATGTGCCTTGATCCAACGGTCGTGATCGGCTTTCGGCAGTCGTATCGCGACTGCGCCGTTGATGGCCGACGAGCCGCCCAACACTTTGCCTCGGTTCAGCTGCAGCCGCCTGCCCAACACACCAGGCTCGCTTTGGAAGCCCCAGTCATGTTGCGGATCTCCTCCCACCAGATCTTGGCGGCGAACCGGGTCGGGATACGCGTTCGGTGGATAGGACTTGCCCGCCTCCAACAATAGGACGCGACGAGACGGATCAGCACTCAGTCGATTGGCCAAAACCGCGCCAGCGGAACCGCCACCAACAATGATGACGTCGAATCCCGCTGCAT
The DNA here is from genome assembly GCF_027498415.2 of Paucibacter sp. M5-1. Lineage (NCBI taxonomy): Bacteria > Pseudomonadati > Pseudomonadota > Betaproteobacteria > Burkholderiales > Sphaerotilaceae > Roseateles > Paucibacter sp. M5-1. Next base: position 2,360,482 of record NZ_JAPZLM020000001.1, read on the forward strand.
CCGCACGGCCTAGTTCTACGGCGTTACCTGATTGATTGCTGCTCACTTTTCTCTCCAGAGGGTTCATGCTCGGCCCGTGCCGCGCGATGTGGAGAAGTCTCGCGGGCTATCGGTCTTTGTGCGTTGCAGGCATTGCGCCGATGATGCCAATCTTGCGGCTCGATGTGTTCGCAGTGGACTGCGAGTGGTGCGTCTTCTAGCCTCGATGCAGCGAGTTGCCTACCGACGGATCGGCGAATCTGAACTAACCCCGTTTGCTTCAGCGCGACTGGAACAGGCTGCGACGCAGCCAGCCCTTAAGACGTCACCCCATGACGGAGTGAGCTCTCATTGGTGCATCAGCGCGCTTGAATGCGAACCAAGCGGCGATGATCAGAGGGGCTTCTGCGATAGTGCTTGATGAAGATTCGCGCCAAGACTTGGCTGGAAGAGTATCCGACCTCTTGGGCGATCTCCGTGATAGATAGCTCGGTGCATCGCAAAAGTTCGCTTGCCCTCTCCATCCTTAGCTGCGTGAGATAGACCCTGGGTGGCACACCAACGCTTTGCTTGAACATGCGCGCAAAATGGAAGAGCGAGAGGCCAGTCTCCGCAGCCAGTTCCTCAAGGCAGAGATCCTCTGACAGTCGAGCCCTCATCAGTTCAAGGCAGCGCCGTTTGGCCCAAGGGGCAAGGCCGCCATTCGCCGGTGCGAACGGTGCGCCACTGAGCCGGCAGAGCTCGGCCAGAATTTCGCACCCTGCGGCCCGCACGAGCAGACGTGACGGAGTTCCGTCTTCGTCACACAACACCCAAAGATTCTGGAGTGCTGATCGAATGACCGCCGAATGAAAGAACCCTTTGTAGAGTTGCAGGCGCTCGACTGAGAACTGGCCGTTGGCTGCTTCATCAAGTACCTGCTGCCAGTGCAAGAGCGGGAAGGATAAGCTGCGAAGCTGGTGAGTCGTGTCGACCGTGATCGTATTAGCGAAGTTCGGCGCAGCAAGGAAAAACGCTCCCTGCTCGCTCCTCACATTGAAGCTCCCACCGCCCGAATTTCCGGTCACGCGACTGCCACCGAGCTGGTCTTGGTACAAAGCAAGATCAGACAAAGGCGGATGCGACATGTCGCCAGCAGGTCGCGACAGGTCAGCCATGCCGAGAATCCCGCCGGGAGACTTGATAGTCCGCAGGTACTCCGCTTGGCAGCTCTGGCTGTACCACTGGGTAAATGAAGTATTGGCAAGCATGAGCCCCCCATTGAAGTCTGGTTAATCAGCCAGGCGTTGTTGCCTGAGGTCCGGCGAATGGCCGGTATCTTTCCTTCCAAGCAGCGGGCGAAGGCAATGGCAACTGGTCAGATCAGTTCCTCGGGCCCTGTCCATCAAGGTGTGTTCGGCAGCCATTTAGATTACGGCGTTTCGTGTGGCCTCAAGTCGAAGATCAGGATCTCGCTGTCGCTCCCATCCGAGACGACCAACCTTGTCTCCTTTCGAACTCGAGCTCCATCGCCATCTCTCAGCGAGCAGCCATTGATCGAGACGGCTCCTCTGGCTACGTGCACATATGCATATCGGTCGTTCGGTAGCTCTAGCACCCCCGCCTCGGCTCCATGGAACAGCCCCGCGTAGGCACGGACGTCCTGATAGGTGCTCACCGATCCGTCCCGACCATCTGGGGAGATAACCAGTTTGAGTTTCCCACGCTTGCCGGTCTGTGGAAACTGGGCATTCTGGTAACGGGGCAATGCACCGCTCCGCTCCGGCTGGATCCAAATCTGCAGGAAGTGCACGCCTTCGGTAGACGATGGGTTGAGCTCGCTGTGGGCGATTCCCGTACCTGCGTTCATCATCTGCACTTCACCCGATTTGATGGTGACGTCATTTCCCAGCGTGTCTTTGTGCTGCAGTGCTCCCTCGAGTATGTAGGAGAAGATATCTACGTCGCGATGTGCATGGTGCTCGAAGCCACGGCCTCCGATCACGCGATCGTCGTTGATCGCGAGCAAGTCAGAAAACCCAACCTGCTTGGGATCGAAGTAGTGGCCGAAAGAAAACGTGTGGCGCGAACTCAACCAATGCCGCTCGATCACGCCGCGATCATCAGCTCGTCTGACTTCGATCATCGGTCGCCCCTTTTCCGGGGGCTCTGCGCAGCGCGGAAGACCGCACCTCGAGATCGACTTGGTACCAACTCAGGTCGGTACTTGAGGCTGCCGTTCAAGCTGCCACGTCGATCGGCCAGTACTGACATGTGCGCAGCTTGTGGACGAACGACTTCACGGATCATGCTGCCAGACGGCAATCGCTCGTTGACATTGCAGCCCATGGTTACAACCAGCAACAAAATTACGCTACATCCCACGAGGATCGCTGGCGATCGGGATGCGGACAACAGGCACCAACAGTGCAGGGGATGGCCACTCTCAGTCCTTGAGAATCGGGACAATGCCGCTTTGCAGGCGCCGATCTCCTGCGGCAATCAAGAGCTTCCGCAGGCGCTCGATGTTTGCTTCACCTGTCATAAGAGACTCCGCAGACGTGTGAACGGAGTACCTTCCCAGATGCAGTTCATGGGCGTGCGGTACTGCGCTGCCGATCACCAGAACCGTGTCGTCAATGGGTCCGGCTTGAACTGTGAAGGGTTGGCCAGACTGTTCGAAGAGCAGCATCTCACCCTCTTTGGCGGCGGTATCCCCTTCCAGCTCGCCGCTCGCTACGGCGAGCCAGGCCACCGTCTGCTGGTCGGGCGGAACGAAAGTCCACTGAGCACCGGCTGGTAGTCTGAGCATCAGATAAGTGAGGCCGTCGGGCGCCCGCGCAGGGCTGCGCATACCGTCATACGTTCCCAGGATCACGCGGGCAGGTCCGGTTGTTGGCACTAGTTGCGCTTCCATGTACTGGCTTTCGACCGTCTCGTGCTCATGCTCCGGCCCCAGTGCAATCCACAGCTGAAAGCCCTTGGCCCGGTGTGACTCCCCGGCCGACAGCTCCCTGCCATGCCACACACCGGCACCAGCTCGCATCCACTCGAAGCCGCCGAATGCAATACGCCCAGAGCCATCCGCGGGATCATCGAAGCGCAGATCGCCGTCAGCGATGACGGTGATCGTCGCAAGTCCCGAGTGTGGGTGGATCGAAAACTGCGATTGCGGATCATGGAGGTCGATATCGAAAAGATCGAGAAATACAAAGGGCTTGAGAATCTGCCCCAGATCCCCTGGGCGCATCAACCGCGTGATGGGACCATGAGTCACGCCTACAGTTCGATGGGAGACTCGGCGCGCGACGCTCACTGCTGCGACTTCCTTCAGGCTCAGCTGGTTCATGTTCATTCCCACTAAAGAACGCGGACAACAGCATGCGCGGCTGCTCGCAGTGTTAAGTACTCAACGCCCGCAATTCGCGCGAACAGGAAAGCACTCGAGCTGACTCGGCAGAAGACAAACACTCCGGTCCAGCAAGGGAAGTTGCGCTTCACCTCACCGTTTGTTGGATCGAAGGATGATGCCAAGGCTGTTCGGCGCGGTCCCTGTTCGTTCTTGCTGGCAGCAGTACGAAACGCTCGTTGTGTTGAACCTCTGAGGGTTAGCCTGCCGAAAGTCCCCTCAGACAGCGCAACGAGTATCCGCACGCTTGCATGTTGCGAAGGGCTCTTGAGTCTTCTGGCGCCAGTTCCATCAAGAGTTTTCTATGAACTCGCCATTGAGATTGCAAAGGCCCGCCCACCACAGTTCGTATCAGTGCCTGCGGCTGGGGGTCAGTGCTTAAGGCGGTCGTTAGCACCTTCAACAGTGCAGAGAGGCATCAAATCGATCGCTGGGAAGTTCTGCGAGACGCACGAGGAAAAGTCAGCGCCACTCAGACGGGCTTCTTCCGCAAAGAGCATTCAAGGACCGCCGTGGTCCGATGGGCCAGAGGTCTCCATGTCCGACGAGAAGGATTCGGTATCACGTCTCCGATGTCGTCTATGCCGATTGCAGCCGGGCCTTGCGTACTTCAGGAACTGACCACCTTCGTAGGCGTTGTTACAAAAGTTCCGTATATGCGGCGCAAAGCTAGACGGTCGGCGAAGTGAGAGGTTCGTACTGCTGCCAGCAAGAACGAACAGTGACCGCGCCGAACAGCCTTGGCAATATCCGAACCCATCAACGAGGCAAGGGATGAAGCGCAATTCTGGTTGCAAAGCGGACCCGCCTCTGGTCACCGCTACAGGATAAATGTCTCTGCCGGCGCAGCAGGCAATCTGCTGGAACTGTGGGACTAAGGACTGAGCCGGTCGCGCACGGCGTCACGGATGCTAAAGACCCGTTTTTCAGCCTCTTGCAAGAGTGCGCAGAAGGGCTGTGCAAAGTATGGATAGAAAAAATGAAGTGCCGTCGGCAAGCGGAACGAATCGAGGGGGCAACGCTCCTACTTCTCTGGAAACAAGGACGAACATGATCAATTTGAACGGTAAGCGAGCCCTGGTGACGGGAGGGTCGCGCGGCATTGGCGCAGCTATCGCTGTTGCCTTGGCGGAAAGCGGCGCTGACGTTGCATTCACCTATCGGAGTTCGATAGAGAAGGCTCAATCGGTCGTGGAGTCCATCGAACGCAGCGGACGCCGCGCTTTTGCAATACAGGCAGACAACGCAGACCCTGAGGCGATCGCACGCTCTGTGGCAGAAGCAGCAGCAGCGTTGGGCGGCATTGATATTCTCGTGAACAGCGCTGCAATCGGCCACACTGGCATGATTGCAGACCTTGATCTGAATCAGTACCAGGTACTGATGGATACCAATGTGCGAGGCCCCGTGCTATTCGCCAAGGCTGTCATTCCACACCTCAAGGACGGTGGACGAATTATCTCGATTGGGTCGGGGTTAGCGGAGCGGGTGCCGTTCCCAGGCGTTACGGCTTACGCGATGTCGAAGTCGGCACTGCTGTCCTTCACCCGGGGTCTGTCACGCGAACTCGGCCCGAGGGGCATCACCGTGAACCTGGTTCACCCAGGCTCTACGGATACGGACGCGAATCCTGCTAGCGGGCCTGCAGCTGACTTCCAGCGAGCCATGACCTCTCTGGGGCGATTCGGAGAGCCCAGGGAAGTTGCGAATGCCGTGGTCTTTCTTGCCAGCCCTGCCGCGAGCCTGATCACGGGAGCTATCTTGGTCGCCGACGGAGGTGCAATTGCTTGAGTGAGGACAAATCCCGTAAGCAAGTCACCTTTGGCGACCAGGCATTGATCGCTCTTCAGGCCATTCACTATCAGAACCTTAATTCATACAACGCCGTGTGGTTGGGATTGATCCAGCCTCACGACGCTCATCAACCATTGAACTGACCACAAAACTATGAATACACCTACCAGCCCCACACATACCCCGAATCGTCGGGGATTTCTTGTTACCTCTGGCGCAATCGGCGCTTCGGCTGTGATTGCTGCGTCGAATGGGCAAGCACAAGCCGTTGACGGCAGGACGCCTGCCACCGAGATCGTGCTCGAATTCCTGAATAACACGGGGGCAGACAAAATCGAATCGGCCGCCGCACGCCTCGTTGCCGAAGATGCCACCTACATCTCGCTCAATTTCGACAACCCGGAACTCAAGAAAATACTGCCGTGGACAGGAACGCAGACGGGACGCAAGGCGTACATAACCACTTTCCTCAGCGTCGCCAACTATTGGACCATTGAAGACTTCAAGATCACGGACGCATTCGGCGCCGGTGAAAACGTTGCCGTCTTCGGCGCATTTACCTACCGCTCGAAGGCCCGCGGCAAGTCGTTCACCTCCCCCCTCGCCATTCACGCAAAAGTGAAAAATGGCAAGATCGTGTACTTCATGTTCATGGAAGACACCTTCGCTTCTGGACGTTCGTTCAGCGCCGGTGGCACATGGAGAGTCAAAACCGCCCCGAATGGTCCAGAGTTCAAGGTGTAAGCACCTCTGAGCTCCCGGGCACGGTGCGCGAGACGTGCCCTACGCACCTACAGGACTTGTGGCGCCTCTGGCGACAAATATTGGCGCAGATCCTTATGCTTGGTCAACATTCATACCGCACAGTCGCGGTCGCCGATCTCCGGCTCAGCGTTCACCATGTGCACGCCAACCACGCGCTCGGTCTTCGTCTACGTCAGTATTTTTGATCAATGGATGCGCGCTATCGAACTTCACTCGAGGAGACCAGTTGGAGCGGGCGCTCCAACAGCTCATCGAAGCGCATCGCAAACGCTTTGAAGTAAGGCATTGAAAGTGTCGAAGCCTTTCCACGGAACGGTGACGGCTTGCCGCCAAACAGATTGTCCCGCCCGCCCACGCGCAGCTTGGCATCCGGTTCGGGCAACAGCGACGCGTGCCTTCCGAAACGGTGAGCCTGCCCCGTGACCAAGTTCAACGCGATCAGGCCGGGCGGCTCAATGTAGGCTAAATAGGCCCAGCCCCCGCTCGGCATCGACCGCGAGATCCTGCACGAAGGCCCCCTTGTGCGCGACCTTGGCAGGCAGCTCGATCTTGCGCAACTGACCTGCCCGGTTTCTCCAAAACAGTGATTTCTAGACATCATGGTCGCCGCTAAGGCCAAGGCGGCCGGTCTCCACCATCGTAGGTTGCGCGCCGAGGCGCGTAGAGCTACATGCTGTGACTTGCGTCGTCAGCATCAAGGAGACCGACCATGCAAAAGCGTAGCAAGATTCATGTGGGTTTGGATGTCCACAAGGGCAGCATCACGGTGGCCGCAGCCGAGCCAGGACGAGAGAAGGCGAGACTGATCGGTAAGGTGGCGCATGACGTGCCCAAGCTGCTGAAGGTGCTGGCCAAGATAGGTGCGGTTGAGGAGCTGCACATCGTCTACGAGGCCGGGCCTACGGGCTACGGGTTGCAGCGAGCATTGACGAAAATGGGTTATGTCTGCGAGGTGATCGCACCGTCCAAGACTCCACGACAGCCAGGCAACCGTGTCAAGACAGACGCTCGCAAAAGCATCGCACTGGCCGAGCATTCGCGACTGGGCAAGCTGACCGTCGTGTGGATCCTCGATCCGGCCGACGAAGCGATCCCGGATCTGGCTCGGGCACGCGAAGACGCTGTCAGTAGCCGCCGGCAGATGCGTCAACAGCTCAAGGGTTTCCGGCTGCGTCACGACAGGCGCTATGGCGGCAAGACCTCGTGGTGCGGTGCACACGATCATTGGCTAGCCAGGCAGAGCTTTGATGCAGCGGCGATGCAGACGGCGTTCACCGAATACTGGCAAGCGGTGAAGTCGGCTAACGACCGCGTCGAGCGCTTGACCAAGGCGCTGCAGAGCTCGATCACGGGTTGGCGCTTCGAGTCGGTGGTCAACGCCTTTCAGCCGCTGCGCGGCGTGGCGGCGATCACCGCGATCGGCCTGGTTGCCGAGATCGGTGACCTCAAGCGATTCGAGCAGCCTGCACGGCGCGCGCCGTTGATGTGTGTGTGAGCTGCCGCGTATTGCATCCTTGGAGGCGGTGAAGGCCGCCGAACTATCGCTATCAGCTTAGGAACCGCAACTCCAACTGGCAGCGCGACAAAGGACGATGTCGCCGTCGGCATTTGGGACTATTCGGGGACGCCTGAGCCATGGCAGTGCAGCAGCTCGGCGTGCTCTCAGCCGGCGGAGATGCGGGCAAGGACGCCCCGAAGCTGGCTTGCAAGTCGGCTCGAGAGAATCGCTGTCTGCCTTCAGCAAGAGCGGACTGATCGCGGTCCTCCCATCCAACTTAGTCTTATGCCCCACTAGTTTCTGGCACAAGTAGTGCATGGCAATGCAGTATTCTTTGGAAGGATATTTCCAAGAAGGGGCGGCGCGCGATTGTGCTGAATGCAATTTGGTACTACTGCTGCCCCACAGCGAAAATATTCCTGAACTTGTATATTGGCTTCAAGCTCTCAAAGCCAAGGAATGGCTTGAATCCAAGTTATTCATTACCGCAACACACCCTCATTTACAAGGCTCAACGCCCCCTCCATCCGCAGAAAAGTTCCGTCGGGGAGCGTCGCATGCGAGTGAATTCTGTTTTCAATAAAATCTTCAACGTGCACCACTGTCGCGCAACTACTTTCCGTCCAGCTCACAAGAAAAATTCCTGGACGAATGCAGGTAGCCGCCATGTTGACCACCTCGGTCTGAGCATAGATTCCATTGTCGATATGAAATTGAATCTTATTTCTAGGAAGCACTGTAAACCTAACCGAAAATTCGATGAATTTCGCATCAAAAACCAACCCAATTGGGTAGCGCGTTGAACGCGCTGGGGAGTTTGCAGCATTCATGATTTTTCAGATGTTCAACTAAAAATACACAAGCAAGCGCCTGTCGGTTTGACGCATACGCCGGATTTTCAGTATCACCATTGAGAAAATAGCCCGCACTGTCTGAACATGCTATTGGTAGTCTCAAATTGTTTGAGGTGGCTTCACAAATCCCCGCCCGCTGGAGCTAGCGGGTTCATCATGGCTCGAACTGAGTTCGGCAATGCTCGTTGGAGCGTTGATGCCGGGCAGGGTCGGCCCTGCATCTCAGCGTAAATCTCCGACTGAGCACACCGATGCGGCAGGAGTTTCGGGAGGCTCCAGCGGTGGGGCTGGAGCCATGAAGAAGTTCCCCTGCGCGGTTGTCAGGCCCTGGCCCCAGAACTTCGTGCAGCTACCGCCACGGCATCGGCACCCGCCGGCAATCGCATCGGGCTGCCGGGATCCGTGGCTGCGCGCCAGATCGCGTCCGCCACGTCAGATGGAAACGTCAACCCATCCGCCTGGTCAGTCATCCCACCCACAACCTTTTGCAGAAGGGATGCATAGGCCTCGGGCGCGGGACCTTGCAAAAGAGAGCGCGCGCTCTCACCGAACCTCGTCGACGGGGCTCGTCCCGGAAGGACGAGATGTGCACGCACGCCAACCTCCTGCAACTCGATAGCCAGTGATTCGGTGAAGGCGTTGACTGCCGCTTTGGATGCCGTGTAGGTCGACAGGAGAGGCAGCGGATGCTCCGTGACCATCGAAGAAACGTTAACGATGACACCTGAACGGCGCGCTCGCATTTGTGGCAAGACGGCTTGCGTCATCGCAATGGTGCCAAGGATATTGATTTCAAAGATCTGGCGTACTGAAGCCATCGACGCAGCCTCCAGTGCGCCGAACAGGCCAACACCAGCATTGTTGACGAGAACGTCGATCGGGCCGGCGACTTCGATGGCCCGACGGATGCTGGCGATGTCAGTCACGTCCAGTGGCAGAGCGCGCAAACGTTCATGTTTCTCTAGCGAGGACCCTTCCAACGAGCGCATGCTGGCAATCACTTGCCAGCCGCGATCTAGAAAGAGCTCCGCCGTGACGAGACCGAAGCCAGACGAGCAACCAGTGATAAAGACAGTTTTCATGGGATTTCCCGCAGTCAAGAACCCACACGATATGCCTACGGCATCAGACCATCTATCATCAATAGTCGACCATTCCTTAGATAGCGTCCAAAATTGAGTGATCCACTGGCTGAAGTCGTTAGCTTTCTGCAACCCAAGCTGTCGATATCCAAGCACGTTACCGCCGTTGCGCCGTGGTTGGTACGGCGGGTCGAACTTCAGCAAGCGTTCTACTGCGTCGTGCTGCAGGGTTCAGCAAACGTGCTATTCGATGGCTGCGCCGCCAGACAATTGAGCAAGGGTGACTTTCTTCTGCTGCCCGCCTCGAAGGGGTTCGCTATGACCTCACTCGACGCGGAATCTGCGGCGCAGTTCCCGCCTTCTCAAATTACGACTCGTGCCGGAAGAGCACGTGTTGGTAGGCGGGATGGGCCTACCGACTTTCAGGCGCTCGTCGGGCACTGCGAGTTTCAATCTCCCGATTCGGCGCTGCTTGTCGCCCTACTGCCTGAGGTTGTACACGTTCAATCCAGTGGTCGCCTGCACAGTCTCGTCCATCTCCTGAGTGACGAGTGGCGAACAGAGCGCCCAGCCCGCGATATGGTTCTGACCCGCCTGATGGAAGTACTGCTTCTGGAGGCCCTGCGGACGGCATCCCAGCCTCAAGCATCACCTGGATTGGTGCGAGGGCTTGCGGATCCGAATTTGGCTTGCGCCCTGCGAGTGATGCATCTGCAGCCCGACATTGCTTGGACAGTCGGTCGCCTTGCCACTAAGGCGGCCATGTCGCGCTCGACATTTTTCGCACGATTCAGTCAATCCGTGGGCGTGGCCCCGATGGCATACCTGCTGAACTGGCGGATGGCAATAGCCAAGTCGCTGCTTCGGCAACGCCAGGCGAACGTTGCCGAGGTCGCTGAGCGGGTGGGATACGGCTCTGCAAGTGCGTTCAGCATTGCGTTCTCTCGGCACACCGGGATGGCACCCGGACGCTACGCACGCGCTCCCGAGGCCTAGTGCGATTGGCCCGTCACCGAGCTAGGCAGCGGCGATCCTCCACGCTCCTTGAAGCTGCACTCCGGCAATGCCACAACCGACGCCTGAAGTCACCTGCGTCCCGGATGCAGGTACTGCGCAAAAGGCAATGCAGCCGATTGATCAATCGCCGCCATCTGTGATGATGCGTCACTAGCAGTGGGCCGCCTTGCGCCACTGAACTCCACGTCAGGCTTCTCTCTGGTGGATGTGCCCGAGGCGCGAAACAGCTGGCCCGAAAAACGTTGCAATGAACTAATCGGTCTTGTTCCTTAGTCGAAACGCCGCCACCTTCATCCGATTGCCGCACAAAGCCATGCTGCACCAACGTCGGCGGTGCGACTTCGTCATGTCATGAAACATGAGCGTGCAGTCATGCGCCTCGCATTGCCGCACGCGGTCCAGTGTTGTGTCCGTCAGCAGATCGACCAATGCCCGTGCGACTGGCTCGAGCAGACTCGCGGGGGCGTCGTCACGACGCTGCGTGGCTGCCCGAAAAGTCTTGCTGGAGTTGTCCCATGCCAGTTCTCTCCCGGCACGACCAGCCTCTAGCACTCTGTTGACAACGCTGGCGTCCGCAGCCTCCTCGGCCTTCGCTGCGTTTACCAACAACCTTGCGCTCTCACGCAGTTCTAGCGCAAGTGTTAGCAAGCCGCTAGGCGCACCCCTGAACTCATCTGGAAGCAAGCTGACCTGCTTCAACCAAGCAACGACGCTGGCGTCATCGACCAGGCATTCGCGCCGTTCGTTGCCGGTTCCGTACCGAGTGTTGATGAAGTCGAGCGCGAGGTTGTCACCAATGAGCGGCGCGCTGGATGTGGGTTGCGATGTCTCTGGCATGCTCGCAATGTAACCTAAATAATAGATTTGACAGGTTACAGTGTGCTGATGTAACCTGTACATGTACTTTTACTGGTTACATGGAGTTTGTACTATGGCTTCTAACAAAACCGCTGCGGCGGTAGGTATCGCGGCAATGACGTTGACTGTCGCCGCCCAGGCGGCAGACCTGCAGGTCCGGCACCGTTTCGAACAGGTGGGGGATGTAAAGGTGTTCTATCGAGAGGCAGGCAACCGCAACGCCCCCAAGGTGCTGCTTCTTCATGGATATGCCGCTTCCTCTTTCATGTATCGCGGACTCATCCCGATGCTCGCGGACAAATACCACGTCATTGCTCCCGACTTGCCCGGGTTCGGCTTTACGGAAGCACCAGCGCGTGGGAAGTACGCCTACACCTTCGACCAACTTGCCAAGACCATCGGGCAGTTCACTGAGCAACTCAAGATGGAGCGCTATGCCATGCAGGTCTTCGACTACGGGGCGCCAGTGGGATGGCGCCTAGCGGTGGCGCACCCTTCACGCATTACCGCGATCATTTCCCAGAACGGAAACGCCTATGAGGAGGGACTTGGCAAGGGCTGGGCCCCGATTCAGAAGTATTGGAAGGAGCCCTCGAAGGCCAACCGAGATGCGTTGCACGAGTTCCCCACGCCAGCGTCCATCAAGTGGCAGTACCTCGAGGGGGTTAGCGATCAAAGTCTGGTGGCGCCGGATGCCATTGAGCTGGAGAGCTTCCTGGTGGCGCGCCCTGGCAATGCCGAGGTGCAACTTGACCTGCTGCTGGACTACAGGTTCAACGTTGCGAAGTACCCGGAGTTCCAAGCCTACTTCCGCAAGCACCAACCACCGCTACTGGCTGTCTGGGGCAAGAACGATCCGTTCTTCCTTCCTGCCGGTGCGGAGGCCTGGAAGCGAGACATCCCGACTGCAGACATCCGCTTCTATGACACAGGCCATCTGGCACTCGAGACCCATGGTGCGGAGATCGGCGCAGTGATTCGAGCGTTCCTAGACAAGAGCGTGAAGTGAGCCTGGTCTGCATGGCAAGCGGGAGGTTCTTCGCCATGCAGATGAGCGCTTGGGTTCAGCGGCTTACTCGATCCAAATCAGGTAGCTCCACATCGCGCACTACGCGTGGCTCGCGTACAGCGGAGGCGTTCTTGCCGCCGATCATGTAGCCACGAACCGCACTTGCCAGCTTCATATCCGCAGAGTCGTCCGACGACTCCAGCACTTGCATGATGGCTTGCCACGCAGTACTGCGGGCGTTGGCGGGCTCTCCCTTTGCCTCCATCTTCGGCCTGCGCTCCGCCATGAGCAGGCGCCCCTCACTGCGAGCACGAATGCGCCACAGTGGCTCGTAGCCCCTGATGGCGCCTCGTGACGCGCGCGAACTGGCGCCAGCCTCGACACCCCATCCCTTCAACCGCTCGGCAAAGAGCTCACGCCAGCGCCGCAAGTCCGCCTTCCTCGGATTCAGTCGATGCCCATGCCTGGACTCCATCCGCACGCTGAGGTGCACGTGGGGATTGGCCTGGTGATCGTGCAGCACCATCAGGTATCGGTGGTCCTTGAACTCGATCTGTGCAAACTCACGGGCCGCCCGCAGTACGGCCAGTGGGTCTGTACCCTGCGGCATCGACAGCATCACATTGAGCGCCTCCCGCCGTGGGCCCTCCTCCGGAATCCTCGACCCGCCATAGCGCCAAGCGTCCGTCAGCTCGTGCACCGCTTCACGCCCGGAGGCCTTCAATCCCAGCTCGTCCTCGATCTCCAGCCGCCCCGCTTTGCTGATGTAGCGAAAGTGCGCGGCAATCGCTTTCATGCAGCGCCCGCCCCCTGTCACCTTGACCATGACCTGCGGTACGCGCCGCAGCACCACCGCCCCGATGTGACGGCGAATCGCGTCGGCGCGTTGATGGACGGACTGCCCCGAGAGCTTTGGTGTCGAGCTTCTCACCACACGGTTTGGCGGATAGAAGAGCCTGTCACCCCACTGGACCAGCAGTCCGTCGATCCACTGGGGCTGCTCATTCATGACGTTCTCCGCTCGCTCGGGCGCGTCCAGCTGAGCCCGCCCGGGATCGTGGCCTGCTCAGCCCGGACTCAGCCAAGGCCACCGAGGCCAGCTTCAGGTGCCGGAGGATGGGCGCTTCGATCCGCAGCAACAAGTCCCGGTATGCGCGCGCTGCCTCACCTTCCCCGTGCCTCAGCAAAGCAGCCAGTTGCAGGAGTCCCCGGCGTACGGTCACCAGCTCATCTGTCGAAGCGTGCAGCTCGGTCAGCAACGCAGGCCGCCCTCCTCCTCCGGTTAACGACGGCACCTCACTCGCAAGCCCCACGAGGTAGGCGCCTGGTGACAATCGGGCCTGCCGAGCAGCCAGGCGGATGAGTTGGGCGTCTGCGGCGCTCAGGCGCAGCGACAGACGGACCGGTCCGCGGCTCACGGGGTTGATGCGCACGGATGGAACGAGGTCGCGCCCCTCCTCGTTACCCAAGCGCTCAACCAGCACGCGCCGCACAAGGTTTGCGGGCGACACGCCCTCAAGTCGCGCGCACGCCAGGAGCGCTGCTCGCATCCCTTTCAGGTCGACGCAGAAGAGCTCTCGATGCGACTTGTCCATGGTCACCTCCATCGCGGATGGGTGCAATACATCGGGGCGCCTTCGCCCCTATCGCTGCACTCAACCCATGACCAAGTATTGGTCGGAGATCTAGCTTTCTGAGCGCTGATTTCTGCCAAAAATCAGCGCCGCTACCCGACCAATCGTGGACTAAAGATTGATCATGGATACCTCAGCCGTCCACGCAGCGTCCCTCGGTGACTCCGGTCCGTCCCCTGACCGTCCATCAAGCGTTCCGGGAGCGCCCCGGGAGAGGCACCTGAGCGTCCCCGGACTGACCTCAGTGGCTAGCCTGAAGCTGATGCCGGGGGAGCCGCCCGGGCGCGCCACGCGCAAGGCGCGGCAGTTCGAGGCCGAGATCGCCAGACTCCGCGCGGAGGGCTACACGCTGGCGGCCATCCGCCGATCGCTGGCTGCGGCCGGCGTAGAGGTCAGCCTCGCCACCATCAGGCGGGAACTGAAGCGCCCCACGCGCGCACTGCCAATCACCATGGCAACCGCGGTCCCTGCCGTCACGTCACCCGGTCTACTCATAGGCAGCGCAGCCACGCACTCCGCACCGGCCCACGCCGCAAGCCGGCCACAGCAGCCTGGCGCACAGCCATCCGCCGCAGAGCTCTGCGAGCAACCCAGCGGCAAAGACCTGGCTCAGGCGTTCTGCAGCAGCCAGAACCATCACCCCCTGAAGCGCGCAAAGGAAAACCCATGAAGATCGCCGTCATCAACTTCTCGGGCAACGTGGGCAAGACCACCGTGGCCCGCCACCTTCTGCTGCCCCGCATTCCCGCTGCGGAGCTGATCGCTGTGGAGAGCGTCAACGCCGACGCCGACGCAGAAACAGCACAGACCCTGCGGGGCCGCCAGTTCGGTGCGCTGCAGCAGTACTTGCAGACCATCGACAGCGCCGTCATCGACATCGGCGCGAGCAATGCCGAGGAGTTTCTGACCCTGATGAAGGCCTATTGCGGCAGCCACGAGGACTTCGACTGCTTTGTCGTGCCGACAGTGCCCTCAATCAAGCAGCAAAAGGACACCATCGCCACGCTGATCGAGCTGTCGCGGTTTGGCATCCCGCCACAGCGTCTGAAGCTGGTCTTCAACATGGCTCAGCCCGGCGTGCCGATCAAGGAGTCGTTCTACCTCGTGCTCGCCTTCCTCGCCCAGCAACGGCTGGCGCAGGAAAACACGGCTTGCCGCTTGTACACGAGCGACATCTATGGCTTGGCGCGAGACAGCAATACCGACATCGGCACGCTGGCCCTCGACCAGACCGACTACAAGCGCCTGATCCGTGACTCGGACGACAGCGAGGAAAAGCTCGCGCTCGCCTTGAAGCTGGCCGCCCGCCGGCTGGCCATCGGCGCAGTTCCCGCGCTTGACGCCTGTTTTGCGGCTCTCGGTCTGGATGAGCTTGCTGATGCAGACACCGCGCCTGCGGTGCACTACTCGTGAACGAGCCCTTCACAGCACGGGATGCGCTCGTCGCCGAAGCGCTGGGCGACATCGGGGTGCTTCTGGATCGCGCCGACATGGTCGCGCTGGAGATGAGATCCGCCGCCGAAGCGGTCGAACGTGCCTGTGAACGGCTCGAAGCGCACGCCGCTGCGGCGGAGCCGCGCATGGCCCAATTGGCCGAGCATGCCCAGGGCGTGGCGGCCAAGCACATCGCGCGCAGCGCCCGCGAGACCATGCACGCCGCCGCCGACGACGAATGCCGGTCGATGGCCGCCTTCGCCCGCGCGCTCTTTCACAGCGAGCTGAACCCCGCCTTGCACAGCCTCCTTCAGGCGGCAAAGGCCTGCGCTGAGCATCGAGATCATTCGCGCATCAGTTGGTGGGCCTGTGCCGTGTCGGCGGCGGCATCGGTCATGCTGACAGGGTTGCTGGCCTTCTGCATACTGCACCTGTAGGCCCGTGCAGCATGCCCTGCCGGTCCACGGCGCGGCGGACAGGTTGTTGGTTGGTTTTCCCGCCGTGCCGGAGTGGCTCCTCAGGCCTTCAACTTGCGCATCTCCTCGGCCAGCACCCAGAGTGCGCGGTTGAGCTGCACGCTGCGGTCGATGCTGCCGACGGCGCGGGTCTGCATGCGCCGGCCCTGGGTGCTGCGCCCAGGCTGTCCGCCGCGCAGCAGGTTCTCGGCGTAGCCGCAAGGCGGAGCAGGCCGGCTACCTTGAGTTGCGGCGCCCCCGCAAGGCTCGTGCAATCAAGCGCAGCGACTGGCGCGGGCATCGAGCCGCAGCGATCACAGCATGTGTCTGCGGCCAGGCATCGGGCATGGCGGGTGCCCAGGGGCGATGAGGCTGAAGGCCTGATCGGCAGTGGGCGCGCTCGCGCGCAGCGGGAGCGTACTCAGCCCACGGCCCTGGGCACGGGAAGGGCCGCCCGGCCACCACCGCTGGCCGCCATTCCTGGGTCCGGCGATTCCGGCACCAGCCAGAAGTGTTGGCGCCGACCGAAAACTGACCCGCTCAGGATTCGGTTGGCCACAACACCCGTGCTCAAGCCCGTTGGGATAAAAACTCACGCAAATACGACGAAGCAGTGGTTGCCGAACACGAGACAGGTGCAAAAGACGACATGGTTGAGGATGGAGACGGCCTTTTGCCGAACAAATCACAGGCCTGAATGCTTCCTCAACCCGACTCTTGCTTTTACTGCGCTGGAGTCGGCTGCCCGGCCACCAGTTCGGCCGACTGCTGCTTGACCAAGGCCTGGTGCGCATAGTCCGAGCGCTCGCCGTTGACGACGTCAAGTTCGCCTGTTGCGCGGGCCCGAGCCAGTTCGGCGGCGACCTCGGCGCGGCTGCGGGTGAAACCTTCAGGGCGCTTGGGTCGATACCCCCTGCGGTCCATGTCCCGCAGCTCGCCAGCCTGGATAGCCTTCAGCAGCTCCGCCACGACTTCCTCGCGACTGCGCGTCGAACCTTCCGTGCGCATGGGCCGATAGCCCCTTCGGTCCAAGTCCCGCAGCTCGCCAGTCTGGATAGCCCGCAGCAGGTCCGTCAGGACTTCCTCGCGGCTGGTCTGAGGCGCGGTCACCTTGATAGTCTTGCGCGCCGCGATGACGGCTTCGCGGCCGGTGTCGGCAGAACTGCCACCATCGGCCAGCGCTGCGCCGGCAGCCAGAAGGGAAAGGGCAATCACAGTCAGATTTTTCATGATGAGTTCCTTTGAGTTAGGTTGCTGACCGCTGCCTGTGGCAGCAGTCAAGCAGGCAATGCACGCCCACGCTTCAGCGCGAGGCACATCCTTTGAGTGAACGAATGGACGAGAAGGTCAGCCCGGCTTGTTCAGCTGATCGAGATCACGCTGAACCAGGCCGTCTGGCGCTCGATGCCCGACGGTCCAACAACGAACGTATCCACTCCCTGTGGGACCCGTACACGTTCCGCACGACACGACCACTCGACGTAGGCCATGTCTTCCGCGAAGCAGGCGCGATCAGTCGCCCAAGAGGCTTTCGGCAGCTGCTTGATCAACTGCTCGTAGAAACTCTGGATCGCGTCGCGGCCGACGAACGTTTCACCGTTGACGATGAGAATGGCGTTCGGGTCGTATTCGCTGGCAACGCCAGCGGCGTCCTCCTGCGCCAGGGCTGATTCATGGCGGGACAAGACGGCTTGCAGGTGTTCGAACTTGCTGTTCATGGCGTTCTAGTGATCTGAAAGGGTTCGGAGGTCAGCGCCAGTGCTTGGGTCTGGAGAAGACCTGCTTTCCACGAGAGCTGCCTCTTTGGTGGCTGTCCAGGCTTTGCTGCAAAGACGAGGCAGAGAGTTCCAGACCGCTGCCAAGGCGCGTCGAACGGATCTGACCCAGGTCTACCAACTCACTGACTCGGTGAAGAATCTGCCCCTGAGAGCTCAGGTCCTCGCCTTCGAACAGCGTCTTGGTAAACATCAATTCCCAATGGATCGACACGCTCTTGCGCTTGAAGACGGAGATGTCCAGTGACTTCGGGTCGTCGATCAGGCCGTACGAGCCGAAGGGCTTGATGACCTGAGCTGCAGACAGAAGATGCTCGTCGCTGGCCGTGAGACTGGCGATGTAGTCGACCTGCCGCACGCCGATGGCGCTCAGCTGCTCTGGCCACGACCGGGCAAAGTTAATGACATGGTGTGCGCCAAGTTTGCTAACCCAGTCCACGCTCTCCGGCCTCGATGCGGTGACGATGACTTTGACGTTCGTGAGCGCTCGAGCGATTTGAATGAGTGCTGAGCCAACCCCGCCGGCACCACCAATGATGAGCAGCGTGCCAGGCGAGCCCTGAGCTCCTTGCTGCACCCGGAATCGCTCAATCAGCAGCTCCCATGCCGTCAGCACAGTCAGCGGAAGGGACGCTGCGTCTATCGGATCAATCCTGCTTGGAGCCCGCGCGGCGATACGGCTGTCGACCGCCTGCAGCTCCGCGTAGGCTCCTGGCCGGTTGATATCACCGGCGTACCAGACGAGGTCTCCGGGACGGAATCCGATGACCGCAATTCCGCAGCCGAGCACCTCGCCCACGGCGTCCCACCCCAGGATCCTGGGTGCCAGGCCCGGCTCGGTGGAGTCCTTGACCTTGTAGTCAACCGGATTTGAGGCAGTGGCCAGCGGCCTGACCAGAAGGTCGTGGGGCTTGATCACCGGGTCCGGCACTTCTTGCTCGATGAGCTCGGCAGCTGTACCCGATGAGTGGCGTATGGAAACAATGGCTTTCATATCTGCAATCGACTCGCGAGCACGCGAGTCCTTCCTTCATGTCAGTGGCTATCGATGCGAAAGTTCGGCAGGACGTACTCCGTGAGCTCGTCCATGACCGAGGGTGCGGGCCGGCTGCTGTACTTCAGGTTGAACGCCGTGTGAGCGATACCAATGGCTTGGTAGCGCGACAACAGCGCGATCAAGGCGTTGCGCCCGATCTTGAATCCCAGATGCATGGGGCGCGGGGCAGCGTCCGCTTCGGGCAGCAGATCGATGTACAGCGACTGCATCACCGGTTTGTAGCGTTCCGGGCCGCACACCACCTGGACGGCCGAATTCCAGCTGGAGACAACCTTGGCCTGCGCCGCGATGTCCCGCGGGTAGGTCATCCAGCCGTCAGCATGCGTGGCAATCCATTCGATCGACTGTTGAGCAAAACCCGTGACCAAGAGCGGAACCCTGCCAAATGGGGGAGCCGGGAGGAGTTCGAGGGGAACGCCTGACAGTTTTCTGGCCAGGTCCAGCGGCCCTGCGTTGCGGTAGAGGCCAGAAATCTCTTCAAGCGTGTGCCGGAAGTCCGCGCCCCGCTCAGCGTGATTCTTGTCGTACAAAGGAAACTCTGATGGGCGGTCACCTGTAGCTGTACCAAACAACAGGCGCCCCCCAGAGATGAAGTCGAGCGACGCGCTGGCTTTGGCCAGATCCATAGAGGGGCGCAGCGGCAGGATGACACTTCCGGTGCCAATGGCGATGTCAGTCGTCTGCGCTGCGATCCACGCGGCAAAGACCCAAGGGTCGATCATCTGCCCGACATCACCGAAGTGCGGGTCACGCAGCGGCACGTCTCTGACCCACAACGCGGCGTAGCCAGCCTCGTCAGCTCTGCGCGCCAGAAGCTGCGGCTGCTCGAGCCGCGGCGTATCGCCCTCGTACGCCTCAATGGGAAAGAAGAACCCCAGCGTCATGCTTCCTTTACGAAAGGTCCGACGCCAGCCTGGATGCTGCGAAAGATCAGAGGACTGCGCAGTGCGCCTCTCGTCAGGCCGATGAACACTGGGGTTGGGCATGGTCATCACCTCAGCTTCAGTTCACTTCAATGACAACTTTGCCGCGCAGGGGCATGCCGTTGGCGCTGCCCTGCTCCAAGGCGGTATGCGCTGCACCGATCTGCTCGAGGGGGAAGGTCGCACCAATGATGGGCCGAATCACGCCGCGCTCAAGAAGCGCCTTGAGCGCAAGCAGCTTGCCGCGGTTCTGTCGCGTGAACACAAAGTGGTACTCAGCGTTCACGCCCCATGCAGCAACCAGGTTCTGGGGCGTTGTGATGTCGACCAGGGTCACGACACGGCCGCCATCGGCCAGGACGTGGGGGGAGCGCTCCAGCGTCTTGCCACCGATCGTGTCGAGTACGACGTTGACGCCGTTGCCACCGGTCAGTCGCGCAATTTCCTCGACATAGTCACTCTTCTCGTAGTCGATGGTGGCGTCCGCTCCGAGCGACAGCAGGAACTCGGCTTGATCACCACGGCACGTAGTGATCACGCGAGCGCCCATTGCCTTTGCGATTTGGATCGCAATCGTGCCGACACCGCCGGCGCCACCGTGGATGAGAACAGTCTCAGCCGGCTGCAGTCGGGTCCGCGTGACCAGTGCCTCCCAGGCGGTGCCGCCCGTCAGCGTGATCGCGGCCGCTTCCGCGTGGGTGAGGTTGGCCGGCTTGTGAGTCACCAGCTCTTGGGGGACCACGTTGTATTCGGCGTAGCTGCCGCCCTTCGGCCCGAAGATCTTGGGCGTGTAGAACACCTCATCGCCAGGCTTGAAGGCCGTGACTCCAGGACCTACGCGCTCGACGACGCCAGACACGTCATGCCCTGTGATTGCGGGCAGTGGCACGTAGTCCGGGTAGTCGCCGCGCCGGATCTGATAGTCGAGAGGATTGATGGACGTGGCGTAGACGCGTACGAGGAGCTCTCCCGCGTCGACGCTCGGCACGGGTACTTCTTGCAGCTGCAGGTTCTCGACGCCGCCGAAGGCGGTCAGGACAATGGCTTTCATGTGACTTTTCTCAGGTTGGTTGAGTTGAGTGATCTGGGTTATCCGAGAGGCATCCCTCAAGACGCATTCATTATCGCATCGACATTTTGCGATATGTCGATTATCAAAATGCCCATGCAGCCACCGAGGGAACTTCACCATGGCTCTGCTTAACCCGAACGCTGCTGTTAGCGATGGAAGAATCGAGTCGCAAGAGTAAGTAGCGAAGCACAAGCGTGCAGCGCACCTAATGGGGCTTACGTTGTCCATCTTTAGGACTATTCAGTCCGCCGGTTCTCTGACTGCAGAACTCTCGTGCGTCCTTCCCTCGGTGTAAGTTGGTCGGATCGACATACGCGTCGATGTGCAACGCTGCTCGACCACGATCACCGTGTCCTGGCCGACCAGCGCCGCTGATGCGTTCGCGAACTGACCGCGTGAGCTCCTGCGTTGATCCGTATCGACACGGTGTGGCTCGCCATCGAGCCGCTAGACATGCGCGCCAGTACCGAGACGGCCCTGTTGCGTCGTAAAGGTCTTCGGTGCCGCCCGACCGCACCACGCCTACTTGTTTGCCAACCTGCGAGCCGATCAAATGAAGGTGCTCGTGCACGACGGCATCGGCATCTGGCTGGCGGCCCGTTGCCTGCACCGAGGCCGCTTTGTCCGGCATCGCGAGCTCGCAGGTGAGCAGATGTCGCTGACGTACGCGCCGTTGCAGGCTCTCGTGCTGGGCTTGCCCTGGCAGCACATCGGCGGAGGTGGCGTCATCGACGTGCTGCAGTGCGGTCTAGGTCCGACATCTGCGCCGCACGGCTTGAATGAGAACAGAAGGTTCGAACGGCCAGAATCGCATCTCGCCGTGGCGCAGAGCGACGAGCAATGCCTTTCCACCATGAGCTGCGATCAACGCACTCGCGGAGCACGTCGCAGTTCACTTTGCTGACCAAGACGGCATCATCTGCCTGAAAACCGGAAGCGTGAACGGCTCGGCAGGGGTCAGTTCAACCACGCCTCCGCCAGAACCCCTCTGGCTGCAACATCTGCAGGCGCATGCTAGAGTGAATTTAGTCGCACGCCGAGCTATCGGTAGTGCGTTTGCACTCTTTTGCGCTGTGTCGGCTGTCTGATGACCTTCGAAGTCCCGCTTATTCGTGTGCTGGAGGTGCTGGCCAACGAGCAGCGAATGGACATTCTTCGCAAGCTCAAAAGCCCCTCGAGCTTTCCGCCCCAGGATGAGGGCGACCCTCTCTTGGATGGAGTTTGTGTGTCGTCCATTCAGGCCGGGCAGAAGCTCGCCTTCTCGACTACCTCCAAGTACCTCACCGACTTGGCCAGCGTCGGCTTGGTTACCGTCAAGCGGTCCGGTAAGTGGTCGTACTACCGTCGCAACGAGCAGGCCATCAAGGTTCTTGCGAAGCGCCTGGCGACCGAGCTCTAGGTCCTCCGGCGCGCGTACTGAATGGCTTGCATAGGCCGGCCTACGTTGTTCAGGTCGGTGGTTGCCTGGGAGAGGCTATTGAGCAAGATGCCTTCGCACGCGAAGGCAAGGCTCAACATGAGGTGAATGGCTCGGCCATCAACAGATCGGCACAGTCCTAGCCGCACAGAGTCAAAGCCGCTCCCGCAGCTTCGCAAGGGGCGCCGGCGCCTACCCGCGCCCCGAGTTGATCCAGGTGGTCAAAGGAGCGACGCAGGTGATCGACACTCGTTGGTTGATCCATCGTGCGGAATGGGCGCTTTCAGGGCGGGCGCAGCGAATGCTGAAGCACGTTCGGCTGCGTTTCGCGCCAGACGATGGGCAGGCTCGAATCGATCCGGTCCAGTCTGGGTAACCAGGCTTGCTGGTTGTATCCCGCGTGGCGTCGCCGGCTGCTCAAAATTCGGTCGACGCCAACAAGGAAGGCTAACTAGTGGCACCATTCACCCCTTTGGCCCTGAAGACTTTTCATGAAAACAATGCTTACGTCCTTGCTCGCCACCGTGCTGCTTGGTGCAACGGCGGCCGGCGTCCATGCGGCCGATCTGCTCGACGAAGTAAAGGCGCGTGGCACGCTGCGCATTGCTTGCGAGGGCAGTTACCCGCCCTTCAACTTCAAGGATGAGAAAGGGCAACTTACAGGCTTTGACGTCGAGATAGGCCGAGCCATTGCGGCCAAGCTCGGCGTGAAACCGGAGTTCACCACCGTTGAATGGAGCGGCATCCTGGCCGGCTTGCAGTCCGGCAAATACGACGTGATCGTCAATCAGGTAGCGGCGACCGACAAGCGGCGCGAGACCTTCGACTTCAGTGGGCCCTACGTCATCTCCTACCCGCAGCTGATCATCCGTGCCAACGAGACGCGTAAGCTGGAGCAGGAAGCGGACCTCAAGGGCAAGAAGATCGGCGTCGGCCAGGGCAGCAACTATGCAGAACTGGCAAAGAGCATTGACGGCGCGGAGGTGCGGACCTACCCCGGTGCCCCGGAGTACCTGCAAGACCTGGCCACCGGCCGCATCGACGTGGCGATCAACGACAGCCTGCTGATCCCCTACCTGCGCGAGAAGACCAAGTTGCCGGTTAAGGCCGGCGCGCCGATCGGCAAGGCCGACAGCAACGCAATTCCTTTTCGCAAGGGCAATCCAAAGTTCAAGCAAGCGATCGACAAGGCGCTGGAGGAAATGAAGGCCGACGGCAGCTACGGGAAGATCTCGACCCGATGGTTCGAGCGTGATGTGAGCAAGCCACTGGCTGCTCGCTAACCGGCGCGGGACTGCGATGGATTTTCCATCACTGTTCGCGCTGGCCTGGCCTGTGATGCTCAAGGGGACCGGCTATACGCTGCTGTTCGCGGTCGCTGCGATGATCTTCGGCCTGCCGCTGGCGGGCCTCGTCACGCTGATCCGCGTGTTACGTGTGTGGGGCCTGAGCAGCCTGGCGGCGGTGTACGTGAGCGTCATTCGCGGCACACCACTGTTGGTGCAGGTTTTCATTGTCTACTACGGCCTGCCCAGCGTCGGCATCGAGCTTTCACCGATAACTGCGGGCATATTGACCTTGACCCTTAATGTGGCGGCCTATATGAGCGAGACGCTGCGCGGGTCGATCAACGCCGTGACGCAGGGCCAATGGCTGGCGGGAACCAGCCTTGGTCTGACGCGCGATCAGACATTGCGTTATGTGGTGGGGCCACAGGCGCTGCGGGCAGCGGTGCCGAGCCTGTCTAACAGCCTGATCAGCCTCATCAAGGACACCTCGCTGGTGTCGGTGATCGCGGTGACGGAGCTGATGCTGGCGACCAAGGAACTGATCTCCACCACCTTCCAGCCGTTTCCCCTGTACATGGCTGCAGCTGGAATTTACTGGATCCTCAGTTTAAGTTTTGAGCAGATCCAGCGCTGGATGGAGAAGCGACTGGCCTACCCTCACTGAGTGCGCCTGTCCGGCGAACCTGAGCTGCGGTCCGGGTGAGTGCTTTTGGTGGGTAGGCGTTCGACAAGTCCAGGATTGCATCGGTACCTTTCAGGAAGCGCACCGAGGCGCTTATCGAGCTGGCAGTCCTGCTTAACGGCTTCGCAGTGCTGTGTCTGCAATGGAATGGACGCCCCACCCCCAGCCAACTCGAAGTTCCGTGCCCATTCCGGCGCCAACTCCAGCCGGCCGGCATGCTCTAGCACCGCCAGCCCGTGCAACTTGGCCACCGCGCGCGCAAAGCCTTCGCTATCGCCGGTCTTGTACTGACCGCTGACACGCAGATCCGACAGACCTGCGGCCAGCACAATCGGCGTCGCGCTGTAGCGGTTCATCTCGGTCACCGCCTCCAGCAGCGAGAGGTCTGCAAACACCGCCTCTCCTCGCCGCCAGGCGAGCAACTGATCCATGCGAGGCCGATCAAGCGCGGGCGCCGCAGCCGGTTGCGGTGATCGATGGCCCCCTTGATCGCTGCGAACCCTCAGCCGTTCACCGGCCGCCATCACGACAGACTGCGCAATCGCGGGCGCAGCTTTTCCGCTGCCGCTTCCCTGCACAATCACCTGCCCCTCCACCAGCGTGATATCCAGCGCTTCGGACACACCAGCGTTCGAAGGGACGATACGCACGAGGAAGGCCGTTCCTGTGGCTGTGACCGCTGCATCGGCGGCCTGCACGACAAAAGGCCGGCTGACATCCTTGGCCACCTCGAAGAACGCCTCGCCGCCTTCCACGCGCACGCGGCGCTCGGTCTGGTCGAGCTCCACCTTCACCCGGGTCGAGGTGTTCAGCGACATCCGGGTGCCATCCTTCAGGATCACCAGGCGCTGCTCGCCGATGCCGGTGTCATAGCTGTCGATGCTGCGCCAGGGCTGGGCCACCAGCACACCGACCACAAGGACCGCCGCTGTGGCCGTCAGGGCTAGCGCCCAGGGGCGCGGCCAGGCCCGCCCCCTGGTGCCGGCATTTGCAGGGCTGGCGCCCTGCCCTTCCTCACCTCGGCCCTCAGGCCCGCTGGCAGTTGCTGCCCGAGCCACGGCGGCCCGGTCCACACCCGCCGCCTCCATCCACAGATCCGTCCCGCGCTCGAAGGCCAGCCGGTGTGCCGCCGAGCGGGCCTGCCACGCTCGGCAGTCGCGTTCCATGTGATGTGATCGATCCGGCCCGTGCAGCCGAGCGATCCAGACCGCCGCCTCGGCCGAGATCTCTCGCGTCACGACGGGCTCGGCCCCTTGTCTTTCTTCCCCCTGAGGGGGATGCGCCACAGCTGGTCTTCGCACATCGTTCGCATCGCCAGACGCGCGACACCCTTTCGCTGGCGTGCGCTGCTATGCACGACCCGGCGCAGCCCGCTGGAATCACGCCGTACTCCTGGCGGGAAATAGGCCATTCGGTGCGGCAAGGCCATCGATCGCGACACAGCACAGCGACAGCTCCGTGGGCCAGGCCCTATCCCAAAGGGAGTAACCGTCAAGCCTCCGCAAGTAGGGCTTCAAGAGGTTGGCAATTGCGGACATTGGAGGGGCGGGTTCAAGCCCGCTCCCCTCCACCCTCACATTGAAGGACTCGCCATGAAAGCCTCATCCCACCTCACGCTTGCCATCTTCATGACGGCACTTTGCGCCGGCGCCGGTGCCGGCGCTGCTGAACTCACCCGCGCACAAGTGATTGCCGAGTTTCATGCGGCTCGACTGCACGGAGACATCCAGGTAGGCGAAAGCAGTCTTACGCTGCGGGAGCGCTTTCCCCAGTTGTACCCTGCTGCCACCCAGCCAGCGGTCGCCTTGTCGCGCGCCCGAGTGAAAGCCGAGCTCGAGTCGGCACGCCGCAATGGAGATCTGGCCCACCAGATCACAGGTGAACGCCTTAACGAACGCTATCCGCAGTTGTACCTGCGGCAACCGCAGGGCCTGGGCAAGACCCGCGCCCAGGTGCAAGCCGAACTTGCCGAAGCCCGCCGTACCGGCGATCTGGAAGTCGACGAGAGCGGCCTGACGCTGTACGAACGTTTCCCTGGTCGCTACGCCGACGCCCGTGCCCAGCAGGAGGCTCGCTCCGCCGCCTCGTCTAGTAGCCTGTGATGCCCGCCGCATCCAAATACAAGATAGCCACGTACCCGATGGCCGCAATGTGACTGGCAGTGCGGCCATCTCTGTTGGCGCCGGCAAAGTGAACAAGGATCACGGTAGCCTTACCCAACGGATTCATGCAGAACTTCGAACTTCAAAGTGTCAAAATGAGAGTATCGAAGTACCCAGGCGCCGGCCGAATGGCAAGCCCATGAACATCAGAAGCATTGCAGCGACGCGCTACATCACTCCGCTTAGAGAAGGCGGGTCTCTGCCCGGCCTTGTGGAAGCAGACGACCAAGGGCTCTACGTCCTCAAATTTCACGGGGCTGGCCAAGGGCGTAAAGCACTGATCGCTGAGCTGATCGTGGGTGAGTTGGGCCGCGCTGCGGGCCTACCGGTCCCAGAGATAGTGCTGATGCACCTCGATGCTGACCTTTCAAAGACAGAAGGAGATCCTGAGATCCAGAGTCTTCTACGAAATAGTGCGGGGCTGAACCTGGCTTTGGACTATCTGCCGGGATCAGTCACCTTCGACCCGCTCATCTGCCACATCCCTGAGAGCCTGGCTTCGAGGGTCGTATGGCTCGACGCATTTGCCATGAATGTAGATCGTTCCGCTCGCAACACGAACATGCTGATGTGGCATCGCGGCCTTTGGCTGATCGACCATGGCGCTGCGCTCTATGTTCACCACCAGGACGAGACATTTGTGGGCAATTCCGGCTCGCCTTTCGCGCTCGTCAAGGAGCACGTCCTATTGTCATGGGCCACGGCGCTGCGAGAGGCGGATGCCGAAATGCGTCAACGCCTCAGTGGCGACGTGGTGGATGATGTGGTCGATGCCGTGCCGGAGGCCTGGCTTACGGATGCTGAAGGTGCCATAGAGCCGCAGGCGAGGCGGGATAACTATCGACAGTTCCTGAAGGCGCGCCTTCAGAGTTCGCACATTTTTGTTGAGGAGGCGATCCGTGCCCAGTCCATGCACGTATGACTACGCCATCGTGCGCGTCGTGCCGAACGTCGAGCGGGAGGAGTTCGTCAATGCTGGCGTCATCGTCTGCTGCCTGAGCCGGGGTTTCTTGAGGGCTCGCATCGAGTTGGACGAGGCAAGGTTACGGCTGTTGTCTCCTGACGCTGACATCGCTCTCATCCGCACGGCGCTGAACGCGATACCCACGATCTGTGAAGGTGGAAAGCAGGCTGGCGCAATTGGGCAGCTGTCCCCGCGTCAGCGTTTTGACTGGCTGGTTGCCCCCCGCAGCACCAGCATTCAGACGTCTGTCGCTCACGCAGGACGTACCGAAGATCCCGAGGTCGCGTTGGAGCGCCTTCTGGACCGCATGGTGCGGGCGCCTCGCAGTGCCATTGATGCCCGAAAGCAGTTTCCAAGCGGGCAGGAGATCAAGTTTCTCGACCCGAACCACGGTTGAGCAGCCATAGGCTGGCATCTGATAGTGCCATTCTTGATCGGAGCGCCGGAGTGGCGTATCGCCTCGACCGGATCTGTCAGCAACCCATCGATCGGAAGGAGAGTCCGTCATGGAGATTACGTCGGGCCTACCCAATCATCAGGGGGTCTACGGAGGCGTCAGTGGCCCGGTCATCTGATCCAATGGTAACCAAGGATGCAATGTCTGGATGGGGGCCGGTCCTGGTACGGTCTGTCCATGCAATCGACTCAATAGAAAAGAAAATTGAAATTTAACTTGCGCGATAATCATTTGCGCGCTACATTAATACCCATCGGCGCTACGGAGTGATGTCCACCTCGCAGCGTCGGCCGGAAGCAGCGGTTCGCCGCAGCCTCTTCACAACCTCTCTCACCCGCCATACCGTTAGCACATTAACCATTAAGGAGCTCACCATGTCCAAATTCATCGTCACCGCCGCTGCCGCTACTATCTTCGCTGGCATCGTGTCCTTCTCCGGTCCGGCCAGCGCTCAAGCAGCAGAAGGTGCGTTCACCCGCGCCGATGTCGTTGCTCAGTTGACCGCTGCGCGGGCATCCGGCGAACTGGCTCGGATCCAGAGCGAGAACGGCGTGTACAGCGCTCGCGAATTGGGCAACGGCGCTTCCAGCGTGTCCCGGGCTTCGGTGGTCGAGGCGCTGCAGCGGGCTCGGGCAAGCGGCGAACTGGATGCCACCTATCGCGAGTCGTACGCCCCTCAGTTCCTGAACACGCCGACACTCGTTGCGAAGTCCACCCTCACCCGTGAGGACGTGAAGGCCGACCTGGCACGAGCCCGCAACAGCGGCGAGTTCGCACGCCACTTCGGCAAGGACAGCCAAGCTTTCTGATCAGCCTCATCGCGTTTGAATTAATTAGCACACTAACCTTTAAGGAAGTCATCATGTCCAAGTCCATCTCCTCCATCGCCCTGTCCGTCATCATCGGTACCGTTTTCAGCGTTGCCAACGTCCACGCCCAGACGCAAGATCGCCCGCTGACACGCGCTGAAGTCATTGCTGAGCTGGTCGAAGCGCGGAGCTCCGGCGAACTCCAACGCTTGCACAGCGAAGGCGGCTCCTACGGCAGTCTGGAGTTGAACAGCCGCCCCTCGACGGTCAGCCGCTCAAGCGTGATTGCCGAACTGGAGCGGGCCCGCAGCGCCGGCGAGCTGAAACACGCTTTCCGCGAATCTGGCAGCTATCTGCCTGACAGCGTGCGCGCGACCAGCACATTGACGCGTGAACAGGTCAAAGCGGAGCTCGAGCGCGCACGCCGGTCGGGCGAGTTCGCCCGGCTGAACAGCAACAACAGCCACTTCGCGCTGTGAACCCGGAAGGCGGTTGCACCCCCACCCCGCCTTGATCGCGCGGTGGGAGCGCAAGCCGGACATAGAACCGGTTGCTCTCACCCTGCCCTATCATCCAGCCCCTCAAGGAGTCCCCGCATGACCAGTGCATCCGCTTCACGTAAGACTGCAGCCGCCAGCAATGCCAGCGCTTGCGACAGCACCGTGGTGCTCGAAGACCAGCTCTGTTTTTCGCTCTACACCAGCGCCCTGGCGATGATGCAGGTCTACAAACCGATGCTGGAACGACTGGGGCTGACTTACCCGCAGTTTCTGGTGATGACGGCGCTATGGCAGGCGGACGGCGCCACCGTCAAACAACTTGCCGAACGGATTCACCAGGACTCCGGTTCGCTCACGCCGTTGATCAAGCGCTTGGAGGCCGCCGGCTACCTGGAGCGCAACCGCGATACCCGTGACGAGCGCAACCTGTGCATCACGCTCACCCCCAAGGGGCGTGCGCTCCAGGCGGATGGCCGCGCCGTGAGCCAGCAGTTCGCCGCGACCTGTCGGCTGTCGTCCAAGGAAGCCATCGGGATGCGGGACGGGTTGCGCTCGCTGGAGTCGCGACTACGCGACCAGCGCGATGGCAGCTGACCTCGACTGAGGTCTCCGATCACTCGTGCGCCGCATGGACGGGCACCCCTAAACAGCATGCCGCGAACGGAGCACCTCCAGATGACGGCAAATCCGATTCGCATTAGGCGGACGGGCCGAGCCCTCCTCCCGTGATGGCATAGCTGTCTTAGCGCAGCACCGGACGGTCTGACGAAAACGCACTCGGCAACGCCGTCGGCACCTTCACTGCGGCGTGGGCTCACCGATGCGTCGCTAAACCCAGCGCTGCCCGCGACGGACGTCGGCGCGCGCTCAAACGGCGCCGCTATCCCGTCCACGAAAACACACACCCGCTGGCTCCGATACAGGTTGGCTGCATAGGTGACATGGATGGGCAGGGGCTCGAGGTGGCATTCCCTCAGAAGTGGTACCAGATCCCCGGTATCAAGCTGCGGCTGAACACGTTAGCGCGGAGCGCGCATCACTCCCAGGCCCGCCTGGCAGGCGGCGACGGCCACTTTGACATCGTCAAAAGCGTAGGGGCCGTGACCATAGACCTCTACCTCCTCGTCTTCGCTCAGGAAGACGAAGGTCGGCGTGCCGGCCGCGCGGGCATTGAAATAGCTCAGCACCACATGTCTAGCCAAACGACGCGCCGGGGAGAAAGCGCCGCGGAGCCTCGGCGGTCGGCTATGGGCAGGCTCGAACGACGGTCTGAGTGCATCATTTTCGTTCTCGGTGCCTTGTGAGAATGAGAGTGGAACGGACGCTCGCCAATGCAAGCAATGGGATGAACGCCCCCAAAGCGCAGACGGCATCGAAGTGCCATAGTGGATGCGTCAACAAGCACTCGATCGCAAGAAGCGTCCACCATGGAGATCACGACGATACGCCCGCCGCGTCCTAAGCTCACAGTGAGTTGAGGAAGGCCAGCAAGGCCTCGCGATCCGTCTTGGACAGGGCCTCGAAGCGCTGCCGGCTCGCCGTTGCCTCGCCGCCGTGCCAGAGGATGGCTTCGGTCAGGGTGCGGGCCCGGCCGTCATGCAGATAGCCCACCTTGCCGGCATTACCGGCGACCCGTTCGGTGTAGCCGATGCCCCAGAGCGCCGGCGTGCGCCACATGCTGCCTGTGGCCTGCCCCTCGACCAGGTTGTCGGCCAGTTCGGCCCCCATGTCGTGCAGCAGCAGGTCGGTGTAGGGCTTGATGATCTGGTTGCGCAGCTCTGAAAACTCAGAACCGCTGCCCGTCTTCATCTCGCTGACATGGCAGGCGGTGCAACGGTTGTTCTGGAAGATCTTGGCGCCTGCGGCCACCTGGGTCGGATTGACGTCCAGGTAGGGCAGCGGGGCCACGCCCTTGGGGAAGCCGCTGGCCACGCTGCGCTGCGCCGGCACGGCCAGCAGGCCCAGGTAGCGCGTGATCAGAGTCAGGTCGTCCTCGGACAGGCCCCGTTCGACCTTGGCCGGCGCGCACTGGCCCATCAGGCAATCGCGGTTCGGGTAGACCGGGCTGGTGACCGACATGTCGAGCAGGGCCGCGTTGGCGGCCTGGTGGCGCAGGCTGACCTTGGAGGCCTTCCAGCCGTAGCGGCCCAGCTTCACCGCGCCGGTCTCCGGGTCGTAGGCGTAGTTGGCCTGGCCTTTGACGCCATCGGCGTCAGGCGTGCTGCGCACGCGCGAGAGGATCTCGGCGTCGGAGACGGCTTCCAGCAGGCCCATGCCTATCATCGGCTGGGCGCTGCGCAGCGAGAACACGCTGGGCGTCGGCCCGTCGAATGCGACCCTGGGCTTGCTCAGCGTCACCGCGGTGCCGTCCGGCAGCGTCACAGTCTTCAGGTCGAAGCCCGCCACACGCACGCCGGTGCCCCAGTCCTGCGCGGCGCCGGTGGCGAGCGAGCGCGCATTCATCTGGACGGCCATGCCGTAGATCGGATGCGGCACCTGCTGCCCGCTGGCGTCGGTCGTCGCGGCGCGCACCGCCATCGTGTCGAGCCGCTGGTTGATCGCGCTCGGCGCCAGGCTGCGGCCGTTGCCGATGTGGCAGGCGAAGCAGGTGGCCTGGTTGAAGCGCGGGCCTTGCAGGCCGACGCCCGCCTGGTTCCGGTCGTTGCCGCTCTCGTTGTGATCGCCGGTCCACATATGGGTGTGGATCCAGCGGCGCCCTTCCATGAAGCGCTGCATGTTCTGCATGCCGATCTGGTTGTTCGGCTGCTGGAACATAAAGCTCGCGTTGTCAGCGTAGTCATAGGACACCGAACCGAGGCCGCCCTGCAGGGTGTCCTCCGGCAGCGGCGCGTTCATCAGGCGTGGCTGCACGCCGTACCAGGGGCGCAGGCCGCTGCCCACCACATAGGTCACCTCGTTGGTGTAGTAGCGGAAGGCGCCGCTGTCGCCGATCGCGTCCATCGCCGCGCGGGTCGAGAAGAACGAGCCGGTGAACTCGATCGCGTCGCCCACCTTCAGCGCACGCGAGGCCACGCTGGCGCCGTTCGGCGCCATCACGCCGTTGGCGTTGGCGGCCAGCGCCCGGTGGCCGGGATAGCTGTCGAGCACGACGCTGCAGCCGTCGTTGGCGCCCTTGACGCCCTTGTAGCCGCCGTTCGGATTGAGCAGTGCGTCCTGCGGCGGCTTTGCGACGATGGCGCAAGCGGCCACATCGTTGAAGCCTGCCGTGTAGGTCGAGCGGTCCAGCAATTCTCCGGGTGACATCCAGCCATAGCCCGTCACACCGGGTTCGTCGAAGCGCCGGAAGAAAGAGTGGCCGCCGCCCCGCTGTGCCTGCTGGTAATACTGGTTGACGACGATGGTCGGCTTGGTGACACCGGCGACCCGGCTGTTGTCGATGAACTCCACGCCCCAGGTGCGGTTCTTGAAGTAGTTGGCGACGAAGTTCAGGTGGGCGCCCGGACCCTTGTCCTGCGGCTTGCCTGTCGCGTCGACGGTCTCGTTGACACCGTAGCCGATCTCGTTCCAGTCCTCGCCACGCTCGCGCGCGTGGCGGGAGCGGCCCACCATGCCGAAGCGGGTGACCAGGGTGCCATCGGGCAGCGAGAACTGCACCGTTTCCAGCGGTGCCTGCGCGGCGGGCGGGGGCGCGAGTGCGGCCCCGTTGGCCGGAAACGGCAACGCCGCCGTGGCGAGCACCGGCAGTGAGTTGTCGCTGCCCGGCGATTTGAATGTCACCTCGAACAAGGAGTAGCCATACTGCGTGGCTCGCGCGACCCCTTGCAGTCGCACATAGCGCACATGGGCGTTAAGGTTGAAGAACTCCTCGGTGCCGCCCTTGCCGCCCACCACGTAGCGGATCTGATACCAGGTCTGGCCATCGTCCGAGCCCTGCAGCGCGTACTCCTTGCCGTGCGCGTTCTCCCACGACAACTTCATATAGCCCAATTGGGTCTTGGTGCCGAAATCGAACTGGATCCACGCGGCATCGTCTGCGGCGCTGGACCAGCGCGTGGTCTTGCTGCCGTCGATGGCCAGGGCGGCCGTGTGGGCGCCCTCGACGGCCGACGAGGTCGCCGCGGCCACCTTCACCGCCACGCCCGGCTTGCTGAGGTCGATGCTGCCGACCGGCAATTGCTGCGCGGGCGGGAGGGTCGGGGTTGCCACCGGCGTGGGCGTGGGCAAGGCCATCCGCGCGGCCACCGGTGCGGGCTCCAGAACGGGCTCCGCCATAGGCGACGAGGCCGGTATGGCCGGGAGCACGGGTGCGGGCGCTCCACCGAGGGGCGGCGCGTCTGCGGGCGGCGATGTCTCGCCGCCACCGCCACATGCGGTAAGCGCGGTGGCAAGCGCGACGAGCACGGCTGACGGGCCCCACGGATGACGAGGTGCGTGACGTTGCCGGCCGGCAGCCACGGCCCCGGCGATGATGGTCTTGCTGTTCATGTTCAATTCCCTCGGAGCTGCGTGCTGACAACGGGAGAAGGCGACCGAAAGCCGTCCCGCCGTTAGCTATCGCTTTGTTTATCTATTCTTTGTTGTCTGCCTGGCGACGAAGGCCGGCCGACTGCGCGAGATGGTGTCAGTGCCCATGTCTAGGCTGATGTCGAGTTGTAAGCGGATATGAATGGCGAGGCACGCACAGTCTGCGGACGCCGACACAGCGGCGCCCGCGGCAGTGTCAGCAAGTAGCCACATAGCGGTCGGCACGCGCGGCGTTGATCACCGCCGCCGGATCGATTGACACCATCGCCGCAGGGCTAGCGTTTTGCAGCCAGCCATTGGATGTCGCGAACCACTCAGCGAGTTCGCCATCATCGAAGACATCGTGCAGTTCACGAATTGCATGCTCGACGCCGCAAAGCACAACGAGCAAGTCGGTGTCAAACTGGAACAACGGCAACCAGCGCTCACCTCGCGCCTCAAAGCTGACCACCCGACGGTCGACAATCCATCGCGCAAGAACCGAAAGCGGTTGGTCGTATCTATCCCGCAGCGGAGCAAGAAGTTCTTCGGTATTGACCAGGCCACCGGTTTCATGGAACAGCTTTTGCAGCCGCCACAGCAACGAACTCGGGTCGAACGACGGGGAGCAGATCGCTGGCGCCGGACGCGTGATCGGCCAGGCAGTCGGGGAGCTGCCCCCAAGCACCGGCTGTTGAAGGTCTAGCAGCGATCGTGCAGAACGCATCAGTAAGGACATGACATCTCCACCGACGTTGGTTTGACGATGCCGACGAGCACGGGACGGTGCCTCACCTGCGAAAGCCTCCGAACAACGAATTCAGACGAATCAACCATCGGCTGGTCTCAGTAGTAGCAACCAGCGCCGGAAGCGGCGTTGGTTGCCGTAAGCGGGCAGAAGTGAGCCGGCTTCTGGTCCCGACGGAAAGGGTTACTGATTTGCGGCTAAAAAATGGCATGGTGAGCTCCTGGCTTTGCATGTCGACACCGCTCAGCAAGAAAGGCTGGCCCCGGCATGCAGGATCGGCCAACTGCAAAACTGCAGCGAGCGAAAGCGACATGACAGGATGGCGCGATGCTCCTGCTGGCGCATCTGCCGGAAGTAGCAGACGCGCATCGTGCGAGAGGCCACGCCAAGGGGTCAGCTTTGGCCAGCTACTCCATGTCAGCCGACTTCGCGACCGTCTCAGCATCGAGATCACGAGCGGGTTCGGATCACCGCTCGAACAGTCTTGACGCGACGGTCGTTCAGCAACAGCGCGGCGGCCTTGCGACTGCGGCGATCTCCCACTTCTGCCGTGGGGCAGGGCACAACCCGGCTAGGTGGCGCAAGCGCACCAAAATGGAGCCTTTAGAGGTCGCAGTTCTGACCCTACAATAATTAACAATTGAGGAGTCTAGGGAGCGGACACCTATCGAACGATGGTAACTAAGCAGGGTAGAGAGTGGAGCCAAAGCAAGCTTTGCAGTTTGGAGCTTTTACGCTTGTGCCGACGCAACGCCTGCTGCTCGAGGGGAGTGCACCTGTCCGCGTGGGCGGCCGCGCTTTAGACATCCTGATCGTTCTGGTCGAGGCCGCGGGGAAGGTCGTCAGCCGTGAGGAACTGATGGCCAGTGTGTGGAAAAAGGTGGTCGTCGACGAAGGCAGCCTGCGCGTTCACGTCGCAGCATTGAGGCGGGCCTTGGGCGACGACGGAGACACCCGCCGCTACATCGTCAATATCCCCGGTCGCGGCTATTCGTTCGTTGGGCACGTTTCGCGGTCCGCGCCGGACAACATGACCGGAACCGAGCCGAAGCCGCATGAGGGGCGCAGAGATCTGCCGCCCCTACTGGTCAATGTTGTCGGACGCGACGACGCGATCCGGGAAGTCTGCTGCATGGTCGCTGAGCATCGCCTGGTGACGGTCGTTGGTGCAGGCGGCGTCGGCAAGACGACGGTTGCTGTCGCCGCAGCGACGCAACTTGCAGCACTCTACCGGGACGGTGCGCGTTTCGTCGATCTCGCACCGCTTACAGATGCGCGTCAGGTCACCAACGTCTGGGCGAATGCCATTGACCCCTCGCAGCCCGTCTCGGACGAGCGAGAGCTGGGTGCACTGTCCGCAAATCTGCAGATGTTGATCGTGCTCGACAACTGCGAGCATGTCGTGCAGGCAGCGGCAACAGTGGCCGAGGCGGTGCTAGCTTCGGCGCCAGGCGTGCACATCCTCGCGACCAGCCGTGAACCGCTGCGCGCGACCGAAGAGTGGGTCAACCGGCTGGCTTCGTTGGCACTTCCTCCCGCTATGGAGCGATTGACGGCCAAGCAGGCCAACGCGTTCGCCGCAGTCCAGCTCTTCACCCAGCGCACCGCTGCGACCTTGTCGGGGTTCGCCCTCGCCGATGAAGATGTGCCCCATGTCACCGAGATCTGCTGGCGCCTTGATGGCATCCCGCTGGCTATAGAACTTGCTGCGGGACGGGTCGCGCAATTGGGGCTTCGCAGCCTGTCCGAGCGGCTGGAAGACCGATTTGACGTACTGACCAAGGGGCTCAGTACGGCGCTGCCGCGGCAGCAGACGCTTCACGCGGCGATCGATTGGAGCTATGAACTCCTGTCTGAGCAGCAGAAAGCCGTACTCAGGCGGCTCTCGATCTTCGCCGGCGCGTTCTCGTTCGATTCCGCCGTCGCGGTCTGCGAGGACGAATTAGCGGCCGATCCTCGCGATGCGATCGACGAGTTGGTTCTGAAGTCGCTGGTCACAATCGACACGGGTACCGACATCGCACGCTATCGCTTGCTCGAGGTGACCCGCGCCTTTGCACTCGAGAAGCTCAAGGACGCGGATGAACTGGCGGCGGCGTCTCGCAGTCATGCGCAGCACGTGTGCAGCGTGTTCGAAAGGCTGGAAGCCGAGTTGCCGCTCGATCGCGCCGTTGGCGATGCAGGACAGGCGCGTTGGATCGATGACATCCAGCTCGCGGTGCAAGCGAGTTTCTCCACACTACGTGATCCGGGTCTCGGCGTGCGGCTGCTGGCGGCCACCGCTCCGGTCTGGTACCAGCGCTCGCTGATGGACGAGTATCGGACGAGGGCCGAAGAGGCTCTCGAAAAAGCAGGTGATCTTGCCGAGCACCAGGAGGCTACTCTAATGCGCTTGTGGCTTGCGCTCGGCGTCTGCTACTGGTACACGATGGGGGTAGGCCCAGAGCAGGCGCGAGCATTCGAACGAACCTACGACATCGCACACCGGTCGCAGAACGTTGAGTTCGAGCGCATGGCCCTGTGGGGGCTGTGGATGGAGCGCAATGGATCGGCCCACTACGCCGCAGCGCTAGACCTGGCACGCAAGCATGTAGCGTTGACGCCACCCGGCACTGAACTCGGGGTCGAGATTCGGGGCAGGCGCATGATGCAGTTGTCGTTGCACTTCATGGGCGACCAGGCTTCGTCACGAGAAGAGGCGACCACGGCACTGCGCCTCCTCCGGCGTACCGACCATCGCGGCACACTTAGCCGATTTCTAATCGATCCCAACGTTTCGATCAACGCGGTCCTGTGCAGGATTCTGTGGGTTCAAGGCCTTCCCACTCAGGCGCTCGCGGCTGCCGCAGAGGCTGTGCAATCAGCGCGATCGACGCAACACGCGTTGACGCTGTGCTTCGCCCTGTGCACCCAATGCACGGTCTTGCTGTGGTGTGGGCGCTGGGCAGACCTGGCTTGTCAGGCCGACGCGCTGACGGAACTAGCATCGGACCGTAGCCTGAGTTACTGGAAGGCATGGGGACAGACCTTCAAGGACGCTCATGCCTATGGCGCGGAAGGCGTGGTCGTGCCGCAGTGGCGCAGTCCGTTTCTCGGTGCGCAGCAGCTTGAATTGATGGGAACCGTCAGCAACGAGTTCCTCGAAGTCGAGACCCTGGCCCGAGCGGAAGCAGACCAGTGCCCCTGGTGTGCGCCAGAGGTGCTACGCGCGCAAGGCGAGAAGCTGCTGCGCCAAGGCTCATCCCCGCAAGAGGCGGAACTATGGTTTGTACGTTCTCTGGAGTTGTCTCGATCGTCGGAGGCGCTATCCTGGGAGCTGCGGGCAGCCACGAGCCTGGCTCGATGCTGGTCAATCCAGAACCGGCGGGTCGAGGCAGCCGCATTGTTGACCGGCGTACTGGAGCGTTACACGGAAGGCTTTGACACGTTGGATGTGCAACGCGCCCGTGAGATGCTGCAAGCGTGACGAGAAAATCGTCACGCCAGGAGTCAGCGCGTCAGGTGAGGGCTTTAATGCGGTCTGAGATCGAAGATTAGCAGTTCGGCGCCGTCGCCATCCGAGACGATCAGCCCGGGCTCCTCGCGGACGCGGGCTCCGTCCCCGTCGCGCAACACCAAGCCATTGACCATCACGGTTCCCCGGGCAACATGCACGTAAGCATGCCGGCCAGCCGGAATCTCCAACGCTTGCGACTCGGCGCCGTCGAACAGGCCGGCGTAGACGCGCACGTCTTGGTGGACGCTCAGTGAGCCGTCCCGTCCATCCGGCGAGATGATCAGCCTGAGTCGACCGCGCTTGCTGTCGTCGGGGAAGTTAACCTGCTGGTAGCGCGGGGCTACGCCGCGTAGGGCGGGCACGATCCAGATTTGCAAGAAGTGCACCAACTCCGTCTTCGATTGGTTGAACTCGCTATGGGTAATGCCGGTGCCGGCACTCATCATCTGCACGTCGCCCGGCCTGATCACAGAGCCTGTGCCCATGCTGTCCTTGTGCTCCAACGCGCCTTCGAGCACGTACGAGAAGATTTCCATGTCTCGGTGCGGATGCTGGCCGAAGCCCTGGCCGCCGAGGACGCGGTCATCATTGATGACCAGCAGGTCAGAGAACCCGACCTGCGCGGGATCATGGTAGTTGCCGAAAGAAAATGTGTGGCGTGAACTCAGCCAACCGTGCTCGGCCACGCCTCGTTCAGAGGCTCTTCTTACTTCAATCATCGCGTGTTCCGGGTCTTTTTTCAGCAACCAATGCCAGTGCGTCTGCGCCCACTGGAATGCATCGCGGGAGAGATGGATTCGGCGACGGTTTCCAGCATCGCTCGTGCTCGATTCTTGTGGCGCACCGCTCGCGGCGCGGCACCCCTTGTGTCGCAACGCGTCTATACCGAAAGGCAGATGCCGCTGGGGGAATCGCGCGCAACGATCAAGCGCTACACCCGATCTAGTGTCACGTCATGAAACACGACGCGCTCCTGCATCCCGAACAATCACTTCACTGCTGGTGCCCACCAACATCATTCGCTGGGACTTCAAACTCGCGCCTGCGAACCACCTCCTGGGCGGGCAGCTCTAACTGAACTTCGCCGATGGCACAACGACCAAGACGGATCCGCTGGTCGGCGCCGACAGAGTCTGGTCGGGAGTTCGTCTGCTGCTGTCTGCTGCAACGCCCACCTTTACCAGCACGACTTCTATCGAGACCCGTCTCTTCAACGGCGACGGGCCACATAGTGCCAGCGCCGAGGCCATTGGCAGTGGCACGCTCATGGCGGTCGAGGCGGGCAAAGGCAACCTCGCCATGTGTGAAGGCGCAGAGTTGGGCCAAGCGCTCTGCGGTGATCCAAGCGACATGGAGACCGTACTGGCGGGGTATGAGTTGCCGTTCTTTACTCGCCGCGCCTCATTCGCAGAACAGACCGCACGGAACCATCGGCGCTTCTTTGGTGACGAAGCACCGCACAGTGTGGTGCCGCTGTTCACCGCGCACTGGTCGCGTCTCGCACCGCAGTCGCGGCAACCCGAGTACAGGGTGCATCCCGAAGAGGGCGCGCTGCTCAGCCCACGGCTGCTTTGAGATGTCCAACTGGCAACTGCTCCCGATGTCACCGTCGGGTCGTTCAGAGTTTTGGCGGTGAAGGGCCGCCATTGGTCATGAACAGCCAACCGGCCACGTAGGCCTTCAGGGAAACTGCTCAGGAACTCTCAGGCATGACGTTTGCGCGCTGGCTGGCGTTTTCCCACCGGAGGTACGGGCGCCAAGGGTGGCGGGGCAGCGCAGGCGAGCGCTTGCCGCGACCGACCACGGGACTGTTTGCTGGAGGAGCGATCGCTGCCGGGCCACGTCGAAAGTGCCTGATCGGCGACAGCGTTGAGCACCTCGCGGTCGTAGCCCGCCTTGGCCTGCACTGCCATGCCGTGAGTCACCGCGGAGACATAGGCCGCCAGCGCGGCACAGTTCGCATCGGCCGGCAGGTCCCCCTCGCGCTTGGCACGCTCAAAGCGCTCGCGCAACGTGGCTTCGGCCGCGACGCGGGCCTCGATCAGTGCACGGCGCACCGGCTCTGCATCGTCCGATCCTGCCAGAACGCCATGGATTGCCAGGCAACCGGTCCGCTCGGGGTCGCGCGTGTTCAGCTCCACAGCGTTGCGCAAGATGTGGGCGGCAACCTCTCGCGAAGTCGGCAGTTCCAACGCTGCGGGGTAGAACGCCGTGTAGTGCGTGTAGTAACGCTCCAGTGCCAAGCGGAACAGGGCCTCCTTGTTGCCGAAGGCCGAGTAGAGCGCGGGGCGCGCCACGCCTGTGGCCTGCGTGAGGTCCTTGTACGACGCACCCTCATAGCCCTTGCGCCAAAAGACGTCCAGCGCGGCGTCCAGCGCTTGGGTCACATCAAACTCACGTTGGCGTCCCATCTGTCAGATACCCCCATTTTTCGTAACGATCGATATTAAACCTCTTGACACTGCACGTCCAATTTAATAACGTTCGTTACCGTACTGATCGTTACGCTTCTCCCGATTCCCGGGAGGCATCGTCAGTCGTCCACGGAGACACGTTTCATGCAGCAATCCTTGAAGGGCAAAGTCGCACTTATCACCGGCGGTTCGCGCGGTCTTGGCGCCGCGACGGCCGCGCAGTTGGCCGCGCTCGGTGCCGACATCGCAATCACCTACGTCGCCTCTGCCGCGAAGGCGCAGGCGGTGGTCGACAAGTTGAAGGCCATGGGCGTCCGCGCGCTGGCTGTTCAAAGTGATCAGGCGGACACGACGGCAGCCAAGCACATGGTCGACCAAGTGCTCGCGCATTTCGGTCGGCTTGACATCCTCGTCAACAACGCAGCCATCGCAGTGCAAGGCAAGACGGTGGACGATCCGGCGCTTGACACGGTCAATCTCGACCGTCAGTGGCAGATCAACGTCATGGGTACAGTGGCCACGACACGCGCCGCGGCGCCTGTTCTATCCGACGGCGGTCGCATCATCTTCATCGGCTCGCTATTGGGCACCCACGTTCCGTTTGCCGGAGCAGCCGACTACGCGGGTAGCAAGGCGGCCCTTGTCGGCTACGCGAAGGGCGTGGCACGGGACTTGGGCGGCCGAGGTATCACCGTGAACGTGGTGCAGCCGGGCGTCATGCCGACTGACATGTCCGCAGAAGTTCTTGGGGACGGTGTTCCCGAGGCCCTCTTGAACCTGCACCCGATTCGCCGCATCGCCACGCTCGAGGAAGTGTCGGCATTGATCTGCTTCCTGGCCAGCCCGAACGGGGCATACATGACCGGCGGCGTGATCGACGTGTCCGGCGGCTTAGCCATCTGAGTACGGTAGATCAGCAACCGACACATTCCGCGAGCAACGTCCACAGGACCAAGAAGTGACCAAGAAATTTGATTCGAAATCGACTGCAGACGACGTGCTGAAAGGCTTTGACTTGAGGGGAAAGCGCTTCCTCATCACGGGAACATCCGCAGGCATCGGCGTCGAAACCGCGCGTTCGCTCGTTGCCCGCGGTGCTAGTGTCGTTGGCATGGTGAGGGATCTTGACAAGGCCAGGGCAGCCACTGCATCGGTGCAAAGCGCCGCCGCATCGTCGGGTGGCAGCTTCGAGTTGCTTGAACTCGATCTGGCATCCCTGAGCAGCGTGCGCACCTGCGCCCATGACCTGCTTGCAGACGGCCGTCCGTTCGAGGCGATCATCGCTAACGCGGGTGTGATGGCGACCCCGTTTGGTCGAACGGAAGATGGCTTCGAAGTCCAGTTCGCAACAAATTATCTGGGTCACTTTGCCTTGATCAATCTAATCGAACCGTTGCTCATCGACGGCGGGCGTCTTGTGATGTTGTCGTCTCAAGCGCATCGAGTCGCTGATGTGGATCTCGACGACCCAAACTTCACGCAGCAGGCCTACGACCCCTTCGTCGCTTACGGTCGATCAAAGACGGCCGAGACCTTGCTCGCTGTGGAGTTCGACAGGCGTCATCGCCATCGTGGCATCCGGGCAGCTGCGGTGATGCCCGGAAACAGCCTGACCGAACTGCCGCGCAACTTTTCAGCAGAACAGCTGCAGGGATTGTTCGAGACCGTTGGAAAGGCTCGCGCCGACGCGGGGCTACCACCCGGCGAACTGAAGGATGTCGCGCAGGCCGCAGCGACCTCGGTCTGGGCAGCCGTCGTGGCCGACGGTAACGAGATCGGCGGCCGCTACCTCGAAGACTGCGCGGTAGCGCCAGTCAATGATTTGCCAAACCCGTTCGCAGACGGCGTCAGGTCCTATGCGCTCGACGCTGGACGAGCCAGGCAGCTCTGGGCGAAGAGTGAAGAACTGGTGAGCGCGGCATGACGGCGGGTTGGCTTTGCCCGGCTGGCCAACCAGAACCGACTCTGTGTCGCGACCGGAGGACGGCTGCATGACAACTATCGGCATCATCGGCGCGGGTGAGATCGGTAGCCAGGTTGCACGCGCTGCGATCAAGGTGGGCTACAAGGTCGTCGTCGCCAACTCTCGCGGGCCCGAGACGCTGGGGGCGCTCATTGCCGAGCTAGGCCCTTCGGCGCGCGCAGCGACTGCCGCAGCCGCTGCGGCTGCCGGCGACTTCGTCGTCATCGCAGTTCCGCTCAAACTTGTCAACGACATGCCGGTAAAGGAACTTGCGGGCAAAATAGTCCTCGACACCAACAACTACATGATCTGGCGCGACGGCCACTTCCCAACGATCGACTCTGGGAGGCAGACTGTACTCGAGCTACGCCAGGAGCAGCTACCAACCTCCAAGGTGGTGCAGGCCTTCACTCATATCCAGGCTCCTCGGATAACGACCGCCGGTTTGCCGGCACACGACCCACGTCGATTGGCGCTACCAACCTCCAGCAACTATCCGGACGCGGTTGAACTGGTCACTCGCCTGTTCGACCAGCTCGGGTTCGACACGGTCAACAACAGCCCCCTCAGCGAGTCCTGGCGCACGGCACCTGGTCAGCCGGCGTGGCGGGCGCTGCAACACCAAACGCGCCGAGAACTCATCGCAAACATCGAAAGAGCGCAGCGAATCATTCTGGCTTAGCGCCCGATCAGCAACAACG
Source organism: Paucibacter sp. M5-1 (assembly GCF_027498415.2). Lineage (NCBI taxonomy): Bacteria > Pseudomonadati > Pseudomonadota > Betaproteobacteria > Burkholderiales > Sphaerotilaceae > Roseateles > Paucibacter sp. M5-1. The sequence continues at coordinate 2,403,142 of NZ_JAPZLM020000001.1, forward strand.
GGAAAGGGCCGGTGGCGCCCTTCCAAAGCTTTGAACAGCAGCCATTCAGGCGCTAGTTGACGGCGACAGCTGAGGGCAGCCAGACTAAAGGACCGCAGCACCATTGACACCGGTCGCGCAAGCGAGCAGTTGCAGCTAGCGCTGGTCGTGCAGATCAAGATTGAGGCTGCGTCTCTGGACAGCACCTGCGTGAAGGTGCATCCCGATGGCACGGGTGCGCCAAAAAGAAGCGGTCCGCAGGATATCGGCAAATCCCGTGGCGGATGGAACACCAGAATCCACCTCGTCGCGGCGAGAGCGCACGCATCCATAACAGGGCCTAGCGCAAAGCACGACAACCAACCACGGCATCACCCACTGCTTGATGAGGTCGCACGCCAACGAAAACTATGTCAAGGTCTGGCCGGCTGGGCATGCTTGGAGGCGTCGCGAATTCCTGCCTCACGATCGCTCGCGCCGGCTAACTGCACATGGTTGAGATCTGCGCATAGGCAGCGACTCCCGCTGTTCGTCCGTTTCGAGCGAACTCACGCTGACCAGCGCCAAGCACTTCCTGTAGGCAAAAAGCAGGCCAAACAGCATGCCGCTGGAAACCACTCGCTTCCCAGTTCGCGGCTGCTCGTTGGGGCGTACCCCCGATGCCAAGTGCGGAGATTGGCCGCTAGACCGGTAGCGCGTGACCGCTGTCCGTGGTGTGCACAAAATTGCGCCGCCACAGGACCAGAAGCCTGCTCGCGCGCATCAGGCCCCCCCGCTCTATAGCGGCCGATGCGCCGGCTATGAGCGAGCAGCATCACGCCAAGGCGACGGCTGACAATGACACCCGACCACCGGCGGCAAACTGGGCCTTCACTTGCGTGCCGGCCCAACAGGCCTTCGGCGCATGCTTGGCGAGCTCAGAGGCGCCGTAACAGCCCGAGCGGCTGGTACCCACCACGCGAGACAGGCGTCCTTACTTCTTGGCCATGTTCCTCGTGCAGGTGAATTCCACCGATCAAGGTGTCAGGGAAGACTAGCCCAGCACATCTGTGCGCAGCATGTCCGGTGCCGACTGCAGAGCCAATTCAGGCGCGCAACGACAGGCTGGCCTGTGCGACTGTCTTCATCAACGCGATGCTCGACTATCAGCAATATTCCGTGCCGAGTAGTCCGAAAGACCGAGAGCGACGGCTGCCTTTGTTGCGCTGTGGCTGTGAGCAGCGATTTCTAAGCTGTCGTCCATGTTGACGGCGATCCAGCACCAACCATCTCGGCGCTCGCCACGCAACGTGAAGGACTCATCGCATGACTCTCAATGATCTCATCACTACGGCCGGAGCTGACGGCGCCACGAGCTCCGGTGCCGCTGACTCGTGTGCCGATGCCGCTGTGCCACAGGCGTCTTTCCATTACGCGCAAGTCCACATCGGCGCTTGACCTCACCACCCAAGGAGTGCTCCTCATGTTTCCGTACAAGTTCATCGTCCCCTTCCTTAGCGCCACGGCGATGGCGACCGCTGTCGCCCAAGAGGGTGGCTCTGCCTCATCGGCAGAGGCCACTACCGTCGTCCTCGTGCATGGCGCCTTTGCCGACAGCGCGAGTTGGAACGGTGTAGTGCCGCTCCTACAGGCACGCGGTCTGCGGGTCGTCAGCGTCGCCAATCCGCTGCGCACATTGCGCGGCGATGCAGCCTACCTAGGCCAGCTCGTTGAAAGCGTGCCCGGTCGTGTGGTGCTGGTTGGCCATTCCTACGGTGGCGCCGTCATCACGAATGCGGCCAAGGGCCGCAAGAACGTTAAGGCTCTTGTATACGTGGCGGCGTTCGTCCCTGATATCGGCGAGACAGCACTCGCGCTGGCCGGCAAGTTCCCCGGCGGAACGCTGGGCGAGGCGCTCGACAAGCCCGTGATGCTCGGCGACGGTGGCAAGGACCTTTACATCCAGCAGGCAAAGTTCCACCAGCAGTTCGCGGCAGACGTGCCGAAGGCCACCGCTGAGCTAATGGCGGCAGCGCAGCGCCCGATCGCGGAGGCAGCGCTCACGCAGGCCTCCGGCGCGCCGGCGTGGAAGGACGTTCCGTCGTGGTCGATCTACGGCACCGCGGATAAGAACATCCCGCCGGCTGCGATGCGCTTCATGTCGGAGCGCGCGGGCGCGAACAAGGTGGTCGAGGTCGAAGGCGCCTCGCACGTCGTCATGGTGTCTCATCCAGACAAGGTGGCCGCGCTCATCGTCGAGGCCGCGCTGTAAGGGAGTGTTCACAAGCCTCCGCCCCAACCGCAACCCCATCCCCCACCTTAACAAAGGAATGCAATCATGAAACTCCGCAACGGACTCACTTCCCTTCTTCGCCCCGAAGACTCTGTACTCGTCTTGATTGATCACCAGCCATACCAAATGGCGAACTTGCACAGCCACGAGCCGCAGATGGTGATCAACAACACAACGGCTCTGGCAAAGGCAGCCAAGGCCTTCGGCGTTCCCACCATTCTGACGACGGTCGTCGCCGCACGCGGGGGGCTGCTGTTCCCACAGATAACCGATGTTTTCCCCGGCCAGGAAGTGATCGACAGGACGTTCATCAACACCTGGGAGGACAAGAAGGTCGTGGACACTGTCAAGGCGACCGGCCGCAAGCAGTTGATCATTGCTGGCTTGTGGACCGAGGTGTGCGTTGCGATGCCGGCCATCCAGGCCATCGGTGAAGGCTGGGATGTGACGGTAATCACCGATGCATCGGGAGGTACCTCCGTCGAGGCCCATCAGGTGGCGATTCAGCGCATGGTCGCTGCCGGCGTAAACATGATGACCTGGATGGCGCTGGCGGCCGAATGGCAGCGTGACTGGGCAAGAGCCGAGTCTGCCGGAGCACTGACGGAAGTCCTCACGCAGCACGGTGGCGGCAGCGGCATCGCCTACCTGTGGGAAGTGCAGTTGCTCAATACGCCCGCTCCGAAGAGCGAAGGCTGATCCAAGCGGGATGGTCCGGGCTTCAGAACGACACGCCTGAGCGGCGTTTGCCTGGGCCGTCTTTGAGCCCAACTCGACGGAGGCCGTCCACTCTTCACTCCCCCGAAGGGAGGGCCAATCATCGCAACGAAAGGAATATCAAGATGCCGCCTAACCACTTTCCCGTTGGACTAGAAATGGACGTCTCCTATGCCAACTTCAATGTCAGCCTCACGCTGCTGTCAAACGCACAACTAAAGTTTGAGATCAAGGATGGTCCGTTCGCCAGAACCGAGGTTGTCGACATCGAAGTCGTATCGCTGAGCAATGGTCTGTTCGCGGTCAGTTGGAAGGAGAAATCCGGGGCGACCGTCACGAACGTGCAGGACTACGACCGTGAGTTCATCCACTCGTTCGCCACGCTGCCAGGCGGACAGTTCATGCGCATGAGCGGCAAGCTCACGGTCACTCGTGCGGCTGATCATGCCTCCGACCATCGCCCGCAGCGCAACAAAGCTCTGGTGCTCGAGGCGATGACCTCGCTGTTCCAGCGCCACGAGCCAACGGCCGTCGAACGCCTCTACGCCGAGGACTACATTCAGCACAACCCAAATATCCCCCAAGGTCGCGAGTCGTTGCGCGCCCTTGTCGCTGGCATGTCGCCAGCCGTTTACTACGAGCCGGGCCTTGTCGTTGCAGAGGGTGACCTGGTCGCCATCCACGGCCGCATCCGTGGATGGGCAGAAGCACCACAGGTGGTGGTCGATCTCTTCAGGGTTAAAGACGGCAAGCTCGCCGAGCATTGGGACGTGCTGCAGGACGAAGTGCCAGCGACGAACGCCGTCGGCGGCATTTCGATGTTCGATCCCGGGGAGGCAGCGACATGATTGAGCTGGTCATCGAACGACGCCATCTCGACCTGGGTGGCGGGATGAATGTTGGCCGCGTCCTGCCAACTGCAACGCGCCGCATGATCGGCCCTTACATCTTCTTCGACCACATCGGTCCGCTCGACTTGCCGCCAGATGTGGACCGCAACATCGATGTGAGGCCGCACCCGCACATCGGTCTGTCTACTGTCACCTACCTGTTTGCCGGGCAGGCCATGCACCGCGACAGCCTCGGCTACGAACAGACGATCCGGCCGCGAGAGGTCAACTGGATGACCGCTGGCCGCGGAATCACGCACAGCGAACGCTTTGAGCACGCGCGGATGCAAGGCGATCATCTGCATGGCATGCAGGCATGGATTGCGCTACCAACCGAGTACGAAGAGACAGCGCCCAGCTTCTCGCACCATTCCGAAAACGATCTACCGCGATGGAGTGAAGGCGGAGTGCAGGGGCAACTCATCGCCGGCTGCGCCTACGGCATGACAGCGCGGACTGCAACGCATTCGCCACAGTTTTATGCACACCTCAGCATGACCCCAGGTGCAACGGCCGAAGTACCCACAATCCATGCGGAACGCGCGGTGTACATCGCTACGGGGGTGGTAGAACTTGGCGGTTACACCTTCAACGCCGGCCAAATGCTGGTGCTGGGTGCAGGCGCGTCGCGGGTGCGCGCTATCGAGCAAGCCGAAGTAATGGTTCTCGGCGGCGAGCCAATCGGCGAACGCTTCATGCTCTGGAACTTTGTTTCGTCATCGAAGGATCGCCTGCTGCAGGCTGCCGAGGACTGGCAGGCAGGACGCATGAGGCTGCCAGATGCCGACAATACCGAGTTCGCTCCCATGCCAGACCTTCTCACGTCTCGCGGTTCTTTGTCGTGAGCGGCTTGGTTTTCACTCACCCGAGGGGAGTTCACGATGAACTGAGGATTGCCTGTCACATCAACCGACGAGTGGCGTCTTGACCAGCAACCTCGTCCACGAGGGCACGTAGACACTAGGCCCAAACGCCATGATCCACAACTCCGAAGTCTTCTCCTGCATTCGCAACCAGCAACACGCCACCACAGATGGCCACGAAGGAAAGTTCGATCGATGCACTTGGCACTGATGTTGAGCGACTGGGCTTGAAGGACACCCGTGCCTGCCTCGATAGGCCTTGACACCCACTCCAAAGGAACCTCCCATGACCACCCGAGATGTTGTTTTCCCCGCCGGCCGCCAAGCACTTTACGACAAGAATCGCTACTCACCGGCGATTCGAGCCAACGGCCTACTCTTCGTTTCTGGACAGGTCGGCAGTCGCGAGGACGGATCGCCGGAACCGACGCTAGAAGGCCAAGTGCGCGGCGCCTTTGACAATCTCAACGCGATCCTCGCTGCTGCCGGCTGCAGCTTTGCCGACGTGATTGACGTGACGGTCTTTCTCGTCAACCCTGAGCAGACCTTCGAAAAGGTTTGGCCTATCGTCACCAACGAGTACTGGGGCTCAGCGCCGCATCCCACACTGACCGGCATCGGTGTGACTTGGCTGTACGGCTTCGACTTTGAGATCAAGGTCGTAGCGAAGTTGCCGGCGTGAGAGTACCCACCCGCGTTCACGGGTCGGTGAGGGGGATACCGTGTCCAAGGTGCGGCGTCCTTTTGCGAGGCCATGAACCCAGCAAGCACGGCGTATACCGTGAAAGACGCTCGCCATAACGCTGAGGAAATTTACGTGGGCGATGCGGCAAAAAGACTGGGCATTCACTTGCCGTCAACCGCGGACTGTACAAAGGACAAGCCTTGAACGCCAATCTTTGCGGCGTACTGAACGGTCATTCGCCTTACACCGTGCGGTAGATCAAGGAGGTCCGCTGACGTCGAGAGGAAATGCAAATGCCACGCTATCCACCTGAAGATCACCGGCATCCGATGCTGGTCTACCTGTTCACCACGTTAGCCGCCTGGGCGGCAACGCTGGTAACAGCGCTCTGCTTCACGACTGGCCACGTGGCGGGTGCCACCGCGCCTCCCACTCATCAGCATTCAAATTCATGGACACCATTCTCATCACCGGAAGCTCCTCCGAACTCGGAATTGAAACCGCGCGGCTCTTCCTGAACCGTGGCTGGCGCGTTGTCGCAACGATGCGCACACCACGGGACGATCTCCTACCCGCCACGGATCGACTGCGAGTCCTGGCATTGGACGTCACCGACCCGCAAAGCATCGAGCAGGCCCTCGATGCCGCGGGTCCCATTGAGGCCTTGGTGAACAACGCCTCAATTGGGTTGATGGGTGCATTCGAAGGGTACTCTGTCTCAACGGTACGCAAGCTCTTCGAGACCAACACGCTCGGCACGATGGCAGTTACCCAATCAGTATTGCAGCAGTTCCGGCAACGCAAACGGGGCGTGATCGTGAATGTGTCCTCCTCGATAACATTGAAGCCATTGCCGCTATTGGCGGCATACACGGCAAGCAAGGCTGCAGTCGAGGCCTTCTCCGAGTCGCTTGCGCTAGAACTCGATCCGTTCAATGTTCGAGTGCGGCTGGTACTGCCCGGCTTCGGCCACGGGAACCTCTTGAGCGAGATTGCAGGCGAACGGATGCACCACAGCATTCCAAAGCCTTACGCGGAGTTTGCGGCAAAGGTACTTGCAAGCGGGAATGTTGAACCCGCTGTCACTCGCTCCTCAGAGGTTGCGGAGGCTGTGTGGGTTGCTGTGACGGATCCTTCGCTTTCGGTACGCGTGCCGGTGCGCGCCGCCGAGTTCGCATCCGCTATCAAACAAAACAACTTGCCGCCATGATCGCCCCCGTCCCTACTCGCGTTTGCCACCGCGCGACTCATCCAAGCCCACAATTTCCGTGGGGAGCGCTCTTCACCCCTGCAGCATCTGCAGGGCACGTTGCACGTCCGGTGTGTCGAAGCCTTCCGTGTAACGCTCCAACACGCCGGCGAGCAAGGCACTGGCATCGTCACGCTGGTTCTGGTTCAACCAACATTGAGCCAGGCTCGTTGCTGCGCGCAGCTCCCAGGAGAGAGCTCTTGACGCTCGAGCCAAGTCAAGGGCGCGGATGAACCATTGCTCCGCCTCTTGGGGCGCTGAGCCCTGGCGCAGCAGCCTCTCGCCTTGGGCGCGCAGCACCTCCGGCGCACACCAGGGGCAGTGGCCGGCCTCAGCCCGAAGCAAGACCTCCCCGCTCAGCAATTCATCGCTGACCGTCGTCAACATCTCGAACTGATGAGGAACGCGAAGGACGCCGGGCGAGTGAGGCACAACCACGCCCTCCGTACCGTAGGCAAGGGCGTCCTTGTAGGTCTGGGCCCATGCTTTCCAAAAACCCAGACGGCGGTCCGTTGCCACTTCCATCAGAGAGTCGGCCTGCCGACCTAGCTCTACCCAACGGCCACACCACAGCAGCACTGCGCAATGCCCGAACAAGGCGAAGCACAGCGACAAGGCATGTCGTGTCGATCTAGCGGACTGAACGGCCTCGGCCGCCACCTCAAGCGCCTGAGTGGGAAGGCCTTGAATCCACAACGTGTGCGACAGGAATGCATTAATTACCGAGTGAGGATCGAGCCGAAATTGGCCGAAATTGCCGTGAAGATCAATCCGGCGAATGAGGCCGATGGTGGCCATCGCCTCGCCTCGAGACGCAGCCAGGTCACCCATAAAGTGCAGGGACACTTGCATCACGTTCCCGCTCTGGATCTCTGCCTGCGGATCAGTACCAAGGGGCGTCAGATTGGCGTGCTGATGCGCAAGGGCGAGTGCCGCAGCATAGTCACCCGTCGAACAGCTCTGAGCACAAAGCCCCCACAGAGCCATACGCTCGAAGTGCACGTTCCGCAATCGGCGTGCGAGGTCGTAGGCTCGTCCGAATGCCCTTGCCACCTCGGGGCCCGTCCCTTTGATGTGCCAGTAGCACAGACCAAGCAGATTCCACATGCGCATCAAGGCTTCCTCAGGCTGCTCAGCCAGATCGCCCGCTTTCTCGAGTGCTAGTTCAGCCCTTTCCCGGTACTCGTCCAGCAGGGAGCGCTGAAACCAGACTGAAGCGGTCGCCGACAGCAATCGCATGCTCATGCGAGGATCACGCAACGTGGAGAAGCTCATCTGGACCGCGAGTTTTATGTCGTCGATCCAGCGGGCATCACCCGCGTCCCCGACGGCCCCATCAAACGGCGACGCAGATTCCACGCGTTCGAAGACGATGCAAACGTGCAGCGCATGAGCGCGGGACGCCGCCAACAGTTCCCCCGCCTCCTTCAGCTTCTCGTGTGCATAGGCTCTCGTCGTCTCGAGCAGGCGATATCGCCCGACGTCGGTACCTGTGTCTACGGTAATCAAGGACTTCAGAACCAATTCATCGATAGCATCGAAATAATCGGTCGTCAAATCATCCTCGCAAACTGCCACGGCAGAATCGAAAGAGAAAGCACCGGCAAAGACCGACAGGCGCCTAAGTACCGCTTTCTGGTCCTCGGAAAGCTGCTCGTAACTCCAATCAATTGCAGCGCGCAGCGTCTGTTGACGCGGCAGCGCAGTACGCCGCCCCTTGGTAAGGATGGCAAAGCGGTCTTCCAGCCGTGCCGCCAGACCGGGAAGCCCGAGCTGCGCGACCCGGCCTGCTGCGAGCTCGATCGCCAAAGGAATGCCGTCCAGGCGCCGGCAGATCTCGATGGCATGGGGCACGTCGTCATCTCTGAAGAGGAACCCAGCGAAGTTCGCGGCGATTCGCTGCGTGAACAGCTGAACCGCAGAGAACTCCTCGGCTTGCTCGACCGTGAGTCGCCCTGAAGCGGGCGGCAGTTCCAGCGAAGCCAGCCGGATGACCCACTCTCCCATCGCTCGTGTGGGCTCGCGGCTGGTTGCTAGGACGTGCACGCCAGGCGCTGCGATTAACACCGCTTCAGCCGCTGCCGCGGCTGCTTGCACAACATGTTCGCAATTATCGAGCACGATCAGCATGTGTCGGTCGGCCAAAAGCTCACCGAGTTCGCCTTCATGCAATACGGGCCGCGTTGGATCGACGGCGTGGGCCCACACGTTCGCGACCTGCTGCGCATCAGAAAGCGGCGCGAGATCGACGAACCGAACGCCGTCACGATAGTTGGCCGTCAGCTGCGCTGCAGCGGCAATGGCGACGGTCGTTTTTCCAACGCCTCCAGCACCCACAACGGCCACCATCCGATTCTTAATGACCATGCCGCACACTTCGCTGATAGCCTCCTCGCGGCCGACCACATTGACCAGTAGTGACGGCAGATGGCTGCGTCCCTCATGCGGCATCGACATGGTCTCGTTCACACCATCAGGCGTTGATGGTGAAACGTCCTCCACAAAGCAGTAACCGCGGCCCGCAACGTTGACAATGTAGCGACGCAAGTCTCCGTCGTCGCGCAGAGCCCGACGCAGCGCTGCAACATGGACGCGCAGACTACCTTCGTCGACGACCACTTTCTTCCAAACGCTGGCAATCAATTCGTCGCGGCCAACGATCTTGCCTGCGGCTTCAACCAGAACGATCAGGAGGTCCAAAGCTCGACCGCCCACGCGCACCGGAGCATTCCCTTCGAGCAGCAAACGCTGGGCTGGCAAGAGTTTGAACGCTCCGAACTGCCAAGCTTGCGGCTGATTCATATTTCTAACCTCATCGTCGCCGACGTCAAATGACTCACTTCAGGACCGCACTGCTGCAGCCGCGCAGGCTGCACGTCCAGCTCGTCGAAGCCTTTCAAATACTGTTCCGCCACGCTAGCCAACAACGCGGCGCCTCGGCATAGCGGTGCGGACTCGCTAACCATTGATTCGATCCTGCAACGCCCAGGATGGGGCCGGCAAAGATCGAGCAGCAACTTGCCGAAGCCAGCCAGTTCGAGCGCGCGCGATGAGCCCTTCACCTTGCGCGGAGCAGCATCGGCCTGCCGCAAGGCAGACCAAGGACTACCCTTCGAGCAGCTCCTCTCCGGCTGTGGCTATCAGTTCAAGCTGGCACAGGGCAGTTACTGCGTTGCCGCCCGGCACGGTCACGCCCTTCGGAACTAGGCATGAGCATCCTTGATGATCTTCCCCCATTGCCTTTCAGAGACGAACTCTGCTGCGCATATCGCCGAATTTTCTTTGCATCGGTACGAGATCCCCATAACTGCACAGCCTCCCTCCACATTCTGGCGCGAGCAAGGCGTCATTGCACTGCCTAAAAATGCCGTCGGCTGACTAGAAATGCCATCACTGATCAGCTGGTCGACAGCCGTACGCGTAAAGTCGTGACTGAGGTGTCGCGCATCGAAATCGTTGAGCAATGCCCGGCTGTACTTGGCGGTCGTGCTAGACCTGTACGCGCGCAAGGTCGTGGGCTGGGCAGTGGCGCCGAGCATGCATGCCGAGCTGGTGTGCGCGGCGCTGCTACTGGCCATCGCGCAACGCCACCCAGCGCTGGGCCTGATCTTGCATTCAGACCCAGGCAGCCCGGTACGTCAGTGCGCCGCATCAGGCGCTTCTGGCCAGCCACGGCCTTGCCGGCAGCGTTAGCCACTAGGGCAACTGCTGGGACATTTAATCTACGATGGCCCCGAGCACTGCTTCCGGCCTGACTCGTGCTGGGATTGGTGTAATGCCTTTGCGTTGACATGTCGGTCTGATTCGGTGCTCACCTCGGCAATGCCGAGCCTGCTGCGAGTGACCTAGTAGGAGCCTTTTCGGGCTGACACGCTTCCTCGAACAGAGCGGGATCGCAATTCTCGAGATCAACCGGCCGAACCGTTCCCGCCGTCGCAATCGAGGCAAGAGCGACCAGACCGATGCCGAGCGTGCAGCGCGCGCTGTCCTGGCCGATGATGCAACCGGCGCCCCGAAAGCCCAGAGCGGCCTGGCTGAGGCCCTGCGTACTCTGAGCATCGCTCGCCGCAACGCAGTCGAGCGCCTGTTCCGCCGACTTAAGGGCTATCGCCGCATGTTCTCCCGCTTCGAGAAACTCGACGTCATGTTCGCCGCTTTCATCAGCTTCTCCTTGATCGCTGATGGATTGCGTTTGTGTTCGTGGGCCCTAATGCCTCCGAGCAGGTGCGGGGTGTGCCTTAGGAAGCCTCCTAGGTGAGCCGATCTGCACGCCAAGCTGCGGGGGAGGCCCCGGTCATATTGCGAAACGTCCTACCGAAATGGACGGCATCGGCGAAACCCGTCATCTGTGCGACATCATCGAGCGACAACCGCGTTTCCAAGAGAAGACGTTTGGCGCTTTCAATGCGAGATTGCAGTTGCCACTGATAGGGTGCCAAGCCTGTGGAAGCCTTGAACGCCCTGCTGTAGTAAGACTGAGACAACCCCGCTAAATCAGCAAGCGTGGCTAAATCGACACGCGCAGGCAACTGAGCATCAAGAAAGCTGATGGCGTCTCTCAGTTGCCGCGGGGACAGCCCAACAGGCACCTTGACACTCGACTTGGGACGCTCGAACAAAAGCACCGCTATGGCGGATGTCAGTGCGTCTCCATAAAGCTGCGCCGACGGATCCGGGTTCTCTACTTCGTCCGCCAAAAGCTTGCATAAGGACCAGATTCTTATGTCCGTAAAGCGAAGCCTCGGAACATCGGCCGTGCTGACTTCGGCGATGCCAACGCGAGCCCGTAAAGCTGCGGCATCAAAACTCAGACCGACGTCTTTGACAAAGCGTGAATCTGGCGTGAAGCCCCAGAGCTCCAGTCCAGCAGGGGCAAAATGCATGTGCTGAGGTTTGTATTGGACCGGACACGGCGCACTTGCTTTCAGTCTTGGCTCGCAACGCCCCGGGCCGACCTCTTCCAAGATCGCGCCAAGTCGAGTACTACTTTCGTTCCGTAGTCGATGCAAGACACGCCCTGCGCAAGTGAACTCCGTCACCTCAACACGAACGCCATTCCAGTCTCGACCAGCCATGGTCACACTAACAAGGTTTTCGGGTAGTTCAGATTCGTTCTGCATGTGCGGGAGCCATTCAGCAGTAGATGAAGCGATCAGGCAACTTTCAGAAAAGCGTCATGCTGGCTTGCAAGCTCCTTGAACCCTGCAGCACCGATGGTGCATGCTCTGAGCGCGGCTGGAGAGGCCCCGAAGCGCAGTGAAAAACGATCAATTAATCAGCTCCTGACGCCCCAGGTAGCACGGCCGCCTGGGCTGCTGCCGGCCCTCTATAAGTTAACGTTGCCAAACGCTGGGTAGCTTTGCCTCGAATTGTAGGACCGGTATATAGGGCGGATTCGATCGTCATCGCAACGCGTGAGCTGCTACTCAGGGTAACGATTCAGCAATTTTAGAGTGGCGGAACGCTCCGCCCCCCCCGAGCAGAAAAAGGTCCGCTGCGGGCGCAGTGAATGATGCTTAACACTGATTAACCGGCTTTGCCACCGTTGGGCGGGGCCCACGCCTAGAGTATGCCGATCAGACAAGCATCTCAAGATTCAGCCATGACCAAAATCTTCCAACCTCTTCGTGCACTTCCTCGCCACAACGACCCTCTCCTCGCGGTCGGAATCAACGCTGCGTTGGTTTCGGCGCCAGGAATCGAAGTTGTAGCGGCTCCGGAAGGCTCATCATTTCCGGATGTCGAAGTTGTGATTGGCGACTACGAGAGCGGCATGGCATGGGCGCATCACCAGAGGTTCCACTCATCAGCAGCCCGGCGGTCCCCGGGCGTGGTCGTCATCACCTGGCGCAATAGCGAGTCCGATGTACGCACTGCGTTGCAAGCCGGCATTAGCGGCTATCTGCTCGGCAACTGCGGACTGAACGAACTCGTGGATGCAGTGCGCATGGTAGGCCGCGGCTCTCATTACATTTGCGAAGTCGCCGCAGCGCTTGTGGCGAAGAGCTTGACGCGTACGCCATTGACCATGCGGGAGCGGGAGATTCTGCGCTTGATTGCAGATGGCATGTCCAACAAATCAATTGCATCGGAGCTCGACATTGCCCTAGGTACGGTCAAGGCCCACGCCAGGGCGATACAGGACAAGCTAGGCGCACGCAGCCGCACGCAGGCAATCGTCGCGGCTGCTGAACAAGGGCTACTGGGGCCTCACTCGCCGCTGCGTCCGGCCGCAGCTCTATACGGTCAGCACACTTCGATAGCCGCTGCAGGGCGATCTCACCAGTAGGATCAGATCGCTGGCTCACCGCGCTTGCGGTGGGCATGATTCTGAATGACGTTGCTCATCATGAGAGGCGAAGCGTAGGCGCAGCGCGGGCCGTCTCTACGCCTTGGCTTATGAGCCGCGAGACGCCAGGGACTAACGACTGTGTGCAATGGGATGGACGCCCCCGCCCGTAGACGGCATCGAAGTGCCACAGTGGATGTGTCGGTAGCCACTCGATCGGAAGGAGCAACCGCCATAGAGATTACGACAATCAGCCTTGATCTGACCAAGAACGGTACTCAAGTTCACGGGGTCAACGAACGCGGGAAGAATCAGCAGCCATCACTTGAATGGTGACCGGGTGCACATCCAACCCATTCAGCAAGTGGCGGTCTGACCAGGGTGGCAACTGGCATCCGCAGGGACTGCGCGATGGCATTCAGCACCGAGCCAGTATCGGCGTAGATCGACGGTGACTCGCTCGCGGCGAATCACCGAGCGCGGCGCATCGCTTGTCGCTTTGGCCATGATCGCCAGTGCACCCACACTCGGGCTGGACGGACACTGATTTTCAGCCAATTTTCAGCAACCCTAGGAGCAGCCGAAACAAGATTCCTGGGGTCGAGAAGCGGTGACTACACACCCGAGGCAATCGATTCAAAACTGGCACCAGACTGGCACCAGCAAAAACCGGCCAGGAAATGTTGGTGACCACTATCGATAAAATCCTTGTAAAACTGGTAGGCCGTGCAGGACTTGAACCTGCGACCAAAGGATTATGAGTCCTCTGCTCTAACCAACTGAGCTAACGGCCCCCTGGGGGAGTACCGGCCTTGCACCGGAAGCCGCGCATTGTATAGGCGCGCTTGCGGCGCTTGTCCGATGCGCGCCCTACTTCTGCGACAGCGCGTTCGTCACCATCCGCGAGGTGATGTCGACGATCTGGATCATGCGGTCGTAGGCCATGCGGGTCGGGCCGATCACGCCGAGGGTGCCGACCACCTGGCCGTCGACCTCGTAGGGGGCGGAAACGATGGACAGTTCCTCGAAGGGCACGACCTGGCTCTCTCCACCGATATAGATGCGCACGCCCTCGGCGCGGCTGGAGACATCGAGCAGGCGCATCAGCTGGGTCTTCTGCTCGAACACATCGAAAAGGCGGCGCAGGCTGCCCATATCGTTGCTGAAGTCCTGCATCGTCAGCAGATTGCGTTCGCCGGAGATCACGACGCGCTCTTCCTCATGCTCCAGCGCCTCGGTGCCGACCTGCACGGCCGCGCTCATCAGCCGGCCGATCTCGCCGCGCAGCGCATCGACCTCGCTCTTGATGCGCTCGCGCACCGCCTCCAGGCTCAGGCCGGCATAGTGGGCGTTGAGCCGGTTGCTGGCCTCGGCGAGCTCGGGCTGGGTCAGGTCTTGCGCGGTGAAGATCACGCGGTTCTGCACATCGCCGTCGGGCGAGACCATGATGACCAGCACCCGGCGTTCGCCCAGGCGCAGGAACTCGATGTGATGGAACACGCTGGGCTTGCGCGGCGCGGTGACGACGCCGACAAAGCTGGACAGATTGGACAGCAGCTGGGCCGCGCTGGCGATCACGCGCTGTGGCTGGTCGGGCTGCAGCTGCGAGCTTTCGATGGGTCGCAGGTCGGCGCCGACGATGGAGGCGGGCTGGGCCGTCAGCATGGTGTCGACGAACAGCCGGTAGCCACGCGCGGTCGGGATGCGGCCGGCGCTGGTGTGCGGGCTGGCGATCAGACCCAGCTCCTCCAGGTCGGCCATCACATTGCGTATCGTCGCCGGGCTCAGCTCCAGGCCCGAGGCCTTGGACAGCGTGCGCGAACCCACGGGCTGGCCGTCCGCGATATAGCGTTCGACCAGGGTTTTCAGCAGTGATTTGGAGCGCTCGTCGAGCATGGTTTTCATTGTACGGACTACCGCGCCCGAGTCAGCGGGTGTTCACATCGCTGTGGTGTAATTCTGCGCATGGCCAAGCGTTTTCAACATGTCGCGATCGTGGGCAAGCATCAGGCCCGGGGTATACGCCCGGTACTCGAGGAAATTGCCGACTTCGTGACCGGCCTGGGGCTGGATGTCTCGCTGGAGCGCGACACCGCGCTGAACACCGGCATTACCGACTTCGAAGCCCTGTCCAACGAGGAGATGGGCGCGCGCTGCGACCTGGCCATCGTGGTCGGCGGTGACGGCACGATGCTGGGCTTTGCCCGCGAGATGGCCCGCTATGGCACGCCGCTGGTGGGCATCAACCAGGGCCGGCTGGGCTTCATCACCGACATCTCGGTGGAAAAATTCCGCGAGGCGCTGGCGCCAATACTGGCCGGCGACTTCGAGATGGAGCAGCGCGCGATGCTGGAAGGCGCGGTCTGGCGCGATGGCGAGGTGATCTTCTCGGGCCTGGCGCTCAACGATGTGGTGGTCAGCCGGGGCGCGACGGCCAGCATGGTGGAGATCAAGGTCGACGTGGGCGACGAGTTCGTTGCCAATATGCGGGCCGACGGCGTGATCGTCGCCTCGCCCACCGGCTCGACCGCCTACTCGCTCTCATCGGGCGGGCCCATCCTGCACCCCAGCATCGCCGGCTGGGTCTTGGTGCCGATTGCCTCGCATGCCTTGTCCAACCGTCCCATCGTGCTGCCCGATACCGGCGAGGTCAGGCTGGAGATCGTGGCCGGCCGCGATGCCAGCGTCAATTTCGATATGCAAAGCCTGGCCAGCCTGCTGCACGGCGACCGCATCACGGTGCGGCGCTCGGCCCACAAGGTCTGCTTTCTGCATCCGCAGGGCTGGAGTTATTACGCGACCTTGCGCCGCAAGCTGCGCTGGTACGAGGGAGTGTCCTGATGCTGCGCCGACTGAGCCTGCGCGATTTCGTCATCGTGCCGGAGCTGGAGCTCGACTTCGCCGGCGGCTTCGCCGTGCTGACCGGCGAAACCGGGGCCGGCAAGTCCATCCTGGTCGATGCCTTGCAGCTGGCGCTGGGCAGCCGTGGTGACGCCGGCGTCGTGCGCGAAGGCGCGGCGCGGGCCGAGATCAGTGCCGAATTCGACTGCCCGGCACGGCTGAACAACTGGCTGGACGAGGCCGGCTTCGACAAGGGCGACAGCCTGCTGCTGCGCCGCGTCATCGACGCCCAGGGCAAGAGCCGCGCCTGGATCAATGGCAGCGCCGCCACCGTGGCCCAGCTGCGCGAGACGGCCGACAGCCTGCTCGACATCCATGGCCAGCATGCCTGGCAAGGCCTGACCCGCCCGGCCTCGGTGCGCGCGCTGCTGGACGCTTTCGCCGGCCTCGACAGCGCGCCGCTGGGCCAGGCCTATGCGCAATGGAAGCAGCTCAGCGAACGACTGGAGGCCGCGCAGACCCGCTCGGGCGAGCTGGGCCGCGAGCGCGAACGCCTGGCCTGGCAGATCGACGAGCTGGCCAAGCTCTCGCCCGGCGCCGACGAGTGGGACGAGCTCAATAGCGAGCACCAGCGTCTCTCGCATGCCGCCGCGCTGATGGAGGGCGCGCGAGCCGCGCTGGAGGCCATCGAAGGCGGCTCCGGCGAGGCCGAACAGAGTGCCGAGAGCCTGACCGAGCAGGCGCTGGACAAGCTGCAGCAGGTGCTGGACTACGACAGCACGCGCCTGGCACCGGCGGTCGAGGCGCTGCAGGGCGCGCAGGCCCAGCTGCGCGATGCGGCACACACCCTGTCCACCTATCTGCACGGCGCCGATCTGGAGCCCGAGCGGCTGCAGGAGCTGGACGAGCGCCTGTCGGCCTGGATGAGCCTGGCGCGGCGCTACCGCCGCCCACCGGCCGAGCTGCCGGCCCTGCTCTCGCAATGGCGGGCCGAGCTGGCGGCGCTGGACGAGGCCAGCGATCTGGCCGCGCTGGAGAAAAGCCTGGCTGCGGCCCGCAGTGCCTTCGAGCGCGAGGCCAGGCGCGTCAGCCAGGAACGCGGCAAGGCCGCGCCCCAGCTGGCCGCAGCCGTCACGCAGGCGATGCAGCAGCTGGGCATGGCCGGCGGCGCCTTCGAGGTGGCCTTGCTGGCGCAGGACCAGCCGCAGAGCTTCGGCCTTGAATCGGTGGAATTCATGGTGGCCGGCCATGCCGGCAGCACGCCGCGGCCGCTGGCCAAGGTGGCCTCGGGCGGCGAGCTCTCACGCATCGCGCTGGCGATCGCGGTGACGACCAGCCAGCTTGAGCAGGACGGCGCGGGCACGCTGATCTTCGACGAGATCGACGCCGGCGTCGGCGGCGCGGTGGCCGAGACCGTGGGCCGGCTGATGAAGCAGCTGGGCCGCGAGCGGCAGGTGCTGGCCGTCACCCACCTGCCCCAGGTGGCCGCCTGCGCCGACCATCACTACCTGGTCTCCAAGGCCTTGCGCGCCGGCACCACCGCCAGCGAGGTGCAGGCCATTGCCGGCGAGACCCGGGTGCAGGAGATCGCCCGCATGCTGGGCGGCGAACGCCTGTCCTCGGCCAGCCTGGCCCATGCGCAGGAGATGCTGGCGCTGTCGGCGACGGGCGCACCGCGCGGCCAGCAAGATATCAAGAACAGGACGACGAAATCATGAGTGGCGCAGTTCCGCAAAGCGATGTGGTGCTGGTCACCGGCATGGCCGGTGGCGGCAAGTCGGTGGCCATGCATGCGCTGGAGGACGCGGGCTTCTTCTGCGTCGACAACCTGCCGCCCGAGCTGCTGACCCCTTTCCTGGCGGTCGAGAAGCAGCGCGGTGAGCGCCGGGTCGCGATCGCCGTCGATGTGCGCAGCGAGGGCTCGCTGCCGCATCTGCTGCCGCTGATCAAGCAGCTGCGCGGCGAAGGCGTCGCGGTGCGCTCGATCTTTCTGGACGCCAATGACGAGACCCTGGTGCGGCGCTTCTCCGAGACCCGCCGCCCTCACCCGCTGCGCAGCGGGCAGCGCGACGCGGGCAGCGATGGCGGGGATGCGCACCGCGCCCTGCTCGACGCGATCTCGCTGGAGCGCGAGCTGCTGGCCGCGCTGCGGGTCGAGTCCACCGTGATCGACACCAGCCTCTTGCGCGCGGCCCAGCTGCGCGCCTGGGTGCGCGATCTGGTCTCGGTCAAGGGCGAGTCACTGACCCTGGTGTTCGAGTCCTTCGCCTTCAAGCATGGCGTGCCCAGCGATGCAGACTTCGTCTTCGACGTGCGGGTGCTGCCCAACCCCTATTACGACCGCGAGCTGCGTCCGCTGACCGGCCGCGATGCGCCGGTCGCCGACTATCTGCAGGCCCAGCCCGAGGTCAATCTGATGCTGGGCCAGATCAGCGGCTTTCTGCGCCAGTGGCTGCCCAATTTCGCCGCCGACCAGCGCAGCTATCTGACCGTTGCGATCGGCTGCACCGGTGGCCAGCACCGCTCGGTCTATCTGGTCGAGACCCTGGCCCGGCAGTTCGCCAGCCACGGCCATGTGCTGAAGCGCCACCGCGAGCTGGACGCCAAGTAGTCGCTCAGACGGCCCGGGATTCCTCGTCGCGGGCCGACATCAGCACCAGGGCGACGACGGTGACGACCGGGAACAGCAGCACCATGCCCACCATCCAGCCCAGCAGCGGCCGGCCGTCGCGCTTGAGCGCCAGCGCCATATAGGTCCAGTGCGCGATCAGGCTGGCCGCCAAGCCCAGGGCCAGCAAGGTCATCTTGGCGCCGTTGACATCGTCTTCGGAGGCGCCGGCCGAGATCAGGAACCAGAGGCAGCAAGCCGCCACCAGCAGGGCGATCAGGGCGGATTCGACAGCGCTTTTGACCAGGGGCTTCATGCTTCGATGGATAATGGAATGCGGTGGCGCAGCATACGCCTAGACGATCAGCTTTTTCAACGGTGCCGGCAGCGCATAGTCAGCCAGCTTCTCACGCGCCACCCAGCGTCCCGAGCCGACGACGGCCGCGCTGTCGAGCACGGCGCGGCGCGGATGCAGCACCCAGTCGAAATGCGTCAGCGCATGCTCGACCCTGGGCATCACCTCCAGCTCGGCACCGACCAGCCGGGCCTGGCTCAGCATCGCCTGCTCGTCGTCGAACATCGGCAGCGTCCACAGGCCGGCCCACACGCCGGTGTCAGGGCGCTGCTGCAGCAAGACCTGACCCTCATGCTCCAGCCACAGCCACCAATTCTCGCGCCGGCCGCGCTTGAGCTTTCTGGTCTTGACCGGATAGCGCGTCGGTTCGCCCTCGGCGCGGCCACGGCACAGCTCGCTGACCGGGCATAGCAGGCACTGCGGCGCGCGCGCGGCGCACAGACTGGCGCCCAGATCCATCAGGCCCTGGGTATAGGCGCCGATATCGGCAGCTGCGGTCGGCAGCAGATCCGTCGCATGCCGCCACAGCAGCTTCTCCTGCGCGCTGCTGGCCATATCACCGTCGAAGGCCAGCAGCCGGCTCAGCACCCGCTTGACATTGCCGTCCAGGATCGCGACCCGCTCGCCGAAGCAGAAGGCCGCGATCGCCGCAGCGGTCGAGCGGCCGATGCCGGGCAGCTCCTGCAGCTGCGCCGCACTGGGCGGGAACAGGCCGCCATGCTGCTGAGCCACAGCCACCGCGCAGCGATGCAGATTGCGTGCGCGGCTGTAATAGCCCAGGCCGGCCCACATCGCCAGCACCTCGTCCAGACTGGCCCCCGCCAGATCGACGACGCTGGGAAAGCGTTCGAGAAAGCGCTGGTAATAGCCCAGCACCGTGCTCACCTGGGTCTGCTGCAGCATGATCTCCGACAGCCAGACTCGGTAGGGGTCGCGGGTGTTCTGCCAGGGCAGGGCATGGCGGCCGTGCTGGCGCTGCCAGGCCACCAGCACAGCGGCGAAGTCGGCGGGCAGGACTATTTCTTTTGGCATGAGGGACAGAAAAAGGTCGAACGCTGGCCCTGGACGATGCGGCGTATCGGCGTGCGGCAGACCCGGCAGGGCTCGCCCTCGCGGCCATAGACCTGGGCCTGCATCTGGAAGCTGCCGGCCACGCCGTGGGCGTCCTTGAAGTCGCGCAGGGTTGTTCCCCCCGCCTCCAGTGCGGCACCCAACACCTGGCGCACGGCGGCCGCGAGGCGTGCGCAGCGCGGGCCGCTGAGGCGGCCGGCCTGGGCGCGCGGGTCGATGCCGGCCAGGAACAAGGCCTCGCAGGCGTAGATATTGCCGGCGCCGACGACGATGTCGCCGGCCAGCAGGGCCTGCTTGACCGCGACACGGCGGCCCGACAGGCCCACTTTCAGATGCGGGCCGTCGAAGCGCGGGTCGAAGGGCTCCAGCCCGAGGCCGGCCAGCAGCTTGGCCGCCGGCCCCTGCTCCAGCGATTCGGACCAGACCACGGCGCCAAAGCGCCGCGGGTCATTCAGCCGCAGCAGGCCCTGGCTGGTGCGCAGATCGAAATGGTCGTGCGGCCCCGGTTCGGCCGGCCGGGTCTGGAAGGCCAGCGAGCCCGACATGCCCAGGTGCAGCAGCAGGCCGCCTCCCTGAGAGCCTGCGCCTTCGCCGCCGCCATGCAAGGGCAGCCACAGGTATTTGCCGCGCCGTGTCACCGCGCCGACCTCGCGGCCCAGCAGCGCCTGCTCGGCCACGCCCAGCGGCCAGCGCAGCGGCTTGCCCAGGCGCACCCCTTGCACGCGCGCGCCAGCGATCGCATCGGCAAAGCTACGGCGGGTGACTTCGACTTCGGGCAGTTCGGGCATGGCGCGGATGATAAGTGGCCGCCGGCATGGCCCTGGTCCGAGGGCGCACTTCTAGAATCAACAACAATCCAGCAATGTGGCGCTTGCATAGTGGGCGCAACACGAACGCTGTTCTCAGGAGCTGTCATGCCCAAGTTCTTCCCTCGCCCGAGCGGCCCGGCCCGGCTGCTGGCGGCCTCCGGCCTTGTTGTGCTGGCCTTGCTGAGCCCGCTGGCCCAGGCCAGCACGGCGGCCAGTGCGCCCACGCCCAGCAACTCCGATCTGGACGCGCCGCTGTTCTACCAGCTGCTGGTCGGCGAGATGGAGCTGCGCTCGGGCCAGCCCGGCGTGGCCTTCCAGGTGCTGCTCGATGCGGCGCGCCGCACCAGCGACGGCGAGCTCTACCGCCGCGTCGTCAATATCGCGCTGCAGGCCCGCGCCGGCGACCAGGCCCTGATCGCGGCCCGCGCCTGGCGCGAAGCCATCCCCGACTCGGTCGAGGCGCACCAGATGGTGATACAGCTGCTGGTGGCGCTGAACAAGCCGGAGGAAGTGGTGGCGCCGCTGCGCAGCATGCTGGCGATCACGCCCGAGCCGCAGCGCAATGTGGTGCTGGCCTCGATCCCGCGCCTGTTCCAGCGCGCACCCGAGCCCAAGCGGGTCTACACCGCGCTGGCCCCGGTGCTGGAGGCGGCGTCCGCACAGCCGGCCACCCGCATGATGGCCTTGCTGGTGCAGGGCCGGCTGGCGCTGAGCGCCGAGCAGGCGGACAAGGCCCTGAGCCTGACCCAGACTGCCGCCAAGGACTTCCCCGAGGCCGATGAGCCGCTGCTGCTGGCGCTGGATCTGCTGCCCAGCAGGTCCGAGGCCGAGAGCCTGATCGCCGCCCGCCTGCAGGCCAAGCCCGATCACTACGATCTGCGCCTGGCCTACGGCCGCGCGCTGGCACGCGCCCAGCGCGCCGCCGACGCGGCCCGCGAGTTCCGCATCGTCACCCAGGCCAGGCCGGACGACAGCCAGCCCTGGTATGTGCTGGGTGCGCTGGAGCTGGACCTGCGCCATCCCGAGGCGGCCGAGAAGGCCTTGCAGGCCTTTCTGGAGCGGCTTGACGACAAGGACGGCAACAAGGACTCCCGCCAGCAGGCCTGGCTGCTGCTGGCCCAGGCGGCCGAGATGCGCGGCGACCTGAAGGCGGCCGAAGCCTGGCTGGCGCGCATCGACAACCCGCAGCGCGCGCTGGAGGTCACTTATCGCCGCGCCTCGCTGCTGGCGCGCCAGGGCCAGTTGGCCAAGGGCCGTGCGCTGCTGCAGGCCCTGCCGACCGAGCGCGACGAGGATGCACGCGCCACGCTGATGGCCGAGTCCCAGCTGCTGCGCGATGCGCGCCAATGGGAGGCCGCTCACCAGGTGCTGGCCCAGGCCAATACCCGCTTCCCGGCCGATGCCGACCTGATCTACGAGCAGGCCATGATGTCCGAGAAGCTCGGACGCATGGACGAGATGGAGCAGTTGCTGCGCCGTGTGATGGAGATCAAGCCCGAGCACTACCACGCCTACAACGCGCTGGGCTACTCGCTGGCCGAGCGCAACGAGCGCCTGCCCGAGGCCAAGACCCTGATCGCCAAGGCGCTGGAGTACGCGCCCAGCGAGCCCTTCATCGTCGACAGCCTGGGCTGGGTCGAATACCGCATGGGCAATCACGCGGAGGCGCTGCGCCTGCTGCGCCAGGCCTATCAGTCGCGGCCCGATGCCGAGATCGCTGCCCATCTGGGCGAGGTGCTGTGGGTCAGCGGCCAGCAGGAAGAGGCCCGCAAGGTCTGGGGCGAAGGCGCCAAGCGCGACCCCAAGAACGAGGCCCTGCGAGAGACGCGCCAGCGCCTGAAGGCCGGCCGATGAGCCGACGCTGGGCTGGCCTGGCACTGGCGGTCTTGCTCAGTGCCTGCGCCGGGCTGCAGCCGCCGCCGGTTCACATCCCCACCGAAGGCGATCTGAGCCTCAGCGGCCGGCTCTCGGTGCTGGTCGAGGGTGGCCAGGGCGGCAATGCCGCCTTCGAGCTGAGGGGCTCGCCGAGCGCCGGGCAGCTGGAGCTCAGCACGCCGCTGGGCAGCCTGCTGGCGCGCGCGTTGTGGTCACGCAGCGAGGTGTGGCTGCAGACGCCCAAGGAAGAACGCCGCTTCGATGATCTGGACTCGCTGAGCCGCGAACTGCTGGGCGAGGCGATCCCGGTGGCCGCACTGTTCGATTGGCTGCGCGGCCGGCCCTGGCCCGGCGCAGCCAGCGAAACCCTGGCCGGCGGCGGCTTCTCGCAGCTCGGCTGGCAGGTCGATCTGTCCCGGTTCGATACCGGCCTGGTGCTGGCCAAGCGCCAGGCCGCGCCTGCCGTCACCCTGCGCGCCCGCCTGGAGCGCTGATTTCTTTTTGTACCTATGCCTCTCGCTCTCTACGATGTGCCGGCCCCGGCCAAGCTGAATCTGTTCCTGCATGTGGTCGGCAAGCGGCCCGACGGCTACCACCTGCTGCAGTCGATCTTTGCGCTGATCGACTGGGCCGACACCCTACACTTCGAACGCCGCAGCGACGGCCGGCTGGCCCGCCATGATGGCGACCATGCAGCGGCCACCCTGCCCGCCGACGATCTCTGCCTGCGCGCCGCGCGCCTGCTGCAGACCGAGAGCGGCTGCGGCCTCGGGGCCGACATCCATCTGGCGAAACGCCTGCCGGCCGGCGCCGGCATGGGCGGCGGCTCCTCGGATGCCGCCTCCACCCTGCTGGCGCTGAACCGGCTCTGGGGCCTGAACTGGCCGCGCTCGCGTCTGCTGGCGCTGGGCCTGAAGCTGGGCGCCGATGTGCCCTTCTTCATCGGCGGGCGCAATGCCTTTGTCGAGGGCATCGGCGAGATCCTGCACCCGATCACCCTGCCGCCGCTGGGCTTTGCCGTGCTCAAACCGCCCACCGGCATCTCGACACAGCAAATATTTTCGAGCCCCCTCTTGGCAAGATCGAAATCCGTGGCTATAGTAGCGGGCTTTCCTGCACACAACAGCAGCGAAGACAAAAACGAAACATCGAGTGCAACAGCAAGTAGTTCGCAAAATGTTTTGTCAGCGTCGCAAGCGGCTGATGTGGTGAGATTGGATGCGCAAGGTGTGGCGCTGCTGGCGAATGGTTTTGGTCGAAACGACCTGCAAAAACCGGCCGAGGCAAGCTGCCCCGAAGTGGTCCAGGCTCTGCAACTGCTAGAAGAACGATTCGGCAATAGCCGGATGACGGGCTCGGGCAGCGCGGTATTCGCGAGAGTGGATACGGCAGCGGGCGGGAAAGATGGCATGTCTGATCTGCCCACCGGATGGGTTGCTAAGATATGCCGCAGTTTGGACGTTCACCCGCTGTGCGGATGGGCCGAAGACTGAGCAAGGTTATAGGGTGCTGCAGCTCTGCAGTGTCCTGTGTAGGGGCGTCGCCAAGTTGGTTAAGGCATCGGATTTTGATTCCGACATGCGCAGGTTCGAATCCTTCCGCCCCTGCCAAATTTCTTTAGTTGTTCACCTCCGGGACCCGCTGGGCTGGCCACGGGGCCATTGATTCAAAGGATGGCCCGCTCGTGCTGCTCAATACCGTC
Source organism: Paucibacter sp. M5-1 (assembly GCF_027498415.2). Lineage (NCBI taxonomy): Bacteria > Pseudomonadati > Pseudomonadota > Betaproteobacteria > Burkholderiales > Sphaerotilaceae > Roseateles > Paucibacter sp. M5-1. The sequence goes on from NZ_JAPZLM020000001.1 coordinate 2,427,347, forward strand.
CTCTTCACCGGTAACGCCAATCCGGTTCTCTCCCAGGAAATCGCCACCCATTTGGGCCTAGAGCTCGGACGCGCCGTGGTCGGTCGCTTTTCCGATGGCGAAGTCACCGTCGAGATCCAGCAGAACGTGCGTGCTCGCGACGTGTTCGTGATCCAGCCGACCTGCGCGCCGACCAACGAGAACCTGATGGAACTGCTGATCATGGTCGATGCCCTGAAGCGCGCCAGCGCTCGCCGCATCACGGCCGTGATCCCCTACTACGGTTACGCCCGCCAGGACCGCCGCCCTCGCAGCACCCGTGTGCCGATCTCGGCCAAGGTGGTGGCCGATCTGCTGGAGACCGTCGGCGTCGAGCGTCTGCTGACGATGGACCTGCACGCCGACCAGATCCAGGGCTTCTTCGACATCCCGGTCGACAATATCTACGCCAGCCCGGTGCTGCTGTCGGACCTGAAGGCCCGCAACTACTCGAACCTGGTCGTGGTCAGCCCCGATGTCGGCGGCGTGGTGCGCGCCCGCGCGCTGGCCAAGCAGCTGGGCTGCGATTTGGCCATCATCGACAAACGTCGTCCGGCCGCCAATGTCTCCGAAGTGATGCATGTGATCGGCGAGATCGACGGCCGCAACTGCGTGATCATGGACGACATGATCGACACCGCCGGCACCCTGGTGAAAGCCGCCGAGGTGCTGAAGGACCGCGGCGCCAAGAGCGTCTTCGCCTATTGCACCCACCCCATCCTGTCGGGCCCGGCGATCGAGCGCATCTCGGGCTCGCAGCTCGACGAAGTCGTGATCAGCAACACCATTCCGCTGTCCGACGCCGCCAAGGCCTGCGGCAAGATCCGCCAGCTGTCGGTGGCATTCCTGTTCGCCGAGACGATTCGCCGCATCTCGGACGGCGAGTCGGTCACCTCGCTGTTCAGCGAGCAGAACAACAATTTCTGATCGCCTGCCCTCGGGCAAGCGTCAAAGCCGCAGCCGCTACAGGCTGCATCACCGAGCAGCCTGGTCGCGGGCGCTCATCCATATTGGAGTACGTTATGAAATTCGTCGCTTTTGAGCGCACATTGCAGGGGACCGGAGCGAGCCGCCGCCTGCGCATTGCAGGCAAGGTGCCTGGCATCGTCTTCGGTGCCGGCGAGCCCGCAATGATCGAGCTGGACCACAACGCGCTGTTCCACGCCATGAAGAAGGAAGCCTTCCACAGCACCATCCTCGAGATGGAACTGAATGGCGCCGTCTCGCAAGTGCTGCTGCGTGACTACCAGATGCACCCGTACAAGCCGCAAGTGCTGCACGCTGACTTCCAGCGCGTGGACGGCAGCACCAAGATCACCAAGAAGATCCCGCTGCACTTCATCGGCGAAGAGAACTCGGTGGCCGTGAAGACCGACAAGTGCACGGTCAACCACATCATCACCGAGCTGGCCATCACCTGCCTGGCCCAGCAACTGCCCGAGTTCATCGAGGTGGACCTGAGCGGCCTGACCCTGGGCCACTCGCTGCACGTCAATGACCTGAAGCTGCCCGCCGGCGTCAAGGTCGTGACCCACGGCAAGCCGAACCCCGCCGTGGCCACCGCCGTGGCACCGGTCGCCGAAGAGGTGATCGTGGCTGCTGCTGCCCCGGCCGACGACGGCAAGGGCAAGAAGAAGGGCAAGAAGTAAGCCCTGCGCTGCTTTTTTGTTCACCAAGGGCCCTGCGGGGCCCTTTTTCTTTTTCCGGGCCAGAACGCACAGGACGGCTGGACTACTGCCATGCTGATGTCAGTAGGCATGACCTTAGGGAGTGGGCGGATTAGGGGCTAGCCCCTACAGTCGCGCCTGGTCCGCCGACGGTCCGCCCTCAGGCGGACGGGCGCGTCGCAGGAGGGTATCCATGACTGATAGCGTGAACAAAAAGAAGGGCCGGAATCCGGCCACGGCCATCCCAGCAACAATAAGCCTGCTCGGCGCGATGATCGCGGCCCTGGTCAGCGGCTGCGGCCAGAGCACGGCGGAGCAGCAGCAGCATGCCGGCGGCCCGCCGGCGGTGTCGGTGGCGCCGGCCGTGCAGCGCGAGGTGCAGGAATTCGACGAATTCACCGCGCGGCTGGAAGCGCCCGACACCGTGGAGATCCGCTCCCGCGTGGCCGGTACGCTGGACAAGGTGCATTTCCGCGAAGGCCAGCTGGTCAAGAAAGGCGAGCCCTTGTTCAGCATAGACCCGCGGCCTTTCGCAGCCGAGGTCGCTCGCGCCGAGGCCCAGCTCGCGGCCATCCGCACCCAGACCGAACTCAGCGCCAGCGAACTGGCCCGTGCGCAAAAGCTGGTCGCGATCCAGGGCGTCAGCCAGCAGGAGATCGATCAGCTGCGCGCCGCCACCCGCAATGCCGAGGCGAACACCAAGGCCGCCGAGGCCGCCCTGGTGCAGGCCAGGCTGAATCTCGAGTTCACCCGCATCACCGCGCCGGTCGCCGGCCGCAGCTCGCGCGCCAACGTGACGCCGGGCAATCTGGTCGGCGTCGGCGACCCGGTGCTGACCACCGTGGTCTCCAGCGACAAGATCCACGCCTATTTCGACGCCAGCGAGGCCACCTACCTGAAGTACGTGCGCGCGGCCCGCAACGGCAGCATGCCTTCGCAGCGCAGCAGCGAAGGCAACAAGGTGCTGATGGGCCTGTCCAACGAGACCGGCTTCCCGCACGAGGGGCGGATGGACTTCGTCGACAACCGCCTGAACCCCGCCACCGCGTCCATCCGTGGCCGTGCGGTGTTCGACAACAAGGCTGGCCTGTTCACGCCGGGCCTGCTGGCCCGCATCAAGCTGGTCGGCTCGGGCAGCTACCAGGCCACCCTGGTGGCCGAGCGCGCGATCAGCACCGACCAGACCCGCAAGGTCGTGCTGGTGGTCGGCGCCAACAACATCGTCCAGCCGCGCGAGGTCAAACCCGGCGTGCTGATCGACGGCATGCGGGTGGTCGAGGGCGTCAAGCCCGGCGAGCTGGTCATCGTCGACGGCCTGCTGCGCGCCTTCCCCGGCGCGCCGGTGACGCCGCAGCAGCTGAAGGTGGACGACAAGGGCATGCCGATTCCCGCAGCCGCGCCGGCACCTGCCGCTGCTGCCTCCAAGTAAGACCGAGCGCGAGGCTAGCCCCATGGACATCTCACGCTTTTTCATCGACCGGCCGCGTTTCGCGACCGTGCTGTCGATCTTCATCTTCCTGGTCGGTCTGCTGGCGATCTTCCAGCTGCCGATCTCCGAGTACCCCGAGGTCGCGCCGCCGCAAATCGTCGTGCGCGCCCAGTTCCCCGGCGCCAATCCGCGCGTGATCTCCGAGACCGTGGCGACGCCGCTGGAGGAGCAGATCAACGGCCTGGAGAACCTGCTGTACTTCGACAGCCAGGCCACCGGCGACGGCGGCATGACGCTGACCGTCACCTTCAAGATCGGCACCAACCCGGAGGCCGCCGAGACCGCGGTGCAGAACCGGGTCAACCGCGCGCTGCCGCGCCTGCCCGAGATCGTGCGCCAGATCGGCGTGACGACCGAGAAGCAGTCGCCCAATCTGACCATGGTGGTGCACATGGTCAGCACCGACAACAGCCGCGACGCCCTCTATCTGCGCAACTACGCGCAGCTCAATGTGCGCGACGAGCTCTTGCGCGTGCCCGGCATGGGCTCGGTGCTGATGTTCGGCTCCGGCGACTATGCGATGCGGGTCTGGCTGGACCCGCAGAAGCTGGCCGGCCGCGGCATGACGGCCGGCGATGTGGTGGCCGCGATCCGCGAGCAGAACGCCCAGGTGGCGGCCGGCGTCGTCGGCGCCTCGCCAGCGCCCAAGGGCACCGAGTTCCAGCTCTCGGTCAACACCCAGGGCCGCCTGGCCAGCGAGGAGGAGTTCGCCAACATCATCGTGCGCGCCGAGCCCGCCACCGGCGCGCTGGTGCGCGTCAAGGATGTCGGCCGCGTCGAGATGAGCGCCAGCACCTACTCGATAGGCAGTCTGCTGAACAACAAGGAAGCCGCCGCGATCGGCATCTTCCAGGCCCCCGGCTCCAACGCGCTGGCCATCTCCAGCGATGTGCGCGCCACGATGGAGCGGCTCAAGCCCAGCTTCCCGGCCGGCGTCAGCTACTCCATCGTCTACGACCCGACGCGCTTCGTCGAGACCTCGATCAGCAAGGTCGTGCAGACCCTGATCGAGGCCGTGCTGCTGGTGGTGCTGGTGGTCATCATCTTCTTGCAGACCTGGCGCGCCTCCATCATCCCGCTGCTGGCGGTGCCGGTGTCCATCGTCGGCACCTTCGCGGTGCTGCTGGCCCTGGGCTTCTCGATCAACACGCTGACCCTGTTCGGCCTGGTGCTGGCGATCGGCATCGTCGTCGACGATGCCATCGTCGTGGTCGAGAACGTCGAGCGCAATCTGGAGGACGGGCTGACGCCGCACGAGGCCACGGTCAAGGCCATGCGCGAGGTCAGCGGCCCCATCATCGCGATCGCCCTGGTGCTGTGCGCGGTCTTCGTGCCGCTGACCTTTGTGCCGGGCCTGTCGGGTCAGTTCTACAAGCAGTTCGCCGCGACCATCGCGATCTCGACGGTGATTTCGGCCTTCAACTCGCTGACCCTGTCGCCGGCGCTGGCGGCCCTGCTGCTGCGTCCGCATGATGCGCCCAAGGACGGCGTGATGAAGCTGATGGACAAGCTGTTCGGACGCTTCTTCCACTGGTTCAACTGCTTCTTCCAGCGCCGCAGCGAGTCCTATGGTCGCGGCGTCAGCGGCATCCTGAAGCGCAAGTCGGCCGCGCTGCTGGTCTATGCGCTGCTGCTCGGTGCCACGGCCCTGCTGTTCAGCCGCATCCCCAGCGGCTTCGTGCCGGCGCCCGACAAGCAGTACCTGATCGGCGTGGCCCAGCTGCCGGCCGGCGCCTCGCTGGAGCGCACCGAGGAGGTGATACGCCGCATGAGCGATATCGCGCTGAAGGTGCCCGGCATCGTCGACTCGGTGGCCTTCCCCGGCCTGTCCTTTGCCGGCTTCTCGGCCGCGCCGAACGAGGGCATCGTGTTCTTCGGTCTGGCCGATTTCGACAAGCGCAAGAGCCCCGATCTGTCCAAGGACGCGATCCTCGGCCAGGTCAATGGCGCGATCCAGCAGATCCAGGGCGCGCGCATGTTCGTCGTGCCGCCGCCGGCGGTCGAGGGCCTGGGCAATGCCGGTGGCTTCAAGGTCCAGGTGCAGGACCGCGGCGGCCAGGGCGAGCAGGCCCTGTTCGGTGCGGTCTGGGGTGTGCTGGGCCAGGCCTATGGCAATCCCAAGTCCAGCATCAGCACGCCGTTCTCGATGTATGACATCAACGTGCCCCAGCTGTTTGCCGATGTCGACCGCAGCAAGGCCAAGCAGATGGGCGTGGGCCTGCAGGACATCTACGACACCTTGCAGATCAACCTCGGCTCGCTCTATGTCAACGACTTCAGCCGCTTCGGCAAGACCTATCAGGTGATCGTGCAGGCCGACGCGCCCTTCCGCGCCCAGGCCGACGATATCGTCGCGCTGAAGACCCGCAACGCCCGCGGCGAGATGGTGCCGCTGGGCGCGCTGATGGAGGTCTCCCCGACCTTCGGCCCCACACGGGTGACGCGCTACAACGGCTTTCCCAGCGCCGACATCAACGGCTCGCCCAACCCCGGCTTCTCCAGCGGCCAGGCCGAGGCCGAGATCGAGCAGCTGCTGAAGACCCTGCCGCGCGGCATGAGCTATGAGTGGACCGAGCTGAGCCATCAGGACCGGCTGACCCGCGATGTCACCCTGCCGGGGCTGGGCATCAAGCTGCCGACCCTGGCGGCCGTGCTGCTGCTGTCGGTAATCCTGGTGGTGCTGGTGCTGGCCGCGCAGTACGAGAGCTGGAGCCTGCCGCTGGCCATCATCCTGATCGTGCCCATGGGCATCTTCTCGGCGCTGTTCGGCATCTGGCTGTCGCACTTCCCGCCCTTCGGGCAGGCCGGCGATCTGAACCTGTTCACCCAGGTGGCCCTGGTCGTGCTGGTGGGCCTGGCCTGCAAGAACGCCATCCTGATCGTCGAGTTCGCCAAGGAGCTGGAAGAGCAGGGCAAGACCATGCTGCAGGCCGTCACCGAGGCCTGCCGGCTGCGCCTGCGGCCCATCCTGATGACCTCGATCGCCTTCTGCGCCGGCGTGATCCCGCTGATCCTGGGCTCCGGCGCCGGCAGCGAGATGCGCCGCGCGATGGGCATCGCGGTGTTCTCCGGCATGGTGGGCGTCACGCTGTTCGGCATCTTCCTGACCCCGGTGTTCTACGCCCTGCTGCGCAAGAGCACCGAGAAGAAGCGCGCCCACGCGGCCGAGCTGCGTCGTGAGATCGACGCCGCCGCCCACCCCTTCCATCCCGGCATCGACGATGCCGAGACCACGCCCCGCAAGGAGGGTGCATGATGCGCCTCGCTCTGAGTCTTCTGTGCCTGGCGGCGCTGTCCGCCTGCTCCAGCGCCCCCGAGCTGAAGCGCTATGAGCCCGCGCTGGCGGCCGAGTTCGCGAACGAGCCCGCCGAGGCTTCGACCGGCGAGCCGGTGACCCAGTTCTGGCGCGGCTTCAATGATGCCCAGCTGGACCGGCTGATCGCCCAGTCCCTGCAGGCCAACACCGATCTGCGCATCGCTGCGGCCAATCTTCAGGAGGCCCGTGCGCTGGGCCGCTTTGCCGATGCCCAGCAACTGCCGACCGTGGGCCTGGCCGCCGGTGCGGCGCGGGTGCGCGCGCAGAACGATCAGGGCCAGCCGCAGACCCGGCGCGCCTACTCGGCCGGCTTCGATGTGGCCTGGGAGGCCGATCTGTTCGGCCGCCTCAGCGGCGAGCAGCGCGCGGCCGCGGCCGGCGTGCTGGCCGGCGAGGCCGGGCTGCGTGCGGCCCAGCTGAGCCTGGCCGCCGAAGTGGCGCGCAACTACTTCGAGCTGCGCGGCCTGCAGGAGCAGTTGCGTGTGGCCCGTGCCTCGCTGGAAACCCAGGAGGCCGCGCTGAAGCTGGTGCTGGCCCGCCAGGACGCCGGACGCGGCACGGCGCTGGACAGCGAGCGCGCCCGCGCGCTGCTGCAGTCCACCGCGGCCAGCGTGCCGGCGCTGGAGACCGCCCTGCTGCGCAGCCGCTACCGCCTGGCCGTGCTGAGCGGCCAGCCGCCCACCGCGCTGGATCAGGAGTTGAGCGAGGTCAAACCGCTGCCGGGCCTGAAGACGGTGGCGCTGGGCGGCATCGGCGCGCCGCAGGACCTGCTGCGCCGCCGCCCCGATGTGCAGGCCGCAGAAGCTCAGGCCGCAGCCGCAGCGGCCCGCGCCGGCGTGGCCCGCAGCGATCTGTTCCCGCGCATCACCTTGGGCGGCACGCTGGGCCAGAACGCCTCGCGGCTGGGCGATCTGGGCGACGGCGCCTCCTACGCCTACAACCTCGGCGCCCAGCTGGTCTGGAACCTGCTGGACTTCGGCCGCATCAAGGCCCAGATCGCCGCCGCCGATGCGCGCAGCGAGGTGGCGCTGCTGAGCTATGAGCGCACCGTGCTGGGTGCGCTGGAGGAGACCGAGGGCGCGCTGGCCGGCTACAGCCGCAGCCAGCAGCAGGCGCAGCACCTGTTCGATGCGGCCCGCGCCGCCGAGCGCGCCGCAGTGATCGCGCGCGAGCGTTTCGGTGTCGGCGTCAGCGACTTCCTCGCGGTGCTCGATGCCGAGCGCGAGCTGCTGTCGGCGCGCGATCGGCTGGCGCAGTCGCAGACGGCGGCCGCCACCTCGCTGGTGGGCGTCTACAAGGCGCTGGCCGGCGGCTGGGGCGGCTGAGCGCCGCCGGGCTCGGGTCATGGGCAGGGATAATCCCGCCCATGATTCGACTCTTTGTTGGCCTCGGCAACCCAGGCCCCGAATACGAGGACACCCGCCACAACGCCGGCTTCTGGTGGGTCAATGACCTGGCCCGCAAGCTCGGCGGCACGCTGGCGGTGGACCGCAACTATCACGGCCTGGTGGCGCGCATCAATAACGCGCCAGGCGCGGCCGGGCCGATCTGGCTGCTGGAGCCGATGACCTATATGAACCTCAGCGGCAAATCGGTGGCCGCGCTGGCGCGCTTCTTCAAGATCGCGCCCGAGGAGATCCTGGCCATCCATGACGAGCTCGATATCGAGCCCGGCCAGATGAAGTTCAAGCAGGGCGGCGGCAACGGCGGCCACAACGGGCTCAAGGACATGCAGGCCTGCCTGGGCTCGGCCAATTTCTGGCGGCTGCGGCTGGGCATCGGCCATCCGGGCGTCAAGGCCGAGGTGGCCGGCTATGTCTTGCGCAAGCCGCCGCTGGCCGAGCGCCAGGCCATCGAGGACTGCATCGCCAAGTCGCTGGAATCCGTCGATCTGATGTTGAAAGGCGAGCTGGAGCGGGCCATGATGAAGATACACGCCAAGCCGCCCAGGCCCAAGCCACCCAAGCCACCAGCCCTCGATCCATCATCATGACCCGCTCGCCGCTCGCCTGCTGCGCCATCGCCCTGATGGCGCTGGGCAGCGGCTTGCAGGCGCAGACCGAAACCCGCAGCACCGGCGTCTATCGCTGCGGGCCCCAGGGCCGCGATCTGCGCGACTCGCCCTGCCCCGACGGCAAGCCCGGGACCCACCGGGCCGTCGCCTACGAGCAGCCGGCCTCGGCCGCGCAGCGCGAGGCCCTGCAGCGCCAGCGCAGCGATGCCAAGCGCGCCCGCGAACTGGAACGTGAGCGCCAGCGTTTCGAGGCCAGTGCACCTCGGGGCGGGCCTATCGGCATCGACGGTCTGGCACGGCCCGAGCCGGTGCTGGGCAAGCCGGAGGGCGACAAGCCGCTGTCCACCAAGAAGCCCAAGACCAAGAAACCCAAGCCGCCCAAGAGCAGCGCCGCCTCGGCACCACGCTAGCCGCTAGAATCCGCTGCGTTGGTGCTCGTGCAGCCGTCATGGCTGCGCAGTTAAACGGGAATCAGAAGGGCGCGCCTCGCCGAGGCAAACCTAACCTGAGCTGTCCCCGCAACGGTAAGTGGACGAAGTCGCCTGGCGCGGCTTCCGGTTCTGTACTCGCTCCACTGGCGCTTGAGGCGCTGGGAAGGACTCAGAGCTTGCATCCACCAGCCCGGATACCGGCCAACAAGTGATGTCCCGGCCTCGGCCGGGCCGTCGTTCCACAGGACCCGCGGGGAAGCTGGTGTCCTGGATGTACTGTTGTTGGTCCATAAATGAATACTTCTGTTCGGCGTCCCGCACGCACGACGAGCGCACTGCTGCGCATGACTCCCTTTGCCCTGGCGCTGCTGGCGGCCCTGCCCGAGGCCCACGCCCAGTCCGCCGGCCGCAAGGGTCTCGACCCGGTCTTCGTGACCGCCACCCGCAGCCCGCAGGCGCTGAGCCAGGTGCTGGCCGATGCCACCGTGATCACCCGCGCCGACATCGAGCGCCAGGCCTTTGGCGGCCTGGCCGATCTGCTGCGCAGCCAGGCCTGTTTCGAGATGGTGCGCAATGGCAACCCCGGCGCCAACACCAGCCTGTTCGTGCGCGGCGCCGAAACTCGTCACACCAAGGTCTTGATCGATGGGGTGCCCTACGACTCGCAGCGCACCGACGGCGCATCCTGGCAGTCGCTGCCCCTGGCGCAGATCGAGCGCATCGAGATCGTGCGTGGCGCTGCCAGCGCGATCTATGGTTCTGATGCCATCGGTGGTGTGGTGCAGATCTTCACCCGCAAGGGCGAGGGCGCACCGCTGCTGGAGCTGGGTGTGGGTGGCGGCAACAACGGCCTGGCCAAGCTGGACGCCAGCATCAGCGGCCTGAACGGCATTGTTGACTACGCGCTCTCCGTCGCCAGCGAGCGCAGCGATGGCTTCAACACCCGGCCGGTGATCGGCGATCCGGGCTACAGCCCCGATATCGACGGCTACCGCAGCCGCAGCGTCAGCCTGCGCCTGGGCGCGCAGCTGAACAAGGCCCACCGCGTCGACCTGATCGGCATCGACAGCCATATCAACAGCCAGTACGACGCCACGGCCAAGCCCAAGGTCGACGACCGCAATATCAACGCCGCCCGCGCGCTGCGCGCCGCCTGGACCGCGCAGTGGAGCCCGGCGCTGGACACCAGTTTCAGCATCGGCGAATCTACCGACAACTACGAAACCAAGCCCAGCGTCTACAAGACCGAAACCCGCACCCGCTCCATCGCGCTCAGCGCCGGCCTCAAGCTGGGTACCGGCCAGCTCAATGGCTCGCTGGAGCGCCGCGAGGACAAGCTGCTGAACACCAGTGTGGCCGGCGGCAAGGCCGACCGCCACCAAGACGCCGTGGGCCTGGGCTATCTCTGGTCCGCCGGCCCGCTGTCGCTGCAAGCCCATGCGCGCCATGACCGCGACAGCGAGTTCGGCAGCGCCAACACCGGCACGCTGGCCGCCGGCTACCAGCTGAGCCCGCAATGGCGCCTGCTCAGCTCCTACGGCACGGCCTTCAAAGCCCCCTCTCTCTACCAGCGCTTCAGCCAGTATGGCAAACCCAATTTGGAGCCCGAGAAGGGCAAGAACGCCGAGATCGGCCTGCACTTCACACAAGGCGTCCATGGCGCCAGCCTGACGGCCTACCGCAACCTGGTCGATGACCTGATCATTTTCGGCGCACCCGGTCCCTGCCGGGACGGATTCGGCTGCTACGAAAACGTCGGCCAGGCCCGCCTGCAAGGCCTGAGCCTGAAGGGCAACACCAGCCTGGGTGCGGTGCGCCTGTCCGGATCGCTGGATCTGCAGTCGCCCAAGGATGTCACCGAGCTGGCCGGCCACAAGAACTACGGCAAGGTGCTGGCCCGCCGCGCCAAGACCCATGGCAGCTTGCGCGCCGAGACCGATGTGGCCGGCTGGGCCCTGGGTGCCCAGATCCTGGCCAGCGGCAAGCGCACCGACAACCTGAACAACGGCATCCAGCTGGGCGGCTATGCCACGCTGGACCTGGATGCGCAGTACAGCCTGAATCAGCAGCTGCGCCTGCAGCTCAAGCTGGACAACGCCTTCGACCGCAAGTACGAGACCGCGCGCGGCTATGCCAATGCGCCGTTCCAGTTCTTCGTCGGCCTGCGCTACAGCCCGACGCTCTGAGCCGTGAGCGCCGCCCAGCACCACCTGATCGTCGGCGGCCAGCGCAGCGGCAAGTCGCGCCATGCCGAAAGGCTGGCGCAGGCCTGGCTGGCCGCTGCACCCGGCCACAAGGTCACGGTGCTGGCCACGGCGCTGGCTTTTGATGCGGAGATGAGCGCGCGCATCGCGCGCCATCAACAAGACCGACCGGCGGTCTTCGACACCCTCGAGGCACCGCTGGCAATGGCTCAGGGACTCTCAAGCGTCGCCGCCCCCGAGCGGCTGATCCTGGTCGACTGCCTGACCTTGTGGCTGACCAACTGGCTGATGCCCATGGACGACAAGCCCGACCTGGCCGGCTGGGAGGCGGAGCGCCAGCGCCTGCTGGACCTGCTGCCGGCGCTGCCATCGCCGGTGCTGTTTGTCTCCAACGAGGTCGGCTGGGGTGTGTCGCCGATGTCGAGTGCGGCGCGCTTTTATGTCGACGAACTGGGCCGGCTGAACCAGGCCGTGGCCAGGTGCTGTCAAGACCTGACCCTGATGGTGGCCGGCCAGGCCTGGACCCGAGCGGTGGAGAAGGAAGAGCTATGAAACGTTTGGTGGCAAGCCTGCTGATAGCGCTGGCGGGGCTGGCCCAAGCAGCGATCACCGTCAAGGACGATCGCGGCCACACCGTCACGCTGCCCGAGGTGCCCAGGCGCATCGTCAGCCTGCTGCCCTCGCTGACCGAGACGGTCTGCGAGCTGGGCGACTGCGCCCGCCTGGTCGGCACCGACCGCTTCTCCAACCACCCGGCTACCGCCCGCGCCCTGCCCAAGCTGGGCGGGCTGGACGACACCAGCATCGAGGCCCTGGTGGCGCTGAAGCCCGATGTCGTGCTCTTGGGCATGTCCTCGCGCCTGATGGACCGGCTGGAGGCGCTGGGCATCAAGGTCATCGCGCTGGAGACAAAGAGTCTGGGCGATGTGCGACGGGTGCTGGACAAGATCGCGCAGCTCTTGGGCAAGCCTGACGACGCGCGCCGCATCTGGAACCGCATCGACGGCGCCATCACCCACAGCGCGGCCAGCCTGCCGCCGGCCGCGCGCGGCCTGCGCATCTATTACGAGGTCGATGCCGCGCCCTATGCCGCCGGCACCGCCTCCTTCATGGGCGAGATCCTGAGCCGGCTGCACGGCCGCAATATCGTGCCGGCCGAGCTGGGGCCTTTCCCGAAACTGAATCCCGAGTTCGTCGTGCGCGCCGACCCGCAGGTCATCATGGTGGGCCAGCGCAGTGCGTCGGGCCTGCCACAGCGTCCCGGCTGGGGCGCGATCCAGGCGGTCAGGAACAAGAAGATCTGCGTCTGGGTGCCGGCCGAATCGGATGTGCTGGTGCGCCCCGGCCCGCGCATGGACGAGGCCGCCGCGCTGATGGCCCGCTGCCTGCGCGAGGCCGCCGCCGGCCCGGTGGCCCTGCCCATCGTGCCCTTCAATGCGCCGCCAGGGGGGATGCGCTGATGAGCGCTCGCCATGGCCTGTGGCTCTTGATGCTGCTGCTCGGCAGCGCCGCGCTGCTGGCGCTGGGCCTGGCCATAGGCAGCACCGGCTGGAGCCCCTGGGTCGACAAGGACCCGGTGATGCAGCAAATCCTCTGGGACATCCGCGCGCCCCGCTCCTTGGGCGCCTGGCTGGCCGGCGCGCTGCTGGCGCTGGCCGGCGCGGTGGCGCAAGGCCTGTTCCGCAATCCGCTGGCCGACCCTTATCTGCTGGGCTGCTCGGCCGGCGCCTCGCTGGGCGTGGCCGTGCTGCTCTTCATGGTCGGCTTCTCGCCGGCCGCCACCGCGCTGGCGCTGCGGGTGGGCATGACGGGCGCGGCCTTTGTCGGCGCGGTGGGCGCGGTGCTGCTGACCCTGCTGCTGGCGCGTGGCGTCGAGCAGACGCTGAGGCTGCTGCTGGCCGGCGTCGTCGTCGGCGTGGTGCTGGGCTCGGGCTCGGCCCTCTTGACCCTGATGAACCCCGACATCATGCGGGCCATGCAGGCCTTCATGCTGGGCAGCACCGGCTTTGTCGGCTGGAACGCGGTGCTGATCATGGCCGCAACCCTGCTGGCCTGCCTGCTGGTGGCCCTGGGCTGCAGCCGCAGCCTGGACGCGCTGAGCCTGGGCGAGGCCACCGCGCATTCGCTGGGCGTGCGCCTGGCCCTGGTGCGGGTGCTGCTGATCGCGGTGCTGGCCCTGGCCACGGCGGCGGCCGTCGCGCAATGCGGGCTGATCGCCTTTGTCGGCCTGGTCGCCCCCCATCTGGTGCGCAGCTGGGGGCCGGTCACGCATCGCAGCCTCCTGCTGCTGAGCCCGCTGGCCGGCGGCATGCTGCTGCTGGCGGCCGATATCGGCGCGCGCTGGGTGATCGCGCCGCAGGAGCTGCCGGTGGGCATCATCACCGCGCTGCTGGGCGGCAGCTACCTGCTGTATCTGATGCACCGGCGCAGCTCGGGGCTGGGGAGGCGGTCATGAGCGCTGTATCCTTGCTGAGCCTGGAGCTGCGCTCGCTGAAGCTCGGCGGCAGCAGCATCTTGCAGCCGCTGCAGTTCGCGCCGCAGGCGCGCGCCTGGACCGCCGTGGTCGGCCCCAATGGCGCCGGCAAGTCGACCATGCTGCGCGCGCTGACCGGCCTGCTGCCCTTCGACGGCGCGCTGCAGCTGCAAGGCCAGCCCTGGCACAGCTGGCCGGCGCGCGAACGCGCCCGCCAGGTCGCCTGGCTGGGCCAGAACGAGGCCAGCGCCGACGAGCTCAGCGCGCTGGACGTCGTGATGCTGGGCCGATTGCCGCACCAACCCTGGCTGGCACCGGCCAGCAGCGCCGACCACGCGGCCGTCGCGCAGGCGATGCGCATGACCCAGAGCTGGGACTGGCGCGAGCGCCCACTGGGCCAGCTCTCCGGCGGCGAGCGCCAGCGTGTGCTGCTGGCGCGTGCGCTGGCCGTGCGGGCGCAGGCCTTGCTGATGGACGAGCCGCTGGCCCATCTGGACCCGCCGCACCAGAGCGACTGGGTGCAGATCGTGCGCGGGCTCGTCGCCGAGGGCGTGACCGTGGTCTCGGTGCTGCATGAACTCAATATCGCGCTGCAGGCCGACAGCGTCGTCGTGATGGATGCCGGCCGCATCGTCCACCAAGGCCCGCCCGAGGCCGCCACCACCCACGCCGCGCTGCAGCAGGTGTTCCACCAGCGCCTGCTGATACTGCAGGTGCAGGACCGCTGGCTGGCCTTGAACGCATGAAAAGAACGATGAACAGCTGCCCCGCCCTGATGATCAGCGCCCCGTCCTCCGGCTCGGGCAAGACCAGCGTCACCGCCGCGATCGCGCGCCATGCCCGCAATGCCGGCAAGCGCGTCCGAGTTTTCAAGACCGGCCCGGACTATCTGGACCCCATGGTGCTGGAGCGCGCCAGCGGCCACCCGGTCTATCAGCTGGACCTCTTCATGGGCGGGCTCGCGCACTGCCAGGGCCTGCTGGCCCAGGCCGCGGCGGAGTCCGACCTGATCCTGGTCGAGGGCGTGATGGGTCTGTTCGATGGCGCGCCCAGCAGCGCCGACCTGGCCGCCGCCTTTGGTCTGCCGGTGCTGGCGGTGATCGACGCCTCGGCGATGGCCCAGACCTTTGCGGCGCTGGCGGTCGGGCTGCAGACCTTCCGCCGCGATATCCGCCTGTGCGGCGTGGTCGCGAACCGGGTCGGCAGCGCCGGCCATGCCCGCATGGTGGCCGAAGGCCTGCCCGAGGACCTGCCCCTGGTCGCGGCGCTGCAGCGCAGGCAAGACCTGGCCCTGCCGGAGCGGCATCTGGGCCTGGTGCAGGCGCTGGAGCTGCCGGGGCTGGACGCGCAGCTGGACCGCTGGGCCCTGGCCTGGGGCGAGGCCTCGAAGGGCTTCGAGTTCCAGCCGGTACGCTTCGATGTCGAGCCCGAGCCGGCCCTGCCGCCGCTGCTGAAGGGCCGGCGCATCGCGGTGGCCCAGGACGCCGCCTTCTCCTTCATCTACCCCGCCAACCTCGACTGCCTGCGTGCGCTGGGCGCCGAGGTCCTGACGTTCGCGCCCATCGAGGGTCAGGCCTTGCCGCCCTGCGACGCGCTGTGGCTGCCCGGTGGCTATCCCGAGCTGCATGCACCGGCGCTGCGCGCCCATACGAGCTTTTTCGCCGATCTGGCCGCTCATCTTGCGGCCGGCAAACCGCTGCTGGCCGAGTGCGGCGGCATGCTGGCGCTGGCCGAGTGCCTGACGGACGCCGAGGGCGTGGACCATGCGATGGCCGGCCTGATGCCTGGCCGCGCCCAGATGCAAGCACGCCTGGCCGCGCTGGGCATGCAGAAGATCGAGTGGCCTGAACTTGGAGACCGGGGCGAGCTGCGCGGCCACACCTTCCATTACTCCACCCTCAACACGCCGCTGGTGCCGATCGCGCACGCCAGCAACCCGAATGCGGGCAAGGCCGCCGAAGCGCTCTACGCGCAAGGCAGCCTGCGCGCCAGCTACGTGCACCACTACTTCCCCTCCAACCCCGAGGCCATCGCCGCCTTCTTCCTTGCCCACCACTCCTCATGATGCTCGAACAAGGTTTTGCCCAGATCGCCCAGGCCCTGCTGTGGCCGGTTCTCGTGCTCGTCGGCCTCGGCTTCATCTACGCGCTGTGGGTCGCCGGTGCCACGCTGATGGAGGCCGCGCAGCGCTGGCGCTCACCGAACTACCGGACCCTGCAGGCCCATGCCGACAAGCCGCTGGAAGAGATCGAGCTGCAGGTGGTGCGCCAGCTGGAGCCACTGCGCCTGCTGGGCCGCGTCAGCCCGCTGCTGGGCCTGATCGCAACGATGGTGCCGCTGGGCCCGGCGCTGCAGAGCGTGGCTGCCGGCCAGGGCCAGCAGGCACTGGCGGTGTTCAGCGGTGCTTTCGCCGGCGTCGTGCTGGCGCTGGCCGCGGCAGCCGTCGGCCTGGTCGCGTACTCGGTGCGACGTCGCTGGCTGATGAGTGAGCTGGTCGCCATCCGCACTTCGAGAGGCCTGGCATGAAACACCTTTCCATCCTCGGCGAGGAAGACGACGATCCGATGCTGTCGGCCGTCAACCTAGTCGATGTGTTCCTGGTGCTGGTCGTCGCGCTGCTGACTGCGGTGGCGCTGCAGCAGCAAAAAGACGCGAACGAGAACGTCACCATCATCAAGAAGCCGGGTGAGCCGGATATGGAAATCGTCGTGCGCGAGAACGGACGCGAGATCCGCTACAAGGGCAATGGCGGCAGCAGCGAGGGCCAGGGCGTGCGCGCCGGCGTGGCCTACAAGCTCAAGGACGGCAACATCATCTATGTGCCCGAGGGCGACAAGCCGTGATCCGAGCCTGCCTGGTCTTGATGCTGTCCCTGCTGCTGGCGCCCGCTTGGGGCCTCGGCGCCAAGCCGGGCCTGCTGCTGTGGATCACGCTGGACGTGACGCCCGCCGCGCGCAGCGCCCTGATCGAGCGGGAAGCGGCGGCCGCCGGCTTCACCGTCAAGGCGCTGGACTACCCGCTGCGCAGCACGGTGCTGGACGCCGCACAGGCGCGCGAGCTGGCGCAGGCGCTGAGCCAGGCCCAGCTGGTCTGGATCGATGCGCCCCATGCCAGTGTCGAGGCCAAGCTGCAAGCCATGCTGGGCGCGGCGCTGAAGCAGCAGACCGCAGCAACCCCGGTCTGGATCACGGCCGGCGAGCCTGCGGCCGGCGAGCGCTCGCTGCGCGCCTATCTGCAGGCCGGCGGTATCGCCAACACCCGTCACGCCCTCGCCCTGGTCAAGGCTCAGCTGGCCGGCCAGCCCGCCCCCGATCTGCCGGCGCCGACCCTGCTGCCGCAGCGCGGCCTCTATCTGCCGGGCGCGCCGGGCTTGTTCGCGAACGCGCAAGACCTGGCACGTTGGGCCGAGGCCCAAGGCGACAAGCGCCCGGCCGTCGCGCTGCTGCTGCACCGCTACCACTTCGTGCAGGGCGCCACCGCCTGGGTCGACGACTGGCTGCGCCGCTTCGACCGCCAGGGCCTGCTGGCCTATGCGGTCTTCAGCTCGCATCTGGCGGGCGACTCGCTGGCCCCGTTGATGGAACTGCCGGGCGGCAAGCTGCACGCCTCGGTGATCGTCAACCACGCGCTGCTGCCCCAGGCCGGCGGCCTGCAGCCGCTGTTCGAGCGCTGGGGCGCGCCGCTGCTGCAGACCCTGCCCTACCGCGCCGGCGGCTCGGCCGACTGGGAGGCCAGCGAGACCGGCCTCGCCATGAGCGATCTGCCCTTCTACTTCGCCCAGCCCGAGGGGGCCGGCGCGATCGACCCGCTGATGGTGGTCGCCCACGCGAACAAGGGCAGGGAGCCGCAGCTGATCGTGCGCCAGGCCGAGGCCGTGATCGCCAAGGCCAAGCGCCTGATCGCGCTGCAGACCAAGCCCGCTGCGAGCAAGCGCCTGGTCGCCTTCGTCTACAACTACCCGCCGGGCGGCGACCATTTCGGCGCCAGTTTCCTGAACGTGCCGCGCAGCCTGGAGCGCGTCTCCATGGGTCTGCGCGAGGCCGGCTACGGCGTGCAGCCGCTGCCTGAAGGCCAGTGGATCACGCAGCTCAAGCCCCTGATCGCGGCCTACTACCCCAGCGCCGATCTGCAGGCCCTGCTGGCGCGCGACCAGGCCGCCGCGCTGCCGCTGGCCGACTACGAGGCCTGGTTCAAGACCTTGCCGGCGGCGCTGCAGCAGCGCATCAACGGACAGTGGGGCGAGCCGGCCCGCAGCCGCTATATCGTGAGCCATGAAGGCCGCCCGGTCTTCGTGATTCCGCGCCTGCAGCGCGGGAGCTTGAGCGTGCTGCCGCAGCCACCACGCGAGGAGACGCTGAGACGGGGTCAGGACCCCTTCATGCACAAGAACAAGACGCCGATCTCGCACCACTACCTGGCCACCTATCTGTGGGCCCGCCAGGCGGACGCCTTGATCCACTTCGGCACCCACGGCACACAGGAATGGGCGCCCGGCAAGCTGCGCGCGCTGGACATCCATGACGAGGCCCTGCTGCCGCTGGGCGATGTGCCGGTGATCTACCCCTATATCGTCGACAACCTCGGCGAGGGCCTGACGGCCAAGCGCCGCGGCCGCGCGCTGATGGTCAGCCACCGCACACCCAGCTTCGCGCCGGCCGGCTTCAATGCCCGCATGGCCCATATGCATGAGCTGATGCACGAGTGGGAGACGGTGGACGCCGGGCCTACGCGGCAGGCGCTGGAGCGCCAGATGGTCAGCGCCTTTGTCGAGCACCAGCTGCACCGCGACCTGGGCTGGACCGCCCAGCAGATCGCCGCCGATTTCAGCGGCTTCCTGGAGCTGCTGCATCCCTGGCTAGACCGGCTGGCGCAAAGCTCCCAGCCCAAGGGCCTGGCGGTGTTCGGTCAGCTGCCGGACGAGAACGCTCGCCACACGACGATTCTGCAGATGCTGCGCCAGCCGCTGATCGAGGCGCTGGGCGAGGACATCGACGAGGCCTTTCTGATCAGCCACGAGGGCATCGCGACATCGCGGCCGGGACGCTGGCTCCATGTCGCGCTGAAGGACGCGCAGGCCGCCAGCGTTCTTGATCTGAGACCGCCGGAACCCGAGGGCTATGTCCCGAACCGCGCCGCGCGCAAGCCCATCGACACGCCGGCCTTGCTGGCGCTGGCCGAACGCGCCCAGGAGCTGGAGCGGCGCCTGGCCACCGAGGGCGAGATGCCAGGCCTGCTGGCCGCGCTGCGGGGTCGCTTCCTGCCCGCGGCCTATGGCGGCGATCCGCTGCGCAATCCCGACAGCCTGCCCACCGGCCGCAACCTGACCGGCCTGGACCCGAGCCGGCTGCCGACCAAGCAGGCCTACGAGGTGGCACGGCGCCTGTTCGAGGGCTGGTATGCCGAGCAGCTCAAGACCGGCAAGCCGCCGCAGCGTCTGGCGCTGAGTCTCTGGGCCGGCGAGACCTTGCGCCACCAGGGCCTGATGGAATCGCAGGCCTTGGCCGCTTTGGGCGTGCAACCCATCTGGGACGACAGCGGCCGGCCCACCGGCGTCAAGCTGCTGCCCTTGTCTGAGTTGAAAGGCAGGCCGCGGGTCGATGTGCTCTTGAGCATCACCGGCTCCTACCGCGACCAGTTTCCGGCGCTGATGAATCTGCTGGACCAGGCCGTCGCGGCCGCTGCGGCCGCCGAGCCCGGCAACGTCGTCGCGCGCAACACCGCCAGCGTGGCCGCCGAGCTGCGCCGCCAGGGCCTGAGCAAGACCGAGGCCCAGGCCCTGGCCCAGGCGCGCGTGTTCGGCAATAACACCGGCGACTACGGCACCGGCATCTCGGAAGCGGCCCAGGACAATGGTCTGAAGGCCGACGACGCACGGCTGGGCCAGCTCTTTCTGCAGCGCATGAGCCAGCCCTATGTCAACGGCGAGCCGCTGCGCCTGAGCCGGCCGGCCGTGGCAGCCCAGGCCCTCGGTGCGCATCTGAAGCAGACCGATGCGGCGCTGATGTCGCGCAGCTCGCATCTGTACGCGATGCTCAGCTCGGACGACCCTTTTCAGTACCTCGGCGGCCTGTCCGCCGCCGCCAAGGCGGCCGGTCGCAAGGAGGGCTTGAGCCTGCATGTCAGCCAGCTGCAGGATGCCAACGAGCTGCATACCGAGAGCGCGGCCAGCAGCCTGGCGATGGAAATGCAGTCGCGCTATCTGCACCCAGGCTGGCTGAAGGCCCAGCAGGCCGAGGGCTGGGCCGGCACCTTGCAGGTGCTCAAGGCCGTGCAATACACCTTCGGCTGGCAGGCCATCGCGCCGGGCACCGTGCGGCCCGACCATTGGCAAAGCCTGTACGACACCCTGGTGCGCGACAAGCAGCAGCTCGGCCTGCCCGAGTGGCTGAAGCAGAACAAGCAGGCTTACGCGCAGGCGCTGGAGCGGATGATCCAGGCCCAGCGCCTGGGCTACTGGAAGCCCGATGCCGCGACCCGCGAGCAGCTGGCCGCCAGCTACCAGAGCCTGAGCCGCGAGGCCGGCCTGCACCAGGAGCTGGCGGCGGTGCGGCAGTGGGCCGCCGACCAGCTGCACACGCCGGTGTCCCAGGGCGCCGCACCGCCCGCCGCGCCGGCCCCTGCCGAGGCCGCGCCACCACCCAGCACGCGTGGCCTGCTGCTCGAACAACAGCCGCCGCAACAGCAAGACCTGGCCCCGCCCCGGCTGCAGAACCAGCTCTCGCAGGCCCTGGCCTGGGTCGCGATGGCCCTGCTGATGAGTCTGGGCGCGGTCTGGCAGGCGCGCCGATCCAATACTCACTTCCCTGCTCGCTCCGCCTTATGAAACAGACAGCCATTGCCCTGGCCGCCATGCTGGCCACCGCAGCCCATGCCCAGCAGGCCACCCAGCAGCTCGACACCGTGCAGGTGCACGGCCGCGCCGCCTTGGGCGCCGCCGGCAGCGCCTCCGAGGGCGAGCTGGGCGTCGAGCGCCTGGCGCTGCGCCCGCTCTTGCGGCCGGCCGAGCTGCTGGAGGCCATGCCCGGCATGACCGTGACGCAGCACAGCGGCGACGGCAAGGCCAACCAGTATTTCCTGCGCGGCTTCAATCTGGACCATGGCAGCGATTTCGCCGGCTTCGTGCTGGGCATGCCGGTCAATATGCCCAGCCATGGCCATGGCCAGGGCTATATGGACCTGAACTTTTTGATCCCCGAGCTGGTCGACAGCCTGCGCTACCGCAAGGGCGCCTTCGATGCCGAGGACGGCGATTTCGCCACCACCGGCGCCGCCCGCATCGGCTATATGAATATGGTCGAGCGCCCCTATGCGCTGCTGAGTGCCGGCCCGCATGGCTACCGGCGCGGGCTCGCCGCCGGCTCGACGAAGATCGGCGGCGACTGGACCCTGCTGGGCGCCGCCGAGGGTTCGCGCTACGACGGCCCCTGGGAACAGCCCGAGGACATCAGCCGCCGCAATCTGGTGCTGCGCCTGAGCCGGGGCGATGAGCGCAACGGCATCAATCTCAATGCGCTGAGCTACAGCGCCGACTGGCTGGCCACCGACCATGTGCCCGAGCGCGCGATCATCGGCGGCGAGAACGGCCCCGAAATTGGAAGGTATGGTGCGCTGCAAGCTGGCGACGGCGGCCACACCCACCGCCGCAGCCTCAGCGCCGGCTGGGCCTACAAGCAGGGCGATAGCGGCCAGTGGCGCGGGCACCTGTGGGCCATCGACTACCGGCTGAACCTGTTCTCCAATTTCTCCGGCTTCATCAGCGGGCCCGAAGGCGACCAGATGGAGCAACAGGACCATCGCCGTGTCTATGGCGGCGACATCCGCCAGCAATTGCCGGCGAACTGGTTGCCTGCCGACCAAGCGCTGAGCTGGGGCCTTCAATGGCGCCATGACCGCATCGCCGGTGTCGGCCTGTACCAGACGGTGGAGCGCCAGCGCGTCAACACGGTGCGCGAGGACCGCGTCAAGCAGAGCAGCCTCGGCGCCTTCGCGCAGCTGGAGAGCCGCTGGGGCGAGCGCCTGCGCAGCGTGGCCGGCCTGCGCTGGGACACGCTGCGCGCGCGCGTCACGCCCACTGGTGGCGAGTTCAATATCGACAACGGCGGCCGCGCAACTCAGTCCCAATTCAGCCCCAAGCTGGGCCTGATCGCGCGTGCCAGCGCCGACACCGAACTTTATGCCCATTGGGCCCGCGCCTTCCGCTCCAACGATGTGCGCGGCGCCACCACCACCATCAACCCGGCCGACGGCAGCGCCAACGAGCGCCTGCCGCTGCTGGCGCGCACCACCAGCACCGAGCTGGGCCTGCGCACCAAGCTCGCCCCCCAATGGACCAGCAGCCTGGCGCTGTGGCAGGCCAATCTGGCCTCCGAGCTGGTCTTCGTCGGCGACGCCGGCGTCACCGAGGCGCGCGGCGCGTCGCGCCGCGTCGGCCTGGAATGGTCCAACGATGTGCAGATCGGCCGCGACTGGCTGATCGACGCCGACATCGCCTGGTCGCGCGCGCGCTTTGTGCAGCCGGTGGAGAACGAGTTCGGCAGCGGCCGCGAGGTGCCGAACGCGGTGCCGGTGTCGGCCTCGATGTCGCTGAACTGGCAGCCCGGTGGCCCCTGGTCCAGCGGGCTGAAACTGCGCTATCTGGGCGCCTATGCGCTGGAGGAGACCGGCTCGCGCAAGTCCAGGGCCGTGTTCACCGCCAACTGGCGTCTGGGCTACCAGGTCAACCAGCACTGGCAGCTGGGGCTGGATGTGCTGAACCTGTTCGACACCAAGTCCAATGACATCGAGTACTGGGGTGCCGCCTGCACCCGGGCCGAGGGGCCGGGCTGCGGTGACGGTGGCGAGGGCATCAACGGCCGCCTGGTGCACCCGATGGAGCCGCGCGCGCTACGCCTCAGCCTGCGCGGCAGCTTCTGAACCCATGAGCGCCGACGCCCAGCACCCGTTTGATGAGACCGAGCGCGACGCGGTCTACCGCGCCATCGCGCTGCGCCGCGACACCCGGCATTTCAAGCCGGGTCAGATGGTGCCCGAGGCCCAATTGCTGCGCCTGCTGCAGGCCATGCACCAGGCGCCCTCGGTCGGGCTGATGCAGCCCTGGCGGCTGCTGCGCATCCGCGCTGCGGGCTTGCGCGCGCAGATCGTCAGCGTGGTCGAGGCCGAGCGCCAGGCCACGGCCGCAGCGCTGGGCGAGCGCAGCGACGAGTTCCTGCGCCTGAAGGTCGAGGGCCTGCGCGAATGCGCCGAGCTGCTGGCCATCGTGCTGCCGCCGGATGACGGCACCGTCTTCGGCCGGCGCAGCATGCCGCGCGAGATGGCCATCGCCTCGCTGGGCTGCGCGGTGCAGAACCTCTGGCTGGCTGCGCGCGCCGAGAATCTGGGCCTGGGCTGGGTCTCGATGTTCGAGCCGCGCCAGCTGGCCGCGCTGCTGCGCCTGCCCGAGGGCGCGCAGCCCCTGGGCCTGCTATGCCTGGGACCGGTCGACAGCTTTTACGAGGCGCCGATGCTGGAGCTCGAAGACTGGCGCCAGCGCCGGCCGCTGGACGAGTTGCTGATGAACGATGTTTGGAGTGCCCAAGATGGAAATTGAGAAGCCCCCGGTCGACCGCGAACGCATCATCCCCACGGCCGAGCGCCGTGGCCTGATCCTGGTCCACACCGGCCCCGGCAAGGGCAAGAGCACGGCCGCCTTCGGCCTGGCGCTGCGCGCCCATGGCCGCGGCAAGACGGTCAAGATCTACCAGTTCATGAAGGTGCCCAGCGCCCGCTTCGGCGAACACCGGGTGTTCGAACAATTGGGCGTGCCCATCATCGGCCTGGGCGACGGCTTCTCGTGGAAGAGCAAGGACCTGGACCACAGCGCCGAGCTGGCCCGTCATGGCTGGACCCAGGCCGAGGCGACGATACGCGCCGGCGAGACCTTTCTGGTCGTGCTCGACGAGATCATGTATCCGCTGCGCTATGGCTGGGTCGCGCTGGAGCCGGTACTGCAGTGCTTGCGCGAGCGGCCGGCCCATGTGCATGTGGTGCTGACCGGACGTGGTGCGCCGCAGGAGCTGATCGATCTGGCCGACACCGTGACCGAGATGGCCATGGTCAAGCACCATTTCAAGGCCGGCGTGCCGGCCCAGCGCGGCATCGAAGATTGATGATCTCGCTGCTGCTGCCGCTGGCGATGGGGATCGCGCTGCTGGTGGACCGCCTGCTGGGCGAGCCACCGGCCTGGGCGCATCCGGTCGTTGGCATCGGCCGCTACCTGAACGCCTTCGGCGCGCGGCTGAGCGCGCTGCCGCCAGCCCCTGCCTTTGTCGGCGGCGCCCTGGTCTGGTTGCTGGGCGCGCTGCTCGTCGCGGCGCTGGCACTGGGGTTGGAGATCGCGCTGATGCAGGCCCTGCAGCCCTGGACCTCCTGGCCGGCGCTGCTGGGCGGCGCGCTGGTGCTGGGCCTGCTGCTGAAGCCGCTGCTGGCCTGGGCCATGCTGGTCGACGAGGTGCTGGCGGTGGAGCGCGCGCTCGGTGAATCGCTGCTGGCCGGGCGGGCCCAGCTGGCGCGCCTGGTCAGCCGCGACACCGCCGCGCTCGATGCGGTCGAGGTGCGCGAGGCCGCGATCGAGACCCTGGCCGAGAACCTCAACGACTCGGTCGTCGCGCCGCTGTTCTGGTTCGTGATCGCCGGCCTGCCCGGCGCTGCGGTCTACCGCTTTGCCAACACCGCCGATGCGATGTGGGGCTATCGCGATCATCGCGAATGGTCGGGCAAGTGGGCCGCGCGCGCCGACGATGTGCTGAGCTGGATACCGGCCCGCCTCACCGCGCTGGCGCTGATGGGCCTGCGCCCGGCGCTGTTGCTGCGTCTGGCCGGCGAGGCGCGGCGCACGCCCTCGCCCAATAGCGGCTGGCCGATGGCGGCGATGGCGCTGCGCTTGAATCTGCGCCTGGCCAAGCCGGGCGTCTACAGCCTCAACGACGCCGGCGCCGCGCCGCAGGGCGCCGATCTGCAGCGTGCGGCCGGCCTGGCCCGGCGCGCGATGCTGGCCTGTGCGCTGCTGCTTGCCTTCGCGGCCCTGAGCCTGAGGTTGCCGACATGACCCACGGTGGCAGTGACAGCGGCCCGCCCCTGCTGCACGACTTCTCGACCAATGCGAACCCGCTGCCGGCACCGGCTTCGCTGAGAGCGGCCTTGCAAGCGGCCGACCGGTGCCGCTACCCGGACCCGCATTACCTGGCGCTGCGCGAGCAGCTGGGCCGCGCCCATGGTGTACCGCCCGAGCGCATCCTGCCGGCCTCCGGCGGCGCCGAGGCGATACGCCGGCTGAGCTTGGCCGCGCTGCTGCAGGGGCTGCGCGAGGTCTGGGTGCCCTCGCCCGGCTTCGGCGACTATGCGGCAGCGGCCCAGGCACTGGGCCTGCGCGTGCGGCCCTATGCGAATGTCACGCAGCTGCTGCAAGAGCTCGGCAGCGAGGCCATGGTCTGGATCTGCGAGCCCTGCAACCCGACCGGCGAGAGCCTGGCCAGCGCGCAGATCGCGGCCGTCGCCGCGCGCGCGGCGCTGACCGTGCTGGACCGCGCCTACGAGCCGCTGCGCCTGGCCGGCATGGCGCCGGCGCTGCCATCGAACTGCTGGGCCTTGCACTGCCCCAACAAGGCCCTAGGCCACACCGGCGTGCGCGCCGCCTACCAGATTGCGCCCGACGAAGGTGCTCTGACGCAAAGCATGGGGCAGCTGGCGGCCAGCTGGGTGCTGTCGGCCGAGGGCCAGGTCTTGCTGATGCAGCTGCACCGCCCCGAGATCCAGGCCTGGCTGGCCGACTCGCGCGCCCAGCTGCGGCGCTGGAGCGTGCAGCAGCGCGAGATGCTGGCGCGCTTGAGCTGGCAGCAGCGCGAGAGCTGCACGCCCTTCTGGCTGGCCCGGCCGGCCGCGCCGCTGGACCACGAGGCCCTGCGCGCCCATGGCATCAAGCTGCGTGACGCCAGCTCCTTCGGCCTGCCGGGCTGGGTGCGCGTCGCGACCCTGCCGCCACAATCGCAGCTGGCATTGAAGAAAGTGATCACGCAATGACGGCCAAGGCTGTGATGGTTCTGGGCACGACCAGTGGCGCCGGCAAGAGCTGGCTGGCCACCGCGCTGTGTCGCTGGTATGCCCGCCAGGGGCTCAAGGTGGCGCCCTACAAGGCGCAGAACATGAGCAATAACGCGCGGGTCGTGCCCGGCCTGAACGGGCGCATGGGCGAGATCGGCAGCGCCCAGTACTTTCAGGCCCTGGCTGCGCGTCGCACGCCCGAGGTGCGGATGAACCCAGTGCTTTTGAAGCCCGAGGCCGATACCCGCAGCCAGGTGGTGCTGATGGGCGAGGTCAGCGCCGAGCTGGGCGCGATGCCCTGGCGCGGCCGCAGCGAGAAGATCTGGCCCACCGCACGAGCAGCGCTGCACGAATTGCTGGCCGAGAACGATGTGCTCGTGATCGAGGGCGCCGGCTCGCCGGCCGAGATCAATCTGCATGCCAGCGACTATGTGAATATGCGCACCGCGCTGGAGGCCAAGGCCGCCTGCCTGCTGGTCACCGACATCGACCGCGGCGGCGCCTTTGCCCACCTGTACGGCACCCATCAGCTGCTGCCGGCCCACGAGCGCGCGCTGATCAAGGGCTTTGTGCTGAACCGCTTCCGCGGCGATGCCGCGCTGCTGGCGCCGGGGCCCGAGCAGCTGCAGGCGCTGACCGGCGTGCCCACCGTCGCGGTGCTGCCGATGTGGCGCGGCCATGGGCTGCCGGAAGAGGACGGCGTATTCGACGACACGCCCTCGGGCTCGGGTCTGAAGATCGCCGTCGTCGCCTACCCGCGCCTGTCCAACCTCGACGAGTTCCAGCCGCTGCGCAGCCTGCCCGGCGTGCGCCTGGTCTGGGCCCGCACGCCGGCCGAGCTGGACGGCGCCGACTGGATCATCCTGCCGGGATCGAAGGCCGTGGCCGCCGATCTGGCCTGGTTGCGCGCCCAGAAGCTCGATGAAGTGGTCGCCCGCCATGCTGCCGCGAACAAGCCAGTGCTGGGCATCTGCGGCGGCCTGCAGATGCTGGGCGAAGCCTTGCTGGATCCGCACGGCCTGGACGGCAATGGACCGGGACTGGGCCTGCTGCCCTTGGTGACGCAGTTCGAGCGCGAAAAGCTGCTGCGCCCGGCCGAGCTGCGCTTCGAGGCAGAACTCGACGGGGCTTGGCAGACCCTGAGCGGCATCCAGGCCCAGGGCTACGAGATCCACCACGGCCGCACGGCCCAGCATCCCTCGCTGCCGACGGCGCGCGTGGCGGTGCGCAGCGACACCGGCGAAGCGATCGGCTGGCAGCAGGGCTCGGTGCTGGGCTGCTATGCCCACGGCCTGTTCGAACAGCCGGCCGTGATGGCCGCGCTGTTCGGTCTGGGCCTGCCGACGCTGGACAGCGTGTTCGACGGCCTGGCCGACTACATCGACACGCATTTCGAGCCGGGCCGGCTGATGGCGCTGATCCGATGAGCGGCCCGATCCCACAGCGCATCGCCTGCCTGTCCACCGAGGCCGTGGAGGTGCTGTACCGCCTCGGCGCCCAGGACCATATAGCTGGCATCTCCGGCTACACCGTCCACCCGCCCGAGGCGCGCGCCGAGAAGCCCAAGATCAGCGGCTTTTCCAGCATGAAGCTCGAACGCCTGCTGGCGGTGCAGCCGGATCTGGTGATCGGCTTCTCGGACCTGCAGCGCCCGCTGCTCGATGAATGCGAGCGCGCCGGACTGGCCACGCTGTGGTTCGACCAGCGCAGCATTGCCGGCATCCATGCCATGGTGCTGCGCCTGGGCGAGCTGGTCGGCCGCCCTCAGCAGGCGCTGACGCTGAACCGGCAGTTGCAGTCCTGCCAGGACGAGATCGCCGCCGTTGCGGCCGCCCTGCCCTGCCGGCCGCGCGTGTATTTCGAGGAATGGGACGAGCCCATGATCTGCGGCATCGGCTGGGTCAGCGAGCTGATCGCGCTGTCCGGCGGCGAGGATGTGTTCGCCGAACGCTCGCGCGCCGGCTTCGCGCGGCAACGCATCGTCGATGCCGACACGGTGCTGGCCGCCGCGCCCCAGCTGATCCTGGGCTCCTGGTGCGGCAAGCGCTTCGTGCCCGACAAGGTGCTGGCCCGCCCTGGCTTTGCCGCGCTGAATGCCCGGCTCGCCGAAATCAAGTCCGCCGACATCCTGGCCCCAGGACCGGCCGCCATCGAACGCGGCGCCCGCCAACTGCAGGCCGCCATCCAGACCACCGCCGAGGCCCTCGCATGCAAGACCTGATCCCCACCATCGCCCCGCTGCACGACGCCGCCCTCGCCGCCGCCCTGCAGCGCCGCATCGACATCAAGACCAAGCCGCTGGGCGCCCTGGGCCGGCTGGAGACGCTGATGCTACGCCTCGGCCTGATCCTCGGCAGCGAGACACCGCAACTGCGCGAGCCGCAGCTGATGGTGTTCGCCGGCGACCACGGCCTGGCGGCGCGCGGCGTGTCGGCCTATCCCAGCGATGTCAGCTGGCAGATGGTCGAGAACTTCCTGGCCGGCGGCGCGGCGGTCAGCGTGCTGGCGCGCCAGCACGGCCTGGCCCTGAGCGTGGTGGATGCCGGCGTGGCCCACGACTTCGCACCGCGCGAGGGTCTGATCATCGCCAAGATCGCGCCCGGCACGGCCGATGCGCTGGCCGGCCCGGCGATGAGCGCCGACCAGTGCGCCACCGCGATTGCCGCCGGCAAGAACCTCTTGCACAAGCAGCCGGGCAATGTGCTGCTGCTGGGCGAGATGGGCATAGGCAACAGCTCGGCGGCGGCCCTGCTGCTGGCGCGGCTGCAAGGCCTGCCGATTGCCGACTGCACCGGCCGGGGGACAGGTCTTGACGATGCACAGCTGCAGCACAAGACCGACATCCTGCGCCAGGTGCTGCAGCGCCATGGCGAGGCGGCCACGCCGCTGGCGGCGCTGGCGGCCTTCGGCGGTTTCGAGATCGCGATGATGGTGGGCGCGGTGCTGCAGGCGGCGCTGGAGCGGCGCGTCATCGTCGTCGACGGCTTCATCTGCGGCGCGGCGGTGCTGGTGGCGGCCAAGCTGCAGCCGGCCGTGCTGGAACGCTGCGTGTTCGCCCATGCCTCGCAGGAGGCCGGCCATGGGCTGATGCTGCAAGCGCTGGGCGCCGAGCCGCTGATCGACCTGGGCCTGCGCCTGGGCGAGGGCTCGGGCGCGGCGCTGGCCTGGCCGCTGCTGGAGTCGGCCTGCCGCATCCTGACCGAGATGGCCAGCTTCGAATCGGCCGGGGTCAGCGAGAAAAAACACTGAAGCCGGTGATTGTTCTGTCTTTTTAGCTGGACAGCCGGCTGGCGACAAAACTAATAATGGTCCGACCTGAGATGGAGGGTCGCCATGACGGATTTGGTGTTCGCGGACGAATCACCGCCGCTGCAGCCGACGGGCCGGGCCAGCAAGACGCTGGAGCCCTGGATCGTGATGATCGTCGACGACGACCCGGCCGTCCACGAGGTCACCCAGCTGGTGATGGCCGACTTCGAGTTTGCCGGCCGGCGCCTGCAGTTCCTCGATGCCTACAGCGGCGTCGAGGCGCGCGAGCTGCTGGCGCATCGCCAGGACATCGCACTGATACTGCTGGACGTCGTGATGGAGAGCGAGCATGCCGGGCTGGATCTGGCCCGCCATATCCGCGAGGTGCAGCAGAACCACCATGTGCGCATCGTGCTGCGCACCGGCCAGCCGGGCCAGGCGCCCGAAGAGCATGTCATCAAGACTTATGACATCAATGACTACAAGGAAAAGACCGAGCTGACCAAGCGCAAGCTGATCACGGTCTTCTACTCGGCGCTGCGCAGCTATCGCGACATCATGATCATCGAGGCCTCGCGCCAGGCGCTGCGCCGCTCCATCGATGCGATCACCAAGGTCTATGACTCGCAGAACCTGCGCCGCTTCGCCTCGGCGGTGCTGGAGCAGGTCTCGCATCTGCTGGGCCTGGACGCCCAGGGCTTCAGCGCCAGCCGGGTGTCGGCCTATGCGGCCTCGCATGTCGAGGGCAGGCTCAAGGTGCTGGCGGCCACCGCCGAGTATTCACGCCTGCTGGTCGAGGAGGAACTGGACGCCCTGCCCACCGAGGTGCGTGACGCGCTGAACCGGGCGCTGAGTTCACAGCAAAGCCATTTCGACGACTATCACTTCGTCGGCTACTACCGCAGCAGCACCGGCAACGAGAGCCTGCTCTATATGGTGTTTTCCGAACCGGTCGACGAGACGGCTCGCGAGCTGCTGGAAATCTTCTGCGCCAATGTCGCGATCACCTACGAGACCCTGCTGCTGCGCGAGGAGATCCAGGAAACCCAGCGCTCCACCGTCTTCATCCTCGGCGAAGCGGTCGAGAAGCGCTCCAAGGAAACCGGCTCGCATGTGCGCCGTGTCGCCGAGCTGTCGGCGCTGCTGGGCGATGCGGTGGGCCTGGCGGCTTCGGATGTGGAGTTTCTGCGCCAGGCCGCGCCGCTGCACGATGTCGGCAAGATCGGCATCCCGGACCGGGTGCTGAACAAGCCGGGCAAGCTCGACGAGGAGGAATGGGAGGTCATGAAGACCCATGCCCGCATCGGCTACGAGCTGCTCAGCAAAAGCGACAAGCGCATCCTGCAGCTGGGCGCGACCATCGCCCACGAGCACCATGAGCGCTGGGACGGCCAGGGCTATCCGCGCGGCCTGGCCGGCGAGCAGATCCATATCGTCGGCCGCATCGTCGCGCTGGCCGATGTGATGGACGCGCTGGTCAGCACCCGCTGCTACAAGCAGCGCTGGCCTTTCGAGCAGGCCATCGACTATCTGCGCGCCGAGTCCGGCCGCCAGTTCGACCCCAAGCTGGTGAGCCTGCTGCTGGAGCGCCTGCCCGAGCTGCGCAGCATCTACGAGCGCTACCCCGATGCCTGAGACGCCACGCTTCAGCGAAGCCGAGAAGCGCCGGCTGGCCGAGGCCGCGCTGCGCTCGATCACCTTGTCGACCTCGCGCGTGCAGGGCGAGGCCTTCTTCCGGGTGCTGGTCAAGGATCTGGCCGCCGCGCTGGATGTGGCCTATGTGATCGCCGGCCGGCTGATCCCGTTCGAGGATGGCGAGGGTGTGCAGACCCTGGCGGTCTGGGGTGGTGCCGACTGGCTGCCGAATATGAGCTACTCGCTGAAGGGCACGCCCTGCAGCAATGTCGCCGACCAGAGCATGTGCTTCTACGCCTGCGGCGTGCAGCAGGCCTATCCGGACGACCATCTGCTCGGCGAGATGGGGGCCCAAAGCTATGTGGGCATGCCCATGGTGGGCACCACGGGCGCCAGCCTGGGCATTCTGGTGGCGCTGGACAAACGCGAGATCGATGCCGACAAGCATCTGCTGGCCCTGTCCCTGCTGTCGATCTTTGCGGCCCGCGGCGCCGCCGAGCTGCAGCACCAGGACCGCGAAGCCGAGCTGGAGGGCCTGGTGCTGGCGCGCACCGAGGAGCTGCGCCATGCCACGGCCACGCTGGTGGAGCGCGAGAAGCTGGCCGCGCTGGGCGGCCTGGTGGCCGGGGTCGCGCACGAGGTCAACACGCCGATCGGCATCGCGGTGACGGCGGCCTCGGGCATGGAGGAGTTCGCGCGCGAGATGCTGGCCATGCTGGCGCGCGACAAGGTCAGCCGCAGCGAGCTGCAGGGCCTGGCACGGCGCATCGAGAGCGCGGCGGGTCTGGTGTGCAGCAATCTGGCCCGGGCCGCCACGCTGGTGGGCAATTTCAAGACCCTGGCGGTGGACCAGAGCAGCGAGCTGGCCCTGCCACTGGACCTGGTCGACTATCTGCGCGCCATCATCCGCACCCATCAACCGGTGCTGCGCAAGGCCGAGGTCGAGGTGCTGCTGGACGCGCCGGAGCGGCTGCCGGTGCGCATGGCGGGCGGCATGCTGTCGCAAATCATCTCGAACCTGCTGCTCAATGCGATCACCCATGCCTTCGAGGGCCGGTCCGAGCGCCGCATCGCGATACGGCTGCGCGAGGCGGGCAAGGACGATGTCGAGCTGCGCCTGCGCGACAACGGCAACGGCGTGCCCGACGAGATACGGCCACGCCTGTTCGAGCCCTTCTTCAGCACCAAGCGCGGCGACGGCGGCTCGGGCCTGGGCCTGCACATCGTGCAGACCCTCAGCCAGCGCCTGGGCGGCTCGGTGCAGCTGGATACGGAACCCGGCGCGGGCCTGGGCTTGGTGATCAGGCTGCCGCGCAACAGCGTCTGAGCGCGGCCTCAGGCGTCCTTGGCCGGCACATTGCCCAGAATCATCGCCCGGCCGGCGAAGATGCCGCCGACCGCCTCCAGCTCGAAACGCTCGGTATCACGCCGGCGCACCTCGCTCATCACCTCGTCGGCCTCGTCCGGCGTTGCGCCGGTGGCCAGGGCCGCCTCGCGGCCCAAGGCCATGGCCGACTCGAAGGTCTCGCGGATCTGGTAGTCGACATCGGCCTTCAGCAGCTCGTGCGCATGCTCGCGGTCATAGGCCCGTACCAGCAGCTTGGCCTGGGCGCAGCTCATGCGCGCCTGCTCGACGATGCGGCTGACCGCCGCCTTGTCGTTGATGCAGACCAGGATCACGCGCGCATGGTGGGCGCCGGCCGCATGCAGCACATCGGCGCGGTCGCCGTCGCCGTAGTAGACCTTGAAGCCGAACTCGGCGGCGTCGCGTATCACCTCGGTGTCGTTGTCGATGATGGTGATCTGGGCACCGCGCGCCAGCACCGCCTGGCTGGCCACCTGGCCGAAACGGCCGAAGCCGATGATCAGCACGCTGGCGGCCAGGTTCTCGGGCCGCTCTATGCCCTCCATCGAGGGCTTGATCTTGGGCGTCAGGCGGCGCAGCGCCAGCACGGTCAGCGGGGTCAGCGCCATCGACAGCACGACGATGGCCGTCATGTTCGCATTGACCTCGGCATCGATGACGCCGGCCGCCAGCGCCGCCGCATAGAGCACGAAGGCGAACTCGCCGCCCTGGGCCATCAGCACCGCGCGGTCGATCGCATCGGCGTGCGAGGCCCGCGCCAGGCGCGCCACCGCATAGATGCACAGGGTCTTGACCACCATCATCGCCAGCACGCCGGCGATGATCAGCTGCCAGTTCTGAGCCACCGCCGCCAGGTCCAGCGCCATGCCGACGCCGATGAAGAACAGCCCCAGCAGCAGACCGCGGAAGGGTTCGATATCGGCCTCCAGCTGATGGCGAAAGCTCGACTCCGACAGCAGCACCCCGGCCAGGAAGGCACCCAGCGCCATCGACAAGCCACCGAGCTGCATCAGCAGGGCCGCGCCCAGCACCACCAGCAGGGCCGCGGCCGTCATCACCTCGCGCGCCTTGGCGCGCGCCAGCACCCGGAACAGCGGGTTCAGCAGCCACAGGCCGACGGCCACCAGGGCCGCCAGCGCACCCAGGCCCAGCAGCACCGCGCCCCAGCGCGAGCCGGCCGCCGCCGGCGCAGCGGCCGAGGTCGGCGCGATAAAGGCCACCAGGGCCAGCAGCGGCACGATCAGCAGGTCCTCGAACAGCAGGATGGCGACGATCTTCTGCCCGCGCGGTGCGGCGCTGTCACCGCGCTCGCCGAGCAGCTGCATCACGATGGCGGTCGAGGTCAGCACAAAGCCCATCGCGCTGACAAAGGACACGTCCAGCGGGAAACCAAAGGCCAGGCCGACCCCGGTCAGCAAGGCGCCGCAGACCACCACCTGCAGGCTGCCCAGGCCAAAGATGGCGCGGCGCAAGGCCCACAGATGCGAGGGCCGCATCTCCAGGCCGATGACGAACAGAAACATCACGACGCCCAGCTCGGCGATGTGCAGAATCGTCTGCGCATCGCTGAACAGGCCCAGGCCGAAGGGCCCGATGACCAGGCCGGCCGCCAGATAGCCCAGCACCGAGCCCAGACCCAATCGCTTGAACAACGGCACCGCCACCACCGCCGCACCCAGCAGTGTCACGACCTTGATCAGGTCCCCTGCACTTCCCTCTGCCGCCATCTCTTCCCTTTCGAACGTCAAGCCGATCACGCCGGATCAGCCTGCGCATTCTCCCTGCAGCCGCGATGGCGGGATATCAGTGCTTAGTCAGGCGCAGGCTCAGCAGCAAGGTCTGGATCTCGTCAAGCCGGTTCGCCTCGCTGGTCTGAGCCAGCAGGGTCAGCCGGATCGGACCCATCGGCGTCACGCGCAGCTCCGGCAGGTGCAGGCCGATGAAGTAGCGCGTCGAGTCTTGCTGCCGCCAGCGCACCAGCCGTGCCGGCCGGCCGTCCACCAGCACCGGCTTCTCCTCGTAGCCGCTGACGCCGTCGCGGTTCAGCAGGGGATCGCTGTACAGGCCGAGGTCGTAGTCGATCAGCAAACCATCGCCATGCAGCCGGCCCGCTTTCGAGTCGATGCCGCCGGCCTGCTGCACCACGGTCGCCGGCAGCTGCAGCGAGAAACCGCCCAGATCGCGGCGCGGCAGCGGCTCAGCGGTGGCCAGGGTGACGCCCCACAGCAGCGACAGCCAGCTCAGCCAGCGGGCCAGCCACATCAGGCCTGGCCCAGGCCGCGCCCGCGTGTCGCGCCGACCAGCAGCACACCGCCCAGCAGCAGCATGGCCCAGCTGGCGGGCTCGGGCACCGGCGCGGTAGCCAGCACGGCGATCGGCTGGATCGTGATGAACTTGCCCTGCGCATCGCTTTGCACCAGGGCGCTGCCCAGGATAGTGGTGATCTGGGCGGCGGTCAGCGCAAAGCTGGCCGACAGCGTGGGGTTCATCAGATTGCTGCCATTGTTCGGCAGCACATGACCCAGCCCCAGGTTGTGGGCCAGTTCATGAGCGAGCAGATTGCCGCCGAGGCTCGCATGGGCCGCCCAGCTGGAGTCGAGCGCCATCAGGTTGCCGGGCGTGTCCGCGCAGCCGACGATATTGCTGCCCGGATCGCCGCACCAGCGCACCTTGTCGACAAAGAACATATTGACGACGGGCGCATCGAGGTTGACCGCCAGCCCGGCCATCTTGTTCCAATCGGCAAAGCTGTCGATCGAGGTCAGGCTGGCATCGATGACGCTTGTCTGGCTGTTGAAACGAATGTCTATCCTGTCGGCAGCGGCAAAACCTGCCTGCGAGAAGATCGCATCCAGCTTGGCCTCGTTGGTCGTCACAAAGCCGTCCGCGGCCCAGCTGGCGGCCTGCGCCACAGCGAGCGCGGCGGCGGCGGCCAGACGGAGGCTTGATTTGAGAATGGGCGGCTTCATAGGGTTCTCCGGCATGAGGATGCAGATGGACAGGGCTTGATCACGGCCGCACCTTATCCAAGAGCCCGACCGGCATCAATCCCGAGAAACGAAGCCGCTGCGGCTCGCCAGGCGCCCCGACGATAATCGGCCGGCCCCCCGCTCTCACCCGCGCATGCGCCTCGTCCTCCACGAACTCCGTCTGTTCTTCATCGCCCTGCAATTCTTCACCCGGGTGCCGATTCCGCGCTGGGTGGGTTTCGAGCCGCTGTGGCTGCAGCATTGCGCGCGCCATTTCCCGCTGGTGGGCCTCTTGGTCGGGACCTTCAGCGCGCTGGTGCTGTGGGCCGCGCTATGGCTGTGGCCGGCCGGCGTGGCGGTAGGCCTGGCGATGGCGGCCGGCGTCTGGCTGACCGGCGGCTTCCACGAGGACGGCTGGGCCGATACCTGCGACGGCCTGGGGGGCGCGGTCAGCCGCGACAAGGCCTTGCTGATCATGAAGGACTCGCGCATCGGCAGCTATGGCGCGCTGGGGCTGATCCTGATGCTGGGGCTTAAGGCGGCCGTGCTGGTCTCTCTCGTGGAGCAGGACTGGCTGCTGGCGATGACGGCCCTGGTCTGGGCCCACTGCGCCTCGCGGGCCGCGCCGGTCTGGCTGATACGCGCCCTGCCCTATGCCGGCGATGCGGATCATGCCAAAGCCAAGCCGCTGGCCACCCAGGCCAGCATCGCGACGCTGCTGACCGCCTTGCTCTGGGTGCTGCTGCTGAGCCTGGGGATCGCCTGGCAGCAGCCGCAGTGGCTGTCACAGCTGGGCCTGGCCGTGCTGGCGGCCGCCGTCGCGACCCGGGCCATGCAGGCCTGGCTGAACCGGCGCCTGGGCGGCTATACCGGCGACAACCTGGGCGCCACGCAACAGGTGGTGGAACTGGCCGCGCTGCTGGCCTGGCTGGCCCATGTCTGAAGACCAGCAGGTCTGGGCCTGGCGCCATCCGAGGCCAGAAGGGGCCGCCGGACGCTGCATCGGCGCCGGCACCGATCTGCCGGTGCATTGGCGCCGCGCCAAGCGCCTGGCCCGCCGCATCCAGGCCACGGCCCGGCGCGAGCGCCTGCCGCATTGCATCCACAGCTCGCCGCTGCGGCGCTGCCGCGAGGTCGGCGCCTGGCTGCGGCGCTGGGGCTGGACCCACCGGGTCGATGCGGCCCTGCTGGAACTGGACTTCGGCCGCTGGGAGGGCAAGACCTGGCAGGCCATCGGCCAGGCCGAAGTCGATGCCTGGTGTGCGGACTTCGGTGCTTATGCGCCGGGCGGCGGCGAGGCGCTGAATGCGCTGCTGGCCAGGGCCGGTGCGTGGTCGGTGCAGACACCGGCGCTGGTGGTCAGCCACGGCGGCTGGATGCTGGCCAGACGCTGGGTGTCGGAGGGCAGGCCGCCGCCGGCATCGGCCGCCGACTGGCCGGCCGCACCGCGCTACGGCCAGCTCTGGCGGCTTGTCTGATCAGGCGGCCTGGGCCGTCAGCCGCAGATACTTCTGCATCAGAGTCTCGCGGCTTTCGATATGGGCCGGGTTGACCGGGATGCAGGCCACCGGGCACAGCGCCACGCACTGCGGCTCTTCATGATGGCCGACGCATTCGGTGCACTTGTCATGAGCGATTTGGTAGAACTCCTCGCCCATCGAGATCGCCTGGTTAGGGCACTCGGGCTCGCAGACATCGCAGTTGATGCATTCGTCCGTGATCATCAGCGCCATAAAACTACCACTCAACCTTTCTTGATGCGCTCTTCCAAACGCGCGCGCACCGAGGGTGACACGAATTTGGAAACATCACCGCCCAAGGTGGCAATCTCGCGCACAAAGGTGCTGGAGATGAACTGGTAATGGTCCGAGGGGGTCAGGAAGACGGTCTCGACATCGGGCATCAGCTGGCGGTTCATGCCGGCCATCTGGAATTCGTACTCGAAGTCGCTGACGGCGCGCAGGCCGCGCACCACCACCTTGCCGCCGTTCTCGATGACGAAGTCGCGCAGCAGGCCGCGGAAGGGGATCACCTCGATATTCGGGTACTTGGACGACAGCTCCTGGGCCATCGCCAGGCGCTCCTCGATCGTGAACATCGTGCGCTTGTGATGGCCGGCCGCCACCGCGATGATCAGCCGCTCGAACAAGCGGCTGGCACGGCGGATCAGATCCTCATGACCCAGCGTCATCGGATCGAAGGTGCCGGGATAGACGGCGGTGAGAACAGTCACAGAGGTCAAACGGCGCTCCTGGTTAGACGCCCGGATTATCCCCGCGCCGCAGCAACTGGTAGTGAACAGCCCCCGCCCGGCCCGATTTCCAGACTTCGAGCCCCAGTTCGGGTGGCGCCGCGATCAGATCCGGCGCTTCCAGATAGATGAGGCCACCGTCCACCAGCAGCGGCGTGGCGGCACGCAAGGCGGCCTCGAACAAGTCCTGGCCGAATGGCGGGTCGAGCAACACGAGCTCGAAACGGGCCGGCGCCGAGCGTGTCATCCAGCCCAGTGCATCGGTGCATTCGACGCGCAGTTGCTCGGCCTTCAGCCGCAGGGCGCTGGCCTTCAGACTGCGCACCAGCTCGGCGTCACGCTCGAGCAGCATCACCTCGTCGGCACCGCGCGATGCCGCCTCGAAGCCCAGCGCGCCGCTGCCGGCAAAGGCATCGAGCACCCGCCAGCCAACGAGGTCCTGGCCCAGCCAGTTGAACAGGGTTTCGCGCACGCGGTCGGAGGTCGGACGCAAGCCCGGTTTGGTGGCCACTGGAAGCTTCGAGCGCTTCCACTGGCCGCCAATGATGCGAACCTCACTCATTGACGAACAGGAATCCCACGCGCCGCCATCAAGGCCTTGGCCTCGCCGACCGTGTGCTGTCCGTAGTGAAAGATGCTGGCGGCCAGCACCGCATCGGCGCCGCCTTGCTGCACGCCGTCGGCCAGATCGTCCAGCGAGCCGACACCGCCGGAGGCGATCACCGGCACATTGATCGCGTCGCTGACGGCGCGGGTCAGCGCCAGGTCGAAGCCGCTCTTGGTGCCGTCACGGTCCATGCTGGTCAAGAGGATCTCGCCGGCGCCATGCTCGGCCATCTGCCTGGCCCAGCTCACGACATCCAGGCCGGTGTTCTTGCGGCCGCCATGGCTGTAGACATCCCAGCCCTGGCCACGTGAATCACCATCAGCGCGACGCTTGGCATCGATCGCGACGACGATGCACTGGGCGCCGTACTTCTCGGACGCATCGCGGATGACTTGCGGATTGGCGATCGCGGCCGAGTTGAAGCTGACCTTGTCGGCCCCGGCGTTCAGCAGGCGCCGCACATCGGCCACCTCGCGCACGCCACCACCCACCGTCAGCGGGATGAAGACCTGGCTGGCGACGGCCTCGATGATGTGCAGGATCAGGTCGCGGCCATCGCTGGTCGCGGTGATGTCCAGAAAGGTCAGCTCGTCGGCACCCTGCCCGTTGTAGCGGGCGGCGATCTCGACCGGATCACCGGCGTCGCGCAGCTCCAGGAAGTTGATGCCCTTGACGACGCGACCGCCGGTCACATCCAGGCAGGGGATGATGCGCTTGGCCAGCATCGCCCGCTCAGCCCCGGCTCAGCTCGTCGGCGCGCACCTGGGCAGCGGCCAGGTCGAGCGCGCCGGTGTAGATGGCACGGCCGCAGATCACGCCCTCGACGCCCTCGTCCTCGACCGCGCACAGCGCCTCGATATCGGCCATATTCGACAGGCCGCCGGAAGCGATCACCGGGATGGTCAGCGCCCGCGCCAGCTTGACGGTGGCCTCGATATTGATGCCGGTCAGCATGCCGTCGCGGCCGATATCGGTGTAGATCACACCCTCGATACCGTAGTCCTGGAACTTCTTGGCCAGATCGATCACCTCGTGGCCGGTCAGCTTGCTCCAGCCGTCGGTCGCGACCTTGCCGTCCTTGGCATCGAGGCCGACGATGATGTGGCCGCCGAACGCGGTGGCCGCGTCCTGCAGAAAGCCGGGGTTCTTGACCGCAGCCGTGCCGATGATGATGTAGCTCAGGCCGTCATCGAGGTAGCGCTCGATGGTGTCGAGGTCGCGGATGCCGCCACCCAGCTGCACCGGGATCTCGCTGCCGACCTCGCGCAGGATGGCCTTGATGGCCGGTTCATTGACCGGTTTGCCGGCGAAGGCCCCGTTGAGGTCCACCAGATGCAGGCGGCGCGCGCCGGCGTCCACCCATCTTCGGGCCATCGCGGCGGGGTCCTCGCCAAAGGTGGTGGAGACATTCATGTCGCCTTGTTCAAGGCGAACACACTTGCCGTCTTTCAGGTCAATCGCAGGGATCAGCAGCATGGCCGAGGCAGGGGTGGTGAGAAATGGGAGAAGAGGGACGAGACCAAGTGCAGGGGAAGAAGACGTGGATGTCCTCAAGGCTTCCAAAGCAGGAAGTTGCGATACAGGGCAAGCCCGAGCGCGGCACTTTTCTCAGGGTGGAATTGGGTAGCAAAAATATTATCCCGGGCCACCGCACAGGTAAAGCGCAGGCCGTACTCGGTTTCCCCCGCGCTGTGGTGCGCATCTAACGGCTGCGCATAAAAACTGTGCACGAAATAAAACCAGGATTCGTCGGGCACGCCGGCCCAGATCGGGTGGGGCCGGCTCTGGCGCACACGATTCCAGCCCATCTGCGGCACCTTGTAGCGGCTGCCGTCGGGCTGGATCTGGCCTTCGAGCCTGAAACGCCTGACCTGGCCCGGGATCAGACCCAGGCCCGGCGTGTCCTGTTCCTCGCTGTGGTCCAGGAGCATCTGCATGCCGACGCAGACGCCCATCAGCGGCTTGTTCGCGGCGGCGTCGAGCACGGCCTCCTTCAGACCGGAGTCGGCCAGCTCGCGCATGCAGTCACGCATCGCGCCCTGACCTGGCAGCACGACCCGCTCGGCGGCATAGACCTCCTCGGGCCTGGCGGTGATCACCACGTCCAGGCCCGAGTCCTGCGCCACATGCAGCACGGCCTGCGACACCGAGCGCAGATTGCCCATGCCGTAATCGACAACCGCAACGGTACGGCTCATCTCAGAGACTTCCCTTGGTCGAGGGGATCACGCCCGCGCTGCGCGGATCCAGGGTCATCGCCATGAGCAGCGCGCGACCGAAAGCCTTGAACATGGTCTCGGCCTGGTGGTGGGCGTTGTGGCCCTTCAGGTTGTCGACATGCAGGCTGACCAGCGCGTGGTTGACAAAGCCCTGGAAGAACTCGAAGGTCAGCTGGGTGTCGAAAGCACCGATGCTGCCGGCGGTGAATTTGCAGTCCATCTGCAGGCCCGGGCGGCCGGAGAAATCAACCACCACGCGCGACAGCGCCTCGTCCAGCGGCACATAGCTGTGGCCGTAGCGGGTGATGCCCTTCTTGTCGCCGATGGCCTGGGCCACGGCCAGCCCCAAGGTGATGCCCACATCCTCGACCGTGTGGTGGCCATCGATGTGCAGGTCGCCCTTGGCCTCGATGTCCAGATCGATCAGGCCGTGGCGGGCGATCTGGTCCAGCATGTGGTCGAAGAAACCGATGCCGGTGTTGAGCTTGGCCTCGCCCGTGCCGTCCAGATTGACGCGCACCCTGATCTGGGTTTCCTTGGTGTTGCGGCTGACTTCGGCAATGCGTGGGGCGCTCATGACAGACTCTCTTTCAGTGCGGCCAGCATCGCCGCGTTTTCCTCGGGCGTGCCCACCGTGATGCGCAGGCAGTTGGCCAGCAGCGGGTGCATGGCCGAGACATTCTTGATCAGCACACCCCGGGCCTTCATCGCGTCGAAGCTGCGTGCCGCGTCGGCCACCCTGGCCAGAATCATATTGCCCTGGCTCGGATAAGGCCGGATGCCGGGCATTTGCGCCAGCTCGGCCAGCAGGCGCTCGCGTTCGGCGCGCAGGATCTCGGCCTGCTGCGCATAGACCTCGGCATGCTCCAGCGCGAACAGCCCGGCCTCGGCGTTCAGCACGCCGATATTGAAGGGCGGGCGGACCTTGTCGATTTCCTGGATCAGCGCCTGCTGCCCGATCAGGTAGCCGATGCGCACGCCGGCCAGGCCGAACTTGCTCATCGTGCGCATCACCAGCACATGCGGATACCTGGCCAACAGGCCCATCGCATCGCGCTCGGCAAAGGGCTGGTAGGCCTCGTCCATCACGACCAGGCCTGGTGCCGCCTCGATGATGCGCTCGATAACGCCGGCATCCCACAGATTGGCGGTCGGGTTGTTCGGATAGGCCAGATAGATCAGGGCCGGCTGCTGCTCCGCGATCGCGGCCAGCATCGCCGCCTCGTCGAGCTCGAAATCGGCCGTCAGCGGCACGCCGACAAAGCCCAGGCCCTGGTAACGGGCCGAGATCTCGTACATCACGAAACTGGGCAGCGGCGACAGGATCTTCGCGCCGGGGCGGCTGATCGCCATGGCCAGCATGGTGATGATCTCGTCCGAACCATTGCCCAGCGTGATGGCGCAGCCCGCCGGCATGCCGGCATGTGCGGCCAGCGCGGCGGCCAGCACGCCGGTGCGCGCCGCAGGGTAGCGGTTGATCGCGACCCGGCCCAGGCGTTCGCCCAGCTCGCGCTGCAGCGCCTCGGGCAGCCGGAACGGGTTCTCCATCGTGTCCAGCTTGATCAGGCCGGCGGCGCTTTGCACCGGATAGGCCTGGGTGGCGCGCACATCGTCACGGATGCGAGCCAGGCTTTGTTGCGTCAGACGGTCCATGCGCTGGGCTCGCTCTGCAAGGGGTTGAGGATTCGCACGCTATCGAGCTGCTGCTCATGCGGCAGTTCCAGGCTCAGGAGCAGCTCGCAGCCCTGGGCCTTGGCGGCCGCGACGATCAGCGCGTCGGCATAGGCCAGGCCGAAGCGGCTCTCGATCGACCAGGCGCTCTCGACCGTCGCATGGTCGATCGCCCAGGGATTCCAGCGCTGGTAGCGCCGCACCTCGGCGCGGGCATCGCCATTGGGCATGGACGGCTGGATGCGGGTCGTGACCAGGCGGTAGAAGTCGTTGAGCACCTGGGTCGAGACCCGGCCGGCGCGCTGCTGCCACAGCAGCATCAGCCAGGCCAGGGCCTTGGCCCGGGCCTCGGGATCGGCGCCGTCCTCGCTAAGTATCAGCACCGAGGTGTCGACAAACACGGGCTTCATTTTTCAGCGCTCCGCGCCGGATAGGCCGCACCGTCCGAAACCCAGGAACGCTCGCGGTGCAGCCAGTCCTGCAGCGCCCGCTGATAGGCGTCGTCATGCCGCA
This sequence comes from Paucibacter sp. M5-1, assembly GCF_027498415.2. NCBI lineage: Bacteria > Pseudomonadati > Pseudomonadota > Betaproteobacteria > Burkholderiales > Sphaerotilaceae > Roseateles > Paucibacter sp. M5-1. The sequence goes on from NZ_JAPZLM020000001.1 coordinate 2,469,514, forward strand.
TCTTCTCGGCCAGCATCTCGCCGACCAGGCGGGACACGCTGGTATTGCGTCGCGCGGCCTCCAGCCGGGCCCATTCGGCGACGCTGTCCTCCATGCTGACGGTCACGTTCTTCATGGCTTGAAATTTAACACGAAATTCGTGTTACACGAACTTCGTGTTCATTTCATCTCAGTTTTTCAAGCGCATCTCCGCCGCCCGTGCATGCCCTTGCAGGCCTTCGCCATAAGCCAGTTCGGCAGCAATCGGCCCCAGCTTCTGGGCCCCGGCCTCGCTGACCTCGATCAGGCTCGAACGCTTCTGGAAGTCATACACCCCCAGCGGCGAGGAGAAGCGCGCGGTGCCCGAGGTCGGCAGCACATGGTTGGGGCCGGCGCAGTAGTCGCCCAGCGACTCGCTGGTGTAGGCGCCGAGGAAGATCGCACCGGCGTGGCGCAGCAGCGGTTCCCAGCGGTGCGGATCGGCGCTGGACACTTCCAGATGCTCGGGCGCGATGCGGTTGGAAATTTCGCAGGCCTCGTCCATAGAGCGGGTCTGGATCAAGGCGCCACGGCCTTCCAACGAAGCGCGGATCACCGCCTCGCGCGGCATCGTCGGCAGCAGGCGCTCGATAGCCTCGCGCACCTGCTCGATATAGGCCGCGTCCGGGCACAGCAAGATGCTCTGCGCCAGTTCGTCGTGCTCAGCCTGGCTGAACAGGTCCATCGCCACCCAGTCCGGCGGCGTCGTGCCATCGGCCAGCACCAGGATCTCGCTGGGACCGGCAATCATGTCGATGCCGACCTGGCCGAACACATGCTTCTTCGCACTGGCCACATAGGCATTGCCGGGGCCGGTGATCTTGTCGACGCGCGGCACCGTCGCCGTGCCATAGGCCAGCGCCGCGACGGCCTGGGCGCCGCCTATCGTGAAGGCGCGGTGCACGCCCGCCACATAGGCGGCGGCCAGCACCAGCGGGTTCTTCTCCCCCTTGGGCGTCGGCACCACCATGATGATCTCGGGCACGCCGGCCACCTGGGCAGGAATCGCATTCATCAGCACGCTGCTCGGGTAGGCGGCCTTGCCACCGGGCACATAGATGCCGACACGGTCCAGCGGGGTCACTTTTTGCCCCAGCAGGCTGCCGTCCTCGTCGCGATAGCTCCAGCTCAGGCCGCAGGCCTGCTTCTGGCGCTCGTGATAGCTGCGCACGCGCTCGGCAGCGGCCTGCAGCGCGCCGCGCTGGGCCGGGCTGATGGCCTCGAAGGCAGCCTTCAGTTCCTCGCGCGTCAGTTCCAGCGCGGCCACCGTGTCGGCCTGCAGGCCGTCAAAGCGGGCCGTGTACGCCAGCACGGCCGCATCGCCGCGGGCACGCACATCGGCCAGGATCTCGGCCACGCGGGTTTCGATGGCCGAATCGGTCTCGGCCGACCAGTGCAGCACACGCTGGAACTCGGCTTCGAAGTCGGGGCTGGCGGTATTCAGTTGGCGGAGCTTCAAGGACATCATGCGGCTCACTTCGGGATGGCAGAGGCGAAAGCGTCGATCAGACGGCGCAGCGGTTCGCGCTTGAGCTTCAGCGCGGCCTGGTTGACAACCAGGCGGGCCGAGATGTCCATGATGAACTCGACCTCGCTCAAGTGGTTGGCGCGCAGGGTGTTGCCGGTGGAGACCATATCGACGATGGCGTCGGCCAGGCCCGTCAGCGGCGCCAGCTCCATCGAGCCGTAGAGCTTGATCAGATCGACGTGCACGCCTTTCTCGGCGAAATGCTGGCGCGCGATCTCGGTGTACTTGGTGGCCACGCGGATGCGCGAGCCCTGCCGGACGGCGCCCGCGTAATCAAAACCCTGGCGCACCGCCACGCTGACGCGGCACTTCGCGATGTTCAGGTCCAGCGGCTGGTAGAGGCCCGCGCCGCCATGCTCGATCAGGATGTCCTTGCCGGCCACGCCCAGATCGGCGCCGCCATGCTGGACATAGGTGGGCACGTCGGAGGCACGCACCATCACGATGCGGACCTCGGGATTGCTGGTCGCCAGAATCAGCTTGCGCGAGGTCTCGGGGTCTTCCAGCACCTCGATGCCGGCGGCGCGCAGCAGCGGCAGGGTGTCGTCGAAGATGCGGCCTTTGGAGAGAGCCAGGGTGATCATGGTGCGTCTGTCGTCCTTGTGAATCGGGTTCAGCGGGACGGCAGCGGGTTCACCTAGCGGCGCCTCGCCGCCACCCGCTTGCAGAAAAGCGGATGGCGCTCAGGAATGATGGTGCTCGGCCGGGGAAGCAGCGTGCTCGGCCGGCGTCAGTGTTTTCATCGACAGCGCGTGGATCTGCTCGCGCATGCGGTCACCCAGGGCCTGGTACACGCGCTGATGGCGGCGCACACGGGACAGGCCTTCGAACTCGGTGGAGACGATGGTGGCGAAGAAATGCCGGCCGTCGCCCTCGACCTGCAGCGCTTGGCAGGGCAGGCCGTTGGCGATGAATTGCTGAACTTCTTGGGGAGTGGGATCGGCCATGGTGAGCAGGATTCTACTAAGAGCGGATCTTGTAGCCGCGGCGCAGCAGTTCCAGCGCCAGGGCCGCGAGCGCCAGGAAGCTCACGCCGACCAGGCCCAGGCTGATCCAGGGCGAGACATCGCTGACACCGAAGAAGCCGCGCCGGAAGCCGTCGATCATGTAAAAGAAAGGGTTCAAATGGCTGACGCCCTGCCAGAACGGCGGCAGCGATTTGATCGAATAGAACACGCCGGACAGAAAGGTCATCGGCATGATGATGAAGTTCTGGAAAGCAGCGATCTGGTCGAACTTCTCCGCCCACAGCCCCGCGATCAGGCCCAAGCTGCCCATGATGGCGGCGCCCAGCACGGCGAAGGTGACGATCCACAAGGGATTGGCCAGGCCCGGAGGCGCAAACCAGAAGGTCACGACGATCACGCCCAGCCCGACCACCAGGCCGCGCACGATGGACGCGCCGACATAGGCAACGAACCAGGCCCAGTGCGACAGCGGCGTCACCAGCAGGAAGACCAGATTGCCGGTGATCTTGCTCTGTATCAAGGACGAGGAGCTGTTGGCAAAGCTGTTCTGCAGCACGCTCATCATCACCAGGCCCGGGATCAGGAAGCTGGTGTAGCCGACCGAGTCATAGACCTTCACATGATCCTCCAGCACATGGCCGAAGATCAGCAGATAGAGCACGGCGGTCAGCACCGGCGCGGCGACGGTCTGGAAACTGACCTTCCAGAAGCGCAGCACTTCCTTGTAGAACAGCGTCCGAGCGCCTTGCAAACGGATGGCGCTCATTGATGGGCTCCTTGCATGATTTCCAGAAACACGTCTTCCAGATCGGCGCGGCCGATCTCCAGGTCTTCGACCGGGCAGCCCGCCGCGCGCAAGGTCGACAAAATGGTCTCGACCTCAGCCGCGTCATGGGCCTTGATCTGCACGATGCGCCCGGTGACGCGCGACTGGTCGAGCAGCGCGGCCGGCAGCGCCGCATCGGTCTTGAAGCGCAGCATCGTCGAGGCCTTGCCCTTGAGCAGCTCGGAGGTGCTGTCCAGCGCGACGATGCGGCCCTGCTTGAGCATCGCGATGCGCTGGCACAGGGCCTCGGCTTCCTCCAGATAGTGCGTGGTCAGCAGCACCGTGTGGCCCTCACGATTCAGGCGCGCGATGAAGGCCCACAGCGTCTGGCGCAGCTCGACGTCGACGCCGGCGGTGGGCTCGTCCAGCACGATGACCGGCGGGCGGTGCACCAGGGCCTGGGCTACCAGCACGCGGCGCTTCATGCCACCGCTGAGCTGGCGCATATTGGCGTTGGCCTTGTCGGCCAGGCCGAGGTTCTCCAGCAGCTCGTCGATCCAGGCCTCGTTGCCCTTCACACCGAAATAGCCGCTCTGGATCTTCAACGACTCCCGGACGCTGAAGAAGGGATCGAACACCAGCTCCTGCGGCACGATGCCCAGGGCCTTGCGCGCCGCCGCATAGTCGCTCACCACATCGTGGCCGAGCACCTTGACCGCGCCGCCGCTGGCCTGCGATAGCCCGGCCAGGATGCTGATCAGGCTGGTCTTGCCGGCACCGTTAGGACCCAGCAGGCCGAAGAACTCGCCGGGCTGGATGTCGAAGGACACGCCGTCAAGAGCCCGGACCTGCCCTCCCCGGTATGTTTTGCTGACGTTCTGGAAACTGATGGCGGGCTGGTCGGCCGGCAGGGGCTGGATAGGCATGGGCGGGCATTGTAGGGAGCGCCCACCAATCCCGCTCGGCAAAGGGTTTGCCCGGGGCCAGGCTGCGCAAAGCGCACAAGCCTTGATGCCAGAATTGACGCCATGGTCACCAAGAAACCGCGCCGTACCGCGGAACGCATCCTCGAAGTCACGCTGGACTTGTTCAACCGCTTCGGCGAGCCCAATGTCTCGACCACGCTGATCTCGGCCGAGCTCAATATCAGCCCTGGCAATCTCTACTACCACTACCCGGCCAAGGACGAGCTGATCAACTCGCTGTTCGGCAACTACGAACGCGAGCTCGGCGAGTTGCTGGGCGCGGCCGACAATGTGCGCCATGTCGAAGACGCCTGGCTGTTCTTCCATATGCTGATCGAGCTGATCTGGAAGCACCGCTTTCTTTATCGTGACCTGAACGATCTGCTGAGCAAGAATCGCAAGCTGGAGACGCATTTCCAGAGCGTGCTGGAGCGCAAGGCCCGGGCCATGCGTGCGGTGCTGGCCGGGCTGCAGTTCGGCGGCGCGCTGAAGATGGAGGCCCGCGAGGCCCCGCCGGTGGCCAACTCGATGGTGGTGCTGATGAGTTACTGGCTGAGCTACGAATATGTGCGCAACCCGCGCAACGCGCTGGAACCGGCCCAGGCCGGTGCGGCGCTGATGCGCGGCGCCTTCCATGTGCTGAGCCTGTTGCTGCCCTATCTGGAGAGCAACTCGCGCGAGCATCTGTTTGCCCTGGCGGGCAAGTATCAAGAGATGGATAGCTAGGAGCTGATGATGGCCAAGTGGACCGCCTTCCCCTATGACAACACCGCCTACCAGTACGACGCGGCGGCGCTGAAGAAGCACTGGGCGCGTCTGCATGCCGGCGATGCCGAGCCCTGGCCCAAGGAGGCGGCCGTGGTCCAGGCCTGGATCCATTTCCATGCCGGCGAATTCCAGAAGGCCTATGAAGCCGGGCTGGCCGCAGGCGCCGCCGGCACCACGGTCGCCAACAAGGCCCAGGCCATCTACGCCAACTACCTGGAGAAGAAGGAACAGACCAAGCTGGAGATGTTCCTGGAGGTGGCGGGCCGGGCCGAGGCCCAGCAGGCCGACGAACCCAAGAATCCCAACGCCTGGTACTGGCAGGCCTACGCGCTGGGTCGCTATGGCCAGGGCATCAGCGTCACCAAGGCCCTGGCCCAGGGCCTGGGCGGCAAGGTCAAGGGCGCGCTGGAGACCACCATCAAGCTCGCGCCCAAGCATGCCGATGCCCATATCGCCTTGGGCGCCTTCCATGCCGAGGTGATCGACAAGGTCGGCAAGCTGCTGGGCAAGACCCAGGGCGCCGATGCTGCGACCGGCCTGGCGATGTTCGCCCAGGCCGTCAAGCTCAATCCCAGCAGCGCGATCGCGATGATCGAGCGGGCCAACGGCCTGGTGATGCTGGAGGGCGACAAGCGCATGAAGGAGGCCGAGACGCTCTATGCCGACGCGGCGGCCTGCGAGCCGCTGGATGCGATGGAGTGTCTGGACGTGGAGCTGGCGCGGGAAGAGCTGGACGAGTGAAAACTCCGGGCTTTCCCGCCCCGCAAGCAGGGTGAGGCCGGCGCGAAAGCCTGACGCTAAGCTCCGCTCCGTCACCAACACCCCAACGCAAAATGAAGAACACCCTGCTCGCCCTGCTGCTGGCCCCGCTGGCCGTCACCGCATCCTGGGCCTCCTCCAGCCCAGAGATCCAGGCCTTGCGCGCCGACTGCGCCAGCAGCTACAGCGCCAAGCTCGGCACCCCGGCCGCCGACGAGCACCACTTCGTCTACGCCAAGGGCCAGTACAAGGGCGAGCACCGTGCCGGCCAGAGCCTGGCCTGCACCGAATCGCAGTACGCCGCTTATCTGGACAAGGCCGACCCGGGCCGCGTGATGGCGGCCTACCCCAGCGCCGCCGGCCGCCCCAAGGCCAAGTAAGCCTCAGTCGCAGTCGCCCCAAGGCAGCATCAGCGCAAGCAGCAAGAGCTTGTTGAACTCGGGCGCAAAGCGCTCGACGATGGCCTCGGGGTCGGGGCACAGGGTGCTGTCGGTGATCAGGCCGAACTGCACCTGGCCGGCATAGGTCAGGATGCTGACCCCCATGCCGACATCGCCGGACTGCGGCACCCAGAACATCACCCGCGTCACCGTCGAGCCGCAAAAGCTCAGAGCCTGGGCCGGCCCCGGCACATTGGTGACGACGGCAGTGGTCTTCTTCGCGAAGATGTTCAGCATCGCGTGCTGGACCGGCTTGATCAGCAGCCCGGCGACCGACAGCAGGCCGAAGGCCAGCACCGGCTGGAAGCTGCCCTTGAGCTCCTGCATCCGCGCCTTCACCGCGTAGAGCCTTTCGACCGGATTGGCGATGCCGATCGGCAGCACCAGCGGCACCAGGCCGAAGCGGTTGCCCAGCTGATAAGCCTTCTCCAGCGGCCGCAGATTGACCGGCACCATGGTGCGGATCTCCTTGCCCGCCGGGTCTTCCCCGCGCTCGGCCAGATAGCTGCCGATTGCACCGGCCACGCAGGACAAGAGCACATCATTGATCGAGGCATTCATCGCCTTGCCGACCGCCTTGACCGCGTCCAGCGGCAGGCCATCGGCCCAGGACACCCGCTTGGCACCGCCGGGCTTGCCCTTGAGCCGGGTCGGCGAATCGTCCGGCATCAGCGCAAAGGCCGCGATATCGCTGACCGCCTGATAGCCGATGCGCGCCATCTCCATCGAGCTGTCGACCGGGTGCGGCGGGTCTATCCAGGCATCGACGCCCTTGGCCGCGCCGGCGCCGGCCATGCGGATCGCCTTGATGCTCATATCGCTGAGCGGGCGCAGCAAGGTGTCGGTCAGCCAGTCCTGGTCGTCACGCGGCTGCTGCTGTCGCTTGGGCGGCGCCTTGCCGCCATCGGTGATCGACAGCATCACCGCGATCAGCGCAATGCCGTCGGCAATGCAGTGGTGTATGCGCGCCAGCAACACGCTCTGCCCGTCCTCGAAATCCTCGATCAGCTGGAACTGCCACAGCGGCCGGGCGGCGTCCAGAGGCGTGGCCGCCAGCTCGCCGACCCGGGCCTGCAGCGCGGCCTCGGCACTCTGGCCGCGCAGCGGCAAGAGGATCTCGGCCTGCACATGGTTGGCGATGTCGAAGTCCTCATCCTCCACCCACTGCGCCCCCAGCGCGTCCTCGACCACCTTCTGGCGAAAGCGCGTGTACTGCAGCAGCCTGGCCTCGACGCGCTCGCGCAGCGCCGCCAGCGTGATGCCGGGCCGGATGTACCAGACGCCGACAATCATCATCAGATTGGCGTCGGTATCCATGCGCAGCCAGGCGGTATCCACCCGCGACATGCGTTCATGCAGCTGTGCCAAGTCCGTCTCCTTGATGTTCTAGAGTTCTGTGCCCAGACAATGCTGGTTAACATCGCCAGCGTCCATCCCGATCAACACCAAGCAGGAGACATTCAAGATGAGCCTGAAAGACCAGTTCGAAGCCGCCGTGGCCGGATCCAAGAGCCTGCCCGAGCGCCCCGACAACATGACCCTGCTGAAGCTCTACGCGCTCTACAAGCAGGGCAGCAGCGGCGATGTCGAAGGCTCCCGCCCCGGCTTCACCGACATGGTCGGCCGCGCCAAATGGGACGCCTGGAACGAGCTGAAGGGCACGGCCAGCGAAGAGGCCATGCAGCAGTACATCGACTTGATCGAATCGCTGAAATAAGGCCCCGACCCGGGACTTCGATTGCCAAGCGACCGCTCAGGTCGCTTTTTTCTTTTTGGCTGCTGTCTTTGCCGCAGCACCGGCGGCCAGCAGGCCGTCCAGCTCCTTCTGGATCTCGCCCTCGATGGTGGACTTGAAGGCCCCCAGCAGCAGGCCCAGCTTGGCATGCAGATCGAAATGGTCGGCCGCGACGATCAGCTCGCCCTTGACGCCCGAGCGTGTGAAGGTGACCGTGTCGCTGGTCTTGCCCTCCAGCACCGCGCATTCCATATCAAACTTGGCCTCGACCTGCTCGGCCCAGGCCCAGGCGATCTCGCGGGCTTTTTTCAGGCCCAGTTCATGATCGCGGTGGATGCGGATATCGGCCATCGGGGTCTCCTAGGGATTCATCAATAGTTGCTGGCGCCGCTGCGCCTTCGGCAAGTCTGCCAGACGCCGAACCTCGGCATGGAAAGCCTGCCAGTCGCGGCCCAGCCTTTCGAACAGCGCCTCGAAGGCCGGGCTCAGCTGGTTGTAGGTGGCCAGCAGGGCCAGGCTGGCGTTGTTGGCGCGCGCATACCAGGCCTCGTAGCCGAGCAGCGGCGCGGCCCGCATCTGCTGCAGCAGCTCGGCCTTGGCGGCGCGCTTGGCCGCCTCGTCGAGCGGGCCGGCATACAGGGCCTCCAGCTTCTGTCGCCAGGCCATCGCTTCGGCTTGGAAGCGCCGGCGCCGCTCGTCGCCCTGCAGATACTGCTCGCGGGCCGCCGCCCGCTCGGGGCCGGCCAGCCAGGCCAGCACGCCCAGGCGCTCCACCGTGGTGGCAAACGACTCGTTGAACTCGGTATCGTCGGCCGCATAAGCGACCTGATGCGCCAGCTCGTGAAAGATCATGCGCGCCAGCTCGCCCTCGGGATAGGCGATGAAGGTGTTCAGCAGCGGATCGCCGCCGAACAGCCGGCTCCAGCCCAGCGTCGAATAGGCCGGCACGCCATAGACCAGCACCTCCAACCCTTCGTCGGCGCGCAGCCGCTGCGCATAGGTCTCGGCCTCGGCCCGGTCGAAGAAGCCGCGATAGCCGGCGCAGCCCATCACCGGGTAGCACCAGGTCTTCAGGCGCAGGCTCAGCTCCGGCGTCGCGACCACATTCCAGACCGCCGCGCCGCGCCGCAGATCGGCGTAGCGGCGGTAGCTGGCGTTATCGGGCAGGCCCAGCTCGCGGCTGGCGAAATCGCGGATGCGCTGGCTTAACTCCAGGCGCTCGCGCAGCGAAGCGTCGAGCGCCGGATCCGCCACCAGCTCGGGCACCGGCCTGGCGGCCCCGACCAGGCGCAGATGACCGCCGACCGCCTGACCCAGATAGCCGATCTGCGCGCAGCCGCTCAGCAGCGCTGCGGCCATCAAGCCCAGGCAGGCCGCCGCCCTCACCGCGCCGCTTCCACCTCGACCAGGCAGTCGTAAAAACTCGGTGCCCGGCCCAGATCGGTCAGGCGCTGGTGCGTCACTTCGTTGACATTGCTGCCGCGCAGACCCAGCTTGCGCCACCAGACGCCCAGGCCATTGACGACACCGGGGCGCGCCCGCGTGCTGATGCGGGCGATGCAGTGGTAGCTGCCGCGCTCGTTGAACACCCGTACCTCGGTGCCGTCGGCCAGGCCGCGTGCGGCCGCATCGTCGGCATGGATCTCCAGCAGCGGTTCGCCCTCGACATCGCGCAGGCTCTTGACGTTGACGAAGCTGCTGTTTAGGAAGTTGCGCGCCGGCGGCGAGATCATCGCCAGCGGGAAGCGCGCGGCCAGCTCGGGTGTCGACGCCGCGCTCTCGTAATTGGGTAGATAGTCGGCACCGCCGGCCTGGGCGCGGCCGCTGGGGGTCAGGAACTGACCCTGCGCAAACGGCGCCTCGGCCAGCGGCAGCGATTGCCAGCCCTGCGCGCGCAGGGCCTCGAAGTCGATCGCATCGGTGAAGGCCTGGCGGGCCAGGTCCTCGTCGCTGTCCAGGAAGCAGGCCTCGGTGTAGCCCATCGCCGCTGCCAGCTCGCGGAAGATCTGCGTGTTCGGCTTGGCCTGGCCCAGCGGCGCGACGGCCGGCTCATTGATCAGCACATCGGTGTGGCCGTAGCTGGTGTGCACATCCAGATGCTCGAGCTGGGTGGTGGCTGGCAAGACATAGTCGGCCAGATCGGCCGTGTCGGTCATGAAGTGCTCCAGCACCACGGTGAACAGATCGGCGCGCTGAAAACCCGCCACCACCTTGGGCGACTCGGGCGCCACCGCGACCGGATTGCTGTTGTAGACGATCAGGGCCTGGATCTTCGGGCCGAACTCGTCGGAGCCCTCGCGCAGCAGATCGTCGCCGATGGTGCTCATATTGATCAGCCGCGCCGGCGCGCTGCCGCGCAGCTCGGGGCATTCGAGCGCCGGGTTCTTGAAGGGCGCGAACCAGCCCGAGCTCGACAGCAGCAGGCCACCGGCGCGGTGCCGCCAGGCCCCGGTCAGGCAGGGCAGCAAGGCGATCAGCCGCACCGCATTGCCGCCGCCGCGCACGCGCTGCATGCCGTAGTTCAACCGGATCGCGGCAGGCGCCTCGACCATGTTTCGGTGCCCGTAGTCGCGCGCCAGGCCGCGCACCTCGTCCGCGCCGATGCCGCAGACCTCGGCCGTGCGCTCGGGCGGCCAGGCCAGGGCCTTGGCGCGCAACTCGTCCCAGCCCTCGACATGGGCGCTCAGATAGTCATGGTCCAGCCAGTCATGGGCGATCAGCTCATGCATCAGCCCCAGCGCCAGCGCACCGTCGGTGCCGGGCAGCAAGGCGATGTGCTGGTGGCATTTGTCGGCCGTCTCGGTCTTGCGCGGGTCGATGCAGATCAGCTTCGCGCCCTCGCGCTTAGCCTTCATCGCATAGGTCCAGAAATGCAGATTCGATGCGATCGAGTTGCTGCCCCAGATCAGGATCAGGCGGCTCTCGGCGAAATAGGGCAGGTGCATGCCCAGCTTGTGGCCATAGGTCGCGCTCAGCGCGGCAGCGCCGGCCGAGGCGCAGATGGTGCGGTCCAGGCAGGAGGCGCCCAGCTTGTTGAAGAAGCGCCCCGCCATCGCCTCGCCCTGCAACAGGCCCATGGTGCCGGCATAGCTGTAGGGCAGCACGGCCTGCGGGGGCAGGGCCTTGAGCCGCGCGGCAATGTCGGTCAAGGCCTGACCCCACTCGACCGGCTCGAAGCGCGGCGCCTCATGCTTGGCGCTGACCCGCTTCAGCGGCCGCAGCACCCGCTCGGCGTGATAGGTGCGCTCCGGATAGCGCGAGACCTTGGTGCACAGCGCACCATGGGTGCTGGGATGGTCGGCCTGGCCCTGCACCTTGATGACGCGGCCGGCCTCGACCGTGATGCGCAGCGCGCAGGTGTCCGGGCAGTCGTGAGGGCAGGCACCTTTCACGGTAGTCGTATCTGATGGTGACAAGGCAGCGGCAATCGAGTTCATCCGCGAACTATTGCACAGAGCCGATAGCCCCATGGGCGCTACCCTTGAGCCCTGCCATTTTTGACCCCTTCATCCCCCTCAGGAGAGCCGATTTGCAACGACGTCACTGCCTCACCGGCCTGGCCGCACTGACCCTGCCGGCCTGGCTGCAAGCCCAGGAGCGCCGCCGCATCGTGCTCGGCCAGTCGGCCCCGCTGACCGGCCCCGCCGCCCAGCTGGGCCTGCAGATGCAGGCCGGCGCCAAGCTTCATTTCGACGCCGTCAATGCGGCCGGCGGCATCAACGGCCTGCCCATCGAACTGCGCACGCTGGACGACGGCTACGAGCCCGAGCGCTGCAAGGCCAATACCGAGAAGTTCATCGCCGAGGACGTGTTCGCGCTGTTCGGCTATGTCGGCACACCGACCTCGCTGGCGGCGCTGCCGCTGGTCAATCAGCACAAGATCCCCTTCTTCGCGCCCTTCACCGGTGCCGAGGCGCTGCGCGAGCCGGCCAGCCGCTGGGTTTTCCATGTGCGCGCCTCCTATTTCGACGAGACCGCACTGATCGTCAAGCAGCTGACCCAGCTGAGCCTGAACAAGATCGCCGTGTTCCACCAGAACGACGCCTATGGCCGGGCCGGCCTGGAGGGCGTGCAGCGGGCGATGCAGTCCCGCTCGCTGAAGCCGCAGGCCATCGGCACGGTGGAGCGCAACAGCGTCGATGTGGCCGCCGCCGTCAAGGCCCTGGTGCCGGGCGCGCCCGAGGCCATCGTGATGATCAGCGCCTACAAGAGCTGCGCCGCCTTCATCCGCGAGGCCCGCAAGGCCGGCTATGGCGGCGTGTTCTACAACGTCTCCTTCGTCGGCACCCAGTCGCTGTCCGACGAGCTGGGCAAGCAGGCGCTGGGCGTGGTCGTCAGCCAGGTCATGCCCTACCCCTTCGGTTCCGCCATCGGCATCGTCGAGGAATACCAGGAAGCGGTGCAACGCGCCGGGGGCGATCTGCGCCCCAACTACACCGGCATGGAGGGCTTTCTGGCCGCCAAGGTCTTCAGCGAAGGCCTGCGCCGCATGGGGCGGCCCAGCCGTGAGGGCCTGGTGGCCGCGCTGGAGGGCATGCAGAACTACAACGCCGGCGGCTTCACCGTGAAGTTCGGTCCCGGCAAGCATGTGGGGTCCAGCTTTGTCGAGCTGTCGATGCTGACCGGGGACGGCAAGGTCAGGCGCTGAGCCCCCCGCTGCAGACGGCGCCACCCCCGGGTAAACTGACCCGACATCGGCGCCGGCCTGCCGCCGCGCGCCTCCCATCCTACGGAGTGCCGCCATGAAGTTGATCGACTCAATCCTGGCCGATGCGCCAAGCATCGCGACCCTGCGACGAGATATTCACGCCCACCCAGAGCTCTGTTTTCAGGAAGAACGCACCGCCGATGTGATCGCGCGTGCGCTGACCGAATGGGGTATTCCCGTGCATCGTGGCCTGGGCAAGACCGGCGTGGTCGGCATCGTCAAGAACGGCACGAGCGACCGCGCGGTGGGCCTGCGCGCCGACATCGACGCGCTGCCGATGACCGAGCACAACCAGTTCGCCCACGCCAGCAAGCACCCCGGCAAGATGCACGCCTGCGGCCATGACGGCCACACCGCGATGCTTTTGGCCGCCGCCAAGCATCTGGCCAAGCACCGCAATTTCGATGGCACCGTCTATCTGGTCTTCCAGCCCGCCGAAGAGGGCGGCGGCGGCGCCCGCGAGATGATCAAGGACGGCCTGTTCGACAAGTTCCCGATGGAGGCGATGTTCGGCGCGCACAACTGGCCCGGCATGGCGGCCGGCCAGTTCGCCGTCAGGAGCGGCCCGGTGTTCGCGTCCAGCAATGAATTCAAGATCGTGATACGCGGCAAGGGCTCGCACGCGGCGCTGCCGCACAACGGCATCGATCCGGTGCCGGTGGCCTGCCAGATGGTGCAGGCCTTCCAGACCATCATCACCCGCAACAAGCGGCCGATCGACGCCGGCGTGATCTCGGTGACGATGATTCACACCGGCGAGGCCACCAATGTCGTGCCCGACAGCTGCGAGATCCAGGGCACGGTGCGCACCTTCACGCTGGAGGTACTGGACCTGATCGAGCGCCGCATGAAGGCCATCGCCGAAGCCACCTGCCAGGCCTTCGAGGCCACTTGCGAATTCAGCTTCCACCGCAACTACCCGCCGACGATCAACCACGCAAAGGAAACCGACTTCGTGCGCGCGGTGCTGGGCGATGTGGTCGGCCCGCAGAACGTGCAGGAGTTCGAGCCGACCATGGGCGCCGAGGACTTCAGCTTCTTCCTGCTCGAAAAACCCGGCTGCTATTTCCTGATCGGCAATGGCGACGGCACGCACCGCGAGGGCGGCCATGGCCTGGGCCCCTGCATGCTGCACAACCCCAGCTATGACTTCAACGACGAGCTGATCCCGCTGGGCGGTTCGATGTGGGTGCGCATGGCCGAAACCTGGTTGAACTCGCCCAAGCCCTGATGTCCGCTGCCCTCTTCTTTTCTCAGAGCTACGCCGAGGCGCGCAGCAAGTTCCTGGCCGCCGTCGAGGCCGCCGGGCTGGACAATGAGCCGCACTGGCATCCGCTGCTGGGTCGCGACGGTGAGCGCCTGGCCATGGATGTGGTGCGCCAGGGCCCGCGCGATGCGAAGCGGCTGCTGATCATCAGCAGCGCCTGCCACGGCGTCGAGGGCTTTTGCGGCTCGGGTGTGCAGACCGGCCTGCTGTCCGATCCGGACTGGCATGAAGCCGTCAAGACCAGCGGCGTGGCCGTGCTTTATATCCACGCGCTGAACCCGCATGGCTTCTCCTGGTGGCGCCGCGTCACGCAGGAGGGGGTAGACCTGAACCGCAACTTCCACGACTTCCACCAGCCGCTACCGCACAACGCCGGCTACGACGAGATCGCCGCTGCGCTGATCCCGGCGCACTGGCCGCCGACGCCGGCCGACGAGGCGGTACTGTCCGACTATGCCGCCCGGCACGGCGAGCGCGGGCTGCAGACCGCGATCACCAGCGGCCAGTACGCTCATGAGCTGGGCCTGTTCTACGGCGGCCATGCGCCGACCTGGAGCAATGTCACCCTGCGCCACGTGCTCGAAGAACAGGGCCAGGCTGCCGAGGCGATCGCCTGGATCGATCTGCACACCGGCCTGGGCCCCAGCGGCCATGGCGAGCGCATCTTTGCCTGCAAGAACGATGCGGCCGCGCTGGCGCGCGCACGCGCTTGGTGGGGCCCCGAGGTGACCTCGATCTACGACGGCAGTTCCAGCTCTGCGCCGCTGGTGGGCCTGATGTGGACCGCCGTCGCCGATGCCTGCCCCGATGCCGCCTACACCGGCATCGCGCTGGAATACGGCACCCTGCCGCTGGATCAGATGATCGGTGCGCTGCGCGCCGACCATTGGCTGGAAGCCCATCCCGAGGCGCCGGCCGAGCAGGCCGCCCAGATCAAGCGCCAGATCCGCGACGCCTTCTATATCGATAGCTACGAGTGGAAACAACAGATCCTGGACCAGGCCCAGCAAGCCGCCCGCCAGGCGATCCGGGGCCTGAGCGCATGACGACCGCCGCACAGATCGAAGCCGACACCCGCGCCTGGCTGGAGAAGGCCGTGATCGGCCTCAACCTCTGCCCCTTCGCCAAGAGCGTGCATGTCAATAATCGGCTGCGCTATGTGGTTAGCGACGCGACCACACCCGAGGAACTGCTGAAGGAGCTGGCCAAGGAGCTGCTGCTGCTGCGCCGCAGCGACCCCGACGAGATAGAGACCACGCTGGTGATACACCCGCAGGTGCTGCAGGATTTCCTCGACTTCAACGACTTCATCGGCGCCGCCGATGCCCTGGTCGAGGACCTGGAGCTGGACGGCGAGTTGCAGATCGCCAGCTTCCATCCCCAGTACCAGTTCGACGGCACCGCGCCAGACGACATCAGCAACTACAGCAATCGCTCACCCTACCCGACCCTGCACATCCTGCGCGAAAGCAGCATTGAGCGTGCCGTCGAGACCATGACCGACACCGACGCGATCTACGAAGCCAATATGGCGACCTTGGAGAAGCTCGGCCTGGACGGCTGGAAGGCGCTCGGGCTGAAGCCCTGATCATGATGTCCTGATTTGACCGCAGGCGGTCCGGACCCGGCGCGACGCGGTGGGCTCCCGAAGGCAAGATCGACGCACTCAAACCCATCGGAGTGCCCGTCATGAAAACCGCCCTGCTGCTGATCGACATCCAGGAATCCTTTCGCCACCGCCCCTACTGGAGCGCGGCCGATCTGCCCGACTTCCTGGCCGCCAACGCCCGCCTGATAGAAGGCGCGCAGGCCCTGGGCCTGCCCATCGTCCGCATCCTGCACAGCGACGGCCCGGAGCACGCCGACAACGCCTTCGCGCTGGCCTCGGGCCTGGTCACGCCGTTGGAGGAACTGCCGCGCTACGAGGCGGCCGCCGAGTTCATCAAGCACCGGCATAGCGCCCTGGTCGGCACCGGCCTGGCGGTCTGGCTGCACCAGCACGGCATCCAGCGTCTGATCGTCAGCGGCATCCGCAGCGAGCAATGCTGCGAGACCACCACCCGCCATGCCAGCGACGAGGGCTGGCTGGTCGACTATGTGAGCGAGGCGACGCTGACTTTCGCGATGACACACGCCAGTGGCGCCACGCTCAGCGCGGCCGAGCTGAAGCTGCGCACCGAGACCGTGCTGCAGGACCGCTTCGCCCAGGTCTGCACGGCCGAGCAAGCGCTGCAGCGGGCCCGGCAGGCGCTCGGGCGTTAAGCTGGCGGCCATGTCCGCAATTGATGTCTTGATGCTGGTGCAGCCGCGCGCGCTGCTGCTGGACCTGGCCGGGCCGGCCGAGGCCTTCCGGCTGGCCAACCAGGCCCTGGCCGGGCGCGGCCGGCCGCCGGCCTTTCGGCTGCGCTTCATCGCGGCACAGCCGCAATGCCTCAGCTCGGTGGGTCTCGCGGTCGCCGGGCTGGAGCCGCTGCCGGCGGCGCTGGCCAGCGACAGCTGGCTGGTGCTGGTCGGCTGCCGCAGCGAGCTGCCCGGCGAGCCGCCGCCCGACAGCGCCGGGCTGGCGGCCGAACTCGCGGGCCTGCGCTGGCTCGCGCAGCAGGGTCAGGTCTTGCTGAGTGGCGGCGGACGGCTGTTGACGGTCTGCTCCGGCGCGCTGCTGGCGGCCGAGGCCGGCCTGCTGGCCGGGCGGCGCTGCACCACTCATCACGAGCTGCTGGACGCGCTGCGCCAGGCCGAGCCGCGCGCCCAGGTGGTCGACAACCGCGTCTTCGTGCTCGACGGTCCGCTGGCCAGCAGCGCCGGCATCACCGCCGGCATCGATCTGGCCCTGCACCTGATCGCCCAGCTGTGCGGCGCGGCGCTGGCCGCGACGGTCGCGCAGACCATGGTGGTCTATCTGCGCCGCGGTACGGCCGACCCCGAGCTGTCACCCATGCTGGCGCACCGCCACCATCTGCACCCGGCCCTGCACCGCGTGCAGGACGCGATCTGCACCGACCCGACCGAGGACTGGAGCCTGGCCCGCATGGCCGAGGCCGCCCATGTGACGCCGCGCCATCTGAGCCGGCTGTTCGCCGCCCATGCCGGCGTGACGCCGCTGCACTATCTGCAGGCGATACGGCTTGAACGTGCCCGCCAGGCGCAGGCCGCCGGCCTCGCGGCCAGCCAGGCAGCGCTGCAAGCCGGCTTCAGCTCGGACCAGCAGCTGCGCCGGGCCCGCCGCGCCGCCGCCCGCTGCTGAGCGGCCGGCAAAAGCCCTGAACCCGACAAGGCGCTTGACGCGGCCGCTGGGCGCAGTCTAATATGACGATCATCATATTTTCAAACAAAGCCCAGTGACCGCCAGCACACCCAGCCGCAAGGAACTGACCCACGAGCGCATCCTCGAGACGGCGGCGCGCGAGATCCGGCGCGTCGGCTATGGCGGCATCGGCGTGGCCGATCTGATGAAGCAGGCCGGCCTGACCCATGGCGGCTTTTATGCCCACTTCTCCTCCCGCGACGCGATGCTGGCCGAGGCCATGGAATGGGCGGGCCGTGACAGTGAGCGCAGGCTCACTTCGCGTTTGGCCAAGGCCGGGCAACAGGGCAGCGACCCCTTCGTCGCGCTGGTCGAGGGCTATCTGTCGCCCACGCATCTGGCCGCCCCCGAGGCCGGCTGCCCGGTGGCGGCGCTGGCCTCGGAGATGCCGCGCCAGTCGGCCGAGGTGCTGGAGGCCGGGCGCAGCCGGGTCCAGGCCCTGATGACGCGGGTGCAGCAGGTGCTGCCCACGGCCGACGCCGACGAGGCTCGCGTCATCGTCAGCAGCCTGGTCGGCGCGCTGCAACTGGCCCGCGCGCTGGGCGACAACGCCGACGGCCATGCGCTGCTGGCCGCCAATCGCCAGGCCTTGCTGGCCCGTCACGGGCAGAAGGCCCGGTCCGCCCTCTCCCCTTAGGAACAGCGCAAGCCCCGGCATCCGAGACTTGCTTTCGCCTCAATTTATGACGATCGTCATATTTCCACTCAACCCACTTGCCTGAAAGACCCACCATGAAGTTCGAAAACTCCGTTGTTTTGATCACCGGCGCCAATCGCGGCCTCGGCCTGGCCTTTGCCCGCGAAGCCCTGGCCCGCGGCGCGCGCAAGGTCTACGCAGCCGCCCGCGACCCGGGCAGCATCAGCCTGCCCGGCGTCGTGCCGATACGGCTCGATGTCAGCAATGCCGAGAACATCGCGGCGGTCGCGGCGCAGTGCAGCGATGTCAGCATCCTGATCAACAACGCCGGCATCGCCACGCTGGGCGGCTTCCTCGCGCCCGATGCAATCGAGGCCGCGCAGCGCCAGATGGACACCAACTACTTCGGTCCGCTGCGCATGGCTCGCGCCTTCGCGCCGGTGCTGGCCGCCAATGGCGGCGGCGCCTTGCTGAACGTGCTGTCGATCGCCAGCTGGATCAATGGGCCCCTGCTGGCCACCTATGGTGCGACCAAGTCGGCAGCCTGGGCGCTGACCAATGGCCTGCGCCAGGAACTCAGCGGCCAGGGCACCCTGGTGACCGGCCTGCATATGGGCTTTGTCGACACCGACCTGACCCAGGGCCTCGATGTGCCCAAGACCACGCCCGAGGCCGTGGTTGCCCAGGCCTTCGACGGCCTGGCCGCCGGCGCCACCGAGGTGCTGGCCGACGAAGTCACGCGCCAGGTCAAGCAGGGCCTGGCGGCCGGCGTCTATCTGCAGGCGCTGTCGCACTGAACGCGGCCCCGAGCCATGAGCAGCCTCGCCGCCACCGCCACCCCGCCCGCTGACGCCGGCGGCACCCGCTCACCCTGGCCGGTGTTCTGGATTGCCAGCGTCGCCGTCTTCCTGGTCTCGCTGGACAGCACCCTGCTGTTCGCCGCTTTCGGCAGCTTGCGAGCCGCCTTTCCGGCGGCGACGGCGGCCGATATGTCCTGGGTGCTGAATGCCTACACGGTGGTCTATGCGGCGATGCTGATCCCGTCCGGCGGCCTGGCCGATGCGCACGGCCGCAAGCGCGTCTTCATGATCGGTGTCGTGCTGTTCCTGGCGGCCTCGGCGGCCTGCGGTCTGGCCGGCAGCGTCGGCTGGCTGATCGCGGCGCGGGTGCTGCAGGCCATCGGCGCGGCGCTGCTGACGCCCGCCTCGCTGTCGCTGGTGCTGGCGGCGTTTCCGGCCTCGCGGCGCGCGGTGGCGGTGAGCTTGTGGGGGGCGGTCGGCGCCCTGGCGGCGGCGGTCGGGCCCAGCCTCGGTTCGCTGGTGGTCGACAGCATCGGCTGGCCCTGGGCCTTCTACCTGAACCTGCCGCTGGGCGCGCTGTCGCTGTGGTTCGGCGCGCGGCTGCTGGGCGAGGTGCGCCGGCCCGAGGTGCGGCGACCGCTGGATCTGGTGGGCATGAGCCTGCTGATCGTCGGCGTCGGCGCGATCACCTTGGCCATCGTGCAGTCGGAGTCGCCGAGCTGGCGGCGCGACGAGCTGCTGATGGCCGGCGCGCTGGGCCTGGTCGCGCTGATCGGCTTCGTGCTGTGGGCCCGCCATGCGCCGGCGCCGCTGCTGGACCTGGCACTGTTCCGCAGCCGGACCTACCGCTATGTGAACCTGGCGACGCTGGCCTTTGGCACCGCGTTCGCGATGATGTTCTTCACCTTCTTCTTCTACATGGCGCAGATCTGGCATTACAGCCTGCCGCAGGCCGGCCTAGCCGTGACCCCGGGCCCGCTGCTGGTGATGCCCTCGGCCATCCTGACCGGCCGGCTCGCGGCCCGGCATGGCCACCGGCCCTTTCTGGTCGGCGGTGCGCTGGTCTATGCCTGCAGCGGCCTGTGGTTCTTGCTGGTGCCGGGCGTCGAGCCGGCCTATCTGACGCAATGGCTGCCGGGCCTGCTGCTCAGCGGCATCGGTGTCGGCATGGTGCTGCCCTCGCTGTCGGGTGCGGCGGTGATGGGGCTGCCGGCCCAGCACTACGCGGTCGGCAGCGCCGTCAACCAGGCCACCCGCCAGATCGGCGCGGTGCTGGGCGTGGCGCTGACCGTGCTGCTGCTCGGCCATGCGCAGCTGCAGCGCGCCGACTTCGACGCGGTCTACGCCCTGCATGTGGGCCTGGCCCTGCTGACCGGCCTGCTGTGCCTGGCGGTCAATACCAAGCCGGCGGCGAAGGCCTGAGCAGGGCCTAGATCCGTCCCAGCAGCAGCAGGACGATCAGGATCACGACGATCAGTCCCAGGCCGCCGCTGGGGCCATAGCCCCAGTTGCGGCTGTGCGGCCAGGAGGGCAGCGCGCCGATCAGGAACAGGACGAGGACGATGAGCAGGATGGTGCTGAGTGCCATGAAGGTCTCCTTATGAAGACCTCGACAGTAGGGCCGCCCCGGCCGACCGACGGTAGTCCGGATACGCCATCGGGCGTAGTCGGGTAGCGGGTCGCGGCCGGGTTGGCGTCCTACACAGGCTGGAAATACCCTTGTCTGCCTCTTACGGCCGAGCCGGTGGCAGGCCACACGACGGATCCAAAGAAGGCGAAACTGGGGCATGGTCAGCCCACGGCAACCCAAGCTCGGCGCTGAACCTCATCGCCTCGAGGAGAACCCCATGTTCGGATTGACGACGCTCGGCTTCATCCACACCCTGATCAGCCTGGTGGCGCTGGCCGCCGCCCTGGTCGCCCTGCTGCGCGACGGGGCCATCCTGCCGGACCGGCCGGTCGGCAAGCTCTATATCTGGGCTACGGTGCTGACCTGCCTGACCGGCTTCGGCATCTTCGAGCACGGCGGCTTCGGCAAGCCCCATGTGCTGGGCATCGTGACCCTGCTGGTGCTGGGCCTGGCCACCGTGGCCGGCCACAGCCGGCTGCTGGGCCACGCCGCGCCCTATGTCGAGACGGTCAGCTACTCGCTGACGGTGTTCTTCCACATGATCCCCGGCGTCACCGAGACCTTCACCCGCCTGCCCAGCGGCGCACCGCTGTTCAGCAGCCCGGAGGACCCGAAACTCGAGAAGGTGGTCGGCGTGATCTTCCTGCTGTTTCTGATCGGCGCCACGCTGCAGGTGCGTCGGCTGCGAGCGGCGCGCCGCTCGGCCAGCCGGCCGATCAGCGCCTGAACGATCGAAGCCGGCCGCCGGGCGCGAGCGCTCAGGTCCCAGCTTGGGGGACCGACGACCCGGCACGCTTGAGCGCCGCCAGCGCCAACGCATGCGCTTGCACCAATTCCGGTGCCGCATCGAAATGCCAGAGATAGCGCGTCGTGAAGAGCTCGCTGCTGTGCCGGTCCAGGCTCAACAGCTCGCGGGCGCGCTGGGCCACGGCCGCCGGGGCCGAGAGGGCGTCGCCGTCACCGTCCAGCGCTTCGTCCAGCATCACGATCAGACGGCTCAGCGGTTCGAGCCAACGCATCTCATCGGCATAGGCCATCACCTGCAGGAAGTCGCCGGACGATTGCCGGCCGTGCTGTTTCTCGTACTGGCGCCGCTCCAACTCGACCAGCACGCGATGCAGGTCGAGGAGCGCGATGCGCAGGGCTTGGCAGGGATCTTTTTGCATGGCTGGTGTCGGGAGGGTTTGCTCCATTTTCATATCCATCCATACTGGGCCTGTCGCGAAGCATGGATTTCCGAGGAGCTTGCATCATGAGTGGACGCAGACAGCAGGACTTTCCGCCCGGCCTGCAGGGCGGGCTCGAACACGACAACGAAGACCATCGTCTCGGCGAGACGGGGCAGACCGGCCCGGAGGCGCCGGGCGACCTCAATCGCAGCCATCCGGAGCTGGGCAATACCGGGGCGGATGGGCCGGTCGACAAGCCCGCCACGCCGAAGAGCTAGCGGCAGGGCCCCGGCCCCTGTTGCGACGGCCGGGAGGGGCGCTATTTGATGTCGAGGATCTTCATCGCCTTGGCCAGCGTGTCGACCGACTCCTGGTGCTTGCCGGCCTTGTGCAAGGCTTCGCCGTCGGCGCGCAGCTTCTTCACATCACCGATCTGCTCGGCCGTGAGCTTGGGGCTCTTGGCCAGCGCCTCGTCGATCTTTTTCATGTCGGCGGGGCAGTGGAAGGCGAACGTCGCGCTGGAGGCCATCAAGGCGGCCGCAGCAAGGTAGGAACGTAGCGTCATGCTGATCTCCAGTCGGTTGCAGGGAGTGGATGAGGCAGCGGGCCTACATCCCACGACCGAGTCTAGCCCCGGCCGCGGCCACTGTTTCGGCAGATTCCTGCCCGCCCCTCTTGAAAGCCCTCGGCACAACCCTATAATCCGTCTGCTAGCACTCACCAAGATAGAGTGCTAACGATCCGAAACGGCTTCGCCATGACGGGTCTTCGCATGTGAATGGGTGCTCGATTCACAGTGCACCCATTGATCTAGCACCACTCTCAAGGAGATGAAATGAAACTGCGTCCTCTGCACGATCGTGTGATCGTCAAGCGTCTGGAACAAGAAACCAAGACCGCCTCTGGCATCGTCATCCCCGACAACGCCGCAGAGAAGCCCGATCAGGGCGAAGTCCTGGCCGTGGGCCCGGGCAAGCGCAATGAGAAGGGCGACTTCATCGCCCTGAACGTGGCCGTCGGCGACCGCGTGCTGTTCGGCAAGTACAGCGGCCAGACCGTCAAGGTCGACGGCGACGAACTGCTGGTGATGCGCGAAGAAGATCTGTTTGCTGTTGTCGCCAAGTAAGTCGGCGCACCCCAAGATCTGACACCTTAAAGAATTCGGAGAAATACACATGGCAGCAAAAGACGTAATCTTTGGCGGCGAAGCTCGTGCTCGCATGGTTGAAGGCGTGAACATCCTGGCCAACGCGGTCAAGGTGACCCTGGGCCCCAAGGGCCGCAACGTGGTGCTCGAGCGCTCCTTCGGCGCCCCCACCGTGACCAAGGACGGTGTGTCCGTGGCCAAGGAAATCGAGCTGAAGGACAAGCTGCAGAACATGGGCGCCCAGATGGTCAAGGAAGTCGCTTCCAAGACTTCTGACAACGCCGGTGACGGCACCACCACCGCCACCGTGCTGGCCCAGGCCATCGTGCGCGAAGGCATGAAGTACGTGGCCGCCGGCATGAACCCGATGGACCTGAAGCGCGGTATCGACAAGGCCGTCACGGCCCTGGTCGCCCAGCTGAAGGCCGCCTCGAAGGCCACCACCACCTCCAAGGAAATCGCTCAGGTTGGCACGATCTCGGCCAATAGCGATGTGGAAGTGGGCCGCATCATCGCCGAGGCGATGGACAAGGTCGGCAAGGAAGGCGTCATCACCGTCGAAGACGGCAAGAGCCTGGACAGCGAGCTGGACGTCGTCGAAGGCATGCAGTTCGACCGCGGCTACCTGTCGCCCTACTTCATCAACAACCCCGAGAAGCAAGCCGCGCTGCTGGACAACCCCTTCGTCCTGCTGTTCGACAAGAAGATCTCGAACATCCGCGACCTGCTGCCCACGCTGGAGCAAGTGGCCAAGGCCGGCCGTCCGCTGCTGATCATCGCTGAAGAAGTCGAAGGCGAAGCGCTGGCGACCCTGGTGGTCAACACCATCCGCGGCATCCTGAAGGTCGTGGCCGTCAAGGCTCCGGGCTTCGGCGACCGTCGCAAGGCCATGCTGGAAGACATCGCCATCCTGACCGGCGGCAAGGTCATCGCCGAAGAAGTCGGCCTGACGCTGGAGAAGGTCACGCTGGCCGATCTGGGCCAGGCCAAGCGCGTCGAAGTGGGCAAGGAAAACACCACCATCATCGACGGTGCTGGCGCCGCTGCCGACATCGAGGCTCGTGTGAAGCAAGTGCGCATCCAGATCGAGGAAGCCACCAGCGACTACGACCGTGAGAAGCTGCAAGAGCGCGTGGCCAAGCTGGCCGGCGGTGTTGCCGTGATCAAGGTTGGCGCCGCCACCGAAGTCGAAATGAAGGAAAAGAAGGCCCGTGTCGAAGACGCGCTGCACGCAACCCGTGCCGCCGTTGAAGAAGGCATCGTGGCCGGTGGTGGCGTGGCCCTGCTGCGCGCCAAGCAAGCCGCTGGCGAGATCAAGGGCGACAACGCCGATCAAGACGCCGGCATCAAGCTGGTGCTGAAGGCCATCGAAGCCCCGCTGCGCGAGATCGTCTACAACGCCGGTGGCGAAGCCTCCGTCGTCGTGAACGCCGTGCTGGCCGGCAAGGGCAACTACGGCTTCAACGCCGCCAACGACACCTATGGCGACATGATCGAAATGGGCATCCTGGACCCGACCAAGGTGACGCGCACTGCCCTGCAGAACGCCGCATCGGTCGCTTCGCTGATGCTGACCACCGAAGCCATGGTGGCCGAGTCCCCGAAGGACGAGGCTCCGGCCGGCGGCATGCCTGGCGGCATGGGCGGCATGGGCGGCATGGGCATGGACATGTAAGACCACGCCGGGTGCCTGCGGCACCCGTGCAACAAGTCTGACCGTCTCGAAAGGGGCCGCGAATGCGGCCCCTTTTTTCGTCCGGGCCCAGCCGCATAATCCGGGCAAGAATCGGTCCGCCCTCTCCATGCCCGCACCCACCCTTGCCGCCCTCGTCCAAGACGCCCAAGCCCAGCTGGGCCTGCTCAGCCGCCATCTGCTGGACCGGATACCGGACGAGCTCGGCGGCCGCCCGCAACAGCATCTGCTGCTGGACGCCTGGCAGCGCCAGCGTCTGCGCTTCGCCGAGCGTTTCGAGCAAGCCCTGACCCCCTTGCTGGAGGCCGCCGCCCGGGGTGAAGACCCGCTGCACCGCAAGGCGGTCAGCCTCGACACGCTGAGCCTGGTGGACGAGCAGCAGGCGCTGCAGGACGTGGCCGTCGCCCATGTGATCCAGGCGGTCGAAGACCACTGCCGCGCCGAGCTGCACCAGCTCGGCAATTTCTTTGCCGCGCTGCGCGGCACGGCCCGCCCGCGCAAGAACGACAACCCCCTCCGGCCCGCGCTGTTTGCCCAGGGCCTGCTGCAGGCCTTGCAGCCCGTGCAGCTTGACCCCGAGGGACAGTACGCGCTGATGCGCGCGGCCGCCCAGCCGCTGGCCCAGGGCCTGAGCCGGCTGTACGGCCAGTTGTGCGCCGAGCTGCGAGCGGCCGAGCTGACCCCCTTGATCGCCGGCAGCACGGCGATGCAGCAAAGCGACCAGCAGCGCCTGCGCCACGCCGGCAGCATTTTTCAGGAGACCGTCGAGCCCGCCACGCTGGACAGCCTGGCGCGCCGTGTCGACGCCTACAACTCGCGGCCGCAGCGCCTCGGACCCGCAGTGGCCAGCGGCGCAGGCGGCAAGGACATGCTGTCGCGCCTGTACGACCAGATCCTGGCCGACCCGGAGCTGCTGCCGCCGGTCAAGGCCTTGCTGGCGCGCCTGCAGGTCGCGGTGGCCCGCCTGGCGATGAGCGACATCAGCCTCCTGCGCCGCCAGGACCATCCGACCTGGCAGCTGCTGAACCGGGTCGCCGCCCATGGCGCGGCCTTCGAGCGCGCCGACGATGCCGGGCTGCAGCACTTCCTGCAGTTCATGGATCAGCACATCGGCTCGCTGCTGAGCCAGCCCCAGCCCAGCGCCGCGCAATTCCTGCAGCTGCTCGGCGAGGTCGACGCGCATATCGGTGCCCAGGCCCGTCGGCGCAGCGAAAGCAGCGCCAGCGCGCTGGCCCTGCTGGAGCGCGAGCAGCAGCGCCAGCCCTGGCTGGCCCTGCTGCGCGAGCAGGTCCAGGCCCAGCTCGACGATGCACCGGACGCCCAGACCACTCCGCTGCTGCGCCAGTTCCTGCACAAGGTCTGGGCCCGCGTCATCGTCCAGGCCATGGTCGAGCATGGGCAGGACGCCCCGCAGGCCCATGCCCAGATCGCGCTGGTCGATCAGTTGCTGGACAGCCTGCGCCTGCCGGTCGACGAGGCCCAGCGCCTGCGTCGCCGCGCCGAGCTGCCGGCGCTGATCCAGAAGCTGCAGGCCGGCTGCGACAGCGTGGCCCTGCCGGCCCCGCAGCGCCAGAGCCTGTTCGACGAGCTGATGCGCCTGCATGGCCGGCTGTTGCTGGGCCAGCAGGTGGCCGCGCCGCAGCCCGACCAAGGCCCCAAGCCCGACGCCGATCCCGAGGCGCGGCTGCGCCAGCTGCTCAGCGAGCGCGAATCGCAGATGCCCTCGCGCTGGGCCCATGAGGCGGTCGACCGCGGCCGCCTGCCCACCGTGCCGGTGACCTTGTACGACCAGCAGCTGGGCGCCGATCCCAAGCTGGCCTTGCAGACCTGGATCGAGGCCCTGCGCATCGGCGCCTGGTACCACATGTTTGTGCAGAGCCAGTGGCTGACCGCCCAGCTCGCCTGGGTCAGCGAAAGCCGGCAGTTCTTCCTCTTCGTCGGGCAGGACGCCGAGGACCGCCACTCGCTGACCCGCGGCGCGCTGGAGCAGCTGCTGGCCCATGGCCTGATCGCGGTACTCGAAGAGGACGATCTGGTGCAGCGCGCCGTCGCCACGCTGATGCAAGATCTGAGCGACGAGGCCTGATGAGAAGACCCGCCCTGACCCTGGCCCTGCTGCTAATCTGCGGCGGCAGCAGCTGGGCGCAAGACCCGACCCCGGCAAGCCCCTCGACCACGGCCGTCCGCCCCAAGCTGGGCCTGGTGCTGTCGGGCGGCGGCGCCCGCGGCCTGGCCCATGTGGGCGTGCTCAAGGTGCTGGAGCGCGAGCGCATCCCGGTCGATCTGATCACCGGCACCTCGATGGGCGCCATCATCGGCGGGCTCTATGCCAGCGGCATGAGCGCCGCCGACCTGGAGCGCGAACTGCTGCCGCTGGCCTGGGACCGGGTGTTCGCCAGCCGGGTCGAGCGCCAGAACCTGTCGCAGCGCCGCAAGGAAGAGGACTTCGAGTTCTCCGCCGTGCTGGAGCTGGGCATGCGCGACGGCGAGTTCCGCGCGCCGCAGGGCACGCTGTCCAGCCGCGGCCTGGAGATCCTGCTGCGCCGCTACACCCAGCCGGTGCGCAATATCGAGCAGTTCGACGCGCTGCCGACCCCGTTTCGCGCCATCTCCACCGATATGGAAAGCGGCAGCCAGGTGGTGTCGGACCAGGGCGATCTGGCCCTGGCGATGCGCTCCAGCATGAGCGTGCCGGGCGTGTTCGCGCCGGTCGAGAGCAAGGGCCGCATCCTCGGCGATGGCGGTCTGGTCAACAACCTGCCGGTCGATGTGGCGCGCCGCCAGGGCGCCGAGCGCCTGATCGCGGTCAATGTCGGCACGCCGCTGGCCGCGCGCGAGGCCCTGTCCTCGCTGGTCGGCGTGACCGCGCAAATGATCAATATCCTGACCGAGCAGAACGTGCAGCGCAGCATCGCCAGCCTGTGGGCCGAGGATGTGCTGATCACGCCCGAGCTGGGCAAGCTGGGTTCGGGCGACTTCGACCGCGCCCGCGACCTGATACAGCAGGGCGAACGCGCCGCCGAAGCGATGCTGGCCCAGCTGCGGCCGCTGGCGGTCAGCCCCGAGACCTATGCGCAATGGCGGCTGGCCCGCACGCCCGCGAGCACACCCCATGCGCGGCTCGCTGCCATCGAGTTCGAGGGCAGCGAGCGCAGCCATCCCGAGCGCTTTGCCGCCCAGCTGGCCAGCCAGCCCGGCCAGGCCTTCGACGCCGCGCGGGCCGAGCGCGATGCGCAGCTGCTCGCCTCCTCGGGCGACTACGAGCGGGTCGATTTCCATATCGCGGCCCGCTCCGAGGGCGATGCACTGGTGTTCGCGATGGAGGACAAATCCTGGGGCCCCAACTACTTCCGCATCGGCCTGGACCTCAGCACCGACTTCTCCGGCGAGAGCGCCTTCAATATCCGCATCAGCCACAACCGCCACTGGCTGACGCCCCAGGGCACCGAGTGGCGCAACCAGCTGACCCTGGGCCAGACGCCGCGCCTCTACAGCGAGCTCTACCACCCGTTGATCGCCAAGCTGGGCACCTCGAACGACTGGTTCGTCTCCGGCTGGGGTGAGCTGGAGCGGCGCTCGATCACGCTCTACGACGCGGACAGCGGCCAGGGCCGCGCCCGCCTGGGCAGGCGCAGCGCCACCTTGGGACTGGACATCGGCCAGCCCTGGGGCCGGCTCGGCGAGCTGCGCCTGGGGCTGATGCAGCAGAACTGGCGCATCAGCCCCGACCTGTTGACGATCGATGTGCCCGACGGCATCCTGAACCAGACCTGGCGCGAACGCGGCCTGCGTGTGAAGGCGGTGGTCGACCAGCTGGACTTCGCCAACTTTCCGCAGAACGGCTACCGCCTGCTGGCCGAGCTGGCCGGTGGCCGCCAGTCGGGGCCGGATGTCAGGCGCGCCCATTTCCAGCGCCTGGAGCTGCAGGCCACCGGCGTCAAGAGCTGGGGCGCCCACACGCTGAACCTGCACACCCGCCTCTTCGACGCCAAGCAGCGCGAGGACTCGACCCAGGGGCCTTATGCGCTGGGCGGTTTCCAGCAGCTCTCCGGCTATCAGCCCGATCAGTTGGTAGGCCAAAGTCTGGTGTTCGGCCGCGCTAGCTACTACATGCGTTTGCGCGAGACCCCGCTGCTGACCCGGGGCTTCTTCGTCGGCGGTTCGCTGGAGCTCGGCAATGCCTGGGGCAGCCGCCACGAAGCCTCGCTGCGAGATCTGCGCAAGGCCATGAGCGTCTTCGTCGGCGCCGACACCGGCCTGGGCCCGCTCTACCTGGCCCTGGGCCATGCGCCGCGCGGCAGCACGGCCGTCTACCTCTTCATCGGCAGACCCTGAGGATGGCCTCGGCCAGCAGCGCCGGCCGCTCGTGGACGATCCAGTGGCCGGCCCCGGCCACCCGCTGCAAGTCCAGCTGCGGCACGAACTGCGCCAGCCCGTCCAGCATGCCGGGCGGCAGCGCGCGGTCCTCCTCGCCCCAGATCACCAGGGTCGGCAGCCTGACGGTGACGAACTCGGGCGCAAAGCTCAGCGCCATCGCGCCGGGGTCCTCGGGCGTCGGCGGGCGCATCGGCGAGGCGCGGTAGTAGTTCAGCGGCCCGCTCAGGCCCTGATCCCAGACCTCGCGGTAGCGCTGGCGCAGCGCATCGCTGAGCCAGGCCGCGCCGCCCATCTCGGTGAAGAAGGGCCACATCCGCGCGTAGTCGTCCGCGGCCAGCAGCGCCTCGGCATCGGGCCGGCACAGCCAGTTCATATAGGCGCTGGCCTCGCGCTGTGCCGGATTGAGCTGCAGCTCGCGCAGAAAGGTGCCCGGATGCGGCGAGTTGATGATGACCAGCTGGCGCATCAGCGCCGGCGCCTGCACCGCCAGATTCCAGGCCACCGCCCCGCCCCAGTCATGCGCGACCAGGGCCGCCAGCGGGCCGTCGCCGGTGGCCGCGATCAAGGCCTTGATATCGGCCATCAGGTGCTTGGCCCGGTAGGCCTCGACCTCGGCCGGGCTGCTGGAGCGCTCGTAGCCGCGCAGATTCGGCGCGACGCAGCGAAAGCGCGGCGCGAGCATCTGCATCAGCTCGTCCCAGACAAAGGCCGCCTCGGGAAAGCCATGCAGGAACACCAGCCGCGGTGCATCGGTGGGACCGCAGGCCCGGCACGACAAGGTGATGCCGTGCGGCAGCGGCAGCTCGAAGGTCTCGATCATGGGCATCTCCCGAAGCCGGCCAGTATCGGCCGGGCCGGCCGGAACGCCCTGTCAATCGGGCGACAGCGCCGCTTCGGGGTTTTCGCTGATCTTGGGTGCGGCCTGCACCCATTCGTAGAGGATGCGGGCGACATCGGCCACGCCCTGCTTCTTCAGCGCCGAGAACAGCGTCACCGCCACATCCGACTCCTCGGTCGCCAGCTCGCCCAGAAAGGCCTGGCAGGCGGCCAGCGCGGCGTTGGCCTCCTTGCGATTGAGCTTGTCGGACTTGGTCAGGAGCACCAGCAGCTTGACCTCGCCGTTGCCGACGCGCGGCGCAACAAACTCCAGCAACTGCTTGTCCAGGTCGGTCAGGCCCAGGCGCGAATCCACCATCAGCACGACGCCCGACAGACTGCGCCGCACCTCCAGATAGTCGGCCATCACCTTCTGCCAGCGCAGCTTGGCCGAGCGGGCCACCGCCGCATAGCCATAGCCGGGCAGATCGGCGAACCAGGCATTGGCCGCATCCTTGGGACCGAGCTCGAACAGATTGATGTGCTGTGTGCGCCCAGGCGTCTTGGACGCGAAAGCCAGCCGTTTCTGCTGGGCCAGCGTATTGATCGCGGTCGACTTGCCGGCATTGGAGCGGCCGACGAAGGCGATCTCCGGCAGCTCATTGGGCGGCAGGTGCACCAGCTCGCTGGCGGTGGTCAGAAAACGGGCGGTGTGGGTCCAGCCCAACACCATCTTGTCAGTGAGCAAACCCGCCTCGGCGGCGTTGGTTTGCGGTGGGTTCGGGGTGGTGTTGGTCATGAAGATACCGGGCTTGTTGGATTGCCATTGTAAAATCCCGCAGTTGCGCTTACCGAACCTCGATAAAACTCATGAAGACTGCCGCTATCCTGTTGTCTGGTTTGACGTTTGCTGCCGCAGCCTTTGCGAGCGGTGCCCCGGTGCAAGCCAAGCCTGATCTGGCCAAGGGTCAGGCCATCGCCACCCAGGTCTGTGCCGCCTGCCACACGGCCGACGGTTCGCGCGGCAGCCCCGCCAACCCCATCCTGCAGGGCCAGCACCCGGACTACCTGTCCAAGCAGCTGCTGGAGTTCAAGGAAGGCAAGCGCAATAACGCCATCATGAAGGGCTTCGCCGCCACCCTGAGCGACGCAGACATGAAGAATGTCGCCGCCTTCTACGCCAGCAAGCAGGCCAAGCCCGGCTTCGCGAAGAACAAGGAACTGGTGAGCCTGGGCGAGAAGATCTATCGCGGCGGCATCGCCGACCGCCAGATCCCCGCCTGCGCCGGCTGTCACAGCCCCAACGGCGCCGGCATCCCGGCCCAGTACCCACGCCTCTCGGGCCAGCACAGCGACTACACCGAGCTGCAGCTGACCAACTTCCGCGTCAACACCCGCGCCAACAGCGCCCAGATGACGGCCATCGCGGCCAAGATGAACGACCGCGAGATCAAGGCCGTCTCCGACTACATCGCCGGCCTGCGCTGAACGCCCGGCGCCGCATCAGTTACCCCGCTTCCCGAAAGCAAAGGCCGGCGCCCAGCTCCGGCCTTTTTTCATGGCGAGTCCCGTAGCCGGGGTCAGCCGCCACAATGCCAGCCATGTCCGAGTCCACGCCCACCGCCCCCACGCCGAGTTCCCGCCTGGGTCGCGATCTCTTCGATCTGCTGTCCTCGATGCGTTTCGCGATCGCGCTGCTGACGGTGATCTGCATCGCCTCGGTGATAGGCACGGTGGTCAAGCAGCGCGAGCCGCTGACCAACTATGTCAACCAGTTCGGGCCCTTCTGGTCCGAGGTGTTTGCCAAGCTGGACATCTACACGGTCTACAGCGCCTGGTGGTTTCTGCTGATCCTGGCCTTTCTGGTGCTGTCGACCAGCCTGTGCATCGCCCGCAACACGCCCAAGATCATTGCCGACCTGCGCAGCTACAAGGAGCACATCCGCGAGCAGTCGCTGCAGGCCTTCCCGCACAAGGCCATCGGCAGCCTGCCGGTGCCGGCCGAGCAGGCCTATGCCCAGGTCTCGGCCCTGCTGGACGCCGAGGGCTGGAAGGCCCGCGCCCAGATCCGCGACAAGGGCACGATGGTGGCGGCGCGCAAGGGCGCGGCCAACAAGATCGGCTATCTGGCCGCGCACAGCGCCATCGTGCTGATCTGCCTGGGCGGCTTGTTCGACGGCGACCTGATCGTGCGGGCCATGATGTGGGCCCAGGGCAAGACCATCTACCAGGGCGGCGGCCTGATCATGAATGTCGAGCCGCAGCACCGCCTGGCCAGCAGCAACCCGAGCTTTCGCGGCAATCTGATGGTGCCCGAGGGCGGCCGCGCCACCACGGCCATCCTGTCCATGCCCAATGGCGTGGTGCTGCAGGACCTGCCCTTCGACGTGGAGCTGAAGAAGTTCATCGTCGAGTACTACGCCACCGGCATGCCCAAGCTGTTCGCCAGCGAGATCACGATACGCGACCATGAGACCGGCGCCACCCATGAGGCCCTGGTCAAGGTCAACGAGCCGGCCTACCACCGCGGCGTGGCCATCTACCAGAGCAGCTTCGACGACGGGGGCTCGCACCTGACCCTGCGCGCCCAGCCGCTGAGCGGCGCGGCCGCCCCCTTCGAGATCGAAGGCACGGTGGGCAGCAGCACCTCGCTGAGCAATGGCGACGACAAGCTGGGGCTGGAGTTCAGCGGCCTGCGCGTCATCAATGTCGAGAACATGAGCGCGCCCAGCCAGGGCAGCACCGATGTGCGCAAGGTCGATCTGGTCAGCTCGGTCCAGGCCCATCTGGGCAGCGGCGCCAAGGTCAAGACCGAGAAGGCCTTGCAGAACGTCGGCCCCTCGTTCAGCTACAAGCTGCGCGATGCCGCCGGCCAGGCCCGCGAGTACAACAACTACATGCTGCCGGTCGATCTGGACGGCCACAAGGTCTACCTGGCGGGCGTGCGCGACACGCCGGCCGAGGCCTTCCGCTATCTGCGCATCCCGGTCGACGAGCAGGGCGAGATGGCCGGCTGGCTGGCGCTGCGCCGCGGCCTGGCCGATGCGGGCCTGCGCGAGCGCGCCGCCCGCCGCTATGCCGAGGGCGCTACGCCCAATGACAAACCGCAGATGACCCCGCAGCTGGAGGCCACCGCGCGGCGCGCGCTGGCGCTGTTTGCCGGCGCCGAGGGCATCAAGCCGGGCGCCGCAGCCGGCCCGGCGGTCGGCGGCCTGCCGGCGCTGTCGGCCTTCATCGACAGCGAGGTGCCCGAGGCCGAGCGCGGCCGCGTCTCCGAGGTGCTGCTGCGCATCCTCAACGGCAGCCTGTTCGAGCTCTACAAGATCGTCCGCAGCCAGGCCGGCCAGCCCACGCCCGAGGCCGGCGACAACACCCAGGCCTTCATGACGCAGGCGGTGCTGGCGCTGTCCGACAGCATGTTCTACCCGGCCCCGGTGCTGCTGCAGCTGGCCGACTTCAAGCAGGTGCAGGCCAGCGTGTTCCAGGTGGCGCGCGCGCCGGGCCAGAAGCTGGTCTATCTCGGCGCTATCCTGCTGATCATCGGTGTGTTTGCGATGCTCTACATCAAGGAACGCCGGCTTTGGATCTGGCTGGAGCCGGTTCAGAATGGCACGACACGGGTGCGCATGGCGCTGTCCTGCACGCGCAACTCGCCCGATACCGATAGCGAATTTGAGGCCCTGAGACAGGCCTTGTTGAAGGAGCAAGCATGAATACTGCCAGCGCATCACTGCCCCTGGGACGACGCGGCCTGATCGCCAGGCGCGACTGGCAGGACTGGGTCTTCGCCCTGCTGGTACTGGCCGGCGGGGCCTTCGCCTTCCTGCGCTACGGCGCCTCGATGGATGGCTACGAGAAAGGCATCCTGGCCTTCGCGATCCCCTCGCTGATCGCGCTGGGTTGGTTCTGGAAGCCTTTGCGCCTGCTGTGTGTGCTGGTCGGCACGGCCGCCCTGCTGGCGATCAGCCTCTACAACCGCACGCCCGACAGCTTCGGCGCCGACCTGGCCGCCGCCGAGCAGGTCTTCCTGCTGAAGTACATGCTGTCCAGCCAGAGCGCGATCCTGTGGATGAGCCTGCTGTTCTTCATGGCCACCCTGTTCTACTGGGGCGGTTTCTTCACGAAGAGCGGCCAGACCAGCGCCGCCGAGGCCATAGGCACCCGGCTGACCTGGGGCGCCGTCTTCATGGCCCTGGTCGGCACCATGGTGCGCTGGTTCGAGAGCCACCAGATCGCCCCGGACATCGGCCACATTCCGGTCAGCAATCTCTACGAAGTCTTCGTGCTGTTCTGCTGGATGACGGCGCTGTTCTATCTCTACTACGAGGCCCGCTTCAAGACCCGCGCGCTGGGCGCCTATGTGCTGCTGGTGATCAGCGCGGCGGTCAGCTTCCTGCTCTGGTACACGGTCAGCCGCGAGGCGCACGAGATCCAGCCGCTGGTGCCGGCGCTGCAGAGCTGGTGGATGAAGATCCATGTGCCGGCCAATTTCGTCGGCTACGGCACCTTCGCGCTGGCCGCGATGGTGGCCCTGGCCTATCTGCTGAAGACCGCGACCCAGCGCGCGCTGATCATCGGCCTGATCGGCGTGCCGGCCGCGCTGATCGCGCTGATACTGGCGGTGCGCTTCGGCGCCGCGCTGCCGGCCGAGACCATCAGCGGCCTGGACGGCTGGGCCCGCAAGATGGGCGGCGTGCTGGGCTTCTTCGTGGTCTGCGTGCTGCTGCGCGACAAGCTGACCGCCCGCCTGCCCTCGCTGACCCTGCTCGACGACCTGATGTACAAGGCCATCGCGCTGGGCTTTGCCTTCTTCACGATCGCCACCATCCTGGGCGCCTTCTGGGCCGCCGAGGCCTGGGGCGGCTACTGGAGCTGGGACCCCAAGGAAACCTGGGCCCTGATCGTCTGGCTCAATTACGCGGCCTGGCTGCATATGCGGCTGATGAAAGGCCTGCGCGGCGTGGTCGCCTCCTGGTGGGCCCTGGTCGGCCTGGTGGTCACGACCTTCGCCTTCCTGGGCGTCAATATGTTCCTGTCGGGCCTGCACTCCTACGGCGAGCTCTGAGCCAGGGTCATGAAGTCCTGGCTGCTGTCGGCGCTGTGGATCAGCGGGGCGGCTGCAGCCCAGCCTGCGGCGCTGCGCATCGCCACCGGCGAGCTGCCGCCCTACGCCACCACCGGCCGGCCCGATCAGGGCGTGGCGCTGCAGATCGTCCGGCGCGCTTTCGAGCTGGGGGGGCATCGGGTCAGCTATCACTTCCTGCCCTGGTCGCGTGCGCAACAGGAGACCAAGGCCGGCCTGTGGGACGCCTCGGCTTACTGGGGCGCTTCGGATCAACGCCGGCGCGACTTTCTGCTCAGCGACACGGTGCTGGTGGAGCAATGGGTGATGGTGCATCGCCGCGAGCTCGACTTCGACTGGCAGCAGCTTGAGGACCTGAAGCCCTGGCGCATCGGCGTGATCCGCGACTACACCTACACGCCCGCCTTCTGGAAGCTGGTGAACCAGGGCGAGCTGCGGGCCGATGCCACGCCGGACGACCTGACCGGCCTGCGCAAGCTGCTGCTGGACCGCATCGATGTGCTGCCCATCGAGCTCAATGTGGCCTGCGACCTGCTGTCCAAGCACTTCAGCCCCGCCCAGGCCGCCCAGCTGGCCGCCCATCCGCGACGCCTGACCGACAGCTTCACCACCCATTTGCTGCTGCCCCCTCAGGCGGCGCGCAGCCCCGCCCTGCTGAGCGACTTCAACCGCGGCCTGGCCCTGCTGCGCAGCTCCGGCGAATACGCCCGCATCCTGGCCAGCGTCCAATGCCCGCGCAACTGGATACAGGCGCCTCGCAGCGCTGCTCAGATACCCGAGTCGCGCCCCTGATTTAGCGTTATCGCGTAAGGTTCGCCAGCGCTCGCCCGACAGTGAGCCACAGCCCCAGGAGAGATGCATGCCCCGAGTCCGCCCCATTCCGTTCGATCAGCCGATCGCGTCCGAGATCACGCCCCAGCATATTTACGAGGCGCGGCGCGACTGGCTGCGCCTGATGGCAGGCGGCGCGGCCGGCGCTGCGCTGGCCGGCTGGGCCGGGCGTGAGGCATTGGCACAGAGCGC
The DNA here is from genome assembly GCF_027498415.2 of Paucibacter sp. M5-1. NCBI lineage: Bacteria > Pseudomonadati > Pseudomonadota > Betaproteobacteria > Burkholderiales > Sphaerotilaceae > Roseateles > Paucibacter sp. M5-1. Next base: position 2,505,115 of record NZ_JAPZLM020000001.1, read on the forward strand.
CGCCAAGCTGCCCGGCGCCAAGAGCGCCCTCCCCGGCGCGCTGACGATGGAGAAGCCGACCAGCTTCAAGGACGCCAGCACGTATAACAACTTCTACGAGTTCGGCACCGACAAGGCAGATCCGGCGCGCAGTGCCGGCACGCTGAAGACCCGGCCCTGGACCGTGGCAGTCGAGGGCGAGGTCGGCAAGCCCGGCCTGTTTGATCTCGACGCGCTGCTCAAGCTCAGCGCCATGGAGGAGCGCATCTACCGGCTGCGCTGCGTCGAGGGCTGGTCCATGGTGATCCCCTGGGTCGGCTATTCGCTGGCCGAGCTGATCAAGAAAGTGGAGCCCACCTCCAAGGCCAAGTACCTCGAGTTCATCACCCTGGCCGACAAGGCCCAGATGCCGGGCCTGCGCTCGGGCGTGCTGGACTGGCCCTATACCGAGGGCCTGCGCATCGACGAGGCCATGCATCCGCTGGCGATGCTGGCCTTCGGCATGTATGGCGAGGTCTTGCCGAACCAGAACGGCGCGCCGGTGCGCCTGGTCGTGCCCTGGAAATACGGCTTCAAGTCCGCCAAGTCCATCGTCAAGATCCGCTTCGTCGAGAAGCAGCCGGTGTCCAGCTGGACCCGCGCGGCAGCCCAGGAGTACGGCTTCTTCTCGAATGTGAACCCCAAGGTCGACCACCCGCGCTGGAGCCAGGCCACCGAACGCCGCATCGGCGAGGACGGCCTGTTCGCGAAGAAGCGCCCGACGCTGATGTTCAACGGCTACGAGGCCCAGGTCGGCCAACTCTATGCGGGCATGGATCTGAAGAAGTTCTACTGACGTGGCGCGACGTTCCCGGTGGCTGCACCCTGCAGCCAAGCCCCTGCTGTTCCTGCTGTGCCTGCTGCCCTTCGCCGACCTGCTGTGGGGCGCCATCGCCAACACCCTGGGCGCGAACCCAGCCGAGGCGCTGATACGCGGCCTGGGCGACTGGGCGCTGCGCTTCATCTGCATCACACTGGCGATCACGCCGCTGCGGGTAATCAGCGGCCAGCCGGCGCTGGCGCGCTTTCGGCGCATGCTGGGCCTGTTCGCCTTCTTCTATGCCAGCCTGCATCTGCTGGCCTACGGCTGGCTGGACCAGGGCCTGGATCTGGGCGAGATCGCCCGCGACATCGCCAAGAGGCCCTTCATACTGCTGGGTTTCACGACCTGGCTGCTGATGCTGCCGCTGGCGTTGACCTCGTTCAACCGCGCGATCAAGGCGCTGGGCGCCAAGCGCTGGCAGCTGCTGCACAAGGCCATCTATTTGCTGAGCCTGGTGGCGGTCGCGCACTTTCTGTGGCTGCGCGCCGGCAAGAACAATTTCACCGAACCGCTGATCTATCTGGCCGTGCTGGCCCTGCTGCTGGGCTGGCGGGCCTGGCGGCGTTGGCGCAGCTGAGATAATCGCGGGCTGGCCGCCCTGGCCACAAATCCGCCTGCATGTCTCTATGAGCACCTCCCCTGTCGTCCTGATCACCGGCGGCGCCCGCCGTCTCGGGCGCGCGATGGCCCTGGAACTGGCCGGCGCCGGCTATGGCGTGGCCGTGCACTACCGCAGCTCGGCCGAGGAGGCCATGGCCCTGGTGGGCGAGCTGCGCGGACGCGGCGTTCGGGCTCAGGCCTTTGCCGCCGACCTGGCCGTCGAGCATGAATGCGAGGCCTTGCTGCCGGCCGTCGTCGCCCACTTCGGCCGGCTCGATGCCGTCGTCAACAACGCCTCGCTGTTCGAGTATGACGACGTCGAGAGCTTCGGCTATGCCCGCATGGACGCGCACTGGCGCGCCAATACCGCGCCGGCCATCGTGCTGGCACGCGCGCTGCATCGCCAGGCCGCCGCCCAGCAAAGCCAGGCCTGCGTCGTCAATGTGCTGGACCAGAAGCTCTGGAATCCGAATCCGGACTATCTGTCCTACACCCTGTCCAAGGCCGCGCTGGAGGCCTGCAACACCTTGCTGGCCCAGGCGCTGGCGCCGCGGCTGCGGGTCTGCGGCATCGCGCCCGGCGTGACGCTGGCCTCGGGGCCGATGAACGAGGCCGAGTTCAGCGCCGCCCACCGGCTGACGCCGCTGCACTACTCCTCCACCCCCACCGACATCGCGCGCAGCGTGCGCTTTCTGCTGGAATCGCCGGCCATCACCGGCACCACCTTGCTGGTCGATGGCGGCCAGCATCTGGCGGCCCAGGCCCGCGACGTGATGTTCCTGACCCCCAAGACCGAACAAGGCCTTTGATATGCACAGCCCTCTTGCCCACCCGGCCCTGCTCGACTGCCGCCGCCTGTTCCTGCGCGACTACGAGGTCTGGATCAATATCGGCGTGCACGACTTCGAGAAGAAGGGCGAGCAGCGCGTGCTGATCAATGTCGACCTCTACATCCCGCTGGCCCAGTCGACACCGACCGCCGACGAGCTGCACGAGGTGGTCGACTATGACTTCATGCGCCGCACCATCGCGGAGCGCGTCGGCCGCGGCCATATCCATCTGCAGGAAACGCTGTGCGACGACATCCTGGCCCTGATGCTGGCGCATCCGCGCGTCAAGGCGGCCCGCGTCTCCACCGAGAAGCCCGATGTCTACCCCGACTGCGATGCGGTCGGCGTCGAGGTCTTCGGCCTCAAGCAATCGTAAGGAACAAGCCATGAGCGACACCCTGTTCGCCCCCGCCGAGGCGCTGGCCACCGACACCACGGCGGTCGACAAGAAAGCGGCGCTGGAGATCAACAAGCTCTCCAAGCGCCTGCACCGCCAGGTCGGCCAGGCCATCACCGACTTCAATATGATCGAAGACGGCGACAAGGTCATGGTCTGCGTGTCCGGTGGCAAGGACAGCTATTCGCTGCTGGACATCCTGATCAACCTCAAACAGCGCGCGCCGATCAAGTTCGACATCGTCGCGGTCAACCTCGACCAGAAGCAGCCGGGCTTCCCGGAAGAGATCCTGCCCGCCTATCTGAAGAGCCGCGGCGTCGACTTCCATATCGAGGAGCAGGACACCTACTCCATCGTCAAGCGCCTGATCCCCGAAGGCAAGACCACCTGCAGCCTGTGCTCGCGGCTGCGACGCGGCATCCTCTACCGCGTCGCCGAGGAAATCGGCGCGACCAAGATCGCGCTGGGCCACCACCGCGACGACATCGTCACGACCCTGTTCCTGAATATGTTCTTCGGCAGCCGCATGAAGGGCATGCCGCCCAAGCTGGTCAGCGATGACGGCAGGAATGTCGTGATCCGTCCGCTGGCCTATGTGCGCGAGCCGGACCTGGTGCGCTGGGCCGAGCACCGTGAGTTCCCCATCATTCCCTGCAATCTCTGCGGCAGCCAGGAGAACTTGCAGCGCGTGCAGGTCAAGGCCATGCTCAATGACTGGGACCGCCGCTTCCCGGGCCGGGTCGAGAACATGTTCACCGCGATGAGCAATATCGTGCCCTCGCACATGATGGACCGCAAACTCTTCCCCTTCGAAACCATCAAGGCCAGCGGCACGCCGGAGCCCGACGGCGATATCGCCTTCGACGAGGACGAGGCCTGCGGCAGCCCGGCCACGCCGGCCTCGGTGATCAAGCTTCACCGCGACGAAGACTGAGCTTTACACGCGGCTAACAAGAGCGGTTCAGAATAGGCGCTTACCAAGGAGGCAAGAATCATCATGCAAAGACGTCACCTCTTGTTGAGCGCTGTTGCGTTGGCGGCTCTGAGCGCCTGCAGCGGCCCCTACACGATACGCTCCGAGGTCAGCAGCTTCGGCACCTGGCCGGCCGGCCGAGCGCCCGGCAGCTATGCCTTCGAGCGCCTGCCCTCGCAGCAGCAGGAAGGCTCGCGCCAGACCGAGCTTGAGGATGCCGCCCGCGTGGCGCTGGAGAAGGCCGGCTTCAAGCCCGCCGCCGATGCCAAGAGCGCCGATGTGCTGGTGGCACTGGGCGTGCGCGTCAGCGCGCAGGAGCGCGCGCCCTGGGACGACCCGCTGTGGTGGCGCTGGCACGGCAATATCAATGCCTGGCGCTATGGTCGCATGGGTCGCTCCTATTACTACCCGCTGCACTATCCGGTGGACCGCCGCTATGACCGCGAGGTGGCCCTGCTGCTGCGCGACCGCGGCAGCAGCGAGCCGCTGTACGAGGCCCGCGCCAGCAATGACGGCCTGACCCAGGGCGATGCCGAGCTGATCAGCGCGATGTTCGAGGCCGCGCTGAGCGACTTCCCGAACACCCGCCCCGAGCCCCACGCAATCGCGGTGCAAAGAATCCGGTAACAAGCGTCGTCGATAATCGCGGCTTCTGAAACGGAAGACGCGCTGATCGCTATGACGTTGAACCTGGTCATCATGGCCGCGGGCAAGGGCACCCGCATGAAGTCCACCCTGCCCAAGGTCCTGCACAAGCTGGCGGGTCGCTCGCTGCTGCGGCATGTGCTGGACACGACGGCCGAGCTGGGCGCCGCCCAGCGCCTGGTGATCACCGGCCATGGCGCCGAGGAGGTCGAGGCGGCGGTGGCCGGCCCCGCCGGATCTGGTATCGCCTTTGTGCGCCAGATGCCCCAGCTCGGCACCGGCCATGCGATCCAGCAGGTCGTGCCGCATCTGCCCGACAGCGGCAGCACCCTGATACTCAACGGCGACACGCCGCTGATCAGCGCCGCGACGACGCGCCAGCTGGTCGAGGCCTGCGGCGGCGAGAAGCTGGTGCTGCTGACCATCGAATACAGCGACCCGACGGGCTACGGCCGCATCGTGCGCGAGGGTCAACTCGTCAAAGCCATCGTCGAGCACAAGGACGCCACGCCCGAGCAACGCCAGATCCGCGAGTGCTACACCGGCATGATGGCCGCACCGACGGTGGCGCTGAAGCGCTGGGTCGCGGCCTTGAAAAACGACAATGTCCAGGGCGAGTACTACCTGACCGACATCGTCGCGATGGCCGTGGCCGAGGGCGTGCCGGTGGTCAGCGTCAAGACCGGCAGCGAGACCGAAGTGCTGGGCGTCAACAGCCCCTTGCAGCTGGCCGATCTGGAGCGCCGCTTCCAGCATCTGCAGGCCGGCGCGCTGCTGGAGGCCGGCGTGCGCCTGGCCGACCCGGCGCGTTTCGATCTGCGCGGCTCGCTGAGCTGCGGCCAGGATGTCGAGATCGACGTCAACTGCGTCTTCGAGGGTCAGGTCGTGCTGGGCGACGGTGTGCGCATCGGCGCCAACTGCGTGATCCGCAATGCCCGCATCGCGGCCGGCGCGCGCATCCATGAGTTCACCCATATCGATGGCGAGGCCCAGGGCGTCACGGTCGGCGAAGGCGCGCTGATCGGCCCGTTCGCGCGGCTGCGGCCCGGCGCCGAGCTGGGCGCCGAGGTCCATATCGGCAACTTTGTCGAGGTCAAGAATTCGACCCTGGCCAAGGGCGCCAAGGCCAATCACCTGGCCTATCTGGGCGACGCCACGGTGGGTGAGCGGGTCAACTATGGCGCCGGCTCCATCACCGCCAATTACGACGGCGCCAACAAGCACCGCACCGTGATCGGCGCCGATGTGCATGTGGGCAGCAACTGCGTGCTGGTGGCCCCGGTCGAGATCGGCGCTGGCGCGACGATAGGCGGCGGCTCCACGATCACCAAGCCGGTGGCGGCCGGCGAGCTGGCTGTGGCACGCGGTAAACAGGCCGGCATCGCCGGCTGGACCCGCCCGAGCAAAAAGCGCTGAGCCGTGACAAATGCACGAGAATCCGGGGCCATGGCCGCCAATAACCCTCAACAACCATGAACAAGGGACAGCTGCGGGACAGCCCGATGCCTAGCATTGTCAGCAGTTTCTTCTTCGAGGCCTGCAGTCATGGCGATCCTTATCAAGCAGCGAGCCGGCACCTCCGTGCAGCCTGAGCACGACTCCGCCTGGCAAGGCCTGGATGAGTGCCGGGCCGAGGTCGATGAGGAGGCAGCCGAGCGCAGCGCGGCGCTTGAGCAGCTGGCGCTGGAGCATGCCCGCTGCGACGACGCCGCCAGCGCCTGCTGGTATCTGTGCCGCAGCCTCGGCGCGGCGCGCCAGCTGGAGCCCGGTGGCGAGCCGGGCCTGGAACTGCTGTTCGAGCTGCTGGGCGCGCTGGCAGATCTGCCGGCGCTGGCCACCGTCGCGACGCCGGAAGCGGTGGCCGGCGAGGCCGATGGCCTGGGCGTGTTCGAGCTGTGCCAGCAGCTGCAGGCCGCCCGCGAGCAGACCCAGGAAGCCTGGCGCGAGCGCTCCGATCCGGATCGCCCCGCCTCACTGCTTCACTGAAGCGTCCTCAAAAGCCCCGCACCGGCAGCTGCGGCCCGCGCTGCAGCCAGTTGCGTGGCGAATAGGCGCTGGCCGCATCGGTCACATGCAAGGTGTAGGCATGGCGTGAGTGCGCCGAGCGGTTCGGCGCGCTGTAGTGCGGCAGCAGGCCATGAAAGATCACCAGCGCGCCGGCCTCGACCTCCAGCGGCTCGGCCAGCGCATCGACCGAGGGCCAGGGCGTTTCGTCCAGCGTCTCCATCCAGGCTCGCCGGCCCTCGCGCACAAAGCGCTCGCGCAACACGCCACGAGGCCCGCGATGGCCCCCCGGCTCGGCCCACAGGCAGCCGTTGTCGCGCGTCGCATCCTCCAGCGCGAACCAGAAAGTCGTCACGGTGATGGGATCGCTGTCGAAGAAGCTGGCGTCCTGGTGCCAGCGCACCTCGCCGCCTATGCCCGGCTGCTTGAAGATATACATGGACTGCCAGACCTGCGGCCGGCTCAGGCCCACATCGCGGGCCACGGCCGCCAGCTCGGGCCCGCTGGAGAACTCGCGGAACACCGGGTCCAGGTCATGCATCGCATGGCCGATCTTGTTGATCGACAAGGCCTTGGCCTGGCGCAGCCGGCCCTGGGCGTCGAAGGCCTCCTCCTCGAAGAAGCAGCGCATCTTGTCGTCGGAGTCGAGGAAGTAGTCGTCGACGTTGCGCTCCTGCTCCTGGGTCGTGAAGATGGCACGCTGCTCGCCGGGGTCGAAGGCCTCGACCAGGGCCTCGGCGCGCGCGCGCAGCGCGGCGATCTGGGCGGCGTTCTTGAAATGGGGCAGTATCAGGAAGCCCTGTTCGTCAAAGCTGGATTTCTGTTCTTGGCTCAGCATGCATCACTCCTGGTGGCCTGCAGTTTAGGGCCTGCCCCCATTGCGAGGGGCCGGGCACGGCGGCAAGCTGAGCGGCCTGGAGATCGCCATGAAACTGCTGAAGACACTCGCTGTGCTGATTCTCGGACTGGTCGCGGTGCTGCTGCTGGGTGGCCTGCTGCTGTCGTCCAAGTTCACCGTGACGCGCACGGCGCAGATCCAGGCCGCACCGGACAAGGTCTATGCGCTGTTGGCCAACCCGCGCCACTGGAAGCAATGGTCGGTCTGGAACCAGCGTGACCCGGCGATGCAGATCGAGTACAGCGGCCCCGAATCAGGCAGCGGCGCCGTCTGGGCCTGGAAGAGCAAGAGCGAGGGCGACGGCCGCATGACCTTCACCACCGCCGAGCCCGGCCAGCGCCTGGGCTACGAGCTGTTCTTCCCCGATTTCGGCACCACCTCGCAGGGCGAGCTGCGCCTGGAGCCCAGCGGCTCGGGCACGAAGATCAGCTGGGTGATGAACGGCGATATGGGCAGCAACCCGCTGTTCCGCTGGCTGGCCCTGTTCGGCGACCGCATGGTCGGCCCCGACTTCGAGGCCGGCCTGGCCAATCTGAAGGCGCTGGCCGAGCAACCCTGACCTGCCTCATATTGCAGCAGGCCAAGCAAACCCCTTAGGAATCAATCACTTGGCGCCACTGTGGGCAGCTTGCCCACGAACTTGTCCACAGCGGGCGGGGACAGTTCAGCGCAGCTGGCTTCGCACATGGGCAGCCACCGCCGCCAGCGTCGCCGTCAGGCATTGCCGCAGCGGCTCGAAGCCGGCATTGCGCTCGCGACTGAGCTCGTCCATATAGAGCGGGCGGCGGATCTCGATCTGCAGGCTGTGGCGGCGCTCGGCCGGCCGGCCGATGCGGCCGATCAGGGCCACGCCCTTGTAGGGATCGTTGCGCGCGACGCTATAGCCGTGGCCGCGCAGGCTGGCCTCAATCACGTCCAGCAGGGCCGGCTCGCAGGTCGTGCCGTCGCGGTCGCCCAACACGAAATCGGCCAGCGCATCGCTGCGCGTCAGGCCCAGGCGCTCGAAGGCATTGTTGGGCATCGAGTGCAGGTTCAGATGCCAGACCGCGCCGAAGCGGGCATGGGCACGCTCGACCGCCGCATCGAGCGCCGCGTGATAGGGCTTCCAGCAGTTGCCGATGCGGGCCTGCACCTCGGCCACCGAAAGCTTGCGCGCGTAGATCGGCTGGTCCTTGGCCACCTGGCGCCAGATCAGGCCATAGCCCAGCCGGGTCTTCTCGCCGGGCGCCAGCGGTTCGGGCCAGGGCTCGGCCAGCAGCGCCGGATCGAGGTCGGCCAGTTCACGGTTCGGGTCGATATAGCTGCGCGGGAAGCGCGCCGCCAGCAGCGTCGCGCCCTGGGCCGGCGCGGCCTGCCAGAGCGCGTCCACATGGGTGTCCTCGCCGCGCCGCAATGTCAGCGGCGGCAGGCAGCTGCCGAAGTCGTCCGGGTACTCGATGCCGCTGTGCGGCGAGTCGCAGATCAAGGGAATCTCAGGGGGCAGGTCTTGCCCCCCGGGCAGCTGCAGGCGGAACGCGGTGTCGGGCGTGAAGCGCATCGTGGTCAGTCCAGGCGGATCTTGGCCTTGGTGACGATACGCTGATATTTGTCCAGCGCGGCGCGGATCTGCAGGGCGAACTGCTCGGGGCTGTTGGCCATCGCGATGCCGGAGATGGACGCGGCCTTCTCCTTGAACTCCGGCGTCTGCATCGCCTTGTGGGCCGCCTCGTGCAGCTTCTTCAGCACCGCCGGCGGCGTGCCGGCCGGTGCCACCAGGCCGAACCAGCCGCCCTCGGCCATCTCGGCAAAGCCCAGCTCCTTGTAGGTCGGCACCTCGGGCAGCACCGCCGCCCGCTGCGGCGCCAGCACGGCCAGCGCGCGCAGCCTGCCGGCCTTGATATGGGGCAGGGTCGAGGGCAGGTTGTCGGTCATCGCATTGACGACGCCGGCCAGCGCATCGGTCGAGGCCTGGCCCGCGCCCTTGTAGGGGATGTGCAGCAGCTCGATGCCGGCCAGGTCCATGAACTGCTCAATGTTCACATGGCCCAGCGAGCCATTGCCCGGCGAGGCGAAGCTGTACTTGCCCGGCGCGGCCTTGGCCAGCGCAATGAATTCCTTCATGGTCTTGGCCGGCACGCTGGGGTGGACGACGAAGACGCTGGGCACGGCCAGCACATTGCTGATCGGCGCGAAGTCCTTCACCGCGTCATAGGGCAGCTTGGTGTAGACGGCCGGGTTGGCGCCATGGGTGCTTTGTGTCGCCATGCCGATGGTGTAGCCGTCCGGCGCGGCCTTGGCCACCGCATCGGTGCCCAGGGTGCCGCCGCCGCCGCCGCGGTTCTCGACCACCACGGTCTTGCCCAGGAAAGGCCCCATCTTCTCGGCCAGCAGGCGCGCCACCATATCGGTGGAGCCACCCGCCGCGAAGGGCACGATCAGCTTGACCGGCTTGTCCGGATACTCGGCCAGGGCCGATAGCGGCAAGGCAAGCAGCAAGGCGGCGGTCAGCAGAGGACGGCGGTGAAGGCGCATGGCGAGGGGCTCAGGTGTTGAACAGGATGGCGCGATTCTGTGACCTGCGCTCGGCGCATGAGTCGACAAGTTCTCAAGCAGTCATGCGCCGCACTCATAGCAAAATCGGCCCATGCGCATCCGATCCCCCTCTTTGCATGAGCTGCATGCCTTTGCCGCGACCGCCCGGCTGGGCAGTTTCTCGAAGGCGGCCGAGCTACTGTGCGTGACCCAGGGGGCGGTCAGCCGCGCCGTCGCCCGACTTGAAGAGCATCTGGGCCAAAGCCTGCTGCTGCGTCAGCCGCGCGGCAATGAGCTGACGCCGGTGGGCCGCAGCTATCTGGAGCTGATCGAGCCGGCACTGCAGACGCTGGAGTCGGCGGCGGTGGCGCAGCGCACGGCCGAGGGGCCGACGCGGCTGCGCATCTCGGTGGCCCCCACGCTGGCGACCAAATGGCTGATCCCGCGCCTGCCCGACTGGCAGGCCCTGCATCCGCAAATCGCCTTGAGCCTGGCGCCCTACCGGCGCGACGAGGACTTCGGCGACCCCGAGGTCGACGCCTGGCTGCGCCCCGGCGAGGACCTGTGGCCGGCCGGCATCACGGCCGACTACATCGTCGGCCGCGACATCGTGCCGATCTGCCGCCCGCAGGAGCTGCGCGGCCGCCAGGCGCTGCGCGAGCCGGCCGATCTGCTGAGCCGCCCCCTGCTCTATCACAGCAACTATCCGGACAACTGGCGGCAATGGCTGGAGGCGGTCGGCGTGCACGACGCGCAGCTCAAGCCCAGCGCCGATTTCGAGCAGGTGGCGATGCTGGTGCAGGCCGTCGTCTCCGGCCTGGGCGTGGCCGTCGTGCAGCGCTGCCTGATCGCCGACGAGCTGGCCGCCGGCCGCATCGTCATCCCCTTTGATCAGCCGGTGCAGATCAGCCGCGGCTATATGCTGTGCACCCGCCGCGCCAGCCAGACGCAGCGGGCGCTGCGCAGCCTGCGCCAATGGCTGCTGGCGCAAGCGGGCTAATCGAGGCTATCGAGGCCAAACAAGGTCGCACCGTTGCCCCAGGCGATCTTGCGCGCGGCCTCGCTCGGCAGCTCGCCCAGCCATTGGCGGGCCTCGCTCATCAGCGCCTCGTAATACTGCCAGCGCTGGTTGACCCAGGTGTCCGAGCCGATCAGGAAACGCTCGGGTTGCTCGCTCAGCAGGGCCTGCCAGTCCGCGCTGAGGCGGCCGTTCTCGGTCAGGCCGGGGCGGTAGGACAGCTCGCCCAGCAGGCTCGGGTAACGCTTCAGCAGTTCGCGGACCCGCGTGATCGGCACGCCGCCGATGCCGGTATGGGCCCAGATCAGCCGCGCCTTCGGTGCGTGGGCCATCAGCTTGTCAATCGCCACATCGTCGACATGGGCCAGCACCACCAGCCCCCGCTCGGCCGCCAGCTGCATCAGCTGGCGCGCCACCGGGCCATCGGCATTGGCGCTGTCGTAGAGATGGAACTCGCCCAGGCCGCGATAGGGGCCGGACGGTGTGCCGCGCTTGAGCTCGTCCAGCACCATCTGGTAGATCGTCGGGTCGGCGAACCAGCCGCTGTAGTCGGCGCGGTTGCGGTACAGGCGCACAAAGGGCACGACCCGCAGGCCGGCCGCGCGCGTCGCCTCGCCAGCCCCGGCCAGGCTCAGCGTGCCGGCGTTGGGCCGGCTGTTCGCGACGATGGCGCGCACGCCGCTGCGCTGCATCCGGCCCAGCACATCGGGCAGCGGATGCGGCCCCTGGGCCTCGTCGTTGTAGTGCAGATGGGCGTCGAACAGCGGGCCCTCGTAAGGCGCGGCCTGCGCGGCGCAGGCCCCAAAGGCCAGCAGAGCCAGCAGGGTCAGCACCCAGGCGCAGTAGCGCATCGCGCTCAAGACAGGCTCACGATGCACTGAGGCTGCGCTCGTGGCCGGCGATCAGCCGGCTGATGCGCGAGACCGACAGGCCCAGTTCTCCGGCCAGCACCGTCATCGACAGACCACCCTCGGTATGGGCGCGGTACAGGGCCTGCTCGCGCGAGGCGCTGTCACGCCGCCACTGGGCAAAGGCCTTGGGCGCCGCAGCCCTGCGCGCCGACCTGGCTACCCGGCCGGCACCAGCGCCGGCCTGGGCCAGCATGCGCTGGGCAAAGGCCTCGTCGCCCAGAAAGATCTGGTGGCGCAGATGGACCCAGATGTCCAGCCCGGGCTCGGCGGCCAGCAGCTTGGCGTAGCGCTCGGCGGCCCGCTTGCGGTCGGCCGCAACCCGGGCCTCGCGGCCCAGCACATGGCTGAACAGGCCTTGCACATCGAGCCAGTCCGGCGCCGGCTGCTGGCCCAGGTGCGCGCCCAGGCTGTGCCAGGGCCAGTCGGCCCCGCGCCGCACCAGCCCCTGGCGCTCGGCGCTCAGATCGACATAGCGGCAGGCATCGAGCAGTAGCCGCTCCCGGTCCACCAGCACTGCCTTGAAGCGGCCCTGGAACAAGGGGCCGGTGCCGCCGTGGCGGCGGTTGAAGCTCTGCGTGTAGACGCCGTTGAGATGACGCATCAGGCGAGAGAGATTGGCCTGGCGGGTGTAGATCAGCAGCTGGTAGGCATCGCCCGCGAAGCTGTAGGCCAGCACCTGGGCGTCGAAGCGCTGGGCCGCCTGGGCCATCACCGCCAGCAAGGTGCTGCGGTCGGCGTCGTCGCGAAAGATCGCCGCGCCCTGCTCGCCATGCGAGCTCAGCAGGTAGACGGCGCCGGCGAATTCGATGCGTGGGGGTCTGGCCATGAAGCAACTTAGGCCATCGAACCCCAAAAGGCAAGGCCTGACCCCGCCGGCCAGGCCCGCCGCCGGCCGGCGCGTCCGTTGTTTGAGGTACAAACTCGGCCTGACCACCACGACCGAACCCACTTATGGCCTCCAGTCTGCTTGCCCTGCTCGATGACATCACCACGGTGCTCGACGATGTGGCCGTGCTCAGCAAGCTCGCTGCCAAGAAGACCAGCGGCGTGCTGGGCGACGATCTGGCGCTGAATGCCCAGCAGGTGACAGGTGTTGCCGCCGAGCGCGAGTTGCCGGTGGTCTGGGCCGTCGCCAAGGGCAGCTTCATCAACAAGCTGATCCTGGTGCCGGCGGCGCTGGCCATCAGCGCCTGGGCACCCTGGGCCGTGACGCCGCTCTTGATGCTGGGCGGCGCCTTTCTGTGCTTCGAGGGGGTCGAGAAACTGGCCCATAAATTCCTGCACAGCGCCGAGGATGCCGCTCACGAGCAGGCGCTCAGCGAGGCGGTCAAGAACCCGGCGATCGATCTGGTTGCGCTGGAGCGCGACAAGATCAAGGGGGCAGTGCGCACCGACTTCATCCTGTCGGCCGAGATCATCGCGATCACGCTGGGCACGGTCGCGGCCAGCGACTTCACGACCCGGGTGCTGGTACTCAGCACCATCGCCGTGCTGATGACGGTGGGCGTCTACGGCCTGGTGGCCGGCATCGTCAAGCTCGATGACGCCGGGCTCTATCTGAGCCGTCAGGCCGGTACCTTGCAGCAGCGCCTGGGCGCGCTGATCCTGGCGGCCGCGCCCTGGCTGATGAAGGCCTTGTCGGTGGCCGGCACGGCGGCGATGTTCCTGGTCGGCGGCGGCATCCTGACCCATGGCATCCCGGGCGCCCATGAGCTGATCCATCATGCGGTGCAGGGCATCAGCGGCAATGGTTTCGTCCAGGGCCTGCTGGGTCTGCTGGCCGACGCCGTGGTCGGCATCGTGGCCGGCCTGATCTCGCTGGGCCTGGTCAGCGGCGTTCAGAAGGTCTGGCGCGGGGTCAAGTCTTGAGTTCGCTGCCGCCCGGCACATCGCGCTGGTAGGGCGGCAGCTCGGCGCCGCAGTCGCGGCAAAAGCGCGCCTCGGGCAGATGGCCCTCGCTGAGGCAGTCATGGCAGCTGCGCGTCGTCGTCGGCCGGCCGTGGCGCTGGGCCGTCATTTCGGCGGTGACGATGCCGGTCGGCACGGCCAGCACGCCCCAGCCCAACAGCATCATCAGCGAGGCGATCGCGCGGCCCAGATCGGTCTTGGGCGTGATGTCGCCGAAGCCCACCGTCGTGATGGTGGAGATGGCCCAGTAGAGGCTGGTCGGAATGCTGGTGAAGCCGTTGCCCGGGCCCTCGACCACATACATCACCGTGCCCAGAATCAGCACCACCATCAACACCACCGACAGGAACACCAGGATCTTGCGCGCACTGGCGCGCAGCGCATGGGCCAGCATCGCGTACTCGGCCACATAGGCGCCCAGCTTGAAGATGCGGAACACCCGCAGCAGGCGCAGCACCCGCACATCGACCAGGAAGTACAGCTCCGGCGCAAACAGCGCCAGATAGGTGGGCAGCACGGCCAGCAGATCGACGATGCCGTAGAAGCTGCGCGCATAGCGCCAGGGATGGCGCACGCAGGCCAGGCGCAGCAGATACTCGATCGTGAACAGCGCGGTGAAGACGAACTCCAGCACACGGAACAACCCGCCCCAGCGCGCCTTGATCGGGGCGACGCTCTCCAGCATCACCACCGCGATGCTGGCCAGCACCAGCGCGATCAGCACCATGTCGAAGGCCCGGCCGGCGCGCGTGTCGGCCTCGAAGATGACGGTGTAGACCTTCAGGCGCCAGCCGGACAGCGGCCGGCCCAGGCGGTCCGCCTGTATTTGCTGAAGCGGGGGTCGCAGGCTGTTGTTATCGGTTCGCATAGCTGTTGGAATGTAGCGGCAAGCGCTGAGGTCTAATACCGGTCCGCGTTTTTGCAGATTCACGAGGATGGCCGCATGAAAATCCACAATGTCGAGATCCAGAAGTTCAAAGCCGCCTCCAACACGATCAACGGCCTGATGGTGTTCAAGGTCGATGCCCTGGTCACGCCCAAGGCCCCGGTCGAGGGGATAGAGCCCAGCACCCTGATCAGCATGACCGAGGCCAATGCCCGGGTGCTGATGGCCTTGCTGAAGGCCCAACTGGCCGAATTCGACGGCAAGAAGGCCAAGAGCCGTTTCTGAACCGGACCGGCGACAATCGCGCGATGGAATACCCCCAATACAACCCCCAGTCCGACAACCTCCCGCTCTCCGACGAGGAGTTGTCGACGCTGGATGACATGCTGGCCCGGCTGCCCAGCGACGGCGCGATGAATATCGAGGCGCTGGACGGCTATCTGTCCGGCCTGCTCCTGAGCCCGCAGCCGCTGGCCGAGCTGCCCGGCTCGGACTGGCTGCCCCTGGTCTGGGGCGGCGACGGCGAGGAAGGCCAGCCCGACACCTGGCCCTTCGTCAGCGGCAAGCAGAAAAAGCGCGTGATGCTGCTGGTGCTGCGCCATCTGCGCGCCATCGCCCATCAGTGGGAGCTGGCCGCCGTCCGACCCGAGGCCTGGGAGCCGATCTTCAGCATCGCCGAAGTGGACGAGCAGGATCTGACCGATGCCGGCGACTGGTCGCTGGGCTTTCTCAGCGCGGTGGACCTGGCGCCTGGCGCCTGGAAGCCGCTGTTCGAGAACGCCGAAACCGCCGCGCTGCTGGAGCCCATCACGCTGCTGGGCAGCGAGGAGTCGCAGCTCAGCGAGCTCGACGCCGCCCGCCTGGCCGACCCGCTGCAGCGCGACGCGCTGAGCCGCGCGGTGCCGGACAACATCCTGCAGTTGCTGGCCTCGCGACAGGCCTCCTGAGCCCTGCTCAGGGCTGGGCGCGGCCCAGCTGCTGCAGCCAGAAGGCCTCGTACTTGCGGTGCCAGCCGACGGTCTTGACCGCGCCGCCCATCGCGTGCTCGCCATCGGGGTCGAGGAAGAGATCGACCAGGGGCTGCTTGCCGGCCTCCATCAGCGCGCGGTAGACATTGACCGTGTCCTGGTACAGCACATTCGGGTCCAGCATGCCGTGCACCAGCAGCAGCGGCTTTTTCAGGCCCTTGGCCAGCGGCAGCAGCGAATACTTGCGCAGCACCGGCTTCTTGCGGTCCACCGGGCCGATGGTGCGGCCGCTGTACCAGCTGTTGTAGTTCTCCCATTCCGTCGGGCCGGCGCCGGCAATGCCGGCGGCGAACAGATCGGGCTTCGTATACATCGTGTACTGGGTCTGGAAGCCGCCAAAGCTCCAGCCGTTCAGGCCCACGCGCGCCGGATCGACGCCCAGGGTCGCGACCATGTAGCGGTGCAGGTCCTCCAGATCCTCGCTCTGCGGCTGGCCCGGTCGCTCCCAGTTGGCGCCGGCGAAGCGGCGGCCGTAGTTGGAATGGCCGCGCGGGTCCACCGTCACCATCACATAGCCGTGGCGCACCGCCATATACATCGCGAACAGATAGCCGGTCGGCTGGAAGCTGTCGGTCTCGACCGAATGGCGATCGTTCAGCGGGCCTCCATAGGTGTAGACCACGGCCGGGCGGCGGTCGCTGGCCTGCCAGCCGGACGGCTTGAACACATAGGCCGGAATATTGTCGCCATGGCGGTTCCTGAAGCTGAATCGCTCGGGCCGCAGCCGGTCCACCTCGGCCCAGGCCGGGTCATGGCTCTGGGTCAGCACGCGTGCCGGCTGGCCGGGCGCTGAGGAGATCAGCTTCAGCTCGGGGCGCTGGGCCCAGTGACCGGCATTGGCGGCCAGCCAGCGGCCGTCCTCCGAGACCACCGCATTGCGGTGATAGTCGGGCGCGCTTCCCAGCGCCTGCATCGCGCCGTCGGCCAGCTCGACCTTGTAGAGATTCATCGCTGCCGTATCGTCGCGGTTGGCCGCGACAAACATCGCGCGGCTGTCCGGCGTGAAGCCCAGCAACTGATGCGCCTCGAACTCGCCCTGGAGCAAGGGCTTGAGCTGGCGCGCTGCGATGTCCCAGGCCCAGGGCTGGCGGAAGTCGTTGTCGGACAGCAGCGCGATCAGCCGCTTGCCATCCGGCGTGAAGCGCGGCGCGAACACATTGACCAGCTCATGGTGCACATCGCCGCGCCGCTCGATCACGACCTCCGGCTTGGCCATTTCGTCGGCACGGCCCAGGTAGACGCGCAGCAGCTCCTTCTCGCGCTCCCAGGTCGCGAAGGCGTAGTGGCTGCCGTCGCGGGCCCAGGCCACCGGGCTGATCTCGAACCAGCCGTCGCCGCCGGCCTGGGTGAAGACCGGCGCCGGCTGGCGGGCCGGCGCACCGTCAAGACCCGGCACCCGGCGGATATACAGCGCCAGCGGCTGCTGCATGCGCTTGTCGTCCGAGACCTCGCGGTCGACCGTCTTGGCCGTCGCGAAGCGCTCGCCGTAATTCATGATCTCGACCTGGCGGCCGGGCTTGGGCGCCGGGCCGCTGGCACCGTTGGGCGGCACCAGCGGCGCGCGCGCCAGCAGCGACATCCAGCGGCCGTCCTCGCTGAGCACGGTGGACTCGATGCGGTACTTCTTCGCCGCCTCGTCCTCGTCGGCATGGATCAGCTCGCGGTTGATCACCTGCACCGCCATGCCGGCAAAGCGCGCGCGCAGCACACGGCTCTCGTCCATATAGACAAAGCCCTGGTCGTCGGGCGTGTAGGCCACGATGCGCAGCTGGCGCTGCGTGCCCAGCAAGGGCGTGAGGCGGTTGCCATCGGCTTGCCAGCGGAACAGACCGCCGCGGTACTGGAAGATCAGCTCATCGCGCTGGCGCGCCCAGACGATCTGGCTGACGCCGGGATAGAGGTCGGTCGGCTTGAGCTTGTCCTTGGCCAGCTTCTTCCTCAGCTCGTCGCGCCATTCCCAGAGCTCCTTGTCCTTCTCAGGCAGCGAGGCCGCGGCACTGGCCGCTGCGGCGGCCGAGGCAGCGGCGCTGGCCGGCTTGCCGGCACGCCGCGCGGCCAGGGCGTCGGCAGCGCGTTTCTCGGCCTCGGCCTCGGCCTTGTCGGCGGCATTCTGCGCCTCCTCGCGCTTTTTCTTCTCGGCGAATTCCAGCTTCAGGGCCGCAATCTCGGCCAACTCCCACTGCGCCAGATCGACCGTCTCGCCGCGCAGATAGGCGGCCTGCGCCTCCTCGCGGGCCTGGCGCTCGGCCTGCTCACGCTCGCGCTGCAGGCGCTTCTTCTCGAAACGCTCCAGATCCTCCGGCGCGTCATGGGCCTGCATCAGGGCCGGCGATGTCAGGCGCAGCGTCTTGCCGCTGCGCGTGTCATGCACATAGAGATCGCTGCCGGGCTCGCCATGCGGGTTCCACAGATAGGCCAGATAGCGGCCGCTGCGGCTGAAGGCGGGCTCGCGGGCCGGCTCGCCCCGGTAGGGCTTGTCGCGAAACAGCGACTCCAAGGTCAGCGGCGAGGGGTTCTGGGCCAGCACCGGCTGCAGGCCGGCGCCAAGGGACAGGGCGGCCAGCAGGGCGGCGGCCACAGAGACGGATTTCCAACGTGCCAAATCGATAACTCCCGAGCAGCCCGCGCTTCGGGCGGAGGGATTCTAGGGTTGCCCGGCCCGGCGGCCGCCGCAAGGCATAGCCAAATCGCACGCGGCCGCAGGTCTCTCAGTTAATATCCGCCCTACCCGTCTTGGGTCCATCCGCCCGCCCCATGCTCGTCAAGATCTTTGCCAGCCTCGGCCTCGCGATCTGCCTCGTGCTGGCCCTGCATATGTGCTTGAGCCGGCGCCATCAGCTGCGCATGGAAGCCTGGTGGGCGACGGGCTGGCGCTGGATCTCCAAACGAGCCATCAGCCCTTTCGATGCCCGCGAGCGCCGCCGCGCCGCGCACGAAGCCGCGATGGAAGCCATCAACCGCGCCAAGCGCAGCGCCCCCGACACCGACCGGGGCCAGTGGGACGGCAACGTCTACCGCCCCAAGCAGTTCGACAAGCCGCGCAAGCCGCATTAGCGCTTCAGGCGGCTTGCCCCCGCAGCAAGACCGGCGCCAGCGCCCGTCCCGAATGCGAACCCGAGGCCACCACCTGCTCCGGCGTGCCGGCCACGACGATGCGTCCGCCGGCCGTACCGCCCTCGGGGCCCAGATCGATGACCCAGTCGGCCTCGGCGATCACATCGAGATCGTGCTCGATCACGACCACCGAATGCCCGCCCGCCACCAGGCGGTGCAGCACGCGTATCAGCTTCTCGACATCGGCCATATGCAGGCCCACGGTCGGCTCGTCCAGCACATAGAGCGTGTGCGGCGCCTTCTGGCCGCGGCGCGTGACGTCGTCGCGCACCTTGACCAGCTCGGACACCAGCTTGATGCGCTGCGCCTCGCCGCCCGACAGCGTCGGTGAGGGCTGGCCCAGGGTCAGATAGCCCAGGCCCACATCCTTCAAGAGCTGCAGTGGGTGCGCGATATTGGGCATGGCCGCGAAGAACTCGACCGCCTCGTCGACCTCCATCGCCAGCACATCGCCGATGCTCTTGCCGCGCCAGCTGACGCCCAGGGTCTCGGGATTGAAGCGCTGGCCATGGCACTGATCGCACAGCACCTTCACGTCCGGCAGAAAGCTCATCTCTATGGTGCGCATGCCCTGGCCCTCGCAGCCGGGGCAGCGGCCCTCGCCGGTGTTGAAGGAAAAACGCGCCGGCGCATAGCCGCGCGCCTTGGCTTCCAGCGTCTCGGCGAAGAGCTTGCGGATTGCGTCCCAGAAACCGATATAGGTGGCCGGGCAGGAACGCGGCGTCTTGCCGATCGGCGTCTGATCGACCTCCAGCACCCGGTCCACCTGCTCGTGACCCTCAATGCCCGCGCAACCGATCCAGGGGTTGGGCGCGCGGCGCAGCGGCACGGCCTGGGCCATATTGGCCAGCAGCACATCGCGCGCCAAGGTGCTCTTGCCCGAGCCTGAGACGCCGGTGATCGCGACCAGGCGGTGCAGCGGCACATCGATGCTGACCTGTTGCAGATTGTGCAGGGTCGCGTCGAGCACGCGCAGCTTCGGTGCGCCATCCAGCATCTCGCGCCGCGCCTGCAGCGGGTGCAGCAAGGGGTTGGCGAGGAAGCGGCCGGTGACCGAGTCCGGCTGCAGCGCCAGATCGGCCGCCGTGCCCTCGGCGACGACCCGGCCACCGCGCTTGCCGGCGCCGGGGCCGATGTCGATGATGTGGTCGGCCCGGCGTATCGTGTCCTCGTCGTGCTCGACGACCACCAGGGTATTGCCCTTGTCGCCCAGTGTGCCCAGCGCCTTCAAGAGGATCTGGTTGTCGCGCGGGTGCAAGCCTATGGTGGGCTCGTCGAGGATGTAGCAGACGCCCTGCAGATTGCTGCCCAGTTGGGCGGCCAGGCGGATACGCTGGGCCTCGCCGCCGGAGAGGGTCGGCGCAGCGCGGTCCAGGGTCAGATAGCCCAGGCCCACCTCTTCGAGGAACTCCAGCCGGCCCTTGATCTCGACCACCACGTCGCGGGCGATGTCGGCGTCGCGGCCGGTCAACTCCAGCGCATCGACCCAGGCCCGGGCATCCTTGACGCTCCAGCCGGCCACCGTGCTGATGGCCTGGTCCTCGAAGGTCACGGCGCGGGCCGACGGGTTCAGGCGGGAACCGCAGCAATCGGGGCAAGGCTGGTCCACCAGGCCCTCGACTTCGGCCTCCTCGGACGGGAAACTCTGCTCGCGGCCCTTGTTGTCCTTGTCCTGAACCGAATCGTCCAAGGCCTTGCGCTGCTCGCGGGTCAGCGCAAGACCTGTCCCCACGCAGCTGGTGCACCAGCCATGCTTGCTGTTGTAGCTGAACATGCGCGGGTCCAGCTCGCCATAGCTGGTGCCGCAAGTCGGGCAGGCGCGCTTGGTCGAGAACACCTTGACGCTGCCGATCCGGGCCGTGCTCTGGCCGTCGGCGATCGCCGCGTGCAGGCCATCCAGCGGGCTCAAGAGGTGCAACACGCCCTTGCCCAGGTCCAGGGCCTTGGCCAGCAGCTCGCGCAGCTGCGCCTCGTTATCGGGACGAATCACCAGATCGCCGACCGGCAGCTCCAAGGTGTGTTCCTTGAAGCGGTCCAGCCGCGGCCAGGGCGCGGTCGGCAGGAATTCGCCATCGACGCGCAGATGCGTGTGGCCGCGCGCCTTGGCCCATTTGGCGAGGTCGGTATAGAGACCCTTGCGATTGACGACCAGCGGCGCCAACAGGCCCACATGCTGGCCCTTGTGGTCGCGCAAGAGCTGGGCGGCGATCGACTCGACGCTTTGCGGCTTGACCGGCGTGCCGTCGTGGATGCAATGCTGCACGCCCAGCTTCACATAGAGCAGGCGCAGGAAATGCCAGACCTCGGTGGTGGTCGCGACCGTGCTCTTGCGGCCGCCGCGCGAGAGGCGCTGCTCGATGGCCACCGTCGGTGGAATGCCCCAGACCGCGTCGACCTCGGGCCGGCCGGCCGGCTGCACGATCGATCGCGCATAGGCGTTCAGCGACTCCAGATAGCGGCGCTGGCCCTCATTGAACAGGATGTCGAAGGCCAGGGTCGACTTGCCCGAGCCGGACACGCCGGTGATCACATTGAACTTGCCGCGCGGGATGGACACGTCCACCGACTTCAGGTTGTGCTCGCGCGCATTGACGATGCGAATCGATTCGTCCTGCGCCTTGCGGCGCGCCCGCACCAGGGTCTGCAGCGGCACGCCCTCCTCCACCGCCAGCGCCGGCCGGTCCATATGGGCGGCGTACTCGCGCAGCGCCAGCGCGGTGTGCGAGCTCGGGTGCTCCTTGACCTCCTCGGGCGTGCCCTGGCAGACCAGCTCACCGCCCTGCTCACCGCCCTCGGGGCCGAGGTCGATCAACCAGTCGGCCGCGCGTATCACGTCAAGGTTGTGCTCGATCAGTATCAGCGAATGGCCGGCGCCCAGCAGCTTGCGCATCGCGCGCATCAGCTTGGCGATGTCGTCGAAATGCAGGCCGGTGGTCGGCTCGTCGAACAGGAAGAGCGTGCCCTTCTTCGCGACGGCCTGGCGCGTCTTGCTGGCCGTGCTGGCGGCCTCGGCCAGGAAGCCGGCCAGCTTCAGGCGCTGGGCCTCGCCGCCCGACAAGGTCGGCACCGGCTGGCCCAGCTTGATGTACTCCAGGCCCACATCGACGATGGGCTGCAGCTTCGCGACCACCTCGCGGTCGTCCTTGAACAGGCTGACCGCCTCGCTGACGGTCAGGTCCAGCACATCGGCCACGCTCAGCTCGCGCGGGCCGCGCAAGAGCTTCACATCCAGCATCTCGCCGCGGTAGCGGCGGCCATCGCAGTCCGGGCAGCGTAGATAGACGTCGGACAGGAACTGCATCTCCACATGCTCGAAGCCCGAGCCGCCACAGGTCGGGCAGCGGCCGTCACCGGCATTGAAGCTGAACATGCCGGCCGTGTAGCTGCGCTCGCGCGCCATC
The DNA here is from genome assembly GCF_027498415.2 of Paucibacter sp. M5-1. Taxonomy (NCBI): domain Bacteria; kingdom Pseudomonadati; phylum Pseudomonadota; class Betaproteobacteria; order Burkholderiales; family Sphaerotilaceae; genus Roseateles; species Paucibacter sp. M5-1. The sequence continues at coordinate 2,527,080 of NZ_JAPZLM020000001.1, forward strand.
GGCGCATCGGCGAACAGCTTGCGCAGCTCGTCAAAGGCGCCGACATAGGAAGCCGGATTCGAGCGCGCGGTCTTGCCGATCGGCGACTGGTCGACGAAGACCGCGCTGGACAGCCAGTCGGCACCCAGCAGGCGCTCATGCGCGCCGGGCGTCTCGGTGGCCTGGCCGAAATGGCGGGCCAGCGCCGGGTACAGCACATCCTGCATCAGGGTGCTCTTGCCCGAGCCCGAGACGCCGGTGACCACCACCATGCGCTGCAGCGGGAACTCGACCGTGACATTGCGCAGATTGTGTTCGCGCGCGCCCTCGAGGATCAGCCGCGGCGTGCTGGCCTCGACCAGGCGCTTCAGCCCCATGCCCACATGCTTGCGGCCGCCCAGATAGGCGCCGGTCAAGGTGTCGGCGGCGCGGATAGCTTCCGGCGTGCCGTCGAAGACGATCTCACCGCCCTTCTCGCCGGGGCCGGGGCCCATATCGATCAGGCGGTCGGCCGCCAGCATCACGGCCGGGTCATGCTCGACCACCACCAGCGTGTTGCCGGCATCGCGCAGCCGGTGCATGGCCTGCACGATGCGGTTCATATCGCGCGGGTGCAGGCCGATGCTGGGTTCGTCCAGCACGAACAAGGTGTTGACCAGCGAGGTGCCCAGGGCCGTCGTCAGGTTGATGCGCTGCACCTCGCCGCCGCTCAGGGTGCGGCTCTGGCGGTCCAAGGTCAGGTAGCCGATGCCGACATCGACCAGGTATTTGAGCCGGTTGCGGATCTCGTCGAGCAATAACTTCAGCGCATCGTCCAGCAGGGTGCTGGGCAGCTGCAGCTCATCCATGAAGGCGCGCAGCCGGTGGATCGGCAGCTGCATCAGATCGTGCAGGTTCAGGCCCGGCAGGGCTTCGAGCTGGGCACGGTTCCAGGCCACGCCCATCGGCATGATGCGCTGCGCCGCCGGCAGCACCGCATCGGCCAGGGCCTTGGAGCCGACACGCCACAGCAGCGCCTCGGTCTTCAGCCGCGCGCCGCCGCAGGTGCCGCAGGGCGTGTAGCTGCGGTACTTGGACAAGAGCACGCGGATGTGCATCTTGTAGGCCTTGCTCTCCAGGTATTCGAAGAAGCGCTTGACCCCGTACCACTGCTTGTTCCAGTTGCCGCTCCAGTTCGGCGAGCCCTCGACGACCCAGTCGCGCTGGGCTGCACTGAGCTGCATCCAGGCGGTGTCGCGCGGGATGCCGGCCTCGCCGGCGTACTTCATCAGGTCGGCCTGGCAGCTCTCCCAGGCCGGCGTCTGCATCGGCTTGATCGCGCCGCCGCGCAGCGTCTTCTTCTCGTCCGGGATCACCAGGCCCATATCGACGCCGATCACGCGGCCGAAGCCGCGGCAGGTCTCGCAGGCGCCCATCGCCGAGTTGAAGGAGAACAGCGGGGGCTGCGGGTCCTGGTAGCGCAGATCGCTGTCGGGGCAATGCAGACCGGTCGAATAGCGCCACAGCTCGGGCTCGGCCTCGCCCTCGGCCGGCATGGCATAGATGTTCATGCGGCCGCTGCCGCGCTTCAGGCTCAGCTCGATGGCCTCCATCGCCCGCTGCTTGTCGGCGCCCTGGATGCGGAAGCGGTCGGCCACCACATCCAGCACCTTGCGCGGCCCGGTCGGCGTGCCGACCTCCCGTTCGGCCTGCACGCGGGTGAAACCGCTGGCCGACAGCCACTGCTCGATCTGCTCGGCCGTGGTGTTTCCGGGCAACTCGACCGGGAAGGTCAGTATCAGTCTGGGATCAGTTGCCGAGGTCCGCGCCAGCAGTTCGGCGTAAATCGTCTGCGCCGTGTCGTGCCGCACGCCCTGCGCGGTCTGCTTATCGAACAATTCTGCGGCACGGGCATAGAGCAGCTTCAGATGGTCGTTCAGCTCGGTCATCGTGCCGACCGTCGAGCGCGAGGTGCGCACCGGGTTGGTCTGGTCGATCGCGATGGCCGGCGGCACGCCGTCGACCTTGTCCACCGCCGGCCGGTCCATGCGGTCCAGGAACTGGCGGGCATAGGCGCTGAAGGTCTCGACATAGCGGCGCTGGCCCTCGGCATAGAGGGTGTCGAACACCAGGCTGGACTTGCCCGAGCCGCTGGGGCCGGTGACCACCGTCAGCTCCGCCGTGCGAATGTCCAGATCCAGATTCTTCAGATTGTGTTGACGCGCGCCGCGTATGCGGATCAGACCTTCGGACATTGCTTGGCAGCCTTGGCAGGGAGGAGACCGGACATTCTAGGGAGCGAGCGGCACAATCCTGTCAGCAGGGCCGATGTCAAGGCCCGCAGTGCAGGGCCCCTGGGCGTTGCGCTGGGGCGCTTCACAGGCAACAATTGACCCCACGCCCGGCCCTCCACCCAAAAACAAGGGAAAACCCTTGAATTGAACGAGACGCCGGGAGCCTGGTGGCGATAGGCTTGGGAGCCGCATTGCCAGCGGGATGCACCGCAGGTGCCGGGAGTTCAGCGACGGGATGGATGGGAAGCTTCGAGGCTTATCAATCAATGCAAACAACAACCCTCATCAATATCCACAGGCCGGGTCTGATGGCGCCGCTGCTGGCGCAGTCGGGCCATGAGTCGGGACCGCTGAGCCCGGACGAGCAGAGCGACGCCTCACAGCCGCAGCCGGCCACCGCGCTGCCCACCGTGCTGCTGGTCGAGGACAACCACATCAACCAGGTCGTCGCGCTCGAGTTCCTGGCCTTGATGGGGGTGCAGAGCCGGCTCGCGAAGAACGGCCTGGAAGCCGTGTCGCTATGCCTGGAGTCGCCGCCCGATCTGGTGCTGATGGACATCCAGATGCCCGGCATGGACGGCCTCGAATGCGCCCGCCGCCTGCGCGAGCTGCAGCGCGAAGGCCAGCTGCCCGCCTTCCCCATCCTGGCCCTGACCGCCCACGCGCTGGAAGCCGATGTGCTGGCCAGCATGGACGCCGGCATGGACGAGCACCTGACGAAGCCGCTGGACTTCGTCGCGCTGCGCACCAGGCTGCATCGGTGGTTGAAGTTGCCGGGCTTGAATTGAGCGCGTGACGGGGCCGCGAGGCCGAGGGCGGGCCGGGCGGCTTCAGGCTGGTTGTTGCCGCCGTTCGCGGAGCGCCCTGCAGCCGGCAGCTATCACGTGAAGCGGACGTCGACCGGCGCAGCGACTGGTCGGGCTACATACTAGGTAGCCATCTAATCCCCCCAGAAATCGAATGTGCCCGTTCTACATGTCCTGCCGTGAGCCCACCCGCGAGAAGCACGCGGGCGACTGCGCGACCCGGCTGTGGCAGTCCGCGCTCACGGGGCCAGATAATCGATGCAGCTACGCCGTGGGCGTCCTGCACCTCAAAGCGGGCGAACTGGCGATGAGTCCCTGACCCTGCTGGCGCGCGCCAACGTAGCTTTTCTTGAGGTCTTCACCATGTCGGACGAAGTTCGCCGCTTGCTGGAAGCGCAGGCACGTCAGAAAGCGCTTTTGGATCCGTACGTCGGCTTGACGAAGTACGTTGAGCCCAGCTCTGCGCTGCAACACGCCATGCGCGCAGACAGGGCCGCGATGGAGATCCTTCAGGCCCCAACCCTCCGCAGCCGGATGCTCGCGGATCTCATTCCGCACAGCCTGCGCGACGTGTCTGCCGAGGACCTAGTTGCCAAGACGTACGGTGGCACGAGCAGTGCCCAGGACGCGATGTTGGCGCTCTCGAGTCATCAGGCCGTGTCCCCGCTGGCGGAGGCTAGGCAGCTCGGGCTGCTGGACCCCGCGCACGACCTTCATAAGTCGGTGAGCAGCGCGCTGGCAGCCAGCCGCGCTTTTGAAGAGCAGTTCCGCCTGCCCAGTGAGTCTGAGATTGAGAGGATGGCGAGGGAGGCGCTGGAGCAAACCGACCTCAGGCGCATGTTCGTCACCGGGAGCGACACCCTTCAACAGGCGATGGCACGAATGCATTCGCCCTGGGTTCAGATCGACCATGCCGCGAGCTCGGCAAAAGCCTTCGCAGATCTCGTGGGCATCGGACGGGGCTTGGCGCAGACCGCGCCCTACGACGCTCCGTTTGTCGCTTCGCTGCGGGCATCTCTCGGCGATTGGCGCGATACGCGGGTCCCGCAGCACGACCTGGTCGACCCCATCGTGCGGTTGGGCTTGTACCGCGAGCGCGGACTTGACCCCGAACTGACGGACTTCACATCTGCGGCATTCCGAGAAAGCCTGGGCATTGCCGGGCTCTCGTTCGATTCGCCGTCTGCTGCACCCGTGGACCCAACTGCACCAACTAGCGGGGAAGTCACGCCAGGCGACGAGCACGATGCCGCATTGACGGCTTTCGGGGCGCTACGGTCCTTCGAGGTCATCGTGAGGCAGTTCATAACTCAACGGCTACAAGCTGCCTACGGGTCGAAGTGGCCGAAGCGGGGCCTGCCTGCGGACGTCCTCACCAACTGCAAGGACAAGAAGGAACGAGGTGAGGCTGCGGGTGACGGTGATTTGCCATTGCTGGATTACGCCGACTTTACCGATTACATCAAGATCATCGACCGCGGTGACAACTGGAAGTCGATCTTCGAATCGGTCTTCCCACGCCGTGAAGACGTCAAAGAGTCCTTCCAACGGCTGGGGCCTGTGCGCATCGCCACCATGCACTCTCGCATGGTGCTGAGAGAGGACCAGCTGATGCTGGCTGTGGAAACACAGCGTGTGCTGAAGGCTATCAATGCGGCGCCGGCCCAGACGCCTATTGGCGTATCAAGCTGACGCATGTCGAAGCACGGCAGGATCAAGCACCACGCGAAACAGCACTTCGTCGCCCAGTGCTACACCAGGCCGTGGTGCGATCCAGAATCGGTCGGACCCAAGTCGACCCCGTACGTCTGGCTGTTCGATCTGGAAGGTCACAACGCCCGTCGCAAGGCACCGGTGAACCTCTTCACCGAGAACGACATCTACACGATCGTCGGCGCCGACGGAGAGCGCGACCTCCGCCTTGAGCATGGGCTTTGCGCGCTAGAAGACCAGTTCACGCGCATCCGCAACAAAACCTTCTTCAAGGGCCTCTGGCCCGATGAAGAACAGTTCGCCAGTGTGCTCGCCTTCGTGTGCACTGCTCACTCGCGCACCCGGGCCTTCCGAGACTTCCACAAGAACCAGTGGTCGAGCATACGGGAGCGCATGGAAGACATGCAGAGGGCGCTGAAAACGGCATCGCCGGTCCAGCGAGAAGCTATGGTGGCGATGAGTCGTAGTAGCCTCAGCGACAAGCGCGGCTCCATGGGCATAGAAGACGTGCGAAACATAGAACGCGACGTCATGCAGGTGATGCTCAGCGCAACCATGCAGATCGAGTTGCCGATGATGGCCCGCATGTCCCTGGCCGTACTGCGAACAGACGACTCCGTCGGTTTCGTGACCTCTGACGTGCCCGTGATGTACATGGACCCGACCGCGTACCGCCGCCAGCCAATGTTCCGCTCGCCAACTCTCGGGACGCGAGAAATCGAAGTTTCGATGCCGCTGTCTCCGTCGCTATGCCTGCTCCTGACCCACAGGCATGACTTAACGGGCTTCATCGACGTCAGCGCAAAGGTCGTGAACGAGATGAATCGGCAGCGCATCCTCCGTGCCGACGAGAGCTTTATCGCGAATCGCAACGACGTCTGTCCCCAGTGGTTTGAGCACCCGCCGATGCCGGACGACGCTTGGGAGAAGGTGCGCGAGCGCAAGATTGCCTGCGGCGAGTGGCCAGCCCCTCGCGCGCCACAATCTGCATCCGCTGCGACGCCGACGGAGGAACCCGTTGCGATGAAGTTCGCGGAGCCGCTGGACGGCGACAAGGATCCTACCGCCTGAGCTGCGGTAGGAGCTCACTTGATGTTGACCTTCGGGAGCCTGCCGTATCGGGCGGCATACATCGCGAGAAGAGCGCGCTCGTAGAAGGCGACTTGGGTAGCAGCGATGATTCCACTACGCTGACTACTGTGCCAGTTGCTAGTGCCCTGATGCCAAGTCGTGTGCCACAGGCGCTTGCACTGGGGGTCGTTGCAGGCAGTCCGATAACGCTTCACGGCGGAATGGAACCTCTCAAGCCGCCGGCCAACGTGAGACGACATCCCGATGTAGACGACTTCCTCTGGCAGCGCTGCGATGTCCAGCGCCTGACTTGGAGCTACGTCGGCGGCGGCAAGTACGTACAAGCCAAAGAGTCCGAAGTCCACAGGCACGTCAAGCTCTTGTGACGGTCGATCACGAGCGGTCCAATGCTGCCAAGGGCTGAACAGCAAATGCGGAACTTGGATCAATTCGGACATAGCGAGCCTTCACGCTGGTTCGGGCCGTGTCGTACGCGGCCGCGACCTGCGGCTTGCCGTCATAGATCTCGGCCAAGGGTCGCATCATCCTTGTTGCCCACCAACCTCCGCGGACGGCTGCGAGCGCCTACGAGATCGATTTTCGACTGTTATTGACAGGTTCGACTTAACGAACAGTTTTTCGACTAAGTTTGCTCTAGTAACTGCTAGGGCATGCCGACGTAGCCACCACCTTGATCTGCACGCACGTGCTGCGCTTGGGGCGGCGGGGCCGTGCGAAGCCCACTCGACGCGCTCCCGGTTAACGAGGTTCCCTGAAACGGGCACTCGGGTCGACCGCATGTGACTAGAGCAGACCGCCGTGCCCGTCACGTCGACCGACGGCAATCGCTGAAAAACCGTCCTCACACCCCACCCAAAAACCGCTCCACCAGCGCAAACTGCTCCGGCACATTGAGCGCCGGCGCATGGCCGCAGCCGGCGATCGTCGCGACCACGGCGCGCGGGCCGCGGCTGCGCATCGCTTCGGCGGTCTCGGCCAGCAGCAGGTCGGAGTCTTCGCCGCGCAGGCACAGCACCGGCAGGTCCAGGCTGTCCCAGGCGTCCCAGAGCTGGTAGTCCTGCGGGTGGTGAATGAACTGCTGGACCATGGCCGGGTCGTAGTGCGGGGTGACGCGGCCGTCGGGCAGGCGCCGTACCGAGGTCTCGGTCAGATGGCGCCACTGCGCGTCGCTCAAGGCACCGTAGGGCTTGTAGACCTGGCGGAAATACTGCTCCAGCTCGCTCACCGTGTCGAAGGCCGCCGGGTTGCCGGCATAGCTGCGGATGCGTGCGATCGCCGCCTCGGCCAGCTGCGGGCCGTTGTCGTTGAGTACCAGGCGGCGGATGCGGCCGCGCAAGGGGCCGGCCGCGGCCAGGGTGCCGATCGCACCGCCCATCGACGTGCCGACCCAGTGGAAAGCGCCCAGGCCCAGCTGGTCGACCAGGTCCACGGCCAGCTTCACATAGAAGTCCAGGCAGTACTCGCTGGCCGGGGCCGGGCTCCATTGCGACAGGCCGCGGCCCAGCGTGTCGGGACAGATCACGCGGTAGCGGCCGCTCAGATGGCGGGCCAGCTCGTCCATATCGCGGCCGGTGCGTGCCAGCCCATGCCAGGCGATCACGACCTCGGCGTTGCCGGCGCCCCATTCGGTGTAATGGATCTCGCGGCCGGCGCAGCGCAGGTAGTGGGAGCTGAAGGATGCACTCATGGCGAGTTCTCCTGGGCCCGGGCGCGCAGCCGCCCGACGATGCCGCTGGGGAAGTGATAGACCGCCAGCACGAACAGCAGGCCCAGCCACAGCAGCCAGCGATCCGGTGCGATCAGCTGCGACAGCAGCGGCACGCCCTCGACCGCGCCGGCGCCCAGCTTCATCAGGTCCTGCAGATAGTTCTGCGCCAGCACGAAGAGCACGCTGCCTATCACCGCACCGTAGATCGTGCCCATGCCGCCGATCACGACGATCAGGAGGATGTCCAGCATGATCTCGAAGGACAGCGAGGTGTCGGGCCCGTTGTAGCGCAGCCAGAGCGCCAGCAGCGCGCCGGCCAGGGTCGCGAACAGCGCGGCCAGCACGTTGGACCAGGTGCGATAGACCACGGTACGGTAGCCGATGGCCTCGGCGCGGAAGTCGTTCTCGCGGATCGCCTGCAGCACGCGGCCGAACGGCGAGTTGACGATGCGCAGCATCAGCAGCACCAGAGCCACGGTGGCGAGGAACAGCAGGTAGTAGGAGGCGAAGCGGCCGTCGATGGCCGCGCCGAGAAACGGCTGCTCCAGATACTCGGTGCCGGGCTGCAGGGCCTCGGGCACCTTGAAGCTCAGCCCGTCCTCGCCGCCGGTGAAGTCCGACAGCTGCGAGGCCAGGGTCAGAAAGGCCGAGGCAACGGCCAAGGTGATCATCGCGAAGAAGATCGCCTTGACCCGCAGGCTGAACAGGCCGATCAGCAGGGACAGCAGGAGCGAGACCGCCAGCGCACCGACAAGACCTGCCCCCACCGCGGCCCAGCCGGGGCCCATCCGCGAACTGGCGATCGCGATACCATAGGCGCCGATGCCGAAAAACATCGTGTGGGCGAAGCTGACGATGCCTGTATAGCCCAGCAGCAGGTCGTAGCTGGCCACCAGCACGATGAAGATCAGGATCTTGGCAGCGACGTTCAGCGCCCGGGTCGACGGGAAGATGAAGGGCGTCAGCGCCAGGCCCAGCACCGTGACGATCAGCAGCAGCGACAGCAGCCTGCTGCGCGGCAGGTCGTGGGAAAGAAGGGCTTTGAGCATCATCGATTCGTGACCGGATAAAGGCCCTGGGGCCGCCAAAGCAGGATGGCCACCATCAGCCCGATATTCGAGAACAGCGCCACCTTGGGCGCCAGAAAGCCGGTGTAGTTGGCCATCAACCCCACCAGCAGCGCGCCGACGAAGCAGCCCAGGGTCGAGCCCAGGCCGCCGATGATGATGACGATGAAGATCAGGGTGTTGACCTGGGCGCCGATCTGCGGCGTCACGCTCTGCTGGTACAGGCCCCACATCACGCCGCCCAGGCCGGCCAGCGCCGAGCCGCCGACGAAGACGCCGACGAACAGCCGGCGGATCCGGTAGCCCAGGCTCTCGACCATCTCGCGGTCCTGCACGCCCGCGCGTATCAGCAGGCCGAGCTTGGTGCGGTTCAGCAGCCACAACAGGCCGGCGAACACGGCCAGCCCCAGCAGCACGGCCAGCACGCGGAACTTCTCGACCGCCACATCGCCGAACAGCAGCGCGCCGCGCAGGCCTTCGGGCAGCGGCAGCGCGATCATCTGCGCGCCCCAGATCATCTTGATCAGCTCCTCGCCGATGATCATGCCACCCATCGTGATCAGGATCTGCTTCAGATGCATGCCGTAGACCGGCCGCACCAGCACCCGCTCGAAGGCCAGGCCGACCGCCGCGGCCACCGCCATGCCGACCGCGCAAGCCGCAGCCACCGCGATCAGATTGCTCAGCAGCGAGGGGCTGGCGGTGAATCCACTCATGGCTCCCAGCACCGTGGTCGCCATGAAGGCGCCCAGGGCGATGAAGACGCCATGGCCGAAGTTCAAGACGTCCATCAGCCCGAACACCAGGGTCAGGCCCGAGGCGATGATGAAGATGATCAAGCCCATCGCCAGGCCGGCCAGGGTCAGCGTGGCCCAGGTGCTGGGGCTGCCGATCAGCGGCAGCGCGACCAGGGCCAGGCCCAGCAGCAACAGCAGCGGCATGAGGTTCTTGCGTTCGGCGCTGATGATCATTGGTGCGCTCCCAGCGACAGACCCAGGAGACGCTGCTGCAGTGCCTCGTCGCCGGCCAGCTCGGCCATCGCGCCGCTGTGCACGACACGGCCGTCGTCCATCACCGCGACCCGGTCGCCCAAGGCCTTGGCCACCATGAAGTTCTGCTCGACCAGCAGCACCGTGCTGCTGCCACTGCGTTTCAACTCGCGCAAGGCTTCGATCATGTTCAGGATGATGGCGGGCGCCAGGCCCTTGGAGGGTTCGTCGATCAGCAGCAGGCGGCGCGGTTCTATCATCGCGCGGGCGATGGCCAGCATCTGCTTCTGGCCGCCGCTGAGCTTGCCGGCGGGATGCAGCCAGAAGGTCTTCAGCGCCGGAAAGAGGCCGAACAGCCAGTCCAGGCGCTGCGTGTCCAGCTCGTCGATGGAGCGGGCCCGGCGCGCGGCCAGCAGCAGGTTCTCGCGCACCGTCAGGTCGCCGAAGATGCCCATGTTCTCGGGCACATAGGCGATGTCGCGCTGCGCGATCTCGGGTGTGGTCGCGGCGGTGATGGGCCGGCCGTCGAACAAGACCTGACCCTGGCTGGCCTTCCACAGGCCCATGATGGTTCGCAGCGTCGTGGTCTTGCCGGCGCCGTTGCGACCCAGGAGCATCGTGACCTGGCCCTCGGGCACGGCCAGGTCGACGCCGTGCAGGATGTGATAGGCGCCGATATGGGTATGCACCCCCTCGAGGCTCAGCAAGGGCTTGCTCATGCCGCCACCCCGAGATAGGCGTTCTGCACCACGGGCGAGGCGATCACGGCGGCCGGCTCGCCATCGGCCACCAGCTGGCCGTTGTGCAAGACGATGATGCGGTCGGCCAGCTCGCGCACCACGTCCATCTTGTGCTCGACCAGCAGGATGGTATGGCGCCCTTCCGCCTTCAACGCGCGTATCAGGTCCAGGATCACCGGCACCTCGTCGACGCTCATGCCGGCGGTCGGCTCGTCGAACATATAGACCTTGGGCTGCAGCGCGATCAGCAGCGCCACCTCCAGCTTGCGCTGGTCGCCATGCGGCAGGCTGGCCGCCGGTGCGTCGGCCCGGGCGCCCAGGCGCACCCGCTCGACGATGGCCTGCGCCTCGTCCAGCAGCTCGCGGTGGCTCAGCCAGACGCTCAGAAAGTTCAGCCCCATGCCGCGCCGCGCCTGCACCGCCAGCCGCACGTTCTCCAGCACCGACAGATTCGGAAACAGCTGGGTCAGCTGAAAAGCCCGCCCGAGGCCACGGCGCGTGCGCTGCGGCGCCGACAGCGGGGTCAGGTCATGCCCGTCGAGCGACACCGAGCCTTCGCTGGCCCGCAGCTGGCCCGAGATCAGATTGAAATAGGTGGTCTTGCCGGCCCCGTTGGGCCCGACGATGGCCGTCAGCGTACCCGGCGCGAAGGCGCAGGACACGCGGTCGACGGCCACATGGCCGCCAAACCTTATTGTGAGATCGCGGGTTTCAAGCATGGTATTTCACAACGAAGTGGCACAGCCCGAGGCGTAGCGAGCGGACGCAGGACTAGGCGCGGGGGGACCCGTGGACCGGAACGTACTTCCTGTACGTGAGGATCCACGGGAGGACCCGCAACGACGGCCTGCGTTCGCGCAGTAGCCGGCGCCCTCAACGCTTGTTGCGAACGGGCACCTGCATTTCCTCAGGCTTGATCTCGCGGATCAGCTCCGGCACGCCCCAGGGGAAGGCCGGATCCACCTTGATCTTGAAGTGATACATGGATTGCATCGCCTGATGATCCTCGGCACGGAAGCTCATCTTGCCCTTGGGCGTCTCGAAGCTCATGCCCTCCATGGTCTTGATCAGCTTGTTGGTGCTGGTGTCGCCGGCGGTCTTCTTCAGCGCCTCGACCACCGCGATCGCCGCGCTCATGCCGCCGGCGGTGAAGAAGTCCGGCGGGCTCTTGAACTGCTTGTAGTGGTTGGCGACCAGCCACTCATTGGCCGGGTTCTTGGGGATGCCGAAGTAGTAGTAGGTCGCGCCCTCCATGCCGGGGAAGGCCTTGTAATTGACCATCGCCGGCATGATGTTGCCGCCGGTGGCGATCTCGATGCCATGGCGCTTCAGGTCCAGATCGGCGATCTTGAAGGGGTTGCCGGCGCCAGCCCAGATGATGAAGATCACCTTGCGGCCCGGCTGGTCCTTCAGCTTGTCGATCAGGCGCTGGGCACCGGCGGTGAAGTCGGTGGTCGTCGTTGGCAGGTACTCTTCGTGAACGATCTTGGCCTTCTTGACCGCGTCCTTGAAGGCCTTCACGCCGTCACGGCCAAAGGCATAGTCCTGGGCCAGGGTCGCGATCGTCACGCCCGGCTTGTCCAGCGCGACGGCATTCGAGATCGCGTCCTGGCTGGAGTTGCGGCCGGTGCGGAAGATGTATTTGTTCCACTTGTCGCCGGTGATCGAGTCGGCCACGGCCGGCTCCACCAGCAGGATCTTCTTGTACTCCTCGGCCACCGGCAGCAGGGCCAGGGCCACGCCGGACGAGGTCGGGCCCACGGCCAGATCGGCCTTGTCGTCGCCATAGGCCGCGGCCAGCAGGTTCTTGCCCACATCGGGCTTGCCCTGGTCGTCCTTCTCGATCACCACCAGCTTGCGCCCCGCCACCATCATCGAGCCGCCGGTCGCATAGTCCAGGCCCATCATGAAGCCGGTCTGGGTCTGCTTGCCATAGGCTTCCAGCGGCCCGGTCTTGCTGTAGATATGGGCGATGCGGATGTCCTTGCCCGCCTGGGCCAGCGCGGGCGCCGGCGCATACCAGAGGGAGGCCGCCAGGGCTGCGATCAGGGCGGTGAGGACAAGGCGCTTGCTGGGAAGGGATGGGGTGGTCATCGGGTCGTCTCCTTGTTGTGGCTCGCTGAGCTTGCCCCATCAAGATGCACATCCCATGCCCGAACGCACCAAACTGGTGTAAACCCCGAGAAGCCACCGGCCAAGCGCCCCGATGGGCGGCGCTCGGCCGGGCAGCCGCATCGAACGCGCGTCCGGAAAGCAGACGCTGCCTGAAATTCAGACAGTCAATCGGCGGCCTGTGTCTAGATCTTGAACACCGCCACCGTCGCGCTCAGCTGCTGGGCCTGCTGCTTCAGCGACTCGGCCGCCGCCGCGGTCTGCTCGACCAGGGCGGCATTCTGCTGTGTCATGTCGTCGAGCTGGGCCACCGCCTGGTTGATCTGCGCAATGCCCTCGGACTGGCCGCTGCTGGCCTGGCTGATCTCGCTGACCGTGGTCGTGACGCGCTGCACCGCGCCGAGGATGTCGCCCATGGTGTCGCCGGCGCGGCTGACCTGCTGGCTGCCGGCCGAGACCCGCTCGGTCGAATCGGTGATCAAGGCCTTGATCTCCTTGGCCGCCTGGGCCGAGCGCTGCGCCAGGCTGCGCACCTCGGCCGCAACCACCGCGAAGCCCCGCCCCTGCTCGCCGGCCCGGGCCGCCTCGACGGCGGCGTTCAGCGCCAGGATATTGGTCTGGAAGGCCACGCCGTCGATCACGCTGATGATGTCGGTGATCTTGCGGCTGGCGTCCGAGATGCCGTCCATCGTGCGCACCACCTCCTGCATCGCCGCCGCGCCGGCGCGGGCCTGGCCGGCGGCCGTGTCGGCCAGCGCATTGGTCTGGTCGGCCGCCTGGGCCGAGTGGCGCACCTGCTGGGTCAGCTCCTGCATCGAGGCCGCCGTCTGCTGCAGATTCGAGGCGGCCTGCTCGGTGCGCGAGGACAGATCCTGGCTGCCCAGCGCCACCTCGCTGGAGGCATGGCCAATCGACTCGGTGGCCTCGCGGATGGCCCGCACCAGCTCGGTCAGGCGCGTTTGCATCGCCACCACCTCGCGCAGCACCAGGCCCAGCTCATCGGGCCGGCCGGGCTGGATGTCGGCGCGCAGATCGCCACCGGCCACCGCATGCATCAAGGCCTGCATGCTGGCCAGGCGCTTGCGCAGGCCGCGCACGAACAGCTCCACCCCGCCCAGCGCCAGGCCGCCGGCCAGCAGCACCAGCACCAGCGTGAACACCGCGTCCTGGCGCGCCACCGCCTTGACATCGTCGACATAGACGCCCGAGCCGATCACCCAGCCCCAGGGCGCGAAACCCAGCACATAGCTGCGCTTGGGCTCGGGGTCCTTGGCGCCGGGCTTGGGCCACAGATAGTCGACATAGCCGGCGCCGCTGGCCTTGACCACCTCGACAAACTCGATGAACAGGCGCTTGCCGTTCGGGTCCTTGTTCTGGCTCAGGTCCTGGCCATCGAGCTTGGTGTTGATCGGGTGCATCACCATGCGCGGGCTCATATCGTTGATCCACAGGTACTCGTTGCCCGAGTAGCGGATCTTGCCGATGGCCGCCGCTGCGGCGGCTTTGGCCTCGGCCTCGGGCATCGCGCCGGACCTGGCCTTCTCATAGTGCTCGCGGGCGATCTTCTCGCCCAGCTTGACCTGATCCACCGTGGTCAGCATCTTCACGCCCAGCAGGCTGCTGGAGGCCCGGTAGGTCAGCAGCAGCACCAGGGCCACAAAGCCCAGCACCACCACCAGCACCGCCAGGCGCAAACGGGTGGCCAACATCAGATTGCCCATGACTGTCTCCTTCTTATCGTCGCGATCACCGCGCGGCCACTATGCGGGCAAGCGTCGGCGCAGCGCAAGGGCGAGAAGCGCACAAACAACTGATCTCAGGTCAAGCCGCCCCGGGCTGGCGGCTTTTTGTCACGCCGCGCCGAGATCGGGCCAGCGCGTCAGGCGCTCGTAAAGAGAGGCCCGCGAGATCTGCAGCAGCCGGGCGGCCGCCATGCGATTGCCCTCGGTCAGCGCCAGGGCCTCGGCAATGGCCTCGCGCTCCAGCGCCTCGATGCGCTCGGGCAGCGGTCGGATGTGGTGCGGTGCCTGCGCAGCGGCCGGCGGCGCCTCGGCCGGCGCGGGCAGGCAGGCCAGCGCGGCCGGATCGAAGCTGTGCACGCCCAGCTGGATCTCGTCGCTCATCAGGCTGGCCTGCTCCAGCACATTGCGCAGCTGGCGGATATTGCCGGGCCAGGGCTGCCGGGCCAGCCAGTCCAGCGCCTCGGGGCTGAGCTGGCGCTGCGGCATGCCGCTGCGCCGTGCGATGTCCTCGCCCAGCGTCTCGGCCAGGGCCTCGATGTCCTCCAGGCGCTCGCGCAGCGGCGGCAGCTTCAGCGGCAGCACATTGAGCCGGTAGAAGAGGTCGGCGCGGAACTCGCCGGCCGCCACCATCGCGGCCAGGTCGCGGCTGGTGGCGGCGATCACCCGCACATCGACCCGCCGCACCGTGTTGCTGCCCAGCGGCTCGAACTCCTGCTCCTGCAGCACCCGCAAGAGCTTGCTCTGCAGCGCCAGCGGCATGTCACCGATCTCGTCGAGAAAGAGCGTGCCGCCATCGGCCAGCGCGAACTTGCCGTCACGGCCCTTGCGGTCGGCGCCGGTATAGGCGCCCGGCGCGACACCGAAGAACTCGGCCTCCAGCAAGGTGTCCGGCACGGCCGCGATATTGATGCTGACCAGCGGCCCGCCGGCACGCCGCGAGGCCGCATGGATGCCGTGCGCCAGCAGCTCCTTGCCGGTGCCGGTCTCGCCCAGCAGCAGCACCGGCGCATCGGTCTGCGCTACACGGCGGGCCTGGCGCTTGAGCTCCAGCGCGGCCGGGCCGGCGCCGATGAAGCTGGCGATGGTGTGCTTGGGGCGGCGATTCCTGACCTGCTCGGCCGCCAGCCGGCGGTGCGCCTCGTCGAGCTCCTGCTGCAGCCGTCCGAACTTGGCGATCAGCGGCTGCATCGTGGTCTCCGGGTGATCGAGCAGCACCACGCCCAGCGCACCGATCACCTCGCCAGCGTCACTGCGCAGCGGCAGGCGGCTGACCAGAAAGGTGCCGGCCTTGTTGCTCAGCAGGTCCACCAGAATGGGCTGGCCGCTGTCGATCACCTGGGCCATCAAGGTGTTGGGCACCACCTCCTCGACGCGGCGGCCGACGAAGTCGGACTCGTGCTCGAAACCCAGGCCGGGCAGAAAGCGCTTGTAGCCCTCGCTGATCCAGACGATGCGGTGCTCGCGGTCCAGCACCATCATGCCCTGGGCGCTGGACTCGAGCAGCTCGAACATCGTGCGCGCCGCCAGGCGCAGCACGCCGGGCGCATCGAGCGGGAGTTGGGAGCTGTTGATCACGAATGTCTGCGCAGCGGGAAACGGCGGCCGGCCGGCCACAGCCTGCGCAATGTAGCAGCGCGCCAAGGCCATCGGCGCGGCTGCGGGTCTACCCCGATGCGGGCTCCGCACAGGGCTGTAATTATGTAATCACCAATTCGCCACAGCCCATGAACAGCCCCGACCTCCCCCTGCGCGGCAGCTCGATGCACGATGCGGTGGCGGCGCGCCTGCGGGCGATGATCTTCGAGCGCGAGCTGGCACCCGGCGCGCTGGTCGACGAGAAGGCGCTGGCCGAGCAATGGGCGATCAGCCGCACGCCGCTGCGCGAGGCGCTGAAGGTGCTGGTGGCCGAAGGTCTGCTGGAGCTACTGCCGCGCCAGGGCTGCCGCGTCATCGAGATGCACGACGCCGACGCCAACGATCTGTTCCCGGTGATGGCGATGCTGGAGGGGCGCTGCGCCTTCGAAGCCGCGCGCAAGGCCACGCCGGCCCAGCTGCTGCAGCTGCAGCAGCTGCATGAGCAGCTGGAGCTGGCCGCCGCAGCCGGCGACATCGACAGCTATTACCGCGTCAACCATGTCTTCCACAGCCTGCTGCAGACCTTGGCGGCGAACCGCTGGCTGGAGCGCGCCACCGGCGATCTGCGCAAGTTCCTGCGCCTGCTGCGCGGCCGCCAGCTGAAGTCGCCGGGTCGGCTGCAGGCCTCGCTGGACGAGCACCGCCGCCTGCTGGCCGCGCTGCTGGCCGGCGACGCGGCCGGCGCCGAGGCCGAGATGCAAGCGCATCTGCTGGCCCAGCTGGGCGCCCTGCAAGCGATGAACCACAGTGCCGAGGTGAACCATGCTGGATGAGCTCAGACAAGCATCGGCGCTGCGGGGGCTGCGACGCCAGCAGCGCCAGGTGCTGATCGATGCGCGCCGCCTGCTGTCCGAGCGCGGCGAAGCCAACAGCCTGGGCCAGGCGCGTGAGCTGCTCGACAAGATCGCCAAGCTGCCTCCCGAGGGGCTGGACGAGCTGTTCGAGCGCCTGAGCCTGGACTTCAACCCCGATCCGCAGGCCGTGCTGCTGGCCGCCCAGGCCTATGCCGCCGAACCCAATGCCGCCCATCTGCTGGCGCTGAGCCGGGTCAGCGAGCCGCCGCGCCAGGAGCTGTTCCGCCGCCTGAACCGCGCGCCCGGCGCCACCGGCGTGCTGGTGCGGCTGCGCCGCAATCTGCTCGGCGGCCTGGCCAGGCATCCGGAATGGCGCAGTGTCGAGTCCGATCTGCTGCATCTGTTCGGCTCCTGGTTCAACCCGGGCTTTCTGCAGATGCGCCAGGTCGACTGGAACTCGCCGGCCCAGCTGCTGGAGCAGATCATCCGACACGAGGCGGTGCATGAGATCGACGGCTGGGACGATCTGCGCCGCCGCCTGCAGCCGGACCGCCGCCTGTTCGCCTTCTTCCATCCGCAGCTGCCGGACGAGCCGCTGATCTTTGTCGAGGTGGCGCTGCTGCCGGAGATGCCGGCCGCGATCGCGCCGCTGATCGACAAGAAGGCCGAAACCATGGCGCCGGACAAGTTCAAGGTCGCGGTGTTCTATTCGATCAGCAATTGCGAGCCCGGGCTCAAGGGCGTGTCGCTGGGTAATTTCCTGATCAAGCGGGTGGCCGAGCATCTGCAGCGCGAGCACCCGAAGCTCAAGACCTTCTGCACGCTGTCGCCGATTCCCGGCTTTACCGCCTGGCTGCAGCGCAGCAGCGATTTCAGCGCGCTGAAGCAGCTGAAGAAGCCGCAGCTCGAGCGTGCCCGCGAGGCCCGCGAACTGCTGCTGCAGGCCAGCGGCGGCGAACTCGCCAAGCTAAGCCAGGCCGAGACGCTGGCCAAGCTGGACAGCGCCGCCCAGCAGGCGCTGCAGCGTCTGGCTGCGGTCTATCTGGTCGGCCAGACCACCGGCGCGCAGGGCGATCCGGTGGCACGCTTCCATCTGGACAACGGCGCCCGCCTGGAGCGGCTCAACCCGATGGGCAATCGCGCCGCCAAGGGGCTGAAGCAAAGCTGCGGCATGATGGTCAACTATCTGTACGACCTCGGCAAGATCGAGGGCTATCACGAGGCCTTCACCCAGGGCGAGATCGCCTACTCGCGCGGCGTCGCCGCGCTGCTTTGATCCCTATCCACAAGCCGCCCCACGCGGCAATCACAGGAGACAGACCGATGAAGCCCACCATGACACGCCGCTGCTTGCTGGCCGCCGCCACACTGCTGGCCGCCACCGGCGCCCAGGCCCAGAGCTGGCCCAGCAAGCCCGTCACCTGGGTCGTGCCCTTCCCGGCCGGCGGCGGCACCGATGCCTTCGCGCGGCCGCTGACCGCCGTGCTCAGCAAGCAGACCGGCAAGCAGTTCATCATCGACAACAAGGGCGGCGCCGGCGGCACCGTCGGCGCCGGCATCGCCTCCAAGGCCGCGCCCGATGGCTACACCTTCTTCATGGGTGCGGTGCATCATGCGATCGCGCCGGCCATGTATCCCAAGCTCGAATACAAGTTGGAGGAGGACTTCGTGCCGGTGGCCCTGATCTCCAGCGTGCCCCAGGTCATCGTCGTCAACCCGGCCAAGGTGCCGGCCACCGATCTGAAGGGCCTGCTGGAATTCATCCGCAAGAATCCGGGCAAGCTGAACTACGGCTCGGCCGGCAACGGCACCTCCCACCATCTGGCCGGCGAGCTGTTCAAGCTGCAGACCAAGACCTTCATCACCCACATCCCCTACCGCGGCGCCGGCCCGGCGCTGCAGGACCTGATCGCCGGCCAGGTCGACATGATGTTCGACGGCCTCGGCTCCTCCGCCACCCATATCAAGAGCGGCCGCATCAAGGCCCTGGCCGTCGCGGCCAACAAGCGTGCGCCCGGCTTCCCCGATGTGCCGACCAGTGTCGAGGGCGGCGTGCCGACCTACCAGGTCGCGACCTGGTATGGTCTGTGGGCGCCCAAGGGCACGCCCAAGGACGTGATCAGCGCGATGCAGGGCGAGCTGCGCAAGGCCTTTGCCGACGAGGCCATCAAGTCGGCCTGGAATGGGCTCGGTACCGAGGTGCCCAGCATGTACGGCGATGCCTTCGGCAACTTCGTCAGCAGCGAGGTCAAGCGCTGGGCCGAGGTCGTGAAAAGCTCTGGAGCAAAACTGGATTGACTTGCGGGACAGACCGCCCGAGCGGAGCGAGTAGCTCTGTCCCCAACTGACTAGATTCGATTTCTGATGAATGCCAATGTCTTCGCCGCGCTGCGCGCGGCCTTCCCGGCCGATCTGGACGCCGTGGCGATCGAATGCGCCGACGGCCACGGCCTGAGCTACAGCTGGCGCGATATCGAGCGCGCCAGCGCGATGATGGCCAATCTGCTGGCCTCGCTGGACCTGCCGCCGGGCAGCCGGGTCGCGGTGCAGACGGAGAAGAGCGTCGAAGCGCTGATGCTGTATCTGGCGGTCTTGCGCGCCGGCTATGTCTTCCTGCCGCTCAACACCGCCTACCAGGCCGCCGAGATCGAGTATTTCATCGCCAATGCCGAGCCGGCGGTGGTGGTTTGTGCCGGCAAGAACTTCGGCTGGGTGTCCAAGATCGCCTTCCAGGCCGGCACCCAGAACGTCTTCACGCTCAATGAGGACCGCACGGGCACCCTCTTGGACCGCGCCGCCGCGATGAGCGATCAGCACCAGCCGGCCATCAAACGCGCCGACGAGCTGGCCGCCATCCTCTACACCAGCGGCACGACCGGCCGCTCCAAGGGGGCGATGCTGAGCCACGGCAATCTGCTCAGCAATGCGCAGACGCTGAAGGACTACTGGGGCTGGCGTACTCGGGAAGAAGGGGGCGATGTGCTGATCCACGCGCTGCCGATCTTCCATGTGCACGGCCTCTTCGTCGCCTCGCATGGCGCGCTGCTCAATGGCAGCAAGATGATCTGGTTCAGCAAGTTCGAGCCCAGGGCGGTGATCGCGCGCTTTGCCGAGGCCACGGTCTTCATGGGCGTGCCGACGCTGTATGTGCGCATGCTGGGCGAGGCCGCGTTGACCAAGGCGGCCTGCAAGACCATGCGGCTCTTCATCGCCGGCTCGGCGCCGCTGCTGCTGGAGACCTTCAAGGACTGGCAGAGCCGCACGGGCCACACCATCCTGGAGCGCTACGGCATGAGCGAGACGGTGATGCTGACGTCCAACCCCTACCGCGCCGAGGATGGGGATCGCCTGGGCGGCACGGTCGGCTTCTCGCTGCCCGGCGTCGGCGTGCGCGTGCGTGACGATCAGGGCCGCGACTGCGGGCCCGAGGAGATCGGCAATATCGAGGTCAGCGGCCCCAATGTCTTCTCGGGCTACTGGCGCATGCCCGAAAAAACCAAGGAAGAGTTCACGGCCGATGGCTGGTTCAAGACCGGCGATGTCGGCAAGCGCGACGCACGCGGCTATTTCACCATCGTCGGCCGCAGCAAGGACCTGATCATCTCGGGCGGCTACAACGTCTACCCGGCCGAGATCGAGGGCTATATCAACGAGATGGCCGGCGTCGCCGAATCGGCGGTGATCGGCCTGCCCCACCCGGACTTCGGCGAGGGCGCGGTGGCCGTGGTCGTGGCCAAGCCCGGGGCGGCGCTGGACGGCGAGGCCATCATCGCGGCGCTGAAAGGCAAGATCGCCAACTTCAAGATCCCGAAAAAGGTCTTCGTCGTGGCCGAGTTACCGCGCAACACCATGGGCAAGGTGCTGAAGAACCAGCTGCGCGAGCAGCACAAGACGCTGTTCGCCTGATGGATGCGACGCCATCACCCGCGGCCGCCCTCAACGAGACCTGCCCACGCTGCGGCGGGCCCTTCCACTGCGGCGCCGGCGAGGCGGTGTGCGAGTGCTTCGACCTGCGCCTCTCGCCGGAACTGATGAGCGAGCTGCGCGAGAACTACCAGCGCTGCCTGTGCATTGCCTGCCTGAAGGCCTTGCAGGGCGGCGCGCCGGTGCTGCATCCCTCCTGAGGGTGTGGCGCCAAAGCGCCAGACCGTCTTGCCGGAATTCCTAGGGTTTACGAGAATGCCGCACGCCTCCCGCACGGGGGGCGTTTTTTTGCACAAGCAGTCCAAAACAATCCCTCGGAGGAACCCTCTCATGAAGAACATCATCGCCCTGGCCCTGGCGGCCACCCTGGCAGCCCCGGCATTTGCCGCTTCGGATTTCTACATCGGTACCGATGTCGGCCAGACCCGTGTCGATGAAGGCGGCGTCAAGTTCAGAAGCACCGGCGTCAGTGTCTACGGCGGTTACCAAGTGGCTCCCAACATTGCCATCGAAGCCGGCTACCGCAATCTGGGCAGCGACACCGTCTTCGGCGTCAAGACCAAGGGCTCGGCCTGGCAGGCCTCGGCCCTGTTCCTGGCGCCGCTGAGCACCGACTTCAGCCTGTTCGGTCGCCTGGGAGTCAACCGCGTTGAAGGCAAGGGCTCGGCTACAGGCTTCAACATCAAGACCTCCGACACCAGGGCATTCTTCGGCATCGGTGGTCGTTACGCACTGAGCCAGCAGGTCGGCCTGCGCGCCGAGTTCCAGAAGCCCGATAGCGATACCAAGGTCTTCTCGGCCGGTATCGACTTCCGCTTCTGATTGTTGGCTTCCTGCCCGGCGCTGTCCGGGCAAGACCTGACACCAGGCCCGCAGCTGTAACAGGCTGCGGGCCTTTTGCCATGCTTGGCACAATGGACGCACGATGAGTCCACCTCAGAACACCGCAGCGCAAGACGGTGCAGCGCTCCGGCCAGCGCCGGGCCGCTGGCTCGATTCGCGGGCCGGCCAGCGTCTGCTGGCGGCCGGGCCTTTTGTGGCGCTGGGCCTGGTGCTGCTGATGCTGTGGGGCGTGGTGGCCTGGTTCTCCATCGTCTACCCGCAGCGGCTGATGGACGAGTACAAGCGCGAGCTGGCCAGCCAGACCGCCGCCGCGTCCGCCCAGACCGAGGCGGTGTTGCGCGATGCCGAGGGCAATCTGCGCACCCTCGATCTGTGGCTGCTGACCCGCAGCCGCGGCGACCCGCTCAACGATGCCTCGCTGATCCAGCTGGCCGAGACCCTGCGCGGCACCTCGCGCGAGCTGGTCGATGTGATGCTGGCCAGCGCCGACGGCCGCCTCTTCCGCCTGCCGGCCCAGCCCGGCCAGCCCTTCGCGACCCTGCCCGAGGCCGACTTCATCACTTTGCTGGCCTCGCCCGAGGCCGAGGGCAGCCTGCTCGGCGCACCGCTGCAACTGCGCGCCGGCGGCCCGATCTATCTGCCGCTGGCGATGCGCATGAGCGCGCCGGTCGGCGAGCTGCAAAGCCTGGTGGCCATGATAGACACCCGGCGCCTGGCCGAGCTGCTGCGTCCCTACTCGCGTGGTGACGAGAGCGCCGTGGCCCTGCTGCGCAGCGACGGCCTGGGCCTGCTGCGCGTGCCCGAGCTGGCCGGCTTTGTCGGGCGCGATCTGTTTGCCGAAGAGCCCAGGCGCCGCCAGGCGCTGGCGGGTGCCAGCGGCAGCTTCGTCAGCAGCGGCGCCGCCACCGACGGCCTGGCCCGGTTGGTCAGCTTCGAGACCCTGGACGACTTCGGTGTCAAGGTGCTGCTGGCCCAGGGCCTCAGCGCGACCCTGGGCAACCATGCCGAGCAGCGCAATCTGCTGCTGACGCTGAGTGCGGTCATCTCGGTCGCGGCCCTGCTGATCACGCTGATGCTGGCCCGCATGCAGCGCGCCGCACGCGAGCGCGATGCCGCGCTGCTGGCCACCAGCAATGCCTCGCCGCTGGGCCTGTTCCGCTGCGACGCCCAGGGCCGCATCGTCTACGCCAACGAGACCTATCTGCGCCTGCATGGCTTCGGCGCCGAACGGCAGGAATGGGGCTGGCTGGCGATGGTGCCCGAGGCCGAGCGGGCCCAGGTGCGTGAGCTCTGGCGCGAGCGTATCGGCCAGGGCGAGGCCATCAATGCAATGCGCTCGCTGCTGCGGCCCGACGGCCAGCAGCGCCTGTTCTCGGTGCGCACCGCGCCGCTGCGTGTCAACGGCCGGGTGGTCGGCGCGGCCGGCACGGTCGACGATGTCACCGAGCGGGTCGCGCAGCGCCAGGCCGAGCTGACCCTGGGCGCGATCTTCGACCGCACGCCCGACTATGTCTGCCAGTTCGACACCGAAGGCCGGCTGCTGTATCTGAACCCGGCCGGCCGGCAGCGCCTGGGCCTGGCACCGGATGCCGCGCTGGACCGGCTGGACTATCGGCGCTTCATGCGCAGCAGCGAGCCGCGCGGCTTTCTCGACACGGTGCCGGCCGAGGCCTTGCAGCAAGGCCATTGGCAGGGCCGCAGCGCGGTGCTGGACCTGCAGGGCCGGGAAGTGCCGGTGGCCAGCACGGTGCTGGTGCATCGCAACGAGCGCCAGCAGATAGCGACCGTCTCGCTGCTGCTGCGCGACATCTCGAACCAGGTGCAGGCCCAGCACGAGCGCGAGCGCAGCGAGGCCATGCTGAAGGCGGTGGCCGAGGCAGCGACGACGATGATTGCCGTGCTGGACTGCGATCAGTGCCTGCTGTTCTTCAACCGCGCCTTCGCCCAGCGTTTCCGGATCGAGCGCGAGCACTGGCTGGGCCGGCCGCTGCGCGAGCTGCTGGGCGAGGCCGACTATGCGCTGAGCCGGCCGCTGATCGAGACCGCGCTGGCCGGCCGCGTCGCCTCTGTGGAGAAGCGCTATACCGACCCGCCGCTGGTCATCGAGCTGCACTATGCGCCGCTGCAGCTGGAGAGCGGCGAGATCGAGGGCGTGATCAGCATTGCCCGCGACATCACCGAGGTCCGCACCGAGGAGGCGCGGCTGCGCGACGCCTCGCAGACCGACCCGCTGACCCAGTTGCTCAACCGCAGCGGCTTCGCGCTGCGCGCCGATGAGCAGCTGGCCCACGCGCGCCAGCACAACAGCCTGCTGACCCTGCTCTATCTGGACCTGGACCGTTTCAAGCCGGTCAATGACCAGCATGGCCATCCGGTCGGCGATGCCTTGCTGAAGGCGGTGGCCGGCCGGCTGCGCCATGCGCTGCGACCGCAGGATCTGGTGGCGCGGCTGGGCGGCGACGAGTTCGCGGTGCTGCTGCCGGCCCTGCCCTCGGCGGCGGATGCCGAAGCGGTGGCGGCCAAGCTGCTGCGAGCGATTGCCCAGCCCTTCAGCATCGAGGCGCTGGAGCTCAGCATCGGCGTCAGCATCGGCTACTGTGTGGCCGCCGGCGGTTCGGCCGATCTGGACAGCATGGTGGCCGAGGCCGACGCCCGGCTCTACGAGGCCAAGCGGGCCGGCCGCGGCTGCTATCGCGGCGGCCCCGCTACAGCAGCGCCGCCACCCGCTTGACTCTTTGCAGCGCCAGCTGCAGCACCCGCGCATCGCTGCTGGCGCGATGGCGGCGCAGGTTCTGCTCGGCGCGCACCTGCAGCATGGTCTCGTGCCAGCGCGCCGCCTCGGCCTCGCTGAGCAGCATGCGCAGGTCCTGCAGCTTGAAGCCCGGCACCTGGCCGGTGCTCTCGAACAGCCGCGCCAGCCAGGGATAGTCATGGCCCCAGCCGTCGCAGTAGACGGTCTGGCCGTGCAGGCGCAGATTGATCTGATGCGCCACCCAGTCGGCCGGCTTGCCGCGGCTGTGCAGCAGATCGCGGCTGATGCCGTGCAAGGCCTCGGCCTGCTCGTCCCAGTGCTGCCAGTCGGGCAGGGGCTGGATCAGGCTGCAGAACAGGCCGCCCTCGGGCTCGACGAAACCGACCTCGATCGGATAGCTGCCGCGGCCGAATCCGGAGGCTTCAACATCAAGAACGGTGGGCGGCAGCATGGTGGGGGTGGAGGACCTCGGCCCGAGCATGCTATGCCCGGCCGCAAGAATCAAGCCTTGTTTCCCGGGGGGGCTGGCCTCGGCCTCAAGAGGCCAGCAGCTGGCCCATGCGCAGGCGCTGGCCGCTGGCCACCCGCAGCGCCAGGCCCGGCGGCAGGAAGACGATGATGGTCGAACCATGCTGGAACCAGCCCATCTCCTGGCCCTTGGCATAGCTCGCATCGCAGGGCAGCTCATGCGGGCCGGCATAGCCGGTGTGCAGCAGCAGGTCCAGCGCATGCAGACGCAGGCTGGACACCAGGATGGCCGCCACCGGCACCAGCGCGATCGGCCGGCCATCGGCCAGGCGGGCATGCAGCGCGGCGCGCTCGTTGCGACAGAACAGGCGCTCGATGCGCTTGAGCGCAATCGGATTGACGTTCCAGGTGTCGCCGGCGATATGGGTCACATGCTCGATGCGCAGATCGGCCGGCGCATGGAAGCGGTGGTACATCGCCGATGTCAGCCGCAAGGTGACGAAGCTGCCATCGCGATAGGGCGCGGCACGCGCGGCATCGCCGAACAGATCCTCGATGCGGTACGGAAAGCCTTTGGCCTGGTAGAGCCGGCCGGCCTCGACCCGGCCGCAGGCGCCGACGATGGCGTCACAGGGGCTCACCAGCGCGCCGGGCTCGGGAGCTAGCGGCCGTGCACCGGGCTTGAGCTCGCGGATGAAGCAGTCGTGCAGGCTGCGAAAGCGGCTGTGCTTGGCGTCGCTGAGGTCCAGCTCAGTGAACAGCCGCCAGACGGCAATAGCCAGCCGCGCCAGCAGCGGGCTCTCAATGCGGCTGAAGCGGCCCATCCAGCGGCTCACCGCGATGCGGGGGATCCGGTTGGTCAGCAGGAAGTTCAGGTCCTCCTGCAGCAGCAGGCGGTCGCGCCAGCGGGTGGCGGCGGCTTGGATGGCTTTCATCAAGGAGTCAAGAGCCTGGGTTACAGATGCAGTCTGCCCGTCCTCTGTGACATCTCGATGGTGAGCCGCGATGATTGAAACCCTGCCCGTTTTTCAGCTGACCCTGGTGGCCGCCGCCGCGCTGGCCTTGGTGGCGGCGCTGCCGCGTGCGCGCCAGCGCCTGCAGCTCTCGCGTGCCAAGCACCGCTCGCTGGCCGGCCATTCGCGCATGGCCAAGCGGGTCGCCGCCCTGCTGCCCGGCTATGCCTATGACGAGGCACGCTTCTTCGGCGCCGACGCGGCCCCTGCCGAG
Organism: Paucibacter sp. M5-1; assembly: GCF_027498415.2. Taxonomy (NCBI): domain Bacteria; kingdom Pseudomonadati; phylum Pseudomonadota; class Betaproteobacteria; order Burkholderiales; family Sphaerotilaceae; genus Roseateles; species Paucibacter sp. M5-1. The sequence continues at coordinate 2,552,944 of NZ_JAPZLM020000001.1, forward strand.
GTGCAGGCGAAGCGCCGCGCCGGCTTCGCCGCGCTGGCCGCCGAGCTGAATGCTCGACATGCCAAGAGCATCGCGCTGACGGCCCAGGCCCGCGAGGCGATCTCCGATCTGCAGTTCACCGGCGCTTATCGCGTGCCCTTCCAGTTCAGTCCTTATCTGCGCGAGCACCTGAAGCTGGGCAGCTTCATGCAGGCCAGCGCGGGCAACCGCCTCATTGATCTGGACGGCCAGCGCTATTGGGACCTGAGCGGCAGCTACGGCGTCAATCTGTTCGGCCACGAGTTCTACAAGCGCAGCATCGCCGAGGGCAGCGCGCGGGTGGCCGAGCTCGGGCCGCTGCTGGGCGCCTACCACCCGGTGGTGGCGGAAAACGTCGCACGGCTGCGCGCGATCTCGGGCCTGGACGAGGTGAGCTTTCATATGTCGGGCACCGAGGCGGTGATGCAGGCGGTGCGCCTGGCCCGCTATCACACGCGGCGCAGCCATCTGGTGCGCTTTTGCGGCGCCTATCACGGCTGGTGGGAGGACGTGCAGCCTGGCCCCGGCAACCCGCAGCCGCCGCGCGACACCTACACGCTGAAGGACATGGACGAGAAAAGCCTGCAGGTGCTGCGCACACGGCGCGACATTGCCTGCGTGCTGGTCAACCCGCTGCAGGCCCTGCATCCGAATCGCGGCGCGCCGGGCGACTCGACCCTGGTCGACAGCTCGCGCAGTGCCGGTTTCGACCGCGCCGCCTACACCGCCTGGCTGCAGCAACTGCGCCAGGTCTGCAGCGAGCGCGGCATCGTGCTGATCTTCGACGAGGTCTTCGTCGGCTTCCGGCTCGCACGCGGCGGCGCGCAGGAGTACTTCGGCGTCAAGGCCGATATGGTCACCTATGGCAAGAGTCTGGGTGGCGGCCTGCCGGTGGGCGTGGTCTGCGGCAAGGCCGCGCTGATGAAGCGCTGGCGCGAGGAGCGGCCGGCCGACATCTGCTTCGCGCGAGGCACCTTCAACGCCCATCCCTATGTGATGGGGGCGATGTCAGTCTTTCTCGAGCATCTGCAGCGGCCCGAGGTGCAGGCCCTCTACCGCGATCTGGAGGCGCAGCAGGACGCGCGCGCCGCGCGCTTCAACCGCCTGATGCGCGAGGCCGGACTGCCGCTGCGCGCCGCCCATCTGTCCTCGATCTGGACGCTGACTTTCGAGCTGCCCTCGCGCTACAACTGGATGCTGCAGTTCTATCTGCGCGAGCAGGGGCTGTGGCTGTCCTGGGTCGGCAGCGGCCGGCTGATCTTCAGCCTGGACTACAGCGAGGCCGATTTCGACGAGGTCTGCCGCCGCTGCCTGGCCGCCGCCCGCCGCATGCAGCAGGACGGCTGGTGGTGGCAGGGCGAAGGACTCAGCAACAAAACCATCAAGCGGCAGATCCTGAGGGAGATGCTGGCCGAGCGGTTTTGACGGCAGCTCACGCGGGGATGCCGGGCGCATCGGGTGAGGGACTCCGCTCCTGTCCCCCGGACCGGGCTGCGCCCGGCCCTCCTCCTTGACCTCGCTTCGCCCCTCACCCGATACGCCCGGCAAGCGGCGGTGTGCGTTGTGGCGAGAAGATTCAGCCGCGCTCGGCAGCATGCCCCATCGGATCGATCAGCTCGCCGCGCAGCAGGTGCAGCGGCGCCTTGCGGTACAGCATGATGTCGTGGAAGGGGTCGGTCAGGATCTTGCTCATCCACACCAGGCCGGTCTGCACATCCTTGATGATGAACAGATGCACAGTGCGGAACAGCAGGCCGGCCACACCCAGCCACAACCACATCATCCCGACCTGGCGCACAAACTCCAGCGGCGCCTCGGCCGGCTCGAAGGCCCCCAGCAGCGTCGGGTCGATATAGAGCAGCAGCGGCGAGGCGGCCCACAGCGCCATCAGCACCACCTTGCGCTGCAGGTTGTAGCCGACCTTGATCTCTTCCTTGTGTTCGTGGGTGGCCTGATTCACATGGTCATAGCCCTTGGGCTCGAAGAAGAAGTGACCGGCCTGGCGACTGGTCATCGAGACCAGCCAGCCGATCAGCGCGGCCACGGCCGGGTCCTTGAACAGCATCAGATAGGCCAGCACAAAGCTCAGCGCGCTGAGCAGGTGCAGCGACTGGTTGATGCGGCTGTGGTGGTAGTAGCGGTGGTCATCCCAGCGCTGGATCTCGAGTGCCTTCAGAAAGTCTTTCACCGTCGCTCCTGTTGAACCCGCGCGCCAAGCGCGGGCGTGGCGGGATGGTGACGGTGGTTTGTGAAATGTGGGTGACGGTTGAGGCGGCGCGCAGCGCGCCGGCGGCACTTTCCCAGGCCTGCAGTTCAAGGCATCATCCGGCCAGCATTCACAAGCACCCACCATGCCCCTGCTCTTCTCCTACGGCACGCTGCAGCAAGAGAACGTCCAGCTGTCCACCTTCGGTCGGCGGCTGGGTGGGCGGCCGGATGATCTGGTCGAGTTCGAGATGGCGATGCTGCGCATCGAGGATCCGGAGGTCATCGCGACCAGCGGCAAGACCCACCACCCCATCGTCAAGTTCAACGGCGATGCGGCCAGCCGCGTGCCGGGCACGGTGTTCGAGATCAGCGAGGCCGAGCTGGCCAGCGCCGACCGCTACGAGGTTGCGGCCTACAAGCGAGTGCTGGCCAAGCTCTCCTCGGGCCGGCAGGCCTGGGTCTATGTCGATGCACGCTTCGCGCCGCCGGACTGAATGAACGGCCACATCGCCCTGCGCCCCGCCACGCCGGCCGACGCCGCCGAGATCGCTCGGCTCTATCTGTGCTCGCGCCGGCACTTCTTGCCCTATGCGCCGCTGGCGCACAGCGACGCGGAGGTGCACACCTGGATCCACGAGCATTTGCTGCCCTCGGCCCAGGTCACGGTGGCGCAGGAGGGTGGCGAACTCCTTGGCTTTATCGCAAGCACCGAGGGCGATGCCTGCCGGTGGGTCGACCACCTCTATCTGCGCCCCGCCTCGGTCGGCCTGGGCATAGGCTCCGCCCTGCTGCGGCCACTGATCGCCGGCCAGACCCGGGATCTGCGGCTCTACACCTTCCAGCAAAACCTCGGCGCGCGGCGCTTCTACGAGCGCTTCGGCTTCGTGGCCATCGCATTCACGGATGGCAGCGGCAACGAGGAGCACTGCCCGGATGTGCTGTACGAACGGCCGGCGGCAGCCATGCCGCGCTGAACCGTCATCGCGCCGTCATCGAAGCGCCGCAATCGCAGCCGATGATCCGCAGCATGAGGCTGCCCGCGCACACCGATATCGAGGTCGACGAGGCCCCGCCGCTGCAGCGTTTTCTGCGCGTGGCCATCGTCACCGAAACCTACCCGCCCGAGGTCAACGGCGTCGCGCGCACCATCGCCTGCCTGGTCGAAGGCCTGCGGGCGCGCAACCATGCGGTGCAGCTGGTGCGGCCGCGTCAGTTGAAGGGCGAGCAGTCGGATGGCGACGATGAGCGCTTCCACGAGGTGCTGATGCGCGGCCTGCCGATCCCGCGCTACCCGCATCTGCGCATGGGCGTGGCCTCGAAGAAAAGCCTAGTCAATCTGTGGACGCTGCGCCGCCCCGACATCGTCCACATCGCCACCGAAGGCCCGATGGGCTGGTCGGCGCTGCAGGCCGCCAGCTATCTGAAGCTGCCGATCTGCTCGGACTTCCGCACCAATTTCCACGCCTACAGCAAGCACTACGGCGTCGGCTGGCTGCACAAGCCCATCATGGTCTATCTGCGCAAATTCCATAACAAGACGCAGTGCACCATGGTGCCCGATGCCGGCCTGCGCCAGCAGCTCGACGAGCTGGGCTTCAAGGGCGTCAGCGTGGTGGCGCGCGGCGTCGACACCGCGCTGTTCAACCCGCTGCGGCGCAGCGCGGCGCTGCGCGAGCGCTGGGGCGCGGGCACCGACGATCCGGTGGTCCTCCATGTGGGCCGGCTCGCGGCCGAGAAGAACCTGGCCACGCTGGCCGAGGCCTTCGAGGCCTTCCGCCAGGTGCAGCCGCGCGCGCGCCTGGTGCTGGTCGGCGACGGGCCGGCGCGCAAGCAGCTGCAGGAGCGCCTACCCGAGGCCATCTTCGCCGGCATGCGCCACGGCGAGGACCTGGCCGCCCACTACGCCAGCGCCGACGCCTTCATCTTCCCCAGCATCACCGAGACCTTCGGCAATGTCACGCCCGAGGCCATGGCCAGCGGCCTGGCGGTGCTGGCCTATGACTACGCGGCCGCCTCCCAGCTGATCAAGCCCGGTCACAACGGCCTGCTGGCACCCTTCGGCAACGGCCCCGAATTCCTGAACCAGGCCGCCGAGCTGGCACGCGAGCCCGCAGCCCTGCGGGCGATGGGCCAGGCCGCCCGGCTGACCGCCGAGGCGCAGAGCTGGGCCGGCATCGTCGCCAATGTCGAGAACATCTACGCGGCGGTGATCGACGGCCGGGCCCTGCCCGCCGCTCCGGCGCGCGCCGACATCGCGGCCGCTCAACCCGGTTGCTGAAGCCCGATTGAGGCCCGGCGCCAGCGCATCAGCGCCAGCATCACCAGCGCGATCAGGCTGCCGAACACCGTCATCAGCGGCAGCAGTGGCGCGTCCAGCGCCAGCGCGCCGGCATAGAGGGCCAGCATGCCGAGGATGCTCAGGTTCTCATTGAAACCCTGCACGGCGATCGAGCGCCCGGCCGTCAGCAGCTGGTAGCCGCGATGCTGCAGCAGCGCATTCATCGGCACCACCAGCAGGCCGCCCACCGCGCCGACCAGGGCCAGCAGCGGCAGGGCCAGCGCAAAGGCATCGACCCAGGCCAGCCCCGCCATCAGCAGGCCCAGCAGCACGCCCAGCGGCAGCACCCGCAGCGCCCGCGTCAGCGGCACCCAGCGCCCGGCAGCAGCAGCGCCGATCACCACGCCGACCGCGACCACCGCCTGCAGATAGGCGCTGCGGTCCAGCCCCAGCTGCAAGACCTGCTGGGCCCAGCGCAGCACCGCGAACTGCAGCGTCGCGCCGACACCCCAGAACAGGGTCGTCACCGCCAGCGAAACGCCGCCCTCGGCATCGCGCCAAAGCGCCCGGTTGGCGCGCGCGAAATCGCGCAGCAGCGCGCCGGGCCGCAGGCTGGCGCTGCGGGCATAGCGGGCGCCGCTGTCGGGCACACCCAGCTGCGCCACGGCGGCCAGGCCGTAGAGCAGCAGCAGCAAGGCCAGCGAGGCGCTCAGCGAAGACGCAAGCCCCGGCAGCGACACCAGCGAGGCCAGCAGCGCGCGCAGCCCCTCGCTGACCAGCGCCCCGCCCAGCACCGTGCCCAGCAGCGCCGCGCCGACGATGGACACCTCCAGCCAGCTGTTGGCCGCCACCAGCTGGCGCGGTGCCACCAGCTCGGTCACCAGCCCGTACTTGGCCGGCGCATAGCAGGCCGCGCCCAGGCCTACCACCGCATAGGCCGCCACCGGATGCAGTCCGGCCAGCAGCGCCACCAGCCCCAGCATCTTGACCCCGTTCATCCAGGCCATCAGCCGCGCCTTCGGCAGCGCATCGGCCAGCGGCCCGACCCAGGGCGCCAGCAGCACATAGGAAATCGTGAACGAGAACTTCAGCAGCGGCGCCCACCAGGCGGGCAGGCCCTGCTCGTGCAGCAGCGCGATCGTGACGATCAGCAGCGCGTTGTCGGCCAGCGCCGAGGCGAACTGCGCGGCGATCAGCAGATGAAAACCCGGCGGCATGCGCATGGCCGCCATTGGCGCCGACGCAGATGCCAGGGCGATGACGCCGGCGTGACGCTTTGACGACGGCCGCAGCACCGGGCCTGTCACTATGATGCGCCGACCATTCAGCCCCGCGACTGACGATGAACACGCCCACCGCAAGCTTCGCCACCCCGGCCGACGACCACGGCCTGATCTGCGGCTATCTGTTCCAGGCCGGCCAGCCGGCCCGTCCCGTGGACACGCAGGCGGCCCAGCAATGGCTGCATCGCGGCGCGAGTGCCAGCGACGCCGACTTCATCTGGCTGCATTTCAACCTGACCCATACCAGCGCCCATGGCTGGCTGCGCGCCCACACCAGCCTGCCGCACGATTTCCACCAGTCGCTGCGCGAGGGCTCACGCTCGACCCGCATCACGCGGCTGGGCGAGCGGCTGATGGCGGTGATCAACGATGTGACCTTCGACTTCTCCTTCGACCCCGAGAACGTCGCGACCCTGTGGCTGAGTCTGGAGCCGGGCCTGGTGGTCAGCGCCCGGGTGCAGCCGCTGCGCTCGGTGGACCGGCTGCGCCGCGCGGTCGGCGCCGGCGACGCGATCGTCAGCCCGGTGGCCCTGCTGGAGCATCTGCTCAGCGACCAGGCCGACGAGCTGCAGCACATCGTGCGCAGCGCCAGCGACAAGGTCGACGATATCGAGGACGCGATGCTGGCACGGCGCAACAAGCTGCAGGGCGGCGACGAGCTGGCGCGGCTGCGCCGCCTCTCGGTGCGGCTGCAGCGCCTGCTGGCGCCCGAGCCGGGCGCGCTGCTGCGCCTGCTGGCCAACCCGCCGGCCTGGCTCAATGCCGAGGAGCGCGACCGGCTGCGCCGCGTCAACGACGAGTTCGCGGTGGCGCTGCGCGACATCGTCTCGCTGCACGAGCGGGTCAAGCTGCTGCAGGACGAGTCGGCCTCGCAGGTGGCCGAGCAGAACAACCGCAGCCTGTTCACGCTGACCATGGTCACCGTGCTGGCCCTGCCCATCAATCTGTTCGCCGGCCTGATGGGCATGAATGTCGGCGGCATCCCGCTGGCCGATCATGCGCACGGCTTCTGGCTGATGCTGCTGCTGATCGCCTCCTTCACCGCGCTGGCGGCCTGGCTGGCGCTGCGTCGGCTGACGAATCGCCAGCGCTGATTCACCCATGGACCCAACCCGCGAGATCTTTGAGCTCGGCGACTGGCGTGTCGATGCCGCCGGCAACCGCCTGCAGCGCGGCGCCGAAGTCCGGCCGCTGCGCCACAAGGCCATGGCCCTGCTGGTGCTGCTGGCCAGCCGGCCCGGCGAGACCGTGGGCCGCGAGGAGATCATCGACACGATCTGGCAGGGCAACCGTTTTGTCGCCCCCAAGGCCATCAACACCGCCGTCTGGACCATACGCCAGGCCCTGGGCGACGACCCCGAAGCGCCGCGCTATCTGGAGACCATCGCGAAGAAGGGCTACCGGCTGATCGCGCCGGTACGTGCGCTGGCGCCGCCGCCGCAGGTCATGGCGCCGCCGATCCCAGCGCCCGCGCCGACGACAGCACTGCCCGCGCCGCGCTGGCCGTTGCTGGCCGGCCTGCTGGTGCTGGCCGGCCTCCTCGCCGTCTGGTGGCTGCGGCCGGGCGACATGGCGCCCGCAGCCCTGCCCGAGGCCAGGCCGCTGACGCACCAGCCCGGCTATGAATACCTGGGCCAGCTCTCGCCCGACGGCCGGCTGCTGGCCTTCGCCTGGTGGCAGGGCCAGGGCGGGGGCCGGCTGTATCTGCGCCCGGCCGCCGAGTTGGACGTCGCGCCGCAGGCACTCAGCCCCGAGGGCCTTGATGTGCAAGGCCTGAGTTGGTCACCGGACAGCAGCGCGATCGCCTATATCGCCGCGAGCGCCGACGGGCAGTGCCAGCTCCGGGTCTACCGCCTGAGCACGCGGACGCAGGCGCTGGCGCGCTGCAGCGCGCTGTTCACGCCCAGCGTCGCCTGGTCGCCCGACGGCCGCAGCATCGCCTTCAGCGCCGAGGCCGAGGGGGTCGGCGGCCTGTTCCTGGTGGCCCCCGATGGCAGCGGCCTGCGGCGCCTGAGCAGCGCCCCGCCGGCCGCGATGCCGGACCACCAGCCGAGCTGGTCACCCGATGGCCGGCGTCTGGTGTTTGCCCGCCAGGACCCGGCCGACGGCAGCCGTGACTTCTACGAGGCCGGCCTGGACGGTCAGGTGCAGCGCCTGAGCCAGCTGCGCCTGTACCCGCTGCACGGCCTGACCCATGCCGAGAACGGCCGCGACCTGATCTTCTCGACCACCCGGCAGGACAGCCGGGTGCTGATGCGCTGGCAGCGCGAGACCGGCCAGGCCTTGCCGCTGGGCCTGGAGGGCAGCGCGCCGCTGCGCAGCGCCGGCGGCCTGCTGGTCTATGCGCTGATGCGCTCGCACATCGGCATCGCACGGCTGGACTGGGGCGCCGGCGCGCAGCCGCAGCGCTTGCCCGGCGCGGTGGTCAACGACCGCGCCCCGACCGCCGATCCGGCAGGCGGCGGCCTGTTCTTTGTCTCGGCACGCTCCGGCCTGCCCGAGCTGTGGCGCTCCGAGCCCCGAGGCGATCAGGCCCGGGCGCTGACCCAGCTGGACCTTCAGCCTGCCGCGCCAGCCGCCTCGCCCGATGGCCGGCAGCTGGCCTTTCTCGGCAATTGCGGGCCTGGCAAGCGATATGGCCTGTGCCTGCTCGATCTGGCCAGCGGGCAGCTTAGGCCGCTGGCGGCCGATGCGGCCCAGTATGGCCGGCCCAGCTGGCACCCGAGCGGCCGCGAGGTCTGGGTGGCCAGCGACCGCGGCGGGCGCTGGCAGCTCTGGCGCTTCGGTCTCGACGGCGGCCAGGCCGCCACGCCGCTGGACACCGAGCGGCCGCCCGGCCCGGCGCTGCAGTGGACGGCCGACGGCAGTGCCCTGCTCTACCAGGCCCGCGACAGCCAGGAGCTGCGCCGGCGCCCGCTGGCGGGTGGGCCCGAGCAACTGATGGCTTCGGCGGTGCCGGAGGGCGAAACCCTGCTGGACTGGCGGCTGGGGCCGCAGGGGCTGGTGCTGCTGACCCGCGGCAGCCAGGCCGAGTATTTCCGCCGCCTCGATCTGGCCGGCGAGCGCCCGGCCCAGCTGCTCAGCAGCCATGCGCTGGGCAGCTTTCCGGAGCGGGCCAGCTTCGCGCTGGGCGCCGATGGCAGCGCCTGGGTGGAGCTGGCCCACACCGCCGTGGCCGATCTGATGCAGGCGCGCTGAACCCGGCGACGCACGCAAGTGCTTGTCGGGCCACAAGAAATATTTTTTGGACAGGGTTTGGAGCGGGCCGGGCTTGTGGCTCCGGCCCGGCTCGCGGCCTACTGAAGGTTGGCTGCCGGGACGGGCTCGGCGGCCGCTGGCAGGAGGCCTGGGTGCTGGACGATCACGATGGCGGTTCACGCAGCTGGTGCCTGCGGCTGAGCCTGATGGCCGCGACGCTGGGCGCGCTGGCCTGCGGTGGCGGCGGCGGCCCGGCGCCGGTCGACCCGGAGCAGCAGCCGACGGCACCGGCACCCGCCGATGCCGACATCACGCTGCTGATGATGGGCAACAGCCACACCTCGCTGAACGCCCTGCCCCGGCAGTTGGAGGCCTTGCTGCGCGCCAGCCTGCCCGGCAAAAGCGTGGCCGCCACCGAGGCGCCGGGCTGGATGTTCCTCGACCAGCGGCTGGCCGATGCCGCTTCGATGGCCTTGCTGCGCGGCCGGCGCTGGACGGTGCTGGTGCTGCAGGCGCAGAAATACAGCACCACCGGCCAGAACAGCTACTCGATCAGCGAGGCCCAGAGCCTGATCCGGGTGGCGCGCGAACTCGGCGCGACGCCGGTGATGTTCCCAGAATGGCCGCGCCTGGGTGTGGCCGAGACCGAGCGCATCTACGACTTGCACGCCAGCATCGCGCGCCAGCAGCCGGCCTGCGTGGCCCCGATCGGCCAGGCCTGGGAGCTGGCCCTGCAACGCCACCCAGCCCTGGTTCTGCATGCCGGCGACGGCAACCACTCCGCCCCGGCCGGCGCCTATCTGACCGCGCTGATGCTCTACACCACCCTCACCGGCGCCTCGCCACTGGCCCTGCCCACGCTGGCCAACAACGGCGTGCCCGCCGAGCAGCAGGCCCTGCTGCGCCAGGTGGCGGCCGACGCGGCGGCGGCCACCGCGCCGCGCCAGCACTGCCCGGGCGACGCGCCGCTGGGGCAGCGACCATGAGTCGGCGGCTGCGCGCCCTGGCGCTGCTGGCGGCCGCCCTGCTGCTGGCGCCGCTGCCGGGCCTTGCCGAGGTGCAGGTGATGGTGCTGGGCAGCTACCACTTCGCCAACCCGGGGCTGGACCTGCACAACGCCGAGGTCGACGATGTGCTGTCAGCCCGGCGCCAGGCCGAGCTCGTGGAGCTGATCGAGCGCCTGGCTTCGTTCCGACCCAGCATGGTGGCGGTCGAAGCCCGCGCCGATGCCTTACCGGGCCGGGCCCTGCCGGGCTATCGGCGCTATCTGAGCGGCGAGGGTCCACCCGATCGCAACGAGATCGAGCAGATCGGCTACCGGTTGGCGCGCCGCATGGGCCTGGACCAGGTGCTGGGCGTGGACGCGCCGGGCGAGTTCCCCTTCGCGGCGCTGCAGGCTTTTGCCGCCAGGACCGGCCGCGCCGCCGAGTTGCAGCGCTCGGTGGACGAGATCGGCGCGCGCACCCGGGCCTTCGAGCAGCGCGCGCGCAGCGCCAGCGTGGCCACGCTGCTGCGCGAGATCAACCGCCCCGAGGCGATCCGGGCCGACCATGCCTGGTATGTCGGCGCGCTCGGCTATGGCGCCGGGTCCGAACAGCCCGGCGCCGAGCTGCTCGGCCGCTGGCAGGCCCGCAACACCGCGATCTGCGCGCGCCTGCGCCAGTCGGTGCGACCCGGCGACCGGGTGCTGCTGCTGTTCGGCGCCGGCCACAGCCATCTGCTGCGCCAATGCGTGCTGGAGCAGTCGGGCTGGACCCTGATCGAGGCCGAGCCTTATCTGCGTTGATGGAGGAAACCGCGATGAGCAAGAAGAAAGCCCTGATGCTGGCCCTGAGCCTGTCCAGCCTGCTGGCGGCCGCGCAAGCCCCGGCGGGCGGCGCCAAGCCGGCGCAATGCCGCCAGGCCGTGGACATGGGCCTGGAGATGGCACGGCAGCTGCCGGCACCGAATCCGCGCGAGCTGGAGCGTAAAAACGCGCTGCTCGGCCGGCTGCAGACCCTGGTCAGCGAGAACCGCAAGAAGCAGGTCGATGAGTGTCAGACCTGGGCCGAGTTCAACCGCATCGCGGCTCACCAGTAGGAGCCGCTACCCCAACCCTTCTGGCGTCGTTGGCCCCGGCTTGCCGTACTGCGCGTACTGTCTGCGCCGGGTCCGCCTAGCCAGAACCGCTGCGCTGGCTTTTGCTAGCGGCTCTATCAGGCCGGGTTCTCGATCACCGATTCGCTCTCGAACAGCTCCTGCGCCGCCTGCGCCACTTTCAGCGTGTCGTAGTAGGCATAGGCGCTGACGCCGGCCGCGCCCAGCAGCGGCACCCAGCGCCCGACCGATTTGGCCACCGCGCGCTGGCTCAGCTGCAGGCCCAGTGCCGCTGCGACCCGGCCCAGGCTGGCGGCGGCCAGCGGCCGCACCAGCAGGCGCTCACCGACCCGCACCGCCAGATCGCGCAGCGCCTGCGCCGCCGTGTGGCGGAACAGGCAGTACAGCATCTGCGCCTGCCCCAGCTCGGCGCTGCGCCCGTACAGCGCGGCCACATCGGCCACCAGCTGGGCCTGGATGCGCCACACCGTCATCATCTCCGGCAGCACCGTCAGCCAGCCCAGCGGCCCCGGCGGCAGCGCCAGCGCACCGGCCGCCAGCGCCGCCTTTGACGCCGCCTGCCGCGCCAGACCCCGCGCCGCCTCGGCCGGCCGCGCGCTCAGGCGCTGGGTCGAGCCGGGCGTCTGCGCCACCAGGGCCAGCACAGCGCCGGCCATGCGGTCGGCGGGGGTGGCGAGTGTGCTGTTTTCGCTGTTACTGCTCATGGCGGGCGTCCTTGCTGGAGAGGCTGAGGGCGATTGTCCATGCAGCAGGGCAAAGGCTGCTGCTTCGGCTGTGTCATGCCGGCCGAAACCTAGACCCACTACAGTCGATGAGTTGCCGCTCAGGCCGATGAGCCTGAACGAAAGCCGGGATGATTCAGTGCTATACGGCTTGTTGTTCGGCGAGAATCCCCATTACCAGAAAGTATGCAATTGAAAATTAGCAACGAATTATTCGCCGGCGGAATTGGTGCAGCCATCGCATTACTTCTTCATATTTTGCTTCGAAAAGAAATATTGCCAAGCTGGTTCTATTACATAGACTTTATCCCGCTAGCGATTGGATTAACAATGGGCATCCCTCTGGGGATGGCAAAATTCAAGAACCTGCCACTACCAAGTCCTTATTTTGAAATCTTCTCATTTTGCGTAGGGTGGGGTTTCGTTATGGGAATATTTATTCGCTGAACAATTATCCAAGAAGGACCCATACAAAGCACAGACATCCGCGTTGAGCCCGATTTGAATTGAAATGTGGCTAGAAACCTAGCCCGGCAATCTCCTGACAATGACGAGGAGCCGTGAGGCCCAAGCACCTTCCGCCCGGTGCAATCCCGATTGAGCCGCTTGCAAACTGAAATGGATGAGCTTTGATGAAGTACGCCAATGGTCAGGACATCAAGTTGGGTGACAGAGTCAAACTGGGGCCAGACAGTGGGGGCGTGGTTGTGTGCTCGCTCGACACGAATGAATTCAGTTCAGCGTATTCGCAGGCCGATTGGGGGTATCTACAGCGCGGAGTATTGATCAACTTCCCTCAGCATGGGCTGATCCACTACGAAGAACCCGAGAAAGCGCTGGAGTTGATTGAGCGATCCGCCAGCTGAATCGGACGTGGAGTTCCCTATCGTGGCTATGCGACGGGCAACAGGGAGTATTTTCGCCCGGAGAACTGCACATGCGAGCCCTAAATGCACTTACTGGCCTAATGGCCACCTTCGCACTGAAGCATGCACTGGTATCAGTGGCGGCGCCCACGACGGACTTGAAGTTGATGACGAAGCAGTTCTTCGAAGCCCACGAACTGTTCTGGAACGAATCGCCGCCGCCTTCAATCTACAGCCCCGAACTCAAACGTTTACTGAGCCTGAACAGCAAATGCATCACTGAATCGCCCCGCTTTCGCGGAGGCCTGCTCGTTTAAGCGCCCCTACTTCACCCGCTGCTTCTCCAGCTTCCTCGCCAGCGTCCGCCGGTGCATGCCCAGCCTCCGCGCGGTCTCGGAAATGTGAAGCCGGTGGCGGCCAGGTTTTCGTGGATTTATCCCCGCTCCAGGGTCTTGATCGAAGAATGCGTTCGGCCCCCTTTGACTCGCCCTCGCCTTAAATCGAGAACCCCTGAATGATCAGGCCCTCGATGGCCGCGAAATGCTTGACGTTGCCGGTCAGTAGCGGCAGTCGATGCTCCAGGGCTGTGGCGGCGATCAGCGCATCGCCCATCTGCAGGCCGTGGCTCAAGGTGAGTGTTTCCATCAAGCCGGTGGCCTGGCTTGTGATGGATTCGGTCAGCGGCAGGACGGTAGCGCCGCGCCGCTCCAGCATCTTTTTCAGCGCGGCGAGCTCGGCCTTGTTGCGCATGCCCTGCAGCAGCTCAAGATAGCTGACCGCCGACAGTGTGAGCGCGTCCAATGCATCTAGCTGGCGCGTGGCCTGTGGGTAGCCGCGCAAATGCCAGATCAGCACATCGGTATCGACCAGCATGGTTGCGCGTCAGGTCGAGTCCTTGCGCGCGCCGTCGCGGCCATAGCGCGGGGCACGCAGCTGACGCACATAGCCCTGAACATCGGCGAGGTCCTCGCGGTCGCGCCAGATGCCGAAGGCGGGATCGTCGCTCACGAACTCTGCAGCTGGCGCTGCGGCTTTGGCCTGCTCTTCCTTTTCGATGCGCACAGTGACCAGGGTGTCCGCTGCCTGGGACAGTTGGGCGCGCCAAGCCGGGGGCAAGTCAGCCACGGGCACATGCTCGATCACGATGGCAGTCATGGGGCGTCCTCCTTCACAGCAGCTTGGGTGGGCCGGCATTGCCAGGCCCGCGCCCAGTGTACGCGCCGACGCATCCTGCACAGCATGAGCCGGACCAGCCGCACGCTCGCAGCCTCGCTACGCCATGGTGCCTCGCGCCAGCAAATAGCCCTGCAAATGTCTGAGCACATGGGCCGCGTCGGGGCCGACGCCGCGCAGCGTCGCCGAGGCGAAATTGCGCTGCCGGGGAAAGCCGATGAAATACAGGCCCGGCTCCGCCGTGCCAATGCCCTGCTGCTGCCGCAGGCGGCCCTGCCCATCCGTCGCCTGGAGGGAAGACAGGTAGGGCAGGCGCGGCCGGAAGCCGGTGGCAAAAAGCAACACGTCGACCGCTTCGGGGCTGCCATCCGACCACCGCACGCCGTCCGGCGTGATCTGCTCGAACATCGGCCGGCGCTGCAGCAGGCCGCTTGTCAGCGCGCGCCGGTAGCGGCCATCGTCCAGCACCGGTGTGCTCTGGTCGCTGAGCCAGCGCGTGCGGTCCAGCCCGCTCAGGCGCAGCCAGAAATGGAAGTCGCGGCCCAGCACGCGCTGCGGCAGGAAGCGGATCTTGCGACGGCTGGCCAGGGTGACGTGGCTTGAGGCCGCGAGCTCGAAGGCGATCTGCACGGCCGAGTTGGCGCCGCCGACCACCAGCACGCGCTGGCCCGTGAATGGGGCGGGCGAGCGGTAGTCGCGGCTGTGCAAGACCTGACCCTTGAAGGCCGACAGTCCCGGCAGCTCGGGCATGTAGGGCTCGGCGAACGCACCGCTGGCCACCACCAGCGTGCGCGCCTGCAGGCGCTCGCCACCGGCGGTGTCGACCTGGAACAGTGCAGCTTCCTGCCGCGTCACCCGCAGCACGCGCTGGCCGGTCAGCACCTGCAGGCCGAAATGCTCGGCGTAGTCGTGCAGATAGCGCACGACCTGATCGCGGCTCGGATAGGCGTCCGGATCGCCGGGGAAGTCCAGGCCAGGCAGGGCGCTGTAGCGGGCCGGGGAGAACAGGCTCAGGCTGTCGTAATAGGCCGCCCAGGAGCCGCCCGACTGGGCCTGCGCTTCCAGCAGCCGGTAGCTGAGGCCGGCCTGTTGCAGACCCTGGGCCATGGCCAGGCCCGCCTGGCCCGCGCCGACGATCACGCAATCAACGACCACGGCCGGCCCCCGGGCCGAGTGGGGCGGCGGCCGCAGCAGCCGCCGCAGCATGGCCCTGGCGCAGGGCCACGATGCCGTCCTTGAAGTCCTCCGCCGCCAACCACAGCCGCAGCAGATGCCTCTTGCGCCCGGGCTCCGGCCAGTCTTCGTAGGCGCTGCGCTTGTGCAGGATCACCGAGTTCTTCAACCACTGCACATCGCCGGGCTCGAACTGCATGGCCATGCCCAGCGCGGGCCGGTTGGCGACCTGCTCGTACAGGTCCAGCAGCTCCCGCTGCGCCGGGCTCAGCGGCGGCACGCCGGGCAGCTGCTCCGCATCGCGCAGATACCAGCCTATGAAGAAGGTGGAGAGTTGCGCCTCGATGTCGCGCACGATGGGCAGCTTGAAATAAGGCAGGGCCCCGGGCGCCTGTTCGCCCTTCATATGGAAGTACCAGGTCTGGAACAGAAGCGGGGCCAGATCGGGCCGGGCGGCCAGCACCTCCTGATACACCGAGACCGAGCTGACGATGCGGCTGATGCCGCCCAAGCGCGCCTTCTGCAGGCATAGCAGGCCGATGATGTCGGCCGCGTCGGTATGGAAGTCCTGCTCGGCATTGGTCCGCGACAGCCGCACATTCGGGTCGCGCCGGTCGGCGCCGGTATCGCGCACATCGTGCAGCAACTCGCCCTCCCGGTTCTGCGGCATGGCCTGGCCCAGCAGCGACCCCAGGGCCAGATAGGCCAGGCGCGTGGCTGCGGGCGACATCGCGTCGACAGGGAAGCCGCGCATCAGCACAAAGCCGAGACCGCTTTGCAGCGCCGCGCGCACCCCGTTCAGCAAGGGACGCAACTCGCGCAGGGCCCCGGGATTGCGTCGGGGCAGCGCGGCCACATCGGTTGCCGTGGCGCCCAGCGCCTCCAGCCATTGGCCCAGCTCGATGATGCCGGCCCGCTCCTCGGCCCCGAGCTGGCGTATCCACTGCTGCGAATGGGCTATATCGGCGGCGCGCCAGGCAGCCGGGCCGGCATAGGGGGCGAGCCGGGTAGCGGGGTAGATGTCGAGGGTGTCGTTCATTGGGTTAGGCTGCTGTAGTGCCGCGTTGATGCACAGCACTTTAGAAAATGCCCGCCCCCGCGTCCTTAACATTTGTTGCTGCAGGCCTGACCCGTCCACGCTCGTCATGACGACCCTTTCCCCCGCTGCCCTGCAGACCCTGCGCCAGCTTGTCGGACGCCATATCGAGATGCGCGACCCGGACCTGGCCCTGCTGGCCGAGGCCAGCCACGAAAGGCCGTTCCGCAAGGGCGAGACCTTTCTGGCGGCGGGCGAGCCGGCGCGCTTGTGCGGGCTGGTCATCGAGGGTGTGCAGGGCGAGTTCTATGTGCTGCCCAACGGCAGCCGCAAGGCCAAATGGCTGGCCCGGCCGGGCGATGTGTTCGGTTCACTCGAGGACCTGGTGCGCGAGGGCCCGGCCCGCAGCACCATCGAGGCGCTCAGCGATGGCCGGGTGCTGTGCGTCCCCTATCGCCGACTGCGCGAACTGGCCCTGCAGCAGCCGCTGTGGGCGGCGTTCTTCGTGTCCCTGCTCGAGTCGCTGTACCGCCAGAAGTCCGAGCGTGAATACAGCCTGCTGATGCTCAATGCCGACGACCGCTACCAGTGGTTCCTCGATCACTACGGTGGCCTCGAAGGCCGCGTGTCGCTGGAGATCGTGGCCTCCTACCTGGGCATCAGCACGGTGCATCTGAGCCGGGTGCGCGCGGCCCGCAGCCGGCCGGCGGACTGAAGAACGCGCCTGCCCTGCTTCCTGCCCCTACTTCACCCGCTGCTTCTCCAGCTTCCTCGCCAGCGTGCGCCGGTGCATGCCCAGGCGCCGCGCGGTCTCGGAGATGTTGAAGCCGGTGGCGGCCAGGGTTTCGTGGATGTGTTCCCACTCCAGGGTCTTGATCGAGGTGGTGCGCTCGGTCAGCTCGACCTCGGCGTCGCCCTGGGCGCGGGCGAAGGCGGCTTCGATGTCGTCGGTGTTGGCGGGTTTGGCCAGGTAGTGACGGGCGCCGAGCTTGATGGCTTCGACGGCGGTGGCGATGCTGGCATAGCCGGTCAGCACGACGATCAGCATCTGCTCGTCGTGGGCATGCAGGGTCTGCACACAGGCCAGGCCCGAGTCGCCGCCGGCGAGCTTCAGGTCGACCACCGCATAGCCGGGGTTGTGCGTGCCCAGCAAGGCCTGGACCTCGCCGAGCTGGGTGGCGCGCAGCACGCGGTAGCCGCGCCGCTCAAAGGAGCGCAGCAGGGTGCGGGCGAAGGCGTCGTCGTCCTCGACGATCAGCAGCAGGCGTTCGTCGTCGTGACTCATTCGTCATGCTCTTTCTGATGCGGACTCAGCGCGGCCAGCGGCAGCCGCATGCTGACCTCGGCGCCGCCGTCGGGGCGGTTGCGCGCCTCGATGCGCCCGCCCAGCGTGCGGGCCACGTTGACCGACAGGAACAGCCCCAGCCCGCCACCGGGCTTGCCCTTGCTGGACTGGTAGGGCTTGCCGAAACGCTCCAGCATCGCCGGGGCAAAACCTGGCCCCCGGTCCAGCACGCGCAGCACCAGGGTCTCGTCCTCGCAGAAGGCCAGCAGGCGCAGCGGCGCCTGCGGCGCGGCCTCCAGCGCGTTGTCCAGCACATTGCCGACCATCTGCTTGAGCGCGAAGTCGGAGATGATGGGCAGATCGGGCAGGCCCTCGCGCTCGTAGTGCAGCTGCTGGCCCGGTCGGGTGCTGCGCCACTCGGCCACCAGCTCGTCGAGGAAGTCGTGCAGGCCGCGCTCGATCGGCGCCTCGCCGCGCGCCTCGCCGGCCGACAGCAGGATGCCGCTGACAATGGTCTTGCAGCGCTTGAGCTGCACCTGCATCTCCTCGATCTCCTCGCGCAGCTCGGGGTCGCCGGCAAACGGCGCCATGCGCGACCAGTCGCCCAGGATCACCGACAAGGTGGCCAGCGGCGTGCCCAGCTCATGGGCCGCGCCCGAGGCCAGCAGGCCCATGCGCACGATGTGCTCCTCCTCGGCCGCGCGCTGGCGCAGATCGGCCAGCCGGGCATCGCGCTGGCGCAGATTGCGGCCGATGCGGGTGATGAAGATCACCAGCAGGGCCGCGTTCAGCGCGAAGCACAGCAAGAGGCCACCGACATAGTGCGTCGACAGCGCCGGAATGCTCAGATCGGGCAGGCGCAGCGGCCGGTGCCACTGGGTCAGCGCGATGAAGCACAGGCTGGTCAGCGCCACCATGGCCCAGATATAGCGGGGCCGCAGCAGCACCGCGCCGACCGCCACCTGCAGCAGGAACAGGAAGATGAAGGGATTGGTGATGCCGCCACTGTAGAACAGCTGGCCGCTGAGCACGCCCACGTCGACCAGCAGGCCGGCGAACAGCTCGCCGTTCAGCACCCGGCTGCCGACGCCGGTCGCGACCCGGCTGCGCAGCCAGCTCGCGACATTGAACAGCGCCAGCGCCGCCAGCAGGGTCAGCATCTCCAGCAGCGGCAGCTGCACATCCAGCGCGAAGTGCACGCACAAGATCGTGGCCAG
The DNA here is from genome assembly GCF_027498415.2 of Paucibacter sp. M5-1. Lineage (NCBI taxonomy): Bacteria > Pseudomonadati > Pseudomonadota > Betaproteobacteria > Burkholderiales > Sphaerotilaceae > Roseateles > Paucibacter sp. M5-1. The sequence continues at coordinate 2,571,498 of NZ_JAPZLM020000001.1, forward strand.
CTGGCCGGCCACGGCCAGCCAGCGCAGCTGCACCAGCTGCAGCAGATTGTTGCGGCCGGCCTGGTGCTCGGGGGCCTGGCCAACCTCTGCGGGGGGTGCGGGCCTGGCTTCAGTCTCGGTGGGGGACAAGCGTCGGTTCTCCAGCGGCATGGTGGCGCCACAGCAAGACGGCCGCGCCGGCCACCATGGCCGCCAGCGCAAACCAGGTCAGCGCGTAGACGAAGTGATTGTTGCTGAACTGCAGCACGGTCAGGCCGGGCCGGGGCCAGGCCATGGTGGCGGCGGGGTCGTCGGCACCGGCGTCGATGAAATAGGGCGCGACCGGGCCGGACAGGCCCTGGGCGGCGGCAATGGCCGCGACATCGCGCGAGTACCAGCGGCCCGCGGCCGCGTCGTTGCGGCGCAGCAGGCTGCCGCCTGGTTCGCTCAGGCGCAGCAGGCCGGTGATCTGCTGCGGGCCGGGCGGCTGCTCGCGGCCGGCCGGATCGCGCTGCTCGGGCGGCACAAAGCCGCGGTTGACCAGCAGCCAGAAGCCCGCTCCGGCGGCCTGCTCTGCATCGACCCACAGCGGCGTCAGCACCCAGTAGCCGCTGCCCAGCGCGGTGCTGGCCCAGACCTGGACCTCGCGGCCATGGTCGAAGCGGCCCTGCACGCGCAGGCGGCGGTATTCATGCTCGGCGCGGTTCAGCGAGGGCCAGGCCTTGCCGTCAGGCGAGGGCGCGGCCACCGGCGCGGCGCTCAGGCGCTGCTCGACGCGCGCGATCAGGTCCTGCTTCCAGGCCAGGCGCTGCAGCTGCCAGACGCCCAGGGCCAGCAGGCCTGCAAACAACAAAGCCGCGAGCAGCAACAGCGCCACGAGGGCGCCGCGCCGGCGCGGCCGAGGAGCGGATGCCGTCACGGATCAGGGCATGTTGCGCATATCGTGCACGGGCATCATGTTCTCGTTCAGGTGGAACATCACCCAGATCGAACCGGCCAGCATGATGACGACCAGCACGATGGTGAAGATCAGCGCCAGCATCGACCAGCCGCCCTCGATCTTGGCATTCATGTGCAGGAAGTAGATCATGTGGACAACGATCTGCACGGCCGCGAAGCCGAGGATCACGAAGGCCGTCAGGCTCGACGAGGGCAGCACCTTGCCCATCACCAGCCAGAAGGGGATGGCCGTCAGCACCACCGACAGCAGGAAGCCGATCACATAGCCTTTGACGGTGGCGTGATAGGCGGCGCCGTCATCGTGATGGTCGCCGTGGTGATCGTCGTGGTGGTGGTCGCCGTGTTGCTGACTCATGGCAGCACTCCCATCAGATAGACAAAGGTGAAGACGCCGATCCAGACCACGTCCAGGAAGTGCCAGAACATCGACAGGCACATCAGGCGACGCTTGTTCTCGACCGTCAGGCCCAGCTTGTTGACCTGCACCATCAGCACGATCAGCCAGATGATGCCGAAGGTGACGTGCAGGCCGTGGGTGCCGACCAGCGTGAAGAAGGCCGACAGGAAGGCGCTGCGCTGCGGCGTCGCACCCTGGGCGATCAGGTGGTGGAACTCATAGAGTTCCAGGCCCAGAAAGGCCAGGCCGAACAGGCCGGTGATCGCCAGCCAGGCCAGCACGCCCTGCTTGCGGCCGTGCTGCATCGCGATCATCGCCAGGCCGTAGGTGATGGACGAGAACAGCAGCATCGCGGTATTGACCGCGACCAGTTGCAGGTCGAACAGATCGGCGCCCGAGGGGCCGGCCGCATAGCTGCGGCCCAGCACCGCATAAACCGCGAACAGCACCGCGAAGATCAGGCAGTCGCTCATCAGATAGAGCCAGAAGCCCAGCAGCGTGCCTTGCTGCGGATGGTGATCGCCGTTGTCGTAGAACACCGGCGCGCCGCCGGCGGTGAGCGTGGGAGAGGTTTGCATGGTCAGGGTCGCTCTCAGGCCAGGGCCGCCAGGGCCTTTGTGCGGGCGTCTTCGCTGCGCGTCACCGCATCGGCGGGGATGTAGAAGTCGCGCTTGTAGTTGAAGGTGTGGACGATGGAGGCGATCACGGTCAGCGCGAAGCTGAGACCGGCCACCAGCCACATATGCCAGACCATCGCGAAGCCGAACACCGTGCACAGCGCCGCGATCACGAAGCCGGCGGCCGTGTTCTTGGGCATGTGGATGGCCTTGAAGCCGGCGGTCGGGCGCTGCGCGCCGCGCTGCTTCATATCGTGCCAGGCGTCGAGCTCATGCACGACCGGCGTGAAGGCGAAGTTGTAGTCCGGCGGCGGCGACGAGGTCGACCACTCCAGCGTGCGGCCACCCCAGGGATCGCCCGTGTGGTCGCGCAGCTGCTCGCGGCGCATATAGCTGACCACCAGCTGGATCAGGAAGGCCGCGATGCCCAGCGCGATCAGCACCGCACCGAAGGCGGCGATCTGGAACCAGATCTGCAGCGAGGTGTCTTCGAAGTGGCTCATGCGGCGGGTCACGCCCATCAGGCCCAGCACATACAGCGGCATGAAGGCCATCCAGAAGCCGACCAGCCAGAGCCAGAACGAGGTCTTGCCCCAGAACGGGTCGAGCTTGTAGCCGAAGGCCTTGGGGAACCAGAAGCTGATGCCGGCGAACAGGCCGAACAGCACGCCGCCGATGATGACGTTGTGGAAGTGGGCGATCAGGAACAAGCTGTTGTGCAGCACGAAGTCGGCCGGCGGCACGGCCAGCAGCACACCCGTCATGCCACCGATCACAAAGGTCACCATAAAGCCTATGGTCCACAGCATAGGCACCTCGAACTCGATGCGGCCGCGGTACATCGTGAACAGCCAGTTGAAGATCTTGGCCCCGGTCGGGATCGAGATGATCATCGTCGTGATGCCGAAGAAGCTGTTGACGCTGGCCCCCGAGCCCATCGTGAAGAAGTGGTGCAGCCACACGAGGTAGGACAGGATGGTGATCACCACCGTCGCGTAGACCATCGAGGCGTAGCCGAACAGCTTCTTGCGGCTGAAGGTGGAGACCACCTCCGAGAAGATGCCGAACACCGGCAGTATCAGGATGTAGACCTCGGGGTGGCCCCAGATCCAGATCAGGTTCACATACATCATGGCGTTGCCGCCAAGATCGTTGGTGAAGAAGTTGGTGCCGACGTAGCGGTCCAGGCTCAAGAGCACCAGCACGGCCGTCAGCACCGGGAAGGCGGCGACGATCAGCACATTGGTGCACAGCGAGGTCCAGGTGAACACCGGCATCTTCATCATCGTCATGCCAGGCGCCCGCATCTTGATGATGGTGGCGATCAGGTTGATGCCCGATAGCGAGGTGCCGACGCCAGCGATCTGCAGGGACCAGATGTAGTAGTCCACCCCGACGCCGGGGCTTTGCAGAATGCCCGACAGCGGCGGATAAGCCAGCCAGCCGGTGCGCGCGAACTCGCCGACGAACAGCGAGATCATCATCAGCACCGCGCCGCTGGTGGTCATCCAGAAGCTGAAGTTGTTCAGGAAGGGGAAGGCCACGTCGCGCGCACCGATCTGCAGCGGGATGAGGTAGTTCATGAAGCCGGTCACCAGCGGCATCGCGACGAAAAAGATCATGATCACGCCGTGCGCCGTGAAGATCTGGTCGTAGTGGTGCGGCGGCAGGAAGCCGGCGTTGTCGCCAAAGGCCATGGCCTGGTGGGCGCGCATCATCAGCGCATCGGCAAAGCCGCGCAGCAGCATCACGATGCCCAGCACCATATACATGATGCCGATCTTCTTGTGGTCGATGCTGGTGATCCAGTCGCGCCACAGCGGGCCCCAGACCCGGTACTTGGTCATCACGGCCAGCAGCGCCGTGCCGCCCAGCAACACCATCGCGAAAGTGGCCCAGATGATGGGGTCATGGGGAATCGCATCCGGGCCGAGGCGGCCGAACAGGAGCGTGTTGAAATCTTGCATGGAGAGGGTCTCGCTCTGTATCCGGTTCGCGTCAGGGCTGGCTGCGCGCGAGGCTGAAGTCGCCGGCGTTCTCGGGTGTGCACAGCGCGGCCACATAGCTGCGCTCGGCAATCCCGTCGCCAGTGCGCCAGGTCTTGCTCGACAGGCCGTCAATGCTGCCCTTGCCCAGGCCGCCGGCGGCGTCGATCGCCATCATCTGGGCCATGCACATCTTGCTGCCGTCGACGCAGCGGTTCAGGATCGCGTCGTACAGGCCCGGGGCCACCGTCGCATAGCGGCGCACCGGCTCGCGCGCGCTGGGCTGCTCCAGCTGCAGATAGTCGGCGCGGGTCAAGGCCTGACCCTCGGCCTTGTTCTTCTGCACCCACTGCTCGAAGCCCGCCTCGGACAGGCCGTGGAACTTGAAGCGCATGTGCGAGAAGCCATCGCCGCTGAAATTGGCCGAGAAGCCCTCGAACGCACCGGGCTTGTTGATCACCGCATGCAGCATGGTCTGCATGCCGGGCATCGCATAGATCTGGCCGGCCAGCGCCGGGATGTAGAAGGAGTTCATCACCGTGGACGCGGTGATCTTGAACTGGATCGGCCGGTCCACCGGCGCGGCCAGCTCATTGACCGTCGCGATGCCCTGCTCGGGGTAGAGGAACAGCCACTTCCAGTCCAGCGCCACGACCTCGACCACCAGCGGCGCCTGGCCCTGCGGCACCGGCCGGCCTTCGGCGATGCGGTCCAGCGGGCGGTAGGGGTCGAGCTTGTGGGTGCTGATCCAGGTGATCGCGCCCAGCGCGATGATGATCAAGAGCGGCGCGCCCCAGATCACCAGCTCCAGCCGGGTCGAGTGGTCCCAGTCGGGGCTGTAGGTGGCGGACTTGTTGTTCTGGCGATAGCGCCAGGCGAACAGCAGGGTCAGCGCGATCACCGGCACGATGATGATCAGCATCAATATCGTCGAGGTGACGATCAGCTGCGCCTGCTGCTGGGCGATATCGCCCGAGGGTTTCATCACCACCATATTGCAGGCGCCCAGCGGCAGGGCCAGGGCCAGCAGGCCCAGTCGTGCTAAGGTGGTGTCGACTAAAGGTTTTGGGGACATCGGGAATACCAGACCGGCGGGAAAACGCTAGTTGCGCATCGGTCGGAAATGTATCTTGATTGACCCAAATCAACGATAGGACATTTTGTCCAAGGCAAGCGAGACATGGCCAGCAGTAACACCCTCACCCATCCCGGCATCCAGGGCACCGAGCCCGAGCACAGCCTGGCGCCCGGCGATATCGCGGTCGGCGTCGTGATCGGCCGGGCCTCCGAGTATTTCGACTTCTTTGTCTACGGCATCGCCTCGGTGCTGGTCTTCCCGGCGGTGTTCTTCCCCTTCGCCGACCGGCTGGAGGGCACGCTGTACGCCTTCGCGCTGTTCGCCTTTGCCTTTGTGGTGCGGCCGATAGGCACGGTGGCCGGCATGGCCATCCAGCGCCGCTGGGGCCGCAGCGCCAAGCTGGCCTCGGCGCTGTTCCTGCTGGGCTGCTCGACCGCCGGCATGGCCCTGCTGCCCGGCTATCACAGCCTGGGCCTGGGCGCGATCGCGCTGCTGGCGCTGTTCCGCATCGGCCAGGGCCTGGCCCTGGGCGGATCCTGGGACGGCCTGCCCTCGCTGCTGGCGCTGAACGCGCCGGAAAACCGCCGCGGCTGGTATGCGATGCTGGGCCAGCTCGGCGCGCCGCTGGGCTTTCTGATCGCCTGCGGACTGTTTGCCTACCTCTGGGGCAGCATGTCCGAGCACGACTTCCTGGACTGGGGTTGGCGCTTCCCCTTCTTCGCCGCCTTCGCGATCAATGTGGTGGCGCTGTTCGCGCGGCTGCGCCTGGTGGTCACCCATGAGTACGAGCGCGAGCTCGATGCCAAGGAGCTGGAGCCCTGCGATGTCGGCGAGTTGCTGCGCAGCCAGGGCAGCAATGTGCTGATCGGCGCCTTTGCCGCGCTGGCCAGCTATGCGCTGTTCCACATTGTCACGGTGTTCCCGCTGTCCTGGATCATGCTGTTCTCGGAACGTCCGGTCGGCGAGGTGCTGGTCGTGCAGGTGATCGGTGCGCTGCTGGCGGCTGGCGCGATGCCGCTGTCGGGCCTGCTGGCCGACCGCATCGGCCGGCGCCGCACCCTGGGCATGCTGGCAACGGCCATCGGCGTGTTCAGCCTGTTCGCGCCGCTGCTGCTGGATGGCGGCCGGGCGGGCCAGGATGCCTTCATCCTGCTCGGCTTCGTGCTGCTGGGGCTGAGCTATGGCCAGGCGGCCGGCGCGGTGACGGCCAACTTCCTGCCGCGCATGCGCTACACCGGCGCCGCGCTGACGGCCGATCTGGCCTGGCTGATCGGCGCCGCCTTCGCGCCGCTGGTGGCGCTGGGCCTGTCGGCCCGCTTCGGCCTTGCTGCCGTCACGCTCTATCTGCTGTCGGGCGTGGCCTGCACGCTGCTGGCGCTGCGCGCCAACCGGTTGCGCAACGCCCGCGACTGACTCATCAGCCCGCTGCCTGGCGCGCCCGGCGCCAGCCCAGCAGGGTGAGGCCCAGGGCCAGCAGGGCCCAGCTCTGCGGCTCGGGCACCGGCGCCGTGTTGCCGAAGCCCTCGCCATAGTCAAAGCCGCTGCCCGAGCGCAGGTAGTAGCTGGCCGGGTCGAGCAGCGCACCGCTGACACCGTCGTAGAGGCTCAGGCCCATGAAGCTGGCGGTATTGCCGTAGTCGGCGCTATAGCTGCAGCCCCCCGACGGCGCCGGCAGATTCGGGGGCAGCGCCGACAGCGTGAACAGGCACTGCGACCGCAGCGCCAGACGCCATTCCACATCGAACTGATAGTTCCCGAACTGCGGCTTCGGGCCCAGCCTCATGCTGAAACCGGTGGCGCTGACATCGAAGATGCCGCTGCTGGCCAGCGTGCTGCGCGTCTGGCCGCCGGCCAGCACATCCTGGGTGGCCCAGGTACGCTCGGTGACCAGCAGGCCGTGAGGGCCGACGACCATCGCCAGCTCGGCCAGGATGTCCAGCCGGTTGCCATACTCTGTATTGGTCTCGATGCGCCCGCCGGCCCGGCCCCCGAAGTGATAGTCGATGCGCATCACCGTGTTCGCATTGAGCCCCGCGCCCTCCAGGCTCAGCGTGTCCTCGAAGGAGGCCTGGCGCAGATTGCCGCCGATGCCGAACAGGCTGCCATCCGTCGCATAGGCCCGGCCCGAGCCAAACTCGGCCACGCGCAAGCGGCCCAGCTCGGCCGAGACCAGACCGGTGGTGTTGGTCGCGTCCTTGGTCCAGCTCATCTGCAGCACCTTGCCGGGCTGAGGGTTGTAGCGGGTGCTGCTGCTGTAGGGCAGCCCCCCGTAGGTATAGGTATAGCCCGGCGTTCCCGGTGCCTGGCCGACCGACAGCACTTGCTGCTGCGCGGCGGCCTGGCCGGCCAGGACGACGAGCCCCAGCGACAGCAGCGGCTTTGACAGTGATGGTTTCATGAATGGCTCCCATGGGTGAAGACAAGCAAGAAGGCTTGTCACGGGGCATACGCAAATCGCGGCCCGAGCCGGACGGACCGCTCACCCACAAGCTAGGGGGTCGGGCGGGTCAGGCTGTGCGCCGGACCCAGCTGGGCCAGCAGGCCGGCCCGGCCCTCGCTCAGCAGTGCGGCGGCCTCCCCGACGCCGGGGCCGCCGCTGCGCTGCAGCGCCTGGCCCAGGCGCAGACGGGCCAGGGCCAGCTCCCAGGACTGCGCCCACAGCAGTTGCTCGCGCAGCGCCAGCGCGGCGCGCAGCGGCGCCACCGCCTCCGGCGCCCGGTCCTGGGCCAGCAAGGCTTCGCCCAGGCCCAGCCGGGCCTCGGCCAGCGCGGTCAGCGCCGGCGCGCCCAGCGCCTCCAGCGGCGCCAGCAAGGCCTCGTACTGCCGCTGGGCGCCGGCGGGGTCGCCGCGCTGCGCCGCCAGCCGGGCGCGCAGCAGGCCCAGGCGCCGGGCCAGCAGATGACCTGCCCCCAGACGCTCGGCCAGCCGAGCCTGGGCCGCGTCAAGGCTGGCGGTGGCCCCGGCGAGATCGCCCGAGCCCAGCTGGGCCTCGGCCAGGAACAGCCGGCCGCGCAGCGCCAGCGGGCTGGCCGGGCCGGCAAAGCGCTCGGCCAGGGCCAGGGCCTCGCGCAGCACCGGCAAGGCCTCGCCCCAGCGCTCGCGCTGGCTCAGCGCCGCGCCATACATGCCCATCGCGGCCGCCACCGCCGCCGAATCGCCGCCGCGCCGGCGCTGAGCCTCGAAGGCGCTCTTCAGCACCGGCTCGGCCTCGGCCAGCCGCCCCAGGCGCAGCGCCAAGGTGCCGGTATTGCCGCGTATCACCAGCGCGTCCAGGTCCTCGGCGCGGCCCAGCTGCTCGAAGATGGCCAGCGTGCGGCGGTAGGCGGCCAGCGCCTCGTCGAGCCGGTTGGCCGCCGTCAGCGTGATGGCCATCGAGTTGTAAAGCAGGGCCGTCTCGCGGTGCCGCTCGCCCGAGAGCGCCTGGCGCTGGGCGATGGCGCTGCGAAAGGTCGCCAGCGAGCCCGCCAGGTCGCCCTGGGCCCGCTGCAGGCTGCCGCGTATCAGCAGGCCCTCCAGCAGCGGCTCGCGATGGGCGGCCGGCGCGGTCGCCCAGAAGGCTTCGGCCTGGGCCAGCAGCGCCGCAGCCGCCGCCACGCGGCCGCGCAGCAGCTCGATATTGGCCAGCTTCTGCCGTACCAGGGCCAGGTCTTGCGCATCGGCCTGCGGCCCGGCCGCCGCCAGAAAGCCTTCGAGCAACGGCAGCTGGCCCTCGACATCGCCCAGCGCGCCGTACAGATCTGCCAGCGTGATGGTCAGCTTGCCGGCGCGTTGCGGGTCGTCGCGATACTCGGCAATCACCCGGGCGGCGCTGCGGTCCAGCATGGCCTTGGCGGTCAGCGGGCCGGCCGCCGACGCCGCAGCGGGATCGGCAATCGCGCTGCGGAACAGGCCGATCAGCTGGTAGCGCAACGCCTCCTCGCGCGCCGCCGCCCGCTCGGCCACCGTGCGCTGCAGCTCGGCCCGCTGCATCTGCCACAGGCTCAGCCCCAAGCCGCCGGCCAGCGAGGCGAACACCAGGCCGCCGCCGGCCACCCACCAGCGGTAGCGGCTCAGAAAGCGCCCCAGCAGATAGGCCGCCGAGCGGCCGCGCACCGCCAGCGGCTCGCGGGCCAGGTGACGCTCGATGTCCTTGGCCAGGGCCTCGACGCTGGCATAGCGAGCGGCCGGATCCTGGCTCAGGCAGCACGTCACCAGCGCGTCCAGATCACCGGCCAGCGCGCGGCGCCAGCTGCTCGGCGGCCTGATGCTCAAGCCCGCCAGCGCCGCCGCCATCGCCTCGGCCGAGCCGGCCGGCAGCCGGTAGGGCCGCCGGCCGCTCAGCAGCTCGTAGAGCACGACGCCCAGCGAGTAGATATCCGAGGCGGTGCCCAGGCTGCGCCCGGCCAGTTGCTCGGGCGCGGCCGCATCGGGCGTGAACGAGTGCCCGTCCAGCGGCAGGGCCGCGCCCAGCAGATGGGCGATGCCGAAGTCCAGCAGCTTGACCTGGCCATCGGGCGTCACCAGGATGTTGGACGGCTTCAGGTCGCGGTGGATGACCAGGGCCGCATGCGCATGGCCGACCGCGCCGAGCACCTGCAGAAACAGCCGCAGCCGCGCCGCCAGATCCAGGCGCTGCTGATCGGCATAGCGCGTGATCGTCTGCCCCGGCACCCACTCCATCGCCAGATAGGGCTGGCCGTCGGCGGCGAAGCCGGCGTCATACAGGCGCGCGATATGCGGGTGCTCCAGCCCCGCCAGCAGATCGCGCTCCTGGATGAAGCGTCGGGCCGCCGTCTCGTCGGTCTCCAGACCCAGGCCGCGATGCGGCAGCTTCAGCGCGACACGGCGCAGCACATGCTCGGTCTGCTCGGCCAGCCAGACGCTGGCCATGCCGCCCTGGCCCAGCGGCTCGATCAGCCGGTAGCAGCCGACCATCGCGCCCGGCAGCAGCGCCGCCCCGGCCCGCTGAACCAGGGCCTGGGCCACCAGGCCCGGGGGCGCGGCCGCCAGCCGGCCGTCATCGGCCTGCTCGTGGGCGGCGAGCAGGCGGCGCAGCGCGGCGCCGATCTCGGGCTCGCTGGCCTCCAGCGCCGCCAGCCAGGCCGCGCGCTGCGCCGGTGCCAGGTCCAGCGCCTCGTCGAAGCCTTGCGAGATCCGGGCCCAGGCGGCGGCGTCGACCGGCGCGCGCATCAGGCATCGCCCTGCAGCCGCAGCCGCATGAAGGCGCGCGCCTTGTCCCAGTAGCGGCGCACACTGCGGTCGCTGATGTCCATGGCCAGCGCGATCTCGGCATCGGTGCAGCCGCCGAAATAACGCATCTCGACCACCTGGGCCAGCTTGGCATCGAGCAGCTCCAGCTCGTTCAGCGCGCGCTCGACATCGAGCACGGCGGCGGCATCGGCACCCTGCCCCGCGCCCAGATCGGCCGCGCGCTGGGTATCGAGGGTCAGGTCTTGCCCACCACCGCCGCGCCGGGCCGCGTTGCGGTGGCGGGCGAAGTCGATGACGATGTGGCGCATGGTCTTGGCGGCGTAGGCGAAGAAATGCTTGCGGTCCGCTATCGCCAGACGGGCGCCCTGGACGAAGTGCAAAAAGCTCTCGTGCACCAGGGCCTGGGTGTCGAGCAGGGTGTCGGGCCGGTGGCTGCTGCGCAGACGCGCGCGGGCGATGCGCAGCAGGTCCGGATAGAGCTCGGCAAAAGCCCGGTCGGCGGCGACCCGGTCGCCGCCATGGGCGGCGCGCAGGAGGGCGGTCAGCGACTCGGGGGGCGGCGGGCGGTCCATGCTGGGCTCAGTATCACATCAAGCCCGGGCCGGACCCTGCGGGCCCAAGCGCCTAACTTGGGGATCGACAGGCGCGCAGAAAACCGTGCGGCCCGGCCGCGAGCCCCTCAGGCTCTGGTCGTCATGCGCTCGACCGCCTTCCTCGCCAGCGGCGCGACCAGCAGCACGGCGGGAAAGGCCACCAGCCAGGCGGTCAGCCAGGCGGCGATCCACAGGCTGGCGAAGTCGGGCGACAGGCCGAGGGAGCGCCAAGTCGCGATGCCCGAGACCAGCAGCGACATCAGGCCGGACAGGATCAGACCGAACAGCAGGGGGGCGTACTTCTTGGGAATCATGGAAATCTCCGGTTTCAGTTGGAAGACGGACCCGCCAGGGGCCCGGAAGGGATGTGGTGAATGCATCTCAGCGTCGGCCGGCAGGATCAGAGGCGGCTCAGCACGGCGGCCGACAGATAAAGCCCCAGGCCGAAGACCAGATGATTGGCCAGGCTGCGCAGGCAATTTTTCAACGGTGTCGGCGTCTTCGACGATGCAATGCCCGCGCCCATGGCCGGCTGCATCACGAACAGCGGTGCAAGCACGGTCGCCGCCCCCCAGGCCAGCGCCGGCGCGAGCGTGGGCTGCCGGGCCCAGCCCAGGCCCTGCAGGCTCACCAGCAGGGCCGCAAACACGATGCCGGTCCCGTAGTGCAGCAGCCAGCCCAGCGCCAGCTCCCCGGGCACAGCCGCGGCGGCGCCGATCGGCGCATGGCGGAGGCGGCCGCGCGGCAGATGCCCGACCCAGCGCCCGATCAGCGCGAAGTTCAGCGTCGGCACACCCAGGCGGCGCAGCAGCCAAAGCCAACCGTCCATCACAAGGGTGGCGCCAACGCCGATGAGGGCGACGCGAGAAATGTCCTGGAGCGATGTCATGCGAGGGATGCCTTTGCGGTTGACTTGATGGCGACTTGTGCTCAGGATAGAAGTTGAAGTCAACTTCAAGTCAAGCGGCGATTGCCTGGACTCAAAACGCATGGACATCTCTGAAGTCGCCAAACGCTCGGGCCTGGCCGCCTCCACGCTGCGCTACTACGAGAAGCGCGGGCTGATCGCTTCGCTGGGGCCGGAAGGCGCGCGGCGGCGCTTCGCGCCCGCGGTGCTGGACCAGCTGGCGCTGATCGCGCTGGGGCAGGCGGGCGGGCTGTCGCTGGACGAGATCGGCGCCATGCTGTCCCCGAGCGGCCAGCCCCGCATCGATCGCGAGCTGCTCGCGGCCAAGGCGGACGATATCGACCAGACCATCCGGCAGCTGCGGGCCATCAGCCGCGGCCTGAGGCACGCCGCCGCCTGCAGCGCGCCCAGCCACGCGCAATGCCCGACCTTCCAGGGCCTGCTGAAAGCGGCCGCATCCGGCGCGCTGGAGCGCCAGCGCCAGGGGCTGCGCGCCGCCGCGCGAAAAGAGACCGGCGCCGTGCCGGGCGCCGGGTCTAGCGCCGCTGCACCAGCGCGCCGTGCCCGTCCGCGAAACTGACGCTCGCCAGCGCGCCATTGATCAGCGTGAACTGCGGCATCTTGTGGCCGATGTCCAGGTCGATCAACACCGGGCAGGCCAGCTCGCCCAGCACCGAGTCCAGCGCATCCCGGTATGAGAGGGCGTCGGCCTGGGCGGCTTCGGGTCCGCTGTTGCGACCGATCAGCAGACCGGCCAGGCCGTCGAACCAGCCGTGGCGGCGCAGGCTCCACAGCGCGCGAGCCAGCGTCGGCGGGTTCAGCTCGCAGTTCTCCAGATACAGCAGCGTGCCCGCTGTGCCGCACGCGCGGATGAAGTCCGGCACCGCGCCATAACGCGTGCCGGCCAGCCAGGCGATGGTGTCGATGCAGCCGCCGATCAGATGGCCCTGCAGGCTCAGCGGCGCCGTACCGCCGTCCAGCCGCTGCCAGGCCACAGGCTCGCTGAGCAGCAGCGGCACATCGGGCCGGGTCGCGAAATCGCCCCAGCTGCCCTGGTAGGTCGGGCCCGGCCGCTGCAGCACCGGCTCGCGCCAGTCGGCCGCCAGCACCGCCATCACCTGGGTGGTCAGCGGGTCGGTCTGGCTGGGCACCAGGTCCATCAGATTGGCGCCATGGGCCGAGGCCCAGCCGCTGCACAGGGCCAGCGGCAGCTGCAGCGTGCTCAGGTCCGAGAAGCCCAGCAGCCACTTCGGCGGCAGCCCGCGCAGCGCCTCGAAGTCCAGCCGGTCCAGCAGCTCGGTGGCCAGCTCGCCGCCCCAGGGCGGCAGCACCGCCGCGACGGTGGGGTCGGTCAGAAAGCGCATCAGCTCGGCCGCACGCTCGGCCGCTGGCGCGCTGGCGTCCTTGTGCTCGGCGCGCAGACACGCCCCCTCGACCACCCGATAGCCCTGCGCCCGCAGATGCTCGATCACCAGATCCAGCCGCGCATGCAGCGGCGCGGGCACGCCCGACGAAGGCGCGGTAACGGCGATCAGGTCACCGGGGCGAAGCGGGGCGGGGAAGTTCAGCATCGTGGCAGGATAGCAAGAGCGGGGTCAGGTTTTGCCATGCACAGTGTGGCATGTAGGCCGCCAGGACCGAGCCCCCCACAGGGATGATTGACGGAAGGCCCATGCTTGCATCCAATCGGCGGCACGCACGCGTCCACCGGGCTCGCGGCCCGCGACGCGGCCCCTCTCAAACCCCAGGCACCACCACCATGCGCCCCAGCCTCCTTGGCATCGTGAACACCGACTGGCCGGCACTCTTTGCCGCGATCGGCCTGCCGATGATTCTTGTGATTGCGGCGCTGTACCCGCATGTCTTTCCGGTCGCCGGCTCCCAATGGACGCTGCTGATGGAGGTCGGCTTGCCTCTTGCCTTGGTGTGTGCCGGCCTCCTCATGTGGCGCTGTCTGCGTGTGCTGGCACTGTTTCGCAGCGGTGTTCCGTCCACCGGGCGCATCACGCAGATCCAGCTCGCGAAAGACCGGGGGCGCATTGACTTCTCGTATGAACTCAACGGCAGCAGCCATCGCTCCTGGCAGCCGGTTCATCAAACCCGGCAGGTGCTCGCGCTTGAAATCGGGCAAGCCGTGCAAGTCCTGGCGCACCCGCGCAAAGCGGGCGTGGCCATCATCAAGGACCTCTTTCACAAGAGCGGGGAGGCTTAACCGCGGCGGGATAGCAAGAGGCATGGTCTGACCCGCAAAGACTTCTCGCTGTTTCGAGCGCCGAGCAGCAAGACCTGACCCTGGAACGTCTTCGCTTTGATGACTTGTGTAACGTACTGTAGGGCCCTGCCACAAGCGCTACACAGGCACACGAGAACGGCGCAAAAGGGCGGCCGCGCCCAAACAATGCAGGCTCCACCTCAGTTCAGGAGCATTCTCATGTCCAAGATCGATCAAGTCATCTACACCGGCCGCACCCACACCACCGGCGGCCGCGAGGGCGCGGCGCGCAGTGCCGACGGCCGCCTGGATGTCCGGCTGTCCCGCCCCGGCAGCAGCGGCCCCGGCACGAATCCCGAGCAATTGCTCGGTGCCGGCTGGTCGGCCTGCTTTATCGGCGCCATGGGCCACGCGGCACGGCAGCTCAACGTGAACCTGCCCGGCGATGTGGCGGTGACGGCCGAGATTGATCTCGGCACCGGTGAGGGCGGCTTCTTCCTGCAGGCGCGCCTGCAGGTCAGCCTGCCCGGCCTGCCGCGCGACGCGGCCCAGGCCTTGATCGATGCCGCCCACCAGACCTGCCCGTACTCCAAGGCCTTGCGTGGCAATATCGACGTCGCGACCGAACTGGTGTGAGCTCGTACCCGGTGGCGCGGCCGCAAAGGACCTGGCATGCAGACCCGCACTGACCCACCCGGCATCCCGAGCGCCAGCGGCTGGCGCCGCTGGGTGCCGGGCACGCTGTTCGCGCGCGTCGCGCTGATCATCGTCATCGGGCTGGCGATCACGCAGCTGCTGGCCTTCGCGTCGATCCGCTACGAGCGCGACCTGGCGATGCGCGCGCTGATGATGACCGGCATCGAACTGGACATCGCCAGTTCGGTGGCGGTCTTGAACCGGCTGCCGGCCGCCGAGCGCGCCGACTGGCTGGACCGGCTCGAACGCCCCAACTACCGCTTTGCTCTCACCGGCACAGTGCAGGGTGCCGCGCCTGCCTCGGCATCGATGCGCAGTTTTGCCACAGCGATCACCGAGGCGGTGCAGCCGTTCCCGGTGATCGAGGTCGTGCAAGCGCCCGAGCTGCATCAGAGCCTGCAGTTGCAAGTCCGGCTGAGCGACGGCAGCGATCTGATCGTGCATGCCCGGCGCGTCGAGCGGCCCATCTCTGCCTGGGTGCTGTGGGCGCTGGCCTTGCAGCTGGTGGTGCTGGCCGGCTGCGCCTGGCTCGCCGTGCGGCTGATCACGCGCCCGCTGCAGCAGCTGGCGGCGGCGGCCGATGCGCTGGGCCCGGACCTCAAAGGCCTGACGCTGGACGAGGCCGGGCCCAGCGAGGTGGCTCGGGCCGCACGCGCATTCAACGCGATGCAGCGCCGCATCACTCTCTACACGAACGAGCGGGTCGAGATCCTCGCGGCCATCTCGCATGATCTGCAGACGCCCATCACGCGGATGCGCTTGCGCGCCGACATGCTGGGCGACGAGACCGACCGGGAGAAGTTCCGCCAGGACCTGGAGTCGATGGACGCGCTCGTCAGGGAGGGCGTCAGCTATGCACGCACCCTGCATGGCGACACCGAGACACCACGGCGCCTGGACATCGACGCGCTGCTGGCCAGCATGAGCGCCGACTACGAGGACAGCGGCCAGGCGGTGCAGCTGGAAGGGCGGGTCGGCGAGCCTGTGCTGACACGGCCGCACGCGCTTCGCCGCATCCTGATGAATCTGATCGACAACGCGCTGAAGTTCGGCCGCGAGGTCCGGGTGCAGGTGCGCACGGAACCGCAGGGCCTGGTCATCGCGGTGCTGGACGATGGCCCGGGGATACCGGCCGAGCAGCTCGACGCGGTGCTGCAGCCCTTCTACCGGCTGGAGGGTTCGCGCAACCGCAGCACCGGCGGTACCGGCCTGGGCCTGGCGATCGCGAATCAGCTGGCCATGGCGATGGGGGCGCGGCTGGCGCTGATCAATCGCCCCGGTGGCGGCCTCGAAGCACGCCTCACGCTGAGCCTCTAGCAAGCGCCCCACGACACCGCAACGCAAGCGCGCGCGCGCCCCCACCCCAAAGAACCGAGAACCTCTGATGCTGATCCTGCTGGCCGCCTATCTGGGCGGCGTCTTCACCCTCCTCAGCCCCTGCATCCTGCCGGTGCTGCCCTTTGTCCTCAGTCGGGCGGACCGCCCCTTCGGCTCGCACGGCCTGCCGCTGCTGACCGGCATGGCGCTGGCTTTCGCTGCGGTCGCGTCGCTGGCTGCCGTGGGCGGCGGCTGGGTCGTGGCGACCCACGAGACCATGCGCTGGCTGGCGCTCGCGGCCTTCGCGCTGTTTGGGATGAGCCTGTTGTGGCCCTCGCTGGCCGCCTGGCTGAGCCGGCCATGGGTAGCGCTGGGCGGCCGCCTCGTCGCCGCCAGCCCCGCCGGCAACGGCAGCCACTCGCGATGGGCCGCGCTGGTGCAAGGCGTCGGTACCGGGCTGCTGTGGACACCCTGCGCCGGTCCGATCCTGGGCCTGATACTGACAGGCGCCGCCTTGCACGGCGCCAGCGTCGGCAGTGCGCTGCTGCTGCTGGCCTATGCGGCCGGCGCCTGCAGCGCCTTGGCCGTCGTGCTGCTGCTGGGCCGCCGCATCGGCGTGGCGGCGCCGCTGTCCTTGCGTGGCGGCGCGCTGCTGCGACGCATCGCTGGCGTTGCGGTGCTGGCCTCCGTCAGCGGCATCGCGCTGGGTGCCGACACCGGGCTGCTCGCACGCTTGTCCGCCGGACCGACGGCGGCGCTGGAGAACCTGCTGCTGCAGCGGCTGGGTGGCGCCACGGAGTCGGGTTCGGCGAGCCCGCCGGCCGACACGCCGCGCACGCGGTCTCCCGCCTTGCCGGTCGAAGGCCTGATGCCGGCGCTGGACGGCGCCGTCGGCTGGATCAACTCGCCGGCGCTGACCACGGCCTCGCTGCGCGGCAAGGTGGTACTGGTCGACTTCTGGACCTACTCCTGCATCAACTGCCTGCGCACCCTGCCCTATGTGCGCGCCTGGGCCGACAAGTACCGCGACGCCGGGCTGGTGGTGCTGGGCGTGCACACGCCCGAGTTCGCCTTCGAGCGCAAGCTCAGCAATGTGCAGCGTGCCAGCCAGGACCTGGGCGTGAGCTTCCCCGTCGCCGTCGACAGCGACTACAAGATCTGGCGGGCCTTCCGCAACCAGTACTGGCCGGCCCTGTATTTCGTCGACGCGCAGGGGCGCATCCGCCATCACCAGTTCGGCGAGGGCGGCTATGCACAGTCGGAGCGCGTGATCCAGCAACTGCTGCGCGAGGCGGGCCAGACCCCGCTCTCCGAGGAACTGGCCGCGCCCCAGGGCAGCGGCACCCAGGCCGCGCCCCCGGACACACGCGCCGCCTCGCACGAGACCTATCTCGGCTTCGCCCAGGCGCAGGGCTTCGCGCCGGCCGGGGGTCTGGTTCGCGGGCGAGCCCATGACTATCGCGGGGCATCGCCGCTGCGCGGGCAGCAATGGGCGCTGGACGGCCGCTGGCAGGTGGAGGATGAGAGCGCGCTGGGGCTTGCCGGCGGCGGCCGGGTCATGCTGCGCTTTCGGGCCCGCGATCTGCATATGGTGCTGGGATCAGCCGACGACGGCCAGTCGGTACGATTTCGCGTCCGCATCGACGGCAAGCCGCCGCTGGACGACCACGGCACCGACATCGACCGCGAAGGCCGGGGCACCATCACCGGGCACCGGCTCTACCAGTTGCTGCGACAGCAGCAGTCCGGCGAGCGATTGTTCGAGATCGAGTTCCTCGATCCCGGCGCACGCGCCTACGCCTTCACATTTGGTTGAGAGAATCGCTCAGCGGGAGAACGTCTGATGCAAGCGAAGCCGAGCGATCATGTGCTGCTGGTCGATGACGACCGGGAGATCCGCAGCCTGCTGACCGAGTACCTGAGCCGCAACGGTCTGCGCGTGGTGGCGGTGCCGACCGGGCGGCATATGCGTGCCGCGTTGGAAGAGTCGGGGCCGTTCGATCTGATCATCCTCGACCTGATGCTGCCCGGCGAAGACGGCCTGACGCTCTGTCGGGATCTGCGCAGCGGCAAGCACAAGGCCATCCCCATCCTGATGCTGACCGCCCGAGGGGAGGAGGCGGACCGCATCCTCGGCCTGGAAATGGGCGCCGACGACTATCTGGTCAAGCCCTTCGCACCCCGCGAGCTGCTCGCCCGGCTGCGTTCGGTGCTGCGGCGCACACGCATGCTGCCACCCAATATGCGGGAGACCGAGAACACCTCGGTGCTGGCCTTCGGCGAATGGCAGCTGGACACCATCGCGCGTCAGCTCGTCGACGCCCAGGATGTGGTGGTGCCGCTCAGCGGCGCAGAGTACCGGCTCTTGCGCGTCTTCCTGGATCACCCGCAAAAGGTGCTCAGCCGCGATCAGCTGCTGGGCCTGACCCAGGGCCGCGAGGCCGAGTTATTCGAGCGCTCGATCGACCTGCTGATCAGTCGCCTCAGGCAGCGCCTGCGCGACGACGCGCGCGAGCCACGCTACATCAAGACGGTACGCAGCGAGGGCTATGTCTTCGCTGCGCTGGTCGAGCCGGGCCGGGCCTGAAGCGCTGTTTTGTAGCGTTTTGTATCAGGCCGACGGCATCGCGACAGCTCGATTCAAAACCACCTTGCGCTGACACACCACGGATACCTCGCTCGCGTCCACTGATGGACATCGAAGGCCGCATCTCGCAGCCCTTCTTGTTCCATCCTTCCACGACGACGAGGCATGACCATGACAGATCCCACCCCAAGCGGCCGCCGCCACTTTGTTGCGCTGGCGGCAGCGCTCGCCGCCACACGCTTTGCCGCGCCGGTCACGGCGCAGCCCTCGCGAACCGGCAGCGCTTCCTTTGAACGCCTCAAGCAGATCGATGCCGGTCTGCTTCAGGTCGGCTATGCCGAGGTCGGCCCCAGTGACGGCCCGCCGGTGCTTCTGCTGCACGGCTGGCCCTACGACATCCACACCTATGTCGACGTCGCGCCGATTCTGGCCGGAGCCGGCCATCGTGTCATCGTTCCCTATCTGCGCGGCTACGGCAGCACCCGCTTCCGTTCGGACCAGACCCTGCGCAATGGCCAGCAAGCAGCCTTCGCCGCCGACGTCATCGCCTTGATGGACGCGCTGGGCATCCAGCAGGCCACCGTCGCCGGCTGCGACTGGGGCGCGCGGACGGCCTGCATTCTTGCGGCGCTGTGGCCGGAGCGCTGCAAGGCGCTGGTCTCCGTCAGCGGCTACCTGCTCGTGAATCGAGAAGCCAATCGGCAGCCCTTGCCGCCAAAGGGCGAGCTATCGTGGTGGTATCAGTTCTATCTCGCCACCGAACGTGGTCAAGCCGGGTACGAGAAATACCGCAGCGACTTCGCCCGGCTGATCTGGCAGCAGGCCTCGCCGCAATGGCGCTTCGACGAGGCGACATTCCAGCGTTCGGCCGCCGCGCTGGACAACCCGGACCATGTGGCGATCGCGGTCCACAACTACCGCTGGCGCATCGGCGCGGCCGAGGGCGAAGCGCGCTACGACGCGATCGAGTCGAGGATTGCCGCAGCGCCGAACATCGCCGTCCCGACCATCACGATGGAAGGCGACGCCAACGGTGCCCCGCACCCGGCACCCGCCAGCTATGCGCGCAAATTCGTGGGGCGCTACGAGCATCGGCAGCTGGGCAGCGTCATCGGCCACAACTTGCCACAGGAAGCGCCCGAGGCCTTCGCCAAGGCGGTCATCGATGTGAGCCGGATCTGATCCATGGGTCGGCCACAGCCCCCCTCCGGCGCCGCCACTGCGCCAGGACTCCCGGCAGCCGGTCCTGGACCGCTGTCATTCGCCCGGCTGTTGATCAAGGCGCAGCGCCGCTTCGCGGCGCTGCAGCCGCAGCCGACCCGTGTCGAACAGCGGCGGCCATCTCCGGAAAGCTGATCTCGCTGGTTCAGTCGATCAGGGGCGCCCGGCCCCCGATCTCCTGCGCCTATGCAGGCAGAGGTGCAGATGCTTACAGTCCCCGACATGGCAGCCCTCAGGCTGCCTGCGGATTCAGCGGTGGGTCGGGTGCGGGCCGGCTTGGGTGTCCGGCACCGTGATGCGCGCCGTTTGGGCAGCCACGATGCCATGGCTGGGATCGGCCAGCTCGACCAGTATTTCATGCAGGCCGGGCTTCAGCCCGACCACGATGATCGGCTCGCTGCTGGTGTGAGCCCAGGTCGGCGGCATGCCGTCTACCGTCACATGCAGATGCCCGATTCGCGGCGAGACGCCGAGCGCGCCCGTGCCGAAGACGGGGAATACGCGAAAGTTCTCCGTCCTGAACTGCAAGATAACAACCCCACGTGCGAGAGCCTCGGCAACGGGCGGATAGAGGTGCAGCTCCGCGGGGGCCTGCGAGTTCAACGGGATCACAGCCGGCGGCGTGCCGAGACCCGGCGCCGCCTGGGCGGTCGCGTGAAAGGCAGCGAATGCCACCGCGCAGGCACCCGCCCAGCGAGTGAAACTGGCACGGTGGCGAGGGAGGGCATTGGCCGTTGACAGGAGGGAGCAGGGTCGGGTCGTGGTCATGGGACATTCCGGTTGATGGGGCAACGCAATGCTAGGCAACAAGGCAAATGTCTCAAATGACGTTTTTGGTTATGATTCGAGCCATACCTCGAATCTCCTCAGCAAGGAATCCCGATATGCATAAAGTGGGCTATGTGTTGAGCGACGGCTTTCAGGTGATGAGCCTGGCGACTCAGGCTGTCTTCGAGTACGCGAACCTCGTGGCGGGCGAACCGCTCTACGAGATCCGAGTCTTCTCAGCCACCGGTGGCGAGGTGCGATCGTCGCTGGGCATGAGGGTCTCGACGCGAGCATTGGGCCGCGCCGACGCGGCCGATACCTGGATTGTTGCCGGCGTGAACGACCCCTTGGCCGTGCCTGCCGCGCCGCCGGTGCTGAAGTTCCTGCGCCGGGCAGCTCGCGTTGCACGCCGCACCGCGGCGATCTGTACCGGCGGCTTCGTGCTGGCGGAGGCAGGGCTGCTCGACGGACGGCAGGCGACCACCCACTGGGCCTTTGCCCGCGCGCTGCGCGAGCGCCATCCCGGTATCCGGGTCGAGGACGACCGCATCTTCATCGTCGACGGACCGGTCTGGACCTCCGCAGGCATGAGCGCAGGCTTGGACCTGGCACTGGCCATGGTGGAGCAGGACCTCGGCGCTCATGTGGCCCGCTCGGTGGCCCGCAAGCTGGTGATGCCTCAGCGCAGGTCAGGCGGCCAGTCACAGCACTCCGAGATGCTGGAGTTGGCGCCGAAGTCGGACCGCATCCAGGCCGCGCTCGACTACGCGCGCAAGCACCTCGGGCAGCCGCTCAGCGTCGAGGACCTGGCCGAGGCAGTACACCTGAGCCCGCGCCAGTTCAGCCGCGTGTTCACGGCCGAGACGGGCCGCTCGCCAGCCAGGGCGGTCGAGGCGCTGCGGCTCGAGGCTGCACGGCTGATGATCGAGCAGAGCCGACACCCGCTGGAGACGATCGCTCGCGAGACCGGTTTCCGCGACCGGCGCCATATGCGCGAGGTCTTCATGCGCGGCTACGGCGCGCCGCCGCTAGCGCTGCGACGCGCAGCGCGGCAGTAAGGGTTGACCGACAAAGGCTGGTGTTCTGGCCAAACAGAGGCGGTGAGCGAATCCCGCCTTGATGCCGCCCAACTGTGCCCGTCGTGCCCGCCAAATGGGAGGTCATAGCCAAGCCCTGCGGCTCATCCCGCCAGGGGAGTGTCTCCTGGCGGTGATAGATCGGACGCGGGGACAGGCTCAGTCAACGGTGACATAGCGTTGCGCCGGCACATTGCTCGAGAGCTGGGATGACAGGGTTTGGCGAGCGGCCTCATATGCTTGCCAGGCTTCGAGCACATGCAGCGAAGGGATGGTGATCAGTTCGTTGCGATCAAAGCCGACCAGTGCGGCATCGACCATCTTGTCGGCGGACATTACGATGGCCGCCGGCAGGTGTTCCAGCGGGAGTCCGCCGTTGGCCCAGAAATCGGTAGCGGTTGCGCCTGGCAGGACGGCCTGAACCTGGATACCCTTGGCAGCCAGTTCGTGGTGCAGCGACTGGCTGAAGGCCTGCACAAAGGCCTTGCTGCCGCCGTAGACACCGTTGAGGATCTCCGGTGCGATGCTGACGATGGATGAGATGTTGATCAATGCGCCTTTGCCGCGGGCGACGAAGCCGGGTACGGCGGCATAGCTCAGGCGGGTCAGCGCCGTCACGTTGAGCTCGATCAGGTCGGTCATCTTGTCGATGTCGCTCTCGAGCAGCGGGGTATGGGTGCCTACACCGGCGTTGTTCACTAGCAGCGTGATGCCGGCATCCTGCTTGAGCTTGGCCTCTACCGTGGCCAGCGAGGCGCGGTCGTTGAGATCGGCGACCAGCACCTCTACCTCCCGACCTGTCTGGCTGGCAATTTGATCGGCCAGCGCGTTGAGCCGCTCGCGATTGCGTGCGACAAGGATCAGGTTATAGCCACGGTGCGCAAGGCGGTCCGCATAGATGGCGCCGATGCCCGAGGAGGCGCCGGTGATGAGGGCAGTGCCCCGATGTGTTTGGTTCATGGCATTGGTCCGGTAGGTGTTTGGCGGGGAATCCGTCGAACCAATGGTAGGGTTGGGTGATCATGTCTTAAATGACGTTTATGGTCATAATTTGAGACATTGAATATTCACGACCAATGAAACCATAAATATGGGCAAAGCATGGAGGCGAGCCGCCATAGAGCCCCTCGGTCATCCTTCAACGTGAAGTCGCAAGCAGCTCCCGATGAGGGAGCACGGCGGCTCATTCAGCGATGCATCTTTCATCGCTGAGATCGATGTGGAAACACTTGCCCTCGTACAGACGGAACTCGTAGAAGGGGCAACCGACAAGAGTCTCGCTTGCAAGCAATCAGAACTCCGGCTCGCTCACCCGCACTGCCCCACATACCCACAAGCCGTGCAGAAATCGCAGCCGTCCTTGTGGATCATGGTCGCGTTGCCGCATTCCGGGCAGGGCTTGCCGGCCTGGGGCTGGACGCTCAGCCCGACCGCCGTCTTGGCGACCGGCGCCTGCAGCAGGCCCATCTCGACCAGGGGCTGGCCCTGCTCGTCGAGCACGCCCAGCATCGCGTAGCGGTGGATGATCAGCCGGGCCACATAGGCCACCGTCGAGGGCCAGATCTGCTGGCGGCGCTCGCCTGACAGCGTGGGCACCGGCGCCATGAAATGGCCCAGCGGCTCGCCGACATTCAGCAGCTTGCGCAGCTTCATGCCTATCCAGGCCGGGTCCATCACCCGCATGTCCAGCGACAGCAGCCGCGCCATGCCGTCCAGCGCCTTCGGGTAGTTGCCCGAGAAGCCCATCGCGCAGGGCCGGGTGATGTGGCCGCCCTCGGGGGTCGGCAGGCTGACCTCCTTGAGCGTCAGCGTGAACTGCTCGCCGGTGGCGGGGTTGTCGACGTCAACCGCCCAGGCCAGGGTGCCCATGGTGCTGGTGCGCGGCTCCTCGCGGCTGAACATCGCGTCGATGACGGGGGTCGGCCCGCCCTCCTGCAGCGCGCCGAGCTGCTCGCAGCGCCAGCGGATCACGGCCGCCGTCGCGGCCACGACGCCGGGGAACAGGCGCTTGTCGCCGCCCGGCGGCATCGGCATCTCGAAGGCGCGCTCCTCGGCCACTGTCGCCAGCGCGTCGAGCTTCAGACGCAGCCAGGCGGCGTCATTGGTGCGCAGGTCCATCGACAGGGTCTTGGCCAGCGCGGCCAGGCCGCGCGGCTGCTCGGCGCCGTTGATCCAGACCTCGAAGGGCAGGGTCTTGCCGAACAGGCCGGCATCCGGCCCCTCGGCCGGCAATTCGCCGACGAAGAGCGCAAAGTCGCCATGCGGGTGGCGGATCATATAGCTCCAGGCCGGGTTGCCACCGGGCAGCTCGGGCCGGCTGGGCCAGCGCAGCGAGGCCAGCACCTGCTTGGGCAGGCGTTCGACGCGCAGGCGCTGGTTGCTGCCGTCCTCGGCCACCACCGGCTTCAGCGGCTCGGGTGCGGTCACCGTCGGCTCGACGCTCAGCACCGAGCCCAGGATGCTGTTGGGCCGGTAAGTCGCCAGGCCCTTGAGCCCGCTCTTCCAGGCCTGGGTGTAGAGGTCCTGGAAGTCGATATAGGGGTAGTCGGCCGGCACATTGACCGTCTTCGAGATCGAGGTGTCGATATAGGGCGCGACCGCCGCCACCATCGCCGCATGGTCGGCCGCGCTGAGCTCCAGCGCGGTGACAAAGGCCGGCGACAGCGCCGCCTCGGTGCCGAACAGATGGCGGTACAGCCGCCAGGCATGGTCCTCGACCTGGTATTCCTTGAAGCCGCCACCCTCGGCCTGGCCCAGACGCTTCTTGCGCGTGTAGGCCCAGCTGAAGGCCGGCTCGATGCCGTTGCTGGCATTGTCGGCAAAAGCCAGGCTGATCGTGCCGGTCGGCGCGATCGACAGCAGGTGCGAGTTGCGCAGGCCCTGGGCGCGGATCTTGTCCTTCAGCGCCTGCGGCAGGCGTGTCGCGAAGCTGCCGCCGGACAGATAGAGATCGGCATTGAAGAGCTTGAACGGGCCCTTCTCGGCCGCCAGATCGGCCGACGCGCCATAGGCCGCGTCACGCATCAGCTCGCTGATGCGACGGGCCTGCTCGCGCGCGGCCTCGCTGTCGTAACGCAGGTTCAGCATCACCAGCGCATCGCCGAGGCCGGTAAAGCCCAGGCCGATGCGGCGCTTGTTGGCGGCCTCCTGGGCCTGCGCGGGCAGCGGCCAGGGCGTCACGTCCAGCACGTTGTCCAGCATCCGGGTCGCCAGCGCGCAGACCTCGGCAAAACCGGCCTCGTCGAAGGCCGCCTTGGCACCGAAGGGCTCGCGCACGAAGCGGGTCAGGTCAATCGAGCCCAGGCAGCAGCAGCCGTAGGGCGGCAGCGGCTGTTCGGCGCAGGGATTGGTCGCCGCGATCGACTCGCAGTAGTGCAGATTGTTGTCGGCATTGATGCGGTCCAGGAACAGCACGCCGGGTTCGGCATGGTCATAGGTCGAGCGCATCACCTGGTCCCACAGCTCGGCGGCGGCCAGCTTGCGATAGACCCACAGGCCGTCGTCGCGCTGGTAGGCGCCCTCCTCCTTTTGCGCCGGGCCGGGCTCGGCCCTGTGCACCAGCTCCACCAGGCCGCGCGCCAGCACCGCCTCCATGAAGGCATCGGTGACGCCGATCGAGATATTGAAGTTCTTCAGGTCGCCCTGGTCCTTGGCGCGGATGAAGTCGACGATGTCCGGATGGTCGCAGCGCAGCACGCCCATCTGCGCGCCGCGCCGGCTGCCGGCGCTCTCGACCGTCTCGCAGCTGCGGTCGAACACCCGCATATAGCTGACCGGGCCGGAGGCGTGGCTTTGCGTCGAGCCGACCCAGGCGCCCTTGGGGCGGATGCGCGAGAAGTCATAGCCGACCCCGCCGCCACGGCGCATGGTCTCGGCGGCCTCGGTCAGCGCGGTGTAGATGCCGGGATGGCCGTCCTCCACCGAGGCGATCGAGTCGCCGACCGGCTGCACAAAACAGTTGATCAGCGTGGCCGAGAGCTCGGTGCCGGCGGCCGACAGGATGCGGCCGGCCGGAATGAAACCGCGCTTCTGGGCCTCGAAAAAGCGCGCCGTCCAGGCCCCCCGCTGGGCCGGCTCCTCGGCCTCGGCCAGCGCACGGGCGACCCGCCGGCGCAGCTCGTCCAGCGTGCGCTCCTCGCCCTTGGCATATTTCTCCTGCAGCACCTCGGCGCTGATGTCCTGGGCCGGCAGCGAGGCCACCGGCGCCAGCGGCGTCGGGGCGAGAAAGATGTCGGACTGGGTGGGACTGTGCTGGGCCATGCTGATCTCCGGAACCTCGGGCCATCTTAGCGAAGTGAGATGGCGATCCTCTTGATCCGGACGAAGCCGAGGCCGGGGACAGGAAACATTTGAAACAAAGCCCCTGGTGCTGGAAATCCGGCTGATACCGGCCCCGCCGACAGTGCAGCCATCCACTCCCGGGAGCACCGCCATGCCGCAAGCCCTCAGCAACCCCATCTGGCCCGCCTGCGAGCGCCTGCTGGCCGGCCAGATCACCGCCCGCATCGAAAAGCATGCCGCGCTGCAGCGCGCCGAGGAGCGCACCCGCGAGCGGCTCAAGAGCCTGAGCTTCGTCGACACCCGCCCGGCCCTGACCCGCAGCGAGGCCTTTGCCGAAGACCTGCTGGAGCTGGCGGCGCCGATCCAGGAATCGGGCGTCGGGCGGGCGCTGATGCGGGGTTTGGCCGGTGTTGCGCTGGGCCGCCGGCTGGCATGATCACCCGGTCGCCACGTCCTCTGCCCCGCCCATGAGCCCTCCGACCTCCTTGCTGCTGGTTGACGACGAAGCCGAGTTGCGCGAGCTGCTGGCCGAATACTTCACGCGCCAGGGTTTTGCGGTGCGCTGCGCCGACGACGCGGCCGAGGCCCGCCGCCTGCTGGCCGAGGGCCGGCCCGAGCTGGCCCTGCTGGACCTGAACATGCCTGGCGAGAACGGCCTGTCGCTGGCGCGCTGGCTGCGCGAGGCCCATCCGCAGGTGGCCATCCTGATGCTGACCACGGCCAGCGACGCGGTGGACCGCGTGGTCGGCCTGGAGCTGGGCGCCGACGACTATGTGGCCAAGCCCTTCGATCTGCGCGAGCTGCTGGCGCGGGTGCGCGCGGTGCTGCGCCGCACCCAGGCCGTGGCGGCTGCCACTCCGGCAACTCCGGCCACGGCGCCCGCCAGCAGCGGCCGCCGCGTCGCCTTCGGCGCCTGCGCGCTGGACCTGGACGAGCGCAAGCTCTGGGATGCGCAGGGCCAGGAGGTCACGATCACCGCCGCCGAATTCGACCTGCTGGCGCTGTTCGCGCGCCACCCGAACCGGCCGCTCAACCGCGACCAGATCATGGAGCAGGCCCACAACCGCGGCTGGGATGTGTTCGACCGCTCCATCGATCTGCGCATCATGCGGCTGCGCCGCAAGGTCGAGCGCAACCCCGACAAGCCCGAAGTCCTGAAAACCGTCCGCAACGTCGGCTACGTCTTCGTCAGCACTTGATGCCCTTGGCGCCAGACCCGGCCCTGCAGCAGCTGGCGGCCACGCGCCGCCTGATGGCCTGGTTCGTCGCGCCGATGGCCCTGCTGCTCGTGGTGCTCAGCGCGCTGCAATACCAGCAGCGAATGGCCGAGGCCGAGGCCGCGCTGGAGCGCGCCGCCCAGCAGCATGCGCAGGACCTGCAGTTGCTGGCGCGCCCGGCGATGGACCATGTGCAGGACCTGCGCCGGCTGATGGAGGCCGTCTGGGAACAACCACCCGACCCCGGGCCGGCACTGGCCCAGGCGCTGCAGCCGCAGCAGCGGGCCGGCCAGCCGGACGGCGTCGCGATCACCGGCCACGGCGCCGGCCTGCAATGGGGTCAGGTCTGGTGGTCCGCGCCCGACGGCCGGCCCATCGAGCCGCTGTGGCTGCGCCGCGCCGCCGCTTTCGTGAGCCAGGCCCGCATCGCCCACGCCCGCGCCCCGGGCTTCGAGGCCACCTGGTTTGCCGGCATCGATGTCAACACCTCCTTCGGCTACCCCTGGATCTCGACCGACAGCATTCTGCAGAGCCTGGGGCTGAGCAGCATGCGCGAGCTGGCCAGCCTGCGTGCGCTGGCGGCACAGCGCACCCGCGCACGGCTGGCGCGCCAGCCGGCCGATTCGCACTGGGGCCCGCCCTATGCCAGCCAGCTGGCCGGCCATCTGGTGGTCTCGCACACCGCGCCGGTGCATGCCGGCGGCGACCTGGTCGGCGAGGTCTCGCTGGACTTCCGGCTCGACGCGCTGCAGGCCGGCGTGCGGCAATGGGCCCAGCCGCAGGAGCGCGCCTGGATCGTCGACAGGGCCGGCCATGTGCTGGCCGATTCGCAGCAGCCCCTGATCGGGCCCAGCGGCCCGGGCCAGGGCGACCAGCATGTCAAGACCGCCTGGGCCGAGCGTGCGCCGGCCGGGCTGGGCGAGGCCCAGCTGCAGGCCGCGCTGGCGGCGGCCGGCGGGCGCGTGCGGGCCGGTGACTGGGCGCTGGTGGCGGCCGGCCGGCCGGACTCGCCCTGGCTCTATGTCTCGGCCACCCCGCTGGCCGAGCTGCGCCAGCGCATCCTGCCCAGCCTGCTGCCCCATGCCGCGCTGGCGCTGGCCCTGCTGGCCAGCCTGCTGATCGGCCAGTGGCTGCTGGCACGCCACTTTGTGCGCCGCCAGCATGAGCTGATGCGCCGCGAGCGCGGCAGCGAGGCCCGCAAGTCCGCCATCCTCGACCATGCGCTGGAGGCCATGGTGTCGACCGACGAGCGGGGCCGCATCCTCGAGTTCAACCCGGCCGCCGAGGCCATGTTCGGCCGCAGCCTGGCCGAGGTGCGCGGCGCCGATGTGGCCGACATCATCATCCCCGAGCGCCATCGCGAGCGCCACCGCACCGGCATGGCGCGGCTGCGCGCCGGCGGCAGCCCGGCCCTGCTGGGCCGGCGCCTGGACATGCAGGCGCTGCGCCGCGACGGCAGCGAGTTCGCGGTCGAGATGGTGCTGTGGCGCAGCGAGCTGGAGGGCCAGGAGCACTACACCGCCTCGCTGGTCGATGTGTCGGAGCGGCTGCAGGCGCGCCAGGAGATCGAGCGCCAGCGCGAGTCGCTGCGCCAGACCGAGAAGCTCGGCGCGATGGGCAGCCTGCTGGCCGGAGTCGCCCACGAGCTGAACAACCCGCTGGCCATCGTGATGGGCCGCGCCAATCTGCTCGAGGACAAGCTGGCCGGCAGCCCGCTGCAGGACGATGCCCAGCGCATCCGCGAGGCCGCCGAGCGCTGTGGCCGCATCGTGCGCACCTTTCTGAACATGGCGCGCGCCAAGCCGGCGCGGCGCGCACCGGTGGCGCTCAACGACATCGTCCACGCCGCCGCCGACATGCTGGGCTACACCTTGCGCAGCCACGGCATCGCGCTGGAGCTGCGGCTCGACCCGCAGCTGCCCCAGTTGATGGGCGACGCCGACCAGCTGGGCCAGGCCTTGCTGAACCTGCTGATCAATGCGCAGCATGCGCTGGCCGACCGGGACGAGGCGCGCCGCATCACGGTCAGCACCGGCGTCGAGGCGCGCCGCGAGGGCCGCGAGCCGCGCATCTGGCTGCGCGTGCAGGACAACGGCCCGGGCGTGCCGCCGCAGGTGCGCGAGCGCCTGTTCCAGCCTTTCTTCACGACCAAGGCCGAGGGCCTGGGCACCGGCCTGGGGCTGTCGGTCTCGCGCTCGCTGCTGCGCGAGCATGGTGGCGACCTGCTGCTGGAGCACAACGGCCAGCCGGGCGCCAGCTTCCGCCTGAGCCTGCCGATCAGCGGCGCACCCGAGCCGGACGGCGAGACGGCCGAGGCGCCGGCCGGCGCGGACGGCCAGGCGCTGCGCCTGCTGGTGGTCGACGACGAGCCCGAGCTGGCCTCATTGATGCGCGAAACCCTGGAGGGCGCCGGCTACGAGGTCGCCACCGCCGAGGACGGCGCGGTCGCGCTGGCCCTGCTGATGGAGGCGCGCTTCGACGCCATCGTCAGCGATCTGCGCATGCCCGAGGTCGACGGCGCCGAGCTGTGGCGCGCGGTCCAGGCCCTGCAGCCTGGGCTGGCGGCACGCATGCTCTTCGTCACCGGCGACATCCTCTCGCCGGCCGCCGCCGAGTTCTTGAAGGAATGCGGCTGCCCCGCCCTGGAGAAGCCCTTCCAGCCCGATGACCTGCTGGCCGCCGTGCGCCGCCTGGAGCCACTGCCATGACACCGCCCTCCGATCTGCATGCCAGCAGCGCCGCCCGGCTGGTGCAGCGCTACCACCGCCTGCTGTGGCTGGTCAGTCTGCCGCTGCTGCTGCTGGTGCTGCTGCTGGGCCTCGGCCAGGGCCTGGCCGCGCACCGCAATGCTGTCGGCGAGCTGGAGCGCGGCGCGGCACGGCAGCGCGCGGCGCTGCAGGCGCTGGCGCGCGCCGCCGAGGACCATGTGCAGGACCTGCGGCGCTTCGCCGAGCGCGAGCTGATCACACCGGCGCGCGCGCCCGACGCGCTGCTGGCCGAGGCGCTGCGCGCGCGCGACGGCGGCTACACCCTGGACGAGCTGCCGCAGCTGCTGCAGCCGGGCCTGGCCCAGCTGCTGTGGCCCGGCGCCGAGCGGCCCGATATGGCGGCGCTGTGGCGGCTGCAGGCCTTTGCGGCGCTGGCCGAGGCCGCCCACAACCGCCATGCCGACCTGGCCCGCTCCTACTGGCTGGCCTGGCCGCAGCGCCATGCCCTGCTCTATCCCTGGCTGCCCAGCGGCAATGTGCTGCTGGGCCTGGGCCGGCCCGAGCTGGGCGGCGCGCTGGAAGCCTGGTATGCACAGGCCGAGTTCGGCGCCGCGACGCCGGATCGCAACAACGCGCAGCGCAGCTTCTGGCTGAGTCGCGCGGCCGAGGGCCGGCTGGTGCATGGCGCGCCGGTCTATGCCGGCGAGGAATTCCGCGGCCTGGTGGCCACCGAGCTGCGCCTTAGCGATCTGAGCCGAGCCGCCAAGCTGATGGACGGCGGCTGGCGCTGGTGGCTGCTGGGCGAGGACGGCCGGCCGATTCTGCAAGACCGGCCCGGCGCGCTGCCCCATGGTCCCGAGGTGCTGGAGCAGGCCCTGGGGCTGGAGGGCCGCGCACTGGCCGACCAGGGCCAGCGCCTGCTGGCGCTGCCGCTGCGCAGCGCGCCCTGGACTCTGGTGGCCACGCAGTCGGAGGCCGCCCTGCTGACCCGCATCGCGCCCGAGCTGCTGCCCTTCGGCCTGATCGCCTGCGGCCTGCTGGCCCTGATACTGCTGGGCCAGTGGCTGCTGCGCCGGCGCGTGATCGAGCCGGCGCTGGCGGTGATGCGCTATCTGTTCGAGCGCTCGCGCGACGCGACCGCGCCCGAGCCGCAGCTGAACGCGCGCTGGCAGCCCTGGGTCGACGTGGTCAGCGCCACCTTCGCCGCGCAGCAGGAAGCGCGCGAGCGCGAGCGCCGCAGCGAGGCCTACAAGTCCGCCATCGTCGACCATGCGCTGGCCGCCATCATCAGCACCGACGAGAGCGGCCGGGTGGTCGAGTGGAACCCGGCGGCGGCCGCGATGTTCGGCCACCCGCGCAGCGCGGTGCTGGGCCGCTCGGTCGGCGAGCTGATCATTCCCGAACGCCTGCGCGCGGCGCACGAGGCCGGCATGGCCCGGGTGCGCAGCAGCGGCTCAATGCTACTGGCCGGCAAGCGCCTGGAGATGAGCGGGCGGCGCGCCGACGGCAGCGAATTCCCGATCGAGATGGTGCTGGCCCGTACCGATGTGGCCGGCAGCCACCACTACACCGCCTTCATCAACGATGTCAGCGAGCGCCAGCAGGCCCAGCAGGAGATCGAGCGCCAGCGCGAGGCGCTGCGCCAGAGCGAGAAGCTCACCGCGATGGGCAGCCTGCTGGCCGGCGTCGCCCATGAGCTGAACAACCCGCTGTCCATCGTGCTGGGCCGGGCCGCGCTGCTCGAAGGCAAGGCCGCCGGTGGTGCGCTGGGCGACGACGCGCGCCGCATCCGCGAGGCCGCCGAGCGCTGTGGCCGCATCGTGCGAACTTTTTTGAACATGGCGCGCGCCAAGCCCGAGACCCGCGCCGCCGTGCCGCTCAACGAGCTGGTGCGCGCCGCCGTCGAGCTGCTCGGCTACAGCCTGCGCTCCGGCGGCATCACGCTGGAGTTGGCGCTGGCCGCCGACCTGCCCGAGCTGCCGGCCGACCCCGACCGGCTGGGCCAGCTGGTGATGAATCTGATCGTCAATGCCCAGCAGGCGCTGAGCAGCCAGGACGGCGAGCGCCGCATCCGCATCGCCAGCGGCCTCGACGCGGACCGCCAGCGGGTCTGGCTGCGCGTGGCCGACAACGGCCCCGGCATCGCGCCAGGCCTGCGCGAGCGCATCTTCACGCCCTTTTTCACGACCAAGGGCGCCGGCGAGCTGCAGGGCACCGGCCTCGGGCTGGCGGTGGCGCGCGGCGTCGCGCGCGAGCATGGCGGCGAGCTGCTGCTGGAGGACACAGCCGGCGGCGCCAGCTTTCTGCTGCGCCTGCCGCTGGCCGGCGGCACCCAGCCGGCCGCCGCCGCGCCGGCGCCGATCGCCGACGCGCCCCAGCAGCTGCGCATCCTGGTGGTGGACGACGAGACCGAGCTGGCCGCGCTGATGCGCGAGGCGCTGGAGGGCGCCGGCTATGAGGTGATGACGGCCGAGTCCGGCCTGGTGGCGCTGGAGCTGCTGGAGGAAGCGCGCTTCGAGGCCATCGTCAGCGATCTGCGCATGCCCGGCATGGACGGCGCGGCGCTGTGGCGCGCGGTGCGCGAGCGCCAGCCGCAGCTGGCCACCCGCATGCTCTTCGTCACCGGCGACACCCTGAGCCCCGGCGCGGCCGAGTTCCTGCGCGAGGCCGGCTGCGCGGTGCTGGAAAAACCGTTCGCGCCGGCCGAGATGGTGGCGCGGGTGGCGGCGCTGACCAGCGCCACGGCGCCCTGATACGCCGACACAAGACGCCGGCTCAATACGCTGGATCAAGGCGGCGCCAGGCCCAGGAACTCGGCCATGCGGTCCAGCTCGGCGCGCAAGGCCTGGGCATGGCCGGCCTCGCGCGGCGGCCTGCCGGCGACATAGGCGATCTGGGCCTGCAGCCGCCCGTCTGCCGCCGCCAGATTGCCCCAGCCCAGCACCTGGCCGCGCCACAGCAGCGGCAGCGCGTAATAGCCGAGCTTGCGCTTGGGCGCCGGCGTGTAGGCCTCGAAACGGTAGGCCCAGCCCCAGAAGCGCTCAAAGCGCAAGCGGTCCCAGACGATGGGGTCGAAGGGGGCCAGCAGGCGCAACTCATCATCAAACTGCCAGCGCCGCGAGCGCGGATCCTCGCCCTCGGGCCAGAGCCAGGCCTGGCCGTCCAGCTCGACGCTGGGCAGCCGCTCGCGCGCGCTCGCCAGCGCCTGCCTGATCTCGGCCTGCAGATGCGGGGCGCCATAGCCCAGATGGCTGCACAGCTGGCCCAGGCTGCGCGAGGGCAGCGGCGCGTACTTGGCCAGCACCAGATCGACCAGCGCCCGGGCCTTCTCGGCAGGCTCGCGCGGATCCGGCGGATGCGCCGCCGCGGCATAGACGCGCAGGCCCTGCTCGCGCCGCACCACCCGCAGCAGGCCGCGGTAATGCATGCCGTCCAGCAGCTGGGTCACCGCGTTCGAGCTGCCGCCCCAGGCGTTGCGGGTGCTGCCATGGTCGAACTCGGCCTGCACCTGGCGCGGGTGGGCCTCGCCGCAGGCGCGCACAAAGTCCAGCACCGCAGCGGCGCGGCGCTCGGTCTCGCCATCCCAGCGGCGGGCGGCCTGGCGCGGATGCATCAGGCGCAGATGCTCGCGCGGCAGAAAACCGTAGTTGACCAGGCAGTCCTCCTCGATCTGGAGCCGCGCATAGCGCCGCTCCAGATCGCCGACCCGGTAGTCGCGCACCCGCAAGCGCAGGGTCAGGTCTTGCGCACGGGCCGGCGCGCGGATCGGGTCGGCCTGCACAAAGCCCAGGCGCCGGATCGCCTGCGGCAGGCTGGTCGGCTTGAACAGGCTGCGCGCCACCGCGTGGCGGCGCAGATCGTCCAGCGTGATCACTTTCCTGGCCATGGCGGGCAACTCCTGAAACTGTTTATTTGTCCAGTAGTCTAATTTGCGTAGCATCCGGGCCATGACACTGGAAACCCTAGAACTGCAAACCCCCGCCGAACCGAGCGCCAGCCTGATCGTGCTGCACGGCCTGGGCGCCGATGGCAGCGACTTCGTGCCGGTCTGCGAGGCCCTGGACCTGGGCCCGCTGCTGGCGCAGGGTGGCGGCCTGCGCTGCGTGCTGCCGAACGCGCCGGTGATGCCGGTCACCATCAACGGCGGCTACCGCATGCCGGCCTGGTACGACATTCGCGGCACGGCGCTGGACCGCCAGGAGGACGAAGCCGGTCTGCGCGCCTCGCAGCAGGCGATCGAGGCCCTGATCGCGCGCGAGATCGCGCGCGGCATCCCGGCCTCGCGCATCGTGCTGATGGGCTTCTCGCAGGGCTGCGCGATGGCCTTGATGACGGGGCTGCGCCACCCCGAGCGCCTGGCCGGCATCATCGGCCTGTCCGGCTATCTGCCGCTGCTGCCCAGCACGGCGGCCGAGCGCCACCCGGCCAATGCCGATCTGCCGATCTTCCTGGCCCACGGCCTGCAGGACCCGGTCGTGCCGCTGGAGCGCGCCCACGCGGCCCGCGCCGAGCTGGAGCGCCTGGGCTATGCGCCCGAGTGGCACGACTATCCGATGGCGCACTCGCTGTGCAACGAGGAGGTCGCGGACCTGAACGCCTGGCTGCTGCGGGTGCTAGCCCCGGCCTGAGCGACGCCCCGGCGGCTCGCCATAGCGCTGCCGGTAATAGGCCGCAAAGCGGCCCAGGTGGGCAAAGCCGCAGCCCAATGCCACCTCGGTGACGCTGAGCTCCGGGTCGGCCAGCAGGCGTGCCCGTGCCGCCTCCAGCCGCAGCTGGCGCAGCACCGCCATCGGCGCCATGCCCAGGGTGCGGTGGCACAGCAGGTTCAGCGAGCGCAGGCCCAGGCCGGCCGCAGCGGCCAGCTCGGCCAGGCTCAGCGGCTCGGCCAGACGGGCGCGCATATGGCGCTGCAGCGCGGCCAGGCGCGCGCCGTCGCTGTCGGCCTCGGCCGGCTCGATCCCGAGCAGGGCGGCCGGGCCGCGATGCGCCTGCACGAACAGGGCCAGCGTGCGCTCGTAGTGGTCCAGCCAACCGGCATCGGCCTGCTCGCCCATGTCCAGCGCGCCCAGCAGGCCCTGCAGCAGCAGGGCCCATTGGGCATTCAGCGGCGCCGACCAGCCCTGCAGCGGGGCCAGGTCTTGCGCGCCGGCGTGGCTGCGCAGCAGCGCGCCGGGCAGTTTCAGGATCAGGCGCTCGGCGCCGGCCGAGCAGCGCAGCCGCACGCGCCGGCGCGGCGCCAGCACGGCGGCCTGGCCGGCGCGCAGCCCCAGCATCCGGCCGTCGACCTCGATCTCGGTATGGCCGCGCAGCACCAGATGCACTAGGGCAAAGTCGTCGAAGGGCGCGGAGTCGATCTCGACGGCGGCGCCATAGCGCAGGCCGTAGAGCTCCAGCTGCGGCGACTGCAGCTTGAACAGGGCCGTGTCGGCCGCGCCGCCACGCCAGCGCAGGTCGTGGGCGCTGAGCTCGCGGGCCATCAGCGCATGGCTGGCCACCCGCGCCGGCGAGCGCAGCAGGCAGCGCCGGTACAGCGGCGCCAGATCGAGGGCTGGGGTCGGGAGCATGCGCGTTTATAGGCCAGAGCGGCCGCTGCAAGAACTGGATTTGCCCTAGGGCAGGCGCTGCAAAAAGCGGCTAGCGGCTGCCCGACCCGCTGCGCAGAATCGGCCGCCATCCCTCCCAACGCCCCCCCACACCATGCACGCACGCCTCGCCCTCATCGCCCTGCTGCTGGCCGCCGGCCCTGCGCAGGCGCAGAACGTCACGATCTACGGCATTGCCGACCTGGCCATCGAGCACCTGACCCGTGTCAACGCCGCCGGCGACTCGATCCAGCGCATGCCCAATCTGAGCGGCTCGGTGCCCTCGCGCCTGGGCCTGCGCGGCAGCGAAGACCTGGGCGGCGGCCTGCGGGCGATCTTCCAGCTCGAAAGCGGCATCGGCATGGACACCGGCGGCCTCGGCAACGGCGGCCGCTTCTGGGGCCGCATGGCCTTTGTCGGCCTCAGCGGATCCTGGGGCACGCTGAGCCTGGGCCGCATGGCCAATATGACTTTCGCCGCCGCCGGGATCGAAACCCTGGGCGGCAATCTGTACTCGAACGCCTCGCTGGACCCCTATATCCCGAACGCGCGCAGCGACAACAGCATCGGCTACCAGGGCCAGTTCGGCGCCTTCAGCCTTGGCGCTACCTACAGTCTGGGCCGCGACACGGTCAACGGCCTAGGCCCGGCGGCCACCAACTGCGCCGGCGAGGCAGCCGACAGCAAGGCCTGCCGGCAATGGACGCTGATGGGCCGCTACGACAGCAAGCCATATGGTCTGGCCCTGGTGCACGACCGCATGCATGGCGGCCCTGGCGCCACGATGGGCCTGGGCAGCAGCGCCTACACCGACACGCGCAACACCCTCAACGGCTATCTGATGCTGGGCCAGACCAAGCTGACGGCCGGTGCGCTGCTGCGCGAACGCCGCACGGCCACGAACTTCGAGTCCACCCTGCTGTTCGCCGGCGTCAGCCACCCGCTGAGCCCGCAGCTGACCCTGGATGCGCAGCTGAGCCGGCTCGATGTCAAGAACAGCGCCGACGATGCCCAGCTGCTGGCCGCCCGACTGGTCTACGCGCTGTCCAAGCGCAGCGCGGTCTACGCGATGGCCGGCCAGATGCGCAACCGCGGCCGCTCGGCGCTGTCACTGAGCGCCGGCGCCACCGTGGGCATGGGCATGACGCAGAGCGGCCTGGCGATGGGCATGCGTCAGGTGTTCTGACGCTTGCTCTCGGCCAGCAGCGCTTCGCAGCGCTCCTCATGCTGGCTGATCTCGGCCAAGGTGACCTCGATATCGTCGAGCTGCTGCTCCAGCTGGCGGCGGTGCTGGCGCAGCACTTCGAGAAAGGCGGTCAGCTGCGGCGCGGCGTCGGACTCGGAGTCATACATGTCCACCAGCTGCTTGACCTCCTGCAGGCTCAGGCCCAGGCGCTTGCCGCGCAGGGTCAGCTTCAGGCGGGTGCGGTCGCGGTGGGTGTAGACGCGGTTGCGGCCATCGCGGCTGGGCTCGAGCAGGCCCATGTCCTCGTAGAAACGGATCGCGCGCGGCGTGATGTCGAACTCGGCGGCCAGCTCGGTGATGGTGAACAGGCGGCCGGAGCTCTCGGCGGAGGGGGTCGAGCGGGGGGCAAGGCTCATGGCTACACTGGCGCTGAAGGATGACGTTAACGTAAACGGAAGTCTAAGGCACGAGCACACCATGGCGAACCCACGCGAATCCGAACTTTCCTACCCCCTGGGCGACGCCCTGCCCGAGCCCGGCGCGGTGCTGGAGATCGCCCCCGGCGTGCGCTGGCTGCGCATGGGCCTGCCGTTCGCGCTGGACCATATCAATCTCTGGCTGCTGCGCGACGAGATCGATGGTCAGGCCGGCTGGAGCATCGTCGACTGCGGCATCAGCAGCGAGGCCACCAAGGCGAACTGGGAACAGGTGTTTGCCAAGCATCTGGACGGCCTGCCGGTGCTGCGTGTCATCGTCACGCACTTCCACCCCGACCATATGGGCCTGGCCTATTGGCTGACCGAGAAGTGGAACTGCCGCCTGTGGATCAGCGCCACCGACTTCCATCTGGCGCGCCTGGCCAGTGGCTCGACGGTGGGCATGGGCGGCGAGACGGCCGCCGCCTTCTTCGCCAGCCACGGCCTGAGCGACCCGGAGGCCCTGGCCAAGATCCGCGGCCGCGCCAGCTACTACCCCAGCATGGTGCCGGCCGTGCCGAGCAGCTTCCGCCGCCTGATGGGCGGTGCCCGGCTGCGCATCGGCGGCCATGACTGGAGCTGCATCGCCGGCTTCGGCCATGCGCCCGAGCACATCAGCCTGCATTGCGAGACGCTGGGCTTGCTGATTTCCGGCGATATGGTGCTGCCGCGCATCTCGACCAATGTCTCGGTGGTCGATGTCGAGCCCGAGGCCGACCCGCTGAGCCTCTATCTGGCCTCGCTGCAGCACATGCTGGACCTGCCCGGCGACACCCTGGTGCTGCCCTCGCATGGCAAGCCCTTTCGTGGCCTGCATGCACGGGTCGACCAGCTGCGTGAACACCATGACGAGCGCCTGGCCGAGGTGGCCGAGGCCTGCGCGGCCAAGCCCTGCCATGCGGCCGAACTGCTCGATGTGCTGTTCAAGCGCAAGCTGGACCTGCACCAGACCACCTTCGCGATGGGCGAGTCGGTCGCGCATCTGAACGCGCTGTGGCTGGCCGGCCTGCTGCTGCGGCGACTCGATGATGATGGGGTGTACCGCTTCTCGGCGGTGTGACGGGATCGGGGGCTGGGACGGAGGAGTCAGTGGCCGCCGCCGACCGCGTGAGCGGGCGGCGGCGGTCTGATCTTTGACGACGCATCCACTTTTCGGTGCAGCTGCCAGGGTCTACCCAGGAAACCTGGGGGCCATGGTGCCACCGGGAGACCGGCAAAGACTGACGCCGGACTCAGATGCTGCGTGATGACAGCTTGTGGATCGCAGTGTGCTTGCCGTCACGCCCGGTAACAAGCCCCCCTAAAGAGGGAGAGGCCGCTAGCTGTCCAGCTGAGGCACGGCCTCGTCGCGCAGCCGCTCTCGCGCCTGCTCGTAGTCGGGCACGACCGAGCGCACCACCTCCCAGAAGCGCGCGCTGTGGTTCATCTCGCGCAGATGGGCCAGCTCGTGGGCGACCACATAGTCGATGATGGCCGGCGCGAAATGGATCAGCCGCCAGTTCAGGCGGATCGCGCCGCTGGCGCTGGCGCTGCCCCAGCGGGTCTGGGCCGAGCTCAGCGAGAGCCGGGTATAGCGCACGCCCAGCGCGGCGGCGAAGTGAGCGCAGCGTCGCTCGAACAGCGCCCGCGCCTGGCGCTGCAGCCAGGCCTGGACCGCGTCGCGCATCTGCTCGGGCGTCGCGCTCAGCGGCAGGCCCAGATGCAAGACCCGACCCTCGGCGTCGTACTGCGCCAGGCCGCCCAGCCGCAGCCGCAGCGGCGCCCCCAGATAGGGCAGGCTGGCGCCATCGGCCCAGACCACGCGCGCCGCCTGCAGCCGCTGGGTGCGTTCGCGCTGCTCGACCAGCTTGCGCAGGATCCAGCCCTGCTTGTCGCGCAGCGCCTGCTCGATGTCGGCCACGCTGACCCAGCGCGGTGCGCTGACCTTCAGTCCTTCGGCGCTGACAGTGAAACCGATGCTGCGCCGGCGTGCGCGCCTGAGTTCGTAGCCGACGCTGTGGCCGTCCAGCAGCAAGGCCCGCTGCGAGCGCGCCTGGGGCAGCGTGGCGGCAGGCGCCGCGATGACGGGCGGCGGTGGCGACTCGGCCTCGAACAGCGAGAGCTGATCCACATGAAGCAGGCTGGCCAGACGCTTCAGCATCGACATCGCGCTCAGTCGCTCAAGCCAGCGCTCCGGGGCTGGTGTCGGGCGCCATCTGCTCGCCACGCGCATCGGCCTTGGCGCGACGATCGCGCTGGATCAGGTATTCGGCGAACGCCCCCAGATTCGCATGCACCGTGGTGCCGGGCACCTGGGCCACCAGGGCCGCCAGTTGCACCTCGTCAAGCGCGCCGAGCCGATCGCTGCGCAGCAGATGCGGGATGCAGCCGGCCGCCTGCGCGGTCTGCAGATCGCGCAGCGAGGCGCCCACCATATGGACCAGGGACAGATCGGCGCCGAAGCGCTCGCCGATCTGCTGGATCAGGCCCGGCAGCGGCTTGCGGCAGCTGCAGCCCTCCTCGGGCGTGTGCGGACAGAAGAAGGCCGCATCCAGCCGCCCGCCCTTCTCGGCCAGCAACTGGTTGAGCCGCATATGGATGGTGTTCAGCGAGGCCATGTCCAGCAGACCACGGCCGATGCCGGGCTGGTTGGTGGCCATCACCGTGTGCCAGCCGGCGTGATTGAGCCGGGCCACGGCCTCCAGCGCGCCGGGCAGAGGCTGCAGCTCGTCGACCGACTTCACATGGTCGTCGCGGTAATGGTTGATGGTCCCGTCTCGCCCCAGGATGACGAGCTTCATGCTGTGGCTGTGGTCGGGTCGCATCGGCATACCTCGTGTGCTCGTATCAGCTGGCCAGTCGGGACAGATCGGCGACGCGGTTCATCGCTTCATGCAAGGTCTTCAGCAGGCCCAGGCGATTGGCACGCAGGGCCGGGTCTTCGGCATTGACCATCACGCCGTCGAAGAAGGCATCGACCGGCGCCTTCAGCGCCGCCAACTCACGCAGCGAGGCGGCGTACTCGCCCTGCTGGAACAGCGCATCGGCCTTGGGCGCAACGCCATCCAGCGCGGCCGCCAGCTGCTGCTCGGCGGCCTCCTGCAGCAGCGCCGCATCAATCCTGGCGTCGACCGCCGTCTCGCTCTTCTTCAGGATATTGCCGATGCGCTTGTTGGCGGCGGCCAGCGAGGCGGCCTCGGGCAGCGCCGCGAAGGCGCGGACGGCTTCCAGGCGCTTCGTCACCTCGGCCAGGCGCAGCGGGCGCATGGCCAGCACGGCGTCGACTTCCTGGGCCGTGTAGACATCGCGCCAGCTCACCGCGACACGGTCGAAGACGAAGTCGATGAGCTTGGCGCTGGGATCCTCGATCAAGCGACCGAAGGCCGGCACGGCGGCAGCGATGACCTCGTCCAGACGGAGTTGTCGCGTCAGCGGCGACTCCGACAGCATGCGCACCACGCCCAGCGCATGACGGCGCAGCGCAAACGGATCCTTGTCGCCGGTGGGCAGCTGGCCGATGCCGAACAGGCCGACCAGGGTCTCCAGCTTGTCGGCCAGCGCGACGACCAGGCCGGCCTCGTTGCGCGGCAGCGTGTCGCCGGCGAAACGCGGCTTGTAATGGTCTTCGACGGCGAAGGCCACGGCCTCACTGAGGCCGTCATGGCGGGCGTAGTAGCCCCCCATGATGCCCTGCAGCTCGGGAAATTCACCGACCATATCGGTCAGCAGATCGGCCTTGGCCAGTAGCGCGGCTTGGTCGGCATCGGCCGCCAGCCCGGCGGTGCCCAGCATGCCGGCAATCGCCTTGGCGATCGCGCGCACGCGCTCGACGCGCTCGCCCTGCGTGCCCAGCTTGCCGTGATAGACCACCTTGGCAAGACCTGGCACCCGCTCGGCCAGGCTCTTCTTGCGGTCCTGGTCGAAGAAGAACTTCGCATCGGCCAGGCGCGGGCGCACGACACGCTCATTGCCCTGGACCACCGCGCTGGCGTCGGCCGGGCTGATGGCGCTGACGACGAGGAAGTGGTTCGTCAGCTTGCCGGCGGCGTCGAGCAGCGGGAAGTATTTCTGATTGGCCTTCATGGTCAGGATCAGGCATTCCTGCGGCACGGCCAGGAACTCGGGCTCGAACTGGCAGGCCAGCACATGGGGCCGCTCGACCAGGGCCGTGACCTCGTCCAGCAGGTCTTCGTCGTCGATCGGCGTCAGGCCACCGGCGGCGGCCTGCAGCTGGCGCGCGATCTCGGCGCGGCGCTCGGCAAAGCCGGCGATCACGGCGCCCTGCTCGCGCATCTGCGCGGCGTAGCTGTCGGCGCTCTCGATCGTCAACTCGGGGGCGCTGGCCTCGAAACGATGGCCGCGGGTCGTGCGGCCCGATTGCAGGCCGAGGGCCGAGACAGCCACCAGATCGGCGCCATGCAGGGCGACGATGCCATGGGCCGGGCGCACGAACTTCACAT
Organism: Paucibacter sp. M5-1; assembly: GCF_027498415.2. Classification (NCBI taxonomy): domain Bacteria; kingdom Pseudomonadati; phylum Pseudomonadota; class Betaproteobacteria; order Burkholderiales; family Sphaerotilaceae; genus Roseateles; species Paucibacter sp. M5-1. The sequence continues at coordinate 2,612,970 of NZ_JAPZLM020000001.1, forward strand.
CGGTCCAGCCATCTTTCAGCTGGTAGGTCATGACCTTGGGGATGGGCAGCTTGGCCAGGCTTTCGTCCAGGGCCTTCTGCAGGCCCTCGGCCAGGGTGGCACCGGGTACGAGCTGGTCCAGGAACAGGGCTTCGGTCTTGCCCTTCCCTGACTCATCAGGCAGGCGCTTGAGCTGGGGCAGCACCGAGGCGTCGGCGCCGACGCTGGCCAGCTTCTTCAGCAGGGCCGGCGTGGCCTGGCCCTCGGCCGTCAGCGCCACCGCCACCGGCATCAGCTTTTGCTGCACGGCGCGGTCGGCAGCCTTGGGCGCCACATCCGTCAGGTGCAGGCCGAGGCGGCGCGGCGTGGCGATGGCGGTCGCTTGCGCGCCCTCGCCCACCAGGCCCTGGGCCTTGAGGCTGTCCACCAGCACAGCGGCGAAGGCCTCGCCCAGCTTCTTCAGCGCCTTGGGCGGCAGCTCTTCGACAAACAGTTCGATCAGCAGATTCTTCACAGCAGTCGTCATGGCTCAGGCCGCCTTCTTCTTTTCAATCTGGGCGATGACTTGATCGGCCCATTCCTTCGGTGCCATCGGGAAGCCCAGGCGTGCGCGGCTCTCCAGATAGCTCTGCGCGACGGCGCGGGCCAGATTGCGGATGCGGCCGATATAGGCGGCGCGCTCGGTGACGCTGATGGCGCCGCGCGCGTCCAGCAGATTGAAGCTGTGGCCGGCCTTGAGCAGCTGCTCGTAGGCGGGCAGCGCCAGCTGCTGCTCCATCAGGTGCTTGGACTGCTTCTCATGCGCGGCGAAGGCGGTCAGCAGGAACTCGACGTCACTGTGCTCGAAGTTGTAGGTCGACTGCTCGACCTCGTTCTGGTGGAAGACATCGCCGTACTTGATGTCCGGCGCACCGTCCTTGCCTTCGACATAAACCAGGTCATAGACCGACTCCACGCCCTGCAGATACATGGCCAGGCGCTCCAGGCCGTAGGTGATCTCGCCGGTGATGGGCTTGCAGTCGATGCCGCCGACCTGCTGGAAATAGGTGAACTGGGTCACCTCCATGCCGTTGAGCCAGACCTCCCAGCCCAGGCCCCAGCAGCCCAGCGTCGGGTTTTCCCAATCGTCCTCGACGAAGCGCACATCGTTCTTCTTCAGATCGAAGCCCAGCGCCTCCAGCGAGCCCAGATAGAGCTCCAGGATATTGGCCGGCGCGGGCTTGAGCACGACCTGGTACTGGTAGTAGTGCTGCAGCCGGTTCGGGTTCTCGCCATAGCGGCCGTCCTTGGGGCGACGGCTGGGCTGCACATAGGCGGCCTTCCAGGGCTCCGGGCCCAGGGCGCGCAAAAAGGTGGCGGTGTGGCTGGTGCCCGCACCCACCTCCATGTCATAGGGTTGCAGCAGGGCGCAGCCCTGCTTGGACCAGTAGTCTTGCAGGGTCAGGATGATTTGCTGGAAGCTCAGCATATTGCGCGCGTAAATTCGAGTAACAGAGGCGCGGATTCTAGGTTACTCAGATTTACCAAGACGCTAACTTGCTCGTACAGCTGTGCCACGCTTGCGACGCACACAAGCCAAAGCGAGACCTGAGAAAACCAGGCCAAACAAGGGCCAGAGCCCGCAAGCAGCCAGCCAGCGCGCATAAGGCGTGCTGCCGCTGCGGCCCTCGACCGAAGCCTCCAGCACCACGCTGCGCGCCGGCGGCGCGGCGGCGATGATGCGGCCGCGATGGTCCAGCACGGCGGTGGCGCCGGTATTGGTCGAGCGGATGAAGGGGCGCTGGAACTCCAGCGCGCGCATCTGCGAGAACTGCAGATGCTGGTCCTGCACCATCAAGGTGCCGAACCAGGCCAGATTGCTGACATTGACCAGCACGGTGGCCGCCTCGGGGCCGACAACGCTGCCGACAAAGTCTTCGCCGAACAGGTCTTCGTAGCAAATCAGCGGCCGCAGGCGCTGGCCGGCCACCGCGAAGGACCGCTGGTGCTGGCCGCGCGCCTGGTCGTCCATCGGAATGCCCATCGCGCGCACGAACCAGTGAAAGCCCGGCGGGATGAACTCGCCGAAGGGCAGCAGATGGCGCTTGCCATAGCTGTAGTTCGCATGCACGCCGATCGCGATCAGCGAGTTGACATAGCCTTCCTGCTCATTGCCCAGAAAGGTGCCCAGCAGCAGCGGCCGGCGCATCGCGCTGCGCTGCAGGCGCTGCAGATAGTCGGGGTCCAGATAGGCCAGCGGCAGCGGCGCGACCGACTCCGGCGTCACGACGATCTGGCCTTGCGAGGCCTCGATCTGCTGCGCCAGGCGGTCCAGATTGGCCTCCATCAGCGCGCGGTCGAACTTCTGATCCTGCGGCACATTGGGCTGCAGCAGCGAGACGCGCAGGCGGCCTGTGCTTTGGGTGAAGTCATGCGGCAAGATCTGACCCAGGGCCAGCAGACCCAGCACCACGGCGGCAGGCTGCCAGCTGTGCCGGCCCAGCGCGGCAAACGCGGCCGCACCGCCGGCCGCCAGCATCGTGATGCCGTAGACGCCGATCCACGGCGCCCAGTCGGCCAGCAGGCCGACGCTGTGCGCATAGCCGCTGGCGATCCAGGGGAAGCCGGTAAACAGCGTCGCCCGGCCCAGTTCGGCCAGCAGCCAGCACAGCGCCCAGGTCAGCGCATGCCAGCCGGGGCTGCCGCCCTTGCGCAGCCAGGCCGCCAGCGCCAGCGCGCCGGCGTAGTAGAGACTCAGAAAGGCCGCCAGCAGCAGCACCGCCAGCGCCGCCAGCAGCCAGGGGATATGGCCGAACTGGTGCATGCTGATGTGCAGCCACCACAGGCCGGAGGCCAGCCAGCTTATGCCGAAGGCCGCCCCCAGCGCCGCCGCGCGGCGCGGGCTGGCGCTCCAGGACAGATGGGCCAGCCAGGCCAGCGCCAGGATCTGCAGCCACCAGGCTTCCAGCGGGGCGAACGAGGCGGTGTGCAGCACACCGGCCGCCGCAGCGGCCAGCATTGCGTAGCGGCCCCGCATCAGCCGTCCAGGCTCTCGACGGGCGCGCGTGTGACCTTGAACCAGCGCACCGAGCCGCCGCGCGTCAGCATCACGGCAAAGCGCAGGCCGCCGATATCGACCGCCTCGCCGCGCCGCGGCACGCGGCCGTGCTCATGGGCGACCAGGCCGCCGATGGTGTCGAACTCGGCCTCGGGCAGGGTCACGGTGAAGGCCTCGTTGACGGCCGCGATCTCGGCGTCGCCGGCGACGCGCTGGCTGCCGTCGGCCAGGGTGTAGATGCTGGACTCGCCGTCCTTGTCGTCGAATTCGTCCTCGATCTCGCCAACGATCTCCTCCAGCACATCCTCGATCGTGATCAGGCCGGCGGTGTTGCCGAACTCGTCGATCACGATGGCCAGATGGTTGCGGTTGGAGCGGAAGTCGCGCAGCAGCTCGTTGAGGCCCTTGCTCTCGGGCACGAACACGGTCGGCCGCAGCAGCGCGCGCAGATTCAGTTCGGGCGAGCGCTGCATCTTCAGCAGGTCCTTGGCCAGCAGGATGCCGATGATGTTGTCGCGCTGGCCCTCGAAAACCGGGAAGCGCGAATGCCCGCCGCGTATCACCAGGCCCAGCAGTTCGTCATAGGGCGCCTCGATGTCCAGCAGGTCCATGCGCGGCGCGGCCACCATCACATCACCGGCGCTGAGCTCGGCCATGCGCAGCACGCCTTCCAGCATCTGGCGCGATTCGGGCTCGATCAGCTCGCGCTGCTCGGCATCGGCCAGCGTCTCTATCAGTTCGCTCTTGGAGTCGGGCCCGGGGTGGAGGAACTCCAGCAGGCGTATCAGCAGGCCGCGCGGCTCGGCTGCGGCAGTGGATTTGTGGCCCCCTCGATGAGAGGGCCGACTAGGCTGAGGCTCGGACACAGGTGCGTCGGGCAGTTGCAAGGCCCACAGAATAACCCATTGACATTGCACCCCTCTTGCACCACAGTCAGCCGCCCCCATATCCGGGGCTGCTTCCTCACTGCCCTCAGCGCGCCATCACCATGTCCCAAGGTCTCATCCCCGCCACCATACTGACCGGTTTTCTGGGCTCTGGAAAAACCACCCTGCTCAAGCGCATCCTGTCCGAGGCGCATGGCCAGAAGATCGCCGTGATCGAGAACGAGTTCGGCGAGGAGAACATCGACACCGACATCCTGGTGGCCGAGACGACCGAGCAGATCATCCAGATGAGCAATGGCTGCGTCTGCTGCACGATCCGCGAGGATCTGCGCACCACGCTGAGCGATCTGGCCGAGAAGCGCCGCAAGGGCGAGCTGGATTTCGAGCGCGTGGTCATCGAGACCACCGGCCTGGCCGACCCGGGCCCGGTGGCCCAGACCTTCTTCATGGATGACGAGATCGCCGAGAGCTATCTGCTCGACTCGATCCTGACCCTGGTCGACGCCAAGCATGCCGAGGAGCAGCTGAACAGCCGCCAGGAGGCACGCCGCCAGATCGGCTTCGCCGACCAGATCTTCATCAGCAAGTCCGACCTGGTCGAGCCGGCCGCGGTCGAGGCGTTGACGCACCGCATCAAGCATATGAACCCGCGCGCGCCGGTGCAGACCGCCCATTTCGGCGAGGTGGCGCTGGCCCAGGTCTTTGATCTGCGTGGCTTCAACCTGAATGCCAAGCTGGAGATCGACCCGGGCTTCCTGACGGTCGACGAGCACGACCACGATCACCACCATCATGACCACGAGCACGACGAGCATTGCGATCACCCGCACCACCATGCGCATGACGACGATGTGAAGTCTTTTGTGTTCCGCTCCGACAAGCCCTTCAACCCCGCCAAGCTGGAAGATTTCCTGGGCGCCATCGTGCAGGTCTACGGCCCCAAGATGCTGCGCTACAAGGGCGTGCTGAATATGAAGGGCACCGACAAGAAGGTGATCTTCCAGGGCGTGCACCAGCTGATGGGCTCGGACCTGGGCCCGAAATGGCTGCCGGGCGAGAAAAAGACGAGCAAAATGGTTTTCATCGGCATCGACCTGCCCAAGGACATCCTGATGCAAGGGCTGGAAGGTTGCCTGGCCTGAGCTCCCGAGGAGGTGTCAGCATGCTGGGGATTCATCGTGGCTACAATGCGCCCCGCCCGACCCCGGCGACATCGCCCCAGGAAAGCTGGTCAGCTTTGCCATCTAGCCCTTCAGAGCAGGTATAAAGCCCAGCAGTGAGGAGATTCAACGTGAGCAAGACCCCGGCCCCGAAACCCACCCCGACCACTGCCCCGGCAGACGAAGGGCGGCCGACCGTCAAGGCTGGCAAAAGCAGCCACAGCGGCAGCAGCGCGAAGGCCAAGGCCGCCGCACTGGATTCCTCCTCCTCCGCCTCGGTAGCCACACTCGAGGCGGCAGCACCACCCCTCGGCAGCAGCCGGTTTGCAGATCGTTTTGCGCCCCCGAAGCCGCCGACGCGACAAATGAGTACGCCCGTGATTGAAAGTCCCAAGAGCGCCGCCAAGGCCGACCCCAAACTCGTCAACGCCTGGAAGACCAAGGCCGGTCATGAACTGACCGACGCCGAGGTCATGGCCATGCCCGAAGCCGAGTACATGAACGACAAGCAGATCGAGTTCTTCCGCGCCAAGCTGACGGCGCTGAAGGACGGCGTGCTGTCGAACGCCGGCGAGACCACCGAGCATCTGCGCGAAGACACCTCCATCGTCCCCGATCCGGCCGACCGCGCCACCATCGAGGAAGAGCACGCGCTGGAGTTGCGCACCCGCGACCGCGAGCGCAAGCTGCTGAAAAAGATCATGCAGTCGCTGGCACGCCTGGATACCGGCGAGTACGGCTATTGCGACGAAACCGGCGAGCCCATCGGCCTGGGCCGGCTGATCGCCCGCCCGACCGCCAATCTGTCCCTGGAAGCCCAGCAGCGGCGTGAGCTGAAGCAGAAGATGTTCGGGGACTGAGCCCGTCCTGTCCTCTCACCACCCAGCCAAGGTCCGGCGCGCATGACAGAACCGAAAGACGGCGAGAGTTTCTTCCGCAAGGTCGCGCGCTTTGTGGCCAACCCGACGACCGACTGGGCGGAGATCAATTCGCGCCAGGACGACCCGGAGGGCGATCTCGCCAAGGCCGAGTTGCGCGCGATGGTGGAGCGCAAGCGCCGCAATGATTTCGTGCGCAAGCGCGAGCTCGACATGCTGCGCCGCGTGCGCCGCGAAGGGCTCAGCCCCGAGCAGCTCGCCGCCCTGGGCAGCAGCAGCTCGCGCATCGACGAGATCGAGCGCAGCAGCGACCTGAACTCCAAGATCGATCTGGGCGTCAAGGCCAAGATCGACGAGATCGAGCAGCAGATGGTCGGCGAGAGCTTCGCGCCGACCCAGATCGCCGGCAACCATCCGCCGGGCTTTTTCGAGACCAGCACCCGGCCGGTGCATTTCTCCGCCACCACGACCACCGCGCCGCCGCCGGCGCGCGTCAGCCAGTTCGCGACGCCCGAGGAGGTCGAGCGACTCGAATCGGTGCCGCCGCCGGCCGCTGCCGTGATGGGCGCGGGCCTGCCGCCGCTGTCCGATGCCAAGCCCAGCGTGCTGCCCTCGCTGCAGCCGCTGAGCTTCAGCAATGACAGCCGCTCCTTCGCACTGCCGCCCACTGCGGCGCCAGCGCCGCTGAGTTTCCGCGCGGTCGAGCCGGTAGCCGTGGCAGTCAACGAGATGGTGCACGACCCCGAGCTTGACGAGATGGTGATCGCCTTTGCGAACGCCGACTACGCAAGCTGCGAGCAGGGCCTGACGGCCCTGATCAGGCCCGGTGGGTCGCGCCATCAGCATGCCGAAACCTGGCTGGTCGCCTTCGATCTCTACCGGGCCACCGCCCAGCAGGCCAAGTTCGAGTCGCTGGCGCTGGACTATGTGCATCTGTTCGGCCTGTCGCCGCCGCAGTGGTTTTCGCTGCCCAAGCTGGTGGCCGAAGGGCTCAGCAAGGAACGTGCGCCCATGGGCTCGGCCGGCGGCGTCTGCTGGGCCGCCCCCGAGTATCTGGATGCCGAGTCGGTGGCCCAGCTGCAAAAGCGCTGCGAAAACCTGCCCATGCCCTGGGTGCTGGACTGGGCCGCGCTGCGCCGCCTCGACACCGAGGGCTGTGCCAGGCTGCGCGAGCTGTTCAGGCGCTGGGCCGGCCAGCAGGTCGATATGCGCTGGCTGGCCGGCGATCAGTTCCTGCAGCAGCTGCGCGAGCTGGCACCGGTCGGCGCCCGCGATGTCGACCCGGCCATCTGGATGCTGCGCCTGGAAACCTTGCGTCTGGTCAACCGGCCCGACCAGTTCGACGAGGCCGCGATCGATTACTGCGTGACCTACGAGGTCTCGCCGCCATCCTGGGAGCGTGCGGTCTGCCGGGTGCGGGTCAGCGGACTGACCCTGTCCACCAGCAGCCCGCCCAGCAGCAATGCCCATCCCGATTCGGCCGCGGTGACTACCAGCTTCCTCGAATCGACCATCACCGAACAGGCCCGCATGCCCTCGGCCGTGCAGCTGGAGCTGTCCGGCCAGCTCAGCGGCGACATCAGCGAGACCCTGCAGCTGATGACGGCCGAGCTGGGCGCGGCCAGCCTGGTGACGATTGCCTGCCCCAAGCTGATACGGCTGGACTTCATGGCGGCCGGCGATCTGCTGAACTGGGTGCTGAGCCGGCGCAGCGAGAACCGCGCCGTGGTGTTCAGCGAGGCCCACCGCCTGGTGGCGCTGTTCTTCGGCGCGATGGGGATCAACGAGCACGCCAAGGTCAAGGTCCGCCAGGCCTGATCTCGCCCTTTGCCCAGGCCTGGTGTTGAACCCGGCCCCGGCGCCCCTATCTGGAGTCCTTATGGACCAACAACAACATCCCGTTTATCACGGCACGACCATCGTCAGCGTGCGCCGCGGCAATCAGGTCGCCATCGGCGGCGACGGCCAAGTGACCCTGGGCCACATCATCGTCAAGGCCAGCGCCCGCAAGGTGCGCAAGTTGCACCACGACAAGGTGCTGGCCGGTTTTGCCGGCGCCACCGCCGACGCTTTCACGCTGTTCGAGCGCTTCGAGGCCAAGCTGGAGAAGCACCAGGGGCATCTGGTGCGTGCCGCCGTCGAGCTGACGCGCGACTGGCGCACCGACCGCGTGCTGCGCCGGCTCGAAGCCATGCTGGCCGTCGCCGATCGCACAGCCTCGCTGATCATCACCGGCAACGGCGATGTATTGGAACCCGAGCAGGGCATCGTCGCGATCGGCTCGGGCGGTGCCTATGCCCAGGCCGCCGCCAAGGCGCTGCTGAACCACAGCGAGCTGAGCGCCGCCGACATCGTCAAGCAGTCGCTGGTGATCGCCGGCGAGATCTGCATCTACACCAATCTGAATCACACGATAGAGATCCTGGAATGAGCAGCATGACCCCCCAGGAGATCGTCTCCGAACTGGACCGCCACATCGTCGGCCAGAACGCCGCCAAGCGCGCTGTCGCGATCGCGATGCGCAACCGCTGGCGCCGCCAGCAGGTCGACGAGAAGCTGCGTGGCGAGATCACGCCCAAGAACATCCTGATGATCGGCCCCACCGGCGTCGGCAAGACCGAGATTGCGCGCCGCCTGGCCAAGCTGGCCGATGCGCCCTTCATCAAGGTCGAGGCCACCAAGTTCACCGAGGTTGGCTATGTCGGCAAGGATGTGGACTCCATCATCCGTGACCTGGTCGATATGGCGATCAAGCAGGAGCGCGAGCTGCAGATGCGGCGCCAGCGCACCCGTGCCGAGGACGCCGCCGAGGACCGCGTGCTGGACATCCTGGTACCCGGCAGCGAGCCGGACAACAGCACCCGCCAGGTGATGCGCAAGCGCCTGCGCGAAGGGCTGATGGACGACAAGGACATCGAGGTCGACCTGCTCGACGCCAAGCCGACGATGGAGATCCTCGGGCCTATGGGCGGCCAGGGCATGGAAGAGATGGCCGAGCAGCTCAAGGGCATGTTCTCGCAGCTGGGCGCCGGCAAGCGCAAGACCCGCAAGCTCAAGATCGCCGAGGCGATCAAGCTGCTGGTCGAGGAAGAGGCCGCCAAGCTGCTCAACGAGGACGAGATCAAGGCCGCCGCCCTCAGCAAGGCGCAGGAGAACGGCATCGTCTTCATCGACGAGATCGACAAGGTGGCCAGCCGCGCCGAGCATGGCGGCGCCGATGTCTCGCGCCAGGGCGTGCAGCGCGACCTGCTGCCCCTGGTCGAGGGCACGACGGTCAACACCAAGTACGGCATGGTCAAGACCGACCACATCCTCTTCATCGCCTCCGGCGCCTTTCATCTGAGCAAGCCCAGCGACCTGATCCCCGAGCTGCAGGGCCGCTTCCCGATCCGCGTTGAGCTTGGGTCGCTGTCGGTGGAGGACTTCGAGGCCATCCTGAAAAGCACCCATGCCAGCCTGGTCAAGCAGTACCAGGCCCTGCTGGCCACCGAAGGGCTGACGCTGGAGCTCAGCGACGACGGCATTCGCCGCCTCGCCCAGATCGCCTACGAGGTCAACGAACGCACCGAAAATATCGGCGCGCGCCGCCTGGCCACCGTGATGGAGCGCCTGCTCGACGAGATCAGCTTCGATGCCCACAAGCTCGCCGGCCAGACCGTCACGCTGGACGGCGCGGCGGTGGACGCCAAGCTGGGCGAGCTGGCGCGTAACGAGGACCTGAGCCGCTTCATTCTCTGACGAGCCGGCGCCCCGGCTCCAGCCGGCCAGCAGCATCACCCGGCCGGGTTCCGGCACCGGCGCTGCCCTGATGAAGCTGGCGCCGCCATCGGCCGTGAAGCCGAAGCGGCGGAACTCTGACCGCGTCATTGCTCAACCCGCAGTCAAGACCTGGGGGGCCGATGGGATCGGCATGCGCGGGACGGCAGTGCCGTTCCGCCCGCGCCGCGCCGCAGCCAACACAGCCAGCCCCAGCAGCATCAGCCCATAGGTCTCTGGCTCCGGCACCACCGGCATGACACTAACCTGAACCGTATACCTGTCCGCGAACTCAGGGGCGACGGTGATGATGGGGTCGATGTAGCCGGCCACGCTCCAAGACACCTCGGCGTACTGATGGTGAAACGTGTTGTTGTTGTAGTACCTCTCGTTCGTGGTGACTTGCAGCGATATTCGGTTCTGCGCATTGGGCTTCGCAAGAATCTCAAACGAATCTTCGAACTTCGCCGTGCCGGATGCCGTGTAGTCCAGCCTCGTCTGATTTATGGCTGGTGGGGCCACATGCTCGACACCCCAGTTATAGCCCCCCATTTGCAGACCAGCCGTCCGCTGATCGACGGCATTGCCTTTCGTGGTGGTGTAGAAGTTCGCCATCATCGCGATTTGCACGAATCCAGGAGTCAGGTTGTAGCGGTCCTTGATGTACGGAAGCATCCAGTACTCGTATGCCCAATTGCCTAGATAGCTCACGGTCACCGGGACCTCAGCGTCGGCAACGGCGCCGTCTTTTGCCACGACGGTCCAGTGATAGCGCAGGCTGGCCTCAGCGAATGGCTCGGCGACTCTTGCGTTAGAGGTACTGGCCGCGAAGGAGATGAAAGGCGTGCCTTGACTGTCCGTCCCGATGAGGGTGCTGACGTTGCCAACTCCCGCGATAGTGTTAAGGCCAAAATCCGACGAGCGGCTGGTCATTCCCCCATTGATCCCGATAAAAGAGTAGGCGGTTGCCCCCTCCAAGCCGTAGGCCGGTACGGTGGCAGCCAGGACAAGCGCTGCCAATAGCAGGTTCTTCATGTGAATTCTCCAAATGTCGAATCAGACAGGCAGTCTGCGCACCCTCGGCCAGCCCTGGTCACGCTGACGTTTCCACGGTGTCTAACCTCGGGGGCCACTCACCACAGACGAGGGCGTGCTAGAAAAGGTCGCGGCGCCGCCTCTGCACGACGCCGGCCACGGCCATCAAGCCTGCCAGCATGAGCGCAAGTGAACCGGGCTCAGGCACCGAGCTGACCGGGTAGCCATACACCCCGGGGGACAGCTCAGTGAGGAACCCAGAGGTCGAAGTCAGCGTCGTGCCAGTCGGCACGGCGATACCCGTGAATGAAGCCGTGTTGAAGAAATCAACAACGCTCTCCCGTATCCTGTCGTTGGTAGCCGCCCCGATCTGGAGCATGCTGCGAAACTCATACTCGCCCGCCGGCAGATACGGCCTCAAGGTAATGTCCCAAACTTCGGGACCGCCAATACGCAACTGTTCAGGTTGATTTGAGTTCCCACCCGTCTGCCGACCGTTCTTGTCTAGCCACATGGAGACATCGATTGTTTTCTCACGGGTCTGAGAGTCGTGCGTGTAGAACTCGGCCATCTTCTTGCCATCCGATACACGGAAAACACCAAAATCATAGAGTGCAGCACCGGAACCATAGCTCAGCGGAACATCGATCGGAATCAAGGGCACGGTACCGTCCAGATGAATCTGGACGGCTACCTCTGCATCTTGGCTGATCACGAAGCTGTCCTTCCACAAGGAAATGACCGTGGAGGATGCGCTTGCGCCCAATGCGCTAGCCCAGGCCCGATTGGTGCCGATCGCGGACTCCGCGAGGCCGCGCGCCGCCGACCCGGGGGTAGTGCTGGACAAGTCCAGCGTCTCATCGCTGGCGAACTGAAATTCATACTGAATGTCCTCGCTGACACCGCCGGCGCGAGTTCGCACCCCGACAGCCCAGGACGTACCGGGCGTGTACTGCCAAGCTTGGAACTCAGGAAATGCTCCGGGGTTGTAGGACAAGCCTGCGGCGGCTGAGGTCGAAAAGGTCGCAAGAAGGCAGATTGCTGCGAGGACTTGGCCTCCTGCGGCTGCAAGCAGGCTAAGCCGCCGCCAAGCAGCCCGAACAACTGAGAAACCGTGAACCTCGTAGGCAAGGTACTGCTGAACCAGGGCCGTGTCTTGCTCGTTCGCGTCTTGAGATGCCATCACCGCTCCCTGATCAATTGACTAGCTGCCAAAGTGGAATCGCCCCGGGAATAGAGAAGGCCCCTTCGATTGAGAATGGAGCCATGAGGAAGTCCCCGAAGTTCCCCCCAGAAGTTGTTGAACGCTCAGTGCGCATGGTCTGGGAGTCCCATGGAAACCATTGTTCGCACGCGCCAGGGCCTGTGAAATAGTGCAAATGCATCACCTTCCCCAAAACAGGCGACGCGATGAACCAGCCGATTCCGTCCGACTTCAGCGAGCTCCTGCTGCGGCTTTACCGGCTGTCCCATGAGGCACCGATCGAGGCCTTCCAGGACCGGTCGCTGGCGTTGCTCAAGCGCTTGCTTCCTTTTGACTCATCCATGTCCGGCAGCGCCACGGCCACCCCGGCCGGGATCGACATCCACACCATCCATCTGCACCAGACCGGGCCGGAGATGCTCCGAGCTTATGAGCAGGTCAAACACATCGACGATGCGGCCGAGTCCGTGCTGGGACAGCCACGCGTGACCCGCCGCTTCCACGCGCGCAGCCGCTGGGGCGCCGGCGACAAGCGCGAGTTCGGCGACTTCCTGCAGCGCTTCGGCCACGAGAACATCTTCATCACCGCGAGCAACGATGCGCGCACGGGTCTGGTGCAGTGGATCAGCCTGTACCGCAAGGACCCGCATCAGCACTGCGGCGAGGACGAACGCCTGCTGCTGGCGCAGCTGGCACCGCACATGATGCAGGCCCTGGCCTTCAATCGCGCCCGCCATCTGCAGCAGATCGGACAGGCAACGGACGGCGGGGTGCGCGCCGGCGGCCTGGCCGATCTGCGCGGCGTCCTGACCCACGGCGACGCACAATTCACCCGCCTCATCGAGGCGGAGTGGCCGGACTGGTCGGGCGTGCGACTGCCCCGGCCTCTGCTCGACAGTTTCTATGCCGGCGAGCGCGAATTCCGCGGCCGATGCATTGCGCTGCGCAGCCATGTGGAGCACGGCATGCTGTTTATGCGCGCACGCGCGCTCTGCCTGGCCGACCAGCTGAGCCCGCGCGAGCGGCTGATCGCCTCGATGGTGGCACGCGGCTACACCCACAAGGAGATCGCGAAGGATCTGCAACGCTCGCCGGCCACCATCCGAAACCAGATCCAGTCGGTCTACGACAAGCTGCAGGCTGGCAACGTCGCGATGCTGATCGCCGAACTACGCCTGGCAGCCTGACCGGGGTGGCGTGCTAAAGCGCCAGCCGGTGCGCCTGCAGCGTCAGAATCCCGTCGAAGATCAGGCTTTCGATCAGCTCATGCTCGATGTCCAGCGCCGGTGAGACCTTCCAGCCGGCACCGCCGGTCATCAGGGTCAGCGGCTCGTGGCCGGCACGTTGCTTCAGGTGGCGGTGCATGCGCTCGATGGCGCCGGTGATCGCGTAGTTGCCGCCACTGGTCAGCGCGTCCGAGGTATTGGTCGGGAACTCGCGCACCTCGCCGGTCGGCACGCGCAGGCCGGCCGTGCCACCCTCCAGCGCGCGCAGCATGATGCCGTGGCCGGGCAGGATCAGGCCGCCGAGGAAGTGGCCCTCGGCGTCGATCGCATCCACCGTGACGGCCGTGCCCACCATCACCACCAGCGCGGCCCGGGCCGGGCCGCGCGCCAGCACATGGTGGCGGCCGCCGATCAGCGCGACGAAACGGTCGGTGCCGAGGCGGCCGGGGTGGTCATAGCCATTCGTGATACCGCCCGCATGGGCCGATGACACGACCCAGCGCGGCTCGATATCCCACAGCTCCAGCTGCTCCTCGACCCGGCGGCGCACCGCGTCGCCGGCCACATTGCAGCCCAGCACGCTGTGCGGCTGCGGCAGCTCGCGCCATTCGGCTTCGGCCAGCCGGTCGATATTCTCCAGGAACACCGCGCCATGGGCCAGCAGCACCGCGCCGGGCTGGGGCGAGGCGTAGAGCGCCCACTTGAGACGGGTGTTGCCGATGTCGATGGCCAGAAAGCTCATGGCGGAATGGGAGGGGTTGGTCCGGTGCAGGCGCCAGCCTAACAGAGCGCATAGTGCTCAAGATCCAAACAGGGGCGCCGATAAGGACCGATAGGGCATGGCCTTGCCGTGGCCCCGGACGACAACAAGGAGACCGTGCCGCATGAAGTCCCTCTCGATCGCTACCAAGCTGTGGCTGCCCGTCATCGCGCTGGCGGCCACGGTGCTGCTGATGACGGTGGCCTCGGCCACCCGCACCGCCAAGCTGCAGGCCCAGGCCCAGCAGACCCAGCAGGCCCAGCAACGCAAGTTCGAGCTGGCGCTGCGCTGGCGCGGCCTGACCGAGGCCAATGCCGCCCGCGCTGCGGCGGGGCTGCTGAGCAGCGACGGCGCCGTGGCCACCACCTTCAAGCCCCAGATCGATGCCACCACGGCCACGATCTCCGAGATGCAGAAGGAGCTGGAGGCCCTGGCCACCTCGGATGAGGAGAAGGCCGCGATGGCCCGAATCGCCGACACCCGCAAGGCCTATATCGCGAGCCGCAACGAGGCCGGCAAGCTCAAGACCGAGGGCCAGGCCGAGGCCTCGGTGGCGGCACTGCAGGGCAAGATGCTGCCGGCCATCGCGACCTATCTGGACGCCCAGGCCGACTTCGTCAAGCTGCAGCAGCAGCGCTCCGACGCGCTGCGCGAGCAGGCCGGCGCCGAGCGCATGCGCACGGTCTGGATCGTCGCGCTGGTAATGGGCCTGATCGTGCTGGGCCTGGCGATCGCGACCTTCTATCTGGTGCGCTCGATCTCGACGCCGCTGCGCGAGCTGGTTGGCCAGGCCGAACGCATCGGCCAGGGGGACCTGAGCCAGCGCATCGCCGCGCAGCCGCGGGCCGACGAGATCGGCGATCTGCAGCGCGCGCTGGGTGCGATGCGCGAGGCGCTGAACCGCGTCGTCGGCGAGGTGCGCCACAGCGCTGACAGCATCCAGACCGCCAGCCGCGAGATCGCCACCGGCAACACCGACCTGAGCCAGCGCACCGAGCAGACCGCGTCGAATCTGCAGCAGGCCGCCAGCTCGATGAGCCAGCTGACCGGCACCGTGCGCCAGAGCGCCGACGCCGCCAGCACCGCCAACCAGCTGGCCCACAGCGCCGCCCAGGTGGCGCAGCGCGGCGGCACCGTGGTGGGCCAGGTGGTGGCCACGATGGACGAGATCAATAGCAGCTCGAAGAAGATTGCCGACATCATCGGCGTGATCGACGGCATCGCCTTCCAGACCAATATCCTCGCCCTGAATGCGGCCGTCGAAGCGGCCCGGGCCGGCGAGCAGGGCCGCGGTTTCGCGGTGGTGGCCAGCGAGGTGCGTTCGCTCGCGCAGCGCAGCGCCGAGGCCGCACGCGAGATCAAAGGCCTGATCGGCAGCAGTGTCGACAAGGTCGAGACCGGCGCCCGGCTGGTGCAGGACGCCGGCAGCACGATGGACGAGATCGTCGCCAGCGTGAAACGTGTCACCGACATCATTGCCGAGATCAGCGCCAGCACCGTCGAGCAGAGCCAGGGCATTGGCACGGTCAATGCTTCGGTCGGTCAGCTCGATCAGATGACGCAGCAGAATGCCGCGCTGGTGGAAGAAAGCGCGGCAGCGGCCGAGTCGCTGAGCGAGCAGGCGCTGAAGCTGGCCGAGCTGGTCAGCAGTTTCAAGCTCTGAGTTTCTCCCCCAGCTTTCAAAGGTCCCCCTCGATGTTGCGCAATTTCAAGATCCGCCCCCGCCTGCTGCTGGGTTTCGGCCTGCTGGTGTTGATGACCGCCCTGCTGGTGGCCATTGGCGGCTTCGGCATGCATGTGGCCCAGCAAGGCCTGGCCGGCATCACCCAGCAGCTGATCCCGGTCAACAATGCCACCGTGGCGGCGCGCAGCAAGCTGCTGGAAAGCCAGGCCGCCACCGCGACCATGGTGGCCTCGATCTTCCAGGACACCGAGACCAAGGCCGCGAAGGCCGCCTGGGACAAGGCCCAGCAGGGGCTGGATCAGGCGATGGCGGACTTTGGCAAGCTCGCCGCCACCCAGGAGTCGCAGGACAATCTGCAGCGCTTTCGTGGCCATATCGACATCTATCGCAAGGCGGTCGCGCCGGTGGCTGCTCAGCTGCTGGCCAGCGGCTATGCCGACGCCCAGGAAGCCCAGGCGGCGATGAAGGCTGCCGATGCCGGCTATCAGCCGGCCGCCGCGATGCTGGCCGATATCGAGGCCACTTTGAACAAGACCGCCGAGGCGGTGTTCAGCAAGGTCGACGGCATGGTGCAGAGCATCTTTGTCGGCTTTCTGCTGGCCTTTGCGGTTTTTGTCGCGGTGGCCCTGCTGCTGGCCTGGCGCATCGCGCTGTCCATCGTCGCGCCGCTGACCGAGGCGCAGCAGGTGGCCAGCCGCATCGCCGCCGGCGACCTCGGGCGCGCACCGGCCGCCCAGGGCCGCGATGAAGCCAGCGCGATGATGGCCGCGCTGGGCCAGATGCAGCAGTCGCTGGCCGATATCGTCGGCCAGGTGCGCCAGGCCTCGGAAAGCATCCAGGTGGCCAGCAGCGAGGTGGCCAGCGGCAATCTGGACCTGTCGACCCGCACCGAGCACACCGCCTCGAATCTGCAGCAAAGCGCCAGCGCGATGAGCGAGCTCAGCGGCACCATCGGCCACAGCGCCAGCGCCGCCGCCACCGCCAAGCAGCTGGCCGGCAGCGCCGCCGAGGTCGCGCAGCGCGGCGGCGCCGTGGTCGGCCAGGTGGTCGCAACGATGGACGAGATCAACAGCAGCTCGAAGAAAATTGCCGACATCATCGGCGTGATCGACGGCATCGCCTTCCAGACCAATATCCTCGCTTTGAATGCGGCGGTCGAAGCGGCCCGCGCCGGCGAACAGGGCCGCGGTTTCGCGGTGGTGGCCGCCGAGGTGCGCAGCCTGGCGCAGCGCAGCGCCCAGGCCGCACGCGAGATCAAGGGCCTGATCGGGGCCAGCGTCGACAAGGTCGAGACCGGCGCCCGGCTGGTGCAGGACGCCGGCAGCACGATGGACGAGATCGTCTCCAGCGTCGGCCGGGTCAGCGACATCATCAGCGAGATCAGCAGCGCCGCCAGCGAGCAAAGCGGCGGTATCGCCCGCATCAGCGGCGCGGTCGGCGAGCTCGACCAGATGACGCAGCAGAACGCGGCCCTGGTCGAGGAAAGCGCCGCCGCCGCCGCCTCACTGCAGGATCAGGCGGTGAAGCTGGCGGGACTGATGAGCAGATTCAGGTTGGGATGAGGCCGGGGCGGGGCTCAACTGCGATCAGCGAGCCTGTTCAGCCGAAGGCCTGAGCCTCGCCAACGATCTGCCGCGGCACGACCGCCGCCAGATCGACCACCTCCCCGATCACCAGAATCGCCGGGCTGCCTAGCCCTTGCGCGCGTATCGTCTCGACCAGTTCGTCCAGGGTCGTCAGCGCCTCGCGCTGCCGCTCGGTATGCGCCGCAGAGATCACCGCCGCCGGCATGTCGCCGCGCATGCCGGCCGCGCGCAGCTGGGCCACGATGTCGGCGCAACGGGCCACGCCCATATAGATCACCAGGGTCAGGCCGCTCCTGGCCAGCGCCGCCCAGTCGGGCGCGCGGCCACCGTCGCCGCTGCCCTCAGCGCTATGGCCAGTCACCAGGGCCACGCCCGGCGTGCAGCGCCGGTCGGTCACCGGGATGCCGATGCTGGCCGGCCCGGCCAGGCCGGCGGTCAGGCCGTTGACGATCTCGACCTCCAGGCCGGCGGCGCGCAAGGCGTCGACCTCCTCGCCGCCACGGCCGAAGACAAAGGGATCGCCGCCCTTCAGCCGCACGACGCGCGCGCCGCTGCGCGCCTCGCGGATCATCAGCTCGTGGATGAAGCGCTGCTCGGTCGACACGCAGCCGCCCCGCTTGCCGACCTTCAGCACCCGGCAGTGGGGCGCCAGCAGCGCCAGCACGCGGGCATCGACCAGATCATCGACCAGCACGACATCGGCCGCCTGCAGGCGTTTGAGCGCCTTGACGGTCAGCAGCTCGGGGTCGCCGGGGCCGGCACCGACAAGGGCGATGGGAAAGCTCGGGGTGGTGTTCATGCTGTCAGCTCGCAGGGAGTGGCATCGACCAGCCGGCGCAAGGCCGGCAGGCAGGAACCGCATTGGGTGCCGCAGCGCAGCGCGCCCTGCAGGGCGCGCAGACGCTCGGCCGGATCGGCGCCGGCGCATTGCGCCAGCTGGCCCCGGATGCGGGCTTCGGAGACATCGAAACAGTTGCAGACCTGCGGGCTGCGTGGGGCCAGGTCTTGCGCCGGGCCGGCCTCGGGGGCCAGCAGGCGGCGGCCATGCGGCGCCACCGCAGCGGCCTCGCGCCACAGCGCCTGCAGCCAGGCGCCCTCGCCCGCCTCGCCGACGCGCAGCAGCCCATGCAGGGTCTGGCCGCCGTCATCGAGCTTGAGCAGCCGGGCACGGCCGCGTCGCGTGTCGGCATAACGCAGCACCGACGCCCCCCGCAAGCCCAGCGCGGCGGCGAAGCGCTCGATCAGCGCCGGCAGCAGCGGCGAGGCGCTGGCGCCCTCGAAACTCCAGCCCTGGCGCCCCTCGGGGCCGGCGACCGGCACGCAGTGCCCGTAGTCCAGCTCGCCCAGCAGCGCGCGCAGCGCCGCGCCGGCCTGTTCGTCCCAGACCGCAGCCGAGAGCCGCCAGGGCAGCTCCAGGCGCTGGATGTCGACGGCGGCGAACTTCAGCTCGGGCTGGCGCGAGTCGGGGCAGAAGGCCGGCTGGGTGATCGCATTGATGCCCAGCAAGACCTGGCCCTCGCTGCCTTCACTGTCGCGGCCGGAGACGAACTCCTGGCCCCAGCTCATCGCCACATAGGCCTGGGCCGGCGCGATCGCGGCATCGCCCAGCAGCGGCAGGGTCAGCGCGCCACGGGCCGAGCGCACACGCACCAGATCGCCGTCCTTCAGGCCGCGTCGCGGCATGTCCTGCGGGTTCATGCGCAGCAGCGGTGTGCCCTCGTGCCCGAACAGCCGGGGCACGACGCCGCTGCGGCTCATGCCGTGCCACTGGTCGCGCAGGCGGCCGGTGCTCAGCACAAAGGGATGTTTCGCATCGGGGCGCTCGCGCGCCGGCTTGAAGGGCTGGCTGATGAAGCGGGCGCGGCCGTCGGGCGTGGCAAAGCGCCGGTCCTGGTAGAGCCGGGCCTGACCGGCGCCGGCGCCCTCGGGGAAGGGCCATTGCTGCGGGCCGGCGCTATCCAGCAGGCCGTAGCTGAGGCCGGTGATGTCGAGGTCGCGGCCGCGCGTGGCCTCGCGGTGCTCCAGCCACAGCTGCTCGGGCCGCTCGTAGCCAAAGCGGCGCGGTGCGCCCAGGCGTTTTTCCAGCAGCTGCGCAACGTCGCGGACGATCTCCCAGTCGGCGCGCGCGCTGCCGGGCGGTGGCACGGCGGCGCGCACCCGGCTGATGCGGCGCTCGCTGTTCGTCACCGTGCCCTCCTTCTCGCCCCAGGTGGCGGCGGGCAACAGCACATCGGCATAGGCGGCGGTGGCGGTATCGGCAAAAGCCTCCTGCAGTATCACCAGCTCGCAGCGCTCCAGCGCCCGGCGCACCAGGGCCTGATCTGGCAGTGACTGGGCCGGATTGGTGCAGGCGATCCACAAGGCCCGGATCTCGCCCCGCGCGGCGGCCTCGAACAGCTCGATGGCGGTCTTGCCGGGCGTCTCGGGCAGCGCGTCGACCTGCCAGAGCCTGGCGATCTCGGCCCGGTGGGCCGCGTTGGCGGGATCGCGGTGGCCGGGCAGCAAGGTGGCCATGCCGCCGGTCTCGCGTCCGCCCATCGCATTGGGCTGGCCGGTCAGCGAGAAGGGGCCGGCGCCGGGCCGGCCGATCTGGCCGGTGGCCAGATGCAGATTGATCAACGCGGTGTTCTTGGCCGTGCCGCTGGTGCTCTGGTTCAGGCCCATGCAGTAGAGCGACAGGCTGGCCGGCGACTGGGCGAACCACTGCGCGGCCTGCAGCAGATCGGCTTCCTGGATGCCGCAGATCCTGGCGGCGGCGGCGGGCGTCATCGCCCGCACCAGAGCCTTGAGCTCGGCAAAGCCTTCGGTATGGGCGGCGATGAAGCCCTGGTCTATCCAGCCCTCCCAGATGCAGGCGTGCAGCAGGCCCTGGAACAGCGCGACATCGCTGCCCGGCTGGATCTGCAGATGCAGGTCGGCGAACTCGGCGCTCTCGGTGCGCCGCGGGTCGACGACGATGATCTTCATCTGCGGCCGCTTCAGCCGTGCATCCTCGATGCGGCGAAACAGGATGGGGTGGGCCCAAGCCGGGTTGGCGCCGGCGATGAAGAGGCAGTCGCTCTGCTCCAGGTCTTCGTAGCAGGCCGGCGGCGCGTCGGCGCCCAGGCTTTGCTTGTAGCCGACCACGGCCGAACTCATGCACAGGCGCGAGTTGCTGTCGATATTGTTGGTGCCGATCAGCGCGCGGGCCAGCTTGTTGAAGGCGTGATAGTCCTCGGTCAGCAGCTGGCCGGAGATGTAGAAGCCGATCGCATCGGGGCCGTGTTCGGCGCGGATCGCGGCAAGCCGCTCGGCGATATGCGTATTGGCCTGGGTCCAGCCGACGGCCTCGGCCGCCGTCCCTCGCACGGCGCGCAGGGCCGGCTGCAAGAGGCGCCGGGTCTGCAGCACCATGGGCGTGGCGGTCAGGTGCAGGGTCGACCCCTTGCTGCACAGGCGGCCGAAGTTGGCCGGGTGATCGGGATCGCCGCGCACGCCGGTGATCTGCGTGCCCTGGCTCTCTATGATCACGCCGCAGCCGACGCCGCAGTAGGGGCAGGTGCTGCGCGTCTCTTGCCTCATGATCTCAGCAGGCCCGTGTGCAGGGGCCGGCCTTGACCGGCGCCAGTTCGATGGCCAGCGTGTCCAGCTCGGTCCGGTTCAGCAAGACCTGGCCCCCTTCGATGCGGACGCTGAAGCGGGGCGTGCTGCCCTCGTCGGGCTCACGCGCGCAACCGGTATCCAGCGCAATGGTCCAGTTGTGCAGCGGGCAGGCCACGGCTTTGCCGAACACGATGCCCTGGCTCAGCGGCCCGGCCTTGTGCGGGCAGCGGTCCAGCAGAGCGTAGACCTGATCGTCGGCGGTGCGAAACAGCGCCACTTGCGGCCCCTGGGCGCGCTGCACGCGGCGCGAGCCCAGCACCGGGATGTCGGTCAGGGCACAGATTTCTTTCCAGATGTCGCTCATCGCTCAAGCTCCTTGCAGCGCGTCGAACTGACGCAGATCGACCTTGGCCTTGTCGAAGTCGAACCAGGGGTCGGGCTCGCCATCGAGCGCGTGCTGCAGCTCGGCCCACAGCGTGCGGCGCAGTTCGTGGTCGTCGAGGATCTTGGCCTTCACATAGTCCAGGCCCACGCGGCTGACGTAGTGCACGGTGCGCTCCAGATACCAACCCTCCTTGCGGTAGAGCTGCATGAAGGCGCCGGTGTACTCCAGCACCTCGGCGGCGGTCTTGAGCTTGGTGAAGAAGTGCGCCACCTCGGTCTTGATGCCGCCGTTGCCGGCCACATACATCTCCCAGCCGGAGTCCACGCCGATGATGCCGACGTCCTTGATGCCCGCCTCCGCACAGTTGCGCGGGCAGCCCGACACCGCGAACTTGACCTTGTGCGGCGCATACATGCGCCACATCGCGCGCTCCAGATCCTTGCCCATCTGCGTCGAGTCCTGCGTGCCCATGCGGCACCACTCGGAGCCCACGCAGGTCTTCACGGTGCGCAGCGCCTTTGCATAGGCGTGGCCCGAGGGCATGCCGATGTCCTTCCAGACATGGACCAGGTCTTCCTTCTTCACGCCCAGCAGGTCGATGCGCTGGCCGCCGGTGACCTTGACGGTGGGGATCTGGTACTTGTCCACCGCGTCGGCGATGCGGCGCAGCTCCGAGCTCGTCGTCTCGCCGCCCCACATGCGCGGGATCACCGAGTACGTGCCATCCTTCTGGATATTGGCGTGGGCGCGCTCGTTGATGAAGCGGCTTTGCGGATCGTCCTGCGCTTGCTTGGGCCAGGACGAGATCAGGTAGTAGTTCAGCGCCGGGCGGCAGGTCGAACAGCCGTTGGGTGTCTTCCAGGCCAGCGCCTTGTAGACGGCGTCGAGACTGGTCAGGTGCTGGTCAAAGATCGCGTCGCGCACGTCCTGGTGGCTCAGCTCGGTGCAGCCGCAGATCGCCTTCTTCTTTGGCGTGGCCGAGTAGTCGCCGCCGGCGGTGAACATCAGCAGCTGTTCGACCAGGCCGGTGCAGGAGCCGCAGGAGGCGCTGGCTTTCGTGTGCTTGCGCACCTCCTCCAGTGTGAACAGGCCCTTGTCCTTGATGGCCTTGCAGATCGTCCCCTTGGTGACGCCGTTGCAGCCGCAAACCTCGTCACTGTCGGCCATCGCGGCCGCCTTGTTGTGGCCCTGGTGGCCCACATCGCCGATATTGCTCTCGCCGAACATCAGCTTGTCGCGAATGTCGTGGATCTTGCGGCCCTCGCGCAGCAGCTTGAAATACCAGCTGCCGTCGACCGTGTCGCCGTAGAGGCAGGCGCCGACCAGCTTGTCGTCCTTGATCACCAGCTTCTTGTAGACGCCGGCGAAGGGGTCACTCATCACGACCTCCTCGAAGCCCTCGCCCCCCATGAAATCGCCGGCAGAAAACAGATCGATGCCGGTGACCTTGAGCTTGGTCGATGTCTGGCTGCCCAGATAGCGGCCGATGCCGAACTGGGCCAGATGCGTGGCGCAAACCTTGCCCTGCTCGAACAGCGGCGCGACCAGGCCGTAGGCGATGCCGCGATGCGCCGCGCATTCGCCAACCGAGTAGATGCGCGGATCGGTCACCGTCTGCATCGTGTCGCTGACGACGATGCCGCGGCTGCAGTGGATGCCGGCGGACTCGGCCAGCGCGGTATTGGGTCGGATGCCGGCGGCCATCACGACCAGGTCGGCCGGGATCTCCTGGCCGTCTTTGAACTGCACGGCCATCACCCGGCCGTCCTTGCCGCCGATCAGCGCTTTCGTCTGCGCGCCCAGCATGAACCTCAGGCCGCGCGCCTGCAGCGACTTGCGCAGCAGCTCGCCGGCCTGGTCGTCGAGCTGGCGCTCCATCAGCCAGTCGCCGATATGCACGACAGTGACCTGCATGCCGCGCAGCATCAGGCCGTTGGCCGCCTCCAGGCCCAGGAGGCCGCCACCGATCACGACGGCGTGCTGGTACTTGGTCGCCGCGTCAATCATCTCGTTGGTGTCGGCGATATCGCGGTAGGCGATCACGCCATCCAGCTCCTTGCCGGGCACCGGCAGGATGAAGGGGCTGGAGCCGGTGGCGATCAGCAGGCGGTCGTACTCGGCTTCGGTGCCATCCTCGGCGATCACCTTGCGGCGGATGCGATCGATCTGCGTGACGGTCTTGCCCAGGTGCAGGGTGATGCCCTGCTCGGCATACCAGGACAGCGGATTCAGGATGATCTCGGCTATCGTCTGTTCGCCGGCCAGCACCGGGCTCAAGAGGATGCGGTTGTAGTTGGGATGCGGCTCGGCACCGAACACCGTGATGTCATAGAGATCGGGGGCGATCTTCAGCAGCTCTTCCAGCGTGCGCACACCGGCCATGCCGTTGCCCACCATCACCAGCTTCAATTTCTTGTCGTTCATCATCACAGCAGCTCCAGGCTGAGCGCCGCCCCGCCCAGCCCCAACGGAGCTAGCGAGCAGCAGGCACCACGAAAAATCAATCAGGCGGCTTTTTTCTCGACCGGCGCGGCGTGGCGCGTGTAGAGGAAGTCGATCACCGCCTTGCGCGCATGCACATAGACCGGGTCCTCGACCAGCTCGACCCGGCTGCGCGGGCGCGGGATGTCGACGGCATAGATCTCGCCGATGGTGGCAGCGGGCCCATTGGTCATCATCACGATGCGGTCGGAGAGCAGCACGGCCTCGTCGACATCGTGGGTCACCATCACCACGGTGCTGTGCGTGCGCGCGACGATCTTCAAGAGCTCGTCCTGCAGATGGGCGCGGGTCAGCGCATCAAGCGCGCCGAAGGGCTCGTCCATCAAGAGCACCTTGGGCTCCATCGCCAGCGCGCGGGCGATGCCGACGCGCTGCTTCATGCCGCCCGAGATCTCGTGCGGACGCTTGAACATCGCATGGCTCATGCCCACCAGGTCCAGCGCCGCATCGGTGCGCTCGGCCAGTTGACGCTTCAGCTCGCGGCCGCCGAACACCGACTCGACGCCCAGATAGACGTTCTCGAAGCAGGTCAGCCAGGGCAGCAGCGAATGGTTCTGGAACACCACCGCGCGCTCCGGGCCGGGCTCGGTGATCTCGCGGTTGTCGCACAGCAGCACGCCGGACGTGGGCCGCAGCAGGCCGGCGATCAGGTTCAGCAAGGTGCTCTTGCCGCAGCCCGAATGGCCGATCAAGGTGATGAACTCGCCCTTCTGGACCTGCAGATGGATGTCGCGCAGCGCGTGGAACTGGCCCTTGCGGGTGTTGAACACCATCTCGGCCGACTGCACTTCGATAAAGGCCTTGTTTGCACTCATGATGTCGGCTCCGTCAGTCGTTGTAGGAGAAGTGCTTGGCCACCGCCATCAGCAGCCATTCGAGGGCCAGGCCGACGATGCCGATCACGAAGATCGCGATGATGATGTGCTGGACATTGAGGTTGTTCCATTCGTCCCAGACCCAGAAGCCGATGCCGACACCGCCGGTCAGCATCTCGGCCGCGACGATCACCAGCCAGGCCGTGCCGACCGAGAGGCGCACGCCGGTGAGCATGTAGGGCAGCACGGCAGGGAACAGGATCTTGCTGATGATCTTCCACTCGCTGAGCTTGAGCACCCGCGCGACGTTCAGATAGTCCTCGGGCACCCGCTGCACACCCACCGCGGTGTTGACCACCATCGGCCAGATCGAGCAGATGAAGATGGTCCAGATCGCGGCCGGGTTGGCGCTCTTGAAGACCAGGAGGCCGATCGGCAGCCAGGCCAGCGGCGAGACCGGCTTGAGCAGGCTGATCAGCGGCGAGCACATGCGGTTGGCGAACTCGAAGCGGCCGATGATGAAGCCCAGCGGGATGCCTACCGCTGCGGCCAGGCCGAAGCCTACCGCCACGCGCTGCAGCGAGAACAGAATGTTCCAACCGATGCCCTGGTCGTTCGGCCCATTGCTGTAGAAGGGGTCGGCGAACAGCTTGACGGCGGCAGCGAAGGTGGCGCCGGGCGTCGGGAAGCTGCCGCCCTTTTGCGTCAGCAGCCCCCAGATGCCTATCAACAGCGCCAGGCCCAGTACCGGTGGCAGCACGCGCATCCACAGGCTGTTCATGTCGAGGTGGCGGCGCGGCCTGGGAGCGGGCACAACAACGCCCGCAGCCAGCACCGTCGGTGCGTCGGGCGTCGGCAGCGACACCGAGATCGGGCCGCTGCTGCTGGCCTCGCTCGGCGAATGAAAAACGGCACTGACCATGGGGAGCTCCTTAGGCTTTGACGCGGAATCCATCGGCATACTTGGCGGGGTCCTTGCCGTCCCAGACCACACCGTCGATCAGCTTGGAGCTGCGCATCAACTCCTTGGGCACGCTGATCTTCAGCTGGCTGGCGGCCTGCTTGTAGAGCTCCACCTGGTTGATCTGCTTGGCCACACCCAGATAGTCCGGGTGCTCCTTGATCAGGCCCCAGCGCTTGTGCTGGGTCAGGAACCACATGCCGTCGGACAGCCAGGGGAAGTTCACCGCGCCGTCGTTGAAGAACTTCATGTGGTTGGGGTCGTCCCAGGTCTTGCCCAGGCCGTTCTGGTAGCGGCCGAGGATGCGCTGGTTGATCGCGTCGACGCCGGTGTTGACGTAGCTCTTCTCGGCGATGGTGTCGGCCATCTTCAGCTTGTTCTGCAGGCCGGCATCGATCCAGCGGCTGGCCTCCAGCACGGCCATGATGACGGCGCGCGCGGTGTTCGGGTATTTCTTGACGAAGTCGCCGGTGGTGCCCAGCACCTTCTCGGGGTGATCCTTCCAGATGTCCTGCGTGGTCACCGCGGTGATGCCGATGCCGTCGACGATGGCGCGGTGGCCCCAGGGCTCGCCGACGCAATAGCCGTCCATATTGCCGACCCGCATATTCGCCACCATCTGCGGCGGCGGCACGGTGATGACCTTTGCATCCTTCATCGGATTGATGCCGACGCTGGCCAGCCAGTAGTACAGCCACATCGCGTGAGTACCGGTCGGAAAGGTCTGCGCGAAGGTGTACTCGCGCTTCTCCTTGCCCATCAGCGAGGCCAGGCTGGCGCCGTCGACCGCGCCCTTATCGGCCAGCTTCTTCGACAAGGTGATCGCCTGGCCGTTGTTGTTCAGCGTCATCAGCACGGCCATGTCTTTCTTCGGCCCGCTGACACCCAGGTGCACGCCGTAGATCAGGCCGTAGAGCACATGGGCCATGTCGAGCTCGCCGTTGACCAGCTTGTCGCGCACACCGGCCCAGGAGGCTTCCTTGGTCGGAATGATCTTGATGCCGTATTTCTTGTCGAAGCCCAGCACCGAGGCCATCACCACCGAGGCGCAGTCGGTCAGCGGGATGAAGCCGATGCGCACCTCCTCCTTCTCCGGCTTGTCGGAGCCGGCCGCCCAAACCTGGGGGCTAAGACTGCCGACGGCCGCTGCCGCCGCACCGCCCACCAGGAGCTTGCGTCGCTCTTCACTCATGAGCCCACCATCCTTCGACGTATTGCTGAAACGCATTGAGAAGACCTCCGAGACAAACCAGAAATGGAAAAAGGCGTCACGATCACCTGCCACCCGTGCAACGAGCGGAGGAGATCGGACGCCTTTGTCCTAGAACCTTGTTGAGAGCGAGGCCCACGCCGTTGCGGGCCTCGTGGTCTGTCTAGCAGGAGCCGTGCCAGCGGCATGCCCAGGCAGCAAGGCAAGCGGCTGCGCGAAAAGCGCACCGATTGCCGGCGCGATGCGCCAGCCTGGTGCGATCGGGCCTCATGTCGGGCCTCATGTTGGGCGCAGCAGGTTCTGGGCATCGATGACACGCTCCGCGACTTCGACCAGCGGCACGCCGCGATCCATCGCCAGGCGGCGCAGGCGCTTGTAGGCGGCGTCCTCGTCCAGGCCCGTCTCGCTCATCAGAATGCCTTTGGCACGCTCGATCAGCTTGCGCGCGCTGAGCTGGGCCTGGGCCTTGTCCAACTGCTGACGCAGCGCCAGGTCCTGCTCGAAGCGGGCGATCGCCACCTGCAGCACCGGCGCCAGGCGGTCCGGGCGCAGCCCCGCCACCACATAGGCGCTGACCCCCGCACGCAGGGCCCGGCGCATCGGGTCGTCGCTGCCATCCTCGGAAAACACCACCACCGGGCGCGGCATCTGCGCATTCAAGGTGGCCAGGTTCTCCATCGTGTCGCGCGTCGGCGACTCGCTGTCGACGATCACCACATCGGGCTTGAGCCGCAGCACGCAGTCATGGATCAAGGTCGCCGAATCGATCACGCCGACGACATCGCAGCCCTGCCGCGCCAGCTCCTGCTGGATCAGATCGACCCGGTGCGCGCCGTCATCGATCAACAGCACGCGCAGGCCAGGGGTGGGGGTGTCGGGCGGGGGACTCATGGCGGATGGGGTGGATATTGCTGCGCTGCAATATCTGTGCCGGAGCCCCCTCCTGCGTCAGTGCCACAGCGCCGGCTTGGCCACCATCAGATAGAAGACCGCCAGCATCGCGACAAAGGCCGGGTAGCCCAGCGCCTCCCAGCGCCGGGCATAGCGCCAGTACAGCGGCGGCAGCGGCGTCGCAGCGCGTGCAGCGGCCGTGGCCATCTCGGCCATGCGCAGCTGCAGCCAGACCACCGGCAGCCAGCAGGCACCGGCCAACAGATACAGGCCCAGGGCCAGCGCCAGCCAGGGCGTGGACCAGGGCCAGCCGGCCAGATGGGCCAGCCACAGGCCGCTGAGCGGCTGAAAGATCGCGGCCGGTGTCGTAAACCACCAGTCGGCCCGCACCACCAGCCGTGTCACGACCGCCTGGGCCGCGATCGAGCCGCTGCGATTGGCAAAGAACATATAGAAGGCCGAGCCAAAGCCTGTGCCCACCAGCACCACGCTGGACAGCACGTGCAGCCATTTCAGCAGCAGGTATTCGTTCACCGCGGAGCCCTCTTGCACAACAGCCACAGCGCCGCCGCGATCGGCAGGTTCTTCAGCAGGGGGGCTAGCGGATGCAGCCACAGTCCGGGCAGCAGGCCGGTGGCCAGCGCCGTCATCGCCAGCATCGCCGCCAGCGCCGACGCATAGGCCCGGCGACCCGGCCATAGCCACAGCGCCAGGCCCAGCAACGCATCCAGTGCCGCGCCGCCGACGATCAGGCCCTGCATCAGGGTCAAGTCGTGCATGCCGGCCTGGGTTAGCAGGTCCAAACTCTGACCGCGCAGCTCCAGCAGGCTGACCACCGCCGTGCCCAGCCAGACGGCGACCAGGCTCAGGCGCAGCAGGCGTTCGTCGGCCGGGGCGCTGGCAGCGCCGCTCATGGCTGCGTCTCCTGCGTCGCCTGCCAAGCCTCAACTTCCGAGCGATGCTCAGCAACGAAGCGCTGCAATCGCCCAAATCTGCGCTGAGTCTGCCGATCAAAGATCCATTGCACCAAAGGCTCCATCACGCCCCTCAGCCAGTCAGGTCCGGCATTGAAGCTGTAGGTATAGATCAGCAGGGACCGATCAGCAGCGAGCGGTCGATGCTGCATCGACGCAGCCCAGCGCCGGAACGGAAAGGACCTCCCCTCCATGCGGGCCGCCGCCAGCGTCGGTCGGTCATAGGAGATGAAGACCGTTTGCATCGACAGCGCGACCAACCAGCCCGCACC
The DNA here is from genome assembly GCF_027498415.2 of Paucibacter sp. M5-1. Taxonomy (NCBI): domain Bacteria; kingdom Pseudomonadati; phylum Pseudomonadota; class Betaproteobacteria; order Burkholderiales; family Sphaerotilaceae; genus Roseateles; species Paucibacter sp. M5-1. Next base: position 2,641,754 of record NZ_JAPZLM020000001.1, read on the forward strand.
AGCATTCCAGGTACGTGCCCCGACCACCGGATGTTCTCCACCGCCCAGGACCTGGGTGTCTCGCACCAGTGAATCCCAGCGATGTCGCCAGCAGTGGTAGTGGAAAGCGTCAAACACAACCTCGACAGACGCCCCCATCTCGAACTCGAAGCGCGCATGGGCCATCGCCGACCTCAGCCTTCCACCAGATCGCAAACCATGCCCCAGCGCGCGAACTCGGGCGCGAATTCGTCCAGGCTCAGCAGCCCCATGCAGGGCCGGGCGCCGGCGGTGAGGGATTGATCACCGCGCGCCAGGCGTCGCGCCAGCAGGATGGCCGCCATGCAGGGGATCTCGGGGCCGTGGTCATCGTCGGCGGCGATATGCCAGCTGCGCGCCACGGATCGGCCCTCGTCGTCGCGGCCGCTCAGCGCCACCACCATGCCGCCCAGGGCCGAGCCCAGCGGGTCAAGCCAGCCGGCGGTCTTCAGCATCAGCGCTGCCAGGCGCTCGGGCCGGGGCAACAGACCGGCACGCCGTAGCCAGGCCAGCAGGGCCATGCCGCGCTGCGTGAAACCCAGTTCCAGCGCGGCGCGGAACATCACGGTCCGCACGCCTGCGTAGCGGGCCGGCAGCAGTTCCAGATCCGGGATGTCGCACAGTGCCGCGAGCCGGGGCCGCAGGCGCCGGAAGTCCACCCGCTGCGGCACGGCCCAGCCGGGCTGCTCGGTCCAGGCCCCGTCCTTCCAGACCCTGATCGGCGCGCCGCAATAGCTGAGCACGGCCGCCATCGTGGCCAGACCGCGCGGGGCGGTCTGGGCCGGCGCGATGCAGATGTCGATGGTGTGCAACGCCTGCCAGCCGACGCTCAGCGCATCAAGCACCGCCGAAGACAGGGCCGGCACGGTGCTGGCGCCGCTGATGCCGACCCGGCCTGCGGACTTGAACAGCCCATCCATCTGGGCGGAGAAGTCGCAGACAAAGCGCCGGCCATCGGCCAGGTCGATGTAATGCGCGCCGGCCTCGGCGGCGGCACGGGCCACGCGATAGTCCTGCTGAGACTGGAAGGGGCCTGCCGTGTGGATCAGCAATTCGACGCGGGCCTGTTGCAGGCGCGGAACCAGGTCGTGCCCGTCCATATCGAGGACCAGCCCCTCGGCGCCACCACCCAGTTCGGCCGCCAAGGCTGCGGCACGGAAGCCGTCGCGCCCGCCAATCAGCAGCTCAATGGCGGCATCGCCGGCCAGCGCCCGCGCAATGCGCGCGCCGAAATTGCCATATCCCCCCAGCACCAGGACTCTCAAGCGCCCTCTCCTACCCTGTCTTTTTGATGCCGCCCATTATCAGCAGTCCGATCCAACGGCTCCGTGGCAAGCGAATGGCAACTTAACGTTTACGTAAACGTCAATCAAGCCCTAGAATCCGCCCACCCATGCTGCTAAAACGCGGGGAAGAAGCCCGGCCCGGCCGAGCCAGCACCGCGCAGGAGACATCCAGATGACCGATCTGTCCGCCGAGTACAAGGCCCTGGCCGAGTACCGCCCCACGCACAAGGTGCGCTTCGTCACCGCCGCCAGCCTGTTCGACGGCCATGACGCCGCGATCAACATCATGCGGCGCATCCTGCAAAGCATGGGCGCCGAGGTGATACACCTGGGCCACAACCGCTCGGTCGACGAGGTCGTCAACGCGGCGCTGCAGGAAGACGCCCAGGGCATCGCGATCAGCTCCTACCAGGGCGGCCATGTCGAGTATTTCAAGTACATGGTCGAGCTCTTGAAGGCGCGCGGCGGCGAGCATATCCAGGTGTTTGGCGGCGGCGGCGGCGTCATCGTGCCGGCCGAGATCCGCGATCTGGCCGCGCACGGCGTGCGCATCTTCAGCCCCGAAGACGGCCAGCGCATGGGCCTGGCCGGCATGATCGGCGAGATGGTGATGAAGAGCGACCAGGACTTCACGGTCCATGCGCCGAAGTCGCTGTCCGCGATCCAGGGCCATGGCGAGGGCGCCTGGCGCGCGCTGGCCCAGCTGATCACCGCGCTGGAAAACGGCAAGGCCGATGCGGCCATCGTGGCCGAGTTGCAGGCCGCAGCCAAAACCATCAAGACCCCGGTGCTGGGCATCACCGGCACCGGCGGCGCCGGCAAGAGCAGCCTGACCGACGAGCTGATACGCCGCCTGCGCCTGGACCAGGGCGATGCGCTGCGCGTGGCCGTGATCTCGATCGACCCCTCGCGCCGCAAGAGCGGCGGCGCACTCTTGGGCGACCGCATCCGGATGAACGCGATCTCGCCCTGGAGCCAAGGCCCGCGCGTGTTCATGCGTTCGCTCGCGACGCGCGACTTCGGTTCCGAGATTTCCAAGGCCCTGCCCGATGTCGTCGCGGCGGCCAAGCTGGCCGGTTTCGATCTGGTCATCGTCGAGACCTCGGGCATCGGCCAGGGCGACGCGGCCATCGTGCCCCATGTCGATGTGCCGATGTATGTGATGACGCCCGAGTTCGGCGCGGCCAGCCAGCTCGAGAAGATCGACATGCTGGATTTCGCCGAGTTCGTCGCGATCAACAAATTCGATCGCAAGGGCTCGCTGGATGCGCTGCGCGATGTCGCCAAGCAGGTGCAGCGCAACAAGGAGGCCTGGGGCAAGAAGCCCGACGAGATGCCGGTCTTCGGCACCATGGCCAGCCGCTTCAACGACGACGGCGTCACCGCGCTGTACCAGGCGCTCAAGGGCCGTCTGGCCGAACTGGGCCTGCAGTTCGGCGAGGCCAGATTGCCCATCGTCGACACCCGCCACAGCACCCACCAGACTCCGATCGTGCCGGCCGCGCGCTCGCGCTATCTGGCCGAGATCGCCGACACGGTGCGCGGCTACAAAAAGCAGGCTCGTGAACAGGCCCGCATCGCCCGTGAGGCCCAGCAGCTGCGCGCCTCGATGGCGATGCTGAAGGCCGCCAACCCGGACAAGCACCGCGCGATGGATGCCTTGAACGAGCTGGCCGAGAAGCGCGAGACCGCGCTGGACAAGGCCGCCGCCCAGCTGATCGCGCAGTGGCCGGACATGCAGAAGGCCTATGCCGGCGACGAGTACGTCGTCAAGATCCGCGACAAGGAGATCCGCACCGCGCTGGTCTCGACCAGCCTGTCCGGCACCAAGATCCGCAAGGTCGTGCTGCCAACTTATGAAGACCATGGCGAACTGCTGAAATGGCTGCTGCTGGAGAACGTGCCCGGCAGCTTCCCCTACACCGCCGGCGTGTTCGCCTTCAAGCGCGAGGGCGAGGACCCGACCCGGATGTTCGCCGGCGAGGGCGATGCCTTCCGCACCAATCGCCGCTTCAAGCTGGTGTCCGAGGGCATGCCCGCCAAGCGCCTGTCGACCGCCTTCGACTCGGTGACCCTGTATGGCGCCGACCCCGATCCGCGCCCCGACATCTACGGCAAGGTCGGCAACTCCGGCGTCAGCATCGCGACCTTGGACGATATGAAGGTGCTGTACGACGGTTTCGACCTCTGCAGCCCGACGACCTCGGTCTCGATGACGATCAATGGGCCTGCGCCGTCTATCCTGGCGATGTTCATGAACACCGCGATCGACCAGAACCTCGCCAAGTTCCGGACCGACAACGGCCGCGAGCCGACCGCCGACGAGGCCGCCAAGATCAAGGACTGGGTGCTGGCCAATGTGCGCGGCACCGTGCAGGCCGACATCCTGAAGGAAGACCAGGGCCAGAACACCTGCATCTTCTCGACCGAGTTTTCGCTGAAGGTGATGGGCGATATCGCCGAGTACTTCGTCCACCACAACGTCCGCAATTTCTACTCGGTCTCGATCAGCGGCTATCACATCGCCGAGGCCGGCGCCAACCCGATCAGCCAGCTGGCGCTGACGCTGTCGAACGGCCTGACCTTTGTCGAGGCCTATCTAGCGCGCGGCATGCACATCGACGACTTCGCGCCGAACCTAAGCTTCTTCTTCAGCAACGGCATGGACCCCGAGTACACGGTGCTGGGCCGGGTCGCGCGCCGCATCTGGGCCGTCGCGATGCGCGACAAATACGGCGCCAACGAGCGCTCGCAAAAGCTCAAGTACCACATCCAGACGAGCGGCCGCTCGCTGCACGCGCAGGAGATCGCCTTCAACGACATCCGCACCACTCTGCAGGCGCTGATCGCGATCTACGACAACTGCAACAGCCTGCACACCAATGCCTACGACGAGGCGATCACGACGCCCACCGAGGAGAGCGTGCGCCGCGCGATGGCCATCCAGCTGGTGATCAACCGCGAGTGGGGCCTGGCCAAGAACGAGAACCCCAGCCAGGGCGCCTTCATCATCGAGGAGCTGACCGAGCTGGTCGAGGAAGCGGTGCTGGCCGAGTTCGAGAAGATCGCCGAGCGCGGCGGCGTCCTGGGCGCGATGGAGACCGGCTACCAGCGCAGCAAGATCCAGGAAGAGAGCATGCACTACGAGATGCTCAAGCACACCGGCGAGTACCCCATCATCGGCGTCAACACCTTCCGCAACCCGCATGGCGAGACTGTGCCCGAGACCATCGAGCTGGCCCGCTCGACCGACGAAGAGAAGCAGTCGCAGCTGGCGCGCCTGGCCGACTTCCACGCCCGCAACGCCGGCACGGCGCCGGCCATGCTGGCCCGCCTGCAGCAGGCCGTGATCGAGAACCGCAATGTCTTCGAGGTGCTGATGGAGGCCGTGCGCGTCTGCTCGCTGGGTCAGATCACCTCAGCGCTGTTCGAGGTCGGCGGGCAGTACCGGCGCAGCATGTGATCGCTTCCTCCGTGCTCCAGAGGCCTCCTTCGCAGTCCGTGTCAAAACGGCTGCGAAGGGCGCCAAGAGCAAAGCGCTCCGAGTTTCTCGGAGCGCTTTTGTTTGGGCGCGCGCGAGGTGTCCATTGGAGCGTATTGCGTGACGGTGGGCTGAACAGCCGAAGCCTTGTGTCGGACCGCAACAAACACTGACACCGGCATCACATAGCTAGCTTTTGCAACATTTGCTGCCCACCCAGCACCGCCAGTGCCCGTTTGACGTTGTAGGCCAGTGTCGCCAACGCGATCTCCGCGCCGGCCCCCGTCAGGCCTCGCATCAGGAAGCGGGGCTTCTCGAAGATGTGGAACTTCAGGGCCGCAAACGGGTGTTCGACGGTGCAGCGGCGCAGCCTCATCGCCTGGGGTGTAGCGCGCTGGTGGATGCGCTGCAATGCCTCTTCGTAGAGATGGCGACTGAGCGTGCGCCGTGGGGCCTGCGTGCAGCGCGCCTTCATCGCGCAAGCGCCGCAATCGCCGGGCTGCGCTGCATAGATCACGACCTTACCCGCCCGATGCAACTGCTTGCGCTGCAGCAGTTTGTCTGCCGGGCAGACGTAGGCGTCAGCCTGTGCGTCGTAGGTGAAGCGGCCTTGGTCGAACAAGTCCCCCTCGCCCTGGTTGTTGACCGCGCGCTTGACGGGGACATGCACCCGCACGCCTTGATCCTCCAGCGCCTGCGCCTGTTCGCCATTGGCATAGCCCGCATCCGCCACCAGCTTGAGCTCCGTGCCGCCCAGGGTCTGCTGCGCCGATTCGCCCATGCGCTGCAGGCAGCCGTTGTCACCCGCCTGCGCGTTGACCTCGTGGGCCACGATCAGGGCATGCTCGGCGTCGACGGCGGTCTGTACGTTGTAGCCCGGGCCCTTGCCCTTGAGCACTACAGCCTCGGGCTCGGTGCTCACGTAGCGCTGCTTGTCGCTGTCCACCTTCGCCAGCTCGGCCTGCTGTAGCTGCAGCCGCGCCAGCGCCTGGCGCAGCGCCTGAGCGTCCAGCTCCGCCTCGCCTTGCTGCTGGTCGGCCGCCTCCAACTCCTGCAGGTACTGCGCAATGCGCTGCTCCAGCTTGGCCTGCAGTTCGGCCCGCTGGACCTCGTCCAGGATGGCCTTGCCGCTGGCCACGGCCTGGAACTTCGTCCCGTCCACGGCCACCCACTCTCCGCGGATCAGACCGGCTTCGGCGCAAAAGCGCACGAACTCGGCCCCGGCTCGGCGTAGCGGCTGCGCGTTGCAGCGACGGAACTCGGCAATGGTCTTGTGGTCGGGCGTGAGCCGGTGCAGCAGCCACATCAGTTCGATGTTGCGCTGGCACTCCCGCTCCAGACGCCTCGATGAGCGCAACCGATTGAGGTAGCCGTACAGGTACAACATCAGCAGGTCCGCCGGGTCGTACGGCGGGCGGCCTGTGGCCTTGCTGTGGGCTCGAGCAAAACCCAGCGCCTTCAGGTCCAGCCGCGCCACGAACGCCGCGATCACCCGGCACACATGCTCCGGTCCGATCAACTCGTCCAGCGACACCGGAAACAGGCTGCCCTGGTCTCGACTCTGTCCTTGCACGTAGCCCATAAGAACAATGCCCTGCAACTTGCGTTGCAGGGCATTGTCTTCAGGCCTTCAGCTTAGCGTCAGAGTATTGACACGGACTGTTCGGGAGGCCTTTTTCTTGATGCCCTCGCCGAAGACTTCCAGATAACGGGTCGACGCACAGCCGGCCCATAGCACGGCGGAAGGCTCGCCGGGCGATGCTGCATTCATCGCCTCTTCATGCCGCATTTTCTACCATCCGCTCCCTGCAGACGAGCCGCTGGGTCGGCCCTGCATTCAAAAGCAATCAAGAAAGAAACTCAGGGAGATTCATGCCCCCCATCGCTGCGCAAAGAACCCCATGGGGGCCCCGCCTGTGCCTGCTTGGCGCGCTTCTGATGCAAGCCTGTGGGGGAGGGGGCGGCGGAGACACCACCGCTCCTACGCCCACGCCGCCTGTCGCCACGGCTCGACTGCAGCTTGATGGCGGCGCGCTGCGCAGCGAGACCGAGCGCGGCGATCCCGGCACGCTGCTCGAGAAAGCGCTGAGCCTGCAGGTTTCCGGACAAGCGGCCCAGGACGCGACCTACTTCAGCGCGCAAGCCGATGGCGAGGCGGTAGAAACCATCGCGCCGATCGACTGGAATCCCCAGACCGGCCGCGCCGATGTCAGGCTCCGACTGCGCAGCGACCTCCCTCCCGCTCGATACGCCGGGCGGCTGACGCTGAACGCCTGCCACGACCGGGCCTGCCAGCGCCACCTGAGCGGCTCACCCAGCACGGTCGAGTACGAACACCGGATTCATCCGGCCTTCCAGCTCAGCACCCACGAGATTGAATTCAACGGCAGCGTCGGCGAGCGCCCGGCCCCCTCTGTGGTGACGATCAGCCTGCCCGCGCAGGCCAGCGGCTGGACCTACCAGATCCTGAACTCCTCGGCCAGCGCCGCCTGGCTGGAGCACCGCATGAACGGTGCACAGCTCGAGCTGCAGCCGGTCGCCGGGCTGAAGGCTGGCGTGCACAAGGCGGAGATCCAGTTCCAGCCGCAAGGCGTGGATCGCCCGCCCCGCACGCTCCAGGTCAAGGCCACGATCGAAGACCTGGTCCGCGTGCTCTACGTCCCCGGTTTCGCGGTGCACACGCTCGGCACACAGGCCGCCACCAGCATCCGCGTCCTCCGCACCTCGCTCACGCCCGCGGACCTGACATGGAGCGCCCACAGCGACACGCCCTGGCTGCGCCTGGTCAACAGCCAGGGCGGCCTCAGCAACCCCGTGGTCTGGGCTCCGGTGCCCGAGGCGTTCGAGAAGCTCGCCAACCAGGCCACGCATGAAGCCGCGATCGAGTTGAAGTTCAGCCATGGACTGCCTGCCCGCCGCATCGCCTTCCGCCTGATCAAACGCCTGGCCCAGCTGGACTCGGTCGATGACAGCGCGCTGCAGGCCGGGCGACCCGGGCGCCTCATCCTGCACGGCGCCGGCCTGGACGCCCTGCGCAACAATCTCGCGCAACTGCTCAGCTTCGAGGGTGGCGTCAGCCCGGTCGCGCTCCAGTGGCTCGACAACGGCCGCATCCAGGTCGAGCTGCCCGCACAAGCCGCGGGGCGCTACGAAATCAGACTGGGCACGATCTCCGGCCTGCCCGGCCAGCGCATCGCCTACTCGGTGCATCAGGCTCCTTGAGCCTTGCCAGCACCTAGGCAAGCGACATCGCAAAGCGCTTCTTGTCCCGCAGCGTCGCACCGGCGCGCAGATAGAAGCGCACGGCCGCCTCGTTCCAGTCCGGCGTCTGCCATTGCAGCTCCGCGCAGCCCAGCGCCACAGCGCACTGTTTCACCTCGTGCAGCAGACAGGCACCCAGTCCTTGCCCACGCGCCGCCGGCCGCAGATAGAGACAGTCGAGATGGGCAAAAGGCCGAGCGCTCAGGGTCGCGAAATCCAGCGTCAAGCTGGCATAGCCCAGCGCCTCCTCGCGCCGCCCGGCCAGCCAAGCCTGCAGCCGTCCAGCGGCGAGTGCCGCGGCCAGACGCGCCTCGAAGCCGTCATCGTTGCAGGGAGCCAGCCGCTCATAGCAGGCATGCTCGCGGCACAGCGCGGCCAGCACGGCCGCATCGCCGGGCATGGCGGCGCGTACCTCAGCCCTCAGCATTCGCAGCCGATCAGGTCCTCCGGCCGCAGGCTGCCCGGCGCCGCGCCGGTCGCGACCGGATGGCCGTCGCGCTTCCAGAAGTCCAGCCCGCCCAGCAACTCCTTGACCGAGAAGCCCAGCGCGGCCAGCTTGTAGGCGCCCTTGGTCGAACCATTGCAGCCGATGCCGTCGCAGTAGCACACATAGGTCTTGCTGCGATCCAGCCGCGCGGTGCTGGCCGCATCCATCGTGCGATGCGGAAAGGAAATGGCGCCGGGCACATGGCCGGCCGAATAGGCTTCGGCCGAGCGGGTGTCGATGACGACCAGGGTTCGAACGCCGGCGCGCAGGTCCTCGGCCACATCCCAGGCGTCGGCGTGGTAGTGCAGCTTGGCCAGCATGAAGTCGCGGCTTTGCTCGGGCGTCGGTGCGGGATAGGACAGGACGATGGACTCGAAGGCTTGCTGTGACATGGTGGATTCCGTCTGAACAGGTGGTGGGGAGCAGCGCCAGTGTCGAGCGGTTTGGACTTAGCATTGATGCCAATTTCATTCGCAAGATAAGACCAATGCCACCACCCCGCCTATGGCTGCAGTTGTTCGAGCGCCAGTCCGACCGGGGCCTGGGTCGGCGCGAGCAGCTCTGCGCCAGCCTGCGGCAGGCCATGCTGGGTGGCGAGCTGGTTCATCAGGAGCGGCTGCCGTCCAGCCGGGTGCTGGCGGCCGATCTGGGTCTGTCGCGGGTCACGGTGGAGGCGGCCTATGCCCAGCTGGAGGCCGAGGGCTATCTGCGGCGCCAGACCGGGCGCGGCAGCTTTGTCGCCATCGAGGCCCAGGCCCGCCCGGCGGCGCGGCGCGCGCTGGCGCCGCAGGCCGCCGGGCCAACGCTGTCACAGCGCGGCCAGGCGATTGCGGCGACGGGGGGCTGCGAGGACCCGCGCCACCCGCGCGCCTTCGAGGCCGGCAGCCCCGATCTGCGCGCCTTCCCGCTGGAAACCTGGCGCCGGCTGATCAACCAGCGACTGCGCCGCGAACCGGGACTGCTGGGCTATGGCGACCCGCAAGGTCATGAGGATCTGCGCGCCGCCATCGCCGGCTATCTGCGCCAGTCGCGCGGCCTGCGCTGCAGCGCCGAACAGGTGCTGGTGCTGACCAGTTCGCAGCAGGGCCTGCAACTCGCAGCGTCGATGCTGCTGGATGCCGGCGACACCGTCTGGATGGAGGAGCCCGGCTATCGCGGCGCCAGCACGGCCTTTGCCGCCGCTGGCGCCCGCCTGCAGCCGGTGCGGCTGGATCCACAGGGTCTGAACCCCGAGGGCGCAGCCCTGCCCGCTCCGCGCCTGATCTATCTGACCCCGTCGCACCAATACCCCTGCGGCATGGCACTGAGCCTGGAGCGCCGCCTGGCCCTGCTGGCGCTGGCGCGGCGGGAGCAGGCCTGGATCGTCGAGGACGACTACGACAGCGAGTTCCACTACGAAGGCCGGCCGATGCCGGCGCTGCAAGGCCTGGAGGAAGCGGACGGGGCCGGCCGGGTGATCTATCTGGGCACCTTCTCCAAGGTGCTGTTTCCGTCGCTGCGGCTGGCCTATATGGTGCTGCCGCCGGCCCTGGTCGCGCCGCTGACGGCGGCACGCAGCGTCCAGGACGGCCATAGCGCCCAGCTGGCCCAGGCGGTCACCGCCGACTTCATCGGCCAAGGTCATTTCGCCGCCCATCTGCGCCTGATGCGCAGCCTCTACCGGCAGCGCCGCGAAGTCCTGCTGGAGGCGCTGCGACCGCTGCAGGCCTGGCTGCTGCCCCAGCCCAGCGCCGGCGGCCTGCAACTGGCGGCGCTGCTGCCCGAGGGCGGCGAGGCGGCGCTCAGCCGCGCCGCCGCGTCGCGGGGCTTGGCCACGCCTTCGCTGAGCCGGCTCTACCTCTCGGCGCCGCGCCAGGATGGCTGGCTGCTGGGCTATGCGGCCTTGACGCCGGCCGAAATCCGCAGCGCCGCCCGGCAACTGGCCCTGCTGGGCGCCCCCTGACGGTGATAGTCTTGGCGCTGAATCAGCCACGCGAGGAGACCCCATGGGCCAAGGCTTCGGAATGGAAACACCCGCCAAACACCATCCCGGCACGCTGCGCCAGGCGGCCCGCTATCTGGTGGTGATCGAGTCCGGCGGCGTGATGCTGGCGCGGTTGTTTCTGGAGACGCGCGAGCAGATCGCCGAGTTCGATGCCAGCACCGAGGAAATGGCCTCGATGATCAGCGGTGCCGCCGCGACCCAGGGTGCCACTGGTCCGGAGTGGGACCGCGCGCTGGCCGGCCACAGCGCCGACGAGCGCGCGGCCGCCAAGGTCTACAGCCTCGCCATCTAGGGACTCCGTTCCTTGCTGACCCTCTACCACTGCCTCAGTGCGCGCTCCTTCCGTCCGCTGTGGGCGCTCGAAGAGCTGGGCCTGAACTACCAGCTGATCGTCCTGCCCTTCCCGCCCCGCGTGCACAACAAGGCTTATCTGGCCCTGAACCCGCTGGGCACCGTGCCGCTGCTGCTGGACGGCGAGACGCGCCTGACCGAGTCGGCCGCGATCTGCCAATACCTGGCCGCAAGACATGACCCCGGCGGCCTCGATGTGGGCATGGCCGAGGCCGACTACGGCGCCTATCTGAACCTGCTGCATTTCGGCGAAGCCACCCTGACCTTCCCGCAGACCCTGCTGCTGCGCTACCGCTTCTTCGAGCCGGCCGAGCGCCGCCAGCCCCAGGTGGCCGAGGACTACGCCAAATGGTTTCTGGCCCGGCTGCGCACGCTGGAGCCGCGCCTGGCCGCGCAGGACTGGCTCTGCGCCGGCCGCTTCACGGCCGCCGACATCTCGGTAGGCTATGCGCTGCTGCTGGCCCGCCATCTGGGGCTGGATGCGCAGTTCACGCCGGCCGTGGCCGCCTACTGGGCCCGACTGCAGCAGCGCGACGGCTGGCGCCGCGCGCTGGCCGTGCAGACCGAGGCCGCCCAGGCCCAGGGCATCTCGCCCATCGCCGCGCCCGATATCCGCCCCTAGGACAGGTCAAGCCAGAAGCGTCCAGAATCCGCCCCCATGGATTCACTCTCGCAAATCGCGCTGGGCGCCGCCGTCGGCGTCGCGGTGATGGGCCGGCGCACGGCCTTGTGGAAGTCGGCGTTATGGGGTGCCGTCTGCGGCACGCTGCCCGATCTCGATGCCTTCATCGACCACGGCGATGCGCTCAGCAATATGGTTCTGCACCGGGGCAACAGCCATGCGCTGTTCTGGCTGAGCCTGGTCGCCGTGCCGATCGCGGCCGGCATCGCCGCGCTGCAGCGCGAGCGCGCGCTGTTCGGGCGCTGGCTGCTGGCGGTCTGGCTGGCCCTGATCACGCATCCGCTGCTGGACTACATGACGATTTACGGCACCCAGCTGCTGCGCCCCTTCAGCAGCGAGCCACTGGGCCTGGGCAGCATCTTCATCATCGACCCGCTCTACACGCTGCCGCTGCTGATCGGCACCGGCGTGGCCCTGGCCGGCGGCGCGCGGGCGCTGCGCTGGAACGCGGCCGGCCTGCTGCTGTCGACCGCCTATCTGGGCTGGAGCGCGCTGGTCCAGCAGCATGTCGAGCAGCTGGCGCGCCAGAGCCTGGCCGGCCAGCCGGTGCAGCGCCTGCTGGTCACGCCCAGCCCCTTCAACACGGTGCTGTGGCGCATCGTCGCGATCACGCCCGATGGCTATCGCGAAGGCTTCTACTCGCTGCTGGATGCCAGCCCGACGATACGTTTCGACAGCTTTGACCGCGGGGAGGCGCTCTACGAGGCCTTGAAGACCCACCCGCCGGTCGCGACCCTGGCCGCCTTCAGCGACGGCTTCTTCAAGCTGGAGCGCAAGGCCGACCAGGTGCTGATCACCGATCTGCGCATGGGCCAGGAACCTCATTACATCTTCAGCTTCGCCGTCGCCGAGCAGCACTCCCCGCTGCGGCCGCTGGACCGTCCGCAGCAGCTGGGCTCGCGCGGTGACCTGCGGGCCGGGCTGGCCTGGCTATGGGGCCGCCTGCGCGGCGAGGACATCGCGCCGCCGCGCTGAAATTTCTCCCTGGCATGCATCCTGCTGATGCAGAATCAGCGCGACAAAGCGCCAGGGAGCATGCAATGGAACTGCTGCGTAATCTGCGTATCGGCCGGCGTCTGGGCCTGGCTTTCGGACTGGTCCTGCTCTTGCTGGCCGTCGTCAGCTGGGTCGGCGTGCAAGGCAGCACGCGCGTCTTTGCCGACCTGAAGACCATTTACGAGGACCGCACGATCCCGCTCAAGCAGATCGGCGAGGTCGACGGGCTGATGCTGCGCAACCGCATCCTGGTGATGGAGATGCTGCGCGACCCGGCCGCGCTGCCGGCGCTGGACAGCCAGCTGCAGGCCAATATCGCGCAGGTCAGCAAGACCTGGAAAGCCTATATGGACAGCTATCTGACGCCGCAGGAAAAACAGCTGGCCGAGGCCTTCACCCAGGTGCGCGGCAGCTATGTGCGCGATGGCCTGCTGGCTGCCCGTGACGCGCTGAAGGCCGGCGAACTCGCGCGCGCCCAGGCCCTGTACGGCGAGCGCATCGTGCCGCTGGGCCAGCAGGCCAAGGACGGCATCGACGCGTTGATCAAGCTGCAGATCGAGGTGGCCGCTACCAGCTACAGCCAGGCCCAGGCCACCCGCGACAGCGTGCGCGCCTGGAGCCTCGGCGTCAGCCTGGTCGCGGCGCTGATCGCGGTCGTGGCCGGCCTGATGAGCACCCGCTCGATCACGGGCCCGATGCGGGAGGCGGTCAGCTTCGCGCAGACCGTGGCCAGCGGTGATCTGCGCGCGGCGGCGGCCGTCCAGGGCCGCGACGAGGCGACCCAGCTGATGACGGCGCTGAACCAGATGAACGGCTCGCTGGTGCAGATCGTCTCCCAGGTGCGCGACAGCAGCGAGAGCATCGCCACCGGCTCGCGCGAGATTGCCAGCGGCAGCATCGACCTGTCCCAGCGCACCGAGGAGCAGGCCAGCAATCTGCAGCAGACCGCCGCCTCGATGGAGGAACTCTCCAGCACGGTGCGCAACAACGCCGACACCGCCGCTCAGGCCAATGCGCTGGCCTCGGCCGCCGCAGCGGCCGCCGGCCAGGGCGGCACGGTGGTGGCCCAGGTCGTCAACACCATGCAAGGCATTGCCGAGGCCTCCAAGCGCATCGCCGACATCATCGGCACCATCGACGGCATCGCCTTCCAGACCAATATCCTGGCCTTGAACGCGGCGGTCGAGGCGGCGCGGGCCGGCGAGCAGGGCCGCGGCTTCGCGGTCGTCGCCGCCGAGGTGCGCGCGCTGGCCCAGCGCTCGGCCCAGGCGGCCCGCGAGATCAAGGTGCTGATCAACGACAGCGTCAGCCAGGTCGAGTCGGGCTCGCGCCTGGCCGACGACGCCGGCAGCGCGATGGGCGGCATCGTCGACCAGGTGCGCCAGGTCAGCCAGCTGATCGCCGAGATCGCCGGCGCCAGCAGCGAGCAGAGCAAGGGCATCGGCCAGATCGGCGATGCCGTCAACCAGCTCGATCAGGTCACGCAGCAGAACGCCGCCCTGGTCGAGGAAAGCACCGCCGCCGCCGAAAGCCTGCAGCACCAGGCCGCCGAGCTGGCGCGGCTGGTCGGGGTGTTCCAGCTGGCGCGCTGATTTCATCGGCCGATCTTCCCGGCACGGTCGACTGTCTGCACAATAACGGCAAACAAAACAGTCTGGACCGAGGGAGGAAAACCATGGACGACGCTCGTTTCGAGCAGATGGTGGCGCGCCTGGAGCGCGAGAGCCTTGCTACACCGCGCAGCTATCAGCTGAAGGTTGCCCTGCTGGCACTGCTGGGCCTGGGGGTGCTGGCCCTGATCGTCGGCATCGCAGGGCTAGGGCTTTTGATACTGGCAGGCCTCGCCGTCGCCGTACTGCTGAGCGGCGGCAAGGCGCTGCTGCTGCTCATCAAGTTCGGCAAATTGCTGATCTTGCTGGCGGTGCCGTTGTGGCTGCTGGTTCGCAGCGCCATCAAAGCCTTGTTTGTGCGCCTGCCGGCGCCCGAGGGCCTGAGCCTGCAGCGCCACGAAGCCCCGGCCCTGTTTGCGGCCATGGACCAGATGCGCCAGCGCATGAAAGGGCCTCGCTTTCACCAGGTGCTGATCACCGACGAGGTCAACGCCGCCGTCGTCCAGCGGCCGCTGCTGGGGTTGATCGGATTCCCGCGCAACTATCTGATCCTGGGTCTGCCGCTGCTGGAGAGTCTGTCCCCCGAGGAGGCGTTGGCGGTCGTGGCCCATGAGTACGGGCATCTGGCGGGCTCGCACAGTCGATTCAGCGCCTTCATCTACCGGCTGCGGCTCAGCTGGGCCAATATCCAGCACCTCGGGCAGCAATGGCAGGGATGGAGCGGGCACCTGCTGCAGCGCATCGTCGGCTGGTATGCACCCTACTTCAATGCCTACACCTTTGTGCTTGCTCGTGCCAACGAGTACCAGGCCGACCGGGCCAGCGCAGAACTGGTGGGGGCCGATGTCGCGGCCCGGGCGCTCAAACGGGTCAACCTCGCCGGACCACAGTACGACACCTTCATTCAAGGCACGCTGGCGCGAATCCGCCAGGAAGCCATGCCTCCCGATGACCTCGCCGGCCGCTGGGCTACCGCAGCGCGGCTGGCACCGCCCGAGCCCACCGCCCGCCAGTGGCTGCAGGAAGCCCTGCAGCGCCAGGCCAGCGTTCACGATACCCATCCCGTGCTGAACCTGCGCCTGCAAGCGCTGCCAGGCGAGGCTCAGCGCATCGACGAGCTCCCCCAGCCGGCAGAACATTCGGCCGCCGAAGTCTGGCTCGGCGTGGCCCTTGCAACGCTGCGTCAGCGGCTCGGCCGACAATGGCGCGACCGCGTGCAGCCGGCCTGGTCAGCTCGCCACGAGGAGCTGGCGCAGCAGGCCCAACGCCTCGCCGAACTGAGTGCGCTGCCCGCGCCGGACCGGGAACAGCAGCTGACGCTGCTGCATCTGCGGCGCGAGTTGGAGCCCGAGTTCGACGCCGTGGCGGGCTATGCCGCGTTCAACGGGCAATACCCGGAAGACAGTGTCGGCTTGTTTTTTGAAGGCATCGCCCGGTTGAGCCGGGATGACGAACAGGGCATTGCCTTGCTGGAGCAAGCCATCAGGGTCGATATCGACGCCACCTTGCCCGCCTGCGAAAGCGCGAGCGCCTATTTCAGGCGACACAACGACGAAGCACGCGCCAAGGCCTGGGCTCAACGTTGGCATGAGCGTCACGAATTCGAGCAGCGCCGCGAGCGCGAGCGCAATGAACTCGACCCTCAACATCAGCTGTGCGCCGCTGACCTTGGCGCCGACGCGGTCGAGCAGGTGCGCGCCCTGCTGCAGCACCATGGCAAGGGCGTGGTGCGCGCCTACCTGGCCCGTCGCGTGCTGCCATCTGACAGCAGCATGCCGACCTATGTCTTGGGGCTGCAGCTAAGTGCATGGGCCCGATTGCGCAAGCAACAGCATGCCGTCGTCAATGCACTGGCTGGCCAGGACTGGCCCGCCCACACCATCATCTGCGTGCTGGAGGGCCGTCTCAAGCCCTTGCGCAAGAAGCTGGGCGCCATTGCCGGCAGCCGCTTGCGCTGAAGCCAGCGGCCGCCCTCAGCCCGGCTTCTGGAACTCCGCCGCGATCCAGGCGCTGGCGCTGGCGCGGCTGAGCTTGAAGCTGGGCCGCACCTTCACTTCGGCCAGCTGCGTGCCCATCTCGTCATGCGCACTGAGCAGCGCATAGGGCTCGTCCTCATCGGGCACGATGTCCAGCCGCACCTCGATCTGGGCGCTGTCGGTCGTGATGCGCAGGCTCTGGTGCAGCTGGGCATGCAGCTGCTGCTCGTGGCGGCGCAGGACCTCGGAGGCGGTCTTCACCAGGGTGTTGAAGGCGTTGATGTCCAGCGGCTTGGGGTTCTTCTTGTCACGCCCCATGGTCCAGGGGCCGACCAGGGCCGGCTCGCTCTGGCCTGCCAATATCATCGCGACGGCCCAGCCCTCGTCGTCCTCGTTCTTGATCACGCGGGCGGTCCAGCGGGCGTCCTGCCACAGGCGCGGCTTCTGGATATCGGGGCGTTCGGTGTTGTCGGCGTCGGACATGGGGGCTTCATTCAGGGCGGGCGCGCAGCATACCTCGCCGCCGGGCCGCCAAGGGTGTAAAACAGAGGTCCCGACGCCGGATCACGGAGGCTGCCCATGAGTTCTCTCTCGCCCACCCTGCCGTCCCTCGCACCGCTGCCCGAGCAGGCGCTGCTGATCGATGTGCGCTCCTACAGCGAGTACATGTCCGGCCACCTGCCGGGCGCGCGCTGCATCCCGCTGCCGCAGTTGGCCGAGCAGATTGCCCATCTGGCGCCGGACCTGGCCGCGCCCATCATCCTGTACTGCGCCTCCGGCGCGCGCTCCGAGCAGGCCCTGGGCCTGCTGCAGCAGCAGGGCTATACCGAGGCCTACAACGGCGGTGCCGCCGTGCAGCTGGCCGAGCGCCTGCGACGCCCGCTGGAGCGGGGCCTGTGAGCACGCTGGCGCAGTACCGCCGACGAGCCCCTTTCTACGATCTGGAGCTGGCGCCCTTCGAGCCCTTGCGCCGCAGCGCGATCGCCAGCCTTGAGCTGCGGCCCGGCCAGCGCGTGCTGGACCTGGGCTGCGGCACCGGCCTGAGCCTGGCGGGCCTGCTGCAGCAGGTCGGGCCGCGCGGCCACGTGATCGCCATCGAACAATGCCCGGAGATGCTGGAGCGGGCGCGCCAGCGCGTCGCCGCTCACGGCTGGCGCAATGTCTCGCTGCTGGCCGCCGGCGTGGCTGAGGCGCCGCTGAGCGGCCGTTGCGACGCCGCACTCTTCCATTTCACCCACGACATCCTGCAGCAGCCGCAGGCGCTGCAGCATGTGGCCGCGCACCTGAAACCCGGCGCGGCGCTCGCCGCCACCGGCCTGGTGTGGGCGCCGCCCTGGGCGGTGCTCAGCAATCTCTTCGTGCTCGGCGCAGCCCTGCATTCGATGGCCTCGCTGGCCGGCCTGGACCGGCCCTGGGCCGGGCTGCTGGAGCTGGCCGGCGAGCTGGACCTGCGCTACCACTGCCTGGGCGCGGTCTACCAGGCCACCGGCCGCATGCCCTGACCCCCTCGCTCAGGGCACGACCGCCAGGAACAGGAATACCGCGAACAGCACCAGGTGCACCGCGCCCTGAAGCACCGTTGCGCGGCCGGCGCCCAGGGTCAGCGTGCCGACGACAAAGGTCAGCAACAGCAGCACCATGCTGACCGGCTCTAGCCCCAGCACCAGCGCATGGGGGAAGAACAGCGAGAGCACGGCCACCGCCGGAATCGTCAGCCCGATGCTGGCAAGACCCGAGCCCAGCGCCAGGTTCAGGCTGGTCTGCAGCCGGTTGTGCATCGCCGCACGCACCGCCGCCAGCGTCTCCGGGGCCAACACCAGCAGGGCCACGATCACACCCACGAGCGCGCTGGGCGCGCCGATGGCGCGCACCGCGTTCTCGATGCTGGGCGCCAGCAGCTTGGCCAGACCGACGACGCCGACCAGGCAGACCATCAGCAGCGCCAGGCTGGCCAGCGCGATCTTGTTGCCGGGCGGCGCGGCATGGGCATGGTGATCGTCCACCCCCTCGGCCGGCAGGAAGTAGTCGCGATGCCGCACCGCCTGCACGAACACAAAGGCCGCGTACAGCACCAGCGAGACCACGCCGGCAAACATCAGCTGACTCTGCGAGAAGGTAGGGCCGCGCGTGCTGGTCGTGAAGGCCGGCAGCACCAGGGTCAGGGTCGACAGCGCGGCCAGCACCGCCAGTGTCGGGCTGGTGCCCTCGATGCGGAAGGCCAGCACCCGGTGGCGCATGCCGCCGACCAGGATGCACAGGCCGACCACGCCGTTGCAGACGATCATGATGGCCGAGAACACCGTGTCGCGCGCCAGCGCATTGGCGCTCTCGCCGCCGGCCAGCATCAGCGAGACGATCAGCGCCACCTCGATGATGGTGACCGCCACCGCCAGCACCAGCGAGCCATAGGGCTCGCCGACACGGTGGGCCACCACCTCGGCATGGTGGACGGCCGCCAGCACCGCCGCGATCAGGCACAACGACACCAGCGCGATCAGCAGCCCCGACAAGGCCGCACCACCCAGCAGCAGCAGCAGGGCCACCGCCACCAGCGGCGACAGCAGACTCCACAGGGGCAGGACGAAGGGGAGTTTCTTCAGTGGATTTGGCATGGGTCAAGCATAAAGGCAAGACCGCGCCCCCTCGGCGCCACTCAGAAGCTGTGACGCATCCCGAGCTCCATGCCGCTGGACTTGCCGCCGCCGGCCAGGCCGCTGGCTCCGCCCGGTATCACATAGCTGGAGGCCCCCTGGTTGTCGATGCGCGCCAGCGTGCCGTAGAGCGCGCTGCGCTTGGACAGCTCGTGCACATAGCCCAGGCCCAGCTGGCGAGCCCCGTTCGCGCCGATGGCGCTGCTGCCGACACGCCCGGCCAGATCGACCTCGTGCCAGCTCAGCTTCAGCTGCCCGGCCGCGCCGACGGGCAGCCAGGCGCCCAGCAGCCAATGGGTCTGGCGTGCCGCGCCCAGCTCGAAGCGGCGCCAGGCGGCGGACAGCTTCAGCGGGCCGAAGTCATAGCTGCCGCCCAGGGCCAGATCGTCGAGCCGGTCCGTGCCGGTCAGATTGTTCTCGCTGCGGGTCAGCGCGGCGGCGATATTGAAGGTTTTGCTCGCGTAGCCGAAGCGCGCGCCGAGCACCTTGTGCTGACCATTGGCCGCCGTACCGCCCTCGCCGGCTGCGGCCATCAGCCCACCTTCCCAGCCGCCCAGTCCACCCGGCAGCAGATACTGGATGGCATTGCTGGAGCGCACCGTGGTGTTGGCGCCCGAGCCGAAGGCCGCGCGCAGCGGTCCCACCGGGGTGGCCGAGATGAAGTTGTTGGCGCCGGCGACGCCGACATAGCTGAAGGGGTCGTAGCGGCTCCAGTTGCTGTAGCTGGGCACGAAGTCGCGGCCGGCACGCAGCTCGCCCCATTGCTTGCTGCTCAGGCTGACGGTGGCGCGGCGGTCCCAGAACATCGTGCTGTTGGCGGGCGTGCCGCTGTCCAGCAGGATGCCGTGCTCCAGATGGAAGCCGGCCGCGAGGCCGCCACCCAGGTCTTCGCTGCCGCGAATGATGATGCGGCTGGTCGAGTTGCTGCCGCTGACCAGGGAGCTGACCCCGCCCCGGCCCTGGTTGCTGACATGGCGCACTGCCGCGTCGGCGATGCCACCCAGGGTCACGTTCTGCGCGCCGGCCGCCAGCGCGGCGCAGGCGCCGAGCCCGGCCACCATAGTTGCCTTGATATTGTGTTGCATGCCTATCTGTCTCCTGTTGTTATCGGGGCTTGATCGGGGCTCAGTCGGCGCTCAGCTTGGCCTGCACAACGACGCGCTTCCACTTGGCCAGCTCGCTCTTGACCAGGGCGCCGAACTGCTCGGGCGTGCTGGTTTCGACATCGGCGCCGTGGTCCTCGATGCGCTTGATCGTGTCCTTGTCGGCCAGCACCTGGTTGAGGGCCTTGTTGAGCTGCTCGACGATGGGCCTGGGCGTCTTGGCCGGCGCGAAGAAGCCATACCACTGCTGCACCTCGACCCCGTCGATGCCGGCCTCCTTCAGCGTCGGCACCTCGGGCAGGGCGGCCAGGCGCTTCGGGCCGGCGACGGCCAGCGCGCGCAGCTTGCCGGACTTGACATGGGGGTAGGCGGTGAAGACGCTGGGGAACATGAACTGGGTCTGGCCGGCCACCGTGTCGGTGACCGCCGGGGCCGAGCCCTTGTAGGGCACGCCGGCCATCGATACGCCGGCATTGAGCTTGAAGAGCTCGGCGGCGAAATGCGGCGCCGTGCCATTGCCGGCCGAGGCGTAGAAGTAGGCCTCGGGCTTGGCCTTCAGCTGGGCCAGCATGTCCTTGACGTCCTTGATCGGCAGCTTGGGATTGGCCACCAGCAGGGTCGGCGAGTAGCCGACCAGGCCTATCGGTTCGAAGTCGGCCACCGGGTCGTAGCGCAGCTTCTGCAGCACCGGGTTCATGCCGTGGGTGGCGATATAGCCAAAGAACAGGGTGTAGCCGTCCGGCGTCGCGCGGGCCACATATTCGCTGGCGATCGAGCCGGTGGCGCCGGCGCGGTTGTCGATGATGATGGTCTGGCCCAGCAGCGTGCCGAGCTTTTGCGCGATGCTGCGCGCCATCGCATCGTTGCCACCGCCGGCCGCGGTCGGCACGACGATGGTGATGGTCTTGTCCGGATAGGCCTGGGCGGCGGGCGCCGCCGTCACCAGGGCGCTGGCCAGGGTCGCCGCCACGATAGGGGCCCTCAGGACCGGGGCGATTGCTTGCTTGAACATCGGGTCGTCTCCTTGTGTAGGTCTTGAAAAAACATAGTCCGGGATGTGCAGCTGGCCCTGCAGGATCTTGCGGGCCGTGCGCAGCAGGGCCGCGCGCCGGATCTGGGCCTGCTCGCCGCTGCCGGCCAGCTCGACCTCGACCTCGATGCGGCCCTGCGGATGCAGCACCGCGATGCCGCGGCTGCCGCTGCGCTGCAGCGCGCCGCTGGCCACCGTGCCGGGCAGCGCGAAGGCGGCGGCCACACCGATGGCACCGGTCACCGCATGCGAGGCATGACAGCGGCGCGGCGTGAAGTAGCGCGAGCGGATGCTGTGCTCGTCATCACCAGGGCTGACGATCACCGGCTTCGGGATCACGCTGGCCGACACATCGCCCAGCCCCATCAGCTCGCCGGCGGCGCGGCGCAGCGCCTCCAGGCGCTCCAGCAGCGGCAGGTCTGCGTCCAGCTCGGCGGGCGACTCGCGCCCGCTCAGGCCCAGGTCGGCGGCGCGCACCAGCATCAGCGGCATCGCTGCGTCGATGCAGGTCATCTCGATGCCGCCGATCCGGTCAATGCGGCGGCCGCTCGGGAACACCGCGCCGGTCACCGCGCCCCAGGCGTCCAGGAACTCCAGCTTGATCGGTGCGGCCGTGCCGGCCACGCCATCGATGCTGGTCAGGCCCTCATAGCGGATGCGCCGCTGCGGCGTCTGCACCGTGACATCGATGCGCGAGCGGGTGTTGACATTGAAGACCCGCACCGTGGTCTCGCCCTCATCGGCCTCGATCAGGCCCTGCTCCAGCGCGAAGGGCACGACGCCGGCCAGCATGTTTCCGCAGTTGGGCCGGGTGTCGACCGAGCGCTGGCCGACGCCAACCTGGGCGAACAGATAGTCGAGCGCGCAGCCCGGCTCGCGGGAGCGCGAGACGATGGCCACCTTGCTGGTCAGCGAGCTGCCGCCACCGACGCCGTCGACCTGCAGCAGGTCGGACGCGCCGATCGCGCCGATCAGGGCCTGGTCGCGCAGGTCCTCGTCCTCGGGCAGCCATTCGCGCAGGAAGAAAGGGCCGCGCGAGGTGCCGGCTCGCATCAGGACGCAGGGAAGGGTCAGGGCTTGCATGGGACGGATCTTGGGTTATCCACTCATGCATGTGAATTGCATAGTTATGATCGATTGATCCACTTAACACATCAGTTCATATGGCGATCAATTTCGACCTGAACGATCTGCTGGCCTTTCGCGCGGTGGCCGAGCTGGGCAACTTCCGGCGCGCGGCCGAGGCCGTGCACATCTCGCAGCCGGCCTTCAGCCGCCGCATCGACAAGCTGGAGCAGGCGCTGGGCGTCAAGCTGCTGGACCGCACGACGCGCCGTGTCAGCCTGACCGCGGTGGGCCGCGATTTCGCCCGCAAGGTCCAGCAGCTGCTCGACGAGCTGGACAACACCTTGCTGGGCATACGCGGGGTCTCGGCCACCCGCATGGGCGAGGTCAGCATCGCCTGCGTGCCGTCCACCGTCTACTACTACCTGTCGCGCGTAATCGGCCGCTACCGCGAGCGCTATCCGAAGATACGGCTCAAGGTCTTCGACGCCGGCGCCGGTGCGGTGCTCGACGCGGTGGCACGCGGCGAGGTCGATTTCGGCCTGAACTTCATCGGCAGCCAGGAGCCCGATATCGAGTTCCATGCGCTGCTGGAGGAGCGCTTCGTCGCCGCCTGCCGGCGCGACCATCCGCTGGCCCGCAAGCGCCAGGTGGCCTGGCACGAGCTGGCCGCCTACGACTACATCGCGGTGGCCAAGAACTCGGGCAACCGGCTGCTGCTGGACCAGGCGCTGGCCGGTGTGGCCGGCCTGCCGGAGGCCGTCTACGAGACCCAGCATGTGACCACCACGCTGGGCCTGGTCGAGGCCGGGCTGGGCGTGGCGGCGGTGCCCTCGCTGGCGATGCCGGACAAAAGCCATCCGCTGCTGGTCAGCGTGCCGCTGATCGAGCCGGCGGTGAGCCGCCATGTCGGGCTGATACGGCGCAAGGGCCGCAGCCTGTCACCGGCGGCCCAGCAGCTCTATGACTTTTTCGTCGAGATGAAGCTCAAGCCGGCGCCGCGCAAGAAGACCGGCTGAGGGCTCAGCCGGGCGCGCGGCGCGAGCCGAGCACCGGCGAGGGCGCGGTCACGCTCGGGTCGAAGGGGTGGCTGCGCTGGCCGCCGATCGCGGCCAGGATGCGCCGCACATACATCCGCGTCTCGGCATAGGGCGGCACGCCGCGGTAACGGTCCACCGCGCCCTCGCCAGCGTTGTAGGCCGCCAGCACCAGGGACAGATCGCCCTCGAAATAGGCCAGCAGCCAGCGCAGATAGGCCATGCCGCCGCGGATGTTCTGCACCGGGTCGGTGATCTTCCTGACCTTGAAGCGGGCCGCCGTGTCGGGGATCAGCTGCATCAGGCCCTGGGCCTTCTTCGGTGATTCGGCCAGCGGGTCGAAGTTCGACTCGGTGGCCATCACCGCCAGCACCAGGTGCGGGGCCAGCTGGTAGTCGGGCGCCACCAGCGTGACGAAGCGCACGATCGGTTCGGGCGCATTGGCCGGCGGCGGCGGCGGGGGTGGCGGCGGCAGGCGGGTGCCGGGCTTCAGCGGCGCCGGGTCGGTGTCGGGCGGGCGCAGGCAGGCCGGCGGCGCGCCGCGCGGCGTGCCCATGGCCTTGAGCATGTTCTCCGCCTGCTGCAGGCCCTGCTCGGCGGCGGCGGCGAACAGATGGGCGGCCTGGGCATCGTCGCGCTCGATGCCGCGCGCATTGGTCAGCATCCAGGCCAGGTTGTACTGCGCGGCGGCGTCGCCATAGCGGGCGGCGCGGCAATAGAGCTGGGCCGCCATCACCGGGTCGCGCGGCACGCCGTCGCCATGCTCGTAGGCCTCGCCCTCGCGGCGCCAGCGCTGCACCTGGGGCGGCACCACCGGCCCGATCTCGGGCGGCGGCGTCGAGGGTCGGGGCAGGCCGTCCAGGGTCGGCAGGGCCGAGGGCGGCAGCTGGGCATGCGCGGCCCCGGCACAGGCCAGCAGCAGCGTGGACAGCAGTGACAGGGATCGCAAGCGCACGGCAAGGGGAAGGAGATCAGCGGAACCCTCAGTTTAGCCAGGGCCAAGAGCTCCGGCCGGCCGCAGGTCGATACGGACCTCCAGCCCCCTGCCCGCCTGCGGCGCCTGCAGCAGCAGCCGGCCGCCGTGGCGTTCGATGATGGTGGCGACGATGGACAGGCCCAGCCCATAGCCTACGCCGACCCGTCGCTGGTGCCGCTGCGGGATGCAGGCCAGCGCCACAGCCGGAGCGCCCGGGCCGTGGTCGCGCACCCGCAAGGTCGCCGGTGCCTCGACGCTGAGCTCGATCAGGCTGCCGGGCGCATGGCGCTGGGCGTTCTCGATCAGATTGCGCAGCACGATGGCCAGCGCATCGAAGTCGCCCAGCGCCAGCACATCGCAGTCCTCGGGCACCTGCAAGCGCAATCGCTCCAGCAGATCGGCATCGGCCCAGAACTCCTGGGCCACGCTGCCGGCCAGCCCGGCCAGATTGACGGGCGCGCTGCTCAGCGCGGCGCCGGACTCGGCACGCGAGAGCTGCAGCAGCTTCTCGGCGCGCCGGCCGAGTCGCAGCAGCGCTTGCTCGGCACTGAGGGCCTGGGCGCGTGCGGCCGGCGCCAGCCCCATGTCAAGCAGCTGGTGCAGGCGCAGGCGCACGGTGGCCAGCGGGGTGCGCAGCTCGTGGGCGGCGTTGGCGGCCAGCGCCTTCTCGGTGTCCAGCGCCTCGGACAGGCGCAGCAGCAGATGGTTGGTACTGGCGCCGATCTGCTGCAGCTCGGCAGGCAGCACGGCCGTGCCGGCTATGGGGCTGAGGTCCTCGCCGCTGCGCCGGCCGATCTCGGCGGCCAGCTCGCGCAGCGGCGTCAGGCCGCGCCGCACCCGCCAGCGGATCAGCAGGGCCAGCGCCGGCAGCATGGCCAGCAGCGGCAGCACAAAGCTCAGTGCGTTCTCCAGCATGGCCTCGCGGCGATGGCCCAGGTCGTCGGCCACATGGATCCACAGCGGCAGCGTGGCATGGCGCTGGCTGTAGACGCGCCAGCCCGGCAAGTCGACGAAGCCCGCAGCCAGCGGCACCGCCAGCGCCTGCGCGGGTGCATCCGGCGAGCGCTGCAGCACCCGGCCGTGCAGGTCCACCAGCTGGTAGAAATGGTGATCGTCCGGCCCCGCCGGCGCCCAGGGGAGCTCCGCCGCCGGCACGGCCATCAGCAGCAGACGCGCGGCACTGTCCATCAGGGTGCTGTCCATGCCCTCGCTGATCTCGGCGCGCGCATGCCAGGCTCCCAGCGCCGCCGTCAACAGCCAGGCACCGCCGACCAGGCACAACAGGCTGCGCGTCAGCTGGCCGGTCAGGCTGGTCGGCACGGCGGGCGCCTCGCTCATCGGGTGCCGCCGCTGAGCCGGTAGCCCAGGCCGCGCACGGTCTGGATGCTGTCCGTGCCGAGCTTGCGGCGCAGGTTGTGGATGAAGACCTCGACGGTGTTGCTGCCCACCTCGTCATCGAAACCGTACAGCGCCTCCACCAGAGCGCTTTTCAGATGGATGCGATCCAGCCGCAAAGCAAGCACGCGCAGCAGGCTCCACTCCTTGGCGGTCAGGGTCACCGGCTCGCCATCGCGGCTGACCGCCATGCGGCCCAGGTCGATCTGCAGCGCGCCGGCTTGCACCAGGGCAGAGTCCGCCCCGCCGCGACCGCGCCGCTCGACCGCGCGCAGCCGCGCCAGCAATTCGTCGGGATCGAAGGGCTTGACCAGGTAGTCATCGGCACCGGCATCGAGGCCGCGGATGCGGTCACTCACCTGATCACGCGCGGTCAGCACGATGATGGGCAGCGCCGGTGCGCGGTGGCGTATCGCCGGGATCAGCCCCAGTCCATCGCCATCGGGCAGATGCAGGTCCAGCAGCACCGCATGCCAGGGCGCCAGCGGCAAGGCCGCGCGTGCCGCCGCCAGACTGGCCACCCGGTCCACGGCAAAGCCCTTGCCTTCGAGGTAGGCGGCCATGGCCTCGGCCAGCGCGGCATCATCTTCGACAAGCAGGACTCTCATGATCGGCTCCGGCGTTTCATGCCCGCATCAGACCCGGCGGCGATGAAGCGCAGCTTAAGCTGGGCTTCAGGAGGCCGACAAAGACTTCGAGGGATTCACATTGCCCTCGGAAAGTCCTCCCGATGTCCGACCTGCCACACGCCATCTTCGCCACGCTGCTGGCGGCGCTGCTGCTGAGCCCGGTCCCGGGCCATGCCGGCCGGCCACTCAATGTCGACGATGCCAATGTCAACGAGGTCGGCGCCGGCCATCTGGAGGTCTGGTACGCGCGTCAGCCCGGCGATGCGCGGCTGTGGACCGTGGCCCCCGCTTATGCCCCCTGGCAGGGCATCGAGCTCGGCGCCGCCTGGGCTCGCGAGCAAGGCAGCGCCATCAACAGCACCAGCCTGCAGAGCAAGATTCAGCTGAGCACACCCCACGAGGGCCGCTGGCACCATGCCGCCGTGCTGGGCCTGACGCACACCCGGTTTCAGCACGGCGCCACGCGCTATGCCACGCTGATTGCCAGCCGCGAGTTCCCAGCGGGTGCGCTACACATCAATCTCGGGGCCAGCCGCACGCCCGGCGGCCCGACACTGCCGGCGCTGGGCCTGGCCTGGGAACAGGCCTTGGGCGCGGCGACCGGGCATCTGGAATGGCTGGGCCAGCGCCAGTCCAAGCCGCTGTTCGGCCTGGGCCTGCGCCGCGAGGTCTTCAAGGACCTGCAGCTCGACGGCAGCCTCGGCCGCAGCGGCGGCAGCACGCTCTACAGCCTGGGCCTGAAACTGCAGTTCTGATCTTCAGCTGGGATTCATCGGCGGCATCTGAAATAGGGCTACCGGCAGATGCCGGGATCACTCAACCCTCAGGAAACCCGCCATGAAGACTGTTCTCATCGCCCCGCTGATGATCGCCCTGTCCGCCACGGCCCTGGCCGGCCCGAGCTGCCAGGTGCCCGAAAGCCAGTGGATGAAGGAAGCCGACTTCCGCAAGACCGTTGAAGCCCAGGGCTACCAGATCAAGACCTTCAAGATCAGCAAGGGCCGCTGCTACGAGATCTACGGCCACGACAAGGACGGCCGCAAGGTCGAGATCTACTTCGACCCGGCCAGCGCCGCCGTGCTGGAACGCAAGTGAGCCGCACCACCGGGCCGCAAGGCCCTGTGCAGGCCGGGGCCGAGGCGCCGGTCTGGGACCGCTTCGTGCGGCTGTTCCACTGGAGCCTGGTGGCCTGCGTGCTGTTCAATCTCTTCGTGCTCGACGACGGCGAGCCGCTGCACCGCTGGTCCGGTTATCTGGCCAGCGCCCTGGTGCTGGCCCGCATCGTCTGGGGCTTCATCGGCAGCCGGCATGCCCGCTTCGCCGACTTCTTCCCGACGCCGGCGCGGCTGGCTGCCCATCTGCGCGCGCTTCGCTCCGGCGAGCTGCCGCCCCAGCGCGGCCACAACCCGCTGGGCGCACTGATGATGCTGGCCCTGCTGGCCCTGGTGCTGCTGCTCGGACTGAGCGGCTGGATGCAGGGCCTCGATGCCTTCTGGGGCGAGGAGTGGCTGGAAGAGCTGCACGAAGGACTGGCCAACACCTTGCTGGGCCTGGTCGGCCTGCATGTGGCGGCCGCACTGCTGATGGGGCGGCTGGAACGCACGCGGCTGATCCGCGCCATGGTCACCGGCGTTAAGCAACGCTGGTGACTCAGGGACGCTCCGGCAGCCAGCGCAGCAGGCTTTGGTACAAGTCCTCCGGCGCGACCGGCTTGGCGATATGGTCGTTCATGCCGGCCGCCAGGCAGGCCGCGCGGTCCTCGGCAAAGACATTGCCCGTCATCGCCAGGATGGGCGTGTCGGCATGGCCGGGCAGGCGCCGGATGGCCCGGCAGGCGGCCATGCCGTCAAGCTCGGGCATGTGCAGATCGAGCAGTATCAAGGCGTAGGGCCGCTGGCCGGCCGCCCGCAGCGCAGCCGCACCGTCGTCGACGAGGTCCACCTCCAGGCCGGCGGCCTGCAGCAGCGACCAGGCCACCATCTGGTTGACCGCGTCGTCCTCGGCCAGCAAGACACGCTGGCCGGCATGCTCGGTGCGCAGCCGCAGCTCGGCCGGGTGCAGCGGCTCCAGCGCCAGCACCGGCGCGCGCGTCGCGGCGCGCTCCATCCAGGCGCTGAACCAGAACCGGCTGCCCCGCCCGGGCACGCTGTCGGCGCCGGCATCGCCCCCCATGCGGCGCGCCAGCTGTCGGGTGATGGCCAGGCCCAGGCCGGTGCCGCCATAGCGCCGCGCGGTCGAGGCATCGGCCTGCTCGAAGGCCTCGAACAGCCGCGCCAGCGCGGCCGGCTCGATGCCGATGCCGCTGTCCAGCACATCGACACCCAGCTTCACCCGCGGCCCGTCCTCGCTGAGCAGCTGCAGCCGAAGCATGACCTGACCCCGCTCGGTGTACTTGACCGCGTTGCTGAGCAGGTTCAGCAGCATCTGGGTCAGGCGCGTCGCATCGCCGCGCAGCAGCGGCGGCAGCCCCTCGGTCCGCATCTGCAGGTCCAGGCCCTTGGCATAGGCGGCCTCGGCCAGCTGGGCGACGGCACGCTGCGCCAGCTCGGCGGGGTCGAAGTCCTCGACCTCCAGCACCAGCTTGCCGGCCTCGATCTTGGACATGTCCAGCACGTCATTGATGATGTGCAGCAGATGCTGAGCGGCCGCATCGATCTCGCCCAGATAGCGTTGGTTCTGATCGTGCAGCTGGTTCTGCGGCATGCGCTGCAGCAGATGGCTCAGGCCCATGATGGCATTCATCGGCGTGCGGATTTCATGGCTCATATGAGCCAGGAAGGCACTCTTGGCGCGGCTGGCGGCCTCGGCGCGGTCGCGCGCCTGCGCGAGCTCGGCATGGCTGGCCTGCAAGGCCTGCTCGGCCTGCTTGCGCGCCGTGATGTCCAGCGCCAGCACAACGAAGCCAGCAACCCGGTCCTGCTGCAGATCGGGCACATACTGCACCCAGTGCCAGATCGCCGTGCCGTCGCCGGTGAGGGTCTCGCGCTCGAAGCTCTGTGCCTGGCCGCTCAGCGCCGCTCGCACATAGTGCTCGTTGGCCCGCCAGTAGCGGTGATCCAGCACCTCGGGCATGCGCCGGCCGATGACCTGCTCGGGCGCGAGGCCGAACCACTCGAAATAGGCCTGGTTGGCAAACAGGCAGCGCAGCTCGCGGTCCCAGTAGACGACGCGGCCGGGCATATTGTCGGCAATCAGGCGGGTCACCAGCTCGGCCTGGGCGCGCGAGCGCGCGGCGGCGGCCAGCTCCTGGCTGAAATGCTCGCGCTGGCTCAGCAGCGCGGCGGCATGGCGCTCGGTCCGGCGGCTGCCGAGCCGGCGCGTGCCCGCGCTGCGGGCGGGGCCTCGTTGCATCATGGTCGGCTCTCCCTGTCGGCGGTCGGCCTCGGGGCCGCCGCCATTTGTCTGCCGCATGCTGCACGGGAACGCCCGCGTCCGCAAGCCCGGCGGCTCAGGGGCCCGAGCGCCAGACCGCCGCGAAGGCGCGCAGCTTGGCCATGCCGGGCAGGCGCTCGTCGGACAGCACATCGAGGAAGTCCGACAGGCGCTTGGACTTGACCATGGTGTAGACCGTCAGCGCCACCGTCGCGCCCAGGGTCAGGCCGAACATCAGCAGCCGCTGCCACAGCGGCGCCTCCGATTCGGCCAGCAGATTCATGCCCAGGAAACCGGTGGTGATGGTGCCGATCAGGCCGAAGATGGTCACGACGGTCAGGCGCACCACGGTATTGGCCTGGCGACGCAGATTGTCGGTCTCCAGATAGTCGCTCATATCGCCGATGCGGGACTTGACCTCGGCATAGAGCGGATCGAGCTCCAGATGCTGGGCGCTCATGCGGTAGAGCGCGCGGGTCTGCGCCTGCTCGGCCACGGCGTGGAACCAGTAGCGATGCGAGAAGCGCAAAAAGCCCTCGAAGCTGGCACGGATCGCGCGCTTGAAGCGCCGCACATTGTCGGCATCGTTGATATTGAGCCGGCGCAGCGCCTCGACCAGGCGGTCCGAGAACATCAGCAGCGCGGCCTTCTGGAAATGCGCGATCAGAAAGACCAGGAAATGCTGGTGGCGGAACTGTGCCAGCACGCCGCGGTCGCGACAGCAGAAGAACTCGGCGTCGGCGCGGCCCACGACGATCAGCGCATGGCCGCTGCACAGATAACGGGTCTGCGGCGCCGCGCCGGCCGCGCTCCAGAAGCGGTCGTAGCAGTAGCGCTGCTCGAAGTCCTGCAGATAGGGCTCGCTGAAGGGCAGGCCGCCCTCATCGGCCGCCGCGCCGGTCACCAGGCCCAGGCGCACAAAGTCGCTGCGCGACAGCGCGCCGGGATCGTCCAGCGCCAGATAGGCCATCATCGGCATCCGGTAGTACTCGATCTGGCGAAAGCGCAGCACGCCGGCGGCCTCCGACTGGTCGCTGACCAGGGGCCGCAGCAGCCAGTCCCAATGCGCCGACAGGCGCGGCGCGCGGTGCTCGGCCACATGGGCGATGAAGCGCTCGCGCTGGCCCGCGTCCGAGGCCGAAAAGACCTGACCCTCGTGCCCCAGCCACTCGGCCTCGGCCAGCGTGTGCAGCGGCAGGCCCTGGGCGTCCCAGCCCGAGGGGTAGGCGCGGCCCAGCCGGTACAGCAGGTCCTGGGCCTGGCGCAGGGCCAGATCGCTGGCCGCCAGTTCCACATTCAGCAGCACCACATCGACATCGAAGAAAAAGTACAGATCGATATGGACCACGTCCAGGCACAGCTGCGGCTCGCCCGGCCGGCTGCGCAGCCGCAGGCTCGCCACATCGTCGCGGCGCAGCACCTTCATGCCCGACTCGCCCAGCGCATCGCCCGGCCGCGAACGCCCCTCGCCGTAGAGAAAGCGCTGCACATAGGGCAGGAAGGTGACGAACTCCTGGTAGTGGCGCTCGTGAAAGCGCGCCGCGTCGCCGGTGTACTCGTCCACCACCTCGCGCCAGGGCTGCTCGCCCTGGGCCAGCAGCAGTTCCCAGGGACGGCGCGGCGCGCCGGGCGCGGCGCCGATGGGCATCAGGCGCAGCGGCCACAGCAGTATCTGGTGCAGGCGCCGGACCTGCTTGGCGGTCGTCGCGACAGGCTCACTCATGCAGGGCTCCTGATTCGCTGTGCGGGCCCGGCGTCAGCCCAGGCGCCCGATCAGGGCCTGGGCCGCCGCCGGCGCGCGTTCCTTGGCGCCGCTGATGAAGAACATGAACACATCGCGCGGCGCGGCCGGTGGCGCGGGAACCGGCTCCACCAGCGGCAGCCCGCTCGGCTGCCCGCCATCGCGCCAGAGCCGCGCGCAGGCCGCCAGCTGGTCCAGCGTGGCCGGCGGGCAGCCCTCGGGCAGGGCCGACTCGGTGCGCATGATGCGGCTGTAGACGAAGCCGCCGGTCAGGTCGGCGATGGCCGGGTAGTCGTCGGACTCGGTCAGCACGGTGGCCGCACCGTAGCGGCGCGCCAGCGCCAGGTACTCCGGCGTGCGGAAGCTCTCGTGCCGCACATCGAGCGCATGGCGCAGGCCCAGACCGCCGACCTGGGCCGGCAGCAGTTGCAGAAAGGCCTCGAAGTCGACCGGATCGAAGCGCTTGCTCGGTGCGAACTGCCAGACGATAGGGCCCAGCTTGGGGCCCAGTTCGGCGATGCCGCTGTCGACGAAGCGCCGCACCGACTCGCCGGCCTCGGCCAGCACACGGCGGTTGGTCGCGAAGCGCGAGGCCTTCAGCGAAAACAGGAAATCATCGGGCACCGTGTCGCGCCATCTGGCGAAGGTGGTCGGAGCCTGGGAGCTGTAATAGGTGCTGTTGATCTCGATGGCCGTCAGCCGGCGGCTGGCGTACTCGAGCTCGCGGCTGTGCGGCCAGCCGGCCGGATAGAAGTTGTTGCGCCAGGGCTCGAAATTCCAGCCACCGATACCCACGCGAATGCGCGCCGTCATACAGGCTCCCCCAAGAGTTCGGCCAGCCGCTGCGCGCCGCGCCGGGTTGGCCGCAGGGCCCGGCTGTCCAGCTCGGGGCGCAGCCAGCCCTGGGCCAGCAAGGCCTGCAGCCAGACGGCACCCAGCGCGCCGCCCAGATGCGGGCGGCGCTCGCTCCAATCCATGCAGGCGCAGGCCAGGCGCCGCCGCCGCGCGCTGCGCGCCGCCGCGACATCGACCCCCAGGCCCGCCAGCGCGGCAGCGCCGGCCTCGGTCAGCGCATAGCCGCGTGCCTCGCTGGGCACGGCGCTGATCCAGTCGCGGCGCAGCGCATGGTCATGCAGGCGCACGCCCCACTCGCCGGCCAGATGGTCATAGCAGCGCCGCGCCTCGCGCAGATCGGTGGGCGTGCTGGGCTCGAAGCGGGCTCGCGGCCCACCGGCCAGCACCAGCAAGGCCTCCAGCGCCTGGCCCACCTCGGCGCTGGCCAGGCGGAAATAGCGGTGCTTGCCCTGGGCCAGGCATTCGATCAGGCCCTGGCCGCTCAACCGCGCCAGATGGGCGCTGGCGGTCGAGGCCGAGACCTCGCCAACGGCAGCCAGCTCGGTGGCCGTGCGGGCATGGCCGTCCATCAGGCAGCACAGCATGCGGGCCCGCACCGGCTCGGCCATGCTGGCGGCAATCGGCGCGAGCGCCTGGTCGGCGGTGATGACATCCATGCTTCGATGCTAAGCGAAGCGTGCTGCACGGACAAAAGGCACAGTCAAGGCTCGTGAACCACCCGAGAAAGATCAAGCGATGCCCTGCCCCCATACCGCCTTGCAACAGCGCCCCGAGCCGGGTCTGTGGCAGGCCGAACATCCGGCGCTGAGCGCCGCGCTGCTGCAGCGCTCCGAGCTGGGGGTGCGCCCGCCCGGCCAGCCGCTGCCGGCCCATCTGGAGGGCAGCCGGCTGGGCCGGCTGTTCGGGCTGTGGCTGCGCCAGCGTGACGACGCCGCACGGAGCGCGCCCAAGCAAGCCCTGGCCCGGGCGCTGCAGGCACTGCCCGCCGCCGAGCTGCGGGCCCAGGCGCGGCGCCAGGCCGCACTGGCCTTGGCCGGGGGCTGGAACCACTGGGTCTGGGCCACACCATCGGCCAGCATCGCCGCTTTGCTGGGGCTGCGGCTCGACAGCCTGGCCGACCAGCGCGGGCTGCACGAGCAGCTGCGGGCGATGGCCGGGGCCCTGCAGGGCGGGCCGGCGGCCGCCGCCGAGCCGGCCTGCGCGGCCCTGCTGCAGGCCCTGGCCGCCCCCGCTGCTGCGGCGGCGCCGCTGCAGGCCTGCCTGAACCGGCTGGCGCCGGCGCAGCAATGGCCGGGCGGCGGCGATGAATTCGAGGCCAATCGCCTGGCCCTGCTGTGGCAGAGCCATGAGGCCGGCGCCGCCCTGCTGGGCAACGCACTGGCGCGGCTGGCCGCCGAGCCGGCGCTGCGCCGGCCCGGCCGGATGCGGGCCTGGCTGCCGAGTCTGCTGCGCGAGGGCGGCGGCGTGCGCAACACCCGGCGCTTCGCCCTGCAGGCGCTGGAGGTCGGCGGGGTACAGCTGCAGCCGGGCGACGCCCTGCTGCTGAATCTGGCCGGCAATAACGCCGAAGCCGACGATCTGGGCTTTGGCACCGGCGCTCACCGCTGCCCTGGGCAAGACCTGGCCCTGGAGACGGCCGCCGCCGCGCTGGAGCTGCTGCTCGAACACCAGGACGGCAGGCGCTGGCCGACACCCGCGCAAGGCCTGACCCTGGCCAATGCCCACATCCCCGCCTTCACCGACCCACAGGAAACCGCCACGCCATGATCGCCATCATTTTCGAAGTCCAACCCCGGCCCGAGGGCCGTCAGCGCTATCTGGACCTGGCCGCCGAGCTGAAGCCCGTGCTCGAGCAGATGGACGGCTTCATCAGCATCGAGCGTTTCCAGAGCCTCAGCGACCCGGGCAAGCTGCTGTCGCTGTCGTTCTGGCGCGACGAGGAAGCCGTGCAGGGCTGGCGCCGGCTGGAGGCGCACCGGGCGGCCCAGAGCGAGGGCCGTGCCGGGGTGTTTGCCGACTACAGACTGCGGGTGGCGGCGGTGCTGCGCGACTACGGCCTGCACCAGCGCGAGCAGGCGCCGGCCGACAGCCGCAGCCGCCATGGCTGAGGAGCGCCCAGGCGCGACTTGAACTTCGGCCCATCACCCCATAGATGAGGGCAGTCAGAAGCCCTGACGGTAGCTGAACTTGGGGCTCGGCCTTATGCTGACCCACCCAAGCTCCGCTTCATCCCCTCACTGGAGTGACATCATGTCCCGCAAGACCCCCATCGAGCGCTATCGCAATATCGGCATCTCCGCCCATATCGACGCTGGCAAGACCACCACCACCGAGCGCATCCTGTTCTATACCGGTGTGAATCACAAGATCGGTGAGGTGCACGATGGCGCGGCCACGATGGACTGGATGGAGCAGGAGCAGGAGCGCGGCATCACCATCACCTCGGCGGCCACCACCTGCTTCTGGAAGGGCATGGACCTCTCGCTGCCCGAGCACCGCATCAACATCATCGACACCCCCGGCCACGTCGACTTCACGATCGAAGTGGAGCGCTCGATGCGGGTGCTGGACGGCGCGGTGATGGTGTACGACTCGGTCGGCGGCGTGCAGCCGCAGAGCGAGACCGTCTGGCGCCAGGCCAATAAGTACAAGGTGCCACGTCTTGCCTTTGTCAACAAGATGGACCGCGTCGGGGCGGACTTCTTCCGCGTGCGCCAGATGATGGTGGACCGGCTGAAGGCCAATCCGGTGCCCATCGTCGTGCCCATCGGCGCCGAGGATCATTTCCGTGGCGTCGTCGACCTGCTGAAGATGAAGGCCATCCTCTGGGACGAGGCCTCGCAGGGCATGAAGTTCACGTACGAGGAAATCCCTGCCGAGCTGCTGGAGACCTGCAAGACCTGGCGCGAGAAGATGGTCGAGTCTGCGGCCGAGGCCGACGAGGCGCTGATGAACAAATACCTGGAGGCCGGCGAGCTCAGCGAGGACGACATCAAGCTGGGCCTGCGCAAACGCACGATCGCCGGCGAGATCCAGCCCATGCTGTGCGGCTCGGCCTTCAAGAACAAGGGCGTGCAGCGCATGCTGGATGCCGTCATCGAGCTGATGCCCTCGCCCATCGATGTGCCGCCGGTCCCGGGCACCGATGAGGACGACAAGCCGACGACGCGCGATGCCTCCGACGATGCCAAGTTCTCGGCCCTGGCCTTCAAGCTGATGACCGACCCCTATGTCGGTCAGCTGACCTTTGTGCGCGTCTATTCGGGCGTGCTGAAGTCGGGCGACTCGGTCTACAACCCCGTGCGCGGCAAGAAGGAACGCATCGGCCGCATCCTGCAGATGCACGCCAACCAGCGCGAGGAAATCTCGGAGATCCTGGCCGGCGACATCGCCGCCTGCGTGGGCCTGAAGGATGTGACCACCGGCGAGACGCTGTGCGACCCCGAGGCCATCATCACGCTGGAGAAGATGGTGTTCCCGGAGCCGGTGATCTCGCAGGCCGTCGAGCCCAAGACCAAGGCCGACCAGGAAAAGATGGGCATCGCCCTGGGCCGTCTGGCCAAGGAAGACCCCTCCTTCCGCCTGCGCACCGATGAAGAATCGGGCCAAACCATCATCTCGGGCATGGGCGAGCTGCACCTGGAAATCATCGTCGACCGCATGAAGCGTGAGTTCGGCGTGGAAGCCAATGTCGGCAAACCGCAAGTGGCCTACCGCGAGACGATCCGCAAATCGGTCAGCGATGTCGAGGGCAAGTTCGTGCGCCAGTCGGGCGGCAAGGGCCAGTACGGCCACGTCGTGCTGAGCGTCGAGCCGCAGGAGCCGGGCAAGGGCTTCGAGTTCGTCGATGCGATCAAGGGCGGCGTCGTGCCGCGCGAGTTCATCCCGGCGGTCGAGAAGGGGGTGCGCGACACCTTGCCCAACGGCGTGCTGGCCGGCTATCCGGTGGTGGATGTCAAGGTCACCTTGACCTTCGGCTCCTACCATGAGGTCGACTCGAACGAGAACGCCTTCAAGACGGCCGCCAGCATGGGCTTCAAGGAGGCCTGCCGCAAGGCCAGCCCGGTGATACTGGAGCCGATGATGGCGGTCGAGGTCGAGACGCCCGAGGACTATGCCGGCACGGTGATGGGCGATCTGTCCAGCCGTCGCGGCATGGTGCAGGGCATGGACGATATGGTCGGCGGCGGCAAGCTCATCAAGGCCGAGGTGCCGCTGTCCGAGATGTTCGGCTACTCGACCACCCTGCGTTCCGCCACCCAGGGCCGTGCCACCTACACGATGGAGTTCAAGCACTACAGCGAGGCGCCGAAGAACGTCGCCGACGCCATCATCACGTCGCGGGGCAAGTAAGTTGGGTGAGGCGCCTCACGGCGTCGTGCTTCGTCCGATGACGGAGCACGACGTCCCGCTGATCCACCGCTGGCTGCAAGCCCCGCATCTGGCCGAGTGGTGGGGTGACGCGGGGTTCACGCTGGCAGAGACCCAGGCCGGCTATTCGCCTGCGGTGATGGCCGCCGATCAGGTCACGCCCTATATCGCGATGCGGGGTGGGCGCGCCATCGGTTTCGCCCAGTCCTATCTCGCGATGGGCAGCGGCGACGGCTGGTGGGACTTCGTGACCGACCCCGGCGTGCGCGGCATCGACCAGTTCCTCGCGCACGGCGAGGATCTCGGCCAGGGGCTGGGCACGCAGATGGTCGAGGCCCTGGTCGAGCTGCTGTTCCGCGACCCGGCGGTGACCCTGATCCAGACCGATCCCGACCCGGGCAATCATCGCGCGATCCGCTGCTACGAGAAGGCCGGGTTTCGCGCGGTCGAGATTGTCACAACGCCGGCTGGGCCGGCGCTGTATATGGTCAGGGAGCGTAAGGCCCATCCACTGTGAAGACTGCCCAGTCCGCCTGATCTGCCACGCCGGGCGTCGAAGCGGGCTTCGAAGCAGACGCCGCGGCTTGTGCCGAGTGTGGTGGGTGAGGGGCGAAGCGAAGTAAAGGGGGAGGCCGCAGGCCGGAGGACATGAGCGTAGCCCCTCACCCGCCGCGCTCGGCGCTCCGCCCTGCTTGCCCGGTAAACCGGATTGCAAAACACATAAAGAGTTTTTCTCAAGAAACGGAGGTCTCCATGCCCGAACCCCAAGCCCACTTCGGCGCCGTGATTTTCGCCAAAGACCTGCAGCGTCTGGCGCAGTTCTACGAGCAGGTGATCGGGCTGAGCCGGCAGCAGGGGGCGGCCGACCATGTGCTGCTCGCAGGGCCAGGCTTCGAACTGGTGATACATGCCATTCCGGCCCGCATCGCGGCCGGCATCGTGATCACGACGCCGCCCGAGCGGCGCAGCGAGACGCCGATCAAGCTGTTCTTCAATGTCGCGAGCCTGCAAGCCGCCCGGGAAACCGCCCAGCGCCTGGGTGGCGACATCGTCGCGGATGAGCAGGGCTGGCTGATTCGCGGCGCCCGCGTCTGTGATGGCCTCGACCCCGAGGGCAATGTGCTGCAGCTGCGCCAGCACCCGGCCTGAGTCCGGTTTCGCTGGCCTGCGCTGTCACCTGGGCGCCAGGCGCTCGCAGCAGCGGCTGCTAGCCTCGGCGCCGGCCGGTCTCGACAAGCCGGTCAAGACATAACAGCGAGGACTGCACCGATGGTCAAGATCAGCGGCAACTACCGATGGTTCGAGGGCGCGCGTTTCGATCACGCCTACTACCGGGCCGAACATATGCGACTCACCCGCGAACTGCTGCGGCCGCTGGGCCTGCAGCGGCTGGAGAGCGATAGCACCCTGTCCTCCCACCCGCCGGCACCGGGCCAGATCATCGCCACCTCCAACGCCTGCTTCGCCACACTGGCCGCCGCCCAGGCCGCACTGCAACAGGCCGGCGCCGCCCTGCTGGCCGATCTGCCGAACTACACCGACATCCGGCCCGAATTGCATCTCAGCGAGGTCGACAGCCATCCGCTGGATTGAGCCCGAGGCGCGTCTTAAACTCCGCGTCCACCGCCGACCGGAGCCCTTGCGCCATGAGCACTCTGACCGCCCATCGCAGCTTCTACGCCCGCTTCATCGTCGCGAGCGCCGGCGCCAGCGATGAGCGCCTGGTCGCGGCCTTCGAGGTGGTGCCCAGGGAGGACTATCTCGGGCCGGGGCCGTGGCCGGTGTTCATCGGCTCCGGCTATCTGCCGACGATCTCCGATGATCCGGGCCTGCTCTACCAGGATGTGCTGATCGGCCTGGCCCCGGAGCGCGGCATCAACAACGGCCAGCCGACGCTGCATGCCCGCTGCCTGGCGGCGGTGGCACCGGCGGCCGGCGAGACCGTGGTTCATATCGGTGCCGGCAGCGGGTACTACACGGCCGTGCTGGCGCATCTGGTCGGCCCGGACGGTCGGGTGCTGGCCTATGAGATCGAAGCCGATCTGGCCGCGCGGGCGCGGCAGAACCTCGCCTGGGCGGGCGAGCGGGTCGAGGTCATGGCCGCCTCGGCCAGCGCCGGGCCGCTGCCGGCCTGTGATGTGATCTATGTGAATGCCGGCGCCACCCATCCGCCCGCCGCCTGGCTGGACGCGATCAAGATCGGTGGGCGCTTGATCTTCCCGCTGACGCCCGATACGGGCATGGGTTGCATGCTGCGCATCACCCGGCTGGGCGAGCGCAGCTATGCGGCCACGGCCCTGATGCGCGTCGCCTTCATTCCCTGCATCGGCGCGCGCGACCCGGCCGCCTCGCAGTCGCTGGCAGCGGCGCTGGAGCGGCAGTCGCTGGGCGCGGTGCGCTCGCTGCATCGCGACAGCAGCCCCGACGCCAGCGTCTGGTGCGCCGGGCCGGGCTGGTGGCTCTCGACAGCCGAGCCCCAGCACTGAGGCCCGTCGCCCCTCAGCTCGCCGGCTCGGCCAGGAAGATCTCGACGCGACGGTTCTGCGCGCGACCGGCGTCGTTGGCATTGCTGGCGACCGGCTCGCGCGCGCCCCGGCCTTCGACCGCCATGCGGCTGCGGCTGACGCCACGGTTGGCGAGGTAGTCGCGCACCGATTCGGCACGGTCCATGGCCAGGGGCTCGTTGATCGCGTCGCTGCCGGTGCTGTCGGTATGGCCGACCACGGTCACCCGCACCTTGGGGTCGAGGTTGCGGCCGATCTCGTCGAGCACCGGGCGCATCTGCGGCTTGATGTCGGCGCGACCGACATCGAAGGAGAAGTCGCTGGGCACGTTCAGCTTGAGCTGGTTGTCGGCCGTGCGGTCGACCTCGATGCCGGTGCCGGCACTGGCCGTGGCCAGGGCCTTGCGCTTGTCTTCCAGATGCTTGGACCAGAGGTTGCCGGCCACCGCACCGATGGCGCCGCCGATCACCGCGCTCTGCCCGGCCTTGCCGCCGGTGGCCGAGCCCAGGATGGCGCCGGCCACGGCGCCGACCGCAGCGCCCTTGGCCGTGCCCTGCTCACGCTCGCTCATCGAGGCGCAGCCGGCGGCCAGCAAGGCGATAGACAGCGTGGCCGCCATCAAAGCGGGGCGGCGGAACGAGGGACGAAGGATGGGCTTCATGGGCAATGGCTCCAGGCGTTGAATTTATGGGTATCGGGGGGCGGCAAGGGGGCGCAGACCTGCTGCGCCAGGGCCTGCTCGGTGGCCTGCAGTTCGTCGGCGATGCGGTCGATCTGGCTGCTCTGCCATGGCAGCTCGCGGTAGGCGCGTGCCAGGTCTTGCTGCAGCCGTCGATATCGCTCCATCAAGCTCTCGTCAAACTCCATCACAAAACTCCATTCGATGGCGGCCAGTATCGCGCTCGCCCCTGGGCGCGGCTGTAGGACAGGAACCCATTTGCAAATTCATACAGGCCCGCCGCGCCGGCGCAGCCAGACCAGGCCGGCCAGGCCCAGCAGCAGCATCGCATAGGACGCCGGTTCGGGCACCAGACGCACCACCACGCCGTTGATGCCCACCGCATAGAGCCCGCCATTGCCGTCCTCGCCGAAGGAGGCCAGCCCGCTCAGGCCGCTGCCGCCGATGAAGGCCTCGGTGTCGTCGCGCAGATCGCTGGGCGCCCCGCCCGCACCGATCGCAAAGGAGAAGATGCGGTTGCTGATGAAGTCGCCGAAGAAGTAGCGGCCGTCGGCATCGGCAATGCTGGGGCCGCGGTAGACATAGCCGCCGGTGATCGAGTTGCCCAGGCCGCCGGGGCTGCCCAGATGCCCGTAGTCGAACACCGGCTCGGTCAGCCCGGGCGCGTTGCCGCCGACACCGGGGGTCGCGATCGTGCCCTCGCGCAGACGCCAGCCATAGTTGTGGCCACCGGCATCGCCGCTGGCCTCGAAGTTGATCTCCTCGCGCTGGCCCTGGCCCACATCGGCGATCCAGAAGTCGCCGGTCTGGCGATCAAAGCTGTTGCGAAACGGGTTGCGCAGGCCCAGGGCCCAGATCTCGGGGGCCACATCGCTGCGGCCGGCGAAGGGGTTGTCGCCCGAGATCGCATAACCGGCCGTATTGCCGCTGACATCGATGCGCAGCATCTTGCCGAGCAGGCTTTGCGGATTCTGCGCGTTGTTGCCGGGGTCGTTGCCGCTGCCGCCGTCACCGGTGGCGATGTAGAGGTTCCTCGCATCGCCGGGGCGAAAACCCATCCAGCCGCCCTTGTGGTTGTCAAAGCCGGGCTGGGCGATGCTCAGAATGGGCTGAGCCAAGCCCGCGTCGACGACGCCTCCGGCC
This sequence comes from Paucibacter sp. M5-1, assembly GCF_027498415.2. NCBI lineage: Bacteria > Pseudomonadati > Pseudomonadota > Betaproteobacteria > Burkholderiales > Sphaerotilaceae > Roseateles > Paucibacter sp. M5-1. Next base: position 2,682,437 of record NZ_JAPZLM020000001.1, read on the forward strand.
ACCTGGTAGCGCGCCACCACGGTGTTGAGCGTGGTCTTGTCCACATAGTTCACATAGAAGCGACCGTTGTCGGCAAAACCGGGATCGAAGGCCAGCCCCAGCAAGCCGCGCTCACCGCCGGTCGCCACCTGGCTCGACAGGTCGAGAAAGGGCGTGGCCTGCAGCACGCCGCCCGAGATCGTGCGGATCAGCCCGCCCTTCTCGACGACGAACAGACGCGCATCGCCGCCGGGCGCGCTCAGCAGCAGGGGCTGATTCAGCCCGTTGGCGACCACGACCTGGCCGCCCAGCGCCTGCGCGGCACCGGTCGCCAGCCACAACAGACCGGGCAGCAAGGCCCGCACCATCATCCACTTGCCAGAAAAGCTGACGGCCATGACCAAGCTCCTTGCGGGACGCTGCCAGGGCGCGTCGACCCGGTGCGGCAGATGGCCGCCTGCCGAATTTAGCGCGGCAGCCCGGGTTCTTTGTAGGCGCAGACCGTGACGGTTTGTAAGCGAGTGCCGTGCAATCGGTCCCCTAGCCGGGGAGCGGGCCTCGTCCACAATGGCGCCATCGCCCACCATCAAGGGAGCCCCCGTGCCGCCGTTTTCAGTGCAACGCATCGACCATATCGTGCTGCGTGTCCAGGACCTGGAACGCTCGATCCGCTTCTATGCCGAGCTGCTGGCCTGCGAGGTGCTCAGGCGGCGGGACGATCTGGGCCTGGTGCATCTGCGTGCCGGCAGCTCGCTGATCGACCTGATCTCGGTCGACGGCCCGCTCGGTCGCAAGGGCGGCGCCGCCGCGGCCGAGCAAGGCCGCAATATGGACCATGTCTGCCTGCGCATCGAGCCCTTCGACGAGGCGGCCATCATCGAGCACCTGCTCGCCCACGGTTTGCCGCGCAGCGCCGCGGCCCAGATCAACTTCGGCGCCGAGGGCGACGGCCCCTCGCTCTATCTGGCCGACCCGGACGGCAACCAGATCGAACTCAAGGGACCGGGTCTTGCCCACTGAAGAACGTCTTGACAACAAGGAGCTTCCGAGATGAAAAAAGTATGGCTGTCCCTGCTGGGACTGGCGGCGCTGGCCGCCTGCGTGCAGGCCGAGCCGGTGGGCGAGGTGGACACGGTGTTCAAGTTCCTCGGGCCGGATCACAAGATCGTCGTCGATGCCTATGACGACCCCAAGGTGTCAGGTGTTGCCTGCTATGTCTCGCGCGCCAAGACCGGCGGCATCAAGGGCGCACTGGGCTTGGCCGAGGACAAGGCCGAGGCCTCGATCGCCTGCCGCCAGGTCGGGCCTATCAGCATTGCCAAGCCGCTGGCGCAGCAGGAGGAGGTGTTCAACGAGCGCATCTCGCTGGTGTTCAAGAAGCTGCGCATCGTCCGCATGGTCGACGCCAAGCGCAACACCCTGGTCTACCTGACCTACTCGGACCGGGTCATCGAGGGCTCGCCGCAGAACAGCGTCACCGCCGTGCCGGTGGACCGGGCCACGCCGATACCGATGCGCTGACACCCCCAAGAGTGGGGGCTGCAATCGGAGCGAGGCCGGACAGAATGCCGGGGGTCAAATCTTGCCCCCATCCAATGAAAACCTCGTTCCTGAAAACGGCCGTGCTCGGCCTGAGCGTCTGCGGCGGCGCCGCGCTGGCCAACCCGGCCGAACTCTTCCCCACCCCCGGCCCCTACACCCAGGACTACGCCACCGCCTGGTTCACCGAAGACCTGAACGCCAGCACCAAGCTGTTCCAGTACGCGGTGATCAATCTGGGCACCGAAGCCTTCCAGGAGCAATGGAGCCAGACCGGCCCCAACAGCTGGAAGCGCGACTGGCGAAGCGACATGCCGATGCTGCGCACCTATGAGGCGCCCATCCTGACCCCGTTCGCGCTGAGCGCGATCAAGCAGGACACGATCTTCCAGCCGGACGGCTGGTCCTATCGCTTCATCGATCCCAGCCAGCAGCCCGGCGCCTGGGTCAACACCACCGGCGACGCCAGCTTCGACTCGCCCTACCGCATCCTGCAGTGGTATGTGAACACCGACGGCGTGGCCGACCCGGCCGAGCACATGGCCAATAGCGCGATCGCACCGACCACCTGGCTGAACCGCGACTCGCTGATCGAGAACATGGCCAACCCGGAGGCCAGTGCCAAGTTCGGCGGCACCAGCTGCGGGCTGCTGCTGTGGAACGAGGGCTGCGCCGGCCTGGGCTTCGGCTTCGAGGCCGAGGCCGGCAAGATGCTGGGCCCGGACCAGGCGGCCTGGACCCTGGTGACCCGCATGGGCACCGACAACATCATCATCAACCCGCTGCCGCCGCAGATCGGCGACCCCGACCTGCCGGTAGGCCGCAACGGCCTGAGCTTCGGCGGCGGCATCGCGATGGTTGCGCCGACCGCCGCCGTGCCCGAGCCCGGGACTTACGCGCTGATGCTGGGCGGCCTGGCGCTGCTGGCCGGGCTGGCGCGGCGTCGCCACCGCGCCTGAGCCCTGCTTAGAACTGCGCCCGCACGCCGAAGTAGAACTGCCGGCCGCTGTTGTACAGCGAACGCAGCTGGTTCTTGTTGTTGCCGTAGTACTTCAGCGTCGGGTTGTTCAGATTGAGGGCGTCGAACGTGAAGCTCAGCTGATCGCTGAACTTGTAGCTCAGCGAGGCGGAAAGGGTGCCGCTGGCGTCCATATGCTGGGCGAAGCTGCGGTCGATGCCGGCCAGGAATGAGCTGCGGTAGGTGTAGTTCAGCCGCGCATTCCATTTCGCATCTTCGTAGTAGGCGCCCAGGTTGTAGCTGTGCTTGGAGGCGCCGACCAGGTCCTGGCCGGCGCTGTCCTCGCCGTCGGCATAGGTGTAGTTGGCATTGCCGCCGAAGTTGCCGAACAGCGGCGCCTGCACGGCCAGCTCCAGGCCCTTGTTCTTGGCCGACACATTGATGGGCGCGGTCACCGTGTAGCTGCGCACCACACCCTGCTTGTCGTTGAAGAAGTCGGCCTTGTAGCTGCCGTAGCTGACGTAGGAGCCCATGTCCATATAGAAGACGCCGGCCGACAGCAGCGAGCGCGGCGCGAAGTACCACTCGGCCGACAGATCGAAGTTGTTAGAGCGCACCGGGTTGAGCTGCGGATTGCCGCCGGAGGCCGTCAGCGTGTCGTCGTTCAGGCCGACCGAGCCGCCCAGGGCACTGAAGTCGGGCCGCGTCATCGTGCGCGAGGCCGAGGCGCGCAGCAGCAGATTGCGGTCCAGCTCGTAGCGCAGGCTGGCGCTGGGCAGGTAGTCGGTGTAGCTGCGCTCGCTGCGGACCTGGCTGTACTTGCCCCAGGCCGAGCCCACGATGGGCTTGGCGCCGCCGGCCACATTGATCAAGGTCTCCTGCGTGGTCTTGACGACGCGCAGGCCCACATTGCCGCGCCAGCCCGTGCCCGAGAGCTGGGCCATCAGATAGCCGGCCCGGGTGTCTTCCTTGAGCTCGAACTCGGCCGGCCATTCATGGCGCACCACCGGGTCGGCATAGCGGTTGGCCAGCGACCAGTCGCGGATGGCCGCAGGGTCCAGCAGCCACAAGTCCTTCAGCACCGGCCCGCCCAGGCCGCCGCCGAAGTCGCCAGGGTATTTGCCGCCCGACCAGTTCGGCGCCCCCTTGACGCCATTGAGCGAAGGGCGCGCCTGGATCGGCACTTTGACATCGCGCTCATGCGAGGCAAAGCGGGCGCCGAACTTGACCGACTCCAGCACGCCGCGGTCCAGCGTCCAGTCGGCATCGATCTGGCCATAGCTCTCGCTGTCCAGCGACTTGCTCTGGCGGCCCCACAGCCAGTTGAAACCGGTCTGCTTGAAGTCGGCCGGATTGGCGCCCGGGAACTCGACATGGGCCGGCTTCATGCCGTTCAGGCCATAGCCCAGGCCGGAGTTGGCCAGGTCGGCGGCATAGGCATGCTCCTCGGTGGTCTCGCCGACGCCGCGGGTGCGGCCCAGTTGTGCCGTCAGGACCAGCGCATCGCTGAACTGATACTTGCCGTCCAGGTTCAGATAGGAGCTCTCGGCCTTGGAGCCGGGGCGGTAGATGCTGTCGACCTCGGCCACCGCCAGCGCCGTCTTGTCCCAGCTGGCGCTGCTGAGCAGGCCGTTGCTGACCACGTACCTGGACGGCGCCAGGCCGTTGACGCCCGTGTCGCCGGGGGTATTCGGGTCGGGCGCGCGGCCGTCGAACAGGCGGTCCGGGCGGGCCAGGTAGTTGACGTTGTAATTGGCCGCGTCGAGCTTGGAGTAGAAGCCGTTCAGGCCCAGGACCAGGTCGCGGCCCAGCTTGCCCTGCAGCTCGAAGGCGCCGCCCTGGCGCTTGCGCTCCTGCTGGAACAGGCTGGAGCCGATCATGGTCGGGTAGCTGACGCCCTTCAGATCGGGCTTGCTGGCCAGCACATGCTGGTGGCCCCAGGCGCTGCCGTCCAGGGTGGCATAGCCCAGGATCTCCTGGCCGTCGCGGCGCACATGGCGGGTCTGCGAGAAGACCTGGAACAGCGCGCCCAGATCGCCGGCCGCGTTCTTGATGTTCACCAGCGCGGCCAGCTGCGGATCGGTCTTGCCGGCCTTGTCCGAGTGCACGGCCTGGGCCGAGGCGAACACGGTCAGCGCCTTCTTGAACTCCAGCGGCTTGCGGGTCTCGACATTGACGGTGCCGGCGGTGCCGCCCTCGATCAGGTCGGCGCGCGAACTCTTGTGCACCGTGACCTTGCCGACCAGCTCGGAGGGCAGCAGCGAGAAGCTGGCGCTGCGACCCACCGAGCCGAACTGGTTCAGGATGAACCAGTCGCCGGTGCCGATGGCGTGGCCGTTGATCAGGGTCTGGGTCAGCGTCGGCGTGGTGCCGCGGATGCTGACGCGGTCGTTCTCGTCGAAGCCGCCCTCGCCGCCGGCGGCCGAGCTGATATTGATGCCGGGCAGGCGCTGGATCGAATCGGCGACGTTCTTGTCGGGCATCTTGCCCACGTCTTCGGCCGTCACCACCTCGACCAGACCATCGGCCTGGCGCTTCTGGTTCAGGGCCTGCTCGAGCGCGGCGCGGATGCCGGTCACGACCACCGCATCCAGCGCGGTTGGCTTGGCAGCCGGCGGCGCTGGCTGCGCCGCAGCAGCGCCCGTGCCCAGGGCCAGGCAGGCGGCCAGGGCCAGCGGCGTCAGCGCGGGTGTGTAGGCGGGGAGTTTGTGGGGGGCCGTAGCGTGTCTCATCGGTGTTGTGTTCTCTTGTTGGATGGCGGGACGAAGGCGGCAAGGCCTTGCGAGGCTGACTGCAAAACCGGCAGCGGCCGGCATGCGTACCGGACGGCAATTGGTTTTGAAGTGGTAGCAATATCGCCAGCCAGTTTTCAGGCTTCTTGAGCATCGCCTTAATGGCGCCTTAAGAGGCTTCGGCTACATTGGTGACATGAGGGTATGTCTGGTCGAGGATGATCTGGCGCTGGGGCGCGCCCTGCAGGCCGCGCTGCAGGAATCCGGTCACGAAGTGGTATGGGTTCGGCGCAGCGTCGATGCCCGGCACTGGGTGCAGGACGAGCCCTTCGACGCACTGCTGCTGGACCTCGGCCTGCCCGACGGTGACGGGCTCGAGCTGCTGCGGCGGCTGCGCGCCCAGGGCAAGCAGGTGCCCATCCTGGTGATCACCGCGCGCGACGGCGTCGAGGACCGGCTCAACGGCCTGGACATGGGCGCCGACGACTATGTGATCAAGCCCTTTGTGATCCCCGAGCTGCTGGCCCGGCTGCGCGCGGTGGCGCGCCGCGCCGGGCGCTGGAGCGATGGCGACGCCGGCAGCCGCTGGGCCTGCAAGGACCTGGTGCTCGACGAAGGCCGCATGATGCTGACCCGCGCCGGCGAGACCGTGCATCTGTCGCGCACCGAGTTCATGCTGCTGCAGACCCTGATGCGCTACCCCGACCGGGTGCTGACCCGGCGCGAGCTGGAGGCCCGCGCGCTGCCGCACAGCGAGGGTCAGGCGCTGGACGTGCACATCTTCAATCTGCGCAAAAAGTTGGGCGAAGGCTATGTGCGCACCGTGCGCGGCATCGGCTTCGTGGTCGAGAGCGGCCCATGAAGCGCCGCACCCTGCTGGGGCGCATGCTGACCGGATTTGCGCTGGTGCTGCTGCTGGCCTGGTGCCTGCTGATTGCCTTCGAGGTCTACGAGGTCAAGGTGCTGCAGCAGCGCTACTCCAAGGCCGAGAACGACAGCCGCGCCCGCGGCCTGCTGCTGCTGGCCGAGTCGCTGCGCGACCGGCCCCAGCAACTGGCCCAGGCCATAGAAACCCAGGAGCAGCTGCGCCACCAATACTGGTGGACGCTGGGCTATAGCGCGCCATGGATCCATCTGCAGATGTGGGTCGATGGCCGCCAGGTCTATGCCTGCAGCCCGCCGCTGCGCAGCGCACAGGCGGCCGAGCTGACCCCACCGCCCACACTGCCGCCCGACCGCGGCTGGAGCTATGTCCAGGTGCGCAGCGATGATGATCGCGTGGTGATCCGGCGCTGGCAGGAGCGGCCGGGCACCTGGCATTTCAGCAATGCCGGCATGGTGCACTACACCCGCCCGCTGCTGATGAGCCTGCCGCTGCTGCTGCTGCCGGCCTGGCTGATCTTGCGCCAGGGCCTGCGGCCCCTGCGCGCCATCGGCCGCCAGATCGAGCGCCGCGACGCCAAGGATCTGGCGCCGCTGCCTGACACGCCCTATGCCGAGCTGGCCCCGGTGGTCGATGCGGTGAACCGGCTGATGGCGCGGCTCTCGCGCCGCCTGTCGCGCGAACGCGAGTTTCTTGTGGACGCGGCCCATGAGCTGAAGACCCCGCTGGCCGTCATCGAGGTCAATGCCGACCGCCTGCTGCGCGCCGCGCCGGCCGCCGCCCAGGCCCGCGAGGGCTTGCATGAGGGCGTGCAGCGCATCACGCACACGGTGCATCAGCTGCTGTCGCTGATGCGCTCCGGCGCCGAGTCCGAGACCGAGGGCAATGCGCTGAGCCGCCAGGATCTCGCCGCGCTGCTGCGCGACCGGCTGGCACTGCTGGCGCCGCTGGCGCATCGCCAAGGCGTCGAGCTGGAGCTGCAGGGGCCGGACGAGGCCTGGCTGCAGCTGGCCCGCGAGGGCATGGCCTCGCTGCTCGACAACCTGATCGACAACGCGATCAAGTACGGCGCCGCCCAGGTGCTGCTGCGCCTGGACGGCAGCGAGGCCGAGGGCTGGCGGCTCAGCGTCAGCGACGACGGGCCGGGCATACCGCCGGCCCTGCACGCCAAGGTGTTCGAGCGCTTCTACCGCCTGCCCGGCCAGGACCAGCCCGGCAGCGGCCTGGGCCTGGCCATCGTCGAGCAGGTGGCGGCGCGCCACCGCGCGGCCATCAGCCTGGGCCCCGGCCTGGGCGGCCGCGGTCTGGGCGTCACGCTGGAGTTCGCACCGAGCCCGGCATCAGCGCAGCTCCATCACCAGGCCGGCCTGGTCCGCAAGCCGGTAACTGTGGCTTAGCACCAGGGCCTGGCCGCGCGGCCCATAGCTCTGGCGGGTGATGTGAAGCAGCGCGACGCCCGGCGCCAGTCCCAGCAGCCGCGCCTGCTCGGGCGTCGCATTGCAGGCGCGCAGGCGCTGCAGCTCGCGCGTCGGGCTCAAGCCTTGCTCGGCCAGCCAGTCTTCCAGCCGGCCGTCAAACTGCTGCGGCCGGGGCAGCAGATGCAGGGCCAGGCAACGGCTCTCCAGTCCCGCCCAGCCCGGGTCCGCTGCGGCACCGGTTGCGGCGGCCGCCTCGCGCCACTGCAGCCGCGCCACCGGCGTCTGCGGCGACAGGCCCAGCGCGAACAACTCCTCCGGCGTGGCCGCGTCGGCCTCGCGCACCAGCCAGTGGCGCGGCAGGCCGGTGCCGGCCGGGCTCAGCACCGGCTGCAGAGCCGGAGCCTGGGCCGCCGCGTCCACCAGCGGCTGGGTCAGATAGGTGCCCGAGCCCCGCCGGCGCTCCAGCATGCCGCGCTGGCACAGCAGATCCAGGGCCCGCCGCGCCGTGTGCCGCGACACCGCCAGCCGGTCCGAGAGCTTGCGCTCGGAGGGCAGGCCGGTCTGCCAGCGGCCCTGCCGCACCTCGTCCAGCAACTGCTGCATCAGGCGCATATAGAGCGGCGCCGAGTCGGCGGGGGATTCGATTTCAAGCGTCTGCGACATGGTGGCGCCACTGTCGCAGCCGGGCTTTCAGCCCGGCTCAAGATTGCTTTAAGAGTGGATTAAGGTCCTGCGGCGCACCGATCTGCGGCAACAATCCGAGGACGCCTGCCGATGCCTTCTGAGGCGCGTGGCAGCCTCCGCCTGAAATTCTTGCTCATGGTCCGACGATGAAAACCCTGCTGCGCGCGTTTCCCATCATCCACGGCCTGATGGCGATCCTCTTTGCCTGCGCCGCGCTGATGCTCACCCTGATTGCCGCCAAGGTCGGCTGGCTGGCCTTCGAGGGCGGGCTGGACCGTGGGGCCGCGCTGCAGATCATTGAAGCGGTCGGCCTGCTGGCCGCCGCCGTGGTGGCCCTGCAGATTGCGCAGACCATTGCCGAGGAAGAGGTCGTGCGCGACGCCCACATCAGCGGGCCGACCCGCGTGCGGCGTTTCCTGTCGAGGTTCCTCGTCGTCGTGGTCGTGGCCCTGGCGATCGAGGGTCTGGTGGCCACCTTCAAGGCCGCGCACGAAGACCCCGCGCACATGCTGTACGCCGCCGCCATCGTGCTCTCGGCCGGCGTGCTGCTGGCGGGCTGGGGCTTCTTCATCCGCATGAACCGCTACGCCGAGGAACTTGAACCGGAGGCGATGGCGGAAGCAAAGCGCGAGGACACCAAGCTCAAATGACCGCTCGTTGTTGGACCCGCTCGAGGCTCAAGGCTTGAATTCGGACACGCGAATGAAGAACAGCGAATGCATCATTGAACAGTATCGGGGCGGCAAGCTCGTCCGGGCCTTCATCCCCACCGGCGATCAGACCTTCGATCTGTGCCTTGAGCGGTCGAGACCGGACCCGATTTCCCGACAACCTCTTCGTGCCGCAGTGAATCACGCGGCACCGTAAAGCTAGCCGCCATGCATACCGATCTCGACTCACTGCACGAACTGGAACTTGATCGGTGCGTGTACGACGGCCGCACCTTAGTGGCCGAAGTCAACGAACTCATCGTCGGCTACGGGGGCCGCGTTGTGCGAGGGCCTCGTCGATATGGCATTCGATTTGCAAGACCTGTCGCGCACGCGGTCACGGAGGAACTGCCCGCAGCAGTCGCGGCGCTTCTCCAGGCAGGCGATGGTGGCTTCCTGCGCAATGTCGAAGCGTCGGCACTCCGAGTTGCATTGGGCCTTGATCTCGAACAATTCGAAGGCCTTCTTGCGTTCGCCCTGGTCACAGCGCACGAAGTGCTCGTCGCCTACTGCACCGATGAACCGATCATTGAGGAGCGTGGCGGTTGATAGGCATGGTGTTGGATTGACTTTCACTCCTCATGCCCGCCCGGCGTCACGGATAAAACCATCTTATCTAGACTGAAAAGCACCGCCGTGTGTCCAGCCACCCTATTCATTGATCTCGACGGCGTCCTTCGACTCTGGCCCAGCGGCTACTCGGATCTGGAGGAAGCGCACCAGTTGCCCGTTGGTTCGATCACAAGAGCCGCGTTTGCCTCGGATCTCCTCACTCAGGTCATCACAGGCCGAATCACCGATGAAGCGTGGCGAGCTGAGGTGGCACGACGGCTTGCTGCCTCCCATCCCAACAGTCGGGCTGACGCCGCCGTGACCGCATGGTCAAAGCCGGTCGGAACCGTCAGCCTTGATGTACTGAACATGGTCATGGTCTCGCGGGAGCACTGCTCGGTCGGCTTGATCACCAACGCCACCGATCGTCTGCCGCGCGACCTCGCAGCCCTAGGCCTGACCGAGCATCTGGACTTCGTCATCAACTCCAGCGACATCGGTGTCGCCAAACCAAGTCCGGAGATCTTCATGCATGCGCTTGCGGCGACAAACACACCACCTCAACATGCCGTGTTCATCGACGACACAGCGTCGAACGTCGCAGCTGCCAATGCCATGGGCATTCGATCCCACCACTTCGTCTCGGCAGCAAGTCTGAGGACGTTCATGCAGTCTGTCGGACTGCCCACGATTGCTTCATAGCCACCGACAAGGAAAGCTCGGTCAAGCCTCGCCAGCAAGCCCTGACCCCCTCGGGTTTTCATCCCCCGCATCCAGGCAGCCGCAACGCACCGACAGCGCCGCTATCATGATCGCGCCGCGCGATACCGTCCGGCCTCAACCCTCGAAGGAAAGAAGAGCAGCCATGGGCATCGTCTGGACCATCTTGATCGGGTTTCTTGCGGGGCTGGTGGCGCGTGCCGTCAAGCCGGGTGACGACTCGGCCGGCTTCATCGTGACCACGCTGATCGGCATTGGCGGCGCCTTGGCCGCCACCTATCTGGGTCAGGCGCTGGGCTGGTATACCGCCGGCCAGGGCGCGGGCTTCATCGCCTCGGTGCTCGGTGCCGTCGTGCTGCTGCTCGTCTGGGGCGCGATCAAGAAGAAGGGCTGAGCGGCTGCGAACTCAGCCAAACACCACTGCCGCCGGACTGCCCACCGCCCCGTACTGCTCGGCAAAGCGCAGCCCGCCGTCAACGCTGCTGCGCTCGAACACCGCCACATGGTCGCTGTTCTGGTTGCAGACCAGCAGCCAGCGGCCGCTCGCATCCAGCGCGGCGCTGCGCGGATAGCTGCCGCGCGTCCATTCCAGGCCGCGCAGGCGCGGTGCGCCATCGGCCAGCAGATCGAAGATCGCGATGCTGTCGTGCAGGCGGTTCAGGCTGTAGAGCTGGCGCCCATCGGGGGAGACGAGCAGGCCGGACGCGAAGCTGGTGCCCTTGAAAGCGGCCGGCAGCGCGCTGATCTCGCCCAGCGGCACAAGCCGGCCCGCGGCTGCATCCAGGCGCAGCCAGCTCAAGCTCGAGGCTTCCTCGTTGAGCACATAGACCAGCTCGGGGCGCTGCGGATGAAAGACAAAGTGACGCGGCCCGGCACCCGGCGAGACCGCTGTGGCCTGGGGCGCGCTCAGGCGGCCGGTGGCGGCGTCGAAGCGCCAGACAATCAGCAGGTCCAGGCCCAGATCGCAGGCGATCACGAAGCGTCCGCTGGGATCGCTGGCCGCCATATGGGCATGGGCGGCGTCGTGGCCGCTGACCGCAAAACTGCCCTCAGGGGCGCGCGCGGCGCGCTGCGGCCCGGGCCGCAACTCCGGCGCGAAGGCGGTAGGCCGCACCTCGACGGCCTGGCCCGGCCGGCCATGGTCCAGCAGCGGCAGCACGGCCACCGAGGCCCCGCCATAGTTGGCGACGAAGAGATGGCGGCCCGCCGGATGCAGGCTCAGATGCACCGGGCCGGCCCCGCCCGAGGCTGCCGTGCCCAGCGGGCGCAGCGCGCCGTCCGCCGCCAGCGCATAGGCGCTGACCGAGGCAGCGGCCTCGTTGGCGCTGTAGAGCACCCGGCGGCCGACGTCCAGCGCCAGCCAGCTGGGGCTCAGTTCATTGGGGGTCAGGTCTTGCGGCGCCAAGGCTCCGCTGACCGGGTCGAGGCGAAAGCGATGGATGCCTCGGGATTTGGGGGCATAGCCGCCGATATAGACGGTCAGCGCCGGGTTCGGGAAGGCAGTGGCGGCAGCGGTCATCGGCAGGGCGGCTAGAGTCAGCAACAGGGTGTGGCGACGATTGATCATGGTCAGCAAGCCTAGCCGACCCGCAGGCCGCTGTCCGGATCGAACAGCAGGCACTCGTGGGGAAGGATGTCCAGCGCCAGCGGGGCGCCGGTCATGGCCCCGCAGCTGGGCTGGATGCGGCAGCACAGGCGCTGGCCATCCAGCGCGAGCATCACATACGTGTCGGCACCGGTGGGCTCGACCAACTCGACCACCGCCTCGAAGCGATGGCCGCCCGGCGGCGTCTCGCCCTGGGCATTGACGATCAGCTCGGGCCGCAGGCCCAGCAGCAGCTCGCGACCGGCCCAGGCGGCCAGACGAGGGTTGGCGAGCGCCAGGCCCATGCGACTGCCGGCGCCGGCCAGGCGCAGCAAGGGCGTGCCGTCCTCGACATCGACGCGCACGCGCAACCAGTTGATGGCCGGCGCGCCCATGAAGCCGGCGACGAAGACATTGGCCGGCCGGGCATAGATCTCGGCCGGCGTGCCGAACTGCTGGATCTGGCCGTCCTTCATCACCGCGATCTTCTGGCCCAGGGTCATGGCCTCGACCTGGTCGTGGGTGACATAGACGGAGGTCGTGCCCAGGCGCTGCTGCAGCAGCTTGATCTCGGCGCGCATTTCCACCCGCAGCTTGGCATCGAGATTGGACAGCGGCTCGTCAAACAGAAAGACCTTGGGCGAGCGGGCCAGCGCCCGCCCCATCGCGACGCGCTGGCGCTGGCCGCCCGAGAGCTGGCCGGGCCGGCGCGCCAGCAGGGTCTGCAGCTGCAGCATCTCGGCCACGCGCGCCACCGTGGCCTCGCGCTCGGCCCTGGGCACCTTACGCATCTCCAGGCCGAAGCCGAGGTTCTGCGCCACCGTCATATTCGGGTAGAGCGCATAGCTCTGGAACACCATCGCGATATCGCGGTCCTGCGGGCTTAAGCGTTCAACACGCCGGCCGCCGATATGGATCTCGCCGGCGTCCGGCGTCTCCAGCCCGGCGATCAGGTTCAACAGCGTGGACTTGCCGCAGCCCGAAGGCCCGACCAGTATCAGGAACTCGCCGTCGGCAATCTCCAGTTCTATATTCCTCAGCACCGCCTGGGCACCGAAGCCCTTGCTCAAATTCTTGATCGCAAGCCCGGTCATCTGTACTCAACCTTTTACTGCACCGGCCACCAGGCCGCGGGTGAAATGCCGGCCGGCCAGCAGGTAGACGGCCAGCGTCGGCAGGGCCGCCAGCAGGGCGCCGGCCATCTCGACGTTGTATTGCTTGACCCCGCCCTCGCCGGCCGCGCCGAGCTGGGCCAGCGCGGCGGTGATGGGCCGGTCGCCGTCGCCGGTGAAGACCAGGCCGAACAGGTATTCGTTCCAGATCGTCGTGAACTGCAGGATCACGACGACGACGAACACCGGCTTGGACAGCGGCAGCACGATGCGGGTGAACAGGGCCCAGAAGCCGGCGCCGTCGATGCGCGCGGCGCGCAGCAGCTCGTCCGGAAAGCCCAGGTAATGGTTGCGGAAGAACAGCGCCAGCGGAAGGCTGTAGATCACATGGATGGCGATCAAGACGCCCAGTGACTTGTCCAGGCCCAGCCTGGCCAGGCTGATGGCCAGCGGCAGCAGATAGACCTTGATCGGCAGGAACAGCGCCACCAGCAGCAGCAGGAAGATGGCCTCGCTACCGCGAAAGCGGAACTTGCACAGGATGAAGCCGTTCAGCGCCGCCAGCAGGCTGGACGCCGCCACCACCGGCAGCGCCAGCAGCAGGCTGTTGCCAAAGCTGCCGCCCAGGGCGGCCCAGGCCTGGCGCCAGCCCTCAAGACCCGGCACCTGGGGCCAGCCCAGGAAACCACCCTGCTGCAGCTCGGCCGCGCTCTTGAAGGAGTTCAGGAGCATGAAGGCCAGCGGCAGGATGAAGTAAATCGCAAACAGCGCCGCCAGCGCATAGGCGAGGCTGCGCTTAAGCATGACCTGCCCCCTGGCGCGTGCTGGCACGGCCACGCGCATAGGCATAGGGCAGTGCAATTGACAACACCATCATCATCATCACCATCGCGCTGGCCGCGCCCAGGCCGAGGCGGCTGCGCTCGAAAGCCATCTGGAACATATACAGGGCCGGCAGCTCGCTGGCGTGGCCGGGCCCGCCATCGGTCAGCGCCACCACCAGATCGAAACTCTTGATCGAGGCCGGCAGCAGCACCAGCAGGGCCGAGAACAGGCTGGGGCCCAGGGTCGGCAGCAGGATGCGGCGGTACAGCGTGAAGCCGCGCGCGCCGTCAAGCCGGGCGGCGTTGACCACCGCGTCGTCCACGCCGCGCAGGCCGGCCAGGAATACCGCCATCACAAAGCCGGTGATCTGCCAGACCGCCGCGATCACCAGCGTGTACAGCGCCATCTGCTCGTCGGCCAGCCAGTCGAAGCGAAAGTCAGGGAAGCCGAGCTGGCGCACACCCTGCGGCAGGCCCAGCTCGGGGTCCAGCAGCCAGCGCCAGACCGTGCCGGTGACGATCAGCGACAGTGCCATCGGGTGCAGATAGATCAGGCGCAGCGCGCCCTCGGCGCGCAGCTTCTGGTCCAGCAGCACCGCCAGCAGCAGTCCCAGGGCCAGCGGGATCGCGATGAAGAGGCCGGCGAAGCGGGCCAGATTGGCCAGCGCACCCAACCAGCGATCATCGGCAAACAGACGCTGGTACTGCATCCAGCCGACGAAGTCATTGCTGGGCAGCAGGCCCGAGCGGGTCAGCGAGATCCAGCCGGTCCAGGCCATGAAGCCGTAGAAGAACAGCAGGCAGACGATCAGCGAGGGCGCGATCAGCAGCGGCGGCAGGTGGCGTTGAAAGAGCTGCTTCATCATCAATCGACCACTCGGGCCGCCTTCACGAGGCGCGCCTGCGCCTGCTCGGCCGTCATCCGATCGCCGGCCCAGAAGGCTGCGATCACATCGCGGTAGGCGCCGTGGGTGGCCTCGGGCAGCTGGGCGCCCAGGGCCAGGGTCAGGCGGCCGTCGGCGCCGCTCTTCTTGAAGTCGGCATAGGAGCGCTGGGCGCAGGCGTTGAAGCCCGCCAGGTCGGCATCGACCCGCACCGGGATGCCGCCCTTGCTGCGCGCGAAGCGGGTCGAGGCCTCGGGCTGCAGCAGGGCCTCGGCCAGCCGCGCCTGCTGGAGGGCCTGGGCCGGGCTGGCCGGCTTGAAGAACAGGATGCGATCGAACTCGAAGTAGTGCAGATCGCCATGGCCCGGCGCGGCCGTGCATTCGTAGTCGCGCCCGGCCACCCAGCCGGCCTTCAGGAACTCGCCATTGGCCCAGTCGCCGGTGAACTGCATTGCCGCCTTGCCCTGGATCAGCAGGCTGGTGGCCACGGCCCAGTCACGCCCGACCTGGCCGGCATCGGTATAGCGCTTGACCCGCTTGAAGTCGCGCAGCATCGCGAGCATCTGCGGCCCGCCCAGCAACGTCGCGTCACCCTTGACCAGGGCCTGGCGGAAGAAGGCCGGCCCGCCCTGCCCCAGCACGACGTTTGCGAACACGCTGAACTGCTGGCCCACCGTCCCGCCTATGGCCAGCGGAATCACGCCGGCCGACTGCAGCACCTCGGCGGCCGCGAAGAACTCGGGCCATGTGCGCGGCACGGCCAGGCCATGGCGCTTGAGCAGGGTCGTGTTGCTCCACAGACTGTTGAGGCGGTGCACGTTGATGGGCACGGCCACCGCCTTGTCCTGGTAGAGCAGCTCGGTGTAGATCGCCGCCGGCAAGACCTGGCCCCAGCGCTGGGACCGGGCCACCGCCGTCAGGTCGGCCAGCGGCACGGCCTCGCCCCAGACCCAGACCGCCTTGTCGAGCTGGGCCAGCGCCGGCGGATGGCCGGATAGGAAGCGGGTCTTCAGCAGGGTGTTGGCATTGCCGGCCCCGGCCACCGGCGACTCGCGCCAGTCCACCCCGGCCGCCCGCGCGGTCTGGCGCACTTCGGCCAGGGTCTGGGCCTCGCTGCCCGAGGTCCACCAGTGCAGCAGGTCCAGGGGCTGGGCGGCCACCGGCAGCGCCAGGCCCAGCCACAGCAGCATCAGGCTCGCTCTCATGAACAGGCCTCCAACAGACTCTCCAGTGCCGGCACCAGGGCCAGCACCACTTCGTCGACCATGGGCGCTGCGGCGTCCAGCGTTTGCTGGGCGGCGCAGCGCCGCGGCTCGGGCAAGACCTGGCCCTGCTCGACAGCATACAGAAGCTCCAGGCCCAGCACGCGCAGCCCGGGCAGACGCTCGGCCAGCGGCAGCAGCGCCGCCAGACCGGCGTAGCCACGCAGCAGGGCCGGCAGCCCGCCCCAGTCTTCGGCCAGCAGCGCGCGCCAGCGCGCACTATCGATGGGTGCACGCGCCAGCTCCTGCATCAGCCGGTTCTCGGCCGGCAGCACATCGGCCAGGCGGTTCAACGGCTCATCCAGGTGGTAGCGTCCGCTGAGCTTTTTGCGGTGCTGGCGGGCGTAGTAGCCGGCCGGCTCGAGCAGGCGCACCAGGCGCTGCAGCTCGGCCAGCGCGCGCTCGTCGCCGTCCACCAAGGCCAGCAGACCCTGGCGATGCTGGGCCTCGTGCTGCAGGCCAAGCTCGCGCACGGCCCACTGCGAGACCGCGTCCAGGCGCTGCAGCATGGCCGCCTCGCCGGGCGGCGGCGCGGCCGACCAGAAGCGCTCGGCCACCGCGAACAGGCGCGGCCACAGGCGCAGATCGATGTTGTGGGCGTCGACCAGCTCGCTCCACAGCGCCGCCTCGGCCCCACGCACCCGCGCGAGCGCCGCCTCATCCAGCGGCGCCGGCGCCGCGCTCGGTTGGTCCGGCGCATACAGGGCCTCGCCCTCGGCCGGGTAAAGCACATTGGCAATACGAATCACACCCTGCAGCCGCGCCGACTGCGCTTCCTCGTGCAGCCTCGCGCTGAGCTCACCCATCCAGGTGTCGAGGCCAAAGCACAGCTCGGCACCACGCCAGGCCAGGGTCTGCAGGGCCAACGGCGTCTGGCCCTCGAAAGCGATCCAGCCGCGCCATTGGCCGGCCTTGTCCTCGATCAGCGCCAGCTCGGCGCGCAGCTGCTGCACACCCAGGTCCAGGTGCAGGCGCCAATGGCGTGCCAGCTCGCCGGCCCGGCAGCGCAGCTGCGGCGCGGCCGGCGGCAGGATGGATCGGCGCCAGTGATAGGCGCTGGCATGGGGCTGGTCCAGATAGAAGCCGGCCGACAACAGCACCGCATGGCCGCGCCGCGCCAGCCGGGCCAGGCTGTCGGGCCCGCGCCAGGACTGCACCATCACCTCGGCCGGCAGCGCCTCGTCCTCGCCGAGTTCGTCCCAGCCCAGCATGGTCTTGCCGTGGCGGGCCAGGATCTCCAGCAGCCGGCGATTAAACAAGGCCTGCGTGGCGCGCGGCGCCAAGCCCAGCGCCTGCCAATGGCAGCCCTCGACCTCGTCGCCACCGATATGCACAAAGGGATCGGGGAACACCGTGGCCCACTCGGCCAGGATGTGGTCGAGGAACTCGTAGACCTCGGGCTTGCGCGGATCGAGGCAGGGCTTGAAGACACCGAAGCCCCGCTCGATCTCGTAAGGCCCCGGCGCGCTGAACAGCTCGGGATAGGCGGCGGCCAGCGCCGTCGTGTGGCCTGGCACATCGAGCTCGGGCACGACGCGGATGCCGCGCTCGCTGGCATAGGCCACCAGCTCGCGCGCCTCCTCCAGGCTGTAGCACTGCCCGCCGCCGGCATGGCTCTGCAGGCGCGGATAGCGTTCGGACGCCAGGCGCCAGCCCTGGTCGTCGGTCAGATGCCAGTGCAGCACATTGAGCTTGGCGGCGGCCATGCCGTCGAGCTGGCGCTTGAGCACCGGCAGCGGCAGCCAGCGCCGCGCCACATCGATCAAGAGGCCGCGCCAGGGGTAGGCCGGTGCGTCGATGATCTCGACGCAGGGACAGGTCTTGCCATCCTCGGCACGCAGCTGACGCAATTGGCTGAGCGTCTGCAGGCCGCGCAGCGCGCCGAACACCGTGGCGGCGTGCAGCACGATGCCATCCGTGCGCACCGCCAGGCGGTAGCGCTCGTCCATGTCCGGCGGCGGCGGCGCGCCGTCGTCGGGGGTGTCGAGCAGCAGGGTCAGGCCACCGGAATCAGCGATGCGGCGCAGCGTCGCACGGGTGGCCGGCAGTTCCGGGCCGCTGTCGCTGACCAGTAGACGGTCGAGCCAACGCAGCTCCCTGGGCCAGGGCATCAGGGTCAGGGGTGTGGGACGGTTCAAAAGCAGGCCGGGGGCAGGCAGGGCCCCGAGAAGAAATTCATCACTCGCTACTATCGTCTGCCTTGCCTTCAAGGTGGCTCAGCATTGAATTAAGAAACGCTGGGATGCGGGGCGGTACCGCCCCGCAGGGCTTTGGCTTCAGTAGTGCACGGTCGCCCGCACCCCATACTGGCGCGGCGGCGCGAAGCTGGCGCGGATGCCGTGGTTGGTGGTGATCGGGTCCATCCAGGTCTTGACCGCGTTGTCGGTCAGATTGGTGCCCCACAGCTCCACGTCCCACTTGCCGTTGTTGCCCGCCACCTTGACCGACGCATTCACATTGCCATAGGCCTTCTGGAAAGCGCCGTACTGCGGGTCGTCCAGATTGCGTGGCGTGAAGTACATGCGGCTCTGCCAGCGATAGCCCAGCGTCGGCGTGATGCTGATGTCGTCACCCCAAGCGAACTGATGCGAGTAATTGAGCGAGTAGGAGTACTTGGGCGAGTTCGGCAGGGACTTGCCGGCCAGATTGATCTGGCGCCGACCGACCGTATTCTTGTTGACACCCGGGGTGTTGGCGACGATCTCCGGGCAGGCGTACTGTCCGGTCCGGTTGCTGCACAACCAGTTGTCGTCATAGACATCCCACTCCTTGATCTTGGTATCAAGCAGCGACACATAGCCCCACAGCTGGCCGTCCTGCCATGGCAGGGCCTTGAACTCCAGCTCCATGCCGCGAATCGCCGACTTGCCGATATTGCGCGTCACCCAGCCCTGCACCACGCAGTCCGAGGTACCCACCGGGATGCCGCAATAGGCGGGGGTCATCTTGCGCACGCCGATGGCCGAGGTGTTGGTGTAATGCATGCCGTCGAAATCGGTGTTGAACAGCACCACGCTCAGATCCAGCTTGCGGTCCATCAGGCGGCCCTTGTAGCCGACCTCGAAGTTGCGGGTCTTCTCCGATTCGTACTCGCGGTAGTAGACGCGGGTGGCTTCGTCCTCGGGGAAGGCGCAGCGGTGGTTGCTGCCACCGCAGCGGTCGGTGCGGTCGGAGAAGCCGCCGGGGCGGTAGGCCGTGGCCAGCGAGGAGAACAGCATGTGGTTCTTGTCCACATCGAACTGCAGACCCAGGCGATAGCTGGTGTTCTTGTAGGTCTCGCTCTTGGTGTTCTCGTTGTGGACTGCAGGAAAGCTCTTGAAGCCGGCAAACGGCCCCATCTCGAGGGTCAGGTCGCCGCCGTCATGCGGCATGCCTTGGCCGATCGGGCCCGGCTTGTGCTTGCCGTTGTAGTACCAGGGTGTCTCCTGACCGGCATAGTTCTCGCTGGAGCGGCCGCCGGCGTCGCTGCGGCCGTCGCGGCTGATGCGCAGGCCGGCCGTGGCAGTCCACTGCGGCAGGAAGCGGAAGTCACCCTGACCGAACAAGGCCTTGGACTTCACCTGGCGGTTCGGCTGGTCCCAGAGGTGGCCCGTCGGATAGAGCTTGCCAGGCCAGCCGCCCACCACCAGATTGTCCTGCCCCATCAGGATGGAGTTCTTCTCGTGCATCTGGAAGGCACCAAGCACATAGCGCCAGTTCTTGGTCTCCTGCTTGAGCTGCAGTTCGTTGACCACGGTCTTGTACTTGGAGTCCAGCGTGAAGGTGGCCTGATCGGTGACGTTGGGGTTGTCGCCGCCGACCGCGGTGCCATCGGCATTGAGCGTGAACACATCGCTGTCGATGGCGTGAAGGCCGCCGTCATTGTCCTGATGCTGCTTGCGTTTTTGCACCGAGAAGCTGTTGCGCAGCTGCAGTTCGACCGTGTCGCTGACCTTCCAGCTGAGGAAGTTGCGCACGCTGTCGATGCTCATGTCGAGCTTGCCCGGCACATTGATCTTGGCGTACCACTGGCCCTCGGAACCGCAGGCGCGCGGCGTGCCGGCCGCCATCTCGCAATCGCGCAACTGCACTTCACCGGCGCCCTTGTTGTGGAAGCGCTCTACCGTGCCCTGCCATTCCAGGCTCGGCGAAATCGCCCAGCGCGCGCTCAGGCGGCCGGCCCATTGGTTGGAGTTGTAGTAATACTCGCTGGGCTTGAGCACGCGATTGAAGCGCTGATCGGTATCGGGCTTGCCATTGGGCGTGAAGACGAAGCCGCCCTTGCCGTCGGGCTTGCGGTAGCCGCGGTCCGTCATGTCGCGCTCCTGCGTGATGAAGCCGTCGCGCAGATCGCGCATATAGGCCATCCGGATCGCGAACTTCTCACCCAGGGACTTGTTGTAGACGGTGCGCAGCTCGCGGTTGTTGAAGCTGCCCATCTGGGCCGAGGTCCAGCCGTAATCGCGTTTGAAGTCGGGCTTGGCCGGCAGGATGTTGATCACGCCGGCGGTGGAGCCCTTGCCGAACAGGGTGCCCTGCGCGCCGCGCAGCACCTCGACGCCTTCCAGGTCAAACATCAGCGCCAGCGCACCTTGCGGCCGTGCCGAGTAGATGCCGTCCACATGCACACCCACCGCCGGATCGCCGATCTCGGTGAAGTTGGTGGAACTGACGCCGCGGATCGACATCAGCACGCCGCCGTCGGCCGGCGACATGCCGAACTGCACATTGGGCACATAGCCGCTGAGGTTACGGATCTCCTTGATGTTGTCGCGCAGGAGGTCGTCGCTGCTGATGGCGCTGACGGCCACCGGTGTCTTCATCAGGGCAGTCTTGCTACGGGTCGCGGTTACCGTCACCTGCGGCAGCTCGTTGACGGCGGCCTTGGGCTTTTCTTCGTCCTTGTCCTCGGCCATGGCCGTCGGCAACCAAAGGCTCAGCACCAGTCCACTGACCGCCAGACTGCTGGCGCTGCGGCGCGGTGTCGGGGCCAACGCCCCCATCTTCTTCTTTCTCATCTCGTCTCCTTCAGGGTTGGTATTGATTGGTGGCTTGATTGATGGCGCTTGGGAGCCTCAGCAGCCGAGCCCCTGGCCCGGCTCTACCTTGAACATCGCGCTGTAGCTACGGAACAGCTCGACACGCCGGGCCAGATTGCGCGCGGTCGGCGCGTCGGGGCCCTTGTCGCACTCGATGGCGCCATTGATGGCGCGCACCGCTTCGCCGAAGCCGGCGCCGTCGACGATGGCGCGGTGGGCCGGTATGGAGCCCGGGCCGTTGTTGGTCATCCAGTACCAGATGGCCGTCTGCCAGGCGATCGTGGCGTCACGCGCCACACGATCGGGGTCGGCCCAGAGTTCCTGGCCCAGACCCAGGGCCTGGCCGGCCGCCAGGTACTGGTAGTTCCAGCTCAGCTGGATAGGGCCGCGCCCGTAGTACTGCTGGCCGGGCGCGCAGCTCTCGCCGGGGCCCTGGCGGCAGTAGTTGTTGTGGTTGGCCTGGTTGTACTCGCGCAGCGCACGCAGGAAGTCGGACTCATGGGCGATATTGGCCAGGAAGGCGGCCATCTCGCGCCGGCGTACCGCGTCGCTGCCACGTCCGGCGAAGTCCGGATAGCTGGCGGCGGCCTGCACAAAGCCCTCGTAGCTGTAGAAGCTCAGCCGGTCGGGGAACAGCGCATCGAACTGTGTCCGGCTGGGCAGGAACTGCACGGCCATGCCCGGCTCGGGCTCGGGCTCGGCGCCGCTGCCCACACAGGCGGCACAGGCCGCCAGCAGCAGGGCGGCCAGCGCCCCGTTCAGCATCTTCACAAGCATCTCCTCCATGAACATCCGTCTCGTGACTTCGAGGCCGGACTATCGCGAGTGCTCGTTTTAGGAAGCCTCAAGGCTGCGTTAAGCCTCTGTTAAAGCCGCTGTTGCTACAGTGCGCCGTCATGAAGATATGCCTGGTGGAAGACGATCTCGAGCTCGGGCGTTCGCTGCAAGCCCTGCTGCAGGAAAGCGGCCACGAGGCGGTCTGGGTGCGCCGCGCCTCGGATGCGCGTTACTGGACCAGCGAGCAGGCCTTCGACGCCGTGCTGCTGGACCTGGGCCTGCCCGACGGCGACGGCATGGGCCTGTTGCGCCAGCTGCGCCAGATCGACAAGAAGCTGCCCATCCTCTTGATCACCGCCCGTGACGGCATCGAGGACCGGCTGGACGGGCTCGACGGCGGCGCCGACGATTATCTGGTCAAGCCCTTTGCCAGCGCCGAGCTGCTGGCGCGGCTGCGCGCGGTGACCCGTCGTGCGGCCGGCGCGGCGGCCGATCTACCGCATGAGTGGCGTCTCAAGGACCTGACCCTGGACGAGCATCGCATGGTGTTGATGCGCGCCGAGGAGCGCATCAATCTCTCGCGCACCGAGTTCGCCATCCTGCTGGCCCTGCTGAAGCTGCCGGATCGCGTGATCACCCGAAGACAACTGGAGGCCAAGGCCTTGACCCATACCGACGGACGCAGCCTGGACGTGCACATCTTCAACCTGCGCAGAAAGCTCGGCGAGGGCTATATCCGCACCGTGCGCGGCGTCGGCTTTCTGGTGGAGAGCCAGGCATGAGCGCCGAGACCGCCCCGCCGCCGGCGCACCGATCCCTGTTCAACCGCACCATGGGCGCGGTGTTCGCGGTGATCTTCCTGACCTGGGCCGGGTTGATCGTGCGCGAATTGGCCGACATCAGCCTGCTGCAAAGCCGCAACGGCCAGGCCGAAAACAAGCTCTGGGCCCAGCTGGTGCGGGCCCAGCTGCAGGACAAGCTCGACGACCCCGCCGCCATCAATGCCGCGCTGAGCGATCTGGAGGAGCTGCGCAATGCCGAATGGCGCCAGAAGGGCCATCGGACGCCGCACAGCGTGGTGCAGGTCTGGCAGCACGGCCAGCTGCGCCAGCAGCTCGCGCCCCCCGATCCCAAGGACCGCGCACCGCCACAGCTGGACCGGCTGGAGAGCGACAAGCTCTGGCTCTACACCGAGGCCAGCGCGCCCGAGCAGGGCCTGACCGTGCGGCGCTGGCAGGAGATGCCGGGCGACTGGCATTTCAGCGTCAAGGGCTTCAGCTACTACGCCCGCCCGCTGCTCTACGGCCTGCCGCTGCTGGTACTGCCGGTCTGGTTGCTGTTCCGGCGCGGCTTCGCGCCGCTGCGGCGCATCGGCGCGCAGATCTCGCAGCGCTCGGCCAAGGACCTGTCGCCGCTGCCCAGCTCGCCCTATGTGGAGCTGGCGCCGGTCGTCAATTCGGTCAACGCGCTGATGAACCGGCTGCAACAGCGCCTGGAGCGCGAGCGCGAGTTCCTGCTCGACGCCGCTCACGAGCTGAAGACGCCCTTGGCGGTGATACAGCTGAACGCCGAGCAACTGGAGGGCAGCGCCGCGACAGCGCGCCAGGCCGAGGCCGCACAGCGCCTGACCGAGGGCGTCAAACGCGCCACCCACACGGTGCACCAGCTGCTGGCGCTGGCGCGCTCGGGCGCCGATCTGGACGCGATGGACATGCGCGAGCATGACCTGGTGACGCTGACGCGCGACCGCATCGTGCTGGCCAGCCAGCTGGCACTGCGGCGCGGCATCGAGGTGGAGCTGAGCGCGCCCGAGGAATGCCGGATCCGCATGAACCGCGAGAACATGGGCTCGCTGATCGACAACCTGGTGGACAACGCCGTCAAGTACTCGCCGCCCGGCAGCCAGGTGCTGGTGCGGCTGGCGCCACAGCCCGAGGGCGGCCTGGGCCTGTCGGTCTGCGACCAGGGCCCGGGCATCCCGGTGGCACTGCGCCAGAAGGTGTTCGAGCGCTTCTTCCGCCTGCACGACGGCGAGCAGCCCGGCAGCGGCCTGGGCCTGGCCATCGTCGAGCGCGCAGCGGCCCAGCATGGCGCACAGCTGCGCATGGACGACGGCCCCGATGGCCGCGGCCTGTGCGTCAGCCTGAGCTTCCCGGCGGCCTAGCTCGCGACAAAAAAAGGGCCTGGAAATCCCAGGCCCTTTGACATCAGAGAAGGCGGCAGAGAACGGCAACAGCTGCGTGTTGCCGGCACTGCATCAGTAGGTGAAGCGCAGCGTGGCCATATAGCGGCGGCCGGTCTTGTAGATGCCGCGCGTCAGCTTCTCGGTGGCCGCCACCCCGGCCACTTCGGCGTAGGAGCGGTACTCGCTGTCCAGCAGATTCATCGCGTCCAGCCCCAGGGTCAGCTTGTCGGTGATCTTGAAGTTGACATTGGCTTCCAGCGAACCGTAGTCGTCGGTGACCAGGAAGTTGCCACGGTCGGCCTGGGTGTAGTACTTGGAACGCCAGGAGTAGGTGGTGCGAGCGCTCCAGCGGTCGGTCTCATAGAAGGGACTGAAGGTCACCTGGTGCTTGGAGTTGAAGGGTAGGCGGGCGCCCGTCGCTGCCTTGGCCTCGGCATGGGTGTAGTTGGTCAGCAGGCCCAGGCCGTTGCCGAAGGTCGCCTGGTAGGCCAGCGAGAAGCCCTTGATCGTCGCGCTGCCGGCATTGCTGGGACGCGAGATGTCGTACTCGGTGTTCCTCTGCTGGTTCTGGTTGTAGTGGGTCTCCTTGCGGGTGGTGGTCAGGACGTAGTCGTCCACCTTTTTGTGGAACACGGTGCCGGCCAGGATGGCGTTGCTGGCGAAGTACCACTCGGCCGAGAAGTCCAGATTGGTGGAGCGGTAGGGTTTCAGGTCGGGGTTGCCGCCGCCGCCGGTCAGGGTCGCATCACCGATCCACAGATAGCTGGACATATCGCCGTAGTTCGGGCGCGCCATGACCTTGGCCGCCGAGCCGCGCAGCACCACGCTGTCGTTCAGGTCATAGACCACGTTCAGGCTAGGCAGGGTGTTGGTGTAGCTCTTCTTGACGCTGGTCGGGGCGTACTTGTCGGCCGGGCAGGGGCTGGTGTTGACGGTGCAGGCCCAGCCCATGCTGTTGGATTCGGTCTTGACCAGGCGCACGCCGACATTGCCGCGCAGCCGGTCCTGGCTGAAGTCGGCCTGCACATAACCGGCGTTGACGGTCTCCTTCACCGCCCAGGTGTTGGCGGCATAGGAGGGGTCGCTGAAAGTGCTCGGCGTGGGCATGGTCTGCCAGGGCGCCAGCCACTTGCCGCTGTTGATGTAGTCGGCCAGTGCCCAGCCATCGATCATGAAGCGCTTGTTGAGATCACCCACATCGCCGAAGCCGGCGAGATAGCCGCTGGGCACAGGTTTCGGGCTGAACTGGGTGGCGCTCAGATCGCCATAGCCCTCGATCGCGGCGAGCGAAATGCCGGCCATGGTTTGCGCGGTTTCATGCTCGCGGCGCTTGACGCCGAAACGGACCTGGTGGATCGGCGAGTCGACGAACTTGATGCCGAAGTCGGCCTGGAAGTACTTTTCCTCGTCCCTGGTCGGCTTGGCGACGATATTGCCGCCCCAGCCCGCCGCCCAGTTGGTCGCGTTCGGCGGGTTGGTGTGCCAGGGGTCGGGATTGCCGCCGCTGATGCGGAAGCCCTGCGGGTCATTCATCGGGTTGCCCACCTTGGCCGGGGGCATGTGCACGGCGATATCTCTGAGCTGCGCGGTCTGGTAGCCGGTGAAGTTCAGCTTGGGCACCGAGCCGCTCAGGTCATAGTTGTAATGGGCCTTGCCGAGAAACTCACCGAACACCTGGCGGTCGGTGCCGCCGGTAGCCTTGGAACTGCCGGCATGGGCCGAGGCGAACCAGCGGTCTTCCTTCCAGGTCAGCTTCAGGTCCTTGGAATCGGTATCCACCGTGGCGCGGCGGTTGATCAGGTCATAGACCGTCAGCCCGTTGCGGAACGAGGCCTTGGTGATGACGCCGCCGTCCACGGTCAGGTCGGTCAGCGCGTTCAGCGAGTTCCAGGGGTTGCCATTGAAGGCAAACATCGAGTGCGTGATGTTGTCGTACTTGGCCTTGACGTCCAGCAGATTGAACTCGACGTCGAGCTTCTTGTGCGGCTTGGCCTGCAGCGACAGCGAGAGCGTGTCGCGATCCCGGGTCTGGTCGAAGTAGTGCGCGCTGATCGAGTTCGGCGCGATCGCGTTCGGGTTGGCCAGCAGCGTGGTGCGGCAGTCGCCGACGCAGCTCGGCGGCATGGTCGCCGGCGGGTTCTGCGACCAGTCGGTGCTGGTGGTGGTGACCGAGTTGGGCGAGCCACCCGAGCCGTTGATGTAGGCGCTGCCGCGCACGGTGCCGTAGGACTCGACACCGTCGCGACGGATGCGCTCCTCCGAGCGCTGCGCCGATACCAGCATGCCGAAGGTGTTGGCCTCGTTCTTCCAGCCGAACAGGCCCGACAGCGTGGGCTTGCCGCTGCCGACGCGGTCGTTGTAGAGATAGCTCGCCGAGCCGGCCAGGGTCAGGGCCTTCATGTCCAGCGGCTTGCGGGTGCTGATATTGACCGTGCCGCCCACCGAGCCTTCATCCAGCCAGGCCTCCGGCGATTTGTGCACCTCGACCTTGTTGACCAGCTGCGGTGCCAGCAGCGTGTAGTTGAAGCTGCGGCCCTGCTGTTCGGCCATGAACCAGTCACCCGAGGCGATCGCCTGGCCGTTGAGCAGGGTGCGGTTGAGCGCCGGGTCGGTGCCCAGGATGGAGATCTTCTCGCCCTGGCCGAAGGCCTTGTCGATGGTCACGCCGGGAATCACCGTGATGGCCTCGGCCACATTGGTGGCCGGGAACTTGCCCACATCCTCGGCGGTAACGACATCGATGATGGATTCGGCATCGCGCTTGGTGTCGAGCGCCTTCTTCAGGCTGGCGCGGATGCCGGTGACCACGACGGTCTCCAGCTTCTTGGCGCCGTCCTGCTTGGGGGTTTCCTGTGCCTGGGCGGGCAGGCTCAGGCTCAGCAGCACGGCGGCTGCGATGGCGGACTGTCTGTGCATCGTCTTCTTCTCTCGCATGGTCTTGGACTCCGGTAATCAGCACCCCAACGGGTGCAAGAGGGGAACGCCAAACAGCTGACTGGCGTGTTTGTAAAAATCGATACGGCGCTGGTTCTTGCGCAGCGCGTCGGGGTCGGCCGGCTTGTCGCACTCCAGCGTGCCGTTGATGGCGCGCGTGGTGGCGCCGAAGCCGAGCTGGTCGCGCAGCGCCTGGTGCGGCGAACGAGTCGACTCGCCGGGCTGGGTCATCCAGTACCAGAGGGCGGTGCGCCAGGCGACGGTGGCGTCGCGCGCGACCAGGTCGGGATCGGACCACAGGTCCAGGCCGAGGAAGTCGCCGGCGCGCTTGTACTGGTAGTTCCAGCTCAGCTGGATCGGGCCGCGCCCGTAATACTGCTGGCCCGGCGCGCAGGACTCGCCCGGCCCCTGGCGGCAGTAGTGTCCCCAGTTCTCCTTGCGGTACTCGCGCTGGGCGCGCAGCTCGTCCGACTCATGGGCGATCTGCCCCAGAAAGGCGGCCATCTCCTGGCTGCGCTGCTCGACGCTGCCCCAGGCAGCGAAGCCCGGGGTCTGGCGCACGGCAGCGACAAAACCCTCGTAGCTGTAGAAGGCAATGCGCTGCGGAAACAGGGTGTCGAACTGCGCCTTGCTGGGCAGCATCTGCGCGGCCGGCACCATCGTCGTCGTCGGGGCCGCAAGCGCAGCAACAGCCGACATGACCCAGATGGCCGAACCGACAGAAACGGCCAGAAGGCCCTTGAACACTCGCATCTCGCCACACTCCTCTGGTTTTTCCCGCTGTCCGGTGCAAGGGGGCACTGGTACGCTATTGGTTGTATGAATCATCCGATGGATAGCGTTCGCGGTGGCTCAAGAGATGATTAAGAGTGCACCGATGCGACGCCACAGAAGGACGCGGCGATGAAGATCTGCCTGGTAGAGGACGACCTGGAGCTGGGACGCTCACTGCATGCGCTACTGAGCGAGGGCGGTCATGAATTGGTCTGGGTGCGACGCCTGGTCGACGCCCAGCAGCAGCTGCTGGAGCGGCGCTTCAACGCCCTGGTGCTGGACCTGGGTTTACCCGATGGCTGCGGGCTGGCGCTGCTGCTGAAGCTGCGCCAGCAGGACCCGCAGCTGCCCGTCATCGTGATCACCGCGCGCGACGGCATCGAGGACCGGCTCGAAGGCCTGGACAGCGGCGCGGACGACTATCTGGTCAAGCCTTTTGCCAGTGCCGAGCTGCTGGCGCGGCTGCGCGCGCTGGCGCGGCGCTCGGGCCTGCAAGGCTCATCCGATGAGCCACTGGCCTGGCAGGCCCGCGACTTGTCGCTGGACGAGGGCCGCATGGCGCTGACGCGCGGCAGCCAGGCGATCAATCTCTCGCGCACCGAGTTCAGCATCCTGCTGACCCTGATCAAGCGCAGCGGCCATGTCGTGACGCGCCGCGAGCTGGAGGCGCAGGCCCTGCCCCACTCGGACAGCCATGCGCTGGACGTGCACATCTTCAATCTGCGCAAGAAGATCGGCGACGGCTATGTGCGCACGGTGCGCGGTGTCGGCTTCGTTCTGGAGGCGGCCTGAGCGGTGTGGGGCTTGGGCTGGGCGGCGCCCAGCAGCGCGTCCAGCACCGGCCAGACCGAGGGCGCCAGCAGCTCGCGCGGCCGGTGTACCAGGCCCAGCTCGCGCCATAGCGGCGGCGACAGGGGCCGCAGCTGCATGGCATGCCGGTCCTCGGCTTCGGCCTCGATAGGCAGGATGGCCGCGCCATAGCCGGCCGCCACCAGGCTCTTCATCGCCTCCGTGTAGTTGAGCTCGATGCCGGGCCGCGGCACCTGGCCAGCTGCGCCGAACCAGGCCAGCGTCATCCGCTGCATCTGGGTGCTGGCGTCATTGACGATCATCGGGCGGTCGGCCAGCCAGGCCGGCGTGATGCGGGCCGGCACCTGCCAGAGCGGCGGCAGGCAGGCCAGCATAGGATCGCGCCGCCAGGGCCGGCACTGCAGGCCCGGCTGCGGCTCGATCGGCAGGGTCACGATGCCGATGTCCAGCGTGCCGGCCAGCAGGCCCGCCAGCGTGTGATGGGTGCCCAGCACGCTCAGTGCCAGCTCGATCTCGGGCCGCTGCGCCGCCAGCGGCAGCAGCAGCGGCGGCAGCACATGGGCGGCCACCCCGGTCTGGGCGGCCAGCCGCACCCGACCCGCCAGGCCCTTGGCATGGCGGCCCAGCTCGGCCAGCGTTTCCTCGGCCTCGCGCAGCAGGCCGCGTGCGCGCTGCACCAACAGAGCCCCGGCCGAGGTCGGCAACGCGCCGCGCCGGCCGCGCTGCAGCAGCTGGGCGCCGACCCGCGACTCCAGCTCGCTGATCTGCAGGCTGATGGTCGGCGCTGCCAGGTGCAGGGCCTGGGCGGCGGCCGCGAAACTGCCCAGGTCGGCAATCGCCACCAGGCTGCGCAACTGGTCGAGATTCAGGCTACGCATAGGAATTCCTGTTGGCTGTGATCAGACGATTCAACTTTTCAAATCTTAGTCGAGGGCCGAGCATGGCGAGCATCACCACCGGAAGCCCCCATGCCAGACGATCACGCCTCGACGCTTTTGCAATGCCTCAGCCAGCGCTGGCATGCGGCGCTGCGCCGCCACGCCGCCCGCCGCCAGCTGCTCGCAATGAGCGAGCGCGAGCTGCTGGACCTGGGATTGGGGCGCGGCGAGCTGGAGGCCTGCGCCGCCGCGCCACAATGGCGCCATGATGAACAAGCCGCCCTTCTTCGCCCCCACCGCGTTTGACCAGGCCGAGGCCGCGCTGGCGCGCGCCCAGGAGATCTATGCCGCCAGCGTCGCCAGCCTGCGCGAGGCGCTGCAGCGCTTCGTTGCCGGCGAGGAGATCGGCCGGGTGCGCGCCTGCTACCCCTTTGTGCGCATCCACACCCGCACGGTGGCGCGCGCGGTCTCGACCCTGGCCTATGGCTTTGTCGCCGGGCCCGGTGTCTACGAGACCACGCTGACCCGGCCCGATCTGTTCGGCGACTACTATCTGGAGCAGTTCCGCCTGCTGCTGATCAACCACGGCGTGAGCCTGGAGGTGGGCACCAGCCACCAACCGATCCCGCTGCATTTCGCGCTCGGCGAGCACGACCATGTCGAGGGGGCGCTGAGCGCCGAGCGCCGCCTCCTGATGCGCGATCTGTTCGACCTGCCCGATCTGGCCGCGATGGACGATGGCATCGCCAATGGCACCCACCAGGGCCCACCCGGCGCGCCGGCGCCGCTGGCCCTGTTCACCGCACCGCGGGTCGACTACTCGCTGCACCGGTTGCGCCACTACACCGGCACCTCGACCGACCACTTCCAGAACTTCGTGTTGTTCACCAACTACCAGTTCTATATCGACGAGTTCGTGCGCCTGGGCCATGAGTTGATGGCGCGCACGCCCGACCCGGCGAAGCCGCATGAGCACGACGACTGCATCGCCTTCGTCGAACCCGGCAATCTCATCACGCGCCGCGTCGGCCTGTCGGCCGAAGCGGCCGATGCCTTGGGCCAGGCCCTGCCCCGGCTGCCGCAGATGCCGGCCTACCACCTGATCCGCCAGGACCGCAGCGGCATCACGATGGTGAACATCGGCGTCGGCCCGGCCAATGCCAAGACCATGAGCGACCATATCGCGGTGCTGCGCCCTCATGCCTGGCTGATGCTGGGCCACTGCGCCGGGCTGCGCAACAGCCAGGCGCTGGGCGACTATGTGCTGGCCCACGGCTATGTGCGTGAGGACCATGTGCTCGACGAGGAGCTGCCGCTGTGGGTGCCGATCCCGCCGCTGGCCGAGATCCAGCAGGCGCTTGAAGAGGCGGTGGCCGAGGTGACAGGTCTTGCCGGCCCGGCGCTCAAGCAGATCTTCCGCACCGGCACCGTGGCCTCGACCGACAACCGCAACTGGGAGCTGCTGCCCAACCATCTGGACGGCGGCCCCGAGCGCCGCTTCAGCCAGAGCCGCGCGGTGGCGCTGGACATGGAGAGCGCCACGCTGGCGGCCAACGGCTTCCGCTTCCGCGTGCCCTACGGCACCCTGCTGTGCGTCTCCGACAAGCCGCTGCATGGCGAGATCAAGCTACCCGGCATGGCCAACCAGTTCTATCGCGAGCGGGTCGACCAGCATCTGCGCATCGGGCTGCGCGCGGTCGAGCTGCTGCGCAAGCGCCACCTGACCCAGCTGCACAGCCGCAAGTTGCGCAGCTTTGCCGAGGTGGCGTTTCAGTAGCCCAGTCCGCGCAGCAGCTGCAGCGCGGTTTCGAAATCGAAGGCGCGGATGCGCTCGCCGAGCTCATGGGCACGCGCCCCGTGCCGGGCGCGCAGCGCCGAGGCCAGCTCGCGGTAGCGTTCGACGGCGCGGAAATCGCCGGCCGCCAGCAGCGCCGCCAGCCCGGCCAGCCTGGCGGGGTCGGGGGCCGGTTCGTCGAGCTCGGCCGGGCGCGTCTCCTCCATCAGCGGCGCGGCCCGCAGGTCCTGCACCAGCGCCTCCAGGGCCACCGAGGCGCGCTCGACCAGCGGCCGCATCTGCGCCGCCGGCAGCTCGTCGCCGGCCTCGATACGGCCCGCCAGCTCGCTGAGTTGCTGAGCCCCGACCGCCGCCGCCGCGCCCTTGAGTGAATGGGCAAAGCGCCGCAGCGTGTCGCCGGCGCCGACCTCGATGCCGGCGGCCAGCGCCGGCATGCCGTCCCGGAAGTGGTGGGCGAACTGCTGCAGCACGCGCCAGTAGGTGGCCGGCCGCCCGCCGGTGTAGCGCAGGCCCTGCACCACATCCAGGCCCGGGATCCGCGTCAGCCAGTCCGGCAGCAGCTCGGCCTCGCTGGCCACCACATCGGCCAGCGGCTCGGGCGGCGGCGGCAGCGCCTCGACCGAGTGAGCGCGCGCGGGCAGCCACTGCAGCAGGCGCGCATAGAGCTGGGCCGGCGCCACCGGCTTGCCGACATGGTCGTTCATGCCGGCGGCCAGGCAGGCGGCGCGGTCCTCGCCAAAGGCATTGGCCGTCATCGCGACAATCGGCAGCGCCGCCATGCCGGGCAGGCGGCGGATCTCGCGGGTCGCCTGCAGCCCGTCCATCACCGGCATCTGCATGTCCATCAGCACCAGCTGGTAGTCGTTGCGCTGCACCAGCTGCAGAGCCTGCCGACCATTCGAGGCCAGGTCCACCGTCAGCCCGGCCGCATGCAGCAGCTCCTGGGCCACGTCCTGGTTGATCGGGTTGTCCTCGACCAGCAGGATGTGCGCGCCGCCATGCCGGCTGGCCAGCTGGTCCAGCGCCTCGCGCTCGCTGCCCGTCGCCGAGGCCATCGCGGCGGCCGCATCGGCCTCCTCGACCGCCGGCAAGCGCGCGGTGAACCAGAAGCGGCTGCCCCGCCCGGGCTGGCTGTCGACACCGACCTCGCCGCCCATCAGCTCGGCCAGATGGCGGGTGATGGCCAGGCCCAGGCCGGTGCCACCGTAGCGCCGCGTGGTCGAGCTGTCGCCCTGCTCGAAGACGCGGAACAGGCGCTGCTGCTGCTCGGCCGTGATACCCACGCCGGTGTCGCTGACCTCGAAGCGCAGCAGCTCAGGGCTGAGCGCTTCGCCGCGCAGACGCACCGAGCCCTGCTCGGTGAACTTGATCGCATTGCTGAGCAGGTTCAGCAGCGCCTGCGACAGGCGGGTCGCGTCGCCGCGCACCCAGGGCGGCAGCGTGTCGGCCATCAGGCTCAGCTGCAGGCCCTTGTCGCGCGCGCGCTCGTCGACCAGATCGCAGCAGCGCGTCAGCAGCTCGCGCAGCGCGAAGGGCTGGTCCTCCAGCTCCAGCTTGCCGGACTCGATCTTGGAGAGATCGAGGATGTCGTTGATGACCTGCAGCAGGTGCTGGGCCGCGCCGTCGAGCTTGGCCAGCCGGTCCTGGGCCAGCGCATCGCGGCTGTCGCGCCGCAGCAGATGGGTCAGGCCGAGGATGGCATTCATCGGCGTGCGGATCTCGTGGCTCATATTGGCCAGGAAGGCGCTCTTGGCCAGGCTGGCGGCCTGGGCCGCCTGGGTGGCCTCGGCCAGCTCGGCGGTGCGTGCCTGCACCAGCTCCTGCAGATGGTGGCGGTGCTGGTCGAGTTCGGCGCTCTGGCGCTTGTGCGCGCTGATGTCCTCGCCGATCGCCAGCACATGGGTGACGCGCCCGTCGGCCTGGCGGATCGGCGCCATATGGACAAACTCGTGAAAAATCTCGCCGTTCTTGCGATGGTTCAGCAGCTCGCCCGACCAGTTCTGCCCCTGCTGCACGGACCGCCGCATCTGCTGCACGCGCTCGCGCGGGCCGCGCTGCGGCTGCAGCTCCAGCCGCGTGCGGCCCAGCACCTCCTGGCGGCTGAAGCCGTTGATGCGGGTGAAGGCCGCGTTGACGTATTCGATCGCGCCGGCCAGGTCCGAGATCAGGATGCTGGTGGGGCTTTGCTCGACCGCCAGCGAGAGCTTGCGCAGCAGTTGTTCGCTGGAACGCCGGTCGCTGATGTCGGTGAAGGAGCTGACGACGCTGACGATGCTCTGGCCGTCGGTCGAGCGCACCGGCTC
Source organism: Paucibacter sp. M5-1 (assembly GCF_027498415.2). Classification (NCBI taxonomy): domain Bacteria; kingdom Pseudomonadati; phylum Pseudomonadota; class Betaproteobacteria; order Burkholderiales; family Sphaerotilaceae; genus Roseateles; species Paucibacter sp. M5-1. Next base: position 2,715,753 of record NZ_JAPZLM020000001.1, read on the forward strand.
GGCATTGAGCTTGAGCCAGCGCCGCTGGCCGGCCTGGCTGCGCACGCCCAGCTGCATGCCCTGCTGGCCCTGGCCGGTGCTCAGCACACGGGTCAGCGGCAGCTCGCTGGCCGCCAGCGGCTGGCCCTCGTTGTCGCACATCTCGAGCGCGCGCCACTTCCAGTCGGCCGCCTGCATCTGCGCCTGGCTGTAGCCCAGGATGCGTTCGGCGGCCGGGTTGCTGGCCAGCACGCGCCCGTCAATGTCGAAGATGATCACGCCCTCGCTGAGGGCCGAGACCATCGAGCGGTACAGGCGCTCGCTCTCCTGCAGCGCCTGCTCGATGCGCTGGCGCTCGTCGATGTCCGCGCGCAGCAGCTCCGACGACTCCTGCAGCGCCTGCTCGATGCGGCGGCGCTCGCCGATGTCGCTGACGATGCCCAGCACCGCCGGCCGGCCCTGATAGCTCATGCGGCTGGCGCGCAGCTCGATCCAGACCCGCTGGCCCTGCTTGTCGAGCCAGCACAGCTCGTAGTGGCGCTGGGGCTCGGGACCGGTGCCGGTGCGCGCCAGAAAGCGCGCGGTCCACAGCTCCAGGAACTCGGGCGCCACCACCGCCGCGAACGGCAGGCCGACGAACTCGTCCTCGGTATAGCCCAGCAGCTTGGGCAGGGCCGGATTGGCGAACACGAAACGCAGGTCCTGGGCCACGAAGACACCGTCGGCCAGCGCCTCCAGCAGCGTGCGGCTGCGCAGCTCGCTCTCGGCCAGCAGCGCCTGGGCCACGCGCTGCCGCCGCAGCCGCCAGACCACGGCGGCGATCAGCAGGGCCAGCAAGGTGCTCGCGACTATCCAGCGTGCCTCGCCCCAGACCTTGGCATCGACCTCGGCACGCGCCACCTTGCTGACCAGCAGCCAGTCGGTGCCGGGTACGGCGCGCAGCGCGCCCAGCGAGGGCACGCCGGCATAGTCGAGGCCGTCTATGGTGCGGCCCGGCAGCGCGCCCTCCCGCAGCGCCTGACCCACCAGCAGCTCGGGCCGGTCCAGCGGCCGGCGCAACCGGCCGGCCGAGCCGGGCCGCTGGCGCAGCTCGCTGAGCGCCAGCGCCTCGTCGCCGACGCGCTGCCACAGCACCGACTCGCCGCTCTGGCTGGGCAGCGGCCAGGCCGCGAGCAGCGGGTAGAGCTGGTCCCAGGGGCTGATGCGCAGCACCACGGCGGCAGGCAGCGCCGCGCCGGCGCGCGCACGCAGCGGCACGACGATGTCCAGCCGTTCCGGCAGCGCGGCCGACTCGACCACATAGATGTCGGTGCGCGCGATCTTGCCGCTGGCCAGCGCCTGCCGCACGGCGGCGTGCAGCTCGGGCGGCGGCCGGTCGGGCCCGGGCTTTTCTCCCGCGACGATGCGGGCCTGCGCGTCGAGCAGCAGCACCCGGCGCATCTGCATGGCGCCGGCAAAGCGCGTCAGCTCCTGCATCAGGCGCTGCTGCGCGCCAGTGTCGGCACGCTCGGTCCAGGCCTGGTACCACTCGCCCAGCTGGCCATGCTCGGCGACAAAGCTGGCGGCGCGCAGCTGCGTCTCGAGCCAGGCCCGCACCTGGCTGGCGCGCAGCTCGGCAATGGTGTCCAGCCGCGCCGCCTCCTGCGCGCGCTGCTGGCGCCGCGAGTAGTCGAGCGCCAGCAGGCCCAGCAGCAGCAGGCCCAGCACGGTCGCCAGCAGGGTCAGGTTTTGCGCACGACGCGCCGGCACGGGCAGGGTCGGAACGCCTGGCATCTAACGCTCGGCGACCGCTGCGGCCGAGGGTTCGTGCCCGGGATCGGCCAGGCGCCGGGCGATCGCGCAGAACTCGTCGAAGCTGGCGACAAAGGCATCGACCACATCCGGATCGAAGTGGCTGCCGCTCTGCTCGACGATATGGGCGCGCGCCGCCTCGTAGCTCCAGGCTTTTTTGTAGACGCGGGGGCTGATCAGTGCGTCGAACACATCGGCCACCGCCATCAGCCGCGCCGCCAGAGGGATCGCCTCGCCCACCAGACCCTGCGGGTAGCCGCCGCCGTCCCAGCGCTCGTGATGGCTGCGTGCGATGTCCTTGGCATAGTGCAGGAAGTCGACAGCACCGCCGCCCGGCCCGGCGTCGCGCTCGGCCAGCTCGATCGCCTCGGCACCGAGGGCGGCATGCGTCTTCATGATCAGCCATTCGTCGGCATCGAGCTTGCCGGGCTTGCAGAGAATGCGGTCCGGGATGCCGACCTTGCCGATATCGTGCAAGGGTGCCGAACGCGCCATCAGGTCCACCGTCTTGGCATCCAGGCGCCTCGCGAACCGCGCTTTGCCGATCAGCTGCGTGCCCAGCTGGCGCACATATTCGCGGGTGCGGCGCAGATGGTTGCCGGTCTCGTTGTCGCGGGTCTCGGCCAGGCGGGCCAGCGCATGGATGCCGATATCGCGCAGGCGCTGGTTCTCGGCCATGCGGCGCTCGATCTCGAGTTCCAGGTCATGGTTCTGGTCGGCCAGGCGTTCGCGCGCGCGGCTCAGCTCCACATGGGCGGCCACCCGGGCCAGCAGCACCGGCGGCCGTATCGGCTTGGTGATGTAGTCCACCGCGCCGTGCAGCAGGCCGCGCTCCTCGTCCTCGGTGGCCCCCATCGCGGTGACGAAGATCACCGGCACGCTGCGGCTGCGCGGCTCGGCGCGCAGCCGCTCCAGCACCGCATAGCCGTCCAGGCCCGGCATCATCACATCCAGCAGGATCAGGCTGGGCAGCGGCTCCAGCCGCATCAGCTGCAGCGCCCGCTCGCCCGAGTTGGCCGCCCTCACCTGGTAAAGCGGCTGCAACAGTTCACCCAGCACGGTCAAGTTCTCGGCGTTGTCGTCCACGATCAGGACGAGCGGCCGCTGGCTCATAGGCATTTCTTTAGCTCCCTGCACTGCCCGACGACCGATGGTCGCATTTGCCGCGCATCAAGCCAAGCCCGGGCGCGCCAGATTGCGCACGGCACGCGACAGATTGGTGCGCGGCCCGAAATGCCACCACAATGCACGGGCCACAGGCCTGCTCATTCAGACCGCCATGCACTTCGATATCGCCACGCTTTTCAGTCTGCTCGTGATCCAGGCCCTGGCCCTGGCCCTGGTGCTGCCGGTGCTGATGGGCTGGCGCAACGCCAGCCCCGGCGCCCGCCATGCCCAGGTCGGCATGGGCTTGCAGGGCGCCGGCTGGCTGGCCCTGCTGCTGGCCTCGGTGCTGTGGGACCGGGCGCTGGGCACGCTGGCGATGGGCCTGATCAGCGCCTCGCTGAGCGCCTTGTGGCTGGCGATGAATGACTGGCTGGGCCGGCGCCGCGGCCGGCGCCTGATGCTGGCGCTGCCGCCGGCGGTGGCCCTGCTCTATCTGCTGAGCTTCGACAGCTATGTCTGGCGGGTCGGCCTGTCCAATCTGGTCTTCGTGCTGCAGCTCCTGATGATCTGCGTCACGCTGGCCCAGCCGCCCAAGGCGCTGGAGCCCGAACTGGCGCGGCCGAGCCGGCGCTGGCGCGGCCTGCTGCTGGGCTGCCTGCTGCTGCTGGCGCTGCTGACCCTGTGGCGTGCCTGGCTGGCGGTGTTCGCTACCGCCAGCTACCCCGACTTCTACACCCCGCACCCGGTCAATGTGCTGGCCGCCGTGCTCAGCAATGTCGCGGTGACGCTGAGCCTGGCGGCCGTGCTGGTGGCCTGGCGCGGCGAGACCGAGGGCGCCTTTCTGCGCCTGGCCCAGACCGATGTGCTGACCGGTCTGAACAACCGCCGCGCCTTCAGCGCCCGCGCGGTCGACATGATCTCGATGGCGCGGCGCTACCAGGAGCCGTTGGCGCTGATGATGCTGGACATCGACTTCTTCAAGGCCGTCAACGACAGCCATGGCCACGAGGTCGGCGACAAGGCGTTGCAGCTGTTCGCCCGCTGCCTGCGCGAGCAGCAGCGGCTCGGCGATCTGGTCGGCCGGGTCGGCGGCGAGGAATTCGCGGTGCTGATGGCGCGCTGCGACGCCCAGGGCCCGCAGGCGCTGGACAAGCGCATGCGCGACGCGCTGGCCCTGATGGCGCCCAAGGAGCTGGGCTTCGCGCTCGACTTCAGCGCCGGCTGGGCCCGGCTGCGCCATGGCGACCGCAATATCGCCGACCTGATGCGCCGCGCCGACGCCGCGCTCTACGAGGCCAAGCGCGCCGGGCGCGGGCGGCTGCTGGCCGAGCCGGGGCTGGAGGGCTGACAGGCGCGGCGGCGCAGCAGCAGACCCGCGAGCCCGCCGCTCATCAGCAGCCAGGCCGCCGGCTCAGGCACTGCCGTCATGAACTGTCCCGAGGCCGAGCTGTAGCTGACGCCCTCGGGCAGGGTCCAGTTGAAGTGCAGGGTGTTGCCGAAGTCGGCCACCGCGTCCCAGCCACCGCCCTCCCAGTTGCCGACCGCCAAGGCCGACACCGTCAGCTCGGCGTAGACAAAGAAGGTCGAGTTGCCCAGCGGCAGCACGAGGCCGTCATCGATCACCGTGGTGCCGTTGCTCAGGCTGTGGGTCTCGACGTAGCGGCCCACATCGCTCCAGAAACCACCGGGTTTGTTGCCGATGTACCAGCGTACGCTGGCCTGGCTGCCCTGCGGACTCATGATGCCGTCGATGCTCAGCTCGATATCGGCTAGGCCGATGTTCTGCCCGTTGACGAAGCTGATGGTGTCCCAGTAGATCGCGGTCGCGGTGCCGCCGGTCTTTGTGTGGCAGCCGCGCGGCCCGCAGGACATGCGCGTGGCGGTGGCCGATGCATGCAGCTTGCCGTCGGCCAGCGAGGCCGCCGCCCAGTTCTGCGAGTAGCGGTTCGGCAGGCTGGCGACGCTGGCACTGAAATGCCCGCTGCCACCGCGCCAGCCGCCGGAGGAGGCGCCGACATAGGCGCCGAAGTTGCCGTTGAAGGGCGGGGCCGCCAGCTCCACAACGTCCACGGCCAGCGCCGGGAGTGCAGCGGTGAGGGCCAGCAGGCCGGCAATCAAGGTCTTGGTCTTCATATCAAGGTCTCATCAAAAAGTGGGGAAAATGGAAAGCTCAATCCAGTCCGGTGATCTGCCAGCAAGCGCGCCGGCTTTCAGTTGAGGAGCGCGGCCAGACTTGCGAAGTCGAGCGCGGCGACAGCGTCGCGCATCGGTGGGTGGTAGCCGGGGCTGCGTTCCAGCTGGGGGGCGCATACGGTGATCAGCTGGATGCGGCTGCGGTTCTTGCCGTCCCAGGGGAAGCTGGGGTCGAGCTTGACGATGCGCTTGGGCGGTCGCGCGGCTTCCGCCGCTGTCGGCAGGCGGTGCCGGCCAGTGCCGAGGTAATAGGGCTGCGCCAACTCGGCGGCGCTCATCGCCCCACGCGTCGCACGCAACTGCTCGAGCTCATCGACCTGCCGCTGCCGCAGCGCGCGTAGCTGTCCGTGGTGGCTGGCCTCAGCTTGCTTGCGCTGCCGCGCCACCTTGAGCATCAGCTCGGCGGCCTGAGCGTTCTGCCCGCTGATGCGGCCGCCTCGCGTTCGGCGGCGGCCAGGTCGAAGGGCTGCAATGTGCGCTCGTGGCTACGATCCCAATCAGCCAGCTTGCGCTGCTGGTCGCGCTCGAAGTAGGCCAGCATCTCGCCTACCGTCACTGGAATCCAGGGCAAGCGGCGCTCCTTGCTGATCACTGCGCACTCGCGATAGGTCGGCCAGCCATGGAACGAGGGCGTGAGCTCGCCTTCCAGGTAGGTGACGAGCTGCTCATCATGCTCCCAGCGGTTCATCGTCGCGGTGGGCGCATTGATGAAGACCGAGATGCCGGCGCGCGGCCCCAGGCGCTCGGCCTGCGGGATCACCTCACAAGGGCCGCGCCCCCAGGCCTTGGGTCCGAAGCCCTGGGCATGGATGACCGCCTCGTGCGGCATGCGTTGGGCGTCGATCGCGCCCAGCACCGCGCGCTTCAGGCGCAGCCGCACCTCAGGCAAGGCGAGCAGGCCAGGGTTGGGCCGCACCATCGCCTCCACCCCATCCATCGCCGCATGCAAGGGCCGGTAGGCGGGATGGTGGATCGGCCGGTCCTCGGCGCTGATCGGCTCGACGACGTTGGCCGCCCAGCAGTTCGGTTCGGCCCGCACGACACCGGCGAGCAGCAAGGTGGCGGCGAGCAGGCCGTTCATCAGGGTGGGACAGGGTCTCATTCGATCTCCAGCAGGCAAGACTTCGCCCCGGCGGAGCCTGGGCGGCTCCGGTCGATGGCGAGTCCGGGGGTGAGGCCGGCGAATTGCCGGCATGGGCTCTACTGTGGGCGCCGCGCACGCCCGGCGCTGCTAGTTATCGCTTAAGCGCTTGTTAAGTGTTTGCTAAGCTGCCAACGGCCCTTGATCTAAGATCCGCTGCCTCACCGCCAAGCCACCATGCACCGCCTTCCCGCCCACTGGATCGATCACTTCAGTCTGGGGCCGACGCTGCGCGTCGGCAGCGTCACGCCGCAAGGTCAGCCCGAGCTGGCGTTCGCCCACGCCGCCCGGGTCCTGGCCGATGGCCGCATCGAGCTGCTGGCGCTCAGCCAGCAAACTGCGGAACTGCTGGCCGCCATCAGCGCCAGCCGCCGCGTCGCTGTGTCCGCCGGCCTGCCGAGCAATTACCGCGTGCTGCATGTCAAAGGCGCCGATGCCGAGGTGCTGCCGCCGCGCGATGAGCACGGCCCGGTGTTCGCCGCCTACTTCGAAACCTGGCTGCAGCAGATCGAGGCCTTCGGCGCCGACCGCCGCCTGATCCACGCCACGCTCGGTGATCTGTCGCTGGACAAGCTCAGCTGCGTGCGCTTCACGCCGATGGGCGCCTGGGACCAGACCCCCGGCCCCGGTGCGGGCCAGGCCATCGACCTGCTGCCATGAGCACAAGCCCACAGACCGAGCGCCGAGCCCTCAAGCTGCGCGATGTGCGCCGCCTGCTCGAAGGCGTGATCCCGCCGGCGATGTGCTCGGTGGGCGCCGACGGCATGCCGCATGTCAACTATCTGTCGCATGCCGAGTACATCGACGACGAGCATGTCGCGCTGACCTACCAGTTTCTCAACCGTGCCCGCGCCAACATCCTGGCCACCGGCCGTGTCGCGCTGAGCGTCGAGGATCCGATCTCCGGTGTCTCGGTGCTGCTGCAGCTGCGCTATCTGCGTACCGATACCGAGGGCCCGGTGTACGAGCGCCTGCGCGCCAAGCTTGCCGGCATCGCCGCGCAGACCGGCATGGAGAAGGTTTTCCATCTGCGCGGCGCCGACCTCTACCGCGTCGAGTCGCTGCGCAAGCTTGATCCGGTGCGCCCGCTGCCCGGGATGGCGCCGCGCTGCGATCTCGCGGCGGGCGTGCGCCGCCTGAGCGAGCAGCTCGCGGAGGCTGCCGATCTGCGCAGCCTGCTGAACGCCTTCACCCAGGGTCTGCAGCAGGACCTCTGCATCAGCCACGCCATCCTCTGGCTGCTCGACGAACACGGCCAGGGCCTGTTCACGCTGGCCAGCATCGGCTACGAGCTGGCCGGCAGCGGCGCCGAACTGCCGCTGGCCGAGGCCGGCCTGGCGGGGGTCGCGCTGCGCGAGAACGTGCCCATCCGCATCGGCCATATGAGCCAGATGTACAGCTACGGCATGAGCTGGCGCGCCAAGGCCGAGCAGCTCGGCCTGCAGGCCGCCATGGCCGACACCATCCCGCTTCCGGGCCTGGCCGCACCGCGCAGCCAGCTCGCCGTGCCCTTGCGCGCGCGCGGCCGCAGTGTCGGCGCCTTGCTGGTGGAGAGCGAGAACGACCAGTTCTTCAGCTACGACGACGAGGACGCGCTGACCGCCATCGGCGCGCAGCTGGCGCAGGGCCTGGCCGCGCTGCACAAGGCCGAGCTGATCGACGCGCCGGCGCCGCCCACCGAGCGCACGCCGACCAGTGGTGCGGCGCTGCGCATCCGCCACTACCCGCGCGACCACAGCGTCTTCGTCAACGACCAGTACCTGATCAAGGGCGTGGCGGGCGCCATCATCGCCAAGCTGGTGCGCGACCAGATCGCCAGCGGCCGCGCCGGCTTCAGCACCCGCGAACTGCGCCTGGCCGGCGACGATCTGCGTCTGCCCGAGGTGCAGGACAACCTCGGCGTGCGACTGCTGCTGCTGGAGCGCCGGCTGGCCGAGCGCGACTTCGGCCTGCGCATCGAGCGCAGCGGACGCGGCCAGTACCGGCTGAGCGCCAGCGGGCCGCTGGAAATCGTGGCCGCCGACTAGGGCCGGAGCATGCCCGGTCGCTGCCGGCTGGCACGCCGCTTGCATAAGGGAATACCAGGCCCCGCCGCCTCCAGAAGAAGCGGTGGGTTCCCGGCCCGATCAGCAGTCCACCATCCGCCATGTTCCTCCGCCAAGCCAAGTCCGTCTCACCCGTCGCCCGCGACCTGGGTTTCCAGGCCGAGCTGTATGAGCTCAGCACGCAGCGCCAGACCCGCTACGAACCCAGCCTGCCGGCGGTGCGGCGCCTGACATCGCGTGATCTGCAATGGCTGCCGGCGCTGTGCGATCTGCTGACCGACAGCGTGCATCACGGCGCCTCGCTGGGCTTTCTGGCGCCGATGTCGCGCTATGCGGCGCTGGACTACTGGCACGGCGTGTTCGCCAAGCTGGGCCAGCACCACAGCCTGTGGATCGCCTGCGAGGGCCAGGCCGACCGGCCCGCCCAGCTGCAGGGCGCTGCCCAGCTGTCGCTGTGCCCGCAGGCCAATGCCCACCACCGCGGCGAGGTGCAGGGCCTGATGGTGCACAGCCAGTCGCGCGGCCGCGGCATCGCCAGCCAGCTGATGACCAGCGTCGAATGTGCCGCCTTGCAGCAAGGCCGCACGCTTTTGGTGCTCGACACCCCGGCCGCCAGCCAGGCCGAGGCCGTCTATGTCCACCTCGGCTGGCAGCGGGTCGGCGAGATCCCCGACTACGACAGCTGCGCCGAAGGCCGGCTGCACAGCACCGCGCGCTACTACAAGCGCCTGCAGATGCCGCGCTGAACCTAGGGGGACGACAGGACCGCCGCGACGGGTCTATCGTCGGGGCGGCCTCGTAGCCGCCTACCGGCTTCATGGCCGACGCAAAACCAACAAGGCCCGTCACGGGCCCAAGGAGACGCCAGCCATGAAACTCGGAACCCTCAGGGTCGCCGCTGCGATCCCTTTTGTCATGCTGCCCCTGTGCAGCCTCGCCCATGGTGATCATCACGGTGATCGCGGGGCGCGCACCGCGCTGGAGCTGCTGTCAGGCCCGGCCGAATGGGTCAGCGGCGGCGACGCCCGCATCGCGCTGCACGCCGCGCCGGGCCTGCGCGACAAGCTCGTGCTGTGGCTCAATGACAGCCGCATCCAGCCGGTCTGGCAGCAGCGCGGCGATCGGCTCGAAGCGGTCATCAGCGGCCTGGTCGAGGGCCGCAACCGCCTGCTCTTGCGCCACCGCAGCGGCGCGGTGCTGGACAGCCTGAGCCTGAACAACCACCCGATCACCGGCCCGCTGTTCTCAGGCCCGCAGCAGCAGCCCTTTGTCTGCACCAGCCAGCAGGGCGCGGTCGGCAAGCCGGCCCTGGTGGACGCGGCCGTGCCGCCGGGCAACCCGGTCAAGGACGGCCTGGGCAATCTGCAGGGCTATAGCCGCGACTGCAGCATCGCGACCTTCGTCACCTATTGGTACCGCAGCACCGGCAATCAATGGAAGCCGCTGCCGACCGACGGCAGTCGGCCGGCCGACATCGCCAGCACCACGCTGGCCGACGGCCGCGTCGTGGACTTCGTCGTGCGCCAGGAGCGCGGCACGATCAACCGCTTTCTCTACAGCTTCGCGATGCTGGCGCCGCGCGGCGAGGACCCGGCGGCGCCGGACCTGGGCCTGTGGAACGGCCGGCTGCAGTACTGGTTCCAGGGCGGCGTCGCGATCGGCCACAGCCAGGGCACGCTGCATGGCGGTGCGATGAATGCCGACATCCTGCGCAGCGGCACAGCCATCGTGCACTCCAGCGGCAACAACACCGGCACCCACTACAACCTGCAGCTCGCCGCCGAGACCGCGCTGATGACCAAGGAGCGCTTCATCGAGCGCTACGGCCGGCCGCTCTACACCTACGGGCTGGGCGGCTCGGGCGGTGCGATCCAGCAATACATCCTGCAGCAGAACCAGCCCGGCATCCTCGACGCGGCGCTGCCGGTGCAGAGCTATCCGGACATGGTGACCCAGACCATCCACGTCGGCGACTGCGAGCTGCTGGAGCACTATATGGACGCGACCGACCGCGCCAACCCGAAATGGCGGGTCGCGAAAAACCGCACATGGCTGGTCGGCTTCAACGCCGAGGAGTCGGTGGCCGACCCGCTGGCCGGCCTCAAGGCGGGCCTGGGCTACAGCACCGCGCTGGGCTCGACCGAGTGCGTGAAGTCCTGGCGCGGGCTGTCGCCGCTGACGATGAACCCGCATTACGGCCAGGTGCCGAACCAGCAGTTCTACGAGCCGCAGAGCGATATCGCGGCGATACGCTGGACCCATTACGACGATCTGCGCACGATCTACGGCGTCGATGCCAGCGGCGCGGCGCGGCCTACCTGGGACAATGTCGGCGTGCAGTACGGCTTGCGCGCACTGAAGGAAGGCCAGATCACGCCGGCCGAGTTCCTCGATCTGAACCGCAAGATCGGCGGCTGGAAGCATCCCAGCGAGATGGTGCAGGAGGGCTTCCCCTTTCTGGGCGCTTTCGATCCGGCCAATTTCGACCCCTGGAGCCGGCGCAATATGAACCTCGCCTCGGCCCCGGACCAGCCGGCGCCGCGCACCCGAGGCGACAGCCGGGCCCAGCGCGCGGCCTACAGCTCGGGCATGGTGTTTGGCGGCCGGCTGGAGATCCCGACCATCGACCACCGCCAGTACCTGGAGCGCGAGCTGGACATGCACAACGCCCACCAGTCCTTCGCGGTGCGCCAGCGCATGCGCGAGGAGATGGGTCACAGCCGCCATCTGGTGATCTGGTTCACCGACACGATGCCCGGTCAGCCCAAGGCCAGCCAGACGCTGGAGGCGGTCGCGGTGATGGATGAGTGGATGGCCAATATCCGCGCCAATCCAAGAAAGAGCCTGGCCCAGAACCGGCCGGCGCGTGCGGTGGACAGCTGCTTCGATCTGCAGGGCCGGCTGATCTATGCCGGCGACGATGCCTGGAACGGCATTCTCGACAACAAGCCTGCCGGCCCCTGCACCCAGCGCTTCCCGCTCTACGGCACCTCGCGCACCATGGCCGGCGCGCCGCTGGAGGGCGGCATCTACCAATGCGCGCTGAAGTCCGTCGAACGGGCGCTGCGCGACGGCACTTACTGGCCCTGGGTGCCGGATGCGGCGGCGGCGGCGGCGCTGAGGAGCACCTTCCCAGAAGGCGTCTGCGACTACAGCCGGCCCGACCGGGCACGGCCGCGCTGGTAAAGCTGGCTCAGGCCGCCGCCACCAGCTCGGCGACGGCCGTGATGCGGGCTTGCAGATCGCGCCAGGGCCAGGTCTTGCCCGAGCCGGGCACCAGCGCGATCTCCAGCAGGGCCGCGCCGTGCAGTGCGGCCCAGACCGTCTGGGCGCGCAGGTCCGTATCGCCGCCCGGCAGCCGGGCCAGCAGATCGCGCAGCAGTGCATAGGCGTCGGGCTCGTCGTCGGCCTCGGCCGGCAGCGGGTCCAGGGTCAGCAGCCGGTAGTGGTGCGGATGGGCCACGGCCCAGCGCAGATAGGCAGCGGCCACGCGGCGCAGCGCGGCGCGCGCATCGCCGGGGCCGCTGAGCTGGCCCTCCAGCGCCGCCCGCAGGCCTTCGCGGCCCTCGGCCCCCAGCCGCGCCAGCAGCGCCGCCTTGTCGGCGAAGAAACTGTAGAGCGTGGCATGGGAATAGCCGACCGCGGCCGCGACCTCGCGCAGGGTCACGGCCTCCTGGCCCTGCGCGACAAACAGCGCCCGCGCCGCGTCGACGATGCCCTGCTCCAGCGCCTCCTTGTGCGCGGCCCGGCGCAGGGCCGAGGCCGTCGCCTTCTTCAGCGGCCCCTCGGGCTTGGGCGTCTTGACGCGCTGGCGCGGCTGCGGCTTGGCCAGCGGTTTCTGCAGCGCGTCGGGCGCCGGCGACACCACCCCCGAGGCACGGTGCATGCCCTTGGCACCGCTGGCGCGCGGCGGCGGGTTCAGATGCGGGTTTGCAATTTTGCTAACCATTGGTTAGTATTTTGTCATTGGATATTCAAACCGCAAGACTACACCAGCACAAGGCAAGCAATGACCGAAGGACTGCATCTGCAAACCGTGGCGCGTGGCGACACCGGCGCCCTGCCTCAGCTGACGGCGCTGCTGCTGGACGCCGTCGAGCGGGGCGCCTCGCTGGGCTTTCTGGCCACGCTGGACGAGACCGAGGCCGGCGCCTACTGGCAGGCGGTGCTGGCCAGGCTGGGCCCGAGCCACAGGCTGTGGCTCTTGTCCCAGGGCGGGCAAGTGCTGGGCACGGCCCAGCTCGCGCTGTGCGAGAAGCCCAATGGCCGCCACCGCGCCGAGGTGCAGAAACTGATGGTGCACAGCAGCGCGCGCGGCCGTGGCCTGGCCACGGTGCTGATGCAGGCGCTGGAGCGGGCCGCCCGGCTGGACGGCTGCAGCCTGCTGGTGCTGGACACCGAGGCCGGCTCCCATGCCGAGACCGTCTACCGCCATCTGGGCTGGCTCAAGGCCGGCGAGATCCCGCGCTATGCGGCCAGCCCCGATGGTCAGCTGGCCGCCACCGCGCTCTACTACAAGCTGCTGGACGATCAGCAGCAGGAGAGCCGCGATGTGGAGCACGCACGAGATCAGCAACCAGGTTGACGAACTCAGCGACTACAACCCGCTGAGCAGCGACGCCGCGCTGCGCGAGGGCCTGGCGCGACATGGCGCCGCCTGGGCCCTGCCCCAGTTGCAGGGCTATGCCGACATCCTGGGCAGCGCCGACACCTTGGCCCTGGCCGAGCAGGCCAATCAGCAGGGGCCGACGCTGCGAACCCACGACCGGCGCGGCCGCCGCATCGACCAGGTGGACTTCCACCCCAGCTGGCATGCGCTGCTGGCCCTGTACCGCGGCCAGGGCCTGGTGTCCCTGCCCTATGACAGCGAGCGCACCGGCCGCTGGGCGGCTTTTGCGGCCGGCTTCTATCTGCACGGCCAGATCGAGGCCGGCACGCTATGCCCGGCGACGATGACGCAGGCAGCGATTCCGGTGCTGGCCAAGGAGCCCGCACTCTATGCCCGGCTGGGCCCGGGCCTGCTGTCGCGCGCCCATGATCCGCGCGACCTGCCGCTGGACCAGAAGAGCAGCTTGTGGATAGGCATGGGCATGACGGAGAAACAGGGCGGCTCCGATGTGCGCGCCAACACCACCCGGGCCACACCGGTCGGCGCCGGCGGGCGCGGCGCCGAGCATGCCTTGCGCGGCCACAAATGGTTCTACTCGGCGCCGATGAGCGATGCCCATCTGGTCGTGGCCCAGACCGAGGGCGGGCCGTCCTGCTTCTTCGTGCCGCGCTGGCGGCCGGACGGGACGCGCAATGCGGTGCAGATCCAGCGCCTGAAGCACAAGCTCGGCAACCGCAGCAATAGCAGCGCCGAGGTCGAATTCCAGGACGCCCACGGCCTGCTGCTGGGCGAGCCCGGCCGCGGCATCCCGACCATCATCGAGATGGCCACGACGACGCGGCTCAGCTGCGTGATCGGCAGCGCCGCGATCCAGCGCCAGGCCCTGGTCCAGGCCCTGCACTACACACGCCGGCGCCGCGCTTTCGGCCGCGCGCTGGCCGAGCAGCCGCTGATGCAGAGCGTGCTGGTCGATCTGGCGCTGGAGAGCGAGGCCGCCTGTGCGCTGATGCTGCGCCTGGCGCAGGCCTTCGAGCAGCAGGAGCGCGGCTGGCAGCGGCTGATGACGCCGGCCGCCAAGTTCTGGGTCTGCAAGCGCACGGTCGAGCTCGCCGGCGAGGCCATCGAGGTTTTCGGTGGCAACGGCTATGTGGACGAAGGCCCGATGGCAAGGTTGTACCGCGAGGCGCCGGTCAATTCGATCTGGGAGGGCTCGGGCAATGTGATGTGCCTGGACCTGCTGCGCGCGATCGCGCGCGAGCCGCAGTCGGCGTTCGAGCTGCTCGAGGAGCTGCAACAGATGGCCGGCGATGAGCCGCTCTTGCGCACCGAGCTCCAGACCCTGCGCGAGCTGCTGCACACCGAGCCGGCCGAAGCCCTGGGCCGCCAGCTGACCCAGCGCCTGGTGATCACGGCCCAGGCCTGCCTGCTGCGCCGCGATGCGCCGGCCGCGATCGCCGAGGTCTTCATCGCCAGCCGCTTCGATGCGCGGCATGGCCGGGTTTACGGTGCGCTGGACACGCGCGGGCTGGACGTGCAGGCGGTGCTGGCGCGCGCCTACCCGGACTAGGGGCCGCGCAGCGCCTCGCGCATGGCCTGCAGATAGGGCTCGAAATTCTGCAGATCATTGTGGCCGGCACCGGCAATGCGCTGCAGCCGGGCCTGCGGCGCATGGGCCAGCAATTGCTCGGCCTGCTGCGGCGGGATCAATTCATCCTGCTCGCCATGCAGCAGCAGCAGGGGGCCGTCGAGGCGCGCGACAGCGGCGGCGGTATCGAGCGGATAGCGCAGCAGCCACCCAGGCACCCAGGGATAGTGCAGGCGCATCAGCGCCGCCATGCTGGCATAGGGCGAGACCAGCACGGTCAGCTCGGGCCTGACCTCGGCCGCCAGACCGGCGGCCAGCGCCGTGCCCAGCGAACGGCCATAGATCACGCGGCGCAGGCCCTGGTAGCGCGGCGCCACGCTGTCCCAGGCGGCCCGCACATCGGCACGCAGCTGGGCCTCGCTGTCGATCTGGCCCGTGCTCTTGCCGTAGCCGCGATAGTCCAGCATGAAGAGGTCGTAGCCGGCGCGGCGGTAGAAGTCGGCATTGACGAACCAGCTGTCCAGATTGCCGGCATTGCCGTGCAGAAAGAACACCAGCCCCCGGGGCGCCGGCAGGCGCAGATGCAGGGCCGACAGCCGGGCACCGGGCACGGCGATCTGCAGCTCGTGGACATCGTCGCCCAGCGCGAAGCGGTGCGCGGCCGGCAGCGGCTGGGGCATGAAGAGCAGGCGCTCCTGGCGCCAGTACAGCCAGGCCAGCAGCAGGCCATAGACCAGCAGCGCCAGCGCGACGACGAGCAGCAGCCGGCGCATCGGCATCAATCAAGCCCTCAGCGCGCCAGCCGCATCAGCTTGCCGCTGTCGGTCAGCAGCAGCAGCGCGCCGTCCGGCGCCTGGCGCACATCGCGGAAACGCTCGCCCAGGCTGGCGAACATCGCCTCGCGCGCGGCCACCGTGTTGCCGCTGAGCTGCAGGCGCCACAGGGCCTGGCCGGCCAGCGCGCCGGAGAACAGCTGGCCGCGCCACTCGGGGAACATCGCGCCGGTGTAGAAAACCAGGCCGGCCGGCGCCACCGAGGTCGGCACCCAGTAAGTCAGCGGCTCGACAAAGGCCGGCGCATGGACGCCGCCGCCGAGCCTGCAGCCCTCGCTGACCGGCGAGCCATAGTTGCAGCCATAGCTCTTGATGGGCCAGCCGTAGTTGGCGCCGGCACGGGCGATATTGATCTCGTCGCCGCCCTGCGGGCCATGCTCGCTGAGCCAGAGCTCGCCGCTGCTCGGGTGCAGGGCCGCGCCCTGCGGGTTGCGGTGGCCATAGCTCCAGATGCCGGGCCGCGCACCGGCGCCCAGCGCCGGATTGCCGGCCGGGATGCTGCCGTCGCGGTTGATGCGCACCACCTTGCCCAGGGTCTGTGCCAGGTCTTGCGCGGGGCTGCCGAGCTGGCGATCACCCAGCGTGACGAACAGGGTCTTGTCGTTGGAGAACACCAGACGCGAGCCGAAATGGCCACCCCCCGTGACCTTGGGAGCCTGGCGAAAGATCACCGCGACATCCTGCAAGGCATTGCCCACCAGACGACCACGCGCCACCGCCGTGCCGCTGCGGCCCGCTTCGGCGCCGCTGCCGGGCTCGGAATAGGACAGATAGACCCAGGGCGTGCTCGCGAAGTCCGGGTCGAGCGCGACATCGAGCAGACCGCCCTGGCCGGCGGAGACGACCGCCGGCACGCCGCTGATCGTGGCCAGCGTGCTGCGGCCATCGGCGCTGAGCAGCAGCAGGCTGCCGGCCTTTTGCGTCACCAGCATGCGGCCATCGGGCAGCAGAGCCAGGCCCCAGGGCGCCGACAGGCCGCTGTGCAGGGTCGTCAGCTGCGGCGCCGCAGCGGGCGGCGGGCTCGGGGTGGGCGCGGCGACCACCTCGCCGCCCCCGCCACCACCGCAGGCCACAGCAAGAAACACACTGGCAACAGCAAGACTCAGTTTGGACATGGATTCGAGAGGCATCGTGAACTCCCGCACGGGGATGGCCCGCCAGCTTACTGCAGGCGACGGCCGCGGCGCCCGCGCAGGGTTGACGCCCCCTCGGAGCCCCGCCTACACTCGGCCCCGGATTCAGGAGAGAGCATGCCCTCGCGCATGCCGCCGAAGGCGCAAGCTCCCATACTCGCTCAGGCCCCGTACTGGATCCGTCACAAGCCGAATGCTGGAGAGCGCGGTCCGCAAGGGACCGCCACCGAAGGAGCAAGGCGCGCATCGGGTGATGGGCGCTGAATCTCTCAGGTATCAGGGACAGCGGGAGCGGCGCGCGTCAGGCGCACGCATGCCCGGGTTTCTTCCCTCCATAACCCACGTCCGTCTGGCGCTCAGCTCCTCCTGGAGTTCAGCATGCAAGTCATCGTTCTCGGCGCCGGCGTCACCGGCATCACCACCGCCTGGTATCTGCGCCAGGCCGGCCACGAGGTCACCGTCATCGAGCGCCAGCCGGCCGCCGGCCTGGAGACCAGCTTCGCCAACGGCGGCCAGATCTCGGTCTCGCACGCCGAGCCCTGGGCCAATCCGGGCGCGCCGCTGAAGGTGCTGAAATGGCTGATGCGCGAGGATGCGCCGCTGCTGTTCCGCCTGCGTGCCGATGCCGCGCAATGGCGCTGGGGCCTGCAGTTCCTGCGTGAATGCACACCGGGCCGTACCGCCCACAATATCCGCAACATCGTCAGCCTGGGCCTGTACAGCCGCGCCAAGCTGCAGGCGCTGCGCGCCGCCACCGGCATCGAGTACGCGCAGCGCACCCAGGGCATCCTGCATTTCTACACCAGCGAGGCCGAGTACGAGGCGGCCCAGGAGCCGGCCCGCCTGATGCGCGAGCAGGGCTGCGAGCTGGACATGAAGAGCCCGGACGAGTGCGTGGCCATCGAGCCGGCGCTGGCGCAGTGCCGCTCGAAGATCGTCGGCGGCAGCATGACCCCCAGCGACGAGTCGGGCGACGCGCACCTGTTCACGCAGGAACTGGCGCGGCTGTGCGCGGCGGCCGGCGTGCAGTTCCGCTACGAGACCCGCATCCTGGGCTTCGAGCGCAGCGGCGACCGCATCGAGCAGCTCATCGTGGCCGATGCGCGCGGCGAGGTGCAGCGCCTGCAGGCCGACGCCCATGTGCTGTGCCTGGGCTCGTTCAGCCGCGGCCTGGCACGCGAGCTGGGTGTCGATCTGAACATCTATCCGGCCAAGGGCTATTCGGTCACCTTGCCGGTCACCGCGCCCGAGCACAGCTACCAGGTCTCGCTGACAGATGACGAGTACAAGCTGGTGTTCTCGCGCCTGGGCGACCGGCTGCGCATCGCCGGCACGGCCGAGCTCAACGGCTACGACACGAGTCTGAACCTGGCCCGCTGCGAGGCCATCGTGCGACGCACCCGCGAGCTGTTCCCGCAGATGAGCGACGGCTCGGGCGCACAGTACTGGACCGGCCTGCGCCCCGCCACCCCGTCCAATCTGCCCTATATCGGCCGCAGCAAGATCGGCAACCTCTTCCTCAACACCGGCCATGGCACGCTGGGCTGGACCCACAGCTGCGGCTCGGGCGCGGCCATCGCCGACATCGTCGGCGGCCGCGTGCCGGAGTTGGATTACGCCTTCACAGAAGCCAGCCGCGCGGCGGCGCGCCCAGGGAACAGGCCTCTTGTGCCGCAGCCGCGCTTGCCCTAGGCTGTGCCCAAGCCGGGGCTCAAGACCCGGCACCGCTTCAGCCGTCATCCCTGTGCAATGACCGAAGGAGTGCGCCCATGCCCGCCAGCCACAGCAAGGCCCCAGAGACTGCAGCCCCGGGCAGTCCGGGCCTCTCCGCGCAGATCGCCCAGATCCGCGCCCTGGCCCTGGTGGGGCCGGCCGGCGCCGGCAAGACCAGCCTGATCGAGGCCTTGCTGCATCAGGCCGGCGCCATCACTGCGGTCGGCTCGGTGGAGCGCGGCAACACGGTCAGCGACTTCGACCCGCTGGAGAAGCGCGCCCAGCATTCGCTGCATGCCTCGGTCGTGCACATGAACCATGGCGGCCTGCGCATCCATGCGATCGACACGCCCGGCGCGCCGGACTTCATCGGCCAGTCGCTGCCGGCGCTGGAGGCGGCCGACACGGCCATCGTCGTGATCAATGCGCTCAACGGCATCGAGCTGATGGCCTCGCGCATGATGGAGACCGCCGCGCAGCGCGGGCTGTGCCGCCTGATCGTGATCAACCGCATCGACGCGCCCGGCGTGCAGCTGCCGGCGCTGCTGGAGCAGCTGCGCGCGAGCTTCGGCCGTGAATGCCTGCCGCTGAACCTGCCGGCCGATGGCGGCACGCGGGTGCAGGATTGCTTCTACAGCAGCAGTGGGGCCAGCGATTTCTCGTCGGTGGCCGAGGCCCATCGCGCCTTGGTGGAGCAGGTCGTCGAGGTGGACGCCGCTTTCGTCGATCGCTATCTGAACGAGGGCGATGTCGACGCCAGCGAGCTGCATGCACCGCTGGAGCAGGCGCTGCGCGAAGGCCATCTGATCCCGGTCTGCTTTACCTCGGCGCGAACCGGTGCCGGCGTGGCAGAGCTGCTCGATGTGATCGAGCGCCTGCTGCCCAATCCGACCGAAGGCAATCCGCCGCTGTTCCTGCGCGGTGAGGGGCCGGACGCGCTGCCGCTGCAGGCCCTGGCCGAGCCCGGCGCCCATGTGCTGGCCCATGTGTTCAAGATCAATGCCGACCCCTATCTGGGCAAGATGGGGGTGTTGCGGGTGCACCAGGGCAGCTTGACGAAGAACAGCCAGCTCTTTGTGGGCCATGCGCGCAAGCCCTTTCGTGTCGGCCACCTGTTCCTGCTGCAGGGCAAGGAGCATGTCGAGATCGAGCAGGCCCTGCCGGGCGATATCTGCGCGATCGCCAAGGTCGAGGAGCTGCATTACGACGCGGTGCTGCATGACGCGCCCGAGGACGAACACATCCACCTGGCGCCGCTGGAGTTCCCGGTGCCGGTGCATGGCCTGGCGATCAGCCCGGCGCGCCATGGCGACGAGCAGCGGCTGTGGGAGATCCTGAACCGCCTGATCGACGAAGACCCCTGCCTGAAGGTCGAGCATGCCAGCGTGACCAACGAGACCCTGGTCTACGGCCTGGGCGAGCTGCATCTGCGCATGCTGCTGGAGCGGCTGCGCGAGACCTACAAGTTCGAGGTGCTGACCCAGCCGCCGCGCATCGCCTACCGCGAGACCATCTCGAGCCCGGCCGAGGGCCATTACCGGCACAAGAAGCAGAGCGGCGGGGCCGGCCAGTTCGGCGAGGTCTATCTGCGCATCGAGCCGCTGGCGCGCGGCGCCGGCTTCGAGTTCGTCGACGCGGTCAAGGGCGGCACGATACCGGGCCAGTTCATGCCGGCGGTCGAGAAGGGTGTGCGCTCGGCGCTGGACAGCGGCGTCGTCGCCGGCTATCCGCTGGTCGATCTGCGCGTCACGGTGTTCGACGGCAAGCACCATTCGGTCGACAGCAAGGAGATCGCCTTCGTCACCGCCGGCCGCAAGGCCATGATCGCCGCCGTGCGCGAGGCGCGACCGCTGGTGCTGGAGCCCATCGTCCATGTCGAGATCAGCACGCCCGAGGCGGCCATGGGCGACATCACCGGCGACCTGGCGGCGCGGCGCGGCCAGGTCAACGGCACGCGCTCGGCCGTGCCCGGCGTGATCACGGTGCAGGGTCTGGCGCCGCTGGCCGAGCTGGCCAGCTACCAGACCCGGCTCAATGCGATGACCAGCGGCCAGGGCCGCTACACGCTGGCGCTGTCGCACTACGAGGCGGTGCCGCCGAACACCCAGACGGCGCTGATCTCGTCCTACAAGGTCAAGGACGAGGAGTAGCTATTTGGTCGGCGCGGATGCCGCCTGCTGAGCGCGCCACTGCGCCAGCTGGGCCAGCCACTCGGTCCAATCCTGCGGGCCGCTGTCATAGCGCTTCTTCAGATTGGCCAGCACATTGTCCCAGGCCCGGTCGAAGTAGGCATAGGCCTTGTCCCACTCGCCGCCCTCGCCCCAGCCGGTGTGGTGCAGGCGCACCCGGGTCTCGGTCTCGCTGACCGGCTCGAAGCGCAGGATCACGAAGGTGCGCTGGGCCCGCGCCTCGGGCAGATGCGGCGGTGCATTCCAGTCGAAGCTGAGCATCTTCTTGGGCTGCAGCGCCAGAAAACGCATCTCATCGGCACCCTTCATGCCTGGCGCAGCGCCTGGATCGATATAGATCTGGAAGGCACCGCCGACCCGTGGCTCTATCCTGGCATCGGGCGCAAAGAAGGCGACGATGCCTTCGCGGGTGGTCCAGCTCTGCCAGGCCTGGTCCAGGCTGGCCTTGATGATCACTTCTTTATCAAGACTGCGCTCGGCGGCCACCACCGGCAAGGCCGCGACGCACAGCACCCACAAAGCGCCCGCGCGCAGCAGAGAAGCCATGAAAAAAGTCATCTCGCTCTCCTCGGTCGGCCCCGGACCGGCGGCCCAGGATGAAGGGAGCTTTATCATACGCAGATGTCATCCGCTCCCCGGGACACCGCACAAGTCCGTTTGGACAATGCGATGCGCCTGTTTGAAGAATTCGTCGCCGCCACCGTCAAACACCCCGATGCCGCCACCTTGCGTGGGCTGGAGCGGCGTTTCGCGGAGCGCTTGCAGATCCAACCGAGCTACTGGAGCCAGATCAAGGGCCGCTCCCGCCAGATCGGCGAGCGGCTGGCGCGCCAGTTCGAGCAGCTGTTCCACAAGCCGCCGGGCTGGATGGATCACGACCACCCGGCCACGCCGGCCGCCAGCCCGGTGCAGGAGGCCACGCCCAGCGTGCCGCAGGACGATGACGAACGCTTCATCGTCGGCCTGGTGCTGACCTATTACCGCCGCCACCCGCAGCGCGCCCGTACCCGTTTGCTGGACCTGCTGGGCGAGGTGCTGACGCCGCCGCCCGCCGAGGCGGCGACGGTCAAGCCGGCCGCCGCAGGCGGCACAGCCACCACGCGCAGCGCGGCCGGCAGCGCCCGGCCGGCGGCACTGGCACAGATGGCCGACGATGTCGATGCCTGGCGCAAGCTGCAGCAAGGCATCGCGCCCTTGAAGCCGAAGAAGCGCTGATCCCTAACTTCTTTATCAATCACGATAAAAAGCACTTGCGCAAGATAATCAATCGTTTATCATTTGCGCAAGTTGTGGCCTGGTTCACCACAGCGACACCGTAACGCCAACACTTCAACCCGCAGGCCTCGCCGGCTTGCGATGCTGCCGCGCACCGCTCCTGGGGTCCGAACCTGGCCCCGGATCGGCGCCAGCCGTTCCCGCTCCAAGAGCCCGCCCTGCCGGCTCTGCATGTCTGGTCCCGGTTTTTCTGGTCCCGCTACGTTTCACGCTGCCCGCGCCGCAGTGGCGCCGCCGCATTGTTCATCCCGCCGCGAACCCGGTTCGCAAGGAGTGTTTTGATGACTCAGTTCACCTCCCCTCGGCCGCAGATCCTGAATCTGCGCAAGCCGCGCAACCCTCTGGTCGCGCCCAGCCTGATGCGTCAGGCCGGTCGCCACGGCAGCGCGCCGAAGGCGCAGCGCCAACAAGCCAATCTCGAGCTGCGCCAGCAAATCTGGCGCAGCGACAGCGATCGCAGCCCCTGAGACGGGCGGCGACAACGATGGAGAAGAATCATGATGAGACAGCAACAAGTTCACGCGCTGCGCCGCTGGCCCGAGGCCGCGGTGAGCCAGCAAGGCTGGCGGCATAGCCTGGCCGGCGGCCTGCGCAGTGCCAGCGCCCGCCTGGCCCGTCTGGCCGAGCGCCTGAGCGGCGTCCATGGCCGCAGGCGCCGTGCGCCGGAGCTGGAGTTCTACGCCGAGGCCGGCGCGCCCGAGGGGGCGCTCTATGTGGATGGCCGCCTGGTTGGCACGCTGCACGGAGTGACGCGGCTGTGATGCCTGCACTGCTGGGTCTGGTGGCGCTGGCGGTATGGGTCAAGATGGACGCAGGGATGCCGATATACGATTACCGCCACCCCTGCACCAGCAACCCGACCCGCACCCATGCCCGCGTCCACCAGCCCCATTCCGCTGCGCAAGGCCCTGCCCGATCTGTCCTGGTGGACAGCGGTGTTCCGCGACGCGGAGATTCCCGTGCTCGCAGCGACTGCCGAGTCGCTGGAGCTGATGCGGGCCAATGAGGACGCCTTCGATGCCAACAGCATCGGCGAGATGGTCGCGACCGACCCGCTGATGACCTTGAAGGTGCTGGCCTATGCGGCCTCGCATCGCTCCAGCCGGCTGCTGACCGACGCCGAGACCGTCACCGCGGCCCTAGTGCTGATGGGCATCACGCCCTTTTTCACGGCCTTCGGCCCGCAGGCGACGGTGGAGGACCGCTTGGCCGGCCAGCCCGAGGCGCTGCAAGGCCTGCAGCGGGTGCTGAAGCGGGCCGAACGCGCGGCCCGCTTTGCGCTGGGCTTTGCCGCCCATCGCATGGACCCGGATGCGGCGGTGATCCACAGCGCCGCGATGCTGCATGACTTTGCCGAGATGCTGCTGTGGTGCCACGCGCCCGAGCTGGCGCTGCAGATCCGCGCACGCCAGCAGGCCGACCGCCATCTGCGCAGCGCGGCGGTGCAGCGCGAGATCCTGAACATCGAGCTGGCCGATCTGGAGCAATCGCTGATGAAGGCCTGGCGCCTGCCCGAGCTGCTGACCCATATCACCGACGACAAGCGCCTGCATGACCCGCAGGTGCAGTGCGTGCGCCTGGCCGTTCGGCTGGCCCGCCACACGGCCGATGGCTGGGACGACGCAGCCATCCCCGACGACATCAGCGATATCGCGACCCTGCTGAATATGCGGCAGGAGCCGACCCTGAAGCTGCTGCACGAGCTCTATTGAGATGGCCGGCCCGACGCAGGACTTCTGGCAGCAGCGTTTCGAATCCGGGCAGACGCCCTGGGACCGGGGTGCACCGCATCCGCAGCTGCAGCTGTGGCTGGACCAGGGCTTGCTGACCCCCGAGCATGCGGTGCTGGTGCCCGGCTGCGGACGCGGCCATGAGCTGCTGCAACTGGGCCAGGCCGGCATCGCGGTCACCGGGCTGGACTATGCGCCGGCGGCCGTGGCGCTGGCGCGCGAGCGCCTGGGCACGCTGCCGGGTCGGGTCGAGCAGGCCGATGTCTTGCAGTGGCAGCCCGCCGCACCGGTGGACCGGGTCTATGAGCAGACTTGTTTGTGTGCGCTGCATCCCGATCAGTGGCGCGCCTATGCCGATCAGCTGCAGCGCTGGCTCAAGCCCGGCGGCCTGCTGCTGGCGCTGTTCATGCAGGCGCGGCGCGAATCGGCGGGCCAGGGCTTCGTCGAAGGCCCGCCCTATCACGGCGATATCAACGCGATGCGCGCGCTGTTCCCGGCCGAGCGCTGGCAGTGGCCGGCACCGCCCTATACGGCGGTCGCCCATGGCCAGGGCTGGGCCGAGCTGCCGGTGGTGCTCACCAGGATTTAGACCGGCACCGCCGTCGTGTTCTTGACACGGTCCAGCACAAAGCTGGTCTTGCAGTCCTGCACGCTGGGATGCTTCAGCAGGGTCTCGGTGATGAAGCGGGCGTAATGCGCCATGTCCTGCACCAGCACGCGCAGCAGATAGTCCATCTCGCCGGTCAGGGCCGCACACTCGACGACCTCGGGCCAGGTCTGCACCGCCGCACGGAACAGATCCATCGGATTGCGCTTGTGGCTCTCGGTATGCTTTTCCAGCCGGACGTTGATATAGGCGGTCAGCGCCAGGCCCACCGCCTCGGGCCGCACCAGGGCCACATAGGCCGAGATCGCGCCCGACTCCTCCAGCCGCCGCACCCGGCGCAGCACGGCCGAGGCCGACAGATTGACCTGGGCGGCCAGCGCGTCATAGGTGACGCGGCCGTCGAGCTGCAGCGCCCGCAATATGCGCCGGTCTATCGCATCGAGCTGGGATCCGTTTTCCATAGCCCGGATTTTTGCAGGATTTCGGCGCGCCGTAAGAGTTCAGCGCCGAAACTAGCAGGAATCCTGCGCCCGCTCGAGCCTACAGTCTTGATCCATCGCAAGGCATACGCAGGAGACCCCGCCATGGCAGCATTCACCCCCTGGGACAACCCGATGGGCACCGACGGCTTCGAGTTCATCGAGTTCGCCGCCCCCGATCCGACCGCTTTGGGCCAGCTCTTCGAGACCATGGGCTTCACCGCCGTGGCCAAGCACCGCCACAAGAACGTGACGCTGTACCGCCAGGGTGGCGTGAACTTCATCATCAACGCCGAGAGCGACAGCTTCGCCCAGCGCTTCGCGCGCCTGCACGGCCCGTCGATCTGCGCGATCGCCTTCCGCGTCAAGGACGCCGCCCAGGCCTACAAGCGCGCGCTGGAACTGGGCGCCTGGGGCTTTGACAACAAGGCCGGCCCGATGGAGCTGAACATCCCGGCGATCAAGGGCATCGGCGACTCGCTGATCTACTTCGTCGACCGCTGGCAGGGCAAGAACGGTGCGCCCACCGGTGCGATCGGCAATATCAGCATCTACGACGTCGACTTCGTGCCGCTGCTGGACGCGGCCGGGCAGCCGGTCGATGCCAACCCGGTCGGCCACGGCCTGACCTATATCGACCACCTGACCCACAATGTGTTCCGCGGCCGCATGAAGGAATGGGCCGAGTTCTACGAGCGCTTCTTCAATTTCCGCGAGGTGCGCTACTTCGACATCGAGGGCAAGCTGACCGGGCTGAAGAGCAAGGCCATGACCAGCCCCTGCGGCAAGATCCGCATCCCGATCAACGAGAGCAGCGACGACAAGAGCCAGATCGCCGAGTATCTAGACCTCTATCACGGCGAAGGCATCCAGCACGTCGCGATGGGCAGCGACGACATCTACAAGACCGTCGAAGGCATGCGCGGTACCGGCGTGCAGTTCCAGGACACCATTGGCACCTACTTCGACCTGATCGACAAGCGCCTGCCGGGCCATGGCGAAAACGTCGAGGAACTGCGCCGCCTGAAGATCCTGATCGACGGCGCCGCCCATCTGGACGCGCCCAACGAGTTGCTGCTGCAGATCTTCACCAAGGAGGTGATCGGCCCGATCTTCTTCGAGCTGATTCAGCGCAAGGGCAATGAGGGCTTCGGCGAGGGCAACTTCAAGGCTTTGTTCGAGAGCATCGAACTGGACCAGATCCGCCGCGGCGTGCTCAAGGCCGAGGCCTGAAGTCAGCGGCGCTCAGCTCGCCCAGCACCTCATCGAGTACCGCGCCGTCAAAGGCCAGCCGGAGATGGCCGACACCGGGCTTGTAACGAGCCTCGGCGTCGGCCAGCACGGCGGTGCCGGCCGGGCAGACGATCTGGTCGCAGTTGCTGTAGTAGCAGATGAAGCGCTGACGGAATTGGGGCGCCTCCTGAGCGGCCAGTTCCTGCAGCCAGGCGCTGCCGCGCCGCATCTGGCGGGCGTTGGTGGCCGATGAGAAATTGGCCATCAAGGTGCCGGCATGCGGGCTGCCCAGCGTGACGATGCGGTGCAGGCGGGCGGTATCGCCGCCATGGCGGCGCCACCAGGCCCGCACCGCCAGCCCGCCCATGCTGTGGGCAACGATCAGCGGCGGCCGACCGGTCGCCTGCGCCAGGCGGCGTACCGCCACCTCGATGGCGTCCGCATAGGCGTCGATCGAACCGAAGGCCGGCTCCATGCTCAGCGCCAGATAGGCATGGCCGCGCTGCCGCAGCCGCGGCAGCCAGTGATTCCACAAGCCCCGGTTGCAGGTATAGCCATGCAGCAGCAGCACGCCGCGCGGGGCTTGCGCCGACGCGCTCGGCGGCGGCAGATGATCGGGCAGGCACCGCTCCGCGAAGGGCTGCTGGACACCGAACACCCACTCGCAGGTCCAGAACTCGGCCCACCAGGCGCGCAGCAGCTGCAGCGCGCCTGGCGCCGTGGTCGCGCTCGCGTTGATGCGCAGCAAGAGGCCGAAATTCAGCGCCATCACCAGGCCATAGAACCAGAACAGCAGCAGGCCGGTCGAGATCGCCAGCACCGGCCCGCGTGGCCACAGCCACAGCAGCGCGCCCAGGGCCAGTAGCAGGCGCAGCATCATTTGAAAACGTTGGATACGAGCATTCATCTCGGCATCATCGCCGATGGGCCGGCACGCATCGCCCGGCACAATCGCCGCTTACCGCCCCAGATCACGCCACCAGCCGCCCATGCCCACCGAGACCGCCAGCCAAGCCCAGCGGATCCTGAACCATCTGCAGATCGTCAGCGCACAGCTGGCCTTGCGGGCGGCCTCGCCGCCGCTGCAGACCAAGGTTCAGGCGCTCAAGCGCTATCAGCAGGCACGCTTCGAGCGCAGCTATGCCGATCTGCTGCAAAGCCCGCGCTATGCCGGCGCCGCCCGCTTTTTCCTCGAAGAGCTGTACGGCCCGGGTGACTTCAGCCGGCGCGATGCCCAGTTCGCGCGTGTCGTGCCGGCCCTGGTCAGGCTGTTCCCGGCCGAAGTGGTGACCACGGTGGAGCAGCTGGCCCAGTTGCACGGCCTGTCCGAGCAGCTCGACACGCGGATGGCCCAGCAATTGGACAGTCCGGCGCTGGACCGGGCCGCCTATATCGGCGCCTGGCAGGCCTCGGCCCGCCCGGCCGAGCGAGAGCAGCAGATCGCGCTGACGCTGGCCATCGGACGGGCCATGGAGGGCTTTACGCGCAAGCCGCTGCTGCGCCAGGCCTTGCGCATGATGCGCGGGCCGGCGGCGGCGGCCGGCCTGTCGGAGCTGCAGCACTTTCTCGAGAACGGCTTCGATACCTTCAAGGCCATGCAGGGCGCGCAGGAGTTTCTGGACATCGTGCGGCGCCGGGAACAAGCCCTCGCCGACGCGCTGTATGCACCCGATGCGCTGGCGCGGCTGGCGGCTTGTCCCCCAGGTGACGAGTCACTAGGGCAATTACCCTAGCCCTCGCCCCCCTGCGCAGCCGAGTATCAGTCACCGCAAACAAGGTCGTCCCCACGCAGGGACGCGAAGGAGACAACGGTGCAAGATTTGGCGACCAAGCCCTGGCTGAAGAGCTACCCGGAGGGCGTGCCGGCGGAGATCCGTGTGGACGCGTACAAGTCGCTGGTTGAGCTGCTGGAAGAGGCTTTCCGCAAACACGCCGATCGCGATGCGGCGGTCTGCATGGATCAGCGCCTGCGCTTTGGCGAGGTCAACGAGCTGTCTCAGGCGCTGGGGGCCTGGCTGCAGTCCAAAGGCCTGGAGCGCGGCGCGCGCGTCGCCATCATGATGCCCAATGTGCTGCAGTACATGGTGGCGATCGCCGCCATTCTGCGCGCCGGCTATACGGTGGTGAACGTCAATCCGCTGTACACGCCGCGTGAGCTCGAACATCAGCTGAAGGACTCGGGCGCGCAAGCCATCATCGTGCTGGAGAACTTCGCGACGACCTTGGAAGAAGTCATCGAGCGCACCCCGGTGCGCCATGTGCTGCTGACCGGGCTCGGCGATATGCTGAACTGGTGGCGCGGGCCGCTGATCAACTTTGCGGTGCGCCATGTGAAGAAGATGGTGCCCGAGTTCCGCTTGCCCACTGAGCCAGGGCGCAGCGTGACCCGCTTCAATCGCGCGCTGGAAGAAGGCTCGCGCATGAATCTGTCGCGGGTCGATGTGGGGCCGGACGACGTCGCCTTTCTGCAATACACCGGCGGCACGACCGGCCTGTCCAAAGGCGCGACCTTGCTGCACCGCAATGTGGTGGCCAATATCCTGCAGGCCGAGGCTTGGTTCGCGCCGATGATGGCCAAGCTCGGCAACAAGCCGATGACCTCGGTCTGCGCGCTGCCGCTGTATCACATCTTCGCGCTGACGGCCTGCTATATGCTCGGCGCCCGCCTGGGGATGACGAATCTGCTGATTCCCAATCCGCGCGACATCCCCGGCTTCATCCGCACCCTGCAAAGCTACAAGGTGAATATGTTCCCGGCGGTCAACACCCTGTTCAACGCGCTGGCCAATGAACCGGCTTTTGCCCGGCTGGACTTCAGTGAGCTGGTGATCTCCAACGGCGGCGGCATGGCGGTGCAGCAGGCCACGGCCGAGAAGTGGCTGAAGATCACAGGCTGTCCGGTGGTCGAGGGCTACGGCCTGTCGGAGACGGCCCCGGTGGCGACCATCAACCGCATGGATCTGCACGATTTCAATGGCTCGATCGGCTTGCCCGTGCCCTCGACCGAGATCGCGATCCGCGATGACGACGGGCAGGACATGCCGCTGGGCGAGCGTGGCGAGATCTGCATCCGCGGGCCGCAGGTGATGGCCGGCTACTGGAACCGCCCGGACGAGACCGCCAACGTGATGTACGCGGACGGCTTCTTCAAGAGCGGGGATATCGGCGTGATGGATGCCGACGGCTATATCCGCATCGTCGACCGCAAGAAGGACATGATTCTGGTGTCCGGTTTCAATGTCTATCCGACCGAGATCGAGCAGGTCGTCAATATGCATCCGGGTGTGCTGGAATGCGCGGCGGTCGGCATCCCCGATTCGCGCTCCGGGGAGACGGTCAAGCTCTATGTCGTCAAGCAAGACCCGGCCCTGGCCGAAGAGGATCTGAGTGCTTTCTGCCATCAGCAACTGACGGCCTACAAGCGGCCCAAGTACATCGAGTTCCGCGACGAGTTGCCTAAGAGCAATGTCGGCAAGATCCTGCGGCGTGAGTTGCGTACAGCGGCCTGATGACTGCAGAGTTGGGCAATCCTCGCTCGCTCCCTCCCGGCTTGCAACTCATCGAGCGGGGCTGGCTGTCGTCCAACTCGGTGCTGTTGGGCGGGGACGAGCGCGGCGCGGTCCTGATCGACAGTGGCTACTGCACGCATGCGCAACAGACGGCGGCCTTGCTGGCTGCAGCCCTGGCGGCCGATGCGCCCGGCAGACCGCTACGCCTGATCGTCAATACCCACCTGCATTCCGACCACTGCGGCGGCAACGCACATCTGCAGGCACTGCACCACTGCCCGATCTGGATCCCCCCCGGTGACTTTGAGGCGGCCAAGCATTGGGACGAAGCCAAACTCAGCTACGAGGCGACCGGCCAGCAATGCCCTCGGTTCGCACCCACCCGAGCCCTCGCGCCCGGTGAGCGGCTACGGCAGGCCGGAAGGGACTGGGAAGTTCACGCCGCGCCCGGTCATGATCCTCACTCCATCATCCTGTTCGAGCCGGAATCGCAATTACTGATCTCGGCCGATGCGCTGTGGGAGCGAGGCTTCGGAATTGTCTTCCCCGAGATCGATGGCATAGACGCTTTTGACGAGGTCCAGGCCACGCTCGAGTTGATCGAATCCTTGAATCCCGCACTGGTCATCCCAGGTCACGGTGCGCTGTTCGACGACGTCGCCGCCGCGCTGAGCGAGGCACGTTCGCGCCTGGCATTCTTCCGGCAACGCCCCGACCGTCATGCGCGCCATGCGGCGAAGGCCTTGATCATGTTCCATCTGCTGGAGGCCACCAACCAAGCTCAGCAACTTCTGCTGGACTGGCTGATGGTGACGCCGATTCATAGCAAGCTATGGCAGGGGTATTTCCAGTCACAGAGCCTGCAGGCCTGGAGTATCGAGTTGATCGATGAGTTGCTGAAGAGCGGCGCGATACGGCGGCGTGACGGACAACTGCAGCCCACATAAGCTGACCAAACCCCCAAAGCAAAAACCCCCGCCTCTTGAGAGGCGGGGGTTTCTGGGGATATTAGCCTGACGATGACCTACTTTCACACGGGAATCCGCACTATCATCGGCGCTGAGTCATTTCACTGTCCTGTTCGGGATGGGAAGGAGTGGGACCAACTCGCTATGGTCATCAGGCTTAACTGGTTGGCTTGCTGTTCTTTGGTGAACAACAGGCCCAATTTGTAGAGCTGCGCAGTATACCAAGATTTGGTGTACTGCGCGTCGAATCAGCTTTGATTTTGATTGCGTTCAATTCAGACTTCTGAAGAACAGCATAACTTGTGTTTACTCAACCTGTTCTCTTTGACAGCCAAGCTTTTAAAAGCTCAAGCACAATCAAAGTTATAGGGTCAAGCCTCACGGGCAATTAGTACTGGTTAGCTTAACGCATTACTGCGCTTCCACACCCAGCCTATCAACGTCCTGGTCTCGAACGACCCTTCAGGGGGCTCAAGGCCCCGGCAAGACTCATCTTGAGACGAGTTTCCCGCTTAGATGCTTTCAGCGGTTATCTCTTCCGCACTTAGCTACTCGGCGATGCCACTGGCGTGACAACCGATACACCAGAGGTGCGTCCACTCCGGTCCTCTCGTACTAGGAGCAGGCTCTCTCAATCTTGCAGCGCCCACGGAAGATAGGGACCAAACTGTCTCACGACGTTTTAAACCCAGCTCACGTACCTCTTTAAATGGCGAACAGCCATACCCTTGGGACCGGCTACAGCCCCAGGATGAGATGAGCCGACATCGAGGTGCCAAACACCGCCGTCGATATGAACTCTTGGGCGGTATCAGCCTGTTATCCCCAGAGTACCTTTTATCCGTTGAGCGATGGCCCTTCCATACAGAACCACCGGATCACTTTGTCCTACTTTCGTACCTGCTCGACTTGTCAGTCTCGCAGTCAAGCACGCTTATGCCAATGCACTATCAACACGATTTCCGACCGTATTTAGCGTACCTTCGAACTCCTCCGTTACACTTTGGGAGGAGACCGCCCCAGTCAAACTGCCCACCATACACTGTCCCCATCCCGGATAACGGGACAAGGTTAGAACCTCAAACACACCAGGGTGGTATTTCAACGTTGGCTCCATAGAAACTAGCGTCCCTACTTCAAAGCCTCCCACCTATCCTACACAGATCTGTTCAAAGTCCAATGTAAAGCTACAGTAAAGGTTCATGGGGTCTTTCCGTCTTTCCGCGGGGAGATTGCATCATCACAAACATTTCAACTTCGCTGAGTCTCTGGAGGAGACAGTGTGGCCATCGTTACGCCATTCGTGCAGGTCGGAACTTACCCGACAAGGAATTTCGCTACCTTAGGACCGTTATAGTTACGGCCGCCGTTTACTGGGACTTCAGTCAAGAGCTTGCACCCCATCATTTAATCTTCCAGCACCGGGCAGGCGTCACACCCTATACGTCGACTTTCGTCTTTGCAGAGTGCTGTGTTTTTAATAAACAGTCGCAGCCACCGATTCTCTGCGGCCTCATTTAGCTCCCCAAGTAAATGGTTCACTGACTAGAGGCACACCTTCTTCCGAAGTTACGGTGTCAATTTGCCGAGTTCCTTCTCCAGAGTTCTCTCAAGCGCCTTAGAATACTCATCTCGCGCACCAGTGTCGGTTTGCGGTACGGTCAATCTGTAACTGAAGCTTAGTGGCTTTTCCTGGAAGCAGGGTATCACTCACTTCGTCTGCAAGCAGACTCGTTATCACGCCTCATCTAAGCTCTCCGGATTTGCCTAAAGAGCACGACTACACGCTTGAACCGGGACATCCAACACCCGGCTGAGCTAACCTTCTCCGTCCCCACATCGCATTACAGATCGGTACAGGAATATTTACCTGTTTCCCATCAGCTACGCATCTCTGCCTCGCCTTAGGGGCCGACTCACCCTACGCCGATGAACGTTGCGTAGGAAACCTTGCGCTTTCGGCGAGGGGGCTTTTCACCCCCTTTAACGCTACTCATGTCAGCATTCGCACTTCTGATACCTCCAGCAGGCTTCACAACCCACCTTCACAGGCTTACAGAACGCTCTCCTACCACGTGCAATAAATTGCACATCCGCAGCTTCGGTAACTGGCTTAGCCCCGTTACATCTTCCGCGCAGGACGACTCGATCAGTGAGCTATTACGCTTTCTTTAAATGATGGCTGCTTCTAAGCCAACATCCTGACTGTTTTAGCCTTCCCACTTCGTTTCCCACTTAGCCAATTTTGGGGACCTTAGCTGGCGGTCTGGGTTGTTTCCCTCTTGAGTCCGGACGTTAGCACCCGGTGCTCTGTCTCCCAAGCTGTACTCATCGGTATTCGGAGTTTGCAATGGTTTGGTAAGTCGCCATGACCCCCTAGCCATAACAGTGCTCTACCCCCGATGGTAATACTTGAGGCACTACCTAAATAGTTTTCGGAGAGAACCAGCTATTTCCAAGTTTGTTTAGCCTTTCACCCCTATCCACAGCTCATCCGCTAATTTTGCAACATTAGTCGGTTCGGACCTCCAGCACCTGTTACGGTACCTTCATCCTGGCCATGGATAGATCACTTGGTTTCGGGTCTACACCCAGCGACTAATTCGCCCTATTCGGACTCGATTTCTCTACGGCTTCCCTATTCGGTTAACCTCGCCACTGAATGTAAGTCGCTGACCCATTATACAAAAGGTACGCAGTCACCCTTGCGGGCTCCTACTTTTTGTATGCATGCGGTTTCAGGATCTATTTCACTCCCCTCCCGGGGTTCTTTTCGCCTTTCCCTCACGGTACTAGTTCACTATCGGTCGATTACGAGTATTTAGCCTTGGAGGATGGTCCCCCCATATTCAGACAGGATTTCACGTGTCCCGCCCTACTCTATTTGCGCTTAGTTCCACAATCAACATTTTTCATACGGGGCTATCACCCGCTATGGCCGGACTTTCCATTCCGTTCTGATATGCCAACTGCTAAAACGCAAGGGCTACTCCGATTTCGCTCGCCACTACTTTCGGAATCTCGGTTGATGTCTTTTCCTCGAGCTACTGAGATGTTTCAGTTCACCCGGTTCGCCACGCATACCTATGTATTCAGTATGCGTTACCCCTCGCGGGGTGGGTTTCCCCATTCGGAAATCTCCGGATCAAAGCTAATTTGCCAGCTCCCCGAAGCTTATCGCAGGCTATCACGTCCTTCGTCGCCTGTAATCGCCTAGGCATCCACCACATGCACTTAGTCACTTGACCCTATAACTTTGACAGCGCTGACTGCACTGTCGGTCAAGAACTCGTACAGACCCGTTTCATCGGTCCATACGTTATTGAGTATTCACGCGTTACGCCGTTCTTCATACCTAAACAATTTCTTGCTCAGTTGAAGTCTATGTTGACGCAATCAAAATGCTACTAGCGGCACGGTGCTCAATCCCCTTTACGAGATCTCGCTTTCCGCTAGCAGCGCTGATTCGACTCTACAAATTGTTAAAGAACAACAGCCAATATTGACTGACAAACCACAACAACCCCCTCGCCTTGCGGCAACTTGGATGCTTTGGTTTGTCAACCAGATCGTTCAGAGTGAATGGTGGAGGATGACGGGATCGAACCGACGACCCCCTGCTTGCAAAGCAGGTGCTCTCCCAGCTGAGCTAATCCCCCGGGATCTTTTCAAATCCGTGGTGGGTCTGGCTGGATTCGAACCAGCGACCCCCGCCTTATCAAGACGGTGCTCTAACCGACTGAGCTACAGACCCACGCGTTATTTCGCATGGCCCGTCTCAGTCTCGCTTGCCCCGTCTCTCACTGACCAGGCCAGCTCGGCAGGCTCACGCTTTATTCACTCTTGCAGTTGAATTACAGCCGATAAGTGTGGGCGCTTAAAAATGAGTCATGTGGATCTCGCTCATGCTCAGTCACAAGTGACTCAACCGTGGCTCGATCTCTTCTAGAAAGGAGGTGATCCAGCCGCACCTTCCGATACGGCTACCTTGTTACGACTTCACCCCAGTCACGAACCCTGCCGTGGTAATCGCCCTCCTTGCGGTTAGGCTAACTACTTCTGGCAGAACCCGCTCCCATGGTGTGACGGGCGGTGTGTACAAGACCCGGGAACGTATTCACCGCGGCAAGCTGATCCGCGATTACTAGCGATTCCGACTTCACGCAGTCGAGTTGCAGACTACGATCCGGACTACGACCGGTTTTCTGGGATTAGCTCCCCCTCGCGGGTTGGCAGCCCTCTGTACCGGCCATTGTATGACGTGTGTAGCCCTACCCATAAGGGCCATGATGACCTGACGTCATCCCCACCTTCCTCCGGTTTGTCACCGGCAGTCTCATTAGAGTGCCCTTTCGTAGCAACTAATGACAAGGGTTGCGCTCGTTGCGGGACTTAACCCAACATCTCACGACACGAGCTGACGACGGCCATGCAGCACCTGTGTTCTGATTCTCTTTCGAGCACTCCCAAATCTCTTCAGGATCTCAGACATGTCAAGGGTAGGTAAGGTTTTTCGCGTTGCATCGAATTAAACCACATCATCCACCGCTTGTGCGGGTCCCCGTCAATTCCTTTGAGTTTCAACCTTGCGGCCGTACTCCCCAGGCGGTCAACTTCACGCGTTAGCTACGTTACTGAGAAGAAACCCTCCCAACAACCAGTTGACATCGTTTAGGGCGTGGACTACCAGGGTATCTAATCCTGTTTGCTCCCCACGCTTTCGTGCATGAGCGTCAGTACAGGTCCAGGGGATTGCCTTCGCCATCGGTGTTCCTCCGCATATCTACGCATTTCACTGCTACACGCGGAATTCCATCCCCCTCTACCGTACTCTAGCCATGCAGTCACAAATGCAGTTCCCAGGTTGAGCCCGGGGATTTCACATCTGTCTTGCATAACCGCCTGCGCACGCTTTACGCCCAGTAATTCCGATTAACGCTTGCACCCTACGTATTACCGCGGCTGCTGGCACGTAGTTAGCCGGTGCTTATTCTTCAGGTACCGTCATTACCCCAGGGTATTAGCCCAGAGCGTTTCTTCCCTGACAAAAGCGGTTTACAACCCGAAGGCCTTCTTCCCGCACGCGGCATGGCTGGATCA
Source organism: Paucibacter sp. M5-1 (assembly GCF_027498415.2). NCBI lineage: Bacteria > Pseudomonadati > Pseudomonadota > Betaproteobacteria > Burkholderiales > Sphaerotilaceae > Roseateles > Paucibacter sp. M5-1. The sequence continues at coordinate 2,750,972 of NZ_JAPZLM020000001.1, forward strand.
GACTTGCGTCCATTGTCCAAAATTCCCCACTGCTGCCTCCCGTAGGAGTCTGGGCCGTGTCTCAGTCCCAGTGTGGCTGGTCGTCCTCTCAGACCAGCTACAGATCGTCGCCTTGGTGGGCTTTTACCCCGCCAACTAGCTAATCTGATATCGGCCGCTCCAATTGCGCGAGGTCTTGCGATCCCCCGCTTTCACCCTCAGGTCGTATGCGGTATTAGCTGCTCTTTCGAGCAGTTATCCCCCACAACTGGGCACGTTCCGATATATTACTCACCCGTTCGCCACTCGTCAGCTTAACCTGTTACCGTTCGACTTGCATGTGTAAGGCATGCCGCCAGCGTTCAATCTGAGCCAGGATCAAACTCTACAGTTCGATCTTGATTTACTCAACGGAATCGACTTAAACCATTTGCATAGTTCAAATCTATTTTCCGTGAGCGTTTAAAGTCTAAGAGACTTGATACTCGTCACCGAGCATCAAAACTCACCTTCAAACGCCCACGCTTATCGGCTGTGAATTATTAAAGAACTTCAAACAATCTACTCAAAACCCACCGGGCTTCTTTCCCTTGTCTGGCACCGATCAGTGATCAGCACAGAAGCGAGATTATTGACGCTTTTCTTACTAGTGTCAACACCTATTTGCTTCGCTTCGCAGCGCGCCGACTTTGCTGGCGGCATCCGCAAATACAAGCACTGCACTCAATGCTTGTATCTGCCGACGCAGATAGAAACGCCCAGTCGGGTGACTGGGCGCCTCGAATATTAGCCTGACGATGACCTACTTTCACACGGGAATCCGCACTATCATCGGCGCTGAGTCATTTCACTGTCCTGTTCGGGATGGGAAGGAGTGGGACCAACTCGCTATGGTCATCAGGCTTAACTGGTTGGCTTGCTGTTCTTTGGTGAACAACAGGCCCAATTTGTAGAGCTGCGCAGTATACCAAGATTTGGTGTACTGCGCGTCGAATCAGCTTTGATTTTGATTGCGTTCAATTCAGACTTCTGAAGAACAGCATAACTTGTGTTTACTCAACCTGTTCTCTTTGACAGCCAAGCTTTTAAAAGCTCAAGCACAATCAAAGTTATAGGGTCAAGCCTCACGGGCAATTAGTACTGGTTAGCTTAACGCATTACTGCGCTTCCACACCCAGCCTATCAACGTCCTGGTCTCGAACGACCCTTCAGGGGGCTCAAGGCCCCGGCAAGACTCATCTTGAGACGAGTTTCCCGCTTAGATGCTTTCAGCGGTTATCTCTTCCGCACTTAGCTACTCGGCGATGCCACTGGCGTGACAACCGATACACCAGAGGTGCGTCCACTCCGGTCCTCTCGTACTAGGAGCAGGCTCTCTCAATCTTGCAGCGCCCACGGAAGATAGGGACCAAACTGTCTCACGACGTTTTAAACCCAGCTCACGTACCTCTTTAAATGGCGAACAGCCATACCCTTGGGACCGGCTACAGCCCCAGGATGAGATGAGCCGACATCGAGGTGCCAAACACCGCCGTCGATATGAACTCTTGGGCGGTATCAGCCTGTTATCCCCAGAGTACCTTTTATCCGTTGAGCGATGGCCCTTCCATACAGAACCACCGGATCACTTTGTCCTACTTTCGTACCTGCTCGACTTGTCAGTCTCGCAGTCAAGCACGCTTATGCCAATGCACTATCAACACGATTTCCGACCGTATTTAGCGTACCTTCGAACTCCTCCGTTACACTTTGGGAGGAGACCGCCCCAGTCAAACTGCCCACCATACACTGTCCCCATCCCGGATAACGGGACAAGGTTAGAACCTCAAACACACCAGGGTGGTATTTCAACGTTGGCTCCATAGAAACTAGCGTCCCTACTTCAAAGCCTCCCACCTATCCTACACAGATCTGTTCAAAGTCCAATGTAAAGCTACAGTAAAGGTTCATGGGGTCTTTCCGTCTTTCCGCGGGGAGATTGCATCATCACAAACATTTCAACTTCGCTGAGTCTCTGGAGGAGACAGTGTGGCCATCGTTACGCCATTCGTGCAGGTCGGAACTTACCCGACAAGGAATTTCGCTACCTTAGGACCGTTATAGTTACGGCCGCCGTTTACTGGGACTTCAGTCAAGAGCTTGCACCCCATCATTTAATCTTCCAGCACCGGGCAGGCGTCACACCCTATACGTCGACTTTCGTCTTTGCAGAGTGCTGTGTTTTTAATAAACAGTCGCAGCCACCGATTCTCTGCGGCCTCATTTAGCTCCCCAAGTAAATGGTTCACTGACTAGAGGCACACCTTCTTCCGAAGTTACGGTGTCAATTTGCCGAGTTCCTTCTCCAGAGTTCTCTCAAGCGCCTTAGAATACTCATCTCGCGCACCAGTGTCGGTTTGCGGTACGGTCAATCTGTAACTGAAGCTTAGTGGCTTTTCCTGGAAGCAGGGTATCACTCACTTCGTCTGCAAGCAGACTCGTTATCACGCCTCATCTAAGCTCTCCGGATTTGCCTAAAGAGCACGACTACACGCTTGAACCGGGACATCCAACACCCGGCTGAGCTAACCTTCTCCGTCCCCACATCGCATTACAGATCGGTACAGGAATATTTACCTGTTTCCCATCAGCTACGCATCTCTGCCTCGCCTTAGGGGCCGACTCACCCTACGCCGATGAACGTTGCGTAGGAAACCTTGCGCTTTCGGCGAGGGGGCTTTTCACCCCCTTTAACGCTACTCATGTCAGCATTCGCACTTCTGATACCTCCAGCAGGCTTCACAACCCACCTTCACAGGCTTACAGAACGCTCTCCTACCACGTGCAATAAATTGCACATCCGCAGCTTCGGTAACTGGCTTAGCCCCGTTACATCTTCCGCGCAGGACGACTCGATCAGTGAGCTATTACGCTTTCTTTAAATGATGGCTGCTTCTAAGCCAACATCCTGACTGTTTTAGCCTTCCCACTTCGTTTCCCACTTAGCCAATTTTGGGGACCTTAGCTGGCGGTCTGGGTTGTTTCCCTCTTGAGTCCGGACGTTAGCACCCGGTGCTCTGTCTCCCAAGCTGTACTCATCGGTATTCGGAGTTTGCAATGGTTTGGTAAGTCGCCATGACCCCCTAGCCATAACAGTGCTCTACCCCCGATGGTAATACTTGAGGCACTACCTAAATAGTTTTCGGAGAGAACCAGCTATTTCCAAGTTTGTTTAGCCTTTCACCCCTATCCACAGCTCATCCGCTAATTTTGCAACATTAGTCGGTTCGGACCTCCAGCACCTGTTACGGTACCTTCATCCTGGCCATGGATAGATCACTTGGTTTCGGGTCTACACCCAGCGACTAATTCGCCCTATTCGGACTCGATTTCTCTACGGCTTCCCTATTCGGTTAACCTCGCCACTGAATGTAAGTCGCTGACCCATTATACAAAAGGTACGCAGTCACCCTTGCGGGCTCCTACTTTTTGTATGCATGCGGTTTCAGGATCTATTTCACTCCCCTCCCGGGGTTCTTTTCGCCTTTCCCTCACGGTACTAGTTCACTATCGGTCGATTACGAGTATTTAGCCTTGGAGGATGGTCCCCCCATATTCAGACAGGATTTCACGTGTCCCGCCCTACTCTATTTGCGCTTAGTTCCACAATCAACATTTTTCATACGGGGCTATCACCCGCTATGGCCGGACTTTCCATTCCGTTCTGATATGCCAACTGCTAAAACGCAAGGGCTACTCCGATTTCGCTCGCCACTACTTTCGGAATCTCGGTTGATGTCTTTTCCTCGAGCTACTGAGATGTTTCAGTTCACCCGGTTCGCCACGCATACCTATGTATTCAGTATGCGTTACCCCTCGCGGGGTGGGTTTCCCCATTCGGAAATCTCCGGATCAAAGCTAATTTGCCAGCTCCCCGAAGCTTATCGCAGGCTATCACGTCCTTCGTCGCCTGTAATCGCCTAGGCATCCACCACATGCACTTAGTCACTTGACCCTATAACTTTGACAGCGCTGACTGCACTGTCGGTCAAGAACTCGTACAGACCCGTTTCATCGGTCCATACGTTATTGAGTATTCACGCGTTACGCCGTTCTTCATACCTAAACAATTTCTTGCTCAGTTGAAGTCTATGTTGACGCAATCAAAATGCTACTAGCGGCACGGTGCTCAATCCCCTTTACGAGATCTCGCTTTCCGCTAGCAGCGCTGATTCGACTCTACAAATTGTTAAAGAACAACAGCCAATATTGACTGACAAACCACAACAACCCCCTCGCCTTGCGGCAACTTGGATGCTTTGGTTTGTCAACCAGATCGTTCAGAGTGAATGGTGGAGGATGACGGGATCGAACCGACGACCCCCTGCTTGCAAAGCAGGTGCTCTCCCAGCTGAGCTAATCCCCCGGGATCTTTTCAAATCCGTGGTGGGTCTGGCTGGATTCGAACCAGCGACCCCCGCCTTATCAAGACGGTGCTCTAACCGACTGAGCTACAGACCCACGCGTTATTTCGCATGGCCCGTCTCAGTCTCGCTTGCCCCGTCTCTCACTGACCAGGCCAGCTCGGCAGGCTCACGCTTTATTCACTCTTGCAGTTGAATTACAGCCGATAAGTGTGGGCGCTTAAAAATGAGTCATGTGGATCTCGCTCATGCTCAGTCACAAGTGACTCAACCGTGGCTCGATCTCTTCTAGAAAGGAGGTGATCCAGCCGCACCTTCCGATACGGCTACCTTGTTACGACTTCACCCCAGTCACGAACCCTGCCGTGGTAATCGCCCTCCTTGCGGTTAGGCTAACTACTTCTGGCAGAACCCGCTCCCATGGTGTGACGGGCGGTGTGTACAAGACCCGGGAACGTATTCACCGCGGCAAGCTGATCCGCGATTACTAGCGATTCCGACTTCACGCAGTCGAGTTGCAGACTACGATCCGGACTACGACCGGTTTTCTGGGATTAGCTCCCCCTCGCGGGTTGGCAGCCCTCTGTACCGGCCATTGTATGACGTGTGTAGCCCTACCCATAAGGGCCATGATGACCTGACGTCATCCCCACCTTCCTCCGGTTTGTCACCGGCAGTCTCATTAGAGTGCCCTTTCGTAGCAACTAATGACAAGGGTTGCGCTCGTTGCGGGACTTAACCCAACATCTCACGACACGAGCTGACGACGGCCATGCAGCACCTGTGTTCTGATTCTCTTTCGAGCACTCCCAAATCTCTTCAGGATCTCAGACATGTCAAGGGTAGGTAAGGTTTTTCGCGTTGCATCGAATTAAACCACATCATCCACCGCTTGTGCGGGTCCCCGTCAATTCCTTTGAGTTTCAACCTTGCGGCCGTACTCCCCAGGCGGTCAACTTCACGCGTTAGCTACGTTACTGAGAAGAAACCCTCCCAACAACCAGTTGACATCGTTTAGGGCGTGGACTACCAGGGTATCTAATCCTGTTTGCTCCCCACGCTTTCGTGCATGAGCGTCAGTACAGGTCCAGGGGATTGCCTTCGCCATCGGTGTTCCTCCGCATATCTACGCATTTCACTGCTACACGCGGAATTCCATCCCCCTCTACCGTACTCTAGCCATGCAGTCACAAATGCAGTTCCCAGGTTGAGCCCGGGGATTTCACATCTGTCTTGCATAACCGCCTGCGCACGCTTTACGCCCAGTAATTCCGATTAACGCTTGCACCCTACGTATTACCGCGGCTGCTGGCACGTAGTTAGCCGGTGCTTATTCTTCAGGTACCGTCATTACCCCAGGGTATTAGCCCAGAGCGTTTCTTCCCTGACAAAAGCGGTTTACAACCCGAAGGCCTTCTTCCCGCACGCGGCATGGCTGGATCAGACTTGCGTCCATTGTCCAAAATTCCCCACTGCTGCCTCCCGTAGGAGTCTGGGCCGTGTCTCAGTCCCAGTGTGGCTGGTCGTCCTCTCAGACCAGCTACAGATCGTCGCCTTGGTGGGCTTTTACCCCGCCAACTAGCTAATCTGATATCGGCCGCTCCAATTGCGCGAGGTCTTGCGATCCCCCGCTTTCACCCTCAGGTCGTATGCGGTATTAGCTGCTCTTTCGAGCAGTTATCCCCCACAACTGGGCACGTTCCGATATATTACTCACCCGTTCGCCACTCGTCAGCTTAACCTGTTACCGTTCGACTTGCATGTGTAAGGCATGCCGCCAGCGTTCAATCTGAGCCAGGATCAAACTCTACAGTTCGATCTTGATTTACTCAACGGAATCGACTTAAACCATTTGCATAGTTCAAATCTATTTTCCGTGAGCGTTTAAAGTCTAAGAGACTTGATACTCGTCACCGAGCATCAAAACTCACCTTCAAACGCCCACGCTTATCGGCTGTGAATTATTAAAGAACTTCAAACAACCTACTCAAAACCCACCGGGCTTCTTTCCCTTGTCTGGCACCGATCAGTGATCAGCACAGAAGCGAGATTATGACTTGTTTTCCTCAAACTCGTCAAGTGCTTTCAAACATTTTGTTTTCAGCAATCTTGCTTTCTTCACCGCCTACCCGCTTTGCTTCAGACTTTCGTCTCAAACAAATTTGCTAGCAGCGAAGCCCTCGACTGTAGCACAGGTTTTTTAGGGCTTGCAAGTACTCGGCGGCAATTTCTTGTGAAGCGAGTACCAACGGCGGCTTGCTACTACTGCATCAGGTGAGACAGCTTGCTCGCCGAGAAGGCGAGATCCGCGGCGCGCTGCGGATCTTCGCTGCTCAGTACCTCGGGTAGTGCAGCGGCCAGACGCGCCGCGTCGGCCCTGAGGATGCGTTGCTTGACCGAGGGGATCTGCGAGGGGTGCATAGAGAAATTGCGCAAGCCCATCGCCAGCAGCAAATCGGTGAAGGCAGCGTCGCCCGCCATCTCGCCACAGACACTGACCGATTTGCCGGCTGCTGTCGCCTGCGCAATCGAGGTCGAGATCAGCTGCAGCACCGCCGGGTGCCAGGGGTCGTAGAGATGGGCCACCGCCTCATCGGCCCGGTCGATGGCCAGCGTGTACTGGATCAGGTCGTTGGTGCCGATGGATACAAAGTCCACATGGCGCAGCAGCAGCGGCAGCATGACGGCAGCGGCCGGTATCTCGATCATCACGCCGATATCGACTCGCGTGAACGCTTGGCCGGCATCCGTCAGCTGCTGCTGCACCCGTTTGACGGCCTCCAGCACCTGGCGAATCTCGCCCAGGTGCGCCACCATCGGAATCAGCAGGCGCAGCTTGCCGTAAGCGCTAGCGCGATAGATGGCGCGCAGCTGCTGCCTAAACATACTGGGCTCGGCCAAACTCCAGCGGATCGCCCGCAAACCCATCGCCGGGTTCAGCACATGCTCATGCCGGAGCTCGCTGGCCGACATCCGGTCCAGCGGCTTGTCGGCCCCAATGTCCACCGTGCGAATCGTCACGGGCATGCCGCGCATCGCCTCGACCGCCGCACGGTAGGCCTCGAACTGCTCATCCTCGCCGGGCAGTTCGCCCTCTCTATTCATGAACAGGAACTCGCTGCGGAACAGCCCAACGCCGGTGGCGCCCGCCTCGACGGCTGCCGGCGCATCGGCCGGCAATTCGATATTGGCCTGCAACTCGACCCGCTCGCCGTCCAGAGTGACGGCCGGCGTGTGCCGCAGCCGCGCCAGCCGGGCACGCTCCAGCTCGCTCTGGCGCTGCCGGAAGCGGTACTCTTCCAGCACGATGGGTGACGGATCGACGATCACCGCACCGGCATCGCCGTCGATGATGACCCAGTCGTCCTGGCGAATCAGGCGCGAAGCCTCGCGCGTGCCGACCACCGCCGGGATGTCCATGCTGCGCGCGACGATGGCCGTGTGCGAGGTCTTGCCGCCGATGTCGGTGATGAAGCCGTGGAACACGCTGCGCTTGAACTGCATCATGTCGGCAGGCGCGATATCGGCCGCCACCAGCAGCAGCGGGTCCTCGCCGGCAAAGTCGCGCTGCACAACGCTGGCCGCACCGCCCGCCTTGCCCTGCTGGCGCGCCAGCACGCCCAGGATGCGCTCGACCACCTGCTCCAGATCGGCCTTGCGCTCACGCAGGTAGTCGTCCTCCATCTCGTCGAACTGGCGTGCCAGCACCTCGAGCTGGGCCGACAGCGCCCACTCGGCGTTGTAGTGCCGCTCGATGATCCATTGCTTGGTGGCGCCGGTCAGCGCCTCGTCGTGCATCAGCATCAGATGCACATCCAGCAAGGCCGCCAGCTCATGCGGCGCATCGTCAGGCAGATCCCGCTTGAGCGTCTCGAGCTCCTGCGCGACCTCGTCGCGCGCGCGCATGCAACGCTGGATCTCGCTCTCGACACTGGCCGCATCGATGAAGTAATGCGCCACATCGACGCGGCTGGATGCCACCAGCACGGCGCGGCCGATCGCCACACCGCGTGAGACAGGAATGCCGAAGACCTGAAAGCTCATGCGTCGACTGTAGCAGCGAGGAAGCGGGTCACGGATTCGTCATTCGATCGTCACCGGCGCGTCACTGCCAGGCCCGAGCATGGGGCTCGTCAACCAACGACGAGGCCATCCATGAGGGATCTTCCGCTGCCCACCCTGCCCTTCTCGGATCTGCGCCCGCCCCTGGCGGAACGGAGGTCACTTCCACTGGAGCCGCAAGCTTCTGCACGGGCTCGCCTGGACGTGGCCTGGGCGCGCACGGAAGACGAAGTCCGCGAAGCACAGCGCCTGAGGTACCAGGTCTTCGTCGATGAGATGGGCGCCCGGCTGAGCGTCCCCAAGGGCGCGCCGGCCGGCCATGACATCGATATGTTCGACCCCTTCTGCGAACACCTGCTGGTACGTACCGTCGAAGCCGACGGCCGCCCCGGCCCGGTCATCGGCACCTACCGGGTGCTGACCCCGGCGGCGGCCAAGCGTGCCGGCGGTCTCTACAGCGAGACCGAGTTCGACCTGACCCGTTTGCGCGGACTGCGCTCGCGCATGGTGGAGCTGGGCCGTTCCTGCGTGCACCCCGAGCACCGCTCCGGCGGCGCCATCATGGCGCTGTGGGGCGCTTTGGCCGAGTTCATGGTGCGCAATGAACTGGACACGATGATTGGCTGCGCCAGCGTAAGCATGCGGGACGGCGGCCACTATGCCGCAGCGCTGTGGAAACAGCTGGAGCAAAGCCATCTGGCCGGCATCGAGTGGCAGGTGCGGCCACGTCTGCCCTTGCCGGTCGAGGAGCTGCACCGCAGCGAGACGGTGGCCGAGGCGCCGCCGCTGATCAAGGGCTATCTGCGTTGTGGCGCCCGCATCCTCGGTGCGCCGGCCTGGGATCCGGACTTCAACACCGCCGACCTGCCGATGATGATGCGCATCGCCGACCTGCCGGCGCGCTATCGTCGACACTTCCTCGGCTGATCCGGGACGAGCCGGAGGGCCTTACTGCCCTTCGCCGAACTTGTCGTTCACCAGCGCGGTGATCGCCTCCTGGGCGGCCTGCTCGTCGGGGCCTTCGACCTCCAGCTCGACCTGCGACCCCATGCCGGCCGCCAGCATCATGACCCCCATGATGCTCTTGGCGTTAACGCGGCGGCCGTTGCGGCTCATGAACACTTCACATTGAAAACCGCCTGCCAGCTTGGTCAGCTTGGCCGAGGCGCGGGCATGCAAGCCCAGTTTGTTGCTGATGGTGAGGGTCGATTTGAGCATCGGCACTAGCTAGTCTTGTCGTTGATGGGTTCGGGCGCATGGCCCAGCACAATGCCCTTGGATCCGCCCTCGCTGGCGCGCTCGACCAAGGCGTCGATCGGCTCGGCCGCATAGCACAGCGAACGCCACAGCATCGGCACATTGACGCCGGCGATCACCCGCACATGGCCCTGCACATCCAGCAGCCGCTGGGCCGCATTGCAGGGCGTGGCACCGAACACATCGGTCAGCACCAGCGAGTCCTCATGCCCGGCGGCGGCCAGCAGCGCGCGCGCCTGGGCCTCCACCGCCTCGACCGACATCTCCGGCGTCACATCCAGCACCGCGAGCTGGGGCGCGCAGTTGGGGAAGGTGTGCTCGGCTACCGCCTTGAGGGCGGAAGCCAGAGGGGAATGGGCAATCAGCAGGAGGCCGGACATAGCCCCATTATCAGGGCTTCGCCGGCAGCGGGCCGAGGCGGGTCTAGATGTCGAGCCTGAAGCCCGTCAGAAAGGCCTCCCAGGCCGCCTCATCCGGCCGGGCCCCCAGCATCACCGCCTGGTAGACCCGCATCCCGCGCGCAAACACCGCGACCCGGGCCTGCTGCTGCTCGGCTTGCAGCCCCTGCTGCAAGGCCTGCGGATTGGGCGTCATGCCCCTGACCTGCACCGCCTGGGCCGGCGCCGCACGGGCCTGCAGCCGTGCGGCCAGCGACTCGCGCATCTGTTGCAGGGCCGGAGTGACCTGGGCCGGATCATCGAGCTCGGCCCAGGTCAGCGAGAAGCTCAGCCCCGCCGCCTTGCAGGCCGCCAGACCCATGCGGACCGGCTCGCGCCGTTCGACCTCGGGTTTGCAGGGGAACAGGGCCAGCACGCCGGCACCGTCCGGCCGCAGCTCGCGCCAGTCCAGGCTCGGGCTGCAGGCACTCACAACGGCAAGCAGGGCGAGCAGCAGGGCAGGGGCGATTCTCATCGCCTCATTATCCAGGGGTGCTGTCGCACAATGTGCGCATGCAAGCCACCCCCTCACTCCCCCCGGGCGCGCTCCATGGCGTGCGCGTGCTCGATCTGTCCCGCGTGCTGGCCGGGCCCTGGTGTACCCAGACCCTGGCCGATCTGGGCGCCGACGTGATCAAGGTCGAACGCCCCGGCAGCGGTGACGACACCCGCGCCTGGGGCCCGCCCTATCTGAAGGACCGCGAGGGCAAGGACAGCAGCGAGGCCGCCTACTACCTGGGCGCCAACCGCAACAAGCGCTCGATCACGATAGACATCGCCCACCCCGAGGGTCAGGCCTTGATACGGGAGCTGGCCGGCAGCGTGGACGTGGTGGTGGAGAACTTCAAGGTCGGCGACCTGGCCCGCTACGGCCTGGACGCGGCCAGCCTGCGCGCCCTCTACCCGCGCCTGGTGTTCTGCTCGATCACCGGCTTCGGCCAGACCGGCCCCTACAAGGACCGCGCCGGCTATGACTATGCGGTGCAGGGCCTGGGCGGGCTGATGAGCGTGACCGGCGAACGCGACGAGCTGCCCGGCGGCGGACCGCAGAAGGTGGGCGTCGCGGTGGCCGACCTGTTCACCGGCCTGTATGCGACGGTGGCCATCCTGGCCGCGCTGCGCCATCGCGACGCCACCGGTGAGGGCCAGATCATCGACATGGCCCTGCTGGACACCCAGCTGGCCATGCTGGCCAATCTGGGCTCCAACTATCTGTGCACCGGCCAGGCGCCCGGCCGCATGGGCAATGCGCACCAGAACATCGTGCCCTACCAGGTCTTCGAGGCCGCCGATGGCCATCTGATCCTGGCCGTCGGCAATGACAGCCAGTTCGCCAAGTTCGCCGAGATCGCCGGCCGCCCCGACTGGGCGGCCGATGCGCGCTTTGCAAAGAATGCGGATCGGGTCCGCAACCGTGAGCTGCTGGTGCCTGAGATCGCCGCCCTCATCAAGACCCGGCCCCGCAACAGCTGGCTGGCCGCGCTGGAGGCCGCCAAAGTGCCTTGCGGCGCGATCAACAATCTGGCCGAAGCCTTTGCCGACCCGCAGGCCCAGGCCCGCGAGATGACGGTGGCGATGGCTCACCCCTTGAGCGAGCAGCTGCGCCTGGTGGCCAGCCCGATGCGCTTGTCGGCCACCCCGGTCAGCTATCGCCGGCCGCCGCCGCTGCTGGGCCAGCACAGCCAGGACATCCTGGCCGAGGCCGGGCTGGACGGGGCCAGGATCGCCGCGCTGCGGAGCGCGGGCGTTCTGGGCTGAAGTAGGCGCATCAGCGTGAGAAAGTTCTCGAATCGTCGCCAAATAGCTGCCAACATGCGCCAGCCATCCGCGTTTCCCCCGAGACGGGGGATGGACGCTGCCGCGGTGCCCCCGGACCATGGCGACCGCTCCCGGCCACGGTCCGGGCCCTGAACCCACACGACTTTGCAGTACCCGTCCTGCCCCTCACCCGCCCTCATGCCCAGCCACACGCCCGCCCCGCCCGCTCCGGGCGCCGCCAACGACGCGGCGCAGGGGCCCAGCCATGCGCAATGGGCCGAGATCGTGCAGCAGCTGGGCGCCGAGATCGCCGGGCCGCTGAGCGCCGCGCTGGAGCGCATCCACAATCTGGTGGCCACCGGCCAGATCGATCGCCAGGGCCTGCGCTCGCTGCGCGAGAGCGTGACCCAGGCCCGCGAGGCCGGCATGATGGGGCAGCAGCTGGCCCGGTTGGCCTCGGGGCGGCTGCGGCTGTCGCGCGAGCGCCTGCAACTGGCCCCGCTGCTGCGCAGCGTGCTGGCCCATCGCAGCCGCGAGACCCAGGCACGCGGTATCCAGGTGCGCCAGGTGCTCAAGCCGGTCGAGGTGATGGCCGACGGCTCGCTGATGTTCGCCCTGCTCAATGCCTTGATGGACTGGGCGCTGGCCAGCACCCATTCCTCGATCGACCTGAAACTCGATCTGACGCCCTGGCCGGCCAAGGCCCGCCTGGTCTGCCGCTTTGCCCATCGTTCGCTCGATCTGCTGGACGAGCAGCGCAGCGCCGAGCTGCCGCCGGCGCTGAACTCGCTGGCCTGGCGCCTGGTCGAGCAGACCGCGCTGACCCTGGGCGTGCTGCCGCTGCGCGAGGACGCCAGCGGCATCACGGTGCTGACGCTGGAGTTCCCGCAGACCGTCGGCGACGAGCCCGGCACCGTGGCGCTGGACCCGCAGGTCGAGCCGGAGCGCGGCGCAGACACGCAACAGCCCTCGCTCAACTCCAAGCCGCTGGCCGGCAGCCATCTGCTGATCGTCTCGCCGCGCCGCGAGCTGCGCGCCCAGCTGCAGGACGCGGTACGGCATATGGGCCTGATCGTCGATCTGGTCAACAGCATCGACGAGGCCGCGCAGTTCTGCCTGGAGGGCCTGCCCCATGGCCTGGTGTTCGAAAGCGGCCTGCGCGGCGCGGCGTTCGACCAGCTGCGTGCCGAACTGCTGCGCGAGGTGCCGCAGTTCAGCTTCATCGAGGTGCTGGACGGCGAGCACCTGACTCAGCTCTCCACCGCCACTGCCGACGGCATGGCACGCATCTCGCGCCAGCACCTGACCGACGCGCTGCCCTCGGTGCTGCTGTTCGAGTTGTCCAAAACCCTCTGACGCCGCCCATAGCGGCGCTGCACTAAACTGCGGCGCATGAAGCTGCCTCGATTCCTCGCTCCTGCCGTGCTGCTGGCCGCCCTGGCCGGCGGCGGTTTGCTGGCCTACCAGAGCCTGCTGCAGCGCGAGACCGCGCCGGCGCTGAGCTATGTGCTGCTGGACGGCGCCAAGGTCGAGACCCGCCAGTGGCAAGGCAAGGTGATGCTGGTGAACTTCTGGGCCACCAGCTGCACCACCTGCGTGGCCGAGATGCCCGAGATCGTCGCGACGCACCAGAAGTTCAAGGCGCGCGGCTTCGACACGCTGGCCGTCGCGATGAGCTACGACCCGCCGGCCTTCGTCGCCAATTTCGCGCAGAGCCGCCAACTGCCCTTCGGCGTCGCAATCGACAACACCGGCGAGATCGCCAAGCAGTTCGGCCGCGTCCAGCTGACGCCCACCACCTTGCTGATCAACAAGCGCGGCGAGATCGTCAAGCGCTATGTCGGCGCGCCCGATTTCGCCGCCCTGCACCAGTTGGTGGAACAGCTGCTGGCCGAAGCCTGAGTCGGGCGGCACCGCCGCATGTCCCACCGCCTGTATCGCGCCTCCTTCCGGCAACTGCTGCTGCTGGGCTTTCTGCTGATCGCCGGCCTGCTGGCCGCCGCCTCGCTGGGCGGCCTGTTCACCTTGGAGCGCCTGACGGTGCAAAGCCGCAGCGCCGCCGAGCGCGCGGTGCAGCTGAGCAGCGCCGTGCAGCAGCTGGCCGAGCGCAGCGTCGCGATGGAGCGGGCCGCGCGACAGTTCCTGGTGCTGGAAGACCAGCTGCTGCGCCGGCGTTTCAACGAGGCGGCCAGCGATGCCGAGGCCGTGCTGCAAGAGCTGCAGGGCCAGCGGCTGATTCCCGAACAAGCGCAGGCCTGGCGGGCCCAGCTCGATCTGATCCGCCGCCAGCTCGATGCCGCCTGGCGCAGCCGCAAACGCGAGCAGGATCTGACGGCGCAGTTTCGCGAGCTCGAGGCGCAGACCGTGGCCATCGCCGAGCAGGTGCGCCTGCACACCGAGGCGCGCAACCGCAGCCTGCAGGAGCAGCTGGAGCAGGGCCGGGTCCGGCTGGGCCAGCAGGTGCTGGGGGCGATTGCGCTGGCGGCGCTGCTCTCGCTGGCCTTCGGCTTCTGGCTGACCCGGCCGCTGCGCCGGCTGGAGCAGGCCATCGTCGGCCTCGGCGAGAACCGGCTCACCGAGCCCATCAGCATCCAGGGGCCGAGCGACTTGCGCTCGCTGGGCCAGCGCCTGGATTGGCTGCGCCTGCGCCTGGGTGAGCTGGATGCCGACAAGGCACGCTTTCTGCGTCATATCTCGCATGAGCTGAAGACGCCGCTGGCGGCGCTGCGCGAGGGCGTGTCGCTGCTGGAAGACGGCGTCACCGGCACGCTGAGCCCGGACCAGCGCGAGGTCGCCCGCATCCTGCGCGACAACACGGCCACCTTGCAGCAGCAGATCGAGGCCTTGCTGCGCTTCAATGCCGCCGCCTTCGAGGCCGGCCGGCTGCAACGCCGCCGCACCGAGCTCGGCGCGCTGATCCAGGCCCTGGTCGAAGCCCAGCGCCTGCAGTGGCAGGCACGGCAATTGCTCATTGAGATCGACGGCGGTCCGCTGGAGGCCGAGGTGGACCCGGACAAGCTGGGCACGGCCCTGGGCAATCTGCTGTCCAATGCGATCCGCTTCAGCCCGCCGGGCCGGGGCATCCGTTTCCATTTGTCGCAACAAGCCGGCCAGGTCTGCATCGACATTACCGACCAGGGCCCGGGCGTGGCGCCCGCCGACCGTGCCCGGGTGTTTGAGCCCTTCTACCGCGGCGAGCGCCAGCCCGACGATGCCATGCGTGGCAGCGGGGTCGGCCTGTCCATCGTGCAGGAATACATTGCCGCCCATGGCGGGCAGATCACGCTGCTGCCCACCGAGCCCGGCGCCCATTTCAGAATCACGCTACCGCATGCCAGTCCCTGACGCCCGCTTACTGTCCGCCCTCGCCATGAGCCTGCTGCTGGGCGCCTGCGCCCAGCCCAAGCCCGAGATCCGCGAAGTGCGGGTGCCGGTGCCCGAGGTCCTGCCCGCCGACGCCGCAGCCCGGCTGCTGCTGGCCCAGCATGAGCGCCTGCTGAAGCTGAGCGCGGCCGAGCTGGGCCAGGAGGTGGCGCCCCGCGACGACACCAAGCTGACGCCGGCCGCCGCCACCCAACTGGCCCTGGCCCTGGCCCTGCATCGCGGCAATGGCGATCTGGCACGCGCCCAGGGCCTGCTCGACCAGGTGCTGCGCGACCCCACGCCCGAGGCCCTGCCCTGGCAGCCGCTGGCGCGGCTGCTGCAGGGCCGTCTGGCCGAGCAGCGCCGGCTCGAAGAGCAGATCGACAAGCTCAACCAGCAGGCCCGCGACAGCCAGCGCGACAACCAGCGCCGGCTCGACCAGCTCAATGAAAAGCTCGAGGCGCTGAAGGCCATCGAACGCAGCCTCAACACCCGGCCGGCGGCCACCAAGCCATGAACAACGGCGCCCGCCTGTTGCTGGTCGATGACGACGCCGACCTCTTGAAGCTGCTGTCGATGCGATTGAGCGCCGCTGGCTACCAGGTCACGCCGGTGGGCAGCGCGGAGGCCGCACTGGCCCAGATCGCGGTGCAGCGCCCGCATCTGGTGCTCAGCGATGTGCAACTGCCGGGCAAGGACGGTCTGGCCCTGTTCGACGCGATCCGCGAGCGCCACCCGGCGCTGCCGGTGATACTGCTGACGGCGCACGGCACCATCCCCGACGCGGTCGAGGCCACCGCGCGCGGCGTCTACACCTATCTGACCAAGCCCTTCGACGGCAAAGCGCTGCTGGACACCATCGCCCAGGCGCTGGCGCTGGCCGCGCCCGAGGTCGACGCGCCCGAGCAGGACAGCGCCGCCTGGCGCGCCCCCATCGTCAGCCGCTCCAATGTGATGGCCGAGCTGCTGGCCGAAGCCAAGCTGGTGGCCGCCTCGCAGGCCAGCATCCTGATACGCGGCGAGAGCGGCAGCGGCAAGGAGCTGCTGGCCCGCGCCATCCACAATGCCAGCCCGCGCGAGGGCCGGCCCTTTGTCGCGGTCAACTGCGGCGCGATCCCCGAGCCGCTGCTGGAATCCGAGCTGTTCGGCCACGTCAAGGGCGCCTTCACCGGCGCGGTGGCGAATCACCGCGGCCTGTTCCAGGCGGCCCATGGCGGCACGCTCTTCCTCGACGAGATCGGCGACATGCCACTGCCGCTGCAGGTCAAGCTCCTGCGCGTGCTGCAGGAGCGGCTGGTGCGGCCGGTCGGCGCCAGCGACGCGATCCCGGTCGATGTGCGCATTCTGTCGGCCACGCACCGCGACCTGGACGCGGCGATGGCCGAGGGCTTGTTCCGCGAGGACCTGTACTACCGGCTCAATGTCGTCACGCTGGCGCTGCCGACCCTGGCCGAGCGGCGCGAGGACATTCCGCTGCTGGCCCAGCACTTCCTGAGCAAGCTGGCCGACAAATACGACAAGCGTCTGAACGGCTTCGCGCCCGAGGCGCTGAAGGCGCTCAGCACCGCCGCCTGGCCCGGCAATGTGCGCCAGCTGCACAACGTCGTCGAACAGGTCAGCGCGCTGGCCACCACGCCGCTGATCCCGCTGTCCCTGGTACAGCGGGCCTTGCGCGTGCCCAGCATGGAAGTGCTGAACTATGCCCAGGCGCGCCAGCGCTTCGAGCACGAGTACCTGGTCGGCCTGCTGAAGCTGACCGACGGCAATGTGGCCGATGCCGCCCGCCTGGCCGACCGCAACCGCACCGAGTTCTACCGCCTGCTGCAAAAGCATGGGCTGACGCCGGGCCTGTTCCGCACGGATGGCCCGGTCGCTGAATAGCGACAGCGCTTTTCCCTTGTGAATCAATCACTTGGCGAATAGACCCCGGGTCTTGTCGCTGCCCGGCGACACATCGGCCGCCCAATTTCGGGCAAGCAAATTTAAGCTGTTGATTTAAAAGGAAATTTTCCTTGGTACGGGTCTTGCAAAGAGACCCGTATGCAGATTTCTTTTTCCCTACGCCACGCACTGGGCCTGTCGGCCCTGCTGGCCCTGGGTTCGGCCCAGGCTTTCGACTTCGAGGACGTCGCGGCCCAAGCGAAGCAGCTGGCCGGCAAGCCCTACCAGGCGCCGGCCGACACGCTGCCCAGCGAGCTGAAGACTCTCAGCTACGACCAGATCCGCGATATCCGTTTCAAACCCGAGCGCGCGCTGTGGCGCGGCGAGAAGCTGCCCTTCGAGCTGGCCTTCTTCCATCTGGGCAAGTTCCAGACGCAGCCGGTGCGCATCAACGAAGTCACGCCCCAGGGCGCGCGCCCGGTCAGCTTCAAGCGCGAGGACTTCGACTACGGCAAGAACAAGCTCTCCTACCAAGGCTTTAGCGATCTGGGCTTTGCCGGCTTTCGCGCCCATTACGCGTTGAACAATCCGCAGTACAAGGACGAACTGGTCGTCTTCCTGGGCGCCAGCTATCTGCGCGCGCTCGGCGCCGGCCAGCATTACGGCCTGTCGGCACGCGGCCTGGCGCTCGACACGGTCGGTGGCAAGGGCGAGGAGTTTCCCCGCTTCACCGAGTTCTGGATCGAGCGTCCCAAGGCCGATGCCAAGTCGCTGACGGTCTACGCGCTGCTCGACTCGCCACGCGCCAGCGGCGCCTACCAGTTCACGATACGTCCCGGCGGCAACACCGTGATGGACGTGCGCAGCCGCCTGTTCCTGCGCGGCCCGGTTGCGACCCTGGCGCTGGCGCCGCTGACCAGCATGTATATGTTTGGCGAGAACCAGCCGCACCGGACCGACTTCCGCCCCGAGGTGCACGACTCCGACGGCTTGATGGTGGCCACGGCCGAAGGCGAATGGATCTGGCGCCCGCTGATCAACCCGGCTGGCACGCTGACCACCTCGTTTGCGATGAAGGGTCTGCGTGGCTTCGGCCTGATGCAGCGCGACCGCGCCTTCAGCAACTACGAGGACACCGAGGCCCGCTACGAGCAGCGGCCCAGCGCCTGGGTCGAGCCGGTCGGCGACTGGGGACCGGGCCGCGTCGAGCTGATGCTGCTGCACACGCCGGACGAGACCAATGACAACGTGGTCGCCTACTGGGTGCCCGAGAAGACGCCGGCCCCCGGCCAGGCGCTGGACTTCAGCTACCGCCTGCATATGCAGGGCGAGGCCCAGCAGCGCCCGCCCGGCGCCTGGGCGACGCAGAGCCGGGCCGGCCGCGGCTTCGCCGAGCTGGCCGCCAACGAGCAGCAGTTCATCGTCGATTTCCAAGGCCCGTCGCTGGCCAAGCTGCCGCCCGACGCCACCGTGAAGGCCGTGCTCAGCAGCGATGCCAACGGCCGCATCACCGAGAGCAATGCCTACCGCAACCCGGTCACCGGCGCCTGGCGCATGACCGTGCGTGTCCAGCAACTCCGCCCCACGCAAGCCACCGAGCTGCGCGGTTTTCTGCAACACGATGACAACGTACTGACGGAAACATGGAGCACCATTCTTCCCCCTCGCTGATGAGCAGCCGAGCGCTGCCGCTGAGCCAGACCGCCCCGCCCATGCTGCGCGGCTCGATGGCTCCCCGCCCCTGGGGCCAGCCCCAGCCCGCCACCGCTGCGCCCGTGATCGAGGCCGCACCCTGGGAAAAAGCCGCACAGCGGCGCCGCCGCGCGCTGATGTTCAGCACGCTGGTGGCCACCGCGCTGGCCACCACGGTGCTGGCCCGTTCGCAACCGGCGCTGGCCGAGTCCGGCTGGCACTGGCTGCATATGGGTCTGTTCGCGCTGCTGTTCGCCTGGGTCAGCGCCGGCTGCGTCACCGCCGTGATGGGCTTCTGGGTGACGCTGCACGGCGACCCGCATGCGATGTCGCGCCAAGGCACGGGCCTGCAACCGATCTCGGCCGATGCCAAGACCGCGCTGATCATGCCGATCTGCAACGAGAACGTTGCCACCGTGGTCGCCGGCTTGCGTGCCACCTGCGAATCGCTGGCGGCCTCGGGTGCGCTGCGCTTGTTCGACGTCTTCCTGCTGTCCGACAGCAGTGACCCGGCCGTGCGCGCCGAGGAGCAGCGGGCCTGGGCCCAGTTGCGCGAGCGCTTCGCCGGCCAGGGCCGCATCCACTACCGCTGGCGCGCCCGGCGCACCAAGAAGAAGGCCGGCAATGTGGCCGACTTCTGCCGCCGCTGGGGCCGGCTCTACCGCTATATGGTGGTGCTGGACGCCGACAGCGTGATGAGCGGCGACTGCCTCCTGAGCCTGGTGCGCCTGATGGAGGCCCACCCGAGCGCCGGCATCATGCAGGCCGCCCCGCAGGCCTGCGGCCATGACACCTTGCACGCCCGCGCCCAGCAGTTCGCCGGCCGCGTGACCGGCCGCTTGTTCACCGCCGGCATGCAGTACTGGCAGCTCGGCGAGGCGCACTACTGGGGCCACAACGCCATCATCCGCGTCGAGCCTTTCATGAAGCATTGCGGCCTCGCGCCGCTGAACGGTCAGCCGGTCATGTCGCACGACTTCGTCGAGGCCGCGCTGATGCGCCGCGCCGGCTATCACGTCTGGCTGGTACATGACCTGCAGGGCAGTTATGAGCAGCAGCCGCCCCATCTGCTGGCCGAGCTGCAACGCGACCGCCGCTGGTGCGGCGGCAATCTGCAGAATGCGCGCCTGATCAGGGAGCCCGGCCTGCACCCCGTGCACCGCGCGATGCTGCTGACCGGCGCGATGGCCTATGCCTCCGCCCCGCTGTGGCTGCTCTATGTGGGCCTGGGCGCGGTGTTGTGGATGAATGGTGGCAATGACAGCTTTGTGCCACCAGGCGGCTTCGGCATCGGCGTGCTGGGTCTGTGGACCGGCACGATCGCGATGCTGGTGCTGCCGCGCGTGCTGGGCGTGCTGGCGGTGTTGCTGAAGGGCGAGCAGTCGCAGTTCGGTGGCACGGCGGCGCTGCTGGGCAGCACGCTGGTCGAGGCCGGCATGTCGGTGCTGCAGGCACCGCTGCGCATGGCCGCACACACCGTCTTCGTCATCGGCGCCCTTGTTGAAAAATTCGCGGGCCTGAAGCTGGAATGGAAATCGCCCCCGCGCGAGGCCAGCGACGTCAGCTGGCGCGAGGCCGCCGCGAGCTTTGCGCTGCCCGGCACCGCCGTGCTGGGCTTGTGCGCGCTGCTGGCCGCGCTGCAGCCGAGCACCTTGCTGTGGATCGCGCCGATGGCGCTGCCGCTGCTGCTGGCCGTGCCGATCACGGTGTTCAGCAGCCGGGTCAAGCTCGGTGCGCGCTTGCGCGAGGCCCGCCTGCTGCTGATCCCGGAGGAGACCCGCGCGCCGACGGTGCTGCGGCGCGCCTGGACTTATGCGCTGAGCCCAGCCGCGTGAGCCTGCTGGTCGGCGTGGTAGCTGGAACGCACCATCGCGCCGACAGCGGCATGGCTGAAGCCCATCTTGTAGGCTTCTTCCTCGATCATCTTGAAGGTGTCGGGGTGCACATAGCGGCGCACCGGCAGGTGGTGGCCCGAGGGGGCCAGGTATTGCCCGACGGTCAGCATGTCGATGTTGTGGGCGCGCATATCCCGCATCACCTGCAGGATTTCTTCATCGGTCTCGCCCAGCCCGACCATGATGCCGCTCTTGGTCGGCACGCCGGGCACGGCTTCCTTGAAGCGCTTCAGCAGATCAAGGCTGAACTGATAGTCCGACCCGGGACGCGCTTCCTTGTACAGGCGCGGCGCGGTTTCCAGGTTGTGGTTCATCACATCAGGCGGTGCGGCTTTCAGGATGTCCAGCGCGCGGTCGGCGCGGCCACGGAAGTCGGGCACCAGCACCTCGATCTGGGTAGAGGGGCTCAGCTCGCGGACCTTGGTAATGCATTCGGCGAAGTGACCGGCGCCGCCATCGCGCAGATCGTCGCGGTCGACGCTGGTGATCACGACGTACTTCAGCTTCAGCGCGGCAATGGTCTTGGCCAGGTTCAGCGGCTCGTCGACATCGAGCGGATCGGGCCGGCCATGGCCGACATCGCAGAAGGGGCAGCGCCGCGTGCACTTGTCGCCCATGATCATGAAAGTGGCCGTGCCCTTGCCGAAGCATTCACCGATATTCGGGCAGGAGGCTTCCTCGCAGACCGTGTGCAGCTTGTGCTCGCGCAGGATCTGCTTGATCTCGTAGAAGCGGGTGCTCGGCGAGCCGGCCTTGACGCGTATCCAGTCGGGCTTTTTCAGCATCTCGCCGACCGGCACGATCTTGATCGGGATGCGCGCGGTCTTGGCCTGGGCCTTTTGCTTCGCGGTGGCGTCGTAGTCGGCGGCGTCCTGCGCCTGGTGAATCACATTCTCGGTTGCCATGGCCTTAGCTCTTGTTATCAGCGCGACAACTGGGCGGCAAGCCGCTCGCCGAAGCGCTGGGCCACCGTGGGCCAGTCCGTAGAAACCCCGATTCTAGCGAGGTCGACCGTCTCGAGCCCGGCATAGCCACAGGGGTTGATGCCCAGGAAGGGTCGCAGGTCCATCGCCACATTGAGCGCGGCCCCGTGGTAGGTGCAGTGCCGGCTGACCTTCAGCCCCAGCGCCGCGATCTTGCCCAGGCCCTTGAAGGGGTCCAGCGGGTCGGCCGGGCCGGTCAGCGCGCCGTGGGCGCCGGGGTCGTCGAGCCGCACATAGATGCCCGGCGCGCCGCCGACGCGGTGGCCGGTGACGCCAAAGCTGTCCAGGGTCTGTATCAGCGCGGCCTCCAGCCGGAACACATACTCCTTGACGAAGATGCCCAGGCGCTTCAGGTCCACCAGCGGATAGGCCACCACCTGGCCGGGGCCGTGATAGGTGACCTGGCCGCCGCGATTCGTCTGCACGACCGGAATGCCGCCGGGGTTCAGCAGATGGTCGGCCTTGCCGGCCAGGCCTTGCGTATAAGTGGGCGCGTGCTCACACAGCCACAGCTCGTCGTCGGTGTCGGGGCCGCGCGCCTCGGTGAAGTCGCGCATCGCCTGCAGGGTGCTCTCGTAGTCCACCCGGCCCAGTGTTTTCACAATCATGGAGGGATGGTAGCGCCGGGCCGTAAGGCCTGGCTGCAGTCAGGCGACTGCATTTGAGTTAGGGTTGCTGCATCCAGCCCTGGAGATTCACTCATGCGACTCATTGCTGCCCTGGTGCTGGCCCTGATCGGGCCGGTTCACGCGAACACGCTGGACCAGGCCCTGGCCGCCTACGAGCGCGGCGAGCTGGAGACGGCGGCCAAGGGCTTTGCCGAGCTGTCGCGCCAGGGCCTGCCGCTGGGCGACTACAACCTGGCGATGATGCATATCCGCAGTGAGCTGCCCCAGCCCGACCTGCCCGAGGCCAAACGCCTGCTGGAACGCGCGGCGTCACAGCGCCTGGTGCGGGCCCAGCTCGCGCTGGGTCAATGGCATGAGCAGGGGCTGCAAGGCAAGGCCGATCTGCGCGCCGCCGCGCATTGGTACGGGTTGGCAGCGGCCTCGGGCAGCGTCGACGGCCAGGTGCAGCTGGCCACCGCCTATTACCTGGGTCGTGGCCTGGCCAAGAACATGGCCCAGGCCGCGCACTGGTATCGCGAGGCGGCCAAGGGTGGCGATGTCGGTGCACAGTACCTGATCGCGTCGATGTACGAGAAGGGCCTGGGGGTGAGCGCCGATCTGCGGCTGGCGCGCTACTGGTACGACATCGCCGCGCGCAATGGCGACGAGGCCGCGCCGGCCAAGCTCAAGGAGCTCGATCAGCGCCTGGCAGCGAAGCCAGCCGCCTAGAGAACCACCTTCACCATCGGATGCGTAGTCAAGGTCCGATACAGCTCATCGAGCTGCTCGCGGCTGGTCGCGGTGACGGTGATCGTCAGTCCCAGATAGTTGCCGCCCTTGCTGGGCCGCTGCTCGACGGTGGCGGCATCGAACTCGGGGTCGAAGTTTCTCGCCACCATCACGATGGCCTCGACAAAGCCCTCGACATGGGCCCCCATCACCTTGATCGGAAAGCGCGAGGGGTATTCGATCAGCGACTGCTCGGGCGGGATGTCGGGCGGGGTGAAACTCATGATGGCTGCTCTTCTCAGATCGATTGCAATGGCTTGGCGCGCTGATAGGCCTCGTACAGGCGGGCATAGACCGGCCCGGGCTTGCCGCGCAGCGCGCCATGGCCGACCGGCTCATGGTCCAGCGTCGTCACAGGCAGCACTTCCTTGGTGGCCGAGCTGAGGATGATCTCGTCGGCGGCGAAGACCTCGGCTTCCGAGATCGGGCGCAGGTTGTAGCCGATGCCGCAGTCCTCGCAGAGTTCGCGCAGCAGTTCGACGCGGATGCCCTCCAGCACCTGCTCGCTCTTGGGCACGCCCAGCAGCGCACCTTCCTTGACGATCCAGACATTCGAGGACGAGGCCTCGGTCAGGTGGCCGTCGCGGAACATGATGGTCTCCAGCGCACCCTGGTCGGCCGAGATCTGGCGTGCCAGCACATTGCCCAGCAGCGAGATGCTCTTGATGTCGCCACGCTCCCAGCGGAAGTCGCGGGCCGACAGGCAGGCCACGCCCTGATGGCGCTCCTCGGCCGACACCAGTTTGGCCGGCGCGCTGTAGGAAAAGGCGGTGGGCGCGATGTCCTTGGGCATCACATGGTTGCGCGGTGCGACGCCGCGGGTGATCTGCAGATACAGCCACTGATCGTCGGCATCGACCGAGGCGATCAGCTGCCGCCCCACCGCCAGCCATTCGGCGCGGGTCAGCGGGTTCTCGATGCGCAGCTTGGCGAGGCTGCGATCCAGCCGGTCCATATGCGAATCAAAGCGGAACAGGCGCCGGCCATAGACCGGCACCATTTCGTAGACGCCGTCGCCGAAGATGAAGCCGCGATCCATCACCGAGATCTTGGCCTCGGCCAGCGGCGTGTACTCACCATTCAGATAACAGCGGACATCGGGCAGTGCGTGCATGGCGTTCTCCTCGGACCCATCAAGAGCTTACGCCCGAATCACTTGATCCAGAGCCGGATCGCGTCCCAGGCGCGGCCGAAGATGCCGGCCAGCGCCACCTCCTGCTGCACCACCAGCGGCACCTCGGCCACCGGCGTGCCGGCGGCTGTCATCACCTTCAGCGTGCCGACGCGCTGGCCCTTGGCCAGCGGCGCGACCAGCGGGTCGGTGCGCTCGACCTTGGTCTGCAGCTTGCCGCCCTCGCCGCGCGGCACGGCAATGAACACCGCGCCCGCCGCGCCCAGCTTGGCCTCGGGCACGGCGCCCTTCCAGACCGGCACGGTGGAGACGGCCTGATCCTTGTCGAACAAGCGCACCGCGTCATAGGCCGAGTAGCCCCAGTTCAGCAGCTTCTGGCTTTCGCTGGCGCGGGCCTGCATCGAGGCCGTGCCCATCACGACACTGATCAGGCGGCGCTTGCCGTTCGGGAACTCGCGCTGGGCGCTGGTGACCAGGCAATAGCCGGCCGCCTCGGTGTAGCCGGTCTTCAGGCCGTCGACGCTGGGATCGCGGCCCAGCAGCAGATTGCGGTTGGGCTGGCGGATCTTGTTGTAGGTGTATTCGCGCTGCGAGTAGTAGCCGTAGTACTCGGGGAAATCGCGGATCAGGCTGGCGGCGATCACCGACAGATCGCGCGCGCTGCTCTTGTGGCCCGGCTCGGTCATGCCGGTGACATTCTTGAACTGGGTGTTCTTCAGGCCCCAGGCCTGGGCCTGGCGGTTCATCATCGCGACGAACTGCTCGACCGTGCCGCCCACGCCCTCGGCCAGCGCCACCGAGGCGTCATTGCCCGACTGGATGATCATGCCGCGCAGCAGCTCGTCGACCTTGGGCGTCATCGTCGTGTCGATGAACATCAGCGAGGGATCGCCCTTGCGCTCGTCCCAGGCACGCTGGGACACCGTCAGCGTCTGCTCCAGCGTCAGGCGCTTTTCCTTCAGCGCGCTGAAGACGATATAGGCCGTCATCAGCTTGGTCAGCGAGGCCGGGTCCTGCGGCTGGTCGGCTTCGCGCTCGGCCAGCACCTTGTTGGCCGTGACGTCGAACAGGATGAAATTGCGCGCGGCAATCTCGGGCGGCTGCGGCGCCTGGGCCAGGGTGTTGAGGGCGCTGGCGGCGGCCAGCACGAAGGCAATCAATCGCTTCATCGGAACAGGGTCTCAGGGAAAGTGGCGGATCAGGCTGGGTGCCAGCCGCGCAGAACAATGTCCTTGAGCAGCGGCAGCTGCCCATGGAAGAAATGGCCGACGCCGGGCACCACGGTGACCGGCAGGGCCTGCGGCCGGGCCCAGTCCAGCACGGCGGCCAGCGGCACGACATCGTCGGCCTCGCCATGGATCACCAGGGTATCGGCCGGCACCGGCGCGGTGTCGAAACGGCTGGTGGCCGGGCCGACCAGACACAGGCGCTCGGCGGCGACCTCCAGGCGGCGCGCCGCCTGCGAGGCGACAAAGCCGCCGAAGGAGAAGCCGGCCAGCGCCAGCGGCAGCGCGGCATCGCGGGCATGGGCGATCACGGCCAGCGCATCGTCAACCTCGCCGCGCCCCTCGTCCCAGGCACCGGCCGAGCGGCCGATGCCACGGAAGTTGAAGCGCACCGCGCGGTAGCCCAGCTGCACAAAGGCACGCGCCAGCGTTTGCACGACCTTGTTGTCCATCGTGCCGCCCTGCGTCGGGTTCGGATGGCAGATCACCGCGACGCCGCGCAAGACCTGACCCTCGGCGGGCAGATCCACCGCGCACTCGATCTCGCCGGCCGGGCCGGCGATCAACAGCTTCTCGGTTCGCGAGTTCATCGCCTCAGCGCCCGACGTTGTCCGGCAGCAGCAGGCGCTCGACCACCCGGCCCTGCTGCAGATGCTGCTCGACGATCTCGTCGATATCGCTGGCATCGACATAGCTGTACCAGACGGCGTCCGGATAGACCACGGCCACCGGGCCGCCGGCGCAGCGGTCCAGGCAACCGGCCTTGTTGACGCGCACGCCGCCGGGGCCGGCCAGGCCCAGGGCCTTGACCCTGGACTTGCAGTGATCGAAACCGGCCTGCGCACCATGCTGGGCGCAGGCGTTGTCGCCGCTGTCGCGCTGGTTCAGGCAGAAGAAGATGTGGCGCTGGAAATAACTCATAGCGGCGATTGTAGGCAGTGCGGGTTTATCCGGAGGTCTCGCGCCGCGCCAGCAGCGCCAGCAACCAGGCCAGCACGCCGAATGGCCAGAGCCAGCCGACCCATTGCGCCAGGCCGTAGAAGCTGATGAAGCGGCCCTGCTCCCAGGCTTGCAGGCTTTGCGCCAGATAGGGATCGGTGGGCGCCTCGCTGACCATCGCGATCAGCGCGCTGGTCACGACCAGACCCCAGGCCGCGCAGGCGCGGCGCGAAAACGCGCAGAGGATGCAGGCCAGCCCCAGGCCCAGCGCCAGCCCCGGCCAGGTGCTCAGGGTCAGCCAGGCCCAGGCATGCTGGGGGCCGAAATTCAGCGCGGTCGACAAGGCCGTGCTGAGCACACCCAGCGCGGCCGCGCCGAACACCAGGGCCAGGCGCTGCCAGCCGGGCCGCGCCACCGACAGGGCCAGCAGGCAGGGCGCCAGCAAGCCCAAGGCGATCGTGATGCCCTCCAGACCCGGCGGCAGCGCGCGCTGCAGCGCCGGCTCGGCCAGTTCCTCCCATTGCAGCGCCCAGGGCGTGCCTTCCAGCAGGCTGGCGGCGAGTTCCTGCAACCGGGGCAAGACCTGGCCCAGGCCCAAAGGCACCGGCGCCGGGAACAGCAGGGCCACCGGCCACAGCGCCAGCAAGGCCAGCGCACCGGCGCTGTGCGGCACAAACCAGTGCTCGCGCCGGCCCTGCCAGCGGGTCAGGCCGCCGACGATATAGAGCACCAGGCCCAGCAGCAGACCGGCCGCCGCGCCCGCGCTATTGAGCAGCCAGTCGACCAGGGAGGGCACCCGCCGCGGCAGGAAGTACTGCAGGCTCTCCATGCCGAAGGACAGCAGCGGCGGCAGCAGCAGACCCAGCAGCAGGCAGCGACGCAGCCGCTGCCCGCTGCGCACGGCGGCGGCAAACACCAGCAGGCCCAGCGGCATATAGCCGAGCAGATTGGCGTGCACATCGAAGCCGCCCCAGTACTTGGGCCAGGGCAGACCGATCAGCCCCCAGGCATCGACCGTCGGCGGCAGGGTCCAGGGCCAGAACGGATAGAGGCTGGCGTAGACCACCAGGCCGGCATAGGCCAGGGCCAGCAGCGTGGCCGAGCTGCGGCGGCGCGGCAGCGGCTGCGGCAGCCAGCGCGCCATCATCAGAAAGGCTTGACCACCACCAGGATCACGATGGCGGCAAAGATCCCGATCGAGACCTCGTTGAAGACGCGGAACCAGCGATGGCTGCGCTTGTTGGCCATCTGCTCGAAGCGGCGCAGCTGAGCGCGGCAGACATGGTGGTAGCCGACGGCCAGCAGCACCAGGCTCAGCTTGGCGTGCATCCAGCCATTGCCGGGGCCGCGGCCGATGCCGTAGTAAAGCCACAGCACCAGGCCCAGGGCCAGGGCCGGGATCATCAGCAGGCTCATGAACTTGTAGAGCTTGTGCCCCATCAGCAGCAGGCGTTCGCGCTCGGCGTGGCTGTCGGCGGGCACCATGGCCAGGTTGACGAACAGCCTGGGCATATAGAACAGGCCGGCAAACCAGGCGGCCACGAAGACGATGTGAAAGGCTTTGATCCAGAGCATCGGGCCATCATACGGCCCGGGTCCGGAGGCCCCGCTGGCGCGGATGGCAGAGTTGCAAGCAAAAACCGCAGGCAAAAAAAACCCCGGCTGAAGAGCCGGGGTTGGAAAGCCTTTTCGCTGTCATCACGTCAAGGCTCCTGCTCAGGGAGGAAAAGCAGGGGACGACCACCTTGCGGCTATCATCCGTTGGCAATTTTAACAGAGCCGTCGCAATCGCGTCTCTACGGGATGTTGCGTAGAGTGAGCAGATTGGCACGCTGGCGGCCCTCACCCCCTCATTCTCGGAGCCTGCCCTTGTCGTCCCGCGCCCAGATTCCCGCCCCTTTTCCGGCCAGCCGCCCGCGCCGCCTGCGCCGCGATGCCTTCACCCGCGAGCTGGTGCGCGAGCACCACTTGCGGACCAGCGACCTGATACTGCCGGTGTTCGTGCACGAGGGCGTCGACAGGATAGAGCCGGTCGCCTCGATGCCCGGCGTCGCGCGGCTGAGTCTGGACCGGCTGCTGGGCGTGGCGGAGGAATGCGTCGCACTGGGCATTCCGGTGCTGGCCCTGTTCCCGGTCATCGACGCCTCGCTGAAGACGCCCGATGGCCAGGAGGCCACCAACCCCGACGGCCTGGTGCCGCGCGTCGTGCGTGCCTTGAAAGAGAACTTCCCGCAGCTGGGCGTGCTGACCGATGTGGCACTGGACCCATTCACCAGCCACGGCCAGGACGGGGTGCTGGACGAGCAGGGCTACATCATCAATGACCGCACGGTCGAGATCCTGGCCCGGCAGGCCCTGGTCCAGGCCCAGGCCGGTGTCGACATCGTCGCGCCCAGCGACATGATGGACGGCAGGATCGGGGCGATTCGAGCCGCCCTCGAATCGAGCGGCGCGATCCATACGCGCATCATGGCCTACAGCGCCAAGTACGCCAGCGCCTTCTACGGCCCCTTCCGCGACGCGGTCGGCTCGGCTGCCAATCTGGGCAAGGCCGACAAGAAGACCTACCAGATGGACCCGGGCAATAGCGACGAGGCCTTGCGCGAGGTAGCGCTGGACCTGGCCGAGGGCGCCGATATGGTGATGGTCAAGCCCGGCATGCCGTATCTGGACATTGTGCGGCGCGTGAAGGACGAGTTTCGCGTGCCGACCTTCGCCTACCAGGTCAGTGGCGAGTACGCGATGCTGAAGGCCGCCGCCGCCAATGGCTGGCTTGATCATGACGCGGTGATGATGGAATCGCTGCTGGCCTTCAAGCGCGCCGGCGCCGATGGCGTGCTGAGCTATTTCGCGCTGGAAGCTGCCCGCCTGCTGAAGAAGGGCTGATGCGGGTCTTTCACATCCATGGCGAGCAGTTCATCGAGCTGCAGATGCTGCCGGCGGATCTGCCACCGGAAGGCTTTCTCTGGGTGGGCTGCGCACGCCAGGAATTGCCGGAGCGTATCGGCGACCTGCAGCAGCATCTGCAAGGCTGGGGCTGTGGCCCGCTGGTCGATCTGCATGTCTCCGACCTGCTGAACAGCCAGCTGCCCTCGCACTACGACTACACCTCCTGGTACGACCTGCTGGTGTTCCGTCGTCTGGCGGCGGCCGGCAAGGCGGGCGAGGCCTCGCCGCCCGCGCTGCTGAGCATAGACACCAGCCCGGTCGGCTTTGCGCTGTTCGACCGCGTGCTGATCAGCATCCATCCGGACGACTGCGCGGTACGCGAGTACTTCGCGGCCCGCATGGGCCAGCTCACGCAAGCATCGGACTTCCGCGGCTCGGCCCGACTGCCCAGCAACACCAGCGATCTGATGCTGCGCATGGTCAACCATATGGTGGACAGCTATCTGGAGCTGCGCCGCCAGCTGACCCGGCAGCTGGTGGGCCTGCAGCAGGCCTTGATGGACCCGCGCAGCCGCTTCAGCGACTGGCAGCTGCTGCTCGATGCGCGCAACAGCCTGCATCTGCTGGAAGACACTTGCGAGGACCAGCGCAGCGCGATCCAGGAATGGCTGGACGCGCTGGAGGACTGGCCGATGCCGGCCGAGCCGCAGGGCCAGCGCGAGCGCGAGCTGCTGAGGGTGCGCTCGCGCGATGTGTTGGAGCATGTGGAGCGGGTGCTCAGCCATGTGCGGCGGCTGGAGTCTTCATCGGAATCGGCAGTGCAGATGCATTTCTCGGCGCTGAGCCACCGCACCAACGCCATCATGCGCACGCTGACCGTGCTGACCGCGATCTTTCTGCCGCTGAACCTGATCACCGGCATCTTCGGCATGAACTTCGATGCGCTGCCGCTGATCCACAACGCCAAGGGCGTGTGGATCGCCTTGGGACTGATGCTGGCGCTGGCCCTGGCTCTGGGCGCCTTCTTCTGGCGCAAGCGCTATCTGGGCACCCAGCGCTAGCGCTCAATCCTTCAGATAGGGATCGGCGAAGCCGAGCGAGACCATGATCTCGCTCTCGCGCGCCTCCATGCACTCGGCCTCGTCGTCCTCTTCATGGTCGTAGCCCTGCGCATGCAGCGTGCCATGCACCAGCATATGGGCATAGTGGGCGACCAGGTCCAGCCCCATCTCCTGCGCCTCGCGCTCGACCACCTCGGCACAGATCACCAGATCGGCACCGACCACCGGCTCATGGCTGTAGTCGAAGGTCAGCACATTGGTCGCGTAGTCCTTGCTGCGGAAGTCCTTGTTGAGCTGGCGACCCTCCTCGGCATCGACGATGCGCACCGCGATCTCGCCCGGCAACTCCAGCGCCGCGCGTATCCAGCGCGCCACCTTGTGGCGCGGCAGCAGGGCCTTGTGGCGCGGGTCGGCGAATTGCAGCGACAGACTCAGTTCGGGGCGGCTCATGACTTGGCTTTCTCGTAGGCCTCGACGATGCGGGCCACCAGCGGGTGGCGCACGATGTCTTGCGAGGTGAAGCGCGTCATCGCAATGCCCTTGACCTTGGCCAGCACGCACTCGGCATCGACCAGCCCGCTGCTCATCCCCTTGGGCAGATCGATCTGGCTGGTGTCGCCGGTGACCACGCATTTGCTGCCGAAGCCGATGCGGGTCAGGAACATCTTCATCTGCTCGGGCGTGGTGTTCTGCGCCTCGTCGAGGATCACAAAGGCATGGTTCAAGGTGCGCCCGCGCATAAAGGCCAGCGGCGCGATCTCCAGCTGACCTTTCTCGAAGGCCTTGCTGACCCGGTCGAAACCCATCAGGTCATAGAGCGCGTCGTAGAGCGGGCGCAGATAGGGGTCGACCTTTTGCGTCAGGTCGCCGGGCAGAAAGCCCAGGCGCTCGCCGGCCTCGACCGC
This sequence comes from Paucibacter sp. M5-1, assembly GCF_027498415.2. Classification (NCBI taxonomy): domain Bacteria; kingdom Pseudomonadati; phylum Pseudomonadota; class Betaproteobacteria; order Burkholderiales; family Sphaerotilaceae; genus Roseateles; species Paucibacter sp. M5-1. The sequence continues at coordinate 2,782,231 of NZ_JAPZLM020000001.1, forward strand.
GGGCCGGGTCAGGATGATGCGCTGCACCGTCGAGCGCTCCAGCGCATCGATCGCGCAGGCCACCGCCAGAAAGGTCTTGCCGGTGCCGGCCGGGCCCAGGCCGAAAGTGATGTCGTGGGCCAGGATATGGCGCAGATACTCGTGCTGGCGCGGCGTGCGGCCGGCCAGGTCGGCGCGGCGGGTGCGCAGCACGATGGCATCGGCGGCGGGCGTGGCGACCGCTGCCGGCTTGGCTTTCGCGACCGGGCCCAGGTCGGCGACGGCCTCGGCCAGCGCCAGCTGCAAGGTCTCGGCCGGGATGGTTCGCCGGGCCCGCTCGTACAAGGCGATCAGCAGTTGCTGGCAGCGCTGGGCGGCGGCCTTCGGGCCCTCGATGCGGAATTGCTCATTGCGGCGCGTGATCTTCACGCCCAAGACGGCCTCGATCTGGCGCAGATGCTCGTCCAGCATGCCGCACAGATGGGACAGGCGGCTGTTGTCGGTCGGGGTGAAGAGCTGTCGGATGATCAAGGCGGGACTTTCGCAGGAGCTGCAGGCAAGGTGCGCATTGTCGCCGGTACATGCCCCAGGGCGGCGGCCCGCCGCCTCCTGCACAATCGCGCCCCATGCGATTCAGAACTCCATTGATGCCGGGTGGCGGCGCGCTCGCCCTGCTGCTGCCGACCTGGGCCCTGGCACAGCCGGACCAGGCGCCTGTGGCCGCCCTCTGGCAGACGCTGCTGCCGCAGCTGCTGTGCGCGATGTTAGTGCTGATGGGGCTGACCCTGGCCCTGCTGTCACGCATCCATGCGCGCGAGCGCCATCTGGTCTTTCTGGCCGCCCTGATGGGACTGTGGGTGCTGCGCTCGGCGCTGGATTGGGTGACGCTGCCGCAGCTTGGCGAGGACCGGCGCCTGCTGCTCTCGACCGCCTTGCTGCCCTGGCTGAGTCTGTGCCTGATCCAGTTTCTGCTGCGTCCCACCGGTGGCCAGCGGCCCTGGCTGGACCTGGCTCTGCCGCTGCAGGCGGTGCTGGTGCCGCTGAGCCTGCTGCTCTTGCCGGCGCAGATGTCCCTGCTGAGCCAGGCCTGGTCGGCCCTGCTGGTCCTGCAGGTGCTGGCCGCCATGGCCTGGCATCTGCGCGAGCGCCGCGGGCTCAGGACTCCGGTGCTGCTCGGATTGGGTGCCATCGCGCTGCTGCTGGAGCTGGTGACGCCATGGCGGCCGGCGGCCCTCGTGCTGCCGCTGCTGCTGCTGGCGCTGGGCCTGCAGATCATCCTGAACATCGCCCATGCCCGCGTCAACGCCGAGCACCTGCAGCTCGAACATGAGCAGCATGCGCAGGCCAAGGTGGCCGATATCGAGCGCAGCTTCAGCGAGATGGCCGAGCAGAAGCTGGAGCAGGTGACCGAGCGCGAGCGCAAGCGCATCGCCGCCGATCTGCACGACGATCTGGGCGCCAAGCTGCTGACCATCGTGCACACCAGCGAGTCCGACCGCATCTCGACCCTGGCGCGCGAGGCGCTGGAGGAGATGCGCCTGTCGGTGCGCGGCCTGACCGGCAAGCCGGTGCAACTGCTGGACGCTTTGGGCGACTGGCGCGCCGAGGTCGTCTCGCGCCTGGGTCAGGCCAATATCCTGGCCGAGTGGAAGGCGCCCGCCGAAGAAGTGATCCACACCTTGCAGGCGCGCGCCTATGTGCAGACCACGCGCATCTTCCGCGAGGCCGTCAGCAACATCATCAAGCACAGCGGCGCCACCCATTGCGTGGTCAGCTGCACGGTGCTCGACGGTGATTTCCTGGTCGTGATCCAGGACAACGGCCAGGGCATCACGACCGAGCTGGACGGCCGGCTCGACAAGGGCCACGGCATGGCCAGCATGAAATCACGTGCCAAGCAGATGCATGGGCAGTGTCTTGTCGAGTCAGGTCCGGGCTGGGGAACCGTGATCCGCCTCACGATTCCGCTCTGAACAGGCCCTGCCAAGGATTGAGGCATTGGCTTTTGCGCCGATAAAGGCTAAGTTGTCCCCCATCGGGCCACCGTCCACACCGTACAAAACCATGAACCATATTCTTTTGCTGGAAGACATTCCGGAGATCCGCGCCTGGCTCAAAGCCCTGGTCAAGCAGATCTTCGTCAACGCCCAGATCACCGAATGCTCGCGGGTGCAGGACGCGCTGAAGCAGGTGCAGACCCAGCGCTTCACGCTGGCCCTGCTGGACCTGGGCCTGCCGGACGGTTCCGGCGTGGACGTGGTGGCGGCCTTGCGCGAGCAGCAGCCGGAGGTGCAGTCGGTCATCGTCACCATCCACGACGACGACGAGCACCTGTTCCCGGCCCTACAGGCCGGCGCCTTCGGCTATCTGCTGAAGGAGCAGTCACGCGAGCTGCTGGCCGAGCAGTTGCAGCGCATCAGTCAGGGCGAGCCACCGCTGTCGCCGTCGATCGCGCGCAAGGTGATCGCCTATTTCGCCGCTCAGCGTCGGCCCCAGGCCGCGGCCCTGCTGCACGAGGTCTCGCTGACCGACCGGGAGACCGAGGTGCTGCTGCGCGTGGCCAAGGGCTACACCCTGCCCGAGATTGGTGTGCAGTTGGGTCTGAGCCGCCACACGATTGCCGACTATGTGAAGCAGATCTACCGCAAGCTGAATGTCAGCTCGCGCGCGGAAGCGGCACTGGAGGCGCAGCGCCTGGGGCTGTTCGGCAGGAATTGATGCCCCTCGCTCGCGGGTACGCGAGCGATCCCCCGAGGGGATGCGCGCGCAATGCGCGTTGATAATCCTCCGATGATCGGAAGACTCACAGGCGTCATCGCGGAGAAATCGCCCCCGCAAATCCTCATCGATGTGCAGGGCGTCGGCTACGAGGTCGACGTGCCGATGAGCACCTTCTACAACCTGCCTGGCCTGGGCGAGCGCGCCAGCCTGCTGACGCATCTGAGCATCCGGGAGGATGCCCATGTGCTGTTCGGTTTTCTGAGCGCCGAGGAGCGCAGCACCTTCCGCCAGCTGATCAAGATCAGCGGTGTTGGCCCCAAGATGGCCTTGTCGCTGCTGTCCGGCCTGTCGGTCGGCGAGCTGGCCCAGGCCGTCTCCAAGCAGGAGACCGGCCGCCTGGTCAAGGTGCCCGGCATCGGCAAGAAGACCGCCGAGCGCTTGCTGCTGGAACTCAAGGGCAAGCTCGGCCCCGATCTGGCGCTGCCGGTCAGCGTCGCCAATGACGCCCATGGCGACATCCTGCAGGCCCTGGTCGCGCTGGGCTACTCCGACAAGGAAGCCGGTCTGGCGCTGAAATCGCTGCCGGCCGAGATCGGTGTCAGCGAAGGCATCAAGCTGGCGATGAAGAAACTCACATGAGCATACAGACCGACAAGTTCGGCGACGCCCCTACGCCGCCGCGCGTGGTCAGCGCCGCCCCGAGCTCACCCAATGAAGAGGCGATCGAGCGCGCGCTGCGGCCCAAGCTGCTGGACGACTATGTCGGCCAGACCAAGGCGCGCGAGCAGCTGGAGATCTTCATCGGCGCGGCCCGCAAGCGCGACGAGGCCATGGACCATGTGCTGCTGTTCGGCCCGCCGGGCCTGGGCAAGACGACATTGAGCCACATCATCGCGGCCGAGTTGGGCGTCAATCTGCGCCAGACCTCGGGCCCGGTGCTGGAGAAGCCCAAGGACCTGGCCGCCATCCTGACCAATCTCGAGAAGAACGATGTGCTCTTCATTGACGAGATCCACCGGCTCTCCCCGGTGGTCGAGGAAATCCTCTACCCGGCGCTGGAGGACTACCAGATCGACATCATGATCGGCGAGGGCCCGGCCGCGCGCTCGATCAAGCTGGATCTGCAGCCCTTCACGCTGGTCGGCGCGACCACGCGGGCCGGCATGCTGACCAACCCGTTGCGCGACCGCTTCGGCATCGTCGCCCGGCTGGAGTTCTACACATCCGCCGAGCTGCAGCGCATCGTGACCCGCTCGGCCGGCCTGCTGAATGCACCGATCGATACCGAGGGCGCGCTGGAGATCGCACGCCGCTCACGCGGCACGCCCCGCATCGCCAACCGGCTGCTGCGCCGCGTGCGCGACTATGCCGATGTCAAAGGCGATGGCCGCATCAGCAAGAAGATCGCCGATCTGGCGCTGGCGATGCTGGATGTCGACCCGCAGGGCTTCGATCTGATGGACCGCAAGCTGCTGGAGGCGGTCGTGCATCGCTTCGATGGCGGCCCGGTCGGCCTGGACAATGTGGCCGCCGCGATCGGCGAAGAGCCCGGCACGATCGAGGACGTGATCGAGCCCTATCTGATACAGCAGGGCTTTCTGCAGCGCACGCCGCGGGGCCGCATCGCGACCCTGGCCGCGTTCCGGCATCTGGGCGTGGCGCCGCCGAAGCAGGCCGGGCAATTGTTCGAAGAGTAGATCCGCACCCAACAGGCGTAAAAAAACCACCCGAAGGTGGTTTTTTGCTTTTGATCCGGAGATCAGAAGTTGTGGCGGATGCCGGCTGCCAGCGAGCTGAAGTCCTTGGACTCGAGCTTGGCGTTCTGAGCGGTGTAGAAGCCATACACCTTGGTACGCTTGCTCAGGTTGTAGTTGTAGCCCAGCGTGAACTGGGTGGTCTTGCCACCGCCGCCATTTGCAAAGGCGAAATCACCCTTGCCTTGGGTAGCGCCGAAGTTCGCGTGGAACTCGGAAGCACCCAGGGTGTACATGCCCGACAGGCGATAGACGTTGCGGTTCTGAGCGCCGTCGTCGGCGCGCTGGTAGTAGGCACCCACGGTGAAGGCACCCAGCTCGTACAGGCCGCGCACGGCGATTTGCTTGACGTCGCCTTCCTTGCTGAAGCCGGCACCCAGGTGCAGCGGACCGCCGACATAGTTGGCTGCCAGGTCGAACAGCTTTTCACGGCCCGCAGCGCCTTCACCGGCCGAGACCGAAGCGCTACCGCTGAAGCCACCAACGGTCGGCGTGAAGTAGCCGATCTTGTTGCTCGAACGGTAGGTCTTGAAGGCGTACAGCTCGTCTTGCGACGAGCCGGTGTCGTGGTTGTGCATGCTGATGTAGTCAGCAGTAGCGAAGTAGGACTCGGGCGTGAAGTTGCCCAGACGGACGGCACCGAAGGAGCCAGCCAGTTGCACCCAGGCCTCACGACCCCAGAAAGTGGGTGCAGCCCGGCCGTCGTCGGAGTTCAGGCCGCTTTCCAGGTTGAACGAGGCCTTCAGACCGCCGCCCAGATCTTCCTGGCCCTTCAAGCCGAAGCGCGAGGAATTGTTGGCAACCACAACCTTGCGGTCGCCGTTGCCAACCTTCTGGCTTTCAACGGTGGTGTTGATACGACCGTACAGGGTCACCGAGCTTTGCGCGAAAGCGGAGGCCGACACGGCGGCCAGTGCAGCGACGAGAGCAATCTTTTTCATCATTTGCCTTTTAGGAGTTGAAGAGTTGCCGGACTGGATCACCCGGTCTTGTTCGCAATGTGGCCGCAGTATAAAAGTCCTAGGGTTTGACCGAGTGGCGAGCGACGCTAAATTGCAACAGTCCTGTGGTAAAGCTGCAAACGTACAGACTGGCACTTGCGCAAGCGACGCTTTTCCTTGCGCTCAGGCCGTCGTCTCGTCCAGGCTCAGGCCGTCCAGATGACCGTCGTCGTTCCAGCCGACCACGCTCAGCCCGGCCGCCGAGTAGAGCAGGCGGTTGATGGTGGCATTGCCCAGCACCCAGCTGCGCGGCGCCTGCAGGCTCAACCGCCGACCGGCGCGGTGCAGACAGTCCATCACCCCGCCATGGGCGACGATCACGACGGTCTGCCCGGGATGGGCCTGGGCCAGGCCTTCGACGGTGGTGACCGCACGCTGATAGAAGTCCTGCAGGCTCTCGCCGCCCTCGGCCGCGAAGTCGGGATCACGCCGCCGCCAGCGCTCACTTTGCGCCGGCCACTGCTGCTCGATCTCGCGCCAACTCAGACCCTGGAAGATGCCAAAGCTGCGCTCCCGCAGCGCCGGCTCGGCCCGCAGCGGCAGGCCCGTGGTCGCCGCGATCGCCTCGGCCGTCTGCCAGGCGCGCGCCAGATCACTGCTGTAGATCGCGTCCAGGCGCTCGCCGGCCAGCGCTCGCCCGAGTCGCTGCGCCTGAGCCTGGCCCAGGGCATTCAGCGGGATATCGAGCTGGCCCTGGATGCGACTCTCGCGGTTCCAGGCCGTCTCGCCATGGCGCACCGCCAGAATCGTCGTGACGCTGTCCAGGCCCATTCAGGCGCCCCAGACCACGTCGTGCCGCTCCGCCAGGCTCAGCCGCATCATCTCCAGCAAAGGCCAGGCGCGCTGGCGCAGGCTGATGCCTTCGCGCTTCGGAGCCGGCTCGCCGGCCGCCTGGGCCTCGGCCTGCAGCCGTGCGAACTCGGCCTCATCCTCGGCCACCGCCTGCTCCAGCGCCGAGATCGCGGCGCCGAGCTGGGCCTGGGTCACGATGCCCTGGGGTGCGGGCTCGCGCCCGATCAGGCGCAGCAGCTGCTCGCCGTTGGGGCCCATCATGATCACGTCGGCCGCAGCCGCAGATTTGAATTTGTAGATCACGGCCATGCTCCTTGTGTCAGAGCCGACCATTGTGCCGTTTGAAATGGAACCGCCGTCTCAGCCGCCTCGCACCAGACGCATCGGCGGCACCACCGGCCGTGGTGGGGGCGTCAGCGGACGCCAGACCTTTTCCTCGAACGCGCGTGGATCGAGCGCCGGCGCATAGAGAAAGCCCTGGAACTCATGACAACCGGCACGCGCCAGGCAATCGCGCTGGGCCTCGGTCTCCACCCCTTCGGCAATCACCTGCAGGCGCAGCGCCCGCCCCATCTGAACCACCGCGTTGACGATGCCGACATCGCTCTCATCCGCGGGTAGACCCTGGACAAAGCTGCGATCGATCTTCAGCCGCTGGATAGGGAAGCGCTTCAGATAGCCGAGGCTGGAGTAGCCGGTGCCGAAGTCGTCAATAGACATGCACACGCCCAGCTCCGACAAGGCCTCGAGCCGGCGCAGCGCTTCCTCGGCATCGCGCAAGAGGATGGATTCGGTCAGTTCCAGCTCCAGCAGCGACGGCGGCAGCTCATGCGCCTTCAGCGCCAGCGCCACCGTGTCAACGAAATGCGCCTGCTGGAACTGCAGGGCCGAGACATTGACGGCCACCGGCATGCGCCAGCCCTGGCGCAGCCAGGCCGCCGCCTGGGCCACTGCTTGCTGCAAGACCCATTCGCCGATCGCGACGATGAAGCCGCTCTCCTCGGCCACCGGGATGAACTCGGCCGGCGAGACCTCGCCACGCAGCGGGTCGCGCCAGCGTATCAAGGCCTCGGCGCCGATCACCGCGCCGCTGGCCAGGTCGATCTGCGGCTGGTAGTGAAGCCGGAATTCACGCTGCTGCAGGGCCTGGCGCATCGCATGGTCCAGGCGCATGCGCGACAGCAGGTCCACATCCTTGCGCGGCTGGTGAAAGCGGAAGGTGCCGCGACCGCTCTCCTTGACCCAGTGCATCGCCCGCTCGGCGCTGACCATCAGCTCCTCGGCGCTGCTGCCGTCGCTGGGGAACAGCGCGATCCCGGTGCTGCAGGTGACGGTGAAACTCAGCGTATCGAAACTGAAGGGGCGCGACATCGCCTCCTGCACCCGCCGCGCCGCATGCTCGGCGCCCCGCGCATCGGCCTGATGGACCAGCAGCGCGAAGTCGTCGCCACCCAGACGGGCCACGGTATCGACCTCGCGCAGGCACTCCCTCAGGCGCTGGGCCACCTCCTTCAACACCCGGTCACCATAGGCATGACCCAGGGTGTCATTGATCTGCTTGAAGCGGTCCAGATCGACATTCAGCAACGCGAAGCTCGTGCCCTCGCGGCGCGCCATCGCCTGGGCGTACTCGGCCCGCTCGGCCAGCGCCCGCCGGTTCGGCAGGCCGGTCAGCATATCGGTGTGCGAGAGCTCCTCAATGCGCTGGCTGGCGGCCAGCTTCTCGCTGAGGTCGCGGTAGGAGTAGACCCGGCCGATCGGCCGGCCGCGGCTCCACTGCGGCAGCGAGACCCGCTCCAGCACCCGGCCGTCCAGCAGCTTGATGACGTCGCTGGTCTGCAGCAGCGGCGCCTCCTGGATCGCGCTCAGCCGCATCGCATAGGCGGCCCCGTCGACCACGCTGCGCCGCATCCAGGCCTGCACCGCCTCGTCATTGCGCTCGGTCAGCAAGTCCTCGGGCAGGCCCCAGAGCGACGCGAAGCGCTGATTGAAGCTGCGCATGCGGCCGGCCAGATCGGTGACCAGGATACCGTCGGCGGTCGACTCCAGCGTGGCCTTCAGTTCGGCCAGCAGGGTTTCGCGCTCCTCGTCATGCTGGCGCTGCTTGCTCAGATCGGCCATCGCCACCAGCCACAGGCCGGCGCTGCCGGCCTGCGCCACATGGCTGATGCGCCGGGTCACCCAGATGGCCTGACCATCGGCGCGGCGCATCAAGGTGTCGGTATGCAGGCCTTCACGGCCGCCGCCCGCAGCCTCGGCCCAGAACAGCGCGTCCTCGGCCGTGCTGGACAGCGATTCCATACCGCAGCCCAGCAGCTGGTCCGGCCCCATGCCCAGCAAGCGCGAGGCCGCCTGATTGACGGCCACCACCTCCAGCGTGGCCGCGTCCACCAGCCAAACCGCCTCCTGCAGCCCTTCGAGAAGGGACTGGTAGAGATCGACGGCGGGGGGAGCGGTGGGCGGATTGAAGCTGACCAGCCTCACGCAGCCAACTCCCCGTTGCCTGTCACCGCGCTCTCGAAGAAATAGGCCACCCGCGTGCGCGGACTCAGATAGTCCAGCGAGGCGCGCGGCAGCAGATTGGGTTTCAAGCTGCGGCGTATGCCCAGGTCGGAGTGCTGCTCCAGATTCAGGATCAGGGCCTCCTCGCGCGGCACCTTGGCGTCATGCACCATCACCTTGGGCTTGAGCGGCCGCGAGGAGTTGACCGCCACCACCAGGGCATAGCGGTCGTCGGTCAGTTGCACCGCCGAGCCGGGCGGGTAGACGCCCATCATGCGGATGAAAGCATTCAGCATGGTCGCGTCGAAGCGGTTGCGGCCCTGGGCGAACATCAGCGACAGCGCCTCGTGCGGGGTCATCGCCTTGGAGGCCAAGAGCGGATTGCACAGGCCGTCAAAGCGGTTGACCAGCGCAACGATGCGCGAGGCCGCGCTCATGCGGTCGACATTGATGCGCTGCGGGAAGCCGCTGCCATCGGCATTTTCATGGTGCTGGGCGATCACCAGCAGCGGGCCGGCCGCCAGCCCCATGCCCTGGGCCAGGGCCACGCCCTTGCTGACGTGCTGCTGGTAGAGCTGGGTCTCTGCCATCGTGAAACTGTCGTCACGATTGCGCACCCGGGCCGGCAGTTCGGTCTTGCCGATATCGTGCAGCAGGGCGCCAACGCCCAGATCCATCATCTCGTCGCGCCCCAGGCCGAAGGCCCGGCCCAGCAGCAAGGAGATGATCGCGACATTCAGCGCATGGGCGGTGCTGCGGTCGCCCGCCCCTTCGTTGAGCAGGCGGATGTTCAGGTCGCCCTCGATCAGCATCTTGTCCAGCAAGGCGCTGGTCAGCGCGATCGACTGGTCGCGTGTGCTGCGCGGCTCGCGCGGCAGCAATTCCATCAGCTCGCGGAAGGCGCCGGCGGCTTCGCCGTACTGCCGCTCGCACAAGGACAGGGCCTCGCGCTGGGCGGCCAGCGCGCGCCGATGCGCCTCCTTGGCCTGCTGCTCGGGGCTTTGCTGATCGGCGCCGGCGGCTTCCGCCACGGCGACCTGCATCGGCGTCGCCTCGGTCTGCAACTCGCTGCGGCCGGGGCTCCAACGAACCTGCTTGAGGCCCAGGCGGCGCAGGATCAGCAACTGATCTTCCGAGCTCAGTTTGAAGCTGCTGAGCGGAAACGGATGCGACATCCAGCCCAGATCCAGATGGATGAACATGCCCACCTTCAACTGGCCCACGTCGATCAAAGGATCGGAAGATCTGTCCTTCATTGGATTCCTTCGCCCTGTTTTTGAGGCGCCCTCGCCACCAGCATCGGCACGAGCGCCCGCCGACTTAAGTAAAACAGGCTCTGTTATTTGGCGACAAGCGATACAAACACTTTCATGTGCGAATTGTCACGCCATCGGCTTGACCGCCGCCAAGCCAGCACCGTAGCATGTTCAATTCAGGAACTCGGGTTCTATATATGAACTTTTTCGAGACTTGCCGCCGATGATCAACAAGCTACAAGACTCCGCCGCCCAGGCCTTGCGCGATGTCGCCGATGGCGCGACGGTGATGATCGGCGGCTTCGGCACGGCCGGCCTGCCCACGGAGCTGGTCGAGGCGCTGCTGGAGCAGGGCGCGCGCGAGCTGACTGTTGTGAACAACAATGCCGGCAATGGCGATACCGGCCTGGCCGCGCTGCTGGCCGCCGGCCGGGTGCGCAAAATCATCTGCTCCTTCCCGCGCCAGACCGACTCCCATCATTTCGACGCGCTCTATAGAAGCGGCAAGATCGAGCTGGAGCTGGTGCCGCAGGGCAATCTGGCCGAGCGCATCCGCGCCGCCGGGGCCGGCATCGGCGCCTTCTTCACCCCCACCGGCTACGGCACGGCGCTGGCCGAGGGCAAGGAATGCCGCCTCATCGACGGTCGCGGCCAGGTGCTCGAGTACCCGATCCGGGCCGATTTCGCACTGATCAAGGCCGAGCGCGGCGACCGCTGGGGCAATCTGGACTACCGCATGACCGCACGCAACTTCGGCCCCATCATGGCCATGGCCGCCAGGATCACCGTGGCCTCGGTTCACGAGGTGGTGGAGCTGGGCCAGATGGACCCCGAGGCCGTCGTGACACCCGGCATCTTTGTGCAGCGCCTGGTCCGGGTGCCACGCCAGAGCACCCGCAGCGGCGGCTTCAAGCCGGGAGCCTGATATGAGCCACTCAAGCTACAAGAAATGGACCCGCGAGCAGATGGCCGCGCGCGTCGCCCGCGACATCCCCGAGGGCGCGGTGGTCAATCTGGGCATCGGCCTGCCGACCCTGGTGGCGGCCCAGATCCCGGCCGGGCTGGAAGTGATTCTGCACAGCGAGAACGGCGTGCTGGGCATGGGCCCGCCACCGCCCGCCGGCGCCGAGGACTACGACCTGATCAATGCCGGCAAGCAGCCGGTCACACTGCTGCCCGGCGGCTGCTTCTTTCACCATGCCGACAGCTTCGCGATGATGCGCGGCGGCCATCTGGACATCTGCGTGCTGGGCGCCTTCCAGGTTTCGGTCCGGGGCGATCTGGCCAACTGGCATACCGGCGCGCCCGACGCGATCCCTGCGGTCGGTGGCGCGATGGACCTGGCCATCGGTGCCAAGCAGACCTTTGTGATGATGGAACACCTGAGCAAATCCGGCGAGAGCAAGATCGTCGCCCAGTGCAGCTACCCGCTGACCGCGCCGGCCTGCGTAAGCCGCATCTACACCGATCTGGCCGTGCTGGCCGTCACGCCCCAGGGCTTGCAGGTGCTGGATCTGGTCGAGGGCCTGAGCGTCGACACCCTGCAAGACCTGACCGGCCAGCCGCTGCTGCGCCCCTGAACCGATAACAAACCCACGGAGATTTCATGAACCACGCCTTCATCTGCGACGCCCAGCGCACCCCCTTCGGCCGCTACGGCGGTGCGCTGTCCTCGGTGCGCGCCGACGACCTCGGTGCGATCCCGCTGCGGGCGCTGATGGCCCGCAACCCCCGGGTCGACTGGGAGGCCGTCGCCGATCTGCTGTATGGCTGCGCCAACCAGGCCGGCGAGGACAACCGCAACGTCGCCCGCATGGCCGGCTTGCTGGCCGGCCTGCCCATCGCCGTGCCTGGCGCGACGATCAACCGCCTGTGCGGCTCCGGCATGGACGCGGTGGGCAGCGCCGCCCGCGCGATTCGCGCCGGCGAGGCCGAGCTGATGCTGGCCGGTGGCGTCGAGAGCATGAGCCGCGCGCCCTTCGTGATGCCCAAAGCCGAGTCCGCGTTCTCGCGCAGCAATGCCGTCTATGACACGACGATAGGCTGGCGCTTCATCAACAAGCTGATGAAGGAGCAGTACGGCGTCGACTCGATGCCCGAGACGGCCGAGAACGTCGCCACCGATTTCAAGATCGAGCGCGAGGCCCAGGACCGCATGGCCCTGGCCAGCCAGCTGAAGGCCGTGGCCGCGCAAAAGGCCGGCGTCTTCGATGCCGAGATCACGCCGGTGACGATTGCACAGAAAAAGGGCGAGCCCATCGTCGTCGCCAAGGACGAGCATCCGCGCGAAACCAGCCTGGAAGCCCTGGCCAAGCTCAAGGGCGTGGTCCGCCCCGACGGCACGGTCACCGCCGGCAATGCCTCGGGCGTCAACGACGGCGCGGTGGCACTGCTGCTGGCCAGCGAGGCCGCCGCCGCCCGCCACGGCCTGAGCCCGCGCGCCCGCGTCGTCGGCATGGCCACCGCCGGCGTCGCGCCGCGCATCATGGGCATAGGCCCGGCGCCAGCCGCCCGCAAGGTGCTGGCGCTGACCGGGCTGAGCCTGGCGCAGATGGATGTGATCGAGCTCAACGAGGCCTTCGCCGCCCAGGGCCTGGCGGTGCTGCGCGATCTGGGCCTGCCCGACGACGATGCCCGCGTCAACCCGAACGGCGGCGCCATCGCGCTGGGCCACCCGCTGGGCGCCAGCGGTGCCCGCCTGGTGATGACGGCCGTCAACCAGCTGCAGCGCAGCGGCGGTCGCTACGCGCTGTGCACCATGTGCATCGGCGTCGGCCAGGGCATCGCCCTGGTGCTTGAACGCGTCTGAGCAACAGGGATTGCCGCTGGCCACGAGGCCAGCCATGACAAAAACTCAAGCCCTGCTGAATATTTGTCATGGACAAGGGTGCCGAAAGGCACCCTTTTTTGTGCGCGTCGCGTGGGATACTGGATCCAGTCTTATTTCGCAACTCGCACATATACCGCGCAAAAACCGCGCAAATATCGCACCGCGCCCGGATGTCCCGGGAAGCAGCGACACCCATCCTCAAAATACACCGCTCAGAGACCTCGGTTCGCACATCCCTTGCCGCACACCCGCCTCGCCAAGGCCGTGGGCTGAGCCCTATCCGAAACGCACCAAACAAGTGCATTGATGTGCGTCAATCGCCCAAAATGCCAGGTTTGGCTTGGACAGGCCCCGATGGCCTCCCTATAGTCGGCGTTTCCCTGCTTGCGCCCAGCCGATTTGGGCGCCATTCGCACAAAACACGCCACCATGTCTGCTGCCCGCGCACTCGATGATTTGGCCGCCCTCGCGGTCCCTGCCCCAGCTCCCGCCAGCCCCGCCGAGAGCGGCCCGCTCAAGCGCGATCTGGTGGCCGGCCTGGAAAAAGGCCTGGCCGTGATCGAAGCCTTCGACCAGGAGCGTCCCCGCCTGACCATCTCGGAAGTGGCGGCCCGCACCGGCCTGACCCGCGCCGCCGCCCGCCGCTATCTGCTGACGCTGACCCATCTGGGCTTTGTCTCCCAGGACCGCAAGATGTTCGCGCTGACGCCCAAGGTGCTGCGCCTGGGCCAGAGCTATATGCACTCGGCACGCCTGCCGCGCATCGTCGAGCCCGAGCTGCACAAGCTGGCCTATGCGCTGAAGGAAGCCAGCTCGGCCGGCGTGCTGGACGGCAATGATGTGATCTGCATCGCCGCCACCAGCGCCGGCCGGGTCGTCTCGCCCACGCTCCAGCCCGGCACCCGGGTGCCGGCGCACTGCTCGGGCAATGGCCGGGTGCTGCTGTCGGCCATGCCCCAGGCCGAGGTCGACGCCTGGATCGCCCGCCAGGAGCTCGCCGCGCTGACACCCCACACCATCGTCCATCCCGAGCGCCTGCGCATCGAGATCGCCCGCGCCCGCTCGCTGGGCTATGCCTGCATCGACCAGGAGCTGGAGCTGGGCCTGCGCACCGTGGCGGTGCCGCTGAAGAATTACCGCGGCGATGTGGTGGCGGCGATGAATATCAGCGTGCACGCCTCGCGCATGAGCATGGACCAGTTGGTCGAGCACTGCCTGCCGCCGCTGCTGCAGGCCCAGGCGCATCTGCGCATGCTGCTGTAAGAGTTAACGGGACCCGCCGCCGTCAAGCGGTGGCAAGCTCCGTCCCTGGACAGGCCGTTGCCCGGCCTGTCATCCACACAGGGAGGGACAACAATGCAGCGCACCCAGGTTGCCATCATAGGCGCCGGCCCGGCCGGTCTTTTGCTCGGCGCCTTGCTGCACAAGGCCGGCATCGCCAACACGATTCTCGAGCTGCACAGCGGTGAACAGGTGCTGGCCCGTGTGCGCGCCGGCATTCTGGAGCGCGGCAGCGTCGAGCTGCTGGACGAGGCCGGGGTCGGCCAGCGCATGCATGCCCAGGGCCTGGTCCACCAGGGCATACAGCTGAGCTTCGGCGGCCAGCGCCAGCGTATCGATCTGCAGGGGCTGACCGGCCAGTCGGTGCTGGTCTACGGCCAGAACGAGCTGTGCCGCGACCTGATGGACGCCCGCAAGGCCGCCGGCCTGACCACGCATTACGAGGCCCGGCATGTCAGCCTGCATGGCCTGGGCGAGCCCCGGGCGGTCGTGCGCTACCAGCATCTGGGCCAGGACCACGAGCTGGCCTGCGACTACATCGCCGGCTGCGACGGCTTTCACGGCGTCTCGCGCGCCGGCCTGCCGGCCAGCGCCTACCACTGCTACGAGCGTGGCTACCCCTTCGGCTGGCTGGGCGTGCTGGCCGACACCACGCCACCCGCCGACGAGCTGGTCTACGCCCAGCATGAGCGCGGCTTCGCGCTGTGCAGCATGCGCAGCAGAACGCGGGTGCGCTGCTACATCCAGTGCAGCCTCAGCGACCGGCTCGAGGCATGGAGCGATGCGCGCTTCTGGAGCGAGCTGAAAAGCCGGCTCGACCCGGTCACCGCCGCCGCGCTGGAGCCGGCCCCCTCCCTGGAGAAAAGCATCGCGCCGCTGCGCAGCTATGTGACGGAGCCGCTGCGCTTCGGCCGCCTGTTCCTGGCCGGCGACGCCGGCCATCTGGTGCCGCCGACCGGGGCCAAGGGATTGAACCTGGCCGCTTCCGATGTGCGCTATCTGGCGCGCGCGCTGACCGAGTACTACCGCGACCGCAGCGACGCCGGGCTGGCGCGCTATTCGGAACAGGCGCTGCGGCGCGTCTGGCGCGCCGAGCGTTTCTCCTGGAGCCTGACCCAGCTGCTGCACAACTTCCCGGACCACAACGGCTTCGACCAGCGCATCCAGCAGGCCGATCTCGACTATCTGATGAGCTCGCGCGCCGCCCAGACGGTGTTGGCCGAGAACTATGTCGGCCTGCCCCTGAACGATTGACGCGTGCTCAAGGATGGGCGGCCATCACCTGGGCTACCGCCGCCGTCAGCCGCTTGCCATAAGGCACATGCAGGAATTCGTTGGGGCCATGGGCATTGCTCTTCGGGCCCAAGACGCCGCAGACCATCATCTGCGCCTTCGGAAAGCCCTTCTGCAGCATGCTCATCAGCGGGATCGTGCCGCCCTGGCCGATGTAGCCGACCGGGGTGCCGAACTGGGCCAAGCTGGCCTGGTTGAGCGCGGCATCCAGCCAGGGTGACAGGTCCGGCGTGTTCCAGCCGGTGGCGCCGTAGGCGCCGGCGCGGCCATCGGGCACAAAAGTGACCTTGGCGTTGTAGGGCGCGTTGTCCTCCAGCAGGGCCTTCAGGCGCAGCGCCGCCTCGTTGCCGTCCACCAGCGGCGGCAGGCGCAGCGAGAGCTTGAAGGCGGTGTAGGGACGCAG
Source organism: Paucibacter sp. M5-1 (assembly GCF_027498415.2). Taxonomy (NCBI): domain Bacteria; kingdom Pseudomonadati; phylum Pseudomonadota; class Betaproteobacteria; order Burkholderiales; family Sphaerotilaceae; genus Roseateles; species Paucibacter sp. M5-1. The sequence goes on from NZ_JAPZLM020000001.1 coordinate 2,798,043, forward strand.
CACATTGCCGGCGTTCTTCAGCTCGGGAAAGCCATCGACGCCCACCACCGACAAGGTCGGCCGCCAGGTGCGGTTCAGCAGCACCTCGACCGGATCCTGCGTCACCGGCAGCACCGCGCCGCCGTCGGCGCCGCAGGCCCAGGGGTAGCGCTTCCAGACCTCGTCCTTCAGGATGGCGGCGGTGGCCTGGGCCTGCGCGATCCGGTTGCCGGGAATGTCGCAATGGAAGCTTTCGGGCAGCAGGCGGCCGGTCTTGCTGTCCTCCAGCCGGTCCAGCACCTGGCGCAGGATGCGGAAGCTCGACGGCACCAGGCCGCTGGCGTCGCCCGAGTGGATGCCTTCGGTCAGCACCTCGACCTTCAGCACGCCGCTGACCATGCCGCGCAACGATGTGGTCAGCCACAGCTGATCGTAGTTGCCAGCGCCCGAGTCCAGGCAGACCACCAGGCTGACATTGCCCAAGCGGTCCTTCAGCGCGTCGATATAGGCAGGCAGATCGTAGGAGCCGCTTTCCTCGCAGGTCTCGATGATGCCGACGCAGCGCGGCCGCGGAATGCCCTGGCGGTCCAGCGCCATGATGGCGGTCAGCGAGGCATAGACCGCGTAACCGTCATCGGCGCCACCGCGGCCGTAGAGCTTGCCGTCCTCGTACTTGGGCGTCCACGGGCCCAGATCGTTGCGCCAGCCATTGAACTCGGGCTGCTTGTCCAGATGGCCGTAGACGACGATGGTGTCATCGCTGCCGGCCTTGGTGGCCGGCACCTCGAAGAAGATGATGGGCGTGCGGCCCTCGATGCGGATGACCTCCAGCTTCAGCCCGGCGACCTTCTTGCCCTCGACCCAGCTCGCGGCGTCGCGTATCACCTTCTCGATATGGCCGTTCGCCGCCCAGTCGGCATCGAACATCGGGCTCTTGGCCGGGATCGCGATGTAGTCGGTCAGCGCCGGGACGATTTCCTCGTCCCAGACGCGGGCGGCATAGTCGCCCAGCGCGGTGGCTTCATCGGGTTGCAGGGGCAATGACGGGTCGCGAGCATTCATGATGGGGGTCCGGCTTGTGGCTGGTGAGGCCCCGATCTTAAAACTTGTCGTCCAGCCAGGCCTGCAGGCGGGCAAACACCTGTTCGCGCTCCGGCTCGTTGAAGAGCTCATGGAACAGGCGCTCGAAGCACTGCGACTGCACCACCGTCGCCGGCGCCTCGGCGGCAAAGGCCTCGCTGCCGGCCGGGTCGACACAGTGATCGCTGCCGGCCCACATCAACAGGGTCGGCAGCAGCCACTGCCCCGCCCGATCCAGCACCTCGGCGCCGCCCTCGGCAATCATGCTGGCCAGGGCCGGCGTGATGCGGTCATGGACCAACGGGTCGTTCTCGTAGGCCGCGACCACGGCCGCATCGCGCGAGATCCAGGCCGGCTTGAGCCCGTTGCCGACCGCCAGATGCGGCAGCAGCGGCAGCGCCACCGTCAGCAAGACCTTCTGGATGCCCGACATGCCGGCATCCAGCGCCGGCGAGCTGAGCACCAGGCCGTCAACCGGCCGGAACCAGGCCGGCAGCACGCCGCCGCTGCTGGCGCACAGGCCGCCGGCCACGAAGCGCGCCGCCACCAGGCCACCCATGCTGTGGCCCAGCAGCAGCAGCGGGCCCTTGTTCAAGGCTGCGTCGGCTCGCAGCTCGTCGATCACCAGGGCCAGGTCTTGCAGCAGCCGCTCGGGCCCGGCGACATCGCCGCGCGCCCCGCCCGAGGCGCCGTGGCCGCGCTGGTCATGGCCCACCACCTGCCAGCCCCAGCTGTTCAGCCGTGCCGCCACATGCTCGTAACGACCGATATGCTCGCCCAGCCCATGGACGATCAGCACCGTGCCGCGCGCGGGCTGCGGCCCGGGCAGCCCCCATTGCCGCCAGTGCAAGGGCAGGCCGTCATCGGTTCGAAGCGTTCGCATGCGAGCAGTGTAGGGAGCGCTCCGGAGCGCCCGCCCCAGGGCTTCCCCGGTCGGTGAAAGTACGCAAGCCATGGGGCCATATCGGCTGTCGCCCATCGGATAGACAGGGTCTGTCCCTTGATTAAGCTACTCGCCACCACAGGAGCCGCGATGAACGAATTCTTCAGCCTCGCCACCGATGCCCAGGGCATCAGCCATCTCAGCCTGAACCGGCCCGAGCGCATGAACACCATGAGCCCGCCCTTCTTCCCGGCGCTGCGCGATGCGGTACGCGGCCTGCACGACGCCGGCCGGACCCGCGCGCTGGTGATCTCATCGACCGGCAAGCATTTCAGCGCCGGCATGGCGCTGGACACCTTTGCCACCGACGACGCCATGCTGGACACGCGCAGCGCGCGCAGCCGGCTGAGCTTTCAGGACTCGCTGCGCCGCTTGATGGACTGCTTCACCGCGCTGGACGAGGCGCGCTTCCCGGTGCTGGGCGCAATCCAGGGCGGCTGCATCGGCGGCGCGCTGGACCTGGCCGCCGTCTGCGATATGCGCTACTGCACGGCCGACGCCTTCTTCTGCGTGCAGGAGATCAATATCGGCATGGCCGCCGACCTGGGCGTGCTGCAGCGCCTGCAACATCTGATGCCGGCCGGTCTGGCCCGCGAGCTGGCCTATACCGGCGAGCGCCTCGGTGCCGAGCGCGCGCTGGCCTGCGGTCTGGTCAACGCCGTGCTGCCGGACGCCGATGCGCTGCTGGCCCATGTGATGGGCCTGGCCCGCAGCATCGCCGACAAATCGCCGCTGGCCGTGGCCACCAGCAAGCTGGCTTTGAACCATGCCCGCGACCACAGCACGGCCGCCGCACTGGCCCAGATGAGCCTGCTGCAAAGCGCCGTCTTCGACACCGCCGAGATGGGCCAGGCCATCTCGGCCTGGAAGAGCAAGCGGCCGGCGGACTTCGAGCCCTTGAATCCGGTCGCCGGGCTCTGAGCCGGGGCATGATGGCCACACCTCATCTGCCCAGCCCCACCATGCAGCCCCTGATCGAACTGACCCCACCGGATATCAGCCGCTACCGGCACGGCAATAGCGGCGTGGACTATGTCCATGTGCTGGACTCCGGCCACGCCGGGCCCACCGTGATGATCCAGGCCCTGACCCATGGCAACGAGCTGTGTGGTGCGATCGCGCTGGATTGGCTGTTCCAGCAAGACCTGGCCCTACGAGCCGGCAAGCTGATCCTCAGCTTTGCCAATGTCGAGGCCTACCGGCGTTTCGACCCGGCCGATCCGAATGCCTCGCGCTGCGTCGACGAAGACCTGAACCGCGTATGGGCCGACGCCACGCTGGACGGCCCGCGCGACTCGCTGGAGCTGCGCCGAGCGCGCGCGCTGCGGCCCTTTGTCGACGCCGCCGATCTGCTGCTGGACATCCATTCGATGCAGGATGCCTGCCGCCCGCTGATGGTCTGCGGCCTGCTCGACAAGGGTGCCGCCTTTGCGCGCCAGCTGGGCATGCCCGGCGATCTGCTGATCGACACCGGCCATCCCTCGGGCCTGCGCATGCGCGACCGCGGCGGCTTCGGCGACCCGGCCAGTGCGAAGAATGCCCTGCTGATCGAATGCGGCCAGCACTGGGAAGCCGCCTCGGCGGCGGTGGCCATCGACAGCGTCGTGCGCTTCCTGCGCCTGACCGGCATCGTCGACGCCGCCTGGGCCGAGCCGCGTCTGCGCCTGCCGCTGCCCGAGCGCCAGCACCTGATACGCGTCAACGAAGCGATCACCGCACTGAGCGGCGACTTCCATTTCCTGTTCCCGGTGCGCGGGCTCGACGTGATCCCGAAAGCCGGCACCGCCTTCGCGCGGGACGGCGACACGGTCTTCAAGACCGCCTACGACAACACCGTGCTGGTGATGCCGACGCAAAAGCACGGCAAGCCGGGCAACACGATGGTGAGGCTGGGGCGCTTCGAGGATTGAGGAGGTGGCTCAGGGCTGGTTCAGATCCGCCACCTCGGGTGGGTAGTAGCGCAGGAAGGCGCGACGCACCTGGCCCTCGCGAGCCGAGCGCGACAACGCGTCGCGTAGCAGACTCAGATCGGCAGGCGCCAGATTCAGGCGCGAGAGGTAGAGCCCGACCTCCATCAGCGGCAGCCCGTCAAAGCGCTGGAACACCAGCCCATCCGTGGCCGCGGCCTGGGCCTGCGGTGGCGACAGCAGTGCGAAGTCCACGCGCCCGGCACGCAGCATGCGTCCGACTGCATCGATGTCATTGACCGTATCGATGCGGCGCTCGGCCTCCAGCTCAGCGACCAGGGCGCGGTACTCGGCACTGAAGGGGAAGCCGCGAGGCACGGCCATGCGCCAACTGCTCTTGCGCAGCGCGGCCAGGTTGCCGACGCGGCCGGCGTCGGTGCTGCGCGTCAGCAGCACCATCGGCTGATGCAATAGCGGCACGAACAGGCCGCGCAGGTCGCGCTCCTCGGTGCGGGTGGCCGAGATCAGCAGGTCGAGCTGCTGGCCTTTCAGGAACTCCAGTTCCAGCCGCGCTCGCGGCATCGGCGTCATTTCGAAGCGACAGCCGACGGCCTCGCCGACCTGGCGCAACAGATCGGGCCAGACCCCATCGACCTGCCCGTTCTCCACGATCACCAAGCGCCCCGACGCGGCCATCGGTGCGCGGATCGCGCGCGTGCAACCGGCCTCGGCAGACTGCGGTGGCAGCAGCAACAAGAGCAGAGATGCAGCCAAGCGCACGGCGCCGCCCATCGAAGTCTCCTTATCAGGAGCCCCCAGTATCTGCTAGCCGCGATCGAACTTGAACACCGCCATGCTGGCCAGCAGATTCGGCCGGCTGCGCACCGCGCGGCCCTGCTGGATGCCGAAGCTGTCGAGGATGCGCAGGCGGTTCTTGCGTGCCAGCACCTCGAAGTCCGCATAGGTGCCGACGCGGATATTGGGCGTGTCGTACCACTCGTAGGGCAGCACCTTGGTCACCGGCATACGGCCGAACAGCACCTGCAGCCGGTTCGGCCAATGCGCGAAGTTCGGGAAGCTGACGATGCCGATGCGACCCACCCGCGCGGTCTCGCGCAGCATCAGCTCGGTATTGCGCAGATGCTGCAGGGTCTCCAGCTGCAGCACCACATCGAAGCTCTGGTCCTCGAAGATCGACAGGCCCTCTTCCAGATTCAGCTGGATCGCGTTGACACCGCGCTTGACGCATTCCAGCAGATTGGCGTCATCGAGCTCGACGCCATAGCCGGTGCAGCCGCGCGTCTTCTGCAGATGCGCCAGCAGCTCGCCGGTGCCGCAGCCCAGGTCCAGCACCCGCGAGCCCTCGGGCACCAGGGCCGCAATCTGTTCCATCACCCCTTGCGCGCTCATTGCAGCTCTCCCGCGATGCGCTGGAAATAGGCTTTCAGCACCCCGTGATAGCGCGGGTCCTCCAGCAGAAAGGCATCATGCCCATGCGGCGCATCGATCTCGGCATAGGACACATCGAGCTTGTTGTCCAGCAGCGCCTTGACGATCTCCCGCGAGCGGGCCGGCGCGAAGCGCCAGTCGGTCGTGAAGCTGGCCAGCAGGTATTTGCAGCGCGCACTGGCAAAGGTGCGGCTCAGATCGCCGCCGTGCTCGCGCGCCGGGTCAAAGTAGTCGAGCGCACGGGTGATCAGCAAGTAGGTGTTGGCGTCGAAATACTCGCTGAACTTGTCGCCCTGGTAGCGCAGATAGCTCTCGATCTGGAACTCGATGTCCTGGGTCGAATAGCCCAGCTCGGCGGCCCGCATCTGGCGGCCGAATTTCTGCTCCATCACATCGTCGCTCAGATAGGTGATGTGGCCGATCATGCGCGCCACCCGCAGGCCGCGCTTGGGCAGGACGCCATGCTGGTAGAAATGCCCGGCGTGGAAATCGGGGTCGGTGATGATGGCGCGGCGCGCCACCTCGTTGAAGGCGATGTTCTGTGCCGACAGGCTGGGCGCGGTGGCGATCGCGATGCAGTGGCGCAGGCGCTCCGGGTAGCGCAGCGACCAGTCCAGCGCCTGCATGCCGCCGAGCGATCCGCCCAGCACGGCGGCCAGCTGCGTGATGCCCAGCGTGTCCAGCACGCGGGCCTGGGCATCGACCCAGTCCTGTACGGTGACGACCGGGAAGTCGGCGCCGTAGACGCGGCCGGTGGCCGGGTTGACATGCATGGGCCCGGTCGAGCCGAAGCAGGAGCCGAGGTTGTTGATGCCGATGACGAAGAAGCGCTCGGTGTCCAGCGGCTTGCCCGGGCCGATCAGGTTGTCCCACCAGCCCTCGCTCTTGTCCTGGCCGGCATAGCTGCCGGCCACATGGTGGCTGGCGTTCAGCGCATGGCAGACCAGCACCGCATTGCTCTTGTCGGCATTGAGCCGCCCATAGGTCTCGTAGACCAGTTCATAGTCGCGCAACTCGGCGCCGCTGCGCAGCGGCAGCGGCTGGGCAAACGACAGCCGCTGCGCCTCGACCAGACCGACACTTCCCATCAGAACTCTCCAAAAAACAAAACCGGCGCCGCTAGCTGTGACGGACGCCGGTGGTCTGGAGCGCCCTGTTTAGCTGCATTTGTAAAGCGCCCGCAATCCGGAACAAATCGGCGCTATCGCTGCGAAGTATAAATAATGCGCCGGGCGGCTCAAGTGGCGTCGAGATGAAACTGCGATACCGCCGCGCCCAGGCGCTGCGACTGCTCGCGCAGGCTCTCGGCGGCGGCGGCCGACTGCTCGACCAGCGCGGCGTTCTGTTGCGTCATCTGATCGAGCTGGTTGACGGCCTGGTTGACCTGGCCGATGCGCTGGCTCTGGTCCGAGGTGCCGGCTGCGATCTCGCCGATGATGTCGCTGACCCGCTGCACCGACGCAACGATCTCGCCCATGGTCTTGCCGGCGTCCTGCACCAGCTGCGAGCCGGCATCGACCTGGTCGACGCTGGCGCCGATCAGCTGCTTGATCTCGCGGGCCGCCTCGGCACTGCGCTGGGCCAGGCTGCGCACCTCGCCGGCCACCACCGCGAAGCCGCGGCCCTGCTCGCCGGCGCGTGCCGCCTCGACCGCCGCATTCAGCGCCAGGATATTGGTCTGGAAGGCGATGCCGTCGATCACGCCGATGATGTCGCCTATGCGGCGCGAGCTCTGGTTGATGCGGTCCATCGTCGAGACCACCTCGGACACCACCGTGCCGCCGCGTTGCGCGACCTCGGCGGCCGAGGTCGCGAGCTGCTTGGCCGTCATCGCCGCATCGGCGCTCTGGCGCACGCCGCCGGTCAGCTGCTCCATCGAGCTGGCGGTGCTCTGCAGATTCGAGGCCGCCTGCTCGGTGCGCTCGCTGAGGTCCTGGTTGCCGGCCGCCACCTCGACGCTGGCGCTCTCGATGTGCTGGGTGGACTCGCGCACCTGGCCCACCAGGCGGCGCAGCGAGTCCTGCATGCTGTTGAGCGAGCCGAGCAGTTCGGCCGCCTCGTCGCGGCCCTCGACCCGGATCTGCCGGTACAGATCGCCCGCCGCGATCGCCTGCGCCACCGTGCGGGCATAGCTGATCGGGCTGGTGATGGTGCGCGAGTTCAGCAGGGTCAGCGGCACCACCAGCAGCACCACGACCGCCAGCACGCCCAGGAACACATAGCTGATCTTCAGCATCGCCGCGTTGAACTCGACCTGGGTGTCCTGCGCCTCCTGCTCGATGATGGCGGCGATCTTGCTGACCCGCTCCTCGACGCCGCTCATATGCGTCTTGGCGCGGCCCATCATGCGGTCGGCCACCTTGGCGGTGTCGAAGCCGCCGTCCTGGATCTGGGCCAGAACCGGCTGCGAGGCCTTGTTGTACTCGGCCATCAGCGCGCTCGCCTCGCGCGCCAGCGCGTTGTCCGCATCGTCTTCGCCCTGCTGCAGCGCGGCCAGGCCGGCACTGGTGCGCTTGATCGCCGCCTCCCAGCTCTCGCGCGCCTTCAGCACCGCGACGCCGTCCTCGTAATTGATCACCATCTCCTTTTCCAGCAGGCGCACATCGGCCAGCGCGCTGCGGATCTGGGAGAGCTGGGTCAATTCCTGGACCGCATGCTCCATGAAGTCGGCGTTCAGCGACTTGAGCCGCTGTCCGCCCAGCAAGCCGGTGAGCCCCACCAGGGCAAACATGCCGAGCACCATCGCGATGGCCCCCAGCATGCGCGTGCGGATCGTGAAGCTCCGCATCCAGACCGTCAGATCCATCATGTCTGCTCCTCCGAACGATGCCGTCGCTGCCCCGGCGCTGTACCGGCCGGTCGTTGTTTATCGGCCGATCGGCAGCTGCGCTTGAATCCTATCGATCTCAGGGCACCGTGCACAGGCAATGGACGACGGCCGCGAACGGCCGGCCCTGCGTGCCCAGCGTCGCCAGCCAGGCCAATTCGCCCACCGCCGCCTGGGCCGGCAGCGCCAGCCCGCCCAGCTGGGCGCGCACGGCGCCGGCCACCTGTTCGCCGACGACCTCACCCAGCCCATCCAGCAGCCGCTCGATGCGGCCGCGCTCGCGCTCCACATAGCTCAGCCGTGGCTCGCCCTCCAGCTTGGCCAGCGCGGCGGCGGCCTTGACGGCGTCGCCATAGCTGCCGAGCTGGTCGATCAGGCCACGCTCCAGCGCCTGGGCGCCGGTCCAGACCCGGCCCTGGGCCACCGCGTCGATCTCGGCCACCGGCTTCTTGCGCGCGGCGGCGGCCTTGCCGGTGAAGTCGTCGTAGATGTGCTGGATGGCCGATTGCACCGCGGTGCGCATGCGCGGGTCGAGCGGGCGGCGCGGGTCATAGCCGCCGCCGGCCAGCCAGGTCGTCGTGTGGCCGCCGGTGTGGATGGACAGCTTGTCCAGCAGCTTGTCGGCCGTCGGCAGCATGCCGAACACGCCGATCGAGCCGGTCACGGTGCTGGCGTCGGCGATCACGCGGTCGGCCGCCATCGAGATCCAGTAGCCGCCCGAGGCCGCCACATCACCCATCGACACCACCACCGGCTTGCCGGCCTTGCGCGTCAGCTCGAGCTCGCGACGCACGATCTCGGAAGCCACCGCGCTGCCGCCGGGCGAGTTGACGCGCAGCACCAGGGCCTTGATGTCCTCGTTCTCGCGCGCCTGGCGGATCAGCTGGGCGGTCGAGTCGCCGCCGACCTTGCCGGGGCCGGCCTCGCCGTCGACGATCTCGCCCTCGGCCACGACGACACCGATCACCGCGCCCTCGGTCCTGGGCTTCAGCATGGCCTGATAGGCGGCCAGCGAGATCTGGCGGAAGCTTTTGGCCTTCTCGTCGGGCGCGCCGCGCTCGATCAGCATCGCGCGGATCTCGTCGCGGGTCTTCAGGCCGTCGACCAGGCGCTCCTTGAGCGCCAGCTGGGCCGTATCACCCTTGACCGCCTGCAGGCGCTGCGGCAGCTCCTCGATGCCCAGCGCCACCGCCCCCTTGTCGAGCTTGCGGGCCGTCTCGACGGAGGTGGTGTAGCGGGCCCACAGATCGCCGTACAGATAGGCGTCGGACTCCAAGGTCGCCGGCGACGGCGCGTTGGCAAAGTAAGGCTCGCCGAAGTTCTTGTAGGTGCCGACCCGTATCACATTGGGCTCGATGCCGACGCGCTCCAGCGCGTCCTTGTAGTAGTTGCGATAGCGGCCGAAGCCCTCCATCATCGCCATGCCCATCGGGTGCATATAGACCTCGTCGGCACGCGCCGCGAGAAAGTAGCTGCGCTGGTCGTAGCCACCGGCATAGGCCAGCACCGGCTTCTTGCTGTCCTTCTTGAAACGCTCCAGCGCCGCCGCCACCTCGCGCAGCCCGGCCTGGCCGCCGCCGCCAAAGTCGTCCAGCGCCAGCAGCACCGTCGAGATCTTCGGATCGGTGGCCGCCGCCTCCAGCACCTGCAACACATCGCGCAGCCGGGTCTGGGCCTGCGGCGACTGGCCCTGCAACTGGGCCATCGCCTGGTCGCGCGCCGAGCCCGAATACTGCTCGACCAGCCGACCCTTCAGGTCCAGCACCAGCGTGGTCTTGTCCTCCAGCGGCTTCGGCCCGCGGGTCGCGAGCGCGACGATCAGGCCGACCACGAGGGCCAGCAACAGCAGATTCAGCAAGGCCCGCCGGCTGGCGTCGAGCAGCCACCAGAGCTTGGAGAAGAACCAGCCCAGCGGGCGGAGGATGGACATCATGGGGTGGGATCCCTGGTTGCGGGCATGGCCCGGTCGAATTGATTGTAGGCAGGGTGGTCAAAGCCGCCCTGCTCGCGCGATCAGCCGGCACGACAGCGCTTAGCATGCCAGGATTGGCGACTGCAAAGGCTTCCCCCATGCCCGCTTGGCTGCTCCGACTCGATCACCATTTCCCGATCCGCTACAGCGCCTGGCTGCTGTGCATCATCGCCACGCTGATCAGCGCGATCGCCTGGGTGCTGGACGGCGTCGACGGACTGGCCGTCGTGATCTTCGGCTCGCTGAGCCTGGTGGGGCTGGCCGATGTGCGCCAGACCAAGCGCTCGCTGCTGCGCAACTATCCGGTGATCGGCCATCTGCGCTTCATGCTGGAGTTCATCCGCCCCGAGATCCGCCAGTACTTTCTGGAGGCCGACAACGAGGCCGCGCCGTTCTCGCGCCAGCAGCGCTCGCTGGTCTATCAGCGCGCCAAGGGAGAGCCCGACAAGCGCCCCTTCGGCACCCAGCTCGAGGTCGGCGCGCTGGGCTATGAATGGATCAACCATTCGCTGCAACCCACCCAGCTGCCCAGCCACGACTTCCGCGTGCTGATCGGTGCCGACCGCGCCCAGCCCTACGAAGCCAGCGTCTTCAATATCTCGGCGATGAGCTTCGGCGCGCTCAGCGCCAATGCCATCCTGGCCTTGAACGCCGGCGCCCGACGCGGCGGCTTCGCCCACGACACCGGCGAGGGCTCGATCAGCGTGCACCACCGCCAGCACGGCGGCGACCTGATCTGGGAAATCGGCTCCGGCTACTTCGGCTGCCGCAACGAGGACGGCAGCTTCAACGCCGAGCGCTTCGAGCTCAATGCCCGCGACCCGCAGGTCAAACTGATCGAGCTCAAGCTCAGCCAGGGCGCCAAGCCCGGCCATGGCGGCGTGCTGCCCGGCCCCAAGGTGACCGCCGAAATCGCCGCCGCGCGTGGCGTCAATATCGGCGAGGACTGCATCTCGCCGGCCTCGCACAGCGCCTTCGGCACGCCGCTGGAGATGCTGCATTTCATCGAGCGGCTGCGCCAGCTCAGCGGCGGCAAGCCGACCGGTTTCAAGCTCTGCATCGGCCATCCCTGGGAGTGGTTCGCGATCGCCAAGGCCATGCTGGAGAGCGGCATCGTGCCGGACTTCATCGTCGTCGACGGTGCCGAGGGCGGCACCGGCGCTGCGCCGCTGGAGTTCACCGACCATGTCGGCGCGCCGCTGCAGGAGGGTCTGCTGCTGGTGCACAACACGCTGGTCGGCCTGAATCTGCGTGACAAGATCAGGATAGGCTGCGCCGGCAAGGTCATCAGCGCCTTCGACATCGCGCGCATGATGGCGCTGGGCGCCGACTGGTGCAATTCGGCGCGCGGCTTCATGTTCGCCTTGGGCTGCATCCAGGCCCAGACCTGCCACACCGGCCACTGCCCCACCGGCGTCACGACCCAGGACCCACAGCGCCAGCAGGCCCTGATCGTGCCAGACAAGGCCGAGCGGGTGTTCCGCTTCCACCAACTGACCCTGGAAGCCCTGCGCGAACTGGTACAAGCCGCCGGCCTGCACCATCCCAGCGAGATCTGCGCCGCCCATATCGTCCACCGCATCAACAAGCACGAAGTCCGGCTGCTGGCCAATCTGCTGCCCTTCATCAAGCCCGGCAGCCTGCTGGCCGGCGACCTGCCCGGCAATGTATTCAAGATCTACTGGCCGCTGGCCAGCGCGCACAGCTTTGCGGCACAGGGGGCGGTGGGGCCGGCGAGTTGAGCGCCCGGGCAACCCAAGAGAGCCGGGGCCGGCAGGGGATATCGCGCTTACCCTATCCTGCAGTCTTGCCGTCCACCCTGCCATTGCCGCAATGACCCTGCCCATCCCCTCCTGGCGCCGCCTGTTGCTCGGCGCGCTCGCCGCGCTGGCCCTGCTGGGCGGTTGTGCCACGCTGGACGAGAAGCAGCGCGAGTGGATCTTCCAGCCCAGCGACCGGACCTGGTCCGGCGGGCTGGCGGCGGCCCAGGGCATGGATGAGGTGTGGATCGCGTTCGACTCCAAGCTCAGCGGTGCGCCGGTCAAGCTGCACGGCCTGTGGATACCGGCCGAGCGCGCCGATGCGCCGGTGCTGCTTTATCTGCATGGCGCGCGCTGGGATGTTCGCGGCAGCGCCAACCGCATGCGCCGCATGCAGGAGCTGGGTTTCTCGGTGCTGGGCATCGACTACCGCGGCTTCGGCCAGAGCAGCAAGGTGCTGCCCTCCGAGGCCATGGCCTACGAGGATGCGCGAGCCGCCTGGGACTGGCTGGCGACGCAGCATCCGCGCTCGCCGCGCTATATCTTCGGCCATTCGCTGGGTGGCGCCATCGCGGTGAACCTGGCCAGCGAGGTGCAGACCGCAGCGGCCGGCCTGATCGTCGAGGGCAGCTTCACCTCCATCCCCGAGGTGGCCAGCAGCTACAAATGGGGTTGGTTGCCGGTGGGCCCGTTGATCACCCAGCGCTTCGAAGCCGGCGAGCGCATCGGCGGCCTGAAGGTGCCGGTGCTGATCGTGCACGGCAGTGCCGACCGGGTCATCAAGCCCGAACTCGGCCGGGCGCTGTTCGAGCGCGCGCCCGAGCCCAAGCGCTTTGTGCTGGTCGAGGGCGGCTCGCACCACAACACCAATGCGGTGGGCCAGGGGCTTTACCGCGAGGCGCTGGCCGAGCTGTTCGGCCACCGCGCTCAGTAAGACGCAGTGCGCCAGCGCTGCTGCTGCAGCAAGGGACTGACCCGGTAACGCTCGCTGCGATAGGCGATGAACAGCCCGTCCAGCAGGGTCGCCACCATGGGCGCGCCCAGCAGGCCCAGCCATTCGAAAGGCCCGGCCGGGTAATTGACGCCCAGCTTCATCGCCAGGTCGGCGCCCTGCTCGTCGCAGACGCCCTGCCACACCGCATCGGCCCCCTCGTTGACCAGCATGGCCACGGTGCGCGCCACGGCAAGACCCGGCACATCGCGCAGCACCAGGGGCTGCCAGCCCAGGCTGCGCCACAGCGCCGCCACCTGGGCCCGCGCGGCCTCGCTGGCCTGCGGCGCAAAGGCCAGCGCCAGGGCGTCGGCGCGGTCCGGTGCCACCGGCCAGTCCATCACGCCCAGCTCCGGATGCTTGCGCTGGTGCGCCAGCTCGGCCGCGCTATGGCCCATGGTCAGATGCAGCTGCAGCTCGCCGAGTTGCAGGCCGGCCCAGTCGGCCGACTCGCCGCGGCTGAAGCTCAGGCCCTTGTGTGCCAGCCAGTCGGCCAGGCGCTCGACCAGCGCACCGCGCCCGACCACGCTGATCGGTGGCAGCTCCACACCCTCAACGGCCGCATCGACCGGCGCCGCCGGCACGCCCTCGTAAAAGCCCTTGCCGACCTTGCGGCCCAGCCGGCCGCCGTCGACCAGGGCCTTCTGCACCAGCGAGGGCATATAGCGCTTGTCGCCGAAGTTGGCCTCATAGACCGACTGGGTCACCAGATAGTTGGTGTCGTGGCCGATCAGGTCCATCAGCTCGCAAGGCCCCATGCGGAAACCCGCGCCGCGCAGCGCGCGGTCCAGCTCGGCCGGCGTGCCGGCCTGCTCCAGCAGCAGGGCCAGCGTCTCGGCGTAATAGGGCCGGGCGATGCGGTTGACGATGAAGCCGGGCGTGGACTTCGCATGCACCGGCGTCTTGCCCCAGCGCTTGGCCAGCTCGTAGATCACCTGCGCCACGCCGGGCTCGGTTTCGGCGCCCCAGACCACCTCGACCAGCTTCATCAGCGGCACCGGGTTGAAGAAATGCATGCCCACCAGGCGGGCCGGGTTCTTCATGCCATTGGCCAGCGCGGTGACGCTGATCGACGAGGTATTGGTCGCGATGATGGCGCCCGGCGCCAGCAGCGCATCGAGCTCGCGCAGCAGGGCCTGCTTGGGCTCCAGCTTCTCGACGATGACCTCGATCACCAGCGCCGCATCGGCCAGCTCGGCGGTGGCCGTGGCCGGACTCAGCCGCGCCAGCACCGCCTCGCGCGTGCCGGCCTCCATGCGGCCCTTGGCGACCAGACCATCCAGCGCCTTGGCGATCGAGGCGATCGCTGTCGCCGCCGCACCCTCGCGCACATCCAGCAGCTTCACCGCGTGGCCGGCCTGGGCCGCCACCTGGGCGATGCCCGCCCCCATGATGCCGGCGCCCACCACGCCGATCGGCGCCGGCTCGCTGCCGGCCACGGTCCAGATCTGATTCGTCTCGCTCATCTCAACAATCCTTATTGGGGAATCCAGGCGGCCGGCCGCTTGGCCAGGAAAGCGGCAAAGCCCTCGCGCGCCTCGTCCGTCATGCGCACCCGGGAAATCGTCTGCGCGGTCAGCTCGCGCACCGCCGGCGTCACCGGCCCGACCTCCAGCTCGGCGAACAAGGCCTTGATCTCGCCCTGGGCCGCCGGGCCATTGGCCAGCAGCTCGTCGACCCAGCGCTTGACCGCCCCGTCCAGCTCGTCCAGCGCCACCACCTCGTGCACCAGGCCCAGCGCCAGCGCCTGCGCGGCGCCGATGCGGCTGGCGGTCAGCGCCAGACGCTTGGCCTGGCGCGGCCCGACCGCATTGATCACATAAGGCCCGATCACTGCGGGCAGGATGCCGAAGCGTGCCTCGCTGACCGCGAACTTGGCCTCCTCGCTGGCCACCGCGATATCGCAGGCCACCGCCAGCCCGACCCCGCCGCCCAGCGCCAGGCCCTGCACGCGGGCAATCGTCGGCTTGGGGCAGGACGCGATCTTGTGCAGCATGCCGGCAAAGCCGCGCGCGTCCTCCAGATTCCATTCCTGGGTGGCCTCGGAGGCCCGCTTCATCCACTGGATGTCGGCCCCCGCGCTGAAGGCCTTGCCGGCCCCGGCCAGCACGATCACGCGCACCCGCGGATCGGCGATCAAGCGGTCAAAGCCCTGACCGATCTCGCTGATCATGGCCTCGTTGAAGGCATTGAACACCTCCGGCCGTGTCATCGTCAGCTGGGCGACACCGCGCCCATCCACCTCGATATGCAAAGTCTCCACGCTGAAACTCCTGGTAATCGGGGGAGTATCGCAGCGGTGCGGCACCGGGATCGGGCGCCTGGGCGCAGAGCATCAGCCGGCGCTCTCCGGCGGCTCGGTGCTCTCGCGGTCGTAGTACTCGACCGTGTTCTCCGCGCGAAACATCTTCCACAGCCCCGGCTCGCCACGCCGGCCGGACCCGATCATGATCTTGTTGGAATCCGGGTACTCGCAAGTCTCGATATCGACCACAGTCGACAGCGCCAGATAGCGCATGGTCACGGTGCCGGTGTTGATGATCTGATGTGCCACCTCGGGCCCGCCGGTCGGACAGGCGATCACATCGTGCGCTCGGATCGGATAACGCTGCGCGCCAAAGCGCAGCTCGCCCTCGCCTTCGAGGATGAAGAACATCTCTTCCTCGCCATGATGGTTGTGGAAGGGGCATTGCGCCTTGCCGGGCGGCAGCACCGTCAGGTTGTAGCCCAGCTTGCGGGCGCCGATATGGTCGCTGATCTGGGCACGCTTGGAGCTGTAGTAGCCGTTCTCCTCGACGTCGTTGAACACCAGTTCGTCGAGATTCATGATGGGCTTGGTCACGCTGGAACTCCCTTGACACGATGAGAGCTTAGGTCTTGGCGTCGGCCTTGATCTTGCGGACTGCCGCCACGTCCCCGAGAAACACCAGCAAGGCGTCTCGTTCGTCCTGCGACAGCGCCTTGCTGTCCAGCAGCTGCAGCTGCTTGATGACGACTTCAAGCGCCTCGGTCAGATGACCGATCTGCTTGCCATAGCTGCCGACCTGCTCAATGACCTGCTGCTCGACCTTGGCGTTGGATGTGGCGCCAAGGTTGACGCTGAACAGATTGAAAGACCAGTTCGACAGGATGGGCTGGGTCAGCGAGCTCGGCGCCAGCTGCAAGGGCATATAGACATTTGCCACGGCATACTCCCTGCATGTGATAGCTGCGAATGCAGCGCTATTCTGCGGCGAAAGACGCCGGCGGCTCAGCGCCCGAACAAACCCTTCACCAGGCCGCCCAGCCCCTTGACCACGCCGGAGACGCTGACGCCCAGCGTCTCGGCCAGGCCCGAGGCCAGCTTGGTGGCCAGATTCTCATTGAGCGAGAAGGCCGGGTCGTCAAGCCGGCCTTCGAGCGTGAAGCGCACCTGCAGACGGCCGTCGCGCGTCATCGCAGCCAGCACCGCCTGGCGCGGCACGCCGGCAAAGGTGGCCAAGGGGCCGCCGCCGCTGGCCAGCTCCAGATTCGTCAAGGTCAGCGTGCCGGGCGCGCGCAGCCGCTCGCCGACCACCGTCGCATGGACGTCCAGATCCAGCGTACCGCGCCGCACGCCGGCCTCGGCGACCTTCAGCAGATAGGGCTGCAGCGCCAGCAGGTCCACATCGCTGAAGCGCGCGCGCAGATCGGCATCGTGGCTGGACGGCGTGTAGCGGCCCTGGATCTCGATGCGGCCGTCGCGCTGCGGCCCCTTGAACACGCCACCAAGCTCGATCTGCAGCGCCTGGTCCAGCGCTGGCAAGCGCAGTGGACCGAGCCTGGCCGCCAGCTGCTCGATGCGCAGCTGCAGCGCCGGCCGGCGCACCGAGTGGTCGAAGAAAGCCAGGGCGCCATCGGCGATGCGGATCTCGTCGATCTCGATCGCCGGCGCCGGGATCGGGTCTTGACTCGGCGCCTGAGCCCGGCCGGCGCGTTCCTCGAGCAGGGCCGGCAGCAGGCGCAGCCGGCCATCACGGCTGCGCTGCGCAGACAGATAGCCGCCCTCCACCGTCACGCTGGCAATGCGCCAGGGTCCGCCCAGCAGGCTGCGCAGATCGGGCCGGATGTGCACGCGCTCGGCCCGCAACTCATCCTCGGCCGGCCAGCCCGGCGCCGCCTGGATACGCAGCTGGCGCAGCTCGACGCTGCCGCTCCAGCCGATGCTGATGTCCCCCAGCGTCGCGCGCGGTCCCAGTGCGGCCTCGATCCGCGTTTGCAGCTGCCACGCGGCCAGGTAAGGGCCGGCGACCAGCAGCAGGACCAGCGCGATGGCAAGAGCAACAAGGGAACGGCGGCGGGAAGGAGTCACGGCGGCAACAGCGGCAACAGCGGGAAAGAAGGGCCGCCATCGTAGCGCCCACAATGCGGCCATGCACCGCACCGACATCTTCCTGCAGCCGCTGCGCCTCGAAGGCCGCGAGATCCAGATCGAGTCCCAGTGGCTCCATACCCCGTCAAACCCCGGCCCCGGCGCCGAGCCGCGCCCGCTGATCGTGTTCCTGCACGAGGGCCTGGGCTCGCTGTCGCAGTGGAAGGACTTTCCGCAGCGCCTGTGCGAGGCGGCCGGCTGCCGCGGTCTGCTGTTCTCGCGCCCCGGCTACGGGCGCAGCACGCCGCGCACCGAGCCCTGGCCGCAGGACTATCTGCAGCGCCAGGCGCGCGGGCTGCTGCCGGCCTATTTCGATGCGCTGGGGCTGCAGCACGAAGCGCTGATCCTGTTCGGCCACAGCGACGGCGCCTCGCTGGCCTTGCTGTTTGCCGCCTATTTTCCGGCGCGCGTGCGCGCGCTGGCGGCGCTGGCGCCGCATCTCTTTGTCGAGCCGATCACGATCACCGGCCTGCGTGCCGCCAAGACGGCTTACGAGCAGCAGCCCAGCGCGCTGAAGGCCGCGCTGGGGCGCCACCATGCCGATCCCGACTCGGCCTTCTATGGCTGGAACGATGCCTGGCTGCGGCCGGGCTTCGAAGGCGGCTGGAATATCGAGGCCGATCTGAGGACGCTGGCCTGCCCGGTGCTGGCGCTGCAAGGTGTGGACGACGAGTACGCGACGCTGGCGCAGATCGAGGCGATCCGTCGCCTGCATGCGCCGACCCGCTTGGTCGCGCTGCCGGACTGCGGCCATGCGCCGCACAAGGACCAGGCCGAGGCCGTGATCGCCCAGACCCTGGCCCTGCTGCAAGAAGCCGGCGCCTGAGCCGCTCAGCGCGGCGGGTCGCTCGCCCCGACCACCTGGTTGCGCCCGCCCTGTTTGGCGCGGTAGAGCGCGGCATCGGCCGCCTGCAACAGCGGCGCAGCCTCCGGCGCGCCGGCGAGCTCGAGCATGGCCAGGCCGATCGAGACCGTCACCGCCAGCTCGACCCCACCCCCCACCGGCAGGCGCTGATCGGCGATGCGCTGGCGGATGCGCTCGGCCACCTCGCGAGCGGCGGCGGCCGGTGTGCGCGGCAGCAGCACGACGAATTCCTCACCGCCCCAGCGCGCCACCGTGTCACCGGCGCGCAGCTGGCCCTGGATCATCAGTCCCACCGCGCGCAGCACGGCATCGCCGGCGGCATGGCCGTGACTGTCGTTGACCGGCTTGAAATGATCGATGTCCAGGAACAGGCAGGCCAAGGCCTGGCTGTGGCGGCGCGCCTGGCTGATCTCGATCTGGCAGCGGTGCTCGAAATAGCGCCGGTTGTGTACGCCGGTCAGCACATCGGTCAGGCCGGCCCGCTTGACACGCTCCTGGTTCAGCGCGCTCTCCAGGCAGACCGAGGCGATCGCCGCCAGGCGCTCCAGGAACTTGGTGCCGGCCCCGCTGTTGTAGCGCGCCGCATCGCTGCTGCCGAACTGCAGGCAGCCGATCAGATGGCCGCGCCGGCTCAGCGGCAAGAGCGCCACCGAGGCGATGCCCGGCGCCGCGCCGAACAGGGCGCCGTGCAGGATGGCGTCGTAGGCGCCCAGCCAGGGCCGCTGATCCAGATCCAGCGCATCGAGCGCCTGCAGCGTGGGCGGCAGCTGCAGGCCGGGCAGCGCGCTGTCCTCATGCAGCTCGGCGTCCAGGATGCTGCGGATCTCCAGCTGGGTGTCCAGCAGGGTCAGGCCGACGAACTCGATGCCGAACACCGGCCGGTACTCCAGCAGCAGCAGGCGCAGCAGCTCGCCCAGCGAGCCGGCCGCGATCAGCCGGTGCTCCAGCTGGTCGAAGCGGCGCATCTTGTCCTCGTTGGCACGGGCCTCGCGCAGCAAGTCTTCCAACTGCTGACGCAGGGCCTGGTTCTCAGCCGCAAGTTCGCTCGGGTGCATGCTCAGCCATCATCCATCGCTCTCGCGCCATCGACGCGGGCGCTGCTGCGATTCTCGCCGCAGGCCGGCATGTCGGCCCCGCAGGAAATCCCGGCCCGGGGGGTCACAATCACAGCATCATCGTCCCCGCCCCATGACAGCTGTACACCCGCATCACCCCCTGCGCAGGTCGGCGGCGCTGCTCGGCCTGTGCCTGGCGCTGTGCGCCGGCCTCGCAGCCGCCCAGCCGATACGCCATGCGCTGGCCCAGCAGCAGAGCAGCCAGGTCATCACCTACGAGCTCGAGGTCTTGCAGCTGCTGCTCGACAAGACCCGGCCCAGCCACGGCGACTACAGCCTGCAGGCCACCGAGGTCGTGACGCAGAACCGCGCCTTCTTGCAGCTGCAGGCCGGCGAGGTCGATGTGCTGAGCTCGATGAGCTCGACCGAGCGCGAAGCCCAGGGCCTGGCGCTGCGGGTCTGCCTGTATCGCGGCCTGCTGGGCGTGCGCCTGCCAGTGGTGCTGGCCAACCGTGCGGCCGAGCTCGATGCGCTGGAGCAGCCAGAGCAGCTGCGCGCGCTGCGCCACGGCCAGGTCAGCGACTGGCCCGACAGCCAGATCCTGCTGGCCAATGGCTGGCGGGTCGAGCGCATGCCCAGGCTGGCGGCCTTTGCCGAGCTGCTGCGGCGGCAGCGCATCGACACCTTTGCGCTCGGCGCCATCGAGGTCTATCCGATTGCCGACGCCCATCCGGGGCTGGCCGTGCTGCAGCGCTGGGCCATTGCCTACCCCTCGGCCTTCTACTTTTTCGTCAGCCCCAAGCGGCCCGAGCTGGCCGAGCGGCTGCGCCGGGGCTGGGAGCTGGCGCTGGCCGACGGCAGCTTTGTCGCGCTGTTCGAGCAGCGCATAGCGCCGCAGCTGGCGCGCGCCCGCCTCGACCAGCGGCGCTGGTTGGTGCTGAACAACCCGCTGCTGCCGCCCGACACGCCGCTGGACAAGGCGCCATACTGGCATCCGCTGGTGCGCAGCAAGCTGCTGCCCGCCCTCAACTCAGGAAAGCCCCGACCATGATTCTCGAAGTCGCCGACATCCGCATCCAGCCCGGCCAGCAGGCCGCATTCGAAGAGGCCATCCAGCTGGGCATTGCCAGCGTGATCACACGAGCCCAGGGCTTCGTGCGCGCCCAGGTCCAGCATGGCATCGAGTCGCCCGAGCGCTATCTGCTGCTGATCGAATGGCAGACGCTGGAAGACCACACCGTGCACTTCCGCGGCGGCCCGCTGTTCGCCGAGTGGCGCGCCATCGTCGGCCCCTTCTTCGCCAGCCCGCCCCAGGTGGAACACTTCGAGCTGGCAGCGCAGCGCCTGGTCTGAGGCCGGTCCAGAAGCAAGCAGGCCGGACACCCTCGCGGGTGTCCGGCCTGCGCCAAGCGTGTTGGCAGCGTCTTACTTCTTGGCCTTCTTGGCAGCCGGCTTGGCGGCAGCCTTCACGGCCTTGGCGGGCTTCTCAGCGGCCTTGGCGGCCTTGCGGGCAGCAGCCTTCGGATCGACGGCGGCCTTGAAGCCAGCGCCCGGGGTGAACTTGGGCAGCTTGGCGGCAGCGATCTTGATCTTGTCGCCGGTGCTGGGGTTCACGCCGGTGCGGGCTGCGCGGGCGTGCTGCTTGAAGGAGCCAAAGCCGGGGATAGTGACCGCGCCGCCCTTTTTGACGGTGGTCACCACCGCGTCCAGCAGGGTTTCGATGATGCGGCCGGCTTCGGCCTTCGTCAGTTCGTGCTTGCTGGCCAGGTGCTCGATCAGTTCGGTTTTGTTCATTCCAGGATCTCAATTCTGTGTGGCGCCCGACGATCTCGGGCGGGCGCCATTCTCACTCATAAAACGCAGCGATCCCGATGGCGACGCGGGAAAACTCTGATGAGTGCCGCAGGCACCCATCAGAGTTTCGGCCCAAGGTCGCAGACCTTGGGTCAAAACAAAGCGCCCACCGTGACTGCACGCACCGCATCCCCCACCCTCAGCAGCCCGCCGCGCAACACGCGCGCGGTCATGCCACCATGGCCGCGCATCGCGTTGTAGCCGCCCGGGCCCAGCAGCTCTTCCATCCGTGAGCAGGGTTCGCAGGGGCCAGTCAGTTCCAGCACCACATCGTCGCCAATGCACAGATGCAGGACCTGGTCGCGAAACAGGCTGCGCGCGGCGATCAGGTTCAGACCGGAGATCACGAGGTTGCGGCGCAGCAGCGCGGGGTCAAGGCTTGCCCGCCCGCTCAAGGCCGCGACCACCGGCAGGTGCTCGGCCTGGATCAGGCTGACCTGGCGCTTGCCACCGCTGCGCTGGGCACTGCGGTCGCCATCCAGTCCCCGCCCCTCAAGGGTCAGGACTTGCTCGACCGAGCGCATGGCCACGCGGCGTGCGGGCCGCAGCAGGATGGCCTCGATGCGGCCGGGGCGCGGAAACTGCTGGCACAGGGAGCGGAGATCGTCGGGCATCACAAGAAGTCTGATCCAGAAAACGCAAAGGGTCAGCACTTGCGTGCTGACCCTCATTGTTTGGTGCCCAGAAGAGGACTCGAACCTCCACGGAGTTACCCGCTAGTACCTGAAACTAGTGCGTCTACCAATTCCGCCATCTGGGCTAGTTTCTTCTTCAGCACATTTACCGAACTGCGCGAAGAGGCCGGACTATAGCATGCGAATTTGCAGGCGCGCAAGTCCTGGCCCCAATCTTTTGTTCAGGCCGCCGCCGTCATCTTGAAAATGCCGGTGGCATTGCCGGCGTCGAAGCGCAGATCCAGGCCCTGCTGATCGTCCTCGCGTTCGCGCTGGATGAACTCATAGAACGAGCCCGGCACCGGCTGGGTCAAGACCCGACCCTCATGCAGGAACTGGCGCTCCACCTGGGCCGCGCGGAAAGCGGTCTGGCGCACCCGGCCGGAGGCCGAGGTCTCGATGCTGTCCTTGATCGGCCGGCCCATCACGCGCTGGGTGTCGGCCAGCAGCTCGATGTCGGCGACCCGGTCGGTCGCGTGGTTGAAGGCATTACCCTCGGTCGCGATCCAGGCCATCTCGGCCGACTCGGCCAGCAGGGCCTGGTAGTCGACCAGCGCGAACAGCGGGTGCTGGCGCTCGAAACAGCCCAACAGGCGCGGCAGCAGGGACAGCGCGGCATTCCAGGGCAGGACCTTGTCGCGCGCCAACTGTTCCAGCAGGGCCAGATCGGCGCTGGACAGCGGGTCGCGCGAGGCGCCGATGACGCGACTCACCGCCGCCTGGAAGGCCGGCGAGAACTGCTCGGGATGCAGCTCGGAGACGAAGAACTGCGCGATGTCCTCGGGGAAGTCTTCATGCCGCCAGCTGCGCCCGGTCATCTTCAGGCGTGTCAGCGGATAGGTCTCGGCATGGGCATAGCCCAGCGGCCGCAGCACCCGCGTGATCGCCGCCTCGCCGGGAGGCAGCGCGCCGCTGGGCCAGGCCACGGTGCGCAGCGCGCCATGGTCGAACACGACGCGCTCGCCGGCACGCTGGCAGTCGGCCACATAGGCGGCGCCGGCAGGCACGCGCGCGAGCAGGTCGCGGAACAGCGCCATACTCAGCGCCTGCGCCAACTCGGCGCGCGACACCGTGTCGCCGACCGGCTTCAGCAGCGCCGGCATCACCTGCAACTGAGCAAACGTCTCTTGCGCCGCAGCCTCGCCCAGCAAGGCGCTCAGCAGGCGGCTCAGCCCGGATTCAGTCATCAATGAAAACTCCCATGCTTTGGAACGGCCGGCAAGGCCCGGCCATATCGAGCGGAGCCCGAGGCTCCGGCTTTGCCGGGCCCAGGGGCTCTGCCCCCTTGAGGGGGAGGCGCGCAGCGCCTCGGGGGTGGATCAAATATCGAACTTCACACCCTGGGCCAAGGGCAGCGAGCGCGAGTAATTGACCGTGTTGGTCGTGCGCCGCATATAGGCCTTCCAGGCATCGGAGCCGGACTCGCGGCCACCGCCGGTTTCCTTCTCGCCGCCAAAGGCGCCGCCGATCTCGGCGCCCGAGGTGCCGATATTGACGTTGGCGATGCCGCAGTCCGAACCGGCCGCGCTCATAAAGGTCTCGGCCTCGCGGATATCGTTGGTGAAGATGGCCGAGGACAGGCCTTGCGGCACCTCGTTCTGCAGCGCGATTGCCTCGTCGAGCGTCTTGTACTTCAGCGTGTAGAGGATGGGCGCGAAGGTCTCGTGCCTGACGATGGCAGTCTGCGCCGGCATGCGCACCAGGGCCGGCGCGGCATACCAGGCCTCGGGATACTGGGCGGCCAGCGCGCGGTCGCCGCCGCTGACTTCGCCGCCCTGCTCGCGCGCGGCGGCCAGCGCGGCCTGCATCGCATCGAAGGCTTGCTTATCGATCAGCGGGCCGATCAGATTACCGGCCTCGACGGG
Source organism: Paucibacter sp. M5-1 (assembly GCF_027498415.2). Classification (NCBI taxonomy): domain Bacteria; kingdom Pseudomonadati; phylum Pseudomonadota; class Betaproteobacteria; order Burkholderiales; family Sphaerotilaceae; genus Roseateles; species Paucibacter sp. M5-1. The sequence continues at coordinate 2,821,654 of NZ_JAPZLM020000001.1, forward strand.
CGAGCCTATCTTCAGCTGCGCGCGGGCGCGGTCCAGACGGGCCACCAGCTCGTCGTGGATGGACTCGTGGGCGATGACGCGGCGCGTGGTCGTGCAGCGCTGGCCGGCCGTGCCATAGGCACCGAACAGGATGCCGCGCACGGCCAGGTCCAGGTCGGCGCTGGGCGTCACGATGATGGCGTTGTTGCCGCCCAGCTCCAGCAGGCAGCGACCGAAGCGCGCCGCGACGCGCGGGCCGACCGCGCGGCCCATGCGGGTCGAGCCGGTGGCGGACACCAGCGCGACCCGGGCATCGTCGACCATGGCCTCGCCGACGGCAGCGCCGCCGTTGAGCACTTGCGACAGGTAGGCCGGTGCGCCCGAACCTTCCGCCACATAGCGGGCGACCGCCTTCTCGAACAGCGCCTGCGTGGCCAGCGCCGTCAGCGGGGTCTTCTCGCTGGGCTTCCAGACGCAGCTGTCGCCGCAGACCAGGGCCAGGGCCGAGTTCCAGGCCCAGACCGCGACGGGGAAGTTGAAGGCCGAGATGATGCCCACCACGCCCAGCGGCAGGTACTGCTCCATCATGCGGTGGCCGGGGCGCTCGCTGGCGATGGTCAGGCCATGCAGCTGGCGCGACAGGCCGACGGCGAAGTCGCAGATATCGATCATCTCCTGCACCTCGCCCTCGCCTTCGCTCGTGACCTTGCCGGCCTCCAGCGAGACCAGGCGGGCCAGCGCGGCCTTGTGGGCGCGCAGCTCCTCGCCGAACAGGCGCACCAGCTCGCCGCGCTTGGGCGCGGGCACCGTGCGCCATTCCAGGAAGGCAGCGTGAGCCCGGCCGACGGCAGCCGTCATCTCGGCGGCGCTGGCCTCGTGCACGGCGCCCAGCACCGCGCCATCGATCGGCGAGCGCACGTTCAGGGTGCCGCCGGTGTAGGCGGCAGCGGGAACGCCCAGGGCGCTCAGCAGGTCTTGCGTTTGATTCGTCATGGTCTGGATTCTCACTTAACCGATGGACTCGACCTGGCGCGACTGCTGATAGGCCTGGCCGAAACGATTGGCCAGGAAGGCCGGCAGCTCGACCTCTTCCTGGCGGATGAAGCCCTTGGCCGGCAGCTTGCCTTCGCGGAACAGATCGACCGCCGCGCAGATGCCAGCGGCGGTGGTGATCTGGATCGCCGACAGCGGCGCCTTCGCATCGCGCTCGGCGAAGATCTTGCGGGCAAAGACCTCCTGCATCAGCACACCGTTCTTCATGCCGGAGACGGTCACGAAGACCAGCACGACGTCCTGCATCGTGGCCGGCATGCTCTTGCGCATGATGTCCTTGAGCTTGTCCTGGTCGCTGGCCAGGGCCAGGTCTTCGAGCAGGAACTTCATCAGATCGCGGTGGCCGGGGTAGCGCACGGTCTTGTAGTCGAGATTGCGCACCTTGCCGGCCCAGGTTTCGCACAGCGTGCCCAGACCGCCCGAGGTGTTGAAGGCCTCGTACTCGGTGCCATCCAGCGAGAAGTGTTCCAGGCCTTCCAGCGGCAGGGCCGAGATGAACTCGCCGCCATGGATGGCTTCGCAGGGGTGGCAGTACTCGTTGATCAGGCCGTCGACCGACCAGGTCAGGTTGTACTTCAGGGCATTGGTCGGGAAGGCCGGCAGCGCGCCGACCCGCATCTGCACATCGCGCACCTCGTCGAAGCCGGTGGCCAGGTGGTGGGCGACGATGCCGATGAAGCCGGGCGCCAGGCCGCATTGCGGCATGAAGGCGGTCTTGGCGTTGCGGGCCAGGTCCTTGATGGCCTTGGTCGCGGCCACATCCTCGGTCAGGTCGAAGTAGTGGCAGCCGCATTCCAGCGCCAGTGTGGCGGCGGTGATGGCCAGGTGGTAGGGCAAGGCGTTGACGACCGTGTCCTTGCCGCGCAGCTGGGCCGCCAGCGCCGCCTGGTTCTCGGTGTCGACCTCGGCGGTGGTGATGCCCTCGGCGGCCAGCACGGCCAGGTACTTGGCATTCTTGTCGATCACGGTGACCTGATAGTCGCCGGTGGCGTGCAGCAGGCGGGCGATGGTCTGGCCGATATGGCCGGCACCGAGCAGGGCGACTTTCATGGGGATCTCCTTATTCGTTCGAGCAATCAACAGATGGCCGCAGTCTAGGAATGAGCCCGGACGAAAGAAAGCATGAGTTCGACGAAATCAATGCAGATAATGACGATTCGTCAGCATCATCATTCACATCGTCGAATTCAAGGGTTATCCATGACTAGCGCCGCACGCGACCCCATCGACCGCCAGCTGATCACCCTGTTGCAGGCCAATGCCCGCGAGAGCACGGCCAATCTGGCACGCAAACTGGGCGTGGCCCGCACCACCGTGGTGGCGCGGCTGGCCCGGCTGGAGCAGGACGGCACCATCGTCGGCTACACGGCCAAGCTGGGCAGCGAGGCGGCGGACCGCAGCGTGCAGGCCTTTGTCGGCATCACGGTGCAGCCGCGCGCCGGGCGCGAGGTGGTCAAGAAGCTCGGCGGCTTCCCCGAGCTGCGCCAGCTCGCCTCGGTCAGCGGCGAGTTCGACTACATGGCCCTGCTGCGCGCGGAGTCGACGATGCGGCTGGACGCGCTGCTCGACGAGATCGGCGAGATCGAGGGCGTGATCAAGACCACCAGCTCGGTGGTGCTGGCGCTGCGCGTGGACCGCAGCGCCTGAGCCCGCAGGGTGCGGGCACGGCGCTTGCTAGATGCCACTCTCTCTTGATCGGAGTGCCCGATGAACAAGCAACCACTCTCCACCGCCCGCGCCCAGAACATCGTCACCGCGCTGAAGGCCTTGCTGCTGGTGGCGGCCGTCTGGGGCCTGCTCTACCCGGCCCTGCTGTGGAGCCTTGAGCGGCTGCTTCAGCATCAAGGCTGATCGCGCGGGGCACAATGGCGCGCCGCCTGAGCGGTGCCGCCATGGGGTGTCTTGCATGACTGTTCTGATACTCGGACTTGTTCTGTTTCTCGGCGTGCACTCGCTGCGCATCGTCGCCGAGCCCTGGCGCCAGGCCCAGATCGCACGCCTGGGCGAGAAGCCCTGGAAGCTGGTCTATACCGCCGTCTCGCTGCTGGGCTTCGGCCTGATCCTGTGGGGCTATGCGCAGGCGCGGCTGACGCCCACCGTGCTGTGGGCCACGCCGCGCGGCATGAACCATCTGGCCGCCCTGCTGACCCTGGTCGCCTTCATCTTGCTGGCGGCCGGCAACGGGCCGCGCAACCACATCCGTGCCAAGCTGCGCCACCCGATGGTGCTGTCGGTCAAGCTATGGGCTTTTGCTCATCTGCTGGCCAACAACACCCTGGCCGATCTGCTGCTGTTCGGCAGCTTCCTGCTCTGGGCCGTGCTGTGCTTTCGCGCCGCGCGGCAGCGCGACCGGGCCGGCGCGCCGGCACCGGCGGCCGGAACGACGGCTGGCACGGTGGGCACCGTGATCGTCGGCATCCTCGCCTGGGCCGCCTTCGCCTTCTGGATCCATGGCGCCTGGCTGGGCGTGCGGCCTTTCGCGCGAGCCGTGGGGGCTTGATCAGCGGTCGATCAGGGCTTCAGGGCCGCCCGGCCGAGATCGGGCTGGTCGGTGAAAAATCCGTCCATGCCCAGGGCCAGAAAGGCCTTGAGCTGGCCCGCCATATCGCCCAGGGCCTGACCCTCGCGCCGGAACTCGGTCGGCAGAAAGCTGTTCTCGGCCCGGAAGGTCCAGCCATGGACCAGCAGGCCGCGCGCATGGGCCTCGGCGATCAGCCGGGTCGGCGTTCCCAGCTGGCCGCCGGCCAGCGGGATCATCAGGTGGGTGTGCGCACCGATGCCGTCGGCATAGGTCTTGATGAAGTCCAGGCCGGCCGGCAGGGCCAGGTCTTGATAAGCGCGCAGATCACCGGCCAGGCTCAGGTCATAGGGCCGGCCGGCGGCGCTGAGCAACTGCACCAGGCGGATGGCGGTCTTGCCGCGCAGGTACTGCAGGTTTGACACTTCGAAGGACTGGATGAAGACCGGCGCCTCGCGCGTGTTGCCGTAAGCGGCATGCAGCGCTTGCAACAGCTTGTCCTCCAGGCGCGGCAGGCCGGCCGCCTCGGTGAAGGCCTTGAAATAGCTGGGGTGCTTGGTCTCGGGATAAAGGCCGACGCCATGGGTCTTGGCCAGTGCGATGACTTCCTGCAGGGTCGGGATCGGGTATTTGTTGTCGTGCGCCTTGTTCGCCAGGCGCTGATCGCGCAGCCGCTCCTGGGCGCGGATATCGGCCCGGATCTCGGCGGCTGTGAAATCCTCGGCGAACCAGCCACCCATAGACCGGCCGTCAACCTGCTTGACGGTGAGCCGGTCCGCATACTTCTCCAGCTCCCAGACATTGCTGCTGGTGTCGGTGCGGTGCAGCAGCGGCCGGCCGTCGGCGCCGCGCTTGATGCGGCCATCGGCCTCCAGCTCGACCCGGGCCAGCAAGGGCTCATGGCGGGCCAGCAGCACACCGTCCTTGCTCATGACCAGATCGGGCTCGATGTAGTCGGCGCCCTGGGCGATCGCCAGCTCGTAGGCGGCCAGCGTGTGCTCCGGCAGATAGCCGGAGGCGCCGCGATGGGCGATCAGCAGCGGCGACTTGGCGGCAGCGGGCAAACCCGTCTGGGCCAGGGTGGGCGAGGTCGACAGCACGATCGCCAGGGTGGCAAGCAGCGTTTTCATCCGGACTCCTTGTTGACAGCCCGCAGCATGCCTCAAAGCCGCAGCGCCACGCGCACCCAACCCCCCTCTTGCTTGCCCATCCTCCGATAGCCCAGCCCGTGGCGCTCGCACAGGCGCTGGACGATGGACAGGCCCAGACCCAAGCCGGCGCTGGCCTGCCGCTCGCCCGAGCCGCCGCTGGCAAGACCCGGCCCTTCGTTCTCGACCCACAGCTCACCGTCGGCCCAGCGCAGGCGCACCAGGGCGCCCGGCGCATGCTGGGCGGCGTTGGCCAGCAGATTGTTCAGTATCACCGCCAGCACCTCGGGCTGGCCGATCAGCTCGAGCGCCGGGTCTATGTCCAGCTCGAAGGGCGGCGCCGGCTCTGCACGCGCCAAGGCCGCCGAGCGCTGCAGCTCCAGCGCCTGCAGCACCAGGGCCAGCAAGCGGTAGCGCTGCGGCGGCGGCAGTTGCAGAGGCTCGCGCGCCAGCGCCAGCAGGCTCTGCACCGTCTGCGTCATGCTGCGGCAGGCCTCGCGAATGCGCGCCAGCGGCGCCTCGGCATGCGCCGGCAGGTCGCCGCGCGCCTGCAGCAGCTCGGCCGAGTTGGCGATCACGGCCAGCGGCGTACGCAGCTCATGGCTGGCATCACGGCCGAACTGCTGCTCGCGCTCGGAGAATGCCTTGTTGCGCTGCCAGGCTGCCTTCAGCGTGGCGGCCAGCCGGCCCAGCTCGTTGCGCGGGAAGTTCTGCAGCGCTATCGGCGGTTCGGTGCCGGGCGGCGCCTCGCGCAGGGCCTGATCCAGCCGCGCCAGCGGCCGCACCGCCTGGCGCGCCAGCCACCAGCCCAGGCTCAGCGACAGCAGCAGCAACACGCCGCACATCAGCCCCAGATTCCACAGCATGGCCGCGCGCTTGGGCCGCACCTCCAGCTGCTCGCTGACCTCGGCCACCAGCCATTGCTGCGGCTGCTCCAGCCGCAACAAGTGGTAATGCCGCCCCTGCTCGCCGGCCAGCTCGCTGCGCCTCGGATGCGCTGCATGAGCGGCCGCCAGATCGGGTGGGAAGCTGCTCGCATCGGCATGCAGGCTGATGAAACGGCGCAGCGGTGCGGGCGCCGCCTGGCCGGCCTGCGCCGCCTGCCGCTGATGCTCGCCCTCCTCGGCCAGCATGCGTTCGAAGAAGGTGTCTTCCAGCGAGTACATCATCGCCATCGCCAACAGCACGAAGAGCGCGCAGACAAAAAGGGTCAGGCCGCCGAAGGCCAGCACGATGCGCTGCTGCAGCGACCAGGCGGCCCTCATGCCGGCAGATCCAGCCGGTAGCCCTGGCCGGGCAGGGTGCTGAGCAGCGCGGGCCGGTCGGGAAAGGGCTTGTCCAGCGCCTGGCGCAGCTGGTAGATGTGGGAACGCAGCGCGTCCGAATCGGGCGGCTCGTCGCCCCACAGCCTGCGTGTCAGCGCCTCGCGGCTCACAAGGGCCGGATGCGCCTCGGCCAGGGCCAGCAGGATCTGCCAGCCCAGCGGCTGCAGCGGCAAGACCTGACCCTGGCGACAGGCCTCGCGGCGGCGCCGGTCCAGGCTCAGTTCGCCCAGCACCAGCCGATGGGGCCGCTGCAGACGCGGCCGGGCCGCCAGCGCCAGGCAGCGTGCCGCCAGCTCGGCCAGCTCGAAGGGCTTGCTCAGATAGTCGTCGGCGCCCTGGGCAAAGCCGGCCAGCTTGTCCTGCAACTGGTCGCGCGCGGTCAGCATCAGCACCGGCACATGGCGCTCGCTCTCGGCCCTCAGCCGTGCGCAGACCTGCAGCCCGTCCAGGCGCGGCAGGTTCAGGTCCAGCAGCAGCAGGTCGTAGTCCTGCTCCAGCGCCATGCCCAGACCCAGCGCGCCATCACCGGCACAGTCGACACGGTGGCCCTGCAGGCCCAGGTACTCGGCCAGCGTGTCGGCCAGCGCCGCATGGTCCTCGATCAAGAGGATGTTCAGGCGCGGTCGCGACGGCATCTCGGTCATCGGGGCTCAACTCTCCAGTTCGGCCAGCAATTGTCGGGCACGCGCATGGTCGGGCTGCTGCTGCAGCGCGCGCTTGAGCAGCGCGATCGCCTCGGGCTTGTGGCCGAGCTTGGCGTGGACGCTGGCCAGTGCCGCCGTCATGCCGGCGTGGGCAGGTGCCAGCCGATGGGCCTGGGCCAGCATGGTCAGCGCGATGTTCAGGCGCTCGGGCGTGGCCTCGCCCTCGCTGAGCAGCAGGCCGTAAGTGCCCAGCAGCAGCGGGTCGTGGCGGTCCGCCTCGGCGGCGGCGGTGGCGCCAGCCAGATGCCGCTCGATCAAGGCCATCGTGGCCTCTTCGATGCCGGGCGTGCGCACCACCGGCGTGCGGCCCAGGGCCCGCAGCAGGGCTTCGACCAGGGGCGGGGTCGACAGCGGGTTCTGGCCGGTGATCAGACGCTCGTCGCTGACCACCAGCGGCAGCATCAGGCCGCGCGACTCGTAGCGCGCGCCCTGGGCTTGCAAGGCATCCTCCAGCAGAAAGGGCAGCTGGCCCAGGGTCTTGCCCGAGAAGCGGCGCTCCTCGGCATTGCTGAAGCCGGTCACGCGCCGACCGGCCAGCAGCGGAGTGCCATCGGCGCTCTTCAGGTCCAGCAGGGCCGCCGGGCCATGGCAGACCGCCGCCAGCACGCCGCCGCGCTGCCAGACCCCGCTCAGCAGATGCTGCAGCGGCGCATCGCCGCGCAGATCGAACATCGGCCCCTTGCCGCCCAGCACCAGCACGGCCGCATAGTCGGCCGGCTGGAGCCCGGCCGTCGGCAGCGTGGCCTGCAGCCGCGCCATCAGCGCGGCATCGGCCTTGACCTGGCGCGCCGTGCTCTCGCCGGCGGGCCGGCCCACGGGCGCGCCGCCCTTGGGGCTGGCGATGTCGAAGCTCACGCCATTGGCCTGCAGCAGCTGGGCGGCCAGCGCGAACTCGTGGAAGTCATAGCCCAGCTTGCCGCCGTCCTCGGCCTGGCCATGGCTGCTGAGCACCAGCAGCACGCGCGGCTCGGCCGGATTGGCGTTGGCCATGCTGAAAAGGCCGAGGGTCGCCGCAGCGGCCAGCAGCAGACGGCGGGAAGTCTTGATCAGGGTCATGAGCGGCTCCGGTGATGGGGATGCGCCAGCCTAGAAAGCCGGGCGTGAAGTCGCTGTGAAGCCGGCTCACTTTTTTCTTTGCGCCGCGCGAATCCTTTGCCCGCAAACCCCACTCTTGCTTGTCGAGGTGATGGATAGATCCTCGATCACGCAAACAAACAAGGAGTTGTGATGCTTTATGTCAAGAACCTGCCGGTCTGGGAACGGCTGCTGCGCGGCGCCGGCGCGCTGGCCATGGGCGCGGCCGCGCTGCTGTTGATGCCAGCTGGGCCCTGGGCCTGGGCGCTGGCGGCCGGCGCGGCAGGCGCGCTGCTCTCGGGCCTGCTGGGTTTCTGCCCGGCTTGCGCGCTGCTCGGGCGCAAGCTCAGGCAGCCGGGCTGATCAGTACAGGCCGCGGCCGCGTGCCATCAGCCGCGTCAGCCCCAGCATCGCATCGGTGTGCGGCGTGGCCAGGCCGAGCTGCTGCGCGATCTCGCGCACCGAAGCCACCAGGGCATCGAGCTCCAGCGGCCGGCCGGCTTCGACGTCCTGCAGCATCGAGGTCTTGAAGGCGCCCAGCTTGCGTGTCACCTCATGGCGCTGCTCGGGCGTCTGATCGACAGCGCAGCCGATGCGCGCGCCGATCTCGGCCGCCTCGCGCATCACATTCGTGACGAAGCCGCGCACCAGCTCGTCGTCGAGGATGCGGTCGCAGGTCGCGCCGGTCAGCGCCGAGATCGGGTTCATGGTCATATTGCCCCAGAGCTTGAACCAGATATCGCGCTGGATGCGCTCGGAGACCGTGGCGTTGAAGCCGGCACGACCCAGCAATGCGGCCAGCTGCTCGATATGGGCGGGCCGGCCGCCGGAGGGCGCGCCGAGGATCAGGCCCATGCCCATCACATGGCGCACCAGGCCGGGCTCGGGTGTCGTGCAGCTGGCATGGACCACGCTGCCGATCACGCGCTCGGCAGGGATCAGACCGGCCACCAGGCCGCCGGGGTCGACCGACTCCAGCCGCAGACCCTCGAGCTCGCCGCCCAGTCCATCGAAGAACCACCAGGGCACGCCATTCATCGCCACCAGCACGCGAGCCTGATCGTTCATGTCCAGCAAGGCCTTGACGGCCGGGGCCACCGCCGCCAGCGCCGGGCCCTTGACGGCCAGCACGATCAGGTCCTGCGGGCCCAGCTCCTCGGGCCGCTCGCCGGCCGCTACGGGCACCAGCCAGCGCTCGCCACCGGACTCGACACGCAGCCCCTGCTGCGCGCGCAAGGCCGCCAGCGTGGCGCCGCGCGCCAATGCGCTAAGCCTGACTTCGGCACCCAGCCGGTGGCCCAGATGGCCGGCAAACCAGCCGCCGATGGCACCGGCGCCCACAATGCACACTCTCATCGTCATTCCCGTTGCTGTCTCGAGCGCCCCTGGCCGGGGCGCAGGCAGCCAGTCTCGCACACCGCTGTAGGCGTCGACTGACAGACGGCAGCGGCCGGCGCCGCTGGTCGCGGCGGGGCAAGAGGCCTATGCTGCCCAGCAATGAGAACCTTGAGCTGCGAGCGCTGTGGCCAGCGCGTCTTCTTCGAGAACCTGGCCTGCGATGCCTGTGGCGCGGCGCTGGGTTTTGTGCCGGCCGAGCTGGGTTTCGGTGCCTTCGAGATCGGCAGCGACGGCGTCTGGCAGCGCCTTGCCGAGGGTGCCACCGCTCAGCGCCCTTGCAGCAACTACCGGCTCGAAGGCGTCTGCAACTGGATGCTGCCCGCCGACTCGGACCAGGCCCTGTGCCTGAGCTGCCGCTGCACCCATGTGATCCCCGCTTTGGGCAAGCCCGAGAACCGCGACCATTGGGCGCGCATCGAGCGCGCCAAGCGTCGGCTGTTCTACAGCCTCATCGCACTGAGCCTGCCGGCGCCCAGCAAGGACGACGACGCCGAGCACGGCTTGTCCTTCCACTTCCTCGAGCAGGTCACGCCGCAGCAACGGGTGCTGAGCGGCCATGACAACGGGGTGATCACGCTCAATATCGCCGAGGCCGACGACGCCCGCCGCGAGCAGATGCGCGCCCATCTGCACGAACCCTACCGCACCCTGCTGGGCCACTTCCGCCACGAGATCGGCCACTACTACTGGGACCGCCTGGTCAGCGGCTCCGGCTGGCTGGCGGAATTCCGCACGCTGTTTGGCGACGAGCGCGCCGACTATGGCCAGGCCTTGCAGCAGCACTACAGCGGGCCGCCGGCCGACTGGCGCTCCAGCTTCATCAGCCGCTATGCCAGCGCCCACCCCTGGGAAGACTGGGCCGAATGCTGGGCCCACTATATGCACATCCAGGACGGGTTGGAGACCGCTGCCGCCTGGGGCCTGCAGCTCCAGCAGGCCCTGCCCGGCGGCGCGCCGGTGATCGCGCAGCCGCTGGCGCGCGAGGCCGAGCTGGCGCCGGCGCTGATCGAGCAATGGCTGCCGATCTCGCAGTTCATCAACGCGATGGACCGCAGCCTGGGCTCGCATGACAGCTATCCTTTCGCCATGCCGACGCCGGTGATCGAGAAGCTGGACTTCATCCACCGGCTGCTGGCTGCGGTCGAGCGTGGCGAACTGGCCATGAATTTCTCGCCTACCATCGAATCGGAGGCCTGATATGGAAACCTCGTTTCATCGCTTCTCGGATCTGTTCGCCCAGCTGGGCCTGCCCTCTGACGAGGCCGAGATCCGCAGCTTCATCAGCAGCCATCGGCCGCTGCCGGCCGATATGAGACTGGCCGATGCGCCGTTCTGGAGCCCGGCACAGGCGGCGCTGCTGCGCGAGCAGGTGCGCCAGGACGCCGACTGGGCCGAGGTCATCGACCAGCTCAACGTGGCATTGCACTGATCGGACCAACGGCTTTTGCAAGCACCCGGTTCTCGTGCGACTCGCCTTCGAACATGAAGTGGGTCGCCCCATGATCCTGATACGCGCAGCGGCGGTAGAAGGCGAGTGCGCGATGGTTATGCACCCAAGGCGTCAGCCACAGTTGCTCGGCACCCGCCTCGGCCGCACGCTGCTCTGCCCATGCCAGCAGCCGGGAACCAACCCGCTGGCCGGTGAACGGCTCCTGCACATAAAGACGCAGCAGCTCGGCCGGCGCGCCCGGCGGAGCCAGAGGATGGGAGACGCCGAACACGAGATGGGCAAAACCGATCAGATGCCCCGCCAGCTCAGCCACGCACAGCGCGTCGGCCTCGCTGGCAATGGCCGCAGCGAACACCGGCTCCGAGTAGCTGCTCAACACCTCCTTGGCCAGCGCCGGCCGGATGCCCTGGGTTGCGTAGGTATCCAGAAACACCTGCATGGCTAGCACCGACAGGCACAGCGCGTCGCGGGGCTCGGCAGGGCGTAGCAGCAGGGTCGGCTGCGGCATATCTGTGGCCGCGAGATGCCTGGCCTCGTGATCGGCAAGCACATCGAGCGCGCGCTGCGACGAGGCCTGCCGCGGATCGCCGAGCGCCTGCCGAATCGCCAGCGACTTCAGGAAGCAATCCCGGGCCGGCCCGAAGCGCCGCTGCTCGGCGAGACAGCGGCCCCAGTGGTGCAGCACATAGTGCTCCAGCTGGGTCCAGCTATGCAGACGGGCAAGCTCCAGCGCCTCGGCGAACAGCACATCTGCCTCGGCTCGCTCGCCACAGTACTGGCAGGCCGTGGCCAGCGCATGGAGCAACCAGGCGGATGGCTCGTGGGCGGGATGCTGGCGCGCGGCCGGCAGGAACTCCGTGAGCAGCGCCCGGGCGGCCTCCTGCTGCCGGTCGGTCGTGAGCAGGCTGCCGAGATCGCCGGCATGATCCAGCGCCCGCAACAGATCGGCCTCGGCCCGCGCCTGCGCCAGCTGACGCTCGGCCTGCGCCATATCACGGTGCAGAGCGGCCAGATCGGGCGCGGTAAAGCGCAGGAAGAAGGTCTCGTCGGTGGCGGGGGCGTCGTTCATGTACCGCGCGAAGGTCATGGGCGGTGCGGGCTACTGCGCCGCCGCCGGCAACGCCAGCACGCCAGACCCGACCTTGCGCCCGCCTTCATAGAAGACAAACTCGGGCTTGTCTTTCATGACCACCACCTTGTCCAGGCAGCGCAGCTGCACCTGGGCACTCTCGCCCGGGCTCACCGAATCCTGCGGGCCTTGGATGCTGACGCTGCAGGTGACCTCTGCCGCCGAGCCGGCGAAGCGCAGCCCGGGTCGGTAGCCATTGAAGAACGGCGTCGAGCGCCCTTGCTTCCCATCAAACTTCAGCAGCGACACGGTCGCCGCAAATTCCGTGGCGGCAGCCAAGGTGATGCTCTGGGGCGCAGCCGAAAGCGGACCGGCCAGGATAAGCGCGGCGGGGAAGATGATCAGCAGCTTCATGGGTCTTTCTGGGTAACAGGGGTTGCGGGATTCTCATGGGCCGGGAACAGGAAATCCAGCCCTATGTTCGTAGCGCCGGGGCCAGGTCTTGCCACTCGAACGCCGTTCCGCCATTCGCCCCATCCGAAGCGGGGGGTTTCACGGCGGGATCGGGCAGGCCCCGGGATCTCACCGCAGAATGCGCCACCACTTCCGACGAACTTCCGCCTCATGACCGCCACCACGCTCTCTGCCTTCCCCATCACCCGCCGCTGGCCAGCGCAACATCCCGAGCGGCTGCAGCTCTACTCGCTGCCCACGCCCAACGGCGTCAAGGTCTCCATCCTGCTGGAGGAGCTGGGCCTGCCCTACGAGGCCCATCTGGTCAGCTTCGATCGCAATGATCAGCTCACACCCGAATTCCTGTCGCTGAACCCGAACAACAAGATCCCGGCCATCCTCGACCCGCAGGGCCCGGGTGGCGCGCCGCTGGCCCTGTTCGAGTCGGGTGCGATCCTGATCTATCTGGCCGAGAAGACGGGTCAGTTCTTGCCGCAAGACCCGGCCCTGCGCTACGAGGCCCTCCAGTGGCTGATGTTCCAGATGGGCGGCGTCGGCCCGATGTTCGGCCAGCTGGGCTTCTTCCACAAGTTCGCTGGCAAGGACTATGAGGACAAGCGCCCGCGCGAGCGCTATGTGGCCGAGTCCAAGCGCCTGCTGGCGGTGCTGGAGCAGCGCCTGACCGGCCGCGACTGGGTCATGGGCAGCGAGTACACGATCGCCGACATCGCGATCCTCCCCTGGGTCAACAATCTGGTCGGCTTCTACGGCGCCGGCGAGCTGGTCGGCTTCGCCGAATTTCCGCAGCTGCAGCGGGTCTTGCAGGCCTTCCTGGCGCGGCCGGCGGTGGCGCGCGGACTGAAGATACCGGCGCGCGACTGAGGTGGCTCCGAGGACCGAAGCAGGTTGACGAATCGGGGACCAGTCAGGTTAAGGTAGCGCCCCATGAAAACTGCACTCTGGATCTTCATCGCCTTCCTTGCCGCCCTCTGGAGCGGCTGTGCCTGGCTAGGCATCGAGCTGCTGCAATGGCTGGCCGCGCGTCTGAGCGCCGGCGACGCCGGCGAGCTGGAGCGCGCCATCGCCCAGTGGCCACTGCCCGCCTGGCTGGAGTATTGGATAGACCCGGCCTGGGCCGAAATGCTGCGCGGCGCTCTGACGGGCCTGATGGCCGCCATCACCCACGCTGCGCCCTGGCTGGGCACGGCCATGGGCTGGCTGCTGCCGCTGGCTTGGGTGATCTGGGGCGGCGGTCTGCTGGCCCTGCTGGCGCTCGGCGCCTTGCTGAACCTGCTGCTGAATCAGGCCCGGCCGACGCCGGCGCGTTGATCGCGCGGCCTGTCAAGGACGACGGCGCAGCGCGATCGCCGGGTAGGGGCTGAGCTTGCTGTCGCGCTGCAGGCGGCGCGAGAACTCGCACAGCGCCAGAGCCGGCGGCGCATGGCGCCGGTAGACCCGCCGCAGCGACACCGGCAGGGCCTCGGCATCGAAACGCACGGGCGCGGCCAGGTAGTCGGCGCCCCAGTCCTGAAGCGCCGTGTCGGGCCTATCGGTCGCACCATGATGGACAGGTCTCCCAGATGGGGTCGCGACCGCGCATCGCAAGCGCCACAGGCAAGACCTGGCACTGCCGGGGCAAAGGCAATAGACCCTTGCTTCGTGGGCTCTTGTCCTCTTCGCCTTGACCTCAAGCCGAGTTGAGATTCGAGACTGGCGGCCTGTTTCATCAACCCGACGATCCAACGATCCGAGCCCAGGCCATGCACACCTCGACCGACCTGCTGAGCTTCCACAACCCCGCCGGCCTCTACGACCCGGCACCCAATGGCTATTCCCACCTGGCCCTCGTTCAGGGTCCGGCCCGCTGGCTGCTGTTGTCCGGCCAGGGCGGCGAACACCCCAGCGACGGGCTGCCCGATGACTTCGAGGGCCAGTTGGCGCAGTGCCTGGCCAATCTGCAGACCGCGCTGCGAGCGGGCGGGGCCGGTCTGAAGGATGTGGCGCGCCTGACCGTGCTGGTGGTCGAGCATCGCGAGGCCAGGCTGGCGCAGCTCAGCCAGGCGCTGAAATCGCTGTGGGGCGAGGCGCCGACGCCGGCCTGCACGCTGATCCCGGTGCCGCGCCTGGCACTGGACGGCATGCTGATCGAGATCGAGGCCACGGCGGTGCTGACACACCCCAAGGCCGGGAGCGGCTGACCGCGCCCGCTTAAGCCGGCGCGCCCAGGCGCCGGCTCAGCTCGGCCGCCGCCCGCCGGACCTCCTCGGCCAGGCCGGGCTTGAGCCGGCTGCTGGGCAGGCTCAGGGTCAGGGCGCCGACCAGCTCGGCCTGCGCGCCGAACACCGGGGCGGCGACACCGCTCAGACCCTCGACGCGGTCGCCGCTGATCTCGGCCACGCCGGCCTGGCGGATCTCTTCGTAGCGCTTGCCGCGGGCGCCCGAGAAGGCCAGCAGCACCCGCCCGCCCGCGCCTCTGTCCAGCGGCAGCAGATCGCCGGCGCTCAGATGGTCGCGCAGCGGCTGCGGTGAATCGACCCGGTACAGGCACAGTCGCTGCTCGCCCTGGCGCACATGCAGCGCCGCGCTCTCGCGGGTACGCGCCACCAGCGCGCGCAGCACCGGCATCACCTCGGCTTCCAGCGAGAAGCTCGCCGCACGCAGCGACTGCAGGCGGGCCAGCTCCGGCCCCAGCGCATAAGCGCCATCGGACTGGCGCTGCAGCAGCCGGCCATGCTCCAGCGAAGCCAGCAGGCGCAGCGCCGTGCTCTTGTAAAGCCGGGTGCGCTGGGCCAGCTCGGCCAGGCTCAGGGCGCGGTCGCCGGCGCGGAAGGCGCTCAGCAGGCTCAAAGCCTTGTCGACCGCGCCGACACCGCCGGGCGCGGCCTGGGTTTCGGCCAACGAGGGGGTGGCAGATTTCCTGGGCATTGACGGGGCTCGCGACACACGCGATACTTTTCAGAACACAGTTCCATCTTATAGAACAACCCTATCATGTCAAGCAGCGTTCTGATCAGCGAGGTCGGTCCGCGCGACGGCCTGCAAAGCATCGCCACCGTGATGCCCACTGCCGACAAGCGACGCTGGATAGCCGCGCTGCATGCGGCCGGGCTGCGCGAGATCGAGGTCGGTTCCTTTGTGCCGGCGCGGCTGCTGCCGCAGATGGCTGATGTGGCGGAGGTCGTCGCTCATGCGCTGACCCTGCCGGGCCTGCGCGTGCTGGCCCTGGTGCCGAATGTTCGCGGCGCCGAAGCGGCCATCGCCGCCGGCGCCCACAAGATCAGCCTGCCGATCTCGGCCAGCGAGGCCCATTCGCTGGCCAATGTGCGCAAGACGCCCGAGGCCATGGTCGAGGAGCTGCGCGCGGTCGCCGCGCTGCGCCGGGACCAGGCGCCGCAGATGGGGGTCGAGGTGGGTCTGTCAACTGCCTTCGGCTGCACGCTGGCCGGCCGGGTCGATGAGGACGCGGTGCTGCGCCTGGCTGTGGCCTGCGCCGAAGCCGGGGCCGACGAGGTGGGCCTGTCCGACACCGCCGGCATGGCCAACCCGGCTCAGGTGCGGCGGCTGTTCACGCGGCTGCGCGCCGAGCTGGGGTCGCGCGCCGGCGCCGCCCATCTGCACAACACGCGGGGGCTGGGCCTGGCCAACTGCCTGGCGGCTTTCGATGTCGGCGTCAGGACCTTCGATGCCTCGCTGGGCGGCCTGGGCGGCTGTCCCTATGCGCCGGGCGCCTCGGGCAATGTGGTCACCGAGGACCTGGTCTTCATGTTCGAGGCCATGGGCGTGGACACCGGCATCGACATCCACCAGCTGCTGGCCGCCCGCGCACCGCTGCGCGAGGGGCTGCCCGGCGAGGCGGTCTACGGCATGCTGGCCGAGGCCGGGCTTCCCAAAGGATTTCAGTGATGACGCAAGAGCAAAGACAGCAAGACCTGCCACTGGCCGGCAAGAGCACAGACCTGCCCCTGGCAGGTCTGCGAGTGATCGAGTTCACCCATATGGTGATGGGGCCGACCTGCGGCATGGTGCTGGGCGATCTGGGCGCCGAGGTCATCAAGGTCGAGCCGCTCACCGGCGACAACACCCGCAAACTGCTGGGCTCGGGGGCCGGTTTCTATCCGATGTTCAACCGCAACAAGCTCAGCCTTGCGCTGGACATCAAGCACCCCAAGGGCCTGGAGATCGTGCTGAAGCTGCTGGCCGGCGCCGATGTGTTCAGCGAGAACTTCAAGAGCGGGGCTATGGAGCGGCTGGGCCTGGGTCACGACGCGCTGACGGCGCTGAACCCGCGCCTGATCTATGTCTCGCACAAGGGTTTTCTGCCCGGCCCCTACGAGCATCGCACCGCGCTGGACGAGGTGGTGCAGATGATGGGCGGCCTGGCCTATATGACCGGCCGGCCGGGCGATCCGCTGCGCGCCGGCTCCAGCGTCAACGACATCATGGGCGGGCTGTTCGGCGCGATCGGCGTGCTGGCCGCGCTGCAGCAGCGCCATGTCACCGGGCGCGGCCAGCCCGTGCAGTCGGCCCTGTTCGAGAACAATGTCTTTCTGGTGGCCCAGCACATGATGCAGTTCGCGGTCACCGGCAAGCCCGCCGCGCCCATGCCCGAGCGCATCTCGGCCTGGGGCATCTACGACGTGTTCACGGTCAGGGATGGCGAGCAGATCTTCCTGGCCGTGGTCAGCGACACCCAGTGGGCGCTGTTCTGCGAGGCCTTCGGCCTGGCCGAGCTGCGCGCCGATGCGCGCCTGGCTAGCAATAACGACCGGGTGCGTGCGCGCGACTGGCTGATCCCGGCGCTGCGCGAGCGCCTGGCGCCCCGGCCGGCCGCCGAGATCGCCGCCGTGTTCGAGGCCCAGGGCCTGCCGTTCGCACCCATCACCCGGCCCGAGCAGCTGATGGAAGACCCGCATCTGCTGGCCACCGGCGGCCTGGCGCCGCTGACCCTGCCCGACGGCCGCGAGACCCGCGTGCCGCTGCTGCCGCTGAGCCTGGACGGCCGGCGCCTGGGCCTGCGCGAGCAGCCGCCGGCGCTGGGCCAGCACAACCACCGCCTGCTGGCCGAGCTGGGCTATAGCGAGACCGACATCACGGCCTTGATCGCCGAGGGCGTGCTGGCCTAGGCGGGCGCCGCGCCGAAGGCGGACAATCGCGGGGTTTCGGGCCGCAGGCCCGTCAACCCGCCGCCTGGCGGCCCTTCCGTGCAGCACAGCTCCCCGCCCTCCTCCCACAGCCCTATCGTGCCCGCCTACCAGGACTGGCTGGCCCTGCGTTCCTGGCCGGTGCT
Source organism: Paucibacter sp. M5-1 (assembly GCF_027498415.2). NCBI lineage: Bacteria > Pseudomonadati > Pseudomonadota > Betaproteobacteria > Burkholderiales > Sphaerotilaceae > Roseateles > Paucibacter sp. M5-1. The sequence continues at coordinate 2,839,112 of NZ_JAPZLM020000001.1, forward strand.
GCGCTTCGTCTATGCGATCGGCGGCCTGATCCCCTTGCTCTATCTGCTGGGCGACTGGCTGATCGAGCCGGCCGCCGCCGAGGTGCTGCGCCTGCGCCTGGGCTATCTGCTGTTCTGGGCCGTGCTCAGCGCGCTGAGCTTCAAGCCCGGCTGGCGGCTGCCGATGGCGCTGTCCTACCCGCTCTACACCCTGGTGGGCGTCAGCTTCGCCTGCCTGATCGACGGCCAGCTGCTGGGCCGGCCCGAGTTCATCCTGGCCACCTCGCTGCTCTATCTGATGGGGCTGCTGATCGCCAAGTCCAGCCTGGCCCTGGTGCTGGTCTGCGGCGGCCTGACCGTGCTGGCCACGGCCGTGCTGTTGCCGGCCCTGGGTCTGGACGCGACCACCGTCAAGCGCGTGGTGTTCTTCCATCTGCTGTGGGCCGGCGTCTGCGGCGTGGCCGCCTGGGTGATACAGCGGCTCAATCGCCAGCTCTACCGCACCGAGAGCGAGCTGCACCAGCTGCTGGCCGTGAACCAGCATCTGCTGGCCGAGACCGAGCTGCTGGCCCGCACCGATGCGCTGACCGCGCTGCCGAACCGGCGCCAGTTCTTCCGCGCCGCCGAGAGCGCGCTGGCCGAAAGCCGCGCCAGCGGCCGGCCACTGGCCCTGCTGGCGCTGGATGTCGACCACTTCAAGCGCATCAACGACAGCGGCGGCCATCAGCTCGGCGACACGGTGCTGCGCGAAGTGGCGCTCTGCTGCCGCGCCAGCCTGCGCGACAGCGATCTGGCGGCCCGCATCGGCGGCGAGGAGTTCGCGCTGCTGCTGCCCGGCACCGGGCTGGCCCAGGCGGAGCAGTTGGCCGAGCGGCTGCGCCTGGCCATTGCCGAGCTGCAGCTGCCGGCCGCCGTGACGGTCAGCATCGGCTGTGCCGAGCTGGCACCCGGCATGGACAGCGCCGACGCGCTGCTGGCGCGTGCCGACGAGGCCTTGTATGCCGCCAAGGACGGCGGCCGCAACCGCGTCAGCGCCGGGCGGCGCACGACAATAGCCCAATGAGCAATCGCCAAGGAAAGAAAGCCTGATATGAAATACCTGCACACCATGGTGCGCGTCACCGATCTGGGCGCCTCGCTGAAGTTCTACCGCGACGCGCTGGGCATGGTCGAGGTGCGTCGCAGCGAGCACGAGGCCGGCCGCTTCACGCTGGTCTATCTGGCCGCCCCCGGCGATGAGGCCGGCAAGTACCAGCCCCAGGTCGAGCTGACCTACAACTGGCCCGATGCCGAGGGCAAGAGCGAGGTCTATACCGGCGGCCGCAATTTCGGCCATCTGGCCTTCGCCACGCCCGATATCTACGCCGCCTGCCAGCGTCTGCAAGACCACGGCGTGACCGTGCTGCGCCCGCCGCGCGACGGCCGCATGGCTTTTGTGCGCTCGCCCGACAATATCTCGGTCGAGCTCTTGCAGGACGGCCCGGCGCTGGCCCCGGCCGAGCCCTGGGCCTCGATGGCCAACACCGGCAGCTGGTAAGCCGCGCTGCCGGCCTGTCCCCGGCGGGCCGCAGTCTGTCGGATCGCGCTGGTGCCGTGGTCGAGCTGCCCTTAGTCTGCAGGCATTGCAAACCAGGAGGAACGACCATGACCATCAGCGACGATCTCGACAAACTCGGCGCGCTGCATCAGCGCGGCGCGCTCAGCGACGAGGAGTTCGCCCGCGCCAAGGCCCGGCTGCTGGCCGGCGATGTAGGCAGCGGCAGCGGCGCACCGGGTGCCGCGGCGATCAACGAGCTGCGCCGCAGCCGCGACGACCGCTGGATCGGCGGAGTCTGTGGCGGCCTGGCTCGCATCACCGGCATGGCCTCCTGGGTCTGGCGCCTGGGCTTCACGCTGCTGGCCCTGTGCGGCGGCACCGGCGTGCTGTTCTATCTGCTGATGTGGATCTTTGTGCCGCAGGACTAGGGCCGACCCCGATCAGACCGCGCGCGCCGCGCTGCTAGCATGGCCCGGCAGTTCAGCTAGGCAGTTCCGTTCCGGTCCTACGGAGGTTACCCATGCAAGAGCAAGCGTTGCGCGGTCTGATCGAGGATGTGCGCGAGGGCCGACTGGCCCGACGGTCTTTCATCCAACGCATGCTGGCCCTGGGCCTGACGGCGCCGATGGCGGGCCAGATGCTGCTCAATGCCGGTATCGCCCAGGCCCAGACCCGCTCCGGCTACAAGCCGACCAAGCGCGGCGGCGGCGGCGCGCTGAAGCTGCTGTGGTGGCAGGGGGCCACGCTGCTGAACCCGCACTTCGCCACCGGCACCAAGGACCAGGAAGGCGCGCGCATCTTCTACGAGCCGCTGGCCGCCTGGGACCCCGACGGCAATCTGATACCCATTCTCGCGGCCGAGATTCCCAGCCAGGCCAACGGCGGCCTGGCCAAGGACGGCATGTCGGTGATCTGGAAGCTCAAGCGCGGCGCCACCTGGCACGACGGCAAGCCCTTCACCGCCGATGACTGCGTGTTCAACTGGGAATACGCCAGCAACCCGGACACGGCCGCCGTCACGATAGGCACCTACAAGGACTGCAAGGTCGAGAAGATCGACAGCCACACCGTCAAGGTCATCTTCAAGAAGCCCACGCCCTTCTGGGCCGATCCCTTTGTCGGCACCCGCGGCATGCTGATCCCCAAGCATCTGTTCGCCGATTTCACCGGCGCCAAGTCGCGCGAGGCGCCGACCAATCTGAAGCCGGTCGGCACCGGGCCCTACAAGTTCGTCGATTTCAAGCCGGGCGATATGGTGCGCGGCGCGATCAACACCGGCTACCACTTCGAGCACCGTCCCTTCTTCGACACGATAGAGATGAAGGGCGGCGGCGACGCGGTCTCGGCGGCGCGCGCGGTGATACAGACGGGCGAATTCGACTACGCCTGGAATATGCAGGTCGAGGACGAAATCCTGAAACGGCTGGAGGCCGGCGGCCGCGGCCGCGCCGAAATCACGCCGGGCGGCAATATCGAGTTCATCGTGCTGAATATGGCCGACCCCTGGACCGAGACCGAGGGTGAGCGCGCGCACCCGAAGAGCCGCCACCCCATCCTGTCGGACCCGGCGGTGCGCAAGGCTCTGGGCCTGCTGGTGGACCGTGCGGCGGTGCAGGAGTTCATCTACGGCCGCACCGGCGTGGCCACGGCCAACTTCCTGAACAACCCGGAGCGCTTCCGCTCCAAGACCATGAAGTGGGAGTTCAGCATCGACAAGGCCGGTGCGCTGCTGGACGCGGCCGGCTGGAAGAAGGGCGGCGACGGCATCCGCGAGAAAGGCGGCAAGAAGCTCAAGCTGGTGTTCCAGACCTCGATCAACGCGCCGCGCCAGAAGACCCAGGCCATCGTCAAGCAGGCGGCGCAAAAGGCCGGCATCGATCTGGAGCTGAAGTCAGTGACGGCCTCGGTGTTCTTCTCCTCGGACGTCGGCAACCCCGACACCTACACCAAGTTCTTCTGCGACGTGCAGATGTACACGACGACGATGACGCAGCCCGACCCCGAGCTGTTCATGAACCAGTTCGCCTCCTGGGAAGCCGCCAGCAAGGACAATAAATGGCAGGGCCGCAATCTCTCGCGCTGGAGCAACGAGGAGTATGACAAGGCCTTCCGTGCGGCCGAGAGTGAGCTGGACCCGGTCAAGCGCGCCGCGCTGTTCATCCGCATGAACGAGCTGGTGTGCAGCGATCCGGTGGTGATACCGGTGGTCTACCGGCCGCGTGTGGCGGCGGTCGCCAACAAGCTCTATGCGCCGCTGAGCGGCTGGGACAACGATATGTGGAACCTGAAGGACTGGTTCAAGGAAGCCTGAGCCCCATCGTTGCAGCACCGCCGCTGAATGTTCCACTGAATGTTCCAATACCTGCTGCGCCGTCTGCTCTACGCGCTGCCCAGCCTGCTGGGCATCAGCGTCGTGCTGTTCACCGTGCTGGCGCTGGCGCCCGGCGACCCCTTCGAGGAGTTGGCCACCAACCCGAATGTGCCGGCCGAGGTGCGCCAGATGCTGCGCGCCAAGTTCGGCCTCGATGACCCCGTCTGGCAGCGCTATTTCCGCTGGCTGTTCGCGATGTTCCAGGGCGACTGGGGCTTCTCCTTCGTCAGCCGCGTCGATGTGGACCAGCTGATACTGCAGCGCCTGCCGACCACCCTGGTCATCATCGGCAGCTCGCAGATCCTCGCGCTGCTGATCGCGATACCGGTGGGTGTCTATGCCGCGACCCGACCCTACTCGGTCTTCGACCAGATCGCCAACACCCTGGCCTTCGTCGGCTTCTCGCTGCCGACCTTCTTCACCGGCCTGCTCTTGATCCTGCTGTTCTCGATCCAGCTCGACTGGCTGCCCTTTGTCTACCGTGCCGATATCGCGGCCACGGGCTGGGCCTGGTGGTGGGAACACCTCAAGCAGTCCATCATGCCGGTGGCCGTGCTGGGCCTGTTCCAGGGCGCCAGCTGGACCCGCTATGTGCGCTCGGCGGTGCTGGACGTGATCAAGCTCGACTATGTGACCACGGCCCGCTCCAAGGGCCTTTCCGAGGGCGGGGTCGTGATCAAGCATGTGCTGCGCAATGCGCTGATCCCGGTCGTGACCCTGGTGGCGCTGCAGATGCCGGCGGTGTTCGGCGGCGCCATCGTCACCGAGCAGATTTTTCGCATCCCCGGCATCGGCTCGCTCTTGATCAGCGCCATCCTGGCCAATGACACGCCGGTGATCATGGCGGTGACCTTTGTGTTCGCCTGCCTGGTGATCTTCTTCAACCTCCTGGCCGATCTGCTCTATGGCTGGCTCGACCCCCGCATCAGCTACCGCTAGCGCCCATGTCTCGCCCTGGGGCGAGGCCTGGCGGCGCTTCAAGCGCCACCGCATGGCCATGCTCAGTCTGGTGATCCTGCTGCTGATGGTGGCGGCCGTGCTGGTCGGGCCCTGGCTCTGGCCGGTCGCGATCAACGATATCGACTTCACGGCCCGACTCAAGAGCCCCTCGCTGGCCCACCCGCTGGGCACCGACGATCTGGGCCAGGACCTGCTGGCCCGCCTGCTCTACGGCGGCCGCATCTCGCTGGCCGTGGGTCTGGCGGCGATGCTGATGGCCGTGATCGTCGGTGTGCTGATCGGCGCAATCGCCGGCATCTCGCGCGGCAGCGTCGACGCGGCGCTGATGTGGCTGACCGATCTGTTTCTCTCGCTGCCCCAGCTGCCCTTGCTGCTGCTGATCATCTATCTGTTCCGCGACGGGCTGAAGGAGACCTTCGGCCCCGAGGTCGGCGTCTTCATCCTGATCGTCGTCGTGATCGGTGGCTTCCGCTGGATGCCGGTGGCGCGGCTGGTGCGGGCGCAGTTCTTCTCGCTGCGCGAGAAGGAGTTCGTCGAGGCGGCGCGGGCCCTGGGCGCGAGCACGCCGCGCCAGGTCACCCGCCACATCCTGCCCAATGCGCTGGGCCCGGTGATCGTGGCCGGCACCATCGATGTGGCGGCCGCCATCATTGCCGAGTCGACGCTGTCCTTTCTGGGCCTGGGCTTCCCGCCCGACATTCCGACCTGGGGCCGCATCCTCTTCGATGCCAAGGACTATCTGGACATCGCGCCGCACTGGGCCCTCTTCCCCGGCCTGGCGATCTTTCTGGCCGTGCTGACGATCAACTTCATCGGCGACGGTCTGCGCGACGCCCTCGATCCGCGCAAGGTAATGTGATGAGCACCGACGCACCGCTGCTCGACATCCGCGGCCTGAAGACCCACTTCGCCACCGATGCCGGCTGGCTGCATGCGGTCGATGGTGTCGACCTGACGGTGCAACGCGGCGAGACGGTCTGCGTGGTCGGCGAGTCGGGCTGCGGCAAATCGGTCACCGCGATGAGTGTGCTCAAGCTCTTGCCGATGCCGCCGGGCCGCATCGTCGCCGGGCAGATACTCTGGCAGGGCCGCGACCTGGTGAGCTTGCCCGAGAGCGAGATGCGACGCATCCGCGCCAAGCAGATCGCCATCGTGTTCCAGGAGCCGATGACCTCGCTAAACCCGGTCTACACGGTGGGCCAGCAGATCGCCGAGGTGCTGCGCCTGCAGGAGGGGCTGAACCGGCGCGATGCGATGGACCGCGCGGTCGAGATGCTGCGCCTGGTCAATATCCCGACGCCGGAGCGCCGCGTGCGCGACTATCCGCACCAGTTCTCCGGCGGCATGCGCCAGCGGGTGATGATTGCGATGGCCTTGAGCTGCAATCCGCAGCTGCTGATCGCCGACGAGCCGACCACCGCGCTGGACGTGACGATACAGGCCCAGATCCTGGAGCTGCTGGCCGAGCTGAAATCGCGGCTGGGCATGAGCATCCTCTTGATCACCCATGCCATGGGCGTGGTCGCCGAGGTCGCGCAGCGGGTCGTGGTGATGTATGCGGGCAAGGTGATCGAGGAGGCCACGGTCGAGCAGCTGTTCGCCAACCCGCGCCACCCTTACACCCAGGGCCTGATCCGTTCGATCCCGCGCATCGACCTGGCCGCCACCCACAAGGTCCGCCTGGAGGCGATTGCCGGCACGGTGCCCAAGCTGATCAATCCGCCCGAGGGCTGCCGCTTCGCGCCGCGCTGCAAATACGCCAGCAGCGCCTGCACCCAGGCCACGCCGGCGCTGCGCGAGATCGCGCCCGGCCACAAGGTCGCCTGCATTCTATGAGCACCACACCGCTGCTGAAGGTCGAGAACCTGGTCAAGCACTTCCCGATCAAGGGCGGGCTGCTGGGCCGCGAGCAGGCCCGCGTGCATGCGGTCGACGGTGTCAGCTTCGAGCTGATGGCCGGTGAGACCCTGGGCCTGGTCGGCGAGTCGGGCTGCGGCAAGTCGACCACCGGCCGCTGCATCCTGCGCCTGATCGAGCCGAGCTCGGGCCGGGTCTGGTTCGATGGCCGCGAGGTCACGGCCCTGGGCAAAAGCGAGCTGCGCGCCTTGGCGCGCGATATGCAGATCATCTTCCAGGATCCCTATGCCTCGCTGAACCCGCGCATGACGGTCGGCGCCATCGTCGGCGAGGCCCTGACCATCCATAAGCTGGCCAAGAACCGGGCCGACTACGAGGGCCGCATCGTCGAACTGCTAGAGACCGTGGGCCTGTCCGCCGACCATCTGCGCCGCTACCCGCATGAGTTCTCCGGCGGCCAGCGCCAGCGCATCGGCATCGCCCGCGCGCTGGCGGTCAGCCCGAAGCTGATCGTCTGCGACGAGGCGGTGTCGGCGCTGGACGTGTCGATCCAGGCCCAGGTCATCAATCTGCTCGAAGATCTGCAGGCCAAATTCAATCTGACCTATCTCTTCATCGCCCATGACCTCTCGGTCGTCGAGCACACCAGCACGCGCGTCGCGGTGATGTACCTGGGCCGCATCGTCGAGATCGCCAGCGCCCGCGAGCTCTACAGCCGGCCGCTGCACCCCTATACCGAGGCCCTGCTGTCGGCGGTGCCTATTCCCGACCCCACCGTCAAGCGCAAACGCATCATGCTGCAGGGCGATGTGCCCAGCCCGATCAAGCCCCCCTCGGGCTGCCACTTCCACACCCGCTGCCCGATCAAGCAGATGCCGCTGTGCGGCAGCGAGTCACCGCCGCTGAAGCAGAGCAGCGACGGGCATTGGGTGGCTTGTCATCTGCGAGGCTGAGCTACGGCCATCGGCTCGGACCGAAGCGTGGGCAGTCCTATGCCGGACACCAGCACGAGCAGCCCCGCCAGGCCTAGCCACTTCAGCAAGGAGCAGATGGCCATCAGCAGGTGCAGCAGCCCCGCCAGCAACTCGACCTGATTGACCGAGGCTGTGATGCACAAGAGGCCGCAGAGGTTTTCGCCCAGGTCGGCAAACACCGCCAGCGGCAGAGCCAGGCCCAGCTTGTTCAGCCCTGGCCGGTCGCCATCGCCCGCATGGCGCCGCCCGACCTTTTTCGCAAACGCATGCGCTGCCAGCCAGCTGAACGGGATCGAATAGCAGACGATCAGGCCAAGATCCCAGAACAAGGCCCATCGCGGCGAAGCAAAGTTCTGTGCGCCCTGGCCGAACTGCCAAAAGCTCAGCTGCCAGCGCTGGAAGTCCGCATTGCTGCCCAGATAGGCCAGCACCTTGTCCAAGCTTTCCCGCAGATCGCCCGACAGCGAGCCGGTGTCCGGTGCGCCGTACAGCAACTGGCCCAGCGCCAGCACGATCAAGGGCAGCAGGCCCAGGCTGTACCAGAACAGAACCGGGGTGCGTGCGCCCGACCAGCAGCTGTCGACAACGCATGCAGGTTCCGGCGTATGGGCCTGCGGCTGCAGCACCATCTGATCTCCGTTGTCCATCACGACCCTCGTCGTGTCGCGCACGCTCATGCCGCTCAAGGCCCACCAAGGCGTGCGGCAGAGCTCGCTATGAGCCAACAAACGGCGCCCAGTAGGCAGGACGGGCTCGGCGATTTCAGACAGGCGCCGCATCAGCAGGGCTTCGCTGTCCAGAGCTCGACCCGCTCCATCGTCCAGGCGCAGTCCGCACAGCACGGCCTCGCTGGTCAACCAGGCCAGGGCCGCGTCGCTGAGCGCGGCATCGGGAGGCGGATAGCCACCGCCGACATCGCAATGCGCGCCAGGGAACCAAAGCTGAACGAGGCTGCCCTCACGGCCGCTGCGGCTCATGAACGGGCCGTTGTCACGCGCATAGAGTCGCGGCATGAACTGGAGGCGATGCTCATCCAGAGCCAGCGCCTGGCGCACATGGATGAAGCCCTTGCCCTCGGGCTTCGGCAGCGCGCTGAACTTGGCACCGAAGGGCCACATGCCGACCGAGGCCACCGTGTCCCAAACCCCGACAAACTCGATGTCGACCTCACGCTCGCGCTCATCGGTGAACAGCCTTGCCGCCTGTGCGGAGATTTCGTCCCAGCGCCGGCGATCACCGCGGTCAGCAAAGTACACATGAAGCAGGGTCGGCAGCATTGACTCCATATGCGACTGCAGCACGCCGAACTGGTTCACCAGGCCAGCGATGCTGCGCGCGGTGAAGGCCCCGCGCGAGAAGCCGAAGATGAAGATCTGATCGCCCGGCTGGTAGTTGCGCATCAGGAAGAGATAGCTCTCGGCCATGTTCTCGTAGACGCCGCCGCCAAAAGCCAGTCCGGCCAGGCGCTCCATGCGGCGCTTCAGCCGATCCCAGCCGGTGGCACCCGGCAGGCCGCCTGCGTGGCCGACACCGGGGTCGTAGTGCAGCAGGCGCCGACCGTCGGGCGACGCGGCTTTCAGCAGCTCGCAGAGCTTGACGACATTGGTATCGGCATGGCCGCCGGTGAGGTTGTTGTTGGTGCCGTCGCAGAGCAGGATCAGCTGTCGCGGTGCGGAAGAGGTGTTCATGATGGTTCAGGCCTTGGGCATGGCTTGCAGATTGGCGGCGGCCGGCAGCGGTGCCGCCAGCAGGGCGGCCGCATCCAGGATGCCGCTGCCGAAGGCGCCGTCCTGCCAGATCGCCGGGCGGCGTGCGGTACTGCGAGCCAGGTGGCGGAAGGCCTCGACGCGCTGCCAGGGCTGCGCATAGGCGGCGGAGATCTCGGCGGCACGGTGCGTCAGCCACAGCGCCGTCGTGCCCGAGCTCAGAGCGGTCGCATAGGAAGTGCCATCGCCGCCAAAGCCATAGCTGAACTTGCTCGTGCCCTTGACCGAGGCACGCCGCAGATCGGCGGCCGGCGCGCTGAAGTCCACTTCCGGCCCGTAGCTGCTGCCGCTCCAGGGCCGGTCCTCACGGGTCACGCCGGCCACGGCCACGGTGCGCGCCAGCCGGGCCGGGCCGACTACCGAGTTCACATGGTTGCCCGCCGCGCAGACCAGTATCACACCGGCCTCATAGGCCTCGTTGACCGCACGGCGCAGCTCGGGCCGCATGAAGCCGAAGAACACACCCAAGCTGATATTGATCACACCGACGCCTTCGCGCACCAGATGCCGCACAGCTTGTGCAAACTCGCGCTGCGCATGATTGATCCAGACGATGTCGGTGATGCGCACCGGGATCAGCGCCACCTTGGGTGCAGCGCCGTAGTAGGCACTGCCAGCGGCAGCCGGATCCCAGCCGCAGATCGTGCCGCCTATGCGGGTGCCGTGGCCGGCTGACACGCCGCCGCCATTGTCCTGACCCCCACCCGGTTCGGGCTGCACCACCGGCTCCACCCCCTGCGTCGCAGGGAAAAAAGTCTCACCCCTGCCCGTGTCCAGCCAGGGGCCTGCATCAAAGCCGAACACCGGATGGCGGGTATAGCCGGTGTCGATCTGGCCGACCCGGGTCGAACCCCAGGCTATCGTGTCGGGGCCGCCCAGCAAGGCCCAGGCCTCGGGCAGGCGCGTCTGCAACAGATGCCAGTCATGGCCGGCGGCCACATCGGCGGCGCGCGAGGCCGCCGAGGGTTGGGGGCGGGCCGGCAGATCGATCGCATCGCGGCCAGCCAGAATCATCGCCGAGGTTTCGTCGGCAACGGGCTTGAGCTCGGCCACGCCCAGCACCGTCAGCATCTGGGCCAGCGGCACCGACGGGTATTCGATGCTCAAGGCATGCAGCAGCGCGGCGCGCAGAATCGCTTGGTGCTCGCTGAACGGGAACAGCCGGGCATCCAGCCCAGGCAGGTATTTGCTCAGCTGCTTCTGCACTGCAGCCAGCGCTCGGCCGTCGCTGACGAGGATGAAGTTATTGCTCATCGCACACTCCTTGTTGGAATGTGCCGATTGGAGTGATGAGCGTCGGTCGACGTCATCCCCTGCACAAAGGATCGGCGCTGCTCACGCCGATCGGATCACGCGCTCTTGCTGCGAATCAGCCCCTGACCTCGCCCTGCCCCAGCACCACCCACTTCATCGAGGTCAGCCCCTCCAACCCGACCGGTCCGCGGGCGTGGAACTTGTCGGTCGAGATGCCGATCTCGGCGCCGAGACCGTACTCGAAGCCGTCGGCAAAGCGGGTGCTGGCATTGACCATCACACTGGCCGAATCGACCTCGCGCAGAAAGCGCATCGCGTTCGGATGGTTGGTCGTCAGGATCGCATCGGTGTGGTGCGATCCGTAGCGGTTGATATGGGCAATCGCCTCGTCCAGGCTGTCGACCACCTTGATGCTGATGACAGGCGCCAGGTATTCCTCGCTCCAGTCGGCCTCGGTGGCGGCCGCCAGCTTGGCGCCGGCCAGGCCGCCTTGCAGCGGGCCCAGCAGGGCCAGCGTACGCGGGCAGCCGCGCATCTCGACGCCCTTGGCAGCGAAGATCGCGCCGATGCGGGGCAGGAACTCGCTCGCCTGCTCGGCATGCACCAGCAGCGATTCGGTCGCGTTGCAGGGGCTGTATTTCTGCGTCTTGGCGTTGTCGACCACGCGCAGCGCCAGGCCCAGCTCGACCTCGGCATCGACATAGCTGTGGCAGTTGCCGTCCAGATGCTTGATCACCGGCACCTTGGCTTCGCGGCTGATGCGCTCGATCAGGCCCTTGCCGCCGCGCGGGATGATGACGTCGACGAACTCCGGCATCGTGATCAGCGCACCGACCGCGGCGCGGTCGGTGGTGCCGACCAGTTGCACGGCCGTGCGCGGCAGGCCGGCTTCGGCCAGCGCATCGCCGACGATTTGCGCCAGCGCCAGATTCGAATGCAAGGCCTCTGAGCCACCGCGCAGGATGCAGGCGTTGCCGCTCTTGATCGCCAGCGACGCGGCCTCGATGGTCACATTGGGGCGGCTCTCGTAAATCATGCCGAACACGCCCAGCGGCACACGCATCTGGCCGACGCTGATGCCGCTGGGGCGACGCTTGACCCCGCTGATCTCGCCGATCGGATCGGGCATCGCGGCGATCTGCGCGCAGCCCTCGGCGACCGTGGCGATGACCTTATCGGTCAGCCTCAACCGGTCGACCATGGGCGCGTCCAGCCCGGCCGCCGCCTCCAGATCGCGCTCGTTGGCTTTCCGCAGCGCCGGGCCGGCCTCGCCGAGGCGGCGCGCCAGCGCCAGCAGCGCGGCATTCTTGGCGGCGGTGGGCGAGGCGGCCATCGAGGTGGCGGCGGCACGGGCCTGGCGGCCCAGGGTCTGCATCAGGGTCTGGATGTCATCACGCATGCCTCGATTCTCGCCGATGGGCTCATCGCCCCATGCGCAACAGCGCTTGCTCGGCCAGCCAGCGGGTCAGCTCACCCGAAGCCAAGCCCTCGCGCGCCAGCCGCGCCGACTGTCCCGACCACAGCGACATGAAGTCGCCCGATCCTTCATCCCCTCTGGGCTCGCTGGCCGCGCGCAGCGGCGCCAAAGCGCCGCCGGCGGTCGGGAAGGCCGGGGCCAGGGTCGAGATCGGGCCGACTTCTCGCATCAGACGGTTGACGATGCCGCGCGCCGGCCGGCCGGTGAAGAGATTGGTCAGCGCCGTCTGCTCGGCGCGCTCGCTGCGCAGCGCGGCGCGGTGCGGCGGCGCCAGATGGGCCTCGGGCGTGAACAGATAGGCGGTGCCGATCTGCACGGCGGCCGCGCCCAGCACAAAGGCGGCATGGATGCCCCGCGGGTCGGCAATGCCGCCGGCGGCGATCACCGGCACGCGCACCGCGTCGACCACCTGGGGCAGCAGCGAGAAGGTGCCGACCTGGGTGTCGATCTCGTCGGCCAGGAAATGGCCGCGATGGCCGCCGGCCTCGAAGCCCTGGGCGATGACGGCGTCCACGCCCTGGGCTTCGAGCCAGCGCGCCTCGGCCACCGTGGTTGCCGAGGCGATGATCTTGGCGCCGCTGGCGCGCACCCGGGCCAGCAGCTCTGGCGCGGGCAGGCCGAAATGGAAGCTCGCGACCTCGGGCCGGAAGGCCTCGATCAACTCGCAGCTGGCCGCGTCAAAGGGCTGACGGTTCGACGCCGGCGCCGGGCCGTCCGGGTCCAGGCCCAGCTCCAGGTAGTAGGGGCGCAGCCGCTGCCGCCAGGCGGCTTCGCGCTCGGCATCCGGCGCGGGCGGGCGGTGGCAGAAGAAGTTCAGATTGATAGGCTTGGCGGTCTGCGCCCTGATCAGCGCCAGCTGCTCACGCTGCTGGGCGGGGCTCAAGAGTGCGCAGGGCAGCGAGCCCAGGCCGCCGGCCTCCGAGACGGCCACCACCATCTCGTGCAAGGTGGGTCCGGCCATCGGCGCCTGGATGATGGGCAACTCGATGCCAAACAGATCGAGGATGCGGGTATCGGGCCAGTGGTTCATCGCAGCAGGTCTCCTGCATCAGAGCTTGGCACGCATCAGCAGCTGATGCAGGGGCAGGGTCTTGAAGCCCAGCTCGCGCAGGGCCTGACCCCCGAGGTCCAGGCGCTGCAGCTGGGGCACGCGCAGCGTGGCCTGCGGGAACTCGGCGCGCAGCGCCTGCAGCAGGGCGCGGGCATCGGTCTGCGCGGGCTGCCAGTCGATCAGGCTGCCCACCACCACCGTGGCATCGTCGGGTCGCGAGAACACCAGCTGGGCCGATCCCTTCTGCCAGGCGCTCATGCCAGTGGCCGATTGCAGCGACGCGGCCGTCACCTGCAGCGGCAGATCGCGCAACCGGGCCTGGGCCTCGGCGCGCAGCCAGGCCAGCGCGGCCTCGTGCTCGAGCGCACGGAACTCGCAGGCCGCCGGAGCGACGCTGCCCGGCAGCGCCTGGTAGCCGTGCAGCTCATGCAGGGTTTCGAAGCCGCGGCCGCGATACAGGCGCAGCGCCCGCTCGTTCTGCGCGAACACCTCCAGCTCGGCCTCGGCCAGGCCGGCGGCGCGGGCGCGCGCCAGCACATCGTCGAGCAGGCGCGCCGCGGCACCGCTGCCGCGCGCGACCGGCAGCGCGCCCATCGTCGCCAGCCGCCAGCGCCCGCTCTCGGGACGCGGCGCGACGAAGGCGAAGGCCAGGATCTGGCGATCCCGGCCCTCCAGCACCACGCGGCTGAGTTCCAGGTCGATGCCCTGGCGGGCTAGCAGGCCCGGCCATTGCGCCAGCGTGGTCTGGAAGGGTCCGATCAGATAGTCGGCAAAGGCGCCGACAAAGGCCTGGTGCAGTTGCTCGGGCGCCAGCTCGGCGGCCGAAACGACAAGGGTCGGGTCTTGACTCATGGTGGCAGCAGGTTCAAGGAAACAGGGTCACGATGGCCAGCCACAGCGGCGCGCTCAGCACGAAGGCCACGGTGGACAGCACGGTGGCGGCGGTCACCTCGGCCTCGCGGGTCTGGTAGCGCTGGGCGAAGATCAGTGCATTCGAGCCGGTGGGCAGGGCCGCCAGCATCACGATCACCGCCAGCGGCATGCCGCTGAGGCCGAAGCCCCAATGCGCGATGGGCAGCACCAGGGCCGGCAGCGCGAACAGCTTCAGCAGCGCCAGCGACAGCGCGCCGCGCCAGCGTGAGGGCCAGCCGTAATAGGCCAGCGACATGCCGATCAGCGTCAGGCACAGCGGCACGACGGCCGTGCCCAGCAGCTGCAGCACCTCGTCCAGCACCGCCGGCAGCGTGAGCCCGGAGGCATTGAACAACAGGCCGGCCACCACCGGCAGCACGACCGGATGGATCACGGTGTTCCTGACCGTCAGCGCCAAGGTGCGGCCTAGGCTGGCGCCGGGCCGGGCGCGTGCCAGGTCATGCTCGACCAGCAGGGTCAGCAGGGTCAGTATCAGCAGCGCATGCAGGCTGACCACGGTGATGTGGATGGCCAGCCCGGCCTCGCCGAAGATGCCGGCCGCCAGCGGCACGCCCACCTGCAAGGTGTTGCCGAAGCCCACCGTGATGGCCTGCACGCAAGGCAGGGCCGGCTCCTCGCGACCGGCGCCGCGCCAGCGCTGCACGCCATAGATCAGCAGGATCAGCAGCATCAGCGGGCCGAAGAAGGCGCTCAGGGTCAGCCAGGGCAGGCTGTCGAAATCGACCCGCGCCGTGGTGCGGAACAGCAAGGCCGGCACGAAGAGGTAGAAGGCCGCCGCCGACAAGACCTTGGCCGGGTCCCCCCCGCTGCCGCCGGCCGAGGCGTCGCCCAGCCAGCGCATGCGGCCGACGAACCAGCCGATCGCCACCGTGATGAAGATCGCCAGCAGCTTGTAGAAAATCATCCAGGACATAGGCAGCGAGTATCGCGCCGGCCCGGCCCGGCGCCTGTTGTGGAACTCGCGTAGCGAACAAGCCTCAGGACTGCAGCGCCATCTCCAGCTCGAAGCTGAAGCAGCTGCCCTGCCCCGGCGCGCTGCTGACGCTGATCTCGCTGTCCATCAGCCGCATCAGCTGCTGGCTGATCGACAGGCCGAGGCCGGTGCCGCCGTCGCGGCGGTCGATCTCGGAGACCTGCTCGAAGGGCTTGAAGAGCCGGGCCATCTGGGCCTCGTCCATGCCGATGCCGGTGTCGATCACCTCGACCCGCATGCGCGCCGCGCTGGGGTCTTGATGCAGCAGCCGGGCGCGCACCGAGACCTCGCCGGCATCGGTGAACTTGATCGCGTTGGACAGCAGGTTCAGCACCACCTGGCGCAGGCGCTGGCCATCCAGGCGCACCCGCGCCGGCAGCTCGGCGTCGATCTCGAGCCGGAACTGCAGTTGCTTCTCCTCGGCGCGCGGCCGCAGGCTGTCGCAGGCCACTTCCAGCAGGCCGCGCAGATCGACCACGGTGGGCATCAGCCGCACCCGGCCGGCCTCGATGCTGGCCATGTCCAGCAGGTCCGAGATCAGGCTCAGCAGATGCTCGCCGGAATCGCGGATCAGATTGATCTTGCCCTGCTGCGGCGTGCTCAGGCTGGTGTCCATCTGCAGCAGCTGGGCGAAGCCCAGAATGGCGTTCAGCGGCGTGCGGAACTCATGGCTCATCGTCGCCAGGAAGCGGCTCTTGCTCTGGTTGGCGCCCTCGGCGCGCAGCCGTGCCTGGTTGAGCTCCAGCGTGCGCTCGGCCACCAGTTCCTCCAGATGGTCGCGGTGGCGGGTCAGCTCCTGCTCGGCCAGGCGGCGCTGCGAGATGTCGCTGAGCATGCCCTCGATGCGCGGGCCCAGGCCATCGGTGTCGGCGACGATGTGCACGCTCAACTCGACCCAGAGCTGACGCCCCTCGCGCCCGCTGATCAGCAGCGGCACCTGCTGCAGCACGCGATGGCGCTGCAGCGCATGGGCGACCCGTTTGAACTCGGCCAGCTCGACCCCGGCCAGCCGGCGCAGGCTGACGGTGCCGGCCAGCGCCTGCTCGGGCCTCGCATAGCCCAGCATCTGGGCCAGCGCCTTGTTGACGCTCAGCAGCCGGCCGCGGCCATCGGCCTGGAAAATGCCCTCGGTGGCGTTCTCGAACAGGCTGCGATAGCGCTCCTCGCTGCGCCGCAGGCCCTCGGACGAGGCCTTGAGCTGCACGCTCATGCGGTTGAACTGCTCGGTCAGCTGGCCCAGCTCATCGGCGCGCTGCACCGGCAATGTGGCGCCCAGATCGCCACCGGCCACCCGCCGCGCCAGGCCGCCCAGCGCCATCACCGGACAGCTGACCAGGCGATGCACCAGCCAGTAGCTGGTCACGACGATGGCCGCCAGCACGGCGGCCAGCAGGCTGCCGACCAGCTGGCGGGTCTGGCCCACGCTGACCAGCACCTGTTCGCGGTTGAACACCAGCCGCGCCCGGCCGACCGCATTGGCCGGGCTTTGCGGCGAGGCCTGATGCAGGATGTCGACCTGGCGCTCCAACGGCTGCACCAGCGCCGTGTCACGACGCCGCAGCATAGGCTCGGCCTCGACCCCCACGGCCTTGATCTCGATCTCGTGCACCTCGGGATCGGCCATCACCGCATCAAGCAGATTGGCCACCGCCACCGTGTCCAGATTCCAGATCGGCCCGCCGAAACCACGCGCCACCATCTGGCTCATGCGCTCCGCGCGCCGGTCCAGCGCCGCCGTCAGCTCACGCTCCTCGCGTGCGGTCCAATACCAGGCGATCAGCACCACCAGCACCGTGGTGGCCAGCGCAATGCCGGCGATCAAGCGCGTCTGAATACTGAATGTTCTTGGCAGCCAGGCCATGCCTCTCCCTTAACGCCGCAGCGGCTGCCAAGTGTCGCCTATGTTCAGCCCTCCGGGGGACAGGGCTTGCCATCGCGCAGCCGCCACAGGCCCAGCGGGTTGTGCGGCTGCAGCGCCGGCGGCAGCAGCTCGGCCGGCAGATCCTGATAGCAGACCGGGCGCAGAAAGCGCTCGATCGCGGCCGTGCCCACCGAGGTATGGGCCGCGCTGCTGCTGGCCGGCCAGGGGCCGCCATGCACCATCGCGGGCGCCACCTCGACCCCGGTCGGGAAGCCATTGGCCAGGATGCGCCCGGCCTTGCGTTCGAGCACCGGCAGCAAGGCCTGGGCGAGCTGCGTATCGGCCGCATCCAGCTGCAGGGTCGCGGTCAGCTGGCCCTCCAGCGCCTCGGTCACCGCCAGCAGCTCGGCCTCATCGCGGCAGCGCAGCAGCAGCGCGGCGGGGCCGAACACTTCGTCATGCAGCAGCGGATTGGCGATGAAGCGCGCGGCATCGGCGACGCAAAGCTGGGCCGCGCCCTGCACCAGGGTTTCGACGCCGGGCTGCTCGCGCAGCCGCGCGGCGCCGGCCTCGAAGGCCGACTGGATGCCCGGGGTCAGCATGGTGCCGGCCGGCTTGGCGGCCAGCAGCGGCACGGCCGCCGCCACAAAGCGCTGCAGATCAGGGCCATCGAGCCCGACCAGCAGGCCGGGATTGGTGCAGAACTGGCCGACCCCCAGGGTCAGCGAATCGGCGAAGCCCTGGGCAATGGTCTCGGCCCGCGCTGCCAGCGCCGCCGGCAGCAGAAAGACCGGGTTGATCGCGCTCATCTCGGCATAGACCGGAATCGGCTGCGGCCGCGCCTGGGCCACGGCCATCAAGGCCTGCCCGCCGCGCCGCGAGCCGGTGAAGCCGACCGCCTGGATCACCGGATGCGCGACCAGGGCCTGGCCCAGCGCGGTGCCGGCGTCGTGCAGCAGCGAGAACAGGCCCTCGGGCAGGCCCAGCTCGCGCACCGCCTGCTGGATCACGCGGCCAACCAGCTCCGAGGTGCCGGGATGGGCCGGATGGGCCTTGGCAATGACCGGGCAGCCGGCCGCCAGCGCGGCGGCCGTGTCGCCGCCGGCCACCGAGAAGGCCAGCGGAAAATTGCTGGCGCCGAACACCGCGACCGGCCCGATGGCGATCTTGTGCGAGCGCAGATCGGCACGCGGCAGCGGCGCGCGTTCGGGCAGGGCCGAGTCCAGGGTCGCAGCGCTCCAGTGGCCGTCGCGCAGGGCCTGGGCGAACAGGCGCAGCTGGCCGACGGTGCGGCCGCGCTCGCCCTGCAGCCGCGCGACGGGCAGGGCCGATTCCAGATGCGCGCGCTCGATCAGCACATCGCCCAGCGCCAGCAGCCCCTCGGCGATGGCTTCCAGCAAGCGCGCGCGCTGCTCGGGCAGGCTGCGGCGCCAGGGATCGGCGGCGGCGCGCGCCAGCGCGCAGGCCCGCTCGACATCGGCCGCATCGCCGCCGCCAAAGGTCTCAGGCAAGACCTGACCCCGGATCGGGCTCCAGGCCTGGATCTCGCCGGCGGTGCCGCGCTTCGCTGCGGCGCCTATCAGCTGCTCACCGCTGATCGCCAGGCTCACAGCGCGGCCCCGACCTTGCGCAGCGCGGCGATCTGCGGCGCCTTGGGCAGCCAGAGCTTGTCGAAGTCGCTGATCAGCGCCTGGGTGTCCAGGCCCGGCTCGGTCCTGATCGCGAAGGGCACGGCCTTGAACTTCTCGATCAGGCCCAGCTCGGTGGTCACGATGTCCTTGATCTGCGCGTCCAGGCTCTGGCGCACCAGGCCGCGTATCAACTCCTTGTCCTTGGCATCCAGGCCCTGCCAGATGCGGCCCGAGACCAGCGGCGCGAAGGGCATGAACAGCGCATTCATCTGCAGCATGCTCTTGGCCACCTTGTCGAAGCGCTGGTTCCACGAGAACTCGATATCGGCCTCCAGCCCGTCGACCTGGCCGTTGGCCATCGCGTCGAAGACCTGCGGCGTCGGGATCGGCGTCGGGGCGGCACCCAGCGACTGGTAGAAGTCGCGGTAGACCGGCGTCGGGTTGATGCGCAGCTTCATGCCCTTGATGTCCTTGACGCCGGCGATCTCCTTGGTCGAGAACACCACGCGCATGCCGGTGATGCCCCAGCCCAGGCCTATGGTGCCGGTCTCGCGCGGCAGCACGTCCAGGAGCTTCAGCGCGGCCTCGTGGCGCACCAGCTTGGCGACGTCGGTGGTCGAGCGCACCAGATAGGGCGCGTTGATGGCCGCGACGCTAGCGACCCGCGAGCCCAGCTCGGCGGCCTGGATCCAGCCCATGTCCAGCGCGCCGGTCTGCAGCTGCTGCATCATCGCCGACTCGTTGCCCAACTGGCCCGAGTGGAAAACGGTGACGGACAGGCGGCCGTTGCTTTCCTTCTTGATGCTCTCGCCGAAGGCCAGCGCGGCACGGTTCCAGGAATGGCCGGCCGGCGTGATCAGGCCGAGGCGGAATTCCTTGGCCTGGGCGCGGGCCTGGCCGATGAAGGCGGGGGCGGCCAGCGCGGCACCGGCTTGCACGAGTTGGCGACGGGTCAGCAGAGTCATGGCGAGGACCTTTCGGGTGTTAGTTCAGGAGAGCGAGCGAGAGACTCGGGAACAGCGACAGCAGCACCAGCGCGACGCAGCAGATCACGAAGAACGGCAGCGTGACGATGAACATCTTTCCCGGCTTGGCGCCGGTCACGGCGGCCGCGACAAAGAAGCTCAGCCCCACCGGCGGCGACATCAGGCCCAGCACCAGGTTGACGACGACGACCACGCCGAAATGGCGCGGGTCGATGCCGTAGACCTCGGTGGCGATAGGCAAGAGGATGGGCACGGTCATGATCAGGCCGGGGATGCCGTCGATCACGGTGCCGATGATCAAGAGGATCACATTGACCAGCAGCAGAAAGCTGACCGGGTCCTTGGCCACGGTCTGTATCCACGCCGCCGCCGCCTGCGGCACCTTGCCGTAGATCAGCAGCCAGGAGAACACGGCCGCCGCGGCGACAAGAAAAAGCACGATGGCCGAGTAGACCGCCGCGCGCAAGAGGATGGCCGGCAGCATGCCGAAGCGGAACTCGCGCGTCACATAGCGGCCGATCAGCGCCGCCGCGACCGCGCCAACCGCCGCCGCCTCGGTCGGGTTGGCGAAGCCGCCGAGGATGGAGCCGACGATGACGATGGGGATCAGCAGCGTCGGCGAGGCGGCCAGCGCGGTGCGGGCGCGCTCGCGCAGGGTCCTGCGCTCGCTGCGCGGGTATTTGTAGATCACACCCATGCAGGCGATCACGACAAAGAACAGCAGGGTCAGCACGATGCCCGGCAGGATGCCGGCGGTCAGCATGTCGCCGACCGCGACCTGGGCCAGCACGCTGTAGACCACGAACATCACCGAGGGCGGGATGATGGGGCCCAGCATGCCGCCATAGACGGTGACGCCGGCCGCGAAGGTCTTGTCATAGCCCTGCTTCTCCATCTCCGGCACCATGATCTTGGACATGATGGCGACCTGGGCCGTGGCCGAGCCGATGATGGACGAGACCATCATGTTCGCGAGGATGTTGACATAGGCCAGGCCACCGCGCACCGAGCCGACAAAGGCCATCGCCAGCTCCACCAGGCGGCGCGTGATGCCGCCGCTGCTCATGATCTCGCCGATCAGGATGAACAGCGGAATCGCGATCAGGCCGTAGCTGTCGACCCCGCCGAACATCTGGCTGGGAAAGGACTGCAATAGCACGGTATTGCCGTTGCTGTAGATATAGACGATGCCGGCCAGGCACAGGCAGACGCCGATCGGCACGCCGACCAGCATCACGAAGAGGAAGAAGGCGCCGGTCAGCATCTCAATTCACCGCTTCTTCAGCGTTGTGGATATCGAAGCCCTTGACCTCGGCACGCGGCCGCAGGCCCAGGTCCTCGACCAGATTGGCCGCCGCATGCAGGCTGAACGTCAGGCCGAAAAGCGGCAGGATGGACTGCACGATCCAGGTCGGCCAGTTCAGCGTCTGGGTGCGCTCGGTGTAGAGAAAATTGAAGCTCTCGGCCGCATACTCCTTGGCATCGAAGCCGTAGCGGGCAATGC
Organism: Paucibacter sp. M5-1; assembly: GCF_027498415.2. Taxonomy (NCBI): domain Bacteria; kingdom Pseudomonadati; phylum Pseudomonadota; class Betaproteobacteria; order Burkholderiales; family Sphaerotilaceae; genus Roseateles; species Paucibacter sp. M5-1. The sequence continues at coordinate 2,860,226 of NZ_JAPZLM020000001.1, forward strand.
CCACCGGGTCCATCCACAGCCAGCACATCGCCAGCATCGCCAGCCCGAAGCACAGCACGCCGAAGGTGGCCAGGGCCTTGAGCCGGCGCGCGTTGCGCTCGCCGAGATGGTCGGTCAGCAGGCTGACCGCGAAGTCCAGCCGCAGCCTTGTCATTGCCGAGGCGCCGACAAAGCAGAGCCAGACCACCAGATAGACCGCCGCCTCGTCGACCCAGTAGATCGGCACGCCGCTGTAGCGGGTCACGACGTTCAGCAGTATCAATAGGGTCAGCCCGCCCATCAGGCCCATCAAGGCCAGACGTTCGAGCTTCAGGACGGCGGCGGAGGCCTGCTGCACCCGGCGGGCCCAGAGGTGTCGCGGTGCAGCAGCGTCGTTCATCGTGCGGGCCTGGCTCTGATCAGGCCACCGAGCGGTACTGGGCCGGGCGCGTTGCCAGCGCCTTCTCGACCACGGCGGTGACGAAGGCGCGCTCCTCGCCGATCAGCGGCAGGCGCGGCCGGCGCATATGCTCGCTGCCCACGCCCACCAGCGCGTCGATCAGCTTCAGGTTCTGCACCAGCTTGTTGGACACGTCCAGATGCAGCATCGGCGTCATCCACTGATAGAGCTTCAGCGCCTCGGCCCACTGCCCAGCCTTCATCAGGTCGAACAGCGCGACGGTCTCGCGCGGGAAGGCGCAGCCGACACCGGCCAGCAGGCCGTCGCAGCCCAGCGCCAGGCCCTCATAGGCCAGATCGTCGACGCCCAGGAAGAGCTGGTAGCGGTCGCCCAGCGTATTGCGCAGATCGGTGATGCGGCGGATGTCGCCGGTGCTTTCCTTGATCGCGGCGATCCATTGGCAGTCGGCCAACTCCTGCATATGCTCCGGCTTCAGATCGACGCGGTAGGCCACCGGGTTGTTGTAGACCATCACCGGCTTCTGCGCGGCCTCGGCCATGGTGCGCACATTGAGCATCGCCTCGCGGGCGTCGGCCACATAGATCACCGAGGGCATCACCATATAGCCGGCCACGCCCAACTTGTTCGCGCCCTCGATATAGCGCAGCGCCTCGCGGGTGCTGGTCTCCGAGACATTGGCCAGCACCGGCACCCGGCCGCCAGCGGCGTCCAGCGCGATGCGGGCCACCTCCAGCTTCTCTTCCAGGCTCAGGGTGCTGGCCTCGCCCAGCGAGCCGCAGGTCACGACACCGTGGATGCCGTTGCGGATCTGGAAGTCGATATGGCGGGCCGTGCCTTCGGCGTCGATGCGTTCATCGGCGAAGAACTTGGTCGTGACGGCCGGGAAGATGCCGGTCCAGCGGGGTTGATGGCTCATGGCTGCTGCTCCTGTGTTGCTGTGTTTTCACTGCTGTTGTTGTTAATATATTTGTAGCATTCTTAAAAAACATCAGCGTAAACCACTAGCCAAGGCCCCGCCAAGCTCAGCCCGGCTGCGCGCGCAGCGTCCCGAACTGCGCCGCCGGCTCGGGCGCGCTCCAGCGCCAGGGCAGCACCGCCGCGCGCCAGACCGCCCGCTGCACCCGCAGGCGCAAGACCCGCTGCGCCCCCGGCCAGGGGGCTCGCGCCACTTCGTCGTCCCACAGCAGTTCCGCCTCGGCCTGCAGCTGCAGCAGGCCGCCGCCTGCGTAGTCGACAAAGAGCAGACCGGCCTGCGGATAGAGGCTCAGATTGCCCAGGGTGTTGAAGAACTGGTTGCCCGGGTAGTCGGGCAGGCTCAGCAGCAGGGCGCCGTCCTCCCCCTGCGCCAGTTGCACGAAACCCGGCTCGCCGCCGCGGTGCGAGACATCGACCCCCTGCTCGGGCCCGCCCTCGGGCCGGGGTGCCGAGGCGCTGGCGATGAACAAGGTGTCGCTGCGCGCGATCAGCGCGCGGGCGGCGGCGTCCAGCCCCGGGCCCAGCCAGACCGGCACCGCAACGCCCGGTGGCTGCGGCTCGGGCCGGCGGGCCTGGATGTATTTGGGGCAGTTGCCGAAGCTCTGCTCGACCGCCAGCGCCAGGCCTTGCTGACTGTCGAAGGCGCGCACGCGGCCGTTCATCCGATTGCGCCGCCGCGTGTGCGGCTCCAGGCCCAGCACGCCCACCGGCGCGCCGGGGGCCAGCGTGGCCAGCGCCGGGTCGCCGGCATCAGGCACGACGGCCAGGTGCATGGCGCGCGCGTCCGGCGTGCGGACAAAGCCCGGCGGCCCGGCCAGCATCGTGGCCCAGGGCCGGCCCTGCGGGTCCAGGCTGCCCAGCAGCAGGGTCGGCAGCTTCTCGAACAGCTCGCGGTGCTGGTCGGGCATGTGGTCGCGCAGCACCACCGGGGCGATCTCGGCCAGGCGCTCGCGCAGACCGACCCGGGCCTGCAAGGCCTGCTCACCGGCATGGAAGGTACCGGCTGCGGATGAAGAAGGGGCGGCCATCACAGACGATCCGGCAGCGCAATGAACCCGGGCAAGGCCTCGACCCGGGCCAGCCAGGCGCGGATGCGCGGGTAGGGATCCAGCGCCAGGCCGCCCAGCCCCGCCTGCGAGCTGTAGCTGTAGAGCGAGATATCGGCCAGGCTGGGCGCGGCACCGTCCAGCAGCCAGTCGCGGTTCTGCAGCTCGGCCTCCATGAAGGCGAACAGATGGCGGCCCTGCACCAGGCTGCGCTCCTCGACCGGCCGGCCAACCAGGCCCGCGAAGCGCGCGCCGGCCACGCCGTCCAGCCAGCTGGCCGCCAGGCTGAACCAGCGCTGCAGCCGTGCCGTGCCCACCGGGCCGCTCGGCAGCCAATGGCTGTCGGGCGCATAGCGCAAGACCAGATAGAGCAGGATGGCGTTGCTGTCGCTGAGCACCAGATCGCCGTCCACCAGCACCGGCACCTGGCCCAGCGGGTTCAGCGCCAGGAACTCGGGCCGGCGCTGCTCGCCGGCCAGCAGATCGACATGAACGACTTCATAGGGCAGGCCCAGCAGGCTCAGCATCAGCTCGACCCGGTGGCAATGGCCCGAGGCGGCCAGGCGGTACAGACGCAGGGGTGGGGTGATCGCGGTCATCAAAGACTCCGTTGTGAGGAGGCTTGACCTTATCTATTGCCAATACCGTTTTGAATACCGATAGTCAGGCTTTCAGAATTACGCCGCTCGAAACAATGGACCATTTGCAAAGCCTGCGCGCCTTTGTGGCCGTGGCCGATGCGGCCGGCTTTGCCGCCGCCGCGCGCCGCCTGGACTGCTCGCCGCCGGCCGTGACCCGGGCGATCGCGGCGCTGGAGGGGCGGCTGGGCGTGCTGCTGCTGCAGCGCAGCACCCGCTCGGTGCGGCTGACCGAGACCGGCGAGCGTTTTCTGCAGGACTGCCGCCGCATCCTGGCCGAGCTGGACGAGGCCGAGCGCGCGGCGGCCGGCGTGCAGGGCGAGGCTCAGGGCCTGCTGGCGATCACCGCGCCACAGATGTTCGGCCGCCTGCATGTGGCGCCGCTGATCGCGGACTTTCTGCGCGCACAGCCGCGCGTGCAGCTGCGCAGCCTCTTCGTCGACCGCCTGGTCCATCTGCTCGACGAGGGCATCGATGTCGCCGTGCGCATCGCCCACCTGCCCGACTCGGGCCTGACCGCGTTGCCGGTGGGCAGCCTGCGGCGCCTGGTGGTGGGCTCGCCCGAGTATCTGGCCCGCGAGGGCCGGCCGCAGACCCCGCAAGACCTGGCACGGCACCAGGCCATCGGTTTTTCCTTCGATGCGCTGACGCCCAAGCCCTGGCGCTTCCGCGACGGCCAGGTGGCCCATCCGCGCGTCGCCTGGGTCAGCAATAACAACGAGGTCAGCATCGCCGCGGCCGAGGCCGGCCAGGGCCTGACGCGCTGCCTGGCCTACCAGGCGGCCGAGGGCCTGCGCGCCGGGCGCCTGTCCATCGTGCTGGCCGAGCATGAGCTGCCGCCGGTGCCGGTGCACATCGTCTACCCGGCCGGGCGGCGCGCACCGGCCAAGGTGCGCGCCTTTGTGGACTTCGCCCGCGAGCGCCTGGCCGCCGAGCCGGTGCTGCGCGGCGAGGGGCTAGCCCCCGCTTAGCCGCCTAGCTCTTGGCCGTGGCCTTCTTCGCGGCCGCCTTCTTGGCCGCCGGCACCTTGGCGGCGCGCGGCTCGAACTCGAACATCACCTTGCCCTCCTTCTTGTCATAGGCCAGGAAGGCCTTGAACTTGCGGCGGGTCTTGTTCGAGACGAAGTTCTCCAGCAGCTCGGTCTTGCCCTCGGCCAGCAGCTTGCGCATCTGGCCCGTCTCGATCGGCTGCTGCAGGATGATCTTGCCGCTCTTGAAGTCGCAGGTGACGGCCGCGCCGACCGCGTGCTCGCAGACGTAGTTGCTGCCGTGCTCGTAGACATGGCCCTGGCACTTCGGGCAGGCGCCCAGCGATTCCTGGCCGCCGAAGTCGACCGGCTCGCCGTCGCCCTCGGCCTTCTTGGCATCCTCGCCGAAGTCGAACTCCAGCTTCCAGTTGCTGATCTCCTCGTCATAGACCAGGGCCAGCTCGGCGGTGAAGGGCCAGCCGGCCTTGGAGCGGAAGCCTTCCAGCGGGCCGATCTTCTTGTCGGCCAGGAATTTCTCGACCTCGTGCAGCTCGAAGCTGCGGCCGCCCGGGATCTTGCCGATCGAGAAGCCGCAGCCCTCCGAGGCGCCGTCCTTGCCGGTGCAGGTGAAGCGGCGGTAGTTCTCCTTGACGATGCCGGCGCACTTCGGGCACGGCGTCTTCAGGGTCGCGTAGTCGCCCGGAATCGTGTCGCGGTCATAGGACTTGGCCTTTTGCACGACCTTCTCGGTCATCGCGGCGATCTCGGCCATGAAGGCGTCGCGCTCCAGCCGGCCCTTCTCCATCTCGGCAAGCTTGAACTCCCAGTCGCCGGTCAGCTCGGGGCGGGTCAGCTCCTGCACATCCAGGCCGCGCAGCAAGGTCATCAGCTGGAAGGCCTTGGCCGTCGGGATCAGCTCGCGGCCCTCGCGCAGCATGTATTTCTCGGTCAGCAGGCCTTCGATGGTCGCGGCCCGCGTCGCCGGCGTGCCCAGGCCCTTCTCGGCCATGGCCTCGCGCAGCTCGTCGTCGTCGATCAGCTTGCCCGCGCCTTCCATCGCCGACAGCAAGGTGGCTTCGGTATAGCGGGCCGGCGGCTTGGTCTGCAGGGCCTTGACGTCGACGCTCTCGGTCGCGACCAGCTCGCCCGGCGCCACCGCCACCAGATTGGCATCGTCCTCCTGGACTTCCTTGCCATAGACGGCCAGCCAGCCCGGCTTGACCAGCACCTTGCCATTGGTCTGGAAGTTGAACTCCTTGCTGTCCCCGTTGATCTGGGCCTTGACCGTCGAGATCCGCGTCGTCACCTGGAACTCGGCCGGCGGGAAGAACACCGCGAGGAAGCGCTTGACCACCAAGTCATAGAGCTTGGCCTCGATCTCGGTCAGGCTCTTGGGCGCCTGCAAGGTGGGGATGATGGCGAAGTGGTCCGAGACCTTGGCGTTGTCGAAGACCTTCTTGGTCGGCTTGATATAGCCGTTCTTGATCGCGGTCTTGGCATGCGCCGCCAGCTCGCGCAGCGGACCCGGCAGGTCCTCGCTGGCGATCATCTCGGCGGTCTGCTTGGCCACGGCCAGATAGTCCTCGGGCAGGAAGCGCGAGTCGGTCCGCGGGTAGGTCAGCACCTTGTGCTTCTCGTACAGGGCCTGGGCCAGGCTCAAGGTGGTCTTGGCCGAGAAGCCGAAGCGCGAATTGGCCTCGCGCTGCAAGGTGGTCAGGTCGTAGAGCCCGCCGCAGCTGCTGGTGGTGGGCTTGCTCTCTTCGCTCACGCTGGCCGGCTGGCCCTGCACGGCGGCGGCGATCGCGTCCGCATCGGCCTTGTTCCACAGCCGGTCGGCGCGCGCCTCGGCGTCCTCGCCCTTCTTGAACTTGGGGTCGAACCACTTGCCCTCGTACTGGCCGGCGACGGCGTCGAAGCTGCCGCGCACCTCCCAGTAGTCGCGGTAGACGTGCTTGCGGATCTTCTCCTCGCGCTCGACGACGATGGACAAGGTGGGCGTCTGCACCCGGCCCACCGTGGTCAGGAAGAAACCGCCATCGCGCGAGTTGAAGGCCGTCATCGCCCGCGTGCCATTGATCCCCACCAGCCAGTCGGCCTCGGAACGGCAGCGCGCGGCATCGGCCAGCGGCAGCATCTGCTTGTCGCTGCGCAGCTTGTCGAAGCCATCGCGGATGGCTTGCGGCGTCATCGACTGCAGCCACAACCGGCTCACCGGCTTGGTGATCGCGGCCTTGGCCGTGCCGGCGTACTGAATGATCAGGCGGAAGATCAGCTCCCCTTCGCGGCCCGCGTCACAGGCATTGATCAGGCTGGTGACGTCCTTGCGGCGTATCAGTTTGACCAGGGCATTGAGCCGGCCCTTGCTCTTGTCGATCGGGTTCAGGTCGAAATGCGGCGGGATCACCGGCAGATTGTTGAAGCTCCATTTGCCGCGCTTGACGTCGAACTCTTCCGGCGCCTTGATCTCGACCAGATGGCCGACCGCCGAGCTGACGACGTAATGCTCGTTCTCGAAGTATTCGTCGTACTTCTCGAACTTGCCCGACTGGGGCGTCAGCGCGCGCACGATGTCCTGCGCAACACTCGGCTTCTCGGCAATGATCAGTGACTTGCTCATGGTTCTTTCTTTTGGCGGACCGCCGCGAGTATCGCTGGCAGCCTGCCTACAATCCGGCCTCGCGCACACGCACACGCGCGCACGCCCATGATTTCAATGTAACCAACTCGAACGATGACGCAAGCCGCCGCCGCCAAGAAGCCCGCGCCCAAGAATCAGGCCAAGCCCCAGGTCAAGACCGGCCGCCGCATCCAGGTGCGCCGCTCGGGCGTGCACGGCCGTGGTGTCTACGCGATCGACTACATCCAGGCCGGCGAGACCCTGATCGAGTACACCGGCGAGCGCATCAGCTGGGACGAGGCCATGGACCGCCATCCCCACGACCCCAGCCAGCCCAACCACACCTTCTACTTTCATATCGAGACCGGCGAGGTCATCGACGCGCTGCACGGCGGCAACAGCTCGCGCTGGATCAACCACAGCTGCGAGCCCAATTGCGAGGCCGACGAGACCGACGACGGCCGCGTCTTCATCAAGGCGCTGCGCGATCTGCTGCCCGGCGAGGAGCTGTTCTACGACTATGGCCTGGTGATCGACGAGCGCTACACGCCCAAGCTGAAAAAAGAATTCGCCTGTTATTGCGGCAGCGCCGACTGTCGTGGCACGATGCTCGCGCCCAAACGTAACAGTCAACGTCACAACCAACGCAGCAGCACCTGAACACAGAGCCCATGGCCGAACATCAACAGTGGGGGGTTGAAGCCCTCTGGCAAGACCTGGAGGCGCTGCTGCCGGGCATGAGCATCGAGGTGCTGGCCCGTGCCGAGTCGACCAACTCGGCCCTGCTGGAGCGGGTGCGCAGCGACGCCCGCCAATCGTTCGAGCCCAGCCCCTATGGCCGCCGCGCCCACGATCTGCAGCCCTGCCTGCTGGTGGCCGAGCACCAGACCCATGGCCGCGGCCGCATGGGCCGCAGCTGGCACGCCGGACCTGGCGCCTCGCTGACCTTCTCGTTGGCCCTGCCGATGTCGCTGAGCGACTGGTCGGGGCTGTCGCTGGCGGTAGGCTGCGCGATCGCCGACGCACTGGAGCCCCCCACCGAGGCCACGCCGCGCCTGCAGCTGAAGTGGCCCAATGACATCTGGCTCGATGGCCGAAAATTGGGCGGCATCCTGATCGAGACCGTGCCGGCCGCCGGCCAGCGCATGGTGGTGGTCGGCGTCGGCCTGAATGTCGGCGGCCAACCGCCGGCCGCCGATGCCCAGTACCAGACCGGCTTTGCCTCGCTGGCCGAGTTGCAGCCGCAGCTCGATCCTCCGGCGGTGCTGGCGCGGGTGGCTCGGCCGCTGATCCAGGCCCTGCTGGACTTCCAGACAGCTGGCTTCGCCCCCTGGCAATCCGCCTATGCGCGGCGCGACCTGCTGCTGGGCCGCCACGTCACGGCCGGCGCACTGGAGGGTCTGGCCCAGGGCGTCAACGCCCAGGGCGAGCTGCTGTTGCAGACGGCCTCGGGCCCGCAGGCGGTGGCCGGCGGCGAGATCAGTGTGCGCCTGGCCGCCGACGAGGCCTCTTGAGCCCATGCTGAGAGTCCTGGTTATTGCCCTGCTGCTGCTGAATCTGCTGTTCTTCGGCTGGAGCCAGGGTTTACTCGACACCGTGCTGGGCCTGCGCGCCGGCGGTGAGGGCGAGCCCGAGCGCCTGAAGCTGGCCCAGCATGCCGAGCGTGTCACGGTGCTGTCGCCGCAGGCCATCAGCGCGATGCAGACACGCGGCTGCCTGGAGCTGGCACCGCTGCCCGGCGACGAGGCCTTGAAGGCGGCCCAGGCCGCGCTCGAACGCTTCGGCCTCGGCAGCAGCGACTGGCGGGTGCAGAGCAGCGATCAGCCAGGCCGCTGGGTGGTGGCGACCAACAAGCTCGAGTCGGCCGAGCAGCAGGCCCGCAAGGAAGAGGTCTTCAAGCGCCTGCGCCTGGCTTACGAGCCGCTGCCGGCCCCGCAGGGCGAGCAGCCCAGCCTGGTGCTGAGCCAGCATGCCAGCGCCGAGGCCGCCGAGGCCGCGTTGGCCTCCTACGAAAAGCGCGCGCTGCGCGGGCTGCGGGTGCTGCAGCTGCAGGCGCCCGGCCAGTTGCACAGCCTGCAACTGCCCAGCGCCGATGGCAGCGTGCAGGCCCGTCTGCTGAACGCCAAGGACCCTGCGCTGGCGCCGGGCTTCAAGACCTGCCCGCCAGCGCCCGCCGCCTCAGCCGCCAGCGCGGCCTGAGGGGCGACCCCGCCGCAGCGCCAGGCTGGCCACGCCCAGGCCCAGCAACCAGGCCAGGCTGCTGGCGCCACCACCACCACCTCCTCCTCCGCCGTCGGTGCTCGGTGCGGGTGCGGGTGCGGGTGCGGGTGTCGGTGTCGGTGTCGGTGTCGGTGTCGGAATTGGCGTTGGCGTTGGTGCAGGTGCCGGTGCAGGTGTCGGCGCGGGTACGGCAGCCGCGACGGCGGCGCCCGCGTCGAGCATGCCGGCGCCGCAGGTGCTGGTCGTGCAATAGCACTCCAGCTGCTCGGCGTTGCTGGGTGCCTGGCAGCTGGCGGTGCCGGCGGTGGCGCCGGTGGTCGGGAAGGGGCGCACGGTCGAGGTCAGCAGATTGCGCACCTGGCTGGTCGTCAGGCTGGGCTGCAGACTCAGCATCAGCGCCACCGTGCCACTGACCAGCGGGGTCGAGAAGCTGGTGCCAACACCGCTGGTGTAGCTGTTGTCGGCCGCCACCGGCCCTTGAGTCCCGCTATTGCCGGTGCTGTAGAGCGGGTAGAGGCAGGGGCCCGTCGCATTGCCATTGGCATCGACATTGACGCAGTTGCCGCCGGGCGCGCTGAGCGTGACCTGCGGCCCGATGCTGGAGAAACCCACTTTGGAGCCGACATGGCGCAGGCCGGCCACGGTGACGACGCCGGCGCAACTGCCCGGCGCGCCGACCGCATGACCGGCCGAGTTGCCGGCCGCCGCAACCACCACCACATTGCGGGCCGTGGCCTCGGCAATCACCTGGGGATAGAAGGTCCCGCAACTCGCACCGCCGCCCAGGCTCAGGTTCAGCACCCGGGCCGGGTTCGGATTGCTGGGCACGCCCGGCACATCGACGCCCATGGCCCAGCGCATGCCGGCCATGATGTCGGAATCAAAACCACCGCACTTGCCCAGCACCCGCACCGGCAGCACCTTGGCGCCCCAGGCCACGCCGGCCATGCCCAGGCCGTTGTTGCTGACGGCCGCGATCAGGCCGGCGACGCGCGTGCCGTGCCAGGAGCTGTTGCCCACATCCTCGCTGGTGCACTCGGCGCCGAAGGTGCCGGTATTGACATCGGCCTGTGTCACCCAGTCGCCGGGATCGGAGGCATTGCTGTCATGACCATTGCCGTCATTGGCCATCGCCAGGCCGCGGGCATCCGCGTTGTTGTAGGCCACGAAGTCATAGCCGCCGACCAGATTGGCCGCCAGATCGGGATGATCGGGGAGCACGCCGGTGTCGAGCACCGCAACGACGATGGAAGCACTGCCGGTCGTGCGGTCCCAGGCGGTCGGCGCATTGATGCCGGAGACGACCTCGCCGGCCGGCGGCTTCAGGTACCACTGCCCGGCCGCAGGCCCCGACCCGGCCACGGTCGCATAGGCCGGGTCATTGGGCACCAGGCTGTGACGCCGCAGATGGTCGACCTCGACCTGCTCGACCTCCGGATCGGCCGCCAGGCGCCGCGCCAGATCGGCCGAGCTCAGCCCCTGGGCGCGCACCACCTGGGTCCGGGCATCCAGGCTCAGGCCGGCGCGCAGACCACCCCGGGCCGCCAGCCCGGTGCGTAGCGCCAGCGCATGGGCGCGCTGACCGGCCAGATCGGCCACCTCGGCGGGCGCCGCCCGGCTGGCCATGGGTTTGGCCAGCACCGAAGGCGCGGCCGCCTTGAAGCGCACGATCACGCGGGCCTGTGCCTCGTCGCTTGCGCTCGCCGGGGCTGTCGCGGCCGACAGGCCGATAGGCAGGCCGGCCAGGCCCAGGGCCAGCAAAGAGGGACGGAACACGGGGCTGCGTAGGCGCTTCATGGTTTGACCCATTCTGGGCTCGGGCACGCCCAGCGGGCGCGATCAGCGCAGTTTAGAGGGCCGACCTTTGCGTCCGTGTGTAAACAAACGCAAAACCACCCGGGTGTTCGGGCGACCAAGCAAAAAGGCCTTGCCCGTCGCCGGGCAAGGCCTTGAGGTCAACAGGACGGGCTGCTTACTTGGAAATCACGCGCACCATCTCGAGCACCTTGTTCGAGTAGCCCCACTCGTTGTCATACCAGGCCACCAGCTTGACGAAGGTGGAGTCCAGCGCGATGCCGGCGTCGGCGTCGAAGATCGAGGTGCGGGCGTCGCCGCGGAAGTCGGTGGCCACCACCTTGTCCTCGGTATAGCCCAGCACGCCCTTCAGCGCGCCTTCCGACTGGGCCTTGAACTCGGCGCAGATCTCCTTGTACGAGGCCTCGCTGTTCAGCTCCACGGTCAGGTCCACCACCGACACGTCCGAGGTCGGCACGCGGAAGCTCATGCCGGTCAACTTCTTGTTCAGCTCGGGGATCACGACGCCGACGGCCTTGGCCGCACCGGTGCTCGACGGAATGATGTTTTCCAGGATGCCGCGGCCGCCGCGCCAGTCCTTGTTGCTCGGGCCGTCGACGGTCTTCTGGGTCGCGGTGGCGGCGTGCACGGTGGTCATCAGGCCGCGCTTGATGCCCCACTTGTCGTTCAGCACCTTGGCCAGCGGGGCCAGGCAGTTGGTCGTGCAGGAAGCGTTCGAGATGATGGCCTGGCCGGCATAGGTCTTGTCATTGACGCCGAACACGAACATCGGCGTGTCGTCCTTGCTCGGGGCCGAGAACACCACCTTCTTGGCGCCAGCGGCCAGATGCTTCTCGCCGCTGGCCTTGTCCAGGAACAGGCCGGTGGCTTCGACGACGATGTCGGCACCGACTTCGTTCCACTTCAGGTTGGCGGGATCACGCTCCTGCGTCAGGCGGATCTTCTTGCCGTTGACGACCAGGGTATTGCCGTCGACCGCGACCTCGCCGTCGAACTTGCCGTGCACGCTGTCGTACTTCAGCATGTAAGCCAGGTAGTCGGGCTCCAGCAGGTCGTTGATGCCGACGACTTCAATGTCCTTGAAGTTGGCGATGGCGGCGCGGAACACCATGCGGCCGATGCGGCCGAAGCCGTTGATACCGATCTTGATCGTCATAGAGGTCTCCTAAGTCAGAAAAGCAAAATCCATGAAAAAGGGGCGCCACGCACCCCTTCGAACTCAAACCATCACTTCTTCGTCTTCAAACGGGCCAGGCCCAGTGCCACCTTGACCGTGTCCACCACATTCTCGGGCGTGAAGCCGAAATGCTTGAACAGCACCGGCGCCGGGGCCGACTCGCCGTAGCTGTCGATGCCGACGACGGCGGCGACGCCGTACTTCCACCAGCCATCGCTGACCCCCATTTCCACCGCGACGCGCGGCAGGCCTTCGGGCAGCACGGCCTTCTTGTACTTGGCGTCCTGGCGGTCGAACACCGTGGTCGAGGGCATCGAGACCACGCGCACCGCGATGCCCTCGGCGGCCAGCGATGCCTGGGCATGCAGGGCCAGTTGCACCTCGGAGCCGGTGGCGATGATGACGCCCTGGGCCTTCTTCTTCAGGCCCACCTCGGCCGGCTCGCTCAGGACATAGCCGCCCTTGCTGATCTCGTCCAGATTGGCCTTGGGCGCATAGGGCAGGTTCTGCCGGCTCAGTGCCAGCACGCTGGGGCGGGTGGCATTGCCGATGGCCATGGTCCAGGCCACGGCGGTCTCGGTGGTATCGGCCGGGCGCCAGACATCCAGGCCCGGGATCAGGCGCAGGCTGGCCACATGCTCGATGCTCTGGTGGGTCGGGCCGTCCTCGCCCAGGCCGATCGAGTCGTGCGTGAACACATGGATGACGCGCTGCTTCATCAGCGCGGCCATGCGGATCGCATTGCGGCTGTAGTCGCTGAAGGTCAGGAAGGTGCCGCCGTAGGGGATGTAGCCGCCATGCAGCGCAATGCCGTTCATGATGGCGGCCATGCCGAACTCGCGCACGCCGTAGTTGATGTGGCGGCCGCCGTTGCTCGAGCCATCGGCCTCCAGGCGGAAGGCCGGCGTGCTCTTGGTATTGGTCAGGTTGGAGCCGGTCAGATCGGCCGAGCCGCCCAGCAGCTCGGGCACGGCGGCGGTGAAGGCTTCCAGCGCCAGCTGGCTGGCCTTGCGGCTGGCGACGGTCTCGCCCTTGGTGTGGGCGGCCACCACCGCGTCCACCGCGGTCTGCGCGAAGTTGGCCGGCAGCACGCCGGCCATGCGGCGCTGGAACTCGGCGGCCAGTTCGGGGTGGGCCGTGGCATAGGCGTCGAAACGCTCGTCCCAGGCCTGCTCCAGCGCGGCGCCCTTGGCCTTGGCGTCCCAGTCGGCATAGACCTCGGCCGGCACGACGAAGGGCTCATGCGCCCAGCCCAGCGCCTCGCGGGTCAGCTTGATCTCGTCGCCGCCCAGCGGCTCGCCATGGGCCTTGGCGGTGTTGGCACGGTTGGGCGAGCCCTTGCCGATATGGGTCTTCGCGATGATCAGCGAGGGCATGTCGGTGCTCATCTTGGCCAGCGCGATTGCGGCGTCGACCGCATCGACATCATGGCCGTCGACCGGGCCGATGACGTTCCAGCCATAGGCCTCGAAACGCTGGGCGGTGTTGTCGATGAACCAGGGGGCGACCTGGCCGTCGATCGAGATGCCGTTGTCGTCGTAGATCGCGATCAGCTTGTTCAGCTTCCAGGCGCCGGCCAGCGCGCAGGCCTCGTGGCTGATGCCCTCCATCAGGCAGCCGTCGCCCAGGAAGGCATAGGTGTGGTGGTCCACCACCGCATGGCCGTCACGGTTGAACTCCTTGGCCAGCATCTTCTCGGCCAGCGCCAGGCCCACCGCATTGGTGATGCCCTGGCCCAGCGGGCCGGTGGTGGTCTCGACGCCGGGGGTGATGCCCACCTCGGGATGGCCCGGGGTCTTGCTGTGCAGCTGGCGGAAGGCCTTCAGCTCGGCCATCGGCAAGTCGTAGCCCGTCAGGTGCAGCAGCGCATAGATCAGCATCGAGCCGTGGCCATTGCTCAGCACGAAGCGGTCGCGGTCGGCCCATTGCGGGTTGGCCGGGTTGTGGCGCAGATGGCGGCCCCACAGCGCGACGGCGATATCGGCCATGCCCATCGGTGCGCCGGGGTGGCCCGAATTGGCTTGCTGCACGGCGTCCATGGCCAGTGCGCGAATGGCGTTGGCCATCAAAGTGGGGTTGCTTGCAGCGGTTTGAGCCATGGTGGGTGCGGGCGGAGTTGCGGGTAAACGTGGGATTTTACTTGGCCGCCGGCCCCACCCCGGCTTGACCCAGAGCAAGACCTCGCGGCGCCCGAGCTGGCACGCTGCGCCATGCACTGCCGGAGACACCGATGACCGCACTGACGCTTCGCATCATCCGCGACGAACACCATGCGCTGGCCGCGATGCTGCGCACGATACCGCTGCTGCTGGCCCAGCACCGCCAGCAGGGCAGCCGGCCCGATTTCGATGCGCTGCGCGCGATGCTGTTCTATGTCGATGAGTTCCCCGAGCGCCTGCACCACCCGAAGGAAACCGAGCTGCTGTTTCCGAAGCTGCGGGCGCGGGCGCCGCAGTCGCGCGAGCTGCTGGACCGGCTCGACGCCGACCACGGCCGCGGCGAGCGCGCGGTGCGCGAGCTGCAGCACCGGCTGCTGGCCTTCGAGCTGCTCGGCGAGCCGCGCCGCGCCGCCTTCGAGCAGGCCGCCCGGCGCTATGTCGACGCCTATCTGCAGCATATGGCGCTGGAGGAGCGCGAGGTGCTGCCGCTGGCCGAGCAGGTGCTCGGCCCCGAGGACTGGGCCGAGCTCGACGAGGCCTTCGCCGGCAACCGCGACCCGCTGACCGGCCATGTGCCGGACGCCGAGTACCAGGCCTTGTTCGCCCGCATCCTGAACCTGGTGCCCGCGCCGCTGGGCCTGGGGCCACCGGACTGACCCCCGACGGCGCACCCTACACTTCCGCCCCATGCGAGCCATCATCCTCGCGGCCGGGCGCGGCGAGCGCATGCGGCCGCTGACCGACACCACCCCGAAGCCGCTGCTGAGCGTACGCGGCAAGCCGCTGATCGTCTGGCATATCGAGGCCCTGGCCGCCGCTGGCGTGCGCGATATCGTGATCAACACGGCCTGGCTGTCCGAGCAGTTCCCGGCCACGCTGGGCGACGGCAGCGCCTGGGGCCTGCGCCTGCATTACTCGGTCGAGGCGCAGGCACTGGAGACCGCCGGCGGCATCGCCCAGGCCCTGCCGCTGCTGACGGCCGATGGCGACGCGGCCTTCTGGGTGGTCTCAGCCGATGTCTTTCTGCCGGAGTTCCGCTTCGACGCCGATCAGGCGCGGCGCTTCGCCGACGGCGCGCGGCTGGCCCATCTGTGGATGGTGGCCAACAGCCCGCACCACCCCGATGGCGACTTCGCGATCAGCGCCGAGGGCCTGGCCGCCAATGAGGGCGGGCCGCGCCACACCTGGTCCTGCATCGGCCTGTACCGCGCCGAGATGTTCGCCGGCATCACCCCAGGCACGCGCGCGCGGCTGCGGCCCTCTCTGGACGCCGGCATCGCCGCCGGCCGCATCGGCGCCGAGTTCTACGCCGGGCCCTGGACCGATGTGGGCACGGTGGCGCGGCTGGACGCCCTGAACCGCAGCGCCTGAACCTCGCCGGCCATGGACGTCCGCACCCTCTTCCTGGCCCAGACCTGCGCACTGCTGGCCAGCGCCGCGATGCTGTGGATCGCGCGCGGCGAGGCCGACCGGCGCAACGGCCTGCGCCTGTGGATGCTGGCCGTCGCAAGCCAGGGCCTGGCCTATGCGCTGCTGTCCAACGCCGGCCGCCTGCCCAGCCTGCTGAGCGCCGGCCTGGGCAATGCGCTGGGCGCCGTCAGCGTGGCGCTGTTCCATGCGGCGATCCGTCAGTTTCTGGGCCAGGTCCTGCAGCGCAGCGGGCTGGTGCTGATGGCATCGATGGTGCTGGCGGTGACGGCGGTGGCGCTGACGGCCGGTGCCGACTACGCGCAATCCACCATCTTCAACGGCTTCGCCTACGGTCTGGTGCAGCTGCTCAATGCCTGGCTGCTGTGGCGCAGCCCGGCGCCGACCCTGCGAGGGGTGCAGCGGGTGGTCGCGGGCTTCTACCTCTTGATGGGCCTGCTGCTGCCGCTGCGCGCCGCCGCGCTGCTGCTCCAGCAGGGCCAGGGACGCGACTATCTGAACGTGCCCGCCGACTGGCAGGCGCCGCTATTCCTGTTCGGCTTTCTGTTCATCATCGTGACCACGCTGGGCTTTCTGCAGATGTGCAAGATGCAGGCCGAGGCCGAGGTGCGGCAGCAAGCCCATAGCGACGGGCTGACCGGCCTGCCCAACCGGCGGGCCCTCGACGAGGCCGTGGCCGCCGCGATCACGCGGGCCCGACCCTTTGCGCTGCTGATGGTGGACCTGGATCATTTCAAGGCCATCAACGACGGCTTCGGCCACCATGCCGGCGACGCCGCGCTGGCCGACTTCGCCGCGGGTCTGCGTGCCAGCCTGGCCGCCGGCGAGCAGGCCTTCCGCTGGGGCGGCGAGGAGTTCTGCCTGCTGCTGCCGGCCGGCGATGCCGGGGCGGCACTGGCGCGGGCACGGCAGCTGCACCAGCAGATCGCACGGCCGCCCCAGGGCGAGCTGCCGGCGCTGCGCTGCAGCCTGGGGCTGACGCTGTGGCAGCCGGGCGACTCCGCCGACACCCTGTTCCGACGCGCCGACCGGGCGCTGTACCGCGCCAAGTCGCTGGGCCGCAACCGGGTCGAGCCGGGCTGAGGCCGGCGGCCTATTTGGCCAGCGGCTTGGCGATCGCGTCGATGCGGGCCAGCAGCTCGGGCGTCAGCTTGGGCGTGACCGCCAGCGCGCCGAGGTTGTCATGCAGCTGGCTGAGCTTGCTGGCGCCCAGGATCACGGTGGAGACGCGCGGATTCTTGTTGACCCAGGCCAGCGCCAGCTGGGCCATCGTGCAGCCCAGCTCGGCAGCAATGCCTTCCAGCGCGGCCACGGCCTGGTTTTTCGCCGGGTCCTGCAGTTGCTCGCGCATCCAGGCCATGCTTTCCAGCGAGCCGCGGCTGCCCTCCGGGATGCCGTGCTTGTACTTGCCGGTCAGCAGACCCGAGGCCAGCGGGCTCCAGGTCGTCAGGCCCAGGCCGATGTCCTCGTACAGGCGGGCGTACTCGGTCTCGACGCGCTGGCGATGGAACAGATGGTATTGCGGCTGTTCCATCACCGGCTTGTGCAGATGGTGGCGCTCGGCAATCTCGTAGGCGGCGCGGATCTCGTCGGCGCTCCATTCGCTGGTGCCCCAGTACAGCGCCTTGCCCTGCTTGATGATGTCGCTCATCGCCCAGACCGTCTCCTCGATCGGCGTCAGCGGGTCGGGGCGGTGGCAGTAGATCAGGTCGACGAAGTCCAGCTGCAGGCGCTGCAGCGAGCCGTCGATGGCCTGCATCAGGTATTTGCGGTTCAGCGTGTCCTGGCGGTTCGGCAGGCGCGGCTCGCCGGCGGGCGCGCGCTCCATGCCCCAGAAAAACTTGGTCGAGACCAGATAGTTCAGCCGCGGCCATTTCAGCGCCTTCAGCGCCGCGCCCATCACCACCTCGCTCTCGCCCTTGGCATAGACCTCGGCGTTGTCGAAGAAGTTGATGCCGGCATCGAAGGCGGCCGCCAGCATCTCGGTGGCGGCCCTGGTGTCGACCTGGTTGTGATAAGTGACCCAGGAGCCCAGGGACAACTCGGAGACTTGCAGGCCGCTGCGGCCCAGACGACGGTATTGCATGGTGTGCTGATGACAGAGAGTGAGCGGACGGGCGCGAGCGTAGCGCACAGCGCGTCATCCTGCTGACGCGGTCGCGACTTGGCCCTGTCATCGCGGCTGCGAAGAATGCGCTTTTTTGCCCGAGCCCGACGCCATGACCGACAAGCTGTACAACCTGCTCCAGACCCGCAACGCACGCAGCCCGAACCGTCGCGATTTCGTCCGCGGCGGCATGGCGCTGGCGGCCGGCGCCCTGGTGGGCCTGCCGGGCTGCGGCGGCGGAGACGACGATGTGCCGGTGCGCTTCAGCCATGGCGTGGCCAGCGGCGACCCGCTGGCCGACCGCATGATCCTGTGGACCCGGGCCCGCGCCGAAGACGCCCATGACCCGCGCGACATCGTGCTGCGCTGGGAGATCGCCCGTGACGCCGGCTTCGCCAGCTTGGCGGCCAGCGGCGACGCGCTGGCCAGCGCCGCCAACGACTTCTGCGTCAAGGTCGACGCCAGCGGCCTGCAGCCCGGCCAGCGCTACTGGTTCCGCTTCCTGGCCGGTGCGCAGAGCTCGCCGGTGGGCCGCGCCAAGACCCTTCCCGGCGGCTCGGTGGCCCAGGCCAGGCTGGCGGTGTTCTCCTGCGCCAACTACCCGACCGGCTATTTCCACGCCTATGCCGACGCCGCCAGGCGCGAGGACCTCGACGCGGTGATCCATCTGGGCGACTACCTCTACGAGTACGGCCCCGGCGGCTATGCCAGCGGCAATGCCGCCGCGCTGGGCCGCGTCGTCGAGCCGGCCAAGGAGATCGTCGCCCTGGCCGACTACCGTGCCCGCTATGCCCAGTACCGCAGCGACCCCGATCTGCAGGCCCTGCATGCGGCGCACCCGATGATTGCCGTTTGGGACGACCACGAGATCACCAACGACGCCTGGATGGGCGGCGCCGAGAACCACCAGGCCGCCAGCGAGGGCGACTACGCGGCCCGCAAGGCCGCCGCGCTGCAGGCCTGGCATGAGTGGATGCCGGTGCGCGCGCAAAGCAGCCGGGAGCGCATCTACCGCAGTTTCGAGTTCGGCAATCTGCTGGCCTTGCACATGCTGGACACCCGCATCGTCGGCCGCGATGAGCAGCTCGACTATGCCGATTACCTCGGTGCCGGCGGCAGCTTCAATGCCGCCGCCTTCAGTGCGGCCATCGCCAACCCGCAGCGCCAGCTGCTGGGCAGCGCGCAAAGCGGCTGGCTGCAGCAGCAGCTGAGCGCGTCCACCGCGACCTGGCAGATGCTGGGCCAGCAGGTGTTGATGGGCCGCATGAACATCCCCGCGCCCATCCTGTTCGAGGCCAACAATCCGGGCACCGGCGTCTCGGTCTCGGCCTATGCCGCCATCGTCGCGAAGGCCCAGACCAATCCCGGTGCGCTGACACCGCAGGAGCGCGCCGTGCTGGCCCAGCCCAGCATCCCCTACAACCTCGATGCCTGGGACGGCTACAGCGCCGCCCGCGAGACCCTGCTGGCCGCCGCACGCCAGCTCAACAAGAACCTGGTCGTGCTGGCCGGCGACACCCACAACGCCTGGGCCAGCGATCTGGACGATCTGGCCGGCAACCCGGTCGGCGTCGAGTTCGCCACCCCCTCGGTCAGCTCCCCGGGCTTCGAGGAATACCTGCCCAAGGAGAACCCGCAGCAGCTGGCCGGCGCGCTGACCCAGCTGATCGGCCCGCTGCAGTACGCCGACACCTCAAGGCGTGGCTATATGGTGGTGACCGCGACGCCGCAGGCCTGCCGCTGCGACTGGATCTTTGTCAGCGACATCCTCAGCCGCAGCTACACCGCGAGCGTCGGCAAGAGCCTGCAGGTGCTGCCGGGCCAGGGCCAGCGCCGGCTGCAGGCCGTCTGAGCCAGGCACTCGATACGGGCCGGCCGCTATAGACTGCGGCCATGTCCGAGATCGCCGATTCTTCGTTCACCCCGACGCTGCGCCTGGCCGTGGTCGGCGCCGGCCCGGCCGGCCTGGGCCTGGCCCTGCTGGCGGCGCGCGCCCTGCCCCAGGCCCAGATCAGCCTGTTCGATGCCCGGCCGCTGGAGCGCGATGTCTCCGGCGACCCGCGCACGCTGGCGCTGAGCCTGGGCAGCGTGCAGCTGCTGCAGCGCCTGGGCGCCTGGAACGAAGCCGCCGCGCAAGCCATCCTGCAGGTTCATGTCAGCCAGGCCCCGCCCACGCTGAACCATCCGATCTTCGGCGCGGCCGGCGAGCCGCTGGTGCGCATCAGCGCGGCCGAGCAGGGGGTGGACATGCTGGGCGCGGTGCTCAGCTACGGCCAGCTGGTCGCGCCGCTGCAGGCAGCCTGGCAGGCGGCGGCGGCGGCCGAGCCACAGCGCCTGCTGAGCCGCTTCGGCGCGCCGGTCGCGGGGCTGAAGGCCCTGGACGTGTCGGCAGGCGGCGGCGTCGAGGTCGATGCCGGCATTGCCGAAACCTTCGATCTGGCCGTGGTCGCCGAGGGCGGCGTGTTTGCGGATCAGGCACGCAAGAGTCTGGCGCATGACTACCAGCAGAACGCCTGGGTCGGCACCGTGACCCTGGCCGAGCGCAGCCCGCCCGGCGTGGCCTACGAGCGCTTCACCCGCAACGGCCCGCTGGCCCTCTTGCCGCTGCCACCGCTGGAGGGCCGCAAGCGCGCGGCCCTGGTCTGGTGCATGCCGCAGGCCGAGGACGAGATCGCCAGCCTCAGCGATGCCCAGCGCCTGGCCGTCATCAACAGCCTGCTGGCCGCCGAGGCCGGCCCGCTGCAGGCGATCAGCCCTCTCAAGTGTTTTGCGCTGGGCCTGAACGCCGAACGCAGCCTGGTCGAGGGCCGTACCGTGCGCATCGGCAACGCCGCCCAGACCCTGCACCCGGTGGCCGGCCAAGGGCTGAACCTAGGGCTGCGCGATGCCTATGCGCTGGTCCAGGCGCTGCGCGGTAGTCGCGACATCGACGCCGCGCTGCGCAGCGTCGAATGGCAGCGCGCCCCCGACCGCTGGAGCACCATCGCCAGCACCGACTTCCTGGCCCGCAGCTTCGCCTGGCGCTGGCCCGGCCTGCCGCTCGTGCGCGGCCTCGGCCTGGCCGCGCTGCAGGCGCTGCCGCCGCTCAAGCGCGCGCTGGCGCGGCAGATGATGTTCGGCAGCCGCTGAACCGCCCCCATGACTGAACGCCTTGCCTCCTGCAGCTGCGGCCAGCTCAGAGCCCAGGTCGTCGGTGAGCCGGTTCGCGTCTCGATCTGCCACTGCCTGGCCTGCCAGCGCCGCACCGGCAGCGTGTTCGGAGCACAGGCCCGGTTCCGCCGTGAGAACGTCTCGCTGTCGGGCAACTCGACCCGCTATGTGCGCACCGGCGATGAAGGCTCCCGCGTCACCTTCCACTTCTGCCCCCATTGCGGCGCCACGGTCTATTACGAACCCGAGGGCCTGGAAGAGTTCCTGGCCATCCCGGTCGGCGCCTTCGCCGAACCGAGCTTCCCGGCGCCCAGCGTCTCGGTCTATGAGGAGCGCATGCATGGCTGGGTCGTACCGCCAGCGGATGCGGAGCATATTGGCTGAGGTCAGTCGGGCACGAGACCTCGATGCTGTGGCGGGGCATTGATTCGCATGGACGCCTCATCAAGCGCAGCAATTGAAGACTTCGAGATCCCGGATCCGGCCCTGCTTCGGCGGCTGCTGCGGGCGAAGGATCGCATGGACGCCGCCTCGCATGAAGCCTGGCCGGTGAAGCGGCTCGCCGAGGTCAGTGGCGTCTCCGAGACCCATTTCGCACACACCTTCCGGCAGGCCTTTGGCATCCCACCGCATCGCTACCTGTTGACGCGGCGCATCGAGCAGGCGGCCACCCTGCTGCGCGACACCGAACTGCCCATCACGGAGATTGCTTTCGCCACCGGCTGGGAGAGCCTGGGTACCTTCGGGCGCACATTCCGGGACATCACCGGCAAGAGCCCCAGTGCGCTTCGCATCGAGGCCAGGGCCGAGGCCACCCAGCTCGACCGCGTGCCCGCCTGCGTCCTGAAAGCCGCGCAGCGGCCGGACCTCACCATCGCAGTTTCGGAGAAGCGTCGCCGTGCAACAGAAGGTACAAATCGGCCACCAACAAAGGAGCGCTGATGAGCCAAGGTATCAATGTGGTGGGTGTGTACGTCGATGATCAGGACCAGGCCCTCGATTTCTACGTCAACAAGCTCGGTTTCCGCGTCCATACGGATGTGCGCAATGGGGCCTATCGCTGGCTGACGGTCCAGCATCCGGAGCAGCCCTTGTTTCAGCTCGGCCTGTTTACACCCGGGCCACCGATGCACGACGAGGCGACGGCGCAGGCGCTGCGCGCACTGGTCGCCAAGGGCGCGATGCCGGCCTTGGTGCTGGCCGTGGCCGACTGCCGGGCCACCTACCAGCAACTGCAGGCCCGGGGCGTGGAGTTCACCCAAGAGCCGGTCGATCGCTATGGGAGCGTGGATGCCGGTTTCCGCGACCCTGCGGGCAACGGCTGGAAGATGATCCAGGTAGCGGGGAGCTCGACATGAACTGCAGCAGCTTCTTGAGGCGCACCCACCGCTGGGTATCGATCGCCTTCACGCTGACCGTCATCGCCAACTTCGTCGCCCGGGCGCAAGGGCCGGCAGAGCCGCCGCCCTGGCTAACCTATGCGCCGCTGCTGCCGCTGGGCCTCCTGCTGTTGACAGGGCTGTACCTGTTCGCCCTGCCCTATCTCGGCCGTCGCCACGAACGGCATGGCGCCAAAGAGCAGGGGACGCCGGCCGCTTGAAGAGAACCGGAGCGCCAGGCGGGGTCAGGTCTTGAACCCTGCTGCATCCAAGACTTGGCATCGAAACCCTTCGTGGTCCAGAATCCCTTCGACCTCGTTCAAGCTCACATCAATCAGCAGCCCCATGTTCGATCACGTTGTATTCGGCGTCAGCGACTATGCCGCGAGCAAGGCCTTCTTCCTCAAGGCACTCGAGCCGCTCGGCGTCATGCTCGTCTCGGAGGGGCCGCTGGGCATCGAGCTTTGCCGCCCCGACAGCCAATCTTCGCTGTGCATCCGCCGGGTCGAAGCGAAGGCCACACACCTTCACCTGGCCTTCACGGCCGAGAGCCGCGGGCAGGTCGAAGCCTTCTACCGCGCCGCTCTTGAGGCAGGGGGCGAGGACAACGGTGCGCCGGGCCTGCGCCCGCAGTACCACGCGAACTACTACGCCGCCTTCGTCATTGGTCCGGACGGGCACAACATCGAAGCGGTTTGCCATCAAGCCGAGGGCTAGCTGACGCAATGAAGAAAGCCCTACTTCAAGGGCTTCTCCTCGCTAGGCACCGGCGCCGCCTCGTCCGGCAGCTTGGGCTCATCGCTGGCATGGTGGTCCATCGGCGTTTTCTTGCCGAGCTGCGGCGTCTGCTCCGAGCCCGGGGCGATCTCTTCGCCCTGATGTTTCTTGGCCTGCTGAACCTTTTTGTCGTGGGCGATATTGCGCGGGTCGGTCATGGGAAGGGCTCCGGAAATGGTTTGAAGCCCATCCTCGCCCAAGCGCCGCCCTGCCCGGGTAGGACAAGACGCCTTTCCAGCCAGGACAATATCGCCAACGCCGCCCTTGGGTCGCGGGATCGGCCAGGATACGGCCGGCTCAGCCCCGCTGCCGCCGCGCCATCAACCCGACACCCGCCAGCCCGGCCAGCATCAGCGCCAGGCTGGCCGGCTCGGGCACGCTGAGCGCCAGGCTGTGGCCGGCCTGCACGTCCAGCGTCGGCGCCATCAGATAGATCAGGCCGTGGTTGAGGTTGCCGGCCGCGTAGTCGCTGAACAGGCCGATGCTGGCGCTGCCGGCGCCCAGCACCTTGAAGGACAGCGTGGCCAGGCGCAGCGAGGCCTGGCCGGCGTCGGCCACACCCGGGAAGGCCGAGCCCGACAGGACCACGCCGGTCAGCGCCGAGTCGTCCGCCCAGCCCTCGGCCAGGCTCACGCCGGTCAGCGCCAGCAGGCTGGTGTCGAAGCTCAGGCCCATGCCGAAGGCCAGCAGCTCGTCGCCGGCGCGCTCGCCGTCGAAGGGCTGCAGCAGCGCGACATCGAGGCTGAAGCTCTGGCCGACCGTGGCGGTGGTGGTGCCGGACAGCGAGATGCTGGCGGCCTGAGCCACCGACAGGGAGAGGCCGGCAAGCAGCGCGGCGAGGGCAGATTTGATCTTCATGGCTTGGTTCCTTGAGCAGACGCTCACTGGCGGGTGAAGAGGGCGTACCAGAGCTTGTAGTCGGCCTGGGTGATGCATTTGTCGGCGTCGAAATTGGCCAGCGGCTGGTAGCGGGCGTCGCCCTCGCAGCTGCCCAGCGCGGCGCGCTGCAGATCGCGGTCGCTCACATTGATCGCGCCGTCGCCATTGATGTCGCCCAGCTTGCGTACCGCGAAGGGCACGCGGGGCGCGGCCTCCTGGTAGCCGTCGTTGAGCAGGAAGGCGAGGTAGTACTCGCCGGCGGCCAGGCCGGCGAAGGTGGTGCTGCCGGCGGCGCCCGAGGCATAGCGCCATTGCACGGCCGGGCTGCCGCTGCCCGGGGTCTGGGTGGCGCGGTAGACGGCCACCCAGTCCTTGACCCCGCCCGGCATGCCGGACCAGCTGACGTTCAGCGCCTCGCCGCTGCGGATCAGATTGCGGGCCACGCCCAGCACACGCGGCTCGGGTTCGCTGCCGGCGCCGACGGTGAAGGCCACCCGGTTGGAGACCTCGGTGTAGGAGTCGTTGATATAGAGCGCCAGGAAGTACTCGCCGTCGGGCAGCGGCTCGGTCGGCGACAGGCCGCCGCTGGCGCGGCCGTCCACGTAGTAATAGCTCACCAGCAGATCGATGCCCGGCGTGGCACCCTTGCGGAACACGCCGATATAGTCCTTGGCCGTGCCCGGGCCGTCGGCGAAGCGGATGTCCAGGCGCTCGCCGCTGCTCAGCGCGGTCTTGACCAGGCTGACGCTGGCGATCTCCGTGCCCACGGCAAAGGGCAGGCGCTCCGAGATCTCGAAATAGGCGTCGTTGATCATGAAGGCCGCGTAGTAATAGCCCTTGTTCAAGGCGCCCAGGGTCACGGTGCCGGCGCTGCTGGGCGTGTAGGCCCAGCTGGTGGAGCCGACGCCGCCGGGCTCCTGGCCGACGCGGTAGACGCCGATCCAGTCCTTGGCGCCGCCGGGCGCGCCGCTCCAGGTGAAGCTGGGGCGCTCGCCGGCATTGAACTGGGTCTTGTTGATCGCCAGCTCGGCCGTGTTGCCGACATAGAAGGCGGCACGCGGGGCGATCTCGGCATAGCTGTCGTCGGTGAAGAAGGCGGCGTAGTACTCCACGCCGGCGGCCAGACCGCTGAAGGCCAGCTGGCCGTTCACACCGGACACATAGCCCCATTTCACTGCCGGCGTGGCCGCGCCGGGCGTCTGGCCCTTGCGGTAGATGCCGACCCAGTCCTTGGGCTTGCCGCGTCCGTTCAGATGCTCGACCACCACGGGCTCGCCGGCCGGCCAGACCTTCTTTGCCAGGCGCAGCGCCGGGTCGCCGTCCGAGCTGCCCTGCACGGTGAAGCTGTGGGTCTGCGTCCACGGCGACCACTCGGCGTTGGCATCGCGGTGGCGGGCGCGGATGTAGTAGCGGCCGTTGTTCAGGCCATTGGGGCCGACGGCATAGCGCTCGATGTCGAGGCCGGCGTGGATGTCCACCGGCTCGTAGTTCGGCGCACCGCTGTCGCCGTAGAGATTCTCGACATCGCGTATCAGGTCCACCACCTTGCTGGAGAAGGCGGCGTCGCGGGCGATCTGGAACTGCGTGCTGTTGAGCGCCATGCCCGAGGGCGACTGGTAGCCCGCCAGACTGAAGGCATGCGGCAGGCTCAGCACGGCGCCGTCGACCACGCCGTCCAGCACCGGCTGCAGCGGCGGCGCGGCATCCAGATGACGCTCGAACTCGTCCACCAGGCGGTTGTCATAAGCAAAGCCCAGCTTGGGGTGGCCCACGGCATAGGAGGAGACCTTCATCGTGCGTGCGCCGAGATCGAAGTCGATCAGCTGCCAGGTCCAGTTCGCGATGGTCTTCTGCACATCATCCATATCGCGCTCGCTCGACTGGCCCCAGAACTGGTCCCAGGCGGTGCCGCCGCTGATGAGGTGATAGATGGGCCAGTCACGGGTTTGGCCGCGGGCATAGAGATGGTGATGGGCGCCGATGTTCAGCACATGCTTGCGCGTGCCGGCCAGGATGGGCATGGCCGTATCGCGGAACCAGCTGGAGATATCGCCGACATACTGCTCGGCCTGGTAGGGGCGGTGCACGACGCTGATCACCCAATCCACATCGGGGTCGGCATTGGCCGCCGCCACCACCTTGCGCAGCCACTCGGTTTGGGCCGCAAAGCTGTGTTCGGAGTTGGTATAGACCAGCAGCACGCGGCCGATCTGGTGGGCGTAGTAGCTCTCGTCGGCTGCGGCCGGGATGCCCTGATAGCTGATCTTGTCGTACTCGGTGTGCGCGCGCCAGTTGGCCAGGCCCGGGTCGTAATAGGTCTCGTGATTACCCAGCGCCATCATGATGGCCAGATTGCCCGACACCACCGACGAGGGCTTCATGTGCACGAACTCATAGTGGTCCAGCGTGCCCACATCGACCTGGTCGCCGTTGTTCAGCATCAGTTGTACCGACTCCTCCAGCGGCAGGCCGGTCAGCGACTCGATCTTGGCCTTGGCCGCCTTCAGCAGCGGCGTGTGGCGGTCGTCATTGCGCAGCTGGTGGTCGCCGGTCAGCAGGAGGCGGAAATGGCCGCTCTTGCGCGCAGCCGTGGGCTGGGTGCGGAAGCGATAGACCGGCGACACCTCGCTGCCGCTGCGCACGCGGTAGCTGTAGACCGTCTCGGGCTGCAGGCCGGTCAGCTGCACGCCGTGCAGCCGGTAATTGGCCGCCAGCACCTGGGACGAGCCGGTGGCCCGGCGCAGCAGCGGCCCGCCATTCGGACCGTACTCGACCACCGACTCGCTGCCCTGCTCCGTTTTCCAGCTCACCCAGATCGAGCTGGCGGTGGGTGTCTGCAGATAGGGCATGAGGTCGGCGGCCAGCGCCGCCGCCCCGCACATCAAGCCGCCCAGCAGGACGGCGGCGCAGCGGACCAGGCGCCGGGCAGACAAGGCCATGGAGATCATCAGGGGCTCGCGGGCAGTGAGACAAGCGCCGGATTCGAGCAGCGTGGTGTGACATGAGCACGGAATGCGAATGGTCCGGATGGACCTATTCGTTTCTCTGAATGTCAACAGACCCTGGATCACTGGGTGGCCGCGCCAAGGGCCTATCCGCGCCTTCGTCCTACGTCCAAACAGCCCTCTGTCCGTCGCTCGGGATCAGGACGCGGACCTAGGCTTGACGGTACTCGGCCTGGCCAACCCACCGTCACCCCACAGCCAGCCAGCCAGCCAAGGAGGACACCATGACCAAGATCCGCACCGGGCAGGCGAGCGCACCCCTGACCCGCGCGCAGTTCCAGCAACGCTTCCAGCTGCGCTTCTACGACCCCGCATTCGCGGGCGAGAGCGAGGCCATCGCAAGGCTGGAAGCGATCGCCTGGGATGCCTTGCTGAACGGCCGCAAGGCACCGATCACCCGGGCCGCCGGTCGCGGCTTTGCCGACCCCAGCTATCAGCTGTCGGTGCAGTGGCTGGAGACTCGCAAGCGCCTGAAGGCCGCGCAGAAGCTGTGGGGCGACAGCGCGGCGCCATCGCGCGTGCTGCTGGTCTGCGGCAGTGCGCGCAATGACGGCACTTGCCCCGGCGAGGTATCCAAGACCTGGCGCCTGACCGAACTGACCCGGCGCGTCGTCGAGCGCGATGCCGCTGTGCCACTGGCCCTGCAGCTGCTATCCCAACCACGCGCTGGACCAGGCCGACGACTGGATGGCCGAGATCTACGAACGCTGGGTCGCGGCCCATGCCGTGATCATCCTGGCACCGACCTACTGGTACCAGTCGCCGAGGCCGCTGAAGCTGATGATGGACCGCATGGTCTCGGCCGATGGCAGCAACCCCGACCCGACGACGACCCATGGCAAGCATGTGGCCGAGGCCGAGGCCATCGAACAGCAAGGCTGGGACTATCCGAAGCATCTGGTCGGCCGGGCCTACGGCCTCGTGGTGCACGGCGACGTGGCCGGCGTCGAGGCGCAGCGCCGCAACCTGAGCGACTGGCTGGATTGGATGGGGCTGATCGCTGCCGGCGCCGCCGCCCAGCTCGACCGCTACATCGGCTACTACCAGCCCTACTACAACAGCCATGACGCGCTCGATCAGGACAAGGCCGTGCAGGAAGAGGCCCGCAATGTCGCCCGTGCCGTGGTGCAGGCCGTCCAGGAACTGCGCGCCGGCCGGCTGAGCCAGCCCGACAAGCAGCTCAAGCCGCCGCGCCCGAAATGAATTGTTGCTGTCATCCCCCTCGAAACGAACACAGGAAGGAATCACCATGACCGAGAAATCTGCAAGCGTTCTCTGGACCGGCGCCGGCAAGAAAGGCCTGGGCAAGATCAGCACCGAGACCGGGGCGCTGACGGACTACCCCTATGGTTTCGCGAGCCGCTTCGGGGATGACCGGCGCGGCAGCAATCCCGAAGAGATCCTCGGTGCTGCACATGCCGCCTGCTTCACGATGGCGTTCTCATTCGCCTGCGACAAGGCCGGCTATGCGACCACCAAGGTCGAAACCCGGGCCGATGTGCGGCTGGCAACGCAGGGTGAAGGCTTTGTGATCGACCGGATCGCGCTGCGCATGCAGGCCGTCGTGCCCGGCCTCGACGAAGCGCGGTTCCAGGAGATCGCGGCGGCCGCCAAGCGCGATTGCCCGCTGTCGAAAGCGCTGGCCAGCGTGCCGGAGATCAGCCTGGTGGCCAGCCTCGAATCGGGCGCGCCGACATAAGTCTTATCGCCGGCAGCCGGCACGGCGGCCTCAAGTCGCCGGCCCATCCCATCGCAGCCTGTCGGTCAACCCCTGCATCACCGCCGCATCGGCGTCGCCCAGCAGGCCCGCGCGCAGCAGCGATTCGCGCTGCAGCTCGCGCATGCGCCAGCTGAATTCGCGCGCCAGGGCTTGCACCTCCTGCTGCACTTTGGGGTCGCCCTGCGCGGCCAGCTCGGCCAGCATGCGTTCGGGGTCGGCGTCGGCATCGAGGCCGCTGCTGGAGAACGCGGCCTGGATGCGCAGCATGCGGTTCAGGCTTTGCTGCAGGACCTTGCGCAAGCGCGGGCCGGCCTGCTCGATCTGCTGGTCGATCTCGGCGCGCAGCGCGCGGAAGCGCCGCAGCGTCGCCATCACGCGGCGGATCTCGGGCAGCATCTCGGACAGGGGCTGCTGGGCTTGCAGCCAGTCGGCCATGTCGGTGTCGACGCCGCCGAGCTGGCTCAGCACCTGCTGAAGCGGCTTGCCGAATTCGCCCGGCATCAGCTTGCTGGCCACGCTGGCGCGCGCCAGCGGCGCGATGCCGGTCTCGATCAAGGCCATCAGCCACTCGGAGGTGGCCAGGATCTGGCCCTGCAGCGGGAACTCCTCATCGGCGATGCCGCGCGGATAGCCGAAACCATCGAGCCGCTCGTGATGGTTCAGCACCGCCTCGGCCACCTGCTTGCCGGCGCCCTTCATCTCGCGCAGCACGCGCCAGCCGATCACCGGATGGCTGGCGATATGGCGCCATTGCTCGGGCTGCAGCGGCCGGTCGGTGCGCAGATGCTCGGGGTCGATATAGAGCTCGCCGACGTCATGCAGCAGCCCGGCCAGCGCCAGCTGCCGGTGGCGTTCGATATCGCCGGGCAGCAGGCGGCGCGCCAACGCCAGGCTCAGCATCGCGACGCCGACGCTGTGCGACAGCCGGTCACCCTGGTAGTCGGCATACAGGGTCAGCAGCGACTGCACCGGCACCGACAGGCTCAGGCCCGCCAGCGACTGCGGCACCGGCAGCGCGCGCGGGTGCTCGCACAGCTGGGCCAGCAGCGGCTGCTGCTCCAGCAGACGCTCGGCCAGCGGCGCGAGGCTTTGCGGCATTACGCCGTTGACCACCTGCACGCAGTCCTCCAGCGGCTTGGCCAGCTTGTGCTGCAGCAGGCGCTCGCGCGCCTGCGCGCTGATGCGGGCGCCCTTGGCCAGCAGCTTGATGCCGCTGCCGCTGACGATGTCCTCGCTGGCCTGCACCTCGCGGCTGGCGGCGGTCTCGACCATATGGTTCAGGTAATGCGGATTGACCCGCTCACGGTCCGGGTCCAGCTCGTCGGGGATCGACTGTGCATCCGGGTCCGTCGTCATGCGCAACCCTCGCCAAACACCCGCGCCTGATTGCCGCCCAGGCCCTTCGCCTCATACATCGCGCTGTCGGCATGGCGCAGCAGCGTGTCGGGGTCGATGCCGGCGCCGG
Source organism: Paucibacter sp. M5-1 (assembly GCF_027498415.2). NCBI lineage: Bacteria > Pseudomonadati > Pseudomonadota > Betaproteobacteria > Burkholderiales > Sphaerotilaceae > Roseateles > Paucibacter sp. M5-1. Next base: position 2,890,151 of record NZ_JAPZLM020000001.1, read on the forward strand.
GATACAGGGCGATGCCGATGGAGGCGCCGAGCTGCAGCCGCAGCGTCTCGATATCGGCCGGCTGGACCAGGCCTTGCAGGATGCGCCGCGCCAGGCCCAGGCCGCGGTCGGCGGCATCGACACCGTACTGCAGGATCGCGAACTCGTCGCCGCCCATGCGGGCGACGACATCGCCGTCGCGGGCGATCTGGCGCATGCGCCCGGCGGCCAGCGCCAGCATCTTGTCGCCCACCGCATGGCCGTGCTCATCGTTGATGGGTTTGAAACCATCCAGGTCGATGTAGTGGACCGCGAAGCCGGGCGCGCCGCAGCCACTGTCGCGCACCGCCGCGGCCAGGCATTCCAGAAAGGTCTCGCGGTTGACCAGCGAGGTCAGCCCGTCATGGCGGGCCGCATGGCGCACCCGCTCCTCGCTGCGCGTGCGCTCGGTCACATCGGTGTAGGTGCGCAGCACGCCGCCGCCCTCGATGGGCACGCTGCGCACCTCGATCACCCGGCCATCGGGGCGCTGGCGGTCGTAGCAATGCGCGCGGTCCAGGATGCCGCCGGAGCGCACGAAGTCCTGGATGTCCTGCGGCGTGCGGCTGAATTCGTCGCTGGCCCACTGGTGAGCCAGCACCGCCTCGAAGCTGGGCTTGCTGGCCATCAGTGCCTCGGGCAGGCCCAGCAGCTCGATCGCGCGGCGGTTGCACACCTCGACCACGCGCTCGGCATTGACCATCATGATGCCCTGCTCCATGCGCGCCAGCGTGGCCTCGAGCAGGGTCGATTTTTCCTTCAGCCGCGCCTCGCTGGCGCGCGCCCGCGCCTCGGCCTGCTCCAGCGCCTGCTGCTGATGCTTCAGCGCGCTGATGTCGACATGGGCGGAGAAGCCCTTGCCATCGGGGCCGCGCTGCTCGATCACGCGAGCCCAGCGGCCTTCGGGCAGCGGCAGCTCGAAGGGTGCGCCGGTGAATCTCAGATTGTCGGCCAGCGTCGACAGGCCGCGCCGGAACCCCTCGCCATCGTCGCCCTCACGGCCCTGCCAGGCGCGGCGGTAGACCGACTCGAAGCTGGTGCCGGCGGCAACCGCGCGATCGCGCAGCCCGTACATCAGCACAAAAGGGTGGTTGACCCAGGCGATCTGGCCGTCGGCATCGGTCACCATCACGCCGTCGGCCACATGGTCGAACAGTGCCACGCCGTCGCTGAACAGCGCTTCCGGCACGGCGATAGGGCCGCCTTGCGGCACCGCGTGCTCGCCGGACCGCCACAGGCGGATGCGGCCCACGCCCGGCAGCGGCAGCGAGGCCGCGGTCAGCCAGCGGCCGCCATGCTCGAAGGCGAAGGGCCGGTTCTGCAGCCGGTGGCGGGCCACGCCTTTCTCGATATAGCGCTCGATCAGCGGCATCTCGAAGGCATTCAACCGGCCTTCGTAGAAACGCCGCAGATTGGCGCTGTAGGGCTCACCGATCTGGATATGGGCCGCATGCTCTGGAAACAGCGTCAGGAAGCTGCGGTTCCACAGCAGGGTGCGATCGGCCTCGTCGAACAGGCAGGCGCCGATCTCCAGACCGTCCAGGGTCTGCGCGACGGCGCGCAACAGCGGCTGGGCCCACGTACTCGCTGCCTCTGACTCGCCCCTGCTCGTGCCGCTGCCCATGTGCTGCCATCCGTCCCATAGCAAAAACCGAAGAGCGCCGTGAGACGGCGCCACCGCTCGCTGGCGGCTGCTACCGGGGCAGTGTAAGTCGCGCGCTGCGGCCGCCGCAGCGCAGCGCGTGCAGGACTGCACGGCAGCGCGGCTCGCGTCATGACCGCGCTCAGCGCAGCGGCGCGCGCTCTTGACCGGAGGCGGTCTGCGCGTCGAGCCCGCGCGCCGGCGTCTCGGTGGTCTGCTGCGCGCTGCTGCCCACCGGCACCAGTTCCTCGATCACCCAGCGGCCATAATGCTGGGCCCGGGTCGCGCGGTGGCGGCGGGCAATCTCGGCGACCCGCTGCACCTGGGCCTCATGCGCGGCCTCCACCACCATGAAGCTGTGGCCTTGCAGCGCCAGCTCGCGATGGGCCTTGACGATATTCATCTCCTGGCCGAACGCGGCCAGCGGGCTGGGGTTGGCCAGATCGGCCTCGGCCTGGGCCTGCATCTCGGCGGGCGTCAGCGTGCGCACCACGGGGCGGCCGGCCTCGGCCAGCGCCGCCCGGATCGCCGCGAGATCGGCCCCGCGCGGCAGGGCCAGCACCACATGGCCGACCGGATTGAAACTGCCGAAGCTGGTGGGATGGGGTGTGGGAGCGTTCATCGCGAGGGCCTCCTGCGAGTGGATGTGCTGCCATGCTGGGCGCGGCACCGCCGGCTGTCGACCGGCCAAGACAGGGTCTTGCTGTCGGCGGGGGACTACAAGGCCGCCAGCCGCTTGATCTAGCGCAGGAGTACATTGCACAGGCGCCAGCCCGCCATGACCCCGAGCCCCCGGGGCAGCCAGCCGGCCGGAGACCGCCCATCATGACGCTGTGCCCGATTGCCCTTGCCGTGGGCTGCAAGAAATGCCCGGCCTTCTCGGTCTGCCCGCTGAAAAGCGTGATCGGCGATCAGCCGGCGAAGGGGAAACCGGCAGTGAGCGCGGACAAGGGCCGGGCGAGCGGCGCCAAGAAGCGCGACAAATAGGGGAGAAGTTCGGAGGGGTCAGGTCTTGAGGAGTGGGGCTGGCGAGGAGCCGGCGTCCGTCTCTGCCCCGACCCGGCTTTGCGCGGCATGCGCGGCCGCCTGATGCGCCACCCGTCCCAGCATCCGGCCCAAGGAGGACAGATCCAGCGCGGCCTGCGGCGCCGCTGCGGGCAGGCTCAGCGAGGGCACGCTCGCTGCGCAGGGCGCTGCGACCTCGGGCAGCCGGATGCTGGCCAGGTCCAGCACGGCAGGGTCGGGCGCGCGCGCCAGCGCGATGCGCGGCTGCGCCGCCGACTCGGCGGCAGCGGCGCGCCGGCGGACTTCGATGGCCGCAGCGCGTTCAGCCGCAGCGCGTTCAGCCGCAGCGCGTTCAGCCGCAGCGCGTTCAGCCGCAGCGCGTTCAGCCGCAGCGCGTTCAGCCGCAGCGCGTTCAGCCGCAGCGCGTTCAGCCGCTTGTTGCTCGGCCCGGGCTTGGAGCGCACGGCGGCGCTCGCTGAGGTCTTCGACGTCGCTGACGTCGTCCATATTCCAGCGGCCGGCACCGGGCCGGCGCGGGCGGCCTGCAGACGGCAGTGCGGGGCGCTGTGCGGCCTCCAGCCGGGCCAGCGAGATCGTCAGGTCGATCGGCTTGTCGCGCTCGCGCAAGCGCGCGCTGAAGTCATTCAGCAGCGCATCGAGGTCTTCGGGCTCGAAGCCGTCCGACGCCATGGCCGTGCCGGCCCGGTCAGACCCGCGCCTTGATGAAGGCCACATAGCGATCGACCCAGGCCTGCACAAACGCGCGGCTGCCCTCGTTGATGCCGCCGTCGGCATCGAAGAAGCCCTTGCCGGCGTGGATGAAGGCCTCGGGCTGGCCCAGCGTGGGCACATCGAGATAGGCCAGGATATTGCGCAGATGCTGCTGCGCCAGCGCGGTGCCGATCACGCCCACCGAGGCCCCCAGCACCCCGGCCGGCTTGCCGGCCCAGACGCTCTGGCCATAGGGCCGCGAACCATGGTCCAGCGCGTTTTTCAGCACGCCGGGGATCGAGCGGTTGTACTCGGGCGTGACGAACAGCAGGCCCTGGGCCGCGCTGATCTGGGCCTTGAAGCGCTGCACCGGCTCGGCCGGGCTGGCGTCATCGTCCTGGTTGTAGAGCGGCAGTTCGCCGATCTCGACCTGGCCGAAGCTCAGCTCCGGCGGGGCCAGCTTGGCCAGCGCGCTGGCGAGCTGGCGGTTCAGCGAATCGCGGCGCAGGCTGCCGACCAGCACGGCGATATGGATAGCGGCCATGGTGAACTCCTGGAGTGGACGGTGCCCGATGGTAGCCGGCTTACTTGAAGAACCAGTAGCCCACCAGGATGGCCGCCACCACGCCCACCACATCGGCGATCAGGCCGCAGGTCAGCGCGTAACGGGTCTTCTTGATGTTGACGCTGCCGAAGTAGACCGCCAGCACATAGAAGGTGGTCTCGGTCGAGCCCTGGATGATGGCAGCCAGCTTGCCCTCGAAGCTGTCGACGCCGTAGGTCTTCATCACGTCCACCATCAGCCCGCGCGCACCGCTGCCCGACAGCGTCTTCATCAAGCCCACCGGCAGGGCCGGCACGAAGTCGGTCGGCAGGCCCACCGCCGCCACGGCCCAGGCGATACCACCCACCACATAGTCCATGCAGCCGGTGGTACGGAACACCGAGATCGCCACCAGGATCGCGATCAGGTAGGGAATGATGGTGATGGCGACGCCGAAGCCTTCCTTTGCGCCCTCGACAAAGGCCTCGTAGACATTGATGCGCCGCCAGGCCCCCACCGCGATGAACATCACGATGACCGACAGGATCACCAGGCTGCCCAGCAGGCCGATGTACTTGGCCATCAGCTCGGGCGGGTAGCGGTGCAGCCAGCCGAACAGCGCCGCCATGATGGCGATGAAGCCACCGAAGAAGGCCAGCACCGGCGCGCTGAGCAGATTGATGCGCTGATAGGCGGCCACCGCGACCAGGCCGGCCGAGAAGGAGATGAAGGTACCGATCAGCGTCGGCAGGAAGATGTCGGCGGCGTTGAAGCCGACCAGGCCCTGGTCCACCGCCAGCGCCTGGCGGATCGCGATCACCGAGGTCGGGATCAAGGTGATGCCCGCCGTGTTGAGCACCAGGAACATGATCATCGCGTTGCTGGCCGTGTCCTTCTGCGGGTTGATCTCCTGCAGCTCCTTCATCGCCTTGAGGCCCAGCGGCGTCGCGGCATTGTCCAGGCCCAGCATATTGGCGCTGAAGTTCATCACGATGGAGCCGCCGGCCGGGTGGCTCTTGGGGATCTCGGGGAACAGGCGCTTGAAGAACGGCGCCATGCCGCGCGCGAACAGCTGGATCACGCCGGCATGCTCGCCGATCTTCATGATGCCCAGCCACAGCGACATCACCCCGACCAGGCCCAGCGAGATGTCGAAACCGGTCTTGGCGGTGTCGAAGATGCCGGTCAGGATCTGCGAAAAGATCAGCAGATCGCCCTGCAGCAGCCGCGCCAGCGCCACGGCAAAGCCGATCAGGAAGAAGGCGATCCAGATGTAGTTGAGCACCATGCGCGGGACGGTCAGGGTTGGCCAAGAAAGGCGCCCATTATTCCGGCTGCGCGATCAAGCGCCATGCCAGCTTGAGGGGGGCGGGATAACCGGGGGTGATGGGAGGGCGGCTTTCGACCCAGACATCCGCAGTCAAGACTTCTGGGGCCCAAGTGGGCGCAGCCCGGGTCGGCCTCGACGCGGCTGCGCCACCGCCAGCTTTTGAGCGCGTGCCGGCGCTCAGGGCAAGCTCGAATCAAACCAGCTCGTGCGGTCGGCTGCCGATCGCCGCACAGTGCCGGCGGTAGTCGGCGATGCGATCGGCCGTGTCGATCCGCTGCAGCACGCTGTGGTGCGCGCCGAGATATTCGACGCTGCCTTTGACGACCACATGCACGAGCAATTGCTCACTGCCCCTCGCTTCCCACCAGTCGACATTGCCGGCGGGTTCATACACATAGTCACCGGCTCGCAGCACCCTCCCATCGTTGAGGCGGCGTTCGCCGGCGAGGTTCAGCGCATGGACTTCGCCGGTGTGCCGGTGCAAGCCCACGCGCACGCCGGGGTCGAGCCGCATCAACTCGACCCAGCCCGCACCATCGGGCAGGAACTGCAGCGGCAGCGACCACTTGCCGTCACCTTCGGGTATCCAGTCATCCAGTCCCGCACGGCGCATGGCCGCGGCGACAACGAGCTTGGCGAATTCCATGGCTGTCTCCTCAAAGGCTTGGGTGCTGGTGGCGGTATTCCTGGGTCTTGCCGCCAAAGCCATAGGCGCTGGCCCGCACGTCGTGCACATGTACATAGCTTTCGTGGTGCAGCGGGCCCAGCAGGGCAGCAAAGGCCTCGAACGCTTCGGCCACGTAGCGCGCTTTCTCGGCCTTGGTATTGGTTTCGTCGACCACCTTGACGTCGAAGTAGAAGCTGGCCAGCTTCTGTTCGGCCAAAGACTTGCCGGCGACAAACCAGTCGCGCGGGTCGACGTAGTCGATCACCACGGCGGTCAGGTCGCGCCGCTTGCCGAGCACGCGGCTGGTCAGCTCGAGCAGCATCTCGTTGATGCGTTCGGAAAGCTCAGTCGTGCGCGGCGCGCTGACCTTGACGTTGAGTATGGGCATGGCTGTCTCCTTCGCTTGCGGGGTGGTTGGTGCAGTGAATGTAGGCAGCCCGGCCCCTGCCGGAAACCGTCGCGCGGCATAATCGGTTTTGCTCGCCAAGCAAAAGCAGACGCGCAGCGCCCAAGAGCAGAAGACCTTCCGATGCGACCTTTCCTGCCCGACCCTGCGGACCTGCGCTGGCTGGTGCGCTCGCTCGACCTGCGATCGTTCTCGGCAGCGGCTCGGGAGATGGATGTGGCGGTATCCGTCGTCTCGCGTGGTGTCGATCGCCTCGAAAGCGGCTTTGGCATCACGCTGCTGCGTCGCTCCACGCACGGCTTGTCGGCAACGCCCGAGGGCGCCGAGCTGGTGCAGGAAGCGCGTGAACTCCTGGGCCGGCTCGAAGACATGGCGGCGTCGTTCGACCAGCAACGCCACCGCGTGGCCGGCGCCGTGCGGCTGGCGTCGAGCCAGGAAATCTGCGAGCAACTGATCGTGCCGCAGCTGGCCGCACTGCGTGAGCGACACCCGGCACTGCGCATCGAACTGGTGGCCGACGACCGTGTGATGGACCTGGTGACCGACGGCATCGACGTGGCACTGCGCACGACGCTGGGCAGCAGCGATGCGGTCGTCGCCCGCGAATTGGGTTCGTTCGAGCGGCGCCTGTACGCATCGCCGGACTACCTGCGCCGGCACGGAGCACCGACCGAGCCGGCGGACCTGCACCAACACCAGACGGTGACCCATACCGCGCAGGGACCGGCCGTCACATGGGGTTTCCGCCATGCCGGGCGCAAGCTGGAGATCACCGTCAGATCACAGCTGGCGGCCAGCAGCTCGGCCCTGCTTCACCGCGCGCTGGTGGCCGGCGCCGGCATCGGGGTGCTGTCACAGCCCTTGGCTGCAGCGGATGCGGCGGATGGCAAGCTGGTCGAAGTCCTGGCGCCCTTCGCTTCACGGGCGGCGTACACGATGTACGCCGTTTCCTTGCCGAGCCGGCGCAACGCTTCGCGCGTGCGGGCGGTGACGGCCTTCCTGCAGGAAGCTGCGCGCAAGCACTGGGGGCTGGCGCCGCCCTGAGCAGCACCCGCCGGCAAGGCCGCCCTGGTGGCCTTTCGCCAGGCCGTTAATCAGCCCGGCTTCAGCCTGGTTGAGCCAGACCAACTGCCAGACGGGCGCTGCCCGGCCTCAGAACGCCGGCACCACCGCGCCGCTGTACTTGCTGGCGATGAACTGCTTGACCTCGGCGCTGTTCAGCGCGGCGGCCAGCTTCTTCAGCGCGGCAGAGTCCTTGTTGTCGGCGCGGGCCACCAGCCAGTTGGCATAGGGCGAGCGGGCGTCCTCGATGGCCAGCGCGTTCTTGACCGGGTTCAGCTTGGCTTCGAGCGCGTAGTTGGTGTTGATCAGGGCCAGGTCGACCTGGGGCAGGATGCGCGGCAGGGTCGCGGCCTCGATCTCGCGGAACTTCAGCTGCTTGGGGTTGTCGGCGATGTCGCGCGGCGTGGCCAGGATGTTGTCGGTGCTCTTGAGCTTGATGAGGCCGGCGCGGTCCAGCAGCAGCAGCGCACGGCCGGCATTGCTGGGGTCGTTCGGGATCGCGACCGTCGCGCCGCTGGGCAGCTCCGCCAGGGCTTTGTGCTTGGCCGAGTAGGCGCCGAAGGGCTCGACATGGACGGCCACCACGGCCTGCAGGTTCGCGCCCTTGCCCTTGTTGAACTCGGAGAGATAGGGCTTGTGCTGGAAGAAATTGGCGTCCAGGCGCTTCTCGGCCACCTGCACATTGGGCTGCACATAGTCGGTGAAGACCTTGATCTCCAGTTCCACGCCCTGCTTGGCCAGGCCCGGCTTGACGAATTCCAGGATCTCCGCGTGCGGCACCGCGGTGGCGGCCACGCTGAGCTTCTCGGCGGCGGCGAAACCGCTGATGGCCAGGGCGGCCAGGGCAATTGCAATCTTCTTCATGGGTCTACTCCTCTAGGTACAACAGAAAAAATCAACGGCGGGCAATCAACGACGGGTGAAGCGATGCACCAGCCAATCGCCCAGCATCTGCAGCAGCTGCACCAGCAGCAGCAGCAACACCACCGTCACCACCATCACCTCGGTCTGGAAGCGCTGGTAGCCGAAACGGATCGCCAGATCACCCAGGCCGCCGCCGCCGATCACGCCGGACATGGCCGTGTAGCCGACCAGGGTGATCGCGGTGACGGTGGCGGCCGAGACGATGGCCGGCCGGGCCTCGGGCAAGAGGGCCTGCCAGACGATCTGCCAGGTCTTGGCCCCCATGGCCTGGCCGGCCTCGACGATGCCGCGATCGACACCGCGCAGCGCGCCCTCGACCAGGCGGGCAAAGAAGGGCACGGCCCCGACCACCAGCGGCGGGATCGCGCCGGCCACGCCAAGAGACGTGCCGGCCACCAGCAAGGTGAAGGGGATCAGCACGATCAGCAGGATCACAAAAGGCAGCGAGCGCAGCACATTGACCACCAGCGACAGCAGCGCATAGGCGCGCGGCGCGGCCAGCAGCTGGCCCCGGTCGAGCAGGAACAGCAGCACGCCCAGCGGCAGGCCCAGCAGCAAGGTGAACAGCAGCGCGCCGCCCAGCATCAAGAGGGTGTCGACCCCGGCCAGGCCGATCTCGGCCCAGTCCATCGCAACAAAGATATCCAACATCAGCGCAGCACCTCCACGGTCACGCCGCGCTCGCTCAGCAGCGCCTCGGCGGCGGCCAGATCGCCGCCCGTCACCGAGATCGTCAGCTGGCCATAGGGCACGGTCTTGATGCGGTCGATACGGCCCGACAAGATGCCGAAGTCGATGCCGGCGCGCCGCGCCACCTCGCCCAGCAGCGGCTCATAGGTGCGCTCGCCCCGGAAGGTCAGGCGCAGCAGCCGGCCCGGCACATGGGCGTAATCGTCCAGCTGCGCCTGCTCGTCGACATGCTCGGCCTCCAGCACAAAGCGCCGCGTCACCGCCTCGCGCGGATGCAGAAAGACCCGCGCCACCTCGCCCTGTTCGACGATGCGGCCCGCCTCCAGCACCGCGACCCGGTCGCAGACCCGCCGCACCACCTCCATCTCATGGGTGATCAGCACGATGGTCAGGCCCAGCTCCTGGTTGATCTCGGCCAGCAGGTCCAGCACATCGCGGGTGGTCTCGGGATCCAGCGCGCTGGTGGCCTCGTCGCACAGCAGCAGCTGCGGCTTCGTCGCCAGCGCGCGGGCGATGCCGACGCGCTGCTTCTGCCCGCCGGACAGCTGGGCCGGGTATTTGTCGGCATGGGCGCTCAGGCCGACGCGGGCCAGCAGCTCGACCACGCGCGGGCCGATCTCGGCGGCCGGCCGGCCGGCGATCAGCAGCGGCCAGGCCACGTTCTGCGCCACGGTCTTGCTGGACAGCAGATTGAAGTGCTGGAAGATCATGCCGATGCGCTGGCGCGCCGCGCGCAGCCCCGCCTCATCCAGGCCCAACAGCTCGGCACCGGCCACCCGCACGGCGCCGCTGTCGGGCCGCTCCAGCAGATTGATCACGCGCAGCAGGGTGCTCTTGCCGGCGCCCGAGGCGCCGATGATGCCGAACACCTCGCCGGGCTCGACCCGCAGGCTCAGGCCCCGCAGCGCCGGCACCTGGCGCTCGCCAAGGCGGAAGGATTTATGGATGTCGTCGAGTTCTATCACCGGGGACGGCGGGGCCTGGCCCCGTCAAATTCGCAGCCCGCGATGCTAGTGGAAAACCCTAGATTTCCAAGAACGGAATCGCAATAAGCAAATTCAGCCGCCGCGCGCGGGGCTCAAAAGCGCTGATTGGCCAGATCGCGCAGCATCAGCTGGATGGCCTGGCGGACCGCGCCCTCATTGGCCAGGCGCAGGCGTTCCGGGTGCGACAGCAGGGCCTCGCTGAACTCGGCCTTGTGGACCGTGCGCACGCTGCGCTGGTAGACCACGGCCCCGCCACTTTGCTCGACCAGGCTGAAATGCACCGCGCTCGCGACCTCGGTGTCCAGCGACACCAGCGGCTGCGACAGTGCCAGCAGTTGGGCCTTGAGCCGGTAGCGCGCCGCCGGCGGGCTCGGCGCCCACAGGCCGACGGCCCGCAGCGACTCCTCCAGCGCATGCTCCAAGGCCAGGCTGCTGACCTTGGAGCCCCACCAGCGGCCGGTCTCGGCGCCGCCGCTGACATCGGCCAGCGCCACCTGGCCGCGCAGGCCCTCGGGCATGAAGCCGCGCAGCTGCAGCGCATCGGCCGGGGCCAGCGCCATCTTGTGCGACTGCGAGGCCGTGCCGCAGGCGGCCAGCCCGGCCAGACATCCGGTCGCGATCAGCAAATTCCGCCTGCTCGTCACCATCACAAACGCCTGTGTTGCAGGGCCGGCAGCTGCTGCCGCAGCTGGGCCAGCCGTGCCGTGTCGATCTCCGCCAGCACCACGCCCTCGCCCTCGGGCAGGCATGCCAGCACCTCGCCCCAGGGGTCGACGATCATCGTGTGGCCCCAGGTCCGGCGTCCATTCTGATGCGTGCCGCCCTGGGCCGGTGCGATGAGATAAGCGAGGTTTTCGACCGCTCGCGCGCGCAGCAGCAGCTCCCAATGGGCCTGGCCGGTGGTGTGGGTGAAGGCGGCGGGCACGCTGATCAGATCCAGCGGGCCGAGACTGCGGTAGAGCTCGGGAAAGCGCAGGTCGTAGCAGACCGACAGCCCGACGCGCAGTTCCTCTACCTGGGCCGCCACCGGCGCCTCGCCGGCCTGCAGCACCCGGCCCTCGTCATAGCGCTCGCGGCCGTTGTCGTAGCAAAACAGATGCATCTTGTCGTAGCGCGCGGCCTGGCTGCCGTCGGGCGCGAAGACCAGGCAGCTGTTGCGCACCCGCGCCGGATCGGCGGTGCGCAGCGGCAGCGTGCCGCCGATGATCCACAGGCCCAGCTCGCGCGCCGCATCGGCCAGCGCCTGCTGGATGGGCCCGGCGCCCGGGGCCTCGGCAATCGCCAGCTTGTCCTCGTCCTTCAGCCCGATCAGGCAGAAGTACTCGGGCAGCGCCGCCAGCCGCGCGCCCTGCGCGGCCGCCTCGGCCAGCCAGTGGCGCGCCCGCGCCAGGTTCACGGCCACATCGGGCCCGGACACCATCTGGATCGCTGCAATCTTCATCATCGTCAAATCTCCGTTCAGGGCGCCGACGCCGCCGCCTCGGCGCCGGCCTTGCGGTCCACCTTCTCGACCTTGGGATCATCCCAGCTGCCGGTGACATGGAACTCGCGGGTGTTGGCCGCCATCATCGGCTTGCGCAGCACCAGCTGGGCCAGGAAGGTGCCCAGGCCGACGGCCGGATTGATGGCCGCATAGGCCAGCGAGGCGCCGCCGGCATTGATCTCGGGGACGACCACGACGCGCAGGTCCTGGGTCTCGCGCGCCAGGTCGGCATGGCCCTCCATCACGACCACCGCCTGCACCCCGCTCATGCGCAGGTTCTCGCTGCTGGCCACGCCGCGCTCGATCTTGATGTCGCCGCCGAAGCCGTCGAAGGCAAAGCCCTCGCTGAACACATCGCGGAAGTCCAGGGTCAGCCGGCGCGGCAGCGACTGCAGGCTCAGGATGCCCAGCAGCCGGCCCACGCCCGGCTCGGCCTGCAGGAACTGGCCGGCATCCAGCGCCACCTTCAGCTGCCCCCCCATGCTGGGATAGTCCGGGCTCAACGGCGAGCCCAGCCAGGCGAGCTGGCCGGTCAGCTCGCCCTTGCCGCCGCGCAAGACCCGGCCCTGGCCGAGGCGCTCCAGCAGATTGCCGGCGTCGGCCACATCGAGCTTCCAGTCCAGCAGCGTGCGCCGCCGCCCCGTGCCGTCGGCCAGCCAGCGTCCGCTGGCATTGAGCAGCGCGTCGGGGTGCTTGAGCTGCAGCTTGTTCAGCCGCCATTCGCGCTGCGCCCCGTGCAGCGAGGCCTCGACCTCGACCCGGCCCAGGCGCTTGCCACGCAGCTCGAAGTCCTCGATCACGATGTCCAGGGTCGGCACGCTGTCGCTGGGTTTTTCCAGCAGGGTGCTGACCTCGTCGGCCTCACTCTTGGGCAGCGACAACCGCGCCAGCCGCGCGTAGACGCGACCGGGCTGCTTGTCGTGGGCGCTGCGCAGCTCCAGATAGCCGTTGAGCTGCTCGGCGTCCAGATTGATGCGCCAGCTGTGCTGCTCGGGCGCGTGGGTGATGCCGGCCACCAGCCGGCTCAGCGTGCGCCCGCCCAGCTGCAGCTCGCGGGCGCGCAGCGCGATCTGGGTCGGCACATAGCCGCCCATTTCTGCAGTCCCGCCCAGGGCGGACGACGCGGCGGCCGTGCCGCCCAGCAGGCTTTGCGCGCGCGCCTGCCAGGCGTCGAGATCGACCCGGTCCAGCGTCGCCTGCAGGCTCACGCCCTGAGCCGGCAGCGCCGGCAGCTTGTCCTGCAGCGCCAGCGCGCCGGCCAGCACCCGGGGCGGATCGACGCTGATGTCGCGCTGGTACTGGGCCAGCACCAGGCTGCCCAGCTCCAGCCGCAGCTCGTCGCGCTTGCCGGCCAGCAGCGTGCTCTGCAGGCGCAGCGGCAGCGCCGCGTCCGCCTCCTTGCGCAGCGGCGCCGGCAGGTCCAGCGACAGGCCTTGCAGGCTGCTCGTCAGCGTGAACTCGGTCTGGCCCTCCTTGATGCCCAGCTGCAGGCGGTAGGCGGTCTGCCCGCCCATCTGCTGGGCGAGCCGCGCCGCCAGGCCCAGCTCGCCAGCGCGCCGCAAGCCCTCGGCCGTGACCAGACCCTGGCCGGCAAAGCGCAGGCTGCCGTCGCGCTGGCTGCCGCCCTCGAAAGTGGCGTCGCCGCCCAGCACCCGGGCCGCGCCGCCCTGCACCGTGACGCTGCGGCGGTCAAACTCGATGCGCGCCCGGGCCCCGGCCAGCAATGGCAGCTGCGGCCCCAGCCGCACATCGTTGCCGCCCAGTGTCACGCTGCCCTTGACCGTGCTGCGCTCGACATCGTCGAGCGGGATCTGCAGCGCCAGCTTCAGCGTGGCGGCACCACTGGCCGTGGCGTCCTGCAGGCCCTTGCCTATCCACTCGCCCACCGGCGAAAGCTTGATGAAGCGCAGCAGCTCGGCCATGGGCCCGCGCCCGCTGCCCTCCAGCGCCAGCACCGGGTGCTGCACCAGGTCCTTGATGCCGCCGTTGACCGCGCTGAGCTCATAGCCCAGCACCTTGGCGCGGGCATTGCGGATGCGCATGCTGCCGCGCTCGAACACCAGCTCGCCGTTGACCTGCTCCATCGCCGGCCAGCTGGAATCGGGCACATAGGCCAGATCGACATCATGGGCCTGGACCGCGATGCGGAACTGGCCGGCCGGGCTGCTGTCGAAAGGGAAGTCCCACAGATCGCCGCGCACCCGGAACTGCACCTGGCGGCCTTCGCCGCCGCGCACCGCGCGCCGCACATAGTCGCGCGCCTGGGCGCCGACGCCCAGCGGCAGGTAGCGTGCCACCCGCGCCGCCTTGGCCTGGTCGAGCCGGCCGTTGAGTTCCAGCTGGCCGGGGAAGCGGCCGCCGCGACCGTTGACCGACTGCCCCGCCGGGCCGCCCTCGCCGGTGCGCCACAGCAGCTCCAGCTCGCCGCGCAGATCGTCATTGGCCAGCTTGGCCTCGCTGAGCCGCAGTTCCAGCGCCGGCGGCTTGCCGGCACGGGGCTGGATGCGCCAGTTCAGCATCGCGTTGAAGCGCTGCAGCGGCAGCAGCGGCTCCTCGAACACGCCGGGCAGGTCCAGCAGCCCGTCCTGCAGGCTCAGCCGGGCCTGGCCGCCGCCCTCATGGGCTTCGAGCTGCAGGCTGGCGCCGGCCACGCCCGGCCGGCCCACGCCCTGCTCGGCCGACTGGGCCGCCAGTTGCAGGCCATCGACCTTGGCCTGGATGCGGTAGCTCTTGGGCGCATCCAGCGGTCCGTCCCAGCGCGCCGTCAGCGCGCTGATCACGCCCTGCGGCGCCAGTTCGTCCAGCCAGTCGCGCTGGGCCTGGCCCAGCGGCAGACGGGTCGCGATCTGGCTCATCAGGGCCAGATCCAGGCGCTGGGCCTGCAGCTCGCCGCCGCTGATCGGCGGCAGCGGCTGGCCGGGCTTGGCGGCGGCCCGCTTGAGCGAGAGCGACCAGTCCGAGCGCGGCCAGGCCAGGCCGTCTGCGCCCTCGAAACCCAGCTGGGTGGCGCTCAGCGAATAGCCGTCGGCGCGCCGCTGCACCGCGAGCCGGCCCTGGATGCGGGTCAGGTCCAGCGGCTCCATCTCGGCACCCAGGCGCAGGCGCACGGCGCGCAAGCCCACATCGGCACTGACGCTGTTCGGCTGGCCGTCCTTGAACTCGGCCCAGGCGCGCAGCGCGCCGTCGCCCTCCTCCAGCTCGAAAGGCAGGTCCAGATGGCGCTTGAGCTGGCGCAGATCGGCATGCGGCAGGTCGGCATAGAGCTGGCCGCTCCAGTGCTGCAGCTCGGCGGGCCGCTTCAGCAGCGACTGGGTGAAACGCCCGCGCAGGCTGAAGCGCTGGCCCCAGGCCGCCGGCGGTGTGGCATCCAGGCGCAGATCGTGGCGGCGCAGGCCGTTGCGCAGCACCAGGTCGACCGCGCTGAGCTCCAGCGGCGGCGCGGCGCGGCCCTCGTCGACCCAGCGCAGCCGGCCCTGGCGGATCACGAACTCGGGCTGGGAGAAGAACCAGTCGGCCATGTCGTCGCCGGTGCCGGCCGCCGTGGCGCCCTCGTCCAGGCTCAGGCCGGCCACGAACAGCCGGCCCCGGGCATCGCGGCGCACCTCCAGCTCGGGGCCGTCGATCAGCAGTTGCGAAAAGCGCAGTTCCAAGGCCAGCAGCGAGCGCGCCGACAGGGCCGCCGAGACCCTGGGCAGGCGCAGCGCCTCGCGGCCGGCCGGGTCCAGCAAACGCACATCGCGCAGCTCCAGCGCCGGGATCCAGCCGCCCGAGCGCACCTCGATCTGGCCGATGCGCAGCGTCAGCCCCAGGCTTTGCGAGGCCATGCGCTCCAGGTCGGGGCGCCAATCATTGATGTGGGGCAGAATTGCCCAGTGCAAGACCAGCCAGGCCGACAGGAGCAAGCCCCAGGCGAGCAAGACCAGACCGAGAGCCCAGCGGGTCCCCCGCAGCAGCCAGCGGGTGGGTCGCTGTGCAACACGTCTTGCGGCGGCTGAAAAGCTTGCGATGAACGACATGTACGAGGGAGAAGCTCGCGATGGAGCAGAAAACAATATGACCGTGCTTGCATCTCCTTGGGTGCTGCATGCCCATGTCAGCGACGCAGCCCGGCGCTCCCAGGTTGGCGCCGAATCTAGCACAGCGAGCCAACTGCCATGACGACGGCCGGGCATTCTTTGCAGTCTGAAACAGTCAGCGCCACGCACAGCCGCTTTGTGCAGCGCATCCGGCGCCGCTATCAGGCCGAGCTGGCGCTGCTGCCGCCGGGCCTGCCGGACCGCGCGGTGATCGAGGCCCTGGTGGCCACCTTGCAGGCCGGCGGCCGGGCGCTGCCCAGCGCCTTGCGGGTGGCCCGCCATCTGGTGCTGGAGCGCCTGGCGGTGCTGGACATCGAGACCGGCGCGGCGATGGAGGACATCACGCTGGCGATGACACTGCTGGCCGAGACCACGCTGGACCTGGCGCTGGCCGAGGCGCGCAGCGCCCAGGACGCGATCCACGGCGCGCCGCGTAATGCCGAGGGCCAGGTGATCGAGTTCTGGGTCATCGGCATGGGCAAGCTGGGCGCGCGCGAGCTCAATGTCTCGTCCGATATCGACCTGATCTATGTCTACGAGGACGAGGGCGCCACCGACGGCGCCCTGTCCATCAGCGCCCATGAGTACTTCAGCCTGGTCGCCAAGCGCCTGTACACGCTGATCGGCGAGGTCGGCGACGACGGCCAGGTCTTTCGTGTCGACCTGGCGCTGCGGCCCAATGGCAACTCGGGCCCGCCGGTGGTCAGCCTGGCGATGCTGGAGGAGTATTTCCTGGTGCAGGGCCGCGAATGGGAGCGCTTTGCCTGGCTGAAGAGCCGGGTGGTCGCGCCGCTGGCCAGCCGCAGCAATGGCCGGGCGCTGGCGCTGCGCGCGCTGGTGACACCTTTTGTCTACCGCCGCTATCTGGACTACGGCGTGTTCGAGGGCCTGCGCACCCTGCACCGCAAGATCCGCGACGAGGCGCAAAAGCGTGCGGCCGGCCGGCCCGAGCGGGCCAATGATGTGAAGCTGTCGCGCGGCGGCATCCGGGAGATCGAGTTCATCGTGCAGCTGCTGCAGGTGGTGCGCGGCGGCCAGTTTCCCGAGATCCGCACCCGCTCCACGGTCAAGGCGCTGTCGCGAGTGGCGGCGCGCGGGCTGATGAAGCCGGCCACCGCCGACAAGCTGATCGAGGCCTATGTCTTTCTGCGCCGGGTCGAGCACCGCATCCAGTTCCTCGACGATCAGCAGACCCACTGCCTGCCCGGTGCTGACGAAGACCTGGGCTGGATCGCCCGCAGCCTCGGCCTGATCTGCCGCAGCGACACCTGCGAGCTGTTCGACAAGCTCTGCGAGGTGCGCGAGCTGGTGGCCACCGAGTTCGATGCGCTCTTGCACGACGGCCAGGCGCCCAAGCCCGGCGGCTGCAAGAGCGGCGGCTGCGGCGGGCCGGCGCTGCCGGTCGATGCCGAGGAGTTTCTGGACAAGCTGCCGCCCGCGCTGGCCAGCTCGGTGCGTCGCTGGGCCCAGCAGCCGCGGGTGCAGGCGCTGCGCGAGGAGTCGCGGCTGCGCCTGGCCAAGCTGGTGGGCCGGGCGGCGCTGGGCGTGCGCGACGGCGAATGCAGCCTCGACGCGGCGCTGCGCTTTGTCGACTGGATCGAGCCGCTGCTGCGGCGCGAGAGCTATCTGGCCCTGCTGGTGGAGCGGCCCTCGGTGCAGACCCGGCTGCTTCGCTTGCTGGGCCTGGCGCGCTGGCCGATGCGCTATCTGATGCTGCATCCGGGCGTGATCGATGAGCTGGCCGACAACCGCCTGCTGGGCGAACGCTTCAGCGGCAGCGAGTTCATCGGCGATCTGCAGGACCGCCATGCCGCCTGGGCCCGCTCCGGCGAGGCCGACGAGGAGGCGCTGCTGGACACCTTGCGGCGCGCCCACCATGCCGAGGTGTTCCGCACCCTGGTGCGCGATGTCGAGGCCAAGATCACGGTGGAGCAGGTGGCCGACGAGCTCTCGGCGCTGGCCGATGCCACCTTGCAATGCGTGATCGAATGGGCCTGGGCGCGGCTCAAGCAGGCGCATCGCGCGGCGCCGGGCTTCGCGGTGATCGCCTACGGCAAGCTCGGTGGCAAGGAGCTGGGCTACGGCGGCGATCTTGACGTGGTCTTCCTGTTCGACGACGCAGACGAGAATGCCGGAGAGATCTACGGCGCCTTCGTGCGCAAGCTGATCACCTGGCTGACCCTGCGCACCGCCGCCGGCGAGCTGTTCGATATCGACACCGCGCTGCGCCCGAACGGCAACTCGGGCCTGCTGGTGACCAGCATCCAGTCCTTCGAGAACTACCAGACCGGCCGCGGCAGCAACACCGCCTGGACCTGGGAGCACCAGGCCATCACGCGGGCGCGCTTCTGCGCCGGGGACGCGGCGCTGGGCCAGCGCTTCGAGGGCGTGCGCCGCGCGGTGCTGACCGCGCCGCGCGACCCCGCCGCGCTGCGCCAGGAGGTGCTGGCCATGCGCGAGAAGGTGCGCCAGGCCAAGCCGGTGCGGGCCGGGCAGTTCGATGTCAAGCACAGCCCCGGCGGCATGATGGACGCCGAGTTCGCGCTGCAGTACCTGGTGCTGATGTTCTCCGGCCAGCACCCGACGCTGCTGGACAACGCCGGCACCATCGCGCTGCTGCAGCGCGCCGAGGGCGTGGGCCTGCTGCCGCCGGGCATCGGCCAGGCGGCCGGTGATGCCTACCGCGAGCTGCGCCGCATCCAGCACCGGGCCCGGCTCGACGAGCAGCCCACCGCCGTCGACGCCACCAGCCTGGCCGAGCTGGGCCTGGACAAGCAGCGCGACGCCGTGCTGGCCCTGTGGCAAGCGGTGTTCGGCTGAGCCCCTGGGCGGCGCTGGCCGCCCTGCTCGCGCTCGGGGCCCTGCTGGCCCAAAGCTTCCCGACGGCCGGGCTCGACTGGCAGCCGACGCTGGCCTGGGCCGAGCCCTGGCGCTTCTGGAGCGCCGCCTTTGTGCACTGGAGCGCTCAGCATCTGCTGGCCAATCTGGCCGGCTGCGCGGTGCTGGCCCTGCTGGGCTGGGCGGCGCGGCTGCCGGCGCAGGCCGCGCTGGCCTGGGCCCTGGCCTGGCCGCTGACCCAGGCCGGCCTGCTGCTGCGGCCCGATCTGCTGCACTACGGCGGCCTGTCGGGCGTGCTGCATGCCGGCGTCGCGGTCGCGGTGCTGGAGTTGCTGCGCCGGCCCGGGCGCGAGCGCCTGATCGCGCTGGCCATCGCGCTGGGCCTGATCGTCAAGCTGAGCCTGGAGCAGCCGCTCGGGCCGGCACTGCGCGCGCTGCCCGGCTGGGACATCCTGATCGCGCCGGTCGCGCATCTGAGCGGGGCGGTCAGTGGTGCCGTCATTGGCGCCGTCAGCAGTGCGATCAGCGCGCTTGCGTCGCCGCGCCGCGCCCGGCCGGCGGCATGATGAAGGCATGAACCCCACACAGCGCAAAACCCATCTCGACACCCTGGCCGTGAGCAGCCTGCTGGTCTGCTGCCTGCTGTGGGGGCTGAACCAGGTGGCGGTGAAGGCGGCGCTGAGCGAGATCTCGCCGCTGTGGCAGGCGGGGCTGCGCTCGCTGGGCGCGGCCCTGCTGGTGTGGGCCTGGGCGACAACGCGCGGCATCAAGCTGTTCGAGCGCGACGGCACCTTGGCCGGCGGCCTGCTGGCCGGCGGGCTGTTCGGCCTGGAGTTCGCCTGCATCTTCGCCGGCCTGCAGTACACCAGCGCCTCGCGCATGGTGGTCTTCATCTATCTGAGCCCCTTTGTCGTCGCGCTGGGCATGCCCTTCATCGCCAAGTCGGAGCGGCTGAGCCTGCGCCAGAGCGCCGGCCTGCTCTTGGCCTTCGCGGCGGTGGCCTGGGCTTTTGCGGAAGGCTTCGGCCAGACCAGCGACTCCGGCCGCCAATGGCTGGGTGATGCGCTGGGCCTGCTGGCCGCGCTGCTCTGGGGCGGCACGACCCTGGCGATACGGGCGACCAAGCTCTCGGCGGCCAGCGCCGAGAAGACCTTGTTCTACCAGTTGGGCGTCTCGGGCCTGGGCCTGGTCGCGGCGGCGGCATTGATCGGCGAGACGCTGGCGCTGCAATGGTCGATGCGGCTCTCGGGCCTGATGCTGTTCCAGACCGTGGTCGTCAGCTTTGCCAGCTATCTGATGTGGTTCTGGCTGGTGCGCCACTATCCGGCCACCCGGCTGGCCAGCTTCACGCTGTCGACGCCGCTGTTCGGTCTGCTGGCCGGCGCGCTCTTGCTGGGCGAGAGCATCAGCCTGCGCCTGGGCGTGGCCTTGGTGGCGCTGACGGCCGGCGTGGCCCTGGTCAACAGGAAATAGTCGCCTGTCTCCAGCGCGGCAGTCGCTGCCCGGCGGCCCGCTTAGACTGCCGCCACCCCCAGACCTGCCGGAGACAAACCATGACGATCACGCTGTGCGGCTTCTCGCTGTCCAACTACTACAACAAGGTCAAGCTGGCCCTGCTGGAGAAGGGCATCCCCTTCGAGGAAGAGCTGGTGATGACCAAATCGGCCGATGAGGCGGTGCTGAGCTGCACGCCGCTGGGCAAGGTGCCCTTCATCCGCACGCCGCAGGGCCCGCTGTGCGAGAGCCAGGTCATCATGGATTATCTGGAGACCCTCCAGCCGACGCCGGCCCTGCTGCCGGCCGACCCCTTCGAGGCGGCCAAGGTGCGCGAGCTGGTGACCTTTGTCGAGCTGCACCTGGAACTGGTGGCGCGCGAGCTCTATCCGCAGGCCTTTTTCGGCGGCACGGTCAGCGAGGGCACGCAGGCCCGCGCCCGCAAGCTGCTGGAAAAGAACATCGCCGGCTTCAAGCGCCTGGCGAAGTTCTCGCCCTATCTCGCCGGCAACAGCTTCACCCAGGCCGACTGCGCCGCCTGGGTCAGCCTGCCCCTGGTCGCGATGGCCTCCAAGGCGGTGCTGAGCGAGGACCTGCTGGCGGCCGGCGGTATCGACTGGAAGCCTTATGTCAAGCTGATCGGCGAGCGACCCAGCGCGCAGAAGGTGGCGGCCGACCGCAAGGCCGACCAGGATCGCTTCGCCAAGGCCTGAAACCTGCCCTCCCCCTGCAATCGCGGGGGAGTCCGTTCGGCCATGCCCCGGTGACACGCAGGATTCACGGTCTTGCTGAAGGATGGCGCCATGCTGCCAGACAGCATCCATCAGCCCATCCAATCCGGGAGAACCCACAGTGTCCAAACAATTCCTCGCCATCGTCGCCCTGGGCGCCGCCAGCCTGTCCGCCAACGCAGCCATCGAGCTGGGCGAAGGCGCTCTGAGCTATCAGCAGAACTTCGACAGCCTGGCCAGCAGCGGCAGCACCGGCACCGCACTGCCGGCAGGCTGGGCCTTTACCGAGACCCTTGCCAACGCCAATGCCAGCTACGGCGTCGGTGATGGCGGCAGCAATGCCGGCAACACCTACAGCTTCGGCAGCGCCGGCAGCAGCGACCGCGCGCTGGGCAGCCTGCAATCCGGCAATCTGCTGACGGTGTTCGGCGCCTCCTTCACCAACCAGGCCAGCCGCGCGATTGACAGCCTGGCGATCAGCTACACCGGCGAGCAATGGCGCCTGGGCGCTGCCAACCGCGCCGACCGCCTGCAGTTCCAGTACAGCACCGACGCCAGCTCGCTGAACACCGGCAGCTGGACCAGCGTCAGCGCGCTGGACTTCGGCTCCATCGTCACCACCGGCAGCGCCCGTGCACTGAACGGCAACAGCAACAGCGCCGCCGTCTCCGGCAGCCTGAGTGGCCTGAGCCTGGCCCAGGGCGCCACCGTGTGGCTGCGCTGGACCGACTTCAACGCCAGCGGCGCCGACGACGGCCTGGCCGTCGACAACTTCAGCCTGAACGCCACCCTGGCCCCGGTGCCCGAGCCGAGCAGCTACGCGCTGCTGCTGGCCGGCCTGGGCGCGATCGGCTTCGTCACACGCCGCCGTCGCGGCTGACACGGCTGAAGGGCCTGGCACCGGGAGGTCGCCAGGCCCTGCAGTTCATCCCGCCGCTGCTGCAGTCTGTCGGCCCGCGCTAGGGCGACAGCGGGGCTCTTGTTATGGTGTGCTACATCAGCAACACACAAGGCCCACGCCATGCAGCGCTGGAACGATTCAAGCCCGATTTACCAACAGCTCGCCGACCGCCTGGCGGTGCAGCTGCTGGACGGCAGCCCGCCCGAGGGTGAGGCCCTGCCCTCGGTGAGGGTGCTGGCCAGCCAGTACCTGATCAATCCGCTGACCGTCAGCCGGGCCTTGCAGGCCCTGGTGGACAACGGCCTGGTCGAGCCGCGCCGCGGCCTGGGCATGTATGTGCAGCCCGGGGCCCGCTCACGCCTGCTGAAAAGCGAGCGCGAGCAGTTTCTGCAGCAGGAGTGGCCGGCTCTGCGTGCCAAACTGCGCCGCCTGGGCCTGAGCGCCAAGGATCTGAACTGGGAAGAACAGCAATGAGCGATCACAACAACACCCTCGTCGAGGCGCGCGGACTCAGCCTGCGCTATGGCAGCAAGACCGCCGTCGACGACATCAGCTTCACGATCCCCAAGGGGCGCGTCGTCGGCCTGCTGGGCCATAACGGCGCCGGCAAGACCTCGCTGATGAAGGCCCTGGTGGGCCTGCTGCCGGCGCAAGGTGAGCTGACGGTGCTGGGCCTGAACCCGGGCCGGCAGCGCGAGACCCTGCTGCAGAACATGAGCTACATCCCCGATGTGGCCGTGCTGCCGCGCTGGGCCAAGGTGTCCGAGCTGATCACCCTGATGAGCGGGCTGCAGCCGCGCTTCTCGGCCGAGCGCGCCCGCGCCCTGCTCAAGCGCACCAGCGTGGGCCTGAACGACAAGGTCAAGAGCCTGTCCAAGGGCATGGTGACCCAGGCCCATCTGGCGCTGATCGCGGCGATAGACACCAAGCTGATGATCCTCGACGAGCCGACGCTGGGCCTGGACGTGATGTCGCGCAAGAGCTTTTACGAGATGCTGATCGACGAGTGGTGCGACGGCGGGCGCAGCGTGCTGATCTCGACCCACCAGGTCGAGGAGATCGAGACCCTGCTGAGCGACGTGATGATGCTGGACATGGGCCGGCTGGTGCTGAACATCAGCCTGGAGGAGATGGACTCGCGCTTTGTCGCACTGAGCCATGACCCGGCCGCCGCCGACGCGGTGGCCGCCGCCCATCCGCTGCTGCGCTACCGCCAGCAGGGCCGGCCGGCGGCGCTGTTCGACGGCGCACCGCCCCCTCAGCTCGAAGCGATGGGCCAGCGCTTTCGGCCCAGCCTGGTCGACCTGTTCATGGCGCTGACGCGCAAGCCCGAAATGCAGTCATCCAGCAGCCAAGCCTGAGGAGCCAGAATCATGTGGACACGCTTTCAAACCCTAATGCTGCGCGAGTGGATGCAGCACCACAAGGGCTGGCTGCTGGTGATGCTGCTGCCGCCGGCGATCTTTCTGGCCCTGCTGCCCTTCGGCCAGGTCGAGCTCGAGATAGCCGAGCTCTCACCGCTGGCCCTGGCCGCCGTGGCCACCGCCCTGTGCGCCGTGGCCGTCACCGGCCTCAGCTGGGGCGCGGTCATGCTGCAGCTGCCCGGCCTGGCGCGGCGCGACAGGCAGGACCGCTCGATCGAGTTCTGGCTCTCGCTGCCGGCCGGCCATGGCGAGAGCATAGGCGCGACCCTGGTGATGCATGTGCTGCTGCTGCCGCTGCTGGCCCTGCTGGTGGGCAGCGTGCTGGGCCTGGTGATTGCGGCCGGCGTCGTCGTCAAGCTGGGCGGCCTTGCTGCGCTGACCGAGGTGTCCTGGACGGCCCTGCTGGCGGCCGGCCTGGCCGGCCTGGCGCGTCTGGCCCTGGGCCTGGTGCTGATGAGCTTGTGGCTGGCGCCGCTGTTCATGATCTTGATGGCGGCCTCGGCCTGGCTCAAGCGCTGGGGGGTGCCGGCGGTGATCGCCACGGTCGTGATCGGCGGCAATGTGCTGGACAAGGTCTACGCCAACCCCATCGTCTGGAAACTGCTGAACGCCCAGCTCCATGGTGCGGGAACGGCCTTCACCAACCACGAGGGCGAGCTCGATGCGCTGCGCCACTCGAGCGGCGGCGTCGCCGAGTTCGGTGGCGGCGTGGCCCGCTGGGCGCTGCAGGACTCGCTGGCGGCGCTGCAGAACCTGGCCTCGCCCCATCTGCTGGGCGGCCTGCTGGTGGCGGCGGCCTGCTTCGGGCTGCTGGTGCTGCGCCGCAGCCGCCCCTGATCAAGAACGGCTCGCGAAAAAAACAAAGCCCGCTGCTGCGGGCTTTTTGAGTTCAGGCCGTCTGCGGCCCGGCCGCTGCGGCGGCCACCTTGGCCGCCATCTCCTTGCGGAAGCGGTTGAGCTCCTGCACGCTGGCGAAGCTGCGCTCCATCAGCAGGCTCATATTGTGGAGGATGCGCTCCACCACCTTGTTCTCCCAGACCGCGTCGAACTGGATCTGCTTGTCCAGCCAGTGCTCCAGCCACTCGGGGTCGGGCACGCGGCTCTGCACGGTGTCGCGCGGGAACAGCGCGGCGTTGACATGCAGATTGGTGGGGTGCAGGGCCTGGGCCGTGCGGCGCGCGCTGGCCATCAACACCCCCACCTTGGCAAAAGCGGCCCGGGCCTCGTCGCCGAACTTGCTCATCGCCCGCTTCATATAGCGCAGATAGGCGCCGCCATGGCGGGCCTCGTCACGCGCCAGGGTTTCATAGATCGCCTTGATGACCGGCTCGGTATGCCACTCGGCCGCGCGCCGGTACCAGTGGTTCAGCCGGATCTCGCCGCAGAAATGCAGCATCAGCGTCTCCAGCGCCGGCGCCGGGTCGAAGTCGAAGCGCACCTCGTGCAGCTCGTCCTCGGTGGGCACCATATCGGGACGGAAGCGCCGCAGATACTCCATCAGCACCAGCGAGTGCTTCTGCTCCTCGAAGAACCAGACGCTCATGAAGGCCGAGAAGTCGCTGTCATCGCGGTTGTCGCGCAGAAACATCTCGGTGGCCGGCAGCGCCGCCCACTCGGTGATCGCGTTCATCTTGATGGTGCGCGCCTGATCGTCGCTGAGTCGCTCGGTGTCGAACTTGTCCCAGGGGATGTCCGTGTCCATATTCCAGCGCACCGCTTCCAACTGCTTGAAAAGTTCGGGATAAAGCATGATCCGTCCTCGGTTGGTCGGGGCCGATTTTATGCCCGGCCCGCCCGCCAGCGCTGCAACTGCGGCCCGATGGCCGCGAGATCGGCGATATGCAGCAGCCCAGTATGGGGGCTGCGCTTTTGCAGCGCGGCGCTATTGCCGCCGGCCCAGAGCTCGAGCGCGGCCGGCAGGCGCCCGCGCAGCTCGGCCAGCGCCTCGGCCACCGGGCCGGCCGCCAGATAGCCACTGAAGCTCAGGGCCACGATATCGGAGCGGTGGGCGGCCGCCGCCAGCACGATGTCGCCCAGCGGCGTCTGCACGCCCAGCGACAGGCATTGGCAGCCCTCCAGCGCCAGCAGGGCCTCGGCCATCAACAGGCCCAGGCCGTGCTGCTCGCCCGGCAAGGTGGTCAAGAGCACCCGTGGCCGCTCGGCCCGCGCCAGTTGCGGCACCGCCTGGATGGCCTGGCGCAGCACCAGCTGCACCGACTCGCTGTAGATGTGTTCCTCGAACACCTGCAGCTCGCCACGCATCCAAAGCTCGCCCACCTGCGTAGTCAAGGGGGCGATGAGTGACACCACCCCCTCCCCCAGCCCCGAGCGCAGCAGCGCCTGCGCCAGCATGCGGCGCAGGCCGTCGACATCATGAACACGCAGTGCATCGACAAAGGGCTGCAGCTCGGCCGCCGCCGGGCCGGCCAGCCGGGCCTGCTGCTGCGCCTGGTCGAGCAGCGACTGCAGGCTGCCGACATCGGCCGGCACCAGGCGCCCGGCGCGGTGGCCCAGATCCAGCAAGCGCTTGATCAGGCGCAGCTTCGCCACCTGCTCGGGCGGGTAGGCGCGCTCGCCCAGCGCATCGCGCAGCGGCTGCGGGAACTGGTAGCGACGCTCCCAGATGCGCAGGCTGTCCTTGCTGATGCCGGTATCCCGCTCGACGGCGGTGATGCCCAGCAAGACCGGCGACTCAGCCATGCGTGATCCCGTGGATTGGCTTTCGATTGACTAATTTGTCTTGGACAAACATGAGACAAAACCAAAATATTGGCTTAGTATGGACGTAACAAGTCGATTTGACTAGGACAAACAATGAACAGACGACTCGCATTGTCCATCGCCACCGGCCTGCTGCTGGGCCTGGGCAGCGCCTGGGGCCAGAGCTGCCCGGCCCTGCTGCAGCGCGAGATGCCGCGCCTGCAGGACGAAAAGCCGCAGCCGCTGTGCCAGTACGCCGGCAAGGTGCTGCTGGTGGTCAACACCGCCAGCTTCTGCGGCTTCACCGGCCAGTACAAGGCGCTGGAGACCTTGTCGCAGCGCTATGGCCCGCGCGGCCTGGTGGTGCTGGGCTTTCCGTCCAATGATTTCAATCAGGAGGCTGGCAGCAACAAGGAGATCGCCGAGTTCTGCGAGAACACCTTCAACGTCAAGTTCCCGATGTTCAGCAAGACCAGCCTGAGCGCCGGCAAGCCTGACAGCAACGGACTGATCCTCGACCTCGCCAAACGCAGCGGCCAGGCGCCGAAGTGGAATTTCCACAAATACCTGGTGGGCCGCGATGGCGCGGAGGTGCTGAGCTATGCCTCGGCCACCGATCCGCTGAGCCGGCCCTTCACGCTCGAACTCGAACGCCTGCTCGCCAAGCCTTGAAATGGCCGGAACCCGCCCCATGTCCATGACTGTTGTATCGCCCGCAGCGTTTGTACCCACTACCGGGGACAGTGCGGTGGAACTCGCCGCCAAGCCCTCGTTCAGCGGTTACAAAAGCTTGGCGAAACCGTTGTGGCCGCAGGTCTTGGAGGAGTCTGCAAAACAACTGTTCTCAGCCGCGCGTCAAAGCGCTAAAGTCAAACCAGAATTTAGGTCGCAAGATCGCCTCTGCGAAGAGGTCGAAATCCCGGAGCCCTTCTCCTCCTCCTCCCTCCCTCCCTCGTTGGCTTCGGGGCGTCTTGCAACCTCTTTTATGTCCGGGGCTTCCGTCGCAGGCGGAAGCCCTCTTCATTTGCGGCGCCAGCCGCTGGGCGCGGCCGCCCACGCCGAGACACTGGCCCCCTTTCTCGCCGGCCTGAGCCAGCCCGGCGCCGCGCCGGCCGGCCCGCAGCGGCGCATCGCGGTGGTCGGCTCGGGCATCAGCGGACTGTCGGCCGCCTGGGCGCTGAGCAGCCAGGCCCAGGTGAGCCTGTTCGAGGCCGGCGACTACTTCGGCGGCCACACCCATAGCGTCGACGTTCAGCTGCAGGGGCAGCACTGCGCGGTCGACACCGGCTTTCTGGTCTTCAACGAGCGCACCTATCCGCTGCTGATCCAGCTGTTCGCGCAGTTGGGTGTGCAGACGGCGGCCAGCGAAATGTCTTTCTCGGTGCAGTTGCCGAAGCAGGATCTCGAGTGGAGCGGCAGCAATCTGAACACCGTGTTCGCGCAGCGCCGCAATCTGGCGCGGCCGGGCTTCTGGTTCATGCTCAAGGACTTGCTGCGCTTCAACCAGCTGACGACAGCGCTCGCCGAGCAAGGCAGCGAGGCCGCGCTGGCCCAGCCGATCGCCGCCTTTCTCGACGAGCAGCGTTTCGGCCCCGAGTTCCGCGACTGGTATCTGCTGCCCATGGTCGCCTGCATCTGGTCCTGCCCGACCGCGCAGATGCTGAGCTTCCCGATCAGCACGCTGATACGCTTTTGCCACAACCACGGCCTGCTGCAGGTGACGAACCGGCCGCAATGGTTCACGGTGCGCGGCGGCGCCCGCCACTATGTGGACCGGCTGCTGCCGCGCATCGCCGACCGCCGCCTCAACACGCCCGTCACCGCAGTGCGCCGCCTGCCCGACGGCGGTGTGCAGCTGGCCACCGCGCATGGCAGCGAGCGCTTCGACGCGGTAGTGCTGGCCACGCACAGCGATCAGTCGCTGCGTCTGCTGAGCGAGGCCGCGCCGGCCGAGCGCCAGATCCTCGGCGCCATCGGCTATCACCGCAACCGCGCCGTGCTGCATACCGACACCGCGCTGCTGCCCCGCCGCCGCCGCGCCTGGGCGGCCTGGAACTACGAACACGGCGGCGGTCGGCAAGAGCAGCAGGCCGTCTGCCTGCACTATCTGCTCAACCGATTGCAGCCCCTGCCCTGGCAGCAGCCGGTGATCGTCTCGCTGAATCCGGTGCGCGAGCCGCAGGCCGCGCAGGTACTGGGCGAGTACGACTATGCGCATCCGGTCTTCGACCATGCCGCCACCCGGGCCCAGCAACGCCTGGGCGAGATCCAGGGCCAGGGCGGACTGTGGTTCTGCGGCGCCTGGACACGTTACGGTTTCCATGAGGACGGCCTGCTCTCGGGCCTGACGGTGGCGCAGCGCCTGATGGCCAGCTGGGCCGCCACCACCAGGGCAGGCGCATGAAAACCTGGCCGACCCAGGCCCTGATAGCACACGGCCCGGTGCACCACGGCCGGCTGCGCCCGCGGCCGCACCGCTTCAGCTATGCCAGCTACTTCCTGATGTTGCCGATGCGCGCGCTGCGCGCGCAGGCCTGTGCGGCGCTGAACCGCAACAGCTGGGGCTGGCTGAGCTTTCACGATGCCGACCATGGCGACGGTGGCCCCGACGCGCTGGCCTGGCTTGATGGGCTGCTGGCCAGCGAGGGCATCACGGATGCCGATGGCGAGGTCTGGCTGCATTGCTTCCCGCGCGTGCTGGGCTATGCCTTCAAGCCGGTCAGCTTCTGGTACTGCCACCGTGCGGACGAGAGCCTGGCCGCCATCGTCGTCGAGGTCAACAACACCTTTGGCGAGCGCCACTGCTATCTGCTGGCCGGGCCTGAGCTGGCCTATGGCCGCGAGCTGAGCGCCGCCAAGGTCTTCCATGTCTCGCCCTTTTGCCGGGTCGCGGGCCGCTACCGCTTCCGCTTCCTGCACACCGGCATGCGCACGGTCGCACGCATCGCGCATGAGGACGAGCAGGGGCCGCTGCTGACGACCAGCATTTCCGGCCAGCTGCAGCCGCTGACCCGCTGCAGCGCGCGCGTGGCCTTCTTCGCCCACCCGGCCTTCAGCCTGATGCTGATGGCCCGCATCCACTGGCAGGCCTTGCGCCTGTGGCTCAAGCGCACGCCCTTCTTCGGCAAACCCGCCGCACCGACCCGGTTTCTGACCCGCTAAGCAGCCCGTCCATGAACTCCTCCACGCTCACCTCCTCGTTCAGCCTGCCGGACAGCGCACCCGCAGCCGCACGCACCGTGTTCAAGCTGCTGGCCCGGCTGCAGCACGGCAGCCTGGATGTGCAACTGCCCGATGGCAGCTCGGCGCACTTCGGCGGCGCCGAGGGCCCGCGCGCCGCGCTGCGCATCCGCAACTGGGCCGTCTGCGGCGCCGCGCTGAAAAGCGGCGACATCGGCTTCGCAGAGAGCTATGTGGCCGGCCACTGGAGCACGCCCGATCTGTGCGCGCTGATGGAACTCTTCATCCGCAACCGCGAGGCGCTGGAGGCCGTGGTCTATGGTCGCTGGTGGGGCGCGCTGGCCTACCGGCTCAAGCACTGGCTCAACCGCAACAACCGCGCCGGCAGCCGCAAGAACATCCACGCCCACTACGACCTCGGCAACGATTTCTACCGGCTCTGGCTGGACCCGACGATGAACTACTCGAGCGCCTGGTTCGAGGGCGACCGGCGCCGGCCGCTGCCCGAGGCGCAGCAGGCCAAGATGCGCCGCGCGCTCAACGAGTGCCAGGTCTTGTCCGGCCAGCGCGTGCTGGAGATCGGCTGCGGCTGGGGCGCGCTGGCCGAGTGTGCGGCGCGTGACTTCGGCGCGAAGCTGACCGGCGTCACGCTGTCCAGCGAACAGCTGGCCTGGGGACAGGACAGGCTGCAGCGCGCCGGCCTGGCCGCCGAGCTGCGCTTCCAGGACTATCGCGACATCGCCGACCCGGCCTTCGATGCCATCGTCTCGATCGAGATGTTTGAGGCGGTCGGCCGCGAGTACTGGGAGGGCTACTTCAGATGCGTGCACGACAAGCTCAAGCCCGGCGGCCGCGCCTGCATCCAGAGCATCACGATCCGCGACGATCTGTTCGAGCGCTACACCCGCTCCAGCGACTTCATCCAGCAGTACATCTTCCCCGGCGGCATGCTGCCCAGCCCGAGCCAGTTCCGCGCCCAGGCGGCCAAGGCGGGGCTGCGCGTCGTCAACGAGCTGGCCTTCGGCGCCGACTATGCCGAGACGCTGCGGCGCTGGCGCGAAGACTTCATGCAGCGGGATGCCGAGGTGCGCAAGCAGGGCTTCGACACCCGCTTCATGCGCTTGTGGGAGTTCTACCTCGCCTATTGCGAGGCGGCTTTTGCGACCGGCAGCACCGATGTGATGCAGTTCACCCTGATCAGGGACTGAGATGGACCGCCGCCTTGCCTCACTGGCCCTGATCGCGCTGCCGCTGGCCGCCCAGGCCCAGCCCGCCGAGCTGCCCGGCTGGAAGCTGCAGGGCCAGGGGCAGATGCGCTTCTTCGGCCTGCTGGTCTATGACATCCGGCTCTGGGCCACGAGCCGGCCGGGGCCGCAGTGGTGGACCGCGCCGCTGGCGCTGGAGCTGCAGTACGCACGCAGCCTGAAGGGCGCCGAGATCGCCAAACGCTCGTTGCTCGAGATGCGCCGCCAGCAGACGATCGACGACACCACGGCCCAGCGCTGGCTGACCGAGATGGAGGCCGCCTTCCCCGATGTCAAGGCCGGCGACCGCATCAGCGGCCGGCATGAGCCCGAGGTCGGGGCCGACTTCTTCGTCAACGGCGCGCTGTCGCGGCGCATCGCCGACCCGCTGTTCAGCCGCCTGTTCTTCGGCATCTGGCTGGCGCCGCAGACCTCGGAGCCGGCGCTGCGCAGCCGGCTGCTGGGCCCCGGTTCATGAAGCCGCTCGACGGCCTGCGCTACGGGGCGCTGGGCTTCCCGCTGGCCTTTGTCGCGCTGCCGCTGTACGTGACCCTGCCGGCCCACTATGCGCAGCAGTACGGCGTGGCGCTGGCCGCGCTGGGCGCAGTGCTCTTGGGCGCCCGGCTGTTCGATGCCCTGGTCGACCCCTGGATAGGCCGGCTGGCCGACCGCTGGCTGAATCGGCGCAGCGCGCTGGCGCCGATGGCGGTGGCGGCCCTGCTGCTGGCTCTGGGTTTCGTGCTGCTGTTCTTTCCGCCGGCGCTGAGCCAGGCCGGCTATCTGGGCTGGTGCGCGGCGACGCTGGTGCTGAGCTATCTGGGCTATAGCGTGCTGGCCGTGATGCACCAGGCCTGGGGCGCGCGGCTGGGCGGCGACGGCCTGCAGCAGACCCGCGTCGTCGCCTGGCGCGAGGGCCTGGCGCTGGCCGGTGTGATCAGCGCCAGCCTGCTGCCCTCGCTGCTCGGCATGGCCTGGACCAGCGCGGCGCTGGCACTGGGCCTGTTGCTGGGCCTGGCCTTGCTGCTGCGGGCGCCGCGCGCACGGCCCAGCGAGCGCAGCGTGGCCGAGCAGGGGCTGGCCCTGGCCTGGCACACACGGGGTTTTCGCCGGCTGTTGCTGGTCTTCCTGCTCAACGGCATTGCCGCCGCGATACCGGCGACGCTGCTGCTGTTCTTTGTGCGCGACCGCCTGCAGACGCCGGCGGCCGAGGGGCTGTATCTGGCCAGCTATTTCGTGGCCGCCGCGCTGTCGATGCCGCTGTGGCTGCGCGTGGTGGCCCGGCTGGGCCGGGCGCGCGCCTGGCTGGCGGCCATGCTGCTGGCGGTGCTGAGCTTTGCCTGGGCAAGCAGCCTCGCCGCCGGCGATCAGCTGGGCTTTGTGCTGGTCTGCCTGGCCAGCGGTGCGGCGCTGGGCGCCGATCTCGCTATCCCCGGCGCGCTGCTGACCGGCGTGGTGCAAAGCGCCGGCCTGGCCGGCCGGGCCGAGGGCGTGTTCTTCGGCTGGTGGAATTTCGCCAACAAGCTCAATCTCGCGCTGGCCGCCGGGCTGGCCCTGCCGCTGCTGCAATGGCTGGGCTATGCGCCGGGCCAGCGCGACCCCGCCGCCTTGCAGGCCCTGACCTGGGCCTACTGCCTGCTGCCCTGCGCGCTGAAACTGGCCGCCGCTGGCGCGCTTTACGTGCTGATCATCAAACCCGAGCAGGAGGCTGTTTCATGCGCCCCGAACTGAATCGCCGTCATCTTCTCGTCCTTGGCGGCGCCCTGCTGCTGGCCGGCTGCGCCTCGGCCCCGACGCCGGCCGACTACGCCGGCCAGACGCCGACCCTGGACCTGCGGCAGTACTTCAACGGCCCGCTGCTGGCGCATGGCGTGTTCACCGACCGCGCCGGCAAGGTGCAGCGCCGCTTCACGGTCGATCTGAAAGGCAGCTGGCAGGGCGACGAGGGCCTGCTGGAAGAGGACTTCAAGTACAGCGACGGCAAGACCGAGCGCCGCGTCTGGCGCCTGCGCCATCTGGGCGGCGGCCGCTACAGCGGGCGGGCCGACGATGTGGTCGGCGAGGCACGCGGCGAGGCCGCCGGCAATGCGCTGCGCTGGAGCTACACGCTGCGGCTGCCGGTCGACGGCACGGTCTATGAGGTCGATTTCGACGACTGGATGTATCTGATCGATGACAAGGTCATGCTGAACAAGGCGCAGATGAGCAAGTTCGGTGTGCGCCTGGGCGAAGTGACCTTGTCCTTCCAGAAGCGCTGAGCCATGTCGCTCAATCCCAAGCTGCAGCACTGGCAGGGCAAGACCGCCTGGATCGTCGGCGCCTCCAGCGGTATCGGCCGGGCGCTGGCCGAGGCCCTGCATGGCGCCGGTGCGCGCGTGGTGGTCTCGGCGCGCCAGGCAGCGCTGCTGCTGGAGTTCGTTCAGGCCCATCCGGGCAGCACGGCGCTGCCGCTGGACGTGCAGGACGCAGCGGCCCTGCGTGCGGCCGTGGCCCAGCTGCAGGCCAGCCATGGCCAGATCGATGCCTGCATCTTCTGCGCCGGCCACTACCAGCCGATGCGGGCCCAGCAGTTCGGGCTTGACGAGGCCGTGCGCCATCTGCAGATCAACTATGTCGGTGCGCTGAATCTTCTCGACGCGCTGCTGCCCCAGCTGCTGCGCCAGGCTCAGGCGGGGCGCGGGGGTCATCTGAGCCTGGTCTCCAGCGTGGCCGGCTACCGCGCGCTGCCCAAGTCCATGGCCTATGGTCCGGCCAAGGCGGCGCTGACCCATCTGGCCGAGGCGCTCTATCAAGACCTGTCCCCGGAAGGCCTGGGCGTCTCGGTCGTGCATCCCGGCTTTGTCGCAACCCCGCTGACCGCCGGCAACGACTTCCATATGCCGGCGCTGCTGAGCCCAGCCCAGGCCGCGCAGGCCATGCTGGACGGCTGGGCCGACGGACGCTTCGAGATCCATTTTCCGAAGCGCTTCACGCTCTGGCTCAAGCTGCTGCGCCTGCTGCCCTACAGTCTTTACTTTCGCGCGGTCCGCCGCGCCACCGGACTCTGAATGGACCCACGCGCCCAAGCCATCGTCACGCTGTTCGAACAGCTGCAGCCCACCGACATTGCGCGGCTGGGCCGGCACTACGACGAGGCCGCCTATTTTCGCGACCCCTTCAACGAGGTGCACAGCCTGAGCGCGATCCAGGCCATCTTTGCCCATATGTTCGAGGCCCTCGATGCGCCCCGCTTCAAGGTGCTGGAGACGCTGGTCGAGGGGGACCAGTGCTTTCTGTGCTGGGACTTCGAATTCGGCCTGCGCGGCCGTGCGCAGACCATCCACGGCAGCAGCCATCTGCGCTTCGGCAGCGACGGCCGGGTCGTCTACCACCGCGACTACTGGGATGCGGCCGAGGAGCTGTACGAGAAGCTGCCGCTGGTCGGCGCCCTGCTGCGCCTGATCAAGCGCCGGCTGCGCGTCACCTAGCGCTTCAGTGCGACATCAGCACCGGCACCGTCATCGACTCCAGCATCGTGCGCGTGACGCCACCCAGCACCAGCTCCCAAAGCCGGGTATGACCGAAGCCGCCCATCACGATCAGATCGGCGTCGCTGTCGGCCGCCTGTGACAGCAAGGCCTCGGCCACCGAGGCATCCGGTGTCCACGGCGAGATCAGCCGCTCACCCAGCGAGGACTCGGGCCGCTGCAAGACCTTGAGCTCGGCCTCGACACCGTGCAGGCGCAGATAGGCCTGGGCGCGCAGCAGCGGCTCGGGTCCGGCGAGCTCGCTCTCGGCAAAACGCACCAGCTCGACCCGCTGGGCACGCCGCAGCAAGGGCAGCGCATCGCGCAGCGCCCGCGCGCTCTCGCGCGAATCACGCCAGGCCACCAGCACCCGCTCGCCACAGCGCGGCGTCTCGTGCACATAGGGCACGAACAGAATGGGGCAGGCGCCTGAGACCAGCAGGCGGCCGACCAGGCCCTCGGGCAG
Source organism: Paucibacter sp. M5-1 (assembly GCF_027498415.2). NCBI lineage: Bacteria > Pseudomonadati > Pseudomonadota > Betaproteobacteria > Burkholderiales > Sphaerotilaceae > Roseateles > Paucibacter sp. M5-1. The sequence continues at coordinate 2,924,176 of NZ_JAPZLM020000001.1, forward strand.
GCCGTGCTGCTGCCCGGGCTCCTGCTGGCCCATCACCAGCAGATCGCTGTTGCGCGCCGCCTGCACCATCTCGGTGGCCGCATCGCTCATCACGCTGGCGAAGCTGATCTCGCCGCCGGCCGCCGCCACCAGATCGGCCGCGCGCTGCTGGCGGGCCTTGTCGGTATCGCCACGCAGCTGCACCGCCAGGCTGGAGGCCTCGGGCGAGATATAGGCGCCCGAGGCACTGGGCGCCACCGCATGGATCGCGCTCAGCTGCGCGCCATGCAGCTCGGCCAGCCTGCGGGCCAACGCCAGCACCTGCGGCGCGCGCGGGCTGTCGGAGACATGAACCACCATTGACCGGATCCTTGTGTCCATTTGTGACTCCATGCGGTTGACGGCATGCAAGCGATGATAGGGTCGGCATCCCCAGACAGCGACCATGTCAAACTCGGACCATGGAGAAGAACCGCAAGCTCAGCGTCGTGATCCCGGCCCTCAACGAAGAGCGCCATATCGCCGAGGTTATCGCCGTGGTGCGTCGGCAGGCTCCCGATGTCGAGGTGCTCGTCATCGACGATGGCTCGATCGATGCGACCGTCGAGCGCGCCCAGGCCGCCGGCGCCCGCGTCGTGACCAGCAGCCTGCTGGGCAAGGGCGCGTCGATGGTGGATGGACTGGCGCTGATCGATACCCCCTGGGTGCTGTTCCTGGATGCCGATCTGGGCGGCCTGCGCGAGGACCTGATCGAGCGCATGACCGCGCCGCTGGCCGACGGCTTGGCCGATCTGGTCAAGGCCCGTTTTTCGCGCAGCGGCGGCCGCGTCACCGAGCTGACGGCCAAGCCGCTGCTGCGGGTGTTCTTCCCCGAGCTCGCGCATTTCGTCCAGCCGCTGGGCGGCATCATCGCCGGCACGACGGCCTTGCTGCGCACCCTGACCCTGGACGATGACTATGGTGTCGATGTCGGCATCCTGATCGATGCGCATCTGAAGGGCGCGCGTGTGGTCGAGGTCGAGATCGGCGAGATCGTCAATGACAGCCAGCCGCTGGACCGGCTCTCGCTGATGGCGCAGCAGGTCAGCCGCGCCATCATGCACCGCGCCAAGGCCAGCAACCGCTTCTCCTTCGAGCAGTTCCTGGAGCTGGAGGAGGTCGAGCGCCAGTCGCGCGGCACCTTCGAGCGCGTGGCCCGCCGCCTGGCCAGCGCCGACAAGGTCGCGCTGTTCGATATGGACGGCACGCTGATCGAGGGCCGCTTCGTCGAGGCGATGGCCAAGCACAGCGGGCGCGAGGCCGAGCTCGCGCAGTGGCTGGACCGCCACGACATCGATGCCTCGACCCGCAGCGACTCGATCGCCCAGGTCTTCAAGTTCGTGCACCAGCGCGACTTCCTGCGAGTGGCGCGGGCGCTGCCCTTGCGCGAGGATGCGGTCGAGGCGATCAAGCGCCTGCGCCGCGAGGGCTGGCTGGTGGGCGTGGTCAGCGACAGCTATTTCATCGCCGCCGACATCGTGCGCCGGCGTGTCTTCGCCGATTTCGCGATCGCCCACTTCATGAGCTTCGGCAACGAGATCAGCACCGGCACCGTGCGCATCAACCCGGCCTTCCGGCACGGCGACTCACCGAGTCCCGAGCTTGTCAGCAAGGCCAATGTGCTGCGCCATCTGCGCGACCAGGCGCGGCCCGGCAGCTTGTTCATCGCCGCCATCGGCGACAACCTGAACGATGTGCCTATGCTGGCCGGCGCCGATGCCGGCTTCACGATCGCGCCCAAGCATGAGGATCTGCGCCGCGGCCCCTGGCGCGAGGTGCAGCGGCTTGGCGAGGTCAGCGACGCGCTGCTGGGCGCGGCGACTACCTGAGCCAGCCCTTGCGGCGGAAGTAGATGAAGGGCGCGGCCACCGAGGCCAGCATCAGCGCGAGCGCGAAGGGGTAGCCCCAGGCCTGGTCGAGCTCGGGCATGTACTTGAAGTTCATGCCGTAGATGCTGGCGATCAGCGTGGGCGGCAGCAGGGCCACGCTGGCCACCGAGAAGATCTTGATGATCTTGTTCTGGTTGATGTTGATGAAGCCGACGGTGGCATCCATCAGGAAGTTGATCTTGTCGAACAGGAAGGCGGTGTGCGAGTCCAGCGAGTCGATGTCGCGCAGGATCTGGCGCGATTCCTCGAACTGCTCGGCATTGAGCATGCGGCTGCGCATCATGAAGCTGACCGCGCGCCGCGTGTCCATCACATTGCGGCGGATGCGGCCGTTCAGGTCTTCCTCGCGCGCGATCGCGGCCAGCACCTCGCCGGCCTCGGCATCGTTGACGTCCTTCTTCAAGACCCGTGCGCTGACCTTCTCCAGGCTGTCGTAGATGCCTTCCAGCGCATCGGCCGAATACTCGGCATCGGCGTCGTAGAGCTTGAGCAGCACATCCTTGGCATCCTCGATCAGCGCCGGGATGCGGCGTGCGCGCAGGCGCAGCAGCCGGAACACCGGCAGGTCCTCGTTATGGACCGAGAACAGCACGTTGTTGAACAGGATGAATGCGACCCGCACATTGCGCGGCGTCTCGTCGTCATCGATCAGGAAGTCCGAGCGGATATGCAGCTCGCCGTTGTCTTCCTCATAGAAACGCGCCGATTCCTCCAGATCGTCATCGACGATGTTCTCCGGGATCACCAGGCCGAAGCGGTCGCGTATCCAGCCCTTTTCCTCGACGCTGGGGCTTTCCAGATCGACCCATACCGGACGCGATTGGGCCAGGGCCTCGGGGCTTTCGATTTCTTCCTGAAACAGTCCGCCCTTCAGGCGGCCATTGTCCAAGGTGAACACATTGAGCATGCAACAGATCTCCAGCGCCGCTGCGCCGTCATGGCAGGGGACGGCATGGTCGCCATCCGGATAGGGATAAGGGGTCCCGTCTCACTCCGGACTGGCGGCCGCGTCTGCAAAAGCAGGAACGCGGCGGGCTGCAGGCACTGGAGGGACGGTCACCGAGGGTGATCGCTGTCCAAGGAAAACTCCAGAGATTGGGTGCTGTGATTATCACATCGCGACATTGGCCGCAGCAAGCCAACAGCGCATTGAAGCACAGCTTTGGTCCCGCCGGGGCTCGGCACTGCGAAAGGCTCGGGCATTCATGTCAAACGCTTGTCACACAAGCGCATCGGGCGCACACTGATTTCGCCCTCTGCAGTTTCTCAACCCCACCTCTGCTACCCCTCCCCACCCCGCATCTCCCGAACCCTGATCCCTGACATCCCTGTCCATTCCCCGATTCCGTGTTCCCTGTCCACCCTGTGAAAGGAGGCTCTATGAACCTGACTATCAGCGGCCATCATCTTGAAGTCACGCCGGCCCTTCGTGAGTACGTGCTCACCAAGCTAGACCGGGTGACCCGCCATTTCGATCAAGTCGTCGACATCAACGTCTTGCTGATGGTGGAAAAGCAAAAGGAGAAGGAACGCAGGCAGAAGGCCGAAGTGACCGTCCATGTGAAGGGACGCGATATTTTCGTTGAGCAGTCTCATGAGGATCTTTATGCCGCGATTGACCAATTGATGGACAAGCTGGATCGTCAGGTATGCCGTCACAAGGACCGGGTGCAGGATCACCACCACGCCTCGGCCAAGCGGCTTGAAATCGGCGCGCCCTGAAGCGCCACGGGCCTAGCGCCCTCGACGAAAGCGGCCTGCGGGCCGCTTTTTTGTGGCCGCAGCAGACCCAATTCGGTATGCGCACAAGGCTGTTGCTGCGCCGCCGCAAAATCGCGCAATACTGCACCCCGCCCCGAACTGCGGGGCCCACAGGACTTGTGCGCCTTCCTATAATCCCCTCCCTAGCTACCGAACAAGCGTCTCGCCCAAGGCCTATCAGCCGTAATCGGCGCTGTGACACGATGAACCGTCTCGCCGCTATCCTGCCGGCCAGCAATGTGCTGGTGAATGTGGACGCATCCAGCAAAAAGCGCGTTTTTGAACAGGCAGGCCTGCTGTTTGAAAACAATCACGCGATCTCCCGAGCTTCGGTCACCGACAACCTGTTCGCCCGCGAGCGCCTGGGCTCGACCGGTCTGGGCCATGGCGTGGCCATCCCGCATGGCCGCATCAAAGGCCTGAAGAATCCGCTGGCCGCCGTGCTGCGCGTGCAGCAGGCCATCGGCTTCGACGCCCCGGACGATGAACCGGTCAGCCTCTTGATCTTTTTGCTGGTGCCCGAGGCGGCAACGCAGCGGCATCTGGAAATCCTGTCCGAGATCGCCGAAATGCTGTCGGATCGCGAACTGCGCGAACGCCTGAAGACCGAGACCGAGGCCAGCGCGGTGCACCGCCTGATCTCGGAATGGGAACCGCTGAAGTCCGTGGCCTGACGATTCGCCGATTTAGTGAAAGCCACCTCGATCAGCGCAGACCGGCTCTTTGAAGAGCACCGCGAGGCCCTGCGCTGGGAATGGATCGCCGGCCACGCCCACCCGGAACGCCGCTTCGACGAGGCCGCGCTGCGCGACGCGCAGTCCGCCGCCGACCTGGTCGGCTATCTGAACTACATCCATCCCTACCGGGTCCAGATCGTCGGCCGCCGTGAGGTGGCCTATCTGAGCCAGGCCTCGGGGGAGGTGCTGGACCGCCGCATCGCCCGCATCGTGACGCTGGAGCCGCCGGTCATCATCGTGGCCGACGACCAGCCGCCGCCCGACCGGCTGGTGGCGATGTGCGACCGCGCCGAGATCCCGCTGTTCGTGACCACCGAATCGGCCGGCCATGTGATCGATCTGGTGCGCGCCTATCTGGCCCATGTCTGCGCCAACCGCACGACCCGCCACGGCGTCTTCATGGACATCCTCGGCCTGGGCGTGCTCCTGACCGGCGAATCGGGCCTGGGCAAGAGCGAGCTGGGGCTGGAGCTGATCTCGCGCGGCCACGGCCTGGTGGCCGACGATGCGGTGGACTTCTTCCGCATCGCGCAGACCGCGATCGAGGGCCGTTGCCCCGAGCTGCTGATGAATCTGCTGGAGGTGCGCGGCATCGGCCTCCTGGACATCAAGGCCATCTTTGGCGAGACCGCGGTGCGCCGCAAGATGCGGCTCAAGCTGATCGTGCACCTGGTGCGCAAGGAAACGATGGAGCGCGATTTCGAGCGCCTGCCTTACGAGCCTCTGTACGAGGAGGTGCTGGGCATGCCGGTGCGCAAGGTGGTAATCGCGGTGGACGCCGGCCGCAATCTGGCCGTGCTGGTCGAGGCGGCGGTGCGCAACACGATCTTGCAGCTGCGCGGCATCGACACCTACCGCGAGTTCGTCGAGCGCCACCAGCGCGCCATCGAGGGCGGGCAGAGCGAAGACTGAGCGGCGGCCGCCTCAGCTGCGGTGGTGCGGGCAGTTCTTCTTGATGCAGGACGCGTAAAGCGCCAGCGAATGCTCTTGCAGCTCGAAGCCGCGATCCTTGGCGATCGCGTGCTGGCGCTCCTCGATCTGGGGATCGAAGAACTCCTCGACCCGGCCGCAAGTCAGGCAGACCAGATGGTCATGGTGATGGCCTTCGTTGAGCTCGAACACCGCCTTGCCGGACTCGAAATGATTGCGCGACAGCAGACCGGCCTGCTCGAACTGGGTCAGCACCCGGTAGACCGTGGCCAGGCCGATATCGGCGCCTTCGGTCAGCAAGGCCTTGTAGACATCTTCGGCCGTCATATGGCGCTGCGCCGCCTTCTGGAAGATCTCCAGAATCTTGATACGGGGCAGCGTCGCCTTCAGGCCGCTGTTCTTGATCTCGTCGGTGCGGTTCATCGCTTCGGTGTGGGCCAGCCCGCCATGGGCCTGCCGCTAGAATGCGCCAATCATAGCCAGCTCCGGGCGACCAGCGCCCCCAGGCCTTAAAGATATGCAAGCAATCTCTCGTCACGCCATTCCGCTCGCCCTGCTGAGCCTGCTGGCCGGCTGCGCCCAGCTGCCGTCCCTGCCCTCGCTGGACGTGCTCCCCTCGGTGGCCGGCGACAAGGTGCTGGGCCTGGTGACGCCCTACCGCGTCGAGGTGGTGCAGGGCAATGTGCTGACCAAGGAGCAGGTGGCGCGGGTCAAGCCGGGCATGAGCCGGGCCCAGGTGCGCGATCTGCTGGGCTCACCGCTGCTGACCGACATCTTCCACGACAACCGCTGGGACTACGCCTTCTCGATCCGCCGCCAGGGCGCGCCGCATCAGGCCCGCCATCTGGTGGCCTGGTTCGACGGCGACCGCCTGAAGTCGCTGGACGTGCCCGATGACCTGCCGGGCGAGAACGAGTTCATCGCCTCGATCAATACCTTCAAGCCCGGCCGGGCCGTGCCCAAGCTGGCGCTGACCGAGGACGAGCGCAAGGCCCTGCCGATCCCGCCCAAGCCCGAGGCCACCGCGATCGAGCCCGTCGGCCCGGTGCGCAGCTACCCGCCGCTGGAGCCGCGCTCGTGAGCCTGAAGATCGCGATTGCCGGCGCCTCCGGGCGCATGGGCCGCATGCTGATCGAGGCCGTCGTCAACGCCCCCGACTGCCAGCTCAGCGGCGCGCTGGACCGTGCCGACAGCCCGGCCCTGGGCCAGGACGCCAGCGCCTGGCTGGGCCAGGCCAGTGGCACCCTGATCACGGCCGACCTGCGCCAGGGCCTGGCCGGCGCCGATGTGATGATCGACTTCACCCGCCCCGAGGGCACGATGGCCCATCTGGCCCTGTGCCGCGAGCTGGGCGTCAAGGCCGTGATCGGCACCACCGGCTTCAGCCCCGAGCAGAAGGCCGCGATCGGCGAACACGCCCGCCATATCGGCATCATGATGGCGCCGAATATGAGCGTCGGCGTCAACGTGGTGCTGAAGCTGCTGGAGCTGGCCGCGCGCTCGCTCAACGAGGGCTATGACATCGAGATCATCGAGGCCCACCACCGCCACAAGGTCGATGCCCCCAGCGGCACGGCGCTGGCGATGGGCGAGGTGGTGGCCGCCGCACTCGGCCGCGATCTGAAGGACTGCGCCGTCTATGGCCGCGAAGGCGTGACCGGCGAGCGCGATCCCTCCACCATCGGTTTCGCCACCGTGCGCGGCGGCGACATCGTCGGCGACCACACGGTGCTGTTCGCCGGCATCGGCGAGCGCATCGAGGTCACGCACAAGTCCAGCAGCCGCGTCACCTATGCCCAGGGCAGCCTGCGCGCGGCGCGCTTCCTGGCCGCCCATGGGCCGGGCCTGTACGGCATGGACGATGTGCTGGGCCTGAAGCACTGATCATCCGCGGCCATGGGCGGTTTCGCGCATTTCTGGGAACTGGCCGACAGCGTCTCGCGCAGCGTGGCCCTGCTGCTCTTGCTGATGTCGATCAGCGCCTGGATCGTGATCCTCTGGAAGGGCTGGCTGCTGCGCCGCACGCGCCGTGACATGGCGCGCGCCGTGCCGGCCTTCTGGGCCGCCGCCCGCCTCGACGAAGGCCGGCTCGCGCTGCAGAACTTTGACCGCGAGCTGGTGCTGCTGCCCCTGCTCGACGCCGCGACGGCTGCCAGCCACGGCGGCACACTGGAGGCTGCCGGCCGGCGCGAGTCGCAGCTGACGCGACGTCTGCGCGACGCGCTGCACCAGGTGCTGGCCCGGCTGCAGTTCGGCCAGGTGCTGCTGGCCTCGATCGGTGCCACCGCCCCCTTTGTCGGCCTGTTCGGCACGGTCTGGGGCATCTACCACGCGCTGCTGAGCATCTCGGCGGCCGGCAATCTGTCGATCGACAAGGTCTCGGGCCCGGTCGGCGAGGCGCTGATCATGACGGCCGCCGGCCTGGCGGTCGCGATTCCAGCGGTGCTGGCCTACAACATCTACGGCAAGTTCGTCGGCGACTGCGAGGCCGAGCTCGAAGGCTTTGCCCACGATCTGCGCGAGCTGCTCGACCAGCCGGCCGACTGAGGCAGACCATCATGGCTTTCGGACGCCTGGAACGCCGCGACATGCCCAAGCCGATGGGCGAGATCAATATGACGCCGCTGATCGATGTGATGCTGGTGCTGCTGATCATCTTCATGATCAGCGCACCGCTGATGACCTCGTCGCTGCGCCTGGAACTGCCGCAGAGCGAGGCCGCCACGCCGGGCGATGCACCGGCCTTCCTGAGCGTCGCGCTACAGGCCGATGGCAGCCTCTATCTCGGCGACGAGAAGCTGGCGCCGGCCCAGTTCCAGCAACGCATCGCGGCCCTGGCCAAGGACAGCCCCGGGATGGAAGTGCAGCTGCGCGCCGACAAGACCGCGCCCTATGGCACGGTGGCCGAGCTGATCGGCTGGTGCCAGGCCGCAGGGCTGAACCGCATCGCCTTCGTCACACAGACCGAGTAGCAAGCGGCCGGGCCAGCGGCCCTCCTACAATCGCGGCTTCCGCGCCCGATTGCCATCATGAACGAAAAGTACACCCCGTCCGAGGTCGAACAGGCCGCCCGCAGCCATTGGCAGGCCCGCGACGCCTATCGCGTCGTCGAAGACAACAGCCGCCCCAAGTTCTACGCCTGCTCGATGCTGCCCTACCCCAGCGGCAAGCTGCATATGGGCCATGTGCGCAACTACACGATCAACGATATGTTGACCCGTTCGCTGCGCATGAAGGGCTACAACGTGCTGATGCCCATGGGCTGGGACGCTTTCGGCCTGCCGGCCGAGAACGCGGCGATGAAGAACAAGGTGCCGCCCGCGAAGTGGACCTACGACAACATCGCCTACATGAAGTCCCAGATGCAGGCCATGGGTCTGGCGATCGACTGGTCGCGCGAAATCGCCACCTGCAAGCCCGATTACTACCAATGGAACCAGTGGCTGTTCCTGAAGATGCTGGAAGCCGGCATCGCCGAGCGCCGCACCCAGGTCGTCAACTGGGACCCGGTCGACCAGACCGTTCTGGCCAATGAGCAGGTGGTCGACGGCAAGGGCTGGCGCAGCGGCGCGGTGGTCGAGAAGCGCGAGATCCCCGGCTATTACCTGAACATCGTCAAGTACGCCGACGAGCTGCTGTCGGCGGTCGCCAATCCCGAGGACAAGAGCTATCTGCACGGCTGGCCCGAGCGGGTGCGCCTGATGCAGGAAAACTGGATCGGCAAGAGCGAGGGCGTGCGTTTCGCCTTCCCGCACCAGATCAGCGGCGCCGACGGCGCGCTGATCCAGGACGGCAGGCTCTATGTGTTCACGACCCGCGCCGACACCATCATGGGGGTCACGTTTTGCGCGGTCGCGCCCGAGCACCCACTGGCCGCGCATGCGGCCGCCGGCAATGCCGAGCTGGCCGCCTTCATCCATGAATGCAAGAGCGGCGGCACCACCGAGGCCGAACTCGCCACGCAGGAAAAGAAGGGCAAGCCCACCGGCCTGTTCGTCACCCATCCGCTGACCGGCGCCCAGGTCGAGGTCTGGATCGGCAACTATGTGCTGATGAGCTATGGCGACGGCGCCGTGATGGGCGTGCCGGCGCATGACGAGCGCGATTTCGAGTTCGCCAACAAATACGGTCTGGCAATCAAGCAGGTCGTCGGCGTCGAAGGCGAAAGCTACGACGACAAGGTCTGGGCCGAGTGGTACGGCGACAAGCAGCGTGGTGTCTGCATCAACTCCGGCGTGCTCGATGGCCTGGGCCACAAGGCCGCCGTCGCCAAGGTGGCCGAGCTGCTCGGCGCCCAGGGCCTGGGCGAGAAGAAGACCACCTGGCGCCTGCGCGACTGGGGCATCAGCCGCCAGCGCTACTGGGGCACGCCCATCCCCATCATCCACTGCGAGGACTGCGGCGCGGTGCCCGTTCCCGCCAAGGATCTGCCGGTCGTGCTGCCAGAAGACTGCATCCCGGACGGCAGCGGCAATCCGCTGAACAAGCGCGCCGACTTCCTGAACTGCGCCTGCCCGAAATGCGGCAAACCGGCGCAGCGCGAGACCGACACGATGGACACCTTCGTCGATTCGTCCTGGTACTTCATGCGCTATTGCGACGCGAAGAACCCGGACGCGATGGTGGCGGGCGGCACCGACTACTGGATGCCGATGGATCAGTACATCGGCGGTATCGAGCACGCGATCCTGCACCTGCTGTACGCGCGCTTCTGGACCAAGGTGATGCGCGATCTGGGCCTGGTCAAGATCGACGAGCCCTTCACCAAGCTGCTGACCCAGGGCATGGTCTTGAAGGGTGCGTTCTCGCACAAGCCTGCCGATGCCGGCAAGAACTACTACTGGGAGCACGAGGTCGACGTGCAGACCAACGAGCACGGCCAGATCGTCGGTGGCACGCTGAAGGCCGATGGCACGAAGCTGGACTACGAGATGACGACCATGTCGAAGTCCAAGAACAACGGCGTCGACCCGCAGCAGCTGATCGACCAGTACGGCGCCGACACGGCCCGGCTGTTCGTGATGTTCGCCTCGCCGCCCGAGCAGACGCTGGAGTGGAACGATGCCGGCGTCGAGGGCGCGCACCGCTTCCTGAAGCGGGTCTGGGGCTTCGGCGCCAAGAATGCCGAGGCCATCAAGGCCGGCGGCCGCGACTTCGCGGCACTGAACGGCGATGGCAAGGCGTTGCGCCGCGAGGTGCATCTGGCGCTCAAGCAGGTCTCGTACGACTACGAGCGCATGCAGTACAACACCGTCGTCTCCGGCGCGATGAAGCTGCTGAACGCGCTGGAAGGCTTCAAGTCCCAGGGCCAGGACGCCGCCGTGCGCGAGGGCTTCTCGGTGCTCTTGCGCGTGCTCTACCCGGCCTGCCCGCATATCGCGCATGCGCTGTGGGTCGATCTCGGCTTTGCCGCCGAGCTGGGTGATCTGCTCGACACGGCCTGGCCGGTGGTCGACGAGGCCGCCCTGGTGCAGGACGAGATCGAGCTGATGCTGCAGGTCAACGGCAAGCTGCGCGGCAGCGTCAAGGTGGCCGCCGGCGCCGACAAGGCCGCGATCGAGGCGGCCGCGCTGGCCAACGAGGAGTGCATCAAGTTCAGCGAGGGCAAGCCGGCCAAGAAAGTCATCATCGTGCCCGGCCGCCTCGTCAACGTGGTGGTCTGAAGCCCATGCTGCGCCGCACCGCCCTGCTCGGTTTGATGTCCGCTTCGGTGCTCGGCTGCGGCTTCGCGCCGCGCCGCGAACCCGAGCTGCAATTCCGCACCCTGGGCCTGAAGGGCTTCGCGCCCGACTCGGCCCTGGCCGCCGAGCTGCGGCGCCAGCTGGGCCGCACCAAGGTCAGCCTGCTGGCCGACTTCAACCGCGCCGAGGTGGTGCTGGAGGCGCAGCGCGATACACGCGACCGCACGGTCGTCGTCTCGACCAGCGCCGGCCAGGTGCGCGAGTGGCAGCTGCAGCTGCAGCTCGACTATGTGCTGCGCACGCCGGCCGGCGAGATCCTGCAGCCGCTGACCGAGATGCGCCTGAGCCGCGAGATGAACTACACCGAGACCGCCGCGCTGGGCAAGGAGCAGGAAGAGGCCTGGCTGTACCGCTCAATGCAGTCCGATGCGGTGGCCCAGGTGATGCGCCGGCTGGCCGCCATCCGCCTGCCCGGCTGAATCACAGCGACATGCAGATCCGCGCCGACGCCCTCGCCCCGCAGCTCGCCAAGGGCCTGAGGCCCATCTACACCGTGTTCGGTGACGAGCCGCTGCTGGCCCAGGAGGCCTGCGACGCGATCCGCGCCGCCGCGCGCGCGCAGGGTTATGGCGAGCGCAAGGTCTTCACCGTGGCCGGCGCCTATTTCGACTGGGGGCCGGTGCTGGGCGCGGCCCAGGCGCTGAGCCTGTTTGCCGAGCGCCAGTTCATCGAGATCCGCATCCCCTCGGGCAAGCCCGGCAAGGACGGCTCCGAGGCCTTGCAGCGCTATTGCGAGCGCCTGCCCGAGGATGTCGTGACCCTGGTCAGCCTGCCGCGGCTGGACAAGACCCAGATGAACGGCGCCTGGTTCGGTGCGTTGGACGGCGCCGGCATCACGGTACGGGTCGACCCGGTCGAGCGCCGCGCGCTGCCGCAATGGATCGCGCAGCGCCTGGCTGCCCAGGGCCAGCCGGTGCAGGACGGCGAGGAGGGCCAGCGCACGCTGTCCTTCTTTGCCGACCGTGTCGAGGGCAATCTGCTGGCCGCCCACCAGGAGCTGCAAAAGCTCGCGCTGCTGCATCCCAGGGGCGAGCTGAGCTTCGAGCAGATTGAGGCGGCCGTGCTGAACGTGGCCCGCTACGACGTCTTCAAGCTCAGCGAGGCCGTGCTGGGCGGCCATCTGGGCCGGGTGCTGCGCATGCTGGACGGGTTGCAGGCCGAGGGCGAAGCGGCCGTGCTGGTGCATTGGGCGCTGGCCGAGGACATCCGCGCGCTCAAGCGCGTGCGCGAGGCGGTCGACGCTGGCAAGCCGCTGCCGATGGCGCTGCGCGAGGCCCGGGTCTGGGGCCCGAAGGAGCGCCTGTTCGAGCGCATCGTGCCCGGCATCAAGCCGCACAGCCTGGCCCCCCTGGTCGAGGCCGCGCAGGTCTGCGACGGCATCGTCAAGGGCCTGCGCCACCCGGGCTGGCCGCTGGACCCCTGGGCCGCCTTGCAGCGCCTGGCGCTGATGCTGGTCGAGGTGGCGGCGGCGCCGCGCGCGCCCAAGCTGGCGCTGCGACCCTGATGTAGCCGGCGCTGCGGCGGCATATACACGGTTTTGCGGCCGCAGCGCTGACGCCGACCGGGCGAAGCGGATAGAGTGTGTCAAGGTGTTTTCCCCTCGCCATGAAGTCTCCACGCGTCCTCCCGTCCGCCCTGCTGCTCAGCGCCTTGATCGCCGGCCCCGCGCTGGCCCTGCCCTGGACCGTGCTGGTCCGGAGCACGGCCGGCGAGCCGCTGGCCGATGCGGTGGTGGCGGTGGAGCTGCGCGCCCAGACCAGCCGCGCCGCACCCGGTGCCAAGGCCGAGATGGCCCAGCGCGAGCGCCAGTTCCAGCCCCATGTGCTGGTGGTGCAGACCGGCACGGCGGTGAACTTTCCGAATTTCGACACGGTGCGCCACCATGTCTACTCCTTCTCGCCGGTCAAGACCTTTGACATCAAGCTCTACTCGGGCACGCCGGCCGAGCCGGTGCTGTTCGACAAGCCCGGCATCGCAACCCTGGGCTGCAATATCCACGACAAGATGAGCGCCCATATCGTCGTGGTCGACACGCCGCTGTTCGCCAAGACCGATGCCCAGGGCCTGCTGAAGCTGGACCTGCCGGCCGGTGAACACAATCTGAAGGTCTGGCATCCGCGCGTCGGCAGGCCGGTGCTGCTGGGCCAGCGCATCAGCGTGGCGGCGCCAGGCGGCCAGAGCCAGGTCAGCCTGAGCCTCGAATGAGCACGCTGCCGGCTTTCCTGAACCTGCGCCGGCTCGAGGGCCGCATCGTCGCGCTCTTCCTGGCCCTGCTGCTGGTGGTGCAGCTGGCCAGCTTTGCGGTGATACGCAGCAGCATCGAGCGCAATGCCAATGGCGCCATCGCCGCCGAGCTGAAGACCGGCGAGCGGGTGCTGCGCCGGCTGCTGGCCCAGGAGGCGGTGCGGCGCGGCGATGCGGCCGAGCTGCTGGCCAAGGACTATGGTTTCAAGGAAGCCATCGGCCTGCCGCTGGCCGAGGCCGGCACGGTCGAGACCATCCGCGACGCGCTCAGCAACCAGGGCGAGCGCATCGGCGCCAGCGTGGTCGTCTATGCCGACAACGAGCTGAAGCTGGTGGCCGCCACCCGCGAGGACGCCGGCCGCTTTCTCGGCCTGCTGCAGGCCAGGGTCAACAAGCCCGCGGCGGGCGATGCTATGCAGCTGGCCCTGCTGGACGGCCAGGCCTATCAGGTGGTGGTGGCCCAGGTGCGCACGCCGGCCCCGGTGGGCTGGGTGCTGATGGGCTTCGCGCTCGACGCCGCCGCGCTGCAGGACCTCAAAAGCCTGTCCGATCTGCGGGCGGTGGTCGTCATCAAGACCGGCACCGCCTGGCGACCGCTGGTCAGCAATTTCGACAGCGAGGCGGCCCGCAGCCTGGCCGGGCAGATCCCGGCGGCCGGCGAGCTGTTCGCGGCCGAGGTCGACGGGGAGCAGTGGCGTGGCCGTTTCGCGCCGCTGCTGGAGCCGCAGCAGGCCCTGGCCGTCGTGCTGCTGCGCTCCTTCGATGAAGCCATCGCTCCCTACCGGCAGTTGCAGCTGACCCTGCTGGCGCTGACCTTGATCGGGGTCGGCGTGTTCGCGCTCGGCGCGGTGCTGACGGCGCGACGCATCAGCGGGCCGATCAAGACCCTGTCCGACTCGGCCGAGCGCCTGGGCCGGGGCGACTACGAGACGCCGGTGCGGCGCCACAGCAGCGACGAGGTCGGCGACCTGGCCGATGCCTTCGAGGCGATGCGCCAGGGCGTGCGCAGCCGCGACGAACAGGTGCACCGGCTGGCCTTCTGGGACCCGCTGACCGGCCTGCCCAACCGCGAGCAGTTCAGCCAGCAGCTGGCCGCACGCCTGGCCCGCGACAACAGCCCCCGCGCCGTGCTGATGCTGGATCTGGACCGCTTCAAGCATGTCAACGATGTGCTGGGCCATGCCTTCGGCGACCGCCTGCTGTGCAGCGTCGCGCAGCGGCTGCAGGCCCTGCATCGGGACAGCGGCGCGCTGCTGGCGCGCCTGGGTGGTGACGAGTTCGTACTGCTGCTGGACGGTGCCGACCAGGCCACCGCGCTGGCCGCCGCGGCCCGCATCCAGGCCGATTTCGAGGCGCCGCTGCATATCGACGACCAGACCGTCGACCTCGGTGCCGGCATCGGCATTGCGCTGGCGCCCGAGCACGGCCGCGAGGTCAGCCAGCTGCTGGCCCGCGCCGAGTTGGCCATGTATGCGGCCAAGCGGCGCCAGCATGGCAGCATGGTCTACGAGGCGGCGCTGGACGCCGGCAGCCAGGAATCGCTGTCGCTGCTGGGCGAGCTGCGCCGCGCCATCGAGGGCCAGGAACTGCGCCTGTATCTGCAGCCCAAGGTCGATCTGCGCGACGGCACCATCGTCAGCGCCGAGGCCCTGGTGCGCTGGCAGCATCCGGTGCGCGGCCTGGTGCCGCCGATGCAGTTCATCCCCTTTGCCGAGCAGACCGGCTTCATCCGTGCGCTGACCGCCTGGGTCATCGAGGAGTCGGCCCGCCTGACCCAGGAGGCGCGCCGGCGCGGCATGGCGGTGCGCATCAGTGTCAACCTGTCGACCCGCGACCTGATGGACCAGGAGCTGCCGGCCAAGATCATGGCCCTGCTGGCGCGCCATGGTGCGGCGCCGGCCGATCTGTGCCTGGAGATCACCGAGAGCGCCATCATGGACGACCCGCAGCGCGCGCTGACGACGCTGGAGCGCCTGGCCGAGCTGGGCTTCAAGCTCTCGATCGACGACTTCGGCACCGGCTACTCCTCGCTGGCCTATCTGAAGCGCCTGCCGGTCAACGAGCTGAAGATTGACAGCAGCTTTGTGATGGCGATGGAGCGCGACCTCGATGACGCCAAGATCGTGCGCTCCACCATCGAGCTGGCCCACAACCTGGGCCTGAGCGTGGTGGCCGAGGGCGTCGAGACCGGCAAGGCCTGGAAGCTCTTGGCCGAGCTGGGCTGCGACGAGGGCCAGGGCTACTTCATCGGCCGCCCGGTGCCGGCCTCGCAATTCATGGACTGGCTGCCGAGCTGGCAGCCGCCCGACCTCAGCCATGAGTCGCTGGACACGGTGATGGCCGGCCTGAACTAGGGCGCCACCAGCGGCAGCTCGATGATGAAGCGGCTGCCCTGCCCCGGCGCGCTGACCACGCTGAGCCGCCCGCCCAGCAGGCCATGGACGATGTGGTGGCAGATGCTCAGGCCCAGGCCGCTGCCACCCTGACCGAAGCGGGTCGAGAAAAAGGGCTCGAAGACGCGCAGCAGCACCGCCTCGCTCATGCCACGGCCGTTGTCGGCCACCTCGATGCGGCAGCGGCCGCCGCTCAGCGCCTCGGCCCGCAGCCAGATCTCGCCCGGCTGCTCGGGCTGCAGGCCATGCAGCAAGGCATTGCCGACCAGCACCTCCAGCGCCTGGCCCAGCGGCCCGGGATAGCTGTCGAGCTGCAGGCCGGCGTCGATCTGCAGCAGCAGCCGATGGCCGGCCCGTTCGATCTGCGGCGCCAGCGCATGCAGGGCCTGCTCGCACAGCAAGGCCAGCGCGAAGCGGCGGCGCTGCTGGGTGTCGCGGTCCTGGGCCACCTGCTTGAAGTTGTCGACCAGCTGGGCCGCCCCCTGCATGCTGCGCTCGATCACCTGCAGGCCCTCCTGCGAGCTGCGGGTGTAGCTCTCGAGCTCGCTGCGCCGCAGCTGGCCCTGCTGCAGGCGCTGCGCCAGGGTCTGGGTGTGCTCCAGCAAGGTCGAGGCGGTCAGCAGGCTGTTGCCTATCGGCGTGTTCAGCTCATGGGCGACGCCGGCCACCAGCGCGCCCAGCGCGGCCAGCTTTTCCTGCGCCATCACCTGGCGCTGCAGCTCGGACAGGCGCAGATAGGCGCGCGCATTGTCCAGCGCAATCGCCGCATAGGCGCTGAGGCTGCGCAGCACCAGCTGCTCGCGCTCGCCATAGGCCTGGCGGCGCGGCGACTGCACGGTGATCACGCCGGTGATGCGCTCGGCCACGCGCAGCGGCACGAACAGCAGGCTCTGCATCTGGCTGGTGCCCTCGATCTGGGCCGGCGCCGCCTCGGCCCCGTCAAGCAGCAGCTCGCGGCCCTCGCGTACGCAGAGCGCGCAGAAGGACTGCGGGTCGGCCAGCGGGATCGGCGCGTCGGCAAAGCGCTCGCCGTCCTCGCGGCCGTACGCGCATTGCAGCTGCTCGCCGGCCTCGTCGAGCAGATAGACGGCCAGGCTGGGTGCATCGAGCAAGGCATGGACGCGCCGCTCCAGCACCTCGATGACGCGCTCGGTCTGCAGTTCGGCGGTGATCTCCTGGCCGATCTCGCCCAGATGCTGCAGCACCTGATGCGCGCTCTGCAGGTCGGCAAAGCGCGCCGCCTCCGAGGCGGCCAGACGGCGCAGATGCTCGCTCTCGGCGCGGGCCCGCTCGATCTGGTGGTGCGCATGCATCGCGCGCGAGCGCTGGCCGGCCTCCTCGCCATAGCGGCGCAGCCGGGCCTGGCTGGCGCGGTGCGCGCAGCCAAAGGCCGCCTCGAAGCGGCCGGCCGCCGCGAAAGCCTGGGAGGCACCGTCCAGCAGCTCGGGCGGCGTCGCATAGCCCGCCAGCGCCTCGGCGGCCGCCAGGGCCTGCTCATACAGTGCCAGCGCCGCGTCGACACGGCCCTGGGTCCGCGCGATATCGCCCAGCAGCGCGCGCAGCTCCAGCGCCGTGCTGCGTTCCTGCTGGGCCTCGGCCATGGCCAGCGCCTGCTCGGCAGCCGCGCGCGCGGCCTCGGCCCGGCCCAGCCCCAGCAGCGCCCGCGCGCGGCCCTGCTGCGCGTCGAGCTGCAGGTCCAGCGAGCCGGCCGTCGCCGCGCCCCGGGCCAGCTGCTCGAAGGCCTCCAGGCCGGCGGCGAAGTCGCCGCTGTCCATCTCGGTCTGGGCCAGGAAGCGGCAGGCCAGCGCGGCGGTGCGCGCCTGCGGCTGACCGGCGCTGAGCTGCAGGCATTCGCGCAGCAGCTCGCGAGCGTTGTCGAGCTGGCCCAGGCGCCGCAAGGCCTCGCCGGTATGGGCCAGGCACAGCCCGATCATGCCGGGCCAGCGGGCGCCGCGTGCCAGGTCCAGCGCGCGCTTGAGCCAGTCCATCGCGCTCTCGAAATCGCTCATCCGGGTGTAGGTGAAGCCCAGATTGGTGGCCAGCGCGATGGCCCGGCGCAGCTGGCCGCAGCGCATCGCCAGGCCGAAGGCGGTCGAGAAGGCCTCGATGGCGGGCAGGTAATCGGCCTGCATGGCCGCCAGCAGGCCGCGGAAATCGGCCAGTGCCGCGCCGCAGACCGGCTCGGGCGATGCCGCCGGCAGGCGCCGGCCCCAGTCGCGCTCGGCCGCCGCCGCATCGCGCATCACCTCGGCGCGCGCCAGGCTGGCCTCCATCATCAGCAGGCGCAGCGCGTCGCCGCTGGCGCGGGCCTGCTCGATGGCCTGCAGCAGGCTGGCCTGCAGCGCCGGACCGTCGCCCCGGTCGGCCGCCAGGTAATAGGCCAGCCAGTGAGCATCGGCACAGCCCCACGCGTCGGCACGGGCCTCGAAGCGGCGCAGGGCCTCTCTCAGCAGGGTTTCTGACTCGTCGAGCCTGCCCTCCAGCAGCAGGCATTCGGCCTCCACCAGCAGGCGGCGCGCCTGCGCCGGTGCTTCCTCGGGCCAGGCCTCGCGCAGAGTGCGGGCCAGGGTCAGCGCTCGCGTGCTGTCGCGCTGGCGCAGCGACCAGGCCAGCCACAGCCGCAGCTCGGCATCGTCGGGCGTGGCCTGCAACAGCGCTTCACAGCGCTGCACCTGCTCATCGAGCGCAAACATCGCGATCGTGTCCAGCCGGTGCTCACCCATGCGCCTAGGCTAACCCAGGCGCGCCGCGCGCGCTGCCCCCCGAATCAGTAGCCGCGCCGGCGCTCGACCCGGTGCGCCAGCGGCGCGCCGGCCCGCCAGGCCCGCAGATTCGCCGCCACCACGGCCACCGCGCTGCGCGCATCGGTCTGCGCCGCCGTGTGCGGCAGCACCGTGACGCGCGGATGGCACCAGAAGGCATGGTCGGCCGGCAGCGGCTCGACCTGGAACACATCGAGCACCGCATGGCACAGCCGCCCGCCGTCCAGCGCGGCCAGCAGATCGGCCTCGACCACATGGGCGCCGCGCGCCAGATTGACCAGGCTGGCCCCGGGCTTGAACCGGGCCAGCCGCGCCGCGTCGAAGAAGCCACGCGTGGCCGGCGTCAGCGGCAGCAGATTGATCACCGTGTCGGCGCGGCCCAGCTCGGCCGCCAGCGCTGCTTCGCCGTGGACACACTCAATGCCCGGCAGCTCGACCGGCCGCGTGCTGTAGCCGGCCACCGCATAGCCCTGGGCCTGCAGGGTGCGCGCGACGCGCCCGCCCAGCTCGCCCAGGCCCAGCACCAGCACCCGCCACTCGGCCGCGCGGCGCTGCTCGGGCTGGCGCCACAGGCCCTCGCGCTGCTGCGCCTGGACCTCGAAGAAACACCGGTGCAGGCCCAGCACGGCCCAGAGCGCCGTCTGCGCCATCGCCTCGTTCATCGCCGGGTCCACCATGCGGGCCAGCGGCACGCCCTCGGGCAGGGTCGGGTCTTGCATCAGCCGGTCGACGCCCGCCCACAGCGACTGGATCAGTCCCAGCCGCGGCAGGCCCTGCAGGCTGCCGGGCGGCGGGTTCGCGACGATGGCGATCTCGACATCCTCGTGAGGCACCAGGCGCCAGGCCTCGTCCGGCAAGGCCTCTTGCAGCAAGGCCAGCCACTGCGCGCGCTCCGCCTCGTCCCAGCTGCCGATCAACAACACGCTCATCAGGAATCCTTGTCTTCGAGCGCCTCGCACAAGGCCAGCAGGCCCGAGCGCAGCGTGGCCGCGCGCACCGCATGGCGGTCGCCGGGAAAGAGTTCGCGCCAGACCCGAGGCGGCGCACCGGCGCGGGCCAGGGCCAGCCAGACCGTGCCGACCGGCTTGTCGGCGCTGCCGCCGGTGGGGCCGGCCACGCCGGTGACCGCCAGCGCCCAGTCCAGCGGCGCATGGGCCAGCAGGCCCTGGGCCATCTGCTGCGCCACCTCGGCGCTGACCGCGCCATGCCGCGCGATCAGCGCCGCCGGCACGCCCAGCAGCTCGGTCTTGGCCTCGTTGCTATAGCTGACCACGCCGCGCTCGAACCACTGGCTGGAGCCCGACAAGCTGGTGCAGGCGGCGGCGATCAGGCCGCCGGTACAGCTCTCGGCCGTGCCCATGCGCTCACGGCGCTGGATCAGCGCCAGCGCGATGCGGTCTATCAATTCATGTTCTTCGGGAAACAACAACATGGTCTTCACCCCACAAGGGCGCGCCACAGCGCGATCACCAGCAGCGTACAGCCGGCCGCGACGAAATCGTCGAACAGGATGCCAAAGCCCTGGGCATAACCGACCGGCTTGCCGCGCTCGCCCTTGAACAGCCGGTCGGCCCAGCCCACCGGGCCGGGCTTGGCCGCGTCGAAGAAGCGGAACAGGCCGAAGGCCAGGGCCTGGCCCCATAGCCCCATCGGCATCGCCAGCCACAGCACCAGCCAGAAGGCCAGCACCTCGTCCCAGACGATGGCGCCGGGGTCGGGCGTGTTCAGATGCCGCGCGGTCAGCGTGCAGGCCCACCAGCCGATCAAGGTGCCGATGCCAATCGTCAGCCCCCATTGCAGATCGCCCAGCCAGGGGTCCAGCGCCAGGAAGGCAACCCAGGCCCACAAGGTGCCCACCGTGCCCGGCGCCTTCGGCGACAGCCCACTGCCAAAGCCCAGCGCGATCCAACGCGCCGGATGGCCCCACATGAAGCGGGCGGTGGCGCGGCGCGGCGCGGTGCTCGATGCCTCGTCGTCCGGCGTCATGACTTGAAATGATCAAAGGCCGCCGGCGTCTGCGGCAAGACCTGACCCTGGCCGTCGAGCACGCGCAGACCCGGTTCTGCCTCCAGCCGGCCGATCAGGGTCACCGGTGTGCCGGAGGCGGCAGCGGCGGCCTGCACGGCCGCGCGGGCCGTGGCCGGCGCGCTGAACACCAGCTCATAGTCGTCGCCGCCGGCCAGCGTGCACAGGCGCTGCAGGGCCAGCGGCTGGCGGGCCAACAACGCGCTGCGCGGCAGCGTGTCGGCCAGCAGGGTGGCGCCGAGATTCGAGCGCTTCAGCACATGGCCCAGATCGCCGAGCAGGCCGTCCGAGACATCGATGGCGCTGTGGGCGATGCCGCGCAGCGCCTGGCCCAGCGCGACGCGCGGCGTCGGGCATTCCATCGCGCGGCGCGCGAGCTCGAAGTCCTCGCCCGAGGCCAGCACCGCCGTGCCGCGAAACACCTCCAGCGCCAGCCGCGCATCGCCCAGCGTGCCCGAGACATAGAGGTCATCGCCGGCCTGGCCGCCGCTGCGCAGCAGCGCCGTGCCGGCCGGCGCCTCGCCCATCACCGTGATGCAGATGTTCAGCGGCCCGGCCGTCGTGTCGCCGCCCACCAGCGCGATGCCGTGCGCATCGGCCAGCGCGAACAAGCCACGCGCAAAGCCCGCCAGGAACTGCTCGTCCACCCGCGGCATCGACAGCGCCAAGGTGAAGGCCCGCGGCCTGGCACCGCAAGCCGCCAGGTCCGACAGATTCACCGCCAGCGCCTTGTGCCCCAGGCGCTCGGGCGCCACGGTCGAGAGGAAATGCCGGCCCTCGACCAGCATATCGGTCGACACCAGCCACTGCATGCCCGGCGTCGCCGCGATGACCGCGCAGTCGTCGCCGATGCCCACCGGCACGCCCGGCTGCGCCTCGGTCTCGCGCGTGAAGAAGCGCTTGATCAGATCGAATTCACCCATGGGGGGATTGTGTCAGCCCGGCCGCCAGCGAAGGACGCGGCCCGCGCGCGGAGAGAATGATTGACTACCGGCCACACGCGCAGCGTTCACCATGCACTTGAAGTTCAGCCATATCGATGTCCTGGTCAAGGACCTGGAAGAGGCCTGTGCCTATTACCAAAGAGTCTTGAGCGCGCAGCTGTCCAAGACCCTGGTCTGGCAGCGCGACGGGCTGCATGTCCGCTATGCCATCGTGCGCATGGCGCAAGAGCGCTTCATGCTGGTGCAGCCGATCACGGGCAATCTGAAGGAGTTGCTAGACACCCAGGGCCCGGGCACCATCTACCGCCATTGCTACAGCACGCCCGATATCGAGGCGGCCTACGACGAACTGCTGGCTCGCGGCGTGCAACCGGAAGACGAAAACGGCAAGCCCCTCGCCCGCGACCGCCTGCAAACCCCCAGCGGCGCCAGAATTCTCTGGCTGCCCAAGCAGTTCGGGCACTTCTCGATCGAGCTGCTGGAGGAGGCGGAGCTGGAACGCTTTGTTGACGAGGCGTTTGACGGTGTTGGCATCGGCGCTAGCGCCGAGGACCGGAGCTGAAAAGGCTGGGAATCCGGGGATACTTTTTCAGGACGGAACGCTCGTCAGCCTTTGCACGACGTGCTGCAGCCGTTTCGTGACTTGCGCAACGTAACTATTCACTTAGCCCAGCGATCCGAGCCGACGTCCAGTAAGTCCTGCGGCTGCAAAACTTGACGCCCAGGGCGAGGCGCAGGACTTCAGTCGTCCTTCTCCATGAGGTGGCTGCAGTAGCTGCAAAGTCCTCCTAGCCGCTGATCTTCACCCGACAACGGCTGACTACATCGGCCACACCTTTGGAACTCATACTTTTGTCCACACTTGGCGCAAAGCCCGTCCTCAACGATGTACGAAACGGCATCGCATTGGTCACAGTAGTCGAGCGGGGGATCACCCCCCTTAGTCATTGAATAGTACTGATCGGCAAAAAAGCACTCATCCAAGGCCGGTTGGATGATGTCCTCCAAACTCATGAACCTGCTGCATGCCGTGCAGGTGATGCGCTCCATTCCGGAGAGGTGCGCGCCGACTTCATCCGGCTTAACCAGATCAGAGCTGCAATGGGTGCATCGCAAAAATGCGGCTGCGCGAGCCATCCCCGGTGACCACCATTTCAACCTATCCAACTCGGCTAGGCATGTCTGCCGCTGGGCCTCGTACACGTCACTGACATCAAGCAGGACGCTCCAGGTCTCGTCACCGAGGAGTTCATGAGCCTCCAACTTCAACTCATGGGTCACGAAATCACGAACGACAATGAAGGTGTCTGCGATCAGTTCCTTCAAGCGACTCTCGGGCTCGGCGCTCACGTAGTGCTCAACATCGTTCCGCACCTTGATGATTGCGTTGACCCGCCCCCAGTCCGTGCTGATGCCGAGCGAGTTAAAACGCTCCTTGATCTGTTGAACATCCACCGTCTTCGCACCTGAGCCAACGAAGCTGATGTTGTCACTTTTGTCCCGGGAAGGACGAATCGACTGCTTGATCAGCACCTCATCCGAACCTGACGGCGAGAGCTGACGCAGCCTTTCCTTGAACAGCAACAAGACACCGGCGGAGATGTTACGGACGGCTGAAAGCACCCTGCGCGGATCGCTAGATGTGTGGTCCTCAACACCTATCTGGATCGAGCTGATTGCGTTATCGAGCAGTGTCTTCATAGGCCATCAGCATACTGTCTGAAACGACGGCGGCGAGTGAACGGAGCCCTGCTGAGGGGTTGGTATCTGGGCCCGCACCGAAACCCGATTTCAATAAGACCGCCTGTAAATGTGCAGTCTGTTCTCTGTGGCGCTGCATCGAACCCGAACCCCGGTCTTGAAGGGAAAACAGCAAAGACGCATCGAAAGCAGCCAGTACCGCACCCGGTGATTTCCTGGGAAGTCCCTGCAGATGCAGTTTGGACTCAACTAAGGCGCAAGAGAGTTTCTAGACTGCTTTACTTGGTCAAAGTTTGTTCACTATTTGGGCTTACCCGCAAGTTAGCCTTCTCATGAGCATTGTATGCGGCGATTATTACAGAGGAAACCGCCACTATCATTACCAAGCTAATCGTAAGCATTTGCATATTAGCACCCCACGGACTTGCGCCACTTGGTTCTTGACCCGCGTACGAGCCTTTGGCGAAATTGATTCTAATATCTTCTACATTGCGCTTCAGTTCACTATAGACCGTGTGGCTACGCCATATGCGTAGGCAGACTATTAACCAAAGCACTACATGAGAAGTTGCAATTACATAGCTAGTGAGCAATAGTCCTGCCGTGTTCTGAAAAAAAGAAAGAGCAGCAACGATCCCAGCACTGACAAAAGACACGACCTTTATGTACATGTCAGCTAGTCTGTACTCTTCGTCCCGAAAGCCGCGCATGTCGCTCTTGAACTCCTCATGCAGTTCCCAGGCAGCCTTCTCACACATACCTTTTGAGTTGAATTTGACTGTCATGATTTTCCCTTCTTCTTCGAAAATATATCGAAATCAGTCGCCTTGATACACCTTCGCAATGTGACGGTGGAACAGCTTTAAGCTTCCTGAATAAAGCGAAGCCAGTAACCACTCTAGATGCTGCTGCTCGTGGCCAATATTGGCCATGCATTCGTTAACTGAATTGAGCAGGCCGGCGGCGTCACTTCCTTTTGACAGGGCGCGTCTGAGCATATGCGATCGCAGATATAGGATCGAGAGCCTATCAATTAAATCCGCAGGGGATGTAAATGCTACGGGTACGTCGGCTACGCCTGGAGGAAGCAAAAGTTCGGAGAATGCAGAGTGCAACCTATTGATCAAGTCAACACGCCTTTGATTAAGCTTGTCGATAATGCGCTTCTGTTGACCAACCTGTGCATCAGTTATGTTGGGCACGCGCGCCATGTCCTCTGCATGCCATTGCTTGGCGTTATTGTCGGTAAGTTCGACAACGTACTGAAGAATCAATGAAACACTGGCGAACTCAGTTGCTGAGCCAATCGTCATTGCCTCAATCCGAGACTCAATGCAGTGACAAATGGTTTTTGCGTCCGGCTTAGTCATTTTTGGCATACTCGAGCGGACCTTACTTTTGCCGCAAAGTGTTATAGCAGAATAGCTTTGCTAGGCGAGACGACCTTGCAAGCGGAGGGCTTTTTGAGCACTAACGAGGCTGCCCAATAACCCCGTTCTCGCAGCCCTCCAGCCAATGCGGCGGGCCTGGGATCAGGATATCGGTCGGGTTGTTCATGGCGGGCCATTTTGCTTGCAATGACCGGCCTTCGGGGCGTTGCGCTGCAACTGATACCGCCCCAGCTCCCTTGCTGTTGTGCATGGATTTGCACCACCTGGCCGCCACCCGCCAGATCGAACTCATTGGCCTCAGGCGGTCGCCCCTTGCTGGCAACTGCGGAGCAGCCGCGTTCGCTCCCTCGTCCTACAACGAATCAGGCACTTCTCTGGTGTGGCGCATTGCCATACCCCGCGACAGTGAGATCCGATCTCTTTGAACCATGCAAGCCGGAGAACTCAGCATGATGATTTTCGACGCCATCCGTGAAAGTCACGACCTGCAACGCGATCTGTGCCGCAAGCTGACGGCGTCACGCGGGGACATGGCCGCTCGTGAGCTGCTCTTCCTGCAGCTCAAAGTCGAGCTGATGGCGCATGCAGCGGCCGAGGAACGACATCTGTACGTGCACCTGCTGATGGAGGACGGCGGTCTCGACGCGTCGCGCCACGCGCTGCATGAGCATCACGAGGTTGACGAGTTGCTGGACGACTTGTCCGTGCGGAACAAGAAGCAGGAGGTCTGGATCGCGACCGCCAAGCAGCTGAGCTTCAAGGTGCGTCACCATCTGAAGGAGGAAGAATCAAAGTTCTTCCAGCTCGCCGGGCGTCTGCTGTCGGAGACGAAGAAGCAGCAGCTGGCGCGCCAGTACGCGAAAGAGATCGTGCGGATGCGCAAGCACTACGCAGCCGAGTACCAAACGGTGGCGGTCAATCCGGCCAGCGGTCTGCTCAAGCCTGCGAAACCCGCGGTCGACAAGCCTGCAACGCGCGGCAGCGCCAGCGCGGGCGCTCAACTACGAGGCAAGAGCGAGCCGCGCCGAACGCGCTGATTGGAGCGGCAGCTCGGCGGCACGGTGCCATTGGGCAGCGCACTGGTCCCGCGCTATGCCCCACTCGCCCGCACCACCACCCGCCCATCCCCCGCCCAGCCGCTCAGATCGCGCGGCACCTCGGCGGGCGCCAGGTCCATCGCCTCGATGATCCCGAAGTAGCCATCCCGCCCCCGGGCCTTGGCCGCGTACAGCGCCGAGTCGGCCAGGGCCAGGGTGGCGGGCCAGTCCCAGGCACGGGGTCGGCGCGGGTCGAGCGGGAAGGCGGCGAAGCCGATCGAGACGCTGACGGCGACCGTCTGGCCGAGGCCGATGTCGAAGGGCTGATCGCGCACCGCGGCGCAGACGCGCGCGGCCAGCTCGGCGGCGTCGGCGCGGCTGGTCTCGCGCACCAGCACCAGCAGCTCCTCGCCGCCCCAGCGCACCAGCGAGTCGGTGTCGCGAAACACTTGGCGCAGGCGCTCGGCCAGCGTCACCAGCACGGCGTCGCCGGCGGCATGGCCATGGGCATCGTTGACGCGTTTGAAATGGTCCAGGTCCAGCAGCATCAGCACCAGATCGCTGTCGGGGCCGGGCAGGCCCGGCTCGCTGGCCTCGAAGCGGCGCAGGCACAGGCGCAAATCGTCCTGCAGGCGCAGCTCCAGATAGCGGCGGTTGCGCAGGCCGGTCAGCGCGTCGGTCAGGCTGGCCTCGCGCAGCTCGGCGGTGCGTTCGTCCACCAGGGCCTGCAGCACGGCCTCGCGCCGGCGCAGCAAGCGGGTGCGCCAGCGCACATAGGCCCAGATCGCCAGCAGCAGCAGGGCCACCGCCGCCAGCTGCGCCCACAGTGTCTGCCACCAGGCGGGCAGCAGCTCGATGGGCAGCTCCAGCCGGGCCGGGCCCCACAGCGTCGGGTGCGCCGTCACGCGCATCTGCAGCAGATAGCGGCCGGGCCACAGCGGGCCGAAGCTGGGGCTGCGCGCGCCGGGGTCGACGCTGGTCCAGTCGCTGTCCAGGCCCTGCAGACGGTACTGGTAGCGCAGCCGGCCGGGGTCGGCATAGTCCAGCCCGGCGAACTCGACGCTGAAACTGCGCGTGCCGGCCGGCAGGCGCAGGCCCTGCCCATCCAGGCGCTCGGGCGCATGGGGCTGGCCGTTGACACGCAGCGCGCTGATCACCAGCGGCAGCACGCCCGGATCCGGCTCGAAAGCCTCGGGCAGAACGCGCAGCAGACCCCGGCTGCCGCCGAACAGCAAGGCCCCGCCGGGCAGCTCGGCGCTGGCGAAGAACCAGAAGCTGCCGAAGGCCGCACCCTCGGCGGCGCCGAAGCTGTCGATCCGGTCGGCCTTGGGGTCGTAGACCTGCAGCTGGCTCCAGATGCGGCCGCGCGCGTCCTCGTGCAGATTGCCGCCGAACACGCCCTCGCTGCCATGGCGCTCGCCGATGCGGTCGAAGCGGGCCCGACCCTGCTGGTCCCAGCCGCGCAGCCGGTGCAGGCCGGCGACCGGCGTGTCCACCCATAGCGTGCCGTCGCGCGCCAGCAGCAGGCCCATCACGACCGGGCTGGCCAGGGTCTCGCCCGGCGCCTGCGGCACGGCCGCCAGCCCGCCGCCCTGCTCCCGGAACAGGCCTTGCTGGCCGCCGACCCAGAGCCGACCGGACCCGGCCTTTTCTTCGATCAGCGCATGGATGCCGCCATGCAGCGGCGCGCCGCCGGCCAGCGCCACCCGCTGCAAGGCCGGCGCCGAGGCGCCACGGAGCCGGTACAGGCCCTCCTGCATGCCCAGCCAGACCTCGCCATTGGCGCGCAGCAGCAGGCGCTGCGCCCGCCCGCCGTCCAGCGGCCAGTCGCGCAAGAGCCGGCCCTGGGCGCTGCGATGCTCCAGCCGGCCGGCCGCCGCCATCCACAGGCTGCCGTCTGGCGCCTCGGCCAGCGACTCGACCACGCTGGCGCGCTCGCGCGGCCAGACGCCCAGGCTTGCCAGGCCCCGGCCGGGCCGGCCATCGAGGCGCACGACGCGGCCGCTCTGCGTGGGCGCCAGCACCTCGCCGTTCCTCAGGCTCAGCAGCGCGCGCACATCGGCCTCGGCCAGCACGGCCGGCGGCCCGCCGTCCGCCGCAGGGTCCGGGCCGCGCACCGCCAGCGCCGGGTGGTGCTGATGGCGCTGCAGACCCAGGCCATAGCCGCTGATCCACATCGCGCCGCTGGCGTCGCGCAACAGGCCGCTGATGTCATTGCCGGCCAGGCCGCTCAGGCGGCGCGGGTCATGGCGCAGCCGGGCCTCGATCGCGCCGCTGCCCCGGTTCAGCCACAGCAGGCCCACCTTGCTGCCCACCCAGAGCCGGCCGGCGCTGTCCTCGGCCAGGGCCTGCACCGGCGCCTGCAGCTGCTGGACCCAGCGCACGCGCCCCTGTTCGACCACGCCCAGGCGGCCGTCCTGGGTGCCCAGCCACAAGCGGCCGTCACTGTCCTCGGCCAGCGCCAGCACCGGCGCGCTGGCGCCCGGCAGCGCTTCCCAGACGCCGTCGCGCAGCCGCGACAGGCCGCGCCAGTGGCCGGCCCAGACCGTGCCGTCGCGGCCCACGCGCAAGGCCAGCACGCGCGCCTCGGGCTCGCCCTGCCAGCGCAGGTCCTGGGCTTCAAAGCGCCGCGTGGCCGGCGTGTAGCGCAGCAGGCCCTGGCCCAGCGTGCCGACCCAGACGGTGCCCTGGCCGTCCTCGGCCAGCGCCCGGATCGGCGCATGCGGCCCGGCCACACCCCGCACACTGCCCAAGGATTCGACCCGGTCCTGCGCGGGATCGAAGACCATCAGGCCCATGAACTCGGTGCCTATCCACATGCGGCCGTCGCGGCCGGCGCCCAGCGCACGCACCCAGCCGAGATTGCGCCGCGCGCTGGTCGGGCCGTCCCGCTCGATGGGCCGCAGCCGGTAGCCGTCATAGCGGGTCAGGCCCTTGCTGGTCGCCACCCAGATGAAGCCATCGCGGTCCTGCGCCAGCGCGGGCACGGTGTTCTGCGGCACGGCCACGGCCCGGAACTGCACCTCCAGCGCCTCGCCGCCAGGCCCCGCCTGCACGCCCGCCACAAGAGTCAGCAAAAGCAGCAGCAGGCAGCACAGGCTGCGAAGGGGGGATGGCATGGGCGAAATTGTAAGCAGCGCCCTGTGTCGGCCCGGCCCAGTGCAAGGCCAACAGGCTTGCGCGACACTAGCGACCCACGCCAGCCTCTCAGACCCACGCCTCTTGGACACCCGCAGCACGCCCCGCCTCGCCACCCTCGCCAACGGCCTGCGCGTCGTCGCCATCGACATGCCCTGGCGCGCGACGGTCTCGCTGAGCATCTTCATCCGCACCGGCAGCCTGCACGAGAGCGCGCGCCTCAATGGCATCAGCCATGTGGTCGAGCACATGGCCTTCAAGGGCACGGCCACGCGCGACTGCCAGCGCATCAATCTGGACGCCGAGCGCCTGGGCGCCGAGGTCAACGCGCACACCGACAAGGACCACACGGCCTTCCATATCGAGGGTCTGCCGGAAGACTTGCCGGCCTTTGTCGCGCTGCTGGCCGACATCGTGCTCAACAGCAGCTTCCCCGCGGACGAGCTGGAGCGCGAGCGCCGCGTCATCGAGCAGGAGTTCAGCGAGTTCGACGAGGACCCGGCCAGCGTGGCCTTCCAGCTGTTTGATCGCGCCTGCTACGGCCCCACGCACCCGGCCGGTCGGCCCATCATCGGCACGCGGGCGAATATCCGCCGCTTCGCCCGCAGCGATCTGCTGGACTATGCGAAACGCCAGTACACGGCCAGCAATGTGGTGGTGGCCGCCGCCGGGCCGGTGGACTTCGAGGCCTTGGCGCGCGCCACCGAGCAGGCGTTCGGCGCCATGCCCACCGGCACACCCAATAGTGTGGAGGCCCCCGTCTGGCTGGGCGGGCTGAAGACGCGCCGCCTGGCCGGCAGCGGGCAATGCCAGGCGGTGCTGGGCTTTGCCGCGCCGGCGCTGACCGAGGACGCCCATCTGGCCTATGTGCTGGCCGCCGCGCTGCTGGGCGAGGGCATGAGTTCGCCGCTGCTCGACGAGATCCGCGAACGCCGCGGCCTGGCCTATCACACGGCCTGCGCGGCCGATATCGGGCCGCTGGCCGGTCAGTTCGTGATCGAGGGCTCGACCGCACCGGCCCAGGCCGAGGAGTTCCTGGGTGCGGTCGAGGCCCTGCTGCTTCAGCAGACCCAGGGCCTCGACCCGGTCGGGCTGGCGCGCGCGCGCAAGCAGCTCAGCGTGCGCTCGCTGCGCGGGCTGGAGCAGCCTTCGCGGCGCCTTGAAGCGGCCGCGCAGGAGCTGTTCACGCTGGGCCGGCTGCGTGACACGCAGCACTGGCTGGACCAGCTGCAGGCGGTCACGACCGCCGAGGTCGGCGCGGTGTTTGCGAGCCTGCTGGACCGGCAGCGCCCGGCCGCCATTGCGCTGGCCGGCAGCGTGCCGGCCAAGGTGCGCGAACGGGCGCAGCGCCTCTTCTCCAGCTCTTAATCCGCCCTGAAGACGCCTGCCGCTAAGCTCCCGCCGCTGTCGGTCTGCCGATCGGGCGGACACAGCAGCGAGCAACAGGGAGGCGGGGATGAGCTGGTTGAGGGTGGGATGGGGGCTGTGCGCGGCCTGGCTGGGTGCGGCGCAGGCCGATGACGGGCTGCAGTGGCAGACCCTGGCGCCTATGCCCATCGGCGTGCAGGAGATCTACCCGGCACTGCACCGGGGCCGCATCGTCGTGGCCGGCGGGCTCAGCAGCGAGCTGCCGGCGGCGGCCGGGCATCTCAGCAAGGCGCTGCAGATCTACGAGCCGCGCGAGGACCGCTGGTCGCTGGGGCCGCCGCTGCCCGAGGGCCGCCACCATGCCCAGCTGCTGAGCATGGGCGACACGCTCTATCTGATCGGCGGCTTTGTGCGCTGCGCCGGGGGCGACTGGTGCGCCAGCCGCGAGCTGCTGGCGCTGAAGGACGGCGCCACGCGGTGGCAGCGACTGGCCGAGCTGCCCGAGGCGCTGACCGAGACCGGCGCCTTTGTGCTGGGCGGGGAGCTGCACCTGACCAGCGGCCGCAGCCCGCGCGGCCAGGCCAATGCGCAATGGGGCGACCACGAGGATGTCGACGCGCACTGGGTCTTCAACCCGGCAGGCGGCAGCTGGCGCCGGCTGGCCGCCGGCCCGGAGCGCAAGAGCAGCGCCGCCGCTGCGGTCTTTGAGGGCAGTCCCTATCTGGTCGGCGGGCGGCGCTACAACGGCGCCAATCTGCGCAGCGTGCAGCGCCTGGACCCGGCCACGGGCCGCTGGCAGGCCCAGGCGCCGCTGGCCTTCGCTCAGGCCGCCCATGGGCTGGGTCAGCTGGGCGGCTGGCTCTGCGCCCTGGGCGGCGAGTTTGCCGAGCACGGCGGCGGCGTGCTGGCCGAGGTGCAATGCCTGGACCCCGGGCAAGGCAGCTGGCGCGTCGTGACGACCATGCCCGAGCCACGCCATGGCCTGGGCGTCGTCAGCCTGGATGGCAGCCTCTACGCGCTGGGCGGCGCGCGCCGGCCCGGGCTGGACCAGACCAGCGCCCGGCTGGACCGGCTCAGCCGTCGCGCAGCAGATTCGACAGCTCGACCGCCGACTTGACGTTCATCTTCTCGAACACCCGGGCGCGGTGCACCTCGACCGTGCGCACGCTGATGAAGAGCTGATCGGCGATCAGCTTGTTGGGCAGGCCTTGCACCACCAGGGCCATCACCTCGCGCTCGCGCTCGGTCAGCTCGGCCATGCGCAGCGCCAGCTGGCCCTGGCTCTGGCGGGCCGCAATCGCGGCGGCGCTGGCGGCCAGCGCCTCCTCGACACGGTCGACCAGGGCGTTGTCGGAGAAAGGCTTCTCGACGAAGTCGAAGGCGCCGCGCTTGACCGCGGCCACCGCGGTCGGCACATCGCCATGGCCGGTCAGGAAGATCACCGGCAGCGCGGCGGCCATGCCGCGCTCGATCAGGCGCTCGAACAGGGCCAGGCCGCTGGTGCCGGGCATGCGCACATCGAGCAGCAGGCAGGACGGCGCGTCGGGCCAGCCGGCGCCGTGGCCGGGCCGGGCGTCCAGCATGGCCTCGAAGGCCTCGGCGCTGCCGAAGCCCTCGGAGAGCAGGCGGCGCGAGCGCAGCAGCCAGGCCAGTGCGTCGCGCACCACCTCTTCGTCATCGACCAGGTAAACCATCGGCAGCTTGGTGGGCGTCTGTTGCATCGGGTTTTGTCCTCTCCTCGGACGCCATGGTATCGGCCGGCAAGGTGAAGCGGAACTCGGTGCCGCTGGGCCGCGTCGCGGAGGCCACCGTGTGGCTCTCGTAATCCATCGCGCCGCCATGTTGCTCGACCACGGTGCGGCACAGGCTCAGGCCCAGACCCATGCCCTCGCTGCGGGTCGTGAAGAAGGGAGTGAACAGCTGCTGCGCCACGCCGGGGTCGATGCCGGGCCCGCGGTCGATGATGGAGAAGGTGACCCAGCGCGGCTGGGTCTGCGTGACCCTCAGGGTCAGCACCCGCTCGGCCAGCGGCGTGGCGCCGTCCATCGCCTGGATGCCATTGCGGGTCAGGTTCAGCAGCACCTGCTCGACCATGGTGCGGTCGCAGCGCACGCGCGGCGCGGGCGTGGGCAGGTCGATGTCGATGCGGGTGCCGCTCTTGCGGGCCTGCAGACGCACCAGCGGCAGCACCGCGTCGATCAACTGGTCCACCGCGATCGGCTCGCGGGCCTGCTCGCGCCGGCGCACGAAGTCGTGCACGCTCTTGATCACGCGGCCGGCGCGCTCGGCCTGCTCGGCAATGCGGGTCACGGCCTGGCGCACCATCGCCGGGGTCTGCGGATCGTCCGCCTCGCGGGTCAAGAGGTTCAGCGAGGCAGTGGCGTAGCTGGCGATCGCGGCCAGCGGCTGATTCAGCTCATGGCTCAGCAGCGAGGCCATCTCGCCGACGGTGGCCAGCCGGGCGGTGGCCTGCAGCCGCTCCTGCTGCTGGCGCGACAGCTCCTCGATGCGGCGCTGGGCCGAGACATCGAGCACCGCGCTCATCCAGCCGGTCTGCTTGCCGACCGCGTTCTTCAGCGGCGCCTCGAAGATCAGTACCGGGAAGCGCTCGCCGTTGCGGCGCATGAAGACGGTCTCGAAACCCTGGCGCTGCTCCTGGCCGGCCTCCCAGCGGGCGCTGCGGTCGCGGTGGCGGTCGCGGTAGACCTCGATGAATTCCGGCGGCCAGTAGGGCGGCGTGGCCTGGCCCAGCAGCTCGGCGGCCTCGAAGCCGACGATGGCGCAGAAGGCCGGGTTGACGTAGGTGATATTGCCGTTGATGTCGCGGGCGCGCAGGCCGGTGATCAGCGAGTTCTCCATCGCCTGGCGAAAGCTCAGCGACTCGGCCAGCGCCGCCTCGGCCAGCGCACGCCGGCGCCCGTCGCGGGCCAGCAGCAGCACGACGGCGAACAGCGCCAGCGACAGCCCCATCACCAGCGCGGTGGCCAGATTGGGGATCAGCTGCGGCTCGCCGGCGGCGCTGTCGACGCGCAGCTGCAGGGTCAGGCCCGGCAGGTCGACGACGCGCTCGGCGAGATAGACACCGGCGCCGCGTG
Organism: Paucibacter sp. M5-1; assembly: GCF_027498415.2. Classification (NCBI taxonomy): domain Bacteria; kingdom Pseudomonadati; phylum Pseudomonadota; class Betaproteobacteria; order Burkholderiales; family Sphaerotilaceae; genus Roseateles; species Paucibacter sp. M5-1. The sequence continues at coordinate 2,957,350 of NZ_JAPZLM020000001.1, forward strand.
TCAACCCGGTGCGCGCCAGCCGGGTGCCGTCGCCCTCGACAAAAGACATCTCATGCACCCGCGCCAGCTCCGGCGTGACCGCCTCCTCCAGCAGCTGGCGAAGCCCCACGGTGGCAACCAGAAAGGCCGTCACCTCGCCGGCACGCAGCTGCGGCAGGCACAGATCGACCACCTCCAGCCCCTCGCCGCCCGGCAGCGGCACGAAGTAGCTGCGCGAGTAGAGCTGGGAGCCATGGCGCACGGCGGCCGAGCAGGCCAGCTCGGTCTCCAGCTGCAGCTGCTCGCGCCGGATCTGCGTGAACAGCGGCGCGGCATAGGGCGAGTCGACCGCCTCGACCACCTCGCGCCGCACATCGCGGTGCTCCAGCCGCAGCAGCGGCCGGGTGCGGCGCAGCATCTCGCCGGCATCGTCGCGCCAGCGGCTGTCATTGAGGCTTTGCCAAAGCAGGGCCTGCAGGCCCTGCAGCTCGCGCCCGGCCATCTGCTTGGCGCGCGCCGCCACCTCGGCGGCGGCCTGGTCGGTCTGCTCCTGGGCCCGCGAGGCCTCGTAGCTCAGGGTCAGCGCCACCAGCAGGGTCTGGGCGATCAGCAGCAGGGACACCAGCGCGCCCCACAGCAGCGCGCGGCGCCAGCGCCGCCACAGCGGCAGCGCGGGCGAGGGGGTGGCGGAGCGCTCGGTCGTGTCCATGCAGGCCGCAGTATCCTGTCTGCGGCGGTGAATCAGATGCGCAGTTTCGCGTATCAATTCGCGCCGATCTCGGTCCACACTCGGGCCTGATCCCTACAATCGCCGGCCACTCATGGCTCAGCCATGGGGCACGCCAGCCCAAACGCCTCGAATTGCCTATGTCAACGTCCGAACAAAAAAGCGCCCAGCTCCGTCAAGCCGCACTGGAGTACCACGAGTTTCCGACGCCCGGCAAGATCGCCATCGCGGCCACCAAGCAGCTCGTCAACCAGCGCGATCTGGCGCTGGCCTACTCGCCGGGCGTGGCCTTCGCCTGCGAGGAGATCGTCGCCGACCCGGCCAACGCCTTCCGCTACACCTCGCGCGGCAATCTGGTCGCCGTCGTCACCAACGGCACCGCCGTGCTGGGCCTGGGCAATATCGGCCCGCTGGCCTCCAAGCCGGTGATGGAAGGCAAGGGCGTGCTGTTCAAGAAGTTCGCCGGCATCGATGTGTTCGACCTGGAGATCCAGGAGAACGATCTCGACAAGCTGGTCGACGTGATCGCCGCGCTGGAGCCGACCTTTGGCGGCATCAACCTGGAAGACATCAAGGCGCCAGACTGCTTCTATGTCGAGCGCAAGCTGCGCGAGCGCATGAAGATCCCGGTCTTCCATGATGACCAGCACGGCACGGCCATCGTCGTCGGCGCGGCCTTCCTGAATGGCCTGAAGGTGCTGGGCAAGGACATCAAGAGCGTCAAGCTGGTGACCTCGGGCGCCGGTGCGGCGGCGCTGGCCTGCCTGGGCCTGCTGATGAAGCTGGGCCTGCCGCGCGAGAACATCTGGGTGACCGATCTGGCCGGCGTCGTCTATGAGGGCCGCACCGAGCTGATGGACCCGGACAAGGCCGTCTTCGCGCAAAAGACCGAGCTGCGCAGCCTGGGCCAGGTGATCGAGGGCGCGGATGTGTTCCTGGGCCTGTCGGCCGGCGGCGTGCTCAAGCCCGAGATGGTCGCCAAGATGGCCGAGCGGCCGCTGATCTTCGCGCTGGCCAACCCGACGCCCGAGATCCTGCCCGAGGCGGTGGCCGCGGTGCGCAGCGATGCGGTGATGGCCACCGGCCGCACCGACTATCCGAACCAGGTCAACAACGTCCTGTGCTTCCCTTATATCTTCCGCGGCGCGCTGGACTGCGGCGCCACGACCATCAATGACGAGATGGAGATCGCGGCGGTCTACGCGATCGCCGAGCTGGCCCAGGCCGAGCAGAGCGAGGTGGTGGCGGCGGCCTATGCCGGCGCGAACCTGAGCTTCGGCCCCGAGTACCTGATCCCCAAGCCCTTCGACCCGCGCCTGATGATGAAGATCGCGCCGGCGGTGGCGCTGGCGGCACAGGCCTCGGGCGTGGCGGCGCGGCCGATCACCGATATGGACGCCTACCGCGAGAAGCTGCAGAGCTTTGTCTACGCCTCGGGCACGACGATGAAGCCGATCTTCAACGTCGCCAAGCGCGCCGCCAACAAGCGCGTCGCCTATGCCGAGGGCGAGGAGGAGCGCGTGCTGCGCGCGGTCCAGGTGGTGGTCGACGAGGGCCTGGCCCGGCCCACGCTGATCGGCCGCCCGGAGATCATCGCCCAGCGCTGCGAGCGCTTCGGCCTGCGCCTGCAGGAAGGCCGCGACTACGACACGGTGAACGTCGAGCATGACGAGCGCTACCGCGACTACTGGCAGACCTACCACCGCCTGACCGAGCGCAAGGGCGTGACCCAGCAGCTCGCCAAGATCGAGATGCGCCGCCGCCTGACCCTGATCGGCTGCATGATGCTGCACAAGGGCGAGGTCGACGGCATGCTGTGCGGCACCTGGAGCAACACCGCGATGCACCTGCAGTACATCGACCAGGTGATCGGCAAGCGCCCCGGCGTCAAGACCTATGCCTGCATGAACGGCCTGATGCTGCCGGGCCGCCAGGTCTTCCTGGTCGACACCCATGTCAACTACGACCCGAGCGCCGAGCAGCTGGCCGAGATCACCGTGATGGCGGCCGAGGAGCTGATGCGCTTCGGCATCCGGCCCAAGGCCGCCCTGCTCTCGCACAGCAATTTCGGCTCCAGCAACTGCCCCTCGGCACTGAAGATGCGCGAGGCCCTGGGCCTGATCCAGACCCAGGCGCCCTGGCTGGAGGTCGATGGCGAAATGCATGGCGACACCGCGCTGGACGCCAATTACCGCGCCCAGCTGATGCCCAACAGCACGCTGAGCGGCGAGGCCAATCTGCTGGTGCTGCCCAATATCGACGCCGCCAACATCAGCTACAACCTGCTGAAGACCGCCGCCGGCGGTGGCATCGCGATCGGCCCGGTGCTGCTCGGCGCGGCCAAGCCGGTGCATGTGCTGACGCCCTCGGCGACCGTGCGCCGCATCGTCAATATGACGGCGCTGACCGTGGCCGACGCGAACGCCGCGCGCTGAAAACGCACCCGGCCCCTCGAGACGCCCCGCTTGCGGGGCGTTTTTACGCCCCATCCGGGTGCGTGACGAGGCCGTGACAGGCCTCGTTTTACAAAAGTTTGTAAGAGCTCACCATAGCAGTTTCAACTTCGAGAGTGCTGTCGCAGCCTATATATCCACGAATGCGTGCGCACACTAACTAAGCAGCAATAGCCCCGCAACAAGGGTGTGGCGGCTTGAGGTTTTCGGCCTCATTCGGTACCATCTTGCTTTCGATATTCAGGGTAAACCCGTGTTTTTGCTCGATAGGTCACCGATGTGGCCGTCTTGGCGCAATTTCGGTCTTGCCGTCGCCATGCTGGCGGCGCTGGGCACGGAAGTGCATGCCAAGCCGTCGGTAAGCCCGCAGCAAGACACGGTGGCCTTGGCGGCGTTGCCGCGCGAAGCCCAGAACACACATCGTCTCGTGCTTGCCGGAGGGCCCTTCCCCTACGACAAGGACGGCAGCGTGTTCGGCAATCGCGAGCGGCTGCTGCCATCCAAGGCCAGGGGCTACTACCGCGAATATACCGTCAAGACGCCAGGCGCCCGCAACCGCGGAGCCCGGCGGCTGGTATGCGGCGGTAAACCTCCGACCAACCCCGATGCTTGTTTTTATACCGACGACCATTACGCCAGCTTCAAGCGCATCGCGCCCTGAGCCCGTAGTGACCGGCGGCCAAAAGTTCTTGTGACTATATAGGAGGATCGCGACCATGCTTTTGCAGACCGTCCGTCCCAATATCGTGCAGGCCATACGGGCCTATCGCGTAGAGGACTTGGCCCAGGCAGCCCAGGATGCCGGCCAGCATTTCCTGTATGCCAATCTGAGCGAAGCTCAGTCCAAGCAGGAAGTGCTGGAGGGCATCGCCCAGTCCTTTCTGTTTCCGGCGCACTTCGGCAAGAACCTGGACGCCTTGCATGACTGCATGACCGATCTGGTCCACAAGTCCGGCGCCCAGCCCGGCTTTGTGGTGGTGCTGGAGCAGCTGCCCGACAACCTGCGCTTCGACCGCGAAGCCCGCGAGCAACTGCTCGACGTCTTCCGCGAAGCGGCCGACTACTGGGCCGACCGCAAGGTCCAGTTCCGCTGTTTCTATTCTTTTCAGTAGCCCGCTCCCAAGAAAACGGGTCATGGGAGCGGGCTGCTGAGGTGGCCCCGGTTGCTGAGAAGCCGGCTGCGAAAAGCAGCAAGGCAGCGGCGAATGCAAACTTCGGCATGAATATGCCGATGATGAGCAGCGCTTTCGATACCTCGATGTGGCTGAATGCGGCATAGCGCCGCCTGAAGTCAGCGCGCTTGCAGCAAGAAGAAAGGGACTCCGCTGGAGTCCCTTTTTGTTTTCAGAGCGCCTGGGCCAGCGCGATGTAATCGGCCACCGGCACCTCCTCGGCGCGGCGCTTCAGATCGAACTCGCCCTCGAAGCCACGCGCCGCCAGCCAGACACCCAGGCTGTGGCGCAGCAGCTTGCGGCGCTGCGAGAAGGCCACCTGAACCATCTCGCCCAGCAGCACCGGGTCCAGCGCCGGCGCCTGGGCATAGGGCAGCATGCGCACAATGGCCGAGTCCACCCGTGGCGGCGGATCAAAGGCCTCGGGCGGCACGTCCAGCACCGCCTCGACGTGATAGCGCCACTGCAGCATCACCGAGAGACGGCCGAAGTCCTTGTTGCCCGGCGTCGCGGCCATGCGGTCGACCACCTCTTTTTGCAGCATGAAGTGCTGGTCGACCACCTGATCCACAAAGCCCAGCAGATGGAACAGGATGGGCGTCGAGATGTTGTAGGGCAGATTGCCGACCACGCGCAGGCGCCGACCCTTGGCGGCGGCCAGCGCCGCGAAGTCAACCTTCAGCACATCGGACTCGATCACCTCCAGATCGTCGCGACGGCGCAGCTTGGCGGCCAGGTCGCGGTCCAGCTCGATCACGGTCAGCGGCCGGCTGCTCGCCGGCAGGCTTTGCAGCAGCGGCAGGGTCAGGGCGCCGAGGCCGGGGCCGATCTCGACCAGGGCCTGGTCCTCGGCCGGCTCAATCGCGCCAACGATGGCATCGATGATGCCGCCATCGGTCAGGAAATGCTGGCCAAAGCGCTTGCGGGCAATGTGAGCCATCAGATGCTCACTGCCATTCGCGCAGCTCCACAAAGGCGCGGGCGCGCAGCTCCGTGACCCATTCGCGGTAGGCGTCCTCGTACTTCTGTTCGCGCAAGGCATTGCGGGCCTGCTCGCGCAGCTGCTTGGGATCGACCTCGGTGTCGCGACGCTCCAGCACCTGGATCAGGTGGACGCCGAAACGCGAGGGCACCGGCGCCGAGATGCCATTGATCGGCAGCGCATTCATCGCCTCCTCGAACTCGGGCACGAAGCCGCCCGGCGAGACCCAGCCCAGATCGCCGCCGCCGGCGGCACTGCCGTCCTCGGAGTTGTCGATCGCCACCTTCTCGAACGTGGTCTGACCGCTCTCGATCAGACGCTTGAACTCGGCCAGGCGGCGTGCCGCCACCTCGGCGCTCAGCTGCTCGGAAGGCCGCAACAGCACATGGCGGGCCCGGGTCTGCGTGACCATATTGACGGCATCGGCCGCCGTGCGGCGCTGCACCAGCTTCAGCACATGAAAACCGGCCCCCGAGCGCAGCAGCTCGGCGCGCACCGCACCGGACTGCAGATCGCGCACCGCGTCGACGAACAGATCCGGCAGCCGGTCTGCCGGGCGCAGCCCGATCTCGCCGCCGCGCTGCTTGTTGCCGTCCTCGGAGACTTCGCGCGCCACCTTGGCAAAGTCCTCGCCCGCCTTCACGCGGGCCAGCGCCGCCTCGGCCTTGGCACGGCGCTCGGCCACCAGCGCCTCGGCCGCGCCCTCGGGCACCGCGACCAGGATCTGCGCGATATTGAGCTGGTCCGCACCGCCGGCCTGCTGGCGACGCTGCTCCAGGAATTTGTCGATCTCGCCGTCGGTGATGCTGATGCGGCCCTGCACCTCGCGCTCGCGCACCCGCTCGGTCATCATCTGGTCGCGCAGGTTCTCGCGGAAGCGCCGGTAGTCCAGACCCTCGGCGCGCAGGCGCTCGCGCAGCTGCTCCATCGTCAGCTTGTTCTGCGTCGCGACATTGGCGACCACCCGGTCCAGCTCGGGCTCATCGACCCGGGTGCCGCTCTCGCGGGCATGGGTGACGATGACGCGGTCCTCGATCATCGCTTCCAGCGCCTGCTTGCGCAGCGCCTCGATATCGGGCGTCTCGCCACGCCGGCGGGCCTCCTCGCGCAGGCGCTCGGTGCGCAGCGCCACCTCGCTGGCCGCCACCACATCCTGATTGACGACGGCGGCGATATGGTCGCCCGGCCGCAGATTGGCGCCGGTGCTCTGCGCCTGGGCCACTGAGCAGACCAGGGTCGCGCTCAGCACGCAGGCCAGAGGCAGGAAACGAAAGAGCTGCAGATCAGTCATAGGATTGGATGGGCGAGCGGTCGGAGCTCAGCTGACGGTAACCGGGGATATTGTCTCTCAGGACTCCGAGCGCATTGGAGCCCAGCTGGGACAGGCCCACCAGCTCCAGCTGCAGCAGCAAACGGGTATTGGTTTCGGCCCGGCCGGTCGACAGCCGCTCGGCCCCGACCCGCAGGATCCAGCAGCCGGCGTCATATTCGACGCCCAGCACCGAATCGGTGAAACGGCGGTCGCGCAGGCTGTACTGCAGCCGGCCGGCGCTGTACCAGGCGCCGCTGCAGCTGCCGCCGCTGCCAACGCTGCGCCGCGCGCGCGGCCCGTCGGACTGGGCCACCGCGCCGAACAGCGGCCATTGCCAGCCCAGCTCCAGCTGCTCGCTCTGCCCGCGCGCCAACCGGTAGGCGGCATTGACGGTGCGGAAGGGGCCGGGCGAATAGCGCGCGCGCAGGGTCGAGCGCACGCTGCGGCCCGAGTCGGCATTGAACTGCAGCGAACCGTCCATCCACCAGCGCTCGCTGACATGGGCCGAACCGAGCAGCAGCAGGTCGGAGACCTTGCGCGTCTGCGTCTGGCCGTCCGGCGTGATGCGCTGGTCATTGAACAGAAAGCGCTGCACCAGGCCCAGGCGCAGCAGCTCGGCGCCGCCATTGGCATCGATCCAGCGCGAGGTTGCGCCCACCGTCAGCTGATGGGCGTCGGACACCCGGTCGACACCGGAGAACTGGTTCTCGGTGTAGATCGAGTCGAAGTTGAAGTCCTTGGCCGCCGAGTCGAAATTGGGCAGGTCCAGTTGGTCGCGATACGGCGTCTTGACATAGAGCAGGCGGGGCTCCAGCGTCTGCGTCAGCCCGCGCCCGAACAGCCGGGTCTCGCGCTCGAAGATCCAGCCATGGTCGAGGCTGAAGCTCGGCACCGAACGGCTGGCCGAGCGCCGGCCATCGGCCAGGGCCTGGTCCAGCGAGTAGCTGGCCGCATTCAGCGACAGCTTGGGGATCAGCCACCAGGCCGCGCCGCTCATCGGCAGGCTGACATGGCCCAGCAGATGCACGCGCGAGCCGGTCTGGGTCTGGCTGCTGAGCGCGTCGGTGGGCAGGTCGAAGCGGTTGTATTCCAGCTCCAGCCCGCCCTCCAGCCGGGCCTTGCGACCCCAGGGGGTGAAGCCGGCCAGCACGCCCTCGTCGGCCAGGCTGGACAGGCGCACGCCGATCTGCGGCGTGCGCTGGTAGGGCGACTCGAAGCGGGTCTGCAGATCCGTGCCCTGCAGCAGCTGCCATTGCTGGATGCGCGCATAGGTCTGCGCCTCGCCCCAGCGGAAGCTGTAGCCGCGCTGCAGCTGCAGATCGCTGCCCAGCAGGCGCTGGGTGTCGCTGTCTATGCGCTTGGGCAGGTCTTTCCAGTAGTTGTCGTCCGAGACCCGCTCGGAGCGCAGGCGGTAGCGCCAGGCCAGGCCCAGCTCGCCGTCATGGCTGAGGTTCAGCGCCCAGCGCTTGCGGTCGGCGACGCGGTCATTCGGCAGCCAGGCCAGGTTCAGCTCGCCGCGATGATGAGGCTCCAGATAGCGGAACTCGCTGTCCAGGCCGACCCCGCGGCGTGTCATCACAAAGGGCGTCAAGGTGGCGTCGCGCTGCGGCGCGATATTCCAGTAATAGGGCAGGCCCAGCTCGACACCGCTGCGGTTGTCGACGCCGACATTGGGCGGCAGCCAGCCCGATTTGCGTTCCCCGCCCAGCGGAAAGCTCAGCGCCGGCGCGGCCAGGATGGGCACACCGTAAAAGCGCAGCACCGCCTTGCTGGCCAGGCCTTCGTTGGCCTCGAAGTCCATCTTCAGGGTCTCGGCCGTCAGCTGCCAGGCCTGGGTGCCCTCGCCTTCGACCGCCGGACAGCTACTGTAGGTCGCGGCCTCGGCGCGCAGGCGCTTGCTGTCGAGAAAGCGCAGCGAGCGGGCCGTGCCGCCTCCGCCGGTTTCAGAGAAGAAATAGCTGGGCTGCAGGAACTCGCCTTCGAAACGCTGCAGATACAGCTCCAGGCTCGGGCCGCGCACGGTATTGCCGGCCCGGCTGATCTCGACGCTGCCGGTGGCGCGCGCCAGATCGCTGGCCTGCTCGTAGCTCAGGCTGTCGGCGCGCAGCAGCAGATCGCCGTAGCGCAGCTCGGCCTCGCCCTCGGCCAGCGAACGCTGGTCGACCTGGGTCTGCAAGCGCTGGGCGCTCAGCACCAGGGCCGGCTTGCTGGTCTCGCTGCTGGCCGGCGCCATCAGCAGGCGCGAAGGGCGCAGGCGCAGCGGCTCGTCGGCAGGCGCAGCGACGGCCTGCCCGCACAGGCCCAGCAGCAGGGCTGACAGCAGCGGGGTCAGCGCGGTCGGCGGCGGTGAGGAGGGAAGCGGTGGGCGCAGCACGGCGTCGGCGGGCGTCTTCTTCGGACGATGTTGAGCGAGGGCTTCGGCACAGTGCCGACGGTTTGTAGAATTGATTATCCATGAGGCACCCGCCTCGCACCCAATGCCGCGCCGCTGCGGCCGTCCAAGCTCCCCCATGAACGCTATCGTCTGGCCCGACCCGGCCCGTGAACAACAGTTGCTGGCCTGGCTGGCGCCGCTTGCCGTCCCCCATGGCCTGCGGCCCGAGACACTGCAGCTGGCCAAGGAAGATGCCAGCACGCGGCGCTATCTGCGCCTGCAGACCGCGGGTGGCTCGCTGATCGTGATGGACGCGCCGCCCCAGCATGGCAGCCAGCGCGCCTTCATCGAGATCGCCGCGCACATGGCCGACTGCGGGCTGCGCGTGCCGACGGTGCTGGCGGCCGACGAAGGCCTGGGCTTTCTGCTGCTCAGCGACTTCGGCGACCGGCCCTATCTGCAGGCGCTGCAACAGGCCGATGACCGGGAAGCCGACGTGCTGATGCGTGCCGCCATCGCCACGCTGCTGCAGTGGCAGCTCAAGGGCGATGCGCAGCGGCTGCCGGCCTTCGACGAGAGCTTTGTGCGCCGCGAGCTGCAGATCTTCAGCGACTGGTGCGTCGAGCGCGAGTTCGGCCAGCAGTGGAACGCGACCCAGCAGGGCTGGTGGGCACACAGCTGCCAGGTCCTGGTCGACAACATCCTCAGCCAGCCCCAGCTGGCGATGCACCGCGACTTCATGCCGCGCAATCTGATGGTGATCGAGGGCGGGCCCGGTGTGCTGGACTTCCAGGATGCGGTGCGCGGCCCGATCAGCTACGACTTGGCCTCGCTGCTGCGCGACACCTTCATCTCCTGGGACGAGGAGCGCGAGCTGGACTGGGCGATACGCTACTGGGAACAGGCGCGCAAGGCCGGCCTGCCGGTGGACGCCGACTTCGGCGAGTTCTGGCGTCAGCTGGAGTGGACAGGCCTGCAGCGCCATCTGAAAATCCTGGGCCTGTTCTGCCGCCTCAAGCAGCGCGACGGCAAGCCCGCCTATGCCGAGGACTTGCCGCGCTTCTTCGCCTATGCGATCAAGGTCTCGACCCGCTATGTCCAGCTCTCGCCGCTGACCCATCTGCTGGAGGGCCTGCGCGGCAATCTGGTGCAGACCGGCTTCAGCCTGCGCTGACCGGCTCGCCGCAGACGCCCGGGTTGGTCTCGCAACCGGCGGCTGCCAGCCAGGGGTCGCGGTCCTCGCCGCCGAAGACCTCGACCAGGAAGTCGAGGAAGGCGCGCGTGCGCGCCGGCACATATTTGCGCGTCGGCATCGCGGCCCAGATCGTGAAGCTGAACAGCCGCCACTCGGGCAGCACGCGCTCCAGCGCATGCTCCATCAGCGCGTCCTCGATCAGAAAGGACGGCAGGCCGGCCACGCCGAGCCCGTGCAGCGCGGCGGCGTAATTGGTGTCCATATGCGCGGTGGTCAGCACCGGCCGCTTGGGGATCAGGGTCAGGCTTTCGCCACCCGGCTCGTCATCGCCCCAGACGCCGCGCTGGAACACGATGCCGCGCTGCAGCTCGGAGACCGGCGGCAGCAGCGAATCGTGCTCGCGCAAATCATTCGGATGCTGGGGCCGGCCGCGCTTGCTCAGGTACTCGGGCGAGGCGCACAGAATCACCTCGGTGCGCGCCAGCCGCCGGGCCACGAACTCGCCGTCCAGCGGATGGCGGGTGTGCAGAATCGTCAGGTCGAAGGCCTCGTCCACCGTCTCGATGCCGCCGGGCGAGCTCAGTTCCACCGAGACCTGCGGATAGAGCTTGTGGAACTTGGGCAGGTGCTTGGCCAGCTGATGCACCGCGATCGCCGGCGGCACCAGCACACGCAGATGGCCGCGCGGCTCGGTCGTCGCGGTGGTCGCCAGGGCCTCGGCCTCGTCGACCTCGACCAGGATGCGGCGGGCCCGCTCCAGATAGGCCTCGCCGATATCGGTCAGCGCCAGGCGGCGGGTGGTGCGGTTGATCAGGCGGGCGCCCAGATGCTCCTCCAGCTCGGCCACCAGCCGGGTCACGACGGCCGGCGCCAGGTCCAGGGCGCGCGCGGCGGCGGCAAAACTGCCCTCGTCGATGACGCGGACGAAAACACGCAAGGCTCGGAGCTGGTCCATGGGGGGCTGAGGCTGGGCCTCTGCAGGTAGTGGGCGCGGCCCAGTCTAAGTGATCACGATGACCGGCGCCCGGCCGGGCTCACAGGGCGGCCATCGCACAAAACACCCGCCAACATCGGCCCCTCATCCGGGGGGTCCCCGGGTCACGGGGTTGCTGCGTCCCCTGAAGCCGGGACAATCGGCCGGCCTCTCACCCCGCCCAGCGCATGCCTTCCGTCTATCTCCTACGCCGTACCCCCCAAGCGCTGCGCCAGGCCAGAGCCGCCCTGTTTGATGAGCTGCCGAGCTGGCATTGCGTCGGCGTCAGCACCCAGATGCATGAGGCCTTGCCGCAGGTCGAGCGCTTGCGGCCCGACATCGTCGTCTGCGATCTGCATCTGATCAACGGCCATGCGATCGCGCTGCTGCGCCGCCTGGAGCGGGCGCGGCCACGCCTGATGCTGCTGACGACGCTGGCCGACGACACCTTGCTGTTCGAATCGCTGTGTGGCGGTGCCCAGGGCTACTGGCTGGACGCCGGCGGGGCCAAGGGGCTGGGGCGGGCGCTGCAGGACTTTCAGCAGCGCCGCGCCACGATGTCGCCGGCGCTGGCGCGCCAGACGCTGGCGAGCTTCGGCCTGCTGCGCAGCGACCTGAAGCTGGCGCACTGCGTCAGCTCGGCGCATGACCTGGCCCCGGCCGCGCCGGGCTGCCTGCTCAGCAAGGCCGAGCAGCATCTGCTGAGCATGCTGGCCCAGGGTCTGCTGGAAGGCGAGATCGCACAGCGCTGGCAGACCAGCCCGGCCGATATCGGGCAGCGCCTGGCCTATATCTATGCGGCGCTGCAGCGCCAGCAGCAGGTCGCCCCGCAGGGCTTCATCAGGTCGTCGGCGGCGCCGTATCGATGAAGCTGGCGCGGGCCGACAGCTTGTCGAACAGGCGCGCCAGATTGGGATGCGGGCCGCGCCAGTCGATGCCGGGGAAGCGGAAGTCCAGATAGCCCAGCGCACAGCCGACCGCGATATCGGCCAGCGTGAAGTGATTGCCCGAGCACCAGTTCTTCTCGCCCAGGCCCTGGCCCATGGCCTGCAGGGCCGCCATCACCTTGCTCATCTGGCGCTCGACCCAGACGGCGCTGCGCTGTTCGGCCGTGCGGCCGACCCAGGTCTGCTCCAGGCGCGCCAGGATGGACGCATCCATCAGGCCATCGGCCAGCGCCTCCCAGGTGCGCACCTCGGTGCGCTCGCGGCCGCGCTCGGGGATCAGCTTGCCGACCGGCGACAAGGTGTCCACATACTCGACGATCACGCGCGAGTCGAACACCGCCCCGGTGATCGCGTCCTGGCCTTCCATCACCAGGCAGGGCACCTTGCCCAGCGGGTTCATCTTCATGATGGCGTCGCTGGACCAGACGTCTTCCAGCACCAGCTGGTAGTCGAGCTTTTTTTCCGCCATCACGACGCGGACTTTGCGGACGTAGGGGCTGGCGAGGGATCCGATGAGTTTCATGTCTGGCTTGTGTCGGACGGACTGTCCATTTCGAAAAGATTCTAGCGAAGCACTTGTTGTGCGCCAGGCTGTACAAAGCCTCCGAACTGGTGCATGCAGACATCCCCCGAAGGTCCCCCTTGTCAGCCCCGCGGCCCGGCCTCAGACTGCTGGCCCGACAGGCGGCTCAGACCGCCGCACCGGTACATATCAACAAGGGAGGACCGATGAACGAGCATTTTTCCGTCGCCGAGCCACAGGGATCGGCCGCCGGCCCGCGCGAGCTGTGCATCGAATTCAGCGCCTCGGGCAGCGAGTATTTCCGCATCTGGATCGTCAATCTGCTGCTGATCATCGTCACGCTGGGGCTCTACCTGCCCTTCGCCAAGGCGCGCCGGCTCAGCTATTTCTATAGCAACACCCTGGTCGACGGCCAGGCCCTGGCCTTTCACGGCAACCCCTGGAAGATGTTCCGCGGCTTTGTGCTGCTGGCCGTGCTGATGCTGGCCTATGGCGTCTCGGGCCAGATCTCGCCGACGGCCGGCGTCGCCGCCTTCCTGATACTGGCGGCGGTCTGGCCGGCGCTGTGGCGGGCGGGTCTGCAGTTCCGCCTGGCCAACACCAGCTGGCGCGGCCTGCGCTTTGCGTTCACTGGCGATCTGCGCCAGGCCTATCTGGCGATGCTGCCGGCCTATCTGCCGGCGGCAGTGATCGTCGTGGTCTCGCTGCTCAATAGCGAGGCGCTGGAGAGCAAGAGCTTCACGCCGGCCCAGGGCCTGATCGGCGCGGCCACCCTGCTGATCATGCTGCTGACGCCCTGGACCCTGAGCCTGAGCAAGCGCTACCAGCAAAGCCACTACGCGCTGGCCGGCCAGCATTCGCGCTTCGGCGTGGGCACCGGCGCCTTCTACCTGCTGATGCTGAAGTTCGTGCTGTTCCTGATCGGCTACGCCCTGCTGGCCGGTGCGGTGCTGGCCGGCGTCTACTTCCTGCTGCAGTCGCCGCTGCTGATGGCGCCGCTGGCCCTGCTGGCCTATCTGGGCCTGTTCGCCCTGGTCGGCCCCTTCTTCACGGTGGCTCTGCAGAACATGGTGTGGCGCGGCACCAGCAGCGCCGGCCTGCGCTTTGACAGCCAGCTGCGACTGCGCGCCTTTGCCTGGCTGAGCCTGAAGAACTGGCTGCTGACTGCGCTGACCCTGGGCCTGTACCGGCCGTTCGCGGTGGTGCACGCCAACCGCATGCGGCTGGAGGCGGTCAGTCTGCGCGTCAACGGCGATGTCGATGCCTGGGTGGCGCGCAAGAGCGCCGAACACCAGGATGCCAGCGGCGATGCGGCCGGCGATTTCTTCGGCATCGACATGGGGTTCTGAGCCCGTGGATCAGCCCGCCATCCTGCTGCTCGAGCTGTTCGACGGCCGCAGCGCCCGCCCCCAGCCGGTGCAGGCCTGGGTCAAGGCAGGCACGCTGCAGCTGCGAAATGCCGAGGGTCAGGTCTTGAGCTACCCATTGCGCCGGGTGCGCTGGCCCGAGCGCCAGCGCCACGGCCAGCGCCAGGCCCAGCTGCCCGACGGCGGCGTGCTCAGCGGGGACGATGCGCGCGCCTGGGATCAGTGGGCACGGGCCAGCGGTCTGCGCGAATCGCTGCTGGTGCGCTGGATGCAGAGCTGGCGTCGGGTGGCGGTCGCGATGGCGTTGCTGGTCGCTACCACGCTGGCAATCGGGGTCTGGGGCATACCGCTGGCGAGCGATGCGCTCGTCGCCGTGCTGCCGCCCCAGGCCGAGCAAATGATAGGCGAGCGTGCGCTGGCCGGCATCGATGCCCGATGGCTCAAGCCCAGCACGCTCCCGCCGGCCCGGCGCGAGGCCATCACGGCCGATTTCGCGGCCCTGTTGCGCACGTCGCCCGGCACCACGCCAGACTACCGGCTGCACTTTCGCTCGGCCGACAAGAGCGTAGGTCCCAATGCCCTGGCCCTGCCCGGCGGCCATATCGTGCTGACCGACGCGCTGGCTCAGCTGCTGAGCGATCAGCCCGATGCATTGGCCGGCGTGCTGGCCCATGAGCTGGGCCATGTGCAGCGACAGCATGGCATGCGCATGGTGGTGCAGGCCAGCCTGCTGGCCAGCCTGAACGGCCTCATCATCGGAGACTTCTCAGCTGTGCTCGTCAGTGTGCCGACCCTGCTAGGCCAGCAGGCCTACTCGCGTGACTTCGAGCGCGAGGCCGACGCCTATGCGCGTGACATGCTGCGCGCCGCTGGCCGCTCGCCGACGGCGATGCTGGTGTTCTTCGAGCGCATCGAGGCTTACAAGAAGGACCATGCAATGTCGAGCCTGCCAATCGCGCTGGCCAGCCATCCGGCCAACGAGGAGCGCAAGCGCTTCTTCGGCGCCGCGCCATGAAAAAACCCGGCCGAGGCCGGGTTGTGTCGGAGCGATCTGCCGCTCAGAAGCGGTGCACCAGATTGAGCGAGTAGGCGCTGGCGTCCTTGCCCGGCTTGTCGGTGAAGCCGTAGAGCAGACCTTGCGAGTACGGCAGCACCTGCTGGCCACTCTTGTTGTCCACATAGCTGGCCGAGAGCCAGACCGAGGTGCGCTTGGAGAATAGATGCTCCAGCGCCACGCCGCCGATGGCCGCCTCGCGCGCCGCCACCGAGTCGCTGTAGGCGCCGTAGCTGACGATCACGCGGTTGCGCTCGTTGACCAGGTAGTGCACGCCGCCATAGGCCAGATGACCGTCGAAGCCCAGATTGCTGGCGATCTGCGTGCCATAGGCCAGGAAGGCCGGTTTCAGCGCCGCCGGGATCGCGGTGTTGGCATTGAGCTGTGCGCGCAGCTGGGCACCGAGGATCGGGTGCTTGTCCTTGGCGCTGACCACGAGGCCGGTGACTTTCCAGGGGCCGGTCGAATAGCTGGCGCCGACGATGGTGTTCTCCAGCGAGTCCAGGCCCTCGGAGGTCTTGCGGCGCTGATGGGCCACGCCGATGTCGAAAGCACCGCTGGCATAACCGGCGCTGAGGCCCCAGAAGCGCCCCGGGCCGACCTCGCCCTCGCCGGCGCCCAGCATCGCGTTGAAGCGGAAGCCGTTCATCTCGGCCACATACTGCAGCGAGTTGTCGATGCGCACCTCCAGGCCGGTGGGCACGGACAGGGTTGCAAGGGCATTGCCGATATTGCCGGCCTGGTGCGGATCGAAACGGCCGTAGGTGGCGAATGCCGGGCTGTACTGGCGGCCCGCCAGCACCGCGCCGACCGGGGTGACGATGCCGGCCCAGGCCTGGCGATGCCAGAAGCGGTTGTTCAGCGAGGCCGCCAGCGAGGCGCCCAGCGCGGGCTCCAGCTGCGAGCGTATGGTGTTGGGCACGCCCACCAGCGCGCGCGCCGGGATCGCGAAGCCCGAGATCGGAGTCTGCTGGTTCTGCGAACCGGTGTCGGCGTAGAGCTGGTGCTCCAAGGTGAACATGGCGCGCCAGCCGCCGCCCAGGTCCTCGTTGCCACGCAGGCCCAGGCGCGAGCCCAGCTGGGTGCCGCTGGAGACGAAGCGGCGGGTCTTGTCGCCGTAGCCGTCGATCGCGGTCACGCCCACATCGATGATGCCGTAGAGCTGCACGCTGCTCTCGGCGCTTGTCTGCGCGGCAGCGCCGCCGCACAACAGGGAAGCGGCCAGGGCCAGGATGGCTTTGTTGTTCTGTGTCATTGGGGTTCTCCTTGTCGGTGCGGTCTCAGCGCACCCAGCCCTTGGTCTTCAGCGCCTCGTACACGGCATTGCCGAACTTGGCATGCGAGGTCACCGTCGGGTGCACGCCATCAGCGAACAGCGAGGTCGCGGCCGGCGCCACCGCCGCCGGGAAGTAGGTGCTGAACACGCCCGGGATCTCGAAGCAGACCAGCGAGGTGTTGTTGGTCTTGGCCGGGTCGCAGACCGGCACCGCGATATTGGTGAAGCCGTTGGCGGCCGGGTTGTCGTAGTACTGGGCCGACAGCGCGGCGGCGTCGAACAGCATCACGCCGGTGTCCATCAGCGCCAGCTCCTTCTTCAGCTGGTCGTTGAAGGCCTTGACGAAGGTCGACATCAAGGTGCGGCCCGAGGCGCCGACCTGGGCGCTCTGGCCCATCGGCGACTTGGCCGAGTCCGGCAGGGTCAGGACGACGATGCGCTGCGCGCCGGCTGCCCGGGCGCGCTTGGTCTGCTCGAGCAGGGCCAGCGCGGCCTGCTCCATCTCGATCACATACTTGCCGGCGATCGCCTGCTGCAGCGCGGCGATCTGGGCGGCCGACTGACCGGCCAGCGTCGCGGCGGTCACCGCTGCGGTGATCTCGGGACCGGCCAGCGCCAGGTTGTGGAAGACATCGTTGTTGCCGCCCCAGAAGACCACCAGGTCGGTGGCCGTGAAGCTGCCCTTGGCGAGCGCGCGGTCGACCTGCTGGACCACCGGCACGGTGGTGGCACCGGTGCAGGCGCCTGCGGCGTTCGGGCTGCAGCCGATGCCGGGCTGCTTGGCCACACGCGAGCCGCCCTGGGCGTAGTTGGTCGCGTTGGCGGCGCTGCTGATCTGGGCCGGCACCGGGAAGCTCGTGCCGTACTCGAAGCGCTCGTTGACGATGGTCGTGCCCAGCTTGCCGGCCAGCACCTCAACCCACAAGGCGCCGGCGCTGTTGGTGAACTTGCCGACCGGGGCCGCCGTGATCGCGCCGCCGGTGGCCTGGGCCACGGCCGCCTGGGCGAACTTGGTATAGGTGCCGCCATCGGTCAGGCTGTCGCCGAAGGCGACGATGCGGGTGGTCTCGTTGCTGCTGGGGGCGGGCGGCGAGCTCTCGCCACCACCGCAGGCGGCCAGCACGGCCAGGCTGACGGCGCCAAGCGCCAAACGGATATTCATGAAAGTCTCCTTTTTTGATAGGCCTGCGCGCAGCCAGCCCTGCATCGAGCGGCCCGGCCCGAGGCAGGTGGCATGCATGCCGCATGAATTGGCTGCCGACTGTAGCGAAGAGCCAGGGCCTCAAGACCTAGGGTTTCGGCGCCCCAACCCCGAACTTCGTGGGAAGCCTAGAGGCAGAGCTCTATTCAAGAACAAAGAAGCACAGGTTCTGTCTCTCGAACGCAACGGGGCGTGCGTGTTTACGGCGAGAGCGCCATAAAAAAAGCCCGCAGTCGCGGGCTTGTCGGTCGACGCGGATCGCCTAATTCAGTGCCTGCGGCGGCGGGCGGCGACAAAGCCTATCAAGCCCAGACCGCCCAACAGCATCGCGTAAGTCGACGGTTCGGGCACCACCGCCACCTGCAGCAGTTGGCCACGCACCGCACCGGCCGGGTTGGCCGCAGTATGCACATTCACATAAGCCAGGCCGCCCGAAAGCATGTCGAAGAAGGACATCGCCGGATAGCCTGCATTCACCCCGGACGGCGCAGTCGCGCCGATCGACGGCGCCGCGACACCATTGCCGCCGACCAGCAGCGTACTGCCCGAATTCAAGAACACAAAGGGTGCAGCATCAAGGCTGACGCGGACCGGGCCGTTCTCGGTGGTCGAAGCAGCGCCGTGGATATGGAAGGCGCTGGCGGCGGTGCCAGCTATCGCGCCGCCGCTAAGTCCGAACACCGCCATAGAGAAGTCATAGCTGTCATCCAGCAGCGACGCCGTGCCCTGGTCGTCGTAGAACAGGGTGGCGACACCGGTGGCCGTCGCAGTCGACGGGGTGCCAACTTCGTTGGCACTATTGAGCGAGGCATTGAACTGATAGACGGCCGACTGGGCGGCCAGCGGCAGAATCAGGGCCGCAACGGCCAGAAGAACGGACGGGGTTCGCATTACGGGACCTCCAGGAGACATGGGCTGAACAACGACGGCAACAGCGCGTTGTACTCCTCCCGCGGCGACCTGATAGCCCTAGTTCAGGGGACGCGGCAGCAGCCAGTCCACCGCTGCGGGCCGGCCCGGCAGGCTCAGCAGGGCCTGCGCCGGGGCGCAGCGGCTCAACACCTGGCCGCGCCGCACCACCAGCAGGCGCTGGGCGCGCAGCCGCAGCGCCTCGACCGCGTCGCCGGCCTGCAGCAGCACGAAGTCGGCGCTGCGGCCGACCTCGAGGCCGTAATCGTCCAGGCCCAGGATGCGGGCGTTGTTGACCGTCACCGCATCGAAGCAGGCGCGCATGCCGGCCTGCGAGGTCATCTGCGCCACATGCAGGCCCATGCTGGCGACCTCCAGCATGTCGCCGCTGCCCAGGCCGTACCAGGGGTCCATCACGCAGTCGTGGCCGAAGCCGACATTGACGCCGGCCGCCATCAGTTCGGGCACCCGGGTCATGCCGCGGCGCTTCGGATACGTGTCGTGGCGGCCTTGCAGGGTGATGTTGATCAGCGGATTGGCCACCGCATGCAGGCCGGCCTCGGCCATCAGCGGGATCAGCTTGGAGACGTAGTAGTTGTCCATCGAATGCATGGACGTCAGGTGCGAGCCGGTGACCCGGCCCTGCAGGCCCAGGCGCTGGGTCTCACAGGCCAGGGTCTCGACATGACGCGACAGCGGGTCGTCGCTCTCGTCGCAATGCATGTCCACCCGCAGGCCGCGCTCGGCGGCCAGCTCGCACAAGAGCTTCACGCTGGCCGCGCCATCGGCCATGGTGCGTTCGAAATGCGGGATGCCGCCGACCACGTCGACGCCCATGTCCAGCGCCCGCTTCAGGTTCGCCAGCGCCCCCGGCGCGCGCAGCACACCGTCCTGCGGAAAGGCCACCAGATGCAGGTCCAGATAGGGCTTCACCCGCTCGCGCACATGCAGCAGGGCCTCGACGGCCAGCAGGCGCGGGTCGCAGACATCGACATGCGAGCGTATCGCCAGCAGGCCCTTGGCCACCGCCCAGTCGCAATAGGCCAGCGCCCGCTCGACCAGGGCTTCCTGCGTCAGCAGCGGCTTGAGCTCGCCCCAGAGCGCGATGCCTTCCAGCAGCGTGCCGCTCTGGTTGACCCGGGGCAGGCCGTAGCTGAGCGTGGCGTCCATATGGAAATGGGCATCGACAAAAGGCGGGCTCAGCAGCTGGCCCTGGCCATCGATGATCTCGATGCCCTCCGGCGCCGGCAGGGCCGGCGCGATGGCGGCGATGCGGCCGTCACGCACCAGCAGGTCCTGGCCGCGGCGGCCATCGGGGAGGCAGATATTGCGTATCAGCATGGCCGCGAGCCTACCATTGGATGGGCCGCCAGCAGGCCGGCAGACCGCGAGGAGAACGGCCATGGACATCACGAGTTTCGAGCATTACCGGCAGCAAGCCCTGGCCGCCGGATTCGACGAGGTGCTGGAGCGGCGCTGGGCGCCCTTGACCGTGGTCGACGAGCACAGCCATCCCTTTGTCGCCAAGGCCGTCATGGCCGAGGGCGAGATGTGGCTGACGGTGGCAGGCCAGACCCGGCATCTGCGGGTCGGCGACGGCTTCGAGCTGGCGGCCGGCGAGCGGCATGCCGAGCGCTACGGTGCTGCGGGTGCGGTCTACTGGGTGGCGCGGCGCGCCGCCTAGCCGGGCGCAGTGCTGAAGGCCCGGGGCGGCGGATCGCCGACCTCCAGGCGTTCGTACTCGGAGATCAGCTGCGCGCCGAACAGCATCAGGGTCGCCCCCAGCTCCAGGCTCAGCAGCACCGCGATCGAGGTGGTCAAGGAGCCGTACACCGTGCTGATCTGCGACAAGGTGCCGAAGTACCAGACCAGGGCATGGCGCGACAGCTCCCACAGCAGGGCCGCAGCGATCGCGCCGAACAGCGCCAGCCGCAGCGAGGGGCGCCCCACCGGCATCACCAGATAGATCGAGGTCAGCACGAAGACCTCGCCAGCAAAACCCAGCAGATAGAACAGCAGGCCGGACACCCCCACCAGCGACCAGCTGCGCCAAAGGAATTGAACCTCGCTCTGGCCCATGGCCTGCAGCGCGCCGGCCACCAGCGTGACGACCAGCAGGCCGAAGCCCAGGCACAGGATGTAGCCATAGGGGATCAGTGCCGAGACCAGGAAGTGGCGCCGCCGTATCAGCACGCGGTGGTGGAAGATCACCGACATCGCGTTCTCCAGCACCGTGAAGGCCAGCGAGCTGAAGAACAGCATCGTCACCAGCAGCACCCAGCCCACCACCGAGCGGAAGGCCAGGAACTGCGCCAGCTCGGTCACGATGGCGCGCGAATGCCCCGGCAGCAGCCATTCCAGATAGCGGCCCAGGGTCTGCAGCAGCGCCGCCTGGTCGACCACATGCGAGAGCGCGATCACCGCCAGTATCAGCAGCGGCACGATGGACAGCAGCGCGTAGTAGGCCACCGCGCCGGCCAGCAGCAGGCCCTGGTTGGCGCGAAAGGCCTTCAGCGCACCGAGCAGGAAGGCGCCGGGATGGCGCAGCAGCTGCGCGGCGCGCGGATCAACGAGGGCACGCGATCGATTCATCGCCATCGCGGCTGCGCTCAGGGCCCGCGATCGACGCCGCGCCCCGGTGTCTGGTCATCCTCCGGCGCCGGGTCTATCGGCCCCTCATCGGGGTCGACGGGCATGGGCTGGGGCTCCTCATCATCACCAGGCGCCTTGATCGGCGGCCGGTGCGCGTGCAGGGTCTCGGGGGGCGAGGTCGGGTGGATGAAGGACATGGCGGACTCCGGTTGGCGTTCTTTCCTATTGCATCGTGCCGGGAACACCGTGGGGTGGGAGTCGGACAAGGGCGGCTGTTCGTGTCAGGCAATGCTCACAACAGGCCGATGGCTGTCCGGGCACCAAGATCACCGGCGGCAAGGTGATGAGCGGCAAGACCAAGCGAGTTGCCAACCGAGCAGCACAGGCCTTGCGGCTGGCTGCGGTCGAGCCAGTCGGCGCTGGGCGCGTACTACCGTCGCCTGTGCACCCGCATGGACAAAGGCAAGGCCGTCACGGCCGCCGCGCACAAGCTCGCCAGGCTGATCTACGCGATGCTGAGCAAAGGCGAGGAGTACACCGATGCGGGCCAGACTACTTCGAGGAACGATACCGCTAACGCGTGCTGCTCAACCTCACCGAGCGGGCCAGGAAGCTCGGCATGCAGATCGTTCCCGTGGCTCAACCCGGCTGAGAACACCATTGCAGATCAAGTACTTGGGAGGTGTTTCTTGAGAGCCCCCCATCCGGAGAGAGGCCTGATGAGGAATTGCCCCTGGGTCACCTGAACAGCGTCGAACTTGAAATCGTCTGGCTTTGCGAGTTCTGACGAGTGCAGTCCATAAATAATGTGTACCTTCCGGGAACCCACCGAGAAGGTAGAGATTGCCAAAAGTTTACATAGGACTGAGCAGCCCAAACGCCAACTGGGAAAGACTGACTTTGAAATGGAAAGTAACCAAAGCCAAATGCGTCCTCATAACGGAATGAGACAGCATTAATGAAGACCGGCTCACTAAGAGAGAACTCTAAGAACAGCACATCAAGACCGTAGAAGAAGTTGATCTGTGACGTCGCAGTTAGCGAACGAATTTGCAGGGTGGTCGGCGCGGGGCTTGGTGAGGGGGATGGTGCGGGACCGGGACTGGGTACCACATTTGCCTGCGCGGCGCCATCCACTGCATAGACTTCAAAGACGGATGACTGGAAGGAGTTGTAGTCGAACCAGAAGTATCCTTGGTTGCCCCAGTCTACACCCCAGCTATTAACAACTAAGTAGGCTTGCCTGTCATCATCGTAGCCAACTATGGCCATCGCATGACCTTCATTGGTCAACGATCCCGAGATGCGATATATGCCGGTTCGAAGACTTCCAGTTCCGAACGAAACAAAGTCTGAATAAACTCGCATTCCGATCGGAAGCGGCTTCTTCTCGTATATCTGGGTCTTAATGGCCTGAGAGTCTGCTGAGTTAAGGCGGCGGTATCCCAATATTCCGAACTGTCGATTGGCTCTTGGCGCTGGACATGATCGGTCACTATATGGGGCATCTTGAAGCGTTGTAATTCGATCCCGTATCAGAATATCACAGGCATCCGTAATCAGAGTTCCGTCTCGGCAAGAGGTCGGCCTGATCTGTTGAAGCTTCGCATAGAGGTCCGTCGGGCTAGCCTGACGTGCGGGGCTGGTCGGGTTAATCACAGCTTGCTGAGCTGCAGAGAAAGTAGCTGTCGTGTAACCAACCGCCCAAGCTACACACGATGGTTGATTTCCTTGGTCGCCTACAGGAGGCAGGAAGCCCGAGGTTCTGAGATCAGCCGATCGAGGTAATGCAACACCTGGCGCAGATGCCTTTGCATAGACGGTAGGAACGGCCGCAAGTTCTGCTTGAGATCGTACGGCCGCGCCAAACTGGTATGTTCGACCGGTGGATGGCGCTGGTGAGGGAGACAGCGGTGGCGGTGCTGGCGTTGGGGCCACTGGTGCTTGCGGGGAATCTGGTTGCTCACCGCCTCCGCCGCAGCCTGCAAGTGGTATTGCGACTGTGGTCGAGGCGATCGCGGTTGAGGACAGAAGGAAGTCGCGTCTCTTCATACGTCGCTCCGATAGATTGCTTGCGTGTCGGCTGTGTAGTCTGATTCACACAAGGCAAATCGTCGATACCAGTTAGCGCGGCCGTCCCCAAAGTTACCTATTGGGCAGCTACGCCGGTTGTCAACGTCATCGAATGCTGACCATGCCTTACCACTGCCAGGTTGCGGGCGGATTCCCCTGCATCAACCCTCGGCAGCGAGCGCCTGGCGCCGATCAACAATCTCTACGCCCCAGCCACCCGCCCATCGCGAAACCGGTCATAGGCCTCGCAGAAGTCCTGCGGCACCTCAAAGTACGGCAGGGCCCCGGTCGGGAAGATGGTGAACTGCCAGTTGGGGCGGCTCTCGACGATCGCCTTGCCGCGATAGTCGGTGAAGTCACCGCGCACGCCATGCGACATCCAGACCGGCATCGCGAGACTTTCGTAGACCGTGTGTATGTCGGCACTGAAGAGCTTCGCGGACAGGAAGTGCAAGGGGGCATGCTCGGCGCCGGGTACTCGGGTGGTCAAAACGTCGTAGGCCCAGAGCGCTTCGTCGATGTTCTTCGACCCCCAGGTTCGGCACAGAAAATAGCGAATCACGCCCGGCCGGGTCAGCGCACGGAAGAGTGCCAGCCCCCAGACGGCCCCCGGCCCGCGCAGCGCTTTGTACAGCCACGGCAGCCCACGCGTGCTGCCTGGGGCGGCACGCCACGGTTTCAGGCCGTTGAAGCCCGTGGGGCTGACGAGCGCCACGCTTCGGTAGCTGCCCGGCGCCTCTGCAGCGGCGCGTGCCAGGTACTCGCTCGACAGCGACAGGGCCAGTGCATCGATGGGTGCCGGCCCGCAGCGGGACTGCACCCATGCGGTGACGGCGTGAACCGCATCCGTCATCAGACGCGGCGTGTAGTCCCGGTCACTGCGATCAGAAAAGCCGTAGCCTGGCAGATCGACTGAAAAAACGGTGTGCGTCGCACGGTAGTGCTCATGGAGCGGTCGCATTTCTGCCGCAGACGCCGATGCGTTGATGCTGTGGATGAGCAAGAGCGGCGGGCCTTGGCCAGCGACGTAGACACTGAGGCGCCCCGCCGCACTGTCAAACTCGCAACGCTCGCCGCTGACGGCTGCTGGCAAGGCATGCTTCATGGTCACCAATCAGCGCTCGCCCTTGCGATAAGGCTTCATCAGCGCCTGCGGATAGGCCGCCTTGCGGGCCACCAGCACCAGGGCGACGATGGACAGCAGATAGGGCAGCATCAGATAGAGCTGGTAGGGCAGCACGGCGCCGCCGCTGCTTTGCTGGAGGCGCAGCTGCAGCGCATCGAAGAAGGCGAACAGCAGCGCGCCCAGCAGCGCCTTGCCGGGCCGCCAGGAGGCGAACACGACCAGGGCCACGCAGACCCAGCCGCGGCCGTTGACCATATTGAAGTAAAAAGCGTTGAAGGCGGCCAGCGTCAGGAAGGCCCCGGCCACCCCCATCAGCGCCGAGCCGGCCATGATGGCGCCAATGCGCAGCCGCACGACCGACAGGCCCTGGCCTTCAGCGGCGGCCGGGCTCTCGCCGACCATGCGCACCGCCAGACCCAGCGGCGTGCGGTTCAGGCCGTAGGCCAGCAGCGGCACCAGCAGCAGAGCCAGCAGGGTCAGCGGCGTCTGCGCATTCAGCACCGGGATCGGCAGCCAGGCCTCCATCGTGGCGAAGGGCTGGATCGTCGGCGGGTTCTCGACCTTGGGGAAGCTGACGCGGTAGGCATAGCTGGCCAGGCTGGTGGCCAGCAGCGTGATGCCCAGCCCCGAGACATGCTGCGACAACGATAGGCTCACGGTCAGCCAGCCATGCAGCAGACCCAGCAGCGCGCCGACCCCGGCCGCGACCCCGACGCCCAGCCACAACCCGCCGCCCTGGTAGACCGTCAGCCAGCCGGCAAAGGCGCCGGCCACCATGATGCCCTCGATGCCCAGGTTCAAGACGCCGGCGCGCTCGCACAGCAACACGCCCAGGGTACCGAGGATCAGCGGCGTCGCGATGCGCAGCACCGCGATCCAGAAGGCGCTGCCGGACAGCAGCTCGAGGATCTCAGCGCCCATCGCGACTCCTCAGACGGAGGCGGTAATTGACCAGGAGGCTGCTGACCAGCATCGCGATCAGCGCGGTCGCGACGATCACATCGGCGATATAGGTCGGCACGCCGACCGCGCGGCTCATGCTGTCGGCGCCGACCAGCAGGCCGGCGACAAACACCGCCGACAGCAGGGCCCCGAGCGGATTCAGGCCCGCCAGCATCGCGATCACGATGCCGCTGTAGCCATAGCCCGGGCTCATGTCCAGCGTGACATAGCCGGTGCGGCCGGCCACCTCGATCGCGCCGGCCAGGCCCGCCAGCGCGCCCGACAACAAGGCCACCTTCAGGCTGACCCAGGCCACCGGCATGCCGGCAAAGGCGGCCGCCTGGGCGTTGGCGCCGACCGCGCGGATCTCGAAGCCGGTGCGGCTGTACTTGAACAGGGCCCACAGCAGCAGCGCCGCCGCGATGGCCCACAGCAGGCCGGTGTGGACGCGGCTGCGCTCGACCAGCTTGCTCAAGGAGAGCGACTCCTGCAGGCCCACGCTTTGCGGCCAGCCCATCGCCAGCGGGTCCTTCATGGCCCCGTCCAGCATCCACGAAACAAACAGCAGCACGATGAAGTTCAGTAGCAGCGTGGTGACCACCTCGTCGACGCCCAGCCGGCTCTTCAGCAGCGCCGGGCCCAGCAGCAGCAAGGCGCCGGCCAGCGCTGCGGCCGCCATCATCAGCGGGAACAGCAGCCAGCTCGGCCACTCAAGACCTGACCCGCCATGCAGGCCACCGACCAGCACCGCCGCCAGTGCGCCCATATAGAGCTGGCCCTCGGCGCCGATGTTGTAGAGCCGCGCCTTGAAGGCCACGGCGGCGGCGAGGCCAGTGAGTATCAGCGGCGTCGCGCGGGTCAGTGTCTCGCTCCAGGCAAAGCGCGAGCCGAAGCCGCCCTCCAGCAGCAGCGCATAGGCTTGGCCGACCGGTGCGCCGGCCCAGGCCACCAGCAGCGAGCTGACGGCCAGCGTGATCGCCAGCGCCAGCAACGGTGCGGCCAGGCGCCAGGCCGAGGACGGGACCGAACGTTTCTCAAGCCGCATGGGCCGCCTCTGCTGTTCGAGTTCCTGCCATTTCCAGCCCGATGCTGGTCAGGGTCCAGTCGGCACGCGGCTTCGCAACGCCGAGCCGTCCCTCGTGCATCACCGCGATGCGGTCGGCGATGGCAAAGATCTCGTCCAGGTCTTCGGAGATCAGCAGCACCGCCGCGCCGGCCGCGCAGGCGTCCAGCAGCTGCTGGTGCACATAGGCGACCGCGCCGACATCCAGGCCCCAGGTCGGCTGGTTGGCGACGATCAGCCGAGGCCGATTGCCAGCCTTGCCGGCCTCGGGATCGCCGGTCAGCGCGCGGCCGAGGATGAGTTTCTGCATATTGCCGCCCGACAGGCTGCGGGTCAGCGTGTCCAGGCCGCGGTCTTCGAGGCCGCGCACATCGAAGCGCTGCACGATGTCCTGCGCATGAGCGCGTGAGCGCTTGCGTTTCAACAGCCCCCAGCGCGAGAAGGTCGGGGCGCGGTACTGCTCCAGCAGCGCGTTCTCCCACAGCGGCAGATCGCCGACCACGCCCGCCGCATGGCGGTCCTCCGGGATGCGGGCCACGCCGGCGGCCAGCCAAGCCCCGGGTCGTGGGGCCAGGTCTTGCCCCAGCACCCGCAGCTCGCCGGCCGCCAGGCCCACGAGCCCGTGCAGCAGATCGGCCAGTGCATGCTGGCCATTGCCGGCCACACCGGCCACCGCCAGCACCTCGCCGGCGCGCAGATCCAGATCGACACCGCGCAGCCCCGGCTTGGCCGCGAGCGTGGCGCCGCGCAGGCGGCAGACGATGTCGCCGGGCTGCGTCGCCGCGCGCTTGGGGCTTGGCACCGCGCGGCCCACCATGGCCTCGGCCAAATCGGCCTTGGACGCGCCGGCCGCGTCCAGCTCGGCGATCAGCTTGCCAGCGCGCAGCACCGCGATGCGGTCCGAGACCGCCAGCACTTCGTCGAGCTTGTGGCTGATGAAGATGATGGCCATGCCTTCGGCCACCAGGGCCTTCAGCGAGACGAACAGCGACTGGCTTTCCTGCGGGGTCAGCACCGCCGTGGGTTCGTCCAGGATCAGGATGCGGGCGCCGCGCACCAGGGCCTTCAGGATCTCGACGCGCTGGCGCTCGCCGACCGAGAGATCGGCGATCAGCGCGTCGGGATCGACCTGCAGGCCGAAGCGCTGCGCGGTATCGAGCAGGCGCTGGCGCTGCGCTTGGCGCCGCGCGAAGGGCTGCCACAGCGGCTCCAGGCCCAGCATCACGTTGTCCAGCACCGTCAGGCGCTCGGCCAAGGTGAAGTGCTGGTGCACCATGCCGATGCCGGCGGCCAGCGCCATCTTGGGCTGGCCCGGCGGCAGCGGCCGGCCGAACACCGTGATCTCGCCGGCGTCGGCGACGTAATGGCCGAACAGGATGGACACCAGCGTGCTCTTGCCGGCCCCGTTCTCGCCCAGCAGGGCCAGGACCTGGCCCTGCTCCAGCGTCAGCGAGATGCCGTCATTGGCCAGCAGCGCGCCGAAGCGCTTGCTGATGCCGCGCAGTTGCAGCGCCGGGAGCGTCACTTGCTGGTCGATTTCGGCTGGCTGTCGTCGACCTTGACGACGAAGCTGCCGTCCAGGATGGCTTTTTCCTTGGCCCTGACCTTGGCGACCACATCGGCCGGCACCTTTTTCTCGAAGGTTCCCAGGGGCGCCAGCTCGCTGCCCTTGTGTTTCATCATCGAGTAGGGGCCGTAGTCCTCGGCCTTGAAGGCGTTCGCCTTGACCGCCTTGATCGCGCGGTCGATGCTGGGCTCCATATGCCACAGCGCCGAGGCGACCACGGTGTCGGGATACTGGGCCTGGGTGTCGATCACATTGCCGATGGCCAGCACCTTGCGCTCCTTGGCCGCGTCGCTGACGCCGAAGCGCTCCGCGTACATCACGTCGGCGCCCTTGTCTATCATCGCGAAAGCGGCTTCCTTGGCCTTGGGCGGGTCGAACCAGCTGTTGATGAAGCTGACGGTGAACTCGGCCTTGGGGTTGATCTCCTTGGCCCCGGCCATGAAGGCATGCATCAGGCGGTTGACCTCGGGGATGGGAAAGCCGCCGACCAGGCCGATCTTGCCGCTCTTGCTGACGCCGCCGGCGATCATGCCGCTGAGATAGGCCGGCTCCTGGATGTAGTTGTCGAATACCGCGAAGTTGGGCGCGGCCGGCTTGCCGCTGGAGCCCAGCAGGAAGGCGGTCTTGGGATAGTCCTTGGCAACCTTGCGTGCCGCCGCCTCGACCGCGAAGGCCTCGCCGACCACCAGGCCATAGCCCTTCTCGGCGTACTGGCGCAGCACGCGCTCGTAGTCGGCGTTGCTGACGTTCTCGGAGAAGGCGTACTCGATCTCGCCGCGCGCCTCGGCCGCCTTCAGCGCCTTGTTGATGCGGCTGACCCATTGCTGCTCGACCGGCACGGTGTAGATGCCGGCGACCTTGAGCTTGGCCTGCGCCGCGGCCGGCAGGGCCAGGGCGGCGAGGCTGGCGGCGGCCAGACCGAGAGTGAGGCGGCGCAGGGCGGAGCTCGGGGCAGATCTCATGGCGTGTTTCCTTGATGTTGAGGTCGACAGGGGCGGACGCCTTGGCATTAGGCAAGAGGCGTGCCGGCCTGCCAAGCATGGTTTGCCAGAAGGATTTCGGCCGGCTCGGGCCGGCCGGATAAAATCTCCGGGTTTGCCCTCAGCTCTCGCGGCCAGCCCGCGCACACGCCATGACTACGCTCTCCGCCTTCTCCAGTATCAGCGCCCTCTCGCCCCTGGATGGCCGCTATGCCTCGCGCGTGGCCGCTCTGCGCCCACTGCTGTCCGAGTTCGGACTGATGCACAGGCGCGTGCAGGTCGAGGTGGAGTGGTTCATCGCGCTGTCCGATGCCGGCTTCGACGAGTTCAAGCCCCTGTCCGAGGCCGCGCGCGGGTTGTTGCGCTCGCTGGTGACGCGCTTCTCGGAGGCCGATGCCCAGGCTATCAAGGACATCGAGAAGACCACCAACCATGATGTCAAGGCGGTCGAGTACTGGCTGAAGTCGCGCTTCGAGAATGCGCCCGAGCTGAAGGCCGCCGGCGAGTTCGTGCACTTCGCCTGCACCAGCGAGGACATCAACAACACCAGCCATGGCCTGATGCTGAAGGCCGCGCGCGCCGAGGTGCTGCTGCCCACCGTCGACCGCATCATCGCCAAGCTCGGCACCATGGCCCACGCGCTGGCCGCCACGCCGATGCTCAGTCGCACCCATGGCCAGACCGCCAGCCCAACCACGGTGGGCAAGGAGATCGCCAACGTCGTCGCTCGGCTGCGCAACGCC
This sequence comes from Paucibacter sp. M5-1, assembly GCF_027498415.2. NCBI lineage: Bacteria > Pseudomonadati > Pseudomonadota > Betaproteobacteria > Burkholderiales > Sphaerotilaceae > Roseateles > Paucibacter sp. M5-1. Next base: position 2,986,880 of record NZ_JAPZLM020000001.1, read on the forward strand.
CGCGCGCGCATCGCCGACGTCAAGCTGCTGGCCAAGATGAACGGCGCGGTCGGCAATTACAACGCCCATCTGTCGGCCTGGCCCGAGTTCGACTGGGAGGCCTTCAGCCAGCGCGTCATCGAGCAACAGCTGGAGCTGACGTTCAACCCCTACACCATCCAGATCGAGCCGCACGACTATATGGCCGAGCTGTTCGATGCGGTGACGCGCACCAACACCATCCTGATCGACTGGTCGCGCGATGTCTGGGGCTATGTGTCGCTGGGCTATTTCAAGCAGCGCACGGTGGCCGGCGAGATCGGCAGCTCGACCATGCCGCACAAGGTCAACCCGATCGACTTCGAAAACGCCGAGGGCAATTTCGGCCTGGCCAATGCGCTGCTGAGCCATCTGAGCCAGAAGCTGCCGATCAGCCGCTGGCAGCGCGACCTGACCGACTCCACCGTGCTGCGCAATATGGGCGTCGCGCTGGGCTACGCGGTGCTGGGCTATGAGTCGCTGCTGAAGGGCCTGGACAAGCTGGAGGTCAACGAGGCCGCGCTGGCCGAGGACCTGGACAGCGCCTGGGAAGTGCTGGCCGAGCCTATCCAGACCGTGATGCGCCGCTACGCCCTGCCCAACCCCTACGAGCGCCTGAAGGAGCTGACCCGCGGCAAGGCCATCACCCGCGAATCAATCCGCGAGTTCATCCAGACGCTGGAACTGCCCGAGGCCGAGAAGACCCGGCTGCTGGCGATGACGCCGGGCAGCTATACCGGCAAGGCTGGGGAACTGGCCCGCAAGATCTAAGCGGACGCCCAGCGGTAGACCTGGGTCTGCCGCGTCTCGCCGTCCAGCACCCGGGTCTCGACGAAGCACATGCCGATATCCGTCAGCACCCGCTGCGAGGCCAGGTTGTCGGGCCCGGTGATGGCCAGGATGGTCTGCATGCCCAGCACCTCGGCGCCATGGCGCAGGCAGGCTGCAGCGGCCTCGCGGGCATAGCCGACACCCCAGGCGCGCGGCACGAAGGCGTAACCCAGGTCCACCTCGGGCAGGCTGTCGCGCTTGATCAGGCCGCACATGCCCAGCAGCGCGCCATCCTCGCGGCGCTCGACGGCCCAGAAGCCGAAACCCAGGCGGGCATAGCTGGCCACCAGCTTCGCCTCGATCCAGGCCTCGGCGGCGGCCAGATCGTGCACATCGCGCGGGCCGATATGGGCGATCCAGGAGGGCTCGTTGAGCAGCTCCAGGATGAAGGCCGCGTCCGCCGGCCCGAAATGGCGCAGCCGCAGCCGCTCGGTCTCCAACACCGTCATCTTCCTGCTCCCAATGCAAAACCGGGACAATACGCCACCTCAAACCGTCGCCAGGCCGCCCATGAATTTCATCCAGCAACTCCACAAAGCCGAACAACTGAACCACTCGCTGCTTTGCGTGGGCCTGGACCCGGACCCGGCCCGCTTCCCGGGCGCCTGGAAGGGCGATGCCTCGCGCATCTACGACTTCTGCAGTTCAATAGTCGACGCCACCAAGGACCTGGTGATCGCCTTCAAGCCGCAGATCGCCTACTTCGCCGCTCATCGCGCCGAGGACCAGCTAGAGCGGCTGATGGCGCACATCAAGCGGGTCGCGCCCCATGTGCCGGTGATCCTGGACGCCAAGCGCGGCGATATCGGCTCGACCGCCGAGCAGTACGCGAAAGAGGCCTTCGAGCGCTACCAGGCCGACGCGGTGACGCTGTCGCCCTTCATGGGCTTCGACTCGATCGAGCCCTATCTGCGCTACCCCGACAAGGGCGCCATCCTGCTGTGCCGCACCTCGAACACCGGCGGCAATGACTGGCAGATGCAGCGCCTGGCCGATGTGCCGGGCCAGCCGCGCCTGTTCGAGCATCTGGCCGCGCTGGCGCAGACCGCATGGAACAAGAACGGTCAGCTGGGCCTGGTGGTGGGCGCCACCTATCCTGGGGAGATCGCCCGGGTGCGCGAGCTCGCGCCGACCCTGCCGCTGCTGATTCCCGGCGTCGGCGCCCAGGGCGGCGATGCCGACGCGACCGTGCGGGCCGGCCTGCGCAGCGACGGCCTGATCATCGTCAACTCCTCGCGCGCCGTGCTCTACGCCAGCAGTGGCGACGACTTTGCCGCAGCGGCCCGCCGCGCCGCGCAGCAGACCCGCGAGCAGCTGAACCAGGCCCGCCCCGCCTGAGCATTAGTTCGCGTTTACCCCGAACTGCTGCGATAAGCCCACGCATTCGGGGGCTGACCGGGTATTCAGGCCCTCGGGTTCTGGCGGAGACTGCGCTCTTCGTCGAAGACCGGCTTCGGCGCGAGCGGAGCGAATGGCGTTGTGAGCAAGGAAACCCTGGACGATTTGAGCAGCCTGGTCGGGCATGATGTCGGCCCCGGCGACGCCGCTGCCGCGCTGGAGCGCAGTGTGCGGCGTCATTCGATGCGCTTGTTCCTGGCCGCCTGCGCGCTGATCTGCGGCCTGGCCGGCAGTCTTCAATGGTTTGGCCGCCTCGGTGGCGAGCCCTTCAACGGACTGATCCCGCCGCTGCTGACCTGGGGCACGGCGGCGCTGGCGGCGCTGACCGTCTGGCAGCCGCCGCAACGCCAGGCCAAGGCCTTCGCGCTGCTGGTGATGAGCCTGGTGATCGCCTCGGCCGTCGCGCTGGCGCTGTCGCGCCAGCTGGGTCTGGCCTCGATCTCGCTGGGCATCATGAGCCTGATGGTGGTGCTGGCCACCGCGCTGCAAGGCGTGCGTGCCGGCCTCTTCATCTTCGGCATCAGCCTGCTGGCCGTGGCCGGCCTGGTGTTCGCCGAGCTGGAGGGCTGGGGTCCGGGCGCGGCCGCGCCTGCCAGCCTGCCCGCCCGCCTGGCCACCCATCTGATACTGCTGGGGTCGGGACTGGTGATCGGCCTGGGCTGCATGCGCATGCTGCGCCGCTCGATCCAGGCTGCCGGCGAGCGCAATGCACGCTTTCGCCATCTGCTGAGCATGGCGGCCGACTGGTACTGGGAGATGGACCGCGAGTTCCGCTTCACCCATCTGGCCGAGGACAAGCCCGGCTCCTCCGGCCTGGATCTGGCGGCACGCCTGGGCAAGGCGCCCTGGGATGTCGAGCATCTGGGCCTGTCGGACGAGGATCTGGACGCGCACCGCGCCGACCTCGAATCGCACCGCGCCTTCCATGGCGTCGTCGCGCGCCGGCGCGGGCCGGACGGCGCGGTGCGCTTTGTCTCGATCAGCGGCGAGCCTCGCTTCGACGCCCAGGGCAGCTTCCGCGGCTACTGGGGCGTGGGCCGCGATGTGACCAACGAGGTGCAGGCCGAGCAGGCCGTGGCCGCCACCGAGACGCGCTACCGCGAGCTGTTCCGCCGCTCGCCCAGCCCGCTGGTGCTGCACCGCTGGGGCCGGGTGCTGGACGCCAACCCGGCGGCGATGGCGATGTTCGGCTACACCCAGCGCTCCAGCATGATCGGCCAGGATCTGTTCTCGCACTACGAGCCGGGCGACGACGAACGCGCCCGCCAGCGCGCCGCCAAGATCGAGGCGATGGCGGTCGGCGCGATGCTGCCGATGGCCGAGTTCAAGCTGCGCACCCTGTCGCGCCGGCGCCGCCTGGTACAGGCCACCAGCGTGCGGGTCGATGCCACCAGCGGCCCGGCCACCCTCTCCTTCTTCATCGACCAGACCGAGGCCTCGCGCGCCCAGGACGCCTTGCGCCGCAGCGAGGGTCTGCTCTCGCATCTGGTCGCCACCAGCCCCGATGTGATCACGCTGACCGAGATGAGCTCGGGCCGCTATGCGATGGTCAACAAGACCTTCGAGCGGCTCTCCGGCTACAGCGCCGAGGAGGTGCTGGGCCGCACCTCGGACGAGATCGGCATCTGGCAGGATGTCGAGGAACGCGCCCGCGTGATCGATGGCGTGCGCCAGCACGGCAAGGTCAGCGAGGTGCCGGTCAACTTCATCACCAAGTCGGGCGAGCCGATCGCGATGGTGCTGTCGGCCGCGCCCTTCAATATGGACGGCCAGGCCTATCTGGTCGTCAACGCGCGCGATGTCACCGAGAGCGAGCGCACCCGGCTCGTGCATGCGGCGATCCTGCAGAACGCCTCGATCGGCATCACGCTGACGCGCGACCAGCATTTCGTCCAGGTCAATCCGCTGATCGAGGAGATGTTCGGCTGGCCGCCCGATGGCCTGCTGGGCCAGCATGGCAGCGTGGTCTGGCCCGGTGTCGAGGCCTATGCGGCGGTGGGCGAGGAGCTGGGCTCACGCCTTGCCGCCGGCGAGCAGGTCGAGATCGAACGGCCGATGCGCCGCCGCGACGGCTCGACCTTTCTGTGCCGGCTGCTGGCCAAGGCGGTGGACCCCAACCACCCGAGCCGCGGCGGCACGATCTGGATCATGGAGGACGTGACCGAGAAGCGCCGCGTCGAGGCCGCGCTGGCCCAGGCCAAGGACGAAGCCCAGGCCGCCAACCGCGCCAAGAGCGCCTTCCTGGCCAACACCAGCCATGAGATCCGCACCCCGCTGAACGGCCTGCTGGGCCTGGCGCGCATGGTGCAGCAGCCCGACCTGGACGAGGCCACCCGGCGCCAGTATCTGGACCAGATGCTGGACAGCGCCGAAAGCCTGTCAGGCCTGATCTCCGACATCCTCGATCTGTCCAAGATCGAGGCCGGCCGCTTGACGCTGGAGTCGCTGCCCTTCGCGCTGCGCGACATGCTGGGCACGATGCGTCTGGCCTATCTGACGCTGGCGCAGGCGCGCGGCCTGTCGTTCCGCATCGATGTCGACGAGGATGTGCCGGCCTGGGTGGTCGGCGACCCGATGCGCACGCGCCAGATCCTCAGCAACTATCTGAGCAACGCCCTGAAGTTCACGCAGGCCGGCGCGGTGGCCGTGCGGGTGCGCCGGCAGGACGAGGAGCGGCTGCGCATCGAGGTGACCGACACCGGGCCCGGCATCGAGCCGGCCCTGCACGAGCGCCTCTTCCAGCCCTTCACCCAGGCCGACGAATCGACCACGCGGCGCTACGGCGGCACGGGGCTGGGCCTGTCGATCTGCCGCGAGCTGGCCGAGCTGATGGGCGGCACGGTGGGCGTGAACAGCACGCCGGGCCAGGGCTCGACCTTCTGGGCCGAGCTGCCACTGCCCGGCGCGCCGACGCCGATCAGCACTACCTTGCGTGAGGCGCGCGACAACCAGGACCTGCAGGGCCTGCGCGTGCTGATGGTGGAGGACAACCCGGTCAATATGATGATTGCGGTGGCCTTGCTGGAACAGTGGGGGCTGGAGGTCTCGCAGGCCAGCGACGGCAGCCAGGCGGTCGAGGCCATCAACGCCCAGGCCAGCATGGGCAAGCCCTTCGACGCGGTGCTGATGGATGTGCAGATGCCGGTGATGAGCGGCCACGAGGCGACGCGCCAGGTGCGGCGGCGCTTCCCGGCCACCGAGCTGCCCATCGTCGCGCTGACCGCCGCGGCCCTGATCTCGGAGCGCGACGAGGCCCTGGCGGCCGGCATGAACGACTTCCTGACCAAGCCGATCGACGCGCCACGGCTGCGTGCGACCCTGGTGCGCCTGATCGGCCACAAGGACAACGACCAGCACCGCAGCTGAGCGCTGCCGCGGAGCGTCAGCCGGGCGGCGGCGCTGACAGGCGTTTGAGAAAGACGCCCATCTCGCGCCCGGCCTGGTGATCGCCCTGGCGCTGCGCCAGGGCCAGACCCTGTTGCCAGGCCGACCCGGCCTCCTGCGCCCGCCCTTGCGCCAGCAGGGCCTTGCCCAGCAGCTTCCAGGCGGCCGTGTAGTCCGGCTTGTGCTCGGTCGCCTTCTGCAGATGCACGGCCGCCGCCGCCGCATCGCCCTCATCGAGGCAGGCCTTGCCAAGACCGAAGCGCAGCAGCGCATCGTCGCGGCCACGCGCCAGCAGCGCTTCGAGGCGGGCACGCAGCGTATCGGGCGGCGGCGCGCCATGCGACGCGGTGAGCCGGTCGAGTTTGTCGGGGTCACTCATCAAGCAGGCCCTCCCAGGCATTGTTCGGGCCGGATTATGCAAGGACGGCCCTGGACGGCGCCGCGCCGAGCGCTCAAACCAGCGCAGCGGCGGCCGGGTCGAGCTTGGGATGGAGGCCGGCGCACAACAGCGCGGCGAACTGCTCCGGCACATCGTTGTCAAAGCTCATCAGCAGCTCGGGCGGCTGAGCCGCAGCGGCCGCGCTGAGGACATCGGCAATCCAGTTCTGCAGCGGCTCGCTCAGCGGCCGCTGGAGCCGGTCCGCCACCCGGGCCACGGTGTCGTCGCGCAGGCGCGCCGAGCTCAACACCTGCCAGGCATAGTCGACCTCATAGCGCTCGACCGCATCCCTGAGGCTTTCGCCGTCCAGCCGGGACTCTGCGGCAAACTGATTCAGCGTGCGGGTGCACAGAGCGGCGATCAGCCGGCTCTGCAACTCGGCCTGCGATGCGCGCATGGCGCTGGTCTCGGTATCCATCGGCGGTTCCCTGCTCAGAAAGAAAGCCCACGAGAATTTGCTCGGGCCGACGATCCATGGGCGGACCAAGGGACCACATCGCCAACCTTGCAGCAAGGCCGCCGAGGTCCTGGTGCCCATGACGCGGATCGAACGCGTGACCTCTCCCTTACCAAGGGAGTGCTCTACCACTGAGCCACATGGGCAAATCTGGAGCGGGATAAGAGACTCGAACTCTCGACCTATACCTTGGCAAGGTATCGCTCTACCAACTGAGCTAATCCCGCAGTGCGATGTCCGACGCGCCAGAACAGGCGCCAAACAAACAAACAAAAGCCCATCGCTGGGGATGGGCTCTTGCTGTGCTCTTGCACGATGTCTTGGTGGCTGGGGCGGAATCTAACGATTTTTCCCAGACCGCATCAACCAACTTTTTGCCACTTCGCCATTCTAGCGGGTACCCAAATGGGTACCTCAGACTGGTCAGGAGATTCGGAGCAGTTTCTGGAATCCAACCAGGGACAACTCGTACTCTCAGCTGCAATTTTACACCGTTCCCAGCACGGGCGGGGCGCCCGTCATTTCATGCCTTGCGCTGCAGGACAAGCGGCTGAGCGGGTACGCAGTCCATCTGACCTTGTGCCCTCCGAAGGCAGGGGTTGCTGGTTCGATCCCAGCCGGGCGCACCATATTTTCATTTTAAATCAATAGGTTAGCGAATTTTCAGGCATTGGACCGCAGTCCTGTACGGAAAACGTACGGAATTGTGCGTTGTCCAAAGGCTCTGAACTTTCCCTCCACGGCATTGAGACTCGCCGAGTCCGCGAGCCAAAACGCGGCTAAGCGCAATAGGGCCAGTCACGCGATCAAGTGCCCTGGCCAGCGCGGTGCGGCAGATCGGCAGGCTGTTCTATGTCCAGAACAACGATCTCGATGCGACCTTCCGCGGCCGCACGGCTGCCGGCGATGAGGCCAGCTCTCAGCTCTACCGCCGTCTGGGGGCGTCTCCGCCCTCTTCCGGCCGATCGTGCCTGTTTCCTAGGCGGGACGTCATTGCCGAACCAGAGGACCAGGTAGATCCCTCGGCGCTCAGCCGCATAGTCGCTGGCGTAGAGCCGGTCCAACTGGGTATCGGCGGCATGCCAGAGATCCTTGTGCCACTGACCTTTGATCTCGATAGGCACGCGCATGCCGTTGAGGGTTGCGCCGATGTCCGCGCGGTTGTCGTTGGCGAGGTGACGCTCTGGCGTCAAATCGATCCCTTCCGGCCTGGAGGTGAGCATGGTCAGCAGGTGGTCCCGGCAGCGTTCTTCGCCGAACGGGTTGCCCTGCGTATCAAAGAAGTCGCGCCAAGGATCCGCCGGATCTCCCACGAGACGCTTCTGAACCTGATCAAGCAACTCGACCAAGGTGACTTGCAGGTCCGTCACGGTTGCAGGTGAGCCTGCTTCGACAATCGTTCGGACCTGACCCAACATCGGTGGGCGGTATCGCTCTTCCACCGCCTTCTGCCGTTGCTCAGCAAATAGCACTCGTAGCGTGGAGGTGTAGCTGTCTTCTGGCGCATCGCGAAGGTCCCGCAATCCTTGGACGGCTGCCGGCGAGGTCATGGTCGCCAGCCTATTGGCTAGCGATACCAGGAAGTCCGTCGCATCCCAGGCGTTCTGGTCGCCGGTCCATCCGTTCTCAGGCCTGCCGCGGGTTGGGAAGCTCCCCCGGAAGGACTCAAAGATCCAGACAAGCTGGTCCACCGAGAACACCACGCTCGACTGGCGACTCCTGCCGTGGAAAGCACGCCGGCGTATGGACCACAGCAGCTGGGAGTCGCTGGCGGCGACCGTCGACAGCCGGTCCCGCTGCTTCTCGAAGTCGGCCACCACTGAGGCCGCCTCCCAGTTGCGGCGGCGCTCGTCCGAGAGGGCGCCTGCCAGGCGCGCACTGGCAAGGGCTGCCAGTACGTCATACCGACGCGATTCGATGAGCCGGTCAACTAGCGTGGCCTCAGGATCCGCTGCCATCTCGGGATATGTAGTGAGCCACTCCTGCGCGAGTGTTGCGGCACGCTGACTGTCCGCGTCTGTCCACATCAGCGAGACAAGCTGATCGACGTGAGAGAGGCGTCGTTGTAGCTGAGGCTCGATCCACAGGCGCAACGCGGTTTCAAGTAAGCCCCGTGCCTGCACTTCGTTATCGACTGCGGGCTGCAGCTCGGTGAGCTTAGCGTGGTCGTCGATGCGAGTGCCCCGCAACTCAAGGAAGCCTGCGGTCAGTCGGTCATCCGAAACGCCGTCGAAGCCGCGACCAAGACGAACTCGTTCTGATAGCGCCGCCGCTATGACCTTGCTGGCGTTCCATCGCCTGGACTCGGCGTTGCTCTCTGCCATCTGCTGCGCCGACGGCTCGATGTCCGCATGAAGAAACGCTTCAAACCCTGCCAGTGCTGCCGCGGTGACCTCCGGCCCGACCCACGTGGTTAGCCGATCAACCGGAGCTTGGTCGTGATCTAGGTCGTGAAAGAGATCGAGGTAGGCCTCCGCCAGGCTGATGATGAAATGGACTCGCCCCGCGCGTATCTCGTCGATGCTGCCCGACATATCCCGCCTCACTGCACCCCATCTCGCCGCAGTTTCGCGAGCATGACGCCGCGCACGTCTCGCGTTGTCGATCTCCCATTGTTGAGCAGGTGAGACGGTGAGTTGGTCTAGCCACTCCACGATGTCCGGACGCCCTTGAGCAAACCGCAGGGCGGCCGCACGGACTTGCACGCCGTCAGTCGCTGAGTGAGGCGCCATCCTCACGACGTCCTGCCACCGGTCATCTGAGCGCTCGGACTGCGGGTCCATGGTCTCGAGCAGGTGCACGACGTCCTGCTCCGTTGCCGCCAACCCACCAGACCGACTGTTCAGACGATGACTACGCTGCCAGACCGTCTTGGTTCCAGGCTCGTCCAGAAGCACCAGGCGTTGGATCCCACGGCGCAGTTCATCGTCATCGCGCAGCCGCGTGTGAAGGAGGACACGCTCCTCTCTCCGGTACCCGATCTCGGCATCGAAATGCCGCAACCATCCCCACAGCCTTGCTGGCTCAATCGCACCCATCGACAGGCGCCGCTGGATCAGCCGATATCCCATGTCGGTGAGCTCGTCATTGCCCCGACGCTCGTGTCGGCTGCCGAGGCCGGTCAACTGCTCGGCGAAGGCGTCCAGCACGCCTTCAAGTCGGTCATCCGAGATCGCACGCTCCAGCGCGGTGAACTGCATGATCATCCGGCGCTCTTGTTGGGCGTACTGGATGGCAACGCCAACGATGTCGCGATCCATGAAAACCGCGGGACCGACATGCTTCACGATGTCGACGGCCATCCGAGGGCCGTTGTTTCCACTGTGGCGCGCTACCTGCAGGACGGCAGGCCAGTCCTCACCCCCCATCGACTTCAGCGCTTCAAACGCCGCCCACCGAACCGCGTACCCGTTGTCCGACCTGCAAACCAGATCGCGTATGACCGGCCTGAGCGGCTCAGCGATCTCGGATCCAGCCACCGACTCGATGAGGAGCATTCGAAGGCCGTACGGCAACGATTCGGTGGTGATGACAGCTCTGACCCGGGCCAGCATATCCGCCCGCATGAGACCTCTCATCGCCGAAGCCGCGCCGTCGCCGATGGCGAACCGTTGGTCTTGAGCAGCTGTGCGCTCAAGCGCATCGAGAAGGAGCTCGGCCTGCCACGAGTTCAGCGCCGCCACGTCTCCATACTCGATCACGCCAGAGGGATCCGCAGCAATGACTTCTGCGGCGAGGTCGCCGCTGTGGAGTGCCAGCCAGGCGTGAAGACCGCGCAGAGAGGCAGGCACCACCCCGTGCGCATGAAAGAGCGCGAGCAGACGCTTGCGCCTCATAACGGTGTGGGCCTGGCGCGCCAGATAGCGCGCACCCAGGTATTCGCCGATGCTGCGATGCCAGTACGTCAGCCGGTTTGGCCCTGCCGCAGTTCCAAAGAGCCGACTGCCCAGGACCGAACGCAGCTGACTGGCGCCGGGCAACGCGGCAGCTTCTGCCAATGGAATCTCGATGTCGCCTGGATCAGCTGATTCGACGACGATCGCCTCAGCGCCCGTCAGGATCAACGCCGCAAACGCTGCCCCAGCAGCCTCAAATGCGGCTTCTGCGTCAGGCTGCAGTTCGAACTTTCCGTGGCTGTGCTCCCGGCGCAGAACGTCCACTGCACCCGCGAACAAGCCGGCCTTGGTCTCCGGCAACGGCCCTCCCCTAGCGACCCTGGCAATCATCTGCAGCGTCTGAGGATTGCCCATGAGCCCAGCGAGGTTCGATCCCGCCAGGCGGCCCATCACCTCATCGGCCTGACTCTCGTTGCCGTCCAGCTCGGCGACCAGCATTCTCCGAATCTCCACCTCGTCGAGCGGCTGCAGGTGCGCCACGAAGGGTTCCAGGTCGGGATACTGTTCCTTGATCGCATCCTTGCCGGTCACATGGCGCCAATCGGCGATCCGGCAGGACAGGACAAACCGAGGGAATCCCAGGTCAGCCAGCCGTTGAAGCACCGTGTCTACGGCATCGCCGTCATCCTTGGCGCTCAGCTCGTCGAGCGCGTCGATGACGAGCGTTGTTGCCGTGCCCAAGATGCGAGACGGGTTTGAACCAGCGTTCTTGAGGCGCCTGGCCGTGCAGTAGACATGACCAGGCTGCTGTCCGATCCACCGTAGTAGCTCCGTTTTGCCCATGCCTGCCTCGCCCAGGACCACGATCGACTCATGCCTGCCAGGCAGATCGGCTTGGCTGATCGTCTCACGTCCGCCATCTCTGGTATCGAACCAGAGCGTTCTCGCAATCCTCGTTGTCGACATCAAAACGTCCATGGGTCAAGTGTCGGCGCTGCCCGGTGGCTGCGGCCTATGAACTGTTTGATGAGCTTCCAACGCCAAGGACAGCCGGTCCATCGCTGCTCGATGTTCAGCCGCGATGAACGCCGGCATGCGGATCCGTTGGCCTATGCCGGCCAGTTCCTTTGGGTAGAAGGAAGAGAAATTGAAGGCGCACCCTGCCAGATTCCTCGACGACTTGGCGGCGCTCGCGACCTGGTCGAACAACGACAGCCTCCCGCTGGCCACAAACTCGACCAACCGCTCGAACTCGTCGATGGACAGAACGAACATGTGATTGAGTGGCAAAAGGTTACCTTCCGTGCCGACGGGTGCTGCCAGGCTTCCGGGGCCACACATGTCTTCCAGGAACAGCCCGGTCCCGATGACCAGATCGCGGCTCGTCACCACGATCAGGTAGTGCTCCTGGTCTTCAGGATGCGAGGTCGCCAGTTTGTGGCTGACCGTCTGCCCCTGCTCCACTGCCTCCAGCACGCGTTTGAGCTTGCCTCTGTTGCCCAGCTCGGTCTCCTGAAACAGGACGTCGTCCGGGAAGAGGCCCATCTTGGATTCGATCAAGAGCCGGCGGTTGCCATGGGTCACCACCGCCTCGACGTTCTTGATCTTCTCGCCACGGCCGTAGGCATCGAGGTACTGTTGGGCCGTGGTCAGCGGGAATCCCAGCCTCTGACTTTGATCGACCACGTACTTCTCGAAGACCATGCTGAACGAATCGGCGTACTTCTGGCCTGCCTTGGACAACTCCAGGTGGACGGCTTCGTCCATGTACCGATCCAGCACTGACCGGTGCCAGCACCAATATCGCCCCTGCCGCGTACGCAGCAACGGGAATCGTTTGAAGACGGGGAATACGTAGAGCTCCCTGCTGCGGCTGCCTTTCATCGGCGCCTCTTGCAACAACTCCAGCCGCAGGTCAGGCAGACTGCGTGACATCAGCGCGAGCACCTTCCGAATCATCCCATCGCGCATCGGTTTGAAGTGTTCCACGTCGACAGCGTTCAGCTCCCTCGCGCCGTCTCTGTTCGCTAGCGTGTACAGGAAGATGCACCCGTCGATGAATTCCTCGACCTCAAGCCCGATCTGTTCTCTGAAGATCCGCTTGCTCCTGTGGTTGGCGTCAAGCGGCCGGATCAGTCCTGCCGTCCTGTACAACCCCCAGATTTCCTGCCGCTGAAATTGCATCTGGGTGGCCAGCGCGATGCGCATCATGATTGACAGAGGCTGTGGCCGGTCCAGACCAAACTCGGCCTCGTGTCTCGCGGTTCGTTCGACGAACGCGCGATCGTTGCCATCCCATAGGGCTCGCTTCAAAAGGAGCAGCAGATCCTTGGGCAGCTTCCGTCCCACGCGAATAGTCGACCCCAGCTGCAGGGACCACTTAGCGATCAGGAGCGCCAGCCACGGCAAGGCCTTCAACTGATCGGGAGCAGGTCGATCCTCCCAAAGGTCGTCCATGACGCTGTCGGCAACTGACTGGATTGAAAACTTCTTGAGCTGGCGCTCGACGTGGTCTCTGAGTTCCACCCAACTCGGTGGATCTTCCAGCAGCCCGGAGCTCTCATCAGGGTTCGCCTCACCATCTGCGCCCTCACCATCGACCGATGCGCTCATAAGTCCCCCGACCGAGCCGACCAGGACTCCAACAGACCTTTCCCAGCCAAGTGCAGGTTCTGCGCGACGTCGACGGCTTCCTGGTCGACCGCACGCGTTGCGCACTCCAGCGCCAGTTGGTCGAGCACGTCCTCGCCGGTGGGCGTCCAGGCCGCCTGCAGGGCCTTGCCACTGAGGCCGAGGTACGGGTGTGAAGTCTCGCGTCGTCGCGCCATTGCCCGCATGGGCTGGTACAGGGCGCTCAGCGCCAGCTGAGGCAGATGCTGTCTCAATGCCATGGCGATGCGCAGGCCCTCCCGATCCAGATCGCCCCAGAAATACACGCTGGGGAGAGTAAACAGGCGCTCCAAGCTATGGCCGCTGCCGGTTCGACTCAGGACCTCACACCCCTTGCTCCTCACGCTCTCCAGCAAAGCCAGTCCTGCGCTGCTGTCGGACAACATGTTCAGGCCGTACCCGTACGCCGCAACCAAGGCTAGCTCTGCATCCATGCCCGCTTTGACAGCTTCTTCGAAGCTGGTCGTGTTCTCGATGAACAGCGCCGCCGAAGGATGCGCCGGTCCTGCCACGACGAGGTACCGGGGTGTCGTCGGGAGGCGATCAATCCCGAGCAATCTGAGTGTCGAAAGCGGGAGCCGGCTCAACACCTTGGAGGAACTCAGGATGTGCTGTGCGCTCACGCTGAAACTGTAGGCGCTACCCAGCGACGCCGACGTGTCCCGGATCCTGAGCAACCCAGCGATTACGTGCTGCATGTCCAGAGCCTCTAGGCCGTCAAAGAGCGCGTGCGAGACGGCCAGGGCATCTGCGAGCTGGCGATCCTGCATGCCGTGCTCGAGCGCCTCCCGCCAGGCTTTCTCGGTGTCGGGCATCTCCACGACGGCCGGCACCACGCTGAGGTAGCCCGTGTAGGGCATGCCCATCGTGTCAGGCGTGTACGAGACGAGGCCGTCCGCCCTCAGCGCGCGGAGTGCACCAGAAACGGAAACGGAATCAGTGCGCAGCCCCGCAGCCGCGCGGGCAGCGATGTCCGATGCAAGGAACTTGCGCCCCTTGGTGCCCGAGCCGCGGCGCAGCCAGGCCAGCACCGCGATGCTGACTTCATCCATCTATCGCCTCGCGCGCCGCAGGCTGCCGCTTGTGCATGAATGTCGCGAGACCCATCGAGCCCTCGGGGCGGTTGTCCTCGAACCGGACGTAGCTGCGCTCGCCCTCGACATCGCGATTCCCGACGCGCCGGCCGACAACATACGACGGGAAGATCTTCGAGTTGTTCCGGTACTCCGGGTTGTGTATGAGCCCGACGAGCTGCAGGCTGCTGTCGGCCTCGCCCAGACCCTTGAACGCCTCGTCGATCAGGCGGCGGTCCGTCAGATTGCTGAAGAGGCCATCGAAGAACAGCACACGTTGCGCCCGGCTGCGCAGCCGCTTCTTGGAGCCCCCACCGAGGTGTCGGCGCACAGCGCACTCCAGGTGGTACTCGGACTCGCGAATGAGCCACAGCATCTGCAGTGCGGACTTCTGCCCTTCTGACATCCCAGGCTGTACGGGGCGGGTCTTGCCGTCCCACATGCCCACATGAATGAACTGGACCGAGGGCTTCATGAAGATGCGATCGATCAGCGCGCGCCGGATGTCCGTGCCCAAGTTGGTATCAACGGTGGTCCGCGACAGCTTCTGCCGGTCCTTGGCCTCACGTTTGCGACTCTCGATGTGGTCGCGCAGGTCCTCCATCAGCTTCTTGATGTCCTCCGTGGAGATCACTTCGGCTTCGATCGTGAAGCGCGCATTGGAATTTCTCGCCATGACCGTGTTCATCGTCAGCAAGTTGCCCTTGCAGCTCTCCACCAGGCGCGTCAAGGTCTCGATGCTGGCCGACTCGACGACTTCGGTCGACTGCCTCAGTTCGACCAGTTCGGCCTGCTCGGCAGCCAGCTGATCACGCAAGCGGCCGCTGATCTCGGCAAGGGCGGTGAGGCCCTCTGTCGAGTTCGCGTTCTGAATGGCCTCGATCTCCGCTTCCGAGAACCCGCCGTTGGTTGCTGCCCGAGCCTTGTTGCAGAAGTCCTCTCGAACACGTTCAAAGTCAGTCCTGACACGGGTCGCATGCTTGCGCGCGTCGCCGACATTCTTTCCCGTACGGGCCGCGTCGATCGCCTCCACATCAGCGCGCAGGATGCTGATCGTGGTGCGGTCGAACCTGCCTTGATCGGGGCGCCAGTCGCGCAACTGCCAGAACAGCGCCTCGGCCGCGGGATAGGCCTCGTGCGATTCGGCGCGCGAGCTGCCGACTTCACGATTTCTCAGGTCTTCTTCAAACGGGGCTGCTGCATTCCGGCGGTCGCACAGGAAGAAGGCAAGCTCATGCAAAGCGTCGGACGCCAGCCCGGCTTCGGCGATGTCGCCATCCAAGGCCTCCTCCGAACCCCGGAGAGCCTCCACCTTGGCTTTGGCGCCCGCGCGCCGAGCCTTGGTCGCCGCGATTTGGCGCTGCAACTCTGCCTCGTCTTGACCCTGATGCTGCTTGAATGCCTGCGCGCGGGCGTAGTTGATCGACCGCAGCGGGTTCAGTGCGTCACGCGCGGTCACGAGGCCAGTGAGGACATGAGCATGGCTTTCCATGAACGCCGCGCTGCCATCCTCCTGGAAGGTCTTCGCGCGTGTCAGTCGATCCCAGGTGGACTGGAACGTGGACATGAAGGTCAGCTCGCGCTCGCCGGCTTGCTGCAGTTCGTCCACGAACCGCGTCAGCTTGGCCTGAAGCCCTGGCATCGCTGCGTCAATGGCGGCGACTTGAATCTCTACCGACGCTCGCTTCTCCTTCAGCTCCTGGAACGTCTTATGACCGCCGCCCATGACGAACTTGCGGGCGCCGTCGTGCGCCACGAACGCCTCCTGGGTGACCAACGGCGCGATCTCCGCCAGTCGGTCGTCGACCCTGACCAGTTGCCCCGATAGATCCTCGACTTCCAGGCTCAGCGTGCTCAAGGCCTCCGTACCACCGGCCTCGACAAACGCCTTGGCGTCGCGCAACAGCGCAATCGCCTCGGGCGTCACGAGTCGCTCAGCGGCCGCGATGCGCGGCTCCAGTGCCGAAAGCTCTGCTTGAGCGGCATTCACCTTCGCAGCAGACCCCTGCACCACGGCATCCTGCGCGCTCAGAGCCTGGCGATAGCCGTCGGTGTGCGGCGTGAGCAGCCGCGCTTGCGCCATGCCGTCCTCAATGAGGGCCTGTTGCTCATCCCTCCTGCCGCTGACAGCCGCGCGCTCCTCGACGAGGGCCTGAGGATCGACGATGGCCCGCATGCGGCGAGACTTGGCGCCGGCGAAGACCCCCAAAGACGACGTCGTCGACGAGTCGTGATCGGGGCCCTGCTTCAGCAACGCCACCAAAGGATCGAGCAAGAGCACGGGAACGTCGTGGCCGCCTTGCTGCAAGACCGCCAGAGCGGCTTCGGCGCGGTCGATATCGACGGCGACCGGTGCATCCAACAGGGGCGCGAGGGCCGCCAGCAGCGGCAACGTCTCGTCCTTGGGCAGTTGGAGACCGAGGATTACGTCCTGAGCTCTGGTCAGATCGAGACCCGCGTCGGTCAGCGCATCATAGGCGGAGGCGTAGTCGGCATTCCCGACCTCGTCGAGGTTGTCGAGTGCCGCCAGCTCGAGGTCAAGGTCTCGCACAGCCTCGCGCGCCACCCTCGCCTTCTCCAATGCGGCAGCGTGCGCGGCGTCTGTGGCGCGCAGCCAGTCCGTCGGACTGCGCCCCGTGCGCTCAAGATGCGATTCGAGGCTTTCGGCCAACGGCTGGTGCTGCTGGTACACGGCCTGAGCCCCCGCCTGGGACTCCAGCAGCGCCCTATGGTCCTTCTGCGGCGTGGCCACCCTGGGGTCAATCTCGCCGAAGAGCTGCCGGAAGGATTTTGTTGAATTGGACAGGAGCTGTAGCTTCTCCTGCGCCTGCACTGTCGTGCGACGCTGGCTCTCAAGTCGCAGCTTGTCCTTTCCAAGGGCTGTGTTCTCCTTGACCGGTGGACCGACTTTCACGGGATCGACCGGCCCAAAGAGGCTGATGAACGCGTCATACCCCTGCATGTGTTCGGACAGCCCGGCAATCCGCGCGATAGCCTCGGCAAGCTCTACCCTCAAGGTGGTACCCAAGTTCGTAGCGTCGTCCCGCTCCTTCTGCGCAAGGCGTGCAGCGGTCGTGCGACTGGCCTTGGTCGATTCCAGTTGTCCACGCTCGTCCTTAAGCCCCGCCAGACGCTCGTCGATGCCGATCAGTCCCAGTTCGTTGCGAACCTGCTTGAGCTCATCCCAGCCGCCCGTCAGGGTGCCCACCCGCAACTTGTGGTCGCTTACGGCATCCATGCGCGTCTGAATCTCGGACTTGAGCCAGTCTTCAACCCGCGCCGGCGTCTCGTGAAGATCCGCGGGAATCAGTTGCAACTGCGCGCAGAACTCCTGGAACGCCCCCTGGTTTTCCTTCCACTCCTTGACCTGCTTTTCCAGGTTCTCCTGATCTGCCTCGGCGGATCGGCCCGCCCGTTCGGCTTCGCCGATCTCACCCTTCAACCCTGCCTTGGCGCGCCACAGCCGTTTCAGGTTGTGGCGAAAGATGTTGGTGTCCACGCTGGTCCTGGCGAAGTCGAACGCCTCGTCCAGGACGCGCTGGTGCTCAGCCACGTCTCCAGCTCGCCTTGACGCCAGGTCGCGCGCTGCCTGCTGGCTGTAGTGGCGGAGCGAGTTTCTACGGCCGCCGTGGCTTTCGGAAATCTTGCTATCGCAATACAAATCAATGACTTGCGCGCTTGTCGCCTGGTGCGGAATCGCTGCTTGAGACGCAGAAGTGCGACCTGCAGATTCATTGAGCCGACCGGTCGGTATGCCGAGCAACGCCGCCAGGCCGGCGCTCTCGATCAAGATGCTGCCGTCCTTGTCCAAGACCATGGCCTTCAGGCAATCTCGCACCTTGGCGTCCAGCGAGAACTCGGCCAAGTCGCGCGGCACACCGGGCATCCGGGTGTCCCTCGCGTCAGCAAATCGCGTCAGGAAGGCGGCATCCACAGCCAGAGTCTGGAGCTGGGTCTGGTAGGCGACCCGCGCGACCTCGATCTTGTCGGCGGCGTCCATCACCGGCCGGAACTCACCTTCCAAGGCCTGGCGCCCATTCAGGTAGGCCTCCTTGGTCTCGACCTGCAGTTTCGCCTCGATGAAGCTCCCCATCGATTTCAAGATGGTGTCTTCAACATTGCGCTCATCCTCCTCTGCGGAGTCCCCCATGACGTTGGTCAACAACTGCGGGGCGACAACTTGACGGAAGTAGGCCTCATCGAACCTTTCGCCGGGACCTGCTGTGACCTTGGAGAACGCCGCAGATGCATCGCCAGCGCCGTCGCGATGGAACATGACGTTCTGCCGGACCACGTCCGGGCTCATGAAGGCTTCGACCACCTTGCCCCACTCGGCCGTGGTGCTCCATTGGTTCCAGTGCCCACGGACTTGCTTGAGGTTCGCCTGGATCGCCGCAGCGGTCATGAACTCGATGGAGGTACCAAGCGTTCGGCAGGCTGGCACGTCTTCAAGGACACCGGAGTAGCGGTAAAACCGCGGGCTGTCATCGTCGCGATTGGCGCAAACGCCGATCACGAAGGTCTCCGCGGGCGACGACTGAGGATCCGGCGTCATCAGGTCGCGCTGGGTCAGGTCCTGACCGTGGAGGATCGCAAACTCGATACGAATGTGCGTCGGCACCATCCCAGCGGGCGAGCACCGGTCCAGGAAGCGCCGTTTCAGCACTCGATCCTGGCTCAGCAGGTACAGAACGGCGTTGGTCAGCGATGTCTTGCCACCGCCGTTCGGGATCTGCACGGCAGTCGACGCTCCGCAAAGGTTGATGACGTTGGCCGGCCATAGCGGTCGCCAGTTCGCGACGCCCATGCTCGGCACCCAACCCTCGCAGAGGTAGTTGACGATCTCGATGCGGTTGATGTGAGCCATAGGGTTCTCAGGACTCTGCGGAATCGGATGGATGGGCCAGGAGTTCGCGACCAGCCTCGAGCGGGCCAGTGGCTTGGATCCATGGCTCCAGGCCTTGCAGGTGGTTGTTCTTCATCTCCAGCGCGCCCAGCAGAGATTGCCGGTAGCGATCGGCGCCAAGGTCGTCGACTTGGGCCCCATCAACCATCAGGTTGAGGAACCGGTCCGCATACTTCGCCACCTGCGCGCCGCTCTCGGCAATCAGGCAGTTGTAGACCGCATCGCCTTGAAGGGTGTCTTGGCCCAGCTTGCGAACGAGGTCGTTGATGTACTCATGCATGGACTGGACCAGATCGGCGCGCGTGAAACTGGTTTCCACGTAGCGGCTCACCTCGGTCGAAACCCGGTTGCGGCGGGTGTAGAACAGATAAAACAGCACGAACCAGAGCTGGGTGAACCAAATCCGCCTTGTGGTGATCGTCTCGTTCTTGAGCTGCATGCCCTCGTCGATACACCGTTCGCTGAACAGTGCGCTCGCCTGATCCAGGCGACGCGGCAACAAGAACACCCTGCCGCCGGCCGCCAGGCCTTGCGTCTGGAAATCGTCGAAGGACGCCAGCTCGAAACCCATGCCCTGCAACAACCCCTCCAGCTCGGTCCGTGCCTCCAGGTCTGCGTGGTCCAGCAGCCTGGCCAGCTCGCGCTCATCGGGGCGCCCCTTGCCACGCGGCATGGTCTCCATGCGGCGATGTTGCAGCAGGAACCCAAGCACCCGACCCATCTCAATCCTGTTCATGATGATGCGTTCCTCTCCGGTCGCGCCAACTCGAGATCCGAATAGATCAGTTCGCCCACTACAGGGTCACTGCGGCTGATCACCGCCTGCGGAATCCTGATCTCGATCGGCTCGCTCTCGTCCAGTGCCCACGGCGACATGTACACGCCGAGCAGCTCGGCCAGCTCAAGCCGACCGTTCAGCACGCACCAGCCCCTGTCCAACGCCTCTGATAGCGGCAGTGGCCCTGTTGCGAGGCGAGACCGGATCGCATCCGCGTACTCGTTCAGGAACTGCAACCGCTGGTCGACGGTCTCAGTAATGCCGATGGCGGTGTCGAACCTCGGTACGATCTCTTCCTTCGCGCCAGCGACCCGGACCTTCCCCTTGACGTCAATGGGCGAAGGGAACGCTCCGTTGAGCCTCAATGGCCCGAACTGCCGGAACAGCAGCGCGAGTTGACGGTCGGAGGGCGGTCGCTTGACCAAGTTGATTGCAGCCTCGAGGAAGTCCATTGGCGCGACGGCAGATGCACGCCGCTTGGCGGCAATCCGCGTCAACTCCGACAGATCGCGACCGAACGATTCCAGCGCTTGATAGACGCGCAGGACCTGGTGCTCAAGGTCGTAAACATCCACTGACAGCGTCTCATCGAGCTCATCGTTGGTGGGCGCGCGCCAAGATTTCAGCCGTGCTTCAGCCTGGCGGAGCAGTTCGGAAGTCTTCTGGATCACGTCCCGAAACCGAGGCATCTTGACCTTGAACACCTCGGAGTCCTGGTCGACCTGTCCTCGCTCGATTTCCTGCCGGAGTTCGACGCTGGCGTACCGGATCGTGTCCAGCAGCCCGTCGGAGAACGAAGGCACCACATCAAAATCTCCGGTTTCGATGGCCCTCAGCAGCTTGAGCGCGTCGCCCTCTGCGTAGGCGAAGTCAGTGATATTGGTGGAAACGCTGATCGCGTCGCGGCCTGTGGGCGTGAGCCGATAGTCGTCGGCGTAGTAGGTCCGCTCCACAAGGTTGGTCTGTTTTTCGCTGACCAGATCCATCTTCCCATCTGTACGATCAATCGCCCACAGCTCCGTCGGCCGAGAGAGGACATTGAGGACGTAGCGCAGGTCGTCGGGGTCGACCTGTGGGCTGATCTCGCGCACCGAAAGCAACACCGCGTCAAACCCAGTGAACGCGTTGCCGGAGTCATGGGCGAATCCACGAAGGACTTCGAGCACCAGAGCAGCCAGATCCAAGTAGCGCCCATCACGCCAGCCTGAGCGCTCTTCCTGTGTGTAGGCGGGCGGATTGCCGGGCTCGCGCAGCGCATCGTGAAGATCGATCAGCCGCGCACTCAGCCTCAGCAATGGAAGGCAGTTCATTGGAAGATTATCCCTGTTTCATTTTTAGTTATCTAAAACGATAACATATCAACAAAGATAACAGCTGCATTCTTGACTCTATGGAATTCCCGCACTGTATACTTCAACAGTTATCTTCCATGAATAATCACTCGCGTGCCACCCTCCAACGCCACAAGCAGCCAGGAAGACGTCTCCCAGCGCATCAGGGACATGGATGTCCTCGTCCGCTGGGAGGGTGAACTCTCGAATGCGCGCATCCGAGAGGTGTTCGGCGTCCAGGCGGTTCAGTCCAGTCGACTGCTTGCGACGTACATGGCTGAACGCGGTAGCGCGCTCTCCCGAGCGACACCCCGAGCACCAGTCAAGCCATCGGCCAGGTTCGACGACGAAGTTCCACCGACGTCTGCCGACGACTATCTGCGGTTGTTGGCTGGCGCGCCACCAAGCTTGCCGGGCTCAGATCTCATCATTGACGCGCGCCCCGCGCTATTGAGTGAGAATCCTCGGTTGTTTGCTGACCTGCTGAATGCCAGTCGCAATGGCACTGGCCTGCAGATCAGCTACGGCTCTATGAATAACCCGAGCGGAGTTCAGCGCTCAATCTTCCCGCACAGCCTGGTCCGCGCGCCACGGCGTTGGCATGTGAGGGCCTGGTGCGACCTGCGCAAAGATTTCCGCGACTTTGCACTTGGGCGAGTGTTGTCCTATTCGACGCTCGATGAGCCGGCGCCGAAGACCCGCCGGCACGATGCCGACTGGAACAGGTTCATCAACCTGAAGGTGGTGGCGCACCCGGCGTTCGGTGACGACCACCGGCGGCTCCTGTACCGAGAGTATTTCGCTGGAAAGTCGTCTATGAACCTGCGCGTGCGCAAGGCGCTTGCGAGCTATGTCGTTCAGGATCTGAGGCTGGCCACCGACCTTGGCCGAGATTACCCACCGCAGTTCCAGCTGTACCTGGAGAACGCCGAGAGCCTCAGCGACTTGTTCAGCGTCGGGGCGATTGCGTCATAGCTGCAATCTGCGTCGGTTTCATGCCTTTCCCGCGACAGGTGCGAGAGCGTGACGCCCATGGCGT
This sequence comes from Paucibacter sp. M5-1, assembly GCF_027498415.2. Classification (NCBI taxonomy): domain Bacteria; kingdom Pseudomonadati; phylum Pseudomonadota; class Betaproteobacteria; order Burkholderiales; family Sphaerotilaceae; genus Roseateles; species Paucibacter sp. M5-1. The sequence continues at coordinate 3,009,040 of NZ_JAPZLM020000001.1, forward strand.
CCTTACACCTTCCTGCAGATATGGCTCGGCAGCGGAACCACCGCCTTCCTCTTTGCACGAAGGCAGGATTCTGCTTCTTTGGCATGACAACTACTGCCGCAGTCGAAGGCAGGGGTTGCTGGTTCGATCCCAGCCGGGCGCACCATGTCGACAAATTCGGTAGCGCGGCACCCAACCCAACTGAGACCCTGAGAGTGCCGAATCGTGACTTGCGAAGAAGTTCGCAGCGGCTCCATTGGACGCGTCCCGCTACAGAAGCTTGTGAACGGCCACTGTGAGATGCCTTAGTCCACCGCAATGTTCACGCACTCGTGCGTGAAAACGTCGGCCACGGTCAGGCATTTGTTGCGCCGGCCGTTGGCCAGGCTGTTAGAAACGAAGTCTATGCTCCACGCTTCACTGACGCGGGTTGCCACCGTGAGCAGCACATGCTCGCTGGCCGCACGCCTGAGCTTCTTGCGCTCGCGCACCGCCAACTGCGCCTGGAGGTAAAGCCGATAGACGCGCTTGTCGTTGCTGCAGCTGTGGAAACCCCTCGAACGGAGCCCCCGGAGAGACCATAGGCTCACGTGGCGAGCGAGTAACCTGCCAGCATCGCTGTCCAATGCGGCAATTGCTACCCGAAATTCGCGCCACAAGAGCAACACCGTTGCAGTTGCACTTGTGGCGTATACACTATGCGCAATCTACAATTACTGAGGTCGAACGGCATGCCAAAGTGCGACTTCGATCCTGTACTGCAGGATCAATTGAAGCGCTACGTCTCCGAGCGAATGCTTAGTGTTCGCGCGGCTGCGGCTGAGCTTGATGTTGAGCACAGTGTGCTTTCTCGGTTCATAAAGCTGGGCAAGGCGCGCGCCGATACAAAAGCCAGATTCCGCGCTGCACTGCGCGAACGCGCCACGGAAACCGCAACAGCCGTTGCAGTTTCTGCCGACTCGGCGACAGGTGTTCGCCAATTGATCCGTGGTGACGTGCTAGCTGAGCGAGAGCTGCGGCAAATCAGGAGTGCTTGCGAGAGCGTCCTGAGACTGGTGGACGCGTACGAAGCTCAGTTGGCGGGAAAGATTTGAAAAGCTCTCTGGTGCTGACACCGGACGGCAAGAGGGAAGGTGGAAGATATGGCGATGACTCGAGGAGACCGTGATCGGCAAGCGCTGCAGCAAACGATGAAGGCCATCATTGCTGAGTCCAAGCGCAGTTCTGCAAAGGCAGCTCAGGCGACTCTGCCAGGGCTGGAGGCGCCATCGCGCGCTCGAGCCAAACCGCAGACTGCGGATGCCGATCTGCCGGAACGCATCGCCGAGCTCGTCTATTCGATCTCCCCTCAACGCCGCCTATCCGAGCTTGTGCTGGCCCCGGACGTCGTCGAGGCCGTCAAGGAGTTCATCGACGAGTACTCCCAGTCAGCCCTGCTGCGCTCGCACTCCTTGGAGCCGCGTCACACGGTCCTGCTGCTCGGCCCCCCCGGCAACGGCAAGACAAGCCTGGCAGAGGCGCTGGCGACGGAGTTGTCGCTGCCCATGCTCTCACTGCGCTATGACGCCATAGTAGACAGCTTCCTAGGCGAGACATCCAACCGCCTTCGTCGGCTGATCGAGTACGCCACCCAGAATCCCTGCGTCCTGTTCTTCGACGAGTTCGAAGCCGTCGGTAAGGAGCGCAGTGATGCGCAGGAAACGGGCGAAATCAAGCGCGTGGTGTCGTCACTGCTCGTGCAGATGGACCGCCTGCCCAGCCACACGGTGATCGTGTGCGCCACGAACCACCCCGAACTGCTTGATCGCGCGGTGTGGCGCCGGTTCGAGCTAAAACTCGAGATCGGCAAACCAGGCCCTGCGCAGCTCATGGACTGGTTCAAAACCTTTGCAGCCAGCCTGAAGGGGCCTGCAGGCATCACCGCGAAGCAGTTCGCCGACTACATGAAGGGTGAGAGCATGGCCGCCGTCGAGGCCTTCACGCTGGATGTGCGCCGAAAGGTAGTGTTATCACGGGGCAAGTTGAGCCCTGCCGACGCCATTAACCTCGTCATGAAGCGGGGTAATATTCTTGCATCAGTAACAATCGGTAGGGAGCAAGCGATTGGCAACGGAACACCCAATAGTCCGGCTAAAGCGCGTAAAAACAACCGGAGAGCGGATCAAGGCTAAGCGGCCACCCTGGCACCCTTCGAGAATCCCTTACAGCCGGCAGGCTCAGCGCCTGGGCGGCTTCTTCGTCAAGGCAGAGCAGAGCCTTGCGACGTACGCAGCGGACGTGACCGTCGCGGAAGACCCGAGAGCCGTCGTTCCGGAACGGTGCCTCGTATTCGAGCTCGTGGACGACGTCCCACTGTTCAATCTTGCCGCCAAGGCCCTCGGCCTGGAGTGGCTGGCCACGGAAGAAGTGGTTACCGACGCGACGCTGGAACAGGACGAGGACGAGTCGGAAGACGGCGAAGACAAGAAGCGCCCTACCGAGGATATGCCCGCTAAGCGCCTGTACCTCACGATGCCCACGGAGCGTGCACTGCAGCAGCTCCTCGCGCGCTGGAAGCGCTATGAAAAGGGCGTAGAACCGCGGGATAAAGGCGAGCGGGAACTCTGGAAGCTGTTCGGCTATCTCCACAACCTTCACGTCTGGTCCATCGAGGACCGCTTGGACCCGTCGATGGTTCGCTATGTCGAGACCATGCTCGAGGACAAGAAGCAGAAAGGTGTCCTCGTCGAGCTCGACCTGTGGTACCGGGACGAAGGCGAGCGACGCGACGAGTCCATGGAGACCCTGCAGGCGATGCTGGAGGAGGTTGGCGGCGAGCTGCTCGATTCGGTCGACATCGAGGAGATCCGCTATCAAGGCGCCCTGATCCGCGTCCCAGGCGATGTCGCCCGGCAACTTGCAGAAGGCCGGGGCGCACTGGCCAAGAACGACGACGTGATGACGATTCGGCCGCAATCGTCCTACGAGTCTCAGATCGAGCCCGGTGAAGCTGGCTCCAACGCCGCCTTGCCGGCGCCTTCGTTCGATCGTGACTGCATCGCGGTGCTGCTCGACGGCTACCCCATCGACCAGCACGTCCTGCTTGCAGACCGGCTGAGGCTCTTCGAGCTCGAGGTGAAGGGCACAAACTCGCCGGCAGCAGGCCGCCTCCACGGCACCGCCATGGCCTCGTTGATCGTCCACGGCGACCTGCAGTCACCGGCCACAGCGCCGCTAAATCGGCCGCTCGCGGTGTTGCCTGTCCTAGTGGCACCGGATCCGGCACGGCGCGAGACCACGCCAGCAGGAAAACTTCCGATCGGGGTCATCTATCGGGCGCTGACACAGATCATCCTAGCCCGGAAACATCCCGGCCACGTTCTGAGCAAAGTCGTCGTCATCAACCATTCGATCTGCGACGACTTCGCACCGTTTGTGCGCCGGCCGTCGCCATGGGCGACGTTGCTGGATTACTTCAGCCACGAGCACAAGCTGCTGTTCGTCGTCAGCGCCGGCAACATTTTCTCGTCCTTCCCGCTCAGCGAGTACAAGGATCTTGCGGCCTACAACGGCGCAACGGAAGACGATCGAGAAGCCGCAATGCTGATCGCCGTCGAGATGGCCAAGGGCACACGCAGCATCCTCAGCCCTGCGGAAGGTATCAACGTGTTGACCGTGGGGGCGGCACACGCAGACGACGCGCACCTCAGTCATGCTGCGCCGCCGGATCCTTACCCCAGCTACGCCATGTGCAACTTGGCCTCGGGGCTGGGTCTCGGCGTCAACCGGAGCGTGAAGCCGGACGTCCTGGAGAAGGGCGGCCGCTTCGTAGCCGGCGTTGCCAACGGGAAGAACGGCATCGACGTTCACCCCAAGGCAAGCACGCACTACGGCCAGGAAGTCGCTGCGCCTTCCAAAACGGGTCAATTGGATCGGCGCATGCGGACAGCCGGTACCAGCAATGCCGCCGCCCTGGTCACTCGGGCGGCACACTTCGTTGCGGATGCGCTGGATGAGGTCTTCGAAGCGGACAAGCTCGACTGGCACAAGCTGGACACGCGCGCGGTGATGCTGCGGACGATGCTTGCCCATGGCGCATCATGGGGAACGATCGGGGAGGTGCTCGGGAAGGCGTACCCTCCACGAAAGTCGTCCTTGCACATGGCGCGAAAGGACACGATCACCCGCTTCCTTGGGTACGGCCAGCTCGACGTGTCCCGCGTCGTCAGCGGCGGCTCCAACCGGATCACCCTTTTGGCCGAGGACAAGATTCACGCCGAGCAGCGGCACGAGTACGTCTTGCCCGTGCCACCCACCCTGCTCAATACCAAGGATCTGCGGAAGTGCACGATCACTCTGTCGTGGTCGTGCCCCACGATCCATACGACTTCAGACCATCGCGGAGTGACCCTGCGCCTCACTGACGCGGCCAAGACCACCAAGTTTTGGGAAGGCGTCAAGCGCAAATCCCAACCTAACGCCGCCACCGCCCATCGGGGCACGCTCGTTCACATGGTGCTGGAGGGCAATAACTTGGTCGAGAATGAGGAGGGGCGAATCGTGATCGGCGTGCAGGCAATGGCTAAGGTGGGCTTTGAAAAACTGGACGTGCCGTACGCACTCGCCATTACGCTTGAAGTCGGCCAACGCCAGCGCAGCCAGCTCTATGCAGAAGTCGAAGAGCAGGTCCGTGGCAAGGCCCGTACGCGTGTCAACACATAGGCCAGTTCGGAGATCGAGATCCCATGCCTGACTTCTATCGCGAAGACTCCCTCGGCTCGCATTCGCCGGAACAGATCGCAGCCTACCTCATCGAAATCGGTGACGAGGACGAAGCGCAATACTTCATCGGCGGCGCAGGCGGCCAGGCTGCAGGCTACTTCGACCGCTGCTATGCCCAGACGGGCATGGTCATCGGATTCATCCCTCCGGGCAACGGCGCCCAGGATGTCATCGGCATCTCGGCCGTACAAGCTGACGAGTCCTTGATCGGAAAGCGCATCAAGATGACCCTCGACAAGTTCTTCGTCGCCAACTATCCGGGCTCGGGCGTCCACACGATCCTGTGCGAGTTCGCCGGCAAGAACCAGGCTTTGGGCGAGACTGAGGAGCTGTCCTTCGCACTCCGATTCCAGGCGCGAGACAATTCGAGTCCGAGCATCGCAGGTGCACCCATCTTTATGGGACTGTACGTCGGCCCCGACGGGATCTCATTCAAAGGCCGCACCGTCAACGTAATGAACACTATAGATGATGCGGTGCTCGCGACGCTGGATTCTCCAGCCTTCAAGAGCGGCCTCACTCTGCTGCATACAGCACAGCCCGCCCTGAAGCCGCTCACCGTCTTAGCGACATCGTTAGTCACTAACGTCATCAAGCGTAAGTCCAACAAGCAAGTCCACGAGTTCGTTCTCGGCCTGGACTTCGCTGGCAGCGCCACCTCGGCGCGCTTGCGCCATGGTTCCTATGTCGTCGTCCAGACCGATGACGCCAACGGCTGGGATTGGAGCAAGTACAAGTGGAACGCCGACGGCATGGCGCTCCACCCGGTGGGTGATCCCGCGAACACGCCGGACTTCAACTACATGGTGTTCGGCGTCTCTCCGTTCTCTGATGCTGCGCCATTGCCGGCAAAGGCGTCCAGCCGCGCCAAGTAGAAGTTCCTCCTGCACACATGTGGCGACACTGCTGGAGCCCTGCAATTAGACGGCTGACTCCTTCTCTACAGATCAGCATTCCTTGAAGTTTCCGGGCAGCAGTTGATACAGAGAACTCGGCAGACAGGCATCCAAATGCAGGCGCCCCGCCTATCCTGCACTAGGTGTCTCTTGTGAAACGTTGATTCGGGCTCAGAGGCGTTTTCCCGCCGCAAAGACGACGCATAGCCGCCCCCTAGGCACCCGCAAGGCGACCGAGCCGACGGGAACCGAGAGCCTATCCGCCGCAAAGCCGACGCCCTCGCCGCTGACCCGCCTCACAGCGGACGTACAGCCGCCGCAAAGCCGCTGATTAATCGTAAAAATCAGCACGCGAGCGCATCCCACCCGCGCCTAAGTTTGTTGCACCACCCTCGCGAGCCCTGCCGTGGAACTGCAACCCAAACGCCCGCCCGGTCGCACCGACCGTAAAGCCGCCCGCTACAGCGCCGACATCGCCCGGCTTCGCGGCGCTGGCTACACCTACGAGGCGATCCGGGAAGCGCTGGCCGATGTCGGCGTCTTGGTGAGCACCAGCGCCCTGCGCCGCGAGGTGCGCCGGCTGCGGCAACGCCCACCCCAGATCCCCGCGCCTCCGCAGCGCACGCCGGTGGCGCACGCCGACGCGGTGCCCTCGCCTTCTTCGCCCTCGCCATCAGCGGCCGGCTCGCCCCTGCGGCCTTCTCAGGTGGCACCACTCCCACGCGCACCGCCTGGGACCCCGCCGCCAGATGAAGGCATGCCGGCCGCACCGCTCGTCGAGCACACCCGCGCCGCCGCCGAAGCCTTCTTCACCGCCCACCCCAGCCGCCTGCTGCATCCCCACAAGGACATCCCATGAAACTCGCTGTCATCAACTTCTCGGGCAACGTCGGCAAGAGCACCGTCGCCCGCCACCTTCTGGCCGCACGCATCCCCGGCTGCCAGCTCATCGCCGTCGAGAGCATCAACGCCCAGGACAGCCCCTCGATCACGATCCGGGGCCGTCAGTTCGCCCAACTGCAGGACGCCCTGCTGACGGTGCCCGACCTGGTCGTCGATGTCGGCGCCAGCAATGTCGAGGAGCTGCTGGGCGTGATGCGCCGCTACCACGGCAGCCACACCGACTTCGACGCCTTCATCGTGCCCACGGTGCCCGACCGCAAACAGCAACAGGACACCGCCGCGACGCTGGCGGAGCTGGCCCGCATCGGCGTGCCCCCTGAGCGGCTGCGGCTGGTTTTCAACCGGCTGGAGGACGATGAGCCGGTCGAGCGCGTCTTCGAGACCCTGCTCGCCTACTGCGCCGCCTCAGGTGTCGTGCAGCCACGCCTGGCCGCCTGCCTGCCCTACAACGAGGTGTATGCGCGGGTGCGGGGCACCGACTGCTCCCTGATCGAGCTGGCCGCCGACCCCACCGACTACAAGGCCGCGATCGTCAGTGCCGACAGCACGGCCGAGCAAATGGCCCTGGTGCAAAAGCTCGCCACCCAGCGACTCGCCCAGGGCGTCGTCCCGGAGCTTGACGCCTGCTTCGCTGCGCTGGAACTCGTGGAGTTGGGCCAACAGGCACCCAGCGACCAGGTAGATCTGTTCGCCTCTCGCCGGCCTCGCTCGGACGCCGCGTCCGCTGCAACAAGACGGAGGGCTTGATGAGTACGTCCACCGCCCGCGAGGCGCTGATCATCGAGGCCATTGGCGAGGTGGCTCGGCTGATCAACCAGGTCGAAGCCTTGGCACCGGAGATGCTGAAGACCGGCCATGCCTTGCGCAAAAGCGACGCCCAGCTGCACCAGACCCTGGCCGGCTTCGAAGCCCGTTTGGCCGCCATCTCGGAGCGCGCCAAGAACCAGGCCGTGCAGGATCTGCAGACCCACTTGCAAGCCTCCTCGAGGCAGGTGGGGGTACAGCTGTACGGAGCCCTGGCTGCGGCGGCGCAGCAGGCCTTCCAGGGCCAGATCGGCGCCACCGTGAAGGAGCAGCAGGTCGTCCTGCAAGACCTGCAGGCCCTCCTCCAAGGGCTGACCCAGCAGCGCGCCGAGCGCTGGATCCCCTGGGCAACGCATGCGTCGGTCGCCGGCCTGGCTTCCATGCTCACGCTCCTGGTGCAATGGCTGGGGCGCTGAATGCCCCGGCGACTCTGCGGCCGGCGTCACACGCACGCAGGCATGGCGCGCCGGTCGAGCCGTGGCGATCAGCACCCAGGCGGCCCGGCTTCGGGCGTGGCGGGTGCCAGGGGTGCCGATCTGGCAAGCCAGTTCGGCAAGCGGGCCCTTGCCGCGCCAGCGGGAAGGATGAGGCCCGCGCTCCCCTGGCACGGGGACGGGCCGCCTGGACTACCTCGGCAGCAACTCCAGTCGATCCGGAAGTTCTCGAACCCGCAAGTCGTGCAATTTGGCCACCGCCTGCGCAAAGCCAGCACTGTCGCCGGTCTTGAACAGGCCGCTGATCCGCAGCGCCGCCAGGCTGGGGTCCCCCACGATGGGCATCGCACTGTAGCGGTTCATCTCGTCCAGCGCCTCCGGCAGCGACGCGTTGTCGAAGACCGCTTCGCCGCGCTTCCAGGCCAGCACCTGGTCCATGCGCGGCCGATCACGCTGCGGCTGTGCGGGTGCAGCCGTGACGCCGCCACTCGTGCCTTGATCGCCTCGCACGCGCAGCCGCTCGCCGGCCGCCATCACGATGGGCGGCACGATCTTGGCGGCTGCAACGCGTCTCTCGGCCTCGCGCACCACCACCTGGCCTTCTACCAGCGTGACGTCAAGCGCCTCATGCGCACCTGCACCTGGCGGTGTCAGCCGCACCACGAAGGCCGTCCCGGTGGCGGTGACTTCCGTACCGGCGGCCTGCACGACAAAGGGTCGGCTCGCATCCTTGGCCACCTCGAAGAACGCCTCTCCGCCTTCCACGCGCACGCGGCGCTGGGTCTGGTCGAGTTCCACCTTCACCCGGGTCGAGGTGTTCAACGACATCCGGGTCCCATCCTTCAGGATCACCAAGCGCTGCTCGCCGATGCCGGTGTCGTAGCTATCGATGTCGCGCCAGGGCTGGCCCACCAGCACACCGACCACGAGGGCCGTCGCTGTGAGCGACAGGGCAAGCGCCCCGGGGCGCGGCCAGGCCCAGCCCCTGGTGCCGGCATGCGCGGGGCTGGCGCCCTGCCCTTCCCCACCCCGGCCCTCAGGCATGCTGGCAGCCGCTGCCCGGGCAACAGCGACCCGGTCGACGCCCGCAGCCTCCATCCACAGATCCGTACCGCGCTCGAAGGCCAGCCGGTGCGCTGCTGAGCGCGCCTGCCAGGCTCGGCATTTGCGTTCCATGTAATTTGATCGATCCGGCCCGTGCAGCCGCGCGATCCAGACCGCCGCCTCGGCCGCGATCTCTCGCGTCACAACGGGCTCGGCCCCCTGTCCTTCGTTCTGCCCGTCCCGCCCCTCTGCGCCATTCACGTTCGCCAGTCCTGCATCCCGGTGATGAGCTGCATCGTAGCCTTGGCGATGTGCTTCTCCACCGTGCTGATGCTCAAGCCGTGCTGATCAGCGATCTCCCGGTAGGTCAGACCGTCCAGGCGGTGGGCCAGGAAGATGTCCCGGCTTTTCTCGGTCAGGCGCCCCAAGCAATAGTGCAGCCGCGCCAGGCGTTCACGCCCCAGCACCACGGCCTCGACGCTCGGTGCCGTGTCGGCCAGCACGACTTCCTCAGCCAGCACCTCCTCGCCGTGATGGACCCGCATGCGGTGCGCATCGATCGACAGGTTCAACGCAATGCGCATCATGAAGGGTTCGGGATCGATCACCGCCTCCCGCTCTCGCTCGTAGCAGGCCAGCCGCACCCAGGCTTCCTGGACGATGTCTTCGGAATCCTGAGTCGAGCTGCCGCGCCGCCGCAGGGCGCTTCGGACGCGTGCGAAGACCGGGGGTAGATGCTTCTTCATGGTGAACCCTCCCAGGGTCAAAGGCCGGGCTCCACAAAGCCGGCCGAACTAGAACCGACAAGGCGCAACCGAGGCCGCACCACCTTCGACAGCTTGGAGAACTTGAGCCGCTGCTCTTCCCGAGACAGGGTCTGGGCGACGAACGACACCGCAGACGCGAGATCAGCAAAGGGACCATGGCGAGCCACGGCCCGGCGCAAGGCATGGCCTAACTGCTCCATGTAATCGTCGCCCGCGCGCACCAAGGCTCGGCGATGCGGACGAAGCGCATAGAACGGCCGAAGTCCATCAAGTACCTCGGACCAGTCTGGTGACAACACCGCCGCCCTGCCAAACACAGAGCCAGCCAGCAGGCGCTCCAGTGCGATGCGCGCCGCACGAACGCCCGAAGCTTCGCGGACGGCACGCCGAGCATCGGCGCGGAGCACGCCGACATCAGAAGCAACAGGCGCATACCTCTGACCCAGAACCTGCTGAAAGGTTGGCAGCACCTTCGCCCCAGAGCACAGGGCGCAAGCATCAAGATCCGACACACACACCAGCGAGATCTTGTCGACACCCCGGGAGTCAAGGTCCGCCCAGACACCCCGCCAGAATTCCCGGCCCACAGCGGCCCCGGGCCAGGCGCCCAGCGCTTCCCAGTCGCCGTCCGGCAGCACGCCTACCGCCCAGGTCACCGTTAGGTCGCGCGAGGGTCCATTGACCGAGAGCACCTGGACCTGCCGCTCTTCGAAGTGAGTGCTGAAGTAATCCCCGCAAAGCGCCAGCAGGTGAGCCATCTTCAGCTGAGCGAGTGGGTCCATCTTCTCTTTCTGGAGGCCAGTCAGTTTGGTCATAGCGTCTCCCACAAGTCGATTGCTTCTTACCCGCCTCATGCACGAGACCGAGCCGCGTTGGCGACGATGTCGCGATGCTTCATGCAGAAGCAAGTCAAATTGTGACTCAAACGCGGCTGACTTAAAAGCATCAAAGCGAAAGACTTCGCCGATGCCCTCAACCAATGTCTCAAACGCTCACAAAAGGAGCGCGCGCGAACACCTCGCGGGCAACCTTGTCCTGATGCGTAGAGAGCGGGGTTGGTCCCAGGAAGATCTAGCCTTGGAAGCGGGGCTCCATCGCACGTTCGTTGCTCATGTTGAGCGCGGCGCACGGAACATTTCCCTAGACAACATTGAGAAGCTGGCCACCGTGCTTGGCGTCGAAACCTACTGCCTACTACGCCCGAGTCCGAGTACTGAGTAGCGCGCATCGGCGTCTAGGCCAGTTTCCATATGCCAAGCGCTATGCGTACGACTGTTCAAGGCTGGCTGCCGACGGTCGAAATCTGCCGCCGAATGTCGGTAAGCGGGCACATGGCAGTCATTGATTGCCTTCGCGAGTTGAGCTCTTGCTGTGTCCCTAAGTGCCGATCACCGCGCAGAGCTTGCGGCGCGACAGACCAAAACTGGGTCAGATTTCCGCTTGGCCTCTGTCTTTGAACATAAACAACTCTGGAGCACGACCGGCAACTTGGTCGCTGTTTGGATGAGAGTGCCAGAAGTCGAAGATGGACTGTTGAGTGCATGCCTCGATGTGAAGAAGCGACTTCGTCTCTTCCTCGTCAAACGGAGCAATTAGCCCAGCGGCGGTATCTGCGTCGCCGAGCACCATGTACTCGAAGCGCTTCCTATCCGCCTCTGGCACATTCAACACGCCGCCCGTGAACGGCGCGACCTTCCCTGGCTGCAGCCCTACCCGATAGATGTCGGGATTGCAGGCCTCGTAGTAGACGGCCTGCCCTCTAGCGGCATGCAGATATACGTGCTGCGAGGCAACCAAGCTCGCCGGCACCGAGATGGGCACAGTGGCCGTTCGGTCCAAAGTCGATTGGCGATACACCTTGAGAGAGATGGCCTCTTTTCTCGACGCCGCGTTCGTCTTCAAAAGACCGATAAAGCCAGTTGACGCCATTGCAATCTTGGCCAGGTCTTGCTCTGAGGTAATGCGTCGGAGGCCGGTGAAGTATGCGTAAGCGACGTTCTTCAGTTCGCGAGTGCCTTGCACGTTCCAGTTAGACCCGCGAAAGTGGCCAGAAGCCTGTATCGCCTCCGCAGCCTGGTCGGTGGTGTGATGAAAGATGTCTAGCCGGAAATCGCCGCTTGGTTCAAGTGAGCACGTTCCGTCAGCACTCCGCGCGAGGTCGCCCGGGGCGGAAATCATGCAACGGTACACCTGAGATGAATCGCTCAGAGATGCCACGAATCCGCCCGAGGTGAAGGTGACGTTCACCAAGGGGCCGCCGCTGACCTCGATGCCAATGTTGGCTGCTGCATAGCCCTCCCAAAACGACAGTTGTGGGGCATAGAAGAACTTGGGCTGAAACCAGCGCATCCCACCAAGGTCGGCCGCAAGCAGGTCCGGAACGAGCAATGACGTCCCTTCGGCATGGACAAGCTTTAACTTGATGAAACCGTCAATGACGTTGGGGCGCATCTCACGCCAGTGGTCAATGAACTCAGCTTCGGTCGGACTATTCAAGGTTGCTCCCTCTGTTGGGTGTTGTGTAGGCGGCCCCACGCACATCATCAAAGAGAAATGGGGCCAAGACGACCACCGCAGACTGCTGCCCGCGCTCCGATTCGGGGCGTGGGCGTGGGCGTGGGCGGTGAATAGTGGCGCCCGTGGTCGCCAAAACCCTCTTCCGCACAATCTAGGTGCTGTGTGTTGTGGTTGCCTACCGGGTCGGACTGGTCAAGGCTGGTCTAAGGCCGAATACTTGGTAGAAAGTCCTCGTACTTCTGAGGCAGCAGGGCAAATTCGCCCCAGGCCAAGCGCTCGGCACACAAACCGATTCCATTGACCCCAATCTTTCCCCAGAAGATAACGTACCGGCCCTTCGAATCGTTCGAGATACCCTTCTGTGCCTGCACACGATCTACGACTTTGACGTAGAAGTCTTTCACTGCCCCATTGCATGCAAGCTTGGTCATCCGTAGATGCGTTGGTCTAGCAACTTGCCCTGCAACAAATGAGTCCATGATCTGTCCGAAGTACAACGCCTCCGACTCAGTGTGTTCCACCACAGTCCGAACATCCCTGAGCGCGTCGATGAGGCGGACGGCCGACTTCGATCCTGGGAAGACAAAGTACCGGTACAGGTTGGCGTCAAAGCGCCGGCACAGGGCCTCAATCGTCGAAAGCTTCGATGGCAGCCGAAACGTCTGGCCCGAATGTCTCGAAATAGGCAAGTCAGACAGCGGCCCCGCAACGTCTTCTACTGGCGTTTGATCGTATGGTCCCGCAGGCACGATCGGCACGGCCGGTTCGTTCAAGAATGCAGAAATCACAACCAGTTCGTTGCTGGCTATCGCTTGCCTGGCTTCCTCTTCGGTGGTGAAGAGCATCCCTTCCGGCTTCGTGGATCGCAACTCACATGGAATAGGCGGGGACGTCGGAAAATGCGAAAAGCAAGCCTTGCGGCCATTGGAGAAGACCGCCTTCGCTTCTGGTGTCCGGACCAACGGCTGACGGCAACCTGGGCAGTACAACCGCCCCCGCATGTCACTGGAGTAGTCCTGAGGTGCAACGCTTTTTGCCGACTTCAAAAGATCGGTCCAAGGGCTTTGCTCCGCATCCCAGGTTGGATGGAAGTATGCGAACTTGATGCGACTTACAGTGGGCTCAGTCATATCGAGGAATTTGGTGGAATCGCAGCAGTATGGCTTGCTCATATTGCTGCCACGATTTCTAGCGCAGCTCCTATCCAAATGACCCGTGACGATTCACTGAATCGCCTTGGGCTCGACTGGCGGTAGCGTCTGCCGTTGCCTTCATCGACTTTGCTGCGGAGACCTACGCTCAGCGCGAATCGCTTCGCAGTCTCGGGACTCCCGGCAAAGCGGGCTGATCAGGGTCGCAAGCTCGTCGAGGCCACGCCGGCTTGACTAGCCCCCTCAGAACCCTGTCCCCATGGAATTACCTCAGCGATCCGATGCCTGAAGGCATTTGTAAACGTCATCACGCCGGTAGGCGCCCCAAACCTGCGCAATTCCAAGACCCTAGGAAGCATCTCATCCCAGCAGGCGACGATGGGCTGGAGGTACTCCAAAACGGTTGGATTGGTGAGTATTCCTCTGAGCATGAATCGATCATCGAACTGCCTAGACTCAGTCGTCGTCATCGTCCAGTACAGAGTAGCTGACAGGGCAGCCTTGCCACCAAGCATGACGAGCCCCTTTCGATCCATTTCGTGGCTACAAATCGCCCGCATCAGCTTGCTATCCAAGTTCTCGTGGATCTGAGGCAGGTTGATCTCCAGGCGAGTTAACGGATTCGGATGCGAGCCCTCAACAACCGCACTGGGTGCAAGGGGCTTAGCTCCGTTGAAGCGGAAAAACACGAGCGAGAGGCCGCACAACATGAGGTACACCAGTCCCGCTAAAACCTCTGTTCGAGCCTCAACGGGAACGAACGTCGGATCACTGACATGTCGGATCAGCTCGACAACGTAGAAGTTCATTGCCTCGAAGTCTGCTGCCAGTTCCGTGGCGTGCGAAACAACCGCCTCTCGGCCTACAAGAACGTCGTCACCAGACGCCTCGAAGTCCTGAATGTCTGCAGCAAGCCCGGGGCCTTCGGCAGTCGAGCCGAACTCTGCGCGGATGACCCCATGCTCTTGCATCAGATGACCAAGCTCATGGAAGAAAACCCAGGTGATGGCGGCGACGAAGATGTTCTTCACATGCTCGCCTTCCTCAAAACACGTCGGGAGTTTCTCCCGGTTGCCGTAGAAGTCGTAGAGCCTGTCAACGTCCGTACCTTCGGGGATGCTTCGCAAAAACTCGCACAGGCCTTCAGCGTCCCTCCAAACTTGCCGCACGAGCTCGTAATAAATAGTGATGCTGTGCCGAATGGGTGCGGCGGGATCAGCGGAAGAAGAAGCGTAGGCACCAAACTTCCTACCCTCACGCCAACCGATAGACAGCTCCCCGCCGAGCTTCGCGTAGATGCCATCGTTCAGCTCCCGAGTGAGGGTTCCTAGGACCTGCCCTGCCAGCTGATAAATCTCAAAATCTTCCATTCGGTGTCTCGTACTCGCCGTAGACAGTGGCGAAACCATCGTTGTACCTGCTTGGTCGCCGGCATCGTTCGACCCTGTCGTCAACTTTTGCTGTTGGCGCGCTCGCTAGCTCATTGAGATATGGCTTAGGAAAGGCGAGGCAGAGCCGGATGAAGTCCACTCGGATCATCGCCGTCCAGGCACGTGGCGCTAGCCTCAACTCCTCCTCTGGAATCAGCCCCGGGCCCAGGTGGATTCGTCGACGCTCGGATGACCGCTCAGCGCTCATGACAAGCCGGACGCACAGCGACCGCGACCGACGGCTCCCGCTGCATAGTGGTAGCCGATCATGGCAGCGAATCAGCGGCGGCACACCAGCTCTCCGATCACCGCTCGATATCAGGCCCCTGCCGGTCTCTCCGGATGACCGGCTCAACATCGCGTCCACGCGCATGCGCCGGCACCTCGCGCTCCCACTTTCGGCCGTGCTCCCTCGCGAAGGCCGATTCCCGAATGAAGCTGGTGATGCGCTCCGCCAGCTCGCGATCACTGGGCTGATCTGAGGCCATGAGCGCGGCCACGATGTGAACCCATGCCCGCAGCGCGCCCATGCGGCTGCGCTGGTACGCCCCGCCTGATTTCATTGGTTCGGGGGAACTGCGCAGCCGTCCAGCCTCCCGTGCCTTGCGTTGCCATAGGTGCTCGTAGCGGCGCCCCTCCCCTCGGGCGGCCTGGCGCGTGGCCTCAGCCTCGATCCCATAGCCGCGCAGCCGCTCCGCGAAGGTCTCGCGCCAGCGATGCAGATCGGGCTTGCGCGGATTCAGCCGCCGACCACCCATGGACTCGGCCCGCACGCTCAGATGAACGTGCGGGTTCTTCTGGTGCTCGTGCAGCACCATCACATAAAAGTGGTCCTTCAGCTCGATCTGGGCGAACTCCCGGGCGGCCATAAGGACGATCTGCGCATTGGTGCCGCGTGGCATCGACAGCATCAGGTTGAAAGCTTCCCTGCGCGGGCTGGTCGCCTCGATCAGGGAGCCGCCCAAGCGCCACTGCTCGGCCAGGTCGTGCAGCGCCTCCTTGTCCTGACGAACAACACCCCGTTCGTCCTCGAAGGCCAGCTGTCCGTTCTTGCTGATGTAGCGGAAGTGGGCTGCGATGGCGCCCATACCGCGCCCGCCACCGGTGACCTTGACCATGACCTGCGGCGCCCGCCGGGTCACGGTAGCCTCGATGCGCCGACGGATGACTGCAGCCTGGCGACGCCACAAGGTATTCAAGCGCGGCGGCTCCACCTTGACGATGCGGTTGCCGGGATAGAACAAGCGCTCGCCCCATTGCACCAGCACACCGTCGATCACCGAGGATGAGGTCGGGGGCGCCATGTCGTTCACTCTCCATCTGGCTTGCGAACCGACCGACGCCATGACGTTGGCATTGCCGCCATCTGGGGCGCGGCCGAGGCCAGGTACTGACCCACCTCTGCGGTCAGCCTTGCCACCAGAGTTTCGAGGCCCGCCAGCTCAGGGGACGAGGACTGTTCCAGTGCGCGCCCCAGGGTCTTCAAACCGCTGTTCAAGGCCGCCAGCTTCGCATTGGATCGCACCAGCGACGACACAAGCTCCCTAGGGCTGGCATGCAGAGGATCTTCCACTGACCGCGTATCCAGGAGCTGCGCGACATACATCCCCTGCGACAACTCGGCCGCTCGCGCTGCGCGGGCCAGCTTGGCCGCCCGATCGGCCGGCATGCGCAAGGTCACCTTGGCGAATGGGGCGTCTCCATGCTGCGCAACCGATACGGCCAGCGCCGTGTCCATCGCACCGAAAGCGTCAACAGACTGTGAGTCCAGCCACTCGCCAAGGACGGATCTGGCCAGCGCAGCCGCGCTCACGCGGCGCGAGCGTGCAATGGCGGTCAATGCCGGGCCATGCCGACGGAAATCGATGGTCAGCCGCTCGCGACGGCTGCTGCCGCTGCGTGATGCATGGGCGCGCGGCTGGCGGACGAAAGTGGCGGTTCTCATGACACAAGTTTGCGTCGGGTTCGGCGCTTGGCGCGCGCTGATTTTTGCTAAAAATCAGCGTGTGCGCAGCCCAGCAGTGACGAACCGATAAGCGCCAAACAGCTGCGCTCGAACTGAGAGCGTGGATCGGATCCGCGTGCCGACGGCCACCAGCGAAAACAATGCCAACCGGCATCCACACGCGCCGGGCGACTCAGTGCCGTGACTTCTCTGCGCGCGCCACACCTGCAGCATCAGCCTTGAGTCGCGCCTGACGCCTCACCTGGAAGCGATGCGTCTGCGCCGGCTGGACGGTTTTGCCGGCCGCCAAGTCGTCCAGCAGATCAGCCCACATCTGAACCATCTGACGGCGCTGCTCAAGATGCGTGGCGCGGTCATAGCTGCCACCAAGCTCCTCATCCGACACGTGGGCCAGATGGCGCTCGATCACCTCCCGATCCCAGCCCAGCAGTTCGCGGATCAGCGTCCGCGCGGTGGCCCGGAATCCGTGCCCCGTCATCTGCTCCTTCGTGTCGTACCCGAGATTGCGCAAGGCCGCGTTGATGGTGTTGTCGCTCATGTAGCGCGTCGCCTCCGTACGCTTCGCCATGCTGCGGAACACCGGACCGGTGGGTCCGGTCAGCGGCAAGAGATCGCGCAAGACTTCGAGCGCCTGCGTGGGCAAGGGCACCAGATGGGCAGGTGTGCGGGAATCGCGCTTCTGCCACTCCCGCATCTTCATCTTCTCGGGCGGGCAACGCCACAGCTTCCCTTCGAGGTCGATGTCCTCCCAATGCGCCAGGCGTAGCTGACCGGGACGCTGAAACAGCATCGGTGCCAGCCGCAAGGCGGCACGGGTAATGACGTTGCCCCGGTAGGCCGCGATATCGCGCAGCAGTCGCGCCAACTCGTCAGGATCGGTGATGGCCGCGTAGTGGCGACTGCGAGGTGCGGGAAGTCCCCCGGTGCGGCTGTTCACAAAGTTCCGGGCCGGTTCCAGCACGCCCAAGTCGACCGCGTACTGGTAGACGTGCACGACGGCCTCCCGCACCCGCTGCGCGGTCTCCAGGTGGCCACGATCCTTGATGCGGTGCAGGCACCGTACAAGCTCGGTCGGCGCGACCGTGTCCATGGCTCTGCTCCCAATCCACGGGAAGATGTGCAGCTCCAGATGCCGCGTCACCTTCTCGGCATACCCCGCCGACCATTGACGGTCTTTGTGAGCTTGGGCAATCCAGGCGCGTGCTGTCAGCTCGAAGGTATTGAGGCGCGCAAGGCGATTGCGTTCAGCCTCTTCGCGGCGCACCAGCCGAGGGTCCACGCCTGCTGCGCGCATCTCGGCTTCGGCCCGTGCCATTTTGCGGGCGGCGGCAAGCGGGAGGGCCGGATAGGGGCCGAGGCTGAGCTTGGCCTCCTTGCCCGCTTCCCTGTAACGGTAGACCCAGACCTTGCTGGTCGGGCGAATACGAAGGTAGAGGCCCTCGCCATCAGCGAGCAAGTATTCCTTGTCGCGAGGCTTAGCGGACTTGATCAGGAGGTCGTTGAGTTGCCCCATGGTGTACCCAAAACATGACTGCGGTTAGAAAAGCAGTCTGGGGTACTCGATGGGTACACGCAACGACGAGACGTGGAGGGATCGCTTGAGACTTCCTGAGCCGCCTTTTTCAGGCTAAGTCCTTGATGAGCAAGGGCTTTTAGCTTTCTTGGAATCTCTCGGGATCGACCGAAAAGAGGGGGATGGTGGCCTGGGGCGGAATCGAACCACCGACACGCGGATTTTCAATCCGCTGCTCTACCAACTGAGCTACCAGGCCATCTGTCTTGTTTCTCGCTTCATCGACAGGTCTGCCGAATCAGCGAAGACCGCGACTATAGCATAGAAATTACAGGCCGCCACCGCGCTTGTTGCGCGTCAGATCCACACCGAGCTGCTTGAGCTTGCGGTAGAGGTGGGTGCGCTCCAGGCCGGTCTTTTCGGCGACGCGGGTCATCGAGCCGCTTTCCTTGGCGAGATGGAACTCGAAATAGCTTTTCTCGAAGGCGTCGCGGGCCTCACGCAGCGGGCGGTCCAGCTCGAACACCTGCTCGGAGGCCAGGCCGCTGCTCGGCAGGCTGACCATAGGCGGGGCGCTGAGAGTGGGTGCCGTGTGGACGCTCGGGCTCAGCAGCTCGCTGCGGGCATAGCTGCTGGGCACGCCGACCACCGGCGCGGCGCGCGGCGCGGTCTTGACCAGGGCCTGCTCGACGGCGCGCAGCAGCTTCTGCAAGGTGATCGGTTTTTCGAGGAAGGCGATCGCGCCGACCTTGGTGGCTTCGACCGCCGTGTCTATCGTGCCGTGGCCGCTCATCATGATCACCGGCATCGACAGCTGTCCGGCACTGCCCCACTCCTTGAGCAGGGTGATGCCGTCGACATCGGGCATCCAGATGTCCAGCAGCACCAGATCGGGCCGCATCCGTTCGCGCACGGCGCGGGCCTGCGCGGCGTTCTCGGCGAGCTCGATCGTGTGACCTTCGTCGGTCAGGATTTCGGACAGCAGGGCTCGTATGCCCAGTTCGTCGTCAACTACAAGAATGGTTGCCATGTATGCCTACTGTTCACGCGGCCCTGTGCGCATCGCCGGGTTCGGCCGGGCTGGGTGCAGTCGCGAGTTTTGAAAATGATAACGAAACTTGAGCGCCGATCAGCGCCTGAGCCTGGTCGCCCTGCAAATGAAGGTTGGCCAGGCGGATGCGCGCGCCGTGCTCGTCGGCGATTTTCTTCACCACGGCCAGGCCCAGGCCGGTGCCCTTGGTCTTGGTCGTGACATAAGGCTCGAAAGCGCGCTTGAGCACCTTCTCGGCAAAGCCGGGGCCGTTGTCGGTCACTTGCAGGCGCAGCGCGCGCAGCTCGCCGGCCTCGTTGAAGGCCTTCTGCGTGCGCACCAGTACATGGCCGTCGGGCTTGTCGCTGACGGCGTCCAGCGCGTTCTGCACCAGATTGTGGATGACCTGGCGCAGCTGGGTCGCGTCGCCCTCGATCAGCGGCGGCTCGCTGGCCAGCTCGGCCTGCAGCCGGCCGGCCTCCTGGGCCGGGGCATACAGCATCAGCACCTCGGACACCAGCGCATTCAGGTCCAGCGCGCTGAGCTTGGCCGAGGGCAGGCGGGCATAGTCGCGAAACTCGTTGACCAGCTGCTTCATCGCCTGCACCTGGTTGACGATAGTGGCGACCGAGCGCACCAGCATGGCCTGGTCGGCCCCTTCGAGCTTGGCTTCGAGCTTGTGCTGCAAGCGCTCGGCCGAGAGCTGGATCGGCGTCAGCGGGTTCTTGATCTCGTGGGCCAGGCGCCGCGCGACCTCGCTCCAGGCGGCCGAGCGCTGGGCGGAGACCACCTCGGAGATGTCATCGAACACCATCAGCCGGCCGTCCAGCGGCAGCTGCGCGCCGCGCACCAGCAGGGTCAGCGTGTCCTGGCCGGACTGCAGCTGCAACTCGAAGGCGTCCTGCCAATGGCCGCGCTCGCCGGCCTCGGGCGCGTCGCTGAGCTGCTCGAAGCGCTGCCAGACCGACTGGGCAAAAGCCTCCAGCTGCGGCACCTCTTCGAGCCGCCGGCCGCGATAGGCCGACAGCGGCAGGCGCAGGATGCGGGTGGCGCCGGGGTTGACGGTGTCGATCTGCTGCTGGGCGTCGAACACGATCACGCCGGCGGTCAGATTGTCCAGAATCGTCTGCAGATTGGTGCGCGCGCTCTCCAGGTCGGCCACGCTGCGCTCGACCAGCGCGCGGGCGTCGGCCAGCTGGTCGGTCATGTCGGCAAAGGAGCGGGTCAGGCCGCCCAGCTCGTCGCGCGAGGACAGCACCGGCTTGGCCGACAGATCGCCATGCGCGACCTGCCGCATGCCGTCGGCCAGCAGCAGCAGCGGCCGGGCCAGCTGATTGCCCAGGGTCACGGCCAGCAGCAGGGCCGCGAACACCGCCAGTATCAGCACCAGGGTCAGCGTGCCCAGATACATGCGGCGCAGGCCGTCGCGCTCCAGCGCGCGCTGCTGGTACTCGCTGTTGGCGGTCTGCACCGCCAAGGCATTGGCCAGCACCTGGCTGGGCAGGCGCTGCACCACCATCAGATAGCGGTCGGCGCTGCCCAGGCTCATCTCGGTGCTGGGCAGCAGGGCCAGCGCGCGCAGCAAGGCATTGCCCTGCAGGGCCTGGGCCTCGTCCTCCAGGCCTTCGAGCTGGCTCATCACCCCGGCGGCGCGCGCCTGCCGCAGCAGCACCGCGCCGGGCCGCTCCGGCGCCAGCGCGCTGGTGTCGCCGCCCACCGACATCAGGATCTGCCCGCCGCTGCCCACCAGGGCCACGGTGCGGGCCGAGAGCTGCTCGCGGATGCGCTCCAGCGCCAGCGGCTGCAGGCTTTGCGTGTCGGTCAGGCGGTCGGCGGCGTCGCGGGTCTTGTTCGACAGCTCGTTGACCAGGCCGTCGAGCGTGCCGCGCCCGAGGTTCAGGCCGGCGTCCAGCGCGCTGGCCAGCCGCACATCGAACCAGCTCTCGATGCTGCGGTTCACGAACTGGTAGGACACGGTGTAGATCAGCAGCCCCGGCACCACACCCACCAGCGCAAAGATGCCGGCCAGCTTCAGCAGCAGCCGGCTGCCGAACTTGGCCGCCCGCACCCGCAGCACCAGGCGCACCGCCGCCACGCTGATGACCAGCACCAGCACCGCTGCCACCGCCGCGTTGAGCCAGAACAGCCAGACATAGTGGCGCTCGAAAAAGCCGCGCTGCGCGGTGCCGCCGATCGACAGCAAAAAGGCCAGCACCCCGCTGGCGCCGGTCACGGCCACCAGCGAGACCAGCCAGGCCCAACGCGCGGCGCGGGTCATGGCTTGTTGCTGGTCAGATCGGGGTTCAGCGCCAGGCTGCGTTCGACGCTCAGGGCCCAGCCCTGCGGCGAGCCCAGGCCGATCTGCATCGGCCGCGGCAGCTGGCTGGTGTCGAGCCGGTAGCTGAACTCCAGGTAGTAGCGGCTGCCCTCTTCCAGATCCTTGCCCTCGGCCAGCCGCCAGCCGGCAATGCCGCGCAGCGAGGCCAGGGCTTCGGGCAGGGTGACATAGCTCTGGTGCAGGCCGCCGTTGCTGACGCGGTACTGGCGGGTCAGTGGCTGCCAGGCCAGGCGCCAGCTGCGCGAGACCCGCGAGACGCGTTCATCGCGCCAGTACCAGCGCGAGCGCAGCACCGAGGCCTCGGCGGTGAAATAGATGGGCACGCCCTTCAGCAAGGCGTCCTCGACCGGCCGCGGCAGCTCAAAGCGGGTGCTGAAGCTCATCAGCAGGCCGTCCTCGGCCCGCTCGGTGCTCAGCTGCACCAGTTCCACCCCGTCGGCCCTGGCCGGCGCCAGCCCGGCCAGCAACATCAGGGCCAGCAGCAGACGCAGCAGCACCGCTCGCGCCAGGGCGACGGACAACGGGGCGGCGGAGAACGGCAGGCGCAAGAGCAAGGGGCTAATCAGTTCTTTATCAGCAAGGCGTAGAAGAAGCCATCGACCACCGAGACCCCCGCACCCGCTTGCGGACCATTGTCGGCCAGGGGCAGCAGATGCCCCGTGAAGCCCTGCACCGGGACCGGGCTCGCATCGCTATGGCGTTGCAAAAATGCATCGACCTGGTCCTGCCCCTCGGCCTTGAAAATCGAACAGGTGGCATAGACCAGCCGCCCGCCGGGTTTCAAGGTCGGCCACAGCGCCTCCAGCAGCTCGGCCTGGATGGCGGCCAGCTGGGCGATATCACCGGGCCGGCGCAGCCAGCGCACATCGGGATGGCGCCGCACGATGCCGGAGGCGCTGCAGGGCGCATCGAGCAGGATGGCGTCGAAGGGCCGGCCGTCCCACCAGGCGGCGGTATCGCGCGCGTCCGCGGCCTTCAGACTGGCGCGCTGGTGCAGGCGGTCCAGGTTGTCCTGGACGCGGACCAGGCGCTGCGGGTCGGTGTCCAGGGCCAGCAGCTCCAGATCGGCCAATTCCAGCAGATGGGCGGTTTTGCCGCCCGGGGCCGAGCAGGCGTCCAGCACCCGGGCGCCTGCGGCCAGGGGGGGCAGGTCTTGCCAGGCCTGGACCACCAGCGGCGCGGCCAGCTGGGCCGCCGCGTCCTGCACCGAGACCTCGCCCTCGGCAAAGCCCGGCAGCGCCGTCACAGGGACGGCCCGCTCCAGCACCACGGCTTGGGGCGCCAGCGCCCCAAGCGCTCGTGCGGCGATGCCGGCAGCGGCCAGCCTTTGCAGGTAGGCGGCCGCGTCGCCATGCCGGGCATTGACCCGCAAGCTCATCGGCGGATGTTCGTTGTTCGCTCTGAGCACGGCCTGCCAGTGCTCGGGCCAGTCCTGGCGCAGCCGCTCTATCCACCAGGGCGGGTGGTTGAACTCGCCCTGCGGCTCGCGCTGCGCGGCCTGCACCACCGCCTCGCGCTCGCGCAGAAAGCGGCGCAGCACCGCGTTGACGAAGCCGGCGCTGGCCGGGGCGCGCTTGCGCGCGGCGCTGACGGCCTGGTCCACCACCGTGTGATCGGCATAGGGTGGCGTGGCCGCGGGCCACAGCAGGGCCAGCGCGACGGTCAGCAGGCTGTCGACCTTGGGCGGCGGCGTCTTCGGGGCCAGCTGGGCACGCGCCGCCTGGGCGGCGCCCAGCAGACGCAGCACATGAAAGCTCAGGGCCTGGGTGCCGGGGCGCAGCTCCTGGGGGCAGCGCGCCAGCACGGCGGTCAAGGACTGACCCTCGCGCACGGCCTGCACGGCGTCGGCCGTCTGCAACAGCAGCCGCTGCAGCGGCGGGGCCAGGGAGGTGGAAGCGGAAGAAGAGGACACGCGCCCAGTGTAGGGGCAGCCCGCAGCCGCCCCGGGGCGGCAGGGAATTTGCAATCCGGACACAATGGTGACCGGACAAAGACTACCGAGACGCCCATGACCGGGGACAAGCCTGACACCATTTTCCGCAGCGAGGCCGAACTGGCCGCCCTGCCCGCCTCCGAACGCATCCGCTACCGGCTGCGCGGTGCCGGCTGCCGCCACCATGCTAATGACAATATCGCCGCCTTCATCGAAGAGGGCGAGCTCGACGAGCTGCAGGCCGAGGTGCAGGCCAAGCTGCAGGAGGTGCTGCGTGCGCTGGTGATCGACACCGACAGCGACCACAACACCCAGGAGACCGCCAAGCGCGTCGCCAAGATGTATCTGCGCGAGATCTTCAAGGGCCGCTATGCCGTCGCGCCGCCGGTCACCGAGTTCCCCAATGTGACCCGGCTCAACGAGCTGATGATCGTCGGCCCGATCACGGTGCGCAGCGCCTGCTCCCACCATCTGTGCCCCATCATGGGCCGGGTCTGGATCGGCCTGCTGCCCAACGAACACTCCAATCTGATCGGCCTGTCCAAGTACGCGCGGCTGTGCGACTGGATCATGAGCCGGCCGCAGATCCAGGAGGAGGCGGTGACCATGCTGGCCAACGAGCTGCAGGAGCGGGTCCAGCCCGATGGCCTGGCCATCGTGATGGAGGCTGACCATTTCTGCATGCACTGGCGCGGCGTCAAGGACATCGACTCGATGATGACCAATAGCGTGATGCGCGGCGCCTTCCTGAAGGACGCCAATCTGCGCCGCGAATTCCTGTCCCTGCTGTCGAAAAAATAATGTCCTGGGGTCAGTCCTTGCGCGCTAGCGCAAGCCCTGACCCCTCTGATCGGAGTACTGCCATGCTAGTCCGTCTGCTTTATGCAAGCCGCGCCGCCAGCCCGATGAGCGAGGCCGAGCTCGCGGCCATCCTCAAGTCCTCGCGCGCCCACAACCCGGCCGAAGGCCTGACCGGCCTGCTGTGCTACAGCGACGGCATCTTCATGCAGGTGCTGGAGGGCGGGCGCGACGCGGTCAATGCGCGCTACAAGTCCATCATCGGCGACACCCGCCACCGCGATGTGATCCTGCTCAGCTACGAGGAGGTGGCCGAGCGCCACTTCGCCGGCTGGAGCATGGGCCAGGTCAACCTGTCGAGGCTGAACCCGGCCCTGGTGCTGAAGTATTGCGAGACCACCAAGCTGAACCCCTACGCGATGTCGGGGCAGGCACTGAAGGCGCTGTTCGACGAGTTGGTCAATACCGGCGCCATTGTCTGCAACTAGTCAAGCCAGTGAGTCCGCCCAGATCGTGCGCGCCCAGTTCCAGGCATAAGTGCCTTCCAGCTCAGTCGGGCCGGTAGAGACGCCGCCAGAGCCCGCCACGGTCTTGAAGGTCTTCTCGGCCGCGACGTACTCATGCACGCTGGCGACGTGGATGACGTTCTTCGCGTCGACGAAGCTGTAGCAGGTGTTGGTCAACATCGGCGCCGGGTTGATCTCCCAGCCATTGAGCTGGGCGACGATGGCGGCCGCCGCGACCTTGCCGTGGCTGTTGGCCATATGGCCGCTCTTGGGCATGCCCGGTGCGATCTGGATAGCGTCACCCAGCACATGGATGTCCTTGGCGGCGGTGGCCTCGAAGCTCAGATAGTTGACATTGACCCAACGCGCATTGCTGTTGGCCAGGCCGGCCTGCACCGCGACGGCGCCGGCCCGCATGCTGGGCAGCACATTCAGCACATCGGCCTTGACGTCGTCCTGGATCTCGAACTTGACGGTCTTGCTCTTGGCGTCGACCGCCACCGCCTTGTGCTGCGGCCGGTACTCGATGATGCCTTTGTACTGCTCGGCCCAGACCTTCTTGAACAGCGGCCCCTTGGAAGTGACGTCCTGGTTGGCATCCAGGATCAGCACCTTGGAACGCGGCTTGGCCTGCTTGAAGTAGCCGGCGATCACGCTGGCGCGCTCGTAGGGCCCGGGCGGGCAGCGGTACGGCGCCTCGGGAATCGTGATCGCGTAGACGCCGCCGTCCGGCATCGCCTCCAGCTGGCGGCGCAGCGCCACCGTCTCGGGACCGGCCTTCCAGGCCTGCAGGATCTGGCCGGCGGCATTGGCCTCCTTGAGCCCGGCCACCGAGTCCCAGATCAGGTCGATGCCGGGGCTCAGCACCAGCTTGTCGTAGGCGATCACCGGGCCCGAGGCCAGGGTCGCGGTCTTCTTGGCCGCATCGATGCTGGCCACCCAGTCGCGCACCACGGTGATGCCGTGCTTGGACTGCAGCGTGCCATAGGGCGTGGTGATCTCGCCGATCTGGCGCGAGCCACCCAGCACCAGGTTCGAGATCGGGCAGGAGACAAAGGCCTCGCTGGGCTCGACCAGCACGACCT
Source organism: Paucibacter sp. M5-1 (assembly GCF_027498415.2). Taxonomy (NCBI): domain Bacteria; kingdom Pseudomonadati; phylum Pseudomonadota; class Betaproteobacteria; order Burkholderiales; family Sphaerotilaceae; genus Roseateles; species Paucibacter sp. M5-1. The sequence continues at coordinate 3,034,895 of NZ_JAPZLM020000001.1, forward strand.
CGATCTTGTAGTCGGACAGCAGCCGGATGTATTTGGCCGCCGTGGCGCCGCCATAGCCGCCGCCGACCACCAGCACCCGGGCCTTGCTCGGCACCGAGGTGGTGGCACAGCCGGCCAGGCCCAGCACGGACAGGGCGGCCGCGCCCTGCAGGAGATTGCGTCTTTGCATCATGTGTCTTGTCTCCGTCAGTTACGTGGCAGGGCGGCGAAATAGCCGGCCAGCTGTTCGATCTGGGCTTCGCTATAGCCCTTGGCCAGCTGGTGCATCACGGTGGCCTGACGGGCGCCACTCTTGAAGGCCTTCATCTGCTCGCTGAAATAGGCGGCCGGCATGCCGGCAAGACCTGGCACCGCCGAACCCTCGACGGCGCGCCCCGCCGTGCCGTGGCAGTTGGCGCAGGTGGCGGCCAGGGCTTTCAGATGTAGGGTCTTGGCATCCTGGGCCGCAGCGGCACCGGCACCGGCGGCCAGCGCGGCGCCCAACAGAATCGCTCGCAAGCTCATCGGAGTCTCCTTGTTGTGTAGTCGGCGCAGTTTATGCAGCGCCCCCCGACTTGCCAACAAAACAATCGCAATAAGCTTCTACAGCGAACGCGCCTCGGCAAAGCCGTAAAGGCTGGCCAGCACCCGGGTCGGGAACTGCTTCGCCGCCTCGTTGTACTGGCTGACCGCCTGGTTGAAGACCTGGCGCGAGAAGGCACGCTGGCGTTCGATCAGCTTCAGCTCGGCCAGCTGGGCCTGGATCTCGGCGTCCCGACCGAGCTCCCCATGGTGTTCGACCAGGGACACCAGCCGGGTCAGCGCCGCCGCATGGACGGCCGTCGCCACCGCCAGGCTGGCCACCGGGTCGCCCGCATAAGGTTTGCTCCGGGCCGCCAGCACGGCGGCCTGCACCTCGGCCTGGGCACTGTCCAGCGCGTCGAAGGCGGCCTGCTCGCTCTCCAGCGCCGGCCGCGCCAGGGTCAGCAGCCGGGCGCTGACCTCGGCGCGCGCGCCGAACTGCTGGTCCAGCTGCACAAAAGCCTCGCCGATCGCATTGCGCAGCCGCATCAGCCGGTTGTAGGCGCCGATGCCCCAGAACAGCAGCAGCGCCGCGACGATCCATCCCAAGGTCGACCAGCTCATGTCGCGATGTACTCCGCATGGCCGCGCGCGCGCAGCTCGCAGGCCGGGCAGCTGCCGCAGCCATAACCCCAGGCGTGCCGGGTCTTGCGCTCGCCCAGATAGCAGGTGTGGGTGTGCTCGATGACCAGCTCGTTCAGCGCCGCGCCACCCAGGCTCTCGGTCAGTGCCCAGGTCTGGGCCTTGGTGATGAACATCAGCGGCGTCTCTATCGTCATGGGCGCGTCCAGGCCCAGGCTCAGCGCCACCTGCAAAGCCTTCAAGGTGTTGTCGCGGCAGTCGGGATAGCCCGAGAAATCGGTCTCGCACATGCCACCCACCAGCACCGAGGCGCCGCGCCGGTAGGCCAGGGTCGCGGCAAAGCTCAGGAACAGCAGGTTGCGGCCCGGCACAAAGGTGTTGGGCAGGCCATTGGCCTGCATCGCGATGGCGCGGTCCTCGGTCAGCGCGGTATCGGAGATCTGGCCCAAAAGGCTCAGGTCCAGCAGATGATCCTCGCCCAGCTTGGCGCCCCAGGCCGGGAACTGCCGGGCCAGTTCGCTGCGCACGGTCAGCCGGCATTCGAGCTCGATGCGATGGCGCTGGCCATAGTCGAAGCCGAGCGTCTCGACCTCGGCATAGCGCTGCAGCGCCCAGGCCAGGCAGGCGGTGGAGTCCTGGCCGCCGGAGAACAGCACCAGGGCTTTGCGGGATGTATTGGCTTGAGGCGAGGCGGTCATGGCACAGCAGCAGTCAGCAAAGCCCGCATATTATGTGGATCGGCGGCGGAAGGCCGTCCCCACTCAGGAGCCACTGCATGTCGACACCACCCCGGCTGGGCCTACTGAGCTTGATGGGCCTGCTGATTCTGCTGGCCCTGGCTGTTTCAGGCTGGCAGCCCTATGACCGCGCCACCTGGCTGATGGAGGTGGCGCCGGTGCTGATCGCCGTGCCGCTGCTGGCCGCCACACGCGTGCGCTTTCCCCTCAGCCCGTTGATGTATGGGCTGATCTTTGCGCACTGCCTGATCCTGATACTCGGCGGCGCCTACAGCTATGCGCGGGTGCCGCTGGGCTTCTGGATGCAGGAGCTGATGGGACTTTCGCGCAACCCTTACGACAAGATCGGCCATTTCGCCCAAGGCCTGATCCCGGCCCTGCTGGCCCGCGAGATCCTGCTGCGCGGTGGCCATGTGGCCGGGCGAGGCATGGCCGGCTTTCTGGCGGTCTGCGTCGCGCTGGCGGTCAGCGCGGTCTACGAGCTGATCGAATGGTGGGCGGCGCTGGCGCTGGGCCAGGGCGCCGACGAGTTTCTCGGCACCCAGGGCGACCCCTGGGACACCCAGTCGGACATGTTCCTGGCCCTGCTGGGCGCGCTGGTCGCCAGCCTGCTGCTGGCGCGCTGGCACGACCGGCAGTTGCGGGCGCTGGCGACCCACTAGCCTCGGGCATACCCGGGGCCTCGAAATCCCGCTGGTGGGCCGGGGCTCGCGCGGCCAAGATCGGCGCCTCAGCAACCCCTCAAGCCACGCCCGATGACCGCCCTGCTGCCCACCCTCTTGCTGATCTCGCTGGCCCTGGTGATGCTGGGTGTCGGCCTGTCGCTGAGCCTGGATGACTTCGCGCGACTGCGCCGCCACCCGAAGGCGGTGGCCATCGCGCTGCTGCTGCAGATGCTGCTGCTGCCGCTGGCCTGCTTCGCGATGATCCAGCTGGTCGGCCTGCCGCCGGTGATGGCGGTGGGCCTGATGCTGCTGGCGGCCTCGCCGGGCGGGGTCTCGGCCAATCTGTTCTCGCATCTGTTCGGCGGCCATGTGGCGCTGAATATCTCGCTGACCGCGATCAACACCTTGCTGTCGGTGATCACCATGCCGCTGATCGCCAACCTCGCGCTGCAGCATTTCATCGGCGAAGGCGTCGTGCCGCTGCAGACCGCCAAGGTCGCCGAGGTGATGGCCGTGGTGCTGCTGCCGGTGGTCGTCGGCATGAGCGTGGCGCGCTGGCGCCCGGCGCTGGCGGCGCGGCTGGAAAAGCCCTTCAAGATCTTCAGCGCCGTCGTGCTGGCGCTGCTGGCGCTGGGCGCGATCGCCAAGGAGTGGCGCGCGCTGGCCGACTCGGCCGCCAGCATCGGCGCCATCGTGCTGGCGTTCAATCTGCTGAGCCTGCTGTCGGGCTACTACCTGAGCCGCGCGCTGGGTCTGGCCAAACCGATGGCTACCGCGATCAGCTTCGAGATCGGCATCCACAACTCGACGCTGGCGCTCTATATCGCGCTGAGCGTGCTGCAGAACTTCCAGATGGCGCTGCCGGCGGCGGCCTACTCGGTCAGCATGTATATCGTCGGCACCTTGTTCGGCCTGTGGCTGCGCCGCGGCGACGCAGCGCCTAGGGCAGCAGCGGCAGGCGCCGACGCCGCTCGCCGGTGAGCGCAAACCAGGCATTGGCCACGGCCGGTGCCACCGGCGGGGTGCCGGGCTCGCCAACGCCGGTGGGCGCATGGTGGCTGGCGATGAGATGGGTCTCGATGCGCGGCGTCTGCGCCAGGCTCAGCAGCGGGTAGTCGGGGAAATTGCGCTGCTGCACGACACCATCGCGGATGTCGATGCGGCCGAACAGCGCCGCCGTCAGCCCGAAGATGATGGCCCCCTCCATCTGGCGCTCGACGATGGCCGGGTTGACCACGGTGCCGCAATCCAGCGCGCAGACCACGCGCAGCACCTGGGGCCGCCCGCCGCTGTCCTGCGTCAGTTCCACGACCTGGGCGACGATGCTGCCGAAGCTCTCGTGCAGGGCCAGGCCGCGTGCCTGGCCCCTGGGCAAGGCCTGACCCCAGCCGGCCTTCTCGGCCGCCAGCCTCAGCACCGCCGCATGGCGCGGCAGGCCGTCCAGCAGGCTCAGGCGGTAGTCCAGCGGATCGGCGCCGGCCGCGTGGGCCAGCTCGTCGACAAAGCTCTCGATGAAGAAGGCATGGTGCGAATGACCGACCGAGCGCCAGAAGCCGACCGGCACGCCCGAGTGCGTGGCCAGATGGGCAATGCGCTGATGCGGCACGGCATAGGGCTGGTCGAACAGACCCTCGGCTGCGGTCTTGTCGGGCAGATCCACCGGCCCGGCCAGCGCCGGCAGCACCCGCTCCATCCAGCGCGGCGAGATCGCATCGCCGGCGCTGCCGATGCGCAAGCCCAGCGGCTTGCCATCCTCACCCAGCAGCGCCTCGCAAAAAGCCGCGCCGGCCGGGCGGTAGAAGTCGTGCCTCATGTCCTCCTCGCGCGACCACAGCAGTTGCACCGGCCGACCGCCGGTCTCCAGTGCCACCCGCACGGCCTGGCCGACGAAGTCGATCTCCAGGCGCCGGCCGAAGCCGCCGCCCAGGTAGCTGACATGCACGGTGACCGCCTCGGGCGCGACACCGGCCACGCGCGCGGCCAGCTCGCGGGCCAGACCCGGCACCTGGGTCGGTACCCAGAGCTCGACCCGGCCGTCGCGCACCCGGGCCGTGCAGTTCATCGGCTCCATCGCCGCGTGGGCCAGATAGGGGGCTTCGTAGAGCGCCTCGATCTTGCGGCCCGGGCCGGCCAGCGCCCGCTCGGCATCGCCCTCGCTGGCGAAGGCCAGCCCGTCGGCGGCGGCGCGGCGCGCCGCCTCGGCCAGCGCGGTGGCGATGCGCGCGCTGTCCAGTGCCCCGGCCGGTCGGCCCTGCCACTCGATCTCCAGCGCCGCCGCGGCACGTAGCGCATGCCAGCTGTTGCGCGCGACGACGGCCACCGCCGCCTGGCCGCCGGCATAAGGCCCCAGCGATACGACTCTCTCGACCCCGGGCTGGCGCAGCGCAGCCTCGACCGGCAGCGCGCCGGGCGCGCCGCCCAGCGCCGGCGCGTGGCGGATCGCCGCATACAGCAAGCCCGGCGGCCGCGCATCGATGCCAAAGCGCGCCGAACCATCGATCTTGGCGGCCAGGTCCAGGCGCGGCGCGGACTGCCCGATCAGGGTCCATTGCGCCGCCGGCTTCAGCCCCACCTCGCCGGGCGGCGTGGCGGCCGCCGCCTGGGCGAACTCGCCGTAATGGGCGCTATCGTCCGAGGCCACATGGCTGATCACGCCGGCGGTGATGCGCAGCTCGGTCAGCGGCAGCTTCCAGCGCAGCGAGGCCGCGCCCAGCAGCTGCTGGCGGGCGGTGGCGGCGGCCCAGCGCAGCGGCTCCCAGGCATCCGCGATGCTGGAGCTGCCACCCGTGGCGTTGATACCCAGCTCACGCGCCAGCTTGGCCACGGTCCAGGCTCCCAGTCTTGCGGCCGGGCTTTCCTGGCCCGGCTCCAGGCTGCGCGGCGGGAGCGGCAGCTGGCCGACGAACATCGCGACATTGCCGTACAGCGACTCGTGGCCGGCCGCGATCAGCCGCAGCCGCGCCAGCGGCACGGCCAGTTCCTCGGCCACCAGCTGGGCCAGCGCGGTATGCACGCCCTGGCCCATCTCGCTGCGGTTCATCGCCAGCAGCACGCTGCCGTCGGTGGCGATCTTGATCCAGCCGTTCAAGCCGATCTCGCCGTCGACCACGGCCTGCGTCTTCGCATGGCCCAGCCGGCTGCGCGGCGGCAGCGCGGCAAAGCCCACCAGCAGGGCGCCGGCCGCGCCAAGACCGGACAGCAGCAGCGTGCGGCGCTTCATGCGCGCTGGCCCGCCGGCTTGGGCGCGCTCATCTGGGCGGCCGCATCCTTGATCGCCGCGCGCACGCGCGGATAAGTGCCGCAGCGGCACAGATTGGTCATCGCCGCGTCGATGTCGGCGTCGCTGGGCCTGCGCTTGCCGGCCAGCAGCGCGGCGGCGGCCATCAGCATGCCGCTCTGGCAGTAGCCGCACTGCGGCACCTGGTGGGCTATCCAGGCCTGCTGCAGCGCGCCGGCTGCCAGGCCCTCGATGGTGGTGACGGCCTTGCCCTGCACGCTGGCCAGCGGCGTCACGCAGGCACGCGCGGCCTGGCCATCGATATGCACCGTGCAGGCGCCGCAGGCCGCGACGCCACAGCCGAACTTGGTGCCGGTCAGGTTCAGCCCGTCGCGCAGCACCCACAGCAGCGGCATCGCGGCATCGCCCGCATGCGCGGGCAGCGCATGAACCTGCCCGTTGACCTTCAGTTCCATCCCCGCCCTCTTTCCGCTTGCGACGCCGCACGGCGTTCCGCGATTCACAATAGGGCCATGAGCAAGCCCGACCTCCCCACGCCCACCCTGATGCTGCTGCCCGATGGCCAGGCGCCGCAGCTGTTGTTCCTGCTGTTCCACGGCCTGGGCAGCGATGGCTCGCAGATGACGCCGCTGGCCCAGGCCCTGCGCGCCCAGTACCCGCAGGCCGCGGTGCTGAGTATCGATGCGCCCGAGGCCTTCGACGGGGCAGCGACTGCGGCCGCAGGTTACCAATGGTTTTCGCTGCAGCGGATCGACGACAGCAGCCGCATCGAACGGGTCGCGGCCGCGCTGCCCGGCTTCATCGCGCTGGTGCGGCACTGGGCGGATCACTTCGAGCTGCCCTGGGAGCGCGTCGCCCTGGGCGGCTTCTCGCAGGGCGCCATCATGGCGCTGGAGGCGGTGCAGGCCGAGCCCCGGCTGGCCGGCCGCGTGCTGGCCTTTGGCGGCCGCTATGCCAGCCTGCCCGAGCACGCCCCCGAGGAGGTCAGCCTGCACCTGTTGCACGGCATGGCCGACGAGCGCATGCCCTACCGCGACATCGTGCAGGCGGCCCAGATCCTGGTGCAGCTGGGCGCCGATGTCACCGCCGACGTCAAGCCCGGCATCGGCCACGAGCTGCACCCCGAGCTGATCGCCAAGGCGATGGAGCAGCTGCGCACCTTTGTGCCGGCCCGGCTGTGGCGCGAGGCCGTGCTGGCGGCCGCCGAGCAGGATCGCAAGCCCAGCTGAGGACGGCGCCGCGATGCGCCGATAAGCGGGCGATCCGGGCCGCTGATCGGCCGCTCATCTGCGGGATCGTCGCTTGCTCCGGGCGGCGCGAAAGCACAGACTGAAGACCGGTCAAGCGTGATGCGAGGCGGTCATGGCAAGGGCGGTCGGACTGATCTGGCTGGGTGGTGGACTGGCGGCCACGGCGGCGTTGGCGGGCTTTACCGAGCTGCGCAGCTCGCGGCTGCAGGCCACGCTGTGGTCCTCGGCGGCGCGCGAGGCCAGCTACCGCGTCGAGGCCGGCCCCAGCCCCAGCATCAGCTTCCCGGGCGATGGCCCCTACGACGAACGCATGGGCTATAGCGCGCTGCCGCAGCACATCGAGCGCCTGCAGCAGCAGGGTTTCGTCGTCGCCAGCCAGGCCCGCCAGTCGCCGCAGCTGCTGGCCATGGCCGGACAGGGCTTGTTCATCCCCTACCGCGAAAAAAGCCAGGCCGGCCTGCTGCTGCGCGACTGCCGTGGCGAGGCCTTGCTGGCGCTGCGCCAGCCGCAGCGCCAGTACGCGCGCTTCGAGGACATCCCGCCGCTGCTGGTGCAGACCCTGCTGTTCATCGAGGACCGCCATCTGCTCGACGAGGACGCGCCGCGCCGCAATCCGGCGCTGGACCCCGAGCGCTTCGGCAAGGCCGCGCTGCAACAGTTGCAGCAACGCATCGATGCCAGCCGGCCGGCGTCCGGCGGCTCGACCCTGGCGACCCAGATCGAGAAATACCGCCATTCGCCGCAGGGCCGCACCGGCTCGGTCGGCGAGAAGCTGCGCCAGATGGCCTCGGCCTCGCAGCGCGCCTATCTGGACGGCGAGCAGACCCTGGGGCGCCGGCGCGAGATCCTGCGCGACTATCTGAACACCGTGCCGCTGGCCGCGCGCCCCGGCATCGGCGAGGTGCACGGCCTCGGCGACGGGCTCTGGGCCTGGTATGGGCGTGACGCCGACAGCGTCAACCGCCTCTTGCTGCAGCAGACCGACGCGAGCCCGGCCCAGGCCCTGGCCTACAAGCAGGCGCTGTCGCTGCTGATCGCGCAGCGCCGCCCGAGCCAGTTCCTGCGCGGCGACGGTCAGGCGCTGCGGCGCCTGACCGACAGCTATCTGCGCCTGCTGGCCGAGGCCGGCGCGATCCCGCTGGGCTTGCGCGATGCGGCACTGCCGCTGGCGCTGACACGGGCCGAGCCGGGGCCGCAGCCGCAGCGGCCCGATTTCGTGCAGCGCAAGGCCAGCGGCGCGCTGCGGGTCAAGCTGGCCGCGCTGCTGGACATGCCGCGCAGCTACGAGCTGGACCGGCTCGATCTGGCGGTGCAGACCAGCCTGGATGGCCGCGCCCAGGCCCTGGCCACGCGCACGCTGGCGGGGCTGCAAAAGCCCGAAGCGGCGCGCGCCGCCGGGCTTTACGGCCCCCATCTGCTGGAGGCCGGTGCCGACCTGCGCCCGCTGGTGTTCAGCCTGACGATTTACGAGCGCGGAGCGCACAGCAACCGGCTGCGCGTGCAGGCCGACAGCCTGGCCCAGCCCTTCGACGTCAATCTGGGCGCCAAGCTGGACCTGGGCTCGACCGCCAAACTGCGCACGCTGATCTCCTATCTGGAAGTCATCGCCGAGCTGCACCAGCGCTGGGCCGGCCTGAGGCCCGATGAGCTGCGCGCGCTGAAGCCGGCCGGCCGCGATGCGCTGTCGCTGTGGGCCCGCGACTACCTGCTGCAAACCCAGCCGCCGCGCGAGCTGCCGGCGATGCTGGACGCCGCGCTGCAGCGCCGCTACTCGGCCCATCCGGGCGAGGCCTTCTTCACCGGCGGCGGCCTGCACCGCTTCGAGAATTTCGCGCCCGAACACCAGCATCAGCAGTTTTCGGTCAGCGAGGCCTTCAAGCACTCGGTCAATCTGGTCTTCATCCGGCTGATGCGCGACATCATCCAGCATCGCATCCACGGCGGCGACGCTGCCGCGCTGCTGGCCGAGCCCGGGCATCCGCGCCGCCAGGCCCTGCTGCAGCGCTTCGCCGCGGCCGAGGGCGGTCACTACCTGGCCGGCTTTCTGCGCAAATACCAGGGCCTGTCGGCCGCGCAGGCGCGCGAGCGGCTGCTGGCCGACACGCGGCCGACGCTGCCGGCCCGCGCCGCCCTGCTCTATCTGCTGGAGCCGGCGGCCGACGAAGCGCGGCTGCGCACCTGGCTGGCCGAGCATTTGCCCCAGGCGAGGGTCGATGCCGCCATGCACCGCCGCTACCAGGCGCTGTCGCTGGCCGACCGGGCCTATCTGGCCGGCCGCCACCCGCTGGAGCTGTGGCTGGTGGGGCGGCTGCAGCAGACGCCGGACGTCGGCCCCGAGGAGCTGCTGGCGGCCAGCGCCGAGGCCCGCCAGCAGGCCTATGCCTGGCTGTTCAAGACCCGCCAGCGCGCCGCCCAGGACCAGCGCCTGCGCCAGATGCTGGAGCGCGAGGCCTTCGACGGCCTGCTGCAGTCATGGCGCCGGCTGGGCTATCCCTTCGACCGGCTGACGCCCTCCTATGCCAGCGCGATCGGCGCCTCCGGCGACCGCCCGGCGGCGCTGGCCGAGCTGATGGGCATCATCGTCAACCAGGGCGCGCGCCGGCCCCAGCAGCCGATCGAGGCCCTGCATTTCGCGGCCGGCACGCCCTTCGACACCCGGCTGGAGGCGCGCGGCGCGGCGGTGCAGCAGGTGCTGGCGCCGGCGGTGGCCGAGGCCGCCTGGCGCGCCCTGGTCGCGGTGGTCGAGGACGGCACGGCAAGGCGGCTGCGCGGCGTCTTTCTCGACGCCCAGGGTCAGGTCTTGCCGGTGGGCGGCAAGACCGGCACCGGCGACCATCGCCAGACCCGGGTCGACAAGAACGGCCGCCTGATCTCGGAGCGCGTCGTCGAGCGCTCCGGCACCCTGGTCTTCACGCTGGGCGAGCGCTATTTCGGCACCGTCACCAGCTATGTGCACGAGCCCGACGCGGCGCGCTACCACTTCACCAGCGCGCTGTCGGTGCAGCTGCTGAAGTCGCTGGGGCCGCCGCTGCTGGCGAGCTTGCAAAAGGAGCGCTGCAGCGTGGACTGAATTCAGTCGAGCACGACCTCGGTCCGCACCGTGCCGGCCCGCTCGGCACTGGCCGTCAGCGCCAGCCGCGTGCCCTTGGGCGCGCGCACCACCCACTCGCCGACGGCCCGGTCGGCCGTGACCTCGCGGCTGGGCAGGAAGGCCTGCTGGCTCTGCTTGGGGGCATGGCCTTCGAGCTGCGGGCCTTCGATGCGCTCCTTGCCGCCGAGCAGGCTGATCTCGGGGTTGCCGGGCGGCAGGTGGATCTCGAACATCACGCCGCGCACCACCTTGCGCTCCAGCGCCCGCTTGGTGATGTAGGCCGGCAGATAGCCGCTATTGGCCACCGCCAGGCGCACGCGCCAGGTGTCGGGGCCGAGCGCCCGCACCTCGGTGCGCAAGAGCTCCAGCTTGGGCAGGGACAGCGCGATCTGGTTCATCCAGCCCGGGAAGCGCGCGGCCTCGCGCTCGCGCAGATGCGGCGGCGGATTGCGCCAGTAGTTCATCTTGTCCCAGCCGCCGATCTCGACCGCGCCGAGCTGCGGGTGCTGGAAGGGCCGCCAGTCCACATGGGCCCGGCCCTCGCACTGCTCGTCGCTCCACTTCAGCAGCTTCAGGTCGTCCTCGACCGGGTGGTCGCGGTACCAGTCGATCCACTTATAGCCCTCGATGCCGGCCTCCTTGTTGGGCGACCAGATCTCGACCACCCAGAACAGCGCGCCCAGATGCTCGTAGACCCAGTCCTGGGTGCCGGAGATGACTTCCTTGGGGTGGTATTTGAAGTCGTGCCAGATGCTGATGGCCGGGTAGCCGCTGTGCTTGACGCCCAGCTCCGAGAAGCGCTTGTAGGCCCACAGGTCCTCGGGAATCATGTCCTCGTCGCTGTGGCCGCCCATGGGGCGCAGGATCACGCCGCTGTGGGTGTGATAGCTGATCGCCGCGCCGATGTTCGGATGGCCGGTGATGAAGTCCACCATGGCCCGCACCTCGGGCTCGCTGGTCGGGTAGGGGCCGGCGCCGACCTGCTTGTACTCCTGGCGCCACTCGCTGGGGAAGTTGCGGTTCAAGTCCAGCCCTTCGCGGTCGCGGTTGACCGTCACCGTCAGGCCGTCGTGGTTCTTGATGAAGCCCTCGGGGATCAGCCGGTAATACTCGCCGCCGAACTCGCCGGGCTCGCGCGCCACCATCAGGCGCGGGTCCTGCTCATGCTTTTTGTAGCCGCCATGCGGGTCGGGCACGCGCATCGTCAGGATGCGGCCGTCGCCGTCGACGTCCTCGATGCTCAGGCCGTCGACCGGCTCCTCGTCATAGGGGTAGCGGCGGGTCGAGGAGCGGATGTGGCGCGGCCTCTCGGCCAGGGCCAGCTCGGCGCCGTCGGGGTTCAGGCGCGGCACCATATAGATGACGCGCGTGTCCAGCAACTGGGTCACCTGCACATCAGTGCCGTACTTGAGCAGCAAGTCGTGCAGGTAGTACAGGCAGGTGGTCGAGGCAGTTAGCTCGGCGGCGTGGATATTGCCGTCCAGCCAGAAGGCCGGCTTGTCGATATCGGCGCCGGTGGCGGTATTGGTCAGCACCAAAGCCCAGATACCGCGGCCCTCGTAGCTCTTGCCGATGCTGCGCACCGAGACCAGATTGGGCCGCGCCTCGGCATAGGCGAACAGGAGCTGGCTCAGCTCCTCGTAGCGGTAGAACTCGTCGAATCGCGGGCTGGGCAGGGCTGACATGGCGGGAGCGGTATTGGCAGTGCGGCCGATTGTGCCCAAAGCCCGGTCTCGCCGCAGCCGGGTTGACCCGCTTGGGCGCGCAGTGCGTCACTGGCCCTTGAACAGGCCCTGGAACTGGCGCGACACCGGCAGCCTCTCCTCGCGGCCCTTCAGGGTCAGCACCATGGTGTTCTCGTCGATGCGCAGAGCGCTGGCGATCTGGCGGCTGTTGACCAGCACCGAGCGGTGGACCTGCCAGAACTGTTCGGCGTCCAGGCTGGCCAGCAGCTCCTTCAGCGGCGTGCGTATCAAGGCCTCGCCGCCCAGATGCACGACCCGGGTGTAGCGGTTGTCGCTCTCGAAGAAGATCACGTCCTCCGGCGCGATCAGCCTGACCTCGCGGCCCAGCGAGGCCTGGATCGGGCGCTGCAGGCGGGCCGCGGCCACCTGCGGCAGCAGCTGCTGCAGCAGCGCTTGCAGATCGGGGCCCGGCTGCCGGCGCTGCACTCGACCCTGCAGGCGCGTGATGGCCTGGCTCAGGCGGGCCTCGTCCACCGGCTTCAACAGATAGTCGACCGCACCGGCGTCAAAGGCCGAGATGGCGTGGTCGTCGAAGGCGGTGACGAAGACAACCTGCGGCGGCGTGGCGGTGGCGGCCATGCGGCGCGCCACCTCGATGCCGCTCAGGCCGGGCATGCGGATGTCGAGAAAGCAGATCTGCGGCTCGTCGGCCAGATAGTCGTCCCAGGCGTCGACCCCATTGGCGCTGGCGGCCACGATCTGCAGCTCGGGCCACAGCCGGGCCAGCGCCGCGCGCAGCTGCTCGCGCGGGCCTTCTTCGTCGTCGGCAATCAGGGCTTTGATATCGCTCATGGATGCGGGTCAATCGTGATGCGGGCCAGGCAGCCGGGCTGCTGCGGCAGGACTTCAAGCCGGGCGCGCTCGCCATGCAGCTGGGCCAGGCGGGCGCGGGTGTTGGCGAGGCCGACGCCATCGCAGGGCGCTGCCGTCAGGCCGGCGCCATCATCGCTGACTTCCAGCAGCACCCGGCCCGCCTCGGCGTGCACCTGCACCTCGATGCGGCCGCCGCGCAGGCTGGGCTCGATGCCATGGGCAATCGCGTTCTCGACCAGGGTCAGCAAGGCCCCGGGCGGCAGCTGCAGCGCATCGAGCCCCGGCTCGGTCCGCAGCGCCCAGCGCAGCCGCTCGCCCAGCCGGGCCTGCATCACCTCCAGATAGCTGCGCACGATGGCCAGCTCCTCGGCCAGGCTCAGCGCATCGCGCTCGAACATCGGCAGCGTGGCGCGCAGATAGCGGGTGAAGGAGCGCAGGGTGGGGCCGGCGCGGCCGTCCTGCGTGTCGACCCAGTGCTGCAGCGAGGCCAGGGTGTTGAACAGGAAATGCGGCTGGATCTGGGCCGTGGCGAGGCGGCGCGCCAGGCTCAGGCTGCGGGCCTGCTCGTCCAGCTCGGCCAGCCGGGCCTCGATCTGCTGCACCCGGTACAGGGTCAGAAACCACCAGGCGCTCAGCGCCGTCACCAGCGCGCCGGTCACCACCAGCAGCGGCAGGACCGGCGTCGGGTAGCCCCGGCCCTGGTAGAGCAGCAGGCCCAGCAGGAACAGCAGGGTCAGCAGCCAGCTGGCGATATTCAGGCGCAGCCGGCTCGGTTGCCGCCACAGCCAGCGCGCGACGGCCAGCGCGGCGGCCGCAGCGCCCAGGCTCAGCAGCAGCACCGGCAGGCCCCAGCCCTCGGGCAGCTCGGCACTGAAAATCAGCAGCATCACCAGGGTGTTGCCGTAGACATAGTGGTCGATGCCGCGCGGCCAGGCCTGGGTGCCGGCGCGCACCAGTTCCTCGGCGGAGAAAACCCGGCGCGGCCCGGGGCACAGCCACTGGGTCCAGTCCAGTGCGGCGGGCTTGCGGATGGATTCGCTCATGGGTGACAGTCTAGGCAGGCGCCGGGCGCCGCTCGCTGGTGCTGCGGCGAATGGCGGATTCGGCGGTTGGGCGGTGGCTTCAGCGCGCCAGCAGGGCGCCGTCGACAAACACCTTCAACTCGCCGGGCGCGAACGCGACCCAGGGTTCGTCGCGGGTCAGCGGCTCGGTGGCAATCACCGCGACGCGGTCCTGGGCCGTGGTGTGATGGGCGAAATCGACGCTGAGGTCCTCGTCGCTGAGCTGAACCGGGCCGAAGGGATGGGCCCGCAGCAGATAGTGCAGATGGGTGGAGCCATGGGCCCACAGCGCCTGGCCGTTGGACAAGAGCATGTTGAAGGTGCCGTGGCGCGCCAGCTGCGGCATCAGCTCGGCCAGCGTGGCGCTGAGCTCGGCGATGCTGGGCACGTCGCAGTGCGCCTTGGCCAGCTCCTGCATCAGCCAGCAGAAGGCGCGCTCGCTGTCGGTCTGGCCAACCGGCTTGAAGGCGGCATGCAGGCGCGGATGGAAGTCGACCAGATTGCCGTTGTGCGCAAACACCCAGTAGCGCCCCCACAGCTCGCGCTGGAAGGGGTGGGTATTCTCCAGCGCCACCTGGCCCTGCGTGGCCTTGCGGATATGGGCGATGACGTTATCGCTCTTGATCGGGTAGTGCTTGACCAGCTCAGCCAGCGGCGAGGCACGGGCGCTGTGGTGGTCGACGAAATGGCGCAAGCCGTGGCCCTCGAAGAAGGCGATGCCGAAGCCGTCCTTGTGCTCGTCGGCGCGGGTGGCCAGGCCGGTGAAGCTGAACATCACATCGGTCGGCGTGTTGGCATTCATGCCCAGCAGTTGACACATCAGGGCTACTCCAGAAACAAGCGGGTCAGCCCCTTGACAGTGATCAGGCTGCCGGGATTGCTGGTCTCGTTGAGCACGCCGCTCATGCGCCGCAGGATGCGCGGGCTTTTCTGCGCGCGCCAGATCAGCAGGTCGACCAGCCAGGGTGTGCCGTTGATGCGGTCGGCGCGGGCATAGAGATCGAATTTGGGCTTGAGTCCGCGCAGGCCCTGCTCGTAGAGGGCGCGCGCCGCGGCATCGTCCTCGCGATGGGCCAGCACCGCCTCGGCGGCCAGCATGCCGGTCTCCAGCGCCTTGCCGATGCCCTCGCCGGTGAAGGAGTAGGTGGAGCCCGCCGCCTCGCCGGTGACCATCAGGCCGGGCCGGCTCCAGCGCGCGCCCTCCAGGCTGAAGCGCAGCGGCGCGCCCTTCAACTCACCGACCAGCTCGCCCTCGCGCATCAGCTGCGCGGCGGGCTCGTAATGCGTGGTGAAGGCATCGAAGATGGCACGCAGATTCAGCGCCTTCTTGGCCCCCTTGCCGGCGGCGGAGCTGTGGCTGCCGGTCACGCCGACACCGATATTGAAGCAGTCATCGGGCGCTGGAAAGATCCAGCCATAGCCCGGCCGCAGCGCCCGGCTCCAGACCACGTCCATGGCCTTGATGCGCCCCACCATTGAAGGTGCCCGCACATAGCCGCGCAAGGCCACGCCGCTGGGCGTGTGGCGCTCGCACATGCCGGCGGCGCTCAGGGCCATCGGCGTCGCGCCGGTGGCCAGCAGCAGCCAGCGGGCTCGGATCTCGATCACTTGCTCATCCTGCCGCAGCCGGGCGCCGACGACACGGCCCTGCGCATCCTCCAGCGGCGCCTCGAAACGCCAGGGCGTCAGCACGCGCGCGCCGGCCGCCTGCGCCGCCTCCAGCAGCAGCAGATCCAGCTCGCGCCGCGGCAGCACCGCCAGATTGCCCGGCACATCGATGCGGCCGCCGCGCGGGCCTATGCAGCCCACATGCGCGATGCGCTGCGCCTTGGCCATCACCGCATCCAGCACGCCGAGCCGCGACAGCGCGGCATGGGCATCCGGGATCAGACCATCGCCGCAGATCTTGTCGCGGCCGGGCTTGTGCTGGTCGACCAGCAGCACATCCAGGCCCTGCTGGGCCAGTCGGCGTGCGGCCGCCGAGCCGGCTGGACCGGCGCCGATGATCAGCACCTCGCAATGGGTCGGCAGACTGTTGCCTGAGGCTGCGACTGTTGCTGCGGGGATGGTCATGGCGGGCAATTCGATCAGGGTCGGGACTGAATTCTAGGAGGCCGGAACCCCCAGGCTTACCCTAGGTTGCTTGCCATTCGACGCAAGTTCGCATGCTATGCGCACAAAACCCCGTTGCCCTGCAGCGACATGCGCGTGTTTCCGCATGTGTCTATTTGGTGTCGCTCCATAGAATCCGCAACGCTAATTCGCGCCCGGTCACCTGACCCTCGCGAGCCGCAGACAAGCGGTGACAGATCGGTCAAAAGCCTTTTTTTGGAGCACACATGTTTAAGAAAACCCGAGTGAGTACCGCTGCTGCCTTGCTGGCCGGCGGCCTGCTGCCGACCTTGTTGGTGCCAGCAATGGCGCAGAGCACCGGCACCACGGTCGAGAAGGTGGAAACCGTCGTCGTGACCGGTTCGCGCATCGTGCGCCCCAACCTGACCAGTTCCACGCCGGTGCTGGCGATCAGCGCGGAAACCATGAGCAATCTGGGCATGGAAAACTTCGCCGACATGGCGACCCAGTTGCCGCAGTTCTCGCCCGCCTTCGGCTCTTCGCGTACACAGTCAACCTTCTCCGGTGTTGAGTCCTCGGGCCTGAACAATGCCAATCTGCGCAACCTCGGCGCCAACCGCAGTCTGGTGCTGATCAACGGTCGCCGCGTGCCTGGCGGCACCTCGACCGACACGGCAGTTGACTTCAACTCCATCCCGACCGCCAATATCGAGCGCATCGAAGTCATCACCGGCGGCGCTTCGGCCATTTACGGCGCCGATGCGATGGGCGGCGTGATCAACATCATCACGAAGAAGAACTTCGATGGCATCGAGCTGAACGTCAGCTATGGCGAGTCCGACAAGGGTGACAACAAGAACCCCAGCGCGTCGCTGCTGATGGGCGGCAAGTTCGGCGATGCCGGCCGCGCCACACTGACCTTCCAGTTTGACAAACAAGGCCAAGTCAGCTGCGCCGATCGTGAGTTCTGCAAGGACGACTTCTTCTGGACCGTCCCGGATAACCCGATCTTTGGCCCCAGCGCCCGCTCCGGTGTCGGCGCCAACGGGCGATTCTTCATTGAAAACGCAGCTGCCCAAACTTCAGCCAGCTACACCCGTCGTGGCAGCAGCTTCACCAATGCCACCGGCGGCCTGATCCCGTTCGCCACCGCTACTGACGGCTATAACCGCAACGGCCAGCGAGACCTGGCGATCCCGACCAAGCGTGTGCTGGTGGCCGGTGAAGCCGAGTACAAAGTCAACAAGAACGTCACGGCCTTCGGTGAGTTCAATTTCGCGAATACTTCGATTGCCTCCAGATTTGAAGGCCATCCTTTCCAGTCCAGCTCTGATCTCTATGCTGGCCTGGAAGCCAGCATCCCGGTGAACAACCCCTTCATGCCTGCTGCTCTGCGCAACGCCATGATTGCCGCTGGCGACACACAGATGACTTGGTGGCAGCGCTTCTCCGACGAGACCATGGGCGGCAATCGCGGCGCGACCAGCGAGCGCACCATGTATCGCACCGTCGTCGGCATCAAGGGCGAACTGGACACTCTGGCTGGTTTCGGCAATGACTGGCGCTGGGAACTGTCGAGCACCTTTGGTCGCACCCGTGTGAACCTGGGCACCGAGGGCTCGGTGGGCCGTGCACAGCTGTATAACGGTTTGCGCGTTTCGGAGACCGCTCCGGGCTCCGGCGTCTATCAGTGTTCCGATGTGGCTGCGCGCGGCAATGGCTGTGTGCCGATCAATCCCTTCGCCCCCTACACCCAGGCGATGAAGGACTATCTGATGGTGGACACCCGCTCCACCGGCCAGAGCTCGATGAACGACACCATCGCCTCGCTGTCGGGTTCGGTGTTCAAGCTGCCGGCTGGCGATGTCCGCGTCGCCGTCGGTGGCCAGCAACGCAGCCTGTCTGGCTATATGGATCATGACACCCAGATCAATCTGGGTAATGTGACCGGCAACCAGATTGGTGATACCGACTATGTGAAGATCAAGACCAAGGAAGTCTTCGCCGAAATCCTGGTGCCGGTCTTGGCTGACAAGCCCTTCATCAACTCGCTGAACCTGGAAGGCGCGGCCCGCCACTCCAGCAGCGGCGGCAAGACCTACGACACCTGGAAACTGGGTGGCGACTGGGAGCCGGTCGGAGGCCTGCGCTTCCGCGCAATGAAGGCGCGTGCAGTGCGCACTCCGGTGCCTGGTGAGTTGTCCGGCATTGGTCAGACCTTCGGCGTCATTAACGACCCCTGCACCGCGACACGCCGCAACCTGAACGCAGTTCGTGCTGCCAACTGCGCGACCGACGGCATTCCGGGCAACTACGCGCCTGCTCAATCCATCGAGCAAAGCGTCGAGGGCTTCTCGGGCGGCAATGCTAATCTGAACCCTGAAAAGGGCACGACCTGGACTTACGGCTTTGTGTTCCAGCCAAACATGGTCAAGGGTCTGTCGATCGCCGTGGACCGGTTCGAGATCCGCGTGCAGGACATGATCAAGGCGATCAGTCGCCAGGAAGCGGTTAACCTCTGCTACGACACGACCACGCGCGCATATTGCGATGTTGTGACACGTGGCACCCATCCACTGGCCCCCGGCGCCAACTACGTGCTGCGCTCGGTCAACGAGCAGTTGAAGAACGTCGCGTCGATGGACATCAAGGGCGTGGACATCGACGTTCGTTACGGCTTCAAGACCGGTCGCTTCGGTGACTTCGACCTGTCTGCCATCGCGACCATTTACGATAAGGCCAGCTTGCTGGGCTACGCTGGTGGCCCGACGATCGATCTGCTGGGTCAGGCTGGTGGCTCGACCACCGACCAGGGCTACATCAAGTTCACCGCCAACGGCAGCGTTGGCTGGAAGCTGGGTGCATTCAAGGCGAACTGGAACATCCGCCACATCGGCAAGGCCGACATGGCTCCGGGAACGACCGAGGAAGGCTTCCCCAAGATCGCCGCTCATACGTACCACAACGTTCGCGTCGGCTACGCGCTGAACAAGGGCACGGAGCTGTATGCAGGCGTGACCAATCTGTTCGACAAGAAGCCGCCGCTGTTCGCATCGGGTACCGCCGGTACCCAAGCCCTGGACACCATCCCGGGCTACTACGACGTGTTTGGCCGCTCCTTCTTCGTGGGCATGAACGCCAAGTTCTAAGACCTCGCGGTCCTAGCAATGAAAACGGCGCCCTCGCAGTCCGTGTCAATACTCTGACGCTAAGCTGAAGGCCTGAAGACAATGCCCTGCAACGCAAGTTGCAGGGCATTGTTCTTATGGGCTACGTGCAAGGACAGAGTCGAGACCAGGGCAGCCTGTTTCCGGTGTCGCTGGACGAGTTGATCGGACCGGAGCATGTGTGCCGGGTGATCGCGGCGTTCGTGGCGCGGCTGGACCTGAAGGCGCTGGGTTTTGCTCGAGCCCACAGCAAGGCCACAGGCCGCCCGCCGTACGACCCGGCGGACCTGCTGATGTTGTACCTGTACGGCTACCTCAATCGGTTCCGCTCATCGAGGCGTCTGGAGCGGGAGTGCCAGCGCAACATCGAACTGATGTGGCTGCTGCACCGGCTCACGCCCGACCACAAGACCATTGCCGAGTTCCGTCGCTGCAACGCGCAGCCGCTACGCCGAGCCGGGGCCGAGTTCGTGCGCTTTTGCGCCGAAGCCGGTCTGATCCGCGGAGAGTGGGTGGCCGTGGACGGGACGAAGTTCCAGGCCGTGGCCAGCGGCAAGGCCATCCTGGACGAGGTCCAGCGGGCCGAACTGCAGGCCAAGCTGGAGCAGCGCATTGCGCAGTACCTGCAGGAGTTGGAGGCGGCCGACCAGCAGCAAGGCGAGGCGGAGCTGGACGCTCAGGCGCTGCGCCAGGCGCTGGCGCGGCTGCAGCTACAGCAGGCCGAGCTGGCGAAGGTGGACAGCGACAAGCAGCGCTACGTGAGCACCGAGCCCGAGGCTGTAGTGCTCAAGGGCAAGGGCCCGGGCTACAACGTACAGACCGCCGTCGACGCCGAGCATGCCCTGATCGTGGCCCACGAGGTCAACGCGCAGGCGGGTGACAACGGCTGCCTGCAGCGCATGGGCGAATCGGCGCAGCAGACCCTGGGCGGCACGGAGCTCAAGCTGGTGGCGGATGCGGGCTATGCCAATGGCGAACAGGCGCAGGCGCTGGAGGATCAAGGCGTGCGGGTGCATGTCCCCGTCAAGCGCGCGGTCAACAACCAGGGCGAGGGGGACTTGTTCGACCAAGGCCGCTTCACCTACGACGCACAGGCTGACGCCTACGTCTGCCCGGCAGACAAACTGCTGCAGCGCAAGCAGTTGCATCGGGCGGGTAAGGTCGTGATCTATGCAGCGCAGCCCGGCGATTGCGGCGCTTGCGCGATGAAGGCGCGCTGCACGCAGGCCCCACGGCGCACGCTCAGTCGCCATCTCTACGAAGAGGCATTGCAGCGCATCCACCAGCGCGCTACACCCCAGGCAATGAGGCTGCGCCGCTGCACCGTCGAACACCCGTTTGCGGCCCTGAAGTTCCACATCTTCGAGAAGCCCCGCTTCCTGATGCGAGGCCTGACGGGGGCCGGCGCGGAGATCGCGTTGGCGACACTGGCCTACAACGTCAAACGGGCACTGGCGGTGCTGGGTGGGCAGCAAATGTTGCAAAAGCTAGCTATGTGATGCCGGTGCCAGTGTTTGTTGCGGTCCGACACAAGGCTTCGGCTGTTCAGCCCACCGTCACGCAATACGCTCCAATGGACACCTCGCGCGCGCCCAAACAAAAGCGCTCCGAGAAACTCGGAGCGCTTTGCTCTTGGCGCCCTTCGCAGCCGTTTTGACACGGACTGCTCGGGCGCCGTTTTTTTATGCCCATTCGGGCGACATCAAACTGCGGCTTTGACCTTCAAGCGCCACGCATGCAGCAACGGTTCGGTATACCCGCTCGGCTGCTCCTTGCCCTTGAACACCAGATCCAGCGCTGCCTGGAAGGCCGCACCTTGCGGGTGGGCGACCAGGCTCTTGTAGGCGGCGTCGCCGGCGTTCTGGCCATCCACCACGGCCGCCATGCGCGCAAAGGTCTCGCGCACCTGGGCTTCGCTGACCACGCCGTGGTGCAGCCAGTTGGCGATGTGCTGGCTGGAGATGCGCAGTGTGGCGCGGTCTTCCATCAGGCCGATATTGTGGATGTCAGGCACCTTGGAGCAGCCGACGCCCTGGTCGATCCAGCGCACCACATAGCCCAGGATGCCCTGGACGTTGTTGTCCAGTTCCTGCTGGCGCTCGGCGGCGCTCCAGCTGGCCTCGGCCACGACGGGAATGCTCAGCAGCTTGTTCAGGATCTCATCGCGTTCGCCGTCGGCATCGACCTTCTCCAACTCCTGCTGCACCGCCGCGACGCTGACCTGGTGGTAGTGCAGCGCATGCAGGGTCGCCGCGGTCGGTGACGGCACCCAGGCGGTGTTGGCGCCGGCCTTGGGGTGGGCGATCTTCTGTTCCAGCATCGCCGCCATCAGGTCCGGCATGGCCCACATGCCCTTGCCGATCTGGGCCCGGCCGCGCAGGCCGCAGGACAGGCCGGTCAGCACATTGCTGCGCTCGTAGGCCTGGATCCAGGCGCTGCTCTTCATGTCGCCCTTGCGCAGCATCGGCCCCGCCAACATCGCGGTGTGCATCTCGTCCCCGGTGCGGTCCAGGAAGCCGGTGTTGATGAAGGCGACGCGGCTCGATGCCGCCGCGATGCAGGCCTTCAGATTGACGCTGGTACGGCGCTCCTCGTCCATGATGCCCAGCTTGACCGTGCTGTCGGGCAGACCCAGCAGCCGCTCGACGCGGCCGAACAGCTCGGCAGCGAACGCCACCTCGGCCGGGCCGTGCATCTTGGGCTTGACGATATAGATCGAGCCGGCGCGCGAATTGCCGCGCCGCTTCAGATCATGCAGCGCAATGGTCACCGTGATGACCGCGTCCATGATGCCTTCGGGAATCTCGGCGCCGCCGTCCAGCAGGATGGCCGGATTCGTCATCAGATGGCCGACATTGCGGACGAACATCAAGGAGCGGCCATGCAGCACGACCTCGCCGCCATTCGGGTCGGTGTAGCGGCGATCCGGATTGAGGCGGCGCGTGAAGGTCTTGCCGCCTTTGCTGAGTTCCTCGGTCAAGCTGCCCTGCTGGATGCCCAGCCAGTTGCTGTAGGCCAGCAGCTTGTCCTCGGCGTCGACCGCCGCGATCGAGTCCTCCAGATCCAGAATGGTGGACAAGGCCGCTTCCAGCACCAGATCGCTGATGCCAGCCGCATCGCTGGCACCGATCGGCGTGGTCCGGTCGATCTGGATGTCCAGATGCAGGCCGTTGTGAACCAAGAGCACCGACGAGGGCGCAGCCGCATAGCCCTGATAGCCGACGAACTGGGCCGCGTCCGCCAGACCCGTGGTCGAGCCATCGATCAAGGCCACCACCAGGCGGCCGCCCTCGACCCGGTAGCCGGCCGCGTCCTTGTGCGAGGCGCCAGCCAGCGGCGCCGCCTGGTCCAGCACCTGCCGGGCAAAGGCGATCACCTTGGCGCCGCGCACCAGGTTGTAGGCGCCGGCGCGCTCGGCACCATCGGCCTCCGAGATCGCATCGGTACCGTACAGCGCGTCATACAGCGAGCCCCAGCGCGCATTGGCCGCGTTCAGCGCGTAACGGGCGTTCAGGATAGGCACCACCAGCTGCGGGCCGGCCTGCAGAGCCAGTTCGGCATCGACATTCGCGGTGCTGGCGCTGACCGCACCGGGCGCCGGCACCAGATAGCCGATGCGTTCCAGAAACGCGCGGTAGGCCGGCATGTCGGTAATCGGCCCCGGATGGGCGCGGTGCCAGCCATCGAGCTCGGACTGCAAACGGTCGCGCTCGGCCAGCAGCGCGGCGTTCTTGGGTGCCAGCTCATGGGCGATGGCATCGAAGCCGGCCCAGAAGTCGGCACTCGCTACACCGGTGCCGGGCAATACCTTCTGCTCAATGAAACTGTGCAGCGCAGTCGCGATCTGAAGGCGATGAACAGGGGTATATGAAGTACTCATGGCGAGGCCCGATAAAGGTTGGTGACGATAGGTAGCGGCGACAGCCGGAGCGGTCGCCATGCTGCAAGCAACTGTAGGGCTTGCCTGGTCGAGATTCGATATCGGCCAGACACAAGATCTTTGCACCCGCCGCACAAACAAAAAAAGCGAGCCCGAAGGCCCGCTTTGCCTGAAGGCAGGATGCTGCCGACTCAGAACTTCAGCGTTGCACCCACCGTGATGTAGCGCCCCACAACGTCGTAGACCTGCGGGAAGGTGTTGCCGCTGTTGGCCGTGGTCGTGCCAATGGTGTTGCCCACCTCTGGCGCCTTCTCATCGAAAGCGTTGTTGACGCTCAGATTCAGGCGCAGGTTCTTGTGCACATTCCAGGCTGCCGACAGGTCCACATAGTTGTAGGCCTTGATCTTGGAATAGGCCGGCAGGAAGTTCGTGCCGCCAGGCTCCTCGGTCATCTTGCCGATATGACGCCAGTTGTAGCCCAGCGTCCAGTCGCCGAACATCCAGGTGGCGCGCTGGGTGAACTTGGTCTTGGGCATGAAGCCCGAGGCCGTACCGTTCAAGTTGCCGCAGGCGATCGAGTAGTAGCCCAGGCAGTCGCGCTTCACCGCTGCAGGCGTCGGCTGAATGGCATGCTTCTCGGCGATATTGGCATTCAGGCCAATATCGACCTTGCCCCATTTCGCATCGGCGCCGAGCTTGCGCAAGTCCACCAGATAGCTGACGCCGATATCAACACCTGCGGTCCACAGCTTGCCCAGATTCGACTGGGGCGTCACGACGCCGGGAGAGTCCGCGCCGTTGAACGTGCCCAACGGGCCACGCAGCACCAACTGGCAGGCTGCGTTCATCGTCAGACCGCTGTTGCGAGCCGGGTCATAGCAGTCGGTCAGGATGTCGGTGACGCTGGGGCTGGAGACCGCCTTCTTCAGGTTGATCTTGTAGTAGTCCAGTGACAAGGTCAGGTTCTGAACCATCGAGGGCTGGAAGACAAAGCCCAGCGTCGTGGTATCAGCTTCTTCAGGGCCAAGGTTGGGATTACCACCCGTGCGGTTGTTGATCTGGCCGGCAGCAGGGGCAGGCAGATTGCCAACCGATGCCAGCGGTACGCCAGTCAGGCGGCAGAGGTTAGACAAAGTACCGGCCGTGTTGGCCTGGCCTTGGTTGATGTTGGCACCCTGGCAGGGATCTGTCGCCAGATTCGACAGGCCCGACACCAACGGCGCATAGAGTTCGTTGATATTGGGAGCGCGAGTGGCGCGTTGCTGCATCGCGCGGATGCGGAAGCCCTGCACCGGCTCCCAGTCGCCACCGACCTTCCAACTGCCATAGTCAACGCTATTGGTGGTCTTGAACTCAGTGTGGCGATAGCCCAACTCAAGCCCCAGCTTGTGGGCCAGCGGCTTGTTCTTCAGCAATGGGATGCTGGCTTCGACATACAGCTCGTCGAGCTTGAGCTTGCCGGAGCGGTCCGGCGTCGGTGCGCCAGTGCCCAGCACTTCGCCCTGGATCTGCGAGGCGCTGTCGGAGAAGTTCGAGGCGGTGACCTCCCGGCTCTCGATACCGGCGGCAACGCCGATCGGATCAGTAGACCAGGGGCTCTTGAAGCGCCCAAGGTCACCTGACACGTTGGCGGCCATCACCTGCTGCTCGACCTTGCTCTGCAAAATGGCGCTGAGGTTGATGAAGTTCAGCATCGCCGGTGTGATCGAGCCTTCGGCACCAAACACATTCAGAGGCACGCAGCCGTTGGCGGTGTTGCGGCAGGTCGTGGTGCTGACCGCATCCAGGGCCTGACGGACCTTGGACAACGACCCCCAGTTGCCACGGGTCTGGACCTGGGTCGATTCGCCCTTGGAGATGTAGGCGTCGTAACTCCAGTTGTCGTTGATCGCACCCTTCAGGCCGACCGTGCCCTGCATGGACTTGTTGTTGAAGTCATTGATGCGGGGACCGAGCTCTGTGAAACGGCGGCCGATGGCCATCGGCACCATCGTGGTGTTGCCCAGCACGCAGTTGGCGGCGGAGATACCGCGCACCTGGCAGATCTGCTGACGTGCGGTTTCAGGGATGAAGGGGTTGCCGATGGGCACCTGGTAGGTGTTCAGGAAGCTGCCGCTGGGCGCCAAGTGCGAGAGCACGTCCGAACGTGAGTAGAACAGGTCCGCATAGACCTCGGCATGATCATTGATGACGAAGTTGCCGAGTGCCGTAGCCTGCATGCGGTCCAGCGGCGTGACGTAGAAATTCAGCGGGTTGAAGTTATAGGTGTTGAACGGTGCGTCCAACCGCCCGGTGGCCGGGTTGATCTGCACATCGGCCAGGCTGGGCGTGCCGGCTGGCAGTCCGAGGATCGAGCCGATCTGGATCGCCGAAGGCACGCCGGTCGGCGAACCCTGCGGCAAACCGGTACCCGAGGAGCGCGAAGTCGAACCGATGGCACGCTCGCCCTGGCGCAATTCATCGGTCTTGGTCGTTCCGAGGCTCAGCACCATGCTGCCACGGCCGTCGCCGAAGGCACCGCCCATGGTCAGATCGGTGCGGCGCCGGCCGGCATCACCTCGGTCGGACTTGCCATAGCTCGTGCTGAGTTCGACACCCTTGAACTGGCGATTCAGCACGAAGTTGGCCACGCCGGATACGGCGTCGGCGCCGTAAACGGCAGAGGCGCCGCCGGTCACCAGGTCGATGCGCCGCAGCAGGGCCACCGGGATGGAGTTGGTGTCGACATTGGCATTCAGGTCGAACGGCACCATGCGGCGACCGTCGATCAGCACCAGCGAGCGGTAGCTGCCCAGACCACGCAAATCGATGGTTGCACCACCGCCGCTGCCATTGTTAGTCGCAGCGCCAATGGCGGGCACAGCGGCCGGCAAACCCTTGATGACCTCTTCAACCGCCACCGGCTGGCTCGAATTGATCTCGGCCACGCCGATCGAGGTCACGGGACTGCTCGAGACCGCACTGATGGTCTTGATACGTGTGCCGGTGATCTCAACCCGTTCCAGGGTCTCTTGCGCCAAGACAGGCGCATACATGGCTGCGCCTAGGCACAGAAGTGCGGCGGTACTGAGGGGACTGCGTTTGAACATGGGCGCTCCTTATGAAAGCTGGCCTGTGGCGCCGTCCTTCTAGGAAGGTCGGCCCGGTTTGGGGGTAGGACTGAAACGCTTGTGCGTTCTGCGTTCGCGAAAGCTGGAGTCTTCACGTTCTGCTTACACCCAAGGACCCGGGTTCGCCCCAATAGAGTCTCGATGCAGCGCTCTTACCTGGGAATAAGGGGCAAATTCAGGAGAAAACCCCTAGCCTTCGAGGCAGGCCGATTGCGTCCATTTGTTGTCGATGCGCGACAGGCGCACAAGATCGCCAGTCCGTCAGCCCACACCCTCAGCAGCCCCATGACGAATCGCACTGTTCAAGCGCGCTGGAATTTCCATGCTTCGCTATCGCAATTGCGATTAAAAAAGTTCTTAATTGTTGGGAAAATTTGTTGATTAAGGCATTAAAAATACTTACCCTGCCGCCATGGACCGCCTCAAGCAGATCGAATCCTTCGCCCTGGTGGCGACCAAGGGCAGCCTGACGGCCGCAGCCCAGACCGAAGGGGTGGCGCCGGCGGTGATGGGCCGGCGCATCGATGCGTTGGAAGAGCGGCTGGGGGTCAAGCTCCTGGTGCGCACGACCCGGCGCATCACGCTGACGCATGAGGGCAGCGCCTTTCTGGAGGACTGCCAGCGCCTGCTGGTCGAGTTCGCCGATGCCGAGGCCAGCGTCAGCGCCGGCGGGCTCAAGGCCAGCGGCCATCTGCGCATCACCGCGCCGGCCGGCTTCGGGCGCCGCCATGTGGCGCCGCTGGTGCCCGAGTTCCTGGCCAGCCATCAGGAGCTGAGCATCTCGCTGAACCTCAGCGACCGGGTGGTGGACATCGCCGGCGAGGGTTTCGACTGCGCGGTGCGGGTCGGCGATCTGGTCGACTCCAGCCTGGTCAGCATGCGCCTGGCCGACAACCGGCGCCTGTGCGTGGCCACGCCCGGCTATCTGAAGCGCGCCGGCGTGCCGCAGCACCCGTCCGAGTTGGCGCGCCAGCAATGCCTGGGCCTGAGCTCGGACGCCAGCCAGACGCGCGGCTGGGCCTTCATGGTGGACGGCGAGTTGCTGCACTGGCGGCCCAGCGGCCGGCTCGATTGCAGCGACGGCCAGGTGCTGCACGACTGGTGCCTGGCCGGCCTGGGCCTGGCCTGGCGCAGCATCTGGGAGGTCGAGGCCGACATCAAGGCCGGGCGGCTGCAGGCGGTGTTGGAGGACTTCGCCGCGCCGCCCAACGGCATCTTCGCGGTGGTGCCGCAGCGCAAGCATCTGCCGCTGCGCGTGCGGCTGTGGATAGACTTTCTGAAGCTCAATTACGGCGACCCCGGCTACTGGGCCCGGGCCGCCGGTCGGGAGCGCTGAGCGCTCAGCTCTTGGCGCTCAGGCACTCCTTCATGAAGGCCTTGCGCTCATCGCCGCTCTTGCCCTTGGCGTCGGCATTGCAGGCCTTCATCTTTTCCTGCTGAGGCGTGCCGTTGGCGGCCGCAGCGGCCGGCTTGGCCGACAGGCATTCCTTCATGAAGGCCTTGCGCTCGTCGCCGGTCTTGCCCTTGGCATCGGCATTGCAGGTCTTCATCTTCTGCTGCTGCGGCGTGACCGCCTTCTCTTCGGCATGGGCACCGAAGGCGGCGAGCGCCAAGCCGAGCATGATGGTGATGGGCTTCATGAGCTGTTCCTTCCCTGTGGGGTATGGGTTGCGGATCCGGCGGGGACCCTGGCGGATTCCAACACAGCAACGCCAGCGACTCAACACCGGTTTACCGGGCCGTCACAGAATGCGGCGCGGGTGCGCAATGGCCTCGTGTGCCGCATGCAGACGGCGCACCAGCACCTGGATGAAGGCGCGGTCGAAGCGATGCTGGCATTCTGGGCTCAGCAGGCCCAGCGACTCGGGCGTGAACGAGATCGTCGTGCAGATCTCGCTGACCTTGATGTCGGTACTGTGGCGGCGCAGATCGGGGTTGGGCGCCAGATAAGCCATCTCGCCGACCGAGGTGCCAGTGCCCAAGGTGGCCACCTTGGCGCCGTCGCGGAACACCTCGACCTCGCCCTGCGCAATGATGTGGAAGGTATTGCCTTCCTGACCGCGCTTGTAGAGCGCATGCTCGAGCGGGTAGCGCCGCCAGCGCGCCCGGTGCACCACCTCCCACAGCTCGACATCGCCGAAGTCGGCAAAGAACTCCAGCTCGCGTAAAAGATTGAAACGCTCGGAATCCTTGACCTCGTAGAGCCGCGCCAGCGGCACCAGCTGGCGCGCCACCAGCTCCGAGAGCGCGCGGCCGAAACTGTCCCAGTCCGGGTAACGATCGGCCGGCTGCTTGGCCAGCGCGCGCAGGATCACCGCATCCAGCTCGGCGGTGACGCCGCCGCGCAACCCCACCAGCGAAGGCGGCGCCTGGTGGTAGATCTGGTGCATCAAGGCCATCTGGCTGGGCGCATCGAAGGGCGCTCGCCCCGCCACCAGGTGGTACAGCACCGCACCGAGCGCGTAGATATCGGCGCGGCAATCGACATCGCCGCCCTCGATCTGCTCGGGCGGCATATAGGCCAGCGAGCCGACCCGGTGGACCTGGGTTGCGTCGGAGCGCAGGTTCAGCGCGCTGCCGAAATCGCTGACCTTGACATCGGTGACCTGGCCTTGCGCATCCAGCACCGCCAGCAGATTGGCCGGCTTGACATCACGGTGGATCACGCCCTGGCGGAACACATAGTCCAGCGCCATCGCGCACTTGAAACCGAGCTCGACGATCTGGTCCAGCGGCAGCAGCCGGTCGCTGCGGCAAAAGCTCTTCAGGGTCAGGCCCGGCACATATTCCATCACCAGATAGGGCGCGTCCTGCTCGGGCACCGCATCCAGGATCTGCACGACATTGGGATGCTGCAGCCGGCCGGCCAGCGCGGCCTCGGCCGCATAGAAGCGGTTGGCCTGCGTGTCGGGGCCGCCGCGGCTGGTCAGCGCCCAGGCGCGCACCCGCTTGATCGCGACCTCCTTGGCCTTGAACTCGTCCAGGCCCAGGAAGACATCGCTGGTTGCCCCCTCGCCGAGGCGGCGCAGCACACGGTACTTGCCGATATAGGTCGGCAAGTCGGCATGGGCGGCGGGAATGGAAGAGGCGGGGCCGGAGTCCGTGACCATGGCGGGCATCATATGCGCGCCCCGTAGAATTGCGCCCATGATTCAAGCCAAGCAGGATTTGCTCGCCGCCCTCGGCGAGGCCATCCAAGAACTGAGCCCCGGCGCCGAACTGGCCGCCGCTTTCGAGTCCCCCAAGCAGGCCAGCCATGGCGACCTGGCTTGCACCGCCGCGATGCAGCTGGCGCGACCGCTGAAGAAGAATCCGCGCGAGCTGGCGCAAGCCCTGATCGAGGCGCTGCAGCGCCGAGCGGCCTTCCAGCAATGGGTGGAGGCGCTGGAGATTGCCGGGCCCGGCTTTATCAATATCCGTCTGAAGGCCGCCGCCAAGCAGGCCGTTGTCGCCGAGGTGCTGGGGGCCGGCGCCGGCTTCGGCGCGCAGCCGGCCAATGGCCAGCATGTGATGGTCGAGTTCGTCTCGGCCAACCCGACCGGCCCGCTGCACCTGGGCCATGCGCGCCAGGCCGCGCTGGGCGATTCGATCTGTAGCCTGTTCGCGACCCAGGGCTGGGATGTCACCCGCGAGTTCTATTACAACGACGCCGGCGTGCAGATCGCGACCCTGGCCCACTCCACCCAGTGCCGCCTCAAGGGCCTGAAACCCGGCGATGCCGGCTGGCCCGAGTCGGCCTACAACGGCGAGTACATCCAGGACATCGCCGACGACTTCCTGGCCAGGAAGACCGTCAAGGCCGATGACCGCGAATTCACCGCCTCCGGCGACATCGAAGACCTGGACAGCATCCGCCAGTTCGCCGTCGCCTATCTACGCCACGAGCAAGACCTGGACCTGCAGGCCTTCGGCCTGAAGTTCGACAACTACTTCCTCGAATCCAGTCTCTATCAGACCGGCGCGGTCGAAGCCACCGTGGTCAAGCTGCTGGCCTCCGGCAAGACCTTCGAGGAAGGCGGCGCGCTGTGGCTGCGCACGACCGACTACGGTGACGACAAGGACCGCGTGATGCGCAAGTCCGACGGCACGTACACCTACTTCCTGCCCGATGTGGCCTACCACATCGACAAATTCCAGCGCGGCTACACCAAGTGCATCAATGTGCAGGGCACCGATCATCACGGCACGATCGCCCGGGTGCGCGGCGGCCTGCAGGCGGCCGATGTCGGCATTCCGCAGGGCTTCCCCGACTATGTGCTGCACAAGATGGTGCTGGTGATGCGCGGCGGCGAGGAGGTCAAGCTCTCCAAGCGCGCGGGCTCCTATGTGACCATGCGCGACCTGATCGACTGGACCAGCCGCGACGCGGTGCGCTTCTTCCTGACCAGCCGCAAGGCCGACACCGAGTTCACCTTCGACATCGATCTGGCGCTGAAGCAGAACGACGAGAACCCGGTGTTCTATGTGCAGTACGCCCACGCCCGCATCTGCTCCATCATCCGCAACTGGGTGGCCGCCGGCGGCGACGAGAGCCAGTTCGGCGGCGCCGATCTGAGCCTGCTGACAGCCCCGACCGAGGCCGCGCTGATGCTCAAGCTGGCCGACTATCCGCGCATGCTCAGCGGCGCGGCCGAGGGCCTGGCGCCGCATGATGTGGCCTTCTATCTGCGCGATCTGGCCGGCGCCTTCCACAGCTACTATGCGGCCGAGCGCGTGCTGGACCAGGCGCCCGAGCTGACCCGCTCCCGCGCCGCACTGCTGGCCGCCACCCGCCAGGTGCTGCGCAATGCGCTGGCCGTGCTGGGCGTCAGCGCGCCGGAAGTGATGTCACGTGAAACTCTGGAGAATTCATGAGCCGAGCTCAAGCGCAGCGTCAGCAGCGGGGTGGATTTGTACTGGGATTGATCGTCGGGCTTTTGCTGGGGCTGGGCATCGCGCTCGGTGTCGCGCTCTACATCACCAAGGTGCCGATTCCCTTCATCAACAAGGTGCCGCAACGCACAGCAGACCATGACGCGCAGGAAGCCGAGCGCAACCGCAACTGGGACCCCAATGCCGCGCTGAGCCCCCGCCCCGGCGCCAAGGCGGCCAGCGGCGTGCTGAGCCCCGCCCCCGTGCCGGCGCCGGCCGTCACGACGCCAGCGCCCGCGCCCGTCACCCCAGCCCCGGTCCCCGCCGCCGCACCGGCCGCCAGCGCCAAGCCCATCGCGACCGCGCCGGCCGCTACACCCGCCACTGCGCCCGCCAAGGCGGCCAGTGCCGCCGCAGCCGATAGCTATCTTTACTTCGTCCAGGCCGGGGCCTACACCCGCTCCGACGATGCCGAACAGCAGCGCGCCAAGCTGGCGATGCAGGGCTTCAGCGCCAAGGTCTACGAGCGCGAGCAATCGGGCCGCGTGGTGTTCCGCGTGCGCATCGGGCCGATGGACGGCCGCGACGAGGCCGAGGGCCTGCAGCGCAAGGTCGAGGCCGCCGGCATCGAGGCGAATCTGGTGCGCGTCCAGCGCTGAGCGGTCAACTCGCTTAGGATGCAGGCGTTGTCTGTTAATGCTGCCTCGCAAAGGATTTCAGGATGAAGCGTCGTGATTTTTCGGCCCAGCTGGGCTTGTCCGGTCTGGCCCTGGCTGTGCCGGGCCTGAGCCTGGCCCAGGGCGGCCCGCAAGAGGGCAAGCATTACCAGCGCCTGGCGCAGCCGCTGGCGGGCACGCCGGGCAAGATCGAGGTGGTGGAATTCTTCTGGTACGGCTGCCCGCACTGCAATGCCTTCGAGCCGGTGGTGGCCGACTGGGTCAAGCAGTTGCCCGCCGACGTCAGCTTCCGCCATGTGCATGTGGCTTTCCGTGCCAATGTGAAGCTGCACCAGCGCCTGTTCTATGCACTTGAAGCGCTGGGCAAGGAAAAAGATGTGCGCGCCCGCGTCTTTGCCGCGATGCACCGCGAGGGCAAGGCCCTGGACAGCGTCAAGGCCATGACCGAGTTCCTGACGCCGCTGGGCATCGAGGCGGACAAGTTCACCCAGGCCTACAACTCCTTCGGCGTGCAGACCAAATGCACCCAGGCCGAGAAGCTCAGCGAGGCCTATCGCATCGACGGCGTGCCGGCCCTGGGCGTCGGCGGCCGCTTCTGGACCTCGCCGTCGCTGGCCTCGGCCGGCCAGCGTGTCAGCGAGATCGAATCGGGCCAGCGCGCGCTGGCCACGGTGGACTTCCTGATCCAGCGTCTGCGCAGCGGCAAGGCCTGACCCCGCCCGGGCCCCAATCCGGGGCTAGAATGGTCTGCAAGAACTGTGCCGCCATGAACAACAGACCCGCCCCCCTCCGATTGATGCTGCTTGCCCTGGCGCTGGCCGCCGGCGGCTGGGCGGGCTCCGCACAGGCCGAGAAGGCCGACCGCAACAAGCCGATCAATATCGACTACGACCGCGGCGGGGTCGACTTCGTCAAGCAGCGCACCGAATTCAGCGGCAATGTCGTGCTCAGCAAGGGCAGCATGGTGATGCGCGCGGCCCGCATGGATGTGCGCGAGACCAGCGACGGCTACCAGCAGGCCTATGCCAGCGGCGAGGCCGGCAAGCCGGTGACCTTCCGCCAGGCCCGCGATGTGCCGGGCGAGGCGGTCGAGGGCTCGGCCGACCAGGTCGAGTACGACAGCCGCTCCGACACCGTGCGCTTCGTCGGCAATGCGGTGGTGCGGCGCATGCGCGGCGCCACCGTGGCCGACGAGGTGGTCGGTGCGGTGATCCATTACGACAACCGTTCCGAGGTCTTCAGCATCGAGGGCGGCCAGACCTCGCCCCACCCGGCCGGCCGCGGCCGCATGGTGCTGATGCCGCGCGCGGCGGCGGCCTCCGAGCCGGCCGCTCCCGAGCCGGCCCTGCCGCTGCAGACCAGCCCAGGCTTGCAACAGCCGCGCAAGCCTTCATGACGGCCGCCACCCCGGAACCCAGCGCCGCCCTCAGCCGCCTGGAGGCCGAGGGCCTGCAGAAAAGCTATGGCGTGCGCAAGGTGGTCAAGAACGTCCATCTCGATGTGCACAGCGGCGAGGTGGTCGGCCTGCTTGGCCCCAACGGCGCCGGCAAGACCACCAGCTTCTACATGATCGTCGGCCTGGTGCGCGCCGATGCCGGCGAGATCCGCATCGACGGCCGGGCCGTGCAGCGCCTGCCCATCCACCAGCGCTCGCGCCTGGGCCTGTCCTATCTGCCGCAGGAAGCCTCGATCTTCCGCAAGCTGACGGTCGAGGAGAACATCCGCGCGGTGCTGGAGTTGCAGCAGGACGAAAACGGCCGCGCCTGGTCGAGCGCCCGCATCAACGAGGCGCTGGAAAAGCTGCTGGACGAGCTGAGCATCGAGAAGCTGCGCGACAGCCCGGCGCCGGCGCTCTCGGGCGGCGAGCGTCGCCGTGTCGAGATCGCCCGCGCGCTGGCCACCCAGCCGCGCTTCATCCTGCTGGACGAACCCTTCGCCGGCGTCGACCCGATCGCGGTGCTGGAGATCCAGCGCATCATCCGCTTTCTGAAGAGCCGCGGCATCGGTGTGCTGATCACCGACCACAATGTGCGCGAGACCCTGGGCATCTGCGACCGCGCCTACATCATCAGCGAGGGCACGGTGCTGGCCGAGGGCACGCCGCACGAGATTGTTGACAACGCCGACGTGCGCAAGGTCTATCTGGGCGAACATTTCCGTATGTAGGCCCATGAAACAGAGCTTACAGGTCCGCCTCAGCCAGCATCTGGCGCTCACGCCCCAGCTGCAGCAATCGATCCGTCTGCTGCAGCTGTCGACACTGGAGCTGAACCAGGAAGTCGAGCAGATGCTGGCCCAGAACCCGCTGCTCGAAACGGAGGAGGAATTTCCCGACGCGCCGGCCGCCGCCGAGCTGCCGGAGATCCGCAAGGCCCAGGACGAGATCGGCGCCGACAGCGGCGCCGGCGAGCCCGAGACCACGCCCGAGATCCAGGCCGAGGACTTCGGCGCCACCGAGCGCGAGGACTGGGAAAACGGCACCGAGCGAGATGACTTCGACGGCATCCGCGAGCTGCCGAGCAATAGCGGCTCCGGCAGCGGCGACGAAGACGGCGAGCGACCCGAGCAGGACTCGCCGGGCCTGAGCCTGCAGGAGCACCTGAACCAACAGCTGGCCGGCATGATGCTGAGCCCCGAGGATCGCGCCGCGCTCTATGTGTTGATCGAGTCGCTCAACGAGGACGGCTATCTGGAGGACAGCCTCGAAGAGCTGGTCGAATCGCTGGCCGGCGAGGCGGATCCAGAGGCGCGTGACGAGTTGCTGGACCGGCTGCGCTGCGCCCTCAAATGGCTGCAAAGCCTGGAACCGCTGGGCGTCGGCGCCCGCGACCTGCCCGAATGCCTGATCCTGCAGCTGCGCGCACGGCCGCGCAGCGAGGCCCAGGTGGTGGCCATCCTGGTGTGCAAGCAGCATCTGGAGCTGCTGGCCAAGCGCGATCTGAAGAAGCTGATGGCGCTGACCGGCGCCGACGAGGCCTTGCTGCGCGAGGCCCAGGCCCTGATCACCAGTCTCGAGCCCAAGCCGGGCCGCCAGTTCGCGCGCGGCCAGGCCCAGGCGGTGATCCCGGATGTGATCGTGCACAAGGTCGGCCGCGAGTTCCGCGTGATGCTGAACCCCGAGGTCGCGCCCAAGCTGCGCATCAACGAGCTCTATGCCCAGGCACTGCGCGCCACCCGCGGCGGCGTCAGCAACTCGCCGCTGGGCGCCCAGCTGCAGGAAGCGCGCTGGTTCATCAAGAACATCCAGCAGCGCTTCGACACCATCCTGCGGGTCTCGCAGGCCATCGTCGAGCGGCAAAAAGGCTTCTTCACCCATGGCGAGCTGGCGATGAAGCCGCTGGTGCTACGAGAAATAGCCGATGAGCTGGGCCTGCACGAGTCGACCATCTCGCGCGTGACGAATGCCAAGTACATGGCAACCCGCTTCGGCACCTTCGAGCTGAAGTACTTCTTCGGTTCGGGCCTGAACACCGAGGCCGGCGGCAATGCCTCCAGCACGGCGGTGCGCGCGCTGATCAAGCAGTTCGTCGCGGCCGAGGACGCGGCCAAGCCGCTGTCCGACAGCGCGCTGTCGAACATGCTCGAAGAGCAAGGCATCCAGGTCGCCCGCCGCACCGTCGCCAAGTACCGCGAAGCTCTGAAGATCGCGCCGGCGAATCTGCGCAAGGCGATGTGAAAGCTCCGCAATAAGGATGTCCATGAAAGCTCAGACTACAAGCGCGCTCTTGATCCTGCTGTGCAACTCAGCATTGGCGATCGATGATGCGGCGGTTCGTCAATGCCGCAGCCTGAACGAAACTCAGGCCCGGCTGGCCTGCTACGACGCCTTGCCGCTGACGGACATCACCCCGACTGCCACGGTCAAACCGGCGCCCGCTGCGTCAACAGAGCAGTTCGGCCTGCAACGCCCGCCGGGCCAGATCGACACTATCCAGAGCCACATCCCAGGCCGCTTCGAGGGTTGGCGGCCACAACAAACCTTGCGCCTGGCCAATGGCCAGCTCTGGCAGATCAGCGACGACAGCAGCGGCGTCCACAGCATAGAGAACCCGAAAGTGACGATACGCCGCGGCTTCATGGGCGCTTTCTATATGGAGATCGAAGGACGCAATCAGGCGCCGCGTGTTCAACGCCTGCGCTGACGGGAAGGCCGTCTATTGACTTGAATCAAGAGCATTGACG
Organism: Paucibacter sp. M5-1; assembly: GCF_027498415.2. Taxonomy (NCBI): domain Bacteria; kingdom Pseudomonadati; phylum Pseudomonadota; class Betaproteobacteria; order Burkholderiales; family Sphaerotilaceae; genus Roseateles; species Paucibacter sp. M5-1. The sequence goes on from NZ_JAPZLM020000001.1 coordinate 3,070,578, forward strand.
CGGTTCCTGGCTACTGTGCCAACCCGCGCCCATGCTCTCGACCGATCTCGCCCCTCTCCGCCCGCCAATCCACATCGCCCGCCAATGGCTGGCCCTGCTCGCCGCCGCCAGTCTGGCCTGGGCTGGCGCGGCCTGGTGGCTGCAGACCGAGCGCAGCGCGCTGCAGCGGCACGAAAGCGAGAAGCTGCAAGTGCTGGTGCAGACGCTGGACGGCATCGTCTCGCAGCAGATGCTGGCGATCAAGGCGGCGCTGGACACCGTGGCCGTGCAGCGCCGGGGCTGGCGCGCCGAGCGGCTGCCGCAGGACAGCGCCGCGCTGCTGCAGACCCTGGCACGCGCCATGCCCGGCGTGCGCGTGCTGATGCTGGTCGATGCCCAGGGTCGGGTGCGAGCCAGCTCGGTGCCGCAGCTGCTGGGCCTGGATGTGCGCTCGCGCGACTACTTCAGCATGCCGCAACAGCGGCCCGATCCCGGGCTGCTCTATGTCTCGCCGCCGTTTCGCAGCGTCATGGGCGTGCACACGCTGACGCTGGCGCGGGCCTTGTTCGATGCCCAAGGCCGTTTCGAGGGCGTGGTCACCGCCAGCCTGGACCCGGACTACTTCCGCCTGGTGCTGGAGACCGCCCAGCCCTCGCCCGACACCTGGAGTGCACTGGCACACACCGGCGGCTTGCTGTTCAGCATGACGCCGCCCGATGAGCGCTGGATAGGCCGCAATCTGCTGGCCATGCCGGACTCCATCCTGGCCCGCCATCTGGCCAGCGGCCAAAGCGCCAGCCTGCACCGCATGCGCGCCCAGATCAGCCAGGACGAGCGCTTGGCCGCCGCCCGCCATGTCAGCCCGGCCGGCTTGCGCACCGATGCCGGCCTGCTGGTGGCCGTCGGGCGGGCGCTGCAAGGCATCGAGGCGCCCTGGCGGCGCCAGCTCCATGCGGTGCTGCTGATCGGCGGCCTGCTGTCGCTGGGCATGGCGGCGGCCCTGCTGCTGTGGCAGCGCCGCCAGCGCCTGATCTTCGCGACGGCTCAGCAGGCCGCCTTCAAGCTGCAGGAGCAGGCCCAGCACACCCAGGCCATCCTCGACCATATGGTGGACGCGGTGATCACGATAGACAGCGCCGGGCAGATCGCCTCCTTCAACCCGGCGGCGGAGCGCATCTTCGGCTACCCGGCGGTGGAGGCCATAGGCCGCAATATCAGCCTGCTGATGCCCGCGCCAGACAGCGGGCGACACGACGACTATCTGAGGCGCTATCTGGCCGGCGGTCCGGCGCGCGTGATCGGCCAGGGCCGCGATGTCGATGGCCGCCGCAAGAGCGGCGAGGTGTTCCCGATGAGCCTGGCCGTCTCGCGCATCGAGCGTCGTGGCCAGACCCTGTTCATCGGCCTGGCCCGCGACATCTCCGAGCGCAAGCGCGCCGAGGCTGCGATCGAACGGCTGGCCTTCTACGACCCGCTGACCACCCTGCCGAATCGCCGCCTGCTGCTGGACCGGCTGGCGCAAAGCCTGGCCGCCAGCCAGCGCAGCGGCCGGCATGGCGCGGTGCTGTTCATCGACATCGACAACTTCAAATCGCTCAACGACACCCTGGGTCACGGCATGGGCGACCGCCTGCTCAAAAGCATGGCCCAGCGCCTGCAGGCCGCGCTGCGCGCGCAGGATTCGGTGGCGCGCTGGGGCGGCGACGAGTTCGTCGTGCTGCTGCAAGACCTCGGTGCGGACGCCGGCGTCGCCGCCCTGCATGCCGAGGCGGCCGCCGAGAAGCTGCTGCGTGTGCTGGGCCAGCCCTACCAGCTCGACGAACACCTGCACCACAGCACGCCCAGCATAGGCATCGTGATCTGGGGCGCCGGCGACACCAGCAGCGAAGACCTGCTCAAGCATGCCGACCATGCGATGTACCAGGCCAAGGCGGCCGGGCGCAACCAGCTGTGCTTCTTCGACCCGCTGACCCAGGCGGCGCTGGCCGAGCGCGCCGCGCTGGAGGCCGATCTGCGCGAGGCCTTGCCGCTCGGACAGCTGGAGCTGCACTACCAGGCCCAGGTCGGCCGCGACGGCGCTCTGCTGGGCGCCGAAACCCTGTTGCGCTGGCGCCATCCGGCGCGCGGCTTTGTCTCGCCGGCCGTCTTCATCCCGCTGGCCGAGCAGACCGGCCTGATCGGCCCGCTGGGCGAGTGGGTGATGCAGCAGGCCTGCGCCCGGCTGGCCGCCTGGGCCACGCAGCCGGCGCTGGCCGGGCTCAGCCTGGCCGTCAATGTCAGCGCCCACCAGTTCCGCCAGAAAGGCTTTCTGGGCCTGATGCAGCAGTTGCTGGCGCGCAGCGGCGCACCGACCGAGCGGCTCAAGATCGAGCTGACCGAGAGCGCCCTGGTCAACGATGTCGAGGCCGTGATCGCGCTGATGAACGAGCTGCGCCGGCTCGGCCTGGCGGTCTCGCTGGACGATTTCGGCACCGGCTATTCCTCGCTGGCCTATCTCAAGCGCTTGCCGCTGAACCAGCTGAAGATAGACCAGAGCTTTGTGCGCGATCTGATCGATGAGCCGAACGCCCGCGCGATCGCCCGCACCGTGATCCAGCTCGGCGACAGCCTGGGCCTGCAGGTGATCGCCGAGGGCGTCGAGACCGAGGCACAGCGCGCGCTGCTGGCCGGGCTGGGCTGCCATGCCTTCCAGGGCTATCTGTTCAGCCGGCCGCTGCCGGTGGCCGCGTTCGAGGCGCTGGCCGGGAGCTGGAACGCCGTGGGCAAGGCCGCCTAGACAGAAAGGGGACAATACGGCCCTGCTTCCACGCATCTTGAGCCATGTCCCAGAACGAAACCCTGCATCTTTTCCTGTCCTGCGCCAGCGGCGTCGAGCCCTGGCTGGAACAGGAGGTGCGCGCCATCCTGCCCAAGACCCATACCGAGGCCTTGCGCGGCGGCGTCGCGGTCAAGAGCAATGCCGAGGGGGTGATGAAGCTCAATCTGGAGAGCCGGCTGGCGCAGCGCGTATTGATCGAGCTGATCGACGGCCCCTACCGCCATGAGGACGACCTCTACACGCTGGCACGCAAGATCGACTGGACCCAGTGGATCACGCCGGCCCACACGATACGGGTCGACATCGTCGCGCAGCGCTCGCCGCTGCAAAGCCTGAACTTCACGACCCTGCGCATCAAGGACGCTATCTGCGATGTGATGCGCGAGGCCACCGGCGAGCGCCCCAGCGTCGACACCCGCCACCCCGACCTGCCCATCATCATGCATGTGGGCCCGGAGTACGCGACCATCTATGTGGACAGCTCGGGCGAGCCGCTGTTCAAGCGCGGCTGGCGCGAGGACAAGGGCGATGCGCCGCTGAAGGAAACCCTGGCCGCCGCGATGCTGGCGGCCGCCGGCTGGAAGGGCACGCCCGAGACCGGTGGTGCGCTGCTGGATCCCTGCTGTGGCTCGGGCACCATCGCCGTCGAGGCCGCGCAGATCGCCTGCGGCATGGCCGCCGGCATGCAGCGCCGCTTCGCCTTCGAGCGTCAACTGCCTTTTGTGCCGCTGCGCGGCCGCTTCCAGGCCATCAAGCAGGCCGCCCAGGACCGCGAGCATGCGCCGGCCGTGCCGATCTTCTGCAGCGATGTGGCCTTCCGCATGGTCGACTTCGCGCGCCGCAATGCCGAGCGCGCCGGCGTTGCCCAGTACATCCAGTTCAATGGCGGCGACGCGCTGGAGCGCCCGGCGCCCGAGCTGCCCGAGGGCATGCCCGGCACCGTGATGCTGAACCCGCCCTATGGCGAGCGCATCGAGGTGCGCGGCAAGGCCGGTGTGCAATCGATGAGCCGCGATGCCGGCGGCTCCGAGGCCCGCGACGGCGGCGATGATTTCTTCCCGCGCCTGGCCGCGCACTGGAAGCGCGCCTACACGCAGAACCCGGCCGGCTGGACCGCCTGGCTGCTGTGCCCGGATATGAAGCTGCCCAGCAAGATGCGGCTGAAGGAGTCGCGCAAGATCCCGATGTGGAACGGCCCGATCGAATGCCGCATGTTCAAGTTCGAGCTGGTGGCCGGCTCGGCGCGCAAGGAAAAATCAGCCCCAGACCCTGAGGCGAGCGGCAGCTGACGCTGCTTTGCGGGACAAGCAGCCGGCGCTGAAGGCCGCTGCGGCAGCCGCCAACTAACGCGCAGCTAACGCAGGCCCGGCCCAATGGCACCGTGCCTCGCCGAGGGCCGCCCGAGCGACGACGCTGGGCGATGCACAACGGTGCCGCGCCGGCGACCTATCGCCGGCCGGCGGCTCATCTCGTGCATGTCTTTCGGGGGACTCTTGCCATGATCCGCAAACTCTACGCCGCCGCCCTGCTGGCCCTTGCCTCTACCTTGCCGGCCCAGGCCCACCAGGGGGTGTCAATGGCCTTCAACTACACCGACTTCAGCAGTTGGAGCGTCTACGGCAGTGCCAGCGCCGCCAACAGCACGCCGGGCAACGGCTTCACCTACAGCGTGCTGGCGCTGACCCAGCCCGGCAGCAACGACAGCGTCGGTGCCGCCTTTGCGCCCGCGCCCATCGCCCTGAACCTCAACGAGGCTTTCAGCTTCGATTTCTACTTCTACATCGTCGGTGATGCGCTGCGCGGCGACGGGCTGAGCTTCACGCTGGCGCGCGAGCCGGGCAGCGGCGGCTCCGGCAGCGCGCTGGGCTACGAGGGCATCGAACACAGCGTGGCGCTGGCGATCGACACCTTCAACTTCGACGACGAACCCGCCTCACCCAGCCTGCAGCTGCTGCAGAACGGCTCGACCCAGCCCCTGGCCGTCACCGAGACCGGCCTGGGCGACGACATCCGCAACAGCTGGGCGCAGAGCCTGGTGACCCTGAGCTTCACCCCCTCGGGCATGGGCGACGCCACCGGCACGCTGAGCGGCAGCTTTCTCTATTACACGATGCCCGACGATCCCTTCAGCTACACCGTCTACACGGTGTCCTCGGCCGTCGACCTCAGCAGCCTGCTGGCCGAAGGCCAGAACCCCGAAGACGCCCTGCTCTACTACGGCTTCACCGCCGCCAACGGCGCCGCCAGCGACGGCCACTTCATTGCCAGCGCCGCGCCGGTGCCCGAGCCCGGCGCCGGCCTGATGCTGCTGGCCGGCCTGGCCAGCCTGGCCTGGGTGGGCGCACGGCGCCGCGCGGGCCGCCGCTAGCGCGTCGTCCTAGGTTTGCTGCGCCAGCAGGTTGTGAAAGGGCTTGCGGCTCTTCCAGCGATAGCTGCCGAAGTCGCGCTCGTCGGTGGTGAGGATGCGGCCGTGATCCAGATGCTCCGCCAGCAGGACCAAGGAGGCATCAGCCAGATCCATCGGCAGGCTGGCATAGCGCCGCATCAGTGCGGGGATGGTGGTGACCCGTGCCGGGGCGATATCCCAAACCAGCAAGCCGCCATCGGCCACCTCGCTCATCAAAGCCTGCGAGAAACGCAGGCCCAGGCGCCGGCCGATCAGATGGGTCGCCTCCGTCAGCACCGGCCAGGTCGTGACCCAGCCTTCCTGCGCGGTGGGCAGGGCCGCGACGGCGCGCGCATGCCAGGCATCGCTCTTGTCGAGCAGTGCATAGATGAAACCGGTATCGACGGCAATCATCGACCGTCTTTGGTGCGCCCGACCTTGCTCTGAGTGGGGTACTTGGCGTCCAGACCTTCAGCCAGATACTGCTTGACCTTGGCGGAGACATCGCTGCGGCCGCTGTCTCCCTGACCGATCAAGCCGGACAGATGCTTGAGCTGGCTGCCTTCACCGCGAACATGGCGGTAGTAGAAGTCCACGCTCTCACGCAGCACCTCGCTGACCGTCCGGCCCGAGCTGGCCGCCAGATACTCGACCTGCTGTTCGGCGACGCCCTCGAATCTTGCGTTGACGCGCATCGCGACTCCTGTTCGTGAAGCTGAGGCCCGATTGTATGACAGCGCATGACAAGCCTGCGAGCCCTCTCACCGCGCCAGCTGCACCGCAGCCGCCAGGCTCAGCCGCTCGCCCTCGGCCCACAACGCCGCCAGGCGAGCGGGCTCGAGCTGGCAAGCGGCCAGGCGTCGCAGCCGGCGCAGGTCGTGGTGGTCGCTGCGGCCCAGGGCGCCGAAATGCCTGCTCCAGTAGCGGGCGATGAAGGCGGCCAGCAGCACGGCGCGCTCGGCATCGCGCAGATGGGCGAGCGCGCGCGGCAGATTCCACAGGCCATAGGCCAGATCATGCGGCGACAGACAGTCCCAGGCCAGCACGATGCAGGCCCGGTAGCTGGCCGCCGCCTCGGGCCAGCGCCGCAACGCGGCCAGGGTCTCGCCCTGCACATTCAGCGACTGGCCGAGACGGCGCCAGTCCTGCAGCGCGCGTGCGGCCTCGATCAGGCCACTCAGCCGCAGCAGCGCCTGTGCATGGCGGCCGGCATTGTGCTCCGACACGGCCAGGTTGTAGTGCCCGCTATTGATCTGGTAGGGGTTGCCGAGCCGCTCCCACAGCGCCAGGGCCTGGCCATGCAAGGCCTCGCCGCGCGCGGCATCGCGGCCGACATTGGCGATGAAGGCCTGCAGCGCCAGCAGGCTGGCTTGCAGATCGAGGTCAGCCCCGGCGTGCGCCAGCTGCAGGGCCTCGGCTATCACCGGACTCAGGCCCTGCTCGCGCCGGCTGCTGCGCCAGCGTACCCGGGCCCAGGCATGCAGGGCCCGGCCGCGCCAGGCACTGCCGGGCGGCGCGCCATCGAGGCCGGCCTGGGCATGCTGGCGGGCCCGCTCCTGCTCGCCGGCGTTGAACAGCAGCGGCGCCAGCAGACTGTGGCCCTGGCTGCGCAGCATAGTGTCGGTACAGGCCTGCACCGCGCGTTCCAGCAGGGCCAGGGTATCGGCGGGCGGGGCCACATCCTCGAACAGGCGCGCCAGCGGCAGGGCCAGCGCTATCGCATCAGCCGGCGCCCCATCGGCCAGCGCGCTGGCGAAAGCGGCCTGCAGATTGGGCAGCTCGGCGCGCAGCTCGCCCAGCTCGACCGCGGCCGGCAGACCCCTTGCCCAGGCCAGCATCCAGTGGCGATGGCGGGCCCGGCCGGCGGCCATGAGCTGCTCGTCAAGCTGGCATGCGGCGTACTCGCGCACCGGCTCGCCAATGATGAAGCGCGGCTCACCGCCGGCATGGGCGACCCGCAGCAGCGAGTGCGCCACCAGCTCGTCCAGGCCCGGTCGCGTGGCGGCGCAGACCTGGCGGGCCGCCGCCGCCGTGAAGCTGCCCTGGAACACGGTCAGCCCGGCCAGCAGGCCCTGCTCGGCCGGGCTCAGCAGCTGCCAGCTCCAGGCGATCACCGCCTGCATCGAGGCATGGCGCGGGTCCACGCCGCTGCGCGGTCCCTGGCGCTGCAGCAGGGCCAGCGCGCTGCCGCTCGCCGCTTGCTGCATCTCGGCCAGCAGGCCGGCCACCGACAGGCTGCGCAGCCGCGCGGCCGCCAGCTCGATGGCCAGCGGCATGCCGTCCAGCAGTTGCAGCAGCGCCACCAGATCGGCCTGCTCCTCGGGCCCCGGCGCGAAATCCGGCCGCACCGCACGGGCCCGGTCGACGAACAAGGCCAGCGCCGGGCTGGCCAGCGCCTCGGCAGACGACATCGCGCGCGCCGGCAGCGCCATGGGCGCGAGCTGCCACTCGCACTCGCCGTCCAGGCCCAGCACCCGCCGCGAGCTGACCAGCAGATGCAGGCCCGGCAGCTCGGCCAGCAGCCGCGCCACCAGGGCCTCGCCGACGCCGCAGAGCTGCTCGAAGTTGTCCAGCACCAGCAGCGCCCGGCGGTCGGCCAGTCCCAGCAGCAGGGCCGCCAGCGGATCGCTGCCCACGGCCAGCTGCAGCGCGGCGGCCAGCGCGTGGACCAGTTGCTCCTCGCTGCGGCAGTCCAGCAGCGGTACGAAGGCCAGCAGGTCAAAGGCCTCGGCTGCCTGCAGTGCGTGTGCCGTCTCCACCGCGAGCCGGGTCTTGCCGCTGCCGCCCGGGCCCAGCAGCGTGATCAGGCGGCGCCTGTGCACGGCCTGCTGCAGACGCTCGCCGGCGCGCTCGAAGAAACGGGTCAGATAGACCGGCAGCGCCCGCGTGGCCGGGCGCTGTGCGGGCCGCTGCAGGGCCAGATGCTGCCGGGCGGCCTCGAACAGGGCCGCCAGACGCAGCCGCTCCTCGTCGATCCAGTCCTCGTAGAAGCCGGGCATGAACTCGCCACCATAGGCCGCGCAGGCCTCGGCGAGGCGCCCCGCGCCCAGCAGCGCCTCGAACTGCCGCACATCGCAAGACAGCGCACCCCCGCGCAGGCGCAGGCTGAGGCGGTCGGACTCCAGCACGTCAGCACCTGTCGCCAGGGCCTGGCGCAGCATGAAGACGGTCTGGCGCAGGCGGTTGCGGCCGGTAGCCAGGTCCACGCCCGGCCACAGCAGCTCGATCAGTTCCTCGCGCGCATGGCTGCGCTGGGGCTGCAGGGCCAGGCGGGCCAGCAGCGCGGCGGCGCTACGGCTGCCGAAGTGGTGCAGCGCCGGTTCCTGCTCGCCGGCGCGGGCGCTGATGGCGCCCAGCAGGCGCAGACTCCAGGGCCGGGCGAACTGTTCCATGCCCGGCGCCTGCGCCTCAGGACAGGGCCAGCCACGCCAGCACCGCCAGCGGTGCGGTGTCGGCCCGCAGGATGCGTGGGCCCAGATTCATCGCGACGAAACCGCGCTCGCGCGCCGCGTCCTCCTCGGCCGCGCTGAGCCCGCCTTCCGGCCCGCTCAGCACCAAGGTGCGCGGCGCGGCGGCCTGGGCGGCCAGCGGCTGCGCCGAGCCGGGGCTCAGCAGCCAGCGGCGTTCCTGCCGCGGATCATGCGGGTTCAGGTCTTGCAGCCAGGCGGCCAATGTGCGCACCGGCGCGATGCGCGGCGGCCGGCTGCGACCACTCTGCTCGCAGGCAGCGATCGCCACGCCGCTCCAGTGCGCGACCTTTTTCTCGGCCCGCTCGGCATTCAGGCGCAGCACCGAGCGCTCGCTCATCAGCGGCTGTATGCCCGCCGCGCCCAGCTCGGTGGCCTTCTCGACCAGGCCATCCATGCGGTCATTGGCCGGCATCACGACGGCCAGGGTCACGTCTTGCGCCAGCTCGCGCTGCGCCGGCTGGCGGCTCAGCAGCTGCACCCGCACCTCGCTGCGGCCCATCGCCAGCACCTCGGCCTGCCATTCATCACCGCTGCCGTCGAACAGCGTGACGGCCGCACCGGGCTGTAGGCGCAAGACCTGCACATGGCGGGCGCAGGCCGGGGGAAGACTCAGCTCGCCGGGGCTGGCGAGCGCTTGATCGACAAAGAAACGCGGGGGCATGGCAACAACTCCTGGGCCGCCAGTGTGCCAGCAGTCAACGCCTTCCTCAGGCCTTCATCAGGCCGGCAGGCCCAGCGTCTGGCGCAGCTCGGCCGCGGCGGCCTCGCCCTTGCTCTGCTGCACCCGCTCGACCAGGCTTTGCGCCAGCTTCTGCAGCTCGGCCAGGTCATGGCACTGCTCGACCTCGAGCGCGAACACATAGCCCTTCATCAGGCCCAGCTGCTTGGTGGCCTGGCTGCTGAGATAGGCGTAGAGCTGCTGATAGTCGAGCTGAACTTCCGAAGCCGGCGTCTGCGGTGCCGGCGCGGCCTGTGGCGCTGCGACCGGCTTGGCAGCAGCGGCCGCGCCCGGGGCAATCAGCCCCTGCTCGATCAGGTAGGCGATGTCGGCCTCGCCGACGCCCTGGACCATGCCTAACCATTGCCTAGCGCTGCGGCTGCCATCGAGCACCAGCAATAGATTGCGGGTACTGCGCGACAGCGGCAACGCGCGCGCCTTGATCTCGGCACGGCCTGCCTCGGTCTTGATATAGCTCTGGTCCAGCATCGGTGTCTACCTCCGCCGCGACCTTAGCGCGGCGGCGGCCGCCCGGGCCAGGGGCGGCCTGCGCGCGGACTCACTTCTTGTCGCGTAATTCACGCCGGAGTATCTTGCCGACCGGCGTCTTGGGCAGCTCGGTGCGGAACTCCACCACCTTGGGCCGCTTGTAGCCGGTCAGATTGGCCTCGCAGTAGGCGCGCACATCAGCCTCGCTGAGCGCCGGGTTCTTCTTGACGATGACCACCTTGACCGCCTCGCCGGCCTTCGCATCGGGCACGCCGACCGCCGCCGCCTCCAGCACCCCGTCCATCTGCGTGATCACGTCCTCGATCTCGTTCGGATAGACATTGAAGCCGCTGACCAGAATCATGTCCTTCTTGCGATCGACGATGCGGAAGAAGCCGCGCTCGTCCACCGTGCCGATATCGCCAGTGCGGAAGAAGCCATCGGCCGTCATCACCTTGGCGGTCTCGTCCGGGCGCTGCCAGTAGCCGGCCATCACCTGCGGGCCGCGGATCGCGATCTCGCCGCTGGCGCCCGGTGCGACCTCCTTGCCCTCGTCATCGAGCAGGCACAGCTCGGTGCTGGGCAGGGGCAGGCCGATGGAGCCGGTGTAGGTGCTGCTGTCGGTCGGGTTGCAGCTGGCCACCGGCGAGGTCTCGGACAGGCCATAGCCCTCGACGATGGGGCAGCCGGTCTTCTCCAGCCACAGCTTGGCCGTGGCCTGCTGCACGGCCATGCCGCCGCCGACCGAGATCACCAGACCGCTCCAGTCCACCGTGTTGAACTCGGCATGGTTGGCCATCGCCAGGAACAGGGTGTTGACCGCCGGCAGGCTGTGGAAGCGGTGCTTGGACAGCTCCTTGAACACGGCCGGCAGATCGCGCGGATTCGGGATCAGGATGTTGCAGCCGCCCACATGCATGGACAGCATCATGTTGGTCGTGAAGCCGAAGATGTGATACAGCGGCAGCGCGCAGACGCTCATCAGCTGCTCGCCCTGCGGCACTTTCTTGAGCGCCGGCTGATACCAGGCCTCGGCCTGCAAGGTATTGGCCACCAGATTGCGGTGCAGCAGCACCGCGCCCTTGGACACGCCGGTCGTGCCGCCGGTGTACTGGAGCACCGCGATATCGCCACCGGCCACCTTGGGCGCCTTGTAGCTCAGGCCGCGCCCCTTGGCCACCGCGTCGTTGAAGCGCACCGCGCCGGGCAGCTCATAGGGCGGCACCAGCTTCTTCACCTTGCGCACGACATAGTTGACGATCAGCCCCTTGGGGAAGCCCAGCATTTCGCCCATCGAGGCCAGCACGATGTGCTTGGTCGGCACCGCATTGAGGCACTGCTGCAAGGTGGCGGCAAAGTTCTCCAGGATCACGATGGCCTTGGCGCCCGCGTCCTTGAGCTGATGTTCCAACTCGCGCGGCGTGTACAGCGGGTTGACGTTGACCACCACCAGGCCGGCGCGCAGCACGGCGGCAACGGCCACCGGGTACTGCATCACATTGGGCATCATCAGCGCGACGCGATCACCCTTCTCCAGGCCCAGGCTCTGGAAGTAGGCAGCCAGCGCGCGCGAGGCTTCATCGATCTCGCCAAAGCTGATGGCGCGGCCCAGCATTTTGTAGGCCGGCTGTTGCGGGTACTTCTTGAACGCCCCCTCCATCAGGTCCACCAAGGACGGATACAGATCCGCATTGATGTCCGCCGGCACGCCGGCCGGGTAGTTCTTGAGCCAAATCTTCTCCATCAATGTCTCCATGTCGCGCCCGCGATTCTCTCCGATGCCGGCTGGCGCCAGCATCAGGGGATTCGATAGCGGTGCGCGGGGTGCCCGATCTGGTGTCGTCGGGCACTGTTGTGGGGCTCGCGCCCGCTGCTTGTCTACTCGACCGCCTTGAGCATGTCCTCGACGACCTTCTTCGCATCGCCGAACACCATCATGGTCTTGTCCATGTAGAAGAGCTCGTTGTCCAGGCCGGCATAGCCGGCCGCCATCGAGCGCTTGTTGACGATGATGGTCTTGGCCTTGTAGGCCTCCAGGATGGGCATGCCGTAGATCGCGCTGCCCTTGGTGTGGGCGGCGGGGTTCACGACATCGTTGGCACCCAGGATGATGGCCACATCGGCCTGGCCGAACTCGGCATTGATGTCCTCCATCTCGAACACCTGGTCGTAGGGCACCTCGGCCTCGGCCAGCAAGACGTTCATATGGCCGGGCATGCGGCCGGCCACCGGATGGATCGCGTACTTGACCGTCACACCTTTCTCGGTGAGTTTGGCGGCCAGCTCCTTGACCGCGTGCTGGGCGCGCGCCACCGCCAGGCCATAACCCGGCACGATGATGACGCTCTCGGCATTGCCCATGATGAAGGCGGCATCGTCGGCGCTGCCGCTCTTGACGCTGCGCTGTGCGCCGCCGCCGGCCGCCGCCGTGGTGGCGTCGCCACCGAAGCCGCCAAGGATCACGTTGAAGAAGGAGCGGTTCATCGCCTTGCACATGATGTAGCTCAGGATCGCACCCGAGGAGCCCACCAGCGAGCCGGCAATGATCAGCATGCTGTTGTTCAGCGAGAAGCCGATGCCGGCGGCCGCCCAGCCCGAATAGCTGTTCAGCATGGACACCACCACCGGCATGTCGGCGCCGCCGATCGGGATGATCAAGAGCACGCCCAGCACCAGGCCCAGCGCGATGATGATGCCGAAGTCCATCCAGCTCTCGGAGTGCCAGTAGCCGAAGCAGAAGAAAGCCGCCGCCAGGCCCAGGGCCAGATTGAGCTTGTGCTGGCCGGCAAAGCTGACCGGCGCGCCCTGGAACAATCTGAACTTGTACTTGCCCGACAGCTTGCCGAAGGCGATCACCGAGCCGCTGAAGGTGATGGCGCCGATGAAGGCGCCCAAGGCCAGCTCGATGCGGTTGCCGCCAGGGATCGCCCCGCCCTTGGCCGTGATGCCGAAGGCCCAGGGCTCGACCACCGCTGTGGCCGCGATGAAGACCGCCGCCAGGCCGATCATGCTGTGCATGAAAGCCACCAGCTCGGGCATCTTGGTCATCTCGACCTTGTTGGCCATATAGGCACCGATGCCGCCGCCGATCACCAGGCCGGCCAGCACATAGCTCATGCCCAGGGCGCGGCCATCGGCCAGCTTGACGATCAGCGCCGCCGTGGTCAGCACGGCGATGGTCATGCCCACCATGCCGAAGAGATTGCCGCGGATCGAGGTGGTCGGGTGCGACAGGCCCTTGAGCGCCTGGATGAAGCAGACACTGGCGACCAGATAAAGCAGGGTGACGACATCGAGGCTCATCGCTGGCCCTCCTTCTTGGCCGCGGGCTTGTCTTTCTTCTTGAACATCTCCAGCATCCGGCGCGTCACCAGAAAGCCGCCGAACACGTTCACCGCAGCGAGCGCCACGGCCAGCGTGCCCATGATCTTGCCGGCATTGGTCTCGGTCAGCGCGGCGGCCAGCATGGCACCGACGATGACAATGGCCGAGATCGCGTTGGTGACGGCCATCAGCGGCGTGTGCAGGGCCGGGGTGACGGTCCAGACCACGTGGTAGCCGACATAGATGGCCAGCACGAAGATGATCAGATTGGTGATGGTGGGGTTGACGAAATCCATGGGGTTCAGCTCCGTGTGACTTGACCGTCGCGACTCACCAGGCAGGCCGCCACGATGTCGTCGTCCATAGCCAGCTGGAACGCCCCCTCCTTCGTGAACACGAGCTTGAGGAAGTCCAGCACATTGCGCGCATACAGGGCCGAGGCATCGGCCGCCACCAGGGCGGCTAAGTTGGTCTCGCCGACCAGGGTCACACCATGCTTGATCACGGTGCGGTCCGCCTCGGTCAGCGGGCAGTTGCCGCCGACCCCGTCGGGGCCTTTGCCGGCCGCGATATCGACGATCACCGAACCCGGCTTCATGCTCTTGACCATCGCCTCGCTGACCAGCACCGGCGCGGCGCGGCCGGGGATCAGCGCGGTGGTGATCACCACATCGGCCTGGGCCACGCGCTTGGCCACCTCGACGCGCTGGCGCTCCAGCCAGCTCGGCGGCATCGGCTTGGCGTAGCCGCCGACACCGACCGCCGCTTCCTTCTCCTCATCGGTCTCGTAGGCCACATCGATGAACTTGGCGCCCAGGCTCTCGACCTGCTCCTTGACCGCCGGCCGCACATCCGAGGCCTCGATCACCGCGCCCAGGCGCTTGGCCGTCGCGATCGCCTGCAGGCCCGCGACGCCAACGCCCAGCACCACGACCCGCGCCGCCTTGACCGTGCCGGCCGCCGTCATCAGCATCGGGAAGAAGCGCTGGTAGCGGTCGGCCGCGATCATCACCGCCTTGTAGCCGGCGATATTGGCCTGCGAGCTCAGCACATCCATGCTCTGCGCACGGGTCGTGCGCGGCGCCGCCTCCAGCGCGAAGCTGGTCAGCCCGGCCGCGGCCAGCGACTCCAGCCCGGCGCGGTCAAAGGGGTTCAGCATGCCCACCAGCACCGTGCCCGGCTTGATCAGGCCGAGCTCCTCGGCGCTGGGGCTGCGCACCTTCAGCAGCAGCTCGGCGGCGAAGGCGGTAGCGCGATCGACAATCTCGGCGCCGGCGGCGGCATAGGCCTCGTCGGTGACGCTGGCGGCAAGGCCCGCCCCCGCCTCGACGCGCAAGACATGACCCTGCGCCTTCAGCTTCTTGGCCGTCTCCGGGGTCAGGGCCACACGGGTTTCTCCGGCCGCGCTTTCGCGCGGAACACCTATCAGCATCGGGAGTTCCTCCTGTTGCCGGCTGCGGCCCCGAACGGGGCTTGTTGCCGACGGACTAGCTTGCGCCGAGCTTACATGGGGTTTTTGGCGATCCGTGTTGCCGCTGCGACAGGGTTTTACCTAGCGGGCGGTGTAGGCTTGCGGCCGTTTAAGGCCCGCAAGCCGCCAAAGGAGGCGTGATGGCAGAAGGTTTCTTCGATCCCGCCGACATAGCGGTCCCGCAGGTCAGGGCAGACAGGCTGTGCGCCGCCATGGTTCGCATCCGGCCCAAGACCATGCTAGTGCTGGACATCGCCGAGTCCCAGGAGCAAGCCGATGCGCTGGCGCGCAACGAGATCCATGCGGACGGCTCGGAGCACTGGTACCGGTTCTTCACCCCTCAAGACCTGGGCCGGGTCAACGACGCCGAGTTTGCGATGGGCATGGTCAGGCATGAGTTCGCCCGGCTGGTCCGGGCGGGCAGCAGTTTTCCCGCCACCGTCCCGCTCGACGGCGGAGGCAGCGGTTTCGCGATCAGCACCGACGGCCGCCATGTGCTGAGCAACTACCACCTCGTCACCGGCGAGGTGGGCTACTACGGACGCGAAGCAGGGGCACTGGACGAGGAGGTCTTGTGCCGCGGCCTGTGCGCCGACGTGGCGGTTCGCAATGAGCGAGGCGGCTGGGACTGGGTGGCTGCGCGCGAAGTCTGGCTGGTTTCCAATCCGCCGAAGGCACGGGCGCTGTGGGATGACGGCCAAGGTCGGCTGCACCTGCGCGAAGACACCGCCTTGCTGCGCGTCGTGCCGCCGCCATCGGCCCATCTGCCACTGTCGCCACGCATGCCGGTGCTTGGCGAGCCGGTATGGATGGCGGGATTCCCGCTGCGCAGCGCGCGCCGGGTCGAAGCGCTAGCTGCAGGGCGCTATGCCGACGCAGATGGTTCACTCAGGGTCTCGACCGGCGTTGTCACGGCCCTCGAAGCGCCGGACTTTTTCACAAGCGATCTGGACGGGTCGATGGGCAACAGCGGATCACCCGTCTTCGACGCGCAAGGCCAGGTTATCGGCATGTTCACCCGCGCTGCGGGCAATGGCCCGCGCAATGCGTTCGAGTATGGCCATGTGCAGCGGGTTCATGTCACGACCGCCCTGACCGCCTCAGGCCTAGGACTGGCAACCATCGATGAGGCCGGCGGAGCTACAACGAGGCAATACGGCTATGCAGAGCAGTGAGCGCTTCAAACCCTCAGTCACGGTCGCCGCCATCATCGAGCGCGAGGGCCGGTATCTTCTGGTCGAGGAGCACACGCCCGAGGGGCTCAAGCTCAACAACCCGGCCGGCCATCTGGAGCAGGGCGAGACGCCGCTGCAGGGCGTGCTGCGCGAGGCGCTGGAGGAAACGGCCCACCACTTCCGGCCCGAGGCCTTGCTGGGCCTGTATATGTCGCGCTTCCAGCGTCCCCACACGGCCGAGGATGTGACCTATCTGCGCATCGCCTACTGCGGCGGCATCGAGGGCGAGGGACCGGTGCCCGGGCTGGCGCTGGACAAGGGCATCGTGCGCTGGCTGTGGCTGAGCCCGGACGAGATCGCGGCCGCGCGCGCGGCCGGCCGCTTGCGCAGCCCGCTGGTCTGGCAGTGCCTGCAGGACCACAGTGCCGGGCGGCGTCTGCCGCTGGACCTGATACAGGCCGACGACAGCCTGTTCAGGCCGGAGATCAAGTAGCGGGCGTGCGCCAGCGCTTGTAGGACCAGTACCAGTGCTCGGGGTGCTGGCGTATCACCTGCTCGAAACGCCGGTAGACCCGCCCCATCGCCCATGCCAGCTCGGCCGGTTGGCGCGGCAGCGGGTGCTCGACCAGGGTCTCGAAGACCACGCGGTAGCGGCCGGCCTCGCTGAGCACCGCATAGCCCAGCAACAGCGGCTTGCTGGCCAGCGCGGCCAGCATCACCGCGCCGCCCGGCGCCTGGGTGGCCCGGCCGAAGAAGCTGACCGGCATATCGCGGCCGTAGTGATCGCCATGCAGGGTGACATAGCCGCCGCGCTTGGCGGCACGTATCAGATCGAAGAAGCCACCGGGCTTGCTCTTGTGGACGCAGGCTATGCCGGCCGCCTGGTAAAGCCGGCTCACGCACTGCAGATGCGGCGGGATATTGGACATGGTGCTGGAGCGCCCCGTCAGCCGCTGCACCGCCAGCGCCACCACCTCGTAACAGCCCATATGCAGGGTCACGATGCTGGCCCCGCCGCCGCCCTCGATGATGCGGCGCGAGGTGCTGTCGTTGAACTCGATGTCCAGCTGCAGCTTGTCGAGCCAGAAGGTGTCAAGCACGCCCAGGCAGATATTGCGATAAGAGCGCAGCGCCAGGGTGCGGCGCTGCGCCGCGTCGAGCTGGGGCAGCGCGAGCGCCAGATTGGCCGCCAGCCTGGCATCGGTGCGCCTGGCAAAGCGCAGTATCAGCGGTGCCACGATGCCGGCAAAGCGCTGACGCTGGTGCGCCGACAGCCGGCCCAGCAGCCCCATCAGCAGCACGATGGCGCGATTGATCAGGCCGGCGCCCATCTCAGGCCGGCGCTGCCGTGCGGCCCATCGCCAGCCGGCGGCGCAAATGCAGCTCCAGGCTGCCGAAGCTGGCAAACACCGAGGCGTCGAGCTCCTCATCGGCCAGATCGATCTCGAAACGCTGTTCCAGTGCCATCACCACCTCCATTACCGACATCGAGTCCAGCTCGGGCACGGCCCCCAGCAAAAGCGTGTTCGCCTCGAATCCGCTGGTGTCGATGCCCATGGCCTCGGCCAGGATCGCGCGCAAGGCGCTGCTTGTATTCATGATGTTCTCTCCCCTAGGCCGTCACGGCGGCCTGCTGCACAGCGGGCGAAATTTAGCGGGCCGGCCGCGCTCGCGCATGAAGGCCCGATGAGTAGCGCCTGAAGACCCTGCGCGGCGCGGCTGGCGAGCCCTTGCGGGACAATCGGGCCATGAGTCAGAGAAAGCACCGCATCGTTGTCGGCCTGTCCGGCGGCGTCGATTCCGCCGTCACCGCCCACCTGCTGAAACAAGCCGGCCATGAGGTGGTGGGCATCTTCATGAAGAACTGGGAAGACGATGACGACAGCGAGTTCTGCTCGTCGAACATCGACTTCGTCGACGCGGCGGCGGTGGCCGATGTGATCGGCATCGAGATCGAGCATGTCAATTTCGCGGCCGACTACAAGGACCGGGTGTTCGCCGAGTTCCTGCGCGAGTACCAGGCCGGCCGCACACCCAACCCCGATGTGCTGTGCAATGCCGAGATCAAGTTCAAGGCCTTTCTGGACCATGCGATGCGTCTGGGCGCCGACAAGATCGCGACCGGCCACTACGCGCGCGTCAGGGAGGTCGGTGGCGCCTTCCAGTTGCTCAAGGGACTGGACCCGCTGAAAGACCAGAGCTATTTCCTGCACCGGCTGAACCAGGCCCAGCTGGCCAAGACCCTGTTCCCGGTCGGCGAGCTGGCCAAGACCGAGGTGCGCCGCATCGCCGAAGCCATCGGCCTGCCGAACGCGAAGAAGAAGGACTCGACCGGCATCTGCTTCATCGGCGAGCGCCCCTTCCGCGAGTTCCTGAACCGCTATCTGTCGCAGCAGCCGGGGCCTATCAAGGACGAGCGTGGCCGCAAGCTCGGCGAGCATGTCGGCCTGTCCTTCTACACCTTGGGCCAGCGCCAGGGCCTGGGCATAGGCGGCGTGAAGGAGAAGGGCGCGCCGCGCGGCGGTGGCGAGCACGAACCCTGGTTCGTCGCCCGCAAGGACCTGGACAGCAACACCCTGGTGGTCGTGCAAGGCCATCAGCACCCGCTGCTGCAAAGCCGTTCGCTGCTGGCCGACGATCTGAGCTGGACCGCCGGCACCATGCCCAACTTTGGTGGCTACGGCGCCAAGACCCGCTACCGCCAGGCCGATGCGGCCTGCGCGCTGACGCCGCAGCCCGGCGGCATCCGGCTGGACTTCGCCCAGCCGCAGTGGGCGGTGACGCCGGGCCAGAGCGCGGTGCTGTATGACGGAGAAGTCTGCCTCGGCGGCGGCGTGATTGCCGAGGCGATGGCATGACCTTAGTCACTGCCTGCAAACCCGCAGGCTGTGGCAGCCTCGCGGCTTTGCCGATTTCCTCTTGAACAACGCCCTGGACCGCCTGCTCGCCCGCATTGCCCAGCCCGGCTTCGTGCTGCGCGTCGCGGCGCTGGCGGTCTGCGTGCTGGAGCTGTGGTCCATCGTCGCGGCGCTGCGCGGGCGGCCGCAGACCGACCCTTATGACGGCGCGCTGGCCTCGCTGCACCTGCTGCGCGGCGGCCAGACCAGCGACACCGGCCTGATGCTGGCCAGCTTCGCGCTGGTGCTGCTGTTTGCCGCCGGCTTCTGGTGGCTGGCGCGCCGGGCCAGCGCCGACCGCACGCCGCCACAGGCGCTGGCCGCCATCGTCGCGCTGAACCTGTTAGCACTGATGGTCACGCCGGGCCTGCCCTTTCTGGTCACCGCGCTGGCCGCCGTGATGCTGCGGCTGCGGCCGGCCTTCGGCTTCGCGCTGGCCCAGGTGGTCGTCAATCTGACGCTCTATCTGCTGCTGCCCAGCGAGAGCCAGCAGCTCGAACAGCTGCGCTCGAATCAGTCGCTATGGCTGGACGGCCTGAGCCAGCTGATGGCCATGGTGGCCCTGCATGGCATGGCCTTCGGCCTGGGCCGCATGGCCGCCGCCGAGGCCGAGAAACGCCGCTGGCTGCAGGCCATGCTGGCCGAGAAGCTCAGCGCCGAGCGGCTGCTGGCCGAGCAGCTGCGCTATGCCGAACGGGCGCTGATGGCCCGCGAGCTGCACGATGTCGTGGGCCACCACCTGACCGCGCTGAATCTGCAGCTGCAGCTGGGCGGCGCACTCTTGCAGCGCGCCGATGCCGAAGGCGCGGCGCAGGCCGTCGAGAAGGCGCGCGGCAGCGCCGAGCGGCTGCTGGCCGATGTGCGCGAGGCCGTCACGGCCGAGCGCGCCTCGCAGCGCATCGATCTGAGCGAGGCCTTGCTGACCCTGGCCCAGGGGATTGCCAGCACCCGCATCGAGCTCGATATTGCCGAGGCCGCGCGCGACCTGAGCCCGCGCCTGGCCCATGCGCTGCTGCGCTGCGTGCAGGAGGCCGTCACCAACAGCGTGCGCCATGCCGGCGCCAGCCGGGTGCGGGTGGTGCTGAGCGCCGACAGCGAGTCCGTGACGGTGACGGTCGATGACGATGGCGGCGGCGCGGCGCGTCTGGTGGCCGGCAACGGCCTGACAGGCATGGCCGAGCGGATGAGCGAGCTGGGTGGACGGATGGCGGTGCGGCGCCAAAGCCCCGGCTTCATGATTGAACTGCATTGCCCGAGAGAGGCCTGATGATGAACAACCCGATCAAGGTGCTGCTGGTCGAGGACCAGCAGCTGGTGCGCGAAGGCCTGAAAGGCCTGCTGGCGCTGAGCCCCGAGATCCAGCTCGTCGGCGAGGCCGCCGATGGCGCCGAGGCGCTGGAGCTGCTCTCGCAGCCACAGGCCCTGCTGCCCGATGTGGTGCTGTCGGACATGCGCATGCCGCGACTGGACGGCCTGGGCCTGATCCGTGCGCTGGCGGCGCGGGCGCTGAACATCCCGGTGCTGCTGCTGACCACTTTCGACGATGCGGCCGCCTTCGACGAGGCGGTGCGCGCCGGCGCGCGCGGCTTTCTGCTGAAGGCCATCAGCCCCGAGACCCTGGTGCAGGCGCTGCGCGATGTCGCGGCCGGCGGCACCGCGCTGCGCCCGGGCCTGACCGAGCGCATGGGCCGGGTCGCCGCCAAGCTGGAGCGCGGCTTCGAGGCCACGCCCGAGCCCGACCCGCTCTCGCCCAAGGAGCTGCAGGTGCTGCGCCTGGTCGCCAGCGGCCGCAGCAACACCGAAATCGCCGCGCTGCTGGGCAATAGCGAGGGCGTGATCAAGAACCACTGCTCGGCGGTGTTCTCGAAGATGGGCGTGCGCGACCGCACCCAGGCGGTGCTCAGGGCGATCGATCTGGGCTGGATCTGAGGCGCGCGCCTAGAACCAGTAGTCCGCGACACAGCGGCCGTCGCGCGGCAGGTCGTCAAAGCTGTCGAGCCCGTCGAAGTGGTCGATAGGAATCGGCGCCACCGCCTCGGGTTCGGCCAGACGCAGATTCACCGCGATACGGGTGCGGCCCTGCTCATCCTTGCGCAGCCCGCGCCAGAAGGCGACGCAGCCGCAGTGCGGGCAGAAGTGGAATTCCAGCGCCCTGCCCCGCACATAGGCCTTGGACGGTCCGGACACCTGGATGCCCTCGCCTTCATAGTCATAGGCCCAGAGCGTGCCGTAGCGGCGGCAGGCCGTGCAGTTGCACGCCGTCGCGCCCTCCGGCTGGCCCTCGAACTGCCAGCGAATGGCGCCGCAAAGACAGGAACCCTGGATCATTGGAGCCTCGCCTTGCATGTCTGATGCCGGTGTCCGGCTGGAGAGCCCATCGGCTACGGCTTGGTCTTTGTTTCGCCGAAGTCTGCAGCTTGTTGCGCCCCCAGTCTAGCCAAGACAGCTTGCTTCGCGCCGATGGCTTACCCGGCTACAGCGCCAGCCGTGCCGCCCTGCGCGCTGCGCGCGCCTGCAAGGCGCTGGTCCGGCGCTGGCTGATCAGCGCCTTGCCATCATCCTCGCCGAACGCTGCGATGATCGTTGCGAACCGGTCGTCGGTCTGCGGGCAGTTCAGGGAATAGGCACGGCCACCATCGCGACGCCGCCACAGGCCGAAATCGATCAGCACGCGGCGCAGTTCCACATGGTCGATACGCAGCATGCCCTCACCGGCCTGCAGCCAGGCCAGCAGCGCCTCGTTCACCTCTTTCTCGCTGTATTCCTGGCCCGGGCTCAGACTCAGCGCCGCCAGCGACAGCATCAGCCAACGCTCTTCCTCGCCGAGACTGGCCAGAGACACCGCACTCTTGCGGCTGATCTGGTCCAGCATTTTCAGCGCCTTCTCCCGGCATTCGGTCGATGGCTGGTCGGTTTGCAGTTCCATAGGCAATCACTCCCGCATGGGCCTGTCGTCAATTTAGCCGATCAGGCGGTGGCCGGCTCGAAGTCATGCCGGTCCGCTCGTTCGCTCGCTCACTCCGCGGCCCCACGCCCCAGATGCAAGACCCAGAAGCGCTCATGCCGCCCCGGTGCGGCGGCGCAGGCCAGGCCGGCATCGCGGAATTCGGCCAGCATCAGGTTCTCGCAATGCCCGGGGCTGGCCAGCCACAGCGCCAGCGCCTCTTCCAGGCTGGCCGGCCCGGCGGCCAGGTTTTCTCCGCTCAGCCGCATGCGGTAGCCGGCGCGGTGCAGGCGCTCGCGCAGGCTGCGGGTCTTCAGGCCCTGGTGACTGAGGGTGTCGCGCTGCGCCAGCTCGCGGGCATGCTCGTCGGCCGAGGCGGCCAGCAGGGCCTGCCAGCGCAGCGCCGGCGCGGCCGGCATCGGCGCCGCGCCGCAGGAGCGTGGCTGCTCACGCAGCGCGTTGAGCCGGGCCAGCACCGAGGCCGCGTCCAGATCGTCCGGGCAGGGCAAGTCCTGACCCCGGGCGGAGCCCATCAACATCAGCGCCGGCAGCAGTAGCGCCAGCATCCTCAAGCTCGGCATTAAGACCTCTTCATGCGGAGCGAGATTATTGGCCCCGCCGACGTGGCCGGGCGCGGAAATCTGCGCACAATGCCGCAGGCTTCCCTCACATCGACGACAAAGTCCATGGCCGAACACTCGAACGCCCCGCTCGCCAGCCTCAGGATCGAGCGCCCAAGCCCCACGGCGACCGGCCGCCGGCGCCGCCTGCCCTGGCGCTGGATCGTGGCCGGTCTGATCGTGCTGGCGGTCGCCGCCGCCGTGCTCGCGCCCCGGCCTCCCGAGGTGCAGCTGGCCTCGGTACAGCAGACCACGCCCTCGCAGCAGTATGCGCAGCTGACGGCCTCGGGCTATGTGGTCGCGCAGCGCCGCGCCGCCGTCGCCTCCAAGGCCAGCGGCCGGCTGCTCGAGCTGACGGTGCGCGAGGGCAGCGTGCTCAAGAAAGGCGAGCTGATCGCGCGCATCGATGCCAGCGATGTGCAGGCCTCGATCGCAGCGGCGGCCGCCGGCGTGCGCCTGGCCGAGGCCGGCGCACGCCAGGCCGAGAGCGCGGTGCAGCAGGCCCGGGTCGAGCAGGCCAATGCCGAGGCCGAGTACCGGCGCAGCCAGGACCTGCAGGCCCAGGGCTTTGTCTCGACCCAGGCGCTGGAAGCCCTCAAGCGCCGGCTCGACGCTGCCCGCGCCGGCCTGGCCTCGGCCCAGGCCGGTGCGGGCTCGGCCCAGGCCGGTGTGCAGCAGGCCCAGGCCCAGCTCCATCTGCAGCAGGTCAACCGCGATTTCACCGAGATCCGCGCGCCCTTCGACGGCGTGGTGCTGGTCAAGAACGCCAATGTCGGCGACATCATTACGCCCTTCTCCAACGCCGCCGGCTCGCAGGGCGCGGTCGTCACCATGGCCGATCTGAGCACCCTGGAGGTGGAGGCCGATGTGTCCGAAGCCAGCCTGGCCAAGGTCAGCGCCGGCCAGCCGGTCGAGATCACGCTGGACGCCCTGCCCGGCCAGCGCTTCGCGGGGCAGGTGGCCGGCATCGTGCCGACCGTCGACCGGGCCAAGGCCACCGTGATGAGCAAGGTGCGCTTCGAGCAGCTGGACGCGCGCATCCTGCCGGAGATGAGCGCCAAGGTGGTGTTCTTGTCGCAAAAGCCCACGGCCGCCGAGCTGCAGCCGGTGCTGGCGGTCAAGCCGAAGACGCTGAGCGAGCGTGATGGCAAGACCTGGCTCTTCAGGGTCAAGCGCGAGGGCGACAAGGAGATCGTCGAGGCCGTCGAGGTTCGGCGCGGGCGCACGCTGGGGGACTTGGTCGAAGTGAGCGGCAGCGGCCTGAAGTCCGGCGATCGCCTGGTGCTGGAGCCGCCGGCCAAGCTGGAGAGCGGCGGCGTCGTCACGCTCGCCGCCAAGCCATGAGCGACGCGCCGGTGCTGATCAGCATCGAGGGCCTGTCCAAGGCCTACCGGCGCGGTGCCCAGCAGATCCCGGTGCTGCTGGACATCGCGCTGCAGGTGCGGGCCGGCGACTTCGTCGCGCTGATGGGCCCCAGCGGCTCGGGCAAGAGCACCTTGCTGAACCTGATCGCCGGCATCGACCAACCCACGAGCGGGCGCATCGTGATCGGCGGCGTCGACATCGCCACGCTCAGCGAAGGCCAACTGGCCGACTGGCGGGCCGCCCATGTGGGCTTCATCTTCCAGTTCTACAACCTGATGCCGGTGCTGACGGCGCTGGAGAACGTCGAGCTGCCGCTGCTGCTGACGGGGCTGTCGGCGCGCCAGCGTCGCGCCCATGCCGAGGCGGCGCTGGCGATGGTCAGGCTGCAGGACCGCATGGATCATTACCCCAACGAGCTGTCGGGCGGCCAGCAGCAGCGCGTCGCGATCGCGCGGGCCCTGGTCAGCGACCCCAGCCTGATCGTCGCCGACGAGCCCACCGGCGATCTGGACCGCACGACCGGCGCCGAGGTGCTGGACCTGCTGGAGCAGCTCAACCGCGAGCTCGGGAAGACCATCGTGATGGTGACCCATGACCCCAAGGCCGCCGCGCGGGCGCGCCGCCTGATCCATCTGGAAAAGGGCGTGCTGGTGCCGGACGAGGCGGCCACGGCGCTGAACGAGCGGCCATGTTCATCCTGAAGCTGCTGCTGCGGAACGTGTTCTTGCGCCACAAGCTGCGCAGCGCGCTGACCCTGGTGGGCCTGGTGGTGGCGATCTCGGCCTTCGGCCTGCTGCGGACCATCGTCGACGCCTGGTATGCCGGCGTCGAGGCCAGCAGCAGCACGCGGCTGGTCTCGCGCAGCGCGATCTCGCTGACCTTCCCACTGCCGCTGAGCTATGCGCAGCGGCTCAAGAGCGTAGGCGGCGTGGCCAGCGTGTCCTGGGCCAACTGGTTCGGCGGCATCTACATCACCGAGCGCAATTTCTTCCCGCAGTTCGCGGTCGAGCCGGCCAGCTATCTGGCCCTGTATCCCGAGTACCGGCTCAGCGACGAGCAACGCCTGGCCTTCATCCGCGACCGCCAGGGCGCGGTGGTGGGCCGCAAACTGGCCGACAAATTCGGCTGGAAGCTCGGCGACCAGATCCCGCTGCGCGGCACCATCTACCCCGGCACCTGGACCTTCACCCTGCGCGGCATCTGGGACGGCGCCGATGCCAAGACCGATGAGAGCCAGATGCTGTTCCACTGGGGCCTGATCAACGAAAGCCTGCGCAAGCAGTTGGGCAATCGGGCCGATGCGGTGGGCGTCTACATCGTCGGCATCAGCGAGCCGCAGAACGCCGCGCTGATCTCGCAGCGCATCGACGAGCAGTTCCGCAACTCGCTGGCCGAGACCCTGACCGAGACGGAATCGGCCTTTCAGCTCAGCTTTGTCTCGATGAGCGAGGCCATTCTGGTGGCGGTGCAGGCGGTCAGCCTGATCATCGTCGTCATCATCATGGCGGTGATGGCCAACACGATGACGATGACGGCCCGCGAGCGCCTGGCCGAGTACGCGACCCTGAAGGCGCTGGGCTTCGCGCCGGCCTTTGTCGCCCGGCTGCTATTCGGTGAAAGCCTCTTGCTGGCGCTGCTGGGCGGCCTGCTGGGCCTGGCTGTGACCCTGCCGCTGGCGGCCGCCTTCGCCAGCGCCGCCGGCACGCTGTTCCCGATCTTCCGGGTCTCGGCGCTGACGATGGCGCTGCAGCTGCTGGCCGCGCTGGTGATCGGCTGCGTTGCGGCCGCCTGGCCGGCCTGGAAGATGAGCCGGATCGATATCGTCAATGGGCTCAGGCACGTGGCATGAAAGCCATTCCCTTGTCCTACATCGCACGCAACCTCTGGGTGCGCCGCGTCACGACCCTGCTGACCGCCGGGGGCATGGCCCTGGTCATCTATGTGTTCGCCACCGTGTTGATGATGAGCGAGGGCATACGCAGCACCCTGGTGGCCACCGGCCAGGCCGACAATGTGATCGTGCTGCGCAAGGGTGCCGGCGCCGAGATCAATAGCGGCATCGCCCGCGGCCAGGCCGCCATCGTCGAGAGCCTGCCGGGCATTGCCAGCGCGGCCGGTGGCGGCTTGCTGCTGAGCAAGGAGCCGGTGGTGCTGAACAATCTGCCCAAGCGCGGCAGCGGCAAGCCCAGCAATGTCACGGTGCGCGGCACCTCGGCGCTGGCCCTGCAGCTGCGGCCCAAGGTGCAGCTGGTCGAGGGCCGCATGTTCAGGCCCGGCAGCTCGGAGATCATCACCGGCCGCGCGGTTGCCGGCGGCTTCCAGGGCGCCGGCCTGGGCGAGACGCTGCGCTTTGCCGGTCGCGACTGGCGGGTGGTCGGTGTGTTCGATGCCGGCCGCAGCGGCTTCGACTCAGAGATCTGGGGCGACGCCGAACAGATGCTGCAGGCCTTCCGGCGCGAAGGCTTCTCGACCCTGGTGCTGCGCCTACAGGACAGCGCGCAGTTCGACGCGCTGAAGAGCGCCATCGAAGCCGACCCACGGCTGCAGCTGGAGGCCAAGCGCGAGATCCAGTTCTATGCCGAGCAGAGCGAGGCGCTGGCCACCTTCATCTCCATCCTCGGCACGGCGCTGTCCATCATCTTCTCGATCGGCGCCATCGTCGGCGCGATGATCACGATGTTCGCCGCCGTGGCCCAGCGCACCGGCGAGATCGGTACCTTGCGCGCGCTGGGCTTTCGGCGCGGCGCGGTGCTGATCGCCTTTCTCGGCGAAGCGATGCTGCTGGCCCTGGTGGGCGGTGTGATCGGCCTGGGCGCGGCGGCGCTGATGCAGGCCGTCGATGTCTCGACCACCAATTTCCAGACCTTTGCCGAGCTGGCCTTCCAGTTCAAGATGACCACCACTATCGTCTGGCAGACCCTGCTGTTCGCGCTGCTGATGGGTGTTGTCGGCGGCTTCATCCCGGCCTGGCGGGCCGCCAGGCTGAAGATCGTCGACTGCCTGCGCGAGGCTTGATCAGGATGGTGGGGCGCTCTGCGCGGTGAAGTAAAGGAGGAGGCCGAAGGCCGGGGGACATGAACGGCGCATAGTGCCCCACCGTCCTGATCAAAGCTCAGGCCAGCGCAAGCGCACCGGGATTGATGCCGGTCCAGCGCCTGAAGGCGCGGCGGAAATTGGCGGCGTCGTAGAAACCCAGCTGCTGGGCCACGGCCTCGCTGGCCTGGCCTTGCAGGCCCAGCAGATACAGGGCCACATGGCTGCGCACCTGATCGAGCTCGGCCTGGAAATGGGTGCCATGCTGGGCCAGATGGCGCTTCAAGGTGGCGGGGCTGATGCCGAAGGCGGCGGCCGCCGTGTCCAGACTGGGCGAGCGGGTCAGATCGCTCAATAGCTGGTCGTACAGCGCCGCCAGCAGGCCGCGCCGCGCGCTGGCCGGGTCGGCACCCTGGGCCAGCGCACCGGCGGCCAGGGCGCTGCCGGCCAGCGAACTGCCGTTCATCGTGGGCCAGGGTTGCTGCGCCAGCGCGAGATCGATGCGCATCGCGTCGACCTGGCAGTCAAAGCGCAGCGCGCCGCCCAGATAGACCACATGCTGGGCCGGGTCGCGCGGCCGCGTACGGTTGAAGCTGTAGCGCCAGGGCAGGCGCTGGCCGGCCAGCTGCTCGCACATCGCGCTGACCGCGCTCATCTGCTGGTCCACCAGGAAAGCGCGCTGGGCCGGCGGGGCACCGCAGGCCTCGGTCCAGTAGAGCAACAGCTCGGAGCCGCTGCACAACAGGCGCGGCGTCAGCAGCGGGCTCAGCCGGCCGGCATGGCGCACCAGCAGCCGCAGCGCATCGAGCAGGCAGGCCGATTGCTGCAGCGCCTGGCTGGCCAGGCCGTAATGGCCCGGCAGGCTCAGCCGGCCGATCACGAAGGCGCTGTCGGCACCACAGGTCTGCAAGGGCGCCAGCAGGGCCAGCAGCTGGCGCGGGCTCAGCAAGGCCTGACCCTGCTTCACCTGAGCCGTCGCCAGCCAGGCCGGCAGGTCCAGCCCGCGGCTGCGCGCCAGCTCGGCCAGCAAGGCACCGTGGTCGGCCCAGGCGATGCAGGCGCTGTCGAGCTGATAGGGCACTGTCGACGGCGGGCCGGGCTCGGCCACCAAGCCCAAGGGCCGCAGCGCGGCAATCTGCTGGGCCAGCATCGTCATCAAGCCAGCCGGCCGGCCAGCTGGGCCAGCAGCTCTTGCGGATCGGTCGGGCCCGCAGTGCCGACGCGGGCCATCAGCACCGGCAGCCGCAGCCGCTCGCCGCCGGGCAAGGGGTAGGCAAAGCCGGCCAGCGCCTCGCGCAAGACCTGGCCCTCGCTATCGCCATGGCTCTGCGCCAGACCCGGCAAGAGCACGATGAAGCGGTCGCCGGCATAGCGGCACAGCAGCGCATCGCCACGCAAGTGCAGCAGCAGCAGCTGGGCGGCGGCCTGCAAGAGCCGGTCGGCCTCGGCCAGGCCGTGGCGGCGCGCCACCGCCTCGAAGCCCTGCCAGCCCAGCATCAGCAGGCTGCCCTCGCGGCCCTCGGCGCGCTCCAGCAGCAGCTGCTGCGCCATATAGCCGGCATCACCCAGCTGGGTCAGGCCATCGACGCGGCGATGGTCGCGGAACAGGCGCTCGCGCTGGTGCAGCTGGGCGTTCAGCACCAGCTGCTCGCGGCGCCACTGGTGCAGGCCGCAGGTCAGCAAGACCATGCCCAGCGGGGTCAGCGTCGATTCCAGCGCGTTGTCCCACAACACCGATTTCGGCAGCACCCAGAACTCGTCCAGCGTGTCGACAAAGCCGCCCAGCAGCATGCCCGCCAGACCCAGGCACAAGAGGCTGGTGACCGGGCCGGCCGGCCGGCTGGCGCGCACATAGACCAGCCAGACGCCCACCATCAGCGCCATGCCGCCCTCGCCGACAATGTCCAGCCAGACCCATTGCGCCAAGGGTCGCGCCTGGCCCTGCTGCGCATAGAGCCAGAGCAGCGCCGCCATCAGCAGCAGCAGGCTGTGGCCGAAGGCGTGCAGACCCAGCACCGGGGCCTGGGGCAGCGAACGCAGCCGGCGCGGCAGCAGCGAGGCGAGGGAAGAAGCAATCGACATGGCCTCGCGATGCTAGTGAGGCTTTGTGACAGACCGTCATCTGTGGCCGGGGGGAGTCATTTCAGCTCGGCGCCGACCCCGATCTGCGCTGCTTGAGCCGGCGTCCAGGCGGGCCGGGCGCTTGTCACGGGACTGCCATGCGGCCTGCCTAAGGTGCGCCCCATCCCTTTGCTTTGCAGCCTCCTCCTGATGAACACGACACCCCGACTCAGCCTGCTGGCCCTGTGCCTGCTCAGCGCCTTCAGCCCCGTCCAGGCCCAGGACAGCAAACCGGCCGAAACCCTGGACCGCGTGCTCGTCACCGGCCAGGCCGCCAATCTGCGCAGCGCGCTGGCCAAGCAGCAGGCCGCGCAAGGCATCGTCAACATCGTCCATGCCGACGCGATCGGCCAGCTGCCCGACAACAATGCCGCCGAGGCGCTGGCGCGTTTGCCGGGCGTCTCGGTCGAGCGCGACCAGGGCGAGGGCCGTTTCATCCGGGTGCGCGGCCTGGGGCCGGACTACAACGCCGTCACGATCAACGGCGCCACCATGCCCGCGTCCGAGGCCGACCGCCGCGCGCCGGGCCTGGACGTGGTGCCGGCCGGGCTGATCCGCTCGCTCGAGGTCAGCAAGACCCTGACGCCCGAGCAGGACGCCAACTCCATCGGCGGCAGCGTCTCGGTCAACACGCTGTCGGCCTTCGATCTGGCCGGTCGGCTGTTCAGCGTCGAGCTGGGCGCCAACCATGATGCCAACGCCGGCAAGACCCGGCCCCGCGGCTCGCTGACCTTCGCCGACCGCTTCGCCGGCCAGCGCCTGGGCGTGGCGCTGGCGCTGTCGGCCGACCAGCGCCGTTTCGCCAGCGACAACGTCGAGACCGGCGGCGCCTGGGACGGCGACAAGCTGGAGGAATTCGAGCTGCGCCGCTACGAGATCACGCGCGAGCGCGTCGGCGCGGCGCTGAATCTGGACTACCGTCCCGCGGCCGGCCAGCAGTTCTACCTGCGCGGCTTCGCCAGCCGCTTCAGCGACCGGGAGCAGCGCGAGTCGCTGGGCATCGCGTTCGAGGACGCCCAGGCCAGCGGCGCCAGTGGCGCGGCCGAGGCGGTGCGCAGCCTGAAGTCGCGCACCGAAACCGCCAAGACCCTGGCGCTGAGCCTGGGCACCGAGCTGCAGCTGAACGAGGCCTGGCGCCTCTGGGCCGAGACGGGCCTGGGCCGCGCCAGCGAGCAGACCCCCGACGGCATCGCCGGCGCGGGTTTCGCGGCCGAGTTCGACGGGGTCGGCTTCGTCGGCGGCAAGCGCCCGGCCTTGCAAGGCCCGGCCGCAGTTCGCCAGGACAGCAAGGCCTACGAGCTCGACGAGATCGAGCTGGAGAACAGCCACGCGCGCGACCGCGTGCGCCATGCCAAGCTGGACCTGCAGCGCGAATTCGATCTGGCCGGCGGTGCCGAGCTGACGCTCAAGGGCGGTCTGAAGGCCACGCGCCGCCACAAGAGCGGCGTCCAGGAGACCTACAAGTTCGGTGGCGGTGATCTTGGTGATCCCACGCTGGCCGAGCTGACGACCGGCCGCGACCTGCCCTATGCCTGGGGCAGCTTCGGCCAGGGCATCTCGGACCCCAAGCTGCGCCGGCTGCTGGAGGGCCTGGACCGCGGCGACTATCGCGACGAGATTGATTCCAGCGTCAACGACTTCGAGATGCACGAGGACGTGAACGCCGGCTATCTGCAGCTGGGCTACAAGCAGGGCGCGACCGAGCTGCTGGGTGGCCTGCGCCACGAGCACCTCGCCTTCCGCGCCGACGGCACGGCCTCGGTGGACGATGAGTTGCAGGCCAGCCAGGCGCGCACGCGCAGCCGTCACTGGCTGCCCTCGCTGCTGCTGAAGCAGGGCCTGTCCAAGGAGCTGCAGCTGCGCGCAGCCTTGACGAACTCGGTGCTGCGTCCGAGCTTCGGCCAGCTCTCGCCGGGCCTGGTGATAGACGGCGACGAGGCCGAGCTCGGCAACCCGCTGCTGAAGCCGCTGCGCTCGCGCAATCTGGATCTGGGCCTCGAGCGCGCGCTGGGCCGCGACGGTGCGCTGTCGGCCTATGTCTTCCACAAGTCGATCCGCGACTTCGTGTTCCAGACCGATCTGGCGGGCAGCCCCGGCTGGGAAGATTTCGACGAGGTGATCAGCTACGCCAACGGCGGCAAGGCCAGCGTGCGCGGCGTTGAACTGGCCTACAGCCAGGCGCTGCGCCAGCTGCCGGCGCCTTGGAACGGCCTGGTGGTCGGCGTCAACGCGACTTTCGTCGACTCGAAGGCCGCGATTGGCGGGTTCAAGGACGGGCAGTGGCAGCAGCGCCAGATCAAGCTGCCCAGCCAGAGCGACCGCACGCTGAACCTGAGCCTGGGCTGGGAAGGCCAGGGCTGGTCCACCCGGCTGGCGCTGAATCACAAAAGCCCCTATCTGCTGGAGGTCGGCGATGTATTCGACGCCGGCAAGGACCTGAAGGTGGATCGCCAGAACCAGCTCGACTTCTCGCTGCGCTACCAGATAGCCCGCCGCTGGCAGCTCAGCCTCGAAGCCCTGAACCTGACGAACGAGCGCTACTACGTCTACCAGGCCGACAACAAGGCCCGCAACGCGCAGTACGAACAATATGGCCGCAGCATCAAGCTGGGTGTGAAACTGGCGCTGGACTGATGACACCGATGACGATGAAAAGAACCTTGCTGGCGCTGGCCCTGCTCGCCACCGCCACACTCAGCCCGGCCCAGAGCCTGCAGCTCGACAGCAAGGGCCTGCGGTTGCTGGACGCCCAGGGTCAGACCCTGCAAGACCTGAGCCTGCGCGCCAAGCGCTGGGACCAGCGCGCCCTGCCCGACGGCAGCCGCCTGGCCCTGCTGCAGGACGCCGACAGCGCCGAGCTGCTGCTGGTGCGCGCGCGCCAGGGCCGGCTGACGGTCGAGGCCCGCTGGCCCGGGCCGGGCTTCGCGGTCGAGCAACTGTGCCTGTACCGCGATGCGCAGCAAGGCCTGCTGCAGGTCTTTCTGCTCGGCGAGCGCGGCCTGAGCGAGCAATGGCTGCTGCACGAGGGCCGAGCCCTGCCGCTGCGCCGCCTGGCCACGCCGCTGGAGCCGGCCGCCTGCCGGGTGCGCGACGACGAGGCCCGTCTCTACATCGCCGAGCCCGGTGTCGGCCTGTGGGCCTATGGCGCCGATGCCGAGAGCGAGGGCCGGCAGTTGCTGCAACACCTGCCCGAGGCTGATGAAGACCGGGCCGCCCGGGCGCTGGGCGACTGGCTGGCCAGCCATGCCGAGCAGCCGCGCGCTGCCCTGCCCATCGTCCTCGCCCAGGCCCAGACCACGCCTGTGGCCAGCCCCGGCGACGCGGCCGACGACCCGGCCATCTGGGTCCATCCGCGCCGCCCCGCCGACAGCCGCATCCTGGCCACCGACAAAAAGCGTGGCCTGGCGGTCTATGACCTGCGGGGCCGCGAGATCCAGTTCCTGCCGGTGGGCCGCATCAACAATGTCGATCTGCGCCAGGGCCTGCGCTACGGGCCCGGCAAGACCCTGGGCCTGGCCGTCGCGACCCAGCGCGACGAGGCCGGCCTGGTGCTGTTCGAGATCGGCAGCGGCGGCCGGGTGCGCGAGCTGGCGCGGCTGCCGACCGGCCTGTCCGACATCTACGGCGTCTGCAGCGGCCGCAACGCCAGCGGCGGGCTCGATGTGTTCGCCAACGACAAGGATGGCCGCGTGCAGCAGATCCGCCTGCTGCGTGAGCGGCACCAGGGCAAGGACGCATGGCGGGGTCAGCTCGTGCGCGAGATCCGGCTGGCCAGCCAACCTGAGGGCTGCGTGGTCGACGAGGCGACGCAGCAGCTGTTTGTCGGCGAGGAGAAACGTGGCGTCTGGCGCTTGGCGCTGGACCGCGCCGACAGCCTGCCCGAGCTGGTGATACCGGTGGGCGCCACGCTGCAGGCCGATGTCGAGGGCCTGGCCATTTATCAGGGTGGGCCCGGTCGGCGCTATCTGATCGTCTCCTCGCAGGGCAATGACAGCTACGCGGTGTTCGACGCCGACGCGCCGCATGCGCCGCGCGGCGCCTTGCGCATCGGCATCAACGCCGGCCTGGGCATCGACGGCGTGTCCGAGACCGATGGCCTGGATGTCAGCGCTGCCAATCTGGGCGGTGGTGCCTACGCCGAGGGCCTGCTGGTCGTGCAGGACGGCCGCAAGCGCCTGCCGCAGGGCACGCAGAACTTCAAGCTGCTGGGCTGGCGCGAGGTGGCGAAGACGCTGGGGCTGCGCTGAGGCTTGCGCGGCCGCCGTGCATGGGCCAGTATCAGGCCATGACATCGCCCCTCACCTACCCCCGTGGCTGGAGCACCGCCCTGCTGCTGAGCCTGAGCAGCCTGCTGGCCTGCGCCACCGAACCGCTGACCAAGCCGATTGGCAAGTCCATGAACAAGCCTGCCCAGACCAGCGCCCAGCTGCACGCCGAGATCAAGACCCTGATCGGCGACGCGCCCTGCGACGACGGCTCGCAGTGCCGCACGATCGCGGTTGGCTTCAAGGCCTGCGGTGGGCCGGGCAGCTATCTGGCCTGGTCGACCAAGAATGTCGACGAGGCCCGGCTGAAGGATCTGGCGCAGCGCCAGACGGCCGCTGAGCAAGCCGAGAGCCAGCGCGCCGGCATGATCTCGGACTGCCGCCTGGTCACCGACCCCGGCGCGGTCTGCCGCGCCGGGCGCTGCGTGCTGGGCACGGGCAGCGGCGGCGGCAGCAGCGCGAAATAGCGCAGCCATGAAAAAGGCCGCGAGCCTGTCGACTCGCGGCCTTGGCAAGACCTGCCCCCGAGAACGGAGGCAGCGGTCTGCTGATCAGTGCTGGTTGGCGCCCTGGCCCT
Organism: Paucibacter sp. M5-1; assembly: GCF_027498415.2. Taxonomy (NCBI): domain Bacteria; kingdom Pseudomonadati; phylum Pseudomonadota; class Betaproteobacteria; order Burkholderiales; family Sphaerotilaceae; genus Roseateles; species Paucibacter sp. M5-1. Next base: position 3,104,230 of record NZ_JAPZLM020000001.1, read on the forward strand.
TGGTCGGGCTCAGCTCGGCGCTGGCCGGAACCGGGGCAGCGGTGTCGACCGACACCAGGGTGCTGGCGACCGCGGCACCACCGACCACGTAGTACACCGCCCCCAGATGGCGGGTGCCGGCGGCCAGGCCGGACCAGCTCAGCGTGGCCGAGGCCGTGCCGCCCACCACCGCATTGCTGGGCATCAGCACGCGGAAGTTGCCACCGGTATCGCTGCTGCCGACCACCCAGGACGACAGCGTGTAGTCCACGCTGGCCGCCCCGTCGGCGGGCTCATAGCTGACCGTGCAGACCTTGTAGTTGCCCGCAGCCGGAGCCGTCAGTGTGATGACCTCGTTGGAGCCGCCATTGCCGCTGTAACCGACCTGGGTGCCGGCCGCATTGACCATCACCAGATCCAGATCATCCAGGCCGCCGGCCTGGAAGCCCGAGGTGTCCTCGTTGTACAGCGCGAAGCGCGCCACCATGGTGGCGGCCGGGATCGCGACGTTCTGAACCTTGACACCGGCGCCGCCGCCGGCCGCGCAGGCCGCTGCCACCGTGGCTGCGTTTCCGGTGTTGGTGCCAGCCACCGAATCCGCACTGCGGGTGGCCGGCTTCAGGCCTCCCTTGAGCGTGCTCGATGCGCCGGCATAGCCAGTGCCGATGGTCATCACGCGGTTGCCGCTGGCGGTCTTGGCCGACACCGAGGCCGGCGCCGCGACCAGCTGCGCACGTGCGGTCACCGGGCTGCGCACGCTGTGGACGCCGTCGCTCCAGGTCAGCGAGCCATAGTTCCAGGCGTTCTGCGCTGCTGTCGTGCGGGTCAGCTTGACCGAGAAGCTCTTGCTCTCACCGGCCGCCAGGTTCAACGTCGACGGCGTGACCACCGCGTCGAAGCCCGGCACCGCGATGCTGGCGTTATAGGTCGAGGCCTGGCCCGAGACATTGGTCACCGTGCGGGTCAGCGTGATGCTGCCGAACACGCTGGCCGCGGTCAACGAGGGCAGATTCAGGTTGTAGGGCTGGATGCTGCCGATGGTGCCGCAAGCCACGCCGCCCGGCGGCGTGACGCCGACGCCGCACAGGAACTTGTTGTAGTCGGCTGCTGCGATGTCATAGACCAGACCCGGATCGGCCGCCTTGGTGGGCTGGGCGAAACCTGCGCCCTGGCCCCAGGGCAGACGACCCTGCTGCATGCCGGTCAGTGTGTTGACCACATCGATGCCGGTGGTCATCAAGGCCGAGCGGATCGCCGCCGGCGACCAGCTGGGGTGCTTGTGCTTGAGCAGCGCGGCCATGCCGGCGATGTGCGGGCTGGACATCGAGGTGCCCGACAGCAGCGACCAGTCGGGGATGGCCTCGGTGGTGCCGGCGACGATGCCGTCGCGGTCCGCATAGCTGTAGGCCGGCGTGTAGGCCGCCAGAATGGAGGTGCCGGGCGCCGTGACATCGGGCTTCAGCACATTCAGATTGCCCTGGTTGGGGCCGCGCGAGGAGCCATCGGCCATCGCCGGGGCGGCGACGCTGAGATCCTTGATGGCCTGCAGATTGCCCAGGCCGCCGGTCGCGCTGCCGACATTGGCCGCCATATAGGCCTTGATCGCATCGCCGTCGGCCGCCGTCACATGGACGGTGGACAGCAGATGGCCCTGGTTGATGATGGTGTTGTTGCCACCGGCCACGTTCGCGATGATCACGCCGGCCGCACCGGCATCCTTGCCGTTGGCGCTCTTGTTGACCAGCACATTGTTGCCGCGGTTGCAGACCAGCAGCTTGCCGGCGACCTTGGCCGGGTCCAGCAGGCTCTTCTTGACCCAGGGGGCGCCGCCCACGACGGCGTTGGCGTCGGCCATGCCGAAGCATTCCTTCAAGCGCGCCTGGTCGCTGACCGACAGGCCGTCGATGCCGGCGTTCTCGGCCAGGATCAGATCGCTGCTGGGCGTGGCCGGGTTGCTCGAGGCGCCGACGTAGCTGGCGCCATTGCCCAGCGTGACCGTGCCGGCGAACAGGCGGTCGTGGGTGGAATTGCCCACCGTGGTCATCCACGGGCCGAGGTGATTGACCTGGTTGGCCGGGCCGCTATTGCCGGCCGAGGCGGCCACAAAGATGCCTGCATCGGTCGCGCCCTTGAAGGCCACATCAACCGGGTCGGCGATATTGGTAGCCGAGCCGCTGATCGAGTAGTTCAGCACATGGACGCCGTCGGCGATCGCGCGGTTGATCGCGGCGATCGAGTCGGCGCCGTAGCAGCCGTTGGCATGGTCGGGCCAGCGCGGATCGGGGCGGGTGGTGGCCGGGTCCAGACGCGACCAGCAGACCTTGTAGCTGGCGACGCGGGCGCGCGGAGCGATGCCGGCGATGCCCTCGACCTTGCTGGCGCCGGTGGCGAAGCCGCCGTCCATATAGCCGGTCACATTGGCATTGCCGGCGGCCGTGCTGGCCACATGGGTGCCGTGACCTCCGTTATCGCGCGGCGAGACGAACTCGGACGGGTGGATCTTGAAGGCCGGATTGATGGAGCCGTCGGGCAGGCTGATCACGCTGCGGAAGGCCCGCGCACCGATCAGCTTGTTATTGCAGTTCTCGGGACCGAAGCCTTCGCCGGTCTCGCAAACGCCTTGCCAGTGGGCCGGCGGCGGGCCATAGACCAGGGCGCCGGCAGCGTCGAAAGTGGGCACGCCATTGGCGTCCACCTTGTCGGCGAAGGACGGGCTTTCCGGCCAGATGCCGCCGTCGATGACGCCGACGATGATGTTCTCGCCGGCACCGGCCTGGCTGGTCGTGCCGGTCGGGCCGCCGAGCTGCGACCACAGGCCGCCGGGCTGGGTCAGACCGATGAAGCCGGGCGTGTAGTTGGTGTCGAGCTGGCGCGGCTCGTCCAGCGTGACGGCGGCCACCGCCGCATTGCTCAGCAGGCTGCGGGCCTCGGCCTCGGTCAGCAGGGCGGCGAAGCCGTTGAAGGCCAGCTTGTAGTCATACAGCTTGTGCATGGCCGGCAGCGTGGCGGTGATCTTGTTCTGCTGCTGGTCCAGATAGCTGATATAGGCCTGCACGTTGGCGGCCGACGCATCCAGGCGCGTGCCCTGAGCCGGCTTGGTCGCGGCCAGACCGGCGACGCCGCCGGTATAGGAGGCGGCCGGCGCGGCGGCCAGTTGCACGATATAGGGGCGACGTGCCTCCTGGGCGACGGCGGCAGCGGTCAGGCCGGTCAGCAGCACGGCAGCGGCCAGGCGGGTCAGCCGCGGGTTCGAGCGAATCTTCATGGGATGGTGTTCCTTCTTGGTGACGCGGATAGCGACCAGGGTGTGTTCAGCGGGCGGCCTGGCGACGGCGGATCGCGCCGATGCCCACGAGGCCGAGAGCCATCAGGCCCCAGGTGGCGGGCTCGGGCACCGCCGTGACGTTCAGGTTGTCCAGCGCGAACTGGGCCTGGCGGCTGCCGTCGGCCACGCAGTCGCCGCCGAGATTGATCAGGCAGGTCGAGACGCGCAGCTCGGTGAAGTTCAGCGCCGCGAAGGCACCCAGCGAGGCAAAGCTCGAGAAGTGATAGCGGTTGTCCTCGCCCTGGCCGGGCAGCAGGAAGCTGGTTTGATAGGTCTGGCCGCCGGACACGCCGCTCAGCACGATACGCGCGAACTCGACATCACCGGTGGAAGCCACCACGGGCGCGACAAAGGAGGCATCAAAGCTGCTCAGCTTGAACGCCAGGCCGGCGCCATGGCTGATGGCCAGCGCGCCGTCATTCAGGCCGAGGTAGTAGTTGCCGGCGGCGCCGAGCGGGCAGTCCGCGACCACGCAGCTGTCGGGAAAGCCGATCGCGCCGGCAGCGCCCTGGCCGAAAGGATCCAGTGCCGTCAGCGTGAAGCCATGGTGGCTGAAGGACTCGTCACCTGCAAAGATGGACGAGACCAGGTTGTCGATCTCCGGGCCGTCAAAGTCGATCACCGCAGCCTGCGCGGATGACATGGCGGCGCAGGCGGCGAACACCGCCGAGACCAGCGCCTTGCTGACAAATTTCTTCTGCATCGAAAACCTCACTCTGTGACCAATGATGATGGTGTTGTTTCGCACCGCGGTGTGGCATGTGACGAGGCCCCGGCGGTACCAGGGCTCGCGCAGTCGATCGTGATCGCTTTGCCGTTCAACACCGAGTGCGGCAATCCACCCCGCTCCGTGTTGAGCGCTGGATTCTGGCCGTGACAAATTCACTTGAAATCCCCACTTGCCCACCCCCGCAGGCTAGGGGGAGGCGGGTTTTCACGGAGCTGTCATCAAGTCCCGGACGGGACGGATCGGTTATAGCGGCGCACTCGCCGCCGAGGCAGCGGGGTCAGGTTTTGCCGCGCCCTCGGCCGCAGCGGCGCTGAACAGCCAGTCGCTGGCGCGCGAGGCTTGCTCGCCATCGGGGCTGATGCGCCGCAGCAGTGTCTGTTCGGCGCGACTGTGAACCGCGTGGAAACCCTGGGGATCGGTCGGCGCCGGCACCAGCACCCAGTCCGGCTTGCCGGTCATCGGGTCGACATAGGCACGGCGCAGATGGTGGCGCGGCTTGATGCCGCGCCGGTCGACCAGCAAGTCCTCGAAGCTGCGCGGATGGCTGCCGACCGCGCCGGCCGCCGCGCCCGCTGCGGCATCCTGGCCGGGCGCAGTCGGCACGCCGGCCTTCAGATAACTGGCGATCGCGCGCGCGATCTCCTGGCCGCGGAACTCCAGCTCGCGCTCGCGCTCGCGCTGCGCCGCCGTGGTCCAGCTCTGCCCCAGCGCCGCCATCGCGGCGGCCGTGATCGCCACGAAGAACAACATGCCCAGATAGGTAAAGCCCTGCGGCTGCCGGCTACCAGTCCGCATAGAGCCGCCCATCGCTGGCGCGGCCGGCCGCGCCGCTGCGCACATCGTAGAGCTGGCCCTTGATCTGCGCGTCGGGCGGCGGCCCCAGCTCGACCCAGGCATCGCGCGCACCGGCCACCGGGTCCTCGGGAATCTCGCGCAGATAGCGCGCGCTGGCCAGCTCCTCCAGCGTGTCGGGGTAGCGCCCCTTGTCGGCAGCGAACTGGTCGATCGCGTCGCGCATCACCGTCAGCGAGCTGCGCAGCGCCGTCTCCTTGGACTTCTCCAGGCTCAGGAAATAGCGCGGCGCGGCGATCGAGGCCAGCAAGGCGACGATGGCCATCACGACGATCAGCTCGATCAGCGTAAACCCACGGCTGCGCTTCATCGCCTCACCAATCCCTGTAGCGGCTGCCGTCGAGCCCGCGGCGCTCGGACTGCGAATAGACATCGAAGACATCGCGCCCCGGGCGCGGTTCGTCGGGCGGACTGTCGGCCGCGCGCAGGCCCCAGGTCTGCGCCGGCTCCAGCGTCGCCTCGGCAAAGGGGTCGCGCGGCAGGCGGCGCAGGAAATAGAGCTTGCGGCCCTCGGGCGATTTCGCATCGGGCACGCCGCGCACTAGATCCATCAGCTCATGCGGGTAGCCGCTGTCCTCGGGGCTCAGCTGGATCTGCCCGGCCTCGGCCGCGCGCTTGTAGGCATCGAGCCCGCCACGGATCTGGCGCAGCGCCTCGCGCAGCTGGAACTCCTGGCTGCGCTGCACCGAGACCTGCAAAAGCGGCCGCGCCGCACCGGCCAGCACGGCCAGCATGGCCAGCACCACCAGCATCTCGATGAGCGTGAAGCCGCGAACGCGCATGGCGGTATCAGCGCGCAGCTTCGACCGCGACCATGCCCGTGCCATCCAAACGCACCGGCGGGGTTTCGCCATTCAGGCCGGCGGCGCTGAGCGCGCCGACCCCGATATTGACGACCTGGCCGGCCGCCGCCGGCAGCACGCGCAGCACCAGCACCCGCTCGCCACGCGGCGTCAGCTCGAAGGGCAGGCGACCGGTGGCGGCCGTGCCGGCGCTGGCCTGGGCCGGCTGCAGCTTGCTTGGGTCGAACTCGATCTCGCCCTTCACCGAGAAGGCGCTGTCATGCTTGAGCGTCACGCTGACGACGCCGCCGGCCGCCACCTGGGGCGTCACGTCCAGCTTCAGCGCCACCTCGGCCTCGGCCGCTGCCGGGGCCACCGGTGTCGCACTGGGTGCCGTGCTGACGCTGCCAGGTCTTGCCTGGGCGCTGCCCGACAGGCCGACACCGGCACGCGCCTCGTTGCGCATGCGGCTGCTGTAGGCGCCGGGCATCGCATCGGTGCCGCCGGGCAGGCGAGTCAGGCCGGAGTCGGGCAGGGCCAGATTGCGCACGATGCGCGGCGTGATCAGCATCACCACCTCGGTCTTGTTGCGCGTGTCGGTCTGCACACCGAACAGCCGCCCCAGCACCGGCAGCGTCGACAGGCCCGGCACGCCATTGGCGGTGCGGCGGTCCTCGTCATTGATCAGGCCGGCCAGGATCTGGGTCTCGCCGTCGTTCAGACGCAGCGAGGTCGAGGTCAGCCGGGTGCCGATCTGGTAGGCCACCGAGCCGGCCGGGCCGGACACCTGGCGGATCAGATTGCTGACCTCCAGGCCGACCTTGATGATGACTTCGTTGTCCAGCTGTATCGTCGGCTCGACATCGAGCTTCAGGCCCACGTCCAGATAGGTCACCGAGGCCGAGACGCCGACATTGACCGCCGAGGTGGTCGTGAACACCGGCAGCTTCTCGCCGATATGGACCTTGGCCTTCTCGCGGTTGCGCACCCGCAGCTTCGGGTTGGCCAGCAGATTGACATTGCCCGAGGTGCCGCGAACGGTGGCGACCAGGGCCGGGTTGGCGACGCTGGCGCGGAAGTTGTCGCGCTGACCCAGCGCCACCTGGCCGGTCACGCCGGGCAGGCCGTACTGCACCTCGCTGGGCCATTGCAGGCCCAGCGCGTCGACACGGTCGGTTGCCAGCTCCAGCACTTCGACCTCCAGCATCACCTCGGGCTCGGGCAGGTCCACCGAGGCGATCAGCTTCTCGACCAGACGCATCACCTCGGGCGTGTCGCGCACCACCATCAGGTTCAGGCGCTCGTCGATATGGATGTCGCGCACCTTGGCAATGGTGCGCACCATGGCCTGCACCTGCTTGACGTCGGCATTGGTCAGGTAGAGGGTGCGGGTGATCAGCTCCTGGTGCTCGCGCTGCTTGCCCTGGGTGTTGGGGAAGATCAGCACCGAGCTGTCGTTGAGCAGCTTGCGGTCCAGCTGCTGGGTCGACAGGATCACGCGCATCGCCTCGTCCATCGATACATTGCGCAGAAACACCGTGACCTTCGCATCGGCGCGCACATCCTTGTCGAACACGAAGTTGACATTGCTGCTGCGCGCCAGGGCCTCGAAGACCTGGCGCAGCGGCGCCTCGCGGAACTCCAGCGTCACCGGCTTCTGGAAGGCCGCGCCGAGCTCGCCGGTCAGCGCCTCCAGCGGCCGCGCCTGGGCGATCTGCGCCAGCAGCAGGCGGGCGCCCGGGTGACTGGGCGTCTCGGCCACGATCTCATGGGCCAGCGCCTCGGCGCGCGTCAGCCGGTTCTCGCGCAAGTGCCGGCGGGCTTCGGCCAGCTTGCTCTCCTGGCTCTGGCCACGGGCGATCTCGGCCTCGAACCAGACCAGGCGCGGATGGCGCGGGTCGAGCTCGCGCAGGCGCTGCACCGCCTCGCGGGCCTCGTCCCAGCGGCCGGAAGCCCGCAGGCCCTCGATCTGCATCAGCAGCCGCGCATTGAGCTGCTCGCGGGTGCGCATCTCGGCGGCGCGCAGCGCGGCGTCGGTGGGCGTCTGGCTCAGGGCTTTTTCCAGCACCGCATGGGCCTGGGGCAGCTGGTTGGTACGGGTCAGTTCCTCGGCCTCGCGCAGCACCGGGTTGGCACAGCCGGCCAGGGCCATGATCAGCAGCCAGGCAAGTCGGTGGGATCGCAGGGTGGACATCATGAGGGACGGAAGGTGATGGTTTGGGACTGCTGGCCGGGCAGCCAGAGCAGACCGAGTCCGTTGGGGCCGACGCGCTCGACCCGCCACTGGCCGTCGATCACATCGCCGGCCTTGGCATTGAGGCTGCGGTTGCCGGCCGACAGCAGGGCCTGGCTGACGCCGCCCTCCTCCAGTCGACCGATCAGCTGGTAAGGAAAAGCCGGGGCCACCGGCGCTGGCGCGGCCTCCGGAGGTGGCGCCGGGGCCGGTGGCGGCGCGGGTGGCGGCGGTGGCGGCCCCCAGGCGGCCAGCTGGGCCTGCGGGGCCTCGGGCCAGGGCGCGCGCTCGACCTGGGCCCAAGGTGCCCGGGACGGCGGCGGCGCCGCGCTGGCCGCCGCTGCTGCCCCCGCCGTTTTCGGGCGCGCCAGCGCCACCGGCTCGTCGGCCGTCTCCTCGATCTGGGCCGCCCACATGGTCGCGGCCAGGGCCGCCGCCAGCGCGGCGGCCAGCAGCACCTGGCGCGGCGTCACCGATTGGCTGGGGCCACTCATGGCTTGCTCCCGTCCACACTGTGATGCCGCGCATGCAGCGACCAGACCAGCTCGGCATCGATCTGCGCGGCGGCCGGGCTGGCGCGGCGCAGCTTCAGGCTGTCCAGGCTCAGCGCCGGGTCTTGGCGCAGCGCCGCTTCGATAAAGCCGCGCAGCTGGGCATAGCCGCCTTGCACCGGCATGCTGACGCGCAGCCGCTCCAGGCCGGCCGTCGCATCGATGCTCAGGCGATGTTCGGTGCGGCTGCTGAGCAGCCCGGCGCGCAGGCCCTGCTCCAGCAGATCGGCCAGACGCTGCTGGCGCTGGTCGGCATCGGGCAGGGCCAGTTGCCAGCTCTGCAGCGTGGCTTCGGGGCCGGCACCGCTGGCGCGCTGCAGGCGAAGCTGGCGCTGCAGGCGCTCGGCCGTGGCCTGCAACTCGTCGCTCTGGGCCTGCCAGCGCTGGGTCAGGCCCAGCTCCAGCAGCGCCGCCAACGCGAGCGCGGCCAGCCCCAGCAGGCCGGGCCAGCGCAGCGCGCGCAGCGATTGCTGCATCGAGGCGATGCTCATCATCTTCATGGCTGGGTCACCGGTTTGGAGCGCGAGACGCGCGGCAGATCGTCGCGCAGCAGCTCGGGCCGCAGCTTGGCGCCCAGATCGAAGCGCTGGCCCACCAGCCCCTCGCCGGCGGTCTGGAAGCGGCTCAGCACCACATCGGTCCAGCCCGGCGCGGCGCTCAGGCGCTCGACCAGCTGCAAGGCCAGGGCCTGATCGCCGGCCAGCCCGTCCAGGCGCAGCTCGCGGCGCAGCGCCGTGTAGTCCAGGCCCAGCCAGCTGATGCCCTGCTCCGGCGGCTCACCCATGCCGGCCTGCTCCACATGGCTCAGCAGCGGCCCCCAGGGCGTTTGCAGCAGCGCCTGCACCTCGGTGGCGGCGCGCAGCCGCTCCTGGTCCAGCACGGCCTGGGCGCGCGCGGCACCGCGCTGGGCGGCCGGGTCGAGTCGCGGCGGGGCTGGCTGGCGCTGCAGCTGGGCCGACAGCGCGGCCACGCGCTGCTGCGCGGCGCCCAGCTGCTCACGGCTGTCCCAGGCGCTCCACAAGGCGGTGGCCAGCACCAGCGCGCCGCACAGCGCCAGCGGCCAGCCCAGCCGCGAGCGCGGTGCGCTGTCGGCGGCGAAGTCGGGACGCGGCAGCGCACCGCGCGGCTGTGCCGGCGGCTCAAACCAGGCCGGCTTGGGTGCGGCCGCATCCAGCGGCGCCAGCTGGCGCACACCCGGCAGCGCCGGCATCTGGGCGGTATCGAGCCCGTAGCCCTGCAGCAGCACCTGCGTCGCCGCGTTGCTGGCCTGGCCCTTGATCTCGGCCAGCGCCTCATGCAGGGCCAGCACGGTGGGCGCGGCCAGGCGCTGGTGGCGCAGCTCATGGACCACGCCGGCACGCAGCGCCAGCCAGCTCAGCAGGCCGCCCTCGACCCAGGCCAGCGCCGCCTGCGGCGCGCGCAGCCAGTCGGGCTGCTCGGCCGATACGGTCTGCAGCACCGCCGCCCAGGCCGGACGCAGGCCGCGCAGGCTGACCTGGTGCGCGTCCAGGCCCTGGCGCAAGGCCTGGAGATCCAGCCCGTGCAGGGCGCTGACGCCCGCCGCGCCCTCCACCCGCCAACCGGCCAGCGCCCAGCGCTGCGCGGCCGCGCCGAAATAGTGGCCGAAAAGCTGGCGCGCATAGGCCTGCAGCGCGGACTCGTCGGCCAGCGGCAGACCCGGCTCGCAGATCAGATGCTGCAGCAGATGTTCGGAGGCCACCAGCTCCAAGGCCCGGCCCGCATGCGCGGCGGGGTCCAGGCCTTCGGCCGTCAGCCACAGCAGGCTGGGCTTGGCGACGCGGGCACCCAGACCCCGGCGCCAGCGCAAGACCTGACCCTTGAGCCCGTGACCCTTGATCCCCGGGGTGCTATTCATCGAGGGTGACACGCTCGAGTTCCTCGAAAGTGGTGACGCCGCGGCAGACCGCCTCGAGCGCCATCGCGCGCAGCGGCTTCATGCCGCGGGCACGCGCGGCTTCCTTGATCTGCGACATCGGCGCGCGCGCCGCGATCAGGTCGCGCAGGCCATCGTCGAGCTTCAGCAGCTCGGCCACCGCACGCCGGCCGCGATAGCCGCTGCCGCGGCAATGGCCGCAGCCCTCGCCGCGCATGAAGCGATGGCCGGCGTCGGGCTTCAGGCCATGGCGGGCCAGGGTCGCGGCCTCGGGTTCGTAGGGCCGGGCGCAATGGCTGCAGTTCAGCCGCACCAGACGCTGGGCCAGCACCGCGTTAAGTGCCGAGACCACGTTGTAGAGGTCCAGCCCCATATGCATGAAGCGACCGATCACATCGAAGGCATTGTTGGCATGGACCGTCGAGAACACCAGGTGACCGGTCAGCGCCGCCTGCACCGCGATCTGGGCGGTCTCGGCATCGCGAATCTCGCCCACCATCACGCGGTCGGGGTCGTGGCGCAGGATGGAGCGCAGGCCGCGCGAGAAGGTCAGACCCTTCTTCTCGTTGACCGGGATCTGCACGACGCCGGCCAGCTGGTACTCGACCGGGTCCTCGATCGTGATGATCTTGTCGGTGCCAGTGTGGATCTCGGCCAGCGTAGCGTACAGGGTGGTGGTCTTGCCGCTGCCGGTCGGGCCGGTCACCAAGAGCATGCCGTGCGGCTGGCGCGCCTGGGCGCGGATCGCGGCGCGTTCGTCGGCATCAAAGCCCAGCGCGTCCAGCGTCAGCTGGCCGCCGGCCTGCTCGATGCGGGCGCGGTCCAGCACCCGCACGACCGCGTCCTCGCCGAACACGCTGGGCATGATGGAGAGGCGGAAGTCGACCTCGCGACCCTGCACCTTGAGCTTGAAGCGGCCATCCTGCGGCAGTCGGCGCTCGCCGATGTCCAGCTCGGACATCACCTTCAGCCGCGACACCAGCTGCTCGGCCACCGCCGCGCCCTCGACGGTGCGCACCATGGCCATGACCCCGTCGACACGGAAACGTATGACCGCACCGCGCACCGTGCACTCGATATGCACATCGCTGGCGCCGTCCTGCAATGCGTCGTACAGGGTGGCGTTGAGCAGGCGCACGACCGGCGAGGCCTGCTCGGACATGCGCAGCGCCGACAGCTCCTCGGTGCCGGCGCCGGCCTCGCCGGTGGCCACCGCTTCCTCGACATCGGAGAGCGCGCGGAAGTCCGCCTCGCCCGCGCCCAGCCAATGCTCGACCGCGGCCGCCTCGCAGCGCAGCCAGCGCACCGGCTGCTGCAGCCTCGTCTCTATGCTTTGCAGCAGCAGCGCATCGGGGTCGCGCTCGGCCAGCAGCATCGCGCGGCCGCCCGCACCGACCGCCAGCACCGCACGCCAGCGCTGCGCCTGGGCCTGCGGCCAACGCTCGAAGTCCAGATGCCAGGGGCCTTGCTCGGCCGGCAGGAAGTCCGAAAGGGAATGAACGACGGCGCTCACTGGACTTGCTCCACCAATTGAAAGATCGGCAGATACATCAGCACGATGATGCCGCCGATCAGCACGCCCATGACCAGCATCAGCGCCGGGTTGATGGCCCGGGTCAGCAGCTCGGTCAGGCGCACCGCCTCCTCGTCATGAAAGGCCGCCGCACGCTCCAGCATCGCCGGCAGCTCGCCGCTGCGCTCGCCGACCCGCACCATGCGGCGCGCCACCGGCGTCGCCAGGCCCTGGTCTTCCAGCGCATCCGAAAAACGTCCGCCCTGGGCCACCTGCTCGGCCGCTGCGGCCACCGCCGCGCGCCAGGGCAGGGCCACGACGCCCTCGACGATGCGCAGCGCCGCCAGCACCGGCACACCCGAGCCCAGCAGCATGCCCATGCTGCGGTACAGCCGCGCCAGCGCGAGCACGCGCAATCTCGGGCCGAGACCCGGCAGGGTCCACAGCGAGGCCTGCAGGCGCTGCCTCAGGCCGGCATGGCGCCACAGCGCAAGACCCGACCCCAGCATCAGCGCGAGGCCACCCAGCACCAGCAGCGGCTGGCTGCCGGCCGTCTGGCCGAAGCTGATCAGCGCGCGCGAGGCCCAGGGCAGCTCATTGCCCAGACCGTCCAGGATGCCGGCAAAGCGCGGCAGCACGAAGAGCAGCAGAAACAGGATCACCGCGCCGCCGACCAGCAGCAGCATGGCGGGATAGACGCAGGCCGCGATCAGGCGCGAGCGCAGACTCTCGACCCAGGCCAGGTAGCGCGCGTGCTGGGCCAGCGCGGCGCTGAGCTGGCCGGTGCGCTCATTGGCCGCGACGATGGCGCAGACCAGCTCGTCGAAGGCCTGGGGCTGGGCTTGCATCGCGGCCGACAAAGGCCGGCCCTGCTGCACCGCCTCGATCACACCATCCAGCGCCGCGCGCACGGCCGGGTTGGCCTCCTTCTCGCGCAAGGTGGTCAGCGCCTCCAGCAGCGCGATGCCGGCATCCAACAGCACGGCCAGCTCCTGGCTGAAGAGCTGCAGCGGAAAGCGCTTGCCGCGGCCGCCGCGCTTGGGGCGCTCGGCGCCCCCTGACAACTCCTCCACCTCCAGCAGATGCTGCGGCGCGACGCCGGCCAAGCCGGCCAGCGACTGCCGGTCCGGCGCCTCGATGCGCCGCGACTGCACCCCCAGCTGGGGATGAAAGATACGGATCTGGTACTGCGGCATGGAGGGCGCGAGCGATCTCACCAGTTGGTCAGATCGGCATCCTCGCCTTCGCCGCCGGGGCGGCCGTCGCGGCCCAGCGAGAACAGATCGTAGTCGCCATGTTCGCCCGGCGAGCGGTACTGGTAGTCATTGCGCCAGGGGTCCTTGGGCACGGCCTTGCTCAGATAGGGCCCGCCCCAGCGCGGCTCCTCGCCGGGTTTGCTGACCAGGGCCGCCAAGCCCTGCTCGGTGCTCGGGTAGCGGCCGACCTCGATGCGGTACTGGTCCAGTGCCTTGGACAGGCCGTCGATCTGCGCACGCGCCGCCTTGACCTCGGACTTGCCGATCTGGCCAAAGAACTTCGGGCCCACATAGCCGGCCAGCAGGCCGATGATGACCATCACCACCAGCAGTTCCAGCAGCGTGAAGCCAGCGGTCCGGCTTGCAGGGCTGTGTGACGAATTGAAGACAGGGGATCGTGACATGACAATTTGAAAACTGAGCCGGCGACTATTCCACGCCGATCAGAGGCTCGCAATCAGGGCTTGCGCTCCCCGTGTTCGCGGTGGGACTCCGCAATGTAACGGCCAAAAATGACAAATGGCCCGAGCACCGGCCGCAGCAAGAGCGTCACAAGAACGGCACAATGCCCCCCAGCGCCAGCGCCTCGCCTTTGGCCGAGGTGCGCGGTTAGCCAGGTGGAACTTTCTGACCATGCAGTCTTGCCCTTCCCTGGGATTGCACCTGGCATGACGGCCCGCGCCCAGGCCCTCTGGCCTGTGGCGTAGCGGCCCATGCACCAGGCGATGCTCGCCTGCTTCCCTTCGTTCGACTCAGAAAGTCACCTCTCATGAAAATCGCGCTCATCATCGAAAACAGCCAAGCGGCCAAGTCCGACACCGTCTTCAATGCGCTGAAGACCGTCACCGAGCCGCTCGGACATGCCGTGCACCACTACGGCATGTACACCCCCGAGGACAAGGCCTCGCTGACCTATGTGATGAACGGCCTGCTGGCCGGCATCCTGCTGAACTCGAAGGCGGCCGATTTCGTCGTCACCGGCTGCGGCACCGGCATGGGTTCGATGCTGGCCTGCAATGCCATGCCCGGCGTGTTCTGCGGCCTGGTGATCGACCCGACCGATGCCTTTCTGTTCGGCCAGATCAACGACGGCAACTGCCTGTCCATGCCTTACGCCAAGGGTTTCGGCTGGGCGGCCGAACTGAATCTGCAGGACTGCTACCGCAAGCTGTTCGAGCACGAGCGCGGCGTCGGCTACCCGAAGGAGCGCGCCGCCATCATGGCCAAGAACCGCGGCATCCTGAAGGACCTGAAGGCCGCCTCGTGCAAGGACATGCTGAGCGTGCTGAAGACAGTGGACCAGGACCTGCTGAAGGCCACCGTGTCGGGCGAGAAGTTCCAGGAGCTGTTCTTCCCGAATTGCCAGGACGACGCCATCGCCGGCCATATCCGCCGCGTGCTGGGCGCCTGAGGCAAGCAGCGCGGCGTCCCTCAGGGCGCCAGCAAGGCCTCGCGGGCCGCTGACAGCACGGCGCCGGTCAGGCGGTCCAGCAGCCCGGAGGCCGCGCGGGCGTGCTGCCAGTAGAGGGCGACATCCAGCGGTGTGTCGGGCACCAGCTCGACCAGGCTGCCCTCGCTCAGCTGACGGGCGATCATCGATTCCGGATGCAGGCCCCAGCCCATGCCCGCCGCTGCGGCGCTCACAAAGGCATGGGAGGACGGCAGGGTATGCCGCGGCAGTTCCACATGCCGGTGGCACAGGCGCCGTGCCCAGCTGGCCTGCAGCTCGTCCTTGGTATTGAAGACCAGGCTGGGCGCCCGTGCCAGGCTGCCGGCGCCGACGCCGTCCGCGAAATAGCGCTGCATGAAGGCGGGGCTCGCGGCGGCGCGGTAGCGCATCGCGCCCAGCGGCCGGCTGTTGCAGCCGGCGGCGGGCCGCGCCGCCGCCGTCACGGCGGCCAGCACCGCGCCGCTGCGCAGGCGCTCGCTGGTGTGGTCCTGGTCGTCCACCAGCACTTCCAGCAGCACCGGGCTGTCCGCCGCGAAGCTGGCGAGCGCGGGGGCGGCCCAGGTCGCGAGGCTATCGGCATTGACGGCGATCGGCAGCGGCACGCGCGCCGGCGCATCCGCTGACAGGGCCGGCAGCGCGGTATGCAGGTCCTGCTCCAGCAGGCGCACCTGATCCACATGCTGGCACAGCCGGCGCCCCGTCTCGGTCGCGCGGCAGGGCTGCTCGCGTATCACCAGCGCGCAGCCGACCCGCTCCTCCAGCAGGCGGATGCGCTGGGAAATCGCCGAGGGCGTGACATGGAGCGCGCGCGCCGCGCGCTCAAAACTTCCCTCCCGCATCACGGCGGCCAGCGCAGAGAGCGCGGCGTAGTCCAGCATCTGATTAGTTTTCCTAAACTCGATTTAGATTAGTTAGTTTGGCTTCATTGCCAAGGACTGGCAAGCTGAGCCCATGATGATTTCAAACTTGGCCGCGGCCGCACTGCTGCAGGGCCTGGCGCTGAGCCTGGGCCTGATCGTCGCCATCGGGGCCCAGAACGCCTTCGTGCTGCGCCAGGGCCTGCGCCGCGAGCATGTCGGCCCGGTGGTGCTGTTCTGCGCCGCCGCCGATGCGCTGCTGATCATGGCCGGTGTACTGGGCATGGCCCAGGCGCTGGGCGAGCGCCCCGGCCTGGCGCGCGCGCTGGCCCTGGCCGGCGCGCTGTTCCTGGCGGTCTACGGCGCGCTGGCGCTGCGCCGCGCCCGGCAGTCGGGGCAACTGCGGGCGGCGGCCGGCGGCGAAGGCCTGGGCCGCACGGCGGCGCTGGCCCAGGCGGCGGCCTTCACGCTGCTGAACCCGCATGTCTATCTGGACACCGTGCTGCTGGTGGGCAGCATAGGCGCCCAGCAGCCGGCCGAGCTGCGCGCCGTCTTCATCGCCGGCGCCGCGCTCGCCAGCGCCATCTGGTTCGGGCTGCTGGGCTTCGGCGCCCGCTGGCTGGCGCCCTGGTTCGCGCGGCCTCGGGCCTGGCAGGTCCTGGACAGCCTGATCGGCCTGACGATGTGGGTGCTGTCGGCCTTGCTGCTGCGGCATGCGTTGGCGGGGCTCTAAGGCGGGGAGTGCCCACGCTTCACGCCGCCCATTCCAGCCACTCGCCCGGCGTCAGCGCCTGGACGGCAACGGGTTTCTCGCGCGCCGCCTCGCGCAGGCGGGCCAGCGGGTCCTCGATCTCGACGTACTCGGCCATGCCCGAGACGCCGTAGTGGATGGGAATCAGGCGGCGCGCGCCCAGAACGGTCGCGGCGGCCACCGCCTGCTCGGGGGTCAGCACGCCCGGCTGGCCACTGATCGGCTGGCGCCAGCCGAAGCGTGCGCCATTGATGGGCAGAAAGGCGGCATCGAAGGGCCCGAGCTGGCGGCCGATCCGCCACCAATGGCCGTGCCAGAGCGTGTCGCCGCCATGAAAGATGCGCCGCCCGCCGGCCGACACCACCCAGGAGACCTGCGGGTCGCCGAAGCCGTCCGAGGCGGGCACGGCGGTGGCGGTGAAGTCGCCGAGCAGTTGCGGCTCCCACAGCGGGGCCGGCCGGGCCCGTGCGCCCGGCGGCACCGGCAGCGGGTTGGTGCCGGCCGGATGGATCAGCGCGCCGCCCCGCCCCAGCGCCTCGGCCACGGCGCGCGCGTCGAAGTGGTCGGAGTGGGTGTGGGTGATCAGCACCTGGCTGTCGCCGATGGCGTCGCTGACCGGGATCAGCGCGTCCTTCAGCGCGGCCCCCCAGACGGCCGGGCTGACCAGCGGGTCGATGAACAGGCTGGCCTGCGGCAGCAGCAGACGGATGCCCGCCCAGGCCAGGCGCTGGATGCGCAGGCCGTCCGCGCCGCCGGCCGCCAGCACGGGTCGGCCCGCCAGCAGCAGGGCGGCGGCGGACGATAGAAAACCCCGGCGCCGCTGGCCATCGCAACTCAGCTGTATCAAGACCATCTCCAATCGTTGTGAACGCGTCATCCTGGCAAACACCGGTGCCGACGACAAACGAGATGTTTTTCCCTTCGCCTGAGAAAAACTAAGGCGATTGATAGGATGCGCGCCCCCCTGCCAGCCCGAGGCCCGCGTGAAGCCCCGCCATCCCGTCCCGCTGAATGCCTTGCGCGCCTTCGAGGCGGCCGCCCGCTGTCTCAGCTTCCAAGCCGCAGCGGCGCAGCTCTTCGTCACGCCTGCGGCGGTCAGCCACCAGGTCAAGCATCTGGAGGCCTATCTGGGCCTGCCGCTGTTTCATCGCGGCCATCGCTCGATCACACTGAGCGCCGAAGGTCAGGCGCTGGCCGCCTCGCTGAGCGAGCTGTTCGGCCAGCTTGAGCTGGCGCTGGACCGCGCCACCGCCCCCTCGGCAGCGCAGCTCTGCGTCAGCACGATGGAATCCTTCGCCGCGAAATGGCTGGCGCCCCGGCTGCATCACTTCCACCGCGAGCACCCCGATCTCAAGGTCCGTCTCGTGACCGGCAACGAGCCGGCCGATTTCGCCCGCGGCGGTGTCGATGTCGCGATCCGCTACGGCCCCGGCGGCTACACCGGCGTGCGGGCAGAGCGGCTGATGGAAGCCCCGGTGTTCCCGGTCTGCGCGCCCGCGCTGCTGGACGAGGCCTGCCGGCCGTTGCTCAGACCCGAAGACCTGGCACAGCACACCCTGCTGCATGACGACAGCGGGGCCGGCCGGCCCGGCGTGCCCGATTGGTCGGCCTGGCTCCAAGCCGCTGGCAGCCCAGGCGTGGACGCCAGCCGGGGCCCGGTCTTTTCCAGCATCTACCTGGCCCAGGAGGCAGCGGTCGCCGGCCACGGCGTCGCACTGGGCCTGGCGCCGCTGGTCGCGCAAGACCTGCAGCGCGGCCGATTGATCAAGCCCTTCGGCCCGGATCTGCCCAACGCCTACGCCTTCTGGATCGTCACCGGACTGCAGGGCCGCAGCAAGCCGGCCATCGAGGCCTTCTGCCGGTGGCTGCAGGAGGAGGCGGCCGAGCACTGAGGTGCCCTGCGCAACAGCCCCCCATAAGCAAGAAGGCCCGTCGCGCAAAGCGCCACGGGCCTTCTGTTCAGGGTCTGAGTCGGTCGATCTCAGAAGGGAATATCGTCATCCATATCATCGAAGCCGGTCGAGGACTTCGGGGCCGGTGCCGGGCGCGGAGCCGGGGGGCGCGGTGCAGAGGCACGAGGGGCCGGTGCCGGGGCATCGAAATCGTCGCCGCGGTCGGCGCCACGGCCGCCCGCGCTGCGGCCGCCGCCGTAGCTGCTGCCACCACCGCCGCCCTCGTCGCCGCCGTCACGGCCGCCCAGCAGCTGCATCTGGTCGGCGATGATCTCGGTGGTGTAGGTGTCGCGGCCTTCCTTGTCCTGCCATTTGCGGGTGCGCAGACGGCCTTCGACATAGAGCGGGCGGCCCTTCTTGCAGTACTGGCCGACGATCTCGGCCAGCTTGTCGTTGAACACGACACGGTGCCATTCGGTCTCTTCCTGCTTCTCGCCGGACTCGCGGTTCTTCCAGTTGCGCGTGGTCGCCAGGCTGATGGTGCAGAAGGCCACGCCGCTGGGGTTGTAGCGCAGCTCGGGGTCGCGACCGAGGTTGCCGATGAGAATGACTTTGTTGACCGAGGCCATGATGCGCTCCGCTGGCGTTTGTTCGTGAGTAAGGGCTGGATTATGCCGCTGTCGTTCGCCGCCCCCCAACTGGCGCCTCGTGCCCGCGATCCGGCACTTGATCCCCGCCGCCGCCGCCAGCGGGCGGGGGCATCCTAAGATGGCGCCATGCCCCGATCGAGCCCACGCCCCGCCGACAGCAATCACAAGCTCTGGCTTGCCTATGCCGGCCTGTGCCTGCTGAGCTGGATGCTTTATGCGATGGCCGGCACCGAGCTGCAGCGCGGCATCTGGCAGCTCTGGGGCGCGGTCTACCAGGCCACGCTGAGCCTGTGGCCGCCGATGCTGCTGGGTGTGGCCGTGCTGCCCTGGGTAGGCTGGCTGCAGCGCAGCGGCCTGGGCACGCCGGCCAGCCTGAGCCTGCATGCGCTGGCGGCCCTGCTGTTCGCCGCGCTGTGGCAGGGGCTGGAGTTCCTGACCGCCTGGTGGCTGTTCGGCGCCGACCATGCCGAGGCCACCTTGCAGCAGCTGGTGCTGTGGCGGGCGATCTGGGGCGTGTTCGTCTATATCGCGCTGGTGGCCGGCTTCGCGGCCGTGCTGAACGCGCGCCGCGCCCGCGCCAGCGCGGTGGCGGCGGCCCAGGCGGAGTCGGCGCTGGCGCGCGCCGAGCTGGCCGCGATCAGCGGCAAGCTGAATCCGCATTTCCTGTTCAACACGCTCAACATCCTGATCGCGCTGACCCGCAAGGACCCCAAGGCCGCCGAGGACGCGCTGCTGCGCTTTGCCGGCATGCTGCGCTATGTGCTGGACAGCAAACGCAGCGCCAGCGACCGCGTCAGCCTGCAGGACGAGGTCGATTTCGTGCGCGACTATCTGGCACTGGAGTCGCTGCGCCTGGGCCCGCGCCTGCACATCGCCTGGCAGCTGGACCCGGCCACGCTGGACGACGAGCTGCCGGCCCTGACCCTGCAGCCCCTGGTCGAGAACAGCATCCTGCACGGCATCGCGCCGCGCACCGGGGGCGGCTGCATCAGCATCAGCGCACGCCGCGATGCGCTCAACGCCGGCCTGGCCCTGACCGTGCAGGACGATGGCCCCGGCTGCGACCCGGCGCGGCTCGAAGCCGGCGTCGATGCCGACGGCGGCGCACGGCGCGGCATCGGCCTGTCGGCGCTGCGCCGGCGCTTCGCGCTGGACTTCGAGGGCCGTGCCCGCTTCAAGATCCACACCGCTCCCGGCGCGGGCTTCCGCGTCGACCTCTGGATACCGCAAGCATGACGATGATGAACCACGACCACAGCCCCCGCATACACACCCTGATCGCCGAGGACGAACCGCTGGCCGCCGAGAGCCTGGCCGAATGGGTGAGGCAGCTGCCGCAGCTGGAGCTGGTGGCGGTCTGCCACGATGGCGCCAGTGCGCTGGCCCAGATCCGCGCGCTGCAGCCGGCCCTGGTGCTGATGGACATCCAGATGCCGGGCATGACCGGCCTGCAGGTGCTGCGTGCGCTGGCGCAGCAGCCCAACACCAGCGGCCCGGCGGTGATCTTCACGACCGCCTATGACGAGCATGCGCTGACCGCCTTCGAGCTGCATGCGGTGGACTACCTGCTCAAGCCCTTCTCGCATGATCGCTTTGTCGAGGCGGTCGAGCACGCGCTGCAAGGGCTGGAGCGGGTCGATGACGCGGCGTCAAGCCCGACACTCAATCCGGCACTGGAGGCGCTGGAACAAGCCCCCGAGACGCCGCTGACCCGCATCCTGGTGCGCGACCAGGGCAAGATCTTCCCGCTGCATGTCGACGCGATCGAATACCTGCGCTCCGACGCCAAGTACACCGCCATCGCCAGCCGCGGTCGCCAGTTCCTGGTGCGCCTGCCGATCAGCAGCTTCGAGCAGCGCCTGGACCCGCAGCGCTTTCTGAAGCTGCAGCGCAGCTGCATCGTCAACCTCGATTGCGTGGAGGCGATGACGCCCGACGAGAGCTCCCAGCTGGTGGTGCAGATGCGCGACGGCACGCGCTTCACCGCCAGCCGCGAGGTCTCGAAGAAGCTGCGGGAGCAGTCGATATGAGAGCCCTGCTCGCGCTGCTGCTGGTGGCCGCTGCGCAGCCGGCCTCGGCCCAGACCGGCCAGCTCTACACACCGGGCGCCTTCGAGCGCCTGGAGGTCAGCGGCTCGGCCCAGGTGCGCCTGGCCCAGGGCGAGCGCGACCAGGTCTTCATCGTCGGCAATGCGCAGACGCAGAAAACCGTGCAGCTGGACTTGCGCGGCGACCGGCTGGTGATACGGCCGACCGGCAGCTGGAAGTTCTGGGACGGCTCGCGGCTGCAGATCGAGGTGCTGATGCGCGATGTGCGCCAACTGGTGCTGTCCGGCGCCAGCGATCTGCATGCGCCCGGCCCGCTGAAGACGAGGCAGCTGGACGTCACCATCGCCGGCGCCGGCCAGGCCCGTTTCGACGCGCTGGCGGCCGACAGCCTGCGCTTCGTGATTTCCGGTGCCGGCGAGGGCCGCCTGGCCGGCCAGGTCCGCACCATGCAGGCCGCGATCTCGGGCAAGGGCACGCTGCAGGCCGAGCAGCTGCAGGCCGGCACGGCCTCGGTCTCCATCAGCGGCGTCGGCCACGCCAGTTTCTGGGCCACCGACGCGGTGGGCATCGGCGTCTCCGGCGTCGGCACGGTGGACTACTGGGGCCCGGCCGACAGCAGCCGCCACAGCTCGGGCATGGCCTCAATCACCTACCGGGGAGAGAGGCCGCCCTCGGCCCCGGCTTATGCCTCACCGTCCCAGTAATCCAGCGAGTTCTCGCGGCGCTGTATCAGCGCCGGCCCCTTGGAGAACACCCCCACCTTGCCCGAGTCCGGGTACTCGCAGACCTCGGGCCGCTCCTGGGTGCTGATCGACAAGTACTTCAGATCGGCGTTCGAGGTGTTCAGGATGTGGTGCGGGTAGTCGGGGCCGCAGGGGATGAAGATCACATCGCCGGCCTTGATGGGCAGCAGCTCATCGGCCACCCTCAAGGTGCCCGAGCCCTCCAGCACGACAAACATCTCCTCCTGCGTGTGATGGAAGTGATAGGGGCAAGTCTGCTTGCCGGACGGCACGGTGTCGATGCCGCAGCCCAGCTTGCGCGCCGCCGTACCGTCGGACAGCGGGCCGACCAGGCTCTCGTAACGCGGCGCGCGCTCGAAGCGCTCGCGCGGGATCTCGTGGAAGTTGCGGATCAGCTGACTGCGCAGCTGCTGGGCTTTTTCTGTCAACGGGCTTCTCCTGGACAATAGCGGGCTCCATGCATCATCACGCCCCCCTCCAGATCCTGCAAGAAGTCTTCGGCTACGGCGCCTTCCGCGGCGCGCAGGCCGATATCGTCGACCATATGGTGAGCGGCGGTGACGCGCTGGTCCTGATGCCCACCGGCGGCGGCAAGAGCCTGTGCTACCAGGTGCCGGCGATCGCGCGGCACCGCCAGGGCCGGGGCGTGGCGGTGGTGGTCAGCCCGCTGATCGCGCTGATGCACGACCAGGTCGGCGCACTCGAAGAGGCCGGCGTGCATGCCGCCTTTCTGAACTCGACGCTGAGCTCGGAGCAGGCCGCCCATGTCGAGCGCGAGATGATGAGTGGGCGCCTGGTGATGCTGTATGCGGCACCCGAGCGCATCACCAACCCGCGCTTCCTGGCCCAGCTCGACTCGCTCAACGAGCGCGGCCTGCTGAGCCTGTTCGCGATCGACGAGGCGCATTGCGTCAGCCAGTGGGGCCATGACTTCCGCAGCGAATACCTGAGCCTGAGCCTGCTGCACGAGCGCTATCCGGACGTGCCGCGCATCGCGCTGACCGCCACCGCCGACGACCTGACGCGAGCCGACATCATCGAGCGCCTGAAGCTGGAGGACTCGCGTGTCTTCATCAGCAGTTTTGATAGGCCCAATATCCGCTACGCCATCGTCGAGAAGGACAAGCCGCGCGAGCAGTTGCTGCGCTTCATCCGCGACGAGCATGAGGACGAGGCCGGCGTCGTCTACTGCCAGAGCCGTAAAAAGGTCGAGGAGACCGCCGCCTGGCTGGAAGCCGAGGGCATGAAGGCCCTGCCCTATCACGCCGGCCTGGACGCCGCCGTGCGCCAGAGGCACCAGGATCGCTTTCTGCGCGAGGACGGCATCGTGATGGTGGCCACCATCGCCTTCGGCATGGGCATCGACAAGCCCGATGTGCGCTTCGTCGCCCATCTGGACCTGCCCAAGAACATCGAGAGCTACTACCAGGAGACCGGCCGCGCCGGCCGCGACGGCGCGCCGGCCAATGCCTGGATGGCTTATGGCCTGGCCGATGTGGTCAACCAGCGCCGCATGATCGACGAAAGCCCGGCCGAAGAAGAATTCAAGCAGGGCCAGCGCGGCAAGCTGGACGCGCTGCTGGCCCTGGCCGAGGCCACCGACTGCCGGCGCGTGCGCCTGCTGAGCTATTTCGGCGAGGCCAGCAGCGCCTGCGGCAACTGCGACAACTGCCTGAGCCCACCGGCCACCTGGGACGGCACCGAAGCCGCACGCAAGCTGCTCAGCTGCATCTACCGCTTCCACCAGAACGGCGGCCAGCGCTTCGGCGCCGGCCATCTGATCGATGTCCTGCGCGGCAAGGTCACCGACAAGGTCACGCAGTACGGCCACCAGAGCCTGTCGACCTGGGGTGTCGGCGCCAGCCTGCCCGAGCAACAGTGGCGCGCCGTGCTGCGCCAACTGATCGCGCTGGGCCATGTCGTCAGCGAGGGCGAATACCACACGCTGGCGCTGGCCGACAGCGCCCGCGCGGTGCTCAAGGGCGAGGTCCAGCTGCTGCTGCGCGTGCCCAGCGTCACGCGCGGCAAGGCCACGCGCGGCGCGCCGGGCAAGAGCAGCGGCAGCAAGGCCGCCCCCATCGATCTGGACTTCGAGGCCCAGCAACGCTTCGAGGCCTTGAAGGCCTGGCGCGCCGAGGTGGCCAAGGAGCACGGCCTGCCGGCCTATGTGATCTTCCAGAACGTCACGCTGGCCGAGATGGCCCGGCTGCATCCGCAAAGCCTGGACGAGCTGGCCGGCATCAGCGGCGTCGGCGCGAAGAAGCTGGAAGCCTATGGGCGGGAGATCTTGCGGGTGCTGGGCGGCGAGGACTGAGGCCAGGCACCTGCTCGGAGGCCTGGCCGCGCTCTCAGCACATCGCCTCTGGCGCGCAGGAAAGTTGGGCCAGGCGCTGGTCGCCGCCGTCCGCACGCTGACCCAGCACCAGCACACGCGGCAAGCGCTCGACCCGTTGCATCAGCAGCTGGGTCGGTTCCGAACTCTGGCCGATGATCAGCACCCGCTCCAACCGCATCAGCGGCTGCTCGGCCGTGGTGCCGACATCGATCAGCGCCAGCAGCGCGCTCGTGACGCTGAGGGCCACCAGGCTGGCGACGGATTTCTCGGTGAGGCTGTGCTTGAACATCATGCTGAACTCCTTGATGCATCGGCCTGACGCGGGCCGGTGAATGCAGTGTCGGCGGCGTCCGCTCAGCAGGCGAGGCCGACGCGACAGGCTGGCAAAAACGCTGTCTGAACCGACCCTGGGAGCGACCGGGCGGACCGATCAGCAGCTCGACAGGCTGGCGCAATCGAGCTGGCTGAGGCGCTCGGCCGAAGCCGCTGCCTGCGGTGCGGCCGGCTGCGCCACGGTGTGCAGGTTTTGCGGTGCGCTCTGCTCGGCCAGCACCAGGGCCATCGTGGCCGCGCCGGCAACGGCGATGAGGGCGGTCAGAAAGGTCTTGGCGCTGCTGTGCATGGCGGGCTCCGGCGGGGCATGGGAGGCGTGGGTAGAAGTTTGCAGTGTCGGCAGGACGGCAGCGCGCCGCCAGCGCTTGGCGACGGGCAGCGGCAGGCGCCGCATGAAATGCGGGCAGCCGCGATGAGCGGGGTGGCCGAGCGACGAGGCCCGCGCTCAGCGCTGCAGATCCAGGCGCTTGTGCAGCGCCTGCGCCCGGGCGCGCGATTCGCGCTCGCGGGCCTGGCGTGCCCCCTGCTCCTGCTCGGCCAGGCGCTGCGCGCCGCTCAGCGCCGCCGGTCGGCCGGCGGCGACGGCGGCCTGGTCGAGGTTCTCACCCCAGCTCAGCCCCGGCTTCAGCAGCACAGGGCTGGCGAGACGATCGGCCGCATCGGCCTCCAGCCAGGGCAGCAGATCGGCCAGCACCAGGCGCACACGCGGCCGCAGCGCGGCCTCGCCGATACGGCCGCGCTGGCCCCAGACCACCGGCAGATCGGCGCTGCTGCTGGCATCGGCCGCCAGCTGGGGCGCGATGGCGATGTCGCGCAGCACCCCGTAGCGCAGCTGCATCATGGCCTCCTCCACCAGCATCGCGGCATCCTCGTGCGGCACGCTCTGGCCGGCCGGCACCGAGTAGCTGTAGTCATCGCTGACCCGGTCCTGGCTGAAGAAATGCACGATGTCCTCGGGCCTGTAGGCCTGCTGCTGCGCGCTGGCCTCGGCGCCGAAGAACAGCACCTGGCCCAGCGCGCGCATCTCCTGCGAGAAGAAGGGGTAGCGCTGGTGCAGATCCTGCGAAGCCGTCAGCGCCGGGCTGGCCTCGTAGACACGCAGATGACCGGCCAGTCCGCTCTGCACCCGCGGCGGCACAAAGTCCGCCGCATGCGCCAGCTCGTGATAGAGCAAGCGTGCCAGCTCGTAGCGCAGCGCCGCGAGCGTGCGCGAGGGTCGCTCGGCCACCGGATAGGCGGGGGTGGCATGGCGGTTGTCCAGCACATAGCGCCAGGGCGTGCTGTAGGCCAGCGCGGCACCGTAGGCGCTGCGCGGATCGGGGCTTTCGCTGAGGGTGTCGCGCTGCTCGGGCGTCATCCAGAGGTAAGCCCCATCCAGATAGATGGCGCCGGTGGCGCTCCAGTAGAAGGCCGGCCGCACGCGCGCCCCGATCACCACAGCCGTGCTCGCGTTGAGCATGCGGCGGAAGTCGCCATGCGGATCTTGCTCGCGCAAGAAGCGCTCGAACACCGCAGCCATCCAGTCATGCGAGACCAGCAGCCGCTGCATCACCTGCTCCACCGTCGGCACGGCACCGGCCGTCTGCTGGCCCAGCAGCGGCAGGCGGGACAACGTGCAGAGATTGTTAGGACTGCTGCTCAGGCCGGGGTGGTAGATGCAGTCGCTCAGGGCGCGGGCATGGGGGCCGTCGGCCAGCCAGGGGTAGACGCGGCTGCTCGGGTTGTCGCCGCCAAACAGCGGGTTGGCCGCCGGCTGCGGCGGCGGTTGGACCAGCAGGGTGAATTCATCGCTGGCGCTGCGGCCGTCGGCCAGGCTCAGCCGGGCGCGCAGGCGCAGCAGGCTGTCGACGCTGACCGCCGGCGCCTTGAACACCAGTCGCGCCTCGTCGCGGCGCTCCAGGGTGGCGGCCGGGCCGTCCAACTGCTCCCAATGCCATTGCGCGCCGGCCAGCTCGCCAGCGTTCAGTCCCGACGCCCAGGCCCGCAGCGACAGGCTGCCACCGCCCCAGACCGAGGGCTCGCCGCGCACGCTCAGCCCCGGCCCTGCAGCGGCCGGTGCCATCTCAAGAGCCAGCTCGGCCGTATGGGCCGCGCCGCCGGCGTCCTTGAAACTCAAGGCTAAGCGGTAGGCACCGGCCTCGGCCGGCTCGATGCTGAGCGCCGGCGAGCGCGCAGCCAGCATGGCAAGACCTGGCCCCGCCGTCTGCTGCCAGCGCGGCTCGGCCAGGGCCGCGCCACCACAGGCCAGCAGGGCCAGCTCGGTCGCGCGGCCGGCCTGTATCGTCGCTTCGCGGGCCAGCCGCGCCACCGAACCGGGTTCGCAGCTGGCACTCAAGGGCGGCACGACCGGCGGCGGTGCAGGATCGGCGGCGCCACCGCCGCCGCCACAGGCACCCAGCAGCAAGGCCAGGCCCAGGACTCCGACAACTCTGATCGTCACGCCGCCTCCCGCCGCGAGCCTCATCGATGCCCGACAGCATAAGGGACCAGCGCAGCGGAGCAGAGTCACCGCAGCACGCGCGATGCGGCCGTGGCTCTGCTCCGTTCAGAGAAGCGCACGCATCAGATGCGGCGAGCCGGCTTGGCAGCGGCCAGCTGCACGGCGGGCTGGGAAGCCAGGCTGCGGCCTTCGATGACCACGCGCGGCAGTTGCACGATCTGCTGGCTGGCTTGGGCCGACTTGCCGGTGATGACGACGCGCGGCAGCTGCTCGATCTTCTGCGGGGCGGCCTGGGCGCTGCCGATGGCGGCGAGAACGAGGGCGGCGGCAAGTTGGATCAGACGGACTTGCATGATGGGCTCATTGGGTTTGACTGTTTGGTCGACATGTTGTGTCGATGGAGTCAGTATCGGAGCCGATCCCGGCGCGCTCCAGCGCCTTGTGATGAACTGCAAGCCGCGCCGGATGGGGCGTCACAGGCGCCGACGGATGTGCGAGCTGGCCTCAGGAGATGGCGCCGCCCCCCAGCACCTGCCGCACCAGCGGCGCCAGCTCCTCCAGGGTCTGCTCCTTGCGGATCAGGCCGCGCACACCGAGGCTGCGCGCTTCGGCCAGCAGGGCCTCGGTGACATGGCCCGAGCTAAGCAGCACCGGCAGCGCCGGCGCGATCAGGGCGAGGCGGCGTGCCAGCTCAAGACCGGTGCAGGCCGGCATGTTGTAGTCGCTGACCAGCAGGTCGATGCCGCCGGCCTGGGCCAGACGGAGCGCCTGCTCGGGCTCGGCGCACAGGCTGACACGCCAACCCTGGCGCTGCAGCAGGCCTTGCACGGTCAGGCGCATGACCTCGTCGTCGTCGACATAGACGATGTGCTGCCCCTGGCCGACCGCCGTCACGCCCGGCTCCGGCGCCGGCTCGGCCGGCAGCTCGCCGCCCTGCAGCAGCGGCAGATAGAGGTGGAAGCAGCTGCCGACACCAGGCTGGCTGTCGACCTGGATCTCGCCCTGATGGGCCAGCACGATGCCATGGGCGACCGCCAAGCCGAGGCCCGTGCCCTGACCCTGCGGCTTGGTCGTGAAGAAGGGCTCGAACAGGCGGCTGCGCGTGGCGGCGTCGATGCCGCTGCCATCGTCGCGCACCCACAGATGGGCGCGCGCCGGGCTGCCGGAAGGGTGCTCGGCACTCAGACCCACCTCGACCCGCCCGACGCCACCGGCCAGTGCATGCCAGGCATTGGTGCACAGATTGATCAGCACCTGCTGGATCTGCGTGGCGTCGGCGCGCACATGCAGGGGCTGGTCCGCCAGGCTCAGCACCAGCTGCACGCCGGGCGGCAGCGCGGTGCGCAGCAAGGCCAGGCTTTCCTGCACCAGGGCCTGCAGCTGCACGACGCGCAGCTCCTGCGGCTGGCGCCGGCTGAAGGCCAGGATCTGCTGCACCAGGCTGCGCGCCCGCTGGCCGCCGATGCGTATCAGGCCCAGATGGGCGGTGGCCGGATGCTCGGCGGGCAGTTGCTCCAGCGCCAGCGCCACATTGCCGAGGATGGCGCCGAGGATGTTGTTGAAGTCGTGCGCGATGCCGCCGGCCAGCGTGCCCATGGCCTCGAGCTTCTGCGCCTCGCGCAGCTGGGCTTCGAGCTCGCTGCGGCGCGCCTCGGCGCGCACCCGCTCGCTGAGGTCGATGTCGACACAGTAGAGCTCGGCCTCGCCGCGGCTGTTGCGCTGCATCGTGTGGCTGGAGAACACATGAACCGGGCTGCCGTTCTTGTGCTGCAGCACCAGCTCCTCGGCCGGCGTCGAGACCACGCCGGCCGCCAGCCACTGCCGCGTGGCTTCGATCACCAGCGGCCGCATCGGTGGCGGGATGATCAGCTCCTCCAGCGGCCGGCCCAGCGCCTCCTCGCGGCTGTAGCCATAGAGCTGCTCGCTGGCGGCATTCCAGAAGATCACCCGGCGCTCGGCGTCATAGCCCTGCACCGAGATCTTCTCGACCCCCTCCAGCAGCGCGCGAAAACGGCTCTCGCTGCCGGCCAGCGCCTGCAGGGCCTGCTCCAGCGGCTTGTTGCGCAAGCTGTCCATGGCGTCGCTCCCTGTGGCGAGAGCCTGGCTCCCGGGGTCGGAGCCCGGCCGGCGCCTGTGTCGGACCATTGTTGCCCGGGGCCGGGCCGGCTGCAAAGCTCAAAGAGGGGACGTTCGGACGCGGCTCAGGACGCGTTGCCCAGCATGATGCGGGCGAGAGCCGGCAGGCCGCCGGGACCGTGGGACTCGGTCTGCGCCATGGGCTCGGCGTCGAACCCGGCCGAGCCCAGCCACAGCGTGCCCAGCAGGGCCAGGCCGAGAAGCAGGAGCAGGAGACGGGGTTTCATGGGCCCGCAGTATCCGTCAGCGCGGCCCGGGCGCAAGCCCCAAGAAGGGCGATATCGACCGGGCCTTCATCTTCTCTTAAAAGAATTCTTGCTATTCAATAAACAAAGAATAACAATAAATAAAAGCAAGCAAGTACACAAATGCGTATTTCCAAGACCCAGCAGGCCAGCAACAAGCGCCTGATCCTGCAGACGGCGGTGGACCTGATGACACAGCAGGGTTTCGACGCCACGACGATGAAGCAGATCGCGCGGGCCGCCGGGGTCGGCGACGCGACCATCTACAAATATTTCCCCAGCAAGGAAAAGCTGGTGCTGGCCTATTTCGAGCAGGCCTTCGAGGATGCGCTGGCCCAGTGGCGCGCCACGCCCGGCCAGGCCGAATGGAGCCTGCAGGAGCGGCTGCAGCTGCTGATGGACAGCCTGCTGGAGCGCCTGCTGCCCGACCGCGAGTTCGTGGCCCTGGCTCGCGAGCTGGTCGAGCGCGCCCCGCTGCTGATGCTGGGCGGCGGGCTGCCCGGCCGCGAGTTGCTGCAGCAGGCCCTGCTGGAGCTGCTGGACGATGCCCAGGCCCGCAGCGAGATCGTTCCCTGCGGCCCTCTGCTGAGGACCGGCCTGTCCGCGCTGATGGCCGACTACAGCTATGGCGTGATCAGCTACTGGCTCAAGGACGATAGCGAGGACTTCGGCAACACCACGCAGCTGCTGGAGCTGAGCCTGTCGCTGCTGGTGCTGAGCCTGGCCAGCGGTGTGATCGGCAAGCTGATGGAGCTGGGCGGCTTTGTGCTGCGCAGCCAGCTGATGCGCCTGCTGCAGGACGGCGGCGGCCTGCTGGATCTGCTCAAGATGGCCAAGGGTGGCTTGAGCGGCCTCGGTGGGCGGGCATGATGAGCGGCACCGCCAACCCCGCCCTGCTGCTCGGCGCGCTCCTGAGCGCGCTGGCCGCCGCGCTGCATCTGGCCATCATCGTCGGTGGTGCCCCCTGGTATCGCTGCTTCGGTGCCGGCGAGGGCATGGCCAGGCTGGCCCAGGCCGGTCATTGGTGGCCGGCCTTGCTGACGCTGGGCATCGCTGTTGCGCTGCTGGTGGCCGCCGCCTATGCGCTGGGCGCCGGCGGCTGGAGCGCAGCGTTGCGCGGCCTGCCGGGGCTGCGCTGGGTGCTGCTGGGCATCACCGCCGTCTATCTGCTGCGCGGCCTGGCGCCCTGGCCGGCCATGCTGCTGCAGCCCGAGCTGCGTCAGCCCTTCTGGATCTGGAGCACGCTGATCTGCGCCGGCTACGGTGTCATCCATGCGCTGGGCCTGGCCCAGGTCTGGAGCCGGCTGTGAGCAAGCATCCTGCGCGCAGCTGGACCTGCCCGCTGCCGCCCGCCAGCCTGATCGCCGCCGAACTGCCGGGCGCCGACTTCGCCGACTGCCATGCCCTGCCCGACACCCGTCCGCATGAGCCGGCGCTGGCCAGCTATCTGTCGCTGATGGCGCACACGCCGGCCTGGATGAACGGCCTGATGGCGCTGCGCAACCGCCTGGTCCAGCCTTTCGGCTTGAAGCATCTGGGGCGGCTGGATGCGCTGCGACCGGCCGATGCGGCCTCGGGCTATAGGGTCGGCGAGCGGCTGGGCATCTTCAGCCTGGTCACGCTGAGCGAGCGCGAGCTGGTGCTGGAGGACGACGACAAGCATCTGCGCGTGCGGCTCTCGCTCTACAAGGACGGCGGCGACCCGGCGCGGCCGCTGCTCAAACTCAGCGCCGTGGTCCATGTGCATCGCGGCCTGGGCCATGCCTATATGGCCCTGGTCGGGCCGGTGCACCGCCGCATCGTGCCGCTGATGCTGAGCCATTGGATGCGACAACAGGCGGGGACGGCCCATGGCTGAGGCACCGCCGACCGGGCGGCTCGCGCGCGGCGCGGTGGCCGGTGCCGCACTGGCCCGGGCCGGGCTCAGCCAGCTGGGCCACAAGGCCGCGCAAGGCCTGGGCCTGGCCGGCCCGCAGGCCCAGGCCGAGCAGGAGGCGCGGCTGGGCCGCATCCTGTTCGGCGCGCTGAACCAGCTCAAGGGCGTGGGCCTGAAGGCGGCGCAGCTGCTCAGCATGGAGGCCGGCCTGCTCCCCGAAGGCGTGCGCGAGCAGCTGGCCCACGCCCAGTACCGCGCCACGCCGCTGAACCGCGCCCTGGTCCGCAAGCTGCTGCGCGAGGAGTTCGGCCAGGGGCCGGAAACGCTGTTCGCTGCCTTCGAGCCGGAGGCCTTTGCCGCCGCCAGCCTGGGCCAGGTGCATGGCGCACTGGGCGCCGACGGCCGCCGCCTGGCCGTCAAGCTGCAGTACCCGGGCATGGCCGCGACGGTGCGCAGCGATATGCTGCTGCTGCGCACCCTGCTCGGCGGCCTGGGCGGACTGCCCGATCCCGAGCTGCTGGCGCGCACGCTGGCCCAGATCGAGCAGGCCCTGCTCCAGGAACTGGACTACCGGCTGGAGGCCGAGCAGCTGGCCTGGTTTGCCGCTCATCTGCCCGAGCAGGACTTTGTGCTGCCGCGAGCGCTGCCCGCGCTCAGCAGCGCACGCGTGCTGACGATGGAGCGGCTGGCCGGCCTGCATCTGCCCGACTGGCTGGCCGGCGGCCCGAGCCAGGCCGAGCGCGACCGCCAGGGTCAGGTCTTGCTGGACCTGTTCATGACCAGCGCCTTCGAGCTGCGGCGTCTGCAGGCCGATCCGCAGCCGGGCAACTACCTGTTCATGCCCGACGGCCGGCTGGGGCTGCTGGATTTCGGCTGCACGCGAACGCTGGCCCCCGACTTTGCCGAGAGCCTGCGCCAGACCTGGCGCGCCCGGCTGCGCGGCGACGATGCCGGCCTGCTCGACGCTTACATAGCCCTGGGCCTGGTCGCGCCGGAGCTGGGTCTGGTGGAGTTCCGCAGCCAGCTGCTGCCGGCGCTGGCGCCGCTGCTGGACTGGCTGCTGCTGCCCTGGCGCACGCCGCGCTACGACTTCGGCCAGCACCCGGCGATGCCGCGCATGCCGGCCGCCCAACATCGCCTGGCGATGCGCTACCTCAAGCACATGCCCGCCGAGCAGCCCTTCTTCGACCGCAGCCTGCTGGGCCTTGTGCATCTGCTGAGCCGGCTGCGGGCCCAGGTCACCACCCACCAAGACTGGATTTGATGATGAACACGACGACGTTTTCGACACCCCGCCCACGCGCCT
The DNA here is from genome assembly GCF_027498415.2 of Paucibacter sp. M5-1. NCBI lineage: Bacteria > Pseudomonadati > Pseudomonadota > Betaproteobacteria > Burkholderiales > Sphaerotilaceae > Roseateles > Paucibacter sp. M5-1. The sequence goes on from NZ_JAPZLM020000001.1 coordinate 3,136,407, forward strand.
GGGTCGGCCATTGGCTGATGGGCGTGGCCGCCCTGCACACGGTGTTTGCGGGCGCGGCGTTCGCGCCGGTGCTGCTGCAGATGGCGCGGGGCGGATTGCTGGACAGCGTCGGCGCCGATCCGCTGCGCGGCGCGGTGACCTGGTTCACGCTGTTCGGTGCGGTGCTGGCCTTGCTGGCCATCAGCATCACGGCACTGGAGCGCGACGGCCAGACCCGGGCGCTGCGCCGACTCGGCTGGGGCCTGCTGGCCCTGACCCTGCTGAGCCTGCTGCTGATGCCGGCATCCGGCTTCTGGCTGGTGCTGCCGGCGATCTGGGCCCTGCTGCGGCGCTAACGCCCCCCGCTCACTTGCAGCTGAAGCTGCGCGTGTTGACCTCCTTCACCTGACCCTCGCCGCAGGTCTTGATGGCCTGCTCGCCCATGCGGGCTACATCGGTCGGATCACTGCTGCGCGACGAACCGGGCGCCAGCACGCAGGCGGTGGACATGAGGGCGGCGGCCAGGGCCAGGGCGAAGGTGGCGAAGCGGTTCATCGGTGACTCCTCGATACGGGTTGAATCTAACCCGCACTGTAGGAGAACCGGTGCGCGCGCCAAACGCAGGGCCGACGAACTGCAGAACCGAAGGGGCAGTCTGCTGCGGCCGCGCTTCGGGCAGGCTCAGGCCCAGGCCGCCCGTGCCGAGCGGGCACCGCGCGAGATACATTTACGCGGCGAGCATCATCTCGTTGCTATCCATACAAAAAAGAGGGGAGGAAGAGATGGGGAACACTTCCACGTCCGCGCAGCAGCGGATGACGAAATTTGGGGCCGCACTTTTTGGCGGCGCGCTAGCGCTCCTCTTGACCGCTTGCGGCGGCGGTGGCGGAGGCGAAACGGCCGTCCCACCACCACCACCTCAGCCACCGCCTGTACCCGTCAGCCAGCTATCGGCCGAGCACTTTCCAATGACGGTGGGTGATCGGCGCCTTTGGCGCACGATTACGGGCCAGCCCGGCTCAGCAGAGCAACTCGCACGCGTCATCGAGTCAACAACCATCGACGGCCAGGCCGCATTTCGTGTCCTCGACGAAGGCGTGGAAGAGGTGGAGTACATCGCAGTCAGCGCCCAGTCCGTCCGTAAGCTACCAGGCCCATTGGCGGATGCAGTTGAACGGGATTTCGGGGCGGTAGAGATGCTTCGATTTGGCCATCGCCAAGGCGAAACGCTGCGCGTCGTGGAGCGCCGGATCAGCCGGGATGTCGATGGTGATGGTCGGCCGGACACCTTGGACCTCACGATTGATCTGCTCTATGTAGGCGATGGCTCTGTGACCGTACCGGCCGGTACCTTCGCCTCAGCAGCCCAGATTCGCACCACGGCCCGACTGCGCAGCACCCTTAGCGGCCAAGCCCAGCCACAGGATGTGACTGTGGTCGAAGATCAATGGCTGGTGCCGAAGATCGGCCAAGTCAAAGTGGTGGAAACCACACAGCCGGACGGGCAGACGCAAACCCGAGAGCTTGCCGGGTACGCGTTGGCGGGCCAGCGCAATGATAGCGATGCGCCACGCGTGATCAGCAGCGAGCCCGCTCAGGACGAGCTACGGTCGTCGATTGGCCCGATCCGGCTGCGCTTCAGCGAGGCGCTGGACGTGCAAAGCATTCGTGGAGCCTGGCAGTTGAAAAACTCGGAGGGGCAAGAGATGTTGGGCAGCCACAGCTATCTGGCTGAGGAACACAGCCTGCTGATCACGCCCATGTATGCGCTCGGCAATGGCAGCTACACCTTGACGCTGAGCGGCGCGATTACCGACCGGCTGGGCAACGTGTTGGCCCCGTTGCAATTGCGTTTTACGATTGACTCGGCAGGTCCACGCCTGATTGCAAGCCAACCCACCAACGGTGACGGCGATGCAGCGGTAGGCGGTGAAATCGCCCTTACCTTTGATCGCCCGGTATCCCTGGTCAATGGCGCAGAAGTCTTGACGCTGGTACTGCACGGCGGAATGAACGAGAGGATCGAGCTGCCCGCTCGTTTTGACGACACGCGCCTGCTTGCCCCGCTGACGCAAGCATTGCCCTACAACCGCAGCTACAGCGTCAGCATCAAGAACCCGCTCAAGGATGCATCCGGCGTGCCGGCGCGGCCAATCGAGCTCTCTTTCAAGACCACGCAAGGGCCGTTGTCACGTCCTCAGGGTCAGCAGTCCGACTTTGAGTCGGCCGCGTCGACACCGGCCGATATCAATGGCGACGGCTTGGTCGATCTGATCTCGGTGGGCCGGGATAGGCAGAGCCAGCGTGTCGGAGCAGCGATCCGCCTGCGTCTGCCTGGAGGCGGTTTTGCTGCGCAAGTGCATTACCTCAGCAATAGTGTAGGAAGAGTGAGCGACAGCGGGCAGCCGGTCATTGCTGATTTCAACGCGGATGGCCGATTGGACATTGCACTGGTCCACTACGGGCTGACAACTGAAACCCTGGTGCTCCTGCAGCAGGCAGGCGGGAGTTTCGGCCCAAGTCTGAGCGTGAATACTGGAAGCTCTTCGGCAGTGTCGGCCATCGCGCTGGTGGGCGCCGTCAGCCCTGCCCTTGTCTACAACTCGGACAGCGGTTTGTTGGTCACCCAGCTCAGCAATGGCGCCTGGTCTGCAGCAAGGACTCTCGTTCCAACCGGAGGCAATGGCGCGATGGTCTGGCGCGTGGGTGACCTCAACAACGATGGCCGCCAGGATCTCGCTTGGTTGCGCTATCGCTCGGATACCAACAAGTACGAATTGGCCTGGTCTTTGCAAACTGCGGCAGGAGGCTTTGCTACGGAGCAAAGCCAAACACTGCCGGGTACCGGCGGGCTGTTGGAACGGTCGCTTGAACTCGTCGATATGAATGGCGACGGTTACACCGACCTGTTGGTGTCGGGGCCCGGCATGCTCAGGGAGCAGCCGCTGCTGCTGCTACGCAATGATGGCAGCGGTGGCTTTCAGAGCGCGCTGAAGATAACGCCTGCAACTGACCAAGGGCCCGGCCTCCTCGCCATAGCTGACATGAATGGCGATGGCCGTCTGGATGTGGTGAGCGCAGATGTCTTCGAGGACACCCTCTCCATCTACCTGCAGGGAAGCGACGGTCTCTTGCAAGCCCGTCGAGTGTTTGAGCGAGGCCCAGGACTCAAGAACTTCAGCCTGGTGGACCTCAATGGCGATGGTCGGACGGATGTGGTTGGCATGATGTCCGTGGTCTACGCTCGGCCATGGACGGGCCTCTGGCCTCTGGCGAGTCCCTAGGAGCCGTTGAGCGGCACCTATAGGGAGCAGGGCCGCCAACTGCTGCTCGCCGAGAGTACAAAAAAGGCGACTCCGCAGAGTCGCCTTTCGAGCCGGGGATGCAGCGTGCCTCTGTGTCAAGCAGCCGCAGCCGCCGTCTCCTGATAGCCGCGCGGCACCGCGCCGAGCAGGCGGCGGGTGTACTCCTGCTTCGGAGCGGCCAGCAGGGCCTGGGTCTCGCTTTGCTCGACCACATCGCCGTTCTGCATCACCAGCACCTCGTCGGAGATGAACTTGACGACCGCGAGGTCATGGCTGATGAAGATGTAGCTGAGGCCGAACTCGTCCTGCAGGTCCTTCAGCAGGTTCAGCACCTGGGCCTGCACCGAGACGTCCAGCGCCGAGACGGCTTCGTCCAGCACCAGCACCTCGGGGTTCAGCGTCAGGCAGCGCGCGATCGCGATGCGCTGGCGCTGGCCGCCGGAGAACTCGTGCGGGTACTTGTTCAGCGCCGAATCATCCAGGCCCACCTTCTGCAGCAGCGCGCTGGCGCGCGCCTGGCGGTCGGCCGTGCTGGTGCCGATGCCGTGGATCTCCATCGGCTCCAGCAGGGTCTGGCCGATCGTGAAGCGGGGGTTCAGCGAGGCATAGGGGTTCTGGAACACGACCTGGATGCGGCGGCGCATCTTCTGCCAGTCATTGCCGCTCATCTTCAGCAGGTCCTTGCCCTCGAACAGCACCTCGCCGCCGCTGGGCTCATGCAGGCGCAAAAGGGTCAGGCCCATGGTCGTCTTGCCGGAGCCGGACTCGCCGACCACGCCCAGGGTATAGCCCTTGCGCAGCTGGAAGTTGACTTCCTTGACGGCCTTGAACTCCTTCTTGCCGAACAGCCCATCCTTGAAGAAGAAGCTCTTCTTCAGACCGCGCGCCTCCAGGATCACCGGCGCGTTCGGGTCCTTGGCCTTGCCCAGGCCTTGCGCTTCGCGACCGGCGATGTGATCGTCGATCACCATCAGCCGCGCCGGGTTCTCGGTCAGGCTGGGGCGGCAGGCCAGCAAGGCCTTGGTATAGCCGTCCTGCGGGTTCTTGAAGATCTCGGCCACCGGGGCCTTCTCGCGGATCTGGCCATGGCGCATCACCACCACATGGTCGGAGATCTCGCCCACCACGCCCAGGTCATGCGAGATGAACAGCATGCTCATCTTGTGCGTGTCCTTGAGCTTGGCCATCAGCTCCATCACCTGGCGCTGGATGGTCACGTCCAGCGCCGTGGTCGGCTCGTCGGCGATCAGCAGCTTCGGCGAACAGGCCAGCGCGACCGCGATCATCACGCGCTGCTGCTGGCCGCCCGACATCTCGTGCGGATAAGCCTTCAGGCGGCGCTTGGGCTCGGGGATGCCAACCTCGTTGAGCAGCTCCTCGGCGCGCACCAAGGCCTGGCGGCGGCTCATGCCCATGTGCTTGATCAGCGGCTCCATGATCTGCTCGGCCACGGTGAAAACCGGGTTCAGGGAGGTCATCGGGTCCTGGAACACGCAGGCGATTTCCTTGCCGCGGATCGCTTGCAGCTGGGGCAGTGTGCAGCCCAGCAGGTCGCGGCCCTGGAACTCGATCTTGCCCTCGCGCTCGGCGTTGTCCGGCAGCAGGTTCAGGATGGACATCGCGGTGACGCTCTTGCCCGAGCCCGACTCGCCCACCAGGGCCACGGTCGAGTTCTCCGGCACATCGAAGCTGACGCCCTTGACGGCCAGCGCGCGCTGCATCTGGCCGCCCTGCTTGCCCATGCGGAAGGCGACCTTCAGGTCTTGAATACTCAACAGCATGGCTTTACTCCAGGCCTCTCAATTTCGGATCCAGCGCATCGCGCAAGGCGTCGGTGAACAGCGCGAACGCGGTCACGAAGACGGCCATCACCACCGTGACGCCGACCAGCTGCCACCAGTAGCCCAGGATCAGCTCGCTCTGGCTCTCGGCCAGCATGGTGCCCCAGGAGACCTGGTCCACGCCGACACCCAGGCCCAGATAGGACAGGATGACCTCGCTCTTGATGAAGCTCACCACATGCAGCGACAGCTGCACCAGCGCCACGTGCGAGACATTGGGCAGGATGTGCTTGAACATGCGGCTCATCTTGCTGGCGCCGATGGCCTCGGCCGAGCGCACATACTCGCGCACCGAGTGCTTCATGAACTCGGCGCGTATCAGCCGGTAGATGCCGGGCCAGCCGGCCAGGCCCAGGATCAGCGCCACCGACATCACGCCGCGCCCGAAGATCACCGCGAACGCGAAGATCAGGAGGATGCCGGGGATGGCGGTGAAGACGTTGTAGAGCCACTCCAGGAAGTCGCCGATCTTGCCGCCGAAAAAGCCCGACAGCGCGCCCAGCACGGTACCGATCAGCGTCGCCAGCACGGCGGCCAGCACGCCCACCATGATGGAGACCTCGGCGCCCTTGATGGCCTTGGTCAACACATCGCGGCCCAGCCGGTCGGCGCCGAAAGTCAGGGTCTCGGCCTTGACCGTGTCCACCGTCTTGAACTGCTTGGCGCGCTCTTCCCATTCGGCATAGCGCGGCGCCAGCGGATCGATGTCGCTGAGGTCGACATTCGGACCCTTGGGCTGCGCGATGGCGCCGGTGGCCTCGGCCGCGCGCGGGCCCAGGAAGGTCGGCGGCGCGTTCGGCACGCCCACTTCCTTCTGCCAGCCCGAGGCGATCACGCCGGCGCCCGACAGGGCCACCAGCACCAGGAACACGGCCACGATGGCCATGCAGACCATGCCGACCTTGTCGGCACGCATGCGGCGCCAGGAGGCGGCCCAGACGCCTTCGGAGCGCTGGGCGCCGGCCTTGGCCGCCGGAGTATTCGACAGAACCGCGCTCATTTCAGCACCACCCGTGGGTCGACCAGCTTGTAGAGCAGGTCGGTAACAAGATTGATCACCATGGTCAGGAAAGCGATATAGATCGCAAAGGCCTGGATGACCGGGTAGTCGCTGCGGTTGACCGCCAGCAGGATCTCGCGGCCCAGACCCGGGATCGAGAAGAACACCTCGATCAGGAAGGCGCCGGTAAACACGCCCGGCAGCGCCACCGCGATATTCGTCAGGATCGGGATCATCGCGTTGCGCAAGACATGCTTGAGCAGGATGGTCTTCTCGGTCATGCCCTTGGCGCGCGCGGTGCGCACATAGTCATGGCCGATCTCGTCCAGGAAGAAAGTGCGGTACAGCCGCGTGTAGGGCGCCAGCGCCACCGCCACCACCACGATGATGGGCAGCGGCGCATAGGTGGTCAGATTGGTCCAGAAGCTGTCGGTCCAGCCCTGCACCGGGAACCAGCCCAGGCGGAAGGCGAACACATACTGGAACACGATCACATAGACCAGCAGCGAGATCGACACCGCCACCGTCGTCACGATCATCACCGTGCGGTCGGTCAGGCTGCCGCGCACATAGGCCACCGCCATCGCGAACGGAATCGCCAGCAGCACTTCCAGCACCAGGATGGGCACCATCACCGTCAGCGTTGCCGGCATGCGGGTGGTGAACAGGCTGGCCACCGACTCGTTGGTGGCCCAGCTGCGGCCCCAGTCGAAGGTGACGATCTGCTGGATGAAGATCCACAGCTGCTCCCAGACCGGCTTGTTGAGGCCCAGCTGTTCGCGGATGGCGTCGATCTGTTCGGGGCTGGCGTTCAGGCCGCCGAGGATTTCGGCAGGGTCGCCGCCGAAGTATTTGAAGAGGAAGAACACCAGCAGCACGACGCCCAGCAAGGTGGGAATCATTTGCCACAAGCGCCTTATCAGGTATGCCGCCATCGCTGTCGGATCTCCATGCCAAGCGTCTTGAGTAGACAAAAGCGAGACCCCGCTCACTTGTGGTGAGGGGGGTCTCCATATTGAAAGCAGGCGCGAGTCTAATGGAGACGGCGCCCGGAATCACCGGCATTTGCCCTTGGCTAATCCGGGTTTGCCCTAGGAAGCCCCCGTATTCAACGGGGTTTGCGGCCTTTCTGGGCCAAAATGCGCGGCCTGTCGGGGGCAACGGCCCTAGACTCCGCACCTCGCCCAGCGCGCCGGAACCGGTGGCGGCCTGGGCCATTGACGCGCCGCACCCACAAGGCCTGCGGCGCGTTGTCATTGCAAGGATTGTGATCGTGATGCGTTCTGGCTTCGCACGACTGGCCCTCGCCGCCGTGTTCTCCTGTGTTTCCCTGGCCAGCCCGGCCCAGACCGGCGCTGCGGCCGGCGAGGCCAAGGTGATCCGCTACTCCTTCCGCGTGGCCGAGACCGGCTTCGACCCGGCCCAGATCAGCGACCGCTATTCCAAAGCCGTCGCCGCCGGCATCTTCGAGGCACCGCTGGACTTTGCCTTCCTGGCCCGGCCCTATCAGCTGCGGCCCTCGACTGCGGCGGCCATGCCCGAGGTCTCGCCCGACTTCAAGAGCCTGACCTTCCGGATCAAGCCGGGCATCTTCTTTTCCGACGATCCGGCCTTCAAAGGCAAGAAGCGCGAACTGACGGCGGCCGACTACATCTACTCGATCAAGCGTCACTACGACCCCAAGCTCAACAGCCGCAATCTCTATCTGCTGGAGAACGTGCAGATCCTCGGGCTGTCGGAGCTGCGCAAGGAGCTGATGGCGGCCAAGAAGCCTTTCGACTACGACCGCGAGGTCGAGGGCCTGCAGCTGCTGGACCGCTACAGCTTCCGCGTCAAGCTGGGCGTCGGCGATCCGCGCTTCATCAACCAGTTCGCCGACTCGGCCTTCCTCGGCGCGGTGGCGCGCGAGGTGGTCGAGTTCTATGGCGACAAGATCATGGAACACCCGGTCGGCACCGGTCCCTACCGGCTGGCCGAGTGGCGCCGCAGCTCGCGCATCGTGCTCGGCAAGAATCCGAACTACCGCGAGGAGCTCTATGACGAGCAGCCGCCGGCCGATGCCGACCCGGTGCTCAAGGCCCAGGCCGCCAAGCTGCAGGGCCGGCGCCTGCCGCTGACCGAGCGGGTCGAGATCGCCATCATCGAGGAGAACCAGCCGCGCTGGCTGTCCTTCATGAACGGCGAGGCCGATGTGCTGGAGGAGGTGCCGTCGGAGTACGTCAGCATCGCCACGCCCAATGGCAAGCTGGCCCCCAATCTGGCCAAGCGCGGCATGCGCGCGGTGCGCTTCCCCTACCCCGAGATCGCCTTCACCTACTTCAATATGGAGGATGCGGTGGTGGGCGGCTACACGCCCGAGAAGGTGGCGCTGCGCCGCGCGATCAGCCTGGCCGTCGATCTGGACAAGGAGATTCTGCTGGCGCGCCGTGGCCAGGCCATGCCGGCCCAGAGCCCCTTCGGCCCCGGCACCTTCGGCTACCAGCCCGGCTTCAAGTCCGAGATGAGCGAGTTCAGCCTGCCCAAGGCCAAGGCACTGCTGGACCTGTACGGCTATGTGGACCGCGATGGCGATGGCTGGCGCGATCTGCCGGATGGCAAGCCGCTGCTGCTGGAGCTCGCCACCCAGCCCGACAGCCAGAGCCGCCAGCTGATCGAGCAGTGGCAGAAGAATATGGATGCGCTGAAGGTGCGCATCGAGTTCAAGACCGCCAAATGGCCCGAGAACCTGAAGAGCGCCAATGCGGCCAAGCTGCAGATGTGGTCGGTCAGCTGGGTCGCCACCGCGCCGGACGGCGACACCTTCCTGGCGCTGGGCGACGGTCGCGCCAAGGGCTCGGCCAACAAGTCGCGCTTCGACCTGCCGGCCTATAACGCGCTGTACCAGAAGCAGAAGATGCTGCCCGACGGCCCCGAGCGCCAGGCCGTGATGCAGGAGGCCGCCAAGCTGATGATCGCCTACATGCCCTACAAGATGCATGTGCACCGCCTGTTCACCGATCTGGCCCAGCCCTGGGTGATCGGCTTCGACCGCAATGTCTTCGTGCGTGATTTCTGGCGCTACGTGGACATCGATACCGAAGCCCTGGCCAAGCAGCGCCAGGGTTCCTGAAGCAAGAGGCCCCGATGCGGCGCTACTTGATTGGGGCCTGCCTGGCGCTTGTGGCGGTGGCGGCACAGGCGCAGGCGCCTGCCGGCCCGCCGCCCAAGGTGCTGAAGTACGCCTTCCTGGTGGCCGAGACCGGCTTCGATCCGGCCCAGATCACCGACATCTACTCGCGCACCGTCACCGCCCATGTCTTCGAAGCGCTGTACCACTACGACCCGCTGGCCCGGCCGGTCAAGCTCAGGCCGCTGACCGCCGCCGCGCTGCCCGAGCCCAGCGCCGACTTCAAGACCTGGACCATACGGCTCAAGCCGGGCATCTTCTTCGCCGACGACCCGGCCTTTGGTGGCAACAAGCGCGAGCTGGTGGCCGAGGACTATGTCTACAGCTTCAAGCGCTTCGCCGACCCGGCGGTCAAGAGCCCTTTCTGGTCCACCTTCGATGATGCCGGCCTGCTGGGCCTGAGGGCGCTGCGCGAGCAGGCGCTGAAGGGCAAGAAGCCGTTTGACTATGCCGCCCCGCTGGAGGGCCTGCGCGCGCTGGACCGCTACACCTTGCAGCTCAAGACCGAGCAGGCCCGGCCGCGCCTGATCGAGGCCTTGATGGCCAGCTCCGACCTCTATGGCGCGGTGGCGCGCGAGGTGGTCGAGCACTACGGCGACAAGATCATGGCCCACCCGGTCGGCACCGGCCCCTTTGTGCTGAAGAGCTGGCGGCGCAGCTCGCAGATGGTGCTGGAGAGGAACCCCGGCTACCGCGAGCGCTTTTACGAGGCCGAGCCGGCCGCCGATGACGCCGAGGGTCAGGCCTTGCTGGCGCGCCTGAAGGGCCGGCGCCTGCCGATGGTCGATCGCGTCGAGATCGCCGTCATCGAGGAAAGCCAGCCGCGCTGGCTGTCCTTCATCAATGCCGAGAAGGATTTCCTGGAGCGGGTGCCGGCCGACTTCATCAGCCAGGCCATGCCCAACGGCAAGATCGCGCCCAACCTCGCCAAGCGTGGCATCCAGGGCTATCGCATCGTCGGCCCCGAATCGACGATGACGGTCTTCAATATGGAAGACCCGGTGGTCGGCGGCATGGCGCCGGCCAAGGTGGCGCTGCGCCGCGCAATCAGCCTGGCCATCGATGTCGGCCGCGAGATCCAGCTGGCGCGCCATGGCCAGGCGGTGCCGGCGCAATCACCGGTGGTGCCACACACCACCGGCTACGCGGCCGAGTTCAAGAGCCATATCAGCGACCATGATCCGGCCCGCGCCAAGGCCTTGCTGGAGCTCTATGGCTATCTGGACCGCGATGGCGACGGCTGGCGCGAGCAGCCCGACGGCCAGCCCCTGCTGCTGCTGCGCAATACCCAGCCCGACAACGCCTCGCGACGGCTCGACGAGCTGATGCAGAAGAATCTGCAGGCCGTCGGCCTGCGCCTGGAGTTCAAGACCGCCAAATGGCCGGAGAACCTGAAGAGCGTGCGCGGCGGCAAGTTCCAGATGTGGGGCGTGGCCTCCTCGGCCGACAAGCCCGACGCCCAGCCCGCGCTGCAGCGCCTCTACGGCCCGGCCATCGGCGGGCAAAACCTGTCGCGCTTCGACATGGCCGCGTTCAACACCATCTACGAGCGCATGCAGGCCCTGCCCGACGGCCCCGAGCGCCTGGCCCTGATTCATGAGGGCAAGCGCATCGCCGCCACCTACATGCCTTACAAGCAGCATGTGCACCGCATCCTGACCGACCTGAGCCAGCCCTGGCTGATCGGCTACCGCCGCCCGCTGTTCTGGCAAGACTGGTGGCAGTACGTGGACATCGACAACAGCAAACGCCCGCAACCATGATCAACACTCTCGCGCGTGCCGGCCTGGCCGGTCTGATGGTCCTGCAGCTCGGGCTGGCCCAGGCCCAGACGCCCTCGACCCCGCCGAAGGTGCTGCGCTATGCCTTCGTCGCCGGCGAGACCGGCTTCGACCCGGCGCAGATCAACGATCTGTACTCGCGCATCGTCGCCAGCCATATCTTCGATGGGCTCTACAAATACGACTACCTGGCCCGGCCCTACAAGATCAAGCCCAATGCTGCGGCCGCGCTGCCGGAGGTGGCCGACAATTTTCGTAGCTTCACGATACGCATCAAGCCGGGCCTGTTCTTCTCCGACGACCCCGCATTCAAGGGCCGCAAGCGCGAACTGGTGGCCGAGGACTACGTCTATTCGCTGAAGCGCTTCTTCGACCCGGCCACCAAAAGCCCGGCCTATTCCAGCTTCAACGACCAGGGCATCCTGGGCCTGAACGAGCTGCGCCAGGACGCGCTGAAGAGCAAGAAGCCCTTCGACTACAACGCACCGGTTGAGGGTATGAAGGCCCTGGACCGCTACACGCTGCAGTTCAAGCTCAAGGAGCCGCGCCCGCGCTTCATCGAGGCCATCACCGGTGGCGACCAGGCCGGCGCCGTGGCCCGCGAGGTCATCGAGCACTACGGCGACAAGACCATGGAGCATCCGGTGGGCACCGGCCCCTTCATGCTGAAGAGCTGGCGGCGCAGCTCGCAGCTGGTACTGGAGCGCAACCCCAACTACCGCGAGGCCTTCTACGATGCCGAGCCCAATGCCGAGGATGCCGCCGGTCAGGCCTTGCTGGCCCGCTTCAAGGGCCGGCGCCTGCCCATGGTGGACCGCGTCGAGATCTCCATCATCGAGACCAGCCAGCCGCGCTGGCTGGCTTTTCTGAACCGCGAGTTCGACCTGGTCTCGGTGCCGCTGGAGTTCTCCGCCATCGCCCTGCCCCAGGGCGAGCTGGCACCCAATCTGGCCAAGCAGGGCATCCAGCTGCAGCGCATCGTCAACACCGACCGCACGCTGTTCTATTTCAATATGGAAGATCCGGTGGTGGGCGGCTACACGCCGGAGAAGGTGGCGCTGCGCCGTGCGATCTCGCTGGCCACCGATGTGGGCCGCGAGATCCAGACCTTGCGGCGCGGTCAGGCCGTGCCGGCCCAGACCATTGTGGCGCCCGGCACCTGGGGTTATGACCCCGAGCTGAAGACCGAGAACAGCGACTTCGACCTGCCGCGCGCCAAGGCCTTGCTGGACATCTACGGCTACAAGGACGCCGATGGCGACGGCTGGCGCGACTTCCCGGACGGCAAGCCGATGCTGATCGGCTATGCCAGCCAGCCCGACGATCTGTCGCGCAGCTTCGACGAGATGTGGAAGAAGAATATGGATGCGCTGGGCGTGCGCATCGAGGTTCGCGCGGCCCAGTGGCCCGAGCAGCTGAAGGCAGCAAAGGCCGGCCAGCTGCCGATCTGGATGCTGGGCTTCTCCGATGCCGCGCCCGATGTGCAGCCGAGCCTGGACCTGCTGTACAGCCCCTCGGCCGGCGGCCAGAACCTCAGCCGCTTCAAGAACGAGCGCTTCGACGAGATCTACCGCCAGATGCGCGATCTTCCCAACGGACCCGAGCGCCTGGCCCTGCTGCGCGAAGCTCAGAAGATCAACCTGGCCTATATGCCGCAGAAATACGTCGTGCACCGCATCATCAATGACCTGACCCAGCCCTGGCTGATCGGCTTCAAGCGGCCGATCTTCGGCAATGTGTTCTGGCAGTACGTCGACGTCGACATGAGCCAAAAGAAGAAGATCGCATCATGAAACTGAAGCAATGGGGTGCGGCAGCCCTGGCCGCCTTGTTGATGATGGGTCCGGCGCTCGCTGCCGAGCCCAAGGTGCTGCGCTACGCCTTCCAGGTCGCCGAGACCGGTTTCGACCCGGCCAAGATCGGCGATATCTATTCGCGCATCATCACGGCCCATATCTTCGAGGGCCTGTACAGTTACGACCATCTGGCGCGGCCGGCGCGGCTGATCCCGCTGACGGCGGACGGCATGCCGCAGCACAGCGAGGACTTCCGCAGCTGGACCTTCAAGGTCAAGCCCGGCATCTTCTTCGCCGACGACCCGGCCTTCAAGGGCAAGAAGCGTGAACTGGTGGCCGAGGATTACCTCTACGCGATCAAGCGGGTGGCCGACCCCGAGGTGGCATCCAGCCACTGGAGCGAGGTCGAGGCGCTGGGCATCACGGGCCTGGCCGAGTACCGTGCCGAACTCCGCCAGGATGGCGCCGGCGGCAAGCCCTTCGACTACGACCGCCCGATCGCGGGCCTGCGCGCGCTGGATCGCTACACCCTGCAGCTGCGCCTGGACAAGCCGCGCCCGCGCCTGCCCCAGACCCTGGCCCAGACCGATCTCTACGGCGCGATGGCGCGCGAGGTGGTCGAGGCCTATCCGGGCAAGACCATGGAACACCCGGTCGGCACCGGCCCCTTTGTGCTGAAGGACTGGCGGCGCAGCTCGCGCATCGTGCTGGAGAAGAACCCTGGCTACCGCGAGCGCTTCTACGAGGCCGAGCCCGGCGCCGACGATGCCGAGGGTCAGGCCTTGCTGGCGCGCTTCAAGGGCCGGCGCATCCCCATGATCGACCGGGTCGAGGTCTCCATCATCGAGGAGGGTCAGCCGCGCTGGCTGGCCTTCCTGGGCGGCGAGTTCGACCTGCTGGAGCGGGTGCCGAACGAGTTCATCAGCCAGGCCATGCCCAACGGCAAGCTCGCGCCGAACCTGGCCAAGAAAGCGATGCAGGGCTACCGCGTGCTGAGCCCGGACGTGGGTTTCTGGGTCTTCAATCTGGAAGACCCGGTGATCGGCGGCTATACGCCCGAGCGCATCGCACTGCGCCGTGCGATCTCGCTGGCCTCCGATATGGAACAGGAGATCCGCGTGGCCCGGCGCAACCAGGCCGTCGTCGCGCAGTCTATCTATCCGCCCGGCACCAGCGCCTACGACCCCGCGTTCAAGAGCGAGATGAGCGACTACGACCCCGCTCGCGCCAAGGCCCTGCTCGATATGTATGGCTATGTCGACCGCGACGGAGATGGATGGCGCGACCAGCCCGATGGCAAGCCGTTGCTGCTCGACAGCTTGACCACGCCGGACGGCTCGCAGCGCCAGATCGATGAGCTGTGGCAGAAGTCGCTGGCCAAGGTGGGTCTGCGGGTCACGTTCAAGCCGGGCAAATGGCCCGAGAACTACAAGGCTCTGCGCGCCGGCAAGTTCCAGATTTGGAGCCTGGCCACTTCGGCCTCGATGCCCGATCCGCAAGACTTCCTGAGCAGCCTCTCCTCCCTCTATATCGGCAGCCAGAACTTCGCGCGCATCCGCCTGCCGGCGGCCGACCGCCTGTTCGAGCGGACTGCGCCCATGCCCGACGGCCCCGAGCGCGCGGCCCTGTTCCGCGAAAGCGAGCGCCTGATGACGGCCTATATGCCTTACAAGCACAAGGCCCACCGCTTCATCACCGATCTCGCCCAGCCCCAGCTGATCGGCTACCGCCGCCATCCCTTCAAGCAGGACTGGTGGAGCTATGTGGACATCGAGCCGGCCAAGAAGCCATGACCGCCCGCCTGCTGCTGGCCGGCCTGGCCCTGCTGCTGATGGCGGCCCAGCCCGCGCAGGCGCAGCAGGCCGCCGAGCCCAAGGTGCTGCGCTACGCGCTGAACGCGGCCGAGACCGGCTTCGACCCGGCCCAGCTCAACGACCTGTACTCGCGCATCATGACCAGCCACATCTTCGATGGGCTGTACGAGTACGACTATCTGGCCCGGCCCTACAAGATCCGCCCCAATGTCGCCGAGGGCATGCCCGAGCATTCGGCCGACTTCCGGACCTGGACCCTCAAGATCCGCCCCGGCATCTTCTTTGCCGACGACCCGGCCTTCAAGGGCGCCAGGCGCGAGCTGGTGGCCGAGGACTTCGTCTACAGCTTCAAGCGCTTCTTCGACCCCGCGAGCAAGAGCCCGATCTACTCGACGCTCAAGGACGTCGGCATGCTGGGCGTGGACGAGCTGCGCCAGGACGCGCTGAAGCACAAAAAGCCCTTTGACTACGACCGCCCGGTCGAGGGCCTGCGCGCGCTGGACCGCTACACGCTGCAGTTCAGGCTCGCCGCGCCGCGCCCGCGCCTGCTGTTCACGCTGGCCAGCGGTGATCTGTTCGGCGCGCTGGCACGCGAGGTGGTCGAGTTCTACGGCGACAAGATCAGCGCCCATCCGGTCGGCACCGGCCCCTTCCTGCTGAAGCAGTGGCGGCGCAGCTCGCTGATGGTGTTCGAGCGCAACCCCGGCTACCGCGAACGCTTCTACGATGCCGAGCCCAGCGCCGACGATGCGGCCGGCCAGGCCCTGCTGGCCCGCTTCAAGGGCCGGCGCCTGCCCATGGTGGACCGGGTCGAGGTGGCCATCATCGAGGAAGACCAGCCGCGCTGGCTGTCCTTTCTGAACGGCGAGTTCGAGCTCTCCTGGGTGCTGCCCGCGCCCTTTGCCAACCAGGCCATCCCGCATGGCAAGCTCGCACCCAATCTGGCCCGCCGCGGCATGCAGCTTGAGCGGGTGCTGGCCTCCGACCGCTATATGTACTACTGGGACATGAAGGACCCGGTGGTCGGCGGCTACACGCCCGACAAGGTGGCGCTGCGCCGCGCCATCGGCCTGGGCACCGATGTGGGCCGCCAGGTCAGCAATGTCTGGCGCGGCCAGGCCGTGCCGGCGCAAAGCGTGGTCGCACCCTACACCTTCGGCTTCGATGCCGACTACAAGAGCCCGAACAGCGACCATGATCCGGTCCGGGCCAAGGCCTTGCTGGACCTGTTCGGCTATATCGACCGCGACGGCGACGGCTGGCGCAATCTGCCGGACGGCAAGCCGCTAGTGATCCGCTATGCCAGCTCGCCCGATGCGCGCTCGCGCTCCTTCGAGGAGATGTGGAAGCGCGACCTCGATGCGCTGGGCATACGCCTGGAGGTCAAGGTAGCCAAATGGCCCGAGCAGCTGAAGGCCGCGCGCGCCGGCCAGCTGATGCTGTGGCAGCTGGGCTTCAGCTCCAACTCGCCCGATGTGCAGCCCGGCCTGGAACTGCTCTACAGCCCCTCGGCCGGCGGCCAGAACTTCAGCCGCTTCAAGCTGGAGCGCTTCGATGCGATCTACGAGCAGATGCAGGCCCTGCCCGACGGCCCCGAGCGCCTGGCCCTGCTACGTGAGGCGCAGAAGCTCACAACGGCCTATATGCCGATCAAGTTCCTGGTCCACCGCGTCATCAGCGACCTCAGCCAGCCCTGGCTGATCGGCTACAAGCGGCCGCCCTTCAGCCAGCAGTTCTGGCAGTGGGTGGACATAGACCCCAGCCAGCGCCCATGATCAAGCGCATCGTCCTGGCCATGCTGGCCGCCCTGTGCCAGGTAGCGGCGGGTGCCGAGCCCAAGACCTTCCGCTACGCCTTCCCGATCGCCGAGACCGGCTTCGATCCGGCCCAGGTCAGCGACACCTACTCGCGCACCGTCACGCCCCATATCTTCGAGGCGCTCTACGGCTACGACCCGCTGGCCCTGCCGGTCAGGATCGTGCCGCTGACGGCGGCGGCCCTGCCCGAGGTCAATGCCGATTTCACCCGCTGGACCATCAAGCTCAGGCCCGGCATCTTCTTCGCCGACGATCCGGCCTTCAAGGGCAAGAGACGCGAGCTGGTGGCCCAGGACTATGTCTACAGCCTGATGCGCTTTGCCGACCCGGCGGTCAAGAGCCCCATGTGGGCCACTCTTGAGGAGCGGGGCATTCTGGGCCTGGCCGAGCGGCGTGACGCCGCGCTGAAGAACAAAACCCCGTTCGACTATGACAGCCCCATCGAAGGCCTGAGTGCGCCGGATCGCCACACGCTGCAGATCAGGCTGAAGAGCCCGCGCCCACGCCTGCTTGAAATGCTGGCCACCAACGATCTGTTCGGCGCCGTGGCCCGCGAGGTGGTGCAGCACTATGGCGAGCAGATCAGCGCCCACCCGGTGGGCACCGGCCCCTTTGTGCTGAAGGACTGGCGGCGCAGCTCGCTGATCGTGCTGGAGCGCAACCCCGGTTACCGCGAACGCGTCTACGAGGCCCAGCCGCGCGCCGACGATGCCGAGGGCCAGGCCATCCTGGCCCGGCTCAAGGGCCGGCGCATACCGATGGTGGACCGCGTCGAGGTCAGCATCATCGAGGAGTCGCAACCGCGCTGGCTGTCCTATCTGGGCGGCGAACATGATCTGATCGACCGCGTGCCGCCCGAGTTCGTCGCGGTGGCGCTGCCGCATGGCAAGCTGGCACCCAATCTCGCCAAGCAGGGCATGAAGCTGAGCCGCCTGATCAATGCCGACAGCGCCTTCACCTTCTTCAATATGGAAGACCCGGTGATCGGCGGCTACACGCCCGAGCGGGTGGCGCTGCGCCGCGCGCTGTCGCTGGCGCTGGACGTGGAGCGCGAGATTCGCCTGGTGCGGCGCGGCCAGGCGATTCCCGCGCAGTCGCCGCTGCTGCCCCATACCAGCGGCTACGACCCCGAGTTCAAGAGCGAGAACGGCGACTTCGACCCGGCCCGCGCCAACGCCCTGCTCGATATGTATGGCTATCTCGACCAGGACGGCGACGGCTGGCGCGACCGCCCCGATGGCGGCCCGCTGGCGCTGGAGGTCGCGACCCAACCCGACGCACTGTCGCGCCAGTATGACGAGCTGTGGACGATCAACTTCAAGCGCGTCGGCATCCGCACCAAATTCTTCGCCGGCAAATGGCCCGAGCAGCTGAAGGCCGCGCGCGCCGGCAAGCTGCAGCTGTGGATGATGGGCACCACCGCCACCGCGCCCGACGGTCTGCAGGCCCTGCAGCGCTTCTACGGCCCGCAGGCCGGCAACCAGAACCTGTCGCGCTTCAAGAATGCCGAGTTCGATGCGCTGTACGAGCGCATGCAGGCCCTGCCCGACGGCCCCGAGCGCGAGGCCCTGTTCCTGCAGGCCAAACGCCTGCAGACCGCCTATATGCCCACCAAGACCCATGTGCACCGCATCGTCAACGACATCGCCCAACCCTGGCTGATCGGCTACCGGCGCCCCTTGTTCCGCAACGAGTTCTGGCATCTGATCGACGTGTTGCCGCGCACCAAGCCATGAAGCGCCGCGATCTGCTGGGCGCGGCCGCCGCGCTGGCCGCCGCACCGACCCTGCCGCAGGCCCAGCCGGCGAGCAGGAAGAAGGTCCTGCGCACCGCCTTCAACGCGGCCGAGGTCGGCTTCGACCCGCCGCAGGTCTCGGACCAGACCTCGGTCATCATCAACGCGCACATCTTCGAGTCGCCGCTGACCTTCGACTGCCTGGCCCGGCCGGCGCAGCTGCGGCCGCAGACGGCTGTCGCGCTGCCCGAGATCAGCGAGGACTACCGCCGCTTCGTCTTCACGCTCAAGCCCGGCATCTTCTTCAGCGAGGACCCGGCCTTCAAGGGCAAGCCGCGCGAGCTGGTGGCCGAGGACTATGTCTACAGCATCAAGCGCTACTACGACCCGCGCATCAAGACCGAGCACCTCTACCAGTTCGAGGGCGCCAAGATCCTGGGCCTGAGCGAGCTGCGCCAGCGCGCCATCAAGAACAAGACCGGGCTGGACTACGACACGCCGGTGGCGGGCCTGCGCGCGCTGGACCGCTACCGCTTCGAGGTGAGGCTGGCGCAGAGCGATCCGCGTTTCATCTATGTGTTCGCCAATGCCGGGCTGAGCGCGGCCGTCGCCCGCGAGGTAGTCGAGGCCTATGGCGCCGACATCATGGCCCATCCGGTCGGCACCGGCCCGTTCCGGCTTGAGAACTGGCGGCGCGGCTCGCAAGTGCTGCTGTCGCGCAACCCGCAGTTCCGCGAGCAGTTCTTCGACAGCCAGGCCCCGGCCGACGACCCGGCCGCGCAGGCGCTGGCCACCCGGCTGCAGGGCAAGCGCCTGCCGCTGGTCGACCAGGTGCAGATCAGCATCATCGAGGAGGAACAGCCGCGCTGGCTGGCCTTCGAGGGCGGCGAGCTGGACGTGGTCGAGATGCCGCCCGGCGTCGCGCCACTGGCCCTGCCGGGCGGTCGGCTCGCGCCGGCGCTGCAGCGCAAAGGCGTGACGGCGCGCAGCACGCTGGGCGCCGATGTGCGCTTTTCCTTCTTCAACTTCAACGACCCGCAGGTTGGCGGCTACACCCCGGAGAAGGTGGCGCTGCGCCGCGCCATCGCGCTGGCCTATGACAGCCAGGTCGAGCTGCAGCAGGTCTACAAGGGCCAGGGCGTGCCGGCCCAGTCGCTGCTGCCGGCCGCCGTCTACGGTCACGACCCGCAGCTGAAGAGCGAGATGAGCACGCCCGATCTGCCGCGCGCCCGCGCGCTGCTCGATGTCTGGGGCTACAAGGATGTGGACGGCGACGGCTATCTGGAGAACCCCGACGGCTCCAAGCTGCTGCTGCGCATGGCCGGCGTCAACACCTCGCGCCAGCGCTCGCTCGACGAGCTGTGGAAGAAGCGCATGGATGCGCTGGGCCTGCGCATGGTGTTCGAGACCGGCACCTTCGGCGAGCTGATCAAGAAGTCGCTGGCCGGCCAGTTGCAGATCTGGGGCTTCTCCTGGAACATCTCCTTCCCCGACGCCGACTTCTTCCTCGGCATGGCCTACGGCCCCAATGCCGACCAGAGCAATGACGCCCGCTTCAAGCTGGCCGCCTACGACCGCCTCTACGAGGCCCAGCGCGCGCTGCCCGACGGCCCCGAGCGCCTGGCCCTGATGCGCGAGGCCAACCGGCTGCTGCTGGCCTATGTGCCCTATCTGCCGCACTGGCATGCGCTGCGCACCGACGTCAGCCAGCCCGGCGTGCATGGCTTCTGGCGCCACCCGTTCGCGCGCGACTGGTGGCGCTTCGTGGACATCGCCTGAGCCGCCGTCACATAGCCGTCATCTGTATCGATCGGTGAGAGGCAAGACCTGGCACCGGGTGGCCGGGGCCCGGTGTCCACGGCCATGCACCGCGGCCGTGCGACGCGAAAAGTTACATCCCGGATGCAAGTCCGGTGCAATCCTGTCGCCCTTACAAAGACAAGCCGGATCGGCGACACGAGAGGCGCAGCATGCGTAGCAGTTGGACATGGGTGGGTGGTGGCAGGGATCTGCATGACGGCCGCGCCCGCATGCTGCAGGAAGCCATCCTGTGGCACGGCGAGGCCACCGACAGCTGCGGCCGCTTCGAGGCGCTGAGCAAGTCCGAGCGCGATGCGGTGATCGAATTCCTGAGGTCGCTGTGATGACGACGCGACGCCTGTTGTGCAAGGGCCTGGCCAGCCTGGCGACGGCCCCGCTGCTGGCCGCTTGCGGTGGCGGTGGCGGCGATGGCGACGCGCCGGCGCCCGGCCCCGCACCCGCCACGCCTGCACCCGGCCCGACGCGCAGCGCCAAGCGCGGCATCGCCTACGACCTCGCCGATGCGCGCGACTTCGCCGCGCTGCGACCGGGCGTCAGCTGGTGGTACAACTGGAGCGACCGGCCGGCCGCGACCGCGCCCGCTGCTCCCGGCCTGGACTTCGTGCCTATGCTGTGGAACGAGCAGTTCGACGCAGCGGCCGTCGAGGCCCGATTGCTGGCCAGCCCGGCCATCAAGCATCTGCTGGTGCTCAACGAGCCGAATCTGCGCGACCAGGCCCATCTCACGCCCGCCCAGGCCGCCGCGCTATGGCCGCGCTACGAGGCCATCGCGCGCAAGACCGGCGTCCAGCTTGTCGGCCCGGCGATCACCTGGGGCACGCTGGCCGGCTACGAGGATCCGATCACCTGGATGGACGCCTTCCTGGCCGCCTACCGCGCCGCCCACAGCGGCCGCGAGCCGCAGCTCGATGCGCTGGCCTTCCACTGGTACGACTACGGCCTGGCCGGCCAGCTCGACCGTCTGCTCAAGTACGGCAAGCCCTTCTGGGTCACCGAGTTCGCCAACTGGCATGCGCAGAGCGACGGCGCGCAGATCGATACGGTCGCCAAGCAGAAGGCGCAGATGAGCGAGATGGTCACCGTCTGCGAGCAGCGCGCCGATGTGCACCGCTATGCCTGGTTCACCGGCCGCTGGAGCCCCGACCCGCACCACACCAGCCTGCTGGGCGCGGGCGGGGAGCTGACGGAGCTGGGCAGGCACTACCTGGGGCTGGGGTTTGCGGGCTGAGGGCCCTCACCCCACCGCCCCCACCCTCTCCCTGAACAGCGCGGCGCGCTCGGCGTCGGCGGCGCGGGCGATCTCGGTGGCGCAGTGGTCCATCCAGGCGGCGAAGCGCGATTCGGAGTCCACCGTGCGGGCCGCCTCGCGCAGCGCCGCGTCGCGCCCGGCCAGCATGCGCGCGGCCAGGTCCAGCGCGAAGAACTTGGCGCGCATCAGTCGGGCGGCTGCGGCGTCGGCGCCGGCCGGCGCCCGCTCCGACACCGGCCCGCTGACCAGACCTTCGGCCAGCAGCCGCTCGACGGCCTGCTGCGGCGCCAGACCCAGGCCCTGGGCCAGGGCCTGCAGCTCGGCCAGGCTGCGGCGCCCGTCCACCATGATCAGCAGCATGCGCAGGCCCGCCGGCAAGGCCTGGCGCGGCCCGGCCAGCAACAGCCGGCCGGCTTCGGTCTTGCGGAGGATGGCTGCGGTGGACGAGGACATGGGCGGGCGATGCGTGGAGGCTGCATGCTGGATGGGCTTTGTGGCGGTGATATGACGAAGTCATGACGACCAGGCGCCGGCGTGCAGTGCTTGGCACCTGCACGACAGCGGTGACGCAAACAACGCGGCATCATCGGCCCATGCACCTGCCCGACAGCCCCGAACCCCAGATCCGCCGCTACCAGCGCTTTCTGCGCGAGACGCGCGGCCTGAGCTTCGAGCGCTACGAGGACCTGTGGCAATGGTCCATCACCGAGCTCGATGCCTTCTGGCTGAGCCTGTGGGAGTTCTTCGAGCTGCGCTCGGCGACGCCGTTCGAACGCGCCCTGGTCGACGACCGCATGCCCGGTGCACGCTGGTTCGAAGGGGCGACGCTGAACCTGGCGGACCAGGCCCTGCGCCATGCCGAGACCGGCACCAAGCGGCCGGCCATCGTCTGGAGCACCGAGGCCATGCTGGCGCGCGGCGAACTGGCCGAGCTCGGCTGGCCCGAGCTGCGCGGCCAGGTCGGCGCCTTCGCGGCGGCGCTGCGCGCGCTGGGTGTGCAGCGCGGTGACCGGGTGGTCGCCTATATGCCCAATATCCCGCAGACCGCCATCGCCTTCCTGGCCACAGCCAGCCTCGGCGCGGTCTGGTCGGTCTGCTCGCCGGACATGGGCGCGATGGCGGTGCTGGACCGCTTCCGCCAGATCGAGCCGAGGGTGCTGATCGCGGTGGACGGCTACACCTACGGCGGCCAGGCGGTCGACCGCCGGCCGCTGCTGGGCGAGCTGCGCGACCAGCTGCCCAGCCTGCGGCATCTGGTGCTGCTGCCCTGGCTGGACCCGCAGGCCGACGCGGCGGCGCTGGGCGCGCTGGACTTCAACGCGCTGCTGGCGCGCGAGGACCTGGCCCCGGTGGCGCCCGAGCCGCTGCCCTTTGACCACCCGCTGTGGATCGTCTACTCCAGCGGCACCACCGGCCTGCCCAAGCCCATCGTGCACGGCCATGGCGGCATCGTGCTGGAGGCACTGAAGGGCGGGGTGTTGCACAACGATCTGAGGCCCGAGGACCGCTTCCACTGGTACAGCTCGACCGGCTGGATCATGTGGAACTGCCAGGTCAATGCGCTGCTGGGCGGCACGACCATCTGCCTGTTCGACGGCAGCCCCGGCGGCCCGCGGGAGCGGCCGGACTGGGGCACGCTGTGGCGCTTCGCGGCGCTGGCCCGGGTCAGCTGGTTCGGCGCCGGCGCGGCCTTCTATGCCAGCTGCCTGAAGGCCGATGTGCGGCCGCAGCAGGTCGGCGATCTGGCGGCGCTGCGCGCTGTCGGCGCCACCGGCAGCCCGCTGGCCGACGAGAGCTATGACTGGATCTGGCAACGCCTGCCCGAGGTCGGCGGGCGGCCGATCTGGATCGCCTGCATCAGCGGCGGCACCGACTTCGCCGGCGCCTTCCTGGCCGGCCTGCCAACGCTGCCGCTGCGGCGCGGCCAGATGCAGTGCCGCTGCCTGGGCGCGGCGGTCTATGCCTTCGGCGAGCCGGACGCGATGGGCCGGGGCCAGGCCTTGAGCGATGCGGTCGGCGAGCTGGTCTGCACCCGACCGATCCCGTCGATGCCCCTGCGCTTCTGGGGCGACCCGGATGGCAAGCGCTATCTGGAGAGCTATTTCGAGATGTACCGCGGCCCGAACGGCGAGGGCATCTGGCGCCACGGCGACTGGCTGCGCATCACGCCCGAGGGCGGCGCCATCATCTATGGCCGTTCCGACGCGACCATCAACCGCCACGGCATCCGCATGGGCACGGCCGAGCTCTACCGCGCGGTGGAGCAGTTCCCGGAGGTGCTGGACAGCCTGGTGGTGGACCTCGAATACCTGGGGCGCGACAGCTATATGCCGCTGTTCCTGGTGCTGCGCGAGGGCCTGACCCTCGACGAGGCCTTGACGCGGCGCTTGCGCGAGGCCATCAGGACTGCGCTGTCGGCCCGCCATCTGCCCAGCGAGATCCTGCAGGTGGCGGCGATCCCGCGCACGCTGTCGGGCAAGAAGATGGAGCTGCCGGTCAAGAAGCTGCTGCTGGGCGCGGCGCCCGAGACGGTGTTCAAGCGCGATGCGATGGCCAATGCCGACTGCGTCGACTGGTTCTGCGACTTCGCCGCGCGGCGCCGGTCCTCGCTACCCCCCATCTAGGCTGTTGCCCGAGCTTCCCGGCGCCCGGGCGCCGGCGTATGCTGATCGCACAACACCAGGCTGTCGCACTGTTTCGACAAGCCTTCATCGCCAGGGATGCAACGCCAGCAGCAGGAGCGCCCATGCGCTTGCCATCCCCGGCCCGGCCCGTCAGCAAGCTTGATCTGCTGATCTGGGCCTTGCCGGCCCTGGGCCTGGCCATCATCGGCGCACTCTGGTGGATGGTGCTGCAGACGTTGGACGGCGAGCGCGCGCTGGTCGAACGCGAGATCGAGCAGCGCGGCAACGGCCTGAACCAGGCCTTCTCGGAACACACGCGGCGCAGCCTGCAGCAGATCGACCAGATCACCGCCTTTGTCGCCAGCGATCTGGAGCACGGCCTGGGCCGCAGCAGCGAGCGCGCCGCCGCCGAAGCCGGCCTGGCCCGGCTGCTGAGGCTGGGCCTGGACGATCTGCCGGGCGTCAGGTCGCTCTATATCGCCGACGCCCAGGGCCGGCTGCTGAGCAGCTCGCGGCCGGCCGAGCCGGGCGAGATCGCCGGCAAGCCGCACTTCCTGGTGCATCGCGAGGGCCAGCGGCGCGGCCTGCATATCGGCAGGCCCGAGCAGATCGCCGGCGATCCCTCGTGGCGCCTGCATCTGACACGGCGGCTGCAGCATGCGGACGGCGGCTTTGCCGGCGTCGTCGGCGTCGTGATGGACCCCTACTACTTCACCGACTTCTACCGTGCCAGCCAGTTCGGCGACCAGGGCGTCGTCGGCCTGCTGGGCCTGGACTGGGTGCTGCGGGCGCGGCGCTCGGGCGAGCGGGTCTGGTTCGGCGAGGTGTCCGGCACCCGCACGCTGATCCATCAGCTGGCGCGCTGGCCGCAAGGCAGCTATCTGGCCACCAGCCGGCTCGACGGCGTGCACCGCCGCATGGCCTACCAGACGCTGGAGGACTACCAGATGGTGGTGTTCACCGGTCTGAGCCTGCCCGAGGCGCTGGCGCCCTACCAGGCACGCCGCGCCGCCGCGCTGCGCGCCACCGGCATAGCCAGCCTGACCCTGATGCTGGCCTTCGGCGGCCTGAGCTTCGCGGCCATCACGCTGCGGCGCAGCCAGGCCTCGCGCGAGCGGGCACGGGCCCAGTTCGAGGCGGCCTCGAACGCCAGCCTGGACGCCTTCTGGATCCTGCGCGCCGAGCGAGCGGCCGATGGCCGCCTGCTCGACTTCCGCTTCACCCACTGCAATGACCGCGGCGCCGAGCTGCTGCGCCGGCCCAAGGAGCAGATCCTCTGGCATACCCGCGCCGAGGTGTTCAAGACCGCCCGCGACCCGCGCTTTTTCGAGATGTATGCCCGGGTGCTGGAGAGCGGCCAGCCGCTGCGCGCCGAGTTCGTCATCGAGACGCCGCCGGCCGCCGGCCTGGTGCTGCAGCACCAGGTGGTGCCGGTCGGCGACGGCGTGGCCATCACCAGCCGCGATGTGACGGCCGAGCGCCGCCGCGAGCAGGCCATGCTGGACACGCAGGAGGCCTTGAGGGCGGCCGAGAAGCGCCTGCACGACATCACCGACCACCTGCCGGTGCTGATCGGCTATCTCGACGCGCAGGAGCGCCTGCTCTTCGTCAACGCCACCTTCAAGGACTGGCTGGGCATCGAACCCGGCACAGCGCTGGGGCGGCCGCTGCGCGAGGTGATCGGCGAGACGCTGTATGCGCAGCGCGCGCCCTGGCTGCACCGCGCGCTGGCCGGCGAGGCGGTCAGCTTCGAGCTGCAATCGGAGACGCTGGGCGTGAGCCGCTCGCTGAAGAACGAGTACCTGCCGGACATCGCCGCCTCCGGCGTCGTGCAAGGCCTCTACACGCTGAGCCAGGATGTCTCGGCGCTCAAATCGGTGCAGCGCGAGCTGCAGCTGCTGGCCCGGCACGACAGCCTGACCGGCCTGCCGAACCGGCATCACTTCGACGAACTGCTGGGCCAGGCGCTGCGCCGCGCCCAGCGCAGCGGCAGCGCGCTGGCCTTGCTGTTCCTGGACATCGACCGGTTCAAGTCCATCAACGACAGCCTGGGCCACGCGATGGGCGATGCGGTGCTGCAGGAGTTCGCGCGGCGCCTGCAGCGCAGCGTGCGCAGCACCGACACGGTGGCGCGGCTGGCCGGCGACGAGTTCGTCATCATCCTGGAGGGCCTGGGCGGCGAGGCCGAGCCGGCTGCGGTCGCCGCCAAGATCGTCGCGGCCATGGGCCCGCGCTTCGAGCTGCAGGGCCAGCAGCTGCAGGTCTCCACCAGCATAGGCCTGGCCCAGCACCAGGGCGGGGCCATCACGCCGGCCGAGCTGCTGGCCCGTGCCGACGAGGCGCTCTATCAGGCCAAGAAGGCCGGGCGCAACACCTACCGCGTCGCCGGCGTCTGAGCGCGGAACTCGGCCGCGTCGGCCGAGCGGCGCAGGCCGATCCACTCCAGCGCCGCGAAGCCCAGCACACCGAACGCATGCAGGGCCAGATAGGCCAGGCCCCAGCCGGTCGGCTCAACAGCCCCGCTCAGCGCCAGCGCGATGCAGGCCAGCGCCCAGCCGATATTGCCCACCACCACGACGCCGACCAGGGCCGACCAGAGCCGGCCGCGCGAGGCCATCAGCAGCAGCAGCGCCACATAGAAGACCAGGAAGAGGCCGCTCTCCAGCAGCAGCGGCTTGGGCAGACCCAGCAGCCCGGCCATGGGCGCCGCGAACAGCAGCTGCGCGGCCGCGATGCTGCCGCTGACGACGGCATCGGCCAGCAGCGCAAGCTTGAGGATCGGGGAGGATTGAACGGTTCTCATGGCTTTCTCCGGTAGGTCATTGCACAGGGACTGGCGCTACTGTGCGGGACCGCCCGGACGCTGTCGATGACCTGCGGGGTCATAGGACGCCCCGCCCGCTTCAGCCCGGCAGCGCGATCACGACACCCGACTCCTCGACCGCCGCCAGCGCGGCCCGGCCCGGCGCCAGCCCGTGGCCGGCCGCCGCGAAGCCGACCAGGCTGATGCCGCCGGCCAGCTGCAGCACGACCTCGCCGGCCGTGCGCGCACGGCGCAGCACCGTGCCCGGCAGCAGATTGCGCGCCGGGCCGGCCTCGAGCTGCGCCGCCACCTGCACCGCGGTGGCCTTGCACAGCGCCAGCACCGGCAGACCGCGCGCCAGGCCCAGCAGCTCGGCGCTCTCGCGCGTGATGCGCGAGAACAGGCGCCCGCCTTGGGGCAGGGCCAGCTCCACCCGCAGCAGCCCCTGCTGCGCACGCAGCGCCGCGACCGTGCAGGGGAACTGGTTGCGCATGCTGGTGCGCACGCCGGTGCTCGCCACCGTGCCGCCCGGGGCCAGCCGGGCCAGCACCTCGGCGCGCGCGCGGCTCAGCGCCGCCTCGGCCGCCAGCACCCGCTCGCCCTCGGCGGTCAGCCGCGCACCGCCGCCACCGGCGCCGCCGACCAGCTTCTCGACCAGGGGCATGCCGGCCAGATTGCTCAGGGTTTCGATGGCCTGCCAGGCCGCCTTGTAGCTGACGCCGGCCTCGCGGGCCGCCTGCGAGATCGAACCGACCGCGCCGACGCGGCGCAGGATGGCGATGCGCTTGTCGCCGGCCTCGTGGCGCAGCACCTCGCTCAGATCGGAGTGGGCGTTGTTCATGCGCCCATCCTAACCAGCGGCCTATACTGGCGCTATTCTTGTTTGGAATAGCGAGGTTGCCGTGCTGCGTTTTTCCGTCATGCTGCTGCTCATCGTGCTGCTCGGCAGGGTTCATGCGGCCGAGGTGCAGGTGGCCGTGGCCGCCAACTTCAGCGCGGCCATGCAGAAGATCGCCCAGGCCTTCGAGCAGGACAGTGGCCACCAGGTCAGGCTGGCCTTCGGCTCGACCGGCAAGTTCTACGCCCAGATCAGGAACGGCGCGCCCTTCCAGCTGCTGCTGGCCGCCGACGATACGACGCCGGAGCGGCTGGTGGCCGAGGGCCTGGGGCTGGCCGAGAGCCGCTTCAGCTATGCGACCGGCCGGCTGGTGCTGTGGAGCAAACAGCCCGGCCTGGTGGACGCCCAGGGCGCGGTGCTCAGAAAGGCCGGCGCCTTCGAGCGCATCGCGCTGGCCGACCCCAAGGTGGCACCCTATGGTGCCGCCGCTATCCAGGCCCTGGGCAAGCTGGGCCTGCTGGAGGCGCTGACGCCGAAGTTCGTGCAGGGCGAGAGCATTGCCCAGACCTATCAGTTCATCGCCACCGAGAACGCGGCGCTGGGTTTTGTCGCGCTGAGCCAGGTGCAGGTGGACGGGCGTATCGCCCACGGCTCGGCCTGGATCGTGCCGGCCCACCTGCACGAGCCTATCCGCCAGGACGCGCTGCTGCTGAAGGCCGGGCTCGGCAATCCGGCCGCCGCGGCGCTGCTGCAATACCTGCGCGGCGACAAGGCCCGCGCCATCATCCGCGCCCACGGCTACGAGCTGTGAAGAGGACTCGCTGATGCCACTGGACCCCGCCGCCTGGCAGGCGATCGCGCTGACGCTGAAGCTGGCCGGCCTGACCACCCTGCTCTTGCTGCTGCTGGCCACGCCGCTGGCCTGGTGGCTGGCCCAGACGCGCTCGCGCTGGCGCGCCCCGGTCGCCGCGCTGGTGACCCTGCCCCTGGTGCTGCCGCCGACCGTGCTGGGCTTCTACCTGCTGGTGCTGATGGGGCCGAGCGGCCCGCTGGGCCAGCTGACGCTGGCACTGGGCTGGGGCACGCTGCCCTTCACTTTCAGCGGCCTGCTGATCGGCTCCATCCTTTTTTCGCTGCCTTTTGCGGTGCAGCCCATCCAGCATGCCTTCGAAGCCATCGGGCCGCGTGCGATGGAGGTGGCCGCCACACTGCGCGCCCGGCCGCTCGATGCCTTCTTCACGGTGGCGCTGCCGCTGGCCCGGCCGGGTCTGGCCACGGCGGCCATCCTGAGCTTCGCGCACACGGTCGGCGAGTTCGGCGTGGTGCTGATGATGGGCGGCAATATCCCGGGCCAGACCCGTGTCGTCTCGACCCTGATCTACGGCCATGTCGAGGCGCTGGAATATGCCCAGGCCCATTGGCTGGCCGGCGGCATGCTGCTGTTCTCCTTCGCCGTGCTGCTGATCCTGGCGCTGATGAAGAATCGTCGCGCGCTGCCATGAACCAGGCCCACCAGATCCGCCTGCGCCTGCCACGCGCGGCCTTCGAACTGGCCGTGGACATCGAGCTGCCGGCGCGCGGCATCACTGCGCTGTTCGGCCCCTCCGGCTGCGGCAAGACCAGCCTGCTGCGCAGCGTCGCCGGGCTGGAACCCGGCGCCAGCGGCCGGGTGCAGATCGGCGGCGAGTGCTGGCAGGACGATGCGGCCGGGCTGTGCCTGCCCACCTGGCGACGTCCGCTGGGCTATGTGTTCCAGGAGGCCAGCCTGTTCGAGCATCTCGATGTGCAGGGCAATCTGCACTACGGCCTGAAACGCGCCGGCGGGGCGCGGGGCGCGCAGGCGCTGCGGCAGGCCATCGCGCTGCTGGGCATCGGCGGCCTGCTGAAGCGCTCGAGCGCGCAGCTCTCGGGCGGCGAGCGCCAGCGCGTCGCAATCGCCCGCGCGCTGGCCACCGGCCCGCGCCTGCTGCTGCTGGACGAACCGCTGGCGGCGCTGGACCTCGCCCGCAAGCAGGAGATCCTGCCCTGGCTGGAGCGGCTGCGTGACGAGCTCAACATCCCCATGCTCTACGTCACCCACGCGGTCGACGAGCTGGCCCGGCTGGCCGACCATCTGGTGCTGCTGGACCAGGGCCAGGTCCGCGCCGCCGGCCCGGTGGCCGAGCTGCTGGCCGCGATCGACAACCCGCTGCGCCTGGGCGATGAGGCGGGCGCGCTGCTGAACGGCACGCTGGCCGAGCGCGACCCGCGCTGGCATCTGTGCCGCGTCGCCTTCGAGGGCGGCAGCCTCTGGCTCAAGGACAGCGGCCTGGCCCCGGGTCAGCCGCTGCGGCTGCGCGTGCTGGCGCGCGATGTCAGCATCGCCACCGAACAGCCGCGCCACAGCAGCATCCAGAACCAGCTGCCCTGCGTGATCGAGAGCATGGCCGAGCATGCCCACCCTTCGCAGCTGCTGCTGCGACTGCGCTGCGGGCCGGCGGTGCTGCTGGCCCGCATCACCAGCAAGGCCGCCGACGAGCTGCAGCTGCGGCCCGGCCTGCCGGTCTGGGCCCTGGTCAAGTCGGTGGCGCTGGTGCAGTAGCGGTGATCGCCCAGGCGGGATCGATACAATCGCGCCCATGCCCCGCTGGCTTCGCGCCCTCCTCATTGCCCTGCTGATCCCGATCTACGGCCTTGCCGCCGTCGGCATCGTCGCTCCCGATGATGCGAATGCCGGGCAGCTGCGGGTCGAGGGCCATCAGAACCCCGAGGCCCTGGGCGACAGCTTCAGCGGCAATGTCGCCGACCTGGCCTTCGAGCTGGGCGACACCTCGGATGACGTCTCCGAAATCCCGCCCCCCGCCAGCCTGCTGACCGCCCCGGCCCCGGCGCCCACGGCGGTGCTGAGCGCCGCCGATTCGCGGCCGCCGACCAGCCGAGCGGAGACGCCGCTGCGGCCGCCGAAGGCCGACGCGCTGCGCGCCTGAACGCGCCTTGCCCGCTGGCCGGGCTTTCTGCGCCCCGGCTCGCCGCCGGCGGGCGCACTTATCCGACGTCGACACGGTCCACCCGCTCCCATGGAAATCGCCTTACTGTTTGTTCTGATCCTGATCAATGGCCTGTTCGCCATGTCCGAGATCGCCCTGGTCACCGCGCGCAAGGCGCGCATGCAAAAGCTGATCGACGAGGGCGACAAGTCCGCAGCCGCAGCCGTCAAGCTGGGCGAGGATCCAACCCGTTTCCTGTCCACCATCCAGATCGGCATCACCTCGATCGGCGTGCTCAACGGCATCGTCGGCGAGGCCGCGCTGGCCGGCCCGCTGGCGCTGTGGCTGCAGACCCTGGGCCTGGCGGCCGAGGTCGCCCGGCCCGGCGCCACCGTGCTGGTGGTGGTGCTGATCACCTACTTCTCCATCGTGCTGGGCGAACTGGTGCCCAAGCGGCTTGGCCAGTCGAACCCGGAGGCGGTGGCCCGGCTGGTGGCCACGCCGATCTCGGCACTGGCGATCGCGACCAAGCCCTTTGTGCGCCTGCTGTCGGGCTCGACCAATGCCTTGCTGCGCCTGCTGGGCGTCAAGGCCAGCAGCAGCTTCAATGTGACCGAGGAAGAGATCCATGCGGTGCTGGCCGAAGGCACCAGCGCCGGCGTGATCGAATCGCACGAGCACACCATGGTGCGCAATGTGTTCCGTCTCGACGACCGCCAGATCGGCTCGCTGATGGTGCCGCGTGGCGATGTGGTCTGCCTGGATCTGAATCTGCCTTTGGAGGAGAACCTGGCCCGCATCGAGGCCTCCGACCATGCCCGTTTCCCGGTGGTGCGCGAGGGCCTGAACGACATCGTCGGCGTGGTCAACGCCCGCCAGCTCTTGTCGCAGCTGATGCGCGGCGGTGCGCCCAAGCTCGACGAGCATCTGCAGCAGCCTCTGTATGTGCCGGAGACCTTGACCGGCATGGAGCTGCTGGACAACTTCCGCAGCTCCGATGTGCACATGGCGTTTGTGATCGACGAGTACGGCGAGGTGCAAGGCCTGCTGACGCTGCAGGACCTGGTCGAGGCCATCACCGGCGAGTTCCAGCCGGGCGATCCGGCCGATGCCTGGGCCGTGAAACGCGACGACGGCTCCTGGCTGCTCGACGGCCACATCCCGGTGCCCGAGCTGAAGGACCGGCTGGAGCTGGACGCGGTGCCCGAGGAGGAGCGCGGCCGCTATCACACGCTCAGCGGCATGATGATGCTGCTGACCGGTCGCCTGCCCAAGGTGGCCGACACGGTGGACTGGGAGGGCTGGCGCTTCGAGATCGTCGACATGGACGGCAAGACCATAGACAAGGTGCTGGCCAGCCGCGCGGCACGGCCCGGGGAGCACGACGGTGACAGGTTTGTTTAAGCCCTGCTGCATCGCGCTGTCCGTGCTGCTGCTCGGCTGTTCCGAGGGTTACCCCGGCGAGGACGCGCCGCTGATCAGCCCTTTCGACATGGGCAATGAGCAGCGCCTGCTGGCTCTCAACGAGATCGGCGCCGACGCCCACCCCGAGAGGCGCTGGCGCTTCGAGCTGATGCACGGCTGCCGGCTGGAGGTGGGCCACAAGCGCGGGAACAGCCGTCAGCTCAAGCAGGTCTTCGAGCTGCGGCGCGGCATGGATGTGGACGTCGCTTTCGACGAGCCGGACCAGACCTTCGACGTGCATCTGCTGGCCAGCGCCGCCGCCGATGCGCCGCGCCTGGGCACACTGCTGGAGAGCGAGGCCTGGACGGATGCAGTGCAGGCGGATCTGTTGCTGCAGCTGCTGATACGAGACTGTGGGGTTGGGACCTCGGCGCCCGCAGGCTGAACGGCAAACGCAAGGACGGGTGCTTACACCACCCAGTCCCGCTCCAGCCACTCGATGATCTGCGGCGCCTGCAGCGCGCCGTTGATGCGCTGACGCTCCTGGCCGTCGCGCAGCAGCAGCAGCGCCGGCAGGCCGCGCAGGCCCAGGCGCTGGGCCAGGCGCGGGTGCTTGTCGGTGTCGAGCCGGGCGAACACCAGCTGGCCCTTCATCTGGCGCGCCGCCAGCGCCAGCTGCGGCGCCATCATGCGGCTGGGCACGCACCAGGTGGCGGTCAGCTCCAGCACGATGGGCAGATCGGTGCCGCTGACCACCGCGTCGAAGTTCGCCTCGCCAAGCTCTACCGAGCCACCGTCCAGCAGCGGCCGGGTGCAGTGGTCACAGGCCGGGTTGTACCGGGCACCCGCTTCGTAAACGCGGTTCTTGCTCAGGCAATGGGAGCAGGTGATCAGCATGGTGGAGGACCTCGGAAAACTGGGGGAGCGCCCGCTCGAACGGCGGCATGGCCGAATTTTGAAGGTCGGCGGCCGCGCCAGGGGTTTCAAGAAGACCCAAGGCGTAACAGCCTGCTTCGCGCTCAGCCTCTAAAATCCGCCCCCCAGCGAAACGACACCAGCCCATGAACATCACCGTCAACGAAGACCTGCGCGCCTATATCGACCCGCTGACTCCCGAGGAACACGCGGCGCTGGAGCGCAGCATCCTGGCCGAGGGCTGCCGCGACGCGCTGGTGCTGTGGGGCGAGGTGCTGGTGGACGGCCACAACCGCTACGGCATCTGCCAGAAGCACGGCCTGCCCTTCCAGACCGTGCAGAATTCACGCTTCAAGTCCATCGAGGACGTGCATCTGTGGATGATCGACCAGCATCTGGGTCGGCGCAGCGTGTCGGACTTCCAGCGCGGCGTGCTGGCGCTGCGCAAGAAGGAACTGGTGGCGCAGCGCCGCGCCCAGATCCTGGCCAGCGAGCCGGTGCCGGCCCCCGCCGACAGCCAGACCCCCGAGCTGCCGCCGGTCGAGGCGCTGAACAGCCGCGAGGCCATCGCCCGGGCGGCCCGCATCAGCAGCAGCCAGGTGGTGCAGATCGAGAAGATCCAGAAGCAGGCCGCCCCCGAGCTGGTGGCCGCCGTCAAGGCCGGCGAGATCTCGATCAATGCGGCCGCCGCGGTGGCCAGCCTGCCGGTGGAGGAGCAGGTGGCCGCCGCTGCCGGCGGCAAGGATGAGCTGAAGCAGGCCGCGAAGCGGGTGCGCGAGGCCAGCAAACCCAGCAAAGCCAAGCCCGCGCCGGAAGAAGAGACCGTGACGGCCGAAGCGGCGCCGGCCAGCGAGCTGGAACGCCTGCAGGCCCGGGTTGCCGAGCTGGAAGCCGAGAACGCCGCGCTGCGCCAGCAGCTGGCCGCGCTGCAGTAAAGAGAGCCGCCGCCTTCAGGGCGCGGCCGCCAGCCGCTCGGCCAGATCGCCGCCCAGCTGCTGCATGAAGGCGCGCACCCGGGCGGTGTCGCGCAGGTCCGGATGGGTCAGCAGCCAGACCGGGATGCTCATGTCGGGCAGCACCGCGGAGACCGGCAGCAGCTGAGGCTCATGGGCCTCGGCCAGCGTCGGCAGCAGGGCCAGGCCCAGGCCGGTGCGGGCCATCGCGGCGGCCGACTGCATCAGGTCGGCCCGCATCACAATGCGCTCGTCCGCCACATGGCGGCGCAGCCAGCGGTCATAGAAACGCGAGCTGCGGTCGCGCTCGTAGCCAATCCAGGGATAGTCCTGGCACAGCCGCGCCACCGGCGTCTCGGCCTGCGGCAGATCGGGTGCGCCGCGCGCCGCATAGATGCGCATGCGCATCTCGCCGAGCCGGCGCCCGACCAGATGCTCAGGCACCTGGGCACTCATGCGCAGCGCGACATCGGCATCACGGCGCGACAGATCGACCAGGGCCGAGCTCTCGCTGATCTCGACCGCAATGCCCGGGTGGGCGCGGGCAAAGGCGGCCAAGGGCCCGGGCAGCAGGTAGAGCATCGCGACAAAGGCGGTCGTCAGACGCAGCTGGCCCTGCAACGCGGTGTCACGGCCCAGGATGCGGCGCTGCAGCTCGGCCACGCCGGGCGCCATCTCGCGCGCCTGGGCCGCCATCAGCTCGCCGGCCTCGGTGGGGCGGTAGCCCTGGCGGTGGCGCTCGAACAGGCGGGCGCCGAGGCGCTGCTCCAGCGCATCGAGGCGGCGCAGCACCGTCGTGTGCTGCACGCCCAGGGCGCGGGCCGCGCCGGCCAGCGAGCCGGCCTCGGCAATCGCCAGCGCATAGCGCAGATCGTCCCAGTTCAGCGATTCGGCGGGATGTTCGGTCGATGGGGTTGTCATGTGCAAATTTGCAAGTTCAGTCTGCACGTTCAGCCATTGTTCGTGCAATGGCGCAAACATAGCATCCAGACCAGCCCGCGCAAACCGCGCGGGATCGCCCCAGGAGGACCCGATGAGCAAGATCTTGCCGCTGCGGCCACGCACCACGCCCCCGACCCAGTCACCGTCGCCAGCGGGCCCGGCTCGCCCGCTGCTGGACCGCTGGTTCCTGGCCTGGGCCGAGAAGGCCGAGGCGCGCTGGGCGCGCCTTCCCCTGTCCCGCTACTACTGAGAGCTCACGCCATGCCCCTGGTCACCGTCACCGTCCGCCAGCCCAAGCCGGCGAGCTTCAAGAACACCGTGCTCGACGCGGTCCATGCCGCCCTGGTCGCCTCCGGCGTGCCGGCCACCGACCGCTTTCAGCGCGTGCTGGAGCTGCCGGCCGAGAACCTGCGCATCGATCCGCGCTATCCCGATCTGCAGGCCGATCGCGGCGCCGATTTCGTGCTGATCGAGATCCTCTGGTCGGTCGGGCGCAGCGTCAAGGTCAAGAAAAAACTGCTGCAGCAGCTGATGGCCGATCTGGCCGAGGCCGGCATCGACACCGAGCAGGTGATGGTCGGCTTTGTCGAGACCAGCTGGGAGAACTGGTCATTCGGCGGCGGCCGGCTGCTGCATGTTTAGCTAGATCGGCAGCTCGGTGTAGTAGCGCCCGCCGTGGAAGATCAGCGGCTGGGCGTTCGGGGCCCAGTGGCAGCTCTCGACCTCGCCGACGAAGATCACATGGTCGCCCTCCTGGTACTGGCTGCGGTTGGCGCATTCGAACACCGCCGCGACGCCCTCCAGCACCGGCGCACCGCCGGCGCCCTCGCGCCAGGGAACGCCGGCAAAGCGGTCGATGTCGCGGGTCGCGAAGCGCTGGGCCAGGGCCTTCTGGTCGGCCGCCAGGATGTTGATCGCGTAATGCGAGCCGCGGCTGAACACCGGCATCGAGCCGGCCTTCATCGCCAGACTCCACAGCACCAGCGGCGGCGCCAGCGACACCGAGTTGAAGGAGTTGGCGGTCAGCCCCACCAGGCTGCCGTCATCGGCGCGCGCGGTGACGATGGTGACGCCGGTGGCGAACATGCCCAGGGCCGAACGGAATTGCTGGCTGTCGAAACCGGCAGCGGAGGGGGGGGTGCTGGACATCGTGCGATTGTCCTTCAGCGGGCATCACCGGGCTCGGCGCTGGACAAATCGGAATCTGTCCCAAAATAGCCCCCATGGCTGAACACACCCACTTCCAGGTTCTTGAGAATCCTCATCTGCCCAGCGCGCCGCGCTATGGCTTCGGCCGCTGCGACTGCCGCACCTGCGGGGATGCTGCGCCGGCCCTGCCGCAGCGCCGGCTGTTCACCGGCCTGCTGGCCGGCGGCGCCACGCTGGCCGGCCTGCCCGCCTGGGCCCAGGAGGGCGTCAATGTCGGCAAGCAGAGCAAGCTGACCAGCCTGGTGCCGGCCGAGCAGGTCGAGAACGCCGGCGCCCAGCAGTACCAGCAGATGATGGCCGAGGCCAAGCAAAAGGGCGTGCTGGCGCCGGCCAACCATCCGCAGCTGCTGCGCCTGCGCGCGATCGCCGAGCGCATCGTGCCGCAGTCCTATGGCTGGAACCCGCGCGCGCGGCAGTGGCGCTGGGAGGTCAATCTGCTCGGCAGCGAGCAGCTCAACGCCTTCTGCATGCCGGGCGGCAAGATCGCGTTCTATTACGGCATCCTCGAAAAGCTCAAGCTCGATGACGACGAGGTCGCGGCCATCATGGGCCATGAGATCGCCCACGCGCTGCGCGAGCATGCGCGCGAGCGCATGGCCAAGACCACGGCCACCCGGGTCGGCGCCGGCCTGCTGTCCAGCCTGCTGGGCCTGGGCAATGTCGGCGACACCTTGCTGAATATGGGTGGCCAGCTGCTGACCCTGAAGTTCAGCCGCGAGGACGAAACCGAGGCCGATCTGGTGGGCCTGGAACTCGGTGCACGGGCCGGCTACCGGCCCGAGGCCGGCGTCAGCCTGTGGCAGAAGATGGGCAAGGCCAGCGAAGGCGCGCCGCCGCAATGGCTGTCCACCCACCCGGCCGGGCCGACCCGCATTCGCGATATCGAGGCCAATATTCCCAAGGTCGAGGGTCTGTATGCGCGGGCCGAGAAGCCGGCCAAGCAGTTCGAGGTGGCACCGCCGCTGCGCAAGCGCTCCTGAAGCGCGCGGCCGGCGCCTCACCAGCGCGCCGGCAGCGCCTTGCGCAGC
The DNA here is from genome assembly GCF_027498415.2 of Paucibacter sp. M5-1. Classification (NCBI taxonomy): domain Bacteria; kingdom Pseudomonadati; phylum Pseudomonadota; class Betaproteobacteria; order Burkholderiales; family Sphaerotilaceae; genus Roseateles; species Paucibacter sp. M5-1. The sequence goes on from NZ_JAPZLM020000001.1 coordinate 3,173,393, forward strand.
TCGTAGCGCCCGGCCGAGCTGCGCACCAGATAGCCGCCCAGCTCCAGATCCTTCATCAGCTTGGAGACCATCTCGCGCGAGCAGCCCAGGCGCTGCGCCATCGCCTGGTGGGTCAGCCGCTCCTGGGGCCCGCTCTCCAGCAGGGCCTTGAGCCGGCCATAGACATCGTGCAGCGCCATCTGCTTGGCCGACAGCGTCGCGGCGCGGGCCAGGCGTATCACCTTGCTCAGCAGTTCCAGCGCGAACTCGGGATGCGCGGCGATATGGGCCAGGATGCTCTCACGCGTCAGCAGCACGCAGCGGCTGGTTTCCTCGGTGATGACGCTGGCCGCGCGCGGCCCGCCGTCCAGGCTCATCTCGCCGACATAGTCGCCGACGCCGTAGACGCTGTAGGTGATCTCGCGGCCGCGGGCATCGCAGCCATAGGCCCGCAAGCGGCCCGACAGCACCAGGTAGAGGCTGTCCCCCTGCGTACCTTCCTCGATCAGCACGGTGCCGCGACGGTAGCTGCGCACCACGCCGCGCGCGGCGAGTGCCGCCAGCGCGGGCGGCAGATCGGCCAGCGCTGGCTCGAAGATCTGCGCGAGAACGGTGCTGCTATCCATGCGGCGCGGCGTGCGTGGCACCAAGCCACGCCTCCTGCGCCAGATGTTACGGGATGTAGGCCCGGGGCGTCAGTCTCAGTTGTACAGCGCCGACATCAGCGGCGGCAGCACCGCCAGCTGGCGCAAGAGCTCGCGGATGCTGGGCGCACCGGACTTGGCCCGGATGCTCTGGATCTGGGTGCGCACGGTAGAGATCGCCACGCCCTGGGCCTGGGCCACGCTGCTGGGCTCGGCGCCGTCGCTGAGCGCCTTCAGCACCTCGGTCTCGGCCGGGGTCAGGCCGTAACGCAGCGCGAACCACTGTGCCGCCAGCGCGCCGCAGAGCTCGCGCCGCTCCAGCACCAGCAGCACCGCCGCCTGCTCGACATCGCGGTTCAGCGGCACCACCACCACATTGGCCTGCTCGGCCCCCTCGCCCAGGCGCAGCAGGCAGCGCCGGCCCTCACGCTCGGCATGGGCCAGGGCCTCGAACAGCGGTTTGACATCCTTGGCGCAGCGCGCCCGCAGCTGGCCGCCCAGCAGCTGCAGCGGATGCCGCGCATCCATCGCCAGGCGGGCCGCGCGGTTGCTGTGCAGCAGCTCGCCGCGCTGGTTCAGCAGCAGCACGCCGTAGTCCAGCTCCTCCAGCACCAGGCCGAGCCAGTGGCTGCTCAGCGAGGCGGCGCGGCGGCGCTCGGGAACGGCCGTGCTGCGCGAAACGGTGGAAACAGCGGAAACGGTGGCCAAGTCGATTGCATTCATTGCTGAGCTCCCTGAAGCGCTACCGAGTGATGACAGCGTGATCAGAAGCTTAGGGCCAGGTCTTGTGCGGCGGCGGTGAATCTTGGCGCCCGCGTTTGTGAAGTATTCACCTGTCATCCCTAACATAAGGGTTGCTGCGGCGCTCGCGGCCGAAGCTGCTCTCCGGGCCATGGCCGGGAATGAAGACGGTGTCGTCGCCCATCGGCCAGAGCCGCCCGGTGATCGAGGCGATCAGCGTGGCGTGGTCGCCGCCGGGGAAGTCGGTGCGACCGATGCTGCCGGCGAACAGCACATCGCCGACAAAGCAGCGCTTGGCCGCCACCGAGTGAAACACCACATGGCCCGGCGTGTGGCCCGGGCAATGCCGCACCTGCAGGGTTTCGTGGCCGATGCTGACCGTGTCGCCATCGGCCAGCCAGCGCGTCGGGGTGAAGGACTCGGCCGGCGGGAAGCCGAACATCTGGCTTTGCTGCGGCAGGCCATCGATCCAGAACTGGTCGCCCGGGTGCGGCCCGATGATGGGCAGGCCCTGGCTGCGCGCCAGCTCGCCGGTGCCGCCGGCATGGTCGATATGGGCATGGGTCAGCCAGATCGCCTTCAGGGTCAGGTCATGCTCGCGCACCGCCGCCAGCAGGCGCGGCAGCTCGCCGCCGGGATCGATGACCGCCGCCTCGCGGCTGGCATCGCACCAGACGAGGGAGCAGTTCTGCTGGAAGGCGGTCACGGGCAGGGTCAGGTATTGCAGGCTCATGGGAGGCGCGGGCTCGAACCGAAGTGCAAAGCCGCCATTCTGCAGAACTGCGGCGGCAAGGCCGCCAACCCTCGGTTACATTGCATCGCACGAGCCGCATCAACAATAGAAAAATCGTTAGGCACCATGAACAAGGCCTTTGTTCGCGCGCAGTACCTCGACGACCTGCTGATGCGCCATCTGCGCAGCTTTCTCGGCGACATCGAGCCGGATGCGATGGCCTTGCTGCTGCAGCATCTGCAATGGGTGGAGCTGGCCGGCGGTCAGACCCTGATGAGCCAGGGCGAACCCGGCGACGCGATGTACCTGACCGTCAGCGGCCGGCTGCGCACCTATATCAGCGACGAGGACGGCCGCCAGCGCATGGTGCGCGAGATCAGCCGCGGCCAGATGGTCGGCGAGATGAGCCTCTACACCGACGAGCCGCGCTCGGCCACCCTGGTGGCGATCCGCGACACCGTGCTGGTGCGCCTGGGCAAGGCCGAGTTCAGGCAGTTGCTGGCGCTCAGCGGCCAGGTCTCGATCGCGCTGACCCGGCAGATCATCAAGCGGCTGCAGACCGAGGGCGCTCGCTCCTCGATGGACCGGCCGGTGACCATCGGCCTGCTGCCTATCAGCGCCGGTGTCGATCTCGGCACGTTTGCGAGCGCGCTGGCCGAGCAGTTGCGCAGCATCGGGCGGGTGGCCGTGGTCGATGCCGACCTTCTGGACGCCGACCTGGGCCTGCCCGGCCTCACCCACCGCGAGCAGGGCGATGCCGAAGCCGACCGCAGCATCGCGGTGCGGCTCGACGAGATCGAGGCCGAGAATGACTTCGTGCTGCTGCTCGGCGACGCCACGCCGACCTCCTGGACCTATCGCTGCAGCCGCCATTGCGACGAGCTCTATCTGCTGGCCGACGCCGATGCGCCGCCGCTGATCCACCCGATCGAGGCGGAATGCCTGGTGCGGCGCCCACCGCGCACCGACGCGGCCGAGATCCTGGTGCTGCTGCACCCGGCCGAGCGGCGCTCGCCCGCTGGCACGGCCGCCTGGCTGGAGCGCCGGCCGCTGACCGATCATCTGCACATCCGCCCCGCGCTGACGCGCGATATGGCCCGGCTCGCGCGCCTGATCAGCCGCACCGCGGTAGGCCTGGTGCTGGCCGGCGGCGGCGCGCGCGGCATTGCCCACCTCGGCGTCTACCGGGCGCTGCAGGAGCGCGGCATCGAGATCGATGTGGTGGGCGGCACCAGCATCGGCTCGGTGATGGCCGGCTATGTGGCCACCGACCGGGGTTTCGAGGCGGTGCTGGCCAACGCGCGCAAGGTCTTCTCGGCCAAGCCCACCAGCGACTTCAATCTGATCCCCCTGCTCTCGCTGATCAAGGGCCGGCGCCTGAGCGGCCTGGTCGATACCGCGCTGCGCGAGCTGACGGGCCAGGATGAGCTCCGGGTCGAGGATGTCTGGAAGACCTATTTCTGCGTCGCCACCAACTACTCGAAGGCCAGCGAGCACATCGTGCGCCGCGGTCCGATGCGCAATGCCATCCTGGCCAGCATCGCCATCCCCGGCGCGCTGCCGCCGATGATCATCGACGGCGATCTGATGTGCGACGGCGGCACCTTCAACAACTTTCCCGTCGACGTGATGCGCGGCATGCGCGGCGTCGGCCGCGTGATCGGCGTGGACCTGAGCTTCCGCAAGCCGCGCCGCATCACCCACGATGACGTGCCGGGCACCTGGGCGCTGCTGCGCGACCGGCTGCGCCCGCGCGCCCAGCGCCGCTACCGCCTGCCCTCGCTGGCGGCCTTTCTGATGAACGTCACCGTGCTCTACAGTGTCTCGCGCCAACGCCAGGCCCGCAAGCTGACCGATGTCTATATGAACCCGCCGCTGGACCGGGTCGGCATGCTGCAATGGAAACGCTTCGAGCACATCGTCGCGCAGGGCTATGCCCATGCCTGCGAGGTGCTCGACGGGACCGCTGCCGTGCCGGCCGCCAACGACTGAGCCCGAGGATTGCCATGAACCACGCGCGCGCTCTGCTGCAAGGTCTGATCACCCGCTGGAGCCAGCGCCGCCCGGCCAACGCCGACGCGCCCGCCGCGCTGGATCCGCGCCTGCAGGCCTGCGCCGACAAGATCTGCAGCGCCGCCGAGGCGGTGGCCCAGATTCGCGCCGGCGAGCATGTCTTCGTCGGCACGGCCTGCGCGACACCGCGCAGTCTGGTCGCGGCGCTGGAGGCGCACCGGCCGACGCCCGCCGATGTCGAGCTGCTGCACTTCCTGACCGACCATGCGCTCGCCCACGATGCGGCCGGCCAGCCGCAGACGCGCTTTCGGCACCGCAGCTTCTTCGTCGGCCAGGACATGCGCGCCGCGGTACGCCAGGGCCTGGCCGACTATGTGCCGATCTCGCTGGCCCGCGTGCCCCAGCTGATGGCGATCGGCCGCATCCCGGTCGATGTGGCGCTGATCCAGGTCTCGCTGCCCGACGAGTTCGGCTATGTCAGCCTGGGCCTGTCGGTCGATGTGATCCCGGCCGCTGTGGCGCGCGCCCGCCTGGTGATCGCCGAGCTCAATCCGCAGATGCCGCGCACGCTGGGCGACTCGATGCTGCACATCGGCGAGATCGACCATCTGGTGCCGGTCGACACACCGGTGATCGAGTACCGGCATCCGGCCCAGCCGGGCGCCGTGGTCGAGAGCATCGCCCGCTATATCGGCAGCATCATCGACGACGGCTCGACCCTGCAGATCGGCCTGGGCCGCTTCAGCAACGAGGCCCTGAAGTACCTCAGCGATCGCCAGGACCTGGGCATCCACTCCGACGTCATCACCGACGCCATCATCCCGCTGCTGGAGCGCGGCATCCTGACCGGCAAGAAGAAGAGCCATCAGGTCGGCAAGATCGTCTGCAGCTTCGCGATGGGATCTCAGCGCCTGTACGAGCTGATCGACCGCAACCCGCTGTTCAGCTTCCAGCCGATCGAGGCGGTCTGCGACGCCTGGACCATCGCCCGGCAGCACAAGATGGTGTCGGTGACCCAGGCCTTCGCGGTGGACCTGACGGGCCAGGTCTGCGCCGACCAGTTCGGCGGCGATTTCTACGGCGGCCTGGCCGCCCAGGCCGAGTTCCTGCAGGGCGCCTCACGCTCGGTCGGCGGCAAGGCCATCATCTGCCTGGCCTCGACCGATGAGGAAGGTAAAACGTCCCGGATTCGCGGCATGCTGCAGGCAGGCGAAGGCGTCGCGATCGCGCGCAGCGATGTGCATTACGTGATCACCGAGTACGGCATCGCCTATCTGTTCGGCAAGAGCATCCGCGAGCGCGCCGTGGCGCTGATACAGATCGCCCACCCCGAGCACCGCGCCGCGCTGCTGGAGCAGGCCAAGGCCCTGGGCTATCTGCCGGCCGAGCAGCAGCTGCGCAATCTGCGCGCCTATGCGGTCGAGGAGGAGGCCCAGGTCACGCTGAAGGACCGGCGCCAGGTCTTGCTGCGCCCGGCCGGCGCGGCCGACGGCGACGCGGTGCGCGCGCTGTTCCACCGCATGCCCGAGCGCGATGTCTACACCCGCTTCTTCCGCCGGATCCGCGGCCTGTCGATCGCCGATGTGCAGCGCCTGTGCAATGTGAACTGGGAGACCGAGGTGGCCCTGGTGGCCGTCACCGGCCCCCGCGAGGACCCGCAGGTCGTCGCCCATGCGCTGTATGTGCTGGACCCCAGCACCAACCTGGCCGAGACCGCCTTCATCGTCCACCCCGACTGGCAGGGCACGGGCCTGGGCGCCCAGCTGCAGCACCATCTGGCCGCCCATGCCCGGGCCGCCGGTGTGCTGGGCTTCGTCGCCGAGATCCTGCCGAGCAACGAGCACATGATCCGCCTGGCCAGGCAGGGCGCCAGCCAGGTCAGGAGCGAGCAGATGGATGGCACGGTCAGGGTGACGGCGCTGTTCTGAACGCGGTCGGCCGCGGGAAATCCCGATGTCGGATTTGTTGACATCGCAGTCACGCAAGACTTGACCCTCTTGCAGCAAAACCCCTGCCGCGCCGGCCTCCGGCGCGTACTCGTGGGGTCAGGCATTGCTCTTGCGTGCATGTATCCCCACGCACAGCAGCCCGACGTGCTGCCATTTCGGCACACGCATCGGATCAACCGGCATCAGGCCGCTTGCATCGCATGCCAACAGGGAGAAAACCATGAAAAGCAAAATCCGCCAAGGCTTGGCACGCGTCGCCTTGGCAATGGGCCTGGGGCTGGGCGCGCTTGGCGCCGCGCACGCTGCGTTGATCACCGGTAATGTCGATCCCGCCTTCGGCGCCGTGCTGCCCGGCGTGTCCTACAGCGGCGCCTTCAGCTTCAACGTCGCCGATAGCTGCACCAGCAATGCCGCGGGGCTGGTGCTGGTGAACGCGGTGGCGAGTTGCGGCGGCCCGGTGGCGGTGAACTTCGACTTCAATATCTACGAAACCGCCAACCCAGCCAATCTCGAGACCGTCAATCTGGCCTTGAGCAGCAACTTCCTGTGGGTGCTGGATGGCTTCGTCATCGGCCTGAACACCGTCGGCACCGGCTATTTCAACGACTTCGTCGGCGGCGCCGTCGCGCCGGGCAAGTATTTCGATCTGATGAGCATTGGCAACTACTACATGCCCACGATTGCCGTCGGCGAGAGCTGCGGTGCCCCCTGTGTCAATCTGCTGGGCTTCGCCAGCACCGAGGACATAGAGATCAAGGTCTTCCACAGCGATGACCTGGGCCAGAGCAAGCTCGGCGTCGATGCCAGCGGCCGCGATGTGGGCTACCGCATCACGCGCGAGAACGGCGAGATCGTCCTGGCGCGCACCGATGCCACCAACAATCAAGTGCCCGAGCCCGGCAGCCTGACGCTCGCCGTCCTCGCCCTGGCTTTGCTGGCGGCGCGCCGGCGTCAGGCGTCCTGAGCGAGGCGCAGCACCTGGGGCGTATCGGCACCCCAGGCCTGCTGCCAAGCCGAGGCATAGGCATCCTCGGGCAGTGCCTCACGCAGGCGCTGGAGAAAATCCTGCCAGCGCACCTCGCCCCTGGGTGAGCGGGCCACCCCGGCCAGCTCGCGCAGCCCGCTGACGCCGGCCGCCAGCCTGACCGCGCGGTCCGGGCTGCCACCGGCCAGCGCCAGTTGCGCATGCGCCTCCAGGCAGACCAGTAGCTGCGCACGCATCTCCAGGCGGTCCAGAGCCTGCAGCGCCCGGCCCAGGTGATCGCGGGCCTGCACCGGCTCATCGCCAGCGTGCAGGTTAACCAGGCCCAGCCACAGCAGCGCATTGGCCAGGCCGCGATGATCGCCGGCCGCTTCGCAGCAGGCCCGGGATGCGTCGATGGCCTGCCTAGCCACTGCCAGTTCACCGGCCTCCAGCGCGAGCTGCCCGAGCGCCAGCTCGGCCTCGGCTTCAACCTCCGGATGTTCGATCTCCCGGGCCAGAGCCAAGGCCGCCTGCAAACGCAGCCGCGCTTGAGTTTTCTCACCGCGAAAGGCCTCAATCTGGCCCAACTGCAGCAAGGCAATGCTCTCGCCGATGCGATGACCGGTCTGACTTAACAGGGCCAGCGCCTCCTGACCTGCAATAGACGCCTGCACTGCATCGCCAGCATTTAGAAACGATACCGCCATCGTGGAAAGGGTTGCCGCAGTGTCAATATCGTTGTCCAGACCTCGCCTCAATTGGAGGCTGGTCGCCAGGAGACTCAACGCCTGGTCATGATCGCTCTGCGAATAGGCAAGGCAGGCCGAGACATACAGCGCGTGCGCATGGAAAAAGTCATCCGCCTGCACGCGCGGCACCCCGAGCAAGGCCCGCACCTGCTCTCGCCCTTCGCTGACATGCCCACGCAGAATCCAGAAGTTCTGCAGCGCAATCACCATCTTGGCCGCCACAAACACCGTCTCATCCGTCGCCTGCATCGCGAACTGAAAAGCCGCGCGCAGATTGTCCAGCTCCACATCGCCACACTCGGCCCAGCGCCCCTGCTCCGGCCCCTGCATGCCGTTGCGGATCTGCTTGGCCACGCCGAAGAAGTGCTGGCAATGCGCGGCGCCAAGCAGCGCCTCCTCGCCGGCCTGCGCCAGCTTCTCGCGTGCGTACTCGCGCAGCGTCTCCAGCAGCCGATAGCGTGCGCCGTCGGGCGCCGTGTCCATCAGCACCAGCGACTTCTCGACCAGCGAACCCAGCAGATCCAGCACATCCAGGCTGTCCAGCGGCGCCTGCGCGCAGACCTGCTCGGCGGCGGCGAGGTCGAAGCCGCCGGCAAACACGCCCAGGCGGCGGAACAGCTGCTGCTCCGGCTCGCCCAGCAGCTCGTGCGACCAGTCGACCAGCGCGCGCAGCGTCTGCTGGCGCTGCTGCAGCACGCGGTCGCCGCCGGTCAGCAGCTTGTAGCGGTCGCCCAGGCGCTTGTTGATGTCGGCCACGCTCAGCAGACGCACGCGCGCCGCCGCCAGCTCCAGCGCCAGCGGGATGCCCTCCAGCCGCGTCACCAGCTCGGCGATCGCCGGCGCCTGATCGGGCGTCAGCTCGAAGCCGAACTTGTGGGCCTGGGCCCGCGCAACGAACAGGCGCACCGCCGTCGAGGCCGCCAGCTCCGCGATACCGGCAGCGCGCCCCGGCAGCGGCAGGGGCTGGACCGGATAGGCCTGCTCGCCCGGCACATGCAGCGCCTCGCGGCTGGACGCCAGCAGGCGCACATCGGGCGCGGTCTTCAGCAGCGCATGGGCCAGGCTGGCGCAGGCCGGCAGCAGGTGCTCGCAGTTGTCCATCACGAGCAGCGCGCGGCGCGTCTTCAGATGCGCGCTCAGCGTCTGCAGCAGCGGCCGGCCCGGCTCCTCGCGCACACCCAGCACCTGGGCCGCCTCGGCCAGCACCAGGGCGCCATCGCGCAGCGGCGCCAGGTCGAGGAACCAGACGCCATCGGGGAACTCGGCGCGCAGCTCGTCGGCGACCTGCAGCGACAGCCGCGTCTTGCCCAGACCGCCCATGCCCAGCAAGGTCAGCAAGCGGGTCTGCTGCAGGCGCTGTTTGATCTCGCCCAGCTCGCGCTCACGGCCGATGAAGGAGTTCAGCTGCTCCGGCAGGTTGTTCGGGATCTGCCGGATCGGCAGCCAGCGCTCGCCGACCCGGGCAACGCGGTAGCTCTTGTCGCCATCGGGCGGCGCGGCAAACGGCACCCCGTCCGCCACCGCGACCTCGAACAGCTCCAGCGGCTCGGCCACGCCCTTCATCAGCCAGTGCCCATGCGACTGCACGCGGCCGGCGGCGATCTCGCCCAGCGCCTGCCGCGCCTCGGCGCTCAGCAGGGTCTGGCCGCCCTGGGCCAGCGCCATCACGCGCGCCGCGGTCGGCTTGGCCAGGCCCTCGACCTCCAGCGGCTTGGCGCCGCGCGCCACATCGTCGTGAGCGTTCTCGCGCAGGATCACCGGCCCCACATGCAGGCCGGCGCGCGCCTTCAGCGGGATGTGCAGGCCGGCCAGCGCCGCGTGATAGGCGCGGGCATAGGCCAGCGCCTGGCCTGCCTGCTCGAACAGCAGCAGCATGCCGTCGGTCTTGTCGATCTCGCGGCCGCCATGCAGCGGCAGCAGATCGCGCGCCGCGCGGTCGTGCGCGGCCCACAGCTGGGCCATGTCGTGATCACCCAGCAGGGTGGACAGGTGGGTGCTGTCCACCACATCGGTCAGCAGCAGGGCACGGATCTCGCTCATAGGCCGGGACGATGCCACAGAAAGGAGACCGGCCTATGCCGGGCTTACTCTCGGCATCGTGGCGTGAACGGCCGCGTCAGGTCAGCTGCAGCTCGCGGCGCAGGGCCGTCGCTTGCAGGAACTGTGCACGTTGGATCGGATCCTCGAAGATCGCCGCCTGCGCGATCAGCCCGCGTCGGGCGGCGGCCAGGGTGGCGGCCAAGCATGGGGCGTCAAGCGGGTCCTGCTGCTGCGCCAGCACGCGGGCGCACCAGATGGCGGCATCCGCCTCGTCGTCCTGCCAGCCGCCGCGACCGGCCACGGCGGCCAGCACGGCCTCGACACCGGCCCGCGCGCCGCTGGCGTCACCGGCCTGCTGCAAGGCGCAGGCGACGCCGGCTTCGCAGGCCAGTGCCTGCGCCGGCTCGCCGCTGGCCGCCAGGCCGGCCTGCGCCAGCCGGCCATGCTCGACGGCCTCGCGCCAGCGACCCAGCAGATAGCAAGCCTGAAAAGCGGCGTCATGACCGGTGCATTGGATGTAGCGGTCGCCGATGCCCTCTGCCATGCGGATGCCGTCGAGCGCATGGTCCAGCGCTTGCGGCGCCTGCCCCAGTTCGACCAGCACGCCGGCCAGATTGCAGCGCGCCTGCGCACCGATCTGCCGGTGATCAATGGCATCGCAGAGCTGCAGCAGCTGGCAAAGCTGCTCGCGGGACTGTTCCACCAGGCCGCACTGCTGGGCGGCGAAGGCCAGATTCAGCAAGGCGATGGCCTCGCCGTAGCGGCTGCCGATGCTCCGGTATTTGGCCAGCGCCTGCTCGCCACTGGCGAAAGCTTGCTGAAAAAGGCGTTCGGCCGCATAGCCGACGCTCAGATTGTTCAGCACGGAGGCCTCGGTATAGCTGTCTTCGCAGGCACGCGCGAGGGTCAACGCGGCCTGCGCATGCAGGCGCGCCTCCTGATGGCGACCCTGGCGGCCCAGCGCCATGATCAAGGTGCTGTGCACCTTGGCCGCCTCGGCCGGAGCCCGCTCACCGGCCGCAGCCAGGCGGCTCAAGCCCAGGGCATGGGCCGACTCGTACTCGCCGTTCTGGCACAGGCGGTGCATGCGGTGCTGCGCGGCAATCAGGCGCAGCACCGCGTCATCCTGCGCGTCCGCCTCGGCTTCCAGCGCCGCGACGGCCTGCTCATACTCGGCCTCATCGCCGCGGCGCGACCACGCATGGGTGCACACGCGCAGCATCGCGAAGCGCCGCTGCGGGTCAGCACCGGTATCCAGCGCCAGCGCGCGGCAGGCATGGGCCAGCGCCGCGCTGTCGGCATGGCGGGCCACCGCTTCCTGGGCCGCCCGGGCCCAGTGTTCTGCGGCACGGTCGGGGAGGCCGGCGCGCTCGAAATGCTCGGCGATCAGGCCGGCGAACTCTGCCTCGCGCCCCGCGCTGCGCGCCTCCAGCCACAGCGCGGCGCAGCGGTGTTGCTCGCGCCGGTCATGCTTGAGCACGGTGCCGTAGGTGACGTCATGCAGCAGATGGTGCCGGAAGGCAAACTCCATCGCATCGGCGAAGGCGCCGCCGTCCTGAGGCAACACCAGCCCGCGCTGGCTCAGCGCGCCCAGCGCTGCCGGTGCATGGCCGTCGAGCGCGGCCAGGGCCTCGTCCCAGAACACGGCGCCGATCACGCTGGCCTGCTGCAACGCGCGCCGCTGCGGCATCAGCAGCGCATCGAGCCGGGCCTGCAGCACGCCCACCAGCGTGGTGGGCACCTGCAGGCGCTGCAGGCCTCCGGCGGCGAGCCGCCAAGGCGTGGCGGAGATGTCCAGCTCGCCCTGGTCCACCAGCATCTGCAGCAGCGCCTCCATATGGAAGGGGTTGCCGTCGGTGCGCTCGATCAGCAGCGTTTGCAGCTGCTGTGCGGCGGCGCCCGCCGGCTCACCCAGCTGGCGCAGCAGGGAGCGCGCCAGCGTCTGGCGGTCCGTCGGATCCAGCAGTGCCAGCGCCAGGCGGGTGCACGCCGGCCAGGTCTCAGCCCAGCCGGGCCGCCGCTCCAGCAGCTCGGGCCGTGCGGCGCACAGCAGCAGCAGCGGCAGCTCGTCACCGACGGCGCACAGCTGCTCGATGGCATCGAGCGAGCCCTCATCGGCCCAGTGCAGATCGTCCAGCATCAGCACCAGCACGGCAGGCGGCGGCAGCCGCGCGCAGGACAGGCGCAGGAACTCGATCCAGGCATGCAGGGCGCGCGCCCGCAGCTGCCGACCGTCCTGCAGGATGCCGGCGATGAAGGGGCTGGCCCGGTAGTCCAGCCCGATCAGCTGGCCCAGCAGCGCGGTCTGTTCATCGGCCCGCTCGCCGAACAGCGGCGCCAGGCCGTCAGCCAGCTTGGCCTGGGCCAGCGCCAAGGGGTCGCTGTCCTGCACATCGAAACAGCGGAACAGCAGATCCCGGATCACGCCGTAGGGCTGATGCAGCCCCTGCGGATGGGCACTGGCGTGCAAGGGGCCGCCGCCCGGGGTCGACAGGCCCGCCTCGAACTCGGCCAGCAGGCGCGTCTTGCCCAGACCGGCATCGCCGATGACGGTGATTTGCCGCTGGGTCCGCCCGGCCTGCACGGCGGCCAGCGCGGCCCGCATCTCTGCCAGATCGGCATCGCGCCCCACCAGGCCGGCGTTGACGGCATCCAGGCCATGCCGCAGCTGCTGCGCGCTGCGCGGGCGCTCGCGCTCGACCCGAAAGGTGAGCATCGGCGCGTCGACGCCCTTGATGTGCAAGGCCTGGCCCTGCTGCACGTCGAAGCGGTCCTGCACCAGCCGGTAGGTGTCCAGGCTGATCAGCAGCCCCCCGGGCGGCGCGCACTGCTCCATGCGCGCGGCGATATTGACCGCGCTGCCGCGTATCGTGCCCTCGGCATCGACACCACCGCCCAGCAGCACCTGGCCGGAATGAATGCCGACCCGCACATCAAAGCCCTGATGACCGTGCGCCTGTTGCACCTGCTGCGCCACGCTGCGGCCGGCAGCCAGCAGCGCCAGACCGCAGCGCGCGGCGCGCTCGGCATCGTCTTCCCGCACCTCGTCGGCGCCGAAGCCGGCCAGCAGGTTGTCGCCCGCGTACTGCAGGACACGGCCGCCATGAGCCTGCACCACGCCGGTGAAGCGTGCCATCGCGCCATCCATCACCGCATGGATCTCTTCCGGGTCGAGCTGCTGGCCCAGCGCGGTGGAACCCACCACATCCAGGAACAGGATGCTGACCAGGCGCAGCGCCTGGCTCTGCGTCGACTCGGAGCCGGCAGCCTGCAAGGCCTGTGCTTGAGCTTGCAGGCCGGCCACCGCGACATCAACGACGGCATCGCCCAGCAAGGCGCGCTGCGACTCCAGCGTCGCGATGGCCGCCTGCAGCGACTGCAGTGACCGGGGCGGCCCGGCCGCTGGGCCGCTCATGAGCCCAGAGCCTTGCGGCCCGGCCGGGTGTGCGGTGTGGCGGTTGCCGCGGTTCGATGTCGGTTGCACAGACTCATGCTCGGACCCTCGATGCAGCGGCCGAGTTTAGAGGCGGATGGCGCGACCCGGCACCCGTTGTCCCGCCAATCCTGTCCCCGTCTTTATCGACCTGGCCCCAAAAGGACTGGCCGGCAAGCCTGTAGCGGCTCCACAGTCACGCTATGCTGGCTGCGAAAGGACCAGCCGCCATGCGCATCGGAGCACTCAGCCAGGCCACCGGGGTCGATATCGAGACCATCCGCTTCTACGAGAAAAGTGGCCTGCTGCCCGGCCCGGCGCGCAGCGCCAACGGCTATCGCGACTATGCGCAGCCGCATCTGGAGCGCCTGGCCTTCATCCGCCACTGCCGGGCGCTGGACATGTCGCTGGCCGATGTGACCCTGCTGCTGGCCAGTGTGCACAGCCAGGACCCGGCCCAGCTCGCCAGCGTCGACGGCCTGGTCGAGGCGCAACTGGCCAAGGTGCGGGCACGCCTGGCCAGCATGCAGGCGCTGGAGAAGCAGTTGGTGGCATTGAAGGCGCGCTGCGACGCCGATCACGACGCCCATGGCTGCGGCATCCTGGAAGAGCTGGTGGCGGCCGCCCATGGCGAGGCCTGTGCCTGCCATGGGCAGGGAAAGACCTGACCCTTCCCTAGAACTAGGTTCTCGCAAACCCCTGCCCGACCCGAACACCCGTCCCCCAGAATGGGGATGAAGGTAACAGATTGTGCGGTCACGATGAGCACCACCGACTCACAGGGAGAGGGTTGGCCCGAACTGGTTCGAGCCACCAAAACCATTGTGGTGGTGGATGTCGTCGAATCAGTGCGCTTGATGCAGGCCAACGAGGCCGATGTCATCGACCGCTGGCGGCGGTTCGTGCATGAGGTCCGGAGTCAGGTCTTGCCCGCCCATCAGGGGCGCATGGTGAAGAGTCTTGGCGACGGGATGTTGCTGGAGTTCGATGAGGTGTTGTGCGCCGTCAAAGCGACATTTGAACTCCAACGTCGCTTGCCATTGATCAACCAGGGCAAATCCGCGAGCCAGGCACTTTTACTACGCATTGGTGCGCATGTCGGCGCCGTGAGTATTGATCGCGATGACGTCTATGGATCGGGAGTCAATTTGGCCGCAAGGTTTGCCGCCAGCGCTGAACCTGGAACGTTTGTCGTTTCCGCCGAGATCCGTGATGCCCTGGTCCATGAGTTGGATGCCCGTGTCGAGGACATCGGCGAGAAGTACTTCAAACACCTTGATGCGCCGCGCCAGTGCTTCGCGCTGAGCAGCAGCGCGAATGATGCCGCAATGCCTGCATTCGAGCCCCCGCCTGATACCAGGTCGGTCATTTTGGTGTTGCCCTTCACCACACTGACACCGGGTTCGCATGGCGCCCTGTTTGGGGATCTCATCGCTGACGAAATCACACGCGCCCTCTCACGCTGCGCTGCTTGGCGGGTCATATCGCAACTGTCTGCGGCAGCACTGCGAGGACGTCGGGTGGACCTTCAAGGCCTGAGAACGATGTTCGACGCCCGCTATGTCATTTCCGGAAAATGCTTCATGCGGGGATCAACCGTTCTTATCAGTCTTGAGTTGACCGATGTGCATACCGGGTCACTCATGTGGGCCGACAGCATGGAAATCGAACAGACACAAATTCTGTCCGACGCAAATCCAGTGGGTAACAAAGTTGCACAGGACGTCGCTCGCGTGCTTTTCGCAAATGCCGTCGAACAAAGCCGTGGTCTCGGACTGGATGCGGTGGACTCGCATGTGCTTCTATTCAGCGCCATCGCCTTGATGCACCACTCGACGGCCCAGGACTTTCAGCGCTCACATGCCTGCCTGGAGAAGTTGCTGTACCGGCACCCCCGATCGCCGGACGTCCTCGCCTGGCAGGCAAAGTGGCACGTCATGAGTCTGGTTCAGGCTTGGACAACCGCTCCTGACATCGAGGTCAGGCTTGCACACCAACGAACCCAGAGTGCGTTGAGGCTGTACCCATCGCATCCTCTGGCTCTGTCCATCGATGGCTTGGTCGCCGCGTTGATTGATAAAGATCTTGAGAGAGCGGAGCAGCGCTATACCGAGGCCCTCGCTGCCAACTCCAGCGAACCCTTGGCGTGGCTGTTCATGTCGGCCTTGTACGCCTATCGCGATCAAGGCGCAGCTGCCGTCGACGCCGCTAGGCAGGCCATCAAGTTGTCTCCGCTGGATCCGATGCGGTATTTCTTCGAGACTTTCTCAGCTCATGCAATGCTGTCCGCCAACCAACTGGCGGAGTCCGTCAGCACCGCTGAGTTGTCTTTGCGACTGAACCGGCGGCATATGCCGACCTATCGCACGCTTGCCATTGCGCAGTTGCTACAGGGCGATGTCGACGCCGCCAAGCTGTCGGTCCAGGGCTTGCTTGCAATAGATCCACGCTACTCGGTAGATGCTTTCGAAAGAAACTATCCCGGCCGAGGAACCGCATTTGCAAACCGCTGCGCCCAAGCCTTGAGGCAAGCCGGCCTACCGCAGCGCTAGTCAGCCCCTCCTTTACCGTCGGAGCACGCCATGTCCACAGGAGCTTTCTCAACAGTTGGTCCGTTCGCCTACACGGGGAACAATGCCTACGCCTACACAGGCACCAACGCCTATACGGGTAGCAATGCCTACGCCTACAGCAACAGTATGGAAGCCTACGGATTCGATGGCTTCCCCGGCAATGGGATGTTGACGGCTGCGCTGCTGGCGACGCGAACCGAAATTCTGCGTGGACAGAGGCCGGTCACCTTGGGCGGTGCTGGTGACCGAGGTTCGGCATGGTCATCCCTCCCACCCCTCTCTCAGGCAAGCAGTGCGCGCCGCCATGGTCCTGCGGTGCGAGCAGCTCTCATCATGAGCGAACTGCTCGGCTCGGTGGCGTTCGACCGCAACGGCCATCAGGCTCAGGTCCAGGCCACCGACTTCAACGGTCAGGTCTATCCGCTTTTCACGATGAACCGGCCTGATCGCGGGTTCTTCGAAGGCCAGTTGCAGTTGATGGATGCCATGGTGAGTGCACGTGACAGCCGGGCCCCCGAGATATTGACCCAGGTAGCACCTCCGCTGGCCTACTTTGCATCCATCATGAATCTGCAAACCGGCCGGCATCGTCACACACTGGAAGCCCTGCAACTGGCCTTGCAGTTCAGCTATGCGATCTGCATGTACTTCAAGCACACCTTGGCTTGCCCAAGACCGAGCGAGTACTCGGTCACCGTCCAGCCGCTTCTGGAAGTGCCACGGCACCCGGCATTTCCGGCAGGGCATGCCGTCGAGGCGCATGTCACTGCGGCACTATTGGGCCATCTCCTCGGTGACATGGCGCCGCCCACTCATGTGAGGAACTATCTCCGCCGCTTGGCCTTCCGAATTGCCGAGAACCGCGCGATCGCAGGTCTGCATTTCCCTGTCGATCTTGAAGCCGGCCGGCAGCTTGGCGACGTGCTGTCAAGCTACCTGCTCGCTACAGCGAGGCAGGCCAATTCCTGGGGCGCCGGTTCATTCCCTGCCACTGCGCTGACCGGCAGCGCGGCCGGAGCGACGGCCTCATTCAACGAGGCAGCACCCTTGGTTTCGCCCAGCCCAGTTGCTGTCGCCGATGCAGCTGTGTCCTTCCCGGTTTGGTGCGATCTGTGGGAGCAAGCCAAGAGCGAATGGTCCTGAACGGAAGCCGACCATGGCAAGCACCAATCTCTATCCCGACCCTTATCTGCAGTGGAGTCATCTGACCCAGTTTTCCGGTCATGCAGCCTGCCAGCGCCATGGTGCGGCACTGCTGATTCCGTTCCTGGTGCGAGTGTCCGAAGCGCAGCGCGCCGCTCTTGGCAAGTCCTTCTTTGTCTCACCCCATCATGTCCGGTCGACCGGTCCCTTCATGACTGTATGGGCGGCCATCCACGACATTGGTCAGCTGCAGGACTCGGTCGATTCAATGATGATGGCCCTGCCCATTGATAGGCCCCCTGTCGCGTGGGCCGCTCAAGCAACAGGATCGCCCCCACCGCCGCGTACGCAGTCGCTGCGTCCGGTAATCGGAGTTATCGACAACGACTGTGCCTACCTCAACACCGCCTTTCGCAACCCAGACGACCCGAGCAAAACTCGCCTATTGGGTTTGTGGCGCCAAGACTTGCCCGCAGCCGTCGGCTGGCCTGTACCACCTGAATTTGGCTATGGCGGAGAACTGGACCGTGCGGCGATCAATGAACAAATTGCCAGCAACGATGAGGCTGCGAGCTATCGGCTGGCTCAGTACCTGATGCAACAGGGAGGCGCATTCTTGCAGCAGCGCGCGCACGGCA
Source organism: Paucibacter sp. M5-1 (assembly GCF_027498415.2). Taxonomy (NCBI): domain Bacteria; kingdom Pseudomonadati; phylum Pseudomonadota; class Betaproteobacteria; order Burkholderiales; family Sphaerotilaceae; genus Roseateles; species Paucibacter sp. M5-1. The sequence goes on from NZ_JAPZLM020000001.1 coordinate 3,190,992, forward strand.
CGCATGTGCTCGACACTCTCGCCGGTGTGGTGAGGGCACCTGCACCCGCCTTGAGTGCCAAGCCCTCCCGCCCAGACTTGGCGCAGCAGTGCGACTTGGTGTTCGTTGATGTGCCGAGACCGAAGATTGGCGATGTCACCGGTGCATCCAGTGGGGCCTACCTGATCGATGCCGTTCACTACATCCTCGCTAAAGCTGACCCCGATGCTCCCGTGCTGATCAATATCAGCATTGGGGCGTTGGCCGGACCGCATGACGGCAGTTCACTGCTGGAGCTTGCCCTGGACGAGATTCTGAAGGAGACGCCGCGTTTGCTGATCACGGTCGCGGCTGGCAATGCGCGCGGCGAGCGCCTGCATGCACGCGCCACTTTGACTCCAGGCAGTCAACTGGAACTGGGCTGGCGGATCGCGCACGGAGACCCGACCGACAGCTTCCTTGAGCTATGGGGGCGCTGCACTCACGGCGGAGCACCCAGCCAACTCGATGTCGAACTGATTGCGCCGGATGGGCTCCGTTGTCTGGGGCCCCTGACAAGCGGACAGCATGCGTGCCTGCCAGCCATCCCCGATGTGCCGACGGAGGTTTGCTTGGCCGCCTTTGAAGCAGGTGGGCCAAAGTCGGTCGGGCAGGACATGATGATCCTGTCCACGGTTGCAGGGCTAGGCCCGGCAACGCAGAGCAACGCTGGGCTTTGGACGCTCCGGCTGCGCAATCAATCCTCGGAAGAACAGGTCATGCTGGATGCATGGATCCAGCGTGATGACCCTAGGCAAACGACGTCGGGTGAGCCTCAATCCAGATTGGAAACCTCGAGCGACCGAGGCTTCAGCATTTTCGGCGACGGCGCTCTCAGCGATCTGGCGACCTCGGCAGGCGTTGTCGTGGTGGGCGCAGCCTGTCTGCGCAGCGATGCCCTGGCGACCTACTCGCCGGGCGGCAGCTTGACACCTGACTGGCGCTGGCGACGCGGCGTCGATGCTTATGGCGCATCAGAAGAGGGCACGACCTTTGGTGGTCTCTATGCAACAGGCGTGTGCAGCGACACCCTGGTGCCTATGGCGGGCACGAGCGTCGCGGCACCCGTGCTTGCTCGACGGCTGGTCAACAGCATGGGCGCAACACGATTCGTCAATCTCGGAGATCGCCGCGCCTGGCTTGCCAGCATGCGCAGTCCGATCACGGCGGAGCCGCTCGTGGTGCGTCCATAATTTTGCCGGTCAAGACAGGCCGGCATGTGCCCTCAAGCTGAGTTGCACTCAGCCGATATACAGTCCGGCAGGCCCGCATCCCGGCGGGCCTTGCTTTGTCCACAACCCCATGCGCGTCTGCTCGCTCTCTTCCGTCAAGAACCGCATCGTGCTCGGCCAACCGCTGCCGTTCAGCGTGCGCGATGCCAGCCGCATGCTGCTGCTGGCACGGGGGCAGGTGATACGCGACGAGGCGCAGCTGCAGGAGTTGTTCGAGCGCGGCGCGCTGGTCGAGGTCCAGGAGTTGGCCGAGGCGGTGCAGCCCTCGCGGCGCGAGACGCCGGCGCAGCGGCTGGCACGGCTGCCGGCCGACTGGGACCGTGGCAGCCGCGATGTCAGGCAAGCGCTCGGTGCGCCCATCGCACAGCTGGCGAGCGCCATCCACAGCACCACCGATCTGCTGTTGTCGCTGATCGAATGCTCGCCCGATGTGGCCCTGTCCCAGGTGGTGCGCCAGCCCGAGGCCGGTGCCGGCCATTACGGCGTCAGCCACTCGATCCACGCCGCCACCGCCTGCCAGGCGGCGGCGCGCTATCTGGGCTGGTCCGTGGCCGAGCAGCGCCGCGCCTTCCAGGCCGCGCTGACGATGAATGTGGCGATGATCGATCTGCAAGCCCGGCTCTCGACCCAGGTCTCGCCGCTGACGGCCAAGCAGCGCGAGGCCATCAACGAACACCCGGCCCGCAGCGCCGAGATGCTCAGCGAGGCCGGCATCACCGACACCGACTGGATCGAGGCCGTGCTCAAGCACCATGAGCTGGCCGATGGATCCGGCTACCCGAACGGCGCGACCGATATCAGCGAGCTGGCCGAGATGCTGCGCTTTGCCGATGTCTACACGGCCCGCCTGTCCAGCCGCGCCAACCGCCCCGCGATGAGCGCCCAGCAGGCCGGCCGCGAGCTGCACCAGATGGCCGACGCCAGCCCGCTGGCCGGCGCGTTGATCAAGGCCTTCGGCATCTTCCCGCCGGGCAGCGTGGTCCGCCTGGCCTCGGGCGAGCTGGGCCTGGTGGTAGGCAATGGCGAGAAGGCGCATCAACCGCGCGTGGCGGTGCTGATCAATGGCGCCGGCGAGCCGCGCCTGAGCCCGGTGCTGCGCGACAGCGCGCGCGGCGAGCACGCGGTGGCGGCCCTGCTGCCGGTGCAGGCACTGCCGATGCGGCTGTCCGACGAGCAGGTCGCCGGCCTGATCGGGGCGGTCTGAGCCTGCGCCGCCAAAGGTCGTCGCCGCGCCGGGCGGCAAAGTCAGGGACATGACAGAAGGGGATCCGTCGCCCCACAATCCGCCGATGTGGCAACTGAGGCTCCTGGGCTCCTGTCGGCTCGCAAGCGATGCCGCGACGGCCGCCGCATCCCCCAAGGCACAAGCCCTGCTGGGCCTGCTGGGATGCGCCGGCCCCGCCGGCCTGACGCGGGAGTATCTGGGCAGCCTGCTGTGGGAGGAAGTGCCACGGGATCGGGCGCGGCAGAGCCTGCGCCAGCTGCTGAGCGAGCTGCGACGCGATTGCCCGGTGCTGCAGATCAACGGCGGCGAGCAGGTGATGCTGGACCCCCGCTGCGTCGGCGTCGACCTGTGGCAGTTCGAGCCGGCGGCGCGCTCCGCCGATCCGGAGCAGCTGCAGCTGGCCGCCTCGCTCTATGCCGGCCCGCTGCTGCAGGGTGGCGCGCTCATCAGCGAGGGGTTCGAGACCTGGCTGAGCGGCGAGCGGACCCGCGTCGAGCGTCTGGCCTGGGCCGCGCTCGAACGGCTGGCCCGCACGCTGCTGGCCGCCGGGCGCCACGAGGCGGCCGTGCCTTGCCTGCAGCGCTGGCTCGAACTCGACCCCGGCAACGAGCTGGCACATCGGCTGCTGATGCAGACCTGGGCGACGCTCGGCCGGCGCAGCGAGGCGCTGGCCCAGTACGAGCGCTGCGCGACGGTGCTGCGGCGCGAGTACGGCACGGCGCCGCAGGCCGAGACCGCAGCGCTGCGCGCGGCCCTGCGGGCCCCGGCGCCGGACGAGCCACAGGGGCGCCCGACGGGCGGCGGCGCTCTGGCCCTGGCCGTGCTGCCGTTGGCGGTGCTGCCGCAGGAGGCGGCGCTGGCAAGCCTGGCCCTCGTGGTGGCCGAGGACCTGGGCGCCGCGCTGGCGCGGCATTCGCAGCTGGCCGTCACGGCCCAGGCCGCGGTGCAGTCGGTGGCGGCGCGGGCGCAAGGCGACCTCGTGCGCATGGCCGAGCTGCTGAAGGCCTGCTTTCTGGTCGGCGGCGGTCTGCGCCGCACGCCGGAGGGGCGGCTGCGGCTGTCGCTGCACCTGATCTCCGGCGAGGACGCGCTGTACCTGTGGAGCCTGCAGGAAGACCTGGAGGCCCAGCCGGCGTCGGGGCTGCTGGACGAGCGCATCGCGGCCTGGGCCGCCGAGGTCGACCTGCAGGTCAGCGTGGCCTGGGCGCGCCGGCAGCGCCGCCAGCATGCCGACGGCGCGGGCGACGATGCCCGCGACCTGGTGCGCGATGCCAATTGCGCGCTGTTCGCGCGCGGCTGGGCCGAGGACTCGGTGCGCGCCGCGCTCGACTTCTACCGCCATGCCATCGCCGTCGATCCCGGGCATGCGCTGGCGCGGGCGCAGAAGGCCATCGTGATGGCCCTGGCCGGCAATATGGGGCTGCTGCCCGGCGCGGCCGCGCGCGCCGAGGCGCTGTCCGAGGCCGAACAGGCGCTGGAACTGGAGCCGCGCAACTCCGAGGTGCTTGGCTATGCCGGCTGCGCGCTGGCCGATCTGGGCGACCCGCGGCGTGCCCTGCCCTTCATCCAGCGGGCGGTCGATACCAACCCCGGCAATCCCCAGGCCTGGGCCGCGCTGGGCGCCACCCAGCTGATCCTGGGCGAGACCGAACGCGGCATCGAGCAATTGCAGCGCGGGCTGCGCCTGAGCCCGGACGACTACCGTCGACCCGTCTGGTACACCCTGCTGAGCGGGGCGCTGCAGCGGCTGGAGCGCCTGGACGAGGCCGCCGGCGCGGCCGAGGCGGCCTGCCGCGCGGACCCGCGCTTCTGGCCCGCACGCATCGTGCGGGCCGGGATCGAGCTGGAGCGCGGCCATCGCGCCGCGGCGCTCGCGGCGCTGCGCGAGGCCTGGCACATCCGCCCGTGCCTGAGCCCGGAGGAGTTGCGCGTCTGGGTGCGCAAGCGGCGCTTCGAGGCGCTGCAGGCCGTCTGGCGGGAAGCACGGCCCTTGACGCCGTCTTGACGCTGGGCTGACGCCCGTCGCGCATTCTTGCCGAACCGGGCCGCCGAGGCCGCAAAAAGGAGCCGAGCATGAACCGCACCGCCGAGCGCATCCGCACCGCCTGGGACCGCATGCAGGCCGCCTTCGAGCGCAAACCCGCGCAGGCGCAGGGGCAATGCACGATGCGCGCGCGCGTGGTGGACGGGCTGCATTGCGAGCTGCGCGAAGGCGACTGGACCCTGGCCGTCGACATGGCGGTGGAGGCCGGCGGCGGCGGCCAGCACCCCACGCCGGGCGTGCTCGGGCGCGGCGCGCTGGCCGGCTGCCTGGCCATCGGCTACACGGCCTGGCTGGCGCGCGCGGGCCTCTCCTGGCGCAGCCTGGAGGTCGAGGTGCAGGCGGACTTCGACGACCGCGGCATGCTCGGCAGCACCGACGTCTACCCGGGCTATCTGCGGGTGCGCCACACCCTCTACATCGACAGCGCCGCGCCGCAGGAGGCGCTGCGCCGCGCGATCGAGCAGGCTCAGAGCGCCAGTCCCTATCTGCATGTGTTCGCCGACCCCCAGCCGCTGAGCGGCGCGGTGGTGTTCGGCCCGCGCCCCTGAACCCGCCCGAGCCATGGACACCGCCCTGCAGCTGCGCGTGCAGCGCTATGGCTGGGATCGCGCCGCCGCCCACTACGACCCGGGCTGGCGGCAGGCGCTGGCGCCGGCCAGCGAGGCGCTGCTGACGCAAGCCGATCTGCGGCCCGGCGAGCGCGTGCTCGACGTGGCCTGCGGCACCGGGACCCTGACCCTGGCGGCGCTGCGCGCCGGCTGCGAGGTGATGGCCAGCGACCTGTCGCAGCAGATGCTGGCCGCGGCGGCCCAGCGCGTGGCGGAGGCGGGCGTGGCGCCGCCGCGCTGGCTGCGGGCGGACGCGCAGGCGCTGGACCGGGAGTTGGGCGAGGGCGGCTTCGACGTGCTGCTGTGCGGCCTGGGCCTGATGTACATGCCGGATCCCGAGCGCGCGCTGGCCGCGATGGCGCGCTGCCTGCGGCCGGGCGGGCGGCTGCTGGTGTCGGTCTGGGGCGAGCGGCGCGACTGCGCCTGGGCCGAGGTCTTTCCGATCGTCGACCGGCGGGTCCGCTCCGAGGTGTGCCCGCTGTTCTTCCGCCTGGGCACCGGCACGGCCCTGACGCAGGCGCTGCGGCGGACCGGCTTCGCCGCCGTGTGCAGCCGCCGCGTCGATGCCTGGCTCCGCTATGCCGGGGCACGCTCGGCCTGCGACGCCGTCCTGGCGGGCGGTCCGGTGGCCCTGGCCTATGCCCGCTTCGAGCGCCGCACGCGCGAAGCCGTGCAGGCGGAATACCTGGCTTCGATCGCCCGCTGGTGCGATGGCGCGGGCTATCGCCTGCCGGGCAGTTTTGTGGTCGCAAGCGGCGTGCGGGCCGATTCCCGCACATCCGACATCAGGAGCGAAAGATGATGAAGACGATGAACACCGACAAGCGCCGGAGCCGACCCCTGCTCGCCACGGTGGCGCTCCTGACGGCCCTCGCCTCGCATGCCCAGCCCGCCAGCGCCAACGAGGTGCTGAAGTGGAACGAGACGACCGTCAAGGTCATCGCCGTCGGCGGCCAGAACCCGATACAGCAGACCCGCAGCGTGGCGATGGTGCAGGGCGCCGTGCACGATGCGCTCAACGGCATCAAGCCGCGCCATGCCCCCTACTACTTCGAGGGCGTGGCGGCCCCAGGCGCCGCCGCAGAAGCGGCGGTGGCCGCCGCCACCCGCACCGTGCTGCTGTCGGTGATCCCGGCCTTCGGCGCGCCGCCGCAGCGCGCCGAGGCGCTGGCCCAGGTGGAGGATGCGTATCGCCTTGCCCTGGCCGCGCTCGCCGACGGGCCGGCCAAGCAGGCTGGCGTGGCGATCGGCCAGGCCGCCGGCGAAGCGATGCTGGCGCTGCGCAAGGACGATGGCGCGACCAGGCCCGCCGCCTACACGCCGGCCAGCGGGCCGGGGCGCTGGCGGCCGCACCCCAACCCGGAGCCACCGAACCCGCCCATCAAGGATCCCAAGCTGGCGCCCGGCTTCGCGGCCTCCATGCTGCCCGGCTGGGGCCATGTGACGCCGTTCACGCTGCTGTCGACCTCGCAGTACTGGCTGCCGGGCCCCCCCGCGCTGACCAGCGCGCAGTACGCGCAGGAGTTCAATGAGGTGAAGACGCTGGGCGGCCAGCTGAGCAGTGCCCGCACGCCCGAGCAGACCGAGATCTCCCGTTTCTGGTTCGAAGGCCCGGGAGCCTGGTATCGGGTGGCTCGCGCCGTGGCCGAGGCACGCGGCCTCGATGCCTGGGACAGCGCGCGCGCGCTGGCCGTGACCTCGCTGGCCATGGCCGACACCTATATCGCCGGCTTCAAGATCCGCTATGTCTACGACTTCTGGCGTCCGGTGACCGCGATCCGCGAGGCGGCCGACGATGGCAACGAGGCCACCGTGGCCGATCCAGCCTGGAACAGCCAGCAGAACACGCCGGCGGTGTCGGACTATCCGTCGACGCAGAGCCTGTTCAGCGGCGCGGCGGCGGTGGCGCTGGCGGGCGTCATCGGCAGCGACCAGGTCGGCTTCACGATCAGCAGCGGCCCACCGTTCGCCGGCATCAAGCGCACGTTCACCAGCCTGTCGCAGGCGGCCCGCGAGAGCGCGGACTCGCGCATCTATGCCGGCATCCACTTCCGCTCGGCCTGCGAGGACGGGCTGGCGCTCGGCCGGCGGATCGGCCAGCGCACGGTCGCGATGTATCTGCAGCCGCTGGGCCGCTAGGCCATCGCGGCACCCACCAATTTTCACCTGGAGTACCCCACCATGAGCAGCACCGACAACACCATGCCCCCCGAGATGCAGGCCCTGAAGCAGAAGCTCAAGACGACCTGGATGGCCGGCGACTATGGACATTTCGCCAAGTTCCTCGAACCCGATGCGCTGGCCTTCCTGGCGCGCCTGAACCTGCAACCGGACCAACGCCTGCTCGACGTGGCCTGCGGCGCCGGGCAGATCGTCATTCCAGCGGCGCGCGCAGGCATCGCCGCCACCGGCGTGGACATCGCCACCAACTCGATCCTGCGCGCCCGCGAGCGGGCGACCGAAGAGGGGCTGGCGACGGCACACTTCGACGAGGGCGATGCCGAGGCGCTGCCCTACGCGGACGCCAGCTTCGATGTGGTCAGCAGCCTGTTCGGTGCGATGTTTGCGCCGCGCCCCGACCACGTGGCCGCCGAGCTGCTGCGCGTGTGCCGCCCGGGCGGGCGCATCGTGATGGGCAACTGGACCCCGCAGGGGCATGTGGGCCAGATGTTCAAGGTGATCGGCAGGCATGTACCGCCCTCGCCGCTGATGGCGTCTCCGCTGGCCTGGGGCGACGAGGCCACGGTGCGCGACCGGCTGGGCCACGGGGCTGCGCGCATCATCGTCACCAGGCGCAACTACGCGATGCGCTACCCCTTCAGCCCGGCCGATGTGGTGGAGTTCTTCATCACCTACTATGGCCCGACCAACCGCGCGCATGCCGCGCTGGACGGCGCCGGCCAGGCCGCCTTGCGCGCCGATCTGGAGCAGCTCTGGGCCGCCAGCAACCGCGCGGTCGACGGATCCACGCAGGTGGAGTCGGAGTTCCTGGAGGTGGAGGTCGTGCGGAACTGAGGCCGGTCACCCAAGTCGTGCCCTGGCCAGGACTGGCCTGGCCGGCTTGCCAGCGCCCCGGCGCCGATTGATTTGGGGGTGCCGCGCGCTCAGAGCTTGAAGTCGTAATCGATCGTCAGCGGCGCATGGTCGCTAAACTTCTGGGCCTTGTAGATCGCCGCCTGCTTGGCCAAGGCGGCCAGCTTCGGGGTCGCGAAGTGGTAGTCCAGGCGCCAGCCCACGTTCTTCGCATAGGCCTGGCCGCGGTTGCTCCACCATGTGTAGCACTCGTCGGTGGTGTCGGGATGCAGCTGGCGGTAGACATCGATCAGGCCGCCCTGGTCCGGCCCGCTGCCGAAGAGCTGGTCCAGCCAGGCGCGCTCCTCGGGCAGGAAGCCGCTGTTCTTCAGATTGCCCTTCCAGTTCTTCAGGTCGGCGGGCTTGTGGGCGATGTTCACGTCGGCCACCAGGATGAACTCGCGCTCGGCCTTCAATGCCATCAGGTAGGGGTACATCGCCGCGAGGAAGCGGTACTTGGCCTCCTGGCGCTCCGGGCCGCTGGAGCCGCTTGGGAAATAGCAGCTGATGATGCTGAGCTTGCGGCCGGGCTTGTCGAAGCGCATCTCGACCCAGCGGCCCTCGTCATCGAACTTCGGCACGCCGAAGCCCTTGATGATGTCGCTGGGCTCGATGCGGCTGTACAGGCCGACGCCCGAATAGCCCTTCTTCTGCGCGTAGTGGAAATGGCCCTTCAGGTCGCCCGAGCTGCAGAAGACCTGATCCACATGCTCGTGCTGGGCCTTGACCTCCTGCACGCCCAGCAGATCGGCGTTCTGCTGCGGCAGCCAGTCGAAAAATCCCTTGGTGGCAGCGGAGCGGATGCCGTTGAGATTGGCGGTGATCAGGCGCATGGATGGCGGTCGGTAGGAGGAAGGGACGGCCACTGTAGCGCAGGCGCTTTCTGCGGTGTTTTGGCAACAAAACCGTCACAGCCTAGGGTTTTCCAGTAATTCCTGGCACCCAACTTGCTAGATTCCCGGGCTTGGTCCCTCCGGGCGCCAGCCGCCTGCAGCCAGCATTCCTTTCCCCCTTGGAGTACCACCCGATGTTGCAACACCCCGCACAAGCCCGCCCTGCGCCGACCGCCCTCGCGGTCGCGCTGGCCCTGGCCGCCTGGCCCGCCAGCCAGGCCCTGGCCCAGGAAAAAACCCAGCTCGAAACCGTCACGATCACGGCCGAGCGCCGGGTCGAGAACATCAAGGACGTGCCGACCGCCGTCTCCAGCATCAGCGGCGAGAAGCTCGATGTGCTGGCCTCGGGCGGCCAGGATGTGCGCTTCCTCTCGGGTCGGGTGCCCAGCCTGAACATCGAGTCGTCCTTCGGTCGCGCCTATCCGCGTTTCTATATCCGCGGCTACGGCAACTCGGACTTCCGCCTGAACGCCTCGCAGCCGGTTTCGGTGATCTATGACGATGTGGTGCAGGAGAACCCGATCCTGAAGGGCTTCCCGGTCTTCGACCTGAAGGCGGTCGAAGTGATCGCCGGCCCGCAGGGCACCTTGTTCGGCCGCAACACGCCGGCCGGCGTGGTCAAGTTCGACTCGGTGCGTCCGAGCCAGAAGCAGGACGGGTATGTCAGCCTGTCCTATGGGCGCTTCGGCAGCTTCAATGCCGAAGCCGCAGCCAATCTCCCGCTGACGGGCGACTGGTCGGCCCGTGTCTCGGGCTTGGTGCAGCGCCGTGACGACTGGGTCAAGAACACCAACAGCACCGGCACCCGCGAGACCGAGGGCTACCGCGACGCCGCAGTGCGTCTGCAGGCTCTGTACGAGCCGCACAAGCAGTTCAGCGCGCTGTTCAACGTGCATCACCGCAATCTGGACGGCAGCCCGCGCCTGTTCCGTGGCGGCATCATCAGGCCCGGCAGCAACGATCTGGTCGACGGCTTCGATCCGAAGCGCATCTCGATCGATGGCACCAACAGCCAGGATCTGAAGCAGAGCGGCGCCAGCGCCCGCCTTAAATGGGCGCTGGATGGCTTCAACGTCTACTCGATCACCGGCTACGAGACCGTCAAACCGTTCAGCCGCGGCGACATCGACGGTGCCTCGGTCTACAACGCGCCCGCCCCGTTCGGCGCTGGCTTCCCGGTCGAGACCTCGGACGCGCTGACCGGTCACCGCCAGCTGAGCCAGGAAGTGCGCCTGGAATCCACCACGCCGGGGCCCTTGCGCTGGCAGGCCGGCGTCTACCTCTTCGACGAGAAGTACACCATTCAGGCCACCGACTACATCACGCCCCTGGTTCTGAGCTCCTACCAGACCAACAGGGCCTGGGCCCTGTTCGGCTCGGTCAACTACGAGCTGAGCGAGCGCCTGAAGCTGCGTGGCGGCCTGCGCTACACCAAGGACAAGAAGGATCTGTCGACCAGCTCGACCGACCCGGCGCGTCTCAGGACCGAGGCCGGCACATCGGCCCATACCGACGACGCCAAGTGGAACTGGGACAGCTCGCTGACCTATGCGCTCAATCGCGATACCAATGTCTACACGCGCTTCGCGACGGGTTTCCGTGCCTCTTCGATCCAGCCGGCGGCCGAGTTCAATCCGCAGTCGCAGGCCAGACCCGAAGACGTCAAGTCCATTGAGTTCGGCATCAAGTCGGATCTGTGGGACCGCCGTGCCCGCCTCTCGGCCGCCGTGTTCAGCTACGAGGTCAAGAATCAGCAGCTGACGGCCGTCGGCGGCGGCAACAATGCCAACCGCCTGATCAATGCCAAGAAGTCCAAGGGCAGCGGTGCCGAGTTCAACCTCGAGGTGCTGCCGACCGACAACCTGCTGCTGACCCTGGGCGCCAGCTACAACAAGACGGCCCTGAAGGACGGCGGCCTGCAGGTCGAAGCCTGCGGCTCCGCCTGCACCCTGCGCGACCCGATCATCGTGCCGCGCAACCCGGCCGCCTTCAAGTTCTCCGACACCGTGCTGATCGACGGCAACCCGCTGCCGAACGCGCCGAAGTGGACCGCCAATCTGACGGCCCGCTACAGCATCCCGACCGCAGCCGGCAACGAGTACTACATCTACACCGACTGGGCCTACCGTTCCAAGGTCAACTTCTTCCTCTACGACTCGGTTGAATTCACCGGCAAGTCGCTGACCGAGGGCGGCCTGCGCGTCGGCTACATCTGGGACAACGGCAAGTACGAGGTGGCCGGTTTCGCTCGCAACATCACCAACAAGGTGGTGACCACCGGTGCCATCGACTTCAACAATCTGCTGGGCTTCATCAACGACCCGCGCACCTACGGTGTGCAGTTCAAGGCCCTGTTCTAAGCCCTGAGGGCTGCTTGATCGAGCCCGGTCGCTGCAAGGCGGCCGGGCTTTTTAACGCCCCTACAATGCCGACGAATCATCAAAAAGCCCGCTCATGACCACCGCTGCCGACCCCACCGATGCCCTGGCCCAGGATTTCGTTGCCTTTGCCGTCGAGGCCGGCGTGCTGCGCTTCGGCGAGTTCAAGACCAAGGCCGGGCGGCTGAGCCCCTATTTCTTCAACGCCGGTCTGTTCGACGACGGTGCCAAGCTGGGCCGGCTGGCCGGTTTCTACGCCCAGCGCCTGATCGCCTCGGGCCTGGCTTTCGACATGATCTTCGGCCCGGCCTACAAGGGCATCACGCTGGCGGCCGCCGTCTCGATGGAGCTGGCGCGGCTGGGCCACAACAAGCCTTTCGCCTACAACCGCAAGGAAGCCAAGGACCATGGCGAGGGCGGCACCCTGGTCGGCGCACCGGTGCGGGGTCGGGTCTTGATCATTGACGATGTGATCTCGGCCGGCACCTCGGTGCGCGAGTCGATCGCGATGATCCGGGCCGCCGGCGCCACGCCCTGCGGCGTGACGATCGCGCTGGACCGCCAGGAGAAAGCCGCCGAGAACGGCGTCGACATGAGCTGGTCGGCCGTGCAGTATGTGTCTGAGCAATTGCAACTGCCTGTGATCTCGATTGCCGGACTGGCGGACTTGCTACAGTATCTGCGCAGCACCAGCGACACGGTGGCCGCCGGCCACTCGGCGGCGGTGCAGGCCTACCGAGACCGATACGGAGTCTGATGCGAGCTTCCAGCCCTGCCCCTGCCGTCCTGCTGCTGCTGCTGGCCGAGGCCGGCCTGGTCTGGGCGCAGGCCAAACCGGCATCGATCGGGGCCATCTACAGCTGCACCACGGCCGATGGCCGGCGCCTGACCTCGGACCGGCTGATCGCCGACTGCAACAACCGCGAGCAGCGCATCCTGAACACCGATGGCTCGCTGCGTGCCATCGTGCCGCCGGCGATGTCGCCCGAGGAGCGGGCCGCCTATGAAGCGCGCGAGCGTCGCCTGGCGGCCGAGCGGGCTGCCCAGGCCGATGCGGTGCGGCGCGACCGCAATCTGATGACGCGCTACCGCAGCGCCGAGGCCCACCAGCAAGCCCGCGAGGCCGCGCTGGACGATGTCATCAAGGGCATGCGCCTGTCCGAGAACCGCATCAAGGACCTGGCCACCGAGCGCAAGCCCTTGCAGGACGAGGCCGAGTTCTACAAGGGCCGGCCGCTGCCGGCCAAGCTCAAGCAGCAGCTCGACGCCAACGACGCCTCGGCCGAGGCACAGCGCGTGCTGATCGAGAACCAGAAGGCCGAGCTGGTGCGCATCAACAAGAATTTCGACGCCGAGCTGGCGCGCCTGAAGAAGCTCTGGGCCGGCGCGCCCCCCGGCAGCCTGGACTGATCAGCCCATCAGCCAGGGCATGCGGGACATGCCCTGGCCTTCGCTAGGCGTCGCCCGGTCCGCAGGGACCGGCCTCGGTCCTAGCTCAGCTTCTTTTTCAGCAGCTCGTTGACCGCGGTCGGATTGGCCTTGCCCTTGGTGGCCTTCATGGCCTGGCCGACCAGGGCGTTGAAGGCCTTGTCCTTGCCGGCGCGGAACTCCTCCACCGATTTCTGATTGGCGGCCAGCACCTCGTCGAGGATGCGCTCCAGCTCACCGGTGTCATTGGACTGCTTGAGGTCCTTGGCTTCGATGATGGCGTCGACCTCGCCGCCCTTGGACCACAGCTCCTCGAACACCTGCTTGGCCGAGTTGTTGGAGATCGTGCCGTCCTGGATGCGCAGGATCAGCGCGCCCAGGGTCGCGGCGCTCACCGGGCTGCTGTCAATCTCGCGCTCCTCGGCATTGAGGCGGCGCGCAATCTCGCCCTGCAGCCAGTTGGCCACCAGCTTGGGCGCCTTGCAGATGTCACGGGCGGCTTCGTAGAAACGCGCGGTCGCGAGGCTGGCCGTCATCAGGCTGGCGTCATAGGCCGGCAGACCGTCGGCCTCCTGGAAGCGTGCGGCCATCACGGCCGGCAGCTCGGGCAGCTCGCCGCGCACCCGCTCCACCCATTCCGGCGCGATCACCAGCGGCGGCAGATCGGGGTCGGGGAAGTAGCGGTAGTCGGCCGCGTCTTCCTTGCTGCGCATCGCCCGGGTCTCGCCAGTGTCGGGGTTGAACAGCACGGTGGCCTGCTGGATCTCGCGGCCGTCCTCGATCTCGTCGATCTGCCAGTTGACCTCGTAGTCGACCGCCTGCAGCAGATTGCGGAAACTGTTCAGGTTCTTGATCTCGCGGCGCGTGCCATAGGGCTCGCCGGGCTTGCGCACCGAGACATTGACATCGCAGCGGAACGAGCCCTCCTGCATATTGCCGTCGCAGATGCCCAGCCACATCACCAGCGCATGCAGGGTCTTGGCGTACTCGCAGGCCTCGGCGCCGGAGCGCATATCGGGCTCGGAGACGATCTCCAGCAGCGGCGTGCCGGCGCGGTTCAGGTCTATGCCCGATTGGCCGTGGTAGTCCTCGTGCAGGCTCTTGCCCGCGTCCTCTTCGAGGTGGGCGCGGGTCAGGTTGACGATCTTCTTCTGCTCGCCGACGAAGAACTCCAGCTTGCCGCCCTGCACGACCGGGATCTCGTACTGGCTGATCTGATAGCCTTTGGGCAGGTCGGGGTAGAAGTAGTTCTTGCGCGCGAAGATCGACAGCGGCGCGATCTTCGCGCCCACGGCCAGGCCCAGCCGGATCGCTCGCTCGACCGCGCCGCGGTTCAGGACCGGCAGGGTGCCGGGCAGGGCCAGGTCCACCGGCGAGGCCTGGGTATTGGGCTCGGCGCCGAAGGCCGTCGAGGAGCCGCTGAAGATCTTCGATTGGGTGGACAGCTGGACGTGGTTCTCCAGCCCGATCACGACTTCGTAGCCGCGGATGAGTTTGCTCGTCATGTCAGATTCCTGCCGGGGCTTGTTGGTGCCAGTCGGTCGCCTGCTGCAAGGCATTGGCCGCGTGCAAGAGCTGACCCTCCTTGAAGTAGTTGCCCAGCAACTGCAGGCCCACCGGCATGCCGCCCTCGCCCAGGCCCACCGGCACGCTCATGCCGGGCAGGCCGGCCAGCGAACCGGGCAGCGTGAAGATGTCGGCCAGATAGGCCTTGACCGGATCGTCCGCGCCCTCGCCATGCTTCCAGGCGACGGTCGGCGCCACCGGGCCGGCGATCAGGTCGCACTGCGTGAAGCAGCGCTGGAAGTCGTCGGCAATCATGCGGCGCAGCTTCTGCGCCTGCAGGTAGTAGGCGTCGTAATAGCCATGGCTCAGCACATAGGAGCCGATCATGATGCGGCGCTTGACCTCGGCACCGAAGCCCTCAGCGCGGGTCTTCTTGTACATGTCCAGCAGATCGTCGTACTTGGCGGCGCGGTGGCCGAACTTGACGCCGTCGAAGCGGGAGAGGTTCGAGCTGGCCTCGGCCGGCGCGATGATGTAGTAGACCGGAATCGCCAGCTCGGTGCGCGGCAGGCTGACGTCGACCAGCGTGGCGCCGAGCTTTTCCAGCTCGGCCAGACCGGCGCGCACCGCGCGCTCGACATCGCCGCTCAGCGCGGCCGGGAAGAACTCGCGCGGCAGGCCGATGCGCAGACCCTTGAGCGGCTGGGCCGCCGTGGCACCATCGCGGGCCGCCAGCATCTGCGCATGGAAGTCCTGCGGTGGCTGCTCGATGCTGGTGGCATCGCGCTCGTCGAAGCCGCTCATCGCCGACAGCAGCAGGGCGCAGTCTTCGGCCGAGCGCGCCATCGGGCCGGCCTGATCCAGGCTGGAGGCGAAGGCGATCATGCCGTAGCGCGAGCACACGCCATAGGTCGGCTTGATGCCGGTGATGCCGGTGAAGCTGGCCGGCTGGCGGATCGATCCGCCGGTGTCGGTGCCGGTGGTGGCCGGCACCAGGCGGGCCGCCACCGCAGCGGCCGAGCCGCCCGAGGAGCCGCCCGGCACCCGGCTCGCGTCCCAGGGGTTGGCCACCGGCTTGAAGGCCGAGTTCTCGTTGGCCGAGCCCATCGCGAACTCGTCGCAGTTGAGCTTGCCCAGCGAGACCGTGCCGGCCGCGTTCAGCTTGGCGACGACGGTGGCGTCAAAAGGGCTGCGGTAGCCGACCAGCATCTTGGAGCCGGCGGTCGTGGGCATGTCGCGGGTGACGAAGATGTCCTTGTGCGCCAGCGGCACGCCCAGCAGGGGCCCTGCCCCGCCAGCAGCACGGCGCGCATCGGCAGAGCGCGCGCTGGCCAGCGCGCCCTCGGCATCGACATGCAGAAAGGCCCCCAGCGCCTCGGCGGAGGTAACACGTGCAAGAAGGTGTTGCGTGATTTCGAGGCTGGAAACCGTCTTGTCGGCAAGGGCACGGCCGAGTTCGGCGACGCCCAGGGTGTGCAGCATATTCATTCGATGACCTTGGGAACCAGGAACAGACCGTCTTCGACCGCCGGCGCGCTGCGCTGATTGAGCTCGCGCTGATTGCTCTCGGTGACCGCATCCTCGCGCAGGCGCAAAGCCACCTCCTGCACGGCGGACAGCGGCGTGTACAGCGGCTCGACGCCGCTGGTATCGACCGCGCTCATCTGCTCGACGATGGTGAAGAAGCCATTGAGCTGAGTCAGCAGCGCCTCGGGTTCGCCGCCTTGCAGCTCCAGCCGCGCCAGATGGGCGATGCGGCTCACGTCTTGTGGGGTCAGGGCCATGGGGTAAACGGTTTGGGGCCGGGAAAAACCAGGTCCGTAAGTGTCAGAAACTGAGGTCCCCTCGGGTCTGCCAGGGCAGGAAACCCAGAGGTGATCGGGTATTATCTCCGCTTATCTCCATGGTTACGGGGCTGCATGGCCGCAAGGTTCAAGCGGCCTCGTTGCATATGGTGCGAACAAATCCGCGCAGCCCTCAATCCGGCTGCACCGTTTTCAGAACCGCTCAGCCCCAAGCCAGCTCCAGGTCGATCTCACCCACAGGCTCAGATGCCCTGACTGGCGCTCCACACACACCATGTTCGCTTCCCTGCGTCGCTACTTCTCCACCGACCTCGCCATCGACCTCGGCACCGCCAACACCCTCATCTACGTGCGCGGCAAGGGCATCGTGCTGGATGAGCCCTCGGTGGTCGCCATCCGCCACGAAGGCGGCCCGAACGGCAAGAAGACCATCCAGGCCGTCGGCCGCGAGGCCAAGGCCATGCTGGGCAAGGTGCCCGGCAATATCGAGGCGATCCGCCCGATGAAAGACGGCGTGATCGCCGACTTCACCGTCACCGAGCAGATGCTCAAGCAGTTCATCAAGATGGTGCACGACTCGAAGATGCTCAAGCCGAGCCCGAGAATCATCATCTGCGTGCCCTGCGGCTCGACCCAGGTCGAGCGCCGCGCGATCCGTGAGTCCGCGCTGGGCGCCGGCGCCTCCGAGGTCTACCTGATCGAAGAGCCGATGGCCGCCGCGATCGGTGCCGGCCTGCCGGTGTCGGAAGCCTCGGGCTCGATGGTGGTCGACATCGGCGGCGGCACCACCGAGGTCGGCGTGATCTCGCTGGGCGGCATGGTCTACAAGGGCTCGGTCCGCGTCGGCGGCGACAAGTTCGACGAGGCCATCATCAACTACATCCGCCGCAACTACGGCATGCTGATCGGCGAGCCCACCGCCGAGGCGATCAAGAAGAACATCGGCTCGGCCTTCCCCGGCTCCGAGGTCAAGGAAATGGAAGTCAAGGGCCGCAACCTCAGCGAGGGCGTGCCGCGCAGCTTCACGATTTCGAGCAACGAGATCCTGGAAGCGCTGACCGACCCGCTGAATCAGATCGTCAGTGCGGTGAAGAACGCGCTGGAGCAGACCCCGCCCGAGCTGGGCGCCGACATCGCCGAGCGCGGCATGATGCTGACCGGCGGCGGCGCGCTGCTGCGCGACCTGGACCGTTTGCTGGCCGAGGAGACCGGCCTGCCGGTGCTGGTGGCAGAGGATCCGCTGACCTGCGTGGTGCGCGGTTGCGGCATGGCGCTGGAGCGCATGGAGCGCCTGGGCTCGATCTTCACCTCGGAGTAAGCGCCTCCATGAAGCGCTCCGAGCCGGCACGCTTCACGCGGGGCCGGCTTTTGCACATCTTGCCCCCCGCCTGAGCCATGCCACTGGGCACCCTGGATCGCACGCCACCCCCGTTTTTCCGCCAGGGCCCCTCGGCCCTGACCAAGCTGCTGCTGTGCGCGGCGCTGGCCATCTTCCTGATGGTGGCCGATGCCCGCTTCAAGCTCGCGACGCCGGCACGCGCCGCACTGGCCCTGGTGCTGCACCCGGTGCAGCGGGCGCTGCTGGCGCCGGTCGATGCCTGGGAGCAACTGGGGGACTATCTGCGCGGCACCGAGCGCGCGATGGCCGCCGAGGACCAGGCGCGGCGCCAGCTGGTGCAGCAGGCCGAGCGCCTGTCGCGCGCCGAGCAGCTGCAGGCCGAGAACCAGAGCCTGCGCGCGCTGCTGGCACTGCGCCCGGCGCTGCAGGTGCCGACCATCGCCGCCGAGGTCCTGTACGAGGCGAGCGATCCCTACTCGCGCAAGGTGGTGATCGACCGCGGCAGCCAGCAGGGCGTGCGCGCCGGCGCGCCGGTCATCAACGATGCCGGCGTGCTGGGCCAGGTGACGCGGGTCTATCTGCTGTCGGCCGAGGTCACGCTGCTCAATGACAAGGACGCCGCGATCCCCGTGCTCAACACCCGCAGCCAGCAGCGCGGCGCGGCCTTTGGCGGCACCGACGGCCTGGGCATGGAACTGCGCTTCATGGCCACCAACGCCGACATCAAGCAGGACGATCTGCTGACCACCTCCGGCCTGGACGGCGTCTATCCGCCCGGCCTGCCGGTGGCCCGCATCAGCGCGATCGAGCGGCGCGGCGACAGCAGCTTTGCCCGCGTCAGCCTGCGCCCGGTGGCCCAGCTCGACAACGTCCGCCATGTGCTGGTGCTGGGCGCGCTGGCCGAACTCGAGCACGCCCGCAACGAGGCCGTCGCGGCCTCGGCCGCCGCCGCATCGGCCCCGGCACGCGCCGGCAGCAAGGCCAGCGGAGGTCGACCATGATCATGCCGCGCGGCTCCGGCCAGCTGCTGCTGCCGGCCAACCCCCTCTTCATCGCGCTGAGCCTGCTGCTGGCCCTGGTGGTGGACATGGTGCCGGTCGGGCGCCAGAGCGCGATGCCCGATGTGCTGGCCCTGGTGCTGGTGTTCTGGAATGTGCACCAGCCGCGCCGGGTCGGGGTCGGCTGGGCCTTTGTGTTCGGTCTGCTGGTCGATGTCCAGCATGGCGCGCTGCTGGGTCAGCATGCGCTGTCCTATAGCGTGCTGAGCTTTGGCGCGATCGCGCTGCACCGGCGCCTGCTCTGGTTCAGCCTGCCGGTGCAGGCCCTGCACATCCTGCCGCTGTTCGTGCTGGCCCACGCGGTGTCGCTGGCGGTGCGGTTGATGGTCGGCGGCATGTGGCCGGGCTGGCCGCTGCTGCTGGCGCCGCTGTTCGAGGCCTTGCTGTGGCCCATCGCCACGGTGCTGCTGCTGGCGCCGCAACGCCGCGCCCCGGATCGAGACGCCAACCGGCCCCTGTGATGATGCTGCTGAAGAATTCCGAGCAGGAGCAGTCGCAGTTCCGGCTGCGCGTGCTGGCGGCGGTGGCCTTCGTGCTGTTCTGCTTCGGCCTGCTGGTGGCGCGCCTGGTCTGGCTGCAGGTGCTGCAGCATGACGAGCTGGCCGAGCAGGCCGAGAGCAACCGCACCGCCATCGTGCCCATCGTGCCCAACCGCGGCCTGATCAAGGACCGCAACGGCATCGTGCTGGCCAGCAACTACTCGGCCTACACGCTGGAGATCATGCCGTCCAAGGCCGGCGATCTGGACAAGACCATCGATGCCCTGTCCGAGGTGATCGAGATCCAGACGCGCGACCGCCGCCGCTTCAAGCGCTTGCTGGAGGAGAGCAAGCACTTCGACTCGCTGCCGATACGCACCAAGCTGACGGACGAGGAGGTGGCCCGCTTCACGGCCCAGCGCTTTCGCTTCCCGGGCGTCGAGATCAAGGCCCGGCTGTTCCGCAGCTATCCGATGGGCGAGGTCGGCAGCCATCTGATCGGCTATATCGGCCGCATCAACCAGGCCGAGAAAAAGGCCATGGACGACTGGGACGAGGAAGACATCGCCAACTACCGCGGCACCGAATACATCGGCAAGCTGGGCTTGGAGCAGGCCTACGAACGAGAGCTGCATGGCATCACCGGCTTCGAGCAGCTGGAGACCAGCGCCGGCGGCCGCGCGGTGCGGCGCCTGGCCCACAAGCCGCCGACGCCGGGCAACACGCTGATGCTGTCGATCGACATCCGGCTGCAAGCCCTGGTCGAGGAGCTCTACAAGGACCGGCGCGGCGCGCTGGTGGCGATCGATCCGCGCAATGGCGAGGTGCTGGCCTTCGTCTCCAAGCCGACCTTCGACCCGAATCTGTTCGTCGACGGCATCGATGCCGACAGCTGGCGCGAGCTCAACGACAACATCGACAAGCCGCTGTTGAACCGCGCGCTGCGGGGCACCTATCCGCCCGGCTCGACCTTCAAGCCGCTGATGGCGATGGCGGCGCTGACCAGCGGCAAGCGCGCGCCCGGCACCATCGTGATGGACAACCTGGTCTACAGCTTCGGCGGCCGCACCTTCGGCAGCCCGGAGGCGGACCGGCCCGGCCCCAAGGACATGCGGCTGGCCATCGTCGGCTCCAGCAATGTCTACTTCTACAGCCTGGCCAACGAGATGGGCGTGGATCTGATCCACGACGAGCTCGAACCCTTCGGCCTGGGGCGCAAGACCGAGATCGACCTGCAGGGCGAGGTGACGGGCGTGCTGCCTTCGCAGGCCTGGAAGAAGCGCTATTTCGCCCGCAGCCCGGCCAACCAGAAGTGGTTCCCCGGCGAGACCATCTCGCTGGGCATCGGCCAGGGCTACAACAGCTTCACGATGCTGCAACTGGCCACTGCCTATGCCACCGTGGCCACCAGCGGCCAGCGCTACAAGCCACGCCTGGTGCGCGAGATCGAGGACGTGGTCAAGCATGAGCAGCGCCGCGTCGCCAGCGACGCGCTGGAGCCGCTGCCGCTCAAGCCCGCCGATGCCGAGGTGATACGCAATGCGATGCATGGCGTGACGATGGAAGGCACCTCGCGCGCCGTCTTCATGGGTGCGCCCTATACCAGCGGCGGCAAGACCGGCACGGCCCAAGCCGTGGGCCTGCGCGCCGGCGAAAAATACAGCAGCATCAAGGCCGATGAGCGCAAGCGCGACCACTCGCTCTATGTCGCCTTCGCTCCGGTCGAGTCCCCGACCGTCGCACTGGCGCTGATCGTCGAGAACGCCGGCTGGGGGTCGACCGCCGCCGCGCCGATTGCGCGCCGAGTCTTCGACTTCCTGCTGCAAGGCGTCTACCCCAGCGAGGAAGATATTGCACTGACCCAGCAAGGCCTGACCAAGGCGCCGGTCGGCACGCCGCGCCCCATCGCTGCCGTGCCGCTGCCGGGTCAGGCGGCGGCGCCCGTGCCGGCGGCATCCGCCGCTGCTTCAGCCGCCACATCAGCCGCCTCGGGAGTCCGCCGATGAGCCATGTCTTCAACAAGCCCTCGCTGCTCAGCCGCCTGCGGCCCTGGGTCAGCGGCTTTGACGGACCGCTGCTGCTGATACTGGCCTGGCTCGCCGGCCTGGGCCTGATGTGCATGTACTCGGCCGGCTTCGACCATGGCACGCGCTTCGTCGACCATGCCCGCAATATGGCGCTGGCGGCGGCCATCATGTTCGTCGTCGCCCAGGTGCCGCCGCAGCGGCTGATGGCGCTGGCGATCCCGCTGTACACCGTGGGCATCGCGCTGCTGGTGGCAACGGCGCTGTTCGGCATCAGCAAGAAGGGTGCGACGCGCTGGCTCAATATCGGTATCGTGATCCAGCCCTCGGAGCTGCTGAAGATCGCCACACCGCTGATGCTGGCCTGGTGGTTCCAGCGGCGCGAGGGCCAGCTGCGCACGGCCGACTTCGTCATCGCGCTGCTGATGCTGGCCGTGCCGGTGGGCCTGGTGGCGCGCCAGCCCGATTTGGGCACCTCCATCCTGGTGTTCGCCGCGGGCTTTTATGTGCTGTTCTTCGCCGGCTTCAGCTGGCGCATCATCTTGCCGGCCGTCGCCGCCGGCGCGATCGCGATCACAGCCCTGGTGCTCAGCGAGGACCAGATCTGTCAGCCCGATGTCGAGTGGCCGGTGCTGCGCGAGTATCAGAAGCACCGGGTCTGCACCCTGCTCGATCCGCACAAGGACCCGCTCGGCAAGGGCTTTCACATCATCCAGGGCGAGATCGCGATCGGCTCGGGCGGACTGACCGGCAAGGGCTTCATGAAGGGCACGCAAACCCATCTGGAGTTCATCCCCGAGCGCACTACCGATTTCATCTTCGCCGCCTATGGCGAGGAGTTCGGCCTGGTCGGCGCTTTAGGCCTGCTGCTGGGATTTGCCGCGCTGATCGTGCGCGGGTTGATGATCGCGGCCGAGGCGGCCAACCCGTTCGGCCGCCTGCTGGCCGGCGCCATCACGTTGAGCTTCTTCACCTATGTGTTCGTCAATATGGGCATGGTCAGCGGCATCCTGCCGGTGGTCGGCGTGCCGCTGCCCTTCATCAGTTATGGCGGCACGGCGATGGTGATGCTGGGCCTGAGCCTGGGCATCCTGATGTCGATCGCGAAGAGCCGGCGCTTCATGTCGCGCTGAGCGCTTCGCGGCCCGGATGGGCCGCGAAGCGCACGGTGAAGCGTGCGCCAGGCCCTTGGCCGTCCTCCTGCGCCTGGCCGGATCGCAGCTCGCGGGTTTCGTCCAGCGTGATCTCGGCCTCATGCTGCTGGACGATCTCACGCACGATGGCCAGGCCCAGCCCCGAGCCGTCGACATTGGTGCCCAGGGCCCGGTAGAAGGGCTGGAACACCTGCTCGCGCTCCGACTCCGGAATGCCCGGCCCCGAGTCCTCGACCTGCAGCACCGTGACCTGGCCGAACGGGTCTTCGACGACGCGCACCGTCACCGTGCCATGCGGCGGCGTGTAGAGCAGGGCGTTGTCGACCAGATTGCGGATCAGCTCGCGGATCAGCAGCGGATGGCCGTTGATGCGCAGCGCGCTGTGCTCATCGTCCGGCCCCTCGAAGCCGAGGTCGATGCGCTTGTCCATCGCGCGCGGCACGAAGTCGCGCACCGTCTCCATCGCCAGCTCGGACAGATTGACCTCGCTGCGCCGCGCCGCATGCTCCTTGTCCTCGGCGCGGGCCATCGCGAGCAGCTGGTTGACCATATGGGCGGCGCGCTGGCTGGACAGGGCGATCTGCTGCAGCGAGCGGCGCAGCTCGGCCGGCTCGCTGCGACCCTCGTCGATCTCGCGCTGCGCGAACTCAGCCTGGGTGCGCAGGCCGGCCAGCGGTGTCTTCAGCTGATGGGCGGCATCGGCCAGGAAGTGCTTCTGCGCGCTGATCGACTGGTCGAGCCGGCCCAGCAAATCATTGATCGCGCGCACCAGCGGCGCGACCTCGTCGGGGATGCGGCGTTCGTCGATCGGGCTCAGGTCCGAACTCTCGCGCGAGCGGATACGGCGCTGCAGATCGTTCAGCGGTGCGATGCCGCGCGCCAGCGCCAGCCACACCAGCAGCACCGCCAGCGGCAGTATCACGAACTGCGGCAGTATCACGCCCTTGATGATCTCGTTGGTCAGGCGCGCCCGCTTGCCCAGGGTCTCGGCCACCTGGACCAGCATGGTCTGGGTCGAGCCGGCCTGGCCCTCGGGCGCCACCCATAGATAGGCGACCCGCACCGTGTCGCTGCCGACCTCGTCATCGCGAAAATGCAGCTCCCAAGGCACGATGGGATCGTCGGCGGCCGGCACCGGCAGCTGGCGGTCGCCGCTGAGGAACTCGCCGCGCAGACCCAGCACCTGGTAGTAGACCGTGTCGGCCTCGTCGGCCCGCAGCAGCGCGGCAGCCTCCGGCGACAGCGCGTAGCGGGAGCGCGCGCTGCTGCCGGCGCGCGGCGTCTCCGAGGCCGCCTGCAGGCCCAGATTGCGCGCCATCTCGCCGAGCTCGCGGTCGTAAGGCCGGTTGGCAATGCCCTGCGCCACCAGCCAGGTCAGCGCCACGCTGATGGGCCAGATCACCAGCAGCGGGGCGAGCATCCAATCGAGGATCTCGCCGAACAGCGAGCGTTGTTCGGTGTCTCCGGCCATTCAGCGGTGCAGGCTCAGCCTGGAATTTTTTCGAGACAGTAGCCCAGGCCGCGCACCGTGGCGATGCGTATCGGCCCCTGCTCGATCTTCTTGCGCAGCCGGTGGATATAGACCTCGATCGCGTTATTGCTGACCTCCTCGCCCCATTCGCACAGGCGCTCGACCAACTGATCCTTGCTGACAAGGCGGCCGGCGCGCTGCAGCAGCACCTCCAGCAGGCTCAGCTCGCGCGCCGACAGCTCGATCATCTGCTCATTGATATAGGCAACCCGGCCGGTCGCGTCGAAGCTCAGCGGCCCATGCTTGATGATGCTGGAGGCGGTGCCCAGGCCGCGCCGTGTCAGTGCCCGCACCCGAGCCTCCAGCTCCTGCAGCGAGAAGGGCTTGGCCATGTAATCGTCGGCGCCCAGATCCAGGCCCTTGACGCGCTGCTCGACACTGTCGGCCGCCGTCAGTATCAGCACCGGCATCGATGCGCCGCGCCCGCGCAGCTTGCGCAGCACCTCCAGCCCATGCAGCTTGGGCAGGCCCAGATCCAGAATCACCAGATCGAACTCGTGCGAGGCCAGCGCCGCATCGGCCTCGGTGCCCGAGCCGACCTGGTCCACCGCATAGCCGGAGGCGCGCAAGGAGCGCAGCAAACCATCGGCCAGCACTTGGTCGTCTTCCGCAATCAGGATGCGCATGCTTTGTCCCCAGTCTTTACGAGCATTCTAGGGACGCCCGGCCTGCTGACATTGCATGTCAGCAGCCAGCCCCTAAACTACTGTACGAATATACAGATTGCGCCATAATGCGCGCAGCCTCAACAGGAGAAAAACATGGACGCCCCCGTCAAAGCCATCAACACCGAAAAAGCCAAGGCCCTGCAAGCCGCCCTGTCCCAGATCGAGAAGCAGTTCGGCAAGGGCTCCATCATGCGCCTGGGCGAGGGCGAGGTGATCGAGGACATCCAGGTGGTGTCGACCGGCTCGCTGGGCCTGGACATCGCGCTGGGCGTCGGTGGCCTGCCGCGCGGCCGGGTGGTCGAGATCTATGGCCCGGAATCCTCGGGCAAAACGACGCTGACCCTTCAGGTGATCGCCGAGATGCAAAAGCTCAGCGGCGTCTGCGCCTTCATCGACGCCGAGCACGCGCTGGACATCCAGTACGCACAGAAGCTGGGCGTCAATCTGCAGGAACTGCTGATCAGCCAGCCGGACACCGGTGAGCAGGCGCTGGAAATCGTCGATGCGCTGGTGCGCTCCGGTTCGGTGGACCTGATCGTGGTCGACTCGGTCGCCGCGCTGACGCCCAAGGCCGAGCTGGAGGGCGAGATGGGCGATTCGCTGCCCGGCCTGCAAGCCCGGCTAATGAGTCAGGCGCTGCGCAAGCTGACCGCGACGATCAAGAAGACCAACTGCATGGTCATCTTCATCAACCAGATCCGCATGAAGATCGGCGTGATGTTCGGCAGCCCCGAGACCACCACCGGCGGCAATGCCCTGAAGTTCTATGCCTCGGTGCGCCTGGACATCCGCCGCATCGGCTCGATCAAGAAGGGCGAGGAAGTGATCGGCTCCGAAACCAAGGTCAAGGTTGTCAAGAACAAGGTGGCACCGCCGTTCAAGACTGCCGAGTTCGACATTCTCTATGGCGAGGGCATCAGCCGCGAGGGCGAGATCATCGACATGGGCGTGGTCGCCAAGGTGGTCGACAAGGCCGGCGCCTGGTATGCCTACAACGGCGAGAAGATCGGCCAGGGCAAGGACAATGCGCGCGAGTTCCTGCGCGAGAACCCCGATATCGGCCGCGAGATCGAGAACAAGGTGCGCGAATCGCTGGGCGTGCCGCTGCTGACGGTGGACGGGCCGGCTGACAAGGCTTGATGCTTCTTCGTCGGGCTGTGCCGAGTTGGGCACCTGACGCCGGCTTGCCATGAAGCCCCTGTCCCTGAAGATGCGGGCCATCACGTTGCTGGCGCAGCGTGAGCACAGCCGCAGCGAGTTGCGCCGCAAGCTGCTGCGCATCGCGCGGGCGCAGCGCGACGCGGCCGGCGCCGAGGCTGTAGAAGCGGCAGAGATCGAGACCGAGGTCGACGAATTGCTGGTCTGGCTTCAGGCCCAGGGCTATCTCAGCGAGGAACGTTTCGTCGAGTCGCGCATCCATGCCCGCGCCCAGCGCTACGGCCATCTGCGCATCCAGCAGGAGTTGGCCCAGCACGGGCTGAGCCTGAGCGCCGACAGCCAGGCATGGCTGAAGGACAGTGAATTCGAGCGCGCGCAGGCGATCTGGCAGCGCAAGTTCGGCAGCCCGGCCGAGGACGCCAACGGCCGGGCCAAGCAGACTCGTTTTCTGCTGGCGCGGGGCTTTTCAGCCGACGTCGTGCGCCGGGTTTTGCGTGCGTCACAGACCGGCTGACAGCTTCGCGACAGGCTTGCGGCGGCGCAGCATGCTACATTGCCGGACTGTGCAAAGCCTGCTCGCAGCCACAATAAGGGCCTGCGGGCCTGTTTTTGTGCGTCCGTGTTTGTCCAGCGCCCCATGTCCTTGCTCAACCCCTCCACTGCGCGCCGTCTGCTGCACCGTCGAGCTCTCGATGTGCAGGTCTATGCGCGCGACGACGGGCTCTACGAGGTCGAGGCCACGCTGAGCGACACCAAGACACGCGATGTCCCGATGGCCGGCGGCACCCGCCATGCCGGCGAGCCCATCCATGACATGCTTCTGCAGCTGGTCGTCGACACCGAGTTGACGATCCACGAGGCCGGCTCGCAGACGCGCTGGATGCCCTATCCCGGCGCCTGCGACCAGCATGACGATGCCTATGCGCGCCTGGTCGGCCTGAATCTGTTGAAAGGATTCCGGCTCGGCGTCAAGGAACGCCTGGCCGGCACCCGGGGCTGCACCCATCTGACCGAGCTGTGCCAGATCCTGCCAACTGCGGTGATCCAGGCCTTTGCCGGCCTCGTGATCGACACCCGCGAAGGCGATGGCTCGGGCCAGCCGCCCTTCCAGCTCGACAAATGCCATGCCTTGCGCCGCGACGGCGCGGTCGTGCGCACCCATTACCCTCGCTGGTATCGCGACGGCCAGGCAGCCTCTGCTGCCGGCGCCGCCACGCTGCCTGCGGCTTCCTCATCCTGACTTTTCCAAGAAGCGAGACCCCTATGAAGATTCACGAGTACCAGGGCAAGGAAATCCTGCGCCAGTTCGGTGTGCCGGTGCCGCGTGGCATCCCGGCCTTCACGGTGCAAGAAGCGGTGGAAGCCGCACAGAAGCTGGGCGGCCCGGTCTGGGTCGTGAAGGCGCAGATCCACGCCGGTGGCCGTGGCAAGGGTGGCGGCGTCAAGCTAGGCCGCTCGCTGGACGATGTGAAGAGCCTGGCCGAGCAGATTCTCGGCATGCAGCTGATCACACACCAGACCGGTCCGGAAGGCCAGAAAGTCCGCCGCCTCTATATTGAAGACGGCGCCGACATCAAGAATGAGCTGTATGTCTCGCTGGTCACCGACCGCGGCACGCAGAAGGTCGCCTTCATCGCCTCCAGCGAGGGTGGCATGGACATCGAGGAAGTGGCTCACTCCACGCCCGAGAAGATCATCACCGAGATGATCGACCCGCTGACCGGCCTGACCGAAGCCCAGTCGCGCAAGATCGCCGCAGCCATTGGCCTGACCGGCGCTTCGGTGGACCAGGCCGTCGACCTGTTCGCCAAGCTCTACAAGTGCTATATGGACACCGACGCGTCGCTGGTGGAGATCAACCCGCTGAACTGCGACTCCAAGGGCAATCTGATCGCGCTGGACGCCAAGTTCAACTTCGACGCCAACGCGCTGTTCCGCCACCCCGAGATCGTCGCCTACCGCGATCTGGATGAAGAGGACCCGGCCGAAGTCGAAGCCTCGAAGTTCGACCTGGCTTACATCTCGCTGGACGGCAATATCGGCTGCCTGGTGAACGGCGCTGGCCTGGCCATGGCCACGATGGACACCATCAAGCTGTTCGGCGGCGAGCCGGCCAACTTCCTGGACGTCGGCGGTGGCGCCACGGCCGAGAAGGTCACCGAAGCCTTCAAGATCATGCTGAAGAACCCCGAGGTGAAGGGCATCCTCGTGAACATCTTCGGCGGCATCATGAAGTGCGACACCATCGCCGAAGGCGTGATCACCGCCTGCAAGGCCGTGAATCTGTCCGTGCCGCTAGTTGTGCGCATGAAGGGCACCAATGAAGAGCTGGGCAAGAAGATGCTGGCCGAATCCGGCCTGCCCATCATCGCCGCCGATTCGATGGCCGAAGCCGCGACGAAGATCGTCGCCGCCGTCGCTTAAAGCCCTTTAGGAAAGAAATCATGTCGATCTACATCAACAAAGACACCAAGGTCATCACCCAGGGCATCACGGGCAAGACCGGTCAGTTCCACACCCTGGGCTGCCAGGCCTATGCCAACGGCAAGAACGCCTTCGTCGCCGGTGTGAATCCGAAGAAGGCCGGCGAGAAGTTCTCCGACATCCCAATCTACGCCACCGTCAAGGAAGCCGCCGGCCAGACCGGCGCCACCGTGTCGGTGATCTATGTGCCGCCCGCCGGCGCCGCCGCCGCGATCTGGGAAGCCGTCGAAGCCGACCTGGACCTGGCGATCTGCATCACCGAAGGCATCCCCGTCAAGGACATGCTGGAAGTGCGCAACAAGATGAAGGCCAAGGAAGCCGCCGGTGGCAAGCGCACCCTGCTGCTGGGCCCCAACTGCCCCGGCCTGATCACGCCCGAAGAAATCAAGATCGGCATCATGCCCGGCCATATCCACCGCAAGGGCCGCATCGGCGTCGTGTCCCGTTCGGGCACGCTGACCTATGAAGCCGTGGCGCAACTGACCGAGATCGGCCTGGGCCAATCGTCGGCCGTCGGCATTGGTGGCGACCCGATCAATGGCCTGAAGCACATCGATGTGATGAAGGCCTTCAACGACGATCCGGACACCGACGCCGTCATCATGATCGGTGAGATCGGCGGCCCGGACGAGGCTGAAGCCGCCCGCTGGTGCAAGCTGAACATGAAGAAGCCGGTGGTCGGCTTCATCGCCGGCGTCACCGCTCCTCCGGGCAAGCGCATGGGCCACGCCGGCGCGCTGATCTCCGGCGGTGCCGACACGGCCGATGCCAAGCTCGCCATCATGGAAGAGTCGGGCTTCACCATCACGCGCAACCCGTCGGAAATGGCCAAGCTGCTCAAGGCACTGCTGTAAAGACGACGCCACGGCCGCCCTCGCAAATGCGTAATTTCACGCATCGAGCCAGGGGGGCGTGGCATCGCACAATTAAGCAGCAGCCCGAGCGGCCGGACTGAGAAAAAGGGGCGACAGCCCCTTTTTCGTTTTCCGGCAGCGATCCGGCCGGCCTCGTTATAGTCGTTCACTGTTTCTGTGCCGGCCGCAGAACACCCAACAAAGCAAATACCCATGGACATGCTCTCCAGTCCCGAGTTCTGGCTCGCCGTCGGCCAGATCATCATGATCGACATCCTGCTGGGCGGCGACAACGCGGTGGTGATCGCGCTGGCCTGCCGCAAGCTGCCCGACGCGCAGCGTCGCAAAGGCATTCTGTGGGGCACGGCCGGCGCCATCGTGCTGCGCGTCGTGCTGATCTTCTTCGCGCTGACGCTGCTGAAGCTGCCTTTCCTGAAGCTGGTCGGCGGCATCCTGCTGCTGTGGATCGGCATGAAGCTGCTGATGCCCGAGCATGATGATGAGCATGCCAATATCCAGGCCAGCGACAAGCTGTGGGCGGCGGTCAAGACCGTCATCGTGGCCGACTTCGTGATGAGCCTGGACAATGTGATCGCGATCGCCGGTGCCGCCGAAGGCGCGGGTGGCGACCACCAGATGCCGCTGGTGATCTTCGGCCTGCTGGTCTCCATCCCCATCATCGTCTGGGGCAGCCAGCTGGTGATCAAGCTGATGGACCGCTTCCCGATGGTCATCACCTTGGGTGCGATGCTGCTGGGCTGGATTGCCGGCACGATGATGGTGGGCGACCCGGCGCTGGCCAGCTGGGTGCCGACCCAGGCCGGCGACAAGCCCGGCTCGACCGAGGTGCTGCCGGCGCTGTACTACGGCTGCGGCGTGGCCGGTGCGCTGCTGGTCTTGCTGTTCGGCAAGGCCATGGCCATGCGCAGCAAGGCCGCCTGAGGCACAGGCACGATGGCAGCGCCCGGCTTCTGGAAACGTGTGCTGGGCCGCAAGGCCAAGCCGGGCAGCCCGGGTGACAGCGTCAGCGGGCCCAGCACGCTGCCCAGCACCCAGCCCCAGCATTTCCAGACCGACAGCGGCGCCAGCCTCGACAGCTATGAGATCGGCCCCGAGCTGGGCCGCGGTGCGATGGCCGTCGTGCATCTGGCCACCGAGCGGGCCAGCGGCCGCCAGGTGGCCATCAAGCGGCTGGCGCTGCAGCGGGAGTTCGCGGCCGAGGACCTGATCGATGTGCGCCAGCGCTTCATGCGCGAGGCCCGCGCGGCTGGCCATCTGGCCCACCCTGACATCCTGCAGGTGCTCGACGCCGGCCCGACCGGCCAGGACGCCTGGATTGCGATGGAGTATGTGCAGGGCCAGGATCTGAGCCATTTCACCCGTGCGGGTGCGCTGCTGCCGGTGCGCGAGGTGCTGGCGCTGGCCATACGGCTGGCCCGCGCGCTGGCCTTCGCACACAGCCAGGGCGTGGTGCACCGCGACATCAAGCCCTCCAATGTGATGCTGGACCGCAGCAGCGGCACGCTGAAGATCATGGATTTCGGCATTGCCCGCATTGCCGACGGCAGCCGCACCCGCACCGGCCTGGTGCTGGGCACCCCCTCCTTCATGTCGCCCGAGCAGCTCGCCGGGCTGCAGGTCGACGGGCGCAGCGACCTCTATTCGCTGGGCGCGCTGCTCTACCAGCTGCTGACCGGCCAGCTGCCGCATCAGTCGGACTCGATGGCCCAGCTGATGTACCAGATCGCCAACCAGGCGCCGCCGGATGTGCGCCACCACCGGCCCGAGCTGCCAGAAGCGCTGGCGCTGGTGCTGGCGCTGGCGCTGGAGAAGCGCCCCGAGCTGCGTTACCGTAGCGGCGAGCTGTTCGCCCAGGACCTGGAGACGGTGCTGGCCCAGCTGCCGGCGGCCGATCTGGCAGGCCCGCCGGGCCGCGAGGATTTCACGGCCGCCGACCCGTTCGCGCAAACATTGCGTCTGAACCCCCAGGAACCGGGGCAAAATCCCTGACCCAAGCGACACAGCCCAGCCCGCCCATGACCGTGGAGATCTTCAGCGCTACCGATGTCGGCCGCGCCCGCGACAACAACGAAGACTCGGTGGCGCTGGACCCGGCCGTGAGCCTGGCCGTGCTGGCCGACGGCATGGGGGGTTACAACGCCGGCGAGGTCGCCAGCCAGATGCTGACCTCCTTCATCACGGCCGAGCTGGGCCGCTGGCTGAAGGAAACCAGCAACAAGGCCACCGCTGCCGACGTGAAGCGGGCGATGGACATCTGTGTCGACAACGCCAACCGCGCCATCTTCAACGCGGCCAACACCAATCCGCGCTATGCCGGCATGGGCACGACCCTGGTGCTGGCCGTGTTCCGCGACGAGGGCCTGCTGCTGGGCCATGTCGGCGATTCGCGCGCCTACCGTTTGCGCAACGGCCAGCTGAGTCAGCTGACCCGCGACCATTCGCTGCTGCAAGAGCAGCTCGATGCCGGCCTGCTGACCCCCGAAGAAGCCGCTTATTCCAACAACCGCAATCTGGTGACCCGCGCGGTTGGCGTCGAGGACACGGTGATGCTGGAGCTGCATCAGCACGAGGTTCAGCCGGGCGATCTGTTCCTGCTGTGCTCGGATGGACTCTCCGATATGCTGGACGACGACGCCCTGGCTCAGTTGCTCTTAAGCCACCCTTCGCTGTCGGAAGCGGCTCAAGCCTTGATTGATGCGGCCAATGACATGGGCGGCAAGGATAATATTGCGATTGTGTTGGCCCGCGCCGAGGGTCCCGCCCGGGCGACCGGCCGGACATGGTGGCCCTTCGGTCGTAAATAAGGTCGGGTCCGAATCGGCGGCTTGGAGCGGCCGGCCGGCACGCAAAACAGACAACAGGACTTGAGGTCAAGCATGGGCAAGCTGGTGGTTTCGCTCGATGGGGTGGTGATCAAGGAGGTGCAGATCACCAAGGACAAGACCACCCTGGGGCGGCGGCCTTACAACGACATCGTGATCGACAACCTGGCGGTCAGCGGTGAGCATGCTGTGCTGCAGATGGTGGGCGCCGATGTCTTCATCGAAGACCTGAACTCCACCAACGGCACCTATATCAACGGCAAGGCGATCAAGAAGCAGTTGCTCAGCAACAGCGACGTCGTCGAGATCGGCAAATACAAGATCAAGTTCCTGCTGGAAGACAGCGTGGACTACGAGAAGACCATGATCCTGAAGCCCGGCTCCGCCGTGCCCAGCGGTTTCGGTCTGCCCTCGTCCTTCGGCGCCCTGGGTTCGCCCGCCAGCACCGCGCTGCCGGCCACCATCAAGGTGCTGACCGGCGCGGCCGCCGGCCGCGAGGTCAGCCTGACCAAGGTGGTCACCACGGTCGGCAAGCCCGGCGTGCAGGTCGCCTCCATCACCAAGCGCCCCAGCGGCTATGTGTTCGCCCATGTGGAGGGCGGCGCCCGCCCCAGCGTCAACGGCATCCCCCTGGTCGGTGAATCGGTCGCGCTGAAGAGCGGCGATGTGATCGAGCTGGCTGGCACCCAGATGCAGTTCGTCCAAGCCGGCCTCTGAACCCGACGGCTGAAACCGGCAGCCTAGGCCGGGCCCGCCGTGCAGCAAATCACGCCACCGCCCGACATCGCCACGGCCGTCCCCTGATCGGCTGAGAAACGCGAACTACGCAGCTAGGCAGGGCTGCCCGGGGCGCGTAAATTGAGACGGCGCCCACAATCTCGTGCGCCATCTCCGACTCCGACGCATGAACATACATGTCCTGGGCTGCTCCGGCGCCATTGCAGCGGGCTACAAGACCAGCGCCTTCCTGCTCGACGACGACATCCTGATCGATGCCGGCACCGGTGTCGGTGACCTCGGCCTGGACGCCCTGGCCCGCATCGACCACATTCTGGTCAGCCACTCGCACCTGGACCACATCCTGGCCATCGGACTGCTGGCCGACACCGTGCTGCGCCTGCGCGCCCAGGCCGGCCGCCCGCCTATCCAGGTCCACGCGCTGGCAGCGACGCTGGACGCGCTGCGCCAGCACATCTTCAACGGCGTGATCTGGCCCGACTTCACCCGCCTGCCCAGCGCCGAGCACCCGGTGCTGAGCCTGCAGCCCTTCGAGATCGGCCAGCGCCTGAACCTGGGCGGCCGCGAGATCGAGGTGCTGAATGCCGAACACACGGTCCCGGCGGTCGGCTTTGCGGTCGACTCACCTGCCGGCTACTGGGTCTACACCGGGGATACCGGTCCCAACCCGGCCCTGTGGCAACGCCTGTCCGAGATCAAGGTCGCCCATCTGGTGATTGAAACCGCTTTTGGTGACGACGAGCGCCAACTCGCCCGCATCAGCCGCCATCTCTGCCCCACCGCGCTAGGCCGCGAACTGGCCCAGTTGGGCGGCAGCGTCGCGGTCCACATCACCCATATCAAACCCGGCGAGATCGACGCGGTGATGAGCGAGATCGGTGCCCTGAGCAGCCCGCACAGGATCAGCGCGCTGAAGGCCGGCGACATCCTGAGCCTCTGAACCGCGCCGGCCGCCGGGCCGACTGACAAAAATGGTCAGATCCCCGAAGCCAGGACAAAACGCGCGGCCCCGGGTGACCAAAATGGTCGCTTCAAGCCCGCAAGCCCCCAGAATTCCGTGAGATCCGTCACGGCAAAGGCGATCAAAAGCCTGGCACGGCCCCTGCATTCAGGGGGAGTGTCTCTACCCCTCAATGCATTTCTTTTCTTCCCAGGAGTCCCCATCATGAGCATGAAGCGCGTCCAACAAGGTTTCACCCTGATCGAACTGATGATCGTCGTGGCGATTATTGGTATCTTGGCTGCTGTGGCGATTCCGCAGTACAAGGACTACACCGCCAAGTCCAAGGCTGCCGCTGCGCTGGGGAGCTTGAACTCCCTGAAGACGGCGATCGGTTTGTGTGCGCAAGAGCAAGGCGCACTGACCAATTGCGACACCGGTCAACCCGGCATTCCGGCCTATACCCCCAGCAAGGAAATTACTGAAGCAACCGTCGCGGATGGCGTTATCACCGCAACGTTGGCCGCCGGTATCGGTGCCGCCGGCGCCGTGACGTTCACCGTCAGCCCGAACTTTGCAGCCAACGATACCAATTCGAATATCGTCTGGACGGTAAATGCTACCAACGTCACCACCGATGCAGTGAAGAATTATCTGATCAAGGGCAACGTGTAAGGGCCTCCGACTCCATACGTGACCATAGGGCAAGATACAGCCAGCTTTTACTGCTGTCTGAACTGAAACCCTCTCCAAAGAAAGCGCCTTCGGGCGCTTTCTTTGTTTTCTTGTTCCTGAGTGAGTCGAGCAGGAGCCATGCGCAATGGACTTCTGTCGCTCGTCGCGCCATAAGACAGGGACCTGTTTTCGCGATCAACCTTGTTGCCGTCCGCGAGGAACCGAAATGCGTCCAAATAGCGGCGCTATTTCGCAATAGCTAGCTCCGCCCCGCCCACCTGAAACACCCCCTCCCCGCCCCCTTCGCCCGATACAGCGCCTCATCCGCGCTGGCCAGCAGCTCTGCCGCCACAGGTGGGTCGCCGGACCCACCGTCATACGCCGCAATCCCCATGCTGGTCGCCAGCTGCAGCGGGCCGGTGGGCAGCTGCACCGGTGCCTGCATCGCATGCAGGATCTTGCCGGCCACCAGTTCGGCCTCGTCGGGCTGGTGCAGGCCCTCCAGGATCAGCACGAACTCGTCGCCGCCCAGCCGCGCCACCATATCGGTGCCGCGAACGCAGCGGCTCAGGCGCCGGGCAAACTCCTTCAGCACCTGATCACCGGCCGCGTGGCCGAGTCCGTCATTGATCTGCTTGAACTTGTCGATGTCCAGGAAGATCAGGGCCATGCCCTGGGAGTTGCGGCGGCTGCGGGCCAGCGCCTCGTCCAGTCGCTCGTCGAACTGGCGCCGGTTCGGCAGGCCGGTCAGTTCGTCGACGCGCGACAGCCGGTCCAGATGCTGCTCGACCAGCTTGGCCGCCGTGATGTCGGTGGCTAGCGTGTAGACGCCGGCCACAGAGCCGTCCTCCAGCAGATCGGGGATGTAGTCGGCGCGCAGCAGGCGCTTGACGCCGCCCGCCTCGGCCTCGGTCTCGAAGCTGGCCCGCTCGCCGTCCAGGGCCTGCTGCAGGGCCTGGCGACGCGGCTCATAGGCCTCGGGGCCGATCAGCTCGGGCAGACGCTGGCCCAGGGCGCGAGCCGGGTCGATGTCCATCCAGGGCTTGAAGGTCGCGTTCAGGAACTGCAGGCGCTGCTCGCGGTCGATATAGGAGATCAGCACCGGCAGGTTGTCGGCAATGGTGCGCAGCCGCCGCTCGCCCGCCTGCAGCTGGCGCAGCGCCTGCTGCAGCTCGGCGGTGCGCTGCTCGACGCGCTGCTCCAGCGAGGTGTTGAGCTCGGCCAGCGTTGCGTCCTGCCGGGCCTGGCGGGCCGACAGATCGGCCAGCGCGCCTGACAGCAGGGCCACCTCGCGATAGCCCCCCACCCGCGGCAGCGGCTCATCGCCCAGATGGCGCCGGGCCGAGATCACGGCGGCCAGGCGCTCCAGCGGCGCCGACAGGCGGCGCGCCAGCAGCCAGGCCAGCGGCACGGACAGGGCCACCAGCGCCAGCGCCACCATCACGATCTGGCCGCGCAGCCTCTGGTAGTCGGCCAGCGCGACGCTGGTCGGCGTGCGCATCAGGATGGTCCAGCCCAGGCCCGGGTAGCTGCCCTGGCCGCGCGTCGCGGCCGTCACCGCGAAATAGTCGATGCCGGCATCGCTGTAGCGCCGGGCCGTGCCTATCGTGCCCATATCGAGCGCCAGCTTGCGTCCTTCCAAAGCCGGGGGGCCCAGCAGCACCGTGCCGTCCTGCCCGATCACCAGGGCCTCGGCCGCATGCGACTCCATCGCCGCGTCGATCAGTTCGTTCTTGATCTGGCGCGCCCAGGCCCAGCTCAGATGCACGCCGAACACGCCCAGATAGCGGCCGCGCTCATCGCGCAGCGGCAGCGCAAAGTCGACAAAGCGCCAGGGCTCGCTCTGCTTGGGCAGCAGCTTCTCCAGCAGCACCGCCGCATGCACATCGCCGACGAAGGGGCCGGCCTTGCCGCCCTGCCACCAGGGCCGCTTAGCGACATTGACCCCTTCGAGCAGGCCGCCGCCGGCGGCCAGCACCTGGCCCTCGGCATCGGTCACGCCCAGCCAGGCGAAGTGACCAAAGCCCAGCCGGATCTGCTCCAGCGCGCGGCGCATCGCCGGCACATCGTCGTGGCGCTGAAACAGCTCCAGCTGCGACAGCACCTTGACCTCCTGGAACTGCTGGGCCATGCCGCGGTCCAGTGCATCACGGAAGTCCAGCGCGATCTGGCGCAGCGACTCGGTCGCGCGCCGCTCGGCATGGGCGCGTGCGAAATTCTCGATCAGCCAGGCGCAGCTCAGCACCGCCAGCAGCACCGCCGTCAGCACGGCCGCGGTCAGCCAGCTGCCCAGCGAGAGGCGGTCCTTGCGGGGGCGGGTCAGGTCTTGCGTCGCGACAGTCATGGGCCGCTTTGTAGCCCGGTCGTCGATGCACCGCAAGTCGGGCGACGGGCATCGCGCACCAAGCCAGCACATGGCCGATTCATCAGCCGCTGGCCGAACGCACCAAACTCGGGCAAGCTGCACTGCAGGCAAGCAAAGCAGGCCTGGGCACAGCCCTTGCGTCTATCGCGATTCAAGCCGACGGAGTCTTTCTCAACATGCATGCGCTCACCCTTCCCGCCCCGGGCCACTATGACGAGATGCTGCTCGCCGACGGGGCCATACGCCCCCATTACCAGGCCTTCGACCAGTGGCTGCAAGCCCAGACGCCCGAAGCCCTGGCCAAGAAGCGGGCCGAGGCCGACCTGCTGTTCCACAAGGTGGGCATCACCTTCGCCGTCTACGGCGACGAGGCCGGCGCCGAGCGCCTGATCCCTTTCGACACCGTGCCGCGCATCGTGCCGGCCAGCGAATGGCAGATGCTGGAGGCCGGACTGCGCCAGCGCGTCACCGCGCTGAACCGCTTTCTGTGGGACATCTACCACGATCACGAGATCATCAAGGCCGGCCTGATCCCGGCCGAGCAGGTCTTCGCCAATGCCCAGTACCAGCCGGCGATGCAGGGCCTGGACCTGCCGCACGGCATCTACGCCCACATCACCGGGGTCGACCTGATACGCCACTCGGACGGCGGCTACTACGTGCTGGAAGACAATCTGCGCGTGCCCTCGGGCGTCAGCTATATGCTGGAAAACCGCAAGATGATGATGCGGCTGTTCCCCGAGCTGTTCTCCCGCTATCCGGTGGCCCCGGTCGCGCATTACCCGACCCTGCTGCTCGACACCTTGCGGCATGCGGCCGAGGTCGAGAACCCGAATGTGGTCGTGCTGACCCCCGGCCCCTTCAACAGCGCCTATTTCGAGCATGCCTTCCTGGCCCAGCAGATGGGGGTGGAACTGGTCGAGGGTCAGGACTTGTTCGTGAAGGACGACTACCTCTATATGCGCACCACCGTGGGCCCGAAACGGGTCGACGTGATCTACCGCCGCATCGATGACGCCTTCCTCGACCCGCTGGCCTTCCGTGCCGACTCGATGCTGGGCGTGCCGGGTCTGCTGTCGGTCTACAAGCAGGGTCATCTGATCCTGGCCAATGCGATAGGCACCGGCGTGGCCGACGACAAGTCCATCTACCCCTATGTGCCCGACATGATCCGCTTCTATCTGAAGGAGGAACCCATCCTGCACAACGTGCCGACCTGGCAATGCCGCAAGCCGGCCGATCTGGACCATGTGCTCAAGCACATGGCCGAGCTGGTGGTCAAGGAAGTGCACGGTGCCGGCGGCTACGGCATGCTGGTGGGCCCGGCCTCGACGGCCGCCGAGGTCGACGACTTCCGCGCGCGGGTCAAGGCCAACCCGAGCAACTACATCGCCCAGCCGACCCTGTGCCTGTCGAGCTGCCCGACCTTTGTCGAGGCCGGGATCGCACCGCGCCATATCGATCTGCGGCCTTTTGTGCTGAGCGGCCGCGAGATCAGCATGGTCGCCGGCGGGCTGACGCGTGTCGCCCTGAAGCAGGGTTCCCTGGTCGTCAACTCCTCGCAAGGCGGCGGCACCAAAGACACCTGGATCCTGGAAGGTGTGGAGCCCCCAGGTTCACTTCGTTCACTGCCCCCCGAGGGGGCGCAGGCCTCCCTTGGGGCGGCCCGGCGGGAGTCCTGATCATGTTGTCACGTACCGCCTCCCAACTCTTCTGGATGAGCCGCTATCTGGAGCGCGCCGAGAACCTGGTGCGCATGCTCGATGTGACGCACTCGCTGTCCCTGCTGCCGCAAAGCCGTGGCGCGATGACCGAGCTGGCCGCGCCGCTGGCCGTCACCGGCACGCTGGAGTCCTTCACACAAAGCCAGTCCTCGCTGGACCCCGAGCATCTGTTCAACTTCATGGCGCTGGACCTGAGCAACCCGGCCTCGGTGCTGAGCTGCCTGAAGGGCGCGCGCGAAAACGCCCATGCGGTGCGCGGCCAGATCACCGCCGAGATGTGGGAGGCCATCAACAGCACCTGGCTGGAGGCGCGCAGCTTCCCCAAGCGCGGCATCCCCAGCGTCTCGAGCTTTTTCGACTGGGTCAAGGAGCGCTCGCACCTGTTCCGCGGCGCCACCTACGGCACCCTGCAGCGCAACGATGCCTACAACTTCATCCGCCTGGGCACCTTCATCGAGCGGGCCGACAACACCGCCCGCCTGCTCGATGTGAAGTCGCAGCTGATCGAGCCGGCGGTCGAGAGCCTAGTGCCGGTGGACGTGCCGGTCGAGAGCGCGCCCGACTTCTATGCCTGGAGCGCGCTGCTGCGCTCGCTGTCGGCCTTCGAGGCCTATCACGCGGTCTATCGCGAAAGCCTGGACGGCCGCCGCGTCACCGAGCTGCTGATACTGCGGCCCGATATCCCGCGCTCGCTGCGGGCCTGCTGCGACGAGATCGTCGCGATCCTGCCGCATATCGAGGCGAAACCGGGCGCGCAGGATGCCGGCCGCGAGGTCAAGCGCCTGGCCGGCCAGCTGGCGCTGCGGCTGGAGTACGGCGCGGTCGACGAGATCCTGGACGCCGGTGTGCACCGCTGGCTGACCCAGTTCCTCGAAGAATCGGCCCAGCTCGCCAACGCGATCCGCGAAGCCTATCTGGAAGCCAACTGATGCGCCTCGCGATCAGCCATGAGACGGTCTACCGCTACGACCACCCCGTCAAGCGCAGCACCCAGTACCTGCGCCTGACACCCACCGACGGCGCCGGCCAGCGCGTGCTGCGCTGGGTGCTCAGCCTGCCGGGCCGGGCCAGCCGGGGCAAGGACGCCTATGGCAATGTGATGCATGTGCTGAGCATGGACCGGCCGCACAGCGAGATCCGGCTGCGCGCCGAGGGCCTGGTCGACACCGTTGACGGCCCGCCCCGGCCCGACCCGCAGGATGCCTTCCCGCCCGAGCTGTTCCTGCGCGACTCGGCCCTGACCCGCGCCGATGCGGCGCTGCGCGCCTTCGCCCAGGCCCATGCCGGCGGCGTCGCCGCCGACACCCGCGACGGCCTGCTGGCGCTGATGCAGGCGCTGGGTGTGCAGATGCCCTACACCCCCGGCTTCACCGATGCCGCCACGCCGGCGGCCGAGGCTTTCGAGCGCCGGCTGGGCGTCTGCCAGGACCATGCCCAGGTGTTTGCCACCTGCGCGCGCCTGCTGGGCGTGCCGGTGCGCTATGTGTCCGGCTATCTGGCCACCGACGACCACCATGTGGCCAGCCATGCCTGGGCCGAGGCGCGGCTGACCGAGGGCTGGCTGGGCTTCGACGTCAGCAACCAATGCCTGGCCGACGGTCGCTATGTAAAGCTGGCCATCGGCGCCGACTATCTGGACGCCTGCCCGGTGCGCGGCATGCGCCTGGGCGGCGGCGGGGAGGCGATGCAGGCCCAGGTGCAGGTGACGCTGACGCCGCCGGCTCAGTAGTGCGGCGGCAGCTCGTCGCGCAGGCTGCGAAAGCCCACGCTCTCGGCCGGCGCCGTGGCGCGCTCGCGCAGCGCGGCCAGCTCGTGCAGCAGCGCATCGATCTGCTGCTGCTGGCGGATCACGGTCTGGTTCAGGTGGTCGACCAGGTCTTCGGTGAAGCTGGCCTTGATCTCCAGATCGGTGAGGCGTTGCTCGGTGTCTTGGGCTTTGTCCATGGCGATATTGGACCTCAAGCCGGCCCCTCGCTCACCACTGCGTGGTCGGCAGGGTGGCCAGCCCGGTCCAGCGCTTGATCATCGCTGCCAGCTGCGCGCGGTTGACCGGCTTGGTCATGAAGTCGTTCATGCCGGCCTGCAGGCAGCGCTCGCGGTCGCTGGCCAGCGCATCGGCGGTCAGCGCGACGATGGGGGTGCGCCGGCTGCCGTCCTGCTCGGTGGCGCGGATGCGCTGGGTGGCCTCGTAGCCGTCCATCTGCGGCATATGGCAGTCCATAAAGATGATGTCGTACTGCCCCTTGCGCGCCACCGCCTGGGCGGCCTGGCCGTCGTTGACCACATCGACCTGGCAGCCCAGCATCTTCAGCATGCCCTCGACCACCATCTGGTTGACCGGGTCATCCTCGGCCACCAGCACATTGACCGTCACCGCCTCATGGGCGCTCTCCAGCGGCGCGGCCACCGTGACGGCCTCCTCGCCGGCGACCTGCAGCGGCAGGTCGATCCAGAAGTGCGAGCCCTGGCCCACATCGCTGTCGACATTGACCTGGCCGCCCATCAGCTCGGTCAGCTCCTTGACGATGGCCAGCCCCAGGCCGCCGCCGCCGTGGCGCCGGGTGCTGGAGCTGTCGACCTGGGTGAAGGTGTCGAAGATG
This sequence comes from Paucibacter sp. M5-1, assembly GCF_027498415.2. Lineage (NCBI taxonomy): Bacteria > Pseudomonadati > Pseudomonadota > Betaproteobacteria > Burkholderiales > Sphaerotilaceae > Roseateles > Paucibacter sp. M5-1. Next base: position 3,231,835 of record NZ_JAPZLM020000001.1, read on the forward strand.
GTCTCCAGCTGCGAGGCCGGGATGCCGATGCCGGTATCGCGCACCGAGAAGCGCACGCGCAGCGGCTGCGCCTCCAGCACCAGCACCTCCAGGCGCACGCTGCCCCGGTCGGTGAACTTGACCGCGTTGTGCAGCAGATTCACCAGCAGCTGGCGCAGGCGTGTCGCGTCGGCCAGCACCCGGGGCGGCAGCTTGACCGAGGCATGGGCGCTCAGCGTGACCGGCTTGTCGCGCGTCGTCGCCATCACCAGCTCCAGCGCCTCGCCCACCAGGGCGCGCAGGTCCAGCACCACCGGCCGCAGCTCCAGCTTGCCGGCCTCGATGCGCGACAGGTCCAGCACATCGTCGATCAGGCCCAGCAAGGCGGTGGCCGAATGGTGGGCGGTCTGCACATAGCGCTGCTGGATCGGGGTCAGGGTCGTGCCCATCAGCAGCTCGGCCGCGCCGAGGATGCCGTTCATCGGCGTGCGGATCTCGTGGCTGGTGGCCGCCAGAAACTGCGACTTGGCCTGGTTGGCCTGCTCGGCCTGGCGCCGCGCCGCGTCCAGCTCTATGGTCTGCAGCTCCAGCGCATGGGCTTTCTGCTCCAGCTGCTCGACCAGCAGATGGGCGGTGCGCACCGCCTCGCGGGCACGCCGGCGCAGCCGCTCCATCACCAGGCCGGTGGCGGCCAGATAGACGCCCAGCAGATACATCGAGGCGGCAATGCCCAGGCGCTCGTTCCACAGGGCCCGGGCCGGGTCCAGCGCGGCGATGCCCAGCCCGTAGGCCAGATAGGCCAGCGTGATCACATGGACGAAATAGAAGGCGCGCCTGAAGCCGAAGCCGATCTGGTCGACCACCCGCACCAGCATGAAGTAGGCAAAGAACAGCTGCCCCTGCTCCAGCAGATAGAGCGTCGGCAGCCAGGCCAGCACATCGAGATTGAAGAAGACCAGGCTCAGATCGACCCGCCCGCTGCGCCCCCAGCCCAGGCGCAGCGCCAGCCAGCCCAGCAGCGCATAGCCCATATTGAAGGCCATCAGCACCATCAGCTCGGGCCGGGCCAGTCCGCCGCCGGGCATATTGAGCAGCGCGATCACGCTGAGGATCGCGAAACCCAGCAATCTCAGTGCCGGAATCTGCTGGGTATACAGCCGACGCGCCCGCGCCGCCTTGCGCTGGGCGAGCAGGCCCGCATCCAGCGTAAAGCCGGTGTCACGGTCGAGCACTGCTGCTGTCTTGCTGTCCACAAAGCCCTCGCTGCCAACGCATCGCCAAATGGCGGGCTTCGCAGAATACCCGGGCAATCCCTAGTCTGTCGTACTGTTGCCGACGTTTACATCTGGCCAGCTCAGACCGGTCCCAGCACCCGCATCGAGTAGTCGACCGCCTTCACATCCTTGGTCAGCCGACCGATCGAGATGCGGTCGACGCCGGTGGCAGCGATCCAGCGCAGCTGGTCAAGCTCGACCCCGCCCGAGACTTCCAGCAGCGCCCGGCCGGCCGTCACGGCCACCGCCTCGCGCATCATCGTCTCGCTGAAATTGTCCAGCAGCACGCTGAGCGCACCGGCGTCCAGCGCCTGCTGCAGCTCGGCGATGCTCTCGACCTCGATCTGGATGTCCACGCCCGCGTTCAGCGCCTGGGCCGCACGCAGCGCCGCTGCGACACCGCCGGCCGCCGCGATATGGTTTTCCTTGATCAGAATGCCGGCATAAAGGGCCAGGCGCTGGTTCGCGCCGCCGCCGATGCGCACCGCATACTTCTGCGCCAGGCGCAGGCCCGGCAGGGTCTTGCGCGTGTCCAGCACGGCGCAGCCGCGTGGATTGGTGCTGGCGCCGGCGATCGCGTCGACATGGGCACGGGTCAGGGTCGCCGTGCCGGACAGCAGTTGCAGAAAGTTCATCGCCGGCCGCTCGGCCGACAGCAGGGCCCGGCCGTCGGCCTCGATCTCGCAGACCACGGTGTCGGCGCTCATGCGCGCACCTTCCTCATACAGCCACTCGATGCGGGCCGTCGCATCGAGCGCGGCGAACACCCCGTCGAACCAGGGGCGCCCGCACAGCACGGCGGCCTCGCGCACCCGCAGCTGGGCCTTGACGCGGCGACCGGCCGGCACCAGCCGGGCGGTCCAGTCGCAGACCCCGATGTCTTCCATCAGCGCCTCGCGGATATTGCGCTCGCGGGCTTGGTCCAGGCTCTCGTTGTGATCGAACATCGCTCAGTCGGGGTCTTTGATCGTGAGGCTCAGATTATCCAGGCCCTCGATCACGCCGGTGATCACATCGCCGGGCTTGACCGCGCCGACGCCCTCGGGCGTGCCGGTGTAGATCAGATCGCCCGGGCCCAGGTGGTAGTACTGCGACAGATTGGCGACGATCTCGGGCACGCTCCAGATCATGTCCGACAGATCGCCGCGCTGCTTCTCGACACCGTTGACCGCCAGCGTGATCGCGCCGGCCTTCGGGTGGCCGATCTCGCTGGCCGGCACCAGCTCGGTGATCACGGCCGAGTTCTCGAAGCCCTTGCCGATGTCCCAGGGCCGGCCGTTGGCCTTGGCGGCGTTCTGCAGATCGCGGCGCGTCATGTCCAGGCCGGCGGCATAGCCCCAGATGGCCGCTTCGGCGGCCTCGGGCGCCACCTTGAAGACCGGCGCGCCGATCGCGATCACCAGTTCCATCTCGTAATGGAAATTGCTGGTGCCGGGCGGATAGGCGATGCTGGCGCCGGACGGCACCAGCGCATTGGCCGGCTTGCTGAAATAGAACGGCGGCTCGCGATCCGGATCGCTGCCCATCTCGCGGGCATGGGCGGCGTAATTGCGGCCGACGCAGAAGATGCGGGCGACGGCGTAGCGCTGGCGGCTGCCGCGCACGGCGACACTGGGCTGGGCCTCGGGAGCGAAAACATAGTCGGTCATGATGGGCGGGACGATGCTGTGGATGGCGCAGCATAGCCAAGTCGACGGGGAGCCGGGTTGCGGGCTTTGCGTAGTCGGGCAGCGCCCGTGCGCATCCCGGCTACCATCGCGCCCAATGCTGATGTCCAAGTCCCTGCCCGCCCTCGTGCTGCTGGCCCTGCTGGTCGGCTGCGCCAGCCGCGCGCCCGCCCCCAGTACCGCGCCGGCCCCGCGACCGACGCCGCCGGCCGGCGGCTGGCCGGCCCGCGATGGCCCCGATGCGGTGATCCCGCCCGATCTGCACAAGGTGCCCGATGCGGCGCCCAAGCTGGAAAACATCCGCAAGGGCGGGCCCAACAAGCCCTACGAGGTGCTGGGCCAGCGCTACGAGCCGATGGCGGGCGACGAGCCCTTGATCGAGCGTGGCCTGGCCTCCTGGTATGGCCGCAAGTTCCATGGCCGGCCGACCGCCAGCGGCGAGATCTACAACATGTATGCGATGACGGCCGCGCATCCGACCATGCCCATCCCCAGCTATGCGCGGGTGCGCAATCCGAAGAACGGCCGCGAGATCATCGTCAGGGTCAACGACCGCGGCCCCTTCCATCGCGGCCGCATCATCGACCTCAGCTACACCGCCGCGCTGAAGCTGGACCTGCTGCGCGGGGTCGGTGCGGTCGAGCTGGAGCGGCTGACCTATGAGGACATCCGCACCGGCGCCTGGATGCGCGGCAGCGAGCCGGCCGCGCCGGTCGAGCCGCCGCCCGTCTATGTGGCCAGCGAAGCCAGCGGCGCGCCGGCGCTGAGCACCACGGCCAGCGTCGCAGCGGTGCCGCCGGCCGCCATGCCCGCTGCCACCGCCGTGCCCACCACCGACCCCGCCGCGCTGCTGGCCGACGAGGCCCCGCTGCCGCAGATACGCACGGTAGCCGCACCGGGCTTCTGGGTGCAGCTCGGCGCGTTCTCGCAGCTGGCCGGGGCCGAGTCCTTTCGGCAGCAGCTGCTGAAGGAGGCCGACTGGATGGCCCCGTTGCTGGCCGTCTTCAAGGACCGCGCGCTGCACCGCCTGCAGGCCGGCCCCTACCCGACGCGCGAGGACGCGCGCCAGGCGGCCGAGCGGGTGCGCCAGGCGCTGGCGCTGCAGCCGGTGGTGGTGGAGCGGCGCTGACCCCCTAGGAAATTGGATAGCGGCTGCATCCGATCGGGGATGCGGGGCGTAAGGACAGCAGGTTGGCATTGGGCCAACCGCCATCCGGAGACGCCTCATGCAATGCAAAGCCTCATCCCAGGTGCGCCCGCGCGCCACCTTGATCGCGCTGGCCGTCGGCCTGTTGTTGGCCGGCGGCGCCCAAGCCTCCAGCCACCGCGAAGCCCCTTTCATCACGACCGTGCCCAAGGTCGATGCCAGCGACTTCTATATGTTCGCCAGCTACGAGGCCGGCCGCAGCGACTATGTGACCGTGATCGCCAACTACCTGCCGCTGCAGGATGCCTACGGCGGCCCGAACTACTTCTCGCTCGATCCGAACGCGCTCTACGAGATCCATATCGACAACAACGGCGACGCCAAGGAAGACCTCAGCTTCCAGTTCCGCTTCAAGAACAAGCTCAACAGCGTGACCTTGCCGATCGGTGACAAGAATGTCGCGATCCCGCTGATACAAGCCGGTGCGGTCAGCGAGCCGCGCGCCGCCACCCTCAATCTGAACGAGAGCTACACGATAGACATCGTGCGCGGCGACCGCCGCAGCGGCAGCCGCCAGGCCGTCAGCAATGCCAGCGGCGGCGGCACCAGTTTCGACAAGCCGGTCGACAACATCGGCGTCAAGACCATTCCGGACTACGCTGCCTATGCCGGCAAGCATGTGCACAGCATCAACATCCCCGGCTGCGCGATGCCGGGCAAGGTCTTTGTCGGCCAGCGCAAGGACCCGTTCGCGGTCAATCTCGGCACCATCTTCGACCTGGTCAATGCGCCGGTCGGCGTGATCACCGACCCGACGCTGATCGGCGCGGTCAAGAACACCATCGACGACAAGAACGTCACGACCCTGGCGCTGGAGCTGCACAAGAGCTGCCTGACCGCCGGCACCGAGACCGTGATCGGCGGCTGGACCACGGCCAGCCTGCGCCAGGCCCGCGTGCTCGACCCGAGCCCGAAACCCGGCCACCAGAGCACAGAAAAGGCCGGTGGCGCCTGGGTGCAGGTGTCGCGCCTGGGCATGCCCCTGGTCAACGAGGTGGTCATCGGCCTGCCCGACAAGGACCGTTTCAACAGTGCCAAACCCAAGGACGATGGCCAGTTCGCCACCTATGTGACGAACCCCAGCCTGCCGGCCCTGCTGGAGATCGCGCTGGCCCTGCCCGGCACCGCGCCGAAGAACCTGCCGCGCACCGATCTGGTCACGACCTTTCTGACCGGCATCAAGGGCGTCAACCAGCCCGCCAATGTGGTGGCCTCGGAGATGCTGCGGCTCAATACCGCGATCGCGCCGGTGCCGTTTGCGCAGCAGAACCGGCTCGGCGTGGTCGGCAACATCCTGGCCGGCGGCAACGATCTGGCCGGCTTCCCGAACGGCCGCCGCCCCAAGGACGATGTGGTCGATGTCTCGCTGATCGCGGTGATGGGCGGCCTGTGCATGGCCAATGGCGATACCAATGCGCTGGGCTTCGGTGCCGACTGCAAGCCCTCGAATGTGCCGCTGGGCGCCACCGCGCTGAAGCTGCACGACGCGGTCGACCAGGCCACGGCACCGCTGCTGGCCGGCTTCCCCTATCTGTTCACGCCGGTCGGCGGCACCAAGTAAGGAGCAGGCCATGAGAACCTTCAACAAGACGATTCTGCTCGGCTTGCTGGCCGGCGCGTTGCTGAGCGCCTGCGGTGGCAGCGATCATGAGGACGTGGTCGTCGTGCCGCCGCCGGTCGGCCCGGCCCAGGTGCCGGACAGCGCGCTGGCCTCGTCGGCCAGCTTCACGCAGTTCGCCATCGAGCAGAGCCAGACCGCCAGTGACAGCGCCGAGCCGCTGGGTGCCGACAATGTGTCGGTGCCGCCCAGCAGCGAGACCGACGAGCCGGTCTCGCTCGGCTGAGCCGGGGGCAGGGTCATGCGTATCACATTGTTCTTGCTGTGCTGCCTGGCCCTGCCAGCCGTCGCTGAGCAGCCCTACACCCCGACCAGCGACACCGAACTGGTGGAGCGACTGCCCAAGCGCCTCGGCGCCGAGCAGCGCCGCCTGCGGGACCAACTGGGCGCGGCCCCGACCAACCTGCCGCTGGCGCTGCAACTGGCGCGTGAGGCCATCGCGCGGTCGCGAGCGCTGGGCGACCCGCGCGAGCTCGGCCTGGCCCAGGCCGCGCTCGCGCCCTGGTGGAGCCAGCCGGCGCCACCGGCCCCGGTGCGGCTGCTGCGCGCGACGATTGCGCAAAGCCAGCACCGCTTCGACGCGGCGCTGGCCGATCTCGATGCGCTGCTGGCCACACCCGGCACCTCGCCGACCATCCAGGCCCAGGCCGAGCTGAACCGCGCCGCACTGCTGCAGCTGCGCGGCCGCCTGTCCGAAGCGCAGGCCGGCTGCCAGCGCCTGGCCGATTCACGCGGCGATGGCGCGCTGCATGGCCGGGTCTGCCTGGCCGAGCTGGCCAGCCTGCAGGGCGGGGGCGACGCGGCCGCTCAAGAGCTGGCGCGGCTGGCCCGCCAACCCGGCGCACCCGCCGGCTGGATCGCGCTGCTGCGTGCCGAGCTCGCACACCGACGCGGCGAACCGACGGCCGAGGCCCTGTACCGCAGCGCACTGGACCTGAACAACGATGTCTACACCCGCGCCGCCTATGCCGACTGGCTGCTGGAGCGCCAGCGCTGGCCCGAGGTGGTCGCGCTGCTGCAGGGCCAGGCGTCGGCCGACGCGCTGCTCTTGCGCCTGGCGATTGCCTGGCAGCGCAGCGGCGACACGGCCCGCGCCAAACCGGCCGTGGCCGAGCTGCAGGCCCGCTTCGAGGCCGCAGGGCTGCGCGGCGACGGTGGCCATGAGCGCGAGCTGGCCCGCTTCGCGCTGGACCTGCAAGGTGATGCCAAGGCCGCGCTGGCTCATGCCGAGGCCAACTGGGCGCAGCAGCGCGAGCCGGCCGATGCGCTGCTGCTGGCCCGCGCGAGGGAGGCCGCACGATGAGAGCGCTGACATGCCTGTTGTCGATCCTGCTGTGTCTGCTCGCGCTACCGGCCCAGGCCCACAAGCCCAGCGATGCCTATCTGCGCCTGAACCTGCAGGGTGCGACGCTGGAGCAGCGCTTTGACATCGCACTGCGCGATCTGGACCGCGAACTGGATCTGGATGCCGATGCGGACGGCGCGCTGCAATGGGGCGAGCTGCGCTCCCGCGCCCCGGCGATCCAGGCCCTGGCCGAGCAGGGCCTGAGCCTCGATCTGCGCGATGCCAAGGGCCAGGCCTGCAAGCCCGACGCCTATCGGCCGCTGCAGATCAGCTCGCACAGCGATGGCCGCTATGCGGTGCTGAGCCGCAGCTGGCACTGCGAAGCCCCGCCGCAAGACCTGACCCTGAACTACCGGCTGTTTGCCGCCAGCGACCCGACCCACCGCGGCATTGCCCGGCTGGAGCAAGGTACGCACGAGGCCCGGCTGCTAGTGCTGGCACCCGATGGCCGGCCACAGCAGCTCAAGCTGGGCGACGCCGCCGCCGCACTGGGACTCGGCGGCTTCTTCCTCGAAGGCGTGCACCACATCTGGATCGGTATCGACCACGTGTTGTTCCTGCTGGTGCTGCTGCTGCCGGCGGTGCTGCTGCGGCTGTCGGTCAGCTGGGCCCCGGCCCCGGTGTTGCGGCCGGCGCTGGTCGAGGTGGTCGGCGTCGTGACCGCCTTCACCGTCGCCCATTCGATCACGCTGGGCCTGGCCGTCTTCGGGGTGCTGGACCCACCATCGCGCTGGGTCGAATCACTGATTGCGGCCAGCGTGCTGCTGGCCGCGCTGAACAACCTCTGGCCGGTGGTCAAGCAAGCACGCTGGAAGCTGAGCTTCGTCTTCGGCCTGATCCATGGCTTCGGCTTTGCCGGTGCGCTGAGGGATCTGGGGCTGGGGCAGGGCGCGCTGGCCGGGCCGCTCTTGATGTTCAACCTGGGCGTCGAGGCCGGGCAGCTGCTCATCGTCGCGGTCTTCGTGCCGCTGGCCTGGTTGCTGCGAAAGCAAAGTTTCTACAGCCGCTGGCTGCTGGGCGGCGGCTCGCTGCTGGCGGCGGCGCTGGCCCTGGTCTGGCTGCTGGAGCGGGCCTTCGATCTCAAACTGCTGGAGTTGTCATGAAACACCGGATTGCCGCGCTGGCCCTGCTCGCGCCCTTGGGCGCGCTGGCCCAGGTCGAGAAACTCGACAAGGTCGAACTGCTGGGCCACTACCAGCTGGGCCTGGGCCAGGCCAGCGCCGCCAGCGAGGGCTCGGTGCGGGCCAGCCTGATCGAGGCGCGGCCGGTGTTGCGGCCGGCCGAGCTGCTGGAGTTCGTGCCGGGCATGATCGTCACCCAGCACAGCGGCGACGGCAAGGCCAACCAGTACTTTCTGCGCGGCTTCAATCTCGACCACGGCACCGACTTCGCGACCTTTGTCGACGGCATGCCGGTGAATATGGTCAGCCATGCCCATGGCCAGGGCTATAGCGATCTGAATTTCCTGATCCCCGAACTGGTCCAGCGCATCGACTACCGCAAAGGCCCTTACTTCGCCAGCGACGGCGATTTCGCCTCGGCCGGCAGCGCCCGGCTGCGGCTGCGCGACGAGATGGGGCCAGGTCTTGCCAGCCTGACGCTGGGCGGGCACGGCCATGCCCGCGCGCTGCTGGCCGATGGCGGCGGCGCCGGTGCCGGGCGCTGGCTGGGCGCGCTGGAGCTGCAGGGCAACGACGGCCCGTGGGAAACACCGCAGCGCGCACGCAAGTTCAACGGCCTCTTGCGCTACAGCGAGCGCACGGCCGAGGGCTCGCGCTCGCTGAGCCTGATGGCCTACCGCAACCGCTGGACCGCCACCGACCAGATTCCGCAGCGCGCGGTCGATGCGGGTGATCTGGGCCGCTTCGGCAGCCTGGACGCCAGCGACGGCGGGCGCAGCCAGCGCTGGTCGATCTCGGGCCAGCTGCAGCGCCAGATGGCCGATGGCAACTGGCAGGCCAGTGCCTACCTGATCCACTCGCGTCTGAACCTGTTCTCGAACTTCACTTTTTTCCAGGACGACCCGGTCAACGGCGACCAGTTCGAGCAGGCCGAGTCGCGCCGCGTGCTCGGTGGCGAGCTGAGCCGGCGCTGGCAGTTCCAGTGGGCCGGGGCCGAGCAGCAGATCAGCCTCGGCAGCCAGGCCCGCCACGACCGGCTGAGCCCGGTGGGCCTCTATGCCACCGCGCAGCGCCAGCGCCTGGGCACGACGCAGGAGAGCCGGGTGCGCGAGAGCAGCCTGGGCGTCTACGCCGAACTGGCCAGCGGCTGGACGCCCTGGCTGCGCAGCGTCGTCGGCCTGCGTGCCGACGCGGCGCGCTTTCACGTCGACAGCTCGATCGCGGCCAACAGCGGCCGAGCCAGCGACCGCCAGCTCAGCCCCAAGCTGGCCCTGGTGCTCGGTCCCTGGGCCAGCACCGAGTTCTTCATCAACTACGGTCGCGGCTTCCACAGCAATGACGCGCGCGGCACGACGGCGCGGCTCTCGCCCAAGCAGGGCACGGCGATAGACGCCGTGCCGGGTCTTGCCGCCAGCCGCGGCGGCGAGCTGGGCCTGCGCGGCGAGTGGCTGCCGGGCTGGCAGACCAGCTTGGCGCTGTGGCGGCTGGAGCTGGACTCGGAGCTGGTCTTTGTCGGCGACGCCGGCGATACCGAGGCCTCGCGCGCCAGCCGGCGCCAGGGCCTGGAGCTGAACAGCCACTGGCGCCTCGGCCGCGACTGGCAGCTGGACCTGGACTGGGCCGCCTCCCGTGCTCGCTACCGCGACCCGGCCCCCGAGGGCCAGCGCGTGCCCGGCGCGGTCGACAAGGTGGCCTCGCTGGGCCTGAGCTGGGCCGAGCCGGGCGCGCCCTGGTCGGGCCAGCTGCAGCTGCGCCATTTCGGCCCGCGCGATCTGGTCGAGGACGGCTCGCAGCGCTCCCGTGCCACCACCCTGGCCTACGCGCGCGCCAGCTGGCGTGCGACGCCGCGCGTCACCGTGAGCCTGGATGTCTTCAATCTCTTCGACCGGCGCGCCAGCGACATCGACTATTTCTACGAGTCGCGCCTGGCCGGCGAAGCGGCGCCGGTGGCCGACCGGCATTTCCACCCGGTCGAGCCGCGCGGCCTGCGCCTGACGGTGGCGATGGCGCTGCGCTGAGGCCACGGGGCGGCCGGCATGCCATGATGCCGCCCCATGGATCGCCCGACGCACCCCCTTCATGCCTCACCCGCGCTGCTGGCCGCCCTGCTGGCGGCCTGTGCACTGCCGCCGCTGATTGCCTACAATCTGACGCCGATGGCGACGCTGTTCAACCAGCTCGCCGCGCTGGCCGGCTGGGGACTGTGTCTGTACCTGCTGGCACCGGCGAGGCAGGGCTTGCGCCCGAACGCGGCGCTGCTGGCGCTGGGGCTGCTGCTGCTGGCGGCGCTGGTCGCGCCCAATGGCTTGTCGAGCGCCGCCGCGCTGGCCGCAGCGCTGCTGGTGCTGCTGGCCGGCCTGCGCGCCGGTGGCGACGCGCGGGCGCGCGAGCCGGTGATGGACCTGTTCTGCCTGGCCCTGCTGGTGGCCGGGCTGCTGAGCGTGGCGGTGGCCCTGGTCCAGGTGTTCGCGCCGGGCTGGGCCGATGGCAGCGTGATCGCACGCTCCGGCGTGGTCGGCCGGGCGGTCGGCAATATGCGCCAGCCTAATCATCTGGCCAGCCTGCTGATGTGGGCCTGCGTCGCAGCGGTCTGGCTGGCCAACTCGCGCCGGGGCCGGCCCTGGGCGGCCGCGCTGCCGGCGTTGCTGTTCGCCTTGGTGTTCGCCGTGGTGCTGAGCGCCTCGCGCACCGGCATGATCGGTGTCGGCCTGCTGGCGCTCTGGGGTCTGCTGGACCGCAAGCTGACCCGGCTCTCGCGCTGGGCCCTGGTGGCCACGCCGCTGATGCTGGGCCTGAGCTGGCTGCTGATGTCGGCCTGGGCCGCCAGCTCGGGCCAGGCCTTCGGCGCCGAGTCGCGGCTGGCCGAGGGCGCGGGTTCGCCCTCGCGCCTGGCCATCCTGGCCAATGCCTGGCGCCTGCTGCAGCAATACCCGCTGACCGGCGTGGGCTGGGGCGAGTTCAATCTGGCCTGGACCATGACGCCCTTCCCGGCTCGGCCCACCGCCTTCTTCGACCACACCCACAACCTGCCGATGCAGCTGCTGGTGGAGCTGGGCTGGCCGCTGGGCCTGCTGGTGATCGCGCTGCTGCTGTGCTCGGTCTGGCGCGCCTTCCTCTCGGGCCTGCGGGCGCCGGATGGCGAGGCGCCGCTGCTGCGCTGCGCCTTCATGATCGTGCTGATGATTGGTCTGCACAGCCTGCTGGAGTACCCGCTGTGGTACGTCTACTTCCTGCTGCCGGCCGTGTTCGCGCTGGGGCTGTGCCTGGGTGCCGCCGCGCCGACCAAAGCCGGGCAAGGCCTGACCCTGCCGGCCGGCGCGCTGCGCCCGGCCGGCGTGCTGATGATTGCCGGCAGTGCCTTCGCGCTGTGGGACTATCTGCGCGTGGTCGAGATCTATATGCCGCCGGCACAGTCCGCGCCGCTGGAGCAGCGCATCGCGCGCGGTCAGCACAGCCTGTTCTTCGGCGCGCAGGCCGACTACGCGGCCGCCACCAGCCTGCCCGCCGGCCCGGCCGCCTTGGAAGCGACCCGCCGCACCGCCCACCAGCTGATCGACACGCGGCTGATGATGGCCTGGGCCAAGTCCCTGCACGCCAGCGGCGACACCGACCGGGCCCGCTACGTCGTGCAACGCCTGCGCGAGTTCCGCAACAAGCAGGCCGAGGACTGGCTGGCCGAATGCGAGGAGCCCGAGGTCAGGGCGCTGAAGCCGCCGCCCTTCCAGTGCGAGCAGCCGTCGCGCGACTACGACTTCAGGGAGATGCGCTGAGCAGCGGCGCGGCCGACCAGTCGCCGCTCTTGCCGCCCTGCTTCTCCAGCACGCGGATCTCGCCCATCACCATGCCGCGATCGGCGGCCTTGCACATATCGTAAATCGTCAGCAGTCCGATCTGCACCGCCGTCAAGGCCTCCATCTCGACGCCGGTGCGGCCCAGCGTCTCGACCTGGGCCGTGCATTGCACGCTGGCGCCAGCCTCATCAATCTCGAACTCGACCGCCACGCGGGTGATGGGCAGCGGATGGCACAGCGGGATCAGCTCGGCGGTGCGCTTGGCCGCCTGGATCGCGGCGATGCGGGCAATGCCCAGCACATCGCCCTTCTTGGCCGTGCCGCTGGTGATCAGGGCCAGCGTGGCCGGCAGCATGGAGATGCGGCCGGCGGCGCGGGCGATGCGATGGGTTTCGGCCTTGGCCGACACATCGACCATATGGGCCTGGCCCTGGGCGTCGAAGTGGGTGAGTGCGGAAGTCATGGCAGCGGCAACAATCTGGAAACCTGCGATCTGCCATCATAGGCGCCTGACCTGCCTGGAGAATGCCGCGAATGCCTAGTTTGATGACCCGCCCGCGCCGCCTGGCCGTGGCCTTGTCGGCCGCCCTGATGCTGCTGCCGGGCCTGCCCGCAAAGGCCCAGGTCAATCTGCCGGCCCTGGGCGACTCGGTGTCGCAGGACCTGGACGTCAATGACGAGCGCCGCATCGGCGACCAGATCATGCGGCAGATCCGCATCGACCCCGACTATCTCGACGACCCGCTGCTGCTCGAGTATGTGCAGTCGCTGTGGACCCCTTTGGTGAATTCGGCCAAGCAGCTGGGCCAGATCGGCGACGACACGCAGCAGCGCTTCGCCTGGGACATCTTTCTGGTGCGTGACCGCAGCGTCAACGCCTTCGCGCTGCCGGGCGGTTTCGTCGGCACCCATCTGGGCTTGATCGCGATCACCAGCGCGCCCGACGAGCTGGCCTCGGTGCTGGGCCATGAGCTGGCCCACATCACCCAGCGCCATATCGCGCGCCGCATCGCCGGCGACTCGCGCAACAGCCTTCTGGCCACCGCCGGCCTGATCGCCGGCCTGCTGGTGGCCTCGCGCTCGGGCAGCCCCGATGCGGCCCAGGCCGCCATCGTCGGCAGCCAGGCCGTCGCGGCCGCCGCCTCGCTGAGCTTCTCGCGCGATATGGAGCGCGAGGCCGACCGCGTCGGCTTCAACTTCATGACCCAGGCCGGCTATGCGCCCTCGGGCATGGCCAGCATGTTCGAGCGCATGGAGCAGGCCTACCATCTGATGGACGCCGGCAACTACCCCTATCTGCGCTCCCACCCGCTGACCAGCGAACGCATCGGCGAGGCGCGCGCGCGCCTGGGCACCGGCACGATGGAGCGGCCGCATGGCCTGGCCCTGCATGCGCTGATGGCGGCGCGCTCGCGGGTGCTGATGGACCCGCGCGCTGAGACCTGGACCAAGCTGCAGGAGCTCGATGCCGGCGTGCGCGACAGCCGCGGCGGCACGGCCGGCAATGGCTTCGAGCAGCTCGGCGCGCGCTATGCCAGCGCGCTGGCCTCGATCAAGATGCGCAACTACGGCCGCGCCGACAGCGCGCTGCGCAGCGCCGAGCTGCTGCTGCAGATGATGGGCAGCGACCCGCGCTCGGCCCGCGTGCTGACCCTGGCGCGCGCCGAGCTGGCGCAGGCGCGCGAACAGGGCGAGGCCGGCTTTGCCGCGCTGGCGCCGCTGGCGCAGGACCGCTCGCGCGTGCTGCTGATCCAGCGCGCCCAGCTGGCCCTGGTGGACACGCGCCTGGCATCGGCGCGCGAGGCGGCCGACAGCTTGCAGACCCATGTCAGCCTGAACCCCAATGATGCCCAGGCCTGGGCGCTGCTGGCCCAGCTCTGGCAGCGCCTCGATCAGCCGCTGCGCGCGGTGCGCGCGCTGGGCGAGACGCGCGCGGCGGCCGGCGACCTCAATGGCGCGATCGACCGGCTGCGCTCGGGCCTGAATCAGTCGAGGAGCCGCAGCGCCGACCAGATCGAGGCTGCCGTCATCGACGCGCGGCTGCGCCAGCTGCTCTACGAGCGCCGCCAGCTGCTCAGCGAGATGTACCGCGGCAATGTGCCGCCGGGGGCCGAGCTGCCCAATCTGCAGGCACGGCCGCTGACACCCCGGCTGGCAACCCCCTGACGCAGATGACTCAGTGCTGGGTCACGCCGCTGGCTTCGGCGCAGATGGCCCAGATGCGGATCGCGCGGTTGTCGCCGCCATGGTTGCGCAGATTGCACTGGTAGACCTGGGTCGAGTAGTCGGGCCGCGGGCCGGCATAGTTCACATTGATCTCGTCCTGGGCGCTGTTGTTGTCGCGGTGGCCGCAGCCGCCGCCGACCAGACGGGTATTGCCGGGGCAGACCGCCGAATAGCCGGACCAGGTGTTGCCGGCCAGCGTGTGGGTGTGGCTGACATAGTGCAGATGCACCGGTCCGGCCGGCCCCTGATTGCCTTGCGGTCCCTGCGGGCCGACCGGCCCGGTGAAGCCGCGCGGCCCTTGCACGCCCTGGATGCCCTGGATGCCCTGCACACCGGGCGGTCCCTGCAAGCCTTGAACCCCTTGCGGACCTTGCGGCCCCTGGTCGGCCAGGGTCAGGTCCAGCCGGGCCACATGGGCGGTGCCGGTGTTCTCTTTGCTGTCGAAGAAGGCCACGGTGCCCGGGCTGTTCAGCGCGGGCTGCAGCTGCAGGCCATGGTTGCTGGCAGGGTTGGCGATCCAGCCCTTGACGGTCTTGCTGACGTCGAGGCTGATGAACTGCTGGGCCTTGCCGACCGCAAAGCTCTGGCCGCTGCCGGCACCGCCATTGACCGGCGCGGCCGCATGGCTGACGCCGGCCTCGTCCCAGGGCGCGTAGACACTCAGCAGCTCCAGCGTGCCGGGGGTGCCGACGCGGTTGACGTAGAGCAGCAGATTGGCCTTGACCAGCTGGGCCGGCTTCAGCCCGCTGGGCAGGCCGCCCAGATCGAAGCGCAGCAAGGCGCTGGCGCCGCCGCCCACGTTCAGCGTCGGCAGGGCACCGAAGTTCTGCGCCGGCAGGCCGGCGTTGATGTGCGTGTCGGCCACCAGCGGCGCATCCAGCGCGGCCGCCGGCAGGGCCAGGCCCAGCAAGGCAGCGCCGGCCAGGCGGCGGCGCCAGGCCAGCAGGCCCAGGCCGCCCAGCATCAGCGCCCAGGTGCCCGGTTCGGGCACGACATTGGCATGCAAGCTGAAGGCCCAGGCGCCGCTGCGCGGGCTGCCGTCGACATTGATGAAGCGTTGCTCGCTGCCCAGATAGCTCAGCCCGGTGTAGTCGGGCTGGCCGCTCATCAGATAGCCCTCGTCCCAGTTGGAGCCCAGCGGGGTATTGCCGTCCTGCGACAGCACCAGCCGGTAGCTGCCGGCCGCCAGGCTGATCGCGAAGCGGGCGTCCCAGCAAAAGCCGCTGACCGGATCGCCGGCCTCGCCGGGGCCGCAGCTGTTCTGGCTGCCGCTGGCCAGCGCCAGCAGCTCGCCGCTGGTCAGATCAAACAGCGACAGCACCGGCGCGAAACCGCCTTGCAGCCAGGAGCTGCTGAAGGCCTGCACGGGCTCATCGGCAGCCAGCGTGAACTGGGTGACGAAGAGCTGGTCGTCGGTGGTGAAAATGCCCTGGTAGTCCAGGGCGGCGGCGTCGGCCGCCAGGCTCAGGGTGAGGGCGCCTAGGCCCAGCAGGTACTTGCGCAACATGCCGATCTCCGGGTCGAACGCAGACATTGCGTCCTTCTCTTCGGATCAGACGTTTTTACGCCGCGGCCGGCGCCATCGATTCTGGGGGGGTCAGTCGCGCCCCGGGAACAGGCGCTCGATCACCACATCGATCAGCATGCCGCACAGGCTGTAGATCAGCGAGCCGATCAGCGCGGCCCAGAAGCCGGTGACTCTCAGGCCGTCGAGCACCGAGGCGGCGGCCCAGAACATCAGCGCATTGATGATGAAGAGGAACAGCCCCAGGGTGATCACCGTGACCGGCAGGGTCAGCAGCACCAGGATGGGCCGCAGCAAGGTGTTCAGCAGGCCCAGCACCAGGGCCGCGATCAGCGCGGCGCCATAGCTGGTGACGACCACACCGGGGTAGAGGGCGGCCACCAGCAGCAGGGCGCCGGCGAGCAAGAACCATCGCGTCAAGGTTTTCATGCCGCCTAGCATACAAGCGGGCGATGACGCGGCAGGGCTTCACGAATCGGGTCTTTCCCCTGGGGGCTTGCCGATTGATCTGGCGCAAACCCTGGCATACTCGCGGCCAACCGAAAGGGGAGTAGCTACACGACGCCTTGTCGTGGCGGCCGTCCGTCATTACGTTGCCAGCGCCCGCTGGCATCCGGACCCCGCAGCTGGTGGATGTGTCCCCCACATCCGCATCCTGCCCCGCAAGACCTTTCGGTCCGTTGCTTCATCAACTTTTCTACTTGCGGGAGTCTCTGCATGAGCTCGATTGCGCCCCTGTGGCTGTGGATTTTCTTTGCCGGCTCGGTGCTGGTGGCCTTGTTCGTCGACTTCGTCGTGCTGCGCAAGCAGGGCGCGCACGAGGTCAGCGTCAAGGAGGCGATCAACTGGTCGCTGGTCTGGGTGGCCCTGAGCCTGGCCTTCAACGGCCTGTTCTGGTGGGCCGTCAAGGACAGCACCGGCGACGCCGATCTGGCCACGACCAAATCGCTGGAATTCCTGACCGGCTATCTGATCGAGAAGTCGCTGGCGGTGGACAACATCTTTGTCTTCCTGATGATCTTCACCTACTTCTCGGTGCCGCCGGCCTACCAGAAGCGGGTGCTGATGTACGGCATCATCGGCGCCATCGTGCTGCGCACCGTGATGATTCTGGTCGGCAGCTGGCTGATCGCGCAGTTCCACTGGGTGCTCTATGTCTTCGGCGCCTTCCTGCTGATCACCGGCATCAAGATGTGGTGGGCCGCCGGCCAGGAACCCGATCTGGAGAGCAATCCGGCGCTCAAGCTGCTGCGCCGCCTGATCCCGGTGAGCCAGAACTTCGATGGCGAGCGCTTCTTCACCAAGGAGAACGGCAAGCGCCTGGCCACGCCGCTGCTGCTGGTGATCGCGCTGGTGGGTGTCACCGATGTGATCTTCGCGGTCGACTCGATCCCGGCGATCTTCGCGATCACCAACGATCCCTTCATCGTGCTGACCTCCAATATCTTCGCCATCCTGGGTCTGCGGGCGATGTATTTCCTGCTCGCCGCAATGGCCGCCAAGTTCCATCTGCTGAGCTATGGCCTGGCCGTGGTGCTGGCCTTCATCGGCACGAAGATGATGCTGATCGATGTGATCAAGATCCCGGTGCTGGCCTCGCTGGGCGTAGTGGTCGCGATCCTGGCCGTGACCATGGTGCTGAGCCTGCGCACCGCGCCGAAGATCACGAGCACCGAGCAGGCCGGCGAGCGCTGAGCCCGCGCCGAGCCCGGCGCCCCGGACGGCGAACGCCGTCCATCCATCTCCCACACAGCCCCCGGCGGTTCGCCCCGGGGGCTGTCGCATTCTGGGGACGGTCAGGGCGGGATCTTGGTAGAAATGCCCATAAGTAATAGGAATAGTTCGCATTAATGTTACGATTCCGGCCGATCTCAATCCTTGCGTTCGCGCCTTTGCTGTGACTCAAGCCACTCTTGCCGCCCGACCCGGCGGCGTCCCGGAAGCACCGCGCGCGGCGGCGGCCCTGCCGACGCCTCGGATCACTGCGCCGGCGCCGGTCGATGAGCTGGGCCCCACCGCGCGCCGTGTGCTGACCGGCGGCGTGCTGGCCGCCCATGTGCTGGGCGGCTGGGCCTTGCTGCAGGTCGATGCGGTGCGGCAGGCAGTGATCGAAGCGGCGCCCATCATGGTCAGCCTGATCGATGCGCCAGCGCCGCCCAAGCCCGCGCCGCCACCGCCGCCCAAGCCCCAGGTCCAGAAACCCCGACCGGCGCCCGCGCCGGTGATCGCGGCCGCGCCCAGCCCGGCCCCGGCACCGCCCGCCTTCGTCGTGCCCGCCCCCGAGCCGGCCCCGGCCCCGGTGGTGGCGGTCGCTCCCGCGCCGCCGGCCCCTCCGGCACCGCCGGCCCAGGTGGCGCCCGCCGTGCCCCGGCAGATCCCGCCCAGCGCGGTGCGCTATGTGGTCGAACCACGCCTGACCGTGCCGCTGCTGTCGCGCCGCCTGGGCGAGCAGGGCCTGGTGCACCTGCGCATCGTCGTCGACGCACGCGGCCAGCTGAAGGAGGCCTCGCTGAAGAAGTCCTCGGGCTTTGCCCGCATCGACCAGCAGGCCTTGCAAGACATCCGCAGCGCCCGCTTCGCACCCTATCTCGACAACGGCCAGCCGGTCGAATGGGAAACCACCGCCCTGCTGTCCTACGAGCTGGACCGCTGAACCAGAACACCAAGAACCCTGAGCATCATGGACGTCACCACCGCCACCACCACCGTCAACTCCGCCCAGGCCATGGGCTTCGGTCACTTCATCACCCAGGCCGATTTCGTCGGCAAATTCCTCTTCGGGGTGCTGGTGCTGATGTCGGTCGCCTCCTGGGCGCTGATCATCGCCAAGGGCCTGACCCAGTACCTGCGCAACAAGCGCAGCACCGGCTTCCTGGACTTTTTCTGGAACGCCCGCTCGCTGGACGCGGTGCAGGCCGAGCTGAACACCCATGGCGCGCGCGATCCCTTCTCGCATCTGAGCGCCCATGCGCTGCACGCCCAGGCCCACCATGCCCGCCACGGTTCGGCGCGGCTGGCCGAGGCCGGCACGGCCAATGATTTCATCACCCGCACCATCAAGAAGGTGTTGGATGAGGAGACCACGCGGCTGGAATCGGGCCTGACCACGCTGGCCACCATTGGCGCGACCGCCCCCTTCGTCGGCCTGTTCGGCACGGTCTGGGGCGTCTACCACGCGCTGCTGGCGATCGGCATGAGCGGCTCGGGCACGCTGGACAAGGTGGCCGGCCCGGTCGGCGAGGCGCTGATCATGACCGGCATCGGCCTGGCCGTCGCGATCCCTGCGGTGATGGCCTACAACGCCTTCAGCCGCAGCAACCGCGTGCTGTCGGCCCGGCTGGATGCCTTCGCCTACGAGCTGCACAGCTTCCTGACCTTGGGCGAGGCGCCCGGCGCCACGGCCCAGGGCCAGGCCGCCAATGTGCGCCCGCTGAAGCCCGCCACCGCGTCCTGAGGAGCCCACGATGGCATTCGCTTCCTTTGACAACAAGCGCGGCGGCGGGCCTATGGCCGAGATCAATATGGTGCCGCTGATCGATGTGATGCTGGTGCTGCTGGTGATCTTCATCGTCACCGCGCCGCTCTTGACCCATGCGGTCAAGCTCGACCTGCCCAAGGTCAGCTCGGCGGCCAACGAGCTGCAGCCTGACAAGATCGAGTTCGCGATCGACGCCGCCGGCCAGCGCTTCTGGAACGGCGAACCGGTCTCGCGCGAGGACGCGGCCCAGCGCTTCGCCGCCGAGGGCACCAAGCCGGTCCAGCCCGAAGTCCATCTGCGCGCCGATCAGAACGTCGCCTACCGCCTGGTCGCCGAAACCCTGGCCGACGCGTCCAAGGCCGGCCTGAGCAAGGTCGGCTTCGTCAGCGAGCCCGAGCGGCCCTAACACCCCGTCCCGATTTCAAGAACAAGGCGGCCAAGCCATCGCCAGGCCGCCATGGGCAGCGCCTTGCCCACCCCTCATCAAACTGGAGAGTCCTCATGTCCCGCATCAAACACAAGGCCACCCTGCTCCCCCTGGGCGCGCTGGCCGCCGGCTTCGGCCTGGCCTCCGCCGCCATCGCACAAACTACGCCGGTCGATCCGGTCAAGACCGAGAGCGCCCTGCCCGTGGTGCGCGCCAAGGCCAGCGCCGAGCGCGCCGGCAAGGACGACTACCAGGCCACCGAGACCCGCATCGGCAAGGGCAAGCAGCAGCTGCGCGACATTCCGCAGTCGGTGACCGTGATCACCGAGAAGCTGATCGATGACCGCAATCTCGACGACTTCCGCGATGTGCTGCGCTCCACCGCCGGCATCACCTTCCTGTCCGGCGAAACCGGCGAAGAGGACATCCGCCTGCGCGGCTTCTCGCTGAGCCAGGCCGGCGACATCTATGTCGACGGCATGCGCGACACCCAGATGACCGAGCGCGACACCTTCAACAACGACCGCGTCGAAGTGCTGAAGGGCTCGGCCTCGATGCTGTTCGGCAAAGGCTCGACCGGCGGCGTGGTCAACCAGGTCAACAAGCAGGCCCTGCTGATGAATCAGCACGAGGTCGACATGAGCATGGGAAGCGGCGAGGACCTGCGCCTGACCGGCGACTTCAACTTCAAGACCGGCGAGAGTTCGGCGCTGCGCATCAACGCCGTGCTGCAAGAAGCCGACAACTACGGCGCCAAGATCTCCAAGCACGGCATCGCGCCGACGCTGCGCTGGGGCATTGGCGAGGCCGACGAGTTCTCGGCCAGTTTCTACCACCTCGAGTTCGACAATGTGCCGAGCTACAACCACCCCTGGTTCATCGTCAACGGCACGATCAAGCCCACCTTGCCGGCCAAGAACTTCTACGGCTTCTCCAGCGACTATCTGCGCGGCAACACCACCTATGCCACGCTGAGCCATACCCACCGCTTCGGTGACGGCGGCGAGCTGCGCACCACCTTCCGTCAGGGCCGCTACGAGCGGGAGTTGTGGGCCAGCGTGATCCGTTTCGGGACCACCAACGGCGCGGCCACCACACCGGCCAATCTGAGCAACGCCACCCTCATCACCCGCGCGCCCAAGGGTCGTGTGGCGATCAGTGACATCACCACACTGCAAAGCGACTACAGCAACAGCTTCAGCTGGGGCGGCATGCGCCATGAACTGGTCACCGGCCTGGACTACAGCGACGAAGACGCCAAGCGCAACAACAACTTCGCCGGTACCACCAGCCCGCTGACCAGCACGGTCGGCACGCCCAATGACGGCGCCAGCCGTCCCGACACCCGTGGCAATCCGGTACTCAACAGCTTCGGCGCGCGCAATCTGGGCCTGTATCTGCAGGACATGGTCACCGTGGCGCCGGGCGTCAAACTGCTGGGCGGCCTGCGCGTGGACCGCTTCGAGGCCGAGTACAAGCTGCCCACCCGCAGCTTCTCGCGCTCGGACACGCTGTGGAGCCCGCGCGTCGGCGCGCTGTTCCAGCCCAATGAGTGGGCGTCCTACCATGTCTCGTTCGGCACCTCCTACAACACCGCCGGCGACACCTACCAGTTCGCACCCGGTGCACCGGGCAATGACCGCGCGGCCAACACCCCGGCCGAGAAGAGCCGCAACTTCGAGCTGGGCGCCAAGTTCGATCTGTTCGCGGGCCGCATGACCCTGGGCACCGCGCTGTTCCGCACCGAGAAGTACAACGAGCGCAACACCGACCCCGACACTGCGGCGACGCAGGAGCTGCTGTCCGGCAAGCGCCACGCCACCGGCCTGGACCTGGACATCGCCGGCCGCATCACGCCGAACTGGGAAGCCTTCGTCTCCTACACCTTCATTCCCAGCGCCAAGATCGACAAGAGCAATGTGGCACTCGCGGCCAACGGTGGTGGCTCGCAAGTGGCCGGTGACCGCCCGGGCCTGACGCCCAAGCACAGCGCCAGCCTCTGGACCACCTACCGCCTGACCCCGCAGATCCGCATCGGCGGCGGCCTGAACCACCGCAGCGAGCAGAACCCCGAGGGCGCGCGCAATGTCACGGCCGCCAGCTTCACGACGGTGGACCTGATGGGCGAGTACAGCTTCAACGAGAATCTGACGCTCAAGCTCAATATCGCCAACGCGACCGACAAGCTCTATGCCGATTCGCTGTACCGGGGCTTCTACATCCCCGGCGCACCGCGCACCGTGCAACTGAGCATGAAGGCCAAGTTCTGACCCACCCATGCTGCTCCACCTGAAACAAGTCCTGACCGCCGACGAGCTGCGCGAGGCCCGTGCGACTCTGGCGGCGGCCGATTGGGTGGACGGCGCGGCGACGGCCGGTGCCCAGGCCGTGCAGGCCAAGCACAACGAACAGCTGCCGCAGGGCAGCGCCGCCGCCCAGGGCCTGCAGGCCCTGGTGCTGCGCGCGCTGCACCGCAACGCGCTGTTCTTCTCGGCCGCCCTGCCCAAGAAGATCTTCAACCCGCTGTTCAATCGCTATGGCGCCAGCGGCCAGCACTACGGCCGCCATGTCGACGGGGCCGTGATGCATTCGCGGGCCACTGGCGAGCGGGTTCGCTCCGACCTCAGCTGCACCTTGTTCCTGGCCGAGCCCGGCGAGTATGAAGGCGGCGAGCTGGTGGTCGAGCACAGCTTTGGCCAGCAGCGCATCAAACTGCCGGCCGGCGACATGCTGCTCTATCCGGGCAGCAGCGTGCACGAGGTCAGCCCGGTCACGGCCGGCACCCGGCTGGCCAGTTTCTTCTGGGTCGAGAGCATGGTGCGCAGCGAGTCGCAGCGCAGCCTGCTGTACCAGATGGACATGAGCCTGATGCAGTTGCGCGCCGAGCATGGCGAGTCGGATGCCACGCTGCAGCTGACCGGCACGTATCACAACCTGCTGCGCATGTGGGCCGACACATGAACGGCCCGCGTCGCGAGGCCTTGCCCGAGGGCATTGCCGGCCTCGCCGACTTCGAAGCCCATGCGCGAGCGCGTCTCAGCGAGCCGGCCTGGGCTTACTTCAGCGGCGGTGCCGCCGACGAACTGAGCTTGCGCGCCAACCGGACCGCCTGGGACGCTCTGCGCCTGCATCCCCGTGTGCTGCGTGAGCTGGCCGGCGGCCACACGCGCACCCACCTGCTGGACCGCGAACTGCCGCACCCGATACTGCTCGCGCCGATCGCCTATCAGCAGCTGGCTCACGCCGACGGCGAGATCGCCAGCGCCTATGCGGCGGCGGCCCAGGATGCCGGCCTGATCCTGAGCGCGCAGTCGAGCACGCCGCTGGAGACGGTGGCCCAAGCGATGGCCGGCGGTGCCGGCCCTTTGTGGTTCCAGCTCTATATCCAGCCGGATCGCGGCTTCACGCGCGAGCTGGTGCAGCGCGTCGAGGCCGCCGGCTATCAGGCCCTGGTGCTGACGGTGGACGCGCCGGTGCAGGGTGCGCGCGACCGCGAGCGCCGCGCCGGCTTCAAGCTGCCTGCCCCTATCAGCGCGGTCAATCTGGCCGGCGCGATACCGCCCGCCCGAGCAGCGCTGGGCAGCGGACAGAGCGCCTTGTTCGACGGCCTGCTGAGCACGGCCGCGAGCTGGCGCGATGTCGAATGGCTGCACGGCATCACACGTTTGCCGCTCTTGCTCAAGGGCGTTCAGCATGCCGATGACGCACGCCAGGCGATGGATCTGGGCGCGGCCGGTCTGGTGGTCTCCAACCATGGCGGACGCACGCTGGACACGGTCGCGGCCACGGCCGAGCTGCTGCCCTATCTGGCCGAGGCCTTGCGCGCGCGCGCCGGCCCGCGCGCAAGCCTGCTGGTCGATGGCGGCATCCGCCGCGGCACCGACGTGCTGAAGGCGATCGCGCTGGGGGCCGATGCGGTACTGCTGGGCCGGCCTTATGTGCATGCGCTGGCCACCGCCGGCGCGCTCGGCGTGGCCCATGCGCTGCGCCTGCTGCGCGATGAGCTGGAGATCGCGATGGCCTTGTGCGGCTGCAAGCAGCTCAGCGAGGCGGGGCCGCATCTGCTCTGGCAAACACGTCCTTGAGCGCTATCTGATGCGAGGCCGCGACAAACATCGCGCTATTCCTTGCGACTTGGGGCATTCCTGCCCTAGTAAAGCCTTCTCAACGCTCTAGGCGCGCAGTACCATTGCCCTCGCTCGGTGCTAGAGAGAATTGAAGGCTCACGCGGTCTTCACCCTGACCCGGCACATCAACCAAACCCTTGATGGAGAGAATCGAAATGGCAACTGCGAAGAAGGCCGCGCCCGCTAAGGCACCCGCCAAAAAGGCGGCTCCGGCCAAGAAGGCTGCTCCGGCAGCCAAGAAGGCGGCGGCGCCCGCCAAGAAGGCCGCCGCCCCGGCAAAGAAAGCAGCTCCTGTTAAGAAGGCTGCAGCGCCGGCAAAGAAGCGCACTCCCAACGCCGCCTTCATGAAGGCACTGACCCCCAGCGCCGCGCTGGCGGCCATCGTCGGCGCAGCACCGCTGCCGCGCACCGATGTGACCAAGAAGGTCTGGGAGTACATCAAGAAGAACAATCTGCAGGACGCTGTGCAGAAGCGCATCATCGTCGCCGATGCCAAGCTGAAGGAAATCTTCGGCAAGGCCAAGGCCGATATGTTCGAGATGACCAAGCTGATCAACAGCCATCTGAAGTGAGACGCCGGCGCCTCGCGGCGCCGCGTCATGCATCAGGCCCGGTATCCCCGGGCCTTTTTAATGCCCGTTCGTGCCGAGCTCGTGCAGGGTCTTGGCCAGTTGCAACACATCGATGGGCTTGAGCCAGTAGGCCATGAAGCCGGCTTCCAGCGCGCCCGCGATCTGCTCCGGCAAGGCGTCGGCCGACAGCGCCACGCAGGGCAGATGCGCATGCGGCGTCTCTGCCCGCAGCCGCGCCAGCAGCTCCAGCCCATTCATATCGGGCAGGTTCATGTCGATCAGCAGCAGATCCGGCTTGTCTTCGCGCAGCGCCTGCAAGGCCTGAGCCCCGTCCTCGACGCAGTCCAGGCTCCAGCCCGGCAGGCGCCGGAACACCTCTTCCATCAACACGATGTTGATGCGGTCGTCTTCGACGTAGAGCACACGGCGCATGGGCGCGGAATCTGGCATGGGGACACTGGCGGATCGGGGACGGCGCAGGGTAGCAGCGAATCGGCCTCTCAGGCCGGCGTCTGGAGGCGGCGCTCCAGAAAATCGAGCCGGTCCTGGCCCCAGAAGATCTCGCCATCGAGCACATAGCTGGGCGCACCGAACACACCGGCAGCTATGGCCTGCTGGGTATGGGCGGCATAGTGCGCCTGCACGGCCGCGTCGTCGGCGTCCGCCAGGCGCTCGGCGGCCAGGCCTTGCTCGGCCAGCAGTTCTGTCAGCACCGCCGTATCGGCGATATCGCGCTGCTGGGCCCAGACGGCGCTCATCACCGCGCCGGCCAGGCGCAGTGCCGCCGCGCTGCCGTCGTGCCGGTCCACCGCGATGATCAGGCGGGCGGCCGCATCGCCGGAGACCGGAAAGAAGCGCGGCTGCAGATGCAGCGGCAGGCCCAGCCAGCTGCTGAAGCGCTGCAGCTCGACCAGACGATAGGCCTGCCGCTGCGGTGCCCGCTTGGCCAGCGGCAGGCCGCCCGAGACCGGAAACACCCCGCCCAGATCGACCGGCAGCACGCGCACCTCGGCACCGGTGCGTGCCAGCAGCGCACAGAAGCGGGCATGGCCCAGATAGGTCCACGGGGATTGCGGGGCGAAGTAGTAGTCGATCGTGCGGGGCATGGCATCTCCTGGGCTGCGCGCAGTCTAGTGCAGGGGATGGGGCTGTGCGAAGCGTGACTTATGCCGCAGGCGCGCTCCCCCGGCTGAGGGGGGCTTGTCGGCAAGGGCACCACAGCCCTCCACTTAAAATTTCTACATCGTCAAACGCTTGGCGACCAGCGGACGCGCTGGCAGACCAAGCCAACAAGATGCCCGCCCCCACGGGCTGATAAGGGAATAGGTCCATGTCCATACTCGTCACCATGGCGCTTGCTGCGTCGGGCGCAACTTTGCCCCAATGCTCCTGGGATAGGCCGGGGGTGAACCCCTTCATGGGCGATGTGGTGGCGGCCGTGGATCGCTACCAGGACATCCCGGCGGCCACCCGCGCCAAGCTGAAGGCGCGCATGCAAAAGCGCAACTACGACGAGATGGTCACGATCACGCGCGAGTCGATCAACGGCCAGGCCGAGTACAGCCCGCAGATCAATGCCATGCATTTCGGCCAGGGCAGCGTCTGCGGCACGGTGACCCGCGCCCGCTGGACCGACCAGATGCAGGAACGCGGCCTGGTCTATTGCGAGGACGGCGAGTGCATCCTGGTGCCCACGGTCTGCCGCAATGTCAGCCGCATCAAGCGCACCAAGCAGGCGGCCGCACCGGCCGCCGCCACCAATGTGGCGTCCTCGACCCGCGAAGGCGAAGACCCGCAGGCCCTGCTGGAGATGGACCCGACCGGCGCCGGTGTGCCGGGCGGCGGCGCGCCTGCGACCGTGGCGGGCAGCGAACCGAGCTTCTCTCAAGTCGCCGCCTTGCCCAGCGGCCAGCCGGTGGCCACCGGCCCGAGTCTGCCCGGGAGCTTCACCGGTGGCGGCCTGACACCGCCGCCAGGCGGCGGTCTGGGCGGCATCCCGCCGCTGCCGCCCGGCGTCACCACGCCGGTGCCCGAGCCCGAGACCTGGGCCCTGATGCTGGCCGGCCTGGCGACGGTCGGCTGGGTGGCCCGCCGCCGCCGCGCCTGAGCCTTCCGGCTCAGCGCTTCTTGGGAAGCAGCGCCTTCAGATAGCGGCCGGTATGGCTGCCCTGATGGGCGGCCAGGTCTTCGGGCGTGCCGGCCAGCAAGAGCTGACCCCCACCCGAGCCGCCCTCGGGTCCCATATCGATCAGCCAGTCGGCGGTCTTGATCACATCGAGGTTGTGCTCGATCACGACGATGGTGTTGCCGGCGTCGCGCAGCTGGTGCAGCACCTTCAGCAGCAGTGCGATATCGGCGAAATGCAGGCCGGTGGTCGGCTCGTCGAGGATGTAGAGCGTGCGCCCGGTGTCGCGCTTTGAGAGCTCCAGCGCCAGCTTGACCCGCTGCGCCTCGCCGCCCGACAAGGTGGTCGCGCTCTGACCCAGCTTGACATAGCCCAGGCCCACATCCAGCAGGGTCTGCAGCTTGCGCGCCAGCGTCGGCACCGCGCTGAAGAACTGGTGCGCGTCCTCGATGGTCATGCCCAGCACCTGGGTGATGTTCTTGCCCTTGTAGAGCACCTCCAGGGTCTCGCGGTTGTAGCGCTTGCCATGGCAGACATCGCAGGGCACGTAGACGTCCGGCAGGAAGTGCATCTCGACCTTCAGCACACCGTCGCCCTGGCAGGCCTCGCAGCGCCCGCCGGCCACGTTGAAGCTGAAACGCCCGGGGCCGTAGCCGCGCTCGCGAGCGGTGTTCATCTCGGCGAACAGCTCGCGGATCGGCGTGAACAGGCCGGTATAGGTGGCCGGATTGCTGCGCGGCGTGCGACCGATCGGGCTCTGGTCCACATTGATAACCTTGTCAAAGGCATCCAGGCCCTCGATCTCGTCGTGCGGGGCCGGGTCTTGATGGCTCTGATAGAGCTTCTTGGCCACGGCCGCATACAGCGTGTCATTGACCAGGGTTGACTTGCCCGAGCCCGAGACGCCGGTCACGCAGGTCAGCAGACCGACCGGGATCTCGACCGTCACGCCCTGCAGATTGTTGCCGCGCGCGTTGACAATCTTCAGCGAACGCGGCTCGGCCTGATCGGCCAGCGTGTGGCGCTTGGCCGGCACCGCGATGCGCTCGGCCCCGCTCAGATAGCGGCCGGTCAGCGAGTCCGGGTTCGCCGCCACCTCGGCGGGCGTGCCCTGAGCCATCACGCGGCCGCCATGCACGCCGGCGCCGGGGCCGAGGTCCAGCACATAGTCGGCCGCGCGGATCGCGTCCTCGTCATGCTCGACCACCAGCACCGAGTTGCCGAGATCGCGCAGATGGCGCAAGGTGGCGATCAGACGGTCGTTATCGCGCTGGTGCAGGCCGATGCTGGGCTCGTCCAGCACATACATCACGCCGGTCAGGCCCGAGCCGATCTGCGAGGCCAGGCGGATGCGCTGAGCCTCGCCGCCCGACAAGGTGTCCGCGCTGCGGTCCAGGCTCAGATAGTTCAGGCCCACATCGTTCAGGAAGCGCAGCCGCGAGCTGATCTCGCGCACCACCTTGTCGCCGATATCGGCCTTGGCGCCCTTGAGCTTCAGGCCCTCGAAGTAATGCAGGCAGTCGCGCAAGGTCGCATGCTCGACCTCGTAGATCGGCTTGCCCTTGAAACCCTCGGGCGCATCGGCCGGCTGCAGCACCACATGCCGGGCCTCGCGCCGCAGGCGGGAGCCTTCGCAATGCGGACAGGGCTTGGCCGCCATATAACGGGCCAGGTCTTCGCGCACCGCGCTGGAATCGGTCTCCTTGAAGCGCCGCTCCAGATTCGGCAGGATGCCCTCGAAGGCATGCGCGCGCTTGACCGAGCGCTTCTTGCCGTTCGCACTCTCGGCCTCGTAGACAAAGCTGATCTCGTCGCTGCCCGAACCGCGCAGCAGCACCTGACGCGCCGTCTCGGGCAGTTCCTCGAAGGGCAGTTCGATATCGAAGCCGTAGTGCTTGGCCACGCTCTCCAGCATCGAGAAGGTGTAGGCATTGCGCCGGTCCCAGCCCTTGACCGCACCGCTGGCCAGGCTCAGCGTAGGGAACGCGACGACCCGGTCCGGGTCGAAGGCGGTGACCTGGCCCAGACCTTCGCAGCTGGGGCAGGCGCCAACCGGCGAGTTGAACGAGAACAGCCGCGGCTCCAGCTCGGGCAGCGAGTAGCTGCAGATCGGGCAGGCGAACTTGCTGGAGAAGATGGTCTCGGCGCCGGTGTCCATATTCAGCACCAGGGCACGGCCCTCGGCCAGGCGCAGCGCCGCCTCGAAGCTCTCGGCCAGGCGCTGGCGCAGGCTGTCGGCACTGTCGGCCTTGAGCTTGACGCGATCAACCACCACATCGATATCGTGCTTCTCGGCCTTTTTCAGCGCCGGCAGATCGGGGGCCTCGACCGTCGCGCCGTCGATGCGAAAGCGCACATAGCCCTGGGCCTGCAGCGCCTCGAACAGATCGAGGAACTCACCCTTGCGGTCGCGCGCCACCGGCGCCAGCAGCAGCAGCTTGCTCTCCTCGGGCATGGACAGCACCGCGTCGACCATCTGGCTGACGCTTTGCGCCTCCAGCGGCAGGTGATGGTCGGGGCAGAAGGGCGTGCCGGCGCGGGCGTAGAGCAGACGCAGATAGTCGTGGATCTCGGTGACCGTGCCGACGGTGGAACGCGGATTGTGGCTGGTGGCCTTCTGCTCGATCGAGATCGCCGGCGACAGGCCTTCGATCACATCGACATCGGGCTTGTCCATCAGCTGCAGGAACTGCCGGGCATAGGCCGACAGGCTTTCGACATAGCGGCGCTGACCCTCGGCATACAAGGTGTCGAAGGCCAGGCTGGACTTGCCCGAGCCGGACAGGCCCGTGATCACCACCAGCTGGTTGCGCGGCAGGTCCACATCGATGTTCTTCAGATTGTGGGTGCGCGCGCCACGCACGCGGATCATCGCGGCTTCGGCGACGGGAGGGCGGCGGGCGCTGGAATGGTCGTCGGACATGGAAGCTGGGGGACGAGGTGGCTGACGGAGAACCCGCCATCATAGGCCGAGGACCCGGATTCGCGCGGCCTGATCGGGCCGGCCTGCTGACAAAGCTTGTCAGTACCGGCCGGCGGGTCTTGTCGATAGCTTGACAAACATTCGCACGGTCGTGCTAAATTCCGACTCATGGAAGCCAAGACCGAGCGCAGCGAGCTGACCCAGAGTGCCATCGTCGATGTCGCGCTGGAGATGGCCGCGCTCGACGGCCTGGAGAGCCTCAGCATCGGCGAGGTGGCCAAGCGGCTGAACCTGTCCAAGAGCGGGGTGTTTTCCCGCATCGGCTCGCGCGAGGGTCTGCAGCGCGCGGTGCTGGAGGAGTTCGACCGGCGCTTCCAGCAAGACATCCTGGTGCCGGCGCTGCGTGAGCCGCGCGGCCTGCCGCGGCTGGACGCCATCATGGCGGCCTGGCTGCAGCGCACCACGCTGGCCGGCCCGCGCGGCAGCTGTCTCTATGTGGCCGGCAGCTTCGAGTTCGACGACCGCGACGGCCCGCTGCGCGAGCTGCTGCTGGCCGGCGTGCGGCGCTGGCGCGGCGCGCTCAAGCGCAGCGTGCTGCAGGCGGTCGAGATGGGCCATCTGCGCGCCGACCTGGACGCCGAGCAGTTGGTGTTCGAGCTCGACGGCCTGTTCACCGCGCTGATGCGCGAGGCCCGCTTCCTGCGCGAGCCGCTGACGGCCCAGCGCGGCTGGGCCAGCTACCAGCGCCTGATCCAGCACTACAAGCCCTGAGTCCGCCCTGCAGACCATGGTCCTGCTTCACCCCACGCGCCGATTTCGCACGATCGTGCGAACAACATCGGCGCATTCACCCGTCAGGAGGCTTTGATGATTGAGCTGCTTTTGCTGATCCCGGTGGCGCTGCTGGCCTGGCGCGCCTGGCTGGGCCTGCGCCGGCTCTGGCGCGCCGTGCCGAACGACAACCGCGACTTCACTTTTCCGGAGTAAGCACGATGAGCGACAAGACCCTGCCCCCCAACCCGGCCGCGCTGTTCTATGCCGCCGGGGGCGGCCAACGCCTGCTGCGCGGCGCGCTGGAGCTGCTGCAGCGGCTCAGCCCGCGACTGGCGGCCGGCCTGGCCTACCAGTTCTTCATCACGCCGATACCCACCAAGCAGGCCGCACGGCGGCGGCCGGTGCCGCCCGAATGGCAGCCGCTGCACTGGTTTTTCGAGGGCCGGCGCCTGGTCGCCTGGCAGCGCCGCGACGCTGCGGCACCGGACATCATGCGCCCGCGTGTGCTGCTGGTCCATGGCTGGGCCGGCGATGCCCAGCAGATGCGGCCGCTGGGCGAGGCGCTGTGGCGCGCCGGCCTGGACCCGCTGCTGCTGGACCTGCCGGCCCATGGCCGCAGCAGCGGCCGGCAAAGCCATCTGCCGGAGTTTGTGCGCGCGCTGCGCTCGGCCGGCCAGCACTTCGGCCCGTTGCGCGGCGTGGTCGCCCATTCGCTGGGTGCCCTGGCCGCCAGCCAGGCGCTGGCCGGCGGGCTGGCCGCCGAGCGCCTGGTGCTGCTCGCGGCCTCGGCACCGCCACGCCAGGTGCTGGGCTGGTTCGGCGGCAGCTTCGGCCTGGGCCGCGCCGTGCAGGCGCTGATGCGGCAAAGGCTGGAGGCGTTGTCGGGCGGGCAGGGGCTGGAGATCTTCGAGCCGGCCTGGCTGGGCGCGCGGCTGAAGCAGCCGACCTTGCTGCTGCACGACAGCGAGGACCGCGCCGCACCGCTGGCCGCCGCCCAGGCGCTGGCAGCGGCGCTGCCCGAGGCCCGGCTGCAAGTCAGCAGCGGCCTGGGGCACCGCCGCCTGCTGGCCGACGCGGCGACGCTGGCAGCGGTGTGCAGCCACCTCGGCTAAGCGTGCAAACTGCGCAACTCCGCCCGGGCCTAGGGCCGGCCCCAGGTCTGGCGGGCCGGCCGCGTCCCTACACTGGCGCCACAAGCAGCAAGAGAGAGCCCCCGCGCCCCCATGATGAGCCCGCACCAGATTCAGGCCCGGCCTTGTGGCACCCGCCGTGCCGGGTCGCATCCCCAGGCGCGCAGCCACGCGGCTGCCTGAGTCCTGCCCATTCTCAAGCTGCCCGCGAATGCGCCGATAGGCCTGGTAATGAGCATGGTTTGCCCCGCGTCCTGGATGCCGCGCGGCCGCGTCCTGGCCCTGTGCCTGGCGCTGGCCGCGCCGCTGCTTGGCTGCCAGCCGGGCGGGCAGGAGGGCCGCAATGCGCCGACCGGCCAGCGTGACGAGGCGCTATGGCAGGAGATCGAGCAGAGCGAACGCCTGAGCCGGGGCCGGCCCCAGCAGCAGGAGCAGGTCCTGCAGACCCTGCAGGCCCGCACCGCGCCGGGCAGCGCCGAGCGCCTGGAAGTGCTCAGCCTGCGAGGGCTGACGGCCGGCCAGA
The DNA here is from genome assembly GCF_027498415.2 of Paucibacter sp. M5-1. Lineage (NCBI taxonomy): Bacteria > Pseudomonadati > Pseudomonadota > Betaproteobacteria > Burkholderiales > Sphaerotilaceae > Roseateles > Paucibacter sp. M5-1. The sequence goes on from NZ_JAPZLM020000001.1 coordinate 3,263,667, forward strand.
TGCGCGACCGCGCGCGCGTCGATGAACTGCTGAGCCAGCTGAGCCATTGGCCGGTCGAGGCCAACCGACCCTCGGCCGAGCTGGCGGCGGCCGTGATGCTGGCCCAGTTTCATCAGAACAAGGGCGATCTGCGCGAGGCGCTGAAGGCCCTGGCCCCGCTGGAGCAGCAAGGCCAGGCGCCGCGCGCACCGCGCGTGCTGCTGCGCGCCCATGCAACCTTGGCCACGGTGCAGAGCGACCGCGGCCAGATGGAAGAGGCGCTGGCCGCCGCGCTGGCCGCGGTGCGTCAGGCCGAGGGCCTGGGCGCCCACTGGCGCCGTGCGTCCGGCCTGAACGAGCTGGCCCGCACCTACCACCGCGCCCAGCAGGTCGAGCGCGCCAAGCAGATCCATGCCGAGGCCTTGCGTGCGGCCCAGCTCGACCCCGACCCGGTGCTGATGAGCAACGTGATGACGGTCAAGGGCATCCTGCACGCCGAGGATCGCGATGGCAGCGTGACCCGCCAGGCCTGGACCGAGGCGCTGAACTACGCCCGCGAGGCCAAGGCCGAAGGCTTGCAGGCAATGGGCCTGGCCAATTACGCCGACCACTATCTGCGCCTGGGCGACTACACGCGCGCGCTGGAGCTGGCCGAGCAGGCGCTGCCGCTGGCGCGGCGGGCGCAGAACCTGAATGCCGAGATCGTCGCGCTGCACAACCTGGGCATCGCCAAGATCGGCCTGAAGCGGGTCGCCGAGGGGCAGATCCATGTGCGCCAGGCCATCACGCTGGACGAGCAGCAGGGCGCGCTGGCCTATGCCGCCGATGGCTGGAAGGAACTGGGCCAGTATCTGGAGCAGGCGGGCGATTGGGCCGGCGCGATCGAGGCCCACCATCAGTACCGCCGCATCATCGACCAGGTGCTGCGCGACGACACCCGCAAGACCGTGCTCGAGGAGCAGGAGCGCTTCGATGCCGAACGGCGCGCCCGCGACATCGAGCTGCTCAACCGCGCCAACAGCCTGAAGGCCGAGCAGATCCGCGCCCGTGATCTGGAGCTCAAGTTGTGGGCCGCGCTGGCCGGCTGCGTGGTGCTGTCGGCCACCCTGCTGGGCCTGGCCTATCAGCGCATTCGCCGCACCAATCTGGCACTGGCCAGCAGCAACGAGCACCTGAAGATCCAGAGCGAGCGCGACCCGCTGACCGGCCTGGCCAATCGGCGCCATTTCCAGTCCGCCGTCCAGCGCCTGGCCGACAGCGGCAAGCTGGCCGGCACCGTCTATCTGATCGACATCGACCACTTCAAACGCATCAACGACCAATGGGGCCATGCCGCCGGCGACAGCGTGCTGATCGAGGTCGCGCAGCGCCTGCGCGCCGCGCTGCGCGAGGACGATCTGGTGGTGCGCTGGGGCGGCGAGGAGTTCCTGATCGTCGTGCCACCGCGCGACGCGGTCGACGCCCAGGTGCTGGCCCAGCGCCTGCTGGACCTGATCGGCGCGCCGCCGGTGGCCCATGGCGAGCGGCAGATCGGCATCAGCGCCTCGATCGGCTTTGCCAGCTTGCCCGTAGCGCCGCATGGCCTGGCGCTGAGCTGGGAGCGCGCCATCGATCTGGTCGACACCGTGATGTATCTGGCCAAGGCCCATGGCCGCAACAAGGCCTATGGCGTGCTGCACATCGACGCGCAGGACGAGGCCGAGCTGGGCCGGCTGTCCACCCGCATGGAAGCCGCCTGGCAGGAAGGCCGGGTCGGCCTGGTCGCGCTGCAGGGCCCGTCGGGCCAGGGCGCCTCATGAGGCGGCTCGCGCTTTCCCTCTTGCTGAGCCTGGCCGTGGCCCCGGCGCTGGCCGAGATCGACCGCACGCTGGACGCTCAGCTGGCCCGTCTGGTGCTGATGGCCTATGACCGGCCCGAGGCCGCGCTGCGCTCGCTGCGCGAACTGGCCCCGCATCATGCGCTGGCCCAGGACCAGCTGGCGATGGCCGAGGGCCAGATCCTGGTGCAGGGCGGCGACACCAGCGCCGCCCGCAAGCTCGTCGAGCGCCTGGCCGCGGTGGAGAAGACGCGCGATCGTGCCACCGTGCTGAGCGCCCAGCTGGCCGCGCGCGACGGCCTCAACAGCCTGGCCACCGAGACCGCGCAGCAGGCCCTGCGCGGGCTGGAGCGGCGCTGCGAGCGCGGCGCCGAGGCCGCCAGCATCGCGCGCGGCTGCGACTTTCGCAGCGCCTGGGCGGCGCTGCGCATCATCGAACGCGACCAGGCGGCCCAGGGCGCGCTGGCCCAGGCCGCGAGCACCTTGCGCTATGCGCTGGCGCTGGCGGAGGCCGGCGGTGACAGCTATCTGAGCGCCATCAGCATGGGCGCGCTGGCGCTGCTGAGCCAGGAACTGGATCAGGGTGACGAGGCCCGCCGCTGGCTGGCTGCGGCGCTGGAGCGCGCCGGCGACGATGCGCTGGCGATGGCGCGCACCAAGGTCACCGAGGCCCGCATCGCGGTGCGGCGCGGTGACAAGCCCGGCCAGCTGCGCGCCTACGAGGAGGCGTTGGCCTTCGCAAAGCAGGCCGAGTCGCCGCGGCTGGTGGCCCAGGTCCAGACCAATCTGACCGATCTGCATATGCACAACGGCCGTCCGGCGGTGGCGCTGGCGCTGGCGCGCCAGGCCCTGCCGGTGCTGCTGCGCCACAAGGACCTGCGCATCGAGCGCACCTTGCGCCACAACATGGCGGTGTCGATGATTCTGCTGCGCCAGTTCGACGCGGCACGGCGCGAGCTGGCGCGCGCCCAGGCCCTGACCGACGGCCAGACCGAGCCGGCGCGCCGCGCCACCCAGCTGCGCGAAATCGGCGAGGCCTGGGCCGCAGCCGGCCAGCCGCGCGAGGCCATCACGGCCTTCCATACCGAGCGTGCGCTCAGCGCGATGATCCAGGCCCGCAACCGCGAGGCTCAGCTGCAGGAGCTGCGGCTCAAGTACGACAGCGACCGCGCCCAGCGCGATCTTGACCTGCTGACGCGCGACAAGACCCTGAAAGACCAGCAGCTCGCCAACCGCGATCTGGCCCAGCGCGTCGGCATCGCGGTCGGCACGCTGCTGGCCCTGTCGCTGCTGCTGGCCGGCGTGATGCTCAAGCGCGTGCAGGCCGCCAACAAGCGGCTCAAGGCCAATCAGCTGCTGCTGCGCGCGCAAAGCGAGCGCGACCCGCTGACCGATCTGGCCAACCGGCGCCACTTCCTGGCCGTGATGGCGCAGCGCGCCCAGCGCCAGTTCGAGGGCGCGCTGCTGATGGTCGATATCGATCACTTCAAGCATGTCAATGACCGCCATGGCCATGCGGCCGGCGACATCGTGATCTGCGAGGTCGCACGGCGCATCTCGCAGGCGGTGCGCCACGAGGACCTGGTGGTGCGCTGGGGCGGCGAGGAGTTTCTGGTCTACGCGCCCGAGGTCGCGCAGGACCAGCTGCAGCTGCTGGCCGAGCGCATCCTGTTCAGCGTCGGCACCGAGCCGGTCGCCACCGAAGCCGGGCCGCTGCGCGTCACCGTCTCGATCGGCCATGCGCGCTTTCCGCTGCCACCCGGCCGGCTGGCGCTGGACTGGGAGCAGGCGGTCAACTGGGCCGATATGGCGCTCTACACCGCCAAGGCCCAGGGCCGCAACCGCGCGGTGGGCATCGCCGGCGTCGAGGCCGCCGACGTGCTCGCGCTGCAGCAGATCGAGGCCGACTTCGATGCCGCCTGTTCGGCGCAAAAGGTCAGCCTGCGCCACACCACCGGCCCGGCCGGGCGCTGATCGCTCGCGGCCCGGCGGGCTTGCCGCATACTTGCCCCGACCCCGAACAACAACGGAGACACCCCATGACGCAAGACCTGACCCGTCGCACGCTGCTCGTCGCGGCCGTCGCCCTGCTGCCTGCCCTGTCCCAGGCCCAGGCCCCAAGCCCAAGCGCCTGGCCCAGCAAGCCGCTGCGCATCGTCGTGCCCTTCGCGGCCGGCGGCACCACCGACATCCTGGCCCGCGCGCTGGCGCCCGAGCTGCAGAAGGCGCTGGGGCAGCCGGTCTTGATCGAGAACAAGCCCGGCGCCGGCGGCAACACCGGCGCGGCCGAAGTCGCTCGCGCTACCGACGGCCACACCATCCTGATGGGCACGGTGGGCACCCACGGCATCAACCAGTCGCTCTATCCCAAGCTGCCCTACGACCCGGTGAAGGACTTCGCGCCCATCACCCTGGTCGCGGCCGTTCCCAATGTGCTGGTCATCAACCCGGCCAAGGCCCAGGCGCTGGGCATCAATTCGGTGCAGGACCTGATCAAGGTGGCCAAGGCCAACCCCGGCAAGCTCAACATGGCTTCCAGCGGCAATGGCACCTCCATCCATCTGGCCGGCGAGCTTTTCAAGAGCATGACCGGCAGCTTCATGCTGCACTTCCCCTACCGCGGCTCCGGTCCGGCACTGATGGATCTGATGGGCGGCAACACCGACCTGATGTTCGACAACCTGCCCTCGTCGCTGCCCCATATCAAGGCCGGCAAGCTCAAGGCGATTGCCGTCACCTCTGCCCGCCGTAGCGAGGCCCTGCCCGAGCTGCCCACCATCGAGGAGGCCGGCGGACCGGCGCTGAAGGGCTATGAGGCCAGCTCCTGGTTCGGCCTGCTGGCGCCCATCAGCATGCCCGCCGCCCAGGTGCAGCTGCTGCAGCGCGAAACCGCCAAGGCCCTGGCGACCCCGGCCATCAAGGAACGCCTGGCCAGCCAGGGCGCGATCGCCAGCGGCATGCCCAGCAGCGAGTTCGCCGCGCTGATCCAGAGCGAGACCAAGAAGTGGGCCCAGGTGGTCAAGGTCTCGGGCGCCAAGGTCGACTGATGCATCTGTGGCAGCGCTGGCAGGACTACCGCCGGCAACTCCTGCGCGACGATCTGCTGGCGGCCCTGGTCGTCAGCGTGTTGCTGATCCCGCAAAGCATCGCCTACGCGATGCTGGCCGGCCTGCCACCCCAGGTCGGGCTGTATGCCAGCCTGCTGCCGCTGCTGCTCTATGCGGCCTTCGGCTCCAGCGCCCATCTGGGCCTCGGCCCGGTGGCGGTGCTGGCGCTGATGATTGCCCAGACCCTGGGCCAGGCGCCGGCCGGCGTCAGCCCCAGCGAGGCGGCCCTGGTGCTGGCCGCCGAAGTCGGGCTGATCCTGGCGCTGGCCGCCGCGCTGCGCCTGGATGCGCTGGCCGCGCTGCTGAGCGTGCCGGTGTTGCACGGCTTCGAGACCGGCGCCACCTTGTCGATTGCGGCCAGCCAGCTGCCGGTGCTGCTGGGCAGCCCGGCCAAGGGTTTCGAACTGCCGGCCCTGCTGCAGAGCGCCTGGCGCAGCGGCTTCGCCTGGCACGGCCTCAGCGCGCTCTACGGCCTGCTCGCGCTGGCCCTGCTGCTGGCGGCGCGGCGCTGGCTCAAGGGTCTGCCGGGCCGGCTCGCGCCCTTGCTGATACTGCTGGCCGCGATGGCCCTGGCCCATGGCTCGGATGCGCTGTCGCGCGGCGTGCCCCTGGTCGGCCAGCTGCCGCCGCTGCGCCTGCACTTCAGCCTGCCGCGCCTGGACGGCGCGCTCTGGCTGGCCATGCTGCCGGGCGCCTTGCTGGTGGCCCTGGTCGGCTATGTGTCCAGCCTGGTGGTGGCCGAGTCGCTGGGCCGGCGCGCCGGCCAGCGCATCGACGCACGCGCCGAGCTGCGCGGCCTGGCCGGCGCCAACATCGCCGCCGCGCTGAGCGGTGGCATGCCGGTGGCCGCCAGCTTCTCGCGCAGCGTGCTGATGTATGACGCCGGCAGCCGCAGCCGCATGACCGGGGTCTTCATCGCCGGCGTGATGGGCCTGGCCATGCTGCTGCTGGCCGAGCCGCTGGCCCAGCTGCCCAAGGCGGTGCTGGCCGCGACCATCATCGTCGCGGTGCTGTCCGGGCTCAAGCTCTCGCCCTACCGCGAGGCCTGGCGCTACGCCTGGCCCGAGGCGCTGCTGATGCTGACGGTCAGCGCGCTGGTGCTGCTGTGGAGCGTCGCGGCGGCGCTGGGCATCGGCGTGCTGGGCTCGATCGCGCTGCTGCTGCAGCGCACCGCGCGCCCCCATGTGGCCCTGATCGGCCGGGTGCCCGGCACCGAGCACTACCGCAATGTCGACCGCCATGCGGTCGAATGCCTGCCTGGCGTGCTGGGCCTGCGCATCGACGAAAGCCTGCTGTTCACCAATGCGCGCAGCCTGACCGAGGTGGTGCAGAGCTATCTGGCCCAGCAGGGCGAGCCGCCCGGCCGCGTCGTGCTGCAGATGTCACCGGTCAACGGCATCGACTTCAGCGGCCTGGAAGCCCTGCGCGAGCTGCACGAGGCCCTGCGCCGCCAGGGCATCCGCCTCGACCTCAGCGAGGTCAAGGGCCCGGTGCTCGACCGGCTGCGCCGCAGCGGCTGGCAGGACTGGTTCGCCGGCCAGGTGTTCCTGAGCCATCATCAGGGGATGTTGGCTGGGGATGCGGTCGGTTCGCCTCGATAGCCGTACCCCCCCCCAGAATCGGGGCTCCGATTAACGGCCCGCCAGGGAGCAGCCGCCATGTCGATGATTCTTCGTGAAGGCTTGTCGATCACGCCGCCGCTGCGCGCGGTCGTCGAGAAGCTCTGGGTCAGCGACGGCGCCGCCGCGCCGACGGTGCCGCGCGAGCACACCCTGCCCACCGGCGCGATGAGCCTGGTGCTGCGCCTGTCCGGCCCGCCGCTGCGGCTGTTCGATAGCGCCACCCGGGAGCTGGGTTTGTGCATCGTCGGTGGCGCCCGCGAGCGCCTTTATGTGCGCGCCGGCGCTGCGTCCGGCCGCGCGGTCGGCGCCCAGCTGCGGCCGGGCGCCAGCCAGTGGCTCTTCGGTGTGCCGGCACTGGAACTGGCCCATTGCCATACGCCGCTGGACCAGCTGTGGGGCAGCGCGGCCGAGGCATTGCGCCAGCGGCTGGCGGCCGAGGCCGCGCCGCTGCGGGTGCTGGATCTGTTCGAGGCGGCGCTGCTGGCGCGGCTGGCGACGCCGCAGCCGCGGCTGCCGGCCGCAGTGGCCTTTGCATTGGCGGCCTTCGCCCGGGGGCAGCGCGTCGACGCGGTGGTGCAGGCCAGCGGCTTCAGCCACCGCCATTTCAATGCGCTGTTCGGCGCCGCAGTCGGGCTGACGCCCAAGGCCTTCTGCCGTATGCAGCGCTTCCAGACCCTGCTGGCGGCGCTGGCCGCCGACCCCGCGCGGCCGCTGGCCCAACTGGCCCTGGACGCCGGCTATAGCGACCAGGCCCATATGAGCCGTGAGTTCAGCGGCATCGCCGGACTGACGCCCGGCGCCTACCGCCGCATCGCGCCGGCGCAGATCAATCATGTGCCCATGCCGCAGGCCTGAGGTCAAATTCCTTCAAGCCGGCGACGACGCGGCGCGTTAAGGTGGGTCCCAGATCCACTGCGGAGCCCGCTCATGACCATCAAGGAAGTGTTCGCCCAAGTGCGCGTGCGCCATGCCGCGCAGGCCATCGATTTCTACCGCCGTGCCTTCGGCGCCACCGAGCTGTTTCGCCTGACCGAGCCCGGCGGCCGGGTCGGCCATGTGGAGCTGGACTTCGGCGGCCAGGTGATCATGTTCTCGGACGAGTATCCGGAGATCGGCTGTGTCGGGCCCGAAACGATAGGCGGCACCTCGTTCTCGATCCACCTGCATGTCGACGATTGCGATGCGCTGATCGCGCGCGCCGTCGAGGCCGGCGCCACGCTGATCAGGCCGGCCCAGGACGAGTTCTATGGCGAACGCTCGGGCACCGTGCGCGACCCCTTCGGCCATTTGTGGAATATCGGCCATCATCTGGAGGACGTTACGCCGCAGGAGATGCAGCGCCGTTATGACGCGCTGTTCGGCTCAGGCCAGTAAGGCATCGATGCCGCGCAGAAAGCGCGCCAGCTCGATCGGTTTGGTCCAGTAGTCGTCGAAGCCCTGGGCGCGCGCGGCCTCGATATCGGCCGGCATCGCATTGGCCGACAGCGCGATCACCCGGCAGGCGCTCAGAGCCGGCGAGCGGCGCAGCGCGCGCAAGACCTCGCTGCCGTGCAGATCGGGCAGCTGCATGTCCAGCAAGACCACATCGGGGCGCAGTTGCAAGGCCAGCGCGATGCCGGCGCGGCCGGTGTCGGCCGTGCTCAGCGCCACCGCCGGGCGCAGCGCCAGCAGCTCGCGCACCAGCTGCAGATTGGTCGGGTTGTCCTCGATGCACAGCAGCTTCAGCCGTGCCTGCGCTCCGGCATGCGTCGGCTGCGTCGCCATCAGCGGCGGCAGCTCGTCCAGCGGTGCCGGGCGCGTGCCCTCCTGGTCGGCCGGCAGCCAGATGCGGAACTCGCTGCCGACCCCGGGCTCGCTGAGCAGCTCGATCTGGCCGCCCATGCGCTCGGTCAGCTGGCGCACGATGGCCAGGCCGATGCCGGTGCCGGCGATGCCCTCGAGTTCGGCGCCCAGCCGGTTGAAGGGCTCGAAGATGCGCTGGCGCACCTCCGGCGCCAGGCCGCGCCCGCTGTCGCGCACCACCAGCGCCCATTGCGCCGGCCCGTCTTCGGAGCGGCCGCGCGCCAACGTGCCGACCTCGACCCAACCCTGGGTGCGGTTGTACTTGATCGCATTGGTCAGCAGATTGATCGCCACCTGGCCAAGCCGGCGGCGATCGGCCCGCACCCGGCCCGGCAGCTGCGGCTCGGCCAGGCGCAGCGCGATGCCGGCGGCCTGGGCCGGCGCGGCCACCCATTCCAGCGCCTGCTGGGCCAGCGCCTGCAGCGACACCGGCTCGTCGGCCAGCGGCTGCTGGTCCACATCGATGCGGGCCAGGTCCAGCACATCGTCGATCAGGGCCAGCAGATGGCGGCCGGCCGCATCGATGCGGGCCAGGCGCTCGCTCTGGCGCTCGCTCAGCGGCTCGCTGGCGTCATAGGCCAGCAGCTGGGCGAAGCCGAGCACCGCGTTCAGCGGCGTGCGCAGCTCATGGCTGACCCGGGCCAGGAACTCGGACTGGGTGCGCTTGAGCTGCTCCAGGCGCTGGCTCTCCAGCAGCAGGGCCTGGGCCTGGTGGCGCCCGGTCACATCGACATTGATGCCGGTGCGGTAGCTCGGCCGGCCCTGCTCATCGCGCACGGTGCGGCCGCGGCTGACCAGCCAGTGCACCGAGCCATCGGGCCAGACCACGCGGAACTCCCATTCCAGCACCGCCTCGCTGTCGCCGCGCTTGTAGCGGCCCGAGATCTCGGCCCAGGCGGCACGGTCCTCCGGATGCAGGCACAGCTCGGCCAACTGATCGATAGGGCGCGGATCGGCGGGATCGAGGCCGCGCAGCCGGTACATCACCTCGCTCCAGTAGCTGTGCTGCGCATCGACACGCCGCCAGACGCCGACACCGGCCGCGCTGAGCGCGAACAGCGTGCGCTCGCGCTCCTGCTGCAGCTCGAACTCGACGCCGCGCCGGTCGGTCACATCCAGATGCAGGCCATAGGCGGTGTGCCGGCCATCGCGCAGCTCGTGCCGGGTCCAGCTGTGGACCCAGCGCACCCGGCCCTCGGGCGTCAGCACACGGAACTCGCTCTGATGGCTGATCTCGCCCTGGGTCTCGGCCTCGCGGTATTCGCGCTTCAGGCGCTCGCGGTCCAGCGGATGCACATGGTGGGCCCACCAGAAGGCCTGGCTGGGCGGCGGCTTCGTCGGATCGCAGTGGTGGATGCGGTACATCGGCAGATTCCACTCGGGCCGGCCGTCGTTGCCATGCAGGCTCCACAGCCCCAGGCCCGCCGCCTCGGCCGCCGAGACCATGCGCTCGCGCTCCGCGACCAGCACGCTGAGATCGAGCGAGACGCCCAACAGGCCCAGCAGCCGGCCGGCGGCGTCGCGCTGGGCCACGCGGCGGGTCAACACCGGGCACCAGCGGCCGTCGTCCTGGCGGTAGCGGGCCAGCGTGTCGACGCGCGCCTGGCCCTCTATCGCGGCCGCGCTGGCGCGCCGGACGGCCTCTCGGTCGTCGGGATGGATGCGCTCGCGCACCAGGCCCAGCGCGACACCCTGCTGCGGCGACGGCATGCCGGTGGGGCCGGCGCCATAGGGGTCGTAGCTGATGCGCTCGGTCTGCGTGTCGAGCCGCCAGATCGACAGCCCGGCCAGCTGCACGGCCTGCGCCAGGCTCGGGTCGATGGCCGCCGCCTGCCACCACAGCAGCGCGCCGTCCTCGACCAGCAAGGCCTGACCCTCGAAGTCCGCGCTGCCGAGTCGCCAGGGCCGCACCGCGTCGTCGGGGGCCTGCAGCACCGCCTGCGCCAGCGCCAGCCAGGCCGGGTCGGACGCATCCAGGCCCCCGGCCCATTGCAGCGCCGCCGCATTGGGCTCGCAGCGCAGCGCCGCCGCATCCTGTCGCCAGACGCGCAGCGCCGCTTGCCTTGCCTGACGCCAGAACGCTTCCATCATGGACCATCGATTGTGCTGCGTCCGAGTGTAGCGAGGCCGGGCCTGCTACGCTCCAGGCCCATGTCACCGCACTCTCTTGCTGCCCCGCTGCTGGCCCTGGCCCTGCTGATCGGCGCCGCGCCGGCCCAGGCCGCGCCGCTGACCCCGCAGCGCCTCTCGCCCCATGTCTGGATGTTCGAGGGCCTGTCGGCCGCCGGCAGCCGCGAGAACCGCAACAACATCTCCAACGCCGGCCTGATCGAGACCGCCGACAGCCTGGTGCTGGTCGACGCGCTGGGCTCGCCGGCGCTGGCGCGCGAGCTGCTGCAAGTCATCAAGACGCTCAGCCCCAAGCCGCTGAGCCATGTGATCCTGACCCACTACCACGCGGACCATATCTACGGCCTGCAGGAGTTCAAGAAGGCCGGCGCGCGCATCATCGCCCACCAGGCGGCGCGCGAATACCTGAACAGCGAGACCGCCGCCCAGCGCCTGCAGGCCAGCATCGCCGAAGGCCTGGTCGAGCCCGGCACCACGCTGGTGGCGGCCGATCAGTGGGTGGACCGCGAGACCCGGCTGAGCCTGGGCGGGCTGGAGATCCAGTTGATCCCGGTCGGGCCGGCCCACACGCCGGAGGACCTGAGCGTCTGGCTGCCGGCCGACAAGCTGCTGTTCGCCGGTGACCTGGTGTTCCGCGGCCGCATCCCCTTTGTCGGCCAGGCCGACAGCCGGCGCTGGGTGGCCTCGCTGGACCGCTTGCTGACCCGTCCGGCCGCCGTCATCGTGCCGGGCCACGGCCCGGCCTCCACCGAAGCCTTGCAGGACTTGCTGCTGACCCGCGACTATCTGGCCTATCTGCGCGCCACCATGGGCCGGGCGGCGCGCGAGATGACGCCCTTCGACGAGGTCTATGCTGCCACCGACTGGTCGCGCTACGAGACCTTGCCGCTGTTCAAGCTGGCCAACCGCATGAACGCCTATAACACCTATCTGCTGATGGAGCAGGAGAAGGACTAAAGCGCCGGTCACGCGCTTCTGTTAACTTCCGCGCTCGCTAGAACAAGGGGACCGTCGCATGAGCGAGACCAAAAACAGGCCGCAGCCAGCTGCGGCCGCACAATTACAAGGCATTCGACGCGGCATCGAGAAGGAAAGCCTGCGCGCGCTGCCCGATGGCCGCCTGGCCCTGACCCCGCACCCGCTGGCGCTGGGCTCGGCCCTGACCCACCCCCATATCACCACCGATTTCAGCGAATCGCAGCTGGAACTGATCACCGGCGTGCATGCCGATGTCGAGGCTGCGCTGACCGAGCTGCGCGAGGTCCACCAGTCGGTCTACCAGGTGCTGCAGGCCGAGGGCCAGGAGCGGCTGTGGGTCGGCTCCATGCCCTGCGGCCTGCCGACCGACGAAACCATCCCGCTGGGCCGCTACGGCCACTCCAATGTCGGCCGCGCCAAGAGCGTCTACCGCATGGGCCTGGGCCAGCGCTACGGCCGGCGCATGCAGACCATCTCGGGCATCCACTACAACTGGTCGCTGCCGGGCGTCACGACCGAGCAGTATTTCGGCCTGATCCGCAATTTCCGCCGCCACTCCTTCCTGCTGCTCTATCTGTTCGGCGCCTCGCCGGCCCTGTGTTCGAGCTTTGTCGAAGGCCGCGCACACGAGCTGCATCCGCTGGGCACTCACACCTATCACATGCCCCACGGCACCTCGCTGCGCATGGGGCGGCTGGGCTACCAGAGCGACGCCCAGGCCTCGCTCTCGGTCAGCTACAACAGCCTGGAGAGCTATGCGGCCTCGCTGCAGGAGGCGCTGATACGGCCCTATCCGGCTTATGAGAAGCTGGGCGTGCGCGGCGTCGGCGGCGACTACAACCAGCTCAGCCCCACGCTGCTGCAGATCGAGAACGAGTTCTACGGCACGATACGCCCCAAGCGCGTGATCCGCTCCGGCGAACGCCCGCTGCACGCGCTGCGCGAGCGCGGTGTCGAGTACGTCGAGGTGCGCTGCATGGACCTCGACCCCTTCGAGCCGCTGGGCATCAATGCCCAGACCATGCGCTTCCTCGACATCTTCCTCCTGCACTGCCTGCAGACCGACAGCCCGCCGGACAGCCCCGACGAGATCGCCGCGCTGGCCAACAACCAGCACCTGACCGCCGCCCGCGGCCGCGAGCCGGGCCTGCGCCTGGCCCGCGGCGGCGCCGAGATCACGCTGGCCGACTGGGGTGCCGAGCTGCTGGACGGCTGCGCGCCGATTGCGGCGGCCCTCGATGCGGCCCATGGCGGTACGGCCTACCAGGCGGCGCTGGCCGATGCCCGCCTGACCCTGGCCCAGCCCGATCGCAGCCCCTCGGCCCGGGTGCTGGCCGCGATGGCGCAGGACTTCGGCGACAGCCATGTGGCCTTCATCCGCGCCCAGTCCGAGCAGACCCGCCAGGCCCTGCTGGCCCTGCCCTTCGGCCCCGAGCTGCAGCAGCGCTTTGCCGCGATGGCCGAGGCCTCGGTGGCCGAGCAGCGCCGCATCGAGGCCGCCGATGTGATGGACTTCGAGAGCTACCGCCAGCGCTATCTGGCGCCGCAAAGCCTGTTTGTCTGACCGGCCGCCGGCCAGGCCCGCTCAGGGCTTCAGATAGGCATAGCCCTCGCGCGTCTGCAGCCGCGCCGCCCGTACCACGCCGGAAGGCGTGAACTCGGCGTCCATCACGAAGGCCTTCTTGTCGAGGTTGCGGTTCTTTAAGGTGATCTCGCAGACCTCGAACTTGACGCCGCGCGCCACCAGGGCCGAGACCAGGGGCGCGTAGTCGATATTCGGGTTGTTCTTGTCCTTGGCGCCTTCCATCAGAAAGTCCACGCCCTCGGCATGGGTCACGACGACGATACGGGTGTCGGGCGCCACATCCAGATGGTTGCGGATATTGCGCAAGCCCTTGGTGGCCTGCAGGGCCGCGTTGTCGATGTGATAGACGACCTTGTCGCCCGCAGCGGCGGTCTGGGCGATGGTGAACATGGGCAGGGCCAGCGCCAGGCCGGCCAGCAGGGCGGTTCTTCGGGTGTTCATCGCGGTCTCTCCATCAGTGAATCGGGCATCAGGGCAGGCGCAGCTCGGCCAGTTTCCAATGCAGCAGGCCGTCGCGCCTGAGCACCAGGTCGACCGGCTCCTCGTCCGGCTTGCTGACGCTGAAGACAAAGCGGTCGGCGCCCTCATAAGCCATGCGGGTCTGCAGCGTGCCGGGCGGCTCGCCGGCCATGCCGGTGACGGCGGCCACCGGCTGCTGGCCTTGCAGCAGCCGGGCCAGGCTTTCGGGCGTGATCAGGCTGTCCACCATCGGGCCCAGCAAGGCGCCGGCCACCGCCGCGCCCAGCACATTGGCCGGGGTCGGCTCACCCCGCTCGTTGCGCTGATCGCCGATCAGGCGCGCCCGCACCCCGGTCTTCAGGCTCTGGCGCAGCGCCGGGAAATCGACATAGCCGGCCAGCTTGGCGGCGTCCTGCGCCGCCGCCGCGCTGCGGATCTGGTGCAGGGCCAGATAAGGCGTGGCGTAGAAGCACAGGCCGGCCAGCAGGGCGGCCGCAAGGCTCAGCTGGTGCCGGCGCCGCATCACAAGCTGGCGTTGACGCGCAGCGATTCCAGCCGCAGCGCCAGCGACTGCTCGAGCTCGCTGAGTGTGCGCTGCAGGCGCTGGCGCTCGTCCGCATCGGTCGCCAGCTCGACGGCGGCGCGCAGACGCGCCCGCTCGTGAAACAGCTCGACCTCGGGCGGTGCATAACCGGCGTTCTTCAGGATCTTGAAAGGCATGCGCAGCGCCTCGGGCGTCGCGTGCCAACCCTCATCCTCGTCGAACGGCCGGCCATAGCCCTCGGCCGCGGCCAGTTCGCCGGAGGCGGCGGCCTCGCGCAGCTTGCGGGCAATCTCTTCATCGAGCGTCATCGCGAACCACCTACCTTTCCGACAGGGCCAGCTTGATGCCGAAGGACAGGAACAGCGCGCCGATGCCGCGGTTCAGCCAGCGCGCCGGCCCGGCGCCGAGGCGCAGGCGCTGGCTGGCCAGCGCGGTCGAGACCGCCAGGAAATGGCACCACAGCATGCCGTTGAGGTTGAAGATCGCGCCCAGCAGGATGAAAGCCAGGGCCTTGTGCGGCGCCTCCGGTGCGATGAACTGCGGCACAAAGGCCAGGAAGAACAGCGCCACCTTGGGGTTCAGCACATTGGTCAGAAAGCCCTGGGCGAAGATCTTGCGGTAGGGCAGCGCCGGGGTGAGTGCTGCTGGCGTGGCCGGGCCGGTCTGCTGGCGGCTCAGCAGCATCTGCAGCCCGATCCAGACCAGATAGGCCGCGCCCACCCACTTGATCACGGTGAAGGCCCAGCTCGACGCCGCCAGCAGGACCGACAGGCCCAACGCCGCCGCCAGCACATGCACGCAGGTACCGGCACCTATGCCCAGCGCCGCCGCCGAGCCGGCGCGCCAGCCCTGGGTGGCGCTGCGCGTCATGATCAGGATGGAATCCGGCCCCGGTGCGATATTCAGCAGCAGGCCGGAAATGATGAACAGGGTCAGGTCTTGGGTGCCGAGCATGATGAGCGACTGTAAGCCCTGCGGCAAGGCCGGACGATGGTCATGGCCGCTCCCCCAGCTCGAAACGCATGATGCAGAAGTCGTCCCGCACCTGCTCGTGCAGCTGCGCACCCAGCCGGGCGTAAAAGCCCGGCCCGTCGGTGCCAAAGTAGAGCCGGGGCAGGCCCAGGCGCTGCGCCTCGGCGAGCAGGGCGCGCACCAACGCGCTGCCTATGCCTTCGCCGCGCCGGCCCTGGCTGACCACCATGGCCGCCAGCCAGGGCCGCAGATGGGCGCGCTTCGCGTCATCGTTCTCGATCAGATTGATTGTGCCCAGCAACTGGCCGTCCTCGACGGCGATCAGGCTCAGCGGGATGCGGTCGGGGTCGGTGGCTCTGCGCAGATGGGCGACCAGATCGGCCACGCTGTAGCCACCCTCGACCTCGCGCCAGAACTCCTCATAGATCAGCCGCGCCACCGGCTCGATCAGCCCGGGACGCTGGTACAGAGGCAGTATCTCGAAGCTCATGCGGGCCGCAGTCCCTGGCCATGGCTGACATCGGGCTGCGACTCGTCGGGCAGCGGCGTGGCCGCATCCCAGTCCTGCAGCACCGCCTCGGCGCGGGTCTGGTCGGCCTCGTCCACCACCAGGCGCAGCAGGCCGCAGGCCGGCAGCTCACCGACCCCACCCAGCAGATGCTCGCCCAGCAGCCAGGCCTCCAGGCCCTGCTGCCGCAACAGGCCCAGCAAGAGGTGGCCCTCGATGGCACTGTCCAGCTGGCGCAAGGTGATACGGCTCATGGCGAGCCAGCTTACCCCAGCCCGCTCCGGCCAGCACGCACAATAGACTGGACACCATGCTCCACACCGCACACACCGCGCCGCTGCAAACCCTCTGGGCCTGGCTCGCCAGCTGGGGCCGGCTGCTGCATTTCGGCGCGCGCCTGCTGGTGCTGGCGCTGGCGCCGTCGAGCTACCGCCGCTCACAGCGCCAGTTGATCCTGCGAACAATCTATCTGGCCACCGCGCCGCTGCTGCCGGGCTTTGCGATCGCCTCGGCGGTCGCCGCGCAAATCGTCATCCGCATCGTGCTGGCCACCGCGCTGAGCTATGGGCTGAGCCGCTACGCGCTGGACGTGCTGGTGCGCACCCTGGTGCTGGAGCTGATCCCGCTGTCGGCCGCGCTGTTCGCCGCCGTGCGCTACACCTTGCCGGCCGCCGAGCAGGTGCGCCGCCAGCGCCAGCAGGGCCTGCACAAGGCGGCGCTGGCGCGCGGCCTCGACCCGCTGCGCGACGAGGTGCTGCCGCGCGCGCTGGCCGGCATGTTCGCCGCGATCACGCTGACCCTCTTGAGCAGCTTCATCACACTGGTGCTCAGCTATCTGGCCGTCTACGGCTTCAGCGGCTGGGGTGTCGAGGGCTTCACCCGCACCGTCGGCCAGGTGTTCAGCCCGGTGATCGTGCTGATCTTCGGCCTCAAGACGCTGCTGCTGAGCCTGGCCGTGGCCATCATCCCGATGGTGCCGCTGGCCCGCGAGGAAAGCCTGGCCGGCCGCGCCGACATCGCCCGGCTGGCGCGGCTGCTGGCCGTGGTGCTGCTGATCGAGCTGCTGTCCCTGGTGGGCAACTACTATTGAGCCATGACGGACAAGCAAGACCTGCCCCCCAGCGACGCCCCGCCGCCGGTTGCCAACCTGGACCTGAAGGCCCGGCTGCTGCTGCTGGCCGTGGCCCTGCTGCTGGCGGCGGCGGTGGCCTATGTGCTGTATGCGCGCGGCGCCTTCGAGCGGGCCCAGACCCTGGTGCTGGTGGCCGATAGCGCCGAGGGCGTGGTCGTCGGCATGGATCTGAGCTTCGCCGGCTTCGCGATCGGCCGGGTGCGGCGCATCGAGCTCTCCGATGCCGGCAAGGCCCGCATCGTCATCGATGTGCCGCTGAAGGACGCGCGCTGGCTGCGTACCAGCAGCGTGTTCACGATGGAGAGCGGCCTGGTCGGCGCGCCGCGCATCCGCGCCTACAGCGGCATCCTGGCCGACCCGCCGCTGCCCGACGGCGCCGAGCGCGAGGTGCTGATCGGCGACGCCGCCGCCGAGATCCCGCGCCTGATGGCCGGCGTGCGCGATCTGCTGGCCAATCTCAGCGCCATCACCGCCGACGATTCGCCGCTGAACAACACGCTGCGCAATGTCCAAGCCACCACCGCGCGCCTGAACGGCCCGGGCGGCGCGCTCGGCGCGCTGATGGGCGATGAGCAGGACGCGAAGAAGATCATCCAGACCCTGGACCGGACCAACACGCTGCTGGCGCGCCTGGACGGCCTGGTCGCCAAGGCCGACAGCCAGGTCTTCGGCGAACAGGGCCTGGTGCGCGACAGCCGCGCCACCGTGGCCCAGCTCAATAGCCTGCTGGGCGAAGCCCGCGCCAGCCTGAAGAAGGTCGAGGCCATCCTGCAGGACGTGCAAGGCATCACCGGCAACACCCGTGCCGCCACCGAAGACCTGGGCCAGCTGCGCGCCGAGGTCGAGGCCAGCCTGCGCAAGGTCGAGCAGCTGCTCAACGAGGTCAACCGGCGCTGGCCCTTCAAGCGCGACACCGAGATCAAACTGCCATGAAGCGTCTCGGCCTGGTCTGTCTGATCGCGTTCTTGGCCGGCTGCGCGAGCGGCCCGCCGCCGCCCGACTGGCAGATGAATGCCAAGAGCGCGCTGGAGCGCGCCACTGCGGCCTATCTGGCCGGCAACAGCCGGGTCGCGGGCCTGGACTTCGAGCGCGCCCGCGCCGAGCTGGCCCGCACCGGCCGCGCCGACTTGCTGGCCCGCGCCCTGCTGACCGAATGCGCCGCGCGCGTGGCCAGCCTGGAGTTCGACGACCAGTGCCCCGGCCTCGCCCCGCTGGCCGCCGATGCCGGCCCGGCCGAGCGCGCCTATGCCGCCTATCTGGCCGGCAGCAGCGACGTTCAACAGCAAGACCTGGCCCTGCTGCCCGAGGCGCAGCGCCAGGCCCAGCCGGCGGCCATCGCCGACCCGCTGGCGCGGCTGGTGTCCATGGGTGTGCGGCTGCGGCGCGGCGAAGCGGTCGATGCGGCGCTGGCGGTGGATACCGCCTCGGCCCAGGGCTGGCGCAGGCCCTTGCTGGCCTGGCTGCATCAGCAGCTCAGGCAAGCACAGGCGGCGGGGGATGCGGCGGGCGCCGAGCGAGCGCGGCGCCGCATCGCGCTGGTGCTGGGCCCCCAATGAGTCGCGGCATCATGGGCAACTGGCTCGGGGCAGCAGCGGTCTTGGTGCTGGCAAGCAGCGGCCTGCGGGCCGAGCCGACGCCAACACCCTATGGCTTTGCCGGGTTGAGTCTGGACACCACGGCGGCACAGCTGCGCCAGCGCTACCCTCAGGATGCGACGGGCAGCAGCTACATGACGCTGCCGTCCGAGCGCTCGCACGATCACATCTACAGCATCCAGATCGCCAGTCCCGATGGCTCGGGCCAGGGGCGGCTGCGGCTGGGTTTCGAGCGCCCGGCCGTGCAGGCCGCCGATGGCAAGGTCCTGAGCCCGGCGCGCCACCCGCGCTGCGACCAGCTCAGCACCAGGCTCAAGGCCCTGTACGGCCCCCCCGACCAGGTGCATGAGTACATCGAGGGCGACACCGACGGCTATCGCACCCGCATCCTGCGCTGGCAACAGGTGCTGCCGCAGCTGGCGCCGGCCCAGCGCGTCGAACACCTGGTGTTGCAGTGCGGGCGCAGCAAGACAGCGCGCTGGTTTCAGGCCGATGCGCTGGAGATCTCGCGCCATCTGCGCTAACTAGACGGCCCCGGCGCTGTCGTTGGCGAGACCTGACCCCACCCAGGATCGTCTTGTTGGCAGGACGGACAGGACGACATCTGCCTCGGAGGGCGCCTTCGCCCCAAAGGGTGATTCACCGACGTCGGGTTGCACCGGACACTTCTGTCTCCGGCCGATCCGCGCCCTCGAAAGCGAGCCCCTCATGATGATGAAACGCCTGCTGCTGCCTGTTGTTTCTCTTCTTGCCAGCCTGAGCCTGCTCGCCTGTGGCGGTGGTTCGAGTTCCGATGCCGAAGAGCACCAGCGCGCCGTCGCGCGCGCCAATGCCAAGGAGGCCGAGGCCCGTGCACTGGGCAGCGACTCGCCCTGCGAGCGGGTGCAGCAATGTGCCACCTTGAGCTATCTGCAGCCGAGCACGCCCTGCCCGAACTATCTGTACCAACCCTATTCCCTCACTGCCCCGACGGCCGTCGCGGCCAGCGCGGCCGCCGCCGAGCAACGAGCGCTGGCCAGCCAGGCCAATGCGCTCGCGCCGCCCTCGAACATCGCCTGCCCGGCCGCTGTCAATCCGGAGCCGCTGCTCGCCTGCACGGCGGGGCGCTGCCGGGCGGCTTCGTAGGCAAGCGTGACGCGCAGCGCCGGCCGGCATGGCAGTCCATCTCAACGGAAAGTAGGGCCGAGTGTCCAGCTCCCATATTGCAGAACCGAGCGTCCATCGAGGTATGGGTGAGCGCCCCGCCAGCCCACGGCTCGCAGGCGTTCTTGAGGGCAGATCTCGATCTAGAAATTTTGGCCCTGCCCCTCGGATCTAACTGCGCCTATCCGAAAGTGGGAGACCTGAGCCCGCCGCTTGACTCCGCCCGTTACGCCTTCATGAAATCGCGCTTGCTGGCAGGTTCAAAGAACATTTGAAGCTGACCGTGGTTCGAGATAAGACCAAGCGCATCTAGCCAGACAACGACAGCGAAGTACCGGTAACTGTAGAACCCCTGTACTGTTTGGTTTCCCTCCGCTGCCTTGTACCTATTCAGCATCCATGCCAATGCCTCCAATTCCAGCCTCAGCGGGACGGTGAGCGTGCCAAGTTCCTCCGTCAATGCGGCGGCCTTATCGGTCCAATGCCACTGCTCCCAATCTGGAGCAAGAGGATCGCGTTCTCTTCCGTCATTCACCTTTAGAGTGCCAAGCGCGGATATCAGTTCAAACATCGATCTCGGCCGCTTGACCAGTAATCTGAACTTATCTTCAGGCAGTTGGATAGGCTCGGCAAGCAAGGAATCAACTCGAATCGCCACAGAAGACATGACGCGCTGCATCTCCTCTAGGCCCGATTGGTGCCGCAAAACCTCAGTTTGCTCCTGTGCATGCTGAACCTGTCTCGCCTGCAAGATGATGGTGAACAAGATGCCCAAGAAGGCGAGCAGCGAGAAAATCGGATTCAGCGTCCCGCCCATGAAGTCGCCGAACGTGCCCCAATCACCTCTGCTTGTCGAAAGCTCCCAATCGCCCGTCCGATAGGAAAAATTGAAGACATAGGTGCACAGGGCAGCTGACCTGCCCGGTTTCTCCGAGACATTGATTTCTAGGAAGATGGCTCCCGCCCAAAGAGGAGCCCATGAAGAAGAGTCGATTCACGGAAGAGCAGATGGTCGCGATCCTGCGCGAAGCGGACCGCACCACGGTGGCCGAGGTAGCCAAGAAGCACAAGGTCAGCGCACCCACGATTTACGCCTGGCGCAAGCACTTCGGCCAGTTGGACGTGGCTGACGTCAAGCGACTCAAGGCCTTGGAGCTTGAGAACAGCCGACTCAAGAAACTGCTGGCCGAAGCGGCGCTGGACAACGCGATCCTGAAAGAGATCAACGCAAAAAAATGGTGAGCCCGCTGGCTCGGCGAGAGCAGCTTGCCTTCGTGCGCGCACGGGGCTTGAGTCTTCGCCGGGCTTGCGGGCTGATCGGTATGTCGCGTGCCACGCCCAGCTACAAGCTGCGGCTGCCTGCCAAGGATGCACCGGTCCTCGCGGCCATGAAGGAACTCTCGGCCCAGTACCCGCGCTACGGCTATCGGCGCATTCGCGTGTTCCTGCGCCGCAAAGGCTTCGAGCTGAGTTGGTCGCGAACGCATCGCCTGTGGCGCCAAGCGGGCCTGCTGGTGCCCAGGAAGCGCCCGCGCAAGCGCGTCGCGTCGGTGCGGCCACGCATCCACACACCGTTCAAGGCCAACATGGTCTGGGCGTATGACTTCGTCTTCGACACCACCGCCTGCGGCCAGCAAATCAAGTGTTTGACCGTCGTGGACGAGTACACCCGGGAGTGCCTGGCCATCGACGTAGCAGGCGCCATCCGGTCCAAGCGCGTGATCGAAGTCTTGTCGCGCTTGGTCAGCCTGCACGGCGCGCCGCTGTTCATGCGCTCGGACAACGGGCCGGAGTTCGTCAGCCAGGCAATCCTGGAGTGGATCTCGAGCGCCGGCATCGCTACCGTGCTGAACGATCCCGGCAAGCCCTGGCAGAACGGCACCGACGAGAGCTTCAACGGCAAATTCCGAGACGAGTGCCTGTCCATCGAGTGGTTCCGCTCGCGCCGCGAGGCCGCCGTGATCATCGAAACCTGGCGCCAGCACTACAACGAGGTCCGCCCTCACAGCAGCCTGCAATACTTGACCCCGGTGGAGTTCAAACAGCACCTCCGCCGAGACTTGCAACCCGCCGTCTTCTAGGAATAACTGTCTCGATTAAGCCGAGCAGGTCACAGCCAGCAAGGCTACGAATCCAATCCCAGCCAAAACGAACAGGCGCTTTGCCAGGTACTCAGCTAGATTGAACTGCTTCTCTTGCATGGTTGACCCTCCCAAGTATGGCGAATCAGTTTAAGCACGGATCAGCGCGATATCTCGCGGTCGAAGATGTAGGCGAACATCGGTTGAAAGCAAACGGGGGAACTGAGGGTCAGGTCTCACGTACTGCAGAACCAAACGTCTACCGGGATTTGGAGATCTGACCCGCCCGTGTGACCCAGACCCTGGAAGCCTGTCCCCGCCGGCCATCACTAGCATGTGACGGGCCTACCGGCCGAGCGCCGTATACCAATCAGGACCCGCCAGCAATTTCCCCGCCTGATCGATGTGTGTCCAATCTCTTGACCTCAAATATGCTTCGCAAAGCAGTCCGACGTCCGTTTGACGAAGCTCGACAGGCAATGCGTTCCAGAGCTCCGGGTCGTTATGGGCCAAGCCGTAGAAAGCCGCGGCTAGTTGTTTCCACTTGCTGTTCTGTTCGACCCACAAGTTATGCGCAAACAGCGGTGCATCGTTCATTGAGTCTCCTTGCCGATGAGGCGCTAGTGGTGGTGACTTCGGACTCTCCCTGGATCAAGAGTCAGGGCTAAGGGTCTGCGCGAGCTGAGGATCAGGTCTCAAACTGCAGAACCAAACGTCCATCGGGAAGCGGGCGGTCTAACCCCGCTCGCTTGAAAACCGCGCGTATCGTGCCGCCACTCACAAGCCTTCTTGTCATCTCAGACCGCTACCGCGCAGCTTGGCGAGAAACCGCCCCATATGCGGATCACTGCGCTGCAGCGGCACCTCGTCAAAAGCAAACCAGCGCACAGCCTCGAACTCGCCCGCATCGAAACGCGGCAGCGGCGCATGGCGGTCGCCTTGCAGGACGTACCAGAGCGACACGTCCTCATGGCCGGCGGTCAGGCCGACCGTGGTGGTGCAGGTGAGAAAGCGCGGCGGGCCGACCTCGGACTCGTCCAGCACCAAGTCCAGCTCCTCGGCCAGCTCGCGCGCCAGGGTACGGCGCGGCTGCTCCAGCGGCTCGACATGGCCGCCGCTGGGCAGCCACAGGCGGGCGTTGCGGTGGTCGACCAGCAGGATGTGCCCCTCGTCCACCAACGCGAAATAGGAGACCAGATGACGGGGCGGCGTGGCCGGCTTGGCGATGCGGCACAGCGGCGCGCCGCTGTCCACCCAATCCAGCATCTGCGCCAGCTGCTCCCGCTCCAACGCATCCCAGGGCTTGATTGACAGCAGCTCGGCGCGTATCTGGGCGCGGTGCTGGGCGGCGGGCGCCGGGTCCGCGATGCTCATCGGTGGAATTCAGCGTCCGCCGAAGACGGTCCGCTGGACCGCGAGGATGTGGCTCAACTGTGCCCCCGAGTCGCAAGAATTTCGTGATACCTGGAGTTCGACATGCCGCGCGCGGCCTCGTGCGCGAAGCTATGGCTCTCGCCTTCGGCAAACGACAGGGTCGGTCTTTCGCTACTTGGTCCAAATTGAATGCTGACCGACAGCCCGAGGGTCTCGCCATACGCGGCAACTTCATTGGATAGTTGTCCTATAGCGGGTGGTTCTTCGGATCCGTCAGCCTCGTACAGATCTAGGTATCTACTGAAGACGGGCCAATCAACTTCAGCCCACACCCCCCAGCCGTAATAGCCCGGCTGATCGGTGAAGTTAATCGGCAGCAGGCAACGGATGAAATATCGCTCACCAAATTGGCAGAGGTCACTGGTCCACTTGGCGTGCTGGTCGCGCTCAGCCTCCGGAATTTCCCAGACGACATCCGGCAAAGTGAACGCCGTGTCCGCAGAAAGGCCGCCATGTGACTCTCCGCAAACGGCACAGACGAAGGTGGTAGTCGAATCAGTCATGAGCAATAACGTGTTGTCGGTCAATTGTTTGCGATTCTTGCTCAAGACCTGAGCACCCATCCGCCCGTACCGCCCCGCCTCTCATTCCCCCGCTTGTTTGTAATTCCCGTCGCCCGCGCCAGCAGCCGCTGGGCATCGGCTTCAGTACCACAGCGCGCCAGCACGGCCTGCAGGCGCCGCGCCTGGTCGTCGCGCATCTGCATTTCGCCGGCCTCTTGATGCGCCCCCCCCCGCCGAAGCCCGGCCGGACGGCCTGACGTTCTGGCTCGCGGCCAAGATGGTTCAAGGACGATGGGAAGAAGCCGAACCAAGTCGGCTTGATGACCGCCCGACCCTGTGCATGCGGGAAGTCGCAGCGCCGCGACAAGAAGCCCAGGCGCCTGGCAGAACTGCAACCGTCTGCAACTGATCGTCAACAACTCCGATTGAAATGGCGGCTGACTGGTGGGAGGGCTGATCCGGCAGGGGGAAAGCCCGCTAACGCCACTGCCGGCAAGACTTCAGGGCCAGGCACAGCAGCCGGCATTTGCCTCAGGCGGCACGCCCGCACGGCACCGAATGCGGTGCTATTTCACGAGTCAGAAGACTGTGCGTTCCTCGCCATTCATATCCGCTTACAAGTCGACATCAGCCCAGACACGGGCACTGACACCATCTCGCGCAGTCGGCCGGCCGTCGTCGCCTGGCAGACGACAAAGAAGAAATAAACAAAGCGATAGCTAACGGCGGGATGGCTTTCGGTCGCCTTTCCCTCGTTGTCAGCACCACCGTGGGAATTGAACATGAACAGCAAGACCAACAGCGCCGTGGCCGCCGGCCCGCAACGGCACGCGCCTCGTCATCCGTGGGTCACGTCGGCCCTGCTCATCGCGCTTGCCACCGCGCTTGCGGCATGTGGCGGTGGCGGCGGTGGCAGCGAGACCTCGCCGCCTGCGGACGCGCCGCCCATCGGTGGGTCGCCGGCGCCCGAACCTCCAGCCTCCGCGCCGACGGTTGAGCCCGTGCTGGAGCCCGCACCGGTGGCCGCGCCGGTGGCCTTGCCCACGCCCACGCCGGTGGCAACCCCGACCCTCCCGCCCGCGCAGCAATTGCCGGTCGGCAGCATCGACCTCAGCAAGCCGGGCGTGGCGGTGAAGGTGGCCGCGGCGACCTCGTCGGCCGTCGAGGGCGCCCACACGGCCGCCCTGGCCATCGACGGCAGCAAGACCACGCGCTGGTCCAGCGCCGCAGACGATGCCGCGTGGATCCAGTTCGACTTTGGCGCCAAGACCCAGCTGGGCTATCTACAGCTGTCCTGGGAGAACGCGCACGGCAAGGAGTACGCGCTGCAGGGCTCGGACGATGGCCAGACCTGGTATCAGATCCGCTACGTGGTGGGCGGCAAGGGCGGCACCGAGGAGTTCTTCAACCTTAACGCCCATGTGCGCTATGTGCGACTGCAAGGGGTCGCGCGAGCCACGCAGTATGGCTACTCCTTGTTCGAGGTGACATTCAAATCGCCGGGCAGCGACAACTCACTGCCGGTGCTCGCCACGGCGGCGTTGCCGTTTCCGGCCAACGGGGCCGCACTCGCGCCCCCGCCCGCCGCGCAGGCACCGCTGGAAACGGTGCAGTTCTCGCTGCCCGATGGCACCCTGGTCACCCGCTTCGGCATGGTGGGCCGCTCCCGCCACGCGCGCGAGCGTGGCGAGGACTGGAACGAGATCGGCTACGGTGTCAACGAGACCGTCGACGCGACAGGCAAGCCGCAGGACAAGGGTCCGGGCGCCCACCTGAACTTCGTCGCCAACTACTTCAAGAACCGCACCTGGGGCGTGGAGTTCATCGACAACAGCCGGGTCGCCGGTGTCACCAAGCCGACCATCGTCGTCAACCAGTATTACCAGCAGGCACAGCGGGGCGGCGGCCACTCTTTCTTCCGGCGCTTCGACGAACCCGGTGTGACGGGCTATGGCTGGATGTCACCCGGAGAATTGCTGGACCGCTCGACCTACACGGCAGGCTTCAACGATGTGGCCGCTTGCGCCATCGTCGCAAAGCCGCCGCAGGACGCACTGCTCAATCCGAACGGCGGCTACAAGGGCGTCAAGGGCGCCAACGACGGCTGCAGCGTCGTGCTCGACAGCTATCCCGGCCACCGGGCGCTGGCCGCCAACGCCAACGGCGTGATGGCGCCGAACGGCGCCAGCGTGGCCTCGCGTGCGCTGAAGGTGGGCGACGCGATCGAGTTCACCGGCTCGTTCTTCTCGACCCGCGCGGCGATGGACGCGATCGGCGACAGCGGCGCCTTCCGCTACTACACCAACGAGGTGACCTATGTGGTGGGCAGCGGCCTGCGCCCCTGGTACGGCGTGCAGCCACGCCTGATGAACGCGCCGCTGCCGGAGGACACCCTGCAGGGCGGCCTCGGTTCGGTGTCCTATGACTACGCTGACAACGCGAGCTTTATGTTCCAGCAGCCGAACAACCAGATCGGCATGCAGAACATGCAGCGCTTCATGGAAGGGCGCCGCTGGATCCACACCCATATGTGGACCGGCGATCACAACGAGAGCGGCAACGACCGGAACCAGGCGGGCGTCGGCCTGCAAGGCCCGCGCTTCAACCAGGCCACCTGCTTCGCCTGCCACATCGGCAACGGCCGCAGCCTGGCGCCGAGCGCGATCAACCAGCGGCTCGACACGATGGCGGTGCGCGCCGCGACGACCGACGCCAGCGGGCAGCAGGTGCCGCATCCGATCTACGGCATGGCCGTCCAGATGAATGCGCGCTCGCTCGCCACCGGCGCCGCGCAGGACTGGGGCACCGGCGTGCGTGTGGCGGGCTTCGACCTGAAGACTGTGACGCTGCCGGACGGCACCGCGGTGACGCTGAGCAAGCCCAGGGTCGCATTCGACGGGCCGACGCCCAGCGTGTTCTCGCTGCGCAGCGCCCAGCCGATGATAGGCATGGGCCTGCTGGAAGCCGTCTCCGACGCCGAGATCCTCTCGCGCGTGCGCAGCACGCCTGACGCCGATGGCGTCAAAGGCCAGGCCAACTACGCCTACGACCCGGAGACCGGCGCGGTGAAGCTGGGCCGCTACGGCTGGAAGGCCTCCAAGGTCAGCCTGCGCCACCAGGCCGCCAACGCGGCCCTGCTCGACATGTCGGTCACCAGCCCGGTCTACCCGAACCGCGATTGCCTGATGGGCCAGTGCGCGCCGGCCAAGGTCGAACGGGGCCTGTCCGAGGACGACCTGACTCTGATCACGCGCTACCTGGGCCTGCTGGCCGTGCCGGCGCAGCGCAGCGTGGCCAGCGGCTTCCCCAAGGGCGTGGCCCCGCTGCCCTACCTGGACGTCAATCCGACCCAGGTGGCCGCAGGCGCCAAGATCTTCCAGAACAACCGTTGCACCGCCTGCCATGTCAGCGAGATGAAGACGGGTTCAGGATCCGAGTTTGCCGAGTTGCGCAACCAGATCATCAAGCCCTACACCGACCTGCTGCTGCACGATATGGGGGCAGATCTGGCCGACAACCTGGTCGAGGGGCAGGCGAGCGGCAGCATGTGGCGCACGCCCGCGCTCTGGGGCATCGGCTACACCGAGCGGGTCGCCGGCAATGCCGGCAAGGTGGGCTATCTGCATGACGGCCGGGCCCGCACGCTGACCGAAGCTATCCTCTGGCACGGCGGCGAGGCAACGGCGAGCCGGCAGCGCTTCGAGGCCCTGTCCAAGGCGGACCGCGAGGCCTTGCTGGCCTTCCTCAACTCGCTGTGACAGCCAGCTGCGGCGCATCAGGAATGGGCGAGCTGCCTCCCGCTCCGCAGCTTGCCCAGAAACCGCCCCATGTGCGTATCACTGCGCTGCAGCGGCACTTCGTCAAACGCGAACCAGCGCACAGCCTCGAACTCGCCCGCATCGAAACGCGGTAGCGGTGCATGGCGGTCACCTTGCAGGACATACCAGAGCGACACGTCCTCATGGCCGGCGGTCAGGCCGACCGTGGTGGTGCAGGTGAGAAAGCGCGGCGGGCCGACCTCGGACTCGTCCAGCACCAGGTCCAGCTCCTCGGCCAGCTCGCGCGCCACGGTACGGCGCGGCGGCTCCAGCGGCTCGACATGGCCGCCGCTGGGCAGCCACGGGCGCGCGTTGCGGTGGTCCACCAGCAGGATGTGCTCGCCATCCACCAACGCGAAGTAGGACACCAGATGGCGGGGCGGCGTGGCCGGCTTGGCGATGCGGCACAGCGGCGCGCCGCTGTCTACCCAGTCCAGCATCTGCGCCAGTTGCTCCCGCTCCAGCGCGTCCCAGGGCCGGATCGATAGCAGCTCGGCGCGCACTTGGGCGCGCTGAGCCAGATCGGTGGCGGCGGTCATTGGATCGGTGCTTGTCATCGCCTCTCATTCCCCCGCTTGTAATTCCCCGTCGCCCGCGCCAGCAGCCGCTGGGCATCGGCTTCGGTGCCGCAGCGCGCCAGCGCGGCCTGCAGGCGCCGCGCCTGGTCGCCACGCATCAGGGTAACGACCCGGCCATCGCGGCGGATCTGCAGCTCTCCTGACTTGTCATGCAGCAGCCAGCTGAAACCCAGCGGCTGCTCAGGCAAGCTGGCCATCGCGCCTCAGGGCCTGGCGGCAGGTGCCGGCGCCGCCGGCATCGGCCCAAAGGGCAGCGGGCTCTGCGCCGCCAGCCAGGCAATCACGGCCCAGGCGGCGACGTTCTGGCGCAGCTTGGCCGGGTCTATCTTGTCCAGCGTGTCGTTGGGCGTGTGGTGCCAGTCGAAGTAGTCGCTGCCGTCCTGGCTCAACTCCAGCGCCGGCCAGTTCAGGCGCCGCATCAGTAGCGCGGCATCGGGCCCGGGCGTGGCCTCGTTGCTGCCCGGGGCGATGCCCAGCGGCGCGAGCTGCTGGCCGATCTGGGCCACGATGCCCAGGGCCTCGGGCCGCACCCGGCTTTGCAGCCGGTAGACAAGACCTGCCCCCAGATCGCTCTCGCCAACGAACTGGTGCACCTGGGCCTTGTACTGCTCGGCATAGGCCAGCGCGCCGTCGAAACCGTTTTCCTCGTTGGCGAACAGCACCACGCGGACGGTGCGACGCGGCTTCAGGTTCGCTTCCAGCATCAGCTTGGCCGCTGCGGTGACGATGCCGACACCGGCGCCGTCGTCGAGCGCGCCGGGCCCCAGGTCCCAGCTGTCCAGATGGGCGCCCAGCAGCACCACCTCCTCGGCCAGCTCGGTGCCGGGAATCTCGGCGATGACGTTGTGCGAGGTCGCCGCGATGCCGGCCTCAGCGCGCAGCACCAGATGCATCTTGACCGGCTGGCCGTAACGCTGCAGCCGGGCGATCAGGTCGGCATCGGGCACCGAGACGGCCAACGCCGGGATCTTGCTGATGCCCTCGGCATAGCGGGTCGCACCGGTATGGGCCAGGCGGTCGCGGTCGGTGCCGATCGAGCGTATCGCCACGGCCAGCGCGCCGCGCTTGGCGGCCTCGACCGTGCCCTGGGCCCGCGCGGCCACCGCCCGGCCGTAGCCGCGCGCATCGCGCGTGCGCTCGGTCTTCTGGTCGATGAAGACGATGCGGCCCTTGGCGCGCTCGCTGGCGTCGGCCTTCAGCGCCTCCAGATCGGGGTAGTAAGCGATCTCGGCGTGCAGGCCCTCCTTGGCCGTGGCCACGCTATTGCCCAGCGCCGTCATCACCAGCGGGTGCGGAAACGGCGCGGTGATATGGGCGTGGGCCTCACCGCGCTTCCAGGCGCGCAGCGGCACCGGCTCGGCCCGCACATTCGAGAAGCCCAGCGCCTTCAGCCGCGCCAGCGCCCACTCGACCGCTCGCGCGTCGGCCAGCGAGCCGGCCGGCCGGGCGCCAACCTCGGTGACCAGCGAATCGACCAGCTCATAGGCCAGGCCATGATCGGCTGCCGCCGCGCGCAGCGCCTGAGCGGCCTGCAGCTCGGCGGGCGTGAAGGCCGGCGCCTCGGACTGGGCGCCGGCCAGGCCCGGCAGCAGGGTCAGGGTTGCCAGCAAGAGCCGGCACGCAGGAACTCGGAACGAAGCCAGCATTGTTTTCCTCCCCAGGGGTCTGTCTCGCAGCGGCGCCCAGCATAGCCGGGCTCGCGCTCCGCTTCGCGCCGTCACGGCGTCGATTCACGGCGCCGGCTCGCCATTCGTCGCCCGCCGCTGGCAGGGCCAAGCGCCGGTGCCGAAGATGAGACCCATCAACACAGACCGAGCCAGCACCATGACCATCAGCACCCCCACCGAGCAGGAACTGCGGGACCAAGCCAAGAAGCGCGTCGACATGAAGATGGGCTTTCTGGTGCATCTGACCGTCTTCGTCGCGGTCAATCTGGGCCTCATTGTGCTCAACAGCCTGACCGGCGGCCCGCGCTGGCATGTGTTCCCGCTGTGGGGCTGGGGCCTGGGCCTGGCCGTCCACGGCCTGGTGACCCTGCTGGCACTGATGAGCGGCGGGGGTCTGCGCGAGCGCATGATGGCGGCCGAGCTGGAGCGGCTGCGCCGCCAGTGAGTCGGCCCAGGCTCAGGCCGGAAAGGTCCTCACCAGCCACAGCGTCAGCAGCCCGGCCAGCAGCAGCCAGAGGGCGATGACCACGGCCGCGGCGGCCCAGCTCCTGGGTTTCTTCAGCAAGGCCTCGGCCCGCAGCCGGGCCCGCGCCATCACCGGCTCGGGCATGTAGCGGACCACCAGCCACAGCCCCAGCGGCACGATCAGCAGGTCGTCGAGATAGCCGAGCAGCGGGATGAAGTCCGGGATCAGGTCGATCGGACTCAGCGCATAGGCGGCCACGACCAGGGCCAGCAGGCGCAGTCCCCCGGGCGCGGCCGGATCGCGGGCCGCAAAATACACCGCCAGGACCTGGGACTTCAGCGCCCAGGCCCAGCGCTTGAGCAGCCCGCGGCGCCTTGCCATCAGTCCCCGAACACGATCTTCTTGCGCTTCTCGACCCACTCCTCGAAGTGCGGGCCGTAGACCTCTTCGACGCGGTTGCGCTTGACCTTGAAGGTCGGCGTGATGAAGCCGTTGTCGACGGTCCAGGGCGTCTTGACGACCACCAGGCAGTCGAGCTGCTCATGCGGGTCGAGCCGGGCGTTGACGTCGTCCAGATGCTGGTTGAGCTGGGTCATCAGCTGCTGGCGGTCGGCTTCGGTGCCGCTGCGCTCGGCGGCATCGGGCGACAGCATCACGATGCCCAGCGGCTGGCCCAGATTGGCGCCGGTGACCACACAGGCCTCGACCGCCGGGTGGGCGCCGAGCCGGTCCTCGATCGGCGAAGGCGCGACATACTTGCCCTTGCTGGTCTTGAACAAATCCTTGACCCGGCCGGTGATGCGCAGGCAGCCGTTCGCGTCCTGCTGGGCCTTGTCGCCGGTGCGCAGCCAGCCGTCCTCGGTGAAGGCCTCGCGGCTCAGCTCGGGCTCCTTGTAATAGCCCAGCATCAGCGCCGGGCTGCGCATCTGCAGCTCGCCGGTCTTGGGATCGAGCCGGGTGTCGACCCCGTCATAGGCCGGGCCCACCGTGCCCTGCTGCAAGGTGCCGGGCACGGTGATGTGGGAGACCGCCAGGTTCTCCGTCATGCCATAGCCCTCGTTGATGTTCAGACCCAGCTTGCTGTACCACTGCAGCAGGGCCAGCGGCATCGGCGCGGCGCCGCCGGCGGCGATGCGGCACTGGTCCAGGCCCAGGGCCTTCAGAATCTTGCGCCGCACCAGGCCGCCGATCAGGGGAATCGACAGCAGCCGGGCCAGCTTGGCCGGCGGCATCTTGGCCTGGATGCCCTGCTGGAACTTGACCCACAGCCGCGGCACCGAGAAGAACACGGTCGGCCTGGCGCGCTGCAGATCGGCGGTGAAGGTGTCCAGGCTCTCGGCAAAGAACAGCCGCATGCCGGTGCGCAGCCAGCCATGCTCGACCAGCACCCGCTCGACCACATGGGCCAGCGGCAGATAGGACAGCATGCGGTCCTCGGCATTCAGCGGGATGCGGCCCAGGCCGGCCTGCAGCGCCCAGGCGAAGGCGCCGAAGGTATGCATCACGCCCTTGGGGTTGCCGGTCGTGCCCGAGGTGTAGATCAAGGTGGCCAGCTCGTCGGCCGGGCGCAGCGGCTCGCCCTGCAGCGGCTGGTTGCGGGCGCAGATCGCGTCCCAGCCCTCGTAGGCGGCTTTCGCATCGTCGGGCGAGAGCGGGTAGCTGATGCAGGGCAAGCCTGCGGGCAGGCCCGGCTTCATGCCGGCCCAGCCGTCAAGCTTGCCGACGAAGCAGGCCTTGGCCTCGCTGTGATTCAGGATCTGCTTGATGGTCTCGGGCGCCAAGGTCGGGTACAGCGGCACCGAGACATAGCCGGCCATCCAGATCGCCAGATCGCTCATCAGCCACCAGGCGCAGTTCTTCGACAGGATGGCCACCTTGGAGCCCGGCTCCCAGCCCTGGCTCTTCAGATGGGCGGCCATGCGGCGCGCGCCATCGGCCACCTGGGCCCAGGTGAAGTCCTGCACCTGGCCATTGCCCAGGGGCTGGGTCAGCGTGATGCTGGACGGGCGGGTGCGCTCCCAGTGGTACAGGCGCTGCAGGGCCAGGCTGTCGGCAGGAATCGTGGTGGGCATGTGCATGTCTCCTCTTGGGGTTTGGCGCTGAGGCTATAGGCTGGGCGCCACCCTGCCTACCGGGTTATTGCGGGGCTAGGGCTGGATTCAGAGTCGCCGCTCTAGAAAGCCAGGGGCCAGCCGGCCCTCGCCCAGTGCACGGCGCAGCCCGTCCAGCTCATGGACCTCGGGCAGGCCGGCGGGGCGCAGCGCGTCGGCGCGCGCCAGCGCAGCCGCCGCGCCCGGCTCGCGCAGCAGCACCAGGGTGGCGGCCAGGTCCAGCTGGGCGGTCCAGGCCGCCACCTGCTGGGGCTCGGGCAGGGCGTCGAGATAGGCGACGCGACGCTCCAGCGCGGCCCGGCTGCCGGCCAGATCGCCGCGCGCGCGCAGCAGCTGGCCGCGCAGCTGCTCGCTGCGGCTGCGCAGCGCGGCACTGGTCTGCAGCACCGGATCGCTCTGCACCAGGACCAGCGCGCGCTCGGCCAGGGCCAGGTCTTGCCCCAGCAGGCCGACCCGCAGCAGGGCCAGGCCGGCCTCGACCCGCGCCGGCCCGCTGACCGCCGGGGTCGCGCCGATCTCGTCCAGCAGCGCGCCCGCCTGCGTGCGCAGCGCCGCGTCGACCAGGCCGGCCATGGCCCGGGCCTGCAGCAGCGCGGCCTGCTGCGGCAGGCGCAGCGTCGGGTGCGTGACAGCGGCGGCGCTCAGGCTGGCCTGGATCTGCTCGTGCAGCTGCAGCGCGCGGCCATGCTCGCCGCGGTCGGCGTGGTAGCGCGCCAGCTCGGCCCGCATGCCGGCGGCCATGTCATTGCCCGGCCCCAGCAGCGCCTCCATCTCGGCCAGCAGCGCGCTCGCGCGCGCCTCGATGCCGGCATATTTGGCCTGGCGGATCTGCACGGCCAGCAGATTGCGCCGCAGCACCAGCACGAAGCGGGCATAGCGCGGCGGCGCCGTGGCCCAGCGCGGCTCGGTGGCGCGCAGCAGGGCCTCGGCCTCGGCCAGCCGGCCCTGGGCCACGCGCAGGCTCTGCACATAGTTGTCGAAGAACATGTGCTCGAAGTCGCTGGGCTTGTAGAGCTTGTCGACGATGGGCCGGGCGCGCACCAGCGCCTGCTCGGCCTCGTCGAGCCGGCCGACGCGCGAGTAAGCCACGCCCAGCAGGTAGAGCGCAGCGGAGTGCGGGTGCGAAACCTCGCCGTGGCGCGCGATCAGGTCGGCCTGCAGCGGCTCGACCAGGGCGATCACCTTGGCCGGCGAGCCCTGCGAGGTGTAGATGCGCGCCAGGCCCAGGCGGGCATTCAGCGTGCGTTCGTCTGCGCTGCCGAAATGCTGCTGCGCATGCTCGATCAGCTGCTGAGCCAGCGGGATCGCGATGTCGTAGCGGTTCAGGTCGCGGTAGGTGCCGACCAGCACCTCCAGCAGCCGCGCCCGCGTCGCCGGGTCGTCGGCAAACTTGTCGCCCAGCTCGGCACGGCTTTTCTCCAGCAGCTCCAGCACCGTCGGCGGGCGGCCGCCATGGCGGTCGGGGTTGGCCGAGGCCAGCAGCTCGGTCAGGTAGCGGGTCACCTGATCGGACTGGCGCGCTGCGGCCTCGGCTCGCTGCCATTGCCAAAGGCTGATCGCCAGGCCGGTGCTGAGGCTGGCGCCCAGCAGCAGCGCGGCGATCGCCAGCTTGGCGTGGCGGCGCAGCCAGAGCCGGCTGCGATGGCGCCAGTCGTCCCGGCGGGCGCTGACCGGGCGGTGCTCCAGCCAGCGCTGCAGATCGTCGATCAGCGCGCCGACGCTGCCGTAGCGCTGGCCCGGCTGCTTGCGCATGGCTTTGGCCGCCACCGCCTCCAGATCGCCCCGGGTGCGCTCGAAGTCGGGCGGACGGCCCGGCCCCGGCCGCTGGCCCTCGGGCGGCAGCGTGCTGCGCGAGAGCCGTGCCGGCTCGGTGTGCAGCACCGCATGTTCGAGTGCGGTGCGCGAGCCACCGGCCTGGCCGAAGGGCAGCACGCCGCTGAGCAGCTCGTACAGCATCACGCCCAGCGAGTAGACATCGGCCGCGACGCCGATGGCCGCACCGGTGATCTGCTCGGGCGCGGCATAGGCCGGTGTCAGGCGGCGGCCGGCCTGGCGGGTCAGCTGGCTGTCGGTGCTGGCGCCGTCGTCGTCGAGCAGGCCGGCGATGCCGAAGTCCAGCAGCTTCGGGCTGCCCTCGGCCGTCACCATCACATTGCTGGGCTTGAGGTCGCGGTGCACGATCAGCTGCGCATGGGCATGCTCGACCGCCCGCGCCACCCCCATCAGCAGGCGCACCCGCTCGGCCACCGGCAGCCGGGCCTGGCGCACATGCTCGCTGAGCGTCAGCCCCGCCACATGCTCCAGCACCAGATAGGCGCGGCCGCCGCCGGGCTGGGCCTGGACGCCGGCGTCCAGCAAGCGCGCAATGCCCGGGTGGGTCAGCCGCGCCAGCACCGCACGCTCGCGTGCGAAGCGCTCGGCCAGGCCCGGCGCCGAGACATCGTCGCGCAGCAGCTTGATCGCGACCTGGGCCTGGTAGAGCCCGTCGGCGCGCTCGGCCAGCCAGACCTCGCCCATGCCGCCCTCGCCCAGCTTGGAGACCAGGCGCCAGGGGCCTAGCCGCTCGCCAGCTGCGGCGCCACCGCCGCCACCGGGCTCGGCCGCCAGCGCCCGGGCCAGGCGCTGCTGAAAGCCCTGGGCCGGTGCGGCTGCTTCGGATCGGTCGACGCTCTCGGCGGCCTGGTCGGCCGAGTCCAGCATGCGCGCCAGGCGCTCGGCCAGCTCCGGCTCCTGCGCCCGCAGCGCGGCGAGCCGGGTAGCGCGCTCGACCGCGCCCAACTCGACCAGCTCGTCAAAGCCGGCCGACAGGCGCTGCCATTGATCGCGCGCCAGCATCGGCCTCAGCCGGGAGTGCCGGCGCCGTCGCCCAGCAGCTCCTGGAGCAGGGCCCGCGCCTTGATCAGCTCGCGATTGACGGTGCGGCTGGACGTGCCGCGCAGCAGCGCCACCTCGGCAATCGTCAGGCCGGCAAAGCTGAGCATCTCGATCAGCTCATACAGACCCTGGTCCAGCGCCTGCATGCGCGCCAGCGCGCGGTCCAGCGCGATCAAGTCCACCATCTCGCTGCTAACCGCCGCCACCTGCTCGGCCGCCGACAAGGTCAGCATCACCGCATCGCCGCCGCGCTTGTCGCGCCCCTCGGCACGCACATGGTCGATCACCACCGAGCGCAGCACCCGGCCGACATAGGCGAAGAACTGGCCGCGCGAGGCGCCCTGCAAGCCCTCCTGCTCGGCGATGCGCAGAAAGCCCTCATGCACCAGGGCCGTGGTGTTGAGCCCGACAACCCGGCCCGACTGCGCCAGCCGCTGCCGCGCCACCCGCTTGATCTCGGGATAGAGCGTTGCATAAAGCCGCTGCAGCGCCTGGGCATCACCGCCCGAGCAATCCACCAGCAGCTGGGTGATCGCGCCCTGGCTCATCGCAGGCTCGGCCTTGCTTATTCGGCGGCGGCCGCAGCGGCCAGCGCATCCAGGGCCTGCTCCAGCGCGCCGGCCGCGAGCCCGGCGGCGCGCTCCACCGGCGCCTCGGCCAACGCGGCCGTGCCCTCGCGCTTGAGCCGCGCCACCCACTGGCCGGCCTCGCGCCCCTGGGCAAAGCCGCGGCTTTGCAGCAGCAGCTCGCCATCGGCGGCATTGAGCTTGAAGTAGAACTGGCCGTCGTCCTCGCGGTACTGCTTGAACACCGGCAGGGCCGACTTGGTCTTGGTCGCCACCTGCACCGGCGCGGCCAGCGGCCGGAAGCGGCGCAGGCCCACCGCCTCGCGCAGGCGCTGCAGCAGCGGCGCGGCCTGGGCGCGCGCCTTGGCGGCGCCGGCCATCAGCACCGCCTCGATCTGCTCGGGGTGGGCCATCAAGGCCTCGTAGCGCGTGCGCATCGGGCCGATCTCGGCGTCGATCAGCTCGAACAGCTGCTGCTTGGCCTCGCCCCAGGCCAGGCCGGCGCGCAGCGCCTCGCGGAAGGCCTGGCGCTGCGCGGGGCTCGCGAAAGCGTCGTAGATCTGCACCAGGTGCGAACCCTCGGGCTCCTTGGGCTCGCCGGGCAGGCGCGAGTCGGTGACGATGCGGGCGATGGCCTCGCGCAGACCCTTGGCCCCGCCCTCGAACAGCGGGATCACGTTGTCGTAGCTCTTGCTCATCTTGCGGCCGTCCAGGCCCGGCAGCAGCTCCATCTCCTCGTCGATGCTGGCCTCGGGCAGCACAAAGAAGTCCTGGCCGTCGCCGAACAGATGGTTGAAGCGCTGGGCCACATCGCGGGCCATCTCGATGTGCTGGGCCTGGTCCTTGCCGACCGGCACGCGGTGGGCGTTGAACATCAGAATGTCGGCCGCCATCAGGATGGGGTAGCTGTACAAGCCCATCGTGATGCCGGCGTCGGCGTCCTCGCCGGCCGCCAGATTGGCGTCGACCGCGCCCTTGTAGGCATGGGCGCGGTTCATCTGGCCCTTGGAAGTGACGCAGGTCAGCAGCCAGGTCAGCTCAGGGATCTCGGGGATGTCGCTCTGGCGGTAGAAGGTCACGCGCTCGGTGTCCAGGCCCGCAGCCAGCCAGGTGGCGGCAATCTGCAGGCGCGAGGCCTCGATGCGGCCGGGCTCGTCGCACTTGATCAGCGCGTGGTAGTCCGCCATGAAGAAATAGCTCTCGGCACCGGCCTCGCGGCTGGCGGCGATGGCGCGGCGCACCGCGCCGACATAGTTGCCGAGATGCAGGGTACCGGTGGTGGTGATGCCGGTCAGAACGCGCAGGGTCATGGTGGTGATCGGGGGTCGGGTGTGGGCCGGATTAGACAAAGTCGCTCGGATTGCTGCCTATTCTCCCAGCAAGCGCGCCGCGCTCGGCTTAGGATTCGCCAAAACACCCGTCCACCCCGATGACACCTCTGTTGCTGGTCAGCGCCGCACTGCTCGCCATGCTGGGCGGCGCGCTGCTGCTCTTGTGGCGGCAGGAACGCAGCCTGCGCTATGTGCGGCAATGGGGTTGGAGCTGGATTCTGCTGGCCCTGGGCCTGGGCGGCGGCCCGCTGCTCCAGGACCTGTTCGAGCCGGGGGCGGCGCGCAATCTGCAGGCTTTCGCGGCCTCGGCGGCGGTGATGGGCTCGCAGCTGCTGCAGCTGGCCGGCGCGCTGGACTACCGCGGCCGGCGGCTGCGGCCGATGCAATGGCTGCCGGGCTTCGTGCTGCTGATGTGCGTGCTGGCGGCGCTGGGCTCGCGCGAGATGAGCCAGGCGGTGCTGATGGGCGCGCTGGTGCTGGGCCTGGGCGCGCTGGCCAGCGCGGCGATTCTGTGGCGCGCCAGCCAGGGGCTGGAGCGCTGGGTCAGCGCCGGCTTCGTCGCGGTGGCCCTGGTGCACGCGACCGGCCCGCTGCTGGACCCGCAGGGCCGCTCGGTCATCACCTACAGCCTGGGCCTGATCGTGCAGACGGCGCTGGGCCTGGGCCTGATGCTGCTGTCGGTGAGCCGTGCCCATGGCCAGGCACGGCGCCAGGCCGAGCGCTTCACCCGGCTGGCCGAGCATTCGCTGCAGGGCCTGGTGGTGCTGCAGGACTACCGGGTCGTCTACGCCAACCCGGCGGCGCGACGCATGTTCGGCCACGACCCCGAGCGCGACCGGCCCGGCGAGACCGTGCTGGCCGAGCTGGTCTCGCCCGATCTGCGCGAGGCCGCGCGGCAGCGCCATCGCGCGGTGCTGGCCGACCCGCAAGCTCGCATCGAATGGGAGGGGCCGCGGCTGGGTTTCGACGGCCGGCTGCTCCATGTGCGCGGTCTGTCCAGCCATCTGGACTGGGACGGCCGGCCGGCCGAGCTGCTGGTGATGATCGACGACAGCGAGCGCCAGGCCGCCCTCGAAGCCTTGCGCCGCCAGGCCTTGCACGACGAGCTGACCGCGCTGCCGAACCGCAATTTCGCGGTCGAGCGCCTGCAGCAGCTGACGCGGCTGGGCGCGCCGCCGTTCGCGCTGGTGTCGGCCGATATGGACCGCTTCCAGCTGATCAACGAGTCGCTGGGCCATGCGGTCGGCGATGCCTTGCTGCAGGGCATCGCGCAGCGCCTGTGTGCCGAGCTGCCCCACAACGCGACGGTGGCGCGGCTGGGCGAGGACCAGTTCGTGATGCTGGTCGAGGGGGCGCCGGGGCGGGCCGAGGCGCTGGCCTTCGCCGAACGGCTGCTGGCGCTGATGGAGCGACCCTTCGCGGTCGACGGGGCCGAGCTGTTCGTCCATATGTCGGTGGGTGTGGCGCTGTTTCCGCAGGACGCGGCCGACGGCCCCGGCCTGCTGCGCGCCGCCGACTCGGCGATGCACCGGGCCAAGGCGCGCGCCGGCGCCACCTACGCCTTCTTCGACGCGGCGATGAACCGCGCCGCCCAGGCCCGCATGGAGGCCGAGCAGGCGCTGTCGCGGGCGCTGGAGGAGGGCCAGTTCCGGCTCGACTACCAGCCCAAGATGCTGGCGGTCTCGCGCGAGCTCTGCGGCTTCGAGGCGCTGGTGCGCTGGCAGCGGCCGGGCATAGGCCCGGTCAGCCCGGCCGAGTTCATCCCGGCGGCCGAGCGCACCGGCCAGATCCGCGCGCTGGGCACGCTGATCATCGCGATCGCAACCGCCCAGCTGCGCCAGTGGCTGGACCGCTTCGGCCGGCTGCTGCCGGTGGCCATCAATGTCTCGCCGCTGCAGTTCGAGGATCCGGAGTTCGTGCCGCAGCTGCTGGCCGCGTTGGAGCGCCAGCGCCTGCCGGCGGCGGCGCTGCAGATCGAGATCACCGAGAGCGCGGCGATCGGCCATGTCGAGCGGGTGCTGCCGCAGCTGGAGCGGCTGCGCACGGCCGGCGTGCTGTGCGCGCTGGACGATTTCGGCACCGGCCAGTCCTCGCTG
Organism: Paucibacter sp. M5-1; assembly: GCF_027498415.2. Classification (NCBI taxonomy): domain Bacteria; kingdom Pseudomonadati; phylum Pseudomonadota; class Betaproteobacteria; order Burkholderiales; family Sphaerotilaceae; genus Roseateles; species Paucibacter sp. M5-1. Next base: position 3,302,604 of record NZ_JAPZLM020000001.1, read on the forward strand.
ACCATGCTGCGCCAGCTGCCCATCCATGCGATGAAGCTGGACCGCAGCATGATCGAGCCGCTGCCGCGCCAGGACGCCAGCGCGGTGGTGCAGGCGACCTGCGCGCTGGGCCATTCGCTGGGGCTGGAGATCATCGCCGAGGGTGTCGAGACCGAGGAGCAGGCCATGGCCGTGGAGGCGCTGGGCTGCACCCAGCTGCAAGGCTACTACCTGAGCCGGCCGCTATCGGCCGAGCGCGCCACCGAACTGCTGCGGCGCTTTGTCGACCTCCATCCGCCGCTCAATTCCTAGTGCGGGCCATCAGCTCGCCGAGCCGGATCGCGCCGCCCGGCTGCCAGCCGGGATTGAAGTCCAGGCCCTGGCGCTGCGGGAACAGCATCACGACGGTGGAGCCGAGCAGGAAGCGGCCCATCTCCTCGCCTTGCTTGAGCACGACCTGACCCTCGGGATAGGTCCACTCGCGCAGCTGGCCGGGGCGCGGCGGATTGACCTGGCCATGCCAGACCGTGGCCATCGAGCCGACGATGGTGGCGCCGACCAGCACCATCACAAAAGGCCCGGCCTCACCCTCGAAGACGCAGACCACCCGCTCGTTGCGGGAGAACAGGCCCGGCACGCCGCGCGCCGTGGTCGGGTTGACCGAGAACAGCGCGCCGGGCACATGGATCATGCGCCTCAGGCGGCCGTCGCAAGGCATGTGGATGCGGTGGTAGTCGCGCGGGCTCAGGTAGAGATTGGCGAAGAAGCCGTCGCGGAACTGCGCGGCCAGCGCTGCGTCGCCGCCGACCAGGGCGGTGGTCGAGAAGCTGTGGCCCTTGGCCTGGAAGATCTGATCGCCGGCGATCGCACCGAACTGGCTGATGCCGCCGTCCACCGGGCAGATCAGCGGGCCATCGGCCAGCGGCCGCACGCCGGGCTTGAGCGCGCGGGTGAAGAAGTCGTTGAAGCTGGCATAGCTGGCGATATCGGGATCGGCCGCCTCGGCCATATCGACCCGGTAGCGTGCGACAAAGCGCCGGATCACGGCCGTCGTCAGCGCACCCAGGCGCGCCGAGGCAAACAGGCCCGCCAGACGGGTTAGCGCCTGCTTGGGCATCAGGTACTGCGGCAATACGGCCAGACGGTCGGACACGGGAAATACCCCAGCTCAGTTCGGAAGGTGCGGGATTGTAGGGGGCGTGGTCTCGAAGCTGGGCGCCGCTCGCCGCCCCACAGGTGTGTATCAATTTCTGTATGATGTGTACGCCACCCAAAGACGAGGCCTCTCATGCGCACCAATATCGTGATTGACGACAAGCTGATGACGGCAACGCTGAAGGCGACCGGCATCAAGACCAAACGTGAGGCTGTGGAACTGGGTTTGCGGACCCTGCTCCGGCTGAAACAGCAGACCGAGCTGCGCAAGCTGCGTGGAAAGTACGAGTGGGAGGGCGATCTTGACGCGATGAGGCGGGACGCATGATTCTTGTCGATTCCAGCGTCTGGATCGACTTCTTCCGCAACCAGCCCACACCACAGGCCGAGTGGCTGGACAGTCATCTCGGCCATGAAAGCCTGGTGATGGGCGACCTGATCCTGGCGGAGGTCTTGCGCGGGTTCAAGGATGAGCGTGGTTTCAACGAGGCTCGTCGCCTGCTTGGCCGGCTGGAGCAGGTCTCGCTCTGTGGAGAAGACACGGCGGTGGAGGCGGCGCGCAACTTCCGCAAGCTGCGTGCACGCGGGGTGACGGTGCGCGGCACGATCGACGTGATCATCGCCACACGGTGCTTGACCGATGGGCTGGTGCTGCTTCACAGCGACCGCGACTTCGACGCCTTCGAAGAGCACCTCGGCCTGCGCGTGGTGCATTGCGGGGTCTGAACGGCCGGTCCCGCTACCATTGGCGACGCGCCTCCTCCGTCCTGCCTCTACCCCGTCCATGCCCTGCACCGAAATCCACAGCTCCTTCTACCGCTTCGTCGCGCTGAGCGACCCGGAGGGCGTGGCGGCGCGGCTGCGTGAGCTGGTGGCCGTGGGGCTGGGCGGCAATATCCTGATTGCGGCCGAAGGCATCAGCGGCGCGGTGGCCGGCGAGCCTGACGTGCTCCAGGCCTTCGAGGCGGCGCTGCAGAGCGACCCACTGTTCGGCGGGGCCTTCGCCGGCCTGGTGTTCAAGCACAGCGCCTGCGCGACCCGGCCGTTCACGCTGATCAAGGTGCATGTGAAGCCGGAGATCGTCGCCTTCGGTGTGCCGGGCGTCAGCGGTCTGCCAGCGCCCGAGCGGCCCGACACCCATGTGGCGCCGGCGCGCTGGCGCGAGCTGCTGGCTCGGCCCGATGTGCTGGTGCTCGACAACCGCAACAGCTTCGAATTCAAGCTCGGCCGCTTCGCCGGCGCCATCGATCCGGCGGTCACGCATTTCCGCGATTTCCCGGCCTATGTGAACGAGCATGCAGAGGCCTGGAAGCGCGAGGGCAAGACCATCGCGATGTATTGCACCGGCGGCATCCGCTGCGAGAAAACCGCCGCCTGGATGCAGGATCAGGGCCTGCAGGTTTACCAGCTCGACGGCGGCATCCTGAACTACTTCCAATCGATGCCCGAGCCCGAAGCCGATTGGCAGGGCGAATGCTTTGTGTTCGACAAGCGCATCGCGATCGACACCCGGCTGCAGGAAACCGCGACCAGTGCCGAGCAGGTCTATGCCGAGGAGCCGCCGTGGCGGCTGGCGCGCGCCAAGCGCCTGGACCCGGACGGTTGATAATCGACGCCAGTTTCCGTCCCTCTTGCTCGCAGTCGAAAGCCCCCGCGCCCCATGTCCAATCTGATCGTCCACGGCGGCACCCCTTTGAAGGGCCGCATCATCCCCTCGGCCAACAAGAACGCGGTGCTGCCGATCCTGTGCGCCACGCTGCTGAGCCAGCAGCCGATCCGGCTCAAGGGCGTGCCCGAGATCACCGACGTCAAGAAGATTCTCGAGGTGTTCCGCAGCCTGGGCAGCACGGTGGCGGTGGACTTCGCGACCGGCGTGCTCGATGTGCACCACCGCGACACGCATTTCGACCCGGCCGTCGATCGCCTGCCCGAGGAGATGCGCAGCTCCATCATGCTGGTGCCCGGCCTGATGGCGCGCTTCGGCGCCGCCCGCATCGAGGACGATGTCAAGGGCTGCACGTTGGGCGCGCGCGAGATCGATCCGCATGTCGAGGTGTTCGAGCGCTTCGGCGCCGCGGTCGAGCGCCACAGCGACGGCCTGCTGGTGCAGGTGGGGCATCCGGGCGACAGCGGCGCGAGCAAGCTGCGCGCCAACAATCACTGGACCGACTATGCCTCGGTCACCACCACCGAGAACTTCGTGCTCTGCGCCGCGCTGGCCGACGGCCGTTCGACCCTGATGAACGCCGCCTCCGAGCCGCATGTGCAGGAGTTCTGCGAGTTCATGCTGATGCTGGGCGCGAAGATCGAGGGCCTGGGCACGTCCAAGCTGACGATCACCGGCGTCGACGCGCTGCAGGGCGGCGAGTTCACCTTCGCCGAGGACTTCCACGAGATCGTCACCTTTCTGGCCCTGGGGGCGATCACCGGCGGCGATGTGCAGGTCAAGAACTCGACGCCCGAGCAGTTCCCGCTGATCGACCGCACGTTTGCCAAGTTCGGCGTACAGATCATCCACGAGGGCGGCTGGTCGCGCGCGCAGCTGCTGTCGCCGGACGGCAAGCTCAAGGTCAAGGAACCCTTCACCCGCAACATCCTGCAGAAGGTCGAGGCTGCGCCCTGGCCCTATCTGCCGGTCGACCTGCTGCCCATCTTCGTCGCGCTGGGCGTCAAGGCCGAGGGCAGCGTGATGTTCTGGAACAAGGTCTATGACGGCGCGATGGGCTGGACCTCGGAGCTCAGCAAGTTCGGCGCCCACGCCTTCCTGTCCGACCCGCACCGCATGGTCACCTTTGGCGGCAAGCCGCTGGCCGCCGCCGAGGTCGAGAGCCCCTACATCATCCGCGTCGCGATCGCGCTGCTGATGGTGGCAGCCAGCATCCCCGGCAAGTCCACCATCCGCAACGCCACGCCGATCCGCCGCGCCCACCCGCATTTCGCCGAGAACATCGGCCGCCTGGGGGCCCGCATCGAATGGGTGGACGGCGACTGAGGTCGGGCCGGCCAGCACCTCATGCGACGCCTTCTCGCGCGCGGCCTCGCCGCGCTGGCTTGCGCGGCGGCCGGTGCCCAGGCGCAGCCGCCGTCGCCGCCGACCACGCTGCGCTGGGTGGTGCAGCACATGCCGCCGCATTTCAGCTATGCCAGCGGCCGTGTGCCGCAGACCATCGAGGACCTGGGGCGTGGCGAGGTTGACGGTTTCCTGCGCCTGCTGATCCCGCGCCTGCCCGAGTACCGCCATGAGTTCATCGAGGCCGGCACGGTGCGCTTCGAAAGCCTGGCGCGCCAGGGCGAAACGCTGTGCAGCGTGCTGCATGTGCGCCGGCCCGAGCGGCTGGATTGGCTGTACTTCACCCATCTGCATCCGGCCCTGGCCTCGCGCGAGATCCATGTGATCGTGCACCGCGACAGCAAGGCCCGCTTCGAGCAGGGCGGCCAGACCCTGCAGCTCGCCGAGCTGCTGCAGCGCCGCGAGCTGGTCGGCCTGCTGCCGCGCGACCGCAGCTACGGCCCGCGCATCGACGCGCTGCTGCAGGCGCAAGGCACGAACGCGCCCAAGACCGTCGCCACCGGCCGCGGCATGCAGCTGCTGGCGATGCTGCGCGCCAAGCGCATGGACTACACGCTGGAGTACCCGGCCGCGGTCGACGAGTTCATGCAGAGCCTGGGCGGCCCGCCCGAGCTGCTCAAGCTGCCGCTGGCCGAGGGCCGCAGCACCACGATGGCCACCGCCGCCTGCAGCCGCACGCCCGAGGGCCGGCAGCGGATCGAGGCGATAGACCGGGCCGTGCGCACGCTGGCCGAGGACCCGCAGCGCGAGCGCTGGCTGCGCGAGTGGCGCGGCGCGGCACTGGACGAGGCCGAGCGCCGGCGACTGCTGCGCTATCTGGACGAGCGTGCCGGCGCCGGCCCGCAGATCGAGTAATGAGCCGTCCGCCCAAGCCCGAGCTGCCTCTGCTCGACGGCGTCAGCGCCAGCGCACTGGCCCTGGGCCCCGGCCCCTGGGCCTTGCTGCTGGACTGCCTGGCCGAGCGTCTGCCGCTGGTGTCGCGCGAGGACTGGCGCGTGCGCATGGCCGCCGGCCAGGTGCTGGACGAACAAGGCCGGGCCTTGCCGCCCGCGACGCCTTATCGCGCCGGGCGCCGTGTCTTCTACTACCGCCAGCTGGCGGCCGAGCCGGACATTCCCTTTGCCGAGACCCTGCTGTTCCAGGACGAGCAGCTGCTGGTGGCCGACAAGCCGCATTTCCTGCCGGTCACGCCCAAGGGCCGCTATGTGCAGCAGACCCTGCTGACGCGGCTGAAGAAGACCACCGGCATCGCGACCCTGACGCCTATCCACCGCATCGACCGCGAGACCGCCGGCCTGTGCTTGTTCGCCGTGCGGCCCGAGGACCGCGACGCCTACCAGCGCCTGTTCCGCGAGCGCGCGGTCGACAAGGTCTACGAGGCCATCGCTGGCTACAGGCAAGACTTGGCGCTGCCGCTGAGCTACCGCAGCCGCCTGCAGGAACGCGCCGATGCCTTCATGCAGATGGCGGAGGTGGCCGGCGAGCCCAATGCCGAGACCCATATCGCGCTGCTCGAGCGCCTGGGCGACAGCCTGGCCCGCTACGAGCTGCGGCCCAGCACCGGCCAGAAGCACCAACTGCGCGCACAGATGAGTGCGCTAGGCCTGCCCATCGTCGGTGATCGCATCTATCCGGTCCTGCTGCCCGAGCAGGTAGAGCCCGACTACACCCGGCCGTTGCAGTTGCTGGCGCGCGAGATCGCGTTCACCGATCCGGTCACCGGCCAGGCACGCGCCTTTTGCAGCGCGCGCACGCTCAGCCCCGCAGCAGCAGCGCCCGGCTGAACTGCAGAAACTCGTCCAGATGGGCGGTGATCACCTTCACCGTGATCGGCAGCAGCAAGGCCTGGTAGTCGTGAACCGCGATATTCCGGAAGCCGACCATGGCCTTGAGCGCGTCGGCCAGCGAGGGCTCGATCCATCCCGCTTGAGCCAGCAGGGCAAACACATCGCGTGCGCTTTGCGGCACGCCCAGACGCTCGCGGCGCACCAGGTGCTGGCCCATGTCCAGCGCGGCCTCGCAGGCGCGCTGGATGTTCAGGATGGCGGCATCCTGGCGGGTGAAATCGCTGGCGAAGCCGGCACCGGCCGCCGCATATTCCTCGCGCGCCCGCGCCACGCAGCGCTCTATCGTCGCGGCCTTGTTCAGCAGCACGTCATCGGCCATAGACCCTGCCCTCCCTGGCAATATCGGCGAGCAGACCCGCGCGGGCGGCATCCAGCTCGGTCTTCTCACTCAGCACATAGCATTCAAACAAGCCGGCGGCCAGGCCATCGGCCCACAATCGCCGGCCGGTGGTGAGCACCTGGTACTGCATCACCGTGCTGGCCGCGCGCAGGTCCAGCAGATCGACGGCACAGGCCGCCGTTTCGGCCAGCTCGCCCGACAAGGTCCACAGCTGCACGGGGTCGGCATAACCGGCCACCAGCACGGCCAGGTCGAGATCGCTGTCGGGCCCGGCCGTGCCCTGCACGCGGCTGCCGAAGGCGTAGATCGCCAGCAGACCCGGCAAGGCAGTGCGCAGCCTGCTCACCAAGGCCTCGGCCCGCTGAGAGTCCAACGTGAATTCGCTCATGGCCTCATTCTCTCAGCAGCGCCGCCAGCGCCTTCGCGTCCAGCACCGTCGCCTCGTCCTGGCCTTCAAGGATGCCGTCGGCCAGCCCGCGCTTGTCGCGGTGCAACTCGATGATGCGTTCCTCCACCGAGCCGGCCGTCACCAGGCGGTAGACCGTCACCGGGCGCTGCTGGCCCATGCGGTGGGCGCGGCCCATGGCCTGATCCTCGGCGGCCGGGTTCCACCAGGGGTCGACGATCAAGACATAGTCGGCCATCGTCAGGTTCAGGCCGAAGCCGCCGGCCTTCAGACTGATCAGGAAGAGCTCGCCCTCGCCCTTCTGGAAGGCCGCGACGCGCTTGGCCCGCTCGGCCGCCGGCGTGCTGCCGTCCAGGTACTGGTAGGCCAGGCCCATGCCATCCAGCCGCTCAGCCAGCAGCTTCAGGAAGTCGGTGAACTGGCTGAACACCAGGGCCTTGTGGCCGCCGGCCACCAGCTCCTGCACGATGTGCTCGAACTCGGCCATCTTGGCGCCGACCAGGCCGGTCTCCGGCGCCACCAGGCGCGGGTCGCAGGCGGCACGGCGCAGCCGCATCAGCTCGGCCAGCACCTGCATGGGCTTGCCCTCGCTGCGCTCGACCTGTTCCTGTGCCTGGCGGCGCAGCGCCTCCAGAAAGCTGCGCTCCTCGCTGCCGGGCTGCACCAGATGGACGATCTCGGTACGCGGGGGCAGGTCTTGCAGCACCTGGGCCTTGGTACGGCGCAGCAGAAAGGGCGAGACCAGGCGGCGCAGCCGGGCGCGCACCGCGGCATCCTGCTGGCGCTCGATAGCCCCGGCAAAGCGCTCCTGGAACTGCGGCGCCGTGCCCAGGAGCCCGGGGTTGATCAGGTTCATGATGGACCAGAGATCGGCCAGCCGGTTCTCGACCGGCGTGCCCGACAGCGCCAATCGGAAACCGGCCTTGAACTCGGCCACCGATTTGGCCCGCTTGGTCGCGGCATTCTTCAGCGCCTGGGCCTCGTCCATCACCAGCGTGGCCCAGCTCTTGTCGGCAAAGCGCTCGGCATCGATCTGGGCCAGCGCATAGGAGGCGATCACGATATCGCCGGGGCCGGCCTGCTCGATCTGGGCGGCGCGCTCGCCGTCCTCGCCATACAGCCTACAGCGCAGGCCCGGCGCGAATACGGCCGCCTCGGCCAGCCAGTTGGCGCAGACCGAGGTCGGCGCCAGCACCAGGGCCGGGCCTTGCTCGGCGCGGGCGATCAGCAGGGCCAGGGTCTGCACCGTCTTGCCCAGGCCCATATCGTCGGCCAGGCAGGCGCCCAGGCCCGCATGGGCCAGCCGCGTCATCCAGGCATAGCCTTCCAGCTGATAGCCGCGCAGCTCGGCGCGCAGGCCCGGCGGTGCGGCGGGCTGCAGCGCGGCGGCCTCGGCCAGCGCATCCATGCGCTCGCGCCAGGGCCTGTCGCCCTCGACCGCCATGCCCTCCAGCGTCTCGTCCAGCCAGCTGGCGCCGGCCCGGGGCAGCTGCAGCTGGTCCTTCTTCGCGAGCGCCAGCGCATCGAGATCGCGCAGCTGCTGGCGCAGCTGTTCGCTGAGGGCCAGGTATTGCCCCTCGCCGAGGCTGACGAAGCGGCTGCGCGAGGCCCGCGTCAGCGCCATCAGTTGCTGCAGGCTCAGCACGCGCTGCTCATCGACCCGCGCCTCGCCGACCAGGCCCAGCCAGTCGCGCCCGCTGCTGACCTGCACGGCGAGGCCCGCGCTGTCCAGCGGTTTGACGCGCAGCGGCTTGCCCTTGGGCCAGTCCAGCGCGGCCACGCCGGGCAGGCCCGGCAGCAGCTCGACCGCGCGCAGCGCCAGCTCGGCATCGTCGAGCAGCCAGGGCGACTCGGGGCCTAGCTCGGCGTCCAGAAAAGGCAGGGCCTCCAGCACCGCAGCGCGGTGCGCGCTCTCGGCCGCCAGATCGCGTTCGGTGGCCAGGCTGACGCCCTCGTGCATGCACATCAGCCGCGAGCGGCCCAGGCCCGGCGTCACGGCCGGGCCGAAGGCGCCGAAGGGCTGGGCCACCAGCTGCAGCTGCAGGCCCTCGCCCAGCGGCGTCAGCTGGGCCCGCAGCCGGCTGTCGCCCGCGACCAGCTGGCCGGCCGCCGCATCGCTGTGCAGCTGGAAATGCCCGCTGAGCACCTGCAAGGCCGCGCCCAGCTCCGCACCGGCGCTGGCCGGCACCTTCCAGCCCTGGGCCACCAGCTCGGCGACGCGGCGCTGCGGCGCGCCTATGCGTATCAGCCGCGCACGCTGCGGGCCGTCGCGCAGCACCCGCAGGCTGTTGCGCTTCTCGATCTCGGTCTCATGGGTCGTGCCCTGCCAGGCTATCAGCTGTGGCGGCTCGGAGGCGCTCAGCGGCGGATGGATGCGGAACTCGAACTGCTCGCCGCCCTCGGGCGCGGGCCGGCGCAAGACCTCCAGCTCGGGCTGGGCCTCGACCAGCTCGACCCACTGGCCCGGCGCGTCGGCGAACATCACGGCCGGATGGCCGACCAGCGCGATCGCCGCCTGCGTGACATCGATCTGATAGGTGTGCGTGCTGCCGTAAGCCGGCCGCTCCAGATGGCGCAGCACCGCGTTGTCGCGGGCATCGTGGCCGCCCGACTTCTTCAGCTTGGCCCAGCCCACGGCCTTCAGCTTGAGCTGGCCGCGCGCGCCCTGGCTGCGCTCCAGCGCCTGCACGCTCTGCACCCGGCCCAGGCCGTCCAGCGTCAGCTGCCAGGCCAGCTCGGTCGGCGCGGCCACCGGCTGGAGCGCCGCGCTGCGGTCCAGTGCGACGATGGCCGCCAGCGCATCGCGCCAGGGCTCGCGCGGCGCGCTCAGAAAGCTGGCCGGCTGTGGCAGGCCGGTCAGTTCGAGCTGGGGTTCGCCCAGCTCCAGGCGCCGCAGCGCGCCGGCCACCAGGGCCGCCAACCAGAGCTGGCGCGAGGCCTGCAGCCGCTGCAGCAGGGCCTGGGCGGCGGCCGCTGTCCAGCCCGGCGCCGGCCGGCCCAGCCAGGCGGCCAGCAGCAGGCGGTTAGCCGCCAGCCCCAGCGCATGCTCGCGTGCCTCCAGCCCCGGCAGATAGGCCAGCGCGCTCTCGTCCAGGCTGTCATCGCCCAGGCGCGCACCGATCACATGGACCCACAGCCCCCACCACTCGTGGGCGCTGGGCTTGCGCGTGCCCGACTCGGCGATGCAGAACTTGCGCGCCGTCTCCCAGGCCTGCGGCTGGTCCTGGGCCAGCAGGCTCAGCACATAAAGCCGGCCCTGCTCGGGATCGAGCAGGCCACGGCGCAGCCCGCTGGTCTGGCGCAGGGTCTTCAGCGCCTGCTCATAGGCCTCGGCGGCGGCCGGCCACGCGCCGCGCAGCGCCAGCCGGGCGGCCTCGAACACGGCCGGCATGGGCTCGCCGGCCAGCAGCTCGTCCACCCGCTCCAGCGCCAGCGCCTGCAGCTCGGTCTCGGCCAGGCGGCTGCGCTGCTCCGGCGTCAGAGGCTGCGGCTCGGCCGGCGCCGGACGCCCCTGCATCAGGCTGCGCTTGAGCTCGCGCGCCTGGTCCAGCATCTGGGCCTTGCTCAGCGCGGGTCGGCCGTCCAGCGTGGTGAAGACGGGCGCGGCGCTGGGATTCTTCGGTTTGACCATGCGGCATTCTGCCGCCTGCGTTCCGGGCGCCCGTTCAGGCCATGCCGGGATTGCCGGCCGCGCCGACCAGGCTCGGGTTGTTGAGCTTGCGCGCCGCGATATGAGCCGGGCCGCTACCCTTGGCCTGGCTCTTGAACCATTGCTCGACCAGGTCCCAGACCGGCTTGGTCCCGGCCTTGGCCGCCTCTTCGCCAACCGGCGCCCAGCCGGCCACCTTGTAGGTCTTGTCGGCCTCTATCGTCTTGCCGCCCAGCCGCATCTCGCTGATGCGCGCGCCCATGCCGGCCTCGGGCGTGCAGCTATAGCTCAGGCCGCCGACCCGCACCATATCGCCGCCCTGCTGGTAGTAGGGGTCGGGGTTGAAGAGGTTGTCGGCCACATCCTCCAGCACCGTCTTGATCATCGCGCCGCTCATCTCGGTCAGCGTGGTGTGCGGATAGGTGATGGCGGTCTGGTCCATCAGGAACTCGCGCGTGATGGTCTGGCCCGGCAGCAGGCTGGTGCCCCAGCGGAAGCCCGGCGAGAACGCGATCTCGGCCCCCTGCACCTCCATCAGCGCATCGCACAGCAGCTGGTCCCAGCTGCCGTTGAAATTGCCGCGCCTGTACAGCAGGCCGTCGGTGATGGCCAAGGGTTCGGCCAGGCGGGCCTCGAAGGGCGCGCGCACCTTCTTGATCAGCGCCGCCATCTCGGCATCGGCCGGCAGCAGATTGGCGAACACCGGCAGCAGCTGGTACTTGAGCTCGGCGGCGCGGCCATCCTTGACACGGATGTCCAGCACGCCGAGGAACTTGCCATTGCTGCCGGCATTGGTCACCAGGGTCTGGCCGCCGCGGTTCTTCACCGCCACCGGCACCGGCACGCCGTCATGGGTGTGGCCGCCGAGGATGGCGTCCAGGCCCGAGACCCGCGAGGCCAGCTTCAGGTCCACATCCATGCCGTTGTGGCTCAAGAGCACGACCACCTGGGCGCCCTTGGCGCGCACCGTGTCGATGACCTTCTGCAGCTCCTCGTCGCGGATGCCGAAGCTCCAGTCCGCCACCAGATAGCGCGGGTTGGCGATCGGTGTGTAGGGGAAGGCCTGGCCGATGATGGCCACCGGCACGCCATTGATTTCCTTCAGCGTGTAGGGCGCGAACACATCGTCGCCGAAGTCCTGGGTCTTGACGTTCTGAGCAACGAAATCGATCTTGCCCTTGAAGTCCTTCTCGACGATTTCCTGCACCCGCTGCTGGCCATAGGTGAACTCCCAGTGGCCGGTCATCACGTCGACGCCCAGCAGCTTGCAGGCATCGACCATGTCCTGCGCCTGGGTCCATAGCGAGGTCGCCGAGCCCTGCCAGGTGTCGCCGCCGTCCAGCAGCAGCGCGCCGGGCCGGCCGGCGCGCAGGCGCTTGACCAGCGTGGCCAGATGGGCGAAGCCGCCGACCTTGCCATAGCGGCGCGCGGCACGCTCGAAGTCCAGGTAGGTGAAGGCATGCGCCTCGCGCGTGCCGGGCCGCAGGCCGGCGGCTTTCAGCAACTGCTCGCCGACCAGATGCGGCAGCCGCCCCTTCAAGGCCCCGAAGCCGAGGTTGACGCTGGGCTCGCGGAAATGAATGGGCAGCAGCTGGGCATGGCAGTCGGTCATGTGCAGCAGCGAGACCGCACCGGGGCCTTTGAAGGGCGCCGGCGCGTCGTAGGGCGTGGCCGCCTGGGCCTGGCGCGCGAAGCCGAAGCCGGCCACCGAGGCCGCACCCAGGACATTGAGCAGATCGCGTTTGCTGAGATTCATGGCGGCTCCATCAGGGGCGTGACAGCGCCTTCCCAAGCGGCGCTCGGGGATCCGGCTCTGCCGGGCCCACGAGCGCGCCCCCTTGAGGGGGCGGCCGCAGGCCGTAGGGGGTGGGCTATTGATTCACGGGGGACTTGGGGTCCAGCAGCAGGGCCATGATGTCGCGCATCTGGCCCTCGTTCAGCACGCCGGCATGGCCGAAGCGCGGCATGCCTGAGCAGGCGCTGTAGGCCTTGGCGTTCCACAGCTTGCCCCAGGTGTATTGCACGATGGCCGCCGTCTCCGGTGCCGCCGGGTTGCTGACGCCGCGCAGCTTGCCGTACTGGTAGAGGCTGGGGCCAATGGTGCCGAAGCTGATCTCGGCCTTGCTGATCTGGTGGCAGTTGTAGCAATTGCCGCCGCTCGGTGCGCCGGCCGCATCGGTCCAGGTCATGCCCCGGCCGTTTTGCGCCAGCTTCTCGCCCTCGCGCCAGTCGCCCAGATACTGGCCATTGGCCGGCCACTTGATCGAGGCCAGCGCCTCGGCCTCGATGCGCTTGGTTGTCGCCTCGTCGGGCTGCTTGTCGCTGGAGCAGGCTTTCTGTGCCAGGTCTTGCTCGATGCGGTCGAGCTTGGCGATGCCCTGCTCGCGGAAGGAGCTCTTCACCATCGCCAGCGCCTCGGCGTCCAGCTCGGCCGAGCTCGGCAGGCTGGCGCAGCCGACCAGCACCAGGCCCGCAGCGGCCAGGCCGCCCCAGAGAATTGCATTCTTCTTGTTCATGATGCGCGGCTCCTTCAACGCTTGATCGACGGGGCGATCGAGACCGCGCCCTTGCTGTTGATGCCCATATAGCTGGCCAGCGCCACCGTCACATCCGAGCCATAGCCGGGGAAGGGGAAGCGCTGCTGGCGGAAGCAGTCGTTCAGGCGCCGCTGCATGCCCCACAGCTCGCCGCTGGAGACGCGATAGGCCGGCCAAGCCGCGAAGCCGATGCCGTCGCCGGGGTTCTTGGTCAGGTCGGGCAGGTCCTGCAGGCGGATGCGCTTGCCGGTCTCGCTATGGCAGGAGGCGCAGGCAAAGTCGTAAGGGCCGCCGCGGAAGAAGAACAGGCGCTTGCCGACCTCGTACATCTTCTGCTCCTGCGCATGGGCCACCGGCAGATTGAACTTGAGGCCGCGCGACTCGGCGGCGATCCAGGCCACCAGGCCTTCGATATTCTTCTGCTCGTCGGCGCCGAAACGCGTGGCGGCGATCTGCTTCGCATCCAGGCCCTGCAGCGACTCCATGCAGCTGAGCAGCCGCGACTCCAGATCCTGCACCAGGCCGGTGTCGGCGAAATAACGCGGCAGCTCGACAAAAGCGCCCTTGACGACGCCCGGGCCCTTGCCCAGATCGCAGCGCTCCATCGAGACATTCTTGGGGCCGCGCTTTTGCTTCCAGAGCTCCTCGCCCTTGGCCTCGAACAACTCGGCCGGGTTGCCATCGGCCAGCATCGCGCGGTACTGCGCGATCGCGTCGGCCGACGAGGTCTGGGCCTGGACGCAGCTGGCCGCGAGCACGCAGCCCAGGGCCCATGCCGACTTGCGCATCGTCATCATGCTTGTCTCCTTTTGTTGTTCGGACCCGGCGCAGCCTATCAGGCCACCGTCGCTTCGTCGCTGCGCTTGTCGCCCTTGTTGTCGACCCAGTTCACGGTGATCTTGTCTCCGGCCTTGGCGCCCTTGACGGTGAACTGCAGGAACGGGTTCTTCGACACCGCCGGGCCCCATTGCGCGGTCAGCACGGTCTTGCCATTCAGCGCGGCCGTCACCTCGGTGATGTGCCAGGCCGGGATGGTCTTGCCGGCGGCATCCTTGCGCTGGCCGGTTTCCATCTCATGACTCATCAGCACACGCACCACAGCATTGCCACCTTGCGCCTGGGCGCGAATTCGCATCGGATCTGCCATTGCTATCTCCTAATTCAGTTATCAGCCGCCACAACCACCCAGGGTGACCTTGACTTCCTTTTGAGCGAACAGCACCTTGTTGTCGCCGGTGATCGCCACGGCGAACACATTGGAGGTCTGGCCCATCTTGACGCGCGTGCTCATGCTGGCCTCGACCGCATCGCTGACGTCGAAGGAGGCAGCCAGGATGTTGGGGTTCTTCTCGACCAGCAGCAGCAGGCGCTTGACGCCGGCGGCCGAGCTGGCCACGCCCAGCGGCACGACGGCGCCGTTCTCGGCGATATCGGGGCCGGTCAGCGTGACCTCCTTGCTCTCGGTCGGCTTGCCCAGGCCCAGGGCCTTGAGCATCTCGTCCATGGACTTGGCATCGAAGGCGGCGCGGTTGAAGGCGGCCTGCGCCTGCGCACTCAGCGGCAGGGCGGCGGCCAGCAGGCCGGCCACCAGGACGCTGTGTTTCATCATGTCTCGGCGGGTTTGCATGGAGTCTCCTTATCGGGGGGTGAGCGGTATTGTCGGGTGTCGGCGGGGGACTTGAAGGGCAGGCTTGTGCGAGCTACGGCCTGGCACCGGCCGCCAGCCAGGCGGCAATGGCGGCCAGATCGGCCTCGGGCAGGGCCTGCGGCGGCATCGGCACCGCACCCCAGATGCCGGTGCTGCCGCTCTTGAGCTTGGCGGCGTAGTACTCGCGCGCATCGCTGCGGTCCTTGTATTTGGCCACCACCTCGCGGAACGAGGGGCCGACCACCTTGCTGTCGGTCTGGTGGCAGGCCATGCAGGCGTGCTGCTGCAGCAAGGCGCTGACCGGCTTGGCGGCGGCGGCGGCCTGTGCCGGCGGCGCCTTGGGCTGGGTGTCGATGCCGCGCTGCGGTCCGACCAGGCGCTGCTGCTGGGCCAGATTGCCATGGGCGTCGCGGGCGAAATCGGGCAGATAGGACGCGACCTTGGCCTCGGGCGCGCAGTTCTTCACACAGGCCGAGCCCTGCACATCGGGCTTGGCGCCGGCCGCGAACTCGGCACCGGGCCACAAGGCATGGCGGGTCGATTTGCCGTTGCGATTCGGCAGGCGCTGCTGCACCTCGGCGATGTTCTTGTCCGAGAGTTCGCCGTCCGAGGGCAGCACATCGGCCAGCGACAGCATATAGGCCGTCACCGCATAGACCTCGTCGGGCTTGAGGGACTTGGGCGCGGTCCAGGGCATCGCGCGGTTGATGTAGTCCCACAGGCTGGATAGCTGGGAGACTTTCATCATCGTCGTGCGGCCGGGGAAGCTGTTGTCGCGCAGGCTGGCGACACGACCGTTCTTGATGTCCTCCTTGGTGGTGCCGCCGATGAGCGGGCTGAACACCTCGTTGGACTCGCCGAAGACACCGTGGCAGCCGGCGCACTTGGCCTCCCAGAGCTCCTGGCCCTGGGCCACCGTGCCGCGCCCGGGCGGCAGGCCCTTGAAGTCGGGCCGCACATCGATGTCCCAGGCCTTGATCTCGGGCGGGGTGGCGCTGCGGCCTATGCCTTCAAACTTGGGCGCCTGGGCCGAGGCAAGACCTGTCACCAGCGCCAGTGCCAGCGTCAGGGTTTTAAGAGAGCTGGACATTCTTGACCTCGCCGCTCTCCTGCACCAGCCAGGTCTGGATCGCGTTGTTGTGATAGATCGAGCGCCGACCACGCACCGCGCGCAGCTGGGCGTAGTTGGGCTGTACATGGCCGGTGTCGTCGGTGGCCCGGCTCATCACCAGGGTCGCCTGGCCGGCCCAGACCCAGTCGAGGTTGAAGCGGGTCAGGCAGCGGTCCAGCACCGGGGTCTCCAGCCGGGCCGGCCGCCAGTTGCGGCCGCCGTCGACCGAGACATCGACCTTGGCGATCTTGCCGCGGCCCGACCAGGCCAGACCGCTGATGTTGTAGAAGCCTTTGTCCAGCAAGACCTGACCCCCGCTAGGCGTCGTGATCACGCTCTTGACCTCCTGGATCGAGGTGTACTGGCGGTGCAGCCCGTCGGGCATCAGGTCGATGTAGTGGATGTTCTCGTCCTTGCTGGCCCAGGGCTGGTCGCCGACCTCGATGCGGCGCAGATACTTCACCCAGCTGACGCCCTGCACGCCGGGCACCACCAGGCGCAGCGGATAGCCGTTCTCGGGTCGCAGCATCTCGCCGTTCTGGCCATAGGCCAGCAGCACCTGGCCGCTCCTGACCAGCTCCATCGGGATGGTGCGCGTCATCGCCGAGCCGTCGGCGCCCTCGGCCAGCACGAAGCGGGCGCGCTTCAAATCGACGCCGCACATCTCCAGCACATCGATCAGGCGCACGCCGGTGAACTCGCTGCAGCTGAGCATGCCGTGGCTGTACTGCACGGTGGGCACGGCCACATTGCCCCACTCCATGCCGGTATTGGCGCCGCACTCGATGAAATGAAAGCGCGACACGCTGGGCAGGCGCATCAGTTCGTCCATCGTGAACACCATCGCCCGCTTCAGCATCTTCTCGTCCGAGCCGTTGACCATCAGCCGGTGCGTGCTGGGGTCGATGTCCCACCAGCCCTGGTGATGGCGCTCGAAATGCAGGCCGCTGGGCGTGACGATGCCGAACAGGCCCTGCAGTGGCGCGAAGGACACCGAGGCCTGGCGGGTCTGCGTCAGGCCCGGGCTTTGGCGACGCTGCAGATTGCTCTCGTACTTGGACGGCTTGCCATAGCCCTCCAGCGCCACCGGCTGGCCCAAGCTCAGCGCATGTGGCGGCAGGTTCAGGATGTTGGGGTCGCCGCCCTCGGCAGGCACAGGGTTGGCCTGGGCGCGCAGCGCACCGGTGGCCAGCGCCGCACTGGCCGCCGCAAAGGCGCCGCGCAGGAAACGGCGCCGCTCGGCCGGCCCCTGCTGCTGCATCAGGGTCAGGTCTTGCCGGCTGAGGAAGCCCTCGGGCGCCCGCCGCAGCCGGCCGGTCTTCTCATTCATCGTCTGGTCTCCTTCAGCCCCGGGCCATCAGCAGGCGCTCGGCGGGCTCGACCGCCTGCGGGTCATCCATCTCGATCGCGATCTGCGTGCAGACCGCGCGGCACAGCGCGACGGCGCGCTCGTTGCTGACGCGGTAGAACATCTGCACCCCGTCGCGACGCCGCGCCAGGATGCCGGCGCGGTAGAGGTGGCCGAGGTGCTGCGACATATTCGGCTGCGTGGTCTCGATCTCGAGCAGCAGCTCCGACACGCTTTTCTCGCCGTTGCACAGCGCGCTGATGATCTTCAGCCGCAAGGGCGTGGCCATCAGCCCGAACAGCTCGGCGGCGATCTCGTACACCCGGTCGGCCTCGGCCGGCGGCTCTGTCTGGGGTTTCATGGCTTCACATCAACATATAAGCAATTACTAATTTATACCTCTTGAGCCTGATCAAGCCTGGGATATACCCTGGGCGCTATGGCCACCGCACAGGGCTTGCCCCCATGCACAATTTGACTCACCGCCATTGCCTTGCAGTCCGGCATCGTGAAACTCCCCTTCAGCGCCACCAAGCACCTTGCCCCCGTCAGCAGCGGGTCGGTGAAGACGCGCACGCTGGCCGTGCTGGTCCTGGTCGGCCTGCTGGGCGTGGCCCTGGCGGCCTGGCTGCGCGCCGGCCATGAGGCCAGGCTGGCCACCGAGCATGTGCTGGGCATGGCGCTGCAGGACCTGCTGCTGGTGCTGGCCCTGGGCTTGGCCAGCGTGCTGATGCTGGAGCGCCTGCTGCTGCGGCCGCTGCGCCGTCTGGCCGAGCGCGCCCACAGCTTCGATCCCAGCCTGCCGCCGAGCTCGCTGTCATGGCCCGACACGCAAGGCGGGCCGCGCGAGCTGCACCAGATCAACAAGGCCTTCGAGCGGGTGCATCAGAGTCTGGGAGCCCAGCTGCAGCAGGAACAGTCGGAGGCCGCGCGCCTGCGCAGCGAGGTCGAGCAACACGGTCGCGTGCTGGCGCAGACGCAACAGGCGCTGGACGCCGCCCGGCGCGAGCTGGCGGCGCTGAGCCGTTCCGACACCTTGACCGGCCTGGCCAACCGCCGCGAGTTCGACGACGCGCTGCGCCGCGAGTTCAAGCGCGCCCAGCGCCAGCACAGCCGGCTGGCGCTGGCGGTGATGGACCTGGACAGCTTCCGGGCCTACAACGAGCAGCAGGGCCGGGCCGCCGGCGACGCGGCGCTGCAGGCCTTTGCCAGGCTGCTGGGCGAGCGCTTCAAGCGCGATACCGATGTGGTCGCGCGCCTGGGCGGCGAGGAGTTCGTCGCGCTGCTGCCGGGTTTCGATATGGAGATGGCCCAGGGCCTGATGGAGCAGCTGCGCGAGGACTGGCGTGTGCTGGCGCTGGCTCATCCGACCAGCCCGGCCGCCGACAAGATCCTGACCGTCAGCATCGGCCTGGCGGCCTACAGCGCCAGCCACCCCTATCTGAGTCCGCAGGCCCTGCTGCAGGCGGCCGACGAGGCCCTCTACATCGCCAAGCATGCCGGTCGTGACCGGCTCAGCCTCGCGGCTTGACGGCCCACCCCCGACGGCGCTACGCGCCACCCCCTCAAGGGGGCAGAGCCCGATGGACCGGCAAAGCCGGATCCATGGGCTCAGCTCGGTCGAACCAAGCTCCCGCCGCGTGACGACGGGTTCAGCGTCCTCTGGACTGCGCTTCGTTGAGCTGCTCGCTGACGCGGCGCGCGGCGCGCAGCACCAGAGTCTCGTCGAGCTGGGCCTGGGGCGCGATCGCGTGGGCGACCTCTTCCAGGTCCGCCGGCTTGTTCATCAGCACCCAGGCGATTGCCGAGATCGCGCAGATGCTGCGGCGCTGGGCCGCCTCGGGGATCAGCAGGCCATCCTGGATCTGCACATGGTGACGCACGCTGGTGACCGCCGCCGGCGCCAGGCCCCAGCTCTCGCACAAGGCCGCACCCAACGCGTCATGGCTGACGCCGAAGGCCGTGTGCTCCAGCTGCACCAGCTCGGCATCGGTCTGCGCGGCGCGCAGCATGGCCGGGTAATGGGCCGAGGCATGGCGGTACAGCACCGCCTTGCCGCATTCCTCGAACAGGCCGGCCGAATGCGAGGCCCAGGGATCCACACCCAACATCTGGCCCATGCGACCCATCAAGAGGCCGCGCTGCGAGGCACGGGTCCAGACCGGCTCCAGCTCGGCGGCCGGCGGAAACGCGGCCCGCAGCCCCATCTCGAAGGTGATGGCCGCGACCTCGCGCATGCCCAGATAGGTCAGCGCCTGGTGCACGGTCTGCACCCGGCCCTGCAGGCCATAAAGCGAGGAATTGACCGCCTTCAGCACGGCGGCGGCCAGCGCCATATCGGTCTCGACCAGGCCCGAAATCGCCGGCAGGTCCACGTCTTCCGCCGCCATCAGCAGCGACAGCTTGACCAACACCTCGGGCTGGGTGGGGATCTCGATGTCCAGGGTACGAAGTTGTGGATCGACAGGCATGGTCTCTTGTTTATCGCTTGGGGCCAGGGACTGAATAGTAGCGCCGCTTGGCTCAGCGTAGAAACGCATCCCAGCCAGTTTTCAGAATCAGCGCACTGACGACGACGACAAACATCCCGCGCACAAAGCCCGCGCCATGTTTCAAGGCCATGCGCGTGCCCAGGAGGCTGCCCAGCACATTGGTGACGGCCATCACCGCCGCGATATGCCACCAGACGTGGCCCTTCATCGCGAACAACAGCAGGGCCGCGGCATTGGTGGCCGTGTTCAGCAGCTTGGCGCTGGCCGAGGCATGCAGGAAGTCGAAGCCCAGGAAGCGCACGAACAGGAAGACGAAGAAGCTGCCGGTGCCGGGGCCAAAGAAGCCGTCGTAGAAACCGATCACCAGGCCGATGGCGCTGGCCAGCCAGGCCTCGCTGGCGCCGCTGTGGCGCGGCGCGTGTTCGCGGCCCAGGTCCTTCTTGGCCAGCGTGTAGATCAGCACCGCCAGCAAAATCAGCGGCAGCGCCTTGCGCAAGCCGCTGGGGTCGACCAGGGTGACCGACCAGGCGCCGGCGAAGCTGCCCAGCAGCGCGGCGCCGGCGGCCGGCAGCAAGGCATGCCAGGGCAGGGTGACGCGGCGCGCGAACTGCGCCGTGGCCCAGGCCGTGCCCCAGATCGCGCCGCCCTTGTTGGTGCCGAACAGCGTGGCCGGCGCGGCGCTCGGAAAGACGCTGAACAGCGCCGGCACCAGCACCAGCCCGCCACCGCCGACCACGGCATCGACAAAACCGGCCAGCAGGGAGGCCAGGGCGACGGTGACAAGCTCAAGCATGCGACGTGATTCCGGACGGCAACAATAAAACGGGCACCATCAAGGTGCCCGCGAATGGTGACAGTGTCACTGAAATCGTTCGAATTGCTTTGAATTGCTTGCTTTGTTTGTCTCCTCAGCCCCGCCTAGCAGCCGCTGTTCGCACAACGACTGCATCGAGTGAGATGGAATGTAGGGATTCAAAGCCATGCACGCACTTGGGGTTTTCACTTGTGACAAAGCTCTTTTTTGGTGCGTGAGCAGGCGCTCACTGTTCCGATCAATGCCTTCAAGCATGAAGATGTCATTTTTCTGACACGCACCCATCGCGACGATCCCAGCGGGGATCGCGCAAATTTGCGGCGCTCGGCGTGGTGTGGATGCCGACAAGCGCGGTCGCCGGAATGGGTTTTTTCCGGGCTTGGCCGGTGGCGGCGCATGGAAAGATCGCTGCATGCGCTTTTCACCGATCATGGCCCTGACCCTGCTGCTGGCCGGCTGCGGCGGTGGCAGCTCCGGCGGCGATGCCGCCCCCCCTGTGGCCGCACCGCCCGTGCCGACCCTGAGCCTGCCCAGCACCGC
Organism: Paucibacter sp. M5-1; assembly: GCF_027498415.2. NCBI lineage: Bacteria > Pseudomonadati > Pseudomonadota > Betaproteobacteria > Burkholderiales > Sphaerotilaceae > Roseateles > Paucibacter sp. M5-1. The sequence continues at coordinate 3,323,540 of NZ_JAPZLM020000001.1, forward strand.
GCTGAGCGCGGCCGAGCTGGCGGTGCTGGTCGCCGAGGGCGATGCCTTGTCCGAGGCCATCGCCAGCCACTACCAGACGGCACGCGGCCTGGCGGCGAGCCAGCTGATACGGCTGTGGCTGCCGAGCCGCTCCGATGTCATCTCGGCGGCCGACTTCGCGCTGCTGAAGGCCGAGATCGACGCCAGGCTGCCCGGCAGCGCGCAAGCGAGCTTGCTGACCTGGACCGCCCCTTCGCGGGTGGCCGGCCCCAGCTGCTCGATGAGCATCACCAGCGCTTTGGCCCTGGGCTTCGATGAGCGCTACTGCTCGAACCGCTGCGGCGCCACCGCCGCCTCGCCGCTGTACGACTCGGAGTCGCGCCGGCCCTGGACCGATCACCGCATCCGGCCGGCCATGATGCTGGGCGCCCGCACACTGGAGGCCGCCCAGGCCCTGATCGCTCGCGGCCTGGCCGCCGACGCCAGCCAGCCCGGCGGCGACGGCTATCTGCTGCGCAGCAGCGACGCGGCCCGCAGCGTGCGCTACCCCGACTATCTGGCGCTGCCCGCCGCCTGGGCCGGCCGCCTGCGGCTGGAGTATCTGGACAATGTGGCCGGCAGCGGCAGCGACAGCCTCAGCGGCCGCAGCAATGTGCTTTTCTACTTCACCGGCCTGAGCCGGGTGCCGGGTCTTGCCGGCAACAGCTTCCGCCCTGGCGCGGTGGCCGATCATCTGACCTCCTTCGGCGGCCATCTGCCCGACGGCAGGGGTCAGATGCCCGTCACCGCCTGGCTCGATGCGGGTGCGACGGCCAGCTACGGCACGGTCGAGGAGCCCTGCAACTTCACGCAGAAGTTCTCGCGCGCCTCGGTGCTGATCGACCATTACTACCGTGGCGCCAGCCTGATCGAGGCCTACTGGAAGTCGGTGCAATGGCCGGGCCAGGGCCTGTTCGTCGGCGAGCCGCTGGCCCGCCCCTTTGCCGACGCGCCTTCGTTCACGATAGACGGCGGCCAGTACCTGATCAGCACGCGCGCGCTGCGCCCGGGCAGCGCCTACGCGCTGGAATACCAGGACAGCGCCGGCGCCTGGATCGCGCTGGCCGGCCTGACACCGGAACGCGCCCAGATGCAGACCCTGCGCGCGCCGTTGCCGCCGGCCGGCACCACCCGGCTGCGCTGGGTCGGCCCCTGCCCCACCGACAGCGCGCAGCGCTGCACGCTGGCGAGCAGCGGCTGAGCCGGCGCCTGGCGACTCAGTCCAGGCTGATGCCGGCCTTCTTGACCAGCTTGGCGTAGCGCTCCTGCTCGCTGCGGAAGAAGCTGGCGGCCGCTTCCGGCGTTGTCGGGTTGATCACATTGCCCTGCCTGGCCATCGCCTCGCGGACCTCGGGGGCGGCCAAGGCCGCCGTGAACGCCGCGTGGAAGCGCTTGACCTGGGCCGGCGGCAGCCGGGCCGGGCCGACCACCGCGAACCAGCCCTCGATCGCATAGTTCGGCAGGCCCTGCTCGGCCACCGTGGGAATCTCGGGCGCGGCCGGCACCCGCGCGGCGCTGCCGACGCCGATGGCGCGCAAGGCCCCGCTCTTCAGATGGCCCTGGATCGAGGGCAGTGACAGCACGCCCAGGTCGACCTGGCCGCCGATCAGGTCGGCCACCATGGGGCCGACGCCCTTGTAGGGAATATGGCGCATCACGACGCCAGCCTCGTCGACAAACATCTCGGCGCCCAGATGCAGGATGGTGCCGTTGCCCGAGGAGGCATAGTTGTAGACATCGGGCTTGGCCTTCAGCAAGGCCACCAGTTCCTTGACGTTGGTGGCCGGCAGCTTGGCCGGATTGACGACCAGCACAAAAGGCGTCGCGCCCACCACCATGATGGGCGTGATGTCGTTCAGCGCATCGAACGGCATCTTCTTGTAGACGCTGGGGTTGACCACATGGTTGTTCGAGACCACGCCCAGGGTCAGGCCATCGGGCGCGGCCTTGACCAGGGCGGCGGTGCCGGTGATGCCGCCGGCCCCCGGCAGGTTCTCGATCACCACCGCCTGGCCGCCCAGCGCCTTGGACAGCGCCGGCGTGACGGCGCGGATGATGGTGTCCACGCCCGAGCCGGCACCGACCGGCAGGATCAGGCGCAGCGGTTTGTCGGTGGCGCTGTCGGCATGGGCGCCGCCGACAGCGAGGAGGGCAGCGAGCGCCACCAGGGCGCGGCGGTTGAGAAAGCTCATGGTTTTTTGTCTCCGGTTGTTGTTGTGTCGGGCGAGCGTCAGGCGATCGGTGCTTTCAGGCGGGCAAGAATCTCGTCGGTGTGCTGGCCGATGCCGGGCAGCGGCATGCGCACCCCCGGCCGGCGCCCGCCCATCAGCAGCGGCAGCAGCACGACATCGGTGCAGCCGCCATCTTCCGTCTGCATCGGCGCCAGCCCGCCGCTGGCACGCAGATGCGGGTCGTCCAGCAGCTGCTCGGGCCGCATGATGGGCGCATAGGGCAGGCCCACGGCCTCCAGCGCGGCGCTGAGCTCGCCGATCTCGCGCGTCTTCAGGCTCTCGCCGAGTTGTTCCAGCAGCTGCGGCCGCACAGCGACGCGCTGCGCATTGGTCTGCAGCGCCGGATCGGCGGCCAGGTCGGGGCGCTCCAGCAGACGGCACAGGGTCAGGTATTGCTTGTCGCTGACCGCGCCGATGAAGAGCTGCTCGCCGTCCTTCAGGCCGAAGACGTCGTAGACGCTCCAGGCCGAGACCCGCGAGGGCATCGGCGGCGGCGGCTCGCCGGTCATCGAGAACTGCTGCATATGCTGGGCCGACAGGAACACACAGTTCTCGAACAGCGCGCTCTGCACCTCCTGGCCGCGGCCGGTGGCCTCGCGCTCGCGCAGCGCGGCCAGCACGCCGATCGCGCCGAACATGCCGCCCATGATGTCGTTGACCGAGGTGCCGGCCCGCAGCGGCCTTCCCTTCGGACCGGTCATATAGGACAGGCCGCCCATCATCTGCACCACCTCGTCGAGCGCGGTGCGGTGCTCGTAGGGCCCGGGCAGAAAGCCCTTGTGCGAGACATAGATCAGGCCCGGCTGGGTGGTGGACAGGCTCTCGTAGTCCAGGCCCAGGCCGCTCATCAGCCCGGGGCGGAAGTTCTCCAGCACCACATCGCTGGCGGCGATCAGTTCCTTCGCGGTGGCGCGGCCGGCCTCGCTCTGGATGTCCAGCACGACACTCTTCTTGTTGCGGTTGAAGCTGCGAAAGAAGCCGATGCCCAGGCCCGGCAGGCGCCGCGTCTTGTCGCCACCGGGCGGTTCGATCTTGATGACCTCGGCGCCAAGATCGGCCAGGATCATGCCGCAGGTCGGGCCCATCACCATATGGGTGAACTCGAGCACGCGGATGCCGGCCAGCGGCAGTGGTCGTTGGTCGTCTTCGGTCATGCGCTTCTCACATCCATGGTCTTGGGCAGGCCGGCGCGCCAGAGGCTGCCGTGCAGCGGCTCGCCCTCCAGCCAGCCGGCGACGCGCCGGCGCAGGGCCAGCAAGGCATTCAGATCGACGCCGGTCTCGCAACCCATGCTGGCCAGCATGAAGGCCAGGTCCTCGGTCGCGGCATTGCCGCTGGCGCCGGGCGCATGGGGGCAGCCGCCGATGCCGGCCAGCGAGGCGTCGAAGCGGGTCACGCCCACCTGCAGCGCCGCACAGACATTGGCCAGCGCCAGGCCGCGGGTGTCATGGAAATGGCCGCAGCAAAAGCGCTCGCCGGCGATCTTGCGCGCGGCTTCGCAGAGCTCGCGCACCGCACGCGGGTCGGCAAAGCCCACCGTGTCGGCCAGGCTGACGCGATCGGCGCCGGCGTCCAGCAAGGCCTGCATCAGGCGCAGCACCTCGGCCGGCTCGACCCGGCCCTGCAGGGTGCAGCCGAAGGCCGTGCCGACGCCGCCTTCGATCAGCGCCCGGCTGCCGGCCGCGTCGCGGGCGGCGCGGATGCGGGCCAGCTCGGCAACCACCTCGTCCGGGCTCTTGCGCAGATTGGCCTGGCTGTGCAGCGCGCTGGCCGACAGCGGCAGGATCATCAGATCGGCACCGCCGGCGATCGCCGCCTCCGCGCCGCGCAGATTGGGCACCAGCACCGAGGCGAACAGGCCGGGCAGCTCGCGCTTGGCATAGTCGAGCAGCGCGCCGGTGTCGGCCAGCTGCGGCAGCAGCCGCGCCGGCACGAAGGAACCGAGCTCGATCTCGCGCACGCCGGCCGCGTATTCGGCGCGCAGCCACTCGATCTTCTGCGCGGTGGGCAGCACGCGCTGGAGGCTTTGCAGGCCGTCGCGCAGGCCGACCTCGCGGATCTGAACCGTCTGGGCTGTCATCGGTTTTGTCTCCTTGATGCCCGGACTCTAGAGATTCCCGGCAGCTTCACAAGTGGTATGTTGTCAGCCCTGAAGTGCCGAATCGGAATTCCAGACATGCGCGACCTCGACCTGAAAACCCTGCGCCTGCTGGTGGCCGTCTGCGAACACCAGAACATCAAGCAGGCCGCGCTGCAGGAACACATCGAGCCCTCGGCGATCAGCAAGCGCATTGCCGCGCTGGAGGCCGATCTGGGCACGCCGCTGCTGCTGCGGGGTCGGCGCGGCGTGCTGCCGACACCGGCCGGCCAGGCCCTGCTGGAACATGCGCGCAGCATGCTGTTCACGATGGAGCAGGTCGAGCAGGACATGGCCGCCTTCAGCGCCGGCACGCAAGGCCATGTGCGCTTGGTCGCCAGCGCCTCGGCGATTGCCGAGCGCCTGCTGGACGATGTCGCCGCCTTTATGCGCGCGCCGGAAAACCGGCTGATCAAGGTCGATATCGAGGAGCGCTTCTCGCGCGACCTGGTGCGCATCGTGCGTGACGGCAGCGCGGCACTGGGCGTCTGCTGGGACAGCATCGCCTTCGAGGGCCTGGCCACCCGGCCTTACCGACGCGACGAGCTGGCGCTGGCCGTGCATGCGGAGCACCCGCTGGCGCGCCACAAGAAGCTCGCCTTCGCCGACACGCTGGCGCACGAGCATGTGGGCCTGCAGCCGGCCACCGCGGTGCACATGATGCTCAGGCGCGCCGCGGCCCAGGCCGGCGGCAGCCTGCATTACCGCGTCATCGTCTCCAATTTCGATGCGGCCTTTCGCGTCGTCGCGGCCAATCTGGGCATCGCGGTCGTGCCGCGCCAGGTCGGCGGTGCCTATCTCGAACGGGGCGTGCGTCTGATCGCGCTCAGCGACGCTTGGGCGCAGCGGCGCTTCGCGGTCTGCTTCCGGCCCGGCGGGCTGTCGGCGGCGGGTGAGCGCATGTGCGAGTACCTGGCAGCCATGGCCGAGCGCTGAAAGCGCCTAAAAGCCGGCTTTTTCCACGGCTGCCCCGGGCGGCGATCCACTACGCTGGACCGCTTGTCAGCACGCCACCCCGTTTCGGAGAAGCCTTCATGCAAGACATGACCCCATCGCCAGCGAGTTCGCTGGGTCGCCACAGCGTGGCTTTTCGCCTCTGGGCCTCGGTGATCGCGGTCATCGTCGCGCTGATCGCGGTGATCACTTTCGCGGCGGTACGCAGCGGCAAGGTGCAGGAGCAGACCACCGCCGTGGCCGCCGCGATGGACGCCAAGGTCGACGCCGCCAGGCGCTGGGCCGGCCTGACCACCACCAATGTCGTGCGGGTGCAGGCCACGGCCGCCAGCACCGACCCGGCCGTCGATGCCTTGTTCAAGGAGGTGATTCCTGCCACCATCGGCGAGATCAGCAAGGTCCAGAAAGCCATCGAGGCGATGGAGCTGAGCGACAAGGACAAGGCCTTGATGGACAAGGTCGCGGCCGAGCGCAAGACCGTGCTGGAATCACTGGCCAAGATCCGCAGCATCAAGGCCACCGATCCGGCCGCCGCCGCCCAGGAGCTGAGCGCGCGCTTCAATCCGGCGGTCGATGTGTATCTGAAATCACTCAACGAGTTCGCTGAGGAGCAGGTCCGCGCCAAGGCCGAGATCCTGGCGGAGCTGGCCGAGCAGCGCAAGAGCACGGTGCGCATCGCCGGCGTGTTGATCGCGCTGGTCGTGATCGGCCTGATCGCCGGTGCGGTCTGGCTGGTGCGCTCGATCCAGCAGCCGCTGGCCCAGGCCATGCAGGCGGCCGACCAGATCGCCGGCGGCGACCTGACGACCTCGGTGCATGTGAGCCGGCGCGACGAGTTCGGCCTGCTGCTCGGCTCGATGGAGCGCATGGTGGCTCAGCTGCGCAGCGTGGTCGGCGAGGTGCGCCAGGGCATCGAGTCGGTGTCCACCGCCTCCAGCGAGATCGCCACCGGCAACCATGACCTGAGCGCCCGCACCGAGCAGACCGCCTCCAGCCTGCAAGAGACCGCCAGCTCGATGGAAGAGCTGACGGCCACCGTCGGCCACTCGGCCGACACCGCCCGCCAGGCCAACCAGCTGGCCGGCTCGGCCGCCGAGGCTGCGGTGCGCGGCGGCCAGGTGGTCGAGCAGGTGGTCAGCAATATGGCCCAGATCACCGAGAGCTCGCGCAAGATCGGCGACATCATCGGCACCATCGACGGCATTGCCTTCCAGACCAATATCCTGGCGCTGAATGCGGCGGTGGAAGCCGCGCGCGCCGGCGAACAGGGCCGGGGCTTCGCGGTGGTGGCCGCCGAGGTGCGCTCGCTGGCCCAGCGCTCGGCCGAGGCCGCCAAGGAGATCAAGACCCTGATCGGCGCCTCGGTGGAGCGGGTCGAATCGGGCGCGCAGCTGGTCGAGCAGACCGGCACCGCGATGCAGGACATCGTCACCAGCGTCAAGCGCGTGACCGACCTGATCGGCGAGATCGCCTCGGCCGCCACCGAGCAGCGCGACGGCATCGCGCAGGTCAATGTGGCCGTCACCAACCTCGATCACATGACGCAGCAGAACGCCGCGCTGGTGGAAGAGTCCGCCGCCGCCGCGCAGTCGCTGCGCGAGCAGTCGGCACGGCTGGCCGAGGTGGTGTCGGTCTTCAAGGTCGATCAGCAGTTCCAGGCCAGGGCCGCCATCACGGCGCCGTCGCCGAAGCCGATCACCAAGAGCGCGCCGCGTCCCGCGCCGGTGGCGGCGAGGAAGCCGGCACCGCCGAAGCCGGTCGCCCGTCCTGCGCCGGCTCCCGCGCCCAAGGCCAGCCCGGCGCCGACCACCGACGAGTGGGAATCCTTCTGAGCCCTCGCGCCGGCAGGCGCTCGGTCCTTCGGCAGGCGTCGGACAAGCCGCAGGGCTTGTCCTCGGTCCTGCCTCAGTCCCAAACTGGCGCCAGGCCCTCTGGATTGACCAGACGGCCCCCACGCTCCAGGCCCGCGATCTGCGCCATCTCGTCCGGGCTCAGCACCAGTTGCTGCGCCAGCAGATTGCTGGCCAGGTTCTCGCGCTTCGTCGAAGACGGGATGACCGCATAGCCCAGCTGCAGCGCCCAGGCCAGCACGACCTGGGCCGGCGTGGCGCGGTGCGCTGCGGCGATGCGGATGATCAGCTCGTCCTTCAGCACCGCCCCATAGGCCAGGGTCATATAGGACGTGATGGGCACGCCCTGGCTGCGCGCGAACTCGACGAGTTTGCGGTTCTGCAAATAGGGATGCAGCTCGATTTGATTGGTCGCGATGGGCTCGGCGCCGACCGCGGCGATCGCCTGCTTCAGCAGATCCACCGTGAAGTTCGAGACGCCGATCTGGCGGGTCAGGCCTTGCGCCTTGGCCTCCATCAAGGCCGCCAGGGTCTCGGCCAGCGGCACGGCGCCGCCCGGCGAGGGCCAGTGGATCAGGGTCAGATCGAGGTAGTCGGTGCGCAGCTTGGCCAGGCTGTCCTTGATGCTGGGGATCAGCCGCTCGCCGGCCAGTTGCTCGGTCCAGATCTTGGTCGTCAGGAAGAGTTGCTCGCGCGGCACACCGCTCTCGGCGATGGCCTGGCCGACCTCGGCCTCGTTGCCATAGATCTGGGCCGTGTCGATGGCCCGGTAGCCAAGTTCCAGCGCGGTGGTGACCGAGTCGATCACGACCTGACCCTTCAGGCGGAAGGTGCCGAGGCCGAAGGAAGGAAGGGTTTTGTTCATGGTTGTTCCTTGATTCATGTCAGTGGCCGACCGGCGCCGGTCCGCCGCGCGACGGGCTGGTAAAGCCGCTGCGCCTGTCCAGCGCGCCGCTCCAGGCCGTCAGGCCCAGCGCGCCCAGCACCACCAGGGCCCCGATCCAGGGCGTGTTCAGAACGCCCCAGCGCGCGACGATCTCGCCGCCCAGCAGCGCGCCGCCGGCAATGCCCAGATTGAAGGCCGCGATATTCAGGCCCGAGGCCACATCGATGGCGCGCGGCGCGTGGATCTCGGCCTGCTGCACCACATAGACCTGCAGCCCGGCCACATTGCCGAAGGCCACCGCGCCCCACAGCAGCACGGTCAGCACCACCAGCGGCTTGGATGCAGCGGTGAAGGCCAGCAGCAGCAAGACCGCGGCCAGCAGCGCGAAGATGATCTTCAGCGCGCCGATGGGCCCGCGCTGGTCGGCCAGCTTGCCACCCCAGAGATTGCCCACTGCGACCGACACCCCGTAGGCCAGCATCACCAGGCCGACGGCGCTGGCATCGAAGCCGGCGACGTCCTGCAGGATGGGTGCCAGATAGGTGAAGGCCACAAACGAGCCGCCGTAGCCGACCGCCGTCATCGCATAGACCAGCAGCAGGCGCGGCTCACGCAGCACGGCCATCTGCTGCAACAGCGAAGCCGGCTTGCTGTGCGCGATGTTTCTGGGTACGAAGAGCAGGCTGCCGACGAAGGCAATCAGGCCCAGCGCGGCGACCGCCAGAAAGGTCGCGCGCCAGCCGAAGTGATGGCCGATGAAGGTGCCGAGCGGCACGCCGGTCACCAGGGCCACGGTCAGGCCGGTGAACATGGTCGCGATCGCGCTGGCGGCCTTGTGCTTGGGCACCAGGCCGGTCGCGATGGTCGAGCCGATCGAGAAGAACACGCCGTGCGCCAGGCCGGTGACGATGCGGGCGGCGATCAGGCTCTCATAGCCCGGTGCCTGCCAGGCCAGCAGATTGCCGGCGGTGAACAGCAGCATCAGACCCAGCAGCAAGGCCTTGCGCGGCACGCGGCCGGTCAGCGCGGTCAGCACCGGCGCACCGATGGCGACGCCCATCGCATAGAGGCTGACCAAAAGGCCGGCCGAAGGCACGCTGACGCCGAGGTCGGCGGCCAGCGTCGGGATCAGGCCGACGATGACGAACTCGGTCGTCCCGATGGCAAAGGCGCTGAGGGTCAGCGCCCAGAGGGCAAGAGGCATGATGAGGAACTCCGGGATGCTTGAAAGAAAGTGGCCGCAGTGTGGCCGCGCCGCCTTTGCAGATAAACCCCGGATCCGGCGATAGATTCTTGAATAAACTTCAAGAATGAAGACCACGCTCGATGAATTGCAGACCCTGGTCGCCGTGGTCGACGGCGGCTCGATCACCGCCGCCGCCGAGCGCCTGGGCCAGACCGTCTCGGCCGTCAGCCGCTCGCTGGCGCGGCTGGAGGAGAAGCTGGACACCAGCCTCTTGAGCCGCACCACGCGCCGGCTCGCGCTGACCGAGGAGGGCCAGGTCTTGCTGAGCCGGGCGCGCAAGATCCTCGGCTCGGTCGAGGAAGCCGAGGACCAGCTGGCCCAGCGCCGCCAGAAGCCGGCCGGGCGGCTGCGTGTCAATGCGGCCTCGCCCTTCATGCTGCATGTGCTGGTGCCGCTGCTGGGTGACTTGCGGGCGCGCTATCCCGAGCTGGAGCTGGAGCTCAACAGCGATGAGCTGAACATCGACCTGCTGGAGCAGCGCACCGATGTGGCTTTTCGGATCGGCGCGCTGCGCGACTCCACGCTGCACGCGCGGCCGCTGGGCAGCAGCCGGCTGCGCGTGCTGGCCAGCCCGGCCTATCTGAAGGCGGTGGGGCGGCCGCGAACGGTGGCCGACCTGGCCGGCCTGAGCCTGCTGGGCTTTGCGCAGCCCGAGAGCCTGAACGACTGGCCGCTGCGCCACCCGCAGGGCGACGCGCTGCGCATCACGCCCAGCCTGCAGGCCTCCAGCGGCGAGACCCTGCGCCAGCTGGCGCTGGCCGGCCAGGGCCTGGTCTGCCTGGCCGACTTCATGACCCAGGCCGATCGCGAGCGCGGCGATCTGGTGCAGGTGCTGGTCAAGGACACGGTCGAGGTGCTGCAGCCGATCAACGCGGTCTACTACCGCAACACCCAGCTGGCGGCCCGCATCGCCTGCTTTCTCGACCATGTGGCCGAGCGCGTCGCCGGCTGCGCCTGGGTGCTGCGCTAGCGGCCAACACTCGACTCAGGCCGGCGGCGGCGACATCAGGCGGCGTTCGCCGAGCAGCGCCGCCAGCAGCACCCCGGCCGCCATCGCCAGGCCGCTCAGCAGCCCCCATAGCAAGGGCATCAGGATGACCTGCAGCCATTCGCCGGAGGGCAGGTCCGGCTCCGGCGGATCGCCGGCCAGGATCGCGGCGCCGCACAGCAGCCAGATCAGCCAGGCCAGGCCCACGCCATAGAGGCAGCAGGCCGTGTTGCGGCGCCGGCTGCGCCGGTGCGAGCGCAGCGTCAGATAGCTCCAGCCCAGCGCCAGCAGGAACAGCAGCAAGGCAAAGACGGCCGCCTCGGCCAGCAGGTCCGGCAGGCTGCCACGACCGATGGGCCTGGGGCCGCGCGTCAGCAGCACGCTCAGCAGCCCGCCGACGCTGCACAGGGCCAGTCCCGAGATGAAAGCACCGAGAGTCCGCAAAGACTGCATAGTGTCGAAGCCCCCTGCTCAGCAAGAGCCCGTCTGATAGCAAGAAGCCGGCCATCGAGCCGCGCGGGGCGGCGGGGGGCGACCGGAGGAAAAACCGCACCAGGGCCGCGAGCCCGCGACACAGATCGGTGCACCGGCGCCCCGCTCAGCGGCGCCGCGTCAGGCCTTGCAGCAGGACATGGCGCCGCGCCAGCACGCCCGCCACCAGCACCCCGACCAGCACCGCCAGCCCGTTGAGCAGACCCCATAGCGGCGGCACCTGTGGCGACAGCAGCAAGGTGCTCAGCGGCATGGCAACCAGGGATGTCGTCTCGGCCGCGCAGACCACGCCGTACAACAACCAGGCCAGCCAGGCCAGGCCCAGGCCGCCCAGACACCAGGCGGTGGCGGGCCAGCGGCCGCGCCGGTAGGGCCGCAGCGTCACATAGCTCCAGCTCAGGGCCAGCACAAAGATGGGCAGGGCATAGACGGCGGCCTCGGCCAGCAGCTGCGGCAGGCTTTCCGAATGCCCCCACAGCGCGGTCAGCCCCAGCGGCAGACGCAGACCGGCCAGCGAGCCGCCCAGCATCACCGCGGTGCTGTAGAGGGCCAGCCCGGAGGCGAAGGCAGCGATGCGCCGCGAGTGTTTCATGAGGCCCGACAAACTAGGGATGGACGTTGCCCAATTCTGATGGACAGCGCCGCGGCGAAGCGGGCCCACCCCCCCATCTCAAGGGCCGGTCTTACCCCTGCGGCGCGCCCAAACCGTCCAGCAGTCGCTGGAAGGCCAGCCACAGCGGCGGCTGCTCCCGGGCCTCCAGCTGCTCCAGGGCCAGGGCCGCCGCCTCCAGGGTCGAGAGCTGATGCGCGCGCTGGGCCTTGCGGATCGCGTAGCGCGAGGCCGGCGGCTGCTCCCAGCTCAGCCGCGGCAGGGTCTGCAGCAGCGGGTTCAGCGCCAGCATCTTGCGGCTCTTGCGCCAGGTGCCGTCCAGCACGATCAGCCGGCTCGGCGCGGCCGGCAGCGGCGGCCCGGGTCGCACCGGGTCTTGCGGATAGAGCAGCACCGCGCCGTCCAGCAGCGGCGCCAGCTCGGCCGGCTCGAAGACCTCGCCGACCAGCAGCCGGCTGCGCGCCAGGCACAGATGCAGCAGCCGCGCCGTGCCCTTGGCCTGGCGCTCCTCCAGCGGGTGCTGCAGGATCAGCAGCTCCAGCGCGTTGTCCACCGGCGCGGCCAGTGCGCAGATGCAATGGCTTTGCGGGCGCAGGCAGCGCGTGCAGCGGGCACGGGTCATGGTGGCCGTGGCGCTCAGGCCGGACCGAGGCTGTCGAGCAGGCTCAGGAAACGCGCCACATCCAGCGGCTTGGTCAGATAGTCGTCGAAGCCCGCCGCCCGGCCGCGCGCCAGATCCTCGGGCTTGGCATTGGCGCTGACCGCGACCACCGGGATGCCGCGGGTGGCCGGGTCGGCGCGCAGGCGCTGCAGCACCGCATAGCCGTCGAGCTCGGGCAGATTGATGTCCAGCAATATCAGCGCCGGCCGCTGCTCGGCCGCCAGCGCCAGGCCGCCGTGCGCGCCCAGCGCCTTCAGCAGCTCGATGCCGGGCCGCATCGCAACGATGCTCTCGACCAGATGCAGATTGGCCGCGTTGTCTTCGATGCACAGCAGCCGCCAGCTCGGCGCGCTGTCGGGCGGCAGGGCCGGCGCCGGTGCCGATGCGGGCAGGGGCAGTGCCTGCGAGCCCTGCGCCAGCGGCAGCTCGATCCAGAACTCGCTGCCCACACCGGGCCGGCTCTCGACCCCGATGCGGCCCTCCATCAGCTCGACCAGGCGCTTGGCAATGGCCAGGCCGATACCCGTGCCCTCGATCGCGGCCTGGTCGGCCGCCAGCCGCTCGAAGGGCACGAACAGCCGCGCGCGCTGCTCCGCGCTGAGGCCGACGCCGCTGTCGGCCACCGTCAGTCGCAAGCGCCCGCCCAGCGTCCGGCTGCCTATCGTGACCCAGCCCTCGCGCCGGTTGTATTTGATCGCGTTGGACAGCAGGTTCAGCAGCACCTGCTTGAGCCGCACCGGATCGGCCCAGACCAGCAGCGCCTCGGCGCCGGGCTCGGCCTGCATGCGGATGGCGCGCGCCTGGGCCTGCGGGCGCAGCAGCGACAGGCAGTCGGCCAGCAGCGGCGCCAGCGCCACCGACTCGGGCGCCACCGCGAACTTGCCGGACTCGATGCGCGCCAGGTCCAGCACCTCGTTGATCAGGTCCAGCAGATGCTCGCCGGCCTTCAGGATCTCGCGCAGATAGTCGGTCTGCCCGGGCTCGCGCAGCTGCAGCTCCAGCAGCTGGCCGAAGCCCAGGATGGCGTTCAGCGGTGTGCGCAGCTCATGGCTCATGCGCGAGAGGAAATCGCTCTTCGCGGCATTGGCCCGCTCGGCCTCCTGCTTGGCCTGCAGCAGCTCGGCCGTGCGGTCCAGCACGCGCTGCTCCAGCTCCTCATTGAGCTGCTGCAGCGCCCGCTCGGCCTGCTTGCGCGCGGTGATGTCGGTGATGCTGCCGCGTATCAGGCGCTGGTCGGCCGCCGGCATGCGCACCAGCCGCACCTCGCAGGCCACATCGCGGCCGCTGCTGTGCCTGTGCATCCATTCGAACACCGGGCTGCCGCCGTCCAGGGCCTGACGCATCCAGCCCTGGGCCGCCGCCAGGCTGGGCCGGCCGTCGGGCTGGGTCGGCGGGCTCAGCTGGCCGGGGCTGCAGCCCATCAGCTGATCGCGCGGCAGGCCGAACAGGCGCACCGCGTTCTCGTTGACCTCGCAGTAGCAGCCGGCATCGGCGTCGAACATCATGATGGCCTCGGGCGCCAGCTCGATCTGCAGACGGAAGCGCTGCTCGCTGTCGGCCAGGGCCTGGGCGGCGCGGCGCCGCTCGGTCACGTCCATGGTGGTGCCGAACAGGCGCAGAGGCTGCCCGGCCGCGTCATGCTGAACCCGGCCTATCTCCTCCAGCACCCGCTCGCCGTCGGGGCGCAGCACGCGAAACTCGATGCGGTAGGACGGTGTCTGACCCGGCAACAGCGGCCGCTCGACGGTGGCGCGCAGGCGCTCGCGGTCGTCCGGATGCACGACCTGCAGCGCCAGGTCCAGGCTGGGCCGCACCAGGCCGGGCGTGAAGCCGAACAGGCGGAACTCCTCGTCCGACCAGGTCGACTGGCCGCTGATGACGTCGTAGTTCCAGTTGCCCAGATGGGCCATGGTCTGGGCCTCGGCCAGCAAGGCCTCGCTGCGCGCCAGCTGATCGCGCGCCAGCCGCTTCTCGGTGACATCGCGCAGCACCGCCAGCAGGCATTGCTGGTCCTGCAGGGTCACCAGCATCGGGCTGACATCGGCGTAGAAGACCTCGCCGCTCTTGCGCCGGAACGCCAGCTCCTGGGCCAGGCTGAAGTCGCCCCGCTCGATGCGGGCCATCACCTGGCGCATCCGCGGTATCGCATTGGGCGGATGCAGCTCGGGCGGCGTCAGCGCCAGCATCTCGGCCTCGGTATAGCCCAGCATGCGGCAGCAGGCCGGGTTGGCCATCAGCAGCCGGCCATCGGCCACCCGGGCCACCAGAATGCCTTCCTGCGCCTTGTCGTAGATGGCACGCAGCGTGGCCTCGCTGTCCTTGAGCCGGCGCTCCAGCTCGCGCTGCTCGCCGACCTCCCAGAAGATGCCGCAGACCCCGACCGCCCGGCCCTGCGCGTCGAAGATGGGCGTCTTGATCGTGTGGACCGTGCTGTCCATGCCTTCGTGCACATCCTGCTCGTCGAAGGCCTCGACCTCGCCGCGCGCCATCACCCGGGCATCGTCGGCGCGGTATTTGTCGGCCCATTCACGTGGATGCAGCGCGTAGTCGTCGCGGCCGATGATCTCGGCCGGCGTGCGGCCGAAGCGCATCGCGTAATGCTTGTTGACGGCCTGGTAGATGCCTTGCGCATCCTTGATGAAGACGCTTTGCGGGATGTGATCGATCAGCGCGGCATAGCTGGCGCGCTCGTCGCCCAGCGGGTGGGGCGCCTCGGGGGCGGGGTCGGGACGCGCGGCAGACGACATACGGGGCAGGTCTGGGTTCTATGCTGGTTTGCCGGGCAGTATCGGGGACGGGGCTTGCCTAGGGCAACAAGGGCTTGTCATCCAAAAGCGCCTCTATCCTGGCCATCATCGCGCGGTAGGCCGGCGCCTCGGGGCCGCCGTACTGCTGCCGGAATTCGGCGGCGCTGAGGAACTCGGGCAGATCGGAGACATCGGGCAGCAGCTCGGCCTCGGCGAGGCCGGCGGCCAGACGCTGCTGCAGCGCCTGCGGGCGCTGCACGGCCAGCAGCCCCAGCCGGCTGCCGGCGCGGTCGGCGGCGATGTCGTTGAAGCTGAAGCCACTGCCGCCGCGAACATCGGCCTGCTCCTTGTAGAGCCCCACGGCGTCGGCCAGCGGCCCGCCGCCCTCGGCCGCCAGCACCGCCGAGATCAGCAGATGCAGCGGGAAATCGGGCCGGCCATAGAGCTGCACCTCCAGCGGCCGGGGCTGGGGCCAGCCGCGCGCGGCCGGCACCAGCCGGCCCAGGCCCTGGCCGCTGGCATAGGCGGCCAGGCTCAGCAGCGCGGCGCGGTTCTCGGCGGCCGCGTCCTGGCCAGCGGCCGTGCGCTCGGCGGCCAGCTGGAACAGCGGCGTCAGCAGCGCGACCACCGACACCGGGCTGGGCTGCTTGGCGGCCAGCTGCACCAGCCGGTCCGAATAGGCGCGCAGCCGCGCCTGATCGGCGGCCGGCAGCAGCGAGTCCAGCATGCGGCGGTAGCTGTCGGCATGCCATTCATAGGCCAGCTGCACCCGGCCGTGCTCCAGCGCCACATGCTTGATCATCTGGCGCAGCAGCCGCGCTTCCTCGAAGGCCGCGACGCGCGCCAGCGCCCGCTCGCGCAGCAGCGCGGTCAGCCAGTCGGGCAGCGGCAGCCGGCCCAGGCGCAAGTCCACGATGCGCGGCAGGCCGCCGTTCTGCACCAGGCGCGCGCTGGCATTGAGCCAGAACGGTCCGCCCAGCGCCAGGCTGGCGCGGGCCAGCGCATGGCCGTCCTGCAGGCTCAGCCGGGCCGCCAGCTGCGGGTGGCGGCTGGACAGATAGTTCAGCAACAGGGCCAGCTCGGCCTCCGACACCTGGACCGAGCGCAGCTCGCCCGGCGGCCCGAGGCGCGGGTCGTTGCGACGTAAAAAGTTGCGCGCCTTGGCCACATCGGCGGCCGAGATCGCCGGGGGCTGGGGCACGGCCGGCGCGGTCTGCAGGGCCAGCGCCACGGCCAGCAAGGCCGTCAGCAACAGCGCGGACAAGAGGTAGAGGGAGCAGCGAAAAAGCAATGTCATTGGCGCGCAGTCTGCCAGCTTTGCCAGTCGGGCCCGGCCTTCGGTCGAACACTAGAATGCCCCGGCACGCCCGCCTGCCTTCTCGCCAACCCGGAATCTCCTGCCATGCGTTTGATCACCTCCTCGCTGATTGCCCTCGGTCTGGGCAGCGCCCTGCTGGCCTCGGCCTCGGCCCAGGTCACCGTCAAGGACGCCTGGGTGCGCGCCACCGTGCCGCAGCAAAAAGCCACCGGCGCCTTCATGCAGCTGAGCGCCGCCAAGGACAGCCGTCTGGTTTCGGTCAGCTCCAGCGCCGTGCCCATCGTCGAGCTGCATGAGATGGCGATGGACAACCATGTGATGAAGATGCGCCAGATCCCGGCGCTGGAGCTGCCGGCCGGCAAGAGCGTCGAGCTCAAGCCCGGCGGCTATCACCTGATGCTGATGGACCTGAAGCAGCAGGTGAAGGTCGGCGACACGCTGCCGCTGACCCTGGTGTTCGAGGACAAGGCCGGCAAGCGCGAGACCGTCGAGGTCAAGGCCGCGGTGCGCGCGCTGGGCGCGGCGGCCGCCAAGCACGACGGCCATAGCGAGCACAAGCACTGAGCGCCGGTCTTCTTCAGAAGCTGTAGCGCGCCTTCGCGTAGTAGTAGGCGCCGTTGAAGCCGATCGGCGACAGCACGTCGTAGGGGAAGTTGCCGAAATAGCCGATGTCGGCGATCGAGCGGCTGGGGTAGCGGTCACCGATATTGACGCCGCCGACGCTGAGGCTGAAGGCCGGGCTCAGCTTGACTTCGGCTTCCAGATCGAGCTGCCAGCGCGCCGCATAGGTCTGGGTCGGCGTGAAGCCGCCGCCGAAGTCAAACACCCGCGTCGTGCTGCCGTGGCGGGTCGCGCGGGCCTGCCAGTGCCAGGCCCCGCCCTGCCAGTTGGCGCCGATCACATGGCGCAGCCGTGGCGCGGCACCGCTCAGGGTGTTGCGCTCCTCGGTGCCGACCAGGGGCCGGTCGACGCCCAGCGCCACCAGCGCGGCCGGCGTGTTCTGGATGTTGCGCAAGGTGGTCTTGCTATAGGACGAGGCCAGGCTCCAGCGCAGCTCGCCGCCCAGCGCCGCATGGCGCCACTGGCCGACCAGGTCCAGGCCCCGGGTGTGGGTGTCGACCGCATTGGTGAAGAAGTTGACGCTGTCGACCCCGCGCTCGCCGAACCGGCCCTCGATCAGCGCGCTCAGCGCCTCGCTGGACAGGCGCTCGGACAGGGTGATGCGCTGCTTGACCCGCACCGTGTAGGCGTCGACCGAGAGGCTGCTGTTGGCGCTGGGTTGCAGGGTCAGGCCCAGGCTGGCGTTGCGCGCCTTCTCGGCCCGCAGGTCCTGGGCGCCCAGCGCGCGGGCAATCGCCCCGTTGGCCGGCAGGGTGCGCACCTGGCTCAGCGCGCCGCCGTCGCCGCGGTCGGTGACGGTGAAGCTGAAGCCGGTCTGGGCCAGCGAGGGCGCGCGGAAATTGCTCGACAGCGCACCGCGCAGCGCCACCGCGGGCGTGAAGGCATAGCGGGCCGAGAGCTTGGCGGTGGTGGCGGCGCCGAAGTCGGAATAGTGGTCCCAGCGCAGCGCGGCGTCGGCAAACAGTTCGCGCGTCAGGTCGGCGCTGAGGTCGGCATAGAGCCCGGTGACGCGGCGCGACAGCCGGACCGCATCACGCGGCTGCAGGCCCGGCGCGGCCTGGGCACCGGCCGGGCCGTCGAAGGCGCCCACCGCATAGGAGGCCGGGTCGCCGGGCCGGGTCTCGAAGCGCTCGTGCCGCGCCTCGCCGCCCAGCGCCAGCGTCGCCGGCTTGGCAAGACCTGGCAGCAGCAGCTCGCGCGTGAAATCGGCGCTGGCCGTGAGCTGGCGGCTGCCGAACTCGCCGAGATGAAAGCGTGTCGGGCTGGCCGCGCCCAGCGAGGTGTTCAGCGTGTGGCGCAGGCCGTAGTCGAAATCGTTCTGGCCCAGGTTCAGGCTGGCGTCATAGCTCCAGGCCGGGCCCAGCGCGCCGCGCAGCCCGGCCACGGCCTGCAGATCGCGGTTCTTGCCGGTGGTCTGCGGGCGAAAGCCGTTCGGGTAGAGGGCTTTGACATTGGCCCAGCTGTCCGGATAGCGGAAGTAGGCCGCGCCCAGGGTCTCGCGCTGGTCCCAGGTGGCGAAGGCATAGGCCTCGTCGCCGCCGGCCAGGCTCAGGCCGCTGTTGAGCCAGAGGCTGAGCTTGTCGGTCTCGGGCTCGCCGGGCGCGTAGTTGCGCTGGCCCACGGTGGCCAGATTGGCCGGCGTCGGCTCTTCCCAGGGCGGCAGCTGGTCGGGGCCGGCGCGGTTCGTCGCGTTGCGGTGCGCCGCCTCGGCGCCCCAGCGGATGAAGCCGGCGTCGCCGAGCCGGTGGCCCAGCTTGGCGCGCAGCTCGCGGCTCTGGCCATCGGTGAGGCGCTGGCCGGTAGGCTTGAAGTCGGTGTGATGGGCGCCGAGCGTGGCCTCGATCTCGCCACTGTTGCTTCCATTGTTGCTGCGCGCGTCGTCGAGGATGATGTTGATGACGCCGGCGATCGCGTCCGAGCCGTACTGCGCGCCGGCCCCGTCGCGCAGCACCTCGATGCGCTGGATCGCCGACAGCGGGATCGAGTTGAAGTCCACCGGATTGGTGCCCTTGCCGGTCTTGGATTCCAGATTGACGATGGCGCTGTTGTGGCGGCGCTTGCCGTTGATCAGCACCAGCACCTGGTCCGGCGAGAGCCCGCGCAGCTGGGCCGCGCGCACATGGTCGCCGCCGCCCGAGTTGGACTGGCGCGGGAAGTTGAACGAGGGCAGCAGGGCCTGCAGCGCGGCGGCCAGATTGCCGTCGCCGGCCACCGCGCGGCGCAGCTCCTGCTGGCTCAGCACATCGATGGGCACGCTGGAGTTCAGCAGCGTGCGGTCCTTGGCGCGCGTGCCGGTGACCAGCACGCCGTCGAGGCTGTGCTGGGCCAGGGCCGGGCCTTGGGTGATCAGGGCCAGCAGGCTGGCCAGGGCGATGCATTCTTTTGTTCTTTTCATGACGGCGGGGGGATAGGGCAAGAAGTGACCCCGGCGAGGCTAAGGCGCCGACGGCGCGGCGCCAACAACGCATTGGGAATATGCTCATGCAGTCGCGCCGACGCATCAGATGGCGTGTCGATGGGCAGGGCGGTCGGCGTAGCATCGCGCCCCATGTCCGAACCCTCCATCGCCCTGCCCGAGCGCCGCCTCGATGTGCGCCATGCCGTGTCCGTCTGTGTCGGCATGGTGATAGGCGCCGGCATCTTCAAGACCTCGCCGATGGTGGCCGGCGCGCTGGCCAGCGATGCGCAGCTCTACCTGGCCTGGGCCTTCGGCGGCCTGCTGTCCCTGGTCGGCGCGCTGTGCTTTGCCGAGATGGCGGCGGCCTTTCCCGATGCCGGCGGCGACTATCACTTTCTGCGCCGCGCCTATGGCCAGCGCCTGGGCTTTCTGTTCGCCTGGTCGCGCTTCGCGGTGATACACACCGGCTCGATGGCCTTGCTGGCCTTTGTGTTCGGCGACTATCTGGCCCAGGCGATCGATCTCAGCCCCTGGCTCGGGCCCTATGCCAACGCGGTGCTGGCGGCCGGCCTGATCGCGCTGCTGACCGCGCTGAACCTGGCCGGCGTGCGCGTGGGCCTGGGCACCCAGCTGGGCCTGATGAGCGTGGTGCTGGGCGGGCTGGCGCTGCTGGGCGCGGCCGGCCTGTCGCTGGGCGACATGCCACCGCAGACGCCACTGGTCACGGCCGGCGCCACGCCCGACTGGGGCACGGCGATGATCTTCGTCTTCCTGGCCTATGGCGGCTGGAGCGATGCGGCCACCCTGTCGGCCGAGATGCGCGACGCGAAGCACGGCATCGTCAAGGCCTTGCTGATCGGCCTGGCCCTGGTGATGGGCCTGTACCTGCTGGCCAACTGGGCCTATCTGCAGGGCCTGGGCCTGGCCGGCCTGGCGGCGAGCCCCGCACCGGCCGCCGACCTGATGCGCACGGCCTTCGGGCGTGGCGGCGAGTTGTTGATCGTCGGCATCGTCACCTTGACCGCGCTGTCGGTGATGAACGCCATTCTGATCGCCGGGCCGCGCACCACCTATGCGGCGGCGCGCGACCTGGCGCGCGAACTCCACCTGGGCAAATGGAACGCCAAGCGCGGCACGCCGACAGCTGCCGTGCTGGCCACCAGCGGCGTCGCGCTGGCCCTGGTCGCCTTCGGCGCAGCCACGCGGGGCGGCTTCTCGACCATGGTCGACTACCTGTCGCCGGTCTACTGGTTCTTTTTATGCCTCAGCGGCGCCGCCGTCATCGTGCTGCGCCGCCGCGAGCCGGACGCGCCGCGGCCCTTCAAGGTGCCGCTGTACCCGCTGCTGCCGCTGCTCTTTGTGGGCTGCTGCGCCTATCTGCTTTATGCGAGCCTGGTGTATGTGAAGGCGGGGGCGTTGGTGGGGGTGGCGGTGCTGGGGGTGGGGGCGGTGGTGTTGGGGCCGATGACGCGGGGGGCGCGGTAGGGGGTGGGCGGTGCCCGGACATCGGCTCGGCCGGGCATAGGTGGACGGGGCCGGGCTCGGGGGCATTCGTGGGCGGAGAATCGGGTGCGGGTTAGGTCGAGGCTGATTGCACCCAGTTGCGAACTCCCGCTTAGAGTGTCGCCCAGGTACTCTGATCGTTTGGGCCGCGCCAGTGCATCCATCGAGGCTCGTACCTGGCAACCAGCCGAGGCAAAGGTGACTGGCGCACGCTCTGTGGCGTCGGCCAGACTTACCTCGCAGTGATGAATGCCGGGCTGAACACGCTTGCCTGCAATCACAGGCGTGCAAGCTCCTACCGGCCTAACCACGAAGATCAACGCCTGTCGAGACTGTCAAATTACGACGCCGCGTTTGGCGGATCTGATGGCACTGTATAAACATCCAAAATACGGCCAAATGCCGGATTAGCGGAGCTTGCCGGCGGGTGTGGTGTGCTGCATCTGATAGACAGCAACCCGTGAAAAACGGACACGCCTGGGCGCGGTGCTTAGACAACAGTTTGACGCACCGACTCTCTGTCAAGGCCCGCCTCACGAGCAGCTCGCAGCGGGCTGCTTCTGTGGGTATTGACAGCCAATCCCCTCATACCGATGCCCTAGGACGGGTTTATATATAGTTATCCACAATTAAGTGGGTGGTGTGCACATGTTATCCACAGCGTTTTGCACAGTTTGGTGGGTAGACTGCGAGCCAGTAAGAGGAGCCTGATGAGCGCCACAACTAGAAAGCCGGTGAAGTTTGAAAAGCCTCCTGTCGTGGAGGTGTCTTGTGGCGTTACGTTCCGAATGGATAAACCTCTTAAATCGGGCCATGCGGGACTGTACTGGTCGCGCGTTCGTGACGAGTTCCCTCGTTGTGAGGACGCTGCGCCGATCACCGCCCTGTTCGAGACTACCGACGGCGCGCCCAGCGTTCAGTACGAGGTCCTCGACATGCCGGAGCTCCGCCGAACCTGGCTGTTGAACGCCGCCGGGACACACTTGCTCCAGCTCCAGGAAAATCGCTTCATATTCAACTGGAAGCGGAACAGCCTCGACGAGCATTACCCCTCATACGACACTGTCATCGCGGACTTTTGGAAGCAATGGCACCAGTACCGCGACTTCCTCGTCGAACAGGGACTCGGTGCGCCGGTTGCGGTTCAACTGGAGTTGACCTACTTCAATGTGCTGCTGGGTGCCGTTCACTTCCTTCGAGACCATCGTCGGGAAGCTGCCGCTTCTAGGTTCCTCCCGACCTCCGAAGCGATCAATTACCGCGACCAGTTCCTGCTCCCAGAGAACTGTGGCCGGTTACATGTGAACGCGTTGTCTGCTCGACACGTACAGAGCGGTGCGACAGCCCTTCGCCTTGACCTAACCGCACGAGGCCTCCCTAAGGAGGCTTCGGAGCAAGTGTGCAAAGAGTGGTTCGACTTGGCGCACGAGTGGATCACTCACGGATTTGCCGATCTAACTACACCCGAAGCCCACGAGCTTTGGGGGAGGACTGCGTAAATGGAAGCCGTTTTGACCTCCTGGAAGGCAGAGATGCCCACACAAAGTGTTGGGCGCCGAGCCTGGCAAAAGGTCACCACCTTGAAGGCGGGTATCTCCTGGGGCGACGTCGAATTCTTCCAGTCAAGCACGGAAGCCTTGCCCGGTGTCGTCATCACATCCGAGGTTGCGGCCACGGAAGACAAGCGACGCATCATCCAAGGAATGTTCGTCCAGTTCGCCGCTGCTCAGGAAATCTCAAAAGCCACCCAACAAGCTGCTGCGACGGTGCTGTCGTCGCTACCTGCAGAGGCTCAACTGCCCAAGGTAGCCGTTGACGATGGCGGCGTGCTGATGACTTGGGCGGTTGAGGGCAATGGCCGGACGCTCTTAATGGTGGTGGACAATGTGTTGCATGCGGTCGCCAACTCCGGCACACCTGAGGCAATCCATCTCGCCGACATACCCTTCGATGGAATTCTGCCGACGGAGATCCTGAGCGCCATCCCTCGGTAAGCCGAACTCGGTATGGTCGAGGAGATTCCCCCCGAGGACCAAGTCAGTCGGCACATCGACGCTCCCCACAAGTGGAAGCCGGCGGAACAAGAGTTCGAAGAGGCACGACTCTTTGAATTCCCCCGAGATGAACCTGAGTCGGTAGTCTGGCGGCACTACGCCCCTTCAATTGCAGAAATCCACCAGATGGGTTGCCAGCGGCAGGCAGAGAAGCGCCCGGCGAAGCCGAGCTACACGTACGTCGGAGCCATCACCGCCACAGCGGAGGCGATCAGGGCTATTCGGGTCAAGGGTCACGGTTTTCAACTTGAGCATGCGCCTGAGGAAGGGCTATGGCACGCGCACGTGTCGTATCTCAAGGAGCCCAACGCGGAATTCAATAGGGCGCACAAGCTGGACTTGAAGGAGCATCTCCGCAAGGCGTTCGGCCCTTTGGAATCACACAGCTGCACCGATTGAGCCCGGGGGAGCCACGTGGGACGAGGGCGTGCGCTCAAATGCCCAGTCGTGGCGGGGTCAAGTCGTGGCGGGGTCAAGTCTTGAATCTGATGTGCAAATTCAAGACCTGACCCTACTCGGCCCCTACTCGTTCCTGTCCAGGACGATGAAGCAGGATGCGCACATGCCCCCAGGGCATTTGTGCCACAGGCTGTGGGACAAGTTCAAGCTGCGGGCTGAAGAAGGCTTAGAACTGCCGAATGGCAAACAGGCTGGTGCGCGAAAAGCCCTTCATGCCGGGGTAGCTGGCCTGCAAGTCCAGCGCCATCTGCTCCACCGCCGCCGTGCCCCAGGCGCGCTCGCGCTGCCAAGCGTCCAGCTGGCCGGCCAATGTCCCAATACAGGCCCAGCAACTCGGCATTCACCGCCAGCACGGCACGGGTTTGCGAGGCCTGGATGCGCTGTTTGATGGCGGCCAGTGCCTGGCGGTAGTCGGTGTGATGGGTGATGTTGCTCATACCCTCAAACTCCCTGCTGGGGTTTCTTCATCGTCTTTGGCCAGTCGAAGTGTGTGACTCATAGGGCAGGCCGCGGCGCACCGACCACCTTCTGTCCTGTAGCCCAAGCAAGACCAGGAACCAGCTGGTCGACGAATCAAGCTTCTGCAAAGCAGCCGGCCCTGGATGATTGCATATGGCCGGCCGGAGACAATCACCGCCGCCATGTCCTCCGCCCCCCCGCCGTCCACGCTCACCCCCCGCCTCTGGCCCCCCGACGAAGCCACGCTGCGCACGCTGTTCGAGCGCGGGCGGCTCAAGCGCGGCGCTGAGTTGACGCACCAGCTGAGCAATATCCGGCAGGACGCGCACGGCGCCAGCGCGCGCTTCCCCGGCCCGCGCGGCCAGGTCTACGAGCTGGCGCTGCAGGGTGTCGTGGGTCGCGATGGCGAGCCGCACTACAGCGCGCTGTGCAGCTGCCGCACCGCGCGTTTTTGCGAGCACGCGGCGGCGCTGATGTTGAAACTGCAGACCGAGGCGGATGCGCCGCTGCGCGCGCAGCTCTTGCACACCTGGGTCGAGGCGCTGCGCCGCAAGGCCGGCCGTGCCGAGCTGCAGCAGCTGCCGCGTCTGCCCGAGGCCGATGCGGCCAAGCTGATGGATCTGCTGCTGGGCGATGCGATGCCGCCTGCACCTGCGCCGCGGCCCGAACCGGCAGCGCCCGAGCCCGTCGGTGAGTCCGCCCGGTTCCGCCCGCGCCTGACCCTGAAGACCCTGGGCCGTGGCGACGGTCTGCTGGGTCTGAGCCCCAGCGGCGGAAAACTGGGGCCGCGCGGCGATGTGGTCACGGTCGCCCAGGTGGACTGGACCTACCGGCTGGCCGATGGCCTGCTGTGGACCACGCCGGCGCCGCGCTCGCTGCTGAACAGCCGGCCGGGCGCGACGCAGACGCTGGACGGCGGGCGCAGGCTTCAGCGCGATCTCGGCGCCGAGGCCGAGGCGCGCGACCAGCTCTGGGCCCTGGGCTTGCTGCCGCTGGACCCGGCCGCGCTGCAATGGCGCAGCCCGGCGGCCGTAGCCGGGCACGAGAACCTCTGGACCCTGCTGCAGGAGGAGTTCTTCGGCGAGTTCTGGACCGAGCGGGTGCCCGAGCTGCAGAAGCTGGGCTGGGCGGTCGAGGCGCGGCCCGGTTTCGCGCACCGCGCGGTGGCCGGCGAGGCCTGGCGCATCCGCATCGATCCGCTCAGCCTGCCGGCCCGCGAGGGCGCCTGGCTGCTGAGCCTGGGCGTCGAGATCGAGGGCGAGAGCCTGGATCTGGCGCCGATGATTGCCGACCTCTTGCGCCGCGATGCGCGCTGGTTCGATGCCGAGCAGATCGCGGCCATCGACGACCTGTCCATCATCCTGCTGCACGCGCCGGGCGGGCGCCGCATCGAGGCGCCGGCGTCCATCCTCAAGCCCATACTCGGCGCGATGGTGGACCTGCTGGCCGACCCCAAGCGCGCCGAGGGCCCGCTGCAGCTCAGCGACTGGGATGCCGGCCGGCTGGAGCTGCTGGACCAGGGCCGCGCCGGCTGGCAGATCCAGGGCGACGCCGGCCTGCGCCAGATGGCCAACAAGCTGCGCGCGGCCGGCTCGCCGCGGCCGGTGGCGCCGCCCGAGGGCCTGGGCCTGACGCTGCGCGGCTACCAGCTGGCCGGCCTGGCCTGGCTGCAATACCTGCGTGAGCAAGGCCTGGCCGGCATCCTGGCCGACGATATGGGCCTGGGCAAGACGGCCCAGGCCCTGGCCCATCTGCTGCTCGAAAAGCAGGCCGGCCGCATGGCCGATCGGCCGGCGCTGGCCGTGCTGCCGACCTCGCTGCTGTTCAACTGGCTGGCCGAGGCGCGGCGCATCGCGCCGGAGCTGCGCGTGCTGCTGCTGCACGGGCCCGAGCGCCATGCGCACTTCCCGCGCCTGGCCGACTACGACCTGGTGCTGTCGACCTATCCGCTGCTGTGGCGCGATATCGAGGCGCTGGCCGCCCAACCCTGGCATCTGCTGATCCTCGACGAGGCGCAGACGGTCAAGAACGCCGGCAGCCGCGCGGCCAAGGCGGTGCGGCGCCTGCGCGCGCGGCACCGGCTGGCGCTGACCGGCACGCCGCTGGAAAACCATCTGGGCGAGCTGTGGGCGCAGTTCGACTTTTTGATGCCGGGCTTTCTGGGCGACGAGCGCAGTTTTTTCAGGCTCTGGCGCAAGCCCATCGAGGTCAATGGCGAGAGCCTGCGCGCCCAGCTGCTGAGCGCACGGGTGCGGCCCTTCATCCTGCGCCGGCGCAAGGAGGAGGTGGCCACCGAGCTGCCGCCGCTGACCGAGGTGACGCGGCGGGTGCGGCTCTATGGCCAGCAGCGCGATCTGTATGAGAGCGTGCGGGTGGCGGCCGATACCCAGGTGCGGCGCGTGCTGCAGCGGCGCGGCTTTGGCGCTTCGCAGATCACCGTGCTGGACGCCTTGCTGAAGCTGCGCCAGGTCTGCTGCGACCCGCTGCTGCTGAAGGATGTGGAACAGATCAAACCCGACACCGAGCGCGCCAAGCTGGAGCTGCTGGCCGAGATGCTGCCGGAGCTGCTGGCCGAGGGGCGGCGGGTGCTGGTGTTCTCGCAGTTCGCCGAGATGCTGGGGCTGATCGCCGCGCAGCTGCGGCAGCAGGAACTGGACTTCCTGGTGCTGACCGGCGCGACGCCGGTGGCGCAACGCGGCGAGATCGTGCGGCGCTTCCAGGCCGAGGCCTGCCCCCTGATGCTGATCAGTCTGAAGGCCGGCGGCGTCGGCCTGAACCTGACGGCGGCCGACACGGTGATCCATGTCGACCCCTGGTGGAACCCGGCCGTCGAGGCCCAGGCCAGCGCGCGGGCGCACCGCATCGGCCAGGACAAGCCGGTGTTTGTCTACAAACTGGTGGTGGAAGGCAGCATCGAGGAACGGATGCTGGAGCTGCAGGCCCGCAAGCTGGCGCTGGCCGAGGGCGTGCTGGGCAGTGACGGGGCCGATGCGGCCAAGTTCACCGAGCAGGATCTAGAGCGGCTGCTGGCGCCGCTGGCCTGAGAAATGCACCTTAGCGGTGCATTTCCGGTTCAGCGCTTGCGGTCGAAACGCAGGGCGCGGGCCAGGCTGCGGCGGTCGCTGCCCAGGCTGCCGGGCTCGAAAGCCTCGTGCTTGCGGCCTTTGTCGGTATTCAGCTCCGCCATTGCCAGGGGGCGGACTTGAGATTCGTTGCGTTGCTGTTGGTGCTGCTGACTTTTCATGGCTGATGCCTTCTTCTCCAGCCCGACTTGGTGCAATTACCTGCGGGTACGGGCACAACGCCGTCCAAACTGGGGCGGTTGACAGCGACTTGCAACAAATCTTTGCCGCTTTCTCGCTACAGTGCAGCGCCATGCCGCCCAACGCCCCCGCCGCCCTGCCCGCCACCACCCTGGTCGCCTGCCTGTGCGCCGGCTGGTGCCGGGTCTGCGACGACTACCACGCGGTCTTTGCCGCGCTGCGCGAGCAGCACCCGGGCTACCGTTTTGTCTGGGTCGATATCGAGGACGATGCCGAGCTGGTCGGCGATCTGGAGGTCGAGACCTTCCCGACCCTGCTGGTCGGCCAGGGCCAGCAGCTGCGCTTCATCGGCCCGGTGACGCCCCAGCTGGCCACCGCCCAGCGCCTGCTGGCGGCGCTTGGCGCCGGCCCGGCCACCCCAGCCAGCCCCGCCGCCCAGGCCCTGCTGTCCCGGCTGCAACAGAGCTGTTGAGCCGCATGCGGGAGAATGGGCGACCTGCTCAACCCCATCAGCCATGACGGTTCAACTCAAAAAGTCTGCCCCCGCCAGCGCCATCGCCATCACCGTGGTCGACCGCGCCGCCTTCCAGGCCCTTGCCCCGCAACTCCCCGCGCCGACCCGCCACTGGCTGGCGACGCTGGGCTTTGTCGGCGCGCCCGACAGCCTGGCCCTGGTGCCGGGGCCGGACGGCAAGCTGGGCCGGGTGTTCGCCGGCGTGGCCCACGCCCATGCGCCGTTCGCGCTGTCCGCGCTGCCGCAAGCCCTGCCGGAAGGCGTCTACGCCCTGGCCGAGGATGGCCTGGCGATGGACGCCGAGGCGGCCGCGCTGTCCTGGGAACTGGGCGGCTATCAGTTCGACCTCTACAAGCCGCGCCGCCGCCCGCCGGCGGTGCTGACCCTGACGAACAGCCCGGCGGCCCAGCGCGGCCTGGCGCTGGCCACCGCGATGGCCGCGACCCGCGACCTGGTCAACACCCCGGCCGAGCATATGGGCCCGGAGGAGCTGGCCAAGGCCGCCCAGCTGGTGGCCAAGCAGCACGGCGCCAGCTTCAAGCAGATCGTCGGCGACGCGCTGCTGAAGCAGAACTTCCCGGCCATCCATGCGGTGGGCCGCGCCAGCCACCGGGCACCGCGCCTGATCGAGCTGAACTGGGGCTCGCCCAAGGCACCGCTGCTGAGCATCGTCGGCAAGGGCGTCTGCTTCGATACCGGCGGCCTGAACATCAAGGGCGGCGAGGGCATGCGCCAGATGAAGAAGGACATGGGCGGCGCCGCCAATGCGCTGGGCCTGGCCAGCTTGATCATGGCCTTGAAGCTGCCGGTGCGCCTGCAGGTGCTGATCCCGGCGGTCGAAAACGCGATCTCGGGCAATGCCTACCGCCCCGGCGACATCGTGCCGACCCGCAAGGGCCTGCATATCGAGATCGGCAACACCGATGCCGAGGGCCGCGTGATCCTCAGCGACGCGCTGGCCTATGCCTCGGAGCACAAGCCCGAGCTGATCATCGACCTGGCGACGCTGACCGGCGCCGCCCGCGTGGCCCTGGGCGCGCAGCTGCCGGCGCTGTTCAGCAAGCATTTCGATACCGCCCGCGACCTGGTCGACCTGGGCCTGAAGCTGGACGACCCGCTGTGGCATATGCCGCTGTGGGCGCCCTACAAGGCCAGCATCGAGAGCACGATCGGCGACATCGTCAACACCGGCAAGACCCCGCTGGCCGGCGCGGTCACCGCCGCGCTGTTCCTCGAGTACTTCGTGCCGGAGAACCAGGACTGGCTGCATATCGACCTGTTCGCCTGGAACGATGTGGCCCGGCCGGGGCGCCCCATCGGCGGCGAGGCGCAGACCATACGCACGCTGCTGGCCTATCTGGAGCAGCGCTTCACGGCCTGAGCCCGTGGCTTGGCGCCGGGCAGCGGCGTCTCGTCGCAGCCCGGTGGCCGGCGCCGCCGCGCTGCGGCACAGTGGCGGCCATCGTCACAGTCCGGCCCCAGCCGCCGCCCGCCATGCTGATCAACGCCCTCGTCGCCTTTGTGCATTTCCTGGCCGTGTTCGGCATCGTCGCCGCGCTGGCCTATCAATGGCTGAGCTTCGGCCCGACGCCCAGCCTGCAAGAGGCCCGGCGCCTGGCCCAGGTCGACCGGATCTACGGCCTCAGCGCCGTGACCCTGCTGCTGGCCGGCTTCGCCCGCGCCTACCATTTCGAGAAGGGTTGGGCCTTCTACAGCGCCAATCCCTTCTTCCATCTGAAGCTGGGCCTGTTTGTCGCGATCGGCCTGCTGTCCATCATCCCCACCGTCACCTTCATCCGCTGGGGTGCCGAGCTGAAGGCCGGCCGCGCACCGCAGGTCAGCGCGGCCCAGCACCGGCGCGTGCGGCTGAGCCTGAATCTGCAGCTGGGCCTGTTGCTGCCGCTGAGCCTGTGCGCCTCGCTGATGGCCAAGGGCATGGGCTTCTAGCGCTCAGTCGCCGGCCCGTATCCACGCCGCCGCCCGCTCGGCGATCATCAAGGTCGGCGAGTTGGTGTTGCCGCTGGTGATGCTGGGCATCACGCTGGCATCGATGACGCGCAGCCTCGCGACGCCGCGCACCCGCAGCCGGCTGTCGACCACGGCCAGCGCGTCGTCGGCGCGGCCCATCTTGCAGGTGCCGACCGGGTGGAAGATCGTCGTCGCGATATCGCCGGCCAGGCGGGCCAGCTCCTCGTCGCTCTGGTACTGCGGGCCGGGCTTGAACTCCTCGGGCTTGTAGGGCGCCAGCGCCGGCTGCGCGACGATGCGGCGGGTCAGCCGCAAGCTCTCGGCGGCGATGCGACGGTCCTCGTCGGTGCTCAGATAGTTGGGCGCGATCGCCGGTGCGGCCTGCGGATCGGCCGAGCGGATCTGCACCGTGCCCCGGCTCGTCGGGTTCAGATTGCAGACGCTGGCGGTGAAGGCATTGAAGCCGTGCAGCGGCTCGCCGAAGGCATCGAGCGAGAGCGGCTGGACGTGGTACTGCAGATCGGGCCAGGTCTTGTCCGGGCTGCTCTTCGCGAAGGCGCCCAGCTGCGAGGGCGCCATGCTCATCGGCCCGCTGCGCTTGAACGCATATTCCAGGCCGATCAGGGCCTTGCCGAACAGGCTCCCGGCCCGCGTGTTCAAGGTCTTGGCGCCGGCCACCTTGAAGACCGCGCGGATCTGCAGATGGTCTTGCAGATTGGCGCCGACGCCGGGCAGGTCCTGCCGGACCTCGATGCCGTGCTGTTGCAAGAGTGCCGCCGGCCCGATACCGGAGAGCTGCAGGATCTGCGGCGAGCCGATCGCGCCGGCCGCAAGCAAGACCTCGCCGCCGGGCTCCAGCGCGACGGTCTCCAGCCCATGCGGCGTCATCACCACGGCGCCGCTGCACTGCAGCGCGCCGTCGACGCCGCGGTCCAGCGTCAGCCGCTGCACCTGCGAGCCGGTCCACAGCTCGAAGTTGGGCCGGCCGTAGCAGGTCGGGCGCAGAAAGGCCTTGGCGGTGTTCCAGCGCCAGCCGGCGCGCTGGTTGACCTCGAAATAGCCGACGCCCTCGTTACTGCCGCTGTTGAAATCCTCGGTGGCCGGGATGCCGGCCTGGGTGGCGGCCTGGGCAAAGGCATCGAGGATGTCCCAGCGCAGCCGTTGACGCTCGACCCGCCACTCACCGCCATGGCCGTGCAGGGCCTTGAACGCCTCGCTGCCCTGGCCGCCGTCGAGCCGCCAGTGGTTCTCGTGCTTCCTGAAGAAGGGCAGGCTTTCGTCCCAGCGCCAGGCGGGGTCGGACGTTGCCTGGGCCCAGCCGTCGTAATCGCGGGCCTGGCCGCGCATATAGATCATGCCGTTGATGCTGGAGCAGCCGCCCAGCACCTTGCCTCGCGGGTAGCGCAGCGCGCGGCCGTTCAGGCCGGCGTCGGGCTCGGTCTGGTACAGCCAGTCGGTGCGCGGATTGCCGATGCAGTAGAGATAGCCGACCGGGATGTGGATCCAGTGGTAATCGTCCTTGCCGCCGGCCTCCAGCAGCAGCACGCGCTTGGAAGCATCGGCACTGAGCCGGTTGGCCAGCAGGCAGCCGGCCGTGCCGGCGCCGATGATGATGTAGTCGAAAGTCAGAGCCATGCCGCGATGCTGGCGCAGTCGGCAGCGCGCGGCAATGGCGTTCCTACCGACTCGAGGCCGCGGCCGTTGCAGACGCGCCCAAGGCATACCAATCGAGGCGCCGTGTCAGCACCATGACAGCGGCCAGCACGATAAAGAGCAGCAGCGCACCGACGATCAGCGAGGCCTGTTCCAGGCTCAGCAGCACATAGAGCGCCGCATACAGCCCGGCGACCCCGGCGCCGAAGCCCAGGCCGCGCTGCCAGGTCCCCAGCATCGCCGCACCGTAATAGCCCAGCAGCCCCACCGCCGCACCGGCCGCCAGCAGATAGGACAGGCCGAAGCCGAGGTGCTCGGACAGGCTCAGCAGCAGCAGGAAGAACAGACTCAGTGCCAGGCCCACCAGCAGGTACTGCACCGGGTGCACCCGCCGGCCCGACATCAGCTCGACCAGGCCGACGCAGACAAAGGTCAGGAGGATGAACATCAGCCCGTACTTGATCGCCCGGTCGCTCATCACATAAGGATTGACCGGATCGACCATCGCGAACTCCAGCGTGTCGATCTCCTGATTGCCGCTGCCGCCCAGGCCGCCGACGACCTTGTGCTGCAGCACATCGGCCGGGGCCGTGCTGGCCAGCTCGGAGACCTGCCACTGCGCACTGAAACCGGCCTCGCCGATCTCGCGCGAGCTGGGCAGGAAGCGCCCGCCGAAGCTGGGGTGCGGCCAGTCGGAGCGCAGGTTCAGGCTCGTCGCGGCGGCGGCGGGCACCAGGGCAAAGCGCTGGGTGCCGGCCAGCTCCAGGCTCAGCTGCAAGCTCAGCGGCGCGTCCAGCGCCAGGGTCTCGGGCAGCGGCGCATGCAGACCGCGCACATAGGCCGGGTGGCCGGTGCCGGGCTTGACGGCCAGGGCCTGCTCGCCGAGCTTGAGCGTGGCCGCCCGCAGGCCGCGCGCATCGCTGCTGGCCAACATGGCCTGCACCGGGCCGCATTGCACCCGACCACCGGGCTGCTGGGCACGCGGCGGCTCCAGCGCTTGCAGCGAGGCCCATTGGGCATCGAACTGCAGGCGGCCGGCGTAGCCATTGACCTTGAAGATGCCGCGGTAGCGCGCCTCCTGGTTCAGCGCACCGCCGACCTGCAGGCGCTCGGGCACGGCGCTGATGACGAAATCGCGCTTCGCGGTGCTGCGACGGCGCTCCTGGTTCTCGTCCATCACCAGGGTCTCCCACTCTTCGCTGCACTGGCGCAGCAGCAAGGGCCCCAGCAGGGTCTGCGCACCGGCCTGGGCCTGCTCGACGCTGGCCACCGCCTCCTGCTGCCGAGCCTGGCGCTCGTCGACCAGCCAGCCGATGCGCAAAAGCACCACGCTCAGCAGCAGGCTGACGCCTGCCAGGATGAGCAGTTTCCAAACCACGGCGCGCGATCCCATACGGACTCCTCTGTGTTGTGACACAGGCAGTCTCGCGAACGCCGGTGTGGCGACGAGGAAGTTTGTGAAGCGGCGATGAAGTCAGGCCAGCGGCAGGCTTAGGCGCACCCGCAGGCCGGGCTCGGCCGGCTCGAATTCGAGGCTGCCGCCGTGCAGGGCCGCGACCTGGCGCACGATGGCCAGGCCGAGACCAGAACCCTTGCGCAGACTGCCGGGCCGGGCGGTCGAGAAGAAGCGCTGGCCCAGCTGAGGCCAGGCGGCCGGCGGCACGCCGGGGCCCTGGTCGCGCAGCGCGAACACGGCTCGGCCGTCGACCGCCTGCAGGCTCAGTTCCAGCAGCGAGCCGGCCGGCGCGAAGTCCAGCGCATTGCTGAACAGATTGCTCAGCGCCAGCGCCAGCAGCTCGCGGTCAGCATTGACCTCCAGCGCCTCTCGCGCCAGCCACAGCAGGGTCAGGTCTTGCTGCTGAAGGCGATCCCGCAGCGGGGCCAGCACGGCCTCGACGAGCGCGTCGAAGCGCAGCCGCTGCGGATGCGCCGGGCCCTGCTGCATCTCCAGCTTGGAGAGCTCCAGCAGGCGCTCGACCAGCTCGCCCATGCGCTCGCTCTGCGCCACCACCTGGCCGGCAAAGCGCTGGCGGTCGGCCGGGGCCAGCTCGTCCTGCAGCAGCTCGCCGGCACCGCGCATCGCGGCCAGCGGGCTTTTCAGCTCGTGGGTGAGCGCGCGCACCGTGTGCTCGATGTGCTCGCGCCCGTCGAGCCGCTCGCGCATCGCCGCCATCGCCCGCGCCAGCTCGCCCAGCTCGCCGGGCACGGCCGGCGGCGGCTGCTGCGGCTGGCCGGCCTGCACCTGGCGCGCATAGTCGCGCAGCCGCCGCACATGCCAGACCAGCCACAGGGTCACCGCCACGCCCAGCGCCATCGAGAGGCCCAGCAGCGCCAGCCCGGCGATCAGGATGCGGCGCTCGGCCCGGTCGATGAAGCGCTGCACCGTGGCCAGCGGCTTGGCCACCGTGACCACGCCGATGACCGCGCCCTCGCGGCGCACCGGCGCGGCCACATACATCACCGAGCTGCGGTCGTCGCCCTCGGTGAGCCGGGTCGAGCGCGCGCCATAGTCGCCGCGCAGCGTGCGCGCCACATCGCGCCAGCCCGAGTAGTCCTCGCCGACGGCCGGACGCGGGCCCGAGTCGAGCAAGACCCGACCCTGGGCGTCGGTGACATAGATGCGGAAGTCCAGGCTCTGCTTGCGCAGGCCCCAGATGTGGGCGTCGACCGGCCGCTGCGCATAGTCCTGCACGCGCTGCGCAAAGCGGCTGCCGGCCAGGTCGGCGCCTGCCGGCAGGGCCGCGATATCGTCCTGCGCCAGCTCGGCCAGCAGATTGGCCGTGTCCACCATGATGTCTTCCATCACCTCGCGCACGCTGGGCTTCACCTCGGCCAGCACGAGGCGCAGCACGACAAAGGCCGACAGGCCGGCGATCAGGAAGAAGCCGAAGAGCAGACGCAGGCCGAGGCGCATCGATCAACCCTGCCGGCCGGGCCGCCCCAAAGGCAGGGTGCGCCCCCTCGGGGGGCAGCGAACGGAGTGAGCGTGGGGGCTCATTTCATTCGAGTGAATAGCCGAGGCCACGATGCGTGCGTATCGGGTCCAGCTCGGGCGCCACCGCGCGCAGCTTGGCACGCAGGGTCTTGATATGGGTGTCGACCGTGCGGTCGCCGCTGTCGGCCTCATGGCCCCAGACGGCGTCGAGCAGGGTCTCGCGGCTGTGGATGCGCTGCGGCGCGGCCAGCAGCCGGCTCAAGAGGCCCAGCTCGCGGCGCGTCAGGTCCAGCAGCTGGCCGCGAAAGCGAATGCGCGAGCCCCCCGCCTCGATCACGAAACCCTGCGGCGCCGGCGCCGCCACCGGGGCCTGCGCGCGCCGCAGCAGCGCCCGCACCCGCGCCACCAGCTCGCGCGGGCTGAAGGGCTTGGCCAGGTAGTCGTCGGCGCCCAGCTCCAGGCCCAGCACCCGGTCCAGCTCCTCGCTGCGGGCGCTGAGCATCAGGAGCGGCAGCCGGCTGCCGGCGGCGCGCAGCTCGCGACACAGGTCCAGGCCATTGCCGTCGGGCAGGCCCACATCGAAGATCGCCAGCGCGGGCTCGTGCTGCGCCAGCCGCGCGCGGGCCTCGTGCAGCCAGCTGCAATGGGCGAGCACAAAACCCTCGCGCTGCAGCGCGAAGACGACGGTCTGGGCGATGGCCGGGTCGTCCTCCAGCAGCAGGATCTCGCTCATCAAGGGACGATCAGCGGGCGATGTGGGAGGCCAGCACCGGGAACAGCTTGGTCAGCCCATCGGCCAGCAGCTCCACCGCCAGCGCGGCCAGGATCAGGCCCATCAGCCGGGTCATGATGTTGATGCCGGTCTGGCCCAGCACCCGCGCGATGCGGCCCGAGGCGGTGAACACCGCGAAAGTCACCAGGCCGACCACGACGCCATAGCCGACCAGCACACCCAGCTCCCACCAGTGGCGGGTCTTCTCGGCATAGATGACCATGGTCGAGATCGTCGCCGGGCCGGTCAGCAGCGGGATGGTCAGCGGCACGACCGCGATGCTGGCGCCGGCGTCGGCCTTGTTGGCGCCCTCGGCGACATCTTCCTTGCGGGTCTCGGCCGGCTGGGCGTTCAGCATCTGGATCGAGCTGATCAAGAGCAGGGTGCCGCCGCCGACCTGGAAGCTGGCCAGCGAGATGCCGAAGAACTCGATGATCTTCAGGCCGGCCAGCGCGCTGATGCCTATCACCAGAAAGGCCGTGAAGGCGCTGACCCGTATCGTGCGCTGGCGCTGCTGGCGCGTGAAGCTCTGCGTGAAATGGATGAAGAAGGGCACGACGCCAATCGGATTGACGATGGCCAGCAGTGCGATCAGGGGTTTGTACAGATCCATCGCGGCATTGTCAGCGCTGGGCCAGCGCGCGCAAATAGGCCAGACCCTGGGCCGCCCGGGGGCCGTACCAGCTCAGCAGCTCGCCATCGACCAGCTGCACACGGGCCTGCGGACACAGGGCCTGGGCCAGGGCCAGATGGGTCTCGTCGAAGCGATAAGGCTCGGAGCTCAGCAGCACGCGGTCGATCTGGCCCAGCCAGGGCTCGGTGCCGGCCAGCACCGGATAGCGCGCGGCACCGGTCTCGCCGCCCTCGACCGCCGGCCAGCTTTGCCAGCCGACCTGGGCCAGCATGCGGGCGATATAGGTGTCGCGCGCCACCGTCATCCAGGGCTCGCGCCAGATCAGATACAGCACCCGCTGGACCGGCCAGGGCTGCGCCGCGCAGCGCGCCAGCTCGGCGCGCAGGACCTGGGCCAGCGCCTCGGCGCGCTCGCGCACGCCGGGCAGGGCGCCGAAGGCATCAGCCATCTGCGTCAGCAGCGCCAGATTGTCGGCCGGGCCTTGCGGATGGGTGATGACGATCTCGGGCACGAACTCGCGCAGCGCCTGCACCGTCTCAAGCCGGTTCTCGTCCATATTGACCAGCACATGGGTCGGTGCGAGCCGGCGCAGCTTGGTCAGATTGACATCCTTGGTGCCGCCGACCTTGGGCACGGCCGCCATCACCTCGGCCGGGTGGATGCAAAAGCCGGTGCGCGCCACCATCCAGGGCGCCAGGCCCAGGGCCGCCAGCAGCTCGCTCAGGCTGGGCACCAGGGAGGCGATACGCACGGGGTTGCTCACAGGCCCTCGTCCGGCACTTCGCGCAGCGCCAGATAGACCGCGCAGCAGCCGCGCAGATAGATCAGGGCCGGCAGCACCAGGGCCAGTGCGAACACGACGCCGCCGCCGACCAGGGCCGCCATGCCCTGCGGGCTGCCGGCCACCGGCGCGCCGGCCGCGCCCAGGCTGCGCAGGCCGTAGCCGAACAGCCCGGCCATAAGCTGCTGCGGCGGCAGGCTGATATCGGCGCCCCAGATCGCCAGCAAGGACATGGCCCGCGCCCCGCTGATCACGACAAAGCTGACCGCCGCGCTGACCACGGCCGTCAGCAGCAGCACCGCCGCCATCAGCACCGCGGCATCGAGCAGGCCGCCGCGCAGCTGGCGCGCCAGCAGGCGCAGCGTGGGCCGCACCGTCTGGCCGGCCCAGACCGAGGGCCCCGTCAGCGGCCCCACCAGCACCAGCACGGCAAACGAGCTCAAGCCCAGCAACAGCACGCCCAGCGGCACCGTCAGCGCGAACAGCGGCGCGCCCAGCCAGGGCAGGCGGGCCGCCCACAGCAGGCCCAGCAGGGCCGCGAGCACCAGGCCCAGCCCACCCAGCACCACGGCCAGGCTCAGCAGCACCCGATGCGCCACCAGCAGCGCGTCGCGCAAGGCGTCCTGCACATCGCGCACCGGCCGGCCCAGCGCCTGGTCCATCAGCAGCAGGCCGGTGGTGTTGACCCCATAAAAGGCGACCGTCAGCGCCAGCCCGGCCCAGACCACGCCCCAGGGCGTGTCGCTGCGCGCCAGCGCCGACTCGGCCATCGCCAGCAGCAGGCCGGCCACGCTAAAGGTGCTCAGCAGGGCATAGAGGGCCGGGCCGTTGCGCGCGGCGTCCAGGCTGGAGAGCACGCGGTTGAGCGCCTGGAGCGAGATTTTCTGGGACATGGATGGGGGAGCTCGGTGGCCGCGATGATAGCCAGTCATCACTACGTCTTCGTGGCGGCTGCCGGTGTGCGATCGGAACGGTTTTCCGGGTTTTCTCTCAGAAGCTGAAAAACAACACTTGACTCTTGCGCTTTGCGCCGGCCTGGACCCATCACCCATAATCGTTTACCTGTGTCTGGAAGCCGCACCTTCGCTTGAATGGTTCACGATGGAGAAGCTCCACATGGTTTTTTGGTATTGAAAGGGCTTCCCCATGGGAAACAAGCTTTACGTAGGCAACCTGGCCTATAGCGTGCGCGACGAATCGCTGCAAGAAGCATTCGGTCAATTTGGCACTGTGACCTCCGCAAAGGTCATGATGGATCGTGATACCGGTCGTTCCAAGGGCTTCGGCTTTGTGGAAATGGCATCCGACGCCGAGGCGCAATCCGCCATCAACGGCATGAACGGCCAGGCCCTCGACGGCCGCGCCATCGTCGTGAACGAGGCCCGTCCTCGTGAAGAGCGTCCGGGCGGCTTCGGCGGCGGTGGCCGTTCGGGCGGCGGCGGCTTCGGTGGCGGCGGTGGCCGTTCCGGTGGCGGCGGCTTCGGCGGCGGCGGCGGTGGTGGTGGTTACGGCGGCGGTGGCGGCGGTGGCCGTTCCGGCGGTGGCGGCTACGGCGGTGGCGGCGGTGGCCGTTCCGGCGGTGGCGGCTTCGGCGGTGGCAACCGCGGTGGCTACTGAGCTGCACTGCAGGCATGAATGACAAAGGCGCCCTCGGGCGCCTTTTCTTTTTTCCGCTGCGCGTCATGGAAGGCCCCAGCCGGCCGTCATGTCCATAAGCGGGCCATATCGGCCCGCTGCCACCACGAGGACCACGCCATGCATGACTATCTGATGCTCTTGCACGAAACCCCGGCCGACCAGCCGACCATGAGCAAGGACGAGTTGCGCGCGCTGATCCAGCGCTACAGCGACTGGGCCGAGACGCTGCGCCAGCAGGGCCGGCTCAGCGCCGGCCACAAGCTCTGCGATGACGGCGGGCGCCAGCTGCGCCGCCCCGGCGCCCAGCTGCTGGCCAGCGACGGGCCCTGGGCCGAGGCCAAGGACGTGATCGGCGGCCTCTTCATCATCCGGGCCGAGAGTCTGGCCGAAGCCGAGGCCCTGGCCGCCACCTGCCCGCACCTGGGCGGCAGCAGCTGGATCACGCTGCGTCAGATTGAAGCCCTCTGACTTTGATCAGCTGGTCAGGCGCGAGTTCCCGCGCCTGACCGCCCAGCTGCTGCACGGCCTGGGCCTGGCCCATATCGCCGTGGCCGAGGACGCGCTGCAGACCGCGCTGCTGCGCGCCGCGCGGCTCTGGCCCCTGCAAGGCTGGCCGGATAACCCGGCCGGCTGGCTCTACCGCGTGGCCTGGCGTGCAGCGGTGGATCAGCTGCGCCACGAAGCGCCGCTGCGGCCGCTGGATGAGGCCGCCGACTGGCCCGATCCGCGAGCAAGCGCCGGCGAGCGCTTTGCCGCCGAGCTCGATGATGAAGAACTCCAGCTGCTGTTCGCCTGCTGCCATCCGGCGCTGCCGCTGGCCAGCCAGGTCGCGCTGGCGCTGCGCTTGCTGACCGGCCTGCCGCTGCGGACCATAGCCGCCGGCCTGTTGTGTGGTGACGCCGCGCTTGCTCAGCGCCTGGCACGCGCCCGTCAACTGCTGGCTA
This sequence comes from Paucibacter sp. M5-1, assembly GCF_027498415.2. Classification (NCBI taxonomy): domain Bacteria; kingdom Pseudomonadati; phylum Pseudomonadota; class Betaproteobacteria; order Burkholderiales; family Sphaerotilaceae; genus Roseateles; species Paucibacter sp. M5-1. Next base: position 3,362,274 of record NZ_JAPZLM020000001.1, read on the forward strand.
CGCAAGACCTGGCCCTGCCGCCGCCAACCGAGCTGGCGGCGCGCCGCGCAGCCGTGCTGGCAACGCTTTACCTGATGTTCAACGAGGGCTACCAGAGCGCCGGCCAGGGCCCTGCGGTGATCACCAAGGAGTTGTGCTGGGAGGCGATCCGGCTGGCGCGCGCGCTGGCCGCCCACCCGAGCAGCGCGGCCGCCGAGGCCGACGCCTTGGCCGCCCTCTTGCTGCTGCATGGCGCGCGCCTGGACGGCCGGCTCGATGCGATGGGCGATCTGGTGCGGCTGCCGGAGCAATCGCGTGGCCGCTGGGACCGCCGCATGGTGGAGATGGGCCTGCGCCATCTGCAACTGGCCGCACGGGGTCAGGTCTTGAGCAGCTATCACCTGCAGGCCTGCATCGCTGCCGAGCATGCCCGCGCGCCCAGCTGGGAGGCCACCGACTGGGCTCGGCTGCGGCACTACTACGAGGCCTTGCTGGCGCTGGACGGCTCGTCCTGTGCACGCCTGGGCCATGCGGTGGCACTGGCGCATACCGAGGGGCCTGCGGCCGCACTGGCCCGGCTGGACGAGGACTGGGCGCAGCTGGGCCAGCAGCCCACGCCCTATGCCTGGGCCGCGCGGGCGCAATGGCGGCGGGCCTTGGGCCGGCCGGACGAGGCCCGCGCCGACTATGCCGAGGCGCTGCGGCGTGCCCGCCATCCCGCCGAGCAGCGCCAGCTCCAGTCCCTGCTCGACGCTTGCGGCTGATCAGTGCCCCTGGCGATGCTTGCGCGGCCGGCCGGCCAGCAGCTTGTCGAACAGCGCATTGGGCAGGGCCCGCATCAGCTTGGCGACCACGCCCATCTGCCAGGGGATCACGCGGTAGCTGGCGCCGGCCGCGATGGCCTCGAAGGCGCGTGCCGCGAAATCGTCCGGCTGCATCAGGAAGGGCATGCTGTAGCGGTTCTGGCGCGTCAGCGGCGTGTCGATATAGCCCGGCGAGATCGTCACGACCTTGACACCGAAGGGCCGGCATTCGCCGCGCAGGCTCTCGCAATAGCTGATCACCGCCGCCTTGCTGGAGCAGTAGGCCGCATGGCCGGGCAGGCCGCGGATGCCGGCCACGCTGCCTATGCCCACCAGCGCGCCGCTGCCGCGTGCCAGCATCGCCGCGACAAAGGGCTGGAAGGTGGCGGCCAGGCCGATATTGTTGGTCTCGTATATCTGCCGCATCACCTCGATGTCCGCCAGCTCGGCCGTGTCCATGCCGATGCTGATGCCGGCATTGGCGATCACGACATCCGGCAGGCCCTGGGTCGCGATGCAGGCGCGGCCGGCGCCGGTGATGGCGTCGACATCGCGCACATCGGCGCCGTAGACGGCCCAGCGCTCGGGGGCCAGGTCTTGCGCCTGGGCCCAGGCGCGCAGCTCGTCGACGCGCCGCGCCACCAGGGCCAGGCGCCAGCCGGCGCGGTAGTACTGCAGGGCCAGGGCCTGGCCGATGCCGCTGGAGGCGCCGGTGATATAGACCAGTTTCATGGTGTTGCGACGGGCTTGCGCGCGCCGGGCGGATCGAAACGGGCGCTGCTGCGGCCGCCAAAGCCCAGCTTGCCGCTCAGATGGTCGTACTCGAACGAGGCCGCGCGCACCTCGCCGCCGGCATAGCGCAGCAGCACCGGCAGATGCGAGCGCAGCTTCTCGCTGCTCAGAAAGGCATGCAGGAACTCGCCGCGCACCTCCAGCGCCGGCCGCTGGGACAGCCCGCCCTCGCGCAGCGGCTCGAAGCGCTGCACCGTGACATCGCCCAGCAGCTGCATCTCGCTGCCGTCGCCGTTGCCGACGGCACGCCGCGCGGTGGCCAGCAGCATCGCGCCGTCGGCCGCGAAGGCGCGCAGGCGCACGCCGTCGATCTCCAGCGTGTCGGTATCGGGATAGTGGCGCATCTCGCTGCCCTCGACCCTAAAGCGCAGCGCGCCGGCGGCATCGAAGCGCTGCAGCTCGAAGCCCTGCATGCGGTAGTCGGGCACATGGCGCGGCGGCACCGGCTCCATCGGCCCGTCCAGCAGCGGCGTGTTCTTGACCAGCCACCAGGTGCCGGCGGCCAGAAAAGCCATCAAGAGCAGCGGCAGATAGGCCGAGGCCAGCGACTGCAGCCGCCACAGCCAGCTCTGCGGCAGGCGGCGCCGGCTCGGCGCCGGCGGCGGGGCCAGGGTCACCATCAGGGATGGCCCCCGTCCAGGGTCTCGAGATGGCTGCTCAGCAGGGCCTGGTAGCGGCCGGCCGCCATCAGCAGCAGATCGCAGCATTCGCGCGCCGCGCCATGGCCGCCGGGCGCGGCGGTGATGTGGTGGGCCACGGCCCGGACCTCGGCATGGGCCTGGGCCGGTGCGCAGGCAAAGCCGGCGCGCGTCATCAGGGGCAGGTCGGGCCAGTCATCGCCCATCGCGGCGACCTCGCGCCAGTCCAGGCCCAGCTGGTCCAGCAGCGGCTGGGCCACGGCCAGCTTGTTCTTGGCGCCGTAGACGGCATGCCGGAGCCCCAGGTCGGCGACGCGGCGGCGCACCGCCGGCGAATCGCGGCCGGTGATGATGATGGGGGTGATGCCGCCCTGGTCCAGCAGCTTCAGGCCGTGGCCGTCCAGCGTCGAGAAGGCCTTGAAGCTCTCGCCCTGCTCGCCGATATAGATGCGGCCGTCGGTCAGCACGCCATCGACATCGAAGATCGCGGCCTTGATGGCAAGACCCGGCCCCTGGGCCTTGAGCAGCAGCTCGGGGGGAAATTGCAAGCTGGCCCGCATCAGATCACCTTCGCCTGCATCAGGTCGTTGATGCTGATCGCGCCGACCAGGCGCTGCTGGGCGTCGACCGCCAGCACCAGCGTGATGCGCGCGCGCTCCATCAGGTCGGCGGCATCGACCGCCAGCGCGTCGGCCGAGACCGTGCGCGGGTGCTTGGACGCCACCTCGCCGGCCTTCAGCGCGCGCAGGTCTTCGCCACGCTCGATCAGGCGGCGCAGATCGCCGTCGGTGAAGATGCCCAGCACCTCGCGGTCGGCATCGACGACGACGGCCGCGCCCAGGCCCTTGGCCGACATCGTGCGCATCATCTCGCTGAAGCTGGCCTCGGGTGCCACGGTCGGCAGTGCCTCGCCGCTGCGCATCAGGTCATGCACATGGGTCAGCAGCTTGCGGCCCAGCGCACCGCCCGGGTGGGAGCGGGCGAAGTCTTCTTCCTTGAAGCCGCGCGCGTCCAGCAGGGCCACGGCCAGCGCGTCGCCCAGCGCCATCTGGGCGGTGGTGCTGGCGGTGGGCGCCAGGTTCAGCGGGCAGGCCTCCTGGTCGACCTTGCTGTCGAGCACGAAGTCGGCGTGCCGTGCCAGGCTGGAGGTGGCGCCACCGGTCATCGCGATGATGACGACGCCCAGGCGCTTGAGCACCGGCAGGATGGCGTTGAGCTCATCGCTCTCGCCCGAATTGGACAGGGCCAGCACCACGTCCTTGGTCGTGACCATGCCCAGATCGCCATGGCTGGCCTCGGCCGGGTGGACGAACAGCGCCGGCGTGCCGGTCGAGGACAGCGTCGCGGCGATCTTGCGGCCGACATGGCCGCTCTTGCCCATGCCCATCACCGCGACCCGGCCGGAGCAGTCCATCACGGCCTGCACGGCGGCCGAGAACGAGGGGCCCAGACGGGGCAGCAGGCCGGTCAGCGCGGCGGCCTCGATCTGCAGCGTCTGCCGGGCCATGGCCAGGGCGCGCGCGGCGTCAAAGGGCGGGGAATGCGTCATCCGGCCAGTGTAGCGGCGGCGCCGGGCGCTGTAGTGGCCGGCTATTACCCATCGCAGGGCGCGCGTTTCCACAATCGGCACGACGGCATCCGCCGTCGCCAAACAGGAGACTGTCGATGAGCGCGAAGAAACTGCTGCTGCTGGCCGGCGACTATGTCGAGGACTACGAGATCATGGTGCCCTTCCAGGCCCTGCTGGCCGTGGGCCACCGGGTCGATGCGGTCTGCCCCGGCAAGGTGGCCGGCGACCATGTGCTGACGGCCATCCACGATTTCGAGGGCGCCCAGACCTATTCCGAGAAGCCCGGCCACCGCTTCACGCTCAACGCCACCTTTGCCGATGTCCGGCCCGAGGACTATGACGGCCTGGTGATCCCGGGCGGCCGCGCCCCCGAGTACCTGCGCACCGTGCCCGGCGTGGTCGCGCTGGTCCAGCACTTCGCCCGCGCCGACAAGCCGATCGCGGCGATCTGCCATGGCGCCCAGCTGCTGGCCGCCGCCGGCGTGATACGCGGCAGAAAAGTCTCGGCCTATCCGGCCTGTGCGCCCGAGGTCGAGCTGGCCGGCGCCAGCTATGCCCAGATCCCGGTCGACCAGGCCGTCACCGACGGCCGCCTGGTCACCGCACCAGCCTGGCCGGCCCACCCGGCCTGGATCGCGCAATTCCTGGCGGTGCTGGGCACGCGCATCGAGCTTTGACGCAGAATCGTCCACGCCCTCAGGAGCCGACCATGTGCGAAGTCTTCATCAGCGCCAACCCCGAGTCCTATGAGTCGCGCACCCGCTCGCTGCGCCTGCATGGCGTGGTCACCAGCATCCGGCTCGAGAACCTGCACTGGGAAGTGCTGGAGGAGATCGGCGCGCGCGACGGCATGGGCGTGACCCAGCTGATCGAGAAGCTCTACGACGAGCTGGTGCAGGCGCGCGGCGCGGTCGGCAACTTCGCGTCCTTTCTGCGGGTCAGCGCGCTGCGCTATATGGCTTTGCAGGCGCGCCAGCGCATTCCCGTCGATCTGGCGGTGCCGATCCGCTCGCTCGACGCCCACCAGGTCTTGCAGGACCTGCCGGACAGCTGGGCCCGGCGGCCGCAGCGGGTGGATCTGGCCTAGGCCGGCTGCGCCAGCGCTGCGGCCGCCAGTGCCATCGCCTGGTCCGCCAGCGCCGCATCGGCGCCCGCCACCTGGGCGGCCACCGTCAGACCTTCGCCGATCAGGAACAGCGTGGCGGCCGCCCGGGCCGGCGCGGCCAGCCCGGCCTCCTCACACAGGCGCTGCAGATAGTCGCGCAGGCTCTTCTTGTGCTCGGCCGCGATCACATGGGCCGGATCGGCCGCATCCGCATATTCGGCGGCGGCATTGATGAAGGCGCAGCCGCAGAAATCGGGCTCGCGGCTCCAGCAGCAGACAAAGTCGATATAGGCCAGCGGCCGCTGCTGCGTCGGCCGGCGCTCGACATGGGCGCGTATCCGGGCCAGCAGCAGCTCGTGGCGGGCCCGCAGCGCGGCATGCACCAGGGCCTCCTTGGTCGGGAAATAGCGGTACAGCGTCTTCTTCGTCAGCTCGCCCTCGCGGCTCAGTTGGTCAACGCCGGTGGCATGAAACCCCTGGCGGTAGAACAGCTGCATCGCTCGCTGGACCAGATGCTCGGCCTTGCTCATGCGTGTCTGACTCCTGGTTGGCAAGAGTGCCAGTATCGGCCCGACGGGGTCGCAAGTAAACCGATCGGTTGACTTAGGTATACCGATCTGTTTACCATTGCGGTTATTGATGCCACCGGAGCCAAGCCATGCCCTCGTTTCTTGCGCGCCTTAAGCGACTGCCGGCCTCGCGTGCACCGGCCAGTCCGCCGCCGGCCTTCGTCCTGTGGTCGGCACTGGGCGCGACGCTGGCAATCGCGCTGACCGGCTGGCTGACCCAGGCCAGCGGCTACCCCTGGCAGATGGCCCCGTTCGGCGCGAGCTGCGTGCTGGCCTTCGGCCTGCCCGACAGCCCGCTGGCCCAGCCGCGCAGCATTGTGGGCGGGCATCTGGTGGCCAGCTTGGTCGGGCTGCTGGTCATGCTGGTGCTGGGCGATAGCTGGTGGGCGGCGGGCATTGCCGTGGGCCTGGCGCTGGCGCTGATGCAGATCACCCGGACCGTACATGCGCCGGCTGGCGCCGACCCGCTGGTGGTGTTCGCCAGCCAGGCCGGCGCCACATTTCTGCTGACGCCGGTGCTGGCCGGCTCGCTGGCCATCGTGCTGGTGGCCTTGCTGGTCAACAACCTGCGCCAGCGCGGCAGCTATCCGCGCTACTGGAGCTAGCGGCCCGGTCGGGCCGCAGGCTTCAGGGGTAGAGGCCGCGCTCTTCCCGGGCTTCCAGCACCCGCGTGCAGGCCACGACGAAGGCCGCCGTGCGCAGCGGGATGCGGTGCTGCTCGGAGGTTTCCCAGATGTGCTTGAAGGCGCCGGTGATGATCTTGTCCAGGCGGACATTGATCTCGTCCTCGGTCCAGAAGAAGCTGCTGAAGTCCTGCACCCACTCGAAGTAGGACACGGTCACGCCGCCCGAGTTGGCGATCACGTCAGGAACAACCACGATGCCGCGGTCGGCCAGCACGGCGTCGCCGTCCGGCGTGGTCGGGCCGTTGGCGCCTTCCAGCACCAGCCGGGTCTGCAGGCCTTCGGCGCGGGAAGCGGTGATCTGGCCTTCCAGTGCGGCCGGGATCAGCACATCGCTGCGCACCTTCCAGAAATCGTCATTGGCAATCGCATCGCCACCGGCAAAACCGCCGACGCCGCCGGTCTTGGCCACATGGTCGAGCAGGTTCGTCATGTCGAAGCCCGACTCGTTCAGGATGGTGCCGGTGTGGTCCTGCACCGCGACGATCTTGGCGCCGTTGGCGGCGAACAGCTTGGCGGCGATCGAGCCGACATTGCCGAAGCCCTGCACCGCGATGCGGGCGTTATCCATCGGGATGTTGAGGCGGCGCATCGCCTCGCGGCCGATCACGAACACGCCGCGGCCGGTGGCCTGCACGCGGCCCAGCGAGCCGCCCAGCGGGATCGGCTTGCCGGTGACGACGCCGGTGGCGGTGGCCCCGGTGTTCATCGAGTAGGTGTCCATCATCCAGGCCATGATCTGGCCGTTGGTGTTGACGTCGGGAGCCGGGATGTCCTGCTGCGGGCCGATGATGATGCCGATCTCGCTGGTGTAACGGCGCGTCATCTTCTCCAGCTCTTTGAGCGACAGCTGCTTGGGATCGACGCGGATGCCGCCCTTGGCGCCGCCGTAGGGCAGGTTGACCGCCGCGTTCTTGATCGTCATCCAGGCCGACAGCGCCATCACCTCTTCCAGCGTGACGTCGGGGTGGTAGCGCACGCCGCCCTTGCCGGGGCCGCGGGTCAGGCTGTGCTGGACGCGGTAGCCCTCGAAGTGGGCGATGGTGCCGTTGTCCAGCTCGATGGGGATGTCGACGATCAGCGCGCGCTTGGGTCGGCGCAGCGTCTCGACCCAGCGTGCCAGATGACCCAGGTAGGGTTCAACGGCGTCGATCTGGGACAGATAGGTACCCCAGGGACTGTTGCGCGTGGGCGAGACAAAGGACAGATTGGGCATGTAATGCTCCGGTAACTTTTCGGTGGCGCGAACGGTATCGCGAACCCGGCTCGCCACGCCAGCGATTCCAAAGCCGAGTGCACATGCGGCCATGCGGCGAACGCATAGACATCAAAAGTGTGCGCCGTATGCCTTGTTTGGGCAAGGTTGTTGCCGGGATGCCCACTCAGAAATGCCCCAACACCCCCAGCCGACGCGCCCGCCGCTCCAGCACGCCGTAGATCAGCAGACCGGCCAGCAGATAGGCCAGCGAATTCAGCGCGATCCAGCCGAACACGCTGGCCGGCAGCGCGGCGCCGGCGGCCGAGGCGCGCGCCGCCGCCGCTCCCAGCGCATAGGGCAGCAGGGCCTGGGCATTGATCGGGTAGGCGGGCAGGGCCACCAGGCCGATCACGGCCGGGTAGCAGACCACCAGCAGCAGCTCGGCCTTCTTGACCAGCAGCAGCAGGCCGCCCAGCGCATAGCCGACACCGATCAGCGCCGGCACCGCCAGCAGCGCCGCCGCCAGCACCGGGCCGTGGCTGATCTGCAGCCGGCCGCCCGCCAGCCATTCGGCCAGCCACAGGGTCAGCCCCAGCATCAGCAGCCCGCCCAGCAGCTTCAGCAGGGCGCGCAGGCTCAGCAAGGCCCAGAGCGGCAGCGGCCCCAGGCTGAGCTGCTCCAGGCTGCGCTGCTCGGTCTCCTCCTGCACATCCTGGCAGACGCTGCCAAAGGCCGAGGCCGCGAACAGCCACAGCACAAAGCCAACGATCAAGCCATCGGCCTCGCCCGAGGCCAGCGCGCTGCCGTTGACCGACAGCACGGCATAGAGCAGGCCGCCGAACAGGCTCAGCAGCAGGCCCAGGCCCAGCAGGCCCTCGAACCAGTAGCGCCGCTGCAGATAGAAGGCTCGACGCAATTCATTGGCCAGATGGCGCGGCCAGCGGCTCAGCATGGCGAGGCCTCCGCCGCACCGACCAGGCTCAGATACTTGTCGCGCAGCGCGATGCGGCGCAGCTCCAGCCCATGGCTGGCCGCCAACTGGGGCAGCAGGGCGGCCAGCAGCGCGCAGGCCTGGGCCTGGTCGCGCAGCGGCAGCTGCCAGACGCCCGGCGTCTCGGCCGCCTGCCAGGCCAGCGGGCCCAGGTCCAGCGGCAGGGCCGGCAGCACGGCGTCGGACGGCTGCAGGCGCAGCACATATTCATGCTCCAGGCGCAGGAACTCGGCCTTGCTGCCGTCGAACACCTTCTCGCCCTGCTTGATACAGACAATGCGCGAGCACAGGCGTTCGATGAAATGCAGATCGTGCGAGCTGATCAGGAAGGCGCTGCCCTGGGCCGCCGCATGGCGCACCAGGGCTTCGAGCCGCTCGACGCCGGACAGGTCCAGGCCCAGGGTCGGCTCGTCCAGCAGGGCCAGTGCCGGCTTGTGGATCAGCACGCCCAGCAGCGCAGCGCGCAGCTTGTTGCCGGTGGACAGCTGGCGCAGCGGCGAGTGCACATCGGGAATGTCCAGCAGCGCGGCCAGCGCGTCGAAATGCGCGCGCTCGAAGCGGGCCTCGCGCAGCGCGCAGAAGTAGCGCGCGTTCTCCAGGGTCGACAGGCGCTCGTAGCCGGCGCCGCGCCCTTCCAGCAACACCCCGAACTCACGCAGATGCGGGCCCTGGCGGCCGGCGGCCAGGGCCCGGCCGCGCCAGCCGAGGCTGCCCCCGTCGGCGCCGCACAGGCCGGTCAGCAGCTTGATGCAGCTGGTCTTGCCCGAACCGTTGGGCCCCAGCAGGCCGACGATCTCGCCGGCCGCCAGGCTCAGCGAAAAGTCGCGCAGCGCCGCAATCTCGCGGCCCGCGCGCCGGTAGGTCTTGCTGGCGCCATCCAGGCGCAGCAAGGGCTCGTCGCTGACGCTCATCTTGGTCTTCACTCCCTGCCTCATCTCGTGCGCGCGCTGGCGCGGATGCTTGTGCGGCGGAATATGCACGCACCGTCTGAACGCAGCATGAAGACCGGCCGGCGCCGCCCGGGCACCGCTTAACATGAAGCCATGATCACCTCGCTGGACCTTGCCCTGCTCTATCTCGTGGCCGCCGTGCTGGGTGTCGTGATCTGCCGCTCGCTGAAGCTGCCGCCGATGCTGGGTTATCTGGCGGTGGGGGTGCTGATCGGGCCGAACGCGCTGGCCCTGGCCGGCGACACCTCCAGCATCCGCTACCTGGCCGAGTTCGGCGTGGTGTTCCTGATGTTCGTGATCGGGCTGGAGTTCAATCTGCCCAAGCTGCGCAGCATGCGCTCGCTGGTGTTCGGCCTGGGCCTGCTGCAGGTGCTGCTGACCGTTGTTGGCACGGTGGCCGGGCACTACCTGCTGCAAGCCGGCTTTGCCTACTTCGGCCGCGAGTGGGAGCTGAGCTGGCAGGGCTCGCTGGTGCTGGGCGCCGCGATGGCGATGAGCTCGACGGCCATCGTCGTCAAGCTGATGGCCGAACGGCTGGAGCTGGAGAGCGAGCACGGCAAGCGCGTGATGGGCGTGCTGCTGTTCCAGGATCTGGCCGTGGTGCCGCTCTTGGTGATGATCCCGGCGCTGAACAGCAGCGGCGGCGCGATGGCGGTTTCGCTGGGCTGGGCCACCTTGAAGGCGGCGGTGCTGCTGGGCATCCTGCTGGTCGGCGGGCAGAAGGTAATGCGCTGGTGGCTGACCCTGGTGGCGCGGCGCAAGAGCGAAGAGCTGTTCATGCTGAACCTGCTGCTGGTGACGCTGGGCCTGGCCTGGCTGACCGAGCACGCCGGCTTGTCGCTGGCGCTGGGCGCTTTTGTCGCCGGCATGCTGATCGCCGAGACCGAATACAAGCATCAGGTCGAGACCGATATCCGGCCCTTCCACGATGTGCTCTTGGGCCTGTTCTTCATCACCATAGGCATGAAGCTGGACTGGCGGCCGGTGCTGGAGCAATGGCATCTGGTTTTCCTGCTGACCTTGGCGCCGACCCTGGCCAAGTTCGTGCTGGTGGCGGGGCTGGCGCGGCTGTTCAAGGCGCCGGCCGGCGTGTCGCTGCGCACCGGCCTGTATCTGGCCCAGGCCGGCGAGTTCGGTTTTGTGCTGCTGACCCTGGGCGCCCAGCACCAGCTGATCGCGCCGCAATGGGTCAGCCCGGTGCTGGCCAGCATGGTCTTGTCGATGCTGGCCACGCCCTTTCTGATCATGTACAGCAACCGCATCGTGATGAAGCTGTCCAGCAGCGACTGGATGATGCAGTCGCTGCAGCTGACCAGCATCGCCAAGAAGGCGATCAAGGCCGACGCCCATGTGATCATCTGCGGCTACGGCCGCAGCGGCCAGAACCTGGCCCGGCTGCTGGAGGGCGAGCACATCCCCTATATGGCGCTGGACCTGGACCCGGACCGGGTGCGCCAGGCGGCGGCGGCCGGCCAGAGCGTGGTGTTCGGCGATGCGGCACGGCTGCAAAGCCTGATGGCCGCCGGCCTGGCGCGCGCCAGCGCCGTGGTCGTCACCTATCACGACACGCCCTCGGCGCTGAAGATCCTGCAGCTGGTGCGCTCGCATGCGGCCCAGGTGCCGGTGGTCGTGCGCACCATCGACGATACCGATCTGGAGAAGCTGCGCGCCGCCGGCGCCACCGAGGTGGTGCCCGAGGCGATCGAGGGCTCGCTGATGCTGGCCAGCCATGCGCTGGCGCTGGTGGGCGTGCCGATGCGGCGCGTGATCCGGCTGACGCGCGACGCCCGCGATGCCCGCTACGGCCTGCTGCGCGGCTATTTCCACGGCGCCGACGACGACAGCGCCGAGGATCGCCAGCAGGAGCGTCTGATCTCGGTCACGCTGCCCCAGGCCAGTCCCTTTGCGAAGCAGCCGCTGGAGGCCCTGGCCCTGCATGCGGTGGGCGTCGGCGTGGTCTCGCTGCGGCGCGCGAGCGGCGCGGTGGTCGCAGCCCAGGACAGCCTGCTGCTGGGCGGCGGCGACACGCTGGTGCTGTCGGGCACGCCGGAGGCGCTGACCCTGGCCGAGGAGAAGTTGCTGCGCGGCTGAGCGGGCTCAAGTGCTGAAGGGCGGGTCCCCTGCGGGACAGCCTGCCGCCTGGGCGACAGGCGCGGGCGGCGGCTTGCGCCACACTCGCGGCACGGCAGCCAACAAGGACGCGTCACCATGAACTTCGACTACAGCCCCAAGGTCCAGGAAATGCGCGAGCGCCTGCTGGCCTTCTTCGATCAGCACATCTACCCGAACGAGCCGCGCTTCCACGCCGAGGTCGAGGCCAACCGCCGCGCCGGCAATGCCTGGCTGCCGACCACGCTGATCGAGGAGCTCAAGCCGCTGGCGCGCCAGGCCGGGCTGTGGAATCTGTTCCTGCCGCAGTCGCCGCGCGCGCCGGAGGGCCTGTCCAATCTCGAGTACGCGCCGCTGTGCGAGATCATGGGCCGGGTGCATTGGGCGCCCGAGGTCTTCAACTGCTCGGCCCCGGACACCGGCAATATGGAGACCATCGCCCGCTACGGCAGCGAGGCCCACAAGGACCGCTGGCTGGAGCCGCTGCTGAAGGGCGAGATCCGTTCGGCCTTTCTGATGACCGAGCCTGAGGTGGCCTCGTCGGACGCGACCAATATCCAGTGCCGCATCGAGCGCGAGGGCGATGAGTATGTGATCAACGGCACCAAGTGGTGGTCATCGGGCGCCGGCGACCCGCGCTGCGCGATCTACATCCTGATGGGCAAGACCGATCCGGGCGCCGGCCGCCACGAACAGCAGTCGATGGTGCTGGTGCCGGCCGACACCCCGGGCATCACGATCAAGCGCGCGCTGTCGGTGTTCGGCTACGACGATGCGCCGCACGGCCATATGGAGATCGTGCTGAAGGATGTGCGGGTGCCGGTGGCCAATATCCTCCTCGGCGAGGGCCGCGGCTTCGAGATCGCCCAGGGCCGGCTGGGCCCCGGCCGCATCCACCACTGCATGCGCAGCATCGGCGCGGCCGAGCGGGCGCTGGAGCTGATGTGCGAGCGCGCGATTGCCCGCAGCGCCTTCGGCAAGACCATCGCCCAGCAGACCGTGACCCAGGAGCGCATCGCCGAGGCGCGCTGCAGCATCGAGCAGGCCCGGCTGCTGACCTTGAAGGCCGCCTACATGATGGACACGGTGGGTAACAAGGTGGCCAAGGCCGAGATCGCGATGATCAAGATCGTCGCGCCGACGATGGCGCTGAAGATCATCGACTGGGCGATCCAGGTCTATGGCGGCATGGGGGTCTCGCAGGACACGCCGCTGGCGATGATGTGGGCGCACCAGCGCACCCTGCGTCTGGCCGACGGCCCCGATGAGGTGCACCGCAACTCGCTGGCCAAGCTGGAGCTGGCCCGTCATATGAAGCTGCCGGCCGACAAGGTCGAGATGCCCATCACAAGAGGCGGCTGAAACAAACTCCCCCCCTAGGGGGTCTGTCGCTGCGCGGGAGGGGCCGCTAGCATCCGTCGCTTGTTCCGCAAAGCCCCACGATGCAACGCCCCAAGCTCTCCCGCGCATGGCCGCCCCTGGCGTTTGGCCTGGTGCTGGCCCTCCAGGCCACGGTGCTGATCAGCAGCCTGGGCGGCTGGGTGGACCGTGCCTGGCTGCCCTGGCTGAGCATGGCCAGTCTGGGCCTGAGCGCGCTGGTGGCCGGGCTGGCCCTGATGGCCATGGCGCACGCCCGGGCCCGCGCCGAGCGCGCCCAGCGCACGCTGGAAGAAGCCATCGACGCGCTGCCGGCCAGCGTCGAGATCTTCGACGCCCAGGACAAGCTGGTCGCCTTCAACAAGCGCCTGGTCGAGATCTATCCCCATATGCTGCGCGAGTTCGAGCGCGGTGCCAGCTTCGAGGAGCTGGCGCGCGCCTCGCTGGCCATCAAGGGCGTGCCCGAGGCGATCGGCCGCGAGGAGGAGTGGCTGACCGAGCGCAAGCGCAACCGCGGCCAGCAGCGCGCGCCGCTGCTGCAGCGCGTGCATGACGAGACCTGGCTGCGCATCTTCGAGCGCCGCACGCCCTCGGGCGGCATGGTGGGCGTGCGCCTGGAGGTCAGCGACCTGGTCCATGAGCAGCAGCGCCTGGCCGCCAGCCAGGCCCATCTGCAGGCCCTGATCAATGCGGCCACCAACGGCATCGTCACGCTGGACACCGGCGGCCATATGCTGGAGGTCAACCCCGCCTGCGCCCAGCTCTTCGGTTTCAGCGCGCCGGAGCTGCGCGGCGGCCATCTGAGCATGCTGATACAGGGCGTTCCCAGCGCCCCGCAAGACCTGACCCGGAACGCGTCACTGAGTGGCGGCAGCCAGGAGTTCAGCGCCCGCCACCGCGACGGGCGCGAGCTGGCGGTGCATCTGTCGGTGGCCGAGGTGAAGACCGCCACCACCCATCTGTTCGTCGGCATCATCACCGACTTCAGCGAACGCAAACGCCAGGAGATGCGGCTGCGCCAGGCCAACGAGCTGCTGGCCCGCCAGTCCACCACCGACGGGCTGACCGGCGTCGGCAACCGCCGCCTGTTCGATCAGGCCCTGCAGATCGAGTGGCAGCGCAGCGCCCGTGCCGGCAAGCCGCTGGCGATGCTGCTGGTCGATATCGACCACTTCAAGCAGTACAACGACCACTACGGCCATGTCGCCGGCGACGACTGCCTGCGCCGCGTCGCTACCTTGCTGCGCAGCTGCGTCGGCCGCGGCGGCGAGCCGGTGTGCCGCTACGGCGGCGAGGAGTTCGCGGTGCTGCTGGTCGACACCGATCTGGCCGGCGCCCAGGTGGTGGCCCAGCGCATCCTCGACAGCGTGCGCCTGGCCGCCATCGAGCACGCCGCCTCGCCGGTGCGCCACAGCGTCTCGCTGAGCATTGGCGTGGCAGCGCGCGTCGCCGAGGCCCAGCTGCCGGCCCTGCACCTGATCGAGCTGGCCGATGCCGCGCTCTACCAGGCCAAGCAGGCCGGGCGCGCCCGCATGGTCTGCAGTCCGCTGGTGGCCTGATTTACCATCGGCGCCTATGCCGACCACCGCCGCCGACTACATCAAGAGCCATATCCGCACCGTGCCCGACTGGCCCAGCGCGGGCGTGCAGTTCCGTGACATCACGCCGCTGCTGTCCAATCCGCGCGTGTTCCGCGTGCTGATCGACCAGTTCGTGCACCGCTATTTCGATGCGAAGCCGACGGCCATCGCCGGCCTGGACGCACGCGGCTTCATCATCGGCTCGGTGCTGGCCTATGAGCTGAACATCGGCTTCATCCCGATCCGCAAGAAGGGCAAGCTGCCCTTCACGACGGTGGAGGAGACCTATGAGCTGGAATACGGCAGCGCCACGGTGGAGATGCACACCGACGCCGTCAAGCCCGGCGACCGCATCGTGCTGATCGACGACCTGATCGCCACCGGCGGCACGATGATGGCCGGCGCCAAGCTGCTGCAACGCCTGGGCGCGCAGGTGGTGGAGGGTGCGGCCATCGTCGACCTGCCCGAGCTCGGCGGCTCCCAGCGCCTGCAGCAGAGCGGCCTGCCGCTGTTCACGCTGGTCGACTTCGACGGCCACTGAAGGACAATAGACCATGGCCAAACCCATTCCCCGCCTCAGCCGCGACCAGATCGACGCGGTCATCAAGACCGCCTGGGATGACACCCCGCCCTATAACAAGGTGCTGATGCAGCACGCTATCGGCCAGGGCGAGTTGGTGCAGCTGATGAAGCGCGAGCTGACCTCCAGCGCCTACAAGCTCTGGGCCGCCCAGGGCAAGGGCGTCAAGCCACCGAAGGCCAAGTCGACCTGGCCGCACGGCCGCTGATGCCGCAGGCCCTCAATGTGCTGGGCACGCCGCTGGTGCCCTGCTCCTACGACCCGCTGACCGGTTTCTTCCGCGACGGCTGCTGCCATACCGATCAGCACGACCTCGGCAGCCACGTGATCTGCGCCAAGCTCACGGCCGCCTTTCTGCAGTTCTCGGCGCTGCGCGGCAACGACCTCAGCACGCCCCGCCCCGAACAGCGCTTCCGCGGCCTGAAGCCGGGCGACCGCTGGTGCCTGTGCGCGCTGCGCTGGCGGCAGGCCTATGAGGCCGGCGTCGCGCCGCCGGTCGTGCTGGAATGCACCCATGCGCGGGCACTGCAGTACGTCAGCCTGGAGCAGCTGCGCACGGCGACCGTGTAAGCCCGGGGCTCCTCGCGCCCCAAAAAGAAGCCCGGCAAACCATCACGGCTGCCGGGCAAGTCTCAGGGCCATTGAGGGAGGGAGGAAGAGCACCCTGAGTGAGGCCAATTTACCAACTCGGGGCGCCGCTGCGCGTAGGACAAGGCCGCATTCGAGGCATCGGCCCGGCGTACGCTCACTTTCCGATACAAATTACGGTGGTTGACCGCTAGGCCGCATGAATGCTGGGTTCCTCCTTCTGTCGAAATGCAGCATGGACTCAAACTTGGACTCAAGCACGCCTGGGTGCTTTTCAAATAGTCTGAGCGGCGACTTTTAGGTGGGGCGGATCGCTACCAGATCTGCATGACATCAGCCGTCCATCCGCAAGTCCCAGGCTCGGCCCCAAATCGTGATCAGCTCTTCCGCGCCTCGGGTGCCGGCTGCTGGTGGCCAACTTCTTCAGAATGGCTGCATCATCAAAACGGGCAGCGTTGAGCTGTTCCAGCGGTTCGATGGTCGGTGAGGCGGCCATGGATCAATGTCCGATATCGATAGAAAACCGTAGATGTCTATGCACCTTGGTCACGACATACATAGATTTCTGAGAAATTTATGCACGTCCTGACGGCCGCCGGCCACATCGAGAGCAGCCCCGGCTTGGTTACTGGGTTCTCGCTGCGGCAGATCCAAACGCTCCAGCTCCGCGAGACACGCAGGATCTAGGTCGAAGGGCAAGACCTCCAAACTCAGCCCGCCACCGAAATCGAAAGGGGCCAGCGGGTAATCGCAGCTGGCCGGAGTGCCTGACTTCTGGCTCCCCCCAGGTACCCCGCCGATCCTCGTTCGGCAAAGTGGGCACCATGAGCCAGTCCACCCTCTTCGAGCCCGGCGCGTCGACGCTGGCCTACCAAATCTACGTCGAGCTTGAAGAGGTCAGGCCCAAGGTATGGCGGCGCTTCCTCGTCCCAGCCTGTCCCCCACAGCAGAGTGACGTGCAAGCGATGGGACCACGCTGCGCTTGGCCTGTCCTTGCGAAGCAATCCGCCGGCACTGATTCGCGAGCAACTGGCAGAGATGAAGTTCAGCACTGCTGCAGACCTCCACGACCTACCTGACGGACGCGCGGTGCGCTTTGCCGGCCTGGTGACGGTTCGACAGCAGCCTGAAACCGCCAGCGGCGTCACGTTCATCAGCTTGGAAGACGAGACGGGCGATGTGCAGTTGGTGGTCTGGCGCGATGCGCTTGAACGGCAGCGGCCGGAAATCCTTGGGTCAAATCTCTTGGCGGTGAAGGGGCGTTGGCAGAAGGAGGGCGAGGTCAGGAGCATCGTCGTCGGCCACGCGAAGGACCTGACTTCAATGCTTGGAAGCCTCAGCGCGCCGAGCAGAGACTTCCACTAACGAACTCTTTATGAGTTGGCCTAGCCATTCGGGCTTCCACCATAAATCCACGTCTGTAACGCTCTGTATAAACTCCTCAGCGGAGGAAGTCCGGCGCAAGAGGCCGGGCCAATGATGACATACAAAGCAGAGCCCGATATCTCCCACTCAAAGGGAGGACTCATTCGCCAATTTCGAGGCGACCCGAACTGTGCGGCCTTCTATGCCTGGGTACTAAATTACTTAGGCCAGCTCGCGGCTGCCGGCCACGCACCACCAACCCCACCACTTGTTGAACTGACAAACGGCCAAAAAGGAAACATTGGGGAATTCATAACTTTCTTGGTGGCACGAAATGAAAAATTCGGCGCCGCCAACTACACACCGTCACTAGCCGGAGCTCTAATCCCTCTTCAGCCTGGGACCGCAGTAGGCCTGGATATCATGGTCCTCTTCCTTGACCCAGTAGGCAACACAGCGAATGACCGCCTGTACATACAAGAAGTAAAAGCAACTGGAGCGGAAGAATTAACCTATGCCGAAGCGCTAGTAAAGGACTACAAGAAGCTCCTTGACGATACCCAACCCTCCACCGCACTACAAAGCAGAATTAGCGCAATAAAAGCCAAACTCCACCTAGAGTTGAATTGGCCACTAGCTAAAATTCAACGAGTTGAGGATATAGCGCAACCCGATGCAAAACACTGCACGCGAATTCGGCTGATGCCAACACTGGTGCACGATTTGCGACACGGAGACCCGGCTGCCGCACTGAATAAAGTTATCGACCAAATCTACCTTCAAGGATGGCCAGATGGGACAATCGAGGGGTGGAGCATAGCAATCACGCGCTTGAATGAAGCCATGGTGCAAATGGCAAACAGGAAGTCATTCACACCATGATTACGCTTCCATCATTTGTTGATTTCAACACCAGCGCCGCGGCGGCGCTAGCAAAGGCTAGAGGAGTAACTCCCGCCTCAGATACCAGAGACCCCTGGGACGTCGCAGTCGCCCTAAAGTGCATGTCAAGCTTCCAATTATTGGAAGACGAAGAAATTGCAGCACTCGACGAGGAAGCATTTGCTGCGCCACTTATCTCAGCCGCTCGGACATTACTTTCAACGGCAGAACAGCTTTCGCTCGCGGACTCCGAGAACCACGAGCAGACGAGCGAACTCACGCTACTTTCCGCAATTGCGTTCGCAATGTGCGGCAACTTCCCGAGTGCAGCTGCCGCATTGAAGGGAGTTGCCCATGAGTTCCAAATTCGTACACCGCTTAAGTGCGTTGCCTCTGTCATTTGCAATTCTCGCGCAACCTTGGCAGTTCAGGAGAATGACCCCATCGCTGGAATCGATGGCTTCCGCTTTCATTGGTTCTACGCTCTTCGAAAGCGAACCATGCATGAGCGAGCTACCCACTACCAGCAGGCTGAAACAATTTTAAAGAACATTGCAACCCGAGCCGACGCAAACACCTTTGACAAATCCTTCGCACTTAGTCTACTGATAGCTGCGCGCCAAGCATTTCGCCTCGCCACTGCAAATATCTACAACGCTCCTGGAGGCATGCCAGATTGGTTCGTAGAAAACTCAATTTCCAACGGCCTTGTAACACTACTCCCTCCCCAAAGAAAACTACTCATTGATAATGGAATAACAACCGGCAACCAAAACTCCCTGCTAACTCTACCGACAAGCACGGGAAAAACATTCATTGCAGAATGCGCCATTGCTGCGGCAAGTCAACGTGGCGGCATATGTGTTTATGTGGCACCGTATGTGGCAATTGGCGAGCAAGTTCGGAATTCGTTGAACGAAAAGCGATTCGCCGACCGAATGCAGGTGGTCTCCATGTTTGGCGGCTTCAAGTCGGAATTCATTCAAAACGCTTTTTCAACCGCCGTCATTATCGCCACGCCCGAAAGGTTTGACAGCTGGTTGCGAACGACTGAGCAACTCGCAAGTTTGCGCTTGGTTGTCATGGATGAAATTCACATCATTGAGAACGGGATACGCGGCAGCCGTGTGGAAGGCCTGTTAAGTCGTCTTCGAATACTACAGTCAAGACTTACCGAGCTACGAATCATGGGCCTCTCCGCAGTGCTCCCAGAGACTTCTGCCCTATCAAATTGGCTGGGAATCGCGGATGAACAGGTTCAACGGATCGGCTGGAGGCCCACAGCTCGCCGATTGGCAACATGTGATTCCGTTGGAAATCTGACGTGGATTCACGGAAACGACGCGCTACGTCCCGCTTGGGCCAATCCTGACACGGCCATCTCAGTGCCGCACAGAATCACGCTACCCGAAGACGTCTATCCTTCAATAAATACAAACAGTCTTGAGATTTCTGCCGCGAAGAATGTTCGCACTATTACCTTGGAGCTACTCAGTCGTCTTGGCATAACTGGCCTCGTTGTATGCCCTCGGCGCTCTGATACACGAGCACTTGCACGAGAAGTTGCCACGACATTTCCTGAGACCGAAGATGAAGAATTGAAATCGTTGGCGAGAGAAATTCGTGCACGCCACGCTTGGCTTGCTCCTCTTGCAAGCTTTATAGAACGCGGCATTGCATATCACAACGCTTCATTGCCGCATGCAGTTCGGCGTTCAATTGAAAAGGCCATTAGGGAAGAGCGATTTCGCTTGGTTTGCTCGACAACCACGCTAGCCGAGGGCGCAGACTTTCCGTTCCGATGGACGCTTGTTTCTCATTGGCTATCGAGCTTCCGCAACGGTGGCGCTCCAATGAGGTCAATGACTTTTCGAAATATTGCAGGTAGAAGCGGTCGTGCCGGCTGGTTCACAGAAGGCGACACTGTCATCTTCGAAAACACCATCGGTCCGAAGGAAGCCTTTGGGGGAAGAGGAAAGCATCCTGAACCAACTCGCCTGACAAAGGTGATGTTCTCGTCCGCCCCTGTGGCATCCACACTGGGCGTCGACTGGGAAGTCGAATCCGAAGAAGAACAGCGAAGGACAGCGGGCGCCTTCGCCTCACAATTGCTGGCTTGCATCCGCGAAAACCCCAACTTGTCAAATATTGGTGAAGTATTTGCAAATGCCACCTATTCTTCACGCTCGGCAGGCCCTGCGACAATAATGCAGGTTGTAAATTCGACTCTTGCTTACATTCTCGACGCAACGCAACCGGGCGGAGCACTCGCTGAGCAGAATAGCCCGATAAAACTAACATCGCTTGGGCACGCCTCCAATCAGTGCGGATTCTCGCCACGCTCTGTTCGCGCGATATTGAGATTCCTCTCAGAGTCAAGAGCCCCCTTGCAAGATCCTGAGTTCCTGTGCTCTCTCCTAGTTACATTTGGGAGAATAGATGAGCAGCCCAACTACATTCTTCACAAAGTAGTTGGCCAGGACAAGCATCTTTTCCCCATGAAGGAGGCAGACCTCCCTTACGTTATTCGCGCCTTCCTAAACGGAGTTGATGTTCGAAAGATATTCGACGGACTGCCAGCACGAGCCACGTCCAAAGCCAGCCCGGATAACGTCGACAAAAAATTCGATGAGTTCGTCACATTTGTTGACTCGGTTATGGCTAGTTTTCTCCCATGGCTTCTTAGGGCAATGGATTTACTTGCACCTTTCGCACATCCAGACGCGCGAGACGGAAACTGGTTGAGCTTGGCCGTCGCACTTGAGGCCCGGTCGGTTGATGCGGACGACGCCAATTCAGAACCGGCTAATGACTTCTAGCTTTGGCTTGCTTCAATGCGAACTGCTCTGAACAACTTGGATAACAGATGTGCTATTCCGCCCAAGTCTGGGCCGACCTTGGCCTCGGCGCCGGCGCCGGCGGCGCATCCTGAGGCCGCAGATTCGCGCCGCGGCGGAGTTCG
Source organism: Paucibacter sp. M5-1 (assembly GCF_027498415.2). NCBI lineage: Bacteria > Pseudomonadati > Pseudomonadota > Betaproteobacteria > Burkholderiales > Sphaerotilaceae > Roseateles > Paucibacter sp. M5-1. The sequence continues at coordinate 3,382,995 of NZ_JAPZLM020000001.1, forward strand.
AGCTGGTCGTCACAGCCTCGGCAACGATACTCTTCGCCGCGCACGGCAACGGATGCATGCACCAACTGGTCGTCAGTACTGAGTCCGAAGGGGAGGAGGATCGGATTGAGTCGGAACATGGTGCAGATCAGCATACCTGCGCCAACGCCGCCCAAGCCGCCGGCCCCCGCCACGCAACGGCGACGCGTTCCGTCTGATTGGCGTAGTCCCGGTGGCCCAATTTCAGGCCAATCTATGCCAACCATGGTTCATGAGGACAAGTATCTTGTTGTCCCGACAGGAATTAATTTCTGGCCAAAGCCGGAACTCGCACTTATTTATTGCCAGACTTTGGCGAAAAGGACGTCAGAAAACTCATTTCGGCACCGTAGTTGCCGTCGTCAAGTATCTAGTCAAAGATCGGCTAAGAATTGGACAGAGCTCTAGCGAACTCTCGGCTAATCTTGGAAGCGAGTCACATCAGGGTGGCTTTTTTGTTGGCCGTACGAACTTTGTACGGACATTGAGTACCCTTCCTCGGAATGGAGCAAGCTCAAGCGCTACGTCGAGGACGGCCGCTACAGCATCGACAACAACGTGCAAGAGAACGCGATCCGGCCGTTCTACGTCGGCCGCCACAGTTGGTCATTCAGCGACACGGTGGCCGGCGCCGATGCCAGCGTCAACCTGTACTCGCTGCTTCAGAACTGTCCGGTCAACGGCATCGACGGATACCCGTATCTGTGTGCGCTGTTCAAAGCGTTGCCCACCGCCCAGACAGCCGACGGCTTCCCGGCGTTGCTGCCCTGGCGGATCGATCCCACCTCAGCCTGAAGCCCTTACGCTGCGGCCTGGGTCCTCGCAAATACGTGGTTCATTGACCGCTTACCGACCTGGCAGCGGGTGGCGTTGCACGCAATGCAGGAACGGCATCACGGCTCCGCTTGAAGCTTCATTCCGCGAACAAACTGGAGCTAGTCGAAATCGTCGTGGAGCGCGAGACCAAAGTAGGTCAACGCTTCTTCTTCTGATTGCCCTCGATGCGCTGGCTGCCTTCTGTGGCAGTACTGCGCTGGGGAGGGAACGTCAGGGTCGCCACTTTTGCCGACTCCCCCATCAATGTCCGTAACTGCGCTACCTCCCGGCGAGCAGCCTGGAATTGTCCCATGAAGGAATGATGAACTTGTTTCATTTAATGCTCCTGGCTCGAGTAGGGCTCGGCGGAGGTTTGGTCCCGTCGACTACAAACGCCTCAGCAAGGGTGTAGGTAAAAACGAGCCGTTTGATTCGGGGCGTTGCCAACAGCTCATCAACCTCTTTGATCTTACCGTCTACCGTCTTGCGGACTCCGAAACTCTCAAAGAAATCCATATATCGACGAGGAGCGACGCCGACGAAGGCACGGAAGTTGGCCCGTCGCGGCGAGGGTTCAGCAGGTTCGACGCTGATGGAGTCACCGTACAGCTCTGCCGTTCTGCTCTTCTCATAGGGTTCGATGAAAACAACCTCTGAGATGCCTGCCGCCACGATGTGCCGGGCGCAGATGTGACAGGGAAAAGTCGTGCAGAAGAGTCGAGCGTCCTGCAGTCGGACGCCGGAACGCGCTGCTTGGGAGATCGCCGCCATCTCCGCGTGAACTGCACGGCCAAATTCGATAACGTCGAAAAGCTGGGCATCCCTCAGGTACGCGCCCTCTGCGAACAGCGCATCATGGGCCAGTTCGGAACTGGGTCTCCTGCGAGCAACGGCTGCCAGCAGGCCAGGTTTGCGCTGCATCCGGTTGAAGGCATCCTCGACGATCTCCCGCTTTATGTCGACGTTTGAATCGCTTCCCCGTTCGAAGTCCCGCATAAGACCATCGTCGTTGGACCAGTACAGACCTCCCCCGAATCGCGGGACTTCATTGCAGCCGGTCGACAGGATCTCGCCCTCCGACGAGACGACGGCAGCTCCCACTTGTCGCGAGAGATCGAGCGAACGGAGGGCCGAAGCCTTTGCAAGAAACATGGCCTGTTCATCGCGGCTCGGCGAAATGTAAGGGTTGCCGAACGTGAGCTGGACCAAGCGCTTCAACTGCCGTTCCAGCTCTGGCCTTGATTCGCTGGTCACGAAGTAGTCTGCCAGGGGAAATGTCTTGCCCACTCGCTGGCCGAGCTTTCTCTCTTCTTCCTCGTAATCACGGCCGATAAGCTCCGTCGCGAATTCTTCCGCTTTCGCTCGCTCAGGTCCAAGCGACGGCGCGAGCAGCTTCCTCAGAAACTGTAGGCGCCAGCTCCGCGATGCGTAAACAGAAATCAACGTGAAGGCCTTGCCATAGACCTGCCGAAAGATCTCAACCTCCTCCGGCCGCTTGAACGAGCGCACGAAATAGGCTCTCCTTGGGGCAGGCTTCAAGGCATCATTCGTCTGCTTCTGTCTTGCCTCCCTGACAGCGGCTATTCCGAGGCGAGCAACGATGTCGGGCTGCCCCGATTCCTCTCTGAGCCCCGTGCCTCGGTCCATCAGCGTCTTGATGCGCTTGTACTCATTTGGGAATGAGCCTGACTTTCCCAGGTATGTCGTGATTTTTTCGCTCAGACGGACTTCGCTGACCTCGTACTGCACGGCTCGAAGCTGGGATCTGAGGGCATCGCAGACCTTGTTCAGATCAATACCGGTCGGGCCAACGAAACCAAAGACAAGTTCAATGTTCGCCGGATCCGATGCATCCATCAACTCGTTCAACCTCGCCTGGGTCAAAGGCGATCCTGACGAGGTCGAATCCAATGATTCGACTGCATTCTTCGTCCCCCTGCGTGTCGCCATTTGCGCTCGCCCTCCGGTCTTTTGAATGTTCGTCGAGCAAATCCGCCGACGGCGTGCATCAGGGTCCACATCAACGGCGTCAAAGGCAATACCCACAAACGCTGATGTGCCGCGATCGGACACGACGGCCACTTCTCCTTGTTCCTCCTGCGTCGCAAAGGTGCAACCTGGCAAGGTCCGAGTACCCGCAGGGGACCGACGCCAGTCAATGTGAGATGCCGCCGGATGGAGGCTGAGCATCGCTGCTCAACCAGTCCAAGTTTTCTGCCACCCCCGCCTTGCCGCAGTCGCGGAACTTGCACCGCTGCAGAGGAGCCATCTGTGGCGTGACACCAACCGTCAAACACGCTTGACTGAGAACTACCTCACGGGCGAGCGAGACAAATCCGACAGACTTCTCGAAGGCGGTCGGATTTTCCGTGTCCAAGCTTCAAGGCGAAAAGCGCAGGCCAATAATTCCTTTAAACCCCAATACAGGAACAGGGAGAACCACCACATGGCATTGCGCACGCCGCTATTCATCGTTGCTCTTGGAGTCATTGCATTCGGGCTGTATCTGCTCGTCAAGGTCCGAAGCAGCAAGACCACCCTCAAGATCTCTGGCATTGGGGAGATTTCGACCGCATCAGTAGGACTGGTCACGCTGGTAATCGGCGTTGTGCTGAGCTACTTCTGCATTCAAGCTGACGAGAGGCGCGAGAACGCCGCTGAGGCCCGTAAGGCTCGGGAACGACAGGCCGCTGTTAGCGCTTTGCCTCCTCCACCATCGGCCAGCGTCAGCCAGTCTTCCACCGGTGACGGAAGTCCCAACATCGGCGTCGTCACCGGCGGTTCAGTGACCGTCCAAGTTGACAAGTCCAAGGCCGAACGATGAGATTGCGCACCGTCACACGGGGGGTGCTGTCGCTGATCGCATCGCTTTCGGTACATGCACCAAATGCCGCTGCCGAGCCCACGAAACTCTCCCCCGTCGGTAAGCCCCGGGTGCAGCAGTCCTCCCACGGCTGTGCCAGTCCGAACATCACCGATAACTCTGGGCACATACAGATAGGAGTGACATGCCAAAACATCACCATCCTGGGACAAAGGAATCGCATGAGTTCCCTGGAGATCAACCAGGAGCGATTGCTGCTGGCACAGAACCCCACTGAAGTGCGCGTCACCGGCGCGTACTTGCAGTCATGGCTACCGGACAGTGACCGAATCAGCCTGACGCTAGAGTTTGAGAACCCTCGCAACATTCCAATTCCGGAGATCGAGATCGATTTTCTCGATCCCAAGAGTGGCCCCAGTATCCCCATGCTCAAGCCGATAGCGTTCACTCCAAGCCAGGTATACCGCGAGGTCGGCTCGCACAAGTTCAGCCTGGCAGCTGGCGGAAAAACGGCACTGCCGGTTGCATTCCTCGATGAGATTGCTGCTCGCCATTCCAGCGATCCCGACATGTGCGCCTTTGATGCCGCGTTGTCGTTGGAACCACCTGCCCTCGATTCGCAGGCCAGAATGCGGCCCAGTAGCGGTGCCAAGCAAACGCGCTACCTACCTCTTCTTCTGCGAGTACGCTTCAAGTCGATCTTTGAGCAGCGGCAGTCCTCAACCCGGTGGGTATGGATCGTTTACGGGCGGGGCAGTGAGGGCATGCTGTTTTGGTATCCGAGCAAGAAGAGCTGGAACAGCTTGGTCTGTGCTCTGTGATCGCCTTGTTCTCCTTCTCGCCAAGGAAATGGCGCAGCCCGCGCCAACGCGTTGGCAACGGATTGCTCAAAGTTCTGGGCAGCAATTGGATCTCGGCTTTTCGGCGCTGCTGCTTCACTCTTTCGTCGTGGATCAAATCACAGGCGCACGGGGGGCGTAGGTAGGGGCAAACCGAAATTTATGCAGGCATTCGCAGTCATACTGAGCCATTGCGCTTGGCATCGGGCCGAGGGCGCTGCATTCAAATCAACCGGGGGGACCCATGTGGAAAGACAAGCTCATCCTGTGTGATGGCGAGCAACTCAGGCACAAAGGCTCGAAGACTGCTGGCTTCATGGGGGAAACGGACATTGATACTTACTCAATAGTCAAGGCGGATGGGACCGAGACAGGTATGGTCAAAGTTGAGGACCACACCGCAGTTAAGGGGTTCAGGCGAACGATAACGGTCGTGCAAACTGACAGCAATGGCAAGGAAGTGGTGCATACCAGCTTCACCCCGAACTAGACATGGCTGAACAGATGCCCTCGTCACTGGCTTGCCTTGGCGAGAGCCGCCCTCGTCTCCCAGCGGCCCAAAGTGGTCTGACAGAGTGGATTTGCACAGAGGCGCGGGCCTGCTAGGCACGAGCTCCGCTGTTTGGGGCTGACCGTGCCCGCAACGCTTCATAGAGCTGCGCCGGACCCAGCAGGATGTCCTTCAGGCCATCGCGAACGCGCTCCGAGCCCAAGGCCTGCGTGCTCATGGACTGATGGGCCTCGAAGGCGTCGATGATGGCGTCCATCAGCGCCTTGCCGAGGTCGGGCGAGTTGGCGAACTGTTCTTTGGTATTGCTGGCCGCCTGCTGCATCAGCGTGTCGTTCTCCAGCAGCTTGCCCCGGAGCACGCCATTCACGTAGACCAACTGGTCGTCGTCGCTCAGTTCGCCCTCGAACAAGCCGTTGACCTTCTGGATGATTTCCGCCAGGTAGGCCTGCTGCTTCTCCTGCACCGAGCCGCTGCCTACGGCATCCATTGGCGCCAGCTTGTAGCTGCCGTCCGCATTCAGATTCAGCGGCTGTTTGCCGGCCTTCTTCAGCGTGTGGTGGGTCAGGACCACCTTGCTCAAGTCCACCGTGTCGCGTTCGCGGCCGAAGTCCAGCAGCGGGATGAGCCGCTTGAAGAACAGGAAGCGTTTCTCGATGTCGGTGTTGCCGTAGTCGAAGATTTGGCTCAGGAAGGCGTACAGCCGCACATAGGCGCCCATGTCGTTCTTGAACAGCAGCAAGGCATCGAGCGCGTCCTTGGCCGCCTGGCTGACCTTGCCATCCTGCGCTGCATCGGCGGCGGCCTTGCTCTGCTGGGCGGCCTTGTATCGCTTGAGAAGCCGGTCGGCGACCGGCGCAATGGCCGCGTCCAGCGCTTTCTGCGTGCCATTGGGGTCCAGGTCCACCTTGGCCACTCGCTCGACCTCGAAGTCATCGTAGTTGCCGCTGGCATCGAGCTTGGCGCGCAGGTCGTAGACCAAGTGTGGGTCAGTTGCGGCCTCCAGCTCAGCGGTCTCGAAGTAAGTCTTGAAGGCCTTCAAGATGTCCGTGGGCTCGTTGACGAAGTCGAGGATGTAGGTGCAGTCTTTCTTCACGCCGTCAGCCTCGTAGGCGCGGTTCAGGCGCGACAACGTCTGCACCGCCTGGATGCCTCCCAGCATCTTGTCGACGTACATGCCGCACAGCAGCGGCTGGTCGAAGCCGGTCTGGAACTTGTTGGCCACCAGGAGCAGGTGGTAGTCGGGCTCGGCGAAGGCATCACGGATGTCGCGGCCCTTGAGTCCTGGGTTCAGGTCCTTGCTGGTTTCGGTGACGGCCTGTGGGTAGCTCTCCGGGTCGTTCACCTCGCCCGAGAAGGCCACCATCACGCCCAGCGGATAGTTCTGCTTCTGGATGTAGGCGCGTATGGCCTTCTGCCACCGCACCGCTTCCTTGCGGCTACCCACCACCACCATGGCCTTGGCGCGGCCCTGCAGCAGCGGCTGCACGTTCTCTCGGTAGTGCTCGACAACCACCTGCACCTTGCTGGCGATGTTGTAGGGGTGCAGTCGAACCCACTGCATGATGCCCTTCATTGCCGCGCTGCGCTCGACCTGGCTCTCGTCGTATTCCTGGCCGTTGTGGGCCAGCTTGAATGCCAGCTTGTAGCTGGTGTAATTCTTCAGCACGTCGAGGATGAAGCCCTCTTCGATAGCCTGGCGCATCGAGTAGACATGGAAGGGCTGCGGCAGGCCGTCGGGGCCGGGCCGGCCGAACAGCTCCAGTGTCTTCTGCTTGGGCGTGGCGGTGAAGGCGATGTAGGTTAGGCCCTTGGCCCCGGCCCCGGCACCGTCGCCGCTGCGCGCCGCCATCTGAGCGGCCAGCAGCGCCTCGGTATCCACCTCGCCGCCGTCCTGCAGGTCGGCCCATTCCTGCGCAGACAAGAGTTGCTTAAGCTTGGCTGCCGCCTCTCCGGTCTGCGAGCTGTGGGCCTCGTCGGCAATCACTGCGAAGCGCTTGCCTTCGGTGGCAGCCAGCTCCTGCACGGCCTGCAAGGCGAAGGGAAAAGTCTGGATGGTGCAGACGATGATTTTCTTGCCGTCCTTCAGTGCCTGCGAAAGCTGAGCGCTCTTGCTGCCCGTCTCGTTCGTGATGCTGGCCACCACGCCGGTTGTGCGCTCGAAGTCGAAGATTGCCTCTTGCAGCTGCGCGTCAAGCACGTTGCGGTCGCTCACCACCAGCACGCTGTCGAACATCTTCTGGTGCGCGGCATCGTGCAGGTCAGCCAGGAAGTGGGCCGTCCACGCAATTGAGTTGGTCTTGCCCGAGCCGGCCGAATGCTGAATCAGATAGCGCTGACCCGCACCCTGGGCCAGCACATCGGCCACCAGTCGGCGCGTCGCATCGAGCTGGTGATAGCGCGGAAAGATGACTGCCTTGAGCTGCTTCTTGTCGTCCCGCTTGCCGATGAGATAGCGATGCAAGATGTCGAGCCAGCTCTCACGCGCCCAGACCTCTTCCCACAGATACGCCGTCGCAAAGCCCTCGGGGTTCGGCACGTTGCCGGCACCGCCGGAATTGCCCCGGTTGAAGGGCAGGAAGTGCGTTGCCGGCCCGGCCAGGCGGGTGGTCATCATCACCTCGCTCTGGCTGACTGCGAAATGCACCAGCGCCCCGCCGGGGAAACCCAGCAGCGGCTCCAGCACGCCCCCCTTGGGCTGCGGATGCCGGTCGAAGCGGTACTGGTCCACCGCATCACCAACGTCCTGCGTGAAGTCGCTCTTCAGCTCGGCGGTGGCTACAGGAATGCCATTGAGGAACAGCACCAGGTCCAGCGCCGCCTTGGGGTTGTTCGGCGAGTGGCAAACCTGCCGCACCACGCGCAGCCGGTTGGCCGCGTAGTTGGCCTGGATGGAGGGGTTGATGGCCAGCGCCGGCTTGAACTGCGCCAGCATCAGCGGTTCTTTCAGGCCGAGCATCTCTACGCCGCGACGCAGCACGTCCAGCGTGCCACGGTCGGGCAGGTTCAGGCTCTTGCGCACCCGCTCGGCAAGCACCTGGGGCAGGGCGGCGCCATGGGTCTTGGCCAGGCGCTGCCAACTGTCCGGCTGCGTGGCTTCGACCCAGGCCAGCAGGTCGGGCATGAACAGGCCATTGGCCCGGTCGAACAGGGCGGCATTGCCTTCGCCGTACAGCCAGCCGTTCGCGGCCAGGTGGGCGCAGATTTCGGCTTCGAAATGGACTTCCTTGTGCAGAGCCATGCTTCTTGTTCTCTCCCTTGCTTGCCGGCTGCTAACGCTGGCCCTCAACTCGCGGCAGGTGCCGGCCCCAAAATGAATCGCGCTTGCTCCCTGCGCAGCATCTGGTACGGCGACATGAAATCCACGCCCAAGCCGATGCACACATTGGGTATCTTGATTTTCCTGGTCGATGGCGACGCCACTTCGTGCGTAACCAGCGTGTGATGACCGGCCAGGGCTGCCGCAACGAGCCAGAAATCAGCCACCTGCATGAAGGTGTTCACTGCGGCCGGCTCGTACCCCTGCTGAAGCACCCAGGCACTGACCCGTTGCGCGGCGACAAGCACGGCGGCATCGGGCTGCGGGAAGAAGCCATCATCTTGAGCGTCTGCCCAAGCCGCCAGCTCATCACCACCAGCGCTCAGTTCGTCGCCCACTTGCCGGATGCTTCGCAAGCGGCCTGCGGCATACCCCTGCGCCAGCCAGTCCCAGAAGCCAGGGCAGAAGTCGAACCCGTATTGCAGGTTCTTGGCCTGGATGAAGACGTTGGCGTCGAGCAGGTAGGCCATCAAGTCGGGAATCCCAGCGTTCGACCCAGCTCGTTGAACGTGCCCGGCTTAGCGATGCCCAACATGCGGAAGGCATCGCGGTACAGGGTGCGACCTTCCAGGGTGCTGGCCACCAGGGTCTGGGCAAACCGCTTGCTGACGCGAGCGACTGTCGTGCGGTAGAAGTCGCCGCCGCCAGCATTGCGCGCCGCCAAGGCCTTGATGCGCGCCTCCTCGGCGCGGTAGGCGCCCCAGAAGGCATCGCGGTCTAGCCAGCCCACGTCCAGCATGCGACGCAGCACCACCAGGCTGCTGACCTTGAAATGCTTGGCCAGGCGTTTGAGCGCCAGGTCTATGGTTTCGTCCTGCTGCAGTGCGGCGCGGAACTCTGCGTGCGGCACCAGCAACTCGGCCGCTACGCGATTGCACCAGGTCTCCGTGGCATGGTCGGAGGTTTCGGACAGCGTTGCGTCAGACAGCGCCGTTTGCCCCAGCCACAGGTGCGCCAGTTCATGCGCCAGCGTGAACATCTGAGCCGCCTTGCTGTCGGCGCCATTGATGAAGACAAGCGGCGCGATGCCATCGGCCAGCGCGAAGCCCCGGAACTCCTGCGGGTCCAGGTGGCGGTTGTTGTTGTTCATCACCACGCCGCTGACCATCACCATCACGCCCGCCTGCTCGGCTTGTGCGATGAACAGCCGTAGGGCCTCGGTCCATGTAGGGCACTCGCGCCGTGCCTGCACGCTGAAGCCGAGCCGCTGGCGAATCAGCGCTGCCGCTTCGGCCGGCGGCGTGGCGAGCGTCACGCTACCTACAAAGGGCAGAGGCGCCTCACCATTGACCAAGGCCTCGTCCCGATACCAGGTCTGCCGCGTCTGGCAGGTGTAGATGACATCCAGAAGGTCGGCGCTCAGGCGTGGCATGCCCCGGCCCATGGTCCGGAAGTCCGGAATGGGAACGGCCTCTTCGGGCGGCGCCGGCAGGAAGAAATAGCCCAGCGGTGCGTGGGTGGCCTGCGCGTATTGCTCCAGCTGGCGCAGCGTGGGCTGCACCGCGCCCGTTTCCCACTCCGCGAGGTGCGGAAAGCGCGCCGCCAGCTCGGCCTCGTCCAACCGGGCGCGCTGGCGTGCCCAGGTGAACAGAGCAGGTTGGATTGGGACGCGGGTCATGGTTGGAGTAGCTTATCGCAGTGGCACATGGCGCACGTCAATTTGGCCGGTGACGGCAGCGGCGATGAGGGCGCTGCGGCGCTCTTGGAGCAAGGCGATGCCGTTCTTTGCCTCGGACACAAGAGCATCGAGCTTTGCCTGTTCCGCTTCCACATGGGCGACGATGCGGCCCTGTTCAAACGGCGGGGGCAGTGCAATCGCCATCTTTCCTAGCCGGCTGATGTAGATGTGCTTTATGGTGGTGCCGCCCGCGTCAAACACCATACGCTCCTGATAGACGCCACCAGCCAGTGCTATGGACAAAAAGCGAGGTAGGGCAAGTTTGCTATCGACGCGGAGAGAGGCGACGGACTGGTTGATACAGGCCTCGGGGCCATCGAACAGTGCGACTCGGCCAAGAGTTCCGTCTTTGGTCACCAAGATGTCACCGAGCTTAGGTCGACTCTTCTCGGTCAGTTCGTTGCGAAACGCTTCAGCCGACGTTCGCCGAGCAGTCTCGTAATTCACGCTTCCCATCGCAACATCGTTGGCCGTGAGCAAGTACGGACCGTCGTCTGTCGTAGGCATGGGATTGGTGAATCCGTACGAAATCGCCAAACAAAGAAAGCCAAGCGGTTTGACGTCCCAATGCGCCGGCACCTCTCCCAGCCACGCAACGTCGGAATCCTTCATCGGCGCGCTGGGGTTGAGGCCCTTGGTGACGGCATGGGAGATGGTGGCCTGGCGCTTTTCGGCCAGCAGGGCGATGAGCTTTTCCTGCTCGGCAATCAGTGCGTCGATTTTGGCGGTTTCGTGGTCGAGGAAGGCGGCGATAGCCGCTTGCTCCGACGGACTTGGCAGCGGCAAGACAAAGCGGAGGAATTCATCCTGCGACAGGTTCTGCATGCTTGCGCTTGTTCCGGCGCAAGCCATCTGCACCTGAGCTCTGTATGAGGGCGAATTGGTCCAGCAATGGACAAACTTTGCCGACGCACCTACGAAGTGGACCTGCCACAAGCGGTCAGGTAGGAACAGATTCTCAGCGCTTTCCGCGACGAAGCCTGCTGCCCCAACCAGGGCTGGCGTATTCATGCGGCTGACAATCAGGGTGCCGGCTGTGACTGGGCACGCAACTCGGCTAAGCTCATCTTCAACCACAGCCTTGTTCTCGCTGGGGTCGAAATTTCCAGCGTAAACACAGCTGGTTTTCAGAACGCCCGGTTCACCCGAACTAGCTGGGGCATCAACAGCGTTCACACTGACACCCGACTCAATACGAGAAACGACGCGCTTCAACACAGACGGCTCCCAGTGCACCGGCACCTTGTCGAACCACGCCACACCACTGTCCTTGTACTCCCCGTACCTCGGCAAACTCATTCCGCCAGCTCCTCCAACATCTTCATGATGCTGGACGTGACAGTCTTCAGCTCTTCGTCGATGACGTGCAGGCTGCGCGGTGGCTCGAAGACGTAGAAGTGCCGGTTGAACGGAATCTCGTAACCAACCTTGCTCTTTTCGTCGTCAATCCAGGCGTCCGGCGCATGCGGCAGCACCTCGCGTTCGAAATAGGCCCGGATGTCCTCACCCAGTGGCACGTTCTCGGTGTCCCGCAGCGCGCTGTCCGCCTGAGGCTTGCCCTTTTGCTTGCCCTTGAGCCCGAGCACGACCTGCCCCTGCTCATCCCGCAGGGGGCGCTCGACGGTGATGGTGGTGTAGCCGAAGTCCTGGTTCTTGAAGATGCGCGAGATGGGAACTTTTTTGAGCTTGCCACCCTCGGGCGCGGTGGGCAGGTTGTCGGTGCCCGTGACCAGCTGCGGCTCGCCCTGGGCCAGGCCTGCAGCGTCGAACACCGTGACCAGCTCGGCCTCGGTGAAATCGCCGAACAGGCGCGTGACGGTGGCGATGTGCGCCTCACTCATCTCCTTGCGCTTGGACCCGAGGCTCTTGCGCATCTTCTGCCAGAAGCTGCTCGCGTCGATGAGCTGCACGAAGCCCTTGCGGTCCGCCGGCTTCTTGTTGGACAGAATCCAGATGTAGGTGGCGATGCCGGTGTTGTAGAACATGTCGGTGGGCAGGCCGACGATGGCCTCCACCAGGTCGTTCTCCAGCACATAGCGACGGATTTCGCTCTCGCCGCTACCGGCGCCGCCGGTGAACAGGGGCGAGCCGTTCAGCACGATGCCGAAGCGGCTGCCGCCGTCCTTGGCCGGACGCATCTTGGACAGCAGGTGCATCAGAAACAGCATTGAGCCGTCGCTGACGCGCGGCAGGCCGGGGCCGAAGCGCCCGTCGAAGCCCTTTTGCTCATGTTCCTGGCGCACTACCTTCTCGACCTTCTTCCACTCCACGCCGAAGGGCGGGTTGGACAGCATGTAGTCGAACTTGGTGTGGGCGTGGCCGTCGTCGCTGAGCGTGTTGCCGACGACGATGTTCTCCACCGGCTGGCCCTTGATGAGCATGTCCGCCTTGCAGATGGCGTAGCTCTCGTCGTTCAGCTCCTGGCCGTACATGGTCAGCCGAGCCTGCGGGTTGTGCTCCAGCAGGTACTCGCCCGCGACCGACAGCATGCCGCCGGTGCCGGCCGTCGGGTCGTAGATGGTGCGGACCACGGCGTTGCCCGGCGCGAGCACGTCGTCGTCTTCGATGAAGAGCAGGTCCACCATCAGGCGGATGACCTCGCGCGGGGTGAAATGCTCCCCGGCGGTTTCATTGCTGATTTCGGCGAACTTGCGAATCAGCTCCTCGAACACCGCGCCCATGGCGGCGTTGTCCACGGCCTCGGGGTGCAGGTCGATATTGGCGAACTTCTCGACGACCAGGTACAGCAGATTGGCCTTGGCCAGACGCTCGACCTGCGTATAGAAGTCGAAGCGCTCGAAGATGTCGCGCGCCGCCGGCGAGAAGGCTTGCACGTACGCATACAGGTTCTGGCGGATGTGGTCCTGGTCGCCCAACAGCGTGACCAGGTCCAGCGGCGAACAGTTGTAAAAGCTCTGGCCCGCCTTGCGCAGCAGGAAAGGCTCGGGATTCAACCCAGCCTTGGACTTGGCTTCGAACTCCTTGAGCACGGCGGGCTTGGTCGCTTCCAGCACGCAGTCCAACCGGCGCAGCACGGTGAAGGGAAGGATGACGCGGCCGTACTCGGATTGCTTGTAATCGCCGCGCAGCAGGTCGGCGACCGACCAAATAAAGGACGACAGCGCTTGATGATTCATGTAGCCCCAGATTCGCAAGAGGCCTGCGGCCTCCAAAATTGTCTGATTTTGTCAGCAAAGCTAGCTTCGGACTCTTTGGCAAACCCAGTGCAGCCGGCATTCCGTGCTACTGGGGTGGGCACCACTGCCTAGGTCGCACACCGTTGTTAACCACATCGAACCGCAGCGCCAATCCGGCCTCAGCATCCGTGGCGTACCCAACCGATGCGCGACATCCAAATGCTGGCGCCCAGCCTATCCTGCAATAGGTGTCTTTTGAAATGCATTGATTCGGCTTGAGGGCCACTTTTCCGCCGCAAAGGCAACGCACAGCCGCCCCCTAGGCGCCCGCAAGGCGACCGAGCCGACGGGGACCCGACGCCCATCCGCCGCAAAGCCGACGCCTTCGCCGCACACCAGCCTTTCAGCCACTCCAAAGCCGCCGCAAAGCCGCTGATTAATCGCAAAAATCAGCACGCGAGCGCGCCCCCACCGCGCCTAAGTTTGTTGCACCACCACCGCGAGGCCCTGCCGTGGAACTGCAACCCAAACGCCCACCCGGTCGCACCGACCGTAAAGCCGCCCGCTACAGCGCCGACATTGCCCGGCTTCGCAGCGCTGGCTACACCTACGAGGCGATCCGCGAAGCGCTGGCCGATGTAGGCATCACGGTGAGCACCAGCGCCCTGCGCCGCGAGGTGCGCCGGCTGCGCCAACGCACACCCCAGGTCCCCTTGCCCCAGCAGCGCACGCCGGTGGCGCCCGCCGACGCGGTGCCCTCACCTTCACCCTTCCACTCGCCGTCTGCGGCCGGCTCGCCCATGCGGCCTTCTCAGGTGGCGCCGCTCCCGCGCGCGCCGCCTGGGACCCCGCCGCCAGATGAAGGCAAGCCCGCCGCACCGCTCGTCGAGCACACCCGCGCCGCCGCCGAAGCCTTCTTCACCGCCAATCCCAGCCGCCTGCTACATCCCCACAAGGACAACCCATGAAACTCGCTGTCATCAACTTCTCGGGCAACGTCGGCAAGAGCACCGTCGCCCGCCACCTCCTGGCCGCACGCATCCCCGGCTGCCAGGTCATCGCCGTCGAGAGCATCAATGCCCAGGACAGCCCCTCGATCACGATCCGGGGCCGTGAGTTCGCCCAACTGCAGGACGCCCTGCTGACGGTGCCCGACCTGGTCGTCGATGTCGGCGCCAGCAATGTCGAGGAACTGCTGGGTGTGATGCGCCGCTATCACGGCAGCCACACCGACTTCGACGCCTTCATCGTGCCCACTGTGCCCGACCGCAAGCAGCAGCAGGACACCGCTGCGACGCTGGCGGAGCTGGCCCGCATCGGCGTGCCCCCTGAGCGGCTGCGGCTGGTCTTCAACCGGCTGGAGGAAGACGAGCCGGTCGAGCGGGTCTTCGAGACCCTGCTAGCCTACTGCGCCGCCTCAGGTGTCGTGCAGCCACGCCTGGCCGCCTGCCTGCCCTATAACGAGGTGTATGCGCGGGTGCGGGGCACCGACTGCTCCTTGATCGAGCTGGCAGCCGACCCCACCGACTACAAAGCCGCCATCGTCAGTGCTGGCAGCCCGGCAGAGCAGATGGCGCTCGTGCAAAAGCTCGCCACCCAGCGACTCGCCCAGGGCGTCGTCCCGGAGCTTGACGCCTGCTTCGCTGCGCTGGAACTCATGGAGTTGGGACAACAGGCACCGAGCGACCAGGTGGACCTGTTCGCCTCTCGCCGACCCCGCTCGGCATCAGCACGGCCGAGGGCATGATGGGCACGTCCACCGCCCGCGAGGCGCTGATCATCGAGGCCATCGGCGAAGTGGCCCGACTGATCAACCAGGTCGAAGCCTTGGCACCGGAGATGCTGAAGACCGGCCAGGCCTTGCGCAAAAGCGACGCCCAGCTGCACCAGACCCTGGCCGGCTTCGAAGCCCGTTTGGCCGCCATCACGGAGCGCACCAAGACTCAGGCCGTCCAACACCTGGAGGCACAGATGAGCGCCTCCGCGCAGCAGATGTTGGGGCGGCAGTGCGCGGCGCTGATTGAGGCGGCACACCGGGTCTTCCAGGACCAGATCGGCGCCACCATGCGGGAACAACAGGTCGTCCTGAACAACCTGCGGGGCCTCCTCCACCAGCTGACCCAGGAACGCGCCGAGCGCTGGGTCCCCTGGGCAACGCATGCGTCGGCCGCCGCCCTGGCCTCCATGCTCACGATCCTGGTGCAATGGCTGGGGCGGTGAATGCCCCGGCGATTCTGCGACCGGCGTGACACGCGCCCAAGCGTGGCGCGACGGTCGAGCCAAGGCGATCCGTCCCCAGGCGGCCCGGCTTCGGGCGTGGCGGGTGCCAGGGGTGCCGATCTGGCAAGCCAGTTCGGCAAGCGGGCCCTTGCCGCGCCAGCGGGAAGGATGAGGCCCGCGCTCCCCTGGCACGGGTACGGGCCGCCTGGACTACCTCGGCAGCAGTTCCAGCCGATCCGGAAGTTCTCGCACCCGCAAGTCGTGCAAGGTGGCCACCGCTTGCGCAAAGCCAGCACTGTCACCGGTCTTGAAAAGGCCGCTGATCCGCAGCGCCGCCAGGCTGGGGTCCGCCATGATGGGCGTCGTGCTGTAGCGGTTCATCTCGGCCAGCGCTTGCGGCAGCGACGCGTTGTCGAAGACCGCCTCGCCGCGCTTCCAGGCCAGCACCTGGTCCATGCGCGGCCGGTCTCTCTGGGGCTGTGTGGGTGTTGCCTTCGAAGCGTTGCCACCAGGACCTTGATCGCCTCGCACGCGCAGCCGCTCGCCGGCCGCCATCACGATGGGCGGCACGATCTTGGGCGTGTCGGCGCGTCGCTCGGCCTCGCGCACCACCACCTGGCCTTCCACCAGCGTGACGTCGAGCGACTGACTCGCACCTGCACCTGGCGGTGTCAGCCTCACCACGAAGGCCGTCCCGGTGGCGGTGACTTCCGTGCCGGCGGCCTGCACAACAAAAGGCCGGCTTGCATCCTTGGCGACCTCGAAGAACGCCTCTCCGCCTTCCACGCGCACGCGGCGCTGGGTCTGGCTGAGTTCCACCTGCACCCGGGTCGAGGTGTTCAGCGACATCCGGGTGCCGTCCTTCAGGATCACCAAGCGCTGCTCGCCGATGCCGGTGTCATAGCTGTCGATGTCGCGCCAGGGCTGGCCCACCAGCACAGCGACCACGAGGACCGTCGCGGTGAGCGACAGCGCGAGCGCCCAGGGGCGCGGCCAGCCCCATCCCCTGGTGCCAGCATTCGCGGGGCCGGCGCCCTGCCCTTGCCCACCTTGGCCCTCAGGCCTGCTGGCCGCCGCTGCCCGAGCCACGGCGGCACGGTCAACGCCCGCCGCTTCCATCCACAGATCCGTCCCGCGCTCGAAGGCCAGCCGGTGTGCCGCCGACTTCGCCTGCCAGGCGCGGCATTCGCGTTCCATGTGATTCGATCGATCCGGCCCGTGCAGCCGGGCGATCCAGACCGCCGCCTCGGCCGCGATCTCTCGCGTCACGACGGGCTCGGACCCTTGTCTTTTTTCCCCCTGCCCGTCCCGCCCCTCTGCGCCAATCACGTTCGCCAGTCCTGCATCCCGGTGATGAGTTGCATCGTAACTTTGGCGATGTGCTTCTCCACCGTGCTGATGCTCAGGCCGTGCTGATCGGCGATCTCCCGGTAGGTCAGCCCGTCCAGGCGGTGGGCCAGGAAGATGTCCCGGCTCCTCTCGGTCAGGCGCCCCAAGCAGTAGTGCAGCCGCGCCAGGCGTTCACGCCCCAGCACCACCGCCTCGACGCTCGGTGCCGTGTCGGCCAGCACGACTTCCTCAGCCAGCACCTCCTCGCCGTGATGGACCCGCATGCGGTGCGCATCGATCGACAGGTTCAACGCAATGCGCATCATGAAGGGTTCGGGATCGGCCACCGCCTCCCGCTCCCGCTCGTAGTGGGTCAGCCGCACCCAGGCTTCCTGGACGATGTCTTCGGAATCCTGAGTCGAGCTGCCGCGCCGCCGCAGGGCGTTTCGGACGCGTGCGAAGACCGGGGGTAGATGCTTCTTCATGGTGAACCCTCCATGTGTAAACCACCTTGCTCTGCAAAGTCGCCTCAAATGTACCATTTATGCGGGTGCATATATGCGCCTGAAAATCGACATTTCGGAGGGTGCGCAAAGCCCAGGATCAAAACGTATTGAAAGCAGCGGCGGCCGAGATAAAGGCCCGCCGCGCCCGCATTGAGATCAGCCAAGAAGAACTGGCTCACCGTGCTGACGTACATAGGTCTTTTATTGCGAGGCTTGAGGTCGCTGATACGCAGCCCTCACTTGCAGTGTTGCTTCGGCTTGCGGATGCGCTCGAAACAGATCCAGGCGAGATGGTCCGAGCCATTGCAAAACGCCTGAAACAAGAACGCGCCTCTGCGCCGGGTACTTAGCGCTGCGTCTTGAAGTCGCGTAGGCGAGATCCTCAAAGTTACGGGTCGTGCGAAACCGACTGCAGATGCGCCCTCTTCTGCCACATCGACCGTCGGCTCAAGGCTGATCTGAGTCATTCGCCGGCCGACGCCCGAGCGGCAGCATCCGCGAATGCCGGTCATTGGGCGCCGCAGACCCCTACCGGGGGCTTCGCGCCCGGAGCCGGTTGAGCGACAGCGGCGCAAGCATCTTGCCGGCACGAACGATCGATCCCGTTTGCCGCGCCAGACAGTCAACCCCAAGCTGACCATTTCCCCCTAGACATCAGCTAGGCTATGCGAAAAACTCAAATAGCTTGATGAATCCGCTGAGGAGCTCGGCCAGTGTCGATGCATAGAGCAAACAGAACAGCATGGCCGTCAATTCGATCAGCGCGAACTGTGAAAAGGACTGTGCTTTTGGCTGCTTGCGAACGAGAAGCTTCGTGAGCCCACGCTTGGGCATCTGGTAGATCAAATCCTCGAACTGTAGATGCCGGAACACTCTGACGAGCGCTAACGGCACGGCGACGAGGAAGAGCAGAGCCGGCAGTGCTTGTTCAAGAGTCGGTGACGTCGTGTCCAGACCAGGTAGCACGCTGTTTGAAAAGACAGGTGCGGCCGCGATGAGCCCTGCCTGTAGGAAGTAGGCGAGGCCAAGTAGAACAATGCTCGAAGTTCCCAGCGCTACGCCTACCCGAACAACTCGCTTTCTGTACTTCGGACTAAGCTTGGTGTACGAGCGTTGCGACTCGATAAAGATGAGCAACAGCCCAGCAGTCATCGCGCCGATCACCCAATCTAAGATGGTTACACCGGTCTTGTGGACGAAGAATGCCCCTACGAGCGCGACAAGGCGCGAAAGCATCTTCCACGAAACGCGATTGTCTTCAGGCAACCCTGCCCATATTGATTCGGTGATTCCTTGGAGCTTCTTCATTTTCCTGCTTGATTGCGTCTAGTACTTCCATCTTTCAAGTTGATATCTGGCGACCGCTGCTCCAGACCAATCTTTGGGGTAAGAAATTCTCAGCGAGCGCGCCCAGGAGAGAGCCATGCGAAACCCCAAATCGCCTTCACTCCACAGCGTCCATGCGCATCTAAGAGTCCAGAGCTTTTCATGCATCAAGTCTTACCGATACACATTCACCTGACTTAAAGGCGACCAACAGAGCCAAAACTTAACCTCTTGTGTTGGAAATAGGTCTGTATGCAGCCCGAATACATTGACCGTGTGAGCGCGTCCATCCGGAACCTCATCCATGTAGTCGAGGCAGAGGCCGGCGTTCCCATCGTGGTGGCGCCCGATCGTGAGTTGAACAGCGGGGGACTATTCGGCGAAGGAAACCTGGAGGTCGTTGTTCGTTCACGGGAGGTGTGGCTTCAAGCGCACACCAATGGTTACTTCCCCGACGGGGCTGTCCGCCACGAAGTGTTGCATGTGAAGCGGTGCCACATCGACGGCACACCTCAGCTGGTTCTTGCAGATGAAGTCCACTGGGACAGGTTAAAAAAGGGATGCACCCCGCACATGATCTGTTCATTGCGCCGACGTGCAACTTCTGCGGACGTGACAAGGCCACGCTTTCCGTGGTAGTGCGCGATACCCGTCTCGCTGCCAGTGGCGTTCGAGCCGAGCAACCGGTTAATGTCACTCGGCGTGAGTTGGTCGCGAGAGGGCGACGGGCCGCTCTCGCTGCAGAGCCGAAGTCCGCTGAACTTCAGCATCAGGCTGATCTGAGTCGTTCGCGCTTCAGCGTCCGAGCGACCGCTCCTGCCAAAAGCAGCCGTTGAACTCCGCTGGCTTCGCCGGCGGCCTCATCGCGGAAGCCGTTGTTCGACCGAGATGCAAGCATCCCCTGCGTGAACAACCGATACCTGCCTGCGGCAGAATCGGCCGCGGGAGGAAGCCATGGCTGAGCCGGCAGAGAAGGTTAAGTGGCACTGCAACCTGTGCTTGCGAAAGACGAAGCACACGGTGCTCTATACGATCACTAAGCAGGACGTGACGGAGACTCACGAAGACGACTTCGATGTTGAAGAAACTGTCTACATACTCGCTGAGTGCGATGGCTGCGAGTACGTCACGATGCAAACGTCTTGGTCGATCAATGGCCAAGGGGACATGGTTGACCAATATCCACCTGCCCTGACTCGTCGCAGACCGCCATGGTTGCATGAACTGTTCCTCGAAGACTTTCTTGGTGAGCAGAGCAAGTACAAGCTCTTGCAAGAGCTTTACACCGGCATAGGAGCACAGAACTGGTGGCTGACAATGCTAGGCGTCCGCTCCCTGCTCGAGTTCGTCATGGTCGAGAAAGTCAGCGATAACGGCAGCTTCGTCAAGAATCTAGAGAAGTTCCTTGAGGGTGGCTTTATCAGCAAGATTCAATTGGATGCTCTAGGCCCGCTAATTGAGGCCGGGCACGCTACGACGCATCGGGGCTATCAACCGACCGCAGCGGACGTCAACGTGGTTATGGACATCCTTGAGAACGTGCTTGAGTCCATCTATGCGACGACGGCGAAGGCGAAGAAGCTCAAGGTGCCGCCTAGGACAAAACCGGCGGCGGCACCAGCCAACAAGTCATAGAGACTTGTGGCAGCGCATGGCTATTGCGTGGGCGGAGTCCAGTAGGGCAGCGTTGAGGCGCCTGGGTCGTCCAAGACGATTGCGACACTTTGCTCAGCGCGCGTGACAGCCACATAGAAGATGGACGCGGCAAGCGGCTCCATGCAGGTTCCACGACGAATGAACTCAGATATGTTCGAAGTGGGTGCGATCAGCACGCGTTGAAACGTCGCCCCCTTGGCTACCCTGAAATTCATGAAATCCAGCTGCAGCGTCTTCGCCGATGACACTGCGTGCCGCAGGCTCTGCGGCTTGAACGCGGCCATGTAGGCGTCAACGTGCTCTGCCCGAAGAAGGAACACGCCATCGTGCCCGGTGTTCGTCTCGTTCATCGATGTCGTGCTTGGGAAGGCCCATGAGGTGTCGAATATGAGGTCCGAAAACGCAGCAATCTTCGGATGACACCGCCAAGTCACCGAACTCTCGTCGATGGTGACCAGACCACGCTTCTCGCGACTGCGAAACCATTTGATGGCGTCGGCATAGGCGTATTGCCTGTTCTTCGTGCTCCGGTCGTTGGTGGCCAGTACGGATTGCCGGATGTCTCCAACCATCCAGATGTCGAGCTTGGACGTCAAAAGCGCATCGATGATGTCCCAGTCGTGCGCGCTCAGATCCTGTACTTCGTCGATCAGAATCTCGTCATAGATGCCTTCGAGCCTGCGCATGAGAGCACCGCGGCTATCGCCGATCAACTCGGATGCCAATCGTCCCAGTTCCGACCTATAGACGGCTCCGCCACTGTCGAGGAACCGCGCCTTGCCTTTGGCCATGCGGAAGGGCCTGCCGTCGAAGTTGAAGCCGAGCACACGTTCTCCACCGAACTTGAACGGAAGAAATGGCTTAGCAAAATGCCTGAGGAGGAAGGTAAACCAACCCAGTACCTCCACGTTCAGATAGTCGCCCGCGTAGCGACTGAGGCGCTCTTCCAGTTCCTGCTGGTTCTTCTGGGTGTACGTCAATATGACGACGCGCCGATTCTTCGGCAACGTCGAACAATGCTCGACGATGCTCTGGGTCTTGCGCGATCCCGCCACCGCCAGCGTGACGCGCTTAGCCATATATGAACTTGGCCGCCTGGAGCATGTACGCCGGCGGCGTCAGCGCATGCGCTGACATGGCTATGCGCAGTGCGGCCTCCGTTTTCTCGCGGCTCATCCAGGTCGAGATATCAGCATTGGCTGTGATGCCAAGCATGGTGCGCAGATGGGCCTCACCGCAGTGGTGGATCAACTGAGGTTCCAGCGTTTTTCCATGGAGCACGTCGCCGATGAACACCTCGCGTTGCCCCGCGGCAAGCCATTGGGTGAGCGGCTTTCGCAGCTCTGCAGGTTCAATGCCGTCGTTGTCGCGCATCGCCGCCACACGCTTGCCCAGCCTATGGCACAGCTCAAGCCCGCGTGCTAGCGACAGTCCGCGCATGCTGACAACATCGATTCCGCACTCGATCGGACGCTTGCCGTGCAGATCCTTGAAAACCCGTTCGAAAATGATCTCGTCGGAGGGCCCCTCGACCAGGACGATCTTGTCGGCCAGGACGAGGCGCAAGGTATCGAAGCCGGGCAGCTTCTTGAAGTACTCCACGGTTTCAGGACTCAGCTCGTTGAGTTTGACAGGCGCCTTGGGACCGAGGAGCTGAAGTGCCTCCACGCCCAGCCGGTTCAGGACGCTTGAACTGTGCGTGGTTATGAAGAGCTGTTGATCGTCGCTGGCCAGCGCCGACATCCTGTGCAACAGCGTTGCCAGACTCGTATGGCTCAGATGGTTTTCCGGCTCTTCGATGGTGATGTACTTGGATCGGCCGGCGTGCCGGTTCATAGCCAGCGCGATCTTGATAGCCGACTGCTGACCCTGACCAGCCATGGTGAACGGAACGCCAGCGACGTGCGGCGACACGGACTCCTCCCAAGAGGTTCTGGCGGTCTGGTCCATCGCGAGCGCGATGGGTTGCGCGTGAAGTGACGCGTGGATCTGGCTGATGCGGTCATTGACCGTTTTGAAGGCGGAATCTGAAAGGGCCGCCTTGGCTTCACGGTATTGAAGGGAAATGCTGGCGCGCTCGTGAGGTTCTAGCTGGCTTCCTAGGATCTGACGGAGGTGGAAGTCGATGCCGCCGGAGCTTCGAACCGTTCGTGCGTCGATCACCGCGGTGGTCAACGCTCGAGGCCGCATGTTCAGTTTCTGGTCGGCGAATGACGTCCACTCAACGCAGTAGTACTCGACAGGCAGAAGGATTGTCGGCTTCGCCGCCCATGCCTGCAGCTCTGACCAGTACTCCTTGTTGGGGAAGCAGCGAAGTCGGACGCCCGGGGTGGCCTCGGTGGGAACGCTGGAGTTGTGAGCGCCACACAGTTCCTGAAGCTCTGGCACATCAGCCAGGAAGATTTCGATATCGATCTCAGGCAGTCGAGGCAGCTTGCCTTTCGCCTTCTCAGCGATGAACTCGGCAACACCGTCGGCATTGAACCAGTGGGGGTTCAACTCCTCGGCAGCACTGCGACCGTTGATCCGGCCGGTTAACGCCAGGACGATGGCTTCGATGAGGGTGGACTTGCCAGATTCGTTGGCGCCGACGATGAGGTTGAGCTTGGCATTTGGAACGATGGTCAGATCTCGGTGAATCCGATAGCCCCGAACGCGAATCTTCTTGATCACATTTCCTCCCTTGCACTCGACGTGGTGCGTCAGGCAATTTTGCGGCATGTAGCTGTGCAGACACTCGAGCCAGTGGAGACACTGTTGGATTTCCCACTCACCACCCCTGCATGACCCGCCAAGCCAAGAAGGACCTCGAACGCCTATACCTCGACCGGG
The DNA here is from genome assembly GCF_027498415.2 of Paucibacter sp. M5-1. NCBI lineage: Bacteria > Pseudomonadati > Pseudomonadota > Betaproteobacteria > Burkholderiales > Sphaerotilaceae > Roseateles > Paucibacter sp. M5-1. The sequence goes on from NZ_JAPZLM020000001.1 coordinate 3,406,003, forward strand.
TCCGTGACCTCCTCACTGACTTTCCGCCGGGTGCCATCGACGAGCGCGAACAGCCGGATTTCTTGGTCAAAACGGCCGACCGTGTCATCGGGATCGAGATCACCGAACTGCACCGCGCCAATGACAGCCAGCCCGTTCCCATGCAAGGCCGGGAGGCCATTCGCGACCAGATCGTGCAGCGCGCAAAGGCGCTGTACGACGGCAAAGGTGTACCGCCCATCGACTGCTGCGTCCACCTGAAGGACTTGTCCTATCGTCGCACGGACATTGAGCCCCTGGCTGCCAAGATCGCCTCATTAGCCGCGCGCAACATCCCGCCCGAAGGCACGCTTGCGAGGCGCGAGCAATACGACTGGGTCAACCGCGAGTACTTTCCCGAGGAGGTCGACTACATCCGGGTGGCGCGCTTCGAAGGCCTGACCGAGAGCTTCTTCGGCACTGCAGGTTCAACATGGGCAGAGCCGCTGACGCCGGACAACGTTCGCGCGGTCATCGACACCAAGGATGGCAACATCGACGCGTACATGCGTCAGTGCGACGAGGCTTGGCTGGTGATCGTCACCGACAGCCGGACCATGTCGACCTGGTTCAACAGCGCGGAACAGGTCAAGGTGGCGGCCTTCACGACGCGCTTTGCCAGGGTATTCATCCTGCGCAATCTCGGCAGAGAAATCATCGAGCTGACTACGGCACGCCCATAGCGCTCGCGGCTCGACCTACTTGTACTACCTCTCATGCAGAAAGCACCTTCTGCCCGTGCATAGAGCTGTCACACCCTTGAGGATTCGCTCGGTGAGCGGCGGCCGGGCAGCTTGAATGACTGCTTTCCCCTTGCAGCGATCAGCGCCGAAGACATGTCGACGATGCACGCATGGCCGCTTCCAGCGACAACCGTGCACTCGACGTCTTGCCACGGAGACAGCAATCGCTGCGAAGCCGAAGTCCGGACTTGGTCGGCAGCCCAAGGCTGCTCAGAGACACTCGCTGATGAATGACGAACGTCGGCGGTCGCAACAAGCGGTCAGTGGGGCCGGCCGGCAATGTGCGGCCGGTGTGAATCCCAAACCGGCCGTTCAACAACAGGTCGAGCTGCGCAGCGCTACAAAGGACCGGGGTGGAGGCCATCAATGACCGCTGCTGATGCCGCCGGACTGGCACTCAGGAGCCGCTGCGGAGCTAGCAGATCACAATCTCGCAGCCAGAAATCTGCCAGTCAACACTTGAGTTAGGCATCACTGTGGCGGTACTTGCCGTGCCTTTAACTGATGGACGAACTGGACGAAGTTTCGTAGCGACGAACGCTCAACGTCAGTGATGCGGTCAGAGTCGAAGTGCATCACGTCATTTCTTAGCTGACGAACCACATCAAGCTCTTTCACAAATACCGCTCGATCTGCTCTAAGTCCAAGCCTTGTCCAGTTCTCGGGGTTCTCAATCAAGCGGATGTGCTCGCCAAGGGTCAGGTCAGCCACTGACTCGATGAGTCTGTCAGGATCGTTCTCGTTTCGAACAGCAGCCAATTGCGGTTGCGTGAATCGGCCATCAATCAGCGAGCGGATGTGATTCTCGATCTCGCCTATCAGAAGAAACGGTTCGGCCAGATCCTGAAACTGCTGACTCAAATCGGTGGTAGTCAAGATGCCTGTTATCACCCGCTGCTCATTGCGAACAAGCACATACGAACTCTCAATGATTCGATTGATGACTTGGAAGAGCGAATCCGTATCCTTGACTTCAACATGCGGCCGCATGCATTCGCGCACGAATTGAGGCGCAGGCTGCCCCAATGTCATTGCAGGCCCGATGCTGTCCCAGCTCACGACACCCCGTACATCACGTTCATTCGTCATCACCGGAAGCTGCGAGTAGTCATGTCGAAGCATGAGTGTCACTGCTTGCTCAAGCGGAGCATCTGGCCCGACGATGACAAGCCTCAAACGTGGATCGAGAAGTCGACTGACGCGATAGGCAGGCTCCACACCGGCTCCACCCACAAACTGAGCCGACTCTGGCTCCAGCGGTTGCGGCGGCTCTGGCGCTTGGTCGTCTGGCCTTGGTTCGGGCTGCGCTTCTTGCTGAGCCTCGGCTTGCGGTGGTAACGGCGGTAAGGCGAACTGAACGCGACCGTCAATGTGTGAGCCCTCGAAGTCCGGCACGGTCAGTAGACCTGCCTGCTCGAGAGAGCGACGGATGTGCCAATTGACGTTAGTGCCGCGACGAAGTGCATCGAACCATCCGATCAGTTCTCGCACAGAAATTGCCTCTGGCGTTCGGCCGTTTCGAAGGGTCTCAGCGATTTCGCCCAACAGGCGGTTCCTTGCTTCAAGTTCCATACGTTGTGCCTGTAAATGGCCTCCCTGTGAAGCCTACTCGAAAGCCGTCTGGCGTAACCGGCTGCTTGTGACCGGCAGTGTGTATTCGCCGCCGCCACAGGATCAAGTTGGAATCCGAGTCGGACAAATAGTCGCATACTCTCGAACGGCTACTCTGATAGCTCTATATGGAGCTCAGGGAAGGGAGATGGTGAGGCCCTCTGCATCGGATCCAATGCCTTGTTGACCTCAGATTGAGCGCGCGTTCTCACACAGTCTCGGCTGAAGGCAGTCGTTCGTAGACCACGCACGGAACAACTGCTATCAGGCTCAAGCCGCCATAGCTTGCCCAGTGGCCGCTCCGCCTCTGCTCGGAAAACGGTGGGATGAGCGGCCCAGAGCTTTCGCCCCCTTAGATGTCGCCGCCGCCAAACATCCACCTGATGAGGCGTTGCCACCAATTAACAGACTGCGCCATGCTGGTCTCCATGACCGGATCAGCGGCACCTTTGGCTGCATTGCTTAGCGACACCGTGCGCCGAAGGTCGGCGGCATCTCGCCGCTGAACGCTTGCGATCTGCCTAGCACTCATTGGGGCGGCCCAACGTACCTGATTGCGCTCGATGATGTAGTGCGATCGGCACGCATAGTCCCAGTTGCCGATCGACGGCCACAACGACACCACCTCTCCTTCGCGCGTAAGCCCCCACTCTGCGGGGGACAAAGGGGTGACCACCTCTTCACCGCATCCGCAGCAGCACTTGTGTGAGCAAGTCTTGTAGCGGTCGCTGATGTACAGCACCCCTTCCTCAAGATCGTCAGGAATGAACTCGACGAAGCTCGGTCTGATCCTGGCAGCTATCACTGCGAGCCCTCCTTGCCGGTCTCGCCACGCGTGAGGGACTGCGTGGCAACGGTGTACGCGGTATGGCACGAACGCGCGACGTCCTCATAGAAGCCAAAAAGCTGCTTCCACTTGATCACGGCGAGCTGAGCGTTCAAGGCGTTCAAATCGGCCACCTGGATGTTCTGCCGATAGAGCGCATCGCCGTTGTCGGGGTCCATCGGAATGGACCGTGCAAGGTGCTCATTCGCGTCAGGAGTGATGGTCGTCACACGGCAGGTGCCGTCGAGCTCGAGCGTCCGAGGGTCCATCACGACATCCATACCGACGTCGATGAACGGAATGCCCTGTCCCGCCAGGTACTCGCACACAGTTTTCCGCGCGTCGCCGCGGTCAACGCATACAAACACGAAGTCAAAGCCAGCCAGCTCGGCGACGTTGTCGTCGTCGAGGCAGTAGGGATGTGGGACCAGCCCCCTGCGCATCGGATCGTAGAGACGGACGTAGTAGTCCACCTTCTTCAGCCGCTCACGCAGGACTTCCTTCGTCGCAGCGGCGGGGGCACGAAATGCGTTGTGCTGCTTGAACACGTCGCCATCGAAAAGGTCGATCTGCCATACCGGCGTCTTGGCCACCTGATCCAGCACGTATCCCCCCGTGCCACCGAGCCCGACGATCGCGACCTTCCGCAGCTTCAGCCGGGCCGACGTCGCGACGATTTCGGCGCGGACGCTCGACGTGTCGGCGTAGCGAAAAACCGATTCCTCTTCGCGGGGCTCGATGATCCGCCTGGTGCGTGCGTCCGCATCACCGTCGAGGGCTCTCGCCTGGCTCTCAATCAGGGTCACGTAGTGCGTGATCTTCTCGTAGTGATTCGGAAAGCCGCTGCTCGAGAACTCCTCAGGCTTGTTAGAGAAGCGATGCTGCGCGACGCACCCTTCGAACACGTGGAACTCTTGCGGCCGCGTCTCAGCGACCAGTTCCGTCAAGGGTGTCCCATCAGATCGGCAGGGGAATCCCCCCACCCACCAGACCTGGTGATCGTCACCAGGCGCGGTGGGCGGGAGAATGGCCCCGGCGTCCTCGACGTACTTGCACACCAACATGCCCAGATGAACTTCTCGCTTAGCGTTCACGTAGGGCACCGAATGCACCAGGAGATGCTGCTGTCGCACCTCGGCCTCGAAGCCGTCGTTGAGGAGCCGTTGCATGGCCGCCTCAGCTGCGGTTGGTACGGCGGACACGGAACTCCATGCCGTCGTGGACGGGCGTCTTCTGGCCGGGCGCCAGCGTACCGTCATGCCCGTTGGGGTTCGTGTATGCGACGGTGTAGATGATGTCGAACGGGCCCTCAGGATAGGCAAGGCGTACCGCCTCGTCATACGTGATGAGCGGTCCTTCGACCTGGCGGGGCTTGCCGTTGACGACGATGTCGTGGCGCTTGGGGTTGGGTTTGGCCGCAGGGGCCGCTTGATCAAGGGTATCCATCGGAATCTCCGAAAAATGCGGGGGCCGTCCGCCGGCTCAGCCAGCGGGTTGGACGCACTTGACGAAGGGTGGATCGCTACGGAGAATCGTGGTCGCCAAACCTGGACGAGTTGCGTAGCGCTCGTTCACCCGACAGCCGAGTGCGATTTCGTACTCGGCTGTTTTCTATTGGTGCTTCATGTTTTGCTCCTTCCTGTCTCGTTGAAATTACACGTAGCGGGTCAGGCCTTGTCCTTGGGCGGACAAGGATCGTTGCCGTAGGAGTCCCGGGCGCGGATGCGCCCGTTTTCCCCATGGATCAGCAACTCCCCTTGGCCCTGCCGCGCCATCTGGCGGGCGGCATCGATCGCCTGGGCCTGGGTGTCGAACAGGCCGCTTGCCCGCTCGCCCCCCTCCCTGAGCGCGCCCCATTGAGGCCCGCGGCGAACCACGTGAACGTTGTTTCGGCTACTCATGTCGTCCTCCAGAAGGTTGACGCAGGAAAGTTTACAAACAACAATTAGAACCGTCAATCTGTAAACCGGTTGGCAATTGCCCAAGGAGGTACATCGATTGAACTGGAGGCACACACATGATCGGCAACCGACTGAAGCGCGCAAGGGATGCCATGGGCTTCTCCCTGCGGGAACTGGAAGCAGCGATCGACGGGCTGGTGTCAGCCCAGGCCATTGGCAAGTACGAGCGAGACGAGATGATGCCGAGTTCCACGGTATTGCTGGCCCTCGGGAAGGCGCTGAACGTAAGACCTGACTATCTGTTGGCGACGCGTGAGATCGAGCTGACGGGCATCGATTTCCGCAAGGCACCTCACACGGGCGCGAAGGAAGAGCGCGCCGTGGAGGCTGCGGTCCTTGACCGTGTTGAAAGGTACTTGGAGCTTGAGGAGTTGCTGCCAGACTTGGACGCAGCATGGGAAGCCCCAGACGCGCCGGAGTTCCACATTCGTCGCGTCGAGGATGCAGAACTGGCGGCGGACAAGCTGAGAGAGCTTTGGCGGCTCGGCATCGACCCCATTCCGCAGATGGCGGAACTGATGGAACAAAAAGGGATCAAGGTCATCGCCATCCAGCTCGCGGAGGAAGTGTCCGGCTCCAAGGCGTTCGTGCAACGTCCTGGCCAGCCGAACGTTCCGGTAATCGTCGTCAACGGCAAGCACAACGGCGTGCGGCAGAGGTTCACGCTTGCGCACGAACTTGCACACCTGGTGCTGAAGTGCGTAGGTTTGAGCGACAAGGAAGAAGAGAAGGCAGCCGATCGATTCGCCGGTGCCTTCTTGATGGCCAAGGAAATGATGAAGCGACTGCTTGGCGCGAACCGTACATTCATATCACTTGGGGAGTTAGCAGAGCTTCAGAGACTGTTCAAGGTCAGCGTGGCATGCCTTGTTGTGCGCTGCTCCCAACTTGAGGTGTTGTCCAAGGCTGCGTACGGGAAGTTGTTCGGAGTGATACGCGCACGCGGCTTGAACGCGCAAGGTGCGAAAGAGCCAAACGACATACCGCCGGAGCGCCCACAACGCATGGAGCGCCTCTGCTTGCGGGCCGTAGCCGAGGACGCGCTGTCCGAGGCCAAGGCGGCCGAACTGCTCCACATGACCGTTCGCGATCTGAATCGCCTGATGGGGCAGGGGGTGTAGTCCATGACCATCCTCGTCTCGGACACCTCCGTGCTCATTGACTTAGCGCGCGGGAACCTGCTGGTGCCAGCTTTTGCTAGCGGCTTGAGCATGGTGGTTCCGGACTTGCTGTACGAGGACGAACTCAAGGACACAAACGGTCCGTATCTGAGGACATTGGGACTGGGCGTTCTGGCTCTCGACCCTCCCGAACTGCAACTCGTCCAAACCATCAAACGCCGACGCTCAGTACTTTCGCTGGCCGACTGCTTTGCCCTGGTCCTGGCCTTGCGTCAGGACCATGCGTTGGTGACGGGGGATCGCAATCTCCGCAACGAAGCGGAGAAAGAGAAGACCGCGACCTACGGCCTTCTCTGGTTGCTAGATCAACTTGCCGTCCTGGGCGTGGATCGCAGCACCCTCCACCAAGGTTTGTCCGGCATAGCGGCAAGCGTGAAATGTCGCCTGCCTAAAGACGAGGTGGCGCGACGCCTGACTGCGTGGAGCCCATAGTCTTGCGGAGCGAACTGTGTCGGCAAAGGAGCAGTAGCAGCCTGTCACCTTGTCCAGCCGAATGGCAGCAACCGCTGCAGGCCTGCCCGTCGATACAGAAGCGCATGTCAAGGCTGCTTGGAGTCATCCTTATGGCGCGGCGCTTATCGCCCCATTGCGCAAGCGACGTGCTGAATGCTTGGTCGGCTCCGCAGCAGGTTCTGTCCTTCGGCCGCTGCGCGCGAACTCCCGCTGACTACCAGCGCAAGTCGACCTCCTACGACCTCCTCTTGCCGATCACGTCGAGCAGCCGCGTGCGAATGTCCCCCGCCAGCTTGCCGTGATGCGCTTCGCGGTGGTCGTTCGGGCAGATCGCCACGACGTTGTCAACGCTGTCGGGGCCACCTTCGGACAATGGGATGACGTGGTGCGTCTCCAAATAGACGCTTCCGTTCGGCAGTTGAAAACCTGGCTGCTTGCACAGCTCGCACAGTCCCATCGCCACCGCGAGAACGCGCCTTCTGACACTGGGATCGCGAACGAACACTGAGCCGGCCGGCACATCCTTCTTCTTCGGGGTTGCGTCAGCGTTTTCGGTGCAATCGTACTGGTCGACATACGGAGCCGTTGGCGCACCACGGCGAAGAACGATCCCTCCGTTTGCCTCACCACTGACTACAGCCCATGGGAGTGGATCCAGGATCTGATGATCGACGGTGCGCGTCTTCTTGCCAGTCTTCGTGATACGAGGAGGACGTGCCTTCATGACGATCACGCGGATCGGCAGCTTCCCGTCGATCGCTATATGGATCGCTTGCCGCATGTGCTCGCGTCGCTTTACTCGCGACCCAGTCGGCTCCTTGCGTGCATCCGCGATAAGGTTTAGATGCTGTTCGATATGTCCGTTGCTCTCGATCAGCTTGTCGTGCCACAGCTTGAGCACTACAACGCGGCCTGGCTGAAGGAATGACCATTCGTAGCAATACTTTGGATTTGACGCCTCGTGCGCCGCGCCCTTGGCGAAGTTCTTCCAGTCGCTGACATCGACTCCCGCTTCTCGCACCAAGTCGAATACACGCAGGTGCTCTCTTGGTGTGATTTCAGCTGGGATCGGCATCGATGAATCCTTGGTTGTTGGGCGGTTAGGAACAGGTTGGAGGCAGCTGTGGAACGCTTTCCATTTACGCACGGGTCCATGGCTCACATTCTCACTGCTGGCTCGCGGCGCAAGGGCCGTCGACATCTGCCGATGACCGCTTGAGGGGCGTGAACGTGAATCAGTGCCTCCAGGGCGATCGACCGATCTCGCTGCACTGCAGTAGTCGATCGATCACCGGTTGAATTCAGGCCCAGGTACGTCTCTGGAGACGACCAGCTCAACATCGCGAACACGCGAATGCGCCGGCACCTCACGCTCCCGTTTTCGGCTGTGCTCCTTCGCGAAGGTCGAGCCCCGAATGAAGCTGGCGATGCGCTCCGCCAGCTCGCGATCACCGGCCTGATCCGAGGTCCTGAGCGCGGCCACGATGTGAGCCCAAGCCCGCAGCGCGCCCATGCGGCTGCGCAGGTAGGCATCGCCTGATTTCATCGATTCGGGGGTACTGCGCAGCCGTCCGTCCTCCCTGGCCTTGCGTTGCCACAAGTGCTCGTGGCGGCGCGCCTCCCCTCGGGTGGCCTGGCGCGTGGCCTCGGCTTCAATGCCGTAGCCACGCAGCCGCTCCGCAAAGGTTTCGCGCCACCGATGCAGATCGGCCTTGCGCGGGTTCAGACGCCTGCCACCCATGGACTCGGCCCGCACGCTCAGATGAACGTGCGGGTTCTCCTGGTGCTCGTGCAGCACCATCACATAGAAGTGGTCCTTCAGCTCGATCTGGGCGAACTCCCGAGCGGCCATCAGGACGATCTGCGGATCGGTGCCGCGTGGCATCGACAGCATCAGATTGAAGGCCTCCCGGCGAGGGCTGGTCTCCTCGATCAGGGAGCCGCCCAAGCGCCACTGCTCGGCCAGGTCATGCAGCGCTTCCTTGTCCTGTCGAACCACGCCCCGCTCGTCCTCGAAGGCCAGCTGTCCGTTCTTGCTGATGTAGCGGAAGTGGGCCGCGATGGCACCCATGCCTCGGCCACCACCGGTCACCTTGACCATTACCTGCGGTGCACGCCGGGTCACGGTAGCCTCGATACGCCGACGGATCACGGCAGCCTGGCGACGCCACAAGGTATTCAAGCGCGGCGGCTCCACCTTGACGATGCGGTTGCCGGGATAGAACAGCCGCTCGCCCCATTGCACCAGCACACCATCGATCACCGAGGAAGAGGTCGGGGGCACCATGCATTTCACCCGGCATCGGACTTGCGAGCCGGACAACGCCATGACGCCGGCAATGCCGCCATCTGGGGCGCGGCCGAGGCCAAGTGCTGACCCACGTCTGCGGTCAGCCCTGCCACCAGGACATCGAAGCCCGCCGACTCAGGGGAGGAGGACTGTTCCAGTGCGCGCCCCAGGGACTTCAGACCGCTACTCAAAGCCGCCAGCTTGGCGTTGGATCGCACCAGCGACAACACGAGCTCCCTCGGGCTGGCACCCAGCGGTTTTTCCTCTGAATGCGCATCCAGGAGTTGCGCGACATACATCCCCTGCGACAACTCGGCCGCACGCGCGGCGCGGGCCAGCTTGGCGGCCCGGTCGGCGGGCAGGCGCAAGGTCAACTTGGCTAACGGGGCGTCTGTGTGCAGCGCAACCGATGCGGCCGGCGCCGTGTCAGTCGCACCGACAGGCGAAGCGCCAACAGCCTGCGCGTCCAGCCACTCACTGAGGACGGTTCTGGCGAGCGCAGCCGCACTCATGCGGCGCGAGCGCGCGATGGCGGCCAGTGCCGGACCGTGCCGACGGAAGTCAATGGTCAGCCGCTGGCGACGGCTGCTGCTGCGCGATGTATGGGCACGGGGCTGGCGGACGAAGGTGGCGTTTCCCATGACACAAGTTTGCGTTGGGTTCGGCGCTCGGCGCGTGCTGATTTTTGCTAAGAATCAGCACCAGGCGCTGCTGAAGCAGGGCGGCCAGTGCCTCCACCAGGGTCTGCGAATGCCGACGACAGAGTCATCATCGCCTCCTCCACACGAAGGCCCGATGGCTACCGCAGTCTCACCAAGTGATCCTTCTCGCCCTTCTTGACTTCCACGATGGCATCCATCGCCTTCAGCATCTCGCTGAAGCTGGCATAGCCCTGGCCCTTCAGGTCAAAGGTGGAGTCCAGTCGCTTCATCATGGGCCAGACGCTGGCCTTGTGAACCCAGGCCTCGCCTTTCGATTCGGCCAGAAGACGAATCGCGCGCCGCAGCATGTCGGCCGTCGGATCGATAGGAGTCGACGAGACCTCTCTTGCATCGACTGGCTTTGCGTCCTGCTCAGGTGCGGGTTCGATCAGCGTGTCGTAGTACCTGAATTCATGGCAGCTCTTGGCCCAATGCCGGTTGGTGTTCTTGCGGTTGCCGATGCCGACCAACGTACGCCCCGCCGCCTTGATCTTCTGTGCAACCGGCATGAAGTCGCTGTCACCGCCCACGATGATGACGGTACCGATGTGGTCAAACCGGCTGATGTCCTCGGTCGCGTCCAGGCAGAGCTTGATGTCGGCTCCATTCTTGGCCGACGCACCAGGGGGGAATAGCTGAATCAACTCGACGGCGTTCTGCAGCAACGCGTCCCTGTAGCGCCCGAAGAACTGCCAGTTTCCGTAGGCGCGATTGATTGCCACGGGCCCAAAGGACGCGCCTAGCTCGACCAAGGCCTGCACGTCGATCAATGGCTCTTGCGCCTTGAATCGGTTGTCCTGCTTTGCGTAGGCCCCTTCACCGTACTTCGCCTCGACGAGACCAGCATGCAAGTTCTCGAAGTCCCAGTAGATCGCTACCGAGCGGCTTCCAGCGTTGTCATAAGCATCCAAGCGATCCTCCCCTTCTTTTCTCAAAATACTAACGGGAAAGGAGACGGACCGCTCGGGCGCGGACCGAAGTTATGAGCCTCAGTGGGCTCCGAACAATGACGCGGTTTGCACAGCCCGATGCGCAATGGCCTCGGCGGAAGCTTGCAGCTCATCCAGCGGAAAGGTGCCGACAGTGACACCGGCATAGCCAACCTCGAAGCCAAGGATATCGCCGGTAATGTCAGCAGCCTCCTCTATGGCTTCGCGAATGCTGGCGAGTCCCGCACCGCTCAGCATTGCTTGTCCTTGGTGCGTCAGTCGGTATTCGTACAAGCCTGGCTGCATCCGCATGATGTCCAAACGCGGAATGAATCCTTGTCCTCGTTTAGGTTCAGGGGCCAGCTCAGATGCCGAACTTGGTGGTCGGTCATCTGACCCCGCCGAGTCCGTACCCGTATCTGGTTTGGGGCGCGAACTCGTAGAGGACTCAGTCCGGGTGTTCGGCCGGGACGAGTAGACGGAGTGGCCTGCCACCTGGACCTCCCGCGCCTCTTCCATGTCGATGAACGTGCCTTTCATCCACACCATCCGTGGTGCGAAGAAGAACTGGCCGAAGACGTTTCGAAAGGCCATCTCCAAAGAACTGGGCACGTCGCTTCCCGTGTAGCGGAAGAGTCGGTAGTTCGTCAGCTCCTCCTGTGCCGCCGTCAACAGATCGGAAGGCGGCAACTTATCGACCAGCGCAACGCCGTCTTCGTGGTCCTTCGCATGCACGAACTGGTTCCAAAGATCGGAAGCTGCGAGCGGCCATACATCGTCACACTCGGCAAGTTCGGCGCCGAGCGCAACACCATCGACATCCTTGACATCCATTGCGAACACCAGGCCGTGCCTGAAGGCTTCCTGATCGATATCCGATACAGGCTGGCGCGCATTGAGCTCACGGAGATAGGCGGCCAGCACAGCCGGTAGCGCAGGACGAGCGCCAGGCAAACGCTTGGACTGTTCGAGGCACTCAGTCACGTGCTTCCAACTGGAGTAACCGTGGGCGTGCGCAACACTTTCGAGTGCGACCCCGAGGGAGGTGCCGGACGCTTTGCGCTGCTGCTTAGCCAGGCGCTTCAGTTTTTCGGCTGCGGTAGCCGTAGTGGGGATGAAATTCACAAGACGCTCCAGACGTTGAAGCGGAATAGCCCGGTGCCCACTGCCGAGTTCCGCCGTTACGTTGGAAGCTCATGCGAATAGAAAGCGACTGTCGTCCCGGCGAACCGAGTGGGCCATGGTGGGCAGCTGGCGCAGACAAGCGCACCGGACTATTCTAAGAGTCGCTCGGCAACACACACCAGCCAGCCGCCGATAGTCCTCCCACGGACAACACGGCGTGCATCTCAAGCATGGCCACGTCCTCCCCACCCGCGTGGATTCCATCTATGGGTGGTGTCCGTAGCAGTTCGACCAGCACACCAATACCGGGGCCCCGGCGTGACGATGCCCGCTCGGCCATGAAGCAGCCCAAGCCCATAGAACCCTATAGAACCCTATAGAACTGCCCATAGCTGCTCAGACTTCACCCGCCAGCGTGTAGCTGGCCCAGCGCCGTTCACCCTGCTGCTTCAGCACGCCCTTGGCCTTCAGCCGCCGCAGCAAGGTGGCCGCCTGGTCACTGGACAAGCGGCACAGCTCCATCACATCGCCCCGGACAATCCGGCCATGCTGGCGGATGTAGCTCAACACCATCTGTTCATGCTGGATCGCCGAGAAACCGGCCTGACGCGTGTAGGCGGCTTGGCCGCCCGCCAACCGGTACACCTGAGCCGACAGCATGTAGCTGCGCCCCCGGGTGGCGCCGTGAGGCTCTACCAGGCCGGCCTCGGTCAGGGCCTCCAGCGTCTGCCGTGCCTGAGCCACGTCGCGCTGGATGTAGGCGGCCAGCTCTTCGGCCGTCAGCCGCCTCTGGGTACGCAGCGCGCTGAGGGCAATCAGGCTGTCGATCGGCAGCTCACTGCTGCCGCCCCGCTCGGCGTCCACCACCAGGCGCCGGAATTCCAGATCCGCCGGGTCTGTCGGCAAACGCAGCACGACATCCTCACGCGAGGTACGGCTGTAGTCCGGCGCCGGTCGGCCGAACTTCAGCAGACCCCGAAAAATCTTGTTCACACCTCGCCCCGAGCGCTCGACCACGCCGATGCGCTTCATCGCGTCCGCCAGTTGCGGATTGCGCGGATGGGACTCGATGGTCAGCAGATTGCTCAGCGTCACGCCATCGACCAGGCCGCCGGGATTGCTGACGACCAGGGCGCCGTCTTCCAGCCGCACATGCACGGCCCCCAGGCGGTGATAGTCACGATGGATCAGCGCATTCGCCACCGCCTCGCGAAACGCCCCCAGGTCCACCAAGGGCACGGGCACCCGGAACAGCCCCACTTGCAGCTCATCCTCAGGGTTGTAAGGCCGGAAATTGGTCTCCAGCCAGTCCAGGGCCTTGAGCAGCGGGAAACGCCGGAACTCGTTGAAGCGCACCGACTCGCGCGCCAGCACCTGAAAGGCGAACTCGTGGGTGGGCACCAGCTCGCGTAGCGCCGGCTCGCGGCCGATCAACAGCAGGCCCGTCAGCGTGGGTGCGCGGTGACCGCCGGATAGACGCCCGGTCAGCCCCAGCGCGCTGTCCAGCGCCTCATCGTCCAGCCCCAAGAGCACTCGGTCGCCGCCATACTGCTGCACGCTCTGGCGCAGGCGCTCCCGCTCTAGCGGGTCCAGGTCTGCCAAGGTGGCGCCGGCCACGATCTGGGCAGAGGCGTCCAACTGGCCGAAGCTGCTCGCGCGGCTGGCGCGGTCATGCGGCAGCATGGCCACGCACTCGGGCTCACCATCGGCCTTCAGGCGACGACGCAGGTAGACGCCGCCGGTGGTCGCCACCTCGCCCTGGGCCTTGGGCACGGCGATATGGGCCACCACGACATTGCCAAATTGCACGGGCGTGACAGTCACCGCCAGCGATGGCGAAGTGCGCGCGGCCACCAGGCCGGCCATACCCATCAGCTGTCGGTGCTCGACATGCAGCCCCGTCGGCGCGCCGTCGTCCTCCACGCCCAGCCACAGCTCGCCGCCCTCGGCGTTGGCGAGACAGACGATGGCTTCGATCAGGTCGCGGTCTGGCAGGCGCGTGCGGTCGCTCTTGAACTCGACGGTCAGGGACTCACGGGCAGGCAGCTGCGGTGGGGGCATGACTTGCTTTCAGGCTGGATGCGCTCGTTGTTGCAGAGTCAGCGGCATGTGATGCGCTGTGAAGCATCAGGCCTGGCGGCTGAACCGACCCATGATGACCTTGCCGGATGTGATCAGGGACTCGATGTAGTCCGCCCAAAACTGCAGCATCTCGCGCCGCTGCGGCGCGTACTCGGCCCGGTTGTAGACGCCGCGCACGCCACCAATGATGTGATTGAGGGCCTTCTCTACCACGTCCGATGGCCAGCCATTCTCATGTAGCAGAGTCGAGGCCGTGCGGCGCAGATCGTGGACGGTGAAGGCTGGGATGGCCTGCCCCTGCAGGGCAACTTTCAGCGCGGTGTTGATCGAGTTGTGGGCAAAGGTCTTGGTCAAGCTGCCCCGACCCGGCAACACCAGTTCGCTGGTATCCGCCAACACCTTCAGTTCCCGGAACAGCTCGACCGCCTGGCGCGACAGGTACACGATGTGAGGCTTGCCGGTCTTGGAGTGCTCGGCGGGGATGTGCCATTCGGCCTGCTCAAAGTCGACATCTGACCAGCGCGCCAGCAGCAGCTCGGACTTACGCACCATGGTCAGCAGGATCAGGTGCAGTGCCAACTTGAACTGCCGGCGGATGTTGGACTCGATGGCGGCACGCAGAAAGTCCCTGATTTCTTCGGGCGACAGGGCCCGATCGCGGGACTTGGACCTGTGGACATGACGCATGGGCAGCGCCAACACCGGATTGATCGGGGCGAGCCCACACGTCAGCGCATAGTCAAACATCCGCTTCAGCACACTGCGCAGCTGGCCAGCTGCGGCATCGAAGCCCTCATCCTTCTTGCGCCAGATGATGGTCCGCACATCCTCCGTGGTGACCTCCCGCACGGGCTTGGCGCCGATCACGGGCAAGATGGACTTCTCGAAATAGCGGCGCGGACTCGACACGTCCTGCCGGTCCTTGGCCACCACCTCCCGGAAGAAGCGCTCGCCGAACTCGGCCACCGTGATGGTGTCGGGCGCCGGAACCTTGGCCAGCTGCTTTTGCTCCGCAGGGGAGTGCCCTAGCGCCACGGTGCGGGCGGCCTCATCCCGCTTCAGACGGGCATTGCGCAGCGAGAGGGCAGGGTACTTGCCGAGAGTTAGCTTCTCCTGCTTGCCATCGAGGCGATAGCGGTAGCGCCAGATCACGCTGCCCGTCGTCAGCACCTCGACATACAGGCCTCGATCATCAGCGAGTGTGTAGGGCTTGTCTCTGGGCTTGAGCGCCTTCAGGGCAACTTCTGTAAGGGCCACGACTGCCTCCGTGAGTCCATGGAAACAGCCAAATTGTCGAACACTTCGAATATGGACTCAAATTTGGACTCAAAGACCCTTGGATGTTCTGGCACTTCCACAAGCAATCATGGACTCAAATTCTCTTTAAGTCGTTGAATTTACAGGGTATTTGCGATCTGCATGGGACGTTACGGAACGTCCTGGAACATGCTTTTTATTTCCCGATACAAAACCGGCTGAATATCTCGCCGAGCAAATCGTCGGCCGAGAACGCGCCGGTGATCTCGCCGAGGGCGTCGTGCGAGAGCCGCAGCTCTTCGGCCAGCAGATCCAGGGCCGGCGGCTGCTGGGTGGCCACGGCCTTGGCCAGCTCCAGATGCTCGCGGGTGCGCTTGAGCGCCTGGACGTGGCGCTCACGGGCGATGAACAGGCCCTCGGGCGTGGCGTGCCAGCCGACCTGCTGCAGCAGGCGCTGGCGCAGCTCGCTCAGGCCGGCGCCGGTCTTGGCGGACAGCGCGACAGCGCCTGGGGCCAGGTCTTGCCCATGGGTGGTGTCGACCTTGTTGAAAACCTGCAGGATGCGGCCGGCATCGACGCCCTGCAGGCGCTCGTTGATCAGGCGGTCCTCGGCCTCGTAGTCCGCCTGGCCAATACGGCTCAGATCGTGCAGGAACAGCACGACATCGGCATCGGCGATCGCATCCCAGCTGCGCGCGACGCCGATGCGCTCGACCTCGTCCTCGGTCTCGCGCAGGCCGGCGGTGTCGCTGATGTGCAGCGGCACACCCTCGATCTGTATGGTCTGGCTGACCTTGTCGCGCGTGGTGCCGGGTATCGGCGTGACGATGGCCAGCTCGGCACCGGCCAGCGCGTTCAGCAGCGAGCTCTTGCCGACATTGGGCTGGCCGGCCAGCACCACCTTGATACCCTCGCGCAGCAGCGCGCCCTGCTGCGTGCGGTCCAGCACGGCCGCGAGCCGGGCATGCAAGCGGTCCAGCTGACCCAGCGCATCGGCCTGCTGCAGAAAGTCGATCTCTTCCTCCGGGAAGTCCAGCGTGGCCTCGACCAGCATGCGCAGCTTGATCAGCGCATCGCGCAGCTCGCCGACCTCGCCGGACAGCGCGCCAGCGAGCGCACGGCTGGCGCTGCGCGCGGCCGCCTCGGTACTGGCGTCGATCAGATCGCTGACGGCCTCCGCCTGGGCCAGGTCGAGCTTGCCGTTCAGAAAGGCGCGCTGGGTGAACTCGCCGGGCTCGGCCAGGCGCATGCGCATGCCGGTGCCGGCCTCCATGCAGCGCGCCAGCAGCAGCTGAAGCACCACCGGCCCGCCATGGGCCTGCAGCTCCAGCACATGCTCGCCGGTATAGGAGTGCGGGGCCGGGAACAGCAGGGCCAGGCCCTGGTCTATGGCCTCGCCATCGGCCGCGCGGAAGGGCAGGTAGCTGGCCTCGCGCGGCTTCAAGGTCTTGCCGCACAGGGCCTGCACGATGGGGGTCAGGTCTTGCGCCGACGAGACGCGCACGATGCCCACCGCGCCTCGTCCGGGAGCAGTGGCGATGGCGACGATGGGATCTTGGTGGCGGGACAGCATGGGCGAATTTTCACCGATGGCGGCCACCTCTCACGAAAAACGCCGACCTTGGGGTCGGCGTCCGGGATATGTCGCGGTGTATGGCGCGGGGGAGGCTGTCAGCGGGCGCTCGCGTGAGCCCCGCTGATGGGCCTTGTCGCCTGGCACTGTCGTCTTTGACAGGCCGGTGACTCTCTGCCCCGCATGTGATCGATTAAAGGCCTGGCGGCGCGAATAAAAAAGCCCCCAAGTGCGGGGGCACCCGGGGGCTTCGTGAAATGCTGGCGCCAGCGGCTATTTGTTGACGCCGAGCTGCCGGTTGATCATCCACTGCTGGGCGATCGACAGGATGTTGTTGGTCAGCCAGTACAGCACCAGACCGGCGGGGAAGAAGAAGAACATGAAGCTGAAGGCCAGCGGCATGATCCACATCATCTTGGCCTGCATCGGGTCCGGCGGCGTCGGGTTCAGCCAGACCTGGAACAGGCTGGACAGCGTCATCAGGATGGGCAGCACGAAGAACGGATCCTTGGCCGACAGGTCGGTGATCCACAGAATCCAAGGTGCATGGCGCATCTCGACGCTGGACAGCAGCACCCAGTACAGCGCGATGAAGAAGGGCATCTGCAGGAAGATCGGCAGGCAGGAGCCGATCGGATTGATCTTCTCCTCGCGGTAGATCTTCATCATCTCCTGCTGCATCTGCTGCGGCTTGTCCTTCAGGCGCTCGCGCATCTCGGTGATGCGCGGGTTGACCGCCTTCATCTTGGCCATGCTGCGGTAGGCGCTGGCATTGAGCCAGTAGAACGCGATCTTCAGCAGCACCACCAGCGCGATGATGGACCAGCCCCAGTTGCCCAGCAGCTTGTGCAGCTGGTCGAGCAGCCAGAACAGCGGCTTGGACAGGATGGTGAACCAGCCATAGTCCTTCACCAGCTCCAGGCCCGGGGCCAGCACGGCCAGCTTGTTCTCTTCCTGCGGGCCGACGAAGAGCTGGTGGTCGGCGCTGACGCTGGCGCCGGGCGCCAGCTGGGCCAGCGGGAACAGCATGCCCACCGAGTACAGATTGTTGTCGACCTTCTTCGCGTAGAACTCACGCGGGCTGTCGCCCTTGTGCAGCCAGGCGCTGGCGAAGTAGTGCTGGACCATCGCAACCCAGCCATCGCTGGCATTCTTCTCGACGCTGGCCTTGCCCTTTTCGATGTCCTTGAAGTCGAGCTTCAGGAACTTCGACTTGTCGGTATACATCGCCGGGCCGGTGAAGGTGAAATAGAAGCTCGACTCATTGGGCAGCGGATTGCCGTCGCGCACCAGCTGGGTATAGAGCTGGGGCGTCAGCGGCGCGGCCGAGGTGTTGAGCACCTCATGCTTGACGTCCACCGCATAGTCGCCGCGCTTGAAGGTGTAGGTCTTGACCAGCTTGACGCCGCCCTGCTCGGGCGACTCGAAGCGCACGACCAGGCTTTGCTCACCGTCCTTCAGGCTGCGCTCCCCGGGCACCAGGCTCATCGGGGTCAGGTGGCTGGGCGCGCCGGCCACACCGACCAGGCCGGTCTGGGCCAGGTAGACGCGCTGGGCGCTGCGGTCCAGCACGACGATATGGCCGCTGGCGTCGGTCTCGTCCTTGTGCTTGAGCAGTTCCACCCGCACCAGGCTGCCGCCCAGGCTGTCCAGCGTGGCCTTGACCACATCGGTGCTGATGACGACGGTTTCACCGGTGCTGCTCGGTGCCGCAGCGGTCGGCGCGGCGCCCGGTGTCGCGGCCGCGCCCGGCAGAGTAGCGGCGGTGGGCAGCGCGGCGGCGCCGGGTGCCGAGCCAGCAACGGCCGCCGGCTTCGGTGCGGCGGGGCTGAACATCGAGGGGTGACCGTTGTGCTTTTGCCAGCCGTCCCACAACAGGACAAGCGACATGGTGAAGACCACCCACAGCACGGTGCGGCGTATATCAGTCATTGGGACGCTTCAGGATTGGAGGAGGAGGAACGGACGCCAGACCCGCAACCCAGACGGGTGAACAGGCCGGGCGGATTGTCGGGCACAGCATCATGCCCGCCCAAGCAGAAAGGATTGCAGCGCAGGATGCGAGCCGCCGCCAGATACGTGCCGGCAGCCGCGCCATGCTTGGCCAGCGCCTGCATCGCATAGGCCGAGCAGCTTGGCTGGTAGCGGCAGCCGGCCTGCAGCCAGTGGCTGAACAAGAGCTGATAGCCACGCACCAGCCCCATCATGAAGCGCTGCGGCAGCGAGGCGGGCGGGCGGTCCATATCGCTCAGGCCTGCGGCCGGGCACGGGCCGGCCGCTGTTGCTCGCGCTGCGGCGCGCGTGCGCGCTCGAACAGCTGGGCCAACTCGACGCGCGCAGCCGTGCGCAGCGCCTCGGACGAGGCGCTGGGGAACTGCTTGATATCGAAGGGCGCACGCAAGCGCACCACCCACAGGCCTGGCAGCAACGGCTCTTCGGCCGCGGCCTGGGCCACGAAGGCGGCGCGGATCTGGCGCTTCAGCAGGGTACGGGTCACGGCGCGGCGGGCATGGCGTTTGGGCACCACGCTACCCAGCCAGCAGCCTTGCGGCAGCGCCTGAGCACGGCCCTCATCCACAAGCATGTGGATGTCCGGTGCATCGCCTGTTGATAACTCGACCGCATCTGTGGACAACTTCTTGCCCGGCAGGATGGGGCTGGCCGCAACATGGTGCACAGCGAAATGGCTGCTGCGAGCACGGCTGGGCGAACCCAGCACGCGCTCAAAGTCGGCCGATCGCAGGATGCGGCCGATCACGCTGTCGTGTCCCGACTTAGACAGCCAAACGCTTGCGGCCCTTGGCGCGGCGCGCAGCGATGACGGCGCGGCCGCCGCGGGTCTTCATGCGGACGAGGAAGCCATGGGTACGGGCGCGACGGGTCTTGGAAGCTTGGTAGGTGCGTTTCATGATGAAACCTCTTGAGGTCTAAAGACGCTACAACGCAGCGAGGAATCCTCGCCCGCGAGAGCGGTTGTGGGCAAATCGTTACGAGATGCGCTGGGCATCCCGGCCGCCGAAGCCGCGCCGGTCTGCCGTACCCTTGACGGGTCGGCAGGCCGATACGGCCCAGACGGCCACCGATGTGCGCCGCGCCGGCCCTGCCTTGGGGCCGACATGGGACAAGACCCATCAATCCACATGCTAGTGCAAAGAACAAGTCCGCCCGTGCGCAACCATCCGGCGTCCGGAAAACCCGCGATTACACCAAACTTTGGCGCCCCGGTCAATCAAGAGGGATCGCCATCCCGGGTTATCGGGGGCTTGACCGCGCCCAAAAATCTGTGGATAACCTGCGATTCGGCCGCGTCAAACCCGTACAATCCGGCCGCTCAAGAACAAGTTTTCCACAATGAGCGCAGACATGTCTGGGGCAGAACTTTGGCAGCGCGGCTGTGAGCGCCTGGCTGCCGAACTGCCCGAACAACAATTCAATACCTGGATACGCCCGTTGCCCCCGGCCGATGTGGCCGACGGCAGCGGCGCCGACGCGGTGGTCGTCTCGTTGCGCGTGCCCAACCGCTTCAAGCTCGACTGGATCCGCAACCAGTATGCGGGCCGCATCGAAGCCATCCTGACCGAGCTGGCCGGCAAACCGGCCCGCCTGGAGCTGGCCCTGGCCGCGCGCGAGCCGGTCGGCCGCGTGGCCCAGCCCCTGCCCGCCAACCAGCCGATCGCCGTCGGCCAGGTGCTGCACAACGGCCTGCGCCCGGTCAGCCCGCCACAGCCCGAACCCGTGCCGGCGGCCCCGGCCGCGCCGCGCGACCCGCAACAGCCCGTCATCCACAGCAATCCGGCCCTGGGTCCGCCGCCCAGCGCCAGCCGCCACCGCCTCAATACCGCGCTGACCTTCGACACCCTGGTGCCCGGCCGTGCCAACCAGATGGCGCGCACCGCGGCCCTGCATGTGGCCGGTGCGCCGGGCGCGATGTACAACCCGCTGTTCATCTACGGCGGCGTCGGCCTGGGCAAGACCCATCTGATACACGCGGTCGGCAATGCCTTGCTGCGCGACAAGCCCGATGCGCGGGTGCTCTATCTGCATGCCGAGCAGTTCATCTCGGACGTGGTGAAGAACTACCAGCGCAAGACCTTCGACGAGCTGAAGGCCAAGTACCACTCGCTGGATCTGCTGCTGATCGATGATGTGCAGTTCTTCGCCGGCAAGGACCGCACGCAGGAGGAGTTCTTCAACGCCTTCGAGGCCCTCTTGGCCAAGCGCGCCCACATCATCATGACCTCGGACACCTATCCCAAGGGCCTGGTGGACATCGATGAGCGCCTGACCAGCCGCTTCGACGCCGGCCTGACGGTGGCCATCGAGCCGCCCGAGCTGGAGATGCGGGTGGCCATCCTGATCAAGAAGGCCGAGGCCGAGCAGACACCGATGCCCGAGGATGTGGCCTTCTTCATCGCGAAGAACGTCAGAGCGAACGTGCGCGAGCTCGAAGGCGCGCTGCGCAAGGTGCTGGCCTACAGCCGCTTCTCGCACAAGGACATCAATATCCAGCTGGCCCGCGAGGCGCTGAAGGACCTGCTGTCGATCCAGAACCGGCAGATCTCGGTCGAGAACATCCAGAAGACGGTGGCCGACTTCTACAAGATCAAGGTCGCCGATATGTACAGCAAGAAGCGCCCGGCCAGCATCGCCCGCCCGCGCCAGATCGCGATGTACCTGGCCAAGGAGCTGACACAGAAGAGCCTGCCCGAGATCGGCGAGCTGTTCGGCGGCCGCGACCACACGACGGTGCTGCACGCGGTGCGCAAGATCGGCGGCGAGCGGCAGAAGAACACCGAGCTGAACCAGCAGCTCCACGTGCTGGAGCAAACCTTGAAGGGCTAGCGCTTTCCTCAGCGGAATTTGCCCTATAAGTAGGTGAAAATACGCGCTGTTGCCCGACGGGCCCGGCGCCAAAGCCAAAACAGAGCGGAGAGAGGTTTCCATGATTGTGTTGAAAGCCACCCAGGACAAGGTCTTGAGCGCGCTGCAGGCCGTGGCCGGCATCGTCGAGCGGCGCCATACCCTGCCCATCCTGGCCAATGTGCTGATACGCAAGCAAGGCCCGCAGCTCGAGCTGACCACCTCCGACCTGGAAATCCAGGTCCGCACCACGGCCGAGCTGGACGGCGACGCCGGCAACTTCAGCACCACGGTGGGCGCGCGCAAGCTGATCGACATCCTGCGCTCGATGCCCGCCGACCAGACCGTCAGCCTGACCGCCAATGCCAGCAAGCTGACGCTGCAGGGCGGCAAGAGCCGCTTCACCTTGCAGACCCTGCCGGCCGATGACTTCCCGCTGGTGCAGGAGGCCGCCGACTTCGGCCCGGCCTTCGCTGTGCCGCAGAAAACGCTGAAGAGCCTGATCAACCAGGTGCACTTCGCGATGGCGGTGCACGACATCCGCTACTACCTGAACGGCATCCTCTTCGTTGCCGAAGGCAAGACCCTGACCCTGGTCGCCACCGACGGCCACCGCCTGGCGCTGGCCCAGGCCACCTTGGAGGCCGACATGCCTAAGCAGGAAGTCATCCTGCCGCGCAAGACGGTGCTGGAGCTGATGCGCCTGCTGAAGGACGGCGGCAAGGATGGCTCCGACGACCAGCCGATCGAGATGCGCTTCGCCGGCAACCAGGCCAAGTTCACCTTCAGCGGCATGGAGTTCGTCACCAAGCTGGTCGAGGGCAAGTTCCCCGACTACAACCGCGTGATCCCGAAGAACCACAAGTTCAATGTGACGCTGGGCCGCCAGCCGCTGCTGGCCAGCCTGCAGCGCGCCGCGATCCTGACCAGCGAGAAGTTCAAGGCCGTGCGCCTGAGTTTCGAGCCGGGCCTCTTGAGCATCGCCTCCAGCAATGCCGAGCAGGAAGAGGCCAAGGAAGAGATCGAGATCGACTACGGCGGCGACCTGATCGAGACCGGCTTCAACGTGACCTATCTGATGGACGCGCTGCAGAACATGAGCCAGGACATGGTGTCCATCGATCTGAACGACAGCGCCGCCAGCGCGCTGATCACGATCCCCGAGCAGACCGGCTTCAAGTACGTCGTGATGCCGATGCGGATCTGAGGCGAGAACTGACTTGACGACAGCGGGCCTCGGCCCGCTTCAGTGCTTTTAAAGGGGCGGCGAAGTGGCTGCCCGACAGTGAGAGAGAGTCCCCGATGAGTGATGTGCCGAGCAACGAACAGAACCCCGATGGCCTGACCGATAAGCAGAAGGACGCGGTCTCCGCAGAAGCGTCTTCGGGCGCGGTCTACGGCGCGGATTCGATCCAGATCCTCGAGGGCCTGGAAGCCGTGCGCAAGCGCCCCGGCATGTATATCGGCGACACCTCGGACGGCACCGGCCTGCACCACCTGGTGTTCGAGGTGGTGGACAACTCCATCGATGAGTCGCTGGCCGGCCATTGCGACGACATCATCGTCACCATCCACACCGACAACAGCATCTCCGTCATCGACAACGGCCGCGGCATCCCCACCGGCGTCAAGATGGACGACAAGCACGAGCCCAAGCGCAGCGCCGCCGAGATCGCGCTGACCGAGCTGCACGCCGGCGGCAAGTTCAACCAGAACTCCTACAAGGTCTCCGGCGGTCTGCACGGCGTGGGCGTGTCCTGCGTCAACGGCCTGTCCAAGACCCTGCGCCTGACCGTGCGCCGCGACGGCAAGATCCACCAGCTCGAGTTCAAGCAAGGCATCCCGCAGGACCGCCTGATCGAGATCGTCGACGGCGTCGAGACCAGCCCGATGCGCATCGTCGGCGAGACCGACAAGCGCGGCACCGAGGTCCATTTCCTGCCCGACACCGAGATCTTCCAGACCAATAACGATTTCCACTACGACATCCTCGCCAAGCGCCTGCGCGAGCTCTCGTTCCTGAACAACGGCGTCAAGATCCGCCTGGTCGACGAGCGCAACAACAAGGAAGACAACTTCGCCTACGCCGGCGGCGTGCAGGGCTTTGTCGAGTTCATCAACAAGGGCAAGAACACCCTGCACCCGAAGATCTTCCACGCCCAGGGCGACAAGATCAGCGAGCAGGGCACCAATGTCGGCGTCGAAGTGGCGATGCAGTGGAACGACGGCTTCAACGAGAACGTCCTCTGCTTCACCAACAACATCCCGCAGCGCGACGGCGGCACCCATCTGACCGGCCTGCGCGCCGCGATGACACGCGTGCTGAACAAATACATCGTCGACAACGAGCTGGCCAAGAAGGCCAAGGTCGAGGTGGCCGGCGACGATATGCGCGAAGGCCTGGCCTGCGTGGTGTCGGTGAAGGTGCCCGAGCCCAAATTCAGCTCGCAGACCAAGGACAAGCTGGTCAGCTCGGAAGTGCGCGCGCCGGTCGAGGACATCGTCAGCCGCCTGCTGACCGACTGGCTGCTCGAGAACCCGATCGACGCCAAGATCATCTGCGGCAAAATCCTCGACGCCGCCCGCGCCCGCGAGGCCGCGCGCAAGGCCCGCGAGATGACGCGCCGCAAGGGCGTGCTCGACGGCCTGGGCCTGCCCGGCAAGCTGGCCGATTGCCAGGAGAAGGATCCTTCGCTGTGCGAGATCTACATCGTCGAGGGTGACTCCGCCGGCGGCTCCGCCAAGCAGGGCCGCGACCGGAAGTTCCAGGCCATCCTGCCGCTGCGCGGCAAGATCCTGAACGTCGAGAAGGCGCGCTATGAGAAGCTGCTGACCAGCAACGAGATCATCACGCTGATCACCGCTTTAGGCACCGGCATCGGCCGCGGCGCCGGCAGCGACGACTTCAACCCCGACAAGCTGCGCTACCACCGCATCATCATCATGACCGACGCGGACGTGGACGGCGCCCACATCCGCACCTTGCTGCTGACCTTCTTCTACCGCCAGATGCCCGAGCTCTGCGAGCGCGGCCACATCTACATCGCCCAGCCGCCGCTCTACAAGGTCAAGGTCGGCAAGCACGAGCAATACCTGAAGGACGGCACCGAGCTCGACGCCTTCCTGCTGAAGGTGGCGCTGCAGGACGCCCATCTGCACACCGGCATCGGCGGCGCGGTGCTCTCCGGCGAAGCGCTGGAGCAGCTGGCGCGCAAGTACGTCCTGTCCGAAAGCGTGATCACCCGCCTGGCCAACTGGATGGACTTCGAGGCGCTGCGCGTGCTGTCCAGCGGCCTGGCCATCAACCTCGACACCAAGGAAGCCGCCGAGGAAGCCGCTGCCGCCATGCAGGCCGCGCTGCACCAGGCAGAAGTCAGCAGCGAGTACGACGCCCGTACCGACAAGCTGCTGCTGCGCATCAGCCGCCGCCAGCACGGCAATGTGCGCTCCAGCGTCATCAATGCCGACTTCATGCACGGCGCCGACTACGAAGTGCTGGCCGACGCCGGCCGCACCTTCAAGGGCCTGATCGGCGAGGAAGCCATCGTCCGCAAGGGCGAAGGCGAGAAGGCCAAGGAAAGCAAGGTCAGCGACTTCCGCGGTGCGATGGCCTGGCTGATGCAGCAAGCCGAAAACAGCGTCGGCCGCCAGCGCTACAAGGGCCTGGGCGAGATGAACCCCGAGCAGCTCTGGGAAACCACGATGGACCCCAACGTCCGCCGCCTGCTGCGCGTGCAGATCGACGACGCCATCGAGGCAGACCGGGTGTTCACGATGCTGATGGGCGACGAAGTCGAGCCGCGCCGCGATTTCATTGAGACGAATGCGCTGAGGGCGGCGAATATCGACGTGTGAGTTCGATACGACGGCCTTGGTATACGTGTCTCCCAAGCTGTCGCAACTGACCAGCGAGGCCGTGCATGCGGCCTTCACCGAGTTTCATCGGCTCGGCCGCGATGCCTTCCTGGCGAAATACGGCTTCAAGCCGGCGCGCGACTACTTCGTTCGCGACCCGCTGACCGGTGATCTCTGTGACTCGAAGGCAATCGTCGGTGCCGCATTTCAACATCTGCCCGCCGCCAAGCCACTGACTCCGGACCTGTTCTCCGGTGGTGCCAAGACCGTCGAGGCGCAGCTGCGAAAACTCGGCTTCGAGATCGTGCGTATGAGCGCCGAGGACGGCGATGTTGCCATGCCCGGCAGACCGCAGCCGTGGGCAGCGCAAGAGCTTCAGCTCGTTGTCGCCGACTATCTGGACATGCTGGTGCTCGATTTGAATGGCCAGCGATTCAACAAGGCGGAGCGCCGGCGGCGCCTGTTGCCGCTGTTGAACCAACGCACCGAAGCCTCGATCGAATTCAAACGCCGCAACATCAGCGCCGTGCTGCAGGGTCTCGGGGTGCCTCCTCTGCAAGGCTACCTGCCGGCCAGCAATATTCAGCGCGAACTGGTCGAGGAAATTGAACGACAGATGAGGGATCGGGCCGATGTCGATACCTCAGCGCTCTCGGCGGTGGAGCGCCCGACTCATGTGCCTGATGAGTTCGACTTCGAGAAGGTCATCGCATCCCCGCCGAAGCGCGAGCATCGCGTCATGGAGGCGGCTCCGGCCTACCTGCGCAACCCGATCAAGCGCGACTACTTTGAGCGGGAAGCGAACAACCGCCGAATCGGCCGCGCCGGCGAGGAGTTTGTCGTGCGCTTTGAACAATGGCGCCTGGCCAAGAATGGCCTCGGCCAACTGGCTGATCGCGTCGCGCATGTCTCGGTTACCGAGGGTGATGGGCTTGGCTATGACGTGCGGAGCTTCTGGCCCGACGGACGCGAGCGCCATCTTGAAGTGAAAACAACGGCCTTCGGTCAGACCACGCCGTTCTTCGTATCGAGCAATGAGGAGCGCTTTTCGCGCGACCACGCGGATACGTTTTCAATCTATCGAGTCTTCGATTTCCGCGCCGCGCCGAAGATTTTTGAACTGCCGGGCCACATCTCCAGCCACTGCAATTTAGATCCTGTGACCTACAGGGCGAGTTTCCAATAGCTCGTTCGACGGGCGCCCCGAGACATCGCCAGCCGCTGGGCTGGGCGACTTGAATTCGTACCTCCGCTGGTTATCACACGGCAATCCGGAAAAATTGGAAAAGTCCTTGCAGAGCAAGGACTTGCCATCACAACGATTGCGTCTCGCGGAGTCGACCTGGGGATTTCGACGCCAACTGTTTGTTGCCTTCATTAGTCGTTAACTCACGATCTCGCCTATCGGGTAGGCGCTACATACCCATTTTGGGTATTAAAATTCCCAAAATGGGTATCCAACCATCGCCGACACAGCCAGCCCAGCCCTTCGCAGGCCTGGCCGACGCGCTGTTCTCCACCACCCAGCAGCGCGTGCTGGGCCTCTTGTTCGGTCAGCCGGAGCGCAGCTTTTATGCCACCGAGCTGATCGCACTGGCCGGCGCGGGATCGGGTGCGGTGCAGCGGGAGTTGGCCAGGCTGGCGGCCAGTGGTCTGGTGACCTTGCGCGCTGTCGGCAACCAGAAGCACTACCAGGCCAACCCCGCCGCGCCGATTTACGCCGAGCTGTGCGGCATCTTTCAGAAGACCGTCGGCCTGGCCGAGCCGCTGCGCGCGGCGCTGGCGCCGCTGGCGGGCCGCATCCGGGCGGCCTTCGTCTATGGCTCGGTGGCCAAGCGGCAGGACACGGCGGCCAGCGATATCGACCTGATGCTGATCAGCGATGAGCTGAGCTACGCGGAGTTGTTCGGCGCACTGGAGGCGCTCAACAAGAGCCTGGGCCGCACCGTGAACCCGACCCTCTATACCGCTGATGAGCTTGCGCAGCGCCAGCAACGCGGCGATGCTTTCGTCTCGCGCGTGCTGGCCCAGCCCAAGATCTGGCTGATCGGAGGTGAGGATGAAATCGCCCTCAACAACAGCGTTTGAGAATCTCAGCGGACCCGGCAAGCCGTTGAAAGCCGAAGCGCCCGATGCGAACGAGTTCGCCGGTCTGCGCAGGTCTGGTTTGGCCCGCTTGGCCGATGCCCGCACCGACAGTCTGTCGCTGGAGGGCCGCTTCGATCTGGCCTACAACGCGGCCCATGCCTTATGCCTGGCGGCGCTGCGCTGGCATGGCTGGCGATCCAGCAACCGCTACATCGTCTTCCAGCTACTGCCGCACACCTTGGGCCTGGGGCCGGAGGTATGGCGGGTGCTGGACAAATGCCATCAGGTGCGCAATCTCGGTGAGTACGAGGGCGATCTGAATGTCGACGATCGTCTCGTCAATGATCTGATCGCCGCTGCGGCAGCTGTGGCCGCCAAGCTCGATGCCTTGGGACCGCCCTCGACCTAGCATCCAGCGAGGGCGAGCGGCGTCGCGGCTGCTGAAGCACAAAGTCTCCTAGCCCTCAAACCGCAACACCGCATTCGGCGCCGGCAGCTCGCCGCTGACCAGTTGCCCGGCCGGTGCCGCCGGGTCGGCGATCCAGAGCCGGCCGGACTCGGCCTGGTCCATCTTGGCGTAGGTTCCGAGCTGGCGGAAGGCGCTCAGCACAAAGGGCCGGCCCTGGGCATGGAGCAGGGCCGGACGGTCGGCCATATGGAGATGCAGATGCGGGCCCGAGGAGTTGATGCCGGAGCGGCCCACGCGGGCGAGCGGCTGCCCGGCCCGGACCCGCTGGCCGAGCTGGGGCGTGATGCTGCCCTGGCGCAGATGCTCATAGAACACATAGCGATGGTCGGCGAGCTGCAGGCACAGATAGTTGCCGGCCACATCGTCGTGGCTCCAGGGGCGGGCGGGGCGCTGGGCGTTCAGCAGGTCCTCGCGGCCGTCGCGCAGCGCGACGATCTCGCCGTCGGCCACGGCCAGCACCTCGCTGTCCAGGCCATGCCATTGCGCGTAGCCGGCCGGGCCCGCCGGCCCGGGGCGGCCATCGGCATCGAGCCGTATCCAGTCGATGGCAAATCGCGCGGGAATGAAGCGCTGACCCTCGTGCACAAAGGCCGAGCGGCGATGCCCCTGCGCCAACCAGGGGTCGAACACCGCCGCCCAGGGGCCACCGCGCAGCGGCGGACCCAGCTGCAGCGGCGGCTCGGCGGCGGGGATGGCCAGTGCGGCCATGCCTGTCGAATCGTCGCCCCGCGAGGCTTCCAGCCGCAGCGCCAGGCCGGCATCGTCGCCAGCCGGCAGGGCTTGCCAGAGATGCAGCAGCACCTGCTCGCCGGCCCCCAGCAGCAAGGAGCGCGCCGAGCGACCATCGGGCCCGTTCGCCAAGGCCTGCAGCGCCTCGCCGACCAGCGTCACCAGCGGCCGGGCCTGGCTATCCGCATCCGGCCCCAGCAGCAACAAGCGGCGCAATACCAACGCTTCGGCGCTGCTGTTGCGCACTGACAGCTCGCCGACCAGAAAGTCCTGCCGGCTCATGCGCACCCGGGCGAAGCGGTCGAGCGCGGCGATCTCCAGCCCGCTGCTGGCGGCGGCAGCGGCATGCGGCGACAGGAGGCCGCTCAGGGCCGAGGGCAGCAGGGTGGTGGTGGCGCTGTGCAGCAGCAGTTGGCGACGGTTCATGGGGCTCATGGTTGGGGTCTATCTGAAGTGGCGGCTACCGCGGCGCCGCCGGTCCACAGCCGGTCGACAGCGCGCCCCAGCACCGCCGCAGCGGCGGCATGCAGGGCGGCCGGCGCCAGCTGGCCTCGGGCCTGGGCGCGGTCCAGCCAGGCTTCGATATTGCCGCCGCGCTGATCGAAGCGATCAGCCTTCAACATCCCGTAGAGGGCCGCGGCGAACACATGCATGCCCTCATCGCTGTCGGCCCAGCGCTGGGCCGGCGGCTGGCCGTAGCCGAGGCGCTCCTGGATGATCTGGTCCAGCGCCTGCACGGTGTCTTCCTCGAAGATGCCCTCGATGCTGTTGTAGCCGCTGTCGCGGCTCTTCTCGGCCAGGATGCGCTGCAGCAGCGGGTCGGCCGCGAGCTGGGCGATGCAGCGCCGGGCCACCGCGCCGCGCATATCGAAGGGCGGGTGCAGCACCTCGTGCGCGGCGGTCAGCGCGATCGTGGCATCGGAGGCCTGCACAGCGGCGATGAAGCGCTGGCCCTGCAGCTTCACGCCGTGCGGCCGGCAGAACCACAGCAGATTCATCTCGATCTCGCGCTCGAGGGTCCGGCCGACCAGGCGCTCCTGCTCGCTGATGATGTCGACCGGCGCGAAGCTGCGCAGCAGCTCCTCGGCCCGGGCCTCGGCCGGCCCGATCAGGCCCCGACGGTAGGCCGCAAACCCGGCGGCCTTGAGCCCCTGCAGCAGCAGGCGCAGGCGCTCGACCATGGGCTCGAACTGGCCCCATAGCGACGGGCTCCAGTAGACGCTGGCCTCCAGCCTGGGCCGCAGCCTGCGGCCCACATCGTCGAGGCTGGCCAGCAGATCGTCGATCGTGTCGCTGCGGCCGCCGGACAGGATCAGGCTCAGGCGCGGCCACAGCAGATAGCCATCGGCATCGGCCGCCTCGACCAGGCTGGTCAGCGCGTCCAGCGCGGCGGGCGCGATCCGTGGCTTGAAGTCCTGCAGCTCCTGGGCGTAGTAGCGCGCGTAGAAGGCCTTGCCGGACAAAGGCCCGAGAAAGGCGATCGCATCCAGGCCCTCCGAGGTGCGGAAGGACCAGGCGGTGCGTGGCGGCGCGGCAGCGGCGGCAAGTGCATCCGCAGGCAGGCTCGCGAAGAGCGGGAGGGTCATCAAGGCGGTGGTGGCGGAGCGTCTGTTCATGCGGCCACTATTGCAGCGCCCCGGCCGGCGGTCTTGTCAGCACTTGACCGCCGGCGCAGAGCCTGCGGCGAGGCGCCGGTCAGCGCGCGAATGGCGTGGTTCATGCTGGCCTGGTCCGCAAAGCCGGCCTCCAGCGCCAGCTCGACCAGGGGCGTGCCCGCCCCGCCCAGCAGCGCGACCAAGGCCCGGCGGGTGCGCTGCTCGAAACGCACCCGCTTGGGCGTCGCGCCATAGAGGCGGCGGAATCCGCGCGACACCGTCTCGGGCGCCAGGCCCTGCCGCAGCGCCCAGTCGCCCAGGCACAGCTGCGGGTCGGCGGCCATATCGAGGGCCAGCTGATCCGGCCAGTCGCTGATCAGGGGCGGCAGCGGCCGCAGCAGGGTCAGGGCCAGCGCGCCGGCCTCGGGGCCCTGCCGTGCAGCGGTGCGGACCAGGCTGTCGACATCGTCGATGCGGCCATAGGCATCCGCCAGCGGCCCCTGGACGGCCAAGTTCAGCACCACGGCGCCCGCGCCGCCGACCTGGTTGCAATGCGCGCCATAGGGGCCGTGGACCGCCACATCACCTGCGCGCAGCTGCCGGCGCCCGGCGCCATTGGCCTCCCAGTAGCTGCCTTCGACGACCAGCGCGAGATAGGCCGGGCCATGCAGATGCCGGGCCAGGGTCGACCCGGGGGTCAGGTGTTGCTGAGCTTGCGGCGTCGACTCGGCGCCGGGCGCGGCGGTGTTCATGCGGTGGGTCCTCGTGCGGCGGTTGGCTGTGTCGGTGCCAGCAGTGTCGGCATCGCGGCCCAGCATCGCCACGCCGCAGCGACGGATTGGCGCCTGGCAGTGACGAAGTGCGCGGGCCGGCGACGAGCCCGCCGATTGTTCACGCGGCGTGAACTCTGAACCCGCGCCCGGCGCCTAGGCGGCAAGGCCCAGGCGGCCGACCATAGGCCCATGTTCAACCCATCCCCACTCAAGCGCATATGAAAGCCCATCTCTCTCCGGTCGCCGCTGCGCTGGCCGCCGCCGTCTTCGTCACCCTGCTGGCCAGCCAGGCCTGCGCCGCCGGTGCGCCGCCCGAGGCCGCCGAGCGGGTCGGCATCAGCCCCTATGGCCCGCAGGACGAGATCGGCATGCTCAACAAGATCACGCCCGAATCGACGCTCAAGGTGCTGCGCCGCATTGCCAGCGGCAAGACCTATGACCTCAGCGTCGAGTTCTATGTGGGCATGCCCAGCTACTACTTCCTGGGCCAGCCGCGCTTCCAGATCTGGAACGTCCACACGCCGCAGGGCACCATCGTCGACGACCCCAACGGCCTGGGCAAGGAGAAGAACAGCCTGGTGACCTACTCGGGCGCGGCCTTCTCGATGTATGCCCATACCGGCACCCATATCGACGCGCTGTCGCACTTCGGCCTCAACGGCCAGATCTACAACGGCTTCAAGACCGACGAGCAGCTCGGCGACCGCGGCTGGCGCAAGGCCGGCATCGAGAAGTTCCCGCCCATCATCGCGCGCGGCCTGCTGCTGGATGTGGCGCGCTACAAGGGCCTGGAGATGCTGCCCGAGTCCTATGGCATCACGGTGGCGGACCTGCAGGGCACGGCGCGCGCCCAGGGCGTGGACTTCGAGGACGGCGATGTGATCATGGTGCGCACCGGCCGCATGCAGCTCTTCAAGGACGCCGACAAATACATGCACAACACCCCGGGCCTGACACGCGAGTCGGCCAACTTCCTGGCCGACCGGGGCGCCATCGTGATCGGTGTCGACAATATCAGCACCGATGCCTGGCCCTCGCAGGAGAGCCGCAACTGGATCCCGGTGCACAGCTCCATGCTGTCGCAGCGCGGCGTGCCCATCATGCAGAACGTCTTCCTGGAGCAGCTGGCCGCCGACCGTGTCTACCAATTCGCCTGGTTCGGCGCCCCGCTGAAGCTGCGCGGCGCCGACGGGGCGCCGATGCGTCCGCTGGCGATCCCGATCCGCTGAGCGCAGCGCCGCCGGCTACGATGCGGCCCGGAGGACGCAGCGATGGATAGGCATCTCGCGATGCAGTGTTTTTGCAGGGTGGTCGAGACCGGCAGCCTGGCGGCGGCCGCGCGCGACCTCGATTGTTCGCGCGCGGTGGTCAGCAAATATGTCCAGCAGCTGGAGGACTGGGCCGGCAGCCGGCTGCTGGCGCGCACCACGCGCAGCATGCAGCTGACCGAGGCCGGCACGCGCTTTTACGCCTACTGCCGCCGCGTGATGGACGACACCGAGCAGACCCTAAGCCAGCTGCGCGAGCAGAGCGCCGGCCTGTCCGGACGGGTGGTGATCTCGGCGCCGGTCTCGCTGACGCTGGCCTTTCTGGGCGAGCATCTGCATGCCTTCCAGCGCCTGCATCCGCAGATCGAGCTCGATGTGCGGCTGAATGACCGGCCGGTGGATCTGGTGCGCGAGGGGGTGGACCTGGCGCTGCGCGGCCAGGCCAGGCTGGGCGACTCCAGCTTGGTCGCGGTACAGCTGATGCAGCTGCCGCGGGTCCTGTGCGCCGCCCCGTCGTTCTGGGCCGCCCATGGCCTGCCCGAGCACCCGGAGCAGCTGCGCGGGCTCAACTGCCTGCCCTACCGGCTCGGCGAGGATGCCGGGCGCTGGCTGTTCGAGGGCCCCGGCGGCGAGCCGCACAGCATCGAGGTCGATGGCAGCTTCCGCGCCGACAACAGCCTGCTGCTGATCGACGCGATGCGGCGTGGGGTCGGTATCGGCCTGGTGCCCGAGCCGATGGTGCGCGAGGCGCTGGCGCGTGGCGAGCTGGTGGCTGCGCTGGGCGAGTACCGGGTCGAGCCGCGCCGCCTGTTCGCGCTCTATCCCAGCCGCAGTCATCTGAGCGGCCGGGTGCGCGCCCTGGTGGACTTTCTGAAGCAAAGCCTGGCGGCCCGAGTGCCGCTGCCATGAAAAAGCCCGCACGCAGCGGGCTGTCCTGCTGACCGCAGCAAAAGCTCGGGGCTTAGAGCGCCTTGGCCTTCAGCAAACCGGCCGAGGCCAGCTGCGGCTCGGCGGCGGCCGGGGTGCTGCGGCCGGTGATCACGACACGCGGCAGCTGGGCGATCTGCACCGGCGCCTCGACGCTGCGCTTGCCGACGATCACCACCCGCTCCAGCTTGACGATCTCGGTGGCCGGCGGCCGGCCGCCGCTGCCCAGCAGCGCGGCGCCAATCACCGCCAGCATGGCCAGCACGGTGACGGTGAAGAGAGCTAGGGTCTTGGCGCTGTAGCTGGTGTTCATGGTGGGCTCCTGCGGGGTGTTGGCTGTGTCAGTGATTGCAGTTTCGTCCGCAGCGGCGGCCATCGCCAGGCCCGCGCGACGGATCGCCGCACGCCGACGACCAAGTGCAAAAAGGCGCGACAGGCCGTCGGCCCATAAAAGAAGGCCCGATGGCTGGGCAGCGCATCGGGCCTGAGGAGGCCGGCCGGCGGGGGTGCCGGACCGGTGGGCGGGTGCCCCAGGAGATTCGAGAGTGGATGCGGCGTCGGCAATCAGCCGCCGTAGTTGATCTG
Source organism: Paucibacter sp. M5-1 (assembly GCF_027498415.2). Taxonomy (NCBI): domain Bacteria; kingdom Pseudomonadati; phylum Pseudomonadota; class Betaproteobacteria; order Burkholderiales; family Sphaerotilaceae; genus Roseateles; species Paucibacter sp. M5-1. The sequence continues at coordinate 3,439,902 of NZ_JAPZLM020000001.1, forward strand.
CTGGCTTTGCAGCTGGCCGCGGGCACGGGCCTGCTGCAGCTCGGCGATGACCTCGGCGCGGCTCTTGCTCGAGCCGGCGATGCTGGGCAGGCTGTACGACTCGGCATCGCGGCCTTGCAGCTCGCCGGCGCTGCGAGCGCGCTGCAGCTCGGCCAGCACGGTGGCGCGGCTGGTGCTGGCGCCGGTGGTGATCACGGCGCGGCCGATGGCATCGGGGTTCTCGCCTTGCTGGGCGACCAGCTCGCCAGCGGCGCGGGCACGCTGCAGCTCGGCGACGACTTGCTCACGGCTCAGGCCATCGGCCAGGGCAGCACCGGTGGACAGCAGGGAGAACAGGGCAATGACAGTCAGCTTCTTCATGATGATTTCCTTTACGGTTGGGTGAAGGACTTCGCCTGTGGTCTGCTTGCTTCGCTTCGCATCACCGTCGCCGTGTCCATGGACTCCAATGTAGGAAATCAGGCCCTGTAGAAAAACGGGGCGCAGGCGAATGCACTGTTGCTGATTTCGGTATGACGGTGCCCTGCCGGGCCATGGTGAGTGCCGGTCACGGGTTCCGGCGCCGCCCAATCCTTGCGGCCGATTCCGCCCCCGAGGCGTGAGCTCGACGGAGGCTTCTTGATGAGGAGGAGGTTCGACGACCTCCGACTTCGGCTGTGCCCAAGCGCGAGCGTCCCGTCGGACGTGGTGTCTCGCTGCACGAGGGGCTGGCCCATTGCGATCGGTCCCGCGCACATCCCGCGCTGCCAACACCATCAAGATGCAGCGACGGAGTGCAAGGACACAGCCGAAGTCGGACGTTCAAACCACTGACCCAAAGCAAAAGGCCCGGACTCTTTGCAGAATCCGGGCCTCTGGGGTCAGAGGAAAGAGTGCGTGCGCCTCAGGCGCTGCCTTCTCCCGGATGCATGCAAGCAACAAAGCGCTTCGGCTCACCAAGTCCACGCACGATCGCACCTCGGGCCGCGAGGGCGCTGAGCTTGGCGATGAGGTGGCGGGTGTTCACGATGCTGCCTTTCTTGCTGGGTGATTGTTGGGTCGGTACTGCGAGGGCTGATGGCTCCCACAGCGCTGGCCGCACTGTAAATAGTCTTTACTATCGCGTCAAGCCACAGCGACAATCGCTGTTGTTCCTGTTGTACGAAGCGCACAGCCTTGCTGACCAACCCCACTCTCATACGCCGCCAGAACGCGCTGGCGCTGTTCCAGCTCTATGCCGAGCAGGCGCTGGCTGCGGGCACCTCGCCCAAGGGACTGGAGCAGGCCTTTGCCGCCAGCGTCGAGATCTCACCCAGCATGTGGAGCCAGATCAAGTCTTCGCGCCCGATCGGCGACAAGCTGGCCCGCCAGATCGAGAGCCATTGCGGCAAGCCACCGGGCTGGCTGGACGAGACCCGGCTGGACGCCGCGCCGACCGACAAGGAGAAGGCCTTCATGGCGCTGGCGCTGGCCGCCTGGCGGGCCAGCAATAGCGCGGGCCGCAAGCAGCTGCGCGAGCAGCTGGCGCGCATCGCCGCGCCGACCGAGCACGCCTAGGCGCAGAAAAGACAAAGCCCGCATGCAGCGGGCTTGTACCGGACACGGCAGGGCCGCGTGGGAGCGCTCGATCAGATGGCCGGGGTCGTACCGGCAGCGGCCAGCTGGGTGGGGCCTGCCGCCGTGCTGCGACCGGTGATCACCACGCGGGGCAGCTGCGCGATCACCGCGGCCTCGGCGCGCTTGCCCACGATCACCACGCGCTCCAGCTGCACGATCTCGCTGGCGGCCGGCTTGGCCGGGCTCTGCAACATCGCGGCGCCCACGACGGCGACGGCTGCGATGGCGAAGAGTGCGAAAGACTTGGTGGTGGTGTTCATGGTGTGTTCCTTGTGCGTGTTGCTGTGTCAGTGATTGCAGTGTCTGACTTGGTGGCCGGCGCCGCCACAGCCTGGCGACGAGTCGGCGGTCCGGCCGGACGAGATGCAAATGCCGGCGACGAAACGCAGACGCTGCGGACGTAAAAAAGCCCGATGGCCTGTGCAGGCCACCGGGCGAAGCCTGGCAGGCGGTAACTACAACAACGCACCACCAGACGAAGCTGACCCTTGGCAGACCGGGGTCAACGGTCCTCGTCTTGTATTGAATTCGTGGGCGCCCGCCAGGGGCGCCCGGTCGTCAGCGGGCCGTGGCGGGCTGGCCGGCCAGAAGCTCGCCGCCAGCGCTCTTGCCACCACGCAGTGCGGCCAGCTGCGCATAGCTGGGGTTGTTGCTGTTCAGCACCGCAAGCTCGCCCGAGGCGCGGGCCGCCAGCAGCTCGGCCAGCACGGCGGCGCGGGTGGTGGTCGAAGCGGTCGAGGCCGGGCGCAGATCGACTTCGCGGTACAGCCCATTCAGCTCGCCGGCCTGGCGGGCACGCTGCAGCTCGGCGATCACGGCGCTGCGGGTGGTTGTGCTCTGTGCAGCGGTCTGGCTCTGGCGCAGCAACTCGCGGGTGGTGGCGCTATCGGCCATGGCGGCGCCGGTAGCCAGCAGGGAAGTCAGGGCGATGGCAGTGATCTTGTTCATGATGGAGTCCTTTCAGTTCAGCTTCGTTGGGTTCTTGGACCCGGCTTGTTCGCGTGCCGTGTCCATGGGCTCTACTGTGAAGCTTGGGCTCCAAGAGAAAAACCACCGGCACTTCAACGCACTGTTGCTGATTCCTTCATGATCGAAGCGCGTCGCACAGGGTGTCCAGCAGCTGGCGCTGCACGGCACTGGGCGAGCTGCTCGCGCTGAGCAGGGCCAGCTCGGTGGGCGGCAGCGCGGGCAGGCCCTCGCAGAGGCGGTGCTCGGGCAGCAGCGCCGTAGTGGGCAGCACCGAGATGCCCAGGCCCGAGGACAGCGCCGCCTGGATGCCGCTGAGGCTGTGGCTGCCAAAGGCGATGCGCCAGCGCCGCCGCGCCTGGTCCAGGCCCGCCAGCGCGCGCTGACGGTAGACACAGCCCTGCGGAAACAGCGCCAGCGGGATCGGCTCGTCGGCCAGCAAGACCTGGCCGGCACCGGCCCAGACCAGGGTCTCGGGCCAGGCCGCCACGCAGGGCCCGCCCTCGCCCGGCACCCGCTTGACCAGCGCGATGTCCAGCTCGCCGCCGGCCAGCCGGCGCTGCAGCTCGCTGCTCATGCCACTGATGGTTTCCAGCCGCAAGCCCGGCTGCCGCGCGACAAAGCCCGACAGCAGGCTGGAGATGCGCCGCGCATCGAAATCCTCCGGCACGCCGATGCGCAGGCTCAGCAGCGCGCTGCCAGCGCTGCCCAGCGCCTCCTCGGCCTCCTGGGCCAGCGCCAGCAGGCGCCGCGCATAGGTGGCCAGCAGCTCGCCCTGCTCGGTCGGCGTCACCCGGCTGCCGCTGCGGTCGCGCAGCAGCAGCGCATGGCCCAGCCGTTCCTCCAGCTTGCGAATCTGCTGGCTGACGGTGGACTGGGTACGGTGCACCCGCTCGCCAGCGCGCGTGAAGCTGCGCTCGTCGACGACGCAAACCAGGGTGTGAAGCAGTTCCAGATCGAGCATGAAGACATTAGATATTCAAATTCGTATCCACTACAAATCCAATTTCCAAATATCTTCAGTGCTGGATAGGCTTCGCTCCATTCTTCAACGACCCAGGACTCCCGATGTCTTTGCACGCCACTTCGCGGCCGCGCTGGCTGACCTTCGATTGCTACGGCACGCTGATCCAGTGGGATGAAGGCTTGCAAGCCGCCGTGCGCGAGCTGCTGGCGCGCAAGCAGGCCGGCCATATCGAGCCGGCTACCTTGATCGAGGTCTATGACCGCCACGAACATGCGCTGGAGCAGACGCCGCCGCACCGCAGCTTCCGCGAGGTGGCCGGCCAGGGCTTGCGCCTGGCGCTGCAGGAGCTGGGTCTGCCGGTCGATGACGGCGACATCCGCGTGCTGACCGAGCGCATCTCGCGCATGCCGCCCTTTCCCGAGGTGGTGGACACGCTGGCCCGGCTCAAGCAGGCCGGCTACCGGCTGTGCATCGTCTCGAACACCGACGATGACATCATTGCCGGCAATGTGGCCCAGCTGGGCGGCCATATCGACCGCGTGATCACGGCCCAGCAGGCGGGTGCCTACAAGCCCGCGCCCCGGCTGTTCGAGCACGCGCACGCCGCGCTGGGCGTCGGCAAGGACGAGGTGGTCCACATCTGCGCCAGCCCGCATCTGGACCACGCGGCGGCGCGCGATATCGGCTTTCGCTGTGTCTGGATCGATCGCGGCACCGGCCGCCGTCCGCTGCCCGACTACCGCCCCGACGCGACCCTGACGCGGCTGGACGAAGTGCCGCCGCTGTTCGCCTCGCTAGACTGGTGAGCGGGAGGCATCAAGCCATGGCTCATACGATCACGATCAGCGGCGCGCCCGCCGTGCACCTCGCGCTGGAAGAAACCGACGCGATCCGCCAGGCCCGCATCGAGCTGGCCGCCTGCTTCCAGCTGGCCGCCCGGCACGGACTGGAGGAAGGCATCTGCAACCATTTCTCGGCCCTGCTGCCCGGCCACGACGAGCTCTTCCTGGTCAACCCCTACGGCTACGCCTTCGCCGAGATCAGCGCCTCGCGGCTGCTGGTCTGCCATGTCGACGGCCATGTGGTCGCCGGCCAGGGCCAGCCCGAGGCCACGGCCTTCTACATCCACGCGCGGCTGCACCGCGCCCAGCCGCGCCTGCGCGCCGCCTTCCACACACACATGCCCAACGCCACCGCGCTGGCCATGCTGGAGGGCCCGCCGCTGCTCTGGGCCGGCCAGACCGCGCTGAAGTTCTACGGCCGCACGGCGGTGGACGAACACTACAACGGCCTGGCGCTCGACGCCTCCGAGGGCGACCGCATCGCCGCAGCCATGGGCGGGGCCGACATCCTGTTCCTGAAGAACCATGGCGTGATGGTGGGCGGCCCCAGCATCGCCGAAGCCTGGGACGATCTCTACTATCTGGAGCGCGCGGCCGAGGTCCAGCTCAAGGCCATGAGCAGCGGGCGGGCACTGAAGCCGGTGCCGCCGGCGATCGCGCAGCGCACGTATGAACAGATGCGCGAGGGCGATGCGCAGAGCGCACGCGCCCATCTGGACAGCGGCATGCGCCGGCTGCGGGCCGAGGGTCATCCCTTCGAGACCTAGCAATGAAAAAGGCCCGCACAAGGCGGGCCCGGTGACAGCAGCGAAGCCAGCGCTCAGACCATCTTCGCCTTCAGCACACTGGCCTCGGCCAGCTGTGCGGCCGCCGTGCTGCGGCCGGTGATCACGACGCGCGGCAGTTGCGCGACGACGGGCGCCTCGGCGCGCTTGCCGACGATCACCACGCGCTCCAGCTGCACGATCTCGGTCCTGGGCGCGTGGGTGGCCAGCATCGCGGCGCCGAGAACGGCGACGGCTGCGGTTGCGAGGACGGCGAGAGACTGAAGGTGGCGGCGGGTGTTCATGGTGGGCTCCTGGGGTGGCTGTGTCAGTGATTGCAGTGTCGGCAATGCCGGCCTGGCTTGCCACCGCCTCGCGATGGGCTGCCGGGCGCTGCGGATGAGCTGCAAATTCCCGCGACGAGCGGGCCGGCGGCCCTGGGGTCGCCGGCCCTGCCCCTCAGCGCGCAGTGGCGGGCTGGCCGGCCATCAGCTCGGTGGCAGTCGTGCGCTTGCCCAGCTGCAACAGCTCGGTGTAGCCCGGGTTGTTGCTGTTCAGCAGGGCCAGCTCGCCGCTGTCGCGGGCGACCTGCAGCTCGGCCAGCACCTGGGCACGCGTCTTGGTCGAGGCAATCGGCGCGACCGAGGGGCCATAGCGCTCGGCCTCCTGGCGGGCCAGCTCGCCGGATTGCTGGGCGCGCCGCAGCTCGGCGGTCACCGCCTCGCGGCTGAGGCTGCTCGCCGCGACCTTCAGGCCGTAGCCGCCATAGCTCTCGCTTTGAAGCGCCGTCAGTTCGCCGGCATTGCGGGCACGCACCAGCTCAGCCACCACCTCATCGCGGCTCAGGCCGTCGGCCATCGCGGCGCCGGCGCTCAGCAGGGTGGACAGGGCAATCAGGGTCAGCTTGTTCATGATGGGGTCCTTGAGTTTCAGCTTCGGGGTTTTGCTTGGACCCGGCACCCGCCGTGTCCATGGGCTCTACTGTGAAACTTCGGGCGCTCCGGAAAAACCAGGCTGGCTTCAATGCACTGTTGCTGATTCCGGCATGATGCGGCGCTTCCCTCACCATCCGCACCGATGACCGCCACGCCGCTGGACCACCCCCTCGTCACCCTGGCCACCCAGACGGGCGCCCAGGCCCTGCCGGTCTTTCTGGCCCTGCTGATGCTGCTGCTGCTCGCCACGGCGGCGCTGTGGTGGTCGCTGGACCGCCATCTGCTGCCGCGCGCCCGCAGCGCGCTGCCGCCCAGCGGCTTCGTGCTGCTGAACGCGCTGGCCGGCTTCGGCCTGCTGCTGGGCGGCGCCGGGCTGTTCGCCGAGATTGCCGAACACCTGGGCCGTGGCGGCACGCTGGCGCTGGCCGACGAGGCGCTGACGGCCTCGATACGCCAGCATGTCGACGCCGCGACGCTGCGCGTCTTCGCCGGCTTCACCCGTTTCGGCGATGTACTGAACCTGAGCCTGCTGGGCGTGGTCGTCACGCTGCTGCTGCTCTTCAAGCGCCGCCATGCGCTGGCGCTGGGCTGGGTGCTCGCGCTGGGCGGCAACGGGCTGCTGAACCCGCTGCTCAAGCGCATCTTCGAGCGCGCCCGCCCGGTGCACGACCACGGCCTGGTCAGCGAGCTGGGCTGGAGCTTCCCCAGCGGCCACAGCTCGGGCGCCGTGGTCGCCTACGGCATGCTGGCCTATCTGGCGCTGCGCAGCCTGCCGGCCGTCTGGCATCTGCCGGCCGTGCTGGCGGCGGCCGCCCTGGCCTTCACGGTCGGCTGCAGCCGCGTCTTTCTGCAGGTGCATTTCGCCACCGATGTGGCCGCCGGCTTCGCCTCCGGCCTGGCCTGGCTCAGCGTCTGCATCGTCAGCGTTGAGCTGGGGCGCTATTACCGGCGTGGCGGCACTCAGCGCCTTCAGTAGCGCTCGTCGAAGCCAAAGATAGGCTTGCGCGTCTTCCACAGCCCGCCGCTGAAGTCGGGGAAGTCCAGGGTCTGGAAGTTCTGCGCGATCGACTGCTCGGACAGCGGCGTGATCGCGCTCCAGGCCACCGCGTCATAGATGTCGATGGGCATCGGTGCGTCGGCCTTCAACGCCTCGACAAAGGCGTGGATCACGAAGAAGTCCATGCCGCCATGGCCGGCACCGGCGGCCGCGCCCTCGTACTTCTTCCACAGCGGATGGTCGTAGCGGTCCTGGTAGCTTTTGAAAGCCTCCCATTCATGCGGCTTGCTGCGGCCCTCGATATGGATGGACTGGTTCAGATCCATCCACAGGCCCTTCGTGCCCTGCACCCGGAAGCCCAGCGAGTAAGGGCGCGGCAGCGAAGTGTCGTGCTGCAGCACCATGGTCTCGCCGTTCTCGCAGGCCAGCGTGGTCGTGACGATATCGCCCAGCTTGAACCTGACGGCCGCGTTCGGGTGCCTGGCGCCGCCCTGGGCTTGCACATAGTCCTGCAGGCCCCGGGCCTTGCTGGCGAAGGCATTGATGCGGGTGAAGCGGTTGCCGCGATGGATATTGGCATACATGGCCAGCGGCCCGATGCCATGGCTGGGATAGAGCTCGCCATTGCGCTGCACCGAGTGCTCGGTGCGCCAGCGCGCCTCGCTCCAGCCCTTGGCACCGAACTCGACGCCGCCGCCATAGGGCTTGGCCGGGTCGCCGCTGTTGAACTTGACCGCGCGCAGATCATGCTGGTAGCCGCCCTGCAGATGCACCAGCTCGCCGAACAGGCCGGCGCGCACCATCTGCAGCGCCGCCATCACATCGCGCCGGTAGCAGACGTTCTCCAGCAGCATATAGGGCGTGCCGGTCTTCAGCTGGGTGTTCAGCACATCCCAGTGGTCCTGCAGCGTGACGCCGGCCACCACCTCGCAGCCCACCGCCACCTTGGCCTGCATCGCGGCGATGGCCATCTCCGCATGCCATTCCCAGGGTGTGGCGATGATCACCCCGTCCAGGCCCGGCAGCTCCAGCAGCCAGCGCCAGGCCTGGGTGTCCCCGCTCTCGCCATAGGTCCTGGGTGCGGGCTTGCCGGCGCCCTCGACCATGGCCAGCGCGCGCTTGAGCATGATGGGTTCGATATCGCACAGCGCCACCAGGTCCACATCCTCGCGGCGCAGCAGCTCGCGCAGCAAGACCTGACCCCGCATGCCCGTGCCTATCATCGCCAGGCGCAGGCGCGGACGTGCGGCGGCGCGATGGGCGCAGGCTCAGCGTGGCGGCAGCGGCGAGCAGGATGTGGCGGCGTTGCAGCATGGCGTGTCTCTCCCTCTGATGACGATGCCGCGCACTCTGCCAGAAACCGGTCCCGGCCGGCTATGGGCCTAGCCCGCCAGCTGCTCACGCAGAAACTGCGCGAACCCGGTCGGCGTGCTGTTGCCATCGTTGCGGCCCTGCAGCGAGCGGATGCGGCCTTCGTTGAGCGCGCGGGCCATGTCCATCATCAGCGCTGCGGCGTCGGCCGCCAGCCCGGCCTCGTGCAGCTCGGCCGCCATCACCTCGTAGGGCAGCTGCTGGTAGACCAGTGCCGGGCGGCCCAGCTGCAGGGCCAGCTGGCGCGCCAGCTGCTCGCCGCTGAGGTCGCAAGGGCCCAGCAGCTCCTGCACCGACAAGCCCTGCCAGTCTCTCGTCAGCAGGGCCGCGGCGGCCGCGTCGCCGATGTCCCGGGTGGCCAGCATGGGCACGGCCAGATCGGGCCGCAGCGCATCGACCAGCGGGGCGCCGGCGCTCAGGCCCGGCAGCTGTTCCAGCAGGTTCTCGAAGAAGGCGCCGGGACGCAGCAGGCGCACATGCTGACCGTGCAGCGCGCCCAGGCTGCGCTCCAGCGCATGCAGGCCCAGGATCACGCCGGTGCCCTCGGTCTGCTCGGCGCCCAGGCTGCTCAGCGCCACCACATGGGGCACGCCGGCGCTGCGCAGCGCCGCTGCGATCGCCTCGGCATCCTCGCGCTGGCGCTGCAGGAAGCCGGGCCGGTCCAGCTCATGCGGCAGCATCACATAGGCGGCATCGGCGCCCTCGAAGGCCGCGCGCAGATAGGCCGCATCCTGCAGCCGGCCGATCCGCGGCTCGGCGCCGGCCGCAGCCAGCGCCGCCAGGCCCGCAGCGCTGCGGCCCAGCACGCGCAGCTTCAGCCCGGGCCGGCCTAGCAACCGGGCGGCGACGCGCGCGCCGGTGCGGCCGCTGGCACCCAGGATGGTGATGGTGGTGGTCTGGCTCATGAAGGCTCCGCTGATGGATTGATTACGATGACCGCAGTCTCGCGGCGCTGCCCTGCGGCCGCCATCACCACCCGTCCGGCCTTCTTGATCGAGCATCCAGACCCATGCACAGCGACACTCCGCCCGCCGCCGGCTGGCAGCGCGACGACCCGGTCGGCGAGGCCCTGCAGTTCCTGCGCATGAGCGCGGTGGTCTATTGCCACTCCGAGCCGGCCGCGCCCTGGGGGATCCAGCTGCCGGCGATGCCCGGCTGCCTGATGTTCCATATCGTCTTACAGGGAGCAGCCCGGCTGGAGCTGGACGGCGAGCCGGCGCTGCAGCTGCAGGCCGGCGACTTCGCGCTGCTGACCGAGAGCGTCGAGCACCGGCTGCTCAGCGCCGCCGGCGTCGAATGCCCGGATCTGTTTTCGCTGCAGCGCCGTGTCCGCTCCGAATGGTTCGAGGAGCTGGTGCTGGGGGACGGTCCGGGGCCGCGCAGCGAGCTGCTGTGCGGCGCGCTGCGGGTCGACGATCCGGCCAGCCTGCATCTGCTGGCCCTGCTGCCGCCGCTGCTCTCGGTCGGCGCCCAGGAACAGCAGCAGGGCTGGTTCCACAGCACGCTGCAGCTGCTGCTGGCCGAGGCCCGCGCGCGCCGGCCCGGCCATGAGACCGTGACGACCCGGCTGGCCGACATCCTGGTGGTGCAGGCTCTGCGCGGCTGGCTGGAGCAAATGCCGGCGGCCCAGCGCGGCTGGCTGCGCGGCCTGCAGGACCGCCAGATCGCCCGCGCGCTGGCCGCGCTGCACCGCCGCCCCGGCCAGGCCTGGAGCCTGGAGACCCTGGCCGCCGAGGCGGGGCTGTCGCGCTCGGCCTTTGCCGAGCGTTTCAGCCGCCTGGTGGACCTGCCGGCGATGGAGTATCTGACCCGCTGGCGCATCCATCTGGCGGCCACCCGGCTGCGGCGCCGGCCGGTGCCGCTGGCGCGCCTGGCCGACGAACTGGGCTATGCCTCCGAGGCGGCTTTCCACCGCGCCTTCAAACGGGTGATGGGGGTGACGCCCGGTTCGCTGCGCGCACCGGCGCAGGCCGAGAGCGGCGATGATGGCGGGCATGATGACGCAAATAGCGAAAACCCCCTGCCTCTTGCTGGTGGCCCTGGCCGATGAGTACAAGGACCTGCTGCGCGAGCGCTTCGAGCTGATCGATGCGCCGACAGCGGCGGAACGCGCCGCCGCGATTGCGGCGCGCGGCGCCGAGATCGAGCTGGTGCTGAGCAATGGCGCGACCGGCCTGCGCGCCGACGAGATCGCCGCGATGCCCCGGCTGCGGCTGGCCGCCGCCCAGGGCGCCGGCTACGAGAACCTCGATGTGGCGGCCGCCAAGGCGCGCGGCATTGCGGTGTGCAACGGCGCCGGCACCAATGACAGCTGCGTGGCCGACCACACGCTGGCCCTGCTGCTGGCCAGCGTGCGCGCGCTGCCCCAGCAGGAGAAGGCCCTGCGGGCCGGCCTGTGGCGCGACGCGCTGCCGATCCGGCCCAGCGTCAACGGCCGCAAGCTGGGCATCTTCGGCATGGGCACGATAGGCCGCAAGATCGCGCACCGCGCCCAGGCCTTCGAGATGCAGATCGGCTATCACAACCGCAGCCCGCGCGCCGATGCCGGCGAGGCCGTCTATTTCGACAGCCTGCTGGCCTTGGCGGGCTGGGCCGATTTCCTGGTGGTGGCCGCGCCCGGTGGCGCCGCGACCCGGCATGCGGTCAATGCCGAGGTGCTGGCCGCGCTGGGCCCGCAGGGCCATCTGGTCAATATCGCGCGCGGCAGCCTGGTCGATACCGTGGCCCTGGCCGCCGCGCTGGCCGCCGGTCAGCTGGGCGGCGCGGCGCTCGATGTCTACGAGAGCGAACCGCTGCCGCCGACGGCGCTGCTGGGCTTCCCGAACGTGATACTCACGCCGCATATCGCCGGCTGGTCGCCCGAGGCGATCCGCGCGACGGTGGAGTTGTTCATCGCCAATGTCGAGGCGCTGAAGGCGGGCCGGCCGCTGCTGACGCCGCTCTGAGCGAGACGGCTCAGAGGCTGAGAGTTCGTAGCGAGCCGCAGTCAGGCTAGGCGGACGGCGCGCAGGAACCGGAACGTACTTCCTGTACGTGAGGATTCCGAGCACCGGCCAACGACGCATGGCGGCGGCGCAGTAGAAAAACTCTCAGCCTCTCAGTCGATCAGGCGGCGCAGGGCCACATAGGACGAGCCGCGCCGGTCGTCCTCGCGGTAGTGCACCGCAAAGCCACCCAGGTCCAGATCGCCCAGGGTCTGCAGGCTGCGCAACAGGCTGGCCCGCGTCAGCGGCGGCCTGGCCTTGCGCAGGCCTTCGCTCATCACGCGGGCGGCCAGATAGCCCTCCAGGCTGATGCTGTCGAACTGGCGCTCGCCGGCCTCGCGCATCGCGCGCTGATAGGCAGCCACCACCGGCACGCTGCGGTCCTCGGCGTCGGGCACCACCTGGGCGAGGGTCAGGCGGCCGCTGAGCTCGGGCTCATCCTGCAGCGCGGTGCGCAAAGGCTCGAGCCCGGCAAAGGACAGGGTGTAGAAACGCCCGCGAAAGCCCTGGGCATGGGCCTGGCGCATGAAGGCGGCGCAGGTCTCATAGGTGCTGACCATGAAGATGGCGTCGGCGCTGTGCTGCCGCACCAGGGTGTGGACGGCCTCGGCCACCTCGGTGCTGTTGCGCTTCACGGTGGCCGTGGCCACCATCTCGAGTCCGGCGGCCCCGGTGGCCTCGCGCATCGCCTCCAGCCCGGCGCGGCCGAAGGGATCGGCCTGCACCATGATATTGATGCGGCGCGCGCCGCTGGCCTTGATGGCACGGACCAGGGCGTGGCTTTCCTGCTGATAGCTGGCGCGCACATTGAAGACGTTCGGGTGGCTGCGCTCATCCCACAGCAGGCTGGCGCCGGTGAAGGGCCCGAGAAACGCGATATTGCCGGCGCGCCGCAGATGCGGCAGGGCGACCCGGCTGGTGGGGGTGCCGATATAGCCGAACAGGGCCAGCACCCGCGCATCCTGCAGCAGGGCCACGGTATTGGCTTCCGCGCGGTCGGGCTCGTAGCCATCGTCCTGCAGATCGACCGCGACACGCCGGCCCTGGATGCCGCCCTGCTTGTTGAGCTGCTCGAAGGCCGCCCGGGCGCCCAGGTGATAGCGCTGGCCCAGCGCCGAGGCCGGCCCGCTGAGCGCCGCCGAGCTGCCGAGCACGATCTCGGCGCCCTCCTCGCTGGCCGCTGCCGGGCCGCCCGACAGCAGGGCGGCGGCACACAGCAGGCGGCAACCCTGCAGAAGTCCGGCAAGAGCAGGCAGTTTGAAAGACAAGGACATCGGAGCGAAACAGGCCGGCGAAGCAGAAACAAGGAAGCAAGGAAGGCGGATCGATGATGCGCCCTGAAAACGCGTCGCCTGGAAATCGGAGTGTCCGCAAGTGCCGCGTGCCCGAGGATACCGTGCGCTCGGGCGCCGCCGCGCACGGCGCCGCTCGGCCGCGCGAAACATCGCACAACGCGGCGGGGAAGCCGCGGAACTCTTGATGCGCATCAGGATTGGACAATCGGGGCCATGCTCGCGGCCGACCCCGGCCACCACCTTAGGAAGTTCAATGAGTCTGGATCCCCTCGCCTCGCTGCTGGCGGCCACCGTCGTGCTGCTGATCGGCAGCCTGCTGAATCGCCGCATCGGCCTGCTGTCGCGCTACAACATCCCCGACCCGATCACCGGCGGCCTGCTGTTCGCGGCGCTGGCCTCGCTGGTTTTTGCCGCCACCGACTTCAGGCTGGAGATCGACCAGACGCTCAAGCCGGTGCTGCTGCTGATGTTCTTTGCCGGCGTCGGCATGTGCGCCGATCTGCGCATGCTGGGGCGCGGCGGGCGGGCGCTGCTGATCTTTCTGCTGGTGCTGTTCCCCTACATCCTGGTGCAGAACGGGGTCGGCATCGCGGTCGCGCTGGCGCTGGACCAGCACCCGATCTTCGGTCTGGTCGGCGGCTCGATCACGCTGGTCGGCGGCCATGGCACAGGCGCGGCCTATGCCGAGCGCTTTGCCGAGGTCAACAATCTGCAGTCGGTGATGGAGCTGTCGATGACGGTGGCGACGCTGGGCCTGATCGTCGGCGGCATCATCGCCGGCCCGGTGGCCCAGTACCTGATCAGGCGCCACGGCCTGCGCGCCGTGGCGACCGCCGCTGCGGGCAGCACCGATGCACAGCCACGGCATGAGCCCGAAGCCACGCTGAACAGCCTGGGCATGATGGGCGCGCTGGCCGGCATCCTGGCCGCCGTGGTGGCCGGCCAATGGCTGGCCGGGCGCTTTGGCGGCGGCGCGGTGACGATACCGAGCTTTCTGTGGTGCATGGTGGTCGGGGTCGCGATACGCAATCTGCTGCCCTTCGCTCGCATGCGCCTGGACGACCGGGCCTCGGACCTGATCTCGACGGTCTGCCTGTCGCTGTTCCTGGTGACGACGATGATGGCGCTGAACCTGGTCGAGGTGGCGCTGTCGGCCGGGCCTTTTGTGCTGATGATCGCGGCCCAGGTGGTCTTCATCGTGCTCTACACGGTGTTCGTCTGCTTCCGCTTCATGGGTCGCGACTACGAGGCCGCGGTCTCGTCGGCGGCGCTGATCGGCTTCAGCATGGGCTCGACCGCCACCGCGATGGCCAATATGCAGACCATCACGGCCCGCTACGGGCCGGCGCCGCAGAGCTATTTGATCGTGCCGCTGGCCGGCGCCTTCTTCATCGATCTGATGAACGCGGTCGTGCTGACCCTGACCCTGCCGCTGATCGGAGGCTGAAGTGAGACCAACCCCTCGTCCAAGGACTACCTTGGCCGGTCCCCCCCAAGGGGACGGCGCTCGGCCCGGAACACAAATTCTTATGCGTCACGGGCGCGGAATGGACAACTGAGATGACGTTACGAACCCTGTTCATCGGCCTCGTGCTGCTGCCGCTGCTGATCGCCTGCGGCCGCGTCGCCGACACCGACACCTTGCAGCGCGATCTGCAGATCCGCCTGGCCCAGGCCCTGCCCGAGGGCACGGTCAGCCTGCACGAGCTGCAGCGCCGCGGCTCGCAGTCCGACAGCAAGGCGCCGGACGGCCAGACGCGCCGCATCGTCTACTACGACATCGCGCTGCGCCTGAACCGCGACTTCGACTTCGGCGGCTGGGACTCGCCCGGCGTGGCCGGCCTGGTGTCGGCGCTGGGCGCCGGGCCCAAAGGCCTGGTGGGCATCACGGCCGGCGGCAACAAGGCCGGCGACCTCGTGCGCGTCCATGGCACGGCGCTCTACCAGCGCGACGGCGATCAATGGCAGGCCGTGGCGCCCGGCGGCTACCAGCCCGCCGCCGCGCCCAGCTATGCCAGCAATGCCCCGGCCGGCCGCGCCGCGACCTTGCTGGATGCGATGCGCAAGGTGGTGGAGGCGGTGTCGCGAGACTCGGCGCCGACGCAGGCCGCGATGATCGAGGAGGAGCTCGCCGCCGCCCATGCGGCGATACGCGCACGCCTGGCCCGCGCGGCCGACGGCTATGCGATCGCCGCCGGCCCGGAGCGCGGCCAGTATCTGCGCTTTGTGCAGGCCCTGTCCTCGCAGCAGGGCGCGCGCACCGTGCCGCTGGTGACGCGCGGTGGCGACGAGAACCTGCGCCTGCTGCGCGCCGGCAAGGTCGCGCTGGCGCTGGCCCAGGGCGACGCGGCGCTGGCGGCCTACCAGGGCAGCGACGAGTTCGCCGCCGACGGCCCCGACGCCGCGCTGCGAGCGATCGGCAGCCTCTATCCGGAGCCGGTCCATGTGCTGGTCGCGGCCGACTCCAAGGCCAGGACGGTGGCCGATCTGCGCGGCCAGCGCATCGCGATCGGCGTGCCGGGTTCGGCCTCGCGGCTGACCGCGCTGCGCGTGCTGCGTGCCCATGAGCTGGCCGATGCGGACATCCGGGCCGTCGAGCTGCCGCTGGGCGAAGCCCTGGTGGCGCTGCGCCAGGGCCGGGTCGATGCGCTGATCCAGGTCATCGGCGTGCCGGCCGACAGCATCCGCGAGGCGCTGTCCGAGCTGCCGCTGCGCCTGCTGCCGCTGTCGGAGCGCGCCATCGCCCGGCTGAGCACCGCGCCCTCGGGTCTGTTCGCGCACCGCATCGCGCGCGGCAGCTATGCAAGCCAGAGTGCCGAGATCAGCACGGTCGCGACCGCCGCGCTGCTGCTGGCCGCGCCGGAGCTGTCGGACTCCGAGGTCGGCGCGCTGACCCGTTTCGTGTTCGGCCAGGGCGGCGACCTGACCGCTCGCGGCAGCACCCAGGGCGCCCAGATCGCCGCCACCAACGCCCGCCAGGGCCTGGCGGTGCCACAGCATCAGGCGGCACTGAAGGCTCTGGAGGCGATGGCGGCAGCGGGCCAGTAACACCCGCCACGAGAAAATCGATCAGGCCTCGGGCTCGGCCGCCACCCCCACCATCCAGCCAACGCCAAACCTGTCGCTGACCATGCCGAACAGCGGGGCCCAGAAGGTCGGACCCAGCGGCATCGTGATCTGCCCGCCCTGGCCGGCCAGCGCGTCGAAGACGCGCCGTGCCTCCGCCTCGTCGGCGCAGTCCAGCGAGAGCGAGAAGCCCTTGAAGGCGGCGGTCGGATCGGCGCCGCTGCAGTCGCCGTCGGACAACATCAGCAGCGCGCCGCCGATCAGCAGCGAGGCATGCATGATCTTGTGCTCGCTGCCCGGCGCCACCATGCCCGGTGGTGGCGGCTCAGGGCTGTCCGAGTAGCGCATCATCATCTGCAGCTCGGCGCCCAGCTCGCTGACGTAGAACTTGATGGCCTCTTCGCAGCGGCCGGGGAAGAAGAGATAGGGATCGATGCGCATGGTTGTCTCGCTCCTGGCTTGAGGGCCGCCTCAGCGCAGCCCCGCGTTGATCTTGGCCAGAACCGCTGCACCGGGGCAGAGCTCCCGCTCGCCCAGCCGGTTCAGCGGCGTGGTCACGGTGTTCAGGCCCTGGTGCATATCGCGCGCGAGCGGGTCGACGAAGAGCAGGCCGGTGGCGATCTCGCCGGCGGCCTGCAGCGCCGCCACCTGATTCATTGCGGCGATGCGGTCGGTGGGGTTGTAGTCTGCCTTCACACGGCGCAATCGCATCTGGCTGCCATCGGGCTGCGGCAGCAGGATCACCGCCTCGTCGCCAGCCGCCTGTTGCGCGGGTGCCAGATCAATGAAGTCGATGCGGTTGAGCGCCTCGTTGTGCTCGCGCACATGGTCGTAGCTGCGGGTGCTGCCGGCATGGTTGTTGAACGCGACGCAGGGGCTGATCACATCGATGAAGGCCGCGCCGCGATGCTTGATCGCCCCTTCGATCAGCGGCACCAGCTGGCTCTTGTCGCCGCTGAAGCCCCGCGCGATATAGGTAGCGCCCAGCTGCAGGGCCAGGCTGACCAGGTCGATCGCGGCATCCTGATTGGTCGCGCCCTTCTTGGCCGTCGAGCCGCGGTCGGCGGTGGCGCTGAACTGACCCTTGGTCAGGCCGTAGACGCCGTTGTTCTCGACGATATAGACCATGGCCACGCCCCGGCGCATCGCGTGGGCAAACTGGCCCAGGCCTATCGAGGCCGAGTCGCCGTCGCCGCTGATGCCCAGATACAGCAGCTCGCGGTTGGCCAGGTTGGCGCCGGTCACCACACTGGGCATGCGCCCGTGCACGGTGTTGAAGCCATGGCTGGCGCCGAGGAAGTAGTCCGGGGTCTTGGAGCTGCAGCCTATGCCCGAGAGCTTGGCGACGCGGTGCGGCGCGATGTCCAGCTGCCAGCAGGCCTGGACGATGGCGGCCGAGACGGAATCGTGGCCGCAGCCGGCGCACAGGGTTGAGACCTTGCCCTCGTAGTCACGCCGGGTGTAGCCGACCGCATTCTTCTGCAGCGAGGGGTGATGGAGCCTGGGTTTGGCGAGGTAGGTCATGCCGGCTCCTGTCGGGGCGTGGTGGCGAGGGCATGCACATGGCGGGTGATCGCCTGCGTGATGAAGCGGGCGGTGATCGGCGTGCCGTCGAAGTGCAGCACGCGGGTCAGCCGCGCCGGGTTGAGCTCCAGCTCGGTGATGAGCAGCGTGCGCATCTGCGCGTCGCGGTTTTGCTCGACGACGAAGACCTGCTCATGCGCGCGCACGAACTCGCCGACCAGGGCCGGGAAGGGGAAGGCGCGCAGCCGCAGCCCGTCCAGATGGATGCCGGCCTCGGCCAGGGCCTGCAGGGCCTCGTCCATGGCCGGCGCGGTGGAGCCGAAATAGATCACGCCCAGCACCGTCTTGGCCGCCGCCGGCTTCAGCACCGGCTGCGGCACCAGGGTTGCGGCGGTGGTGAATTTCTTCTGCAGGCGCTCGACGTTGTAGAGGTAGTCGGCGCCGGCCTCGGAGTACTGCGCCCGGGCATTGCGGGTGGTGCCGCGCGTGAAGTAGGCCCCCTTGCTGGCATGGGTGCCGGGCAGGGTGCGCCAGGGAATGCCGTCGCCGTCGACATCCTCGTAGCGACCTTGATGGGCGCCGGCGTCCAGCTGTTCGGCGCTCATCACCTTGCCCCTGTCATAGCTGCGCGTCTCGTCCCATGCCAGCGGCTCGCACAGGCGCTGGTTCATGCCGATGTCCAGATCGCTCATCACGAAGACCGGGGTCTGAAGTCGGTCCGCCAGGTCCAGCGCGGCCGCTGCATGCTCGAAGCACTCCTTCGGATCCTCGGGCAGCAGCAGCACATGCTTGGTGTCGCCATGCGAGGCATAGGCGCTGCTGAGCAAATCGGCCTGCTGGGTGCGGGTGGGCATGCCGGTCGAGGGGCCGCCACGCTGCACATCGATGATGGTGATCGGGATCTCGGCGAAATAGGCCAGGCCCAGGAACTCGGTCATCAGCGAGACGCCGGGGCCGGAGGTCGCGGTGAAGGCGCGCGCGCCGTTCCATCCGGCGCCGGTGATCATGCCGATCGAGGCGATCTCGTCCTCGGCCTGCACGATGGCGTAGCGGTGCTGCCCAGTCTGCGGGTCGACCCGGTAGCTGGCGCAGTATTTCTGGAAGGCCTCGGCCACCGAGGAGGAGGGCGTGATCGGGTACCAGGCGCAGACCGTCGCGCCGCCATACACGCAGCCCAGCGCGGTGGCGGCATTGCCCTCGATGAAGATGCGCTCGCCGATGCGGTCGGCACGCCGGACCTTCAGCCGCAGCCCTCCTTCCAAGGATTGGCCCAGGTGATCGCGCGCGAACTCGCGGCCGGCGTGCAGGGCCCGCACATTCGAGTCCAGCAGCTTCTCCTTGCCGCGGTATTGCTCGGCAAAGAGCGTCTCGATCTCGGCCGGGTCTATCTCCATCAGCTGGCTGAGCGCCCCCAGCACCATGATGTTCTTGAAGAGCTGGCGCTGGCGCGAGTCCTCGTAGGTGGCGTTGCAGATGGCGGTGACCGGCATGCCCAGCACATGGATGTCGCTGCGCGGCACCGCCTCGGGGCCTAGCGGCCGGGTCGAGTCGTAGAACAGATAGCCACCCGGCTCCACCTCGGCCACGTCCTGGGCCCAGGTCTGCGGGTTCATCGCCACCATCAGGTCGACGCCGCCGCGCCGGCCCAGCCAGCCGGCCTCGCTGACCCGCACCTCGTACCAGGTCGGCAGGCCCTGGATATTGCTGGGGAAGATATTGCGCGGGCTGACCGGCACGCCCATGCGCAGGATCGCTTTCGCGAACAGCTCGTTGGCCGAGGCCGAGCCCGAGCCGTTGACATTGGCGAACTTGACGACGAAATCGTTGACCGCCTCGATACGGCTCATGCGCCTCTCCTGATCGCGTGATCCCGGCAGCCCGGTCCCGCCTTGGTCGTCAGCAGCAGGAACTTCTGCATATCCCAGGCCCCGGTCGGGCAGCGCTCGGCGCACAGGCCGCAATGCAGGCAGACGTCTTCGTCCTTGACCATCACGCGATCGGTCTTCAAGGCGCCGCTGACATACAGGTCCTGGCTCAGGTTCAGCGCCGGTGCCTTGAGTCGCTGGCGCAACTCGGTCTCCTCGCCGTTCTCGGTAAACGTGATGCAGTCCGTCGGGCAGATGTCCACGCAGGCATCGCACTCGATGCAGAGCTTGTCGCTGAACACCGTCTGCACATCGCAGTTCAGGCAGCGCTGCGCCTCCTTGAAGGCGGTGGCGGCATCGAAGCCCAGCTCCACCTCCACCCGGATGCTGGCCAGCGCCTTGTCGGCCGCGGTCCAGGGCACCTTGTTGCGCAGATCGTTGGAGGGGTTGTTGTCGTAGCTCCACTCATGGATGCCCATCTTCTGCGACAGCAGATTGACATGCGGCGCCGGCCGCCTGCTCACCGGCTCGGCATGCAGAAAACGGTCGATAGACACCGCCGCCTCATGGCCATGGGCCACGGCCCAGATGATGTTCTTGGGCCCGAAGGCGGCATCGCCGCCGAAGAAGACATCGGGCCGGCTGGACTGGTGGCTGATCGCATCCAGCACCGGCAGCCCCTGCTCGTTGAAGTCTATGCCCGCATCGCGCTCTATCCAGGGGAAGGCGTTCTCCTGGCCCACGGCCAACAGCACCTCGTCGCAGGGGATCACGATCTCGTCGCCCTGCTGCACCCGCTTGAAGCGCATGCCGGTCAGCCGGCCCGCGCCGTCGTGCTCGAAGGCCAGCGGCTGATGGAAGTCCAGTATCGGGATGCCCTCGTGCTGCGCATCCTCCTTCTCCCAGGGCGAGGCCTTCATCTGCGCATAGCCGCTGCGTACCGCCACCGTGACGGACTCGGCCCCGAGCCGGCGGGCCGAGCGGCAGCAGTCCATCGCGGTATTGCCGCCGCCCAGCACGATGACGCGCGGCTTGACCGCCGTGACATGCCCGAAGGACACGGAGGCCAGCCAGTCGATGCCGATATGGATGTCAGCGGCGGCCTCCTGCCGGCCCGGCAGGCTCAGGTCTCGCCCACGCGGCGCACCGCTGCCGACAAACACCGCGTCATAGCCCTCGGCCAGCAGCGCCTTCATCGACGCAATGCGCTGGCCGGCGCGCAGCTCGACGCCCAGGCCAAGGACGAACCCGCACTCCTCGTCGATCACGCTCTCGGGCAGACGAAAGCGCGGGATCTGTGTCCGGATGAAACCGCCCGCCTTCGCCTCGCCGTCAAACACCGTCACCGCATAGCCCTGGGTCGCCAGATCTCGCGCCACCGTCAGCGAGGCTGGGCCGGCACCGACGCAGGCGACCTTCTTGCCATTGCGAGCGGCCGGCACTGGCAGCATCGCACGCAGCTCCTCACTCTTGTTGTCGGCTGCCACGCGCTTGAGCCGGCAGATCGCCACGGCCTCCGGCGTCTGTGCGTTCGCCTCTTCCACCCGCCCGCGCCGGCAAGCCGGCTCGCAGGGCCGGTCGCAGGTGCGCCCCAGCACGCCCGGGAAGACGTTGGACACCCAGTTGACCAGATAGGCCTCGTCATAGCGGCCCTGGGCAATCAGGCGGATGTACTCGGGTACGGGGGTATGGGCCGGACAGGCCCACTGGCAGTCGACGACCTTGTGGAAATAGGCCGTATCGGCAATGTCGCTGGGCTGCACCTGGCTGACCTCCTGCATGGCTGGGCGAGCAGGGCTCACCGTCCAGAACAGGGCGAACTCGCGCCAGATCGGTGCCTCACTCCTCGAGCCAGTCTACGCCCGGCGCACCAGCTTGGGATGCAGGGGCAAACCCGGGCGGCTCGGCAGGACTTTTCCGATTTCCTTACTTTCGGCATGCCAGGATTTCTGCATTCCTGGATTTACGATGATCCGACAACACCTCGCCAGGCCCCGGCCTGCGAACCCAGGGAGACAAGCAGACATGACGGCCACGAAGAAAACCGCCAGGCCGGCCAAAACCATCGAGCCGCACGGCAGCCACGACCGCATCCGTGTGCAGGGCGCGCGAGTCAACAATCTGAAGGACATCAGCGTCGAGCTGCCCAAACGTCGGCTGACGGTATTCACCGGGGTCTCGGGCTCGGGCAAGAGCTCGCTGGTGTTCGGCACCATCGCGGCGGAATCGCAGCGCCTGATCAACGAGACCTACAGCGCATTTGTGCAGGGCTTCATGCCGACACTGGCGCGGCCCGAGGTCGATGTGCTGGAAGGGCTGACGACGGCCATCATCGTGGACCAGGAACGCCTGGGCGCCAACGCCCGCTCGACCGTGGGCACGGTCACCGACGCCAACGCGATGCTGCGCATCCTGTTCAGCCGGCTCGGCCAGCCGCAGATCGGCCCGCCCAGTGCCTTTGCCTTCAACGTGCCCTCGGTGCGGGCCGTGGGGGTGATCGAGGTCGAGCGCGGCGCCGGCAGCAAGGCCGTCAAGCAGAGCTTCACCCGCCTGGGCGGCATGTGCCCGCGCTGCGAGGGCATGGGCTCGGTCAGCGATATGGACCTGGACCAGCTCTATGACGACAGCAAGTCGCTCAACCAAGGGGCGCTGACGATACCCGGCTACAGCATGGACGGCTGGTTCGGCCGCATCTTCAATGGCTGCGGCTTCTTCGACCCCGACAAGCCGATCCGCAAATTCAGCAAACGGGAGCTGCACGACCTGCTGTACAAGGAGCCGACCAAGATCAAGGTCGACGGCATCAACCTGACCTACGAAGGCCTGATCCCCAAGATCCAGAAGTCGATGCTGTCCAAGGATGTAGACACGCTGCAGCCCCATGTGCGCGCCTTCGTGGAGAGGGCCGTGAGCTTCACGACCTGCCCCGAATGCGCCGGCACCCGGCTCGGCGAGGCGGCCCGCTCCTCGCGGATCGGCAAGCTCAATATCGCCGAGGCCTGCGCGCTGCAGATCAGCGAGCTGGCCGACTGGGTGCGCGGTCTGAAGGCGCCAACGGTGGCACCGTTACTGGCCACGCTGACCCACACGCTGGACTCCTTCGTCGAGATCGGCCTGGGCTATCTGTCGCTGCAGCGGCCCTCGGGCACGCTGTCGGGCGGCGAGGCCCAGCGGGTCAAGATGATCCGCCACCTCGGCTCGGCGCTGACCGATGTCAGCTATGTGTTCGACGAGCCCACGATAGGCCTGCACCCACACGACATCCAGCGCATGAACGAGCTGCTGCTGCGCCTGCGCGACAAGGGCAACACGGTGCTGGTGGTCGAGCACAAGCCCGAGACCATCCAGATCGCCGACCATGTGGTTGACCTCGGCCCCGGCGCCGGCAGCGCCGGCGGCAGGGTCTGCTTCGAAGGCAGCGTCGCGGGCCTGCGCGCCTGCGACACGCTGACCGGCCGCCATTTCGACGACCGGGCTGCACTGAAGCCGCAGCTGCGCCAGCGCAGCGGCGCGCTCTCGATACGGGGCGCCAACACCAACAATCTGCGCGATGTCGATGTCGACATCCCGCTGGGCCTGCTGGTGGTGGTCACCGGCGTGGCCGGCTCGGGCAAGAGCTCGCTGCTGCACGGCGCGATGCCGGCCGGCGCCGGCGTGGTCTTCGTGGACCAGAGTGGGGTGCGCGGCTCGCGGCGCAGCAACCCAGCCACCTACACCGGCCTGCTGGACCCGATTCGCAGCGCCTTCGCCAAGGCCAATGGGGTCAAGCCCGCGCTGTTCAGCGCCAACTCCGAGGGCGCCTGCCCCGGCTGCAACGGCGCCGGCGTCGTCTACACCGAGCTCGGGCCGATGGCCAGCGTCGCCAGCCCCTGCGAGGACTGCGAGGGCAAGTGCTTTCAGGCCGCCGTGCTGCAGCACCGCCTGGGCGGCCGCGATATCAGCGAAGTGCTGGCGATGTCGGTGGCCGAGGCCCGTGACTTCTTCGACGCCGGCGCGGCGCGCCTGCCGGCCGCGCTGGCTATCCTCGAGCGCCTGGCCGATGTGGGCCTGGGCTACCTGCGCCTGGGCCAGCCGCTGACCACGCTGTCCGGCGGCGAGCGCCAGCGCCTCAAGCTGGCCGGCCATATGTCAGAGAAGGGCGGCATCTATGTGCTGGACGAGCCCACCGCCGGCCTGCACCTGGCCGATGTGCAGCAGCTGCTGGGCCTGCTGGACCGCTTGGTCGACGCCGGCAAATCGGTCATCGTGATCGAGCACCACCAGGCCGTGATGGCCCATGCCGACTGGATCATCGACCTCGGCCCCGGCGCCGGCCACGACGGCGGCCGCATCGTCTTCGAGGGCACACCCGCCGCGCTGGTCAAGGCGCGATCGACGCTGACGGGGCGGCATTTGGCGGGGTATGTGAGGGGGTGACCGCCGTCGCCGCGGCCCGGTTGGGCCGTTCTGGAGGGCTGACCGGCCCCACCCACCAGCGGAGAACCTGATCCCCATGGCAGAGGATGCCAGCGTCTGCCGGTCAAGCAACGATGCGGCATGCAAAACGTTCGCTGGCCCCATCAACTTGCCGCCATGCTGCTGCTCACAGGCAGTCTGTGTGCCTGCTCCAGTTTGAAGCCGCAGCTGTACCCGGCCCAGATGCTGCCGGTTCCCGAGGGCGGCCCAACGCAATCAAAGAAGCGCCCGGTAACGCCCAGCGTCGCGGAGGCCATCGAGTACGCGCAGCAGCAGCAAGCCGGCTATGCCCAGGCCGACCAGCATCTGGGTAGCATCAAGCCCACGAGCGCGCTAGGCCTGATAGGCATGGGAGCCGCTGGTCTGGCCGCCGGGCTGGGCGGCGGCCATGCCCGAGGTGTCGCCAACCTGGGGGTCGCCAGCACCGCCACCTACATCTTTGCCGACACGCTGAGTTCACCGCCGCGCCAGCAGGCCTACCGCGCCGGCATTCGCGCCCTGAGTTGCGCGATCGCTGCCACCCGCCCCTGGTATATCGAGGACACGGTGCTGGGCGCGGCGTCTGGCGCCGGCGGTGGCATCCGTGGCGACCTCAAGTCTGCCGATACCGCCGCCGCTACGCTCAGGGACACTCTGCACAGCCTTCAATCCCTGGAGCAAGAGCAGCGGATCCAGTTGCACACACCGGCCGCTACAGCGGCGCCATACTGCGCGCACAAACGTCTCTCCTGCGAGCCCCGTGCTGGCAATGTGGCAGAAGCGAAGGCTTGGATGGAGCAGTGCGAGCGCGTCAAGGCTGGCCTCGTCGCCGGCTGTCAGATACGCCCCGCCAGCGACAAAACCATCACGCTGGCACCCGCCGTGCAAACCCTGGCCGCCTTCCAGCGGGCCCGCGAGCTCCTGAAGCTTGCGGAGGAACGCACAGGCCGCGTACGCGCGGGTCTGAGGCAGACCGTGCTCGCCGGCGGCGCGCTGTGGGACAAGACCACCGAGATTGTCACGCTGGTGAATGACGAGGTGCAGAAGACCGAGCCCCGTCTGGGCGGTTTGCTGACGGCTTTGAGCAGCATGCAAGGACTGGCTGGGAAACTGACCCAGCCCATCAAGACCTCCGGAACTGGCACCCAGCAGGCTGGCCTTTCATCCATCCCGCCGGTGCCGACACAAGAACCTGTCGACACGCGAAAAATCGATGAGGCGCGAGCCGCACTCGAGAAAGCCCTGGCGCCATTGGCCTATTGGTCTGAGCACTTCGCTGACCTTGCCAAGAACACGCAAACCAGTCTGAGCATCTGCAGCGTTCCTCCGCTGCCCGGCAGCACGCCGGAGGTCGCCACCACGCCCCCGGCCGAAGCAGCCACGTCGGCAACCGATGCCAGCGAGGCCGTCTGGCTGGGTCTAGGTTTCAGCAGCCAGGACTACGCAGCTCGCCAGGACCTCGCCAAGCAAACCCTGTTTGGCCAGCGGGTGCTCCAATGCAAGCGCCAGAAGATGGGCCAGCAAAAGGCCACCGGGGTGCTGGACGAAGCCACCGAGAACTTCATCCGTCAGGCGGACAAGCCCTGCGCCAAGCTGGAAGTGGCATGAGTAGCGCGATGTTGCAGCACGCTTTGCAAGACCTGCTCACGCTGGCCGCCAGCCATGACCCGGCCGATGCAGGGCTGCAATGCAGGGCACGGTCTCTTGGTCTGCGTGCCGAGGCGGCGTCCGCCCTGCGTTGGTTCAAGCTCGGCAGGCAACCCTGCCTGGGGTTCCACGATTCCTTGGCTGCGCGAGACCTGCCGCGCCGGCTGCGACTGCGTGGCGCCGAACTGCCTGTGCAAGCCTTGCGCGCCAGCAGCAACGCCTCCCTGCAGTCGGCTCGCCTGAGCCTGTGCAACCAGAGCTGCAAGGGGGGGCCAGGCACGGTGACCGCCCTGCTGCATTCCAAAGAGCATGCTCTGCGAAGCTACGCGCTGACGGCCGGCCACGTGCTCGGTGCAGGAGGTGCCGGCGCGCTGAATGACAGCATTGCGATGATCGGCATTGGCAGCCCGTTGCTGGGTCGCAATTCGGACTTCCTACCGAGCTTCCATAGCCCCGGCGAAGCCAGCGCGATTGATGCGGGCCTGGTCAGGCTGGAGACGGAACAGCTGCAGACCCTGTTGCGCGGAGGTTTCGAACTGCCGCAGGGGCAAGCCGGCCTCTACACCGGGGGCCAGGTCCTGAGCCTGCGTGCCCAGCCCGCCCCCCGCCCTGCCGCCTCGGTGGAGGAAATCACCTGCCTAATGGAACCCGGCACAGGGGGCGCGGCCGGCAGCTACCAGATCGTCCGCGGCATGCTGTACCAGTGCGCGGGCGGCACCGAGGGCGGCCACAGCGGCGCAGCGCTATGGAACGAAAGACAAGAACTGGTCGGCATGCACCTGGGCTCGGCGCCGACTGGTTCGGGCGGTAATGCCGTCGCCATGCCCATCGGTCGAGTTTTCAGTGCCTGGCCCAGCCTGTCCCTGATCGATGAGCTGAACGCCGACCGCATGGGAGCACCGGATCTGGTCCCACATGCGGCATCGAGTCCTGTGTCGACCCCCGTCACCCAACCTGCTTTCAGGGAGGTCGAGGTGCTGGCCCGCACCCTCTGGGGCGAGGCCCGCGGCGAACCGCAGGCCGGCATCGAGGCGGTGGCCTGCGTCGTGCTCAACCGCGTCCGGCGCCAGAGTTACTGGGGTCGAAGCATTGCCGAAGTCTGCCTCAAGCCCTATCAGTTCAGTTGCTGGAACCAGGACGACCCGAATCGTCGGCAGCTGCTGAGCCTGAGCAGCAGCGATCCTCAGTACCGGCGCGCGCTTGAGGTGGCCAAGGCAGCGGTCGCCGGCGATCTGATCGATGCCACGCAAGGCGCCACCCACTACTACTCAAAGCGCCTGCGTCGACCACCTGTCTGGGCGCTCGGACACAGTGCCTGCGCCGACATCGGCTTGCACCTCTTCTTCAACAAAATCCGGTGACCGCCATGGACAACCGCATGCTAGACGTCGCCATCGGCCTGGTACTGATGTTTGCCATCAGTGCCTTGATGGTGACCTCGATTCAGGAGCTCTGGAACTCCTGGAGAAACACCCGCGGCAACAATCTCTTCAAGGCCATCAGTTCGATGCTCGGCGATGACAGTGGGCTGGCGCAGACGCTGCTGGATCAGCCGCTGCTCAAGAGTCTCTACCAGACCCAGGACATCCGCGGTGCGGCGCGCAAGCCCTCCTATGTGTCGTCGGACGCCTTTGTCGGCGCCCTGCTGGACTATCTGTCGCGCCAGCATGCGGGGGGGCTTCGTCCAGGCACACCGCTGGACCTGGTCACGCGCATGCAGCAGGCCGGTACGCACCGCCAGCTGACCGAGGGCATGAGCACGCTGCTGCAGGGCGCCGAGCAGGACTGGGACAGCTACCAAGCGCGTCTTCGCGCCTGGTTTGATGCGGTCAATGAGCGTTCCATCGGTTGGTTCAAACGCGACAACCAGATTCACCTGCTCGCCTTCGGCCTGTTGCTGGCGGTCGGGCTCAACATCAATCCCATCGTGATCGGCCAAGCCTTGTGGGAAGACGCCGAACTGCGCGGGCGGGTCGTCAAGCAGGCCGAGCTGGCATTGCAGATCTACCAGGCCGAGAGCGGCCAAGCGACAAGCACCAAGCCGGCCACCCCACAGGCCGTGCCGATAGCACCGGCGGCCAGCAGCGTCGAGCAGACGCTGGCCGAGTTGATCAGCCGGCTAGGGCCTGCTGCCAATCAACTGGAGGAGGCCAAGAAGCTGGCGCTAGCCGAGGCCGCCCTCGCCGCCCAGCAAGGCGCTCGCGAGCTTCGTGTCGCCCTGGGAATGGAGCGGCAAACAGCGCTGCTGAAACCTCGGCCGCAGGAGGCCTACGACAACGTCGAAGCCAGCAAGCGCCGGTTTGAGGAATTGCAGGCGCAACTGCTCAAGCTGGAGCGTGGCAACGGCGTTCCAGCAGGGGACAAGATCCATGAGGCCGGCAAACAGCTCTCCGGGGCCATCGACAAAGAGCGCCGCGACCGCGAGGCTCCAGTACTCACGGGCACGGCAGCGCCTCAAGACTGCGGTAAGCAAGCCGATGAGCAGCAGCGCCGGCTTTGCAAGGAGTTGCAGCGACTCGACCCGATGCGCCGCATCGGCGTGCCGCTGGGCTGGCCCGGCGGATTGCCCAAGGCGCTGCGCCAAGTCGGGTCGGACTGTGAGATTGACAAGCCGGCGAGCCACGGATCCGCCGCCGCATCAAGCCCCAAGCCCGCCTGCGAACCCGCCGCCGAAACATCGGCCACCGCACATTGGTCTGCGCTGGGCATCATGCTGGCAGGCTGGCTGATCACCGCCTTCGCCGCCACGCTGGGGGCGCCGTTCTGGTTCGACATGCTCAGCAAGCTGATGAAGCTGCGCGGCAGCGGCAGCAACCCCGACGCAACGACGGCGACCGCCGCCAGCAAACCCGCATCGATGCTGACGACCACCACCACCGCACAGTCGAGCGGCGATGTACCGGTACCCCCGGCATCCAGCGATGCCTTGAACGAGGCGGAGCACGCGCTGACCGACACCGAGATAGAGACCATCCAGCGCCGCGTTCTCCTGAGCGGCGCGCAGCTGAGCCGACGCCTGGACATTCCCACCCGCGACGCGATCAAGGTCTGGCAGATCAAGACCTATGGCCAGGGCGATGGTGTCCTGTCGCGCCAGCAGATCCAGGTCCTGCTGAGCCAGGATTTTGATTCAGATGCCGATGGCTACGTCGGCTGACAAGCCCGTTGAAGGAAGCAAACCATGGCCGATTTCCCTTTGCTGGCCGACTACGGGCAAGCCCCACGCCAGGCCCGTGTGCTGGCCAAGCTCAATGTCCGCGAGCAGCCTTCCCGTCAAAGTGCGCTGAAAAGCCGGCTTGACCCCGCCGTGCCCGGACAAGCTGCAGTCATGGTGGACCAGTTGCTGGCCGGCGAGCCCTATCTGGGCGAGCCGCGCTGGTACCGTCTGAACGCCACAGGCCATTACGCCTGGAGCGGTGCGCTGGAGCTGCAAGAAGTCGCACCGCCGCTACCGACATCAGGCATGCGCGTCAACGCTCGCAACAACGTGATACTGCCGCTCAGCACGGAGCAGATCGAGCAGGTGTTCGGTCGATTCAGCTATGTTGATGCCGTCGGCGGCGCGGTGCGCATCACAGAGCCCGCCAACTGGGAATCTACCGAACTGGTGCCGCTACAACACCCGGTGCTGGCGGCGATCGCGCCGCGTCTGCGTGTGCATCGAAAGGCATTGGGCAGTTTCACCCGTGCCCTGGACGCTATCCAGCAAGCAGGATTGAGTGCCAAGGTACTGAGCTGCTCGGGCACCTGGGTCAGTCGCTATATCGGCTGGAATCCCGCCAGCGGCCGGCTCAGCTCGCACAGCTGGGGCATCGCCATCGACCTCAACGCAGCCTGGAACGGCTATGGACGGGAACCCGCTCCCCCGGGATCCATAGGCAGCGTCTACGAGCTGCTGCCGTTCTTTGTGGCCGAGGGTTTCGCCTGGGGCGGCCACTTCAGTCCACGTTACCGCGACGGCATGCACTTCGAGCTGGCTCGCCAGGATCTCTGATGTCTCCTCGCGCTCTCCAGGCTCTCGCGCTCAATCCTGCGCCCCCGCCTCCACCCCCATGCCCTCGGCCCGCCAGCGCAGCATGCCGCCGGCCAGGTTGGCGACCTGGGTGAAGCCGGATTTCTGCAGCAGCACGGTCGCCTGGGCCGAGCGGGCGCCGGAGCGGCAGATGGTGACAACGGGCTTGTCCTTGGCGATCTCGGCGCCGGCGCGGGCGGCGAGTTCGGCCAGCGGCAGCAGGCGGGCGCCGGGGATGTGGCCCAGCGCGCTGTCGCTGAATTCGGCAGGCTCGCGCACATCGATCAGCTGGATGGCCTGGTCATTGGCCGCCAGGCATTCGTCCAGCGCCGCCGGCTGGATTTCCCAGATGCCGCCAAAGCTGCAGCTCAGGGGCGCCCAGGTCGGTTCCTGCTGCGCCGCCGCGCTGTCCGGCTCCGGCCGGCCGCAGCGCAGATTGGCGGGCACGGCGATGTCCATCAGCTTGGGGTGGGGCAGGCCGAGGTTGTTCATATAGCCGGCGAAGTCGGCCTCGTTGACATCGCCGCCCAGGCGCGGGTTGTAGCGCCGCTCCTCGGCCACGCTGGTGACCGTCAGACCCCGGTAGTCATGCGCCGGGTAGAGCAGGCAGGCCTGCGGCAGCGAGAGGATCTGCTGCTGCACCGAGCGGTAGAGCTGGGCCGGGCTGCCCTGCTGGAAATCGGTGCGGCCGCAGCCGCGTATCAAGAGGCTGTCGCCGGTGAAAGCCATGCTGTGATCGTCCAGCACAAAGCTCAGGCAACCATCGGTATGGCCCGGCGTGGCACGCACCTCGACGTAGCGGGCGCCGAAATGCACCCGCTCGCCGTGGCGCAGCAGCCGGTCGGCATTCGTCGCCCCGGCCGCCGCCGACAGCATGATCTGGCTGCCGCTGCCGGCCTTGATCAGCCAGGCGCCGGTGACATGGTCGGCATGCACATGGGTGTCCAGCGTCGCGATGGCGCGCAGGCCCAGCTCGCGCAGCAGCGCGGTGTCGCGCCGCACCTGCTCGAACACCGGGTCAATCAGCAAGGCCTCGCCCGAGGCGGCATCGCCGAGCAGATAGGTGTAGGTGGAGGACTGGGGATCGAACAGTTGGCGGAAGACGAGCTGGGACATGAAGAACTTTCGGGAAACAAGGCCCCGTCATCTTCCACCCATTCCGGGTCGGCCGCCAACGGTCGTTCAAGGCATCGCGTAGCTGCTCAGCGCCTTCGGGAACTTCAGCAGCCACAGCCGCGTGCCGCGGTCGATCTCGTTGCCGCGGGCCACGCGCACGCCCACCGCGCCGGCGGCGCAGGCGCCGTCGTTGACGATGACGCCGTTGGCATCGACGGTGCAGGCGGTCGGGTCGCCGTCCAGCGCGCGGCCGGCGGCGTCGACCAGGGTGGTGCGCAGGCCGAAGTCGTTGTCATTGATCAGGGCCAGGGTCTGGGCATCGACCACGGCCAGGCCCTCGGCCTTCTCGGCCTTCCAGCCGGCGGCGTTCAGGTCCAGCAGCACGGTCTTCTTCAGCTTGACCACCTGGCTCCAGCTCAGCGCGCTGGGCGTGCTGGCGTCGATGCTGTTCTTCTCCAGCTCGATGCCGACGGCCGCGATATCGCTGGCACCGGCCGGCAGCTCGACCAGCATCAGGAAGTTGCGCACCACGCCGCTGGCGTCGGTGCCCTGCTCGATGACGATGAAGCGGCCGTTGCCCAGCGCGACCAGATCGCCCAGCTTGGCGCTGCCTGTGCGGTTGCGGTCCCATTTGTCGCCGGCCAGCGCATAGCTCAGCGGGTAGGCATAGAGCTTGGAGGTCTCGGTCTTGGGGTCGAACTCGATCCAGCGGGCGAACTGCGCGAAGTCGCGCACTTTCACCTTGTCATTGCGCTTGCCGTCCTGGTCGAGATCGGCGCTGTCGGTGGTCTCGACGGACTTGCCGGCCGCGTCCAGCGGATCGATCGGGCTTTGCAGGAAGCCATGCAGCTTGCCGCTGGCGGCGTCCATCGCCAGGCCTTCCATGCCGCGGTTGGCGCGGCGGTGCTTCAGCACCTCGGGCAGGCTGCCGGCGCCGGTGCCGGGGGCGTAGCGCTTCAGGATCTGGCCGCTGGCGGCATCGATCTTGGCGATGAAGGGGCCGTACTCGTCCGAGGTCCAGAAGACCTTGGCGGCGGCGTCGTAGACCAGGCTTTCGCTGTCCAGGCCCTGCGGGTCGAGCCCGCCCTTGGCGGCGTCGTAACGCAGCGCGTCATTGAGCGGCACCTCCAGGCTGGCGCCGATGCTGGTGAAGGGCAGCGGGCGGCCGGAGATGCGGGTACCGGCGTCGGATTTCAGCGGCA
Organism: Paucibacter sp. M5-1; assembly: GCF_027498415.2. NCBI lineage: Bacteria > Pseudomonadati > Pseudomonadota > Betaproteobacteria > Burkholderiales > Sphaerotilaceae > Roseateles > Paucibacter sp. M5-1. The sequence continues at coordinate 3,471,485 of NZ_JAPZLM020000001.1, forward strand.
GCAGGCTGCTCAGCTGCGCCCCCTTGGCGCCGACGCTGATCGTGCCGATGGACGGCGTGAAGCCGGGCGCCAGAAACATCTTGCTGAGGCTGGCGGCGCTGTTGTCGGGGCGCGGCGCATTCGGGCTGTCGCCATTCGGGCCGCGGTCGGTGATGCCCCAGAACTCCAGGCTGCCGTCGGCGGCCTTGCCCTTGAACACCAGGCCCGAGCCGACGGCCGGGTAAAAGCCCTTGGGGAAGTCCTTCCTGGCGGCCGCGTTGGTGCCCTCGTAGGGCACGTAGAGGGAAGCCTCGGCGCGCAGCTCATGCTTGGTGATCCTGACCTCGCCGCCGGCGATGGCCTGGCTGCTGGCGGTGGTCTCGGTCTTGCCCAGCTCGGCGGCCAGCATGGCCTCGTAGTGATCGGTGGCGGCCAGGCGGCGCAGCGCGCCCAGCGTGCGGGCGCTGTAGGGCTGGCCGTAGCCGTCCTGCAGCGCGGCCGGCAGCAGGGCCTTCAGCGCGGCATCGAAGGCGGCGGCCGGGGCCGCGAAGTCCAGGCTCTTGCCGGCCAGCGCGGCGGCCACGGCCTCGCTGATGCGGATGCCGTTGGCGGCCTCGTCGTCCTCGTCCAGCGCCTGCAGGAACAGCAGGCGGTTCTGCAGCCGCGCCTCGCCGAGCGCCTGGGTGCCGGCCAGATCGCCGACCGTGATGTCGGCCGCGCAGGCGGCCTGGCCCAGCGCCACGCCGCCGAGGCTGAAGCTGAGCTGGTCGCCCGGCTTGCAGCTCAGAGCGCCATTCGCACCGGTGCGGCCGGTCAGGCCCGAGGGGCTGGCGCTGTACTGCACGCCCTCGACCGCGCCGTCCAGCAGGCGCGCGTTGATGGCCGCAGGCCCGTCGTCATCGCTGCCGCAGGCGGACAGCAGGGCCAGGCTCAGCAGGGCCAGCAGGGGTTTGGCGCGCGGGGGCATCATCGAGGGCATGGTGGGGTTCGCTAGGGCGGTCAAAGGCCCGCACCATAGCCAGCGGCGGTGACCGGGCCATGACAGCGCGGCACGGGATAATGCAGCCCGTGATCCCGATACAGCCGCCCTCACCGTCTGCCGGCTTGCTGCGCCGCAGCGCCCGCCACACCGTTCTCGGACTCGTCTGCCTGGCCGGCCTGGCTGGCTGCGGCGGCCTGGGCACGGGGCTCGGCAAGTCGACACGGCCGGCCCAGGTCTATCAGAAGGAGCGCTTCCAGTCGGACGAGACCTTCTCGCGCCTGTTCGATGCCGATGTCGACACCACCTGCGAGGCCGCTCGCCGCGCGCTCTTGAGCCAGGGCTATGTGATCAGCAATGCGCAATCCGGCCTGATCAACGGCGCCAAGCGCTTCCAGCCCGAAGGCGAGGTGCATGTGGAGATCGGCTTCACGGTGGTCTGCGTGCCCGACGGCAAGACCGGCAGCCAGCTGTCCACCGCCTATGTCTCGGCCCAGCAGGACCGCTACACGCTGAAGAAAAGTCCCAACTCCACCAGCATCGGCGTCAGCGCGATCGGCTCGATCTCGGTGCCGCTGTCCTCGACCCAGGACTCGCTGGTCAAGGTGGCCTCCGAGACGATTCCCGCCGGCGAGTTCTATGACCGCTTCTTCGCGCTGATGCAGCGCCTGGTCAAGGAGCAGGCAGCGGACCGCTGACGCGCGGCTCGGCCGCGCTGCGGCCCAGCCGCTGCTTGGCCAGCTGAAAGGCCGCAATCATCGCCAGGCCGGCGGCCACCGCGGCCCCCCAGAGGGCGGGCGGCAGTGCCGCAAAGCCGAAGGCCCGGCTCAGCGGCGGCAGCGTCGTGATCAGGGTCAGCGCCAGCAGGGTGCCGCCCAGCACCCAGGCAGCGGCCGGGGTCAGGCCTTGCCAGAGGTGGCGCCAGCCGCTGCGGGCCGAGCGGCTGGGCAGTATCAGCGCGGCATTGGCCGTCACCAGCGCGATGAAGGCCGCCGTGTTGGCCGAGCCCTGCGCCAGACCCAGGCTCAGTACCCAGATATAGAGGCCCACACTCAGCGCCGTCACCAGGCCGCCCTGCAGCAGGCTCAGCAGCACATGGCGGCGCGCGAGCAGGGCGGCGCCGCTGCGGCGCGGCGGCTGCGTCATCAGATCGGCGGCGCCGGGCTCGGCCTCGAACACCAGCGAGCAGGTCGGCGCGATCACCAGCTCCAGGAAGGCGATGTGCAGCGGCGCCAGCAGCAGGGGCAGCCCGAACAGCGCCGGCAGCAGCGCCAGGCCGACGATGAGCACATGGACGGCCAGCGTGTAGACCATGGCCTGGCGCAGATTGGCGAAGGTGCGGCGGCCGTCGGCGATGGCGCCGACGATGGAGGCGAAGTCGTCCTGCAGCAGCACCAGGGACGCCGCCTCGCGGGCCACATCGGTGCCGCGCTGGCCCATCGCGATGCCGATATGGGCGGCCTTCAGCGCCGGCGCGTCGTTGACGCCGTCGCCGGTCATCGCCACCACCTCGCCCTGCGCTTTCAGTGCTTCGACCAGGGCCAGCTTCTGCTGCGGCTTGACGCGCGCATAGACGCTGACCTCGCGCAGCGTGGCTGCCAGCGCGACGGCGTCCAGGCCCTGCATCTCGTCACCGCTCAGCACCCGGGCGCTGGCGATGCCGGCCTGCTCGGCGATGGCCCGGGCGGTGCGCGGATGGTCGCCGGTGATCATCACGACGCGGATGCCCGCCTGCTGGCATTGCGCCACCGCCGCTGGCACTTCAGGCCGCAAGGGATCGGCCAGGCCGACCAGGCCCAGCCACTCGAAATCGAAGTCCTGCTGCAGCGCCGGCCACGCCGTGTCGCGCGCATGCCGGCCGCGCGCCACGGCCAGCACCCGCAAGCCGCGATCGGCCAGGCGCGCCGCCTGGGCTGCCAGCTGCTCCCGCCGGGCCTCGCTCAGATGGCACAGCGCCATCACCGCCTCAGGCGCCCCCTTGCTGGCCACCACATCGTGCGGGGCCGCCGGCGCCGCGCTGCGCCACAGATGGCTCATCGCCAGCAGCTCGGGCGAGAGCTCGTACTCGCGCGCCAGCGTCCATTGCGGATGCAAGAAGTGCTCGGTAGAGCCAAGCTGCTGGCCGGCCAACCGGTGGAAGGCCAGCTCCATCGGGTCGTGCGGCGCGATCTCGCTGGCCAGCACCGCATACTCCAGCAGCGCGTGAAAGGGCTCGGGCAGTGCACCGTCCGGCAGCGCGGAGACGTCCAGCTCGGCGTCGCCGGCCACCAGCGTGGCCACGGCCATGCGGTTGTGTGTCAAGGTGCCGGTCTTGTCCACGCACAGCACCGTGGTCTGGCCCAGGGTCTCGATGGCGTTGAGGCGGCGCGTCAGCACCTGCTGCACCGCCAGCCGGCGCGCCGCCAGCGCCAGGAACACGATCATGATGACCGGCAGCTCCTGCGGCAACACCCCCATCGCCAAGGTGATGCCGGCCAGCAGGGCTTGCAGCGCATCACCGCGCAGCGCCCACAGCAGGCCCACCAGCAGCAGGCACAGGGCCATGCCGATCCAGAGCAGGCGGCGCGTCAGCCGGCTCATCTCGTCGCGCAGCGGCGAACCCTGCAGGCCGATCTGCTGCAGCGACTGGCCGATGCGGCCCAGCTCGGTTTGCCGGCCCACGGCCGTCACCCGCACCAGGCCCTGGCCGCCGACCACCAGAGTGCCGGCGAACACCGCATCGCCGTCTGAGCGCTTGGCCACCGGCTCCGATTCGCCGCTGAGCATCGATTCATCGGTGGCCAGCTCATGGGCTTCGAGCACTTGTCCATCGGCCGGCACTCGGTCACCCTCGGCCAGCATCAGCACATCCTCGCGCACCACCTCGCGGCCCGCGATGCGCTGCGCCACACCGTCGCGCAGCACCCGCGCGCGCGGGCTGGACAGGTCGCGCAGTGCCGTCAGTGCCTGATCGCTGCGGCGTTCCTGCAGCACCGTCAGGGCCATGATGATGATGACGAAGCCCAGCAGTATCAACGCCTCCTGCGCGTCGCCCATCGCCAGATAGATTGCGCCGGCTCCCAGCAGCAGCAGGAACATCGGTTCGGTCACCACGTCCCAGGCCATATCGCGCAGCCCGCGGCGCTGGCTGACACCCAGCTCGTTGGGGCCTTCGTCCAGCAGGCGGCGCGCGGCGGTGGTGGCATCCAGGCCGCTGGCGGCTTGTGCTTCACTCATGGCGCGGCCTCATCGCAGTGCCGCTACGGCGCCGGCCGCCCCGGCCCCTGCGTGCCGGCGGCGCGCGCCGACAGATAGGCATAGAGGTCGGCGATATGCACATTGACGCTGGGCTCGCCCTGCCAGGCCGGCATCGTCAGCGCGCCCTGCTGGCGCTGCAGGATGGCCTCCAGCGCGGCCTCGCGGGCCACGTCAGCGGCCGGCAGCGCCGGGAGGTTCCAGTCATAACGCGTCAGTACCAGGCTGACGAAGCGATGCGGCCCGATCTCACGCACACGCTGCAGCAGATCGGGTGCGCCCTTGCCGCCGGTGGCGGCGCTGCCGTGGCAGGCGGCGCACTTGTCCTGGAAGATGCGCCAACCGGTGTAGACCGAGCCCGAAGGCCCGGCCAGCTGGGCCCGCTCACGCGCCACCATCTCGGTGTTCTGCAGCTCCACGGCGCAGCCGGCCACCAGCAGCGGCAGAGCCAGTATCAGCAACCTCGTCAGCTTGGCCATGATGCGCATCTCCGCTTCGGACTGGGATGCGGCCATTGTGGGTGGCGGGCCAGGCCCGGCGCTTGTTCTACATCAAGCCGGATGCGCGGCCCGGTAGGCGGCACGCGCCGCCTGGTGCGCGATCACGCGCTCGTCGGCGCCGGGAATGCCGCGCAGCTGGTCGCGCAGCGCCCGCTTGACCTTGTCGCGCAGGATATGCAGACGGGCACGATGCTTGTGGGCGGCGATGGCATTGGACATGGGAAGACCTTTACGACTGTGTCAAAGCACCAGTCTGCACCCCGGCAGAGGAGGGGTCTGTGCGCTGCCACACATCGACGCTGCGGCGAGCAGCGAAAATAGCGCCTTCTTGAACCCCCTGACACCCACCCAGCCATGAGCGAAGACCAGCAACCCTCCACCCCCGCGGCCATGCCCGACCGCCTCTCGATCGACCCGCGCAGCCCCTTCCACGACGCCGCCGTGTTCGAGCGCGACGTCGGCATCCGCCTGAACGGCAAGGAACGCTTCGACGTGTCCGAGTACTGCATCAGCGAGGGCTGGATCAAGGTGCCCGTGGGCCGCAAGGTCGACCGCAAGGGCCAGCCGTTGCTGATCAAGCTCACCGGCACCGTCGAGGCCTTCTACAAATAAGCGCCGCAATCAAAACCCTTCTGGCGTCGTTGGCCCGGCTTGCCGTACTGCCCGTACTGTCTGCGCCGGTCCGCCTAGCCAGAACCGCTTCGCTGGCTTTTGCTAGCGGCTCCAAGGCCGGGCCAGGCGCTCAGCGCGCCGACAGCAGCCCCGGCACATGCAGCAGGATGAACTCGTTGTCATCGTTGCGGCCCAGCCGGCGGCCCGAGGAGTAGGGCAGGTTGTTGTCGTTGGCGACCACGATGTGCTCGGCGTCGACCACGTCGACATCCTCGATCGTCACAAAGGGGAAGCTGAAGCGGCCGTCCTTGCCGCCGACCCGGGCCAGGCCCTTGGGGTCCTGGATGTCCAGCAGATCGACATAGCCGATCTTGCGCACGAAGCCATCGGCATCCTTCAGGCTGATCTTGTAGACGCGCTTGAAGCGGGCCGGCACATTCTGGCAGTCGGGTCGGGGTACGCCCTCGCAGGCGGTGTCGGCCAGGCCTTCGCCGTTGTCGCGCTCGATGATGAGGCCGGTGTCGGCATCGATCATATTGAAGTCGCCGATATTGTTGCCATTGGCCTCCAGCGCGTATTTCCATGAGCGGCCGGTCCATTCGCCCTTGGCGACATCGAACTCCAGCACACGCAGATACTCGCGGCCGTCCTTGTGCTCCCACTGCTTGGCGGCCTCGTTCCACAGCGGGCCTTCCAGCAGCGGGTAGAGGAACTGGCCGTCCTTGGACGCGGCCATGCCCTCGTAGCCGCGCGAGCGCCGCACCGGGGTCGTGAAGGCGCCGGGCGTGGCCGGCGTGGTGACGGCGAAATGGTCGGGCGAGCGCACCGGCTTGCCGTCCACCAGGGTCTCATACACCGCCAGCACCCGGCCCTTGCGGTCGGTCTTCAGCAGATAGGGGCCCAGCTCGTCGCCGAACCAGACATGCTCGCCGATGAACTGCATCGATTCGATGTCGAGGTCGGCACCGGTCAGGTAGCGCTGCGGCGTGGCCTCGTTGACGATCAGGAATGGCAGCTTCTTGTCCGGGTCGTGCAGGAACACGGTCTGCTGGCGCTGCACGGCGCCGCTTTTCCAGTCGAGCCTGAGCTGGTGGAACATCAGCATCGCATCGGCCGAGTTGGCCTTGCTGCCATAGCCGTTGTCGGACAGCACCCAGTAGCTGCCATCCGCCATCGCCTTGATGCCCGAGAAGCCCTGCACCGGCTGGCCGCGGAAGGGCAGGCTGATGCCGGTGGGCTTGGGCACACCCTTGGCCGACAGATAGGAACTGCCGGCGATCACCTCCAGCCGGTCCTCGCGGCGGCCATCGGGGGCGGTGTACTTGCCCGAGGTGCGCAGACTGGCGGGCGCGTTCTTGGGCGCGCTGACGAAGCTCAGCGCCGGCAGCACACTGTGGCCGGCCAGGGTGGCGGGGAAGGCTTGCTGGGCCTGGGCCGCAAACGCGCTGAGCAGGGCAAGCAGGAGCGGAATGGTGCGCATGGTGGCAATGTCGGGTGAGCGGAGAAGCGCGCGATGCTAGGCCGCGCAGATGAAAAGCCTGTGACCGGGCCCGGCCCCGTTGATCCCGCTACAGTTCCCGCCCAAAGGAGCTTGTGATGAGCGAGGGAGATGAGCAGCAAACAGCGGCGGCAGTGCCCGGCTCGCTGGGTCTGTGGTGGCGGCAGGGGCTGCGCAGCGCGCTGTTCCGGCGCCCGGACTGGCGCGGGCTGCGGGCGACACCGACCCGGACTGCCCTGCTGCTGCTGAGCCTGCTCGCGGTCCAGCTGCTGGCGGAACGGCTCTATATCGCCGGCCCGGCCAGTTTCTACTGGCCCGCGCTGTGGGAGGGCTGGATAGGCACCCTGGTGCTGGCCTGGGCCTGCTGGTGGCTGAGGCCGCGCAGCGAGGAGGGTAGCAGCGCTGCGCTGTTCAGTCTGCTGATCGCTCTGGCCCTGCCCATCACCCTCGTTGCCAGTCTGGTGCTGGTGCCGGCCGTGCGCCTGGACTGGCACCAGCAACTGGGGCCCTGGGGCTGGTGGGGGCTGTGGGGCGCCGCGACGCTGTGGCTGGTCGCTGCCCAGTGGCTGCTGCTGTGGCGCAGCGACACGACGGCGTGGCGGCGCTGGCCGGCGGGCCTGCTGGTCGCGGCGGCGGCGGCCCTGCCGGTCTGGGTTCAGCCCTCCGCGCACTGGTATGCCGAAGCCACCGAGGATGGGCAACCCGCAAGGCTGCGCCTGACCCAGGAACTGCTGGAGCTGCAGCCGGCCCTGCTGGAGCGCCGGCTGCAGGCGCTGCAGGCCGGCCGCAGCGGCGAGGTGGAGCTGTACTCGATCACCTTCGCCCCTTATGCGCCGGAAGACGTGTTCCGCAACGAGAGTGCGCTGGTCGATGGGCTGATGCAAGATCGCTTCGGCGCCCAGGGCCGCAGCCTGCAGCTGGTCAACCATGCCGGCACGGCGCTCGAACACCCCTGGGCCACGGCGCTGAACCTGCAACGCGCGATCCGGCAGATGGCCGCACTGATGAATCGCGACGAAGACATCCTGTTCATCCACCTGACCTCACATGGCGCGCAGGACGGCAAGCTGGCGGCCTCGCTCGATCCGTTGGCGCTGGACGAGGTGACGCCCCAAATGCTCAAGACCTGGTTGGACGAGGCCGGCATCCGCTGGCGCGTGCTCTCGGTCTCGGCCTGCTACTCGGGCAGCTGGATCGCGCCGCTGGCCGGGCCGGGCAGCCTGGTGATGAGCGCGGCCGACGCCGAACACACCTCCTACGGCTGCGGCAAGGGCTCGGAGCTGACCTTTTTCGGCCGCGCCATGTATGCCGAGCAGCTGCGCCTGCACACCCTGTCCTTCGAGGCCGCGCACGCGGCGGCACGACCCATCATCGACGCCCGCGAGCAGGAGGCCGGCAAGACCGACGGCTACTCCAACCCGCAGATCAGCGTCGGCGAGGGCGCGCGCCGGCAGCTGGCTTTGCTGGTAGAGCGCTTGGGGCGGCGCGGGGACTGATCATTCCCATTCACCCTCGCCGGCCGGAAAGCGCCGGGTCAGTATTTCTTCGTCGGTGAGGACGCGGCCCATCCACACAATGGCCTCGGCAGCCCCGGCGCCCAAGGCCAGTTCCCGGAACGCCCGGCGTTCGACCTGGGTGAAGCCGCCGGCGGGCTGGCCCAGCGGATGGAGCACGATGCGCGGCGCGATGCTCAGCCAAGCCTGGCCACGGATGCGGTGCACGTAGTAGCGGAGCAGCTGCTCGGCGAGCGTGAAATCGGACACCAGGCTGCGTGGGTGGGCAAACGGGTTGCGCAGCTGCGCCGCCTGCGCGGCGCAGGCCAGGCGCGCCTGCGGCCCGACCGCCAGAATCGTCGGCTTTGGTGCGGCGGTGATTGCCATCTCAGGCACCTCGGCGATCAGCTCGCCGGTTTTCAGGTTCTTCAGCGTGATGCGCTCGGGCGAGATCTGGATGTAGAGGACAGGCTTGAGGGTGGAAAAAAACATGGGCAGGCTCAACGGGGTTTGGCATGCGCCTCGAAGTGCAGCAGGTCGAACCAGGCCTCGCCGAGCTGGAAGCAGCGCCGGGCATGACCGAACTGCACAAAGCCATTGGCCGTCAGCACCTGGATCGAGGCCGGATTCTCGACACGCGATGTCGCTTCCAGCCGCCACAGCGCCAGCTCGACAAAGGCCTGCTGCATGGCCAGACGCACCGCCGCCTTGGCCAGGCCTCGGCCCTGGTGCTGCTCGCCGACCCGGTAGCCCAGCGAGGCGCTGTGGAAGTGCGCGCGCCGCACCTGGCTCAGATTGACCCGGGCGGCCAGCACCCCGTCCTCACGCAGCAGGAACTGGTAGCCCCGGTCCTGCTCGGCATCACAGCGCGCCGCTTCGATGGCCTGGGCCACACCGTCGAGCGAGTAGTAGTCCTTGGGCCGGGCATTGATCCATGCCTCGAAGAAGGCGCGGTTGCGCTGCTCGAATTCGTGCAGCTCGTCGAGGTCGGCGAGGGAAACGGGGGAGAGCGCGAGGGCAGGCATGTCCCGCATCACTCGAACACCGGGCGGAAGAAGGTGCGCTCGTAGCTGAGAAAGCAGCGCGTCTGCTCGGCGTACTGGAAAGCGGCCTGGCACTCGGGGTCGTCGAAGGACTGGATCCGGTACTGCTCGTAGGCCGCCAGCGAGGGGAAGGAGAACGAGGCCAGCGCGATATTGCTGGCTCCTTCCGAGGGCAGCAGATAGCCATGGTGGATGCCGCCGAACTTGCGCACCAGCGGAATCCAGAGCTTGCCGTAATGCTCGAACTCCTTGAGCTTGGCCGGGTCGAGCACATAGCGGAGATGGCAGGTGATCATATGAAGGGCTCCTTGCTTGGCCCCGATGGTAAGGGCGGGCCTGACCGGCGCGAACATAAACTGGGCGCTTTCGCCACGCCCCATGCCCAGCCCGAACGCTCTTGTGCAAGCCCATCGTCTGGCCTACACCCCTCCCGGCCAGGCCGCCCCGCTGTTCACCGATCTGAGCTTCGCGCTCACGCCCGGCCTGAGCCTGATATGCGGCGGCGACGGGCGCGGCAAGACCAGCCTGCTGCGCCTGATCGCCGGCGAGCTGGCGCCCAGCGCCGGGCAAATCCTGCGCAGCGCCGACACGGCCAACTGCAGCTTCGAGCAGCCGGCCGATCTGGCGCACGACCCGGTGATCGCCCGCGCCTGGCTGGCCGAGCGGCGCGCGGGACGCTTCGCAGCAAGCTGGCTGCCGGGGCTGGAGGCCGCGCTGATCGAGGCGCTGGACCTGGCATCGCATCTGGACAAGCCGATGTTCATGCTGTCCACCGGCAGCCGGCGCAAGCTGGGCCTGCTGGCGGCCGCGGCCAGCGGCGCCGCGCTGACCTTGCTGGACACACCCTATGCCGCGCTGGACGCGCGCTCCGGCCGCGTGCTCAGCGAGCTGCTGGCCGAGGCGGCCGACGGCGCGCAGCGCGCCTGGGTGATCGCGGACTATGCGCTGCCGGCCGGCCTGGACGGCGTGGCGCTGGCGGCGCTGATCGAGCTCGGCGACTGAGCATCATCCGGCTGCGCCGCCAGCGCCGAGGCCAGCGCGGCCAGCACCCGCGTCTCGTCGGCCCCGCCGGGCCGTGCGCCGACACCGGCCCACTCCGGGTGGCCGCGCGCCGGACGCAGCGCACGCAGCAGCGCCGCCACGGCTTCGGGCTCGATGCTCATGCCGGCTTGCTCGCGCATCACCTCCAGCGCCGCATGGCCGCGCCGCTCCAGGCCCTGCAGCAGGGTCAGGTGTTGCGCGGCGATCTGCAGCAGGGCCGCGTCCTCCAGGCTCAGCTCCAGCACACCGCGCAGCTTGTTGCCCAGGCGCCGACCGACCTGGCCCAGGCCCTGGCTGGCCAGACCGCCAATGGTCGCGCCGAGTGTGGCGGCGGCGCCCAGCGAGAGCCCGGCCAGCGCCACATCGGCCACCACGCCGATGGCGCCGCCCACTGCCGCACCGGTGCCGAACTGGCGGCCGGCCTGCTTCAGCAGCTCGGGGTTGAACAGATCGGCTTCCCAGCGCCCGGCCAGCTGGGGCAGCTCGGCAGCCTCGGCCGTGTCGGGGCCAAAACCATGCAGGGCCAGCAGCTGCAAGCGGCTCTGCCGCAGCCGCGCGTTGATGGTCTGGCGAAAAGCGCGCACAAAGGCGGCGCGCGCATGGTTGTCGTCCAGCTGCTGGCCGGGCGCGGCCTCGCGATAGGCCGCCAGGCCCAGCAGCGAGGCGGCAATCAGGCGCAGGCTGGCGCTGCGGCGGGCAGCGCGCTCGCGCTCCAGAAACGCCACCACGCCCGCCAGCTGGGCGCGGCGCTCGGGTAGCAGGGCGCCGAGATCGCCATAGAGATGGGCCTCGGCGCCGACAAAGGGCGCCACCACATCGAAGCGCAGCAGCGCATGCAGGCCATGGGCCGCCAGCAGCGCGCGCCAGCCCGCCTCCTGCGCAGCCGGCTCGCGGACGAAGTTCAGCACCGGCATCAGCGGGCGGCCGCCGAGCATCAGGATCTCGAGCTCGGCGGCGAACTTGGGCAGGGCCGGGTCTTCGCGGGCATCGATCACCAGCAGGCCGGCATCGACCTGCAGCAGCGCGCGCAAGACCTTGGCTTCCTGCTCGAAGGGTCCTTTGGCCGCCTCGCCCTGCAAAAAGGCCTGCAGGCGTTGCGCTCGCGGCAGCGCGGCGTCCAGGCCATGCAGATGATCCAGCAGCGCGACCGCGTCCTCCAGCCCCGGCGTGTCGACAAAGCACAGCGCTGGCTCGCCGTCGTCCAGGTCCAGCGTGATGGCCTCGACATGGCGGGTCGTGCCCGGCCGGTCGGACACCGCGCCGAAATCGGCACGCCGCGTCAGGGTGCGCAGCAGCGAGGTCTTGCCGGCATTGGTGTGGCCGACCACCGCGATGTTCAGCGCCGGGAATTCAGCGGCCATGGTCCACCCCCTCCAGCCAGGCGCGCGCCGGCGCCGGTGCGTCGAACACCGCCTGCAAGGGCAGGGCGCAGTCCGCCACCCAGCTGCGCCAGCGCGCGGCGCCCGCCTCGCCGCTGAGCAGCAGGGCCCCGGTACCGACCCGCTGCAAGGCCTCGCGGACAAATCGCTCGGTGCCGCGGTCGGGGCTGGATGGGCCATGGCAGACCAGCAGCAGGCGCTGCGGGGCCAGGTCTTGCAGCTGGGCCAGCAGGCGGCGTTTTTCATCGGCCGCACCGGCGATGCGCAGGGCCAGCGGCGGCGCCGGCAGCCCAGCCGGCGGCCAGGGCAGGGACAGCGGCAGCTCGTAGCCGAGCAGGGCCACGCCCTGCATCACGCGCCCGCCCTCGGGCGGCGCGGGCGGCGGCGGCGCGCGGTGGTGCTCGGCGTCGAGCAGAGCGCTGGCGTCCAGCGCGGCAAAGCGCTGCATCAGCTGGCGCAGCTGCGGATCTTCGCTGTCCAGGCCCAGCCCGGCGAGCAGGCGGCGCGTGCGCCAGGCGCTCAGCAGCAGCGCGATCAGCCGCAGGCCCAGGCCATAGACCAGGGTGCAGCCCAGCAGCCACAGGGCCCAGCCCCGGTTGTCATCGGCACTGCCGCCCAGCTCCGGCGTGGCAAAGCCCAGCAGCCCCGGCAGCCAGCCGCTGATGCGGGCAAAGCCGGCGAAGAAGCCGGCATCCAGAATCGTCGTTTCCCACGTCAGGCGGTAGGCCAGAAAGGAAAACGCGAACACCAGGCCGGCCAGCGTCAGCAGCAGGGCCAGCGACCAGATCGCATGGTTGACGGCACCCAGCGCCCAGGCGCTCAGCCCCCTCTTGCGGCTCAGCACATCGAGTCCGGCCTCCAGCACCAGGGCCTGGGCGGGCGTACCGCCCGGCAGCCGGGCAGTGGCCCAGGCCAGCCAGCGCGCCAGGCCACCGCCCTCACCCCCATGACCGCCGACCGTCAGCATCAGCAGCCACAGCACCAGGCTCAGCAGATGCGGCCCCAGCACCGCCAGCAGCGCAGCCACAGCGTTGATCTGGCGCTGGCCACCGACCACCGCCTGCAGCAGGCCAAAGCCCAGCAGACCGATCAGCATGGCCGCCACCAGCGCCAGCCAGGGCAGGCGGCCGCGCCACTGCGCCAGCGCCACATCCAGCCCCTGCTCGCGCGCCAGCCAGGCGGCCCGGGCCAGCAGGCGCTGCGGCATCGCGCGCTGCTGCGCATGAGCCTCGCGCATCGCCTGCGCGTCGTCCAGCGGCCCCTGCTGTGCCTCCAGGCGCTGCACGGCGCGCAATAGGATCAACTGGCTCAGGGAGGCGGTGGACGGGGACGACATGCGGCGCAGTTTATGAGCTGCGGCCGCTCGGGACCTGTCAGGACTGAGGGTCGAACTGAAAGACGCGCAGCTCCTGCTGGCAGCGGCAGGCCTTGGCGATGCGCGCGGCCCAGGCAATGGCCGCCTCGCGCGAGGGCAGTTCGAGCACGGTGAAGCCGCCGTTGAGCGCCGGTGCCCAGGGATAGCCGCCCTCGGCCGCCGTGCCGTCGGCCGAGACCAGTACGGGCGGCACGGCCTCATTGATGCCGCCGCCGAAGACATAGACGCCGGCGGCTTTTGCCTCGTCGATCACTGCATGCGCGTCGCGGCCGACGGCCTCCCACTCACCATCGGGCACGACCATCGCGGCGCTGGGGAAGGAGATCAGGTATTTGGCCATGGGGTTGCTTGCGCGCTGGTGGGATGGCGGATCTGTGCGGGGGTCAGGTCTTGATGAGGGAACTCATGCGACGGAACACTCCTGCTACCGTCTAAGCGGCATTTCGATAGAGGCTGGCGGTGCCGCCGGTCGGCTGCACCAGCAGCTGGATCTGAGCGCCGAATCTCTGGATATCCTCGTAGGTCGCCACGAGCTCGAAGCTTGCGCGCCCACGGCTCTCCGGCCGCTGACGCTCATACGTTCCATCGCCCAGCTCCAAGCGAACCCCGATCTCGCCAGTAATGCCAACCGGGTAGATCCGGATGCCGACCAGCACGTCCTTCAGTCGGGTTGGCGAGCAGCTGGAATCCCAATACCCTCCTTCGAGTCGCAGTTCCGTGCCCGGGAGCAGCGGGAAGCACGATTGCAGCTTGGCACCGAAGGCCCGGACTTCCCACTCATGAAACCAAGCCGACCCGGCGCCGGAAAAGTTCTCACACCGGGCCGAGGCGAACAGCTCACCCGTGCCATCCGTGTCGGGTTCGAATCGAAGCTTGAGGTGGTGGGTCATCATGGCGGATCGTAGGAAAGCGGCCGGAACAGTAGCCACGCTGATGGGGTCATGCCTTGACTCTAGGCCTTTGATTCAAGACCTGAACCCTTGCTCCTGCTCGCTGACTATCTGCTTCAGCTGATCAGCAATTGCCTGAGTACCAGTGGTTTGGCTGAAACTGGAATTTGATTGCGCCGCCTTCCGCAGGCAAAAATGAGAAGTAGATGTCGTCGTCCATGCGTTTGACCCAGACACCCTGCCAGGAACTACCTCGTTCGACCTTTGCCTCAAATTCGCGGCCGGCGAAGCGCACCGTGGCTGACGATCCAGAGACCAAGTAACTCAGCTTGTAGCTCACCCCCGCTTTGACGATCTGGCGGTCAAAAGTTTCCAGGTTTCCAAGGCATGTATGGTCTACGAATTGGGCATTCGCCGTGCCTGAGCACAAGGCACCTACGGCAACGAGTGCGATCCTTCTGATCTTTGCATGGTTCAAGCGAGCGCTCCTTGGCAGGCTGACTCCCGACAATCAACGTTTACCTGCCCCCGCACAGCTTTGCCAATCATTGGGAACTTGATCGAAGCGAGCAACTTCATGCACATCATTATGGGCGGCCTGTTGTGTTGGGAAGCAGAGGAGATGACCGCAGAGCCCTCTCGCAGGCACAACCTCGCATGCCGCCCTACCCCGCCTCCCCCGCCCTCCCCAGCAGCAGCTCCCGCTCCCGTCCATTCCTCGTCAGTCCCGCCGCGCGCTCGAACTCGGCGCGGGCCTCGGCGCCGCGTCCCAGCTTGGCGAGCAGGTCGCCGCGCACGCTGGGCAGCCAGTGGTAGCCCTGCAGCTGCGGGTCGGCGGCGAGCGTGTTGACCAGCTCCAGCGCGGCGGCGGGGCCAAGGCCGGGGCCCTGGCCCATGCCGACCGCGACAGCGCGGTTCAGCGCCACCACCGGCGAGGGCATCAGCTGGTGCAGCGCGTCGTAGAGCGCGACGATCTGGGCCCAGTCGGTGTCCTCGGGGCGGGCCGCGCGGGCATGGCAGGCGGCGATCGCGGCCTGCAGGCCGTAAGGGCCTAGCGCCGCGCCGGGGCCGGCGGCGCGCTGCAGCGCGGCCAAGCCGCGGCGTATCAGCAAGCGGTCCCAGCGGCTGCGGTCCTGGGCCATCAGCAGCACCGGCCGGCCTTGCGCATCGGTGCGGGCATGGGTGCGCGAAGCCTGGATCTCCATCAGCGCCACCAGACCATGCACCTCGGGCTCATCGGGTGCCAGCCCGGCCAGCACCCGACCCAGGCGCAGCGCCTCCTCGCACAGCGCCGGGCGCATCCAGTCGTCGCCGGCGGTGGCCGAGTAGCCCTCGTTGAAGATCAGGTAGATCACCTCCAGCACCGAGGCCAGGCGCTCGGCGCGGGCCGGGCCGGCCGGCGGCACCTCGAAGGGCACGCGCGCCGCCGTCAGGCTGCGCTTGGCGCGCACGATGCGCTGGGCCACCGTGGTCTCGGCGGTCAGGAAGGCGCGCGCGATCTCGTCGGTGGACAGGCCACCCAGCAGGCGCAGGGTCAGTGCCACCCGCGCCTCGGTCGAGAGCAGCGGATGGCAGGCGGTGAAGATCAGTCTCAGCAAGTCGTCGCCGATATCGTCCTGGCGGGCGGCGTCGAGCGCGTCGACGAAATCGGGTTCGACATGCTGCTGCAGCGCTTCCAGGTCCAGTCCGATCTCCTCATGTTTGCGCTCGTGCAGCGCATGCTCGCGCAGGCGGTCGAGCGCGCGGCGCTTGGCCGTCGTGGTCAGCCAGGCGCCGGGCTTGTCGGGCAGGCCGTCGACGGGCCAATGCTCCAGCGCGGCCACCAGCGCGTCCTGGGCCAGTTCCTCGGCCAGGCCCACATCGCGCACCATGCGGGCCACGACCGCGATGATCTTGGCCGACTCGATGCGCCAGACCGCATCGATGGCGCGATGGATCTCGCTGCGCTCAGGCATCTTGGGCGGGATTGGCGGCGGCGCTGGCGTCCATGAACATCAGCTCCCAGGCATGGCCGTCCAGGTCCTCGAAGCCATGGGAGTACATAAAGCCATGGTCCTGCGGCGGGCGCGGCACGGTGGCGCCGGCGGCCACCGCCTTGGCGACCAGCGCATCGACCTGGGCCCGGCTGTCGCAGGACAGGCAGGTCAGCACCTCGGTGCTCTGGTGAGCATCGACGAGGGTCTTGGCCGTGAAGCCCTTGAAGAAGTCCTCGACCAGCAGCATCGCATAGAGGTTCTCGCCCAGCACCAGGGCCGCGGCCTGATCATTGGTGAACTGGCTGTTGAACTCATAGCCGATGGCGCGGAAGAAGGCCTGCGAACGCGCCATGTCCTTGATCGGCAGATTGACGAAGATTTGCTTGTGCATGATGGGGTCTCCCCGGATGGTTTGTGTGCTTGGTGGGTGGGTGGGTGATTCAGTGCTGCTCGGCCAGGCTTTTCAGGTTCGCCAGCCCGTCCTCGAAGTCCTGGCCGATCATCCGGTCCATGCTGATGAAGACGCCGATCAGCTTGGAGACAAAGGGCGAGGGGCCTTGCATGGCCCAGCTCACCTGGGTGGCGCCGCCCTCGGGCCTGAGCCTGAACTCCACCTGGTTGTGGGCCTCGAAGGGCTTGACGAAGTCCAGCTTCATGGCGACCCGGCTGGGCGCGGCCACCTCGGTGATCTCCATGCTGCCGACACCGACCTTGTCGCTCTCCCAGCCATAACGAGCGCCAGGGCCGGCGGTGACGGCGCTGTACTGGCCCTTGATGGCTGGGTCCTTCTTCTCGTAGGGGTTCCAGCGGTTGAAGCCCTTCAGATCATGGATCAGCGCATAGATCTTCTCGGGCGGCGCCTGAATGCGGGTGCTGCGCTCAACACGAAAGCTGTCGGGGCGAGTAGCGGCATAGATCAGCAGCAGGGCCAGGGCGGCGACGATGACGAGGGCAATGGTCTTGATCATTGGATGTTTTCCCTGAAGTTTGATGTTAACGATGTGACTCAGTTCTTGTAGGGCGGCAGCTCGCGGAAGCGGTCCACGGAGGCCTGGTCCTCGAAGTCCTCCAGCTCGTAGAGCCGGCGCACCTCGATCTCGCAGAGCTGGTCGCGAAAGGGCGCCGGAAAGCGCCGCGCCCATTCCATCGCCTCTTCGCGCGAGCGCACCTGGATCAGCGTGTAGCCGGCGATCAGCTCCTTGGTTTCGGCGAAGGGGCCGTCGATCAGCAGCCGCTGGCCACGCTGGTGGCGGATGCGCCAGCCTTCGCTGCTGGGCCTGAGCCCGTTGGCGTCGAGCAGCACGCCGGCCTGGGCCAGCTGCTCGTGGAAGGCGGCCATCTCGGCCATCAGCCCGTCCTCGGGCGGCGGCATCACGCCGGCTTCGCTCTGGGCCGTGGCCCGGACGATGATCATGTAACGCATGGTGTTCTCCTTGGCTGGGTGGAGCGTTTCGTCGGCCCCTGCATGCACGACGAAGCAGATCGGACGAAATCGACAAGGCCATCGAAACCAGGGGTTTTCACCGAAGCGGTTGACGATCGGAAATCATGAAACATATGATGTTGCATGACTAGAGACAGCCGCCTCTCCGCCGTTCTGCATGTGCTCTTGCACCTGGCCGAAATGGACGGCCCCGCCACCTCCGAAACGCTGGCCAAGGCGATGGGCAGCAACCCGGTGGTGGTGCGCCGGCTGCTGGGCGGCTTGCGCGAGGCCGGCTTTGTCGCCTCGGAGAAAGGCCATGGCGGCGGCTGGTCGCTGGCCTGCCGGCTGACCGACATCAGCCTGCGCGATGTGCACGAGGCGCTGGGCGCACCGACCCTGCTGGCCATTGGCCACCGCTCGGAGCACCCTGACTGCCTGGTCGAGAAGGCCGTCAATGCGGCTCTGGGCAGCGCCTTCACCGAGGCCGAGGCCTTGCTGCTGGCGCGGCTGGGGGGCGTCAGCCTGGCCCAGCTGTCCGCCGATTTCCATCAACGCCTGAAATCCCACCGGGGCACGGCCCATCAACATCACCATGACCATGACTTTTGATGCGCTGGTCATCGGCGGCAGCTTCGCCGGCCTGTCCGCCGCAATGCAGATCGCGCGCGGGCGCCGTCGGGTCTGCGTCGTCGACGCCGGCGCGCCACGCAACCGCTTTGCCAGCGCCTCGCACGGCTTCTTCGGTCAGGACGGCGAGGCCCCATTGGCAATGATCGCGAACGCGCGCGAGAAGCTGCTGGCCTACCCCAATGTGCGCTTCATCCAGGGGCTGGCCGTCGGCGCGGCGGCCGAGGCTGGCGGCGGCGGCTTCTCGGTGGTGCTGGACACCGGCGAGGCGCTGCTCGCGCGCAAGCTGGTGCTGGCCTGCGGCATCGTCGACCGCCTGCCCGATGGCATCCCGGGCCTGCACGAGCGCTGGGGCCGGACCGTGCTGCACTGCCCCTATTGCCATGGTTACGAGTTCGACGGCCGCCCGCTGGGCGTGCTGTGGCTCGGGCCGATGTCGGCGCACCAGGCCCAGCTGATTCCCGAGTGGGGCCCGACCACCCTGTTGCTGAACGGCCGCGAAGCTGAGCTCGATGGCGAGATGCGGGCCCAGCTGCTGGCGCGCGGTGTCAGTCTGGAGCCGGCGCCGCTGGCCGGCATGGAGGACGGCGGCGTGCGTCTGCGCCACGGCCGGCTGATCGAGATCGCGGCCCTGTATCTGGCCAGCCGCACCGAGATGGCCAGCCCGCTGGCCGAGCAGCTGGGCTGCGAATTCGACGCTGGCCCCTTCGGTCCGGTGATACGCACCGACGCCTTCAAGCAGACCACGGTGGCCGGCGTCTACGCGGCCGGCGATGCCGCGCGTGTGCCGCACAACGCCACTTTCGCCTCGGCCGACGGCGTGATGGCCGGGGCCTCGGTGCATCAAGCGCTGGTGTTCGGGCCGCCGGTCTGAGGGCGGCGGTTCGGCCCAACCGCGCGGGCTGCGGCCGGGCCTTCGTCGGGCGCCGCCGAGTCCGCAGGGACTCGCCGTGACTCAGCCCAGCCGCACGAGACGCGTCTGGGCCTTCGTCGGGCGTCAGTGAGTCCGCAGGGACTCGCCTCGGTCCCGACTCAGTCCTCGTAGCAGGGGGCGATGCGGCGGACCTCGACGCTCGCCCACTGGGCAGCCGGGCATTCGGCGGCGATGGCCAGCGCCTCCTCGCGGCTTTGGCAGTTCAGCAGGAAATAGCCGCCCACCAGTTCCTTGGCCTCGGCAAATGGCCCGTCGGTCAGCACCCGCCGGCCCTCGCGCATCTGCAGGCGCACGCCGGAGGTGGCCAGCGAATTGGCGCCCACCAGCAGACCCTTGGCCTGCAGATCGGCGCCGAAGCGCCCCATCTGCTCACAGGCATCACGGCCCGCGTCAAGACCGCGCTCCGCGCGCTGGCCGGTGGGTTCAACGATCAAAAGCAAGTAGGACATGGGATCTCCCTGATCTTTGTGAACCACGCCATTGTGCAGAAATACCCCGGCTAACGCAGCGGTGGCAGCCGCCGCTGCACCGGGGTGGATTTGACCAGCGCACTATTGGTCTCGGCACAGTCGGCAAAGGGCTCCAGCACCTGGTCCAGATGCTGGATCGAACGCAGGACCAGGCGGGCGACAAAACAGTCCTCGCCGGTGATCTTGTCGCATTCGATGCATTCGGGCGTCTGCAGCAGCAGGGCCTCGACATCGCGCAGCCGGCCCGGCACTGGGCGCAGCCGCACCAGGGCCTGCAGCGGGTAGCCCAGGCGCTGCAGATCGAGCCCGGCCGCATAGCCCCGTATCACGTCCTCGCTTTCGAGCCGGCGCACCCGCTCGGTGACGCTGGGCGCCGACAGGCCCAGCCGCCGTGCCAGTTCGCTGATGGGCAAGCGGCCCTCGTCGGCCAGCAGGGCGAGGATGCGGGCGTCCAAAGCATCGACCACAGGATTGAAGGCAGGCATCGAAAATCTCTTGGTTTTTGAAGGCTGGTGAGCGTTTTTTCTCAGATAAGCCTACGTGAATTTCGGGAGCAAGCCAAGAAAATTGGGCGATGAAACTCAGCACGCAACAGCTCGGCAGCCTGCAGATGGTCGCTGCCATGGCGATCTCCGGCACGATCGGCGCCTTTGTCTTCGAGTCGGGCCAAAGCCCTTTCAATGTGGTGTTCTTTCGCTGCCTGTTCGGTGCCCTGTGCCTGGCGGCCTGGTGCGCCGCGACCGGCCTGCTGCGGCGCCGCCACTTCACGCGCCGCATGCTGGGGCTGTCGGCGCTGGGCGGGGTCTTCATCGTCTTCAACTGGGTGCTGCTGTTCGCGGCTTTCCACCACGCCTCGATATCGATCGCCACCGCGGTCTACAACACCCAGCCCTTCATGCTGGTCGGCCTGGGTGTGCTGCTGCTGGGCGAGCGGGTCGACGCCGCCAAGCTGGCCTGGATCGCGCTGGCCTTTGTCGGCCTGCTGCTGCTGGTCGGCATCGGGCCGCTGAGCCAGGGCGGCGCCAGCCTGCTTGGCTTCGCGATGGCGCTGGGTGCGGCCCTGCTCTACGCCTTCGCGGCCCTGGTGATCAAGCGCCTGGCCGGCGTGCCGCCGCAGCTGATCGCGCTGGTGCAGGTGAGCCTGGGCACGCTGTTGCTGCTGCCGCTGGCCGACTTCGGCGCGCTGCCGGCGCCGCAGCAGTCTCCGGCGCCCTGGCTATGGTTGCTGGGCATGGGGGTGCTGCACACCGGGCTGATGTACATCCTGCTCTATTCGGCCATCCAGCGCCTGCCAACCACGCGGGTTGCTGTGCTGAGCTTCATCTACCCGGCCATTGCCTTGGCCATCGATCACGGCTTCTACGGCCAGCAGCTGGGCTTGCAGCAATGGCTGGGTGTGGCGCTGATCGCGCTGGGCAATCTGGGCGTGAATCTGGGTCTGGGCTGGCGCCGCGCGCAACTCAGCGGCTGAGGCCCCGCGCCGCGATCGGCCAGACGGCCTCGACCCGTCCGGCGCGCAGCACGACGATCTCGTCGTGCAGATTCAAGGTGGGGTCGCAATGGCCGGGCACCAGCAGCAGCTGGCGGCCCAGCGCCGGCCGGGGCACGCTCGCATCGGCGAGCTGCACGAGGCCATGCTCGTCATTGGCCGAGACATAGGCCAGCCCGGCCTCGCCCCAGAGCGTGGGCAGACCGGAGTCCAGCGCCAGCGACTTCAGTCCGGCGTCGACCACCACACGATCGCCGCAGCCCTGGCTCATCACCGTGGTGGCGACAAACAGGCTGTGCTCGAAGCGCAGCGCCTGGCCGTAGTCGTTGCGCCCGTAGTCGCCGTCCATGAAGACATAGGAGCCCGGCTGCAGCTCGGTGTAGACACCCGAGTGCAGATCGAACTCGGCGCTGCCCGTGCCACCGCCGGTCACGGTCTCGCAGCGCACGCCGGCCCGTGCCAGCGCCGCGACGACCGCAGCCGTGCGCGCCGCCGCAGCGGCCACCGCCTCGCGCCGCTCGGCATGGCCGCGCAGATGCTGGAGCGCACCGTGATAGGCCTGCAGGCCCCTGAAGTGCAGCTGCGGATGGGCGGTGATCACCTCGACCAGGCCCAGCACGGCCGGCGCCTCGGCAGCGACGCCGCAGCGGTTCTGGCCGATATTGATCTCGACGAAGACATCGAGCCGGCTGCCGGCCTCGGCCGTGGCTGCGGCCAGCGCCGCGACCTGCTCGGCGTGGTCGACACAGACGCTGAGCCGGCCCTGCAGCGCCAGCCGGGCCAGCAGCGCGGTCTTGGCGGCGCCGACCACTTCGTTGCTGATGTGGATGTCGCTGATGCCGGCCTGCAGAAAAGGGATCGCCTCGCTGACCTTCTGGCAGCAGATGCCTACCGCGCCGCGCGCGAGCTGGGCCTGGGCGATGGCCGGGCATTTGTGCGCCTTGGCATGGGGGCGCAAGGCCAGGCCGGCGGCCGCGGCAGCGGCCTGCATGCGATCGAGATTGCGCTCGAAGGCGTCCAGGTCGAGGATCAGGGCCGGCGTGTCGACGGCCGACAGCAGGTCGCCGGGTCGTGCAGCGGGAGGCAGGGCAAGAGTCATGGCAGGTCTTTTTGTGGCGACCGGTCGATTTTGCTTGGCTCCCGCCGTCGTGCAGATGCCAAGCCCTCTTTTCTAGGAGAACCGAGATGAGTTATGTCGATGGATTCCTGCTCGCCGTGCCCACCGCCAAGCGCGAGGCCTACCGTGAACTTGCCGCCACGGCGGCCCAGGTCTTCAAGGACCATGGCGCCTTGTCGGTGGTCGAATGCTGGGGCGACGATGTGCCCGAGGGCAAGCTCACCTCCTTCACGATGGCCGTGCAGCGCAAGGAGGACGAGAGCGTGGTGTTCTCGTGGATAGTCTGGCCCTCGCGCGGCATGCGCGACGAGGGCATGAAGAACGCGATGGCCGATCCGCGCATGGATATGGATCCGGCCGCGATGCCTTTTGATGGCCAGCGCATGATTTTTGGCGGCTTCGAGGTGCTCGTCGAAGCCTGATCGGGCGCTCAGGCGCCGGCCGGGAAGTCGGTCGAGGCGGCCAGCGCTTGCCACTCGGCCGTCTCCTGCTCGACAAAGGCATTCTTGGCGCGGATCGTCTGCAGCGTATCGCTGCCCAGCGGCAAGCGCAGTGGCGGGCGCGAAGTCTCGACCAGCAGGATCAGGGCCTGGGCCAGGCGCTGCGGATCACCGGGCTGGTTCAGGCTGATGCGCTTGGCCGCCTCGCGCACCTGGCCGGCGCTGGCCGCATAGTCCTCCAACACCTTGGGCGACACGGCCAGCGACTGGCTCTCCAGAAAGTCGGTGCGGAAATAGCCCGGCTCGACCACCGTGGCATGGATGCCCAGCGGCGCCAGTTCGGCGTGCAGCGCCTCGGTCAGGCCTTCGACCGCAAACTTGGTCGAGCAGTAGACACCGAAGCCGGCCGCCGACTGGTAGCCGCCCAGCGAGGAGATATTGATCAGATGGCCGCTGCGGCGCGAACGCATGCTTGGCAGCACCGCCCGCGTGACGTTCAACAGACCGAACACATTGGTCTCGTAGAGACGCCGCACCTCGTCGCCGCTCGCCTCCTCCACCGCGCCGAGCAGGCCATAGCCGGCGTTGTTGACCAGCACATCGAGGCGGCCGAAATGGGCCAGCGCTGTTTCGACCGCATGGGCGGCATCGGCCTCGCGGGTCACATCCAGCGGCAGGGCCAGCAGCCCGGCCTGGGCACCGAAGCGCTGGTGCAGCGCGGCGCTGTCGCGCGCGGTCGCGACGACCGCGTCACCATGGGCCAGCACGGCCTCGACGAGGCGGGCACCGATGCCGCGCGAGGCGCCGGTGATCATCCAGACACGCTTGAAAGAAGGGGAGGAGCTCATGGTCGTTTCCTTGCAGAAAAGTGATGGGGTGAGCTCAATGTAGGTTTTCGATTGCGCGCCAACTAGCCCACAATCTCGTCATTGATCCGCAAGTTAATCATGACAATTGGAGGGCTTGCATGGCATTCAACGAACTGCGCGCCGTCGCCACCTTCATCAAGGCCGTCGAGCTGGGCAGCCTGCGACAGGCCGCCACATCGCAGGGCATCACGCCGCAAGCGGCCAGCTTGTCGCTGAGCCAGTTGGAAACGCATCTGGGGGTGCGGTTGATCCACCGGACGACGCGCAGCCTGAGCCTGACCGAGGAGGGCCGCGCCTTTCTGGAAGCCGCTCAACCGGGTCTGGCGACGCTGCAACGCGCACTGCACGGTGCACGGCGCGGCCGCGACGAGATCGCTGGACCGCTGCGCATCGCGGCGCCGCGCTCCATCATGCTGCCGATGCTGTGGCCGGTGCTGGAGGAGTTCTGCCGGCGCTACCCCGAGGTCGAGCCCGATGTGCAACTGGATGATCGCATCGGCAACTGGGTCGAGGACCGCATCGATGTCGGTTTTCGAGCCGGCAGCCCGCCGGCCGAGGGCGTCGTGGCGCGACGGCTGCTGCCGATCCAGCTGATCGTCTGCGCCGCACCCCGCTATCTGCAGCGCCATGGCGCGCCGTCCAGCATCGACGAGTTGCTGTCCTCACAGCATCGCTGCAGCGGCTTTCGCCACCCGGCCACCGGCAAGCTGATGAGCTGGGACTTCAAGGTCGGTGATGAGATTGTTTCGCGCACGATTCCGGCGCGGCTGTGCACCAACGATGTCGAGCTGGAAGAGAAAGCCGTGCTGGCCGGCGAATTCATCGGCCAGCTGGTCGGCGTCAGCGCCGCGCCGCTGATACGCGCCGGCCTGCTGGTGCCGCTGCTGATCGACCATGTAGCCGAGCATCTGGGCTTGTATGCCTATTACGGCAGCCGGCTCGCGCAGCCGGCCCGGGTGCGCGCCTTCATCGATCTCGCGGTGGAGCGGTTGGCCGGCAACCGCGAGTTCTTCCTGACGGCGCAGGAACTGCGCCAGCACGGGGCGGGGCAGAGGCGGCGGTCGAAGAAGCCCGGCTGATGCCGACCCAGCTACTGGGCCGTGTGGCAGGCCACGCCGAGCTTGTTGCCCTCGGTGTCGCGGAAATAGGCGCCGTAGTAGTGCGGGTGGTAATCGGGCCGCAGGCCTGGCGGGCCCTCACAGCGGCCGCCCAGTCGCAGCGCCAGCGCATGGGCGGCATCCACAACGGCTCGATCAGCGGCCAGAAAAGCCGGCATCTGGCCATTGCCCGGCAGATGGGCCTGGCCGTCATGGGGCCGGCCGATCAGGAATAGCGGGCGGCCGTTGGCGATTCCCGGCGTCTGCCAGCCGGCCCAGGGACGGCCGTGATCGCAAAAGCGCGGCGGCAAGCCCAGGCAGGCCATCAGCGGCGTGTAGAAGGCCAGAGCGCGTTCGAAGTCGCTGACACCGACAAAGACGTGGGAAAACATCGACGAGCTCCCGGTGGCCGAATGGAGGGACGGACCTCTGGATGCTACTGGCGGATCTCGGGCTCGACGAGTTGGGCCAGCAGGGTCAGCGACTCCTGCCAACCCAGATAGCAGGCCTCGGCCGGAATCTGAGCCGGTATGCCCTGCTGCTCGATATGAACTTCGGTGCCGCAGAACACCGCCTTCAGCGTCACGGTGGTGCGCATCTCGCCGGGCAGGTTCAGCGCCGCATCGAAGACGGCTGTATAGCTCAGCCGCTCATGCGGAACCAACTCCAGATAGCGGCCCCCGAAGCCATGGCTTTGCTGGGTCGTCAG
Organism: Paucibacter sp. M5-1; assembly: GCF_027498415.2. NCBI lineage: Bacteria > Pseudomonadati > Pseudomonadota > Betaproteobacteria > Burkholderiales > Sphaerotilaceae > Roseateles > Paucibacter sp. M5-1. Next base: position 3,496,662 of record NZ_JAPZLM020000001.1, read on the forward strand.
ATTGGTGAAGGACATGCGGTAGCTGCCGCCGACCCGCGGATCCATCTCGTGGACCGTGCCGGTGAAGCCATGCGGGGGCAGCCATTTGCTGAACGCCGCCGCATCGAGGAAGGCGCGGTAGATGCGCTCGGCCGGCGCGCGCAGCACGCGGTGCAGACGGATGGTGGTCGTGCTCATGGGGATGTTTCTCCTTTGCTTGAGGCGGTTTGGAGGATGTCTCCGTTCAGACGACGTCCGACCGGCCCCCGGATCGACCAGCGAGCCGCGCCCGGATGCGACTCAGCGCCACCGGGGTCACACGCACATAGCTGGCGATATCGCGCTGGCGCAGCTGCGCAGCCAGCTCGGGGCGCTCGCGCAGAAAACCCAGATAGCGCTGCTCGGGCGACAGGGTCAGCAGCTCCATCTCACGCCTCTCCTTGCGCTGGCCGTAAATCTTGAAGGCCTGGCTGAGCGCACGCTGCCAGCCGAGATGGCGCTCGGCCAGCCGCTGGATCTGGCGATAGTCGATCTGCTCGACCAGACAGGCCGACTCGGCATAGGCCGAGTAGCTGGTGCGTGCCTGCTCGCCCTCTTCAAGCGCGGTGAGGCTGGCAAAACAGGTGCTGGCCTCGGCGAAGCCCTTGATCCAGCCCTCACCGCCCGATGTCTCGTAAACCATCTTGATCACGCCCGACAACACGGCAAAGACCTGGGGCCGTTGCTCGCCGGCCAGAAACAGCGGCTCGCCGGGGGCCAGTCGCAAGCGCCGGGTCGCGCCCTCCAGCAGATCCCGCTCGGGCAGCGGCGAGGTCGCCAGGCGGCAGAACAGGTCGAAGCCGGACAAGGCCGCAGCGGGGTCGTTCATGTCTCTCGATCACTTGTTGAGCAGTTAACCCAGGTTATCGCAAGCGGGGCCATGGGTCGGCAGACTGGCCGCCTCATTTCCTTACAGATCGATGCGATGCGAGTGCTGCTGCTTCCCCCTTTTGTCTTTCTGATGCTGGCCGGCCTGATGTGGGCCGCGCATGTCTGCGCCCCGTTGGGCCTGTGGTTGCCACGGCCGCTGAACTGGGCCGGGCTCGGCCTGATCGCCCTGGGTCTGGGTCTGGCCCAGTGGCATGCCCGGCTGTTCCGCCGGATCGGCACCAATATCAACACCTTCGGAGAACCGGACCGGCTGACCACCGAAGGCCTGTTCCGCCGCAGCCGCAACCCCATGTATCTGGGGCTGCTGATCGCACTGCTGGGCCTGGCCCTGACCCTGGGTTCGCTGTCGCCGCTATTCGGGCCGCTGAGCTTCTTCGCACTGGCGCAGTGCTGGTACATCCCGCTGGAAGAGCGGGCGATGGCAGCGAAGTTCGGGGCGGAGTACGCGCGGTATCGGCAGGCGGTAAGGCGCTGGTGCTGAGCCGTCCGATCTCCGGGGCCGCCGTCCCGGCGCCCTGACCGCCGTTCATCCGGCCTTGCCATAGAGCACGGTGCTGTGGCCCTTCCCAAGGCTTTTCATCGTGGCATGACGCTGAAGCGGTGGGCCCGAAGGGACTCGCTCAGGCGCCGGCGCGCGCTGCGGCCAGCAGGGCTTGCAGCGCGCCGAGCAGCACATCGGTGGCCTCCTCGGCGCTGAGCAGGGCCGAGCTGACGAAGGCGCCGTTGACCAGCAGCGCCAGCTGGGCGGCCAGCGGATCGGGGCGCGCCACGCCCAGCCGCCGAGCGATGTCCTGCAGCCGACCGCGCAGCGCCAGCATATGGCGCTGCGCGACCTGGCGGGCCGGGTGATCCTGCTCGGCGAATTCGGCGGCCACATTGATCTGCGGGCAGCCGCGGTAATTGGCGCGGGCCAGGCGTTCGCCGATCCAGCGCATATGGGCGGCCAGCTCGCCGGCGGGGTCGTCGGCATGCTGCGCGGCCACGCTGTCCCACAACGCCCAGAACTCCAGATCCTCGCGCTCCAGAAAGGCGACGATCAGATCGTCCTTGGTCGGGAAATAGCGGTACAGGCTGGTCTTGGCCACCGCCGCCTCCTGCACGACCAGATCGACGCCGACGGCACGCACGCCGCGCCGATAGAACAGCGTGGACGCGGTGTCGAGGATGCGGTCGCGCACGTCCGGCACCGGCTCGATGGCGACACCGCCTGCGGCCTTCGCCGCACGTTTGACGGCCGCACCGGCCATGGGATTTCGCGGGGGACGGGGGGTTGTTGTGCTGCGCATGCTTGACATGATACAGACCTGTCTGTAATCATTGAAGAACAGACAGGTCTGTATCTACTGAAAGGTCATCATGCAAACATCCACGAGCAATCCCTCTTCTGCCACCGCCATCGCCGTCTACGGTGCCAGCGGCACTACCGGTCGGTTCGTCGTTGATGAAGCCCTGCGCCGCGGGCTGAACGTGGTCGCGGTCGGTCGCAATGCCGCACGGCTGGCGGAGATGTTTGCGTCGGCGGCCGTGACCCACCGGGTCGCAGCGCTCGACGACGCCGCCAGTCTTGAACAGGCTTTTGCCGGCTGCGCCGTGGTGATCAACTGCGTCGGGCCCTTTCTCGACACCGCCGGGCCGGTGGCCCGGGCCGCATTGCGCGCCGGCTGCCATTACATCGATGTGACGGCCGAACAGGGCAGTGCCCAGGCCAGCTTTGCCGAGCTCGACGCACCGGCGCGCGCCGCTGGCCGGGTCGTGATCCCGGCGGCCGGCTTCTATGGCGGCCTGGCCGACCTGCTGGCCAGCGCGATGGCCTCGGCCGGCGCGATCGATGAGATCACCGTGGCGATAGGGCTTGACCGCTGGTGGCCCACCCATGGCACGCGCGAGACCGGCGAGCGCAACAAGCTGCCCCGCCTGGTGGTCAAGCAAGGCCGGCTTGCGCCGCTGGTGCCGGCGGCCGAGCCACAGGACTGGCGCTTCGGGGCGCCGCTGGGCCGCTTGCCCATGGTCGAGCTGCCGTTCAGCGAGATCATCACGCTCAGCCATCATCTGGAGATCGGTGCGATCCGCTCCCTGCTCAACCGCTCGGCGCTAGAGGACATCCGCGATGCCACGACGCCGCCGCCCACCGCGGTGGACGACAGCGGCCGTTCGGCTCAGCGCTTCGAGCTGCAGCTGGAGCTGCTGCAAAACGGTGTCAGCAAGAAGGCCGGCGTGCGCGGGCAGGACATCTATGCCGTGACCGCCCCCATCGTCATCGACGCGGCCCGGCGCCTGCTGGCGCCCTCGTATCGGCACAGCGGCGCGCTGGCGCTGGCTGAGGCGGTGGATCCGGCGGACATGCTGCGCACCCTGCACGCGCAGCGGGCGCTGGAAGTGTTCGGGCAGGTGTTCGGCGACGCTGCCGACCTCTTCAGGCCGTGACCCAGACCTTGCGCACGGTCTCCAGGGTGCGCCAGGTGCCGGTGTAGCCGGGCTTCATGATGAAGCAGTCGCCGGCCTTGTAGATGACCGGCGGGTGGCCGTCCTCGGTGATCTCGACCCGGCCGGACAGGATCAGGCAGAACTCCCAGGTTTCGCCCTTGATCGAACGGTTGACGCCCGGCGTGGCCTCGAACACGCCGGCGCGCACCTTGCCGTCCTTGGCGCTGTCGACATCCCAGCTGCGGCAGACGATATCGCCCTCGATGACACGGTCGGCCGGCGGCCGGTATTCATGCGCCTCGCCGAGTTGGTCGAAGTTGAAGGGAACGAGCAGATGGTTTGACATGAAGGACGGCGGCTCTTGGCCAAGGGTCAGCGGAGACCTTCATGCTATGCAGAGACCGTCCTCGGTCGCTGCCGAAGTCGGTGCCCGCGACGGTGGCATCTGCGTGATTGGCGTGGGCTGGCAGTGCATTGTTCTGCGGCGGCACAGACGGGCCTCTACTTCTTGGGCCGCCGCGCCGTAGCCAATGGTTTCACCGCAGCGACCGCCTCCCAAGGATTGAGCAGCGCCACTCCTTGCAGCAACTCGAAGTCCGCGACATTGCGCGTGACGACATTCATGCCATGGACAAGGGCGGTCGCGGCAATCAAGGCATCGCGCTCGGATCGGCGGTCGGGCACATGCAGGCGGGCGCAACGCTGCGCCACCGCCAGATCAACCGCCAGCACTCGTCCTGCAAAAGCCGGCAAGACCTGTCCCTCCAGCCAGGCTCGCAGCAGCGCCCCCTGCGCGGCGTCGCGTCGCTCGATCTGCAGCACGCCTATTTCCAGCTCAAGCACCGTGATCGCCGAGATGAACAGACTGCCGGCCGGCACGCCGGCGGCCCAGCTCAGCACATGCTTGTCGGCCTTGCCTGACTTGGCCTTGCGCAGCTCGGAGACAACGTTGGTGTCGAGAACAAACATCAGGTGGACAGCTCGGCCGGGCGAAACAGCTCGCCGGCACGCGGCGGATCGAAGGACAGATCCTCAGCACCCGCCACCTCGGGCATCGCCAGCATGTCGACGATGCTGCTGGCGTCCGGTCCGCCGACCAACTGCCGGTAATGCTGGATGCTCAGCAGCACATGGGCGGGTCGACCTCGGTCGGTGATAAAGACCGGGCCCTGCTTCGCCGCCTTCTTGGCGGCGCTGGAGTCCTGGTTGAACTCGCGGCTGGAGAGGGTGGTGGTGGTCATGACAGCTCCTCGGGCGACATCTCCACATTGTAGTTACGTTTCTACATTTATGCAGCCACCCGAGGACAGGGCGGCCCGCCGGCCTCTTGTGTTCCACTCCCCAAGTGCCCGATACAAAAACTCTCCCCACCCCCGCGCCGGCCGCCCAACTCCCGCCGGCCACGATGCAACTCCCGAACCCGCGCCATGCGGCCCGCCTGCCGGCCGACATCGATCCCGAGCAATGGCAGCGCATCCGCCAGGCGGCCTATCAGCTGCCGCAGGTACTGACACCTGGTGATTTCGATGGCGAGACCGGCCATGAGGATCAGCTCGACAAGCTGGGCCTGATCCAGATCCAGAAGGCCACCAAGGCCAGCAGCGGCGCGCGGCCCAGCCGCTGGATCGCGCCGCGCCTGATCGCCTCGGCGCTGGCCCATCTCGATGTGATCGGCACCGCGCCGACGGTGCGCGCGCTGATGCAGCAGCGCACGGCCCAGATCGAGACCGCGCTGGGCCTGAGCCGCGAAGGCCAGCGCTGGAGCCGGCTGTGCAAGCTGGTGCTCAAGCTCGCCGAGCCGGGCTGGCAGATCCCCGTCAGCTACCGCGCCGAAATCGCCGATGACGCGCCGATCTGGGACTTCTACCGCAGCGGCGATCTGCATGCGCTGAAGGCCGCGATCGGCCAGATGCCGGCCTACGCCCATGCGGCCGAGCTGCAAGCGCATCTGGAGAATCTTTATCTGCGCAGCGAGTCGGGCCACCCGGAACACCTGGACACGCTGCTGCCGCGCCTGCAGTCGGAGTGCGCGACGCCGCAGTCCTTCGAGACCCTGAAAGCTGGCTGCACGCGAGCGCAGGACCGCTGGGAACACCGCGTCGCCGAGCTCAATGCGCTGGCCGGCCTGAACCAGGACCTGGCCTTTCAGGGCTATCCCGACACCTTCGACATCGCGCGGCGCATGCAGCGCACCGTGACGCTCTATGTCGGTGCGCCCAATAGCGGCAAGACCTATGCGGCCTTTGAGCGCCTGGCCCAGGCCCAGCAGGGGGCCTATCTGGCGCCGCTGCGCCTGCTGGCGCTGGAAGGGCGCGACCGGCTGGTGGGTCGTGGCGTACCCTGCTCGCTGCTGACCGGCGAGGAGAATGTGCCGGCCGAGAACTCGCGCGTGGTCTCCAGCACCATCGAGATGGTCAACACCAACAAGCCCATCGACGTCGCGGTGATCGACGAGGCGCAGATGCTGTTCGATCTGTACCGCGGCTGGGCCTGGACCCAGGCCATCGTCGCGGTGCCGGCCAATGAGCTGATCATCATCTGCAGCGCCTATGCGGTGCCGGCCATCGAAAGCCTCTTGGGCCTGTGCGGCGAGCGCTGCACGGTGCGCCATTTCGAGCGCAAGCAAGAGGTGCAGTTGTTGCCGGCACCGGTGCCGATCACGGCGCTCAAGCATGGCGACGCGGTAGTGGCCTTCAGCCGCCGCGAGGTGCTGATGCTGCGCGACCAGATCGGCGCGGCCGGCCATCCGGTCTCGGTGATCTACGGCGCGCTGCCGCCCGAGGTGCGACGCCGCGAAGCCGAGCGCTTTGCCAATGGCGCGACCCATATCCTGGTGGCCACCGATGCGATCGGCATGGGGCTGAACCTGCCGATCCGCCGCGTGCTGTTCAGCACGATGACGAAGTTCGATGGCCAGGGCGACCGCACGCTGGAGGTCACCGAGGTGCACCAGATCGCCGGCCGGGCCGGGCGTTACGGCATGCATGACGAGGGCTTTGTCGGCGTACTGCGCGAGGCCGAGCCGACGGCGGCGCGCACGCTGAAGGAGCTGCTGCCCAAGAGCCCGCGCGCGCCGCGCGACTTCAAGGCCGCAGTGGCGCCGAACTGGTGGCATATCGACACCATCGCGCAGCGCCTGGGACTGAAGAAGCTGCATGCGGTGCTGATGGTCTTCATGGACCAGCTGCTGCTGGACAACGCCCATTTCGAGGTGGCCGAGCTGGAGCAGATGCTGGCGCTGGCTGAGCAGCTGGACCGCGCGGCCGGTGGCCTGCCGCTGAAGGCCCGCTTCATCTATGCGCAGGCTCCGGTGGACAGTCGCACCGACAGCCAGGTGCAAGAGTATCTGGACTGGGCCAGCCGCCACGCGCTGACCGGCACGGTCGGCGCGCCCTGGTTCCTCGACGATGTCGACGAGCACAGCCGGCTCGACCGCATGGAACAGGCGCTGCGCTCCTGCACGCTGTGGCTGTGGCTGGACCTGCGCTTCCCGGGCGTCTACGGCCATGTGGCGGCCGTCGGGGATCTGCGCAGCCGGCTCAACGACGGCATCGAGCGCCATCTGAAGGGCAAGAAGCCGCTGTGGCAGACGCGCGGCCGGCGCTGAGCCACCGTTCGACAGCGCACAGACGGGCCGGTGTGGACCGGCATACAAGCGAGTTCTCGTCCACTATTGAGGACTCATCATGAGCAAGATCAAGGCCCTGTTGCTCGCCTGCGCCGTCGCCGCTCAGGCGCTCGCGCCGCTCAGCCTCGTCCAGGCCCAGGGCAACAGCCGTGGTGATCACGGCAAGCGCGGGGATGATCGCCAAAGCGAGCGCCGGCATGACCAGCGCCATGAGCAACGCAACGCCCAGGAGCAGCGCCGCGATCAGGCTCAGCAGCAGTATCAGCAGTCGCGCCGCGATGGCCCGCCCCGCTGGGACAGTCGCGACGGCCGCGACTACTGGAACGGCAAGTACGCGAACCGCGGCCGCGGTGCCGGCCCCGATCACAGCTTCTACAAGGGCAACCGGCTGCCGCCCGCCTATCACCAGCGCCGCTATGTGGTGGACGACTGGCGCAGCCACCAGCTGCGCGCACCGCCGCGCGGCTACCACTGGGTGCAGAGCGGCGGCGACTACCTGCTGGTGGCCATTGCCACCGGCGTGATCCTGCAACTACTGCTGAGCAACTGAGCCCGTCCTCTAGACTCCGGGGGCCACCCCCGGGAGTTCATCATCGCCATCACCGTTCACCACCTCAACAACTCGCGCTCGCAGCGCGTGCTGTGGCTGCTCGAAGAGCTGGGCCTGCCCTACGAAATCAAGCACTACCAGCGCGACAAGGCGACGATGCTGGCGCCGCCCGAACTGCGCGCGGTGCACCCGCTGGGCAAGTCGCCGGTGATCAGCGATGGCGAGCTGGTGGTGGCAGAGTCCGGCGCCATCCTCGAATACCTGGTCGATCGCTACGGTCAGGGCCGGTTCAAGCCCGCGGCCGACAGCGCCGAGGCGCTGCGCTACCGCTACTGGATGCATTACGCCGAGGGCTCGGCGATGCCGCCGCTGCTGATGAAGCTGATCTTCGACCGCATCGAGCGCTCGCCCATGCCCTTCTTCGCCAAGCCGATTGCCAAGGGCATCGCGTCCAAGGTCAAGGCCGGCTTCATCCAGCCAGCGATCAAGAGTCATCTGGACTTTATGGAGGCCGAGCTGGCCAAGAGCCCTTGGTTCGCTGGCGCCGAGTTCACGGCTGCCGATGTACAGCTCAGTTTTCCGCTGGAGGCGGCCGCCTCGCGCGGCGGGCTGGCGGCGGACCGGCCGCGGCTGACGGACTTCCTGAAACGCATCCATGCGCGCCCCGCCTACCAGCGCGCGCTGGAGCGCGGCGGTCCTTACGCGCTGTTGAGCTGAGGCCATGGGCCGCCAGGTGCACGGCCCTCGCTCAGTTCGGCACCTGGTCGCTCGGATACTTCCAGAAGTCGCGCAGCAGATAGCTGATCGGCAGATTCAGCGCCGTCTGCTTCGGCGGTATCGGCTGCTGGAACCAGCGCTCATAGAGGGCATGGGCCTCGCGGCTGGCAATCAGACGCTTCATCTCGGCGTCGACGACGCGCTTGAGCTCGGCGTCCTCGCGCGACATCATCACCGCCAGCGGTTCGATGGTGAGGAACTTGCCCACCACCTCCAGGCCCTTGGGATTCTTGCTGCCGGCGATCAGGCCATAGAGCAGCACATCGTCCATCACGAAACCGTCGGCCTCGCCCTTTTCGACCATCTCGAAAGCGCGCCCATGGTCGGGCGCCTCCAGAACCTGGATGCCCAGCAGGCGGTCACGATTGACGGCCTGGATCTCCTTGAAGCTGGTCGTACCCTTGGTGGACACCAGCCGGCGCTTGGCGAAATCGCTGAGCTCCTTGATGCCCGAATCGGCGCGCACCAGATAGCGCGAGCCGGTGATGTAGTGCGGCACGGTGAACGCCACCTTCTCGCGCCGCTCGGCGTTGTTGGTGGTCGAGCCGCATTCCAGGTCGGCACGGCCCTCGGCGATCACCGCGATGCGATCGCTGGAGCTGACCTGCACATAGTCGGTGGCCAGACTCTTGAGTTGCAGATGCTTGCGCAAGGCCTCGCCAAGCCGGTGGCAGAGGTCCAGCGCATAGCCGACCGGCCGACGCTGCGCATCCAGATAGGAAAAAGGTACCGAAGACTCGCGGTGCGCCAGCACGATGCGGCCGCTGGATTTGATGCGCTCCAGCGTCGGCCCGGCCTGCGCCGAGCCGGGCTGCAGCGCGGGCTGGATCAGCAGCAAGGTCAGCAGCAGCGCGAGGGCGGGGCGCCCTTGACGGAATGCTTGGCTTTTCATCGTGTTCACCGCTCGGTTCTTTCGGATGGGCGGGAATATAGGCCCGGCCGGCCCTGCGGCCTGCCAACTCTTGCCGGTTTTTCGGGGCCATCGTCATGAGCAGCCCCTATGTGGTCAAGCAGGAGTGCATTGCCATCGCCGGTGTGGCGGATCTGCATATCCGTTCGCTGCTGGACCGGCAGCAGTTCGACGACCCGCTGGGCGAGGCGCTGGCACGTGGCATCTCGTCGGCGGCCTGGCCGCTGTTCGGCCTGCTGTGGCCCTCGGGCCTGCACCTGGCGGCGGCCATGGCGCGGCGGCCACTGCTGGCTGATGAGAGCATCCTCGAGATCGGCTGCGGCCTGGCGCTGGCCAGCCTGGTCAGCCACCGGCGTGGCGCGCTGGTGACGGCCAGCGACTGCCACCCGATGGCCGCAGGCTTCCTGCTGGAGAACCTGCGACTCAATGCACTGGCACCGATGCGCTACTGCCATGGCGACTGGGGCCCGGCCACCACCGGCCGTGGCCAGAGCGCGCCGCGCGTGCAGGGCCGCTTCGATCTGATCATCGGCAGCGATGTGCTGTACGAGCGCGACGAGGCCGGCAGCCTGGCCGCCTTCATCGCGCTGCATGCGCGGTCGGCCAGCGAGGTCATCATCGTCGACCCGAACCGCGGCAATCGCCCGGCCTTCAGCCGCCATATGGCGACGCTGGGCTACCGGCTGCAGGAGACCGTCATCAAGCAGCCCGGCTATAGCGGACGGCTGCTGCAGTACCGGCGCGACAGCCTGGCGACGCGCGGCCCCGCTTAGATTGTTGCAGTCCGGCTTCGTTTGTTTCAGCCCTGGTTTTTCGCTTCGGCCAGCGATTAAGGTGCGGCCCGGCTTGATGCCACCGAAGCAAGGAAACGCCCATGACCCAGCGAACCTGGCTGCGCCGCAGCCTCTTGATACTGCTTGGCCTCACGGCCGCCCTGGCCGCCACCGTCGGCCTGGCCCTGGCCCGCGCCGACTACAAGCTGCAGCGCCAGGTCGATCTGCGCGTGGCGGCCGTGCCGCTGCCGGCCGATGCGGCCGCGCTGGAGCGGGGCCGCTATCTCTATCTGTCGCGCGGCTGCGTCGATTGCCATGACCGCGCCGGCGGCGGCAAGGTGCTGATCGACGATGGCAAGGGCTTGCTCCTGCGCGGCCCGAATATCGCGCAGGGCTCGCCCACCGTGGCCAACTACCGGGTAGAAGACTGGGTGCGCGCGATCCGCCATGGCGTCAAGCCCGATGGCCGGCCCGCCATCGTGATGCCCAGCGAGGACTACAACCGGCTCAGCGACGAGGACATGGGCGCGCTGATTGCGCATCTGCAGCGCATGCCTGCGGTCGAGGGCGGGCCGGCCATCGTCCAGCTGTCGCTTCCCTTCAAGGCCATGTACGGCCTGGGCTTGATCCAGGATGCGGCCGAGAAGATCGACCACAGCCTGCCGCCTTCGCCAGCGATGGCCTCGACCATCAGCGTCGCCAACGGCGCCTATGTGGCCAGCATGTGCATAGGCTGCCACGGGCCCGGCTTCTCGGGCGGCAAGATCCCGGGCACGCCGCCCGACTGGCCGCCGGCCTCGAACCTGACGCCGGGCGAGGGCAGTGCGATGCCGGCCTACAGGAACGCCGAGCAGTTCGCCGCGATGATGCGCAGCGGCCGGCGTCCCGATGGCAGCGCGGTCAGCCCGGTGATGCCCTTCAACGCGCTGAAGGAATTGAACGACGCCGACCTGCACGCGATGTACGCCTATCTGCAGACCCTGCCTGCCAAGCCGGCGGGCCGGCGCTAAGAGGCCCGGAACCAGGCACGGCATCCCTATCTTGCAGGAGCAAAGCCGCCGCCGACGGCTAGGCGCCGACCCTGCGATCCCCTAATGTCGGGCGCACACTCCCTGGAGACCGCCATGCCCGACAGCGCCGACATCCTGTGGTTCAAGAAGCAGTTCCAGGCCCGCATCACGCCGGCCCTGGCCGGCACGCCGCTGACGGTGGACATGATCACCGCGATCGCCTGCCAGGAAACGGGTGCCATCTGGTCGCTGCTGCGGCGCAAGAACCTGGGCACGAACAAGATCCTGGCGCTGTGCGTCGGCGACACGCTCGATGCCGACAAGGGCCGCCGCGCCTTCCCGCAGACCAAGGCCGATCTGCTGGCCGCGCCCGATGGCGCGGCGATGTTCGAAATCGCCCACCAAGCCCTGGTCGATATGGCCCAGCACATCCCCGGCTTCGCCGGCGTGGCGGCCCGGCCGCACAAGTTCTGCCACGGCTTCGGCCTGTTCCAGCGCGATCTGCAGTTCTTCCTCAACGACCCCGACTACTTTCTGGAGAAGCGCTACGAGCGTTTCGAAGACACCCTGGCCCTGTGCGTCGATGAGCTGAAGAAGGGCTTGCGCAAGCTGGGCCTGCAGGACCGCAGCGCGCTCAGCGACCAGGAGCTGGCCGCCGTCGGCATCGCCTACAACACCGGCGGCTTCAAGCCGGCCAAGGGCCTCAAGCAGGGGCATTTCAACGGCACGCAGTTCTACGGTGAGGCGCTGTTCGACTTCATACGCCTGGCCCATACGGTGGCGCTGAGCGGCGAAGATGCGCTGCTCGAAGCGCCACCACCCGGCCAGGCCATCGTGCCGCCGCCCAGCCCCGTGACGGCCAGCGGCCCGCAGTTCCGGGTCAAGACCCAGCTCTCGATGCTGCGGGTGCGCAGCGAGCCGCTGATCAGCCAGCCCGAGACCGCCAATGTGATCAGCCACCTGCCGGACGGCCATCCAGTGCGCGCCGTCAGCGGCAAGCCGGTCAAGGGCTTTCTCGAGATCGAGACCAGCCTGGCCGGCGCGTTGATCCATGGTTTTGTCTCGGCCAAGCTGCTGGTGGCCGATGCCGCGCCCGAGCCGATTGCCGTCGTCGAGCCGGCGCCAGCCCTGCCCAGCAGCGGCATCGTCGCGGTATGGATGCCACGCAAGAGCGGCTCGGTGACGCGCCGCATCGACCTGGCCAATGCCCATTCGCTCAACGAAGCCGGTCAGCCGCAACGCAAGGGCACGGATGCCGAAACGCTGCGTCAGGAGCTGGCCGCCATCATCGACTGGCTGGCGGTGGACAAGCCGGCCCATGGGCGCTACCAGCCGCGCAGCGGTCTGACCTTCTGCAATATCTACGCGCATGACTACTGCCATCTGGCCGGTGTCTACCTGCCGCGGGTCTGGTGGTCGGCCCATGCCTTGCTGAAGCTGGCCCAGGGCGAGACCGTGGCGCCGCTGATCGGCAACACCATTGTCGAGCTGCGCGCCAACGATCTGTTCCGCTGGCTGCGCGACCATGGCCCCGCCTTTGGCTGGCGCCAGACCGGCTCCTTGAGCAAGCTGCAGCAGGCCGCCAACCAGGGCGCGATCGGCCTGATCATCGCGCGGCGCAGGGAAGACGGACGCTCCGGCCATATCGTGCCGGTGGTGCCCGAGCTCGGCGAGCTGCGGGCCAGGCGCGACAGCGCCGGCGAGGTCACGGCGCCGCTGCAAAGCCAGGCCGGGGCCAGCAACTTCCGCTTCGGCACCGGCAAGGCCGGCTGGTGGCTGGGCCAGGAGTTCGCCGAAAGCGCCTTCTGGATACACGCCTGAACAAACGAAACCGCCAGACCCGGCCGCAGAAGCCGGGCTGAAACCGCAGCGGCCGAGACTGCCAGCCTGTTGTTGAACAAGACAAGGCTCGCACGATGAACGCCACCCTCTCCCTGAATATGCAGCGCCTGGGCCAGGGCCGTCCGCTGCTGTGCCTGCATTCCAGCAGTGCCAGCGCCGGCCAATGGCGCGGGCTGGCCGAGCAGCTGCAAGAGCAGCGCGAGCTGCTGATCCCCGATCTGCCCGGCCACGGCCGCAGCCCGGACTGGCCCGCCGATGCGCCCATCGGGCTGGGGCTGGAGAGCGACGCGGTCTGGGCCGCGCTGGGCGATATCGAGGAGCCGCTGGACATCGTCGGCCATTCCTATGGCGGCGCGCTGGCGCTGCAGATGGCGGTGGAGCGCCCGTCTTGTGTGCGCTCACTCACCTTGTATGAGCCGGTATTGTTTGGCCTGCTGCGCCGGCACGAGCCCTGGGGCGAGGCCTGGAGCGAGATCTCCCAGATCGCCCGCATCGTCAGCGAGCTGGTCGGCGCCGGCCGCTTCGAGGCGGCGGGCCAGATGTTTTGCAACTACTGGGCGGCCGGTCCGGCTTGGCAGGGCATGAACGACAACCAGCAGCAGCGCATCGCGCGCTGCATGCCCAGCGTCGATCGGCATTTCGCCGCGCTGTTCGCCGCCACCTGGGGGCCGCGCGAGCTGGCCCGGCTGCGGGCGCTGCCGCTGCGCCTGGTCTGTGGTTCGCTGACCCGGGCACCGGCACGCCGGGTCAGCGAGCTGCTGTCCCTGGCGCTGGAACAGTCCGAGCTGTGCATGCTGCCCGGCGCCGGCCATCTGGGGCCGATCAGTCATGCGGCGGCGTTCAATGCGATGGTCGGGTCCTTGCTGGAGGCGGTGCCGGCACTGTGACGGACAAAGCTGTGCACAACATTTGAACAAGACCTGGCTTATCCACAGCTGTTGGCATTGAGCCGGAGTTGTTATCTATTGGTGTGCCCCGCCGACCCCAGCCGGCCCACATGCTTTGACTGCGTACAAGTGCTTGAATCAAAAAGGAAAAAATAGCTTGTCCACAGCCTAAGCGCTGCTCTACTAAGACTACTAATTTGAAAGATAGAAATACCAGTAAGAAGAGCGGAGCGCTTCTCCGCTGTATTTCAAAGCCTGAGCGGTCCGGGCGGGCTTGGCCGCGCGGTGAGCGCACAAAGCCCGGCTCATGTCACACTGCCGCCCCGTGTGCATCGCGCCACGGAGCGCTATGAACACGACACCCTCAGCCCCCAACTCCTCCACGCTGTACTCGGCGTCTTGCGGTTTCGAAGCCGCCTGCCAGATCCCGGCCTTGCCCGAGGGGCACCGCAGCCGCGGTCTGCACGGCCACAGCTATCTCGCCACCGTCAGGGCCGCGCTGCCGCCCGGCTGGGCGCCGTTTCCCGGTGCCGAGGTCGAGGAATTGCGCCGGCGGCTGGAAGCCTGTCTGGCGCCGCTGGACCACGGGCTGCTGAACACCACGCTGGAACAGCCGACCGACGAGAACATCGCGCGCTGGATCAAAAACCGTCTGGAGCAAGACTTCGGCGTGCCGGGCATCCAGCAGATCGGCATCCAGAGCACCGCGCACAGCGGGGTCGATCTGGATGTCGGCGGCCGCGCCCATGTCTGGCGGCGCTACCGTTTCCAGGCCGCGCACCAATTGCCGAATGTGCCGCCCGGCCACAAATGCGGCCGCATGCACGGCCATGGTTTCGAGGTCATCGTTCATGCCAACCAGGATCTGGGCGAGCGCGATCTGAGCATCGACTACGACCATCTGGACGAGGTCTGGGCGCCCTTCCATATGCTGCTGAACTACCAGTGCCTCAACGAGATCGAGGGTCTGGACAACCCCACCAGCGAGGTGATCTCGGCCTGGCTGTGGCAGCGGCTGAAGCCGCAACTGCCCGAGCTGTCCTGGGTCACGGTCTATGAGACCGGCTCCTGCGGCGCCAATTTCGATGGCCAGCAGTACCGGATCTGGAAGGAGCTGACCTTGGACAGCGCGATCCAGCTCAAGCGCGCGCCGGCCGGCAGCCCGCTGCGGGCCATCCATGGCCATACCTACACCTTGCGCCTGCATCTGAGCGCCGAGCTCGATGCGCTGAAAGGCTGGACGGTGGACTTCGGCGATGTGAAAACGCGCTTCGATCCGATCTTCAAGGCCATCGACCACCGCCCGCTCTACGAGATCGCTGACCTGCCCGATGGCGACAGCGCCAGCCTGGCGGCCTGGGTGCTGACCAAGGGCCGGGCCGTGCTGCCGCAGCTGGACCGGGTCGATATGTATGAAACCCGCGGCTCGGGCGCCATCGTCAGCGCCTCGGGCATTGATGATCTGATCCCCGTATGACTTACGCCGTCAAGGAAATCTTCTACACGCTGCAGGGCGAGGGCGCGCAGGCGGGCCGGGCTTCGGTGTTCTGCCGCTTTGCCGGCTGCAATCTGTGGAGCGGGCGCGAGCAGGACCGGGCCAGCGCCGTCTGCAACTTCTGCGACACCGATTTTGTCGGCACCGATGGCCAGGGTGGCGGCAAGTTCGCCACGGCCGAGGCCCTGGCCGCCGCGATTGCCTCGCGCTGGCCCGCAGACCGGCCTGGCAAGCCTTATGTGGTCTGCACCGGGGGGGAGCCCCTGCTGCAGCTCGACGCTGCGCTGATAGAGGCGCTGCACGCCCGCGGCTTCGAGATCGCGGTCGAGACCAATGGCACACAGCCGGCACCCGAGGGTTTGGACTGGATCTGTGTCAGCCCCAAGGCCGACAGCGAGATCGTGCTGACCCGCGGCCATGAGCTGAAGCTGGTCTATCCGCAGCCGGCCGCGCTGCCCGAGCGCTTTGCCGGCCTGGACTTCGAGCATTTCTTCTTGCAGCCGATGGACTCGCTGCTGAAGGCCCAGCACACCCGCGCGGCCGTGGCCTATTGCATGGAACACCCGCAATGGCGGCTGAGCGTGCAGATGCACAAGGTCATCGGCATCGAGTGATGGAACAAGTCTGTGGATAAGTCCTGAGCAAGTGAGCGCTTGTCCACAGCAACGCCTTGCAGGGCCCAGTTGTTATCGGCTGAGCCCGGCGCTGTCCTATCTCCGGCGCACAGACTTTTGGTACCGCTAAGTCTTTGAAATCAAAGCAACTTTCCGACCTGTCCACAGTGGGCTGCCCGCTCTACTACGACTACCAAGTTAAAAGATCTAAATACAGGGATTGAAGACATGGACATCCGGAACCTGCAGCAGCGGCTGCGCCAGTTCGCCGCCGAGCGGCAGTGGCAGCCCTACCAGACGCCCAAGAACCTGGCGATGGCCATGGTCGTGGAGGCTGCCGAATTGGTGGAGATCTTTCAGTGGATGACACCGGAAGAGTCGCAGACGATTGCGCAGGACCCGGCCAAGCTCGAGCATCTGGGCGATGAAGTTGCCGATGTGATGCTCTACTTGCTGCAGATTGCCGATCACAGCGGCGTCGATATGGCGGCGGCGGTGGAACGCAAGCTGGCCAAGAACGCCTTGAAGTACCCGCCGCCCTGAACCTCTTCTTCTCGCAATCGCATGCAGACCATCGCCGTCATCGACTTTGAAACCACCGGCCTCGGACCCGGCGCGGGCGGCCGCGCCACCGAGATTGCGGCGGTGCTGGTGCGCGGCGGCGAGATCGTCGGCAGCTACCAGAGCCTGATGAACAGCGGCGCCTGGGTGCCGCCCTTCATCGAGCAGTTGACCGGCATCAGCAATGCGATGCTGGCCCAGGCGCCCGACTCGGCGCGGGTGATGCGCGAGGTGGCCGAGTTCACGCGCGGCTGCCCGCTGGTGGCGCACAACGCCTCCTTCGACCGCGGCTTCTGGTTCCATGAGCTGGAGCGGGCCGGCTGGGAGCGCGACAGCGCCCATGAGTTCGCCTGCACCGTGCTGCTGGCGCGCCGGCTCTATCCCGAGGCGCCGAACTGCAAGCTCGGCACGCTGGCCCAGTTCCATGCGCTGCCCGTTATGGGCCGGGCCCACCGCGCGCTGGCCGATGCGCAGACCACCGCCCATCTGCTTCTGCGCATGCAGGCCGATCTGGCGCAACGCTTTGCGCGCGAGCTCGGACCCTTGCGGGTCGAGCACGCGCTGCTGGCGCGGCTGCAGCGCACGGCCAAGACGGCTTTGCAACGCTGTGTATCCGACTACGCCCGGCCGCAGCTGGCGGCGCGCAGTCCGGCACTGGCCGCGAACTGACGGCAGAAAAAAACCCGCTGTCAAGCGCTCATCGCGGCGCTTTAGGGGCGCAAAATTCCGCCCTTCCGTTTTTGTTTGAGTTCCCAGAGTTCTATTCATTCGTATGTCGAGTATTCAGGTCCGTCCGGCCACCCTGCGTGACGCCAAAGCCATTGCCGAAATCCATGTTGCAGCCTGGCAGGACGCGTACAAGGGGCTGCTGCCCGATGCCGCACTGGACGCGCTGTCGGTGCAGAAGCGCCAGGCCTTCTGGCGCGAGGCCATCGATCTTTGCGAGCCCCAGGTGCTGGTGGCCCATATCGACAACGAGGTGATGGGCTTTGTCGGCTTCGACCGCTCGCGCGACAAGGGCACGCCGTCGACCACCGGCGAGATCTGGGCCATCTATGCCTCGCCGGTGCATTGGGAGAAGGGCGTTGGCCTGGCCCTGTGGGACGCGGCCCGCGACGGGCTGCAGGAAGAAGGCTGCACCAAGGTGACCTTGTGGACCTGGCTGCGCAATGAGCGCGCACTGCGTTTCTTCGAGCTGGCCGGTTTCAAGCGCGAGCTCGGCAGCACCAAGACCACCGAGGTCAGCGGCGTGCGTCTGGAAGAGCTGCGCCTGCAACGATCGCTGGTCTGAGACCCCAATCTCCATCGATGAAGCGCCCTTCAACGGGCGCTTTTTTTCGTCCCTCCGATCACCCTTTTAAGTCACAAGGGCCAGGTCTTGCCTACGCACTTTCCGCCGGTCGGAAAACGTTAAAGTAATGGCCCCTTACTTTCCACAAGTCCTCCAAGTGCTGGCCAAGATCACCTCCAAGAACCAATTGACGCTGCCCAAGAGCGTGACCCAGGCCCTCGGGCCGGTGCAGTATTTCGAGGTGCAGGAGAAGGCCGGGCAAATCATCCTGACCCCGGTGCGCATCCAGCGCGGCGACGCGCTGCGGGCCAAGCTGGCCGAACTGTCCATCGACGAAAAAATGCTGGATGCGGCGCTGGACTGGGCCCAGAAGGCAGCGGCAAAACCATTGAGTGCCAAAAAGACCGCAGCGGCCAAGAAACCAGCCGTCACGAAGCTGGTGACGGCGCGCAAAACGGCGGCGGCAAAAAAGCCATCGAGTGCTGCCAGGCCGGCCGTCAAGACAGTCAGCAAGCGCAAGAGCGCGCGATGAGCACCGCTCGCCGATTGGCCAAAGCGGTCGCCGCGCCGGCCGTGGTGTTCGACACCCGGCTGCTGCTGGGCGCCCTGGTGTCGGGCGATGCCCGGGCGCAGCAGCTGCGCCAGAGCTGGCAGCTCGGACGCTGCCAGGCCCTGGTTGATCCGGCCAGCGCACGGGCGCTGATGCTGGCGCTGGCCTGCCCGGTGCTGGGGCTGTCGCCGACGCAGCAACATGAGTTGCTGGCCGACTATCTGCCCTATGCCCAGGTGCTGCCGGCCGAGGCGCCGGCAGCTGCCACGGCCGCGCGGCTGCCGGCCTTCGAGCAGCTCGCACTGAGCCTGGCACAGGGCGCGCGCGGCCGGGTTCTGGTCAGCGACAGCATGGCGTTGCGGGCGCTTGTCGCACGTTCCGCCAAGCCCGGTTTCAAGCTGCTGGGCAGCGAGGAATTTTTGACATCGCTGAGGGTTTGACGGGGCGGCGGTGTCACACAAGCTCTGCTAGATTCGCCGACCGATGAGCAACTTCGACCGATCAATTTCCAGTGGCATGTGGCGCGTGGTGTTCTATGAGCGCCGCGGCAACCGCGTACAGATGGACCGCACCGGTCCCTGGCTGCCCAACAAGAAGCTGGCCGAGCAATGGGCGCACTGGTTCGGCGAGCGCGGTCACCATGTGGCCCTGCAGGACCAGAGCGGCGGCATGGAGAAGGTCAGCCAGGGTTTGCCGGGCTGAATTTTCCTCAGGCGGCCGCCCGGTAGCCGCCGCGCTCCAGCGCCCAGCCCTCGGTGGCGGTCAGGCGGGGATGGCGCTGCACATGGACCGTGCTGAGCCGCTTGGCGGCGGCGCGCTGCACCAGCTTCTCGGCCTGGGTGGCGTTCAGCTGCAGCGCGAAACGGACCCAGCGCTTTTGCACCAACGCATCGCTCCAGGCGTCTTCGAGCGCCCAACGGATGTCCTGAGCCTCGGTCAGCGCACCGACCCGCAGCACCCGGGGTGCCAGCGCCATCAGGAAGCGGTTGAAGTCGGCGCGCAGCGCATCGCCCGGCAGCAAGGCCTCGATGCGCGCGAGGCGGGCGCTCCAGCCCGGTGTCGCGAGCTGGCGGGTCACCAGGGCCTGCAGCGCCTGGATCGGGTTGAACAGGCGCAGCCGGTTCGGCGGCAGCAGATGCAGCGGGATCGTCGCCGCTTCCTCATGGGACAGCTCGGTGACAAAGCTGCACAGCACCGCGACCCGCTGCCATTCGGCCGGGCCCAGGCCGGCGATGCGCTGGAAAGGGCCGTCATTGACACTGCCGGCAATCTCGTTTGCCTCGGCCCAGCCATGGGCGGCCTTGGCCGCATTGGCACCGGCACTCATCATCGCCAGATTGCCGGCCGCGTAGCCGGCATCGTTGCGGACGCGGTCGATGGAGGCCTGGCCCAGCAGCGGCTGGCGCAGGATGGGGCAGTAGTCGACCGTGATCTGCTGCAGATAGTTGGGTGTGACTTGCACATCCTCGAAGCTGCGCCCGCGTGCCCAGGCATGGGTGCGCAGTTGCAGCCACAGCTGGGTGTGACGGGAGGGCTTCAGCGTGCGGCGGCCGAAAGTGGCCGAGCCGGCCTGCCAGCCTTGCAGCAGCGGTGACTGTGCATACAGATGGGCGACCGGCGGCGCCACCCCATGGTGGGCGAAATCCCAGCCCAGCTCGAAACCGAGGCTGGCATTGGCCGGCGCGGCCTGTTCGACGGGAAGGATGCCCAATTCCATCTGGGCGGATGCTGCTGCGATCTGTGCCATGAGGTGCTCCGGTTGCGGCTGCCATCGATTTGTCAGCAACCATGTGGCACAGTGTCTGACCTCACTGGCTCATGGGATGAGCCAGAAAAAAGAATCAGGGAAGGGATGGCGATCGCATGGACAGGACCGAGCGCTTCTACAAGATCGAGCTGCTGATACGCGGCCGTGAATGTGTCAGTTTTGCGACTTTGCTGGAGGCGCTGGAGGTGTCGCCGGCGACCTTGAAACGCGATCTGCAGTATCTGCGTGAGCGCATGGATGCGCCGATCGAGTACGACGCGCTGGCCAATGGCTACCGTTTCGGCCAGCAATGGCGCGGCCAGCAGCATGAGCTGCCGGGGGTCTGGTTCAACGAGAAGGAGCTGCATGCGCTGCTGACCATGCACCAGCTGCTGTCCGGGCTGGACGAGAACGGCATCCTGAGCCGGCATCTGCAGCCGATGTTCGACAAGCTGACCGGCATGCTGGGCACCGATGCGGCCGAGGCCAAGGAGATGACACGGCGCGTCAAGCTGATCAGCACCGCACGCCGGCGCGTGGCCAGCGAGTATTTCGAGACGGTGGGCAGCGCGGTGGTGCAGCGCCAGAAGCTGCGCATCAGCTATCGCAAGCGCGGCAAGGGCGGCGGCACGGTGGGCTCGCGGGTGGTGTCGCCGCAGCGCCTGGTGCATTACCGCAACACCTGGTATCTGGATGCCTGGTGTCATCAGAGCGAGGGCCTGCGCCGCTTTGCGCTGGACGCGATGGAGGCTGCCGAGCTGCTGGACGAGAAGGCCAAGCCGGTGGCGCTGAAGGCGCTGGAGAGCGAGCTGGACCAGGGCTACGGCATTTTCGCCGGTGGCCAGACCCAGCAGGCGAGGCTGGTGTTCAGCGCCGAGGCGGCGGCCTGGGTCTCACGCGAGGAGTGGCACGCCAGCCAGCAAAGCGAGTGGCTGGCGGACGGGCGCTGGCAGCTGGAGGTGCCGTATGTGGATGCCACCGAGCTGCTGATGGATCTGCTGCGCCACGCCGGCCAGGTCGAGGTGCTGGCGCCGCCGGCGCTGCGCCAGGCCTATGCGAAGCGGCTCAGGGAGGCGGCGGCTCAGCTGGATTGATCGGCGTCCTGGCGCTTCAGACGCTCGCTGTGCCAGTAGACATCGTCGCCGCCCAGCCCGTCGAGGTTGGCACGGTTCAGCACGCGGGCCAGCACGAAGAGCAGATCGGACAGGCGGTTCAGGTACTGGCGCGGGGCGGCATTGATGCTCTCCTGCGCGGCCAGCGTGACGACGGCACGCTCGGCGCGGCGGGCCACGGTGCGGCAGACATGGGCGATCGCGGCGCTGCGCGTGCCGGCCGGCAGGATGAACTCCTTCAGCCGGGGCAGGGCGGCGTTGTAGTGGGCCAGCGCCTCGTCCAGGCGCAGCACGGCATCCATCTTCAAGAGCTCGTAGCCGGGCATGCAGAGCTCGCCGCCGAGATTGAAGAGCTCATGCTGAATCGTGATCAGCAGCTCGCGAACATCGCCGGGCAGCGGCTCGGCCAGCAGCACGCCGATCTGCGAATTCAGCTCGTCGACATCGCCCATGGCCTGCACACGCAGATGGTCCTTGGGCACGCGGCTGCCATCACCCAGGCCGGTGGTGCCGTCGTCGCCGGTGCGGGTTGCGATTTGAGAGAGTCGGTTGGCCATGGGGCTTGATGTCTGCGGGTCTTGGGAAGACCCGCATCTTGCCCGAGTTCGGCCCTGGGGTCAGCCGCGCCGGCCGCTGCGGTGGAAGTCAGGTTTGTGGGCGGCGGCCGGGCTGCGATGCGGCAGGTGGCCGGACCGGCCCTGATAGGGGCCGTGGGCGGAGTCGGCCGGCGGCAGGGCGCTGCCCTTGTTGCCGAGCTTGAGCCACTCGCGCCAGATCAGGCCCATCAGATCGAAGCGCAGCGCGCCGATCACGGCCAGCAGCAGGACGAGCAACAAGAGCAGGCTGGCGGGATCCGACATGGCCGATCTCCTTCATCAGGAACAGGCCTCTATGGTGGCACCGGCCGGCCTTGGGGGCAAGCCGGCGCCGACCCGGGTTCAGAACTGATGGTTGTACTGCAGGCCGAACAGGACCGAGCTCAGCTGATAGCGGCCGCGCAGCGTGGCGCAGCTGGAGGTATTGCCGGCCGTGTTGCAGACGGCCGAGCCGACCGCATTGCGCTGGCCGCCGTTGTCGAACATATCGATCTGGCTGTCGGCCACATGGATATAGCTCATCGCGAAGTCCACCGAGCGCTTGTTGTCGAGCTTCCAGTTGAAGCCCCCGGACAGCCAGGTGCGATCGTTGTCTGGGATCGACGGGGTGCGGCGCGCGGCGGTCACCGGCGACTGGTCGAAGGCCACGCCAGCGCGCAGGGCCAGCGCATCGCTCCATTTGTAGTTGACGCCCAGCGAGGCACGCACCGTGTCTTCCCAGCGCTGCGGCGTGGTCGAGTCGGGCAGGTTGTTGGCGAAGTCGATGCGCAGCTCCTGGAAGCGCGAATGCTTGGTCAGCGTCACATCACCCATCACCGCGAACTTCTTGTCCTGCTCCTTGTAGAAGGAGAAGGACAGCGATTCCGGCGTGTTCACCTTCAGGCGCGCATCGCTGTCGGTATAGAGGCCGACCAGGCGCTGCTGCACCTGGGTGCCGGCGCCGGGCAGGGCAGCGTTCAGCAGCGCACCCAGATTGCCGGCGGGGGTCTGCACTTGCCATTGCGATTCGCCCTTGAGCTGGTGCTTGATGCGCGAGCGATAGGCGATGCCGAAACGCGTACTCTCGTCATAGTGATACATCAGGCCCAGATTGAAGCCGAAGCCCCAGTCCTTGCCCTCGACATCGACCCGGCCTGAATAGGTCGGATTGCCGGAGACCTGCTTGATCAGCCCGCCCAGCTGGTTGATCACCGCGGCGCGCACCACGTCCAGCGGCACGCCCGGCGCCGCATTCGCGGCCACCTGCTGCTCGATCACCAGATTCATCGCGCCCGAGCCGAAGTCGGCGGCCTTGGACAGCTTGCCCTCGATGTGCTGGGCCGTCAGGCCGGCACCCAGGCTCAGCTTCTCATTGAGCTTGAAAGCGATCGAGGGGTTGAAGGCCAGGGTCTTCAGCTCGGTGCCGATGCTGTTGTAGCGGCCGGTCCAGTCGGTCGAATACTCGCTCTTGGAGCCGAAGGGCACGAAGATGCCCAGGCCCAGGCTGAGACGGTCCGAATACTTGTGGGTGAAGTAGCCATGGGGCACGGCCGTGGCCTCGACGAACTTGCCGCCGTTGCTGCCGCTGATGGGCAGGCCCAGCGAGGTGACGCTGCCCTGGTCCTTGAATTTGCCCTCGGGCACGACGACATTGAGCACGCCGCTGGCGCGGGTGCCGTCCAGGCGGGTCATGCCGGCCGGGTTGTAGAACACAACCGTGGCGTCGCCGGCTTCGGCGGCGTTGGCATTGGCCGTGCCCTGAGCCGAGGCCGACTGCGAGCCGAAGTGATAGCCCGAGGCCATCACGGAGGAAGCGCTCAGTGCGGACAGCAGACCGAGCAACAGGGGAGTGGGGGCGAATCGCATGCGGTCTCCGTATGTTTTGAGGGTAGGCCGGGTAGCTGGCCTTTTGCATTTGATGATAGCCTGCCTGACGTATACGGAAGCCCGCTCTGCGTTACGGCTCGCACAGGCCGTTGTCGCGATAAAACACTAAGGAGACACCCGATGACAAGACAGACAAAAACGCCGACTGCCGCGCGCAGGCAAGGCCTGACCCCCGTCGCCGGCGCCTGCAGCCTGCTGGCCCTGGCCGCGCTGCTGAGCGCCTGTGGCGGCTCCGGCGATGCCGATCCGACCGCGCCGCCACCGCCGGCCGCGCCCGGCTTCGCCGCCGAGATCCGCTACACCAGCTACGGCGTGCCCCATATCAAGGCCGACAACTTCAAGGGCGCCGGCTATGGCTACGGCTACGCTTTTGCCGAGGACCATGTCTGCCTGTTCGCCCAGGAGCTGGTGACGATGCGCGGCGAGCGTTCGCGCTACTTCGGCGACTTCGATGCCAAGGGCGTGCCGATCAACTATCTGGGCCAGTTCGGTACCGCCACGCCCAATCTGGCCTCCGACTTCTTCTACAAGCTGCACCTGACCCCGGCCCTGGCGCAGGCGATGCGGTCCGCCGCCGGCGCCGACACGCGCGATCTGGTCAGCGGCTTTGTGGCCGGCTACAACCGCTATCTGCGCGACAAGGGCGTCAACGGCCTGCCGGTCGAGTGCAAGGGTGCGGCCTGGGTCAAGCCGATGACCGAGGACGAGGCCTACTGGCGCTTCAGCCAGGCGGCGATGGCCGGCAGCTCGATCCAGTTCATCGAGGCCATCGGCAGTGCCCAGCCGCCGGTCGTCAAGGTGGCGGCGGCCCCGGCCTTGAGCGCCAAGGCGCTGAAGACGCAGCGCAGCCAGCTGGCGGTGCTGAACAGCCCGCTGGTGCAGGCCACCAACCCGCTGTTCGAGCACGCGGTCGGCTCGAATGGCTACGGCCTGGGCAAGGACGTGACGCAGAGCGGCGCAGGCATGGTGCTGGGCAACCCGCACTTCCCCTGGTGGGGCGCGCTGCGTCTGCACAAGCTGCACCTGACCATTCCCGGCAAGCTCGATGTCTTCGGCTCCACCCTGCTGGGGGCGCCGGTGCCGCTGATCGGTTTCAACAAGGACGTGGCCTGGACCCACACCTTCTCCACCGACAACCGCTTCACGCTGTTCCAGCTGAAGCTGGACCCGGCCGACCCGACCCGCTACCAGGTCGACGGTAGCTACAAGGCAATGAGCAAGACCGCGCTGACGGTCGAGGCCCTGCAGCCCGATGGCAGCCTGAAGACGCATCAGCGCACGCTGTACGGCACCGACTTCGGCCCGCTGCTCAGCGATGGCGCCACCTTCAACTGGAGCGGTGCGGCGGCCTTTGTGATCCGCGATGCCAATTACACGAACTACAAGCTGATCGACCAGGCGCTGCTGAACAGCATGTCCACCAGCGCCGAGAGCCTGCGCCAGAACCTGGCCACGCACAACGCGCTGCCCTGGGTCAACACCATGGCGGCCGACAAGAACGGCAAGACCCTCTACGCCAACTACTCGGTGGCGGCCAATGTCAGCGATGCCCAGCTGGGGGACTGCGTCAACAGCCCCACCGGTCAGTTCCTGCTGGCCACGCGCGGCCTGGTGCTGATGGACGGCAGCAAGAGCAGCTGCCAGTGGACGGGCGCGATCCCGGCCACCCAGCGGCCCTATGTGCTGCGCGACGACTACATCGTCAATGCCAACGACAGCCACTGGCTGCCCAATGAACAGGTGCGGCTGACGGCCTTCCCGAAGATCATCGCCACCGGGCCTGATGCCGAAGGCATGCCCCAGGGCGAGCGCACCCGCATGGGCATCGTCCAGGTCAAGGACCGGCTCAGCAATGCCGATGGCCTGGGCGGCAACCGCTTCACCCTCGCCAATCTGCAGCAGGTCTATGCCAAGAGCCGCTTCTTCCGCGCCGAGATGTGGCTGGACGAGTTCCTGGCCGCCACTTGCGCCGGCAAGCCGCAGCCCATCGTCGTCAAGGGCACGAACGGCGTCGACACCGACATCACCAAGGCCTGCGGCGTGCTGGCCATCTGGAAGAAGACCGAGGGCCTGACCGATCCGGGCGCCTTGCTGTTCCGCAAGCTCTATGAGCTGGCCGGCGAGCTGGAGGAGGCCAGCTACTGGCGCGTGCCCTTCAGCGCGGCCGACCCGGTGATGACGCCGCGCGGCTTCAACACCGCCAACACCAAGGCCGTCACCTTGCTGGCTGACACGGTGCAATGGTTCGCGACCAACAAGTTCGCGCTGGAGGAGGTCAATGCGCGCAAGCAGGTGATCATCCGTGACAGTGCGCCGATCCCGTTCCCCGGGGGTCGCTACACCTTCAACAATGTGCGCGGCAATCTGGGCGCCTCGGGCCTCTATGGTGATCCGGTCTATGGCAACAGCTATATGCAGTTCGTCACCTTCGATGCCAACGGCCCGGTGGCCGAGGGGGTGCTGACCTACTCGCAGTCCAGCCATCTGCTGTCGCCGCACTTCTCGGACCAGACCAAGCTCTACTCGGACATCTTCCTGAAGGGGGCCAAGTGGGCCAAGCTGCCCTTCAGCGAGGCCGAGATCAAGGCCGACCCGGCCTACAAGAGCATGAGCATCAGCGAGTGATGCGCCAAGGTCTGGGCGCATCGCGCTCAGACCGCCGTCGCAAACGCGCAGAATGGGCGCTTCGGACACCCGGAGCGCCCGCGATGAATGCTTCTTCCCCTCCCGCCCATCTTCTCGCCGCCGAGCGCCGGCCCCTGCCGGCCGCAATGCTGGAGGCGCTGAAGACCCGCTTTGCCGAGCGCTGCGCCACTGCGCTGGCGGTGCGCGAGCAGCATGGCCGCGATGAGTCACCCTTCGATGTGGCGCCGCCCGACTGCGTGGTGTTTGCGCAGAGCACCGAGGAGGTGGCCTGGGTGCTGGCCTTGGCGCATGAGCACCATGTGCCGGTGATCCCCTATGGCGCCGGCTCCTCGCTGGAGGGCCATCTGCTGGCGGTGCAGGGCGGCGTCAGCCTGGATGTCTCGCGCATGAATGAGATCCTGCGGGTCAATGCCGAGGATCTGACCGTGACGGTGCAGGCCGGCGTCAGCCGCAACCAGCTGAACAACGAGATCCGCCACAGCGGCCTGTTCTTCCCGATCGACCCCGGCGCCGATGCCTCGCTGGGCGGCATGGCCGCAACGCGGGCCAGCGGCACGAACGCGGTGCGCTACGGCACGATGCGCGAGAACGTCCTGGGGCTGACGGTGGTGACGCCGCAGGGCGAGATCATCCGCACCGGCTCGCGCGCCCGCAAGAGCAGCGCCGGCTATGACCTGACGCGCCTGTTCGTCGGCAGCGAGGGCACGCTGGGCGTGATCACCGAAGTCAGCCTGCGCATCTACCCGCTGCCCGAGGCGCTGTCGGCGGCGATCTGCTTCTTCCCCAGCATTGATGCGGCGGTGCAGACCACGATGCAGATCATCCAGATGGGTGTGCCGATCGCGCGCTGCGAGCTGCTGGACGGGCATTCGGTGCGGGCCGTCAATCTGCACGACAAGCTGGGCCTGCGCGAGGCACCGATGCTGCTGATGGAGTTCCATGGCTCAAAGGCCGGCGTGGCCGAGCAGGCCGAGACGGTGCAGGAGATCGCCCGCGAGTTCGGCGGCGAGGACTTTGAATGGGCGACCACGCCCGAGGCCCGCAGCAAGCTCTGGACCGCGCGCCACCACGCCTATCTGTCGGCGCTGCAGACCAAGCCCGGCTGCCGCTGTGTCACGACCGACACCTGCGTGCCGATCTCGCGTCTGGCTGAGAGCATCAACGAGTCGGTGCGCGAGGTTGAGGAGGCCGGCCTGCCGTACTTCATCGTCGGCCATGTCGGCGACGGCAACTTCCATCTCGGCTATCTGATCGACCCCGCGATCCCGTCCGAGCGCGAGACCGCCGAGCGTCTCAGCGCCCAGATGGTGCAGCGCGCGCTGCGCCTGGAGGGCACCTGCACCGGCGAGCACGGCATCGGCCTGCACAAGCAGGGCTTTCTGGTCGAGGAGGCGGGCGAGGGCGCCGTGGACGTGATGCGTCAGCTGAAAAAGGCGCTGGATCCCCGCAACATCATGAATCCGGGCAAGATCTTCGCGCTCTGACCCTGCGGCGAGCTCAATGCTCGGGGGCGGGCACGCTCCAGCGCTTGGTGATGTCGCCCTTGTCGTTGGCGCTCTCCATATGGACGCCGAAGCCCCACAGCCGCGCCACATGCTTGAGCACCTCCTGCGCACTCTCATGCAGGGGCCGGTTCTGATGTTGGGTATGACGCAGGGTCAGTGAGCGGTCGCCGCGCAGATTGACGTTCCAGACCTGGATATTGGGCTCGCGGGTGCTGAGGTCGTATTGGCGCGACAAGGCCTCGCGCACATGCTGGTAGCCGGCCTCGTCGTGGATGGCCGAGATCTCGTACTCGCGCTGCGCGGCATCATCGACGATGGAGAACAGCCGGAACTCGCGCATCAGATGCGGGCTCAGGTACTGGCCGATGAAGCTCTCGTCCTTGAAGTTGCGCATCGCATGGTCCAGCGTCGGCAGCCAGTCGGCGCCGGCCAGATCGGGGAACCAGCGGCGGTCCTCGTCGGTGGGCTTCTCGCAGATGCGCTTGATGTCGGTGTACATCGCGAAGCCCAGCGCATAGGGGTTCAGATTGGCCATGGGTTGCTGGGCCACGACATTGGTGTGGGACTTGAGCCACTCGATCATCATGCCGTCGCTGAGATAGCCATCGTCATACATCTGGTTCAGCAACCGGTGGTGCCAGAAGGTGGCCCAGCCCTCGTTCATCACCTGGGTCTGGCGCTGCGGGTAGAAGTACTGCGCGATCTTGCGCACGATGCGAACGATTTCCCGCTGCCAGGGTTCCAGCAGCGGTGCATTCTTCTCGATGAAGTACAGCAGGTTCTCCTGCGGTTCCTCGGGAAAGCGCCGTGCCTCCTTCTCTTCCTCGGCCTTGTCGGCCCGGCGCGGCAAGGTACGCCAGAGGTCGTTGATCTGCTGCTGGGCATAGGCTTCGCGGTCGTGCAGACGGGCGCGCTCCTGGGCCAGCGAGAGTTTGGCGGGGCGGCGGTAGCGGTCGACGCCGTGGTTCATCAGCGCATGGCAGGAGTCCAGCGTCTGTTCGACGGCGTCCAGGCCATGGCGCTCCTCGCATTCGGCGACGAAGTTCTTCGCGTAGACCAGATAGTCGATGATGGACGAGGCATCGGTCCACATGCGAAACAGGTAATTGCCCTTGAAGAAGCTGTTGTGGCCGTAGCAGGCATGCGCGATCACCAGGGCCTGCATGGCCAGGGTGTTCTCCTCCATCAGATAGGCGATGCAGGGGTCGGAGTTGATGACGATCTCGTAGGCCAGACCCATCTGGCCGCGCGAGTAGTTGCGCTCGGTGGCGATGAACTCCTTGCCATAGCTCCAGTGCCGGTAGTTGACCGGCATGCCGACCGAGGCATAGGCGTCCATCATTTGCTCGGAGCTGATGACCTCCAGCTGATTGGGATAGGTGTCTAGGCCGTAGCGCTCGGCCGTAGCCCGGATGACATCGTGATAGTCCTCGATCAGGCCGAAGGTCCAGTCGCTGGGCGAAGGCAGGGGTGCTGCGGGGCGCTGCTTCAGCGGCAGCATCTGCCGCAGTGGCTCGCGGTGGCGGCGCCCGCCGTACTCATGCTTGTCGGGGGCGATGCCGATATTGCGGCGGTTCTCGATCACGCTCATTTGCTGGCCCCTTCCTTCTTGAACAGCTCGCGGAAGACCGGGTAGATCTGCGAGGCCTCGACGGCCTTGCGCATCGCGAAGTGACCGACCTCGTCGCTGAGCTTGGCGTACTCCTCCCAGAGGTTCTGCTCGGCCTCGGCCACCTGCACATAGGCGAAGTAGCGGCACAGCGGCAGGATCTTGTCGGCCAGCAGCTCGCGGCAACGGCCACTGTCATGGTGCCAGTTGTCGCCGTCGCTGGCCTGGGCGCCGTAGATATTCCATTCGCTGCGCGGATAGCGCTCGCGGATGATCTCTTCCATCAGCACCAGGGCGCTGGAGACCACGGTGCCGCCGGTCTCGGTGGCGTGGAAGAAGTTCTGCTCGTCGACCTCCTGGGCCTGGGTGTGGTGGCGGATGAAGACCACCTCGATCTTCTCGTAGTGTCGGGTTAGGAACAGATAGAGCAGGATGAAGAAGCGCTTGGCCAGGTCCTTGCGGCTCTCGTCCATCGAGCCGCTGACATCCATCAGGCAGAACATCACGGCCCGGCTGGTCGGCACCGGCACCCGCACGCGGTTGCGAAAGCGCAGATCGATCGGGTCGAGAAAGGGAATGGCCTTGATGCGCTGGCGCAGGAACAGGATGCGGGCCTCGGTCTCCTGCAGCGCGGCCTGGACGTCGGGCTTGCGCGCATCCTCGCGGTGCAGCAGGTCCAGGCGTTCCTCCAGCTCGTGCAGCTCGCGGCGCTTGCTGGTGCCCAGCGCGATGCGCCGGCCCAAGGCGCCGCGCATTGAGCGCACCACATGCAGATTGGTCGGTGTGCCGTCCGAGACGTAGCCGGCACGGTGGCTTTTGTATTCCGGCGTGTCGGCCAGCTGGGTGCGTTCGAGGTTGGGCAGGGCCAGGTCGTCGAAAAAGACCTGCATGAACTCCTCACGGCTGAGGTGGAAGACGAAGTCGTCCTCGCCCTCGCCCGAGTCGCTGGCCTTGCCGCCGCCCTGGCCACCGCCGCCACCGGGCGGTTTGGCGATGCGGTCACCACGCACGTGCTCGGTATTGCCGGGCCGCACCACCTCGCGCACGCCGCCCTCGCCATGGCCGAACACCGGCTCGCTGAGGTCCTTCTTCGGGATGCGCACCTCTTCGCCTCGCTCCATATCGCGTATGCCGCGGCCGTCGACGGCCCGCTTCACCGCCTCGCGGATCTGCTCCTTGTGGCGGCGCAGAAAGCGCTCGCGGTTGCCTATCGACTTGTTTTTCCCTGACAGCCTGCGATCGATGATTTGTTGAAGCATCGGGGCTCCTCAGATCATGAGCTCTTGCGGACTCTGAGATACCACTCGCACAGCAAACGCACCTGCTTGGCCGTGTAGCCCTTGTCCACCATGCGCTGGACGAAGTTCTCATGTTTCTTGGCCTCGTCGGCGCTGGCCTTGGCATTGAAGCTGATCACCGGCAGCAGCTCCTCGGTGTTCGAGAACATCTTCTTCTCGATCACAGTGCGCAGCTTCTCGTAGCTGGTCCAGGCCGGGTTCTTGCCGGCATTGTTGGCGCGCGCGCGCAGCACGAAGTTGACGATCTCGTTGCGGAAATCCTTGGGATTGCTGATACCGGCCGGCTTCTCGATCTTCTCCAGCTCGCCGTTCAGCGCCGAGCGATCAAACACCTCGCCGGTGTCGGTATCGCGGTACTCCTGGTCCTGGATCCAGTAGTCGGCATAGGTGACGTAGCGGTCGAAGATGTTCTGGCCATACTCGCTATAGCTTTCCAGATAGGCGGTCTGGATCTCCTTGCCGATGAACTCGGCATAACGCGGCGCTAGCAGCTCCTTGATGAAGCCGACGTACTTCTGCTCGGTCTCGGCCGGGAACTGCTCGCGCTCGATCTGCTGCTCCAGCACATACATCAGGTGCACCGGATTGGCCGCCACCTCGGCGCTGTCGAAGTTGAAGACCTTGGAGATGATCTTGTAGGCGAAGCGGGTCGAGACGCCACTCATGCCTTCGTCGACGCCGGCGTAGTCGCGATACTCCTGATAGCTCTTGGCGCGCGGGTCGGTGTCCTTCAGGTTGTCACCGTCGTAGACCTGCATCTTCGAATACAGCGAGGAGTTTTCCGGCTCCTTCAGCCGCGTCAGGATCGCAAACTGGCTCATCATCTTCAAGGTGCCGGGCGCGCACTTGGCCTCGGCCAGCGAGGAGCCGCGGATCAGCTTCTCGTAGATCTTGACCTCTTCGCTGACGCGCAGGCAGTAGGGCACCTTGACGATGTAGATGCGGTCGAGGAAGGCCTCGTTGTTCTTGTTGTTGCGGAAGGTCTTCCACTCGCTCTCATTGCTGTGGGCCAGCACGATGCCGTCGAAGGGAATCGCGCCAAAGCCCTCGGTGCCCTTGAAGTTGCCCTCCTGGGTCGCGGTCAGCAGCGGGTGCAGCACCTTGATCGGCGCCTTGAACATCTCGACGAACTCCAGCAGGCCCTGGTTGGCCAGGCACAGGCCGCCGGAATAGCTGTAGGCATCGGGATCGTCCTGCGCATAGGTCTCGAGCTTGCGGATGTCGACCTTGCCGACCAGCGAGCTGATGTCCTGGTTGTTCTCGTCGCCCGGCTCGGTCTTGGCCACGCCGACCTGCTTGAGCACGCTGGGATAGCGCTTGACCACCTTGAAGCGGCGGATGTCGCCGCCAAACTCCTCAAGCCGCTTGACGGCCCAGGGGCTCATCACGCGGTTCAGGTAGCGCAGCGGGATGCCGTATTCCTTCTCCAGCAGCGGGCCGTCCTCGGCCGCATTGAACAGGCCAAGCGGCGACTCGTTGACCGGTGAGCCGGCCAGCGCGTAGAAGGGCACCTGTTCCATCAGGTACTTGAGGCGTTCGGCGATCGAGCTCTTGCCGCCGCCGACCGGGCCCAGCAGGTAGAGGATCTGCTTCTTCTCCTCCAGCCCCTGCGCGGCGTGGCGGAAGTAGCTGACCACCTGCTCGATCGCGTCCTCCATGCCGTAGAACTCGGCGAAGGCGGGATAGATCTTGATGGTCTTGTTCGCAAAGATGCGCGACAGCCGCGTGTCGTTGCGGGTGTCCACCATCTGCGGCTCGCCGATGGCCTGCAGCATGCGTTCGGCTGCGGTGGCGTAGGCGAGGGGATTGCGTTTGCACTCGGCCAGATACTCTTCGAGAGAGATCTCTTCAACCCTTGTGCGTTCGTAGCGAGCGGCGAAGCTGCTGATCACGTCCATGCTGACCTCCTGTGTCGGGGTGAGACGGCGCGGGTCATGGGCTACCCGGCGTCGTCTGGGAAGTTCTGATGGCGCCCCTAAATCTGGGCCGAGGCGTCATCAGAGCTTTCCGAGGTTCAGCGTGATCTCTTCAACTCTAGCTTCGTTCAAGGCCGAGGCCTTGAATGCAGGATAAGCCCTGTCTTAGTCCTTCAACACGTCGAATGCTCCCTGCGTTGACACCATGCTACGCCCTTCTGTGATTTTTCGTGCAAGGCAAGACCTGACCCCCTGTGCCGACCCCCCGAAAGCGGTGGAAGGGCTGCGAATATCAATATGCATAGGGCGTGCCAGCTTTGTCCGCGGCCATCAAAAAAGCCGTGAACGAGTCACGGCTTTGCGCGGCTTTACCTGCGGACTTACTGCGGGCCGCGCAGCCGGTCGATCAGCCCGTTGAGTTCGTCCAGCGAGCCGAACTGGATCGACACCTCGCCCTGCTCGCCGCGCTTGGTGCGCTTCTTGACGCGCACCTCGACCTGGGCCGTCAACAAATCCGACAGCTCTTCCTCCAGGCGCAGCAGGTCGCGGCTCTTGTCGTTCTTGACGCGCAGCAAGGGCGACTGGCGACCCGCGCCCTGATGGCGCGCGACCAGCTTCTCGGCTTCGCGCACGCTGAGCTTCTTGGCGGCGATCTCGGTGGCCGTGGTGATCTGGTGGGCGCCATCCAGCGGCAGCAGCGCACGGGCATGGCCCATGTCGAGATCACCGGCCATCAGCATGTTCTGCACCGGCTCGGCCAGCTGCAGCAGGCGCAACAGATTGCTGGCGGCGCTGCGCGAGCGGCCCACCGCTTGGGCGGCCTGCTCGTGGGTCAGGCCGAACTCCTCGGTCAGGCGCTTCAGGCCTTGCGCTTCTTCCAGCGGGTTCAGGTCCTCGCGCTGGATGTTCTCGATCAGGGCCATCGCGGCCGCGGCCTCGTCGGGCACGGTCTTGACCAGCACCGGCACCTCGCGCAACCCCGCCAGCTTGGCGGCGCGGAAGCGCCGTTCGCCGGCGATGATCTCGTAGCGGGCCTCGCCGTCCTTGGAGGCCTCGGCGCTGATGGGGCGCACGAGGATGGGCTGCATGATGCCCTGGCCCTTGATGCTCTCGGCCAGCTCGTACAGCGAGCCCTCGTCCATGCGGGTGCGCGGCTGGTATTTGCCGGCCTGCATCAGCTCCAGGCGCAGGCTGCTGGGTTCGCCGTCGCGGGCTGCGGCGCCAGCGTTCTCGCTGACTTTGGGGCCCAGCAGGGCCTCCAGGCCCATGCCGAGGCCTTTGGGTTTTTTCGTGACCATAGGGGCGGATTGTCGCTTATGACCTCAGAGAGGCCAGCAAGGCCTGACCCTCGGGCCAGTCGCCCAGGCCGGACTCGCTGTTCAGGTGGCCCAGCGCACCGGCCAGCACCAGCTCGGCACCCCAGTCGGCCGCCATCTGGCTGGCGCGTGCCGGATCGCAGTAGGGGTCGTCGCTGCTGACCACGGCGATGGCCTTGAAGGGCAGGCGCGGGCGGCGGATGGGCCGCCAGTTGTGCAGCTGCGGCGGCATGTGCTCGGCCTCGGTATCGGGAGGCGCCACCAGCAGAGCGCCGGTGACCCGAGCCGTGTGCTGCGAGTGTTCGGCCCAGGCCGCGACGAGCTGGCAGCCCAGCGAGTGCGCGACCAGCAGGGCGGGGCGCGGATCGGCCAGCAGCACCTCGTCCAGCCGGGCCATCCAGTCGCCACGCCGCGGCCATTGCCAGTCGGCCTGCTCGACGCGCTGGTAGCCGAACTGCCGCTCCCAGCGGCTTTGCCAGTGATAGTGGTCGGAGTTCAGCCAACCGGGCAACAACAACACGCGTTCGTCAGACATCGTCATGCTTTATGCTTCGCTTCCTTTGTTGCTCATTGTGCTGGAGATGTCATGACGTACGCGGTGTTTGTCGATGGTCAAGAGGGCACGACCGGCCTGCGCATTCATGAGTATCTGGCCGCACGTCGAGACATCGAGGTGCTTCGCATCGATGCAGACAAGCGCAAGGACCCGGCCGAGCGCGCCCGCCTGCTGAACGCGGCCGACGTCGCCTTCCTGTGCCTGCCCGATGTGGCTTCGCGCGAGGCGGCCGCGATGATCAGCAACCCCAACACCTGCCTGATCGACGCCAGCACCGCGCATCGCACCGTGCCCGGCTGGGCCTTCGGTCTGCCCGAGCTGGCCCGCGAGCAGCGCGCCAAGATCCGCGCCGCCAAGCGCATCGCCAATCCTGGCTGCCATGCCAGCGCCTTCATCCTGGCGTTGCGTCCGCTGGTCGATGCCGGCCTGCTGCCGGCCGACGCCCTGGTGTCGGCGACCTCGATCACCGGCTATTCGGGTGGCGGCAAATCGATGATTGCGCAGTACGAGGCCGGCGGCGACGCCAAGCTGGATTCGCCGCGCCCCTATGCGCTGGGCCTGGCCCACAAGCATCTGCCCGAGATGATGGCGCATACGGGGCTGAAGACCGCGCCGGTCTTCATGCCCATCGTCGGCAAGTTCTACAAGGGCCTGGCCGTGACCGTGCCCCTGCATCTGAGCCAGCTGCGCGCCGGCGCGAAGGCAGAGGACATCCAGCAGGCGCTGGCGGCCCATTACGAAGGCGAGCGCTTCATCCGCGTGATGCCGCTGCGCGATGCGGCGACCCTGGAAGCAGGCTTCTTCGATGTGCAGGCCTGCAATGACACGAACCGGGTCGACCTGTTTGTGTTCGGCTCCGACACGCAGGTGCTGGTGATGGCCCGCCTGGACAACCTGGGCAAGGGCGCCAGCGGCGCCGCCGTGCAGGCGATGAATGTGCATCTGGGCCTGGACGAAGGCCTGGGCCTCTGATGAGCGCAGCGCGGCAGTGGCGTCGCGATGACGCCGTGCCGCAATCGGCGCTGGAGGCGATCCGTGACGGCGTGATCAGCCATGGTCGCCAGCAGGCCCAGGGCAGCGATGCGGCCGATATTGCCTGTGCGCTGTACGAAGGCGAGGAGCCGATAGCTGGCGCCTGGGGCCGTACCGAGTTCCAGCGCCTCTATGTCAGCTATCTGTGGGTCCGCGATGCTGATCGCGGCCAGGGGCTGGGTGGCGACTGCCTGCGCCAGCTGGAGGCTCAGGCCTTGCGTCGCGGCTGCGTCGATGCCTTGATCGAGACTCTGCTGGACGAGGTGGCCGAGATCTACGAGCACCTCGGCTATGCCTGCATCGCCCATGTCCACGACTTTGTGCCCGGTTTCACGCGCCACACCTTGCTGAAGGTCTGGAAGCCGCGCGACTGAGCCGCGCTCGTACTCAGTCCACGGCGGCCGGGTTGTCGCTGCGGTAGTGGTAGCGGTAGGCGAAGCGAAATCCCAGGCGCGTGTACAGGCGCTTGGCGACCTCGTTGTCGCTGCCGACCTGCAGATAGGCCTGCGTTGCGCCCTGGGCCTTGGCGGCCTGCAGCAAGGCGCTGCACAGCTGCTGGGCATGCCCCTGGCCGCGCTGCTCGGGCGGCGTGAAGATGTCGTAGAGGCCGACGATATCGCCCTCGCGGACGAATTGCCCGCAGGCCAGCAACTGCCCCGCGCCGCCCTGCAGCACAAAGCCCTGATAAGGCACAGCAGCGGCCTGCATGCGCTCGGCATGGGCAGCGATCGCGCCGGCACTGGAGCCGCGCAGCTCGCCAACAATCTGCGCGTAGCGCGGTGCATCGACGGCTTGCAGCCGCTGATGGACGGTCGGCAGCTCATCGAGCTGCGGGCGCACCATCACATCGGCCGGATCAAATTCGAACCAGCCCTTGGCTGCCAGCTGAGCGTCCAGATCGGCCGGCTGGCTGAAGGGGGTGATGCGCACGATCAGCGGCAGCTGGGCCGCATCGAAGGCCTGCCGGCACCGGTCCAGCAAGTGCTCCAGCGCGGTGCTGCCGGCGCTCAAGGCATTGACGCAGCGCGAGCGCTTGGCCTTGCCCGGCGACAGGCGGATCAGCCAACCGTCGACCTGGGCTTGCTGGGGCGGGGCGCTGGCATTGAGGCCGGCCTCTTCGGCGCGACGCGCCAGTGCTTCGAGCCCCATCACATCGCCCCCACGCGGCGCACCATCTCCCGGGCGAACTCGACAAAGGCCTGCGCGCCCTTGGAGGCCGGGTCGAACACCACGCCCGGCAGACCGTAGCTGGGCGCTTCGGCCAGGCGCACATTGCGGGGGATCACGCTGTCAAAGACCTTGTCGCCGAAATGGCTCTTCAGCTGCTCGCTGACCTGCTGCTGCAGGGTGATGCGCGGGTCGAACATCACCCGCAGCAGGCCGATGATCTGCAGGTCCGGGTTCAGATTGGCATGGACCTGCTTGATCGTGTTGACCAGGTCGGACAAGCCCTCCAGCGCGAAGTACTCGCACTGCATCGGCACGACCACGCCATGGGCCGAGCACAGGCCGTTCAGCGTCAGCATCGACAGCGAGGGCGGGCAGTCGATCAGCACGAAGTCGTAGTCGTCCTTGGCGGCGGCCAGCGCACCCTTGAGGCGGCGCTCGCGGCGTTCCAGCTCGACCAGTTCGACCTCGGCGCCGGCCAGCTCTCGATTGGCACCCAACACGTCATAGCCGACCTTGTCATTGCGCTGCTTGGCCTCGGCGATGCTGGCCGACTCCAGCAAAACGTCATAGACGCTCAGCTCCAGTGCGCGCTTGTCGATGCCCGAGCCCATCGTGGCATTGCCCTGTGGGTCCAGATCGACGACCAGCACCCGCTGGCCGACCTGGGCCAGACCGGCCGCGAGGTTGACCGTCGTGGTGGTCTTGCCGACCCCCCCTTTTTGATTGGCAATGCAGAAGATTTTGGCCATGGTCTAGTTTTTCTCAGCAGGCAGCGATGGTAGCCCGGATGGGCGGGGCAAAAGCCCAGATCAGGCCCTGGGCTTGATCCAGATGAGACAGCGCTTGGCATCGAGCCCGGGCACCTGCAGTTGTTCCACGTGAAACACATCCAGATCGGAGGGCAGGGTGGCCAGCTCCTCGGCGGGGTGTTGGCCCTTCATCGCCAACCAGATGGCATCGGACTTGAGGTGCTGACGGGTCAGCGTCGTGAAGTCCAGCAACGAGGCAAAGGCGCGCGAGGTGATCAGATCGAAGGGCGCGGTGTCCAGCGCCTCGACACGCGAATGCTCGCCATGCAGATTCGGCAGGCCGATCTCAGCCGCGACCTGCTTGATGAAAGTGGCCTTCTTGGCGACGGCATCGACGCAGGTGACGTCGATGGAAGGGTCGCAGATCGCCACCACCACACCAGGCAGGCCGCCGCCGCTGCCCACATCCATCATGCGCAGCGCTTGGCCTTTGGCATGGCGCCGCAGCGCCGGGATGAGGCTGAGGCTGTCCACCAGATGCTGGGTCAGCATGGCCTGGGGTTCGCGCACCGCAGTCAGGTTGTAGACCTTGTTCCACTTCTGTATCAGCGCCAGATAGTCCAGCAGCTGATCGAGTTGCGTCTCGGTGAGCGCCAGGCCCAGTTCGGCGGCAGCACCGGCCAGCGCCGGCTTCATGTCATGCGGCATCAACGAATCCCTTGAATCGACCCTTTTTCAGATGGACCAGCAGCAGCGAGATCGCCGCCGGTGTCACGCCGGAGATGCGCGAGGCCTGGCCCAGGGTCTCGGGCTGGTGCTTGCTGAGCTTCTGGCGCACCTCGAAGGAGAGGGCCTGGACCTGGCCGTAGTCCAGTTCCGCCGGCAGCTTCAGGTTCTCGAAGTGGGCCGCGCGGGCAACGTCCTCGACCTGCTTGTTGATGTAGCCGGCGTACTTGACGCTCGTTTCGATCTGCTCGATGACGGCATCGGCCATCGTTGCACCCAACTCTGTCGTCAGCGTTTCACGTGAAACACTGGCTTCGGGTCGCGCGATCGAAGCGACTTCGACCAGCGTGTCAAACACCACGCCAGGCCTACGCAGCAGGTCGATGAAGTTGTACTCACGCTCGAGGGCCTTACCGACCAGGCGCTCGGCGTCGGCTGCCGGCAGAATGCTGGGGTGGACCCAGGTCGACTTCAGTTTCTCTGTTTCACGTGAAACAGCATCACGCTTGCGATTGAAGGCCTCCCAGCGAGCATCATCGACCAGACCCAGCTCACGGCCGGCCTCGGTCAGTCGCATATCGGCGTTGTCCTCACGCAGCTGCAGCCGGAACTCGGCGCGGCTGGTGAACATGCGGTAGGGCTCGGTCACGCCCTTGGTGATCAGGTCGTCGACCAGCACGCCCAGATAAGCCTGCTCGCGGCCGGGCAACCAGGGGCCCTGGTCCTTGACCTGCAGCGCGGCGTTCAGCCCGGCGAACAAGCCCTGGGCCGCCGCCTCCTCATAGCCGGTCGTGCCATTGATCTGGCCGGCGAAGAACAGGCCCTGGATCGCGCGGGTCTCGAAGCTGCTCTTCAGCTCGCGCGGGTCGAAGTAGTCGTATTCGATCGCATAGCCGGGCCGCAGGATGTGGGCGTTCTCCAGGCCGGGGATCGATTGCACCGCGGCCAGTTGGATGTCGAAGGGCAGGGAGGTCGAGATGCCGTTCGGGTAGAACTCGTGCGTGGTCAGGCCTTCGGGTTCCAGGAAGATCTGGTGGCTGTCCTTGTCGGCGAAGCGATTGACCTTGTCCTCGATCGAGGGGCAGTAACGCGGGCCGACGCCTTCGATCACGCCGGTGAACATCGGGCTGCGCTCGAAGCCGGAGCGGATGATCTCGTGGGTGCGGGCCGAGGTGTGGGTGATCCAGCAGGGCACCTGCTGCGGATGCTGATCGGCCGAGCCCATGAAGCTGAACACCGGCACCGGATCCAGGTCGCCCGGCTGTTCCTCGCATTTCGAGAAGTCGATGCTGCGGCCGTCGATGCGCGGCGGCGTGCCGGTCTTCAAGCGGCCCTGTGGCAGCTTCAGCTCCTTGAGCCGGCCCGACAGCGAGACCGCCG
The DNA here is from genome assembly GCF_027498415.2 of Paucibacter sp. M5-1. Lineage (NCBI taxonomy): Bacteria > Pseudomonadati > Pseudomonadota > Betaproteobacteria > Burkholderiales > Sphaerotilaceae > Roseateles > Paucibacter sp. M5-1. The sequence continues at coordinate 3,536,107 of NZ_JAPZLM020000001.1, forward strand.
GCGGATCACCGGCCCGGCCGGCGCTGTAGTTCTGCAGACCCACATGGATGCGGCCGTCCAGAAAGGTGCCGGCCGTCAGCACGACGGCGCGAGCGCGGAACTGCAGGCCGATCTGGGTCACGGCGCCGACCACACGGTCGCCCTCAACCATCAGGTCATCGACCGCCTGCTGGAACAGCCACAGATTCGGCTGGTTCTCCAGCCGGCGGCGGATCGCCGCCTTGTAGAGCACGCGGTCGGCCTGGGCGCGGGTGGCGCGCACGGCCGGGCCCTTGGAGCCGTTGAGGATGCGGAACTGGATGCCCCCCTCATCGGTGGCCGCAGCCATCGCACCGCCCAGCGCGTCGACCTCCTTGACCAAATGGCCCTTGCCGATGCCGCCGATCGAGGGGTTGCAGCTCATCTGGCCCAGGGTCTCGATATTGTGGGTCAGCAGCAGGGTCTTGACGCCCATGCGGGCGGCGGCCAGCGCTGCCTCGGTGCCGGCATGGCCGCCGCCGACCACGATGACGTCGAATTCCTTGGGGTAGAGCATGGGGGAGTGCCTCGATCAGGCGCCGAAAATGCCGGCGCGGGCAAACCCTGAATTTTACCGGGGGGCTGTGGATAAGTCACGGCTGGGGGCTGCAAGGGCCGCGACAATATCGCGATGAAGTGCCGAGACCATTGCGCCGCCTGCTGTATCGCGCCGTCGATCAGCTCGCCCATACCCGGGATGCCGCAGGGCAAGCCGGCCGGTGTGCGCTGCATCCAGCTCGACGAGCAGGACGCTTGCAAGATCTTTGGCCGGCCCGAGCGCCCGGCCGTCTGTGGCTCGCTGCAGCCCAGCGAGATGATGTGTGGCGAAACGCGCGAACAGGCCATGCGCTGGCTCGGTTGGATGGAGCGCGAGACAGCGCCTTGACAGGCGGCAGGCCTAGACTGGCTCCACAACAACGATGGAGACAAGCCCATGCCCGTAGATCGCCGCCTTATTCTTCAATCCGGCCTGGCCGGTGCCGCCGGCCTGGTGGGCCTGCCGGCTGCCGCACAGGCCGGCCCGTGGCCGAGCCGCTCGGTGCGCCTAGTCGTGCCCTTCGCACCGGGGGGCAGCAGCGAGATCGTCGCCCGCGCCACCGCCTTCGAGCTCAGCAAGACCCTGGGCCAGACCGTCTATGTCGAGAACAAGCCCGGCGGCGGCGGCAATATCGCGATGGGCGAGGTGGCCCGCGCCGATGACCAGCACACGCTGATCCTGGGTCATATCGGCACCTTGGCGGTGAACCCCTTCATCTACGACAAGCTGCCCTTCGACACCAACAAGGATTTCAAGCCGGTGACCCTGCTGGCCAAGGTGCCCAGCCTCTATGTGGTCCATCCGGATGTGCCGGCCAAGGATCTCAAGGAATTCGTCGCGCTGGCACGCAGCAAGCCCGGCAAGCTCAACTACGGCTCGGCCGGCAACGGCAGCGCCGGCCACCTGGCTTTCGAATACCTGAAGATGGCCGGCAATCTCTTCATCCTGCATGTGCCTTACCGCGGCACCGGCCCGCAGCTGACCGATCTGCTAGCCGGCCGGCTGGATGCGGCGGCCGTCGGTGCGCCGGCCATCCTGCAATTCATCAAGACCGGCAAGCTGCGCTGCATCGCCACCGGCTCCAAGGAGCGCCTGCCCCAGCTGCCCGATGTGCCGACCGTGGCCGAGCAGGGCTTCCCCGGCTTCGAGATGACGCAGTGGTACGGGCTGAATGCGCCGGCCGCTATGGCGCAGGCCCATATCGACAAGCTGGCGGTCGAGGCCGTCAAGGCGATCCGCTCGGTCAGCGCCAGGGAACGCCTGGCCACCGATGCCGCCGAGCCGGTGGGCAACACCCCCGCTCAGTTCGCCAGCTTCATCGCCCAGGAGCAGCAGCGCTGGAAGGCCGTGATCGCCCGCGCCAAGATCAAGCCCGATTGAGGCCGGAGAACCGAGTCAGACGCGGCAGGTGCTGGGCGATGCGGTCCCAGTGCTTGTCGTGGAAGTAGTGCATCACGGTGTTGACCATCGGTTCGACAAAGGTCACGGCACCGGCGATCGCGACATCGCCGGTCAGCGCATAGGTGACGCCGAAGGCGGTGCCCAGGTGCAGGATGCCGAAGCTGGCGGTTTTGGCCATGGTGTTACTCCTATCGATATCGAAAATCAGATAGGAGAATGCTAATTATTCCCATCTGGGCCGGCCAGTTGAATCTGGCCATCGTGGCGATAGCCCCCCCTCGGGGGACCTCGCGCGAAGCGACAGGTCTAGGGGCGCGATCAGGCCTGGGCGCCTGGTGGCGGCACGCTGCGCAAATCCTGCGCGACCCGGCCCTGCTGCAAGGTGATGACGCGCTGCGCCGCCGCAATCGTCTCCGGCCGGTGTGCGATCACGATGCGGGTCAGCGGCAGCTGGCGCAGCGAGGCATTGACCTGGCGCTCGCGCTCCACGTCCAGTGCGCTGGTGGCCTCGTCGAGGAAGAGGAAGGCCGGTTTCTTGTACAGCGCGCGGGCCAGCAACACGCGCTGGCGCTGGCCGCCGGACAGGCTGGAGCCCATATCGCCGATCAGGCTTTCGTAGGCCATGGGCATCGCGACGATGTCCTCGTGCACGCAGGCCAGCACCGCGCAGCGCTCGATCCAGGCGGCATCGGCCTCGGGGTCGAAGAAGGAGATGTTGTCGGCGATGCTGCCGGCAAACAGCTGGTCGTCCTGCATCACCGTGCCGATGCGCGCACGCCAGTCTTGCAGGCCGATCTGCGACAGCGCCTGCTGGCCGAGCCGGATCTCGCCCGATTGCGGCGCATGGATGCCCAGCATCAGCTTCAGCAAGGTGGTCTTGCCGCAGCCCGAGGGGCCGACGATGGCGACCGACTCGCCGGCCTCGATGCGCAGGCTGCAGCCGGAGATCACCTCGGGCTCGCCGTCGGCATAGCGGAACGACACCTCGCGCAGCTCCAGCGCCGCCGCCTGCTCGACCGGGCGGGGCAGGGCGGGGGCCTCGCTCGGCTCGGGCGCCGTCAGCACGATATCGGCCAGGCGCTCGCCCTGCAGGCCCAGCATCTTCAGGCTCACCGCCTTGTCGATCAGCGCGCTGATGCGCAGGCTGAACTGTTCCTTGTAGGCCATGAATGCGAACAGCATGCCCACCGACAGCTGCCGGTCCAGCACCAGCAGGGCGCCCAGCCAGATGATGATGACGCGCTCCAGCCCGAACAGCAGCTTGTTGGCCACGCCCATGCCCAGCTCCAGCCGGTGCGTGCCGAGCTGGGCGTTCATGGTCTCGACGACGAGATTGGCGAAGCGCGCGCTGCGGTCGGCCTGGGCATTGAAGAGCTTGACGGCCTGGGCCCCGCGCAGCGATTCCAGGAAGTGGCTGGTCTGGCGCGCCTCGTGCACCAGGGCCTCCTCCGAGGCTAGCCGCAGCGGCCGGAAATAGACCCAGCGCAGCAGGCCGTAGGCCAGCACGGCGGCCAGCGCCACCAGGGCCAGACGCGGGCTGTAGATCCACATCATCACCAGCGTGATCAGCACCATCAGCCCGTCCAGCAGGGCCTCGATGAAGTGGGTGGTCAGCGTCTGCTGCATCTGCTGCACGCTGCCGAAGCGCGACAGGATGTCGCCCAGATGGCGCTTCTCGAACCAGGCCAGCGGCAGGCGCAGCAGATGGGTGAACACATTGCTGAGCCACTGCAGGTTCAGGCTGGCCGAGAGCTGCAGCACGGCCCAGGAGCGCAGCGCACCGATGCCCACCTGCAGCAGCACCAAGAGACCGAAGCCCAGGCCCAGGGTCACCAGCAGGTCGTGGTCGGCGCTGACCAGCACCCCGTCCACCACCCATTGCATGAAGAAGGGCGACAGCAGCACCAGCAGCTCCAGCGCCAGCGCCAAGGCCAGGATTTGGGCCAGCGAGCGCTTCAGCCCGGTGATGCGGCCCAGCAGCTGCTGCCAGCGGATCTTGGGCGGTGCCGGCTTGGGCGCGAAATCGGCGCCGGGCCGCAGTTCCAGCACCACGCCGGTGAAGTGGCGCGACAGCTCGGCCAGCGTGATCCAGCGCTGGCCGGCCACCGGGTCGTGCAGCAGCGCCCGGTCGCCGCGCACCTCGGCCAGCACGACGAAGTGCTTGAAGTCCCAGTGCAGGATGCAGGGCAGCTGCAGCTGGGCCAGATGCTCGGGTTCGGCGCGCAAGGCCCGGCTGGCCAGGCCCAGCTGGTCGGCCATCCGGACCAGGTCGGCCATCGTTGCGCCCTTCAGCGACAGCGAGAAGCGCCCGCGCAGCTCGGCCAGATCGCAGCGCTGGCCATGGAAGCTGGCCACCATCGCCAGGCAGGCCAGTGCGCATTCGGCGCCCTCGGTCTGCAGGATCAGCGGCAGCCTGGAGCGCCGGCCCAGGCCCAGGTGCAAGCGGTTCAACAAGGACTCAGACACGTCGGGCCAGACTCAGCAAAGGTTCGAAAATCCACTCGATCAGGCGGCGCTTCTCCAGCAGCACATCGGCGTCCAGCTGCATGCCGACCGCCAGCGGCTGTTCCTGCCCGTAGGCGGCCACCGACTGATGTTCCAGGGCAACGGTAATGCGGTACAGCGGCTCGTTGCCGTTGTTCTCGCCCAGCGGCAGCGCCGCCAGATCCTGGCTCGCCAGTGGGGTGCGCGAGACCTGCAGCACCCGGCCGTGCTGATGGCCGAAGCGCTGATAGGGGAAGGCCTGGTAGCGCAGGCGCACGGCCTGCTCGGGGCGCACAAAGCCGACCGCGCTGGACGGCGCATACAGATGGGCCAGCATCTGGGTCTGCGCCGGCAGCACCTGGGCCAGTGCCATCGAGGGGTTGACCGGCTGACCCGGCTCGGCCTGCACCGTGCTGACGACGCCATCGGCCGGCGCCCGCAGTATCAGCCGGCGCCGCGCCTCGGTCTCCAGGCCCAAAGCCTTCAGGCTGGCCAGGTCGCGGGCGATCTGGCCCTGCTGCACCTGGCTGCGCAAAGGCAGCTCGCGCGCCTCGGCCTGCAGGGCCAGCAGATCTCGCTGCGAGGCCTCGCGCTCGCGTGCCAGGTTCTGGGCCTGGGCCTGGGCCAGCAGCAGCTCCTGGCGCTTGTTCTGCAGCAGGGTGTCGGAGTAGAAGCCCTGCTGGCGCAGCGCCTCATGCTTGCCCAGATCCTCGCGCAGCAGGCGCAGCCGTTCGGCATAGGCCTGCGCCTCGACGGCGGCGGCGGCCAGCTCCCGCTGCAAGGTGGCGATGCGGGCCCGCAGGCTCTCGTCCTGCTGGCTGGCCAGGCGGCGCTGCTGCTCGGCTGCCTCATTCAGAGAAAGTTGGCGCTCGCTCAGGCTTTGTGCCACACCCTCGCCGGCACCACTGGCGGCGTCCAGGCTCAGCACGAACAGCACATCGCCGGCCTTGACGGCCTGGCCCTCGCTGACCTGGCGGGCCAGCACCGTGGCCGCCTGCGGCGAGCTGATGCGCAGCACGCCGCGGTCCGGCACCAGATAGCCGGCGACACGGGCCTTGCGGCTGTACTCGGCCGTGCACAGAAAAGTGACGACCAAAAAAACACTGCCCACGGCAACAGCCGTGAGCAGCTTCAGCGAGAGGGGCCTGAGAAGTTGAATGCTGCCAAGCCAGGCTTGCTGCTGGCCGGCCAGCGCCTCTTTACGAAACAGCATTCAGACTCGGCACAAAGATGCCCGCTCGCGCGAGCCGATGACAGCGAGAACTTGTGATTTACCAGGTGCTCTTGGGGGCCTGGGTGGACAGGGTCTGTGCGCCCCAGGTGCTCTTCGGTGCACCGCCGCTGACCAGATGCAGCAGGCTGGCGTCGATTTCGCGGGGTGCTGCCAGCTTGTCGTTCGACAGGGTTTGCGACGGGGAAACTTGCTTTTGGTTTTGCATGACCGGCTCCAAATTCGTTGAAGTGCGAGGAAGTGCACAGAACGAATTTGAGCAGCAAGAACATTCATGAGTAACTGTCAACTCTTACAGTGGGGGATGTACGGCAGCGTGCTAGCGTATTAGGCCTAAGCGCAACGCTTTGAGAACGGCTTGATGCTTGTTATGGCTACCCAGCTTGTGCATCGCGTTATTGATATGCAGCACCGCCGTCCGCTCGGTGATGCTCAATATCGTGCCGACCTCCCAGGCCGTCTTGCCCTCCATGGTCCAGCGCAGGCATTCGAGCTCGCGCGGCGTCAGCTTGGGCGCGTCCAGCTGCTGCTCCGGCGGCAGCAGCACGCGCATCGCCGCATCCAGCGCATGGACCGCAAACAGCTGCAGATCGGCCACCAGCCGGGTCAACTCGGTGGCGTCCTTGGGCAAGGCCTTGTCGCGGTCCACCCCCAGCACGAAATGCCGCCCCTCGGGCAGATGCAGGGCCAGGCAGATGCCGGTTCGATAGCCAAAGCGCGCCTGGGTTTCCCATAGGTCGCCCGCACCCTCTCTCGCATAGGTTTTTTGATCCCAGACGATTGGAACGCTATGACGCTTGCAGTGCTGCATCACCGGGTCTTGCCGACCGAGCTGGGGGCTGTCCATCGCCTCCCTAAATCCCGGAGGGCAGTTGTCGATAACGATGAACTCCGACTTGCTGATCGCATGGTCGACCACGGTGATCGCCGAGAAGGTCTCGAATTCCAAGGCTTCCGTGAAGCGGCTGATCTCCCCGCGAAATTCATCACGGGTTCTGGCTTCGAGCACCGACTGGTAACCGCCCTGCAGCATCTAACTTGTTTCCAATGGCTTGACCGGGCCGCAGCTGCGACGCCGGACGTCATATCCCTGACAAGGTTTACAGCTAGCGATTTACGTTGCCCGTCAGCAAACTGGCAAGACCCAGAACGCTTGGTTCCACAACCGCACCCGAAAATCTATAGACAATGACTCCAGCTTGGATTGTGTACGCATGGCCACGGATTTTGTGTGAGGCGGAACGCGCACCGCGTCTGCATTTCGCGCATTTAAGCACCCGGGTGTTGGTGTCGGGAGACGCCGAGCATCCGGCCCTGGGGCAAACCCTGTGGACCGGTGAATCCGACAGCGGCGCCGCCGGGGTCGCCTGGGACTGGATCCGTCTGCCCGAGGGCGTGGTCGCGATGGTCGATCCGATGTCGCTGGTGACCAATCTGCAGTTCCTGAGCCCGGCCGGCGAGGTGCTGGCGCCCATGCAATCGGTGCTGCAGCTCAACGAGATCGTCCATGCGCTGCCCTGGCAGAACGAGGTGCAGCGCGTGCTCGGTCTGCACTGAAACGATCCAGCACTTCCTCACCGGGCTACCGCGCTGCGCATCGAGCGGGCCACGAAGGCCAGGCAGACCCAGGTCAGCGCCACGCCCACCGCCATCGAAGGCAGCAGCTTGGGCCAGGGCAGCGCCTCGCCCTTGAGCACCAGCATCATCAGGCTGTTCTGCGCCAGGCCCGGCACCCAGTAGTACCAGGCCGCCTCGCCGCCCGGGTTCAAGAGGCTCACCATCGGCGTCAAGGCCACCAGGGTGATGACGATGGTGGTGCTGGCCTGGGCTTCCTTGAAGGTCTTGGTGCGGATCGCGATGGCCATCAGCAGCGCGCCCAGCCCGGCCGCCAGCGGCAGCTGCAGCAGCACGAACACCGCCACCTCGTAGCCGCCGAACTGGAACATCGCCTGCAGGCTGTCGCTCTGGATCAGGCGCTGGGCCGGGATGAAGCTCAGATTGGCCAGCACGGCCACTACCATGCCCAGCAGGGCCACCGCGCCCCACTTGCCCAGCACCAGGGCCATATGCGGAGCCGGGTTCATCAGGAGCGGCTCCAGCGAGCCGCGCTCGCGCTCGCCCGAGGTGCTGTCCAGCGCGGCGGTCAGCGCACCGTAGAGCACGGCCATGATGATGAACATCGGCACGATGGCCGTCAGCCGCGCCGCGCGCGCCTGCGTGCTGGCCAGATCGCGCTCCTCCACCAGCACCGGCTGCAGCAGGCTGGCCGAGACGCCGCGCAGCGCCAGCAGCACGCCGGCGCGCTCGCGGTTGAAGCCCTGCAGCAGCCGGCCCAGCGTGCCGACGCTGGCGCTGGCGCGCTGATTGGCACTGTCGCTGACCAGCTCCACAGCCGGCTGCTCGCCGCGCGCCAGCGCGGCCTCGAAGTCCGGGCTTATCACCAGCACCGGATCGAGCAGGGTGGTGGCGCGCAGCCCGGCCTCGTAGTCGGGCGGCGCGGTCTTGATCGTGTAGGTCTGGCGCTCCAGGAAGTTGCGCAGGGTCGGCGCGTGTTCGATGCCGACGACCAGGATCTCGCGCTTTTCGGCCCGCTCCTCCAGCGAGGCGATCAGGCCGGACAGGGCCAGCAGCAGCAGCGGCCCCATCAGCACCGCCGGAATCAGCAGCCTCAGCAGGGTGCGGCGGTCGCGCAGCGCGTCGACCACCTCCTTGGCAAACACCACCCGCAGCGCGCGCGTGAAACTCTTGCTCATGGCCGTGCCTCCAGTGTGTCGGCAAACGCCAGCGCTACGAAGGCGTCCTCGAAGCGCTGCTGTCCGGTGCGCTCCAGCAGCGCCGCCACCGAGCCCTCGGCCACAGACCGCCCCTGAGCCATCACGACGACATGGTCACACAGCAGCTCGACCTCCTGCATGATGTGGCTGGAGAAGACGATGCATTTGCTGCCCCCGGCCGGCGAGCGCAGATGGCGCAGCGCCTCGCGCAGCGCGCGGGTGGCCAGCACATCGAGCCCGTTGGTCGGCTCGTCCAGCACGATATTGGCGGGGTCATGCACCAGGGCGCGGGCCAGCGCGGTCTTCATCCGTTCGCCCTGGCTGAAGCCCTCGCTGCGCCGGTCCAGGATGGCGCGCATGTCCAGCAGCTCGGCCAGCGCCTCGGCGCGCGCATGGGCCGCCTCCGCCTCCATGCCCTGCAGCCGCCCGAAATAGACGATGTTCTCGCGCGCCGACAGGCGCGGATAGAGGCCATGGGCATCGCCCAGCACCCCCATGCGCGCCAGCGCCTGCTGCGGTGCCTGCCGCACATCGATGCCGTCGACGCTGATCGCGCCGCTGTCCGGCGCGAACAGGCCGGCCAGCATGCGCAGGCTGGTGGTCTTGCCGGCGCCGTTCGGTCCCAGCAGTCCGGTGATGCGGCCGTTCGGTGCCTCCAGATCGAGATGCTGCACCGCCCGCACGATCTGCTTCGGGGCGCGCTTGAATACCGAGCCGCCGGGCCGGGACGTGAACTGCTTGCTGAGCTGGCTGATGCTGATCATCGCGTCGCGGTCTGGATGGGGAATACCGCCGTCGGGCGCGGCATCTTGGCGGCGCAAGCGGCCTCGACGGCCAGCGCCTCGGTCTCGGTCTTGCTGTTGATGAAGCGGTGCAGCAGCTCGCCCATGCAGGCGATGGACAGCACGCCGTGCCCGGCCGCCGGCACCTGCAGATGCCGGGCCTTGGGGCCTAGCGCGCCGGCGATGCGCTCGCCATGGCGTGGCGGTGTCACCGGGTCGGCCCCGCCACTGAGCAGCAGCACCGGCGCGGGCGCGGCGCCCACCCGGTAGAAGGCCTCGGCCACCGTGCCGCGCGGCCACTGCGCGCAGGCCTGTCGGTAGAACTCGGCATCGATGCGGCCGAAGTCGGCGCCCGGCGCATCGGCCGTGCGCTCCAGGCGCGGCAGGTCCTCGCTGCAGATCACCGACAAGTGCATGCCCATCGCCAGCTTGCCGCTGCGGCCGCTGCCCAGCGCGCCGCTCAGCCCCGAGATCGCCTCGAAGCGGCCACCGGCCGCCGCATTGATCGCGGCCGGCAGCCCGGCTGCGTAGGCCGGCACATACATGGGCGCGCGCACCGCCCGCATCAGCAGCTCGCGCGTGATCGTCAGCCGCTCGGGCGCGCCGCTGAGCGGATGCGCCAGCACCACCTGCCGAGGCAGGCCTTGCAGCAGGGTCGCCCAGTCCTGGCGCAGCCGGGGAAAGGCGGTCTTGCAGGCGGCTTCGTCCTCGCAGGCCTTGAAGACCGCGTCCAGCGCCGCCTGCCCGTCGGTCGAGAAACTGGCCGGCAAGGCCATATCGGGCGGCGCCATGCCGTCCAGCACCGTGCGGCGCACCCGCTGCGGAAACAGGCGTTGATATTCCAGCGCGGCGCGTGTGCCGTAGGAGGCGCCGACCAGATTCCATTGCGCGGCGCCGAGCTGCTCGCGCACTGCGTCGAAGTCCTGCATCGCGATCGTGGTGGTGTAGAAGCGCAGATCGCCATGGGGCAGCTTCTGCAGCTCGATCAGGCATTGCGCCAGGCGGCGCTGCTGGGCCTGCGGGTCCAGCGCCTCGGCCATCGCCAGGCGGCTGTCATCGGCGCATTGCAGCGGCGTCGAGCGGCCGGTGCCGCGCTGGTCAATGAAGACCAGGTCGCGCCGGTTGTTCAGCCGCGCAAGCCGAGGCAGGACCCGGCCGGCGATCTCGATCGCGCTCTGCCCGGGCCCGCCGGCCAGCAGCAGCACCGGGTCGGGCTGCTTGTTGCGCGCCATCGCCGGCACCACCAGATAGTGGACGCTGATCTGCCGGCCCTGCGGCTGGCCGGGGTCGAGCGGCCGCTGCAGCCGGCCACAGCGCAGCTCGGTGGCCACGCCCTCGATGCGGCAGGGCTCGGTGGGGCCAGGTGTTGTCGCAGCCCTGGCCGGCTGGCCCAGCGCCGCGGCCAGCAGGGCCAGCGCCAGGATTCTTCTGCACATCGCCATCTGCCCATGCTCCTTGCTTGATGCGAGCGGATTATGAGCAGGCTTGCGACAAGTGCCGCGCGGCGATGTCCCGAACGGCGGCCGGGGGCGGCGAACGGCAAGTTTTCGTTAGCTGGTGGTTGTGGCCTCGCGTCGGCCGAACATGCCCCAGCCCTCCATCGTCATCACCGCCTCGTCGCGCTGGTTGAAGACCTCCCAGGCCGAGCGCACCAGGCCGAGCTGCGGGCGGCTCTTGCTGGCTTTCGTCTCCTGCACCGTCATGCGTACCCGCAAGGTGTCACCGGGGCGCACCGGCTTGAGCCAGCGCAGATTGTCAAGGCCCGGCGAGCCCTGGCTGGTCGAGTCCAGCAGGTAGGCATCGCACATCATGCGCATCACCATCGCGCAGGTGTGCCAGCCGCTGACCGACAGCCCGCCCAGCACCGAGGCGTTGGCGGCCTCCTCGTCCAGGTGCAGGGGCTGCGGGTCGTAGGCGGCGAAGCTCAGGCCTTCGGCCTTGTCGACGACCCGGCCGCCAAACTCGCGCACCTGGCCGACCTGGAAGTCTTCGAAAGCATGGGTTTTTGTCGTGGCGTCCATGCGCCGACTATAGGCAGGGCCGGGCCGGCCGGGCATCGCCTCGGCGACAGCCGGCTCTGCTACAGCTCGCCGATCGCGATCTGCGACAGCACATCGAGCTGCATCAGCTCGTCCAGCGCCGGGTCGGGCCGGCTGCACCAGGCCAGCGCCAGCAGCAGGGTCGCGGCCAGCGCGGCGGCGCCCAGCCAGCGCCGCGGGCGCGAGGCGGGCCAGTCCTGCCCGCCGGCGCTTGCCAGCCTGGCCTCGGCGGACAGCGGTGCATGGCGCTGGCGCCACTGGGCCAGCACGCGGGCCTGCAGCGCCTCACGGGAATCGTCGGCCGCGTGGAGGCCGGTGCGCAGGGTCTGGCGCAGCGCTTCGTCAGCGCCGGCTTCATCGGGCTTCATCATGACTCTCCTTCCCGCAGCTGCTGGCGCAGCGCCAGCTTGGCGCGGTGCAGCAGCTGGTGGGCGGCATTGGGTTCGAGGTCCAGCGTGGCGGCGATCTCGGCCACCGAGGCATCGGCATAGGCCCACATCGCCAGCGCCATGCGCTGGCGCGCCGGCAGGCGCTGCATCGCCGCAGCCAACTCGCTGGCGCTGCGGGCCGGGGCGGGCGCTATGGGCTGTTGCTGGGCATCGGCCAGCTCGGTCAGCAGCGCCTGTTCGGTGGCCAGCTCCTGGCGCCGGCCCAGCCAGGTCTTGCAGCGGTTGATCACGATGGTGTTGAAGAAGGTGGCCAGGCTGGCGCCGCGCGCATCGCTGGGCCGGCTGCCCCACAGGCGCAGAAAGGACTCCTGCACCGCATCCTCGGCGTCCTCGCTGCGACGCAGTAGCTGCAGGGCCAGACCATGGGCCTGGGGTGTCAGCCGGCGCACCAGCTCGGTGGCCGCGAGCGCCTCGCCCTCGCAGGCGCGGCGCCACAGCGCCCAGTCCTCGCCGGCTTGGCGCGGCGCGCGGCCGAACCAGCGGGCCAGCAGGCCGGGCGCGGTGGCAGCGGCGCTGTCGCTCATCGCTCGGGCAGCTTCTCGCGCAGTGCCCGCCGCTCCTCGGGGCTGAGTTTGTCCAGCATGGCCCGGCGCTGCCGCAGCAGCTCGCGGCGCTGCTCAGGCGACATGGCCTGGATCTCCTGGCGGCGCTGCTCGGCCATGCGCTGGCGCTGCTCGGGCGGCAGCTGATCCCAGCGCTCGCGGGTCTGAGCGACCAGCGCGCGGCGCTCGGCCGGGCTCAATGTCTCGAGCCGCTGGCGCAGTTGCTCGCGGAACTCGCGGCGCTCGGCCGGCGTGGCCTGCTGCAGCCGCTGCTTGAGCTCGCTGCGGCGTTGCTGCTGCTGCTCGGGCGTCAGCCGCGCCCAGTCCTGTGGGTCGGGCACGTCCGGTGGTGCCGCGTGGGCCGCCGCGCAGACCAGCCCCACCAGCAGAAGAGAAATCAGCGTTGCTTTCATCCTGTTCACCATCATCGCTCAGGCGCGCCACAGCGCCAGCTCACGGGCGCTCACACCGGGCAGCACGCCGCCCGCCAGCTGGGCCTGGCTGAGGCCGAACTGGCGCTGCAACAGGGCCGCGATCAGCTGGCGCAGGTCCAGGGTCGGGCGCAGATCGCGGCCATCGAGCAGCTGGGTCCGGGCCAGGCCGGGCCAGTCGGTCAGCACCTTACCGCCGGCCACCGCGCCACCGGCCAGCAAGGCCATGCCGGCCGTGCCATGGTCGGTGCCGCCGCTGCCGTTCAGCACCGCCGAGCGGCCGAACTCGGTCATCACCAGCACCGTGCTGTGCGGCCACTGCGCGCCCAGCGCCTCGCGCAGCGCCAGCAGGCCCTCATCCAGGCCTGCCAGCAGGCGCTGCAAACGGCCGGCCTGGTTGGTGTGGGTGTCCCAGCCATTGGCTTCCAGCCAGGCGACACGCGGACCCTGTTCGGCCGCCAGAAAAGTGCCGGCCTGGCGGGCCAGCGCGGCAAAACCATTGCCCGTGCCGGCCGACTCCCCGCCCAGCATGCCCTGCTGGGCCATCGCCCGCTGCCAGGCGGCGGACAGCGCGGCGTCGTCCTGGTAGAGCTGGCCGACGCGGGCCAGCAGGTCCTCGTCGGCGCCGCCGCGCCGCGCCGGGGTCCAGGTGCCGGCTCGCTGGGCACCGCGCAGCGCCAGCGGCAGGCTGCTGCTCAGCGCCACCGCGCTGCCCTGGCCGCTGGCCTGCAGCGCCCGGCCCAGCCAGCCGGTGCCGAGCTCGAAGGGCCGCTCGCCGCCGCTTTCCAGCAGCTGCTGGGCATCGAAATGCGAGCGCTCGCGGTAAGGGCTGGCCGCCGCATGCAGCAGCAGCAGCTGGCCTTCGCCCCACCAGCGCTGCAGCCCGGTCAGCGCCGGATGCAGACCGAAAAAGCCGTCCAGCGGCAGCGGGGCCGGGCCGTCGGCACCGCGCAGCGCGGCCCAGGCCGGGTCGCCGGGGGCCGGCACCGCCGCCAGCCCGTCCAGCGCGCCACGCAGCATCACGACGACGAGGCGCGGCGCCTCGGGTGACGTACTGTTGCTGGCGGCCAGGGCCAGGCGGGTCGGCAGCAGGGTGGCCAGCCCCAGGCCTTGAAGCAGAAGCCGGCGTTGTGTGTCGATGCGCGTCATCATCTGCTCACCTCCGTTGGAAGTCGGGACTGGCCAGCCACAGCGCCAGCGCCTGGGCCGGGCTGGCTGCGCGATCGATCTGCTGCCGCGTGGCCGCGCCCAGATCTGGGCCGAGGCTCAGCGGGGCCAGCAGCCGGGCATCGGCCGCATCGGCATGGTCCTGGGCGAAGCGCTCGGCCCATTGCACCCGCTTGAGCAGCGCGTCCGGCGAGAGCCAGTCCTCGCTGCGGTCGGGCCAGCCCTGCGGCGAGGGCGCACGACCCGGTGCCTGGCCCATCGCCAGCAAGGCCTGGCTGGCGGCAGCCAGCTGTTGCGGGCCTATCGGCAGCTTCAGCATGCGGTGGGCCGAGAGCAGCAGCTCCTCGGGCCGCTTGAACTTGGGGCGATGCTCGGCGCGCCAGCTCTGCTCATGGGAGAACAGGGCCTGCGCGGTGGCGCGCAGATCGCCGTCGCTGGCCAGGAAGCGGGCGGCCACCGCGTCGACCAGGGCGGCCGGCGGGTCGTCGGTGACGAAATGCCGGGCCAGCTTCAGCGCCAGATGGCGGGCCGTGGCCGGGTGGCGGGCCAGATCGGCCAGCAGCAGGTCCAGGGCCTGCGGGCCTTCCGGATAGCGCCTGCCCAGAACCGTCTTCGGCCCCGGTTCATGCAGGGCCGGCTCGAAGCCGGCGCGGCCGTCGCCACGCAGGCGCACGGTCCAGCCGGTCAGCAGGCGGGCGGTCTCGGTAACGTCGGTCTGGGTGTAGCCGCCACCCACTCCCAGCGTGTGCAGCTCCAGCAGCTCGCGCGCCAGGTTCTCGTTCAGGCCACGCTCGCGGCGCCGGCCGGCGCGCGACTTCGGGCCTATCGACTGCGCATTGTCCAGATACAGCAGCATCGCCGGATGCAGGGTCGAGGCGCGCAGCAGGTCCTCGAAGCGGCCCAGCGCCTGCGGGCGTATCGCTTCGTTCTCATGCGGCCACACCAGGCCGGCCACCGCCAGCTTGGTGGCCGCGACGCAGCAGTGATTGGCCCAGAACTGCACCCAGCGCTCGGCCACCGGCGACTCGGTTGTGATGATGTGCTGCCAGCGGCGCTGCAGGCCGGCGGCGTTCAGCGCGCGCAGGCGCTGCCTGGCCTCGCGGACCGCCTCGGTCTCGCCCGGCTGGCGCAGCGCCTGCAGCAGCTCGGCGCTGAGCGCCAGCGCGCTCGCGCTGCCGGGCAGGCCGCTGGCGTCGAAAGGGGTCGGGTCTTGCCGATCGACAGCGAACTGGGCCTGGACCCAGGCACGCGGGTCGGCCTGCATGGCGCGCAGGCTGGTCTCGGCATAACCGAAGCGATGGGCGGCGAGGGCAGGGGCTTGCATCGCTGTTGAACCCGGCCGGCCGCAGTCTCTTACGGCAAATCCGAGCGGTGTGCAGGGATTTGCCGTCAAGTCGTAAGCCCGCCGGCTGGCGCGGGTTCAAGCGCCGTAGACCAACTTTTTGTTCTCAACCCCGAAAGGAAGCACCATGACTGTGGTTCGCAGCTTCATCTCCATCGCCGCTTTGAGCCTGGCTGTCGGCAGCGCCCAGGCCGGCTGGGCCGATCATCAAGAGCAACGCGTCGATCAGCGCCAGGAACGCCAGACCGGCCGCATCGCGGCCGGCATCGAGTCCGGCCAGCTGACCCGTCGCGAGCAGCTGCGCCTGGAGCACCAGCAGGCCAGGACCGCCCGGCTGGAGCAGCGGGTCGAGGCCGATGGCCGCGTCACCGGCAAGGAGGCGCTGCGGCTGGAGCAGCGTCAGGACCGCAACAGCCGCAGCATCAAGCGTGCGCGGCACGACGGCCAGACGCGCCCCTGAAGGGCCCACCAGGGTCAGGGCTTGCCGGCGGCGCGCAGCCGCGCGTAGTGATCGGCCTGGGCCGCATCGCCGCGCGCCCGGTACAGCGCCTCCAGCTCCTCGAACACATAGGGGTCGGGCGCGCCGGCTGCGGCGTTGTCCTGCGCCAGCGCCAGCTGCAGGGCCAGGGCCTCGTCGGCGCGGCCCAGCAGACGCAGCTGGTTGGCGACCATCCACTGCGCTATGAGGGCCCGCGCCGCCTCGCCGGCCTCCTGGCGTAGCGCCAGCGCGGTGCGAAACTCGGCCAGCGCCTCCTCGGGCCGGCCCAGCTCGCGCAGCGCGATGCCGATATTGTTGTGCAGCGTGGCGCGCCAGCGCCGCGCGTCCGGCTGCTCGGAGGCCTGGGCCAGGGCCAGCGCCTCGCGGCCCCAGCGCAACTGATCGGCCGGCGCGGTGTCGACGAAGGCCAGCATGTGCAGCACGTCCACCGCCAGGCCGTCCAGCCGCGCGGCGCGCGCCTGCTCCAGCGCGCGCTGATAGGCGGCGCGGGCGAGGGCGCGCGTCTCTGCGGTCTGGGTGGCCGGCGCATGGGTGGCCGAGCTGTAGCTGCGGCCCAGCTCCAGCGCATGGCGCACGCGCGGCTCGGGGCCGGCGCTCGCCAGCTGCGGCTCGATGGCGGCCAGCACGGTGCGCGCCGTCTCGAAATCGCGCCGCAGGCCATGGGTGCGGGCGATCTGGGTCTGCAGGATCAGCGCCTCGTCGCCACTGGCCTGGACCAGCGCCGCGCGGAAACGCTGCTCGCTGAGCGCGGGGTCGGAGAAGTTCCAGAGCGCGTTGAGGTCGAGGGCCATTGCGGGCGTGCCGATCAGGAGAAGCGCGAGCAGCGGCAGCCGGCTCATTCGCACAGCGCCTTCAGCGCCGCCAGGGCCTTGGGCCACATCTCCTGCATCATCGCCTCGTAGTCGGTGGCGATGTCTTGATCGATGCGCAGCTCGGTACGGCCGGCGTCCAGCGCGATCAGCGTGTAGTTTTCGAAGGCCGGGGTCCAGGCGCGCACCATGGGGCTGTCACAGTCCACCACGCCGTTCGCGTCGATCATGCCCAGGTGCTGGATCGAGATGAACTCGGGTTCGCGGCGCTCGGCGATGCGCGCCAGCATGCCGCCGGCGCCGGGCGCCAGGAAGCGGATCTCGGCCCCCTCATCCCAGGAGCCCTCGTAGCAGGAGTTGGGCGCGAAGGCGGCGGTCCACTGGCGGTAGGTGTCCTGCTCCAGCAGCGTGTGCCAGACCTTGTCGCGCGGCGCCTGGATGGTGATGGAAAAGTGCAGCTGGGTCTTGCCGGCAGAGGCAGAACTGGAAGAGGGGCTGTCGCTCATGGCGTCCGGTCTCCTGAGTTGCGGGGGCGGGGCGGAAAATAGCACCAGGCGGCCAGCACCAGCAAGCCGAAGCCGCTGTAGAGCAGGGCAAACACCCAGTCCGGCGCACTGTAGAACAGCAGGCGGTGCAACCAGTCGGCGATGAAACCCTGCCTGCCGTAAGCGGGCTGGCCGGCCTGGTGGCGCAGCCAGTTCTCCAGCAGGGTCAGCGGGCAGGTCTGGCCCAGCCAGGCCTGGGCCGCGACGATGCCGATCGCCGCCAGGTGGGCGAGGCGGAAGCCTAGGCGGTTGACACCAGGCCAGCGCCGCCTGCCCATATTTCCGGCGACGATGGCCACCAGACCGATGATGACGAACAGCACCACCGCCAGGTGCAGGATCAGCACCAGGTCGGCAAGTGGGGCGGCGAGGGCGGTGGGCATGGCCGGGCAGGGAAATCGAAAGCATCGTATCGTTGCGGCCCCAAACAAACTCACACCCGACGGAGGCACTCCCATGAAGCTCTACTACAGCACCGGCGCCTGCTCCCTGTCCCCGCATATCGTGCTGCGCGAGGCGGGTCTGCCCTTCGAGCTGGTGCTGGCCAGCACCAAGACCCACAAGCTGCAGGACGGCACCGATTTCTACACCATCAATGCCAAGGGCTATGTGCCGCTGCTGGAGCTGGACAACGGCGAGCGCCTCAGCGAAGGCCCGGCCATCGTGCAGTACATCGCCGACCAGGTGCCTGACAAGCAGCTGGCGCCGGCCAATGGCAGCTGGGCGCGCTACCGCCTGCAGGAGCTGCTGAACTTCATCACCAGCGAGCTGCACAAGGGCTTCTCGCCGCTGTTCAACCCGGCCATGCCCGAGGAAGCCAAGGCGCTGTCACGCGCCAAGCTGGCCGAGCGCCTGGGCTGGATTGACGCCCAGCTGGCCGGCAAGCCATTCCTGATGGGCGATCAGTTCACGGTGGCCGACGCCTATCTGTTCACCGTCAGCAACTGGGCCAAGATGGTCCATGTCGACCTCAGCACCTACACCCATCTGCTGGCCTGGCGCGAGCGCGTCGCGGCCCGCCCGGCCGTGCAGGAAGCGATGAAGGCCGAAGGCCTGATCAAGTGAGAGCGCAGGCGCGCCAGCAGCTGGCGCTCTATCTGCAGCGCTTTCCGGCCGAGGCGGCGCGCCTGGCCGCGCTGCGCGCGCAGCTCGACGAGGACGCCGGCGACCCGCTGAGCCGCGCCAATATGCGCGGCCATGTGACGACCAGCGCCCTGGTGCTGGACGCGTCGCTGCGCCACATCCTGCTGATACACCACCGCGTGATCGGCCGCTGGCTGCAGCCGGGCGGGCATTACGAGCCGGGACAGGACCTGTGGGGGTCGGCGCTGCGCGAGGTGGCCGAGGAAACCGGGGTGACGGCTCTCGCCGCTCACCCGGCCTGGGGTCAGGCCTTGCCGCTGGACATCGACAGCCATCAGATCGCCGCCAATCCAAAGAAGGGCGAGGGCGATCACTGGCATCACGACTACGCCTATCTGGTGATCGCGCCGCTGACGCAAGACCTGGCCCCGCAATTGGCCGAGGTGCATGGCGCGGCGTGGCGGCCGCTGGACGAGTACCTGGCGGCCAGCGACGAGGCCCGCTACCGGGGCCTGGCCGCCAAGCTGCAGGCGCTCAGGTTTTCTTGACCGGCGCCTTGATCAGGCCTTCGCAGGTGGCGCGCTGCTGGTCGGCGCTGTCGACCTTGGCGCAGATGCCGTTCAGCTGGGTCTTGAGCCGGTTCAGCACCGCCTGGTGCTGGCCCTCGGCGCCCCAGCTGGCCAGCTGGGTGCCGACGCGCTGCAGCGAGCGGGCGCTGCGTTCGTAGAAGGCGCCCTTGTCCTTGGCGGCCTCGGCGAAGAGCTGGGCAGCGGTCTTCTCGATCTTGGCCGCGTCCAGCGGCGCCAGCTCGACCAGCGCGCTGAAGTAGCTGGAGCCCCATTGCAGCCGGGTGGCCGGGCCTTCGCTCTTGTTGAAGGCCTCCTCGTACCAGCGCAGCGCCTCGTCGTTGCGGCCCTGCTTCTTGGCATTGCCGCCCAGCTGGCTCATCAGGTAGTAGGGCGAATGGCTCTTGGCCAGGCTGGCCTTCAGCAGCTCGTCGCTGTCCTTCCAGAGCCCCGCCTGGCCCAGCAGATAGGCGGCCGAGGTGATCACGGCCTGGCGCTCGTAGCCGTCGCTGATCTCGCGGTCGGCGCGGGCCGCATGAGTCTTGACCTCCTGCTGCAGGGCCGGCGCGATCTTGGGGTGCAGCTCGGTCTTGGGCTGGTCGATGCGGGCCAGGCCGACCCGGGCCAGCAGCGCACCCAGGCGGTCGGCGCGCGACAGCGTGACATCGGCCTCCAGGCGCTTGAGCGCGGTCTCGAACTCGGCCACCAGGGCCTGGCGCTCGGCGCCGGGCTCGTTGTGCAGGGCTCGGACGATGTCGGCGGCCTCGTTGGTCAGCACATCGGCCTGGCTGCGGCTCTGCCTGGCGTCGGCCAGCACCGCGCGCACCCGCTCGCGCAGCGCGGCATCGGCCTTGACGCCCTGGCCGTCGTTGCTGGCGGCCAGCGCTTTCAGCCACAGCCGGGTGGTGGTCTCGGCATCGACGCCCTGGCTGGCCACGGCCAGCTGGGTCAGCAGCCCGGGCCGCTCAGCGGCCGGCACCAGCTGCTGCTCGTCGGTTTCCCAGGAATAGAAGCCCAACAGCCGCCACTCGTTGGCGGCCAGCTTCTTGCCGGCTTTTGCATCGGCCAGCACCGCCTTGACCGGACGGCCACCGGCCAGGCCCAGCTGCAGCACCTTCATGACCTGGGGCGCATCGGCCTCGCCGGGCAGGCGGGTGATCTCGCTGCCCTCGGGGCTGAACAGAATCATGGTCGGATAGCCACGCACCTTGAAGCGGCTGCCGAGCTTCTGCGCGCCGGGCAGGTCGCCATCGATATTGACGGCGACGAAGGCGCGCGACTGCTCGATGAAGTCCTGGCGGTTGAACAGCGTGGCCTTCAGCTGGTTGCAGGGCGGGCACCATTTGGCGCCCCAGTACAGCAGCACCGGCTTCTTCTCGGCCTTGGCCTGCGCGAAGGCGCGCTCGATATCGGCATCGGCGGCGGCCGCCTGCCAGCTGACGCCGGCGGGCGCGGCGGCCTGCAGGACGGTGGGGCTGCTCAGGGCGAGTGCCAGGGCGAGGGCGGTCAGGCGTGGTGTCATGGGGCGAGCGCGCCGCCCTTGTGAGGCGGGCCGGGCTTGTTGATTAGGAGGGATATTGTCTGCCCAACAGCCAGGCCCTGCCCATGAGGGGAATGCAGGAGCTTATGCGCGCTGCGCACAAGCGCCCGCTAGGATGGCCCACCGCGCAAGACCTGCCCCTCAACTCCCATGCCCAACGCCCCTCGCCGTGTCTCGCCGCCGGCCGACAGCGTGCTCGCTGCGGACTACGGGGCCGCGCATCTTGCCGATGCCTTTGCCATCGCGTTGCCCGATGGGGTGCCTAGTGATGCCGATGCGCTGACGCTCGCGCGCTCCGTGCTGGCCCACCCGCCGCGCTGGATGCGCGCGCTGCTGGCGATCCGCGACGCGCTGGTGAAGCCCTTCGGCCTGAAGACCACGGCGGCGATGCGCGAGCATCTGGCGCGCAGCGGTGTCGCGCATGTCGACATCTTTCGCCTGCTGTCGGCCAGGCCGCAGGAGGCCGTGTTCGGGGAGATGGACCGCCATCTCGATTTCAAGTTGTCGATCCTGCTCAGGCCGGTCGAGGGCTTTTCTTCATCGTCTTCATCATCACCCCGCCGCGAGGTTGTCGCGACCACGGTGGTGCATTGCCACAACGTGCTGGGTCGGGCCTACCTCGCCTTGATACTGCCGGGGCATGTGCTGGTGGTGAGGTCGTTGCTGGCCGAGGCGGTTCGGAGATACCCAGGCGGGGCCGAGGATCGTGCTCAGCGGTAGGCAGGTCTACGCTGCTCAATGAGGGCAGATGGTTTGACTGGCCGGCCGGATGCGACCCGTTGCTGTCCTTCAATACGGCGTACGCGAGGCTTGCAAACTATCGTCCAACTCTGCGCCACGGGGCCAAATGCTTGTTCATTCGTCCAAGAACTTCCAAGTGTCCGCACCGTCGAATTTGCGAACCTGCACGGATGCGATCAACTTTGGGTCGAAGTTTCCAAGATGGACGCCATGCCTCGCGACAGCCTCCATCACGATCGGCTCCCAGTGCGTGACGCAGCCGCAATGCCTGCATCGGATCGTGCGCAGGGTCTTGTCGCCCTGGACGTAGGCTTCGGTCGAGTCGGGATGACCTTCGATCATCACAGTTCCGAACTCGAAGTACACCCAGGGCCCGCCAATCCTGCGGCACAGCGAGCAGTTGCAATCCGTGGCGACCTCGGGCGTCGAGGGGAGTGTGAGGCGGACCGCGCCGCAGTGGCATGCGCCTTGATGCGTCATCAGAAATTCCCGGTTGATCTTCAGCTTCGATAGCCTGACCGTCTGCGTAGCTCCATATTCCGCGATGTGACCAGTTTTCTGGTGCCTGCCTGCTGGCTACGGCACCGCGAGCATAACCAAGATGAGATGCCGGAACGGAGCCGGTACTGAGCGACTCTTGGTCGCCGACAGCGTCAGCAGGTCGAGGCACGAGGGAAGCTGCCGCTGGTCATTCGCCCGATTGGGATCATTGGGTGCTCGCTGGCTGCCGCCTCTCATGTCGAGTCGGTGCTCCCGCAAATGACGCGGGCGCTGCCCTTCACAGGGAAGCGCCCGCGGGTCCGGCTACAGGCGCCGGGCTACATGAAGTAGGAATCCGTTCCGGCCCTCTTTCAAGGGCTGGAGGCTGCCCCGGACCTAGAAGTTGTTTGCATATCACCTCCTTATCTGGTTGCCATGGAAGCCACAGCCTACTCGCTTCCGAGATTTCCGTCGATGCTCTTGCCGGACGGCCGATGTGGTCTTCAGCCAGTCTTGCCGTTGCGGACTGATTTGAACGACTGGCTTTGGCCGCGAGCAGCCAGCACGCCAGTGGCAACCACTGCCGGGCTCAGCCGGCATCGCGCTGCCGACTGGACATTCGTCCAATGGCGCGGCGAGCCCCGCAGAGAGACAGTGAGGCTTCCTCCAACCACCTGTCTTGTCCTCCATCATGAAAATCCTCAAGCTCGCCACCCTCGGCCTCGCCGCGTCCATCATGGCCGGCTCCGCCGCTGCCGCCACGCCGATTGATGTCGCGAAACCCAGCGTCGTCATCGTGCACGGCGCCTTTGCCGACGGGTCCGACTGGGCCAAGGTGATCCCGCTGCTGCAGGCCCAAGGCGTGCGCGTGACCGCCGTGCAGAACCCGCTCAGCTCGCTGGCCGACGATGCGGCCGCTGCTAAGCGCGCGATCGACGCGCAGCCCGGCAAGGTGGTGCTGGTCGGTCACTCCTGGGGCGGCGCGGTCATCACCGAGGCCGGCGTCAACTCGAAGGTGGCCGCGCTGGTCTATATCGCGGCCTTCGCGCCCGATGTCGGCCAGGCCGTCGGCGAGCTCGGCAAGAACTACCCGACCCCCTCGGGCCTGGCTCATTTCGCGCCCGATCCCGCAGGCTGGCTGTACCTGACGCCCGAAGGCATGAGCCAGCACTTCGCGCAGGACCTGCCGGCCGCGACCACCGCCGTGATGGCGGCCACGCAGGGCCCGATCCTGGGTACCGCCTTCGGCGACAAGGTCTCGGTGGCCGCCTGGAAGCACAAGCCCTCGTGGTATCTGCTGGCCGAGGCCGACCGCATGATCGCGCCGGAGCTGCAGCGCGCCACGGCCCAGGCCATCAAGGCCAAGCTGAGCACCGTCAAGGCCAGCCATGTGCCGCAGCAGTCGCAGCCGGCCAAAGTGGCCGCGGTGATACTGGACGCGGTGCAGAGCGTCAAGTAAGCAACAGGGCATGATGGGCGGGCGCGCCGTGCGATGCGGCGCACCCGCTTCCGTTCAACGCACACCATGTCTGTCGTCAGCGCCCCCGTCCTCGCGAACGCCCAGGTCCAGGTCTTCGATGCCGTCAGAGCGCTTGCCTTTGTCGGCGACCTGAGCATGGGCCAGCCGATCGACCAATCCGCCCGCAGCGCCTGGCTGGCCGTGCAACTGGCGGCGGCGCTGGGCCTGGATGCCTCGCTGCAGGCCAACGCGGCCTACGTCGCGCTGCTGCGCTGGTCCGGCTGCACCGCCAACGCCTCCGAGGTCGCCGAGGTGATCGGCGACGATGTCGGCGGGCGGCAGGCGATGCTGGCGGTCGGCCTGCCGGCCCATCTGTCCGGCCGGCTGATCCCGGCGGCGCAGATCCATTGCGAGGTGTCGGGCGATGTCGCGCGCACCTTGGGCCTGCCGCCGCAGATCGAGCGCGCGCTGCGCCGCATCTTCGAGAAGCTGGACGGCAGCGGTCAGCCGAACGCGCTCGCCGGCGCCGAGGTGCCGGTCGAGGTGCTGCTGGCCCAGGTCGCCAGCGACCTGGAGATCCAGAGCCGCGTCCATGACCTGGAACACGCGCTGGCCGGCCTAGCCGCGCGCGCCGGCCGCCACTACCCCGCCGCGTGGCTGCCGGTGCTGCGCCGGCATGCGGCCGACTGGCTGCACACGCTGGAGAGCGAGCCGGCCTGCATCGATGCGCCGGCGCAGCTGCCGCTGCCGACCGCGCCGCTGGAGCTGATCGCCGATGTGATCGACCTGAAGCTGCCCTGGCTGACCGGCTACTCGCGCCGCGTTGCCGAGGCGGCGCGCGCCGCCGCGCTGCGGCTTGACTTGAGCGAGGCGCAGGCGCAGCGCATTTACCGCGCCGCGCTGATCCACGGCATGGGCCGCGCCGCGGTGCCCAACGAGATCTGGAACCGGCCCGGCCCGCGCAGCGAGGCAGCGCTGGAGCGGCTGCGCCTGGTGCCCTACTGGACGGCGCGTGCCGCGCGCCGAATCGGCAGCCTGAGCGAGGAGGCCGACATTGCCTCCCAGGCCGACGAGCGCCTGGACGGCTCGGGCTTCTTCCGTGGCGCGTCGGGCGACGCGATCGGCATCGAGGGCCGCGTGCTGGCCGCGGCCGCGCAATGGCTGCTGTGGCAGACCAATCGGCCCGGCCAGCCGGGCCTGGACGTGGCCGAGGCCAGCCTGCGCCTGCGCGATGAGGCGCAGCGGGGCCGTTTCGATGCGCGTGTGGTGGCCGCGCTGACCGGCGCGCCGGCGCCATCGCCGGCGCCCGTCGACCCGGCCGGGCCGCTGAGCGCCCGCGAGATCGAGGTGCTGCGCCGCATCAGCCATGGCGAGAGCAATAAGGAGGCGGCGCGTGCGCTGGGCATCAGCCCGAGCACGGTGCGCGCGCACCTGGAGAACATCTTCCGCAAACTCGACTGCACGACGCGTGCCGCCGCCACGCTGAAGGCGCTGACGATGGGGCTGCTGTAGCCGGGGGCCAGGCTCAGCGTTGGCTGAAGTGCTTGGCCACCAGCCGGCTCAGCGTGCCCCAGTTGCGCATCGTCGTCGGCGTGCCCAGGGTCTTCTCCAGCAGCGCATTGCTGCTGCCGGGGCTGGCTCCGAGCTGGCGGCTCAGGCCCAGCGCCGTGTGGCTGGCGGCGTGATAGGCGAACACCTCGGCGTCGCCGCGCGCCGAGCACAGCGGCAGTGCCGGCAGCTCGCCGGCCTCGGCGGACAGAAAGCTGATGCAGCAGTCGTAGACATCGTCGAGCCGCTGGCTCGCGAAGGGCTGGCTGTCGACCAGCTCGGCCACCGCCGCGAGCCGACGCAAAAAGCCCGGCTCGCGCAGTCCGCAGGCCGCCTGCAGCCGGGCCGAGGCCGCCGCCAGCACGCGCCGCGCCGCCGCATCGCCGCGGGTCTCGAACACCAGGGTGCCGTTGACCTGGAAGGAGGCCGGCCGCAGCGCGCCGGCCGCCTCGAAAGCCTGTTCCAGCAAGGCCTTGTCCGGGCAGTTGCGGCGGCCCAGATTGAGATTGCGAAAGAAGACGACGTATTTCATCGGTGGCGGCGCTTCAGCCTGCTGTCCTGTGCTGCGCTTATGCTAACGGCCATGAACATCTCCACGGTGCCAGGTCTTGCCGAAGGTATGTCCGAGAGGCTGGCCGAGGCCTTGCAGCTGATCCGGGCCGAGGCCCGACCCGAGGCGCTGCAGGCGCTGGCGCGCTTTGCGATCGGGGGCGAGGGGCGGCTGGGCTTGTCGGTGCCGCAGATGCGTGACGTGGCCCGGCAGCTGGGCCGCGACCACGAACTGGCGTTGGCGCTGTGGGACACGGCCATCCCCGACGCGCAGATCGTCGCCGGTCTGATCGCCGAGCCGGCAAAGCTGACGCTTGCGCAGATGGACCGTTGGACCCAGGGCATGGCGGCCTGGGATGTCTGCGACCAGGCTTGCAACAATGCCTTGCGCAAATCGCCGCTGGCCTGGGCGCGCATTCCCGTCTGGGCCGCCAGCCGCGAGGAGTTCGTGCGGCGCGCCGGCTATGCGCTGCTGGCCGTGATGGCGGTGCATGACAAGAAGCGGCCCGATGCCGACTTCATCGCGCTGCTGCCGCTGATCGAGGCGGCGGCCGACGATGAGCGCAACTTCGTCAAGAAGGCCGTCAACTGGGCGCTGCGCCAGATCGGCAAGCGGTCGGATGCGCTGCTGCCGGCGGCGATTGCCTGCGCCGAGCGCCTGCGTGAGCGGCCCGAGAAGAGCGCCCGCTGGATTGGCGCCGATGCGCTGCGCGAGCTGGGGCCGCGAGTCCACCGGCCCGGGGCGGGCGCTTAACGGGCGTTGCGCTGGGGCCGCCCCGCTCAGCCCTTGCCCAGCGGCGGCCGGCCGAACAGGCTGGAGGCGTTGCTGATCGGTCCGAGCTCGGCGGTGGCAGCGAGCAGGGCGGGCACCAGATCGCGGGCCCGCGCGCTGCTCAGGCGGGTACGGGGGCCGGCGATGCTGATGACGCCGATCGCCTGCTGGCGACAGAACACCGGGGCCGCGATCGCCGCCATGCCCGGGGCGAACACCTCATCGATCAGCGCATAGCCGCGCACACGCGCCGCGTGCAGAAACCCGACCAGGGCCTTGATGGTGGTGGGTGCCTTGGGACCATAGTCGCTGGGCTGGCCAAAGCCTTGGCGCGCGACCAGTTCGAATGCGCGTTCATCGCTCAGCGTCATCAGCCAGGCGTGGCCCGAGGCCGTGCAGGACAGCCGGGCGTCCATGCCCATGTCCGGGTCATAGCGCAGGCCCGCCTGCCGCGTGCCCTGTGACTTGGCGACCCAGGTCAGCCGATCGTCGTCGACGATGGACAGCCGCACCAGCTCGCCCGAGGCCTGCGCCAGCCGCTCCAGCAGCGGCTCGGCGATGTCGACGATGCCCGCGCTGCTGAGGAAGCCCAGGCCCATGGACACCACCTTGGTCGTCAGCACATAGTCGCCCTGCTTGTGGGCCTGGCGCACATAGCCGTAGCGCTGCAGGTCCGCCAGCAGGCGGTGGCAGACGCTGAGCGGCATGTCCAGCTCGGCGGCGATCAGGGTCAGGGGCAGGCCTTGCGGGTGCTGGATCAGATGTTCCAGCAGCGCCAGTCCGCGTTCCAGAGCGAGGGTCATTCCTGTATTGTGAAACAGGTTTCCTGAATGGAAAGTCTTTCTGGGCCGCGCCCAACAATCAAGCCCATGAGTGCCACCCTCTACATCCTCAACGGCCCCAATCTGAACCTGCTGGGCATACGCGAGCCGCATCTGTATGGCAGCACCTCGCTGCCGCAGATCGAGCAGCTGTGCCAGCGCGTGGCCGCCGAGCTGGGGCTGGCTTGCGAGTTCCGGCAGAGCAATCACGAGGGCGTGCTGGTGGACTGGGTGCAGGAAGCCCGTGAGCGGGCGGCGGCGCTGGTGATCAACCCGGCGGGCCTGTCGTTCAGGTCCATCCCGCTGCTGGATGCGCTGAAGACGCTGGAGCAGCCGATTGCCGAGGTCCACCTGACCAATATCCATAGACGCGACCCGCTCTACCAGCATTCGCTGATCTCGCTCGCCGCCACCGGCGTGATCTGCGGCTTCGGCGCCTTCGGCTACGAGCTCGCGATCCGGGCGCTGGCCCAGCGGCTGGCGGCCGCCTCGCCTTGAAGAACCGGCCCTCAACACAATTCCAAAGGAGACGACCATGAACCCTTCTCGCATCGATCGCCGCAGCTTGCTGGGCGCGGGCGCCGCGCTGGCCGCCGGGGCCATGCTGCCGGCCTGGGCACAGACACCGACCACCCTGCGCTTCGCCGCCGTGTTTTCCGACAAGGACATCCGTGCCGAGATGATGAAGATGTTCGCCAAGGACATCGAGGCCGACTTCAAGCTCGAGATGCATCTGAACTCGACGCTGTTCCGCCAGGGCACCGAGCTGGTCGCGCTGCAGCGCGACAACCTGGAGATGGGCAATATCTCGCCCCAGGACATTTCCAAGCAGGTGCCCGCCTGGTCGCTGCTGACCTCGGCCTATCTGTTCCGCGATGCCAACCACCTCAACAGCTTCTTCGCCAGCGAGGCGGGCGCGCAGATGAAGAAGCTGGTGGAGGACCAGCTCAAGGTGAAGATCCTGGGCCCGACCTTTTTCGGCACCCGGCATCTGGGGCTGAAGACCAAGAAGCGCATCAACGTGCCCGCCGACCTGGCCGGCGTGAAGCTGCGCATGCCGCCCGGCGACACCTGGCAGATGCTGGGCCGCTCGATCGGCGCAAATCCGACGCCGATGGCCTATGCCGAGACCTATACCGGCCTGCAGACCGGCGCCATCGACGGCCAGGACAACCCGCTGCCCAATGTGCAGAACATGAAGTTCTACGAGGTGATGTCGCAGATCGTGCTGACCTCGCATCTGGTGGCCTTTGATCTGCTGACCGTCAATATGAAGACCTGGCAGGGCCTGGCGCCGGCCCGGCAGCGCGCCTTCCAGGCCGCCGCCGACAAGGCCATCGCCTGGAGCACGAGCGAACACCAGAAGCGCGAGGCCGAGCTGGCCGAGACCTTCCGCAAGCAGGGGCTGGAGGTCTATGTGCCCAATATCGCGGCCTTCCGCGAGCATGCCCAGAAGGTCTATCTGGGCTCGGACGAGGCAAAGACATGGCCGGCCGGCATGCTCGACAAGATCAACGCCATGAAGTGAGCTGGAGATGCTGCGTCGGCTCATGCGTTCCTTGCACCGCTTCGCCGAAGCGGTCGCGGTGGTCTTGCTCGCACTGATCTTCGTCGCCTTCCTGCTGCAGATCGCCATGCGCTATCTGTTCAACTGGCCGGTGGGCTGGACCACCGAGCTGTCTCTGGCGGCCTGGCTATGGCTGGTGCTGTGGGGCGCGGCCTTTGTGCTGAAGGACGAGGACGAGATCCGCATCGACCTCTTTGCCGAGCGGGCGAGCCGGCGCACGCGCCGGGTGGTCGGCGGCATCGGCGCCCTGAGCCTGATCCTGCTGTTCGGCATGTCGCTGCCGGCCTCCTGGGCCTATGTGAGCTTCATGAAGGTCGAGAAAAGCGCCTACCTGGGGATCCGCATGGACCTGATGTACTCGATCTACCTGCTGTTTGCCGTCGCCGTCATGGCCCGCAGCCTGCTTCATCTGGTCCGCGGCCCGGCCGCGCCGGGCGGTGATACGCCCCCCACGCCGCCATCCGCGCTGTGAACAGCCCCTTCTCGCTGGCGCTGGTCGTCATCGTCGCGCTGAGCCTGCTGGGCGTGCCGGTCGGCCACGCGATGATCGGCGGCTCGGTGCTCTACCTCTACCTCAAGGGCATGGACATGGGCGCGGCCGCCGAGCAGCTGCTCAACGGCACCTACTCCAGCTTCCTGCTGCTGGCGATACCGCTGTTCATCCTGGCCGCCAGCATCATGAGCAGCGGCAGCATCCTGGATCGCCTGCTGCGCTTCTGCAATGCCATCGTCGGCCGCTTTCCCGGCGGGCTGGCCCAGGTCAATGTGCTGCAGAGCATTGTGTTCGCCACCATGTCGGGCTCCGCGCTGGCCGACGCCGCCGGCTCTGGCAAGCTGATGCAGGCAATGATGACCAAGGACGGCAAGTACACGCCGGGCTTCGCTGCCGCGCTCAGCGCGGTGTCCTCGGTGATCGGGCCCATCCTGCCGCCCTCGATCCCGCTGGTGCTCTATGCGCTGGTGTCCGGCAGCTCGATCGGCTATCTCTTCATCGCCGGCGTGCTGCCGGGGCTGCTGCTGGGTGCGGTGCAGATGGGGCTGATCTATGGACTGGCGCGGCGGCGCGGCTTTCCGGTGGAGGCCAGGACGCCGCTGCGCGAGATGCCCCGCATCACGCGCGAGGCCTTCCCGGCGCTGATGCTGCCGGTGATCCTGCTGGGCTGCATGTACAGCGGCATCACCACCCCCACCGAGGCGGCCGGCATCGCCGCCGCCTACGCGCTGCTGATCTCGGCCGGGCTGTACCGCAGTATGGGCTGGCGCGAGCTCTACGAGGCGCTGCTGTCCAGCGCGCGCATGAGCATCTCGATCGGGATGCTGATCGCCGGCGCGCTGGTGTTCAACTACGTCATCACCTCGGAGAACATCCCCGCCACGCTCAGCAGCTCGATGCGGGGCCTGGAGCTCTCGCAGCTGGGCTTTCTGCTGCTGGTCAATCTGATCCTGCTGGGCCTGGGCATGTTCCTGGAGGGCTCCACCATCATCCTGGTCATCCTGCCGGTGCTGCTTCCCACCGCCACCGCGCTGGGCGTCGATCCCGTTCACTTCGGCGTGATGGCGGTGCTGAACATCATGATAGGCCTGGTGACGCCGCCCTATGGCCTGCTGCTCTTCATGATGATGCGCATCGCCAATGTGTCGCTGCCGGTGCTGATGCGCGATGTGCTTCCCTTCCTGCTGGTCATGCTGGGCGCGCTCGCGCTGGTGACGGTGTGGCCGGACATGGTGCTGTGGCTGCCGCGCCTGGCGGGGTATACCGGGTGAACGCGCCGGGCGAGAAGCTGCTGCTCGGCCTGATCGGCGCCGGCATCCAGCGCTCGCTCAGCCCGGCCCTGCACGAAGAGGAAGCGCGCCGGCACGGGCTGCGCCTGCACTACCAGCTGATCGATCTGGACCTCTGTGGAGCAACACCCGGACAGCTGCCGACGCTGCTTGCCGCCGCCCGCATGATGGGCTTTGCCGGCCTGAACATCACCTATCCCTGCAAGCAGGCCGTGATACCGCTGCTCGACGAACTCTCACCGCAGGCTCAGGCCATGGGCGCGGTCAACACGGTGGTCTTGCGCGGCGGCCGGCTGCTTGGCCACAACACCGATGGCTCCGGTTGGACCTGGGGCTTCCGGCGAGCGCTCCCGGGTGCCGACCTCGGCTGCGTCGTATTGCTGGGCGCCGGCGGCGCCGGCTCGGCCATCGCCGAGGCGGTGCTGAGTCTGGGCGCGGCGCAGCTGCGCCTGGTGGACACCGACGCCGCGCGGGCTCAGGCGCTGGCCGAGGCGCTGAACCTGCGCTACCCGTTTCGCGTCAGCGCGCATGGCGATGCGGCGCGGGCCCTGCAAGGCGCGACCGGCCTGATCCACGCCACGCCCACCGGCATGGCCAAGCTGCCCGGCCTGCCGCTCGCCGCCGAGCTCTTGCAGCCCTCGCTATGGGTCTCGGAGGTGGTGTACTTTCCGCTCGAGACCGAGCTGCTGAAGGCGGCCCGCGCCCGAGCTTGCGCGACGATGGACGGCGGCCACATGGCCGTCGGCCAGGCGGTGGGTGCGTTCGAGCTGTTCACCGGCCTGAAGGCCGATGCGGCGCGCATGGAACAGCACTTCCGGCGCCTGCTGCGGCTCGCGCCGCCCGATCCCGACAGGAGCACATGATGCTGGGTCAAGCCGCGCTCGCGATGTGGTGGGACATCGATGCCGAGGTGCGCGAGGAGTTCGAGCACTGGCACTCGCACGAGCACTTCCCGGAGCGGCTGGCGCTGCCGGGTTTTCTGCGGGCATCGCGCTGGGCGGATGCCGAGGGCGGCCCGGGCTTCTTTGTGCTGTACGAACTGGCGAGCTACGAGGCCCTGGTCTCGCCGGACTATCTGGCGCGCCTGAACGCCCCCAGCGATTGGTCGAAGAAGATGATGCCGCAGCACCGCGCCATGGTGCGCAGCCCATGCCGCGTGCTGGAAAGCTGCGGGAGCGCCGTGGCGGGCCACGCGCTGACGCTACGCTGCTCACCGGCGGCCGGCGAGCAGCAGCGCTTGCAAAGCCATCTGCGCGCGCTGGTGCGGACGCTTCCCGCGCATCCGGGTCTGGTCGGCGCGCAACTGCTGCAGACCGACAAGCCGGCCATCGCACCGACCACCGAGCAGCGCCTGCGCGGCCTGGCAGACCAGGCGGCGGACTGGATCTTCATCGCGACCGGCTACGACGCCCCGGCGCTGGCGCGGCTTGCCGAATCCGCACTGTCAGCGGCAGCGCTGCAGAACGCCGGGGCGGCCACCGGGTCGGTCACTGCGGCCTATGGGCTCAGAGGCGCATCGACCAGCGCAGAAGCCTGCTGAACCGAGCCCCAGGTTTAGACTCGATTCCAATCAGGGGAGTTCGTTCACGCCCTTAACCATGGAGTCGCCACTTGATAACCAAGTCCATTGCTGCCGCTGCTTTCTCGCTGGCGATGTCCTCGCTCGCTACTGGTGCCGCAATCACGCAACAGGAAAAAGACCTGATCGTAGGCAAGCTCAGGCAAGAGATAGGAGACAACTACGTACTTAGCGAGCATGTCGGTGCGATCAACAAGACGCTGGATGAAGCGATTCGTTCGGGTTCGATGGAACGTGTTTCAACACACCAGGAAATGACCGAGCTGTTGACCGCATCGTTGCGCCGGTTCGACAAGCATTTTGGCGTCCAGTGGAGAGATCAGAAGCACGCAAGTGCGGGGGCTGGCGGCGAAGACTGGTTCGCCAAGCTGGGACGAAAGAATTCTGGCTTTGAGAGAGTCGAAATACTTGACGGCAATATCGGCTATGTCGATTTCTGGGGTTTCGACAATGTCAATGACGCCTCGAGAACCCGGGTCAAAACGGTCATGGCCATGGTTGCCGACACCGATGCCATCATTTTCGACCTCAGGAAGAATGGTGGCGGCAGTGGCGATATGGTGCGACTGATCAGCAGCTACCTGCTGGCTGGCAAGGTTCACTTGAACAGCTTCTATTGGAAGCCGTCGAACACCACCACCGAATTCTGGACCCTGGAAGACATCGACGGCAAAAGGCGTACGGATGTGCCGCTGTACGTCCTGACCAGCGCTGAAACGTTTTCGGCCGCCGAGGAGTTTGCCTACAACCTGAAACAGCTGCGTCGGGCAACCATCGTCGGCGAAACCACCAAAGGGGGTGCGAACCCTTGGCGCTTTTTCGAACTGGGCCATGGGTATCGCGCTGCCATTCCCATTGGGCAGGCGATCAACCCCATCTCGAAGGCAAACTGGGAGCATGTCGGCGTTCAGCCCGACGTGAAAGCGACGAGTGCACAGGCGCGCCATGTGGCTTACAGGATGGCGCTGGCGGCACTGAAGGAGTCCACTCGGAACCCTCGTCAACTGGAAGAAATAAACAAGAAGTTGAACGAGTAGGGCGACGGGGGCCTGGGACTCCCGCGGCTGCACCGGTGGCTTCTGGAGTTGCGAGGGCGTGCGCCGCGATGACAGCCTTTGCAATCATGGAAGGTTCAAGTCCAAGCCGAGGCTTGTGCCAACGCTGAAGGTGACGAGCAACAGGACGACGACCAACACCACGAACACTGCGGCGAGCTTCAGGCTCGCGCGAAGTACTGCGCGCTGCGTCTCCGTCCCCTTCTTCTGTCCTTGGTCGTAGTGCCATTTGACGGCATAGAACATGCCAATGCTCAGCACGCCGACCTTGAACGCGATGAAGACCGTAGGGACCCATTCCATGATTTCGATATGCCAGTAGCGCGCTTTCTCACGAGCTGCCACTGTGCGCTCAATAGCGCAAAAAATATAGCACCAGCTTCTTGGAAAAGAGACCGGATCAGTTTAGGTTTGTCGGACACCCGCCCTCACGGTGGTGTCGTTCGCGACGCTGCGCTGACACCGGGCAGGTGTCCGACAAACCTAGACTTTTCCAGCCATCGGTTGCAGCGTAGTGCCGCCGATCGGTTGGTCATGGCCGGCACAAGTGGTCAGCGTGGCTGGCACCTGCAGCGCATCGCTGCCAAGTCAGAAAAGGGTGGTGGGGCTTCCCCCTCTGCCTAAGTTCTGCGGCCGTAGACCGCCAGAGCTGCAGGTGGCATAATCGAACTTAACGAACTTACCGTCATGGAGGTCGTGATGATCGTCTTGAAAGACTCACTGGACAAGGTGCTCTCAGCCCTTCAGGCTGTGGCCGGCATCATCGAGCGCCGCCACACGCTGCCCATCTTCGTCGAGTTATTCAGCAACCGCTGCAAGTCTCTCGCCGCCATCTTCAACGCCGGCCCGGAGAACCGTAGGTCCCTCCGCCTGCTGCCGCTGCGCAAGCCCGCGCCGAAGCCCAACAACGGTCACTCCATCGTCATTCTCGCCCGTGCGCTGGCTGGCTTCTTCAGCCCAGCCAAGGTGAACGCCCGCAATGCACCCTGATTCGAGCTCACTCATGAAGCCCGCCACCTCCTCCATTTCCACCGTCCGCAACACCGCACGCGTTGTCAGGGCGCCCAAGCGCCCCTCGCCCTATGTCTCAGCCGCCCAGACCAAGTCGCTCCTGGCGAGCAGCCTTGCTGCTCGGAATGAGCGCCTGCAGGCCGCGGACATCGTGAACACAGACGACGCGGCCAGCATCGCCGCCACCACTCGCGTGACCATCAACGCCTGGATCTCCAAGGGCCGAGCAATCGGCCTCACCCAGACCCGCCGAGGATTTCGGCTGCCCGTTTGGCAGTTCGACCCGCAGTTCTGGGAGCTAATCCCGAAGCTCTCCAAGGCCCTGGGAACCACCGAAGGGTGGACCCTCCTGTCGTTCCTGGAGACCCCTCTCGGAGGCCTCGACGGGAAGACACCCAGGGCGGCGATCGAGCAAGGCCTCACGGAGCGCGTGCTTGACCTGGCTGCGGCGGAAGGCACCTGACGCATTCGCATGAAGCTCTCCGATCTCGAATACGCCCCGGCGTTCGATCTCCTCGCGCCCACGGCGCTCTTCCGCATCCAGCGCAGCCGCGTGCGCGCCGGCACCGTCCGGATCGGCAGGCTGTTGCTCCCTCCCTCGACACTCCTGAACGGCCGCTTCGATGTCGCTGGCGTGCCGGTGGGCTATTTCGCCGAAGCGCCCGACACGGCAGCCTACGAGGCTCTCGCCAGACGCGAGACGACCTTCCTGTCCATTCAAACCATCACAGGCCGGAGCCTCCTGTGCGTGCAGGCGAGCCGCACGCTGACGCTCCTCGATTTGAGGATGCATGCGTCGAGCTGGCCCGTGCTTCAGTCATTGCGTCTGGCGCATACCCAGGAGCTCGCTGCGGACGCCCATGCGCAGGGGTTTGCGGGCATCGTGTACTGCTCGGCCCAGCAGAACAACATGGCCTGCTACGCGGTCTTCGGCGATGCCATGGCCTCCCTGAAGGTGGCGTGGACGGAGCGCCTGGTCGAACCCGGCACGGGCAACCTGCACACAGTGATCGCAGCCGCGCTGAAGGGCTCCCAAGTCCCGCTGACACCGTGATGGCGCCGGTCTGACTTGAAGGCCTGACACGGCCCAGTGCCCGCAAGCACCTGACCCACTAGAGCCGATCTCCTTCGTCACGCTGCCTAGCGGGGCAGTGACGTTCCATCAGCGCCCGCCCAACCTGCCCGCCTTCCCCACCCCGCCCCTCCTCCCCGCCGGCTTCCTCGCTGCCACCGCCGCCTGCACGGCCAAATCCGCCCAGGCCTGCATCGCGGCGCGGGACTCGAGCGCGCTGTCGGGGGCGGTGTAGTAGTGCAGGCGCCGGGTCTTGCCCTGGGCTTCGTATTCGAAGAGCTGGCAGCCGGCGGCGGCGAAGTGGGGCTGGGTCTGGGCGTTGGCCTTGAGGTAGAGCCGGTCCCAGGCAATGATCGCGACCGTGAGGCCGTCCACGCTCAGGCCCCAGCCCGAGAACATGCGCCTGGCCTGCACCTCGCCCAGGCTGCCCAGCAGCTCGCAGCAGTAGTCGGCGAAGTCCGCGCCCGGCGGCCGGGCTTTGGCGCGGGTGATTTCGGGGGCGGTGCTGCGCGGCATGGCGACTCCAGGAGGTGCGGAAGGAACGAGGAGGGTAAAGAAGAACGAGCAGTGGTCAGCAAGGGCGGGGCGCGATGGCATCGGCCCGCCCGGGTGATGCTAGCGGCCCAAGTGCCGACAATCCTCCCATGCACTGGCTCCTGAATCTCCTGCTGGCCCTGGCCGCGATCGGCGTTGCGCTGCTGCTGCGCCCCTGGCGCGGCCTGCCGCCGGGCGGTCCGCCCTGGCCCTGGCTGGCCTGGGGCGTGGCGGGGATGCCGCTGCTGTGGAGCGCCGACCGGCTGGCGCAGTCGGCGGTGCTGCAGCCGCTGTCGGGGGCCTGCCTGCTGCTGCTGATGGCGGGCTGGCCGCTGGCGGTGCTGGGCCTGGTGCCGGTGACGCTGTTGACGGCCTGGCTGGCCGATCTGTCCTGGGCCGAGGCGCTGCAGCGCGGTGTGTGGCTGGGCCTGCTGCCGGCCACGCTGGCGCTGGGACTGGGCGCCGGTGTGCGGCGCTGGCTGCCGCAGCATCTGATGGTCTACATCCTGGGCCGGGGCTTCTTCGCCACCCTGCTGGCCGGCACGCTCAGCGGCGCGGCGGCGCTGGCCCTGCATGGCGGCATGGCCTCGCTGAGCGAGGCCGACCTGATGCTGGGCCGCTGGCTCAGCGCCTGGGGCGATGCCTTCATCACCGGCATGTTCAGCGCCATCTTCGTGGCCTTCCGGCCGCAGTGGCTGGCCACCTATTCGGACCGGCTGTATCTGCCGCGGTGATCCGCCGCGCTGCTGGTCAGACCAGATCCAGCACCTCGGCGAGCGGGCGGCGTGGCTTCTGCGGCCAGTTGCCGGGTGAGGCATGGCCGACCGCCAGCAGCAGCACCGGGATCTCGTCGGCCTTCAATCCGAAGGCGCTCGCTACCGCGTCGGCATCGAAGCCTATCATCGGCGCCGCGCCCAGGCCGGCGCCCTGCGCGGCATGGATCAGCGTGGCGGCGCCCAGAGTGGCGGAGCGCACGGCCTCGTCGCGCTGGCGCTGCGGCTGCTCGTGATACAGGCTCTTCGCCGCGCCCTCCCAGCCCGCCACCATCTCGGCCGGCATGAAGCCTGCGGCGACCGACGGGGCCAGGCGTGCCGCCATCACCTCATGGCTGGCAAGTTGCCCGCAGACGATGAAGGTCACGGCCGCCTCGGTGATCTTGGCCTGGTTCCAGGCCAGCGGGCGCAGACGCTCCTTGGCGGCCTGGCTGCGCACGGCGATGAAGCGCCAGTTCTGCAGATTGAAGGAGCTGGGTGCCAGGGTGGCGAGCTGCACCAGCTCGCGGATCTGCGCATCGTCGAGGCCGCGCAGCGGGTCGAAGAGCTGGGTGGTGCGGCGGTGCTGGATGGCTTGATGGACGGGGTTGGTCATGGGGATCTCTTGTATCGAGGGTGAGCTTGGCCCGCGCGACCGGAGGCCGGTGCGCGAGGGGAGGCGCGAGGGGACTGGGGAGGGGCTCAGGCGATGGTGTCGACGACGCCACCATCGACGCGCAGGGCCGCGCCGGTGGTGGCCGAGGCCTGCGGCGAGCAGACATAGACAACCATGTTTGCCACCTCTTCCGGCGTGGCCACCCGCTGCAGGATGGACGAGCTGCGGTGCGTCCTGACGAAGGCATCGGCGAGCCGCCGCGCGGCGTCGGCATCGACGCCGGGCGCCACCATCTGGTGAACGCCTTCGGACAGCGTCGGCCCCGGCAGCACCGCGTTGACCGTGATGCCGGTGCCGGCCAGGCTCTTGGCCAGCCCGCGCGAGACAGCCAGGTTGCCGGTCTTGGTGAAACCGTAGTGGATCATGTCGGCCGGGATGTTCAGGGCCGATTCGGACGAGATGAAAACGACGCGGCCCCAGTTCTTGCGCCGCATGTCCGGCAGATAGTGGCGGCTGGCGCGCACGCCGGACATCACATTGATCTGGAAGAAGCGCTCCCATTCCTCGTCGTCGATCTTCTCGAAGGCCTGAGGATTGAAGATGCCGAGGTTGTTGACCAGGATGTCCACCGTCGGCTCCGCCGCTTTCAGCGCGTCAAAGCCGGCGGCCGTTCCCAGATCGGCGGCGAAGCCCCGGGCCTGGGCGCCGGGCACGGTGGCGCGCAGCCGCGTGATCGCCTGGTCCACATCCTCCTGCCGGCGGCCGGTGATGATCACGGCCGCGCCGGCACGGGCCAGGCCGGTGGCGATGGCATGGCCGATGCCGCGCGTGGAGCCGGTGACGAGGGCCGTCTTGCCACTCAGATCGATATTCATGGAAGACCTCTTCGATATTGATCGGCCCGTTCGCGCATCGATGGCGGTGGGCAGTGAAGAGATCGTAGGAGCGGAGGCGCCTGCTGATAATCCGTCCGGCCGCGAAAGCAGTTTTCGAGCTTTCGCGAAGCAGGCGCTGAGTCGGCTGACGAGTCAGGGGGCCAGGGCCGCGGCCAGGTGCTCCACCAGTGCGGCGACCCGCCGGCTCGGCGGATGGCCGGCGTAGACGGCGAACAGGTCGATGTGCCCGGCGGCAAAGCCGTCCAGCGCGGTCTGCAGGCGGCCCTCGGCCAGATCCTGGCTGACATCCCAGCGGTTTTTCAGGATCACGCCGTGCCCCTCCAGCG
Organism: Paucibacter sp. M5-1; assembly: GCF_027498415.2. Lineage (NCBI taxonomy): Bacteria > Pseudomonadati > Pseudomonadota > Betaproteobacteria > Burkholderiales > Sphaerotilaceae > Roseateles > Paucibacter sp. M5-1. The sequence goes on from NZ_JAPZLM020000001.1 coordinate 3,573,907, forward strand.
CCCATTCGCGCAGCAGGCCGCCATCACTGGCCTCGCGGTCGCCGCTGACCTTGACGCTGAAGGCCTTGCCGTCTTCACGGAAGGGCCAGGCCGCCAGCGGCGCATCGGGCCGGGCCAGCACGATGCAGTTGTGCGCCACCAGTTCGCGCGGATGGGCGGGCTTGCCGTGCCGGGCCCAGTAGGCCGGCGCGGCACACACCAGGCGCTCGCCGCGCACGAGCAAGCGCGCATGCAGGCCGGAGTCGACCAGCGGGCCGGTGCGTATCGCCAGGTCGATCTGCCCGCCGATCAGGTCCAGCGTGCTGTCGCTGAGCAGCAGGCTTAGGCGCAGCTTCGGGTGCCTCGCCTGGAAGGTGTCCAGCAGCGGGCGCAGCTGGCTGCGCCCGAAGTCGTTGGTCGTCGTCAGGCGGATCGGGCCGACCAGGGCGCCCTGGTCCTTCAGCCCGGACAGCGCCGCGTCCCAGTCGGCCACGATGCGCCGGGCCTCCGCCAACAAGACCTGACCCTCGTGGGTCAGTACCAGCCGCCGGGTCGAGCGCGCCATCAGTGCGACGCCGCACTCCTGTTCCAGCTGGCTGACCGCCGAGGCGACCGTGGAGGTGGCGAGCCCGCGCTGCCGCGCCGCGCCGGAGAAGCTTCCGGCCGCGGCCACGTCCAGCAGCAAGCGCAGTGCATCGATCCGGTCCATCGCTGGGGCCTGTGGAGGCTAAGTGGAGCTGGGTGATTGTGAGGGAAAGGGGGGCCGTCAGTCCGACGCCGCCCGCGCCAGCGCCTCCCGCGTGGCCGCATCGGCCGGGAAGAAATGCTCGACTCTCAGCGAGGCCACGGTCACGTCCAGCGGGGTGCCGAAGGTCGTGAAGGCCGAGAACAGCGCGAGCTCCCCGGCCGAGGAGCGCAATCGGGTGTGCATCAGCGGCGTCACCGGCGCGGGTGCCAGCGCCTTCGGCACATGGGGGCGCAGCTCCTCCAGCAGCGGGCGCAGCGCCGGCACATGGTGGGCTTCGCCGCTGGCGCGCTGCCACAGGCCGGCACAGACCTCGTCCTCGTTGACGCACAGATGGCGCAGGCCGCCGGGCAGCAGGCAGGCGCGCAGCAGATTGAAGTCGCCGCTGTCCAGCAGGGCCGGGTCCACGCCTAGCAGGCGCATCAGGCCGCGCATGCCCCTGTTGGCCATCAGCAGTGTCCATGTGCCGTCCATCACCAGGGCCGGGGCGGGGTCATGGGCCTGCAGCAGATGGCTCAGGGCTGCGCGCACCGGCGCCATCTCGGGGTCGTCGAGGCTGGTCTCGGTGTAAGCCGGCGCATAGCCGGCCGCCAGCAAGGCCTTGTTGCGCTCGGCCAGCGGCGCGTCGAGCGCGTCCAGCACGGCCATCAGCATCTCGCGGCTGGCGCGCGAGCGGCCGGTCTCTATGCAGCTGAGGTGGCGTTGCGAGACGCCCACCCGCATCGACAGTTCCAGCTGGCTGATGCGGCGTTGGGTGCGCAGGGCGGCGAGGGTGGAGGTGTTCATGGCTGCCATCCTAGCGGGGCCAGGTCTTGCCGCAATGACCTGGCAGGTCATCGCCAGCAGCAGCCCAACTCAGCGCAGGTCTTCGGCGCGCGGCCTGATGCCGTAGGCCTTGAACAGGCGCTCGATGCTGCCGTCGCGCAGCATCGCCTGCCGGGCGTCCTGCAGCCGCGCCAGCTCGGCCTCGTCGATGCCGGCGCTGGCCGCCAGCCAGACCTCGCCGGACTCCAGCTCCAGGCCGACCTGGAACTGCGCGGGGTCGCGGCCGCTGCCACGCACCTTGTCCATATTGATCACATCGCCGCCATAGATCGCGTCGACATGGCCGCGTTCGAGCTGGCGCAGCATGTCCTCGACGCTGTGGGCCTGCAGCACCAGCTCCTCCTTGAAGCCGTGGCGCTGCAGTTGGGCCAGATTGGGGCTGGCGCGCAGCACCGTCAGCTTGAGCCGCTTGGCCTGCTCCAGGCTGCTGACCGGGGGGCGGCCGGCGCGGTTGATGAAGACGAAGTGCTGCACATAGAGCTTCAGCAGCCATTGGTAGTGCGGCTCGCGCTCGGGCGTGCGCGTCAGCGGCAGGATCGCGACGCGGGGCTGGGCGCTGGCCATCTGCATGGCCCGGGCCCAGGGGTAGAACTCGACCTTGACGGCGTGGCCGGCGCGCCGCGCCAGCTCCTCGACCAGCTCCACCAGCACGCCCGGCCGCCCGGGCTGGCCTTCGATCGCAAACGGTGGCAGATCACCGCTGACGATGCGCAAAGAGGGGGTGGCTCGGGCCCCCGCTGGCAGGGCCAGGGCGGCGCCGAACAGATGGCGTCGGGAGATGAAGAACATGGGGCGATGCTCGCACAGCAGACCGGCTACCGCCAAGCGCACGGCGCTAGTCCAGTGGCGGTGTGTCCTTTGCGACCAACGCCGCCTGGCCCTGCTTGGCGAACTGGGCCAGCGCGACACCGCCCAGCGCCACCGCGGCGCCCAGCAGCTTGACGGCGGTGTAGGACTCGCCGGTGCTGGCCCAGGCGGCCAGGCCGGCGATCGGCGGCATCAGATAGATCAGCGGCGCGGTGCGCGCAACGCCGCGCTTGGCATTGACCCACCCCCAGGCCAGCCAGCCGATGAAACCGCTGGCGACCACGGCCCAGACCGCGCCCAGCCACAGCCAGGGCGACAGGCCGGCCCAGTCGACCCGCAGCGCGGCCGGCGCGCTGAAGAGCAGCACCGGCAGCGTGGCGATCAGCGTTGCATGGCCCATCACCAGCACGCCGCCATGGCGCGCGATCAGCGGCTTGCTGGCCACCGTGTAATAGCTGAACAGCGCCGCCGCCAGCAGCAGCACCAGGTCGCCGCCGCTGGCCTGCCATTGAACCTGATTGGCGCCGAGCAGCTTGTCCGACATGAAGAGCAGGGCGCCGGCCGCCGCGACCGCAACGCCGCCGACCTGGGCGCGGCTGAGCCGCTCCAGCCCCGAGGCGCGCAGTATCAGCAAGGTGAACACCGGCCCGCAGGCCAGCAGCACCGAGCTGGAGAAGGCGGTGGACCAGTGCACGCCATAGGTGGCCAGCGCCAGATGCAGGCCCTGGCCGATCAGGCCCAGGCGCAGCAGCGCCAGCCAGTCGGCGCGTGGCAGGCGCGGCCAGGCCAGGCCGAAATGCCAGAGCAGCAGCGCGGCCGCGCAGATGGGCATCAAGAGATAGCGCAGGAACAGAAAGCCTTCCGGCCCCATCGCGCCGAACAGGGTCTTCTGCAGCGGGAAGTTCAGGCCCCAGACCAGGATGGTGGCGAGGCCGACCCAGAGGGCCTGGCGGGCGGCTGCGGCGGCGCTGGCGGGCATGGGCGCCATCTTGCATCAGGCGCGGTCGGGGCTTGTGCGCCTGGCGGCCTGCGCGCGCAAAAAAGACCCCGCAGCGCCGAACGCTGGACGGGGTCACAGGGGAGGAACTCTGGGAAGGGGGCGTCGGCTCAGCGCTCGCGGCGCAAGGTGCCCTGGATGTTGTTGGCGCCGCCCATCATGAAGACGGTGTAGATGCCGCCGGACAGCACCGGCAGGCTGGAGACGCTGTAGACCGGTGTGGCCGAGGTCGGCGCGGTGATATTGAGCAGGGAGCTGCTGCTGCTGTTGACCGTGGCGACCGCCGAGGCCGTGCCCGGCGTCACATTGCTGGCGATGGCGCTGTAGTCCAGCGTCATCGTCAGGCCGGCGTTCAGGCGCGCGACGCCGTTGATGACGCGGAACTTGGCCGTGCCCGTGGTGGCGGGCAGGCGGTTGTCATCGCCGATCACGCTGACCTGCGGCGCGCCGGGCTCGCCCCAGACCAGCACCGTGTAGTCATTGCCGGCCGTCAGCGCAGGGGCGGGCACGGGCACGGCCTGGCCGTTGACGTGGACCAGCAGGCTGGGGCTGCCGGCGGCGACGATCTGGTACTCGCCAATACTGGGCGCGGTCGAGGTCGGCATCAGGGCCGTGCCGGCCAAGCTGGCATTGACCTGGGCGCCGTCGGCCACCGCCGCGACCACACGGGCCCGCGCATTGGTGGCGCCATGGGCGGCAACGCTGCCCTGCTGGGTCATCAGGATGCTGTTGACCAGCACGCCGCCGGGGGTCGGCGTGATCACCAGCGAGCCGACCTGCTTGCTGCTCAGCGTGATGCTGGGAATGTCCAGGCGCAGATCGCTCTTCTTGCCCGCGCCGGTGACGCGCACGCGGTAGGTGCCGCTGCTGATCGAGGTGTAGCCGCTGCTGCCGCCGCCGGTGATGGCGCTGATGGTGGGCGAGGCGTTGTCCAGGCTGTCGGTGTTCTGGGTCAGGTAGACGTCCAGCGTGCCGGCGTCGGCGGCCAGATTCAGCACCAGCAGCTTGCTGTAGTTCTCGGCCGGCGCCACTTCCTCTTCCTGAAGAATGGTGCTCTTCATATTGCCGGACCAGCCATAGGCGATCAGGCTGTAATGGCTGCCCTTGGTCAGGGTCGGGTAGAGCGAACTCAGGGTGCTTCCGGCCGACTTGACCAAGGCGGTGACACTCTCGCCCGCCTTGGCCGAGGCATAGCTGCTGGCGCCGCCGTAGGCCACGCCGGTGGCCACATTGCTGTCGCTGACCGTCAGGTCCAGCGTGCTGTAGGCGCTGCTGGCGTTGACCAGGCGGATCTGCGCGCTGCCGCTGTCGTCGTCGCTGCCGCCGCCACCGCAGGCCGCCAGCATTGCTGCGGAAACCGCCACACCCATGATCAAGCGCCTCGAAACCATCTCTCACTCCTTGTTGTTGGGCGCGATTGGAGCGGGCCGACATTGCTGGGCTTTGTCCTGGTATTGCTGAGTGTGAAGAAGTGTTGGGGCTACCATCCCAGGTGTCATCCGACACGACCTGACCCCCGAGGATTGCCCGCCATGTCTTATCCCCATCTGCTGCAGCCGCTGGACCTCGGTTTCACGACCTTGAAGAACCGCGTGCTGATGGGCAGCATGCACACCGGGCTGGAGGACGGACGCAAGCACTTCGAGCGCATGGCGGTCTACTTCGCCGAGCGCGCGCGCGGCGAGGTCGGGCTGATCGTGACCGGCGGCTTCGCGCCGAATATCGAGGGCTGGGCCAAGCCCTTCGCCGGCACGCTGGCGAGCTCGGGTGCGGCGCGGCGGCACCGGCAGATCACCCAGGCCGTGCATGCCGAGGGTGGCAAGATCGCTTTACAAATCCTGCACACCGGGCGCTATGGCTACCACCCCTTCTGCGTCGCGCCCTCGCGCATCCAGTCGCCGATCTCGCCCTTCACGCCGCGCGAGCTGTCGGCACGAGGCATAGAGCGCCAGATCCGCGCCTTTGTGCGCTGCGCCCGGCTGGCCCGCGAGGCCGGCTATGACGGCGTCGAAGTGATGGGCTCGGAAGGCTATTTCATCAACCAGTTCCTGGTCACCCACACCAACCAGCGCAGCGACGGCTGGGGCGGCTCTTATGAAAACCGCATGCGTCTGCCGCTGGAAATCCTCGCGCGCATGCGCGAGGCGGTCGGGCCCGACTTCATCATCATCTACCGGCTTTCGATGCTGGATCTGCTGCCCGGCGGCAGCAGCTGGGACGAGGTCCTGACCCTGGCCAAGCGGGTCGCGGCCGGCGGCGCGACCATCATCAACACCGGCATCGGCTGGCACGAGGCGCGCATCCCGACGATTGCCACCAGCGTGCCGCGCGCCGGCTTTGCCTGGGTGACCGCCAAACTCAGGGCCGAGCTGCGGGCAGCGGGCATCACGACGCCGCTGATCACCAGCAACCGCATCAATACGCCCGAGGTGGCCGAGCGCCTGCTGGCCGAGGGCAGCGCGGACATGGTCAGCATGGCGCGGCCCTTTCTGGCCGACCCCGAGTTCGTCAAGAAGGCGCGCGAGGGCCGGGCCGACGAGATCAACACCTGCATCGCCTGCAACCAGGCCTGCCTGGACCACACGTTTGCGCAAAAGATCTCGACCTGCCTGGTGAACCCGCGCGCCGCCTTCGAGCAGGAGCTGCGCATCGTGCCGATCTCGGCCACGCAGACGCCGCGCAAGAAGATCGCCGTGGTCGGCGCCGGCCCGGCGGGCCTGGCTGCGGCCACCACCTTGGCCGAGCGCGGCCACGAGGTGCATCTGTTCGACAGCGCGGCCGAGATCGGCGGCCAGTTCAACCTGGCCCGGCGCATTCCCGGCAAGGAAGAGTTCAGCGAGACCCTGCGCTATTTCGGCCGCCGCCTCGAGATCACCGGCGTGCGGCTGCATCTGCAGCAGCGGGTGGCCGCCGCCGAGCTGATGGCGTTTGACGAGGTGCTGCTGGCGACCGGCGTGACGCCGCGCAACCCGCGCATCAAGGGCCAGGACGATCCGGCGCTGGCCGGCATGGTGCTGTCCTATATCGATGTGCTGCTCAGGCGCGCGCCGGTGGGGCAGCGCGTGGCCATCGTCGGCGCCGGCGGCATCGGCTTCGATGTGGCGGAGTTTCTGGTCGACGGGGGGCACTCCCTGACGCTCGATCCGGCGGCCTGGCAGCGCGAGTGGGGCGTGGCCGATCCCGGCGAGGTGCGCGGCGGCGTGCGCCGGCCGCAGCCCTCGGCGCCGGCGCGTGCGATCACGCTGCTGCAGCGCAAGGCCGGCAAGCCCGGTGCGGGCCTGGGCAAGACCACCGGCTGGATCCATCGCGCGGCGCTGAAGATGAAGCAGGTCGAGATGCTGGCGGGCGTCAACTACGAGGCCATCAGCGCCGAGGGCCTGTGGGTCAGCTATGGCGAGAAGCGCCAGGACATGCAGTTGGTCGCGGCCGACACCGTGGTGCTGTGCGCCGGCCAGGAGCCGCTGCGCGAACTGGAGGCGCCGCTGCGCGCGGCCGGGCGCAGCGTGCACCTGATCGGCGGCGCGCTGGAGGCCGGAGAACTCGATGCCAAGCGTGCAATATTGCAGGGAACCCGGCTCGGCAGCAGCCTGTAAACCCTAGCCAGACTCAAGCCGGGCGCGGACACTTCCGACAGCCTCAGGGAATGATGAGGGCACAAGCGCCACGAGCGCTTGTGACACATAAAGCAGTCACCACCGGTGCAGCGTCGCGCCGGCATGTCGTGAACCGAGGGTCTGTCCGTCCATGAGCTTGATCAACCGTCGCCGTCACCGGCCGCTGGCTGGATTCGCGCTGCTGTCGCTGCCGGCGGCCGCCGCCTGGGCGGACACCGCCGGCGGACTGCACGACCCGACGCTGTGGCTGGGCGCCTTCTGCGTGGTCGGCGCGCTGGCCATGGGCGCGACCCTGGGCCTGGTCTGGCAGCAGCGCCGCTGGCTGCGCCAGCGCCGCGCCGAGCTGCTCACCGCGCGGCGCGAGCGCAGCCGCCTGGCGGCCCTGCTCAATGCCATCCCCGACGCGGTCTATCTGAAGGACGCTAGCGGCGCCTACGAGGCCTGCAACCCGGCCTTCGAGCGCCTGATCGGCCTCAGCGAGGCGCAGCTGCAGGGCAAGCGCGATGCCGACCTGCCCGAGCCGCTGCCCGAGCGCGGCCGCGCCTGGGCGCGCGGCACCGACGGTGTGCGCCTGTGCCTGGACATGCAGCAGGCGCCGGTGCGGGCCGAGGGCCAGTCGCTGGGCCTGCTGGGCGTGGCGCGCGACATGACCGAGCTGCAGCTGGCGCTGGACGAGCTCAAGCGCGCGGCCATGGTGTTCGAGCATTGCGCCGAGGGCATTCTGCTGCTCGACGCCCAGGTGCGGGTGGTCGATGCCAACCCGGCCTTCTTCCAGATCAGCGGCCTCGACTCGCGCGAGGTGCTGGGCCAGCTGCCGCAGCCGCTGCGCCCCGGCGAGCAGGCGCCCGAGCTGCAGGCCCAGCTTGCCGAAGCGCTGGAGCGCGAGGGCAAGTGGTGCGGCGAGCTGACCTTGCGCCGGCGTGACGGCGAGCCGGTGCCGGTCTGGGCGACGCTGGTGCGGGTGCAGCCCGGCAGCTCCAGCCCGCTGCAGCATCTGCTGGTGCTGACCGATATTTCCAAGATCAAACAGACCGAGGCCGAGCTGCTGCACCAGTCGCTGCACGACCGCCTGACCGGCCTGCCCAATCTGGCCTTGCTGCGCGACCGCGTGACGCGCCAGATCAGCATCGCCCAGCGTGACCACACCTGCGTGGCCGTGCTCTATATCGATCTGGACGGTTTCCGCGATGTCAACGACATCGCCGGCCATGCCGCCGGCGACGAGGTCATCAAGGTCACGGCCGAGCGCTTCATCAATGTGGTGCGGGCCAGCGACTCGGTGGCGCGGGTCGGGGCCGACGAGTTCGTCGTCGTGCTCTCGGGCCTGGTCGACGAAGAGACCGCAATGCGCCTGGGCGACCGGCTGATCCAGGCCATGGACGAGCCCATCATGGTCGGCGCCCAGCGCTTCAATCTGGGCGCCAGCATCGGCCTGGCGCTGTTCCCGACGGACGGCACGACGGTGGACGACCTGCTGCGCAATGCCGAGGCCGCGATGTGCCGCGCCAAGCTGAGCGCGCGCAACACGGTCCAGGCCTACCGGCCCGAGCTGACCCAGGCGGTGCAGCAGCGCTTCGAGCTGACCCATGCGCTGCGCCTGGCCAATGAGGCGGCGCAGTTCCGCATCGAATACCAGCCGCAGGTGCGCCTGTCCGACGGCGAGCTGATCGGCGCCGAGGCCTTGCTGCGCTGGCGTCATCCGACCCGCGGCCCGATCTCGCCGGCCGAGTTCATCCCGCTGGCCGAGGACACTGGCCTGATCATTCCGATCGGTCGCTGGGTGCTGCAGGAGGCCTGCGCCCAGGCGGCGCGCTGGCAGGGCCAGCCGGGCAAGCCGCAGCAGATCGCGGTGAACGTCTCGGCGCGCCAGCTGCGCCAGGCCGATTTTGTCGAAACCGTCGATTTCATCCTGGCCGAGACCGGCTGCCCGCCGCAGGCGCTGGAGCTGGAGGTCACCGAGAGCCTGCTGCTGGAGGACGCCGAGGCGGCCATCGCGCTGCTGACCCAGCTGACCGAGCGCGGCGTGCGGGTCGCGATCGACGACTTCGGCACCGGCTATTCCTCGCTGTCCTATCTGAAGCGCATGCCGGTGCAGACCCTGAAGATCGACCGCAGCTTCGTCTCCGAGCTGGGCACCGACAGCAATGTGGCGGCGATTGCCCGCACCGTCATCGTGCTGGCGCGCAGCCTGAACCTGGATGTGCTGGCCGAGGGCGTCGAGACCGCCGAGCAGGCCGCCTGGCTGAAGCGCGAGGGCTGCGACTGGGCCCAGGGCTGGTTCTACGGCCGTGCGATGCCACCCGAGGACTTCAGTTTCACGCCGCCGCCCGAGCCCGACCGCAAGCCGGCCGTGCGCCGCCTGCAGCTGGCCTGATCGGCCGGGGCGTCATCGCGTAGCATGCCGGCCATGCTGGAAAACCCGGACTCTTCACCGCTCGCCGTCTGGACGCTGCTGACCCGGCTGGGCGAGGCGCAAATCCTTGTGCCGCTGCTGCTGGCCGCGATGCTGTGGCTCTGGCTGGGTGCCGGCCAGGGTCGGCTGGTGCTGCGCTGGCTGGTCTGCCTGGCCCTGGCCGCCGGGCTGACCGCGCTCAGCAAGGTGGCCTTCATGGGCTGGGGCCATGGCTCGGCGCGCTGGGACTTCACCGGTTTCTCAGGTCATGCGATGTTTGCCGCCGCCTGCTTTCCGCTACTGGCCTGGGTCGCGCTGCTGGGGCGAGACAAGCTGATGCAGAAGCTGGCCGTGATCGCCAGCTTTGTGCTGGCTGCCCTGGTGGCCTACTCCAGACTGGAAGTACACGCTCACTCGGCCTCGGAATCGGCGAGCGGTTTCGCGCTCGGCGCGCTGGCCAGCGTGATGGCGCTGCGCGGCGCGCCGGCCTTGCGCCTGGCCCTGCCGCTGTGGCTGCCGGCCGTGCTGGCCGCCGGCCTGCTGGTCCTGCCGCTGAGCGCGCCGCGCTCGCGCAGCCATGATCTGATGGTGGAGCTGTCCTTGCAGCTCTCGGGCCGGCCCCAGGTCTATACCCGCCAGGACCTGCATCGTCGCCGGCTGCCGCCCAGGCTCAGTGCAGCGCCGCACCGCCTTGCTGGCACCACAGCGCCAGCACCGTCTCGTCCGCTTCCTCGCTGATCACCAGGCCCTGGCTCAGCTCGAAGCTGGAGTCGAACCAGCCGCAGCGCGCACCCGGCTCCGTCAGCAGCGCGGCCATCAGGGCCTGGCCGGCTTGGGTGGCGGTGGTGGTCTGGCGGGCCTGGACTTGCATGGTGGACTCCGGGAAAGTGGGCTGGCGATGGATTCAGTGTGGTCGCCGGCCGGGCGCTTTCCCATCACACGCAGGGAGGGGCGATGGGGGAGGGGTGGTCTTGCCACCCCCGCCGGGGGGCTCCGAAAGACCTTGAAACTCAGCCTTTCACCGCCTAGGCACCTCAGATCGGCAGCGCCGTCGTGTGCTTGACCTCCTCCATCACCGCATAGGTGCGGGTCTCCCGCACGCCCGGCAGGGTCCAGATCACGCTGCCGATGAACTCGCGGTAGTGGCCCATGTCCGCCACCCGGGTCTTCAAGAGGTAGTCGAAGCCGCCGGCCACCAGATGGCATTCCATGATCTCGGGCCGGGCCTGGACGGCGGCCTTGAAGTTGTCCATCACATCATGCACCGTGCGGTCCAAGAGGATCTCGATGAAGACCAGCATGCTGGCGCCCAGCTTGGCCGGGTTCAGCCGCGCCTCGTAGCCGAGGATGTAGCCCTCGCGGGTCAGGCGCTTGACACGCTCCAGCACCGCGGTCGGCGACAGATGCACCGCCTCGGCCAGCTTCAGGTTGGAGATGCGGCCATCGGCCTGCAGCGCGCGCAGAATGCGGGCATCGATCTTGTCGAGGTCGTCGGTCACGGGATTTTTCTCGTCTGAAGTGTCTTGCTTCCGAATTTAATCCATGTGAGAGACCAATAAAGTTCAGGCATTCACTAGCTCCACCACTCTGGGGACCGTCATGACCGCCTTTGCCCTGCTGCCCGAAGCTGCCCGTCTGCCCGACCCCTACCGCGCCGAGATCCCGGTGGTCAGCGCGCTGGCCGCCAGCGTCAGCCTCGACTGGCCGGCGGTGATCGATCAGGCCGGCCCCTGGGTGCAGCAGGTGCGCGCCAACCCGGCGCCCTTCTGGGCCATGGAATCGCTGCTGCGCGAATACCCGATCACCAGCAGCGAGGGCCTGGCGCTGATGCGCCTGGCCGAGGCGCTGCTGCGCGTGCCCGATGTGCCGACCGCGATCGCCTTGACGGCCGACCAGCTGGGCCGGGGCCAGTTCGACGGGGCGTCGGAGGGGCCGCACAAGATGCTGGCCAGCCTGTCCGCCTCGGCCATCTCGCTGTCCAAGAAGTTCCTGCCCAATGCCGAGGGCGAGGGCGGCTTGCTGACCCGGCTGGGCGCGCAGACGGTGGTCGCGGCCACGGTGCGCGCGATCCAGCTGCTGGGCCGCCAGTTCGTCTTGGGCCGCCAGATCCAGGAGGCGATGAGCGAGGCGGCGGATGCCCGCAAGGCCCAGCCGATGCTGCGCTTCAGCTACGACATGCTGGGCGAGGGCGCCCGCACCGAGAGCGACGCGCGCCGCTACCAGGCCGCCTATGTCGGCGCGATCAAGGCCATCGCGGCCGGCGCCAAGGCAGCCTCGCCGGAGTCCGCTGACGGCATCTCGATCAAGCTCAGCGCGCTGTTCTCGCGCTACGAGGTGCTGCAGCGCGAGCGCGTGTTCGCCGAGCTGCTGCCCCGGGTCTGGCAGCTGATCGAGCTGGCCGCCCAGGCCAATATCAATCTGACCATCGATGCCGAGGAGGTCGACCGCCTCGAGCTCTCGCTGGATGTGCTGGACGCGCTGGCGGCCCGCATCGCCGGCCACTACCCGCAGTGGCGCGGCTTCGGCCTGGCCGTGCAGGCCTACCAGACCCGCGCGCTGGACGTGGTCAACGAGGTGGCGGCGATTGCCCGCAAGCATGGGCTGCGCTTCATGGTGCGCCTGGTCAAGGGCGCCTACTGGGACGGCGAGATCAAGCGCGCCCAGGAGCAGGGCCTGGCCGCCTACCCGGTGTTCACCCACAAGCAGCACACCGATGTCTCCTATCTGGCCTGCGCCCAGGCGCTGATCGCGCATGCCGATGTGATCTATCCGCAGTTCGCCAGCCATAACGCCGGCACCATCGCGGCCATCGTGCAGATGGCGCGCAAGGCCGGTGCGCCTTTCGAGATGCAGCGCCTGCACGGCATGGGCGAGGGCGTCTACCGCGAGGTCTTGAAGGACGGCACGATTCCCTGCCGTGTCTACGCCCCGGTCGGCGAGCACCGCGATCTCCTGGCCTATCTGGTGCGCCGCCTGCTGGAGAACGGGGCCAACAGCTCCTTCGTCCACCAGTTGGCCGATGTAAATGTGCAGGTGCCCGAGCTCCTGGGCTCGCCGCTGGAGCAGGTGGCCGCTCAGGGCGCCCTGCCGCTGCCGCTGGCGCTGTACGGCAGCCGCCGCGCCAACTCCAGCGGCGCCGACCTGACCGCGCCGGTCCAGCGCCAACCCTTTGTCGACGCGATCGCCGCCGCCCGCATCGAGTCGGTGGCCGAGGCCACGGCCGCCGAGGTCGAGGCCGCGATGCAGCGCCTGGCGGCCGGCTTCCCGGCCTGGAACGCCACGCCGGTGGCCGAGCGCGCCGCCATCCTGCGCCGCGCCGCCGATGCGCTCGATGCGCGGCTGCACGAGTTCAGCGGCCTGCTGGTCAAGGAGGCCTACAAGACCGCCGGCGACTGCATCGCCGAGGTGCGCGAGGCGGTCGACTTCCTGCGCTACTACGCCGACGAGGCCCAGGCCCAGCCTTCGCCATTGAGCGGCCGGGGCGTCTTCGTCTGCATCAGCCCCTGGAACTTCCCGCTGGCCATCTTCGCCGGCCAGGTGGTCGCCGCCCTGGTGGCCGGCAACACGGTGGCGGCCAAGCCGGCCGAGCAGACCCCCTTTGTCGCGCTGAAGCTGGTCGAGCTGCTGCACGAGGCCGGCGTGCCGGCCGATGCGCTGCAACTGCTGCACGGTGCCGGCGAGACGGTCGGCGCCGGCCTGGTGGCCCATGCGCAGACCGCCGGCGTCTGCTTCACCGGCTCGACCCAGGTGGCGCAAATCATCAACAAGACCCTGGCCGCCAAGCCGGGCGCCATCGTTCCCTTGATCGCCGAGACCGGCGGCATCAACGCGATGCTGGTCGACTCGACCGCCTTGTCCGAGCAGGTCATCGACGCCGTGGTGCAGAGCGCCTTCCGCTCGGCCGGCCAGCGCTGCTCGGCGCTGCGCCTGCTGTGCGTGCACGAGAGCATTGCCGACGGCCTGATCGAGATGCTGGCCGGCGCGCTGCGCGAGCTGTGGGTCGGCCGTCCGGACGATCTGGCCACCGATGTGGGCCCGGTGATCGACGACGAGGCCTTCGAGAACATCAGCCGCCATGTCGAGCGCCTGAAGCGCGAGGCGACACTGATCGCCGAGGCGCCGGTGCACGACAGCATGCCGCGCCTGGTCCAGCCGGTGGCCTTCGAGCTGGGCCGCATCGCCCAGCTGGGCGCCGAGATCTTCGGCCCGGTGCTGCATGTGGTGCGCTGGAGCGGCGAGCCGGACGCGGTGATCGAACAGATCAACGCGCTGGGCTTCGGCCTGACTTTGGGCATCCAGACCCGCATCGACAGCCGCGCCCAGCGGCTCGCGAGCCTGGCCAGGATCGGCAATGTCTATGTGAACCGCAACATCATCGGCGCCGTGGTCGGCGTCCAGCCCTTCGGCGGCGAGGGCCTGTCCGGCACCGGCCCCAAGGCCGGCGGCCCGCACTATCTGCAGCGCTTTGCGGCAGTGGCCGAGGCCGGCCTCGAATCGTCCGCAGCGGCCGTTTCCACTTCAGGCACCAGCGGCAACGCGGCACCGTTCCCCGCCGACGCGCTGGCCGCGCTGCAGCAGGCCCAGGCGCACTGGCGCGAGCGCCCGGTGGCCGAACGCGCCGCGCTGCTCAAGCGCGCCGGCGCTGGCCTGGACACCGCCAGCGCCGCGCTGATCGCTGCCCTGGCCCAGCAGGCCGAGCAAGACCTGACCCCCAAGACCCTGCCCGGCCCCACCGGCGAAAGCAACGAGCTGCGCCAGCATGCCCGCGGCGTCTTCGTCGCCCTGGCAGCCGGCGCCGGCCAGCGCGGCCTGAGCGGTGTGGTCGCCAGCGCACTGCTGGCCGGCAATGCGCTGGCCCTGCTGGTCGATGAGCACAGCCGGCCGCTCGCCGAGAAGCTGCTGCAGGCGCTGAGCGGCGCCGGTCTGGACCGGAGCCTGGTGCAAGTCATCGGCCACGAGGGCCAAACCGCCTGGATCGCCAGCGCCGGCATCGCCGGCGTCTGCCTGGCCACGCCCGACGCCGCGCTGGCCCGCCAGGTCCAGCGCCAGCTGGCCGAACGCCCCGGCGCCATCCTCCCGCTGATCACGGTCTTCGAAGCCTGCAGCGTCGGCCAGCTCTACCGCTTCGCGGCGGAGCAGACGCTGACGATCAATACCGCTGCCGCCGGGGGCAACGCGGCGTTACTGGCTGGGGGGCATTGAGGCGGGAGGGAGCGCCGTCAGCTGCCCTCTCGCACAGTCATGAGATGTTTGCAGTCGATCGCTAGGGTCACCGATCGGGGGTCAGACTCAAGACATGACCCCGATGTGGTACCCCAATTCCGTAGCTGGTGCACGTCCGCTTGATCAACCGTTCAAGCATCCTCGTCTTCCCAGGCTTCTGGATCATCAACCCATTCGAGCAAGAGAGCGGCCCTCGATGCCAGCATGGGTGCGAGCTCCTCGTCTTGCTCGCCCGAACCAATACGGAACGTCGGATGCTTCTCTCCGCGCGCCATGTACTGCGCGGCTTCTTGCCAGAGTGAGGCTATGGCTTGAACCGCTTCGCGCGGGTTGCTGGCCCTGCTTCCGGAGACATAGTCGTTGGGCATGTCACCGGAGATCGCCCACCAGCCAACAGAGGTCTGGGATGCAAGATTCTCTATGGCCCAAACAGAAACAAACGGCGCGACATGCCAAGCCGGGTTCTCGCCGATTCGGCCGTGCGATAGCCCCTCGCCGCGCAAATATTCGGCAACTTCACGGCGGCGCTCAGCGCACCATTGAGCGTCAATCTCTGGATCGTCGAAGTCGGGCATTTGATGACGTTTAGGCAGTCAGCGCTTATCTGGCGCCGCAAGGCATATACCAAGCGGTCGAGCACAGCCGGGGGCAGACAAACCGCATCGAATTGACCACCCGCCCGATATCGCCGGCTCTTGGGGATTGGATCGAATCTGACGAGGCCATGCGCCGAATTATGGGCGTGCGGCTGGTTGCGAGGCTGCGGAATTGCCCTCGCCACCCCTTTGGGGGAGCGTCCGGCGTGGTCAGCGACACGCATTTGGCAAGACCTGTCACCGGACGAGCCTAGGGACCGGGTTGAGGGTCAGCTCACGAGCACACGCTGACGATCAACCCGGCCGTCACCGGGACAAGCGGCACCGACGAGCAGCCGCTTGCGCCGCTGCATTGCCGTCCGTCAGTTGCCGGCAGCCTCGGCAAGCCGCCGTCGATGCTCCAGGGTTGGCAGACCGCCACGGCCCCAGTTGTCGGTGGGGACTTCTTCAATGACGACGAAGGTGCTGTCGAGCGGTTTGCCGAGGACATCCCTGAGCAGTTCGCTGACGCCGCGGATCAGGGTGGCCTTTTCTTCGGCGGTGGCGCGGTCCTGGCCGGGCTTGGAACCCTCGCGGGTGATCTGGATGGTGACGATGGGCATGATGGCTTGCTCCTGTGGCTTGTCTCGATCTCAGTGGCCGGCGCTTTGGCCACCATCGACATGCAGGATCTCGCCGGTCACGAAGTTCGCACCATCGAGGTAGAGCACGGCGTCGACGATGTCGGCGATCTCGCCGTTGCGGCCGACCGGGTGCAGCGCGGCCAGCCACTCGTGCGTGGACTCGTGATGCATCGGCGTCTTGATGATGCCGGGCGAGACCGCGTTGAAACGGATGCCCTTCTTCGCGTACTCGATGGCCAGCGATTTCGTCGCGGCGTTCAGCCCGCCCTTGGTCAGCGAGGCGGTGACCGAGGGCACGTTCGAGTTCGCATGGTCGACCAGGCTGGTCGTGATGCTCACCACATGGCCCGAGCCCTGGCGTTCCATCTGGGCGACGGCGGCCTGGGTGATGTGGAAGAAGCCGGCGACATTGGTCGAGATGTTCGCTTCGAAATCCTCCAGCGTGTACTGCGTGAAGGGCTTGGCGGTGAAGATGCCCGCGTTGTTCAGCAGCAGATCGATGCGGCCGAAGCGTTGCAAGGCTTCGTCGACGACGCGGCGGGCGGTGTCGGCCGAGCCGATGTCGCCGGCCACCGTGACCACGCCCGGATCGTCGGACGGCTTGATCGAACGGGACGTGGCGACGACGCGGTAGCCGCGCTCACGCAAGCCCTTGACGACGCCGGCACCGATGCCTTGGGATGCGCCGGTGATGACGGCGACCTTCTGTTGTTGATTGCTCATGTTTCATTGCTCCTGATGGGACGCCATAAAGAGAGTGGCGACGGCTCCGTGGCCGAAATCGACCATGGCCTGAATCTAGGGATGCCGGGCCGGCAGCAGAAGTCACCACGATGGAACGACTGAATTGCGCGCTGAGGTCACCCGGTTGTGCCGGGCTACGCCGGCGCTGCGGACATGCTCGACAGGATTAGCGCGCTGCGCGAGCGCTTCGAGGGGGGCGGCGGTCAGCCGCTGAACCCAGGCTTCAGCGTTCGGCGCTGACGGGGCCGTGCGCGAGCTCCTCGATCAGGAACTCGATGAAGGCCCGCACCCGCAGCGCGGTGTGCTCGCGGTTGGGATAGATCAGCGAGAAGGCGCGGGAGCGCCCGCCAAATGCCGGCAGCAGTTCCTGCAGGCGTCCCGAGGCGAGGTCTTCCTGAACGATGTAGCGGTAGGTCTGCAGCAGTCCGGCCCCCTGGCGCGCCAGCGTCACCATGCCCAGGTAGTCCTCCACGCAGCGGTAGCTGGGCGGCGTGGCCAGGTCGACGTCGCGGCCGTCGACGCGGAATTGCCATGCGACGAACTGCCCCGTGCTGGGCAGCACGAATTGCAGGCAGTCATGCCGGGACAAGTCGTCCAGCGACTGCGGCACGCCCGCGCGGGCCAGGTAGGCGGGCGAGGCCACCAGCACCAGTTCCGCATCCTCCAGCTTGCGGGCGATCAGCGAGGAGTCGGGCGGCGTGCGGCCGCGTATCGCCAGGTCGAAGTCCTCGGCGGTGAAGTCGACGTTGCGGTTGCTCAGGTTCAGCTCGAACTGCACCAGCGGATAGCGCAGGCGGAATTTCGGCAGCAGCGGCAGCACCCGGTAATGCCCGTAGGGCGAGGCCATGCTGATGCGCAGCAGTCCGCTGGGTGCTGTCTGCGCGCCGGTCAGCTTGCTTTCGGCCTCACGCATCAGGCTCAGGGCCTGACGGCAGTGGTCGTAGTAGGTGCGCCCGCTGTCGGTCAGGTGGATGCGCCGCGTGCTGCGCACAAAAAGACGCACACCCAGGCGCTGTTCCAGGCGGGCGACCGACCGGCTGACCGCCGCCGGGTTCAGCCCCGCCGCCTGCGCCGCCGCCGTGAAGCTCTGCATCTCGGCCGCCAGGCAGAACAGTTCGAGACTGCCCAGCATCACGTCGTTGAGATGGCGTTCCATGGCTTGCGTCGCGCGGTGGGGATTCATGATTCTATGGAGCAGCTGGGGCCTGTTGATCCGCTTTCCCCTGGGCGATCCGGCGGCGCACGCAATCTCGCCGTGCCGGCCGGGACAGGCCGCTCAGGGACGGCTCGTCCCCAGCGCATCCTCCGCCATCAACTCCTCAATCCAATCCATGAACACCCGCAGCTTCGCGCTGACATGCCGTGTCGGCGGGTAGGCGAGGTACATGGGCATGGCGTCGATCTGCCAGTCGTCGAACAGGGGCAGCAGCTCGCCGCGTGCCGCATGGGGCTCGGCCATATAGCGCGGCAGCCAGAGCACGCCCATGCCGGCGAGGCCGGCCGCGAGATAGGCGTTGCCGTCGTCGGCCGCGACGATGTAACGGCCACTGACCTCGACGGACTCCCCGGCGGCGCCCCGGCCGCGTCGCATCGGCATCGTCGCGACCCGGCCGCTGCCGGAGCGCAGGAAGCCGACGATGCGGTGGGGCGTGGCGGCGTCGTTCAGCTCGGCGGGATGGGTGGGTGTTCCGGCGCGCTGCAGGTAGTCGGGCGCGGCATAGACGCCCAGCTGCAGTTCGCCAACGCGCCGTGCGATCAGCGAGGGCACGGTGACCTCGCCGCCGCGCAGCACGCAGTCGACCTTGTCGCCGATCACATCGACGATGCGATCGCTGACGCCCATATCGATCTGGATCTCCGGATAGCGCGCATGGAACTTGGGTAGCGCCGGCATCAGGACCAGGCGTGCGAACGGGCTCGGCACGTCCACCCGCAGGCGGCCGCGCGGCGCCGCCGTGAGGCCGGCCAGCCCGGCGTCGGCTTGCTCCAGGTCCGCGAGCACGCGCACGACCCGCTCGTAGTACGCGGCCCCCTCGGGCGTCACCGTCACCCGGCGGGTCGTGCGGTGCAGCAGCTTGACGCGCAGCCGCGCCTCCAGCTGCTGCACCAGCTGGGTCACGGTGGTCTTGCTCAGGTGCAGGGTCTGCGCCGCTTTGGTGAAGCTGCCCGCCTCCACCACGCGGGCGAAGGCTTGCAGCGCGTCGAATCGGTCCATCGGCAGGGTCAGCTTGTGAGAGGCAGGGGGTGAGGGCTTGGCGGCGATTGTCCTGAATCGCCAAACAGTCATTGTGCGAGCTGCTTGTTTATCGCGCGGCGCGGTCTCCCTAAAGTCCGGGCATCCGGTCCCTTTTCACTTCATTCATCCCTTCAAGGAGTTTGCGCATGTCCACACGCGATGTTGTCATCCCCGCCGGCCGCCACGCGCTCTACGAGCTGCACCGCTACTCACCGGCCATCCGCTCGAACGGTTTGCTGTTCGTTTCGGGCCAGGTCGGCAGTCGGCCAGACGGTTCGCCCGAGCCTGAACTCGATGAGCAGGTGCGCCTGGCCTTCCGCAATCTCAACGCCATCCTGGCCGAGGCCGGCTGCAGCTTCGCCGACGTGATCGATGTGACGGTCTTCATGGTGAACCCGCAGGACCATTTCGAACGCGCCTGGGCTGTGGCTGCAGAGTACTGGGGCGAGGCGCCGTATCCGACCGCCACCGCCGTCGGTGTCACCTGGTTGTCCGGCTTCCAGTTCGAAATCAAGGTGATCGCCAAGCTGCCGGAGGCCGGAGCGCGCTGAAGCGCGGGCTTAGCCCTCCGCCAGGGCCCGCGCGCGCCAGAACCCCGCATCGATCAGCTGCTCGGCGCCGCTGACTTCGTTGACCAGCCAGAACTGTCGCCCGTCCGGGCTTAGCCGGCTGACCTCGCCGGTGTGGCGGCCGGCCCGCACGCGACGGCCCAGGGCATTGGCCGGGAAGTCCGGCTGCCGCGCCAGATCCCTGAGATCCAGCGCCACGCGCGCATCGCCGGCCAGGCGCAGGCGCTGCACCAGGGGCGCGAGCAGGGGGCTGGCCGCGTCGCTGGCCGACAGATAGATGATCAGCTTGGCCTGGGCCCGGCTGAACGCGACATTGAGCAGGCGCTGCGCCTCCTCGCCATGCAGAAAAGGCTGGCTGCCGTCGACCGGATCGAACAGCACCACCGGCGCCTCGCTGCCCTGGGCGCGGTGCACGGTGCTGACCTTGACGGCCGCGTCGGGCACGCCGTGCTCGCGCAGGCAGCGGCGTATCAGCGCGCGCTGGGCGCGAAACGGCGTCAGCACGATCAGCTCCTGCGCCCGCCAGTCGCCGCTGGCGAGCGCTGCTGCCACGGCCTCGGCCATCGCCTCGGCCGATTCGCGCCGCACCGGCCCGCGCTCGGCCGCCGACCAGGCGCCGTCGCTCCTGACGCGGCGCAGCTGCACATGGGTGTCGGCATCGGCCTCGCCCAGCGCGCGCCGGCGCGCCGCTGCCCAGGCGGGCGCGGCCTGCGCGTCGGCGGCCACCCGCAGCGCGCCCGCGTAGAACAGCGCGCTGACCAGTTCGCTGATCGGCGCGGCCATGCGCGACTGCTCGTCCAGCAGGGCCACCGAGGGGCCCTGGCGCGGCATCTCGGCAAAGGCCGAGCGGCCCAGCCAGCGGCGCGCGCCGCGATCCGGGCTGCGCAGCACCGGCGAGAGCTGCTGCGGGTCGCCGGCGAACAGCCGGGCGCGGCCTAGCGGCATCAGCGCCAGCGCATGGGCCAGGCTGACCTGGCTGGCCTCGTCGAAGACCAGCAGGTCGAACGGCGGCTCGTCGGCATCGCTGCCACTCAGCTCGCGCAGCGTCTTCAGCGTGAAGGCGGCGCGGGTGGTGGTCATGCTGGCCAGCCGGCAGCGCCGCAGCACCTGCAGCGAGGCGGCGCGCAGCTCCTCGCGCAGCGCCGCGACACGGTCGGCCCAGGCCTTCAGCGCGCCGGCGTCGCCGCGCGCCGAAGGCCGCGCCGCCTCGGCCCGCGCCAGCTGGCCGATCAGGCCCTGGTCGTCGCTGGGGATCAGGTGCTCGCGGCCGGCATAGGCCGCTGCATCGAAGCGGGTGCCCAGGCGCTGCACGCTGGCCCGGTACTGCTCGCGTCGGCCTTTTTCCAGCGCCTTGTCCACCGCGATGGTGGCCAGGTCCACCGCCTGGTTGGTGGTCGAGAGCAGCAGCACGCGGGCCTCGGGCCGGCGCTCCAGGTACTCGGCCAGCAGCACGCCCAGAGTCGTGGTCTTGCCGGTGCCGGGCGGGCCCCACAAAAAGGCGCTGCTGTGCTGCACCAGGGCCAGCGCGGCGCTCTGCGCCGGGCGCAGCCAACGGAACGGCGCGCCGCTCAGCGCCGTGGCGGCGTCCACCGGGCGGGGCCGGCCCAGATCGGGCAGGCAGGCCAGCGCGCGCTCGGCCCAGGGCGTGTCCCACCAGGCCTCGGCGACGGCGTTCAGAAAGCGGGTCGGGTACAGGCGTATCAGGCAGTCCGGCCCCGGCGGCGCGCTGCTGGCGTTCTGCAGCAGCAGCTGGTCCTCTTCGGCCAGCACGGCCAGCACGCTGGCCCCGCCCTTGACCGGCGCGCCCCACCAGGCCGAGGCCCCGTCCAGGCTGTCGTCCAGCAGGACCTGGGCCGAGGCGGCGCCCGGCCGCTGGCCTTCGGCATAGACATAGCCCGGCTCCAGCGTGACGCGCCACAGCGCGCCCTCGCGCTCGCTGCGCAGCACCTTGAAGTCGTAGAACTCGGGCGTCGCCGCCAGCTCGGCGGCCAGCGCCGCGCGCAGATCGGCCAGGCTCATCGGGATGAGGGAGGGGAGGCCGGCAGGCTTGCCAGATAGACCAGCAAATTCGCCATCTTCTGGTCGTTGTAGCCGATGCTGAAGAAGCGCATCTTGGTGCCCGGCACACTGCGCTCGGGGTCGCGGATAAAGGCCGCCAGGCTATTCGCCGACCAGACGATGCCGGAGTTCTTCATCGCGGCCGAGTAGCTGTAGTCGGGCGTGGACCCGGCCGGCCGCCCGACGATGCCGTTGAGCTGCGGCCCGAAGCCGCCGCGCGCCGAGGGGCCGAGCTGATGGCAGGACGCACAGGCGGCGATAAAGGTCGCCTTGCCGGCGGCGATATCGCCCACCGGGCCGGCCGCGCTGGCGCCCGAGGGGCCGAGCGCGAGCAGGGCGGTGAGGGCCAGGCTGGCGTAGGTCGACAAAGTCTGGGAAGGCAAGGCCGCGAGCACCGGGGTCAGGACTTGATCTGCCCGCCGCTTGCACTGCTGTCGTGGGGGCGCTTGGTCGCGGGGCTGTCAGGGCAGCCCACGAACTTGGCCGGCTCGACAGGCACAGGCCCGAACCACTCGACAGCGCCGGCAATGCCACCGAAGCGAACAATCCATGCCCGCGTCCCGCCCATATCGACCAGGCCGTTGTATTTGTAGCCATCCATCGCCAACGGCGAGTCGAACAGCACGAAGCGCTTGAGCTGGGTCTCGAGCTTTGCCGGAAATTCCGGTGCGGCGCCAAGCGCCGGCGCCTCGCTGAACTTTGCCAGCAAGCCGGCTCGATCACAGGGCGAGGCAGTGGCCGCATGAGCCGAGACGGCGAGCATCAGCGAGACGGCGAGGGTGGGCTTGCGCATGTGAGTGATCTCATGGATTGCGTTGATCTGCCACTGCGAGGCGCAGGGCTGATGACGACAGTATCCCAGCGCCAACGACGACGCTGCCTCGCGGATGCGGATGGCTTCATGCGATCTGGCTCGGCGACATGCCCCCCAAAGCGAAACCCCAAGCCACATCGCTGTGCTTGGGGTCGGGTGGCGTTCAAACCGGTGCTCTTGTGAAGCGGTGGTCCTGACGCGAGATCGGGCGGGTGGCCTGGGCGCTGTCGGAGTGGGTAACTCAGTGACTTCAGTGTAGGGAACAGGGCCTGGCAGATGATTGCGAAGATGGCTTTGAATTCATTCAATGCGCAATAATCTGCCAAGAATCAATTTTTTTGGGGTTGCTGATTGGCCATCGATAAGTTTGACAGGCAGATTCTGGAAATTCTTCAGAAGGAAGGCCGCATCCACAACCAGGAACTGGCGGACCGGATCGGGCTGTCGCCCTCGCCCTGTCTGCGGCGGGTGCGGGCGCTGGAGGAGGCCGGGCTGGTGAGCGGCTACCGCGCGGTGGTGGACGCCAAGAAGCTGGGCCTGACCCTGATGGCCCTGGTCCATATCTCGATGGATGTGCACACGCCGGAGCGCTTCGCTGGCTTCGAGGCCGCAGTGGCCTCGCTGCCCGAGGTGCTGGAGTGCCTGCTGATCACCGGCCAGGCCGCCGACTACCAGCTGAAGGTGGCGGTGCGCGATATGGACCATTACCAGGCCCTGCTGCTGGGCCATCTGACCCGCATCCCCGGGGTGACCGGCGTGCACAGCAGCTTTGTGCTGCGCAATGTGCTGAAGGACTCGGTGGTGCCGGTCCATCTGGCGGCTTGAGCGCCAACATCTGGGCTCAGGCCTGCCAGACCGCGTAGCCGGCCTCGCGCAAGCCGATCGCCAGCTCGACCTCCATCTCGCGGGCGGCCTCGTAAGGCATGGGGTTGTAGACCGCGTAGAGCTCGGGCAGCAGGCGCAACCCGTAGTCGCGCACCAGGCGGTTGGCCTGCACGCCGGCCTTGTGGCGGTCGAAGCGCAGGTCCGGGTCGAGCCCGGTCATGCCGACATAGACGCAGGGCTTGCAGATGTCGTGGTCGGGATTGGCGCGGCGAAAGCTTGCCAGGTTCCAGACGCGGTCGGACAGTTCGACGACGTAGACGTGGTGATGATGGTGTTGGCGCGGGCGCGGCGGCATCGTGCCGCCATTGTCCCGTGGCGCGTGCCTCGAAGAACGTCATGAATTCAAGCCAGCCCGTCATCAAGTCGTAGGAGGCCGGCCGTCGGCGATGGCTTGCGGGGGGCCGACAGGTCCCTCAGACTGGCCCGATGGCTGGGTCACAAGCCATCCAGATGCTGCAAGAGCCGGGGGGATTTGCACGATGACGCTGCTCACATCGCCTGTCGCCGTGGCGGCGCTGCTTCTCGCCGTGGCGGCGGAGGGTCACGCCTCAGGCGCGCCCTGCGCTCCGTCCTCTGCGGCCGAGCGTGTCCCTGCGGCGGCCCGCGCCATGGCGGACTGGGAGACGGGGCACAAGATCCGGCTGACCCTGGCGGCGCGGCAATCCATCCTGGTGGAGATGTGCGAAGCCGCTGCGGCGGCGGCACCCGGAATGCCGCCGTCCAAGCTGGCGGCGGCGAGCGAAACGGCCATGCGCGACTACCTGGACCGCGAGCTCAATCTGTCATTGCCGCCGCGCACGATCAGTGCGTCGCTGCGTTCGGCGCTGGGCGCCTCCGGCTTCTCCCGACCCGCGCTCAGGAAGCTGGGGCGGCTGAAGATCGAGGGGGGCGCAGGCCCGTTCAAGATCCGGGTGGAGGGCCCGATCGGCAGCGAGGAGACCGAGGCACCGATCGAACTCTTCCTGGCGCCCGGCTCGGTGAAGATTTTCAGGCTGGCGCCGTCTGCCGGCGCTCGGCTGTGTGGCGGCCAGGTGGTGGTGGTCAGTGCCGGTGCCAACCCTGCCTTGCAGTGCTGATGCCATGCGTGCCTTGCCGCAGCGCTACATACCTTACTGGCTGATCTTTCTGCTTCTGGTCGCCTTGCTGTATGCCGCATCTTTGCTCGTCCCTGACGGTCTTTTCTCGCCTGTGCACAGTTTCGGGCCGGGCGAGGCTGCCAAGGCAACCGTGGATCAGCTGAATCTGCTGTCCACGCTGATGGTGACGCTCAATACCTCGCTCATCACCGGCAGCCTGGCCGTGGCGGTCAACGGGCATGTCTGGAACCCGCGCTGGAGCGTGATGGACCGCCTGGCGGTGCTGCTGGTGCTGAGCAGCGGGGCCACCGTCTACTACGGCGTTTACATGGCTTTTGCGGTGACGCTCGAGATGATCGCGGCCGGCTTTGTGGACCCGTTTCAGCGCCGACTGGCACTCTCTCTGAGCATTCAGTACCACGCCTTCATGGCGGGCTTCCTGATGCTGGGCATTGTGTTCTGCCGGATTCTCGAGTTCCGGCTGGCGCCACCGGCGCAGGCCGAGTCCGCGCGCGGTTCCGCCGGCAGAAAACTCATCCGGCGCCCGCGCGTCTGATCTTCGATCAATGTCCAGAGGGAGCTGCACCATGACCAAGCCACGGACAAGCATCTGGCGCTATGTGTGTCTGGCCCTGCTGCCAGCCTCCGGCTTGGCGCTCGCGGACGTGGCTGCCGAGAACCGGGGCGCGCAGCGCTATATGGCGCAGCTCGAGCAGCGCTTCAAATGCCCGGAAGCTGTTTTTCGCAAGGTGCAGCAGGCCCTGGATGCCAAGGATCTGCCCGTACATCTGCAGGCTTCGCAGGCCGCCCGTCGGCAGACCAAGCTGGTTTTCTATGTGGAGTACTTCAAACAGATGCCGAAGATGAACCAGCAGATGCTGCTGGCCCAGCCGGAGGCTTTGCAGCAGATGGCGGGCGAGATGGGCATGTCGGCCGCGCAGCTGAAGGCAGCGCTGACCAGCGGGGTCGCTGCGGTCGCCAAGCCGGCTCAGTTCATGTCCAGGCGTTCAGCCGAGATTTCGCTGAAGAGCGATCTGGGCCCGCTGTGCGACGCACAGTGCCTCGACAACCTGCGCTGGAGCCTGATCATGGCCCTGACCGGCTGGAAGACCGCCTGCCTGAGCTGCTCGGATGACTTCTTGTCCCTGGTCGTGATCGATGGCCGGCTCTGGCTGGATCAGCGGGTCGGCAAGTGGCTGCGGCAGGCGCCGGTTCTGTCTCCCGAATTGTTCCCGCTGAAGGGGGAGGCGAATGCGACGCGCGCCCGGGTGTCCGCGCAAGCCCATGGCATGGCTGCGCTCGAGCCGCTCAGCAAGCCGATGGAGGCGGTGCCCTTCGAGCTTGTTGACAGGGGCGACCCCAGCTTGCGCCGCGTCTGCACGGCGCCCAAGCCGGCCGCCGGACAGACGGATGTGCTGCAGCGGGTGCAGGGCATGGTCTGCGGCACCGACCGCAGCGCGCACCTGGCGACGGCCGCCCGCATGCAGCTCCAGCTCAAGAACGGCCCCACCTCCTGCGGCGCATCAGAGGCCTTTCTGGGATGTGGCCAGCCTGACAACACCATCGAGATCACCTTCGACAAGACCCGCTACAGCTTTGCCAACGTCTTTGGCGCTAAGGATATGGTGGTGGGGCCGGGCGACTCGCCCGCCTTGTCGGGCATGGCGGTGCTGTTCCATGAGGTGGGTCATTGGTTCGGGCTGCCGCATCTGGGCTACAAGCTCGACGCGATTCCGGACATGATGCAGGACACCTATCTGGACAATGCCTGCGCCAGCGAACTGAACCTGTTGCTGATGTCGAATATGAGCGACGAAGCACATGCCCAGCGATTCAGAACCGGCGGCGGCTACAAGCGTGCCAGGCAGGGGACGGGCCGACAATAGCGGTGCTCATCCAGCCTCCTTGCCGGCGCCTGTTGGGGTTTGGCGAGCTCGGTATGGGGCCGGTCGCTCAGCCCTTACCATCACGGCATGAAAACAAGCTATCTCTTCGGCGCCATCCTGGCCTGCAGCGTCATCGGCGCCGTGCTGGGCAACCGCTCGGCCAAGACCCTGGCCCTGATCGCCTCGGGCGCGCTGTCCATCTACGGCCTGGCCCGCGTGCTGGGCTGATGAACCCGGGCTGACATCGCCGCCATGTACGCGAACTTCTTCGGCCTGCAGCAAGAGCCGTTCTCGATCGCGCCGGACCCGCGCTATCTGTTCATGAGCGAGCGCCATCGCGAGGCGCTGGCCCATCTGCTCTATGGCCTGCGCGGCGGCGGCGGCTTCGTGCTGCTGACCGGCGAGATCGGTGCCGGCAAGACCACGGTGTGCCGCTGCTTCCTGGAGCAGATCCCGGCCCAGGACTGCAATGTCGCCTACATCTTCAACCCCAAGCTGACCGTCACCGAGCTGCTGAGGACGGTGTGCGAGGAATATCACATCGAGCTGGGCCCGGGCGAGCTGCGCACGGTCAAGCCCTATGTGGACGCGCTGAACACCTTTTTGCTGACCCAGCATGCGGCCGGCCGCAACACGGTGCTGATCATCGACGAGGCGCAGAACCTCGCGCCCTCGCTGCTGGAGCAGCTGCGTCTGCTGACCAATCTGGAGACCCGCGAGCGCAAGCTGCTGCAGATCATCCTGATCGGCCAGCCCGAGCTGCGCACCATGCTGGCCGCCCCGGAGCTGGAGCAGCTGGCCCAGCGCGTGATCGCGCGCTTTCATCTGCAGGCCCTGTCCGAGGCCGAGACCGCGCAGTATGTGCGGCACCGGCTGGGCGTCGCCGGTTTTGGCGGCGCGCTGGCCCTGCCCTTTGACCGTGCGGCGCTGCGCCAGATCCACCGGCTCTCGCGCGGTGTGCCGCGGCGCATCAATCTGCTGTGTGATCGGGCCCTGCTGGGCGCCTATGCCCAGGGCCGCCAACGCATCGATCGCAAGACGCTGGACAAGGCCGCCGCCGAGGTGTTCGACGACGCGGCCTCGCGGCCCAATTCCGGTTTTGGACGGCGCCGGGCCTGGATGCTCGGGGCCGGCGGCGCGCTGACCGCCGCCGCCGTGTTCGCACTGGCCACGCGCGCGCTGGGGCCCGAGGCCGAACGGCCTGTCGCCGTCGTTGCGGCGGCTGCCTCGGCTGCGGCCAGCGCTGCGCCGAGCGCTTCTTCCGTGGCTGCTGCGTCCGCCGCCAGCGCGGCCGCCTCCGCCCCGGTGCCGCGACCCGATCCGGCCGCGACGATCACACTGGCCTTGCGCAGCGAGGCCGATGCCTGGCGCGAACTGGCTGCGCTCTGGGCACTGCCGCCGCCCAGGGCCGAGGCCGACTTCGCCGAGCTTTGTGCGGGCCTGCGCAAGACCGCGCAGACCAGCACCGATCCGGCGCCCCAATGTTTCACCCAGAGCGGCGCGGCCGACGGCGGACTGGCCCTGCTGCGCCTGCTGGACCGCCCCGCCATCCTGACCCTGCACGACGCCAGCGGCGAGCCCGCCTATGTGCTGCTGCAAAGCCTGGGCGGCCAACACGCCACCGTCAGCGCCGGCGGCCACACGCAGACCGTCAGCCTGCTGGCTTTGGACCGGCAGTGGCGCGGCGAGTTCAGGACTCTGTGGCGGGCGCCGCCGGCCTACCAGGGCCGCATCACCAGCGGCCCGCTGCCGGCCTGGCTCGACGCCCGGCTCGACCAGGCTTTCTCCGGCGCGCCCGCTGCGGATGGGGCGCCGGCGCCGCTCGGCCTCAAGTACGACCAGGCGCTGCGTGCCAAGGTGGCGGCCTTCCAGCGCGCCCAGGGCCTGCGCAGCGACGGCCTGGCCGGCCCCGTGACGCTGATGCTGCTCAACCGCGCCAGCGGCATCGACGAGCCGCGCCTGCAACAAGCCCTGGCTGGGCACTGAAGCACCATGTCCTACATCCTCGATGCCTTGCGGCGCGCCGAATCCGAACGGGAGCGCGGCAACGTGCCCGGCCTGCACGCCAACCCCATCCCCGCCGACCATGCCGATGATGACGAGGCGGCCGCGCCGGCCCGGCGCTGGCTGTGGGGCGCGGCCGCGCTGCTGCTGGGCGCAGCGGGCCTCGCGGCCTGGCTGCTCTCGCCCGGTGCCGCGCCGGCCCCGGTGCAGCTGGCCAGTGCGCCGCCACCGATCCAGCGCCCACCGGCCGCCGCGCCCCAGCCCGGCCCCGAGCTGAAGCGGCTGGAGCCGGCCCCGTTGATCATCGAGACGCCGGTCGAGACCCGAGCCAGCCCGGCCCCGCCCGTCATGGCCAGCGCCCCGACCACCCCGCCTGCCGCCACCGAGCGCGCGGTGCCCGCACTGGTCGAGCTGCCCGAGGCCTTCCGTCGCAGCCTGCCGCCGCTGGCGACCAGCGGCGCGATGTACTCCGACGCGCCCGCCCAACGCATGCTGATCGTCAACGGCCAGCTGTTCCGCGAGGGCGACAAGATCGCCGAGGGTCTGGTGCTCGAACAGATCCAGCTCAAGCGCGCGATCTTCTCGGCGCGCGGGCAGAGTTTCAGCGTCAGCTATTGATTCAGCCCTGCGGCAGCTCGAAGGCCTCCACCTGGCGGCCATCGACATCGCTGAAACCGTACTCGCGTGCCAGATCGGCGACCCGCAGCACCCGGCCGCTGCGCGCCAGCACCTGCGGGTCGGCCGCCAGCGCGGCCACCGCACGGCCCAGATAGCGCGGCGACTCGGTCCGGGCCAGCGCCGGACTGTCCTGCCAGTGCGCCTCGTCGGTCCGGTGCCCGCTGAGCACGAACTCGGTCCGCATCCAGCCGGGCGACAGCGCCAGCGAGGCCACGCGATGCGGTCGCAGCTCCTCGGCCATGCCGAAGGCCAGCCGTCCGATCGCGGCCTTGGCCAGGTCGTAGAACAGATTGCCGCGCAGATAGCGGTCGCGGTCCCAGAAGGTGGTGCCGATGATCAGGCCGTGGCCCTGTTCCACCATCAGCGGCGCCGCATGGCGGCCGGCCAGCAGATGGTTGCGCACGCCACGGTCCATCATCGCGTCCCACTGGGCCAGCGGGTGCTGCCAGAACGGCGCCTCGAAGACCCCGTCAAAGCACTCATGGCCGCCCCAGGCGTTGTTGACCAGCAGATCAAGCCGGCCCTGCTCGCGCCAGACCCGGGCGAACAGCGCGGCCACCTGCTCGTCCTGCGTGTGATCGCAACGCAGGGCGATGCCGTGCCCGCCCAGCCGGGTCAGGTCCTCGGCGCAGTCGTCTATCGTGCCGGGCAGGCGCTCTAGCCCGGACAGCGCCAGGATCTGGCCATAGCCGTCGGCCGGCTGCTCGCGGGTGCTGCGCCCGGTCACATAGACGGTGGCGCCGGCCGCGCCCAGTTCCAGCGCGATGCCGCGCCCGGCACCGCGGCTGGCGCCGGTGACCACGGCGACGCGGCCTTGCAGCGGTCGCGGTGTTGGAGAGTCCTGCATGGCTTGTCCTTGCTGATGTCGAAGCCACACGGTAGCGCCGGCTCAGGACCCTGTCTTGGAAGAACCCGAAACGGCGCGGGACAGGAACTCGGTGGGGCTGAGGCCGCACAGCGCGCGGAACTCCTTGGCCAGATGGGCCTGGTCGTAGAAGCCGCTGTCCAGCGCCAGATCGACCCAGCCCGGCGTCGCGCCCTGCAGCCGCAGCCGGCGCAGGCAAGCCTGCAGCCGGGCCAGCCGGGCCCAGGCGCGCGGCGACAGACCCACCTCGAGCTGGAACAGCTGCTGCAGCCGGCGCTCACCGACACCCATGGCCGCCGCAATCTCGCGCAGCGGCCGGCGCCCCTCGGACCTGCCAATCAGCTGCAAGGCTTGCATCACCGCCGGCCGGCTGGTGATCGTCGGCCCCGGCAAGCGCCGTTGCAAAAAGGCCTGCAGCACGGTCAGACGAGCGGTGTCACCCTGGCTGGTGCCGAGACGCTCGCCCAGCTCGGCCCCGGCACCCCGCCACAGGCTGTCCAGTGGCAAGACCTGACCCGTCAGCTCGCCGGCAGGCAGCCCGAGCAAGGCCGCTGCGGCACCCGGGCGCAGGGTCAGCGACAGGCCCTCAAGACGACCTTGCAAGCGCAGCAGCACCGGTGCTGCCGAGGCGCCCAGCACCTGGACGGTCGGCGCATCGCCGAACTCGACGATCAGGCGCAGCGCGCCATCCGGCAGCACCCGCTCCAGGATCTCGGAGCCGGCCGGGATGGTCTCGCGGTAGGCCAGGATGTGCGACACATAGGGGCGCAGCGGCGCCGCCACCGGGCAGGCCTGCAGCGTGCCCGCTGGCATGTGGGCTTCGGGCCCGTGCAGCTCGTCGCCGTCCAGGCGCAGAAACAGGCGTTCGCTCATGGTGTGTTCGGATGCTAGCGGCTGAGGCGGCGGCGAGCTGGCACGGAAGCTGCTGTAGTGAAAGTACTTTCGTTTGTCTCCTCCATCCGCCTGGATGGATTCAGGCCCGGGGCTCACGCCCCGGGCCCTTTTTTTGCCCGCTGCGGTGCGCCCACCCTGTTCGGGGGCAAGACCCGCACCCGGCTGGTGCATGGGCTGGGTCGGTGAGCCGGGCTCTACACTTGCGCCCCATGAGCACCCCCATTGCATTCATCGGCGGCGGCAATATGGCCAGCGCCCTCATCGGCGGCCTGTTGCGGTCCGGCCGGGCTGCGGAATCGCTGATCGTTGTCGAGCCCTTCGAGGTCCAGCGTGCCAAGCTGGCAAGCGACTTCGGCCTGCATGCACTGGCGGCCCCCGATGCCAGCCTGGCCGGCGCCGGCCTGGTGGTCTGGGCCGTCAAGCCCCAGCTCTTCGCCGAGGCCGCCGCGCCCTGTGCCGGCCTGCTGGGCCAGGCCCTGCAGCTCTCGGTGATGGCCGGCATCCGCAGCGATGCGATCGCCGCCGCCACCGGCAGCGAGCGGGTGGTGCGCGCGATGCCCAACACCCCGGCCCTGATCGGCCAGGGTATTGCTGGTCTGTTCGCGCGCGGCGCCGTGTCGGCGACCGACCGGGCTCTGGTCGAGCAAGTCCTGGCCCCCACCGGCGCGACGCTTTGGGTGGACCAGGAGGCGCAGCTCGACGCGGTGACCGCGCTGTCGGGTTCGGGCCCGGCCTATTTCTTCTTTGTCGTCGAGGCGATGATGGCGGCTGCCCAGCAGATGGGCTTGTCGGCCGAGCAGGGCCGGCAGCTGGCGCTGGCCACCTGCGGCGGTGCGGCGGCGCTGGGCCTGCAATCGAGCGATTCGCCGACCGTGCTGCGCGAGAAGGTCACCTCCAAGGGCGGCACCACCCATGCTGCGATCAGCAGCCTGCAGGCCGACGGGGTCGACGCCGCCATCGTGCGCGCGGTGCGCGCGGCCGAGCAGCGTGCCCGCGAGCTGGGTGACGAGTTCGGCAAGACCTGAGCGCAGCGTTCCGTGGGGATTGCTAGCCGTGACGGCCTGCGCGACTGGCTGCGCGCGCCGGGCTCCTTGAGCCGGCGCCTGGCGGCGCTGGGCCAGCGCTACGAGGTCCAGGTCTTGCGGCAAGAGGTGGCCCCGCTGCGCGGCCCCGAGCGCGCCGCACTGGGCTTGCCGCGACGCGGCTGCACCGTGGTGCGCGAGGTGATCCTGCGGGTCGACGGCCAGCCGCTGGTCTGGGCTCGCTCGGCCCTGCACGCCAGCGCGCTGGCCGGGCCCTGGAAGGCGCTGAAGGGCCTGGGCGCCAAGCCGCTGGGCCATCTGCTCTATGCCGACCGGCGTGTCGCCCGCAGCGAGCTGCAGCCGCGCCGGCTCGCGCGCCACGGCCATACGCGGCGCCAGATGCAGAAGCAGTGGCTCGCTGCTACCGGCACCGAGGCCTCGCCGCAGATGCTGTGGTCGCGCAACTCGGTGTTCCGCCGCTGTGGCGCGCAGCTGCGGGTGATGGAGTTGTTCGCGCCGGCGCTGGCCGGACACAAGCCCCGGCGCTGAGCAAGGAATAACGACTTGCCCGCATGATGGGCGCGCAATTCAGGAGCGCCGCCACCATGCCGACTGTTGACCGCCGCCATCTTCTTGCCGCCGCCGCCGGCCTGGCCCTGCCCGCATGGGCGCAGCCGGGTGATGCGGCCGCGCTGCTGAAAACCGGCGGCGTCGTGATCGCCTTCCGCCATGCGCTGGCGCCTGGCACTTTCGATCCGCCCGGCTTCAAGCTCGGCGACTGCGGCACGCAGCGCAATCTCAATGACGAGGGTCGGGCCCAGGCGCGCCGCATCGGCGCCTGGTTCCAGACCCGGGGCCTGCGGCCGGCGGCGGTGCGCGCCAGCCCCTGGTGCCGCTGCGTCGAGACGGCCGAGCTGGCCTTTGGCGCGGCTTCGGCCTGGGCCGCGCTGGGCTCGCCGCGTGCCGGCACCGAAGCGACCAATGCGCAATCGCTGGGCGAGTTGCGCCGGGCCTTGCTGGCGGCGACGAAGCAGCCGGGCCGTTTCGAGGTCTGGGTCACGCATATGTTCGTGCTCGCCGATCTGCTGGGTGCCAACACCGCGTCGGGCGAAGGTCTGGTGCTCGGGGTGCAGGCCGATGGCACGCCGCGCCTGCTGGGCCGGCTGCTGGTGGACTGAGCCCGCAAGTCCCTTGAACAGGGCGGCCGGCGAACCTTGCGGCCCCGCCATAATCCCGCTGAAACACAAGTGACGACGCCTTGCTGCTGCGGCAGGCGTGCGATCAGGGTGAATCTTGCAGACGGGAATGGCCGAGATGCCCTTCAGGCGCAGCCTATCGAGGCAGGAGCCCAACTCCCTCGGGCGCGGAGTGATGCTGCTGTTGCTGGCCCTGCTGGCGATGGCGGTGGTGACGACGGTGCTGGCCTTGCGGGCCAGGCAGGCGGCGGCGCAGATCGAGCGCCAGGACGCCATCAATATCGAGCTGCGTTCGCACAACAATCTGTTGATCGATCTGCTGAATGCGGAAACCGGCCAGCGCGGCTATCTGCTGACCGGCCGCGCCCACTATCTGCAGCCTTATCTGGCGGCCATGGAGACGCTGGATGCCCGGCTGGCGGCGGTGCTTCAGCTGTATCCGCAGGGCCAGCAGCGCCAGGATCTGCAACGGGTGCGCGAGCTCGTCAGTCTCAAGCTCGACGAGCTGACGCGCACGATCGCGCTGCATGACGCCGGCCGGGCTGAACAGGCCCGGGCCGTGGTGCTCAGCGACGAGGGCCAGCGGCAGATGGACGAGCTGCGCCGCCTGCTGGGGTCCACGATGACCAGGCTGCGTGCCGAGCGCACGGCGCTGACCGAGCAGCTCGGCCGTGATGCCGGTCAGACCAAGCTGTGGCTGCTGCTGGGCTTGTCGCTGCTGGCGCTGTTCGCCGCGCTGGCGCTGTGGCAGGTGCTCAGCGCCGGCCGGCGGCTCAAGGCCGCCGAGCAGCGCATGCGCAGCATTGCCGACAATGTGCCGGCGCTGATCACCCAGTTCGATGCCGCCCAGCGCCTGGTGTTCGCCAATGCCCAGGTCAGCAAGGTCTACGGCCTCACGTCCGAGGAGCTGCTGGGCAAGACCGTGGCCGAGGTTCGCGGCGAGGCAGCGGCGGCCAAGGTGCAGCCCCAGATCGAGCGTGTCATGCAGGGCCAGCGGGTCGAGTTCGAGAGCAGCTCGACGATCGCCGGGCGCGAACACCACTTCCAGCAAAGCTATGTGCCCGATGTCGATGCCGACGGCGCGGTGCGCGGCTTCTACTCGGTCTCGGTCGACATCAGCGAGCGCAAGGCCATCGAGGCGCGCGTGCTCGCCAGCGAGCAAGGCATGCGCGCGATCGCCGACAGCCTGCCGGTGCTGATCACCTATCTGGACGCGCAGCTGCGCCTGCGCTTTCTCAACGCCACCTTTCTCGAATGGCTGGGCATAGACCCGGCCGCCGCGCTGGGCCGGCCGCTGCAGGAGGTCATCGGCCCCGAGCTGTTTGCCCAGCGCGAGGCGCGGCTGCGTCAGGCGCTGGCCGGCGAGCGCCAGCAGTTCGAACTCTGCTCGACCGCGCTGGGCATCACCCGTCACATCCAGAACACCTATATCCCCGATCAGCGTCCCGATGGTCGCGTCGTCGGCATCTACGCGCTCAGCACCGACATCACGCCGATGAAGCTGGCCGAGCAGCGCCTGGCCGAGCTGGCCCGCTCCGACACCCTGACCGGTCTGCCGAACCGGCGCCAGTTCGACGAGCGCCTGGCACTGGCGCTGGCCCGTGGCCGCCGCGATGCCGACAGCCTGCTGGCCCTGCTGTTTCTCGACATCGACCACTTCAAGTCCATCAACGATGGCCACGGCCATGGCGTCGGCGATGCAGTGCTGCAGCAGTTCGCCGCGCGGCTGCGCGACTGCGTGCGCAGCACCGATCTGGTGGCCCGGCTGGCCGGCGATGAGTTCGTGCTGGTGCTCGAAGGCCTGGCCGAGGCCGAGGATGCGGCCGCCGTCGCGCAGAAAATCCTCGACGCAATGCGCGAACCCGTGGACATCGGCGAGGGGGGAGCTCTCAGCGTCGGCACCAGCATCGGCGTGGCCACCTTGCGCGGCGGCACGGCGACGCCCCAGCAACTGACCGCGCGCGCCGATGCGGCGCTCTACCGCGCCAAGCGCGAGGGCCGCCGGCGCTACGCCTTCGACTGAGCCGCCAGCAGCGCCGCGCGTCGTACCAGGCTTTCGGCCGGCCAATGCGTCTTGCGGTCGTAGTACTCGGGCATGGCCGGCATGCCCGGCGGGAGCAATACCCAGGGCTGCTTGGAGGCGGTGAAGATATGGATGTCGGGCGGCAGATGGTCAGGCTCATCCAGCGTGCCCACGCGCACAAAGCTGACCGAGCGGCCGGCGCCGGCGTAATGGCTCCACAGCGCGATCCGGCATTGCGGGCAGCGCGCGATCAGCTGGCCCTTGCCGCTGGCCGAGGGCGTATCGACCAGCTCGGGCGTGCCGGCCAGCAGGCTCAGGCGCTCGGTCTCTATCATCGCGTTGAGCGCGAAGGCCGAGCCGCTTTCGCGCTGGCACCAGCGGCAATGGCAGCAGTGGACGAACAGCGGCGCGCTCTCGAGCTGGTAGCGGACGCTGCGGCAATCGCAGCCGCCGACCAGTGGATAGGCCGGCGTGCTCATCGCTCAGGATTGGTGCAGCACCGAGGCCGCCGGCGTGGCCAGCGGCGCGGCGGAGCGGGCCGGCAGCCAGCCGAGCTGACCGGTCTTGATGTGGCGCATGCACTGGGCCAGCAACCGGCTCGAACTCAGGCCGGGGCAGCCGACGGCGGCCTGCAGCTCATGCTCGGCCGCCAGCGCGATCGGCACCGCGCCAAACTGGCCCTGGGCCACGGCACTGGCATCGGGCGCGCTGGCGTACAGGGCCGCCACCGTGCCAAAGCTACCGTCGCCATCGAGCTCGGCAAGGCTTTGGCAGCCGCTGCACAGCAGGACCAGCACGAGGAGGGCGGACTTGGAGGGCAGGAACATGATGGCGTGATTTTGCGCAGCGCCGCGCCGCACTGACCATCGGTACTAGCCCGGGCGAGCCTCGCACGGCTTTGCCCGGATGGTCATGCCGCGCGGCGCGGGCTCTAATGCGGGCATGAACGCCATACCCGACCTCAGCGCCGCCATCGCCCTGGCCCAGGCCCATGAAACCCCCTGGCCGCGCGATCCGCTGGCCGATCCGGCCGCCTGGGGCGTGCACCACGAAGACCCGCCGCCCTACAACCGGCTGCGCGGCCCGGTCTATGCGCGCGGCCCGCAGTCCGGCGTGATCCTGCAGCACGGCCGCGAGATCGCGGCCTGGGGCGAGCCGGACCGCGCCGATCTGACCTTCAGCGTGGCCAAGACCTATCTGTGCCTGCTGGCCGGCATCGCGCAGCGCGAGGGCCTGCTGCCCGATCTGCAGGCGCCGGTGGCGCAGCGCCTGCCCGGCATCGGTTTCGATGGCACGCACAACGGCGCGATCCGCTGGGCCCAGCTGCTGGACCAGACTAGCGAATGGGAGGGCAGCTGCTTCGGCCTGCCTGACACGGTGGATCGCTGGCGCAAGGTGGCCAATGACCCGCGCCCGGCCGGCGGACCCAAGGGCGGCGCGCGGCCGCTGCAGGCGCCGGGCAGCTATTGGGAATACAACGATGTGCGCATCAACCAGCTGGCGCTGGCTCTGCTGCAGTTGTTCCAGAAGCCGCTGCCCGAGGTCTTTCTGGACGAGATCCTGAAGCCCCTTGGCGGCGGTGCGGGCTTTGCCTGGCGCGGCTATGACGATGCCTGGGTGACGCTGGCCGATGGCCGGCGCGTGCAGTCGGTGCCGGGCGGCACGCACTGGGGCGCGGGCGTCTCGATCAGCAGCCGCGACCAGGCCCGTGTCGGCCAGCTGCTGCTGCAGGACGGTCGCCACGAGGGCCGTGCTTTGCTGCCGGCGGGCTGGGTGGCGGGCATGACCGAGCCCTGCGCGATCGCGCCGTTCTACGGCCGCCTGGTCTGGCTCAATCGCGAGGGCAAGGCCTTTCCCGGCGCCTCGCCGCAGGCCTTCTTCATGATGGGAGCGGGCGGCCATGTGGTGTGGATCGAGCCGGCGCTGGATGCGGTGGTGGTGCTGCGCTGGCTGGACGGGGCCCACCATGCGGCGGTGATGCGGGCCATTGCCGCTGCGCTGGCCTGAGCGCAGGCCGGAATCGTCGGAGCGCCAAACTTGATGAGGGAAACCCGTCAGCGGCTTGGCAGCCAGGCCCGCTAAATTGAGGCCATGACGCTCCGCTGGTTTCCTCTATTGCTGCTGTCCTTGCTCCTGCTGCGCCCGGCGCTGTCCGCGCCGCCGACCCTGCGCATGGGCGGCTTTGCCGTGGCGCCGCTGATGCTGGGAGGGCCGGAGCAGCCGGTGCACGGGGCCTTGCCCGATTTCATCCGCAGCGAGATCGCGCCGCAGACACGGATCCGTTTCGTCTGGCAGCCGGTGATGAGTTTTGCCCGCGCCCTGCGCAGCCTGCGCGATGGCAGCGTCGATGTGCTGCTGATGTACAGCGCCGATGGCGCGCAGTCCCGCGAGATCGGCCGTTACGACTGGGTCTATCTGCAGACGGCGCCGCAGCTGGCGGTGCTGGAATCATCCAGCCTGCGCGAGGTCGGCTCGCTGGACGAGCTGGCCGGCCTGCAGATCGGCTGGGTCTCGGGCAGCAAGGCGCCGCGCGAGCTGGCGGCCCTGCCCATCCACTGGCAGCCGGCCTCGGGGCAGAACTGGCAGACGATCAATCTGCGCAAGCTGGCCGCCAAGCGCATCCAGGCGGCCTATTACGCCAACCCCTATTCGCCCGTCTATCTGGCGCGCCAGCAGGGCGTGGCGATACGCCTCGTGCCGCTGCCGATGCCGGCCCGGCCGTTCACGATGGCTTATTCGATGAAGACCGACCCGGCCCTGATTGCCGAGTTCGGGGCGCTGGCGGCCAAGGCCTTCAAGGGCGAGCGCTTCAAGCAGTACCTGGAGGCGTATCGCTAGCCGCCGGTCGAGGCGCAAGCCGCGCAGCGGCCCTTGATCTCGATCGCGGCCGGTGTGAAGCCGCTGGCGTCGGCGCGCAGCGCGGCCTTCAGCCCCTCGAACCAGCCCGGCGCCTGCCACTCCTGGATGCTGCCGCAGCTGCTGCAGATCAGCATCATCGTCGGGTGCGCATGGTGGCCATGCTCGCAGACCACATAGCTATTGGTCGTGTCGACCTTGTGGACCAGATGCTGGTCGATCAGGAAGTCCAGCGCGCGGTAGACCGTGGTCGGCGCGACCCGGCCATGGCGGCTCTGCATGTCTTCCTGGATGTCATAGGCCTTGGCATGGCCGGCGCGGCGCAGCAGCAGCTCCAGCACCTCGCGGCGCTGCTCGGTCAGCTGAGCGCCGCGCGCCTCGCAGTGGCTGCGCGCCTCGTCCAGCCGACGGGCCAGCGCCGTTTCGGCGGACTTGGTTTTGGTGGCGCTGCTACTCATGCGGGCAGTTTAGCCGGGCGCAGCAGGGACAGGCCGGCCAGGCCCACCAGGCTCAGCACCACCATGGGCCCGGCCGGCAGATCGAGCCGCCAGCTCAGGCCCAGACCCAGGGCATAGGCAGCCGCGCCCAGCACCGCGGCCAGCCAGGCCGGCAGCCGCCGCGCCGCGACCAGGGCCGGCACGATCAGCGTGGCGAACACCAGATAGAGGCCCAGCAGCGGCACGCTGAGGCTGACCAGCAGCGCGAAGGCCGGGTAGAAGCCCGGGCCGCCGTCCAGCAGGCCGGGCTTGAGGCGGCGCAGGCCCAGATAGAACGCGCTGGCCCCGGCCAGCGGCACGAGCGCCGGCCAGTCCACCCACAGCACATCGCCGGACAGCAGGGCGCCGAGCTTTTGCGCGCCATGCGGGTCGGCGCTGACCCAGAGCACGGCGGTGGAGGCGGCCGCGATATAGAGCAGGCCGATCAAGGCCTCGCGCCGCTCGGGCCACAGCCGCGAGAGCCCGGCCACCAGCAGCGCACCGGCCAGGGCCGCCGCCGCACCGCAAAGCTGGGGCAGTACGGGGGCCAGCGGCTCCAGCCAGGCCGGCAGCTCGTTCGGATGCTCGGGGTGCCCCAGCAGCTGGCCGGCCATCAGCACGCCCAGGCCGGCCATCTGCGCGATCGCCAGGTCGATGAAGACGATGCCGCGCGCCAGCACCTGGCGGCCCAGCGGCAGATGGGTGGCCAGCACCAGCCAGCCGCCCAGCAGCGGTGCCAGCAAGAGGGTCAGGTCTTGTGGCATCAGGGCTTGCTGCTCGCGAGCAGCTGCGCGAGCAGCTGGTCGAACAGGCCGGCCAGGGTCGCGGCGGGGCCCTCGTCGGTCACGGTGGCCGGCAGGCGCAGCAGCGGCAGCTTCGTCTGCTCGGCCAGCCAGCGGCCGGGCTTCTCGTCCTGGTAGAGGCTGGTGACGATGGCCAGCGGTTTCTCGCGCGCCACCTGCTGTTGCAGCTGCTGCAGATGGCTCATCGTCGGCGGCAGCCCCGGCTTGGGCTCCAGGTCGGCCACCTGCCGGAGCTTCAGCCACAGCCACAGATAGGCGTAGGTGCTGTGCTGGCCGACCACGGCCCGGCCCTGCAGCGGCGCGGCGCGCTGCTCCCAGGCCGGGATGCGGCGCTGCCAGTCGGCCGCCCAGGCGGCGTGGCGCTGGCGGATCTGGGCGGCGCGTGGCGCGTCCAGCGCGGCCAGGCGCTCGGCCAGCGCCGCCGCCACGCTCAGCAGGCGCCGCGGGTCCAGCTGCAGATGCGGGTTGCCCTCGGCGTGCACATGGCCCTCGTTGAAGCCGACCGCGCTGCGCTTGTCGATCAGCTCGACCACGTCCTCGATATAGAACATGCCGGGCTTGCCGTCCTGCACCCGGGCATTGCCGGAGCGCTGCTGCAGCATCGGCAGCC
This sequence comes from Paucibacter sp. M5-1, assembly GCF_027498415.2. NCBI lineage: Bacteria > Pseudomonadati > Pseudomonadota > Betaproteobacteria > Burkholderiales > Sphaerotilaceae > Roseateles > Paucibacter sp. M5-1. The sequence goes on from NZ_JAPZLM020000001.1 coordinate 3,613,403, forward strand.
AGCCGGCCTCCAGCGAGGCCCCGGTGCAGATGGCCAGATCGGCGCGGCGCAGCGCTGCGATCAGGGCCGGGCGGGCCTCGATATTGTGCGGGTCCTGCAGCGCATGGGTAGCACTGGTGACGCGGGCCTCGGGCGCCAGTTCGCGGGTCAGCGCCGCCCATTCGGGCTCGCAAGTGAAGACCTCCAGCGCCTGGGCCGGCAGGGTGGCGCAGGCGCTGATCAGCAGGCCGGCCAGCTTAGAAACTGTGCGCACCATGGGCTCCGAAGCTGACGATGTATTGCAGCTGCAGCGAGCGCTTGGCGGCCGCATCGAAGCCGCCTCTATCATCCTGCCGGCTGTACTGCAGGCGCAGCGACTGCGCATGCGAGGGCTTCCAGGCCAGCATCAGGGTCTGCTCGCGCAGCTTGGCCGGGTGGAAGTGGTCGCCATGGGGCTCGCGCAGCGACAGGCTGTCGACGCGCAGCCCGGTCTCCCACTGCGGTGAGAAGCGCCAGACGGCGGCCAGATAGGCCGAGCGGTGCTTATCGCCGGACCCTGCGAACTCGTTCAGGCGGCTGACCTGGGCCAGCTCGCCCGACAGGCGCAGCTGCTGCGCGCCGTTGTTGCCACCGGGCGACCACTTCCAGACCCCGTCGACGATCCACAGATGGCGGCCCTGGTAGCGCGCGCCATGGGCGTGGTCGTGGCCCTCCTCTTCTTCGTGGGCCTCCTCGTGTTCGTGCTCATGGGCACCGCTGCCCGGTGCCTTGTTGCGCAGATAGGAGAGGCCCAGCTGCCAGCTCTGGCTGCGGCCGATATCGCCGCCCAGCTTGGTGTTGGCGGCCCAGGCGGCGATGCTGGGGCGGGCGCCGTTGTGCTCACTCCCTGCATCCGGGTTGAGCTCGCGGCCGCTCAGCAGCTCGATACCGCTGCGCCAGTACAGCGCGGTCGGTGCGGTCCAGGACAGGCGCAGGCCGTTGTCGAAATAGTGGCCGCCGAGAAAGCTGCGGTAGAGCAGCGGACGCTCGCTGAAGTCGTCGGCATGGGGATGCTGCTCGTTCAGATAGCCCAGCTGGGCCAGCATGCGGCCACCACGCAGCTGCAGGCCCGCCGGCAGGCTGCGGGTCTCGATCCAGGCTTCCTCCAGCTCGGACTCGACCTTCTTTTTGCCATCGTGGCTGTGGCTGTGCGCGGCCAGCGTGGCGCGGCCGGCGAAGTGCTCGCCCAGATGGCCGGCCACGCCCAGCTCCAGCCCGCCCAGGTGGGCGCCCTGGGGCCGCGCACCCAGGGCCAGCTCGCGCGAGGCCGCGCCGACATCGAGCACCAGCCCCCACTGCAGCGCATCGGACTTGGCGAACTGGGCCTGGGCGTTGGCCATGAGCGGGGTGGCCAGGGCCAGGGTCAAAAGTTTCAGTTTCATGGGCTCAGGTCTGTTGGTTTAGCGTTTGATACCCAGCCAAGCCAGGCCGGCGGGCGCGAAATCGAGCTTCAGGGCCGGGCGCAGCGTGGCGGCGGCGGTGTCGACGGGCAGCAGCTGGCGGCCCAGCGGGTCAGAGATCCAGGCCTCGTCGCGGGCCTGGCTGGTGGCAATGGCCGGGAAGGGCGCGGCCGTGGGCATGGCCGGTACGGCGGCCAGACTCTTGATGGCGGCCCACTGCCGGCGCGCGTCGAGCAGGTGCAGCGTGCCCAGATCGTCCAGCAGCATCAGCTTGCCGCCCTGGCGATCGAAAGCGTGGGCGCGGCGGGTGCGGCCCTCGGCCCAGGCGATCCTCTTGAGGCTGCCGGCCACCGGGTCGATCTCATAGACCAGGCCCGGTGAGGCCAGGCCCACCAGGGTGGTCAGCTGGCTGTGGCCGATGACGGTGCCGATGCGCGCATTGGCCGGCATATCGGCCGGATTGGCGAGCTTGCGGGCTGTGAAGCTCTCGCCGCTTTGCGTCACCAGCAGCACGCCGTCGCTGCAACCGAAAGCGCTGTGGTCCTTGTTCGAGAAACTACCGTGCAGATCAGGGCAGGGGGTGTCGAAGCGCTGCACGAACTGCCAGCTGCTGCCGCTGCGGCGGTAGAGCTCGACATGGCTGGGCAGGGTGGAGGTGGCCGTCGCGGCGCGCCAGGTGCTCAGCAGGAACATGCCGCGCGGCTCGGCCGTGCCGTGCATGGCCAGCGGCAGCGTGAGGCTGGATTCGGGCGTGCCGCTGGCGATGGCGGCCTCGTTGAAGACCTGGACCTGGGCGCTGCGGTTCTCGGCCGCGACCCCGTCCATGAAAAAGGCGGCGCGGCCCTCGTGCGTCTCGTAGTGGGTCGGTCGGGCGCCGCTGATGCGGGCGGCGAGCAGCTTGGGCGCCTGCTTGTAGTCGTGCAGATGGTCGACATGGTCTTCCTGCCACAGGCCGCCGTCTGCGATCTGCACCAGGTCCTGGGTGCGCTGCACCGCCAGCGCATGGCGGTAATTGGGGCTGGCCAGCACGGCCGAGGGCGTGTTGGCCAGCGCGAAGCTGCTCAGCACACTGGCGCTGTCCAGCTCGTACAGGCGCAGGCTGGGCGAGTTGGACTCAATCAGGGCCAGGCGGCCGGCGCTGTCGATGCGCAGCGCCTCGTCATGATCGTCGTCGCCGTCCCCCGACCCGCCGCCGCAGGCGGCCAGCAGCAGGGAGGACAAGGCAGCCAGCAGGTGCAGCCGGGGCTTGGAGAAGGGGGCAGCAGGGGTCATGGATATTGAATCTATAAAGATGTAATAACGTTACTGTAACAGTATAACGTTCGCATGAAAAGGCGACAGCGGCGGCAGGAACTGGCAAGCTGTGCACCATGACGATCACGCCGCTCCCCTCTTTCCCTTCCTTCGACAACAGCTATGCCCGCGAGCTCGACGGCCCCGCTTTCTATGCCGCCGCCCGGCCGGAGGCCGCGCCGGCACCGCGCCTGCTCTATCTGAACCAGGCCCTGGCCGATGAGCTGGGCCTGCCGCCGCTGGCTGCCGAGCAGGCGGCCGCGCTGTTTTCCGGCAACAGCCTGCCTGCCGGCGCTCAGCCGATTGCCCAGGCCTATGCCGGCCACCAGTTCGGCGGCTTCTCACCCAGCCTGGGCGACGGCCGGGCCCTGCTGATCGGCGAGCTGATCGACCGCGAAGGCCGGCGCCGCGACCTGGCCTTCAAGGGCTCGGGCCGCACGCCCTTCTCACGCAACGGCGATGGCCGGGCTGCCGTCGGGCCGATGCTGCGCGAGCTGCTGATCGGCGAGGCCATGCAGGCGCTGGGCGTGCCGACCACCCGGGCGCTGGCCGTGGTGGCCACCGGTACGACGGTGCGCCGCGAGCAGCCGCTGCCCGGCGCGGTGCTGACCCGGGTGGCGGCCAGCCATCTGCGCGTCGGCACCTTCCAGTATTTCTCGGCGCGCGGCGACATCGATTCGCTGCGCCGCCTGCTGGTCTATGCGCTGGCCCGCCATGATGCGGAGCTGACCGACGCGCCGGTGCCGGCCCTGGCCCTGCTGGGCGCGGTGGCGCGGCGGCAGGCGCGGCTGATCGCGCAGTGGATGAATTTGGGCTTCATTCACGGCGTGATGAATACCGACAATATGACGATCTCGGGCGAGACCATCGACTACGGGCCCTGCGCCTTCATGGAGCGCTACGACCCGGCCACCCGTTTCAGCTCGATCGACCAGCAGGGCCGCTATGCCTATGGCAATCAGCCGGCGATTGCGCGCTGGAACCTGGCCCGGCTGGCCGAGGCGCTGCTGCCGACCATGGTCGATCCGGACGGTCCGGAGGCCGAGATCGAGCAGGCCATCGCCCAGGTCAGCGAGGTCATCGATGCCTTCCCGGCCTGGTACCAGACGGCGCTACGCGAGGGCCAGCGCCTCAAGCTGGGCCTGGACGCGCCCGATGCGGCGCTGGCCGACGCCTGGCTGGCCCTGCTGCAGCGAGGCGGCGCCGACTTCACCCAGGCCTGGCGCGCGCTGGCCGAGGCCCGCGAAGGCAATGAGGCCGCGCTGCATGCGCTGTTCGATGACAGCACCGGTCTGGCCGCCTGGCTGGCGCACTGGCAGGCCGCCTGCACGGCCACGCCGGCCCAGCTGCGCGCGGCCAACCCGCGCCTGATTCCGCGCAACCACCGCGTCGAGGAGGCGCTGGCCGCCGCCTCGGAGGGCGGCGATATGGCGCCGACCGAAGCGTTGCTGGCCGCGCTGCGCCAGCCTTTCAGCGTCGACCCGGCGCTGCAGCGCTATGCCGAGCCGGCACCGGCGGCGCAGGCGGCGGGGTATCGGACGTTCTGCGGCACTTGAGCATGCGCTGAGCCGTCCTCAGGGCTGGTGGCGCGCCAGCAGGCGCTGTAGCTGGCCGCTGCTCTCCATCAGCGCCAGCTCGCGGTCCACCAGGGTCTTGAGGCGGGCGCCCAGCGGATGGTTCTTGCTGAACATCATGTGAAAGAGGTTGTCGCCGACACCGGGCAGCGGCGCATGGCCCAGCGCCGGGTCGCCGGCCAGCGGATCGGCGCCCAGCTTGGACAGGCCCTGGATCACCTCGATGTCCTCGGCAAACACATCGATGCGACCCAGCTGCAGCATGCGGATCAGGGACGGGTAGTTGATGGTGCGCTGCATGCGCGTCAGGTCCACGCCCTCCAGCCGTGAATAGGCATAGCCGTTGATGCCGCCCAGCGCGTAGCGGTTCAGGTCGCCGGGGGCCTCGATGCGCAAGCCCTCGGGATGACGCAGCCGGGAATAGAAATAGTGATAGCGGGTGCGGTAATAGGGCTGCGACAGCAGATAGCCGGCCCTCCGTTCCGGATTGGCGCTGGCGCTCAGCAGCATCTGATAGCGCTGGCCGGCGGCGAGCTCGGACAGGCAGCGCTTCCAGGGCAGCAGCTCGATGCTGAAGGTGATGCCGTGCTTGGCGAAGATCGTCGTGATCACGTCGACCGAGTAGCCCTCCAGCTGGGCGGTCTTGCGGCCGGCCTCACGGCGGTAGTAGCTGTAGGGCGGCCACTCGGCGGCGTCGTCGCAGATGCGCACCGTCGTGCCGCGCAGCTCGGTATCGGCCAGCGCGGTGCCGGTGGCCACCAGACCGGCCAGCATCCACGCGATCCAGCCGGCCATCATGTGCTCCTCAGCCGCGCAGCGCCAGGTCGGCCACCGTGCCGGCGAACAGCGCGAAGCCCAGCCAGTGGTTCTGCCGGAAGGCCTTGAAGCAGCCCTCGCGGCTGCGGTCCTTGATCAGCGTGTAGTGCCACAGCACCTGGGCGGCGGCTGCCGCCACGCCCAGCAGAAAGACCCAGCCCAGGCCGAAGCGCAGGCCCAGCCAGGTCCAGCTGGCCAGAAAGATCGCGTAGAAGGCCATCACGCCGGCCACATCGAAGCGGCCCAGCGTCAGGGCCGAGGTCTTGATGCCGATGCGGATGTCGTCGTCGCGGTCCACCATCGCGTACTCGGTGTCATAGGCCAGTACCCAGAACAGATTGGACAGCAGCAGGGCCCAGGCCGACAGCGGCACCGCACCGCTGAGTGCCGGCCAGCTCCAGTTGTTGCCGCCCAGTGCGGCCGAGAAGGCCATTGGGATGCCGAAGCTGAAGGCCACGCCCAGCACGGCCTGCGGCATTGCGACCAGACGCTTGGCATAGGGATAGATCAGCGCCACGGCCAGCGCGGCGAAGGACAGCACGATGGTCGGCGCGTTGGTCGTCAGCACCAACGCAAAAGCCACCAGCGCAAGACCTGCCCCCAGCAGCAGCGCTTCCTTGACCGACACCGCGCCGCTGGTGACCGGGCGGTTGGCGGTGCGCTTGACATGCTTGTCGAACTCGCGGTCGGCCACATCGTTGACGCAGCAGCCGGCCGAACGCATCAGCACCGTGCCCAAGGTGAACACGATCAGCAGATGCCAGCCCGGCCAGCCATCGGCCGCGATCCACAGCGCCGACAGGGTGGGCCACAGCAGCAGCAGCCAGCCGGCGGGGCGGTTCCAGCGGATCAGGTCCAGGTACCGCGACAGGCGGGACGGGGTGGTGGGGACGACGGTACTCATGACCCCGGCATTGTCTCAGCTGGGCGCAGCGGCTTGCGGTAGATCGTCAGCGCCTGGCCCTCGTGGGCGATGTGCTCGATGGCCTGCCAGCCGGCGCGCCGCAGCAGGCTGTCGGCGCTGCCGGTGGCGCAGTACAGATGCTCGAAGCCCTGCGCGGCCGCCCGGGCCTCCAAGCCGCGCAGCAGTTGCAGGCCGATGCCTTGGCCGCGTCGCGCCGGGTCCACGCAGCCGGCCGCCGCCCAGGGGGACAGATGGCCGTGGCTGGCGATGGATTCGGCCTTCAGCGCCGCGATGCCCAGCAGCCGGCCCTGCTCATCGAGCGCGATCAGGCCCAGCGGCAGCCCTTCCAGCCGCGCGAAGCCCTGCAGATCGGCCGCCGCATCGCCACGCCCGCTGCAATACCAGCCGGGCCACTCGGCCTCGAACCAGGCCACCAGCGTCGGCAAGGCCTCAGGATGGTGGGCGAGGGCTTCGATCCGCAGGGAAGAGGGCTTGTGGGCGTGCTGGGGCATGGTGCGCGCATTGTGTGCCAGCGGCGAGGGTGTATAACCCCGCCCCACCAACCCGCAGATCAGCAAGGAGCAGCCGCCATGGGCGCACAGTGGAAAGCCAAACACAAGGACCTGGCGGCCAATGCCAAGGGCCGCATCTTCACCAAGCTGTCCAAGGAGATCATGCAGGCCGCGCGCGGCGGCGCCGATCCGGACATGAATGCGCGGCTGCGCATGGTGGTCGAGCAGGCCAAGAAGGCCTCGATGCCGCGCGAGACGCTGGAGCGCGCGATCAAGAAGGGCGCCGGCCTGCTGGGCGAGGCGGTGCAGTTCGAGCGTGTCACCTATGAGGGCTTCACGCCGCACCGCGTGCCGCTGATCGTCGAGTGCCTGACCGACAACGTCAACCGCACCGTGTCGGAGATCCGCGTGCTGTTCCGCAAGGGCCAGCTGGGCGCGGCCGGCTCGGTCTCATGGGATTTCGACCATGTGGGCCTGATCGAGGGCGCACCGGCCGCGGCCGGCGCCGATGCGGAACTGGCCGCGATCGAGGCCGGCGCGCAGGATTTCGAGCCGGGCGAGGAAGAGGGCCAGACCCTGTTCATCAGCGAGCCGGCCGATCTGGACGTGGTCGTCAAGGCGTTGCCGGCCCATGGCTTCAACGTCCTCTCGGCCAAGCTGGGCTACCGGCCCAAGAACCCGGTAGCGGGTCTGGGCGCGGCCGAGCTGGAGGAGGTGGAGGCTTTCCTCGCTGCCATCGACGCGCATGATGATGTGCAGGAGGTCTACGTCGGTCTGGCGGGATGACCGCTAGGCGGGTCGCTTGGCCTTGAGCTTGTCCCAAAGCGCCAGCGCCTCGCCCACCACGCCGCGGCGGAAGGCCAGCACGCAGATGATGAAGATCAGGCCGGTGACCAGGCTGACCGATTCGCCCAGGCCGTTGAACCAGTTGATGCCGGTGATCTCGGCCAGGGCCTTGCCGGCGTCGCCGATCTTGTTCTCCAGTGCGATGATGATCAGCGCGCCGACGATGGGGCCGATCATCGTGCCCATGCCGCCGACCAGTGTCATCAGGATCACCAGGCCCGAGGTGGTCCAGATCGCATCGGTCAGGGTCGCGAAGCCCAGCACCAGGGTTTTGGTGGCGCCGGCCAGGCCGGCCAGCGCGGCCGACAGCACGAAGGCGACCAGCTTGAAGCGGTCGACGTCATAGCCCAGCGAGGTGGCGCGCGCCTCGTTCTCGCGGATCGAGGTCAGCACCTGGCCGAAGGGCGAGTGCACGGTGCGGTAGATCAGCCAGAAGCCGCCGCCGAAGATGGCCAGCACCACGTAGTACAGGCTCAGGTCGCTGCTCAGGTCAATGCCGAAGAAGCTGCCGCGCGGCACCGACTGCAACCCGTCCTCGCCGCCGGTGAACGGCGCTTGCAGAAAGAAGAAGAACAGCATCTGGGCCAGCGCCAGTGTGATCATCGAGAAGTAGATGCCCGAGCGGCGGATCGCCAGCAGGCCGAACACCAGGCCCACCGCGGCGGCCGCGCCGGCGCCGAACAGCAGGCCCAACGGCGCCGGCAGGCCCCAGACCTTCAGCGCATGGCCAGCGCCGTAAGCGGCCGCGCCCAGAAAGGCGGCATGGCCGAAGCTCAAGAGGCCGGTGAAGCCGATCAGCAGATTGAAGGCGCAGGCGAACAGCGCATAGCACATGACCTTCATCACGAAGATCGGATAGACACCCAGCCAGGGCAGGATGGCGACGGCCAGGAACAGCGCGCCGTAGCCGATCAGGGGGTTGTTCTTTTTGTCGTTCATTTCTCTTTACCGAACAGACCGGCGGGGCGCACCAGCAGGACGATGGCCATCACGACAAAGACCACGGTGTTGGAGGCCTCGGGGTAGAACACCTTGGTCAGGCCCTCGATGATGCCCAGGCCCAGGCCGGTCAGGATGGAGCCGAGGATCGATCCCATGCCGCCGATCACGACCACCGCGAACACGACGATGATCAGATTGCTGCCCATCAGCGCGGTGACCTGCAGGATGGGCGCGGCCAGCACGCCGGCAAAGGCCGCCAGCGCGACGCCGCCGGCATAGGTCAGCGTGATCATGCGCGGCACATTGATGCCGAAGGCCTGCACCAGCTTGGCGTTCTCGGTGCCGGCGCGCAAGGTAGCGCCCAGCGAGGTCTTCTCGATCAGGGCCCAGACCGCGAAGCAGACGATCAGCGAGGCGACGACGACCCAGGCGCGGTAGTTCGGCAGGATCATGAAGCCCAGGTTCGTCGCGCCCTGCAGGGCCTCGGGCACGTTGTACTGCTGGCCCGAAACGCCGTAGAAGCTGCGGAAGATGCCTTCCATCACTAGCGTGATGCCGAAGGTCAGCAAGAGGCCGTAGATGTGGTCGAGCTTGTAGAGCCACTGCAAGAGCAGTCGCTCGATCAGGATGCCCAGCAGGCCGACGATCAGCGGCGCCAGCAGCAGCATCACCCAGTAATTGAGGCCCAGGTATTCCAGGCCCATCCAGGCCAGGAAGGCGCCCATCATGTAGAGGGCGCCATGGGCGAAGTTGATGATGTTGAGCATGCCGAAGATCACGGCCAGGCCCAGCGACAGCATCGCGTAGAACGAGCCGTTCACCAGGCCCAGCAGCAGCTGCCCGAGCAGCGCCGGCAAAGGAATGCCAAAAAAGTCTGTCATGTCTTCAGCAGCTCAACGTCGTCAGGTCACTTCTTGATCAAGGGGCACTTGCTCTCGGAGATCTTCGTATAGGCCTCGTTGGCCGGGATCACCTGGGCGACCTTGTAGTAGTCCCAGGGCTCCTTCGATTCGGCCGGGGTCTTCACCTGCATCAGGTACATGTCGTAGCGGTGCCGGCCGTCGGGGCCGATCTCGCCGTTCTTCGCGAAGAAGTCGTTGACCTTGGTGGCCTTCATCTGCGCGATCACCTTGTCGGCGTCGTCGGTCTTGGTGGCCTCGACGGCCTTCAGGTAGTGCGTCGTGGCCGAGTAGTCACCGGCCTGCAGCATCGAGGGCATGCGCTTCATCTTCTCGAAGAAGCGACGCGCCCAGACGCGCGATTCGGGGCTCTGGTTCCAGTACCAGCCGTCGGTCAAGTACATGCCCTGGGTCGCTTGCAGGCCCAGCGAGTGGATGTCGTTGATGAACATCAGCAGGCCGGCCAGTTTCATCGTCTTCGTGATGCCGAACTCGTTGGCCGCCTTGATCGAGTTGATCGTGTCGCCGCCGGCATTGGCCAGACCGAGGATCTGGGCCTTGCTGCCCTGGGCCTGCAGCAGGAAGGAGCTGAAGTCGCTGGCCGACAGCGGATGCTTGACGCTGCCGACGACGGTGCCGCCGGCCTTCTGCACGACGGCCGTGGCATCGCTTTGCAGCGAGGCGCCGAAGGCATAGTCGGCGGTCAGGAAGTACCAGCTCTTGCCACCGCTCTTGACCACCGCATTGCCGGTGCCGTTGGCCAGGGCCACGGTGTCATAGGCGTAGTGGATGGTGTAGGGCGTGCAGTCTTCGTTGGTCAGGCGCGAGGAGGCGGCGCCGACCGAGATGAAGGGCTTCTTCTTCTCGGCCGCGATCTTGGCCATCGCCAGATTGGCGCCGGAGTTGGTGCCGCCGATCAGCAGGTCCAGGCCCTGAGTGTCTATCCACTCGCGCGCCTTGGACGCGGCCACATCGGCCTTGTTCTGGTGGTCGGCATAGATCAGCTCGATCTTCTTGCCGGCGACCATGCCCTTCATATCGGCGATGGCCAGCTTGATGGCCTCGACACCGCCAGCGCCGTCGATGTCGGCATAGAGGCTGGACATGTCGGTGATGATGCCGATCTTGACCACATCGCCGGAGACCTGGGCCTGGGCCTGGAAGGAACCGCCGGACAGCGCGCAGGCTGCGGCGGCGGCCAGGGCAACGCGTTTGAGAGAGTAGGTCATGCTTGTCTCCTTGATGGGCATGTGAAGGTGATGGGGGACTCAGACACTGAGCAGCTCGTCGAGCACGGCTCTCTTGGCCTCTAGCTCGGCGGCGGGGAAGGATTCGACGACGCTGCCATGCTCGATCACGACGAAGTGATCGGCCAGCGGCGCGGCGAAGCGGAAGTTCTGCTCCACCATCACGATGGTGAAGCCCTGGGACTTCAGCGTCTTGATCATGCGGGCCAGGGCCTGGACGATCACCGGGGCCAGGCCCTCGGAGATCTCGTCGAGCAGGAGGATGTCGGCGCCGGTGCGCAGGATGCGGGCCACGGCCAGCATCTGCTGCTCGCCGCCGGACAGTCGTGTGCCCTGGCTCTGGCGACGCTCGGCCAGGTTCGGAAACATCGCGTAGATCTCGGCTTCGCTCATCGGCTTGCCCCGGCCGCCGGGCAGGCGTGGCGGCAGGCGCAGATTCTCCTCGGTGGTCAGCGAGGCGAAGATGCCGCGCTCCTCCGGGCAATAGCCCAGCCCCAGATGGGCGATGCGGTGGGTCGGCAGGCCGATGGTTTCCTGGCCATGCACCTTGATCGAACCCTTGCGCTCGCCGGTCAGGCCCATGATGGCGCGCAGGGTGGTGGTGCGGCCGGCGCCGTTGCGGCCCAGCAAGGTCATGACCTGACCCTTGGGCACGCTCAGATTGATGCCGTGCAGGATATGGCTTTCGCCGTACCAGGCCTGCAGATCGGTGATTTGAAGTGCAATCTCGCTCATGCTCAGTGGGCCCCTTGGAGCTCGGTCGCCTCGCTGCCCATATAAGCCTCCAGCACCGCCGGGTGCTTGGACACCTCGTTGTAGTCGCCCTCGGCCAGCACGGCGCCGCGCGCCAGCACGGTGATGCGGTCGGCAATCTTCGAGACCACGCGCATATTGTGTTCAACCATCAGCACGGTGCGGCCCTCGGCCACCCGCTTGATCAGATCGGTGACACGCTCCACGTCCTCATGGCCCATGCCCTGGGTCGGCTCGTCCAGCAGCATCAGCGCCGGCTCCATCGCCATCGTCGTTGCGATCTCGAGCGCGCGCTTGCGGCCATAGGGCAGGTCGGCCGCCTTCAGCGCCGCCATCTCGCGCAGGTCCACCAGTTCCAGCAGGGCCAGCACCCGGTCGTCAAGCTGCTTCAAGCCGGTCAAGCCCTTCCAGAAATGGAAGCTGGTGCCGGTGAAGCGCTGCAATCCGATGCGCACGTTCTCCAGCACCGTCAGATGCGGGAACACCGCCGAGATCTGGAAGGAGCGGATCACGCCGCGCCGCGCGATCTGGGCCGGCTTCTCGCCGGTGATGTCCACACCGTTGAAGACGATGGCACCGCGGGTCGGTTCCAGGAATTTGGTCAGCAGATTGAAGCAGGTGGTCTTGCCGGCGCCGTTGGGGCCGATCAGCGCATGGATATGCCCGCGCTGGACCCGCAGATCCACGCCATCGACGGCGGTAAAGCCCTTGAACTCTTTGGTGAGTCCACGTGTCTCCAGGATGAGTTCGCTCATCGGCATTTCTTAGAGTTGGAGGCTCAATGTAGGGCGATCCCGGGTGGCCGGGGCAGGGTGAAGACCTTTACGTACGATTGCGCAAGGGCTTACCCGGATGACGTTCACGGCAATCCCAGCACCCGGCCCATCAGCCCGGCGGCGGTGTGCACGCCATAGCGCTGACGCAGCCGGCCGCGCAGCTTTTCGACGGTGCGTGGCGACAGCCCGAGCTCGCGCGCGCACTCCTTGGCGGTCTGGCCGCCGACCATGCCGGCCAGCACCTCGCGCTCGCGCGGGCTCAGCGCGTCGGGCGCGACACCACCGGTCAGCGGCTCGAAGACCCACGCCGCCTCTCGCAGCGGCGCCGAGCGATCGCTGGTGTGGCCATGGACGCGAAACCACTGCAGCCGGCCGTCTCGGCAGCGCATCAGGCGCTCGTCCTGGTAGTGGCCGCTCTGGCCCAGCGCGGTCTGCATGCGCAGGCCGATGCGCTCGAACTCGGTCCTGGTCGCGAACAGCAGGCAGAAGCTCTGGCCGATCAGGTCCTCGCGGGCATAGCCGAACATCGTCGCAAAGGCCTCGTTGACCCACAGCAGCACGCGCTCGCGAGCCAGCACCAGGCCTAGTGGGCTCAGGGCCGCAAAGGTCTCGGCTGGGGAAAACCCGGGCGTAATCACGGGGCTGTTGCTGATGTGCATGGCTGCCTAGCCTAGCGGACTGCCAGCCGTCCCGACTCGGGATTGTCACCATGGGCTGAGCGGATCAAGGCCCCCATCGAGAGGCCCCACCGAACCACCGGAGACATCATCGATGAAACGCTTCACCGCAACCTCCTCCTGCCTGGCCGTCGCTTTGCTGAGCGCCTGCGGCGGTTCCGACGATCCGGCGCCGCCGCCGGCCCCACCGCCGGCTCCGGCACCGGTGGTCAACACCCTGCCCAGCTTCGTCAGTGGCGCCGTGGCGGCGGCCAGCTATGACGGCGCCAGCGACGACCTCTTGACCGGCGGCCTCGGCAAGACCGGCCTGCTGGCGGCCGCCGCGCCGGCCTTTGCCAACCCGCTGGCGCCCACCGTCGCCGAGGCGCGCCGCAACGCCATCTTCACCAACTACCGCGCCCTGGTCGACTACACCGCGTCGGGCGGCTTCGGCCGGCTCTATGGCCCCAATATCGATACCGCCGGCGCCGACACGCTGGGCGAGGGCAAGGTGGCCGGCAGCGAGCACATCGCGGTGGCCGACGACGGCTCGGGCAAGCAGAACGTGGTCATGATGGTCCAGGTGCCGGCCGGCTTCGATGCCACCAAGCCCTGCATCGTCAGCGCCACCTCCTCGGGCTCGCGCGGCGTCTACGGTGCCATCGGCACGGCCGGCGAATGGGGCCTCAAGCGCGGCTGCGCGGTGGCTTATGTGGACAAGGGCTCGGGCAACGGCCTGCACGACCTGACCAGCGACAATGTGATCCAGATCGACGGCACCATCGCCAGCGCGACGGCGGCCGCCAAGAAGGCGCACTTCAAGGCCGATCTCAGCGAGGCCGAGCGCCTGGGCTATATCGCGGCCTTCCCGAACCGGGTCGCCTACAAGCATGCGCACTCGCAGCAGAACCCCGAGAAGGACTGGGGCCGCGACACCTTGCGGGCGATCAAGTTCGCCTTCTATGTGCTCAACGAGAAGTACGGCAAGGACATCGCCGCCCAGCCTGGCAAGAAGGAAGTCGTGATCACGCCGGCCAGCACCACGGTGATCGCGTCCTCGGTATCCAACGGCGGCGGCGCCGCGCTGGCAGCGGCCGAACAGGACACCGAGAGCCTGATCGACGGCGTGGCCGTCACCGAGCCGAATGCCCAGCCCGGAGCCAATACCGGGCTGACGATCAAGCAGGGTGCGGCCACGGTGGCCACGCACAGCAAGCCGCTGATCGACTACTTCACCTTCGCCAATATCTACCAGCCCTGCGCGGCGCTCTCGGCCCAGGCCGGGCTGTCGCTGAACGCGGCCTTCTGGCCGGCCGCCTACACCACGGCCGCGCAAAACCGCTGCGCCGCGCTGAAGACCCGAGAACTGCTGGCCGGCGCGAGCCTGGCCGAGCAGGCCGACGAGGCCCTGGCCAAGATGAATGCCTACGGCTGGATGGCCGAGACCAACTATCTGCAGCAGTCGCACTTCCGCTTTGCGACCAACTCCATCGTGATGACCTATGTGAACAGCTACGGTCGCTTCAAGGTCACCGACAACGTCTGCGGTTTCAGCTATGCCAACACCAATGCCACCGGCGATGTGGTCGCCCAGGTGCCGGCGGTGCAGGCCTCGCTGTTCTCTGGCGGCAACGGCGTGCCGCCGACCTCGGGCGTCAACATCGTCTACAACGACGCCGTTGGTGGCGCCAAGCTGGACTTCCTGGCCGTCTCGCCGACCAGCGCCACGGCCGACTTCGCGCTCGATGGCGCGCTGTGCATGCGCGCGCTGGTGACGGCCAAGGATCCGGTCAGCGGCGCCGGCCTGTTCGGCAATATGAAAGCCTGGTCGGACCGCGTGATCGCCGGCATGAACGAGGTGCAGCTCAGCGCCAAGCTGCGCGGCCTGCCCACCATCATCGTGGCCGGCCGCAACGACACGCTGATCCCGGTCAACCATGCGGGGCGGGCCTATTACGGCAAGAACCTGGTGCAGGAGGCGGCCACGGCCAAGACCCGCTATTACGAGGTCACCAATGCGCAGCATTTCGACAGCTTCATCGCCTTCGGCGCGCTCTTGGGCTATGAGACCCGCTACATCCCGCTGCACGTCTACTTCGTGCGCGCGATGGACCAGATGTGGGCCCATCTGAAGAACGGCACGGCCCTGCCGGCCAGCCAGGTGGTGCGCACGACGCCGCGCGCCGCCGCGACCGCGCTGGCGGCCAGCGATGTGCCGCCCTGGGCCGCGACACCGGCCGCTGCGGACGCGATCGGCTTTGACGCCGGGGTGTTGAGCGTGCCGCAGTAAGCCTTGTGCCCGGGTGCCGGTTTCAGGCGCCCGGGTTCAATCCTTCATACAAGGCGACAAATTCCAGGCTCAGCTTGTGGCGCGGGTCCAGATGGATCATCGGCCGCGCCAGCTCGTGCGACTCCTTGATCTTGACGCTGGCGCTGAGGTAGGGCTGCAACACCGGCAGGCCCTCGTCGATCAGCTCCTGCACGGTGCGCTGCGGCAGGCTGGCGCGCGGCTGGAACTGGTTGACCACGATGCCCTCGACCCGTAACTCCGCATTGTGGTCGGCGCGGATCTCCTGCACGCTGTCCAGCAGGCCGTAAAGAGCGCGGCGCGAGAAGTCGTCGCAGTCGAAGGGGATCAGGCAGCCCTCGGCCGCGATCAGCGCCGAGCGGGTGTAGAAATTCAGCGCCGGCGGCGTGTCGATCCAGATTTCGTCGTAGTCCTCGGCCAGCTCGAGCAGCGCGTCGCGCAGCTTGTAGATCTTGTAGCGGCTCTCCAGCTTGCCGTGCAGCTCGTCCAGCGCCGGGCTGGCGGGCATCAGCTGCAGACCGGGCCAGGGAGTCTCGACGATGAAGTCATCGGTCTTGGGCGCGCGCACGCTGAACTTCAGCGTGCTCTCGAAGAACTCGGCCGCCCCGGCAGCCGCGTCGTCGGCCGTGTCGCCCAGCAGATAGCGGCTGCTATTGCCCTGCGGGTCGAGATCGATCAGCAGCGTGCGCCGACCGCGCGCGGCCGCGATGGCGGCCAGATTGCTGGTGATGGTCGACTTGCCGACCCCACCCTTCTGATTGAAGACAACGCGGCGCATGCAGGCTCCCGAGGCTGGTGGAGCACCTATTGTGCACTGCAGCAATGTCCGGTTGATGATGATGGCTGCGCCCCGGCCGGCGCAGCATCGCGGCGACTACTGGCTGGTGGCCAGGTCCGCGTCGAAATCCATCAGCACGCTGGCCTCCTCCAGTGCCCGCCACAGATGGGGCGGCATCTGCATGATCTTCTCGGGCGTCTTGGCCCGGCGCGCCCAGGCGCGGATTTCGTCATGCTGGTCGGGGGTCAGCAGCTTCAGCGTCAGCATCTCGTCGAGGGTCTGCATCGTGGGCCTCCTGACTAGGATCCGGTCCGTATCTGCCAGTCCGCGCGGCTGATCTCGTAGACCGCCGTGTCCATCACGTACCAGCGCTCGATCCCACGATAGCTCATGCCCAGGCGCTGCATCACGCGCGCCGAGCCCTTGTTGTCGGGGTGGCAGACGGCGCACAGCTGCGGCGTGCCCAGCGTGTCGAAGGCGAAGGCGGCCATGACCTGAGCCGCCTCCGAGGCCAAGCCCTGGTGCCAGCGGTCGCGCCGCAGCCGCCA
This sequence comes from Paucibacter sp. M5-1, assembly GCF_027498415.2. Lineage (NCBI taxonomy): Bacteria > Pseudomonadati > Pseudomonadota > Betaproteobacteria > Burkholderiales > Sphaerotilaceae > Roseateles > Paucibacter sp. M5-1. The sequence continues at coordinate 3,629,673 of NZ_JAPZLM020000001.1, forward strand.
GCCGATCTCCAGCGGATTGGCCTTGTCGCGGGCCAGGTGCTGGATGCAGCCGGAGCCGATGATCTGGCCGCTGTCCTTCTCGATGAAGGCCCACCAGGAATAGCCCCACTCGGCCCAACGGGCCTTGACCCGGGCGATCCCCGCGGCCGTGTCCTCGCGCGTGTCGGGCTTGCCGCTGATGTAGCGCATCACCTCGGGGTCGCTGTCGATCGCGTGCAGACCCTCGAAATGATGGTCCGCAAAGGGTTCCAGGCGGAGTCGTTCGGTCTGCAGAATGGTCATGGGCGGCCTCGGGCGACGGTGGGCCGTGCCAGTCTAGCGGCTCAGGCGAAGTAGCGCTGCCGCAGCTGCGCATAGCGGCCGTCGCGTTTGATGCGGTCCAGCGCCGTCTGCAGCCGCTTCACCAGGGCCGGGTCGGCATCGGGCGGCAGGCCGTACCAGTAGGACTTGTCGGTGTCGTAGGGCAGCACGGCACTCAGTGTGTCCAAAGGCAGCTGCAGCCGGCGCAGATGCCAGGCGGCGGCCCAGTCCAGCATCAGCAGCAGCGACATTCGGCCCGCCAGCAGCTTGCGAAGATTGCTCTCGTCATCCAGCGCCCATTCCAGATGCTCCTCGGGCCGCAGCCCGTCGGCTAGCAGCTGGCGCGCCGCCGCCGAGTCGCGCACCACGCCGATGCGCTGGCCCTGCAGCTGCTGCAGGCTGCTCGGGCGGATGTCGGCGCGGCTGTCGAGCCGGTAAATCATGATGCGGCGCGGGCCGATCGGCCCCACCCACTGGAACTGCGCTTCCCGCTCGGGCGTGCGGGTCAGCGAGAACAGCAGGCTGGCCCGGGTCTGCGCGGCACCCTGCTGAGCGCGCGGCCAGGGCATGACCTCGATGTTGATCGGCAGCTCCACCTCGGTGGCGATCAGCCGCAGCAGCTCGACGCTGAAGCCGCCGGCCCGACCCTCGATTTCATGATTCAGCGGCGGCAGGTTTTCGGTGAAGCCGCGCAGCCGGGTGTCGGCCGCCCGCGCGCCCCCCAGTCCCATCAAGGCCAGTGCCGTGAACGCCCGTCGATCCAGCCGGGTGGCTCCCTGTTTCTTCTGCATCGGGCCAGTGTAGGCAGGCCCGGTGATGGCCCGATGACGCCCGAGCGCCGGCAATGCCAAGCTTTTCGCGTCAGCCGTCGATTCGTTTCTGGAACACCAGCCCCGCATGCTCGCGCAGCGCGTGGAACTTGATCTTGGGCCAGTTGGCCTCGATCGCGCGCAGCTCGGGCGCGTACTCGACCAGCACGGTCGGCGCGTCCACCGCGTCATAGGCCATGCGGTGATCGTTGGCGTCGATGAAGCGCTTCAGCTCTTTCTCATCGTCGCAGGTCACCCAGCGCGCCACCTGGAAGCGGCTGCCGGTGATGCGGGCCTTGACGCCGTACTCATGCTCCAGCCGGTGCGCGACCACCTCGAACTGCAGCTGGCCGACCGCGCCCAAGAGCAGCACGCTGCCGACGATGGGGCGGAACACCTGGATCGCACCTTCCTCGCCCAGCTGGGTCAGGCCGGCCTTCAGCTGCTTGGTCTTCAGCGGGTCGGCCACCTCGACGCTGCGGAACATTTCCGGCGCGAAGAAGGGCAGGCCGGTGAACTGCAGGGCCTCGCCCTCGGTGATGGTGTCGCCCAGCTGCAGCACGCCGTGGTTGGGGATGCCGATGATGTCGCCGCCGAAGGCTTCGTCCAGCAGCTCGCGGCGCTGGCTCAGGAAACTCACCACCGTGTTGGGCCGCAGCTCCTTGCCGGAGCGCACCACCTTGAGCCGCATGCCGCGCTCGAAATGGCCCGAGGCCACGCGCAGGAAGGCGATGCGGTCGCGATGGGCCGGGTCCATGTTCGCTTGAATTTTGAACACCACGCCGCTGAATTTCGTCTCCTCGGGCTTGACCACGCGCTGCAGCGCGGCCCGCTCGCCGGGCGCCGGCGCCAACTCGACCAGCGAGTCCAGAATTTCCTGCACGCCGAAGTTGTTGACCGCCGAGCCGAAGAACATCGGCGTCTGCCGGCCGGCCAGGAAGTCGTCCAGGTCAAAGGCCGGCGCCGCCTCGCGCACCAGCTCGATCTCGCCCTGGGCCTGCTCATACTGCATGCCGAAGCGGCCCGCGTACTCGGGGTTGTCCAGGCCCGCCAGCACCTCCTCCTCGCCGGCGGCCCTGTCCTCGCCCGGCGCGAACACCCGCATCTGCTGCTTGCGCAAATCCATCACGCCGTGGAAGGCCTTGCCCATGCCGACCGGCCAGGTGAAGGGTACGACCGTCATGCCCAGCTCGCGCTCGATCTCGTCCATCAGCGCCAGCGGGTCCTGCACCTCGCGGTCCATCTTGTTGACGAAGGTCAGGATCGGCGTGTTGCGGGCCCGGCAGACCTGCAGCAGACGGCGGGTCTGCGGCTCCACGCCGTTGGCCGCATCGATCACCATCAGCGCCGCATCGACCGCAGTCAGCACGCGGTAGGTGTCTTCCGAGAAGTCCTGGTGGCCCGGGGTGTCGAGCAGATTGATCACGCAGTCGCGATACTCCATCTGCATCACCGACGAAGCCACCGAGATGCCGCGCTGCTTCTCGATCTCCATCCAGTCCGAGGTCGCATGGCGCGAGGCCTTGCGTGCCTTCACCGAGCCGGCGATCTGGATCGCACCCGAGAACAGCAGCAGCTTCTCCGTCAGCGTGGTCTTGCCGGCGTCGGGGTGGGAAATGATGGCGAAGGTGCGGCGGCGGCGCACTTCGGTTTCGATACGCGTCTTGACGGGATTGGGCTGGTCGGCGGACATGGGCGGGTGCTTCAGGAGGGCAAGCGGCGGATTATCGCGCTTGCATGTGCTGGACATCGCTCGGAGACTATGCCGGCCCGCGTTGTCGCCAGCCTAGGCTTTGACAAGCGTGTTAGTGGATTGCTCGCCGTGTTGGCATTTCTGCCTTTGCTTGAACAGGCCCTTGAGGCCAGCCACCATGGACGATGTCATCACGATGATCGATATCGGGTCCTGCGCGAGATGCCGCGTTGGTGACCGTCGCCTCGCCCGCAACGCCTGCTACCTGATCGTCCAGACCTGCTTTGCCCTGCAGACGCGGCGCCAGGCGTTGCAGAACAGCGCCAGCTTCGCCCGGCTCAGCAAGAACGCGAGGCGTCGGGCCGTGACAATGAGCTGGCCGTCACACATCCATCGGTTTAGATCTCAGAAACATGCTCAGGCGTACATCCTTCAGCCTCCCTGCGAGTGCGGTGCATGGAACCTTGCTTCGTTATCAAGTGCGGCTTGCACTCGCCGCCGGACTGCTGATGCTGCTGGGCTTCCTGAAAGAAGGCGTGTTGGGTATCGCAGACCTGCTCTTGAGCATGGGTGCCGCGCTACTGATGTACTTCTTTGCCAGGACGTTCACCTGGATCACGCTCACAACGGAGGGCATTGAAGGGGCGATGCAAGCGAGTGGAGGTAGGACCAGGTTGGACTGGCAGGACAATTTGGTTGTTCGCCGCACGTCCTACATCGGCCTTCAATGCATAGACTTGGTCACGCTCGATGGAAGCCAATCGATCCGTGTACCCACTGAGATCACCCGATCCTCTGCTTTCCAACGAGCGGTGAGCGAGCTGGCACCTCCGGGACATCCTCTGCGCAGGCTGAGCAAGAGTAGTTCTGCGAACGACCTCAAAGGCTCGCGTCCCCCGACCTAACCCTGGCCAGCAGCCGCTCCACATAGGCCTGCTTCTCCCCCACCGGCGCCACATAGTGCAGCGCCTCGCGGGCGGCGGCCTCGCCGGCTTTCTTCAGCATCACCCAGGTGGCCAGGTATTGCGAGGCCAGGCAGCCGCCGGCGGTGGCGATGGGGCCACGGGCGTGGAAGGGTTCGTCCAGCACCACGGCGCCGGCCTCGACGACCCAGGGCTTGGTCGTCAGATCGGTGCAGGCGGGGCAGTCGCCCAGCAGACCCAGGCGGGCCATCAACAGGGTGCCCGAGCATTGCGCGCCGATCAGCTGGCGCACCGGGTCGAGCTGCAGCCGGTCCAGCAGCGCGCTGTTCTCGGCGATCGCGCGGGTGTAGAGGCCCGAGCCGAACAGCACGACATCAGCCTCGTTGGCCCACTCCAGCGGCCGCTGCAGCTGCACCGTGACGCCGTTCATCGATGTCACATGGCTGCCCGGCCCGCACAGCTCGGCGCTGAAGCCCTGTGGCCGCAGCCGGTTAAGCAGACCCAGCGCGATGAAGCTGTCGAGCTCGTTGAAACCGTCGAAGCTGAGGATGGCAATGCGGGTGGGGCGGAGCATGAGCCATTGTGACCTGTGCCCGCGCGCGCGCCAATGTGGCTGGCACACTGCGCTCCGAGCAAACCAGGGCCACCCCATCATGAGCACACCGAGCCAGAACAAGATCCTGATCACCGGCGCCGCCGGCCGCATCGGCCGCGCCTTCTGGCGGGCGCAGCCGGACCGCTCGGCCCTGCGCCTGGCCGATATCGCCACCGCCGGCCTGGCCGACTCCGGCGCCGAGGTGCTGGCGCTGGACATCAGCGATGCCCAGGCCTGCCTGCGTGCCTGCGCCGGCATTGACACGGTGATCCATCTGGCGGCCGACCCCTCGCCGCAGGCGGACTTCATGGGCTCGCTGCTGCCGGTCAATATCGTCGGCAGTTACAACCTGTTCACAGCCGCCCGGGCCCAGGGCTGCCGGCGCTTTGTCTTTGCCAGCAGCGCCCAGGCCGTCGAGGGCTATGCGCTCGATGTGCAGGTGCAGGAGCAGATGGCGCCGCGCCCCAAGAACCTCTATGGCGCCAGCAAGGCCTTCGGCGAGGCGCTGGCTGCGCTGTTCGCGCAGGACGGCATGATGACCACCGTGGCGGTGCGCATCGCCAATGTCGCCGAGTTTGCGCCGGGCCAGCGCCACAGCCCGCGCGATGTGGCCGCCTTCATCAGCGAGCGCGATGTGGTGCAGCTGCTGCAGCGCTGTGTCGAGGCCGAGCTGAGCGGTTTTCATGTGGTGCACGGCGTGTCGGACAACCGCTACAAACGCCTGGCCATAGACCGGACGCGCCGGCTGCTGGACTACCGGCCGGCCGACGACGCCTTTGTCATCCTGGAAGGCCAGGCACCGCCGCAGACCTGATCGCGGCCGCCCGGCGCCGCAGCGCCCAGGCCGCCAGCAGGCTGTAGCCCAGCGCCTGGCCGCCAAGCGCCAGCAGCTGCGGGACTACGGCCTGCAGCGGCGCGCCCATCTGGTTGAGCCGCACAAAGCCCTGGATGCCCGGCACCGCCGGGATCAGGAGCTCGCCCAGCCACCACAGCGGCGCCGGCAGGGCCTCGCGCGGCCACGAGAAGCCGGCCAGAAAGGCCATCGGCAACGAAGTGCAGAGCAGCAGCTGCATGGCCCGCTCGCGCTCGGCCAGCAGCGCACCCAGCGCCACACCGGCCGCCGCGATGGCCCAGCAAAAAGGCAGCGCTGCCAAGGCCGCGCCGGCCGGGTTGCCGCCATGGGCATAGCCGAAGAAGGGAAAGATCAGCACAAAGAACCAGGCCGCGCTGAGCCCGCCGAAGCTGGCGAAGGCGGCGGTGCGGGCGCTCCAGATCGCAAGGTCCTCGGCGGGCCGCGCGCGGTCCTCGAAGCGCTGGCCCGCCCACATCGCGACACCGATCAGCAGCAGCTGCTGCACGATCAGCACCGCCACCGCCGGCACCACGGCGCTGCCATAGCCCTCATGCGGGTTGTAGAGCGCGGCCAGCTCCACATTCAGCGGGCTGCGGCTGGCGGCGGCCTGCAGCGGTGACTGGTCCTGGGCCTGCAGCTGGCGCAGCTCGATGCCGGCCGACACGGTGCCCAGCACCTCGGCAAACCCCAGCAGCACGATCTTGTTGGCGAGGAAGTAGGCGCCGTCGGCCAGCACCGGCACGACCTGAGCCCGGCCACGGCCGGCCTCGCGCTTGAGCCCGGCCGGCAGCAGCACATAGCCCTGGATCTCGCCGGCCGCCAGCGCGGCCCGGGCCCGGCCCTCGTCGGCCGTCAGCAGCGCCAGCTCCAGACGCGGGCTGGCCTGTGCGAAACGCTGGATCTGGCGGCTCAGGGCGCTGTGATCCTGGTCGACGATGGCCACTGGCACCCGCTGCAGCTGCTCGCTCGCATAAGGCCAGGGGTAGAAGAAGGAATAGATCAGCGGCGCGACCAAAAGCATCAGCAGCACGCCGGGATCGCGCAGCACCGCGCGCCAGGTGCCGACAACTTCGCGCAGCCAGCCGCTCATCAGCGCTTGCCCCAGGCGGCCGGGTCATGGGCCACTCGCGGCAGCCGCCAGACGGCCAGCGCCAGCAGGGCCAGCGCAGCGGCCGTCAGCGCGGCCAGCAGCGGCAGCGCGCGCTGCGCCGTCCAGCCCTGCTGCAGCAGGCCGACCTGGGCCTGCATCAGCCAGGTCAGCGGCAGGGCCTCGGCCCAGAGCCGCGCGCCCTCGGGCATGGCCATCAGCGGAAAACCGATGCCGGAGAAGGCAAAAGCTGGCGCGGTGATGAAGCCGGCCGCCGACAGGGCCAGGCGCAGCGAGCGCGCCAGCAGGGCCACCGCCGCGCCCAGCGCCAGATACAGCGCCAGCAGCGCCGCATGCAGGGCTAGCAGCATCGGAGCGCCCGAGGGCAGCAGACCCAGGCCCAGCAGCGCCAGCATCAGGGCCGCATCGACCGCGCCCAGCAGCAGCCAGGCGGGGGCCAGTTTGGCAAGAAGGGCCGGCCAGGTCTGACCCCCGGCAGCGTCCAGCCAGGCCGGGCTCGTGCCGTCGCGCAGCTCGCGGCCCACGGTCCAGGCGCCGGCCACCATGGCCAGCAGATGCAGCAGGGCGGGCATCAGCGCGGTGGCGAGGAACTGCTGGTAGTTCAGCGCCGGGTTGTACTGCGAGCTCAGGCCGGCGCGCAGCGGCTCGAAGCCCTGTGTCGCGGCCTGCGGCGCCTGGCCGCGCTTCTCGCGCGCCAGGATCTCGATGCCGGCCGACATCGTGCCGACCGCGCCGCGCACATCCTTCTGGATCAGGCCTGAGTGGGTCGCGAACTGGGCGTTGTGCAGCAAGGTGACGCTGGCGGCCCGGCCGCTCTTGAGCTCGCGGGCCAGGCCTGTCGGGATCACCAGCACTGCATAGACCGCGCCGCCCTGCAGCGCGCTGCGGGCCTCGGCCGCATCGGCCAGCGGCCGGGCCAGACGCAGGCCTGGCGCCGCATCGAGCAGGCGTTGCAGCTGGCGCGAGGCGGCGCTGTGGTCCTGGTCCAGCACGGCGATGGGCAGCCGGCTCGCCAGGCCGGCCGAGAAGGTCCACAGCATCAAGAGGCCCAGCAGCAGCGGCACCCAGGAGAGCATGGCCAGGTCCAGCGGGCTGGCGCGCAGCTGTGCCCATTCGCGCGCCCAGACCTTGGCCCAAGCCGAGCGCCGGCCCGAAGTCACGGCAGCAGCACGCTCATGCCCGGGCGGGCGCCCTGGATGGGCTGCAGCGGCCGCGCCTTGACCTCGAAGGTGCGCAGGTCATAGCCCTGGTTGCCGCGGGTGGCGCGCCAGGTGGCGAAGTCGGGCAGCACCTTGGAGGCCGTGACCTTGAAGCGCAGGCGTGGCTGCTCGGGCAGGGCCGGCAGGCGGGCCTCGAACTCGGCCCCGATCGCGAAGCGCGCCAGCTGGTCCTCGCGCACGTTGAAGACAGCCCATTGATCGGCCAGGTCGACAACGGTCACGACCGGCACGCCGGCCGGCGACAGCTCGCCGACCTTGGCCAGCAGCTTGGCCACGGTACCGGCCACCGGGCTCGTCAGCTCGGTCTCGGCGCGGGCCGCCTCGACCTCCTGCACCAGGCCGGCCACCTGGCGGGCCTGGGCGCTGGCGGCCGCCTGGTCCTCGGCACGGGCGCCCGCCTGGGCCAGCTCCCATTGCGCCTTGGCGGCCTCGGCCAAGCGTTCGCTGGCGCGCCAGTTGGCCTCGGCCTCGTCGCGTTTTTGCGTGGCCACCAGGCCCTCGCGGTGCAGGCTCTCGACCCGCTCATGGCTTTTCCTGGCCAGCTCGGCGCCGGCCTGGGCGCGCTCGTAGTTGGCGCGTGCCATCCGGATCTCCTGCGGGCGGGCGCCGTTGTGCGCCTTCAGCGCCACCGCCGAGGCTGCGGCCTCGGCATTGCTGGCCTGGGCCAGCTTGGCCTGCACCTCGGGGCTGTCGATGCGCAGCAGCAACTCGCCCTTGGCGATGGCCTGGCCCTCTTGCACCCGCAACTCGGCGATGCGGCCGGTCAGCTTGGGCGCGATATCGGTTTCCTGCGCTTCCATCATGCCCTGGATCGGCGCCTGCTCGGGGCCACGGCCGGCCTGCCAGAGCGCGTAGATGCCCAGGCCGGCGGCCAGGGCGATCAGCAGCGGGGTCAGGACTTGCTTGGCGTTCATGGCGGTGTGCTTGCTCTTCATTCGATGCGCAGGGCGGCCTGGTTCAGATAGTCGCCCAGGCTGTCGAGCTGAGCGCAGGCCTGCAGCAGGCCGGTCAGCGCCATCACATAGTCATAGGCGACCTGGGCGCGGGCGGTGCGCTGCTTGGCGAGGTTCAGCTCGGCGTCGATCAGGTCCAGCGTGGTGCTGGTGCCCTGGCGCAGGCCGGCCTGACGCAGGCGCAGCAGCTCATGGGCCAGCTCGTCCTGGGCCTGCAGGCTCAGGTATTGCTCGCGGGCGTTTTCGGTGGCCCGCCACTGGCGCTCGACCAGCAGCGCGATATCGCTGCGTGCCTGCGCGTCGGTCGCGTCGGCCTGGGCGATCTGGCTGGCGTGCGAGCGGTCCAGCGCGCCATGGTCCAGCGAGTCCCACAGATTCAGGCGCAGGCCGACGCCGGCCACCCAGTCGCCGTTGTGCGTCAGCGAGCGCTGGCCGAAGGCGAACAGCTGGGGCTTGTTGAGCGCCTTGCCGGCGCGCTGCAGTTCGCTGGCCTGCTCCTTCTTGGCCGCCACCTTGGCCAGGCCCGGATGGTTGGCCAGGGCCACGATGATGAAGTCCTGCAGCGGCGGCAGCGGCCGCGGGCTCAGCGCCAGCGGCGTGCTGGGCTGGGGCGGGGCGTCGAGCTTGAGGCTGCGTGCCAGCGCCAGCGCGGCCAGGTCCGCATCGCTGCGTGCCTTGCGCGCCTGGTAGCGGGCGTCTTCCAGGGCGGCGCGGGCCTGCAGCCGCTCGAGCCTGGACAGCACGCCGGTGGCGAGCATCTTCTCGGCTGCCGCATCATGGGCCGCGATGCCCTCGGCGGCGGCCTCGCGCAACGCCGCGGCGCGGCGCGCCAGCTGCGTCAGGAAGTAGCGCTGTGCCAGCAGTGCGGCCGCCTCATGCTCGCTGCTTTGCAGATCGGCGCTGGCCTCGGCGGTCTGGGCGGCGGCCAGGCCGCGCGCGGCCTCGGTCGCGCCACCCAGATAGAGCGGCCAGACGGCCGAGAGCGAGGCGGTGCTGCCGCTGTTGCTGCGCTCCAGCGTGTAGCTGTGCGGCAGCTGCGGCAGGGCAGGCAAGACCTGACCCAGTAGCGGCGGCAATTGCGGAACGATCTGGTCCAGGCGCTGGGACAAGGGGTCCAGATCGATGTCCAGGCTGGCCTTGTAGCGGTAGGCCGCGCCGCTCAGGCTGACGCTGGGCCCGCCCAGGCCGGCGATGCCCTCGGCGCGCGCCTGCTTGTGGGCCAGGCCGGCGCGGGCGGCGGCCAGTTGGTCCGAGCCGCCGCGCAGACGCTGCAGGGCCTCGTCCCAGCTTAACTTCTGGACGTGGGCCTGGGCCTGGACCGCGCCTGCGACCAGCAGCAGGGCCAGCGGTGCCGCTGCCAATCGCATTTACTCTTCCAACAAGCTGCGCAGCATCCAGGCGGTTTGTTCGTGCACGGTCAGGCGCTGGGTCAGGATGTCGGCGCTGGGCTCGTCGCTGGCCTTGTCGACCAGCGGGAATAGGCTGCGCGCGGTGCGCGCCGCGCCTTCATGGCCCTCGACCAGGATGCGCACCATCTCCAGTGCCTTGGGCGGCGTTGCCGGTGCGTCCTTCAGCGAGCTGAGCTTGGCGAACTGCGCATAGGAGCCCGGGGCGGGGTGGCCCAGCGAGCGGATGCGCTCGGCAATCGGGTCGACCGCGTTCCACAGCTCGGTGTACTGGGTCATGAACATCGCATGCAGCGAGTTGAACATCGGCCCGGTGACGTTCCAGTGGAAGTTGTGGGTGGTCAGGTAGAGCGTGTAGGTGTCGGCCAGCAGCTTGGACAGGCCGGCGGCGATGGCGGCGCGGTCCTTGTCATCGATGCCGATATTGATGCCGGTGCCCGGGGCCGCTTTCTTCTTGCTCATGAATGTCCTTGGAGGTTGACTGAGTGGATGTCAGCAACTATAGGACGAGCGGGGGTCAGATATTGCTATGCCGCATCCATTCGACCAGGTATTGCGCGTTCAAGGCGGTGCCGCCCAGCGTCACGGCCAGGCCCAGCAGGGTTCGTCCCTTCTTCAGCATCATCATGTCCTCTCTCAAAAGGGGTGGGCCAGGCCCACCCCAGGTTCTCTCAGCAACGCCGCGCGATCACGCCAGATCGAAGCGGTCCAGGTTCATCACCTTGGTCCAGGCGGCGACGAAGTCGGCGACAAACTTCTGCTGGCCGTCCGCGCTGGCGTAGACCTCGGCATAGGCGCGCAGCACCGAGTTGGAGCCGAACACCAGATCGTTGCGGGTGCCGCTGTACCTGACCGCGCCGGTCTTGCGGTCCCGGCCTTCGAACAGCTCGCCCTCGCCATCGACCGCCTTCCACTCGGTGCTCATATCGAGCAGGTTGACGAAGAAGACATTGCTCAGCACGCCGACCTGCTCGGTGAACACGCCGTGCTTGCTGCCGTCGGCATTGGCCCCGAGCACGCGCAGGCCTCCGACCAGGGCGGTCAGCTCCGGCGCGGTCAGCGTCAGCAGCTGGGCCCGGTCGATCAGCAGCGCCTCGGTGGCCGCGCCGATCTTGCCCTTCTTGTAGTTGCGGAAACCATCGGCCAGCGGCTCCATCAGCGCGAAGGACTCGACATCGGTCTGTTCCTGCGTGGCATCGACCCGACCCGGCGCGAACGGCACCTCGACCGCGACGCCGGCCGCCTTGGCCGCCTGCTCGAGGCCGACGCTGCCGGCCAGCACGATCACATCGGCCAGCGAGGCCTTGCCCGAGGCCTTCTGGATCTCGACCAGGGTGGGCAGGGCGGCGATGGCGCGCCGGTTCACTTCCCAGTCCTTCTGCGGTGCCAGGGCCAGGCGCGCGCCATTGGCGCCGCCACGCTTGTCACCGCCACGGAAGGTCGATGCCGAGGCCCAGGCCACCGACACCAGCTCGCTGATCGACAGGCCGGAGGCCGCGATCTTGGTCTTCAGCTCGGCGATGTCCGCTGCGGACGGGTTGTGCGTGGCGGCCGGCAGCGGGTCTTGCCAGATCAGGTCTTCCTTCGGCACCTCGGGGCCGAGGTAGCGGGCCTTCGGGCCCATATCGCGGTGGGTCAGCTTGAACCAGGCGCGGGCGAAGGCCTCGGCAAAGGCCTGCGGGTCTTCCAGGAAGCGCTTGGAGATCTTGCCGAACTCGGGGTCGAAGCGCATCGTCAGGTCGGTGGTCAGCATCTTGGGCTTGTGGAACTTGCCCGGCACATGGGCGTCCGGAATGATGTCCGGCGCGTCCTTGGCCACCCACTGCTTGGCACCGGCGGGGCTCTTCTCCAGCTCCCACTCGAACTTGAACAAGTTCTCGAAGAAGTTGTTGCCCCACTGCGCCGGGGTCGTGGTCCAGGTCACTTCGAGGCCGCTGGAGACGGTGTCCTTGCCGTGGCCTTGCCCGAAGTTGCTGTTCCAGCCCAGGCCCTGGGCCTCGATGCCGGCACCCTCGGGCTCGGGGCCTTTGTGCGATTCGGGGGCGGCGCCATGGGCCTTGCCGAAGGTGTGGCCGCCGGCGATCAGCGCGACGATCTCCTCGTCGTCCATCGCCATGCGGTAGAAGGTGGCGCGGATGTCCTTGGCGGCGGCCATGTAATCGCCGCTGGCATTGGGGCCCTCGGGGTTCACATAGATCAGGCCCATATGGGTGGCGCCGAGGTTGGCGTCCAGCTCGCGATCACCGTGGAAGCGCTTGTCGGTGGCCAGCCAGGTGCTCTCGGCGCCCCAGTTGACGTCCATGTCCGGTTCCCAGACATCGGCGCGGCCGCCGGCGAAGCCGAAGGTGCGAAAGCCCATCGACTCCAGCGCCACATTGCCGGCCAGGATGAAGAGGTCGGCCCAGGAGATCTTCTGGCCGTACTTCTGCTTGATCGGCCACAGCAGGCGGCGCGACTTGTCGATATTGACGTTGTCGGGCCAGGAGTTCAGCGGGGCGAAGCGCTGCTGGCCGCGGCCGCCGCCGCCGCGGCCGTCGAGCGTGCGGTAGGTGCCGGCCGAGTGCCAGGCCATGCGAATCATCTGCGGGCCGTAGTGGCCGAAATCGGCCGGCCACCAGTCCTGGCTGTCGGTCATCAGCTTGACCAGATCGGCCTTCAGCGCCTTGTAGTCGAGCTTCTTGAATTCTTCGGCGTAGTTGAAGGTTTCGCCCAGCGGGTCGGACTTGCTGGAATGCTGGTTCAGCAGATCGACGCGCAGCTGGTTGGGCCACCAGTCCTTGTTCGTCGTGCCGCCGCCGGCAGCATGGTGGAAGGGGCACTTGTTCGCTTCACTGGTCATGGCTTATCTCCTCGGGTGTGGCCAGCCGTGGCTGGAATGGAAGGGAGAAGACTAAATTTCGGCTACCAATAGATCAATTTGTTTGAATCAAAGTCGGCGATAGCTAAAACAAACTTCTCCAGGCGATACCCATGTTCGCCGGACGGCGCGGCCGCTTCAAGCCCCTTTAGAGTCAGGACAGCCGTGTCACCCCGTCCAGCGCGCAGTCATAAATCGCATTGCGCAGCGCCGCGATGGCCTCGTAGCGGGTGAAGGTGCGGCGCCAGGCCAGCACGACGCGGCGGCTCGGCACCGGGTCGGCGAAGGGGACGAAGCGCAGATGGGTCTGCGGCTCCTTGGGCACGCTCAGGCCCGGCACCACGGTGACCCCCATGCCCGAGGCCACCATATGCTTGATGGTCTCCAGCGAGCTGCCCTCGAAGCTCTTGCGTATGCCCTCGGCATCGCTGGAGAAGCGCGCGAACTCGGGGCAGACCTCCAGCACATGGTCGCGAAAGCAGTGGCCGGTGCCCAGCAGCAGCATGGTCTCGCTCTTGAGCTCCTGCGAGCTGATCGAGGGGCGCTGGGCAAAGGGGTGACTGGCCGGCACGGCGATCACAAAGGGCTCGTCGTAGAGCGGCGCGATCGCCAGGCCGGTGTCGGGAAAGGGCTCGGCCATGATGGCGCAGTCGAGTTCGCCGGTGCGCAGCATTTCCAAGAGCTTGACGGTGAAGTTCTCCTGCAGCATTAGCGGCATCTGCGGGTAGTGCGCGATCACGCTCTTGACCAGCTGGGGCAGCAGATAGGGGCCTATCGTGTAGATCAGCCCCAGGCGCAGCGCGCCGGCCAGCGGGTCCTTGCCACGCTTGGCGATCTCCTTGATTGCGCTGGCCTGCTCGATCACCGACTGGGCCTGGCGCACGATGTCCTCGCCCAGCGGCGTCACCGTGACCTCGGCGGCGCCGCGCTCGAAGATCTTGACGTCCAGCTCCTCCTCCAGCTTCTTGATCGCGACGCTCAGCGTCGGCTGGGACACATGGCAAGCCTCGGCGGCGCGGCCGAAATGCCGTTCGCGGGCGACCGCGACGATGTAGCGCAGCTCGGTCAGGGTCATTGTTTTCTCCTATCAAGGGCGAAGCCTACATTGCCTTGACCGGTTCTGTGGAGATGGCCGACCCCGCTACACTGCGCCCGCCTGCGCCCTGCGGGCATTCGCCAATCGCACAAACCATGAGTACCGAGCGCAAACCCCTGAGCCTGCCCCGCCTCCAGCAGATGCACGCCGACGGCGAGAAGATCGCGATGCTGACCTGCTATGACGCGGCTTTTGCGAGCCTGCTGGACGGCGCCGGCGTGGACATCCTCCTGATCGGCGACTCGCTGGGCAATGTGCTGCAGGGCCGCGGCTCGACCGCACCGGTCAGCCTGGAGGACATGGTCTACCACACCACCTGTGTGCGGCGTGGCGTCAAGACGGCCTGGGTGCTGGCCGATCTGCCTTTCGACAGCTACCACGCGTCAAAGGAAGAGGCCTGGAAGAGCGCCGCCGCCCTGGTCAAGGCCGGTGCTCAGATGGTCAAGCTGGAGGGCGGCGGCTGGACGGTGGAGACGGTGCGTTTTCTCAGCGAGCGCGGCATTCCGGTCTGCGCCCATCTGGGTTTCACGCCGCAGACCGTCAACGCGCTGGGCGGTTTCAAGGTGCAGGGGCGCGACGAGGCCGGCGCCGCGCGCATCAAGCGCGAGTCGCAGGAACTGGTCGAGGCCGGCGCGGCCATGCTGCTCTACGAGATGGTGCCGGCCACGCTGGCCGCCGAGATCACGGCCGCCTCGCCCGTGCCGGTGATAGGCATCGGTGCCGGCGTCGGCTGTTCGGGCCAGGTGCTGGTGCTGCACGATATGCTGGACGTCACGCCGGGCCGTCGGCCCCGCTTCGTCAAGAACTTCATGGCCGGCGCGGCCTCGATCCAGGACGCGGTGGGCCGCTATGTGGCCGAGGTCAAGGCGCAGACCTTTCCCGACAACCAACTCCACAGCTATTGATTGAGCGCGATGCAAGTCATTCACACCATCGCGGAGCTGCGCCAGGCGCTGGTCGGCCGCCCCAACGCCTTTGTCCCGACGATGGGCAATCTGCATGAGGGCCATCTGTCCCTGGTGCGCCAGGCCAAGGCGGCCTCGCAGGACGGCCCGGTGGTGGCCAGCATCTTCGTCAACCGCCTGCAGTTCGCGCCGCACGAGGACTTCGACCGCTACCCGCGCACCTTGGCGCGCGATGCCGAGCTGCTCGAAAGCGCTGGTTGCGACTATGTGTTTGCGCCCGACGAGGCCGAGCTCTACCCCGAGCCGCAGGGCTACAAGGTGCAGCCGCCGGCAGAGCTGGCCGACATCCTCGAAGGCCATTTCCGCCCCGGCTTCTTCACCGGCGTCTGCACCGTCGTGGCCAAGCTGTTCAACATCGTGCAGCCGCGCTGGGCGGTGTTCGGCAAGAAGGACTATCAGCAGCTGATGGTGCTGCGCCGCATGGTGGCCCAGCTGGCCCTGCCCATCGAGATCCTGGCCGGCGAGACCACGCGCAGCGAACAGGGCCTGGCCCTGTCCTCACGCAACGGTTATCTCAGCGAGGCCGAACGCGAGGAGGCCTTGCGCCTGAGCCGCACGCTGAAGGCCATGATCGCGCGCTGGCAGGGCGGCGAGCGCGATGTCGCCGCCATCGAGGCCGAGGCGATGGCGACGCTACAGGCAGCCGGCTGGGCGCCCGACTATCTGGTGCTGCGCCGCCGCGTCGATCTGGGTGCGCCGGCCGAAGGGCAGCCGCTGGTGGCGTTGGCAGCCGCCCGGCTGGGGCAGACGAGGTTGATCGACAACCTGGAGTTCTGACCGCCCCCGGCGGCGTTTGCGTGCTTCTTACTGGACGCCCACCAGTTCGACTTCAAAGATCAGCGCGGCATTGGACGGAATGGCCGTGCCGGAGCCGTTGGCGCCATAGCCCAGCGATGCCGGCAGCAGCAAGGTGCGTTTACCGCCCACCTTCATGCCGTTGAAGCCTTGATCCCAGCCCTTGATGACGGCGCCCGCGCCCAGTGTGAAGACAAATGGCGTCTTGCCCACCGAGCTGTCGAACTGCGTGCCCTTCTGGTTGGCGGTGACGCGCTTGTCATAAAGCCAGCCGGTGTAGTGCACGGTCAGCTTCTTGCCGGCGGTGGCCTCGATGCCGGTGCCCACCGTGGTGTCGGTGGTTTTCAGCGCGGTGATGGCGGAGGAGCCGGACACTTCGGCCCAGCTGCCGACAGGTTCGCCGGCGTCGCCGCCACCACCACCACAGGCACTCAGGCCCAGCAGGGTGGCAAAGCTCAGCGCGAGAACCGGGCGACGGGAGAGCACAGATTTCATGATCGTGGGGGTGTTTGAAAGTGGCCGGAGTGTAGCGAGGTCGTTTGTAGAGAAATCACCCAGCAATATTTATTTACCTGAGCGCACTCAGGCCTTCAGAAACTCCGCCTTCGAGCCCAGCCAGCGCTCCACCTGCCGGCTCGCCGCCTCCGGGTGGCGGTCCAGCAGCTGGGGCGCCAGTTCGCGCGCCGCCTTCAAGAGCGGCGCGTCCTCCTGCAGATCGGCGAAGCGCAGGAGCTCGGCGCCGCTCTGGCGCGCGCCCATGAACTCGCCTGGGCCGCGGATGTCGAGGTCGCGGCGCGCGATCTCGAAGCCGTCATTGGTCTCGGCCATCGCGCGCAGCCGGTCCTTGCCCGTGGGCGACAGCGGGCCGGTGTAGAGCAGCACGCAGACGCTGGCCACCGCGCCCCGGCCGACGCGGCCGCGCAGCTGGTGCAGCTGGCTCAGGCCGAAACGCTCGGCATGCTCGATCACCATCAGGCTGGCGTTGGGCACATCGACACCGACCTCGATCACCGTGGTCGCCACCAGCACGCTCATCTGCCCGGCGCTGAACTGCGCCATCACCGCCGCCTTCTCGCTAGGTGCCATGCGGCCGTGCAGCAGGCCCACGACCTTGCCCTCCAGCGCGGCGCTCAGCTCGGCATGGGTCTCGGTCGCGTTCTTCAGGTCCA
Organism: Paucibacter sp. M5-1; assembly: GCF_027498415.2. Taxonomy (NCBI): domain Bacteria; kingdom Pseudomonadati; phylum Pseudomonadota; class Betaproteobacteria; order Burkholderiales; family Sphaerotilaceae; genus Roseateles; species Paucibacter sp. M5-1. The sequence goes on from NZ_JAPZLM020000001.1 coordinate 3,646,415, forward strand.
GCGTCTCCGACTCCTCGATCAGCGGGCAGACCCAGTAGACCTGGGCCCCCTTGGCCACCTCGTCGCGGATCTTGGCGATCACGTTGTCACGCTTGCTGTCGGCGAACACCTTGGTGACGATGGGTGTGCGGCCGGGCGGCAGCTCGTCGATGGTGGAGACATCGAGGTCGGCGAAGTAAGTCATCGCCAGCGTGCGCGGTATAGGTGTCGCGCTCATCATCAAGAGGTGCGGCTCCAGTGCCTGCGAGGCCAGCTTTTTGCGCAAGGCTAATCGCTGCGCGACGCCGAAGCGGTGCTGCTCGTCGATGATGGCCAGGCCCAATTTCTTGAACTGCACCTTGTCCTCGATCACCGCATGGGTGCCTATCACCAGCTGGGCTTCTCCGGACGCCGCCGCATCCAGCATCTTCTGCCGCGCCTTGCCCTTGACGCTGCCGGTCAGCCAGGCGACCTTCAGGCCCAGCGGTTCCAGCCAGCCGAGCAGTTTCTTGAAATGCTGTTCGGCCAGGATCTCGGTCGGCGCCATCAGCGCGCACTGCCAGCCGGCGTCGATGGCCACCGCCGCCGCCAGCGCGGCCACCACGGTCTTGCCCGAGCCGACATCGCCCTGCAGCAGGCGGTGCATCGGGGCGGGGCGTGCCAGGTCTTGCGCGATCTCCTCGCCGACGCGCTGCTGCGCGCCGGTCAGGCCAAAGGGCAGGGTGGCCAGCAGCCGCTCATGCAGACCGCCGCGCGCGGCCCGCAGTGCCGGGGCTCTCAGCCGGGCCCGCTCGCGCTGGGCGCGCTGCTGGCTCAGCTGCTGAGCCAGCAGCTCCTCGAACTTCAGTCGCTGCCAGGCCGGGTGGCTGTGGTCTTCCAGCGTGCTCAGGCTCGCGGCCGGTGGCGGGTGATGCAGAAAGTCCAGCGCCTCGCGCAGGCTGGGCAGCCGGGCCGGCACCGTGCCGGGCGGCAGCAGCTCCTCCAGCGCGGCCCGCTTCAGGCCCGAAGCCACGGCCTTGCGCAGATAGACCTGGGGCAGGCTGGCGCTGCTGGGGTAGACGGGGGTCAGGCTTTGCGCCAGCGGGGTGTCCTCGCTGACCGCCTTGAAGCTCGGGTGCACCATCTCGCGCCCGAAGAAGCCGCCACGCAGCTCGCCGCGCACCCGCAGCCGGTTGCCCTCGGCCATGGTCTTCTGATGCGAGGGGTAGAAGTGGATGAAGCGCAGAAGCAGCCATTCGCCGCTGTCATCTGCCATCTTCACCAGCAGCGAACGCCGCCCGCGCAGTTCGACCCGGCACTCGATCACCACCCCCTCGCACTGCACCGTCTCGCCCTCGCGCGCCTCGGCGATCGGCGTGATGCGGGTCTCGTCCTCGTAGCGATGCGGCAGATGCAGCGCCAGGTCGATATCGCGCACGAGGCCCAGCTTCTCCATGGCCTTTTGCGGGGCGGATTTGGGCTTGGATGCGCTGGTGGGGGTGGCGGGGCTGGCCTCGGGCATGGGCGGGATTCTGCCTTGCGGCATCCGCCACCGCAGTGGGGCGCGGATGACAGGCCTGGGCCTGCCCGCGCCTACGGCCGCGCCGGCTCCACCCGCTTGAGCAACAGCTCGACCTGCTGCACGCCGCTGTCGCCAAGCACCGGGTGGGCGGTGTCGGTGATGAACAGCAGCTGCTCATTGAGCCGGATCGAGGCGCTGACGATGTAGCGGTGGCGGGCCTGGATGCGGGCCGGGTCATAGGCAATCGAGAAACTCAGCGGCACGCGCGGGTCGACGACGCGCGTGCTGCCCACCGTCACGGACGGTGCGTCGGCCAGCGACACATCGAGCAGCCTGGCCTCGAACACGGCGCCCGGGGGCAGCATCATGCGCTCGCGATAGGTGGCAGTGCCGCCGACGGAGGCGCTGGCGCCGCCGCCCGACGCGCAGCCGGACAACAGCAAAGCTGCACCCAACAGGGGCAGCATATGGCGCAAAAGGATTCTGGGGGACATGGGGGAACTCCCGGTGTTTACGCAGGATGAATGAGCCTAGCAGAGCGCCGGTTGCTCGGTGATAAGCTGGCCTGCCCATCCGTATGCTGCGAGGACATGCCATGCCCGGATTGCTCCCCGACGTCGACCCCGACGGTCTGCTCGAATACTCGGTGGTGTTCACCGACCGTGCGGTGAACCATATGTCGCAGAAGTTCCAGCGCGTGATGCGGGACATCTCCGCTGTGCTGAAGGAGGTCTATCGCGCCCGCTCGGCCATCGTCGTGCCGGGCAGCGGCACTTTCGGCATGGAGGCGGTAGCGCGTCAGTTCGCCAGCGGCCGCAAGACCCTGGTGATACGCAATGGCTGGTTCAGCTACCGCTGGACCCAGATCTTCGAGATGGGCAAGATCCCGGCCGAACAGCGGGTGCTGAAGGCAAGACCTGTCACCAGCGCGCGGCAGGCGGCGTTTGCGCCGGCGCCGATCGAGGAGGTGGTGGCGACGATACGCACCGAGCGGCCCGAGATCGTGTTCGCGCCCCATGTCGAGACCGCCGCCGGCCTGCTGCTGCCCGACAGCTATCTGCGCGCGGTGGCCGAGGCGGCCCATGAGGTCGGCGCGCTCTTCGTGCTGGACTGCATCGCCTCGGGCGCGCTTTGGGTGGACATGGCCGCCACCGGCGTCGATGTGCTGATCAGCGCGCCGCAAAAGGGCTGGAGCGGCTCGCCCTGCTGTGCTTTCGTGATGCTCAGCGAACGGGCGCGGGCGAAGATCGATGGCACGACCAGCAGCAGCTTCGCGGCCGATCTGAAGAAATGGCTGCAGATCATGGAGACTTACGAGGGCGGCGGTCATGCTTATCACGCCACCTTGCCGACCGATGCGCTGACCCGCACCCGGGACGTGATGCTGGAGACGCGTGAGTACGGCTTCGAGCGCCTGCGCAGCGAGCAACTGGAACTGGGCCAGCGGGTGCGCGCGCTCTTGCAGTCCAAGGGCTTGCGCAGCGTCGCGGCCGAAGGCTTCCAGGCCCCGGGCGTGGTGGTCAGCTTCACCGACCACGAGGGCCTGCACAGCGGCAAGGCCTTTCTGGCCGAAGGCGTCCAGAGCGCCGCTGGCGTGCCGCTGCAGTGCGACGAGGGCCCGGACTTCAAGACCTTCCGCATCGGCTTGTTCGGCCTGGACAAGCTGCACCAGCCCGATCGCACGGTGGCCAGTCTCGGCGCAGCGCTGGAGCGCATCCTTGGTGCCAGTGCGGCTGCCGCCTGACTGACCGGGCGCGCCCCGCCCTGGTGCATCGACGGCGCGCCGCAGCGGCTCTTGGTGCATCGCCCCTGGCTCAAAGCTGGTGCGCTTATTGCTCTGTATCCCGGGAGAGGAGAGCCTCGATGAGATCCGGTTTCGATGAGATGCATGGCGGCGACGCCCGGGCGCGCCCGCAGTACCAGGCCTATGAACGCTGGCTGGCCCAGCAGCCGGTCGAGACCATGTATGCGCGGCGCGAGGAAGCGGAGCTGATCTTCCGCCGTGTCGGCATCACCTTCGCGGTCTACGGTGACAAGGATGGCGGCGAGGGCACCGAGCGCCTGATCCCCTTCGATCTGATCCCGCGCGTGATCCCGGCCCATGAGTGGCGCGAGCTCGAAGCCGGCCTGCGCCAGCGCGTCACCGCGCTGAACCGCTTCATCCGCGATGTCTATCACGAGCAGGCCATCCTGAAGGCCGGCATCGTGCCGGCCGAACAGATCCTGCGCAATGCGCAGTTCCGGCCCGAGATGATGGGCGTGGCGGTGCCCAAGAACATCTACTCGCACATCGCCGGCGTCGACATCGTGCGGGCCGCCAACCCGGATGGCTCGGGCAGCTACTACGTGCTCGAAGACAATCTGCGCGTGCCCTCCGGCGTGTCCTACATGCTGGAAAACCGCAAGATGATGATGCGGCTGTTTCCCGAGCTGTTCTCGCAGCACCGCATCGCGCCGGTCGCCCATTACCCGGACCTGCTGCTGGAGACCCTGCGCAGCGTGGCGCCGCAGGGCGTGGTCGATCCCACCGTGGTCGTGCTGACGCCGGGCATGTACAACTCGGCCTATTTCGAGCATGCCTTCCTGGCCCAGCAGATGGGCGTCGAGCTGGTGCAGGGCCAGGACCTGTTCGTCGACAAGGACTGCGTCTTCATGCGCACGACGCGCGGGCCGAAGCGGGTCGATGTGATCTACCGCCGGCTCGATGACGACTTCCTCGACCCCCAGGTCTTCCGCGCCGACTCCACGCTGGGCTGCCCGGGCCTGATCGCCGCCTACAAGGCCGGCAATGTGACCCTGTCCAATGCGGTGGGCACCGGCATCGCCGACGACAAGTCCATCTACCCCTATGTGCCCAAGATGGTCGAGTTCTACCTGGGCGAGAAGCCCATCCTGAACAATGTGCCCACCCATCTGTGCCGCGACAAGGACGACCTGTCCTATGTGCTGGACCATCTGGGCGAGCTGGTCGTCAAGGAGGTGCATGGCGCCGGCGGCTACGGCATGCTGGTCGGCCCGGCCGCCACGCAGCAGGAGATTGCCGACTTCCGCGCCCAGCTGCTGGCCAAGCCGTCCAACTACATCGCCCAGCCGACCCTGAGCCTGTCCACCTGCCCGACCTTTGTCGACTCGGGCATAGCGCCCCGTCATATTGATCTGCGACCCTTTGTGCTGTCGGGCAGCACGGTGCAGATGGTGCCGGGTGGCCTGACCCGGGTGGCGCTGAAGGAGGGCTCGCTGGTGGTCAACAGCAGCCAGGGCGGTGGCACCAAGGACACCTGGGTCCTGGAGGACTGAGCAATGCTGTCAAGAACCGCCGATCATCTGTTCTGGCTGGCCCGCTATATGGAGCGGGCCGAGAACACCGCGCGCATGCTGGACGTCAACTACCAGACCTCGCTGCTGCCGCAATCGCCCGAGGTGGCCGAGCAGGGCTGGCGCGCTCTCTTGTCAATCTCGGAGCTCACCCAGGACTACCAGGACCGCTATGGCGAGATCGACGCCAAGCGGGTCAAGGACTTCATCGTGCGCGACGAGCGCAACCCCTCGTCCATCATCAGCTGCCTGCGTGCGGCTCGCGAGAACGCCCGCGCGGTGCGAGGCGCGCTGACCACCGAGGCCTGGGAGACCACCAACCAGACCTGGCTGGAGTTCAAGCGCCTGATCGCCGATGGTCTCTTGCTGCGCGATCCCTCGGCGCTGTTCGAGTGGGTCAAGTTCCGCTCGCATCTGTCGCGCGGGGTCACGGTCGGCACGATGCTGCAGGATGAGGCCTTCAACTTTCTGCGCATCGGCTCCTTTCTGGAGCGGGCCGACAACACGGCCCGGCTGCTGGACGTCAAGTTCCAGGCGCCCGAGGGCGGCGCCGGCAGCAGCGCCTACGATTTCTATCACTGGTCGGCCATCCTGCGCTCGGTCTCGGCCTTCGAGATCTACCGCAAGGTCTACAGCAATGTGATCCAGCCCGAGAAGGTGGCCGAGCTGCTGATACTGCGCAGCAATATGCCCCGCTCGCTGGCCCATTGCCTGTCGCGACTGGTCGACAACCTCGACCGGGTCGCCAACGAACACTCCGGCGAGACCCAGCGCCAGGCCGGGCGACTGCACGCCGAGCTGGCCTATGGCCGCATCGACGAGATCCTGGCCGGCGGCATGCACGAGTTTCTTGATCAGTTCCTGAACCGCGTCGGCGAACTGGGTGCGGGCATCAGCCGCGACTTCCTGATGCCGGCGGCCTGACCGGCGCCTCGGACCCCCACATAAAGCCTCAAAGGAATCGCCTTGTCCATCCACGTCGCGCTCAAGCATGTCACGCATTACCGCTATGACCGGCGCATCAGCCTGGGCCCCCAGGTCGTGCGCCTGCGTCCGGCGCCGCACAGCCGCACGCCCATCCTCTCGTACTCGCTGCGGGTCGAGCCCGAGGGCCATTTCATCAACTGGCAGCAAGACCCCTTCGCCAACTATCTGGCGCGCCTGGTGTTCCCGGAGCAGACCCGCGAGTTCAAGGTCACGGTCGATCTGGTGGCCGAGATGTCGGTGTTCAACCCCTTCGACTTCTTCCTCGAACCCCATGCCAAGCACTTCCCCTTCACTTACGAAGCGGAGCAGCGCGCCGAGCTGGCGCCCTATCTGATCGCCGATGAAGCCACGCCTCTGGTCGCGGCCTATCTGGCCGGGATCGACCGGGAGCCGCTGCCGACCATCGACTTTTTGGTGATGCTGAACCAGCGCCTGCAGCAGGACATCTCCTACCTGATACGCATGGAGCCCGGCGTGCAGACGCCCGAGGAGACGCTGGCCAAGGCCTCCGGTTCCTGCCGCGACTCGGGCTGGCTGATGGTGCAGCTGATGCGCCATCTGGGCCTGGCTGCGCGCTTCGTCTCCGGCTATCTGATCCAGCTGGCCCCCGACCAGAAGGCGCTCGACGGCCCCAGCGGCACCGAGGTCGACTTCACCGATCTGCATGCCTGGTGCGAGGTCTTCCTGCCCGGCGCCGGCTGGGTGGGCCTGGATCCCACATCCGGACTGTTCGCCGGCGAGGGTCATATCCCGCTGGCCTGCACGCCCCAGCCCTCCAGCGCCGCGCCGATCAGCGGCGCGGTGGACAAGTGCGAGGTCGAGTTCGGCCATGAGATGAGCGTCACCCGCATCTGGGAGTCGCCGCGCGTTACCAAGCCCTATACCGAAGAACAGTGGACCGAGGTGCTGCAGCTCGGCGAGCAGGTCGATGCGGATCTGCTGGCCGGCGATGTGCGCCTGACCATGGGCGGCGAGCCCACCTTTGTCTCGGTCGACGACCGTGACGGCGCCGAATGGAATATCGACGCGTTGGGCCCGACCAAGCGCAGCTACGCCCAGGCCCTGCTGCAGCGCCTGCGCGCCGAATACGGGCAGGGCGGCTTTCTTCATTTCGGCCAGGGCAAGTGGTACCCGGGCGAGCAGCTGCCGCGCTGGGCGCTGTCCATCTTCTGGCGTGCCGACGGTGAGCCCTGCTGGCAAGACCCGACCCTGATCGCCGACGAGCGCGATCCGCACGCCTACACCAGCGCCGATGCCCAGCGCTTCATGCAGGGCCTGACGGCGCGCCTGGGCCTGGATGAAGGCTTCGTCCAGCCCGGCTACGAGGACACCTGGTATTACCTGTGGCGTGAGCGCCGCCTGCCGGTCAATGTCGACCCCTTCGAGTCCAGGCTCGACGACGAGATGGGGCGCAGCCGGCTGCGTCGCGTCTTCGCCCAGGGCCTGGACCATGTGGTCGGCTATGTGCTGCCGATCAAGAAGGGCGATGCACCCGGCCTGGCCGGCGCGCCCTGGGTCAGCGGCCCCTGGTTCTTCCGCGACGAGCGCATGTATCTGTTCCCCGGCGACTCGCCGATGGGCTACCGCCTGCCGCTGGATTCGCTGCCCTGGGTCAGCGAGGCGGAGTTCCCCTTCCATATCGAGCAGGACCCGTTCGCGCCGCGCGACGCCTTGCCGGCGGCTGCCCAGCTGCGCGCGCAGACACCGACCTTCCCGGCCTGGCCGGCACCGGGCCATGGGCTGCCGCCGGCCGCGCCAACCGCATCTGCCGCCTCAGGCAGCGCCGTGCCGCTGAGCCAGCGCCCCGAGCGCTTCCAGAGCGCCCACTGGATCACCCGCAGCGCGCTGTGCGTCGAGGTGCGCGACCCACGTCGCGCCAGCGGCCCGAAGGCGGAGAAGGTCGGCCAGGCCAGCGGCGTGCTCTATGTCTTCATGCCGCCGCTGCAAAAACTGGAGGACTATCTGGAGCTGCTGGCCGCGGTCGAGGCCACGGCCGCCGCGCAGCGCGTCAAGATCGTGCTGGAGGGCTATCCGCCGCCGCGCGACCCGCGCCTGAAGATGCTGCAGGTCACACCCGACCCCGGCGTCATCGAGGTCAACATCCATCCCGCCCACAACTGGGGCGAGCTGGTCGCGCACACCGAATTCCTCTACGACGCGGCCTGGAAGACCCGGCTCTCGACCGAGAAGTTCATGCTCGATGGCCGCCACACCGGCACCGGCGGCGGCAACCATTTCGTGATGGGCGGCGCCACGCCGGCCGACTCGCCCTTTCTGCGCCGGCCCGATCTGCTGGCCTCCTTGCTGGCCTACTGGCACAACCATCCAAGCCTGAGCTATCTGTTCTCGGGCATGTTCATCGGCCCGACCAGCCAGGCCCCGCGCGTCGACGAGGCCCGCAACGACCAGCTGCGCGAGCTCGAGATCGCGCTGGGCGAGATCGAGCGCAGCAAGGCGGTCTATGGCGATGCGATGCCGCCCTGGCTGGTGGACCGCTCGCTGCGCAATGTGCTGGTCGATGTGACCGGCAACACCCATCGCAGCGAGTTCTGCATCGACAAGCTCTACTCGCCCGACAGCTCGACCGGCCGCCTGGGTCTGCTGGAGCTGCGCGCCTTCGAGATGCCGCCGCATGCGCGCATGAGCATCGTCCAGCAGCTGCTGCTGCGCGCGCTGGTGGCGCGCTTCTGGAAGGAACCCTACCGCGCGCCGCTGGTGCGCTGGGGCACCGAGCTGCATGACCGCTTCCTGCTCCCCAGTTTCGTCAAGATGGATTTCGACGACGTCATCGAGGATATGGGTCTGGCCGGCTACGGCTTCGATGCGCAGTGGTTCGCGCCGCATTACGAGTTCCGCTTCCCCAAGGCCGGCGAGATCAGCGTGGCCGGCGTGCATCTGGAGATGCGCAATGCGCTGGAGCCCTGGCATGTGATGGGCGAGGAGGGCTCGGCCGGTGGCACGGTGCGCTATGTCGACTCCTCGCTGGAGCGCATCGAGGTCAAGGTGACGGGCCTGGTCGAGCCGCGCCACCGCGTCACCGTCAACGGCATCACGCTGCCGCTGCAGCCCACCGGCCGGGTCGGCGAGTATGTGGCCGGCGTGCGCTACCGAGCCTGGCACCCGCCCTCGGCCCTGCATCCGACCATCGGCGTCCATGTGCCGCTGACCTTCGATCTGGTCGACACCTGGATGAAACGCTCGCTGGGCGGCGGCCAGTACCACGTTGCGCACCCGGGCGGCCTCAGCTACGAGACCCTGCCGGTCAACAGCTACGAGGCCGAGAGCCGGCGCCTGTCGCGCTTCTCGGTGCTGGGCCACACGCCCGGCACGGTGGACGCCCGGCCGCCGCAGCGCAGCCTGGAATTCCCGTTCACGCTGGACCTGCGCCGGGTCGGTCGCTGAGCATGACGACACCCGAATGGGCGGCCCCCGCTGCCAGGCGGGCCGCCCACAGGGCATGATGTGCACATGTCCTCCAGTCTTTTCAGCGCCCGGGCGCAGCAATCCAGCCTGCTGCCCGAGGACGAACTCCTCCCCGATGCGGTCGCCCTGGCCGCTGCCGCCGCCTTGCGCGGCAAACCCGGCCACCATGACGAGCTGCGTGGCCGCCTGAGCGCCGCCGGCAATGGCGCGGCGGAGATGGCGCCGCTGTGGCAGCGCTTCTTCCAGGCCACCGGCGTGGCCGGCTGGCAGGATCTGGAGGCCCGCGCCGCCCGCGTGCAGCGCCGCGTCCAGGAGGATGGGGCCACTTACAACGTCTATAGCGAGGGCATGTCGGGCGAGACCTCGGCCCGGGTCTGGCCGCTGGAGCTGCTGCCGATGCTGGTCGATGCCGACGAGTGGCAGGGCATCGAGCGCGGCGTGATCCAGCGCGCCCATCTGCTCAACAAGACCCTGGCCGATGTCTATGGCGAGCGCCGCCTGCTCGACGCCGGCCTGCTGCCGCCCTCGCTGGTGTTCGCCCATCCGCAGTACCTGCGCCCCATGCACGGCTGCCAGCCGCCCGGCGGCGTGCACCTGCATGTGGTGGCCTTCGATCTGGCGCGCTGCGAGGACGGTCTGTGGTGGGTGGTGGGCCAGCGCACGCAGGCGCCGTCGGGGCTGGGCTATATGCTGGAAAACCGGCTGATCATCGCCCAGCAGTTCCCGGAGGCCTTCCGCGAGCTCTCGGTGCAGCGCGTCGGCGCCAGCTTCCAGGCCCTGCTGCAGGGGCTGATGCGGCTGTCGCCCGAGGGCGAGCGCTCGCGCGTCGCGTTGCTGACGCCGGGCCCGCACAACGAAACCTATTTCGAGCACGCCTTCCTGGCCCGCTATCTGGGCATCAGCCTGGTCGAGGGCGGTGACCTGACGGTGCGCGACAACCGCGTGTTCCTGAAGACGCTGCACGGGCTGGAGCCGGTCCATGTGCTCTTGCGCCGGGTTGACGACGACTACCTGGACCCGCTGGAACTGCGCTCCGATTCGACGCTGGGCGTGCCGGGCCTGCTGCAGGCGCTGCGCGCCGGGGGCGTGGTGCTGGCCAATGCGCCAGGCTCGGGCTGGCTGGAGAGCCCCGGCCTGGCCGGCTTCTGGCCAGCCGTGGCCCGCGAGCTGCTGGGCGAGGAGCTGCTGCTGCCGGCCACCACGGCCTGGTGGTGCGGCGAGGACGCCGCCTGGCGCGCCCACGAGGACCAGCTCGATGACTATGTGGTCGCGCCGACCTTTCCGGCCAGCGAGACCACCCAAGGCTTCGCGCCCAAGGCGGTGGCCGCGCTGAGCGCCAGCGAGCGCGCCGCACTGCGGGCCCGCATCGCCGCCGATCCGGCCGCCCATACCCTGCAGGCGCGGCTGCGGCCCTCGGAAACCCCGGTCTGGCGTGACGGCCACCTGCAGCCGCGCGATGCGGTGCTGCGTGTTTTCGCGGTGGCCGACGGGGCCGGCAGCTGGCATGTGATGCCCGGCGCGCTGACCCGGGTGGCGAGCCGGCGCGACGGCGGCGCCGATCCCTGGCTGTCGATGCGCAATGGCAGCGCCAGCGCCGACACCTGGGTGCGCACCGAGGACGAGATCGACACCACCAGTCTGCTGCCCAAGCCCCTGACCGCGGCCGACCTGACCGGCGCGCACTGGACCGTCACCAGCCGCTCGGCCGAGAACCTGTTCTGGCTGGGCCGCTACACCGAGCGGGCCGAGAACAGCGTGCGCCTGGCCAAGCTGAGCCTGGAGGCCCTGGCCACCGCCGCGCGCGACGACCGCGCCGCCGAGCTGCTGCCGCTGCTCGACGAGCTGGCGCGCCGCCATGGCCTGGTCGGCGATAGCGTGCCGGCGGCCGAGCAGGCGCCGCGCGTCTTCGAGCGCTCGCTGCTGCATGCGCTGGCCGACACCAAGGCCTCGACCAGCGTGGCCTGGAACCTGCGCGCCCTGCAGTCCTGCGGCCAGACCCTGCGCGAGCGCCTGTCGACCGAGCACTGGAAACTGATCCATGAGGTCGGCGACCACTTCAGCCAGCATATGAAGGCGGTGCTGGACAAGGGCGCGGCCGACCCGCGCGCCGATGCGCTGGGCCTGCTGGCGCGCGCCGCCACCCATCTGGCCGCGATCACCGGCGCCCAGACCGACCGCATGACGCGCGACGACGGCTGGCGCCTGCTCAGCGTCGGCCGCCAGGTCGAGCGCCTGGACTTTCTCGCCCATGCGCTGGCCGCCGGCTTCGAGCGCGGCCTGCAGCGCAGCGATGAGGGTTTCATGCTCCTGCTGGGCCTGTTCGATTCGACGATGACTTACCGCGCCAAGTTCCAGGCCCGTCGCGAGGTGCCGCCGCTGCTGCATCTGCTGGTGCAAGACACCGACAACCCGCGCTCGCTGGCCTGGGTCGCACGCACGCTGCGTGGCCGCTTCGTCAAGCTGGCGCGCCATGAGCTGGGCTGGGCCGCCGAGGTCGTCGCGCCGCTGCCGCAGCCCGACGAATGGCTGCTGGAGCGCCTGTGCACGCCCGATGCCGCCGGCGCCTACCCCGAGCTGGTGGCCCAGCTGCAGGGCTGCAGCGAGCAGGCGCAGGCGCTGTCGGTGGCGCTGGGCCGCAAGCTGTTCTCTCATGTGGGCACGCACGACCAGCGGGTGTGGCAATGAGCGCGCCCAGCACCGCTGCGATCGCCGCCCCCGAGCGCTGGCTGCGGGTCCAGCACGACACCGTCTACGACTACGACTCGCCGGTCGAGCTGGCCCATCACCTGGCCTGCCTGAGCCCGCGCAGCACGGCGCAGCAACAGGTGCGCGGCTGGCGGCTAACGGTGGAGCCGGCGCCCGATGGCTGGCCGGCTGCGGAGGTGCCGCCCGAGCTGTTCAGCACCGACCCCTGGGGCAATGCGCGCCTGGTGTTCAGCCATGCCCAGGTACATGAGCGGTTGGCGGTCTGCAGCGGCTTCGAAGTGGGACTGAGCGCGCCGCCGCCCATCGATCCGCTGGCCAGCCCGGCCTGGGAAGCGGTGGCCGAGTCGCTGCGCTACCACGCCGGCGCGGTGCGCAGCGAGGCGGTGGAGTTCACGCTGGCCTCGGAATTCGTGCCGCGCGACGCCGCGCTGGCCGCCTTCGGCCGCCAGGCCTTCAGGCCCGGCCGGCCGCTGGCCGAGGGCGCGCTGGCGCTGATGCAGCTGATCTACCGCCAGTTCGCCTACAAGCCGCTGGCCACCCATGTCGGCACCCGTGCGACCGAGGCGCTGGCGCTCAAGCGCGGCGTCTGCCAGGATTTTGCCCATGTGATGATTGGCGCCTGCCGCTCGCTGGGCCTGGCGGCCCGCTATGTGAGCGGCTATCTGCTGACCCGCGCGCCCGAGGGCAAGACCAAGCTGGTCGGCGCCGACGCCTCGCATGCCTGGGCGGCCGTCTGGTGCCCCGAGCAGGGCTGGCTGGCGCTGGACCCGACCAACAACATCCCCGTGGGCCTGGACCATGTGACGCTGGCCTGGGGCCGCGACTACGCCGATGTCGCGCCGCTGCGCGGCGTGATCCGCGGCGGCCAGGCGCACCCCAAGGTGGCGGTGACGGTCGAGCCCTTGTGAGCCGGTTCGTGGCATCGGTCCGCTTCCGGCGCTTTGATGTGGCGCGCTGACCGCGAGCTTTCATCAACTTCCGCTACGCTTGCCGCACAAATCGTTGGGGATTGTGTGATGAGTAGTTCGCGTCGGGACGGCCTGCGGCAGATCGCGGCGCTGGCACTGACGGCCGGTGCGGCGTTGCTGCCGCCTGCGGCACGCAGTGCGCCGCCGCATGCCCGCCTGGTGGCCACCGAGTTTCCGCCCTATACCTCGGCCACCCTGCCCGGGGGCGGCATCGCCTGCGCGATCACCCGCGCGGCGCTGGAGCGCTCGGGCTGGACCATGAGCCTGGCGTTCCGGCCCTGGGCGCGGGCGCTGTCGGAATTTCGCCAGGGCCTGCACGACGGCGTGATCGGCACCTGGCACAGCGCCGAGCGGGCCGCCACGATGCACTTCCCGCGTGACCTGGGCCTGATCAACCGGATCGGCTTCATGGCGCGCGCCGGCAGCGGCCTGAAGGTCGACGAGCTCTCGCAGCTGGCCGGCCTGCGCGTCGGCACGGTGCTGGGCTATGCCAATCCCGAGCGTTTCGAGCGCGCGCGGCTGACGGTGGACCCGGCCGTCGACGACCTGGCCAATCTGCGCAAGCTGCTGGCCGGCCGGGTCGAGCTGGCCCTGATCGACAAGGGCGTGGCCTTCCATCTGCTCGACACCGAGTTGCGCGAGCAGGCCGCCCGCCTGGTCTGGCTGGAGCCGGCGCTCAGCGAGGTGCCGCTGTACACGGTGTTCGCCAGGGGCCGCACGGAAACCGAGCGCATGGCGGCGGCCTTCGATACCGGCCTGGCCCAGCTGCAGAGCGGCGGCCGCATCGCCGAGCTTCTGCGTCAGGGCGCGCGCTGGCAGTGAGACGCCGCGTCGCTGGCATCGCGCAGCAACGCATCGCGCACCCAGGCCACGGCCTCGTCCGGTTCGTCCTTGCACATCAGGAAGTAGGGGTGGGGCGCGTCCAGGGCCGGGCCGGGGATGGGCACCAGGCTGCCCTGGCGCAGCGCGTCGCCGCACAGATAGTCCGGCAGCAGCGCCACGCCGGCGCCCAGCAGGCAGGCCGAGGCCGCCAGATGGGCGAGATTGAAGCGCAGGCCGGGCAGCGCGGCCGGCACCGCGACGCCGGCCTGCTCGAACCACTCGGCAAAGCCCGGTGAGGGCCAGCCCCGGTCTTCGGCGCTGAGGTGCAGCAGCGGCAGCGCCGCGACATCGGCCGGCCGCAGGTCCTGGGCGCGGCCGATCAGCGACGGGGCCGCATAGGCGCGAAACTGGCCGGTCAGCAGCGGCAGCTGGCTGTGGCCGGGCAGATCGTCGCGCCGGAAGTAGATGCCGATATCGGCGTTCATGCCGCCGCTGGCGCGGTGCAGCGCGGCGATCAGGCGGATCTCGACTTCGGGGCGCTGGCGGCTCAGCGCCGCCACGCGCGGCGTCAGCCACAGGGCGGCGACGCTGAACTGGGTGCGAATCCTGACCACCGGCCGCTGCTGATGATCACGCACCGCGCAGCTGGTGCTGACCAGGCGCTCGAAGGCGTCGCGGATGCGCAGCGCGTAGTCGCTGCCGGCGGCCGTCAGCAGCACGCCATTGGCGCTGCGCCGGAACAGCGACAGGCCCAGCCACTGCTCCAGCTGCTTGATCTGGTGGCTGACCGCGGCGGGCGTGACATGCAGCTCGCTGGCCGCGCGCGCGAAGCTCATATGCCGGGCGGCGGCCTCGAAGGCGCGCAGCGCCGGCAGCGGGGGGAGGCGTTGAGGGTTCATAGCTCGGTGCTCGATCGCTGGTGGCCAGGCCAAATGAAATTAAGCCTGAGCATCAAGAAGTTCCGTTTGCTCCCATGAGACCCTGCTTGAGATGATGCAAAAGCTGTCACACAGGCATAGAACCAGTATCCCATCGCCACCCCATGCCCCAGCTTCCGCTCCGTCACGAACAACGCCAGGCCCTGGCCTGGACCCTGCTGCGCTTCACGCTGGCGGGGCTGATCGCGGCGCATGGGCTGGCCCGGGCCTGGTTCGGCGCGGTCCAGCCCTTCGGCCTCTGGCTGCAGGGGCAGGGCTGGCCGGGCGGCATGGCGCTGGCCATAGGCATCACCGGTCTGGAGATCGTCGGCCCCGTGCTGCTGGTGCTGGGCCGCTGGGTGCCGCCGCTGTGCCTGGTGCTGGCCGGCCTTTACGCCATGGGTATTGCACTGGTGCATGCGCAGGCGGGCTGGTTCGTCGTGGGCCTGGGTCGCAACGGTTCGGAGTACTCGGTGCTGCTGATCGTCTGCCTGCTTGCGCTCGCCTTGCAGCATCCACCCTCATCAAACAGGACGTCTCCGAACCCATGAAAACAACACGCCTCGCACGCTCACTGACACTCGCCGCCGGCGCCACCCTTCTGCTGCTGCAGATGGCCGGCTGCTCAACGGTCGCCGGCAGCACCAATATGCTCAGCGACGAACGCGTCATCGCCGAATCGGCTGGCACCCTGGGCCTGGCACCGGCCGATCTGAAGCTGCAGTCGCGCACCACCTCGGGCACCAACACCTATGCCATCCTGCGCGGCCGCGATGGCAAGGAATACAGCTGCACCATCAACGGCGGCAACCTGCTGTCCTTCGGCATGACCAATCCGCCGGCCTGCCAGCGCAAATAGCCCTTTGTTGCGGCGCACAAAAATGGCCGCTCCCTGCCGCCCTTGCGAGCGCCTTGCGTCAAGCCGGTGCGCAAAAGCCTGCCGTCATGGCTGTTTCGGGCCTGAATCCGGGGGTAACCGGCCTGGCATGAGATATGCAATCCGCTATCGGTAGAAACCATCTGTTTGTTCTACCGGGAGGTATCTATGCGAGCGTTGGCAGTTCGGAAACTGATCGTCATGGCGGCCCTCACGATGGCCGGCGCTGCATGGGCGGCGGCCGGGGACACGGCCTTGGTGTCCACCACGGGACTCGAATCCCCGCAGTCTTTCACGGCGCAGAGCCGCGTTGACAACAACAAGGCCGGCGCACAGTCCGCCGCCGAGGCTCGGGCTGAGCAGGAGTCGCCGAACTATGCGCTGGCGCTGGCCGGGCTTGGGGCGGTGGGCTTTCTGCTGGGGCGTCGCCGGGGCCAGTAGGGCGGTGGCCCGAGGGGAGGGGCGGCCATGTGACAATCCGGCCCCCAGCGTTTGGCACGGGTCTGTCCGGCCCTCAACCCCCCTTATGTCCACTCCCGCCCGCTACACGGTCGCCGACTTCGATTTCGAGCTGCCGCCCGAGCTGATCGCCCAGCACCCCGCCGCCGAGCGCAGCGCCTCGCGCCTGCTCGATGGTCGTGCGGCCGCCCCGGTGGACCGCGTGTTCCGCGAGCTGCCCGAGTTGCTGAACCCCGGCGATCTGCTGGTCTTCAACAACACCAAGGTGATCAAGGCGCGGCTGTATGGCGCCAAGAGCAGCGGCGGTGCGGTCGAGGCCCTGATCGAGCGGGTGCTGCCGGGCACGCTGGAGGTCTGGGCCCATCTGCGCGCCAGCAAAAGCCCCAAGCCCGGCGCCGTCGTGCGCTTTGCCGATGCCTTCGATGCCGAGGTGCTGGGCCGCTGCGGCCCGGACAACGGGCTCTTTCATCTGCGCTTCCCCGCAGATCCCTTCGCGCTGCTCGATGCCCACGGCCATGTGCCGCTGCCGCCCTATATCGAGCATGGCGACAGCGCCGACGATGTGCGCCGCTACCAGACCGTCTTCGCCAAGGAGCCCGGCGCAGTGGCCGCGCCGACGGCGGCCCTGCATTTCGACGAAGCCCTGCTGGCGCGGCTGGCCGAGCGCGGCGTGGCCACCGCCCATGTGACCCTGCATGTGGGCGCCGGCACCTTCCAGCCGGTGCGGGTCGACAACCTGGCCGAGCACAAGATGCACAGCGAATGGTTCCAGGTTTTGCCCGAGACGGTGGCGGCCATCGCGCGCTGCAAGGCCGCCGGCGGCCAGGTCGTCGCGGTCGGCACGACCACCCTGCGGGCGCTGGAGTCGGCGGCCCAGGGCGGCGTGCTGCAGGCCGGTGCGCGCGAGACCGAGATCTTCATCACGCCGGGCTTCGAGTTCCGCGTCGTCGACCGCCTGGTGACCAACTTTCACCTGCCCAAGAGCACCTTGATGATGCTGGTCTCGGCCTTTGCCGGCTATGAGCCCATCATGGCGCTGTACCGGCATGCGATCGCGCAGAGGTATCGCTTTTTCAGCTACGGCGATGCGATGCTGCTGCGTCGCTCCTGAGCTGTTTCATCCCGCTGGCCGAGCGAGGTCTCAGGCGGCGGCGTCAAAGGCCGCGCGCAGCCAGCCCAGCAGGTCGGCGTCGATCTCGTCTGGCCGGCCCAGCCGGGTGGTGTACTGACACATGCCGCCCGGCGGCATGGGCTTGAGTCTGGCGTGCGCCGGCAGCTGCTTGATATTGAGGCCCAGTTCCAGCAGGTCCTTGGTGGCCGGGCCCAGGGTGGCGAACTGCTTTTTGCGGCGCAGGCTGACATTGGCCTTTTTCGGCGCGATCTCGAAACTGCCGAAGGCCTCAATGGCGGTGATCAAGCTCTCATGCAGGGACCGCAGATGGGCCTTGGGCCCGGCATAGATCGCGTCGAGCGGGTCACCGACGGCCGGGGCCAGGTCTTGCGAGACCAGGGTGACGACGGTGTTGGCATCGCCATAGCCCAGCCCCAGCGTCTGCATCAGCATGCTGCGCTTCTCGCCATGCTTGGCCAGCCCGCTGGCGGCGATCAGCTGTCGAAAGCTCTCCAGATTGTGACCGGTCCTGGCCTCGATATTGCGCATCTGGGTTTGCGTCGCGGTGTCGGGATCGCTCATCGGACTCTCCTGTGACGGGTCTTGGCCGGCTCGCTCCAGCGTTTCCAGCGGGCAAGGGCCTGGCTCGGAAGCCACTACAAAGGACAGCCCATCAAGTCGGCCAGCATCGTTGCCGATGCCCTTGTCTGCCTCGATGCTCATCTATTGGCGGATGGAGTGTCAAGC
Organism: Paucibacter sp. M5-1; assembly: GCF_027498415.2. Lineage (NCBI taxonomy): Bacteria > Pseudomonadati > Pseudomonadota > Betaproteobacteria > Burkholderiales > Sphaerotilaceae > Roseateles > Paucibacter sp. M5-1. The sequence goes on from NZ_JAPZLM020000001.1 coordinate 3,664,227, forward strand.
GATCCACGCGTGGCGATCAACAATCGCCGATGTCACAAAGCGCGAGGCCATATCGTCCTGCGTTTGTCATCCACCCATATAGCAAAGGCAGGGCAGAGCCATGCAGACCACTTCGACGATCCCCGCTTGCCGGATGCGGCGCGCATGACGACGCCGGCCGAACGCGCGCTGCGCTATGACCGCGACCATGCGCGCAGCTTGCGTGCCTTGGCCTACCGCATGCTCGGCTCGCGGGCCGAGGCCGAGGACATCGTGCAGGAGGCCTGGCTGCGCTGGGCCGAGGTGGACGAAAGCGCGGTTCAGCATGCCGGCGCCTATCTGTCACGCCTGGTCACCAATCTGTGCCTGGACAAGCTGGGTTCGGCCGCCGCGCGGCGCGAGCGCTATGTCGGCGTCTGGCTGCCCGAGCCGCTGCTGGATGAGGAGGCCGGCTGGTCGCCCAGCCCCGAGAGCCAGGCCGAGTTCGCCCAGGATGTGTCGGTGGCCTTCATGCTGACCCTGGAGCGGCTGTCGCCGCTGGAGCGCGCGGCCTTTTTGCTGCACGAGGTCTTTGATCTCGATTTCGACGAGATCGCCCGGCGCCTGGAGCGCAGCCCGGCCGCCTGCCGCCAGCTGGCCAGCCGGGCGCGCAAGCATGTGAGTGCCGACTACGCACGCCGCGAGGTCGAGCAGGAGGAGCGCGATCGCCTGTTCGGCGCTTTCAGCGAGGCGCTGCGCAGCTTCGATGTCGAGGCGCTGGCCCGGGTGCTGACCGAGGATGCGGTGCTGCTGTCCGATGGTGGCGGCAAGGTCAATGCCGTGCCTTATCCGCTGCACGGTGCCGCCCTGATCGCCAAGACCTTCATCGGCTTTGCCCGGCTGCCCGGCAGCCGCGACTGGCGCCTTCAGCCGGCGCGCATCAACGGCCTGCCGGGCTGCCTGATCATCGACGGCGCCAGCGGCCGGCTGGTGCAGACGGTGGCGCTGGCACCCTCGGCCACCGAGCCGGGCCGCATCGGTGCGATCTATATCCAGCGCAATCCGGACAAGCTGCGGGGCGTGGTGGCGGCGTTGCAGCGGCAGGCATCCGGGGGCTGAGGGCGCGCTTGTCGAATTCCGCAGCGCGGCCTCGTCTTGAGGGTGTCAACCCGAAAAGGAGCCGCCTGCATGCCTTCGATAAGTGATCCCCTGGTCCTGCCGCTGCGCCGTGGCGGGCTGCTTGCCGCGCTGCTGCGCCCGCTGCTGATGCGGCGCATCGCCGCCTTCGAGCGCCGCTACCACTACGACATGGGCTATGCCCGGCTGCTGTATGACGCCAGCCCGCGCGCCTTCTGGCAGCTGGCTCGGCTGTTCGGCATGGCCGGTGGCGCGCCGACGCTGAGCCCGGCGATGCTGGTGGCCGCCAAGTTTGCCGCCACCCGACGCGAGGATTGCGGCCCCTGTGCCCAGCTGGTGCTGGACCTGGCGCTGGAGGCCGGTGTACCGGCTGCGGCCTTGCGTGCGCTGATCGCCGGCGAGGTGGCTGCGATGCCCGAGGACATGGGCCTGGCCTGGTGCTATGCCGAGGCCGCGCTGGCCCGCGGGCCGGAGCTGGACCGGCATGCGCAGCGCCTGGCCGAGCGCCACGGCCCGGGCGTCGTGGCCGAGGTCGCGCTGGTGCTGAGCGTGGCACGCTGCTTCCCGACACTGAAGTACGCGCTGGGCCATGGCCACAGCTGCCAGCGCCTGCGCGTCGGGGCCGACAATGCGGCGCAGCAAGAGGAGGCGAGGACACGATGAGTACCCCAGGGCAGCCGGCCGACTCCGAGGACGGCGGCACGCCGGACCGCAGCGCGGCCGCGCGGGCCTGGCGCTTCGACCGCGAGCAGGCGCGCTCGCTGCGCGCGCTGGCCTACCGCATGCTGGGCTCGCGCGCCGAGGCCGAGGACATCGTCCAGGAGGCCTGGCTGCGGTGGGCCGAGGTCGATGAGGGCCAGATCCGGCACGCCGGCGCCTTCTTGTCGCGCCTGGTCACCAATCTCTGCCTGGACCGGCTGCGCAGCGCGGCGCTGCGGCGCGAGCTTTATGTCGGAACCTGGCTGCCCGAGCCGCTGGTGGACTCGCTGCAGGACTGGCAGCCCGACCCGCAGAGCCAGGCCGAGTATGCCCAGGAGCTGTCGCTGGCCTTTTTGCTGGCGCTGGAGCGGCTGACGCCGCTGGAGCGTGCCGCCTTTGTGCTGCACGACGTGTTCGGGATGGAGATCGAGCGGGTGGCCGAGCACCTGTCGCGCAGCGTCGCGGCCAGCCGCCAGCTCTCGCTGCGGGCACGCGCCCATGTGAAGGCCGGCCATGCGCGGGTGACGCTGGCCGAGTCGGAGCGCCAGCGCCTGCTGCAGGCCTTTCTGGGCGCGCTGGCCAGCGGTGATGTGCAGGCGCTGGCCCGGGTGCTGAGCGAGGACGCGGTGCTGCTGGCCGATGGTGGCGGCAAGGTCCAGGCCGTGCCCTCTCCGCTGCAGGGCGGTGCGCGCATCGCCAAGGCCCTGGTGGGCTTTGCCCAGCTGGTGGATCTGGGCCAGATGCGACTGCAGCTGGCGCCCGTCAACGGTCTGCCGGGCTATGTGCTGTTCGATGCCCAGGGCCGCCCGATCCAGAGCGTGGCGCTGGTGCCGCAGGCCGGTGGTCGGGTGTGCGAGGTCTATGTGCAGCTCAACCCCGACAAGCTGCGCCATCTTGTGCTGCCGGACGCGCTGAGGGCCATTTCGGCGCGCGATGTCACAAGCGCCCTGGTCGCGTCGTCTTGAGGGTGTGATCACCAATTGATCCATTCTCAACCACGCAAGGAAAGACGATCATGAGCCCACGCATCAACTACATGCAGCAATCCCCCGCACTGTTCAAGAAGTTCCTCGACTTCAGCATGGCCATCGCCAAGGACGGCGTGATCGAGGAGGGCCTGTCCTATCTGGTGGACATTCGCGCCTCCCAGCTCAACGGCTGTGCCTTCTGCCTGGACATGCATATCAAGCAGGCCAAGATCCACGGCGAGCGCGAGCTGCGCCTGCACCATGTGGCGATCTGGCGCGAGTCGGCGCTGTTCAGCCCGCGCGAGCGCGCCGCGCTGGCCTGGACCGAGGCCCTGACCCAGTTGGCCCCCGAGGGCGTGTCCGACGTGGTCTATACCGAGGTGCGCGAGCAGTTCAGCGAGAAGGAACTCAGCGACCTGACCTTCCGCGTGATGGCCATCAACGGCTGGAACCGCGCCAATGTGGCCTTCCGCAATGTGCCCGGCTCGCAGGACAAGGCCTTCGGGCTGGACAAGGCCGGGCTGGCCTGAGCGGGCCGGCAGCGAGCTTTCCTCGCCGGCTCACCAGCCCAGCTGTTCGCCGCGCTCGCAGGCCGCGATCAACTTGGCGAGGCGGGCCGCGCGGGTTGGGTCCTTCTTGGCGCTGCAGACCCAGTGCAGCAGCCGCTTGCGGTAGCTCGGCGGCGTTTTGCCCTCGAAGAAGTCCCAGGCTGCGGCGGCGCGACGAAACTCGCGCAGCTCGGCGGGCCGCAGCTCGGCGGTCTCGGCCTGCTCGTGCGAATAGATGGCCGAGCGCTCGGCGCTGCGCAGCGCAAAGGCCGCCAGCCCGGCCGGCCTCATGCGGCCCTCGGCCTGCAGCCGTGCGACCTTGTCGATATTGACCTGGCTCCAGATCGAGCCGGGCCGGCGCGGCGTGAAGCGGATCTGGTAGTGCGCGTCGTCGATGCGCTTGCGCACCCCGTCGATCCAGCCGAAGCACAGCGCCTCGTCGACCGACTCGGGCCAGCGCAGGCCGGCCACGCCCGTGCCGACCTTGCGAAAGCCCACCAGCAGCTCGGTGGCGGTCTCGGCATGGGCTTCCAGCCAGGCGCGCCAGGCCAGCGCATCGGGGAAGAACTGCGGGGCGGCGGTGCTCATCTCAGGCAGTGTCGGTGGGGGCGGGGCTGAAGTCCATGGTCCAGTTGGTTTCCCAGGTCTGGCCGGCATCGGCCGAGAAGGCCTGCTCCCAGCGCGGCAGCCCCGAGGCCGGCACCGACCAGAGGAAGCGCACCCGGATCGGCCGACCGTCCAGTGCGTCGTCGGCGAAGAAGCTGCCGACGCCCTCGGCGAAGCGGCCGACCACAGGCACATCCAGCCCCTGCGGTCGGCGGGCGTCCAGCCACCAGATCGACCATTGCCCGCTGGCCGGATCGAAGGAGCGCAAGGCCGCAGCCCGGTACTCGCCCTCCGGCAGGGCCAGCAGGTTGTCCTCGATATTGCCGAAGCCGCCGAGGATTTTCCGCGTGCTCGAGCTGCCGCTGAATTCCTGCCACTCGCTGCAGCCCGCCAGGCGCTCTCTCAGGCGGCGATGGCGAACGGCCCAGCGGCCGATGATGAAATCGAAGTCGGCGGCGCTGGGCTGGCTCATGGTCGGATGCCTGCTAAATCGGGAACCGCAGTGTGCATGGGGCTACGGACAGCGTTGTGGCAGCAGGCTCAGACCGCGCCGCGCTGCCTAGCAGGCGTAGCGCAGGCGCAGGGTGTCCGAGCCGTCGAGCCGGCGCGCATCGAGCAGGCGCAGCGGTGCCGGCAGGCCCGTGCGCAAGGCCGGCAGCCCTTCGCCCAGCAGCGCCGGGCCGATCAGCAGGTTCAGCTCGTCGACCAGACCCCGGGCCAGCAGATCGCTGGCCAGCAGCGGGCTGCCGTAGATCAGCAAATCTTGCGCGGCGCTGGCTTTCAGGGCCTGGATGCGCGCATGCGCCTGGGCGCGCCGCACGATCTCCGTCTCCGGCCAGGGCCCGGAATCCTCCGGCGCCAGCCCGTCGCTGACGACCAGCTTGCCCATCGGCGCGATCAGGCGGGCGATCTCGCGCACCGCCGGCGAGAGCTCGGGGTCCTGTGGGTTCTGCTGCGGCCAGAAGTCGCGGAACAGCGCGAAGGTGGTCGCGCCGAACAGCAGTGTGCCGGCATGGCGCATCAGTTCGAGGTTGTGGGTATCGAAGGCCGCATCCATAGGCAGGGCGTCGAGGACGCCGCCGGGCCCGGCGCAGTAGCCGTCGAGGGAGCAGAGGGTGCTGATGATGAGCTTGGCCATGAGGTTTCTTTCCTTCTCCAGGGAGGTTTGCTTGAGCCACGGCCCCGAGGGATTCGGGGCGTGTCAGCTCTTGAGAGACAAACCCTCGGCCGAACTCATCGCTCCTGCTCGACAAAAAGTTCGGCGGCCAGGCCGAAGCGCCGCTGCAGCGCCGGGTCTAGAAAGCTGTGCAGGCCCGCGATGAGGCCGCCGCGCAGATGCAACAGCAGGATCCCGCCGAGGCGGAAGTGGGAGTCGCCGGCCGATTTCATATAGCAGGCGTAGCCCGGCTGGCCGTTGGCGCGCAGCGGCAGCAAGCGCCACGGCGTCTCGAACACCCGCTCGGCCAGAAAGCGCTGCACGAAGTGCCGGCCCTCGAACCAGGCCGGCAGCGGCGGCATCGTGAAGCGCACATCGTCGGTCAGCAAGGCCACCAGCCCGTCCACATGTCGGGCCTCCCAGGCCTGCACGAAGGCCGCGAGCAGGCGATTCAGATCCGCTGTGCCTAGCGCCTGCTGCTCGGCCGCCTGAGACACCGCCGGCAGCCGCTGCCGCAGCGACTTCTGCGCCCGCTGCAGCGCGCTGTTCACCGCGGCGACGCTGCCGCCCAGCATCGCGGCCGTCTCGGCCGCCGAATACTCCAGCACCTCGCGCAGCAGCAGCACGGCGCGCTGGGTGGCGGGCAGGTGCTGCAGCGCGGCGACGAAGGCGAGCGCGACCTGCTCGCGCCGCTGCAGCCGCAGGACCGGGTCGGCCTGATCCGCCCCCTCTTGCTCTTCATCCAGCAGCGGCTCCAGCCAGACCGGCCCGAGCACCATCTCGCCCAGTTCGGCGGTGGTCTCGAACGGCCGGCCGTAATCGGGCGAGGTGAGACGGCGCCGGCGCTGCTGCGCGAGCAGGCGCAGACAGGCGTGGGTGGCGATCTGGTACAGCCAGGTGGCCAGCGCGCTGCGGCCCTCGAACGAGGCCAGCCCGCGCCAGGCCGCCAGCAGGGCGTCCTGCAGCGCATCGTCCGCATCATGGGGCGATCCCAGCATGCGGTAGCAATGGGTGTGGAGGCGCCGCCGGTGCGGCGCGATCAGCGCGTCGAACGCGCCGGCATCACCGCCGCGCGCCCGCGCGAGCAGTTCCTCGGACGTGGCGGTCGGCGGGTGCATGCAGGCCCTCAGTCGTCGATGCCGCAGCCGACCGGCTGCCCGGCCTGGAAGTGCACCTTCCAAACGGCCTCGCTGTCACCGTTCGTGAAGGTGATGGTGTAGACGCCCTCGGCCAGATGGTGGCCGTAGGACTCCAGGCCCTGGACCCGGAAGGCCTGCGGGTCGGCCAGCCAGTCATCGATGTCCATGTTCTTGCACAGATAGTCCTGGGCGAGCGGCGTCAGCTGCCAGAACTCCCGGTATGGCGGTCGCAGCAGATCGAGCATCGCTTCGGCCGGGTAGGTCCCGGCCGAGCCGGCGCCGAGATGCAGGCGTGCCGCGCTGCCGGCCTCGGGCCGCGCGATCTCGCCCACCCAGCCCTCGGCGTCCTCGTCCCAACGCAGCAGGCCCAGCGTCGGATCGAGCAGCGGCGCCAGCGGTTCTTCGGCGGGCCGGTGCCCGAACAAGCGATTCAGCAAACCCGTCATGCTCGTCCTCCTCAAGGTGTGACCCTCGCGACGGACAGTATGGCCACCTGCGGCATGGCAAGGAATCACCCTTTGGGGTTGTTGCATCGAAGAGTCGGGGTCAGGTCTTGAGCGAGGATGCGGCGACAACCTGGCCTGGTGCTGGCGCTCCATCACACCGAAGTTTCTTGTGAAATGGGAGGCCTGACCCTCTTCCCGGAAAATGCGAAAACCCGGTCTGGTCTGCAGATCCAAACCTCAGCCAGCTGCCAGTCCTTCAAGCCTGCCCATGAGTTTCCTGTCAACACCGAGGCCTAGCGAGTGCAAGCAATGAAGCAGTGGCCACTCGCCGGCCCTGGCCGGCCTCTTCAGGCGCTGTTGTCTGGCGCGCTCCTCTGTGTGCTCCTCAGCGCCTGCGGCAACGGCAGCCTTGCAAGAAAACCCGAAGCCGACCGAGGAGATGCCGCACCATTCGACCATGCGTCCATTCATGTGGTGGGCCGTGTCAGGCAGCATCGCGATGCGGTCGAGTACAGCTGGCCGGGCATCTATTTTGAAGGGCGCTTCGCCGGGTCAGCGATCGGCCTCAAGTTTGCCGACAGCGGCAGTCATTTCAATATTGAAATCGACGGCCAGCACAAGGAAGTGATCTCTGAGCCTGGCAACCGGACCGTCTGGGTGCAAGGCCTCGGCGGCGGCGAGCATCGCATCAAGGTGTTCAAGCGAAATGAGTCGGCCCATGCCAGCGGACGCTTTTTCGGCTTCGAAGTTCGACCTGGCGACAAGCTGCTGCCTGCTCCAGGACCTCGTGCGGAGCAGATGGTCTTTATTGGCGACTCCCTGACGCTCGGCTATGGCAACGAATCGATCAAAAGAGACTGCACCGATGCGGAGGTTTCAGCCTCTACCAACAGCGCCTTGTCCTTTGCCGGCTTGACCGCCAAACACTATGACGCCGAGCTCCACCTCAATGCCTACGCCGGTCTTGGCCTGGTGAGGAACTATGCAGACGGGTTCCCGGGCACCGACTACCGGACCTATGCCGGCAGAACCATCCTCCACGATCCCCTGAGTGTGTGGGTCAAGCCCGAACACTGGAATCCGAGCGTGGTGGTGGTGACGCTCGGGGGGCCCGACTTTGCATCCATCGATGACAGCAAGCGATGGAATATGGGGACGCTGGCGCCGAAGTTCGAAGAGGCCTATGTTGACTTCCTGAGTGCACTCAGAAGCCAATACGGAAGCCATGCATTGTTCGTGCTCGGCGTTCCTGAAACGGCCGATCCTCGCCTGCGGGACAGCGTGCGCGAAGTCATGGCCCGTCACAAGCTGGCGGGATATTCACGAGTCGACTACTTCGGCATTGACATGGCGGCCCTCGATGTCCAGGGCTGTCATTGGCATGCCTCCCTGCAAGATCACCGGGCAATTTCCAAGTGGCTGATCAAGGTCATTGACCGCTGGCGCCCGAAAGCATCCCACTAGGCTGGTCTGCGCGCTGGGATTCAAGTTGGGGGCCGGTGGGGCGGTAGGGGGCGGTGCAGTAGTGATCAGCTGCAGGTCACCCAGTTGCAAGAGCCTAGGCATTCTGGGAAATGGCAGGCCCGACCCTTAGCTTGCTCAACGGCATACATCGAGCTCGCAGGGCATGCCGTCCCTGTCGCCATCCATCTTCACCCCAGGGCAATGGGCCAGAAAGTACTTGGCCTCGGCGCAGGACTTCATCTGCGAGCAATGCTGCCTACCATCGCATCGGAAGCCGGTGAGGGCGGCTGGCGACGCGGGTGCGCTGGTGGTCGTGGCAAGCGGCGTGCTTGTCTTCGTTGCAGCAGCAGCGCGGCGCTGCTTCTCTTGGGCATTGAGTTCCTCCACCGTCGGCGGCCTGCGCACCTGGCCTGTGGGACAAGGTCCTTGCTGGTAGCTGACCTGGCCGTCAATCACGCATTTGTTGGCTGGGGCGGCGAGGGAGTGGCTGGTGGCGAATAGCAGCAAGGCCATCGTCGCGCCAAGGCGCGCAAGGAGGGTGTGATGATGCATGGTCTGTGGGCGCAACGGTGGGCGTACATGCTGCTTGGGTTGCGCTCAGTATGCCGCCACGCACGCCAGGCCTAGGGCTCGCCTGGATCTCAGACGCAAACGGCCGCCCACAGGCGGCCGTCGTTCATTGCAGGGTGCGAACTGAAATTCAGTCCTTCCCGCCCCCCGTCAGCAGCTTCACGCTGCCTTCGCTCTGGCTGCCCAGCAGCCCGGTGGCGCTGTAGATGCCCAGCTTCTGGCGGGTGTCGATGATGTCCAGATTGCGCATGGTCAGCTGGCCGATGCGGTCGGCCGGGGTGAAGGCGGCGTCTTCGACCTTTTCCATCGACAGGCGCTCGGGCGCATAGGTCAGGTTGGGGCTGACGGTGTCCATGATGCTGTAGTCGTTGCCGCGGCGCAGCTCCAAGGTCACCTCGCCGGTGATGGCGCGGGCCACCCAGCGCTGGGCGGTTTCGCGCAGCATCAGGCATTGCGGGTCGAACCAGCGGCCCTGGTACAGCAGGCGGCCCAGCTTCATGCCGTTCATGCGGTACTGCTCGATGGTGTCCTCGTTGTGGATGCCGGTCACCAGGCGCTCGTAGGCGATGTGCAGCAAGGCCATGCCGGGGGCTTCGTAGATGCCGCGGCTTTTCGCTTCGATGATGCGGTTCTCGATCTGGTCGCACATGCCCAGGCCGTGGCGGCCGCCGATCACGTTGGCCTCGGCGAACAGCTCCACCGCGTTGGCGAAGGTGCGGCCGTTCAGCGCGACGGGCACGCCTTCCTCGAAGCGCACGGTCACGGTCTCGGCCTTGACGACCACGTCCTCGCGCCAGAAGGCCACGCCCATGATGGGCTTGACGATGTTCATGCCGGCGTTCAGGAACTCCAGGTCCTTGGCCTCATGGGTGGCGCCCAGCATGTTGCTGTCCGTGCTGTAGGCCTTCTCGACGCTCATCTTGTAGTCGAAGCCGTGGGCGATCAGGTACTCGCTCATCTCCTTGCGGCCGCCCAACTCGTCGATGAAGCTCTGGTCCAGCCAGGGCTTGTAGATCTTCAGCGCCGGGTTGGCCAGCAGGCCGTAGCGGTAGAAGCGCTCGATATCATTGCCCTTGTAGGTCGAGCCATCGCCCCAGATGTTGACGCCGTCGTCGCGCATCGCCACCACCAGTGCGGTGCCGGTCACGGCACGGCCCAGCGGGGTGGTGTTGAAGTAGGTGGCGCCGCCGCTCTTGATATGGAAGGCGCCGCACTGGATCGCGGCAATGCCCTCGGCCACCAGCTGCGCGCGGCAGTCGATCAGGCGGGCGATTTCGGCACCGTAGGCCAGGGCCTTGCGCGGGATCTCGTCGTAGTCGCTCTCGTCGGGCTGGCCCAGATTGGCCGTGTAGGCGCAGGGCACGGCGCCCTTGCCGCGCATCCAGTGCACGGCGGCGCTGGTGTCCAGGCCTCCGGAGAAGGCGATACCGACGCGGTCGCCGGCGGGGATCTTTTGCAGGATGGTTGCGGACACGATCAGACTTCTCGCGCTAAAGGAGGAGCCAGTATTCTAGGTGGCCGGGGCCTCGCCCTCGGGCGCCAGCCAGCCGATGCGGCCCTGGCCCGATTCACCCAGCCGCGCGACCAGCGCCGCCGCCGCGTCTTCGGCCAGGCTGAACTGCAGCTCCACCTGGCTGCCATGGCGCATCTCCAGCAGCTGCGCGCCGGCGGCCTCGAGCTCGCGGCGCAGCAGGCCTTCCATCGCATAGGGCAGGGTGCAGCGCAGCGTTTTCAGCTTGAGCAGCGGCACCTTGTCGGCCTTCAGCAGGGCCTGCGCAACCGCATCGGTATAGGCCCGCACCAAGCCGCCGGCGCCCAGCTTGACGCCGCCCCAGTAGCGCACCACGGTGGCCAGCACGGCGTCCAGGTCCTGGTGGCGCAGCACCTCCAGCATCGGCCGCCCGGCAGTGCCGCCGGGTTCGCCGTCGTCATGGGCGGCGCTCTGGCCACCGGCCAGCAGGGCCCAGCAGACGTGAACGGCACCCGGGTGCCGTTCACGAAGTTCTGCGACCTTCGCCAGCGCCAGCGCCCGGTCCGCGCAGGGCTCGACCCTGCCGATGAAGCGGCTCTTCTTGATGATCAGTTCGCTGTCGACGGGGTGGGCGAGGCTGGAGGGCATGGCGGCATTGTCCCCGCCCGTCCGTTCGGCGATCGATCAGGGCTTGCCGGCCAGCAGCTCGCCCAGATGGCGGCGCTTGAGCGCGGCCAGGCTGCCGTCGCGCTGCATCTCCAGCAGGGTCTGGCGCAGCAGCGCGCGGTCGGCCGCCGAGACGCGCTCGCGCGACAAGGCCAAGGCGCCGACCGTGTGCTCCTGCGGCGCATAGGGCAGGGCGGCAAAGGCGGCAAAGGCGCGGTCGTTGCGGCGCGCGGCGGCCAGGCTGTTGGCGCCCAGAATCATCGCGTCGGCGCGCTGGGCCTTGAAGGCGCGCATCGCGCTGGGCTGGTCGGGCGCCTCGACGACGCGGCCCTGGGCGCGCAGCGTGTCGACCCAGGCCTGCAGGCTCGGCGTGTGCACATAGCCGCGCACCACCAGCAGCTTGCGCCCGGCATCGGCCGAGAAGGCCGTGGTGCTGCCCAGTCGGTCGGCCAGCTCGGGTTGCAGCAGCACATACTGGCGCGACTCGATATAGGGCAGGAACTCGACCAGGCGCTCGCGCTCGGGCGTGGGCAGGGCCGAGACGGTGGCGTCGAGCTGGCCCTCGGCCAGCTGGGCCCAGATCCGCACCCGGGATTCGAGCCGCGTCTCGAAGCGGCAGCCGCTGCGCCGCGCCAGCTCCTCGACCAGATCCTTGTCCAGCCCCTCCCAGCGACCGTTCTCGCCGCGGTAGTACAGCGCGCCGTACTCGTAGAAGCCCAGGGTGTAAGGGCCGCAGGCCAGCACCGAAGGCAGGGCCAGCAGCAGCGTCATCGCCAGGAACAGGGTTCGCATAGGTCTGGTCTCGTTGGGCCGACTCCCTGGCTGGCAGTCTAGGCCCGCGCCCGTGCTGCGACAATCGCCCCATCATGCTGAAGTTCGACCTGCTCAAGACCGAAGGCCGCGCCCGCCGCGGCACGCTCACCCTCAACCATGGTGTGGTGCAAACCCCCATCTTCATGCCGGTGGGCACCTATGGCACGGTGAAGGGCGTGATGCCGCGCTCGCTCGAAGAGATGGGCGCGCAAATCATCCTCGGCAACACCTTCCATCTGTGGATGCGGCCGGGCCTGGACATCATGAAGCAGTTCGGTGGCCTGCATCAGTTCGAGAGCTGGAACAAGCCCATCCTGACCGACAGCGGCGGCTTCCAGGTCTGGAGCCTGGGCGAGATGCGCAAGATCAGCGAGGAGGGTGTCAAGTTCGCCTCGCCGGTCAATGGCGACAAGCTGTTCCTGACGCCCGAGATCTCGATGCAGATCCAGACGATTCTAAACAGCGACATCGTGATGCAGTTCGACGAGTGCACGCCCTACGAAAGCAAGGGCCACATCACCACCGAGCTGGAAGCCCGCAAGAGCATGGAGATGAGCCTGCGCTGGGCCAAACGCTGCCAGGACGAGTTCGCCAAGCTGGAGAACCCGAACGCGCTGTTCGGCATCGTGCAGGGCGGCATGTTCGAAGGCCTGCGCGATGAATCGCTGGCCGGCCTGGCCGCGCTGGATCTACCCGGCTATGCGATCGGCGGCCTGTCGGTCGGCGAGCCGAAGGCCGATATGCAGCGCGTGCTGGCCCATATCGGTCATCAGCTGCCGGCCGAGAAGCCGCGCTATCTGATGGGCGTGGGCACGCCCGAGGATCTGGTCGAGGGCGTCAGCCAGGGCATCGATATGTTCGACTGCGTGATGCCCACCCGCAATGCGCGCAACGGCCATCTGTTCACCCGCTTCGGCGATCTGCGCCTGCGCAATGCCCGCTACAAGACCGACGCCGCTCCGGTCGACGCGACCTGCTCCTGCTACTGCTGCGCCAACTTCAGCCGTGCCTATCTGCATCACCTGGACCGCTGCGGCGAGATGCTGGGCCCGATGCTGACCAGCGTGCACAACCTGCACTACTACCTGAACCTGATGAAGGAAGTGCGCGAGTCGCTGGACGCGGGCAACTTCGCGGGCTTCCAGAAGAAGTTCGCCGAGGACAGGGCGCGCGGGGTCTGAGACCGGCGCCGAGGCCATGTTCATCAAGGCCTTGATCGCGCCGCTGCGCTGGCTGGTCCGGCTGCTGCTGGCTCTGGCCATCCTGTTCGAGGAATGGGGCTGGGCACCGCTGCTGCGCGCGATGGCGGCGCTGGGCCGGCTGCCGCTGCTGCGGCAGATCGAGGCGGGCATAACGCGGCTGCGGCCCTATCCCGCCCTGCTGGTTTTCCTGCTGCCCAGCCTGCTGCTGATCCCGGTCAAGCTCGTGGCGCTGTGGCTCATCGGGCGTGGCGAGGCGCTGCTGGGGCTGGCGGTGATCGTGGTGGCCAAGCTGCTGGGCACGGCGGTGCTGGCCCGGCTGTTCCATCTGACCGAGCCGGCACTGCAAAGCCTGCCCTGGTTCGCGCGGCTGTATGCGCGCTGGGCGGCCTGGAAAGAGGGGCTGTTGCTGTGGGTGCGGGCCAGCCCGGTCTGGCGCTGGGCGCGGGCCTTCAAGCGGCGGCTGCGCCGGGCGTGGCGGCTCGGGCACTGACACCAACAAAAAAGCCCCGAGGCGAACCCCGGGGCCTGCGCGATCAGTTTTGAGTTCTTACTCGGCGCGGCGGCGGCGCACCAGCAGGCCGACGACACCCAGGCCGGCCAGCAGCAGCGCATAGCTCTCGGGCTCGGGCACGGCGGTCGTGAAGCTCAGGTTGTCCAGCACGATGCCGTTGCCGGCGACGCCGAAGCCGTAGATGTCGGCGGCGGCGCGCTGGAAGCCGAGGAAGCGGCCCTCGTTATAGCCGTCCCAGTCGGTGTCGACGGACACATTGAAGGACTCCAGCACATTGCCGCTCTGGCCATAGGCCAGCACGGTGAAGTTGTTGCTGATGCCGTCGATCTGGAACTGGTTCAGATAGGCGCCGACGCCGGCCACGCCGCTGCCGAAGCGAAAGCCCAGCTCGCCGCTGTTGCCGATGAAGCCGCTGGCGATGAAGTTGCCGTTGCCGGTGGGCGTGTCGACCAGGCCGTCGACCGGGTTGCCGCGGGCGCCCCAGAGACCGTTCTCGCCGAGGTCGCGGGCATTGGCACCGAGCTCGGTGAAGGGCGCCGAGGTGAACAGCACGGACGCGCCGACTTCGGCGCCGACGTCCTCGGGGCCGGTGCCGATCAGGCCGTCATAGCTGTTGAAGGTGATGACCTTGCTGTCGACCAGGCCGGCGTTGGTGTCGATGCGGGCCGCATGGGCGGGCAGCAGGGCCAGCAGGGCCAGCGCGGCGGCGGCCAGGGGGGTGTGTTGACGCATGAAAGTTCTCCTTGGAAGCTGGAATCAGGAACCGACGATGCCGCCGTCGTTCTTGGTGATCACGACCACGCCCGAGCGCGGGCGGCCGAAGGGCAGCGGGGTGACGCCGTCCGAGGCCAGGCCCCACTGGCTGGCGGGCCAGCGCGAATAGAGCTCGGGGTTGCTGGCCGGCGCGTCCTCGCCCGGATGCTGGATGCCGACGAACAGGGTCTTGCCGTCCGGCGTCATCGCGATGCCGGTGACTTCGGCGTTCGGCGGTGCGGTCAGGAAGCGGCGGGTGGCGCCGCTGTTGGGGTCGACGCAGACCATGCAGTTGGCACCGATATTGACCCAGTCGCCGGCGGCATTGCCGGCCTGGTCGGTCTGCACCCAGAGGCGGCCGAATGGGTCGAACCACAGACCGTCCGGCGCGCCGTAGTCGGCGCTGCCCTGCGGGTCGTCGACGATGGTGCCCTTGTAGTCGTTGGTGCCGGACGGATGCGGGCTCTTGCTGGTCTTGCTGTCGCCGTTCTGCACGAACAGGTTCCAGTCGAAGCCGGTGGCCAGCACGCTGTCGCCGTCCTCGGTCCAGCGGATGATGTGGCCGTAGAGGTTGTTGGCGCGCGGGTTGGCGGCATCCGGGGCCGGGCGGGCGGCGCCGGCGGCGGTGCTGCCGTCGGCCGCGTTGTTCGACACCGGGCTGGCGCCGCGGCGGTTGTTATTGGTCAGCGTGCAGTAGACCTCGATCTTCTGGAAGCCGCCGATGCGCGGGCGGGCGCCGGTCCACTCGGGGCGGTCCATCATCGTCGCGCCGACCGCGTCGGCGGCCATGCGGGTCTTGATCAGGATCTTGGCCAGCACCTCGGCATCGTCGGCGCCCTGGAAGTGCGGGTTGTCGCGCAGTGCCTGGCCGTTGACACCGATGGTGCTCGGCAGCAGCGCGATCCACTGGCCGCGCAGCGTGGCGTCGAAGCGGGCCACATAGAGCACGCCCTGGTCCAGCAGATCGCGGTTGGCCGCGCGGTTCTTCGGGTCGTACTTGCCGGCGCTGACGAATTTGTAGATGTACTCGTTGCGCTCGTCGTCGCCCATATAGACGGCCAGATGGCCGTTCTTGTCGACCACGTACTGGGCGCTCTCATGCTTGAAGCGACCCAGCGCGGTGCGCTTGACCGGCACGCTCTTCGGATCGTAGGGATCGATCTCGACCACCCAGCCGAACAGATTGGGCTCCTTGGGGTTCAGCGCCAGATCGAAGCGCGGGTCCTGCTTGTCCCAGGCATAGCCGAAGCCGGCGGCGACCACGCCGTAGCGGTTGTTGATAGCGGCCTGCTCGCCACCGGGCATCGCGCCGGCGGTGCCGAAGTTGCCGTTGAAGTTTTCTTCGCAGGTCAGGTAGGTGCCCCAGGGCGTGATGCCGTTGGCGCAGTTGTTGATCGTGCCGTAGGCAATGCGGCCGTCGCTGAGTTGGCCGCTCGGCACGGTCTCGGTCGGCTTGATCAGGTACTCGTTGGACTTCAGCAGCGCATGGCCGGCGGCCGGGCCGGAGATGCGCATCTTGCTGTTGGCCGTCAGGCGGCGGCCGTAGGGCGAGTTCTTCACCACCATCCAGCGGCCGTTGCGACGGCGCGCCTCCAGGATGGAGACGCCGTGCGCGGCCTGCGACTTGCGCACATGCTCGATGCTGGCGCCGGGCACGCCTTGCGGGGTCAGGATTTGCTCATGCGTGTATTCGTTGTTGGCGCACAGCAAGCCGCGGTCGCTGACCGGCTTGCCGTCGGCGCCGGCGAAGGGCATGAAGGCCATGCCGTCGGTGTGCTCGCCGTACTGGCGCTCCTGGTCGGCGGCGCTGTTGCTGGCGTCACCGGCGAAGGCCGGGCCGCCGGCCACGATCGCGTCGCCCCATGCGACGAACAGCTCGGCGCTGTAGCCGGCCGGTACGGTGACGCGGTCGGCCACCGGCGCCACCATCGCGGGCACGCTCTCGAAGCCGATGCCCGGGAAGCCCAGGCCAGGCGCCACCGGTGCGGCCTGCACCGTGGCGGTCAGGCCCGACAGCGTCAGGCCGCCGGCCGCGCTCAGCGCGGTGGCGCTGACCGAACCCTTGACGAACAGGCGCCGGCTGTCGTCGACGGCATCGATGACCTCGTGGATGGATGCATTGCCGGACGGGTTGAGCGTCTCGTCGTTGCGCGGATGGTTGATGCCCTTCATGCGTAGCTCCTGCCTGGTAGGTGGGGGTGTCGGGCCGCCCAACGCGGCCTGCAACAGCCCACTATGCGAGGCGCCAGCGACGCGCTAATGACGCGGCAGAGCCGTTCGGCTCATGCGCTCACCCCCTTGCATGCGGGGTCGGACTCAGCGCTTGGGGGTGCCGTCTTGCTCGCGCCGCCGCCGTGCCAGGCCCAGCGCTGGCAGGCTCAGCGACAGAGCCAGCAGCCACAGCGGCGAGCTTGCACCGCCACCGCCGCCACCTTCAGGTGCCGGCGCCGGCGCCGGCGCCGGAGTGGGCGTTGGCGTCGGAGTAGGGCTCGGCGTCGGTGTCGGCGTGGGGGTCGGTGTTGGCGTTGGCTCCGGAATCGGCTTGCTGCCTTGCAGCGCGCCGCAGCTGTCCAGCGCGGCGCCGCTGAGGCTGGCCGGCGTGCGGGTCGGGGCGGTGTAGCTGGCTGGCGCCTGGGCATAGCGCAGCGCCTGCTCGGCGTCGAGCAGGCCGGCGCCGCAGCTGCTGGTGCTGCAAGTGCAGCGGCTCGGATTGGCAGCGCTGCAGGCGCCCAGCGCGGCGGCCACGGCATGCGGGCGGGCGCTGATCTTCAGGCCGGCCTCGACCTGGGCCAGGGTCAGCGCCGGATTGGCGGCCCACATCAGCGCGGCCGTGCCGGCCACCTGGGGCGCGGCGAAGCTGCTGCCGCTGACGGCGCCATAGCCCCAGCCGCCGGCTTGCACAGCGGTCGTGCCCTTGTTGGTTGTCGAGGCGATGCCGCTGTCGGCCAGCAGGCTGTCGCAGGTCTTGCCGCTGTCGGCGTCGCCGCCGGTGGTGGCCAGCTGGATCTCGCTGCCGAAGTTCGAGTAGTAGGCCTTGAAGCCCTGGCGGTTGACCGCCGCCACGCCGAACACCCCGGCGCAGTTGGCCGGCCGGCCCACCGCGCTGCGCAGATTGCCGGCCGCCGCGACGATCATCACGCCACGGCTGCGCAGCTCGGTAATGGTGTCGCTGTAGAGCTTGGCGGCGGCGGCCACATCGGCATTGGCGTCATTGACATTGCAGGAGTACAGGCCGGCGAAGCCGATCACCAGGATCTTGGCCGGCGTCGGGTTGGCCGGCACGCCCGCCACCGGCAGGCCGGCGGCCCAGCGCATGCCGTCCACCATATCGGGCACGGCGGCACCGCATTTGCCCGACACCCGCACCGGCAGGATGCGGGCGTTCCAGTTGATGCCGGCCACGCCGGCGGCGTTGTTGGTCACCGCGCCGAGCTGGCCGGCCACCAGGGTACCGTGCCAGCTGCTTTTCGGGTTGACGATGCAGCCATCCCACAGCGTCGGGTTGGCATTGAACTCGGCCTGGGTCAGCGCGTCGCCCGTATCGTCGGCGCTGTTGCTGCGGCCGACGCCGTTGTTCGCGTACTCGGCCTTGCTGACGAAGTTGTAGCCGGGCAGGGTGTTGGCCTGCAGGTCCGGATGGGCCGTCAGGCCCGAGTCCAGCACCGCGATCACCGGGTCGGTGCTGCCCTTGCTGATGTCCCAGGCCTTGGGGAAGCCGGCCAGGCCGGCGCTGCCGGCCGTCGCGGGATCGCCCAGCCACCATTGCTCGCTGGCGAACAGGGTGTCGTTGGGCACCGCCGCGCGCTGCTCGCGCATCTGGCCCAGCACGGCCTCGACCTCGGGCTCGCGGCGCAGCGCCGCCGTCAGCCGGGCGAGCTGGGCCGCGTCGAGTCCACCGCGGCTCTCCAGCACCCACCAGCCCGAGCCCAGCGGCCGGACCTGGTGCAGGCCGTGCGCGCGCAAGAGCGCGGGTGCCGGCTGCGGCGCATGCAGCTTGACGACCAGCTCGCGCGCCAGCGGCGCGGCCAGGGCTTGCTGGGCGCGCTGCGGCGCCAGCGCGCCGCTGAGCATCGCGACGGCGGCCGCCGCGATCAGCGTGGGAACAAGGCGGGGCGCGATGGCGCGCAGCGAAGAGGGGAGGTGTCGGGTCAGCATGGACGACACCCTATTGCGCTGGCGTGAACAGCGCGTGACAGGACGGCGTCGCGGCGAAGCGTTGGTGGCCTGTCATCGCAACGTCACCGGCGGCGCCCAGCATGCGCAGTTTCGGCGAATGCCCCCAGCCCCGTGCGCTCCAGACCTCTTGTGCTGCCCTCATGCCTGCGCCGGGCCTGTCTCGCGCTGCTGCTGATGTGCGCCGTTCTGGCCTGGGCCGCACCGGCCGCGCAGCAAGGCCTGGCGCTGAACTTCCGCGACACCCGGCTGGGCGCCGTCTTCGAGACCCTGTCGCGCCACAGCGGTCTGAACTTCGTGTTCGATCAGGAGGTGCGCAGCGACACCCGGCTGTCGCTGTCGCTGCGCCATGCCAGCGTCGACGAGGCCCTGCGCCTGATCCTCGCGTTGCAGCAGCTGGAGCAGAAGTGGCTGACGCCCAACACGGTGCTGATCTACCCGGCCACGCCGGCCAAGCGGCGCGAGCATCAGGAGCTGCAGACCCGCAGCTTCTATCTAAACAGCGCCGATCCCAAGCAGGTGCAGGCCTTGCTGCGCGGCCTGCTCAAGACCCGCGATCTGGTGGTCGACGAGCGCCTCAACCTGGTGATGATGCGCGACACGCCGGAGACGGTGGCGCTGGCCGAGCAGCTGATCGCCGGCCTGGACCGGCCCGACGCCGAGCTGCTGGTGGAGCTGGAGCTGCTCGAGGTCGCCAGCAGCCAGAGCAGCGAGCTGGGCATAGACTGGCCCAGCTCGCTGCAGCGCGGCCTGGCCGGCGATGTCAGCCGGGTGCCCTGGGGAGCCGGCCGTGAGCTGCTCAGCAGCATCGCCAACCCGGCGCTGGTGGCCCGGCTGCGCGGCAATCGCGAGCTGGCGACCCTGATCGCGAAACCGCAACTGCGCCTGCGCAACCGCGACAAGTCCCGTATCGAGCTGGGCGGCAAGCTGCCGGTGTTCGGTAGCAGCGCCAGCCCGGACATCGGCGTGACGACCAATATCAGCTACCAGGACATCGGGCTGAAGCTGGCGCTGCAGCCGCAGGTGCAGTCCGATGGCGAGGTCGTGCTCAAGCTCGATCTGGAGCTCAGCTACCTGCTGGCCGAGGTTCGCTCCGGCGGCAACCCGCCGGCCACCGCCTACCGCATCGGCCAGCGCAGCACCAGCACCGTCGTGCGTCTGCGCGATGGCGAGACCCAGTTGCTGGCCGGCCTGATCGGCGACAGCGAGCGCCAGACGGCGCGCGGCCTGCCCGGGCTCTCCGGTCTGCCGGTGCTGGGGCGTCTGTTCGGCGTCGGCGAGGACAGCCGCAGCAAGTCCGACATCGTGCTCTTGATCACGCCGCGGCTGCTGCGGCTGGCGCCGCTGTCCGGCCCCGAGTTGCTGCGCCTGGCCAGTGGGCGCGATGCCGATCCGGGCGCCGCGAGCCTGCGGCTGCGGCGCGGCGTGGTGGCGGCCTCGGGTGCGCCGTCCGGTGGCGGCGCCGAGCTGGTGCCGGAGACTGCTGCTGAGGCGAGCGCGGACGGCAACGGGGTCGATAGCGAGGCCGACAGTGAGGCCGTCGCCGAGCTGCAGACCAGTGGCAGCGCGGCGGTCGGCGAGACCCTGTCGGTGTCGCTGCACAACAAGTCCTTCCATCTGCTGCGTGGCGAGTTGCGCTACGACCTGAGCTTGTTCGCGCCCGCCGAGGGCGGCGCGGCGGCCAACACCGGCAGCGTCGCGTTCGAGCTGCCGCCGCAGGGGCAACTCTCGCTGCCGCTGCGCGTGCACTCGGGTGCGGCCGGCGTCAGCTCGACGATCGAGGTGCTCAATCTGCGCGGCCGCAATGCCGCCGGCGATGCGCTGCCGGCGCGCGTGGAGGGCGACGGTCAGGTCGAGATCCGGGCCGAATGAAGCGGGAGTGAGGCGTTCGGCCCATGCCGGCGCCTGCGCCATGAGCCGAACGGCCTATCTGCCGGCATTCCCTTCAACAGATGGTCATCAGCGCTCTTTACATTGCGCAACATTCAGAGCCGCGGGCCCAGAAAGCGGGCCCGTGGTCTGCCCTGTTGTCAACCGCGTCCCTGTCCCCATGAACAACCATGACCCGAGCGACATCCCGATGTCGCAGGAGAGTCTGAAGGCCGAGGCCTTGATGCGTGCGGCTGATTCTGCGCTGGAGGTGAGGCGGCGCTATCAGTTCTTTGTCTGGATGCAGAGCCATCTGCAGCCGCTGCTGCCGCATCAGCTGGCCATCTGCGGCGCCTACCAGCGCGCGGCGCGCGAGCTGGTGTTCGATGTCTTCAACACCGTGCCGCTGCCCGAGCCGCTACTCACCGAGCTGACCCGCAGCGGCAGCGCGCTGATGCAGCGCCTGCAGCTGATGTGGCTGCAGGCGCGCGGCCGGCCGGTCTGCACCAGCGTCGATGCCGAGGGTGGCGCGACGCCCGATGCGCTGGCCCTGGTCGAGGCCGGCGTCGGCGATGTGCTGCTGCACGGCCTGTCGCGGCCGCAGCGGCCCAGCGAGATCGAGGGCTTCTATGTGTTCGCCCGCGTCGGTGCCCCGGCCACGCCGGCACAGTGCCGCCATCTGGAGCTGCTGCTGCCGCATATCCACGCCACCTGGCAGCGGGTGCAGTACGTCGAGCACGACCTCAGCCCGCTGCCCTCATCGATGATGACGCCGCGCAGCAGCCACCCGACCGGCATCACCGAGCGCGAGCGCCAGATCCTGAGCTGGCTGCGCGAGGGCAAGAACAACCAGCAGATCGGCGAGGGTCTGGGCATCAGCGCGCTGACGGTGAAGAACCATGTGCAGAAGATCCTGCGCAAGCTCAATGCCAGCAACCGCGCCCAGGCCGTGGCCTGCGCGATGACGCTGAATCTGCTGGACCACCGGCCACCCCAGGGTTTTCCCATGCTCGAACCGGCCAACCATAGTCCGAAAGGGCTGTGAACTGCATCACGTTTCCCGTAACGCCTGTCACCTTGGGCTGCGAAAGTGCGAGCTGTCGAAAGGACAGATAGTCGTTCTTTAAGCCAGGGTCAGCCCCAGCGACCCGACGCCCAAGGCCGCCTCCCGGCGCAGCGCTCCCACGCTGCGCCCCGGCAGCGGCAACCCAGGCGCAGCTGCGGATAGAGGGAGGAGTTCGCCACGGGCTCCGCTTATCCAGGCATCAGTGAACCAACGAGCACAACTCATCAACTGCCTTCTTCTTTTTCCAATCGGAGAAAACACATGAAATTCAAGACGATCGCCCTGGCCGCCCTGCTGGCCACCACCGGCTCCGCCTTCGCCGAGATCCAGACCGGCCAGACCGGCACTTTCGGCGAAGCCGAACTGGTGTTCATCGCCACCAACGCCAAGGGCTCCTTCATCAAGGACCTGGGCATCACCGCCAACGCCTTCCAGGCCAATGGCAACTTCAATATTTCGGTGCAAGGCGCCGAGTGGGACAAGTTCGTCGGCTTCGGTGGCAGCGACACCAAGTGGACCGTGCTGGCCGCCAACCCGATCGGCTTCGGCTTTGAGCCGGGCGAGATCAATCTGTTCACGACGGTTGGCGCTGGCCAGGCTGCCAACGGCATCAACAACCAACTGTTCAACGATGCCGTGAACAATCTGGCCACGGCCTTTGCCATCAGCGACGACATCTCGACCAACGCCGGCAATGGCGTGGCCAACATCGAACTGGCGCAGGCCTCCGGCACCGACGGCTATCTGGATGGCTACGTCAATCTGGCCGGTTTCTACAAGCAAGTCGGTTTGGTCGGTGAAAGCCTGACGATGTCCTACCTGACCTCGTCCAGCGCCGATTCCACCGCTCTGGTTCTGGCCTCGTCCTACGCAAACGCCAGCACCCAGGTGACTTTCAACGGCACGAACATCGCCGCCGTCACCGCCGTGCCCGAGCCGAGCACCTATGCCCTGCTGTTGGCCGGCCTGTGCGCCGTCGGCTTCATGGTCCGTCGCCGTCAGTCCTGAGCCGGCCTGACCGCTCAGTAAGAAGCAGACAAGCAAGTACGCAAGCGAGTCCTCGTTCCCGGCGCCCATCTTCTGTGGTGGGTGGCGTGGGCGGAGCTCTGTCCGAATTCCTCATTTTTGGAAGTAAACCCATCATGAAGATCCGCAACACCGTCATCGCCCTGGCCTCGCTGGCCGCCCTGGGCTCGGCCCACGCCCTGACCCCCGCCGAGATCGTTGCCGAGCGCAATGCCGGCACGCTGAAGGAAGTCCGCATCGCCGGCGCCTCGGCCCTGCGCCTGGCCCTGGGTGGCTATCTGCAGGAAGTTGCCAACCCGGCCACCCTGGACGTGTTCTTCAACGACGCTACCGGCGCCAACCACCGCGCCTACTCCTTCCGCCTGGCTGTCCAGGTCGGCAACTGGCCCGCCGGCACCGCCGTACTGGTGACCAAGCGCGACGCTGGCGGCTCCGGCCAAGGCGTGGGCCCCATCATCACCGCTGATGCGACCCAGGCTCATATGCTGGTCGACGCGTCCTGCGCCGCCACCGCCAAGGCCTCGCCGGCCACCGACATCCAGACGCCTACCTTCACCTGCGCGGGTACCGCTCCCGCACTGGCCGACGCTGGCCTGTCCGACGTCGAGCCGGCCCTGCTGGAAGCCAATATCAACGCCGGTGCCGGCCGCGCTGTCGACAACCTCGATTCGGCCGGCTTTGTGCAGAACGTGTTCGGCGTGGCCGTCAACAAGAAGCTTTACCTGGCCCTGCAAAAGGCCCAGGGTCTGGTCGATTCGAGCGCCGCCGCCATCGACGAAGACGCTGCCAAGCAGCCCAGCATCCCCACCACCTTTGTGCGCGGCGCCTTGACCGGCCAGCTGCTCGGCAGCAACGCCCAGAAGAAGGGTTGGAATCTGCTGATCCCGGCCTCGGTCGAAGCGAACATCAACAACAAGAAGATCAACGTCTGCCGCCGCACCGCCGGCTCGGGCACACAGGCTGCGTCCAACGCCTTCTTCGCCAACAACCCCTGCGGTGGCACTGCGGCTTACACGCCGACGGGTGCTGGTGGCGGCGCAGTCTCCGCGACTGGTGCGCTGACCGTGGTTGCCGGTGCCAGCACCGGCAACGTCGAGACCTGTCTGGGCACGACGGCCGAAGGAGCCGCCGGCGGCGCCTTTGCGCTGGGTGTGATCGGCCGCGAGAACAACCCGCGCGCCAATGGTGGTGACAAGGGCTATCGCTTCGTCAAGCTCAGCGGCGTCGCCCCGGAGCGCGAGAACGTGATCAACGGCAGCTACGAGTTCGTCACCGAGTCCACGATGCAGTGGGCCAAGACCGGCGCCAACGCTCCGACCGGCGACAAGCTGGAGTTCCTGAAGACCCTGCGCGCCAATATCGGCAAGGCCAGCGTGTTGGCCCAGCTGGACCCGGACCTGCAAGCCGGCCTGGTAGCAACACCCGACACGATTCCGGCCGGCACCGCCTGGGCCGATCTGCCGGAATCGGTGCGCAGCTTTACCGCTCACACCGCCCGCACCGCTGCCAAGACTTGCACTCCGGTGCGCATGTTCAAGTAAGCCGGGCCTAGCCTTGAGAAAGATTGCCGGTGGCTAGCTCAGCCAGCGGCAGCCGGGTCCGGGGAGACAGGTCTCCCCGGACTTATTTACTAAGTTGTCATGTGGTTCCCTGGGAGGAGCCGCAGTAGATCGAACTGGATTGAGGATCGAGTCATGAAGCTGTATGCAGAGTTCCCGGTGATCATGCGTCACATGGCTTTGACAGCGTTTGCTGCGCTGACTCTGGGCGGTACGGCTCAGGCGGCCATCCGTGGGGGCGCCGACGGTATTGACCCAGCTTTTTCCTCGTTTCCCGAGCTTTTCCTGGTGATCTACGACCCGGTCGCCGAGGTCTCATACACCAAGGATCTGGGGCTGTCGGCCAAGGCCTATGTCGAGGACCAGGATCAGAAAGACAATTTCTTCACCTATGCGCAACAGGATGCGGGCTACCAGAAGTTTTTCGACCCGCTGAACAGCGACCCCAACTTCCAGACCTTTTCAGCGGTCTCGACCGACAAGGCCAATCAGCGCTGGGCCGTGTATGGTTTCGGCGCGCCGGGTTTCGGGTTCGAGCCCGGCGAGATTTTCGCGTTCAGCACCCTGCGGCATGAAACTGCGGCGGGAGTTATCAATCCGCACTGGGGATTGCTGAAGGGAATGGGCAATAAGAACTTCAATGATGACGTTCAAACCCCGCTCGGCACTCTCAAGTTGAAATCGTTTAACGAGGCTTGGGGCCTGGGGAGCACAGCCAACGGCACCAATCCGAACAACAGTCACTACAAACCGGGGGTAATTGCTGCTGATCTGGTGGAGGCCGACTATCTGGTCAATGGCTCCAGTGTCGATTTCAAGGGCTTCCCGGGCTATTTTGGCCAAGAGGGCCCCACACCGGGTGGACTGGACAATGGGCTCTGGAACGGTAACGGTGCCGATTCGATGAATCGGGTCGGTAGCTCGTCATGGTTTTACTACATGACGTCATCCAACGCCGACGGCTTAGACAAAATCCTCGTCGACGAATTTGACAACGCCGGCCACGATGGCTACTGGGGCCTGGCGATTAACGGTAACGGCGAGTACATCCTCAGCTTCACGATGGAAGCGGCGGTGACCCAGGTCAGCACGGTGCTGGGCATGCAGCGCCGCGCGCGCACGGACTTTGCCGCCGGCGTCGGCGGCATTCGCTTCATCGCCGCGCCGCTGGGCGAGTTCACCGGCTGGACGCCGGGTGGCAGCCCCTTGGTGTCGGCCGTGCCCGAGCCATCCAGCTGGCTGATGCTAGCCCTGGGCTTGGCGGCTTTGGGCTGGCGCGCGCGGCGCAACAGCCGCTGAGTCGCCGCCCCGCAAGTCCTTGCCAAAGACACGCCGCCCCACTGGGCGGCGTGTGCACTTTTATTCCGGAGATTTGTCATTCGCCTCGCCCGACATGAGCCGTTCGGCCCATGCCGGGTCACCACCGTTTCACCGGTCACCGGGACACTGAGTTCATGGAAAATTTCACGTTCCGCGCCTGCGGTCAGGTGCGGCTTCCCCTGTCTTTGCTGCTGCTTGCGGCGACGCTGTCGGCCATGCCCGCGCAGGCCCAGCCGAGCGCGCCACCGGCCGCCGATGCCACCGCCGCTGCGGGCGATGCTGCTGCCCCGCGCTTTGACATCCTCGAGTTCCAGATCGAGGGCAACACCCGGCTCTCCGATGTGCAGATCGAGGCGGCGGTGCTGCCCTTTCTGGGCGAGGGCCGCAGCATGGTGGATGTCGACGGCGCGCGCGCCGCGCTGGAGAAGGTCTATCAGGGGGCCGGCTATCTGACTGTGTTCGTCGATGTGCCGGAGCAGCGCGTCGAGGGCGGGGTGGTGCGGCTGGCGGTGCTGGAGGGTCGGGTCGAGCGGCTGGCGGTGACCGGCTCGCGCTACTACGCCCAGGGCCGCATCCGCACCGCGGTCAGCGAGCTGGCGGCCGGTCAGGTGCCCAACTTCAATATCGTGCAGCAGCAGCTGGCCTCGGTCAGCCGTGGCGAGGAGCGGCGCGTGCAGCCGGTGCTGCGGCCGGGCCGCCAGCCGGGCACGGTGGAGGCGGAGCTAAAGGTGGAGGACAAGCTGCCGCTGTCGGGCAGCATCGAGCTTAGCAATGCGGCCTCGGCCGACACTGATCCGCTGCGCGCCGCCGTCCATCTGCGCTACGACAACCTGCTGCAACGCGACCACTCGATCGCGCTGACCCTGATGGGCGCGCCTATGGCCAGCCGCGAGTCGCGCGTTGCCGTGCTGAACTACACCGTGCCGCTGGCCGGCGGCGATGCGCTGACCTTCACCGCGGTGAACTCCAGCAGCGATGTCGACAGCCTGGGCGGCGTCAATGTGCTGGGCAAGGGCACGACTGTGGGCCTGCGTTACAGCGTCTCGCGCGCGCTGGCTGAGTCGGTGCACAGCCTCAGCCTGGGCCTGGACTTCAAGGACCTGAAGGAGAACGTCAGCCTGGGCCGCGGCGCGGGAGCCGCCGCGCTGAGCGCCAACCCGCTGCGCTATATGCCGCTGCAGGCCGCCTACAACGGCACATGGTTCGGCCCCACCTCGCAGCACAACCTCAGCCTCACCGCAACCCTGGGCCTGCGCCGCCTGCTCTACCGCGAGATCGACTGCCAGCTGGCCGACGGCACCCTCGCGCGCGACGACCAGTTCGCCTGCAAGCGCCGCGGTGCCGATGGCGGCTTCTCGACGCTGAAGCTGGACTGGCGCGGCCAGCAGCGTCTCGGCCCTGTCGAGCTGGCGGCGCGCTTCGGCGCCCAGCTGGCCACCCAGCAGCTGCCGAGCTCGGAGCAGTTCTCGCTGGGCGGTGCCGACACGGTGCGCGGCTACTACGACGGCGTGGCCGCCGGCGATTTCGGCTGGCTGGGCTCGCTGGAGCTGCGCAGCCGCAATTACGCGCCGGCCCTGCTGCGCAGCTTCGAGGGCGCGAACCTGCCGCCCTTCAGCGAGCTGGGCCTGCATCTGTTCGCCGACGCCGCCGCCGTCAGCCTGATCGACCCCGAACCGGGTCAGCAGCGCCGTGTGCCGCTGCTGTCCAGCGGCCTGGGTCTGCGCCTGGCGCTGAGCACCGGCCTGTCCCTCAACCTCGACTGGGGCCGCCGCCACCGCGATCTGCCCACCCGCCGCGCCCCGCAGGACCACCTGCATCTGCGCGCCGCGCTGCGCTTCTGAGCCGCGCCCCCAACGCCTGACCGAAGTCCCAAGCCATGGCCCCGATCCTCCGCCTCACCGTCCGCCCCCATCGTCTCAGCCGCGTCAGCCGCCGGAGCCGCTGGTTGCTGCACCCGCTGGTGGCGGCCCTGGCCCTGGCCTTGCCGCTGCAGTCGCCCGCGCAGACACCGCCACCGGTCTCGGCTGTGCCCAAGCCGGCGCTAGGCTGGCGGGTCTATGGCCAGGGGCCGCACAGCGCGCCGCAAACCACCGCGAATGGCCGTGGCGGCCAGGACATGCGCATCCAGCAAGACAGCGCCCGCGCGATCTACAACTGGGCCAGCTTCGATATCGGCGCCGAAAGCTCGGTGACCTTCGACATGGCCAAGGCCGGCGCCAGCGCACTGAACCGGGTCGATGGCACGGCGCCCAGCCAGATCTTCGGCAAGCTCAGCGCCACCAATGGCGGCGAGGTGCTGATCTACAACCGCAACGGCATCCTGTTCGGCCGGGGCGCCAGCGTCGATGTCGGCAATCTGGTCGCGACCACGCTCAAGCCCAGGGACGAGGACTACAAGAACGGCTTTGTCGCCAACATCACTGGCGCCGAGTCCGCCTTCCGCTTCGATGCGGCGGACGGGGGTGATTTCAGCAAGAGCTTTGTGCGCGTCGACGCAGGCGCCGAGATCAAGACCGCCGAGGGCGGCCGCATCTTCCTGTTCGCGCGCAAGGTCGAGAACGCCGGCACGCTCAGCGCGCCGGGTGGCCAGGTGGTGCTGGGCGCTGGCGCCGAGGTGTTCTACAAGCTGCCGACCGCCGAGCCGCTCTATGCCGCCGAGAACAACAAGGACGTGCCGGCGCTGCGCGGCCTGCTGGTCGAGGTCGGGCGCCACACGCTGGGCAGCGCGGGCGATGGCCAGGTCAAGAACGAGGCCAGCGGGGTGATCAACACCCCGCGCGGCAACACCACGCTGGTGGGCATGGCGGTCAACCAGTCGGGCCGCATCAGCGCCAGCACCAGCGTCGCGCAGAACGGTTCGGTGCTGCTGCTGGCCCAGGGCGGCGCGGCGACGCTGGGCATCTCGCCGTCCGACGAGCGCTACAAGCGTGCCCAGGTCAGCGGCGAGCTGGTGCTGGATGCCGGCAGCCGCATCGAGATCGCGGCGGCCGACCAGGGCGCCGACGGCAAGGCCCTGAGCGCCGACGACAACGCCGGCTTCGTCAACTCGCGGCTGGATCTGGCCGGCAAGAACATCACGCTGGCGCGCGGCGCCAGCATCGTCGCGCCGGCTGCCCAGGCCAGCCTGCGTGCGCTGGCCAAGCCCGACTATCGCGCCGACCTGCTGACGGACAAGGTCTTCAAGCCCGAGGGCGGCCGCATCCAGATCGATGCCGGCGCCAGCATCGACCTCTCGGGCACCCGCAACACCGAGCTCAGCGTGGCGCGGCATTTCGTCACCACCGAGCTGCTGGGCAGCAATGACCTGAAGGACGCGCCGCTGCAGAAGGACGGCCTGCTCTACCGCAACAAGGTCACGCTGGACACGCGCCAGGACTCGCTGATCCTGGGCAGCCTGGACAGCTATCGCCGCAGCCTGCAGCGCAGCGCCAGCGAGCGCATGGCCCACGGCGGCAGCCTGAAGCTGCTGGCCGGTGGCGCGGTGCTGGCCCATGCCGAGTCGCGGCTGGCGGTCGACGGCGGCCTGCTGCGTTATCTGGAGGCCGAGGTGCGCCCGACCCAGCTCTTCAGCGCCAGCGGCAAGGGCTACAGCCTCAACAACGCGCCCAGCGAGCTGCTCTACAGCGCTATCACCAATGCCGGCACCAACAAGGCCCGCTACGACCGCTGGGGGCCGATGGTCAATTACGGCACGGTGCTGCCGGCGCGCCAGGAGGCCGGCTATACCGAAGGCGGCCGCGGCGGCAGCCTGGCGGTGGTGGCACCCGATGTGCTGCTGGATGGCGCGCTGTCGGGCCAGACCACGCTGGGCCGGCGCCAGCGCATCGGCCTCGATGCGCTGCCGGCCGGCGCCAGCCTGGGCATAGGCGCCGCCCGCCACGGGGCCGATTTCGGCGCCAACGCCTATGCCGGCGCGGTGCTGAAGGATTTCCGCATCGGCGCCGATATCGCGCCGCTGGACGAGGCGCAGTGGCAGCGGCTGCGGCGCAGCAGCGAGGCCGCGCTGGGTCGAAGCTCGGGCCTGGCCGCAAACCGGCTGCTGGGCTCGGGCTTCCAGCACATCACGATCGCCGCCGAGGGCGCGATCAGCAGCACGGCGGCGCTTGATCTGCCAGCGCTGGGCAGCCTGCAGCTGCTGTCGCGCGAGGGCCGCGTCAGCGTCGACGCCGACATCCGCAGCGCCTCCGGCAGCCTGAGCCTTCGCAGCTTCGAGAACGAGGTCGCGGTCGCGGCCGGCGTCAGGCTCGATGTGGCCGGCCAGTGGAGCAATGCCGCGCTGGACCCCGAGGCTTCCGCGCTGACGCTCAAGGGCGGCACGCTGCTGGTCTCCGGTGGCGCCGGCGTGAGCCTGGGTGCGGCCAGCCGGCTCGATGTCTCGGGCGGCGCGCTGCTGGCCGGGGTCAATGGCCTGGCCGGCTGCGCGGCCGGCCAGATCTGCGGCGGCGCCGCCGGATCGATCACGCTGAGCACCGGCAGCAGCACCTTCACCGCCGATGTCGCCGCGCGCCGGCTCTTGCTGGGCGGCGAGCTGCGCGGCTACTCGATGAGCCAGGGCGGCCATCTGAGCCTGACGGCACCGGGCCTGCGCATCGGCAGCGCGCCCACCATCGCCGCGCCGGGCACGCTGGAATTGGGCCCCGAGTTCTTCGGCCAGGGCGGCTTCGGCCGCTTCAGTCTGGACGGCCGTCAGGCCCTGGAGCTGACCGCCGGCACCCGGCTGGCGCCGACCCAGCAGCTCTGGCATGCCGACGCGGCGGCGCGCAAGGCGCCCAGCGGCAGCGCGATGGACGCTCTGATGAGCCTGGCCGCGCCGCGCCAGGGCCTGCCCAAGGCCATCGAGCTGAGCCTGGCCTCCAGCGGCCTGGGCGGCAACCGGCCCGAGGGCCGGCTCAGCGTGGCCGAGGGCGCCCGCATCGTGCTGGAGCCCGGCGCCAAGCTGAGCCTGTCGGCCGCCACAGCCCTGGCCATGGACGGCGAGTTGCTGGCACCCGGCGGCCAGCTCAGCCTGGCCGTCAAGGCCGCCGACGCCTCCCAGATTCCGCACTATCTGTGGCTGGGCGCCAAGAGCCGTATCGATGTGGCCGGCCAGCGCCAGCTGCAGGCCAGCAACGATGGCCTGCCGCAGGGGCGGTTGCTGGGCGGCGGCTCGGTCAGCCTGAGCGCCAGCGGCGACAACGTCCATGGCACCAGCCTGGTCTGGCAGCGCGGCGCGGTGATCGACATCAGCGGCGCCAGCGGCGCGCTGCTGAGCAAGGTGCAAAGCCAGGGCGGCAGCGAGCAGCGGCTTCGCCAGCTGGCCAGCAGCGCCGGCTCGCTGAGCATCAGCGGCAACCAGGACATCGTGCTGGAAGGCACGCTGCGGGCTCAGGCCGGCGGCGCGGGCCAGGGCGGCGGCACGCTGTCGCTGAGCCTGGTGCCCGGCTTTGTGACGCCAAACATCCAGGGCTTGCCGGCGCTGCGCCGGCTGGAGCTGGTCGGTGTCGAGGAGCGCCGCAGCGACGCGCTGCGCGCCGAGCTGCTGCCGGCGCCGACCGGCCTGAGCGGCCGGGCCTCGCTGTCGACCGTGCTGCTGCAGGGCAGCGGCCTGGCCGAGCTGCACCTGAGCGCGCAGGAAGGCATCGCGATCGCCGATGGCGTGAACCTCGATCTGGCCCGCGGCCTCCGGCTCGACACGCCGGTGCTGCGGATGCAGGACCGGGCCCGGGCGCGGCTGGCCGCGCCGCTGCTGCAGTGGCAGAACAAGCAGCCGCTCGTCAGTCCGGCCAGCGGCAATGATGTGCGCCCGCTGCCGACGGCCCAGGCCGGCCATGCCGGGCTGAGCCTGACGGCCGGCGAGCTGATGGTGCTGGACGGCAAGCTGGTGACCCAGGGTCTGGGCCGCCTGAACCTGAGCAGCGGCGGCGATCTGCGCCTGCAGGGCACGGCCAGCGGCAGCGGCTACCAGGGCAGCCTGGCGACCGCCGCCGATACCTGGCTGACGGCGCGCCAGCTCTTCCCGGCCAGCGACACGGTATTCGGCATCGATGCCGGCAGCCATCTGCTGGCGTTCGCCAGCAGCCCCGGCGGGGTACCGGCCCTGCCCTGGAGCGCTGGCGGCAGCCTGAAGCTCAAGGCCGCCGACATCGTGCAGGGCGGGCGGCTGCGCGCGCCGGCCGGCCTGATCGAGTTCCAGGCCACGGGGCAGCTGAGCCTGAGCGCCGGCAGCGAGACCTCGGTCAGCGCAGCCGGTCGCGAGCTGCTGTTCGGGACCTGGACGGGCGAGCGCTGGGCGAGCCCGGGCGGCGCCGTGCTGGGCGCGGCGCCAGCCAAGGCCATCTTGCTGAATGCGGCGGCGGTCGATGTGGCGCCGGGCGCGCTGCTGGACCTCGGCGGCGGCGGCAAGCTCAGCGCCTGGCAGTTCGTGGCCGGCCCGGGTGGCTCACGCGATGTGTTCACCGGGCTGGACGGCGCCTATGCCATCGTGCCGGGCGTGCTGAGCTCAGGCACTCAGGTGCTGGCTGGCGAGGGCGGTCCGGCGCTGGGGCGCCAGATCACGATAGGCGAGGGCGCACCGGTGCCGGCCGGCACCTACACCCTGCTGCCGGCCCGCTATGCGGTGCTGGACGGTGCATGGCTGCTGCGCCCTGCCGGTGCCGGCGCGATGGCGCTGGGCCTGGGTGTCAGCGTGGCGCGCGATGACGGCAGCCTGCTGCTGGGCGCACGGTTGGGCCTGGCCGGCAGCGCCGAGCAGGACGCCCGGACCAGCACCTGGCAGCTGCTCAGCGCGGCGCAGGCGCGCAAATACAGCGAGATCCGGCTGGCCGATGCCGACCAGTTCTTCCCGGCGCTGGCCGCTGGCCAGGACCGCGGCCGGCCGGCCATGTTGCGCGATGCCGGCAGCCTGGTGGTCGCGACCCAGCAGGCCCAGATCCGTGGCCTGACCCGCTTCGACGCGGGCCGGAGTGACAAGGGTGAGCAGGGCCTGGCCGGCAGCGCCTATTTCGGCGCCGATCGTATCCAGATCGGCGGCCCGGCCCAGGCCGGCGTCCTGCACCTGGACTCGGCCCAACTCTCGGCGCTGGGCGCCCAGCATCTGGTGATCGGCGCGATACCAAAGAACCTGGCCGCGCCCGAGCAGCTGGAGCTGCGCAGCAGCACTCTGGAGCTGGCGCCCGGGGCCGCGCCGTTGAAGGCGCAGAGCCTGCTGCTGGCGGCCACCGAGCGCCTCACGCTGGGCGAGGGCACGCGCCTGGAGGCGGCGCCGGTCGATGCGCAGGCGCCGAGCCGCCAATGGCAGCTGCAGGGCGACGGTGCGGCGCTGCTGGTCTCCGGCGATGCCGAGGCCGGCCTGGTGCGCAGCGGCGCCCAGCGCCAGCGCGGCGATCTGAGCATAGGCGCCGGCAGCGTGCTGGGCGCGGCCGGCGGCAGCCTGCTGCTGGACGCGACCGGCCGCAGCACGCTGGCCGCCGATGCGAAGCTGCAGGCGGACAGCATTGCGCTGGGTGTATCGCGGCTGCAGATCGGTGGCAGCGCATTGCTGCAGGACGACAGCACTTTGCTGAGTGCCGAGCTGCTGGCCCAGCTGGGCGGGGCCGAGCGCCTGCTGCTGCGCAGCTATGCGGGCTTTGATTTCCTGGCCGGCGCCAGCCTGGGCGCTCCGGGGCTTGCGCGGCTGAGCCTGGATGGTCCGGGCCTGCGGGTGCTGGGCGAGGGCCTGGCCAGCGTCAGCGCCGCGCGCATCGATATCGGCAACAGCACCGGGCTGAGTGCCGGCGAAGCGCCGGCCGCCGGTCGCCTGCGGCTGGCCGCCAGCGGCTCGGGCGAGGGCCAGGGCGAGATCCACCTGCGCGACGGCAGCCAGCGCTGGCAGCTCGGCGGGGCCGAGCTGCGCGCCGAGCGGGCGCTGCTGTTCAGCGGTCGCAGCCAGCTGAGCCTGGACAGTGCCGATCTGCAAGTCTTCACGCCGGTGCTGAAGGCCGCGCGGCCCGAGGGCGATGGCCCGGCCGGCAGTGCCGAGCTGGACTGGCGCATCGGCGGCGCGTTGAGCCTGCAAACCACGGCGGCGCAGCCGGCGGCGACCGGCGCGGCCGATGCGCTGACGGCGGCGCGCGTCTCGCTGAGCGCGCAGCGCCTGGCCATCGACACCACGCTGGACCTGCCGGCCGCCCAGCTGGCGCTGCGCGCCACCGGCGCCGCTGCTGACCTGGTGTTCGGCAGCCGGGCCCGTGTCAGCGTGGCCGGCCGCAGCGACAAGATCGGCAACACGTTGCGCGCCGATATCGCGGCCGGCCGCCTCAGCGCCATCAGCGAGCGTGGCGATCTGCGCCTGCTGGCCGGCGGCCAGCTCGATGTCTCGGCCGCCGGCGACGGCGATGCCGGCAGCCTCAGCCTGGTCGCGGCCGAGGGCGCACTGCGGCTGCAGGGTCGCTTGCTGGCCGCAGCGGCCAGCGCCGAGCGCGGCGCCAGTCTGCAGCTGGACAGCCGCGATGCGCTGGACCTGGCCGGCGTGGCTGGCCTGATCGCGCAAGCCGGCCCGCAGGCCTTCACGCAAAGCATCGAGGTCCGCAACCGTCAGGGCGACCAGCAGTTGGAGGCAGGCACGAGCTTGCGCGCCGCCGCGCTGACCCTGAGCAGCGATGCCGGCAGCCTCAGCGTGGCCGGCCGGCTCGATGCCTCGGCCGCCCAGGGCGGCGAAATCCGCCTGAACGCGCGCGGCGATCTCGTGCTGGCCGATGGCGCCCAGCTGCTGGCGCGCAGCCAGCAGGCCGACGGCGCAGGCAAGGTCTGGCTCAACAGCGAGCAAGGAACCCTGAAGTTGCAGGCCGGCAGCCTGATCGATCTGTCCGGCCCCGATGCCGCCCCGGCCGCCGGGCTGGTGCAGCTGCGCGCCGCGCGCGAAGGCCAGGACGTACGCATCGCCGCCATCGACGCCAGCCTGCGCGGCGTGGCCCGCCTCGATGTCGAGGCGGTCAAGGTCTACACGGGGGTGAACGAGCTGGTCGATGGCCTGACGCCGGTGCCTACGCCCACACCGACACCCACACCCACACCCACACCCACACCCACACCCACACCGACACCGACACCGACACCGACACCGACACCGACACCGACACCGACACCGACACCGACACCGACACCTACGCCGACACCTACGCCTACGCCTACGCCTACGCCTACGCCTACGCCCACGCCCACGCCCACACCCACGCCCACACCGACGAACCCGTCGCCGGGCAATGGTGAAACCACGCCGGGCACGCCGCCGCCTGCGCCACCAACGGGGCCCAAGCCTACGCCGACGCCTACGCCCGCGCCGACAAATCCGTCGCCGGGCAATGGCGAAACCACGCCTGGCACGCCACCGCCCGCGCCACCGACTTTGCTGGCCGCGACGATGGCCAAGGCCGCTGCGCTGACTCAGGCCCTTGCCGGCCAGCCGTCGACCGGCAATGGCGACACGACCGGCACTACACCGCCGCCCGCGCCGTCCACGGGCACGACACCGACGCCCACACCGACACCCACGCCCGCGCCCACGCCCACGCCCACGCCTGCCGGCAAGCCGCTGGGCCTGGCGCGCGTGCTGGTCGACAACGCCGAGTTCATGGGCGAGCGCCAGCAGACGGCCGAGGCCATCACGGCCCGGCTGTCGCGTGGCCAAGCCGGTCTGCAGGACCTGCTGCGCGTGCGCGCCGGTGTCGAGGTGCGTGCCGACGGCGATCTGACGGTCAGCAAGAGCTGGCAGATGCCGGTGTTGACGAAGGCGCAGGCCGAGCGGGCGCCGTATGCGGCCGAGGCGGCGCTGACCCTGCGCGCCGCCGGCAATCTGCTGCTCAAGAGCGGGCTCAGCACCGGCTTCAGGCCCTCGCCGAATGACGAGAGCCAGCTGATCGGCACTTCTACACTGGCCGGCGATATCCGGCTGGTGGCCGGGGCCGATCTGGCCAGCGCCGATCTGCGCGCGGTGCTGGGCCTGGAGCGCCTGGCCGAGGACAAGGGCTCGGTGCTGATCGGGGCCGACCGCCGGCCCGGCCAGTCGGTCGCCCCCGAGGTTGCGTTGCGCAGCACCGTCGGCAGCCTGGAGCTGATGGCCGGTCGCGACATTCGTCTGCTTAATGGCAGCGCCAAGCTCTACACGACCGGCACGCCGGTGGGTGTGGTGGCCGACGCCGAGCCGCCCATCGATGAAGGCGACGGTTCTGCCGAGACCTGGAGCCAGGCAAGTCTGCGGCGACCGGCCCTCTTGGTGCGGACCGCCAGCGCCGATCAACCCTCGCCCGGCAATGGCGACAACAGCACCGGCACGACGCCACCGCCTGGCGCGCCAACGAAACCCGGCGAGAAACCGCCGACGCCGCCGACACCCACGCCGCCGCCCACGCCGACGCCTGAACCTGAGCCCGAGCCGGAAGAACCCGGCGGCCCCGACCCGGTGCCGACCACCATCCACACGCCGGCGCTGGACGCGCTGGCCAACGATCTGGATGGCAGCGGCATGAGCCCCTTCACCAGCGGCGGTGGTCGCATTACGCTGAAGGCCGGCCGCGATGTGGTGGGCGTGGCCAACAACACGGACCAGCGTTCGGTCAGCGACTGGTTGTGGCGCGCCTCGGCCAGCGAGGTGCCCATCGCCTGGTTCAGCCGGGTCGACCGCTTCGCCCAGGGCATTGCCAGCTTCGGCGGCGGTGATATCTCGGTGCAGGCCGGCCGGGATCTGCATCAGCTGCATGCGGCAGCGGCCAGCAGTGGCCTGGCGATGGCGCCCGTCACGGCTGACACCGCTGCCGCGAGCGGTCGTAGTGCTGAAAACGGCGGCAGCAACGGGCTCGCCGTGTTCGGCGGCGGCGCGCTGCGCGCCAGCGCCGGGCGCGACCTGATCAGCGGCCAGCTGATGGCGACAAAAGGCCGGCTCGATGTGCGCGCCGGCGGCGCGATCCGCAACGAGGCCGAGGCCAATGTCAATTTCGATCCGGGCCTGCAACTGCTGTTCCAGGATGCGGCCGTGCGGGTCCAGTCCGGCCAGGACCTGCAGCTCGCCAGCGTGCGCAATCTGGCCCATGCGTTTGCGGCTGCGGCCAACACCTTGGGACGAAACCTCTCGCTGCCCGGCCTCGATGCGCGCGCCAGCCTGCTGCTGCAGAGCGCGGCCGGCAGCATCGCCTATGCGGGCGCCGCGCAGGTCACGCGCGACGGCGAGGCGATCCCCTTGGACCAGATGAGCGCGGTGCTGCCCATCGATCTGCGCCTGCTGGCGCCGCAGGGCTCGATTCAGGCCAACAATATCCGGCAATGGAGCGACAGCGCCGATCCGGCCGCTGCCCGCACCTGGCTGGGCGCCGACGAATCGCTGACCCTGTCCCATATCGAGCTGCTGGCGCTGGGCAATGCGCCGCTGCCCTTCGGCTTGCGCCCCAGCAAGCCCTTCATGGATGCCCAGCGCCTGGGCGTGATCGATGCGGACGGCCAGCTGCGGCCGGACCAGAGCCCGCGCGAACCGGCCCAGTTCGTGGCCCAGCGCGGCGATCTGCTGATCAGTACTGCGATGCATTCGGCGCGCCCGCTGGAGTTCCGCGCCGGCCGCGATCTGCGCGTGGACGGCAGCCTGACGGTGCAGCACCAGAGCCCCGCCGATGATCGGCCGCAGGAGCAGACCCTGCTGCGCGCCGGCCGCGACATCCGCTTCGGTGGCGCCGTCTCCGGCGTCGATCTGGCCGGCCCCGGCCAGCTGCTGCTGCTGGCCGGCCGCGATGTGGACCTGGGCCCCGGCACGGGCCTGGTGGCGCGCGGCAACCTGTCCAATAGCGTGCTGCTGCCCGAGCAGGGCGCCGGCATCACCGTGCTGGCAGGCCTGGCCGACAGCGGCGAGGACTATGCCCAGGCGGTGCGCCAGGGCTTCCATGTGCTCAGCGTGTCCGGCCTGCAGGGCAAGCTGGGCCAGACCTATGGCCTGCTGGGCGGCGCCACACCCGGCTTCGAGCGGCTGGCGCCTGCGGCCCAGATCGAGGCGCTGCGCGAGCTGTTCGGCAGCGCGAAGGTCGACGGCTGGCTGGCTGCCCATCTGCGCGCGCTGCCGGCGCGGCCCGAGGTGGGCGAGCAACGGCTGCGCGTCGCGGCCCTGCTGGGCAAGCCGGCGGGCGATGCGGCGGTGGACGAAGCGCTGAAAAGCTATGCCGACTCGCGCCAGCCGGCCTGGTCGGCGCTGACGCCGGCACAGGCGCTGCCGCTGCTGGCGCAGCTGGGCGCCGAGCAGCAAAGTCTGGCGGTGCTGCGCCTGATGCTGGCGGGCCTGGCGGCCCAGCCGGCACCGGCGCGCGCCGCCAGCCTGGCCGCGCTATCGGACGCCAAGCAGCTGCAGGCGCTGGCCGCCTATGTGAAGAGCGCCAGCGGCGCGACGGTGTCGCCCGGGCAGGCGGCCGCAGCCTTCGAGGCGCTGAGCGTCGAGCGCCAGATCCCCTGGTTGAACCGCCAACTGGTCGACGAGCTGCGCCGCAGCGGCCGGGCCGCCTCGCAGCTGGATGGCGATGCGCGCTGGGCCGGCTATGGCCCGGCCTATCTGGCCATCGACCTGCTGTTCCCCGGCGAGCGGCCCGCCGGCCGGCTGCGCATGCCGACCAGCCAGATCAAGACCCTGCAGGCGGCCGACATCACGGTGCTGGTGCCCGGCGGCGGCGCCAATGCCGGTGATATTGCCGGCCAGACCGGGTTCAAGAAGGCCAGCGATCTGGGCATCGTCACGGTCAGCGGCGGCGACATCAGCGCCGTCGTGCGCGACGATTTCGAGGTCAATGCCTCGCGTGTCTTCACGCTGGGCCAAGGCGATCTGCTGATGTGGTCCTCGACCGGCAACATCGATGCCGGCCGCGGCGCCAAGACCGTCACCGGCGCACCACCGCCGGTGCTGCGCCTGCTGGAGAACGGTAGCCTGGTGCTGGACGCCTCGGGCTCCTTCAGCGGCAGCGGCATCGCGGTGCTGGGCACGGGCAGCGATCTGGACCTGTATGCGCCGACCGGCGAGATCAATGCCGGCGAGGCCGGCATCCGTTCCAAGGGCAATGCCTTCCTCGGCGCCGAACGTCTGGTCAATGCCAATGACATCAATGTCGCCGGCAGCCGCAGCGGCACGGTGGCCGAGGCTCCGCTGAGCGTGCCGATCACGGTGCCGGTCAACGACGCGCTGGCGCCGGCCACGGCCAGCGGCACCGAGTCGGCCCGCGACGACGACGAACGCAAGCGCCGCCGCACCCGGCGCAATCTGCTGCTCGAGTTCCTCGGCTTCGGCAACAGCTGAACAACAAACACCCACGAAACCACCGTTCCCGGATCAAGATCATCATGCGCAACGCACTCATCGCCCTTGCCTTCGCCGCTGCCACGCTGCCCGGCGCCGCCCACGCCTGGTGGAGCGAGGACTGGAGCCAACGCACCCGTGTCACGCTGGACACCACGGCCAAGGGCCAGGAGACCCAGCAGGCCGCTGCGGCCGTCAGCGTCGCGCTGCGCCTGCACTCGGGCAACTTCGACTTCGTCGCGGCCAAGGAGGACGGCTCGGACCTGCGCGTGCTGGCCGCCGATGACAAGACGCCGCTGAAGTTCAGCGTCGAGCGCTTCGACAGCGTCAACGAGCTGGCCCTGCTGTGGGTGCAGCTGCCCAGCGTGCTGCCTGGCAGCGACAAGAACGTCTTCCATGTCTATGCCGGCAACGCCAAGGCCACGGTGGAGGCCAGCCGTGCGGCCGGCTTCGACGCCGCGACACTGGCGGCCCTGCATTTCGACAACGCCGAGGGCACCGACCATCTCGGGCGCATCAAGGCCGAGGCGCCGCTGGCACTGGAGCCCAATGGCCTGCTGGGCGCCAGCGTGCGCCTGGACGGCCGGCCGCAGCGCTGGGCGCTTGACGATGGCCTGGTCAAGAGCGTGGCCGGTGGCGCGCTGACCCTGTCGCTGTGGGTCAAGCTGGACGATGTCGCCGGTGCCCGCCTGCTGCAATGGGGTGGCCTGAGCCTGGCTGTGCAGGACGGCAAGCTGCAGGCCCGGCTGGGCACGGCGGAGCTGGGCGGCGGCGCCGTCGCGGCCGGCCGTTGGACCCATCTGGCGCTGCGCCTCGACCAGGGCCAGGCGGCGCTGTTTGTCGGCGGCGCCGAGGTGGCCAAGGCCCCGGCCGCGCAGCCGACCCTGGGCGGCGCGCTGCAGCTGGGCGAGGGCGCCCGTGGCCTGGCCGATGAGCTGCAGATCGCCACCGTCGCGCGCAGCGATGTGTGGCTGGCGCTGGCGGCGGCGATCCAGGGCGGCGAGGGCAAGCTGCTGAGCAGCCTGCGCGAGAGCGCCGGCGAGGCGGCGGCCGAGGGCGAGGAGCATGGCTATATCGGTGTGCTGGTCAAGAACCTGACCGTCGACGCCTGGGTGGTCATCATCATCCTGGGCGTGATGTTCGTGGTCGCGGCCTGGGTGATGGTGGACAAGAGCCTGCTGGTGGGCCGCGCCGACAAGGACAACCGCCAGTTCCTGCAGCGCTTCCGCGCCGCCAACGAAGACCTGCTGAAGCTCGATACCGGCGCCATCCATCCGAACTCGCCGCTGTACCGGCTCTACCAGGCCGGCGTGCGCGAGCTGGCCAAACGCCGCGTCGGCCAGGCCGATGCCCCGCCGCTGAGCGGCGCCTCGCTGGACGCGGTCAAGGCCGCGGTCGACGCCGACTTCGTGCGCGAGAGCCACAAGCTCAACGCCAAGATGGTGCTGCTGACGATCGCGATCTCGGGCGGCCCCTTCCTGGGCCTGCTGGGCACGGTGGTCGGCGTGATGATCACCTTCGCGGCGATCGCGGCGGCCGGTGATGTCAACGTCAACGCGATCGCGCCCGGCATCGCCGCGGCCCTGCTGGCCACGGTGGCCGGTCTGGGCGTCGCGATCCCGGCGCTGTTCGGCTACAACTACCTGGCTGCCCGCATCAAGAACCTGTCCTCGGACATGCAGATCTTTGTGGACGAGTTCATCACCCGCGTCGCGGAACTCTACGGCGCGCGCTGACCATGTCTGCCGACATCAAGGACGACAACCAGCCCTACGACGACATCAACATCACGCCGATGCTGGACCTGGCCTATGTGCTGCTGGTGACCTTCATCATCATGACCACCGCTTCGGTGCAGGGCGTCAAGGTCAACAGTCCGCAGACGCAGGCGGCCAGCAGCCTGGCCAAGCCGCAGACCCGGGCCGTCACGATCACCGCCGACGGCGCGGTCTATCTCGATGCTTATCCGGTCAGCATGGATCAGCTGCGTGACACATTGGCCCAGTACAAACAGGCCAACCCGGCGCTGCCGGTTGTGCTGAAGGCCGATGCGGCCGCCCAGTACGAGAAGGTGATGCAGGTGCTGGAAGTGGCCAAGCAGCTCGACATCACCGAGATCGGCCTGGTCACCAAGCGCGCCGTGCCCTGAACGAGCAGAAGGCTTCCCCATGCAAGTCAATACCGATGCCAAGCCTTACGACACCATCAATGTCACGCCCATGCTGGACCTGGCCTATGTGCTGCTGGTCGTGTTCATCCTGATGACCACCGCCTCGGTGCAGGGCCTGTCGATCACGATGCCCAAACCGTCCAACAAGCCCAGCACCGAAAAGCATGAGTTGCTGATCGTGCAGGTGATGCCCGATGGCGCGGTGCTGCTCAACGGCGCCGGTCTGAGCCTGGACGAGCTGGAGGGCCGGCTCGACGAGGCCAAGGCGCGCGACCCGCAGATGTCGGTCGCGATCAAAGGCGATGCGCGCACCCAGTACGCCAATGTGGTGGCCATCGTCGACCTGTGCAACAAGCTGCAGGTCAATATGGGGCTGATCACGGCCCGTATCGGCAGCTGAGGACGGCCATCATGAGTGGATTGGCCGAAGACCATCTGAACGACAAGCCGGGCCGGACCTGGGCGCTGCGCGCCGCTGCGGCCCTGGGTCTGCTGCTGCTGGCGGCCGGCGTCTACTGGCTGGCCGACAACCTGAAGGGCGGGCCGGAGAAGCCGCGCCGCCAGGTCGCCAAGATCAGCATCCTGCCCGACACGCCGCCGCCCCCGCCGCCGCCGCCCAAGGAGGAAAGGAAGCCCGAGCCGCCGAAGGACGAGCCCAAGCAGCTGATGCGCGATGAGGCTCCCAAGCCGCAGGACGTGCCCAAGCCGGCCGATGCACCGCTGAAGATGGAGGGCGCAGCCGGCGATGGCCCCAGCGCCTTCGCGGCCGGCAGCGTCAGCCGCGAGTACCAGGGTGGTCCCACCGGCGGTGGCCCGACCGGCGGCGGCACGGTGGTGGATCGCGCCCAGGAACGTTTCTATGCCAACGCGGCCCGCCAGCTGCTGCGCGACGAGATCGAGCGCCATCTGCGCGGCGAGGGCGAGCAGATGAATGCCAGCTTTGCGATCTGGCTCAGGCCCGACGGTGCGATCGAGCGCTTCGAGCTGCAGCCCAGCGGCGACGCCGCTGCCGATGCGGCGCTGCAGGCCGCGCTGTCCGAGACCTCGCGCGCGCTCAAGCTACCGCCGCCACCGGCGCTGCGCCAGCCGATGCGCTTCAGGCTCAGCGTCAAACCCCAGGCCTGACGGTCTGGCTCAGATTCACTTTTCTTTCAGCCATGAAGCTCAACCTCCTCACCACCACCCTGGCCGCCGCCGCCCTGATCGCGCTGCCCGCTCAGGCTCATGCCGATGAAAAACAGGAGCTGGCCCAGCTGCGCGCCACCACGCTGGCCCTGATCGATGCCCTGGTCGGCCAGGGCCTGCTGTCGCGCGAGCGCGCCGACGCCATCGTGCGCCAGGCCCAGCAGGCCGGCAGCCAGGCCGCCGCCGCGCCTGCCGCCGGCACGCCGGCGCCCAAGGTCGTGCGCGTGCCCTATGTGCCGGAGACGGTGCGCCAGCAGATCCGCGAGGAGATCAAGACCGAGGTGCTGGCCCAGGCGCGCAGCGAGCGCTGGGGCGAGCCCGGTGCGCTGCCCGAGTGGCTGGGCCGGGTCAGCATCGAGGGCGATCTGCGGGTGCGCAGCCAGACCGAGATGTTCGACGACGGCAATGTGCCGGCCAGCGTGTTCCGCAGCCAGACCGAGTCGCCGGCCTGGGCGCCGGACCTGGCGACCACCCAGCGCAATCGCGAGCGCCTGACCCTGCGCGCCCGGCTGGGCGTCAACGCCCAGCTGTCCGACCAGGTCACGACGGGCCTGCGCCTGTCGACCGGCACGACCAGTGGGCCGACCTCCAGCTCGCAGACCCTGGGCACGCAGTTCAACAAGGCCGGCCTGGTGCTGGACCGGGCCTG
Source organism: Paucibacter sp. M5-1 (assembly GCF_027498415.2). Classification (NCBI taxonomy): domain Bacteria; kingdom Pseudomonadati; phylum Pseudomonadota; class Betaproteobacteria; order Burkholderiales; family Sphaerotilaceae; genus Roseateles; species Paucibacter sp. M5-1. The sequence goes on from NZ_JAPZLM020000001.1 coordinate 3,706,621, forward strand.
GCTGCGCTGGCGCCCGCCGGTGGGCATGCAGGGCCTGAGCGCCGAGTTCGGCCGCATGGCCAACCCCTTCTACAGCAGCGACCTGAGCTGGGCCGACGACCTGTCCTTTGACGGCGCGGCACTCAAGCTCAGCCATGAGACCGACAGCCGCCGCCAGTTCTTCGCGACGGCGGGCGTGTTCCCGCTGGAGGAGCTGAGCCTGAGCGGGCGCGACAAGTGGCTGCTGGGTGCGCAGCTGGGGGCCGAGCTGCCGCTGGCCGAGGGCATCCGCGCCAAGCTGGGCCTGGCGGCTTACGAGTTCCGCCATGTGGCCGGCGAGCGCGAGACCGAGCCGCCGCCGGCCGGACCGCTGGTCGGCACCCTGCCCTATTTCAGCAGCCAGTACCCGAGCACGCTGCGCCTGAAGGGCAATACGCTGATCAATCTGAACGACCCCAGCAGCACGGCCGCGCCGACCTGGGGCCTGGCCTCGCGCTTCAGGCCGGTCAATCTGACCGGCTCGCTGAGCTTCAGCCAGCTGGCGCCGGTGATGGTGGATCTGAGCCTTGACTGGATCAAGAACACCGGCTTCGATCTGGCCGACATCCGAGCCCGCGCCAAGGCCGGCACGGCCATGGACGGTCTGCGCGAGATGACCACGGCTTGGCAGGGCCGCATCGGCCTGGGCCACCGCTCGCTGGCCCGGCGCGGCGACTGGCAGGCCCATATGGCTTATCGCAAGGTCGAGCGCGACGCCTGGATCGACGGCTTCACCGACACCACCTGGCATCTGGGCGGCACCAATTACAAGGGCTGGTCGCTGGGCGGCAACTATGCGCTGGACAAGCGCTTCGCACTGGGTCTGCGCTGGACCAGCACGCGCAATCTCGACGATGGTGTGCGCTTCCTCGCGGTGCCTGGCGATCCGAGCTCGCTCAGCGGCACGCTCAGCAGCGCGCCGCTGCGCATCGATGTGTTCCAGCTCGACCTGAGCGGGCGTTTCTGAGGAGTCTCACCATGAAGCACGTCATCACGGGATCGCTGCTGCTGAGCCTGCTGGCCGCGCCCTGCTGGGCCCAGGAGGCCGGCACGCGCGAGCGCGAGGCCTTGCGCCGCGCACAGAGCGCCTTGCGCGACGCGCAGCGCCAGCAGACCACGCTGCAGGCCGAGAAGGCGACGTTGGAACGCGAGCGTGCGCAGCTGGCGGCGGCGGCCGAGGCCGCCAGCGCCAAGCAGCGCAGCAGCGCCGGGCGGCTGGAGGCCCGTGAGCAAGAGCTTCACGCCCTGCGCGGCGAACTGGCCGCGCTGCGCCAGCGCCTGCAGCAGACCGAGCAATCGGCCCAGGCTCGCGAGCAAGGCCTGCAGCAGGAGCTGCTGGCGCAGCGCCGGCTGGTGGCCGAGCGCGGCCAGACCGTGCAGGCGCTGAGCCAGTTGCTGGAGCGCAGCACCTCGGCCCTGGTCGATTCCGAGGCCAAGAACCGCCAGCTGTATGTGATCGGCGAGGATCTGGTGCAGCGCTATCTGAGCCGCTCGCCCACCGATGTGACCTCGCTCAGCGAGCCGCTGCTAGGCCTTGCGGCGATACGCTTCGAGAACGTGGCCGAGGAGTTGCGGGCCCAGCTGGCCCAGCATCGCGTGCTGCGCTGAGGACTGGGCCGCAACCGGTCTTCAAGCCACCAGCAGCGCCCCGACCCGCTCGCGCAGCCCCTCGGGGCTGACCTCGCGCGCCGCCAGCGGCGCGCCGGCCACCAGGCCGACGCGGCTGTAGAAGCCGCGTCGGAAGGGGCGCACCATCGCCTCGCCCTGCTCGACCCGCGAGAAGAAGGAGCCCCACAGGTTCTGCAGCGCCAGCGGCACCACCGGGATGTCGCGGCCCTCCAGGATCTTCATCACGCCGCCCTTGAAGGGCTGCAGGCGGCCGTCGCGGGTGATGCCGCCCTCGGGGAAGATGCACAGCAGTTCGCCGTCGTCGAGCACCGCGCGCGCCTGCTCGAAGGCCTGTTCGTAGGTGGCCGGGTCGTCCTTCTGCGGCGCCACAGGAATGGCCTTGGCCAGGCGGAACAGCCAGCCCAGCACCGGGATGCGGAAGATGCGGTGGTCCATCAGGAAACGGATCGGGCGCGGGCTGGCGGCCATCAGCAGCACCGCGTCGACAAAGCTCACATGGTTGCAGACCAGGAGCGCCGGGCCCTGGGTCGGGATGTGCTCGTCGCCGCTGATCTTGAAGCGGTAGATCAGGCGCGAGGAAATGAAGGCGACGAAGCGCAAGAGGTACTCGGGCACCAGCATGAAGATGTAGAAGGCCACCACCGCATTGGCCAGGCCCACGACCAGGAACAGCTCGGGGATGCTCAGCCCGGCGCCCAGCAGCGCGCCGGCCAGCAGCGAGCTGGCGATCATGAACAGCGCGTTGAGGATGTTGTTGGCCGCGATGATGCGGGCGCGGTGCGTGGGCTGCGCGCGTAGCTGTATCAGCGCATACATCGGCACGCTGTAGAGCCCGGCGAACAGCGCCAGCAGGCACAGGTCGGCCAGCACGCGCCAGTGCGCGGCCTGGGCCATGAACTCACCGAGGCTCAGCGCCGCAGCCACCGGCGGCAGGCCGCGCGAGGCGAAGTACAGATCGACCGCGAACACGCTCATGCCGATCGCGCCCAGCGGCACCAGGCCGATCTCGACATGGCGGCGCGACAGCAGCTCGCACAGCAGCGAGCCGGTGCCTATGCCCACCGAGAACACCACCAGCAGCAGCGACGCGACCTGCTCGTTGCCGTGCAGCACCTCCTTGGCGAAGGCCGGGAAGTTGGCCAGGAACACGGCACCGAAGAACCACATCCAGGAGATGCCCAGCAGCGAGCGGAACACCGCCAGCTGCCCGTGCGCCAGGCGCAGATTGCGCCAGGTCTCGCTGACCGGGTTCCAGTTGATGATGAGGCCCGGGTCGGTGGCCGGGCAGGGCGGGATGGCCTGCGCCGTCAGCCGGCCCAGCAGAGCCAGCGCGAAGCAGGCGAGGGCCACATGCTGCGCGCCGATTTCGGGTGTGGCGATCAACAGGCCTCCGGCCACATTGCCGAGCAGGATGGCGACAAAGGTCCCCATCTCCACCATGCCGTTGCCGCCGGTCAGCTCGCGTTCATTGAGCTGCTGCGGCAGATAGGCGTACTTGACCGGACCGAACAGCGTGGAGTGCAGGCCCAGCAGGAAGACGCAGGCCAGCAGCACGGGCACCTGGCTGGCGTAAAACCCCCAGGCGGCCAGCGCCATGATGGCGATCTCGAGCGTCTTGATGAAGCGGATCAGCCGCGTCTTGTCATGCTTGTCGGCCAGCTGGCCGCTGGTGGCCGAGAACAGCACAAAGGGCAGGATGAAGAGCGCGCCTATGACCAGGCCGGCCTGGGCCGGCGGCAGCCAGCCGAGCTGCAGCTGGTAGGTGACCAGCACGGTGAAGGCGAACTTGAACAGATTGTCATTGGCCGCGCCAAGGAACTGGGTCCAGAAGAAGGGCGCGAAGCGGCGCTGCGCCAATAGGGCGAACTGGCCGCCATGGGGTTCCGACATGCTGCTCTCCTCCAGTTCTTTTTCTGGTCACTGTTTGACCAGCTCGGCCGGCTCGCCCAGGCCCGCGCGGGGCAGCCAGGCAAACATCGAATCGGCCGTGATGGTTTCGATGCGCCCGGCAAAACGCTGGGCGCTCGGATGATCGTCGAACTCTACATTGGCCATGCCCACCCGCGCCCCCAGCCGGGTCGCGGTGGACAGGCGCAGCAGCCCGGGCTGGTAGGCCTGCGCGCGCAGCCAGGCCTGGGCCTGGGCCCTGGTTCCAGCCCCTCCGGCCCCGTCGGCCGCCATCGCCAGCGTCTCCAGCACCCATTGATTGCTCTGCTGGTATTTGTCGCCCCAGGCGTAGGAGACCATGCTGTAGCGCGGCTCGTGCAAGCGGCGCAGGCGGGTGTTGTCACGCAGCACCGGCAGCAGCGCCGACTGCAGCGCCGGGCTCAGCCGGGCATAGGCGGCGTCGTAGCGATGCGGCCGGTCCAGGAAGAACTCGCCCAGGCCCTGGCGGAACAGATCGGCGCGGGCCGTGCCGCAGTGATTGAGCTTGTGCAGCACGCGCCAGACCGGCTGCGAACCCGTCGCATCGCCGTTCTTGTCACGGTAGGCGAAACCCAGATGCGACCACAGCAGCCCATGCTTGCTGAGGTCCTGGCCGGCCCGGGCCAGCAGCACGACCTGGGCACCGCTGGCCTCCAGCTGGCGGGCGGTGGCCTCGGCCAGGTTCATGCCGCGCTCGATCTGCTGCGCGCTCAGCGGCTTGTCCTCGCAGGGGCGGCCGGCCTGGGCGGCGCCCGCAGCGAGGGCCAGCAGCAGGCAGGCGACGGTCTTGCTGTTCATCGTGTCAGCTGCTCGTTGTGCAGCAGGGCCGTGCCGATGGCGTTGGGCACGAAGGCGATCGCCTCGCCGGCGGCCGACAGCACATAGCCGCTGCCGATCACGGTGATGACGACGGCCGTGCCCAGTACCGCGCTGGCTTGGCCGGCGAAGCGCACGCTGGCGCGGGCGCCGTCCGAGGCGCGCTCCAGCACCCAGACCGAGCCCTGGGCGCTGGCTTCCACCGCCACCACCGTCAGCGCGACGCCGGCCGACAGCAGCATCACCGGCGCCGCCACCGAGACCGCCACCGGCAGCATCGACAGCGCGCTGGCCTCGGAGGCGGTGGACTGGGCCTGGGCGGCCGGCACTTGCAGCAGCACCAGGCTCAGCAGCAGCGAGGGAACGTAGAGCTTGCTTTTCATCATGAGTCCTTATTCGGCAACCAGGGTTTCGCGGCGGCCCTGGGCGCGGGCCTGCTGCAAATCGGCCTCGTGCGCATCGCGCAGCATCTTGGCCAGCGTGAACACGCTCGAGATCAGGAACAGCCAGCTGACCAGCAGAAAGGCCTTCCAGACCGGCTGTATCTCCATGCGCCACAGGCCCCAGCCGGTCAGCGCCATCGCGAGCACGAAGCCGCCCCAAACGACCAGCTTCCACATTGGCGTGTCGACCGTCTTGCCTTCGTTGTCGCGCACGAACTTGGCCAGTGCGAAAGCGGTGCTGAGGCAGAACACATAGCCCATCACCATGAAGGCGCGGTCCAGATCATCACCGGGCAGCCAGGCCAGGCCGATCGCGCAGAGGCTGACGGCGATGCCGAAGGAGATCCAGACCTGGTAGGTCCAGGCCTTGCTATCGCGGTGTATCGATGTGTGCGGGTGTTGCATGGAGCGGGCTCCTGTTGAGAAGTGGCGCGATGATGGCCGAGAAGGCGTTTTTCAAGGGTTTCATTTGTTGCCGGTAGCGCCTAGCGCTACCGGCGGTATGAAGCTATGCACGAAATGGTGGCGCGTGTGGAAGACCTCCGCGCGCAAGCCCTGACCCTGCCAGCGCAGCGTCTTCTTCAGCAGCAGGTCGAACAGCAGCGGGTTGTGCTCGCGCACTTGCTCCAGCAGCGGCCGCTGCGCCTCATCCAGCAGGCCGGCGCGCACCAGGCCGGAGAGCCGGTACAACGGGCCGACGCCGGGCAGCGGATAGTCCGAGCCATGCAGCAGACGGCCATGCCAGTCCTGGCGCGCCAGCACCGTGCGCCAGACCTCGGGTCGGCGGTTGAACTGGAACAGCGCCGAGACATCGCCCAGCAGCAGCGCCTCCCAGGCCGGCTCATCCATCAGCCGGGCAAACAGCGAGAAGGCCGGCACCAGGCGCGGCCTGCTCATGTCCAGGTCCAGCGCATCGCCCAGCGAGGCGCAGTGGGCGGCGATCACGCGCACGCCCTGCGCCAGCGGCGCGCGCAGCAGCAGCGGATTGCCCAGGTCCTCGCGGCCGGCGCCGGGCACGGCTTTCTCCTCGCCGCAATGCACGATCAGCGGCAGCCGGGCGGCGGCCAGGCGGGCGTAGAAGGGACGCAGCCGCGCGTCGCGCAGATCGATATTCATGCTGCTGGGCAGCCACTTCAGGGCGACGGCGCCGCCGGCGATGGCCGCGTCCAGCCGGGCCAGTGCGTCCTCGCGGTAGGGGTGGATGGACGCGACCCAGGCGAAGCGCTGCGGCGTGCGCTCGGCCACCTCGCGGGCATAGCGGTCGGGCACATGGAAGGTGGTCCAGTCGGGCTCGGCGCGGCCTTGCTCGGTATGGGCCTCGTCGAAGGCATAGAGCAGCCAGCGCGCGCCCTCCGGAAAATCGGCCGTCAGCGCCTGCAGGCGCTGCAGATAGGCCCGGTCCACGCTGGGCACATCGGGCGATACGCAGGCGCCGTCCATGATGACGCGCCGGCGCAGGCTCTCGACCGGATGCCACCACTGATGCATGGCCGGGTGGATGCGGCAGCCGCTGCCGGCATCGCCATTGCCCAGCAGATGGCAGTGCACGTCCCAGAGCTGGGCCGGGTCCAGGTCTTGCCACAGCTGTTGCAGCAGCGGGTGTCGGCGCAGCGCGGCCGGCAGGCTGCCGCGGCAGGGGTTGCGCAGGTAGGCGGCCTGGGCCGGATCAGCCAGGCTGGTGAACAGGCCGGCGATGGCGGCAGCGCCGCAGCACAGCAGGTGTTGGCGTCGTGTTTGTTGCATGGCCTGATGCTGGCCGGCCGCGTGATGTTTGGCGCCGGATTGCTGCGGCCGTGGCGCGGCCTGCCGCTGCCGGTAGCGTTTTGCGCTACCGTTGCGCCCATCATGTCCAGCACCCAGACCCTCATCGAAGTCATCAAGGCCGAGCTCAAGAGCCAGGGCCTCAGCTACGCCGATATGGCGCGCGAACTCGGGCTCTCGGAGTCCAGCGTCAAGCGCATGCTGGCGCCGGGCGGCGAGATGCCGCTGTCACGCGTCGACGAGATCTGCCGGGTGCTGAAGACCGACTTCGCCGAGCTGACGCGGGCGCTGGCCGAGCGCCAGCCGCTGCGCATGGAGCTGACCCTGGCACAGGAAAAAGCCGTGGTGGCCGATCCCAAGCTGCTCTTGATGGCGATCTGCTGCCTGAGCCAGTGGACGGCCGAGCAGATCCTGTCCAGTTACCGGCTCAGCGAGGCCGAGGTCACCCGCTATCTGGCCGAGCTGGACCGCCTGGGCGTGATCGAGCTGAAGCCGCTGAACCGCTACAAGCTGCGCCTGGCCAAGACCTTCCGCTGGCGCCCGCACGGGCCGGTGATGAGCTTCTTCCGTGACGAGGTGGCCAGCGACTTTTTCTCGGGCGGCTTCGACGGCGAGGCTGAACTCTTGATGCTGGTCCATGGCCGCCTGGGACATGGCATGGCGCGCGAACTGGTCGAGCGGCTGCAGCGCGTGGCCCAGGACTTCGCCCGCCAGCATCTGCTCGACCAGAAACTGCCCGACGCCGAGAAGCGCCAGTACACGCTGGTGATGGGCATGCGCTCCTGGCTGTTCGAGCATTTCAAGCATCTGCAGCGCAATCCGGTGCGGCCGCCATAATCCGCACGCGGCCGCCCCCAAGTTCATCGCGACACACCAAGCCTTGTGCCTGGTTGGCGCGCCAAGGGGCACCCCCTTGGTCCTCACTCTTGTTTGACCCATCCGGGGCATGAGCGGCGCGGCGATACTCGCCGGACTGCTCATGCATCACCCGCAGGTTGGGTGGCGGCCGCACCTTTTCTACCTTCGATGTCCAAGCTCCGCAGACTCAGTGCGCTGGCCCTGGCGCGTGCCATGCTGGCCGAACCGGACCGCGCCGCGCCGGCCCTGCGTGCGCGCATGGCACGCTGCCTGGCCGCCGATCCGGCCTGGCTGGCGCCGCTGTCCGAGCGTTGCGCAGCGCAGATGGCGACGCCGAAGCTCTCCGTGCGCCGCCTGGCCGTGCTGATCGCCACCGATCCCGACTTCGAGCCGAGCCCGCCGCGCCACTACCTGCTCAGCGTCGCTCAAGAGCAGGCATCACCACCGCCGCCTGCCCTGGCCCACTGCGCGCTGCCGGCCCTGCCGCACAGCGCGGCGCTGGCCGAGTTCCTGGGCATCAGCGATGCCGGGCTGTGGCGGCTGAGCCGGCCCAGCGCCTGGCAGCGCCGCGAGCCCCTGGCCGAGCAGCACTACCGCTGCCGGCTGCTGGCCAAGCGCAGCGGCGGCTGGCGTTTGCTGGAGGTGCCCGAGCCTTATCTGATGGCCCTGCAGCGCCGCGTGCTGGCCGGCTTGCTGGACCGGCTGCCGCCGCATCCGGCCGCCTGCGGTTTCGCGCCGGGGCGCTCGGTGCTTGACCATGCGCGCGCGCACGAGGGCCAGGCCGTGGTGCTGAACTTCGATCTGCAGGACTTCTTCGCCAGCGTGCGGGCTTCGCGCGTGCAGGCCCTGTTCGCCACGCTGGGCTATCCGGACGAGGTGGCCCGGCTGCTGAGCGCGCTGTGCTGCAGCGCCACGCCCGAGCCGGTGCTGAGCCGGCTGCGCCGCGAAGGTGGGCTGAGCTGGCTGCAGTGCCAGCGCCTGCGCGATGCCCATCTGCCGCAGGGCGCGCCGAGCTCGCCCGCGCTGGCCAATCTCTGCGCCTTCGGTCTGGACCGCCGCCTGGCCGGCCTGGCCCATGCCTTGGGCGCGTGCTACAGCCGCTATGCCGACGACCTCGTGCTCTCCGGCCCGGCCTCGCTGCAGGCGGCCTGGCCGCGTATCGAGGCCTGGGTGGGCCGCATCGCCATCGAGCAGGGCTTTGCGCTGAACCATCGCAAGACCCGCTGCCAGGCCCAGAGCCGGCGCCAGAGCGTCTGCAACATCGTCGTGAACCAGCGCAGCAATCTGTCGCGCGCCGAGTTCGACCGCCTGAAGGCCCAGCTGCACGGCTGTGTGCGCCATGGCCCGGCCTCGCAGAACCGCGAAGGCCATGCCGACTGGCAGGCCCATCTGCGCGGCCGCCTGGCCTGGGCGACCCAGCTCAATGCGCACAAGGCGCGGCGGCTGTGGCGGCTTTATGAGCAGATTGATTGGACGGCGACGTAGTCAGTCCGCCGATGTTGAAGATCGTCCGGCAGGGGCGGGCAATGTTGGATCTGGTTCTCGCTGCGTTGTTGCTGCCTAGAACACAGGTCTTGAAGGTCAGAAGTCCACGCGGGGTCAGAGTTTGCTATCTAGGCTAGTCGTCGGCGCTAGCGGGAAGTCGCTTGCAAACACGTTCACAACAACACACTCCAGCACTCTGAAATCGCGGACTCGCCAGCAAGACCTGCAGCAATGAACATTGCAAGCGCAATCGCAATGCCGAAGTAGAACGCCGCAACTGCACGCCGGCCCAACTGGACCAGGATCACGTCGTTCACTAACTTGTACTCGCCAGCCAGTAAATAGAGCTGGGCTGCTGCAAGCGTTCGATCAGCGTCTTCGGTGATCACTTTTCGTTGGCCGAGTTCGACCCAAACCGATGGATGCTCTTGCCGGAGGCGCCGCATGAACCGGGTTTGGACAAAGGCGTTGTAGCCGAACGCGACTGCGAACAAGGTCGCAAGGGCCAGGAATGCGAGTGTCGATGCGGAGCACATTTTTTTAGGACTGTTAGGCAACGCGAGTAGCTGACACAAGGGGAACCAGTTCCTGCTGATAGTGACGAGTGAATGGAACGCCATTGAATGTGTGTGTGCAACATGGGCATTTCGGCACCAAGGTGTCCGGCCCCGCCGAGGGGTCAACCATCCGCAAGATGCCATCGGCATCGACCTTGAGGCCGCTGAAGTAGCTGGCCTCGCCAGTACGAACAAATGCTTGTGCATCGGCTTCGCGCAATGCGACTAGCCAGAAGATTGGCGCGTTCCGGTCGAGTCGGGCGACGGCTTCACTGTAGACCTCATCCCATTTGCATCCGGCGCGAGACAGCAAGAAACGAAACAGGGGCGTGTAATCGAGCCCTCTACGCACGCCCTTATGCATGCCGAGCGTTTCGACGATCCCATCGCCAGCACTGATTCGATGCCGAACGTCTCGAAAATCACCACCGAAATTGTGATGAACACCCCGCGCTGTCGTGTTGACCTTGCGGTACAGCGGCTGTTTGGCTTTGTGCATGAAGTGCCTAGGCTTGTTGCGCTGCTGGTACGTACCCGGGCTCATGCCGGATCGCGCCGTGGCTGGGCTTGTCGGCTAAGAGCATGGATAACAGGTCTTGAGGGTGAGGAGTTCTCAGTGGGGTCAGTTCTTGCTCTTGTCGCGAAGGTTGTAGAGCATCCCGCCGGACGGCGCACTGTCGTCACGAACACCGGGCCGCAAAGCCACGCGAATCTCCCCATTGTTCAACTTCACCGTCGAATGCCTGAGCTTGGCGGACTTCGCTTCAACGTATTCGATATGCAACGCCGTCGGGCTGACCCATTTCAGGTTCACGCCAGCGGCTGAATCGTTGCGTGCCGCTCCATAGAGAGAAGCGAGCTCTATCTCGTTTTCGGCGGCTTGCCCTCGTACAAGCACGACCTCATACCCGAATGACGTCGTCGCCCCACCGTTCACTTCGTACAAAACGGCCGTTGCCTCACGATCTGGCGACTGCAGGCGCGCGACCTCATCGCGACTCGGCTCGAACGCGGAATGCAATGACCAAAGCAACGCGGTCAGGCCGACGACGAACGCCAGTGTTACGCCGAGGAGAAGTCGAAGCAGAAAGCGGAGCACCGTTGCAAGGCCAGCGCTGGTTGTCAGCCGTCGCTGCGCGCCGCAACCCGTGTAGTCGGCTTCCTGGCGGCTTTGCCAAGCGCTCGTTCCGCCCACTTGTTGAGGCTGGTCCCGCTGCGTGCGGCGGCCTTCAGTGCGGCCGCGTGTACCTCGGGTGCAATGCGCAGCATGACTTTGCCGCTGGCGGGTTTTTCTGGCGCCGAACCCAACGCTTTGGAGGCGGCGAGATAGTCTTCGATGGCAGCGTGAAAGTTGGTTTCGAACTCCGTCACGGACTCGCCATGGAAGGAGATGATGTCGTCAATGCCCAGGACTCGCCCAACGATGATCCTGTCTTCCGGATCGAAGACCATGCTCGCCGTGTAGCCCTTGTAGTGCATGGCATTGGTCATGGTTTGATCTCCATTCTCGCGAGGAACTCCCGGACGACCGCTACCCTGTAGTGCAGTGCCTCCTTGCCAGGGTGAGGCATGCTGCTAGCGTCCCTCACCAAAACTCCCAGCGCCCGCTCATCACCACCCAGACACCCAGCGCGCCATTGGTCACCGCGTGCGCGATCACGGCGGTCCAGAGCTTGCCGGTGCGTACATAGAGCCAGGCATAGGCCAGGCCGGCGATGATGGCGGCCAGCCAGAGGGTGTGGGCCAGCATGAAGACAAAGGTCGACAGCACGATGGCCTTGAGTCCGGCGCGGCGTGGGTCGACGGTCTGGAACTGCGGGCTGGCGATCCAGCGCATCAGGAAGCTGCGCCAGAACAGCTCTTCCATCAGCGGCACGACCAGGGCCGCGCCTATCCAGCGCATCACGACCAAAGGCCAGATCAGCGCTCCGGCGGCGTCCAGCGGCACGAAGGTGGCGGTCGGCTCGCTCAGCTGCATCCAGGGCGCGTCCAGCCGTATCCACAGCGCGAACACGATCAGGCCGACGGCCAGGCTCAGCAGCGTCTCGCGGGTGTCCGGCAGGTTCTGGCGGGCCAGCTCGCCGTAGTCGCGCCAGTACCAGATCAGCAGGCCGCCGACCAGCAGCACGCTGAGGCCGTAGACCCAGCGCAGATCGAAATTGACGCTCTCGGGCAGCAGGCCGCGCAGGGCCAGCAAGGCCATGAAGACGGCGAACGGGACGGTACGGGCGAGGGTGGCCGGGCTCAGGGTCATGTCTTGCGGGCGCGGAAGGAAATGTGCGCCGAGCTTAACGCCCTCCTGCGACATCCAGTGTGGCACCGACCGTGTAGCTGGCCGCATCGGACAGGAGCCAGACGATGGCCTCGGCGATCTCGTCGGCGCGGCCCAGCCGCCCGATCGGGATGCCGGCCGCGGCGGCCGCCAGGCCGTCGACGGTGCCGCTGTCGGCATGGATCTCGGTGGCGATGATGCCGGGGCGCACGCCGTTGACGCGGATGCCCTCGCCGATCAGCTCGCGCGCCAGCCCGACGGTCAGGCTGTCGACGGCGCCCTTGCTGGCCGCGTAGTCGACATAGACGCCCGGCGAGCCCAGCTGGGCGGCGCGCGACGAGAGGTTGACGATGGCGCCGCCGGGCCCGCCATGGCGGGTGCTCATGCGCTTGACGGCTTCGCGGGCGCACAGCAGGCTGCCGATCACATTGACGCCGAGCAGGCGCTGCCAGCGCGCCATGCCCATCTCGTCCAGGCGCGCGGCCGGGGCGACGATGCCGGCATTGTTGACCAGGCCGCTCAGCCGGCCCAGCTCGGCATCGATGCGCGCGAACATCGCCAGCACTTGGGCCTCATCGGCCACATCGGCCTGCACGCTGATGACCCGCCGGCCCAGCGCGCGCAGCTCGTCGGCCAGGGCCTCGGCCGCGCCGGCGTCGCGCGCATAGCCCAGGGCCAGGTCATGCCCCTGGGCCGCGCAGAGCCGGGCGGTGGCGGCGCCGATACCGCGCCCGGCGCCGGTGATCAGGGTGATGCGGCGCGCCGGAGTCAAGCCAGGGCCACCCGGTTGCGCCCCAGATGCTTGGCGCGGTACATCGCGCTGTCGGCGCGGGCGATCAGCAGGTCGGTGGCATAGGGCGGGGCGCTGGCCAGGCCTATGCTCAGCGTGACCTCCAGCCCCGGGGCCAGGTCTTGCCAGGGATAGGTCTCGACGCGGTGACGCAGGCGCTCGCAGACCTCGAAGGCGCGGTCGGGCACGGTATCGGGGAAGACCACCAGGAACTCCTCGCCGCCGTAGCGCAGGAGCAGATCGCTGCCGCGCGTGTTGTCCTCCAGCATGCGCGAGAGGGTCTGCAGCACCCGGTCACCGACCGCATGGCCATGTTGGTCGTTGACGTCCTTGAAACGGTCGGCGTCGATCAGCGCCAGGGTCAGCGGCTGCCCCAGGCGCTCGGCCTCGCGCAGCAGCGGCGGCATGCGCGACTCCATGCAGCGCCGGTTGCCCAGGCCGGTCAGCGGGTCGCGCTGCACATGCTCTTCCAGCTCGGCGGCTCGCGCCTCATGCTTGCTGGCCTGGGCGCGGGCCTGCTCGGCCTCCAGCCGGGTCACGAAAAAGCGCGACTGCGCCATCAGCTGGGCGATCGCGCGGCGCCGCTCGATGCCCTGGTAGGCTTCCAGCTGCTGCAGCGCCAGCTCGTTCAGGCCCAGCGTCTTGGCGGCGCGGTAGAGCGCATGGTGGGCGCGCAGCGCGGTGGCGGCGGGCGCCTTGTCGCCGGTTTCCTGCAGCAGCAGGCGCAGATCATCGCGGGCGGCCTGCGGCTCGCCGCGCAGCAGCGCCAGCTCGGCCAGCGAGCAACGCAGCCGCCAGGCCTGGGCCTGGAAGCCCAGGCGGCGCGCCTCGTCCAGGGTCTGGGTCAGCAAGGCCTCGGCCTCGTCGACCTGGCCGGAATGCAGCAAGGCCTCACCCAGATTGCCCTCGGTCATCACCAGTGGGAAGGGGTCGCCAAAGGCCTGGGCATGGGGTCGCACCTCGCGCGCATAGCGCAGCGCCCGCTCCAGCGCGCTGGCGCAGGCGGCATCGTTGCCGCTGTCGCGCAGCAGATAGAAGGCGCCGAGCGCGACGCCGCAGAGATTGTTCAGCGTGACGACGCGCTCGTAGGGGCTGGTGTGCTCGCGCACCAGGGCGGCCGCCTCGCTCATCAGGCGCTCGGCCTGCCAGGGGTCGCCCATGCGCTCGAAGGTGGCGCCGAGTGCGTTCAGCGCCAGCGCGATCTGGCTGACCTCGCCAAGCTCCTGGGCCACCGCGCAGCCCTCGTTGGCGCTGCGCATCGCGATATCGAAATCGCCGGTCTCGAAGCCGCCCAAGGTCATCCAGCGCAGCAGCTCGCACAGCGCCTCGCTGGGCCCCTGGGCGCGCAGCAGCGGCAGCAGTGCATCGCCGGCGCGTATCAGCGCGCCGAGCGCGCCGCGTCGGTACAGGAAGAAGGCGCGCAGGCGCCCGGCCTCGATCTGCTCGGCCAGAAAACCCTGCGACGAGGCCAGCTCCCAGGCGCGCTGGGCCTGGGCCAGCCCTTCATCGAGCTGTGAGGCTTGCTGGGCCGCGCGTGCGCTGGCCAGGTGTTGCGCCAGCTGGTCGACCAGCACCTCGCTGCTGACTGCTTCTTGCATGGAGGCTACGCTTTGTCACAAAACGTTGAGGGTAGCCGATCTGTGGCGCGGCGCGTTGTGCGGAGTCAACAGTGCGGGCGTGGTTCAGGCGCCCAGATCCACCGTCTCGCGGGCCGGCTCGGGCTGGCTGTCGAAGCGCTCGAAGCCGCTGTAGCAGATGAAGTGGCGGTTCTTGGCGCGGCCGATCAGCGTCAGGCCCAGCTGCATGGCCAGCGCATGGCCCATCTGCGTGATGCCGTTGCGCGAGACGATGATGGGCACGCCCATCTGGGCCGACTTCATCACCATCTCGCTGGTCAACCGGCCGGTGGTGTAGAAGCACTTGTCGCCGCCGCCGTCCGCGCCGTGCATGCCGTTCATCCACATCCAGCCGGCGATATTGTCGATCGCGTTGTGGCGGCCCACGTCCTCGCGATGCACCAGCAGCTCGGCCCCGCGGAACAGCGCGCAGCCGTGCACCGAGCCGGCCTTTTTGTAGACGCTGTCCAGGCGGCGCATCTGGTCCAGCATCTCGTAGAGCGCGGCCTGGCTGAGCCGGGCGCTCTGCGCACCGGGCAGCTGCACCGACTCGACATCGGCCATCAGCGCGCCGAACACCGTGCCCTGGCCGCAGCCGGTGGTGACGGTGCGCTGCGCGGTCTTGGCTTCGATGTCGGCGATGCCGGCACGGGTGCGCACGGCCGCCGCGCCGACCTCCCAGTCCACCGTGATCGACTCGATCTCGCCGACATCGGCCACCAGGCGCTGGTTGCGCAGATAGCCCAGCACCAGCAGCTCCGGCGCCAGGCCCAGCGTCATCAAGGTGACCAGCTCGCGCTTGTCGACGAAGACGGTCAGCGGCCGCTCGGCCGGGATGCTCATGGTCTTGCGGCGGCCGAACTCGTCCAGCACCTCGACCTCGTGGGTCAGCACGGCGCTGCAGCTCGTCAGGCGGGGCAGGGACGGATTCATGACAGGGGCTTCTGCAATTGCTGCAATTCTTCGCGCGTGTTGGCGTTGGCAAAGGCCTGTTCGTCCTCGAACAGCACCTCGACGCAGCGATGCTGGGCCGTCCACTTGTCGATCTTGCGCTGGCCGCTCTGCGTGAAGCGCACCAGGCTCTCGATCAGCTCGGTCTTCATCAGGCAGAACACCGGCTGCACCTGCCGGCTGCCGTCGGGCCCCGGGGTTGCGGCCATCGCGATCTCGGCGTCCTCGGCGTCCAGCGCCTGCGCCAGGCGGGCGACCAGATCCTCGGGGAAGAGCGGCGAATCGCAGGGCACGGTGACCATATAGGGCGTCTCGCAGTGCTCGAGCCCGGTCAGCACCCCGGCCAGCGGGCCGGCATAGTCGGGCAGCGAGTCGGGCCAGACCGGCGCGCCCATCGCTTCATAGGCGCCCAGATTGCGATTGGCGTTGATCAGCAGCTCGCCGACCTGGGGGCCGAGGCGCAGCAGCGCATGCAGGGCCAGCGGCACGCCCTGGTGGGCCTGCAAGCCCTTGTCGACGCCGCCCATGCGGCTGCCGCGGCCGCCGGCCAGTATCAGTCCGGTGATGTCTTTGCTGTCAATCATGGCGCCAGTGTGCCTGTTCTGCGCGCCTCAACGCTTGGCGTCCGGAAAGAACAGCTGCTCGCCACCGATCTTGTAGCTGGCGATCGTGGCCTGGCCCTCGTCCGACACCACCCAGTCGGAGAAGGCCTGGGCCAGCGCGGTCTTGGTGTGCGGGTGCTTGGCGGGGTTCACGACGATCACGCCATAGGGGTTGAAGAGTCGCTTGTCGCCCTCCAGCACGATGGCCAGATTGCCGCGGTTCTTGAACGACAGCCAGGTGCCACGGTCGCTCAGCGAATAGGCGTCGCTGCTGGACGCGATATTCAGCGCCGGGCCCATGCCGCAGCCGCACTCGCGGTAGTCCATGCTCAGCGCGGCTGTCTTGGCGGCCGGGTTGGCGATGCCGGCGGCCTTCCAGTAGCGCAGCTCGGCCGCGTGGGTGCCGCTCTTGTCGCCGCGCGAGACGAAGGTGGACTTGCTGGCTGCCAGCGTGGCAAGGGCCGCCGCGATGTCCTGGCCGGCCACACCGGCCGGGTTGGCCTTGGGGCCGACCAGCACGAAATCGTTGTACATCACCGGCCGGCGCGCTAGGCCGAAGCCATCGGCGACGAACTTCTCCTCGGCCGCGACATCGTGCACGAACAGCACATCGGCATCGCCGCGCCGGCCCATGTCCAGCGCCTGGCCGGTGCCCAGCGCGACCACGCGCACTTCGATGCCGCTGGCGCGCTTGAAGGCCGGCAGCAGATGGGCGAACAGGCCCGACTGCTCGGTGCTGGTGGTCGAGGCCATCACGATGACCTTGTCCTGGGCCCAGGCGCTCAGGGAACTGACCGCCAGCAGGCAGGCGAGGGCACTGCGGCGGCCCATGGTCTTCACAAATCCCATCTCAACTCTCCCTTGAGAAAAAGTCCGGTGCGGTCATCCGCGTGGTCGCTGAAAAAGTCGGCGGTGGCCTGGTCGGCCAGCAGGCGGCCGTGATCCAGGTAGACGACGCGGTTGGCCAGGCGCTTGGCCTGGCCCAGATTGTGGGTGCTCATCAACAGCGTCATGCCCTCGGCGCGGAAGCTGGCCAGCAGCGCCTCGACCTCTTTCTTGCCCGTCGGGTCGAGGTTGGCGGTGGGCTCGTCGAGGAAGAGGATGTCGGGCCGGGCGGCCCAGGCCCGCGCCAGTGCCAGGCGCTGTTGCTGGCCGCCCGAGAGTGCGCGGGCCGGCCGTTCGCGCAGCTCCAGCAGGCCGGCCCGCGCCAGCGCCTCGCGGGCCCGCGAGGCGCGTTCGGCTGCCGGCACGCCGGCCAGCCACAGCGCCACGCGCAGATTGTTCCAGACCGACAGACGCAGGATGAAGGGGCGCTGGAACACCATCACCTGGGCCGGCGCCGGGCTGGCCACGCTGCGCATGCCACTGTGGGGCACCATGCCGTGCAGGGCCTGCAGCAGCGTGGTCTTGCCCGAGCCGTTGGCGCCGATCAGCGCGATGAAGTCGCCGCGCTGCACCTGCAGATTGACGCCTTGCAGCGCCATGAGCCGGCCATAGCTGACGCCCAGGTCCTGCAGACGCAGCAGCGTGTTGTTGTCGCTCATCGCGCCACCACCCCCGAGGGGCCCTGCACGCGGCGCAAGGTCGCGATGCCGACATTGATCACACCGACGATGGCCAGCAGCACCAGGCCCAGGGCCAGCGCCAGCGGCAGATCGCCCTTGCTGGTTTCCAGCGCGATCGTGGTCGTGATCACGCGGGTGACGCCGTCGATATTGCCGCCGACGATCATCACCGCGCCGACCTCGGAGATGGCGCGGCCGAAGGCGGTCAGCAGCACCGTGGCCACGGCCCAGCGCTCGTTGAGCAGCAGCAGCAGGCCGGTCGTGAAACCGCCGGCGCCCATCGAGCGCAGCTGTTCGCCGCCATCGCGCAGCGCATCGCTGACCAGCTGCTGTGACAGCGCGGCCACCACCGGCACGACCAGGATGGTCTGCGCGATCACCATCGCGCCGGGCGTGAACAGCAGGCCCCAGCTGCCCAGCGGGCCGCTGCGCGACAGCAGCAGATAGACGACCAGACCGACCACCACCGAGGGCAGGGCCAGCAAGGTGTTCAGCAGGGTCAGCAGCAGGCGCCGGCCCGGCATCCGGGTGACCGCCAGCCAGGCGCCCGCCGCCAGGCCGAAGCCGGCGGCGAAGGCGCAGGCCAGGCCGCTGACCGACAGCGACAGGCCCACCGTGCGCAGCAGCACTGGGTCGGCCTGCAATACCAGGTTCAGCGCGGTCTGGATGCTTTCGCTGAATGCACTCATTGAAGCAGCGAGCTGGCCAGCGGCAGATTGAGCAGCAGGTTCTGCGGCTTCAGGCGCAGCGTGTGATCGGCCGTCATCGCCAGGCCCAGATAGACCGGCTTGCCTGTGACATCGGCGCGCATCTCGGCCGGGTCGGCGAAGTCCAGCCGGAACAGGCTGATCAGGCGGCGCTGCCGCTCGGCATCGACCTCGGTGCCCGCATACAGATCGTTCAGCAGGCTCATCGCCTCGACGTCCAGCCCGACATGCCAGCGCCAGGCCTCGTCGTCGATGCGCTGCAGCGGCGTGATCGTGACCCGCAGCCCCAGCAAATGGGCCAGCCAGCGCTCCAGCACGGAGGCCAGCGCTTTCAGGCCCGAGTGGGCATGCACCAGCTTGATCGCCAGGCCGTGGCCCAGCTCATTGCTGATCTCGTGGGTCAGGTCCAGCGCAAAGCGGTGGCGTTCGCCATCGGTCCAGTAGTCGGCGGCGTTGTCGGTGTTCAGCACCTGCACCACTGTGGTCGGCAGCGGGGCTTGACTCTGCCGCAGCAGGCGGCCGATATCGCCGAGGCCGGCGGTTTCCTGCAGCAGATCCACGGTGGCGAGGTCGGCCGAGATCAGCCGCCCTTCCAGCAGACTCAGGCGTTGCGGGCGGAACAGCAGTTCGGCGGCGCGGGCCTCGAAGGCGTCGTGGCTGTCGTCCAGCAGATGGCGGACGATGGCCTGCACGATCAGGTCCACGAACAGCGGCGGCACCGTGATGCGGCCGGCGCGCATCAGCGCCAGGTAATAGGCCTCCAGCGTGCCTGCGGCCAGCAGGGCGTCGCGAAAGCTCAGGAACAGCCGGTAGTTGTCGCGCGCGTCCTGATCGGCGAGCGCGGCGAGCTGCGCCTCGCTGACGGATTGCAAAGGCGCGTCGGCGAGGGCCTGGTGCAGCGCGATCTCGGCCGGGCAGGACTCCTCGACCAGGGCCAACTGCGGCAGCTCGATGACGAGGCGGCGCAGCCAGGCCTCGCTAGGGCACAACCAGCCGCGTGGGTCGCGTGTCAGCAGGGCATAGCCGCTGGCGGGCCAGAAATTTTGCATGGGCAGGACAGGGCAGGGCGCTCGCGGCGCCACTGCCGGAGCGCTTTTCTCTCTTACTTCTTCGTCTGACCCTGCTGCTCGGCCGCGGTGGCCTTGCCGCTGGGCGGTGCAACCGCAGTCTTGGCCGGCGAGTGGGCGCCGGCGGCCTCCAGCGGCGGTGCCGAGGCGGCGACCGGCGGCACGAAGGCGCCGGGATCGGCGCAGGCGGGCGTGTCCACCGGCGCGGCGGCGGTGCGGCCCTCGGCCTTCGCGGTCTTGCGGTAGTGCTCGGCCACGCGGTTCATCGACTGGCACAGCTGGTAGCCGCCGACCTTGTCGTTCCAGGCGTTCTTGGCGGCCGTGACAGCGGCCGCGGCCTTGGCCTCGTCGCTGGGGGCGGGCAGCTTGGCCCAGGCCGAGCCGGCGGCCAGCAGGGCCAGGGCCAGAGTCGTGGTGAGTGCGCGCATGGCTTGTCGTCCTCGTGTGTCTTGTCAGTGCTGGGCAGCGACGCCATCCACCGGCTTGGCTGGCTGCGTGCGCTGCGCGGGGATCTTGCCGGCCTTGATGTCATCAAACCAGAGCTCGTGGTGCTCGCGCGCCCAAGCCTCGTCGACATAGCCGGTCTTCATCGCCTTGTAGGCGTCCTTCATGCCCAGCGTGCCCATATAGATGTGGCCCAGGAACAGCGCCATCATCAACACGGCCGCGACCGCATGGATCATGTGCGCGATCTGCATATCGCCGCGGGTATAGAGCAGGCCGGGGATCAGCATGTCCAGCACCAGACCGGAGCCGACGACGATGGCGCCGAGGAAGAACACGCCACCCCAGAACACCACTTTCTCGCCGGCATTGAAGCGTTCGGACGGCACCTCATGGCCGCCGAACATGCCGCCGGCCCGGCGCAGCCAGGTCCAGTCGTGGCGGGTCGGCAGGTTGTCGCGCACAAAGGTCAGGAACACGATGATCAGCGACACCGCGAACAGCGGGCCGGCGAAGTTGTGTGCGGTCTTCAGCGCGTAAGTCAGCCAGCCGAACAAGGTGGCGCCGATGATGGGCAAGAGGAAGAACTTGCCGAAGGCCATCACGATGCCGGAGATCGCCAGCACGCTGAAGGCAATCGCATTGCTCCAGTGCGCGGCGCGCTCGAAGTAGGTGAAGCGTTCGATCTTGCGGCCGGTATCGGGCGCGTGGCCACCCATCGGACCCTTGGCGAAGTAGAACAACGCCAGCGCCAGCACCGCGATGCCCAGCAGCGCGCCGCCGTAAGGAATGATCCAGTTGTTGCGCACCTGGCGCCAGGCCTCGCCGGCCGTGGTCAGGCGCGAGCCCGGGTACTGCACGAACTCCTGGATCAGCACGCCCTTCTCGACGCCGGGCAGATTGCTGATGCCTTTCTCGACGCCCGACTCGCGCACGCCGCGCCAGAACGGCGCGTTATTGCCGGGCTGGCTCTTGGCACGCAGCGCATTGCTTTCGTCGGCCTGCGGCAGCGCGGGAGCGACGAAGCCGGCCGGGGCTGAGGCCGCGGCCGCGGCGGCCGGGTCGGTCGCGGTCTGGGCCAGGGCGCCGGTCGAGAGCAGCACGGCCATGCCCAGCCCCGCGGCCGCCTTGACCCATGAGCGGGTGAACGGATATTGCATCGCGGCTCTCCGGTGGTGCTCAGCGCACGTAGTCGTTCTGCGCCTGATTGCGCTTGTGGATCTGGTTTTCCCAGGCCGTCTTGTCGCCGGGCTTGAAGCCCGCTGCCGCGAAACCGGGATTGGCCGCCTCGGAGGTGGCCCAGGCCGGAGCGTCGATCTTGCGGGCCGAGGCGTCCTGGGTCTGGGCGCGTTCGCAGCCGGCCAGGGCCAGCAGGCACAGGGTCGCGGCGATCAGCAGGCCGCCCCTCATTTGCGCACCTCGCCGGCTGCCGCGCCCTGCGTGGGCTTGCCGTAGGCGGTGCCCCAGCCCCAGACCTCGCTGCCCTTGCCGCGCTGCAGCACGCGGCTGCGGAAGATGTCGGCCACGACGTCGCCATCGCCGCCCAGCAGGGCCTTGGTCGAGCACATCTCGGCGCAGGCCGGCAGCTTGCCTTCGGAGAGGCGGTTGCGGCCGTACTTCTCGTTCTCGGCGGCACTGCCATGTTCCTCAGGGCCGCCGGCGCAGAAGGTGCACTTGTCCATCTTGCCGCGCAGGCCGAAGGCGCCATTGCTGGGGAACTGCGGCGCGCCGAAGGGGCAGGCGTAGGAGCAGTAGCCGCAGCCGATGCAGATGTCCTTGTCGTGCAGCACCACGCCTTCGTCGGTGCGGTAGAAACAGTTGACCGGGCAGACGGCCATGCAGGGCGCGTCGGAGCAGTGCATGCAGGCGACCGAGATGCTGCGCTCGCCGGCCACGCCGTCGTTGAGCGTGACGACGCGGCGGCGGTTCACGCCCCAGGGCACATCATGCTCGGCCTTGCAGGCGGTGACGCAGCCGTTGCACTCGATGCAACGCTCGGCGTCGCAGATGAATTTCATTCTTGCCATGGAAGTCTCCGGGGCTTGTTAGGCAGTGGCTTTCTGGACCTGGCAGACCGTGGTCTTGGTCTCCTGCATCATGGTCACGCTGTCGTAGCCATAGGTGGTCGCGGTGTTGATGGCCTCGCCACGCACGATGGGCGCCGCGCCCTCGGGGTAGTACTTGAGCAGATCGACACCCTGCCAGCGGCCCGAGAAGTGGAAGGGCAGCCAGACGGTCTCGCGGTCCACCCGCTCGGTCACCAGGGCCTTGACGGTCAGCTTGGCGCCGGTCGGGGTCGTGACCCAGACGTCCTCGCCGTTGCGGATGCCGCGGTCGTTTGCGGTGGCCGGGTTGATCTCGACGAACATCTCCTGCTGCAACTCGGCCAGCCAGGGGTTGGCGCGGGTTTCCTCGCCGCCACCCTCGTACTCGACCAGGCGGCCCGAGCTCATGATCAGCGGGAAGGTCTTGCCGATGTCCTTGTTCTTCTCCTGCACGCTCTTGTAGAGCGTCGGCAGGCGCCAGAAGGCCTTCTTGTCGTCGTGGGTCGGGTATTTGGCGACCAGGTCCGGGCGGGTCGAGTACAGCGGCTCGCGGTGCTGCGGGATCGGATCGGGGAAGTTCCAGACCACGGCGCGCGCCTTGGCATTGCCGAAGGGGTGGCAGCCGTGCGCCATCGCGACGCGCTGGATGCCGCCGGACAGGTCGGTCTTCCAATTCTTGCCCTCGGCGGCCTTCTGCTCGGCCTCGCTCAGGTCGGCCCACCAGCCCAGCTTCTTCAGCAGCAGATGGTCGAACTCGGGGTAGCCGGTGGTGATCTCGGCGCCCTTGGAGTGCGAGCCGTCCTCGGCCAGCAGGCTGACGCCCTCGCGCTCGACGCCGAAATTGGCGCGGAAGTTGCCGCCGCCCTCCATCACATGCCGGGAGGTGTCGTAGAGATTGGGCGAGCCGGGGTGCTTGAGTTCGGCCGTGCCGTAGCAGGGCCAGGGCAGGCCGAAATAGTCGCCGTCGAGCTTGTAGCCGGTTTCCTTGTCGATGCCACCCTTGGCCTTGAGCGTCTTCACGTCGAAGACATTCATATTGCGCATATGCGCTTTCAGGCGCTCCGGGCTCTGGCCGGTGTAGCCGATGGTCCAGACGCTGCGGTTGATTTCCTTCAGGATGGACTCGACCTCGGGCTCGTCCATGCCGCCCTTGCCCTTGACCAGCTTGTGGCTCTTGACCAGCTCCTTGTCGAAGCCCAGCTTCTGGGCCAGCTGGTACATGATCATGTGATCGGTGCGCGATTCCCACAGCGGCTCGATGACCTTCTCGCGCCATTGCAGCGAGCGGTTCGACGCGGTGCAGGAGCCGCTGGTCTCGAACTGGGTGCAGGCGGGCAGCAGATAGACCGCCCGGTTCGGGTTCAGTTCCTCGCCAGGCATCGCCGCCATCGCGGCGGTGGCCGAGGGGAAGGGATCGACGACGACCAGCAGGTCGAGCTTGTCCATCGCCTTCTTCATCTCCAGGCCGCGGGTCTGCGAGTTCGGCGCGTGGCCCCAGAAGAACAGGCCGCGCAGATTGCTGTCCTGGTCGATCAGTTCGTTCTTCTCCAGCACACCGTCGATCCAGCGCGAGACGGTCATGCCGGGCTTGGTCATCATGCCCGGCGCGTACTGTTTCTTGATCCACTCGAAATCGAGGTCCCAGACCTTGGCGAAGTGCTTCCACGAGCCCTCGGCCAGGCCGTAATAGCCGGGCAGCGAGTCGGGATTCGGGCCCACGTCGGTGGCGCCCTGCACATTGTCGTGGCCACGGAAGATATTGGTGCCGCCGCCGCTGACGCCGACATTGCCCAGCGCCAGCTGCAGGATGCAGGAGGCGCGCACGACGGCATTGCCGGTGGTGTGCTGGGTCTGGCCCATGCACCAGACGATGGTGCTGGGGCGGTTGTCGGCCAGGGTCTTGGCGGTCTTGTAGACCGTCGCCTCATCGACGCCGCAAGCTTCGAACACCTTGTCCGGCGTCCACTTGCTCATGATCTCCTCGCGCACCTTCTCCATGCCGTAGACGCGGTCCTGGATGTAGCGCTTGTCTTCCCAGCCGTTCTTGAAGATGTGATAGACCAGACCGAAGACGAAGGGGATGTCCGAGCCGGAGCGAATGCGCACATAGTCGTCGGCCTTGGCCGCCGTGCGGGTGAAGCGCGGGTCGACGACGATCATCTTGCAGCCGGTTTCCTTGGCATGCAGCATGTGCAGCATCGACACCGGGTGGGCTTCGGCCGCGTTCGAGCCGATGTACATCGCCGCGCGCGAGTTGCGCATGTCGTTGTACGAATTGGTCATCGCGCCGTAGCCCCAGGTGTTCGCGACGCCGGCCACCGTGGTGGAGTGGCAGATGCGCGCCTGGTGGTCGCAGTTATTGGTGCCCCAGAGGCTGACCCATTTGCGCAGCAGATAGGCCTGCTCGTTGTTGTGCTTGCTGGAGCCGACGACGAAGATCGAATCCGGGCCGCTTTGCTTCTTCAGATCGAGCATCTTGGCGCTGATCTCGTTGAGCGCCACGTCCCAAGTGATCTTCTCGTATTTGCCATTGACCAGCTTCATCGGCGTGCGCAGCCGGTGCTCGCCATGGCCGTGCTCGCGCAGCGCCGCGCCCTTGGCGCAATGG
This sequence comes from Paucibacter sp. M5-1, assembly GCF_027498415.2. Lineage (NCBI taxonomy): Bacteria > Pseudomonadati > Pseudomonadota > Betaproteobacteria > Burkholderiales > Sphaerotilaceae > Roseateles > Paucibacter sp. M5-1. The sequence goes on from NZ_JAPZLM020000001.1 coordinate 3,730,781, forward strand.
GCGCCGAGGTTGATCGGCGAATCGAACACCGGCTCCTGGCGCACCCAGACGCCGTTCTCGACCACGGCGTCTACCGCACAGCCCACCGAGCAGTGGCCGCAGACGGTGCGCTTGACTTCCACCTTGCGCTCGGCGCCGGCGGCCGGTGCATCGGCCGCATGGGCCTTTTTCTGCACCAGGCTCAGCTGGGTGGCGGCAAGACCTGCCCCCACACCGAGGCCGGAACGGCGCAGAAAGACGCGGCGGTCCATGGTCGGGATCGCACGGGCGACGCCGCGCGACAGACTGTTGACAAGACCTGAGGCGGCCGGGCTACCCGCCTGGGCCGAGGATTTGCGCGTGAGCAGCATGATGTCTCCAGAGGGCCTGGGGCCCGTCAATGCAGTGGCCGGGGCCGACGATCAGGAACGGGCGGTTTCGTAGTAACGCAGCACATGCGGCGTCACTTGATAGCCGCTGCCGGTCTCGGCCAGCGTCTTGGCGACTTCGGCCACCACCGGGGCGGCGGGCGCCGTGCCGGTCAGGGTCTTGGCCGCGAGCAGGGCTGCGCCTGCGGCACCCGCGCCAAGCAGAACGCCGCGACGTTGCAGCGAGGATTCGGTCGGGCTCGAGGGTTCACCAACGGTCTTGTTTTTCATACTTTCATGCTCCGAGAAAGTGTGGGCCCGTTTTTAGGCAGCGGACCAGGTGCCGACTCGTCCCCTAAATGTAGGACTCGGCGGGGCGCAGGGTACTAGGGAAATTACGTTGTCGCTGGCGCGGTTGTGGATTCCGACCGACACCATCGGACATCTCAGGCCTCCAGCAGATCAAAGCCCTGGCCCTCCACCGCGCAGAAGTCGCGTGTGAAGCCGGCCAGGGCGCGGTAGAAGTCGGCGCGTGGATGTGCGATCACCGTATCGCAGAGGTTGTCGACCCAGGGGCGCAGATGGCTGTTGAAGAAGCGCTGCTGGGTCGCGAGATTGCTGACCGCTAGATCCTCGCCGGCGATCAGGTAACGCATCACCTCGCAGAGGCTGGCGATATGGTCCTCGGTCTCCAGCACGGCTTCGGCCCGCTCCAGGCCCAGCCGTGCCAGGTCGGTGCGCAGATCGGCCAGCGGCTTCTGGTTCAGATAGCCGGCGATGAACCAGCTGCCATACAGAAAGATCTCGGGCTTGCCGACGCCGCCGAACAGCGCGCCGTACTCGGCCTCGATCTCGACCTGCGACAGCCGTCGCGACACGGCTACCAGCTCGGACCAACTGGTTTCCAGGAAGCCGCCGGCGCTGGGCGCCTCGGTCACCGCGACTCTCAGCTGTTCATACAGCTCGGTCGACGGCGGCGCGTAGAAGAGGCTGGCCAGCAGCCCATAGACCTCGGCGCGGGCCAGCTCCTCGCTGTCGTCCGGCGTGCTCCAGTTCATCGCGGCGGCGCTGCTCATAGATCGGTGATCCTCACTTCATTCGGGTTGCTGTGCATATCGATCACGCGGCAGTCGGCGCACATCTTCAGGCGCTGGGCGCCGGCGCCCTGGAACATCGCATGGCCACCGAGCTTGGCGATCATCAGCTGCACGGCGTTCGGGGTCGAGAAGGGTTTGGCGCAGCGCACGCAGCAGAAGGGCTCGACCTCATTGAGCACGCGCTGCTCCTTGCGCGCCTTGCCGCCGTCCGCCAGCCACAGGCGCGGCTCCAAGCTGATGGCCTGCTCGGGGCAGGTGCCGGCGCACAGCCCGCACTGCACGCAGTTCTTCTCGATAAAGCGCAGCTGCAGCTTGTCGGGGTTGTCGGCCAGCGCGGCCTCGGGGCAGGCGCTGACGCAGCTCAGACACATGGTGCAGCGGTCGGCATCGACGATCAGGCTACCCAGCGGGCTGGCCGGCGCCGGCAGCGCGATCACTTCCGGCGGCGCGGCGGACTGGGCCAGCAGATGCTCGATCGCCAGTTCCAGGCTGGCGCGCTTGTCGGCCTGGACGCTGAAGCTGGCGGGCTTGGCGACGGTCTGCGCGGGCGCGGCCTGCAGCGCGGCGTCCAGCTGGGCCGCCTCGCTGGCCGAGATCAGGGCCAGGTGTTGCCCCTGCAGACCCAGGCCGTGCAGGATGGTCTGGGCCACGGCCATCTGGGCCTGCACGGCGGCGCGGTAGGCCGGTGCCTCCTCCTCGGTCATCAGCACCCAGACCTGGCTGGCGCCATAGGCGATGGCCGAGAGCCACAGCTCGATGCCGCTGGACGCGGTATGCCAGACCTCCATCGGCAGCACGCGTGCCGGCACGCCGCGCACGGTCTTGCTGGTGCGCGCGCTGCGACCCAGCTCGCCGATCAGCTTCGCTCCGCCGCCCTGGCTGTGCAGCAGCAGCGCGGCGTTGCGGCCGCCGGCGCGGGCATAGGTGCTGAGCATCGTCCGGATGCGCTTGCCCATCTCGTCGGGCCGCGGCGTCGCATAGCTGAGCGCGCCGCTGGGGCAGACCGTGGTGCAGGCACCGCAGCCCACGCACAGATGCGGCTCGACGATGATGCCGGCCAGCGCAGCGCCGCCGCCCTTGCTGCTCTTGCCCTTCAGCGAGGCGTCGCTGCGGATCGCCTGGGCCGAACACACGTCGATGCAGGCCGTGCAGCCGATTTGCTCGTTGCGGCTGTGGGCACAGAGCTTTTGCTTGTAGTTGAAGAACTTGGGCTTCTCGAACTCGCCGATGGCCTCGCGCAGCTGCAGCACGGCGGCCATCAGGCTCTTGTCATCGGCTGCATGAAAGTAGCCCTGCGGCGGTTGGTGCAGCGCGATCTGCGGCCGGGCGCCGAGGTCCAGCACCAGGTCGAAGTTCTCGCTGAATTGCTGCACCGCACGATCGAAATTGATCGCGCCGGCCGCCTCGCAGACCTTGACGCAGTCGCGATGGCTGCCGCACTTGCCCATATCGACCTGGTAGCTGAAGTCGATCGCGCCCTCGGGACAGGCGTCGATGCAGGCATTGCAGCGGGTGCACAGATCCAGATCGATGGCATTGCCGCTCTGCCAGCTGACCTCGAAGGCACCCAGCCAGCCGCTGATGCCGGTGATGTCGCCGGCATGCACGGCCATCGTGCGCGGTTGCGGCAGCGTGCCCGGTCCCTGCAGCAGCAGGCTGACCTCCAGCTTGTCGGCCAGCATCTCGGCCGCGCGCGCGGCGCGCTCGGTCGGGCCTATCACCAGCACCCGGCCCTGGGAGCGGTAGCTGACCGTGGTGACCGGCTCGGGCTCGGGCAGCTGGGCCACGGCCAGCAGCGCGGCAAATTTCGGGCCGGCGTCCTTGGCGTCCTTGGACCAGCCGCCGGTCTCGCGGATATTGACGAAGCGGATCGGCCGCTCGGTCAGGCCCGGCGCGCCGGCGGTCTGCTCGTTGAGGTCCAGGAACAGGCGGCTTTCCTGGGTGCAGGCCACCAGCAGGTCCTCGCCGCTCTTGGCCGCGCGCTGGAAGGCACCGGCCTCGCGCCGGCACAGCGTCGTGTGCAGGGTTTCTAGCCCCGCGCCGGCCTCAGTCCCGAGCGCCTGGATCAGCTGCCGGCTGTCCAGGGGCATGGTCTTGTTGCAGTCGCAGATCAGGGTGGTCATGGCTGGCGGTGGCTAGGGCTTCGGGGGCAGGGATCGTTGCAGTCGTCTCGACCTGTGCGGTTTCCACGTTTTCTTCTTGCTTCTCGTGGTCGAACAAGCCGAGGAATTGCGACTGGTTCATCATCCGCAGCATGGCCGGCGGAATCGGATCGGGCTGGCTGTAGTCGTCGATATAGGTGTCCAGCCCGTCCATCACATTGAAGTGTGGGTCGGAGAACAGTTTCTTCATCGCCGCGCGCTTGACGTCCTCATCGACACCGCGCGCGACGAAGGGCGAGAAGTCGGATTCGTGGCGCAGCTGGGCGACATCGTCGAGCGTCAGCGCGGGCTTCTCGGGCTCGGCGGCGGGAGCCGGTTCGACGGGAGGTTCGGGCGTCGGCTCGGGAGCGACGATCACCTCCGCCGCCCGTGCCTCCTCCTTGCGCCGCGACCAGCGCGAGAAGAAGCCGGTGGCCGCTTGCTGTTGCGTTGGGTCGGCCATCAGCCGCGCTCCCCGGGCGAGACGAAGGATTGCGGGCGGCGGCGCTTCTTGGGCTCGGGCCGGTAGTGCTGATCGGTATAGGCCTGCAGCCAGTCACGCACATCGTCCGGCAGCGGCACATTGTCGACCCGCTCCTGCGCATCCAGCCAGCGGCCGGCCTCGGTATAGGACAGGCTGACGGTCTCGGCCCAGGCCCGCGAGGGGTCTTCGTCATCGACGCGCCAGACCACGAACCAGACCGGCGCGCCCGAACTGAGGTTCAGGTAATAGCCCTCGGCCTCGTCGGGGAAGAGTTCGAGCGTGAAGTTCGGAAACAGGCAGCGTTGCAGTTTGCCGTCATCGCGCAGCACGCGCGGCACCGTGCCGAAGGCCTCTTCATGCTCGACCACATCGACGAGCCGGTAGCGCCAGTCCTCCCATTGATTGGGCGCGGCCTCGCGCTCCATCACGACGGCCACGCGCAAGGCCGGACGCGGCGCGGGCCTGTTGTCGTCGGCGGGGACTGCTGGCTGGCTCATCGCTGGCTGGCTCACCACTCAGGTGGTCTTGGAGATCGAGATGCTGGGGAACTTGGCCGAGTAGTCCTTGGCCTGGCGTGCGATCTTGACGGCCATCTGGCGCGCCACACTCTTGTAGAGCGCGGCGATCTCGCCGTCCGGGTCGCTGACGACGCTGGGCCGGCCGCTGTCGGCCTGCACGCGGATCGACAGGTTCAGCGGCAGGGCGCCCAGATAGTCCATCTTGTACTGGGCGGCCATGCGCTTGCCACCGTCCTCGCCGAAGATGTGTTCCACATGGCCGCAGTTCTCGCAGACATGCACGGCCATGTTCTCGACCAGGCCCAGCAGCGGCACGCCGACCTTCTCGAACATCTTGACGCCCTTCTTGGCGTCCAGCAACGCGATGTCCTGCGGCGTCGTGACGATCACCGCGCCGGTCAGCGGCACGCGCTGACTCAGGGTCAGCTGGATGTCGCCGGTGCCCGGCGGCATGTCGATGATCAGGTAGTCGAGGTCGGCCCAGTTGGTCTGGCGCAGCAGCTGCTCCAGTGCCTGGGTGGCCATGGGGCCGCGCCAGATCATCGCCTCATCGTTGTCGACCAGGAAGCCGATCGACATGACCTGCACGCCGTAGTTCTCCATCGGCTCCATGGACTTGCCGTCCACCGACTCGGGCCGGCCGCTGATGCCCATCATCATCGGCTGGCTGGGCCCATAGATGTCGGCATCGAGAATGCCGACGCGCGCGCCCTCGGCGGCCAGCGCCAGCGCCAGGTTCACCGCGGTCGTGCTCTTGCCGACGCCGCCCTTGCCGGAGGCCACGGCGACGATGTTCTTGACCTTGGGCAGCAGCTGCACGCCGCGCTGCACCGCGTGGGCGACGATCTTGCTGGACAGGCTGGCGTGGACGTTCTCGACGCCGGTCACGCCGCGCACGGCGGCGGTCAGTGCCTTGCGCAAGGCCGGGATCTGGCTCTTGGCGGGGTAGCCGAGTTCGATCTCGAAGGCGACGTCGCCGCCGTCGATGCGCAGGTTCTTCAGCTGCTTGGCCGAGACGAAATCCTGGCCGGTGTTCGGGTCGATGACGGTCTGGACGGCGTCGAGGATCGACTGTTCGCTGAGGGACATGGCTGAGGGGCTTGTTCTGTGGGAGCCCCTAAGTCTATCCCTAGGCCAAAGGCCCGGTATTGCGCTGTGCCCTTAGTCGCTGGCGGTCACTTGCTGGTAGGCATCACGAACTCGGCGCCCTTGGCAATGCTGGAGCTCCAGCGCTGCATCACGCTCTTTTGCTTGGTGTAGAAGCGCACGCCTTCCTCGCCATAGGCATGCATATCGCCGAACAGGCTCTTCTTCCAGCCACCGAAGCCATGCCAGGCCATAGGCACCGGGATCGGCACATTGATGCCCACCATGCCCACCTGAATGCGGCGGGCGAACTCGCGCGCCACATTGCCGTCGCTGGTGTAGCAGGCCACGCCGTTGCCGTACTCGTGATCATTGACCAGCTGCACCGCCTCGGCGAAGTCCTTGGCGCGCACGCAGACCAGCACCGGGCCGAAGATCTCTTCCTTGTAGATGCGCATCGCGGGCGTCACATGGTCGAACAGCGTGCCGCCGGTGAAGAAGCCGCCCTCGAAGCCGGCGACCTTGTGGCCACGGCCGTCGACCACCAGCGTCGCGCCTTCCTCGACGCCGGTGGCGATGTAGTTCTCGATGCGGTCGCGCGCCTCGCGGCTCACGATAGGCCCCATCTCGGCATCGAGCTCCATGCCGTTCTTGATCTTCAGCGCCTTCGCGCGCTCGGCCAGCTTGGGGATGATCTTGTCGGCCACATCGCCGACCAGCACAGCCACCGAGATCGCCATGCAGCGCTCGCCGGCCGAGCCGTAGGCCGCGCCGATCAGGCCGTCGACCGCCTGCTCGATGTCGGCATCGGGCATCACCACCATATGGTTTTTCGCGCCGCCCAGGGCCTGGACGCGCTTGCCGTTCGCGGCGCCGGTCTGATAGATGTACTGGGCAATCGGCGTCGAGCCGACGAAGCTCAGCGCCCGCACGTCGGGATGGTTCAGGAGCGCGTCGACCACCACCTTGTCGCCCTGCACGACGTTGAAGATGCCGTCCGGTAGGCCGGCCTGCTTGAACAGGTCGGCGATGAAGAGGCTGGGCGAGGGGTCGCGCTCGCTGGGCTTCAGGATGAAGGCGTTGCCGGTCACGATGGCCAGCGGTGCCATCCACATCGGCACCATGAAGGGGAAGTTGAAGGGCGTGATACCGGCCACCACGCCCAAGGGCTGGCGCATGGTCCAGTTGTCCATGCCGGTCGAGACCTGCTCGGTGTAATCGCCCTTGAGCAGTTGGGTGGCGCCGCAGGCGAACTCGACGATGTCGATGCCGCGCGCCACCTCGCCCTGGGCGTCGGTGAAGACCTTGCCGTGCTCGGCGGTGATCATCGCGGCCAGCGCGTCCTTGTGCTGGTTCAGCAGCTCCAGGAATTTGAACATCACGCGGGCGCGGCGCAGCGGCGGCGCATCGGCCCAGGCCGGGAAGGCGGCCTTGGCGACGGCCACGGCCTTGTCGACATCGGCCGCGCTGCCCAGCTGCAGCTGGCGCGCCACCACGCCGGTGGCCGGGTTGTAGACCGGCTGGTTGCGGCCTGCGGTGGCTTCGGCTGCTGCGCCGCCGATGTAGTGGGTGATGTCCTTGCTGCTGCTGAAGGCGACGGGGGCGGCCATGGCGGTCTCCTGGTTTGGAATTGGGCCAGTCTAGGCTTGGTGTTCCTCGCTGCCAATGCAGGAGCGCTGATTTGATTGTTCGATAATCTGAACAATGAGCACCACCAAACCCGAGCTTCGCAACGAGCTGCTATGGGGCCAGCTGCATGCGCTGACCGTGATCGCCCAAGTGGGCAGCTTCACCAAGGCGGCGCAGCGGCTGTCGCTGTCCAAGGCCGCGATCAGCCAGCGCATCGCTGATCTGGAGCGCGCCATGGGGGTGCAGCTGGTCGCGCGCACGACCCGCTCGGTGCGCCTGTCCGAGGCCGGGCAGCGGTTGGTCGAGGAGACCGAAGCCAGCTTCGCGCAGATCACCCGCAGCCTGGCCGAGGCCCGGGACGCGGCTGGCCAGCCGCGCGGGCTCTTGCGCATCACCGCCCCGGTGGCGCTGGGGCGCCAGCATGTGGCGCCGCAGCTGGAGAGCTTTTTCCGGCTCTATCCGGAGATCCGCATCGAGCTGGACCTGTCGGACCGGCTGGTGCCCCTCGCCCAGGAGGGCTTCGATCTGGCGATCCGCCACACCAGCGCGCCGCCCGACACCCATGTGGCCGTCAAGCTCTGCGCCTCGCGGGCGCTGCTGCTGGCCAGCACCAGTTATCTGAAGAAGCAGGGCGAACCCGGCCATCCGACCGAGCTGGCCCAGCATGCCTGCCTGCCCTATCTGCGGCCCGGCCCGGCCGTGTGGCTGTTCGAGCGCGCCGGCGAGCGGCTCAAGGTGCCGGTGCAGGGGCCGCTGCGCGCCGGCAATAGCGAGATCCTGCGCGATGCGGTGCTGTCGGGCCTGGGCATCGCGTTGCTGCCCGACTTCAGCGCCGCGCCGGCGCTGCGCGCCGGCCGGCTCAAGGAGATCCTGCCCGACTGGCGGCCGGCCGGCTTCTTCGGCGACGGCATCTACGCGATCCACCCCTGGAGCAGCACGACGCCGAGGCCGGTGCGCCTGTTCACCGAGCATCTGAAGAAAGCCCTGGGCCAGGGCTTCGAGACGGCGGCCGCCTGAGCGCGCCCCCAAAAAAGACGCCCACCCGGGGTTGCCGGGCGGGCGTTGCAAGTCCTTGAGTCAAGGACGTCGTTGGGACGTTCGCCGGCGCCATCCGCGCCGGGCATGGATGCAATGTAGAGGGGTGGCCCTCAGCGATCTATCCCACTATTTGGGGAGAGCGCTGAAAAATGCGGCGGCTCTCGCCCAGGCCTCGGCGTCCTGCTGCACGGTGTTCGGAGGCCCGCCCTTGCCCCACAGCTCACCCTGCCAGTCCATCGCCATGAAATCGGCGCATAGGCGGGTGCTATCGATGGTCGGCTGGGCCTTGGCGCGGTCGCCGCTGGTGGTGATCAGCCACAGGCGCTTGCCGGCCATGCGCGGTTTGAAGTCAAGGCCCGGCACCCGCATCCAGGCGCTCCAGTGATCGAGATAGAGCTTGACGGTGGCCGGCAGGCTGTACCAGTAGACCGGGGCCACCAGCACCAGATCGGTGGCTTCCAGCGTGGCATCAAGCAGCAGCCGGGCGTCGCCCTCGGGCATCGGATAAGTGCCGAGGTCATGTCTATGGTCGGCAAAGGGCGGCAGCATGAGCCGGGCCAGGTGTTCCCAGCGCTGCTGCGCCTTGGCGGGTAGGCCGGCGGCGGCGTGGCGGGCCAGGGCTTCGGTATTGCCCAGCACACCGGCTTGGCGGGTGCTGGCGACGAGAAAGAGGGCGTTGATGCTCATACAGCGGATGATACGGAGGCCTGAGCAGGGACAATAGCGCCATGAGCACCTCCCCCAAGCGTCCGCCGAGTCGTCCGCCCGCCCGCCCGCTGGCCCGTTCACAAGCGGGCGCGCGCCAGCGCCCCGCCGCAGCGCCGGCCGTGGCGCCCAAGGCCGCGCCGCAGCCGCTCAGCGAGGCCGAGATGGAGCGCCTGCAGGCCCTGCTGGACAGCGTGCCGGCGCCGCTGGAGCCGCTGGACATCAGCATGCTGGATGGCTATCTGGTCGGCGTGCTGCTGCAGCCCAAGGCCGTGCAGGCTTTTCAGTGGATGCCTTATGTGCTGGACGGCGAGGGCCGGCCCGCGCCGCAGGGCTTCGACAGCCGGGAACTGATGGCCCTGGCCAAGCGCCGCCACCAGGAACTCAACCGCGCCATCGCCGAGCGCCAGTGGTTCGATCCCTGGGTGTTCGAGCTGGAGGATGAGGCCGAACCTTCCGAAGTCGTGTTCCCCTGGGTGGCCGGCTTTGCACTGGCAACCGATGTGTTCCCCGAGCTGATGCGCCAGGATGCCAGCGAGCTGCTCGAGCCGCTGGCCGCGCTGTTCATGCATCTGGACCCGGATGATCTGGAAGACGCCGACGATCTGCTGGAAGAGATCGAGACGCTGGAGCCGCCCAGTGATCTGGAGGAGGCTGTCGAGGGCTTGGTCAGCGCCTGCTTGCTGCTGGCTGACGTGACCCGGCCGCAGCCCCGGCCCGAGGCTGCGCGGCGCCCGCCCGCGCGACGCGGCCCGCCGACTCGCGGGCGCTATTGACCCTCAGCGAGTGAACAACCGGGCCGCATGCAGGCCCAGGCCGGTGGCGACCGAGGCAAAACGGTCGCCGCGCACCGCCGCTGCCGCCGGGAAGCCGGCCGAGATGCGGTCTGCCAACAGGCGCAGGCCGGTCGAGCCGCCGGTGAAATAGAGCGCGTCGATCTGCTCGGGCTTCAGCCCGGCCTGGGCCACGGTTTCATGGCCGGCCTGGACGATGCGGTTGATGTCGGCGTCCAGCGATTCGACGGCCACCTTTTCGCTCAGAGGCACGCTCAGGCCGCGCTCGACCAGGCTCAGGTCGATCTCGGTGTCGCCGCCGCCGGAAACGGCGATCTTGGCGCCCTCGGCGCGCGCCGCCAGTTCATGGCCCAGATGGTCCTCGATCACCGTCATCAGGCGCTGGTGATGGACCGGGTTGCCGTAGAAGCTCTTCATCGCGCGCAGCTCGGAGACGCGGCCGGGGCTGTAGACGGTGTTGATCAGATGCCAGGTGGCGAGGTCGAAGTAGACGCCGCTGGGCACCTCGCGGGCCGGCGAGCCCGCGCGCTCGGGGCCGTGCGAGCGGTAGCCCAGCTCGCGCAGGATGCTGGCCAGCTCGATATGGCGGTCGAAGTCGGTGCCGGCGATGTGCACGCCGTGGTTGGCCAGGATGTCATCGCGGCGGTCCAGGCGACGCATGCGCTCGGGGCCGACCCGCACGATGGAGAAGTCCGAGGTGCCGCCGCCGATGTCGGCCACCAGCACGATGCGCTCGTCACTGATCTGGCTCTCGTAGTCGAAGGCTGCGGCGATGGGCTCGAACTGGAAATGCACATCGTTGAAGCCCACCGCATGGGCGGCGGCCTCCAGCGAGGCCTGGGCGGCGGCGTCCCGCGCCGGCTCGCCGTCGACGAAGAACACCGGGCGGCCCAGCACCAGGTGGTTCAGGGGCGCCGCAGCGCCTGCCGCCAGCGCCGAGTTGCGCAGGCGCTTCAGATAGCCGGCCAGGATGTCCGCGTACTTGACGCCGCGGCCGCCGCCGACATCGGTGGTCTGGTCGATCAGGCCCGAGCCGAGGATGCTCTTCATCGAGCGCATCAACCGGCCCTCGGCGCCCTCCACATAGGCGGCCACGGCGGCGCGGCCGAAGGCGCGCGGCGGGCCGTCGGCATCATGCCGGCCTTCGACGAAATAGAACACCGCCGTCGGCATGGTCTGGTGGCCGGGCTCCAGCTCGACCAGGCGCATGCCGGGGCCATCGGCGCGGGGAATCGCGATGGCCGAGTTGGAGGTGCCGAAGTCAATGGCGCAGAACGTGGCAGGCGAACTCATGGAGATCCGGCATCAGGAGAGGGGGCGCGGATTGTAGCGAGCCCCGTTCGGATCGACTATTCAGGCCGGCGCCATGCTCCGGATCGGCTTGGCCGGCAGGGCGTCGCCATAGAAGGCGAAATCCATCTCCGGCGCACGGCCGGCCATCAGCTCGGCCAGCGCATGGCCTGAGCCGGCGCCATGGGTCCAGCCCAGAGTGCCATGGCCGGCATTGAGCCAGAGATTGCTCGCCTTCTTGCTGCGGCCGATGTAGGGGATGTTGGTCGGCGTGCTGGGGCGCAGGCCGGTCCAGTAATTGGGTTCGCTGGTGTCGGCCACGCCGGGGAACAGCTCCTCGTAGCGCTTGACCAGCGAGGCGCAGCGGGCCCGCGAGGTGGGGCTGTCCAGGCTGGTGTCGAAGCCGGCCAGCTCGGCGGTGCCGGCGATGCGGATATGGTCGCCCAGGCGGGAGATCGCGATCTTGCGGCCGTCGTCGAGCAGGCTGACGACGCTGGCCTGCTCGGGCTTCTTCAGCCGCAAGGTGGCCGAGTAGCCCTTGGCCGGGTAGATGGCCAGGTACTCACCCAGCGGCTTCAGCAGCGCCGGCGTGTACGAGGCCATCGCGGCGACATAGGCGTCGGCCTTCAGCGCGAGTTTCTTGCCGGTTTCCCGCGAGGCGACCTGGGCGCCCGTGATCTGGCCGCCGCTGTGTTCCAGCGCCAGCACATCGTGATTCCACAGAAAGGTGGCGCCGCGCTCGGCGCACAGCTGGGCCAGCTTTTGCGTGAAGACCCGGGCATCGCCCGACTCGTCGCTGGGCGTGAAGGTGCCGCCGTGGATATGGGGACCGAAGGCGGCCAGGGCCGGCTCGACCTTCAGCACCTCGTCGCGGTTCAGCACGCGGCGGTCGACGCCATGGCGGCGCATGATCTCGGCACCGACCGCGCCGGCCTCGAAGTCCGCCTGGCTGGAGAAGAAGTGCAGGATGCCGCGCTCCAGGCGCTCGTACTCGATGCCCGTCTGCGCGACCAGGGTCTTCAGCGAGGCATGGCTGTAGCGGCCCAGCTGCACCAGCTGCTCGACATTGCGCTCGAAGGCCGAGGTCGTGCACTGGGTCAGGAAGCTCAGGCCCCAGCGCCACTGCGCCGGGTCCATGCGCGGGCGGAACAGCAGCGGTGAGTCCTCGCGCAACAGCCATTTGGCCACCTTGAAGGGCGCGCCGGCATTGGCCCAGGGCTCGCAGAAGCTGACCGAGATCTGCGCGCCGTTGGCAAAGCTGGTCTCCAGCGCCGCATCGGGCTGCCGATCAACCACCGTGACCTCATGGCCCTGCTCCAGCAGATACCAGGCGGTGCTGACGCCAATAATGCCCGCGCCCAACACGACGATTTTCATAACGGCTCCATCAAGAATTGCAGACCCAGACCGCCCGAGGACTTTGTCGCAGCCATGGCGGTTGCCGACGCAGCTGCAGCGTGGCCGGATTGTCGGCACGGTCTCCGTATTCATGAAGGTACATTCATATTTGTCGGAGTACATTAAGAGAACTTATGAAAGACCTCGACTCCGCCGGCCTTGATTGCCTGGCCGCGCTGGCCGATGAACGCAGCTTCGAGCGCGCCGCCCAGCGCCTGGCGATCACGCAGAGCGCGGTCTCGCAGCGCCTGCGCAGCCTGGAAGCCCAGGTCGGCCAGCTGCTGGTGGTGCGTTCGCGGCCGCTGCGGCTGACCGAGGGCGGCAAGGTGCTGCTGCGCTTTGCACGCCAGCTGCAGGCGCTGCGCAGCGATGTGGTGCGCGAGCTGGGCGCGCGCGCCGCGCCGCATGAGCGCGTGGCGATCGCGATCAATGCCGACAGCCTGGCCACCTGGGTGCTGCCGGCGCTGGAGCCGGTGGTGCAGCAGGGGCTGCGCGAGGGCTATGGGCTGGAGCTGGTGGTCGACGATCAGGACTTCACCCATGACTGGCTGCGCCAGGGCGAGGTGCTGGGCTGCGTCAGCACGGTCCGCCAGGCGCTGCGCGGCTGTACGGTGCAGCCGCTGGGGGTGATGCGCTATGTCGCGGTGGCCAGCCCGGACTTCATGCGCGAGCAGCTGCCGAGCGGGCTGACGGCCGGCAACTTCGCCCAGACGCCTTTCCTGGTGTTCAACCGCAAGGATGACACCCAGGTGCTCTGGGTGGCCAAGGCTTTTGGTGTGCGTGCGCCGCGCCTGCGCGAACGCTATGTGCCGTCCAGCGAGGCCTATGTGCGGGCCGTGGGCATGGGATGGGGGGTCGGTGTTGCGCCCGAGCTACAGGTGCGGCCGCTGATCGCCAGCGGCGAGTTGGTCTGTCTGAGGCCCGAGATCAGTGTCGACGTGACGCTGTACTGGCACCAATGGAAGCTGGTGTCGGAGCTGGTGGCCGCGCCGACCCGGGTGGCCCTGCTGGACCAGATCGGCCAGGCGCTGGCCCTGGGGGCCAAGAAGTCGCTGGGCTCGGCTTAGCGCTCGGGCTCGATGTGCAGGGCGTCGGCGTTGACACTCACGCCGGCAACGAAGCGGGGGCGCTGCTGGGTGCTGTCGGTGATGGCGGCCAGCCACAAGGTGCTCAGCACGACGGCGCCGACAATGGCCCGGCTGAGCCAGGTGAGGACTTCAAAGTTCATCGGATCTTTTTGTTGGCGCACGGACGGGCTTGTCTGTGCGAGGGGCGCAGCTTAAGCCGCAGCCAGGGTCGCAGCCATCCTCCCCAAGTGGGATGGCGCAACACCGATCAAATCGGTCATGCAGTAAGCCCGATGACGCGGCGCGGCACTGCATCGGATTGTTGCCAAATGTGATTGCGTGCGGTTTTCCCAACTACCTGGGCTTTTCCACCCACTTTGGGGATTCTTCTGCCGGCGCAGCGGCGCACACTGGATGCAGCCCCTCAGCCACGAACACTTGCGAGGTTCGATATGCGATTCACCCCAGCTTTGCGATTTTTCCGCAAGAGTTCAGCCGCCAGCGACGCACATGACCCGGCCGATCTCGGCACGGCTTTCGGCATGGAAGCGAGCCTCGAGGGCGACGAGGGCTACGCGAGCAGCCAGCCGCCACCCTATGAGCTGGAGTCGGAACGCGCCGCCCGGGCCGCGCTGGAGTCACCGCTGGCCTGGCTGAGCCGGCGCAGCGGTCACTGAGTTCTTTCTCGCCCGCCGGTCAGCGCACCAGCAGCACCGGCGCGGTGCAATGCGCCATCACCTTGGTGGCGACCGAGCCCATCACCAGATTGCCCAGGCTGCTGTGGCCATGTGAGCCCAGCATCAGCAGGTCGAACTTGCCCTTGTTGGCCAGCGAGGCGATCACATCGGCGGCCGGACCGACCTTGCTGACGAATTCGGCCTGGATCTTCTGTTTGCCAAAGAAGCTGCGGATGGTCTTCAAGACCTTCTCGGCCTCGTCGTCGTAGTAGCTTTTGAGCACGTCCTTGTCCAGCACGGCGGCCGCGCGCGGCGGCACTGCCGGCACGGCATGGACCACGGTGTACTGGTGCGCGCTGCCCAGCCATTCGTCGTGGGCGGCCAGATAGGCCAGCATGCGCTTGGTATAGGTACTGCCGTCGACCGCGACCAAGATTTTCATAGCCTCTGCTCCTGTGTTGTTGAGGTTGTCGGCACAGTCTGGCACAAGAGCTGGCCCCCACGGCTTGATTCTCGTCAAGCCGGCTGGTCGAAGACCTCGATCAGGCGCTGGCCGTCATGGCCGTCGGCCTCACCTTTGCGCGCGTGGCCGCGGGCATTGCACAGCACGCGACAGCCGTTCAACCGATAGTCATGCCGGCAATGCAGATGGCCATGCAGCCACAGCCGTGCGCCGCCCAGCAGCGCTTCGTCATCGTTGCAGAAACTGGCGGTGCCGGGTTGGCGGCCGTAGCGCGGGTCGGCGCTCTGGATGCTGGGCGCGAAATGGGTGATCACGACGGTGGCGTCCCAGCTCGGGCCCTGCTCGCCGAGCGCGAGTTGCTGGGCCAGCCAGTCGCGGCAGCGCAGGGCTTCGTCACGGACCGCGGCGGCGTCGAAGGGGTGGCCGTTGCGCGTGGCCGCCATCACGCGCTGGAAATAGCCGGCCGCCCGCATCGCGCGCTCGCGCTGGGCCGAACCGAACAGGTCGAAGTCGCTCCAGCGCGTGCTGCCGACAAAGCGCACGCGCCGACCTTCACCATCGTTGATCACCAGGCTGGCGTCGTCCAGCATCAGGAAACCGAGTTCGCGGGCCAGCGCGTGCAGGCCGGTGCGTGCGCTGTCGACATCGCGGCCGTCGTACTCATGATTGCCGGGCACGAACAGCACCGGCACCGGCCAGTCGCGGAACAACGCCAGGCCTCGCCAAGTGCTGTCGACATCGCCGGCCAGCACCAGCAGCTCGGCACCGGGGGCCGGGTGGGGTTGGTAGCTCTCGGTCTCCAGGTGGAGGTCCGAGATCAGCTGCAGCCGCATCGCGCTAGTTGGAGCCGTGGCAGACCTTGTACTTGCGCCCCGAGCCGCAAGGGCAGGGGTCGTTGCGGCCGACCTTGGGGCCTTCGCGCTTGAGCGTCTCGACCCGGTAGCGGTGCTCCTGGGTCAGATCGCAGAGATCGGCCACCGTGACGACCAGCTCCTCGATCGCGTCGTCCAGGTCTTTCAGCGGATGCTCGCGGTCCAGGGTCGCGACGATCTCCTTCTCTTCCGGCGTCTCGGCTGGCAGATGGCGGTACAGGCGGGCCAGCGCGGCCATCACCGCATCGTCGGGCATATCGGCCAGCTCGGGGAAACACAGGCAGGCGTGCTGGAAGCCGGCCACCCAGGGCATCAGGGTGCGCGAGATCGGACTCATCTCGGCATAGGTGGCACGCGCCTCGGCCTGCTCGGCATCGTCGTCGGGCGAGGGGGCCTCGGGCGTGGCGTTCTCGTCCAGGTCCAGCACGACCGGGTCGAACCAGCCGTCCTCCACCATCGCGCGGTTCAGCGCGGTGTGGCGGCGCTCGACCAGCTCGCGGATGCGCGCCAGCCAGACCGGGTCGACCTCCTCGGGCAGCACGCCGCCGTCGTAGTCGAAGATATTGGGCAGCCACTCGTCGATCTCGATCAGGCGGGGCTGGACCAGCACGCCGCACAGATAGCCGTCCAGCATGGAGGCATCCAGTGCTTCCAGCGGGTCGGGGGTGGTGGCAAGCAGTTCGTCGAGTTCGGCGAACTCGGCGTCGCTCAGGTCGCGGGAGGAGGGGGCGGTGGGGCTCATGCGGCGATTGTCGCCGCTGTTGCCGCTTCCACCAGCCGCTCGCGCATCCAGCGCTGGGCGCTGCGTTCTTCGTTGCGCAAATGCCAAAGCATGTCCACATGGACCCGCGCCAGCGGCATCGGCAGCGGCCGCTCGACCAGGCGCTGCTTGTAGCCGGTGGCTTCGACGAAGGAGGCCGGCAGCACGGTCAGCAGATCGGACTGCGCGACGATGCGACCGGCGGTGAAGAACTGGTTGACCGTCAGCATGATGCGGCGGCTGCGCCCCAGCGCCGTCAGCGCCTCGTCGACAAAGCCATGGGGTCGGCCCGAGAAGCTGACCAGCAGATGGTGGGCGGCGCAGTAGCGGTCCAGGTCCAGCTCGAGCTCGGCCAACGGATGGTCGCGCCGCATCGCGCAGACATACTCGCTCTCGTACAGGCGGTGTTGGCGGATCGCGCTCATCACGCCCTGGGCCTGTAGCGCCGCGACGGCGCCGGGGAAGTAGCCCAGCGCGAAGTCCGCCTCGCCCTGCTCCAGCAGCGAGCGCGGGTCGCGCGTGGTCAGCGGCAGCACATGGATATTGGCCAGGGCCTGGAGGCGCTCCAGCTCGGCCACCAGCGGCGGCAGCACCAGCGCGGCGGTGGCGTCGGCCATCGCGATCCGGAAGGTCTGCTCCTGCTGGTCGGGCTGGTAGTCGCCCGGGTCCAGCACCAGGCGCAGCCGGTCCAGGGCGGCGCGCACCTCGGGCCACAAGCCCTCGGCCCGCGAGGTCGGCTTCATGCCGAAGGCCTGGCGCACGAACAGCTCCTCGCCCAGGGTCTCGCGCAGCCGCTTCAGCGCATGGCTGACGGCCGGCTGCGTCATCGCCAGGCGCTGGGCGGCGCGGGTCAGGCTGCGCTCCGCCATCACTGCGTCAAAGACCCGCAGCAGGTTGAGATCGAGGGTGCGGAAGTTCATCGCGGGCCAAAACGTGAGTTATGTCTTCTGTTTATATATCCAATGCCGAAGATTCATTGGATTCAAAACTAGGGTTTACCCCATAATCTCGTCATCGGCTCCAAAAGAGCTTCAACACAGAGAGTTAAGCCATGAGCGTCGCATCCCAAACCTTCGGTCTTCCCCTGCATCGCAACGTGCGTCACGGCGGTTCCTTCGCCTCGATCGGCGCCCGTCTGTGGCTGCGCATGATCGCCTCCGTCAAGGCCCAGCTGGCCCTCGCCGCCGAGCGCCGCGCCGAGCGCGAGCTGCTGGACCTGGCCGCCCAGTACGAGAGCAGCATGCCCTCGTTCGCCGCCGAGCTGCGCGCCGCCAACGCCCGCCGCCGCTGAAGTCCTGCCGGTCTTTTCGACCGGCTGGCACGCAAAAAAGCCCGCTTTCAGCGGGCTTTGTCTTTTCTGCAGGTTAGTGCTTACTCGGCGGCCAGACGTTGCTCGATCTTGGCCTTGGTGGCCGGCAACTCGGTCGGCAGGTGGTAGGCCAGTTGCTCAAACAGCTGCTCGTGCAGGCCCAGCTCGGTCTGCCAAGCGGCCTTGTCGATGCTGGTGACCTGCTCGAACTGGGCCGGGCTGAAGTCCAGGCCTTCCCAGTTCAGGTCCTGGTAGCTCGGCGTGATGCCGAACACATGCTCTTCGCCGTGCCCTTGGCCTTCGACGCGCTCCAGCATCCACTTCAGCACGCGCATGTTCTCGCCATAGCCGGGCCAGACGAACTTGCCGTCGGCGCCCTTGCGGAACCAGTTGACGCAGTAGATCTTGGGCAAAGTGGCGCCACTGGCCTGCAGTTTCTTGCCCAGATCCAGCCAGTGCTGGAAGTAGTCGGCCATGTTGTAGCCCATGAAGGGCAGCATCGCGAAGGGGTCGCGGCGCACCACGCCCTGCTGGCCGGCGGCGGCGGCGGTGGTCTCGGAACCCATGGTCGCCGCCATGTAGACGCCCTCGACCCAGTCGCGCGCCTCGGTCACCAGCGGCACGGTGGTAGAGCGGCGGCCGCCGAAGATGAAGGCATCGATGACCACGCCTTCGGGGTTGTCCCACTCGGGGTCCAGCGCCGGGTTGTTGGTCGCGGCCACGGTGAAGCGGGCGTTCGGGTGGGCGGCCTTGGCGCCGGTTTCCTTGGCGATCGCCGGGGTCCAGTCCTGGCCCTGCCAGTCGATCAGGTGCGCCGGCGGGGTCTCGCTCATGCCCTCCCACCAGACGTCGCCCTCATCGGTCAGCGCCACGTTGGTGAAGATCACATCGCGCTTCAGGCTGGCCATGCAGTTGAAGTTGGTCAGCTCGTTGGTGCCCGGGGCGACGCCGAAATAGCCGGCCTCGGGATTGATCGCGCGCAGCTTGCCGTCGGCACCGGGCTTGATCCAGGCGATGTCGTCGCCGATGGTCGTGACCTTCCAGCCGGCGAAGGCCTTGGGTGCGATCAGCATCGCGAAATTGGTCTTGCCGCAGGCGCTGGGGAAGGCGGCGGCGACATGGAACTTCTTGCCGTCGGGCTTGGTGACGCCCAGGATCAGCATGTGCTCGGCCAGCCAGCCTTGCTCCTTGCCCATGGTGGAGGCGATGCGCAGCGCAAAGCACTTCTTGCCCAGCAGCGCATTGCCGCCATAGCCCGAACCGTAAGACCAGATCTCGCGGGTCTCGGGGTAATGGACGATGTACTTGGTCTTGTTGCAGGGCCAGGACACATCGGCCTGGCCGGCTGCCAGCGGCGCGCCGACCGTATGCACGCAGGGGACGAACTCGCCGTTGTCGCCCAGCACGTCCAGCACCTTGCGACCCATGCGGGTCATGATGCGCATATTCACCGCCACATAGGGGCTGTCGGACAGCTCGACGCCGATGTGCGCGATCGGCGAGCCCAGCGGGCCCATGCTGAAGGGCACGACATAGAGGGTGCGGCCACGCATCGCGCCCTTGAACAGCGCAGCGTCGCCGGTCTGCAGCAGCGCGCGCATCTCGGCCGGGGCCATCCAGTTATTGGTCGGGCCGGCGTCGGCCTTGTCCGGCGTGCAGATATAGGTGCGGTCTTCGACGCGCGCCACATCGCTGGGGTCGGAGCAGGCCAGGAAGCTGTTGGGGCGCAGCTCGGGATTGAGTTTCTTGAAGGTACCGGCCTCGACCAGCTGCTGGCACAGGCGCTCGTACTCGGCTTGGCTGCCGTCGCACCAATAGACATCGCGCGCTTCGGTCAGCGCGGCGATCTCGGCCACCCAGGCGATCAGGCGCTGGTGCTTCACATAGGCGGGTACGTTCAAGCGCAGCCCTTCCATCAGAGGTTGGTTCATGTCGATCCCAATCAATTAAAAAGCAGAATTGGGACAGCCTCGATCACGGGGGTGATGCTTCGGGGCTGACCCAATGCCGCTTCCCGCCAGGGCGGTGATGGGCGCTCGGCAAGCCGAGGTGGCCATTGTCATCCCAATGTAACCACGCCGTAACCGCCATGCTTCAGGGGGTCATGCAAAACCCGTATGACCTGATGCACGCTTTGTTGGGGTTTGTCTGGGCCTTGCTTACCCTTGTTTCAAGCGCTGACAAGTCGGGCCTTGATCCAGAATCGGTGGCCGCTTTCCAACCGCACGGGCTCACTGTGTTCACGTCGATCCAATCCGCTGGCACGCCATGGCCGGCCTGAGTTTCAAGGCCAGGCTGGCCTTGGTGATGGCCTTGCTGCTGGGGCTGATGGCCTTGCTCGGGCTGGTGGCGCTGCTGCAGCTGCGTGGCGTGTCGCAGGCGCTGGAGTCGGTGTATGCGAACCGGCTGGTGCCGGTGCAGCAGCTGCGCAAGATCTCCCATGCGATGCTGGCCGAGGTGCCGGCCAGCGCGAACGGGCTGGTCGAGGGGCGGCTGGCGCCGACGCAGGCGGGCCTGCAAATCAAGAGCGCACAGTCGCAGGTGGAGCAGCTCTGGGCGGCTTACAAAAGCACGCTGCTGGTCGAGGAGGAGCTGCATCTGATCGCCCGCGCCGAGCCGCAGCTGCGCTATGCGAACGAAGCGCTGCGGCAGTTCGAGCGCCTGGTCGGCGCCGGCGATACGGCCGCGCTGCGCGCCTTCGCTGCGTTGAATCTGCGCCTGGCGCTGGAGCCGCTGGGCCAGACCCTGAGCGAGCTGATCGATCTGCAGCTGACCGTGGCGCGCCGCGAGGCCGATGCCAGCCAGGCCGGGTTCGAGCGGGCGCGCTGGAATCTGCTGGCGCTGATGACGGGCAGCGGCGGCCTGGCCGCCGCGTTGGCCGTCTGGGTCTGGTCGCAGCACCGGCGCGAGCAGCAAAGCGCGGCGGCCGCCGAGCAGCGCGTGCAGCAGTTCTATATCGCGCTGTCGCAGTGCAACCAGCTGATCGTGCGCGACCCCGCCTCGGACCAGCAGCTCTACCAGGACCTGTGCCGCATCTGCGTGGACACCGGCCACGCGGCGCTGGCGGCCGTCATCGTCAGCGGCGGCGAAGAGGCCTACCGCGCCTGTCTGCACGGGCAGGCCGAGCTGCTGACCGGCGTGCCCGAGCGCTGGCTGCTGGACTCGCCCTATGGCCAGACCTCGATCACCAGCCAGGTGATACGCAGCGGCAGCC
This sequence comes from Paucibacter sp. M5-1, assembly GCF_027498415.2. NCBI lineage: Bacteria > Pseudomonadati > Pseudomonadota > Betaproteobacteria > Burkholderiales > Sphaerotilaceae > Roseateles > Paucibacter sp. M5-1. The sequence continues at coordinate 3,751,670 of NZ_JAPZLM020000001.1, forward strand.
ATCTGATCAGCAACGAGGCGGGCCTGGATCCGCGCATGGCGCACTGGCATGACAGCGTGGTGGCGCGTGGTGGACGGGCGATTGCCGCCTTCCCGCTGCGCCGGGGCGGGATCACGGTTGGCGCGCTGCTGCTGTTTGCCGCCGAGCCCGGTTTCTTCGATGCGGCCCTGGTGCGCCTGCTCGACGAGATGGCCGGTGATGTCTCGTTCGCGCTGGACAATCTGGACCGCGAACAGGCGCGCCGCGAGGCGCTGCTGGCCGCGCGGCAGGAGCGCGATCTGTTCCAGCGCCTGTTCAACGCCTATTCGGTGACCGCCGCGCTGACGACGCTGGCCGACACCACCATCCTGGAGGTCAACGAGGTGCTGTGCCGCCGCTATGGCTACAGCCGCGCGCAGATGCTGGGGCGACGCATGTCGGAGCTGACCGACGTGGGGCTGGAACCGGCGGACCGCCAGCGCTACTACGAGCTGCTCAAGCGCGACGGCCGGGTGGAGAACCTGGAGGTGCGGGTGCGCGGCCGCGATGGTCAGCGCCTGCATGCCCTGCTCAGCGGCGAGCTGATCGATTACCAGGGCCAGACCTGCGTGCTGTCCACCAGTGTCGACATCACCGAGCTGCGCCAGGCCCAGCAGGCGGCGGCGCGGGCCGGCGACAATCAGCGTCCCATGTCCGACCCTCTTCCATCCGACGCATGAAGCTGCTCAGCATCAACACCGCCCCGGCTCAAGCCCTGCTCACCGCGCAGGGCAGCGTACTCAGCGGTATCCGCAAACAGCCACAGAGCGGCCCGGTCGCGGTGGCGCCGCTGGGCCTGGCCGGCGACGAGCAGGCCGACCTGAGCGTGCACGGCGGCCTGGCCAAGGCGGTCTATGCCTATCCGGTCGAGCACTACCCTTTCTGGCAGACCGTGCGGGCCCAGGCCAAGGTGGCCGGCTGGGACGAGGCCTTGGCGCCGGGCAGCATGGGCGAGAACCTCAGCCTGCAGGGCCTGCTGGAAAGCCAGGTCTGGATCGGCGATGTCTTGCGCTTTGCCGACTGCGAGCTGGTGGTCAGCGAGCCGCGCTTCCCCTGCTTCAAGTTCAACGCGGTGATGGGCTTCAACCAGGCCGCCAAGCTGATGACGCAGAACGCCTGGTGCGGCTTCTATCTGGCGGTGCAGCGCCCCGGCAGCCTGAGCGCCGGGGAGTCCTTCGAACTGATCGCCGGTCCGCGCGAGGTCGGCGTGACCGAGCTGTTCAAGGCCCGGACCAGCAAGAAGAAGAACTGATCAGGCGGCCAGTGCCGGGTAGTCGATATAGCCCTGGGCCTCGCCGCCGTACAGCGTGGCCCGGTCCACCGGCTGCAGCGGCGCATTGAGCTTCAGGCGGCGCACCAGGTCGGGATTGCTGATGAAGTCGCGGCCGAAGGCCACCATATCGGCCTGGCCCTCGGCCACGGCCTTGAGCGCCATCTCGCGACTGTAGCCGTTGTTGACCATCCACGGACCCTGGAAGCGCGCGCGCATCGCCGGGTAGTCGAAGGGCGCGACATCGCGAGCGCCGCCGGTCTGGCCCTCGATGATGTGCAGAAAGGCCAGCTTCAGCGGCGCCAGCTGCTCGGCCACATGGTTGAACAGGGCCTGTGCATCGCTGTCCTGGCCGGCGTCGTTGACCGGGGTCACCGGCGACAGGCGCAGCCCGGTGCGACCCGGGCCGATCGCCGCGGCGATGGCCGTCATCACCTCGACGGTCAGGCGGGCGCGGTTGGCGATGCTGCCGCCGTAGGCGTCGGTCCGGTCGTTGATGCTGTCGCGCATGAACTGGTCGAGCAGATAGCCGTTGGCGCCGTGCACCTCGACCGCGTCGAAGCCGGCCTCCATCGCGCAGCGTGCGGCATGCACGAACTGGGCGATCACGGCCGGGATCTCCTCGGTCCTCAGCGCGCGCGGCGCCGACACATCGACAAAGCCCTCGGCCGTGAAGGTCTTGCCCTTGGCCGGCTTGTCGGTGGCCGACAGCGGAGCGGCACCGGCCGGCTGGAACAGCACATGCGAGATGCGGCCCACATGCCAGAGCTGCACCGCGATCTTGCCGCCCTCGGCATGCACGGCGTCGGTGACCCGCCTCCAGGCGGCGATCTGTTCGGGCGTGTGGATGCCCGGGGTGTCCAGATAGCCCTGGCCTTGCGGGGCCACCTGGGTGCCCTCGCTGATGATCAGGCCGGCGCTGGCGCGCTGGCGGTAGTACTCGACGGCCATGGCGCCGGGCAGCAGGCCCTTGGAGCGGCTGCGCGTCAGCGGCGCCATGACGATGCGGTTGGCGAGCTCGAGATCGCCGATCTTGATGGGGTCGAAGAGATTGGGCATGGGGTCGGCTATTAATTACGGAATGATCACTATGATACTCAGATGTGCGATCTGCCGCCGTCCGGTGCGCGACAGCCGTGCCGGCCCCAAGGGCTTGGCGTCATCCGGCCTCGCTAGACTGCACAAGCTGTTACGTGGAGGCCATGCGATGAGTGCTGCAAGAGTCGGTGAGGCGCCGGGGCGCCGCGAGCTGCTGGGCCTGGCGGCGGGGCTGTGCCTGGGGCGGCCGGTGCTGGCGCAGCCGGCGCTGCTGCGCGTCGGCCCCAAGCAGGCGGTGCGCAGCCTGGCCAGCGCGGCTCAGCAGGCGCGCGACGGCATGGTGATCGAGGTCGAGGCCGGTGACTATGTGGCCGATGTGGCCAGCTGGGGCCGAAACGACCTGAGCCTGCGCGCGGTCGGCGGGCGGGTGCGCCTGATCGCCAACGGGGCCGTTGCCCAGGGCAAGGGCATCTTTGTGATCAGCGGCCAGCGGGTCAGCGTCGAGGGCTTCGACTTCATCGGCGCCACCGCCCCCGACACCAATGGCGCCGGCATCCGCTTCGAGCGCGGCTCGCTGCGCCTGCGCGACTGCAGCTTCGCGGAGTGCGAGATGGGGCTGCTGACCAACAACGATGCTGCTGCCGAGCTGGAGATCGAGAACTGCGAGTTCGCGCGCGCCGCGCGCCGCGCCGACGACCGGCCGGCCCATCTGCTCTACGCCGGCGCGATCGCCCGGCTGACGGTCAGCGGCTGCTATTTCCACCATGGCCGCAGCGGCCATCTGCTGAAGAGCCGTGCGGCCGTCAACCACATCCTCTACAACCGCCTCAGCGACGAGCTCGGCGGCACGGCCAGCTACGAGCTGGAATTCCCCAACGGCGGCCGCGCCGTCGTGATCGGCAACCTGATACAGCAGAGCGCGACGACAGCGAACGCCCACCTGATCTCGATTGGCGCCGAGGGCTACAAGCATGCCGACAACGAGCTCTGGCTGGCTCACAACACCCTGGTCGACAACCGGCCCCGCGAGGGCGTCTATCTGCGCGTCGCGCCCGGCCGGGTGCGGGTGCGGGCGGTCAACAATCTGCTGGTCGGCGGCGGGCGCTTCAGCGCCGACGCCGACTGGGATGTGCGCAACAACCCGGCGGTCGACTGGGACGCCTTCGTGCTCGCCGCGCGCGAGAACTATGCGCTGAAGCCCGACTCGGCGCTGCGCGGCAAGGCGGTCGACCCTGGGCCGGGGCCCGAAGGCTTTGCCTCACTGCGGCCGCTGCGCCAGTACCAGCACCCGCGCCGCAGCGTCGCGCTGCCCGGGCCGGCCCTGCATCCGGGGGCGCTGCAGCAGCCGTGAACCGGCCCGGGCAGGCTACAGTTCGCCCATGCTCGCCTATCGACACGCTTTTCATGCCGGCAACCATGCCGATGTCCTCAAACACCTCGTTCTCTCGGAGGTGTTGCGTTATATGGCCGAGAAGGACAAGCCCTACACCCTGGTCGACACCCATGCCGGCGCCGGCGGCTACTCGATCGAGAGCCGCTATGCGCAGAAAAAGGGCGAGTATGCACTGGGCGTCTCACGCCTGTGGGATGCCAAGGACCTGCCGGCGCCGCTGGCCGCCTACCGCGAGCTCTTGCGCCAGTTCAACCCCGACGGCCAGCTGCGCCAATACCCCGGCTCGCCGGCGATTGCCAACCTCTTGATGCGCGAAGAAGACCGGCTGCGCGTCTACGAGCTGCATCCGACCGACTTCCGCATCCTGCAAAGCTATCTGGAGACCCGCCCCAATACCCAGGTGGCCGACACCGACGGCTTTGCCTCGCTGCGCGGCGAGCTGCCGCCGCCCTCGCGCCGCGGCGTCGTGCTGATGGATCCCTCCTACGAGCTCAAGACCGACTACGCCAAGGTGCTGACTGCGCTGCGCGAAGGCCTCGAGCGTTTTGCCGACGGCGTCTTCCTGATCTGGTATCCGCAGCTGCAGCTGCTCGAATCGCACCAGCTGGCCCAGCGCATGAAGGCCGCCGCCGACAACCCCAAGGCCGGCGCCAAGAAGGGCTGGCTGCATGTGCGCCTGACCGTCAAACCGCAGACCGATACGCGCGGCTTCGGCATGCTGGGCAGCGGCATGTTCATCGTCAATCCGCCGTTCACGCTGCACGACAAGCTGCAGGAATGCCTGCCCTATCTGGTCGACAAGCTGGGCCAGTACGACGGCGCCAACTTCGTGCTGGAGCAGAAGACGGTCTGAGCGTCAGTAGCCGACCGTGAAGCGGCGCTGGATGTGCTGCGGCGTCTCCAGCTCGTCGACGATGGCCACCGCCAGATCGGCCACCGAGATATGCGCCGGGCCCTTGCTCGGGTCGATGTCCATCACCGGCGACTCCAGGCCCAGCCTGTAGCGGCCACGGCGCTCGCCCGGCTCCAGATGCACGGCCGGCGACAGGAAAGTCCAGTCCAGCGTGGTCTCGGCGCGTATCAGGTTCAGCGCCTCGCGGGCCGCCAGCGCGCCCTGCTTCCATTCGGCCGGGAATTCCGGCGTGTCGACGAGCTGCAGGCCCGGCGCCGCATAGAGGCTGCCGGCACCGCCCACCACCAGCAGCCGCTTCACGCCGGCCTGCTTGACGCCGGCATAGATGGCGCGCGTGCCGTCGAGGAACTCGGTGTAGATGTCCGCCACGCCCCAGCCCGGGTTGTAGGCGCTGACCACCGCCTCCGCGCCCTGGACGGCGGCGGCCACCGAGTCGGCGTTCTTGGCGTCGGCCTCGACCACGCTGAGGCCGGGCTGGGCCGCCAGCTTGGCCGGGTTACGGGCCAGGGCGACGACCTGGTGGCCGCGCGCCAGCAATTCCTGCAAAACCGGGGCACCGACGAAGCCGGTGGCGCCAATCAGGGCGATCTTCATGAGCAGTCCTTTGGAACTCGTTGCAATGGGATCAACTGTATGAACTTCACGGTGAATCGATAAGCCGGCAAAATTCGCCAGCATTGTTTAGAGAAACTTCATGCTGGACCAATTGAAACGGATGGCGGTGCTGGCGACCGTGGTCGAGCAGGGCAGTCTTGCCGGCGCCGCCCGGCTGCTGCAGACCAGCACCTCGGCGATCAGCCAGCAGGTGCGGGCGCTGGAGCGCGATATGGGCGTGACCCTGCTGCACCGCTCCACCCGCAAGCTCAGCCTGACCCCGGCCGGCGCCCGCTTCCACGAGGGCTGCGTCGCGATGCTGGCGGCCGCCCGCGGCGCCCAGGCCCAGCTGCTGCAGCTGCGCGACGCGCCCGAGGGCGAGCTGCGCGTGGCCTCACCAGTGGGTTTCGGCCGCCAACTGGGGCCGGCGCTGGCGCCGCTGCTGGCTGCCCATCCGCGTCTGAGCCTGCATCTGGAGGTCGAGGACGGCTTCACCGATCTGGTGGCCCAGCGCATCGATCTCGCCGTGCGCTTCGGCCGCCTGCCCGACAGCAGCTGGGTGGCCCAGCCCATCGGCGAAAAAAGCATGGGGCTTTATGCGGCACCGTCCTATCTGGCGCGCTGCGGCGTGCCTTCCAGCCTGGCCGAGCTGGGCCGGCATGACTGGCTGCTGCTGCGCCGGGGTGCCGCCGGCGTGCTGCTGCCGCTGCAGGACGCGGCCGGCCAGCCGGTCCAGCTGAACATCCAGCCGCGTGCCAGCAGCAACAACCAGCTGAGCCTGCAGCAGTTCTGCGAGGCCGGCATGGGCCTGGCGATGCTGAGCCCCAGCGATATCGGTGCCGCAGCCCAGGACGGCCGGCTCGTGCCCCTGTTGCCCGGCTGGCGGCTGCCCAGCCTGCCTATTTATGCGCTGACTCCGCAGCGCGATGCCCAGCCCGCCAAGGTGCGCTATGCGATCGAGGCGTTGAAATCCCATCTGACTGCGGCGAGCACCCCATGAGCCAAGACATTCTGCGCATCGGCGCGCTCGCCCGCCTGAGCGGCGCCACGCCCAAGGCCTTGCGGCTGTACGAGGCGCTGGGCCTGATCCCCGAACCCCGGCGCCAGGGCAGCTACCGCGTCTATGAGCAGCGCCATCTGGACGCGGTGCGCCTGATCCGCCAGGCCCAGGCCGTGGGCTTCAAGCTGCAGGAGCTGCGCGCGCTGACGGCGAGCGCCAACCGGCCCGCCCCGGGCGAGCCGCTGGCCCGCGATGTGGCGCTGCAGGCAGTGCAGGCCAAGCGCGCCGCGCTGACCGCCCAGCAGCAGCGCCTGCAGCTGCAGCTCGACGAGCTGGCGGTCTGCGAGCGCTTGCTGCTGCAGGCCTTCGACTGCCCCGATGTGCAGCCCGCTTGACTCTGTCCCTAGGGACAGGGTGGATGCTGGCGGGCATGAACACGACAGCCAAGAAAACCATTCTCGTCATCAATGCCAACCCCAAGCCGCACAGCCTCAGCGAGGCCCTGGCCCGGCGCTATGCCGAGGCCGCTGCGGCGGCCGGCCACCGCGTCAGTCTGGTGCAGCTGCGTGAGCTGCACTTTGCATCCGATCTCCCGCAGGGCCATGACGCCGATGCCGTGCTGGAACCCGATCTGCAGCGCCTTCAGCAGCAGCTGACCGAGGCGGAGCATCTGGTCTGGGCCTACCCGGTCTGGTGGGGCTCGGTGCCGGCCCTGCTCAAAGGCCTGCTGGACCGGCTGCTGCTGCCTGGCTTCGCCTTCCGCTACCACCAGGGTCAGGCCTTGCCCGAGCGTCTGCTGAAAGGGCGCAGCGCGCGTCTGCTGGTCTGCATGGACACGCCGGCCTGGTACTTCCGCTGGCTGCAGGGCGCCCCGGCCCACCGCATGATGAAAGACGCGGTACTGGAGTTCTGCGGCATTGCCCCGGTACGCATCAGCGCGTTCACGCCGGTCATCAAGAGCACGCCGGCGCGGCGCGAGCGCTGGCTGGCCGAGGCGGGGCGGCTGGGGGCGAGGGGGGCTTGAATAGGAAGGCATGAAAAAAGCACCTGGCCGTGAGGGCAGGTGCCGCTTTTCGCAACTTCATTCATGGTGCGCCCGGTTGGGATCGAACCAACAACCCCTGCCTTCGGAGGGCGACACGTGCCCGTAGCTAAGGCAAGACGCGCCGCAAAGGAAGCAAGTCACTTGGCGTACCCCCTTCCGAGGGATTGAAACCTCTCACCTGCTCACTACAGTCGCCAGCAGCAGTCCTCCGAGGCTGCATCAGGGAGCGGAGCGAACCCATGTTCAAGACCTTGCCGCGCGTGCTGCGCGGAGTGCTGCTGTGCGCTGGCCTTCTTGTTGTCTCGTCGACCGGCCTTGCTCAATCGTCGAGTTCAACCACCTTGGACTTGACAGCATCGGCTGCTGCGGGCCAACCGCAAGAGCTCTACGTTCAGACCGCACAAGCCTCCAGCACACCGTCGACGACCGTGTACATGGAGCAAGGACAGCTTGCTCGGGCCTCGCAGAACGTCACGGCGCTGGGCGCGGATCTGATGGGTGACCGTGTCAATCTCTACACGGGTGCCCTGGAGTTCAACCACACCGATGTCAGCTTGCCGGGCAACAGCGGCCTGGCCGTTGCCTTGAACCGTCGCCTGACCGCCGGACGCTCCGAGATGGTTGTCGGCCACTTCGGTAACTGGGACCTCGACATCCCGCGCTTGCAGGGGGTGTTTACCGCGAGCAACGGATGGGTCAACGGCGCTGGTGCCATCAATCGTTGCTCCTGGTACAGCCAGCCGCCAACGGCAATGGGCGGATCGAACACCAGTTGGTGGGCTCTGGAGTATTGGCAGGGCAATACCTTGCAATTACCAGGTGGAGGGGGCGAAGAAATACTGACGCGCGCTCCCGCCAACACCGCCACGCCCACTGATGGCCACAGCTACCCGCTCGTGACCCGAGGTGGCTGGCAGTTCCGCTGTCTGCCCAGCCTGGCCTCTGGAGCCGGCGAAGGCTTCCTGGCCGTAGCACCCGATGGCACGCAGTACCGCTTCGACTGGATGGCATCACGCTACTACCCCTCGATGCGGCATGAAAACGGCGCGCTATTGCTGCGCCGTGAAGTCTGGCTCATGCCGACGCTGATCACCGACCGCTTTGGCAACACGGTGACCTACAGCTACGACCCCGCCAACCCTTGGAAGCTGCTGCGTATTGAAGCCAGCGACGGTCGTTATCTGCAGCTTGGCTATGCCCCTCTGGGCAATACCGTGGCGGTGCAATCTGTCAGCGATGGCATTCGGACCTGGAACTACGACTACAGCGCGGCCGGCGAGCTTGAACGCGTGCGCCAGCCCGATGGGTCCAACTGGCAGTTCAATCTCAGTGGCTTGGTGCGGCCGCTGACCAATGAAGAGACGGGTGCCACCTGCAACTGGGCCGGCGCGGTACCCAGTGGCACCTACAGCGGCACCATCACCCATCCTTCGGGGGCGGTGGGTCAATTCGTCACGGCCTTCACGATGCATGGGCGCGCCGGAGTCGACAAGGTCTGCCGCCAAAAGCGAGCTCAGCCCGATGCACCGACATTTGCACAATGGCCGCACCAGTTGATCACGCAGGCGCTTAGCAGCAAGACAATCTCCGGTCCAGGCCTCGGCAATCAGACCTGGAGCTACGGCAGCAGCTCAGTCGGCAGTTGGGCACCTTGCAACGGGTGCAACGATAAGCGCATCGTGACGGTCACCGACCCGCAAGGTCATGTGACCCGCCATGTCTATGGCAATCTGTTTCGTGTGAACGAGGGGCAGCTGCTGCGGCAAGACCAGGGCTGGAACGGCAGTACGGCGCTGCGCAGCACCAGCTACGCGTATCAGTCGCCGTCGGGCATGAGCTATCCAGAGCCGGTTGGCATCAGCCCCTCCGAGGTGAGTGATGACTTGGCTTCCCGTCACCGTCCCCAGCACCAGCGCGTGATCACGCAACAGGGCACCAGCTTCAGTTGGACCGCCAACAGCTTCGACAGCTTCGCCCGCCCCACCAGCGTCACGCGCACTGGTCCCAGCGGCAGTCGCAGTGAAACCATCAGCTACTTCGATCAGACCTCGCGCTGGGTGCTAGGCCAGACCGATGCCATCGTGTCCGGCGGAATGACGGTACTGGACCATGACTATGACACCGGCACCGCGTTGCCGACAGCTATCCGTAAATTTGGCGTGCTGCAGCAGAGCTACACCTATCACGCCGATGGCACAGTGGCCACGGTCAGTGATGGAAAAAGCCAGACCACCCACTACAGCGACTACAAACGCGGCCTGGCTCAGCGCATCGATCATGCCGACGGCAGCACCCAGAGCGCCCAGGTCAACGACATCGGCCTGATCACCAGCCTGACCGACGCGGCCGGCTACACCACCGGCTACAGCTATGACGAGATCGGCCGGCTCGAACAGGTCACGCCGCCAGCCGGATGGAACGCCACCAGCATCGTGTTTGAACCGGTGGCTGGCAGCGAGTACGGCCTGAGCAGCGGCCATTGGCGCCAGACCATCAGTCGCGGCAATGCCCGCACGATCAGCTACTTCGATGCGCTGTGGCGTCCGGTGATGACGCGCACTTTCGATGCCGCTGACGAGGCGAGCACGCGCAAGGTCGTCGTTCGCGGCTTCGATGTCGACGGACGCAAGGTCTACGAGAGCTATCCCCAGCGTGACGCCGCCAGTGTCAGCAGCAGCCTGCCTGCTGGCACGCGTACGGCCCATGACGCACTGGGGCGCGCCTTTCGTAGCGAGGCCGATAGCGAACTGGGCGTGCTGACCAGTACGACCGACTATCTGGATGGCTTCCAGACCCGCACCATCAACCCCCGTGCCAAAGTGACCACGCAAGGCTTCTGGGCTCTGGACAATCCAGACGAGGCCGCGCTGGCCACTGTTGCGGCGCCGGCTGGCGTCAACCTCAGCATTGTTCGTGACGCGTTCGGAAAACCCACTGCCATCACGCGAAGCGGCCTCCACTTGGGAGCGCCGATCAGCGTGACACGGCGCTATGTCTACGACGGAGGCCAACGCTTGTGCAAGACCATCGAGCCTGAGCTTGGTGCCTCCGTGCAGGACTATGACGGCGCCGGCAATCTGGCTTGGCGGGCGCCGGGCCAGAGCCTGCCGAATGCGAGTGAGTGCGATCGAGCCAGCGTGGCGGCGGCAGCAAAGATTGCCTACGGCTATGACGCGCTCAACCGCTTGACGAGCACGGCCTATGGCGATGGCAGTCCCAGCATCAGCCGCAGCTACTGGCCAGACGGCAAGCTACGCAACGTCAGTACCAGCAGCGGCTCCAGCTGGAGCTATGCCTACAACGCACTGCGGCTGTTGAGCAGCGAGACTCTTGGCTATGGGGGCAGCAGCCATGAGCTGAGCCGAAGCTATGACAGCAATGGCAATCTGAGTGCTCTGGTCTACCCCTCGGGCGGACCGACGCTGACCTACAGCCCGAACGCGCTGGGCGAGCCCAGAAGTGTTGGAGCCTACGCCAGCGCCATCAGTTTCCATCCGAACGGCGCCGTGGAGGCCTACCGCTTGGGCAATGGCATCCAGCACACCCAAAGCCAGAATCTGCGCGGACTGCCGCTGCTCAACCGCGACGCGGGCGTGGTGCAAGACCTCTATGCCTATGACGCCAATGGCAATGTTTCCAGCATCACCGACCAGCAGGAAAACCACTTCCATCGCACGCTGGGGTACGACGACCTGGACCGGCTGATCAGCGCCAATGCACCCAATGTCTGGGGCAATGCCAGCTATAGCTACGACCCGATCGATAACCTGCGCTCGGCAACGGTGGGCAGCCGGTCCAGCACGCTCAACTATGACGCGACCAACCGGCTGAGCAGTGTCACCACCAATGGCGGCACGACCAGCTATGGCTACGACGCCCTGGGCAATCTGCGCAGCAAGGGGCTGCAGACCTTTACCTTCGACATCGGCAATCGCTTGAGCAGCGCCAGCCTGGGCGGCAGCTATGTGTATGACGGCCACGGGCGGCGCATCAAGATCGTCAGCACCGATGGCAGCACGCGGCTACAGGCCTACAGCCAAGACGGGCAGCTCTTGTGGGCGCAGCGTAGCGGCGGCGCCTCGGTGCCGGCGGTGCTGGTGTATGAATGCCCGGCGGGTACGACCTTGTCGGGTGATCGATGCCTGGGCAGCAGCAGCGTCTCGGCCACGCTGAGCTATAGCTGTCCGGCCGGCTACACGCTGTCGGGCAGCCAATGCAGCCAAAGCACGCAGAGCAGCAGCCCCGCCACGCTGAGCTACAGCTGCCCTGGGGGGTACACGCTGTCGGGCAGCGAATGCCTCAGCAGCAGCAGCGTGGCGGCGATGCCCATCTATGCCTGCCCCGCCAGCTATCAGCTCAGCGGCTCAAGCTGCTCGCGCCCCACGGTGAACGAGGCCACGGCCAGTTATAGCTGCAAGGGCTATGTAAACACTGATCCGTATAGCCCCGGCTACTGCTTCACGACCTATGTTGCCGGGGAGATCGACTACGAGGCGGTGGCTAACTGCCAAGTTGAAGCGAACGCTCGCGGTCTGCGGTACGGTCAGGTTCAGCGCGTCTATGAAGGTCTCTATCGCTGCTATCTTGCGGCGGCTATCAGCTACAGCTGCCCTGCGGGAGCGGTGCTTAACGGCAGTCAATGCATGGGCACCGAAGTCCAGAATGCCAGCATCGCCAGCTATAGCTGCAGCAGCGGCAGCCTGGTCGGCAGCAGCTGCGTCACGACCACGGCCAGCCCGGCCAGTGCCTCCTACAGTTGCCCGAGCGGCCAAGTGCTGTCGGGTCAGACCTGCTATGCAAGCAGCACTCACACCATCGCGGCCCAGGCGAACTACAGCTGCCCCGGCGGCTATGTCCTCCAGCCCAACAACAGCTGCCTTGCCAGCAGCAATATCGCCGCTACGTCGCGGTACACCTGCCCGCAGGGTGGCACGGTCAGCGGCAGCCAATGCCTGGGCGGCACCAGCTGGACTTATTACATCCACCTGGGCGGCAAGCAGATCGCCGAGACCGGAGCAGGCGTAACCCAGTATGTGCACACCGACGCGCTGGGCAGCCCGGTAGCACACAGCAATGCGGCGGGCGGCATTCTCAACCGCAGCCGTTACGAGCCCTATGGCTATGTGGCCCAGGGCACCAAACCCAGCCCGGCCACCAGCGTGATCGGCTTCACCGGCCATGTACAGGACGCCGAAACGGACCTGGTGTACATGCAGCAGCGGTATTACGACCCGATTGCGGGGCGATTCCTCAGTGTGGATCCGGTAGTCACCGATGCCAACAACGGCAAGTCGTTTGGGCGGTACCACTACGCTGAGAACAAGCCTTATACGCTGATTGATCCTGATGGGATGCAGGCCGATGATCCTGCCAATCTGGAAGCTAGATTGGCAGGGCGTGGTGGCGGGGCTGGACTTCTGGGTGCTCGTGGAATTGACGGGGGGCCGATACGTCAATCCGTTGAAGGCTCGCGTGCCAACCTTGGCGAGGCTCGGGCATCGATTCAAGGCAATGCGCAAGTTACCAGGTCGGGTGGAACGGAGACCACGCACGCATCAACCAGCCAGCGGCTAGCCAATGAAGCAGCTAGATCGGCCGATGCCAAGTCTGTTCACATGAATCAGACCATTAGCACTGTCACAGGCGGCAAGGTAAATTCTGCTGTTCGTCCCGACGTGGCAACCGTGCGACAAGACGGAAAGGTCAATGTGACGGAGGTGTTGTCGCCAGGTCAATCCTCAGCAGCACAAATTCGGAAGAACCAAAACGCTCTCGGAAATCTCGCCGGAGAAATCAAGGCAGTTCCCCCGGACCCAAAGTTAAAGTGAATGTGGCGACGGGGCTACTTGCTCCCACCGACGCTTGGAGTCACCTGTGTTTGAAATTGACGAAAACGACCCGATTCCCAACGTTGATTTGATTGACATCAATAAGGTCAAGCATGGCGGGGGCTCCGATCTATACCTTGTGATAGCCACGCCTATCTCTGGGGAACGGCGCTCTCTGGAGAGATTGCTTCGCAAGCTGGAGAACTACTTGGTCTTCATTCAATCCGATCAGTTCAAATCAGAAAGCGGTGTTCCGACGACGGCGAACACTCGGGTAGTGGTGAAGTTGCACCCCGACTCGGATCCGAGGGCATTTGAACTGATCGAACGAAATCGGCCTTGGGTTGAGAACAACGATGCTACGTTGGTCGTCGATACGAACTTGCTCGCTCTTTGACGCAAGGGCGGCCGGGGGGGCTCCAACCTGAAGTCAAGGCCTGACCCTCAGGCTGGTTCACGTAGGTCATGCGGCCACCCGGACACGTTGACGTAGTAGCGCAGGGCCTTTCCCGTGCTGTGGCTGAAGGGACCTGCCCCTCCTTGCCATACCGACGTCAGGGCAGCGAAGTCTGTCAACCCGAAGAACGACCGTCAACCCAAACACAAGCCACTTCTCAGGTCGCGCGGGAAACAACAGGGGTACTTGAGTCCAAGTTTAAGTCCATGCAGCCGGCCTCCAGTAAGCGGGGTCTAGCATTCATGCGGTCTAGCGGCCAACTACCGTACTTTGTATCGGGGGCGCGTCCAAACGAGCAGCCGCGAACTCCGAATCGGGTCTCTTCGGCGACAGGCTGTTTGGCCTACTTTTGGCCTACCGGAAACGAAAAAGGCCACCTCTGGCAGCCTAAGTCCTTGATTCATATGGTGCGCCCGGCTGGGATCGAACCAGCAACCCCTGCCTTCGGAGGGCAGTACTCTATCCATTGAGCTACGGGCGCAGCGCGTCGCATTCTAGCAGCGCTTGTGGCACCCGGCGCCGAAGGCCGGTGGGGTCTCGCTATAATCTCGCGGTTGTGCTGCCCGCGCCTGAGCGGGGGCCCGATCTACTCCACTGCCCGACGCCAACGAGGATTTCATGAGCGGAACCCAAGACCACGTGCACGACCACGACGCCCAGCACGAAGAGGCGCATGAGGGACCGATCAAGACACCCAAGCAGCTGATCTGGGCCGTGGCGTTTGCCTTTGTCGTGCCGGTGATCGTGATCGTGATGCTGGCCAGCTATGTGACCTCGGACAGCAAGCCGGCCGCCGGCAGCGAGGGCCTGGCGGAGCAGGCGGTGGCCGCCCGCATCCAGCCGGTCGGCGCGATCGAGATCAAGGACCTGTCCGACGCCAGCGCGCTGAAGACCGGCGAGCAGGTCTACTTGGCCCAGTGCGCGGCCTGCCATGGCGCCGGCGTGGCCGGTGCGCCGAAGCTGGCCGATGCGGCCGCCTGGGGCCCGCGCATCAAGACCGGATTCGACACGCTGCTGACCTCGGCCCTGAAGGGCAAGGGTGCGATGGGTGCCCAGGGCGGCGGCGATCACAGCGACTTCGAGATCGCCCGTGCCGTGGTCTATATGGGCAACCAGGGCGGCGCCAAGTTCGATGAACCGAAGGCCCCGGCCCCGGCCGCTTCCGCCGCGCAGTAATCAAGAACCGGCGGCGCTGGCGCGCCCCGCCAACAACCGGCCTCGGCCGGTTTTTTTGTGCCCGCTCGCGGCTATGCTGGCGGCGTGAAGATATTCCAGGGATGGATTTTGATGGTCCTGCTGGCATGGCAGGCAGCACCGCTGGCCGCACAGCCGGTGGACTGGCGCGTCTGCGTCACCGACATCGTCGTGCCACCCTATCTGCACAACAATCCACAGCGCCTGGGCGTGGCCGAGCGCCTGCTGATCGATGCCGGCGAGGCGGCCGGCCTGCGGGTCGAGCTGCTGAGGCTGCCGCCGCTGCGCTGCCGCCTGATGCTGGACAGTGCTCAAGTCGAAGCCACGCTGGCCGCGCCGACGGCGCACAACATGGCCGAGCTGGGCTTCCCGATGCGCCATGGCGCCGTTGACCGCACGCGCAGGCTGGCGCATCTGCGCCTGATGTGGGTCAAGCGCGCCGGTCGTGAGCTGGTCTGGGATGGCCGCCAGATGCATGGGGCCGAGCCCGCCGCGCTGACCGTCGGCGCGCGCGCGACGATGCGCTCGGCCACCGAGGCCTTGCAGAGCCAGGGCTTCAAGGTCGACAGCGCCGCCCTCAACACCCGCCAGCTGCTGGGCAAGCTGTTGGCTGGCAGGGTCGACCTTGCTGTCGGCATCGAGGAAGACCTGCGCCACGCGATGCGCGTGGCGGATCTGCAAGACCTGACCCTGCTGCCGCAGCCCTTTCTGGCGGTGGACTATTACGCCGCGCTGGCCCCGGGGCTGCTGCCGGTGCAGCGCGAGCTGGCCGAGCGCTGGTGGGCCGAGATCGCGCGGCTGCGCGAGCTGCCGCCCTATCGACCTGACTGAGGCGCTGCGGGTCGGTCGATCACGCCATGGCGGCGCAGCAGTTCGGCATGGCTGCAGGGCTCGGGCTGCCACAGCCCGGCCTCGACGGCGTCGGCGGCCAGCTCCATGTCCAGGCTGTGCACCAGGCCCAGGCCCAGCTCGGTGCTCAGCAGCAGCCGGCCCTGTTCATCGAGCCAGACGGCGTCCACCTGGTGCGCCGGCCGCCCGGTATGGCTGTGGATCAGCGGCGCGCCCGCCGGGCCCTTTGTCAGCCGCCAGATCCAGGGCGTGGCCTCCAGCTCGACATAGACGCGCTGCGGCCCGTTCTGGAAGTACCAGGCGCCCTGCGCATCGGCGGCGTAGTTGCGCTCGATGAACTCGCGCAGCTTCTCATGGTTGATGCGGCTGCCCTTGACTTGCGGGAAGGGCCCGGCCGCCTGGATGCGCTCGTCGCGCATATACCAGTCGCCGCGCGCGTCCAGCGCCAGCCAGCCGTAGCAATGCGGCACATTCGGCCATTTCTTCAGCGCGGCTTCGACGATGGGGTCCATGGACGGCAGTCTAAAGCGCCTGCGCCAGCCAGTCGCAGACCTGGCCCGGCATCGCCAGCACATGGCCCGGTGGTGCGCCGGCCGGGAAGCCGACATGGCCGCCCTGGGCCGGCTGCCACAGGGTCACATGGGCGCCGGTGTCGGCCGGGCCGGGCAGGCAGGCGGCCGGGATAAAGGGGTCGTTGAGGGTGTTCAGCACCAGGGCTGGGATGCGGATCTGGCGCAGATGCGGCTTGGCCGAGGCGCGCGACCAGTAGTCCTCGGTGTCGCGAAAGCCGTGCAGCGGCGCGGTGAACAGATTGTCGAACTCGTAGAGATCGCGCGCCTGGCGCAGCCGCTCGCCGTCGAACAGACCCGGGTGCTGCTGCAGCTTGCGCAAGGCCTTGGGCACCATGGTGCGCAGGAACATGCGGGTATAGACCAGGCGGTTGAAGCCACGGCCGATCGCGTGGCCGGAGGCCGCCAGGTCCACCGGTGAGCAGATCGAGCAGACCGCGCGCGCGGTGGCCGCCGCGCTCTGGCCCATCTCCTCGGCCCAGCGCAGCAAGGCATTGCCGCCCAGCGAGACGCCGGCGGCGACCAGCGGCCCGGGGTGGCCGGCCTTGAGCCGGTCCAGCATCCAGCCGATCTCCTCGAAGTCGCCCGAGTGGTAGGCGCGTGGCGCCAGGTTCAGCTCGCCCGAGCAGCCGCGGAAATGCGGCAGCGCGAAGGCCCAGCCGCGCGCGCGGGCGATGGCCGCGAAGGCCTGCACATACTGGCTTTGCGAGCTGCCTTCCAGGCCGTGGAACAGCACCAGCAGCGGCTGGCCGGGGCGGGTCGGCGCAGCGAGGAAATCGACATCGACGAAGTCGCCGTCCGGCGTGATCCAGCGCTCGCGCCGGAACTGCGGCGCCGTGCCCTCGAAGCGGCGCGAGAACAGTGCCGGCCAGATGGTCTGCGCATGGCCGCCAGGCAGCCACGGCGGCGCCCGGTAGGCGAGCGCCATCAATGCAGGGTGGCCGGTTCCTCGACCACTTCCTGGATATCGTGCGCGGTGCCGGGGCTGGCATGGTGGACCACCATGCGCCAGCCCATCGCGGTCTTCAGATAGACATTGGTGGCAATGACCCAGGCGCTTTGCTGGCCCTCGGGACCCTGCACCTGGACTCTCTCCAGCACCTGGTGGATGGCGGTGTCGCCGGTGTGCAGGCGCCGCACCCGCTCGGGATGGACCGAGATCGCGCCCTGGCCGAACACCGACTCGAAGGCCGCACGAATGGCGCCCAGGCCGACAACGCGCGGGCCGCCGGGGTGCACGCAGGAGACTTCCTCCTCATCGGCCCAGACCTCCATCAGCCGCTCCAGATCGGCGCTTTGCAGCGCCTCGTAGAACTGTTGCTCGGTGTCTTCCGGCGCAGCGAGCAGGGCGGCGGTCTGGGCTTTGGGTCGCATCATGATGGGCCGATTGTAAGAAGCGGGGGCGGCGCCGGCATGTCAAAGGGTTGTCCATGCATCCAAATGCAAGGCCGGCACGTAAGAATGGGGCATGAGCACACCCAACCCCGCATGGAGCGAGCGCAGCCAGGAACTGGCCCAGCTGCTCGCCCGCACCGCCCTGGGCGACCGCCAGGCCTTCGAGGCCTTGTACCGCGCCACCAGCGCCCAGCTGTTCGGTGTGGTGCTGCGCATCAACCATGACCGGGCCCAGGCCGAGGAGGTGCTGCAGGAGGTGTTCGTCAATATCTGGCGCGCCGCCAGCGGCTTCGATGCCCGGCTGGCCCAGCCGCTGACCTGGCTGACCAGCCTGGCCCGCAACCGCGCGATCGACAGCCTGCGCCGGCGCTCCGCCGAGCCGGCCACCGTCAGCCGCTTCCAGGGCCTGGACGATGGCAGCGATGAGGGTGGCGAACGCGATCTGCTGGAGGCCATGCCCAGCGCCGAAGCCGGCCCGCTGGACCTGCTCGACGCCGCCAGCCAGGCCCATGAGCTGCAGCGCTGCATGCAGGCCTTGAGCGGCGAGCAGCGCTCCAGCCTGGCGCTGGCCTATTACCAGGGCTTGTCCCATGCCGAGGTGGCCCAGCAGATGAGCCAGCCGCTGGGCACGGTCAAGAGCTGGGTGCGGCGTGGCCTGCAAAGCCTGCGCAACTGCCTGGACCGCGCGGCCGGCCTGGTCGGCGCCAGCAAGGGAGCGCTCTGATGGACTACAGCCGCCCCGATCTGGCCGAGAAACTGGCCGCCGAATATGCGCTGGGTGTGCTGCGCGGTGGCGCACGGCGGCGCTTCGAGCGCCTGCTGCCGGCCCATCCGGCGCTGCAGGATGCCGTGCAGGCCTGGCAGCAGCGCCTGCAGCCACTGGCCGCGCCGGTGGTGCCGGTGACGCCGCCGCCCCAGGTCTGGGCTGCGGTGCAGCGCCGCCTGTTCGGCGCGCCCGAGCGCTCGCCGAGCTGGTGGCAGCGCCTGGGCCTGTGGCAGGGCTTTGCCGGCGTGGCCGGCACCGGTGCCCTGGCCCTGGCTCTGCTGCTGGCCCAGCCGCAGCCGGTGCAGCCGCCGCTGGTGATCGTGCTGAACGCGACGCCCGAGGGCGCCGGCTTCGCCAAGGCCGGCTTTGTCGCCAGCGTCAGCGCCGACGGCGGTGCCCTGGTGCTGAAGCCGCTGGGCGAGCTGACGGTGGAGCAAGGCCGGGCACTGGAACTTTGGGCTGTGCCGGGCAAGGGCGCGCCACGCTCGCTGGGCCTGGTCTCGACGGCGGCGGCAGCGACGACCGTGCTGCGCGCCCGTCTGCTGCAGGACACGGCGGCCTTCGCCGTCAGCCTGGAGCCCAGCGGCGGCTCGCCGACCGGCGCGCCGACCGGGCCTATCGTCTCGGCCGGCCACATCTAGTTCTTTTCTTTGCATCCGATCCTCGCAGGGCTGCGTAAGAGGGGACTCCAACCCCAATCCTTCGAGGAGTTCGCGATGAAAAAGACGTCCCTGATGCTGCTGCTGCCGGTCGCCCTGCTGGGCGCCTGCGCCTCCACGCCGATGATGACGAGCATGGTCGACAACGCCGCGCTGCCCGAAGCGGTGCGCGCGCCGGCCGGCAGCAAGCAGACGATGTGGACCGTCGGCGCCGGCGAGATCACCTATGAATGCCGCGAGAACGCGGCCGGCCAGTACGAGTGGGTCTTTGTCACCCCGGTGGCGACGCTGAAGAACGCGGCTGGTGCGGTGGTCGGCAAGTATTACGGCGGCCCGACCTGGGAGGCCAACGACGGCTCCAAGGTCACCGGCAAGCAGCTGGCCGTGGCGCCGAGCACGCCGGGCAATATCCCGCTGCAACTGGTCAAGGCCGACCCCGCGATGGGGATGGGCGCGATGCAGGGCGTCAGCCACATCCAGCGCCTGAAGACACAGGGCGGTGTGGCGCCGGCGGCGGCCTGCGGCATGACCAACAAGGGCGAGCGCCGCCAGGTGGCCTATCAGGCCGATTACGTGTTCTACAGCATGTAAGCGCCAGCCGGCGGGGACATAGCGCCCCCGTCTGGCGCTCGCTCAGTGGGCGCCGTGCAGCACTTCGCCGGCCTTGAGCTTGTAGACCGTGCCGCAGTAGGGGCACTTGCCGCCGCCCTCGTGCGTGACGTCGATGAAGACCTTGGGGTGGTTGCTCCACAGCGCCATCTTGGGGTTGGGGCAGGCCACGACGCCGGGGCCTTGCACGTCCTGGGCGGTGACTTCGATGATGGATTTGTTGGTGTCGCTCATGTTCTTTTTCTCTGTCTGATCAGACCAGGCTTAGCCACTCGGCGTACTTGGGGTTGCGGCCGTTGACGATGTCGAAGAAGGCCGTCTGGATCTTCTCTGTGATCGGGCCACGGCTGCCGGCACCGAGCTCGATGCGGTCCAGCTCACGGATCGGCGTCACCTCGGCGGCGGTGCCGGTGAAGAAGGCCTCGTCGCAGATGTAGACCTCGTCGCGCGTGATGCGCTTCTCGACCAGCTTCAGGCCCAGGTCCTGGCAGATCGCGAACATGGTGTTGCGGGTGATGCCGTTGAGCGCGCCGGCCGACAGATCGGGCGTGTAGACCACGCCGTTCTTGATCACGAACAGGTTTTCGCCCGCGCCCTCGGAGACAAAGCCCGAGGCGTCCAGCAGCAAGGCCTCGTCATAGCCGTCCTCGGTAGCCTCCATATTGGCCAGGATGGAGTTGGTGTAGTTGCTCACCGCTTTGGCTTGCGTCATCGTGATGTTGACGTGGTGGCGGGTGTAGCTGCTGGTCTTGACGCGGATGCCGCGCTTCAGGCCTTCCTCGCCCAGATAAGCGCCCCAGGCCCAGGCGGCGACCATCAGGTGGATCTTGTTGCCCTTGGGGCTGACGCCCAGCTTTTCCGAGCCTATCCAGGTCAGCGGGCGCAGATAGCAGCTCTCCAGCTTGTTCTCGCGCACCACCTGCTTTTGCGCTTCCTCGACCTGCTCGATGCTGAAGGGGATCTTCATGCGCAGGATCTTGGCGCTGTTGAACAGGCGCTCGGTGTGCTCGCGCAGGCGGAAGATGGCCGTGCCCTTGTCGGTCTTGTAGGCGCGCACGCCCTCGAAGGCGCCGCAGCCATAGTGCAGGGTGTGGCTCAGCACATGGATCTTGGCGTCGCGCCAGTCGACCAGCTGGCCATCCATCCAGATCTTGCCGTCGCGGTCTTCCATGGACATGGGGAACTCCTGTTGTGCTGAGAGAAATGGGTGAGAGCGAGATTCTATGCAAGCCGGCGCCGCCCGGCACCGCGGCCCGTTGGCCGGTGCGCGGTGTGACGCATCTCACGACTGCTCCACGGGTGCGCGGCCGCCACTGTGGCCGACCCCCGTGGCTGCGGGGGGCTTGCCGGCAGCGGCGACCGTAGCGACCGATACAGTGCGTCCTCATTCCCGTTTGACCGTTTCCCCTTCATGCAAAAAGCCATCGCCATTGCCGCCCTGAGCTGCCTCGCACTCGCCCATAGCGCCTGGGCCGCCAAGCCCTCGAGCTCGCAGCCCGAACTGGGCAGCCCGGCCTGCACGGCCGGCGGCGGTGCCTCGGTGACGGCCTTCATCGACTGCGCCGGTTCCTTCAGCGGCAATCTGGGCGGCGCACTGACCCAGGGCCAGATCGCGGTGCTGAACACCGAGTTTGGCGACAAGGGCTTCAGCTACGGCAGCGGTCTGACTTACAGCAAGAGCGATGCGACCGGCCACGGCCTGTTCACCGATCTCGGCGACGACTTCACGCTCAGCTTCGATGGCGGCGCCAGGGCCACCGGCCTGTTCGTGATCGGCCTGAAGCAGGCCAACACCGCTACAGCTTCTATCTGTTCGACGGCGGCACGGCCGGCATCGGCACGATCGATTTCAATGTGCTGGGTGTGGTCAGCAAGCAGACCGATGGGCTGTCGCATGCCGTCTATCTGGGCAATGCGTTGACCGCGCCGGTGCCCGAGCCCGAGAGCTATGCGCTGATGCTGGCCGGCCTCGGCGCGATCGGCTTCATCGCCCGGTGCCGCGCCGGCCGCTGAGCCCGCCCGGGTTCAGTCCTGGCCCGTCTCGGGCCGTTGCAGGGTCCAGTGCGTCACGCGGCCCTGCTCCAGCACCACCTCGACCGAGACCTCGCCCGGATCGGTCCAGACAAAGGTCTCCGGTTCGCTAGCGGTCTTGCGGCCCAGGCTGCGGGCCAGCGGCAGCACCTCCAGCAGGCGCATGCCGACCTTGAGCTTGGCATTGAGCATCACGGCGCTGTCGACATGGCCGATCGGCGCGTCCTTGGCCATGCGCATCACCCGCATCAGCCGGCTGAACTGCATCAGCAGCCAGAACACCACGCCGGTGAGCGCGAAGATCACGCCCTGCCAGCCGAAGAACACGCCGCCCGCCAGCAGCGCCGCCAGCGCCAGGGCCAAACCCAGTTTCTGATTCATGGGGCGGCATCCTAACGCCTGAGCGCTTGAACGCTGAGGCGGCCCGCTCAGGGCCAGAACACGGCCAGCCAGACGCCCACGGCCAGCAGCAGGCTCAGCATCACGGCCGCGCTGCCCAGGTCCTTGGCCCGGCCCAGCAGCGGATGGCGCTCCACCGTCACCGCATCGGCCAGGGCCTCGATGGCCGAGTTCAGCAGCTCCACCAGCCAGACCTGGACGATGGCCGCCGTCAGCAGCAGGGCCCGCCAGCGGTCCGGTGCCAGCCACCAGGCCAGCGCGATCAGCGGCAGGCCGACGGCCAGCTCCTGGCGGAACGCCGCCTCGTGCCGCCATGCGGCGCGCAGCCCGGCCCAGGAATAGCCGGTGGCGCGCCACAGGCGGGCGAGGCCGGAGCGGCTCTTGAAGGCGCTGGTCGGGGTCTTGTCGTCGGGTGGGCTCATGAGGCGGTGTCGGGCTGGGGATGGCCGCAGCATAGGCCGGCTTGCTTAAGCTCAGCTTCATCGGCGCCGGTTGCAATGCGGGCGATGCAAAGCCTGTCCCTCCCTTTGTCCCTGTGGCGCCGTTACCGCCTGGCGAGCCTGGCGCTCGGTGCCAACACCTGGCTGGTGCTGGCCGCCCTGTTCTGGACCCTGAGCGCCAACCGTCTGTTCCTGGGCGCGGCCCTGCAGGGGCGCAGCGCGGCCGAGCCGGCCAGCTGGGGCTTCGCGCTGGCGCTGCTGCTGCTGGTGTTTGCTCTGCATCTGCTGCTGCTGGGCCTGCTGGCCACGCGCTGGACGCTCAAGCCGCTGCTGGTGCTGCTGACGCTGGGGACGGCGTTCGCGAGCTATTTCATGCAGGCCTACGGCGTCTTCCTCGACCCGTCGATGCTGCGCAATGTGTGGCGCAGCGATGCGGCCGAGGCCCGCGAGCTGCTGAGCCCGGCGCTGCTGCTGCATCTGCTGCTCTATGCCGGCCTGCCCCTGCTGGTGCTGAGCCGGCTGCGGCTGCGGCCCGAGCCCAGCTGGCTGCGTGCGGCCGGGCGCCGGCTGGCGCTGCTGGGCCTGGCTCTGCTGACGGCGCTGGCCAGCCTGTTCTCGATCTACCAGCCCTTCTCGTCGCTGATGCGCAATCACAAGGAGCTGCGCTACCTGATCACGCCGGCCAACTACCTGTGGTCCGGCGCGGCGGTGGCGATCGGCGAGGCGCGCGGCGCCGCCCACCCGCGCCAGCCGGTGGGCCTGGACGCGGCACCGGGCGCCTCCTGGGCGCAGCGCCGCAAGCCTCTGGTGCTGGTGCTGGTGGTGGGCGAGACCGCACGCGATGCGAACTGGGGGCTGTCGGGCTACGCGCGCCAGACCACGCCGGAGCTGGCCCAGCTGGGCGTGGCCAATCTGGGGCCGGTGCTGGCCTGCGGCAGCAATACCGAGGTGTCTGTGCCCTGCATGTTCTCGGCGGTGGGGCGGCGCGACTATGACGAGGCCCGCATCCGCGGCCAGGATTCGCTGCTGCATGTGGTGGCCCGTGCCGGCGTGGCCGTGCAGTGGCGCGACAACCAGAGCGGCTGCAAGGGCGTCTGCGCCGACCTGCCCAGCGAGCAGGTCGATGCGCAGAACGGGCCGGGCCCGTGCGCCGAGGGCCGCTGCCTGGACGAGGGCCTGGTGCATGACCTGGACCGGCGCCTGCGGGCCGCGCAGGGCACCCAGCTGTGGGTGCTGCATATGCTGGGCAATCACGGCCCGGCCTACCACCGCCGCTACCCGCGCGAGTTCGCCCGCTTCCAGCCCGAATGCCGCAGCGATGATCTGCAGCAGTGCACGCCGCAGCAGATCGTCAACGCCTATGACAACGCGCTGCTCTACACCGACCATCTGCTGGCCAGCGCGATAGCGCAGCTGAAGGCCCAGGCCGACAAGGTCGATTCGCTGCTGATCTATGTCTCCGACCATGGCGAGTCGCTGGGCGAGCATGGCCTGTTCCTGCACGGCCTGCCCTATGCGATCGCGCCCACGGTGCAGACCCGCGTGCCCATGGTGGTCTGGGCCAGCCCGGGCTTTGCCGCCGGCGCCGGCCTGGCGGACGACTGCCTGCGCCGCGCCCTGCAGCCCCAGGCCCAGCGCCCGGTGAGCCATGACCATCTGTTCCACACCGTGCTGGGTCTGCTCGATGTGCGCAGCCGTGTGCATGAGCCGGCCTGGGACTTGAGCCAGGGCTGCCGATCATGAGGCGCGGTGCCGATGCATGGCTCACCTTGCTCGCGCTGGCAGCCTTATTGCTGTGGGAGCTGCTGGGCTGGGACCTGGGCCTGAGCCGGCTCTACGGCGGTCCGGCCGGCTTTGCCTGGCGCGACGCCTGGCTGACCCGCGATCTGCTGCACGAGGGCGGCCGGCTGCTGGGCCTGGCCGGGCTGGCCCTGCTGGCTTGGCAAGTTGTGCACCCGCCCGCCGATGGGCCGGGGCGGGCCGAGCGCGGCTACTGGCTGGCGGTGATGCTGGCTTGTGCGCTGCTGGTGCCGGCGCTGAAGAGCCTGAGCGACAGCAGCTGCCCCTGGAGCCTGGCCGAGTTCGGCGGCAGCGTCGCCTATGTGCCTCATTGGATGTTGGGCGTGGCCGATGGCGGCCCGGGCCACTGCTTCCCCTCGGGCCATGCGGTGTCGGGCTTTGCCTTCTTCGGGCTCTATTTCCAATGGCGCGACAATGACCGGCGGCGTGCGCGCCGCTACCTGGCGGCCACCCTGCTGCTGGGCACTGCCTTTGGCTGGGCTCAGCTGGCGCGCGGCGCGCATTTCGCCAGCCACAGCGCCTGGTCGGCCTGGCTGTGCTGGACCTTGGCGGTGCTGGCCGCGCGCTGGGCGCCGGCCAGGAAGAACCCGGGCACCGAGCCGCCATCGCACGCTCTCCCCATGCGCTGACGGCCCGGGGCCCGGGGGCTTCACAACTTCCTGTCGATCAACGTACCACGGCCAGTGCCTCGCGCGTGCCGGCCTTGTAGGTGTAGAGGGTCAGTGCGCCGTTCTTGATGTCGCCCTTGCTGTCGAAACCGATCGTGCCGGTCACGCCAGGGTAGCCTTCGGTCTTGGCAAGTACCGGCAGGTACTTGGCCGGCTCGGCCGAGCCGGCCTTGACCATGGCCGCGACCAGCACGCCCACCGCGTCATAGGAGTAGGGCGCATAGACCTGCACCTCCAGCTTGGAATAGGCCTTGAAGCGGGCGCGGAAGTCGTCCATCGCCTTTTTCTGCGTCGCGTCGACGCCGCCGGCCTCGGCGCAGAAGACCTGGCCGTCGGCCATCGTGCCGGCCGCAAGCTTGGGCAGCTCGGCGGTGCAGATGCCGTCGCCGCCGATCAGCTTGATGTTCAGGCCCAGGGCTTTCATCTGGCGCAGCATCGGGCCGGCCACCGCGTCCATGCCGCCGAAGAAGACCACATCGGGCTTCCTGGACTTCAGGGTGGTCAGGATGGCGCTGAAGTCGGTGGCCTTGTCATTGGTGAACTCGCGGCCCACGATCTTGCCGCCACTGGCTTTGGCGCCCTTCTCGAACTCATCGGCCACGCCCTGGCCGTAGGCGGTGCGGTCGTCGATGATGGCGATGGACTGGCCCTTCAGCTCCTTGACCGCATAGCGACCCAGGGTGCCGCCCAGATGCACATCGTCGGCGACCACGCGGAAGGCGGTCTTGTAGCCGTTGCGGGTGAATTTGGGGTTGGTCGACGAGGGGCTGATCTGTGGAATGCCGGCATCGGCATAGACCTTGGACGCCGGAATCGTGGTGCCCGAGTTCAGATGGCCCACGACACCGTTGACCTTGGCGTCGGCCAGCTTCTGCGCGGCCTGCGTGCCCTGCTTGGGATCGCCAGCATCGTCCTCGCCCATCAGCTCCAGCCGCACTTTCTTGCCGCCGATCACGACGCCCTTGGCATTGAGCTCCTGGATCGCCAGGCGGGCGCCCAGTTCGTTGTCCTTGCCCAGATGGGCGATGGGGCCGCTGGTCGGGCCGACATGGCCGATCTTGACGACCTGGTCCTGTGCCAGGACGGTGCCGCTACAGAGTGCCAGCGCGGCGGCGGCGATGGTTTGATGAGGACGGTGGGTTTGCATGGTGGGTGTGCTCCGGTTGAGAGTAAGCCGCTGCAGGCTCAGGGTGTGGGCAGGGAAAGAAGCCAGCGCGCCGCCTGCTCGGCCTGGGCCGGGCTGAGCTGCGTGTTGGCCGGCATGCGCGCGGTGCCCCAGATGCCGCTGCTGCCTTCGAGAATGCTTTGCTTCAGATGGGCCAGCGCGCCGGGCTGGCCCCGGTAGCGCTCGGCGATGCGCAGAAAAGGCGGTCCCGCCAGCGGCTCGCTGAGCGTGTGGCACAGCACGCAGCTGTCGGCCCAGGCCGGCGGCTCCATCGCGGCAGCCGCGGCC
The DNA here is from genome assembly GCF_027498415.2 of Paucibacter sp. M5-1. NCBI lineage: Bacteria > Pseudomonadati > Pseudomonadota > Betaproteobacteria > Burkholderiales > Sphaerotilaceae > Roseateles > Paucibacter sp. M5-1. Next base: position 3,778,058 of record NZ_JAPZLM020000001.1, read on the forward strand.
GGCAGGGCCAGCGCGAGCAGGCAGGACCGCAGGGCCATCATTTCTTGGCCGGCAGGTCGAAGACCGGCGCGCCCAGCAGCGGGCTGGAGATCGCGTAGCCGCCGTGGTTGGTGAAGACCCAGATCAGCTTGCGGTCCCATTCGATGAAGACGCCATGGGTCTGGTCGCCGAAGTGCTGGTTCATCTTCGGGTCCACCGTCGGCGGCACGAAGTAGCCGGCGATCTTGGGCGCGGCGGGGTTGCTGACGTCAAAGATCTGGGCACCGGCGTTGTAGAAGGCGTAGACCAGGTATTGGTCGCTGGGCGTGCCCGGCTGGTGCCAGTAGCCGCTGCGCTTGGGGCCGAAGCTGCCGCGGCGCTGGCAGTAGTCGGTGAAGGTCGCGCCCTTGGGCGGTGTGGGTCGCGGCAGCGTCGCGATCACCTTGGGGCTGGCCGGGTTCTTGACGTCGATAGCGTAGATGTCCTTGTAGGGCTCGTAGCAGTCTTCGTTGAGCGGGTAGCCGCTGTAGTAGACGACGCCGCTCTTCTCGACCTTGCTGACATCGATGTTGTCACCCTCGGTGCCGGCCTGGCTGACCGGCATGTCGAGCTTGCCGACGCGCGTCAGCTTGGCCGGGTTGGAGACGTCGATCACATGGAAGCCCATGCCGCCCATCGCCGCATAGCCGTACTTGCCGCCCTTCTCGGGGTCCTTGGGGATGAACAGCGGCATGCGCGCGCCCATCCACGCAGTCTTCTTGCCGACGCGCGGGTTCTTCTTGTATTCCTCTTCCTCGCCGGCGCGCGAGCCCGGCACCCACCAGGTCGACAGGCGCTTCGGTGCGCGCGGGTCGCTCAGATCGAAGGCCATCTGGGCCTGGTTGTAGAGGAAGTTGGCGTATTCCTGGTTCGAGAAGCTGTCGTCCGGCGCTCCCGAGACGAACAGGTACTTGCCACCCCAGTAGACGGGGATGTCGCCGCAGCCCGAGCCCTGCTGCGGGAACTTGTCGGCGCTGCTGTTAGCGTCCAGCGGCAGCTCGGAGAGCTTCTTCCACTGGGCCGGGTCGGGGCCGTCCAGCTCGAAGACGCGGAAGCCCCGCAGAATGGGCTGCTTGCGGATGGTGTCTATCTTGTCCTGCTGCTCCGGCTTGTACTTGTTCTCGAGGATGCCGAAGCGCGTCACCTCGTAGCACTGCACGGCCACATGCTTGCCGAGCTTTTCGTTGAACTGGATGGTCAGCGGGCCGAAAGGGTGCTCGCTGCTGCCCCAGCCCCACTTCTTCTGCGCGATCAGCTGGGCCTTGCGCGGGTCGGTGATGTCGAAGACCTTGTAGAAGGACTTCTCGTGGATGACCATATAGCGGCGGCCGTTCATGTCCACCGTGGTCTGCCAGCTGTGATACGGGCTGCCCAGCATCTCCGGGTGCAGGGCCTCGACCTTGGTGTTGTGCAGATAGCTGCTCTGGTCCAGATGGTCGAGGCTGCCCTTGAAGGGATGGGTGCCGCCGATGCTGGGGGTCTCGGCCGGGTGCTTGTAGACGCCGGTGGCCGGGTTCAGGCCGTAGCTGGCGGGGTCAGGTTTTGCCGGTTCCCCGGCGATGCCCTTGGCGGACTCGGGGTTCTCCTTGACCGGCAGCTTGGGCGTGCCGGCGGCCGGCGCGACGATGGTCTGGGCCAGCGCCTGCTGGGCCAGGCCGGCGCTGATCAGCAGCGCGATGAGTTTGAGTTTCATGACGGGATCTCCTCGATCAGAATTTGTGGCGCAGGCCCAGCTGCAGCCCGCGCGGGTTTTCGTTGGACAGCGGGTTGGCGTGGTTGAAGCTCACCGGGAAGCGCATGTCCGAGTCGCGCGCATGCTTGACCGCGCCGACGATGGCGTAAAGGTCGGTGCGCTTGGAGAAGCCGTAGAGATAGCCGGCCACCCAGCTGGTGGCGTCGGACAGCGCGGCGTCGAGCTTGTCGTTCTTGCGCACGACGCTGGCGAACACGCGCTGCTGGGCGTTGAACTCGTAGCGCAGGCCCAGCTGCAGGTCCTGGCCCTTGGACGTGAAGTCCGCATAGGGCGGGTAGGCGTAATAGCCGTTGTAGCGGTGGTAGAGAAAGGTCAGGTCCAGCGCACTGCTGACGCTGTAGACGCCGCCCAGGTAGTAGTCGCGCGAGCGTCGCATCTGCTTGGCGTCGGACAGATCGCGGCGGTGCTGCTGGTCGACAGCGGCCATCAGGTAGAGCTCGCCGGCGAAGTAGTCGAGGGCGGCGCTGCGCACCTGGGCGTCCTTGCTGCCGTCTTCGCGGCCGGCGGTGGCGGCCAGCTGGGCCTGGAAGTTGGCGATGCGTGGCGTCGTGTAGAACAGGCCGTTGCTCTCGCGCCAGGGTGCGTAGTACAGCATGGTGTTGCTGATCGGGCTGTAGTCGCCCGAGTAGGTCGGGTCGATATAGCCATACATCTCGGCCGAGGGCAGGTCGCGGCGACCGGCGCTGAGTTCGCCCCAGTCCTTGGATCCGATCTGCGCATAGGTGTGGCGCGGCGAGCCCTGCTGGCCGCTGTCGGCCTTCAATGTGATCTCGTGCACGGCCGTGACCTTGAGGCCGCCGCCCAGGTCTTCCTGGGCCTTGAACTGCAGGCGCGAGGTGTTCAGGCCGCCGGAGCTGAGGCCCTTGATGGATTTGCCGCCGGACTTGGCGTGCTCCATATTGATGTCGACGAAACCGGACAGCGTCACCTGGGCCAGCGCCGGGCCGGCGGCCAGCGCGGCGGCCAGCGGCCACACACTCTTCTTGATACTTCTCTTCTTCAACTTCATCTTCATGGGAAGCTCCTGGACGGGGTAGGTAAGAGGAGGCGCAGGGAGAGTGCGGGGAGGGAGGGAAACGAAAAACTCAGGTCACTGCCTTCTTGGCCTGGTGCTCGGGCAGCGCCCATTCGCGCCGGGCCATCACGGTCTGCAGCGCGGCCACCGCGTCCCAGACATCGGCGTGGCTGAGGTAGAGCGCGGCAAAGCCGAAGCGCAGGATGTCGGGGGCGCGGAAGTCGCCGATCACGCCGCGCGCGATCAAGGCCTGGACGATGGCGTAGCCCTGCTCATGGGTCAGCGAGACCTGGCTGCCGCGCAGGGCCGGGTCGCGCGGCGTCGCCAGGCTGAAGCCCTGGCCGGCCAGCTGCCGGTCGACCAGCGCGATAAAGGTCTCGGTCAGCGACAGGCTCTTGGCGCGCAGCAGCTGCAGGTCCACGCCGTCAAAGGCCGTCAGCGCCGCCTCCAGCGAGATCAGGCCCAGCTGCGGCGCGGTGCCGACCAGCATGCGGTCCATGCCGGCGCCGGGCGCATAGGTCTGGCCAAAGGCAAAGGGCCTGGCATGGCCATGCCAGCCGGTCAGCGGCTGCTGCACCGCGGCCTGGTGGCGCCGCGCGACGAACACAAAGGCCGGTGCACCGGGGCCGCCGTTCAGGTATTTGTAGCCGCAGCCCACCGCGAAATCGGCCTCGCAGGCGTTCAGCTCGCAAGGCATCGCGCCGGCCGTGTGGCACAGGTCCCAGACCACCAGCGCGCCGACCTCGTGGGCGCGCCGCGTGATGGCCGCCATGTCGTAGACCTGGCCGCTCTTGTAGTTGACATGGGTCAGCGAGACGATGGCCACGTCCTGGCCGTACTGGTCCAGCGCGGCCAGCACCGCATCGGCGTCGACGGCGCGGAACTCGGCCCCCATCAGCTCGGCCACGCCGCCGGCCACATAGGCATCGGTCGGGAAGTTGGCGTTCTCGCCGAGGATGATCTTGCGGCCGGGCCGCAGGCGCAGCGCCGCGACCAGCACCTTGAAGAGGTTGACCGAGGTCGAGTCGGCCATGATGACCTCGTCGGCCGCCGCACCGATCAGCGCCGCCACCTGGCCGCCGACCCGCTGCGGCGCCGGATACCAGTCGGCATCGTTCCAGGAGCGGATCAGGCCCACGGCCCATTCCTGTTCGATCGCGCGCTGCATGCGCGCCGGCACCGCGCGCGGCATCGCGCCCAGCGAGTTGCCGTCCAGATAGATCACGCCCTCGGGCAGTGCGAAGCGCGCGCGGCAGGCGGCCAGCGGATCACGGGCGTCCAGGGCCTGGCAGTCGGCGCGGGTCAGCGCGCGGGTGGCAACAGAGGGCAGGGCAGAGTTCATATGGGCTGGAATGCTGTATTTGCATTCGTGTTTATGTATACAACAAGGCCAGTCTATGCATTGCACGTCTTGTTTATCACCCTGCTAACCCTACCCATGCTTGTTTGGGGCAAATTGATCCCGTAAGCTGGCTTTAGGAGATTTTTTTATGCAAGTAGAGATCGACCCGACCGACCGACTGTTGCTGCAAGCCCTGCAGGCCAATGCCCGGCTGACCACCTCGGAGCTGGCGCAGCAGACCCAGCTCTCGCAATCGCCCTGCTGGCGCCGCATCAAGCGGCTCGAAGATGCCGGCCTGATCGCCGGCTATCACGCGCGGCTGGACCGGCGCGCGCTGGGCTATGGGGTGATGGCCTTCGTGACCATCAGCATCGAGGGCCAGGACGAGGGCCACTCGCTGGACTTCGAGCGCGCGGTGCGCGACATCCCCGAGGTCGTGATGTGCCACGGCGTCTCCGGCCCCGAGGACTTCGTGCTGGTGGTCGTGGCCCAGGACCTGGATGCCTACTCGGCGCTGATGCAGCACAAGCTGCGCCGGCTGCCGGGCGTCAAGATGGTCAGGACCAGCTTCTCGCTGCAGGAGGTCAAGGGGTTGGACGGGCTGCCTATCCCTGCTTGAGGGGCGGGGGCGGGAGGGCGGGGCCGAGAGCAGCGGGTGAGTGGCTCCGCTCCTGTCCCCCGGGCCGTGCCGGCCCTCCTCCTTTACCTCGCTGAGCCACTCACCCGCTACTCTCGGCAACAGGTTCTGGAGTTTTCCTTGAACTCAACACCCGATGCCAGATCAGGTCGGCTGGGGGCTTTGCGTAGCGAAGTAAAGGAGGAGGGCCGGAACGGCCCGGGGGACATGAGCGGAGTAAAGCCCGCAGGCGGCCTGATCGTGCGACAACGCCAAGTGCCTCACAGCACCAGGCAGGCCGTATCGAAGTCGAGGCGCGGATGCCTTGGAAACAAGCCCGCCGCATCCCCATAGCCCAGGCAGCAGATGAAGTTCACCATCACCTCGCCGCCGAAAAACTCGCGGTTGACGCCGACGGCATCGAAGCCCGACATCGGTCCGCAGTCCAGCCCCAGCGCGCGCGCCGCCAGCATCAGGTAGGCACCTTGCAGGCTGCTGTTGCGAAAGGCGGTGGCTTCGGCCAGCGCCGGGTTGGCTGCGAACGGCGCGGCGGCGTCCGGGTTGTGCGGGAACAGCTGGGGCAGCCGCTCGTGAAAGCGCTTGTCGTAGGCTATCAGCACGCTCACCGGTGCCGCCTGCACCTTGGCCTGGTTGCCGGGCGCCATCAACGGCACCAGCCGAGCCTTGGCCGCCGCGCTGTGGACGAAGACCAGGCGGGCCGGCGAGCCGTTGGAGCTGGTGGGCCCCAGCTTCATCAGCTCGTAAAGCTCATGCAGCTGGGCTGCGCTGACCGGCTTGTCCAGCCAGGTGTTGTGGCTGCGCGCGCTGCGGAACAGCAGGTCCAGCGCGGCGTCATCGAGTCTGGGCATTAGCAGTCCTCCAGCAAGCAGGCGGTGGCGGTGATTTCAACACGCATATCCGGATGCGGCAGCTGGTGCACCGCCACCGTGGTGCGGGCCGGGCCGCTGAGGTCAGGGAAGAATTCGGCGTAGGCGGCGTTGTAGGCGGCGAAGTCGGCCATGTCGACCAGATAGCAGCTCAGGCTGACGCAGTGAGAGAGATCGGCGCCTTCGGCCGCCAGTGCCGCGCGGATCTTCTCGATCACCAGCCGGGTCTGGCGGGCCGCATCGCCGGGCACCGAGCCGTCGGCCTGGCGTGCGCTCATGCCCGAGACGAAGAGCCAGGGGCCGCACCGCCGCAGCGCCGGATAGTTGCCCAGCGGCGCGATGCCGGCGGCGGCGCTCACAGCTTGAAGCCGGCCTCGGCCAGCTCGGCATGCAGGGCCTGCGCGGCCTCGGGCGCCAGGCCCACCAGCGGCGCACGCACACGGCGCCAGCCGGGCTCGCCCAGGCCCTCGGCCAGCACCTCCTTCAGCGCGGCAATCATTGGCCGGGCCTGGGCGATCTGGCGCACCCTGTCGACACCGGCCTGCAAGACCTGCCCCTCGGGGCGGTCCCAGTGCTCGACCAGCCGGCTGATCGGGCCCGGGTTGATATTGACCGTGGCGGAGATGCAGCCGCGCGCCCCCAGCGGCCGGGTGCGCGAGATGAAGCTCTCCGAGGCCGGGAAAATCGCCAGCTCGGGGAAGCGCTCCAGCATCGTGCGCAAATTGTCCCAATCGCCCGAGCTGTCCTTGATGCCGACGACGATGCCGGGAAAGTCGCGCAGCAGGCGCTCGATCACGCCATGGCTGATCGGCACGCCCGACAGCGCGGGGATGTGATACAGGTACAGGCGCAGGCGCGGATCGGCGATGCGTGCGATCACCTCGGCGTAGAAGGCGTAGAGGCCGTCGTCGCTGATGCCTTTGTAGAAGAAGGGCGGCAGCATCAGCACGCCGGCGCAGCCGCGCTGTACCGCATGGCGCGACAGCTGGGCGGCTTCGGGGGCCGAGCAGGCGCCGGTGCCGGGCAGCATGCGGGCCGGCGGCAGGCCGGCATCGATCAGCGCATCCAGCAAGGCCATGCGTTCGAGGGCGCTCATCGAGTTGGCCTCGCTATTGGTGCCGAAGGGCGCCAACCCCGCCCCCTGCGCCAGCAGCCAGCGGCAATGGGCGATGAAGCGGTCCACATCGGGCCGGCCATCGGACAGGAAAGGGGTGACGACGGGCGCGAACGCGCCGGTCAGGACATCGTTGACCATGGGCAGAACTCCAGCAGAAAGAAGGGAAGAGTGGGCGGGCGCCGGCTAGGGGCTCAGGCCGCGCGCGAAGCTCAAGAGGCGCTGGCCGAAGCCGTCGTCGCCGATGCCGCTGTCGAGATGGGCGACGATGGAGGTATGGTTGTGCTCGGGCACCCAGACCAGCTGCGGGCTGCGGCCCTGCGCGAGGCCGACGCGGTGGGCGAACTCCATCGCATAGACATCGAGCCAGGGGTTTTCGTGCTGGGCCACCGCCAGCAGCAGCGGCACTTGCAGATGCGCGGCATGGCTGACCGGCGAATCGGCCTCGTAGCGACTCTCGTCCGTGCCGAAATAGGCGCGCACGCCGGCCGCGTTCGGGTTGTCGGCGCGCTGATCGGCGCGCAGCCGCGCGCTGATCAGCACCGCGCCGGCGATATGCGTCATCAGGGGGCCGGCCAGCGGCTGCAGGCGCGGGTCGGCGAGCAGGCTGGCCACATGGGCGCCGCCGGCCGAATGGCCGATCAGCAGCATGCGCCGCGCGTCGCCGCCAAAGCCGGCCGCGTTGGCGCGCAGCCAGTCCAGCGCCAGGGCCAGGTCTTGCGCGCCGGCCGGGAACGGGGCCTCGGGTGCCAGCCGGTATTCGATATTGACGCCGACAAAGCCGTGGCGCGCGAAGAAGCGCGCCACATTGCCATAGACCTGCGCATTGCTGTCCTTCTGCCCGCGCAGGAAAGCGCCGCCGTGGACGAAGACCATGATGGGCAGGCGCGCGTCGGCGCTCCGGGCCTCGCGGCCCTGATAGATGTCGAGGCGCTGGCGGCCATGCGCGCCGTAGGCGATGTCGCGCGTGACTTCCAGCCCCGGCAGCGGGTTGGCGGCCAGCAGCGGCGTATAGGCCTCGACGATCTGGGCGCGGTGCTTGTTGATGTCCTCGGCCCAGCGCGGGCCGATCTCGCGCAGCAGCTGCTTGAGCATGATCAGTAGACGCCCATCAGCTGCGACAGCTCGGCCATGTACTCGGCATAGCGGGGATGGGCTTTGATCGTCTCGGGCCGGCGCGGGCGCGGCAGATCGATGGTGACCTCGCGCACCACCTTGCCGGGCCGGCCCGACATCACCAGCACCCGGTCCGACAGGAACACCGCCTCGGAGATGCTGTGCGTCACCAGCAGCACGGTCTGGCGCTGCTCCTGCCAGATGCGCAGCAGCTCGACATTGAGCTTGTCGCGGGTCAGCGCATCGAGCGCGCCGAAGGGCTCGTCCATCAGCAGGATCTGCGGGTCCAGCGCGAGGATCTGGCCGATGGCGGCGCGCTGGCGCATGCCGCCGCTGAGCTGGTGCGGGTGGTTGTTCTCGAAGCCCTTGAGCCCCAGCATCGCGATCAGCTCGGCCATCTTGGGCGCGGCCTGGGCCTCAGGGATCTTGCGCAACTTGGCGCCCAGCGCGATGTTCTGGCCCACGGTCAGCCAGGGCAGCATATTGCTGCTCTGGAACACCACGCCGATCTCGGGGCTGGGCCCCTTGACCGGCCGCTGGTTCACCAGCACCTCGCCGCCCTCGTAAGGCGTCAGCCCGGCGACGATGCGCAGCAGCGTGCTCTTGCCGCAGCCGCTGGGGCCGAGTATCGAGACGAACTCATGGGGCCGGATCTCCAGATCCACCGCCTCCAGCGCCTTGACCTCGTGCTTGCCGGCAAAGGTCTTCAGCACCGCGCGTGCGCTGATCGCCGGCAGGCTGGGTGCGGCCACCGGCTTGGGAAGGACTTGATGCAACATCAGGGCTCACCTTAGAAAGAGATGCCACGCCACCAGACGGCCTTGGCCAGGCGCTCGACCGCGGCATACAGCAGCACGGCCAGCGCGGTGATGGTCAGGATGGCGGCGAACATCAGATCGGTCTGCGCATTCGCGGTGGCCATGGTCATCAGATGGCCCAGGCCCTGCTCGGCGCCGATGAACTCGCCGACGATGGCGCCGATCACCGCCAGCGGCATCGCGATCTTGATGCCGTCGACGAAGGCTGGCAGTGCCGCCGGCACCTGCAGCCGCCAGAAGGTGTCCAGGCGCGAGGCGCCCAGCGCGCGGAAATGCTCGTCCAGATTGATGGCCACGTTCTGCATGCCGCCCAGGGTCGCGATCACGATGGGGAAGAAGGCGAACAAAAAGGTGGCCGCCACCTTGGAGCCGAAGCCATAGCCGAACCAGACGATCATCAGCGGCGCCAGCGCGATCTTGGGCATGCTTTGCAGCGCGGTGATCAGCGGATAGAGGGTGCGGCGCGCGAAGCCGCTCAGATGGATCAGCACCCCCAGCAGCACGCCGCCCAGCACCGCCGCCGCAAAGCCCACCAGCACCTCCAGCAGGGTCACCCAGGTGTTCTCCAGCAAGGCGCCGCGCGCGTTCCAGCCTGCCAGCAGCACATCGGACAGCGGCGGCAGCAGGTAGCGACGTATGCCCAGCCAGCCGACGCCGAATTCCCACAGCAGGGCCAGCAGGCCCCAGAACGTCAGGGTCTCCAGCCAGCGCTTCAGCATCGCGTTCATCAGCTCTGCCCCCCGTCATCCGTCGTGTCGGCCTTCGCGCCACCCTGCTTGGCCGCGACCACGGCGGCCGGCGGCGGCACGACAAAGCGCTCGAAGCGGAACTGATCGAAGGATTCGATATTGCGCTCCCAGACCCTGGCCTCGTAGGGCCGCTCGGCCGTGATCTGGGTCATCTCGCAATAGAGCTCGACGTTGTTGCCGTCCGGGTCCTTGAAGACCAGGAACAGGTTCTCGCCAGGCCCGTGCTTGCCGATGCCGCGCACGATCTCGACGCCATGGGCCTGCAGCACGGCCACAGAGCGCTCCATCTCGGCCATATCGTCGACCAGATAGGAGAAATGCTCGACCCCGGGGCGGTCATAGCGCGGCAGATCGTTCAGCGCCGCCGAGTCCTTGGGAATCTGCGACAGCGCCAGGTCGTGGTGGTCGCTGCTGGCACGCAGGAACACCATCTGGTCGCTGATCCAGTCCGACACGGTCAGCCCCATCACCTCGGTGTAGAAGCGCACCGAGGCGTGGATGTCGCGCACCATCAGCACGATATGGCCGAGGCGGCGCGGTCTCAGGCTTGCTCTTGTCTCCATGCTTGTCTGCTCCTGCTTGGGTCTGCGCGCTTCAGTCGCCGATGACGAAGCGGTTGGTGTAGATCTCGGCGCCGCGTACGGCGGCCGTCACATTGAAGGCCTTCTTCGCGAACTCCACCGTGCCATGCATGCGGTCGGCGCGGATATAGCCGGGCTTCTTGTTGTCGGCCGCCGGGTCGCTGATGATGGCCGTGGTTTCCTTGATCTGCTGCAGCAGGATGTCGCGGTTCAGCAGCTTGTTGCCGGCGACGATCAGGTCGGCCGCCTCCTCGGGGTTCTTGCGCATCAGCTCATAGCCGCGGTAGGTGGCCTTGACGAAGCGCCGGACCAGATCGGGGTTGTTCTCGATCAGCTTCTCGCTGGTGACGAGGCCGTTGCCGTAGATGTTCAGATTGAAGTCGCGGTAGGGCAGGGCGCCGAGCTTCTTGCCCTCGCGCGCCACCAGCGATTCCAGCAGCGGCTTGTTGGCGCCCTCCCAGCATTCGGCCAGGTCGATCTTGCCCTGCAGAAAGGAGGGGTTGATCACGGTGGGGTCCAGGCGCAGCAGCTTCAGATGGTCGGCCGGCAGCCCGTTGGCGGCCAGCCAGGCCGGCACGATGTTCTGCAGCGGCGAGGCCGCGCCGCCGCCCAGACTCAGGCCCTTCAGATCGGCCATGCTGCGCAGCGGCTTGCGCTTGCCGTCCTGCAAATAGCACAGCGCCGCCGGCCACACCGTGTTGATCGCGCCCACCATCACGGTCTTGCCGCCGTTGGCGCGGTTCAGCATCACGCTGATCGGGTCGCCGTAGCCGAACTCGAACAGGCCCTGGTCGATCTCGTTGACGGTGCGCTGGCCGCCGTAGCCGCGCTGCGCCTGCACCTCGAGGCCGGCCTCGGCGTAATAGCCCTTGGCGGCGGCCACCAGCACGCCGCCGGTGCTGCCCTGGGGCAGCCAGGCCAGGTTGAACTTGACCTTGTCTTGCGCAAGCGCGCTGCCTGCAGCGCAGGCCAGCGCGAGGGCGAGGCCGCGCAGGACGGTGATGGAAGAGGGCATGGGGCTTCCTTGGCTGGGGTGGGAGGTTCAGAGCGCGGCCGCGACGACGCGGTTGCGCAAGGTGCCGATCTGCTCGATGCTGGCCGTCATCACATCGCCGGGCTGCAGAAACCTGCCCTGGCCCATGCCGACGCCGGTGGGCGTGCCGGTGGCGATCAGGTCGCCGGGGCGCAAGGTCAGCATCGACGACAGATAGGCGATCTGCTCGGCGATATTGAAGATCATGCCCTCGGCGGTGTCGTTCTGCATCAGCTCGTCGTTGACCGCCAGCCGCATGCGCAGCTTCTGCGGCTCGGCGATGCATTGTGCCGGCACCACCCAGGGCCCCATTGGACCGAAGGTGTCGAAGCTTTTGCCGCGGAACCAGTCGTGGGTGAAGGGATAGTCGCTGCGGCGATTCAGGTCGCGCGCGCTGATGTCGTTGAACACCGTGTAGCCGGCGATCACCTCATGGGCCTGCTCGACCGAGACATGGCGGCAGCTGCGGCCGATGATCACGCCCAGCTCCACCTCCCAGTCGAGCTTGTGCGTCGTGGCCGGCTTGACCACATCCTCCTCGGTGGCGATCACGCTGCTCTCAGCCTTCATGAAACAGTAGGGTGCGCTCTCGCTGCGCGCGATCAGCTGGGTGCCCATCTCGGCCGCATGCTCGTAGTAGTTCGATGCGGCGCCGAAGATGCGGCCCGGCTGGTAGGGCACCAGCAGCTTGTAGCTGCCGGCGGGCAGCGGGCGGGCGCGGCCGGCGGCGCGCTCGGCATGCAGGCGCCGCGCCAGCACATCGACCGCGGCGCGCTGCTGCTCCCACTGCGTGATCACATGCTGGCTGCCCAGCAGCAGCGGGTTGGCCTCGGCGCCCAGTGCTGCGGCGTCGTAAAGCTGCTCGTCCAGCACCAGGGCGGCGCGCGGGCCGGAACCCTGCTCGTAGGAGGCGATGGCGTACCAGTTGTTGTGCATCGGTGGTGGTCCTCGGTTTGTTGTTGTGAATACAATATCATTTACATGTATACATAACAAGCCATTCAAGCGACGACTCCGGGAAGTCACCTACACGAAAGCGATGCGATGACCTTGAACGATGCCCAGCCTGACCGCGAGCCGCTGCTGGTCCTGATCCCCCTGCAGCCCGAGGCGTTGGCGGCGCTGGACGCGCGCTATGCGCTGATCTACGAGCCGGCCGGCCTGCGCGATACCGAGGCCCTCGACACACTGGGGGCGCGCCTGGGCGAGGCGCGGCTGGGCCGACTGCGCGCGGTGCTCAGCAACGGCAGCACCGGCCTGAGCGCGGCCGCGATGGCGAGGTTGCCAGCGCTGGGCCTGGTCGCCAGCTTTGGGGCCGGTTACGAGAACATCGACCTGGCGGCGGCGCACGCGCGCGGCATTGCGGTGACGCATGCGCCGGGCGTCAACAATGCCACCGTGGCCGATCATGCGCTGGGCCTGATGCTGGCGCTGGCGCGCGGCTTCGTCGGGCTCGATGCGGCCGTCAAGCGCGGCGACTGGGAGGCCAGCCGCGCCGCCCGCCCGACCCTGAACGGCGCCCGCCTGGGCCTGCTGGGCCTGGGCCATATCGGCCAGCAGATCGCGCGCCGCGCCCAGGCTTTCGATATGCAGATCGCCTACACCGCGCGCACGCCGCGTGTCGAGCTGCCCTATCGCCATGTGGCCGCGCTGACCACCCTGGCCGCCGAGTCCGACTTCCTGGTGCTGGCCTGTCCAGGCGGCCCGGCCACCCGCCATCTGGTCGGTCGCGAGGTCTTGCGCGCGCTCGGGCCGGCCGGCTATCTGGTCAATATCGCGCGGGGCTCGGTTGTCGACACCGCCGCGCTGATCGCGGCGCTGGAGGCCGGCGAGATCGCCGGCGCCGGGCTCGATGTGCTGGAGAGCGAGCCCGCCGTGCCGGCCGCGCTGGCCGCCTCGCCCCGGGTGCTGCTGACCCCCCATGTCTCGGGCCGCTCACCGGCCGCCCAGCGTGCCCAGGTGGAGAACGTGATCGCGAATCTGCAAGGCTTCTTTGCCGGCAGCGGGCCGCTGACGGAGGTCGCTGCCGTCTAGATTTGCCGCCCGGCCCAGGCCGGGCGTAGCATGCTCCAGCGGCCGCCGGTGGCCGCCGCCGGCAGCGCCGCAGAACGGCGTGGCAGCAAGGGAGCTCGCGATGTACGAGAAAAAAGATGTCCCGCAGGAATATATGGAGCGCTGGCAGCAGTCGGCCGATCTGGTGGCGGCCGCGGTGCAGGTGCCGGCCGCGCTGGTGATGCGGGTCTGGCCCGAGCAGATCGAGGTGCTGATCTCCAGCCTCGGCGATGACAATCCCTACGAGGAGCATGAGAAGGCCGATCTCGGCACCGGGCTTTACTGCGAGACGGTGATGGCCACGCGCGAATCGCTGCGGGTGCCCAATGCCTTGCAGGATCCGGCATGGATGAACAACCCGGATATCAAGCTGAACATGATCAGCTATCTGGGCGTTCCGCTGGTCTGGCCCGATGACAGCATCTTCGGCACCGTCTGCGTGCTGGACCGCAAGACGCGCGACTTCATGCCGCCGTCCGAGCAGCTGCTGCGCGGGCTGAAGCAGCTGATCGAGGGCGACTTCCGGGTCATCTGCAAGCTGGAGCGCGAGGCCCAGAACGAGGCGCGGCTGCAGGCCTTCGAGGCCGATGTGCGGCGGCTTTGCCCGCACTGAGTGATGGACCTCGATAGCGGCAGCCCGCAGCCGCACCAGGTCCCCGGCCTGTATCTGCGCAAATGGCAGCGCCTGGTCGATCTGCTGGCCGAGGTGTATGCGGCCGATGCCGCGCTGATCAGCTGCGTCGGCCCGGCGGGCCTGCGGGTGCAAGTCGCCAGTCGCTCGGACGCTCCGCTGTTCGAGACCGGCGACGAACGGCCGTTGCCGGCCGAGGCCTATTGCGCGGCGGTGGTCGCCGGGCGCGCCGCGCTGACGGTGGATGATGCGGCGCAGGACCCGCTGTGGCGGCCGCGGCTGGCTGCCAACGGCCAGATGCGGGCCTATCTGGGCGTGCCCCTGCTGTGGCCGGACAAGACGGTGTACGGCACGCTGTGCGTGCTGGCGCGCGAGGCGGCACCCCGCTCGGCGGCCATGCAGGGCTTGCTGGGCCAGCTGCGCCAGCTGATCGAGAGCGATTTCCGCGCGCTGCACTTTGTCCGCGCGGTCGATCAGCGCGCGGCATCGCTGGAGTCGCTGATACAGGCGCGCACCCAGGAGCTGCAGCGTGTCAACAGCCGGCTGGAGCACGAGCTGGACCAGAGCCATCGCCTGGAGCAGGTCTTGCGCGAACTGGCCGTCGGCGGCTCGGGCAGCTATGGCGAGGCCTATTTCCGCAATCTGGTGCAGCAGCTGGTGCGGCTGTTCGGCGGCGACCATGCTTTCGTCGCGGTGCTGGAGGGGCCGGGCGGTGCCAGCGCCCGCACGCTGGCCTTTTGCTGCGATGGGCAGCAGCAGAACAACCTCAGCTATGTGATCGCCCAGATGCCCTGCGCCGAGGTGGTGGGCCGGCAGAGCCTGGTCGTGCCCGAGGGGCTCAGCCGGCGCTATCCGCAGGCCGCGCTGCTGCAGGGGCTGGTGGCCGAGAGCTATGTCGGCGTGCCGCTGTTCGATATCCGCGGCACGGCGATCGGCGTGCTGGCCGTGCTGGGCCGCGCCAGCCTGCCCGACAGCCGCCTGGCCACCGAGCTGATGGAGCTGCTGGCGGTGCGGGCCAGTACCGAGATCCAGCGCATGCGCGCCGAGCAGCATCTGCGCCGCATGGCCCATGAGGACGATCTGACCGGCCTGCCCAACCGGGCCCGGCTGCAGCAGCGGCTGCGCCAGGCGATCGCGCTGGCGCAGCGCGAGCAGCATGTGCTGGCCGTGCTGTTCATCGATCTGGACAATTTCAAGACCATCAACGACACGCTGGGCCACGAGGTCGGCGATGCACTGCTGATGGATGTGTCGCAGCGCCTGCTCGACTGCCTGCGCGATATCGACACCATCGCGCGCCTCGGTGGCGACGAGTTCGCCGCGCTGCTGGAGAACATCGATGCGCTGCAGGTCAACACGGTGTGCGAGCGCATCGTCACCGCCTTGAGCCAGCCCTTCCAGTGCCTGGGCCACGAGCTCTATGTGAGCGCCAGCATAGGCATCAGCCAGTTCCCCGGCGATGGCGACGATTCGACCAGCCTGCTGCGCGCCGCCGATGCCGCGATGTACCGGGCCAAGGAGCTGGGCAAGAACCAGTTCCAGTACTTCGCCCAGGACATCAAGCAGGCCCTGCAGCGCGACCTGACCCTGCTGACCCATTTGCGCCGCGCCATTGCGCAGCGCCAGCTGGGTGTGCATTACCAGCCCAAGATCCGTATCGCGGACGGCGCGCTGATCGGGGCCGAGGCCCTGGTACGCTGGACCGATGCGGAGCTGGGTCCGATCTCGCCGGCCGAGTTCATCCCGCTGGCCGAGCGCTCCGGCATCGTCGCTGGCATCGGCGAGCTGGTGCTGATGCGCACCATCGCCGACATCGTGGCCTGGCGCGAAGCCGGCCTGGTGGTGCCGCCGATCGCGATCAATGTCTCGCCCAGCCAGCTGCGCGGCAGCGGCTTCGCCGGCTGGCTCAGCGACAGCCTGGCCCGTTGCGGCCTGGCGCCGGCCAGCATCATCATCGAGCTGACCGAGGGCACGCTGATGGAGCGCGGCGAGGCCGGCCTGCAGGTGCTGGCCGAGCTGACCGGGCTGGGCTTCAAGATCAGCATCGATGACTTCGGCACCGGCTACTCCTCGCTGTCCTATCTGAAGCGCATGCCGATCAGCGAGCTCAAGATCGACCGCAGCTTTGTCAACGGCATCGCCGACCATGCCGACGACCGCGCGATCGCCAGCGCCATCCTGAGCCTGGCCCGCACCCTGGGTCTGGCGGTGGTGGCCGAGGGCGTCGAGACCGAGCAGCAGCTGCAGGCCCTGCGTGCCCTGGGCTGCGGCGCCGCCCAGGGCTGGCTGTTCCACAAGCCGATGGCCGAACCGGCGTTCCGCGCGCTGCTGCAGCTGGCGGCGTCGCAGCCCTCGCGTTAAAGAAAAGTGGCCGAACCGTCGCCTCTATCCTGATGAACAAACCCGCCAAGCACTGATTGACAGGCCGCACCTCCACTCCCTACGGAATTTGAATCGATATGTCAGGCCAAGAACTCCCCGCCGACGGCGCTGCCGCCCCTATCCCCGCGTCGATCACGGCTGCCCTGAGCGACTGGGCCCGGCAGTTGGCCGAGGACGCGGCGGCGCCGCTGCGTGACAGCCTGGCGCAAACAGAGGGCGAACTGGCCGCACTGCGGCAGTCGAACGAGCAGGCCTTGGCCCAGCTGGCGGAGCGCGATGCCAGCATCGAGCGGCTGACAGTGGAGCTGCGCCATGCCCGCGATATCGCCTCCAACGCCCTGGTCGGCAAGGCCAAGGATCAGCTGGCCATCGAGGGCAAGGACGCCCAGCTCGCCGAGCTGCGCCGCCAGCTCGAGCGCCAGCTGGCGAGCGCGGCGGGCGAGTCCGATGCGCGCCTGGCCGCCGAGATGGAGCTGGTCGGCGCGGTCACCGCGCGCGACAACCTGGCCGCCGAGGTCGCAGAGCTGCGCGCCCAGCTCGACGCCGGCCGCGCCGCACGCGGCGCCTGATGCCGTGAGGGCCGGTGCCCTGACAACATAAGAAACACAGCGATACGCGGCGCGAAGCGCGGCCGATACCTGCGCTTCTGACACTGCCTCTCGTGCGCCAGCCCGGCGCGTCGACCCGAGAGGCCCTGATGAGCATCCACCTGTCCGCGCTGCTTCGCCGCCACGTCATTGCGCTGCTGCTGGGCTCGATGGCCGGCGCGCTGTGGGCGCAGGACGATGGCATGGAGGCCTTCAAAGCCGTCTTTGCCGCTGATAGCCTGACGGGGCTGGAGCAGCTGATCGCGCGGCAGCAGCGCAGCGGCAAGCCCTATCCGATCGACCCGATGGGCGGCGCCACCGTGCTGCACAAGGCGATACACCTCGGTGCGGGCGAACCGGCCTTGCAGCGCCTGCTGGACGCGGGTCTGGACCCCAACGCGCGCACCAGCGACGATGCCGAGACCACTCTGCACTTTGCGGCCCGCTTCGGCTGCGGGCCGTGCGCCCGGTTGCTGATCGCCCGCGGGGCCCGCATTGATGCGCTGGATGCCGAGGGCAGGCAGCCCATCCATATGGCCGGCTACGCAGCGGTGGATGCCTTGCTGGACGGTGGTGCCGACCCGCTGGCCACCGACCCGCGCGGCAACGTGCCCCTTCACACGGTGTTCCACCCGCGCCTGCTGGTGGCCGGGGTGAATGTGCGCAACCAGAGCGGCCTCACGCCGCTGCACTTTGCCGCCCTCCATGACAGCGTGCGCGGCATCGACTGGTTGCTGGCGCAGGGGGCCGACCCGCAGCTGCGCAGCACGGCACCCTACCGATACCGGGCTCCCATCATGTCGCGCGCCTTCGGGCCGGGCGAGCCTCTGGCCGTCGGGGCGCGCCCGCTGGATCTGGCGCGCCAGCGCGCCGAGGCCACGGCCTGGAATCTGCAGACCCACAAGCGCGCCGTGGCTCGCCTGGAGGCGGTGACGAAGCCGCGTTGGCTGGGCCTGTGGTGAGGCGGTCCGTGATGAGACAGCCACGACTCCTGCTCTTGCTGCTGCTGGCGCTGGTCTGGCGGCCGCTGTGGGCCGAGGACTTTGCCGGTTTCCATGCCCGCTTCCGCGCTGCCGTCGGTGCCCAGGATGGCCCGGCCTTGGCCGGGCTGAGCCGGCTGCCCTTTCTGTTCGAGGGCCGCGCGCTGGACCGTGCCGGTTTCCAGCGCGATATGCCCCGGCTGCTTTTTGCCGACGCCCAGCGCCGCTGCCTGGCCAGGCAAGCGGCGCTGCCGGATGGCGGCGATCGCCGGGTCGTGTTCTGCCGGCCCTACGCCTTCTATTTCGGCCGCGTGGACGGCCAGTACCGCTTCCTCGAGTTCGCCGCCGATGGCGAGGACGCCCCCTGAGCCATCGGCACCACCCCACCCTTAGAAGCAAGGAGTCTTGCCATGAAACCCTGGAAAAAGATCGCCGTCGCCCTGCTGGGCCTCGCCTCCATCGCGGTCAGCGCCGGCCTGTACTTGACCGCCGGCCTGGCCAGCACCGCCGACCAGTTCTTCAGCGCCGCACGCCAGCACGACATGGCCGGCGCACGCGCGCTGCTGGCCCGCGAGCTGCGCGACAGCCTCGGTGAAGAAGGCCTGACGCGCCAGCTGCGCAGCCAGGGCATGAGCGATATTGCCGGCACCAGCTGGTCGGAGCGCAAGGTCAGCGGCGCGCGCGGTGAGCTGCGCGGCATGCTGGAGGCGGCGGGCGGCGCCACCATCCCGGTCAGCATCACGCTGGTCAAGGAAGGCGATGCCTGGCGTATCCAGGCCATCGGGCGCGACCCGGCCGGCATCGCCGACGCCACGACGCCGACCCCGCAGCCCGCCTTGCCCGACGAGCGCGCCAAGGCCGAGATGGTCAAGCTGGCGATGCACGAGTTCACCGTCTCCACCCGCGAGCGCAGCATGGCGCGTTTTCACCGCAATATCTCGCAAACGTGGCAGCGGCAGTTCAGCGTCGCCAAGCTCGACGAGGCCTACCGCCCGCTGTTCGATATCGGCGACCTGACCGTGCTGAACCAGCACGAGCCGCAGATCGAGGCCGCCCGCCTCGACGCCCAGGGCGTGCTGGTGCTGCCCGGGCACTACCAGCTGCGCAAGAGCCGTGTGGACTTCGAGCAGCGCTATGTGCTGGAACAAGGCCAGTGGAAGCTGCTGGCCTTCGATCTGGAGGTGCGCAGCTGAGCTCAGAGCCCGCTGCGCTCGGCCTTCAGTTCCGGATGCCGCAGCTCAGGGCCGTCGGGCCGGGTACCGCCGTCCTTGGAGGCGCCGCCCCAGCCGTGGTCGGTCAGGTCGATGATGACGCCGTTCGGGTCGCGGTACTTGACCTCGTAGAAGCTGTTGCCTTTCACCGGCACCTCGCCCATGTAGTACGTGCCGCCGGCGGCCTCGCACTCGGCGCGCGCCTGCTTGATCTCGTCGACCCAGAAGCCGATATGGTGCAGGCCCACATAGTCGCGGCCGCGCTCGCCGGCGGCCTCGTCGGTCTTGTACTTCAGCAGCGCGATCGTCACGGTGCCGTCGCTGAGATAAATGCCGCGGGCCAGCGAGGAATCGGTCTCGCCGACCTTCTTCAGGCCGAAGGACTCGATGTAGAAGGGTGCGACGGCCCAAGGGTCGGGCACCGAGATCGCGATGTGGCGCAGCTTGCCATTAGCCATGAGAGGGTCTCCTGTGGATGGGTAATTGAGGGGTTCGGGTGATCAAGGTCATATGTATACATGATAATTAATGTGTATTCAATAAGCGCAAAACAAGGCTGTCTTGTGTCTGGCGCAGCTAAAATCCCCGGGGCCAGGTCTTGCGCGTTGTCATCGCGCCTGGCCTGGCGCTACGAACAAGGGCTGGCGCAGCCCACACCCGGGGATTGATCACGCATGGCCAATAACGCATCCGCCGCCATCTGCCGCAGCCTGACCGAGGACATCGTCAGCGGCAAACTGCCGCCGGGCCAGAAGCTCGAGGAGCTGGTGCTGGCCGAGCGCTTCCAGGTCTCGCGCACGCCGATCCGCGAGGCGCTGCGCGAGCTGGCCGCGCGCGGCCTGATCGATCTGCAGCCGCGCAAGGGCGGCATCGTGCGCAGCATCGGGCTGAGCGATCTGTCCGACATGCTGGAGGCGATGGTGGAGCTGGAGGCGCTGTGCTGCCGCATCAGCGCCGAGCGCATGAGCGCGGTGCAGAAGAAGCAGCTGCAGATGTTGCAGCAGCAGAGCGAGGACTGCGTGGCGCGCGGCGACGAGGCCGGTTATCTGGAGCTGAACCACCAGTTCCACCAGCTGATCGGCGCTGGCGCGCAGAACCGCACGCTGACCGGCGTGCTCGACAGCCTGCGCGAGCGGCTGGCGCCGTTCCGTGCCGCGCAGAAAAAGGTCGAGCGCCGGCTGACCGTCTCGCACGACGAGCACCAGGCCGTGATCGCGGCCATCGTCGCGTCGAACGCCGAGGCCTCCTACGAGGCGATGCGCAACCACACGGCCCGTCTCTCCATCAACGTGCTGGAGCTGCTGCGCGAGCAGCAGGCCGGCGAGGCGGCGGCAGCGCCGGCCGCGCGCCCGCGCCGTGCCGCTGCCGCCAAGCCGGCCGCCAAGGCCGCGACGCGCGGCCGGCCGCGCAAGACCGCCGCCTGAGCCGCCACCAGGCATCGGCACCGCCCTCAGAAGCGGTGCGTGATGCCCAGTCCCAGGCCCTGCGGGTCCTGGCCGGCCTGCAGCCCGGCCAGGCTATTGGCTGACAGGTTGTAGAGCGCGTCGGCGCCGTTGCTGATGCGGGTGTAGGCGGCCCACAGCTCGGTGCGCTTGGACAGGGTGTGGCCATAGCCCAGCGACACCTGGCTGGCACCCGAGTCGCTGCCCGGCCGCGCGATGCCGCCGATGGCCGTGCTGGCATTGCCGCTGGAGCGCCCGGCCCGCACATAGGAGGCGCGCAGGCTGCCGCTGGCGCTCAGCTGATGGGTCACGGCCAGCTGCCAGGCATTGCGGCTGAGGTGCTGGCCCGGCGCCGGCTCGTAGCGCAGCCGCTCCCAGCTGCCGCGCAGCCGCGTCGGTCCGAATGAGTAGGCGATGCCAAAACGGTGCGCGCTGTCGGCGCTGCCGGGGCCGAAATACTCGCGGTGCAGCTCGTAGCCATAGGCGGCATAGAGGGGGCCCTGGCTGTAGCTGAGCAGGCCGGAGAACAACTCGGGTGCGGTCTTGTCGGTCTTCTCCTCGCTGGGCGCCCAGGCCAGCCGGGCGCTGAAGCCCTGGATGCTGGGGCTCCAGTACTGGATCAGATTGGGCTGGCGGCGGTCGAAGGAGGCGGCCGCCGCGCCATTGGCCGCGGTCGCGAAGCCGTTGCCTATCAGGCTGTTGGAAGCAAAGATGCCGGCCGTGAAGGGGTCGACTGCATAGATCGAGACAAAGCGCAGCGGTGTCTCCCACTGGCCCAGCACCAGCTCGCCCAGGCTGCCCTTGAGTCCGATGCCGGTGTTGCGGCCGCCCCAGGGACCCTCGCCGGTGTCGGCCCGCACATTGGTTTCGATCTGCGCCCAGACGCTGAGGCCGCCGCCCAGGTCCTCGCGGGCGCGAAAGCCCAGCACCGAGAGGTTGTTGGCCAGGCGCTTCAGGCTGCCGTTGCTGCCGCCGCTGACGATCTCGGCATCCACCTTCAGAAAGCCGTAGATGCTGACCGCGCTGCCCTCGGCCTGAGCCAAGGCGGCGCCGCTGGCGCCCAGCATGGCCACAGCCAACAGCGCGGCCAGCCGGCTGGTCTTGCGCGGCGCAGGGGTCGGAACAGTCTTCTTCATGACATCGGCCTCGTTGAGATGGGATGCTTCAATGATGTCATGTATACACAATATTTATTAGGTATCCAAAATATCCGAACTCCTTTGCGTTCCGGTGCTGCAATCGATCCAGAAACAAAACCACTGAATCAACAAATATTTTGCGTTTGTATTGCTGCTAGGCCCTGTGTCCAATTGCCCCCATGCCTACCGAACAAGCCGCCATCCCCGACGCCGTCGGCTTTCTGCGCGTCGAAGACCCAGCCCTGCTGAGCGGGCGCGGGCGCTTTGTCGGCGATATCCGCCTGCCTGGCCAGGCCCACGCGGTCTTTGTGCGCAGCCCCCATGCCCATGCGCGGCTGCTGGGCCTGGAGATGGCCGAGGCGCGGGCCCAGCCGGGCGTGCTGGCGGTGCTGGGCCCGGCCGATTTCGCCGGCCTGCGCCAGCCCCGCGTCAACCGCCTGCTGGCCGGCATGACCCTGCCCGAGGCCGAACTGGTGCCGGCCGACCGGGTGCTGGCGGTCGGCGCACCGGTGGCCCTGGTGCTGGCCGAGAGCCGGGCCCAGGCCCAGGCGGCGGCCGATCTGGTCTGGGCCGACTATCAAGACCTGGCCCCGGTTCTGGACCACCAGAGCGAAGGCGCCCCCGCGCTTTATCCCGGCCTGCCCGACAACATCGCGCTGCGCAGCGATTTCGCCGTGGGCCGCCTGCCCGGGAACCCGGCCGCCGCCGAGGCGCAGATTGCGCTGCCCCGGGTCGCGCCGGCGCCCATGGAGCCGCGCGCCGCGCTCCTGAGCTGGGACGGCCGGGGCCTGCAGGCCTGGCTGTCGACCCAGACCCCCAGCCGCGCCCGCGAGGACCTGGCGCTGGCGCTGGGCCTGGCACTGGAACAGGTGAGGGTGGTGGCGCCCGATGTCGGCGGCGCTTTCGGCGGCAAGGCCTCGGTGTTTCCGGAAGACCTGATGCTGGCCTGGGCCGCGCGCCGGCTGGGCCGGCCGCTGCTGTGGCAGTCCACCCGTGGCGAGGACCTGCTGTCGGCCACCCACGGCCGCGCCGCGCGGCTGCAGGGCCGGCTGTGGCTGGACGCCGACGGCCACCTCGCCGCGCTGCAGGCCGATCTGTGCTTTGCGTTGGGCCACTGGCTGCCCTATAGCGCGGCCGCGCCGCTGCGCAATGCCTGCCGCATCCTGCCCGGGCCCTACCGCGTGCCGGTGCAGGCGGTGCGCGGCGAGGGCCGCTTGTCGAATGCCGCCGCAGTGGGCATCTACCGCGGTGCCGGCCGGCCCGAGGCGGCCATCCTGATGGAGCGCTTGATCGACGAGGCGGCCGCCGGCGCGGGCCTGGACCCGCTGGCGCTGCGCCTGCGCAACTGCTGGGCGCCGCAGCAGCTGCCCGCCGACTGGCCCAATGGCCAGCGCCTCGATGCCTGCGATCTGCCGGCCCTGCTGCGCCGCGCCGCCGAGATGTTCGGCTACGAAGAGCGCCGCGCCGAGCAGGCGCGCCGCCGCGCGGCCGGCGAGGTGGTGGGCCTGGGCATCGCCCTCTATGTCGAGCCCTGCGGCCAGGGCTTCGAAAGCGTGCGCCTGACGGCCCAGGCCGATGGCCGCTACCTGCTGTCCACCGGCGCCACGGCCCAGGGCCAGGGCCGCGAGACCAGCTATGCGCTGATCGCCGCCGAGGCGCTGGGCTGTGCGAGCGCCGACATCCGCGTGCTTCATGGCGATACCGCCGCCTGCCCGGTGGGCATCGGCGCGCTGGCCAGCCGCAGCACGGCCATCGGCGGCAGCGCGGTGCTGAAGGCGGCGCAGCAGCTGCGCGCCGAGCTGGCCGCCGGCGCGGCATTGCCGCACACGGTGGACCTGGTGCACGAGGTCGCGCACGAGGCCTGGGCGGCCGGCTGCGTGATGCTGGCGCTGACCATCGATCGCGAGACCGGCCAGCCCCGCATCGAGGACCTGGTCTGGGTCGACGATGCCGGCCAGGTGGTCGTGCCGGCCCTGGTCCATGGGCAGCTGATCGGCGGCCTGGCCCAGGGCCTGGGCCAGGGCCTGATGGAGCGCCTGGTCTATGACGAGCAGGGCCAGCTGCTGACCGGCTCGCTGATGGACTACGCGCTGCCGCGCGCCGACGACATGCCGGCGCGCCTGCGGCTTGCCAGCCTGCCGACCCGCAGCGCCGCCAATGCGCTGGGCGCCAAGGGGGTCGGCGAGGCCGGTTGCATCGGTGCGCCGGCCGCACTGCTGAACGCCGCGCATGACGCGCTGCGGCCGCTGGGCGGCCACCCACAACTCGACTTTCCGCTGACGGCCGAGCGCCTGTGGCGGGCCATCCACCAAGACAACACGGAGAGCAAGTCATGAACTACAGCAAGCAAGACGCCAAGGCCTATGCCAAGGCGCATTTCACCGGCGTCTGGGCCGCCACCCTGACACCGTTCGATGCCAGCGGCGCCGTCGACGAAGAGGGCTTTCGCGCGAATCTGCGCCACTGGATGGGCGGGCTGAAGCTCGGCGGCCTGTTCGTCTGCGGCAAGCAGGGCGAGTTCTTCGCTATGTCGCTGGCAGAGCGCAAGCGCAGCTTCGCGATCGCCGCCGAGGAGGCCGCAGCCCTGGGTTCGCGCACCGTGATGTCCTGCTCCGACACCAATCTGGACACGGTGCTGGCGCTGGGCCGCCATGCCCAGGCGGTGGGCGCCGACTGGATCGTCGTGCACAGCCCGGTGCTGCATTTCGGCGCCGATACCGACGAGACCATCTACGAGTACTACCGCCATATCAGCGAGCAGCTGGACATCGGCATCGCGATGTGGAACCACCCGGACTGCGGTTACCTGATGAGCCCGGCGCTCTGTGCTCGCATCGCGCAGCTGCCCAATATCGTCGCGATCAAGTACAGCGTGCCGCGCGAGATGTATATCGAGCTGAGCCGCCTGGTCGGCGATCAGATCCAGGTCAGCACCGCCTCGGAGGAGGAGTGGCTGGACAATATCGAGGAGCTGGGCTGGCGCCTGTACCTGTGCTCGACCCCGCCACTGCTGCTGCAGACCGGCGCCGACCAGCGCATCAACGACTACACCCGCCTGGCCTTCGAGGGCAAGTTCAAGGAGGCCAGGGTGGTGCGCGACAGCCTGGAGTCGGCGCGCCAGGCCTTCAAGGCCTGCAAGCCCAAGGGCAAGCCGCAGGCGCACAGCAAGTACTGGCTGGAGCTGCTGGGCCGCGTCGGCGGACCGGTGCGCCGGCCGCTCTTGCCGCTGACCGAGGCCGAGAAGGCCACGATCCGCGAGCAGTTCGCCCTCAGCGGCCTGAAGCTGGATTGAGCGCGATGCCGCGCCTCACGCTCACCGTCAATGGCCAGGCGCAGGACCTGGACCTGCCGGCCAGCACCTTGCTGCTGGACCTGCTGCGCGAGCAGCTGGGCCTGAGCGGCAGCCACCGCGGCTGCGACACCGCCCAGTGCGGGGCCTGCACCGTGCTGCTGGACGGTCGCGCGGTCAAGGCCTGCAATCTGCTGGCGCTGCAGGCCCAGGGCGCTGCGGTGCGGACCGTCGAGGGCCTGGCGCCTGCGGGTGGCTGGCATCCCTTGCAACAGGCTTTCTCCAAGCACCATGGCCTGCAATGCGGCTTCTGCACGCCGGGCATGTTGATGCGGGCCTGCGCGATGGCGCGGGAGGATGTGCCGGCCGAGCCCGGCCCGGTCAGCGTGGCGCTGGCCGGCAATCTGTGCCGCTGCACCGGCTACGAGGGCATCGTCTCTGCGGTCTGCGAGGGCCTGACGGTGATGCGCGGGGAGGCGGACCATGCATGACTTCGAGTACTGCCGCCCCGGCTCGGTGGCCGAGGTGCTGGCCTTGCTGCGCGACGGCGTCGATGCCAAGCTGCTGGCCGGCGGGCAAAGCCTGCTGGCGGCGATGAAGCTGGGCCTGATGGCGCCGGCGCGGCTGATCGACCTGGGCGGCATCGCGGCGCTGCGCGAGAGCCGCGAGCAGGGCGGCCGCTTGCTGCTCGGCGCGATGCAGACCCATCGCGAGCTGGCCGCGTCGGCAGCGCTGCGCGCCTGGGTGCCGGGTCTTGCGACGATGGCCGGCCATATCGCCGACGCCCAGGTGCGGGCGATGGGCACGGTGGGTGGCTCGGTGGCCAATGCCGATCCGGCCGCCTGCTGGCCGGCCGGGCTGCTGGCGCTGGACGCGAGCTTTGCGACCGAGCGGCGCGAGCTCGTCGCCGATGACTTTTTCACCGGCTTCTTCGGCACCGCGCTGGAGCCGGACGAGCTGCTGTGCGGCCTGCGCCTGCGCCGGCCGCGGCGTTTTGCCTATCAGAAGATCGAGCAGCCGGCCTCGCGCTTTGCGCTGGTGGGCGTGGCGGTGGCCCAGCTGGACGATGGCGCGGTGCGCGTCGCCGTCAGCGGCACGACCCAGGGCGTGCAGCGCCTGCCGGCCTTCGAGGCCGCGCTGGCGCGCCGCTTCGAGCCGGCCGCGCTGCAAGGCCTGCGCGTCGATCAAGACCTGATGGCCGGCGATCTGCACGCCGGCTCCGATTACCGCGCCCATCTGGCGGCCGTGCTGGCCCGCCGTGTGGTGCATCAAGCCCTGGAGATGGCAAGGTGAAACAAGACAACAAAGCAATGAGAGTGGCCCTGATCGGCCATGGGGCGATTGGCCGCGTGATCGCCGCCGAGCTGCTGGCGCTGGGGCCGGCCGCCGGGGTCGAGCTGGTGGGCGTGCTGTGCCGCCATGCGGAGGAGGGCGCGGGCCTGGCCGTGCCGGTGCTGACCGAGATCGAAGCGCTGCTGGCCCTGGGCCCGCAGCTGGTGGTCGAGGCCGCCGGCCACGAGGCGGTGCGCAGCCATGGCGAGGCCTGCCTGGAGGCCGGGGCCGATCTCTTGATCGTCTCGGTAGGGGCGCTGTCCGATGCAGCCCTGCTGGAAGCGCTGCAGCGCAAGGCCGGCGCCGAGGGGCGTCAGGTCCTGCTGCCCTCGGGCGCGCTGGCCGGGTTGGACTGGCTGCAGGCAGCGCGGCTGGCCGGCCTGGACAGCGTCTGCTACCGCTCGCGCAAGCCGCCGCAGGCCTGGCGCGACACGCCGGCCGAGGCCTTGCTGGACCTGGCTGCGGTGCGCGAGCCGGCCGTGTTCTTCCGTGGCACGGCCCGCGAGGCGGCACGCCAGTATCCGAAGAATGCCAATGTGGCCGCGACCCTGGCGCTGTGCACCCTGGGCCTGGATCAGACCCGGGTCGAGCTGATCGCCGACCCGCAGGCCAGCGGCAATGTGCATGAGATCGAGGCGCAAAGCCGGGTCGGCCGTATCAGCCTGCAGGTGCAGAACCTGCCTTCGCCCGACAATCCCAAGACCTCGCTGGTGACGCCTTACTCGGCGCTGCGCACCATCATGGCGCGGTGCGCCGCCGTGAGCGTTTGACCGCGACCGGAGCCTGCAGATGCGTCCTCAGATGCTCGACCATGGCGCGCGCCGCCGGCGACAGCGAACGCTGTTTCAGCTGGGCCAGGCTCAGCTGGCGCAGCACCCGGGGCTCGGTCAGCGGCACGCCGACAAGACCCTGCGGCGCCGCGCCGCCAGCCTTCAGCGCATAGGCCGGCAGGATGGCCACACCCAGGCCGGCGGCGGCCATCGCCATCGCGGTGCTGATATGGGCCACTTCCTGGGCCGGGCGCGGGCAGCCGCCCAGCGGCGCAAAGCTCTGCTCGACCAGGGCGCGCAGTCCGCTGCCGGGCTTGATCAAGAGCAGCGGCTGGTCCAGCAGATCGGCCCAGCGCAGCTGCTGGGCGCCGGCCAGCGCATGGCTGGCGGCGCATACCAGCACCATAGGATCAGCCAGCAGCGGTTCGAACTGCAGATCGGGCTCGGCCGCGTCGTCGAAGGTGGCCAAGGCCAGGTCCAGCTCGCCCAGGCGCAACTGGCCGACCAACTGGTCGGCGCTGGCGTCCAGCAGGCTCAGCGCGATGCCGGGATGGGCGGCCTGGAAGCTCTGCATCAGCTCGGGCATCATGCTGGCGGCCAGCAGCGGCGTCGTGCCCAGGCGCACCCGGCCGCGGCGCGCCTCGGCCACCGCGCGCAGGTCATGGGCGGCATGGTCCAGATCAGCCAGCACCCGCTCGACGGTGGGCACCAGCTCATGGCCGGCCTCGGTCAGCTCCAGCCGGCGCGTCGTGCGGTCCAGCAGGCGCAGGCCCAGCTCGGCCTCGAGCGCGCGTATCAGCGCCGACAGCGCCGACTGGCTCAGGAACAGCTGCTGGGCCGCACGCGTGAAACTGCCCTCGCGCGCGACGGCGGCAAAGCCGCGCAGCTGCTTCAGCGACACATTGGCGGGCCGCAGCTGGTGGGTGGCCGTGCTGGGAAGAAGAGGGTCGTTCGACATGGGCGGCCGGATCATAGATGGAGACTTTTCTAAATGCTTAAATTTGGACCCCCGCTGAATCTGCAGCGCTGGATCGCCGATCACGCGGCCGAGCTGAAGCCCCCGGTGGGCAATCAGCAGATCTGGCAGGACGCCGACTTCATCTGCACCGTGGTCGGCGGCCCGAACCAGCGCACCGATTTCCACGACGACCCGCAGGAAGAGTTCTTCTACCAGCTCAAGGGCAAGGCCCATCTGCTGCTGTGGGAGCGCGGCCAGTATCAGCGCGTCGATCTCCGAGAGGGCGATATCTTCTTGCTGCCGCCCCATGTGCGCCACTCGCCGCAGCGGCCCGAGGCCGGCAGCGTCTGCCTGGTGATCGAGCGCCAGCGCGCGCAGGGCGTGATCGACGCGTTCGAGTGGACCTGCGCCCATTGCGGCGGCCTGGTGCTGCGCCGCGAGCTGCA
This sequence comes from Paucibacter sp. M5-1, assembly GCF_027498415.2. Lineage (NCBI taxonomy): Bacteria > Pseudomonadati > Pseudomonadota > Betaproteobacteria > Burkholderiales > Sphaerotilaceae > Roseateles > Paucibacter sp. M5-1. Next base: position 3,806,319 of record NZ_JAPZLM020000001.1, read on the forward strand.
ACTGCAAAGCATCGTCAAGGACCTGCCCACGGTCTATCAGGCCTTCTACGACACCCCGGCCGAGCAGCGCCGCTGCCCGGGCTGCGGCGAGATCCACCCCGGCCGTGCCTGGCGCGACTGGCATGCGGTGCTGGCCGCCAAACATGGCCACGCCGCCGTCCCTCTGTCCACGGACCTGCCCTGATATGTTGATCAAGAACGAGAAACTGCTGCGCTGCGGCCAGGCCGCGGCCTGGGCGGCGCTGAACGACGATGCGGTGCTGCAGGCCAGCATCCCCGGCTGCGAGAGTCTGCGGCGCAGCGCGCCCGAGCAGCTGGAGGCCGTGGTCGCCGCCGCGCTGGGCCCGGTGCGGGCGCGCTTCACCGGCAAGCTGAGCCTGGCCGATATCGAGGCGCCGCACGGCTACCGCCTCAGCTTCGAGGGCCAAGCCGGCCCGGCCGGCTTCAGCAAGGGCACGGCCAGCGTGCGGCTGACGCCGCAAGGCCCGGACCAGACCCTGCTCAGCTACGAGGCCCAGGTGCAGATCGGCGGCAAGCTGGCCCAGATCGGCTCGCGCGTGATCGAGGCCGCCGCGCAGAAGATCATCGGCGAGTTCTTCGGTCGCTTCGAGGCCCAGCTGGCGGCGCCGGTCGCAGCCCCAGTGCCCGTCAACGACGGCCTGTGGGCCCGGCTGCGGCGCTGGCTGCGCGGCCGGCTGTTCTAGGCTCGTAACCCGGCTTGCCGTATTCTTGGCCCGGTCTGGGCTGTGACGGGAGACCGGTGTGAGGAATCGGGAACGAGGCTGGTTGCTGCTGCTCGTGCTGGCCGGCTGCCTGGGCCTGGCGCAGGCCAGGCCCGACTGTTCGCGCCCGCTGAGTCTGGCCCTGCATGACCATGGCCTGCTCTACTCGGCCGAGACCGGTGAGGGCATCGACAAAGACATCGCCGACGAGCTGGCGCGGCGCAGCGGCTGCCGTTTCCATGTCTCGCTGCTGCCGCGTGCACGGATCTGGCAGCTGATCGAATCTGGCGCGCTGGACTTCAGCCTGTCGGGCATCAGCAACGCCGAGCGCGAGAAGTTCGCCGCCTTCGCCTGGTATTTCTCCAACAAGTACTACCTGCTGGTGCGCCGCGATGCCCAGGTCGCGCGGCTGGAAGACTTCGAGCGCAACCCCCGGCTGAAGCTGGGCGTGATCCGCAGCTTCCGCTACAGCGCCAGCGCGAATCGCCTGGTCGATGTGGTCGATGCCCGGCAAGGCCTGACCCTGTCCTCGGGCCTGGCGCCGCTGTTCAAGGCCCTGCAGGCTAATCAGATCCAGGCCATGATCGTCGAGCCCTTCGACCACCCGACGCTGGAGTCGGAGCGCTTGCGCGAGCTGAGCCAGATCATCGAGTTCGGCGATCCGCCGGTGCCGCATGGGCTGATCATGTCGCGTGCCAGCCTGTCCGAGGCCGAGCAGGGCCGCTGGCGGGCCCTGGTCGACGAGATGCGGCGTGACGGCACGGTGCTGCGCATATTTGAGAAATATTTCAAACCCGAGCTGGCAAGGGCTATGGTTCAGTTCTGAAATCAAGAGGTCCTCCATCTTGGGCACCACCGGTCCACATGCCATGGGTTTGCGCTGGCGCGGCTTGCCGTGGCTGGTGCTGGCCGCCGGCCTGGGCCTGAGCCTGCTGGTCTGGCAGCAGCAGTGCCGCCACGAGGAGCGGCAGCTGCGCGCCGCCTTCGATGCCAGCCTGCGCGATGTCGGTCAGCGCGTCGAGCAGCGCATGGCGGCCCATGAACACCTGCTGCAGGGGCTGCGCGGTTTTGTCGAGGCCTATCCGCAGACCGATGCGGCGGCGCTGCGCCGCTATGTCGACGCCTTGCCGCTGGGCGCCGACTACGCCGGGCTGCAGGGCCTGGGCCTGGCCTTGCTGGTCGATGCCACCGACCTGCCCGAGCTGCTGCGCCGGCAGCGCCTGGCCGGCAACGAGTCCTTCCGGATCTGGCCCGAGGGCTCGCGCCCGCGCCATGCCCCGGTGGTGCAGATCGAGCCCGGCGTCGCGCGCAACCAGCTAATGCTGGGGCGTGATCTGCTGGCCGAGCCGCTGCTGGCCGAGGTGCTGGAGGCGGCGCGCGACTCGGGCCGGCTGGCGCTGTCGACCAAGCTGGCCCTGCCGGGCCCGCAGACCGGCAACCCGGCCGGCTTTCTGATGGCCTTGCCGATCTATCGCGGCAATGAGCCGCCGATCTCGGTGACGCAGCGGCGCGAACGGCTGCGCGGCTGGGTGGTGGCGCCGGTGCTGGTGCAGGAGCTGATGGCCAGCCTCTACGGCGAGTTGCCGCCCGGTCTGCTGCTGACGCTGTACGACGGCCAGGAGCTGGCTGCGGACCGGCTGCTGTACCGCTCGGTGCTGGCGGCCGAGGACGAGCCCGTCCGGCCGCTGTTGCAGGCCCAGGAGTTTCTGGTGGTGGGCGGCCACACCTGGACGGTAAGCCTGCAGGCTCAGCCGCGTTTTGCCAGCCTGCGCGGCGCGCTCGGCACCGAAGCCGTCTTGCTGGCCGGCGTCGGCCTGTCGGTGCTGCTGTCGCTGCTGGCCTGGCTGCTGGCTACCTCGCGGGGCCGGGCGCTGGCGCTGGCCGAACGCATGACCCGGGCGCTGCGCGAGAGCGAGCAGCGCTGGGCCTTCGCGCTGGAAGGGGCCGGCGACGGCGTCTGGGATCTGCACACCGCCGACGGCAGCATCAGCAGCTCGGCGCGCTGGAAGACCATCATGGGGCTGCGGCCCGGCCAGGGCGAGCCGAATCTTTCGCAGCTGCTGGCCTGCACCCATCCCGAGGACCTGCCGCGCCTGCAGTCCGAGCTGCAGCGCTGCCTGGATGGGCACAGCCCCAGCCTGGTCAGCGAGTACCGGGTGGCCAGTGGCAGCGGCGATTGGAACTGGGTGCTGGCGCGCGCCACCGTGGTCGAGCGCGACGAGCAGGGCCGGCCGCTGCGCATCATCGGCACGCTGTCCGACATCAATGCGCGCCGCCAGTCCGAGGAGCGGCTGCGCTTCATGGCCTTGCACGACCCGCTGACCGAGCTGGCCAATCGCGCCCATTTCGACGAGCGCATGCATTTCGCGCTGGCCAACTCACGCCGCTACAACGAGAACCTGGGCCTGATCCTCTTGGACCTGGACCGCTTCAAGCCCATCAATGACCAGTTCGGCCATGCGGTGGGTGACCAGCTGCTGCAGACCGTGGCGCGCCGCATCAAGAGCTCGGTGCGCGAGACCGACACGGTGGGCCGCATCGGCGGCGACGAGTTTGTCGTGCTGCTGACAGGCCCGGTGACGCGCGAGACCGCCCAGCTGGTGGCCGACAAGATCTTCAACCAGGTGGCGCTGCCGATGGAGCTGAACGGCCTGCATATCGAGATCACCTGCTCGCTGGGCCTGGCGCTCTATCCGGAGGACGGCCAGGACGAGCTGAGCCTGACCAAGGCGGCCGATGACTCGATGTACCGCAACAAGCGCGCCGGCCGGCGCCTGATGGGCGGGGAGGCGCGTACGCCGGGCGAGTTCAAAGCCCCCTGACCAGATCCATCGCGTCCTCGATGCGCTCGACCGCATGCACGGTCAGGCCCTCGAGATCCTTCTTCGGCGATCCTTTTGGCATATTGGCCTTGGGCACGACGGCGACGCTGAAGCCCAGCTTGGCCGCCTCCTTGAGGCGTTCCTGCCCGCGCGGCGCCGGCCGCACCTCGCCGGCCAGACCGACCTCGCCAAAGGCGATGAAGCCCTTGGGCAGCGGCCTGCCGCGCAGCGAGCTCTGGATCGCCAGCAGCACGGCCAGATCGGCCGCCGGCTCGCTGATGCGCACGCCGCCGACCGCGTTGACGAACACATCCTGGTCCATGGTCGCGACGCCGGCATGGCGGTGCAGCACGGCCAAGAGCATCGCCAGCCGGTCACGGTCCAGGCCGACGCTCAGGCGGCGCGGGCTCGGCCCGCCGCTGTCGACCAGGGCCTGCAGCTCGACCAGCATGGGCCGCGTACCCTCCAGCGTCACCAGCACGCAGCTGCCCGGCACCGGCTCGCCATGGGTGGACAGAAAGATCGCGCTGGGGTTGGCCACGCCCTTGAGCCCCTTGTCCGTCATCGCGAACACGCCGATCTCGTTGACCGCGCCGAAGCGGTTCTTGATCGCGCGCACCAGGCGGAAGCTGCTGTGGGTATCGCCCTCGAAATACAGCACCGTGTCGACGATGTGCTCCAGCACCCGCGGCCCGGCCAGCGCGCCCTCCTTGGTGACATGGCCCACCAGCACCATCGCGCAGCCCGTGGCCTTGGCCGTGCGGGTCAGATGGGCCGCGCATTCGCGCACCTGGGCCACCGAGCCGGGCGCCGAGCTGAGGTGCTCGGAGTAGACGGTCTGGATCGAATCGATCACGCAGAACGCCGGCTGCTCGACCTCGATGGTCGCCAGTATCTTCTCCAGGCTGATCTCGGCCAGCACCCGCACCTTGGCGCCGGCCAGGCCCAACCGGCGCGAGCGCATCGCGATCTGGGCGCCCGATTCCTCGCCGGTGACATACAGCACCGGCAGCCGGGTCGACAGATCGTCGATGGCCTGCAGCAGCAGGGTGGACTTGCCGATGCCCGGGTCGCCGCCGATCAGCACCACGCCGCCGGCCACGATGCCGCCGCCCAGCACCCGGTCCAGTTCCTCCTGGCCTGTGGGGGTGCGCTCGAAGTCGCTGGCCTCGATCTCGCTGAGCGTGGCCACCGGCTGGCTCTTGGCCAAGGCCTGGAAGCGGTTCTTGCCGCCGCTGCCGCCGACTTCGGCCGGGCCTTCGATCAAGGTATTCCAGGCCCCGCAAGCCGGGCATTTGCCCAGCCATTTGGCGCTGGTGCCGCCGCAGTCGGAGCAGGTGAAGATGGTTTTGTCTTTGGCCATAGGGGGATTGTCGCGGCTGGTCTTGGCAGTGCGCCCGACCATGCAAATCTTCCATGTGTTGGAAGACATGCATGGTTGGAAGCGCGGGTCAGGCCGAATGCAGCAACTTCAAGGCATGCGGCAGCGACTGCGCCTCGGGCAGCCAGTGGTCGATCGCCGCGCCGAGCGCAACACCGAGCACCAGCATGGCCAGCGCCGCGCGCCAGGTGTGGCCCAGCGCCCGCAGCAGCCAGCCCTCGCGCTGGCGCCGCCAGGCGAAGCCGCCGGCCAGCGCGGCCAACGCCACCTCGACCGCCACCGCCATCAGCACCTCGACGCCGAACAACGCAAACACCCCGGCGCCCAGCAGCCCGGCCAGCAAGCCGGCGATGGCAAGCACCGCGACCAGCGGCAGAACCACCACCGCGCCTTCGTCGAGGGCCCCCAGTGCCTCGCCGCCGACCTTCAGTGCGCCCTCGGCGAAGTCGCCGCTGGCACCGCCGCCGCCAAAGTCGCCGCCACCACCGCTGCTGAACTCTGGCCCGGAGGAGCCGCCCCGGCGCGGCAAGGGCAGTTCGCCGGCGAGCTCGGCCGCATCGGGCGAGCCTTCTTCGCGGCTCAGCAGATAGGCCGCCCAGACCCGCAACAGACCAAGGTAGACCAGGTAGGTGAAGGGCAGGACCAGCGCAAAGCGCCAGGCCAGCGATTCAACACCCGCTATGCGCAGCAGCGCGCCGCCCAGCCACAGGCAGCCCAGGGTGCAGACCGCGATCAGCAGCACATGCAGGCGTAGCCAGCGCTGGTGCCGCAAGCGCTGCCGGGTCTGCTCGATGAGCCTGCGCTCACTTCGGTGCTGAGAAGCCTGGTTGTGCATTGATCCTCCCGCTATTGTCCGTACCGTTCACGGCACCGTCTGCCGCACGACTGTAAAGCCCGCGCCGGCGCGATCAGGCCCGCCCGTGCTACAAAGCCTGTCTGCGGCGGGCGATGAGCCCGCCGTCTTGCGTTCAGGAGCAGTGGTGATGGATTTGTCGGTGTGGCTGGCTTTTTTTGCGGCGTCCTGGGCGATCAGCCTGTCGCCCGGTGCGGGTGCGATCGCGGCGATGAGCGCGGGGCTGAACCATGGCTTTCAGCGCGGCTACTTCATGACCTTCGGCCTGGTGCTGGGCATCCTGACCCAGATCGTCGTCGTCGGTGCCGGCCTGGGCGCGCTGATCGCGGCCTCGTCGATGGGCTTTGCCATCGTCAAATGGCTGGGTGTGGCCTATCTGGTGTTTCTGGGCGTGCAGCAATGGCGCGCGCCGGCCAAGCCCATGGTGGCGGCCGATGCCGAGGGCGCCGCAGTGACGACGCGCGGCCGCCTGGTGCTGCGAGGCTGGGCCATCAACGCGGTGAACCCCAAGGGCACGGTCTTTCTGCTCGCCGTCGTGCCGCAGTTCCTGGATCTGGGCCGCAGCCTGGCGCCGCAATACCTGGTGATCGCCGCGACGCTGTGCTTCACCGACCTGGTCGTGATGGCCGGCTACACGGTGCTGGCCGCCAAGGTGCTGGCGGCGCTGCGCTCCGAGGCCCATCTGAAGCTGCTGAACAAGACCTTCGGCTCGCTCTTCATCGCCGCCGGTGCCTTGTTGGCAACCTTCAAGCGCGTGGCTTGAACCCCTTCCCCTATCTTTGAAGGCGGGCCGCCGGTGCCTTGGCAATAGGGCGGCCCGATTTTTTGATGCCCACCCTCGCGCAGCAACGCTGGCTGTTCTGGATTCCCACGCTGATCTGGGCCAGCACCTGGCATGTGATCCTCTACCAGCTGGACTCGCCGGTGCCGGTGCTGAACTCGGTGGCCTGGCGCTTTGCGCTGGCGGCCCTGCTGCTGGTCGGCCTGGCGCGCTGGCGCGGCGAGAGCCTGGGCCTGCCGGCCTCGGCCCATCTTTTGATGGCGGCCACCGGCATCGTGCAGTACAGCGGCAATTACTGGTCGGTCTACGAGGCCGAGCGCCACATCCCCAGCGGCCTGGTCGCGGTGCTGTTCTCGCTGATGGTGTTCGGCAATGCGCTGTCGGGCCGGCTGTTCTTCGGCCAGACGGTGACGCGGCGCTTTCTGCTCGCGTCCAGCGGCGGGGTGCTGGGCGTGGTGCTGATCTTCTGGCCCGAGATCGCCGCCACCGGCGCGCGGCCGACGGCCGCGCTCGGTCTGGGCCTGGGCCTGCTGGCGGTGCTGTGCGCCTGCATAGGCAATGTGCTGACCCTCACCCTGACCCGGCGCCAGCTGCCCCTGGTGCCCATCCTGGCCTGGAGCATGGGCTATGGCGCGCTCTTCCTGCTGGCGCTGTCGCTGGGCAGCGGGGCCGGCCTGCAGTTCGACACCCGGCCGAGCTATCTGCTGTCCCTGCTCTATCTGGCGGTGTTCGGCTCGGTGCTCGCCTTCGTGCTGTATTTCAAGCTGGCCCAGGCGCAAGGGCCGGCGCGGGCGGCGCTGACCGGGGTTGTGATCCCGGTGATCGCGCTGCTGATCTCGGCGGTCTTCGAGGGCTGGCAGCCGACGGCGATGTCGCTGGCCGGCATGGGGCTGAGCCTGGTCAGCCTCTATATCGCGACGCGGGCGCGCTGAGCCGCCTCGTGCTTCAGCGCCGCCAGCCGATTTCGCGGGCGCTGCGCGCGCCGACCAGGGTCTCGCCCAGGCCCGCCGGGATGCGCGACTCGGTCTCGCTGAGCGGGATGCGGCCGGCCATCAGCTCGGCCTTCAGCTGGGGCAGCGGCGGGAAGCGCTCCGGCTCGGCATAGCCCTCGGGTGGCAGCGGCTGCAGGCTGGCGCCGTCGTACTTGTCGCTGGCGCCGAAGGTGTGCAGCAGCTCATGGGCGATCACGACCTGGTTGCTGCCCTGCTGGGCCGGGCTGGCGAACAGATGGGCCAGACCCAGCCGGCCTTTTTGCAGGCCGACCGAGTGCGGCAGGCGCTGGGTCTCGCGGCTCGGCGCATGGAACATCAGATAGAGCCGCACATCGGGAACCGGCGAGGTGGCCGGGGTCTCGCGCCAGGCCCACCAGCGCATGCGCAGGCTCCAGCCGATCGCGGCCAGCGGTCCGGCCTGGCTTGGCGGCGCCGGCGGCTGCTTGACCATGCGTCGGCCCAGCTCGAAGCGAAAGGGCTGAACCAGCGCCAGACCATGGCGGGCCGCCTCGGCGGCGAAGAAGTCCTGCAGTGCGCCGAAGGCCGCGCCATCGAGCCGCTGCAGATAGGCCTCGGTGGCCGGCAGGCCGTCGGCGCTGATCGGGTAGAGCGCGACCACCTGGGGCCGGTCCCAGGCATGCATGCGCCAGCGGGCCAGCGCGGCGCTGAGCACGACGGCCAGCAGGATGAAGAGCAGGATCAGCAGGCGCAGGCGCTTGACCATGAGAGTTTTTCTATTCGATGCCGGGCTTGCCCCGCCCGGCCTTGATGCCCGAGCGCAGCGACTTGCCCTGCAGCCGGCGCTGCTGCGAGCCATAGGTCGGCTTGGTGGCGCGGCGCGCCTTCGGGGTGTGGGCCACGCTCTGCACCAGCGCGACCAGCCGCTCGATCGCGTCGGCACGGTTCATCTCCTGGCTGCGGTGCTCCTGGGCCTTGATCACGACCACGCCCTCGCCGGTGATGCGCTGGTCGCTTAAGCGCAGCAGCCGTTCCTTGATCAGCGCCGGCAGGCTGGAGCGCTGGATGTCAAAGCGCAGATGGACGGCGCTGGAGACCTTGTTGACGTTCTGGCCTCCGGCCCCCTGGGCGCGGATAAAGCTGAGCTCCAGTTCCCAGGGCTGAGGCTGCCAGTCGAGTTTCAACAAGCCCCCGGCTGGCGGATCTGCTGGAAGCGCTGCTCCAGCTCCTGGCGCAGCTCGCGGCGCAGCTGGGCCGAGGCGAAGCGCCGGCATTCGTCCGGCGTCACCGGCTTCAGCGGCGGCACCTTGGCCGGCTTGCCGGCGTCGTCGACCGCCACCATCGTGAAGAAGCAGCTGTTGGCATGGCGCACGATCTGGCTGCGGATGTTCTCGGCCACCACCTTGATGCCGATCTCCATCGAGGAACTGCCGGTGAAGTTGACCGAGGCCAGGAAAGTCACCAGCTCGCCGACATGGATGGGCTGGCGGAACATCACCTGGTCGACCGAGAGCGTCACGACATAGCGGCCGGCATAGCGGCTGGCGCAGGCGTAGGCGGCCTGGTCCAGGAGCTTCAGGATGGTGCCGCCATGCACATTGCCGGAGAAATTGGCCATGTCCGGCGTCATCAGGACCGTCATGCTGAGTTGGTGCGCCGGCATGTCCATGGTGTTCACTCCAGATGTTGAATCGTCACAGGCACTCTTCGTGCCAGCGCACACATCAGCTCGTAGCCGATGGTGCCGCCGGCCTTGGCCACCTCGTCGATCGCCAGCACCGCGCCCTTGGGGCCGCAGCCCCACAGCGTCACCTCGCTGCCGAAGCCGGCCTGCGGCAGCTCGCTCAGGTCGACCGCCAGCATGTCCATCGAGACCCGGCCCACCGTGCTCGTGCGCTGGCCCTCGACCAGGATGGGCGTGCCGCTGGGGCAGTGGCGCGGATAGCCGTCGGCATAGCCGCAGGCGACGATGCCGATGCGCATCGCCCGCTCGGCGGTGAAGCTGCTGCCGTAGCCGACCGTGTCGCCGGGCTGCAGGTTCTGGATGGCGATGATCTTGGAGCGCAGCGTCATCGCCGGGCGCAGGTCCCAGTGGGCGGCGTCGTGCTCGGGATAGTCCGGCACGCCGCCATAGCTCATCACGCCGGCGCGCACCCAGTCGCTGCGCACCCGGGCCGTGTGGCGCAAGGTCGCGGCGCTGTTGCTGACCGAGCGCTCGCCGGGCAGGTCGGCCGCGACGGCGTCGAAGGCCGCCAGCTGATGGGCGATGCCGTCGCCGCCCAGGCGGTTCGCATCGGCGTCGGAGAAATGCGTCATCAGCGAGATCTCGTCGACCTGGGGCAGGGCGTTGAGCCGGTTCCAGGCGGCGCGCAAGGCGCTGGCCGTGAAGCCCAGGCGGTTCATGCCGCTGTTCATCTTCAGGAAGACGCGGTGCGGCTCATGGGTCTTGTGCATCGCCAGCCAGTCGATCTGCTGCTCGCAGTGCACCGCATGCCAGAGCTTGAGCCGCGAGCACAGCTCCAGATCGCGGGTCTCGAAGCAGCCTTCCAGCAGCAGGATGGGGCCGCGCCAGCCCAGCTCACGCAGGGTCTGGGCCTCGGCAAGATCCAGCAGCGCGAAGCCGTCGGCGCCGCGCAGGCCCTCGTAGGCCGCGGCCAGGCCGTGGCCATAGGCATTGGCCTTGACGACGGCCCAGACCTTGGCGTCCGGCGCGCAGGCGCGGGCGCGGGCGAGGTTGTGGGCCAGGGCGGGGACATGGATCAGGGCTTCGATAGGACGCGGCATGGGCCGAATTGTGGCATCGCCCCGGCACGCCGATGGTGCAGGCCCGCTGTCCCCCAAAAGGGGTGCATGCTATAAAGCCGCGCTCTTGCCCATTTGTGAAACTTTGCTTCCGGGGGCCAGGCTGGCCCCAGTTCCCGCAGCATTTCCACGCAGTTCACTCACGGGCAGATGAAAAAAGGTTTCTACACCATCATGTCGGCGCAGTTCTTCAGCTCGCTGGCTGATAACGCGCTGTTTGTCGCCGCCGTGGAACTGCTGCGCACCTCGGGCGAGCCGGAGTGGCAGCGCGCCGCCCTGGTGCCGATGTTTGCGCTGTTCTATGTGATCCTGGCGCCCTTTGTCGGTGCCTTTGCCGACGCGGTGCCCAAGGGCAAGGTGATGTTCTACTCGAACAGCATCAAGGTGGTCGGCTGCCTGATGATGCTGTTCGGCAGCCATCCGCTGATGGCCTACGCCATCGTCGGCCTGGGTGCGGCGGCCTACTCGCCGGCCAAGTACGGCATCCTGACCGAGCTGCTGCCGCCCTCCCAACTGGTCAAGGCCAATGGCTGGATCGAGGGGCTGACGATTGCCTCCATCATCCTGGGCGTGCTGCTGGGCGGGCAGTTGGTCGGCCCGCATGCCTCGGCCTGGCTGCTGAGCCTCGGCCTGCCCGGCATCCACAGCGCGCCGCAGGCGGCGATTGCCAGCCTGGTCGGGCTGTATGTGATCGCGGCCCTGTTCAATCTGCGCATCCCGCGCACCGACGCACCGCTGCAGCCGGTGGGTCTGGGGCCGCTGGGCCTGGTGCGCGATTTCGCCAATTGCAATTCCCGCCTCTGGCAGGACAAGCTGGGCCAGATCTCGCTGGCCACGACGACGCTGTTCTGGGGCGTTTCCGGCAATCTTCGCTACATCGTGCTGGCCTGGGCCGCCGCCGCGCTGGGCTATGGCACGACCCAGGCCTCCAGCCTGGTCGGCGTGGTGGCGATAGGCACGGCGGTCGGCGCCGTCGTGGCCTCGATGTATATGCGGCTGGAGCGCGCCACCGCGGTGATCCCGCTGGGCATCGCGATGGGATTGCTGGTGATCTTGATGAATGTGATCAGCAATGTCTGGGTGGCCGCGCCCTTTCTGATCGTGCTGGGCGGCATCGGCGGCTTCCTGGTCGTGCCGATGAATGCGCTGCTGCAGCATCGCGGCCACAACCTGATGGGCGCCGGCCGCTCGATCGCGGTGCAGAACTTCAACGAGCAGGCCTGCATCCTGGGCCTGGGCGCGCTCTACACCGGCATGACCAAGTTCGGCATGTCGGCCTTCGGCGCGATCACGATCTTCGGCATCGTCGTCGCCGGCACCATGTGGCTGATCAAGCGCTGGCACCATAACAACTGCCTGCGCCACCCCGAGGAACTGGAACGCCTGCTGAAGCTGGCGCGCAGCGACTGCCACTGAGGCAGGCCCGGCCGTCTGCCAACGACCGGCTGCCTAGGCCTGGCTCAGGAGCGAGCCCGGGACTGGGCCGGGCTGCGCGGCAGCGGCAGACCCGCGCGGTCCAGCACCGCCTCGATATGCTCCGACCAGGCCCGCGCGATCTTGAAGCTGCCGCTGTGGTTCAGATGGATCTCGTTGTACCAGTCGCCGCTGATGCCGGCGCTGCCGGGCGTGGCCAGGGCCAGCGGCACGGCGGTGGAGTCGAACACATGCAGGCCCGGGTAGGCCGCCGTATCGGCCGCCAGGTTCTTCAGCAACTGGGCCAGATGCATCACCATCAGGCGGCTGACCGCCGCCCAGTCGGCGCTGGGGATGTTGTAGGCCTTGAAGGCCGGGTACAGCCAGGGCCCGGCGCCCTCGGTGCCGGCCGGACGCGGCATCGGCACCGCATAGCAGTGCATGAAGACCGGCTTGCCGGCGGCCGGCCCCTGGTCGCGCAGGCTCAGCAGATGGCGCAGATTGGCGCTCAGATAGGCCGCCAGCGTCTGCCAGCCCGGTTCGGAAAAATAGCGCGCCACGCCATGCGAGGGCGGGCCCCACTCGGTCTGGTGGCGCAGCAGGCGCAGCTGCAGCGGGGTCAGCTCGGCCGCCGGGGTCGGGTCTTGCCCGGGGCGGGTCTCGGGGTGGGCCAGCACGCGGGCGGCGGCGATCAGGTCATTGCCGCCCACTGACAGCAGCACGCCGTCCCAGGTCGGAGCGTCGGCGCCGGTCAGCAGCCGCACGAAATCGGGCTGGGCCTGCAGGTCGACCAGATGGGCCAGGCCCTCGCCCTGGCCGGCGCAGTTGACGGCCGCCGCCGGCTGCTTGAAGACCAGTTCCTGCAGCAGATTGGCATGGGCATCCAGCTTGGCGGCGGCGTTCGAGAACCAGGAGTCCCCCTGCGCCAGCAAACGCCAGCGATAGCCGTCCAGGGTGGGCGCCGGGTTCGACCGCAAGTCCCCCGGCGTGAAGCAGGCCAGATGATCCAAGAGCTGTTCTCCCATAGATAGTGTTGGTGCCGGCGCGCCGGGGCGACCCGCGTGCGCCCGCCGATTGGAAGGCCTAGGGCCGGCATTTCGCCATGCTATAAACCCTGGGCATTGTTGGCCGGCGGCGCACCGTCTAGCCAGCAATTTGCAGAGTTTTCCCCGTGCTTTGGGCCAGGATGTTGCGGCCAGCCAACCGGGCTTGCCTACCCCTAGCCGCTTCTGTTCACTTGGCCTACCTCGCGCTGATCTTCAATGCCCTGATCTGGGGGCTTTCCTGGTGGCCGTTTCGGCAGTTCCAGGCCGCCGGCCTGCACCCCTTGTGGGCCACGGTGACGCTCTATCTGATCTCGCTGGGCGTCATCAGCCTGAGCGCCGGCCGTGCCTGGCGCGAGTTCCTCGGCACCCCCTCGCTGTGGCTGATCATGCTGGCCGCCGGCGCCACCAATACCGCCTTCAACTGGGGCGTGGCGCTGGGCGACGTGGTGCGGGTGGTGCTGCTGTTCTATCTGATGCCGCTGTGGGCCGTGCTGCTGGCGCGGCTGATCCTGGGCGAACGGCTGACCGGGCTGGCCCTGCTGCGCATGGTGCTGGCGCTGGGCGGGGCGGCCGTGGTGCTGGCGCCCGAGGCGGGCGGTTTCCCGCTGCCCTCCGGCCTGGCCGACTGGCTGGGTGTGCTGGGCGGCTTCACCTTCGCGCTGAACAATGTGATGCTCAAGCGCGAATCACACCGGGGCGCCCATGCCCGGGCGTTGGCCATGTTCAGCGGTGGCGTGCTGGTGGCCGGTTCGGCGGCGTTGCTGATGGGGGTCCAAGGCCTGGTGCCCTGGCCCAGCCTGCCGGGCTGGATCTGGCTGCTGCCGCTGACCGGCATGGCCGTGCTGTTCTTCTTCTCGAATCTGGCGCTGCAGTACGGCGCCGGGCGTCTGCCGGCCAATGTGACGGCCATCGTGATGCTGGTCGAGGTGCCGGCGGCGGCCATCTCGGCGCTCTGGCTGGGCGGCGGCAGCCTGGACCTGAAGACCGCCATCGGCGGTGCCTGCATCGTCGCGGCCGCCGTGCTGGCGGCGCTTGAGCGCAACGGGGGCCATTGAGCTAGCATCGCTTCCCAATCAGAGGAGCGCTGCCATGAGCCAGACCGTCTACGACTTCCAGGCCCGGTCCATCAAGGGCGAACCGGCCGACCTGGCCAGCCAGCGCGGCAAGGTGCTGCTGATCGTCAACACCGCCAGCGCCTGCGGCTTCACGCCGCAATTCGCCGGGCTGGAGCGGCTCTGGGAAGACTATGCGGCGCGCGGCCTGGTCGTGGTCGGCTTTCCCAGCAACGAGTTCGGCGGCCAGGATCCCGGCAGCAACGAGGAAATCGCCTCCTTCTGCGAGCTGAACTACGGCGTCAGCTTCCCGATGATGGCCAAGATCAAGGTCAATGGCGCCGAGGCCCATCCGCTGTGGAAATGGCTGAAGGGCGAGAAGCCCGGCATCCTCGGCACCGAGGCGATCAAATGGAACTTCACCAAGTTCCTGGTCGGCCGCGACGGCCAAGTGATCAAGCGCTATGCGCCCAATGACGCGCCCGAGAAGCTGCGTGAGGACATCGAGGCGGCGCTCAAGATCTGAGCCACAGGCGTCGATAGCCACTGCGCAGCCGCCCCTGGACCACCGCCTCGCGCAGCAGCGTGTTGACGGTCTGGCGAGACAGACTGGCCAGTGCGGCCAGATCGGCCTGGGTGGCGGTGATGGCCTGCCAGCCTTCAGCATCGGGCGGGCCGTCGGCGCGTTCGCGCGCCAGCTGGGCCAGGGCCAGGCCGAAGCGCTGGGCCGCACTGCGGTGGCGCGCGGCTTCCAGCAGGCCCAGGGTGCCGGCATAGCGCTGGGCGAACTCGCTGAGCAGGGCGCGGGCAAAACCCGGCACCTCATCCATCAGGAACTGGTAGGCCTGCGGGCCGAACACCCACAGCCGGCTGGGCCGGCGCGCCAGCGCCTCGTAGGCCGAGGGCCGGCCGGTGGCGAAGGCGGCGAGGCCGAAGAGCTGGGGCGGCTGCACATGTTCCAGCACCGAGATCGAGCCGTCGGCCGCGGTGAAGCGGGTCTCGATCTCGCCCTCGGCCAGGCCATAGAAGGCGGCGGTCGACTGGCCCTGGACGAACAGGCTGCGGCCGCGCGCCAGCCTGCGCTCCGTGGCCAGGCTGTTCAGTCTTGAGCACTGGAGGGCGCTCAGCGTCAGCGCCGAGAAGTTGGCGCGCAGCAGGGCCGGCAGATCGTCTGACATGGCCCCATTGTCGGGTAGCCGACATTCATCGCGGCGGCCCGGCCTTAGGCTTGCGCCATGAATGAAGACAGCCAGACACTGGATCAATGGGCGGCTCAGTACCGTCACTTCGCCGAGGTCGAATGCCCGCAGGACCCGCTCTATGTCGCGATCTGCCGCAGCGTGGCCGATTCGGCCGAGCTGCTGGCCCTGATGGCCGAGGCGCCGGCCACGCAGCGCCGGCCCAATCTGCTGCTGGCGGCGCTGCACGAACGGATTCTCTCTGGCGCGGACCATGAGCTGGCCGCCTACTACCCCAGCGTCGGTGGCACCCGCCTGCCCGATGCCGAGCTGCCGGACTTGCTGCTGGACTTCGTGCGCCGGCAGCGGTCGGCGCTGATCGCGCAGCTGCGCTCGCGCAGCACCCAGACCAACGAGATCGGCCGCTGCGCGGTGCTGTGGCCGGCGCTGCAGCACATCAGCGCGCTGAGCGGCCGGCAAGACCTGGCCCTGCTGGACTTCGGCTGCAGCGCCGGGCTGAATCTGGGCGTCGACGCCTACCGCTATGACTACGGCGGCTTTGCGCTCGGCGCGCTGGCGGCGACCGAACGTCCGACCGTCAACTGCCAGTGGCTTGGTGACGCCGCGCCACCGGCGCCCGAGCCCTGGCGGCTGCAAAGCCGCCTGGGCCTGGACCCGGCGCCCATCGATGTGCGGGACGAGGCCGCAGTGCGCTGGCTGCGCGCCTGCCTGTGGCCGCATGACCGCGAGCGCGCGCACCGGCTCGATCAGGCGCTGGCCCTGGCGCGCACGGCCGCCCATCCGCTGCGCCGGGCCGAGGACTGCCTGGCCGAGATCGAGCCCTGGCTGGACGGTCTGCCGGCCGGCGTGCAGCCGGTGTTGTTCAACAGCTGGGTGCTGGCCTATCTCGAGCCTCGGGCGCTGGCCCGGCATCGCGCCCAGGTCGAGCGCCTGCTGCGCGAGCGCGGCTTGATCTGGCTCAGCGCCGAGGCCGCCGCGCTGCGCCCGCCGGCGCTGGCGCAGCCGGCGGTCTGCGAGGCCAGCGACACCTTGTGGACCCTGCAATGGGCCGCCGGCGCCCTGTGCCAGGCGGTGCTGGCCTGCTCGCATCCGCACGGTCGCTGGCTGCGCTGGCTGGCCCCACCGATTCGCGGGTGACCCTGTAAGAGTTGTCAGTGGCGCGCGCCGGCAAAGCAGACTTCGGCCTGTATGCTGGATCTTCAGGGAGATCCACCCGCCACGATGCGAGTCCGCCGTCACTGTTGTCTGCTGTTGAGTGCGCTGTTCTTGCTGCCGGCCTTGCAGGCCCAGCCGGCGCTGCTGCGTGTGGTGGGCAGCGCCGATCCGCCGTTCCGCATCTTTGCCGAGAGTGGGGCGACCGGGCTTTACTACGATCTGATGAACGAGGCGGCGCGCCGCCTGGGCTGGCGTGTCAGCTATGCCGAGGTGCCGTCGGCACGGGCCTTCAAGCTGATGGAGCAGGGCGAGGCCGATCTGATGCTGGGCCCGCTGCGCACGCCGGAGCGCGAGCTCTTTCTCAGCTACACCCGCGTCGTGCTGCCCAGCGAGGACAAGGCCTTCTACACCCGGCCCGACGCCGCGCCGGTGCGCAGCCTGGACGACCTGGGCGGCCGCAGCATCGCCGTGCACCGCGGCAAGCGCTATGGTCGCGTCTTCGATGCCGACACCCGGCTGCAGCGCCAGGAGGTCAACGACTATCGGGCGGCGCTGGAGATGGTGGCGCGCGGCCGTCTCGACATCGCCGTGGCGCCGGAGCGCGAGGGCGATCTGCTGCTGCGCGAAACCGGGCTGGGTCTGCTCAAGCAGCCCTGGCTGCTGGCCGGCGAGCCGCCCCATGTGGTGCTGGCGCGTGCCTCGCCCTGGCTGGCCCGCCAGGCCGAACTGGAGCGCGCCTTCCTGGCCATGCGCGAGGACGGCGCCTGGCGCCGCATCCTGGAGCGCTACGGCCTGCGGGCCGCCCCATAATGCCGGCTGTCCCGATTGGAGTTGCACACCATGTTCAAGCACGTCGACGCCTACGCAGGCGACCCCATCCTGAGCCTCAACGAAGCCTTCCAGAAGGACGAGCGCGCGGGCAAGATCAATCTGTCGATCGGAATCTATTTCGATGACGACGGCCGCATCCCGATGCTGGACTCGGTGCGCCGCGCCGAGCTGGCCGTGGTGGCCGAGGCCGGTGCCCGGCCCTATCTGCCGATGGAGGGCGCGGCAAATTTCCGCAGCGCGGTGCTGGCCCTGCTGTTCGGCGAGAACCATCCGGTGCGCGCACGCACGGTGACGATCCAGAGCGTGGGCTCCAGCGGCGGCCTGAAGGTCGGTGCCGATTTCATCAAGCGCTACTTCCCCGACAGTGCCATCTACGTCTCCGATCCGACCTGGGACAACCACCGTGCGGTGTTCGAAGGCTCGGGCATTGAGGTCAAGACCTATCCCTATTACGACGCCAAGACCGGCGGCGTGCGCTTTGCCGACATGCTCGAAGCCATCCGCGCCCTGCCAAAGAAGAGCATCGTGCTGCTGCACGCCTGCTGCCACAACCCGACCGGTGTGGACCTGAGCCCCTTGCAGTGGGATGAGCTGATCCCGGTACTGGCCGAGCGCGAGTTGCTGCCCTTCCTGGACCTGGCCTACCAGGGCTATGGTGAGGGCATTGAGGAAGACGCCTTCGCGATCCGTGCGATGGCCGACGCGGGCCTGTCCTTCTTCGTCGCCAACAGCTTTTCCAAGAGCATGAGCTTGTATGGCGAACGTTGCGGCGCGTTGAGTGTGGTCTGCCCCGACGCGGCCCAAGCGGTCAATGTGCTGGGCCAGCTGAAATTCATGATCCGCCGCAACTACTCGAACCCGCCGCTGCACGGCGGCCAGATCGTGGCCCGCGTGCTCAGCGATCCGACACTGCGTGCGCTGTGGGAGGGCGAGGTGGCCGAGATGCGTCAGCGCATCATGGCGATGCGCAACAGCCTGTTCGAGGTGCTCAGCGCCAAGCAGCCGGGCCGCAATTTCGACTACTTCCTGACCCAGCGCGGCATGTTCAGCTACACCGGCCTGTCGGCCGAGCAGGTGGACCGGCTGAAGAACGAGTTCGCCGTCTATCTGGTGCGTTCGGGCCGCATGTGCGTGGCCGGGCTCAACAGCAAGAACGTCGAGGCCACGGCCGTTGCGATGGCGGCGGTGCTAGGCTGACGATGCGGCCACATGCGGCCAGGTTATAGGCGGCGCTCGCGCTTTCATTGGTCCTGAGCCCGTCTTGTCCTTACTCTGCCGGCAGATCAGTGTCCAAGAGTCGGGATGAGTCAACATATTGTGGTGATCGGGGGCGGGGTGGTCGGTCTGACGACTGCCTGGGCCCTGGCCGAGCGCGGCCATCGGGTCACACTGCTGGAGCGGGAAGCCGCGCTGGCTTCAGGGGCCAGCCGCGCCAACGGCGGCCAGCTCAGCTACCGCTATGTCTCGCCGCTGGCCGATGAGGGCGTACCGCTGAAGGCGCTGCGCTGGTTGCTTGATGCCGACGGGCCGCTGCGTTTCAAGCCCGAGCTACGCTGGCACCAATGGGCCTGGATGCTGCAGTTCCTGCGCGCCTGCCGGGGCCCGGTGAACCGCCGCACGACGGCGCGGCTGCTGGAGCTCGGCGCGCTGAGCCAGGCGGCGTTCGCCGAGCTGCATCGCAGCGCCGGCCTCGACGCCGACGACATTGCACTGCGTGCGCCCGGCAAGCTGGTGGTCTACCGCAAGCCCGAGGAATTTGCGCGGGTGGCCGCGCGCGTTCGCGCCCAGGATGATGCCGCCGAGCGGGCGCTGAGCCATCAGGAGTGCGTGACGCTGGAGCCGGCGCTGGCCGACGGCGATGCCCAGCTGGCCGGCGGCATCTTCACCGAGGGTGAGGCCGTGGCCGACTGCCACCGGCTGTGCCTGCAGCTGGCCGAGCGCCTGGGTCGGCATGGCCAGTTCCAAGGCGTCGTGCGGGCGCAGGCCCAGGGCTTTGTGCTCTCGCAAGGCCGGGCGGTGGCGCTGCAGACCGATGCCGGCGAGCTGCCGGCCGATGCCTTTGTGCTGGCCGCCGGCCTGCACAGCCGGGGCCTGGGCAAGAGCGCCGGCCTGAACCTGCCGATCTACCCGCTGAAGGGCTACAGCCTGACCGCGCCGATCGGCGCCCAGCATCGCCCGCCCGAGGTCAGCGTGACCGACTTCGAGCGCAAGGTGCTGTACGCCCGCATCGGTGAGCAGCTGCGCGTGGCGGCTATGGTGGACCTGGTCGGCAACGATGCCCGCATCGATCCGCAGCGCATCGCCTCTTTGCAGCGCGCGGTGCGGGCGATGTTCCCACAGGCGGCCGACTATGACGCCGCTGCAGCCTGGGCCGGTCTGCGGCCAGCCACGCCCAGCGGCGCGCCCATCCTGGGCGCCAGCCCGGTGCGCAATCTCTGGCTCAATGTCGGCCATGGCGCTTTAGGCTTCACCTTCTCCTTCGGCTCGGCCCGCATCTTGGCCGAGCTGATTTCCGGCCTCCCCAGCCCGATCGCGCTGGACGGCCTGCGGCTGCCGGCATGAGCGCTCGGCTGATCCCCGCGCTGCCCTATGGCGCGACGCTGGGCCTGATCGCGCCGGCCGGTCCGCCCGCAGTAGGCAGCCTGGAGCGGGTGCCGGCCCTGCTGGCCGCCAATGGCTTCAAAGCCAAGCTGTTTCCCGGCTGCGCCGGCCCCACGCATCTGGACTATCTGGCCGCTAGCGACGCGCAGCGCCTGGCCGATCTGCATGCCGCCTTCGCCGACCCTGAGGTCGACGCGGTGCTGGCGCTGCGCGGCGGCTATGGCTGCGCGCGGCTGCTGGAATACATCGACACCGATCTGCTGCGCCGTCACCCGAAGCTGCTGATCGGCTTCAGCGACATCACCGCCTTGCACGGGCTGCGCGACGGCCTGGGGCTGGTGGGCCTGCATGCGCCGATGCCCGCCTCCAACTTGCTTGACGCCGACGCAAGCGCCGACGCCCATGCCTTGTTCAATCTGCTGCATCGGGGCTTGGGCGTCGGCGAGCAGATCGCACCGGCCCTGCCGGCCCATGGCCTAAACCAGGGTCAGTGCGCGGCGGGCCGCCTGATCGGCGGCAATCTGGCGGTCTTCGCGGCCCTGCTCGGCACGCCCTGGGCGCCGCGCGCCGAGGGCGCGATCCTGTTTATCGAAGATGTGGGCGAGGCGCCGTACCGGGTCGACCGTCTGCTGGTGCAACTGCGCCAGGCCGGTGTGCTCGACGCGGCGGCCGGCTTCCTGATCGGCAGCTTCAGCGACGCCGAATCGCCCGACGCGGTGCTGGCCGATCTGCTGAGCCCGCTGGGCAAACCGATGCTGGCCGGCTGGCCCTCGGGCCATTGCCGTCCGCATATCGCCTTGCCGCTGGGCTTGCAGGTCGAGATGGATGTCGCGGCGGGCTGTCTGACCCTGCTCTGAGCGGGCCGCGCGCTACGCTGTTCTGGGGATGGCGGGCGATCGCCCGGCCGCAAGAATGACGGCCTTGTCCCATTGATGTCCGGGAGATCGCCATGCTGCCCCACCATCCCACACTCGCGCTCGGACTGGCCGCAGCGCTGTTCGCCCCGCTGTTTGCGCCGGTCTGCTGGGCCCAGGACGGGCTGCTGACGCCGCAGGAGATCCAGCAAACCCTGGTCGGCAAGAAGCACCGCTCGACCATCAAGGCCAGCGGCGTGGTCACCCAGTGGGAGATGCGCGCCGACGGCACCATGCAGCTCTTCTATCCGGGCGGCAATGACAGCGGCACCTGGCGCCTCGACGACAAGGGCTACTGCACGATCTGGCGCAAGATGCGCGAGGGCAAGGAAGGCTGCTTCACCGTGCGCCGCCAGGGCGACCAGCTCGAGATCCTCAATGCCGAGGGCGTGGTCGGCTCGACGATCAGCTTGGGTAACTGAGTCCCGGCACGCCAAGGCCCGCCATCGGCGGGCCTTGGGCTTGCTGGCTTACCTGAACGAGTAGCGCAGCGACAGCGATAGCGTGCGGCCGAACGGGTCGCCGACGCGCGGATCCCAGCCGGCACCGACCACGTCATCGACGTTGTGATAGCTGAACGGCGGTGCCGTGTCGAGCAGATTGTTCAGCCCTGCGGTGATGACCATGTTCTTGAAGCCGGTGTAGCTGCCGAACAGATTGAAGGTCGTGTAGCTGTTGACATTGCGGCGCGGCGTGCCGAACCGGGTCATGTCCTGGTCCTTGTAGTCGGACTTGTAGACCGTCGTCAGCGTGGCGCTCCAGTCGTCCCGGCCCCAGCCCAGATCGGCGCTGAACTTGTCGCGCAGGTACAGCGTGCGCAGCGAGAACTCGCCGACCAGTTCCTGCAGCGGCAGGTTCGCCAGCGCACGCTCCTTGTGGCTCAGCATATGGGTGCCGTTGATGCTGGCACGCCAGGTGCCGCTCGTGTGCTTGAACTGGTAGGCGGCGCCCCAGTCGAGGCCCTTGGTCGAGCTGTCGGCGGCGTTTTCCCAGCCGGTGGTGACCAGTGTCACGCGGCCGGAGGCGTCGCGGGCGAAGCGGTCCGAGAACAGCGCGTAGTTATTCTTCACTTCGGACAGCGTCAGCTTGCGCAGACGGTCGTCCAGATCGATACGCCAGTAGTCGGCATACATCGTCAGGTCGCGCACCGGCGACACGACGATACCTATCGTGCCTTGCTTGGACTTCTCGGGCTTCAGATTGGGGTTGCCGGTGACGATGTAGTCCAGCCGGCGTGCGCAGTTCGGGTTGGCTGGATCGGCGACCGGACATTGCGCCGGATCGCGCCAGTCCGAGGTATCGAGCAGCGGCGCCGTATTGGGCGCCAGCTGCTGGAAGCTCGGGGCCTTGAAGCCAGTGTTGACCGAGCCGCGCAGCAGGAAGACATCGTTGGGCTGGTAGCGGAAGGCGATCTTGGGATTGGTGGTGCTGCCGACGTCGCTGTAGCGGTCATGGCGCAAGGCCAGTTGCAGATCCAGCCCCTTGAACACGGGCACGGCCAGTTCGCCGTAAACCGCCTTGATGTCGCGCGACTGCTTGCCGATGGCGCTGTTGCCGGGGCACAGCAGCACATCATTGGCGCCGTTGCTCATGCCGGAGACGCAGTTGAAGGCGTCGGGCTGCGGCGCGAACTCATAGGTCTCCTTGCGCAGATCAAAGCCCAGCGCGAAGTCCAGCGAGCCGGCCGGCAGTTTGAACAGCTCGCCCGACAGCGCGCCGTCGAACTGGGTCAAGGTGGTTTCGCCGCCCTGCAGACGACCGCGCGCCTTGGTCGATTCGATCAGCTCCATCGCGGCCTGGGTCTGCTTCTCGCCGGGCTTGAGCCAGGGGTTGATCAGACCCGTCTTCAGTGCCGTGTTGAGCTTGGCGGTATAGGCATAGCCGTCGATCAGGTTGGACCAGGCCTCGGCCTTGGCGCTCGACAGTCCCAGCTTGTAGGCATAGGCGCCGATCTCGCCGTCCAGACCTGCGGCCAGGCGCTGGTTCTCCGACACGTTCTCGATCACGCGGTTGCCAAAGTCCTGCATGCGCCAGCGGTAGGCGATCGGCTTGGTCGGGTCGAAGTCGTTGACGCCGTAGTCCTTCAGGTTCAGGTAATGGGGACCGTTGACCGGGTAGTGGTTGCCTGCCGCTGCAGTGGTGCTGAACTGTGCCGGCGTCAGCTCGGCCTTGCTTTCGGTGCGCGAGGCGGTCAGTTCGACGAAGGCCGTGTGGCGGTCGTTGATCAGGAAGTTGCCACGCGTCACCAGGTTGTAGGCGTCGTTCGGCGCAGCCAGCATGTACTGGCTGCCGTAGTCGGTGTTGCAGAGGTAGCGAGTCGCCGGTTGAGCGGCGTTCCACAGCTGAGGTTGGTACTGCACGCCGGTCGCGATGGCATCGCAGTCGCCCTGCATGCTGAGCAGATTGATACGCGTGTACTTGGTGGCGTCGCCATTGCCGACAGTGGAGCCGGTGGCGCCCAGGGCCGTGTTGGCAATGTTGATGATGTTGGCAAACGGGTGGCTGGAAGAATCGGGCGAGAGATAGCGACCAGGCTGGAAGCCATTGGCCCAGCTGCGCTCGCTGCCGCGCAGGATGTCGTCCTTGTCCAAGGTCAGGCTGCCAAGGATGTTGAAGCGGTCGCGGTCCAGATTGCCGAAGCCGCCGGTGATGCTGGCGCGGCGCTTGGTGCCGCCACCGGATTCGAGCGGCTGCGAGTAATTGACGGCGACATCGACGCCCTGCATGTCCTTCTTCAGGATGAAGTTGATCACGCCGCCGATCGCATCGGTGCCGTAGATCGCCGAAGCGCCGTCCTTCAGGACCTCGACCCGCGCCACGGCGGCCATCGGGATCGCGTTCAGGTCGACCGCGCCGCCACTCATGCCATGGGTCGAGATGCGGCGGCCGTTCAACAGCACCAGCGTGCTGCCCGGGCCCAGCCCGCGCAGATTGGCATTGGCCGAGCCGCCGGTCAGGCGGTCGGTGTCGCTGCCGAACACATTGTTATTGGCCACTGCGCTGTCGGCGCCGGTGCCGTTGATGCCCATCTGGCTGAGCATCTGCTCGGCCGTCGTGATGCCCTTGCTGTTCAGTTCGGCGCCGGTGATGACCTGCACCGGCAGTGCACCCTCACCACTGAGTCGCTTTATGCTGGAACCGGTGATTTCCACCCGCTCGACTCTTTGTACCGGCGCGGCACCCTGTGCCCATGCCACGCCCAAGGCTTGCGCGCCGATGCCGATCAGCGCAAGGCTGCGCGCGAGTTTGCTCAGTTTCAAAGTGCTACTCCTCTTTGGATTTGTCATGACGCTGGCGCGTCCCCGACGAATGATTGGTGTGCCCGCCTTGCCCTTCGGCCTCGTGGGCCGGCAGGCCGCTCTCGGCTTGCATTCATGATCAAGCACACCCCGGGTTTGCCACCATAGGGCTGCCACCTGTTTGTTGCGCTGGCCCCGATGAATGCTTGTCGCGTGCATATAACCTGTTGGAATGCGGGCCCGGCTTGGGCGGCAGCCAGGCGCTACAGTCGCAAGCCATCCCGGCCCTATCGATACCGTCATGTCTTCGAGTTCCTTGTCCCGACTGGCTCATTCGGTGAGCCTGCTGCTGGCCACGCTGAGCCTGGCCGGCTGCGCCAGCCTGCAGCCCGCTGCGCCCTCGCTGCCCGCCGAGGTCAGGACGGCGCTGGATGCGGCCGGCATGCCCGAGAGCGCGCTGGGCGTCGTGGCCTTTGCGCTCGACGCGCCGGACCAGGGCCTGCGCCTGCAGGCGGATCGCGCGATGCAGCCCGGCTCGGCGATGAAGCTGGTGACGGCCATCGTCGCGCTGGACCGGCTGGGGCCGCACAGCCGCGGCCGCAGCGAGCTGCTGGCCGAGGCCGCGCCGCAGGGCGAGCGGCTGGCCGGCCCGCTGTATCTGCGCGGTGGCGCCGACAGCGCGCTCGACTGGGGCGCGCTGTGGCTGATGCTGCGCCAGCTGCGCGAGCAGGGCGTGCGCGAGATCCAGGGCGGCCTGGTGGTGGACCGCCAGCTCTTCCTTCCGGCGCGTGCGGACCTGGGTGCCCCGCCCTTCGATGAGGCGCCCGAGTTCCCCTACAACGTGATCCCCGACGCGCTGAACCTGAACGGCCAGCTGCTGCGCTACCTGCTGCAGTCCGACGGCGAGCGGGTGCAGGCCCGGCTGTTCCCGGCCTGGCCCGGCATGAAGGTCGACACCAGCCGGCTGACGCTCAATGAGCGGCCCTGCGCCGACTGGGCGCGCGACTGGCGGGTGCCCGAGCTCGGCCGCGACGCGGGCGGCGTGGTCGTGATGCTGCAAGGCGGCTTTCCGAAGCACTGCCGCGCCGCGCCCGAGCTCAATCTGGTCGACCGCCAATGGCTGGCGGCGCAGTCCCTGCGCCAGCTCTGGCGCGAGCTGGGCGGCGTGATCGAGGGCCCGGACCGCGAGGCCGCGACGCCGGCCGGCGCTGTCGTGCTGGCCAGTCACCAGGGTCGGCCGCTGATCGAGGACCTGTTTCCGATGATGAAGCGCTCCGACAATGCGCTGACCCGGCTGACCTATCTGCGACTGGGCGCGGCCGCAGCGGCGCCCGGCGAGCCCACGGCGGCGGCGGCCGAGCGCGTGGTGCGGGCCTGGTTCGCCGAGCAGGGCATTGCCGACCAGGGCCTGGTGCTGGACAACGGCTCCGGCCTGTCGCGCAGCGAGCGCATCACGCCGGCCCAGCTGGCGGCCCTGCTGCAAGCGGCCCAGCGCGGCCGCCATGGCCCCGAGCTGCTGGTGAGCCTGCCGGTGGCCGGCGTCGACGGCACCTTGGCGCGGCGCTTCAAGGGCGGGCCGGCCGAGGGCCGGGCACGCCTGAAGACCGGCACCCTGCGCAATGCGATGGCGCTGGCCGGCTATATGCCCGATGCGCGGGGCCGGCTGTGGGTGGTGGTGGCCTTGCTGAACGACGAGCAGGCCGCGGCCAAGGGGCGGCCGGTGCTGGATGCGCTGATCGAGTGGCTGGCGCGCCGCTGAGCGCGGCGGCTCAGGCGGGCGCCCACTCGATCTCGAAGCAGCTGCCCCGGCCCGGTTCGCTGTCCACGCTCAGCCGTGCCCCCAGGCGCTGGCTGCAGGTCACATAGGCGATGAACAGGCCCAGGCCGCTGCGGCCGCGGCCGAACCGGCTGGAGACATAGGGGTCGAAGATGCGCAGCAGCAGCTCGGGCGCGATGCCGGCACCGGCATCGCGCACCCGCAGGCGCAGCAGCACAGCCTCGGCCATATCGATCTCGACCCGCACCTGGCCGGGGCCGCCGACATAGGCATGCTGACGGGCGTTGTCGAAGAGCTGGGCCAGCACTTCGCTCAAGGCCTCGGGTGCGACCATCGCGCGCTGCCGGGCATCGAAGTCGAGCAGCAGCTGTTGCTGCAGCGGCAGCTCCTCACCCTCGGCGCAGCCGCGCTGCCAGACCGATCGCAGCAGTGCGGCCAGCTGCACCTGCTGGCGCGGCTCGGCCTCGATCTTGAGCTTGTCGTAGCTGGACAGCAGCGCGATGGTGCGCTCCAGGCTGCGCGTCACCAGCGCGCAGGACTGCTGGCATTGCTGCAGCAGGCGCTCGAACTGGCTGCGCGTCAGCCGGCCGGCCGCGCTGTCGTCGGCCAGCTGCTGCAGCTGCTCGGCGACGGTGCTGGCGGCCGTCAGCGCCGAGCCCAGCGGGGTGTTCAGCTCATGGGCCACGCCGGCCACCAGGGCACCCAGACTGGCCAGCTTGCCGGCCTCGACCAGGCGCTGCTGCAGCGCCTGCAGGCGCCGCATGCCTTCGGCCTGGGCGGCCGCATGCTGCTCGGCGCTGAGTCGCTCGGCCTGGGCATGCTCCAGCTGCAGGCGCTGGTGATGCAGGGTCAGGTCTTGCCGGGCGGCCTCGCGCACATCGTCCAGCTGCAGCTCGTAGGCGCGCGCCTGCGCGGCCAGGGCCTCGTCGACCCGCCCCAGCCGGGCCAGCAGCGGCGCCAACTGCTTGAGCCGGCGCGAGATCTGCGGCAGCGCGCGGCGCTGTTCGTAGTGCGCCAGCACCTCCTGCAAGGCCTGCACCGCCGCCTCGGTCCGGCCGCTGGCCGCCAGCCAGACGCCCTCGGCGCAGCGCATCTCGGTGCGCGCCATCGAGACCTTGTCGCCGCCCCGGGCCACATAGTCGAAGCCGCGCGCCAGATCGGCGGCGGCCGCCTCCAGCTGGCCCAGTGCGACCTTCTCCTCGATCACGCCGGACAAGGCATTGGCCGCCGCGCCCCAGCGCTGCTGCGCGGCATTGACGGCCACGCCCTCGTCCAGCGCGGCGAGCGCGGCCGCCGGCCGGCCCAGCGCGCGCTCGCACTGCGCGATGCCGACGAACATCTGCGCCCAGGGACCGGCATCGCCGTTGGCGCGGTACAGCGCGATCGCCTCGCGCCGCACCGCGATCGAGCGCTCGAACTGCTGCAGGCGCTGCAGCGCAAAGCCCAGCTGCATCAGGGCCTGGGCCAGCAGGGCGGGGCGACCCTCGTCGCGCGCCAGACCCATGCCGCGCTCCAGCGCCTGCAGGCCCGGCTCGAAGCGGCCGCTGCGCACATGGCTGCGGCCCAGCGCCACCTGCAGCGTGCTCTGTGCCGCCCGGTCGCCCAAGGCCTCGGCCCAGGGCAGGGCGCTGGCGACCAGTGCGTCCAGCTCCGGATAGCGCATGGTCTCGGTCAGCAGCTCCACCAGCAGCAGCGCCAGATCGACCCCGGCCGCGCTGGCCGGCTCGGGCGGCAGCGCCGCGAAATACTGCAGCGCCGGCTCCACCAGCTCGGACGCCAGCGTGGGCTGGGCCAGATAGCGCGGGCGCTGCTGCGCCAGCCAGTCGGAGAGGGCGTCAGCAGGGCTCATGTCGAGTGATTCTGCCTGCAGCTCAGGCCGGCACCGGCCACTCGATCTCGAAGCGGCAGCCCTGGCGCGGCCGGCTCTCGACGCGGATGCGCCCGCGCAGGCGCTGCATCACGGCCGCCTGCGCGATGAACAGGCCCAGGCCGCTGCGCCCGCGGCCGAACTGGCTGGACACATAGGGATCGAAGACGCGCGGCAGCAGCTCCGGCGCGATGCCGGCGCCCTGGTCCTGCACCAGCAGCCGCGCCTGCCCCTCGCGCACGCCGGCCTGCACCCGCACATGGCCCGGTGCACCGGGCGCATAGGCATGGCGCTCGACGTTCTGGAACAGCTGCACCAGCACCTCGCCCAGGGCCTCGGCATGGGTGTGCAGCTCCAGCGCCGCATCCAGCTCCAGGCACAGCCGGGTGCCGGGGCTCAGCGCCCGCTCCCAGGCCGAGCGCACCAGTGTGTCCAGGCGCAGGCGGCGCGGCAGATCGGGGGCCTGGCCGGCCGCCTGGTAGGCCTGCACCAGGGCCAGGGCCTGTTCGATATTGCGCCGCGCCAGCTCGGCGCCCTGCTCGCAGCTTTGCAGATCGCTGAGGAAACGGCTGCGCGACACGGCCCCGCCGGCCACGCAGCTGCCCAGCGCGCGGCTCAGGTCGGCGGCCGTGCTCAGCGCGGTCAGCGCGGTGCCCAGCGGGGTGTTCAGCTCATGGGCCATGCCGGCCAGCAGCTGGCCCAGGCTGGCCAGCTTGCCGGCCTCCAGCAGCTCGGCCTGCAGCTCGCGCTGCAGCGCCAGCGCCTGCTCCAGCGCGCCGTTCTTGGCCTGCAGTTCCAGCGCATGGGTCTCGCTATGGGCCTGCTGGCTGCGCGCATGGGCCAGCTCGGCGCGCTGCAGCTGGGCGGCGGCGTCCTGGCGGCCGGCCTCGCTGACCTCCTCCAGCTCCAGCGCATGGGCCTGTTCCAGCGCCGCGCAGGCCGCCTCAGCCCGGCCATCCTGCAGCAGCCAGGGCACGGTCTGGCGGATGCGCCGCGCCACCTGGCGCCGCATCGACCATTGCCGGCTCTGCACCACCACCTGCTGCATCAGCTCGACCGCGCGCGCGAACTCACCGCGCCGGGCCGCCAGCAAGGCCTCGGCCGCCAGCAGCTCCTTGACGATGCGTTCGGCCCCGGGGCCGGCCAGCGCCAGGCAGCGCCGGCCCTCCAGCAGCGCGGCCTCGGCGGCCGCCTCGTCCTCGCGGGCCAGGCTTTCCTCGGCCACGCCGGACCAGCTGTTGACCGCCGCGATCCAGCGCCGCTGCGCCATCGCCATCTGCGCGCCCTCGCGCAGCGCCGCCAGCTGGGCCTCGGGCTCACCTAAAGCGCGGTGCGCCACCGAGATCGAGACCAGCAGGTCCACCCAGCGACCGCGATCACCGCCGCTGGCCGCCAGCCGCAAGGCCTCGCGCATGCAGTCAATCGCGCGCCGCCATTCGCGCTGGGCCGACAGGGCCTGGCCCAGCACACGGGCGCGGTGCGCCTGGTCGGCCGGCTGCGGGCTGGCCTCGCTGAGCACCGTCAGCGGCTCCAGCAGGGCCAGGGCCTCGCTCAGGCGACCGAAGCGCAGATGCATGCGGCAGCGCAGCGACAGCGCCGCGATGCGGCTGCTCAGCGAGCCATGGCCGGCCAGCAGCCAGGGCAGCACCGGATCGAGCACCGCCTCGATCTGCTCCGAGCGCCACAGCTCGCCCAGCATCTCGGCCAGGTGCTGGGCCAGATCGACCGCGAAGTCGCTGGGCCCCTCCCGCATCACCTGGTCCAGCAGCGCGCGCGCCGGCTCGATCAGCACCTCAGCGGCGCAGGGCTCGGCCAGATAGGCCTCGCGCTGGACTTGCAGCCAGCGAGTGCGGGCCTCGGGCGATGAGGGACTGCTCTCGGACATGGACCTGTACCTGAAGCTCTGGGCCGATTCTGCGTCATTGCGCGAACCCCTGCCGTTCGGACCGGGGGCCGCGACCAAGCCGTCATCGCGGCTGGCTAACTTCTGGCGCTCACAAAACCCACAGGAGATCCCATGCGCCCCATCCCCCTGGCCACCGCCGCCATTCTTGGACTGGCCCTGCTGGCCCCCGCCCAGGCCGCCGTGTCATTGAACAACGGCAGCCTGGCCTACAGCCAGGACTTCAACAGCCTCGCCAACGTCAACGGCAGCGATCCGCTGTGGAGCAATGACGCCAGCCTGGCCGGCTGGCATCTGCAGGCCGGCGCGGCGCTGGAGCTCAGCCCCGAGCGCCTGCGCGTCTCGACCAGCAGTGGCTCGGACCGCGCCCATATCAGCTACGGCCGCAACGGCGTCAGCGAGCGCGCGCTGGGCATGCAGGGCGGCTCCTCG
This sequence comes from Paucibacter sp. M5-1, assembly GCF_027498415.2. Classification (NCBI taxonomy): domain Bacteria; kingdom Pseudomonadati; phylum Pseudomonadota; class Betaproteobacteria; order Burkholderiales; family Sphaerotilaceae; genus Roseateles; species Paucibacter sp. M5-1. The sequence continues at coordinate 3,836,059 of NZ_JAPZLM020000001.1, forward strand.
CACCGCTACAGCCCGGTGGAGCCGGGTGTTGGCGAGGCCTTCGGCGCGATCGCGGTGGCCTTTGTGAACGGCGGCAGCGCGACGCTGGACGGCTTCTCCTTCGGCTACACCGGCGAGCAGTGGCATGTGTCCACCAATGCCAATACCGCGCACAGCCTGACGGTGCAGTACGCGCTGGGCGCGGCCGGCAGCCCGGCTCACACACTGAGCTGGACCGGCCTGGCCGGCGCCGATTTCCACAGCCCCACGCTGTCGGGCGGCACCACGGGCAATGGCAATCTGGCCGCCAACCGCATCACCGGCCTGGGCGCCACCGTGACCGGTCTGCAATGGCAGACGGGCCAGACGCTGTGGCTGCGCTGGGTCGACATCAACGACCCGGCCTCCGACCACGGCCTGGCCATCGACGACTTCAGCTTCACGGCCAGCGTCTCGGCCGTGCCCGAGCCCGGCAGCTGGGGCCTGATGCTGGCCGGCTTGGCGGGCCTGGGCTGGCGCGCACGCCGGCGCGCGGTCTGAGCGGTTTCAGCTGACCACCGGCCGCAGGATCTGCAGCGTACCGGCGTCGGCGTCGATCTCGGCATCGGCGCCGACCGGTATCGTGAACTTGCGCTTGATGTGGCCGATCATCGCGCCGCGATAGACCGGCACCTTCAGCGGCAACAAGTAGTCGTCGAAGACCTCGTCCAGGGTCAGCGTGCCGAAGCCGTCGCCGGGCTCGCATTTGGTGAACTTGCCGATCACGACGCCGGCCAGTTGCTCGAGCACCCCGGCCAGGCGCAGGGTCGACAGCATGCGGTCGACCCGGTAGATGTATTCGTTGATCTCTTCGAGGAAGAGGATGGCGCCGCGGCAGTCGGGGAAGTAGGGCGTGCCGACCAGCGAGGCCAGCACCGCCAGATTGCCACCGACCAGAGGGCCGCGCGCGCGGCCGCCGCGCAAGGTCGTGATGCGGTCCTGGGTCTGCACCAGATGGTCGCCGCGCTCGCCCGTCGGGTTCTTCAGCAGCGGGGCCTCGGCGTCCATCACCAGCGCGCGGAAATGCGCAACGCTGAAGGCATTCCATTCCGACACCGCCACCGGCGCATGAAAGGTCACCAGACCGCTGCGCTGATGGATCGCATTGACCAGGCTGGTCAGGTCCGAGAAGCCGCCGAAGAACTTGGGCTGGCGCGCGATCAGCGCGTAGTCCAGCCGGTCGACGATGCGGTTGCAGCCCGAGCCGCCGGTCATCGCGAGGATGCCGGCCACCTGCGGGTCGGCGAACTGGGTGTTGATGTCCTCGGCGCGCTGCGCATCGCTGCCGCCGAACTGGCCGTAGCGGCCGCGCAGATGGGCACCGTGCCTGACCTTGAAGCCCAGCGCTTGCAAGGCCTCGGTGGCAATGGCGATGGGCTCACGCTCGTAGGTGGCGTTGGCCGGGCTCACCAGGGCCAGCGTGTCGCCGGGCTGCAGGCGCTTGGCGTAGATGGCCGGGCGGCGGGTCTGGGCCAGTGCCGGGGCGGCGGCCAGGCCGCTGCCGGCCGCAACCATCAATGCTTGGCCGAACTGGCGGCGAGCGAGGGTCATGTCTTGCCTTAGAGGACGCGGGGCAGGTCGCGGCGCACCGCGACCCGGTCGCCGAAGTCGAAATGCCACCACTCGGTGGCAATGCCCTGGAAGCCGGCCTCGCGCATCGCCGCGCGCAGCCAGCCGCGCTCGGTCAGCTGGGCGGCGCTGAGCAGGCCGCGCGCCAGATGCTCGGCCTCGTGGTCGGGATGCGAGGTCAGCGCCATCTCGTCGAAGCCCGAGCCCATATCGACCTCCTGGCCCTGCGGGTCCAGCAGGGTCGCATCGACCGCCATGCCGAAGCTGTGGATGGAGCCGCGCTCGGGGTTGGCCAGATACAGGGTCAGCGGCGTGCCCTGCAGCTCGGCCCACAGCACTTCCTGCACCCGCTGCGGCCGCAGCGCGTCCAGCACCCGCAGCCGGTAGCCGGGGCGGTGGGCGGCCAGCCAGGCGGCGGCGCGCTCCAGCGCATCGGCGGCCTCGCGGCGCAGATAGCCGCAGTCCAGCCCGCCATAGACATTGCGGCCGACGAAGTTGTCGCGCGTGGCGTAGCGCAGGTCCACCTCGATGCCGGGAATGCTCAGCAGCGCGCGGAAGTCGGGGTGCTGCGGCACCTCTTCGCAGGGGATCATGTCAGCACCCCGCTCGCCGGGTACGGCGAGCGACCCTCCGTGAGGGTAGGGCCTTGCTTGGGGCGGCCCGGCGCTGCGGCCCGCCGGATTGATGCGTCGCTCTCATCAGTGGATGCTTTCCAGATTCTGTTTGGCGGCCTCGCCCAGGTACTTGACGAGGCGGCGCGCGCTCTGCGCCAGCGGCGCGTTGGCTGCGGTCAGCAGATAGAGCTGCACGGGAATAGCCGGGGCCAGCGGGCGCAGGCGCACGCGGCTGCGGTCGGCGCTGGCGGCGGTGAAGGGGTCGACGATGCTCATGCCGACGCCGGCCTCGACCAGGGAGCGCGCCAGCTGGTAGGTCTGGACCGTCAGCCGGCTGATCGGCTGCAGGCCCAGGGCCTCGCAGGCATTCATCACCACATTGCCCAGCGGGTCCTCGGCCGGCAGCGCCACCAGCTCGGTGCCGATCTGCTCCAGCGGCAGCGGGCCGTCCTCGGCCGCCTCGGGCGAGCCGACCGGGCACAGCGCGATCATCGGGCCGCTGGCCAGCACCTCGGTCTTGATGCCGGGGTGGCGCGGGTCCTGCAGCGACAGCGCCAGATCGGCCTCGCCCAGCAGCAGGGCCGAGACGATTTCGCGCGTGTGGTTGGTGGCCAGCGTGCAATGGCCGGCCGGGTAGGCGCGGCACCAATGCGTCATCGCCGCCGGGATCACCGAGGCGCCCAGGGTCGGCGTCGCGACCAGGCGCACCTGCTCGGACTCGCCGCTGCGCAGATTGGCGGCCAGACGGCGGATCGCCACCAGATCGCGGTTGAGCTTGTCGATCTCGACGAACAGGCGCTCGGCCTCGGGGGTCGGATAGAGCTTGCCGCGCACCCGGTCGAACAAGGCCATGCCCAGCTGCAGCTCGCAGTGCTGCAGCACCTTGGTGACGGCCGGTTGCGAGATATGCAGCAGCTGGGCGGCGCCGCTGATCGTGCCGGCCTGCATCACCGCGTGGAAGACTTCGATATGGCGCAATCGCATGGTCAGCGTCCGTGCTGACAGCAGCGATTCAAGGGGCGGGCGAGGGACGGGAAGGGCTTCATGGCGCGGGAGCAATGGTCGGAGAGCGTGCCGACGCTCGCAACTGAATAGGGCTGGACAGAATATAACTTTTGGTTATCCGCTGCCGGGCGCAGCCCGCACGGCAATGAAAAAGGCAGGTCGGTGACCTGCCTGGCGCTTCGAGCCTGACCCTGCCTCAGAACTTGTAGCGCGCCTCGAGGTAGTACTGGCGGCCGCTGGCATCCACCTTCTGCTGTTCGGCCTCGCTGTAGCGGTAGGTGGCACGCACCGGGTTCAGCAGATTGGTGGCGTTGAACGAAAGTTGCAGCGCATCGCTGATGTTGTAATTCATCGAGAACGCGAGATTGGAGACCGGCGCGGCCATGGTCGGGGCGGTCGGCATCGCGACGCCGTTGATCACGCTCTGGCCCTGGCTGTTGGCAGTGGGCGAGGGCGCGGTCGAGCTGGACACGTACTCGCTGCGGTAGTTGTAGACCAGACGGGCACTGAACACATCGTTCTCGAAGTAGCCGCCCAGATTGGCCGCGTACTTGGAGGCGCCGACCATGGGCCGGCCGTCCTGTACCTTGGTGCTGGCGCTGCTGGCATTGGCGCTGAAGCCGAAGCCGGCGCCGATCGGCTGCTCGTAGCTGATCTCTATGCCGTGGATACGTGCCTTCTGCTGCGAGGCGGTGTTGATGAAATAGGTCTTGACGCGGTTGTCTACCGGGTCGACCAAGTCCACCGTGCTGTCCTGGCGCACCGAGCCGGTTTTCGGGTAACCCTGCATGCGCGAGCTGAACAGATTGACAGCCAGGATCGAGCGCTTGGCGAAGTACCAGGCCAGCGAGACATCGGTGTTGTTGGCCGTCAGCGGCGCCAGGTTCGGGTTCGGGCCGGTGACGGTGCAGCCGGCGGGCCCGCAGCTCTGGCCGCTGAAACCGGAGCCATAGACGTTGTAGTTCTGCCGGCCTATCGTGCGGCTCAGTCCCAGCCGGCCGATCAGGCGGGGGCTCAGTTCATAGCGCAGATTCATGCTGGGCAGCAGATGGTCGAACTGCTTGTGGCTGGGCACCTTGTAATAGACCGTGCCCTGGGCCGGATTGAAGGCCGCGCCGTCGAAGAAGGTGCTGCCGTCGCCGGCCGTGTTGATCGCGCCGGGGAAGGCCGCGCAGGGCGTGGCCGGCTTGCCGGGTTCGATCTTGGCGCAGGTGCCGGCCGGCAGCGGCGTGACGATCTGCGCGTCCACCGTGGTGCGCACCAGGCGCAGGCCGACATTGCCGGACCAGCGGTTGTTCGGGCCCTCCAGGTTCTGCATCAGATAGAGCGCACTTTGCTTCTCGCGCATCTCGATCTCGGAGGCGACGCGGCGCTCGAACTCGGGCGTCGTGGCCTTGAACTGCGAGGCCATGAAGCCGGTCAGCACGTCTTTCGGGAAGTAGAAGCCGCTGCGGTCCCAGTTGCCGCCGCCCAGCTCCTGGCCGAAATTGCCGGGATAGCCGATCGCCAGCGAGGGGTCGGGGCCGGCCAGCGCGGCGCTGCGGAAGGTCGGGGCCCAGCGGCGCAGGTCGCGCTTGTGCTCGGCATGGCGGGCGCCGAAGGCCAGGCTGGTGAACACGCCGCTGTCCTGGGTGTACTCGGCGTCGATCGCCAAGCTCTGCTCGCTGTCCACCGTCTTGGTGCTGGAGGCGGCACGCCCGACCAGCTTGTAGCCACTGCCATCGGCATTGAGCACCGGCAGATTGGCGCCGGCGCCGTGGTACTGGACGAACGGCGCCTCGTCGACCTTGCCCAGCGCATAGGACACGCCGGTGCCGTAGCGCGCATAGGTCAGGCCCTGGTCGAGCTGGGTCTCGCCGACACCCCGGGTGGTGCTGAACAGGCCCTTGACCACCAGGTCCTTGCTGAGCTGCCACTTGGCGTCCAGATCGAGGAAGCCGCTGCTGGCAGTCGCGCCGTCGCGGTAGAAGGCCTCGGAATTGCCGATGTACTGCGGGCTGGTGCCGTCGGCAAAGACGATGTCGGCGCTCTTCAGCACGCGCAGCTTGTGGCCGTACATCGTCGTCTGCTCGACGATCACCGGGTTACGGATCTGCGCGAACACCTGCTGGCCATTGGAATTGGTGTTGGCGGCCGCAGCGCCGGTAGCGCCGACCGAGTCGGCCTTGCCCAGCAGCATGCTGTACATAGCTCCCGAGTTCAGGCGGCCGAAGTTGTTGGCCTTCATCGACGAGTAGAAGCCCGTCAGCCCGATATCCAGGTTCTGGGTCGGGCGGGCCTGCAGCGCCAGCATGCCGCCGCTGCGGTCGCGCACGCCCTCGACGAACTCGCTGGACATCGAGCCCGGCAGGCGCACGCCGTTCAGGTCCGCCGCCTTGTAGCCGGTGCCGGCCAGCGATGCATCGGTGATGCCCTTCATCGTCGCGGTGTTGATCTCGCCCCAGCCGCTGCTGGTGCCGTAGGCGAAGCGCGAGGCGGTATCGCGGCGGATGTGGCGCTTCTCCTTGAAGACCTGTCCGATCACGCCGAAGTTGTTGGCCTCGTTCTTCCAGTTGAAGCTGGCGTTGAGCTGGGGGCTGGTCTTGCCGGGCAGGTCGGCATAGACCGCGCCGGCGCTGGCGACACCGCCGAAGCGGGACTTCTCGTCCAGCGGCTTGCGCGTCGTCACATCGATGGTGCCGGCCAGGCCGCCGTCGACGATATTGGCCTGCGAGGTCTTGTAGACGGTGGCCTGGTTCAGCACCGACGAGGGCATCAGGCTCAGCGAGGTGCTGCGCGAGCTGGACAGCTGGTCGGCCACATACCAGTCGCCGCCGCTGACCGTGTGGCCGTTGAACAGGATCAGGCTCATATCGGCATTGGTGCCGCGCATCGAGACCTTCTCGGCCTCGTCATAGTCGCTGCGCACCGCGACCCCGACCAGACGCTGCAACGAGTCGGCCAGATTCTTGTCGGGCATCTTGCCCACGTCGACGGCGGTGATCACCTCGACATTGCTGGACGCCATGCGCTTGATATTGATCGCCTGTTCGACCGAGGCGCGGATGCCGGTGATGGTCACGGTGCCGAGCTGCTGCGCCTTGAGCTTCTCCTCGGCGGCCTCGCGTGCCTTGCGCTGCTCGGTGGTTTCCGTGCTGTCCGGCGTCTGCGCGGCCGCGATCAGCGGGCTGCCCAGCAGCAGGCTCAGGGCCACGGCTTGGGCAATCTGGGTGGGTTTGAAGGTCATGCGAAGACTCCCCGGTTCGGACGTTTGGTTCTGCGACCAGCATCCGGGCCCGGAGGGCGGCTGTGCCTCCGCTACACGCGAACTATTGCTGGCGTGTGAATCATGGTCAGCGGCGCCGCCGCACAACAATTCCTTGTTGGCGGTGTTGCATGCATGGGTGTTATGGGTCGGCGCTTACCAGCGCGAGGTATAGGGCTTGGTCGGCCCTTCCAGCGGGGTCGTGGCCATGCGCATGCCGCCGGGTGTGGTCGCGGTGTCCAGCAGCGCGGCGGTCTCGGCGTCGAGCACGCCGTCGTAGAGCGCCGGGCGGTACTTCATCTGGAAGGTGACCAGGGTCTGCTTGGTTAGCTCGTCGAGCTCGCCGTGGCGCGGCACGTTGTAGCCGATGCGGGCCAGCTTGTCCTGGGCCCAGGCGGTGTCGGGCAGCAGCGCGGCATAGCCGCTGATCTTGGCCGCCACCTGGGCGGCGTCGGGCCAGGCGATCAGGCCGGCCTGGTGGAGCTGCTTCCAGGGGAACATCGGGCCCGGGTCCTGCTTGCGGCCCGGTGCGATATCGGCATGGCCGATCACGCGCTCCGGCTTGATGCCGTGGCGCGCGACGATGTCCTGGCTGAGCTTGATGACCGCGTCGATCTGCGGCTGCGAGAACGGCGCGTAGACGCGGCCCTCGGGCGTGTCCTTGTAGCCGGGGTTGACGATCTCGATGCCGATCGAGCTGGAATTCAGATTGCTGTGGCCGGCCCAGAAGCTCGGGCCGGCATGCCAGGCGCGGCGGTTCTCGTCGACCAGGCGGTAGATGGTCGGCGGCTCGTCGCGCACCAGATAGTGGCTGCTGACCTGGCCGCCGGTGGTCAGCACCCGCAGCGACTTCTCGTAGTCCAGCACCGTGTAGTGCAGCACCAGGAAGAGGGCGCGGCTGTCCTGGTTCTGCGAGGTGTGGCTGGTGTCGATGTGCAGGCCCTGGGGGCCGGTGGCGCAGGCGCCGAGCAGCAGGGCGCTGGCGAGAACGAGCAGGGTGTTTTTCATAGACGAGCCGCCAGCCGGGCGGCGGTGAGGTGAGGTTGCAGATCTTGCACGCGCAGCGCAATGGCTTCGGGCAGCGCCGCGCGCAGCCCTTCGATGATCAGGGGATGGAGCTGCAGCGCGCGGCCGGCGGCCACCACGGGGCGCGTCCCGTAGCGGCGCAGCAGGGCCAGCGCCAGCCGGGCCAGCTCGCCGCCGGCGCGCCGCAGCAGCGCGCGCGCATCCGCATCGGTCTCGGCGGCGGCGGCCACGGCCAGCGCCAGCCGGCCTATCGTGCCGCGCTCGCCGCCGTAGATGAACTGGCGGGTCAGGGCCCAGTCGCTGCCGCCTATGGCCTCGAACAGCGCGCGCGCCAGTGCCGACTCCTGCCAGCTGCCGGGCGCCTCGTCCTCGCGCCGCCAGACCCCGGCCAGCGCCTCGCGGGCGATCCAGAAGCCGCTGCCCTCGTCGCCCAGCAGCGCGCCGCGGCCGCCGGCCCGCTGCATGCGGCCCTGCGCGTCGATGAAGGCGGCGATCGCGCCGGTGCCGGCGTAGAGCAGATAGCCCTGGCCGGGCTCGAAGGCGCTGCGGTAGGCGATGTCCATATCGCTACCGCAGACCATCGCGGCCGGCTTCAGCCCCAGGGCCTGGGACAGGATGTCCTTCAGCTGGGCCGCGGCCGGGCCGTCGGCCTCGCCCAGGCCGGTGATGCCGGCGTACAGGCCGCTGGGTCGGCCGTGGGCCAGGGTCGCGAAGGCCAGCTGGTGGGCGGTCTGCGCCAGCGCCACCCGGCCCTCGACGCTGGCCAGCTGCAGGCCGCTGATGCCGGCCACATGGCCTTCGGCCAGGCGGCGCCCGGCTGCATCGGACAGCGCCCAGCGGGTCTGGGTGCCGCCGGCGTCCAGACCCAGGCCGAGCCGGGCGTCGCGGGGAGTGTCTAGCGGAACAACAGGCATGCGTCGGACGAGGTGTGGGCGGCTCAGCTTAGGGGCGCGGCCGCCGGCTCGCCAATGTCAATGCGCGCAGCGGGCATAACTTGAATCAATGTGCCGGCGCTCCGGTCAGTGCGCCCACCACCTCCAGCGCGGTCTTGACCTTGAAGGGCTTGAGCATGATGCGCTGCACCTGCAGCGGCTTGAACAGCGCCAGCAGGCTGGCGTCGACGCTCTCTGCCGTCAGCGCCACCGGCAGGTCGGCCGGGCTGCGCAGCGCGCCGTCGCGCAGGCTTTGCAGCAGGCTCAGCGCGCCCAGGCCGTCGCCGATGTCCATCAGCAGCGCGTCGAAGGTCTGTGATTCGAGCAGGCGCTGCGCCGCCTCGTGGCTGCTGGCCTCATGCACATCGGCGACATCGAGCTCGCGGGCCACCAGGGCCACGGTGCGGCGGAACAGCGAATGGGGATCGACCAGCAGCAGGGTCTTGCGGCGTGCCGGCATGCTCAGGCCCCGTCCATGCCGTGGCCGCGCAACTCGGCCAGCACCAGGTCGCGCAGCGAACCGAGGATGGCCAGCTCGGTGCGGTCGAGCCGGCGCGGCCGCGGGTCCAGCAGACACAGGGTGCCGACCCGAAGACCGGGCTGCAGCTCCAGCGGCGCCCCGGCATAAAAGCGCACATGCGGCGGGCCGGTCACCAGCGGGTTGTCGACGAAGCGCGGGTCCAGCAGCGCGTCCTCGATCATCAGGATGTCGGGCTGCAGGATGGCGTGGCCGCAGAAGGAGGTGCTGCGCGGGGTTTCGCTGGCCTCCAGGCCGGTCTTGGCCTTGAACCACTGGCGGTTCTCGTCGACCAGGCTGATCAGCACGGTGGCGACCTCGAACTCCTCGCGCGCGAACTGGGCGATGCGGTCGAAGCGCTGCTCCGGCGGCGTGTCCAGGATCAGCAGCTCGCGCAGCGCCTGCAGGCGCTCGGCGTCGTTGGCGGGGATGGGGGCGGCTTGCATGGGCCGACTGTATCGAATTCAAAAGCAAGCAGCGGGATGCCGGCTCGGGCGAGCCCGCCTAGATTTCGGTCATCATGCAACGGAGATCGATGATGAATATGAGCAGCAAGACCGAAACCCGGGCCCTGGCCGCGCTGGACGACCCGCGCTGGGCCGCGCTGCGCGCGCGCGATGCGGCGGCGGACGGGCAGTTCTTCTACTCGGTCCGGACCACCGGCGTCTATTGCAAGCCCTCCTGCGCGGCGCGGCCGGCGCGGCCCGAGAACATCGCCTTTCATGCCACGGCGGCCGAGGCCGAGGCCGCCGGTTTTCGCCCCTGCCGGCGCTGCAAGCCCGATCAGCCGCCGCTGGCCCAGCGCCAGGCCGCGCTGGTGGCCGAGCTGTGTCGCTTCATCGAGCAGGCGCCGAACCCGCCCAGCCTGGACGCGCTGGCCGAGCGTGCCGGTCTGAGCCCGCACCATCTGCACCGCCTGTTCAAGGCCCAGACGGGCCTGACGCCCAAGGCCTACGCCGATGCCCACAAGGCCAGGCGGCTGCGCGAGCTGCTGCAGGAATACGGCAGCGTGACCGACGCGCTCTACGGCGCCGGCTATGGCGCCAGCAGCCGCTTCTATGCCCAGGCCGACGCGCTGCTGGGCATGGCGCCGCGGCGCTACCGCGACGGCGGCGCGGCGGCCGAGATCCGCTTTGCGCTGGGCCAGTGTGCGCTGGGCGCGATCCTGGTGGCGCAGAGCGAGCGCGGCCTGTGCGCGATCAGCCTGGGCGACGATGCCGAGGCCTTGCTGCGCGAGCTGCAGGACCGCTTTCCCAAGGCCCGCCTGATCGGCGGTGATGCCGGCTTCGAGCAACTGGTGGCCCGGGTGGTCGGCTTTGTCGAGGCGCCCGGCCTGGGCCTGGACCTGCCGCTGGATGTGCGCGGCACTGCCTTCCAGCAGCGCGTCTGGCAGGCGCTGCGCGAGATCCCGCCGGGCGGCAGTGCCAGCTATAGCGAGATCGCCCAGCGCATCGGTGCGCCGCGCGCGGTGCGTGCGGTGGCCTCGGCCTGCGCGGCCAACACCCTGGCCGTGGCCATCCCCTGCCACCGCGTGCTGCGCCAGGACGGCAGCCCGGGCGGCTATCGCTGGGGCGTAGCGCGCAAGCGTGAGCTGCTGGCCCGCGAGGCCAAGCCATGAGGCCTGCGATCGACTGGGCCGCCGCCGAGCAGGCGCTGGACGAGCGCGGCAATGCGCTGCTGCCGGGTTTCCTCAGCGCCGAGCGCTGCGCCGAGCTGATCGCGCTGTATGAGCGGCCCGAGCTGTTTCGCAGCAAGGTCGTGATGCAGCGCCATGGCTATGGCCAGGGCGAGTACCAGTATTTCGCCTATCCGCTGCCGGAGCCGGTGGCCGCGCTGCGCGCCACGGTCTATCCGAGGCTGGTGACGATCGCCAACCGCTGGCAGCAGGCCCTGGGGCTGGAGACCCGGTTCCCGGCTAGCCATGCCGAGTTCATCGCGCGCTGCCATGCGGCCGGTCAGTGCCGGCCGACACCGCTGCTGCTGCGCTATCGCGAGGGCGACTACAACTGCCTGCACCAGGATCTGTATGGCGAGCAGGTCTTCCCGCTGCAGATCGCGGTGCTGCTGTCGCAGCCGGGCGAAGATTTCGAGGGCGGCGAGTTCGTGCTGACCGAGCAGCGCCCGCGCCTGCAGTCGCGCCCCGAGGTGGTGCCGCTGCAAAAGCGTGGCGATGCGGTGCTGTTCGCCGTCAACCAGCGGCCGGTCAGCGGCACGCGCGGGGTCTACCGGGTCGCGATGCGGCACGGCGTCAGCCGGCTGCGCGCCGGCCGGCGCCATACCCTGGGCCTGATCTTCCACGACGCGACATGAACGCCGAGCTGTTCGCGCCCGAACCCGGCCAGCGGCAAGACCTGGCCCCCGGCGCCTGCCTGCTGCCCGGCTTTGCGCTGGCGCAGGCCGCCGAGCTGCGGGAGATGGTCGAACAGGTGTATGCGGCCGCGCCGCCACGCCGCTGGCTGACGCCCGGCGGGCGGCGCATGGCGGTGGCGATGAGCAATTGCGGGCCGCTGGGCTGGGTCAGCGATGAGCGCGGCTACCGCTATGCCGCGCTGGACCCCGACAGCGGCCGGCCCTGGCCGGCGCTGGATGAGCGGCTGGCCCGGCTGGCCGGCGCGGCGGCGGCTGCGGCCGGCTTTGCCGGCTTCGTGCCCGACGCCTGCCTGGTCAACCGCTACCAGCCCGGCACCGCGCTGTCGCTGCACCAGGACAAGGACGAGCGCGATCTGGGCCAGCCCATCGTCTCGATCTCGCTGGGCCTGCCGGCGGTGTTCCTGTTTGGCGGCCTGCGGCGCGACTATCCCTGCCTGCGGCTGGCGCTGCGCGATGGCGATGTGGTGGTCTGGGGCGGGCCGGCGCGGCTGCGCTATCACGGTGTCGCGGCGCTGAAGCCGGGCCGCCATCCGCTGTGGGGAGAACAACGCATCAATCTGACCTTGCGCAAGGCCGGCTGAGCGCGCCGCAGCCACTATCATCACAGCGGTCCGACGCCCGATGTCCCGGGGGCTGCGGTTCAAGCGCTCAAGGGGAGGGACTCCAGAATGCTGTTGCGTCGCGCGTGCCCTGTGCTGTGGCTGGTGTGTGTGATCCTGCCCGGCCTGTCCGCCGCGGCCGAGCCGACCGTGCTGAAGCTGCTGGCCGACAGTTTTCCGCCGCTGCAGTACGAGTTGCCGGGCGGCGCGCCGGCCGGCTATGTCCATGCTTTTGTGCAGGAGGTGGTGCAGCGCGCCGGCCGCAGCCACGCCCTGAACGCCCAGCCGCTGCAGTTCCTGCCGCTGAAGCGGGCCCTGGCCCAGGCCCAGACCGAGCCGAATGTGCTGGTGCTCAGCGTCGCGCGCACGCCCGAGCGTGCCGAGGCCTACCGCTGGCTGCGCGAGGTCTCGCCCTACCAGCTCTGGCTGTACCGGCTGCGCACGGCGGGCGCGCCGCCGGTGCGCTCGCTGGCCGAGCTGAAGGGGCGCGGCCTGCGCTTCGGCGTGCAGGACCAGTCCAACTTCCAGGAATGGCTGCGCGCCCAGGGGGTGGGCCAGCCGCCGGACAACAGCGTGATCGATCCGGTGCGCACCAATGCGCTGAACCTGCGCAAGGCCCAGCTGCAGCGCATCGACTTCTTCGCCCACCCGGATGTCAGCTTTGCCTACCGGGTCCATGAGGCGGGCCTGCGGCCGGAGGATTTCGAGCCGGTGCTGCAGATCCAGGCGCTCAGCGCGCCGCTGTGGCTGCTGATCAGCAAGAACAGCGAGCCGGCCCTGGTGGCGGCGCTGCAGCAGGCGCTGGACACGCTGATCGCGGCCGGCCGGCTGGAGGCGCTGCGGCGCGACACGCTGGCACAATTCGGCGCCCGTTGATTTAAGTCCTCTGTCCATGCGTCGCCCTGTGACAGCAGCGACAGGACTGTTGAGGTGTTTTTTTGCTCCGCGCCGGCGATATCTACCGTTACCCGATCCAGACCTCGGCCTTCGCCGTCGACCCCTTGCAGCAACATCGCCAGCAGGCCAAGGACGCGCTGGCGCATGACTATCAGCCGCTGGGGGGCGCGCCGCAGCCGATCAAGAGTTCCAGCACACCGGCCTACAGCCGGGGCAGCACGACGCTGTATGCCGACGAGCAGCTGCGCATCAGCGTCGAGTTGGGGCCGCTGCTGTGGTTTCATACCGCGCGCGGCGGCACGATAGGCGGGCTGGTCGATACCTTCGCCTGAGCGCCTGAGGGCGATCAGTCCAGCGCCAGCGCCAGCCGCGGGCTCTCGTTGCCGACCCGGTCTATGGCCGAGATCACCAGACCCAGCAGGCCTGCACGGGGCAGGCTCAGTTCGCTGCCACTGACGACGCGCAAGCGCCAGCCCTGATCCCGGTAGCGCAGCCACAGCGCATGGCGCAGCACCGGCTTGCCAGGGCCGGGCTGGACCGCCAGGCGCAGCGTTTGCTCGTCCAGCCCCACGAGGCTGAGCAGCGGCGCGCTCGGCGCATCCGCCTCCAGCCAGGGGCAGGCCGGCGGCAGCGCCTCCTGTGCATAGGGGCCGGCGGCCAGCGCGTCGGCCAGGCCGCGGCGGTTCTGCTGCAGCGCGATCATGCTGAAGTGGGCATGGCCGCTGCCGGGATAGCGTGTGCGCACCTGCTCGATCTGGCCGAGGATCTCGGCCACCGGCCAGCTGTCGGCCTTGTCAGTGATCTTGCTGGTGAACAGGCCGGGCCAGACATGGCGCTTGTGCGGGTTCTGGCCATGCCAATAGTCCAGCAGTGGTACGAAAGCCTGCGCCTTCTGCGCCATCGGCCAATAGAGCTGAGGTACCAGATAGTCCAGCCAGCCGCGCTCCAGCCAGCGCTCGACATCGGCATAGAGCTTGTCGTACTGGCTGAAGCCGGCAATGCCCTCGGGGCGCAGCGCCGGCTTGCCAAGACCGAAGGGGCTGATGCCGAAACGCACCCAGGGCTTGGTCGCGCGGATCATGCCGTGCAGGCGCGCTATCAGGTCGTCGACGTTCTTGCGCCGCCAGTCATGCCGGGCCAGGCCGCCGCCGCTCTGGAGATAGCGCTGCCAGGACGGCTCGTCCGGGAAGTCCAGTTCCTGCCCGTCGTTGCTGATGGGATAGGGATAGAAATAGTCGTCGATATGGATGCCGTCGACCTCGTAGCGCTGCAACACATCCCGGAACACCGCCAGCGTGTGCTCGGCGGCGGCCGGCTCGCCCGGGTCGATCCAGAGCTGCTCGCCATAGCGCTTGACCCACTGCGGCTGGGTCTGGCTCAGGTGGCTGGCCGCGTGGGCCGACTTCGCGCCGCTCTGGCGCGCGCGGAAGGGGTTGAACCAGGCATGCAGTTCCAGGCCGCGCTGGTGGGCCTGGTCTATCCACAGCGCCAGCGGGTCGTAGCCCGGCGAGCGGCCTTGGACCCCCGTCAGGTATTCGCTCCACGGCTCCAGCGCCGACTCGTACAGCGCATCGGCGCTGGTGCGGATCTGCAGGATCACGGCATTGAGCTTCAGCGCGGCGGCGCGGTCCAGCATGGCGTGCATCTCGGCCTGCTGCTGGGCGGCGCTCAGGCCCGGCTTGCTGGGCCAGTCGATATTCGCCACGGTGGCGACCCAGGCGGCGCGGAACTCGCGCGGCGCGGCCGGCGCCTGGACCAGCAGCTCGGGCGCGGCGCGCAGTCGCGGCCCGGCTGGCAAGAGCGGATTCGAGGAACAGGCGGCCAGCGCGGCGGTGCTGGCGAGGACGGTACGACGAGTGAGCATGTTCAGACTTTCACAAACCATTGCTTGCGCCACATCAGCCAGGCGATGCCGTACATCAGACTCAGGAACAGCAGCGCAAACAGCAAGGAGGCATTGACCGGCGCCAGCCCGAGGGCCTGGATCGGCGCATAGATCAGCGCCTTCAGCGAGCGGCCCTGCCACTGGAAAAAGCCCAGCAGCTTGGCGAGCAGGCCCGAGAGCGCGAACAGGAATAGCGCGTTCATGCCGAAGACGATCAGTGGATGGGCCAGCCGGGCGATGCGTGCGCGCAGCAGCGGCAGCGGCATGGCATCGAGCAGCCAGTAGCACAGGCCGAACATCAGATGGCCCCAGCCGGCCATCGCGAACACATAGGATGGGGTCCACAGGCTTTTGTTGATCGGCATCAGCCAGGCATCGAGCAGCTGGCCCAGCCACAGCCCGGCAAGCCCCGATACCATCAGCCACATCGCCTTCTCGCCCGGTTCGCGCCGGGCCGCCAGCAGATGGCCGGCGAGCACGCCGAAGAGCTGGCTGGCCACGGCCGGCACGGTGGACAGCAGGCCCTCGGGGTCCCAGGTCCGGCTCTGGCGCCACAGGTGGTTTTCTCCGATCAGCAGCCGGTCCAGCCAGGCGCCGACATCCTCGCCCGGCTGCAGCGAGCCGGCGCGCCAGATACCGTCAGGCCCGGGCACCGGCAGCAGCAGCATCACCAGGCTGTAGGCCGCCAGCAGGCCCAGGGCCCAGGCCAGCTGGCCGCGCCAGCCGCACCACAGCACGATGGGCGCGGCCAGCAGGGTGCACAGGCCCAGGCGCTGAAGCACGCCGGGGATGCGCAGCTCGGCGAGATTGAAGCTGGGAATCAGGTTCAGCAGCAGGCCGATGCCGATGATGACGGCTGCACGGCGCGCGGTCTGGGCCAGCAGCGCCGGCTTGTCGGCGCCCTGCTGCGCGCGGCGGCCCAGGCTGATCGTCATCGCAATGCCGCTGATGAAGACGAAGAAGGGGAAGATCCAGTCGGTGAAGGTCCAGCCATGCCAGCTGGCATGGGCCAGCGGGCCGTAGAGATGGCCCCAGTCGCCGGGATTGTTGACCAGCAGCATCGCGGCGATCGTGAAGCCCCGGAACGCATCCAGGGACAGCAGCCGGCCGGCGCTCATTCGTCGACCTTCCTGCCGAAGTCCGCCGGAATATTCACCAGCGCCGCGACCGCGAACGAGGGAATCGTCGCGACCAGCACCCAGATGAAGAAGTTCAGATAGCCGATCTGGTCCTGCAGCCAGCCGCTCCACATGCCCGGCAGCATCATGCCCAGGGCCATGAAGCCGGTGCAGATCGCGTAATGAGCCGTCTTGTGCGGACCGTCGGCCACCAGGATCATGTACATCAGGTAGGCGGTGAAGCCCAGGCCGTAGCCGAACTGCTCGACCGCCAAGGCCGTGCTGATCAGCCAGAGATTGCCCGGCTGCGCCAGCGCCAGCGCCAGGAAGGCGATATTGGGCACATGCATGCTCAGGATCAGCGGCCACAGCGCGCGCTTCAGTCCGATCTTCGAGATCACCCAGCCACCGGCCAGGCCGCCCAGGGTCAGCGCCGTCAGGCCGACCGTGCCGTAGGCGATGCCGACCTCTTTGTTGCTCAGGCCCAGGCCGCCGAGCTCGGGCTTGTCGAGCAGAAAGGGCGTGGCCAGCTTCAGCAGCTGGGCCTCGGGGAAGCGGTAGAACAGCAAAAAGGCCAGGATGACCCAGATGCCGGGCTTGCGGAAGAACTCGGCGAAGACGCGGAAGAACTCGCCGACCCAGTCATGCTGGGGCGCGGCACGCTGGTCGCTGGCCGGGCGCGGCAGCATCAGCGCGTGATAGGCCCCCATCAGCAGGAACAGGCCGCACAGCACGCCGAACACCAGACTCCAGGCGGTCTGCATGCTGCCGGTGCGCTCCTGCAGCTCGCCGGCCAGATAGACCAGGCCGCCCTGGCCGCCGATATTGGCGATGCGGTAGAAGGTCGAGCGCACGCCGACGAAGGCGGCCTGCTGGTGTTGCTTGAGCGCCAGCATGTAGAAGCCGTCGGCGGCAATGTCGTGCGAGGCCGAGGAGAAGGCCATCAGCCAGAACATCGCCAGGGTCAGCTGGAAGAAGCGCTCGGCCGGTATCGTCAAGGCCACCAGGGCCAGCGAGGCGCCCACCGCGAACTGCAGCGCGACGATCCACAGCCGCTTGGTGCCGAACAGCTCGATCAGCGGCGACCACAGCGGCTTGATCACCCAGGGCAGGTAGAGCCAGCTGGTGTAGAGCGCGATCTCGGTGTTGGAGACCTCGAGGTTCTTGTACATGATGACCGACAGGGTCATCACGACGACATAGGGCAGGCCTTGGCCGAAGTACAGCGTCGGGATCCAGGTCCAGGGGCTGCGAAGGGTCGGGTCTTGCGGGTGGCTGTTCATGCGCGGGGCGGGGGCGTGGGGAGCTGGAGGCGTCGCCATTCTCGACTCAATGCCGAGCTCAGCCCGCCAGGGCCTGGCGCACGCTGTCCTGGTGGCGCGCCAGTGCCGCGCGGGCCTCGTCGACGCTGCAGCCGCGGCGCAGCGCCACCACAGCCACCTTGACATGGAAATCGCACTGTTCCAGCACCGCCCGGGCTGCTTTCTCGTCGACCCCGCTGGCCTGCATCGTCAGCGCCACCGCACGCTTGAGCAGCTTGATATTGCTGGCGCGCAGATCCACCATCAGATTGCCGTAGACCTTGTTCAGCCTGACCATCAGCGCGCTGGAGAAGGTGTTGAGCGCCATCTTCTGCGCGCTGCCGGCCTTCAGCCGGGTTGACCCAGAGATCACCTCGGGCCCGGTGTCCAGCAGGATGGCGATCTCCGCCGCCGCCAGCACCGGCGCACCCGCGTTGTTGGCAAAGCCCAGGCTTAGCGCGCCGGCCGCGCGCGCGGCCCGCAGAGCGCCCAGCACATAGGGCGTGCCGCCCGAGGCGGCCAGCGCCAGCAGCACATCGTTCGGGCCCAGGGTCAGGCCCTGCAGATCGCGCTCGCCCTGGGCCTCGTCGTCCTCGGCGCCCTCGACCGCGACAAACATCGCCGACTCGCCGCCGGCGATCAGGGCCAGCGCGCGTTCGCGTGGCCACGAGAAGGTGGGACCCAGCTCGACGCTGTCCAGCACGCCCAGCCGCCCCGAGGTGCCGGCGCCGGCATAGATCAGCCGCCCGCCGGCCTGGATGCGCGGCAGCGCGGCCTCGACCGCCTGCTGCAGCGCCGGCAGTGCGGCGCGCAGCGCGGCGACGGCCTGCAACTGGTCGTCCGCCAGCACCTGCAGCAGCCGGGCGTTGTCATAGAGGTCGAGATCGGAATGGTCGCTGTTGGGGGTTTCAGTCTTGAGCATGGGACTTCTTGGCTGATACAGGAACGCTGGTGGCCGGGTGCCGGGTCAGGCGGCAGGCTCCGGGTCGGCGGCCGTCGGGGGGCGGCGCACTTGCAGTTCGAAGCGGTAGCGGTCGGCGCGATAGAGGCTCTTGGCGAACTCGATGATCTCGCCGCTGTCTCCCAGCGTCAGGCGCTCCACCAGCAGCGAGGGCGAAAAGGCCGGCACTTCGAGCAGATCGGCCTCTTCCTCGGAGAGCACGGTGGCCTGCACCTGCTGCATGGCCGAGCGGACATGGATGTCGAAGCGCTGCGCCAGCAGCTCGTAGAGCGAGTGCCGGGTCAGCTCGGCCGGCTCCAGCGTTTGCAGCTGGCTCGGCACCAGATACGTGGTCTCCAGCGCCATCGGCTCGTCGTTGGCCATGCGCAGGCGTCTGAGTTCCATGACCGACGAGCCTGGAATCAGCTTGAGCCGGCTCGCCAGCTTGGCCCCGGCCGCCACACGCCGGCATGACAGGATCTCACTGGACGGGGTCAGGCCGCGTTCGCGCATCTCCTCGGAGAAGGAGCGCAACTGTGGCTGTTTGAGCACCGGTTGGCCGGATACGAAGGTGCCGGCGCCCTGCTTGCGCTCCAGCACGCCGTCCTGCTCCAGCTCGCGCAGGATGCGTCGGAGGGTCTCACGCGCGACCGCGAAGCGCTCGCTGAGCTCGCGCTCAGGCGGAAGGCGGCCGCCGTTGGCATTGCTTTTGATCATGGCCAGCAATTGCTGCTTGATCTGCTGGCGTTTCTGGGCGCGGTCCATGGAGGGTCTTGATGAGGGGAGAGAAAGCCGTGACGTGAGCGGCCGGTTCCGGACATCGTAGGAGAAAAGGGGCGGGGCGCGAGACCCCGCCAGGATTCCGACGCTTTGGTTGCGACTGATGTCGGACGTCAGAATTTCATGCGCAGGTTCAGGTAGAACTGGCGACCGCTTTCATGCCAGTAGCCGGGGGCGTTCTCGCTGAGGTCGTAGGTGTGGCGGACCGGGTTCAGCAGGTTGTTGCCATCCAGGTGGATGCTCAGGTCCTTGCTGATGCGATAGCCCAGCGAGGCCGACAGCGAGCCGGAGCCCTTGTAGTAGCGCAGGCCGTTGTAGGTCGTGACGACACCGGCCGGCGTGGTCGGCTGGACATTGGTGCCGTTGCCGACAAAGCCGAAGCTGTAGTCGGTGCGGTAGTTCCAGGCCAGGCTGGCGGAGAACTTGTCGTCCTCATAGAAGCCGCGCAGGTTGTAGGTCCACTTCGAGGTGCCCAGCATCTCGACGCCGTCCTTGTCCTCGGAGTCGATATAGGTGGCGTTGACGCCGAAGCCGAAGCCACCCGCGATCGGCATCTCCAGCGCGGCCTCGGCGCCCTGCAGCTTGGCCTTGACGCCGACGCGCGAGGTCACGGTGTAGGTCGTGTTCTTGCCCTGGCTGATGTTGAAATACTCGATCGCCGAGGTGCCGGCCTTGACGTAGTTCTGCAGCCGCTGCGTGAACAGGCCGCCCGACAGCACGGCGCGCGGCGCGAAGTACCAGGACAGGGTGGCGTCCATATTCGTGGACAGCACGGGCTTGAGCTGCGGGTTGCCGCTGGTGCCGGTCAGCAGGGTGTCGTTCAGCGAGACGGCGCCGGCCAGCTCGTTGTAGTTCGGGCGGCCCAGCGAGCGCGAGGCCGAGGCGCGCGCGATCAGGTCGCTGCGCAGGTCCCAGCGCAGGTTCATGCTCGGCAGGATCGTCGAATGCTTGGTGCTGGTCAGGCGCGGCAGATAGGTGCCGAGCTTGGAGCCGACGATGGCGCCGGGGACGGCGCAGGGCTGCAGGGCCACGCATTGCGTCAGCGCCTGGTAGGACAGCGAGTCCACGGTCGTGCTGACATGGCGCAGGCCGGCATTGCCGCTGATCTGCGGGCTCAGCTCGAACTCGCCCATGAAGTACAGCGCGTCGTTCTTCTCGTCGACCGCGTAGCCGCTGGTCAGCGAGCGGTTCAGCACCGGGTCCCAGTTCATGTACTGGGCGCCGAAGGCACGCAGCTGCTCGGCGCTGTAGCGGAACAGGCCCTGCGGCAGCTGGGCCTTGACGCCCGAGGCCCAGTCCGAGGGGTAGGCACCGGCCGGCGCCGGGAAGGTGCCCGGCGGGATGATGTTGTCCACCAGCTGGCCGCCGGTGACGGAGATGAAGGCCACGCCCTGGTCGGTGGCGTTCCAGCGGGCGCCGATGACGTCATAGCTGCGCTTGTGCTTGGCGCTGCGCAGGCCCCACTTCAGGTTGGTGATCAGCGAGCCGCCCACCGCGTACTCGGCGTCCAGGTGCAGGTAGTCCTCCTTGTCCTTGGACACCACCGCGGCGGCGGTGTTGCTCATCATCACGAAGTTCGACACATTGCCCATGTCGATGGGCTGGTTGGCCGAGTTCAGCATCGTCCAGCTGGTGCCCTTGGACGGGTCGATGCTGTAGCTCATATTCGGGTTGACCAGGCCGAAGGTCAGCTGCGGCTGCTGCTTGGTCTCGCCCTGGCCCTTGGTCGTGCCGATGCGGCTGCGCAGCGTCAGCTTGTCGGTGGGCGTGAACTTGAGGTCGAAGTCGTAGAAGGAGCTCAGCGACTCGGCGCCGTCGCGCAGGATTTTGTCGTACTCGAAGCCGATCACGCGCTGGGCGGCCGGCGCATTGGCCGGGCGCTCCAGGCGCGCGCTGCTGATGACGTTGCCGTCGATCTTGGCGTCCTTGATCAGCCAGCCGGCGCCCACCAGCCCGGTCGGCAGCGCGAAGCCGGAGGTGTTGTAGTTGTCCGCCTTGAGCACGCTGCGGAAGCCGCTCAGCGAGGCCTCCAGCTTGTCGCTGGGCTTGAACTGCAGCACGGTCGAGATGCCGGTGCGCTTGCGCACGCCCTCGAACATTGCGTTGTTGATGCTGCCGGGCATGCGTTTGCCGGCCAGCTCGGGGTTGCCGGAGGCGGCCGCCTGGGCGGGCGTGATCACGCCGTAGCTGAAGGTCTCCTCGCCATCGCGGCGCAGATGGCGGTCTTCCTTGTAGGCCTGCAGCAGCACGCCGAAGGTGTTGCTCTCGTTCTTCCAGGAGATCAGGCCGCTGAGCTGCGGGTCGGTCTTGCCGGGCAGGTCCGCGTAGACGGCGCCAACCGCCAGCTCGCCGCTCAGGCGCTGCTTGAAGTCCAGCGGCTTGCGCAGCAGGATGTCCACGCTGCCCGAGATGCCGCCCTCGGTCAGGTCGGCGCGCTGGGTCTTGTAGACGATGGACTGGCCGATCAGCTGCGAGGGCAGCAGGCCGAAGCCCACCGAGCGGCCGCTGCTGCCCTGGTCGCCGACGTGCCAGTCGCCCGAGCTCAGGGCGTGGCCGTTGACCGTCACCAGATTCAGGTTGGGGCTGGTGCCACGGATGGCGACGCGCTCGGCCTCGTCCATCGCCAGCGCGCCGCCGAACTGCACATTCACGCCAGGCAGGCGGGACAGCGCGTCGGCGATGTTCTTGTCGGGCATCTTGCCCACATCCTCGGCCGAGACCACCTCGATGTTGGTGTCGGCATTGCGCTTGGTATCGATCGACTTCTGGATCGAGGCGCGGATGCCGGTCACGACAACCTGTTCGAGCTGCTGGTTCTTGCCGGTTTCGGTATCCGGCAGGGGGGCGGCCTGCTGGGCCAATGCCAGGGCGGGCAGCAAGGCTAGCGACGCGGCGCTGGCGATCTGGGTGAGGGGGAAGCGCTTCATGGTGTTCGGTCTCCTGGATGGCGCGGCGCCTGTATATCTGGACCACTTGCCGCAGTGTTAGTAGACCTTTTTCTGTACCAAATCGCAATCCACCCCATGAAAACCACTAGAAAATATGGTTCATATCCACGAATGCCTGGTGGGCTTGTGTGGATTATTGGCCTCGATGATTTTCATAAGGTCTTATTTTATGGTACCAATTCTTGATGGTTGATCTTCTTGCTCTCTTCTTCCGCCGAGGGGCTCGAGCGGAAAAATCTTGGGTCGGTGGTGTAAGGCCGGGCTCGGCGTTTGCGACAGAGCCAGCGCAAGCGATCTGACTTGCTTTACTGGTCCCCCCGGGATCGAACGGAGATTCATCATGCTGACCAAGACCCAAGGATCTGCCCTCGCCGCCGCCGCCGCACTGTTTGCGATGAACGCGTTCGCTGCCCCGGCGCCCGCCGGCAGCACCGGCCTGGCCGTGGCCGCCAGCGACAAGGTGCACTGCTACGGCGTGCATGAGTGCAAGGGCAATTCCGACTGCAAGACCAGCGAGAACGCCTGCAAGGGCCAGAACGGCTGCAAGGGCCATGGCTTCAAGGGCATGGAGGCCAAGGCCTGCCTGGACAAGGGCGGCGTGATCGCCGATCTCGTGGCCAAGAAGTAAGCGAAAGGCCGCCGATGTCCTCCATCACGCGGCCCGGCCCGGGCTTCGGCCTGGGCCTGCGCAGCGCCCACTACAGCGCTTTTCTCGCCGAGCCCCAGCCGGTCGACTGGCTGGAGATCATCTCCGAGAACTATATGGTGCCCGGCGGCAAGCCGATGCAGATGCTGGAGGCGATCCGCGCAAGGTATCCGATGGCCATGCATGGCGTGTCGCTGTCGATCGGCGCGGTGGCTGGCCCTGACCCCGGCTATCTGCGCCAGCTGCGCGCGCTGACCGAGCGGGTGCAGCCGCTATGGGTCTCCGACCATCTGTGCTGGACCGGGGTGCACGGCCGCCAGATGCATGATCTGCTGCCCCTGCCCTATACCGAGGAGGCGCTGGCCGTGGTCGCCTGCAATGTGGCCCGGGTGCAGGAGGTGCTGGGCCGGCGTCTGGTGCTGGAGAACGTCTCCAGCTATATCGAGTACCAGGACTCGGCGATGAGCGAGGCCCAGTTCCTGGCCGAGCTGTGCCGGCGCAGCGATTGCCTCTTGCTGGTCGATCTGAACAATATCCATGTCAGCGCGGTCAACCATGGCTTCGATGCGCTGGACTATCTGGACGCACTGCCGCGCGATCGCGTGCAGCAATTCCATCTGGCCGGCCATAGCGACTACGGCGACCACCTGGTCGACACCCATGACTACTCGGTCGCATCGCCGGTCTGGGCGCTGTACCTGGCGGCACTGCGCCGCTTCGGGCCGGTGGCCACGATGATTGAGCGCGATGACCGCATCCCGCCGCTGCCGGAGCTGCTGGCCGAGCTCGACACCGCGCGTGCCATCGCATCGGAAGCGGCTGTCGAGGAGTTCGCGGCATGATGCTCGAAACCCTGCAGGCCGAGTTTCAGGCTCTGCTGCTGGACCAGCCGCAACAGTTCGCCGCCGCAGTCAGGCCCGGCGGCATCGGCATTGAGCGTCGGCTGGCGATCTACCACCAGGCCTACCGCGCCCGTCTGGTCGAAACCCTGCTGGACAGCTACGGCCATACCGCCACCTATCTGGGCGATGAGGCCTTCGAGCGCGAGGCGCGCGCCTACCTGATCGCCCACCCGTCGAGCCATCCCAGCCTGCGCTGGTTCGGCGCCGCCTTCCCGGCCTGGCTGGCCGAGCGCCATCCGCAGGACCTTGACATCGCCGAGCTGGCCGCGCTGGACTGGGCCTTGCGCGAGGCCTTCGATGCCGCCGACGCGCAAGCCCTGACCCCCGCCGACCTGGCGGCGCTGCCGGCCGAGGCCTGGGCCACGATCGGCTTCGGCCTGCCGCCCAGCTATCGCCGTCTGCGTCTGTCCCACAACACGCTGGCGATCTGGCAAGCGCTGGATCAGGACGAGGCGCCGCCCTCGGCCGAGCCGCTGGCGCAGGCGCTGGATGTGCTGATCTGG
The DNA here is from genome assembly GCF_027498415.2 of Paucibacter sp. M5-1. Taxonomy (NCBI): domain Bacteria; kingdom Pseudomonadati; phylum Pseudomonadota; class Betaproteobacteria; order Burkholderiales; family Sphaerotilaceae; genus Roseateles; species Paucibacter sp. M5-1. Next base: position 3,859,873 of record NZ_JAPZLM020000001.1, read on the forward strand.
CGGCGCGGCAGCAGCCCGCACTTCCGCAGCCTTGGCAAGCTGGAGGCCGCCGCGCTGGATGCCCTGGCTCAGGGCCAAAGCTTCGCCGCGCTGTGCGAGGCATTGAGCGAGCGCTTTCCCGAGACCGACATCGCCAGGGAGGCCGGCGGCCTGCTACGGCGCTGGGTCGAGGATGCGCTGCTGACGGCTCCTTGCTTTTAGAGTTGGGCCTCGTAGTTCAGCCGCTGCGTGACCTCGTAGGCGCCAGTGATCCGGCCGTGATGGTTCAGCGTCGTGGCCGCCTGGCCCCGGATTTCGTGGGCCCAGGTGACCGTCAGCTCGCAGCGCCTGACGAAGGGGGTCGTGACGACGCCGTTGTTGGCCGCGATGCTGCGTTCATTGAGCTTGATATCCAGCACCGCAGGGTCGACCTGGTAAGTCTGGCGATCTGCTACAGCCGAGATCAGTTTGATCGGCAACTGGGTCTCGGCCTCGAACCGACTGCCATCGACGCGCTCGCAGCGGCCGCTGAGCAGATTGCCTGGCAGGACGCTTGCTGGCAGGCCCAGGACGATGGTGATGCCGGTGCCATTGCGGGTCTGAGTGACTGGGCCTAAGGGCTCCAGCATCACAAAAGGGCGGGGCGGGGCGGCTGTGCTGACATGGCTGTCGGTGCCGCGATGGAACAGCACGCTGACGCTGGGCTGTTCGCCCGTGTGGGTGAAGCTGGCGCCATAGCGTTCGCGCATGCCGTCGCTGAGGTCGCGCAGCTCGATTGACCGGCCACCAAAACTGGCGCTGAGGCGATCACCGCCGCTGGGGCGTACAACGGTCAGCACATTGGCACTCTGGCTCAGCTGCGCCAGGATCGTGACGGTGTTGCCGCTCTGGCTGATGCGGTGGCGCGGACTGATGTCCTCCAGCCGCATATCGGCCGAGTCCTTGCAGTTCGAGAAGATGCAGCCAAGGACTTCGCCAAGTTCTTCGCCAATGTCTGACCCGATGCTGCAAGCGGTCAGCAGCATGGCAGTTGCTGCCGTCGCGACCAGCAGGCATAGACGGGGCGGCGCAGTCAACCGCCCGACGGATTTCTTGTGCTTGGTTTTCATGACTCTCCCTGATGGATTGATCTTGGGCGCATGCCCAGATCCCCTTTTTTGTGCTGCGCATGCTAGCGCAAGAATCAGGTCAGAGAGCCTTGATCAATACCGTCGTTGTCAGCTCGCATTCATCGCAATTCCCGCCCGGCCCGGCCCGGTCAATCACCAGGAAGTCGCTCGGCGCCTGCAGCGCCAGCAAGGGGTGATGCCAGACGCCCGGCGCGTAGTTGATGCCTTGATCGGCGCGGGCCGCAAAGCAGTGCAAGTCCTCGGCCCCTGGCGCGGTGCCGGGTCTTGCCACAACGATCAGATAGGGCCGGCCGGACAGCGGCACAAAGGCCTGCGAGCCCAGCGGGTGGCGCTCCATCAGGACCAGCGTCAGAGGCAGGGTGCGCGGCTGGCCGCGGAAGATGCTGACGATCAGCCGGCCCTCGGGACCGGCTTGCAGCTGCGCGAGGTCGTGATAGCGCTCGGTGGTGCCGCCGTTGATGGGGAAGTGCCGGGCGGCCGCGTCGGTGGCGATCACCTCGCCGAAGGGGGCGAAGGCGGCGGCGGTCAGCGGCTGCGGTCTCAGCAGGAGGGGCGTGCTCATGGCCACGACTCTAGCGCCGGCGCCGATTTCGGCGATCATCAGGGCATTGATCTCATCGCTGCAAAGGCCCTCCATGATGATCCGCCGCCTGCTCCTTTGCGCCGCCCTGCTGGCGGGCCTGCCCGCCGCCCAGGCGGCACTCAAGCCCGGTGCGCCGGCGCCCGACTTCACGGCCGAGGCCGCCGTCGGCGGCCAGCCCTTTCGCTTCAGCCTGGCGGCCGAGTTGAAGAAGGGGCCGGTGGTGCTGTACTTCTATCCCAAGGCCTACACCGGCGGCTGCACGATAGAGGCGCATCAGTTTGCCGAGGCCAGTGATCGCTTCAAGGCGCTGGGCGCCACCGTGATCGGCATCTCCACCGACGATATCGAGACCTTGAAGAAGTTCTCGGTCGAGGCCTGCCGCAGCAAGTTCGCGGTGGCGGCCGATGCCGGCGGCAAGGTGATGAAGGACTATGACGCCGCGCTGCGCCTGCTGCCCGGCACGGCCGACCGCATTTCCTACCTGATCACGCCCGAGGGCCGTATCGGTGCGGTGTTCTCAAGCCTCAGCCCCGACGGCCATGTCGACGCGATGCTGACGGCCGCGCAGCAGTGGAAGGCCAGCGCCAAGTAGGCCACTGAGATGCCTGGCGCCCCGCTCCTGCTGGCCCTGCTGCTGCTGCACGGGGTCGGGCTGGCCGAGACGGCGCCGGCCCCGCCGCCGCGCTTTCTGCTCGGCGCCTCGCTGCTCAGCGCGCCCGAGTACTCGGGGGCTAGGCACAGCGAGGCCAGGCTGCGGCCTTTGTGGGCCTATCAGCATGGGCGTTTTCGCATCAGCACCTCGCGGGCCGGCGGCCTGCTGGGCTTTGGCGGTGAAGCCGGCGGCTCTGGCGCCAGCGCGGATCTGATCAGCGGCGAGCGCATCAAGCTGGGGCTGGCGCTGCGGGTCGATGGCGGCCGCAGCAGCGGCGATTCGCCGCGCCTGGCCGGCCTGCCCGATGTCCGGCGAACGCTGCGCGGCCGGCTGTATGCGGGCTATGCGCTGAACCCGCAGTGGTCGCTGTCGGTCGGCCTGTCGCAGGACCTGATGGGGCGCGGTGGCGGCGCGACGCTGGGTCTGGGCCTGGGCTACCGGGCCCGGCTGGGCGAGCGCAGCGAATGGAGCGCCGGCGCCGGCCTGAATGTCGGTGACCGCCGCCATCTGCGCAGCTATTACGGCATCAGCGCGCAGGCCGCCGAGTCCAGCGGGCTGGCGCTGTACCGCCCCGGCGCCGGCGCCACCGATCTGTATGCCGGCCTGGGGCTGACCACCGTGCTGGGGCCGCACTGGGTGGCCTTCGCCAGCCTGGGCATGTCCCGGCTGCTGGCCGACGCGGCCGCCAGCCCGCTGACCGAGCGGGAGCGTGGCGTGACGGCCGCGCTGGGGCTGGCCTATCGCTGGCGCTGAAACCCACCGGTAACCGGCCGCAGCGGCTAGCATGCCGGGCTCCCGCTACCGCCGCCGATGTCCACTCCCGCCGCCCCGCTTGCCCGCCCCCGCCTGTTCTCGCTCGCCTGGCCGCTGTTCATCGAATTGCTGCTGGGCATTGCGGTGGGCATGGTCGGCACCCTGCTTGCCGCGCGCGTGTCGGACGCCGCCGGTGCCGCCTTCGCGCTGGCCAACCATGTCTCGGCCACGCTCTTCATCCTGTTTCGCATCATCGGCGCCGGCGTCAGCGTGGTGGTCACGCAAAGCCTGGGCGGCGGGCGGCGCGACCAGGCCCAGGCCCTGTCGCGTGCGGCCCTGGGCGCCAGCAGCTGGATCGGCGGCATCGCCGGTGGCGCGGCCCTGGTCGGCGCCGGCCCGCTGCTGCGCCTGATGAATGCGCCGGCCGAAGTGCTGCCGCTGGCCCTGCCTTTCCTGATGGCGCTGGCACCGGCCCTGCTGCTCGATGCCTGGAATGCCTCGATGGCCAGCGTGATGCGCGCCCATCTGCGCACCCGCGACACACTGGCCGTGCTGGTGACCATGCAGCTGGCGCAGCTGGCGCTGGCGATCCCGCTGATGGGCTGGCTGGGCCTGCCGGGCTTTGCGCTGGCCCTGGTCCTGAGCCGTGCGCTGGCGCTGGGCCTGCATCTGTGGCTGTGGCGCGCGCGGCTGGACATCCATCCGGCCTGGGGCGACTGGTGGCGGCTGCCGCGCCGCGAGCTGGCGGCGGTGCTGCATATCGGCCTGCCCGGCGCGGCCGAGAACATCGCCTACCGGCTGGCCTTCATGGTCAGCGTCGCGGTGGCCGGTCAGCTGGGCGCGACGGCGCTGGCCACCCACTCCTATGCCTCGCAGCTGATGTACTTCGTGCTGCTGTTCGGCCTGGCTACCGGCTTCGCGGCCGAGATCGTGGTCGGCCACATGATTGGCGCCGGCCAGCTGCACGCGGCCCATCGCCTGGTGCGACGGGCGCTGGCGCGCGGCCTGGTGGTCAGCGTCGCGGTGGCCACCGCGGCGGCGCTGGCCGCGCCCTGGCTGCTGCGCCTGTTCACCGCCGACCCGGCCATCATCGCGGCCGGCACCACGCTGATGTGGCTCACCGTGATCCTGGAGCCGGGCCGCACCTTCAATCTGGTCGTCATCAATGCGCTGCGCGCGGCCGGCGATGCGCGCTACCCGGTGATGGTGGGCGCTGGCTCGATGCTCATCGTGTTGGCCGGCGGCAGCTGGCTGCTGGGCCAGGTGATGGGGCTGGGCCTGGTGGGCCTCTGGATCGCCTATGCGGCCGACGAATGGATACGCGGCCTCTTGATGTGGCGGCGCTGGGCCACCCACGGCTGGGTGCCCCATGCGCGCGGCGTGCACCGGCGGCTGCGCCAGGGCGGCGCTGCCTGAAAGCGATTCAGTCCGGCACCGCGCCCGGCAGCAGCGCCAGCCGGGCGGCCAGAAACTCGACCAGCACCCGCACCCGCAGCGGCTGGTGACGGCGCGCTGCATAGAGCAGGTGGGCGATCTGCTGCGGCCCGGTGTGCTGCGGCAGCACCCGTTGCAGGCGCCGCTCGCGCAGCAGCTCGGCCACCGCCCAGCTCGGCTGCAGCGAGAGGCCGGCTCCCTGCAGCACGCTGTCCAGCAACGCGACGGCGCTGTTGACGCGGTAGCGGCTGCGCAGCGGCAGGCTGATCGCGCCTTCGGGCCCTTGCAGCAACAGACCGTCGGCGTCGCCGGCAGCGTAGCGCAGATAGTCGTGGCTCAGCAGCTGCTGCGGTTCTTGCGGCTCGCCCCGGGCGGCGAGGTAGGCGGGCGAAGCCACCAGCAGCCGCGGCCAGCGCCCGGCCGGCCGCGCCACCAGATCGGGCGGCAGCGTGCCGCCCAGGCGCAGCGAGACATCGATGCGCGCCTCACGCGGGTCGACGAAGCGGTCGTCCAGCAGCAGATCGAGCTCGATATCGGGGTAGATCCGCAGGAATTCGATCATCCAGCCGTTCAGATGGCGCTCGCCCAGCGCCACCGGCGCGCTCAGCCGCAGCAGGCCGCGCGGCTGCTGGGTCTGCTCGCGCAGCTGGGCCACCGCATCGCCATAGTCCTCCAGCAGGCGCCGCGCCTGCTCGTGGAAGCGCTGGCCCTCATCGGTCAGGCTCAGACCGGTGGCGGAGCGTCGCAGCAGCCGCACGCCCAGCGAGCGCTCCAGCGCGGCCAGCAGCTTGCTGATGCTGGGCTGGCTGGTGCCCAGCGCCCGGGCCGCGCCCGACAGGCTGCCGAGCTCGACGCTGTGCACAAAGGCCGAGAGCGCGCGCAAGGTGTCCATTGATGTATGCCCATATGGAATTCTGTTGATGCAATTTTGCCGTCTACCCAATAAATATGGCATGAATAACAGTGAGGCCCGACACCACTTCAACGGAATCCATCACCATGCGCTCTGTGTTTCAAGGCCTCAAGCAAGGCGCGGCCGCCTGGATCCTGGCCGGCATTGCCGCCGCAGCCTCGGCCAGCCCGTCGGCCGCCCCGCCGCCTGCGCCGACGGTCAGCCCGTACTGGAGCCCCAGCTGGATGGCCAGCCCGCAGCCGCTGTGGGGCAGCGACTTCGTGCTGCCGACCGGCCTGCCCGCCCAGTTCCGGCAGCAGACGCTGCGCCAGGTGCTGCGCCTGAGCGTCGGCGGGGCGGGGCTGCGGGTCGTCATCAGCAATGAAGACAGCCCGGTGCCGCTACACATCGGCGCCGCCCATGTGGCCCGGCATGCTGGTGGATCGGCCATCGAGCCGGGCTCGGATCGGCCGCTGCGCTTCGGCGGCGCCAGCGCGGTGACGCTGCCGCCCGGCGCGCGCCTGGTCAGCGATCCGGTCGATCTGGCGCTGCCGGCGCTGAGCCGTGTGGCCGTCTCGCTCTATCTGCCGCAGCCGACCCGGCCGGCGGGCTTTCATTTCGATGCGCGCGAGACCGCCTATCTCGCCGCCGGCGAGCTCGGTGCCGCGCCGCAATGGCCGGCCTCGGCCGCTTTGCTGGGGCCGCGGGTCTTTGTCAGCGCGGTGCTGGTGGCGACGCCCCGGCCACCGACGACCGTCGTCACGCTGGGCGATTCGATCACCGACGGCAATGGCGCGACCCCGGGTGCCGACCGACGCTGGCCCGACGCGCTGGCCGAGCGCCTGGCCGGCCGCGAGGTGGCGGTGCTGAACGCCGGCATCTCCGGCGGCCGCCTGCTGCGCGACGGCATGGGCCGCGCCGGTCTGACGCGGGCCGCCCGCGATGTGTTCGGCCAGCCCGGCGTGCGCGCGCTGCTGGTGCTGCTGGGCACCAACGACATCGGCTGGCCCGGCGGTCCGTTCGCGCCGCAGGAGGAGGCGGTCGATGCGGCGGCCTTGATCCAGGGCTTTCGCCAGCTGATCGCGCTGGCCCATGCCCACCAGGTGCGCATCGTCGGCGCCACGATCCCGCCCTTCGAGCGGGCGCTGCAGGGCACCCCGCTGGAGGGCCACTACAGCCCCGCCAAGGACCAGGTGCGCGGCGAGGTCAACCGCTGGATACGCGAGAGCGGGGCCTTCGATGCGGTGGTCGATTTCGATGCCTTGCTGCGCGACCCGGCCCAGCCCAGCCGCTTGCTGGCCCGCTTCGACTCCGGTGACCATCTGCACCCCGGCGATGCCGGCTACCGGGCGATGGCGGCGCTGATCGATCTGGAGCAGTTGCTGGGTCCGGAGCGTCGCTGAAAAGCAGGCGGCACTCGGGCGCGGGCATGGCACGCTTCATGCAAAACTCATGCATGGACCAACCCGCCGCTGCTATCGACGCCGATCCGAGCATCCGTACCCACACCCTGTTCGAGGACGCCCAGGCCATCTTCACCGGCGTGCTCTTCGTCTCGCTGGCGCTGATCCTGTTCGCCCAGGTCGGGCTGCTGACCGGCGGCACGGCCGGCGCGGCCTTTGTGCTGCACTACGCCACCGGCATCGGCCTGGGCAAGCTGTTCTTCGCGATCAACATCCCCTTCTACTGGTTCGCCTGGGTGCGCATGGGGCGGGAGTTCACGCTGAAGACCTTTGTCGCGATCAGCCTGCTGTCGGCGCTGACCGAGTGGTCGCCCCAGCTGTTCGCGATCGAGCGCCTGCACCCGGCTTATGCGGCCGTGCTGGGCGGGCTGCTGCTGGGCTCGGGCTGTCTGTTCCTGGCCCGGCACCGCGCCAGCCTGGGCGGTGCCACCATCGTCTCGCTCTATCTGCAGCAGGCCAGGGGCTGGCGGGCCGGCAAGGTGCAGATGGGCATCGACTGCGCCATCGTGCTGCTGGCGCTGACCGTGGTCGAGCCCTCGCGCGTTGCCTATTCGGTGCTGGCCGCCGTCGTGATGAATCTCTTCATCGCGGTCAACCACAAGCCGGGCCGCTACGCGGTGTTGTGATCGGCGCTTGCTTCAGACCGCCAGCAGCGGTGCCGGCGCGGTCTGCCAGGCCTGGGCGCGGGCTTGCAGAACGTCGGCCAGGATCTCGGGCAGCTCAAACACGGCGCGGTTGTCGATCAGGCGCAGATTGGCCTTGAACTCGTCGAGCCGCTCCAACAGCTCCAGCACCGCCGGCCGGATCTGGCGCGCCGAGCGGCTGACCACGCCCAGGCCCTGCTCCTGCACCCACTCGGCGTTGTAGCGCTCCTGCGGCAGGGTCCAGGCATTGCTGAAGGTGACGATGGGCAGGCCTTGCTGGGCCGCCTCGCTGAGGCAGCCGGGGCCGGGCTTGCCGATGAAGAAGTCGGCCAGCTGCAGATAGCGCCGCACCTCGGGCGTGAACTCCAAGACCGCGCGCGGGGCCGCGCCGGTCTGGCCGCGCAGCTGCGCGGCCAGGGCCTTGTTGTGGCCGCACAGCAGGATCAGCTGCACATCCGGGAGCTGGCGCTCGATGGCGGCCATCGCCATCGAGCCGTGGCCGCCGAACAGCACCACGCCGGTGGGCCGGTCCGGGTCGAGCCCGAGGCGGCGGCGCTCGGCGCGGCGGTCCAGCGCCAGAGGGCGGTAGAAGTCGGGCCGTATCAGCATGCCCGAGCTGCGGTGGATCTGCGCGTCCGGGTAGCCGGCGGCGCGGGCCTGGGCCACGGCCTTGGCCGTGCCGCAGACCAGATGGCCGCGGCCGCCGGGCTCGATCCAGAAATGCGGCGGCAGATCGGCCATATCGGTCAGCACGGTGACAAAGGGCGCACCCGGCATCACCTCGGCCAAGCCCTCGGCCAGCGCGCGGTTGAAGTTGGGCATCAGCGAGACGACCAGGTCGGGCGGTGCGTCCTGCCAGTGCCGGCGCAGGCGCTTGACGATGGCTCCGTGGCCCAGCCGTATCAGCGCCTGCAGCAGCCACAACTCCTGCGCCAGGCCCAGGGTCCAGCCCCGGGCCAGCCGCAGGTTGTAGAGGTCCTCGGGGGCGATGCCGGTGAGGCGCTGGAAGCGCTGCTGCGGGTCCAGCATATCGACCAGATTGACGCAGCGCACCTGCCAGGCGCGGCCTTGCTGCCGGATCACGGCCTCCAGGGCCTGGGCAGCGGCGCGGTGGCCGCCGCCGGCGTTGAGGTAGATCAGGTCAAGCGTTGTCGTCATCGTCGCTGCGGATCGGCCGGGCTGGGCCCATGCTCGCCGCAGGGAATGACCGGGCCGTGACAAGCAGCCCCGGCCGGCCTCAGCCGGTGCGCGCCGAACTGTCGCTGCGGGCCTGGGCAAACTCCTCCACCATCGACCGCCGCAGCTGATCCAGGGCCTGGATGCAGTCCAGCATCGCGTCCTCGAAGGACTCGGCGGGCGGCACATCGGCGGCCCGGCCGGCCAGCTGGGTCAGACGGGACTGCACCGCGCGGAACAGCACATCCCAATCCTCGATCGAGACATCCAACGCGGCCGGCGGCGGCTGGGCGGTGGCTGGCTGGGCGCCGGTCTGGGCCGGGGCGGAAGCTGGAACAAGTCGGATCATCGGGCGGCCCTCGGGGTGGCGAATGGTGGATGCTGGGATGTACGGTCTGCCGATGCAGCAGAATCCGGCCAGCGCAACGCAATGTAGGGTCACGCGCAAGCCGGGCCTGTGTCAAAAGATGTGTTGCACCGCCCCTGCCGTGGACACCCCCAAGAGAGGGATCAGCAAGAATGAGCGACCTGCCCTGCAGCCAATGTCCCTTGCGGCCACTGCCGCTGTTCCTGAGCCATAACGACGAGGAGCTGGAACTCGTGCAGTCGCTGAAGCGGCGCGAGCAGCGTCTGGGCCCCGACGAGACCCTGATCGACGAGGGCCAGACCGACGCGCCGCTCTACACGCTGCTGAGCGGCTGGGCCTACCGCTTCAAGACGCTCAGCGACGGCCGCCGCCAGATCCTGAACTTCCTGCTCGCCGGCGACTTCATCGGCGTGCAGCAGAAGATGAGCGATGCCGCCGCTCATGGCGTCGTGACCCTGACCGACGCGGTGTTCTGCGTGTTCCAGCGCGACTCGCTGTGGGAGCTGCACCGGCGCAGTCCGTCGATGGGCTTCAACATCACCTGGCTGACCGCGCACGAGGAGTCGATGGTGGACGACACCTTGCTGTCGGTCGGTCGGCGCAGCGCCGAGGAGCGCATCGCCAGCCTGTTGATCCTGCTGTTCAAGCGCGCCGCCGCGCTGCAGAGCGATGGCGGCGCCGACGGCGTGCCCTTCCCGCTGACCCAGCAGCATGTGGCCGACGGCCTGGGCCTGTCCCTGGTCCACACCAACCGCACGCTGCGCCGGCTCGAGCGCCGCGGCCTGCACCAGATCAAGGGCGGCCGCCTCTATCTGCGCGATGTGAAGTCGCTGGCGCGCATCGCCGATCTCTACGGCGACGGCCGGCCGCCGCAGCGGCCGCTGGTGTGAGGGCGGGACGGCAAGCGGTATCGATACCGCGAGACGAGGGAGCCAAGTGGGCTTGCGCAGCAGACCCTGTTCAGGCGAGCACTCGCTCTCGGCGGCCGGCCTCGAATGCCATCGCGGCCCGCGATAACGCCAGGCCAGGATTGCTGGCCTTGACGATGGCTCTACCCATCACCACATGGCTGGCCCCGAGCCGGGCCGCCATGTCCGGGGTCGCGACGCGCGTTTGCTCCGTGCGGCCCGAGTCTTGGAATTGGATACCCGGCGTGACGATGAGCAGCTCTGCCGGCAGCGCGTCACGCAGGTAAGCCGCCTCCTGTGCGGAGGCGACGAGGCCATGGCATCCGGCGTTTGCTGCCAGGTGTGCCAATCGCATCACCTGTTCCTTGACGGACGGCGCCAGCCCGATCTCCGGCAGGTCTTCATCACCCAGGCTGGTGATCACGGTCAGGGCCAGCACCTTCAACGCTCCAAAGGGCTTGGCGGCTTCCACGGCGGCCCGCAGCACGGCCGAACCCGCAGACGCATGCACGGTCACCATCGTGGCACCGAGCCTGCCGGCGGCGCTGACCCCGGCGGCGACGGAGCTGGGGATCTCATGCAGCTTGAGGTCGAGGAAGACCTGCTTGCCCTGAGCCACAAGCTCACGCACCAGCGACGGCCCCTCGGCCGTCAGCAACTGCAGGCCGACCTTGTAGGCCATGGCTTCTTGACCCAGCGTCTGCACGAGATGCAGCACCTCTTCTCTGCTGTCCAGATCCAGGGCAACGATAACGGAGGTGTTCATGTGGGGCTGCGGCAGCTGTGCTCGCGCCTCCTTGGTCAGATGCATCACGGTCACTCAATCGCCCCGCGCTTCAAAGAGTTCGACCGGGTTACCCGATGGGTCTTCGGCCAGTACCTGCTGGCCGCCAGGCCCTTGTATAGGCTCGCTGCGAAAGCGCGCGCCGGTGGCGCGCAGGGCCTGCATCGTGGCGGCCAGGTCCTCAACCTCGATCACCAAACGGTTCCAGCCGCCGGGCCTGGGCTGTGAGCCGTCGGCCAGGGGGCGCGATGCCGAGGTTCCCGGACCACTGAGCCAAAGCGTCAGTTGCTCGCGCGCCAGCATCACGAAAGGCGGCCCCCAGCGCTCGGTCTCGGTGAAGCCGAGCGCGGCATAAAAGGGCAGCGCGGCGTCGACATCGTCGACGAGGTAGCGAACGATAGCCATGGCTTCCTCCCCAGGAAAACGATGCACCGACCACAGCCGTCCCGGCTTGCAGCGGTGAACAGATCAGGATGCGCAGGATAAGCTCGAGGCTTGGTGACTGTCCATCTGCGGGCCGGGATCAGGCCGACTGGGTGCTCTGTTGCGCTCCTGTCCCCCGGCCTTCGGCCTCCTCCTTGACCTCGCGCCACAGAACACCCAGCCGTCCCGATCTGCAGGCACCGGTCTTCCTCGGCGAAGAACACAGCGCCAGTTGCAGAGTGCGTCGGGTGAGGGGCGCAGCGAGGTCAAGGAGGAGGATCGGGCGCAGCCCGGTCCGGGGGACAGGAGCGAAGTCCCTCGCCCGATGCGCTCTGCGCCCCCCGCCTCGTATTTCAGCCCGCGCTCGCGTGGATGTGCTCGCGCACTCGGGGATAGATCTGCTGCATCCATTTGCGGCCGCTGAACACGCCGTAATGGCCGACGCCGGTCTGGATGTGGTGGGTCTTCAGATAGGGGCGCACATTCGGGCAGAGGTCCTGCGCGGCGACGGTCTGGCCGACCGCGCAGATATCGTCGCGCTCGCCTTCGACCGTCATCAGCGCGGTGCGCCGGATCGCGGCCGGGCGTACCAGGCGGCCGCGGTACATCAGCTCGCCCTTGGCCAGGTCGTAGGTCTGGAACACTTTCTCGACGGTCTCTAGGTAGAACTCGGCGGGCAGGTCGTTGACGGCCAGATACTCCTCGTAGAAGTCCTGTATCACCTTGGCCTCCTCGCGCCGGCCCTCCAGCAGATGCTCGTACATCTGGCGGAACGAGGCCTTGTGGCGCTCCGGGTTCATGCTCATGAAAGCGGTCAGCTGCAGAAAACCGGGGTAGACGCGGCGGCCGAAGCCGGCGTGCGGCAGCGGCACATGGCTGAGCAGGTTCTGCGCGAACCACTCGATCGGTTTGCTGATCGCCAGGCGGTTGACCTCGGTGGGATTGACACGGCAGTCCACCGGCCCGGCCATCAGGGTCAGGCTGCGCGGCTGGGCGGGATGCATGTCCTCGGCCATCAGCGCGGTGGCGGCCAGCGCGGCCACGCAGGGCTGGCAGACCGCGATCACATGGGTGTCGGGGCCGATGGCGGCGATGAACTGCATCATGTAGTCGATGTAGTCGTCCAGGCTGAAGGCGCCGTGGCGCAGCGCGACATCGCGGGCGTTATGCCAGTCGGTGATGAAGACATCGTGGTCCTGCAGCAGGGTGCGGGCGGTCTCGCGCAGCAGCGTCGCGAAGTGGCCCGACAGCGGCGCCACCAGCAGCACGCGCGGCCGGGTCTCGGGCGCCGGACCGGTCTTGCGGAAATGCAGCAGGGTGCCGAAGGGCAGCTTCAGGATGGGCAGCTCGTCGACATCGGCGATCGCATAAGGCGGGCGCGTGTGGGTCAGGCGCATCCGCGAGATCACGTCGCTGGCGGCGGCGATGCTGCGCAGCGCCGATTTCTCGGTTCTCTGCAACCACAGCGATGCCGCCAGCTGCTGCGCCATCAGGCGCAGCGGCGACGTCAGGTCAGACTGCAGTTGATACGCCTGATACAGCATGGTGCTCGCCTCTCGGAGTCTGCTTGAGCTTGAGCAAGTAGCGGGCCAAGGCCTCGCGTCTTGGCACAGGGCTTGCGTCGCCTAATGCACAGCGGCAGGGGACGGCAATGAGCAAAGCGGTGTTGACGATCAGCAGCAAGAACTACGGCGCCTGGGCTCTGCGCGGCTGGCTGATGGCCAAGCTGGCCAAGCTGGAGTTCAGCGAGCGTGTGATCCCGCCCGACGATCCGGACATGAAGGCCGAGATGCTGCTGCTGTCGGCGTCGATGCGGGTGCCGACCCTGGAGCATGAGGGCGTCAAGGTCTGGGACACGCTGGCCATCGGCGAGTACCTCAACGAGATCAAGCCCAAGGCCGGCCTGCTGCCGGCCGATATCGCGGCGCGCGCGCACTGCCGCGCAATCTGTGGCGAGATGCACTCGGGCTTCAGCGCGCTGCGGTCTTCGCTGCCGATGAATATCAAGGCCTATTTCCCCAACTTCAAGCTCTGGTCGCGCGCGCAAAGCGATATCGACCGCGTCGTGATGATTTGGAACGAATGCTTGCAGCGCTACGGCGGCCCCTATCTGTTCGGTGCCAAGCCCTGCATCGCCGATGCGATGTTCGCGCCGGTCGTGACCCGCTTTCTCACTTACGACGTCAAGCTCGACCCCGCCTGCGCCGCCTACTGCCAGCTGATCATGGCGCTGCCGGCGATGCAGGAGTGGGTCAAGGCGGCGCGGGTCGAGCCCGACGAGATCGACGAACTGGATGCGGAGTTCTGAGGCTGGACCGAGGACCGTCCCTGCGGACGGTCCGACGCCAGGCGAAGGCCATGCTGCATGCAGGCAGCATGGCTGAAGCGCCGCCCGAGGGCCGCTGTCCGCCTTGGTGCGGCCGCGCTCACTTCCAGGGCGTCGGGTCCGGAATCGGGCAGACTGGGTCCACGTCGATGGACTTGAAGTCCGCCGGCGAGACGATTTCCAGGTACTCCATGTCCGGCGAGTAGTCGAACAGATAGTGGCGGATGCCTGGGCGCTGGTGCACGCAGTCGCCGGCCTCGACCAGGGTTTCCCGGTCCTCGTACATGAAGCGGGCCCAGCCCTTGAGCATGATGACGATCTGGAAGTCCGCCTCGTGGCGGTGCCAGCCCGTGCCTTTTTCGGGGGCCATATTGGCCTTGACCAGATGGGCGATCACCCGGCCGTGGGTGGCCTCGGCGATGCCGAGGTCGCGGTACAGGAAGAAATCGCGCAGGCCGCCGCTGACATAGCCGGTGTCGGCGGGTTTGACGTGCGAGAACAAGGTGTCCGTGCGATCCAGCATGGGAACTCCTTTCGAGGCATAGCGGCAAAACGCGCTAGGCTGCAGGCGTCGAGCAAGCATTTCCCGTTCCAGCCGCCGGGCTGGCCAGCAAGGCCGGGTATCCAGGAGTGGCCACGCCATGATCCGCATCGAGTTGCAAATCGACCTGAACTACACGATAGGCCCGCAGGGCGCCGACTTTGTCTTCAACATCCATGCCGCGCACACGGCCCACCAGCGCATCAGTGCCGAGAATTTGCGGCTGAGCCAGGCCATCGAGTCGCAGATCCACACCGACCCGCTGACCGGCAACCGCTATCTGCGCCTGCGCGCCGAGCCGGGGCCGCTGAGCCTCTCTTACGCGGCCACCGTCGACATCGTGCACCATCGCAGCGCGCCGGCGCAGATCGCCGAGGTGCCGGTGCGCAGCCTGCCGCCCGAGGTGATGGGCTATGTCTATCCGAGCCGCTACTGCCAGTCGGACCGGCTGCTGAAGCTGGCTAATGACGAGTTCGGCGGGCTCTGGCAGGGCTATAACCGCGTGCTGGCGATACGCGACTGGGTGCAGCGCCATGTGACCTTCGCGTCCAACACCTCCAACTCCAACACCTCGGCGGTGGACACCTTGATCGAGCGGGTCGGCATCTGCCGCGACTTCGCCCATCTGATGATCGCGCTGTGCCGCGCGCTCAATATCCCGGCCCGCTTCACCACCGGCACCGACTACGGCGCCGATCCGGCGCTCGGTCCGCCGGACTTCCATGCCTATGTCGAGGTCTATCTGGGCGACCGCTGGTACATCTTCGATCCCTCGGGCACGGCCATCCCGATGGGGCTGCTGCGCTTCGGCACCGGGCGGGATGCGGCCGATGTGGCCTTCGCCACCATCTTCGGCGGCGTGCAGTCGGGCCCGCCGGTGATCAGGGCGCAGGCGGTCGAGGATGCCAGCCGCGGCCTGCTGCGGCCGCAGCACTGCGCCGATGCGCTGTCCAGCGACGCCGGCGGGAGGCTGCAGCTGGCCTAGGGTAGGCCTAGGGCCGTGCCTTGGCCAGCTCCGCGTAGGCGTGGTGCAGCCACAGCTTCAGGCGCTGGCGCTCCATCAGGCCCAGGCCGGGGCCGTCGGCGCCGCCGTTCTTGGCGGCCCAGAAGCTGGCGTTGCGCGCGTCGATCTTCTGCACCACAGCATCCTGCAGATGCTTGATGTCGATCACCGTGGCGCCCAGGCCCAGCGCGCGCTCCAGCTGGCCCGATTTCTCCAACTGCGAGAAATCATTGCCACGCAGCTGGTTGCGCACCAGCACATAGCGCAGACGCTGGCCGAAGCGATCCAACAGCCGCGCCAGCAGGTCGACCGAGTCGCGGCCGGCGTCCATCACATGCCAGTAGTTCAGCGAGAAGCCCGAGATATCGGCCATGTCCAGCACGCCCGAATCGTCCATCCAGGTGACCAGCGGCTCATGGGTCTGCGCCGCCAGGTCCACCAGCACCCGCGTGCCCGGCTGCTCGACGGCGCGCTCGACGATATGGTCCAGCATCTCGTAGCGGTCCACCAGCACCGGCGAGGCGTAGTCGCCGTAAAAGCGCAGCAGGGCGCCATGCGAGCGGTCGGTGTCGAAGCCGATGAAGGGCAGCTGCTGGTCGATGAAGTGCTGGGCCAGCACCCGCGCCACCAGCGACTTGCCGACGCCGCCTTTCTCGCCGCCGATCAGGTGGATCTTGGAACTGGGGTTCTTGTCTAGCGTGGGCACATCCATGGTGGGTTCCGGGCAGAGCAGAGGGTGGGGCGATTGTGCGGCAGGGCGTCGCATCGGGGCATGACGGACAATCGCGGCTGTTTCCTATCCATAGCAGTAAGCGGGCCTGACCATGAGCATGAAGAAGACCGACCTCGAACGCCACGCGGCGATGAAGCTGGACGGCCAGATGCGCGGCGCTGCCGTGCCCGGACGTTTCGGCCAGGGCGCCGCCCAGCTGCCCGACCGCAAGGAGCGCCGCCGCCTCGATGCCGCGGCCGGCCTCGTGCCCTTTGCCTGCAAGCTGCCTTCCGAGCTGACCAAGACCTTGAGCGAGCGCGCCGCCGCCCACCCCGAGGGCATCAACGGCCTGGTGGCCGAGCTCTTGCGCAAGAGCCTGGCTTGATCTGACGGGATGAAGGGCGCGCGCAACGCTTCCTGAGTTCAGGGGACGCGCGGCCCTGGTCAGCGCCGGGGCTTTGCCTCAGTATGGCGGGCTTGCTTCCCGAGGAGCCGCGCCATGAGCGATACGCCTGCCCGCAGCGACAACCAGACGCCGTTCGACTACTGGAGCCGCGAGCATGTGCGTGAGCTCGCCAGCATCACGCGCGCGAGCCGCAGCGCGGCGCAGGGCGCCAGCGACTTCTCGGCCGAGGACTTTGCCGCAGCCGATGTGCTGAGCGTCGAGTGGGCCGACGGCTCGGTGCTGCACACCGATCCGCAGGCCTTTCTGGCCGGCCTGGACGAGCGGGGCGTGGCAGCGACGCGCTCGGCCGCCCGGCCCGGCCGGGTGCTGCTGCCCTTCGATCTGGTCGGCGCTGCGGCCCTGACCCGCGGCGCGCCGGGCACGAGCCGGGTGCAGAGCTATGCGCTGGCCCGCCTGACCGAGCCCAGCACCCTGGACCGGGTCTACCAGTTCGGCGCCCTGTTCGCCGACGGGCTGGACCGCTGGTTCGGCAGCAGCGATAGCGGCGCCGCCCGGCTGGTGGCAGCCAAGCTCTGCCGCGCTTTCGAGACCGCCCAGCTCGACGGCGTCGGCCCCGAGCGCAACGGCGCGCTGCTGCACTGGCGCGCCGGCCGCTGGCAGCCGGCCGAGGTTGGCCAGGCGGCCGGCGCGCGCGATGCCGTGCTGTTCCTGCATGGCACGGCCTCCAGCACGGCGGGCAGCTTCTCCGGCCTCTGGGAGGGCGAGACGGTGGGCGAAGCCGACTTCCAGGCGCTGGCGCAGCGCTGCGAGCTCTATGCCTGGGAACACCGCACGCTGACCGTCAGCCCGCTGCGCAATGCGGTGGAGCTGCTGCGTGCGCTGGCGCCGCTGCGCGCCGGCCAGCGCCTGCACCTGGTCTCGCATTCGCGCGGCGGCATGGTCGGCGATCTGCTGGCGCTGGGCCTGAGTCAGGGTGACAAGGCCAGGTTCCGCGCCGCCTTCGAGCAGGCCTATGCACCCGAGCACCCGGACCGCCCCGAGCTGGAGCGCCTGCTGCAGAACCCCGCCCCGGCGCTGGAGCTGGGCGTGTTCGTGCGGGTGGCCAGCCCCTCGCGCGGCACCCTGCTGGCGGACCGCCGCACCGACCTCTTCCTGTCGCTGCTGCTGCGCAGCGTCGGCCTGGCCTTCGGCACCAATGGCGTGCCTGTGTATGAGCGGCTCAACGGCTTTGTGCGCGCGCTGGTGGCGGCGCGCGCCGATGCGCGCAGCATCCCGGGGCTGGAGGCCATGATGCCCGGCTCGGCCCTGACCCTGGCGCTGAATGCGCCGGGCCTGCCCGCGCTGCCCGGGCGGCTGCGGGTGATCGCCGGCGACACCCAGGGCCTGGGCTGGGGCGGCATCCTGAGCCTGGTCGGCGATGTGTTCTACGGTCTGCACGACCATGATTTCGTCGTCCACACCCATTCGATGTTCGGCGGCTTCACCCGCGCCGATGCCAAAAGCCTGCGCCTGGCCGACAAGACGGTCACGCACCTGAGCTATTTCAAGAGCGCCGCGCTGTCGCGCCAGCCGCTGTTCCTGGCGCTGGACGGGCATGACGAGGGCTTTCGCGCGCTGCAGGAGGACGAAGCCATCACCCGCGGCCTGTTCCAGGCGCTCAAGCCCGACCCGCTGGCACGCCGCAGCGCCGCGCAGTGGCAGGAGTCGCTGAGCGACCCGGCGCAGCGCGGCAAGCCCATCCTGCTGGTCTTGCCGGGCATCATGGGCAGCGAGCTCGGCGAGGTCGGCGGCGCAGCGGTCTGGCTGTCGACCGCCGCGATGGTCAACGGCGCGCTGGCGGCGCTGGACATGGCCGGCCCGCGCCGGCTGGAGCCCACCGGGCTGACGCCGCTGGCCTATGAGCGTCTGCTGGTGGCGGCCGCCAAGGACTTCAATGTGCAGGCCTTCGCCTATGACTGGCGCGAGCCGATCCCGCGCAGCGCCGAGCGCCTGGGCGCGCGGCTCGACGCGCTGCTCCAGCATGCCCAGGCCCAGCAGCTGCCGCTGCATCTGCTGGCCCATTCGATGGGCGGTCTGGTGGCCCGGGCGGCGCTGTTCCACCGTGTCGACGAGCAGGGCATGCTGGCGGACGACGATGCGCGCTGGCAGCGCCTGTGCCGGCGCGGCGGCCGGCTGCTGATGCTGGGCACGCCCAATGCCGGCTCCTATGCGCCGCTGCTGCTGCTGCTGCGCCAGCACGGCCTGTCCAAGCTGGTGGCCGGCCTGTCGCGTGCGGTCACTGCGGCCGATCTGGCGCGCTGGGGCGCGGGTTTCGAGGGCCTGCTGCAGATGCTGCCGCTGGCGCCAGACCCGCAGTTCGGCGATCTGCTGCAGCCGGCCGCCTGGCAGGCGCTGCAGCAGTTCGATGCCGGGCTGCCGCTGCCCGAGCCGGCCCTGCTGGCGCGGGCGCGGGCGGTGCGCGGCGCGCTGCAGCGCTCGTTCGAGCGCTTGAGGAATGAGCGCACCGAGGGCGTGTTCTACGTTGCCGGCCATGGCCAGACGCCGAGCCGGCTGACCCTGTTAGGCGAAGGCGGCGCGGGGCAGCGCCTGGCGCTGCAGACCTCGCCGCAGGGCGATGGCACGGTGGGCTGGGACTCCTGCCTGAGCGGCGAGCGCTGCTGGTATGTGCGGGCCAGCCATGGCGATCTGGCCGACCACACGGCCTCGTTCAAGGCTTTCTTCGAACTGTTGCTGAGCGGGCGCAGCAGCGCGCTGTCGCGCCAGCCGCCGCAGTCGCGCGCCGGCGCCGAGCCGGCCTTTGTGACGGCCGATCCGCTGGCCCTGCCCAGCCTGCCCGAGGACCCGCTGGCCTATGTGCTGGGCATGACGCAGCGCCTGCCGGCCGCCGCGCTGACGCCGCGCCTGGAGCTGCGGGTCGTGCATGGCAGCCTCGACTACGCGCGCTTCCCGCTGATCGTCGGTCACTACCAGCACGACCGCCTGGCCGGCGGCAGCAAGCGGGTGGACGAGAAGCTGGGCGGCCAGCTGCAGCGCCTGATCGACACGCGACTCTTCGTCGGCGCCGACCGCACCGCGATGTATCTGCGCCCGCCCAGCGAGCAGGGCTGCCCCAGCGCCTATCCGGGCGCCCTGGTCGTCGGCCTGGGCGGGGTCGGCGAGCTGACGCCGGGCAGCCTGGCCGACACGGTGACCCGGGCCGTGCTGCGCTATGCCTTCGAGCATCTGACGCGCGACCCCTGGGTGCCGGCCCAGGGCAAGGTGGTGCTGCGGCTGTCGTCCCTGTTGATCGGCACCCATGTGCAGGCGGTCAGCATCCGCGACAGCCTGGCCGGCGTGCTCAACGGCATCTGGCGCGCCGCCCAGATCGTGCAGAACGAGCAGGCGCTGGGCCGCCAGATCGAGATCGCCGAGCTCGAGATCATCGAGATCGAGGAGCAGGCCGCGCTGGAGGCGGCCTACGAGCTCAAGCGCCTGCTCAACCGCGAGGAGTGGCGCGAGCGCGCCTTCTGGGTGGCCCAGCTGCTGGAGACCCGCGACGGTGGCCTGCGCGGCTTCAGGCCGGGCGACAACGAGGGCGTCTGGCAGCGCCTGGCGGTGCGCCAGGATGTCGGCGGTGGCCTGAAGTTCGAGCTGATCGCCGAGCGGGCCCGGGTCGAGTCGACCCGGGTCTATTCCGATGTGGCCAGCCTGAGCGACTACATCGCCCGCGTCAGCGACGAGGGCGCGGTCGGCCGCAGCGACCCCGAGGAAGAGGCGGCGATGGGCCGGGTGCTGTACCAGCTGCTGCTGCCGCAGAACCTGAAGGGACGGCTCAACAACTTCGACAACACCGTGCTGGTGCTGGACGACAAGACCGCCACCTACCCCTGGGAGCTGCTGACCCCGCCCGACGATGGCCTGCAGGGCGATCCGGCGCGGCCGCTGGCGGTACAGGCCGGCATGGTGCGCCAGCGCGTCACCGACGACTTCCGCAGCCTGCCGCCGCCCGGCCTGGTCGGCTGGCAGGCCCTGGTGGTGGGCGCGCCCTGCACGGCCGGCTGGCGCGATGCGCGCGGCGAGCCGCTGGACTTCATGCCGCTGGCCGGCGCCCGGGACGAGGCCGAGGGCGTGGCCGAATGGCTGGGCGGCGATGCCCGGCCCTGGCATGTGCACAAGCTGGTGGGCGAGACGGTGTCCTTCGAGCGGGTGCGCACCGCCTTGCTGGAGCGGCCCTACCGCATCGTCCATCTGGCCGGCCATGGCGTGGTCGACCAATGGGTGTCGGACATCGGCGCCGGCCAGGCCTTGCGCAAGACCGGCATGCTGCTGAGCCACCAGCAGGTGCTGGCGGCCGCCGATGTCGAGCAGATGGACCCGGTGCCGGAGTTCGTGTTCATCAACTGCTGCTATTCGGGCCGCGACGGCACCGAGGCCGAGGTGCTGGGCCAGCGCAACTATCCGCTGCTGGCCTCCAGCCTGGCGCTGCAGTTCATCAAGATGGGCGCCAAGGCGGTGGTCGCGGCCGGCTGGCAGGTCAACGATGCCGACGGCCTGCGCTTTGCCCAGACGCTCTACACCGCCTTGCTGCGTGACGGCGCCGATTTCGGCAGCGCGGTGCGCGACGCCCGGGCGGCCATCTACCAGCCCGGCGGCGGCAGCAACACCTGGGGCGCCTACCAATGCTATGGCGACCCGGCCTGGCGGCTGGAGGGCCTGGCCGGCAGCGGCTATGGCGACTTCAACGGCACCTCGCGGCTGCGCGGTGCCGAGGACTGCATGAGCCATATGGAGCTCTCCGAACGCATCCTGCAGGTGGTGGCGGTGGCCGGCGACAAGCGCTGCTCGGCGCTGTTGAGCCAGCTCAAGGCGCTGGAGCTGCGCCTGCGCGCCGATCCGCTGCGCCGGGCCTGGCTGCACAGCTCGCGGGTGCGCGCCGCCTTGGGCGAGGCTTACCGCGAGCTGGGCGCGCACGACGACGCAGTCAAGTGGCTGCAGCTGGGCGCCCGCACCGCCTACTCGCGGGTGCAGCTGCGCCATATCGAGCTGATGGTCAACTCGCTGGCCCGGCTCGGCGAAGAGCGCGCCCAGATCATGGGCCGCGACATCCTGGAGCGGCTGGAAGCCATCGACGACCCGCAGCTGCTCTGGCCCGAGCCCGGCGGCATCGGCGGCGCCGCCAGCGCGGCCTCGGAGCGGCGCTGCCTGCGCGGCAGCGTGCAGATGCGCCGCGCCGCGCCCGCGCCCGACCAGGCGCAGGACTGGAACATCGCGCTGCTGGCCGAGGCGGCGCAGTTCTTCGCCGCCGGCTATGTGGACAAGCTGGCGCCGCTGAACGGGCAGGGGCTGCAGGATGCGGCCGGCCGCGACCACGCCGACCGGCGCGCCTTCGCCCTCTCCAACGCGCTGCTGTGCTGGGGCCTGGCCCGGCTGGGCGGCATCGAGCCGCAGGGGGTGGACATGCTGCTGGAGCAGCACTGCGACTGGGAGCGCCAGGTGCAGGAGCTGCTCGATGAGATCGAGTCACTGGGTCTGTCGACCCGCTTCTGGCATTACACCAACACCTTCGAGCTGCTGGTGGCGCGCCAGCTGCTGCGCATCGCGCTGGCCCGGCCCGAGGCCGCGGCAAGTCCGCCGCCGACTCCGGCCGACGGCCGCGCGATCCGGCCCGATCTGCAGCGCGCGCTGCAGCTGCTGGAAGCGGCCCTGGTGCGCTGGCCCTCGCCCAGCGAGATCGAGAGCATCCAGCATCGCTTCCGCGCCATCCTGGCCGTCGGCCAGACGGCGCAGCGGACCGGTGATCATGGGCCGGCGCTGGACGAGCTGGTCGCGACCGCCGAGCGTGCGCTGGCCCTGCTGGCCGCGCACGAGCGCCGGCATGATGGCTGAGCGCTCAGCGCGCGGCGCTGTTCGCGTCCTGCTTGGCGGCCAGCGTGGTCTTGGCGGGGTAGAGCTGGGGGTGGCGCTGGCGCGGCGTCAGGCCGTCCTCGCCGACCGGCAGCGTGCCATTGAGCCGGGCCTCGGCCAGCTCGGCCTTGATCTGCTCGCGGCTCTTCTCGCCAGCATCGCGCGCGGCCAGCGCGGGGCCGGCGAGCAGCAGGGTGGCGCTGCACAGGGAGATCAGGGTGAGCTTGTTCATCGGGTGATCCTTTGCATGAAGTGGAGACCTCACTGTAGAAAGGCGTCGCTGGCCGGGCGCTGACGGCGCGATGACAAAGCTGTCATCCGCCGCTCCGGCGCTTCAGGCATGCTGGCGGCCTTGCAAACAGGAGAAGGTCTTGCGCATCCTGGTGGTCGAAGACGAGCCCAAGACGGGCGACTATCTGAAGAAGGGCCTGGGCGAGTCGGGCTTTGTGGTCGATGTCGCGAGCGACGGCATCACCGGTCTGCACCTGGCCCAGCAGCAGGGCTACGACCTGATCGTGCTCGATGTGATGCTGCCGGGCATGGACGGCTGGCGCGTGCTGCGCCGGCTGCGCGAGGGCCGCGACACGCGGGCCACGCCGGTGATCTTCCTGACCGCGCGCGACGCGCTGGAAGACCGGGTCCAGGGCCTCGAACAGGGCGCCGACGACTATCTGGTCAAGCCCTTTGCCTTCGCCGAGCTGCTGGCCCGCATCCGCACGCTGCTGAGGCGCGGGCCGCTGCGCGAGGAGGAGCTGCTGGCCGTCGACGATCTGCTGCTGAACGTGCCGGCGCGCGTCGTGACCCGGGCCGGCGAGCGCGTGCATCTGAGCGCGCGCGAGTTCGCGCTGCTGCATCTGCTGATGCGGCGCCAGGGCGAGGTGCTGTCGCGCAGCCAGATCGCGTCGCTGGTCTGGGACATGAATTTCGACAGCGACACCAATGTCGTCGATGTCGCGGTGCGGCGCCTGCGCCTGCGCATCAACGACCCGGTGCCGGGCCGGCTGATCCATGCGGTGCGCGGCATGGGCTATGTCTGCGAGCTGCGCCCATGAGCCGCCTGCCGCTGAGCTGGCGCCTGGGTCTGCTGTTCGCGGCGCTGGTGGCCTTGAGTTGTGGCTCGCTGGGCGTCTATCTCTACCAATCCTTCGCCCAGCAGCTGGAGCGCCGCGATGATCTGCAGCTGCTGGGTCAGCTGCGCCATCTGCGCCAGCTGCTGGCCCACACGGCCGCGCCCCGGCTGCTGCTGGACCAGCCGCAGTACCTGCGCGACACGATGAGTGCCGACAGCAATGTCTATGTGCTGGTGCACGACGAGGCGGGCCGCCTGCTGCTGGACGTGCATCCGGGCCACGAGCCGCTGCCGACGCCGGACCCGGTGCCGCTGGGACGGGCCGCCGGCCTCGGCGATATCCGCTACTGGACCACGGTTGCCGGCGTGCCGGCCGCCGCGGTGGGAGCGCTGTCGCCGCTGGGTTCGGGCCGCAATGTGCGCATCACGGTGGCGCGCATCTGCAATGAGCGCACCGAGCTGCTGGCCGACTACCGGCGCCGCATCTGGTTCAGCGTGCTGTTCTTCGCCGTCGCGGGCGGCGCGCTGGCGCTGGGGCTGATGTGGCAAGGCCTGGCCCCGCTGCGCCGCCTGGCCCGCGAAGCCGGCCGCATCACCGCCCAGCGGCTCTCGACCCGGCTGTCCGAGCGGGCGGCCCCGGCCGAGATGCGCGGCCTGATCGCCGCCTTCAATGCGATGCTGCTGCGCCTGGAGCAGGGCTTTGCCCAGGTCAACCAGTTCGCCGCCGATCTGGCTCATGAGCTGCGCACGCCGGTCGGCAATCTGCTGGGCCAGAGCCAGGTGATGCTGGCGCGCCCGCGCAGCGCCGAGGATTACCAGGCCCTGCTGGGCTCGAACATCGAGGAGCTGGAGCGGCTGAACCGCATGATAGACAGCATGCTGTTCCTGGCCCGCGCCGAGCACAGCGCGGTGGCGCTGCAGCGCCAGGCGCTGGACCCGGCCGCGGAGCTGGCGCGCCAGGCCGACTACTTCCAGGACCTGGCCGAGGAGCGCGGGCTGCGCCTGCTCACGAGCGTCGTCGGCAGCGAGCCGCTGCAGGCCGACACCATGCTGCTGCGCCGCGCGCTGGCGAACCTGCTGGCCAATGCCGTGCAGCATGCCAAGCCCGGCAGCGAGGTCCGGCTGAGCGCACGGCGGCGGCCCGGTGCCTGGGAGCTCAGCGTCGACAACAGCGGCGAGCCGCTGCCGGCCGAACTGCTGGAGCGGCTGTTCGAGCGCTTCTACCGCGCCGATCCGGCGCGCGCCGACTCGGCCCGCTCCAGCGGCCTGGGTCTGGCCATCGTGCGCTCCATCATGACCTTGCACGGCGGCAGTGCGACGGTGGTCCAGCCGGCCGCCGGCGATATCAGCTTCCGGCTGTGCTTCCCCGATGCAGCTCCTCCTGCAGCCAGTCCCGCAGCGCCAGCAGCGGGGGCCAGGTCTTGAGGGCAGGCGGATAGGTCAGGTGGTAGGGCTTGGCATGCACATAGTGGATGGCCAGCGGCGAGAGCCGCACCAGCTTGCCCTCGCGCAGCGCATCCATCGCCAGGATCTCGCGCGAGATCGCCAGCCCCAGGTCCTGCTCGGCCGCCTGCAGCATCAGGCCGGCATCGTTGAACAGCGCCACCGGCGTGACCGTGCGCTGCACGCCGGCGGCCGCGAACCATTGCTCCCAGGGCTCGGCATGGCCCAGCAGCGGCTCTTCGCCGAGCGCGCCGGCGTCCGCCGCGCTGCGCCGCCGGCCCAGGCCCAGGCGCTTGGCCGCTGCTGGTGAGCCGACCACGACCATCGGCACCTCGGTGCCTATCAGCTCCTCGGCCTCTAGCCCCGGCCAGGGGCCGCGGCCCTGGCGGATGCCGGCATGAAAACCCTCGCGCCCCAGATCGCTGAGCTGGGCTGTCGCGCTGATTTCCAGTGCCAGGTTCGGATGGCGGGCGCGCCAGCGCTGCATGCGCGGCAGCAGCCAGCGCTGCGCGAACGAGGGCAGCACCGACAGTCGCAGGCTCTGCGCCTCCAGCCCGGCCGCCGCAGCCGCCGCACTGACGCCGCGGTCCAGCTCGGCCAGGGCCTTGTTGACGCTGGCCAGCAAGGCCTCGCCGGCGTTGTTGAGCAGCAGGCGGCGGCCGCGCCGCTCGAACAGCGCATGGCCCAGCTGCGTCTCCAGCGCGCGCAGCTGGTGGCTCAGCGCGCTGTGCGTCAGGTGCAGGGTCTCGGCCGCCGCACGCAGATTCTGGGTCTGGGCGATGACGCGAAAGGTCGGCAGGGTGTTGAGCGGCAGGCGCGCCATGGCAGGCCCTCTGCTGGTTAGTTATTTCGACCATACCAGAGAAAAACAATCAATTCCATTGCCCAAGGCGGCGACCTATCCTGAGTTCACTCGATAGGAGATCCGCCATGCTTCACTCTGCCACCGGCGCTTGCGCCGACTCGCTCGCCCGCTCCGTCCCCGCATCCTTCGCTGACCGTTGGCATCGCTGGGGGCGGGGGCTGTGGTCGCTGCTTTTCGACACCGCCGCCCGCCCGAGCGAGCCCGAGCGGCTCGATGACCTGGATGCCCGCAGCTTGCGCGATATCGGCTGGTGGTGCGTCGGTAGTCGGCGTGCCGATCACGAGAACCTGGCAAGCCACCGCATCGATTTCTTTCTCTGAGCGGCGCCCCCGGATTGCGGGGGCGCCGCTTGCCAGTGCCGGTGCTTTGGGGACTAATGCACGAAGTCGTCAACTGCATGGCGCGAAGCAACAATGGCTTACAGACGCCGGTGTTGCCCCGTCCCTAAGCTGGGCGCCGGCCGGGATTGATCACCCCGGGCCGGCAGTAACAGGGAGTTTGCGAGAGCGATGATGCGGGCCACGGAGTCCGCGCAGGTCTCTCGTTCTGTACGGAGCAGCCACCATGGCGCTTACAGCAATTGCATTGGCCGCCAGTCTGGCCAGCAGCGGGACTTGTTCCTGGGACCCCGCCTCCCAGCAGACTTTCGATGGCGATGTCGCCACCGTGGTGGATCGCTTCCAGGATCTCTCGCCCGAACTCCGCGCCAAGCTGCGTCAGCGCATGGACCGGCAGCGCTTCGACGAGCTGGTCTGGATCCGGCGCGACGGCGTGTTCGGCGCCCAGAGCTATGGACAGGAACTGCAGGGATTGCAGATGTCCGCCGACGCAGTCTGCGCGCAACCGGATCGCTCGCAGTGGAGCGCGGTCATGGCGGAGCCGGCGCTGAGCTATTGCGAGGCGCGCCACTGCCTGCTGGTCACACTCAATGGCCGTCATGTGCTGCGCGTGGCACGCACCGGGCTCTCGACCGAGGCGACCCTGGCCGGTCTGGACCCACAGCAGGTGCTCAAGGAACAGCCGCCGGCCGCCGGCGTGCCGCAGCACGCGCCCGGCCGTTTGATCGTCGGCGCACGGGCCGGGCTGGCCGAGGGCGAGCTCGGCAAGATCAGCGGCCTGCATGGCGGCAAGGCGCGGCGCCTGGGGCGCAGCGATCTCTATGTCGTCGATCTGCCCGGCAATGCCTCGGAGAAGGCCGTGCAGGCCCTGCTTAGCAAGCATCCGCAGCTGCGCTTTGCCGAACTGGACCAGCGCGTCGCGCCGGCATTGGCCGTCAACGATCCCTATGCCGGCAGCCAGTGGCATCTCGGCAAGATCGGTGCACATCAGGCCTGGGATATCACGCAGGGAGCGGGCATCACGATTGCCGTGCTGGACTCCGGTATCGACGCCGCCCATCCGGACCTGGCCGCGCGCCTGGTGCCGGGCTGGAACGTCATCGACGGCAACTCGAACACCGCCGATGTCAATGGCCACGGCACGGCCGTCGCTGGCGCTGCGGTGGCCACGCTGAACAATGGCACCGGCGTTGCGGCCGTGGCCGGCCTGGCCCGGCTGATGCCGGTGCGCATCGCCGACGCCAATGCCTATGCCTACTGGAGCACGGTGGCTCAGGGTCTGATCTGGGCCGCCGACAACGGAGCGCGCGTGGCCAATATCAGCTATGGCGGCGTGACCGGCAGTTCCTCGGTGCGCAGCGCCGCCCAGTACATGAAGAGCAAGGGCGGCCTGGTGGTGGTGTCGGCCGGCAATACCGGCATCGAGGAAACCACCGGGGCGAGCACCAGCATGATCACGGTCTCGGCCACCGACGCGAATGACCAGCGCAGCAGCTGGTCCAGCTACGGCAGCTATGTGACCCTGGCCGCGCCCGGCCAGGACATCTGGACCACCACCCGCGGCGGTGGCTATCAGGCCTGGTGGGGCACCTCGCTGTCCAGCCCGGTGGTGGCCGGCGTGGTCGGGCTGATGATGGCGGCCAAGCCCTCGCTGGCCAGCGACCAGATCGAAAGCCTGCTCTACTCGACCGCGCTGGATCTGGGCACGGCCGGCCGCGACAAGCTCTACGGCCATGGTCGGGTCAATGCAGCGGCGGCGGTCCAGGCCAGCCTGGCGGCGCAGGCGCCTGACACCCAGGCACCGACGGTGGCGATCGGCGGCCCGCAGGGCGGCAGCACGGTCGGCGGCCTGGTGGCGGTGGATGTCAATGCCAGCGACAACGTCGGCGTCGTGCGGGTTGAGCTGCGCGCCAACGGCAGCCTGGTGGCCAGCGACACCAGCGCGCCCTATGCCTTCAGCTGGGATTCCAGCAAGGTGGCCAACGGTTCGGCAAGCCTGAGCGCTCAGGCCTTCGATGCGGCCGGCAACAGCGCTGCCTCGGCGGCGCTGACCGTCATGGTGTCGAACGCACCGGCCGTGACCGTGGTCGACAGCACGCCCCCGGTGGTGGCCATCAGCAACCCTGCCAACGGCGCCAAGGTGTCGGGCACGGTCGGCATTACGGTGCAGGCCTCCGATGATTCTGGTGCGGCCGGCATCACGCAGACCTTGTTGATCGATGGCAAGGTGGTCGCCACGGCCAACGGTGGCACGCTCAGCTACAGCTGGAATACCCGCAAGCTCAAGGCCGGCGCCCACAGCATCAGTGCTACCGCCAAGGATGCCGCCGGCAACACCCGCAGCATCAGCATCCAGGTCAGCCTCTGAAAGCAAAGAAACCCGCCTGCCGGCGGGTTTCTTGATCGAAGAAGCTGAGACTTCAGGCGACGACTTTGCGACGACGACCGGCTGCCGCGCCCAGCAGGGCCAATCCTGCCAAGGCCAGGCTGCCCGGCTCCGGCACGGTGGAACCACCGCCGCCGCCGCTGCCACCGCCGCCGCCATCGTCACCCTCGCGACCCCAGATCGATACATGCGAGATGGCTCCACCATTGGGCCAGAAACCGTCGAGGAAGATGCTCTCGGTACCGTCCCAGGCGCTCAGGTCGTAGAAGTAGTAGGACGGGGCATGATTGCCATCCTTGATGGCCATATAGCAGTCGGGGCAGGCGATGCTGGCGCCGCTGAGGTACTCGATCAAGGCATCGGCCGGGTCGTTGGCCGGATTCGAGAATGTCGTCTTGTAGCTGCCTGCAAAGGTTCCGGAGTCTGAACCCAGGCCTGATCCGCCCGAGACATCCGATTTGTAGAGCAGGCTCAAGGAGCCGTCCGGTGCGCCAAGACCGAACTGTGAATAGACGCAGTCGGGTTCGCAGTTCGAGTTGCCAAGATTGGCGCCGATCATGCCGACCGAGCTGGGTGTCAAAGTCAGGGTGGCCTGAGCAGGCATGCTGGTCGCCGCCAGGGCCAGGCCAAGGGCCGCAAGCAGTGACGAGGGGCTGGACAAGGCTTTGGAAAGGACCTGGGACTTCATGGCTGTTCTCCTTGGCTGGCTTTGGGCTGGCTGGTGAAGCAAGAAAAGCAAACTTGATGCCATTTACCTAAGTCATTGTTTTGTAATCTGTTTGTAACTTGGCCTGGCGCCGAGTGGCGGAATTTGTAAAGTCAACCGACAAACATGGGGGCAGGTGACAGGTCTGCTTGATGCCGGCACGCCGGTTGCTCATCCATCATGGTCATTGGTTTTCTGGCCAGCCTGGGGCAAACCCCTGTCTGTACTTTGTATCCAAAGTCCATCGCGCGACCGAGGCGCCGGCCGACTAGCGTCAGAATGGCGGCTGTTGTAGGCAGAGCCAGCGGTGCGGTCGATGAATCTTGTGAGTGGTGGGGAAGCCCCGGAAGCGTTTGAATGGCAGAGCCGCGTGCGTCTGGTCGACGAGGTAGCGCGGGTGCTGCGCCAGCGCATCTATACCGGCTTCTACCCGCCCGGCGAGCTGCTGCGCCAGGTGCAGCTGTCGGAAGACCTGAAGGTCAGCCGCACGCCGCTGCGCGAGGCGCTGCGCATGCTGCAGAGCGAGGGCCTGGTCGAGGCCGACGGGGTGCGCGGCGTCAGCGTCGCGCGGGCCGACCGGCGCCGGCTGCTGGACGCCTACACGATGCGCGAGATGCTGGACGGCCTGGCCGCACGCCAGGCGGCCGAGCGCGGCGCCGAGCGCGCGCATGCGCTGCTCGACCCGATGATCGCGGCCCAGCGCCGCACCTTGGAGCCCTGGTCGCCGGCCGACTACACCCGCTTCAATGTGGACTTCCACTCGGCCATCATCGCGCTGGCCGACAATGAGTTTCTCAACGCCCAGCTGGCCCTGGTGCGCAAGACCTCGCAGGTGTTTGCGCCGGCCGTGCTGATCAGCCATGAGCGCGCCGGCCCCGCCATCGCGGAGCATGAGCGCATCGTCGCGGCGATTGCCTCGGGCGATGGCGACGCCGCCGAGCGCCTGGGCCGCGCCCATATCCACGAGACGATTCTGTGCCTGCGGCGCGAGCTGGATGGCGGCGCGCCCCACGGCGCGACGGTGCCGCCTGCCGTGATCGGGCGTCGGCGCCCGGCCGCATGAGCCTGTTCCTGCTCAAGCGCTTTGCCACGCTGATCGCCACGCTGCTGGCGGCCTCCTTGCTGGTGTTTGGCGTGCTGGAGGTGCTGCCCGGCAATGCGGCCCAGCTCTTGATGGGGCCGGATGCCGCGCCCGAGGCGGTGGCCGCACTGGCCGAAAAACTGGGCCTCAACGACAGCGCCTGGACCCGCTACGGGGCCTGGCTGGCGGGGCTGCTGCTGCGCGGCGATATGGGCTTGTCTTACGCCTACAGCACGCCGGTGGCCGAGCTGATTGCCGAGCGCCTGGCGTTGACCGTGCCGCTGGCGCTGATCGCGATGGCGCTGACCACGGTGATCGCGCTGTCGGCCGGCGTCTATGCGGCCTCGCGCCACAACCAGGCCGGCGATGTCGGCATCATGGGCCTGAGCCAGCTGGGCATCGCGGTGCCGAATTTCTGGTTCGCGATCCTGCTGATCCTGCTGTTCGCGGTGCATCTGCAATGGCTGCCGGCCGGTGGCTTCCCGGGCTGGCGCGAGGACGATGGTGGCGGCATCTGGCCGGCGCTGCAGGCCCTGCTGCTGCCGGCCGTCTCGCTGGCCGTGGTGCAGGCGGCCATCCTGGCCCGCATCACCCGCTCGGCGATGCTGGAGGTCTTGCGCGAGGATTTCGTCCGCAGCGCGCGTGCCAAGGGCCTGAGCCGGCGCGGCGCGCTGTGGGGCCATGCGCTGCGCAACGCGATGATTCCGGTGCTGACCGTGATGGGCCTGCAGTTCGCCAATCTGCTGGCCGGCACCATCGTGGTCGAGAACGTGTTCTATCTGCCGGGCCTGGGCCGGCTGATCTTCCAGGCCATCGCCAACCGCGATCTGATCGTGGTGCGCAATGCGGTGCTGCTGCTGGCGGTCATGGTGATCGTCGTCAACTTCGTCGTCGATGTGCTCTATGCCTGGATCGATCCGCGCATCAAGGCGGCGGATCTATGAGGCGCGCGCTGAAACACCCCAGCTTTGTTCTTGGCGCCGCGCTGACCGCGCTGCTGCTGCTGGCGGCCCTGCTGTCCCTGCTCTGGACCCCCTGGCCGCCCTACGAGATCGACATCCCGGCCAAGCTGCAGGCGCCCAGCGCGGCCCACTGGCTGGGCACCGACGCGCTGGGCCGCGACATCGCCAGCCTGCTGCTGCTGGGCGCGCGCAACTCCATCCTGGTCGGCGTGATCGCCGTGGGCATCGGTCTTGGCATCGGTACCCTGCTGGGCCTGTGGGCGGCGGCGCGGCGCGGCTGGGTCGAGGAGGCGGTGATGCGCTTCTCGGACT
Source organism: Paucibacter sp. M5-1 (assembly GCF_027498415.2). Classification (NCBI taxonomy): domain Bacteria; kingdom Pseudomonadati; phylum Pseudomonadota; class Betaproteobacteria; order Burkholderiales; family Sphaerotilaceae; genus Roseateles; species Paucibacter sp. M5-1. The sequence goes on from NZ_JAPZLM020000001.1 coordinate 3,891,094, forward strand.
TCAGCTTCGCCTTCCCGGCCATCCTGCTGGCCATCATGATGACGGCGGTGTTCGGCCCCGGCATCGTCAACGCCATCATCGCGATCGGCATCCACAACATCCCGACCTTCGCCCGCATCAGCCGCGCCAGCGCCAAGGCGCAATGGGCGCGCGACTATGTGCTGGCCGCGCGGGCCTGCGGCAAGGGCGCCTGGCGCATCAGCGTCGAGCATGTGCTGCCGAACATCGCCTCGGTGCTGATCGTGCAGGCGACGATCCAGTTCGCGCTGGCGATACTCGCCGAGGCCGCGCTGTCCTATCTGGGCCTGGGCACCCAGCCGCCCGAGCCCAGCTGGGGCCGCATGCTGGCCGAGGCGCAGACGCTGATGTTCCAGGCGCCGCTGCTGGCGGTTTTCCCCGGTCTGGCCATCATGGCCGCGGTGCTGGGACTGAATCTGCTGGGAGATGGCTTGCGCGACCTGCTCGACCCCAAGCTGGCGAGGGCGCGCTGATGCTGGAAGTCAAGGACCTGCGCGTGCAGCTGCAGACCCGGCGCGGCCCGGCCGAGGCGGTGCGCGGCCTGAGCTTCGAGCTGGCGCGCGGAGAGACGCTGGGCCTGATCGGCGAATCGGGCTGCGGCAAGTCGCTGACTGCGCTGGCGCTGATGGGCTTGCTGCCCGACAGCGCCCAGGTCAGCGGCGAAATCCGCTTCCAGGGTCAGGACTTGCTGGCGCTGAGTGACCGCGAGCGCAGCGCGCTGCGCGGCAACCGCATGGCCATGGTGTTCCAGGAGCCGATGACGGCGCTGAACCCGCTGCACCGTGTCGGCGCCCAGGTGGCCGAGGCGCTGCGCCTGCACCGGGGCTGGGGCGCGGCGCCGGCGCTGGAGGAGGCGGTGCGCCTGCTGGACCGCGTCGGCCTGCCCGACGCGAGGCGGCGTGCCTTGGCCTATCCGCACGAGCTGTCCGGTGGTCAGCGCCAGCGGGTGAGCATCGCGATGGCGCTGGCCTGCGAGCCCGATCTGCTGATCGCCGACGAACCGACCACCGCGCTGGATGTGACGATACAGGGCCAGATCCTGGACCTGCTGGCCGAGCTGGTCGAGGAGCGTGGCATGGGCCTGATCCTGATCTCGCACGACCTCGGCGTGATCGCCGAGAACGTGGGGCAGATGCTGGTGATGTACGGCGGCAGCGTGGTTGAGCGCGGGCCGACCGCAGCCGTGTTCGAGCGCATCGGCCATCCCTACACCCAAGGCCTGTTCGCCGCCCGGCCACGGCTGGGCATGGCGCGCGGCGCGCGGCTGCAGACGATTGCCGGCAGCGTGCCCGAGCTTGCGGACCTGCCCGCTGGCTGCCCCTTCAGCGCGCGTTGCCGGCTGGCGACGGCCGAATGCGCTGACACGCGCCCGCCGGCGCTGGCCATGCCGCAGCCGGGGCATGAGGTCAGCTGCCTGCATCTGGAGGAGGCGTTGCGTGGCCGATGATGCGCTGCTGAAGGTCGAGAACCTGCATCGCCACTACCGGCTGCCGCGCGAGCGCCTGTTCGCGCCGGCGCCGAGTTTGCAGGCGCTGCGCGGTGTCGATCTCGAGCTGCGGGCCGGCCAGTCGCTGGGCGTGGTCGGCGAGTCGGGTTCGGGCAAGAGCACCCTGGCGCGGGCGGTGATGGCGCTGGAGACGCCGGACCAGGGTCGGGTCTTGCTGAAGGGGCAGGACCTGCATGCGCTGCCGCCGGCCGCGCTGAGGGCGGCGCGGCGCGACTTCCAGATGGTGTTCCAGGACCCTTATGGCTCGCTGGACCCGCGCCGCAAGGTCGGCCGCATCGTCGCCGAACCCCTGGTGTCGCTGACCTCCGCAGGGCCGGCCGAGCAGCGCGAGCGGGTGCTCGACAGCCTGCTGGCCGTGGGCCTGCGCGAGGCCGATCTGGACAAGTATCCGCATGAATTCTCCGGCGGCCAGCGCCAGCGCATCGCGATCGCGCGCGCGCTGGTGACGCGGCCGCAGCTGATCGTCGCCGACGAGCCGGTCAGCGCGCTGGATGTCTCGGTGCAGGCCCAGGTGCTGAACCTGCTGCAGGACCTGCGCGAGCGCTATGGGCTCTCCTATTTGCTGATCAGCCATGACCTGGCCGTGGTCGACCATGTCTGCGACCAGCTCATCGTGCTCTACCAGGGCCGGGTGGTGGAGCAGGGCAGCCCCGAGGCGCTGTTCCGCCTGGCCGCCCATCCCTACACCCAGGCCTTGCTGGACGCGGTGCCGCGTGCGCGGCCGACGGGCCAGCGGCGGCGCGGCAGGCCTGCCGTAGTGCCGATACAGTCACGGCCGATGGCAAGACCTGGCACCGGCTGCGACTTCGCGCCGCGCTGCCCGCATGCGAGCCCGCGCTGCGCGGCCGAGGCGCCGCTGCTGCGCGAGCTGGGGGCGGGGCAGCGCGCGGCATGCCATCATGCCGAGAAGATTTTGCAAACCCGGATTGCAGCGGAGGATTCCAGATGTTGATGAAGCAATTGATACTGGCCACGAGTCTGGCCGCACTGGGGCTGCTGAGTGCGGGCGTCCAGGCGCAGGCCAGGAAGGACAGCCTGGTGCTGGCGATGACGCTGGAGCCGCCGGGCCTGGACCCGACCGCCGGCGCGGCCTCGGCGATTGCCGAGATCGTCCAGTACAACATCTTCGAGACCCTGAGCAAGATCGGCCCGGACGGCAAGGTCAGCCCGCTGCTGGCCGAGAGCTGGGAGGTCTCGCCGGACCTGAAGACCTATACCTTCAAGCTGCGCAAGGGCGTCAAGTTCCAGAACGGCGAGCCCTTCGATGCAGCGGCGGTGAAGTTCAGCTTCGAGCGTGCGGCCGCCGAGAAAAGCGTCAACAAGGACAAGCGCCTGTTCGCCGCGATGGACTTCATCGCGACGCCCGATCCGCACACCGTGGTGATCGGCCTGAAGACCATAGAGCCGGATTTCCTGTTCCTGATCGGCCAGGCCACGGCCATCATCGTCGAGCCCAAGAGTGCCGAGAGCAATGCCACCCGGCCGGTCGGCACCGGGCCCTACAAGCTGGAGAGCTGGGCCAAGGGCTCGGCCGTCACGCTGACCCGCTGGGACGGCTACCGCGCCGCGCCGCAGCTGAAGATACGCCGCGTCAGCTTCCGCTTCATCAGCGACCCGGCGGCCCAGGTGGCGGCCCTGCTGTCGGGCGATGTCGACGCCTTCCCACGTGTGGCCGCGGCGCGCAGCCTGGGCCAGTTCAGCAGCGACAAGCGTTTCCAGGTCATCAAGGCCGGTTCGCGGGCCAAGACCATCCTGGCGATCAACAACAAGAAAAAACCGCTGGACGATGTGCGGGTGCGCCGCGCGATCGCCGCCGCGCTGGACCGCAAGTCCATCATCGAGGCGGCGGCCGATGGCTTCGGTGTGCCCATCGGCAGCCACTACGTGCCCGGCGCGCTGGGCTATCTGGACACGACCGCCCTCAACCCCTTCGACCCCAACAAGGCCCGCGCGCTGCTGAAGGAGGCGGGCGTGGCAACGCCGCTGGAGCTGAGCCTGAAGCTTCCGCCCACACCCTATGCGCGCCAGGGGGGTGAGGTGGTCGCGGCCCAGCTGGCCAAGGTGGGCATCGTCGCGAAGATAGAGAACGTCGAGTGGGCGCAGTGGTTGTCGGGTGTCTACACCAACAAGCAGTACGACCTGAGCCTGATCAGCCATGTCGAACCCTTTGATCTGAACAACTACGCCAAGCCCGGCTATTACTGGGGCTATGAGAACCCGGCGTTTGCCAAGCTGCTGGAGCGCATCAACAACACGCCGCGCGAGGCCGAACGCGCCAAGCTGCTGGGCGAGGCGCAGCGTCTGCTGGCGCAGGACGCGGTCAACGCCTATCTCTACCAGCCGGTCTGGCTGACGGTGGCCAAGCGTCAGCTCAAGGGCTTGTGGACGGATATGCCGGTCTTTGTCAACGACATCTCGGCGTTGAGCTGGGAATGAGCGCGCCGCTGTTCTCGCTCAGCGCCGTCGAGCTGCTGGACGGCTACCGCCGCCGCGCCTTCTCGCCGGTCGAGGTCACGCAAGCGGTGCTGGCCCATATCGGGCAGTGGGAACCGCAGCTTTGCGCGCTCTATGCGCCGGACCCGGAGGCCGCACTGGCCCAGGCCCGTGCGTCCGAGGCGCGCTGGTTGAAGGGCGAGGCGCTGGCGCTGGACGGTGTGCCGCTGACCTTGAAGGAAAACATTGCGACGCGCGGCACGCCGATGCCGCTGGGCACGGCCGCCACGGTGCTGAGCCCGGCCACCGAGGATGCGCCGCCGGCGGCCCGCATGCGCGAGGCCGGCGCCGTGCTGCTGGCCAAGACCACGATGCCGGACTACGGCATGCTCAGCTCCGGGCTGTCGAGTTTTCATCCGCTGACCCGCAATCCCTGGAACCTGGACCGCAACCCCGGCGGCTCCAGCGCCGGCGCGGCTGCAGCCGCGGCGGCCGGCTATGGACCGCTGCATCTGGGCACCGATATCGGCGGTTCGCTGCGCCTGCCGGCCTCCTGGTGCGGCATCTTCACCCTGAAGCCCAGCCTCGGCCGCATCCCGATCAAGCCGCCGTTCGCCGGCCGCGTTGCCGGCCCGATGACGCGTACGGTGACCGACGCCGCGCTGATGATGGCTGCGCTGTCCCGTCCCGATTGGCGCGACACGATGAGCCTGCCCGCCCAGGACATCGATTGGCTGAGCCTGGACCGCGATGTCAAAGGCCTGCGCATCGGCCTGATGCTGGACGCCGGCTGGGGCCTGGATGTCGAGCCCGAGACCCGCGCCGCCGTCGAGGCCGCCGCGCGCCTCTTCGAGGCTGCCGGCGCCCGGGTCCAGCCGCTGCCTGCATTCAGCACGCGCGCGATGATCGACGGCCTCGACAAGTTCTGGCGCATGCGCTCCTGGCTGGACATCTCGGCCCTGCCGCCGGAGCGCCAGGTGCTGGTCCTGCCCTATATCCGCGACTGGGTGTCCACCGGCGGGAGCTTGAGCGCGGCCGAGCTGTTCCATGGCTACAGCCAGATGGCGGCCTTCCGCGAGGCGGCGGTCGCGGCCTGCCAGCCCTATGACTATGTGCTGTCGCCGGTCAGCCCTGTGCCGGCCTTCCCGGCCGAATGGGCCAGCCCGATCAACGACCCGCAGCGCCCCTTCGAGCACATCGCCTTCACGCTGCCCTACAACATGAGCGAGCAGCCGGCCGCTTCCATCAACTGCGGCTACACCAAGTCCGGCCTGCCTATCGGCCTGCAGATCATCGGCCAGCGCTTCGACGATCTGGGCGTGCTGCAAGTGGCGCGGGCCTATGAGCAGATGCGGCCCGCGCAGCGCGACTGGCCGCAGCCGCCCGAGGCGCTGGCTGACGATGAGGCCGACGCAGATGCTGACGACGTACCGCTGATCCGCCGTTCCAAGCCGATGGCGAATCGGGGCAGGGCGGGGTATTGATGTGGCGCGGCACCGCCGCATGATCGGGTTCAACAACGATGGATCTGCAACTCAAAGGCCTGCGGGCCGTGGTCACCGGCGGCTCCTCGGGCATAGGCGTGGCCATCGTGCGCACCTTGGCCGCCGAGGGCTGCGAGGTGATGTTTTGCGCGCGTGATCCGGGCCGCATCGAGGCCGCGCTGCGAGCGCTGGAGTGCCTGCCCGGCCGGGTCAGCGCCCGCGCGCTCGATGTCACTGACACGCCAGCACTGCGCGACTGGCTGGGCTCGCTGGGCGGCTTTGACATCTTTGTGCCCAATGTCAGCGCGCTCAGCGGCGACTGGGAGCAGGCGATACGCAGCGATATCCGCGCCACGGTGGAGGCCACCGAGGCCGCCGTGCCTTGGTTGCAGCGCTCGCCGCATGCGGCCATCACCTATATCGGCTCCAAGGCCGGCTCGCTGGCGGCGCCCAACTCGGCGGCCTATGGCGCGGCCAAGGCGGCGCTGGCTCACTACATGAAGTCGCTGTCGGCCCGGTTGCTGCCCGGCGTGCGCGTCAACACCGTGTCGCCCGGCGATACCCTGGTGGTCGATGGTTTCTGGGACCGGGTGCGGCGCGAGGAGCCGGGTCAATTCGCCAAGGTCGTGCAGCGCAACCCGCTGCAGCGCCTGGCCACGCCCGAGGAGATCGCCCGTGTCGTGGCCTTTGTCTCGAGCCCGGCGGCCAGCTTTGTCGCGGGGGCGAACTGGTATGTCGATGGCGGGTCGACGGCGCATGTGCAGATATGAGTCTTGACGACGCGGAGGACCCGGCAAACAAGGCTGCGGCAAGGCCTGTAGCTGTGCTGCTCTATCCGGGCTGTATCTTCTTCGAGATCGCGTTGGCGGCCGAACTGCTGGCGAGTCTTGGTAGCGTATTGCGTTACTACACACCAGATGGCAAGCCGCATCTGGCCTCGATGGGCGCTTGCATCCTGCCGCAGGGTAGTTATGCAGATCTTGCGCGCGATACGGGCGGGCTGGCGGCGGTGCTGGTGCCGGGCGGCGACCCGGGTTCCATCATTCCGCAGCGGCTAGCGACGCCCTGCCTGCGTTCCGCCGCCGAGCGCGGTGTCTTGCTGGCCGGCATCTGCGCCGGCAATCTGGTGCTGGCCAGTGCCGGTCTGTTGCGGGGCCGGCGCGGCACGCACAACTACACGCGGGAGCATGCCAGTCCGGAGGCCGTGGCCTTCACCGCGCCGTTCTGGGAGGGCTTGGTCTTCGAGCGCGCCGATCTGGTGACGGATGAGGGCGCTCGGCTGACTACCGCACAGCCCTGGGCCTATGTGAGCTATGCCGCAGCGGTGGCTCGCGGGCTGGGCCTGCTGAATGAAGCCGAAGCCCAGGCTTTCAGGGCTGGCCACCAAAAGTCCTATGCTGATCCAGACATTGACCGCTGACGGTCAGTACCAAGCCATGCACCTTTCATCACCCCTGTCCCTGTTGTCATTCGAGTGGGCCTGGCGCGAGATCGGCGCCCGGCCCGATAGCGCGGCCGAGCTGCACCGGACCCTGCTGGCCGCTTACGCCGAGCCGCATCGCCACTACCACTCGCAGCAGCATCTCGCTGAGTGCCTGCAGAGCTTCGAGAAGGTGCAGGCGCTGGCGCAGCGGCCGGCCGAGGTCGCGCTGGCGTTGTGGTTTCACGATGCCGTCTATGAGGTCAAGCGTGGTGACAACGAGGAGCAGAGCGCGCTGTGGGCACGCCGAGCCTTGCAGGAGGCGGCGGTGCCGGCCGAGGCTGTCCAGCGTGTGTTTGAGCTCGTGATGGTGACGCGCCATAGCCAACTGCCCGCCGCCGGCGACCCGCAGCTGCTGGTAGACATCGATCTATCTATCCTCGGTGCGCCCGAACCACGTTTTTAGCAGTACGAGCAGCAGATCCGCGCGGAGTACGCTTTCGTGCCCGGCCTGGTGTTCCGATTCAAGCGCCGCGCCATCCTGCGCTCCTTCATTGAGCGGCCACGCATCTACGGCAGCGAGCATTTCCATCAATTGCTGGAGCAGCGCGCCCGCGAGAACCTGGTGCGGGCGGTAGGTGCGGGCCTGCTGAGCCGGTGACTGGCGGCCGACTCAGTTCACCAGCAGCGCACGTACATTGGCGTCCAGCGGGATCGCGTAGTCATGAGCGGCCAGCACCAAGTTTCCTTGCTCGCCGCCGACCAGCTTCAGACTCAGATAGAGGAACTGGGTGGACGCCGTATAGGTGCCCACCACCACAGCCTGGGCCTGGTGCTTGCGGCTGATGTCGCGCAGCTCGCGCGAGAGCAGCAGCGCTCCCTCGCTGTGCTTCATGAACAACTTGTCACGCAGCTTCAGTTCGATGACCGGATAGCCGCGATTGACTAAACGGCCCGAGACCTGCTCCGAGAAGAGCCGGCCCAGACGCGAGGACTCGGTCAACACATCCAGATTCACGAAGGAGGCGACCAGCATCGGCAGACTGGGGTCCAGGGGCGCACTCTGCAGCAGCGCGTCGACGGCCTGCTGGTTGATGGTGATCAGGTCGGCCGGCGGTGCCTTTGTTGCAGCCGGAGGCGCTGCACATGCGCTCAGCAGCAATACCGTTGCGAACAGTACACAGCGGCGCAGCCATCTCGGCAGAGTCGTCTTCATCATCGATCCCCCACCACTTTCCAGGTCTTCAGCAGCGGCACGGCCGGCAACGGCGTAGGGAGATAGAGAGCCGCGTTGTCGGCCTCGACATAGTAGATATCGGTGGTGCGGGCCAGATAGGCACCCTCGGCGCTGATGGCTGTGGAGATCAGTACCTCGCTGCCGGTCGGGCCACCGGCGGCATTGCCTTCACGTGCCAGCCTGGCGCCGTCGGCCAGCGCGCCCAAGGCCAGCGTGCTGCCGACCGCCGAGAAACTGCTGTGCTCATGGCGTACCAGGTCGCGCAGCACATGGACGCCGGCGGCCAGTGTCGTGAAGGGCAGAGGATTGGAGTTGGGTGTGCGCTCACTATGACGCACCACCTGGACCTCAATGCTCATTTGCAGCGCTGCTGTGCCGGGCTCACTGGCCACACGAATGCCTTGTTCCAGCAGCCTTGCCATCAGCAGCTTGCGAAAGCTCTGGTGAAAGCTGGTGGGCTCGACCGCCTGCAATAGATAGACCGGTGGTAGCGGGGCCTGCGGCGTCTGCGTGTCGCCGCGCAGCCTGGTAGCGACGCGTTGAGCCACATCCCCGGCCAGCACATCCCAATGATGGATGGCGCGGGCTTTCTTCTGACTGCTGGCTGGATAGTTCTCGGCCTTGGGTACGTCGAGGCTGGTGCAGCCGCCGAGCAGTGACGCCAAAGCGATCAGCGTCCCCGCTGCAACGCATGTCTTGGAACTCATAGGTGGCGCCATCCTTTCTTTGCTTGAAAGGGGTTGGCGACGACTTGCTCGCTGCACTTAAGCCTTGTGTGGTGAGGATCGTGCATATTTCGCTCATTGGCCAAGCGTTCTCAAGCGCTCAAAGGGAGAAGACAAGATATGGACTCGATATCTGAGAAGGTGCCGCCGGCGCCAATGCTGGCTTATCCGGTCTCGATCAAGGCCGTGCTGCGTGCGCCGAACGGCGAGCTGGTGCTGATGCTCAATGAGCGCGATGAATGGGAGCTGCCCGGCGGCCGCATCGAGCCCGGCGAGCTGCCGCGCGAATGCCTGGCGCGCGAGATCGAGGAAGAGCTGGGGCTGCGGGTGGCGGTCGATGCGTCGCCGCTGGATGCCTATCTCTTCGAGGTGATTCCGGGCAAACAGGTGTTCATCTGCACCTACCGGGCTCGCTTGTCGGTCGGCGCAGAATTTCTGCCCCGGCTGAGCCATGAGCACTTGCAGATGGGCCTGTTTGCGCCCGAGTCCTTGCCGGCGAACCTGCCGGCCGGCTATCGGGCCTCTGTTCACAAGGCTTGGGCGGCCGAGGAGGGCGGCGGCGATGAGTGAAGCACAGCAGAACAGCAGCGCTGGCATCGCGCTGGCCGAGCATATCCGCAGCCTCGAACGCAGCCGCCTGCGCGCGCTGGTGGCCGCCGACATGGCGACCGCAGGCCCGCTCCATGCCGACGACTTCCAGCTGATCACACCGGGTGGCGTGGCCTTCAGCCGCGATCAATACCTGGGCAAGATAGCGCAGGGCACGCTGCGCTACCTGCGCTGGGAGCCGGATGCCGAGATGGCGGTGCGCGTCAGCGGTCAGGACAGCGCGGCGATACGCTATCAGGCCACGCTGGCCTTCGAGGGCGGCGCGCCGTTTCGCTGCTGGCATATCGACACTTACGAGCGCAATACCCAGGGTCAGTGGCAGGTCGTGTGGTCGCAGGCCACGGCGATCAAGCCGGCCAGCTGAACCCGATCTGACGCTGCCGACGCATGCGCCACAATCACCACCAGACATCCATGTTCCGGAGACTTTCGCCATGAATCACGCCCACACCCTTGCCGCCGAATCCGCGCCCAGCGCCGGCGATCGCCCCGACCGCCTGGAGGAGCAGCTGTCCTTCAAGTCGCGCTTCGTGCTGCTGTTCGGCGAGATCAGCGACACGGTTGCCCATGCCACCTGCCGCCGCCTGCTGGCGCTGGCGGCCGAGTCCGATGCGCCGATCACCTTGCTGATCTCCTCGCCGGGCGGTCATGTGGAATCGGGCGACGCGATCCACGACATGATCAATTTCGTGCGTGCCCCGGTCACCACGGTGGGCACCGGCTGGGTGGCCAGCGCCGGCGCCCATATCTTCCTGGCGCCACCCAAGGAGCGCCGCGTCTGTCTGCCCAACACCCGCTTCATGATCCACCAGCCGGCCGGCGGCGCCGGCGGCCAGGCCTCGGACATCGCGATCCAGGCGCGCGAGATCCTGCGCACCCGCGAGCGCATCGCCCAGGTCATCGCCAAGCAGACCGGCCAGAAGCTCGAGCGCGTGCAGACCGATATGGAACGCGATCACTGGATGAGCGCCGCCGAAGCGATCGACTACGGCATCGTCTCGCGCGTCATCGAGCGCCAGCAAGAGCTGGGCTGATCTTGCATTCGGCACTGCTGCCGGCCGGCGACCGGCTGCTGCTGCGTCCCTTCGACGACGGCGATGCGTCGGCCTTCGCGGCCGCTGCGCGCGAGTCGGTCGCGACGGTGGGGCGCTGGATGCCCTGGTGCAGCGAGGTCTACAGTGAGCAAGATGCGCTCGACTGGTTCGCCGCCTGCCGGGCCGGCGCGGCGGCGGGCACGGCCCATGAGTTCGGCATTTTCGACCGCGAGACCGGCGCCTTCATCGGTGGCACCGGCCTGAATCTGATCAACCACCAGCATCTCTACTGCAATCTGGGCTACTGGGTGCGCCAGTCGCGGCAAGGGCAGGGGGTCGCTGGCCGCTGCGTCCAGGCGCTAGCGGCCCATGCTTTCGGCGTGCTGGGCCTGCGGCGTGTCGAAATCATCGTCGCCGAGGGCAATCGGCCCAGCGAGGCGGTGGCCCGCAAGTCCGGCGCGCTGCTGGAATGCGTGGCCCGCCAGCGCCTGAACATCCGCGGCGTGTCGGTGCCGGCCTCGGTGTTCTCGCTGGTGGCCGGATCGGATCGCTGACCAGCAAGACCTGGCCCCTGCCCAGGGGACATTCCGAGATTGCCTTGTCACGAGGCTTGCATCATGATGCGGCGCAGCCGCCGGCGGCAACTTGGACTGGCCGGCGTGTTGAACCCTTTGGTGGAGGAAGAAACGATGACAACAAAGCAATATGGTGCCGAATTCCTGGGCACGTTCTGGTTGGTGCTGGGTGGCTGCGGCAGCGCGGTGCTGGCGGCTGCGTTTCCGGGCCTGGGCATCGGCTTTGTCGGCGTGTCGCTGGCCTTCGGCCTGACGGTGCTGACGATGGCTTATGCGGTGGGCCATATCTCGGGCGGGCATTTCAACCCGGCCGTCTCGGTGGGCCTGTGGGCCGGCGGCCGCTTCCCGGCCTCGCAACTGCTGCCCTACATCGTTGCCCAGGTGCTGGGCGGTCTGGCGGCCGGCGGCGTGCTCTATCTGATCGCCAGCGGCAAGGCCGGCTTTGATGTGTCGGCCGGTTTCGCGTCGAACGGCTTCGGCGAGCATTCGCCCGGCGGCTACTCGATGCAGGCGGCGCTGATCACCGAGGTGGTGCTGACGGCCTTCTTCCTGATCATCATCCTGGGCGCCACCGACGGCCGCGCGCCGGCCGGCTTTGCGCCGATCGCGATCGGCCTGGCCCTGACCCTGATCCACCTGATCAGCATCCCGGTCACCAACACCTCGGTCAACCCGGCGCGCAGCACCGGCGTGGCGATCTATGTCGGCGGCTGGGCGGTGCAGCAGCTGTGGCTGTTCTGGCTGGCCCCCATCGTCGGCGCGCTGCTGGGTGCGGCCGCCTACCGCGTGGTCGGCGCCAAGTCCTGATCGATCGCAGCAAGACCTGACCCTTCGATGACGAAAGCCGGCCTGCGCAGTCCGTGTCAAAACGGCTGCGAAGGGCGCCAAGAGCAAAGCGCTCCGAGTTTCTCGGAGCGCTTTTGTTTGGGCGCGCGCGAGGTGTCCATTGGAGCGTATTGCGTGACGGTGGGCTGAACAGCCGAAGCCTTGTGTCGGACCGCAACAAACACTGGCACCGGCATCACATAGCTAGCTTTTGCAACATTTGCTGCCCACCCAGCACCGCCAGTGCCCGTTTGACGTTGTAGGCCAGTGTCGCCAACGCGATCTCCGCGCCGGCCCCCGTCAGGCCTCGCATCAGGAAGCGGGGCTTCTCGAAGATGTGGAACTTCAGGGCCGCAAACGGGTGTTCGACGGTGCAGCGGCGCAGCCTCATCGCCTGGGGTGTAGCGCGCTGGTGGATGCGCTGCAATGCCTCTTCGTAGAGATGGCGACTGAGCGTGCGCCGTGGGGCCTGCGTGCAGCGCGCCTTCATCGCGCAAGCGCCGCAATCGCCGGGCTGCGCTGCATAGATCACGACCTTACCCGCCCGATGCAACTGCTTGCGCTGCAGCAGTTTGTCTGCCGGGCAGACGTAGGCGTCAGCCTGTGCGTCGTAGGTGAAGCGGCCTTGGTCGAACAAGTCCCCCTCGCCCTGGTTGTTGACCGCGCGCTTGACGGGGACATGCACCCGCACGCCTTGATCCTCCAGCGCCTGCGCCTGTTCGCCATTGGCATAGCCCGCATCCGCCACCAGCTTGAGCTCCGTGCCGCCCAGGGTCTGCTGCGCCGATTCGCCCATGCGCTGCAGGCAGCCGTTGTCACCCGCCTGCGCGTTGACCTCGTGGGCCACGATCAGGGCATGCTCGGCGTCGACGGCGGTCTGTACGTTGTAGCCCGGGCCCTTGCCCTTGAGCACTACAGCCTCGGGCTCGGTGCTCACGTAGCGCTGCTTGTCGCTGTCCACCTTCGCCAGCTCGGCCTGCTGTAGCTGCAGCCGCGCCAGCGCCTGGCGCAGCGCCTGAGCGTCCAGCTCCGCCTCGCCTTGCTGCTGGTCGGCCGCCTCCAACTCCTGCAGGTACTGCGCAATGCGCTGCTCCAGCTTGGCCTGCAGTTCGGCCCGCTGGACCTCGTCCAGGATGGCCTTGCCGCTGGCCACGGCCTGGAACTTCGTCCCGTCCACGGCCACCCACTCTCCGCGGATCAGACCGGCTTCGGCGCAAAAGCGCACGAACTCGGCCCCGGCTCGGCGTAGCGGCTGCGCGTTGCAGCGACGGAACTCGGCAATGGTCTTGTGGTCGGGCGTGAGCCGGTGCAGCAGCCACATCAGTTCGATGTTGCGCTGGCACTCCCGCTCCAGACGCCTCGATGAGCGCAACCGATTGAGGTAGCCGTACAGGTACAACATCAGCAGGTCCGCCGGGTCGTACGGCGGGCGGCCTGTGGCCTTGCTGTGGGCTCGAGCAAAACCCAGCGCCTTCAGGTCCAGCCGCGCCACGAACGCCGCGATCACCCGGCACACATGCTCCGGTCCGATCAACTCGTCCAGCGACACCGGAAACAGGCTGCCCTGGTCTCGACTCTGTCCTTGCACGTAGCCCATAAGAACAATGCCCTGCAACTTGCGTTGCAGGGCATTGTCTTCAGGCCTTCAGCTTAGCGTCAGAGTATTGACACGGACTGTGCGGGCCGGCTTTTTCATGGGCGTCGCATCGGCATTCTTGTGAAATCCTGAATGCTCAGTTGCGGCGCTGCCGGTTTTTCTTCAGCGGCCCGAGGTTCAAAGTTCGATCCATGGACACGGCGATACCGACAACAAGGATCGCTGGCTCCAGAGCCTCAAACCCAATCCAACCGCAAGCTGAAAAGGAACTATCGATCATGAACAAGCTGACCGCCGTCATCGCCCTTGCCCTGCTGTCGACCACCGGTGCCGCGATGGCCCGGGGCGGGGCCTTCAACGAACTGGGTCGCGACAGCGATGTGAGCGTGAGCGCCGCGGCGCCGCAGACCCGCGCCGCCGTGCTGGCGGAGCTGCACTCCGCTCGCCAGAGCGGCGCGCTGGATCGCCTCAACAGCGAGTCCTATGCACCGCAGATCTCGACCGTGTCGACCAAGAGCCGCGCCGAGGTGCTGGCCGAGCTGCAGCAAGCGCGCGCCAGCGGTGAGCTGGCCTTGCTGAACAGCGAGCATGCCGACTATGCCTATGGCCCGCAGATCCGTCCGCTGCCGCAGACGCTCGCCGGCCAGCCGCGCAGCGCGCAGTAAGCGCGAGCGGATGCACAGGCCGGGTCGCCGCAGGCTCGGCTGATTGCGTCAGCATCACGACAAAGGCGACCTTGTGTCGCCTTTTCTATTGCTTGAATCGGATCCGACAGTGGGAGAATGAGCGGCCTCAGCGGGCCGTGGAGGGCTGGCCGAGCTCAGGAGAACCCCGTCATGCCTTTTGAAGTCCCGGAATTGCTCGGTCCCTATCTGCTGCCGCTGTTGATCGCGGTGCCGCTGGCCATTGTGGTGCTGGTCATCAGCCGCCGCCGTGGCGACGATCTGGACAACACCCGGGCGGCCCCAAGCACGATGCTGCCGCCGACCCAGCCGATGACCTTGGCCGAGCAGGGCCAGCCGGCCTCGCTGCTGCTGGTCGACGACTCGGCGGTGGCGCGCGCCAAGCTGGGCAAGCTGTTCGAGAGCGCCGGCTACCGCGTCACCCTGGCCAAGGACGGCGTCGACGCGCTGGAGCAACTGGCCCAGCAGCATTTCAATGTGATGGTCACCGACCTGGAAATGCCCAACAAGGACGGCTTTGAGCTGATCGCCGATGTGCAGGGCAGTCTGGAGACTGAGGATCTGCCCATCATCGCGATCACCGGCCACGACGAGCTGCACACCCGGGTGCACGACGTGCAGGGGATCTACGGTCTGTTCAAGAAGCCCTGGAACGACCGCGAGCTGCTCAAGCGGGTCGAGGCCCTGGTCTCGATGCGCAAGCCGCGCAAGGCCTGACCCCCGGCCCTGGACCGAGCTAGCGCAACAAGGCCCAGGCCAGCAGCGCCGCAGCCAGTGCTGCCAGCCCCGCGAAGCCGTACAGCAGCAGCCGGCTGCGCAGGCGCAGCATCTCCACCGCCTCGACCAGGCGCGCATTCTGCTCGGCCAGCGACTGCAGCAGGGCCGCGCTCTCGGCCTGCTGCCGGCTCAAGCCGCCCAGCTCGGTCTCCATCTTCTGCAGGCGCTCCAGCGCCTCGGGCAAGGACTGGGGCGGCGGGCTGGGCTGCTCGGCGATCTCGGCCGCCTCGTCCTGGCTGCGCTTGAACAGTTTGCGCGCGCCCTTGACCAGGGCCGGCGTGGCCTCGATCACATCGGCCCAGGGAATCACTTTCAGTGCCAGCAGCCAGGGAATGGCCATCGATACAGCTCCTTGTTGTGCATGAGGTGATTGTGAACCGCTACGCTGGGTTCACCCGCCGTCGCCATTTTGCTAGGCTGCGGGCATTGCCATGTTTGTGAGCCATGCCCATGCGCTGCCGCCATCTCCCGCTCGTTCTCGCCCTGCTCGCCGCCCCGGCGCTGTGGGCCCAGGCCCTGCCGACACCGGCCGTGCTGCAGGCCAGTCTGGCTGCGCCGCCGCAGCCGGTCACGGTGATCGAGCCGCATCTGAGCGTCGGTGGCAAGCAGGTGCGCCTGAGCTATCTGGGCTATCCGATCGCCCAGGTGCTGAGCGCCCATCTGGGGCCCGACTGGCAGAAGACGCCCGGCAAGGAGATCGAGTTCCGCGCGCTGGACGGCTATGTCTCGCGCATTCCGGTCGAGCGCTTCGCCAAGCATCGTGCCTGGCTGGTGCTGGCTCGCCAGGACGGCAGCGAGTTCGTGGTCGACAATCTGGAGCAGAACCAGAAGCGCGTGCCCCTCGGGCCCTACTACCTGGTCTGGGACAATATCGCCGCGCCCGAGTTGCAGGCCGAGGGCGCCAGCGGCTGGCCCTATCAGGTCGCCCAGATCGCGCTGCGCACCAGCAGCAAGACGGCCCTGCTGCCGCCCGGGCTGGCGCCGGGGTTCGAGGTCCAGGCCGGCCTGGCGCAGAAGTTCTGTCTGAACTGCCACCAGGTCAACGGCTTTGGCGGCGACAAGATGCCCATCAATCTGGCGGCCCGTGCCAAGCAGATCGATGCCGCCACCTGGCAGCGCTGGCTGCTCAATCCCAGCGCGGTGAGACCGGGCACGGCCATGCCGCCGCTGCCCGAGGGCCTGGCCGACCGCGAGGCGGTGGCGCGCCAGCTGCACGACTATCTGAAGGCCTTGCCGGTCAGCGAGTAGGCGTCGCCACGGCGATGCGTTCACAATCGGCTCGGCCCGCATGCAGCAGGAGCCCGCGATGAACGACAGCGTCACGAAGTACATCGGCAGCGACACCGCCCGGCTCTACCAGGCGGCCAGCGGCAGCCAGGTCCGGCTGGAGTTGCTCTGGGGTGACCGGGCCCAGTTGCTGGAGGCGGGACCGAGCCGCTCCAAGGTGCGTGCGCGCGGCAAGACAGGCTGGGTCGACAACGCGGCGCTGGGCGGAAAGTCGCTGCTGGAGGTCTACATCATCGATGTGGGTCAGGGCGACGGCATCCTGATACGCACGCCCGACGACCGGCATCTGATGATCGACGGCGGCTATGCGCGCAGCAAGCAGCCCAGCGGCAAGAACGCGGCCGACTTCGTCGACTGGAAATTCGCCAAGGACTATGGCCGCGACACCATCAAGCTCGACGCGATGATCGCCTCGCACTGCGATGCCGACCATTACGGCGGCCTGGCCGATCTGCTCGATGTGGCGCAGACCGCCGAGCTTGATGCCAAGAAGCTGCAGGTCGAGGCCTTCTATCACGCCGGTGTGGCCTGGTGGACCAACCCGGCCAACGGCCAGCGCTGGCTGGGCCCGAGCTCGGCCGACAAGCGCTGGCTGACCCAACTGATGGGCAGCCGCAACGAGGTGCTGGCCGCGCTGAAGCCCGGCGCCGAGCCGCGACTGCAGGGCGAGTGGGCCGGCTTCATGGCCCATGTGTGCAAGGCCCGCACCGCCGCCGGCCGCATCACGCCGGTGCGCCGCCTGAGCCAGAAGGACGGCTTCCTGCCCGGTTTCGATGGCGCCGGCGGCGGCGTCGCGATCAAGGTGCTGGGGCCCTGGGAGCAGACCCTGGCCGGCAAACCCGCCTTGCACAGCTATGCCTCGGCGCCCAGCCAGAACACCAACGGCAATAGCGTGCTGCTGCGCCTGGACCATGGCCGCGCCCGCATCCTCTTGACCGGCGATCTCAACACCGCCAGCCAGCGCGCGCTGCTGGACGACTATGCGGGCCGGCGCATCGAGTTCCAGTGCGATGTGGCCAAGGCCTGCCACCATGGCAGCGACGATGTGAGCTACGAGTTCCTGGCCGCGCTGCGGCCGGCCGTCACGGTGATCTCATCGGGCGACAGCGAGGGCCACGACCACCCGCGCCCGGCCATCGTCGCGGCCAGCGCCACCACCGGTCACCTGCAGGTCGAGCAGGACCGCATCGTCACGCCGCTGGTCTACTCAACCGAGATCGCCCGCAGCGTGCAGCTGGGCAAGCCGCTGCGCCTGATCACGCCCGATCACGCGCACGAACAGGCCGAGCTGGCCAAGATCCGCATCGAGGCCGCCGTCACCAAGGCCGGTGACCTGAATCCCAGCAAGACCACGCGCACGCTGGGCAGCACCCTGGTGGTGGCCGGTCTGGTCTATGGCCTGGTCAATATCCGCACGGATGGCGAGACCATCATCTGCGCGACGCTCAACGAGAAGGATCACAGCTGGAGCGTGCGCAAGATCAGGTCGAGGTTCTAGCTAGCCCGCCAGATCCCGCACATGCTCGTCATCGGCCCAGCCGAGGATCTCGAAGCCGCCGCCGTCCTTGAGCTGCACGCGGTTGATGCCGGTGTTCGGAATTGCGCATTCGCGCGCGCCATGCAGGCTCAGGCCCTTGGCCGTGCGCCAGACCATGTCGAGCACGCCGCCATGGGTCACGACGGCCAGGCGCTGGCCGCTGTGCTGGGTGGCCAGCTGCTGCAGCGCGCCGATCACGCGGCGGTGGAACAGCGTGCGGCTCTCGGCACCGCCGGGCAGCGCGTAGTCGGGCTCGTGCTTGGCCCAGAGCGCGAACTCGGCCGGATGCTGGACGCGGATGTCCTCGAAGCTCAGGCCTTCGAGGATGCCGAAGGCCTGCTCGCGCAAGGTCGGCGTGTAGCTAGGCACCAGCTTGGTCTGGCCGGCCAGCGGCGCGGCGGTCTGGCGGGTGCGCATCAGATCGCTGACCACCAGCGCGTCGATGCGCTCGGCCGCCAGCCGTGCGCCCAGGCGTTCGGCCTGGGCCAGGCCGCGCTCGTTGAGCGGCACATCGAGATGGCCCTGGAAGCACTGGCGGCGATTCCAGTCGGTTTCGCCATGGCGTATCAGTAGCAGTTCGGTCATGGCTTCAGATCCAGGGCTGGGGCAGCTGCTCGGTGGCGATGGCCTGCTGCACCGCCGGGCGCTCCAGCATGCGCTGCAGATAGACGCCCAGCAGCGGCAGGCTGCGTGCCGGCCGGGCGAAGCCGCGGGTCCAGCGGCACAGCATGAAGGCCAGCGCGTCGGCCACGCTGTAGCGCTCGCCCAGCAGCCAGGGGCCGTCATGGCTGGCCAGCTGGGCCTCCAGCTGGTCCAGCAGCGGCGCGATGCGCGCCTCGCCCTGGGCCTTGACCTGGGCCACGCCCTCCGCATTGCCCTCGGCCACCCAGCGTTCGGGGTAGAAGTAGGCCAGGAGCAGGGGCTGGAAGGTATTGGTCAGCCAGATCAGCCATTTGTAGAACTGGGCCCGCTCGGCCGTGGCCAGCGGCGGCACGAGGCCGGCCTCGGGATGGGTGTCGGCCAGGTGCAAAAGGATGGCGGCGGTCTCATACAGCACCAGCTCGCCATCGACCAGCACCGGGATCAGCCCGTTGGGGTTGAGCTTCAGATAGTCGGCCGACTTGTGGGCGCCGGCGGCGCGGTCGACCAGCTTCAGCTCGAACGGCACGGCCAGTTCGTTCAGGACGATGTGGGGCGCGAAGCTGGCATTGCTCGGGTGGTAGTGCAGCTGGATCATGGGGTGGGGCCGGGCGTGATCGATGGTGGGCATCGTAGCGCCAGCTTGTGACGACGTGGGGGCGGCGGGGTGCGCCAGCGCACGGACGATGCGATCGGCTTCATGCAAGCTGGCTCACCGGCGGAATTCCGTCATTGCAGGAGAGATCAGCCATGTCCAAGGGCCAGCGCGGCAACAAGGAAGCCAAGAAACCGAAGAAGGACCCGCCGATCAGCAAGCCCGCCGATCCGGGCGCCTTGGCGCCGCCGGTGGCGGAGCGGGGGCGCAAGAAGTAGGCGAGGGCTGGTGCTCAGACCACGCAGCCGGCCTCGCTGCCTGAGCCCTGCTGCGAGCTCGCCAGGCTCACGCCATAACGCTCGGCCGTCATATGGGCCAGGATGGACAGCGCGATCTCCGGCGGCGTGCGGGCGCCGATGTTCAGGCCGACCGGGCCGTGCAGCCGCGCGAGTTGGGCCTCGCTCATGCCGAAATGCTCGGCCAGGCGGGCCTTGCGCTTGGCCTGGTTGACACGCGAACCGATCGCGCCGACATAAAAGGCCGGGCTGCCCAGCGCTTCCATCAGGGCCAGGTCATCGAGCTTGGGGTCGTGGGTCAGCGCGACGATGGCGCTGTGGCCATCGGGGGCAAAGCGCTGCACGACGTCGTCCGGCATCTCGCGCGTCAGGGTGGCGCCAGGGATGTCGGGCTGGTATTCGTCGCGCGGGTCGCAGACCAGCACCTGGTAGTCCAGCGCCAGCGCCATGCTGGCCAGGTACTGGGTCAGCTGGCCGGCGCCGATGATCAGCAAGCGCCATTGCGGGCCGTGATGGGTGATCAGCTGCGTCTCGCTCAGGCGCACCACATCGGCATGGGCCTGCGGGGCCAGCAGGCGCACCGCGCCGCTGGCCAGGTCCAGCTCGCGTTGCACCCGTTCGCCGGCCGCCAGACGGGCCAGCAGGGCCGGGATCTGCGAGGCTGCGCTCAGCGGCTCCAGCACCAGCTCCAGCGTGCCGCCGCAGGGCAGGCCAAAGCGGGTGGCCTCTTCGGCGCCGACGCCGTAGCGGATCAGATCGGGTCTGCTCAGGGTCAGCGCGCCCTCGCGCACCTTGGCGATCAGATCGTCCTCGATGCAGCCGCCCGAGACCGAGCCGGCGATCAGGCCGTCGTCGCGCACCGCCACCACCGAGCCCACCGGCCGGGGCGCCGAGCCCCAGGTGCGGGTGATGGTGCCCAGCACGACGCGCCGGCCCTCGCTCATCCAGGTCGATACCTGGCGCAGCACATTCAGATCAACATTGTCCATAAGCGTTCTTTGAGACTCTAGCCCGGCGCCCGGGCGATACAGGCGTCGAACATACCCGATAGCGGCCGGCCTTGCCTGAGCCGCGGTGAATCCGGGTTGACCCGCAGCTCTGGTGCAAGTGGGCACCAAGCTGGCACAGCTGTGCCAAGCCGGGGCAGCAAGCCCGGGCTGAAACGCCCCATGTATGGGCATACATGCGGGTAAACGGTAGATAGCGCCCGCGGCGGGCTGCCGCGACGATGGTCGCTGATGGATCGCTGACGACAACAAGGAGACAAGCCAATGAGCCACAAGATCACGCTCAAGGTCAACGGCAAGCCGGTCACGCGCGAGATCGCGCCGGACCGCCTGCTGGTGCAATTCCTGCGCGAGGACCTCGCGCTGACCGGCACCCATGTGGGCTGCGACACCAGCCAGTGCGGCGCTTGCACCGTGCACCTGGACGGGCGCGCGGTGAAGAGCTGTTCGATGCTGGCCGTGCAGGCGGTCGGCGCCGAGATCACCACCATCGAGGGCCTGTCACCGGCCGGCGGGGAGATGCACCCGATGCAGGCGGCGTTCAAGGAGTGCCACGGCCTGCAATGCGGCTTCTGCACGCCCGGCATGGTGATGAGCGCGGTCGACCTGGTGCAGCACCACCGCTGCAGCTCAGAGACCGAGATCCGCGAGGGGCTGGAGGGCAATATCTGCCGCTGTACCGGCTACCAGAACATCGTGCGGGCCGTCCAGATGGGCGCTCAGAACATGAAGGTCTAAGGAGCACACGACCATGAACGCACCCAAAGAAGGTTTCATCGGCCAGAGCGTCAAGCGCCGCGAGGACGCGCGCTTTCTGACCGGGCGGGGGCAGTACACCGATGACATCGTGCTGCCGCGCCAGACTTACGCCTACTTCCTGCGCTCGCCCTATGCCCATGCGCGCATCAAGAGCGTGGACACGGCCAGCGCGGCGGCGGCCGAGGGCGTGCTGGGCGTCTACACCGGCGAGCACTTCCGCGCGATCGGCGGCCTGCCCTGCGGCTGGCTGATCAACAGCCTGGACGGCAGCCCGATGAAGGAGCCCAAGCACCCGATCCTGGCCGACGGCAAGGTCCGCTATGTCGGCGATCCGGTGGCCCTGGTGGTGGCCGAGAGCTATGCCGAGGCCAAGGCCGCCGCCCAGCTGATAGCCATCGACTACGAGGAGTTGGTGCCGGCGGTCGACACCGCCGCCGCCAAGGGCCACGCGGGCCAGGTGCATGAGGAAGCGCCCGACAACGTCTGCTACACCTGGGGCTGCGGTGACAAGGCCGGCACCGATGCGGCCTTTGTCGGCGCCGCCCATGTGACGCGTCTGGAGTTCCGCAACAATCGGCTGATCCCCAATGCCATCGAGCCGCGCGCGGCCAACGCGGCCTACAACGCCAGCGACGACAGCTACACGCTCTACACGACCAGCCAGAACCCCCATGTGGCGCGGCTGCTGATGTGCGCCTTCGTGCTGGGCATTCCCGAGCACAAGCTGCGCGTCGTCGCGCCCGATGTCGGCGGCGGCTTCGGCTCCAAGATCTTTCTCTACAACGAGGAGACCGCGCTGACCTGGGCCAGCAAGCAGGTCGGCCGGCCGATCAAGTGGACGGCGGACCGCTCCGAGGCCTTTCTGAGCGATGCCCATGGCCGCGACCATGCGACCGTGGCCGAGCTGGCGCTGGACGCCGGCGGCAAGTTCCTGGCGATGCGGGTCCACACCACCGCAAACCTGGGCGCCTATCTGTCGACCTTCGCGTCCAGCGTGCCGACCATCCTCTACGCCACGCTCCTGGCCGGCCAGTACACGACCCCCAAGATCTACGCCGAAGTCACCGGCGTGTTCAGCAATACCGCGCCGGTCGATGCCTACCGCGGTGCCGGCCGGCCCGAGGCCACCTATGTGGTCGAGCGTCTGGTCGAGACGGCGGCCAAGGAACTGGGTCTGAACCCGGCCGAGATCCGCCGCCGCAACTTCATCCACAGCTTCCCCTACGCGACGCCGGTAGGCCTGACCTACGACACCGGCGACTACGACGCGACGCTCAAGGAAGTCATCGAGCTGGCCGATGTGGCCGGCTTCGCCGCGCGCAAGGCGGTGTCCGAGGCCAAGGGCTTGAAGCGCGGCATCGGCTACTCGACCTATATCGAGGCCTGCGGCCTGGCGCCGTCGAACATCGCCGGCGCTCTGGGCGCACGGGCCGGCCTGTTCGAGGCCGGCGAGGTGCGGGTGCACCCGACCGGCAAGGTGACCATCTTCACCGGCAGCCATTCGCATGGCCAGGGCCATGAGACGACGTTTGCCCAGGTGGTCGCGGACCGGCTCGGGATTCCGATCGATGATGTGAGCATCGAGCACGGCGACACCGCCAAGGTGCTGTTCGGCATGGGCACCTACGGCAGCCGTTCCCTCTCGGTCGGCGGCACGGCCATCATCAAGGCGGTCGACAAGGTGATTGCCAAGGGCAAGAAGATCGCCGCCCATTTGCTGGAAGCGGCCGACACCGACATCGAGTTCGAGAACGGTGTCTTCAAGGTGGCCGGCACCGACAAGAGCGTGCCCTTCGCCTCCGTCTCGCTGACCGCCTATGTGCCGCACAACTATCCGCTGGACAAGCTGGAGCCCGGCCTGAATGAAAACGCCTTCTATGACCCGACCAATTTCACCTATCCGGCCGGCTCCTATGTCTGCGAGGTCGAGGTCGATCCGGCCACCGGCGTCGTGCGGGTGGACCGTTTCAGCGCGGTGGATGACTTCGGCAATATCGTCAACCCGATGATTGTCGAAGGCCAGGTGCAGGGCGGCATCGCGCAAGGCATAGGCCAGGCGCTGCTGGAGCACGGCATCTATGACAAGGAGAGCGGCCAGCTCTTGACCGGCAGCTATATGGACTATGCGATGCCGCGCGCCGACGACCTGCCCAGCTTCAATATCCGCACGTCCAAGGGCACGCCCTGCACGCACAACCCGCTGGGCGTCAAGGGCTGCGGCGAGGCGGGCGCGATCGGCTCGCCGCCGGCGGTGATCAATGCGATCTGCGATGCGCTGGGCATCAAGGATCTGCCGATGCCGGCGACACCGCACACCGTCTGGCAAGCCATCCAGGCCAACCGTTGAACCGGGGAGCACAGCATGACATTCGCCTACCAACAAGCCACCAGCGTCGCCGACGCGGCCCAGGCCGTGCGGGCCAACAGCGAGGCCAAGATCCTGGCCGGCGGGCAGTCTTTGCTCGCCGCGATCAAGCAGGGCCTGGCCGCGCCCGAGGCCTTGATCGATCTGTCCGGCCTGGCCGATCTGAAGGGCATCAAGGTCGAGGCCGGCAAGGTCACGATCGGCGCGATGACCACGCACGCGGCAGTGGCCGCGTCCAAGGAGCTGGCCGCAGCCATTCCCGCGCTGGCCGATCTGGCCGGCCGCATCGGCGATCGCCAGGTGCGCAACCGCGGCACGATGGGCGGCAGCCTGGCCAATAACGACCCGGCCGCCTGCTATCCGGCGGCGGCGCTGGCCTTGAACGCCACCATCCACACCGACCGGCGCTCGATTGCGGCCGATGATTTCTTCAAGGGCCTGTACGAGACCGCGCTGGCCGAGGGCGAGATCATCAGCTCGGTGAGCTTCCCCGTCCCGGAGAAGGCCGGCTGGCAGAAGTTCAAGCAGCCGGCCTCGCGCTTCTCCATCGTCGGCGTGTTCGTCGCGAAAACGGCCGGCGGCGTGCGTGTGGCCGTGACCGGTGCCGGGTCTTGCGTGTTCCGTGCCACGGCGCTGGAGCAGGCGCTGAGCGCCAGCTGGAGCCAGGCGGCGACGATGACGGTCAGCATCAGCGAGGAGGGCCTGAACAACGATCTGCATGGCTCGGCGGCCTACCGGGCGGCGCTGATCCCGGTGCTTGCAGGAAGGGCCGTGGCCGGCGCCTGAGCGCAAAACCCAGCGCCACTCAGCAAGGGTCTGGGGTGCGCGGCTTGGCGAGGTCAAGGAGGAGACCGAGCGAAGCGAGGGCGGGGACAGGAGCCAAGCCGCGTACCCCACGCCCGCAGCCCGCCCCATGTTTGCACGACCACCCATGACGCCAAGCTCCATCGATACAACCGTTCAAGCTCTGCTGACGCAAGGCTATGTCGCCCAGCGCGAACTGGCCACCGCCGTCTTCCTGGCCCTGCGCCTGCAGCGCCCGCTGTTCCTGGAGGGCGAACCGGGCACCGGCAAGACCGAGATCGCCAAGGCCCTGGCCGCGATGCTGGGGCGGCCGCTGATACGGCTGCAGTGCTACGAGGGCCTGGATCTGGCCAGCGCGGCCTATGAGTGGAACCATGCGCGGCAGATGCTGGAGATCAAGAGCGGCGGCCTGAGCGGCGATGAGTTGTTCGCGCGCCGCTTCCTGATCGCGCGGCCGCTGCTGCAGGCCCTGGAACAGCCGGGGGTGCTCTTGATCGACGAGCTCGATCGTGCCGATGAGCCTTTCGAGGCCTTTCTGCTGGAGGTGCTGAGCGACTTCCAGCTCAGCATTCCCGAGCTGGGTGTGATCAAGGCCGCCGAGCCGCCCATCGTGGTGCTGACCAGCAACCGCACCCGCGAGATCCATGATGCGGTCAAGCGGCGCTGCCTCTACCACTGGGTCGATTTCCCCGATGCGCAGCGCGAGCTGCAGATCCTGCGGCTCAAGGTGCCCGGTGCCGGCGAGGCGCTGTCGCGCCAGATCGTCGCCTTCATCCAGGGCCTGCGCACGCTGGACCTGTACAAACTGCCCGGTGTGGCCGAGACCATCGAATGGTCGCGCGCGCTGCTGGAACTCAATGCGCTGGTGCTGGACCCGGAGACGGTCAGCAACACGCTGGGCGTGCTCTTGAAATACCAGGACGACATCGCCAAGGTGCAGGGCTCGGAGGCGGCGCGGCTGCTGGAGCAGGTGAGGGTGGCCACGCACCATGGCTGAGTCGCCCGATCTGCCGGCACACCTGGCGGCCAATGTGATGCACTTCGCCCGCGTGCTGCGCCAGTCCGGCATGGCCGTGGGCACGGACCGGGTGCAGCTGTGCCTGCAGGCGCTGCAGGTGGCTGGGCTCGAATCGCGTGCCGATTTCAAGGCCACGCTGGCTGCCTGCCTGATCGATCGCGCGGCGCACCGGCCGCTGTTCGAGCAGGCTTTCTATCTGTTCTGGCGCGACCCCGATCTGCTGGGCCGGGTGATGGCGATGATGCTGCCGCGCGCCCAGGCCCAACCCGGCACCCCGCCACCGCCGGAGAACCGGCGCCTGGCCGATGCGCTGTTTCCGCAGGGGCAGGGCCAGAAGCCGCGCGAACCTGAAGAGCAGATCGAGATCGATGCCCGGCTCAGCTGGAGCGATCAGGAGCTGCTGCGCCAGCGCGATTTCGAGACGATGACGGCCGAGGAATGGGCCGCCGCCAAGCGCCTGCTGGCGCGGCTGAGGCCCTTCGTCGAGACCCGGCCCACGCGCCGCTTCCGGCCTTCGGCCCAGGGCCGCTTCGACTGGCGTGCCACCTTGCGCGCGCAGACCCGCGAGGAGCTGGCGCCGCCGCGCTGGCGCCGGCCGCGCGTCAAGGTCGCGCCGCTGCTGATCCTGGCCGACATCTCCGGCTCGATGAGCCGCTACTCGCGCATGCTCTTGCACCTGGCCCACGGTCTGGCGAATCCGGCCGAGCGCCGTCATGCGCCCAGGGTGACGAGCTTTGTCTTCGGCACGCGACTGACCCCGATCACGCGATTGATGCAGCAGCGTGACCCCGATATCGCGGTGGCCGCCGTCGCACGCGCGGTGGCCGACTGGTCGGGTGGCACTCGCATCAGCGCCTGCCTGCACCAGTTCAACCATGATTGGGCCCGCCGCGTGCTGAGCAGCGACACGACGGTGCTCCTGATCACCGACGGACTGGAGCAGGGCGATAGTGCGGAGGCCCTGGCCTTCGAGGCGCGCCGCCTGCGCCTGTCCTGCCGCCGCCTGATCTGGTTGAATCCGCTGCTGCGCTTCGAGGGTTTCGAACCGAAGGCCGCCGGCATCAAGGCATTGCTCCCCGAGGTCAGTGCCCATCTTCCCGCCCACAATCTCGCCAGTCTTGAAGACCTGGTGAACACGCTATGCAACTGACCGGACAAGAAACACTCCCCGTCGCCCAGGCCCAGGCCTGGGCCGCGCTCAACGATACCGAGATGCTGAAGACATCGATCACCGGCTGCGAAGCGCTGACGCCCACTGGAGAGAACGAATACGAGGTCCTGCTCGCGGTCGCGATCGGTCCGGTCAAGGCGAAGTTCAAGGGCAAGTTGAAACTCTCCGACCTGCAGCCGCCGACCAGCTACCAGCTCGCCTTCGAGGGCTCGGGCGGCGCGGCCGGGCATGGCAAGGGCACGGCCCAGGTGCGGCTGGAGACGCTGGGCCCGGCCCAGACCCTGCTGAACTACACGGTGGTGGCCAGCGTCGGCGGCAAGATCGCGCAGATCGGTTCGCGCCTGGTCGATATGGCCGCGCAGAAGATGGCCGGCGACTTCTTCGCGGCCTTCAATGCGGCGCTGGCCGAGCGCTATGGGGTGGCGCCGGCCGAGCTACCGACCCCGCCCAAGAGCGCTTTCCAGCGCTTTCTGGACTGGTACCTGGGCTGGCTGGGGCGGATCTTCAAGAGCGGGCGTTGAGGGTCAGAGCGCCGCGCTGGCCCGCTTCCACCACTGCGAGAACGAATCGCAGTGCCGCGCCACCGGCGCGAACAGCTGCGGCCTCGGCCGGCAGCGTGCCAGGCCGTGCAGGGCGGGCGAGAGATGCGGGTCGGCCACCATCTGCACCGAGCGGGCGCCCGCCAGCGCCGCCGCCAGCGTAGCCGCATCACCCCACCAGCGCAGCGCGGCCAGCTCGCTCATGCGCTGGCCGACAAAGGTCCAGCGTGCCGTGCTCCAGGGCCAGCGCGCATGCAGATGGCCGGCCTCGAAGACGGCCACGCTGACGCTGTCGGCGGGCAGATCGGGAGGCGGGTCGGCCAGGGCCCAGGCGTGGACCAGCCAGACATCGCGCCCCGCCACCGCCTGGGCATCGGGCACGCTCCAGGCGGCAGGCGGCCGCTCGTGCAAGGCCGGCGCGTCGACACCCAGAGCTTGCCGCGCTTCGGCGCCGACCGGCTCTGCGCTGCGCGCGATCGCATCGAGGGCCTCGTAGCTGGTGTCGATCACCGTGCCTGGGCTGTGCCAGTCCGGCGGCGCATGGCGCACGACATTGCCGGCATTGAAGAGATAGGGCTTGTGGCTACCGGTGCCGGCCACCCACTGCCAGCTCAGGTGGTTGCTGGCCAGATCACCGTCCAGCAGATGGCCATACATCCAGTCGGCACCGCTGCGCCAGTGGATCTTGCGCAGATGGACGATGTAGCTGGCCAGCCACAGGCGCAGATGGTTGTGCAGATAGCCTTCGGCATAGAGCAGGCGCACCGCCCGGTCGATCACTGGGACGCCGCAGCGCGCCTCGCGGATGTCGGGCGGCAGCTCGCGGGCATAGGCACGGTCGGGCAGCGGACCGGCATGCAGGGAGCGGAAGATCGCGTCGCCGCGGCGCTGCCAGACATGGTGAAAGTACTCGCGCCAGCCGAACTCGTAAACCAGCTTGTGCTGCGGGCCCAGCGGCCCGTGCCGTTCGGACAGTGCGGCCATCACCGCAGGCAGGTCCAGCAGGCCATGGCTCAGATAGGGCGAGAGCCGCGTCACCGCACCGTCCAGCGCATTGCGGCTGCGCGCGTACTCGTGCGGGTCGATCGCGGCCAGCCGTGCCCGGGCGGCGGCCAGCGTGGGCGGGAAGCCGGGCTTGCTCATGCCGCGGCGGCTCGCAAGGCCTCGGCGTGCGCGCGGATGGCCTGCCGCTGCGCATCGTCCAGCCGCGCCAGATTCCTGAGCTGCATCTGCATGCGCGGCTGCTCCGCCAGCCAGCCCTCGTGGCGCAGCAGAAAGTCCCAGTACAGGCTGGTGTAAGGGCAGGCGCGCTCGCCCACGCGCTCGGCCGGGTCGTAGCGGCAGCCTCGACAGTAGGGGCCCATGCGCTGCAGGTATTTGCCGCTGGCGATATAGGGCTTGCTGGCCATCAGGCCGCCATCGGCGAACTGGCTCATGCCCAGGGTGTTGGGCAGCTCGACCCACTCGACCGCATCGACATAGACCGCCAGATACCAGGCATGCAGCTGCTTCGGGTCCACGCCCAGCAGCAGCGCGTAGAGGCCGGTCACCATCAGGCGCTGAATGTGGTGGGCATAGCCGTGTTCCAGGGTCTGCTTCAGCGCGTCGCGCAGGCAGGCCATCTCGGTGTCGCCGCTCCAGTAGCAGGCGGGCAGGGGCTGGCGGGCGTCCAGCGCATTGCGCTCCAGATAGCCGGGCATCTGGGTCCAGTAGATGCCGCGCACATACTCGCGCCAGCCGAGGATCTGGCGGATGAAACCCTCGACGCTGGCCAGCGGCGCCTGGCCATCGCGCCACGCCGCCTCGGCCGCAGCGACCACCTCGCGCGGGTTCAGCAGCTTCAGGTTCAGTGCGGCGGCCAGCTGCGAGTGGTAGAGCCAGGGCTCGTCGGGCCAGAGCGCGTCCTGGTAGCGGCCGAACAGCGGCAGGCGCTCGCTGATGAAGTCCTGCAGTGCCAACAGCGCATCGGCGCGCGTCACCGGCCAGGCGAAGTGCGCCAGCGAGCCCGGGTGATCGGCAAAGCGGCTGTTGACCAGCGCGATGACCTCGCGGGTGATCGCATCGGGTGCGAACTCCGCACGCAGCGCTCGCAAGCCGGGGCCGTTGGCGCCGAAGGCCTCGCGGTTCTCGGCATCGAAATTCCACTGCCCGCCCGCCGGCTGGCCATCGGCCTGCATCAGCACGCCGTGCCGGCTGCGCAGCTCGCGGTAGTAGTACTCCAGTCGCAGCTGCTTGCGGCCCTTGGCGTGGGCCGCGAACTCGCGCACCGTCGCGTAGAAATGCCGGTCCTCGCGCAGCGCCAGCGGCAGCCCGGCCTCGCTGGCCACCGCCTTCAGCGCCTGCAGCATCCGCCAATCCCCTGGCGCGGTCAGCAACAGGCGCTGCGGCCGCAGCTCGGCAATGCTGGCGCTGAGCTCGGCCGCCAGCGTGCCGAGATTGCCCGCATCGTCGAGCCGCCGGTAGTGCAGCGGCCTTCCGGCGGCGCGCAGCGCGGCGGCGAAATGCCGCATCGCGGCCAGGAACAGCGCGATGCGCGGCTTGCCCGACCATACATGGGTGGACTCCTCGGCCACCTCGGCCATCCAGACCGCGTCCTGGGCCGGATCGAAGTCATCGAAGGCGGCGGCCTGCAGATCGAGCTGATCGCCCAGCACCAGCACCAGATCGCGCAGGCCCTCAGCCATGGCGGCCCGTCCTGGCGCTGCGGCAGGCGTCGGAGCAGTAGCGCAGCTCCTCCCAGACCTTGGCCCAGCGCTTGCGCCAGCTCATGGGCCGGCCGCAGGCCTGGCAGGGCTTGCTGGGCAGGTATTGCTTGTTGCCCTTGAAAGCAGCGCTGGCCCCGCCCTGTCTCTGCATCGGTCGCTCAGCCCTTCTTGGCCCAGGCGCTGCACCAGCCCTTGCCGGCCACCTGCTTGCCGGCGAACAGCGGGCAGCCGCCGGCGGCATCAGTGGCCTTGCCCTGGTAGAGCGCGCAGTTGGCGCAGTTCTGACCGGCGGCGTACTTCGGGTACTTCTTCGTGTCGGTCTTGCTGGCGTCGGCCACATAGCCGAGTGCGGCCGCCTGGGCGTCCTTCTCGTCCACCAGCTTGGCCTGGGCGCGTGCCTGCAGATGCACCCCGGCGCCCAGCATCAGGCCGCCGCCGGCCAGGCCGATCAGGAAAACACGGCGTTGCTGCGGGACGGATTGGGTTTTGGACATGGTCTTGTCTCCTCGTTCACGATGGACACAGGCCTTGGGGGTGGAAGATGTGGACCGAGGGCCGGCGGGCTCGGTGCATCTGTGAGTTCAACGCGGGCAGGGGTTCAGGGTTGACGCCTCCACAGCCGGCGGGCCAGCAAGAAGGCGCGGTACAGGCCTTCCAGCAGCGCGGGCAGTGGGCCCCGGTCCAGCAGCCGGGCCAGCCAGGCCCAGCGCGGCAGCACCCGCCACAGCGCCAGAAAGCCGCGCGCCCCGCTGACAAGCCGGCCCTGGGCATCGCGTACATGCAGACGGGCCAGCGCGGCCTCGCGGCTGAGCCCCAGGCCCAGTTGGGCCGGCGGGCAATGCGCGACATCGACCCAGCACAGCTGCTCCGCACCCCGCTCGCGCTGGTACAGCGCGATTTCGCGGCTGCAGACCGGGCAGGCGCCGTCGAAGTAGACGGTCAGCGTTGAGGGCGGGGCGGTATTCATGGGGCGAGCATAGGCAGATCGCCGACACCGAGTCGTGCCCTGCGCAATGGGGGGTGCCGCGCGTCTGATAATCCGATTCAATACCGAGTCACTGGGGTGTTCATGTCCGAGTCCGATGCAGGAGCCGCCGCGCGGCGCCACTACCGCAGTGCGGCCGTGGCCCGCATGCTGCGCATGCCGGTGGCGACGCTGCGCATCTGGGAGCGGCGCTACCGGGTCAGCGCTGCGGCCACCAGCGCGGCCGGCCACCGGCTCTACAGCGCCGCCGATGTGCGGCGCCTGGCCCTGCTGAAGCAGCTGACCACGCTGGGCCATGCCATCGGTGCGCTCGCCGCGCTGGACATGGACGAGTTGCAGGCCGTGGCCCGCACCCATGCCAGCACCGTGGCCGAGCCCTTGCGTCTGCCTGTTCTGACACTGGATCTGCCGCTGGACCAGCCGAGCGACACGCCGCCGCCACGGCGCTTCGACGATGCGGTGCTCGGCGATGTGGCGGGGCTGTCCTCGACGATTGCCTGCGAATGCCCGCAGCATCTGGCCGAGATCCTGATCCGGCTGGCGCAGTTCGAGGCCTACAGCGCCGACTGCCGCCAGCGCAGCCCGGCCGATGCCGAGCTGCATGCCTATCTGCAGCAGGTCGCGGGCCAGGCGCGCGCCAGCTTCGAGACGGCGCTGGAGCGGGTGGCCATCCACGAAGGCCTGTTGCTGGGCCCCGCCTTACAATCCGGGGCTTGCGCGCCGCCCGCGCCCCGCGACTGAGCCCCCCAAGAACAAGTCAGCGCCCGCCCGATACCGGGGCGGGCGTTTTTTATGAGTGTCCCCATTTCCGCCGTTTCCTCCCGCCTGCTGCATCTCGATGCCTTGAAGGCAGTGGCCGCGCAGCTGATCGTGCTGCATCACCTGGCCGCCTACGGCCCGGTCGCCGAGACCGTGCAGGCGCTGTGGCCGGCCCTGATCGCCTGGCTGTATGACTACGGTCGCATGGCGGTGCAAGTGTTTCTGGTGGTCGGCGGCTTTCTGACGGCGCGCGGCCTGGCTCCGGCCGGCCGACCCTTGGAAGCTGCGCCGCTGAGCCTGCTGTGGCGCCGCTACCTGCGCCTGGCGCTGCCGTTTATGGCGGCCGTGCTGCTGACGCTGGCCTGCTCGGCCCTGGTCGCGCCGCTGCTGCCCGAGCTGGTGCCGGCCGCGGTCAGCGCACCGCAGCTGCTGGCCCATGCGCTGCTTTTGCACGATGTGCTGGGCCACGAGGCGCTGACGGTGGGGGCCTGGTATGTGGCCATCGATCTGCAGCTGTTCGCGCTGCTGCTGGCCCTGCTGTGGCTGGCGCGCGGCAGCGCGGCAGCGCGCTGGCTGGGCCCGGCCCTGGTCTTGCTGCTGAGCGCGGCCTCGCTGTGGGTCTTCAATCTGGATGCCGGCCAGGACATCTGGGCACCGTATTTCTTCGGTGCCTATGGTCTGGGCGCGCTGGTGCACTGGCTGGGCTTGAGCCGCCACCGCAGGCTGGGTCTCGTTGTGTTGACCGCGCTGGCCGGCGGGGCCTTGGTCTACGAGTTCCGCGAGCGCCTGGCGCTGGCGCTGGCCACCGCGCTGCTGCTGGCCTGGCTGCAGCAGCGCCACCAGCGCGGCCTGCGGCTGCTGCGCGGCCGGGCGGCGGCGGTGGTCGCCCATCTGGGCACGCACTCGTATGCGTTGTTCCTGGTGCACTTCCCGATCTGCCTGCTGGTCAATGCGCTGTTCGAGCACAAAGACCCCGAGCACCCCTGGGCCGGCGTCGCCGCGATGGCGGCCGCCTGGGCGCTGAGCAATCTGGCCGCGCTGCCTTTCTATCGCTGGATCGAGGCGCCGGCCGGGCGGCTGCGCCTGGGTTTCGCGCGCACCCAGCGGGCCTGAGCTGCGCTCAGCGCTCCAGCGGCCGGGTCTGCGGCGTGCGCTGGAAGGCGCTCTTGTCAAAGCCCAGCGATGCCGCCTTGTCGAGCAGGCGCTGCAACTGGGCCTCGTCCATCTGCGGCTCGCGCGACAGCACCCAGGCGTATTGGCGGTTGGGTGTGCCGACCAGCACCTGGCGATAGTTCTCGTCCAGATCCAGCACCCAGTAGTCGCCGTAGAACGGCCAGAAGAAGGTGACGCGCAGCCTGGCATTGCCGCTGCCGTCCACCACCTTGGCATGGCCCTTGACGTCCTCGATCTCGCCGCTGGCCGTGCGGCAGCGGTTGATCACCTCGACGCGCTCGCCGTCGGGACGGTAGCGGGCCTGGGTGTCGGCCACGCATTGGCGCTGGAAGCGATTGGGCAGCAGCGCGATCTCGTACCAGGCGCCGGCGTAGCGCGCGAGGTCGACGCTGGCGACCGTGGGCAGCGGGGCGTCGGCGGCATGGGCGGCGCTGCAGGTCAGCAGTGCGGCGGCGATCAGCAGGGGTTTGAGCATGGCGGGAGCCTACCTGATGCGGCGGCTGAGCGTCGCTCGGCCCGGGACCGCAGGCTAGGCTCGGGAGACGTCGATGCTGGAGAAGGTCCGGGCCGCCCATCGGTATATGGGATCGCGGAGCACGGTGGCAATCGCCGAGCGTGCCGTGATGCCAGCGATGCCGTTGGCCGCCATTGCCTGGATCATGCCGGCCATGTCCGCGTTCCTGATGCGGTTCTCGGCGATCCATTGGATCCAGTCGTCGGTCAGCTGCGGCTGCCGGCGCGAATGCACGAGATCGGCCGCAACATCGAACAGCTCCTCCAGCAAGACGGTATCGAGTTCGCACCGGGCCCTCAGATGCTCGCTCACCGCATGTGCCGCTCCGGGATGCAGCCGAACGGAGGTGCCTGCGAGTGCCTGGAACCGGCGCGCGTGAAACAGGTCGAGGTTCTCGGGGCCATGTTCCGGCGCATCGGGCAGGCAGCCGTAGTGAAGTCGCAGCTTCGGATGCCCCGCGCCCCTGTCCGCCAACAGACCGAGCAGATCGGTCGAGGCGCCGGGGATGCCCTGGTCTTGCAAGGCTTGCATGACCGACATCCAGCGGCGGTCGCCGAGGCGCAGTGCCGAGGCCAGATCCATGGTCGACAGAGGGCCAAAGGCGACAACGCGCTCGACGCCCAGGGCCTGGCCATAGAGGATGGCGCCATACCCACCCATCGACTGACCGAGCATGACGGTGTGTGCGGGGCGGAGCTCATCGATCAGACCCCGCAGACTGTCCAGCGTGCTCGGCAGATCCGGCCCGAGCCCCTGGATCCCCTTCAGGTACCAGGCGAGCCGCGTGTCGCGCAGATGGATCTTCTGGAAGCTGTCGCCAAGATTCCATTCGACCTTCTTGAGCCGACCTTGATAGTCGAAGGCGGGAGGGCGCTCCCATTGCGCAAACCCGAAGCTGATGACCAGGGGCCGGCCCGGCGCGCGGTCCTCGATCAGGAAATCCGGATCAGGCATGGAGGACAAACGGCCTGCGTCATGCGCAAGCCGGATCGGCATACTCGAAGCTATTCGGTATCGTCAGCCCCGTATAGCTGATCGAGACGCTGGGTTCCAGCGCGCTGACCTGGTGCCACCAGCCCAGTGGCAGGAACAGGGTTTCACCGGGGCGCACCACCACATCCAGCACGCGCGCGGCGGCGACATCCGGATAGCGGCCGTGGTCCGGCGCGTCCAGGTCGACCGGGCTGAACACATGGCTGTGGTTGTACATGCGCGCCCATTCCAGCGGCGACACCAGACGCCAGCGCTTGCTGCCGATGATCTGGGTGTGGAACAGCATGCAGGTGTCGTGATGCAGCGGCGTCTTGGTGCCGGCCGGCCCTATCCAGAGATGGGCGGCGGCGGCAAGCCGGGCCCGGTCCGCCAAGGGCGGGAGTTCGCCGACATCGTCCAGCAGCCCGGCAAAAGAGGCCTGGCGCAGCAAGCCGTTGTTGGCCGTGATGTAGGCGTTGTTGTCCCAGGCTGTCTGCTCGACATAGGCAAGAAACTCGCCGAAGCGCATCGGGCGCTTGTGCGCGACGCTGTTCTCCTCGAAGCGAGGGTCGTCGTTGCGGCCGTCCTGGACCTCGATCATGTGCTCGCCGAAGCGGGCGGCGAGCTGCTCCCAGCGCCAGTTCTGCAGCGCCGGCCAGTCGCGCGCAGGCTCGGTCAGCACGGCGGGTCGGAAGGCATGCACATGGCGGGCGAGGAAGTCGGCCGCGTCGATCCGGCCGACCCGCGGGATCTCCGCATAGCCGGGGTCCGAGGCCCAGACCGACTGCATATTGCCGACCACCGACAGCAGCTTGCCATGCTGGCGCTGGCCGCGCGCGGCCACCGCGAAGATCGGGTCCTGGGCGACCCGCTGGATGGCGGCCAGCGCTGGATCGGCGGGCAGGCCCGCATCCACCATGCCCTGCAGCATCGAGTCGACGCTGCAGCCGCGCAGCAGATTGGTGGCTATCCATTCGGTCCAGGCCGTGCCGTCGGCCATAGACCGTGTGTCAACTTGCATGTGCTCGGGCAGACTTGCGCTATCGGTCTGCAGTGTGGCCAGCGTTGATGACAGCCTGACGAAGCTGTGGTGACGACCCTGCCGGGCTGCGCTCAGCTCCCGGCCTGCGCCCGCTCCAGATCCGCCAGGGTCTTGCCCGGCTCGTCGCGGAAGCGTTCGTCCAGCAGGGTCAGGTCTTGTATCCGGTCGACCCGGAAGCTGCGGAAGTCGCTGCGCTTTTCGCACCAGGCCGCGACGGTCCAGACCGGCCCCCAGAAGAAGCAGGCCAGCGGACGCACCACCCGCTCGGTACTGGCGCCGCCGAGGTCCAGATACTGCAGACGCAGCTTGTGCCGGCTCTCGGTGGCTTCACGCAGCCGCATCAGGCGCTGGCTCAGGCCTTCGTCCATGCCGCTCAGCGGTGCATAGACCGCCAGGCTCTCGGCCGCCGCCCGCGCCGCCGGCGACAGCACGGCCAGGATCTTGGACAGCGCGCTTTCGGCCGGCGTGATCAGGCCGGCGTCCAGCGCCGGCCGCGCCAGCCGCACCACGGCCACCAGGGCCTGGGCCTCGTCCTTGGTGAACATCAGCGGCGGCAGGTCGAAGCCGGCCCGCATCCGGTAGCCGACCCCGGCCTCGCCCTCGATCGGCACGCCTTGCTGCTGCAGCGCGGCCACATCGCGGTAGACGGTGCGCACCGACACCTCCAGGCGCTGGGCCAGGAACTCGGCGGTGGAAAGGCGGCGCCCACGAATGAGCTGGACGATCTGGAACAGGCGGTCGGCACGGCGCATCCCTCCATTGTGGCGGCTTCCGATGCTCGCTTCACACTGCTGACGCCGTGCTGTCAGTAACATCCGCCCATGTCGATTCAACAGCTGACCCCTGACTGGCAAGCCTGGCTGCGCGAGAACGTCGCACGCGGCTGCAGTCGCGACACCATGCTGCCGCTGCTGGTGCAGGGCGGTTTTGCCCAGGCCGTGGCCGAGCGGGCGCTGGACGAGCTCATCGCCGGCACGCCGGCGCTGACGGCGGCGCAGGGTCAGGCCTTGCGCAAGCGGCCCGCGCCCGAGCTGCAGGCCAACCGCATCGATTGCGCCGGCCACAGCGTGCGTGTTGCGGCGGTGCTGGATGCGCCGCAGATCGCGCTGTTCGAGAACCTGCTCAGCGAGGCCGAGTGCGCGGCGATGATTGCGCTGGCCGAGACCCGGCTGGCGCGCTCCACCGTGGTCGACGAGCAGCTCGGCGAGGCGCGGGCGCACGAGCACCGCACCAGCGCCGGGGCCTGGTTCCAGCGCGGCGAGACGCCGCTGGTCGCCACCATCGAGGCGCGGCTGGCCGCGCTGCTGCGCTGGCCGGTGGATCACGGCGAGGGCCTGCAGGTGCTGCGCTACGGGCCGGGCGGCGAGTACCGCGCCCACCATGATTTCTTCAACCCGGCCCATGCCGGCAGCCAGCGTCATCTGCAGCAGGGCGGCCAGCGGGTCGGCACCTGCATCCTCTACCTGGGCGAGGTCGAGGCCGGCGGTGGCACCCGCTTTCCGCAGCTGGGCTTCGAGGTGCGGCCCTCGCGCGGCGCGGCGCTGTACTTTGCCGATGTCGATGCGCGAGGCGTCGAGGACCCGGTCACGCTGCACGCCGGCGTGCCGGTGCTGGCCGGCGTCAAGTACATCGCCACCAAATGGCTGCGCGAGCGGCCCTATATCTGATGGCCGAGCTCGCGCTGCGCCGCTGCGAGACGCGTGACCGCCCGGCGCTGGCCCGCATGCTGGAGCTCTACCAGTACGAGCTGTCCGATATCTGGGACCAGGATCTCGATGCCAACGGCGAATTCGGCTACGACCTGGAGAGCTTCTGGCGCTCGCCCACCTGCCACGCCTTCATCGCGACGGTGGCCGGCCGCTACGCCGGCTTCGCGACGGTGGACCGGCGCGTCAAGATCGGGCCCGAGGGCTGGTGGATGGACCAGTTCTTCGTGCTGAAGAAGTACCGCCGCGCTGGGGTCGGTGCGGCGCTGGCCGCCCATGTCTTCGAGGCGCTGCCGGGCGACTGGGAGGTCGGCCAGATGCCGGCCAATCTGCCCGCCCAGGCCTTCTGGCGGCGCATCATTGCGGCCCGCGGCCACTTCAGCGAACACCGGCTGGAGCAAGGACGCTGGACGGGCATCGTCCAGCGCTTTCACAGCGCCTGACGATCAGGCGCGCTCGATGCGCGCCACATAGCAGCCATGGCCGGCGTAGTGGGCATGGATAAAGGCCGTGCGGGGCTGGCCCAGCAGGTGGCCGATCAGGCTTTCGGCCATGCGGCCCTCGACGACGCCGGCATCGACGATCAGCCCCTGCGCGTCGAAAGCGCGCAGCGACAGCAGGCTGTAGCGCAGCATCTCTGGCAGCTTGTCCACCGCCTCGAAGGCGGCCTCGGCGCCCTCCCGCACAAAGATCGCGTGGCTGGCGCGGTAGGGGCTGTCGATGTCCAGATGCACATGGTTCAGCAGCAGGCAGCTTTCGCCGGGCCGGGCCGGGCGCAGCTCGATGCGGTCGGGCAGGGTCTGGCCGGCCTCGGCGCGGCGGCGCACGATATGGCGCTCGGCGAGTTCGGCATCGCTCAGGCCGAACAGCGGGCGGAAGGGCTCGGGCGACAGGCCGGTGATGCGGTAGTGGGTCGTCATGATGCAGCGGTTCAAGGGTTGAGAAGGTCTGCAGCCTAGGTCCGCCGCGCCGGCCTGGCTGGCCGGAAGCGGACCTGGAATTCGGCGCGCTGGCACGCCGCTTGCGTACAGCAGCCCATCCCAACCGCTTTTTTGACCACCGGCCGCTGCCGGCATCGTGCCCATGTTGTCCTCCCCGTGTTCACCCGAGCCGTACACCGTGAACAGTTCTGCCCTTGCTCTCGAACTCAGCCTGGCGCGCGAGCGCCCCGATCAGCCCGAGGTGCTGGCGCTGATCCATGCGCTGGACACCTTCCAGAGCCAGCTCTACCCGGCCGCCAGCAACCATCTGCTTGATATCGAGGCCTTGCTGGCGCCCGAGGTGCGCTTTCTGGTGGTGCGCGATGCACAGGCACGGGTGCAGGGCTGCGGGGCCATCGTGCTGCGCGAGGACTGCGCCGAGCTCAAGCGCATGATGGTGCGCCCCGAGGCGCGCGGCCAGGGCCTGGGCGGCGCGCTGATCGCGGCGCTGGAGGTGGAGGCCGTGTGCGCCGGCCGGCCCTTGCTGCGGCTGGAGACCGGCGTGCGCCAGCGTCCGGCGATGCGGCTCTATGAGCGCATGGGCTATCGGCGCTGCGGCCCTTTCGGCGGCTACCGTGCCGACCCCTTCAGCGTCTATATGGAGAAGCTGCTCGGCGCCTGATCCACAATGCCCCGAAACACTGTGGGAGCATGAATGCAAAGGCCTCGGGTTCTGATCATCGGTTGTGGCTTCGGCGGCCTGGAGGCCGCACGCACGCTGGCCCATGCGCCGGTCGACATCACGCTGATCGATCGCAGCAACCACCATCTGTTCCAGCCCCTGCTCTACCAGGTGGCCACCGCCGGTCTGTCGGCGCCCTCGATTGCCGCGCCGATCCGCCATATGCTGCGGCGCCAGCGCAATGTCACCGTGCTGATGGCCGAGGTGTCAGGTGTTGACAAGGCGGCGCGCCTGGTGGACCTGGCCGATGGCCAGCGCCTGCCCTATGACCACCTGATCGTCGCCAGCGGCGCCACCCACAGCTATTTCGGCCGCGATGAGTGGGCCGCACACGCACCAGGGCTGAAGACCCTGGCCGATGCCTTCAAGCTGCGCGCCAAGGTGCTGCTGGCCTTCGAGCAGGCCGAGACCTTGCAGGACGAGGCGCAGCGCCGGCCTTGGCTGAACTTCATCGTGATCGGCGCCGGCCCGACCGGGGTCGAGATGGCCGGTACCCTGGCCGAGATCGCCCGCCACACGCTGAAGAACGAGTTCCGCCGCATCGACCCGGCCAGCGCCCAGGTGCTGCTGGTCGAGGGCTCGGAGCGGGTGCTGCAGGCCTTCAGGCCCGAGCTCTCGGCCAAGGCCCAGACCCAGCTGGAGGGCCTGGGCGTGCAGGTGCAGACCGGCGCCCGCGTGGTCGGCATCGACGCTGCGGGCATCGAGGTCGAGCAGGGCGGCGAGCGGCGGCGCATCGCGGCGCGCACCGTGGTCTGGGCCGCCGGGGTGGCAGCCTCACCGCTGGGCAAGACCCTGGACGTGCCGCTGGACCGCGCCGGCCGCGTCATCGTCGACGGCGCGCTCAACATCCCCGGCCACCGCGAGATCTTCGTCGTCGGCGACCTGGCCGCCGCGCAAAGCCATGAGACGGACGGCAGCACCAAGCCGGTGCCCGGTGTCAGCCCGGGCGCCAAGCAGATGGGCCGCCATGCGGCCCGCCAGATCATGGCGGCCATCGCCGGCCGGCAAGACCTGGCCCCGTTCCGTTATCAGGACTACGGCGCGCTGGCCACGATAGGCCGCAAGGCGGCGGTGGCCGATGTCGGGCGCTTCCAGTTCAGCGGCTACTTCGCCTGGCTGTTCTGGCTGTTCGTCCACATCTACTTCCTGATCGGCTTCCGCAACCGCCTGGTCGTGCTGATGGACTGGGCCTGGGCCTACTGGAGCTTCCAGCGCTATGCGCGCGTGGTGGCCGAAGCGGCGCCGACCGCAGAGCCCGGCCACTAGCCGCACAGCGGCCGGCCGAACGGGTCCGTTCGGCCTATTGAGATTTTGTTGAGCTTCATAAAGAGCTCCTAGATTGCGTCCCGTTCGACAACCAGAACGGGACCGCCGTCCCACAGGAGCCTTCCCATCATGAAGTCCCAGCAAGATCGCCGCAGCTTTCTGCGCAGCCTCGCCGCCGGCGCCGGTGCCTCGGCCGCCCTGGCCAGTTTCCCGCCCGCCATCCAGCGTGCGCTGGCCATCCCCGCCAACCACCGCAGCGGCACGCTCAACGATGTCGAGCACATCGTGATCCTGACCCAGGAGAACCGCAGCTTCGACCATTACTTCGGCACGCTGGCCGGCGTGCGCGGTTTCAGCGACCCCTTCCCGGTGCCGGTGCTGGACCGCCCGGGCACCTTCACGCGCAAGAGCGTGTTCGTCCAGCCCATCGGCAGCGGCGCGCCGGTGCCGGGCCGTCCGGAGTGGGGCGGCGGCCGCACCGCGATTGCGCCCTTCCACCTGAACACCGAGCAGGACTTCTCGGTGATGCGCGTGGCCGGCACGCCGCACAGCTGGCCCGACTCGCAGGCCGCCTGGGACCTGGGCCGCATGAACAACTGGCCCAAGGCCAAGCAGAACCATTCGATGGGCCACTATGCCCGCGCGGACCTGCCCTTCCAGTTCGCGCTGGCCGAGGCCTTCACCTTGTGCGACCACTACCACTGCGCCACCCAGACCGGTACCAACACCAATCGCCTGTTCCTGTGGACCGGCCACAACGACCCGCTGGCCGTGGCCGGCGGCCCGTCGACCGACAACAGCCGCGACAGCTTCAACACCAATCCCGCCACCGACTACACCTGGATCACCTATGTCGAGCGCCTGCAGGACGCGGGCATCAGCTGGCAGGTCTACCAGAACATGGCGGACAACTTCACCGACAACCCGCTGGCAGGCTTCCGCCCCTTCCGCAACGCCTGGTACCAGCGTCCCGGCTACTCGCAGGTGCTGCGCGAGCGCGGCGTCAGCACGCGCGACCTCGACAAGCTCAAGGCCGACGTGCTGGCCGACAAGCTGCCCCAGGTCAGCTGGATCGTTGCCACCGCCGAAGGCTCGGAGCACCCCGGCCCCTCCAGCCCGGCCTCGGGAGCGGACTACACGGCCCGCGTGCTGGATGCGCTGACGGCCAATCCGGAGGTCTGGAGCAAGACTGTGTTCCTGATCAACTTCGACGAGAACGACGGCTTCTTCGACCATATGCCGCCGCCGGCCGTGCCGTCCTACGAGCTCTATGACGCCGACGCAAGCCGCGCCCGCCTGGCCGGCGCCTCGACGGTGGACACGGTGGGCGAGTACCACCACCACCTGAACGGCTCGAACGCGCTGTACCACCACCGTCCCTACGGTCTGGGCCCGCGCGTGCCGATGTATGTGATCTCGCCCTGGAGCAAGGGCGGCTGGGTCAACTCCCAGGTCTCGGACCACAGCTCGGTGATCCGCTTCATCGAGGCGCGCTTCGGTGTGCAGGAGCCGCTGATCAGCCCCTGGCGCCGCGCGGTCAGCGGTGATCTGCAGAGCTGCTTCGACTTCCGCAATCCGGAGGACCAGCCCTTCATCCACCTGCTGCCCGAGACCGCTGCGCTGCGCGCGCGCGCCCGCGCACTGACCCAGACCAAGACCCCGGCGACCCCGTCAAGCCTGGTAGCGCCGCAGCAGGAAGAGGGCGTGCGCCCGGCCCGCGCCCTGCCTTACGAGCTGCAGGTGCAGGCCCGCCAGGACGGCACCAGCCTGCTGCTGCGTTTCGAGAACGAGGGCGAGGCCGGTGCGGTCTTCCATGTCTACGACCGCCTGGCGCTGGGCGCGCTGCCGCGCCGCTACACGGTCGAGGCCGGCAAGCAGCTGGAAGGCCGCTGGACCCCGGCCACCGGCAGCTATGACCTCTGGGTGTTGGGCCCGAACGGCTTCCATCGCCACTTCACCGGCTCGCTGACCGCCGTGGCCAACAAGCCCCGTCCCGAGATCGAGGCCCGCAGCGACCGCGTCTATGGCGAGCTGCTGCTGCGCCTGCACAACCGCGGCAACGTGGCGGCCAGCTTCGAGCTGCGCGCGCTTAAGTACAGCGACGAGCCGGTGCAGCTGCACAAGGTGGCCGCCGGCGCCTCGCTGGAGCTGCGCCTGCCGCTGGCCGAGAGCCGCCACTGGTACGACCTCTCGATCAAGGTGCGCGAGCTGGCCGGCTTCAGCCGCCGCCTGGCCGGCCATATCGAGACCGGCGAGGCCTCGATCAGCGACCCGGCCCTCGGCGGCCCGGCCTTGCTCGACCAATACCGCCCCTGATTCCCCATTCCCTCACTCCTACTCTTCCCATCATGAAAATCAAGAACCTTATCGCCAGCACCCTGCTGGGCCTCGTCGCCGGCCTCAGCCAGGCCGCCGTCTACGACCAGAACCTGATCGTCAATGGCGGTGCCGAACAGGGCACCAGCGGCTGGAACGGCTTTGATGACTTTGACTTCGTCCAGTCGGTCAGCTATGGCAACAACTGGGTCAAGCCCAGCGAGCCGGGCCCGGTCGACCGTGGCGCCCAGATGTTCACCGGCCTGGGCGCGCGCGCAGTGGCCTGGCAGTCGCTGGACCTGGAGCAGCTCTCCGGCGCCGGCGACAGCTTCAAGCTCAGCGGCTGGCTAGGCGGCTGGCAGGCCCAGGGCGACAACGCCAAGCTCTTCGTGTCCTTCCTGGACCTGTCCGGCCAGATGCTGGGCAGCACCGAGATCGGCCCCGTCTACGCGGCCGATCGCGGCAACAAGACCGGCCTGTTCTACCGCGAGGCCAGCGGCCTGCTGCCGACCCAGACCGCCACTGTGCAGTTCTGGCTCACGATGGAGCGCCTGGGCGGCGGCGACAACGACGGCTATGCCGATAACCTATCCTTTGTGCTGACCGCCGCGCCGGTGCCCGAGCCGGCCACCTACGGCCTGATGGCCCTGGGTCTGGTGGCCGTGGGTGTGGCGGTGCGCCGCCGCAAGGCCTGAGGGAGTATCAGCCCATCGGCGTGCACAGCTCCACCAGCGAGCCGTCCGGGCAGCGCACATAGGCGACGGTCTGGCCCCAGGGCTTGACCGTCGGTGCGGCCAGGCCGGTGGCGCCGGCGGCCACAGCGCGCTCGTAGGCGGCGGTCACGTCGCCGGTGGTGAAGCCGATCTCCATGCCCAGCGGGCGTGGGCTGGCGTCGGCCGCGACATAGTCGCCGCCGACGCTGTCGCGCGCGGTTGCATGGTCGACAAAGGCCAGCGCAGTCGCGCCGGTCTCGAGTTCTCCGTAAGCGCCGGACTCGTGCAGAAAGCGGCGCTGCAGACCGAAGGCGCGCTCGTAGAAGTCCAGCGAGGCGGCGACGTCGGCGACATAGACGAGGGTGTAGGCGAAGTTCATGGGGGCTTGCTCCT
Organism: Paucibacter sp. M5-1; assembly: GCF_027498415.2. Classification (NCBI taxonomy): domain Bacteria; kingdom Pseudomonadati; phylum Pseudomonadota; class Betaproteobacteria; order Burkholderiales; family Sphaerotilaceae; genus Roseateles; species Paucibacter sp. M5-1. The sequence continues at coordinate 3,934,241 of NZ_JAPZLM020000001.1, forward strand.
TGCTGTGGATGGGTGCGACATCTTGCGCGGCCGCTGCTGACAGCGGTTGTCAGCATTGCCCTTATGCTGCGCGCCATGACTTTGCGCCACGGTGTCCCTCGACGCAGCCTGCTGATCGCGGCGGCGGGGACAGGTCTTGCCGGCCTCGCCCGCTCTGCCGGTCTGCAACTGCCATCGCTGGCCTTCACAAGCCGGCAGCTGGCCAATGGGCTGACCGTGCTGGCCTTGCCGGTGGCCAGCACCAGTGTCAGCGTGCAGCTCTGGTACCGGGTCGGCAGCAAGCACGATCCGGCGGGGCGCTCCGGCCTGGCCCATCTCTTCGAGCACCTGATGTTCAAGAGCACGCGGCATATGGCCAACGAGCAGTTCGACCGCATGACCGAGGATGTGGGCGGCAGCAACAATGCCTTCACCGCCGAGGACATGACGGTCTACCACTGCACCGTGCCGTCCAATCACCTGGAGCCGGTGCTCTGGGCCGAGGCCGAGCGCATGGCCAATCTGAATCTGGACCAGGCCAATTTCGACAGCGAGCGCGAGGTGGTCAAGGAGGAGTTCCGCCAGCGCGTGCTGGCCGATCCCTACGGACTGCTGTTCAACGCGATCTCCAGCTACGGCTATCAGCAGCATCCCTACAAGCGCCCGGTGATCGGCAATATCGCCGAGCTCGACGCCGCGACGCTGCGCGATGCGCGCGACTTCCACACGGCCTACTACCGGCCGGACAACGCGCTGCTGATCGTCGCCGGCGAGTTCGAGGCAAGCCAGCTGGATCGCTGGGTCGACCACTACTTCGGCAGCATCCGCGCACCGCTGAGCCCCGTGCCCCAGGCGGCCAGCGCCGAGCCGCGCCGAGCGCGTGACGAGTTCCATCATCTGCCGGCCCGCGCGCCGCTGCCGGCGGCCCTGGTGATCTGGCAGGGGCCCAAGGCAGCCAGCGAGCTGGCCCCGGCGCTGCAAGTGGCCCAGGCCCTGCTGGCCCAGGGGGATTCGGCGCGGCTGAGCGAGGCCCTGGTGTACCGGCAGCGGGTCGCACAAAGCGTGGGCTTCGATGCGCTGCTGAATGCCGATGCCGGCCTGCTGGCCGCCTATGCGGTCTCGACCGGCGCCTTGAGCGGCGAGCTGCTGCTGAAGCAGTTGGTGGCCGAGGTCGAGCGCCTTGCCCATGAGCCGGTGCTGCCCGCGGAGTTGGCCAAGGCCAAGGCGCAGCTGCTCAACAAGCTGCTGGTCGAGCGCGAGACGCCCGAGGGCCGCGCGCTGGCCCTGGGCTATGCCTTGCTGCTGCGCGGCGACGCGAGCCTGGCCGAGCGCGAGCTGGCGCAGCTGCAGGCGGTCGGCGTCGCCGATGTGCAGCGGGCGCTGCGCCGCCATGTCTTGCAGGGTGCCAAGGTCTCGGTGCTGTATGGAGAACGGTCATGAGGCGCCGGACCTTGCTGGGTGGCGCACTGGCGGTGCCGCTGCTGGCCGGCGCACAGCGTTTCGACCAGATGCCCGCGCCGGGTCCGGCGCGGCCCTTGCCCCAGCCCCGGCTGCAGCAGCTGCGCCTGGGCAACGGCCTGCGCCTGGTGCTGGCGCAGCGGCGCGGCATGCCGCTGGTGACGGTCGAGCTGCTGCTGGGCCAGGCCGGCAGCCTGCTGGATCCGCCGGGCAAGGCCGGGCTGTCGCAGCTGGGCCTGCTGATGCTCAGCAAGGGCGCGCGGCGCGAGGGCCAGGCGGTCGATGCGGCCGACATCGCCTTCGCCGCCGAAAGCCTGGGCGCCAGCCTCGAGATCGGTGACGGCAGCGCCTCGGGGAGCCTGGGCCTGACCCTGGCGACGCCGCAGCTGGACGAGGGCCTGGCCCTGCTGGCCGATCTCTTGCAGCGGGCCACGCTGCCGCCGGCCGAGATCGAACGGGCCCGCGCCGAGCTGATTGCCAGCTTCCGGCTCAGCCTGTCCGATCCGGCCCTGCTGGCCCAGCTGCTGGGCCAGCGCCTGTTCTGGGGCGACAGCCCGGCCGGCCAGATCGCGACACCGGCCAGCCTGGCGCGGCTGCGTCGCGAGGATTTGCTGGCCTTTCAGCGCCAGCAGCTGCGGCCGGAATCCACCACGCTGATACTGGCCGGCGACCTCGATGGGGGCCAGGCGCGCGCGCTGGCCGAGTCGCACTTCGGTGATTGGCGCAGCCTGCGCCCGGCCGGTCCGGCGCTGCAGCCGCTGCGCGCACAGCCGCTGCCGGTGCGGACCGTGCTGCTGGATCTGAGCGGGGCCGGCCAGAGCGCGGTGCAGCTGCTGGCGCCCTATCCCGGCAGCGAGGATGAAGCCGGCCAGCGCATCGGCATGCTGGCCAATGCGGTGCTGGGCCAGGGCTACTCGGCGCGGCTGAGTCATGAGGTGCGCATCAAGCGCGGCCTCAGCTACGGCGCGGTCAGCCAGGTCGAGAGCCTGCCCGGCGCCGGCACGCTGAGCGCCTATACCCAGACCCAGCACGGCCGGGCCGCCGAGGTGGCCCGGCTGATGGCCGCCGAGTTGCTGCGCCTGGGCCGAGAGCCGGTCGGCGAGACCGAGCTGGCGGCGCGCCGCGCCAGCCTGATCGGCACCTATGCGCGCCAGCTCGAGACCACCGCGGGTCTGGCAGGCCTGGTGTCCGAGCATCTGCAGCAGGGCCGCGAGCTGGCCACGCTGGCCCAGCTGCCGCAGCAGCTGGCGGCGCTGAGGGCCGAGCCGCTGCGCGAGTTCGCGGCGCGCTACTGGCGCGCCGACAGCCTGCGCACCGTGGTCGTCAGCGATCTGAAGGAGGCCGGCGCCGACCTGCGCCAGCTCGACCCGGGCGCCTGGGTGATCCCGTTTGAGCAGCTCGATCTGGGCAATCCGTCACTGCGGCGACCGGCCGGGCGCTGAGGCCCCCCAATGACAGCGGCTAGAATAGCTGTTGTCATTGGGGAGTAGCCGCTGTAGCCACCATCCCGCTGCAGGCCCGCGTCAACACACTTGGTTCGTGAGAACCATGGCGCGGGCAGTGCCCACACCTGGCAAGACCTTTGACCATGCACCCTCGGTAACGGCCGGAGGCGGCATGGTCAATGCTGCACTTGCAGGCCGTGGAGTGTTCTCGCAATGGAAGCCTTTCTCGTCTCGACCGGCATCGTGGCCCTCGCCGAAATCGGGGACAAGACCCAGCTCTTGGCCTTTTTGCTGGCCGCGCGCTTTCGCAAGCCGCTGCCGATCTGCCTGGGCATCCTGATCGCCACGGCGGTCAACCATGCCGGCGCCGGTGCGCTGGGCGCCTGGATCACCACCCAGCTGAGCCCGCAGACGCTGCGCTGGGGCCTGGGCCTGGGCTTTCTGGTGATGGCCATCTGGACCCTGATCCCCGACAAGATCGACGAAGAAGAGGAGGGCGGCAAGGGCCTGAAACTCGGTGTGCTGGGCACCACCATCGTGGCCTTCTTCCTGGCCGAGATGGGCGACAAGACCCAGATCGCCACCGTCGCGCTGGCCGCGCAGTTCCAGGCCTTTGTGGCCGTGGTGGCCGGCACGACGCTGGGCATGATGATCGCCAATGTGCCGGCCGTGCTGTTGGGCGACCGCATCGCCGGCCGCATCCCGGTGCGCCTGGTGCATGGCATCGCGGCGCTGATCTTTGCGGTGATCGGGGTGGCGACGCTGTCGGGGGCAGGGGCCCGCTTCGGTCTGTGAGGCCTTAATCCAGTCTTAAGAGATTGGCAAGTGCTATTGGTTTGGCCCGGGTGCCTGTCGATGCGGGGTCGCAACGTCAAGGGTTTCCCTCAGCGATGGTGCGGTCTGCGAGGCGAAAAATCCGCAACGCGAACTTCGCACTCCTTCCCGAACCCGTGCACAACCCGCCGGGCTTTCGGGCACTGAACCAGCACCCCCTGTTCACTTCTCTGGAGAGAGGATCCTCATGCTGAAACCATCAAGGCTTTGCAAGGCCTTGGCGCTTGCCTTTGGCGCCGCCGCGCTGGCCCATCTGTCGCCGGCCCAGGCCCAGCAGCAGTCGCTGGAGCGGGTCACGATCACCGGCTCATCGATCAAGCGCCTGGAGTCCGAGACCGCGCTGCCGGTCACCGTAATCACCCGTGAGCAGATCGAGAAGACCGGCGCCACCTCGGTGGAGGACATTCTGCGTCGCGTCTCGGCCAGCTCGGCAATGCTGTCGGACACCACCCAGGGGGTCGGCTATGCCACCGCCAATGCCAACTTGCGCGGCCTCGGCGCCAACTCGACCCTGGTGCTGCTGAACGGTCGGCGCCTGGCCAATCATCCTTTCGGCACCATCGGCGGCAATGCGGCGGTCGACCTGAACAGCATCCCTTTCGCGGCGATCGAGCGCATTGAAGTGCTACGCGATGGCGCGTCGGCCGTCTATGGCACCGACGCGGTCGGTGGCGTGATCAACTTCATCACGCGGCGGGACTACCGCAACGGCGAGTTGATGATTCGCTACGGCGACACCGAGGCCGGCATCGGCGGTTCGGAGCGCGGCGCGTCGGTCGCGGTCGGTTTCGGCGACTTGGGCAGCCAGGGCTTTAATGTGCTGTTGACCGCCAACTTCCAGAAGAACAGCCGCATCAAGGCGATCGATCAGGGCTTCTACAACCGCGGCGTGCAGGAGATTCCGGGCTCGGATCCACCATCGTCGAGCGCGCCTTATCCCGGTTTCATCGAAGGCGCGGGTGCTGCCTTTCCCGGTATCGCTCCGGGGGCCTACCCGGAGCTGAATCCAGGCGCCAATTTCGCGCCCTGCGTGGAACCGTTCGCCTTCTCCACCGTGCGCGGCACGACGCCCAGCGGCATCGATGCACGCGGCTGCCGCGCCATCTATGCCGCGACGCTGGACAATCTGCCGGACTCGAAGAAGGGCGACATCTTCGGCCGCGCCACCTTTGCGTTGAGCCAGGACCATCAGCTCTTTGTCGAGGGCTCCTATGCGCGCAACCACACGATAGGTCGGGTCGCGCCTACCCCGATCCGCTACGGCTTCGGCCCCTTCAACGCGCAGAAGTTCGACTTCGAACCGGTGCTGATGCCGATCACCAGCAAGTACTTCCCGACCGCCCTGCTGACGCGGCTGGGATTCACGGCGGCCGACTACGATCCCGATGGCGACGGTCTGGTGGGTATCGGCCTGCGCGCCTTCCCCGCCGGCAATCGCATCAGTACCAATACCAACACCCAGAAACGCATGGTGGTCGGTGCCAGCGGCACTTTCTCTGGCTGGGACTATGACGCCGGTATCAATGTATCGCGTGCCGAGGGCCTGCTGAACTATGCTGGCTATATTCACGAGGATCGTTTTCTGGCGGCACTGCGCTCCGGCAATCTGAATCCCTTCGGACCCAGCGACGATGCCGGCAATGCGCTCTGGAAGTTGGCCGGCATGGACGGCGATATGCGCAAGTCGGCCAGCACGACGACCGCGTTCGATCTGAAGGTCAGCAAGGAGTTGATGGAGATGGCTGGCGGTCGCATGGCCGTGGCCTTCGGTACCGATCTGCGCCGCGAGAAAGCCGACGACAAACCGCTGAATGCCGACTATGCCGCCGGCAAGCACATCGGCGGCGAGGGCACGGTGCCGGCCACCAGTGCCTCGCGCAGCATCAAGGCCCTGTTCGGCGAGTTGTCGATGCCGTTTGCCAAGGGCTGGGAGGCCACGCTAGCGGCCCGTTACGACAACTACAGTGACTTCGGCTCGACCTTCAACCCGCGCGCCTCGCTGCGCTTCCAGCCGACCAAGGCGCTGCTGTTCCGGGCCGCAGCCGGTACCGGTTTCCGCGCGCCGACGCTGTGGGATGTCAACTCGCCGGTGTCCTTCTCCAATACCGCAGACACGGTCAATGACCCGGAATGCCCGCGCCCGTCCGAGGTCAACGGCCGCTGCGCCTCGCAACTGCCGACCCGATCGGTCGCCTCGGCCAATCTGAAGCCCGAGAAGAGCCGCCAGATCTCGGCCGGTGTGGTGTTCGAGCCGGCGCGCAATCTGTCGCTGGGGCTGGACTACTGGCGCATCCAGAAGAAGAGCCAGATTGGCGTGATCGCGGCCAATACCCTGCTCGAGGATCCGGTGCTGTATCAGCGCTTCAACAGCCGGGTCAAGCGTAACGCCGATGGTTTCATCCTCTATGTCGAAACACCGGTGGACAACCTCGGCGATCTGCGCACCTCGGGTGTCGATATCGATGTGCGCAGCAGCCTGGAACTGGGTGAGGGCGGGCGCCTGAACCTAGGTGTGGGTGGCACCTACGTCAACCAGTACGACGCGCAGAAGTATGCCGGTGGCCCCTATGGCAAGTTTGCCGGTTCGGGCGGCGACAGCACAGTGCCGCCGGTGCCACGCTGGCAGCACACGGCCACGGCCGAGTGGCAGTTCCAGAATTTCGGCTTCACGGTTGAGCATGTGTACACCCGGGGCTGGACCGAATCGGCCGCCTCGGTCAACGCCAATGTGTTCGTCAACGCACCGCATCGTGTCTCGAATACCGAGCGCGTTAACCTGGCGTTCAGCTATCTGGGCTTCAAAAATCTGAAGCTGCGGCTGGGCGTGCGCAACGCCTTCGATGATGAGCCGCCCTATGTGGCGTCCTCGTCATTCGGTTCGCACGCGGCCGGCTATGCTGCTTCCTTCGCCGACCCGCGTGGGCGTTTCTGGTACGGTACGGCCTCGTATCAGTTCAAGTAAGTACCGCAGGCTCTCAAGCAACCCGCCACGGCTCGCCCTGGCGGGTTTTTGCTTCTCAGGATTGCCCGCTGCGGTGCGCGCGGGCTATAAGCGCGGCAGGCCCCAAGACCTGCGGAGACAAGCGCCATGCAAGAAGCCCCCTTCTTCCCCATCATCTATGTCCGCGGCTATGCGATGACCGAGGGCGAGCGCGACGAGACGGCGGCCGATCCCTTCTGCGGCTTCAATCTCGGCTCCACCGTCTACCGCGCCAGCACCGACAAACGCGACCCGCCGAAGAAGTTTGTCTTCGAGTCGCCGCTGCTGCGGCTGGCGGCCGAGTTCGGCTATGGCGATGTCTACGAGAACGGCCTGGGCATCACCGATCCCGACTGGCAGCCGCGCGCCGGCCACACCGGCCTGCCGGCCCGTTCGGTCATCATCTACCGCTACTACGACAGCGGCTCCAGCCTGTTCGGCGACGGCAAGCCGCGCGATATCGAGGACTACTCGCGCGGCCTGTCCGAGCTGATCCTGCGGGTGCGCGAGCTGGTGGTGGCGCAGGAGGGCATCGCGGCCAAGGACTTCCGCTGCTATCTGGTCGCGCACTCGATGGGCGGCCTGGTGGTGCGCGGCTTCATCCAGAACCCGGCGCTGGGCAGCGACGAGGCGCGCCATGCGGTCGACAAGATCTTCACCTATGCGACCCCGCACAACGGCATCCAGCTGGCCGGCCTGAAGGTACCCGGCTGGTTGTCCTTCAACGACATCAACAACTTCAATCACGAGCGCATGGCCGGCTACCTGAATATGCAGGCGGTCTACAAAAAGCACCAGCGGGTCGACTTCCTGCCGCAGGAGGCGTTTCCGATCGAGCGCATCTTCTGCATGGTGGGTACCAACCGCAATGATTACGAGGCCGGCATGGGTATCTCGCGCGCCTTTGCCGGCAATGGCAGCGACGGCCTGGTCAAGGTCGAGAATGCCTCGGTCTGGGGTGTCGACAAGCAGCTCAACGTCACCAAGACCTGCGCCACCGCCTATTGCTACCGCGCCCACTCGGGCTACTACGGCATCGTCAACAGCGAGGAGGCCTACCAGAACCTGTCGCGCTTTCTGTTCGGCGATGTGCGGGTCGACATCTGGATGCAGGTCGACGAGGTGCGGCTGCCGCAGAAGATCGAGGCCGAGGCCGATGTGCAGGCGCTCTACCAGTTCGAGCTGATGGCGCGGCCGCGCGGCAAGCGCTGGTTCCTGAGCCGCCGGACCACCGAGGAGGACTCGCCCGCCTGCCGCACCCACCAGCAGCTGAGCCAGCAACAGGCCAGCGGTGGCAATATGGTCTATCTGTCCAGCGTCTTCCTGGCCAACCGCGCCAAGATCAGCAGCCATGACCGCACGCTGGCCTATGCGATGGACGTCGGCGTGCGCGTGCCCGATTACCAGGTCAACAAGCGCTTCTGGCCCGACCAGCATTTCGAGGGCAGCCACCTGTTCCGCGACAGCCTGCTGATCTCGCTGGAGCCGCCGATCAGCGCGGGCGGCGACTGGCGCATCCTGCACAGCTGGGAGAGCCAGCGCATCGGTGTGGCGACCCAGGCCCTGACCTATGAGGCGGTCAAGGGCGGCGGCATCCGCATCGAGGTGGAACTGCCGGCCGGCAGCAACAAGCCCGGCATCTCGGGCAAGGTGCTGCTGATCGTGTCGGCGTGGAATACCTGAGGCTGGGGCAGCGCCTCAGCTTGCACAAGCCTGCCGCACCGCCCGTTCCCAGTTCGCCATCAGCTCGGCCGCGCGCTCGCGCGGCATCGTCGGGCGGAACACCCGCCCGGCCTGCCAGTTGCCGCTCAGCGCATCGAGATTGCTGTACAGGCCCGAGGACAGGCCGGCCAGATAGGCCGCGCCCAGCGCCGTGGTCTCGATGACCTTGGGCCGCACCACCGGGATGCCCAGCAGATCGGCCTGGAACTGCATCAGCAGATTGTTGACGCAGGCACCACCATCGACGCGAAGCTCCGAAACCGGCGCGCCGCCGGCGGCCACTGCGTCGCGGCTCATCGCCAGCAGCAGGGCCGCGCTCTGGAAGGCGATGCTCTCCAGCGCCGCGCGGGCGATATGGGCGACGGTAGAGCCGCGTGTCAGGCCGACGATGGCGCCGCGCGCCTCGGCGTTCCAGTAGGGCGCACCCAGGCCGGTGAAGGCCGGCACGAACATCACGCCGCCGGCATCCGGCACGCTCTCGGCCAGGCCCTGCACCTCGCCGCTGCCTTTGATCGCCTGCAAGCCGTCGCGCAGCCATTGCACGACCGCGCCGCCGATGAAGACGCTGCCCTCCAGCGCGAACTCCGGTGTCGTGCTCGCCTGCGCGGCGCTGGTGGTGATCAGGCCGTTGCCCGAGGTCTGGAACTGCGCGCCGGTGTGCATCAGCATGAAGCAGCCGGTGCCATAGGTGTTCTTGGCCATGCCGGCCTTGAAGCAGGCCTGGCCGAACAGTGCGCTCTGCTGGTCGCCGGCGATGCCGCCAATCATGATCTCGGCGCCCAGATGGGCGGCGCTGACGCGGCCGAACTCGAAGGCCGAGGGATGGACCTCGGGCAGCACCGCGCGCGGGATGTCGAGCAGGGCCAGCAGCTCATCGTCCCACTCGTTCTTGTGCACATTGAACAGCATGGTGCGGGCCGCATTGCTGACATCGGTCGCATGGACGCGGCCGTCGGTCAGCTGCCAGACCAGCCAGCTGTCTATCGTGCCGAAGGCCAGCTCGCCGCGCTCGGCCTGTTCGCGTGCGCCGGCCACGTTGTCGAGAATCCACTTCAGCTTGGTGCCGGAGAAGTAGGCATCGATCACCAGGCCTGTCTTGCGCTGCACCAAGGGGGTCAGGCCTTGTTCGCGCAGCGCGGCGCAGGTCGGCTCGGCGCGGCGGTCCTGCCAGACGATGGCGTGATAGATCGGCTGCCCGGTCTTGCGGTTCCACACCACGGTGGTCTCGCGCTGATTGGTGATGCCCAGGGCCTTGATGTCGGCGGCTTTCAGGCCCGCCTTGGCCAGCACCTCGCGGGCGGTGGCCAGCTGGCTGTGCCAGATCTCCTGCGCGTCGTGCTCGACCCAGCCGGGCTGCGGATAGATCTGGCGGAACTCGCGCTGCGCCATCGCGACGATATGGCCCTCGGCGTCAAAGACGATGGAGCGGGAGCTGGAGGTGCCCTGGTCCAGGGCGAGCAGATAGGTCATGGCTTGGTTGTCCCGTCGTTCAGTCGGCCAGCACCAGTTCGACGCCGGCATCGGCCAGCAGCGTGGGGTAGGGCTCGGGCGGCGACTCGTCGGTGAAGAGTAAATCGATCTGCGGCAGCCGTGCCACCTCGGCCATCGCCGGGCGGTTGAACTTGCTGTGGTCGGCGGCCAGCCAGACCTCGCGCGAATGCTCGATGATGGTCCGCGCCACCATCACCTCGCGGTAGTCGAAGTCGCGCAGCGAGCCGTCGCTCTCGATGCCCGAGATGCCGATCAGGCCGATGTCGACCTTGAACTGGCGGATGAAGTCCACCGCCGCCTCGCCGACCACGCCGCGGTCGCGCTGGCGCACCGTGCCGCCCACCATCACCAGCTCGCAGTCGGGGTTGTCGCTGAGGATGGTGGCGACATTCAGATTGTTCGTGATCACCCGCAGACCCTTGTGGTGCAGCAGCTCGCGCGCCACCGCCTCGGTGGTGGTGCCCAGGTTCAGGATCAGCGAGCAGCCGGCCGGGATGCGCGCTGCGATCGCGCGCGCGATGCGCGCCTTGCCATCGGCCTGCAAGGCCTGGCGCTGGCGGTAGGCGATGTTCTCGGTGGTCGAGGCCGGCACGCGCACGCCGCCGTGGAAACGCGCCACCAGGCCGGCCTCGGCCATGCGCTGCACATCGCGGCGCACGGTCTGCAAGGTCACGCCGAATTTCTCGGCCAGGGCCTCGACGCTGACCGAGCCGCGTGCGCGCACTTCCTGCAGCAAATCGTTCTGGCGGGGATTCGGAATCATGGGATGGCGAGCGCGTCGACGCACTTTTTTGGGGTGTGGGCGAGCCTAAAGCGAACTAAAACGAACCGTCACAGGGGTTTTCCCTCAGATGAAACGCACCAAAACGAGCTAAAAAGAAAAAAGAAGAACAAAATAGCGAACTCATTGAACCCGCTTTTGTTCGCCAGGAGACTCGCTTTGACCGCCAATCCATCGACCGCCCCGAGTGCCATGCCGCAGGCCGCGCCGGACCGCTACGACGTGCTCGTCGTCGGCGGCGGCATCAATGGTGCCGGCATTGCCCGCGACCTGGCCGGGCGCGGCTGGAAGGTGCTGCTGGCCGAGCGCGACGACTTCGCGGCCCACACCTCGTCCTCGTCGACCAAGCTGATACACGGCGGCCTGCGCTATCTGGAGTACTACGAGTTCTCGCTGGTGCGCAAGGCGCTGCAGGAGCGCGAGGTGCTGCTGAAGAGCGCCCCCCACATCATGTGGCCGCTGCGCTTCGTGATGCCGCATGACGCGGCGATGCGGCCGGCCTGGATGATACGCATCGGCCTGTTCCTCTACGACCACCTGGCGCGTCGCGAGGTGCTGCCGGGCTCCACCGGGGTGAACCTGCGCACCTCGCCGGTCGGCAAGCCGCTGAAGCCGAGCTATACCCGTGGCTTTGTCTATTCCGACGGCTGGGTCGACGACGCCCGCCTGGTGCTGCTGAATGCGCTCGATGCGCGCGAGAAGGGCGCCGAGTTGCTGACGCGCAGCATGGTCACGGCCGTGCAGCGCGACGCGGAGGGCTGGACCGCGACGATTGCCACGCCCACCGGCGAGCGCACCGTGCGCGCCCGCGCCCTGGTCAACGCTGCCGGCCCCTGGGCCGAGAGTTTTCTGCGCGGCATCGCGCGGCCGGCGCGCGGCGAGGCGCTGGCGACCAAGAGCCTGCGCCTGGTCAAGGGCAGCCACATCATCGTCAAGCGCTGCTTCGAACACGACCACGCCTACATCTTCCAGAATCCCGACAAGCGCATCATCTTCGCGATCCCGTACGAGGGCGACTACACGCTGATCGGCACCACCGATGTCGAGCTGCCTCCGGATGCCTTGGCAGGCGCTACACCCGAAACACGCAAGGCCAGGATCGACGAGAACGAGATCGCCTATCTGTGCGAGCAGGCCAGCCGCTACTTCGCCAAGCCCGTCACCCGCGAGGATGTGGTCTGGAGCTATGCCGGCGTGCGCCCGCTGCTCGACGACGCCTCGGGCGATCCCTCGGCCGTCACACGCGACTACCTGCTGGAGACCAACACCCAGGGCGCGCCGCTGCTCTCCGTCTGGGGCGGCAAGATCACGACCTTCCGCAAGTTGGCCGAGGATGCGGCCGATATGGTCGGCGGCATGCTCGATCAAGGGCCGGAATCTGGGCGCAAGCCCTGGACCGAGCACGCCCATCTGCCGGGCGGCGATCTCTCGTCCTGGATCGGCGCGGCGCAGCGTCCCGACACCGACTTCGAGCGCCTGGTGGCGGCGGTGCAGAAGCGCCATGCCTATCTGCCGCCGGCGCTGGCGCGCCGCCTGAGCCGGGCCTATGGCGCGCGGATCTCTCGCGTGCTGGGCGGCGCGGCCAGCCTGGCCGAGCTGGGGCAAGAGGTGGCCCCGGGACTGTTCGACATCGAGCTGCGTTATCTGCAGCGCGAGGAATGGGCCCGCAGCGCCGACGACGTGCTGTGGCGCCGTTCCAAGCTGGGCCTGCATTACACCGAAGCCCAGCGCGCCGCCGTGGCCGCCTGGTTCGAGACCAATACCGTTGGGAAAGACTGAACGATGCAACTCGATATGCAGGGCATCAGCCACCGGGTCGGTGCGGCAACGCACCTCTACCCGCTGGACCTGAAGCTGCAAACCGGCGCGGTCACCGTGCTGCTGGGCGCGACCCAGGCCGGCAAGACCACCTTGATGCGATTGATGGCGGGCCTGGACCGGCCCACTGTCGGCCGGGTGATGGCCGACGGCGTCGACGTGACCGGCGTCGCGGTGCGCGAGCGCAATGTCGCTATGGTCTATCAACAGTTCATCAACTACCCGTCGATGACGGTGCGCGACAACATCGCCTCGCCGCTGAAACTGCGTGGTGGAATGGACCGCGCCGCGATTGCCAAGCAGGTCGATCAGCTGGCCGAGCGCCTGCATATCGAGATGCATCTGGACAAGCTGCCGGCCCAGCTCAGCGGCGGCCAGCAGCAGCGCGTGGCGCTGGCCCGCGCGCTGGCCAAGAACGCCCCGCTGATGCTGCTCGACGAGCCCCTGGTCAATCTGGACTACAAGCTGCGCGAAGAGCTGCGCGAGGAACTGAGTCAGCTCTTCGCCGTCGGCGGCTCCACCGTGGTCTACGCCACCACCGAGCCGGCCGAGGCCTTGCTGCTGGGCGGCTACACGGCCGTGATGGACGCCGGCGAACTGCTGCAGTACGGGCCGACGGCCGAGGTCTTCCACCGCCCGGCCTCGCTGCGCGTGGCCCGTGCCTTCAGCGATCCGCCGATGAATCTGCTGCCGGCCACCGGCCAGGGCGGCCGCATTGATTTGATGCCGGGCCTGGCCCTGGAGCTGGCGGCCGAAATGCCGATTTCAGGTCCGGTGACGGTGGGCGTGCGCGCCAGCGCGCTGCGCGTGCAGACCCGTCCGGGCGATATCGCGATCAAGGGCAGCGTCGAGCTGGCCGAGATCTCGGGCTCCGACACCTTTGTCCATGTGCACAGCGAGCTCGGCTCCCTGGTGGCCCAGCTGACCGGCGTGCATTACTTCGACCTGGGTGCGCCGATCACGCTGTACCTGCAGGCCGCGCAGGCCTATGTCTTCGGTGCCGACGGCGCGCTGATGCTGGCTCCCGACAGAAAGGCTGGCCACTGATGGCACGCATCGACCTCGACCTGGCCCACGCCTACAAACCCAACCCTCAGCAGGACAGCGACTACGCGCTGCTGCCGCTGAAGATGAGTTTCGATGATGGCGGCGCCTATGCCTTGCTGGGGCCCTCGGGCTGCGGCAAGACCACCATGCTCAACATCATCTCCGGCCTGGTCCAGCCCTCGCATGGCACGGTGACCTTCGACGGCCGCGATGTCACCCGGCTGTCACCGCAGGCGCGCAATATCGCCCAGGTGTTCCAGTTCCCGGTGATCTACGACACGATGACGGTGGCCGAAAACCTGGCCTTTCCGCTGAAGAACCGCGGCGTCGCGCCCGAGAAGATCAAGGCCCGGGTCGGCAAGATCGCCGAGATGCTGGAGATGAGCGGCCAGCTGAACCAGCGCGCCGCCGGCCTGACGGCGGATGCCAAGCAGAAGATCTCGCTGGGCCGCGGCCTGGTGCGCGAGGACGTCTCGGCAGTGCTGTTCGACGAGCCGCTGACCGTGATCGACCCGCATCTGAAATGGCAGCTGCGTCGCAAGCTCAAGCAGATCCACCACGAGCTGAAGCTGACCCTGATCTATGTGACCCACGACCAGGTCGAGGCGCTGACCTTTGCCGACCAGATCGTCGTGATGACGCGCGGCCGCGCGGTCCAGGTCGGCAGTGCCGATGCGCTGTTCGAGAAGCCTCAGCATATGTTTGTCGGCAACTTCATCGGCTCGCCGGGCATGAACTTTCTGCCGGGCCGCTTCAAGGCCGGCGTGCTGCAGATTGCCGGGCAAGACCTGGCCCTGGACTTCGGCGTGCTGTACCAGCAGCTGGAGCGCGCCGGCGAATTCACGCTGGGCGTGCGGCCCGAGTATGTGGAGCTGGTCGGCGAGGGGGCGGCCGGCGCGCTGCGCGCGACGGTGAGCAAGGTGCAGGACATCGGCACCTACTGGCTGATCAGCGCCCGCGTCGGTGAGGTTGACATCAAGCTGCGCCTGAATGCGCAGGACCGCCCGCCCGCCGCCGGCGACGCGGTCTGGCTGCAGGTGCTGGGAACGCACACCTGCTTCTACGGCCGCGATGAGCAGTTGCTCAACGGTCACCACCCCAAGCAAGAGGCTCATCAATGAAGCCCATCAATCAAAAAGCCTGGTTCCTGGTCCTGCCGGTGTTCCTGTGCGTGGCCTTCTCGGCCATCCTGCCGCTGATGACCGTCGTCAACTATTCGGTGCAGGACATCATCTCGCCCGAGCGCCGCGTCTTTGTCGGCACCGAGTGGTTCGCCGCGATGATGCGCGACGAGGAGCTGCATGCCGCGTTGTGGCGCCAGCTCGGCTTCTCGCTGGCGGTGCTGGCGGTCGAGATCCCGCTGGGCATTGCGCTGGCGCTGTCCATGCCGGCCCAGGGCTGGAAGTCCTCGGCCGTTCTGGTGATGGTGGCGCTGTCGCTGCTGATCCCGTGGAACGTGGTCGGCACCATCTGGCAGATCTATGGCCGTGCCGACATCGGCCTGATGGGCGCCGCGCTGCAATGGCTGGGCATCGACTACAACTACACCGGCAACGCCACCGACGCCTGGCTCACCGTGCTGCTGATGGATGTCTGGCACTGGACGCCGCTGGTAGCCCTGCTGGCCTTCGCCGGCCTGCGCTCGATCCCTGATGCCTACTACCAGGCCGCGCGCATCGACGGCGCGAGCAAATTCGCGGTGTTCCGCTACATCCAGCTGCCCAAGATGCGCGGCGTGCTGATGATCGCGGTGCTGTTGCGCTTCATGGACAGCTTCATGATCTACACCGAGCCCTTTGTGCTGACCGGCGGCGGGCCCGGCAATGCGACCACCTTCCTGAGCCAGTACCTGACGACCAAGGCGGTCGGCCAGTTCGACCTCGGCCCGGCCGCCGCCTTCTCGCTGATCTATTTCCTGATCATCCTGCTGCTGTGCTTCATTCTCTACAACTGGATGCAGGCCCTCGGCCAGGCTGAAAAGGAGCCGCAACATGGATGAAAAACGTTTCAAGAAGCGCTCGATTTTTCTGATCGCCTACCTGCTGTTCGCTCTGCTGCCCATCTACTGGATGGTCAATATGAGCTTCAAGACCAACGAGGAAATCCTCTCGAGCTTCAGCTTCTTCCCGGACAACTTCACCTGGGCCAACTACGTCACGATCTTCACCGATCCCTCCTGGTACTCGGGCTATATCAACAGCCTGATCTATGTGGGCATCAACACGGTGATCTCGATCAGCGTGGCGCTGCCGGCCGCCTACGCCTTCAGCCGCTACTCGTTCCTGGGCGACAAGCATGTGTTTTTCTGGCTGCTGACCAACCGGATGACACCGCCGGCGGTGTTTCTCTTGCCCTTCTTCCAGCTCTACACGACGATGGGCATGATGGACACGCACATCGCGGTGGCGCTGGCCCATCTGCTGTTCAATGTGCCGCTGGCGGTGTGGATTCTGGAGGGCTTCATGAGCGGCATCCCGCGCGAGATCGATGAGACCGCCTATATCGACGGCTACAGCTTCCCGCGCTTCTTCGTGACCATCTTCCTGCCGCTGATCAAGGCCGGCGTCGGCGTCGCGGCCTTCTTCTGCTTCATGTTCTCGTGGGTGGAACTGCTGCTGGCCCGTACCCTGACCAGCGTCAACGCCAAGCCCATCGTCGCGACCATGACCCGCACCGTCAGCGCCTCCGGCATGGACTGGGCCACCTTGGCCGCCGCCGGCGTGCTGACCATCGTGCCGGGCGCCATCGTGATCTGGTTTGTCCGCCACTACATCGCGAAGGGTTTCGCGATGGGCCGAGTTTGAGGAGCCGCTGATGTTTGAATGGATGTACTGGACCACGCCGGTGGCGGTGTTCTTCGTCTGCATCGTGCTGATGCTGGCCGGCATGACGGTGTGGGAGCTCAAGTCGCCCACCGTGATGCGCAAGGGCTTTCTGCCGATGAAGACCACGCGCGGTGACCGGCTCTTCATCGGCCTGCTCACGGCCGCCTATATCAACCTGGCCTTTGTCGGCCTGTCCGGCCGCATGGCCGAGTGGTGGGCGCTGGAGAGCGATCCCAGCATCTGGATCAGCTTCGTGATCTCGATGGCGGTGCTGGCCCTGATCATGCGCAAGGGCTGAGCGCGGACCGAGGGCAAGCCCTGCGGCTTGCCCGACGCCGTGCGAAGGATCGGGCGCCTGCAAGCGCCCGAGCTAGACGGGTTTGATGGATTCGGCCCCCTCCTCCCCCGGGGCCGCATCACGCTGTTCGGGGGATTCATCAGAGGAGACAAGAGTAATGATGATGCAGCACAAGAAGTTTTCAGCGCTGGCCGTCGCCGCCGCGCTGGCCGTTGGGGCGTCCGGCGCCTGGGCCGGCGAGCCCGAGGCCAAGAAGTGGATCGACGCCGAGTTCCAGCCCAGTACGCTGAGCAAGGACCAGCAGATGGCCGAGATGAAGTGGTTCATCGAAGCGGCCAAGAAGCTGCAGGCCAAGGGCGTCAAGGAGATCTCGGTGGTGTCCGAGACCATCACCACCCACGAGTACGAGGCCAAGACCCTGGCCAAGGCCTTCAGCGAGATCACCGGCATCACGGTCAAGCATGACCTGATCCAGGAAGGCGATGTGGTCGAGAAGCTGCAGACCTCGATGCAGTCCGGCAAGAGCATCTACGACGGCTGGATCTCCGACTCCGACCTGATCGGTACCCACTACCGCTACGGCAAGATCATGAACCTCACCGACTACATGGCCGGTGCGGGCAAGGAATACACCAACCCCGGCCTGGACCTGAAGGACTTCATCGGTACCAGCTTCACGACCGCGCCCGACGGCAAGCTCTACCAGCTGCCCGACCAGCAGTTCGCCAACCTCTACTGGTTCCGTGCCGACCTGTTCGCGCGCAAGGACCTGCAGGACAAGTTCAAGGCCAAGTACGGCTACGACCTCGGCGTGCCGCTGAACTGGAGCGCCTACGAGGACATCGCGGCCTTCTTCAGCGAAGACGTCAAGACCATCGACGGCAAGCCGATCTACGGTCATATGGACTACGGCAAGAAGGACCCGTCGCTGGGCTGGCGCTTCACCGATGCCTGGCTGTCGATGGCCGGCACCGCCGACAAGGGCATCCCGAACGGCATGCCGGTCGATGAATGGGGCATCCGAGTCGCGGCCGACAAGTGCACGCCGGTGGGCGCCTCGGTGGCCCGTGGCGGCGCCACCAACTCGCCCGCCGCCGTCTACGCGCTGACCAAGTACGTGGACTGGATGAAGAAGTACGCGCCCAAGGAAGCCACCGGCATGACCTTCGGCGAAGCCGGCCCGGTGCCCGCCCAGGGCCAGATCGCGCAGCAGATCTTCTGGTACACCGCCTTCACCGCCGACATGACCAAGCCGGGCCTGCCGGTGGTCAATGCCGACGGCACGCCGAAGTGGCGCATGGCGCCCGGCCCGAACGGCCCGTACTGGAAGGAAGGCATGCAGAACGGCTACCAGGACGTGGGCAGCTGGACCTTCTTCGCCAACCACGACGCCAACAAGACGGCCGCCGCCTGGCTCTATGCCCAGTTCGTCACCGCCAAGACCACCAGCCTGAAGAAGACCATCGTCGGCCTGACCCCGATCCGTGAATCGGACATCCGTTCCAAGGCGATGACCGATATGGCGCCCAAGCTCGGTGGCCTGGTCGAGTTCTACCGCAGCCCCGCCCGCGTGGCCTGGACGCCCACCGGCACCAACGTCCCCGACTACCCCAAGCTGGCCCAGCTGTGGTGGAAGAACGTGGCCCAGGCCGTCACCGGCGAGAAGACCCCGCAGGGCGCGATGGACACGCTGGCCGAGGAGATGGACCAGGTGATGGGCCGTCTGGAGCGCGCCGGCATGGCCAAGTGCGCGCCCAAGCTCAACAAGAAGGAAAGCAACGCCAAGTGGCTGAGCGACAAGGGCGCCCCGTGGGCCAAGCTGGCCAACGAGAAGCCCAAGGGCGAGACCATCGCCTATGACAAGCTGCTGAACGCTTGGAAGGAAGGGCGCGTGCGTTAAGCAGGCCTCGCACGACCTAGCCAAGAAGCAAAGCGTCGCCCTCGGGCGGCGCTTTTTTTCTGGGCGCGCCAGCCCAGACACGAGCTTAGGGCAGACGAACAAGCAGCCCTTGCCCGACCGGGGCGCAACAAACCGACCTGCAATCTGTGAGCCCAGCGTTGCCGACGTAAGCAGCTATTGCACGGGTGACAAATCTGGGCGAATGGCGGCATCGCGATCGGGACAATTGCTGCCCATGCATCACCCTCGAATCCTTCGCCCCACCGCTGTCCGCGTTTGGGCAGTGCTGGCCCTTGGTTTCAGCCTGCTGCTGGCAGCCTGTGGCGGCGGCGGTGGCCCTGACGAGAGCCCGAACAGCGCGGCCGAGACGTCAGCCCCTGCCGCATCCTCCCCGGCAGCATCCGCACAGACCGCCGCCGTGCAATGCGAGCTGCCCGATTTCCAGGCCGAGTTGCTGCGCCTGGTCAATGACAGGCGCGCCCGTGGCGCGGCCTGCGGCGCCGAGACCTTGGCGGCCGCGCCGGCGTTGGTCTGGCAGACCGCTATCGCGCAGGCTGCGGCCCGGCATTCGCAGGACATGGTGGACAAGAGCTTCTTCAGCCACACCGGCTCGGACGGCAGCAGCGCCGGCCAGCGCCTCAGCGCCAGCGGCTACGCCTGGAGCCGCTGGGGCGAGAACATCGCCTATGGCTACAGCAGCAGTGCGGCGGTGGTTGACGGCTGGATGAAGAGCGAGGGCCATTGCCGCAACCTGATGAGCCCGGCCTTCAGCGAGATGGGGCTGGCCTGCGTGCGGCAGAGCCAGGGCAATCCCGGCAGCACGGTGCGCTGGGCCTGGACCCAGGTGCTGGCAAGCCCACGCTAGGGCCGGCCGGCCATTCATACAAGCCAACCCTCAGCTCGCCGCCGCCGGCTCGCGGCGGCCGCCCGGGCCGGCCACACTGGGCACCATGTTCTTCTTCGGGCTCTGTCCATGAATGCAGATGTCAAGCCGGCCACCAACTGGCTCAAGGCCAACCGGGGCTTCCTAGTCTTCCTGCTGTGCTTCGGTCTGCTGCGCACGGCCATCGCCGACTGGAACCCAGTGCCCAGCGCCTCGATGCGGCCCAGCATCCTGGAGGGCGATGTGGTGCTGGTGAACCGGCTCGCCTATGACGCCAAGCTGCCGCTCAGCGAGATCAGCCTGGCCCGGCTCGGCGAGCCGCAGCGCGGCGACATCGTCACCTTTGCCGCGCCGACGACCGGCGTGCTGCTGATCAAGCGCCTGGTGGCGCTGCCGGGCGACACGGTCGAGCTGCGCGACGGCCGCCTGCTGATCAACGGCGAGGCGGCGCATTACAGCGCTGCGGAACCGGCGCTCGAAACCCTGGGGCCTGGCCGGGCGCTGGTGGCGACGCGCAGCACCGAGACGGTAGCGGGCAGCAGCCGGCGCGTCCAGCACCTGCCGGGCCTGGAGGCCGCCGGGCAGTTCGGGCCGCTGCGGGTGCCGGCCGAGCACTACTTCATGCTGGGCGACAACCGCGACAACAGCGCGGACTCGCGCGTCATCGGCGCCGTGCCGCGCCGCCTGCTGGTGGGCCGGGCCCACCACATCCTGCTGTCGGTCAACATCACCGACCGCTGGCAGCCGCGCTGGGAGCGCGTGGCGGCGGCGCTGCGCTGATCGCGGTCCGCTGCGCCGCAGGATGACTCCTGCGGTGGCGTTTGTGCGAGCATATCGCTAGCTCGCGGCACACAAGACCTGACCCTGACAGGCCGACGCTGCATCAACGGAGACAAGACATGGCCCTCATGACGACCGCTGCCGGCCGGCGCGCCCGCCTTGCCGCAGCGCTGCTGCCCGCCTTGAGCCTGACCGCCTGCGGTGGCAGCGACGATCAGGAGACCCTGGTCACCCGCGTCAGCTATCTCTCGCTCGATCCGGTCAATCCGCTGACGGTGCCGGCCGAGCTGCGCATGCCGCCCGGCCCGGCGCGTCCCGCCGTGGTCATCGTGCATGGCAGCAGCGGCATCGACAGCCGCGGCGTCTCCTATGCCAAGGAGCTCAACGCGGCCGGCATCGCGACCCTGGAGATCGATATGTGGGGGGCGCGGGGCATCAGCGGCGCGGCCGGCCGGCCCAGCGGCGTGCCCGAGACCCTGCCCGATGCCTATGGCGCGCTGAAGTTCCTGGCCGGCCTGCCCAGCATCGACAGCAAGCGCATCGGCATCATGGGCTTTTCCTGGGGCGGCGTCGTGACGATGCTGACCGCGACCCGACCCTACACCGAGCAGTACATGGCCGGCACCGGCCTGGCCTTCGTCGCCCATGCGCCCAACTATCCGGTCTGCTGGGTCTACAACCGTGTGCCCGGCTACAGCTTTGCCAGCCTGACCGGCGCCAAGGTCTTCCTGCAGGGCGGCGGGCTCGACACCTACGACCTGCCGGACACCTGCCCCAAGCTGGCCGAGCAGGCCACCGTGCCGGCCGGGCTGCTGAGCGTCAAGATGTATGCCGACGCCACCCACGGCTTCGACCGCACGGAAGACCCGGTCACGATCAACGACCCCTTCGCCCATCTGGGCCGTGGCGGCCCGGTGCTGATGACGCCCAACCCGGCGGCCGCCGCGCAGGCGCGCGCCGCCACGACGGCTTTCTTCAAGACCCAGTTCGGCCTGTAGGGCGGCTGCCGCCGCGTCAGACCGTCAGCACTGCCAGCATGTCCTCACCCTTGGCATCCGGCCCCTGCTCGACAAAGCCGTGGCGGGCATAGAGCCGGCGTGAACCCTCGTTGCCGGGGTGGTAGCAGATCTCGATCTCGCGCAGCCCGGGCCGCTTGCGGATCTCGTCGATCGCCAGTTGCAGCGCCCGGCTGCCCAGCCCCTGGCCCTGCAGCGGGGCGCTGACCATGAAGCGCCAGATCGAGATGCGCTCGGCCGTCTCTGGCACCCACATCATGAAGCCGGCGACCTGCTCGCCGAGGTAGATGGCGCGCACGACGTAGCCGGGGTTGTAGGCCGCCTCGACCAGGGACCAGCAGTTGTCGGCCAGCATGCGCTGCTGCTCGGGCGGCAGCGGCAGATCACAGACGGCCTCGTAATTGTCCTTCGTCACCGGCCGCAGGCTGATCTCGGTCGGGTCTGGGCGGGTTGCCTGGTTCATTGTTGTGTTCCTCCGGATGCGATTGTCGGGCCGCAGTCGCGCGCAACTGCCTCAGCCATTCCTTTTTGGCAAGCTCCCATAAGCAAGGACAACAGTGGGCCTTGATGCCGCACCGCCTTGGGTCATACTGGGCTGGCAAGAAGAGAAGAACTGCCTTGGGATGTCTATGACGAGCAATACACGAACATCCGCAGGCCTCCCCAGCGTGCTCAAGCAGCTGGGGAAGATGACGGCGATCCGTGACACCTATCTGGTCGAGCAAAGCCTGCTGCGCACCTTGGGGCCTTTGCTGGGGGTCAGCGAGACCTCGCTGTACCGGGTCGACGAGCATGGCGAGGTGCTGCGGGCGCTGCATCACTCGCGCCGCATCGAGGCGCAGCAGGACGGCGTGCAGCGTGTCGCCGAGCAGGTGGAAGAGGTCACCAATGAGCAGCGCCTGCCCGAGGAGGTGCAGACCCTGTTCGAGAACGTCCGGATGCTGGACAAGTCCTGCAGCCGCAGCGACGGCGGCGAGGGTTTCATCGTCTGCTACCCCATCCATGGTGGTGACGAGATTTGCGGCTACTTCGTGCTGCGGCGCGAGCGCGAGATCACGCCGATGGAGGACGCCATCGTGCTGGGCGTGCTGGAGGTGTTCACCAACTTCTACGCCCTGCTCGACACCAGCCAGCGCGACCGCCTGACCGGCCTGCTGAACCGCTACTCGCTGGAGCTCAATCTCGACCGCCTCTGGAACCTGCTCTACGCCCGCCTGCATGAGCCGGCGCCGCCCGAGCCCGGCGTGGCGCGGCGCGATCCGCTGCCGCAGCGCTACTGGCTGGGCGTGATGGATGTGGACCACTTCAAGAAGATCAACGATGGCTATGGCCACATGATCGGCGACGAGGTGCTGATCGTCGTGGCCCGGCTGCTGAAGGCGGCGTTCCGGCGCTCCGATCTGATCTACCGCTATGGCGGCGAGGAGTTCATCGCCATCATCGCGGCCAATGATCTGGAGTCGGCGACGCTGGCCTTCGAGCGCGCGCGCAAGAAGATCGAGAGCTTCAAGTTCCCGCGCGTCGGCCAGGTCACGATCAGCGGCGGCTTCAGCGGCGCCGATCCGGTGGTGCTGCCGCAGGAGGTCATCAACCGCGCCGACAGCGCGCTCTACGAAGCCAAGCGGGGCGGCCGCAACCGCATCTGCCACTACGAGAGCCTGATCCAGCAGGGCGCGCTGAAAGAGGTCAGCCCGGGCAGCGTCGATCTGTTCTGAGCAGGCGGCCGCTCAGCGTCGCGATTTGGCAGCGGCCTTCGCCGCCTGGCCGGCCTCGGCCGCCGCGAAGGCCAGTTCCAGGTACTCGCGCACATTCTTCTTGAACAGATCGCCGATCTTCTCCAGCTTGATGTGGCGCCGGTGCTTGCCCTCGCCCTCCAGCACCTGGTGCCGGTCGGCCAGCGCCGCGCCCTGGCTGAACTCCAGCGCCAGATGGCGCTCGTAGGAGAACAGCGCACAGACCGGCGCGCCCGCCGAGAACAGCAGGCCGCCGTAGCGCACCTCCTCGCGCAGCCGTGGCCCGGCGGTGTGGATCAGCTTGCGCACCCGCTCGACCAGCTCATAGCGCTGTGCATCGACACGGCGCAGTTCGTTCAGGAAATCGTCAACGGGTTCGGGATTCATCGCGGGGCAACTCAGGCACAAGTACCGATTGCACCACAGGCACAGGATGCAGCGGCCGGCCCGTGCGCTCGAAGCTCTGCAGATTGGCCAGCGTCGTCGCGGCGATCGCGCTCAGCGCGTCGGCGGTGAAAAAGCCCTGGTGGCCGGTGATCAGCACATTCGGGAAGGTCAGCAGGCGCGCGAACACATCGTCCTGCAAGGCAGCAGCCGACAGGTCGCGGAAGAACAGCGAACCCTCTTCCTCATAGACGTCCAGCCCCAGCCCGCCCAGCTGCCCGGTCTTCAGCGCCGCGATTGCCGCGCCGGCATCGACCACCGCGCCCCGGCTGGTGTTCAGCAGCAGCGCGCCGCGCTTCATGCCGGCCAGCGCGGTCGCGTCGATCAGGTGGCGCGTCTGTGGCGTCAGCGGGCAGTGCAGGCTCACCACATCGCTGGCCGCCAGCAGTTCGGCCAGCGAGGCCACATAACGCATGCCCATGGCCTCGCAGGCCGGATTCGGCTGCGGATCCAGGCCCAGCAGCCGGCAGCCGAAGCCCGGCCCCAGGATGCGCGCAAAGCACTCGCCGATCTTGCCGGTGCCCACCACGCCCACGGTACGCCCGTGCAGATCGAAGCCCAGCAGGCCATCGAGCGCGAAATTGCCCTCGCGCACCCGGGCGTGTGCCCGGTGGATCTTGCGATTCAGCGTCAGCAGCAGGGCCACCGTGTGCTCGGCCACCGCATGCGGCGAGTACTCCGGCACCCGCCCCACCGGCAGCCCGAGCCGCTCGGCCGCTGCCAGGTCCACCTGGTTGAAGCCGGCGCAGCGCAGCACGACCAGCCGAACACCCAGCTGCTGCAGCCGCTCCAGCACCGGCGCGTCCAGCCTGTCATTGACGAAGGCGCACACCGCCTGCGCCCCGGCCGCCGCCGCCACGGTGTTCAGGTCCAGGCCCGCTTCGAGATAGGTGAACTGGTAGTGCGTCCCCCCCGGATCGGCAGCCAGCCGCGCACTTTCGAGGAACTCGCGGTCGTAGGGGCGGGTGCTGAAGATGGTGAGGTTCATGCGGCACCGTAGCACGAGGCTCACAGAAAGTCGGTGCGGTGGGTGGCAGACTCAGCACAGCGAGCTCGGTGCTGTGACCCACTCCCACGCCAGTCGGCCCCGAAATCGCTGCCACGCGGACCCGAGGAGGCCATCGACCACAGGCCCCATCAAGACACTTCGGTGTTGCCTCCCACAAGGGTCTTGCTGGTCGCGCGTCAGGCGGTGTCGTGCATCCACGCCGGCACATCCCGTTTGCCATGCAGCACCCGCCACACATCGATGTAGTCGGCGCGCTCAAGGTAGAAGACCAGATAGGGATAGCGGGTCAGCGGCCATGAGCGCAGCCCGGGCAGGTTCAGCTCATGGGCATAGCGCGGCGAGCCGGTGGCCGGGTGGTGTGCGATGTGGTGATAGGCCTGCTCAAGCGCGTCGACAAAACCGAGCGCGGCGGACTCCGCGCCTTCGTTCAAATAGTGGCTCAAAGCCTCGTCGACATCGCGCTCGGCCGCTGCGCGCGATGATGGGCTTGGCTGTCATGCGGCCGGGCGGGCTAACGGGGCTTGGCTGCCTGGCGTGCCCGCTCCCGCAGCCGATCAAAGTAGGCGCCGTCCGCGGCAGTGTCGGATGGCGCCGAGCTGGCGCCCTCCAGCAGCAGCGCCCGCAATTGCAAGCGGTCCTGATCCTTGCGGATCAGCTCACGCACGTACTCGCTGCTGCTGCCATAGCCGCGCTCGCTGACCTGCTCGTCCACAAAGGACTTGAGCGGGTCGGGCAGGGAGATGTTCATCGTGCTCATGGCCGGAGCATAGTCAGCTTGGCAAATTTTGGCAAATTGCCGCACGCATTCCGGGGCCGCCTTGCGCCCTGTTCAGGGGGCAGGCGCCAGGCTGGCCGATCACCAGGCAGCTGGCGGCGCTCAGCACTGCCAGCTGCCGCCGTGCCATGATCCCGCCCATGCTGAAAACCCTCAAAGACCTGTTCGACAGCCTGCTGCCGCCGACAGCCAATGCAGATCCGGCCGCCACGGAGCATGCGCTGCAACTGGCCACCGCGGTGATGCTGGTCGAGGTGATGCGCGCCGACCCGAGCTTTCATGCCGGCGAGCGCGAGGCGGTGCTGGTGGCGCTGCGCGACAAGTTCGCGCTCGATGCCGACGAGGCGGCCCGGCTGGCCGAACTGGCCGAGGCCACGGCGAAGGACGCCACCGATCTGTTCGGCTTCACCTCGCGCATCAACGAGCGCTTCGAGATGCCGCAGAAGCTGCGCATGGTCGAGCATATGTGGCGCGTCGCCTATGCCGACGGCCATCTGAGCGCGCACGAGCGCCATGTGCTGTGGCGCATCGCCGATCTGCTGCATGTGCCGCAGGGCGCTTACGTCAACGCGCGGCTGCGGGTGCAGGCCGAGTCCGAGTCGCCATGATCGTCAACCAATAACGAAGCCGGGAGCAGAGCATGAACAGCGCAACAAGATCCGCCGACCTGCTCAAGGTCGGCCTGGTGCAGATGGCCCCGGTCTGGCTGGACCGGGCCAGAACCCTGGACAAGGTGGCCGCCTGGCTGGCCGAGGCCGCCGCACAGCAATGCCAGCTGGTGACCTTCGGCGAGGCCCTGGTGCCGGGCTATCCCTTCTGGGTCGAGCTGACCGACGGCGCGCGCTTCAACAGCGCCGCGCAGAAGACCATGTACAGCCATTACTTGGATCAGGGCGTCGTGATCGAGCGTGGCGACCTCGACAGCGTCGCCGGCCTGTGTCGCCAGCACCGCATGGCCTGCTATCTGGGCGTGATGGAGCGCGCACCCGATCGCGGCGGCCACAGCCTCTACTGCACGCTGGTCTATATCGACCAGGACGGTGTGATCCGCTCGGTACACCGCAAGCTGCAGCCGACCTATGAGGAGCGGCTCGTCTGGGCGGCCGGCGACGGCCATGGCCTGGTGGTGCACGATCTGGGTGCCTTCAAGGTGGGTGGCCTGAACTGCTACGAGAACTGGCTGCCGCTGGCGCGCTCGGCGCTGTACGGCCAGGGCGAGGATCTGCATGTCTCGGTCTGGCCCGGCGGCCTGCACAACACCCAGGACCTGACCCGCTTCATTGCCCAGGAAAGCCGCTCCTATGTGATCGCGGTATCGGGTCTGATGCGGCCCCAGGACATTCCCGAGGGCACGCAATTCCGCGACCAGATGCTGGCGGACGACAAGCCCTTCTTCGCCAACGGCGGCTCGGCGCTGGCCGCGCCGGACGGCAGCTGGGTGATTGAACCCCAGATCGGTGTCGAGGGCCTGTTCTGTGCCGAGATCGATCATGGCCGGGTGCGCGAGGAGCGCCAGAACCTCGATCTGGCCGGCCATTACAGCCGGCCCGATGTGACCCGGCTGAGCGTCAACCGGGCCCGCCAGCACACGGTGCGCTTCGAGGACTGAATCAGAGCCGCTGCAGCAGCAGCCGCTCGGCCAGCTCGCGCTGCGCCACCGGCAGCGCGGCCGCCTGGTCCAGTGTGCGCAGCACCGCGTCGCAGGACGGGGCGCGAGCGCCGCCATCCTCGACCCAGACCCGGCCAAGCAGGCCCGGCGCATGGCCGCCCAAGGTGCGACGCACCACCTCCAGCTCCAGTGCGCTGGGGGCCTTGGGCAGCCAGCGCGGCGCCGCTGCCTCGGCGGCCGCGCCCAGCCAGCGGGTCTCCTGGGCCCGCAGCTCGGCGGGCATCGCGCGGCGCAGCTCCAGCTGGCCGCCCAGCAGGGCCTGGCAGATGGCCGGGCCGGCCGCGCGGGCGGTGCGCAGCTGGGCCTTCAACACGGCCAGATAGCGGCGCCGCAGCTCGGGCGACACCTCCATCAGCAGCCCCGGCAGCCGCTCGGCCAGCACCCGCAGCGCGGCATTCTGCGGCTCGTCGGCATTGCCCGGCTGGGCCAGATGGGCGGCGCGCATGCGGGCTGCCGCGGCCGGCAGCAGCTCGGGGTAGCGTGCGCCCAGCAGATGCCAGGCCGGGTTGGCGCCCAGTGCGTCCAGATAGTCCTGCTCGGTGCTGGTGGCCGGGTCCGAGGGCAGCACCACATCCAGGGTCTGCGGTGGCGCCTCGATCAGCGCATGCAGGATCAGCTCGTCGCTGGCCGGATACCACATGCTGTCGGCCGGTGTGCGCAGCGTGCGCTGTATCAGCGGCTCGGGCAGGCCCATCTCGCGGTAGGTGGCGGCCAGCTCCTGGTTGGCGACCTCGTCGAACACCGGGTTGTAGCTGCCGCTGGAGGCGCGGTGAAAACCCAGGCGCGCGCCGGGCATCAGCTGGCGCTGCTGGCCGGCCAGAAAGACCAGGGTGCAGGCGCTTTCGCAGCCGCCCACCGCGCGGGTGGCCGCACCGGTCTTGCGCACCTGCTCGACCATGCGCTCGGCCTCGTAGACGCGCCCGCCCGGCGAGGCCAGCTCGAACAGCCGCACCGGCTGGGCCGTGCCGGCCAGCAGCTTCTGCAGCCGGGTCGCGTCGCCCATGCCGATGGGCCCGTCCAGCCGCAAGGTGCGGCCATCGGCCGAGAGCTTGAACGAGGCCTGGCCGATCGGGTCGCTGCCGCGCGCCATCTGCCAGTACTCGCCGGCCTGGGGCAGGAAGCCGAACAGCGTCGACACCACCATCTGCAAGGCGCTCAGCACCAGACTCAGCCGGGCCAGATTGGCCCACAGGGCGGAGCCGTCGATGCGACGGTAGGCATGGGCGGCGCGCCAGGCGCCGACGATGGCCCAGGTATCGAAGGCCAGGATCAGCGGCCAGCCGATCAGCATCGCGATGCTGCCGGCCTGCAAGGCCTCGCCCTTCAGGCTGATCCAGGTCATCAGCCCGGTCAGCGCCAAGCCGATAGGCAGCGACAGCAGCACATTGTTGATCCAGAAACTGCGCGCCAGGCTGTGCTCGCCCTGCCAGTGGGCCGCGAGATAGCCGCTGCCCGAATCGGCCTCGCTGCGCGGGCGGCGCAGCACCACCCGGGTGCCGGCCATGCGGTCGTGCCAGCAGCGGCGCTCGCCATCCAGCGCGGCCCAGGCAAAGCCCAGGCCCAGCGGCAGGGCCGACAGCAGATAGCCGAGCCAGCGCAGCGCGCAGCGGCCCGGTGTGGGCCGTGCGCCGCTGCGCGCATCGACCACCAGCAATCCGGCCAGCAGCTTGCCCGGCGTCGTGCCCTGCCAGGCCCAGAAGCCGATGAAATACAGCGCCGGCAGCGCCCAGTTGATCAGCAGACTGGCCGGGCGCACATCGTCGAGCCGGCCGACAAAGCCCTCGCGATAGGCCAGCCACAGCAGCGGCGCGCTCAGGCCGATCAGCGCCAGCGCATCGACCAGCAGGGCCAGCGCACGCCGGCCCAAGGTGGCCGGCGGCGGCGGCGGCGCGCTCGGGCGCGGCTTGCGGCTGGGCGGCGGCTTGAAGCCCGGGGGTAGCTCTTGCGCGGGTTTTTGCACCATCGTCAAGGGCGAGGCGAACGGGTTCTCGTGATCGGTGGTCGTGGCCACGCTGTGCTCCCAGGGTGTGGCCATGACTCTAGCGCGCCGCTTTGCCGCGACGGCGGCGCCGTTGGCGTGATTTGTCACGCATTCCCGACGAACAAGGGGGGAGTGGCGGTGCGCGTACAGTTCAACATGGCGTTATTGCCGTTTTGAGCCTGCTTTCTCGATGTCCGATGCTACGCCCCGTCCTTCCAGCACCCAGACCCTGACCGAGCTGCTGGTCACGATACTGGCGCCCTCCCTGGTGCTGATGCAGCTCAGCAGCCCCGAGCGCCTGGGCTCGGCCCGCGCGCTGGTGCTGGCGCTGGCTTTTCCGCTGGTCTGGGCGGCCTGGACCGCGCTGCGCGAGCGGCGCTTCAGCTGGATGGCGGCGCTGGGCGTGTTCAGCACCCTGCTGACCGGCGGCATCGGCCTGCTGGCGCTGGACACGCGCTGGCTGGCCATCAAGGAGGCGGCGGTGCCCGGCGTGATCGGCCTGGCCATCCTGCTGTCGGTGCTGAGCAAGCGCCCGCTGGTGCGCCTGCTGGTGTTCAACCCGAGCATGATGGATGTGCCGCGCATCGAGGCCGCGCTGGCCGAGCGCGGCCAGAGCGCCGCCTTCGAGCGCCGGCTGCGCCTGGGCACGCTGATGCTGGCCGGCAGCTTCGCCTTCTCCAGCGTGATGAACTATGTGCTGGCGCGCTGGCTGGTCACCAGCCCGGCCGGCACCGAGGCCTTCAACGCCGAGCTGGGCCGCATGAATCTGCTGAGCTGGCCGATGATAGCGATCCCCTCGATGCTGCTGACCATGGGCGTGCTGTTCTATCTGGCCAAGGGCATCCACCGGATGACCGGGCTGAAGCTGGAAGACTGCCTGCGCCATCAGTGAGCACGGACGGCCCGTCCGTGCAGTACCGCACTGTGGCAGGCCCCGACTGCGGGAAGTTCCCAGGCCTGTTGGTACGGCGCCTCGCTTACCGTCGCCCACCTGTCTAGATGGAGCCGCCAGGCCCGCAATGACGCGGTCCGGTGCCCGGGGGGATGCGAATGAGCCACAAGAGCGAGAAAAGAAGGGTCGGCGGCCTATTATTGGGCTTGCAGGGCCTGGCCGCCGCCGTGCTGGGCTGGGGGCTGTGTGCGGCGGCCCAGGCCGCGCCGCCCACCATCGGCGCCATCGTGCCCAAGAGCTGGCCCAGCGCGGCCCAGGGCGAGGAGATCCACAAAGGCATGTTGCTGGCGCTGAAGACCTCCTCGATCCAGCCGGTGCCGACCCTGCTGGTGCAGGACAGCGGCTGCGACTACCGGCGTGCCGAGGCGGCGGCCAAGCAGCTGGTCGAGGCCAAGGTCGATCTGGTGCTGGGCGGCTGGTGCGTGCTGGGCGGTGTGCCGGCGCTGCTGAAGACGGCCGGTATCCCGCTGGTGTCGGCCAATGCCGAACGCTTCCCGCTGGAGGACCCGGTGCTGCAGCTCGGCCGGGTCGGGCCGCGGGTCGGCGAAAGCGTGGCCGCGACCCTGCGCCGCGAGACCGGGCTGCGGGTTTCGGCCAGCAGCAGCTGCTGGATGGATTTCGAGCCGGTGGCCTCGGAGAAGTTCGATGCCGTGCTGTGCCCGACCGTGGCCATCGACCGCGCGCGCTGGACCCAGGTCGAAGGCCTCTACACCGCCGCCTTCCGCACCCCCTTCACAATGGCCGCCGCGCGCGGCTATGCGGCGATGGAAGTGGGCCTGGGCTATCTGCGCAAGCTGCGCAGCGGCGCCAAACCGGCGGCGGCTCTGGCCGAGGCCCGCGCCATCCAGACCCTCCTGGGCCCGGTGCCGGCGCCCGATGCGCCCACGCCGGCCGCCGCGATGCAGCTGCTGCTGACGGCCAAGCTGCCGCGCCTGGCGCCCAAGGAAAGCGCCCAGCTCAACGCGATGCTGAAGGCCAAGTCCTGCGCCTGCAAGCCGGGCTGCAACGAGGGCGAGGCCAAGTGGCGCGAGCTGCCTTTTGTGCTGGCGTCATGCACGGATGGCCGGCCGGTGGCGGCAGTCGGTAACAGCCCTCTGTAAGCAATGCGGCCATACTGCGAATGACGGGCTTGCTGGGCCCGTCGAGAGAGGAGCGGGTCATGGGCTTGCGCAGACGAGAGGCATTGCTGTTGCTGGGCGGCACTCTTGTGTGCGCCGAGGCCGTGGCCCAGGCCTCGCTGATCATCGTGGCCGGCGAGCTGCCACCCTATGTGAGCGAGCGGCGCGAGCAGAGTTTCCTGAGCGATCTGTTCGACGAAATCGGCAAGCAGATGGGCCTGCGTTTCGAGTTCCGTTTCATGCCCTGGAAGCGCTGCGAGCTGGCCGTTGAAGCCTTGCAGGCCTGGGGCGCGGTGCCCTATGTGCCGACGCCGGAACGCGAGCGCAAGCATCTGTTCTCTGAGCCGCTGTATGCCAAGCGGACCATGTTTTTCTACTACAGCCCGGGCGGGCCTCGCCCGCAAATCAGCTTCAGCGAGTTGAGCGATCTGAAGCCCTATCGTCTGGGCGGGGTGCGTGGCTATTACTACGAGAAGATGTTCGCCGACGCGGGGCTGCAGGCCGAGTTTGCGATCGGTGAGGAGCAGAGCTTCGGCAAACTGCGGGCCGGCCGGGTCGACCTGGTGCCGGCGGTCGAGGCGGTCGGCCGTGACATGATCAAAAAGCTGTTTCCGCTCGAGGAGCAAGCCCACTTCCATATGCTCGATCGACCCATGCATGTGGGCTTCAACTTCCTGATGAGTTCTCGTCTGTACCCGGGCAATCCTGGCGACACCGGTCTGTTGGCGCGTTTCAACAAGGCCTTGGCCGAGTTGCGGCGCAACGGTGTCTACAACGCCGTGGCCGCGCGGCATGGGCTGAGCTGAGCCCAATCGGCATCTGGGCCTTATCGGTCGGCGGCCCCTGCACCCAGGCACTCGACCAGAAACTCCACCGTGGCCCGCACCGCCGGCAGCTGGCCGCGCCGGTGCGGCATCAGCAGGCTGGTGCTGACGCGGCCGGCATGCCAGTCGGGCAGCACCCGGCGCAGCTGGCCCTCGCGCAGCGCGGCCCGGCACATCGCTTCGGGCAGGCAGACGATGCCCAGTCCGGCCAGCGCGGCCTGCAGCAGCACGGTCGATTCATTGGCGATCAGGCGCGGCTGCGGCGTCACCTGGACGGACTCGCCGGCGGCGTCCCAGAGCCGCCAGCTGAGCTGCTGCGGCCCGGTCAGCAAGCCCTGCTGGGCCGCCAGCTGATCGGGCTGCAGCGGCGCCTCCTGCCCCTCCAGATAGGCCGGCGCCGCGACCAGGATGATGGCCTCGACGTTCAGCAGCCGCTGCACCAGGCCCGAGTCGGGCAGGGGCGCGAAGTGGCTGCGCACGACGATGTCATAGCCCTCCTGCGCGACGTCGACAAAGCGGTCCGTGACATCGAGCTGCAGCCGCACCTTGGGCAGGGCGCTGGCCAGGCGCGGCAGATGGGCGGCCAGATCGAGCTGGGCGGTCGGCACCGAGGCGCTGATCCGGACCGTGCCGCTGGGCTCGGCGGCGCGCCGCCGCACCACCTGCTCGGCGGCCTCGGCCTCGATCAAGGCCGCACGCGCATGCTCGTAGAAATCACGGCCCAGCTCGGTCAGCACAAAGCTGCGCGAGCTGCGCTGGATCAGCCGTGCCTGCAAGCCGGCTTCGAGCTCGGCCACGCGCTTGCTGATGGTGGACTTGGGCAGGCCCAGCTGGCGCGCGGCGGCGGCAAATCCGCCCTGCTCGACGGCGGCGACAAAGAAGGGCAGGTCATTGAGTTTCAGCATCACAACGGGTGGGTGGGGGCGGCCGCAAAGTCCATGGACAGAGACTTTGCGTCTGCGCCAGACGGGCTACTCAGGCCTGGCCCGGGCTCCTACATTGACCGGACCGACAACTCTCAACACAGGATCAAGACATGACCCCGGTTCTCTTCTACGGTGTGCCCTCCGGCTGTTCCTTCGGCTCCATTGTGGCGCTGGAATGGCTGGCACAACCCTACCGGCTGTGCCGCATCGAGATGCCCGAGCTGGCCATCACCCCGGCCTACCGGCGCATCAACCCGCTCGGCGAGACGCCCACGCTGATGACGGCCGACGGTGCCCTGCTCAGCGAGAGCCTGGCCATCCTGAACCATCTCGGTGCCCGGGATGAGGCCCGGCGCATCGGCTTTGCCCAGGGCAGCCGCGACTTCGATCGCCTGAACCAGATGCTGGCCTATCTGAACACCAGCTTCTTCAATGCCTTCAGCCCGCTCTGGCATGCGCTGGAGCATGCCGGCGATGCCGCCGACGCGGCCGCGCTGCGCCGCTACGGCGCAGGCAATGTCGAGAAGGTCCATGCGCAGCTGGAGGCCATGCTGGGCGACCGACCCTATCTGCTGGGCGAGCACAAGACCCTGGCCGACGCCTACTTCATCGGCATCGCGCGCTGGACCCGCTATCACGAGGTGATTGATCGGCGCGACTATCCGGCGCTGCAGCGCCTCTACGAGCGCCTGGAGGTCGACCCGGCGGTGGTCTTCGCCCATGCGATCGAGCGCCAGACGGCGGCCGTGACGGCCGGCGGCTACCAGGGGCACCTCAGCCTGGAGCAGGCTGTTGCAGCCCTGCCGGTGCGCTGAACTGGCGCTCCGGCCAGGGCGGCGGAAAGCGCGCCACCAGCTGGTCGAGCTTGCGGGCCAGCGCCTGCGGCGCCGACAGCATGGCCAGATGGCCGGCGTCCAGCGTGTCCAGGCGCGGCTGACGCAGCCGGGCCACCATGCGGTCCTGCAGCGCCGGCGGCAGGCTCTGGTCCTTCAGCAGCTTGATATAGCTGGCGCCGCCGGGCGCCGGCGTGGCGGCGGTCGGCGCCAGATAGAGGCCGGGGAACTCGGCCGCGTAGCGCGAGATCACCAGCTCGGCCATGCTGGGCTCCAGATCGTTGCACAGCTCCTGGCGGATCATGGCCGCGCCGGGCTTCAGTCCGCGCGGCTTGAAGGCGAACAGCAGGCGCAGCAGCAGCCGCTGGACCAGGCCCAGCGCGTCGACGAAGGCGCCACCCGGTGGCGGCACGACGGCGGCCAGATAGACGCAGTGGCGCAGCCGTGCGCCGAGCCGCTCGGCCAGATCCGGCACCAGCACGCCGGCCAGCGAATGTGCCACCAGCACGACCGCGCCGATGCCGCGCCGGTCCAGTTCGGCCACCAAGGCCTCGGCGCAGGCGCCGGGCGTGACCCCCGGCTGCCGCCCCGGCACTTCCAGCGCCAGCACGGGCGTCTTCATCCGCTGGATGACGTCGTCCCAGACCCAGGCGCCGGTGCCGGCGCCATGCAGCAAGACGGTGGTGGTGGGTGACATGCGGCCTCCTGATGCTGTTGTGATGAGTGCCTGCATGCTACGAAGGCGCTGCTGACAAGTCGTGTCAGCAGCGGCGGCGACTCAATCCAGATCGGGAAAACGGTCGCTCGGGAATACCGTGCTCTGGCTCAGCCGGAGCACCCGGCCGTTCTTGAAGTGCACATTGAAGCGCAGCAGATAGCCGCCCTGCTCGGGCTGCACATTCCAGTCCCAGACATCCTCGCCGCTGAAGCGGAAGAATACCCGCGTGCGCTCCCGGCCCAGCAGGCGGCTGACCTGTTCCTCGCTCATGCCGGGCGTGATGCTGAAGCGGCTGGCCTCAAGCAGGGTGTCGCGCACGCCGACCAGCTTGCCGGCCGCGTCGAGCTTGACCATGAAGCAGGTGTTGCCGAAGGGCTGGCTCGAATATTCCAGCGTGCGGCCGCCATCGGCGTCCTGCCAGACCTGCACCGGCCGACCGTAGAAGGCCTGCACCTGGTCGGCCGTGCTGATGCCGGGCTGCAGGCGGGCATCGCGCTCCAGCGTGGCGCAGCCGGCCAGCGCGACCAGCAGTGCGGTCATGCAGAGGGTGAGCGATGAATGACGGGGCATGGTGGCCCGATTATCGGCAGCTCCCCTCACAATCGGCCCATGCTTTACGAACTCATCAAACTATTGCATCTGGTCGCCGCCATCGTCTGGATGGGCGGCATGGTCTTCATGCTGTTCGCGCTGCGGCCGGCCGCCGTCGCGACGCTGGAGCCGCAGCCGCGCGCGCGGCTGATGGAGCAAGTCTGGCGGCGCTTCTTCGCCCTGGTGCTCGGGGCCATCGTGCTGCTGTTTGGCACCGGCAGCCATCTCTACACCGCCGCGTACAAGGCCGCCGGCGGCAGCGTGCCGCTGGGCTGGAATGTGATGCTGGTGCTGGGCCTGGCGATGTTCGCGATCTTCGGCCATATCTACTTTGCCGGTTTCCGCAAGTTCCGCCGCGCGCTGGCCGGCGCCCAATGGCCGCAGGCCGCAGCGGCGGCCGGGCTGATCCACAAGCTGGTGTGGCTGAACTTCGTGCTGGGCTGGCTGGCGATCGCGGCTGTGCGGCTACTGGCTTGAGACGGGCGCACCCAGGCCGTTCGGCCTGGAGGCTGGTCACGGGCCTGCCACATCGGCGGCGCAGCATGGCGGCAGCCAACGCCACCAGGAGCCGACCATGCCGCAGCAGTTTTCCCCCCGCCGACGCCAACTCCTGCAGGGCTCCGGAGCCCTGGCCGCCGGCGGCATGGCCAGCATCCTGGGCGGGCTGCAGGTTCGCAATGCGATGGCCGCCACCGGTGGCAAGCAGCTGCTGACGGCGGTCTCGCCCTATGGCGCACTGGCCCCGGTCAATGATCTGAGCACCGGCCTGCCGCTGCTGCAGCTGCCGGCCGGCTTTTCCTACCGCTCCTATGGCTGGAGCGGCGATGCGATGGACGATGGCCGGCCGACCCCGAATGCCCATGATGGCATGGCCGTGGTCGGCGCACGCCGCGTCGGCCGCAGCAGCGAGCTGCTGCTGGTGCGCAACCATGAGCGCGGCCTGGTGGCCACGCCGGCCGAAGCCATCGCCGCGCCGCATGTCTACGCCGACAAGCCGGTCAAGGGCATCATCACCGCCTTCTACGCCGGCCTGCCGATACGCATAGGCGCCAGCGGCGTAGTCACTAACCCGGCCGCGCCGGCGCCGACGCCCTTCAGCGGCTATGTGGCCGGCGGCACCTCGACCTTGCTGATGCGCGACAACCAGTGGGTGGGCGCGCGCGGCTCGCTGGGCGGCACGCTGGGCAACTGCGCCGGCGGCCCGACCCCCTGGGGCAGCTGGCTCAGCTGCGAGGAGACGATCTATGACTTTTCTGGCATTGGCGGCAGGAAGCATGGCTATGTGTTCGAGGTCCACAGCGAGCCGGCCCACACCAGCGCCGAGCCCATCGTCGGCATGGGCCGTTTTGTGCACGAGGCCGTCGCCGTCGATCCGGCCAGCGGCCATGTCTATCTGACCGAGGACAACCGCAATATCAGCGCGCTCTACCGCTATCTGCCGAAGGACAGCAGCGGCCAGCCCGGCAGCCTGCATCGCGGCGGCCGGCTGCAGGCTGCCCGCATCCGTGCGCTGCTGCGCAAGGCGGTGCCGGCCACGCTGGCCCAGGCCAATGATGTCGGCCTGCTGGACCCGCAGATCGGCGACGAGTACGAGCTGGAGTGGGTGGACATCGCCGACCCCGATGCCGACCCGGTGGTGGTGGTCGGCCAGCCCGGCGGCGTCAGCCTGGGCTTTGCTGCCGGCCCGACCCACCAGGCGCTGAGCCAGGGCTGTGCCCGAATGAGCCGCGGCGAGGGCATCTGGCATGCCGCCGGCAAGCTCTACATCGTCGATACCGCGGCCGGTGTCGATCGCAACAACCGGCCCGGTCAGGGCGAGGGTGCGGTCTGGGAGCTGAGCCTGGCGACGATGCGGCTGCGTGCGATCTTTGTCAGCGGCGACGCCAGCGTCGGCAACAACCCGGACAACGTCACCGTCAGCCCGCGCGGCGGCATCCTGCTGTGCGAGGACGGCGGCGCTTCGGCCGATGGCTATGGCAGCGGCTCGCGCCTCTTGGGCCTGAGCCCGGCCGGCGCGGCCTATATCTTCTGCAAGAACCATCTGTTGCTGGAGGCCGGCCCGCTGCAGGCCGCCGGCAAGCAGGTGGCCGCCGGCAGCTACCTCGACTCGGAGTTCTGCGGCGCCTGCTTCGACCCCAGCGGCCGGCTGCTCTTCGTCAATCTGCAGCGACCCGGCCTGACCGTTGCGATCGCCGGCCCCTGGATGCGCGGCAATCTCTAGGCGGCCCGTAGCGTCAGCGTGAACACCGAGCCCGCGCCGGGCTGGCTGCTGACGCTGACCGCACCGCCCATCTGCTCCATCAGCAGCTTGACGATGCTCAGTCCCAGGCCGGTGCCGCTCAGATGGGCGGTGGCCGGCAGGCGCTTGAAGGGCTGGAACAGCTGGGCCTGTTCGGCCTCGGTGAGACCCTGGCCCTGATCCTCGATCGCGATCCGCACCTGGTCGCCCTGAAGCTCGGTGCGCACGCGCACGCGGCCGCCGTGGCGGTTGTATTTGCAGGCATTGCTGAGCAGATTGGCCAGCACCTGGCCGAGCCGCTGCTCGTCGGCCAGCACGCTCAGCGAGGCCGGCGGCGGCTCCAGCGCCAGCTGGATGTCATGCGCCTGCACCTCGCTGGCGACCAGCGCGGCGGCGCTGGCCAGCACCGGCGCCAGCGGCGTGGGCCGGCGCTCGACGCTGAAATGACCCGAGTCGATGCTGCTGATGTCCAGCACATCGTCGACCAGGCGCAGCAGATGGCGACCGGCGCCGCCGATCAGCTGGACGCGGCGCTGCTGGTTCGGGCTCAGCGCGTCGGCCCGGTCCAGCAGCATCAGCTCCGAGAAGCCCAGCACCGCATTCAGCGGCGTGCGCAGCTCATGGCTCAGCCGCGACAAAAACTCCATGCGCGCGGCCGCGCTGCGCTCGGCGGCGGCGATCTCCAGCTCCAGCTGCGCCTGGTGCACGCGGGCGCTGACATCCTTGATCACGCCCACCATGCGGTGGTCCTCCTTGGCCGCGCTGCGAAACATCAGGCCGCTGACCTCGACATGGCGGGCCGCGCCGTCGACGCGGATGCGGAAGCGGTGCCGGAAGAAGGGCTCGGCCGAAGCCAGGGTCTGGTCGAGCTGCAGCTCCAGCGCCGGGATATCGTCGGGGTCGACCTGGGCATGCAGCTGGCTGCGTGCCAGGTTCAGACCCTCAGTTCCGCAGGCCAGGCCGTACACGGCACAGGCGCGCGCGTCCAGCAGCACCCGGTCGCTGCGCTGCTGCCATTCGAACAGGCCCAGGCCATCGCTTTGCGCCGCCAGCGACCAGCGCTGATTGGCCGC
The DNA here is from genome assembly GCF_027498415.2 of Paucibacter sp. M5-1. Taxonomy (NCBI): domain Bacteria; kingdom Pseudomonadati; phylum Pseudomonadota; class Betaproteobacteria; order Burkholderiales; family Sphaerotilaceae; genus Roseateles; species Paucibacter sp. M5-1. The sequence goes on from NZ_JAPZLM020000001.1 coordinate 3,972,383, forward strand.
CTCCAGCGCGGTCTCGTAGCGGGCCTGGCGGCGCAGCCCGCTGCGCGCCAGCGCGTAGGCCGTCAGGGTCAGCAGCAGCGCGGTCAGGCCGATGGCCAGGGCCAGCGCCAGGTAGGTGCTGCGCGAGGCCTCGCCGAGGGCCTGGCTGAACTGGCGCTCCAGCCCCAGCAGCTCGTTGTCCAGCTCCTCGATCGCGAACATCAGCAGCGCGATACGCGCCAGGCGCTCCTCGCCCGGCGGGCCGGGCTGGGCATGCAACTGCTGCAGCTGCTCGCCCATGGCCTGCAGCCGGAAGATATGGGCATCGCCGCGCTCCCAGGCCTGCACCGAGGGCCGCATCAGATCGCTGCGGCCGGCCCAGCGGTACAGCCGCATCATGCCGGGAATGTCGTCGGCGGCATTGCCGCCGCGCTCGAAGGCCGCCGTCGCCAGGCGCAGATCGGGCGCGGGCTTGTCCAGCTCCAGGCGGGCGGCGCGGTCGCCCAGCGGCACTTGCAGGGCCTGCTGGAAACGCTGCAGCTGCGCCGGCGCGCCGCTGGCGGCATAGGCGCGCAGATGCTTGACGGCCTGGGCGCGTGCCTTCGACCACTGGCTCTCGCCGCCCACATAGGCGCGCGTGGCCGACAGCACATAAAAGCCCAGCAGGCACAGCGCCAGCATCAGCGCGTTGCCGATCAGCAGCGGTGTCAGCACCAGGGCATAGGACAGGCGGCGCTTGCGCGGGACGCTCGCCGCCGGCTCGATCAGGGTCATGGCGCTCCCGTGTGTTGCCACGCTGGTCTTGTCGGGCCGCTGTGCGACCCGTATCGAGTTGTAGGCGACAGTATGCCGGCCCGGCTAAAGCCGCAGGCAGCGAAATATTCGGCGCCAGGGGTCAAGCCGGTGTCAGCCAGCGCGGCGACACTGGGGGCCCAGCCGTTCCGCAAGGCCTGCCATGTCCGTTCAAGACCTGTATCGCCAGAAGCTCCGCAGCGCCGCCGAGGCGCTCGATCAGCTTCGCAACGGCGACTCCATCATCGTGCCCACCGGCGTCGGCGAGCCGCCGGCCCTGCTGACGGCGCTGTCCGAACAGCGCCGGCGCTTTCGCGACATCAAGGTGGCGCAGATCCTGCCGGTGCGCAAGTTCGGCTATTTCGATCCCGAGACGACCGAGCATGTGCGCCATCTGGCCTTTTTCTATGGCGCCGCCTCGCGCGCCGGCGGCCAGGCCGGCTGGATAGACTTCATCCCCAGCTATTTCTCCGAGATGCCGGCGCTGATCGCGCGTGGCCTGATCCCGGCCGATGTGGTGTTTGCGCTGGCCTCGCCGATGGATGCTCACGGCTACTTCGCACTGAGCCTGGGGGCCGACTACACGATGGCCGCGCTGACCAAGGCCCGCGCGGTGGTGCTCGAGGTCAACCCCCATGTGCCCTTTGCCTTCGGCGCTTGCCATGTGCACATTTCCCAGGTCAGCGCCCTGGTCGAGAGCAGCGAGCCGGTGCTGGAGGTGGGTCTGCCCAAGATCGGGCCGGTGCAGCAGGCGATCGGCAAATACGTCGCCGAAATGATCGAGGACGGCTCGACCCTGCAGATCGGCTATGGCGGCATTCCCGACGCGGTGGTGATGCAGCTGACCGACAAGCACGAGCTGGGCGTGCACACCGAAATGATTGGCGACGGCATCATGAGCCTGGTCGAGGCCGGCGTCGTCACCAACAGCCGCAAGAACTACCTGCCCGGCAAGATGGTCGCGACCTTCGCGCTGGGCTCGCAAAAGCTCTACCGCTTCATGGACCGCAACCCGGGCCTGGAGATGCACCCGGTGGACTTCACCAACGATCCCTATCTGGCCGGCCGCAACGACAACTTGGTGGCCATCAACGCGACCCTGCAGATCGACCTGCTGGGCCAGTGCGGCTCGGAGAGCCTGGCCCATCTGCCCTACTCGGGCACCGGCGGCCAGGTCGATTTCGTGCGCGCCGCGAACCGCTCGCAGGGCGGCAAGGCCTTCATCGTGCTGCCGTCCACCGCCAAGGACGACAGCATCAGCCGCATCGTCCCTACCCTGAGCCCCGGCACCCATGTCACGACCGGCAAGAACGACATCAACTATGTGGTCAGCGAGTACGGCGTGGCCCAGCTGCGCGGCAAGAGCGGCAAGCAGCGCGCGCTGGAGATGATCGCCATCGCCCACCCCGACTTCCGCGCCGAGCTGCGCGAGGGGGCCAGGCGGCTGAATCTGCTCTGAGGCGCGGGGGGCTACAGAAACTCCGCCCGGATATCCACCGTCGAGCGCTTGCCCACCTGGGCGAAGTGCTCATCCAGCCAGGCCTGGGCCTGGACTCGGCCGGCATCGCGCAGCTCGCACAGATAGGGCCAGGCGGTGTCCAGCTTGCTGACCACGCCCTGGGCCGCCATCAGCTCGTCGCAGCGGATCGAGTGGATGCGCATCAGGCGGGCGTCCTCGGGCGCGAGCTTGCCGCGATCGATCAGGCCGGTGACGAAGGCGATCGCGCGCATCTCGCGCATCAGCGAGGAGTTGAAGCTGATCTCGTTGACGCGGTTGGCGATCTCGGTGGCGCTGCGCGGCACGCCGCGACGCAGCACCGGGTTGACGTGGACGATCAGCACATCGGCGCTGTCGCTGTCGTAGATCAACGGGAAGATCGCCGGGTTGCCCATATAGCCGCCGTCCCAGAAATACTCGCCGGCTATCTCGACCGCCTGGAACAGCGTCGGCAGGCAGGCGCTGGCCAGCACCGCATCCGGGGTGATCTGCGCGCCGCTGAAGACGCGGATCTTGCCGGTCTCGACATTGGTGGCGCTCAGGAACAGCTTCAGCGGCGGCGCGCGCCGCAGCGCCTCGAAGTCGACCTGGGCCTGGACGATGTCGCGCAGCGGGTTCAGGTTCAGCGGATTGAGCTGGTAGGGTGAGAACAGCTGGGTCAGCGCGGCCGTCCATTGATGCATGGGCGAAAGCTCGGGCGGCACGGCCTGCTGCAAGCCATGCATGAAGGCGTCCAGCCACGGCGCCTGCCAGCTCGCCGGCGCCCGCCCGGCCGCCGCGACGGCGCGCCACAAATCCTCCAGCGCCTGACGTGCCCCGTCGGCGCCGCCGCGCCGCAAGCCATCGGCCAGCGCTACCGCATTGAGGCTGCCGGCGCTGGTGGCGCTGAGCGCCTCCAGGTGCAGCCGGCCGTCGGCCAGCAGGCAGTCAAGCACGCCCCAGGTGAAGGCGCCATGCGAGCCGCCGCCCTGCAGGGCGAGGTTGATGGCTTTGCGGGGGCTCGTTCGCGGCATGGCAGCCACAGTATGCCCCCCAGGCTTGAGGTATCGCCAGCCTGACGCCATGGCGCTACATTGGCCTGGCAGACAACCCGAGAGAGGCGAGCCGGCATGCAAGCAAATCAATGGTTGATGACGGGTGCCGCGTTCGCGGCGTGGACGGTGCTGCTGCTGGGCGCAGTCTGGTGGTGGGCCACTCGCCAGCTGCGGGCCGCTGCGGCACGGCTCGACAAGGTCGACAAGGCCCGCCAGTTCGCGGCCCAGCAGGCGGCCCAGGCGCGCAAGCAGATCGAGGGCCTGCAGCAGGAGCTGGCCGGTCTGCGCCTGGCGGCCCAGGGGCACGGCAAGGGCAATGGCCACGCTGTCGCCGCTGCGCCGCCGGCACCGCGCGATGACCTGCTGCTGCCGCGTGCGGCGCCGGCGCGCGGCGCCGAGCCGCCGTCCGACGGATTTGCCGATACCCAGATCCTGCGGCCGCACCAGCGCTGAGACGGCGTGGCCCGGCCGCGCCGCGCGATGGCGCCGCTTCTGCCATCATCGCGGCCATGCAGTTCGAACATGCCAGCGACCAGGCGCAGTACCGCCGCCCCGCGCACCGCGCCGGGGTAGAGCTCTATCACGCCTCCATCCTGAGCCATCGCTTCGAGCCGCACACCCACGAGGCCTTCGGCCTGGGCGCGATCACGGCCGGGGTCGGCCGCTTCCGCTGGCGCGGCGCCGAGCATCTGGCGCCGCGCGCGACGCTGATGCTGATGAATCCCGAGGACATCCACACCGGCCAGGCCGAGACCGCCGATGCCTGGGGCTACCGCATGGCCTATCTGGACCGCGAGCTGCTGGCCGAGCTCAGCGGCGAGCCGGACTGGTGGTTCGATGCGGCCGTGGCCCACGACGCGGCCTGCGCCGCCGAGGTGGCAGGCCTGATCGCCGGGCTCTGGCGGGCGGGCGATGATGGCCTGTGCTTCGACAGCCGGCTGCTGCTGTTGGTGGAGGCGCTGCGCCGCCATGCCTGCGTGGGCCGGCGGCTGCGGCCCGAGGCCGCGCCCCGCTTTGCGCCAGTGCTGGACTTCATGCGCGCCTCGCTGGATCAGACCCTGAGCCTGGAGCAGCTGGCCGGTGTTGCCGGCCTGAGCCCTTTTCACTTTCTGCGCAGCTTCAAGACCCAGCACCATGCGACGCCGCAGCAGGTGCTGATGGCACTGCGCCTCATCGAGGCCAAGCGCCTGCTAGGCCTGGGCCAGCCGGGCGCCGAGGTGGCCGCCGCCGTGGGCCTGACCGACCAGGCTCATCTGACCCGTGCCTTTGCCGGCCGCTACGGGCTGACGCCGGGGCGCTACCAGCAGCAGCTGGGAGTCGGCCACCGGCTGGCGCTGCGCTAAGTCCTCAGTCCAGACCCATATTGGCTTTTCTTGCCACGGCGCCCAGGCGTTCGTACTCGGCCAGGCCCAGCGCCGTCAGCTCCTGGGCGCTGGAGCTGCGCGGCGTGAAGCCGGCCTGCAGCAGCTTCTCCTTCACGTCGGGCAGGGCCAGGGCCTCGACAAAGGCCTGGTTCAGCAGCTTCAGCACCGGCGCCGGCAGCTGGGCCGGCGCATAGACGCCGAACCAGGGCTCGACCGCATAGCCGGCCAGCCCGGCCTCGGCCAGGGTCGGCACCTGGGGCAGGGCCGGCGAGCGGCTCTTGCCGGCCACCGCCAGCGCGCGCAGCTTGCCGGCCTGGATATGGGGCAGCGATGCCGGCAGATTGTCGAACATCAGGCCCACATGGCCGGCCAGCAGATCGGTGATGCCGGGCGCGCTGCCGCGGTAGGGCACATGGGTCAGCTCGGTGCCGGTCATCTGCTCGAACAGCACGGCCGACAGATGCATCGAGGTGCCCGAGCCGGCGGTCGCATAGCTCATGCCCTTGTTCTTTTTGGCCACGTCGATCAGCTCGGCGACGCTCTTGATCGGCGAGGCCGCATTCACCTCGACGACGATGGTCGAGTAGCCCAGCATGCTGATCGCGCTGAAGTCCTTGCGCGGATCGAAGGGCACGCTTTTGTAGATGTGCGGGTTCAGCGCATTGGTCGAGATGGCGCCAAAGCCTATCGTGTAGCCATCGGGCGCTGCCTTCGCCACCGCGTCCATGCCCAGATTGCCGCCAGCGCCGGGTTTGTTCTCGATCACCACCGGCTGGCCCAGCTTGTCCGCGACCTTCTGGCCGACCGTGCGCGCCACCAGATCGGTGGTGCCGCCGGCCGCATAGGGCACGATGAAGCGGATCGGTCTGACCGGGAAGTCGGCGGCCTGCGCCGGGCCGAGCAGGCCGGTCAGCACGGCGCCGGCCAGCAGGGCGACGAGGCGGCGGCGTGGGTGGGGGATGTGCATGGCGTCGGTCTCCGGGCTGTTATCGAATGTGACCAGCTTAGCCCGCCGTCCGCGTGTAGCGCCGCAACGATGTCCGCAGGCCGCACCGCGATCGGCCGTGCGAAATGGACCGAACCCGGCTCAAGTACGGCCCCCGCCGGCCGATATACAAGGTCTATCCTGCCCTTGGGGGACGCCGCGATGCTCGAGTCCACGACCGCCGCCGAGCGCCTGGCCGCGCTGGCCGCCGAGCGCTATGCGCTGGCGCCCGAGGCACTGGGCGATGCCCAGGCGCTGGCCGGCGTCGATGCCCGCGCCGCCGAGGCCGACGACAAGGAGTGGCTGCTGGCCCGCATCGCTGCGCTGCAGGCGCGCCTGGGCGAGCAGGGCGATGGCGCGGACAACGACGACGTCAGCTGGATGGGCCCGCAAGAGCGCCACAGCCCGCCCGAGGCGCTGCGCCGCATCAAGACCCTGTGCGCGATCTTTCCCGATCTCTATGGCGCGATGCTGGCCGTGCAGCTGACCCATGCGGCCGTCTCGCGCGAGCTGCTGGCCCTGGCCATCAAGCAGTTCCGCCGCGACGCCGAATCGCTCAGCCCCGAAGACCTGCAAGGACTGCTGACCGCCGCACTGAACGGCGGCCGCCAAGGCTTCGACGCCGTGCTGCGCACGCGCAAGGGGGGTGAGCGCAAGACGGTATCCATACCGTGGGGGAGGGATAGTGAGTGAGGGGCGGGCTCGGTCAGCGCAGCAAGGGTCAGGTCTTGCGTGAGCCACGCCGGGCTGCGCCGGCCACCGCAAGCCCGCCGACCAGCATCAGCAGCACGCTGGCCGGTTCGGGCACGGCCGTGACCACGCTGCCGTTTAGCCCGAAGGGCAGGCTGACGCCGTCGCCGTTGTCCAGGATCTGCACAAAGGAGCCGCCGGCGCCGGACTGCATCGCGTTGCCCACGGCCCCGTCCGCCGTGGGCGGAATCCAGGGGCCGGAGCTCAGCGAGCCGGTCATGCTCCAGCTCAGCCAGTAGGAGCCTGCGGACAGCTGTACATCATCGATGTCGGCCACCACCCGGTAGATCGGGCGCACGGTGTTGTTCAGTGCGTTGTGCTGGACCCGGTAGCCGACCTGGCCGCCGTTGGCGAGCCCGGCGGTGCCGGAAGCCACGCGGGTACCGGTGTTGAGGTCGCCGGCCATCAGGCTCCAGCTGACCGTCTGCAGCGTGAAGGCGGTGGCGTTGTTCTGGAAGCTGAAGAAGTCGATGCTGTCGAGCAGCCAGCCTTCCCCGGTGACCGTGAAGTCCTCCGCCACCGCATTGCCTGACTTGGCCTGCGCGCCAAAGCCGAAAAAGGCATCTGAGGTCTGCCGGATCGACCGTCCCTCGGCGTTGACGACGGGGCCATTGCTGTACAGCACATCGGCCTGGCTCAGGCCGGCTGCCGCAGCCAGGCCGAGGGTCATGATCAGGGATTTCACGCGCATGCTCGTTGGTGTGTTCGGGGGGAGGAGCGTGCGCGAGTATGCCTGCTGGCGGCTGGTGTTCAAGGCGTGGGAACCCCTTCAGCCGAGGGGCTGGTTACTTAAGTTGGCAAGTTGCGGATGGTCGGGTCAACGCTGAATCGCTTGCCAGTCCCGGTTTCGATCAGATTGATCGTGAACGAGAAGTCACCGCCGCTGGTCAGTCGGTCGCGCACCGCCACCAGCGTGTCGCTGAGCAGCCAGATGTCCGGGAAATTGGCACCGGGATCGTCAAACACGATGGGGGCTTCCGGGTCGAAGGCATAGCCCGCGTTGATGATCTGGAACTGCACCAGCGAGTTGGGATCAGTCACCGTCACCAGCTCGGGCGAGCAGATGGCGGTGGGCGGGTCGGTCAGATTGCTGCCGGTGACATTGAAGGTCAGGACGGGTTTTTCGGGTGTGCTCATGGTGTATCTTTCCCTGTGAGTTGACGCGCCGCAGTGGCTGCGGGCTTGATCATCTGCAGAAGCTCAACATAGTCCGGATGCCGGTATGTTGTGGCTGCCACCTTTTCGGCCAGGGCGCGCGCTTCTTCAGGGGCGCCGAGCAAAAATCTTGTCTGAGCGTGCAAAGTCACCGACTGGGCATCGAGGGTTGGTCCTGCGGGCCGCAGATATTCCTCAGCTGCATGCCAGTACCGGGATGCCTGGGCCGCAGTCTCGGGAGTTTGGGCTAGCAGGCGCCCGAGCCGTAAGGCCGCCCGGCCGACGGCAAGCCGCTGTTCTGCATTGAGCGTCTTGTCCCCGCCTTCAATGTCTTGCATTTCTTTCAGATAGTGGCGTAGCGGCTCTATCGCTGCGGTGCCATCCAGCTTTGCTTGCAGGGTTAGCAACTGACCCCGCAGTAGGCATTGCAAGTCAAGCTTCCCAGGATTTGCGCTGATCAGCCTGGAAACATCGGTGTGCAGTGTGGCCGCTAGGGCTTGGGCTTGAGCGAGTTGCCCCAGATGATTTAGCACTTCAGCTTGCCGCAGCTGTATCGCGCTCAGACTTTGCAGCCACTCTAGATTGTCCCGATCTAGCGACACCAACGCTTGCTGCGTCTGCGCCGCTCTCTCTGCCCAGAGGAGGGCTTGTTCTCCCTGGTCGAGAAAAAAGTGCATTCGACTGATTTGATGCTGACTGGATGCGAGCAAACTTTGAACCTCTCGGTTCTCGGTCGCTCCAGGGGTATTGCGAAGGGCCTCGATCCTTTCCTTATCAGTCGCCAGTGCCGCAGCATAGTCACCGAGCATGAAGTTAGCGCGCGCGATCCAACCCAGAGTGTTGGCCTGTTCGAGATAGAGCTCCGGTCGCTGCTCGACGACTGAACGCCAGCTGGCATCGGTACGCCGGAACTCATCGAGCGCGGCCCGCGCCCGGCCCTGATCCAGTGCCAACACGCCCAGATTCTGCTGCGCGAAGGCGCGCTCGGTGCGCCAATCCACATTGCCGGGTTCCAGTGCGCTCAGTCGCTCTGCCAGCTGCAGATACTGCTGGAAATGCCTTTGTGCTTCCTCCATTTGGCCGCGGCGGCGTGCGATGAAGCCGACCCAGTAGGCGCTTTGCGCGTGCTCGAACACTACTGCACCCTTGTCCGGGTGGCGGGCCAGCAGTTCGCCGGTGCTGGCGGCGGCCTGGCGGAAGAGCTGGTCGGCTTCGTCGAGCTTGCCGCGTTTCTCGGCGATCTCGCCCATCAGGTGCAGGGCGCGGGCGCGCCGCCCCAGCGAGCTGGCGTCCATGCCCGAGAGCTGCTGCTGCGAGTAGTAGCCTAGCGCCTTGTCGCCCACCGCGTCCATCACGTCCAGCCGCCCCACCGGCTCGAGTTTCTTGCGCAGATCGCCCAGCATGAACTCGATCAGGCCTTCGGCTTGGTCGCGCTGGTGCTGGGCCTCGCGGCCTTCGTGGATGGCAACGCCCAGGCCCAGGCCCAGTGCCAGCACGACGCCGCTGCCGGCCGCCACGCCCAGGCGGTGGCGGCGCAGAAACATCGCGCTGCGGTACCAGGCGCTGTCGGGCCGGGCGCTGACCGGCTCATGGGCCAGCCAGCGGCGCAGATCGGCGGCCAGCAGCTCGGCGTTGGCGTAGCGTTCGGCGGGCTTTTTCTTCAGCGCTTTGGCGACGATGGTGTCCAGGTCGCCGCGCAGCGTGCGGGCACGCTCGGCAATCACTGGATTGGCCTGGCGACGCGCGGCCTCGGACAGGCGCTTGGGCTCGGTCTCGACGATGGAGCGCATGCGCTCCAGCGGCGTGGTCGAGGGCTCGGCCTTGGCCGTGGGGTGGATGCCGCTGAGCAGCAGATAGAGCAGCACGCCCAGCGCGTAGACATCGGTGGCGGTGCTGACCTCGCCGCCTTGCACCTGCTCGGGCGCGGCGTACTGCGGTGTGAAGGCGCGGCCGGCCTGGCGAGTCAGCTCGGTGGCGGCGCCGCCCGCGCCGTCCTCGGCCTCGCCGTCCAGCAGTTTGGCGATGCCGAAGTCCAGCAGCTTGACCTCGCCGGCGCGGTTGACCAGGATGTTGCTGGGCTTGAGATCGCGGTGCAGGATCAGCCGGTTGTGCGCATGGGCCACGGCGGCGAGCACGTCCAGAAAAAGGGTGATGCGCGCGCGGGTGTCGAGCTGCCGCTCCTCGCAGAAGGCGTCGATGGGCTGGCCGTCGACATACTCCAGCACCAGATAGGGCTGGCCGCTGCGGGGTCCGTCCTCGGCGCTGATGCCGGCATCGAGCAGCCGGGCGATATGCGGATGCGAGAGCTTGGCCAGGATCTGGCCCTCGCGGGCAAAGCGGCCGGCACTGCCGGCGCCGAACAGGCCGCTGGCCAGCAGCTTGATGGCGACCTGGCCTTCGAAGCGCCCATCGGTGCGCCGGGCCAGCCAGACGCTGCCCATGCCGCCCTGGCCGATCTCGTTTGCAAGTGTGTAGGCGCCGAGCGTCTGGCCGGGCAGGGCGAGCACAGGCTGGTCCAGCATCGGAGGCAGGGCGGGACGGGCCATGAAATCCTGGCCGCCCAGCGCCGCGTCGCGCGCCAGCAGGGCCTGTAGGTCCTCGGCCAAGCCCGGGTCCAGGGCCTGAACTGCTGCCAGCCGTCCGGCGCGCGCCGGCTCGTCCAGGTCCAGCAACTCGTCCAGCACCGGGCTGAGCTGCAGCCAGCGCGCCTTGTCGATCGGGCGGCCGCCGCTCATGAGCCCAGTGCCAGCGACAAAAACATCCGCGCCTTCTGCCAGTCGCGCTGCACGGTGCGCTCGGTCACGCCCAGCGCGTCGGCGATCTCGGCTTCGAGCAGGCCGCCGAAGTAGCGCATCTCGACCACCTGGGCCAGGCGCGCATCGACGGCGGCCAGCTCGGCCAGCGCCTCGTGCACACGCAGGATCTCCTCGTCGCGCTGCGGCGGCAGCTCGGCGACGGCGGTGTTGAAGGTGACCTGCTGCAGCTCGCCGCCATGGCGCTGGGCCTGGCGGCTGCGGATCTGGTCGATCACGACGCTGCGCATCGTGCGCGCCGCATAGGCCATGAAGTGCTGGCGGTCGGCAAAGTCGAGCTGGCCGGCCTGCTGCAGGCGCAGCCAGGACTCGTGCACCAGGCCGGTGGCGTCCAGCGCGGTGGGCTGGCCGGCGCCGGCCAGGCGCAGGCGCTGGCCGGCCAGGCGACGCAGGTCGGCGTAGAGCAGGGCGACCACCTGGTCGGCGGCCAGGCGGTCGCCCTGGCCGGCGGCGCGCAACAAGGTGGTGATTTCGCTCATGCAGGGCCGGACTCTAGCAGCCGTCCATGGCTTAGGGATGGCGCTTTTTTCGGTGGCGTGTCGGGTTGGCGGCGCGGATCGCGTTCTACAGAAGAGAGGGCATGGCGGGCTGGGCTCCGGTCAGGGAGGTCGGGTCACGGCCGGTCATGTCCCTCTCACCGTGTTTCCCCACCTTTTACCGACCAGACTTCCCATGAAGGACAACACCCTGAGCGGCAAGAACCCCGCATGCGGCCCGGCCGAGCGGCCGACGCTGCGCGCGCAGCTGCAGCTGCTGGAGGACTTGCCAGCTTTCGCCGCGCTGCTGGACCGACAGCTGGGCCATTGCCGCCGCCATGGCGCGCGCGCCACCGTGCTGCTGATCACGGTGGATCCGCAGGCCGGCGTCGCCGAGGCGCCGTCGCCGGCCACGCTGAAAGCCCTGCTGCAGGCCATTGGCGCGCGGCTGCTGGGCCGGGTGCGCGGCAGCGATGTCGTGGCCCAGGTCGGCGAGCGGCGCTTCGGCCTGGTGCTGATGGACGCCGGCCGGGCCGAGGCCGATGTGGTGCGGGCGCGCCTGCACAAGGCCTTGTGCGGGCCTTATGGCGTGGAGGAGCAGCGGCTCTATGTGGCGCTGCGCATGGGCGCGGCGGTCTACCGCGAGGCCGGCATGACCGGCGCCGAGCTGGCCCAGGCGGCCGAGGGCGCGCAGCGCAGCGCCGATGTGCTGGGGGGCGTGCGGGCGCCGCTGGCGGTCGTCAAGACCTGAGCCGGCGCGGGCGCTCAGCCGCCGATGCCGGCATCGGCCATCAGCAGCATGCCGGCCAGCAGCAGACCCAGCAGGGCCAGCAGCGTGCAGGCCCACAGCCCGGCCAGCAGATGAGCTTGCAGACGCGGCAGCGGCGGGAACCAGGGTGGCTTGTGCATGGGGATCTCCCGGTGCAGACCGGCTGTTATTGAGCACCCGACCGACCGGCGGGGTCAAGCCCGGCGCAGCAAGCCGGTACAAGACCGCCCACCGGGCCTGCGTCATAGTGGCGCCATGTTTGCTGGAACCCTGTTTGCCCTTGCCGCCGGCCTGATGTGGGGCCTGGTCTTTGTCGCGCCACTGATGCTGCCGGACTATCCGGCGGCGCTGCTGACCGTGGGCCGCTACCTGGCCTTCGGCCTTATCGCGCTGCCGCTGGCGGCGATCGACTGGCGCGATCTGCGCGCGCTGACGCGCAGCGACTGGCTGGAAGCGGCCAAGCTCAGCGCGATCGGCAACTTTCTCTACTACCTGTGCCTGTCGGCGGCGATCCAGCGTGCCGGCGGGCCGCTGCCCACCGTCATCATCGGCACCCTGCCGGTGGTGATCGCGATCTGCTCGAATCTGCGCGATCACCGGCGCGATGGCCATCTGCCCTGGGCCCGGCTGGCGCCCTCGCTGCTCTTGATTGCCAGCGGCATCGCGCTGGTCAACCAGGTGGAGCTGGCCCAGTTGTCGGCGCAGGGCTCGGCCGAGCAGCTGCGCCGCTATGCCGAGGGCGGGCTGCTGGCGGTGGCGGCGGTGGCCTGCTGGACCTGGTATCCGATCCGCAATGCCGACTGGCTGCGCGCCCACAAGGACCGCAGCCCGCGTGCCTGGGCCACGGCGCAGGGGCTGGTGACCCTGCCGATGGCGCTGGCCGGGCTGGCGCTCTTGCCGCTGCTGCAGGCCAGCGGCCTGCTGGCCGCCGAGTTCGCGCTGCCGCTGGGGCCGCGGCCCTGGGCTTTTGTCGGCCTGATGCTGGCGGTGGGCCTGTGCGCCTCCTGGCTGGGCACGCTGTGCTGGAACGAGGCCAGCCAGCGCCTGCCGACCTCGCTGGTGGGGCAGCTGATCGTGTTCGAGACGCTGGCGGCGCTGGCCTATGCCTTCATGCTGCGCGGTGAGCCGCCGCAAGCCCTGACCCTGGCGGGCATCGTGCTGCTGGTGGCCGGCGTGATCTGGGCGCTGCGGGTCCGGCCGGTCGTGACTTCTTCCTGATTCGGCCACCCTCTCAAGAGGGAAGTGCGGCGCCCGGGCCACAGCGGGCCCGCTGGCTGCGGGTATAACCGCGAGCCAGAACAGCCGGTGCGCGACAGCACCGGGCGAGGGAGCGGGAATGAGCGTAAGAAGACAGATCAGGGCGGCCGGCTGGGCGCTGGCGGCGGCCCTGGGCCTGCAGGCCTGCGGCGGCGGGGGTGGATCGGCCGGCGAGCCCTTGCTGGGAGGCAGTGGCGGAGGCAATAACAACGGCGGCGGTGGCGTGGTGGTGACGCCGCCCACCGGCCCGCTGCCCGCCAGCGAGACCCTGGCCCAGCAGTGCGCGGCCGGCAACGAGCTGGCGCCCTCGGGCCGGCGCAACAGCAGCCTGGAGGTCGAGAAGCGCTGGATACGTTCCTATATGGACGAGGACTATCTGTGGCGCGAGCAGGTGCCGGCGCGCGACCCGGCCGCGCCGCGCTACAGCGGCAGCGAGGTGCAGCGGGCGCTGGCCGCCTATTTCTACGATCTGCTGACACCGCAGCTGACCAGCAGCGGCGCCGAGCGCGACCGCTTCAGCTTCATGGTGGCCGAGAGCGAATGGCAGCGCGTGATGCAGGCCGGCGTGTCGCTGGGCTATGGCCTGGAGTGGACCCAGGCGGCCAGCACGCCGCCGCGCGGCCTGCGCATCGCCTATATCGAGCCCGATGGCCCGGCCGCCCGGGCCGGTCTGCGGCGCGGCGACCGGCTGCTGTCGGTGGACGGCATCAGCAGCGACACCAATGACGAAGCCCAGTGGCGCCAGCTGCAGGCCGCGCTGTACCCGAGCGAGCGCGGGCGCAGCCACCAGTTCCGCTTCGAGCCGCGCGGCGGCGGCGGCGAGCGCCAGCTGACCTTGGGCGGCACGGAGATCAGCCGCACGCCGGTGCCCCAGGCCCAGGTGCTGACGGCGGCCGACGGCGCGCGGGTCGGCTACCTGGTCTTCCATGACCACAATCTGCCGGCCGAGGCTCAGCTGAGCACGGCGCTGCGTCGCTTTGGGGAGCAGGGCGTCAGCGAGCTGGTGCTGGACCTGCGCTACAACGGCGGCGGCTATCTCTTCATCGCCTCGCAGCTGGCCTATATGATCGCCGGCCCCGGGCCGACCAGCGGCCGGGTGTTCGAGCGCCTGCGCCACAACAGCCGGCGCCAGGCCGAGAACGAGGACATGGGTTTCCGCGGCCAGTCCTGCCAGCCGCAGAACGGCCAGTGCAGCCAGCAGCAGGCCCTGCCCAGCCTGAATCTGCGGCGGGTCTACGTGCTGAGCCAGTCCGGCACCTGCTCGGCCAGCGAGTCGCTGATCAACGGCCTGCGCGGCATCGATGTCGAGGTGGTGCTGATCGGCGGGCGCAGCTGCGGCAAGCCCTATGGCTTCAGCGGCCGCGAGAACTGCGGCAACCGCTATATGGCCATCGAGTTCGAGGGCGTCAATGCCAAGGGTTTTGGCGACTATGCCGACGGCTTCGTCCCCGGCGGCAGCGGCGGCAGCGGCGTCGGCGCCAGCGTCAAGGGCTGCGAGGTGGCCGACGATCTGGGCCGCGAGCTGGGCGACCCGCAGGAGGGCCAGCTCGCCGCCGCGCTGCAGCACCGGCTCAGCGGCCAGTGCCCGGCACCGCAGGCCAAGATCCAGTCCCATCGGGGGGGCGAAGGCGGCCTGGCGGCGCAGCTGCACAAGCCCTGGCTGCGCAACAACCGGCTACTGGGCCAGTAGGTTCGGGCCTCAGGCGGCCAGTGGCGCGGCGTCCAGCAGCTGCTGGGCCAGTGCGCCGATGCGGCGCAGCGCGCGCGGATGCTGGGGCCCCCAGTGGCCGCCGACGCCGAGCCGGATGCAGTGGCGAAAGCGCGGGCTGGCACTGAACATCAGGCCCGGCGCGATGCAGATGTTCTCGGCCAGGCAGGCCTCGTACAGCGCCACCGAGTCCAGCTGCGCCGGCAGCTCGACCCACAGGATGTAGCCGCCGGCCGGGTCGGTGACCCGCGTACCCTTGGGGAAGCTGGCCGAGATCAGGCCGCGGGCCGCGTCGACCCGGGTCGCCACGGTGGCGCGCAGCTGGCGCAGCGCGGCGCCGTTGCCGGCCTGGTTCAGCAGATCGGCCAGCGCCAGCTCCAGCACGGCGGTCTGCGCGCCCGACTGCACGGCCTTGGTCTGCCGCAAGACCTGACCCCAGCGACCGGCCTCGACCCAGCCCAGGCGCAGGCCCGGGGCCAGGGTCTTCGAGAAGGAGCCGCAGATCATCACATGGCCGCTGCTGTCGAAGGCCTTGACGGCGCGGCGCCGGTCTTCCTGCTCGGACAGCTCGTTGTAGAGCACGTCCTCGATCAGGGCCACATCGTGCTGCGCCACCAGCTGGGCCAGGCGGCGGCGTTCCGGCACCGGCATGCTGGCGCCCAGCGGGTTGGACAGGGTGGGCACGACCAGCACCGCCTTGACAGGCTGGGTCTCCAGCGCCAGCTGCAGCGCATCCAGCGAGATGCCGTGGCGCGGGTGGGTCGGGATCTCCAGCGCGCGCAGATGCAGGCTTTGCAGGATCTCCAGGAAACCGTAGTAGCAGGGCGATTCCAGTGCCACCACATCGCCGGGCCGGGTGACGCTCTTCAGGCACAGGCTGATCGCTTCCATGCAGCTGTTGGTCATCACGATATCGTCGGCATGCAGCTCGCAGCCCAGGCCCAGCGCATGGCGGGCGACCGCGCGGCGTGCGGCCTCCATGCCGGGGCCCGAGGGGTATCGGCACAGCAGATCGCGATGGCGCAGCACCGCGCGCGCCAGCGCCCGGCGCACCCGTTCCTGGTCGAACAGCTCGGGGCCGGGGCAGGCGGCGCCGAAGGAGATGATGTCGTCCCGGGTCGAGAGCTGCAGCACCTGCTGGCCCAGCTGGTCGAGCCGGACCGCGCGCGAGCGGCTTTCGGGCCGCGAGGCCTCGGGCTCGGGCAGGCGCGGCGGCCGGCTGGAGACAAAGTAGCCGGAGCGTGGCCGCGCCTCGATCAGCCGCGCGTCCTCCAACCAGCGGTAGGCCTGGACGGCGGTCGACTGCGACACGGCCTGGCTGGCCGCCAGCTCGCGCACCGAGGGCAGGCGCTCACCGCGCTTGAGAGTGCCGGCGCGGATCGAGCGGGCCAGGCGTTCGGCGATTTGCAGGTACAGCGGGTCCATCGCCCCATTCTGTATGGTGGTCGGCGGGTCAGGCCAGTACAGATCGGGGCCAAGCCGGCCAACACAGTGCTGCTCGCTGCGCTGGCTGTGCGCTTGCCTTGGGCCCCGGCTGTCGCTGGCGGGGCCGGGCCGGTCTTCCTAAGCTGGGGCCATGGACACGATCAGCACCCCACAGCGCATGAACTACCAGCAGGCGCCGCGCTGCCTGCAGCTGGGCGAGCAGCAGCAGCTGCTGCTGACGGTGCAGGCCGGCCGGCTCTGGCTGACCCGGGAGGGCGAGGCCGAGGACCGGGTGCTGGTCGTCGGCGAGGCGCTGCGACTGTTCGGGCCGGCCCGCCTGCACCTGGGCGCCTTCGACGCCGCAGGGGTGGACTTTGTTCAGAGCTTGGGGATGCGGATGCGGCTGATCATCAGCGAACCCGACAGCGCAAACAGCAGCACCAGCGGGTGGAAGAAGAAGCCGGCGATCTCCAGCTTGCCGAACCACAGCTGATCGCCCAGCGCACCCTGGGCGGCCGCCACCCACATCACGAGTACCAGGGTCAGCGAGGTCGGGATCGGCGTGCCCTCGAAGTACTTGACCTTGTCCGAGCCGGCGCTGAGCTCCTCGGCCGTGACGTTGTAGCGCGCCAGTCGCGAGACGCCGCAGGCGACGAAGAAGACCAGGATGATGCGGTCGTACAGGCCCTGCATGCCGCAGCCGTAGGCGATGGCGGCGGGCGCGACACCGAAGGAGATGATGTCGGCCAGCGAGTCGAGCTCGCGGCCCAGGCTGGAGCTCTGCTGGCGCCAGCGTGCGATGCGGCCGTCCAGCACATCGAACACCAGGGCCGCAGGGATCAGCGCGCAGGCGTAATAGATGTGCAGCACCTCGCGGGTCTGCAGATAGGTCATCACCGCGAACAGCGCGCCCATGCCGCAGAAGGCATTGGCCAGCGTGAACCAGTCGGCGAGATGGAACTCGCGGATCATCGAAAAAGGCTTAGGGCGATTCATGCCGCAAGCATAAGCTCAGCGCGGCTGCTCGCCCTCGGCCGCCGGTTCGCGGCTCGGCCACAGGGCCTTGTGCGCCAGATGGTAGGCCAGCAGATGGGGCGGCATGCGCAGCCAGTGGGAGCGCAGGTACAGCGCCTGGCGCGCCAGCCGGGCTGCGGCCGAATCGCAGCTGGCATGCAGCGGCAGCAGGGCCCGGGCGTAGCAGGCGTCCATCAGCGGCAGCAGGGCTTGCGGAGGCGCCCCGGCGCGGCTGGCGTCCAGCACCTCGGCCGGCACCGGCGTGTCGAGCAGGCGGTGGGCGTAGCGCAGGGCATAGAACAAGGGCTGCTGCAGGCCCAGCGTGGCGGCACGGGCCAGCAAGCGCTCCCAGAAGCCTGTGCGCTGACCGAAGTCCAGCATCAGGCCGCGCAGATCGAACAGGTCGCGGGCACCGTGCTCGAACTCGCCCTCATGGAAGAGGTGGGTGGCGCTGTGCAGCAGCATGTCCGCCGGCGCCAAGGTGAACAGGCCGGGGTAGGCCGGCAGGGCCTGCAGCTGGTCGAACAGCGCTGCCGTGTTCACTTTCAGGCGGGCGGTCTCGGGCAGGATGGCGTGGTGAAGATCCAGGCTGCTGCCGCGCCGCTCGTGGTACAGCGGCGGAATCTCATGCATCCAGCGCCGGTAGTAGCGCTGGTCATAGTCCGAGACATCCTGGGCCCGCCAGCCGGCCCGCAGGCAGGCCGCCTCGGCCTGATCGAGAAAGGCCTTGGGCACCAGGATGTCCACATCCGAGAACAGTCGGCCCTGTGCCATCGGCAGCTCGCCGAGCAGATAGGCCGCGCCCTTGAGCAGCACGACCGGCGCCTGCAACTCGGCCATGGCCTTGCCGATGCAGACCGCCTCCCAATGGATGGAGAGCTTCTGGCGGGCGGCAATCTGCTGGGCCGCACGCAGGTGCGGCAAGACCGCTGCGGGCACCGCGTCCAGCATGCCGGCCGACTCGAGTTCGCAGGCCAGCTTGGCCAGCAGATTGGCGCGGCGGCTCTGACGGATCAGCAGGTCCCACTGCAGCGCGCTCAGGTCGCGCGCTTGTTGCGGCGCCAGCAGGATGTCGAAGACGAGGGGGCGGGTTCGCATCGGATCAGGCGGCGGCCAGCGCATCAAAGGTCCTGACGGCGTCTTCAAGCGCGCTATAGCTGAACTGATAGCAGTCGCAGCTGTCGATGATGCTCTCGACGGCCCGGAAGGCGCGTTGGCCATGGATGTCGTAGTTGTAGGACTGCTCGGCCACCAGCAGAAAGGTCTGTGCCTTGCTGTGCAGCTCCAGCGTGGCCGCTGCATCGGGAACATAGCGGGGCAGGACCAGCCAGCGCAGGCGTGCCGGCTCGGTACGGCGTCTCACGCTTTCGTCCGGCGGGCGCATCAAGGCCACCGTGCCCTTGCTGGTGTCGGCGACCGGCGCGGTGAACACGGCCTCCGGCGCAAAGCGCTGGATCACCTCGATTGAGCGGTTTTTCAGATTGACCGGGCGGGCCATGCCGTGGACCAGGCCGCTGTCCATATCGTAGAGCGCGAGCTCATCGCTGAGCAGTCGCCAGCCCCGGTTCACCAGACCGGCACACAAGGTGCTCTTGCCCGAGCCGGGGGGGGCCGGCAGCAGGGCCGCCATGCCGTTCTTTTCCACCACGGCGGCATGCAGGATCAGGAATTGATGGCCATGCGAGGCGACACACCAGTTCAGGCCCCACTCGAACATCACCGGGGCGTGATGCGCGGGCAGCGGCACGAAGGCCGCACGGCCATCGACCGAAAATCGAGCCTGCGGCCGGTACCAGCGGCGCAGACCGGGCTCGCGACTGACCTGCACATGGAAGTCGCTGAAGCCGTCGTCGGGCAGGCAGGCGAACTCGCCGTAGAGAAGGCGCAATGCAGAGGCCGCTTCGGGCACGTCGGATTGCAGCCTGGCGCTGAAGGGATGGATGTCGAGCCGCAACTGACCCCGCGCCAGACGGTCGCGCAAGTCTTCCAGGGTCAGGGATGCAATCTTCACGACAGCTGCTCGTGCAGCAATCCAAGTGCTTGCAAATGGCGCAGCGCGGAGTGGACACGGAATTCCGCTTCGCCGTCCTGCAGGGACGGCGCGTCGTCGAACAGCAGACGACTCAGGGGCTCGACCTCCAGGGGCTGACTGTCCGCCAACTCGAGCAGTTCGAAGGCCAGCGCATCGAGAAAATGGGTGTCGCCGGAGGCTTGATCAAAAACCACGCCGCCGATATCACCGTCCCAGTACCGGCGAATCTGAGCAATGCCTGACGGCAACCATCTGCTGGACAAGCTGTGCTGCCGACCGTCAGACGACCAGCCAGTTGCTTTCCAGGTACTGCTTCATCTTGGCCCAGTTCCAGGCCGGCGAGGTGTTGGGCAGGCCCGTCGGCACATAACGATCCGGGCCCTGCTTGGCCATCCAGGTGACCTGATCAACGCCTTTGCTATCGCGGAAGCAGGCCTGCAGACGAGTCTTGTAGATGCCGGGGGTCAGCAGCATATTGAGCTTGGCCACGGTCATATAGGTCGCGAACTCGGTGGCGCCGCCCAGGCCTCGCACCGCGTCCCAGACCTTGAGGCTGTTGCTGACGCCATACAGACCGCCGGAACCGAAGATCTGACCGATCGTGCACTGCTCCTGGCAATTTTGCACCGCAGACTTGGTGACAGTCTTGCCATTGACCACGGTCGAGGTTTGCTTGTAGCCGCAGTATTCGGCGAGCACCTGGAACGGGGTCTTGGAGGATACCGTCCCGTAAACCGTGTTGTTGCGCCAGTGACTCTTGCCCCAGGTCTCGGATCCGGTCACCACAGCCGCGTCCATGCGCGCCTTGACACTGGCGGCTGTCGGCACGAGCTGTTGTGAACCCCAGGCCGAGGTGGTGTTGCAGTGCCAGGCCATCACCGGCCGGCTGGCCAGGGTCAAGGTGACCGGCACGGTCGATGCACCCAGCTTGATGAAGCGACGTCGCCGAACCGCACTCAGTGCCTTGGCTGCTGCTTGAGCTTGCTCTTGTGCTTGAATGTCGTCGTTCATTTCGTTTGCCTCTTATGCACGCCGCTACGCCTGCCATGGGCATGCGAACCACGGCTGCTTTTTACTGACAAGCAGTGTTCCACACAAAGCCCGGCCAGGAAAGCGCACAGTCCCCCCTGAACGAGTGGCAGGAAACCGTCACATCTTTCGCCTTAAGTTTGCGCTCACTAGCTGACCAGGCGAGCATCTTCGAGCTTGGTCGGTCGCCCGAACAGATATCCCTGGGCCAAGGTGCAGCCCAGCTCCCGCAAGCGCATGGCCTCGGCCTCGGTTTCCACCCCCTCGGCCACAGCCGTCACACCCAGACCCTCGGCCATGCGCAGCACGGCGGTCACGATGGCCATGTCCTGGGCGGATTTGGACAGATTGCGGATGAAGCTCTGGTCGATCTTCAGGCAGTCGAAGGGCAGGCGCTGCAGATAGGCCAGCGAGGAATAGCCGGTGCCGAAGTCGTCGATCGCGATCTTCACGCCCAGCGCGCGGATCTGGCGCAGCCGCTCCTCGGTGACGCTGTCCTGGCCGATCAGCAGCGACTCGGTGATCTCCAGGGTCAGGTGACGGGCCGGCAGGCCGTTGTCGCGCAAGGCCTGTTCCAGCGTGATCGCGAAATCGGACTGGATCAGCTGGCGCACCGAGACATTGACATGCAGCTCGAAGTCGCTGGCCAGGCGCGGCAACAGGCCGGCGATGTCCCGCATCGCCTGGCGCAGCACCCAGTCGCCCAGTGCCAGGATCAGATCCGACTCCTCGGCCACCGGGATGAACACCCCCGGCGAGACCAGGCCCCGCTCGGGGCTTTGCCAGCGCAGCAAGGCCTCGACGCCATGGACGGCGCCGCTGGCCAGCTCGACCACCGGCTGGTAGTAGACCCGCAGCTCTTGTTTCTCCAGCGCATGGCGCAGCTCGGTGGCCAGGCGGGCCTTCTGCACCGACTGCTCCATCATCGCCAGCTCATAGACCACGCAATGGCCACGGCCACGGCGTTTGGCCTCGCCCAGGGCGATGCTGGCATTGCGCAGCCAGTCGCCCAGGGCCTCGCCGGGCAGCAGTCCGCCGACCGCGCCGACCGAGGCGCTCATCAAGACCTCGTCCTCGCCCGAGGTGAAGGGCAGCGCAAACAGGGCCAGCACCTGGGCGCCCAGCACGGCCGCCTGCTGCTCGGCCTGCTGAACGCCCAGGTGCAGCACGGCAAACTCGTCGCCGCCGATGCGGGCCAGCAGCAGCGGCCCGGGCAGCTGCGCGCGCAGGCGTTGCGCCATCACCTGCAGCAGCCGGTCGCCGGTGGCGTGGCCGACGCTGTCATTGATGGCGCGGAACGAGTCCAGCGCGATCAGGGTCAGCACCGCCGGCCGGGGCTGCGGCCAGTCGGCCTGCTCCAGCAGGCCGCGGCGCGTCAGCAGCTGGGTCAGCTCGTCATAGATCAGCTGCTCGCGCATGCGCGCGAACGAGCTCTGCAGACGCTCCGCCATCTCGTTGAAGGCCCGCACCAGCAGCGCGGTCTCGCGCAAGGCGCTCCCCTGCTCGATGGCGTTACGCCCGCCCTCATGGCTGAGCCAGCGGCCGCGTGCCAGCAGATTGGCGGCCGCCGCCGTTTCCAGGATGGGCCGGGTGATGCGGCCGATGCCCCACAGCCCCAGCAGGATGGCCAGCACGGCGATGCCGGCCATCATCAGCATGCTGCGGGTCTGGGCCGTCCGGATTTCGCCCAGCAGGGCCGCCTCGGGCACCAGGGCCACCACCCGCCAGTCCAGGCCGCGGGTGTCGGAGTAAGGCGTGACGCGGCAGAAATACAGCTCGCCCTCGTGCCGGATCGTGAAGCCGGCGCCGCTTTCGGTCGGCGCGGCGTCGATCTGGGCGGCCACCGCGCGTATCAGCGGGTTGGCGCTCTCGCGCATCAGCAATCGGGTGCCGCTGCCGGACTCGGCGAGCACCGAGCCCGGCTCGGAGTGGGCCACCAGGCGGCCGTCGAGCTCGGTGATGAAGATGATGCCGCTGCCGCGCAGCGGCTCGTCGCGCAGAAAGCGGTTCAGCCCGTCGAGCTTGACATCGGCCGCCGCCACGCCCAGCCACTCGCCGTTGCGCAGCACCGGCGAGATCGCCGAGATCGCGACCTCGGCGCGCTCGTCCTTGTTGATATAGATCGATGACCAGCCGGGCCGGCCGCTCAGCGCGACCGGTCGGTACCAGGGCCGGCCGCGCGGGTCGTAGCCCGGGAACTCGGCCACCACCGTGCCGGGACGGTCGCCCTGGTAGATGCGCAGGCTGTCCTCGGTCGCACTGTCCTTCAGCATCAGGGTGAAGTCGCCGCCGGTTTCGCGCCGCAGCCCGGCGTAGTCACCGGCCTGGCTGCCGAAGCTGAGCACGCTGAGCTGCTGCTGATCGGCGAACAGCTCGCCGTAGACGCCGCGCAGATAGCGCTGGACCGGGCCCATATCGCCGGGTCTGTAGAGATCGTGCCGCGCGATCGCGTCGGCCACCATCAGCTGGGTGCGAAAGGGTTCGTCCAGGAACAGCGCCAGGCGGTTGCGCGAGCTGGCCGTCAGCGAATCCAGCAGCCGGCTGCTCTCCTGATGGATCAGCCGCTCGATCTGCCGCTGCTGGGTCAGCGCCTGCAAGGCCACCGTGCCGGCAAACAGCAGCACAAAGGGCACGGCGATCGCGGTGCGCAATGTGGGGCGGTGGGTCAGGAAACGCATCGCCGGGATTATCCGGGCCGGTGCCCGGCGCCGCGCGGGGAACTGGGGGTGGTTTTCCCGCCTGCTCAGAGCTGGGGTGCCTTGAAGCTGTCGCAGGCACCGAGCTCGCCGGCCTCCAGCCCGCGCTTGAACCAGCGCACGCGCTGGGCACTGCTGCCGTGGGTGAAGCTCTCCGGCACCACGGTGCCCTGGGACTGGCGCTGCAAGGTGTCGTCGCCGATCTTGGAGGCCGCGTTCAGCCCTTCCTCGATATCGCCGGCCTCCAGCCAGGCCGCGCCGCGCTGCGAATGGTGGGCCCAGACCCCGGCCAGGCAGTCGGCCTGCAACTCCAGCCGCACACTCAGCGCGTTGTACTCGCGCTGCGAGACCCGGCCGCGGGCCTGGTCCAGCTTGGCCGAGATGCCCAGGATGTTCTGCAGATGGTGGCCGACCTCATGGGCGATCACATAGGCCTGGGCAAAGTCGCCGGGCGCGCCGAGGCGCTCGCGCAAGGTGGTGTTGAAGCTCAGGTCGATATAGACCTTGTGGTCGCCCGGGCAGTAGAACGGACCCATCGCCGCCTCGCCGATGCCGCAGGCGGTCTCTTTGGTGCGGCCGCTGAACAGCACCAGCTTGGGGGGCTCGTAGCGCTGCTGGCGGTCGGCGAAGTATTTGCCCCAGACATCTTCGGTGTCGGCCAGCACCACGGCGACAAAGCGGCCGGCCGGGTCTTGCGGCTTGGCCGCCGGCACCTCGCTGCGGCTCTCGGCCGGCTGCGGCAGGCCCGCGCCGCCGCCGTCCAGCAGGCCCAGCACCGTCATCGGGTTGATGCCGAAGGCCCAGGACGCCAGCAGCGCGATCACGATGCCGCCCAGGCCCAGCCCGCGCCCACCGCCCAGGCGCCGTGGACCGGGGTTGGCGCCGCGCTGGTCTTCCACGTTGTCGCTTTCGCGCCGACCGTCCCATTTCATAGTGCGCCCTCAGGTTTGCTGCCGTGGCTGCCGATGTTACGGTCTGGGCACCGGAAAAGAGGAAATGAATGAGCGCAGGCCAAGCGCCCGACTCCTTGGCTGAGGTCTTGCTGAGTTTGCAGCAGGACAGTCAGCTGCTGCTCGCGCTGTTCGATGAGCGCGATGTGCTGCGCCATGCCAACACGGCCTTCCGCCATGCCTACAAGGCCGAGCCGGACGGGCGTCTGGTCTGGGCCGAGATCATGCGGGCCAACCATGCGCTGAGCCAGGGCGCCATCATCGAGGCCGACGATATCGAGGCCTGGCTGGCCTCGGCGGCGACGCGGCGTGGCAAGCTGCCCTGGCGCGCCTTTGAGGTCGATCTCTGGGACGGACGCTGGGTCTGGGCCACCGAAACCGTCCATGCCAATGGCTGGCTGCTGTTCGTGGCCAGCGACATCACCGGGCTCAAGCAGGAGAGCCGGGCCCTGCGCCAGGCCCATGTGAAGGCCTTGCGCGCCTCGCAGACCGACGCGCTGACGGGACTGAGCAACCGCCGCCACAGCCTGCAGCAGCTGCAGCAGCTGCTGACGCAGAGCGAGTCCTGGCCGCTGTGTGCGGTGATGCTGGACCTCGACAATTTCAAGCGCATCAATGACGAGCTGGGCCACGCGGCCGGCGATCTGGTGATCCGCGACTTTGCCCGCCAGCTGCAGGCCAGCATCCGCCGCGAGGACGGCTGCGGCCGGCTCGGCGGCGAGGAATTCGTGCTGATGCTGCCGAACGCCGGCCGCGGGCAGGCGGCCGCTATCGTCGAGCGCCTGCTGGCCCGGGTGCGGCAGGCGCGGCCGCTGCCGGCCGAGCGCGGCTACACCTGCTCGGCCGGTCTGGCCGAAGCGCAATGGGGCGAGACCGCCGAGGCCTTGCTGGAGCGTGCCGATGCGGCGCTGTACCGGGCCAAGGCGGCCGGGCGCGACCGCATGGAATTGGCCGACTAAAGCTGCTCGCGCAGCCAGGCCTCGGCATCGCCGAGACGCTCGAAGGCGGCGAAGCGGCGCCCGTGGCGGGCATAGATCCTGGCAAATATCGGCAGCATCAGGTCGCGGCCCTCGACCTCGGGGGCGACCACATAGGCCACCGCCAAGGGGGCGGTCTTGGCCTGGCTCATGGCCTGCAGGAACTCCTCGAAGCAGGCCAGCGCGTCGGGCGAGGCCATCAGGCTTTGATGCATCACCAGGATGTCGCCGAAGCGGCCGCCGATCGGCACGCTGGCGAACAGATCGCGCATCGCCAGCCCCATCGCCAGCACGCCTTCACGGTTGAAGGGGCCGCTGGCCTCCAGCCTGACGATAGAACCCTCGGCCCAGATGTCGACCTGGCCATGGGGTCGGAAGATGCCGGTGGCGAAGGCGGCGCTGGTGCGTTTGGACTGCTCGATGTTCACGGCCGGCATGGTAGCCGGCCCGGCTAGATGGCGTACCAGAGCGCGGCGAAAAAGTGACAGGCAGACCCGCCCATCACCAGCAAATGCCATACAAGATGCGCATAGCGCACGCGGTGGTCGAGCAGGAAGACCAGGGCGCCGACGGTGTAGCACAGCGCGCCGGCCACCAGCCAGCAGATGCCGGCGGCCGGCATCTGCGGCAGCAGCGGCACCAGCGCGGCCAGCACCAGCCAACCCATCGCGACATACAGGCCGGTCGACCACAGCGGATGGCGCAGCCGGTCCATCAGCTTGGCCGCCACGCCCAGCGCCGCGCAGGCCCAGACGGTGCCGAACAGCGACCAGTCCCAGGGCCCCCGCAGCGCCCCGAGCGCAAAAGGCGTGTAGCTGCCGGCGATGAAGAGGTAGATGGCCGCGTGGTCGAGCCGGTTCACCCAGCTCTTGGCCCGGCCCTCGGGCAGCGCGTGGTAGAGCGCCGACACCAGGTAGAGCAGGATCATCGTGGCCGAAAACACACTGGCCGCAACCACCTTGCGAGCCGAGCCCTGCTGGGCGGCGAAATATGTCAGTATCGGCAGCGCAGCCACGGCAAGCAAAAAGCCCAGACCATGACTGATGCAGTTGGCGAGCTCCTCGCCGAAGCTCTGGGCCCGCGCTTTGATCGGCTGTTCGTTCATCTCATTGTGGATGCTCGCCGCGAACCGATGGCACCTTGATGACAAGCCCGAGCCCTTTTCGTCGCGATGGCAAGCAGCGCCGGCGCTCGCTGCTGGGCCTGGGTCTGGCCGGCCTGCTCGGCGGCGCCCGGGCGCAGCAACGCCTCACCGTGCTGCTGGAGGAGTTCGCGCCCTATTCCTTCAGCGACGCCCGGGGGCAGGCGGCCGGCTATGCGGTGGAGCTGGCGCGCGAGCTGCTGGTGCGGGCGCGGATCGCGGGCGATTTCGAGTTCAGCTCCTGGCCCCGCGTCTCGCGCCGCGCCCAGCTGCAGGCCAATGTGCTGCTGCCGGCCATCGTGCGTCTGCCCGAGCGTGAGGCGCAGTTCCACTGGGTGGCACAGATCTCGGTGCGCCAGGGCTGGTTGTTCAGGCTGCGCTCGCGGCCCGATGTGCGGCCGCGCGACCTCGACGCGGCGAGGGCCTATCTGACCGCCGTGATCAAGGACGATGTGTCCGAGCACGAGCTGGTGACGCTGGGCTTCTCGCCGGACCAGCACCTCGATCGCAGCGCCGACTACGACATCATGCTGCGCAAATTCTTTGCCGGGCGCAGCCAGCTGCTCGCGCTGAACCGGGTGCTGGCGCCGGAGCTGCTGCGCCGCCATGGTCACGACCCCCAGCTGATCGAACCGCTGCTGAAGTTCTCGGAATCGCGGCCTTGGATTGCGCTGAGCCTGCCCAGCAGCGCGGTGCTGGCCCAGAACCTGCGGCTGGCCTGGGACGGCATGCGCCGCGACGGCACGGTCGCGGCGCTGGCGGCACGCTATGGCATGCCGCTGCCGGACTGAGGCGGCTTTTCCGGCCGCCTCAGGGCCGGCTCAGGGCAGGGACAGGGCCTGGCCGAGCGCCTCGGTGGCCTCCAGATTCAGGCGCAGCGACTGGCCGACCTTGAGCTTGTCGCGGAAGCCGTAGAAGACCTTGCCGCCGCGTTCGACGAACAGACGCTCGAAGCCCAGGCCGGCGGCCTGCGGCGGCAGCTTGGCCAGGCGCAGCACGCGGGCATCGCCGAGTGTCTCGATGCTGTAGCTGCCGCTGCCCAGCTTGTCGCAGTTGCGCGCATGGTCGTCGCTGGCGCGCAGCACGCAAGTCCAGTAGGTCGTGGTGTTGCCGGGGCCGAAGGAGACCCGCAGCCGACGCAGTCCGCTGCGGTAGTAGCTGCTCGGTGCCGTGAAGGCGGCATCGCTGACATTGCCCAGGCTCAGCGAGGTGGCGCCCCAGGCCTCGTTGCGGCTGCCGTGTACGGCCGGGTTGGCGGTGTAGCTGCAGGGCGTGCCGGGCACCGCGGCGACCAGGCTCTCCAGATCGGTGGCCAGGCTGCGCAGGCTGTCGGCGGTGGCCGCGGTCCAGCCGTCGCAGCTGGCACGGTCGCCCTCGCGCAGGGCCTGGACATGGATGTAGACCCGGTCGGCGGCGGCCGTGCTGTAGGCATCGGGGTTGCTGAGCTGCCGGCTGTCCTGCGTGATCAGCACCGAGCCGGCCGGGAAGGGGGCGGCCAGCTCGGCGGCATAGCGCTGCGGGTCCGGACCCCAGCCGGCGAAGCTGCCCTGGTCATCGGTCGGTGGATGGGCGCGGATCTGCTTGACGATCTCGCCCATCGCGATGCCGGAAATATCGCGCAGCGTGCGCTTGTTGCCGGACTTGAAGGCCTTGCAGTACAGCGATTCGCTGCGTCCCTGGGCGTCCCAGGGCGTCGCCTGATGAAGATGCTCGGCCGGGCAGTCGAACCACTCGCTGCCGGTCCAGAACACCTGGTTGCGCAGCCAGTTCTTGCTGCCCTCGCCGAGGCGGTTGACGCCGAACTCCTGATGGCTTTTCAGCACGCCACCGACCGTGGTCCGGCTTTCGCGGTATTCGGTGTAGTGGCGCAGTCCCTGGGCATCGGGTGTGTTCTGCGCGGCGGTGGATTCGTAGGTACGGATGTAGTAGTTGCCGGGATCGCTGAAGCTGAACCAGCGCAGCGACAGGCCGGCCTTGGGCGCCGACGCCGCCTCCTCGGGGGCGCCGGGCGCCTTGCTCTGGGCGATCAGCGTGGCGATATTGCTCTTGCTGAGACCGGCGGCCTGCGCCAGGTCCTTGGCGGCGGCCAGCATGGCGGCCGCGCGGGCCTCGGCCGTGGCGGCGTCCTGCAGCGCCGGGGCGATGGCCGCCCCCATCAGCTCGGGCAGCAGGGCCACCAGGCGCTTGTTGATCTCGGTCTCGATATCGGCCTTGCTCAGCGGGCTGCCGGCGCTGTCGGTGGCGCCGGCCGTGTCGCCGAGCTGCTGCTGCTTGGTCAGCACCAGCAGGCGGGCCAGATCGGCCGCCAGCTTGGCGCCGGCATCGCTGCCCTGGCTGAAGTCGCCCAGCAGCGGGGTGTCGATGCTGAGCTGCTGCTGCAGCGCCTGCTCGGCCGCCGCCGTGCTGCTGCCGCTGCTGGCGGCCTGGATCTGCACCAGGGTGCTCAGCGGCGAGACCACGCTGCCGGCATCGGCCGGTGCCGTCATCATGAAGGCGGTGGAGACAGGGCCGTGGTCCTTGTCGATCGCGTCGGTGCCGATCTGGGCCAGCACCACATGGCGGCTCATCTCGGCGCTGGGCACCTTCAGCGTGACACGGCCCTCGGCGTCGCTGCGGCCCTGCACCTCGTCGCTGTCGCAGCTGCTGTTGCCATTGGCATCCAGGCATACCAGTGCGTGCTGGATCGGCCCGTCCAGCACGCGGATACTCATATCGGTGGTCTGCGCCACGGCGGGTTCGGGATCGGAGTCGCTGCCGCCGCCGCAGGCGATCAGCGCGGCGGCGGCGATCAGGCCCGGGCTCAGGCTGCGGAGGCCGGGTGGCGAGGAGAAGCTGGGCTTGGACATGGGGAGCTCCCTTGGCGTGAGTGGACGATGGGGTGTGGGCTTGCGCCACGTCCAGACACTAGACAGCCGGGCCGGCGTTCTCGCCCCCTCGATAGGGGGCGACATCGAGCCGGCCTCATGAAAGCATGGGACGCATGAAACACGCTGCCGACATGGCCAAGCTGCGCACGCTCGCGGCGATGGGCCTGACCGCGGAGGTCTTCATCCCGGCGCTGCTGGAGCTGCTGCATGGCCTGATCCCGTCCGACCGCAATCTGTTCGACTGGACCGATGCGCGCGGGCGCCTGCTGCGCTACTACTTCGAGGGTGATGTCGACCACGAGATCAACCGCCACTACTTCGAGGCCTTTCACAACCGACGCGAGGCCGAGGTGATGATGCCCTTCCACGAGGCGGTGACCAGCGGCGTCGTCGTGCACAGCGCCGAGCGTCTGGACAGGCCCGAGTTCTTCCGCTCGGCGCTCTACAACGAGATCTGGCGGCCGCAGCGCCTGCACACCCGGGCCGAGGCGGTGGTGCGCGGCGTCAGGGGCGAGCCGCTGGGCTCACTGGTGCTGTATCGCGGCCCCGGCGAGCGCAAGTTCAGTCGCGCCGAGGAGGGCTTGCTGGCGCGCATCGTGCCCTATGTCGCGCGCGGCCTGCAGGCCCCGACGGCCGAGCTCGGCGGCATAGCCTATGTGGCGCGCCGCGACCGGCGGGGCATTCTCTGCCTGGGCACCGACGGCGAGCTGCTGCATCTCTCGCCCGAGGTCTTGAAGCTGCTGCTGCTCGCGCATGGCGGGGTCACGCCCGAGAACGCCAGCGTCAGCCCCAGGCGCGAGCACTTCCCGACGCTGACGGCGCTGTGGGAGCAGCATCGGCGCAGCCCCGGGCTGAGTCGGCCGGGCAGCAGCGTGAGCGTCGAGAACGCCAGGGGGCGTTTTCTGTTCGAGAGCTGCCCGCTGCAGACCCTGGGTCAGGACCGGGCTCCGCTGCTGCATATCACGGTGCAGCATCATGAGCCGCAGGGGCTGGCACTGCGCCGCGTGCTCGACAATCTGGCGCTGACGCCGACGCAGAAAGACGTCTGCCTGCTGTTGCGCACCGGCCACTCACAGCTGGAGATCGCCCGGCTGATGGCCGTGTCGCCGTCCACCGTGGCCGACCATGTCAAGAAGATCTATGCCCGCCTCGATGTGCATTCGGTGCACGAGCTGGCCGGGCTGATCCAGCGCCTGGTCGGCACGGCGTAGCGGCGCGCTATTCCTCTTCGCCCAGAAAACCGCCGCTCTGGTGCGCCCACAGCCGCGCATACAGGCCGCCCTGCGCCAGCAGCTCGGCATGGCTGCCCTGCTCGACGATCTCGCCGCCGTCCATCACGATCAGCCGGTCCATCGCGGCGATGGTCGAAAGCCGGTGCGCGATCGCGACCACGGTCTTGCCCTGCATCAGCCGGTAGAGGCTGGTCTGGATGGCCGCCTCGACCTCGGAGTCCAGCGCGCTGGTGGCCTCGTCGAGCAGGAGGATGGGTGCGTCCTTCAGCATCACGCGGGCGATCGCGATGCGCTGGCGCTGGCCACCGCTGAGCTTGACGCCGCGCTCGCCGACATGGGCGTCATAGCCTTTGCGGCCCTTCGGGTCGCTGAGGCTCAGGATGAACTCATGTGCTTCGGCGCGCTCGGCGGCGGCAATCATCTGCGCATCGCTGGCCTCGGGCCTGCCGTAGAGCAGGTTGTCGCGCACCGAGCGGTGCAGGAGGCTGGTGTCCTGGGTCACCATACCGACCTGGGCGCGCAGGCTGTCCTGCGTGACGCCGGCGATGTCCTGGCCGTCGATCAGGATGCGGCCCTGCTCGATGTCATAGAGCCGCAGCAAGGTGTTGACCAGGGTCGACTTGCCGGCGCCCGAGCGGCCCACCAGGCCGATCTTCTCGCCCGGCTTGATGGTCAGGTCCAGGTTCTTCAGCACCGGCTTCGTGCCGCCGTAGGCAAAGCCGACCCGCTCGAAGCGGATCTCGCCACGGCTGACCTGCAGCGGTTTCGCATCGGCCCGGTCGCGCACGCTGACGCTCTTGGACAGGGTGCTGATGCCGTCCTGCACCGTGCCGATGTTCTCGAACAGCTCGGCCATCTCCCACATGATCCAGTGCGAGATGCCGTTCAGGCGCAGCGCCATCGCGGTGGCCGCCGCCACCGCGCCGACCCCGACCTGGCCCTGCATCCACAGCCACAAGGTGACGCCGGCGGTGCTTGCGATCAGCAGCATGCTCAGCACATGGTTGATCACCTCGAAGCCGCTGATCAGGCGCATCTGGCGGTAGGCGGTGGCCAGGAACTCCTGCATCGCGCCGCGCGCGAACTGGGCCTCGTGCTGCGAGTGCGAGAACAGCTTGACGGTGCCGATGTTCGTGTAGGCATCGGTGATGCGGCCGCTCATCAGGCTGCGCGCATCGGCCTGCTCGCTGGCGGCCTTGCCCAGGCGCGGCACGTAGTACCACAGCGCGATCAGGTACAGCAGCAGCCAGGCCAGGAAGGGCAGCAGCAGCACGGCGTCGAAGCCGCCGACCACGGCCATCATCGTAACGAAGTAGATCGTGATGAAGACCAGGATGTCGGTGACGATCAGCCAGCAGTCGCGCACCGCCAGTGCGGTCTGCATCAGCTTGGCCGAGACCCGGCCGGCGAACTCGTCCTGGTAGAAGGACAGGCTCTGGCCCAGCAGATGGCGGTGGAAGTTCCAGCGCAGCCGCATCGGGAAGTTGCTCGACAGGCCCTGGTACTTGCTGATGGCCTGCAAGGCGATCAGCAGCGGGCTGCCCAGCAGGATGGCGGCCAGCAGCAGCAGATTGGCTTTCTCCTGCTCCCACAGCTTCTCGGGCGGCACGGCGGCCAGCCAGTCGACCACCGAGCCCAGCATCGCGAACAGCAGCGCCTCGAAGGCGCCGAAGGCGGCGGTCAACGCCGTCATGCCGATGATCAGCGGCCGCATGCCCTGGGTGGCGGCCCAGACAAAGGGGAAGAAGCCGGCGGGCGGCTGCGGCGGTGGCGTCTGCGGATAGGGGTCGACGCGTTTTTCAAACCAGCTGAACAAGGGAGTACCTGCAGGGAGAGGAGTCAGCCGGCAAGCGTAGCGCAGCCCTGCTGCCAGGCGATGTCAGCAAGCGGCGAATGGCAGAAGAGGCCGCATCGGCGGCCTCTTGCTGGGATCGATGGGAGTCAGCGCGAGTCAGCGTGGCAAGGGCAGCGGCCTGCCTTGCGACTGCGCCGGTGCCGGCACCTGCAGGATGGCGGCCAGCGTTGGCGCGATATCGGCCACCTCGACGCGCTGCTTCACCTCGCCGCGGCCCACCCAGGTCGGGCCCCAGGCGAGGATGGGTACCTGGGTGTCGTACTCATAAGGCGTGCCGTGCGAGCTGCCGCCACCGCGCGAGCTGTAGAGCCAGTTGGGCTTGACGACGATCTGCAGCGGCGCGGCGATGTCCGGGTGCCAGGACTTGCGCATCGCTTCGAGATAGGGCGTCTTCGTGTCGCTGCCCTGCATCTGCTCGAGCGTGAAGACATCGGCCACGCCATCGACCTGCAGCAGCAGCTTCTTGGCTGCGGCGTACACATCGGCCGACTTCAGGCCGCGTGCCTTGATTGCCTTCTCGTCGAACAAGAGGCCGGCGGCCGAGTAGCCGCGCGCCAGCTTGGGCTCGCCGAACTGCTTGGCCAGCTCGGCGTTGAGCCAGCCCAGGGTCAGCGCCGGGTTGATGCGCTCGGCATCCTTGCCCTGGCTCTTGGCCCATTCGGGCGTGTCAGCAAAGCCATGGTCGGCGGTCAGCATCGCAACATAGTTGCCGGCACCGACCTTGGCATCCAGATACTGGAAGAAGGCTTGCAGATAGCGGTCCAGATGCAGCAGATGGTCGTGCGAGAGGCGCGACTCGGGGCCGAAGGCATGGTTGATGTAGTCGTGGCTGGACAGACTGACCGAGAGGATGTCGGTCTTGTCGTCGGCGCCCAGCTGTTCGCCCTCGATCGCGGCACGGGCGAAGGCCAGCGTGATCTCGTCGCCGAAGGGCGAGGGGATGATGTTGGCGTAGAACAGCGGACCGGGTTTCTCGTGCTTGTCGCCGATGACGGCGGGCAGCTGGTTGCCATTGCCGCCGGTGCTCTGCCAGGGCTGGCCGTCGGGCACCGAGCGGGCATAGGCCGACTCGGGCAGCAAGGGCGCCCAGCTCTTCTTGAAGAAGGCGTCGGCCGGTTTGGCGGCGTTGAAGCCGTTGACCCAGGCCGGATGGGCGGCCATGTAATAGGTGCTGGAGGCGAACTGGCCGCTCTCGCTCATATACATATAGGCCTGGCCCTTGTGGCCGGCCGGCAGGATGGCGCCGCGGTCCTTGCCCGAGATGCCGATCACCTTGGACTCGGGCTGCAGGCCGCGCAGCACATCGCCGACTGTCTCGACCTTGTAATTCTTCGGGCTGGTGCCGGCCAGCGGCGCGGTTTTGTGGCCGATGTACTGGTGGGCGCTGTCGCCGGTGCAGTAAACCGTCTCGCCGGTCTCGCGGTCGCGCCATTCATTGCCGATGATGCCGCTCTTCTGCGGATAGGCACCCGACAGCATCACCGCATGGCCGGCCGCCGTGACCGTGTGGCCATGGCCGTAGTGGGCGTTGGCGAACCAGGCGCCGCGATCCAGGAAACGCTTGAAGCCATCGGGCTGCAGCTGGTCGCGATAGCTCAGCACCTGGCGCTGCGGCAGACCGTCGACCACCAGGAAGACGATCAGCTTGGGTTTGCTGGCGGCGGGCGCCACGCTCGCTGGGCCGCTGGCGCAGCCGACCAGCAGAGCGGCGGCGCTCAGCAGCAAGGCGCGGCGGGTGTAGGGGGCTGTGCTCATGGACGGGCTCTTCGGGTGGGTCTGGACGAGGGGCGAGCTTAAGCTGCGCGACTCGCCGGGCTCGCCCGAGCGCCTCGGTGATTACCCGGGCTGTGCGAATAAGAAGGCCGGGCCCGCATCGCTGCGAACCCGGCCCTTTTTCTATCTGGCAACGCTGTGTTGCCGCAGCTGGGGTCTTGATGGGTGGCTGGCTCGCTGGGCCGGCTCGCGGCGGCGCTGGCTGGCTCAACCCCTGGCCGCTCGGTCTTCCCCTCCTAGGGATGGGCGTTATTCTGGGGACAGCTTGTGACGCTTCTCTCCACATTTGCCCTTGTTTGGGCGCAATTCGCACAACTGGAGAGGGGGTGGTCTGCTCCCGACGAATCAGCCCAAAGCCTCGTCCAGCACCTCCACCCAGTGCCGCACCGGGGTGGAGCACCCCCCCTGCAGATGCTGGATGCAGCCGATATTGGCCGAGACGATGGTGTCGGCCTGCAGCGGGGCCAAGGCCTTGAGCTTGCGGTCGCGCAGCTGCTTGGACAACTCTGGCTGCAAGACCGAATAGGTACCGGCCGAGCCGCAGCACAGATGGCTGTCGCTGGGTGCCAGATCGATCGTGAAACCCAGTTCGCGCAGCGCGCCCTCCAGGCCACCACGCAGCTGCTGGCCGTGCTGCAAGGTGCAGGGCGGGTGGTAGGCGAGCTTCGGGTGGGCCTTGGTCTTCAGCCGCGCCTTCAGCGGCGCCACCAGCTCGGGCAGCAGCTCGCTGAGGTCCCGGGTCAGCGCGCTGATGCGCTGCGCCTTGTCGCGGTAATCGGGGTCATGGGCCAGCGCATGACCATATTCCTTGACCGTGACGCCGCAGCCGGAGGCATTCATCACCAGGGCCTCGACCTTGCCGGCCCCGGTCAGCCCCTCGACCAGCGGCCACCAGGCGTCGATATTGCGGCGCATATCGGCCAGGCCGCCGGCCTGATCGCTCAGATGGCTGCGGATCGCGCCGCAGCAGCCGGCACCGTCGGCCACCAGGGTCTGGATACCGGCGGCGTCCAGCACCCGGGCGGTCGCGCTATTGATATTGGGCATCATCGCCGGCTGCACGCAGCCCAGCAGCATCAGCACCTTGCGCTTGTGGCTGCGGGTCGGCCAATCGTGGGCCCGCGCCGGGGCCTTGGCCGGCAGCTTGTCCTTCAGTGCGGCCGGCACCAGCGGCCGCAGGGCCTGGCCCAGCTTCATCGCCGGCTTGAACAGCGGCGAGGTCAGGCCCTCCTTCAACAGCCAGCGCAGGGCGCGCTGCTGGCGCGGCCGCTCGACCTTGGCCTCGACGATGTTGCGGCCGATTTCCAGCAGATTGCCGTACTGCACGCCGGACGGGCAGGTGCTCTCGCAGTTGCGGCAGGTCAGGCAGCGGTCCAGATGCAGCTGGGTGCTGGCGGTGGGCGTCGCGCCCTCCAGCACCTGCTTGATCAGATAGATGCGGCCGCGCGGACCATCGAGCTCGTCGCCCAGCAGCTGGTAGGTCGGGCAGGTCGCGGTGCAGAAGCCGCAGTGCACACAGCGCCGCAGGATCTCCTCGGCCTCGCGACCTTCGGGCGTGGACTGGAACTCGGGGGCGAGATTGGTCTGCATAAATGCTCGGAAAAGGTGTCAGATCAGCCGTGCCGCCAGCGGCATCAGCAAGGCCGCCAGCAGCACCTGCAGGCTCAGCGCCAGGCCGGCATAGGCGCCGGCGTCGGGATGGACCTGCAGCGCGCGGGCCGCGCCGATGCCGTGCGAGGCGGTGCCCAGCGCAAAGCCGCGCGCCTGCGGCAGCGTAATGCCCAGCAGGTCGAACAGGTACTTGCCCAGCAGCGCGCCGGTCAGCCCGGTCAGCACCGCCAGCACGGCGGCCAGCGCCGGGATGCCGCCCAATTGCTCGGCAATGCCCATTGCCACCGGCGCGGTCACCGACTTGGGCGCCAGCGAGCGCAGCAGCTCGGGCGGCAGGCCCAGGGCCCAGCCGATCAGCACCGCGCTGCCGGCCGCCGCTGCGCCGCCGGCCAGTGCCGCGATCAGCACCACGCCCAGGCGCTGGCGCAGCTCGGCGCGCCGCTGCCACAAGGGCCAGCCCAGCGCGACGACCGCCGGGCCAAGCAGGAAATGGATGAATTGCGCGCCGGAGAAATAGCGCGGATAGGGCGTGCCGCTGAGCATCAGCAGGCCGGCCAGCGTCACGACGGTCCACAGCACCGGATTGGCCCAGGGTGCATGGCCGCTGCGTTGGTAGAGCGCCAGCGCCAGCAGATAGGCACTCAGCGTCAGGGTCAGCCCGAACAGCGGCGTGGCCGACAGATAGACCCACAGCTCGACGAAACTGTTGCTCATCGCTGAACCTCGCGGCCGCGGCTCAGCAGCAGTTGCAGCACCCAGGCGCTGACCGCCAGGCCGATCAGGGTCGAGGCCAGCACGGCCAGCGCCAGGCGCGGGCCGTGGGCAGCGATCAGGTCCAGATGGGTGATCACGCCGACGCCCACCGGCACGAACAGCAGCGACAGATGGGCCAGCAGGCCCTCGGCGGCCGCCTGCACCGGCGCACGCGTGATCGGAAGGCGCAGCAGCAGCATCAGGATCAGCATGCCCAGCACCGGGCCGGGCAGGCCCAGGGCCAGCACGCGCGTCAGCAACTCGCCGGCCGATTGACACAGCAGCAAAATCGTCAGGCCGCGCAAGGCATCCATGGTGGCGGCCTCAGAGGTCCGGGTAGAGCCGGCCGGGGTTGAACAGGCCTTGCGGATCGAAGGACTTCTTCAGCTCGCGATGGATGCGCAGCAGCGGCGCCGACAGCGGCGAAAACGTGCCGGGGCTCTTGTCCAGCGCGCGGAACAGCGTCGCATGGCCGCCGGCCGCCGCCGCGGCCTCGCGCACCTGGGCCGGCGGCTGCGCGCTGGTGACCCAGCGCTGCGCACCACCCCACTCGACCAGTTGCTCGCCGGACAGATGCAGCACCGGCGCGGTCTGCGGCAGCGACAGCCGCCACAGCCGCGCGCCGCCCTGCACCGCGCGCTCGGCACCCTGGAAGAACTCGTCGCTCTGGTCGCGCAGACCTTCCCAGAAGGGCAGGGCCAGGTCTTGCGGGATGGTCTCGCCGCCCAGGCTCCGGACGGCCGCCGTCACCGCCGCCTGCGCGCCGGCCAGGCGCAGGATCAAGGCCCCGTCCCAGCAGGCGCTGGCCTGGATGGGCAGGGGCAGGCCGCCCCAGCGGTTCAGTTCGCGCAGGGCCTGGACCTGGTCCATCTCGAAGCGCAGCGTGGTGCTGGCCACCGGACGCGGCAAGACCTTGATCGAGACCTCGGCGATCAGGCCCAGCACGCCCAGCGAGCCAGCCATCAGGCGCGAGACGTCGTAGCCGGCGACATTCTTCATCACCGTACCGCCGAAGTTCATCGCCTCGGCGCGGCCGTTGATCAGGGTCAGGCCGAGGATGTGGTCGCGTACCGAGCCGGCCGTGGCGCGAGCCGGGCCCGAGAGCCCGGCGGCCACCATGCCGCCGACGGTCCCGCGGCCACGTTCGCTGCCCCTAAAGCGCGGCGGCTCGAAGGCCAGATGCTGGCCCTGCTCGGCCAGCAGGGCCTCCAGCTCGGTGATCGCGGTGCCGGCCTTGGCCGTGACGACCAGCTCGCTGGGCTCATAGCTGGTGACGCCCGAGAAGTCGCTGATGTCCAGCGCCTCGCCGCCGGGCGGCTGGCCATAGAAGGCCTTGCTGCGATGGCCGTGGATATCCAAGGTGGCGCCGCGCGCGGCGGCGTCCTTGATGCGTTCTTGCAGCTGCTGGATCGTCATCGATCAAAACCTCGG
Organism: Paucibacter sp. M5-1; assembly: GCF_027498415.2. Classification (NCBI taxonomy): domain Bacteria; kingdom Pseudomonadati; phylum Pseudomonadota; class Betaproteobacteria; order Burkholderiales; family Sphaerotilaceae; genus Roseateles; species Paucibacter sp. M5-1. Next base: position 4,009,749 of record NZ_JAPZLM020000001.1, read on the forward strand.
CAGTTCGGGGAAGGCCAAGAGGCCCTTCTTGACATGCATGCGACCATACTCGGCGCAGCGCTGCAGCGTCGGAATCACCTTGCCGGGGTTCAGCAGCGAGTGCGGATCAAAAGCGCGCTTGAGCGACAGCATCTGCTCGCGCTCCTCGGTCGAGAACTGCACGCACATCGAGCCGAGCTTCTCTATGCCAACACCATGCTCGCCGGTCACGGTGCCGCCCAGCGCGACGCTGTACTCCAGGATCTCGGCGCCGAACAGTTCGCAGCGGTGCAATTGATCGGGGTCGTTGGCATCGAACAGGATCAGCGGGTGCAGATTGCCGTCGCCAGCGTGGAAGACATTGGCGCAGCGCAGGCCATACTTTGTCTCCATCTGCTGGATGGCCAGCAGGATGTCGGCCAGCTTCTTGCGCGGGATGGTCGAGTCCATGCACATATAGTCCGGGCTGATGCGGCCCGAGGCCGGGAAGGCGTTCTTGCGGCCGCTCCAGAACTTCAGGCGCTGGGCCTCGCTGGCGCTGACCTCGCAGCGGGTCGCGCCGCTGGCCCACAGCACCGCTTCCATGCGGCCAATCTCTTCCTCCACCTCCTCCGGCGTGCCGTCGCTCTCGCACAGCAAGATCGCCTCGGCCCCCAGGTCGTAGCCGGCGTGGACGAAGTCCTCCACCGCGGCCGTCATCGGCTTGTCCATCATCTCCAGGCCGGCCGGGATGATGCCGGCCGCGATGATATGGGCCACCGCGTCGCCGGCCTTGCGGATGTCATCGAAGCTGGCCATGATGCAGCGCGCCAGCTGTGGCTTGGGTATCAGCTTGACCGTCACCTCGGTGATCACGGCCAGCATGCCCTCGCTGCCGACGATCAGGCTCAGCAGGTCCAGACCGGCGGCGTCCAGCGCCTCCGAGCCGAACTCGACCGCCTCGCCCTCCACCGTGAAGCCGCGCACGCGCAGCACGTTGTGCAGGGTCAGGCCGTACTTCAGGCAGTGCACGCCGCCCGAGTTCTCGGCCACATTGCCGCCTATGGTGCAGGCGATCTGGCTGCTCGGGTCGGGCGCGTAATAGAGGCCGTGGGGCGCGGCGGCCTCGGAGATGGCCAGGTTGCGTACGCCGCATTGCACCCGGGCGGTGCGCGCGCTGGGGCTCAGATCGAGGATGCGGTTGAACTTGGCCAGCGCCAGGGTCAGGCCCAGCGCATGGGGCAGGGCGCCGCCGGACAGGCCGGTGCCGGCGCCGCGCGCCACCACCGGCACACCCAGACGGTGACAGGTCTTGAGCACCGCGGCGACCTGCGCCTCGGTCTCCGGCAGGGCCACCGCCAGCGGGCGCTCGCGGTAGGCGGTCAGGCCGTCGCATTCATAGGGCACGGTGTCCTCGCCCTGCCACAGCAGGGCATGGGGCGGCAGCACCTCGGCCAAGGCGGCCACCAGCTCGGTCTGACTCTGGGCGCGTGAGGTGGCAGGTGTTACGGAGCGGGCGGCGGCGTTCAACTGGGGTCTCCTTGGCGGCCGTCAACTGTAGCTTGCGGTGCCGGCCGCAGCTTGCGTGGAAGTTCGTACTGCTTTGACCGCAGTGCCGGCTTCAGCGGGGCAGCTGGAACCACAGCTCCTTGCGCTGCAGCGGCGTGGCCGCCGGCAGTGCCGGATTGGCCAGCTGCAGCTGACGGCGCTGGGCCAGCTGGTGCCGCGCGGCCAGCGCGCCGAACTGCTGCTGGAAGGTGCGCTCGAAGCTGCCGTCGGCCTGGGCCGCCTCCAGCCCCTGGCTCAGATCGGCATGCAGCTGCGGCCGGCGCGGGCTGACGAAGAAGTACAGCGCGGTCGGGTAGCGCAGCAGCAGATGCGGCTCGATCACCAGGCCGCGGTCCGCATAGGCCTGGGCTTCGTCATCGATCTCGATGATGGAGCGCGGCAGGTAGTCGACCGCGCCCTCGGCCAGCTGCGCGAACAGGCTCTGGAAATGGCTGTGCGTGCGCACCCGCAAGCCATTGGCGCGCAGGATGGCGGTGTCGGGCCAGTCATGCAGCTGGCCCGCGATATGGGGCGCCAGGTCCACCAGGTCCTGCAGCGCGGCGAAGCGCTCGCGGTCGGCGGCGCGCACCAGGACCAGACGCCAGCCGATCAGACCCCTCTCCAGCGGGATGCGGATCGGCAGCAGGCGGCGCTCGCGCTCGGCTGTGGTCATGGTCCAGAACAGATCGATGCCGGGCTCGGGCCGGGCCAGCTCCAGCAGCGAGCGGCTTTGCACCATGGGGCGGTCGCTCGCCTGCAGCCGGTAGCGGCGCTCGCAGCGCTCCAGTGCCAGCCGCAGCAGGGCCAGCACATAGCTGACCTGCGGTCCTTGCAGGGGTTCGTGCTGCGGATAGAGGATGCGCAGGTCTTCGGCGGCGGCCGCCCCGCTCAGCAGGCCCACGCCGGCCAGCAGAGCCTGCCGCCGTTTCATGAGCGCATGAACACCGTCAGCACGCCGGTGTAGCCGTAGAGATTGGCATGCGCGATCTCGCCGCCGGCGAAGAAGCCGACCAGGGGCACATCGCCCAGGCCGTGCTGCACCCATTGCGCCTCGGCCGAGGGCGCGCCGAAGTGTGGGCCGCCGCGACCGGCGCAGCTGATGTAGAGCGCGCCGGCGATGGCCGGGCCGCCATCGGCCGGCGGCTGCTCCTCGCCCTCGGCGCGCAGCTCGGTGCAGATGCGCAGCAGATCGCGCCGCGCCGCCTCGGGATTGCGCTCGCAAAAGCTCAGGCGCTGGCCGACCTGCAGCTGGTCGCCGATGGCCACGCCGCGCCGACCGGGGTCGATGCCCACCAGATGGCGCACCAGCACCTCGGCGCCGTAGCCGCGCCCGGCGGACTTTTGTGTCTTGCCGACCGGGCTGATGCCTGCCAGGGTCTTGCGAAAGCGCGGCAAGGCCTCGCGCAGCTCGCCGGGCTGGCTCAGCACCGGCAGGGCCAGGTCTTGCAGCAGGCAGTCCAGCGCCGGCTGGCCGTCCAGCTCCAGCAGCAGATTGCCGTCGCAGGCGCTGATGCGGCGCTCCACGCCCAGCGGCTGGCAACCCTGGCTGACCCGGGAGAGCACGCGCAGGCCGGATCCGAAAGCCACGCCCGAGAGCCCACCGCGCCAGACGCCGTCGGCCAGTTGCACGCCGCCATGCCGCCCTAGCGCCAGGCCGCCGAAGGCATAACTGCTGTCGGTCTGCGCCGCCAGCTCGGCGATCAGCTCCTGCAGGTCTATGGTCGCCGGGTCGGCATGCACCTGCAGCAGCTCGGCCGGCCAGCCGGCCAGCGGCCGGGTGCCGGAGAACACGCGGAACTGATCGGCGGGCAGCTCGGCCAGCATCAGGGCCAGCGCCGGCTCATCGAAATACTCGACCCCGCTGGCGCAGATGCCCGGCCCCGCCGCGCCGACCCAGGCCACACCGGGCCAGCGCTGCCGCAGCTCGGCCAGCAAGGCCTCGGCCTGCGGCGCGAAACCGTCGCAGAAATACAGCCAGCCCAGGGTCGGTTGCAGACCGCTGACCTGGCGCTGGGCTTCGATCTGCGCCGCCGCCAGCGCCAGCGCCATATGGGCGTCGGGGTGGGTGGCGTGGGCGTGGGCAAAGGGTTTCATCGGTACTCAGGGTTTGCGCGGTCGGGTGGCCGGCTTGGCCGCGGCTTTTTTCTTCGCGGCCGGGCGGGCGGCGACTTGGGTGGCGGCCTTCTTGGCCAGGGCCCCCGGCATCGCGGCGGTCTTGCGCAGGGTCTCACCGGCGGCCTCGAAGCTCTGCTTGACCAGGTTGCCGGCCAGGTTCTTGGCGGCGTCGGTGGCGCTGTCCTTCATCGCGGTGGTGGCCAGCTGGGTGAACTGCTGGCTCAGCGCCGACCACCATTGCATCGGGTCCACGGCCGCCGGCGCGGCGGGTTTCTCCTCGGCTTCGGCTTCGGGCTCCGGCTCGACCTGGGCCTTCGGGGTGGCGACCTTCAGGCTGTCACGCAGCTCGGCCAGCGGCACATTCATCGACTTCAGCGTCGACAAGGTCATGCGCTGCACCTCCAGGGCCTGGATGGTCGCGCCCAGCATGCGGGCGTTCTGCTCCAGCCAGAACTGCACGGTGCGCAGCTCCTCGATGCGTTTTTCCAGCTCCTCGGGGTTCAGGGTCGGCGCTACCCACTGGCCCATGCCGGGCAGCGCGGCGCCGGCGTTCTTGACCAGGCCCTGCAGAAAATCGAAACCGGGGACGAACTTGGTGAAGCTGTTGTCGGCCATGGAGTCTCCTGTCGGTGTTGTCCGGCCCATGGTACGCCGCAGCGCGCCCGCTGTGCCTGCTGGTTTATCAGGGCGCCTCGATGCTCAGCACGCCGTCCTGCTGGACAAAGCGCAGCCGCGACAGCAGGTCCATGCCCAGCAGCGGCGCGCCCAGATCGGGCAGCACAGTGACCGGCAGGCGCTGGGCCGAGACGCCGCCCTGCAGCTCGATGTCGGCGCGCGCCCGATAGCCCTGCACGACGCCGCCGGCCGTGTGCGAGCGCACCTGGCTCTCGGGCGTCAGGCCCGCGCGCTCGGCCAGGCCCTGGGGCAGGGCGGTCGAGGTGGCGCCGGTGTCGACCAGGAAGTCCACCGTCACGCCATTGACCTGGCCGCGCCAGTGGAAGTGGCCGTCGGGTGCGCGCTTGAGCAGGATGCGGCCCTGATGCAGCTCGATGCTGCTTTGCTGGCGGCTGTGTTCCAGGCCCTTGATGCCCAGGAAGACCGCCAGCATCACCAGCAGCCAGATCGTGACCAGCTTGAGGCTGTGCGGCAGGTCCTTGTTGCTATTGCTCATGCCGCTACGATGCCACGATTTTCGGACTCGACGAGGCAAGCGATGCGCAGCATCTTCCATCTGGCTTTTCATGTGCGTGATCTGGACCAGGCGCGCGCCTTCTACGGCGGCGTGCTGGGCTGCCGTGAAGGCCGCAGCACCGCGACCTGGGTGGACTTCGATTTCTTCGGCCACCAGATCTCGCTGCATCTGGGCGAGCCCTTCGCGACCTCCCGCACCGGCCAGGTCGGCGAGCATCTGGTGCCGATGCCGCACCTGGGCCTGATCCTGGCCCTGCCCGACTGGCAGGCACTGGCCGCGCGGCTGGAGGCGGCCGGCTGCGAGTTCGTGCTTAAGCCCCAGGTCCGCTTTGCGGGCCAGCCGGGCGAGCAATGGACCATGTTCTTTGTCGACCCCTCCGGCAATCCGATCGAGATCAAGGGCTTTGCCTCGCTGGAGTCGGTGTACGCGCACTGAGGCCCCCCAAGGCTGTTAAGGTCGGGGCCCATGCGAGATGTGGAACCGGACTTCTGGCGCAATCTGAGGCTGGAGCTGGCCGGCGGCCGGCAGTGGGTGGATCGGGCCGTGGTGCTGGCCTATGCGGTGGCCACCGGCCTGGTGGTCGTGGGCTTCACCTTGCTGGCCGAGGCGGCCAGCCATGGCTTCGAGGCGCTGCGCAGCAGCCACGCCTGGGCGGCGCCGGCGATGCTGATCTGGACGCCGACGTTGACGGTGACCGTGCTGTGGTGGACCCGCCGCTTTGTGCCGGGCGCGCTGGGTTCGGGCATTCCGCAGGTGGTGCGCGCGCTCGACGACGAACTCGCGCCCGAGCAGCGCAGCCGGCTGGTCTCGCTGCGCCTGTCCCTGCAGAAGATCGGCCTGGTCTCCGGCGGGCTGTTGGCGGGGCTGTCGATCGGCCGCGAGGGCCCGACCGTGCAGGTGGGCGCCGGTGTGATGGCCCATGCGAAGCGCTGGCTGTCGCCGCAGGCCGGCATCGACAGCCATGACCTGATGGTGGCCGGCGCGGCGGCCGGCATCGCGGCGGCCTTCAACACGCCGCTGGGCGGGGTGATCTTCGCGCTGGAGCAGCTGTCGCGCCGGCGCAGCAGTTCGCATAGCGCCCTGATGATCACGGCCATCGTGCTGGCCGGCCTGGTCGCGGTCTCGGTGTTCGGCAATCTGACCTATTTCGGCCGGCTGCGCGTGCAGCAGCTGGACTGGTCGCTGCTGTGGCCGGGCCTGCTGGTGGCGGTGATCGCTGGCCTGGCCGGTGGGCTGTTTTCGCGCCTGATCATCGCGTCGATGCGCGGCCTGCCGGACCGCTTCAGTGCCTGGCGGCGGCTGTTCCCGCTGCGCTTTGCGGCCGGCTGCGCCTTCGTGGTGGCGCTGATCGGCCTGGTGGCCGACGGCACGACGGCCGGCGCCGGCTACGCGCCGACCCGGGCCTTGCTGGAGGGCCAGCAGCCCGGCGGCGAGCCGGGGCTGTACACCTTGCTGAAGTTCTGCGCCACCTGGCTCTCGGCCTGGACTGGCGTGCCGGCCGGCGTGTTCGCACCTTCGCTGACCATTGGTGCCTCGCTGGGCAATGATGTGGCCTGGCTGACCGGGGTGCGCGGCGACGCGGCCATCCCCTTGATCGCGCTGGGCATGGTGGGCTTTCTGGCCGCCACCACCCAGGGCCCGATCACCGCCTTCATCATCGTGATGGAGATGGTCTCGGGCCAGGCCATGGTGCTGAGCCTGATGGCCTGCGCGCTGCTGGCCAGCGGCGTGGCGCGGCTGATCACGCGGCCCATGTATCTGGAGCTGGCGGCGCTGCTGTTCCCACCTGCTCAGCCGCAGCCGCCGCCGGCCCGCGCATGACGACGCCGGACTGGCTGATCATCGCGGCCTATCTGGCCAGCACCCTGGGCCTGAGCGCCTGGCTGGCGCGCTCGCAGCATACGGCGGCCGACTACTACGTCGGCGACCGGGCCATGCCCTGGTGGGCGCTGGCGATCTCGACCCTGGCCACCCAGTCCTCGGCCAACTCCTTTCTGGGCATTCCGGCCTTCGTGGCCCTGGTGCCCGGCGGCGGGCTGACCTGGCTGCAGTATGAGCTGGCGCTGCCGCTGGCGATGGTCGTCGTGATGCTGGTGCTGGTGCCGGTGTTTCGCGGCCTGGCGCTGATCAGCGTCTATGAATACCTGGAGCGGCGCTTTGACCGGCCGACCCGGCTCGCGCTCAGCGCGGTCTTCCTGCTCTCGCGCGGCCTGGCCACCGGTGTGGCCCTGTATGCGGCGGCCGTGGTCGTGCAGGTCTGCACCGGGCTGCCGCTGGCCTGGTGCGTGGTGCTGATGGGCGGGCTGACGGTGGTCTACGACACCATGGGCGGCATGCGTGCCGTGGTCTGGACCGATGTGCTGCAGATGGCCGTGCTGCTGCTGGGCATCGTGGTCTGCGGCTGGGTGGCCTGGGGCCAGCTGGACGGCGCTGCGGCCCTGCTGGCCGCCCACGAGCCGGCGCGGCTGGCCGCGATCGAGGCGGGTCATGGCCTGGGCGATGGCGCGAAGGCGCCGTTCTGGGGTTTTGTCGTCGGCGGCCTGGTGCTCTACATCAGCTATTACGGCGTCGACCAGAGCCAGGTGCAGCGCCAGCTGGCGGCCCGCGATGTGGCCGGCGCACAGCGCGTGCTGCTGTTCAACGGCCTGGCGCGCTTCCCGCTGACCCTGCTCTATGCCGGCCTGGGCCTGGCGGTCGGTGCGGTCTACTGGCAGAGCGAGGCCTTGCGCGCGGCGGTGCCGCCGGGGCGGCTGGACTATCTGATCCCGCGCTATATCGAGCTGTTCCTGCCGGCCGGTCTGCGCGGCCTGCTGGTCGCGGCCATCCTGGCGGCCGCGATGTCCAGCCTCGATTCGGCGCTGAACAGCCTTTCGGCCGCGACCCTGCGCGACTTCGTCGAGCCCCATGTGGCGCTGCGCCGCCAGCTGCTGGCCGGTCGGCTGGTGACCGTGGGCTGGGGCCTGCTGATCGTGGCCTTCGGGCTGACGGTGGGCGACCTGGCCAGCAGCGTGGTCGAGGGCATCAACCGGGTCGGTGCGCTGTTCTACGGTCCGCTGCTGGCGGCCTTTGCCTGCGGCATCCTGGACCGGCGCGCGCGCGGCCCGGCGGTGCTGATGGGGGTGGCGGCGGGCCTGCTGCTGAACCTGGCGCTGGCGCAGTGGCTGGGCGCCCGGCTGTTCTGGATGTGGTGGAACCTCAGCGGTCTGCTGGCCGCCGTGGCGGTGACCTGCCTGGCCAGCCGCTGCATGGCGCCGCCGCGCGCCGAGCAGTTGCAGGGCACGACCTTGAGCACGGCCCAGCTGGCGCAGGGCCTGCGCGCGCAGCGCCGGCTTTATCTGTGGTTGCTGTGCTACGGCGCGCTCGCGCTGGGCGTGGCATGCTGGTTGGGCGTGCGCGCGGCCTGAGCGACCGAGTCAGCCTGGCGGCCCGACACAAGGAGTTGTTGATATGTCCCTGCGCCAGTTCATGGCCTCCCGACCGCTGGCCCGCGGCCTTGGCGCGATGCGCAATTCGGTCGTCTACGGCTGGGGCGAGATCGCCCGCACGCTGGGCCTGCATGAAGACCTTTACGCCGACCCGCGCCACAAGCCGCTGGCACGGCCGGTCACTGCGGTGCTGATCGGGGCCGGCCATCGTGGCTCGATCTACGCCGACTTTGCGGCCAAGTATCCCGAGGAGATGCGCCTGGTCGGCGTGGCCGACCCGAACTCGCAACGCATGCACAAGCTGCGGCGCCTGCACGAGCTGCCGCTGCAGCACTGCTTCTCCAGCTGGGAGCAGGTCTTCGCCCAGCCCAAGATGGCCGATGCCGTGATCATCGCCACGCCCGACCAGCTGCACACCGAGCCCTGCCTGGCGGCGTTGGAGATGGGTTATGACGTGCTGCTGGAAAAGCCGATCGCGCCCACCGAGGCCGAGTGCCGGCTGATCCTGGCCAAGGCGCAGCAGGTGGGCCGCATCGTCGGCGTCTGCCATGTGCTGCGCTACACGCCTTACTTCCGCGAGCTCAAGGAGCTGCTGGACGCCAAGATGATCGGCGAGCTGATCAGCGTCCAGCATCTGGAGCCGATCGAGCATGTGCACATGAGCCACAGCTATGTGCGCGGCAACTGGCGCAGCAGCAAGACCGCCACGCCCATCATCCTGGCCAAGTCCTGCCACGACACCGACATCCTGCAATGGCTGGTCGGCGACTCGGCCGACAACGTCCACTGCTTCGGCAATCTCAAATGGTTCAAGGAAGCCAATGCCCCGGCCGGCAGCACCGAGCGCTGCACCGGCGGCTGCGCGGTCGAGCATGAGTGCCCCTACTCCGCGCTGCAGATCTACTACCGCGACCGCAAGCGGCTCTATGTCTTCGACCTGCCCGAGGACAAGTCCAAATGGGACGGCGTCATCATGCAGGGTCTGCTGACCAGCGACTACGGCCGCTGCGTCTACCGCATGGACAACGACCAGCCCGACCACCTGACCGTCAACATCCTGTTCAAGCAGGGCGTCACGGCGGCCTTCTCGATGGAGGCCTTTGTCTCCTACGAGGGCCGGCGCACCCGCATCATGGGCTCGCTGGGCGACATCAGCGGCGATATGGAGAGCTTCACGCTGACCACCTTCAAGACCGGCAAGCGCACCAGCTGGAGCATGAAGACCGACGCCCACGGCGGCGGCGACCATCCGATGGTGCGCGACTGGGTCCAGGCCGTCGGCCAGCAAGACCCGACCCTGTTGAGCTCATCGATCGAAGCCTCGGTCGAGAGCCATCTGATGGCCTTCGCGGCTGAGCGCAGCCGGCTGAACAAGACGATTGAGGATGTGAGGGTTTGAGGGGAGAGCGGCGCCTCAAGGCTTGGCCCGTTGCCGCGACCGCAGCGCTTGATGTGCCGGGAAGTCCTCGCGGTGATGAGCCAACGCTGCCCTGCCGCGCCATGACAGGCGCCTTGGAAATGCCCCTACTTGGTCTGTTTCAGATGGGTTGATTCCGGCTGGCCACGAATCTCTCTCCAGTACTCAACCCTTGCGTCGTCATCAATGTCGATCACGCCGCCATACAGCGTATCGCCCCCGTTCTTCTTCGGCCCAGAGATCTAGACAACATGGGTTTTCGACGCCGGCGAAGCTCAGGGCTTCAAGAGCGTGAACCGCGTTCGCGCCAGCAACTTCTTAAAGTCTCGATCGAAACTGACCAGGTGCTCGGCCTGCTGGTCCACCGCAGCAGCCAGCCATCCGTCAGGCAAATCATTGCCGCTCAGTTGTTTTTCCAGGCAAAGCTGTCGCAATCTGGGCCACTCCGTGCCCAAAGACGCCAGCTGAACACCAGGCGCGGCCAGGATCGCATCGACGAAGGCGACGGCGTCCGCGACCGGGGTTGGCTGCACGAAAATTTTCGGGCTCGTCACCAGGCGCAAGAGGCTGGCGATCACCATCGGCATCAAGGTCAATACAGCGCCACTCTCGGCGGCCGCAAGCGCGTCTTCCAGCCATGTGCGCGCAACGGTGTGATGCGGATGATCGCTACGCGACGCCGCCACCAGGACGTTGACGTCAGGCGTCATCACCCAAGGCCTCTAGCAGCGCCTTGTTGCTTCGCGGCTCCACGCCCGCGACCAGGCCACCTTGCCCATTGAAGACGGGCAGGCGTGTCTGGCCTCGCGCAGGGGCGTCGATCTTGCTGCGCAGCCGCAACTGCAGCCCCTCTTCGATCAAGCGGGTCAGGCTGGTTCGCTGCTGCGCTGCCAGTGCCTTGGCATTGGCGAGCAACTGGTCGTTCAGATCGAGCGTTGTCTTCATGAAATTAGTATACAGATTTCTGTATAAAAATGAAGGGTCGCCCGGTGGCCGCTGAGCCCCTCACTTTCCCACTGCTCTCCCGGTGTATCGTCCGCAGCTCCACCCCAGCACGGACAACCTCTGTGAGCACACCACCCTTGACCCCGCCCTATCCGATCGGCACGCCGGGCACGCCCTGGGGCGTTGCCGAGAAGGCTGCCTGGCTGGCCCGCCAGCGGCTGCAGCGCAGCTATGCCGCCGAGGTGGTCGAGCCGCTGAAGGCCGGCTTGCCGGCGCAGGCCGAGCTGTTCCAGTACGGTTCGCTCGACTATGCCCGCCTGGGGCTGGACGGTTACCCGCTTTATGCGCTGCGCAGCCGCGCCTGGCATGCGGATCGTCCCGTGGTGCTGGTCACCGGCGGGGTCCATGGCTACGAGACCAGCGGCGTGCAGGGCTGCCTGCAGTGGCTGAAGCACGAGTTCGGCCGCCATGCCGAGGCCGTCAATCTGCTGGTCCTGCCCTGCATCAGCCCCTGGGGCTACGAGACCATCAACCGTTGGAACCCCGATGCGCTGGACCCGAACCGGCAGTTCAAGCCGGACAGCCCGGCCGCCGAGTCGGCGCTGGCGATGGCCTGCGTCGCGGCCACCTGCAGCCGTGTCGATCTGCATATCGACCTGCACGAGACCACCGACAGCGACAACAGCGAGTTCGGCCCCGCCAAGGCCGCGCGCGACGGCAAGGACTTCGACTGGCATGCGATTCCCGATGGCTTCTATCTGGTCGGTGATGTCGAGCGGCCGGTGCCCGAGTTCCAGCGTGCGCTGATCGAGGCCGTGCGCCGCGTCACGCACATTGCCGAGGCCGACGAACAGGGTTGCATCATCGGCGAGCCGCTTCAGCAGCCGGGCGTGATCAACTATGCCAAGCGATCGCTGGGCCTGTGCGGCGGCATCACCGGCGCGCGCTTCGTCAGCACCACCGAGGTCTACCCGGACAGCCCGCTGGCCAGCGCGGCCCAGTGCAACGAAGCGCAGGCGGTGACGATCACGGCGGCGATCGACTATCTGCGGCGCGCTTGAGCGCAGAACTACCCACCGGACGTCCTGCAAGCCCATAGGCTGCATCGATGGACTCGCTGATCGCCGCTTCCGCGCGGGCGCTCGCCGCCGGTGACCCGCTCGGCGCGCTCAAGCGTGTGGCCCTGCGCGAGGATCCGCCGGCGCTGGCGTTGCGCGGCATCGCGATGGCCCAGCTCGGCGAGCACCTGCGGGCGCGCGAGTTGCTGGGCCGTGCGGCCCGCGGCTTCGGCAGCCATGAGGCGCTGGCGCGGGCGCGCTGCCTCGTCGCGCAGGCCGAGGTCGCGCTGGCGATGCGCGAGCTCGGTGGCTCGCCGCACCTGCTGACGCAGGCGGTGCTGACGCTCGAGGCTCATGGGGACCGCGCCAATGCGCTGCATGCGCGCCTGGTCGCGGTGCGCCGGCTGCTGCTGCTGGGGCGCCTCGATGCGGCGGACCAGGCCCTGGCGCCGCTCGATGCGCGCGGCCTGCCGCCGGCGCTGGCGGCGGTGGCCGCGCTCAGTGAGGCGGAGCTGGCGCTGCGCCGGCTGCGCACCGGCGCGGCCGAGGCGGCCCTCGATCGCGCGCAGGCCGCGGCTGAGCAGGCCCGGGTGCCTGCGCTGCAGGCTGAGGTGGCCGAGGCCCGGGCCGCGCTGCACAGGCCCGCGGCCCGGTGCTTGTCGGCGGGTGCCGCGCCGCGGATGCTGCGCCTGGCCGAGGTCGAGGCGCTGCTGAGCTCGCCGGTGCTGGTGGTCGATGCCTGCCGCCGGGGCCTGCAGCTGGCCTCGGCCGAAGGCGCCTTGTGGCGGCCGCTGGCGCGCCGGCCGGTGTTGTTCGCACTGGCGCGGGCGCTGGCAGCGGCCTGGCCGGGTGATGTCGATCGCGAGGGCTTGATCGAGACGGTGTTCCGCAGCCGCGATCCCGACGACACGCACCGAGCCCGGCTGCGGGTCGAGATCGGCCGGCTGCGCGGGCTGCTCGCGCCGCTGGCCGGCATCGACGCCACGGCGCGCGGCTATGCGCTCAAGCCCCGCGACGGCCGCGCGCTCGTGCTGCTGGAGCCGCCGATCGCCGGCGAGCAGGCCGCGCTGCTGGCCCTGCTGGCCGATGGTGCGGCCTGGTCGACCTCGGCGCTGGCGCTGGCCCTGGACGCCAGCCAGCGCACGGTGCAGCGGGCGCTGGCCGAGCTTCAGGCGCAGGGCCAGGTGCGCGCCATCGGGCGGGCGCGGGCACAGCGCTGGCTGGCGCCATCGCTGGCGGGATTCACGACGATCTTGTTACTCCCTGCCGCGCTGCCGATTGCATAGAGTGGCTGCCAGGCGCCGATTCCGAGCGCCATCAGGAGAGCCCCATGACCCTCAAGACCCATGAAGCCCGCGTGCAGGCCGCCGAGATCGTGCGCGAATACGGCCCCTTTGCCGGCGCCGACAAGATCGCCGGCGTCACCCACGACGGCCAGCGCGTCTGGGCCGCCACCGGCGCGGCGCTGCTGGCCTTCGACCCCGCCAGCGGCGAACCGACGCGTCGGCTGGACTGCCCCTGCGATGCCGGCACCGCCTTCGACGGCACCCATCTCTATCAGATCGCCGAGTCGCGCATCGACAAGATCGATCCCGCCAGCGGCCGGGTGCTGGCCTCGATCCCGGCGCCCGGCCAGGGCAGCGACTCGGGCCTGGCCTGGGCCGAGGGCAGTCTGTGGGTGGGGCAGTACCGCGACCGCAAGATCCATCAGATCAACCCCGAGACCGGTGCGCTGCTGCGCACCATAGCGTCCGACCGCTTCGTCACCGGCGTGAGCTGGGTCGACGGCGAGCTGTGGCACGGCGTCTGGGAGGGCGAGGAGAGCGAGATCCGTCGCATCGACCCGGCCAGCGGCACGGTGCTAGAGCGGCTGCAGATGCCGCCGGGCACCGGCGTCAGTGGGCTCGAATCCGACGGGGCCGAGCTCTTCTACGCCGGCGGCGGCGAGAGCGGCAAGGTGCGCGCCGTGCGCCGCCCGAAGTCGGCCCGGTCCTGATCCATTTCTTTGCAGCAAGGAGCATCCCATGAGCACTGTGATGGCCGATACCGGCACCCATTCCGTCGTATCCCGCGAGCGCTGGCTGGCCGAGCGTCTCAAGCTGCTGGCCCGCGAAAAGGAGTTGACCCGTCTGCAGGACCAGCTGGCCCGCGAGCGCCGCGCGCTGCCCTGGGTCAGGGTGGAGAAGGACTACCGCTTCGACACAGCCGACCGGGGCCGGCGCACGCTCGCCGAGCTGTTCCAGGGCCGCCGCCAGCTGCTGGTGCAGCATTTCATGTTCGCCCCCGGCTGGGAGCAGGGCTGCAAGAGCTGCTCCTTCATGGCCGATCACCACGATGGCATGAGCGTGCACCTGGCCCAGCGCGATGTCAGCCTGCTGGTCGTCTCGCGCGCGTCGCTGGCCGAGATCGAGCGCTTTCGCCGGCGCATGGGTTGGCGGTTCATGTGGGTGTCCTCGCAGGGCAGCGACTTCAACCATGACTTCGGCGTCAGCTTCACCCCGCAGCAGCAGGCCGCCGGCGCGGTCCCCTACAACTACACGTTGCAGCCCTTCCCGCACGAGGAGGCGCCCGGCATCAGCCTGTTCTATATGGACGATGTCGGCGATGTCTTCCACACCTACTCGCGCTACGGCCGCGGCGTCGAGGTGATGATGGGCACCTACCAGCTGCTCGACCTGACCCCGCTGGGTCGCGGCGAAGATGGGCTCAGCTACGGCATGGAATGGCTGCGCCATCACGACCGCTACGAGCCGGACCCGCTGGCGCAGCAGCCCCGGTCGGTGGCCGGTGCCTGCTGCGGCGCGGGGCGGGCCTGAGAGCCTGGGACGCGGTGGTCGGAGCGTGAGTGAGTCAGCGATGAGCGAACTTTGGCCTTGGCTGGCGGTCGCGGGCGTCGGTGTGCTGCATGGCTTGAGCCCCAGCTCCGGCTGGCCGCTCGCCGCCGCCTGGGGCTTTTTCCATGCGCGCGGGCACTCGCGGGCGCTGCGGGCCTGGCTGCCGCTGGCGCTCGGGCATCTGCTGTCGGTCGCGCTGGTGGCGGCCCTGGTGGTGACGGGCCTGGCCATCGATCGCCGGCTGCTGCTGGGGCTGGCGGCTGGGCTGCTGATCGTCGTCATGGTGCTGCACCTGTCCAGACCTGGTGGCGCCCGCCGGCTGCCGGTTGGCTCGCTCGGCCTGGGGCTCTGCTCCTTCATGATGGCCACCGCCCATGGCGCCGGGCTGATGCTGGTGCCCGCGCTGGTCTCGCTGTGCGTCGCGGAGGCACCGGGTCGGGGGATCAGCGCGTCGGGCCCCTTGGCCCTGGCGCTCGCGGCCCTGCTCGTTCACACCGCCGCGATGCTGCTCAGCGCTGCGGCAATCAGCCTTGGCGTTTGTCGTGGCCTTCAGGCCCTGGCGGGCCGGCGCGACTGACTAGCGAAACCCGATCCCGCGCCGCTGCCTGACCTCCGGCTTGACCCGGTGCTCGGCCTCCAGCTGCGACAGGAACTCGTCGGGCGTGAAGGCCTCGCCAAGGATCTCGACCTGCTGGCGCACGGCGGCGAAATCGCCCGGGGTCAGCTGGTCCAGCGCGGCCAGGCGCTCGCGCTGCTCGGCGTCGAGTTCGGCCACGCCGCCCAAACCCGCTTCATGCGCGAACATGGTCTCGCGCTGCTCGGCGCGCAAGGCCTTGAAGCGGATCTTGAAGGCGAAGCGGCGCAGCGCCGCCTCATCAAGCTCCTCGAACAGATTGGTCGTGCAGATGAAGATGCCGGCAAAGCGCTCCATGCCGGCCAGCATCTCGTTGACCTCGCTGACCTCGTAATTGCGCTCGGCCATGCGCCGGCTGCGCAGAAAGCTGTCGGCCTCGTCGAGCAGCAGCACCGCGTCTTCATTCGTCGCGGCCTCGAACATGCGGGCCATGTTCTGCTCGGTCTCGCCGACGAATTTGCTGGCCAGATCGCTGGCCAGGCGCACCATCAGCGGCCGGCCCAAGGCCTGGGCGATGTGCTCGGCCAGCGCGGTCTTGCCGCTGCCGGGCGGGCCGTAGAAGCACAGATTGCCGCGACCGCGCCGCTGCAAGGCCTCGACGATGCGCGGGATTTCGAAGCGCGATTCAACATTCAGCAGGTCCAGCGCATAGCGGGTCACGACCTCGCGCGGACCCCGCTCATGCGACTGGTGGCCCAGCGCCTTGTCGGCGTTCTGCAACTGGCGCGCGATCAGGCCCTCGGCCTCGTCCGCTGCGCCGGCCAGCTGCGCGAAGCGCACCGCGGTGCGGATCTGCGCCGGGGTCAGGCCGCGCCGCTCGGCCAGCCGGGCCGCGAACTCCGCGCTGACCGCAACATCGGACAGCGCCCGCTGCACCAGGCCCAGGCGGGCGCCGGGCGGCGGCGACTTCAGTTCGAGGTGGTACTGGAAGCGGCGCCTAAAGGCCGGGTCGATCTGCTCGATGCGGTTGGTCACCCAGATCACCGGCACCGGATTGGTCTCGAGAATCTGGTTGACCCAGGCCTTGCCCGACACCGAGCCCGAGGCCGGCGCATCGAGCGCGGCATCGAGCCGGGCCATCAGCTGCACCGTGTCGGTAGACAGCGGCGGGAACACGTCCTCGACCTCGTCGAACAGCAGGGCCACGTTCTGGCTCGCCTTCAGGAACTGCTGGCTGATCTGCAGCGAGCGGTAACGGTCGCGGCCGGACAGCGAGTTGCCGTCGCGGTCGGCATACTCGACCTCATACAGATCGAGGCCGGCGGCCTGGGCCGCGACCTTGGCCAGCTCGGTCTTGCCGGTGCCCGGCGGGCCGTAGAGCAGCACATTGACGCCGGCCTGTTGGCGCGCGACCGCCTGGCGCAGCAGCGTGCCCAGCACGCCCAGATCCTCGGCGACGAACTGGAAGTCGCTCGGCGTCAGCTCGCTCTTGGTGGCCGGGCGGGTGAACACCGCCATCAGATCGCCCGGGGCCGGGTACTCGCGCATCAGCACCGGCGGCAGCTGGTCGCTGACCTTCATCAGATCGGCCAGATCGGTGATGTTGTGCTCCGAGATCAGGTTCTCGACCATGCCGATGCGCTCCAGCCGCGAGCCGGCGCGCAAGGCCTCGGCGACTTCCTGGGCATTGACATCGGCCACCGCCGCAATCGCCGCGAAGGCCTCCTGCGCGGTATTGACCTTGAACTCGACCAGCGCGCCGCGCAGCTCGCGCTGGTAGCGGGCCAGGGTGCCGTAGAGCAGGATGGCGCGCTCGGCCGGATTGAGCTGCAGCAGATTGCCTAAAGCGGCAATGTTCTTCTCGACCAGGGTCGACTCCTGCTTGAGCTGCCGGTCCAGCAGCTCACAGGTGGTGGCCAGCAGGGCCAGCATGTCCTTGGGCGCGTCCTTGATGTACTCGTCGAGGTAGAAGAACAGCGTGGCCTCGGCGAAGGGGCCGTTCCAGACGCCGTGGTGCTCCAGAAACATCTCGTCGCTGAGCGCCTCGTGGCCGGTCCAGAGCTCATTGCCCTGGCAGCGTTTGGCCAGATAGGCGCGCAGCCGGGTCAGCACCCGCACCGGCCAGACCAGATGGCGGCCGGTGAAGGACAGCAGGCCGTTGAAGTCGCGCCGCAGATTGAAGCGGCCGGCATGCTTGACGGTCAGCGTCAGCACGAACTGCGAACACATGCGATCCAGCACCGGGGCCTTGGCCAGTCCGGGGGAGGGCAATACGCGCGTGTCCGACAGACGCTTGACCATGGGGTACTCCTCACCAACCCACGCCAGTCGGCGTGTTGAGCCCCATCTTGGCGCACAGCCGCGCCGAGAACAAGGCCCGGCGGGCGATTGCCGGGCGCTTGGCAGGAATTAGTTAGTGCATCACGACCGGCTGGTGACCCAGGCTGGCATAGGTCTCGATGAAGTCATCGAGGTCCTCTTCGGACGGGTCCTGCCCCATCAGGGTCTCGACCCCTTGCTGGAACTGCTCAGCCAGCGCGCCCTCGATGAAGATCTCCTTGCGGGCGAACTTGTCGACGATCTCGAAACCGCCGCGGCTGAGCTGGAACTCGGGCTCGATCTCATCGGCAGCGCGCAGACCGGCCGCGACCGGCACGTCGAACTGCACGACGATGAAGCTGGGGGAGTTGTAAAGCATGTGCATGAAGTACTCCTGTGCCCGTTAGCTGTGGTCAGACTAAGCCCTTTCAAGCGACTTTCATGCCGACCACGCACAAATAGTCTCAGAAAGTCCCGCGACTCGGGGGATGGGGTCTTCGCGCTTTGTGGTGGAAGCGTCACAAGATCACGGATGGGCGACCCGCTCAAACCCTTGCTCAGAGCACCACAAAGAGCAGCCACACCAGCACCGGCGCCAGCACCGTGACGGCGCCGCCATAGAGCAGCAGCGTGCGGAAGAAGCGTTCCCGGTCCACGCCCTTGGCATTCGCCAGCACCAGCGCCCCATTGGTCGAGAAGGGGCTGACGTCGACGATGGTCGACGAGACCGCCATCGCGGCGATGAAGCCGATCGCCATGCCGCTGTTGTCGCCCTGCAAAAAGGGCACGCCCAGCGGTATCAGCGAGCCCAGCACCGCGGTCGATGACGCGAACGCCGAAATCACTGCGCCGACAAAGCACAGCAGCAGGGCCGCCATCAGCGGCGAGGTCAGCTGGGCCACGCTATTGCCGACGTAGGAGATCGTGCCCATCTTGTCCATCACGCCGATATAGGTGCTGACACCGACGATCAGCATGATCTCGGGCCAGGATACCTGGCCGAGCGCGCTCTTCTGCAGCCGCGGCTGCAGCAGGCTCAGCGCCAGGCCGATGCTGATCGACACAAAGCCGATGTCGAGCTTGTAGACCAGGGTCAGCACGGCCAGCGACAACAGCCCCAGCGCGGTGATGAGCTGGTGGACATTGGTGCTCTGGAAGGTCTGGGTGTTGACCTGGCCGAGCATCGAGGAGCGGCTGCTCGCGACCCGGCGTCCCTCACCGAAGGACTCGGCCTCGGCGCCGCCGAAGACCTGCGGGCCGCCCTGAGCCCGCGCCACCTGGGGAATCGGCGGCAGCTCGCTGTCGGGCCCGTCGGCGTGACGGCGCATCAGCTTCATGCCGCCCAGCATCACGAACAGGCCCAGCGCGACGACGAAGTTGACGCCGAAGCTGGCCAGCATCGTCGTCAGCTCGCTGAGCGGCAGGCCGGCGCGGGCGACGATCTTGTTGGTGATGCCGCCGTAGATGCTGATCGGCGAGAAGCCGCCCGCCTGCGCGCCGTGGATCACCATCAAGCCCATCATCAGCGGGTTGATGCCGTGCTTGGCCGCGAAGCCCAGCGCGATCGGCGCGATGATGGCCACCGCGGCCGGGCTGACGGCGCCGACCGAGGTCAGCACCGCCGCGATGAAGAACATGATCCACGGAATCGCCGCGATCCGGCCGCGCACCGCGCGCACCGCGATCCTGACCAGCCAGTCGATGGTGCCGTTGTTCTGCGCGATCGCGAACAGATAGGTGATGCCGGCCAGCGTCAGAAAGAGGTCGGCGGGGAAGCCGGCGATGATGGCCTTGGCGTCCATGCCCACCACCAAGGTGCCGACGAGAAAGGCGCCGACAAAGGCCAGCACCCCCATATTGATCGGCAGCACGGTGGCGATGACGAACATGGCCGCGAGCGGAAGAATCGACATCCAGTGGATGCTCATGGTTTGTCTCCTGTGGCTGCGGCTGGGCCGCTTTGGTATCGCACGGTATCGGGGGCGCCCGACCGCTTCAATCAAGCCGGGCGACGGACCGTTACGGCTTCAGGAAAGGTCGGGAGCCAAGCTGCAGACGCGCGCGTGCCCCGCTCAGGCGCAGCAGCACTGCGCGACCCAGCGGCTCAGGCCCTGCCGGGTCCTGAACTCGTCGGCGGATCGGGCCGGGATGTCCGGATACCGCTGATTCCACAGGCCGGCCAGCGCCTGGCCGCCGCCGATCTCCAGCACGCAGCGCGGTGCGCGCATCGCCAGCTGGTCCATGCAGTCGTCCCAATGCACCGTGCTGGCGATCTGCCGGGCCAGCGCCTCGCGCGCCGCATCGGCGCGCCAGATCCGCTCTGCCGTGTTGCTGAACAGCGGCCAGCGCGGCGCCTCGAAGCGCACCGGGCGGAGCCGCTCGGCGAAGCCGTCGGCGGCCGGCTGCATCGCTGCGGTGTGCGAGGCCACATCGACCGCCAGCCGGGTGCAGCGGGCGCCATGGCGACCGGCCAGCGGCTCGAAATCATCGAGCGCGCGCTGCGGCCCGCCCAGCACGACGCGGTCCGCGCCATTCGAGATCGCGATGGCTAGCGGTGTATCGCGCAGCAGCGACAAAAGGGCATCGCGCGCGAGGCCGGTCACGCCCATCAGCCCGCCGGGTGTGGCACGGCTGGCCTCATCCATCAGCTCGGCCCGCCGGGCGGCCAGCGCGAGGGCATCGGTGGGAGCCAGCACGCCGGCGGCGCCGAAGGCCGCCAGCTCGCCGACGCTGTAGCCGGCGATGCCCAGCGGCTCGGGCAGCTCGTCCGCCAGCTGCTGCCAGGCGGCCAGCGCCGTTGCGGTGATCAGCTGCTGGGCGTTGCGGTTGCGGCGTGCCCAGGCCGGGTCGGCCAGCGCCGCGCGCCAGTCGGCGACGCCCAGGCGCTCGCACAGTGCCTGGGTCAGCGCGTCGGGCGCCAGCCAGGGCAGCATGCCGGCATGCTGATGCCCCTGGCCGCTGAAGATCAGGGCCAGGCTCATTCAGGCCGCGCCCAGGCGCATCAGCCAGCAGCAGCTCGCCAGCATATCGGCCGCGCCACCGGGCGAGAGCCGTCGTGCGACGAAGGCCGCGCCGATCCGCTGCGCCCGCACCAGCCCGTCGGGCGCTGCGGCGCCGCCCTGCGCGAGGAAGTCGCGCGCCGCGCGCTGCGCGAACGCGAGCCCCTCGGCGCCGCCACGGTGGGCCAGATTGCTGTCGTCCAGCACCGCGATGATGTGGAACAGAGCATCGAGCTGGGCCAGCGGCGGCCTCAGGCCGCGCGCCAGCGCCGTGCGCAGGGCCGGCAGCGCCAGCTCGAAGACCACCGGGAAACCCGCGGCCGCTTCCTCCGAGGCGCTGCGCAGCCCGAGCCGGCGCGCCGCGATGCCGCCAGGCAGGGTCGAAGGCCGCGCTGCGCGCGCGCGCAGCGCGGCACCCCAGTGTTCGATCAGCGTGGCGCGAATCCGCGCGGCGCTCACAGGCGCTCCGGACTGCGAGGCGGCCCCAGCGGCCGCGCACAGCAGGCCGAGCTGGAAGACCGCGCCACGATGGGTGTTGATGCCGCCGGTCGCCGCCAGCATCTGCGCCTCGGCCGCGATGCCGCAGCGCTCCAGCACGGCAAAGGGCGCGAGTTCGCTACCCAGCTGCGCGATCTCGACGAAGTAGCCGCGCAGCGCCAGCAGGCTGCGCATAAAGGTCCGGGCGTCCATATCGCTGTGGCTGCCCGTGCTGCTCAGCGTGACCAGGCCCGGCTTGGGCGACAGCAGCAGCTCATCGCGCAGCGCCAGCGTCGCGGCCCGGCCGATCTGCGCGGGCGAGAGCAGCGGCTCTACATCGAGGCAGGGGCGCGCCAAGGGGCTCACAGCGCGGCCTCCACCGGCGCCTGGCCCAGCAGCTCGTCGAGCGTTCGCAGCAGCCGGCTGCCGCCCAGGGTCTTCACCAGGATGGCGCTGCTGCGCCCGGACCGCCAGGCCGCCCATTCGCGCCAGGAGACCGCGCTGTCGCCCTTGAACAGCAGCTCGCCGTCCAGGCGCAGGCCCTCGGCCGCGAAGTCGTTCAGCAGCGCGGCGATCTCGTCGGCCTGCTGCGGCTCGGCCGCCGGCAGCCACAGGTCGAGGTCGGAGCGGCTGTGCAGATGGCCGGCGCCGCTCAGAAACTGCCAGCCGTAGCTGCCGTAGGCACGCGGGGTCGCGCCCGCCGTGCGCAGCGCGGCGCAGAGCCGCTCCCAGGCGGCGCGTGCGCGGGCCGGCAGCAGGGGCGTGATCTGCGCGCCGGTCGGGAACTCGTCGAAGTACAGCACCTCGGCGCGCGGCACCTGCAGACCGATCCGGCGCCGCTCCCAGCGCAGCGGCGCCGACAGGCCCATCGCGATCACTGGCGCGTTTGTCTCGCTGCCGCAGCGCTGCTGCGTGATCACCAGCGGCAGGCCGGCGTCGGCCCAATGGGCCAGGCAGGCCTGTTCCAGCGCGTCGCGGGCCTGGGCGCGCACGGCCGCCCAACCACCCGGCGTCAGGCGCGCGAGCTGATGTCGATGCAGACGCAGCATCGGTCGCTCCCGCTCAGGCCGCGTCCAGCACGCGCTGGATCACCGCGGCCGCCATCCGCCGTCCGCCGCGTGCGGCGCCGTCTGCGGCCCGCTGGTCCTCGGTCGGCGCGTCCCGCAGCGACTGGCGCAGCGCCTCGGCGAGATCGCCGGTCCAGAGCCGGCGCACGCCGCCCATCGCGACATAGTTCTCGACGCCCGGCGCGAACACCGGGTTGGCGACCGACAGCCGCTCCAGCAGCGCCTCCGGCAGCTTGGTGACGCGCGCCATCGCCGGGATGCGCATCACGCGAATCTCGGCCTCGGGCAGCGCATCGCAGGCATCGGCGATCAGGCCCGAGGTGATGAAGCCGCCGGACAGCGCCTGGTCGTAGACCAGGCCCAGCACCCGGTGGCCACGGCGGCGCGCGAAGTCGATGGCCGTGCCCAGATGGGCCATCGCCCGGTTGATGCCCAGCAGCTCGTCGCGCCGGCGCAGCTGCTGGCCCTGCGTGTCGATCAGCAGCAGGATGCTGCGGCCGGGGTGGCGGGTGAGCGTGTCGAGGATCACGCGCGCCTGGGCCAGGGCCAGGCGCACGCCGATCGGGGCATGGGCCGTGGTGCCGACGATGGTGAGCGGTTCGCCGTCAAAGCTCACCGTGCCGTGCAGGAAGTCGCCCTCCCGTTCGATGCCGTGCTCGGTGCCGAACAGCTGGCCGGCCAAGAGTTGCCAATCCATCGCGATTCCTCAGAGGGTGCGCAGGCCGCGCACGGCGGCCACGTCGAGATCGGGCACCTGGGCCGCCGCAGCGACGCCCAGACGGGTCCATAGCGTGGTGGCTTCGTCAGCGTCAGCGTCCCTGTCTTCGAGCAGGGTCAGGCGCGCGGCCAGCAGTGCATGTTCGGCCTCCAGGCTGGCCAGGCTCACCGGGCTGGGCGTGTCGAGCGCGGCCATCATGGCAATAGCGGCGGCGCGGAATTCGGCGACATCGTCGTCGACCAGCACGTCGCAATCGTCGCTCAGCCAGCGGTGCTTGCCGCCGGTGGTGCGCCAGACCAGCGCGCGGTCGCGGGCATCGAATTCCTCGACCCCGTGCGAAGCCTCGATGACCTCGGGCCCCGACATCGCGAGCCGTCCCCGGTCGCTCATCACCACGCGGTCGGCGCAGCGGGCCACGATGCCCATGCCGCCGAAGCAGCCGTTGGCGCCGCCGATCAGCATGATGACGGGGATGCCGGCCGCCCGCACATCGAGCACCGCGCGCATCAGCTCCGACACCGCGATCAGGCCGGCATTGGCCTCATGCAGGCGCACGCCGCCGGACTCGGCCAGCATCAGCACCGCGTCCGGCCGGTCCCGCAGCGCGCGCTGCAGCAGGCCGACCAGCTTGGCGCCATGCACCTCGCCGACGCCACCGCCCATGAAGCCGCCTTCCTGGGCCGCGACGAAGACCGTCCGCCCGGCCAGCAGTGCCCGGCCGATGGCCACGCCATCGTCGAAGGCCGAGGGCACCCCCAGCTGCGCCAGATGCGGGCTGCTGAGCCGCTCGGTCGGCGGCAGCCATTCATGGAAGCTGCCGGGGTCGAGCAGCTGGGCCAGGCGCTCGCGCGCCGAGCACTCGGCATAGGACAGCGTCGGGCTCATGGCAGCAGCTCCTGCACGGCCTGGTCGAGCCGCAGGCCGACCACGGCGGGCGTCGCGCCCATATCGTTGATCGAGACCCGCAGGCCGGCGAGCTGATGGCGGCGCTGGAAGTCGTCCAGCACCGCCGCCCAGATCGTGCCGAAGCCGCGTGCCGAGGTCTGCACCTGGATCACGCAGTCCGGCCCTGCGACCGGTTCCAGCATCACCTCGAGATTGCCCGAGCCGACCACGCCGACCAGCACCGAGGCGAAGGCCGGCACGCTGCGGCTGCCGCTGAAGCGGAAGTCCAAGGTCTCCAGACCGGGTGGGATGGGGCTCATCGCTGTCTCTCCTGAATGGCTTGGCCGTGCTGCCCGCTCACCAGTTGCGGAAGCGCTTGGGCGGGTTGTAGAGCCCGCCCGAGGCCGTGACGATCTCGCGCATGCTGCGGGCGGCCAGCAGATTGCGGCTGGCCTGGCGCGTGTCGATGCCGAGGTCTTGCGGGCGGCGGATCACGCCGCGGTCGCGCAGGTTCTCGACGGCGCGATGGTCGCGCCCCAGGCCGACCGCGGTATAGCCGGCCACGCCACGGATGGCCTGCTCGCGCTCCTCGTCATTGCGGCACAGCAGCAGGTTGGCGATGCCTTCCTCGGTCAGGATGTGGCTGACATCCTCGCCGTAGATCATGATGGGCGGCAGCGCCATGCCGGCCTGTTGCTGAAGTTCCCAGGCGTCGAGCCGGTCGACGAAGGCGGGCTGCATATGCTCGCGGAAGGTCTCGACCATCTGCACCACCAGCTTCTGGCCACGTGGCGTGGCCGCGGCGCCGCTGAGGTGGCCGCGCGCCTCGCGCCCGGCCTTCAGCCAGGCCGGGCTGGCATGGCGCCGGCCGCGGGCATCGGCGCCCATATTGGGCGCGCCGCCGAAGCCGGCGATCCGGCCCAGCGTCGCGGTCGAGCTATTGCCCTGCAGGTCGATCTGCAAGGTGGAGCCGATGAAGAGGTCGCAGGCGTAGTGGCCGGCGGCCTGGCAGAAGGCGCGGTTGCTGCGCAGGCTGCCGTCGGCGCCGGTGAAGAAGACATCGGAGCGGGCGCGGATGTAGTTCTCCATGCCCAGCTCGGAGCCGAAGGAATGGATGGACTCGACCCAGCCGGCCTCGATGGCCGGGATCAGCGCCGGATGCGGGTTGAGCGCCCAGTGCTGGCAGATTTTGCCCTTGAGCCCCAGCGATTCGCCATAGGTCGGCAGCAGCAGCTCGATGGCCGCGGTGTCGAAGCCGATGCCGTGGTTGAGCCGTTGCACGCCGTACTCGGCGTAGATGCCCTTGATCGCCATCATGGCCATCAGCACCTGGATCTCGCTGATCTGGGCCGGGTCGCGGGTGAACAGCGGCTCGATGAAATTGGGCGTCGGGGCCAGCACGACGAAATCCACCCAGTCGGCCGGCACATCGACGCGCGGCAGCGGCTGGCCGGCGGGCATGATCTCGTTGACCTGGGCGATCACGAGGCCGCCTGAGAAGGCCGTGGCCTCGACGATGGCCGGCGTGTCCTCGGTGTTGGGGCCGGTGTAGAGATTGCCCTGGGCGTCGGCGGCCTGCGCGGCGATCAGCGAGACCTTGGGGGTCAGGTCGATGAAGTAGCGCGCGAACAGCTCCAGATAGGTGTGGATCGCGCCGATATTGATGCGCCCGGCGCTGACCAGCTTGGCCAGCCGCGCGCCCTGCGGGCCGGAGAAACTGAAGTCCAGCGTGCTGGCGATGCCGTTCTCGAAGATGTCCAGATGCTCGGGCAGGGCCAGCACCGACTGCACCATGTGCAGATCGTGCACCCGCTGCGGGTCCAGTTGGACCAGGGCCTTGGCCAGGAAGTCGGCCTGCTTCTGGTTATTGCCCTCCAGGCAGACGCGATCGCCCGCTTCGAGCACCGCTTCCAGCAGCCTGCCGATGGCCGCGCTCGCCACCCGCTTGCCGGTCAGCTCGGTCCCCAGCGCCTCGCCGGCGCGCGCGAGGCGGGCGCTGCGGTTGCGGGCTTTGGTGTCTCGGTTGATGCGGTCCATGGTCACGGACGGTACGGGCTGCGCCGCCGGCGGTCAATCAACCCGGGTGGCGAACGCTTACGGCCAGCGGAATGGTCGGCCGGCGGGTTCAGCTTGCCGGGATGCGCAAGGTGCGGCTGGCGGCCAGCAGGGCCAGCAGGGTCGGATCGCGCTCGCGGCTGCGCAGAAAGCACAGCGCGATGGACTGGCGCATCGCATAGCGCGGGTCCAGCGGGATCAGCCGGACATTGGGCGGCAGCACGCTGCGCACGCGACCGGGCAGCAGCGTGCAGCCGATACCGCCCCCGACCAGGTTCATCAGCGAGAAGATGTCATTGGTCTTCATCACCACCTGCGGCTCGAAACCGGCCAGCCGGAAGGCGTCCATGAAGCGGCTGTAGGTGACGAAGCCCTCCTGCAGGCTGACGAAGCGCTCGTCCGCGCAGTCCTCCAGCGCGATGCTGGCGCGGCCGGCGTAGGCCGAGCCCTCCGGGGCCGCGAAATAGATGTTGTCGTCGAACAGGGCCTGGCTTTCGAGGTCCGTGCAGCCCTCGGGATGGCCGATCACGGCGGCGTCGATGCTGCCCTCGCGCAACTTCTGCAGCAGATCGTTGTTGGAGCCCAGGATCAGCTCCGCCTGCACATCGGGCTTGCGCAGCTTCAGCGCCATGATCAGGGCCGGCACGGTGCCGCTGGTCAGCGAGTACAGCGAGCCGATACGGATGCGCTCCGAGCCATAGCCGGCCAGCGCCCGGGTGGCGCGCACGCCCTCGTCCATGCGCTGCAGGATGTCGCGCGCCACCTCGGCCAGCGCGTGGGCCGCTTCGGTCGGCTGCAGATTGCGGCCTTCGAGCCGGAACAGCGCGCAGCGGGTGCCGGACTCCAGCGAATGCAGCGCGCGATGGACGCTGACCGCGCTGATGCCCAGCCGCTCGGCGGCCCGCGCAAGGCTGCCGCTTTCAAGAAAGCTGATCAGGATCTCGAGCTTGCGAAACGTGATGTCTTCATGGATGCGAGGCAGCATGAGGGCGATGATCGCATGGGCCGCAGCGGCGCCGCTTCAGCAGGCCTGCGCCTCGGAACACAGCCTCAGCAGCCAGGTCCGGCCGTCCGCGCCGGCCTGGCGCAGCTGCACCGGCAGGTGCTGGCGGGCGGGGTCGAGCCAGACATCGAGCGCGGCGTCGTAAGGTCCCAGTGCCTCGCGCTGCAGATGCAGCGCGTTCTCGACCGGGCCGACCGGCAGCTCCAGGTCCTCGCTGCGCTGCACGACAAAGCGCCAGTTCGCGAGATCGCCGCGCAGGCCGGCCACCGGCAGGCTCAGCTCGGTGCCGGGCCGGCGCAGCGCGGGGTTGGCGGCGGTCAGCGCGGCCAGCTGGATCATCCAGGTCAGCCGGTCCTGCACACCGGCCGGCAGCGGCAGCAGCGCGGGGCTGGCCGAGAAGCTGATCAGCCCCTGCGCGCGGCGGAAGTTGGTGGCCTGGCTGTCGCGGCCGCGGCGCTGTTGGGCGAAGCGCTCGGGGGCCAGGCCTTGCGCGTCGAAGCCGCCCTCGCTGCGCCAGCCGGGCAGGGTGCGGTCCGGCAGCTCGCGCTCCAGCCGGGCCTGGTAGTGCAGGCCATCGGGCTGCCAGCTCAGGCGGGCGATCCCGCCGGCCTCGCCCTGGCGCAGCTCATAGTGCCAGAGGAAGGCGGCAGCCGGCGTCGCGGCGATGAGCGGCGCGGCCGGGGCGCTCGGCACGGCGGCTTGTTGTGGCTGTGGCGCTGGCCGCAGTCGTTGGCGTGGCGCAGGAGCTTTAGTCTCAGCCGGCATGACGATCTCGGGCCGCGGTGTCGCGATGACGATCTGCCGCGTCAGCATCGCGGCACTAGCGCCGACTTGGCTGGCCTGGCGGGGCTGCGGGCGCCCGTCGCCGAGCCCGTTCAGCAGCGCCCAGTGCAGGGCCAGAGCGCCGGCGGCGGCCCACAGCAGCGATGGCGGGAGGGCAGGGCGAGACATCGGACAATGCTGCTTCTTGCCTTGCAGCCGACCTATCCCATGAAACTTGCCAGCTATAACGACGGTTCCCGCGACGGCCAGCTGATCGTGGTCTCGCGTGACCTCAGCTCCGCCCACTATGCCAATGGCATTGCCACGCGGCTGCAGCAGGTGCTCGACGACTGGAACTTCCTGTCGCCCCAGCTCGACGAGCTCTACACCCAGCTCAACCACGGCAAGCTGCGCCATGCCTTTGCCTTCGATCCCAAGCTTTGCATGGCGCCGCTGCCGCGCGCCTACCAGTGCATCGAGGCCCTGAGCCCTGACGAGGAGGCGGCCGAGCCGCTGATGCAGCAGGTCGGCAGCGACGACTTCATCGGCGCTTGCGAGACGCTGCGCTTCGGCGCCGAGGCCATGGGCCTGGGCTGCGAGCCGCGGCTGGCGGCGGTCTGCGGCGATGTGGCCCAGGGCGCCGGCCCCGAGCAGGCGCTGGAGGGGGTGCGCCTGCTGGCGCTGGCCGGCAGCTGGCTGTTGCGGCAGCTGGAGCCGGCCGAGCGTGCGCGCGGGGCCGGCCTGCTGCAGAGCCGGCCCGCCACCGCCTTCGCGCCGGTGGCGCTGACGCCCGACGAGCTCGGCGAGGCCTGGCAGGGCGGGCGCGCCCGGCTGACGCTGCAGGTCATGGTGAACGGACGCAAAAGTGGCGGCGCCGGCGGCGAGACGGGGGGGCGCTGGCATCTGGGGCAGCTGATCGCCCATGCGGCCCGGACGCGCCGGCTGCGGGCCGGCAGCCTCGTCGGCAGCGCTCCGCTGGACCTGCAGGCCTTGCCAGCACTGAAATTCGGCGACTCGCTGCGCCTCGAACTCAAGAGCCCGGACGGGCAGAGCCCCTTCGGCGCGATCGACCAGGATGTGGAGGCCTTGGCATGACGACGAACCCGCGCAAGAAGATCATCATCGACACCGACCCGGGTCAGGACGATGCGGTCGCGATCCTGCTGGCGCTGGCCAGCCCGGAGCTGGAGGTGCTGGGCCTGACGACGGTGGCCGGCAATGTGCCGCTGGCCTTGACCAGCCGCAATGCGCTGATGGTCTGCGAGCTGGCCGGACGACGCGACATCCCGGTCTACGCCGGTGCCGACCGGCCGCTGCTCAAACCGCTGGTGACCGCCGAGTTTGTCCATGGCAAGACCGGGCTCGACGGGCCCACGCTGCCGGAGCCGACGCTGGCGCTGGCCGATGGCCATGCGGTGGACTTCCTGATCGACACCTTGATGCGCGAGGACCGCGTCACCCTGTGCCCGCTGGGTCCGCTGACCAATATCGCGCTGGCGCTGGCGCGCGAGCCGCGCATCGCGGCCCGCATCGAGCGCATCGTGCTGATGGGCGGCGGCGGCTTCGAGGGCGGCAACATCACGCCGGCGGCCGAGTTCAATATCTATGTGGACCCGCAGGCCGCCGATCTGGTGTTCCGCTCCGGCGTGCCGATCACGATGGCGCCGCTGGATGTCACGCACCAGGCGCTGACCACGCGAGCGCGCGTCGCCGCGATCCGGGCGCTGGGCACGCCGCTGGGCGAGGCGGTCGCGCTATGGCTGGAGTTCTTCGAGCGCTTCGACGAGCAGAAGTACGGCCAGGAGGGCGGGCCGCTGCACGACCCCTGCGTGATCGCCTGGCTGCTGCGCCCCGAGCTGTTCACCGGCCGCGACTGCCATGTCGCGATCGAGACCGCCAGCCCGCTGACCCAGGGCATGACCGTGATCGACTGGTGGGGCGTGACCGGCAAGCCGGCCAACGCCCATGTGCTGGGCGGACTGGATGCCGATGGCTTCTATGCGCTGATCACCGAGCGGCTGGCCCGGCTCGGCTGATGGCAAGATAGGCCCTCGATTCAAGGGAGCCTCGCGTCATGCTGCATCGTCGTCACTTTGTCTGTTCCGCTGGCCTGCTGCTGCCGGCCTTTGGCGCGCGGGCCGCGCTCAACGAGACCGATGCCGCATCCGGTATCCGCACGGCGCTGGAGCGCGGCGCGGTGGCGGCGGTTGGGCTGCTCGGCAAGCCCGATGGCTTCCTGGGCAACCCGCTGGTGCGCATCGAGCTGCCGGGTTATCTGAAGGATGGCGCCAAGCTGCTGAAAGCCACCGGCCAGGGCAAGCGCGTCGACGAGCTGCTGACCGCGATGAACCGCGCCGCCGAGGCGGCGGTGCCGGAAGCCAAAAGCCTGCTGGTGGCGGCGGTGAAGAGCATGAGCGTCGAGGACGGCCTGAAGATTCTGCGCGGCGGCGACGACGCCGCCACCCAGTTCTTTGCCGGCAAGACCCGCGAGCCGCTGGGCCAGAAGTTCCTACCCATCGTCAGCCGGGCGACCCAGAAGGTGAAGCTGGCCGACAAGTACAACGCGGTGGCCGGCAAGGCGGCCGGCATGGGCCTGATCCGCAGCGAGGACGCCAATATCCAGCAATATGTGACGGGCAAGGCGCTGGACGGCCTGTTCCTGATGATCGGCGAGGAGGAAAAGAAGATCCGCAAGGACCCGGTCGGCACCGGCAGCGCGATCCTGAAGAAGGTCTTCGGAGCGCTGTGATGAGTTCAGCCTGGCAGGACCGCAGCCACGACCTCGACAGCCTGGACCAGCTGCGAAGCCTCTATCCGCCGCCCGAGGCGCCGGCCACGCTGGACAAGGAGTGCGACCACATCCATCCGCTGTACCGGCCCTTCATCGAGGCCGCGCCCTTCGCGGTGCTGGCCACGCGCAGCCCGCGCGGGCTGGATACCTCGCCGCGCGGCGATGCGCCGGGTTTCGTCACGGTGGCCGACGAGAAGACCCTGCTGCTGCCCGACCGGCGCGGCAACAACCGCATCGACAGCCTGCGCAATGTGCTGCACGACCCCGAGGTCGCGCTGCTCTTCCTGATCCCCGGCATCGGCGAGGCCTTGCGCGTCAACGGCAGGGCCCGCATCAGCGCGGCGCCGGCCCTGCTGCAGCGCTTCGAGTTCGAGGGCAAGCTGCCCCGCTCGGTGCTGGTCATCGAGGTGAAGCTGGTGTTCTTCCAGTGCGCCCGGGCGATCAAGCGCTCGGGGCTGTGGGAGCCGGCCGCCCAGATCGAGCGCAGCGCCTTGCCGTCGACCGGCAGCATCCTGCAGGCCCTGAGCGCGCGGGTCGATGGCGCCGCCTATGACGTGGCGCTGGAGGAGCGGCAGCGGCTGACGATGTATTGAGTGGAGCAGGCCGGCCGCCTCGATATACTGATTTTCTATACAGTTTCTCAAGGCCGTGTCTATGCTCCATCACCTCTCGTTCGGCGTCCGAAACCTGCGGCGGGCCGCCGATTTCTACGACGCGGTCCTGCAGCCCCTGGGCTATGTGCGTGTGTGGACGGATTTCGAGGGCGATGAAGACACGCAAGCGGTGGGCTACGGGGAGCCCGGCGGCGGCGACAAGCTGGCGCTGAAGCAGTGTCCGAGCGGGGCCGTCGCCCCTGGCCCGGGGTTTCATCTCGCCTTCTCGGCGCCAAGCCGGGAGGCGGTCGACAGCTTCCACGAGGCCGCCATGCGCAGCGGTGGGCAAGACAATGGCGCCCCCGGTCTTCGGCCCGACTACGGCCCCGACTACTACGCCGCCTATGTTGTCGATCCGGACGGTTGGCGTATCGAGGCCGTCATCAACACGGTGGCCTAGCCCTCGCCGCAGCCATACTGCGAACCCATGAACCCCCGCGCCCCCACCATCGTCGATGTCGCCGCACAGGCCGGCGTCTCCATCAAGACCGTTTCGCGGGTCTTGAACCATGAGGCTGGCGTCCACGAAGAGACGCGCGAGCAGGTGCTGAAGGTGGTGGCCGAGCTGAAGTACCGGCCCAAGCTGTCGGCGCGCAGCCTGGCCGGTGCGCGCTCCTTCCTGATCGGGCTGCTGTACTACGACCCCAGCGCGGCCTTTGTCGGCGGGGTGCAGCAGGGCGCGACCCTGCGCTGCCGCGAGGCGGGCTATCACCTGGTGGTGGAGTCGCTGGACAACGATGCGCCGGACATCGAGAGCCAGGTCGAGCGCATGCTGTCGGCGCTGCGGCCGGACGGCATGATTCTGGCGCCGCCGATCTGCGACAACCCCAAGGTGCTGAAGGCTCTGCGCGACAGCAACACGCCCTGCGTGCAGATGTCGCCCGGGCTGCCCGACGAGCGCAGCGCGGTCGTGCGCATGGACGATGTGCAGGCGGCCGAGGAGGTGACGAATCTGCTGCTGAGCCTGGGTCATCGCCATATCGGCTTCATCCGTGGCGCCACCGACCAGGCCGCCTCGGCGCTGCGCTACCAGGGCTTTGCCCAGGCGATGCAGGCCCATGGGCTGGCGGTCGAGCCCGAGCTGGTTTACCAGGGCGACTTCACCTACCCGTCCGGCGTCGAAGGCGCGCACGCCTTGCTGAGCCGGCGCCAGCGGCCCACGGCGGTGTTTGCCAGCAATGACGATATGGCGCTGGGCGTGCTGGCGGCGGCGCAGCGTCTGGGCCTGGCGGTGCCGGCCGATCTGTCGATCGCCGGCTTCGACGATTCGCCGGCGGCCAGCCTGGTCTGGCCGCCGCTGACCACGGTGCGCCAGCCGGTCGCGGCGATGGCGCGGGCGGCGGTGGACCTGCTGATCGCGCCCGATGGCGAGCCCGGCCCCCGGGTGATTGCGCATGAGTTGGTGGTGCGCGATTCGACCTCGGCCCTGCCGCATGCGCCGTCCGGGCGTCGCCGTGGGGCGGTCCAGAAAGCCTGAAGCAAAACTACGGGAAGACCCTTTGTTGACCGGGAATGACAACGTTGTCAGAATCCGCTCAAGCAATAAAGACAACGTTGTCAATTGCGTAGGAAGACAACAGGCGCGGCATCAGACCGGGCCGGATTCCACCGCGTCGCCGGGCCCACCCGACGGCGTTCCGACCACACCGATGGATGGAGACAAAGATGATCGCAAACAAGACCGCATGCCTGCGGCTGGCCCTGGTGCCCGCCGCGATCCTGGCCGGATTCGGCGCTTCGGGCCCAGCCATGGCCCAGTCCAGCAGCGAGGCGCCGACCGCGCTGGAGCGCGTCACGGTGTCGGCCACCAAGCGCCTGACCTTTGTGCAGGACACACCGCTGGCCGTGACCGCGCTGACGCAGAAGGAGCTGGATCGCGCCGGCGTCAAGGATCTGTCGACGATGCAGGCCCTGGTGCCGAACCTGAGCATCGAGCAGCACGGTGACTCGGGTGGCGTCCACGTCTTCCTGCGCGGCATCGGCTCGACCAACCATACCGAGTTGGGTGACCCGGCCGTGGCCTTCCATGTGGACGGCGTCTACTCACCGCGGCCGCAGGGCGCGACGGTGCTGATGTATGACCTGGAGAGCGTCGAGGTGGCGCGCGGCCCGCAGGGCACGCTGTTCGGCCGCAATGCGACGGCCGGCTCGGTCAATCTGAACACCGCCAAGCCCAAGCTGGGCCAGTTCGGCGGCTCGGGCAGCATGCTGCTGGGCGACCGCAACCGCACGACGCTGCAGGGCGCGCTCAATGTGCCGCTGGGCGAGACGCTAGCGCTGCGGGTCGCCGCGATCCAGGAAAAGCAGGACGGCTGGGTGGACTTCCAGGCCCGCTCCAATGTGCAGCCCGGTGCGCGCAAATACGGCGCCTCGGACCAGGCCGGCGTGCGCAGCACGCTGCTGTGGGAGCCCAGCCCCGCGCTGACCGCCACCGTCGCGGCCGAGTACTACCGCGACCAGGGCACCGGCCAGGTCTCGCTGATGCAGCAGCCGCGCCCCGGCCAGAAACTGCGCTCGGCGCTGATCGACACGCCCGGACATCTGGACCAGGACATCATCACCTACCGCGGCCGCGTCGACTGGCGGCCCAGCGATGCGATCGAGGTCAGCTATATCGGCAGCTGGAGCCGACTCAAGCGCCAGAACGCCAGCGACAACGATGCCGGCACCCAGCCGGGCTTCAAGCAGGAGCACCGCACCGAGTGGTCGCAGTTCGACAACTACACCCATGAAGTCAATCTGAAGAGCACCGGCAGCGGGCCCTTCCAGTGGATCGCCGGCGCCTTCATGATCAAGGAAGACAACAAGATCCGCTTCGACATCGACATCTCGAAGACGGCGGTCGCGGCCGGCGCCGGCCCCATCGTGATCAATCCGGTGCTGCCGACCGATGTGGCCTGGGCCATGTCCTTCATCCAGCCCAAGCGCACCCTGGATTCCAAGGCAGTGTTCGGTCAGGGCACCTTCGCCTTCACCAAGGACCTGAAGCTGACCGCCGGCGCCCGCTACACCGACGAGAAGAAGCAGGACGTCGGCGGCCGCAACTGGGTCTGCCCCGACTTCGGCGCCACCATCGCCAACGGCGGCCGCCTGATCGGCCCCGGCGGGCCGGTCGATGTGGCCAGCTGCGGCAGCGTCCATGCGCCCGGCACCTGGCCCGGCGGCGGTGCCAATGATGGCCGCACCAGCGACGACGCCTCCACCTATCTGCTGCGCGGCGAGTTCAAGGCCAGCCCCGATCTGCTGACCTATGCGACCCTGTCCACCGGCTTCAAGTCCGGCGGCCTGTCGGACGGCGGCCGGCGCCACCTGCCGGAAAAGCTGACCAATGTGGAGCTGGGTGCCAAGGCCGAGTTCTTCCAGCGCAGCCTGGCGCTGAACCTCGCGGCCTTCTGGATGAAGTACAAGGACATGCAGGTCTCGGCCATCGAGTACCAGCCCAATGGCCAGCAGCAGCTCGTCACCAGCAATGCCGCGAAGGCGACGATCAAGGGCGTCGAGGCCGAGCTGAGCTGGCGACTGACGCGCGATGCGCGGCTGATGGGCAATGCCTCGGTGCTGAACGCGCAGTATGACGACTTCCTGACCTGCGATTCGGCCCTCCTGGACTGCAACAACACCGCCAACTTCGTCAATCTGAAGGGCTCGAAGCTGCCGCATGCGCCCAAGTTCAGCACCACGCTGGCCTTCGAGCATGACTTCGCGCTGGGCAGCGGCCGGCTGACGCCGCGCATCGGCGTGCACTACCAGGCCCGCAGCTATCTGAGCAACTTCAACACCGCGCCCACCGCCGCGGTGAAGCCCGGCTCCTTCGCCGAGGCGCGCACGCAAAAGGCCTACAGCAAGGTGGACCTGAGCCTGCGCTACGAGGACGGCAAGGGCCGCTGGGAGCTGGAGGCCTTTGTCAACAACGCCACCGACAAGATGGTCAAGACCGATGCCTCCTGGATCGGCGACACCAGCACCTGGGTGAGTTTCTACAACCCGCCGCGCACCTACGGCGTCAAGGCGGCTTACCGCTTCTGAGGCGGCCGAGCGAGGGCAGCGTGATGGCGGCAAGTCTGCATTCCGGTGAGTCGGCAAAGCCCTTAGGCTGAACCACCGCACAAGCAGCTCACGGAGATACCGGTGACACTCAAGACCAGCCTCATCGCGCTGACCCTGCTGATGCTCGGCAGCCTCGCCCTGGCCCAACCGGCCAGGCCGCAGCTCCGGGTCGCCACCTTCCCCGATCTCGACCGTGCCGCCAAGGCCGCGGCCGCGATCTGGGCCCAGCGCCACCCCGGCATCGAGCTGAAGATCGTCTCGATGCAGTACGCCGACCATCATATGGCGATGACCACGGCCCTGGCCACTGGCTCCGGCCTGCCCGATGTGATGGCCATCGATCTGCGCTTCATCGGCAAGTTCGCGGCTTCGGGCGGCTTCGTCGATCTGAACCAGGCGCCCTACAACGCCGGCGCGATGGCCGGCGACTATGTGCGCTATGCGCTGATCCAGGGCCAGAGCCGCAAGGGCGCGCAGCTCGCGATGCCGGCCGATATCGGCCCCGGCACCTTGCTCTACCGCAAGGACATCCTCGACAAGGCCGGCGTCAGCGAGGCCGAGATCACCAAGGACTGGGCCTCCTACCTGGCCGCCGGCAAGAAGATCAAGGCCGCCACCGGCGCCTTGCTGATGGCCGACGCCGCCGACCTGCGCGATATCGCCTTGCGTCAGGGCTTGAAGGACGGGGAGGGCATTTACTTCGATGCCGACGGCAAGGTGTTGGTCGAGAGCGAACGTTTCCGCCAGGCCTTCGAGCTGGGCCGCGCGGCGCGCGCCGCCGGGCTCGATGCCCATGCCTCGGCCTGGAGCAACGACTGGGCGGCCGGCTTCAAGCAGGGCCGCATCGCGACCCAGATGATGGGGGCCTGGCTGGTCGGCCATCTGAAGAACTGGCTGGCGCCGGACACCGCCGGGCTGTGGCGCTCCGCACCCCTGCCCGGCGGCGTGCAGGCGGCCTATGGCGGCTCCTTCTACGCGATCCCGAAGAAGGCTCAGCACAAGGACGCGGCCTGGGACTTCATCCGCCTGATGACGGCCGACAAGGCGGTGCAGATCAACTCGCTGCGCGTGCTGGACAGCTACCCGGCCTTGCTGGCCGCCCACCAGGACCCGCTGATGGACGAGCCGATCGCCTTTCTCGGCGGCCAGGTGGCGCGTCAGATGTGGCGCGAGACGGCGGCCCGCGTGCCGGCCACGCCGGTCAGCCCCTTCGATGTGCTGGCCACCACCATCATCCGTGACGAGTTCGAGAAGGTCATCACACGCGGCAAGGACATCGCCACCGCGCTGAAGGATGCGCGCGAGCTGATCGAGCGCCGCACACGCCGCCGCCCGGGGAGGGATGCGTGATGGCCCGGCCCCTGCTGTCGCGCCGCTGGGCGCCCTATCTCTTCATCGCGCCCTTCTTCCTGCTGTTCGCGGTGTTCGGTCTGTTCCCGCTGCTGTTCTCGATCTATCTGTCGCTGCACCAGTGGAACCCGGCCGAGGGCCTGCACACCATGCACTGGGTCGGCTTGGAGAACTACTGGTACGCCCTCACCGACCCCTGGTTCCACGACTCGCTCTACAACACCGTCTGGTTCGCGCTGGTCGCCGGCCTCCCGCAGCATCTGGTGGCGCTGCCGCTGGCCTTCTTCATCCACCAGCGCGTCAAGCGCGGCCGCAATCTGCTGGTCGGCGCCTACTTCGTGCCCTACATCACCTCCAGCGTCGCGATCGCGCTGATCTTCACGACCCTGCTCTCCAAGGACTACGGCCTGGTCAATGCGGCGCTGGCCGAGCTGACCCGCATCCCGCTGCTGGGCAGCCCGCTGGAGGCGGTGCTGCAAAGCCGCGGCGGCGCGATCGACTGGCTGGGCGATGCCGACACCACCAAGCCGGCCGTGGCCTTTGTCGTGTTCTGGCGCTATCTGGGCTGGAACCTGGTGCTCTATCTGTCAGCCCTGCAGGTCATCGACAAGGACCTGTACGAGGCCGCGACGCTGGACGGCGCCAAGCCCTGGCAGCAGTTCCGCTACATCACCTTGCCGCTGCTGCGCCCGATGATGTTCTTCGCGGTGAGCCTGACCATCATCGGCAGCCTGCAGCTCTTCGAGGAGCCCTTCATCCTGGTGGACAGCGAGCGCGGCGCCAGCCAGTCGGTGATGACCAGCGCGATCTTCATGTACCGGCTGGCCTTCTCGGACGGCGATTTCGGCACCGCCTCGGCCGTCTCCTGGCTGCTGTTTTTCCTGATCGCCGCGCTGACCTGGCTCAACGCGAAATTGTTCGGCAGCGACGCGCGAGGTGAGCATGCAGCACGCTGATCCCACCCTGCTCGTCAGGCCCATGCGCAACAGCTCTTCGACCTGGAAAGACCGGCCCTGGCTGGCCTGGCTGCTGGTCGGCCTCGGCGCCGTGCTGCTGGTCGCGCCGCTGTACTTCACCTTTGTGTTCGCCAGCCACGGCCGCAGCGAGATCTTCAACTCGCCGCCGCCGCTGTGGTTCGGCCTGTCCTCGCTGTCGAATCTGGAACTGCTGGAGCAGCGCCTGCCCTTCTGGCGCAATCTGGGCATGAGCCTGTATGTGGCCAGCCTGACGACGGCGCTGAACCTCTTGCTGTGCTCGCTGGCCGGCTATGGCTTCGCGGTCTACGAGTTCCGCTTCAAGAAGACGCTGTTCGCCATCGTGCTCGGCTCGATGATGCTGCCCAGCTTCCTCAACATGATCCCCAGCTTCATGGTGATGGACTTCCTGGGCTGGATCGACACGCCGCGCGCCCTCTATGTGCCGGCGGCGGCCAGTGCCCTGGGCATCTTCCTGATGCGCCAGTACATCGGCTCGGCGATCCCAAAGGACCTGCTGGACGCCGCGCGCATGGATGGCTGCGGCGAGCTGCGCATCTTCTGGAGCGTGGTGCTGCCGCTGCTGAAGCCGGCGATGGGCACGCTGGGCCTGATCACCTTCATCGCC
This sequence comes from Paucibacter sp. M5-1, assembly GCF_027498415.2. NCBI lineage: Bacteria > Pseudomonadati > Pseudomonadota > Betaproteobacteria > Burkholderiales > Sphaerotilaceae > Roseateles > Paucibacter sp. M5-1. The sequence continues at coordinate 4,047,543 of NZ_JAPZLM020000001.1, forward strand.
TCGTGGAACAACTTTGTCGCGCCGCTGGTCGTGATGCGCTCGGCCGAGAACTACACCTTGCCGCTGGCCTTGCGCTCTATGCAGGCGCCCAACAACACCGAGTGGGGCGCTTTGATGATGGGCAGTGCCATCGCGATGCTGCCACTCCTGATCGCCTATTTTTTCAGCGCCCGGCGGTTGGTAGCCGGCCTGACCTCGGGCGCCGTGCGCGGCTGACCCCTGCTGTTTTTTTCTCCTGCATGACTTGAAACCGCCCATGAACGCCATCGATCCCAATCCTTCTGCCCTCAGTGACTTGAGCCGCGTCTTCCGCACGGACTTCCAATGGGGCTCGGCCACCAGCGCCGCACAGATCGAGGGCGCGGCCGCCGAGGACGGCAAGGGCCCGTCGATCTGGGACCGCTTCTGCGCCGAGCCGGGCCGCATCAACGACGGCTCAAACATCGACCTGGCCTGCGACCATTACCACCGCTACAAGGACGATGTCGCGCTGATGAAGTGGATGGGCTTGCAGGCCTACCGCTTCTCGATCGCCTGGCCGCGCGTGCAGCCGCTGGGCCGCGGCGCCTGGAACGAGGCCGGCTTCGCCTTCTACGACCGGCTGATCGACGAACTGCTGGCTGCCGGCATCAAGCCCCATGCGACGCTGTACCACTGGGACCTGCCGGCCGCGCTGCATGACGAGTTCGGCGGCTGGCCCTCGCGCCAGATCGTGCCGCTGTTCGCCGACTACGCGGCCGAGGTGGCGCGCCGCTTCGGCGACCGACTGGAGAGCATCTCCACCTTGAACGAGCCCTGGTGCGTCGCCACCCTGGGCTACGAGACCGCCCAGTTCGCCCCCGGCCAGACCAGCCGCGCGACGGCCGCCCAGGTTTCGCACCACCTGCTGCTGGCCCATGGCGAGGCCATCAAAGCGATGCGTGCGGTGACGAAATGCAAGCTGGGCATCGTGCTGAATCACACGCCCGCCTTCCCGGCCGACAATCTGCGCGAGGCCGACCGCCGCGCCGCCCGCATCGACGATGGCCTGAACGTGCGCTGGTATATGGACCCGGTGTTCCGCGGCCAGTACCCGGCCGACATCATCGAGCACCTGGGCGAGGATGCGCCGGTGATCGAGGAGGGCGACCTGGCCGCGATCCAGCAGCCGCTGGACTTCCTGGGCGTCAACTTCTACACCCGCAGCTTCATCTCGACGCAAAGCCCGGCCCTGCCGGCACCCGGCAAGCAGGGCTTTACCGATATGGGCTGGGAGATCTACCCGAAGGCGCTGACCCAGCACCTGGTGCGCATCACCCGCGAATACTCGCCGCCGCCCATCTTCATCACCGAGAACGGCATGGCCAATGCCGACACGGTGGTCGACGGCAAGGTGCCCGATGTCGAGCGCATCGCCTATCTGCGCAGCCATCTGCAGGCCTTGGCCAGCGCGGTGGAACTGGGGGTCGATGTGCGCGGCTATTTCTACTGGAGCCTGCTCGACAACTTCGAGTGGAACTCCGGCTACACCAAGCGCTTCGGCCTCTTCCATGTGGACTATGCGACGCAAGAGCGCCTGGCCAAGGACAGCGCGCACTGGTATCGCGGCTTCATTGCGACGGCCAAGGCGGGCGGCTGAGATGGCCGGCCTCAGCTTCAAGGGTGTGGCCAAACGCTACGGCGACAAGGCCCCGGTCGTGCGCGCGCTGGACCTGGAGGTGCAGGACGGTGAGTTCATGGTGCTGGTCGGCCCCTCGGGCTGCGGCAAGAGCACCTCGCTGCGCATGCTCGCCGGGCTGGAGGAGGTCAGCGCCGGCCAGATTTTCATCGGCGCCCGCGAGGTCACGACGGTGCCGCCGGCCGAACGCGGCGTCGCGATGGTGTTCCAGAGCTATGCGCTGTATCCGCATATGAGCGTGGCCGAGAACATGGGCTTTGCCTTGAAGATGGCCGGCCGGCCCAAGGCCGAGGTGGCGGCTGCGGTGCTGAAGGCCGCGCGCAGCCTGCAGCTGGAGGCGCTGCTGGAGCGCAAGCCGCGTGAGCTCTCGGGCGGCCAGCGCCAGCGCGTGGCCATCGGCCGCGCCATCGTGCGCCAGCCCCAGGTCTTTCTGTTCGACGAGCCGCTGTCCAATCTGGACGCCGCGCTGCGCCACGAGACCCGGCTGGAGCTGGCCCGCCTGCACGAGGAACTGGGCGCCACCATCGTCTATGTGACCCACGACCAGGTCGAGGCGATGACCTTGGGCGACCGCATCGCGGTCTTCAACGAGGGCCGCATCGAGCAGGTCGGCGCGCCGATGGAGGTTTATGAGCGGCCGGTGAACCGTTTCGTCGCCGCTTTCCTCGGCTCGCCGCGCATCAATTTTCTGCCGGCTGGCCTGATCCACACGGCCTTGCCGGCTGGTACCGAAACGGTCGGCCTGCGGCCCGAGCACCTGAACCTTGTTGCGGCCGGGACCGGTCTGGGTGGCGAGCTGGCGTTGATCGAGCATCTGGGCGACACCAGCATTGCCTATGTGCGCATCGCCGGTGTCGAGCAGGCGCTGGCCGTCAAGCTGGCGGCCGGTCAGGATTGGCAGCGCCATCAGTGCGTCGGCCTGCAATGGCGACCCGAGCATCTGCTGGCCTTCGATGCCCAGGGGCTGCGCCTGGAGCCGCGCGCATGAGCGCGGCATCGTTCCCGCGCCTGGTAGCCGATGTCGGCGGCACCAATGTGCGCTTCGCCAGCCAGTACCTGCCGCAGGGCCCGCTGCTGGGCATGGCCAGCTATGCCTGCGCCGATCACGCCAGCCTGTGGGATGCGATGCAGCACCATCTGCGCATCCAGGGCCTGGAGCGGCCGCGCTGCTGCGCCATCGGCATCGCCACCGCGATCACCGGCGACCAGGTGCAGATGACCAACCACCACTGGTCCTTCTCGATCGAGGCGCTGCGCCAGGCGCTGGGCGCCGAGCGCCTCGTCGTCATCAACGACTTCACCGCGCTGGCCCTGGCCCTGCCGGCGCTGGCGCCCGGGTCACGCCGCCAGGTCGGCGGCGGCGCGGCGGTGGATGGCGCGCCTATCGGCCTGGTCGGCCCCGGCACCGGCCTGGGCGTCTCGGGCCTGCTGCCTGGCGTTGGCGGCGCCGGCCTGGCCCCGATCGGCGGCGAGGGCGGCCATGTGACCCTGTCCTCTTTCGAGCCCGAGGAGGACGCGGTGCTGCGCGTGCTGCAGCGCCGTTTCGGCCATGCCTCGGCCGAGCGCGCGCTGTCCGGGCCTGGGCTGGAGAATCTGTACCAGGCCCTGGCCGGCGTGCGGGGTCAGGTCGTGCCCGAGCGGGCGGCCCAGTCCATCACCGCCGGCGAAGACCAGCTGGCGCGCGACACGGTGGAGCTGTTCTGCAGCCTGCTTGGCAATGTGGCGGGCAATGTGGCGCTGACGCTGGGCGCCCGCGGCGGCCTCTATATCGGCGGCGGCATCGTGCCGCGCCTGGGCGCGCGCTTCGACCGCTCGCGCTTTCGTGAGCGCTTCGAGGCCAAGGGCCGCTTTCGCGACTATCTGGCTGCGATCCCGGCCTATGTCGTCAGCGCCAGCGACGAAGCGGCCCTGCTCGGCGCCTGCCGTGCGCTGGATGCGGCGATGCATTGAGCGGGCCGCGCTGCAGCGCTGGGCTCAGCGCCCCGCCGGCGGCGCCAGCTGCACAAACGGCGTCCCCGCCCCGGTGTACTGCGGCAGCTTGCCGTCCCACTTCCTGATGGCTTCGCTCTCGTTCTCCAGCTGTTTCAGACGCAGCAGGTCGGGCGTGATTTCCAGGCGTTTGGCCTTCAGTGACTCGGCCTCGCCGCGTGCCTTGGCCAGGGCCTGTTCGGCCTCGACCCGGATACGCTCCAGATCGCGCTCGGCCGTCAGCTTCTTCTGCTCGGCCTCGACCTTGGCCTCGATGGCCTTGTCGAAGACGGCCGAGAAGTCGTAGTTGACCGCAGCCAGCGAGTCGACGATGACGCCGTGACGCTTCAGCCGCGCCTCCAGCGCGTCACGGATCTTGCCGCTGACCTCGGTGCGCTTGGTCACCAGTTCCTCGGCCGTGTACTGTGCCGCGATGGCCTTGGTGGCCTCCTGCGCTGCCGGCTCGATGACGCGCGCCGCCACCGCATGCTCGTTGCCTATGGCCTGGTAGGTCTGGGCCACCAGGGCCGGATCGAGCCGCCAGTTCAGCGCCGCCGAGACCGAGACCTGCTGCAGATCGCGCGAGGCGGCCACGCCTTTGCCCTCGCTCTTCTGCAAGCGCACATCGATCATGTGGACACGGTTCACCAGCGGCACGACGAAGTGGATGCCTTCGCCCAGCGGTTCGGGGTCGACCTTGCCGAAGGTCGTGATCACGCCGCGCGTGCCCGACTGCACGATGCGTATCGGGTTGATCAACGTGAAGACAAGATAGACACCGACCAGGATGGCGGCGATCTTGGCGACCCAGGAGACGAGGCTTCGGTTCATGGCAGTCCTTGAACGGCCAAGTCGGCCGCGCCGCGCAGGCTAACAGCGGGGTCGGGTCTTGCCTATGCCACCAAAGGGTGTGCGGGCGAACCGGGCGTCGAGATCTCCGCGCTCAGCGCCCGGTTGCGACCGGAGTTCTTGGCTGCATACAAGGCATGGTCGGCACGCTCCAGCACCGACTTTAGCGACTCCGGCAAGGCCGCCGTATCACGCCTGCGGCAGGCGTATCCGATCGACAGCGTAAAAACGGCACGTCCTTGCTCACCGACCCGCACGGTGCTGGCGCTGGCTGCCTGGACCAAGGCCTCGGCGCGCTGGGCCGCCTCGACAGAAGTGGCACAGCCCCGGAGCAAGAGGCAGAATTCTTCGCCGCCGTAGCGGCCGGCGATATCGCTCAGCCGCACGGCGCCGGCCATCATGCGCGCGGCGTGGGCGAGCACCAAGTCCCCGCCGCCATGGCCGTAGCGGTCATTGATCTGCTTGAAGTGGTCGAGGTCGACCATCAGCACGGCAAAAGCTTCGGCCGGCCGGGCCTGCTCAATGGCGGCTGCCAGCTCGAAGAAGGCCCTGCGGTTGTACAGCCCGGTCAGGCCGTCACGGCGACTGAGCTCCTGCAGCTCGCGACGCTGGCGTTCATGGGCCATGCTGAAAAAGCCGATCGAGGCCGCGACAACGAACAGCGTGGCCATCGCCAGTGCGAACAGTTGCGGGGTGGAACTGGCGGCCGGGGCTACCTGGGTGCTGGCGCCGCCGGCGCTGAAGAGGGCGCGCATTGCGAATGCGGTCGCCATTACGGCCGCCACCGCTGCGGTCAGATAGGCGACCGGCAAACCGGTCCGACGGGCGTAGCGCAGCACCAGCCAGGCCATCCTGGCCAGCATCAGCGCCAGCGCGCAGGACATGGTGAAAACGGTGACGGCCCACGGCGCCAACTCCAGATAGGTCAGCAAGGTGCCGCCGATGCCGAAACTGCTCAGCAAGACCAGATGATGCCGCGTCACCGGCTGCTCGGTCAGTCGCGCCAGGGCCAGCACACCGAACACGGTGACCGCCATGATCAGCACGTTAGCGAACAGAAAGGTCAGCAGCCAGGGCGCATGGCCGCGCAGGAAGAACAGCAGGCAGGCGCCTCCGGTGGCCGCCATCGACACGCCCCACTCCCGCAGACCCATCGGTTGCTCGGGTATTGCGCGTGCGGTGCTGAAGGCCATCACCGCCATCATGAAGCCGACCATGCTGATTGCTGCCAGCATGGTCCTGGCATCGAGTGCCAGCGCCTGACTGCTCGCGTCCATGCTCACCACCCCCTGGGTTGGCCGCTTGATGTCCAAAGCGGAGCATCTGCACGGCTCGTTGTGGAAGTGACTTTAACGGGAATTGGAATATAGGCCGACCTACATCTGCTCCCAGGGCAGGCCATCATGGCGCCAGCCATTGAGCCGGCCGCGCTGGAAGTTCTGGTCCGGGTCGCCCTCGAAGCCATGGACGATGTTGACGACCTCGGCAAAGCCGGCCGCCTCCAGCGCCTGACCGGCCGCGACCGTGCGAGTGCCGGAGCGGCACAGGAGCACCAGCGGCTTGTTCAGGTCGCCGCCGGCCTCGCGCTTGACCTGGGCCACGAAGCGCTCCACATCGGGTTGCATCTCCGGATACTCGTACCAGGCCACATGGACGATGCCGGGCGGATGGCCGACATAGAGGTACTCCAGCTCCATGCGCACATCGAGGAACAGGGACTCGGGGTGTTCTTGCAGATAGGCCTGGGCCTCGACGGGGAGCAGATGTTTCATGGGGGTATTGACGCGCTCTCTAAAATGGCCGGATGAACGCTTCCACCCGACCCTACACGCGCGGCGCGCAGCTGCCCGAGATTCTGCAACAACGCATCGTCATCCTCGACGGCGCGATGGGCACGATGATCCAGCGCTACAAGCTGAACGAGGCCGATTATCGGGGCGAGCGCTTTGCCGGCCATGGCAAGGACCTGAAGGGCAATAACGACCTGCTGGTGCTGACCAAGCCGGAGGTCATCAGCGAGATCCACGAGCAGTACCTGGCCGCCGGCGCCGACATCATCGAGACCAATACCTTCGGCACCACCTCGGTGGCGCAGGAGGACTACGAGCTGGGCGAGCATGCCTTCGAGATGAATGTGGCCGCCGCCCGGCTGGCCCGCGCCGCCTGCGCCAAGTACAGCACGCCGGACAAGCCGCGTTTCGCTGCCGGCGCGCTAGGCCCGACGCCGCGCACCGCCAGCATCAGCCCCGATGTCAATGACCCCGGCGCCCGCAATGTCGACTTCGACACCCTGAAGACCGCCTACTACGAGCAGGCCAAGGGCTTGCTGGACGGCGGGGTGGACCTGTTCCTGGTCGAGACCATCTTCGACACGCTGAACGCCAAGGCGGCGATCTTCGCGCTCGACGAGCTGATGGAAGACACCGGCGAGCGCCTGCCGGTCATCATCTCCGGCACCGTCACCGATGCCTCGGGCCGCATTCTCTCGGGCCAGACCGTCACCGCCTTCTGGCATTCGGTGCGCCATGCCAAGCCGCTGGCCATAGGCCTGAACTGCGCGCTCGGCGCGACGCTGATGCGGCCCTATATCGAGGAACTGGCCAAGGCGGCCGGCGACACCGCGATCAGCTGCTACCCGAACGCCGGCCTGCCCAACCCGATGAGCGACACCGGCTTCGACGAGACGCCCGATGTGACCGGCCGCCTGGTCGGCGAGTTTGCCGCCGCCGGTTTCCTGAACATCGCCGGCGGCTGCTGCGGCACGACCCCGGCCCATATCGCGGCGATCGCGCAAAAGGTCTCGGCCTACAAGCCGCGCGCCTGTGGCCAGCGATTCTTCAGCGAGCTGGTGGCCGAGCAGGCGTGAATCAGTAGAGCTTCAGCAGCCGCTCCATATTGACCAGCAGCTTGAGCTCATGCGGCGCCAGGCTGGCAGCAATGGCCTGGCTGGCCAGGCGGGTGTCGCGCGGCACCGGCTCGCTCAGCGGCGCGCCGCTCTTGCCCAGCAGCGCGGCGACCAGGGGTTCGTTGGCGCTGTGGCCGCGCTTCGCGACGACGCCGACCTCGCCATTGGCCAGGCGCACCAGTGAGCCGGGCGGGTAGAGGCCGACGGCCTTGATCAGCGCGGCGCCGGCCTCGTCGGGCTGCTGCAGCTCATCCAGATAGACGGCACGCGCCGCCTGGGCGCCCGACAGGGCCTTGCGCGAGCGCCGCGGGCTCAGCCGCGCGCCGTAGAGATCGACGCGGCGCAGCACCCGCGCCATCTGCTCCGGCACCGAGCGCGCGGCCAGGGGCCCGGGGCCGGCCTCATGATGCAGGCGCACGATCTGCAGCCATAGCGAGTCGTGCACGCCCAGCGTGCGCAGCAGCTCGGCGCTGCGGTCGCCATGGCCGACCAGCGTGGCTCGATGGGCCTCGCTGGGGCGTTCGTCCTGGCCGGCCAGCCGGTCCTGCAGGGCGCTGATGCTGATATTCATCGACAGCGCCGCCTGCCCCAGCACCAGGCGCAGATCCTCGGCCCAGCCGAGCTGGCGCGCGCACAGTTCGCACAGCAGCAGGCTCAGCAACGCGTGACGGGCGCTGTAGTGCTGGAAATCCTGGCTGGACTCGAAGATCAGCAGCATCAGGGCCGCATCGGTCTGCTGCTGGACCCGCGACAGCATCTCCTGCTGCAACGCCTGAAAGCGCGGCAGAAAGTCCTCGGCCCGAGGCTCGCGCAGCAGCGCATGGCCGCGCAGCTGCAGATCGGCCCAGGCGGACTGATCGCTGACCTGGGGCACGGCGGCGCCGCCCCGCTCGGGCCGGTAGCTGGTCTGGGCGCGGGCGATGGCGCCCAGCGTGGCGCCCTGGTGCATCATCGTGTCGACCTTGTGGGCCAGCGCGCGCTGGTAGTCCTTGGTCTCATGGGCCTGCACCCAGGCACCGCGCTGTATCAGCGCCTGGACCAGGGGGCTGTCGCTGAGCACCTGGCCGCGCGCGATCAGCAGCTTGCCCTCGGCGTCGCGCAAGGAAAAGTCCAAGACCTGGCCGATGCGCAGGCTGTGAGGGGGCAGGGGTATCAGATCCACGGTGGTTCGCTAGAGCTCTGTACGGATTGTCGGCGCGCCGGCAGCCGGCTTGAGTCGGCGGCCGGGACGCAGCGTAAAATGCGCCACGGTCCGAGGAGCGTTGCGACGGGTGCAGGGTCAATCGACCGCCCGCCAGGCTTGGATCTGCAAGGGCACCAGCCTTTTCAACGACGCTCACCGATCCATGATTTCGTCGTGGCCGCGGTGAGCCTGCGGTCCGATCCTTTGCCGAGGCCGCCATGAACACCGCTACCCCCCAGACCACGCCGCCACCGATGAAGCTCTCGGGGCTGGAGCCGGTGCAGATCGGCGCCGGCACGCTCTTCGTCAATATCGGCGAGCGCACCAATGTCACCGGCTCCAAGGCCTTCGCCCGCATGATCTTGGCCGGCGAGTTCGAGCAGGCGCTGGCGGTGGCGCGCCAGCAGGTCGAGAACGGCGCCCAGGTCATCGACATCAATATGGACGAGGCCATGCTGGACAGCAAGGCGGCGATGGTGCGCTTCCTGAACCTGATCGCCTCCGAGCCCGAAATCGCCCGCGTGCCCATCATGATCGACAGCTCCAAATGGGAGGTGATCGAGGCCGGCCTGAAATGCATCCAGGGCAAGGGCATCGTCAACTCGATCTCGATGAAGGAGGGCGAGGCCGAGTTCCGCCGCCAGGCCAATCTGGTGCGCCGCTATGGCGCGGCCGCCGTCGTGATGGCCTTCGACGAGAAGGGCCAGGCCGACACCTTCGAGCGCAAGATCGAGATCTGCGAGCGGGCCTACAAGATCCTGGTCGACGAGGTCGGCTTCCCGGCCGAGGACATCATCTTCGACCCCAATATCTTCGCGATCGCCACCGGCATCGAGGAGCACGACAACTACGCGGTCGACTTCATCAACGCGACCCGCTGGATCAAACAAAACCTGCCTGGCGCCAAGGTCAGCGGCGGGGTCTCGAACGTCAGCTTCAGCTTCCGCGGCAATGACCCGGTGCGCGAGGCCATCCACACCGTGTTCCTGTACCACGCGATCCAGGCCGGCATGGACATGGGCATCGTCAACGCCGGCATGGTGGGGGTCTATGACGACCTGGAAGCCACCCTTCGAGAACGAGTCGAGGACGTGGTGCTGAACCGTCGCCCCGATGCCGGTGAGCGCCTGATCGAGGTGGCCGAGAGCGCCAAGGGTCTGGCCAAGGACGACACGGCCCGGCTGGCCTGGCGCGCCGGCGATGTCAACGCGCGGCTCTCGCACGCGCTGGTGCACGGCATCACCGACTTCATCGTCGAGGATACCGAGGAGGCCTGGGTCGCGATCCAGGCTGGCGGCGGCCGCCCGCTGCATGTCATCGAAGGCCCGCTGATGGCCGGCATGAATATCGTCGGCGACCTGTTCGGCCAGGGCAAGATGTTCCTGCCCCAGGTGGTCAAGAGCGCGCGGGTGATGAAGTCGGCCGTGGCCCATCTGATCCCCTATATCGAGGAAGAAAAGCGCCAGCTGGAGGCGGCCGGCGGCGATGTGAAGCCCAAGGGCAAGATCGTCATCGCGACCGTGAAGGGCGATGTGCACGACATCGGCAAGAACATCGTCACCGTGGTCCTGCAGTGCAATAACTACGAGGTCGTCAATATGGGCGTGATGGTGCCCTGCCAGGACATCCTGGCCCGCGCCAAGGTCGAGGGGGCCGACATCATCGGCCTCTCGGGCCTGATCACGCCCAGCCTGGAAGAGATGCAGCATGTGGCCGCCGAGATGCAGCGCGACGACTACTTCCGCATCAAGAAGATTCCGCTGCTGATCGGCGGCGCCACCTGCAGCCGCGTCCACACCGCGGTCAAGATTTCGCCGCATTACGAGGGCCCGGTCGTCTATGTGCCCGATGCCTCGCGCTCGGTGGGCGTCTGCACCGAGCTGCTCAGCGACGACCGCGCGGCCGCCTATATCGACGAGCTGAAGGCCGACTACGACAAGGTGCGCCAGCAGCACGCCAACAAGAAGAAGACGCCGCTGGTGACGCTGGCTCAGGCGCGTGCCAACAAGGTCAAGCTGGACTGGGCCGGCTACCGGCCGCCGGTGCCGAAGTTCATCGGCCGCCGCGTCTTCAAGAACTACGACTTGGCCGAACTGGCGCAGCACATCGACTGGGCGCCCTTCTTCCAGACCTGGGACCTGGCCGGCCCCTTCCCAGCCATCCTGAAGGACGAGATCGTCGGTCACGAGGCGCAGCGCGTCTTCAGCGATGGCAAGCGCATGCTGCAGCGTCTGATCGATGGCCGCTGGCTGACCGCCAACGGCGTGTTCGGCCTCTACCCCGCCGCCCAGGTCAACGACGACGATATCGAGATCTACAGCGACGAAAGCCGCAGCGAGGTCTTGATGACCTGGCGCGGCCTGCGCATGCAGTCGGAGCGCCCGGTGGTCGACGGCGTGATGCGACCGAATCGCTGCCTGGCCGACTACATCGCCGCCAAGGGATCGGTGCCTGACTACATCGGCCTTTTTGCGGTCACCGCCGGCCTGGGCGTGGACAAGAAGGAAGCGCAGTTCCTGGCCGACCACGACGACTACTCGGCCATCATGCTGAAGGCCCTGGCCGACCGCCTGGCCGAGGCCTTTGCCGAGCGCCTGCACCAGCGCGTGCGCCAGGAGTTCTGGGCCTATGCGGCTGATGAGGCTCTGAGCAACGAGCAGATGATTGCCGAGCAGTACCGCGGCATCCGCCCGGCGCCCGGCTACCCGGCCTGCCCGGACCATCTGTCCAAGCGCGATCTGTTCAAGGTGTTGGCGCCCGAGGACATCCAGATGGGCCTGACCGACAGCATGGCGATGACGCCGGCCGCCAGTGTCAGCGGCTTCTACTTCTCGCACCCGGAGGCCAGCTACTTCAATGTCGGCACCATCGGCGACGATCAGATGCAGGATTGGGCCGCGCGCATGGCGCTGGACGAGCTCGATGCGAAACGCGCGCTGGCGCCGTTGCTGGGCTGACATGCGCTTACATCTGCCGGTCGGCGCCGGCCCGGCGGTCTGCGTTAAGGTGTCATCCCTGTTTCCGGAGTTGACCCTATGAGCATGCCCTTGAATTCCAGCCAGACCATTGCCATCGTGGCGGTAGCGGCCGCTCTGGTGGCCGGCGCCTATGCGCTGGGCCGCTCCTCGCAAGACCCAGCCGCCGCGCCAGCGCCGGTGGCCGCCGTGGTCGAAGACAGCAAGCCCGCACCGGCCAAGCTGGCCCAGGCCGAGGTGCCGAAGCCGGCGCCCAAGCCCACCGCCGAGCCCAAGCCTGCGGCCGAAGCCCGGCTTTGCAATGACTGTTCACGCGTCGTCTCGGTGCGCAGCGAGGAGCGCGAGGGCGAGGGCAGCGGCCTCGGTGCGATCGGCGGCGCGGTGATCGGCGGCATCCTGGGCAACCAGGTTGGCGGCGGCAGCGGCAAGAAGATCGCCACGGTCGGCGGCGCGGTGGCCGGTGGCTATGCCGGCAACGAGATCGAGAAGCGCCAGAAGAGCAAGCGTGTCTGGATCGTCCGCCTCGAGCACAAGGACGGCAGCAGCCGCACCCTGGAACGCGCCAGCGATCCGGGCCTGAAGGCCGGCGACATCGTCGAACTGCGCGACGGCGAGCTGCGCCGTCACTGAGGGATCAATGAGCCCCGGCCTGCCGGTAGCGTGCCGGCGGCAGCCCGACCCGGCGGGTGAACTCGCGGGTGAAGTGGGCCTGGTCGGCAAAGCCGCACAGAAAGCCGATCTCGGCGATGCCATGCGCGCTGCTGCCCAGGCACCAGGCCGCCAACCTTGAGCGGGTCTCGGCGATCACGCCGCTGAGGCTCAGGCCATGGGCGGCCAGCTGGCGCTGCAGGCTGCGGCCCGACAGGCCCAGACCATCGGCGACCTCGGCCAGCCGCAGCGCGGCGGCCGGGTCGGCCAGCTGGCGCTGCGCCAGTGCCAGCGCCAGCGGTGGCCAGCGCAGCGGCGCCAGCAGATCGGCCGGTGCGCAAGGTCTGCCCGGCAATGGGCTGAGCGCCTGCCAGCGGAACTGCCAGGCCCGCATCGCATCATCGGCGGCCAGCTGGCGCAGCGTGGCCTCGTCGGCCTGTGGATGCACCGGCTGACCGGCGATCCACACCTGCAGCGCTTGCGTGCCCAGAGCCTCGAAGCCGCCGATCAGCACGCCCAGCACCGCCAGGCTCTCGGCCGGCTGCGGTGCGGGGCCGCTGTGCCTGAGCCTGATCCGGCCCTCGTCCGGTTCGTCCTCGATCAGCACGCGGTGCTCGGCGTGGATATAGCGCTCCAGCCGCTGCCAGCGCCGCATGAAGTCCAGCGGCGCGCGCGCCGCCACCAGCACCTGGTGCAGCGGCTCGCCCTCGATATGACTGACCTCGCGCGCCAGCGCCAGCAGCGTGGCCAGGCCGCCCTGCTCGACGATCGCCGCGACGACACGCCGCTTGTCTTGATGCGCCACCCGTGCGCCCTCGGGCAGCGGCAACGGCGGGTTCAGGCCTTGCGCGGCCATGCCGCGCAGCAGCAGGCGCAGCATCGTGGCGCTGGCGAAGTCGGCGGTGTTCATCGCGCCAGTGTGCCCGCTGCTGCTCTCAAATCGTCGGCACGCACCGGCAGCCGCGTGAAGCGCCGGCCGGTGGCCGCCCGCAGCGCGTTGGCGATGGCGCCGGCGCCGGCCACCATCGCGGTCTCGCCGGCGCCGCCGCTGGGCTCGCCGGTATCGATCAGCTCGATATGCAGGACCGGCAGATCGTGGATGCGCGGGATCGGCGCCTCGGCGAAGCCGCTGGCCGCGATGCCCGCCTGCTTGTCCACCGGCAGCGCCTCGATCAGCACCATGCCCAGACACCAGACCAGATTGCCTTCGATCTGGGCGCGCACGCCGTCGGGCTGGATGATGCGGCCGCAGTCGTGGGCGCAGTGCATCGCACTCACCCGGGCGGCGCCACTGGCCCGTTCGACCTCGACTTCGGCGATCACCGCCGCATACGCGCTGCCCTTGTAGATGCCGCAGGCCAGGCCGCGGCCGCGCAGGATTTGTGCGTCGCTGAGCGCTGGGCGCGGCCAGTCGGCGGCCTGCGCCACGCGCTGCAGCACGCGGCGCAGGCGCGCGTTGTCCAGGTGGGCGAGCCGGAAGGCCAGCGGATCAATGCCGGCCAGATGGGCGCATTCGTCGATCGCGCTCTCGATCACCCAGCAGTTCGGCCCCGCGCCCAGGCCACGCCAGGGGCCGGTGTGCACCGGCAGCCTGCGGGCGTCGAACTCGATGCGCTGGCGCGGCAGCGCATAGGGCGGCAGCGCGCCGCGCGAGACCCCGCCGTCGCCGGCGAAGTCTGCCAGGCCCTGCATCCAGCGCGGCATCGCCGCCGGTGTGAACAGGATGTGGCTGCTGATCAGCCGGTGCCACCAGTCGCTCACCCGGCCATGCTGCAGCCGTGCCCGCAACTGGTGGCGCGAGGGCGGGCGGTGGAAGCCCTGCTGCAGCTCCTGGGCGCGGGTCCACTGCACCTTGACCGGCGCGCCGGCCGCGCGCGACAGCAGGGCCGCCTCCGGCTCCACCAGCACCAAAGTGCGGGCGCCGAAAGCCCCGCCGGCGCGGCAGGCATGCACCTGGACCTTGGCCTCATCCAGCGCCAGCCGCCGCACCAGCGTGTCGCGCACATAAAACAGGTCCTGCGTGCCGGTCCACAGCCGCAGGCTCTGGTCGGCCGCCCGGTAGTCGGCGACGGCGCAGCGCGGCTCGATGCCGTTGTGCGCCGCCAGCGGGGTCTCGAAGACCAGGTCCACATCCCAGGCCCCGGTCTCGGCCACCTCGTCCGCGCGCAGCTGGTGGCGCAGTCGGCCCTGCGCGGGCAGCTGCAGCAGGCGCTCGATGTCGGCGGCGTTGCCATCCTCGACCTGCCACTGCAGGGCCAGCGCCGCCTCGATGCGGTCCAGCGCGCCCGGCGTGCGGGCCAGCAGGCCCAGGCCCTGGCTGTTGGCGCGTGTCAGCCCCGGGTGCTCGACCAGGGCCACGAAGCCGGGCAGCGCGCGGGCCGCTGCGGCGTTGAAACCGGCGGGCCGCGAGGCCAGCTCGGGCGACACGGGCGCCCGCAGCACGCGGCCGTAAAGCAGGCCCGGCAGCCGCACATCGGCCGCAAACAGCGGCGCGCCGCTCACGATCTCGCGGCCGAAGCCCAGGGCGTCGGACTGTTGGCGTGGCGCTCCGTTCAGGCTGCGCAGCGCGCTGGCCGGCCACTCGCGCGGCGGGCGACCGGCCAGGGCCTCGCGCAGTGCGGCGCAGGCCTGGGCCAGCGGCAGCGCGAAGTCCTTGACCGAGTCGCTGCCGACGGTGGCGCGCACCGGTGACATGCTCCGGCTGTCGGGCAGCGCCAGGCTGATCGCGCCGAGGGCCACGCCCAGCTCGTCGGCGGCGATGCGGCGCAGCGCGGTGCCGATGTGCTGGCCGATCTCGGCGCGCGGCAGCCGCAGCTCGAAACGGCCCGCGCCCAGATGGCTGATCCAGCCCATCGCGTCGGCCCGTGTCGGCTCGGGGCGACGCGGGATCACGGGCAGCATCGAGCAGCCGGCCAGGAGGGGCACGCTCAGCAGCGCGCCCAGCAGCTCGCGGCGCTTCATGATGAACGGGTGGCGCGCTGGATCGCGCGGCACATGCGGGTCTGGCTGCCGCAGCGGCACAGATGGCCGGCCAGCGCGGTCTTGATCTGGGTCTCGCTGGGCTGTGGTGTCTGCCGCAGCAGGGCCGCAGCGGCGAGCAGGTGGCCGCTCTGGCAATAGCCGCATTGCGGCACGGCCTCGTCCAGCCAGGCCTGTTGCAGCGGGTGCAGCCGCTCGCCATCGTTCAGGCCCTCGACCGTGGTCACCGTGCGGCCCTGCACCGCCGCCACCGGCAGCAGGCAGCTGCGCTGCGGCGCTCCATCCAGCAGCACGGTGCAGGCGCCGCACTGGCCGAGGCCGCAACCGAATTTGGCGCCGACCAGTCCCCAGGCCTCGCGCAGCACCCACAGCAGCTGCTCGTCCCGCCAGCCCTCGGGCACGACCCGGGTCCGGCCATTGACCATCACTTCCATCATCGCCACTCCCTGCTTGAGATGAGCAGCGATCTTGGGCGCGCGGGCACTCCCGGTCTTGAACAATCGCGCCAGATTCAGCGCCTCGCGCTCATCGCCAGCTGCATCGCCAGCACGCTGCCGAGCACGACCAGCAGGCCCAGCAGCGACAAGCCGCCCATGGCCTGGTCCAGCAGCAGCCAGCCCAGCAGCACGGCGGTCAGCGGGCTCAGCAGACCCAGCGAGGACACGGCCACCGGCGACAGCCGGGCGATGCCGCGGAACCACAGCGCATAGGCGAGCAGGGCGCCGGCCAGGGACAGATAGGCGTAGCCGAGGACTTGGCCCATGCCCAGCGCGGGCAGCGGCGCATCGACGCTCCAGGCCAGCGGTAGCAGCATCAGCCCGGCGATCAGCAGCTGCCAGCCGGTCAGGGCCAGCACCGGCATGCCGGTCTGCCAGCGCCGGGCCAGATAGGTGCCGGCGGCCATGCTGATAGCGCCGGCCAGCGCCGCCGCGACGCCGACCGGGTCCCAGACGGCGCCCGGCGACAGCAGCAGCGCGGCCATGCCCAGCACGCCGGTGACGCCGGCGCCTATCGCCAGCGAGGGCGGCCGGCGCCGGTCCACCGCCCAGCTCATGGCTATCACCAGCAGGGGCTGGATGGCGCCGACCACGGCAGCCAGGCCGCCGGGCAGGCGGTAGGCGGCGATGAAGAGCATGGCCTGGAAAAAGCCCAGGTTCAGCGCCGCCAGCACCAGCAGGCGACCCCAGTCGCCGCGCGCCGGCAGGCGCCGGGCATAGAGCACCAGCAGCAGCCCGGCCGGCAGCGAGCGTATCAGCGCCGCCGTGAAGGGCCGGTCGGGCGGCAGCAGCTCGGTCGTGACGATATAGGTGCTGCCCCAGATGACGGGCGCCAGCGCCGTCAGCCAGGCGTCGGCTCCGGAGGAGTGTTGCGATTCAGTGCCCATTTATTGCCTCTACTTCAAGATAAATAACTGTAGCATTAATCTTGATGTAGAGATAAATACCCCAGGCCGAGCACGGCCTACACTGGGCGCCGTGAACACCAAATTCCTTGAAACCCTGGTGGTGCTGGCCCGGGTCGGCAGCTTCCGCGAGACCGCCCAGGTGATGAACACCACGCAGGCGGCGATCTCGCAGCGCATCGCCGCGCTGGAGGACGAGCTGGGAGCCGAGCTGGTGGACCGCAGCGCGCGCCGGCTGGGCCTGACCCAGGTCGGCGAGCAGGTGCTGCGCCAGGCCGAGCGCATGCTGGCGCTGGAGCGCGAGCTCAAGCTCTCGACCCGGCCCGATGCGCCGGCGGCCGGCCGGGTGCGCATCGGCGCGATCGAGTCGGTGGTGCACACCTGGCTGTCGCCGCTGATACGCCAGCTGGCCGAGCGCTATCCGCAGATCAACCCGGACATCACGGTCGACACCGCGCGCCATCTGCAGGACCAGTTCCGCTTGCGCAAGCTGGACCTGATGATCCAGAACGACCCCTTTGCCGAGGCCATAGGCACGCTGGACTACCGGGTCACGCCGCTGTGCGAGTTTCCGCTGCGCTGGGTCGCCAGGCCCGAGCTGCTACCGGCCAGCGGGCGGCTGACGATGGAGGATCTGGAGCGGGTGCCGCTGCTCACCTTCTCGAAGACATCAAGCCCGCAAGCCCATGTGCGCGCGCTCTTCGTCGACCGCGACATTGAGCCGCGCGTCTGCAGCTTCCCCTCGGTCGAGTCCATCATCCAATTGGCCAGCGACGGCTACGGCATCGCGGCGATCCCGCCGGTGTTTGTGCGCGCGCAGCTGGAGCGGGGCTCGCTATGGCAGTGCGAAGGGCCGCCGCTGCCCTCGATGGCGATCAGCGTGATCACCGAAGGCCGGGTCAGCACGGCGGTGCGTGAGACGGTCGGCCTGGTGCGCGAGGTGGTGGCGGGGTTTTGCGAGCGGGTCGGGGCCGACTGGGTGCGGCCACTGGGCCCGGATCAGGGCTGAACGGGGGCTCCCGGCGCTTGCAGTGCGACACCATCGGTCGTCAGCGCGGCGCGGATATGGCGCGCGAACTCCAACGCGCCGGGTTGGTCGCCGTGCAGGCACAAGGTGTCGGCCTGGACCGGCACGACGTTTCCGCTCAAGGCGGTGACGCTGCCGGCGAGCATTTGCCTGACTTGGGCCAGCGATTGCTCAGGGTCTTCGATCATCGCGCCGGGCAGGCCACGCGGCGATAGCGAGCCGTCGTCCTGGTAGCTGCGGTCGGCGAAGACCTCGTTGGCCGCGCGCAGGCCCAGGGCCTCGGCGGCCCTGATCATCTCGCTGCCGGCCAGGCCGAAGAAGACCAGGCCGGGATCGAAGTCGCGCACCGCCTGGGCAATCGCGTCGGAGAGCTTGCGATCCTTGACCGCCATGTTGTAGAGCGCGCCATGCGGCTTCACATGGTTCAGGCGGCCGCCGGCGGCGCGGGCAAAGCCTGCCAGCGCGCCGATCTGGTAGAGCACCATCGCATAGGCCTCGGCCGGCGAGATCTTCATCTCGCGGCGGCCGAAGCCCTGCAGGTCCGGCAGGCCCGGATGGGCACCGACCGCGACGCCCTTGGCGATGGCCGCACCGACGATGCGGCGCATCGTGCCCGGGTCGCCGGCATGGAAGCCGCAAGCGATATTGGCCGATGACACATGGTCGAGGATGGCGATGTCGTTGCCCATGGTGTAGGCACCAAAGCCTTCGCCCATATCGCAGTTGAGATCCAGGGTCTTGCTCATCATGAGGCGGCTCCCAGCGCAGCGGCGAACTGCTGCTCACGTTGCAGATACAGGGTCTGCGCGGTCTCCAGCGAGACCGGCACGAAGCGCAGCGCCTGCTGTGGCGCCAGCTGCGCCAGCAGCGGCAGGTCCACGCTGATCACATGGCCTATCTTCGGATAACCGCCGGTGCTCTGGCGCTCGGCCATCAGCACGATGGGTTTCCCATCGGGCGGCACCTGGATGCTGCCGAAGTTGACCGCTTCCGAGATCAGCTCGCCGGGCTGGCTGCGCGAGAGCGCCGGGCCTTCGAGCCGGTAACCCATGCGGTCGGACTGCGGGCTGATGCGGTAGCTGGCCTCGCTGAACAGTGCCTGGGCCTCGGCCGTGAAGCCGGCCCAGTGCTCGCCGAGCACGACGCGCAGCGGCGTGAACTCGGCGCTGGGCAGCGTGCTTTCTACGGGCAAGTCCGGCGGCGCGCCGGCCGGCTTGAAGTCGGCCGCCTGCAGCTGATCGCCCTTGCGCAGCGCCCGGCCCAGATGGCCGCCGAAGCCGCCGCGCACAAAGGTGCTGCGGCTGCCCATCAGCGGTGCCACGGAGAAGCCGCCGCGCACTGCCAGATAGCTGCGCAGCCCCTTGATGCGCTGGCCGAAGGCCAGCACGGCGCCGGCCGTCACGTCGATGCGCTCGTTCAGCGTCACGGGTTCTCCGTCCAGCGTGGCCGACAGATCGGCGCCGCAGACCGCGATATGGGTGGCCGCCGCGAAGCGCAGGCTGGGCCCCATCAGCACGATTTCCAGCGTGGCCTCGTCGCGCACATTGCCCACCAGCAGATTGGCCAGGCGGTGCGCAACCTCGTCCATCGCGCCGCAGACCGGCACGCCCAGATGCTGATAGCCGTAGCGGCCCAGGTCCTGCAGCTGCGATTGCGCGCCGGGTTTGATGACCTCGATAGCGATGCTCATTGCCGTGCCTCCAGCATGGCCTCATAGGTGTTGGCGTCGATGCGCACAAAGCGGATCGCGTCGCCCGGGCCCAGCAGGCAGGGCGGCTCGGCGCCGGCCTCGAACAGGCGCACCGGCGTGCGGCCCAGGATGTTCCAGCCGCCGGGGGTTTCCAGTGGGTAGATGCAGGTCTGCTCGCGTGCGATGGCCACCGAACCGGGCGGGATATGGGTGCGCGGCGTCGTGCGGCGCGGCATCGCGAGCTGCGGGTTCAGGCCGCCGATGAAGGGAAAGCCCGGCGCAAAGCCCAGCATATAGACACGGTGGGCCGACTCCAGATGCAGCGCGATCACGCGCTCGGTACTCAGGCCGCAGCGCTGCGCCACATCCTCCAGATCGGGGCCGTAGTCCCCGCCATAGCAGACCGGGATCTCGATCACGCGCGGGGCGGCCTGCTGAGCGTCCAGCGGCTGGGCCAGCAGTTCCAGCAGCCGGGCCTTCAGCGTTGCGAACGGGGTCGGGCCGAAGCATTCGGGCCGGTAGTGCAGGGCCACGGTCGTGAAGGCCGGCACGATGTCGCGCAGGCCGGCGATCGGCTGGGCGCGCAGGCGCTGCACGAAGGCATGCACCCGGGCGCTGGTCTCGGGGTCGACGGTGTTGCCGAGGCCCACCAGCAGGCAGCGGTCGCCGACCGCGTCGATTCGAAAAGCTTCGTTCATGACCGATTCAGCCCATCGCTCGCGGCAGCACCATCACGATGTCCGGGAACACCGTGATCAGCACCGTCGCCAGCACCAGCAGCAGGAAGAAGGGGAAGGCCATGCGCGCCAGCGTGAACAGGCCCTTGTCGGTGATGCCCTGGATCACGAACAGATTGAAGCCCACCGGCGGCGTGATCTGGGCCATCTCGACCACCAGGATCAGGTAGATGCCGAACCACAGCGGGTCGATGCCAGCAGCCTGCACCGCGGGCAGCAGCACGGCCGTGGTCAGCACGACGATGGAGATGCCGTCGAGGAAGCAGCCCAGCAGCACGAAGAACACCGTCAGCACCGCCAGCAGACCATAGGCCGACAGATTCATCGAAGCGATCCACTGCGCGACATTGGCCGGCAGCCCGGTGAAACTCATCGCGCTAGTCAGATAGGCTGCGCCCAGCAGGATGAAGGTGATCATGCAGGAGGTGCGCGCCGCGCCCATCAGGCTGGCGACGAAGGAGGCTCGGCTCAGCGAGCCGCCCAGGCCGGCAATGATCAGCGAGCCGATCACGCCGATGGTGGCGGCCTCGGTGGCGGTGGCGATGCCGGCGTAGATGGAGCCGATCACGCCGACGATCAAGAGCACCACCGGGGCCAGCAGGCGCAGGCGCTTGAAGCGCTCGGCCCAGCCGACCTGCTCGGCGTCGCGCGGCACCTTGGCCGGATTGCGCAGCGCCCAGATCGCGATATAGCCCGAGAACAGCAGCATCATCATCAGGCCCGGCAGGATGCCGGCGGTGAACAGCTTGACGATGGAGACCTGGGCCGCGACGCCATAGACGATCATCACGATGGACGGCGGGATCAAGAGGCCCAGCGTGCCGGCGCCGGCCAGCGAGCCGATGCTGATGCTCTCGTCATAGCCGCGCGCCTTCAACTCGGGCAGCGAGATCTTGCCGATGGTCGCGGCCGTCGCGGCCGAGCTGCCGCTGACCGCCGCGAAGATGCCGCAGCCCAGCACGTTGACGTGAACCAGCCGGCCCGGCAGGCCGTTGACCCAGGGCCCCAGGCCCGAGAACATGTCCTCGGCCAGACGGGTGCGGTAGAGGATCTCGCCCATCCAGATGAACAGCGGCAGTGCGGTCAGCGACCAGCTGGCGGTCGAGCCCCAGGCGGTGGTCGCGAAGATCACGCCGGCCGGCGCGTCGGTGAACAGCAGCAGGCCCAGCAGGCCGCAGCCGATCAGGGCCAGGGCCACCCAGACGCCCAGGCCCAGCAAGAGGAAGAGCAGGGCCATCAGGACGCCCGCTTGTGCAAGATCGCTCATGAGGTGTCCTTTTCTATTCGGTGCGGGCGGTCTCGCCGTCCGGCGCATCGCTCAGCGGCCGGCCGCGCAGGCCACGCCAGAGGCGGTCGATCAGCATCAGGGCCAGCAGCAGCATGCCGATGGCCATGGCCAGCTGCGGAATCCACAGCGGCACCCGCAACATGCCCTGCGCGACCTCCTCGTACTGCCAGGAGCCGTAGACGAACTGCAGCGTGTGCCAGGCGGCCCAGACCGCCAGCGCCACGCCCAGCGCCGAGGCCAGCAGCTCGTAGCCGCGCTCCCAGCGCTTGGGCAGGAACTGCAGCACCAGCGTCACGCGGATGTGGTCGCCATGGCGCATCGCATAGGGCAGGGCCAGAAAGGCCGAGGCCGCCATGGCCCAGGCGGCGAAGTCATCGGCGGCCGGTATCTGATGGCCCAGCAGGCGCGCGACGATCTGCGCCGCGATCACCAGGCCGATGGCGGCCAGCGCGACGGCCGAGGCCGCCCCGGAGGCCTTGGAGAGACGGTCGAGGACGGCCATGGCGTTCGTTTACTTCTTGTTGAAGGCGTCGAGGACCTTGGCGCCGTCCGGGCCGGCCTTCTTGATCCATTCCTCGGCCATCGTCGCGCCGACCTTGTTCAGCTCGGCGGCGATCGCTGCCGGCACCGGCTGCACCGTGATGCCCTTGGCGGCCAGGGTCTGGGTCAGCTTGGCGGTCAGCTCGCGGGCCTGGGCCCAGCCGCGCGCCTCGGCCTTGGCACCGGCGGCCATCACGGCCTGGCGCTGCGCCTCGGGCAGGGCCATCAGCGAGCGCTTGTTGGCAATGACGATGGCCTGCGGGATGAAGGCCTGGGCATCGTAGTAGTGCTTCACATAGTCCCAGGCCTGGGTGTCCACGCCGGTGGCCGGCGAGGTGATCATCATGTCGATCACGCCGGTCGAGAAGGCCTGCGGCACCTCGGCGGTCTGGATCGTCGTCGGCACCGCGCCCATCAGCGTGACCATGCGGCTGGTCGAGGCGCTGTAGGCGCGAAAGCGCGCGCCCTTGAAGTCGCCGATCGCGGCCACCGGTTTCTTGGTGTAGATGCCTTGCGGCGGCCACGGCGAGCCATAGACCAGCACCAGGCCCTGCTTGTCCAGGCGGGCGGCGATCTGCTCGCGGGCGGCCTTCCAGAGCTTCTCGGAGGCGTCGAAGGAGCTGGCCAGGAAGGGCACGCTGTCGATCTCGAACATCGCATCCTCGTTGCCCAGCGCCGACATCAGCACCTCGCCGATCGGCACGATGCCTTGCTGCACGCCGCGCTTCACCTCGGGGCGCTTCAGCAGCACGCTATTGCTCTGCACCTTGAACTCCAGCTGGCCGGCGGTGGCGGCCTTCACGTCCTCGGCGAACTGGCGCACATTGACGGTCAGGTAGTTGGCGTCGGGCTGTTCGGCCGACATATTCCAGGTGGCGGCCTGGGCGGTGCTGGAGAGCAGGACGGCGGCGGTGGCGTTGAGCAACAGGCGTTTCATCTCGGGCTTCCTTGTATGGAATGGGGTAGTGGCGCGAATGTCTACCAATCCGGCACCGAGGTCGACCGAGAAATCTTTATGGACCGTGGCTAGATTTGCTGATGCCTGGTGTTAACCCTTGGTCTGCAGACCGCGCCGCAGCTGCACGGCCTCGGCCATATGCGCCGGTGCAATCAAGGGGCTGGCGGCCAGATCGGCAATCGTGCGCGCGACACGCAGCACCCGGTGGTAGCCGCGCCCCGACCAGCCCAGCCGGGTGGCGGTTTTCTGCAACAGCGCGGCAGCGGCCGGCTCGGCCTGGGCATGCTGCTCCAATTGGGCGGGGCTCAGCAGCGCATTGCAGCAGCCCTGGCGGGCCAGGGCCAGTTCGCGGGCGGCCGCCACCCGGGCGGCGACCACGGCCGAGGGCTCGCCGTCCGGCGCGGCCGCCAGCACCTGGGGCGGCAGCACCGGCACCTCGACCAGCAGATCCAGCCGGTCCAGAAAAGGGCCGCTGAGCCGGCGCTGGTAGCGCGAGACCTGGTCCGGCGAGCAGCGGCATTCGCCCAGCGGATTGCCCAGCTGGCCGCAAGGGCAGGGGTTCATGGCCGCGACGAGCTGAAAGCGGGCCGGGAACTCGGCATGCCGGGCGGCACGGGCGATCAGGATGCGGCCGTTCTCCATCGGCTCGCGCAAGGCCTCCAGCGCGGCACGGGGGTACTCGGGCAGCTCATCAAGAAAGAGCACGCCGTGCTGGGCCAAGGTGATCTCGCCGGGCCGGGGTGGTGAGCCGCCGCCGACGAGGGCCACGCTGGAGGCGCTGTGGTGCGGCGCCCGCAGCACCCGCCGCCCCCACAGCGCCGGCTCGAACTGGCCGGCCAGGCTCAGCACCGCCGCCGACTCCAGTGCCTGCTCCTCGTCCAGCGGTGGCAAGAGCCTCAGCAGGCGCTGGGCCAGCATCGATTTGCCGGTGCCCGGCGGGCCGATCAGCAAGAGGTTCAGCGCGCCGGCGGCGGCGATCTCCAGCGCCCGCTTCGGGCCGGCCTGGCCCTTGATATCGCGCAGATCTGGGGCGGCATCCGGGGCCAGCGAGACGGTGGCGGGGCGGGCGCGCTGCAGCGCCGGCCCATCGCCGCCCGGGCTCAGCGCGGCCACCAGGTCCAGCAGATGGGCGGCGCCGAACACCGCCACGCCGCCGACCAGGGCCGCCTCGGCGGCATTCGCCTCGGGCAGCACCAGATCGCGGGCCAGGCCCGACTGGCGCAGCGCCAGGCTCATCGCCAGCGCGCCGCGCACCGGCCGCAGCTCGCCGGCCAGCGACAGCTCGCCCGCGCATTCCATGTCTTGCAGCCGCTCGGGGTCGATCTGCTCGCTGGCCGCCAGGATGCCCAGTGCAATCGGCAGATCGAAGCGGCCGCCCTCCTTGGGCAGGTCGGCCGGGGCCAGGTTGACCGTGATGCGGCGGTTGTGGGGGAAGCTCAGGCCGCTGTTCAGCAGGGCCGCGCGCACCCGCTCGCGCGACTCCTTGACCTCGGTCTCGGCCAGGCCCACCAGCGTGAACATCGGCAGCCCATTGGCCAGATGCACCTCGACGCTGACCGGCGCGGCGGCCAGCCCGTCCAGCGCCCGGCTGTGTACGACGGCCAGAGACATAGCCTCCTCCCCGGGACCGGTGCGTACCGATCCTGTGTCGGATTCTGCACGTTTGCCGCGCCCGGCGGGCCGTCGTTGGCGCACCAATGAAGTGCCTGCACCAAGTGCGGGCATCGAGCGTGGCCATCCTCTTTTGGTGCATCGCTGCGCGATCCGGGCCTCTTTCCCGGTCTCGCCTGGGGCGCCGAGCCTGGCACGGAAGCTGCAATCCCCGGATCGAACCTGCTTCCTCCCCATCCAAACAGCTAGGAGTCCCGCATGAAGTTGATTCTTGCCACGCTTGCCGCCGCCATGACCCTCGGTGCGCTGCCGGCCCAGGCCCAGGACGCATCGGTCGCCTTCAACGCGAGCCTGACCAGCGACTACCGCTACCGCGGCATCTCGCAGACCCGGCTGAAGCCGGCGCTGCAAGGCGGGCTGGACTATGCGCATCCGAGTGGCTTCTATGTGGGCGCCTGGGCTTCGACGATCAAGTGGATCAAGGACGTTGGCGGCGACGCCAAGGTCGAGGTCGACCTCTACGGCGGCTACAAGACCGAGATCAGCAAGGGTGTCAATCTCGACATCGGCGTGTTGACCTATATCTACCCGAGCAACAAGCTGCCGACCAGCGCCAACACCACCGAGATCTATGGCGCGCTGAGCTATGGCCCGTTCACGGCCAAGTACTCGCACGCGGTCACCGACACCTTCGGCAACGCCGACAGCAAGAACAGCTGGTATGCCGATCTGTCGGCCAGCTTCGAAGTGATGGACGGCTGGATGCTGGCGCCCCATATCGGCTACCAGCGCATTGACGGCCCCTCGCGCGGTGTGGGCTCCTACACCGACTATTCGCTGGCGCTGTCCAAGGACTTCAGCGGCCTGGTGCCCAGCATCGCGCTGGTCGGCACCGACGCTGACAAGGGCTTCTACACCGTCAAGGACAAGTTCCTGGGCAAGAACGCGGTCGTGGTCAGCGTCAAGTACAACTTCTGAAACCGTGTGAGGAGAACGCAATGAAACTGATCACCGCCATCATCAAGCCCTTCAAGCTTGACGAAGTGCGCGAGGCGCTGAGCGCCATCGGCGTGCAGGGGCTGACCGTCACCGAGGTCAAGGGCTTTGGCCGCCAGAAGGGCCACACCGAGCTGTATCGCGGCGCCGAGTACGTCGTCGACTTCCTGCCCAAGGTCAAGGTCGAGGCGGCGGTCGACGATGCGGTGGTCGAGCAGGTTATCGAGGCCATCGAGGCCTCGGCCCGCACCGGCAAGATCGGCGACGGCAAGATCTTCGTCTCGCCGCTGGACCAGGTGGTGCGCATCCGCACCGGCGAGACCGGGGCCGACGCGCTCTGAGCTTCACCGATCACAAGACTAAACAGACAAATCCCCGGAGATTCTTCATGAAGAAACTACTTGCCAGCCTGGCACTGGCTGCGGCGGTGTTCGCCCCTGCAGCCTGGGCCCAAGACGCGGCTGCTTCCGCGCCCGCCCTCGCCGAGGCCGCCTCGGCGGTCGTCGCAGCGGCTTCCGAAGCGGTGGCCGCCGTGGCTGCCCCGGCGGCCGAGGCCGCCTCCGCAGCCGCCGCTGCTCCCGCCCCCGTGCCCAACAAGGGCGACACCGCCTGGATGATGGTCTGCACCCTGCTCGTCATCATGATGACGGTGCCGGGCCTGGCGCTGTTCTACGGCGGCCTGGTGCGCAGCAAGAACATGCTGTCGGTGCTGATGCAGGTGATGGTCACCTTCTCGATGATCGTCGTGCTGTGGGTCATCTACGGCTACAGCCTGGCCTTCACCGAGGGCAATGCCTTCATCGGCGGCTTTGATCGCCTCTTCATGAAGGGCATCTGGGACAACGCGGCCGGCACCTTTGCCAACGCGGCCACCTTCAGCAAGGGCGTCTACATCCCCGAGATCGTGTTCGCCGCCTTCCAGGCCACCTTTGCCGGCATCACCGCCTGCCTGATCGTCGGCGCCTTCGCCGAGCGCATCAAGTTCGGCGCCGTGCTGCTGTTCATGGCGATCTGGTTCACCTTCAGCTATCTGCCGATGGCGCATATGGTCTGGTTCTGGATGGGCCCGGATGCCTATGCCTCGGCCGAGGTGGCTGCCGAGATGACCGGCAAGGCCGGCCTGATCTGGCAATGGGGCGCGCTGGACTTCGCCGGTGGCACCGTGGTGCACATCAACGCGGCCGTGGCCGGCCTGGTCGGTGCCTATATGGTCGGCAAGCGCGTCGGCTATGGCAAGGAATCGTTCACCCCGCACAGCCTGACTCTGACCATGGTCGGCGCCTCGCTGCTGTGGGTGGGCTGGTTCGGCTTCAACGCCGGTTCCGCACTGGAAGCCAATGGCTTCGCCGCGCTGGGCTTCATCAACACGCTGGCCGCCACCGCTGCCGCCGTGCTGGCCTGGTGCATCGGTGAGGCGCTGCTGAAGGGCAAGGCCTCGATGCTGGGCGCTGCGTCCGGCGCGGTGGCCGGCCTGGTGGCCATCACCCCGGCGGCCGGCAATGTCGGCATCGGCGGCGGCATCGTGATCGGCTTCATCGCCGGCTTTGCCTGCCTGTGGGGCGTGTCGGGCCTGAAGAAGATGCTGGGTGCCGATGACTCGCTCGATGTGTTCGGCGTGCACGGCGTCGGCGGTATCGTCGGCGCGCTGTTGACCGGCGTGTTCAACTCGCCCAACCTGGGCGGCCCCAGCGCCGTCGGCGACTGGGTCACGGTGGCCATGGTGGCACCGGACGCCTACTCGATCGCCAGCCAGGTCTGGATCCAGTTCAAGGGCGTGCTGCTGACCATCGTCTGGTCGGGTGTGGTCTCGGTGATCGCCTTCAAGATCGTCGACCTGGTGATCGGTCTGCGCGTGCCGGAAGAAGCCGAACGCGAAGGCCTGGACATCACCTCGCACGGCGAGACGGCGTACCACAAGTAAGGCGCAGGACGGGCTTCCCGTCCGTGCAAGAAGCCGCCCTCGGGCGGCTTCTTTGCTTGGGGCTGTGCCCCGCTCAGCCGTGCAGCAACTCGTCGATCAGCTCGCAGAGCTGGGCCGGGCTGAAGGGCTTGGCCAGAAAAGCGTCGGCGCCGGCGGCCAGGGCCTGCTCGCGCTCGTGGGGCGCGGCGCTGGCGCTCAGCACCACCAGCCGGATCTCGGCCAGGGTCGGGTCTTGCCTGATCTGCTGGCAAAGATCGAGGCCGCTGATCTCGCCGGGCATCACCACATCGATCAGCATCAGGTCGGGGCGCATCGCCTGCACGATCTGCAGCGCCAGCGCCCCGTTGGCAGCCTCGTGCAGGCGGTGGCCGCTGTCTTCCAGCGCCCAGCGGATCAGGCGGCGGATGTCGGCCTGGTCCTCAACGATCAGGATTCTCGCGTTCATGGCTTCAGTTCCACTCGTTCGACCCGGTAGCCGCGCTGTGCCAGCAGGGCCGGCAGGCCTCGCGGGCCGGCCATGTGCAGCGCACCGACGGCGGCAAGCACCTGGCGGCCCTCGGCATGCAGCGCGGCTATGCGCGCGGCCAGCGCCGGATTGCGGCCCTCGATCAGGCGCCGCAGAAAGGCGCGGTCGGCCGGTGTGTCGGCGCAGTCGCACCAGCGTTCATAGTCGGCCAGGGTCTGCAGATCGCCCTGTTCCCAGGCCTGCACCAGGCGCCTGAGCATGGGCCGGACCTTGCCCTGCTCCAGCTGTTCCAGCGTATCGGCGGTCAGGCGGCGCGCCTCCCGGGCATCGGCGGGCAGCAGCGCGTCGAGCTGCTGGCGCACGGTTTCCAGCGAGACGATGGCCAGGCCGCGCGAGCGCGCCTCGCCCGACAGCACCATCTCCTGCCCATAGCCCGCCTCCAGTCCTTCCCAGCGGGCCTCCAGCATGGTCAGCGTGACGGCCTGCATCAGCGGGTGCAGCGCGGCCAGCGCGCCCTCGGGCAGGCAGGCCGCCGCAACCCGCCCGGCCAGGCGCTGGCGCAGCGCGGCGTCCAGGCTCAGCGGGCGGCTCAGGCCGGCGGCCAGCTGGCGCTGGATGGCCGGGTCGGCGGGGTCGAGTTCGAGCGCCAGCGTGTCGCTGTCCTGCAGCGCGGCGCGCAGCTGCGGGCCGGGCCGGGCCCAGTCCGGCCGGCCAAGATGGATGCTGCCGAACAGCCAGGCGCTGCGCCCGTCCTTGCTGATGCGCCACAGCAGGCCGCGGTCGCGCTCGGGGCTCGGCTGTGTCTGGGCGACCGGGGGCGGCGGGCAGGCTGGGTCGGCCAGCGCGGCCAAGGCCGGGACCAGCAGGAGGCTGAGCAGCAGAAGACGCATCATGGTCCGCACTCTACCCTTGAGCCTGGCCGAATCGTCCCCATGTCTTGCTCCTAGAATTGCTTCGCCCCCTCTTCCCCAGACCCCTTGCGGGTCACCGACAGGCACGACCCATGGTCCCCCATCTGATCACCGCACTGAACGGCCCCATCAACGAGCTGGAGCAGCGCATCCTGGAGTCGATGCCGGCCATCGAACGCTGGTTCCGGCTCGAATGGATGGAGCACAC
Source organism: Paucibacter sp. M5-1 (assembly GCF_027498415.2). NCBI lineage: Bacteria > Pseudomonadati > Pseudomonadota > Betaproteobacteria > Burkholderiales > Sphaerotilaceae > Roseateles > Paucibacter sp. M5-1. Next base: position 4,076,462 of record NZ_JAPZLM020000001.1, read on the forward strand.
GCCGCCGTTCTACAGCTCGGTCGATGTGCGCAATGCCGGCTTCAAGCTGGCCCCGGTCGACACCAATCTCTTCCCCGGCGGCTTCAACAACCTGACCCCCGAAATGCTGCCGCTGGCGGTGCAGGCGGCGATGGCGGCGATCGAGAAGATCTGCCCCGAGGCCAAGAACCTGCTGCTGGTGCCCGAGGCCAATATCCGCAACACCTTCTACCTGGCCAACGTCGCGACCCTGGTGCGCATCTTCACCCAGGCCGGCCTGAATGTGCGCCTGGGCAGCCTGGACGAGGACATCAAGCAGCCCACCGAGCTGAACCTGGCCGACGGCAGCAGCCTGACCCTGGAGCCGCTGCTGCGCACCCGGGGCCGCCTCGGCCTGAAGGACTTCGATCCCTGCACCATCCTGCTGAACAACGATCTGTCGGCCGGTGTGCCCGGCGTGCTCGAAGGCCTGCACGAGCAGTATCTGCTGCCGCCGCTGCATGCCGGCTGGGCGCTGCGCCGCAAGCACAACCACCTGCGTGCCTATGAGGAGGTGGCGAAAAAGTTCGCCAAGCTGCTGGGCATGGATCCCTGGCTGATCAATCCGATGTTCGCCCGCTTTGATGCGTCCGCCGCCAGCCCGGCCCAGGACCTGGAGGCCTTGCAGACCCAGGCCGATGCGCTGCTGGGCAAGGTGCGCCGCAAGTACAAGGAATACGGCATCCCGGAAAAGCCCTTCGTGATCATCAAGCCCGATGCCAGCACCTATGGTGCCGGGCTGCTGACGGTGCGCGACGCCAAGGACCTGGCGGCGCTGGAGCGTCTGCCCGGCAGCGTCATCAAGGATGGCCAGGAAGTCAGCGCGCTGATCATCCAGGAGGGCGTGCCCACCCACGAGCGTGTCAATGAGGCGGTGGCCGAGCCGGTGGTCTATATGATGGACCGCTATGTGGTTGGCGGCTTCTACCGCGTCCATGCCGAGCGCGGCTTCGACGAGAACCTGAACGCGCCGGGCTCGCGCTTCGTGCCGCTGGCCTTCGCCGAGTCCTCGCAGCTGCCGCGCCCCGGTGCCAAACCCGGCGCCAGCGCGCCGAACCGCTTCTATATGTACGGCGTGATCGCCCGCCTGGCGATGCTGGCGGCCAGCTACGAGCTGGAGGTCACCGATCCGGACGCCGAGGTCTACGAGTAAGCGCCGGACGGCGGCGGCGTCAAGCTCGGTGTCCCCCCGATATCCGGATTGACGCACCGCACAATGGCGGGCGCACAATAGCGCTTTTGGCAATCTGCGGCCTGCCGCAGCCCCCTTGTGAGTGCATCCACCGCGACCCGTAGCCCCTTGGCCCAAGCGGGCCTGACCCTCGGCGCCCTGGGCGTCGTCTATGGCGACATCGGCACCAGCCCGCTGTATGCGCTCAAAGAGGTGTTCCACGGCGGCCATGTGCCGCTGACCCACGACAACATCCTGGGCGTGCTCTCGCTGCTGTTCTGGACCATGACGGTCGTGGTCTCGCTGAAATACGTGCTGCTGATACTGCGCGCCGACAACAACGGCGAGGGCGGCCTGATCGCGATGCTGGCGCTGGCCACCAATGCGGTCAATGACAAGCCCAAGCTGCGCCGCCGCCTGATGCTGGTGGGCCTGTTCGGCACCGCGATCTTCTATGGCGATGCGGTGATCACGCCGGCGATGACGGTGCTCGGCGCGGTCGAGGGCATCGATGTCTATGCGCCGCAGTTCCACGACGCCATCGTGCCGGTGGCCCTGCTGGTGCTGGCCGGCCTGTTCGCGGTGCAGCGCTTCGGCACCGGTGGCATCGGCCGTGCCTTCGGGCCGGTGATGCTGTGCTGGTTTGTCAGCCTGGCGCTGCTGGGCCTGCCCAAGGTGCTGGACAACCCCCATGTGCTGCAGGCGCTGAACCCGGCCTGGGCCCTGGCTTTCTGCCTGGAATACCGCTGGGTGGCCTTCGTCGCGCTTGGTGCGGTGGTGCTGGTGGTGACCGGCGGCGAGGCGCTCTATGCCGACCTCGGCCATTTCGGCAAGAAGCCGATCCGCTATGCCTGGTATGGCGTCGTGATGCCGGCACTGGTGATCAATTACTTCGGCCAGGGCGCGCTGCTGCTGCAGCAGCCCGAGGCGATCAAGAACCCCTTCTTCCTGCTGGCCCCGGTGTGGGCCGAGATCCCGTTGTTTCTGCTGTCCGCGGTGGCGGCCAGCGTGGCCTCGCAGGCGCTGATCACGGCCGCCTTCTCGGTCACCAAGCAGGCGGTGCAGCTGGGCATCTTGCCGCGCATGCGCATCCTGCACACCTCGGTGCGCGACACCGGCCAGATCTATGTGCCCTTCGTCAACTGGGGGCTGTTCGTCTTCGTCGTGCTGGCGGTGGTGCTGTTCGGCTCCAGCAGCAAGCTGGCCGGCGCCTACGGCGTGGCGGTGACGATAGACATGACCATCACCACGGTGATGACCTTCTTCGTGATCCGCTATGGCTGGCGCTATCCGCTGGCGCTGTGCGTGGCCGCCACCGGTGTGTTCTTCCTGATCGACATCACCTTCCTGGCCTCCAATCTGCTGAAACTGGCCCATGGCGGCTGGTTCCCGCTGCTGATCGGCATCGGCATGTTCACCCTGATGCTGACCTGGAAGCAGGGCCGGCGCCAGCTCAGCCACAAGCTGCGCGAGGACGCGATCGACCTGAAGAGTTTTCTGGAAGCCGTCTTCATCAACCCGCCGACCCGGGTGTCCGGCACTGCGGTGTTCCTGGCCGCCGAGCAGGGCGTGACGCCCAACGCCCTCTTGCACAACCTCAAGCACAACAAGGTGCTGCACGAGCAGAACCTGTTTGTCAGCGTCAAGCACCATGAGGTGCCCTGGGTCAGCTTCGACAAGCGGGTCCAGGTCGAGAGCCTGGGCAAGGACTGCTGGGCCGTCAGCCTGAACTTCGGTTTCAAGAACGAGCCCGATGTGCCCGAGGCGCTGAAGCTGCTGGAGCAGCGCGGCGTGCATCTGGAAGAGATGGAGACCAGCTACTTCCTGTCGCGCGACATCGTGATCCCGACCACCGGCGGCGGCATGGCCCTGTGGCGCGAGAAGCTGTTCGCCAGCATGCACCGCAATGCCGCCGCAGCGGCCGACTTCCTGCACCTGCCGACCAACCGCATCGTCGAGCTGGGCTCCAAGGTCGAGATCTGAGCGCTGCACGCCAGCCGCACGGACGGCTGTGGCGTGTTTGCATCAATCTGTTAATGAGAATCGTTATTAAGTAGAATCTGCGCATCGCGAGTTCTGCGGCCATCGGCTGCGAACTCGCCGACAGAGCCAGCCAGCCGACTTTCTTTCTTTAGCCCGCCGCTCGACCAGCACAAAGTCCCCAACCCAGCCGCAGGCCCGACGCTTCTTGCCTGCCGCTTCGGGCCAGGCTTTGCCAGCGGCGACGGCCTCCGGGGCCTCAAGCGATGGCGGGCCGCGCCCGGGCGGCGGCCGCGCCTGCAGCGAACGAATCCAAGGTCCGTCCATGGCACGCTGCTCTACTTCTACTTCGTCCGTTCTCGCCCGCGCTCTGCCGCGACTGCATCCGCTGGCGCTGGCCGCCGCCTCGCTGGCGGGCCTTGCCCAGGCCCAGCCGCTGTCGGCGCCCGATCTGCCCAAGGTGGTGACTTCGGCCACGCGGCTCGAAACCCCGGAGGACGAGGTCGCGGCCAGCGTCACCACGCTGACGGACAAGGACATCGCGCGCAAGCAGGCCGGCGACATCAAGGACATGCTGCGCCAGGAGGTGGGCATTTCGGTGCGTTCGCAGCCGAATCGGAGCTCGGCGGCGTTCTCCCCCACGGGGCGGGGCGGCAACGAGGGCATCAATATTCGGGGTCTTGAGGGCAACCAGGTGCTGTTGCAGACCGATGGCGTGCGCCTGCCGATGATTTACGCCAGCGGGCCGGTGGTGGCAGGGCGCGGCGACTACATCGATGTCGAGGCCTTCAAGCAGGTGGAAATCCTGCGCGGCTCGGCCTCCACCTCCTACGGCAGCGACGGCCTGGCCGGCGCGGTCAGCTTCCAGACCAAGGATCCAAGCGATCTGGTGCCCGCAGGCAAGACCTCGCAGGCCGCGCTGAAGCTGGGTTACTCCTCGGTCGACAAGTCCACCACCGTCGTGCCCAGCTATGCCTTCCGTGCCGAGCAGTTTGAAGGCCTGCTGCTGGCCAGCCTGCGGCGCGGCCATGAGACCGACACGCGCGGCGACAACCACGCCAAGGATCGCAGCCGCACCGTCGGCAACCCGCAGGACATCATGTCCAACTACCTGCTGGGCAAGCTGGTTTACAAGCTTGACGCCCGTCAGCGCTTCAAGCTCTCGCTGGAGCATATGGACCGCGACGTCGACACCGATGTCTACACTCTGTTCGGCGACCCGATGTACCTGACCACCACCCGGGTCGACGCGGCCGAGCGCATCAATCGGACGCTGGCCAAGCTGGACTATGAGTTTGTGGACAGCAGCAACCCCTTGTTCCAGCGCGCGCAGGCCAATGTGTACTGGCAGGACGCGAAGAACCGCCAGCTGGGCTACGAGGCGCGCAGCAACACCAGCGCCTGGAACAGCCGCTCGCGCGATGCCTTCTACGCCGAACGCATGGTCGGCGGCTCGGTCCAGTTCGAAACCTATCTGACGAACCAGCGCCTTGTCTATGGCGTCGACGCCTCTAGCTCCCTGGTGCATTCGCTCAAGGATGGTGCCAACTACCTGAACGGCAATCTGGTCACGACGGGCAGCAATGCCTTTATCGTCAACAAGAGCTTTCCGGACACCGACTACCGCTTGTTCGGCGCCTTCATTCAGGATGAGATCACACTGGGCAGCTTCACCGTGACGCCGGGCCTGCGCCTGGATCGCTTTGAACTCGATCCGCGCAAGAACGACCCGCTTTACACCGTCAACAACAAGACCGAACCGGCCAAGCTCAGCGACCAGGAGCTGTCGCCCAAGCTGGGCGTGGTGTGGACCTACACGCCGATGCTGCGCGTGTTCGGTCAGTACTCGCATGGCTTCCGCGCGCCGACACCCAGCCAGGTCAATGGTGGCGTGACCAACCTGAACCCGACCCTGCCGAGGCCTTACCGCTCGATCGGTAATCCTGACCTGAAGCCCGAGACCAGCGATTCCATCGAACTGGGCCTGCGCGGCCGCAGCGAGACGCTGCGCTACAGCGCGGCGCTATTCAAGGGTCGCTACAAGGACTTCATTGCCTCCGGCATCGATGTGAGCGCCACCACTACGGTGCCGCTGGAACCCGGCATGCCCAGCAACACCCAGACGCTCCAGTCGATCAATCTGAACAAGACCACGATCAGCGGATTCGAGCTGAGCGGCGCATGGAGCTTCCTGCCCAACTGGACGATCAGCGCAAGCTACGCCCACACCAAGGGCGACAGCGAGGCGCCGGGCGGTGCCAGGAGCCCGCTGGAGAGCATCGACCCCGACAAGGGCGTACTGGGCCTGCGCTACGAACAGGCCGGCGCCTGGGGTGCGGAGCTCAACATCACCGGCATGAAGAGCCAACGCCGCAATCCGAACCCGGCCGTCCACTACGCGCCCAAGGGCTTCGTCGTCGCGGACCTGTCGGCCTGGTACGAGATCGGCAAACAGTGGTCGCTCAACGTCGGCGTCAGCAATATCGGCGATGTGAAGTACGCACTGTGGTCGGACACGCGATCCGTCGCGCCGACGGCCGTCGCGCTGGACGCCTACACCCAGCCCGGCCGCAATCTCAGCGCCAGCGTTCGCTACCAGTTCTGAGGTCGCCAGTCCCGTATGCGTCGTTTCCTGACCTTGTGGCTGCTGCTGGCCGCAGCCGCCGTACTGCCCGGCCTGGCCCAGGCCGCCACCGTGCTCTTCGTCTCGGCCAGCCCGGTCGCGCCGGGCAAGTTCGTCGCGCTGGCCAAGGCGGCCGAGCCGCTGGGCCTGCGCATCGAGGCGCGCTTTGCCGAGAAGCTGGGGCCTGATCTGGACGCCAAGTTCTGGTCCGGCGCCGACCTGGTCTTGATCGACGCGCCGCGCCAGCATATCGAGGACTATGTGAGGCAGCGCCTGGGCGCCGCGCTGCCGGCGCTGGCGGGCAAGCCCCATGTCTGGCTGCCCAGCGCCGCGCCCAAGTCTTCAGGCCTGCCCGAGGCGCTGGCCCAGCGCCTGCATGCCTACTACGTCAACGGCGGGCGTTCGAACATGGACGCCTTTCTGCGCAGCATCGCTGCGCATCTGAAGAGCGGGCCGGGCAGTCAGGGCATTCAGGACTGGGCCCGGCTGCCCGCGCCTATCGTGTTCCCGCCGTCCGCCCTCTATCACCCGAAGCTGGCCGATGGCAAGGTCGTGCTGCCGACGCCGGCAGCCTATCTGCAGTGGCGCGGCATCGACCCGGCCCTGGATGCAAAAAAACGCCTACCGACTATCGGCATCGCCTTCCACCAGCAAAGCATATCGGCCGAGCAGACCGGCTTCATCGACGACTTGATAGCCCGAATCGAGGCGGGCGGCGCCGTGGCCTGGCCTTTCTACAGCCCGGTGATGGGCGACGACAACATCCGCAAGATGGTGACCGGCGCCGATGGCACGCCGCTGGTCGATGTGCTGATCAACACCCAGATCACCTTGAGCCCCGAGCAGCGGCGCAAGGAGTTCGAGGCCCTGGGCCTGCCGGTGATCCAGGCCATGGCCTACCGGCGCGGCGACGCCGCCGCCTGGGCCGCCGACCCGCAGGGCGTGCAGCTGATGGACGTGCCTTTCTACCTGGCCCAGGCCGAGTACACCGGCATCACCGATATCCAGATCGCGGCGGCCACGCGCAAGGGCGACGAGCAGGTCGAGCCCATCGCGGCGCAAAGTGCGGCGGTGGTGGGCAAGGCGCTGAACCTGGCGCGGCTGCAGCGCAAGAGCGCGGGCGAGCGCAGGGTCGCGGTGTTCTTCTGGAACTATCCGGGCGGCGAGAAAAACCTCAGCGCCTCCTTCATGAATCTGCCCAAGAGCCTGTCGGCCACCCTGGCCGCGCTGCAGGGCGCCGGCTACCGCACCGAGACCATGGGCGAGACGCCGCTGACCCTGCAGCTGCAGCGCCTGCTGGCACCGGCCTACCGGCCACCCGAGGACAAGCAGGTGCTGCAGGCCCTGCTGCGCGAGGGCCTGGCCGATCGCCTTCCGCTGGCCGACTACAAGCGCTGGCTCGCCGGCCTGCCGGAGCCCGTGCGGGCCCAGCTGCGCCAGTCCTGGGGCGAGCCTGAGAGTTCGTCGATGCTGCTGGCCGAGGGCGGCCAGCGCTTCTTCGTAATCCCGCGCCTGCAGCTGGGCCATGTGAGCCTGCTGCCGCAGCCGGGCCGTGGCGACCGCGGCGGCGACAAGGAAAAGTCGCTGTACCACTCGAGCAGCGCCGCCCCCTCGCACCATTACATGGCCACCTATCTGTGGGCCCGCCAGAGCGCCGACGCGCTGGTGCACTACGGCACCCATGGCAGCCAGGAGTGGCTGCCCGGCAAGGAGCGCGGGCTGTCGGCCACGCACGACTATCCGATGTTGGCGGTCGGCGATCTGCCCGTGGTCTACCCCTATATCGTCGACAACATTGGCGAGGCTACCCAGGCCCGCCGCCGCGGCCGCGCCACCATCATCAGCCACCAGACCCCGCCGTTCGCGCCGGCCGGCCTGCATGCCTCGCTGACCCGCATCCACGACCTGCTGCATGACTGGCTGGCCCAGGACGAGGGCAGCGTGCGCGACAAGATCCGCGCCGAGTTTCTCGAGGCCGTGCGCAAGCAGCGGCTGCCGCAGGACATGGGCTGGAGCGAGGCCCGCATCGCCGCCGAGTTACCGGCCTTCGTCACCGAGGTGCACGACCATCTGCACGAGCTGGCGTTGACGGCCCAGCCCATGGGGCTGCACACCTTCGGCCAGGGTGCCGGCGAGCCCTGGCGCACCGCCACCGTGCTGATGATGTTGGGCAAGGAGTTCTGGGAAGGCGTGGCCGGGCCCGGCGAGGAGGCCGATGAGATGCTGGTCGGCGACTGGAGCAAGCTGCCGGAGTCCACGCCGTTTCGCAAACTGCAGGCCCTGCTGGCCGGCGACGACAGCGTGGCCAAAAGCCTGCCGGCAACGCTGCAAGCGAAGCTGGCCCAGGCGCGCAGCTGGCACCAGGCGTTGGGTGCGCAAAGCGAGATGGACGGTCTGCTGGCGGCGCTGGCCGGCCGCTATATCGCGACCAGCTATGGCGGCGACCCGATCAAGAATCCCGACTCGCTGCCGACCGGCCGCAACCTCTATGGCTTTGACCCCTCGCGCGTGCCGACCCGCGCGGCCTGGGAGGCCGGCAAGGACGCGATGAATCAGTTGATCGCGGCCCATCAGGCCAAGAGCGGTGGCAAGCCGCAGAAGCTGACCTTCACGCTGTGGTCGGTCGAGACCATGCGGCATTTCGGCCTGCTGGAGGCGCAGGCGCTATGGGCCTTGGGCGTCGAGCCGGTCTGGGATGCCGGTGGGCGAGTCAGCGATGTGAAGCTGATCCCGCGCGCGCAGCTGGGCCGGCCGCGTGTCGATATCGTGCTGTCGGCGACCGGCCTGTACCGCGACCATTTCCCCAATGTGATGCGCCAGCTCGCCAAGGCCGCCAAGCTGGCCGCCGAAGCCGCTGACGAGGCCGACAACCCGGTGGCCACCAACGCCCGACGCATTGCGCAGCAGTTGCAGGCCCGGGGCGTCGATGCGGCCGCCGCGCTCCGGGCCGGCCAGACCCGCATCTTCTCGTCCGAGAGCGGCCGCTACGGCACTGGCCTGGACGATGCGGCGCTGGCCACTGACACCTGGAAGACGCAGGCCGAGGGCGACCGCAAGCTGGCCGAGCTCTACTTGTCGCGCATGCAGTTCGCCTACGGGCCGGACGAGGCCGAATGGGGCAGCAAAGGTGTCGCCGCCGGCGGAAAGGCGGGCCAGCTGAACCTCTATGCCGAGCATCTGCGCGGCACCGAGGGCGCGGTGCTGGCGCGCAGCTCCAACCTCTATGGCATGCTGACCACCGACGATCCCTTCCAGTACCTGGGCGGCATCGGCCTGGCGGTGCGCCATCTGGATGGCAAGGCGCCCGAGCTCTACGTCTCGAATCTGCGGGGGTCGGGTGGCGGCAAGGTCGAGGGCGCGGCCGAGTTCCTGGCCAAGGAGTTGGCCACACGCAACTTCCATCCCGGCTATATCAGCGGGCTGATGAAGGAGGGCTATGCCGGCACCTTGCAGGTGCTCGACGGCATCAACAACTTCGCCGGCTGGCAGTCGGTGGCGCGCGAGATCGTGCGCCACGATCAGTGGCAGGAGTTCATGGATGTCTATGTGCGCGACAAACACAATCTGGGCCTGAAGCGCTGGTTCGAAAGCCAGAACCCGCACGCGCTGGCGCAAAGCATCGAGCGCATGCTGGAGGCGGCGCGCCAGGGCCAGTGGCAGGCCGATGCGCAAAGCGTCGCGGAGCTCAAAGTCCGCTGGCGTGAGCTGTCCCGCCGCCATGATGTGAAGACCGACAACCAGGCCTTCAATCAGTTCGTCGGCGCAGTGGGCTTTGGTCTGGAGCGTGTGGCCGCAGCGGTCGTGGCCCAGGCGGCGGCCGCCGCCGCTGCGCCACCGGCTGCCGATGTGGCGCCGCCACCCCCGCCAATTCAAGGCATGAAGCTCGACAAGGTGGCCGAGCCGCCGCCGGCCCACGCGCCGCAGCTGATCGTCACCAGCCTGGCCGTGATGCTCCTGCTGCTGCTGGCCACCGTCGGCGGTGGCTGGCGCGCCTGGCGTCAGGACGCCTCTGCGTCTCTGCGCATCGCCTCCTGAACAACCCTCTCATTTCCGACTCTCCAAACCCTATGTCTTCCATTCTCGAAAACAGCATGTATCTGGTGGCGCAGTGGTTTCTGCTGCCCACGCTGGCCCTGATCGCCGTCCTCTTTCTCTATGCCTTCTGGGTGCTGGGCGCTTTTGTCGTGCACCTGCAGCGGCGCCGCTCTGGGGCGGGCCGCCCGCTGCTGGCCGCGTATCGGGCGGCCGGGCCTGAGGGCTTGAGCGAGGATGAACTGGACCTGAAGGCCCACCGCCTAATGGAAGGCCCGCGCATCGCCAGCCGCGTCACGCCGATGCTGGGCCTGGTCGCGACGATGATCCCGATGGGGCCGGCGCTGCGCTCGCTGTCCGACGGCAATCTGGCCGCCGTCTCGCAGAACCTGACCGTGGCCTTCTCGGCCGTGATCCTGGCGCTGATCGCCGCGTCCATCACCTTCTGGGTGGTCAATATCCAGCGCCGCTGGCTGGCCGAGGAGATCGTCGAGATCGGCAAGCTGCGTATGAAGCAAGCGGGAGCCTGAAATGGCGCTCAAGTTGCTGCACGAAGCCGAGACCGACGATCCCATCCTGTCGGTCGTCAACCTGATCGACATCTTCCTGGTCGTGATCGCCGCGTTGCTGATCACGGTGGCGCAGAACCCGCTGATCAACCCCTTCAACAAGCAGGATGTCACCGTGATCACCGACCCCGGCAAGCCCTCGATGGAGATCATGGTCAAGAAGGGCGAGAAGGTCGAACGCTTCAAGGCCAGTGGCGCGATCGGCAGCGGCGACGGCGAGAAGGCCGGCGTGGCCTACAAAATGAAGGACGGTTCCATCGTCTACGTACCGGAAGGCGGCACACAATGAAAAAGACTCTGCTGATGGGCTTGAGCCTGCTGTTGGCCGGCTGCGCCCAGCTGGGCATGACACCGAGCAACGAGCGCATCGTCGAGGTGGCCAGCGGCCGCGCGATCAGCCGCGACGAGCTGCTGCAGAAGCTGCTCGCCAGCGACTATGTGCTGCTCGGCGAGCAGCATGACAACGCCGTCCACCATCAGCGCCGTGCTGAGCTGCTGAACGCGCTGGGCGCGCGCGTGCCGGTGGTGGCCGAGCACCTGACGCGCGGCCAGGCGGTGCTGAACGGCCCCGCGCTGCTGCCGCGCCTGCAGGCGGCCGGCTTCGACGAGAAGGGCTGGCGCTGGCCGCTGCACGAGCCGCTGTTCGCGGCCGTAGCGGCGCCGGGCCGCATGCTGGTCGGCGGCAATGCGCCGCGCGATCTCGCGCGCGAGCTGGCGCGCAAGGGCGAGGCAGCCCTGCCCGAAGACTTGCAGGCCGTCACCCGGGCCGCGCCGCTGGACGAGGCCGGCACCAAGGCGCTGGATGCCGACCTGGTGCAAGGCCATTGCGGCATGCTGGCCGGCGAGCGCCTGGTTGGCATGGGCTGGGCCCAGCGCGCCCGCGATGCGGCGATGTGGCTGAGCCTGCAGGCCGCGGCGCAGGCCCAGGGCAAGCCGGCGGTGCTGCTCGCCGGCAACGGCCATGTGCGGCGCGACTACGGCGTGGCCCAGCTGATCGCGGCCCAGCAGCCGGCGGCGCGGGTGGCCAGCGTCGGCTTTGTCGAGACCGGGGCCCAGATCCAGGGCGCGCCCTACCACTACGTCTGGATCACCGCCGCACCCAAGCGCGAGGACCCCTGCGCGGGCATGCGCGAGATGATGGACAAGATGAAGACCAGGGAGGCCGCCAAGCCATAGCGGCCCGAGGGCTTCCTGGCCGAGATCGATGCCTCAGCGGGAGTGCTGGGCCGCAGATTCGGGCAGGCGGCAGCCCTGATCGTCGCAGAGCGGCGCGGCGGCTGCGTCCTCGTCGGGCTCGGCGAGCAGGCGGCCGATCAGTGCACCCAGGCGCAGGTCGTCGACGCGGCCGAATTGGTGCAGCCGGATGCGGCCCCGCTTGTCCAGCAGTATCAGGCTGGGCGTGCCGCGCAGGCCCAGGGCCTGCATCGTCAGCGGCACCGGACCGCCGCGCGGATCGGGCCGGTCCAGCCCGATGGCGAAGCCGAGCCGGTACTCATCGATGAAGGCCTGCAGCGCGGCGGCATTACCCATCACCTCGTGGTGTTCGAACACGCTGTGCAGCCCGATCACGGCCAGCTGCTCGGGCGGGAACAGCTCGTGCAGCCTGGCGGTCTGCGGCAGACCATGGGCGACGCAGCCGGGACACAGCATCTGGAAGGCATGCAGCGCGACGACGCGGCCGCGCAGCTGCGGCAGCGCGATGGGCTGGCCGCCGGTATTGAACCATTGCGCGATCTGCAGCGGCGGCGCCAGATCGGCCTGGGCGGCGGGGATCTCGAAGGACATCGTGGTCTCCGTTTCAGAGGGGCTGGGTCCCGCGCCGCTTGACGGCCGGGAAATCGAGCGGCACCTGGAAGGCCAGGTTCATATAGTTGGTGAACAGGTTCAACGCCACATGGGCCAGGATCTCGACGATCTGCTCGTCGTTGAAGCCGGCCTCGCGCAGCGCCTGCACATCGGCATCGCCGACCTGGCCGCGGTTGTCGACCAGCTGCAGCGCGAAGCGCAGCGCGGCGGCGGTTTGCGGGTCGGTCGATTCGCCCTGCTGGGCGGCGGCCATCTCGGCGGTGCTGGCACCGGCCTTGCGGCCCAGCATCGTGTGGGCGGCCAGGCAGTATTCGCAATCGTTGCGGTCGGCGACGGCGACGGCGATCTGCTCGCCCAGCTTGGCCGGGATCACGCCGGAACCCAGGGCGCCGAATGCGCCCCACATGCTTTGCAGGGCCGCCGTGGAGTTGGCGACCGCGCGGAACATCGCGGGGGTGGCGCCGAAGGCACCATGGATCTGCTGGAGCAGCTCCTTGCGGGTGCCGGTGGCCTGGGCGGGATCGATCAGATGAAGGCGGGACATGAGGGTTCTTCCTTTGCTGTGGAGGCGATGGGTCGGGAGGGTTCGGGCAGCTGCTGGATCTCAGTGTGCGCCGCCGCGTCGTACCATTGGCCACTTATCGTCCAAGTCGCATACCAATTCGTCCAGACCATGAGCCAGCCGACCATAGACCGCCTGTCCAGCCTGCTGGAGCGCTTCAAGGTGCGGGCACGCCTGTTCCACCAGGGCCCGCTGTGCGGCATCAGCCGCTTCCCGGCCGAGCCCGGGCGCGGGTTCCTGCATGTGATGCGGCGCGGCGAGCTGGAGTTGCGCCATGGGGCGAAGCAAAGCGAGCTGCCGCGCCGCCTGCTGGTCACCGAGCCGACCCTGCTGTTCTATCCAAGGCCCTTGGCGCACCAGTTCCGCAACCCGCCCGAGGACGGCTCGGACTTTGTCTGCGCCGAGCTGGAGTTCGACGGTGCTGCGCTGAACCCGCTGGTGCGCGCGCTGCCGCCGCTGGTGGTGCTGCCGCTGGCACGGGTCGAGGGGTTGGGGCTGTCTTTGCAGCTCTTGTTCAGCGAGACCGAGCGGCTGCGCTGCGGCCAGCGCCTGCTGGCAGACCGGCTGTTCGAGGTGGTGTTGATCCAGCTGCTGCGCTGGCTGATCGACCATCCGGCCGAGGCCGGCGTGCAGCCGGGCCTGATCACCGGCCTGGCGGACCCACGGCTGGCGCGCGCGCTGGTGGCGCTGCACGAAGACCCGGGCGCGGCCTGGAGCCTGGCGGCGATGGCCGAGCGAGCCGGCATGTCGCGCAGCGCCTTCGCCGCCCATTTCAAGGCGGTGCTGGCGCAGACGCCGGCCCACTACCTGGCCGACTGGCGCCTGACCCTGGCCCAGTCCCGGCTGCGCCAGGGCCGGCCGGTCAAGCAGATCGCCGACGAGCTGGGCTACGCCAGCGCCTCGGCGCTGTCGCGCCTGTTCAGCCAGCGCCTGGGGCGCTCGCCACGTCAATGGCTGGACGGCCAGGCCGAGGTCTGAGCCCGCAGCAAGGAGGCAGAGGTCCGATAACTTCCAGCAGCCGGCGCAGGCGCATGGGAGGATGGCGGCCTTCAATCGATCACCAGGGAGCCGACACCATGCCCGCCGACCACGCCGCCGCCTTCCATGCGCTGCACCACGCCGCCTCGCCGCTGCTCTTGCCCAATGCCTGGGACCCGGGCAGCGCGCTGCTGATGCAGAGCCTGGGCGCCGCAGCGGTGGCCACCAGCAGCGCCGCCGTGGCCTGGGCCATGGGCTATGGCGACGGCGACCGGCTGCCGGTCGCCAAGCTGATCGCGCTGACCGAGGCGCTGGCCGCGCGCCTGACGGTGCCGCTGACGGTGGACTTCGAGGGCGGTTATTCGGACGATCCGCAGAGCGTCGGTGCCAGCGCCGCCGCGCTGATCGCCGCCGGTGCCGCCGGCATCAATATCGAGGACGGCCGCGCCGCGCCCGAGCTGCTGGTACGCAAGATCGCGGCGGTGCGCGAGGCGGCCGAGCGCGCCGGTGTGCGCCTCTTCATCAATGCCCGCAGCGATGTCTATCTGAAGGGCCTGGTGCCGCCCGAGCAACGCGTTGACGAGCTGCTGGCCCGCGCCGAGCGCTATGCCCAGGCGGGCGCCGACGGCCTGTTCGCGGCCGGCGCACGAGCGCCCGAAGAGATCGCGGCGATCTGCGCCGGCAGCCGCCTGCCGGTCAATATCCTGGCCCTGCCGGGCGTGCCCGCAGCAGCCGAGCTGGGACGGCTGGGCGTGCGCCGCATCAGCGCCGGCTCGGGCATCGCCGAGTCGGTCTACGCCCGCATCGCCGAGCTGACCCAGGGCTTCTTGCGCAGCGCTGACGGTCAGGCGCTGGGCGAGCGGGCGATGGCTTATGGCGAGCTGAACGCCTTGATGGCCCAGCCCTGAGCCGGCCGGCGGCGCGGCCTCAGCGCCGCGTCCACAGCATCACCCAGTTTTCCGCCCAGCGCTTGCCGCCGTCGCGCGACACGGCCTGGTACCAGCGGCAGGACCTGGGCGTGATCTGGTCCCAGACGCCGCGATAGATCACGGTCGCCTCGCCGTCCTTTTCCTCGCTGTCCCAGGTGCCGACACCGGCCACGAAACTGCCCCAGGACGGCGGTGGGGTTAGTACCCCGCTCTTGGCATTGACCCAATGGTCGGCCCAGAGCCTGCGCTCCACATCCAGCAGCCGCAGCCCCATGCCGCTGAAGCCGCGCGCGGGGATGCGCAGCTCCTCGACGCTGCCGACGCCGCCCAGAATGGCGTGCACCGTGGCCTCGCCGTCGAACTGCTCCCATTCGCCCTGTTTGTTCAGCTGGCGATGCTTGATCGTCCATTCGCCGCTGAGAAAGTCGAAGTCACCGGGCTTGCCGGTGGCCGGCGGCGGCGCCATCGCGGCCAATGCCGGCAGCACGATGCCGCTGCCGGCAGCGGCCAGGCCGGCGCTGAGTTGCAGCATCGAGCGGCGCTGCAGATCGGGGTTGCTGGTGTTCATCCTTGGTCTCCGTTGTGGCGCTGCGGAATTGGCGCCGGCCCGGCCACTGTGCAAGGCTTTATATGACAACAAATGTCAGCTTTTCTCCGGCGCCTCGCGATAGACGCGATGCAGGGCCGCAGCCGCCTCGCGCAGCGCCACGCGCAGCTCGGCCGGTGCCAGGGCTTCGACGTCCGGCCCCAGGCGCAGCAGCTCGCCCACCGCCGCCTCGTTCGACTCGATCGGGATCTCCAGCCGATGCCAGCCATCCGCATCGCAGGGGCCGGCGCCGGCCACCGCCTGCGCCATCGCATGGCTGGCCTCGGCCAGCCGCCGCAAGGCCTGCGGCCGCGCGCGCACCCGGGCGCGGCCGGCCTGCATGCGGGCCTCGTAGTCGCGTGCGAAGGCCTCCCAGTAGCGGCCGAGATTGAAGTCGGCTGGCGGCTCGGCGCGCTGCTGTTCGATCTGCAGGCTCCGGATCGCGCTGACCCGGTAGGTGCGAACCTGCGGGCCAACGGCCGCCACTAGATACCAGAGCCCGCCCTTCAGCACCAGGCCCAGCGGCGCCACCTGGCGCGCCACCCGACCCTGCCAGCTCTGGTAGTCCAGGCTCAGCAGGCGGCCGGACCAGACCGCCTCGGCCAGCGCCGGCAGCAGTTGCTGGGCTTCGGGTCCCTGGAACCAGGCGACCGGGTCGAGGTGAAAGCGTGCCGCCACGCGCAAGGCATCCTGGCGCAACGCCTCGGGCAGGGCGGCCATCAGCTTCAGCCGGGTGGACTCCAGGCTGGCGCCCATGCCCAGTTGCGCCGCCGCGAAGGGCACGCCGGCCAGGAACAGGCTCTCGGCCTCGGGCCTGTCCAGGCCGGTCAGCGCGGTGCGGTAGCCCTCGCGCAGCACAAAGCCGCCCGAGCGGCCATGCTCGGCATAGACCGGCACGCCGGCGGCGCTGAGCGCGTCGATATCGCGGTAGATGGTGCGCACCGAGACCTCCAGCGCCTCGGCCAGCGCCGCGGCCGACACCCGCCCCTGCGCCTGCAGGCGCAGCAGGATGGAGAGCAGCCGGCTGGATCGCATGGCCGCTATCTTGCCCGCGCGCCGGCCCAGGCTTGTCAGCAGCCTCGCCGCTATGCTGGCGCCATGACGACGCAACATCGCCTCTGGCTTCAAGACCTGACCCTCTCCGCCGCCGTGGCCGGCTTTGTCGCCGTGCTGGTGGGTTTCACCAGCTCGGTGGCCATCGTGTTCCAGGCCGCCCAGGCGCTCGGTGCGACAGCCGCCCAGACCAGCTCCTGGATGTGGGCGCTGGGACTGGGTATGGGCATCACCAGCCTGGGGCTGTCGCTGTGGACCCGCCAGCCGGTGCTGACCGCCTGGAGCACGCCCGGCGCGGCCTTGCTGGCCGGCTCGGCCGGGCTGTCGATGGCCGAGGCGATCGGCGCCTTCATCGTCTGCGCGGCGCTGATCATGCTGTTCGGGGTGACGCGCTGGTTCGAGCGGGTGATGGACCGCATCCCGCTGGCCGTGGCCTCGGCCCTGCTGGCCGGCGTGCTGGCCCGTTTCGGGCTCGATGCGGTGCTGACGGTCCAGAGTGCGCCGCTGATGGTGCTGGTGATGGCCGGAGCCTATCTGCTCGGCAAGCGCTTCATGCCGCGCTATGCGGTGCCCGGCGTGCTGCTGGCCGGTGTGGCGGTCGCGGCGGCGCAGGGCCGGCTGCGCCTGAGCGCGGTCGACTGGGCCTGGGCCCAGCCGGTCTGGACCACGCCGGTTTTCAGTCTGGCGGCCCTGGTCGGCGTGGCCCTGCCGCTGTTCCTGGTCACGATGGCCTCGCAGAACCTGCCCGGCGTCGCGGCGCAGCGAGCCTCGGGCTACCAGACCCCGGTGTCGGCCAGCATCACGGTGACAGGTCTTGCCTCGCTGCTGTTGGCGCCGTTCGGTGGCTATGCCTTCAATCTGGCGGCCATCACCGCCGCCATCTGCATGGGCCGCGAGGCGCACGAAGACCCGGCCAAGCGCTACACCGCCGCCATGATGGCCGGCCTGTTCTATATCGCCGTGGGCCTGGCCGGCGGCGCGGTCGTCGGCCTGCTGGTCGCCTTCCCGCGCGAGCTGGTCGCAGCGGTGGCCGGCCTGGCCTTGCTGGGCACGATTGCCGGCGGTCTCTCGGCCGCGCTGAAGGACGAGAAACACCGCGACGCCGCCATCCTGACCTTTCTGGTCACGCTGTCCGGCGTCTCGCTGCTGGGCATAGGCTCGGCCTTCTGGGGCGTGGTGGCCGGCAGCGCGGCGCTGCTGGTGGCGCGTTGGCGGGCCTGACGGATAATTCCTGCCCCGAACGCGCGCTGTCCCAGAGACTTGCCATGAAGAAGACTTTCCAACTCCACGTCGAAGGCAAGAACCCCGAGCGCCTGCTCGAAGCCATCAAGCACGAGATCCGCCAGTACCTGAAGCGCGAGCGCCGCAAGCCCCTGCCGGCGCAAGCGGACTTCTGGGACTTCGACTGCCGCTTCGGCCTCAGCGAGGCGGCGGCCGAGGTGATCCATGTCGGCGCCTTCATGGACCGCATCAACGAGGCCGCTGCCGCCCAGGCCCCGGCCTTCTACCTGGAACTGCTGGCCAAGCCGGCGCAGCGCAGCTTCGTGCCGCGCGCATCGGCGCTCGACGACGACCACGAAGATTGATGAAGGGCTGAGCCCTGCGCCTTGGCGCCAGTCGTGCAACACTGCGCACCGCCGAGTACCTCCCCTTGTGAAAGTGCGCCCGTCATGATCCTCTTATTCGTCGCCGACCCGCTGGAGTCCTTCAAGACCTACAAGGACACGACTTTTTCGATGATGCGCGAGGCCGCCAAGCGCGGTCATGTGCTGTGGGCCTGCCATCCGGCCGATCTGGTCTGGATTCGTGGTGGCAAGGTCAGCGCCCACGGTGCCCGCCGGATCACGCTGACCGGTGACGAGCATGACTGGTTCAGGGTCGAGCAGACGACGGACCTGGTGCTGGCCGAGACGGATGCCATCGTGATGCGCAAGGACCCGCCGTTCGACAGCGAGTTCTTCTACGCCACCCATCTGCTGAGCCAGGCCGAGCGCGAGGGGGCGAAAGTCTTCAACAAGCCGGCATCGCTGCGCGACCATCCCGAGAAGCTGGCCATCCTGGAGTTTCCCGAGCTGATCGGCCCGACCCTGGTGACGCGCAGCGCGGCGGCTATCAAGGCTTTCCACGCCGAGCACCGTGACATCATCCTGAAGCCGCTGGACGGCATGGGCGGCATGGGCATCTTCCGCGTCGGCCCCGACGGGCTGAACCTCGGCTCCATCATCGAGACGCTCAACCAGGGCGGCGCCGAGACCGTGATGGTGCAGCGCTATCTGCCGGAGATCGTCCAGGGCGACAAGCGCGTGCTGCTGATCGGCGGCGAGGTCGTGCCCTTCTGCCTGGCCCGCATCCCGCAGGGCACGGAGATCCGCGGCAATCTGGCCGCCGGCGGCAAGGGCGTGGCCCAGCCGCTGACCCCGCGCGACCGCGAGATCGCCGAGCAGCTGGCGCCGGTGCTGGCCGCGCGCGGCCTGCTGCTGGTGGGCCTGGATGTGATCGGCGACTGCGTCACCGAGATCAATGTCACCAGCCCGACCGGCTTCCAGGAAATCACGAAGCAGACCGGCTTCGATGTCGCGAAGCTGTTCGTCGATGCGCTGGAGCGGGCCGCCGGAGCCTGAGCTTTTTCTTCGGGCGCTGAACCCTTTGGGCCGTTCGGGCCCTCCTTGCTGCAGAAACTGGTGTGAACCCTCTGCAGGAGTGCTGAAGAATGTTGCAAGCCCCGATTGAACTGGTGGAGTCCGCGCGCCGTGGTGACAAGGGCGCGGTACTGCAGTTGCTGAGCCTGTGCCAGCCCGATCTGAAGCGCTTTGCGCGTCGCAGCTGCAGCAGCAGCGAGGATGCCGAGGACGCGGTGCAGCTGGCGCTGTGGCAGCTGTATCGCCGTGTCGGCGCGCTGCGCGCGGCGGCAGCGCTGGCCGGCTGGCTGTTCCGCATCGTCGAGCGCGAGTGCTACCGGCTGCTGCGCCTGCGCAAAGGCAGCGACTCGCTGGAGGACCTGCCCGAGGCGCTGGAGCCCCAGGCGGCGGTGCTGCCGCTGGATCTGCGGCGCGATCTGGCCCGGGCGATCGAGCAACTGAGCCCGGCCTATCGCGAGGTGCTGCTGCTGCGCGATGTGCACGAGTTGACGGCACCCGAGGTCGCGGCCCAGCTGGGCCTGAGCCTGGAGGCAGTCAAGAGCCGGCTACACCGGGCCCGCGCCCGGGTGCGCGAGCAGCTGCTGGCCAGCGGCTACTGGCTCAAGGACGGCGCGCCACAGACCGGCGCCCAGGGCGACGCACCGTGAGGCCCGGAATGTTTTTTTGCAGTCGTTCCATCACCATTCATCTGCTGCGCGGCGCGGCGGCCGCGCTGCTGCTAGTGCTGGCGCTGTGGCCGGGGCCGCAGCAGGGCTGGCTGCGCGCCGGAGCGCTGCTCGGCGCGGTGCTGCTGATGCGCGGCTGCCCGATGTGCTGGCTGCTGGGGCTGTTCGAGACGGTGCGGCAACGCTTGAAGCCTTGACGCCGAAGAGGCCCCGGGTCGGCACCGCTAGGATGTGAGGCTGCGTTCAACCGATAGGAGCATCTGTGATGGCCGAGTTCTCCGCATCCGTGACCTGGGCACGCCAGGCCGATGAAGTCTTCACCGACCAGCGCTACAGCCGTCGGCATGCCTGGGGCTTCGATGGCGGCGTACAGGTGCCGGCCTCCTCATCCCCGCATTCGGTGCCCCTGCCTTACTCGGACCCGGCGGCGGTGGACCCCGAGGAGGCCTTTGTGGCTTCGCTGTCCAGCTGCCATATGTTGTGGTTTCTGAGCCTGGCGGCCAAGGCCGGCTGGGTGGTCGAGAGCTATCGCGACGATGCGCTCGGTGTGATGGCGCGCAACGCGCGCGGCAAGATGGCGATGACGCGCGTGACCCTGCGGCCTGTCGTGCAGTTCGCCGATGCCGCGCCCGATGCGGCGGCTCACGAGGCTCTGCACCACGCCGCCCACGAGGCCTGCTATATCGCCAACTCGGTGGCCTGCGAGGTGCTGTGCGAGCCGCAGCTCAGCAACGCGGCCGCAGCGCCAGCCGCAGGGGTTCCGTCGGCCGCAGCGTGATCTGCAGCGCCGGTATCGGCGCCGGCCGGCCGGGCGCGGGCGCCAGCTCGTAACGCTGCAGTAGCAGGGCCGCGATCAGCCCGATCTCGGTCAGCGCGAAATGGCTGCCCAGGCAGACCCGCGGTCCGGCGCCGAAGGGCAGCCAGGCGCCGCGCGGGATCTCGGCATGGCCGCTGGCCGGATCGAAACGCTCGGGGCGGAAGGCCTCGGGCTCCTCGAACCAGCGCGGATCGCGCTGGATGATGCCCGGGGTCAGCCGGATCATCGAGCCCGCCGGCAGGGTGTAGCCGCCGATCTGCAGCGGCGCGGTGCTGATGCGCGACAACAGGGCCGGGGCTGGCGGGTACAGGCGCAGCACCTCCTTGATGCAGGCCTGCAGCCAGGGCAGACGCGGTAGGTCGGCGGCGCTCGGTGCCCGCCCGCCCAGCACCTCCTGCAGCTCGTCGGCGGCGCGGCGCTGTGCGTCGGGATGGGCGGCCATGCACCAGCCCCACCAGGTCAGCGCGGCGGCGCTGGTCTCGTGGCCGGCCAGGAAGATGGTCATGCACTCGTCGCGCAGCGCCTGTTCGCCGAGCGGCCGGCCCTGCGGGTCGCGCAGCTGCAGCAGCATCTGCAGCAGATCCTCGCCCTGGAAGTCAGGCATGGCGCGGCGCCGCGCCAGCTCGCCGCGGATCAGCCCATCCAGGGTCTGCAGCGCCCGGCGCTTGCCCGCTTTCCAGGGCGCCCACAGCGGGGCGCTGGCCGGCCAGAACATCTCCTGCATGCCGATCAGGCTGATGGCATGGACGGCATCGGCGGCGCGCCTACCCTCGGCCGTGTCGCTGCGCGAGAACAGGCTGCGCAGGATCACCTCCATCGTCAGCTGGGTCATCGCCGACTCGAAACCGAACTCGGGGCCGCTCTGCCAGCCCGCCAGCGCCTGCTCGGTGGCCGCCACCATCAGCGGCGCGAAGGCCTCGACCCGCTTCGGCGCAAAGCCCGGTTGCAGCATCTGGCGCTGGCGCTTCCAGGCCTGCCCCTCGGCCACCAGCACGCTCTGGCCATGGGCCGAGGCAAACACCTCGATGCCGCGCTCCCAGCGGATCAGCCCTTCGTGGGCGGCCACAAGCAGCTCACGCACTTGCTCGGGATGGAAGAAGTTGTAGTCGCGGTACTGCATCAGGCGCAGATGCACGATGTCGCCATGGCGGCGCTGCAGGCCGCTCAGAAAGCCCAGATAGTCGCGCCGCAGCGCGCCCAGCTCGGGCAGGCCCAGCCAGCGGCAGGGCGGGCCGGGGGGCAGGGTGGAGCGGGTCAAGGTGTCGGTCGTCATGGCGGCGATCTTGCCGGCACCCTGTTTTTCGGTATTGAACGGTTGCGACACTAGACTGCGAGCATGGATCACTCCCTGCATCCCGATGCCGTCGCCCGCCTGCTGGTGCCAGGTCTTGCGCTGAGCGGCTGCCTGCATGCCCATCTGTGGCGCGACACCTCGGCGGCGGCCGGGCTCAGCGAGGCTCAGCGCAGCAGCTGGTTTCCGGCCACGCCGCTATGCGGCCTGAGCTGGGTGCTGGCCGGGGCGGGCGAGCAGTTGGACGAGGCGGGGCGCTCGCTGGGCCTGTTGCCGGGTCCGCTGCTGGTCACCGGGCCGCGCAGCCGGCCGGCCTTCTACCGCGCGCATGGGCCGACGCGCTGCTTCATGACCGCGATCACACCGGATGCGCTGCAGGCGCTGACCGGGCTGGACATCGCAGCCCTGTGCGACCGCTGCGTCAGCATGGAGCAGCAGCCCGGGCTGAATGAGCCGGACTGGCGTGCGTTGAACGCGGCGATGCTGGCCGCGCCCGACGAGCAGGCCTGCCAGCGCCTGCTGGAGGACTTCCTGCGGCCGCGCTGGCGCGCGGTGCCGCAGGCGGGCGGTAGCGGCTACCGTGACTGGATGCAACACCTGGCCCTGCGCGCAGTGGCCGCCGGCCATGGCCGCAGCCTGCGCCAGATGGAGCGCCGCATCAAGCAATGGAGCGGCCAGAGCCTGCGCGCGCTGCGTGCGCTCAGCCGGGCCGAGGCCACCTATGCGCAGGGCCGGCGCGCGATGGCCGAGGGCGAGCTGGTCTGGAGCGCGCTGGCCCAGGATATGGGCTATGCGGACCAGGCCCATCTGTGCCGCGAGACGCGCCGCGTCACTGGCTTCAGCCCCGAGGAACTGCGCCGGCGCATCGACAGCGAGGAGGCTTTCTGGCCCTATCGCGTCTGGGCCTGAGCGCCCCCTGTTTTCAAAGCAAGGAAGCCCAAATGTCCGTGCAACTGGTCGAAATCACCCGCCACAACCTGGCCGAGCTGCTGAAGCTGGACGCCGGCGACGGTGGCAAACAGGTGGCGCCCAATGTCAGATCGATGGCCCAGGCCGCCGTCTATGCCGAGGCCTGGCCGCGCGGCATTGCGGTGGACGGCGTGCTGGTCGGCTTTCTGATGCTGTACGACCCCAGCCTGACGCCCGCGCCCGAGGAACCCAAGTTCGCGCTCTGGCGGCTGATGATCGACAAGGGGCAGCAGGGCAGGGGTTATGGCGCGGCGGCGGTGCAGGCGCTGATCGCCCATGTGCGCACGCGGCCCGGCGCCGAGACGCTGTATCTGAGCTATGTGCAGGACAGCGCGAATGCAGCGGCGGCCGAGCGCTTCTACCGCTCGCTGGGTTTCACGCCGACCGGCGAGATCGATGATGGCGAGCTCGTGATGAGCCTGAAGCTCTGAACATGCCAGGCCCCTGGCGCCGCCTCTCCGCCGCCCAGTTGAACGGCATCAGTGTCGCGCTGGGCGTGGCGTTGATACAGGCCTTGTTCACTGCGCTGTTCGGGCTGGACGCCGGCCTGGCCGCCGCCGGTGGTGCGGTCTGCTGCAGCCTGCCAGACCTGCCGAACCCGCCGCAGCGGGTCTGGCGCCGGCTCTTCCCGGCCGCGCTGCTGGCCGCGCTGGTGACCCTGGCCGTCGGCCTGCTGCGGCATTCGCCGGTGGCGATGACGGGGCTGATCGCGCTGATCGCCTTTGGCACGCTGATGATGATGGCCTGGGGCCCGCGCGCCGGGCCGTTGTCCTTCACCGGCGTGCTGGCGCTGGTGTTCGCGATGGCCTGGCATGCGCCGCCGTCGGCCACCGCGGCCCTCGCCCATGCCGGCTGGGTGCTGGCCGGTGCGCTGGTCTACACCCAGTGGGCACGCGCCGGCGCCTGGCTGCTGCGGCGGCGCTACCGCGAGCTGGCCGTGGCGGCGGCGATGCGGGCCTGCGTGGCGCGGCTGCGATCGCGGGCGCAACGCATCGCCGGCGCGCTGCCGCCGGCCGATGCCAGCATCCGCGCCTCGATTGCCGACGACGTCCTGCTGGCCGACGCGCTGCAGGCCGCGCGCGACCAGGTCTTTGCCGCGCGACCCTCGGCCGTGAGCCGGCGCCAGACCGATCTGGTGCTGGGCCTGATCGAATTGCGCGATCTGATGCTGTCGATCCGGCTCGACGTCGAGCTGCTGGGCAGCGACGCCGCCGGCCTGCATTGGCGCGGTGCGCTGGCCACCACGCTGATCCACCTGGCCGAGGCCCTGGAGACCCTCGCCGCTGCCATCGGCCAGGGGCAAGTCATGCCCGCCGTGTCGGCGCAAGGCTGGCGCGAGGCGCTGGCAGCGCGTCTGGCCGGTGCGCCGGCCGCCGCCGACGACGCGCGCCACCACCTGGTCGACGCGCTGCAAAGCCGGCTCGGCCATATGCTGGACGATGTCGCGGCGATGGCCGAGCGCCAGGCGGGCCCGGACCGGGACAGTGCCTGGCCGCCCGAGAAGCTGCAGCTCTTCGTCTCGCCCGAGGGCTGGCCGCTGGCCGCGCTGAAGCCGCATCTGAGCCTGCAGTCCGGCGTGATGCGCCATGCCTTGCGCGCCGGCCTGGCCTTGTCGCTGGCCTATGTGCTGGGCCAGTTCCTGCCCTGGAACGCCCATCCCTACTGGCTGGTGCTGAGCGTCGCGGTGGTCTTGCGCGGCAATCTGGAGCAGACCCTGTCGCGCCGCAACGAGCGCATCATCGGCACCGTGATCGGCTGCCTGCTGGTGCTCGCGCTGGCACAGCTGCAGCAGCCGCGTCTGCTGGCGCTGGCCTTCATCGTCGCGGTGGGCGTGGCCCATGCCTATGTCAACCAGCGCTACCGCGTCGCCGCCACCGCCGCCACCCTGATGGCCCTGGTGCAGCCGCTGCTGCTGCAGCCGGGCAGCAGCCCGGCGATTGCCGAGCGCCTGGCCGACACCGTGATCGGCGCGCTGCTGGCCTGGGCCTTCTGCTTCGTGCTGCCCTCGTGGGAGCGCCGTTCGCTGCAGCGCCTGAGCGGCCAGCTGCGCGCGGCGCTGGCCCGCCATGCCGGCAATCTGCTGGTCTGGGCGCCGGCGCCCGAGCAGCAGCTGGCCCAGCGCCTGAGCCGCCAGCAGGCCTACACGGCCCTGGCTGCGCTGGCCGCCGCGGCCCAGCGCAGCCGGGTCGAGCCGCGCCAGGTGCGTCTGCCCGAGCCGGAGATCGAGGCGGTGCTGAGCCATGGCTACCGTTTCATGGCCCTGCTGGGCACGGTGCAGCAGATGCTGAACCGGCGCACCGACCGGCTCGCCGCCGAGCTGGCCGGCCCCGAGCTGGCGCTGGCCCGGCAGGACTGCGCAGCATGGCTGGTGCAAGGGCAGGGCGCCGAGCTGCCGGTGATGGCGCCCGCCGAGGTCGACTGGCCCGAGCATGCCGGCCAGCAAGACCTGACCCCCTGGTTGCTGCGTCGGTTGCGCCTGGCGCGGCGCGAAGCGGCAGACCTGGTCGCTGCCGAGTCGCGGTTGCTGGCGGCGATCAGCCGCGCAGATAGCGCAGGCCGCCCGCGCAGTGGCGTCGGCGAAAGGCCGTGACCTCGGGTGCCAGCGCGGCGGCCGCCGCATCCGATTCGAGCGCGCCGGCGATCAGCGCCGCCAGCTCGGCCATCTGAGCCGGACCCAGGCCCAGGCGCACGATCTCAGGCACGCCCAGGCGCAGGCCGTTGACATCGCCGGCCAAGGCCGGCACGCGGTCCAGCGGCAGACCGATGCCGCAGCTCAGCAGCCGGGCCCGTGCCAGGCGCTTGGCGGCGGCCTGGCCACCGCCCCAGGCGGCCGCCTCGATGGCGAACTGGTGCGAGTCGGTGCCGCCGCGTTCGCGGGCGAACACCGGCAGGTCGCGAGCGATCAGGCCGGCGGCCAGCGCCCGCGCGCTGGCCTGCATCGCCAGGCCGTAGTCGTGGCCGTGTTCCTTCCAGTCCAGCAGGCCCAGTGCCAGCGCGGCGGTCTTGCCGGCATCGAAATTGGCGGTCAGCCCCGGGTAGGCGATCGCGTCGAGCCGCTCGGCCAGGCCCGCGTCGTTGCCGACGATCAGGCCGCCCGGCGGACCGCCCAGGCTTTTGTAGGTGCTCATCGTCATCACATGGGCGCCCAGATCCAGCGGGTTGGCCCAGGTGCCGCCGGCAATCATGCCGCTCAGATGCGCGGCGTCGAACATCAGCAGCGCGCCCACCTTGTCGGCGATCTCGCGCACCGCCGCCACCGGGTGGGCGAACAGATTCAGGCTGCCGCCCAGCGTGATCAGCTTGGGGCGGACCTCGGCGGCAAGGCGCACCAGGGCCGGCACGTCGACACTGTAGCCATCGGCCCGCACCGGCGCCGGCACGCTGCGCAGGCCGTAGAGCCCGGCGGCGCCGGCCGCATGATGGGTCACATGACCGCCGATCTCGGCCGGCGGCACGATGATGGTGTCGCCGGGCTTGCAGCAGGCCATGAAGACATAGAGATTGGCCAGCGCGCCCGAGCCGACGCGGATCTCGGCATAGCGGGCCTTGAATACCTGGGCCGCCAGCTCGGCCGCGATCACCTCGATGCGCTCGATCGCCTCCAAGCCCATCTCGTACTTGTCGCCGGGATAGCCCAGCGAGGGGCGCGTGCCCAGGCCGGCGGCCAGCAGGGCCTCGGCGCGCGGGTTCATCAAATTGCTGGCCGGGTTGAGATTGATGCCCTCGACATCGTGGATGCGATGGTTCTCGGCCACCAGGCGGGCCAGCTCCTCGTCCAGCGCGGGGCTGTCCAGCGCGCCGGCCGCGCCGGCCAGCGCCTGTACATGGTGGTCGATAGCGGCCGGCACCCAGGGCCGGGCCTGCAATTGGGCTGTGCTCATCTGCGGGTTCGCTTTCTTGGTCGGGCATCGCGCGGAGATTGGCGACGGGCCGATGCTGGGGCCAAGCGCCGGCAGCTTCAAGCAAGTTATTCTTGGGTCCAGGCCTAGAGAATCTAGGCCTGAGTCGAGCCATGGCCGTCCAACCCCCCAACCCCCGTCTGCCGCCTTTCCTCGCGCTGCGCGCCTTCGAGGCGGCCGCGCGGCACCAGAGCTTTGCACGCGCCGCCGAGGAGTTGTGCGTGACGCCGGCGGCTGTCGCGGCCCAGGTCAAGGCGCTGGAACAATGGCTGGGCGCGCCGCTGTTCGAGCGCCACAGCCGGGGCCTGAGCCTGCGTGCCCAGGCGGCCGCCGCGGTGCCGGCGCTGGCCGCCGCGATGGACCAGCTGGGCCAGGCGGCGCAGACCCTGCGCAGCGAGGCTGGCGCCGCGCGGCTGCATATCGCGGCCCTGCCGGCCCTGGCCCAGCTCTGGCTCACGCCGCTGCTGCCGGCCCTGCGGCGCGAGCTGCCGGGGCTGCAGCTCTCGCTGAGCGCGCTGGAGGCGCCGCCGAATTTCCAACGCGAGGCCTATGACCTGGGCTTGTTCTATGCGCCGGCGCTGCCGCGCAAGCCGCCGCCCAAGGGTTGCCAGCGCCTGGTGCTGGCCGAGGATGCCTTGCTGGCGGTCTGCAGCCCCAGCCTGCTGGGCCCGCGCGGCCGCGCGCCCGAACTGGCCGAGCAGACCCTGCTACACGACATCGTCTGGTCGCAGGACTGGGCGCGCTGGCTGAAGGCGGCCGGCCGCAGCGATATCGCCGCGACGGACGGCCCACGCTTCTCGCTCTACAGCATGGCGCTGCAGGCGGCGCTGGCCGGGCAGGGGGTGCTGATGGGGCGGCAACGCCTGGTGGCTGCCGCGCTGGCCGAGGGCAGTCTGGTCGCGCCCTGGGGGAGCGCTGTGCCGCTGGCCGAGACCATCGCCCTGCTGATGCCCTTGCCTCGCGCCGGGCAAGACCTGACGCTGCGTCTGGTCGATGCCTTGCAGCGCCTCGGCGGCACGGGCGCTATGCGAAGATGAGACCACTGTTTCTTTGCAAGGATGTCCCGCCATGATCAAGACCCGTGCTGCCGTCGCCTGGAAGGCCGGCGCCCCGCTGAGCATCGAAGAAGTCCAGCTCGACGGTCCGCGCGCCGGCGAGGTGCTGGTGGAGATCAAGGCCACCGGCATCTGCCACACCGACTACTACACCCTGTCCGGCGCCGACCCGGAAGGCATCTTCCCCGCCATCCTGGGTCATGAGGGGGCCGGCATCGTGCTGGAGGTTGGCGAGGGCGTCACCTGGCTGAAGCCCGGCGACCATGTGATCCCGCTCTACACGCCCGAGTGCCGGCAGTGCAAGTTCTGCCTGTCGCGCAAGACCAATCTGTGTCAGGCGATCCGCAGCACCCAGGGCAAGGGCCTGATGCCCGACGGCAGCGCGCGGTTCTCGATCGACGGCAAGCCCATCTTCCATTACATGGGCACGTCCACGTTTTCGAATCACATCGTGGTGCCAGGTATTGCCCTGGCCAAGATCCGCGAGGACGCGCCCTTCGACAAGGTCTGCTACATCGGCTGCGGCGTCACCACCGGTGTCGGCGCGGTGCTGTTCACCGCCAAGGTGGAAGCCGGCGCGAACGTGGTGGTGTTCGGCCTGGGCGGCATCGGCCTGAACGTGATCCAGGGTGCCAAGATGGTGGGCGCCGACAAGATCATCGGCGTGGACCTGAACCCGGCGCGCGAGAAGATGGCGCGCGAGTTCGGCATGACCCACTTCGTCAACCCAAAGGAGGTACCCAATCTGGTCGATCACATCGTGCAGCTGACCGATGGCGGCGCCGACTACAGCTTCGAGTGCATCGGCAATACCAAGGTGATGCGCGACGCGCTGGAGTGCACGCACAAGGGCTGGGGCCGCTCCATCATCATCGGCGTGGCCGAGGCCGGCGCCGAGATCAGCACCCGACCCTTCCAGCTGGTGACCGGCCGCAAATGGGAGGGCAGCGCCTTCGGCGGCGCGCGTGGCCGCACCGATGTGCCCAAGATCGTCGACTGGTATATGGACGGCAAGCTCAATATCGATTCGCTGATCACGCACAAGCTCAAGCTGGAACAGATCAACGAAGGTTTTGATCTGATGAAGCGCGGCGAGTCGATCCGCTCGGTGGTGGAATTCTGATGGAGCTGTTGTCCGAGCACGCCTCGTTCGGCGGAGCCCAGCGCTTCTACAAGCATGAGTCGGTCGAGATCGGCTTGCCGATGCGCTTTGCGCTGTACCTGCCGCCCGAGCCGAAGGCGCTGCTGGTCTTCCTCGCCGGCCTGACCTGCAGCGAGGAGACCTTCACGATGAAGGCCGGTGCCCAGCGTCTTGCGGCCGAGCTGGGCCTGGCGCTCTTGATGCCGGACACCAGCCCACGCGGCGCCAATGTGGCCGGCGAGAGCGCGGCCTGGGACTTTGGCGTCGGCGCCGGCTTCTATCTGGACGCGACGCAGCAGCCCTGGGCCCAGCACTGGCGCATGGAGAGCTATCTGACCAGGGAACTGGTGCCGCTGGTGCAGCGCGAGTTCGGCCTTGATGCCGCACGCACCGGCATCTTCGGCCACTCGATGGGCGGCCATGGCGCGCTGACCCTGGCGCTGCGCCATCCGGGTCTGTTCGCCTCGGTCTCGGCCTTTGCGCCGATCGCCGCGCCGACCCAGTGCCCCTGGGGCGAGAAGGCCTTCAGCGGCTATCTGGGCGATGACCGCAGCGTCTGGGCCGCGCACGATGCCAGCGCGCTGATGCGAGCGCGGCCCAGCGCACCCTTCCCGGGTGGCATCCTGATCGACCAGGGCCTGGCCGACAAATTCCTGACCGAGCAGCTGCAGCCCGAGGCCTTCGAGTGCGCCTGCAAGGCCGCCGCTCAGCCGCTGACCCTGCGGCGCCAGGCCGGCTACGACCATGGCTATTACTTCATCGCGAGCTTTGTCGACGATCATCTGCGCCACCATGCGGCGCAGCTGCTGCCCAAGTCTTGAACACAAGGAGTGCCATGATGGCAAAGGAAACTGCGGTACTGGCTGGTGGCTGCTTCTGGGGCATGCAGGAGTTGATACGCAAGCTGCCCGGCGTGTTGCAGACCCGGGTCGGCTACACCGGCGGGAGCAATGAGAGCCCGACCTACCGCAACCACCCTGGCCATGCCGAGGCGATCGAGATCGTGTTCGACAACGAGGCCACCAGCTTTCGCCGCCTGCTCGAGTTCTTCTTCCAGATCCATGATCCCAGCACGCTGAACCGCCAGGGCAACGATGTCGGCAGCAGCTACCGCTCGGCCATCTTCTACACCAGCGAGGCGCAGAAGGCGGTGGCCATCGACACCCTCAAGGATGTCGATGCTTCCGGCCTGTGGCCCGGCAAGGCGGTGACCGAGCTGGTGCCTGCGCCGCAGTTCTGGGCCGCCGAGGCCGAGCATCAGGACTATCTGCAGCACCGGCCGAACGGCTATACCTGCCACTTCCCGCGCCCCGGCTGGGTGCTGCCGCAGCGCAAGGCGGGCTGAACCCCGGCGTCAGTCCGGCGCGTCCAGATTGCTCCGGACCCGCTGCAGCAGGGCCAGCAGCTGTGCCTGCTCTTGCGGACTCATGCCGACAACGGCCTTGCCGGCCAGCCGCTGGGCCTGCTGCTTCAGCGTGCCCAGCAAGGCCTGACCCTCGGCGGTCAGCGTGAGCCGCGTGTTGCGGCGGTCGGCCGGGTCGGGTGTGCCGTCCAGCAGGCCGCGCTCGCGCAGGCCCTTGACCAGCCGGGCCAGCTGAGCCTTGTCGCGGCCGCTGTCGCCGGCCAGATCGCTCTGCGTGGCGCCCGGGTGGCGGCCGAAATAGCCCAGCACCTTGCTCTCCATATGGGTGATCTGATGCGGGCCATCGCGCAAGACCTGGTACTGCTGCGCGCGGTACTGATGCATCACGCGATGCACCAGCTCCAGCACATCGTCCTGCGCCGCGTCCGGCCGCCCATGGGCTGTCCCGGTGCGGGGTGAATGGTTGACAATGTCCAATGATTTGCGCATGATGGATGATATTGTCAACCATATCCAGGGAGCCCGCCATGAGTGCAGCCCAAGTCCCATCAGAGCGCCGCGTACAGCGCCTGCGCCACGAGATCGTTCGCCGCGAGCTGGAGGTGCGTCGGGTCGAGGCGCTGAGCCCGCATATGCGGCGCATCACGCTGGCCGGCCCCGAGCTGGCCGGTTTCCACAGCCCCTCGTTCGACGACCATATCAAGCTGATCTTCGGCCCGGCCGGCGCGGAACCGGCGCGGCGCGACTACACGCCGCGCCGCTACGATGCGGTCGCCGGCGAACTGACGCTGGAGTTCGCGCTGCATGGCGACGGGCCGGCGGCCGGCTGGGCTGCCCAGGCGCAGCCCGGCCAGCGGTTGACGATTGCCGGCCCGCGCGGCTCCTTTGTCATCCCGCTGGACTATGACTGGCATCTGCTGATCGGCGACGCGAGCGCGCTGCCGGCGATCGCGCGCCGCCTGGAGGAGTTGCCCGCCGGCGTGCCGGCCCTGGTGCTGCTGAGCGTGCCCGATGCGGCCGACCGCCGCGAGCTCGCCAGCGCGGCCGATGTGCGCTTGCAATGGCTGGATGGCGACGCCGAGCTGATCGCTGCGCTGCGTGCGCTGGCGCTGCCGGCCGGCGAGGGCTATGCCTGGTGTGCCGGCGAGGCCGGCACGATGGCTGCGCTGCGCAAGATTCTGGTCGATGAAAAGGGGCACAGCCGCCACGCGATCCGCGCCGCCGCTTACTGGAAGCGCGGCGCCATCGCCCATCACGAGAACCTCGAGGATCCTGCCTGAGGGTTCCGCCTCAGCCGGCAAGCGGGCGCTGTTGATGGCCGGCTGCGGCCTTGTAGCGCTTGACGAAGGCATCGACCTCGGCCGGGTCGATCACATCGGCCAGCCGCGCAAAGCCATCCGGCGCGCGATCCTCGACCAGATCGAGGATCGCGTCCAGCCCCTCCTGGCGATTCATCGTGACAATGCCGGCGCACAGCGGCCGGCGTTGCGCCTCGTAGGCGTCCAGTGCTGCCTCGACATCGGCCGTGCCGCTCAGCACCTCGGCGATGCATTGCGCATCCATGATGGCCTGGGTCGCACCGTTCGAGCCGATTGGGTACATCGGGTGGGCGGCGTCGCCCAGCAAGGTGATGCGGCCATGGCGCCAGCGCGGCAGCGGATCGCGGTCCACCATCGGGTACTCCAGCAGCTGGGTGGCGCCCTTGATCATCGCCGGCACATCGAGCCAGTCGAAATGCCAGCCGCCAAAAGTGGGCAGCAAATCGTCCAGCGAGCCGGGCTTGCTCCAGTCCTCGCGGCCGGGCGCCGTCAGGCCGCCGCCGATGCCGTCCTCGCGCAGCCGGCGGTCGCAGATCCAGTTGATCAGCTGCGTGCCGTCGGCCTGCGGCGGCGCGATCGGATAGACGACGAACTTGGCGCGCCGGTGGCCGGCCTGCACCATGGTGCGGCCGTCAAGAAAGGGTGGGGCGAGGCTGGTGCCGCGCCACATCATCATGCCGTTCCAGCGCGGCGCGCCTTCGTCCGGATAGCACTGGCGGCGCAGCGCCGAGTGGATGCCGTCGGCCGCAATCAGCAGGTCGGCGTGCAGCTCGGCCGTGTCGCCGTCGGCGAGCTGGACCTGGGCCACGACACGATCACCCTCGGTGCGCGCGCCGGTGATGCGCTGGCCGCTGCGCAGCTGCTCGGCGCCCAGCCGCGCCTGGGCCTCGGCCCAGAGCTTGAGCTGCAGCTCGCCACGATGGATGCTCAGCTGCGGATGGCTGTAGCCGCCGGCCAGCCCGCGTACATCGCGGTAGATCTCCTGGCCATGGCGGTTCGCGAACACCAGGGCCGAGGTCTCGACGGCCATCTCGCGCAGCGCCGGCAGCAGGCCCAAGCCGTCGAGCACCGCTACCGCATGCGGCAGCAGATTGATGCCCACGCCCAGCGGCTTCAGCGCCGCCGTCGCCTCGCAGACCCTGACCCGGTGGCCGCGTGCCTGCAGCGCCAGTGCGGTCGTCAGCCCGCCGATGCCGCCGCCGGCGATCAGGATGTCCAGGGCCATGGTGTTCTCCTTGTGGTCTTGATAAAGATCAGGGTAAGCGAGATTGTTGCGTAGTGCAACGATATCTAAGCTAGGGAAACCATGAGCAAGCTGCCCTCTCTTGAAGCCCAGCCGCCCGAAGGCCTGCTGATGCCGGTGCCGGGCCTGCGCTACGGCGTGCTCGACGACTTGCTGGGCTATGCCTTGCGGCGCGCACAGAACGCGCTCTACCTGGACTTCTACCGCGCCACCCAGGGCGAGGACATCAGCCCGCAGCGCTTTGCCGCGCTGGTGCTGGTGGCCGAGAACCCCGGCATGCGCCAGGGCCTGTTGGCCCAGGCCATGGGCTTGCACCGCAGCGGTGCATTGCGCCTGACCGACTGGCTGACCGCCCAGGGCTGGGTGGAGCGGCGCGACGACCCGGCCGATGCCCGCTCCTGGGGCCTGCATCTGAGCGCCACCGGCCGCCGCCGCATGGCCCGGCTGGAGCGGGCGGTGCGCGAGCATGATGCCGCTTTGCAGCGCGGCCTGGGCGAGCAGGCTGCCGTGCTGAAGGCTGCGTTGGAGCGCCTGGCCTGGGTGGCCACGGCGGCGGCCCAGCCCCTGCCCTCGAATTCATCCCCCAAGACAACCACTAGGAGACAGCGATGATGCAACGCCGTGATTGGATGCTGAGCCTGGGCGCACTGCTGAGCGGAGCGGGCGCGCGTGCCCAGGGGGCGGCGCCGCCGCGCATCCTGGTCGGCTTCCCGGCCGGCGGCTCGGTCGACGTCAGCGCGCGGCGCCTGGCCGAGGCCTGGCGCGGCCGCATGGCCGAGACCGTGCTGGTGGAGCAGAAAGTCGGCGCCGGCGGGCGCCTGGCGGTGATGGCGCTGAAGGAGGCGGCGCCCGACGGCCAGACCCTGCTCTTGAGCCCCTCGTCAATGTTCACGATCTACCCGCATGTCTACCGCAAGCTGGCCTACCGCGCCGAGGCCGATGCGATCCCCGTCTCGCCGGTGGCCAATGCGACCTGCGGCTTCGGCGTCGGGCCCATGGTGCCGGCCTCGGTCAAGACCCTGAGCCAGTTCGTCGACTGGGCCAAGGCCAATCCGCAGAGCGCCGCCTTCGCCTCGCCGGCGGCCGGCGCGATGCCGCATTTCCTGGGCAACCAGTTCGAGCGCGCGGCCGGCATCAAGCTGACCCATGTGCCCTACCGCGGCGCGGCACCGGGCATGCAGGACCTGATGGGCGGGCAGATCGCCGCCGGCTGCTTCATCGTCGGCGACTATCTGCCGCATCTGGCCAGCGGCCGGGTGCGCATCCTGGGCATCACCGATGCACGTCGCTCACGCTTCGTGCCCGAGGTGCCCACCTTCGAGGAGCAGGGCTTCAAGGGCATCGAGGGCGTGGAGAGCTATGGCCTGTTCCTGCCGGCCCGCACGTCGGCCGCCATCGTCGAGCGGGTCTACGACCTGGCCAAGCTGGCGCTGCGCGAGAGCGCCGTCACCGAAGGCCTGGCCAAGCTGGGTTTCGAGCCCGCGTCGGCCGCGCCGGCCGACTACGCGCGCCGCCTGGCGCGCGAGCGCGAGCAATGGGGGCCTGTCGTCAAGGCGTCGGGATTTTCTTCCGACGATTGACGCCAGCGGCCACGCCGGCAAGGCCCAGCATCCACAGCGCCGTGGTGGCGGGCTCCGGCACGGCCAGCGCGTACATCGAGTTGCTCAAGACCTGGTGGGCCAACGTGGTCGGGTGGATGCCGTCGTAGAACAGCGCGCTGGCCGGGTTGCAGCCCAGCACCGCCGCGCCGCAGGCCGCGCCGACGTTCTCGAAGCCGTAGCTGCTCGGACTGGCGACCACGTCGTTCAGCAGGCCGTAGACATCGAAGCTGCGCACGCCGGCGTCCTCAAAGGACAGGCGGGTCTGCAGCGCCGCATTCATCGCGGCGCTGATCGCGGTGGCCAGGCCGGTGCCGGCGGCGCCATAGCTCTGGGCCAGCGGTGTCAGGCCGAAGTTGGGTGCGTTCCAGACGATGATGTGCTTCGCACCGGCGGCCTGCAGGCCATCGACGATGGTGCCCATCGTGATCGCGTACTGGGTCGCCAGCGCCTGGGTGGTGGCGACCGGGTCGGCGCCGGCCATCACGTCCATCAGCGCGGCGCTGATATTGGGGCCACCGCCGGCCACGACATAGAGCCCGTCGGCATAAGCCTGACCGTTCACGTCGGCGAGGAACATGCCCAGTTGCGAAGTCATGCTGGGCGGCTCGCCCGGCTGCCATGCACCGTCGATCTTGGCGCCGCCAAACGCATAGTTGCCGCCGCCGGCCAGTGAGGGCGTGGCGCTCAGGCCCAGCCTCGTCGCGAACTGCTGGCTCCAGACGGCGCCGTTGCTATAGGTGCCCGAGGCGAACGGTCGGCTGGCGATGTACTGATTGCCGTCCACGACTTGAGCCGGATCGGCGCCGATGGCCAGCGCGTTATTGCCGCTGTCGGACAGGCTGTCGCCGAACACATAGAGGCTCGAATAACTGCCGGCCTGCGCCGCCCCGGCCAGTACCAGACTCAGCCCGGCAAGCAGGCGCACCCATCCATTGGATTTCATCGTGATCACTCCCTGGTGTTTGTGAGCCCGGCGCACCGCCTTGGGGCGGGGCTCTTGTTGCGGCGAGATTGCCGGTCGCAGCAGCATCCGTTATCCCTCGGCTGCTTGTCAATTGGACCGATGAGGGATTGCGCCCGCGCCGTGCTTGCGGTGCACTCGGCGACAATGGCTGCCTATGGCAGTCCTTTCCATCTCCAATGCCCATCTTGCTTTCGGCCACGTGGCCCTGCTCGATGGTGCCAATTTCTCGCTCGAAATCGGCGAGCGCGTCGGCCTGATCGGCCGCAACGGCACGGGCAAGTCCTCGCTGCTGAAAATCCTGGCCGGCATCGAAAAGCTCGATGACGGTCTGCTGCAGCTGCAGCAGGGCCTGACCAGCGTCTATGTGCCGCAGGAACCCGAGCTGAGGGCCGACGCAACGATCTTCGATGTGATCAGCGAGGGCGTGGCCGAGGCCAAGGCCTTGCGCGAGCGCTACGAGATCCACGACGAGAACGACGACCTGGCCTGGGTGCAGGAGCGCATCGAGCATATCGGCGCCTGGAACTGGGAGCAGCGGGTCGAGGAAACGCTGCAGCGCCTGGGCCTGGAC
This sequence comes from Paucibacter sp. M5-1, assembly GCF_027498415.2. Lineage (NCBI taxonomy): Bacteria > Pseudomonadati > Pseudomonadota > Betaproteobacteria > Burkholderiales > Sphaerotilaceae > Roseateles > Paucibacter sp. M5-1. The sequence goes on from NZ_JAPZLM020000001.1 coordinate 4,112,306, forward strand.
GGCGAGCGCCTGGTCGGCTCGCTGTCGGGCGGGCTGAAGAAGCGGGTGGCGCTGGGCCGCGCGCTGGTGGCCCAGCCCGATGTGCTGCTGCTGGACGAGCCGACCAACCACCTGGATCTGGACGCGATCACCTGGCTGGAAGAGCTGCTGAACAACTTCCAGGGCTCGCTGCTGCTGATCACCCACGACCGCGCCTTCCTGGACAACGTCGCGAACCGCATCGTCGAGCTCGATCGCGGCCAGCTGCGCGGCTACCCGGGCAATTTCGCTGCCTTCACCGCCGCCAAGGCCTATGAGCTGGAGAACGAGGCGCTGTTCAATGCGCGCTTCGACAAGCTGCTGGCGCAGGAGGAGATCTGGATACGCAAGGGCGTCGAGGCCCGCCGCACCCGCAGCGTCGCGCGCATCCAGCGCCTCGAACAGATGCGCCTGGCCCACCAGGCGCGCCGCGATGTGCAGGGCAAGGTCAAGCTGGACATCGACACCGGCGGCGCCAGCGGCAAGATCGTCGCCGAGCTGGAGAACGTCTCGAAGAGTTATGGCGAGCGCGTCATCGTGCGCGACTTCACCGCGACGATTCTGCGTGGCGACAAGGTCGGCCTGGTCGGCGCCAACGGTGCCGGCAAGACCACCTTGCTGAAGATGATCCTCGGCGAGCTCGCGCCCGACAGCGGCGAGGTGCGCCAGGGCTCGCGGCTGACGGTGGCCTATTTCGACCAGATGCGCGACACGCTGAACCTCGATGCCACGCTGGCCGACACCATCAGCCCCGGCAGCGAGTGGATCGAGATCGGCACCCAGAAGAAGCATGTGAAGAGCTATCTGGGCGACTTCCTGTTCTCGCCGGCGCGTGCGAACTCGCCGGTCAAGAGCCTGTCCGGCGGCGAGCGCAACCGGTTGCTGCTGGCGCGCTTGTTCGCCCGCCCGGCCAATGTGCTGGTGCTGGACGAGCCGACCAATGACCTGGACATCGAGACGCTGGAACTGCTGGAGGAGCTGCTGGCCGACTATGACGGCACGGTCTTCCTGGTCAGCCATGACCGACGCTTCCTCGACAACGTCGTCACCTCCACCATCGTCAACGAGGGCGATGGCCGCTGGCGCGAGTACGAGGGCGGTGTGCAGGACTGGCTGATCCAGTCCAAGCGCGCGGCGGCGATCAACGAGCAGCGTGCCAAGCAGGCCGCCACTGTGTTATCCACTGCACCGGCCGCGGCACCGGCGGCAACACCTGCCCCCGCGCCAGCGCCCGTGGTCGCCAGCAAGAAGAAGCTCAGCTACAAGGAGCAGCGCGAACTCGACGAGCTGCCGGCCAAGGTGGCGGCGCTGGAGGCCGAGCAGAAGCAGCTCAATGCCTTGCTGGGTGGCACCGAGCTTTACACGCAGGGGGCGGCCCGCATCGCCGAGGTGACCGAGCGCGCCGGCCAGATCGACGAGGAATTGCTGGGCCTGATGGAGCGCTGGGAACTTCTTGACGCGAAATAAGCCGGGGCTTTGACCCTTTTGGGTCTCGGCAAACGGCGCCGCAGGCTCAACAATGGGTGCAAGCCAGGAGTGAGCACCCGATGAGCCAGGAACCCGCCGACCCCCAGCGTGCCGAACGGCACGAGCAGATGTTTCCCACCCTCAAGCCCGAGGAGATCGCGCGCATCAGTCGCTTCGGCACGCTGCAGCATTTCCCGCGCGGCAGCATGCTGGCCAAGGCCGGCCAGCGCGGGCCTGGCATGGTGGTGGTGCTCGCCGGCCGGGTGCGCATCAGCCAGCGCAACGGCCTGGGCGAGGTCGTCCCCATCATCGACAACGGGCCCGGCCAGTTCATGGCCGAGGTGGGCCAGCTGTCCGGCGCCGCCGCCCTGGTCGACGCCGAGGTGCTGGACGATACCGAGGCCCTGGTGATCCCGACCGAGCAGCTGCGCGCGCTGATCATCGGCGAGGCCGATCTGGGCGAGCGCATCACCCGCGCGCTGATACTGCGCCGCGTCGGCCTGATCGAGGCCGGCATCAGCGGGCCGGTGCTGGTGGGTGCGCCGGACTCGCCGGCCATCGTGCGCCTGCAGGGCTTCTTGCGCCGCAACGGTCAGCCGCACCAGCAGATGCAGGCCAGCGAATGCTCGGCCACCGCCGCGCTGCTGGAGCAGTACGGGGTGGCGGCCGACGATGCGATGGTGGTCTGCCCGAACGGCGCGGTGCTGGTCAACCCCAGCGAGGCCCAGCTGGCGCGCTGCATCGGCATGCTGGACATGCGCGTGCGCGAGGAGCTGTTCGATGTGCTGATCATCGGCGCCGGCCCGGCCGGGCTGGCGGCGGCGGTCTATGCGGCCTCGGAGGGGCTGTCGGTCGGGGTGCTGGACTGCCGGCATTTCGGCGGCCAGGCCGGGGCCAGCGCCCGCATCGAGAACTATCTGGGCTTTCCGACCGGCATCTCCGGCATGGCGCTGGCCGGGCGCGCCTTTGTGCAGGCGCAGAAGTTCGGTGCCGACCTGATGATCCCGTCCGAGGCGCTGGCGCTGGACTGCAGCCGCGCCGGACCCGAGGGCGAGCTGCGCCTGCAGCTCAGCGATGGCCGCTGGCTGCGCAGCCGCACGGTGGTGGTCGCCAGCGGTGCGCGCTACCGCCGGCCCGAGGTGCCGCGGCTGGCAGAGTTCGAGGGCCGCGGGGTCTGGTACTGGGCCTCGGCGGTGGAAGCCAGGCTGTGCGCCCAGGCCGAGGTGGCCCTGGTCGGCGGCGGAAATTCGGCCGGCCAGGCCGCCGTCTTCCTGGCCGGGCATGCGGCCAAGGTGCATATGCTGGTGCGCGGTCCCGATCTGTCGGCCAGCATGTCGCGCTATCTGATCGACCGCATCAGCCACACGCCCAATATCGAGCTGTGCACCCATACCGAGCTCTGCGGGCTGCGCGGTGAGCGCGGTGGCAGCCTGAACGGGCTGCGCTGGCGCGACCGGCGCAGCGGCGCTGAGCATGACTGCGATACCCGCAATCTGTTCCTGTTCGTCGGCGCCGAGCCCGAGACCGGCTGGCTGGAGGGCTGCGGCGTGGCCGTCGATGCCCGCGGCTTTGTGCTGACCGGAGCGGCCGCGGCCGAGGCGGCCGGCGCCTATCTGCCGGCCGCGCTGGAGGCCAGCGTGCCGGGGGTGTTCGCGGTCGGCGATGTGCGGGCCGGCTCGGTCAAGCGGGTCGGCGGCGCGATCGGCGAGGGCGCGGCGGCGGTGGCCCAGATCCACAGCTATCTGGCCGGAGGCTGAGCATGCGGCTGCGCCTCAAGGTGGTGTGCGGTGTGCTGCTGCTCTCCAGCTTGTTGGGCGGCCTGGGACTGTGGATGCTGCGTGCCAGCGTGGCCGCCAGCCATCTGGAACTCGAGCAGCGCGCCGCCCGCGAACACTTTGTGCGCCTGCTGCAGACACTGGACGACGAGCTGGCGCTGCGCGACCGGGTGCTGCGCGAGTGGAGCATCTGGCCGGATTTCTACCAGTTCGCCGAGGACGGCAACCGGCAGTTCGCCGAGCGCAATCTGACGCCGCAAAGCATCGCCAACTCCAGCCTCAACTGGCTGGGCTTCTACGACCCGCAAGGCCAGTTGCGGCACAGCATCGGCGCGCCCGGCCAGGCGGTCGAGCTGCGGCTGCCGCAGGACTTCAGTGCTGCGGTGCAGGCCCAGCTGAGCCGGCCGGCCATCGATACGCGCCTGCCTTGCGGGCTGGCGCGGCTGCGCCAGGACCTGATGATGGTGTGCCGCCGGCCGCTGCTGGACGGACTCAGCGGCGCGCCCGCGCGCGGCACGGTGGCGATCGCCGAATGGCTGAGCCCGGCGGTGATGCTGGCGGTGGCGCGGCGCAGTGGGCTGGACAGCAAGCTGCGCCTGCTGCGCGAGGGCGAGGTCTTGCCGGGCCGGCCGGCGAGCTTGGACTTCCAGGCGCTGACCGGCGACGGCCCGGTCTGGCTGGACGATGCGCCCGACTGGCTGCTGATCAGCTGGCCGGTGCAGGACCTGGCCGGCGCGCCGGTGGCGGTGCTGGAGACGCGCTGGCCGCGCCATATCCAGCAGCGTGGTCAGGAACTGCTGGGGCGGGTGCAGTGGGTGTTGCTGGGCCTGGCGGTCGCGCTGACCCTGGGCCTGCTGCTGCTGGCCGACCGTCTGGTGGTGGCGCGGCTGGTGCGGCTGCGCCGCGAGCTGGCCGATATCCGCGAGCAGCGCCAGTGGGGCCGCCAGGTCACGGTGCAGGGCCAGGACGAGATCACCGAGCTGGCCGGCGGCGCCAACCATCTGCTGGGCGTGATCGCATCCCAGGTCCATGTGCTGGAGCGGCTCTCGCAGACCGATGCGCTGACCGGGCTGGCCAACCGGCGCTGCTTCGGCGAGCGCCTGGAGTTGGCGATGCGCCAGCGCCAGCGCCGCAGCGATGCCGCGCTGAGCCTGCTGCTGATCGATGTCGATCACTTCAAGGCCTTTAACGACCGCTACGGCCATCACCAGGGCGATCTGGCGCTGCAGGCGCTGGCGGCCTGTCTGGCCCAGGTGGCGCGCCGACCCGAGGATCTGGCGGCACGCCTGGGTGGCGAGGAGTTTGCGCTCTTGCTGACGGCCGACCGCAGCGGCGCCGAGCATTGCGCGACCGAGCTGCGCGCCGCGCTGGCGGCCCGGGGCATCGCCCATGAGGCCGGCGGCCCGGGCGGCCTGCTGACCCTCAGCATGGGCCTGGCCCTGGCGGTGCCCGGCGAGAGCTCGGACGAGTTCTACCAGCGCGCCGATGCGGCCCTGTACCGCGCCAAGGCGGCGGGGCGCGACCGGCTGATGGAATGAGCGGGGCTAGTTGGCCGCGTCGGTCTTGACCTCGACGCGGTGGCCGTCCAGATCGCTGAACATCGCGCCGAAATAGCTGTCGCTGATATCGGGCCGCAGCCGTGGCGTGAACAGGTCCTGGCCGCCGGCCGCCAGCGCGGCCGCATGGACCTGCACGACCTGCTCGCGCGAGGCGGCGCGCCAGGCGATATGGGCGCCGGGCGCGGTCACCGGGGTGTCGGCCGGATAGATGAAGAAGCACCAGTGCTGGGCGCTGCCGAAGGCGGCTTCCTTGCCGGTATCGCGCAGCAGGCCCAAGCCCAGCGGGGCCAGCACGCGGGCATAGAAGGCGGCGGCTTCGGCATAGTGCCGGGAGCCGATGGAGACATGGTCGATCATGGGGCGTCGCTTGTCGGTGGATGTCGATGAATAATGCGCAGCCCTCAGTGTCGCGGCCGGACGGCGCCGCTGCGGCGCATAGGGCCGGGCCGGTTTGCGGCCTGGCCGCATCTTTTCAGCCGTTTTTGCATGATGACCCTGGACGCCCTGGACAAACGCATCGTCGCGCTCTACCAAGAAGACACCACCCGCTCGGGAGAATGGATCGGTGCCCATGTCGGGCTGTCGGCGGCGGCGGTGCAACGCCGTCTCAAGCGCTTGCGCGAGCAGGGCGTGATCCTGGCCGAGGTGGCGCGGCTGGATCCGCGCGCGCTGGGCCTGCACCTGACGGCCCTGGTGCATGTGGACCTGGTGGACGAGTCGGCGCTGGCCGCCGGCGCCTTCTGCCAGCGCCTGCTGGCGCGGCCTGAGGTGCAGCAATGCTATGGCGTGACCGGTGAGGCCGACTATGTGCTGGTCATCGTCGTGGCCGATCTGCCCTCCTACGAAGCTTTCTGCGCGGCCTGTCTGCTGCACGACGCCAATGTACGCAGCTTCAAGACGCAGATCGTGCTGGACGCCGTGCGGCGCGCCGGGCCGCTGGCGATCCCCGACTGAGCGCCGGGCCGGCATGGCGGCCAGGCCATAGGGTCAGGTCTTGCCCAGCCACTCGCCGCGCAGCAGCCGCAGCCGGGTCCAGAACTTGGCATCCTGCGCGGTCGCGAAGTTGATGCGCATCAGCGTGCCGGCACGCCGCGTCGCGCTGAACAGCAGGCCCGGCGCGATCAGCCAGCCTTCGTCGAGCAGGCGCTGGGCCAGCCGCTCGGTGTCGACGCCGACATCGACCCAGCCGAACAGGCCTTGCGGCGGCGTGACGAAGCGGCAGCCGGCCTCCAGCGCCAAGCGCACCGAACGGCTGCGCGCGGCGTCGAGCCGGCTCAGCACCCGCTCGGCATGGCGGCGAAGCTGGCCCTGTTCCAGGCAAATCGCGACAGCGCGGTCCAGCAGCGGGCTGGTGGTCAGGGTCGACAGCAGCTTCAGCTCGGTCAGCTTGGCAATGCGCTCCGGGCTGGCCGCCAGATAGCCGACCCGCCAGGCCGGGGTCAGGATCTTCGAGAAGCCGGAGACATAGAGCGTGCGCCGCAGACCGTCCAGTGCCGACAGTCGCGGCGCATGGTTGGGCGCCAGCCAGGCATAGGTATCGTCCTCGACGATCAGCAAATCGCCGGCCTCGGCCAGCTTCAGGATCTGGTGGGCGGCGGCCAAGGACAGCGTGTGGCCGGTCGGGTTGTGCAGCACCGAGACGGTGACATACATGCGCGGCCGGTGCTGCTCGATCAGGCGCTGCATGATGGCCAGATCCGGCCCATCGGCACCTCGGGGCACCGGCAGCAGCCGCATGCCGGCCTGGCTCAGCCGGGCGTATTCGATGGCCCAGCCGGGGTCGTCGACCAGCACCGCGTCGCCGGGGTTCAGCAGGCTGCGGGTGATCAGGTCCAGCCCATGGGTGGCGCCCACCGTCGACATGATCTGCGCCGGCTGGGCCGCGATGCCCAGATCGGCCAGGCGCTGGGCCAGCGCCGCGCGCAGCCGCGCATCGCCGCCGGGCTCGCCGTACTGCAGGGCCAGCTGGTCCGGTCCCTCGCTCTGGGCCAGCACCTTGCGCATCGCGCTCTGCAGCATCGGCAGGTCCAGCCACTCGGCCGGCAGGGTGCCCAGGCCCGGCGCGCTGCGCGCATCGGCCTGGAACATGCCACGTATCAAGGCGGTGGCATCAAACGGCGCCTGGCTCTGCAGGCGCACGGGGCGCGGCTCGGGCGCGGCTGTGCGCCCGGCCCGCACGCCGGACTCCCGGACAAAGAAGCCGCGCTGCTTGCGCGCCTCCAGCAGGCCCTGGGCCAGCAGCTGGTCGTAGGCGGCGACCACGGTGTAGGGGCTGACGCCATGATGCCGTGCGCATTCGCGCACCGAGGGCAGGCGTGAGCCCGGCAGCAGCAGGCGCTGGGCGATGCGCTCGGAAAAGCGCTGTGCCAGCTGTTCGGCCAGCGGCACGCTGGAGGCGCGTGACAGGATGGCCGCGTTGTTGCCGCTACTGCTTGTGCTGGTGTCCATGCCAATACAGTCGTTTGTGATGTCCGGCAAAGTGTACTGGTTCTGTATTGGTTGTCGAGACTAGACTGGGACGCATGACAGCCCTCGCCAGCCCGCCGCCCGCCCGTCTCGACGACGCCAGTCGCGGGTTGTTGCTGGGGGCTCTGGGCGTGTTCATCTTCGCCCTGAGCATCCCGATGACGCGGCTGGCCGGCGGCACGGCGGCGGCGCCGCAGCTCGATCCGCTGTTCGTCGCGCTGGGCCGGGCGGCGCTGGCCGGCCTGCTGTCGACCGCCTATTTGTGGCTGAGCGGCGCGTCCCGGCCCCGGCGCGAGCAATGGGCGCCGCTGGCCTGGACCGCGGCCGGCGTGGTGTTCGGCTGGCCGCTGCTGCTGGGTTATGCGGTGCGCCATGTCGATGCGGTCCATGCCTCGGTGATTTCGGGCGTGCTGCCGCTGGCCACCGCCGCGATGGCTGCCCTGGTGCTGCGCCAGCGGCCGTCGCTGGGTTTCTGGGCCTGCGCGCTGGCCGGTCTGGGCCTGGTGATCGCGTTTGCCTGGTGGCGCGGCGCGGCCGGCTTCCAGTGGGCCGATGGCCTGCTGTTGGGCGCGGTGCTGAGCGCCTCGGCCGGCTATGTGGGCGGCGCGCGGCTGAGCGCGCAGATGCCGCCGCAGCAGGTGATCTGCTGGGTGCTGGTGCTGAGCCTGCCGATCACGCTGCCGGTGGCGGCCCTGACCTGGCCGGCCCAGCCGGTGGCCTGGTCGGCCTGGGGTGGGTTTCTGTATGTCTCGCTGTTCTCGATGTGGCTGGGCTTCTTCGCCTGGTACCGAGCGCTGGCGATAGGCGGCACGGTGCGGGTCAGCCAGGTGCAGGTGATCCAGCCCTTTTTGTCGATGCTGCTGGCCGTGCCGGTGCTGGGCGAGCGGCTCGATGCGATGACCCTGGTGTTCGCGCTGGCGGTCATTGCGATGGTGTGGCTGGGCAAGAGAATGCCGGTGGAGACGCGCCCATGAGAACGCTGGGAATCCTGGGTGGCATGAGCTGGGAGTCCAGCGCCCATCTGTACAAGCTGCTGAATCAGGGCATGGCCGCCAGGCTGGGCGGCCTGCACAGCGCGCGGCTGATCTTGCACAGCGTCGACTTTGCCGAGATCGAGGCGCTGCAGCGCCGTGGTGACTGGGCCGCAGCGGCCGCCCTGCTGGGCCGTGCCGGCGCCGGGCTGAAGGCGGCCGGTGCCGAAGGCCTGCTGATCGCGACCAACACCATGCACAAGGTGGCCGATGAGATCGAGGCCTTGAGCGGCCTGCCGCTGATCCACATCGTCGACGGCACGGCCGCCGCGCTGCGCGCCGCCAGCATCGAGCGTGCCGGCCTGCTGGCGACCGCCTACACGATGGAGCAGGATTTCTACCGCGGCCGCATGGCGCGCCACGGCATCGAGTTGCTGACGCCCGATGCGCCGGGCCGTGCCGAGGTCCACCGCATCATCTATGAGGAGCTGTGCCGGGGCCGCATCGTCGATGACTCGCGCCGCTTCTATGAGCAGCAGGTCGCTGCGTTGGCCGCTGCCGGCGCGCAGGCGGTGATACTGGGCTGCACCGAGGTCTGCCTCTTGCTCGACCCGGCCACGGCGTCCACCCCCGTGCCCCTTTTTGACAGCACATCGCTCCATGCGCAGGCCGCACTGGACTGGATATTGGCTGCGCCACAATCGAATAAACCTGTTGGAGACCTGAAACCATGAGCAGCCCCTGGACCCAAGCGCGCCGTGCCGCGCGCATGAACCCGTCGATCATCCGCGAGATCCTGAAGGTCACCGAGAAGCCCGGCATCCTGTCGATGGCCGGCGGCCTGCCCTCGGCCGACACCTTTCCGGTCGACGCGCTGAAGGCCGCCTGTGACCAGGTGCTGAGCAAGAACGCCAAGGAGGCGCTGCAATATGCCTCCAGCGAGGGCTTTGCGCCGCTGCGCGAATGGGTGGCGGCCAAGGTCGGCAGCTTGGGCCTGAACGCGCGACCCGATCAGGTGCTGATCACCAGCGGCTCGCAGCAGGGCCTGGATCTGGTTGGCAAGATCCTCTGCGATGCCGGCGCGCCGGTGGCCGTCGAGACCCCCACCTATCTGGGCGCGCTGCAGGCCTTCACGCCCTATGAGCCCATCTTCACCAGCCTGGCCAGCGACGAGCAGGGCGTGCGCCCCGAGGCTTTTGGCCAGCTGCCGCACGATGCGCCGGGCACGCGCTTCGCCTATCTGCTGCCCAACTACCAGAACCCGACCGGCCGGGTGATGAGCCTGGCCCGCCGCGAGGCCGTGGTGGCCGCCGCCCAGGCCGCGCGCGTGCCCATCGTCGAGGACAACCCCTATGGCGATCTGTGGTTCGACGAGCCGCCGCCGGCCTCGCTGAGCTCGCTGTGGCCCGAGGGCTCCGTCTACCTGGGTTCTTTCTCCAAGGTGCTGACGCCGGGCTTCCGTTTGGGCTACATCGTCGCGCCCGATGAGCTGTATCCGAAGCTGCTGCAGGCCAAGCAGGCGGCCGATCTGCACACGCCGGGCTTCAATCAGCGCGTGGTCCACGAGGTCATCAAGAACGGCTTCCTCGACCTGCATGTGCCCAAGATCCGGGCCCGCTACAAGGCCAATCGCGATGCGATGGCCGCCGCGCTGCAAGAGCATCTGCCGCCCGGCTGCGAATGGCAGAGCCCGGCCGGCGGCATGTTCTTCTGGATCCGTCTGCCCGAGGGTTTTGATGCGATGGCCTTGCTGCCGCTGGCCGTCGAGGCCGGCATCGCCTATGTGCCGGGCGCGGCCTTCTATGCCCACAAGCCCGACCCGCGCAGCCTGCGCCTGTCCTTCGTGACCCTGACGCCGGAGCTGATCACCGAGGGCGTGGCGATCCTGGGCCGGGTCTTGCGCGAGGCCCTGGTCGAGACGGCGGAGACGACGACGCCATGAGCCAGCTCAGAAGGTTTGCCCAGGTCGATGTGTTCACGGCCGAGCCCCTGCGGGGCAATGCGCTGGCCGTCGTGATCGACGGCGAGGGCCTGGACGAGGCGCAGATGGCCGCGTTCGCGCGCTGGACCAATCTGTCCGAGACCACCTTCTTGCTGCCGCCCACCGACCCGGCGGCGGACTACCGCCTGCGCATCTTCACACCCGGCGGTGAGCTGCCTTTCGCCGGTCATCCGACCCTGGGCTCCGCCCATGCCTGGCTGGCTTCCGGTGGCGATCCGAGGAAGCCCGGCGAGCTGGTGCAGCAGTGCGCGATCGGCCTGGTGAGGCTCAAGCGCGAGGGCACACGGCTGGCTTTTGCCGCGCCGCCGCTGCGGCGCAGCGGGCCGGTCGAGGAGCCGGCGCTGCGTGCCCAGGTGGCGCGTTCGCTGCGGCTGGATGAGGCCGAGCTGCTCGATGTGGTCTGGGTCGACAATGGCCCGGGCTGGATGGCGGCGCGGCTCAAGGATGCGGCGGCGGTGCTGGCGCTGCGGCCGGATTTCGTCGCGATGCAGGGGCTCAAGCTGGGCGTGGTCGGTGCCTATCCCGCCGGGGCGGCCGAGGCTTTCGAGGTGCGCGCCTTCGTGCCCGGCCTGGGTGTGCCCGAGGATCCGGTCACCGGCAGCCTCAATGCCGGCCTGGCCTTGTGGCTGCAGGGGGCAGGTCTTGCGCCCGAGCGCTATATTGCAGCGCAGGGCGCGGCGCTGGGGCGGGCCGGCAAGGTGCATGTGGCGCGCGAGGGTGAGCACACCTGGATAGGCGGCGATGTGACGCCGCTGATCCATGGCCAAGTGAGGCTTTGAGCAGCATGGAACTCGATCATCTGGTGGTGGGTGCGGACACGCTGGAGGCCGGCGTGGCCTGGTGCGAACGGGTGCTGGGCGTCACGCCCGCTCCCGGCGGCAAGCACGCGCTGATGGGCACGCACAACCGCCTGCTGAACATCAGCGGCCTGAATCACCCGCGCAGCTACCTGGAGATCATCGCGATCGACCCCGAGGCGCCGGCCCCGGGCCGCGCGCGCTGGTTCGATCTGGATCAGCCGGGCCTGCAAGCGGCCCTGAAGCGGGGGCCGGGCCTGATCCACTGGGTGGCGCGGGTGCCGAATCTGGAGGCCGCGCTGGCCTACTGGCGTGGCGAGGGCGTCGACGCCGGCGAGCCGGTGGCGGCCTCGCGCGGCGCACTGAGCTGGCAGATCGCGCTGCGCGAGGATGGTCGCCGGCTGCGGCGCGAGGCGCTGCCGACCTTGATCCAGTGGGGCGAGGCCCATCCGACCGATACCTTGCCGGCCAGCGGCGTGCAGTTGCTGGGCTTTGACTCGCGCGATGGCCTGAAGGCCAGGCTGCGGACACCGCAGGGCGAGGTCGAGCTGGACTTGGTCGGATGACGACGGACCCCACGCTGGATCTGTTTCGCGAGGACGCGACGCTGCGCGAATGCACGGCGCGCCTGCTGCGCGCCGACGAGCGCGGCCTGCTGCTGGACCGCACGGTGTTCTATCCGATGGGCGGCGGCCAGGCCGGCGATGCCGGCGTGTTCGAGCTGCCCGATGGCCGGCTGATCGTGATCGCCGACACCCGCAAGGGGGAGGGGGGCGAGATCCTGCATCTGCCCGCCGGCGATCAGCCGCTCGATGGCCTGAGCCCGGGCGCCATCGTGCGGGCCCGGATCGACTGGTCGCGCCGCCATGCCCATATGCGTTTTCATACCGCCACACACCTGCTGTGCGCGCTGGTGCCGCATCCGGTCGATGGCTGCTCGATCACGGCCGGCTATGCGCGGCTGGACTTCCATATGACCGAGGCGCTGGACAAGGACGAGCTGACGGCCGGCATCGCGCGGCTGGTGGCCGCCGCCCATCCGGTCACTCATCGCTGGATCAGCGACGAGGAGCTGGATGCGAACCCGGGCCTGGTGCGCAGCATGAGCGTGCAACCGCCGCGCGGATCGGGGCGGGTGCGGCTGCTGAGCATCGAAGGCATAGACCTGCAGCCCTGCGGTGGCACGCATGTGGCGAACACCGCCGAGATCGGTGCGGTCGTCGTGACGAAGATAGAGAAGAAGTCCGCGAAGACGCGCAGAGTCGTGCTGGGGTTCTCGACATGAAGCTATTGGGACGTGCTGCCTCGATCAATGTGCGCAAGGTCTTGTGGACCTGTGCCGAACTGGGCCTGGACCCCGAGCGTGAGGAGCCGGACATGGCCGCGCCGGCGCTGCGCCAGCTCAATCCCAACGCGATGGTGCCGGTGCTGCTGGACGGCGACTTCGTGCTCTGGGAGAGCAACAGCATCTGTCGCTATCTGGCCGGGCGTGAGCAGCGCGTCGACCTCTTGCCGGCCGCGCCGCGCGCGCGGGCGCTGGTCGAGCAATGGATGGATTGGCAGGCCGGCGAGCTGAACAACGCCTGGCGCTATGCCTTCATGAGCCTGGTGCGGCGCAGCCCTGCGCATCAGGATGCGGGCCTGCTGCAGGCCGGCGTGGCCGGCTGGAACCGGCACATGGGGATGCTGGACGAGCGGTTGGCGGGCAGCGGCGCCCATGTCTGCGGCGCCGAGTTCACGCTGGCCGATGTGGTGCTGGGCCTGTCGGTGCAGCGCTGGATGATGACGGCGATGGACAAGCCGGCACTGCCGGCCGTCCAGGCCTATTACGAGCGTCTGAGCGAGCGGCCGGGCTTCATGGCCCATGGCCGCAACGGCCTGCCCTGAACAGGGCTCAGCCGCTCAGCCGCTCAGTCGTTGCGGAAGTTGTCGTGGCAGGACTTGCAACTGCCGGCGGCACTGCCGAAGGCGGCTTTCAGCTGGTCGAGGTTGTTGGCCTTGGCGGCCGCCGCCAGCTTGATGACCTCGTCCTGCATCTTCTTCGCGCCCTCGTCGAACTTGGCCCGCTCGGTCCAGACCTTGGTGTTGGGCTGGCCTTTCTCGGTGCCCGCCGTGCCTTCGACAAAGCCGGCATAGGGCAGCTTGGACATCGCGACGACGATGTCGGCGTTCGCCGCTGCGGCCGCCGCATCGAAGGGCACGCGGCCCTGGGCCATCGCGCCGATGCGGCCGAAATGCGTGGCCATCACGGTGAAGGCGGCCTTGCGGTACTTGACGGCATCCTCGGGCTTTTGGAACTGCGCGGCGGCGGGCAGGGCGCTGGCCAGACCGGCCAGGGCGGCCAAGGTGATCAGGGTGTGCTTCATCATGCTGGGGATTCCTTGCAGACGGGTTGATCAGGCGCGAGTGGCGCTTCGCCACGGGCTCGTGCAGTGTACGAAGGCTTGGCCTTGTTTGCAGGGCTGGGCCGGGGCCAGTTCTTGCGTTATCTTTGCCGCCATGCAATGGCGGGGTGACAACAATGGCTGAGGCTTCGACGAGCGGGGCGACGAGCCTGGTGCGGGTCTGGGATTTGCCGACGCGGCTGTTCCACTGGGTGCTGGCGCTGTGTGTGCTGGGCTCGGTGATCAGCGCCAAGATCGGCGGCAATGCCATGGTCTGGCATATGCGGCTGGGCTATGCGGTGCTGACCCTGCTGCTGTTTCGCCTGCTATGGGGCCTGGTGGGCGGGCGCTGGTCGCGCTTTGCCAGCTTCATCTACAGCCCGGCCGCCTGGCTGCGCTATCTGCGTGGCCGCCCGCAGCGCGGCGACTGGTTCGAGGTCGGGCACAGCCCGCTGGGTGCCCTGTCGGTGCTGGCGATGCTGGGCTGGCTTGTGGTGCAAGTGGGTTCGGGTCTGATTGCGGATGACGAGATCGCGATCACCGGGCCGCTGGTGCGCTTCGTCTCAATGGACACCAGCCTGGCTTGGACCGGGCATCACAAGAGCTGGGGGCAATGGCTGATCTATGCCTTGGTCGCGCTGCATCTGCTGGCCATCGTGTTCTATCGCGTCGTCAAGAAGCGCCGCCTGGTCGGGCCGATGATCAGCGGTGACAAGGCGCTGCCGCCCGAGGTGCCGGCCTCGCGCGACAGCGCCGCCACCCGCTGGCTGGCGCTGCTGTTGCTGGCGGCGAGCGCGGCGGCCGTGGCCTGGCTGGTGAGCCTGGGTACACTTTGACGCGTTCATGAGCAGTCCCGACATCACCCTGATAGCTCCCGACGATGCCGAAGGCTGGCAGGCCGTCCGCGAGATCCTGCGCGAGTACAGCCAGAGCTTGGCGGTCGACCTCAGCTTCCAGAACTTCGAGGCCGAGCTGCAGCAGCTGCCTGGGCAGTATGAGCGGCCGGGTGGCCTGATGCTGCTGGCTCTGGTCGATGGCGCGCTGGCCGGCTGCGGGGCCTTCCGCAACCTGCCCGATTCCGACTATCCGAACGCCTGCGAGATGAAGCGGCTCTATGTGCGGCCGGCGTTTCGCCGTTTCGGCCTGGGCCGCACGCTGGCCCAGGCCCTGATCGACCGTGCGACCGAGGCCGGCTACTCGGCCATGCTGCTGGACACGCTGGACGATATGGAGGCGGCGCGCGGGCTTTATGAAAGCCTGGGCTTTGTCGAGGTGCCGCCGTTTTATTTCAATCCGGTGCCGGGCGCGCATTATCTGAAAGTCGAGTTGGGCTGAGTTACAGCGCATTACCGCCGTAGCATCGCGGCATGACCGATGAACTGATCGAATTGGCCGGCCCGCACCGGGCCACGCTGGGCGAATCGCCGCTCTGGCACGCGCAGGAGCAAGCCCTCTACTATGTGGACATCGCCGAGCGCCAGGTCTTGCGCCTGGACCCCGCCAGCGGCGCGCTCAAGTCCTGGCAGCTGGACAGCGAGCCCGGCTGCATCGCGCTGCTGGCCGGTGGCGGTCTGCTGGTGGCCCGGCGCGACGGCTTGTGGCGGCTCGACACCGAAAGCGGCGCGCAGGCGCAGATCGCTCCCGCACCCTATGACGCGGCGCGTCAGCGCTTCAACGACGGCAAGCCCGATGCGCAGGGGCGCTTCTGGGTCGGCACGATAGACGATGCGCGCGCCCCTGATTCGGCGCTGTTCCGCTTTGCCGGCGGCGCGTTCGAGCAGATGGCCAGCGGTATCGTCACCTCCAACGGCCTGGCCTGGAGCCCGGACCAACGCCGGCTCTACTGGTCGGATACCAAGGCGCATCAGATCTATCAGCTGGATTTCGATGCGGACAGCGGCGCGGTCAGCAACAAGCGTCTGTTCGCCGGCTTTGCGCCGCGCGCCGCCGGCGCCTCACTGGATGGGTATGGCGGCCGGCCCGATGGCGCGGCGGTCGATATCGAGGGTTGTTACTGGGTGGCGATGTTCGAGGGCCAGCGCCTGCTGCGGCTCTCGCCCGAGGGCCAGGTGCTGCGGGAGCTGCGCCTGCCGGTGCGCTGCCCGACCATGCCCGCTTTTGGTGATGCCGATCTGCGCACGCTCTACATCACGACGGCCTGCGAGAAGCGGCCGGCCGAGGAACTGTCGGCCCAGCCCTGGGCCGGCTGCGTGCTGAAAGTGCGGGTCGAGGTGCCGGGCTTGCCGGCGCAGATTGCCCGGCTCTGAGGCCGCGCCCTGCCAGAAGTCATGATCGCCGGCAAGTACGCCTGACCGACTTGTAGGGAGACCCCGCCACCCGCCTTGGCGGCGATGTGCGGGTTTCCACATATAATCTTTGGGTTTTGCCGACCAGCCCCGAGTTGCCGTGAATCCAAACCCTCTGCGCGCACGACCGAAAGCCGTGCCCAGCGCTGATGAGGGGCAGGACAGCCGCTGGGGTGATGAGGGAGGAGATGCGGACGATGACGCGGCTTTCAAGCCCCTGACGCGAGAGCAAGCGCAGGCCTTGAAGGCACGGAGTCCTCTGCTGTCGCCCTGGCAGATCGTGGCGGCCCAGGCGTTGGCGGGATTGTTGTGCGTCCTGCTGTGGGGTTTGTTCACGTTCGAGGCCGGCAAGGCGTGGTCGGCGCTGTTGGGCGCGATCGCGGTGGTGCTGCCGAATGCCTTGATGGCATGGGGCACGACCCGACGACCGGTGAATCACGCGGGAGCCGCTCTGGTCTCGCTGATGATCTGGGAGTTGATCAAGATCTTTCTGGTCATTGCCATTTTGGTGGCGGTGGTCAAGATGGTAGGCAATCTGAGTTGGCCGGCACTGCTGCTGACCATGATTGTGTGCCTCAAGGTTAATTGGCTGGTCCTGCTCACGCGGGGCCGATTCAAGAAAATTAGCGACGGAAACTGATATGGCAGCCGAAGGACATGGGCCCAGCGCTGGTGAGTACATCACTCACCACCTGCAACATCTGCAGAAGAATTTCTCGTTCGAGAGCG
Organism: Paucibacter sp. M5-1; assembly: GCF_027498415.2. Taxonomy (NCBI): domain Bacteria; kingdom Pseudomonadati; phylum Pseudomonadota; class Betaproteobacteria; order Burkholderiales; family Sphaerotilaceae; genus Roseateles; species Paucibacter sp. M5-1. Next base: position 4,128,780 of record NZ_JAPZLM020000001.1, read on the forward strand.
TCAAGCAGACCAGCATCGTCGACTTCAGCGTCTTCAATCTGGACTCGGTGGCGTTCTCGCTGCTGCTGGGCGTGATCGGCTGCTTCGTGCTGTGGCGCGCCGCGCGCAAGGCCACCTCGGGCGTGCCGGGCCGCTTCCAGGCTGCCGTCGAGATCCTGTCCGAGATGGTCGAGAACCAGGCCAAGGGCGTGATCCACAACGCCAAGAGCCGCAAGCTGGTCTCGCCGCTGGCGCTGACCGTGTTCGTCTGGATCTTCCTGATGAATGCGATGGACATGCTGCCGGTCGACCTGATCCCTGCGATCTGGCACAGCGCCGGTCCGGCCCTGGGTTTCAAGGACTACATGCGTGTCGTGCCGACCGCCGACCTGTCCACCACGCTGGGCCTGTCGAGCAGCGTGCTGCTGATGTGCTTCTTCTACAACATCAAGATCAAGGGCCTGGGCGGCTGGGGTCATGAGCTGATCTCGGCGCCGTTCGGCGCGCACTGGGCGCTGTGGCCCTTCAACTTCCTGATGCAGGTCATCGAGTTCGTCGCCAAGACGGTCTCGCACGGCATGCGGTTGTTCGGCAATATGTTTGCCGGCGAACTGGTCTTCATGCTGATCGCACTGATGGGTGGTGCGTTCACGCTGTCGGCTACGGGCATCGGCCTGGCCATTGGCCATGTCATTGCCGGTACGGTGTGGACCTTGTTCCACATTCTTGTGATCACGCTGCAGGCCTTCATCTTCATGATGCTGACGCTGATCTACATCGGTCAGGCGCACGACGCGCATTGATCACGAGTTTCTCTTTTCTCTTTCTTTCTTTCATCTCTCTAGGAGCAAATAATGGAAAACATCCTCGGCCTCGTGGCACTGGCTTGCGGCATCATCGTTGGTCTGGGCGCTATCGGCGCTTCCATCGGCATCGCGCTGATGGGTGGCAAGTTCCTGGAGTCCTCGGCTCGCCAGCCTGAGCTGATGAACGAACTGCAAACCAAGATGTTCATCTTGGCCGGTCTGATCGACGCTGCTTTCCTGATCGGCGTGGCTATCGCTCTGCTGTTCGCGTTCGCCAACCCCTTCGTGCTGGCCTGATAACTCCCGAACCTTTCACGACTTGAAAGGATCGTGCCGTGAATATCAACGCAACCCTATTTATCCAGGCGATCGTCTTCGCGATCCTGGTGTGGTTCACGATGCGTTTCGTCTGGCCGCCTATCACCAAGGCGCTGGATGAACGTGCAGAGAAGATCCGCGACGGCCTGGCCGCTGCGGATAAGGCCAAGGCCGAGTTGGCAACCGCCAACAAGAAGGTCGACGAGCAACTCGCACAAACGCGCAACGAAACCACCAAGCTGCTGGCCGACGCCGAAAAGCGTGCCGCTGCCATCGTGGACGAAGCCAAGAAGCGTGCCGAGGACGAGGGCGCCAAGATCGTGGCCGCCGCTAAGTCCGAAGCCGATCAGCAAGCCACCCGCGCCCGCGAGGCCCTGCGCGAGCAGGTCGCTGCGCTGGCCGTCAAGGGTGCCGAGCAAATTCTGCAGCGCGAGGTCAACGCCTCGGTGCATGCCGAATTGCTGGGCCGTCTGAAGACGGAGCTGTAATCATGGCTGAGCTCGCAACCATTGCACGCCCTTACGCTGAAGCGCTCTACCAGGTCGCCAAGAAGCACGATGTGAAGGCTTGGGGCCAGGCGCTCGACGCGCTGTCCCTGGTCGCGCAGGATGCCGATCTGCGCCAGTTCGCCGATAACCCCAAGGTCACGTCCGAGCAGGTCTACGCGGTCATCACCGCGGCGGCCAAGCAAGACCTGGCCCCGGAGCTGCAGAACTTCCTGCGCGCGGTGATCGAGAACTCGCGCCTGGCGGCTCTGCCGGCGGTGGTCGGACAGTTCCATGTCCTGGCCAACGCGGCTGACGGCGTGGCTGATGCGCAGATCTTCAGCGCCTACCCCATCGAAGCAGCCCAGCTGAGCGATGTGGTGGTCACGCTGGAAAAGCGCTTCGGTCGCAAGCTCGAAGCCCATGTATCGCTGGAGCCCTCGCTGATTGGCGGTATCCGCGTGGTGGTTGGCGACGAGGTGCTGGACACCTCGGTCAAGGCCCGCCTGGAACGCATGAAGGTGGCCCTGACCGCTTGACCGAATCAAGCGCGACGACACCGAGACCGAATCACCCCCTTAGCCCGGCCGTGACACTGCCTTGTGCAGCGCGCGGAAGGGCCGAGCAGATGGGAGCAAGCAATGCAACTGAATCCTGCTGAAATTTCCGAACTCATCAAGTCCCGTATCGAGGGTCTCGGTGCATCGACGGACGTCCGTAACCAGGGCACCGTGGTGTCCGTGTCCGACGGCATCTGCCGCATCCATGGTCTGTCCGACGTGATGCAAGGCGAAATGCTGGAGTTCCCGGCCGACGCCAACGGTCAGCCCTCGTTCGGCCTGGCCCTGAACCTCGAGCGCGACTCCGTCGGCGCCGTGATTCTGGGCGCCTACGAGCACATCTCCGAAGGCGATACCGTCAAGTGCACGGGCCGCATTCTGGAAGTGCCGGTCGGCCCCGAGCTGATCGGCCGCGTCGTCAACGCGCTGGGCCAGCCTATCGACGGCAAGGGCCCGATCAACGCCAAGATGACCGACGTGATCGAGAAGGTTGCCCCGGGCGTGATCGCCCGCAAGTCGGTCGACCAGCCGGTGCAGACCGGCCTGAAGTCGATCGACTCGATGGTGCCCGTCGGCCGTGGCCAGCGCGAGCTGATCATCGGCGACCGCCAGACCGGCAAGACCGCCGTGGCCATCGACGCCATCATCAACCAGAAGGGTCAGAACATGACCTGCGTCTACGTTGCGATCGGCCAGAAGGCTTCGTCGATCAAGAACGTGGTGCGCGCTCTGGAGCAGGCCGGCGCGATGGAGTACACCATCGTCGTGGCCGCCTCGGCCTCCGACTCGGCCGCGATGCAGTATGTGTCGGCCTACTCGGGCTGCACGATGGGCGAGTACTTCCGCGACCGCGGCCAAGACGCGCTGATCATCTATGACGACCTGTCCAAGCAAGCCGTCGCCTACCGCCAGGTCTCGCTGCTGCTGCGCCGTCCGCCGGGCCGCGAAGCCTACCCGGGCGATGTGTTCTATCTGCACAGCCGCCTGCTGGAGCGCGCCGCTCGCGTGAACGCTGACTATGTCGAAGCCTTCACCAAGGGTGAAGTCAAGGGCAAGACCGGTTCGCTGACGGCACTGCCCATCATCGAAACGCAGGCCGGCGACGTGTCCGCTTTCGTGCCGACCAATGTGATCTCGATCACCGACGGTCAGATCTTCCTGGAAACCAGCCTGTTCAACGCCGGTATCCGCCCCGCGATCAACGCCGGTATCTCGGTGTCGCGCGTCGGTGGTGCGGCCCAGACCAAGCTGATCAAGGGCCTGTCCGGCGGTATCCGTACCGACCTGGCGCAGTACCGTGAGCTGGCCGCGTTCGCGCAGTTCGCTTCCGATCTGGACGAGTCGACCCGCAAGCAGCTGGACCGCGGTGCCCGCGTGACCGAGCTGCTGAAGCAGGCCCAGTACTCGCCGCTGCCGATCAGCCTGATGGCCGCGACGCTGTACGCGGTGAACAAGGGCTTCATGGACAGCCTGGACGTCAAGAAGGTCCTGGCCTTCGAACACGGCCTGCACCAGTTCCTGAAGACCAGCCATGCCGCTCTGCTGGCCAAGCTCGAAGCCGACCAGGCCTTCGACAAGGAAGGCAAGTCCGAAGCCGAACTGAACGCCGCGATCACCGCGTTCAAGAAGTCCTTCGCCTAATGACCATGACCGGGCGCGTATTGAAGCAATTCGGCACGGCCCGGCCCTAGACAGGAGAAATCATGGCATCAAGCAAGGAAATTCGCGGCAAGATCAAGTCGGTCGAGAACACCAAGAAGATCACCAAGGCCATGGAAATGGTCGCCGCTTCCAAGATGCGCAAGGCGCAGGAGCGGATGCGCTCGGCTCGTCCCTACAGCGAGAAGATCGGCAATATCGCCGCCAATCTCGCCACGGCCAACCCCGAGTACAAGCACCCCTTCCTGGTCAAGAACGAGCAGGCCAAATCGGCTGGCTTCGTCGTCGTGACCACGGACAAGGGCTTGTGCGGCGGTCTGAACACCAACCTCTTGCGCGCGGCCACGGCCAAGCTCAAGGAGCTGGAGACGGCCGGCCAGAAGGCCGAGGTCGTTGCCATCGGCAACAAGGGCCTGTCCTTCATGAACCGGATCGGCGCCAAGGTGGTCTCGCAGGTCACGCAACTGGGCGACCAGCCGCACATCGAGAAGATGATCGGCCCGGTCAAGGTGCTGCTGGACGCTTATGCCGAAGGCAAGCTGTCCGCCGTCTACCTCTGCTACACCCGCTTCATCAACACGATGAAGCAGGAGCCGGTGGTGCACCAGCTGCTGCCGCTGACGACCGAAGGCATGAAGACCGATGGTGGCACGCACTCGTGGGACTACATCTACGAGCCCGATGCCGCGACCGTGATCGACGAGCTGCTGCTGCGCTACACCGAGGCCCTGGTCTACCAGGCTGTGGCCGAAAACATGGCGTCCGAGCAGTCGGCACGCATGGTGGCCATGAAGGCCGCGACTGACAACGCAGGCACCCTGATCGGTGAGCTGAAGCTGGTCTACAACAAGACCCGCCAGGCTGCGATCACCAAGGAACTGTCGGAAATCGTCAGTGGCGCTGCCGCCGTGGGCTGACAAGCAGGCTACGCAATAGTTTTTGGAATTGAAGGAACGAAAAAATGGCTAACACTCAATCAGTGGGCAAGATCGTTCAGTGCATCGGCGCCGTGGTGGACGTGGAATTCCCGCGCAACCAGATGCCGAAGATCTATGACGCGCTGAAGATGGAAGGTTCCGCCCTGACTCTGGAAGTCCAGCAGCAGCTGGGCGACGGTATCGTGCGCACCATCGCGCTGGGCTCGTCGGACGGCCTGCGCCGCGGCACCCAGGTCTACAACACCGGCGACAACATCAAGGTGCCGGTGGGCAAGGCGACGCTGGGTCGCATCATGGACGTGCTGGGCGCGCCCATCGACGAGCGCGGCCCTGTCGACCAGGCGCTGACCGCGTCGATCCACCGCACGGCCCCGGCCTACGACGAGCTGAGCCCGTCGCAAGACCTGCTGGAAACCGGCATCAAGGTGATCGACCTGATCTGCCCGTTCGCCAAGGGCGGCAAGGTGGGTCTGTTCGGCGGCGCCGGCGTCGGCAAGACCGTCAACATGATGGAGCTGATCAACAACATCGCCAAGGCTCACTCGGGTCTGTCGGTGTTCGCGGGTGTCGGCGAGCGTACCCGCGAGGGCAACGACTTCTATCACGAGATGGCCGATTCGGGCGTCGTGAACCTCGAGAAGCTCGAAGACTCCAAGGTCGCGATGGTCTACGGCCAGATGAACGAGCCTCCGGGCAACCGTCTGCGCGTGGCCCTGACCGGTCTGACCATCGCCGAGTCCTTCCGTGACGAAGGCCGCGACGTGCTGTTCTTCGTGGACAACATCTACCGCTACACGCTGGCCGGTACCGAAGTGTCCGCGCTGCTGGGCCGTATGCCTTCCGCTGTGGGCTACCAGCCGACGTTGGCCGAGGAAATGGGCCGTCTGCAAGAGCGGATCACGTCGACCAAGGTCGGCTCGATCACCTCGATCCAGGCCGTCTACGTCCCTGCGGATGACTTGACCGACCCCTCGCCGGCCACGACCTTCGCCCACCTGGACGCCACCGTCGTGCTGTCGCGTGACATCGCCTCGCTGGGTATCTACCCCGCCGTGGACCCGCTGGACTCGACCTCGCGTCAGATCGACCCGAACGTGATCGGCGAAGAGCACTACAACACGACCCGTGCGGTGCAGGGCATCCTGCAGCGCTACAAGGAACTGCGCGACATCATCGCCATCCTGGGTATGGACGAACTGGCTCCGGAAGACAAGCTGACCGTGGCCCGCGCCCGCAAGATCCAGCGCTTCCTGTCGCAGCCTTTCCATGTGGCCGAAGTGTTCACCGGCTCGCCCGGCAAGTACGTGCCGCTGAAGGAAACCATCCGCGGCTTCAAGATGATCGTGGCCGGCGAGTGCGATCACCTGCCCGAGCAGGCCTTCTACATGGTCGGCACCATCGACGAAGCCTTCGAGAAGGCGAAGAAGCTGCAGTAATTGCGATACCAGCGGCACGCGGCTCGACGGGGCCGTGCGCCGCTGATCCGTTACCGAAGTTTCTTAACGCTAAGGAAGATTGAGATGGCAACTATCCACGTTGATGTGGTTTCCGCCGAAGAGCTGATCTTCTCGGGCGAGGCCAAGTTCGTCGCGCTGCCGGGCGAAGGCGGTGAGCTGGGCATCCTGCCCCAGCACACGCCGCTGATCACCCGTATCAAGCCCGGTGCGGTGCGCATCGAGAAGTCCGATGGCGGCGAAGAGTTTGTCTTCGTGGCTGGCGGCATTCTGGAAGTGCAGCCCGGCACGGTCACCGTGCTGGCCGACACCGCGATCCGCGGCAAGGACCTGGACGAAGCCAAGGCCTCGGAAGCCAAGAAGCTGGCCGAGGAAGCGATGAAGAACGCCAAGAGCGATATCGACTTCGCCGCCGCGCAAAGCGAGTTCGCCGCGATGGCCGCCCAGATCGCTGCGCTGCGGAAGTTCCGCAAGAAGTAAACGGCAGGCCCCTGGTGGGCACTCTGCTCTGCAACGGCAGGATGTGCGAGAAGTCGCACTCCTGCCGTTGCTCTTTGGTGATCGTGAAAAAGCTCCCTCGCCGAAACATTACAGTTACATACCCACCCGAATCCATCGGGCAGGGAATAAAGACTGTTGAGGGAGTTCTATGCAAGTTTCTGTCTTGGCCCAGCGGGCCGGTTTGGCGCTGGCGGTGTCGGCATTGTTTGGATGCGCCGCAACCGAGCAATCACGGACGATCGAGGTGCCCAAGCCTGCCGCCGTTGCGCCGGTCACGCAGGGTGCGCGCTCGCCCATCGCTGTTGGCAAGTTTGACAACCGGTCCAGTTTCATGCGCGGCATGTTCTCTGACGGGCTGGATCGTCTCGGTTCGCAATCCAAGTCCATCCTGATCGCCCACCTTCAGCAGAGCCAACGCTTCAATGTGCTGGACCGAGACAACCTTGAAGAGGCCAAGCAGGAAGCCCAATTCAAGGCGGGCGCTTTGAACATCAAGGGTGCGGATTATCTCGTCACGGGTGCCGTGACCGAATTCGGTCGCAAAGAGGTCGGTGATCAGCAATTGTTCGGGCTCTTGGGTCGCGGCAAATCTCAGGTTGCTTATGCCAAGGTGACCTTGAATGTGGTCAACAGCCAGACCTCAGAAGTGACGTTCTCCGTCCAAGGGGCAGGTGAATACACCCTGTCCACTCGGGAGGTCGTGGGCTTTGGCGGGACCGCCAGCTACGACTCGACCTTGAATGGCAAGGTGCTGGACTTGGCCATCAAGGAAGCCGTCACCGCTCTGGTGGCTGGTGTCGATGCCGGTGCCCTGCGCACTCAACGGTGAGGAGCCGCATATGACTCTCTATCACCTCGTGTCGCGCCTGGGATCTCTTGCTCTGATCGTCTCGCTTGTCGCATGTGCCGCACCTCAAAAACCGCTTTACCAGTGGAACGGCTACCAATCGCGCCTCTATGAGCACTTCAAGAGTGGTGGTGCCAATGCTGGCGAGCAGATCACCGCACTCGAAGCGCAACTGCTGAAGAACAAGGCTGCCGGCGAAGCTTCGCCACCGGGTCTGCACGGTCACCTGGCACTGCTGTACAGCAAGGTCGGCAACGATCAAGCGGCCCGTGCGCATCTGGAGGCTGAGCGTGCCTTGTTCCCCGAGTCGGCGGCCTATGTCGACTTCCTGCTCAAGAGCGGCAACGCTGACGCCAAGCCTGCCTCCAAGAGCTGAGCCAAAGAAAACTGGGAGATTGATCATGAAAAAAACCTACGAGTTGCTGCGCCGCCTGCTGGCCGTGGTGGGTCTGGCCGCGCTGACTGCTTGCGCCACCCAGACAAAGCCTTATGACTACACTGCGCTCAAGGAGGCAAAGCCGGCCTCGCTGCTGATCTTGCCGCCACTGAACGACTCGCCGGATGTTGCCGCTACTTACAGTGTCTATTCACAGTTGACGCAGCCACTGGCCGAGTCGGGCTACTACGTGTTGCCCGTATCACTTGTTGACGAAACGCTGCGTGCGAATGGCGTGGTCAACCCGGCCGAAGCCCAATCTATCGAGCCGGCCAAACTGCGCCAGATCTTTGGCGCCGATGCGGCCCTTTACGTCGTCGTCAAGCGCTATGGCTCGGTCTACAAGGTCGTGTCCAGCGATGCAACGGTTGAAGTGGAGGCGAAGCTCGTCAGTCTCAAGACGGGACAGCAACTGTGGGATGGCAAGGCCGTGGCTTCCACAGCTGAGCAGAACAACAGCAATCAAGGTGGTTTGGTAGGGATGCTGGTGAAAGCGGTGATCGACCAGGTGGCCAACAACCTGACCGAACGCAGCCATGGGGTTGCCGCCATCGCCGGCCAGCGCTTGTTGACAGCAGGCACACCCAACGGACTTTTGCACGGTCCGCGCGCGCCTGCTGCTGCGAAGAACTAAGATTCGGCTCCAGGCGCTACGACCCACCGGCTTGCCGGTGGGTTTTTCTTTTCTGTCATGAATACACGCATAGTTCCTACTCACTACCAAGGGCTGGAGGCCCTGGAGCTGCTCGCTCCCGACGGCGCCCGCGCCACGCTGCTGCTGCACGGCGCCCATATCGTCTCCTGGGTGCCGGCCGGCGCCGACGAGCAGCTGTACCTGTCGCCGAAGTCGGTCTTCGCCACCGGCCAGGCGATACGCGGCGGCGTGCCGGTGTGTTTTCCGCAGTTCGCCGCGCGCGGTCCGCTGCAAAAGCATGGTTTCGCGCGCAACAAGCCCTGGCAGCTGGTGTCGGCCGAGCAGGGCGAGGATGACGCGCTGGCGGTCTTGCGTCTGGCCGATGACGCTGCCTCGCGCATGTTCTGGCCCCATGCCTTCGAGGCCGAGCTGAGCGTGCGCGTGGCCGGTCGCAGCCTGGAGATCGAACTCGCCTGCGAGAACCGTGGCGACACGGCCTTCAGCTTTACCGGTGCGCTGCATAGCTATCTGCGCGTTCAGGATCTGAATGAAAGCAGCGTTCAGGGCCTGTCGGGCCTGCATTACTGGGACTCGGTCGAGAACGTCGAGAAGAGCCAGCGTGTCGACCTGCTGCTGCCCGGCAGCCCCGGTGCGCAGGATCTCGACCGCATCTATCACCAGGTCAAGCAAGACCTGACCCTGATCGAGCAGCGCGGCGCCGACAAGCGCGAGCTGCTGATCCGCCAGCAGGGCTTCGAGGACGCGGTGCTCTGGAACCCCGGCGCCGAGAAGTGCGCGGCGCTGGCCGATATGCCGGCCGAGGGCTGGCGGCAGATGCTGTGCATCGAGGCGGCGGCCATCGAGCATCCGATCACGCTGGCTCCCGGCGAGGGCTGGGCCGGCATGCAAAGCCTGACCCTGCTCTAGCGCTCACTCAGAGCAGCACCACCGCGTCCGGCAACTCGTTCGGGTTTTTCTGACCCTCGGCCAGCGGATAGTGCTGGCGCAGCAGGCGGTCGACCGCATCGACCGCCGCGATCAGGCCCGGCTCGAAGCGGCCGGCGCGCAGATCGGCGCGCAGCCCTTCGATCACCGTGGCCCACTCGTCCACCGACACCCTGGCATTGAGCCCGCGGTCGGCGACGATCTCGATCGCGTGATCGGCCAGCAGCAGATAGATCAGCACGCCGTTATTGGCCTCGGTGTCCCAGACCCGCAGCTTGCCGAACAGGGTCAGGGCGCGGTCGCGGGCGCGCAGGCCCTTCCACAGATAGGACAGCGGCAGCCCGGCCTCCACGCAGACGCAGATCTCGCCGCTGTGGTGGCCCTCGCTGTCGCGCACCTTCTGCTCCAGATGCGACACCGCGTCGCCGGGCAGGGCGCGCTTCAGATCGGACTCATCGGTCCAGCGGTGTTGCAGCAACCGCAGCAGGCGGTTCTTGGTCAGCGTCGGCATCACCAGTCTCCCGAGGCGCCACCGCCTCCAAAATCGCCCCCGCCGCCGGACGAGAAGCCGCCGCCGTCACCTCCGCCCCAGCCGCCGCCACCGCCGCCGCCCCAGATGATGGGGCCGCCGCCCAGCCCTCCGCTGCGCCCGCCGCGGCGGGCCGCGCCGATGCCAAGCACGCCCACCAGCACCAGGGCCGCGACGCCGGCCAGGCCGGCGACGATGATGCTGGTGCTGAAGAACCAGCCCAGTGCACCGGCCGCGCCGCCGGTCGCGACGCTGCCGAGCTTGCGGCCGAAGATGCCGGTCAGCAGCGCGCCCAGCACCGGCACGCCGATGAAGAACACCGCCGCCAGTTCCTCGAAGTCGAAGCCGCTGGCGCCGCTGCCTGCGGAGCCTTGCCGCGGAGCCGGCAGGTTCTCGCCGCGTATGCGGGCCTGCAACTGGTCCACGGCCTGGTTCAGGCCGCCCGCATAGTCGCCCTTCTTGAAAGCCGGCGTGATCGCGTTCTGGATGATCTGCCGCGCCGCCAGATCGGGCACCGCGCCCTCCAGCGCCTTGGCCACTTCGATGCGGATCTTGCGATCCTCCTTGGCCACCAGGATCAGCACGCCGTCACCGACCTCGCGCCGACCTATCTTCCAGCTGTCGGCCACGCGCTGCGCATAGGCGGCGATGTCCTCGGGCAGCGTGGTCGCCGTGATCAGCACGACGATCTGCGGCCCTGACTCGGCCTCGAAGGTCGCCAGCTTGGCCTCCAGCGCCGCGCGCTGGGGCTCGCTGAGCGTGGCGGTGCGGTCGATCACCCGCGCACTGAGCACCGGCACCGGCTGCTCCTCCTGCGCCGAGGCCGGCAGGCTCAGTGCGAGGAACAGCCCCAGGATCAGGGCAATCGGGCCGCGCATGTCCGCCTACTTGGACGCGGGCTTGTCGAAGCTGACCGCCGGCGCGGTCTGGATCGCGGCCTCGTTCTCGACCGTGAAGTTGGGCTTGGTGTCGTAGCCGAACACCATCGCGGTCAGGTTGTTCGGGAAGCTGCGGGCATGCACGTTGTAGTCGGCCACCGACTTGATATAGCGGTTGCGTGCCACCGTGATGCGGTTCTCGGTGCCTTCGAGCTGCACGCGCAGATCCTGGAAGCCCTGGTTGGCCTTCAGATTGGGGTAGTTCTCGGTCACGACCAGCAGGCGCGACAGCGCGCTGGAGAGCTCGCCCTGGGCGGCCTGCCACTTCTTCAGCGCCTCGGGGTTGTTGGCCAGCTCGGGCGTGACCTGGATGCTGGTGGCCTTGGCGCGCGCCTCGACCACCTTGGTCAGCGTCTCCTGCTCGAAATTGGCCTCGCCCTTGACGGTGTTGACGATGTTCGGAATCAGGTCGGCGCGGCGCTGGTACTGGCTCAGCACCTCGGACCACTGGGCCTTGACCTGCTCGTCCAGGCGTTGGAACTCGTTGTAGCCGCAGCCCGACAAGCCCAGCGTCGATGCCAAGACCAGGGCGGCGAGGCCGCTGCGTTTGATCCAATTCATGAAACACCTCCTTGTGGAACGGTCCGCCGGGTAGATGGTGATGTCCGGGCGCGAATCAAGCCAGTATCGCAGCGGATAATGTCGCGATGAGCGCCCCCCTGCAAAACGACAGCTTTCTGCGCGCCTGCCTGCGCCAGCCCACCGAGCACACTCCCGTCTGGCTGATGCGCCAGGCCGGCCGCTACCTGCCCGAGTACCGTGCGACGCGGGCCACGGCCGGCAGCTTCATGGGTCTGGCCACCAACCGCGACTATGCGACGGAGGTGACCCTGCAGCCGCTGGAGCGCTACCCGCTCGACGCGGCCATCCTGTTCAGCGACATCCTGACCGTGCCCGATGCGATGGGCCTGGGCCTGTCGTTTGCGATTGGCGAGGGGCCGAAGTTCGAGAAGGTCGTGCGCGACGAGGCGGCCGTGGCCGCGCTCGAAGTGCCGGACATGAACAAGCTGCGCTATGTCTTCGATGCGGTGAGCTCGATCCGAAAGGCGCTGAACGGCCGCGTGCCGCTGATCGGCTTCTCCGGCAGCCCCTGGACCCTGGCCTGCTATATGGTCGAGGGCGGCGGCTCGGACGACTACCGCCAGGTCAAGAGCCTGATGTATGCGCGCCCGGATCTGATGCACCGCATCCTGCAGGTCAATGCCGACGCAGTGGCCGCCTACCTGAACGCGCAGATCGAGGCCGGTGCGCAGGCGGTGATGCTGTTCGACTCCTGGGGCGGCGTGCTGGCCGACGGCATGTTCCAGCGCTTTTCGCTGGACTACTCGAGGCGCGTGCTGGCCCAGCTCAAGACCGAACACGAAGGCCAGCGCATCCCGCGCATCCTGTTCACCAAGGGCGGCGGTCTGTGGCTGGACGAGATCGCCGATGCCGGCGCCGATGTGGTCGGCCTGGACTGGACGGTCAATCTGGGCCGCGCCCGCGCCCAGCTCGGCCACAAAGTCGCGCTGCAGGGCAATCTCGATCCGAACGTGCTGTTCGCCCCGCCCGACGCGGTGCGCGAGCAGGTCAGGGCGGTGCTCGACAGCTTTGGCGCCCCCGGCCCGGACAGCGGCCATATCTTCAATCTGGGCCACGGCATCAGCCAGCACACCCCGCCGGAATCGGTGACGGCCCTGGTCGACGAGGTGCATGCCTATTCACGGCTTTTGCGGCAGCGGCGCGGTGGGTGAGCAAGCACTCCGCTTTTGACTTATCCCCATTTTTCGCAACGCGAAAACTTCGCATTTGCCATGCTGCGGCGCAGCTCAGTGTTTTCCCGAGAGTCTTCTAAGTCATTGATTCATTGGGCTTTCACTGATTTGAGGGGGAATGCATTTTGCAGAGCTACCGGGCGCCGTCCGGCGACGGCGACCGGGCTGTTAATAAATTTCCCACAAAGTTATCCACAGAAAACATGCTTCCGTGGAAAACGTATTGAAATCATGGATTTAGAGCCTGTTCCTCAGCCCGATTCGATCTTGAGGCGGGAATGAGCGAGGCCGGGCAGCAGCGCGTGCGCGTGGTGGTCGACGCCCCCCAGCACAGCGGCATCACCGGGCCGCTGGACTATCTGAGCGAGCGCGCGCTCACACCAGGCACGCTGGTGCAGGTACCGCTGGGGCGGCGCGAGCTGACCGGCATGGTCTGGCCCGGCACCCCTGACCCGGCCGCCGAGCAGCTGGATGAATCCCAGCTGCGACCGATCAGCGCCGTGCTTGACGGCCTGCCGCCGCTGCTGCCGAGCTGGTGCGCGCTGGTGGATTTCGCCGCCAGCTACTACCAGCGCAGTGCCGGCGAGGTGGCCTTGTCGGTGCTGCCGCCGCAGCTGCGCGAGCTTGACGGCCAGCAGCTCCAGGCGCGGCTGAAGAAGCTCGACAAATGGACCGCGGCCCAGGCCGCCAGCCCCGAGCCCGCCACGCCCAGGCCGCAGCTGAGCTCGGCCCAGGCCGAGGTGCTGGAGAAGATCGATGCCTTGATGGCGGCCCGTGCCGAGACGGTGCCGTCGCCGGTGCTGCTCTATGGCGTCACCGGCAGCGGCAAGACCGAGGTCTATCTGCGTGCTGCCGAGCATGCGCTCGCCGCCGGCCGCCAGGTGCTGGTGCTGGTGCCCGAGATCAATCTGACGCCCCAGCTGGAGGCTCGCTTTGCCGAGCGCTTTGCCGGCCGTGTCATCGTCTCGCTGCACAGTGCCCTGACGCCGGCCCAGCGCCTGCGCAACTGGCTGGCCGCCCACCTGGGCCAAGCCGAGCTGGTGCTGGGCACACGGCTGGCGGTGTTCGCCTCGATGCCCCGCCTGGGCCTGATCGCGGTCGATGAGGAGCACGACCCCTCGTACAAGCAGCAGGATGGCGCCCGCTATTCGGCGCGCGACCTGGCCGTCTACCGCGCCCGGCTCGAAAAGGTGCCGGTCATTCTCGGCTCGGCGACACCGTCGCTGGAGAGCTGGCAGCACGCCAATAGCGGCCGCTACCAGCGCCTGGCCCTGCCCGAGCGCATCGGCGGCGGGGCGCTGCCGCGGGTGCGCCTCTTCGACATGAACAGCCTGCCGCGCAACAAGGGCGTGATGACCGCGCTGACCGCGCCGCTGATCGCCGCGCTGCGCGGCCGGCTGGAGCGTGGCGAGCAGAGCCTGGTGTTCCTGAACCGGCGCGGCTATGCGCCGGTGCTGCACTGCACCGAGTGCGGCTGGAAGAGCGAGTGCCCGCACTGCAGCGCCTACCGCGTGTTCCACAAGGGCGACCGCACGCTGCGCTGCCACCACTGCGGCTTCACCGAGCGCGTGCCCCATGCCTGCCCCGACTGCGGCAACCAGGACATCGCGCCGCTGGGTCGCGGCACCGAGCGGCTGGAGGAACAACTGGCCGAGGCACTGCCGGGCGCCCGCGTTGCCCGTATCGATGCCGATTCGACCAAGCACAAGGGTGCGCTGGAGGCCCAGCTAGGCGCCGTGCATGCCGGCGAGGTCGACATCCTGGTCGGCACCCAGATGATCACCAAGGGCCATGACTTCCGCCGCATCACGCTGGTGGCGGTGGTCAACCCGGACGGCGCCTTGTTCAGCAGCGACTTCCGCGCGCCCGAGCGATTGTTCGCGCTGCTGATGCAGGCCGCCGGCCGGGCCGGGCGCGATGCCGAACAGGCCGCGCGCAGCGAGATGTGGGTGCAGACCTGGCATCCGCAACATGCGCTCTACAAGGCGCTGGAGCGCCATGACTTCGAGGCCTTTGCCCAGAGCCAGCTGGCCGAGCGCGAGAGCGCCGGCCTGCCGCCTTATTCACACCTGGCGCTGCTGCGCGCCGAGGGCCGCACGGTGGAGGCCGCGCGGGACTTTCTGAGCGCCGCCGCCCAATGGGCCCAGGCCCTGCCCGAGGCCAGCGGCCTGCTGATCTACCCGCCGGTGCCGATGAGCGTGGCCCGGGTGGCCAATATCGAGCGCCTGCAGATGCTGGTCGAATCGCCGACCCGCGGCGCGCTGCAGCGCTTGCTGTGGCTATGGATGCCCGAATTGCAGATGCTCAAGCGCGAGCACAAGGGATTGCTGCGCTGGGCGGTGGATGTGGATCCGCTGGCGATCTGATCAGGGCTTGTCGCCCCCGCGTGGATCACCCAGATGGGTCTTGAGCCACTGGCTCATTTCCCACTGCACCTGGCCGACCGACTCGCGCGCCGTGTAGCCATGGCCCTCGTGTGGCAGCGACACATAACGCACCGTGCCGCCCAGGCCGGCCAGGGCCTGGTAGAGGCGCTCGCTTTGCATCGGATAGGTGCCGGAGTTGCTGTCTTCCTCGCCGTGTATCAGCAGCAGCGGCTCCTTGATCTGGTTGGCATAGAGAAAGGGCGAGAGCTTCAGATAGGTTTCGCGGGCGTCCCACAGCGAGCGGCGTTCGCTCTGGAAGCCGAACGGCGTCAGCGTGCGGTTGTAGGCGCCGCTGCGCGCGATGCCGGCCTTGAAGAGCTTGGTGTGGGCCAGCAGATTGGCGGCCATGAAGGCGCCGTAGCTGTGGCCGCCGATCGCCATGCGGCGGGTGTCGGCCACACCCAGCTCCTCGGCCTTGTCGATGATGGCGCGGGCATTCATCGTGATCTGCTCGATGAAGCCATCATTCATCGTGCGCGCATCGCCGACCACCGGCATGGTCGCGTCGTGCAGCACGACAAAGCCGTCCAGCGCCAGCAGCTGCGGGCTGATGCCGGCGAACGTCGCATAGCGGCTCGGCGCGCCGGCCAGCTGGCCGGCCAGCGCGGCGTCGTTGAACTCCAGCGGATAGGCCCAGACCAGCGTGGGCCGGCGCTCGCCCTCCTTGTAGTCGGGTGGCAGATGCAGCCAGAACGAAAGCTCGACACCATCGGCGCGCTTGAAGCTGACCAGCTCGCGCTTGACCCGGCGCAGCTGCGGGCTCGGGTCCTTGATGCGTGTCAGCGCCTGCGCCGTCGCGCCACCATTGCCCAGTTCGCGCAGGTACAGATTCGGCGGCTCGACCGGGCTCTCGCGCTGCAGCAGCAGGCGCTTGTCGTCCAGCGTCGCCAGCGGCATCTCGTAGGCGCTGTCGGCCGACTGGAACAGGCGCTGCACGCTCAGGTCCTTGATCGACAGCCGGTCCAGGAAGGGGCGCTCGCCGCGCGGGTTGGCGCCCTGGCCGATCAGGAAGATCTCGCCCTCGCGCGTGCTCTGGATCACGCTGTGGCCATTGACCAGCGTGCGCATCAGCGGCGCGCCGGGGTGGCGGTAGCGTTCGCGCAGCGAGTGCTCGAACAGCGGCTTGCTCTGGCTGCCGTTGAGCGGCAGCAGATACGTGCGGGTCCAGGCGCGCAGGCGGTCGGTCTCGGTCAGCAGCGCGTGCTGGCCATCGTCGAGAAAGCGCAGCCGCGTGAAGCGCTGCGGCATGCGCTGCACCTCGATGGGCTCGCCGTCATAGGGCGGGTCCAGTCGCATCACCCGGTCGCGGAAGGCCACCCGGCTGTTCGGGTTGCCGCCGTCCAGCGCCTCGACCCAGTAGACCGCCGCATCCTTGGTCGGCGAGGGGTAGAAGATGCGCGGGCCGGGCAGCACGCCGTCGATCGCGACGCCGGCCTTCAGCGGCAGCTTGGCAAGCTCGCGCAGCACCCGGCCGTCGCGCTGGCGCAGCTCGATCACCTGCGGAAAATCATCCCAGGTCAGGCGGTAGCTGAAGGGGCGCACCAGGCGCTCGGTCAGCAGGTACTGGCCCTCGCCGACGCTGCTGACATAGGCGAACAGGCCTGGCTCGCCGATATCGCGGGACTGCGCGCTGGCCAGATTGACCAGGGTCAGCTGCGAGCGCGCATGGTGCTCGAACAAGGCCTCGTCATGCGGCGACTGCAGCAGATCTGGATAGCTGCGCTCGGGCGAGGCGCGGCCCTGATGCTCCTGCACCACCGGGCTGGGCTGGGCGCGCGGCGCCGCGCCGCGCCGCTTGGGTATCGTCAGCACGACCAGCTCGCGCGGGTTCAGCCAGGCCTGCTCGCCCTGGCCCAGCGCATTGCTCAGGCGCACAAAGGGAATCTGGCGCAGCTCGCCGCTGGCGGTCTCGCCCATCCACAGCTCATTGCCCAGGTCGACGCGCCGCTCCAGCACGAAGCGCTGGCCGTCCGGCGCCCAGCTGAAGCTGTGAAAGCCCTCGCCGGGCAGCTCGACGGCGCGCTCCGGCGCATCCGGCTGCAGCAGGCTGCGCAGGCGCAGGCGCCGCACGGTGGCCAGCGGCTGCGGCGTGCCGCTGGCCGCGTCGAAGCGAAGGCCGGCCAGGCGCAACCCCGGGCGGGCCAGCTCGGCCAGGCTGTTGAAGCGCTTGAGTTCCAGCAGGGCCAGGGTCTGCTTGTCGGGCGAGGGCAGCAGGCGCGGCGGCGCCGGCGCGTCCAGCAGCTCGCGGATCGCGGTCGAGGGCTGGCGATAGCCGTTGGCCAGCGCCTGGAGTGGTTCGCCCAGGGCAACACAGAGCAGCAGAAGCAGGGCGTGGCGCAGGAGCATGGGGTTCGTGCAATCAGACAGCGCGCAACGATATCAGGCCGCCGGTCGGGCACCGAGCAGCCAGGCCAGCGCGGTGAAGCTGACGAAGGCCAGGCTGGTCGAGGCCAGGATGATGCGGGCCACGCGGCCGTTGTCGGCGCCGTAGCGCTCGGCCAGCAGCGAGACATTGCTGGCGCTGGGCAGGGCGGCGGCCAGGGTCAGCACCAGCAGCTGGAAGGGCGTCGGGCCGACGCCCAGCGCATGGGCGGCCGCGCCCAACGCGAACACCAGGGCCGGATGGACGATCAGCTTGATCAGCGCCACCGGCAGGAACAGCGCCACCGGCGTGCGCGTGTGGGCATGCTGCCCGGCGCGCCACAGCACCGCGCCTATCGTGAACAGGGCCACCGGCGTTGCCGCATCGGCCAGCATCTTGACGACGCTGTCGACCGGACCCGGCAGGCGCAGCGCGGTGGCCGAGGCCACCGCGCCCAGCGCGATGGCCCAGGGCAGCGGATTCGACAGCGCGCCGCGCAAGGCCTGCAGTGCGGCGCGCTTGGCATTGCCGGCGCCGGCATCGTGGGCGCGCGCCAGCGCGATGCACAGCGAGCTGGTGACGAAGAGATCGGCCAGCACGGTGCAGATCACCGGCCCGGCCGCGGCCGGGCCCAGCAGCGCCACCAGCAGCGGCACGCCCATGAAGCCGGTGTTGGGGAAGGCCGCCACCAGCGCGCCGAAGGCCGCGTCCTTCAGCTGCACCCGCGCCGACAGGGTCACCGCGATCGTGAATGCGACGATCAGCAGCGCCGCGACCAGATAGACGCCCAGCACGCCCGGGTTCAGCAGTTCCAGCACCGGCGTGTTCATGCCGAAGCGGAACAGCATGCAGGGCAGCGCGAAGAACAGCACAAAGCCGTTGAGCCCCGGGATTGCGCTCTCGGCCAGCACGCCGCGCTGCGCCGCCAGATAGCCGCACAGCACCAGCGCGAAGAAGGGCAGGGTGACGGCCAGAATCGCTTGCATGGGGGCGGAGTATCGCAAGGCTTGGGCCGGGCCGCCGCCCGTGCACAAGTTCTCGCCGAGCGTGAGCGATTGCGCGCGACACCCCGTGTTGAGGGGGGCGCCGGGCGCCGCTGCGGCCTGGCTTGAGCCTAGGATGCCGGGCAAACCCTGAATACTCATGTCCTCCGCCCGCTTCTCCGCCTCTTTTCCCGCACCGGTCAGTGCCGGCGCCCCGCTGCCGACATCGCTGTCGGTTGGCGAGCGCCTGGGCGTCTGGCGCATCGCCGCCGCCCTGCACGCCGGTGATTCGGGCCGCTGGTACCGGGCCGAGCATTCGCTGGCAGATGATGTCAGCGCGGCGCTGCTGGTCTATCAGCAGAGTGCGGACGCGGCGGCGGTGCTGCTGCGTTTTGCCGAGCTGTCGGCGGCCCTGAACCAGCTCAGCCATCCGGCCCTGGCCACGCCGCTGGACAGCGGCCTGACCGCCGAGGGCAAACCTTTTCTGGCCCTGCCCTGGCAGGACAAGGGCCAGCCCCTGCTGGCCGCCGCCGCCGAGCTGCCGCTGCGCCAGCGCCTGCAGCTGCTGCTGCAACTCTGCGACGCGCTGCAATATGCCCATGAGCAAGGCCTGCTGCTGCGCGAACTCGATCCCGGCCTGCTGTGGCTGGTCAACGGTACCGAGCTGCGGCTGATGGCCCTGGGCCTGGCCGAGCTGGCGCCCGAGCCGGACGCCGAGCCGCCGCTGTTCAGTGCCGCCGCCGCGCCCTTTGTCGCGCCCGAGCTGCAGCGCGGCGCCCAGCCCAGCCTGGGCAGCGAAGCCTATGCGCTGGGCGTGCTGGCCTGCTGGTTGATCAATGGCCGGCCGCCCAGACCCGATGCCAACGGCGTGCTGATGCCCTCGGCCGCCAGCCTGGGCGGCCTCAGCACGGCCGAGCGCTTCAGCCTCGAAGCTCTGCTGCAGAAGGCCATGGCGCCGATGTCGGTGGCCCGCTATCCCTCGGCCCGCGAGCTGGGCGAGGATTTGCGCGCCTGGCTGGCCGGGCAGAACCATTCGGCCCTGGTGCTGCATCCGATGCCCGAGCCCAGCCCGGCGCCGGGCAGCCGCTTCATGCCGGCCTTCGACGGCAGCCTCAGCACCCCGCCGCTGCAAAAGCCCGCCAAGCGCAAGCGCTGGCGCACCTTGCTGGCCGCCGGCGGCCTGGCCTTGCTGGCCGTGGGTGGCTGGGCCGGCCACCAGTACCTGGGCCTGGACGGCCTGCTTCAGTCGCTCAGCGCGCCAGCGCGGCCGGCCTCCACGACATAGCGCGCCTGGCGGCGCAGCGCGCTGGCGGCATCCCAGGGCTGCTCGACCGCGCGCAGCTCCGCCTCCAGCCGGCCGGCGCTCAGCTCGAAGCGGATATAGCCGCGCTCATCGCTGCGCGCATGGCGGATATGCGGGTTGTGCGGGCGCATCTGGTCGAGCCGGCGCTGCGCCAGGCCGTGGCTGCTGATCGAGCTGCCGCAGAACTCGGTGGCGATCACCGGCTTGTCGGCGCCGCCGGCATGCAGATCGCTCACGTAATGGGCATGGACATCGCCGCCCAGCACCACCGCATTGCGCACCCGCGCCGCCTGCAGATCGCGCAGCAGGCGCTGGCGGGCGGCCGGGTAGCCGTCCCAGCCATCGGTCCAGTGCAGGCCGCTGCCCTGCTCGGGCGGCTGCCAGTTCAGCGGCGCCATCAGGGTCTGCTGGGCCAGCAGGTTCCAGGGCCGCTCACGATCCCAGCTCTGCGCCAGCCATTGCTCCTGGGCCTTGCCCAGCAGGCTGCGGGCCGGGTCCAGCAGGGCCGGGCAGTCGCTCAGCGCGACGGTGTTGGAACCGCCCCGGCCCGGCTTGGGGCAGGCCTGGGGGTCGCGCCACTGGCGGTTGTCCAGCGTGATGATGCGGGCCAGCGCGCCCCAGTCGTAGCGCTCGTGCAGACGGAACTCGGCACCGCGCGGCCGCGCCGCCTTCGGAAAGGGCAGATGCTCCCAGTAGGCCTGGGCCGCCGCCGCGCGGCGGCGCGCGAAGCCGGGCTCCAGATGCTGGGAGATGTTGCCGGCATAGTCGTTCTCGACCTCGTGGTCGTCCCAGGTCAGCAGCCAGGGCGCGGCCGCATGCATGGCTTGCAGATGCGGGTCGCTCTTGTACTGGGCATAGCGCTGGCGGTAGTCGTCCAGCGTGCGGCACAGCCCGCCCTGGTGGCGGCGTGCGGGCGCGCTGTCGGCTGCGGTCGCGGATTCGTAGATGTAGTCGCCGAGGAACAGCAGCAGGTCCAGCTCCTGGCCGGCCAGATCGCGCCAGGCGGCGTATTCGCCGTGGTCCCAGCGCTGGCAGGAGGCGATCGCGAAGCGCAGGCGCTGCACCGCCGCGCCGGGCGCCGGCGCCGTGCGGCTGCGGCCGACCGGGCTTTGCTGACCCAGCGCGCTGAAGCGGTACCAGTACCAGCGATCGGGCTTCAGCCCGGCCGGCTCGGCATGGACGCTGTGGGCGCTGCCGGGCTCGGCCCGCTCGGTGCCGCTGGCGACGAGGGTCTTGAAGCCCTCGTCCTCGGCCAGCTCCCAGCGCACCGCGACCTGGTCCGGCAGCGCCTCGCCGAGCAGCCGGGTCCACAGCACCAGGCCGTCGGGGCGTGGGCAGCCGGAGGCCACGCCCAGCGCGAACAGCGGCGCAGCGGCCGGCGTCGCGGCATGGCTGACAAGAGCCGGCGCGCAGCCGGCGGCGAGGACGGCCTGCAGCAGGCTGCGGCGACTGAGGGCGGTGTTCATCGGCGGCAAGCCTACTCGGGAATTTTGACCTTCCAGCGACGCGACAGCTCGTCGAGCTCACCGCTGGCGCGCAGCGCGGCAATGGCACGCTCCAGCTCGTCGCGCAAGACCTGGCCCCGGTTGTCGCGCGGGTAGGCAAAGTGGCCGCGCAGCTGGCCGATCGGCGGGCCGGCCGGCACCAGTTCCTGTGCCAGACCCAGGCGCTGCAGCACTGGCTCGGTATTGCGCTCGTTGCTGGCGAACAGGTCGACGCGGCCCAGGCGCAGCATCTGCAGGCCGGTGTTGACGTCGCGCACCGTGCTGATGCGCAGGCCGGCGCGGGCCTGCTCGTAGCTCTCGCCATAGGCCCAGCCCTGCACCTGGGCGACCGGGCGCTGGCCCAGCGCCGCATAGTCGCCGCGCCACAGCCCGCTCTGGGCGCGGCGAGCGTAGAACACCAGCGCGTCCTCGTAAAAGGGCTGGGGCGAGAACAGATAGCGCTGCTCGCGGTCGGCGGTGCGGTAGGGGCCGACCAGGATATCGGCCAGGCCGCGCTCCACCATGGCCTGGGCGCGCAGCCAGGGGTAGTGCTCGAAACGCAGGCTGTGGCCCAGCCGGGCGGCGGCCAAGGTCAGCAGGTCCACGCCCAGGCCGCTCGGCTCGCCGCCGTCCTTGGCGGCCTCGTAGATGCGCGGGAACTCGGTGCCCACCACCAGCAGCTCGCGCGCCTGCGCGGCCGATCCCCAGGCCAGCAGCAGGAACGTCCAGGCTTGCAGCCAGCGACGGCCGAGGGCCAACACAAGGGCCATGCTCATAGTCCTGCCGTTGTACTAGGGGTTCCCAATGTAGCGCCTGCCGGCATGGGCTTGGCTATCATCCGCGCGACCCGGCGCGAGCCTGCGCCCCAACTCCGCCGCCCGCATGAAGCTCTCCGTGCCCGATTCCTCCAAGCGCTGGCTGGGCCTGAGCCTGGCCGCCGGCAGCGCCGGCGCCGGCCTGTGGCTGGCCTGGCACTACCCCTTGCAGCCCGGGCTGGCCTGCCTGCTGTGGCTCATGGTGGCGGTGCTGGGCTTTGTGCGCTGGCAGGTCTTGCCGCTGCTGATTCCCGGCCTGGTTCCGGTGCTGGGATTCGCGCCCTGGACCGGCTGGATCAGCTTCGAGGAGCTGGACCTGCTGGTGCTGGCCGTCGCCGCCGGCGGCTATGCGACGCTGGCCCTGGGCGCGAAACGCAGCGTCGAGCTGGCACCGGCCTGGCAGCGGCCGCTGGCGTGGTCGGGCCTGTCCAAGCTCTTGCTGACGCTGTTCTGTGCCTCGCTGCTGCTGGCGATCTGGCGCGGCGTTGAGCAGGCCGGGGGCTGGCAGTTCGGCTGGTGGCAGGGCTATCACGAGCCGATGAACAGCCTGCGCCAGGGCAAGAGCCTGTGGCTGGTGCTGCTCTTGCTGCCGCTGTGGCGCGCGGCCGGGGCGGCCGAGCCGGCCGCCGTGCAGCGCTGGTTCGGCCTGGCCATGCTGCTGGCCTTGGGCGGGGCCGGCCTGGCGGCGCTATGGGAGCGACTGGCCTACACCGGGCTGCTGAATTTTTCGAGCGACTACCGCAGCACCGCGCTGTTCTGGGAGATGCATGTGGGCGGCGCGGCGCTGGAC
The DNA here is from genome assembly GCF_027498415.2 of Paucibacter sp. M5-1. Taxonomy (NCBI): domain Bacteria; kingdom Pseudomonadati; phylum Pseudomonadota; class Betaproteobacteria; order Burkholderiales; family Sphaerotilaceae; genus Roseateles; species Paucibacter sp. M5-1. Next base: position 4,151,726 of record NZ_JAPZLM020000001.1, read on the forward strand.
GGCTGCCTGGCGCTGGGCCTGCCGTTTGCGCTGCTGTGGGTGCTGCGCGAGCGCCGGCCCTGGGCTTTTGCCGCCGCGCTGGGCCTGCTGCTGCTGGCCGGCTATGCGGCGCTGACGACCTTCTCGCGCGGCGTCTATCTGGCCCTGCCGCTGGGGGCTGGCGTCTGCCTGCTCTTGCTGGCGCGCCAGCGCCGCGGGGAGCGGGCGGCGGGCCGACCGGCCGCCTGGCCGCCCCGCGGGCGCGCGTGGGTGGTGCCCCTGGCGGTGCCGCTGGCATTCGGCGTGGCCGCCTGGCCGGTGTTTCAGGCTGGCGGCTACCGTGCCTTGCTCGCGCTGGCCGGTAGTGCGCTGCTGGTGATGGTGATGCCGCCGCTGCGGCTGCGGCAGACGCGCGGGCAGCTGCTGCTGGCCCTGCTGCTGGCCCTGCTGGCGGCGGCCTTGGCAGGGGGTGTGAGCTGGCTGGTGGCGCTGGCCCTGCCGAAGTCGGCCTACGTGATCGATGCGCTGGTCGTGCTGAGCGGGCTGTGGCTGGCCTGGTGGCTGCGTGCCGGGCTGCCGCGCCATCTGAGCGTCTGCCTGGTGGCGGGGGTCTGGTTCTGGAGCCTGGCCTGCGTGGCCGTGGTGGCCGGCAACTGGGGTGGCGAGCAGGCCTTGCAAGAAGCGCTGCTGCCGGTGCTGGGCCTGGCGCTGGGTTGGGCCGGCTTGCAACTGCTGCCCGGAACGGCGGCGCAGTTGCTGGCCGAGCTGCCCTGGCGGGCCAGGAGCCTGTTGTGGACCGCTTGCCTGATGCTGTTCGCCGTGGTGGCGGCGCTGGCGGGCGGCGCCTACATCGGCGACCGCATCGCTACCGGGCAGCGCGATCTGGAAGGTCGCTTCGAGCACTGGCGGCTAGCGCGCAGCCTGCTGGACACGCCGCAGGACTGGCTGCTGGGCAAGGGGGTGGGCCGCTTCGCCAGCAATTTCCTGTTCGTCGGCCCGGCCGCCGAGCAGGTGGGCGACTACCGGCTCGTCGAGTCGGCCCAGCCACCCCATCTGCTGCTGAGCAGCGGCAAGCATGTGCTGGGCTGGGGCGAGCTGTTCCGCGTCAGCCAGCGCATCGCCGCGCCGCGTGGCGAACTGCTGCTGACGCTGAAGCTGCGCAGCGCCAGCGATGTGAACCTGCATCTGGAGGTCTGCGAGAAACATCTGCTCTACAACGCGGAATGCGTGGTCAAGAACCTGCCGCTGCAAAGCCAGGGCGGCGGCTGGCAGACGCTGCAGGCCTCGCTGGGTCAGGCGCCGGCCCTGGGCGGGCGCTGGTGGGCGCCGCGCTTTGTGGTGTTCTCGGTGGCGCTGGGTTCGCCGGCGAGCGCGGTGCAGATTGCCGAGCTGCGCCTGCGCGACGCGGCCAAGCCCGCCCTGCTGGCCAATAGCGACTTCTCGCGCGGCATGGCGCATTGGTTCTTCTCCAGCGACCGCCACCACCTGCCCTGGCATATCAAGAGCCTGGGCCTGCACCTGCTGTTCGAGCAGGGGCTGCTGGGTCTGGCCCTGGGCGTCAGCCTGGTCGCGGCGGTGCTGTGGCGCTGCAGCTTCGGCCATGCCCGCGCCCACGCCCTGGCGCCGGCGCTGGTGGGTGCGCTGACGGGCTTCCTGATCGTGGGCCTGTTCGACAGCCTGGTCGATGCGCCGCGCATCGCCTTCCTGTTCTACGCGCTGCTGCTGCTGGGCCTGGGGCTGCGTTCGACCCGGGCGCCGCTGCCGCCTAGCATGAAATAGGGCAGGGCGACTTGGCTATCATGCGCAGCCCCGCCCCTGTTCGCCATGTCCTCAGCCGTCTCCACCCTCAATCCCGCCCAGCTCGAAGCCGTCCACCATCTCAACGGGCCCTGCCTGGTGATCGCCGGGGCCGGCTCGGGCAAGACGCGGGTGATCACGATGAAGATCGCGCGGCTGCTGCAGGCCGGCTATGCGGCCAAGAACATCGGCGCCATCACCTTCACGAACAAGGCCTCGCAGGAGATGCGCGAGCGCGCCCGCGATCTGGTGGGCCCCCGGGCGGCCAAGGACCTGGTGATCTCGACCTTCCACAGCCTGGGCGTGCGCATCCTGCGCTCCGAAGGCCATCTGGTCGGGCTCAAGGAGCAGTTCTCCATCCTCGACAGCGACGATGTGCTGGGCCTGCTGCGCGATGCCGGCGGCACCACCGACGCCAAGCAGGCGCGCAGCTGGCAATGGACCATCTCGCTGTGGAAGAACCAGGGCCTGACGGCCAAGCAGGCGCTGGCCGCCGCCAAGGACGAGGACGAGCGCGCGACGGCCGTCGTGATGGAACGCTACCAGGAGCGGCTGGCGGCCTACCAGTCGGTGGACTTCGATGACCTGATCTCGCTGCCGCTGCGCCTGCTGCAGGACTTCCCCGAGGCGCGCGGCAAGTGGCAGGACACCTTGCGCTATGTGCTGGTGGACGAGTACCAGGATACCAATGCCGTGCAGTACGACCTGCTCAAGCAGATCGTCGGCGAGCGTGCCCATTTCACTGCGGTGGGCGACGACGACCAGAGCATCTACGGCTGGCGTGGCGCGACGATCGAGAACCTGAAGCGCCTGCCGACCGACTTCCCGGCGCTGAAAGTGATACCGCTGGAGCAGAACTACCGCTCCACCGGCGCCATCCTGCGCGCGGCCAACAACGTCATCGCGGTCAATCCGAAGATCTTCGAGAAGAAGCTGTGGAGCGAGTTCGGCGACGGCGAGCCGGTGGCCCTGATCGAGAGCGACGGCGAGGAGCACGAGGCCGAGCGGGCGGTGGCGCGCATCCAGGCGATCCGCGCCAATGCCGGCGGCGTGCAGTTCAAGGACTTCGCCATCCTGTACCGCGCCAACCACCAGGCCCGCGTCTTCGAGCAGGCGCTGCGCCGCGCCGAGATTCCCTACAAGGTCTCCGGCGGCCAGAGCTTCTTCGACAAGGCCGAGATCAAGGACCTGTGCAGCTGGCTGCGCCTGCTTGTCAATCCGGACGATGACCCGGCCTTCTTGCGCGCGATCACCACGCCCAAACGCGGCATCGGCCACCAGACGCTGGGCAGCCTGAGCCAGTTCGCCGGGCGCTGGAAATCCAGCATGTACGAGGCCTTGTTCGCCGAAAGCCTGTCCACTGCGCTGAGCACCCGCGCGATCAGCGGCCTGCATGAGTTCGGCCGCTATGTGAACGATCTGGAATACCGCGCCCGCAACACCTCGGGCGACAAGGAGGCCAAGGCGCTGTTGATGGAGTGGCTGAAGGACATCGGCTACGAGCAGCACCTGATGGAGCAGGAGGAGAACGAGAAGGTCGGCGCGGCGCGTTGGGGCAATGTGCTGGACTTCGTCGACTGGGTTGCCAAGCGCTGCGGCGGCCAGATCAGCCAGGAGGGCGGCATCACCTTCGAGGAGCCCAAGCAGACCGTGCTCGAAGTGGCCCAGACCATCAGCGTGATCCTGTCGCTGGCCGAGCGCGGCGACGAGCAGGACCAGGTCACCTTGACCACCCTGCATGCCTCCAAGGGCCTGGAATGGCCGCATGTCTTCCTGGCCGGCGTCAACGAGGGGCTGCTGCCCTTCAAGGCCGACGACGAGGACATGACCCCGCAGCGCCTGGAGGAAGAGCGCCGCCTGATGTATGTGGGCATCACGCGGGCGCGCACGACTTTGGGCGTCAGCACCTTGCGGCGGCGCAAGAAGAACCGCGAGCTGGTGATGGGCATCCCCAGTCGCTTCATCCTGGAGATGAAGCTGCACGAGAACACCGTCAAGGAAGACCCGCGCGAAAAGCTCAAGCGGCTGCGCGCGGAGTTTGCGGCCAAGGGTGAGGCGAGCGCGGCGGCGCAGGCGAAAGACGGCAAGGCCTGAGGGCGACACCCCCATAGGTAGGACGGGGCGGCGCTGTTTCCCGCCGGAGAATGCAGCCGCCCACGGCGCCTGCGGCCATGCAGAAAGCGTGCTGCCCGGTCGCCGGGGGCAACGGGTTCTTCACGCATTTCCTCCATCCCAGCCACCATGAAAAAACTCATCCTGCTGACGCTGACCGCGCTCGCCGCCTTCTATGCCCATGCCCGGCTCTCGTTCGCCGAGCCCAAGCTCGCCTCGTGGCTGGTCCAGCAATCGGCCAAGGCCATGTCCGGTGACAGCTCGGCCTGCGAGGCCTATGCGGACAATCTGCAGGTGACGCTGAGCGCCGACGGCCGGCGCGGCAAGTGGGAGGTGGAGGGTGGCAAGGAGGAGATGTGCGACTACCTCAAGCAGGCTGCGGCCGCCTTCACGGTGCTGCAGGCGCGCACCCATTCGGAGTTCGACGACATCCGTATCGTCCGCGACGGTTTCCCCTGGACCAGCGCGCGGGTCAGCTACACCCAGCGCATGACGGTGGAGGCCAACGGGCTGCCGACGACGACCGTGACCGGCGAGGATGACCTGGTAGTGGTTCGCACGCTGTCGGGTCTCAAGATCAAGACCATCGAGTCGCGATCAAGTGGCGGGCTTTGATCAAGCGCTTGCCGCGCCGGCCTGTGATGCGAATCGGCGACAAGGAAGTCCGTGTACGACCCTGAGTCCTAGCGTGGCCTGAGGTAGCATCGCCTCCGGATCGGCCCCCATCGGCCGATCACGTCGCTCGGACGGTTCCGGGCGCTTACGTGAGACACATCCCATGAGCACTGCCTCTTCAGGCAAGCGCCGCTTCGCGCGCATTGATCGCCTGCCTCCCTACGTCTTCAATATCACGGCCGAGCTGAAGCTTGCGGCGCGGCGGCGGGGCGAGGACATCATCGACATGAGCATGGGCAACCCCGATGGGGCCACGCCGGCCCATATCGTCGCCAAGCTCACCGAGGTCGCGCAGCGGCCCGACACCCATGGCTACTCGGCCAGCAAGGGCATCCCGCGGCTGCGCCGCGCGATCTCGCATTGGTACGACAAGCGCTACGGCGTGGCCATCAATCCCGACACCGAAGCCATCGTCACGATAGGCTCCAAGGAAGGCCTGGCCCATCTGATGCTGGCGACGCTGGACCGGGGCGACACGGTGCTGGTGCCCGACCCCAGCTACCCCATCCATATCTACGGCGCGGTGATCGCCGGTGCCGACATTCGCGCGATACCGGTGTCCAGCGAGCTGGACTTCTTCACCGAGCTGGAGAAGACGATTCGCGGCAGCTATCCCAAGCCCAAGATGATGGTGTTCGGCTTCCCGTCGAACCCGACCGCGCAGTGCGTAGAGCTGGAGTTCTTCGAGCGCGTGATCGCACTGGCCAAGAAACACGACATCCTGGTGGTGCACGACCTGGCCTATGCCGACATCGTGTTCGATGGCTGGCAGGCGCCGTCCATCATGCAGGTGCCGGGCGCCAAGGATGTGGCGGTCGAGTTCTTCACGCTCAGCAAGAGCTACAACATGGCCGGCTGGCGCATCGGCTTCATGGTCGGCAACCCCGATCTGGTGGCCGCGCTGGCCCGCATCAAGAGCTATCACGACTACGGCACCTTCACGCCGCTGCAGGTCGCGGCGATCGCGGCGCTGGAGGGTGACCAGGCTTGCGTCGGCGAGATCACCGCCAGCTACCAGCGCCGCCGCGATGTGCTCTACAAAGGCCTGACGGAGGCCGGCTGGGCCGTCGAGCTGCCCAAGGCCAGCATGTATATCTGGGCCCGCATCCCCGAGCCCTACCGCGCGCTCGGCTCGCTGGAGTTCGCGCGCCAGCTGCTGGACAAGGCCAAGGTCTGCGTCTCGCCGGGCATAGGCTTCGGCGACCAGGGCGACGGCCATGTGCGCTTCGCGCTGATCGAGAACGAGGCCCGCATCCGCCAGGCGGTGCGCGGCATCAAGGCCATGTTCAAGGCAGACGGACTGATCAAGGCCTGACCCTGCGGGACAGAAGCTTATGGGGAATAGGTATTTGCCGGCCGCGGCGGATGCGGGCAGTATTCAGGGTTTTCCAGGACGAGAACCCCACCCCATGCGCCCCATCCGCCTTCTGATCGCCCCGCTGGTGCTGGCCCTTGTGGCTGGCGCGGCGCTTGCCAAACCCCTGCGCTGGGCCAGCCAGGGCGATGTGCAGAGCTTCGACCCCCACGCCTACAACAGTGCGCTGAACAACCAGTTCAACGCCTTTGTCTACGAGGGCCTGGTGGCCTACGACCAGCAGTTCACGATCGAGCCGGCCCTGGCCTCGAAGTGGACCCAGGTCGATGCCACGCATTGGCGCTTCGAGCTGCGCCCCGGCGTCAAGTTCCATGACGGCACGGCGCTGACGGCCGACGATGTGGTGTTCTCCTTCGAGCGTGCGCTCAGCCCCACCTCCAACTTCAAGGTGCTGCTGCAGGGCGTCAGCAGCGTCAAGAAGCTCTCGCCGTCCAGCATCGAGATCACGCTGGCAGCACCCAACCCGGTGCTGCTGCGCCAGATCACCGGCGTGCGCATCATCTCGAAGGACTGGGCCACCAAGCACAAGATCGAGAAGCCGCAGAACTTCGCGCAGAAGGAAGAGACCTATGCGGTGCGCAATGCCAACGGCACCGGTCCCTTTGTGCTCAAGAGCAGCCAGCCCGGCATCAAGACCGAGCTGACGCTGAACCCGACCTGGTGGGGCAAGCTGAACGGCAATGTCAGCCAGATCGTCTACACGCCTATCGGTTCGGACGCGACCCGGCTGGCGGCCCTGCTGTCCGGCGAGATCGACTTCGTGCTCGACCCGGCGCCGCAGGACGTGCCCAAGCTGCGCAACACACCGGGCGTCAAGATCATCGAAGGCGCCGAGTTCCGCACCATCTTCCTGGGTCTGGACCAGGCCAGCGATGAGCTGGCCGGCAGCAATGTGAAGGGCCGCAACCCCTTCAAGGACCTGAAGGTGCGCCAGGCGCTGTACCAGGCCATCGACATCGAGACCCTGAAGCGGGTGACGATGCGCGGCCTCGCGCAACCGGCCGGCTCCCTGGTCGCGCCGCAGGCCGATGGCTGGACCGCCGAGGGCGACCGTCGCCTGCCTTTTGACCCGGTGCGCGCCAAGGCCCTGCTGACCGAGGCCGGTTATCCCGAGGGCTTCCAGGTGCCGCTGGATTGCCCCAATGATCGCTATGTCAATGACGAGGAAATCTGCAAGGCCCTGACCGCCTTCTGGGCCAAGATCGGCGTGCAGGCGCGGCTCAACAGCCAGGGCTCCAGCACCTATTTCCCGAAGCTGCAGCGCAAGGAAAGCAGCCTGCATCTGCTGGGCTGGGGTGTCGCGACCTTCGATGCGCTGTACTCGCTGCAGGCCCTGGTGCACAGCCCGGTCGGTGGCGACGGCAGCTGGAACTACGGCCGCTATGTGAACCCCAAGCTGGATGCGCTGATCGATGCGGCCAAGGTCGAGGGCGATGTGACCAAGCGCCGCAGCCAGCTGATCGCCGCGCTGAAGATCGTGCAGGACGATGTGGCGGTGATCCCGCTGCACCACCAGGTCATCCCTTGGGCGGCGCGCAGCAATGTGAATCTGGTGCACCGCGCCAACAACCATATCGATGTGCGCTGGGTCCGCATCGACTGAGAGCCTGAGAACTTTTTACTGCGCCGCCGCCATGCGTCGTTGGTCCTATGCTCGGAATCCTCACGTACCTGGGGTACGTTCCGGTTCCTGCGCTCGGCCCGCCTAGCCTGACGACGGCTCGCTACAAAAGTTCCCAGGCTCTGAGGGCAAGCGCTAATTGGGGCCAGGTCTTGCGCCCAGCCAGAATGGGCCCATGCCCATTTACCGCCTGCTGCTGCCCCTGCTGACCCTGATCAGCGCGCTGATCGCCATTGCCGCGCTGAGCCACACCAGTCTGCCGCGCGAGCTGGCCTTTGTGGCCAAGCCGCTGACCACCGTGCTGATCATGCTGTACGCCTGGCCGCGCGGCGCCGATGCGCCCCGCCAGGCGCGGCTGCTGCGCCTGGGCCTCGCGTTCTCGCTGGCCGGCGATGTGGCCCTGTTGTGGCCCGAGTCGGGCTTCGTGCCCGGCCTGCTCTGCTTTCTGATCGCCCACCTGCTCTATATCGCGGCCTTTTGCCAGCACACGCGGCTGGCCCGGCCCTGGTGGCCCTGGCTGATGTTCGGCCTGATCGCCGGCTATGTGCTGAGCCGGCTGTGGCCGGGCGTGCCGGCCGCGCTGCAGGTGCCGGTGCTGGCCTATGTGGTCTGCCTGGCGGCGATGGCGGCCCAGGCCTGGAGCTGGTGGCGTGCCAGCATCGGCGGTGCGCGCGAGCCGCTGGCGCGCTGGGCGGCCTGGGGCGGCACCCTGTTCCTGGCCTCGGACGCGCTGCTGGCGATCAACAAGTTCGCCGGTCCGTTGCCCGAGGCGGCGCTGTGGGTGCTGTCGACCTACTGGTCGGCGCAGTGGTGCATCGCGTCCAGCCTGAGGGGTGGCGCCGCTCAGGCGTGAGCCCTGCCTAGACGCCCAGCGCCCGCGCCGCAGCCGCACGCCATGCCGGCGCGGGATCCACGCGGTCCAGCGCGCGGCAGGCGGCCACCAGCTTGATGGCATGGTCGTTGTGCTGGGCCAAGGTGAGGGCGGCCAGGCGGTCCCAGTCTTGCGGTGGCACAAGCACGGGCAGCGGGCCGGCAACGGCTCGCCGGGCAGCACGGCTCGACAGCAGCGCTGCCGCTGCGGCAGCCACGAAAGACCTCAGGGCCGGTTCGTTCAGCCACGGCGAGAGCTGGCGCAAGGCGGCGCTGGCCGTGATCATGTGCAGCACGGTGAAATCGGCCGTGTGGACATAGAGTGCGGCCGCGCTGCGGGCCAGGGCCGGCAATTCATCCACAGCCAGCCTACCGGCGAGGGCCTGCCAGTCCTCGCGCCCGCCCCAGTCGGCCATGCGCTGGGCGATCAGCGGGCGCGACGGCATCGCGTCGGCGTCCGGCAGCGCGCATAGCGCCGCCAGCCAGTCGCCCAGCGGCAGCGGCGAACCGGGCTGGGCCGTCAGTGGCGCCAGTGGCGCCAGTGGCATATGGCGGCTGGCCCAGTAGGCCAGCGCGGCGGCCAGCTCGCCCGGGTGACCGTGGCGCAGCGCGTGGCCGGTGCGTATCAGGCCATGGAAGGCCGCGCCGCCACAGCCCTGCATCAGCGCCGGCAGCTCGCGGCGCAGCAGCGCGTCGCGGCCGATGTCGAGCAGTGCTGTGCGGTAGTGAGCCAGCCAGGCCGGGTAGTCCGCGATGCGGCCGAAGGCGGCGGGCCGCGGCGTGCCGAGTGGGAGCGCCGGGGGCAGGCTGCTCAGCTTTGCGCCATAGCGCCGCCGGAACTCGTGCAGGCGTGCGCCGTCGGCCCCCAGGTCCTGCAGCGCGTCCAGCGCCATCGGCAGGTGCGAGCTGAGCTGGTCTTCGTACTCGGGGTTCAGCCCCAGTCCTTCGTCGAGCAGTTCGTGCAGCGTGGCGAGGGCGGCATCGGTTTCGGTCATGAGTGTTCTCGTGGTGTCGAACGGAGCATCACGATAAAAGCTCAAGTTAACTTGATGTCAAGCGCCGCCGGCCGTCTCACATGCCCTTGAACAGATGCGTGTAGCTGCGGCTGACTTCCAGTTTCTCGTTATTGCCCTTGACGCCGACCAGCTGGCGGCCGCGGAAGTCGCGGGTGACGCCGGCGATGGCCTTCACATTGACCAGGGTCGAGCGGTGGATCTGCCAGAACAGCGCCGGGTCGAGCTCGTCGACCAGTTCCTTGATCGGCTTGCGTATCAGGGCTTCGAGTGTGGCGGTCTGCACCCGGGTGTACTTCTCGTCGCTGATGAAGAACAGCACCTCCTCGACCGGGATCATCTGGATGGCCTGGCCGACGGTGGCCTGTATCCACTGCAGATAGCTGGGCGCACCGCCCGGATTCAGCTGGGCCGAGAGCTTGTGCAGCAGCTGCTGCAGCGGCGCGCTGGCCTTGTTGTCCGGCGCGGCCTCGGTGTCCTCGCGCAGGGCCAGGCGTTTCTTGATGCGCTGCACCGTCACTGTCAGGCGTTCGCGCTCGGCGGGCTTGAGCACATAGTCGGCCACGCCCTGCTCGAAGGCCTCGACCGCATACTGGTCGTAGGCGGTGATGAAGACGATCTCGGGCACCAGCCAGCTGTCGTCGTCGCCGGCATCGGGCAGCTGGGCGATCTGGCGCGCCGCATCGACGCCGGTCAGGCCCGGCATGCGGATGTCCAGAAAGACCAGATCGGGCTTGTGCTCGCGCACCAGTTCGACGGCTTCGAGGCCGTTCTTGGCCTCGGCGACGATGTCCAGATCGGGCCAGACTTCCAGCAGCCGGCTGCGCAGCTGCTCGCGCATCAGTCGTTCATCGTCGGCCAGCACGGCGCGCACGCGGGGGGAGTTGGGGGTTTCGCTCATGGCCGCCATGCTAAGGGTTGGGGCGAGCGCGGCCGGCTCCGGGTTTGTCCGGGGTGCGGCGCAGCATCAGCCACAGCAGCAGGCCCAGCAGGAGCAGCGGCGACAGCAGCAGGCCGCCCATGCTGAGCAAGGCCAGCAGCGCCAGGCCCAGCAGGCCGGCGACGATCAGCAGCGGCAGCCCCAGGCCCAGCACCAGCGCCAGCGGCAGCACGACCAGCAGCACCAGCGTGACGATCAGGCCACCGAGCATCAGGCTGCCCCAATGTGCAGCATGCAGCTCGTCGAGCCCCAGGTCCTGGCCGTTGATGCTGACGCTGACGCCCGGGTGGGCGGCAAACTCCTGCCAGATGAAGAAGCCGCCGGCCCCGGCCAGCAGCACCAGCAGCAGGCTCATCAAGAGCATCCATTGGAAAAAGCGCTTCATGCGGTGGCTCCTTCATCGCTGTGCTTGCGCGAGGTGGCATAAGGCACGGTGATCGTGACGACCGTGCCCGAGGGCTGGTTCTCGCTGACGGTGACGCCGGCCCGGTGGCCGTGCAGCAGCATCAGGCGCTCGCGGATATTGGCCAGGCCCACGCCGGTGCCGGCGGTGGCGGCGCGGCCGAAGCCCAGGCCGGTGTCGGCCACCGTGACGGCCAGCTTGCCGTGCACGATCTCGGCCCTGACGCTCAGCTTGCCGCCCTCGGCCTTGGGCTCCAGCCCATGCTTGATCGCGTTCTCGACCAGGCCCTGGATCATCATCGACGGGAATTCGGCCGACAGCAGGCCCTCGGGCACATCGATCTCGGTCTGCAGCCGCTCTTCCATGCGCACCTTCAGGATCTCCAGATAGGGCCGGATCACGGCCAGCTCGCGGCCCAGGTCGCGCCCGCCATTGGCATTGGCCTCGCGCATCGTCGGCATCGAGGCGCGCAGCAGCGCGATCAGGTTCTTCTGCATCTGCGAGGCGCGCGGCGGATCGGTCTCGATCAGGTGGTCGATCGAGGCCAGGGTGTTGAACAGGAAATGCGGTTCCACCTGGGCCTGCATCGCCGCCATCCGCGCCTCTACGACCTGGCGCTTCAGCGACTCGGCCTCGGCCGTCTCGGTGGCCGCCGCCGCCTTGACCTCGGCCTGGATGCGGCCCTTGTAGGTGATCTTGATGATGGCCGAGGCGACGACCAGGAACACCGCCAGCTCCTGCAGGAAGTCGCCCAGCCGCACAGTGCGGATGCGCACCCGGGGCTCCCCGTCGGCCTCGTTGCTCAGCGCCTCGCGGGCGGCTTCGGCCGCATCGCGCTGGGCCTGCTGGGCGTCGCGCACCGCCTGCTGGGCATCGCGGGCGGCCTGCTGCAGCGTTTCCTTGGCCTCCTGCACCGCCTCGCGCACATCGTCCCGGCTGACCGACTGAGGCAGCTTGATGTCGATCGAGGGCAGGCTGGGATCGATACCGGACTCGGCCGCCGAGGCGCCGGAGGCCGGCCGGCTGGCCACCCGCGGGATCACCCGCACACCGCGCTCGTCTATCGTCACGTCATAGCGTATGCCCTCGGGCGAGCTGGCGGGCAGCGGCGCCGGCTTGGCCAGTTCGACCGGTGCGGCCGGCGGCGCCGGGGCCGCGGGCGGCTTGGCACGCGCGCGGCGTGGCGCCGTTTCCTCGACATGCTCGGTGATGCGCCAGGTGAACGGCGGCAGGCTCTGCAGCACATTGGTGCCGATCAGCAGCAGCACCGCCAGCACGGCAAAGCGCTTCCAGCTGATGCCGACCAGCCAGTTGGCATAGACATGGAAGCCGCGCATCAGCGCCGATGACAGGGCCTGCCAGCGGGCGTAGGGCGTGGGCGCGCTGACGGCGGGCGGCGGTGGGGGAAAGGGAGGAGCGTTCATCGGTGGACCTTTTGATGCTCCGCACTGTACGCAAGCCGCGCGCAGGCGCCGATGGCGCTGCGATGCGGTGCCGCGACGAAGGGCTGAACTGCACCGGGCCGTGACAGTCGGTGATGCCGGCCCGACAAAGAACAAGGCCCCTGGGGTGAGCCAGGGGCCTTGACGGGATGCGGCTGCGCCCTCGCGCTAGAACATGGACTGGACGAAAAGAAGCAGCAGCACCATCAAGATGACCGCGAATTGAACGCCCCGTTGCTGAAACATTTGGATCCCCCTCTGCTTTTTGACCGCGGCCATGCTAGGGAACTCCCCAGTATTTGGCTGTCCCCTCTTAGGGGGAACCCGCAGTTCTTGCGAAGTGGCATCTTGTCACAGGGCGCCGCTAGCGGCCGGCAACAGATGTTGCCGGATGTACCTGGCTTACTGCTTGATCGCCTCGACCTGGATCACCAGCTTGACGTTCTTCGGGAAGCCCCAGGCCAGGCCGTAGTCGACGCCCCACTGGGTGCGGTCGATGGTGGCCTCGAAATCGCCGCCGCAGACCTCGCGCTTGAGCATCGGGCTGTCGTAGCAGCCGAAGTTGCTGGCCTTCAGCGTCACCGGGCCGGTCTTGCCCTTGAGCGTCAGCTGGCCGGCCACTTCGCTGACCTTGTCGCCGTTGAACGTGAACTTGTCGCCGACAAAGGTGGCGGTCGGGAACTTCTCGGCCGCGAAGATGTCGTCGCTCAGCAGATGCTTGTTGAACGGCGCGGTGCCGGTGTTGATCGAACCGATGTCCAGGGTCAGTTCGACCTTGCCGGTCTTGGCGGCGCGGTCCAGCGTGACCGAGCCTTCCTTCTTGTCGAAACGGCCGCGGTTGGTCGAGACGCCGAAATGGCCGATCTCGAAGGTGGCGAAGGTGTGCGTCGGGTCGATCGCGTACTTGACGGGTTCGGCCTGGGACAGCGAGGACAGGGCCAGCACGGCGGCGGCGAACAGGGCTTTTTTCATGGGATTTCCGGTTGCAAGGGTGGGGAAACTGAGGGCCTCAGAGCGGCGCGACGCCGTTGAAAACCAGCTTGAACTTGATCTGCACGTCATTGGCGACGATGGAGGTGTCGCTCCACTCGCCGTCGCCGACCTTGAACTCCAGGCGCTTCAGGATGAAACCGCCGGTCGCGGTGGACAGCGCGCCGGCCTGGGCCAGCGTGATCGGCACGACGATGTCGCGCGTCTGGCCCTTCAGCGTCAGCTTGCCGGCCACCTCGAACTTGCCCGCGCCGGCGGCCTTGACGGCCGTGCTCTGGAAGCTGGCCTGCGGCATCTTCTTGCTGTCGAACCAGGGCGCCTTGGCGAGCTCGCTCTCCAGCTCGGGCGCGCCCAGCGAGACGCTGGCCAGGTCGATCGTGAAGCCGACCTTGCCGGTCTCGGGCTTCTTCGGGTCGAAATTCAGCTGGGCCTCGAAGCGCTTGAAACGACCCTCCACCGGCACGCCCATCTGGCGGCTGGTGAAGCTCAGCTCGCTTTGAGCGGCCTGCAGCTGGGCGGGCTTGGCCTGGGCATGGGCCAGCGGCGCCTGCAGCAGGAGCAGGCCGGTGGCGACGGAAATCAGGGCGGTGGTGAGGGTTCGCATGGTTGGGGATTCTGGCTGGGGTTCAGGAACGGGCGGGCAGCATGCGCAGCAGCAGGCCATCCTTGTCGAGTAACTGGTGCTTCAGCGCGGCCGCCACATGGGCCACGACCAGGGCCGCCAAGCCGTAGGCCAGCAGCTTGTGGGTTTGCTTCAGGGTCTCGGCCAGGGCCTTGTCGGGGGCGACGAAATCGGGCAGCGGCAGCAGGCCGAACCAGACGATGGGGAAACCGGCCGCCGAGCTGTAGGCCCAGCCGGCCAGAGGCACCGCGAAGAACAAGGCATAGAGCAGGCCATGCACCCAGTGCGAGGCGCGGCGCTGCCAGGCCGGGGCCGGCAGATCGGCCGGGGCCGGGCGCATCAAGCGCCACAGCAGACGCAGCGCCGACAGGCTCAGAATCGTCACGCCGGCCCATTTGTGCCAGTTGTAGAGCTTGAGCCTACTCATTGAAAAAGGTTGATCGACCATATAGAGGCCGACCCCGAAAGCACCGACGATGGCCAGGGCCAGCAGCCAGTGGAAGGCGATCGCCAGCCCGTTGTAGCGGGCCGGTGGTGTGGCATGGCGTGAGCTTGTTGGCATGGCGGTTCAGTCTGGGAGCTTGGGATGGAGTTTGCATGCCCAGAGCGGGAGGGCGGTTCATGCCTCTTGAGGCTAGGGTTCAGTGATTTTGAATGGTTGCGTCATGCGCCGGTCACGCCCGCTGCGCAAGATGGCGGCTGCTGTAGTTTTTCGCAGGGAGTCCGCGATGGACCTGATCGCCAAGATCGAAGCCTTGTTCATGCGCCGGGGCGCTTGTGCCTACGACGGGGAGCGCCGCGAGAGTGTCAGCGCACTGGAGCATGCCTTGCAATGCGCGCAGCTCGCCGAGTGGGCGCATGCCGACCAGGCCTTGGTCGCGGCGGCCCTGTTGCACGATCTGGGTCAGTTGCTGGACGGCGGGCCGAGCGACGATCTGTGCGACGACCAGCACGAGGTCCGCGCACTGGGCCTGCTGGCCGCCGGCTTCGGCCCCGAGGTGCTGGAGCCGATCCGCCTGCATGTGCAGGCCAAGCGTTTCCTGGTCAGCACCGACGAGCGCTACGAGCAGGGCCTGTCGCCGGCCTCGCGCCACAGCCTGGCCTTGCAGGGCGGCCGCATGCGGCCCGAGGAGCGTCTGATCTTCCTGGCCCAGCCCCACGCCAGCGCGGCGCTGCAGCTGCGGCGCTGGGACGATCTGGCCAAGCACCCGGGCAAGCGCACGCCGCCGCTGGGCTATTACCTGTGCCTGCTGGAAGATCTGCTGCGCCAGGCGCGCCGGCCGGCGCGCTTGGCGATCGCCTAAGTGCGGGCTGCGAGCCGATCTCCCTCTTGAGGGGGATAGTCGCGCCGGGGGCGGAATCAGATACTGCTCCTCGATCACTCGCTGCCTGGACCTCAGCGTGCTGATCGAGGGGAGGAGTGCTATGCCGGCATGGCAAGACCCGCAAGGGTTTTGGCTTGCCGGCATAGTTATTTGTGCGCCCCGCCGCCCCTGCGTGCAATTTAAGGCAAGCCTTGTTATAAGGCTGCAAAGCATGCCTTAGGGAGGCACCATGGTTGACGAGCA
Source organism: Paucibacter sp. M5-1 (assembly GCF_027498415.2). Taxonomy (NCBI): domain Bacteria; kingdom Pseudomonadati; phylum Pseudomonadota; class Betaproteobacteria; order Burkholderiales; family Sphaerotilaceae; genus Roseateles; species Paucibacter sp. M5-1. The sequence goes on from NZ_JAPZLM020000001.1 coordinate 4,167,133, forward strand.
GTCGGCCGCCGCGCTTGGCGCGTCGGCCCTGGACGTTCTGCTGGGCAGCGAGGCGCCGATAGGGCTGGCGGTGCTGGACAGCGGGCTGCGCTATCACCGCATCAACCGTGTGCTGGCCGAGGCCAACGGCCCCAGCGTGGCCCAGCATCTGGGGCGCAGCGTCGCCGAGGTGCTGCCCGAGGCCGCTGCCACGCTGCTGCCGCTGCTGCGCGAGGTGCTGGAGACCGGGCAGGCCAAGCGGGGCCTGCGCATCCTGGCCGAGGTGCCCAGCCTGCCGGGCGAGCTGTCCGAGTGGGAGGCCAGCTATCTGCCGATCACCGGTCGCGATGGTGCGGTGCAGGGTGTGCTGGTGCAGGCGCTGAACCTGACGCTGGAGCGCCGGGTCAAGACCGCCGGCGAGCAGCACTTGCGCCGCGTGCTCGATGGCCTGTTCGTCTTTGTCGGCGTACTCAGCCCCGAGGGCGCTCTGCTGGAGGCCAATCGCGCGCCGCTGGAGGCCGGCGGCATTGCGCTGGAGCAGGTGCGCGGCCTGCCGTTCTGGGACACGCCCTGGTGGACCCACGATGCCGAGCTGCAGGCCTGGATGCGCGAGGCGGTGAAGCGCGCCGCCGCCGGCGAAACCGTGCGCCGCGATGTGGTCGCCCGCATGGCCGGCGACAGCCGCATGGCGGTGGACTTCATGCTGGCACCGCTGTTCGATGACCAGGGCCGCGTCACCCATCTGGTGCCGTCCGGCATGGACATCAGCGCGCGGCGTGCCAGCGAGCAGGCGCTGCAGGCCAGCGAGGACCGCTTCCGGCGCGTCTTCGAGGGCGCCACCGTCGGCATGGCCTTGATCGACGCCGGCGGCCGGGTGCTGCTGGCCAACGAGAGCATGGCCGGCATGTTCGGCTACAGCCGCTACGAGCTGGCCGGCCTGGCCGTGCATCAGCTGGTGCCGGAGCGCCAGCGCGAGGTCCATGTCGGCCATGTGGCGGGTTTCATGCGCGCACCGGCGCTGCGTTATATGGCCAAGCGCCAGGAGTTGTATGCGCGCAAGAAGGACGGCAGCGAGTTCGCGGTCGAGATCGGCCTGAACCCGTTGCCCGGCAGCGAGGGCCAGCAGGTGCTGGCCACCATCAGCGATGTCACCGACCGGCGCGCCGCCCAGACCGAGATCGAGCGCGCGCTGGCCGAGAAGACCGTGCTGCTCAACGAGGTACATCACCGCGTCAAGAACAATCTGCAGGTCATCTCCAGCCTGCTGAACCTGCAGTCGCGCAATGCCGAGCCCGGCGTGCAGGCGGCGCTGCGCGACAGCCAGAGCCGCGTGCGCTCCATGGCCTTGATGCACCAGCTGCTGTTCGAGCGGCGCGACTTCAGCGCGCTGGAACTGGGTCCCTATCTGCGCCGGCTCGGCAGCCTGCTGCGCGACACCTATCTGGGCGGCGGCAGCAAGCTGCGCCTGGAGGTCGACGCGCCGGACCGCGGCTTCAGCATGGAGCTGCAGCAGGCCATCCCCTGCGGGCTGCTGGTCAATGAGCTGGTCACGAATGCGATCAAGCATGCCTTCCCGGACGGCCGTGCCGGCCAGGTCTGCATCCGGCTGCGGGCCGGCGCGGCGCCCGGCGACGGGCTTGCGGTGCTGGAGGTGCTGGACGATGGCATCGGCCTGCCCGAGGGGCTGGAGCCGGGCCAGGGGCGCGGTCTGGGGCTGCAGCTGCTGCCCCTGCTGGCCGAGCAGGCGCGGGCACGGCTGGCCCTGCGGCGCGGGGCCGGCACCTGCGTCGGCCTGCATCTGGAACAGGACACGATCAAGGGAGTCCATGATGTTTGATGCCATCGAGCGGCCGCTGCGGGTGCAGATCGTCGAAGACGAGCGCATCGTCGCGCTGGACCTGCGCAGCGGACTGGAGCAGCTGGGCTTCGAGGTGGTGGGCATTGCGGCCAACGAACCCGAGGCGGTCAGGCTGGCCAGTTCGACCTCCCCGGATCTGGTGCTGATGGACATCCATCTGGACCAGGGCAGCGACGGCATCGATGCGGCGCGCCAGATCCGCGAGCTGCTGGCCGTGCCGGTGATCTTTCTGACCGCCTATGGTGAGCCCGAGACGCTCAAGCGCGCGGCGCTGGCCGCGCCCTATGGCTATCTGCTCAAGCCTTTCGAGCTGCGCGAGCTCAACGCCACCGTCTGCATGGCGATGGCGCGGCGCCGCGAGGAGATCAAGACCGAGAAGGCCGAGCGCCGGCTGCTGCTGGCGCTGGAGTCGGCTCGCCTGTCGGTGCTGGAGCTGGAGAGCGCCGGCGGCGGCGCGCTGCGCTGGAGCGGCCATGGCCTGGGCAGTGAGCTGGCGCCGCTGGGCCAGACCCTGAGCCTCGCCGAGCTGCGCCAGCGCCTGGACCCACCGGCGGGGCAGGCGCTGGACGAGCTGCTGCAGCAGGGCCGGCCGATGGACATGGTGTGCCGCTGGCAGGCCGGGACGGGCGCGCCACGCTGGATGGAGATCCATGCGCGCCGCTTCGAGGCCGAGGGCCTGGTGATGGGCATGCTGCGCGATGTCACCGAACGCATCGAAAGCGAGACGCGGCTGCGCCAGGCCCTGGTGGTGTTCGACGCCACCGACGAGGCGATTCTCTTCCTCGACGCCGACTGCCGCGTGCTCAGCTGCAATCCGGCTTTCAGCGCGATGACCGGCTGGGCCGAGGCCGAGGTGCAGGGGCGCTGCCCGGAGGGTTTTCTGTATGCCCGCCGCCGTGGCGATCACAGGCCGGAGCGCGGGCAGCGTCAGGGCGAGGTCACCTGCATGCGGCGCGACGGCAGCACCTTCCCGGCACTGGAGCATCTGTGCGCGGTGCTCGACGCCCAGGGCCAGGCCAGCCACCATGTGCTGAGCTTCTCCGACATCAGCGAGATCCGCGATGCTCAGTTCAAGCTGCAGCATCTGGCCCTGCACGATCCGCTGACCGGCCTGGGCAACCGCCTGCATCTGCAAGAGGCCTTGCAGGCCCATATCGTGTCGGGCGGCGTGCCGCTGGGCCTGATCTTCATCGACCTGGACGGCTTCAAGACCATCAACGACACGCTCGGGCATGACTGCGGCGACGAGCTGCTGAAGTCGCTGGCCGCACGCCTGCAAAGCCTGCTTCGCCGCGAGGATGTCGCGATCCGGCTGGGCGGCGACGAGTTCGTCGTGCTGATGAGCCAGGCCACGCGCGCGGCCGATGCGCTGGCGCTGGCGGCCAAGCTGCTGGAGGCCATCGCCAAGCCGGTCTCGCTGCAGTCGCAGGTGGTCTGCGTCACGGCCAGCGCCGGTGTGGCCTTGTGGCCCGAGCATGTCGCCAGCCCGCAGGCCCTGCTGAAGGCGGCCGATGCGGCGATGTACGAGGCCAAGTCGCGCGGCCGCAACCGTGCGGCCTTGTACGAACATTCGCAGGCCGAGGAGGCCAGCGAGCAGCTGCGCATCGAGCAGGGCCTGCGCCAGGCGCTGGAGCGCCGCGAGCTGCTGCTGCACTGGCAGCCGGTGGTCGAGATGCGCAGCGGCCGCATCCTCGGTGCCGAGGCCTTGCTGCGCTGGCAGCATCCGGTGCTCGGCGCGGTGGCGCCCAACCGCTTCATCCCGGTGGCCGAGACCACCGGCCTGATCGTGCCCATCGGCGCCTGGGTGCTGGACCAGGCCTGCGCGCAGGCGGCGGCCTGGCAGACCCTGCAACCGGGACTGCGGCTGGCGGTCAATGTGTCGGTGCGGCAGTTCGAGCAGGACGATGTGCCGGCGCTGGTGCGCGATGCCTTGCTGCGCCACCGGCTGGATCCCGGCTGCCTGGAGATCGAGGTCACCGAGAGCCTGTTCGGCAACACGCTGGCGCTGCGCCATATGCTGGTCGAGCTGCGGGCGCTGGGCGTGCATATCGCGCTGGACGATTTCGGCACCGGCTACTCCTCGCTGGGGCAGCTGAAGACCCTGCCGCTGGACCGGCTCAAGATCGACCGCTGTTTCGTCGCCGACCTGAGCTCCGATAGCGACAGCCATGCCATCGTGCAGACCATCGTCACGCTGGCTCACAGCCTGAAGCTGGCGCTGACGGCCGAGGGCGTCGAGAACGAGGTGCAGCGCCAGATCCTGCTGGGCCTGGGTGCCGGCGACGCGCAGGGCTGGCTGTTCCATCGGGCGATGCCGGCCGATCAGTTCGAAGCCCTGCTGCGCGGTCCGGCCCGGTAGTCGCCCGCTGTGCTCGGCCACGGGCCGGTGGTATGGTGCGCGGCGTGCGAAAAAATCAGAACAAGGCGGCACGCCGAATCGTTGACAGGGACCGAACCGAATGCGCATCCTCATCATCGCTGACCAAGCGCTGTTCCGACAGGGCTTGCGGGTCTTGCTGCAGGTGCTGCGCCCGAGCGCCCGGCTGGAGGAGCTGGCCGGCGTCGAGCAGTTGCCGGCCGCCTTCGAGCACGAGCCCGACCTGATCCTGGTCAAGCTGGGCTGCAGCGGCCCCGCGCGCTGCGCGGCGCTGCCGCTGCTGCGCCAGCGCTTTGCCGGCGCGGTGCTGGTGGCGCTGTCGGACGTGCCCGACGCTGAATTGATGCGCGAGGCGCTGGCCGCCGGCGCCGCCGGCTACCTGCCCGGCACGATAGACCCGAGCAGCAGCATGCAGGCGCTGCAGCAGGTGCTGGATCTGGGCGTCTACCTGCCGCCCATGCTGCTGAGCGCCAAGCCGGCCAGCGCGCCCGAGCTGGCGCCGGCCGAGCGCCGCCTGCTGCAGCTGCTGCTGCAAGGCCTGCCCGAGCCGGTGCAGATGGCGCGGCTGGGTCGCAGCCTGGCCGGCCTGCGGGCCGATATCGCGGCGCTGTGGGCGCGGCTGGGGGTCAGCGACCGGGTCCAGGCCCTGTATCTGCTGGCCGCCCAGGGCTGGCCCGGCCTGCCGCACTGGCATCAGGAGCTCGCCCATGGCGATTGAACGGGCGCCCGAGCAGGTCGGTGTCGACGACGCGCTGCTGCAGCTGCTGGCCCAGCAGGGCCGGCGCGTGCCTTATCCGGTCGGCCTGTCGGCGGTGGTGATCGCGCTGATGGCCGGCGACAAGGTCTCGCCCTGGTTCTCCGGCCTGTGGGTGGCCCTGGTGTTTGCGGTGCTGGCGCTGCGCTGGTGGGCGCTAGGGCGCTTGCCCCGGCTCGACGACGTGCCGGTACGCCGGCGCCTGCAATGGGCGGTGGCCTTGAGCGCGCTCAACGGCGTGGTGTTCAGTGCCTCGCTGGCCTTCGCGCCCTATCTGTCGGACTACCAGCGCATGGTGCAGACCATTGTGCTGCTGGGCCTGTGCGCCGGCTCGGTGGCGACCACCGCCGGCTACCTGCCGGTGCTGCTGGTCTTCATCGGCCCGGTCACGCTGGCCAATGCGCTGGCCTGGGTCAGCGGCGGCGGCGGCGTCCATGCGGTGACCTGGATCGAGCTGGTGCTGGGGGCGCTGATTCTGGGCTTTGGCTGGATTCTGGTGAGCCTGGCCCGCGACGCCTACCGGGTCTTTGTCGAGTCGGTCACGATCCGCGCCCAGCAGCTCAAGAGCAATCAGCAGTTGCGCCTGGCGCTGCAGCAGGCCGAGTCGGCAATCCGCGCCAAGACCCGCTTCTTCGCCTCGGCCAGCCATGACCTGCGCCAGCCCATGCACACGCTGTCGCTGTTCGGCGCGGCGCTGACGATGCGGCCGCTGGACGCCGCCAGCGCCGACATCGCCAAGCACATGAACACCGCGCTGCGCTCGCTGGCCTCGCAGATGGACGCGCTGCTGGACATCTCCAAGCTCGATGCCCAGGTGGTGCAGGTCACGAACGAGGTGTTCTCGCTGTCGAGCTGGCTGGCGCGGCTGCAGCAGGAGTTCGCACCGGCCGCCACCCGCAAAGGGCTGAGCCTGAGCCTGGACTGCCCGGGCGGCGCCTATGTCGAGAGCGACCCGATGCTGTTGGAGCGGGTGGTGCGCAATCTGATCGACAACGCGATCAAGTACACCCAGGCGGGCGGCGTGCGCATCACGGCCGAGCGCCAGGGCGAGCTGTGGCGCGTCGCGGTGCACGACAGTGGCGCCGGCATCGCCGAGGCCGAGATGGCACATATCTTCGAGGAGTTCTACCAGGTCGGCAATCCCGAGCGCGACCGCGCCAAGGGCCTGGGCCTGGGCCTGTCCATCGTCAGCCGCCTGGTCGATCTGCTGGACCTGCATCTGGCCGTCGACTCCAAGCTGGGCGTCGGGTCTTGCTTCAGCCTCAGCATCGCGGCGGCCGAGTCACAGGCCATGCCGGCCGCGCCGGAAGCTGCGGCGCAGTGCTTGCTGAACCTGCGTGTGCTGGTGATCGACGACGAGGAGCCGGTGCGGCTGGCGATGCAGACCCTGCTGGCCGGCTATGGCTGCGAGGTGGTGCTGGCGGGCAGCACCCGCGAGGCCATGGTCAAGAGCCTCAGCAACCCGCCCGATCTGCTGCTGGCCGATCTGCGTCTGCGCGGCGGCGACGACGGCATTGCCGCCGCGCGCTCGCTGCGCTCAGCCGTGCCGGGGCTGCCGGCCATCCTGATCAGCGGCGACACCGCGCCCGAGCGCCTGCGCGAGGCTCACGAGGCGGGCCTGACCTTGCTGCACAAACCGGTATCGGCGGAACAACTGGTGACCGCCATCGAGGCGGCCATGGCGGAACGAGGGAGAGGCAGAGATGCAGCAGCACAAGCCCGGGGCGCCGCCAGCCCCGCCACCTGAGACCGCGCGCCGCTGGCTGTCCGAAGGGCTGGAGATCCTGCTGCATGAATTGCAGCAGCAGCCGCGTGCCGAGGATGGCTTCGATGTCGATGTGTTGATCGTCGGCAGCGGCTATGGCGGCGCGGCCGCCGCCGCCGAACTGTCGCGCTGCCCGGGCCAGCGCATCGTCGTGCTAGAGCGTGGCCGCGAATATCTGGCCGGTCAGTTCCCCGAGCGCATGGCCGATCTGCCCGGCCATGTGCGCTTTGCGACACCGGCCGCCGCGACGCCGTCCGGACGCTGGGAAGGGCTGTTCGATCTGCGCCTGGGTCCCGATGTCAACGTCGTGCTGGCCAACGGTCTGGGCGGCGGTTCGCTGATCAATGCCGGCGTGATGGAGCCGGCGCGGCCCGAGGTGTTCAGCCAATCGCCCTGGCCGCAGGCGCTGCGCCAGGCCCCTGAGCAGATGAGGGCCTGGTACGAGCGTGCCGGGCGCCTGCTGGGCAGCCTGGACAGCGCGGGGCGGCCCAACACGATAGACCGGCTGGCCAGCTATCGCCCGAAGCGCGCGCTGTGGCTGCAGCAGCTTGGCGACGCGGCCACGCGCCGGCCGGCGATCACGGTGGCGCTGGACGAGCAGCCGCAAAGCCCGGCCGGCCTGGATCTGAACCGCTGCATTGCCTGCGGCGACTGTGCGACCGGCTGCAACCATGGCGCCAAAGCGTCGCTGGACACCAATCTGCTGCTGCAGGCCCGGCAGCGCGGCGTGCGCCTGATCAGCGGCGCCAGCGTGCTGCGGCTGGAGCGCCTGGAAGCGGGTGGCTGGACCGTGCTGGTCAACCACACCGACGAGTTCCTGCGCCGCCGCCAGCTCGAACCCTTCGCGCTGCGCGCCCGCCGTGTCGTGCTGGCGGCCGGCAGCCTGGGCTCGACCGAGATCCTGCTGCGCTCGCGCGCCGCCGGCCTGGCCCTGTCGGACCGGCTGGGTCATCAGTTTTCCGGCAACGGCGATGTGCTGGCCGCTGCCGTGCAGGCCCCGCAGGCGCTGGATGCGGTGGCCGACGAAACCCAGGTGCCGAACGCGCGCGGCGTCGGCCCGACGATTACCGCGATGCTCGATGTGCGTGATGAGCAAGACTTCGTTGTGCAAGACCTGGCCATTCCCGGCGCGCTGCGCTGGGCCTGGGAGGAGAGCTTCGTGCTGGCCGATTGCCTGGACGGCCTGGCCCGCCCCGACGACAGCCACCATGGCGCCGATATCGAGTTCGACGATCCCTACACGGTCCGCCCCGAGGCCACGGCGCGCATGCTGCCGCTGGCCATCATGGGCCTGGACAGCGCCCAGGGCCAGCTGCGCCTGCTTGAGCCCGGCGCTTTGGGCGAGGGTCTGGCCTCGGTGCACTGGCCCGAGCTGAAGGACGATGCGCGGGTGGCCGCGCGCCATGCCTGGCTAGACGCACGGCTGCGGACCCAGGGCGCGCGCTTGCTGGCCAATCCGCTGTGGCGGCTGCTGCCGCCCGATCTGGAACATCTGCTGGGCGGCGCGCGCGGGCCCATGCTGACCGTGCACCCGCTAGGAGGCTGCGCGATGGCCGACCATGCCGCGCTGGGCGTGGTCAACGAATGGGGTCAGGTCTACCGCGGCCGCGCCGGCGCCGTGGTCTACGAGGATCTGGTGGTGCTGGACGGCGCCATCATGCCCAGCGCGCTGGGCATCAATCCGGCGCTGACCATCACCGCGCTGGCGCTGCGTGCGCTGGAGGCGCTGATGCGGCAATGGGGGCTGCAGGGGCAAGACCTGGCCCTGCCCAAGCCGGGGCCGCGCCCGGTCTACCGCCAGGTGCCCGCCGACAAGGTCCGGCCCCAGCTGCCGACGATGGCCGAGTTCCGCGAGCGCATGAGCGGCTTTGTGCGCCTTCCCGGTGCGCCGGGTTCGGGCGTGGTCTGCATGGAGCTGACCCTGGTGTTCGAGCCGGTGGCCGTGCAGCAGCTGCTGCGCGCCGGCCCCGGGCGGCGGCTCAGGACCCGACCGGGCGGCGAGAGCCGGCTGCGCCTGTTCGAGGCCCAGCCCGATCCCGATTCGCCGGGCCGCTGGATGGTGGTCAAGGCCGGCAGCCCGGCCAACGGACAGACGGGCCAGGGCAAGCTGTGGATGCATGCCGAGCGGGCCGATGCCGACGCGCTGTGGGTGGCGCCGCTGGCCAGCGCCGAGCTGCTCATCTTCCACCGCCTGCCGCTGGCCGCGCGCACCCGGCGCTGCAATGCCTTGCGCGCCTGGTTCCTCAACCGCGGCTGGCGCGATGCCGGCCAGGCCCTGCTGGAGCGGCTGAGTCAGAACCGCGCGCCCGAGCGCGCGCCGCGCCCGCTGTGGCAATGGGCGCGCGAGCAGTGGCGCAATGCCCGCGCGCTGGCCAGCCATGGCGGCGAGGTTCGGCTGATGGAGTACCGCCTGCAGCTCGGCGAGGCCGGGGCCACGCCGCCCTGGGCCGCCGGCCTGGCCGGGCTCGCCTTGCATGGCGCCAAGCGCATCAGCTACACGCGGCGCGGCAATCCCTGGAAGCAGCTGAGCCGGATGCGGCTGGAGAGCGGGCCCTTCCTGCCGGTCGGCCATGCCCCGCAGGCCGAGCTCGAACTGGACCTGTTCTACCTGGCGCGCCAGCGCGTGCCGCTGCTGCGCCTGACCCAGGCGCAGGACTCGCCCAGCGCGATCCGCGATATCGGCTCGTTGCTGGCCTTTGTCGCGCGGCTGATGATAGGCATCCATGTCTGGAGCTTCCGCAAGCCCGATGCGCCACCGCCCCGCGTGATCGAGCGCCTGCCCGGCGCGGTGCCGGGCCTGCCGCTGCCCGAGATCCAGGAGCTGGCCGCCGGCCGGCGCGGCGAGGCGGGGCTGAGCCGCCAGCCCATCACGAGCGAGGTCGCCGTGCAGGACCAGACGCCAGTCATGCTGCGCCTGACCCGCTACCGTGCCGCCCGGCCGGACGCGCGGCCGGTGCTGATGCTGCATGGCTACAGCGCCAGCGGCACCACCTTCGCCCACCACTCGGTGCAGCCCGGCCCGGCCAAGCTGCTGTGGGATGCCGGCTACGACGTCTGGCTGCTGGACATGCGCACCAGCGCCGGCATGCCCACGGCGACCCTGCCCTGGACCTTCGAGGAGGCGGCGTTCAACGACATCCCGCTGGCGGTCGACCATGTGCTGCGCGCCACCGGCCAGCTGCAGCTCGATGTGCTGGCCCATTGCATGGGCTCGGTGATGCTGCACATGGCTCTGCTGGAGGAGCGCGAGCAGCCCTTCGAGCACTTTTATGCGCTGCGCAGCCGGCTGCGCCAGAGCATCCGCCGGCTGGTGATCTCCCAGGTCACGCCGAAGATGATCTTCTCGCCGACCAATACCTTGCGCGCCTTCATGATGCAGTATCTGCGGCCCTATCTGCCGCTGCAGGACTTCGCGTTCAGACCGGAGGGGCCGCAGGGCCTGATGGACCAGCTGATTGACCGGCTGCTGGCCAGCCTGCCCTATCCCGACGAGGAGTTCGATATCGAGAACCCGCCGTTCCCGAGCCTGCGCAAGACACCCTGGACCGCGACCCGCCACCGCATGGACCTGCTGTACGGCCGCGACTTCGCGATTGCCAATGTCGATCAGCCGGTGTTTGACTACATCGACGATCATTTCGGCCCGCTGAACATGGACACGGTGGCCCAGGCCATCAACTTCGCGCGCAGCAACGAGATCACCGACTGGGCCGGCGCCAGCCTCTATCTGGACGATATGGCCAAGAGCCTGGCCCTGCTGCAGGCCTTCCCGGTGCTGTCGGTGCACGGCCAGGACAACGGCCTGTGCCAGAGCGAAAGCGGCGAGCTGACCGCCGATCTCTATCAACACCTGGCCCCCGGCCGTTACCGCTACCGGATGATTGCCGGCCATGGCCACCAGGACTGCCTGATCGGCCGCCATGCCGGCACCCGGGTGTTTCCGCACATCATTGCGTTCCTGAAGGAGGACTGACGTGGATCTGCGCCGCTTCGAGTCCAAGACCTTCTGCGCCTTCCCGCCGCTGACGCGCCTGGAGCGCGCGGCCGCCGATGACGGCATCCATCTGCATGTGCTGACCCAGTTGCGCCCCGAGCTCGGCTGGCCGCGCTGCTGGGCCTGGCTGCCGGTGCGCTGGAGCGAGGCGCACGGCGCCCAGGCGCTGGGGCCGGCGCACCGGCTGCCCTTTGTGAGGCCGGAGTCCGGCGACCCCGGCACGCCGCTGCGCAGCGAGCTGCCGCTGGCCTGGCTGCCCGACGCGCCCGACGCCGGCCTGCTGTGCCTGCTGGTCTATGCCGATCTGCGTGCGCAAAGCCACGAGGGCCATCTGGAGCCCGACGATGTCGATGCCGACGCGGCGATCGCGCGCAGCCTGGCCGAGGCGCTGGCGGTGCCGGCGCTTGAGCTGCGCCATGCCCTGCTGCGCCGGCCGGCTGGCGATCAGGCGGGCGAGGACCTGAGCCTGGTGCTGGCCGCCTGCCAGTACCCGCCGGGCCTGCTGGACCGCAGCCCCGGCGCCGAGCAGGACCCGAGCCTGGCCAGCCCCGCCGAGGCCTCGCTGGCGCGCCTGCTCGCCTTCGCGCGCGGCCCGGCGGCCGGCGCCGAGGTCTCGCTGCTGCTGCTGGCCGGCGACCAGGTCTATGCCGATGCCAGCGGCGGCTTCTTCGACCCGGTCAACAGCGTGGAGCGGCACGGCAAGCCGTATCAGCATTTCAAGGCCGGCCTGATGCGGCATCTGCCGCCCAGCCTGGAGCGCATCGTCCACATGCCCGACGATCACGAGATCCAGGACAACTGGGAGCCCATCGCCAATCCCGCCGCGCCGGGCGGCCGCGATGCAGGCCACTTCTTTAAACGCGCCACCCAGGCCGCCTGGACCCATCGCTGGGACGCCGCGCCAAGCCGGCGTGCGCCGCACGGCCTGTTCTGGCACAGCTTCGACTGGCGCGGCGCGGCCTTTTTCATGGCCGACTCGCGCACCGAGCGCGGGCCGCGCCGCGTCGACCTGCTGGCCGAGGCCCAGCTGCTGGAGCGGCCGCAGCGCGAGGCCTTGAGCGTCTGGCTGGCGGCCACGCCAGGCCGGCCGCGCTTTGTGCTCAGCGGCTCGCTGCTGCTGCCGCGCCGGCGCAGCAGCGCCGAGCATCCGGCCAGCGCGCTGCGCTCCGACGCCTGGGACGGCTATCCGGCCACGCTGCACTGGCTGCTCGGCGAGCTGTGGGCGCAGCAGGCCCAGGATGTGGTGTTCCTGTCCGGCGACGAGCATCGTTCGGGCCATGTCTCCGCCTGCATCGAGGCGGTGGCCGACGAGCCGGCGCCGGTGCGGCTGCATTCCATCCACAGCTCGGGGCTCTACACGCCCTGGCCCTTCGCGGTGACCAATGCCGAGGACTTCGCCGCGCCCGAGAGTTTCACCTTCCCCGGCCCCGGGGGCCAGGTCTTGCGCTGCACGGTCAGTGCCTGGGCCGATTTTCCGGGCGACGGCTTTGCGCTGCTGCGCCAGCGCGGGGGGCGGCTGGAACTGTGGTTCGACCGGGCGCGCCGGCCCTTGCACGAGGCCACCGAGCTGCCGGCCGCCGATGGGGTGTTCGAACTGACGGGCCTGGCCTAGCCCTGTCACTCAACTTTTCCTGGATCCCGAGATGGCAAACAACAAATCTGTGCAAACCCTGCTGGAAGACATCCGGCTTGTCAGCGAAGAGCGCTACCAGATCGTTGAAGCGGTTCGTGGCCTGGTGAGGGCGCAGTGCCAGCCTTTTGCGGAAGAGCTCAAGTACGGCGGCATCCTGTTCTCATCGGGTATTCAGTTCTGTGGCGTCTTTGCCTACCAAGCGCATGTCTCGGTCGAGTTCGGCAGGGGCGCGGGCATCGCGGATGTCTTCGGTCATCTGGAAGGCGCGGGCAAGGGGCGTCGGCACATCAAGCTGCGCACCCTGTCCGATCTGCAGAGCAAGCGGCTGGCCGACTACCTGCCGCTGGCGCTGCAGGCGGCCAAGCGCGGGGCCTGAGAACCTGTCCAGGAGCACAGCATGGGTATTTCTCGCATCGTCCTGATCCTCCTTTTCCTCTCGCTGGTCGGCCCGGTGCCCAGTGCACAGGCCGAATCCCTGCGCTGCGAGGGCGCCAGCGCGGCGGAAGGCGACTCCAAGCTCTCGGTGCTGCACAAATGCGGCCGGCCCCTGCTCTCCGACGCCTATTGCGAACCGGTGTACTACGCCGGCACGGCCAATCCGGTGCCGGCGCCGATCGCCGGGGCCCATGTGCCCTGCCAGCCGATCGAGGAATGGTTGTACGACCGGGGGCCGGGCAATCTGATGGCCACGGTCCGCTTCCGGGCCGGCGTGGTCCAGTCGATACGCTACGGGCGGCAGCCCAAGTAGCGAGAAGGTCATCACCGATGCATATCAACGGTGCCTGCCACTGCGGCGCGATCTCCTTCAGCGCCGAGATCGATCCCTCGCGGGTGATGATCTGCCACTGCGCGGACTGCCAGGTCCTGTCCGGCGCGCCGCTGCGTGCCGTGGTGGCCGCGCCCATCGCCAGCTTCGTGCTGCGCGGCCAGCCCAGGACCTATGTCAAAGTGGCGCAGAGCGGCGCGCGCCGCGCCCAGGTCTTCTGTCCGGAGTGCGGCACACCGCTCTACGGCAGCGCGCTCGAGAACCCGGCCTCGGTCATCATCCGCCTGGGCTGCGTCGAGCAACGCGCCCAGCTCACGCCCGCCGTGCAGATCTGGCAGCACTCGGCCATGCCCTGGCTGGCCGAGCTGCCCACCATCCCGGGATCGCCCGAGAACCAGCTGTCGCTGCCGGCGCAGGCGCCGCCGCAGTCCGCATGAGGGCTCTCAGAACACCGCGCCGCTGGCACCGTCTGGCCGCCGGCCTGCTGCTGGCGCTGCCGGGCTGGGCGCCGGCCGGCCCGGCGACCTTCGAGGCGGCGCTGAGCGAGCACCTCTCGGCGATCGACCGCCGCGACTGGGCCGCCTTCGAGGCCACGCTCACCACCGCGCCGACGCTGAGCTTTGTGCGGCCCAACGGCCGGCTCACGGTCTCGAGCGCCGACTTCAGGAAGGCGCTGCGGGCTTGGCTGGCCGACGGCGATTGGCACTGGTCCTACCGCATCGTCAGTTCAAGCGCGAACGCCCACACCGGCGTGGCGGTGCTGGAGGTGGACTACCGCGACAAGGACGTGCAGGGCGCCGAGTACCGGCTGCGCTATCTGCTGAGCCTGGTGTTCAGCAAGGAGGCGGACGGTTGGAAGCTGGTCCATGATCAGAACACGCTGATATCCCAGTAGGGCGTCGCGGCGACGACCGTGCGTCCGTCGCCCGTCCGGCGGGGTGGGATTTCTACAATCGCCGCATGAAAATTCTTGTGGTCGGCGCCAGCAAAGGGCTGGGGCGCGCCTTTGTCGAGGGCCTGGGTCAGGACGGCGATACCGTGATCGGCGTGTCGCGCTCGCGGCCGGCGGCGTTGAGTGGGGGACCTGGGGTGACGCAGGACTGGATCGTCGCCGATCTGTCCGATCCGCGCGCGGCGGTCGATGCGATCGAAGCCCAGTGCCCGGCGGCGCTGGACGTGATCATCTACAACCTGGGGCTCTGGGAGTCGCGTGCCTTCGGCGAGGACTACGACTTCCTGGCCGACGAGGACGCAGCGCTGATCGAGCTGCTGAACACCAATACGGTCGCGGCCATCCTCTTGCTCAAGCGCCTGCTGCCCCGGCTGCTGAGCGCGGCCAAGCCCCACATCATCCTGACCGGCTCCACCTCGGGCCTGCCCGGCAGCGGCCGACCCGAGGTGAGCTTCGGCGCCTCCAAACATGCGCTGCGTGGCATTGCCGAGGCCTTGCGCGAGGGCTTCCGGGCACAGCGCCTGGCCGTCACCTGCCTGCAGCTGGGCTATCTCAATACCGAGGACGCACTGGACCGGCCGGTGGCCGAGGCGGCCGCGCGTGGCGCGGGCCAGCTGGTGCCAGTGCATGATGTGCTGCTGCTGACCCGGGCGCTGCTGAGCCTGTCGGATGCGTCCTTCGTCAAGGAGCTGGTGCTGCCGGCGCTGCTGGACCCACGTTTTTGACTGCCGAGCGACAAGAGATGAAATCGATGCTGCGCATCATCACGGTGAGCCACGAGGCGCCCGAGGCCGCCCTGCAGTTCGATGGCAGTTTTCGCGTCTCGCAAAGACTGGTGCCGAGTCTGCAGGACGGCCGGCTCGGTTACCGGATACAGGCGCTTGAACAGGCTTACGAGAAATCCTATGCCGACGAACCGGACGATGAGCCGTCTGACCTGATACGGCTTGCCTACAGCGGCGAGCAGGCGATCGGTCGCATCGATCTGTCGCACGGCTGGAACGGCCTGGCGGTGATCGACAACCTGGTGGTCGACAGGGCCTGGCGCCGCTCGGGCGCGGCCACCGCGCTGATCGGCGATGCCGTCGCCTGGGCCCGGGCCGAGGGCCTGGCCGGCCTGATGCTGGAAACCCAGGACAGCAATGTCGCCGCCTGCCGTCTGTATGAGCGCTGCGGCTTTGTGCTGATGGGCTTTGACGGCGGCCTCTACCGGGCCCTGCCGGGCGCCACCGACGAACTGGCGCTGTTCTGGTACCGGCTGTTCTAGAGGTCGGCCGTGGCCTGAAGCCGGCCGGCGGCGCAAGACCTTGTTCGCCGGGCTTTACACCGGCCCGGCCGTCCCGCACCATCGGGCATCGTTTCGCCGCCGCCAGCCCATGAGCAAGACCCGACCCCTGATGCAGGAGTGCCAATGAGCGCGAACACCGGATCGCTGCGCCAAGCGCTCGCCTCGGACATCCCGGCGCTGTGGCGGGTGCGCTACGCGGTGCGCGAGAACACGCTGGCGCCGGGGCGCATCAGCGACGAGGAGGTGCGCGCCGAGATCGAGGTCACGGGGCGCGGCTGGGTGGTCGAGGACGAGGCCGGCGTGGTGCAGGCTTTCGCGATCGGCAATGCGCAGACCGGCAATATCTGGGCCTTGTTCGTCGCCCCCGAGGCCGAGGGCCGGGGCTATGGCGCACGGCTGCACGAGGCCATGATCGACTGGCTGTGGGCCCAGGGCCTGGACATCCTGTGGCTGACCACCGGGCCGGGCACGCGCGCGCTGGGCTTTTACGAGCGGCGCGGCTGGCGCCAGGTGGGGCGCACCGACACCGGCGAGTTGCGGCTGGAGTTGCAGCGGCCCTGATATCCTCGGCGCCACCTATCGAGGAGAACCCATCTTGCGCAAGACTCTTGCCCTGATCCTGCTGGCCGCCGCCTCGGTGGCCATGGCCAGCCCCGGCCCCTATGACGAGGCGGCCGATGCCAAGACCGAGATCGCCACGACGCTGGCCGAGGCGCAGCGCGCCAAGCTGCCGGTGCTGGTGGTGTTTGGCGCCAACTGGTGCGGCGACTGCAAGGTGCTGGACATGGCGTTCAAGAGCGGCGCTGCCGCAGCGCTGATGGCCCAAAACTTCCGGGTGGTCAAGGTCGATGTGGGTCGTTTCACGAAGAACACCGACATCGCCGAAGCCTATGGCGTGGTGCTGAAAAAGGGCATCCCGGCGGTGGCCCTGCTGTCGTCCGAGGGCAAACCGATCTATGCCACCAAGGCTGGTGAGCTCTCGAATGCGCGCCAGATGGGCGATCAGGCGATCTACGACTTCTTCGCCAAGGTGGCCAAGGGCGGCTGAGGAAAGCGCGAGCGCAGCGCCGCCTCGCGGCCCGGCTGCAGATTGGCCCGCTCCAGCACGCCGCCATAGTGGCGCATCACCCGTTCATCCATCACCCGAAACCACAGCGGCGGCAGATAGGCCAGCAGCAGCATGGCCGCATAGCCGGAGGGCAGCTGCGGCGCCTGCTCGACATGGCGCAGCGCCTGGTAGCGGCGTGCCGGGTTCGCGTGGTGGTCGCTGTGGCGCTGCAACTGGTAGAGAAAGAGGTTGGACACCCGGTGGCTGGAATTCCACGAGTGCTCGGGCCGGCAGCGTAGCGGCCGGCCGTCCGGCCCGGGCGGGCGCAGCAAGCCGTAGTGCTCGATGTAGTTGACGACCTCCAGCAGCGAGGCGCCGTAAAAGGCCTGAACCGCCAGGAAGGCCAGCACGCCCGGGCCCAGCCAGGCGGCCAGCGCGCCGTAGAGCAGCACCGTCATCGCCCAGGCCTGCAGGCATTCATTGCGCCAATGCCAGACGCCCAGGCCCCGGCCGGCCAGGCGGGCGCGTTCCAGCGCCCAGGCCGAGCGCAGGCTGCCCGCCATCGTGCGGGGCAGAAAGACCCAGAAGCTCTCGCCCAGGCGCGCGCTGGCCGGGTCTTCGGGCGTGGCGACGCGGCGATGGTGGCCGCGGTTGTGCTCGATATAGAAATGCCCGTAGGCGACCGGCGCCAGCGCGACGCGCGCCAGCCAGCGTTCCCAGGCCGGATGTTTGTGGCCCAGTTCATGGGCGGTGTTGATCGCGATGCCGTTGATGCCGCCGACGCTGAGGATCAGACCTATCCAGCCCAGCGGTGTCAGCGCCTGGCTCGTGGCGATCCAGGCGCCGTAAATCGTCATGCCGTATTGCAGCGGCACGAAGGCGACGACGATGGCGCGGTACCAGAGCCGGCGCTCAAGACCCGGCACCGCCGACTCCGGCGGGCTGCTGCGATCGGGGCCCAGCAGCGCGTCCAGCAAGGGAATCAGCCCATACATCACGGCCGGCGACAGCCACAGCCAGAAGACCTGTCCGGTCTCGACAAAGCGCAGCAGGTTCAGCCAGATCAGGCCCGGCAGCGCCGGCGACAGCAGCCACCACCAGCGCTTGGAATCGCGCCAGGGCGGGGCGGAGGCGGGGAGGGCCGGCATGGCGCGATGCTGCGCCCGCCGGCCCGGCCCGGTCAAGCCGGGATGGTCGCGGGGAGCCTCAGCCCTGCAGCGCCTGCCGCAGATACGCCAACCAGGCCAGGCGCTGGCCGTGGAAGCGGCCGATGTCCAGGCGGCGCATGCGGCCCTCTGCGGTCTGCAGCAGCAGGGTCGGGAAGCCCTGGCCGCCGGATTGCTGCAGCAGCTGGCGCGAGGCCTGGAGATGGGCTTGGGTGGCCGGGCCGGCCTGCCGCTGGTAGGCGGCGTCGAAGGCCGGGCCGTCCAGCCCCAGCTCGACCGCCAGGCTGCGCAGCACGCCGGGCTCGGCGATGCGCCGGCCTTCGATGTAGTGGGCCCGCTGGGTCCGCTCCAGCAGGGCCAGCGCCGCGTGGGCACCGGCCAGCTCGGTGGCGGCCAGCACCGCAGTGATCGGCGGCTCCGAGTCCAGCATCGCGTCCGGGTCCTTCAGCAGGCCGTCGGTATAGGCGCTGCCGAAGGGCTGGCCGCTGAGCTCGGCGATGCGCCGGTCGTGCGGGCCGACATAGGCGCGCAGCTCGGGCGTCACCGGCCGCCGGGCGGCGCCGGCAAACATGCCGCCGCCATGCAGGCGCAGGCCGGCCAGCTCGCTGGCCGCATGGACCAGCGGCGCGGCGCCGTAGCACCAGCCGCACAGCGGGTCGTAGACATAGTGCAGCAGGGCAGCGCCGGTCCCGCTCACCATTTCATCTCGCCCTTGTTGACCTTGGCGCCGATGTCCAGCGCGATACCCAGGCCGGCCTGCGGATAGGCGGCCTGCATCGTCGTGATCAGCGCGGCGGCGTTGGCGGCGCGCGGCAGCTCGGTCTCGAAGCGCTGCAGATAGTCGCGGGTGTAGCGCAGCACCGAGGCATCCTGCACCGTGCCGGGCAGCATATGGCCGGGCACGACCACGGCCGGCTGCAGCGCCAGCTGCTCGTCGATCTTGGCGACCCAGGCGGCGCGCTCGGCGACGCTCTGGGTGTCGGCCGTCCAGGCATGCAGGCCGCCGAAGCTGTTGACGCCACCGACCACGGCCTTCAGCGAGGGGATCCAGACATAGCTGCGGTGCGCCAGCGCGTCGGAGAGGCCACGCACCTCCAGGGTCCGGCCTTCCAGGCTCAGCGTGGTGCCGCTCATCAGCTCGGGGATGACGGGCTGGCGCGGCGCATTGGCGCCCAGGCGCGGACCCCAGACCTTGAGCTTGGTCGGCAGCGAGGCCTCGATCTTCTTCAGTGTCGGTGCGGCGGTGACGATGCGGGCGGCCGGGAATTCCTGCTTCAGCACTTCCAGCCCGAAGTAATAGTCGGGGTCGGCGGCCGAGACATAGATGGTGGACAGGGTCTTGCCGCTGTCCAGCACGGCGGCGGCCACGCGCAGCGCATCGGCGCGGGTGAAGCCGGCGTCCAGCAGCAGGGCTTCCTTGGCGCCCAGCACCAGCACCGAGTTGACATGGAAGCTGGCCGGGCCGTGGTTGATGACCTTCAGCTCCAGCGGGGCGGGCTCGGTTTGGGCGCCGGCGGTCGCGGCCGACAGGCCCAGGGCGGCGACGAGGCCGAGGTGCTTCAGGAAGGAGGGCAGATGCTTCATGGGGTGTCCTGTGGGGAGCTGCGTTGCGATGGGATCAACTGTATTTGCGCCGAATCAATCGATAAACAGCATGTCAGTCGATTGTTTGTTGCATGATTCGAGCAAATAGCGAGCAAGCCATGAACGAAATCGAACTCAAATTCCAGGTCCCGGCCGTCCGGCGCGAGGCGCTGCGGCGCTGGGTGGCCGGTGGTGCCAACCCGCCGGCACGGCGCCAGCGCCTGCAGGCGGCCTACTTCGACACGCCGGCCCGCGACCTGGCCCGCGCCGGCCTGGCGCTGCGGCTGCGGCGCGAGGGGCCGCGCTGGGTGCAGACGCTCAAGGGCGCCGGCGCGGACGGCATGACGCGGCTGGAGCACAACGTCGCTCTGAGTGATCGCAGCGCGGCCCTGCCGGCGCTGGAGGCCGCCCGCCATGCCGGCCATCCGGCCGGCGAGCGCCTGCTGGCGCTGCTGGCCGGCTTGCCTGCCGATGCGCTGGTCTGCCTGTTTCGCACCGATATCTGGCGGCTGAAGCGGCCGCTGCGCACGCGGCGCGGTGTCGTTGAGCTGGCCTTCGACGAGGGCTTTCTGATCGCCGATGGGGCTGCCGGCGGCCCGCAGCGCCTGCCGGTCTGCGAACTGGAGATCGAGCTGCTCAGCGGCGCGCCCCAGGCGGTGCTGGAGGTGGCCCAGCGCCACGCCCTGCGCCTGGGCCTGTGGCTGGACCAGCGCACCAAGGCCCAGCGCGGCGATATGCTGGCCCGCGCCGAGGCGATGGCGCCGCCGGTCGGCGCGCGGCCCGTCCAGCTGCAGCGCGGCAGCACGCCGGCCCAGGGCCTGCACGCGGTGTTGCTGGCCTGCCTGCAGCAGATCCTGCCGAACGCCAGCCAGCTGGCCGATGGCCTGTTTGCGCCCGAGCATCTGCACCAGCTGCGTGTGGGCCTGCGGCGGCTGCGCAGCGCGCTGGCGCTGTTCAAGGGCCTGGATGCGGCGGCCGATGACGAGACGCTGGCCGAGCTGAGCGCCGCGCTGTTCCGCGGCCTGGGCGCGGCGCGCGACGGCGATGTGCAGCGCGACAGCCCCTGGTCGGCCGAGCTGGCGGCGGCGCTGCGGGCGCACTGGCCGGAGGCGGCGCCGGCGCTCGCGAGTTCAGCGCCCGCCGAAAGTCCGGCCCTGCTGCTGCGTGGTCGCAGCGGCCAGATGCTGCTGCTGACGCTGATGAGCCGGATTGCCGAGCTGGCTGCGGCGCCCGAGGCCGAGGCCAAGCTGAGGCCGGCGCTGCGCCGGCGCCTGCAGAGCTGGAGCGAGGTGCTGCGCGCCGATGCCAAGCGTTTTGCTGCGTTGGACGAGTCTCAGCGTCACCGCTTGCGCAAGCGCATCAAGCGCCTGCGCTACGCGCTGGAGTTCAGCGCCGGCCTGTTCGAGCCCGGCGAGTTGAAGCGCTGGTCGCGCGGCTTGGCCGCTGCGCAGCAGGCGCTGGGTGAGCTCAACGACCTGGCGCTGGCCTTGCGGCAGGACGGCGGCGATGGTGGCGGCGAAGCCCGCCATTTCTTCGCGCTGGGCTGGCTGCAGGCCCTCCATGATCAGCGCCTGCGCGAACTCGTGCCGCTGATGCGCAAGCTGGCAAAGCAGGGCTGAGGGCGATGGACCGCTTGCAGGCCATGCAGGTCTTTGTCGAGGTGGTGGACCGCGGCAGCCTGACGGCGGCCGCCGAGGCGCTGGACATCTCGCGGGCCATGGCCTCGCGCCATCTGGAGGCGCTGGAGCAATGGCTGGGCGCGCGGCTGATGCAGCGCAGCACCCGGCGCCTGAGCCTGACCGACGCCGGGCTGGAGGCGCTGCCGCGTTGCCGCCAGATGGTGGAGCTGGCCGAAGAGGCGCGCGAGGTGGCCGGCGCGCGCCATCAAAGCGTCAGCGGCCGGCTGCGCATCACCGCCAGCATGTCCTTCGCCCAGCAGCACCTGGCCCCGGCGGTCGCGGTGTTCCTGCAGCAGCATCCGCAGACCCAGATCGAGCTGCTGGCCTCCGAGCATGCGGTCAATCTGGTCGAGGACCGCATCGATCTGGCGCTGCGCATCACGAACCAGCTCGACCCGGCCCTGATCGCGCGGCGCCTGAGCGTCTGCCGCTCGGTGGTCTGCGCCGCGCCGGCCTATCTGGCGCGGCGCGGCACACCCGAGCTGCCGGCCGAGTTGGCTCAGCACGATGTTGCGGGCCATGCCCGCTTTGGCAGTGACGAGTGGCGCCTGCAGCGCGGCGCCGAGCGCGTCAGCCTGGCGCTGCCGCCGCCGCGTCTGCGCGCCAACGAGGCCATGGTCTTGCTGCAGGCGGTGCTGGCCGGCGCCGGCATCGGCCTGCTGCCCACCTATCTGGCCGGCCCGCTGCTGGCCAGCGGCGCGCTGCAGCGCCTGCTGCCCGGCTGGGAGCCGGACGAGCTGGGCATCCACGCGGTCTACACCAGCCGGCGCCACCAGCCCCTGCTGCTGCGGACCTTTGTCGATTTCCTGGCCGGGCAGTTCGATGCCCAGCGGCCTTATTGGGATGCCATCTGAGCGCGGTAGGGCGCTGCGGCGGCCTGGCACGCACAGGCATTCACCCCGGCTGATATCTCTTCGCCCCCGTCCGCCACAAGACGAAGGCATACACGTCCGCCGCCATGGCGATGCGCTGGCTGCGGGTGGAACCGATGCCATGACCGGCATCAAAGTCGACGCGAAGCAGCACTGGATTGCCGCTGACCGTCGCGGCCTGCAGGCGGGCGGCGAACTTGGCGACATGCCAGGGAGCCACGCGGGGATCGGTAACGCCGGTCATGCACAGCACCGCAGGGTAGGACACGGCGTCGCGTATCGCCTGATAGGCATCCATGTCGTATATGATGCGAAAGCTCTTCGCGTCAATCATTGGCCCCCATTCCTCGATGTCGGAGACGTTCTGTTCGGCCGTATAGCGGATCGGATTCGTCCAGCCGACATCCGATATGGCTGCTGCAAAGAGTTCAGGTCGCTCGGTCAGCGCGCGTCCCACGGTGATGCCGCCAGCTGAGCCGCCCATGATTGCGAGCCTGGCAGGACTCGTCACCTTCGCGGCAATCAAGCCCTCACAGACGGCGATCAGATCTCGCCAGGTATTGGCCTTGGTCTGCTTTTGCCCACCCTTGTGCCATTCGCGCCCATATTCGCCGCCCCCTCGTACATGGGCGACGCAATAGACGCCGCCATCATCGAGGAAGGGCAGTCGAGCGGATGAGAACTGCGGTGTCAATGGAAGTTGATAGGCGCCGTAGGCGGTGACGAGTACCGGGTTGGCGCCGTTCAGCGTCAGCCCCTTGCGGTAGAGCAAGGTGTAGGGGATCTTCACGCCATCCTTGGCGCTCGCGAAACCGCGCCGTGCTTCGTAGGGCGCGGTATCGATCGGCGGACGCGGATTCAGCCCGGTATCGGTGACGCTGCCGTCGGCGCCGACCCGCCAGATCCCGCTGGGCTCCAGCCAGCCGGCGAGCCACAAATAGGCGCCGTCGTGCTCCGGCGTCGTGAACACGCCGCCGATCGTGCCTTCGAATGGCAGATCGATGGCCGCCACGCGCCCGCCGGCCAGCCGTGCAAGGCGCTGGACACCGCCATCCATGATCGTGACATAGACGCCATCTCGGGCAGAGCTCAGGCGCTCGATCACGGTCGGCCCCTGCGGGACCACCTCGCGCGCGGCGGTGAGATCAGGCCGGGTCAGCGAGGTTTTCAGGACACGCCCTCGGATCGCGCCGCGATGGGCGAGCAGGTACAGATCATCACCGGCTACCGCGGCCGAGGTCACCAGATCATCGAAGCCGGCGACCTGGGTCAGCATGGGCTTGCCGGCGATCAGGCCGGCGAGCCGCCCGGTCCAGATGGCTTTCTCTTGCCGGATGTCGGAGACCGTCACGAGCGCGATGTCTGACCCGGGGAGGGTCTGGATGCTTGGCAACTGCACCCGTTCCATCGGCAGCTCCGCATAGAGCCCGCGCTTCAGCACGAGCGTATCGGTCTTTGGATCAGCGCCCAGCCGGTGCAGCCGGAGCTCGCTGTCCAGATAGAACTCGGGCGTGCCGCGCTTGTTGACGAAGACGGTATAGAGGAAGCCGCTGCTATCGGGCAGCCAGCCGGTGACGCCATAGTCGGTGTTCGGGATTCGTTCCGGTAGCAGTTTGGCGGTCACTACCTCCATGACATGGCAGATCGAGGCCTCGGAGCCGGCTGCCGACAGGCCGTACACAATATGGCGAGCATCGAACGAAGGCTCCCACCAGTCGAGCGAGACATGGGCGCCGCCCATCTTCATCATGGTCGGGTCGATCAGCAGGCGGATATGGCCGTCGGAGCCCCGCACGAACAGTTTGAAGTTGTCGGCACCGGCCGGCCTTTGCTCATAGAAGAGCAGCTCACCGACCGGCTTGACGCGGCTTGTCACCGCGGTATCGCCGGAGAGTGCGGAGATTTTCTGCGCCAGCGCCGCGCGGCCAGGAATGGCATCGAGCGCCGACCGCGTCGCAGCATTCTGCGATTCGAGATAAGGGAGCCAGTCGGGATCCTGAGGATCCTCCATCCACCGGTAGGGATCGGTGACCCGGGTGCCGAAATAGTCGTCCACAACCGGCTGGATGCGTGCGGCCTTCGCAGGCTGCGGTCGGGCGGAAGCCCGCGGTGCAGCCATGAGCGCTGTTGCGGCAACAAGGAGGGTGCGGCGATCAAGAGTCATGGACGGGTCTCCTCAGCGCATCGGCGCTCCGGCCCTCAGTCCCTCAGTCCCTCAGGCGTCTGCGCGCCGCGCGCAGGCCGGCCGCGCCCAGCGCCACGGCCATCATCAGCCCGCTGGCGGGCTCCGGTACCGCCGCGGCGATCAACTCGCCGCTGAAGGCCACGTTGCCGAAGCTGGCCGGCTGGCCCTGATGCATGCCGAACTGCAGCGTGCCGATGGCATTGGCGTAGCCGCTGGCGCCGGCGTAGCGGCCGGTGCCGCCGGTGAAGACCATCTGCTCGGAAACATCGAACACACCGGGTGTGGCACCGACGCTGAGCGTGCCGCCATGCGTGCCGTGGACCGTGCCGTCGGCGAAGGTCCACTCGAACTGGCCGTCGAAATAGCTTCCGGGCGGCGGCGCCGCGATGCAATGGCTGGCCGTGTACTGGAAGTTGCCCAGATTGCTGCTGCCCTCGGCCATGAAGACGCCGGGCGAGAACAGGACGGTGATGGCCGGTGCGCAACGGCCGTTGGGTATTCCGCCGGCCGAGATGTTGCTGCGCGTGCCTTCGATGGCCACGCTGCCGGCCTGGGCGGTGGCGCAGAGCCCCAGTGCGATCGCTGCCGGGGCCCAGTGCTGAAGTCTTGACATGTTGAACTCCCATTGCTTCCGCCGGATTGGCGGTGCACCGATGCTGCGGCCGAGCCCTGCGCAAGGCCTGATGGAGACCCGATGCAAGTCTGATATGGTTCCGATGGAGGCGGCCCGAGCCCCCGCCGAGGAAGCCGCGCGATGCCTCTTGCCCCGCCGCCCGTCGTGCTGTCCGAACGCCAGGACTTCGCGCTGGGCGCGCTGCGGATCCGGCCGTCAACGCGGCGCATCGACGGGCCGGCCCAGGGCGTGGACCTGGAGCCGCGCATGATGCAGGTGCTGGTGGCGCTGGCCGACGCCGGCGGCGGCGTGGTGTCGCGCGACCTGCTGGTGGCGCGCTGCTGGGATGGCACGGTGGTGGGCGACGACGCGGTCCACCGTGCCATCGCCGGCGTGCGGCGCGGCCTGCGCGCGGCCGGCAGCGTGGGCGGCAAGGGCGTCGAAGTCGAGACCATCCCCAAGGTTGGCTACAAGCTGGTGGCCCCTGGCGGCTTCGAGCCCCCAGTCCCGCGGCAGGAACCTGTCGAGACCGCTGCGTCGGAGTCGGGCGGCCCGCTGGCACCCGGCGGCATGTCGGCGCCAGCGCAGCAGTTGCCGCCTGCGTCGGCGGGCCGGCGCCGGCTGCTGTGGGTGGCCGGCGCGCTGGGCGGCAGCGCGGCGGCGGGGCTGGCCTGGTGGTCGGTGTCCAGCGCTCGGAGCGAGGCCAAGCGATTGCAGGCGCTGTTTGACCTCAGCGACAGCGCATTGCGCGAGGCCGACCCGGCCTGGGCCCGTCAAGCCGTCGAGCCGCTGCGCGACGCCGTGCTACAGGCGCCAACGCATGCGCAGGCCTGGGGTCGGCTGGCTCTGGCGCTGCGCCAGGGCGCCGAGTTCGCGCCGCCCGGCGAGATGGCGGCGCGCCTGGGCGAGGTGCGCGACGCGGCCCAGCGCGCGCTGGCGTTGGATGCCCGTCAGCCGCATGCGCGTACCGCGCTGGCCCTGCTGCAGCCCACGACCGGCAACTGGGGCAGCATCCACGACGCCCTGCGCCAAGTGCTGGACGAGCACCCCGACCATGCGCCGGCGCTGGACGCGCTGAGCCTGGTGCTGTCCGCCAGCGGCATGCTGGCCGAGCATTACCCGCTGCGCCTGCGCACGGTAGCGCTGGACCCGCTGCATGCCGGCTACGCCTTCCGTTCAATCTATGCGCACTGGATGAACGACCGCCTCGTCGACGCCGACCGCGCCGGCGCTCGGGCGTTGGAGCTGCGGCCCGCACACCTGGCGACCTGGATGGCGCGTATCGGTGTGCTGGGCTTCACCGGGCGCGCCGACCGTGCGCTGGAGATGCTGGGCGCGCCGGCACCGCGGCCGATGCTGCCGCCGCCGCTGGAGTCGCTGCTGCGCGGCGCCTACAGCGCGTTGGTCGACGGTGGCGCCACGGCTCGCGCGGCGGCCGCCGATGCGGTGGCGACAACGGCGACACGGGGTGGGCCGCTGATGGCCGTCACCGCCAGCCTGCACCTGGCGGCGCTGGGCGACGTCGAGCGCGCGCTGCAGTTCTGCGAAGCCTTCCTGCTGGAGCGCGGGCCGGTGATGGCGGGGCCGGTCTGGGCGGCGGGACAGGCCCAGCATGTCGACGTGCGCCGGCGCTTCACCAGCCATCTGTTCTTGCCGGTGATGGCGCCGGTGCGCGAGATGCCCGGCTTTGCCGTGCTGATGCGTGACCTCGGCCTGGTCGACTTCTGGCGCGCCACCGGCCGGCGGCCCGATTACCTGGGTTCGGCACCACTGCCCTGAAGAGCCGCAGGCCGCGCGGACCGGGCGGTGTGATGTGCTCACCGCGTGGCCCGCCCTTGAATTGTCGGACATGCTGGATTGCCTGTCAGCCTCTCAGTGCGAGGCGCAGGCCTCGATAGGCGCCGAGGCCTGCTGCGCGGTGTAGAGCTCGGTGTAGTGGCGGTGCAGCTGGGTCAGCAGGGTCTTGTAGTCCGGGCGTTGCAGGAAGGCCTGCACCTTGGGCAACGCGGCCAGATGGGGCGAGCGCTTGGACATCTGGATGAATAACTCGCCGACCAGCACCGCTTGCGGCAGGGCCTGGATCTTGTGCTGGCAGCCCAGCACCGACAGCGTCAGCAGGCCCAGCTCGCGTCCGGTGGCCACCGCGTCCAGCCGCCCGGCCAGCAGCTTGCGCATATTGAGCGCTTCGCTGAGCGCGCGGTCGAGCTGGGTGTGCTGCAGCAGGAAGGCATCGAACTCGGCGCCCAGGCTGACGCCATGCACCATGCCCACGCGCAGGCCCTGCAGGTCCTGCCAGCGCTCGAACGTCAGCGGGCTGCCGCGCGGCACGAAGACGGCCGCCTCGTTGCGCCCCATCGCGGGCTCGACGATGACCGAGGTCTCGCGCCGCTTGGGGTTGTCAAAGGCGCAGATATTGACGTCGACATCGCCGCGCTCGATCAGGGCCTGGCAGCGCGCCCAGGGGCCGACATGGTCCAGCTTCAGCGTCAGCCCGGCGGCCGCGAAGGCGCGCCGCGCCACGTCGGCGCAGGTGCCGATGATCTGGCCCTGATGCTCCCAGTTCCAGGGCGGATAGGCATGATGACCGCAGCCGCTGAGGGTATGGGCCGCCGCTGCCGTCAGCATCAGCGGCAGACCGAGCAGCAGGGCGATCCGGGGCACAAGCATGGTCGCGAGGACCAGCGCGGGAATAAGGTGCTGGCCGGGACTGAGGATAGCGCAGCGTTTCAGGCTTGTATGGCACGGGATTCCGGTACTGCAGCACGCTCATCCCCCCTCGTGGCGATTGACCGAGAAGCTGCCCCACAACTTCAATCAGGGAGACCGCTCAGATCGGCCACCAGCTCTTCAACTACCCTCCACCGCGCCATGATGACAAACCCGCTTGTTCTGCACGCATCGGTCTTGGTCCTTGCCGCACTGCTGCCCCTGGCCAATGCCTGGAGCCAGAGCGTCTACAAGTGCACGGTCGACGGCAAGGCGAGCTACCAGACCCTGCCTTGTGCTGGTCAGGGCAAGTCCTTGACCATCGCGCCCGGGCCGACCGAACAGGACCAGAAGGAAGCGAAGGCACGAGCCGATGCCGAGAAGGCTCGTCTGGGCAGCTTCGGCGATGCATCGAAGCGAGGCGAGCAGTGGCAGCCGGTGGGCCAGCAGGTCGACTGCGCTCAGCTCAACAGGGCGCGCGGCGAAGCTTTCGGGCAACGCAACGCGGCCGTGCGCAGCAGTCGCCAGAGCAATGTCGACAACTCCGGCGCCGTGGGCCGCAGCCATGACCGCATCATCGCCATCGAGAGCCGGATGATGCAAGGCGGTTGCCGCCCCAACTGATTGATTGATTGATGCGGCCGGTCACACGCGGACGGCTGGCTACAAAGACGCGCTCGGCAGCAGGCCGGTCAGCTTGGCATCGCCATAGCAGCGCAGCACCTGCGAGATCACCACCTGGTAGCCGGCCAGCCACTGCGCCTGCGCGGCCTTGGCCTCCAGATGGCTGGGGTGTTGCATCAGCTGCTGCAAGGCCTCCAGCGTCTCCCAGTAATAGACATTGGAGACCAGACCGGTGTCGGCATTGCTCCAGCTCTCCTCGCCCAGATAGCCGGGGATGGTCTTGGCATGGGCCGCGATCTGCTGGTCCAGACGATGAAAGGCCTCGTCGAACTGCTGGGTCGCGAAGATGAAGGTGGAGGAGTACATCGAGATCCTGCGCCGCCGGTCGTGGAGGAAAGGAGCGCGATTATGTGGCCTGCGGGTCGTGCTCAGGGCAGGCGGTAGCTCAGCTCGTAATGGTGGACGCCGCCTTCGAGGCGCAGCCGCAGCTCGCCGCTGATGCCGGCCAGCCCGCCCAGACCCGAACCGGGCACGATGGCGATGCGCAGGTCCTACCGCTCACCGCTCATCAGGCCCAGATGGGCCAGCGCGAAACTGCCGGCACGGCCGTCCAGCGTGCCGCTGAAGGACTCCAGCGCGGTATAGGCCGCTTCGCCCGCCTGCGGCTGGCCGGCCGCCAGCATCTCGCCCAGCGCCTGGCCCTGCAGCCCGCCCTCGTACTGCTTGTCCAGCGAGCGGCGCGACAGGGGCGCCGCGCCCGGCGGCGCGCTCATCGCCTCGGGCGGGCCGATCTTGACCTTGAATTGGCCGAGGGCGAGTTGCTGCGGGGCGGTGGCTGGGTTCATCGGGTGGCTCCAGGGACGGGTGTGTTGAAGGCAGGGCCTGGCGACGATTGTGCAGGTCGACGGACTCAGTCGAGGTAGCGGGCCCAGAGCTGATTGCTGAACTTGCCGTCGGGTCGACCTGCAAAAAGAAAAACGGCCCGCAGGCCGTTTTATCGTGAAGCGTATGGGCTCGCTCGCGGTTTACTTGAAGTCGCCCGCAAACACGATCTGGAAGTCTTCAAGCTTGAAGTACTTGCGCAGCGCCGTGTTGACCTGCTCCAGGCTCAGCGCGGCGATCGCATCGTCGACCTGCTGGCTCTTGGCCATGGTGCGGCCCAGATAGAGATTGCCGGCCAGTGCGCGGCTCAGGCCCGGGTCCTGGGCGCGGCCCAGGCGGCGCTGCGAGAGCATGGCTTTCTTGGCGCTCTCGAGTTCGGCGGCGCTGAAGCCGTCTTTTAGCGCGCGCGCCACTTCCTCGCGCAGCGCGGTCTCGACCTTGGCGCGGTTGCTCGGCGCGAAGATGGCACCGATATTCCAGGGCGAGTTCAGGTCGATCTGGTTCCAGGCCAGGAAGGACCAGACCCCGTAGCTCAGGCCGTCCTTCTCGCGGATGCGGGTCCACAGTCGCGAATCCTGGCCGCCGCCGAACAGGTAGTTGGCCACCGAGACCGCCGCGTAGTCGGCGTGGTCATCGTTCAGTGCCAGCGGCATGCGGGCGGCCAGCACGGCGTTCTGCTTGTCGGGCGTGGCCAGCAGCTGCAGCTTGCCGGGCGCGCCGGCGCTGGGTGTCGCGATGCGCTGGTAAGGCGCGGCAGCCTTCCAGTCGCCCAGGGCCTTGTCGAGCGCTGTCTTCAGCGCTGCGGCATCGAAATCGCCGACCGCGCTGAACTGGGCCTGGGCGGCGCCGTAGAAGCGCTGGTGGAACTCGCGCAGCTGCTCGATCTTGACGGCCTTGGTGTCGGCCTCGATCTCGTCGAAGCTGCGGCTGTGGCGCACATCGCCGCGCGGATAGGGGTTGATGGCCAGGGCCAGCGCGTTCTCGGCCACCGCCTCGGGCTCGGCGCGCTGCGCCTGCAGGCCCGACAGGGCCTGGGCACGCACCTCTTCCAGCGCCTCGGGGGCCAGCGCCGGGCGGCGCAGCATCTCGGCGATCAGCGTGGCGGCCTCGACCGCATGCTCGCGCTTGGTGACCCAGGCGATGCTGACCGAATCGGCCGCCGGCACCACGCGCAGCTCCACCTTCAGCTCATCGAGCCGGTCGCGCAACTGCTGGCGGCTCAGCGTCTGCGTGCCCTTGTCGAGCAGGGCGCCGGTGGCCTCGGCCACCGGGCGCAGGCCCTTCAGGCTGTCGGCGTCGCCCCAGCGCAGCGTGATGCTGGCATTGACCGCGCCGCCGCGTGTGGGCTTGGGCAGCAGGGCCAGCTTCATGCCGTTGGCCAGCTGGTGGGTCTGGGTCAGCTTGTCGATATTGGCCGGGCTGGCGTCAAAGGCTGCAACCGCAGCTTCGGCGGCAGCCGGCTTGAAGGCCTTCATCTCGGCGGCCACGTCGACCTTGGCCGGGGCCGGCGCGCGCAGCGGCTTGTCGGTCGGGATGTAGTGGGCCAGCGTGCGGTTGGCCTGGATCAGGCGTTCGTTGGCGACCCGCTGCACATCGGCCAGCTGGGCGGCCTTGACGCGGTCGCGCAGCAGGAAGAACAGGCGCCAGTCACCCTGGCTGATGGTTTCGGACAAGGCGGTGCCGACCTGCTCAGGATCGGCGAACTGCTGCTCCCAGCGGTTCAGCCAGCGCTGCTGGGCGCGCTTGAGCTCGTCGGCGCTGATTGGCGTCTTGCCCAGGCCTTCGACGACGGCCAGCATCTCGCGGCTGAGCGCATCGAGATCGGCGCCCGGGGCCAGGTCGGCGCCAATCATCGTGAAGCCCGGCTCGGCCAGCGGCGCGCTGAAGGCGCTGACCGAGGCGGCGGTCTTGCTGGTCTCGACCAGCTGCTTGTGCAGGCGGCCGGCCGGCGGCTCGGTCAGTATCAGGTTCAGCAGCTCGACGGCCGCATAGTCCGGATGCGGGCCGGGCGGCACGTGGTAGGCCACGTTGGCGCTGGCCACGCCGCCGTTGCGGCGAACCGTCACCATGCGTTCGCCGTCCTGCACCGGGTCCAGGGTGTAGAGCTTGGGCAGCTGGCGCTTCGGCGCAGGGATCTTGCCGAAGCTGGCCTGCACCCAGGCCAGCACCTGGGCCGGCTCGAACTTGCCGGAAACGATCAGGGTGGCGTTGTCGGGCTGGTAGTAGGTTCGGTAGAAGCCCTGCAGGCGCGGGATGTCGACGTTCTCGATGTCGGCGCGCGCGCCTATCGTGCTCTTGCCGTAGTTGTGCCAGCTGTACATCGCGCCCATCAGACGCTCGTAGACGATGTAGCCGGGGTTGTTCTCGCCCATCTCCATCTCGTTGCGCACCACGGTCATCTCGGTGTCGAGGTCCTTGCGGGCGATGAAGCTGTTGACCATCGCATCGGCCTGCCAGTCCAGATACCACTTCAGGTTGTCGTTGTTGGCGGCGAAGCTGGCGAAGTAGTTGGTGCGGTCCAGCCAGGTCGAGCCATTGGCGCGCAGGCCCCGCTTGCTGAACTCGGCCCAGGGCGCGCGGTTCTTCGGCGTGCCCTTGAAGATCAGATGCTCCAGCAGATGGGCCATGCCGGTCTCGCCATAGTTCTCATGCTTGGAGCCGACCCGGTAGGTCACATTGACCGTGGTGCTGGGCTTGGAGTTGTCCGGCGCCAGCAGCACCTGCATGCCATTGGCCAGCCGGTACTCGGCAATGCCTTCGACCGTTGTGACGGCCGCCAGCGGCTTGGTCGCCGCCTGGGCGCCGGCCGTGCCGAAACAAAGAGCCAGGCAGAGCGCCAGACCGAGAGGGCGAACAAGAGTCATGGTGACAAATCCGGTGGATGCAGTTTTGGCGGGAGAGAGGGTAGCAGCAGCGGCAGGGGGTGCCAAAAGTATCGAAGGCCTCAGGCGAGCGCGTCGGCTCGTCGCCGCGCCCATTGCGGCAGGTCCACGCCCTTGACGATCAGCCACAGCGCCAGCGCCAGCTCGCCGATGAAGGCCGGCAGCAGGATGGCGGGAAACATCGCCGCCGCGAGCTTGGGCGCCAGCAGCAGCGCAAAGCTGTTGAGCAGATAGCTGAGGCCAGCAAGCAGCAGCAAGAGCCCCAGTGGCCTGGGCAGGAAGCCGCTGCGGGCGATCAGCCAGCCGCGCAACAGGCAGGCAATGCCGAAGAAGATCAGGCCGATACCGAAACCGTAGGCATGCAGATT
The DNA here is from genome assembly GCF_027498415.2 of Paucibacter sp. M5-1. Classification (NCBI taxonomy): domain Bacteria; kingdom Pseudomonadati; phylum Pseudomonadota; class Betaproteobacteria; order Burkholderiales; family Sphaerotilaceae; genus Roseateles; species Paucibacter sp. M5-1. The sequence goes on from NZ_JAPZLM020000001.1 coordinate 4,199,108, forward strand.
GATCGCCAGCCTTGTCAGGGATTGCAGCTGCGCCGCGCTGAAGGCCTGGCCGATGCCACTGCCCTCCAGCAGCAGGACAGGCAGCAGCAGGTTGAGCTTGTTGGCGGCCAGCACGGCGGTCTGGATCAGGTTGAACCAGGTCGCGAGCAGGGCCAGGGGCCGGCTGACCGGCCGCAGCAGGTAGTAGAGCGCCAGGATCACCGGCAGATCGAGCACATGCATCAACAGATCGCCGGCGATGCCGGCCCGCCACAGCAGCGGCTCGGCGGCGATGCGCGCCGCGGTGGCCGCCGCATCGCCGGCCACGACCAGGCTGCCGCGCACGACCGCCTCACCGAACAGCCCGAGGGCGATGATGGCCAGATACAAGAGGCCGGCGATGCGCAGATAGGGCTGCGGCGAGCGTTCGAGGGATGGGGTCATGGGCAGATTCTGCAGTCTTCGTGCCCGACCGCAGGGCCTGCGCCCGTCACCACGTCATGGCCCAATCGATGCTCACATGGGGCCGAAGCTGCAACTCGCAGAACTTGACCTGCAGGTCGTTGTAGCCGACGCGCAGCAGCTCCCGGGTCGGCGTGGTTTCGATCCGCCAGTCGACGGCCAGCACCGATTGAACCCGCATACGGCGCACATCACCCTGCCACCACTCGAACGAGAACTCGGCCTCGTCCGGCGCCAGGGTCGCGATGACGCGGTCCTGGCCGCGTGTGGTCTCGAAGCGGACGCCGTAGTACCAGCCCTCGGGATGTACCCAATCGGGCTCGGTCTCGAAGAAGACCACGTAGTCGAGCAACTCGGGTCGGGCGGGAGGGCTATCCATGATCAGGGTTCAACAGTCGATCTGTGGGTTGTGTTCGATGGCTTCCGTTGGCGGGGTCCTGGCAGGATTGACGAGCCCGTCAAGCGCCGACTGTGGCCATCCGGGCGATGAACCAGATGGCGACCGACGTGACCAGGGTCGAGATGACCGCCACGACAGCCGAGTGTGCAAACGTGAGCCCCAAAGCCATCCGGAATCCGAGTACGTAAGCACCATACTGCAGCGCCAGCAACACCAGGCCGCTGCCGCTGTTGAGCAGTTCCCGGGGAGCGCCGACCATGAAGCTGACGGCTGTGAACGCCGCGATGGCGGTAAAGAACAAGGACAGGACAATCGCCTTGAATGCTTCGGTCAGCGACACGCTGACCCTCGACACCGCCGAGCTCGTGGCCTGAACGGCCAGTGATGCCAAAAGCAGGGACCCGGAAAAAACCAAGGCGCCCTTGAGTGGCGCCACCACGAACAAAGCCAGAAAGAAGAGAACGACCAAGAGGTACGCCATATGCCCGCTTCGGTGCTTGCCGTAAGGCAAGGTTGATCAGGGCGGCAGTTTAGGGTCGCCTGCATGGGCTTCGTCTCCTACCAAAGGGGGGGAGCCATGTTCCGAGGCTTCCCCGCGTCCGGTGATCCGCTTCACGCGGCCGGATGCCTAGAGCGTGCTACCGTCCCACGCCGCCCAGCCCCATCGACACCGCCCGGCCGCGCTCGCGCTCTATCAGCCGCTCGAAGTCCCGCGCACTGCCTCCGCCCGACAGATTGCTGCTGGCGACCAGGCGTTGCTGCAGCGCCGGCTCGGCAAGCACCTCGTTGAGCAGCTCGTTGAGGCGCTGCAGCCGCTGTGGTGGCAGGCCCTGCGGCGCGAAGATGCCGAAGCTGGAGACCAGATTGGCCGTGGGGTAGCCCAGCTCGGCCAAGGTCGGCACCTCGGGCAGCGCGGCCAGGCGCTGTGGCGCGCCGACCGCGATGGCTTTGAGCCGGCCCTGGCGAACATACTGCAATTGCTGGGGCGCGACATTCGAGGACAGCATCTCGAACTGCCCGCTCAGCGCGTCATTGAGCTGCTGGCCGCCGCCCTTGTAGGGCACATGGGTGATGTCGACGCCGGCGGCCAGCTTCAGCTGCTCCAGCACCAGATGGCCTGTCGTGGCCTGGCCCGAGCTGGCCCAGCGCACGCGGCCCGGCTGGCTGCGCGCCAGGGCCAGCAGCTCGGCCAGGCTGTCGGGCTTGAAGCCGGCGTGGGCCAGCAGCAGCACCGGCGTGTCCATCACCCGCATCACCGGCGCGAAGTCGCGCTGCGCGTCGTAGGCCGGCTGGCCCAGCAGCGGCGCGATCACCAACGGGCTGATGGCCGAGTAGCACAGCGTGTGGCCGTCGGGCGCGGCGCGCGCCAGCGCTTCCATCGCGGCCACACCGCCGGCGCCGGCGCGGTTCTCCACCAGCACCGGCACCTTGAGACGTTGGCTCAATCCATGAGCCAGCAGCCTTGCGGTCTCGTCGCTGACGCCGCCGGGCGGATAGGCCACCAGCAGCCGTATCGCCCGCTCCGGCCAGGCGCTGGCGGGCAGGGCGGCCAGCAGGGCCAGCAGCAGGGCCAGCAGGGCTGCAGGCCTAGGCATGCTCGAGCGCGATCTCGCGCGCCAGGTTCAGGAAGCTGGCCATGGTCCCGAGCTGGTCGGCCTGGCGGTAGACCAGGGTCAGCGGGGCTTGCAGCGCGGCGTTCTTCGGCAGCGGCCGGTAGACGATGGAATGGGCATGGGCGCCGCGCATCGAGGCCGGCACGATGGAGATGCCGGCGCCGGCCGCGACCAGGTTCAGATTGGTCATCATGCGCTCGACCTCGGCGGCGATGCGCGGCTGCACGCCGGAGCGCTCGCACAGGCTCAGCAGATTGGCATAGAGGCCGGCCGCGCCGGGGCGGCGCACCAGGATCAGTGCCTCGCCATGCAGCTCGGCCAGCGGCACTGCCGTGTGGCGGTTGCGGGCCGTGCCGGCCAGTCGGTGGTCCAGCGGCACAGCCAGCAGCGCCGGCTCGCTGAGCAGGGTCTCGAACACCAGCGCATCGGGCCGCGTCACCGGCACCCGCACAAAGGCGCAGTGCAGCCGCGCCTTCGCGACCGCCTCGATCAGTGCGGCCGCGTTGTCCTCGCTGAGCGTCAGCGCGATGCCCGGGTGGCGGCTGCGGCAGGCGCGCAGCACCGCCGGCGTGTAGGCATGGGCGGCGGCCGAGCTGGTGAAGCCCACCGACAGCAGGCCCTGCTGGCCGCTGGCCAGGCGCTCCATGCGCTCGCGCATCTCGCCGAAGTCCTGCAGCAAGCGCCTGGCCTCGACCAGCAGCAGCCGCCCGCCGTCGGTCAGGCTCACGCCCTTGGGATGGCGCTGCAGCAGCGGCAGGCCAAGCTGCTGCTCCAGAGCCTTGATCTGCTGGCTCAGCGGCGGCTGCTGGATGCCCAGCAGCGCGGCGGCACGGGTCATATGGCCTGTTTCGGCCACGGTGACAAAGTAGCGGAGCTGGCGCAAGTCCATATGCAAAAAGTCTTGAAATCCGGGTTTCGGGATATTTGACCCGAGGGCGCGGCCATCCTACTGTGTGCGGCAAACACAAGGAGACCGTGATGAAACTCAAGCTTGCCGTCCTTTTGCTGGCCGGCGCCGGCAGCCTGCAGGCCGAACCGATCAGCGTGCTGTTCGTCGGCAACAGCTACACCTTTGGCCGGGTCGATCCGGTGATGAGCTACAACAGCGCGAACGTGCGGGACCTGACCGCCGCGATGGCGCTGGCCAACCCCGCCGGCAGCAACAGCTTCGAGCCTCACCCCTGGGGCGGGGTGGCCGGCATCTTCAAGCAGTTCACCGTGCAGGCCGGGCTCGACTATGACGTGGCCTTGTCGACCCGCAATGCCGCCTCGCTGCGCGGCCACTTCCTGAACAGCAACCCGGCCGGCTGGGACCTGCGCGGCAATATCGCCTCGCAGGCCTGGAGCAAGCTGGTGCTGCAGGAGCAGAGCGACGAGGCCCTGCCCAAGCAGGCCGGGCTGGCCTCCAACCCGGCCTACTTCAACACCTATGTGGACCTGATCGAGGACTACGCGCACCAGGGCCATGCGCTGTCCTACCGCGAGCGCGAGCTGATCGGTGGCAGCAACGCCGAATGCGCGGCCATCACCGGCGCCAGCGCCGGCACCTGTGGCACCCTGCGCAACATCCCCGCCAACGCGAACGCCAGCGCGGCCACCGAGCTCTATCTGTACCAGACCTGGGCGCGGCCCAATCTGGTCAACGCGCCGTTCACGACCGTCACCGATCCGGTCACCGGCGTGGTCAGCTTCACCAGCACGCCGGCCACCTCGTTCTACGGCTCGCTGGGCGCGATGGCCGCAGACCTGCGCGCCGCCTATCAGACGGCGGCGAACCTGGCCGGCGCCGATGGCAGCGGCGGTGTCACCGCGATCGCGCCGGTCGGCGACAGCTTCATGCGCGCGATCGCCAGCGGCATCGCGACACCCGATATGTATGCGGCCGATGCCGCCAGCGACGGCCTGATCGACCTCTGGTTCGACGACGGCACCCATGCCAGCAAATACGGCTCCTATCTGAGCGCGCTGACCCTGTTCGGCAGCCTGACCGGGCTCGATCCGGCCTCGCTGGGCGCGGCCGAGATCGCGGCGGCCGACCTGGGCATCGGCAGCGCCGATGCGCTGCGGCTGCAGCGCGTGGCCAGCGAGCAGCTGGGCTTCACGACGCCGGTGCCCGAGCCCGCCAGCTACGCGCTGCTGCTGGCCGGCCTCTTGCTGCTGGGCCTGCGCGCGAAGAGGGGCTCGACCCCATGCTGAGTATCGAGCGACTATTGCTGGCCCTCTGTGCCGCGCTGCTGGCGGCCTGTGCCCACCAGACCCCGCCCGTGGTCGAGGCCGCGCCGCAGCCCCGGGCCTGCCCGGCCGGCCTCGGCGCCGATGTGCGCTGCCTGGGCGGGCAAGACAGCGCCGGCGCCTTCTATCTGATTGCCATGCCGGCGGCCTGGAACGGCCGGCTGCTGCTGCATGCCCATGGCGGCCCCTTCCTCGGCGCGCCGACGATGAAGCGGGTCGAGGAGGATTTGCAGCGCTGGTCCGTCATGCCGCGCGCCGGCTATGCCTGGGCGGCGTCCAGCTTCCGCCAGGGCGGCGTCGCGGTGACGGCCGCGGCCGAGGACACCGAGCGCCTGCGCGACATCTTTGTTCGGCATGTGGCCAAGCCGAAGCTGACTGTGCTGCATGGTCAGTCCTGGGGCGGCGGTGTCGCGGCCAGGGGGGCCGAGCTGTTCACCGCCGGCAAGCCCTATGACGCGGTGCTGCTGAGCAACGGCCTGCTGGCCGGCGGCACCCGTTCCTACGACTTCAGGCTCGACCTGCGCGTGGTCTACCAATACCTGTGCAACAACCATCCGCGCCCCGACGAGCCGCAGTACCCGCTGTGGATGGGGCTGCCGGCCGGCGCCATGCTGACTTCGGCGGAGCTGGCGCAGCGCGCCAGGGACTGCCTGGGCCTGGGCCTGCCGGCCGCAGAGCGCAGCGCCGAGCAGGCCCGGCGGCTCAAGACGGTCGTCGATGTGATCCGCATTCCCGAGCGCAGTGTGCTGAACCATCTGAACTGGGCCACATTCCACTTCCAGGACATCGCCAGCAAGCGCACGGGCGGCGGCAATGTATTCGGCAATATCGGCGCGGTCTATCGCGGCTCGGACGACGACCAGGCCCTGAACGCCGGCGTGTTGCGCTATGCCGCCGACCCGGCCGCCGTGGCCCGTTTCGGCGCCGATGCTGACCCCCGGGGCCGCATCCCGGTGCCGGTGCTGAGCGTCCATGGTATCGACGACCCGACCGTCTTCGTCGAGCTGGAATCGGTCTGGGCCGACACCATGGCCAGTGCCGGCCGCGCCGACGGCCTGGTCCAGGCCTTCACCGAGGACAGCGATCACAGCTACCTCAGCGACGCCAGCTATGTGGCCGCGCTGGACGCGCTGCAGGCCTGGGTCGAGCAGGGGCGCAAGCCGACGCCGGCCTCGGTGGCCGAGGGCTGCCGCGCGGCCCAGGCCCGCGTCCCGTCGAGCTGCCGCTTCCGGCCCGACTACCGGCCGCCGGCGCTGGAGAGCCGGGTGCCAGCACGGCGCCGACCCTGAAAGAGGGGTGTTCAGAAAATGTCCATATGAGTCGGGGGCCTCGCGGGTTTGACCCACTTGCCCGCTCCGGTCAAGGCTTTGATATTCAAGCTCAGCGCGGCCAGCCTCGGTCACAAGAGGCGGTGGCGCGGCGTTGGGGCGGCTGCCCGGGCGCGAGATCTTGATTTCAAAAACCTAGGAGACCGAGATGAGCGTAGAACCCAAAGACCAGGCCCCGGCCGCGCGCCGGCGCTTTCTGAAGAAAGCCGCCACCGGCACGGCCGCCGCCGGCGCGCTGGCCGCGCCGATGATCGCGACGGCCCAGACCACCAGCCTGCGCTTCCAGTCGACCTGGCCCTCGAAGGACATCTTCCACGAGTACGCCCAGGACTTCGCGAAGAAGGTCAACGACATGGCCGGCGGGCGCCTGAAGATCGAGGTGCTGCCGGCCGGCTCGGTGGTGCCGGCCTTCCAGCTGCTGGACGCCGTGGCCAAGGGCACCTTGGACGGCGGCCACGGCGTGGTGGCCTATCACTATGGCAAGAACTCGGCGCTGGCGCTGTGGGGCTCCGGGCCCTCCTTCGGCATGGACCCGAATATGCTGCTGGCCTGGCACAACTACGGCGGCGGCAAGGCCTTGCTGGAGGAGATCTATGCCTCGCTGAACCTGGACGTGGCCTCCTATCTCTACGGCCCCATGCCCACCCAGCCCTTTGGCTGGTTCAAGAAGCCGATCGCCAAGGAGGCCGATCTGAAGGGCGTCAAGTTCCGCACCGTGGGCCTGGCGGTGGACATGTACACCGATATGGGCGCGGCGGTGAACCCGCTGCCCGGCGGCGAGATCGTGCCGGCGCTGGACCGCGGCCTGATCGACGGCGCCGAGTTCAACAACGCCAGCTCGGACAAGCTGCTGGGCTTCCCCGATGTGGTCAAGAACTGCATGTTGCAGAGCTTCCACCAGAGCGGCGAGCAATTCGAGATCCTGTTTAACAAGACCAAGCTGAACGCGCTACCGGCTGAGCTCAAGGCCATCGTCGAGTACGGCGTGCAGGCGGCCAGCGCCGACATGAGCTGGAAGGCCATCGAGCGCAATTCCAAGGACTATGAGGAGCTGAAGAAGGCCGGCGTCAAGTTCTACAAGACGCCCGACGCCATCCTGCGCGCCCAGCTGGCCGCCTGGGACAAGATCATGACGAAGAAAGGTGGCGAGAACGCGATGTTCAAGAAGATCCTGGACAGCCAGCGGGCCTTCGCGGCGCGCGCCGGCCAGTGGCAGGGTGACTACACGGTGGACTTCAAGATGGCCTACAACCATTACTTCGGCCGCAAGGCGCCGGCGAAAAAGGCCTGAGCGGCCAGCGCTGCTGTGACAGGGGGCGCCGCGCCCCCTTTTTCTTGAGATCCGCGTTGGGAAGGAGTCTTGATGCAGAAGCTGCTGCTGGCGGTGGACCGTTTCTCCACCTGGATAGGCAAGGCCTTTGCCTGGTCCGTCGTGCTGCTGACCTTGCTGATCAGCTGGGAGGTGTTCTCCCGTTATGTGCTGAACAAGCCCCATGCCTGGGTGCTGGATGCGCAGATCATGCTTTACGGCACCTTGTTCATGACGGCCGGCGCCTACACGCTGAGCAAGAACGGCCATGTGCGCGGCGATGTGCTGTACGGCTTCTTCCGCCCGCGCACCCAGGCCTCGGTCGACCTGCTGCTCTATCTGCTGTTCTTCCTGCCCGGCATCGTCGCACTGACCTGGGCCGGCTGGCAGTACGCCCAGGAGTCGCTGGCCATCCGCGAGCAGACCTTCTCGGCCGATGCGCTGCCGCTCTACCCCTTCAAGTTCGTGATCCCGATCGCCGGTGGCGTGCTGCTGCTGCAGGGCCTGGTCGAGATCGTGCGCTGTGTGCTGTGCCTGCGCGACGGGCGATGGCCCCAGCGCGATGAAGACGTCGAGGAGGTCGATGTCGAGAAGCTCAAGGAGATGGTGCATGTGAAGGACGCCGACATCGAGGCCCTGGACCAATACGTCAGCAAGAAAGGCGGCCAGGCATGAAGCTGCGCAAGGAACTCTGGTTCGGCTTCATCCTGATGGGGCTGATCATCGCGGCCGCGCTGGGCATGCTGATCGCCGTGCCCAAGATCACCAACGGCCATATCGGCCTGCTGATGCTGTCCCTGGTCGTCGTCGCCATCATGCTGGGCTTTCCCACCGCCTTCACGCTGATGGGCATGGGCATGCTGTTCACCTGGATCGCCTACGAGGAGAACACCACCAAGACTCTGGACCTGATGGTGCAGTCGGCCTACAAGGTGATGTCCAACGATGTGCTGATCTCGATCCCCCTGTTCGTCTTCATGGGCTATCTGGTCGAGCGGGCCAATCTGATCGAGAAGCTGTTCCGCAGCCTGCATCTGGCGCTGGCGCGGGTGCCGGGCTCGCTGGCGGTGGCGACCCTGGTGACCTGCGCGGTGTTCGCCACCGCGACCGGCATCGTCGGTGCCGTCGTCACACTGATGGGCTTGCTGGCGCTGCCGCAGATGCTCAAGGGCGGCTACGACGTGCGGCTCTCGGCCGGCGCGATCACGGCCGGCGGCTGCCTGGGCATCCTGATCCCGCCTTCGGTGCTGCTGATCGTCTACGGCGCCACCGCCGGGGTCTCGGTGGTGCAGCTCTATGCCGGCGCCTTCTTCCCCGGCCTGATGCTGGCGGGGCTGTACATCGTCTACGTCATCATCATCGCCAAGCTCAAGCCGGCGATGGCGCCGCCCTTGACGGCCGAGCAGCGCTTCGTGCCGCTGCCGCCCGATCTGCTGAAGGTCGGCGCCACCCAGGCCAAGCGTGCCGTGCCGCTGCTGATCCAGGCGCTGAAGGGCTCGCGCAACCATGGCGTGCCGACTTCGTACCTGCTCAAGCAGCTGGGCGTTGCGCTGCTGCCGGCCCTGCTTTTCGCGGTGGTGGCCCTGGCCAGCTACAACAGCGCGACCAAGCTGCAGCCGCTGGAAGCGCCGAACAGCGAGCTGTCCGAGATGGGGGCCGGCAGCGAGCCTGGCGGCATCGCCGAGCCCGGCGGCCTGGCCGAGCCCAGCGGCGGTCTGTCCGAGCCGCCGGCCGAGGAGGAGGAACTCAAGGAGATGGGTAGCGAGGACGCCGCCAGCGAGGTGGCCAGCGAGGCCGCACCCCCGGCCCCGTCCGAGGCCAGCGCCGCCGCACCAGCGGCTGCCGACGCGGTGCAGACCGAGCGCAAGCCTGCCTCCACCGGCTTCTGGATCGGTCTGGGCATAGGCGCGCTGGCGCTGCTGGCCTTCTACGCCATCCTGAGCTTCGCGCGGCTCGAGATCTTCAAGATGCTGCTGTCCAGCTTCTTCCCCTTGCTGGTGCTGATCATGGCGGTGCTGGGCTCCATCGTCTTCGGCCTGGCCACGCCCACCGAGGCGGCGGCGGTGGGCGCCCTGGGCGGCTTTCTGCTGGCGGTGGCCTACCGGCAGCTGACCTTGAGCGTGGTCAAGGAAAGCGTGTTCCTGACGGCCAAGACCAGCGCGATGGTGTGCTGGCTGTTCGTCGGCTCGGCGATCTTCTCGGCGGCCTTCGCGCTGCTGGGCGGGCAGGAGTTGGTCGAGCAGTGGGTGCTGGGCATGAACCTGACCAAGACCCAGTTCCTGGTGCTCAGCCAGGTCATCATCTTTGTTCTGGGCTGGCCGCTGGAGTGGACCGAGATCATCGTGATCTTCATGCCCATCTTCATCCCGCTGCTCGACAACTTCGGCGTCGACCCGCTGTTCTTCGGCCTGCTGGTGGCGCTGAATCTGCAGACCGCCTTCCTGAGCCCGCCGGTGGCGATGAGTGCCTTCTACTTGAAGGGCGTGGCGCCCAAACATGTGACCCTGAACCAGATCTTTGCCGGCATGCTGCCTTTCATGGGCATCCAGGTGGTGGCCATCGTGCTGCTCTATATCTGGCCGCAGATCGGCATGTGGCTGCCGCAGGTGCTGTACGGGCGCTGACAGGAGGACTAGCATCGGGGCAGGCCGTCTGCACAGGAGTTCATCATGAATCAGCTGCTTGCCGAGTCCTCCGAAGCCATCGCCATGCCGCGCGTGCGCCAGGTCGGCATGGACCGACCCTGGGTCTGGCTGCGCCGCGGCGGTGCCGATTTGCTGCGCACGCCGGCGCAGAGCCTGGGCACCGGCGCCCTGGTCGCGGCCATCGGCCTGGCGCTGGGTGGGGTCGGCTGGCAGGCCTCCTATATCGCGCCGGCCCTGCTGGGCGGTTTTCTGCTGGTGGCGCCCTTTCTGGCCATCGTGCTGTATGCGCTGTCGCGCCAGTTGGAGCAGGGCGGGGCGGTGGACAGCGCCCAGGCCTGGCGAGCCTGGCAGACCAACGCCGGCTCGATCGCGCTGTTCGGCCTGATGCTGGCCCTGGCCTATATCGTCTGGGAGCGGCTGGCGGCCATCGTGTTCGCGCTGTTCTATCAGGGGCAGCCGCTGCAGCTGTCGCGCTGGCCGCTGGAGCTGATGTCCGGCCAGTACACCATGTTGCTGCTGGCCTTTGTCTGCGTCGGCGCGGCGCTGGCGGCCCTGGTGTTCGCGCTGGGCGTGGTCAGCGCGCCGCTGCTGATTGACCGCCCGGTGGATGCGATCACCGCGATGCTGACCAGCCTGCAATGCTGCCGCGTCAACGGCGCCGCGATGCTGCTGTGGGCCGCGCTGATCGCCGGTCTGACGGCGCTGGGTTTCGCCACGCTGATGCTGGGCCTGGTCGTGATCTTCCCGCTGCTGGCCCACGCCAGCTGGCATGCTTACCGCGACCTGGTCGAGCCTTGATGAATCCGCTCAGGCGGGCTGTGCCTCCAGCCTGAAGGCCTCGACCAGGCCGGCGAGCTGAGCGGCCTGGGTCTGCATGCTGGCGGCCGCCGCCGCACTCTGCTCGACCAGGGCCGAGTTCTGCTGGGTCATGGTGTCCAGATGGGCGACGGCCTGGTTGACCTGACCGATGGCCTGGCTCTGTTCGCGGCTGGTGGCGCTGACCTCGCCCAGCACGTCGGCGACGCGGCGCACGCTGCCGACCACCTCGCTCATCGTGCTGCCGGCCTGGTTCACCAGCGAGGAGCCGGCATCGACCTCCGAGACGCTGGCGCCGATCAAGCCCTTGATCTCCTTGGCCGCCTCGGCGCTGCGCTGCGCCAGCGAGCGCACCTCGGACGCCACGACCGCGAAGCCGCGGCCCTGCTCGCCGGCGCGCGCCGCCTCGACGGCCGCATTCAGCGCCAGGATATTGGTCTGGAAGGCGATGCCGTCGATCACGCCGATGATGTCGCCGATGCGGCCCGAGCTGCTCTGGATGCGGCCCATGCTGGCCACCACCTGACCCACCACATCGCCGCCGCTCTGCGCCACCTGGGCGGCGTTCAGCGCCAGCTGGTTGGCGGTGGCGGCCGAGTCGGAGGAGTGGCGCACGGTGGCGGTCAATTCTTCCATCGTCGAGGCGGTCTGCTGCAGGCTGCTGGCGGCCTCCTCGGTGCGGTGACTCAAGTCGGCATTGCCCTCGGCGATTTCGCTGGCCGCGGTGCGGATGTTCTCGGCGCCGGAGCGCACCGACTGCACGATATCGCGCAGCGATACCACCATGGTATTGAGCCCGCGCTGCAGATCGCCGATCTCGTCGCTGCGCTCGCCGCTGGCGATCTGTACCGACAGGTCGCCGCTGCCGATGCGCTCGGTGGCGGCCAAGGCAGCGCGCAGTGGCGGCACGATGGCGCGCACCATCAGCCCGGTCGAGACCAGCAGCAGCAGCACGACGGCGCCCAGCACGCTGGCGGTGATCGTGATGTCGATGCTGCGCGAGCGCTGGGCCTCGGCGGCCAGGGCCACCGCGCGCTCATGCTGGAGGTCGACAAAGGACTTCTGCGCATCGAGATAGCTGTTCAGCTCGCCGCGCACCTTGGCGATGGCGGCCTCGCTGCGCTCCTTGGCGGCGCTGTTGCGCGAGGCGATATAGCTGGCCCGGGTCTTGGCGATGTTGGCCAGGCTGGCCTTCTCGGCCTCCGATTCGGCGGCCGCGTCGATCTTCTTCTGCAGCTCCGAGATGGCGGCCGAGGTGGCATCCATCTCGGGCTTGAGCTGGCCGGCCAGCGCCGTGTCCTGGCTCATCAGGCCGGCCATGGTGCGGGCCGCATTGGCCTGGGTCAGGCCGGCCCATTGCAGCGCCATCTCGAGCTTGTCGCGCTGCGCGGTCTGGGCCTGCTGCTCGCTGGCCAGTTCGCTGGAGGTGCGCCAGCTGGAGACCACGGTCACCGCCGTCAGCAGCACGGCGGTCGCGAGCGTGGGGAGCCACAGACGGAAAGAGATGCCCAACTTTTTCATCGCATGTCTCCTGCTGGCCGAGCTCCGGCCTTATGCCGTCGATTGAATGCCGCTGCGCCGCAATAGTCAATGCGGAACAGTCATTGTTTTGGCGCCCAGACCTGAGCCTTGTGCGGTGTGTCAACAAAAAGCCCGCAGGTCTTGGTGCTGCGGGCTGCGGATCAAGCCGACGGGGTCAGGCCTTGCGCACGGGACTCTTCAGCGCCCGCAAAACTCGGTCTGCGTCGCCGGATGCAGCTGGGCGTACCTGGTTTCGAGGGCCTGCTGCTGGGCCTGCAACCACGCGACCTGGGCCGGCTGCTTCAGGAACGAACTCAGCTGCGGCAGCACGGCCAGGTGCTTGGAGCGCTTGGACATCTGCATGAACAGCTGCCCCTCGATCACCTTGCCCGGCAGCACGCGCAACTGCCCCTCGCAGCCCATATTGCGTATCAATTGCTGGCCTGCGATGCGTGCCGTGATTACCGCATCGAGTCGATCAAGGGCGAGCTTTTGCAGATTGTGCGTTTCACTGATCGCAATATCGAGCCGGGCATGTTGCGCCAGATAGCTGTCGAACTCCGATCCGAAGCTCACGCCACGCCCCATGCCGATGCGCAGACCCTTCAGGTCGGCCCAGGACCTGTAGACCAGGTGGCTGTTTCGGCGCACGATCAGCACCGCTTCGTTGCGGCCGACCGGTGGTTCCACCATCACCGCATACTCGCGCCGCTTGTCGGTCGCAAAGCCGCACAGGTTCAGGTCGACCTCGCCGGTCTCGACCATCAGCTGGCAACGGCTCCACGGGCCTGGCGGCTCCACCTGCAGCGCCAGCCCAACGGCCGAGAAGGCCTGCCGCGCGGCGTCCACGCAAACGCCGATCAGCTGCCCCTCATGATCCCAGCTCATCGGCGGCGCGGCCGGGTGACCGCAGGCCCGCACAAGCGGCCGCTCGTCCAGCTTGTCCTTGCCCCATGCACCGGTGTTCAGGCACATCAGCAGGACAAGGAAGCAGCGGCACAGCAGCATGGGCCCATGATACCCAGCCAGGCCGCGATCTGAGGGCTCAGAGGCCGGCCAGCAGGCGCTCCCAGTGGGCCCGGGCCAGCCGCTGATGGCGCTCCTTCACATGGCCGTAGCCGCGGATGTCCTCGGGCACGCGGGCCAGCTCGACCGCAGTGGCCAAGTTGTCCGCCGACAGCTTGGCCAGCGCGCGTTCGATGCCGGCGCGGTAGTCGACGATCCATTGGCGCTCCATCTTGCGCTCCTCGGTGCGGCCGAAGATGTCGAAGGCGGTGCCGCGCAGACCCTTGAGCTTGGCCAGCAGGCCGAAGGCCGGGCGAATCCAGCCGCCCATCTGCTGCTTGATCAGCTCGCCCTTGTCGTTCTTCTTGGCCAAGAGCGGCGGGGCCAGATGGTGAACCAGCTTGTAGTCGCCCTCGAACTGCGCGGCGATCTTGTCGGTGAAGCTCTTGTCGGTATGCAGGCGCGCGACCTCGTACTCGTCCTTGTAGGCCATCAGCTTGAACAGATAGCGGGCCACCGCCTCGCTGAGCCTGGTCGAGGACAGCGGCGCCTCGGCGGCGCGCACCTTGTCGACAAAGGTCCGGTAAGTCTGCGCGTAGGCAGCGTCCTGGTAGCCGGTCAGGAACTCGACCCGCTTGGTGATGATCTCGTCGAGGCCGGGGCGCTTGACGAACTGGATCACCTGGGTCGCAGCGAACAAGGCCTGCACGGCGGCCAGATCCTCGGCGCAGCGGCGGCCCCATTCGAACGCGGCCTTGTTGTTGTCGATCTGCACGCCGTTGAGCTCGATCGCCCGCATCAGCGCGGCATAGGACAGCGGCACCCGGCCCTGCTGCCAGGCATAGCCCAGCATCAGCGGGTTCGTGTAGAGCGAATCGCCCAGCAGCTTGACCGAGACCTCCTCGGCATCGAACTTGCCCAGCAGGGCCGGGCCCACCGCCTTGGCCACCGCGCTCTCGCAGGCGGCGCCGGGGAAACTCCAGTTGGCGTCGTTGACCAGGCTGGCGGTCGGCGAGCCATGGGTGTTCAGCGCCACATAGGTGCGGCCCTCACGCATCACGGCCAGCGTGGTCTTGTTGGCCGCGACGATGGAGTCGCAGGCGATCACCAGATCGGCCTCGGCCGTGCCGACCTTGGTGCAGTGGATGTCCTCGGCACGATTGGCGATCTGGATATGGCTCCAGGTGGCGCCCCCCTTCTGCGCCAGGCCGGCCGCATCCTGGGTGATCACGCCCTTGCCTTCCAGATGCGCGGCCATGCCCAGCAACTGGCCTATCGTGATCACGCCGGTGCCGCCGACACCGCCGACAACGATGCCCCAGGCCCGCTCGGGGTTCGGAATCAGCGGCTGCGGCAGGGCCGGCAGGCTGCTGTCGAAGGGGCTGAGCTTGCTATCCTTCTTGGGCTTCTTCAGCTCGCCGCCCTCGACGGTGACGAAGCTCGGGCAGAAGCCCTTGACGCAGCTGTAGTCCTTGTTGCAGCTGTTCTGGTTGATCTGGCGCTTGCGGCCGAACTCGGTCTCCAGCGGCTCCACCGACAGGCAGTTGCTCTGGATCGAGCAGTCGCCGCAGCCCTCGCAGACCAGCTCGTTGATGACGACGCGCTTGGCCGGGTCCACCAGCTTGCCGCGCTTGCGGCGGCGGCGCTTCTCGGTCGCACAGGTCTGGTCGTAGATGATGACCGAGGTGCCGACGATCTCGCGGAACTGGCGCTGGATCGCGTCCAGCTCGTCGCGGTGGTGCACGGTGACACCGGCCAGCAGTGCGACGCCGTTGTACTTGCTCGGCTCGTCGGTGACGATGCACAGCTTGGCCACGCCCTCGGCCGTGACGCTCTGCATGATCTGCATCACGCTATGGCCCTCGGGACGCTCGCCGACCTGCTGGCCGCCGGTCATCGCGACCGCGTCGTTGTAGAGGATCTTGTAGGTGATGTTGACGCCCGAGGCGATGCTCTGGCGTATCGCCAGCAGGCCGCTGTGGAAGTAGGTGCCGTCGCCGAGGTTGGCGAAGATGTGCTTCTCGGTCGTGAACGGTTGCTGGCCCACCCAGGGCACGCCCTCGCCACCCATCTGCGTGAAGGTGGCGGTGTTGCGGCCGGGCATCCAGGACACCATGTAGTGGCAGCCGATGCCGGCCACCGCCCGCGAGCCCTCGGGCACGCGCGTCGAGGTGTTGTGCGGGCAGCCCGAGCAGAACCAGGGCGTGCGGTCGGCGCCGCCGGCGGTCTTCTCTTCGAGCTTCAGCGAGTTCTCTTTGGCGTCGATGATGGCCACGCGCGCATCCAGGCGCGACTGCACATCGGCGTCGACACCCAGTTTCTTCAGGCGCTTGGCGATCGCGCGGGCGATGATGGCCGGGGTCAGGTCGGCCTGCGGGCGCAGCAGCCAGTTCTGGCTGGGGTTGGGCTGGTTCCATTCGCCGCCGGTGTTGTCGCCTTCGATCTCGTCGAACTTGCCCAGCACATTCGGGCGCACATCGGGGCGCCAGTTGTAGAGCTCCTCCTTGACCTGGTACTCGATCATCTGGCGCTTCTCTTCGACCACCAGGATCTCCTGCAGGCCTTGCGCGAAGTCACGCGTGATCGTCGCTTCCAACGGCCACACCACATTGACCTTGTGCAGCCGGATGCCCAGACGCCGGCAGGTGTCGTCGTCCAGCCCCAGATCGTGCAGGGCCTGGCGGGTGTCGTTGTAGGCCTTGCCGCTGGCGATGATGCCGAAGCGGTCCTGCGGCGTGCTGATGACGTTGTAGTTCAGCTTGTTGGCGCGGATATAGGCCAGTGCGGCGTACCACTTGTAGTCCATCAGCCGCGCTTCCTGCTCCAGCGGCGCATCGGGCCAGCGGATGTGCAGGCCGCCCTCGGGCATCTGGAAGTCTTCCGGCAGGATGATGTTGACGCGGTCCGGGTCGACGCTGATCGAGGCGGACGATTCGACGATCTCCTGGATCGTCTTCAGGCCCGACCACAGGCCCGAGAAACGGCTGAGCGCAAACGCATGCAGGCCCATGTCCAGGATGTCCTGCACGCTGCTCGGGAAGAACACCGGGAAGCCGACCGCCTTGAAGACGTGGTCGCTCTGGTGCGCGGCGGTCGAGCTCTTGGCGATATGGTCGTCGCCGGCCACCGCAATCACGCCGCCATGCTTGGCCGTGCCGGCCATGTTCGCGTGCTTGAACACATCGATGCAGCGGTCAACCCCTGGCCCCTTGCCGTACCAGATGCCGAACACGCCGTCGAACTTGTTCTTCTCGGGGAACAGATCGAGCTGCTGCGTGCCCCAGACGGCGGTGGCGCCCAGCTCCTCGTTGACGCCCGGCTGGAACACGATGTTCTGCTTGGCCAGATGCTTCTTGGCCTGCATCAGCATCTGGTCGTAGCCGCCCAGCGGCGAGCCGCGGTAGCCGGAGATGAAGCCGGCGGTGTTGAGGCCGACCATCGCATCGCGGGTGCGCTGCAGCATCGGCAGCCGCACCAGGGCCTGCACACCGCTCATGAAGGCGCGCCCATGGTCGAGCGCGTATTTGTCGTCCAGCGAGACCTTTTCTAGGGCGCGCAAGATGTGTTCGGGTAGCGGTGCGTTCATTGGCTTCGGTCTCCTGTGGGGCGACAAGCAGCGTCGGCCACTTGTGGCGGCCGCGCTGATCGTGAGTATGGGTCTTTTGAGGCCCGCCGCGCAGTGTAGGGAAAGCGGCCCGCGTGGTGCTTTCTCATTGGCGCGCAAAATCGGCCCCTGGAGCAATAATCTTGCTCAGATCTACATTGAGGATTTGGTTTGGCTTCCAGAAAGCCCTTATCAGGGCAAACCATTAGAAACAACTCCGAGGCCGACGGCGATGCGGAGCCGGGCGAGGGCCTGGACCGTTATCACATCGCCATCCTGGTGGAGCTGCAGCGCGACGCGCGCCTCTCGAACGCCGAGCTGGCCGCGCGCATCGGCCTGTCGGCCGCACCAACCTGGCGGCGCGTGCGCTGGCTGGAGGACCGGGGCTATATCACCGGCTACCGCGCCGAGATTGATCGCCGCAAGGTCGGCCTGGGCGTGCTGGCCTTTGTGCGGGTGGATACCGAGCGCAGCGCCGGCAGCGTCACCCGCGAGCTGGAGGCCGCGATCCGCGCCCTGCCGGAGGTCGTGGCCTGCCACTACATCTCGGGCGCCGGCACCTTCGAGCTGCAGGTGATGGCCA
This sequence comes from Paucibacter sp. M5-1, assembly GCF_027498415.2. Classification (NCBI taxonomy): domain Bacteria; kingdom Pseudomonadati; phylum Pseudomonadota; class Betaproteobacteria; order Burkholderiales; family Sphaerotilaceae; genus Roseateles; species Paucibacter sp. M5-1. Next base: position 4,216,605 of record NZ_JAPZLM020000001.1, read on the forward strand.
CCGATCTGGACGCCTTCTCGCGCTTTTCGATCGACACCTTGCTGAACCTGCCCAATGTGAAGGATATCCACACCAGCTTCTCGCTGGGCGAGGTCAAGGCCGGCGCGGCGATGCCGCTGACGCATTTGCAATCCTTGAGCAATCGTGCCACTGGAAAGACGGGCGCTTGAGTTAGGCTCGCCGCCCATGCACGAACGCTTGGCTGACTGGCTGCTGACGACCGACCCCGCCCAGCGGCTGCGGCTGGGCCAGGCCGGGCTGGCCCTGTTGCTGATGGGTTTGAGCGTGCTGGTGATGCAGTACGCGGTCTGGGTCGCGAAGGCGCCGGTGGCGCCGGTGCTCTGGTGGACACTGCTGTCGCTGGGCGGGCTGATCGGCTTCTACCTGCTGATCCGCAGCGGCTGGTCGAGCCGCCTGCCGGACCCCTCGCTGACGGTGCCGCAGATGCTGTACGCGATCAGCAGTGCGGCCGCCGGCTATGCGCTGGCTGGCCCGGTGCGCGGCGCGATCTTCCCGATCCTGGCCGTGATCCTGATGTTCGGCATGTTCCAGCTGCGCGCGCGCAGCGCGCTGTGGGTCAGCCTCTATGCCTTGCTGCTGCTGGGCCTGGTGATGCTGGTGATGGCGATGCGGCGGCCCGAGGTCTACCGGCCGGCGGTCGAGTTCGGCCATTTTCTGATGCTGGCCTTCATGCTGCCCAGCGTGTCGCTGCTGGCCGGGCGGCTCAGCCAGATCCGCCGGCGCCTGGCGGTGCAGAAGCAGGAGCTGCAGCTGGCGCTGGAGAAGATCCAGACCATGGCCACCCGCGACGAGCTGACCGGCCTGCTGAACCGCCGCCGCATGCAGGAGCTGCTGGAGCAGGAGGTCTTGCGCAGCCGTCGCTCGGGCCGGGGTTTCTGCCTGGCCCTGCTGGACCTCGACCACTTCAAGCGCATCAACGACGGCCATGGCCACAGCGCCGGCGACACCGTGCTGCGCGCCTTCGCGCCGGCCGCGCTGGCGGCGATACGCGGCGCCGATGTGCTGGCGCGCTGGGGTGGCGAGGAATTCGTGCTGCTGCTGACCGACACCGCGCTGCCGGCCGCCCGCGCCGGCGCCGAGCGCCTGCGCCTGCAGGTCGAGAGCCTGCTGATCCCGGTCGGCGCCCAGGCCCTGGGCATCACCGTGTCGATCGGCCTGACCGAATATCGCGGCAGTGAGACGCTGGCCCAGCTGCTGGAGCGGGCCGACCTGCTGCTCTATGAGGCCAAGGCGCAGGGCCGCAACCGGGTCGAGGTGGGCTAGGGTAGGCTGCGGCCATGACTCATGCCGCGATGCCCATCCGCCACTTCCTGCTTGCGCTGGCCGTTGTCGCCATCTGGGGCAGCAACTTCGTCGTCATCAAGCTGGGCCTGAACGCCTTGCCGCCGCTGCTGTTCGCGGCGCTGCGCTTTTTCTTTGCGGTGCTGCCGGCGATCTTTTTCCTGCCGCGGCCCCAGGTCGGCTGGCGCAATCTGGCGGCCTACGGTCTCCTGATCGGGGTCGGCCAGTTCGGCGTGCTCTATCTGGCGATGCGCGCCCAGATCTCGCCGGGCCTGGCCTCGCTGGTGGTGCAGACCCAGGTCTTCTTCACGCTGCTGCTGGCGATGCGCCTGGCCAAGGAGCGGGTGCAGGGCTATCAATGGCTGGGCCTGGCGCTGGCGGCCGGCGGCATCGCGGTGATCGCCTCGCACACCGATGGCAGCACCACGGTGCTGGGCGTGCTGATGGTGCTGGCCGCGGCCTTCAGCTGGGCCTGCGGCAATCTCGTCGGCAAGCGAGCCGGCCGCGTCAATATGCTGGCCTATATGGTCTGGACCAGCTTGTTCGCGGTGCCGCCGCTGATCCTGCTGTCCCTGCTGGTCGAAGGCCCGGCCGCGATCGCGCAGGGGTTGCAGCAGGCGGGCTGGGGCACCTGGGCCGCCGTGCTGTGGCAGTCGGTCGGCAACACCTTGTTCGGCTACGGCGTCTGGGGCTGGCTGCTGGCCCGGCATGCGGCCGCCACCATCGTGCCCATGGCCTTGCTGGTGCCGGTCTTCGGCATCGGCAGCGCGGCCCTGTTGCTGGGTGAGCCGCTGCCGCCGTGGAAGCTGGGCGCGGCCGCCCTGGTGATGAGCGGGCTGGCGCTGAACCTGCTGTGGCCCTCGCTCTATGCCGGCCTGCGCATCTTGAAGCGCTCGCCCAGCTCGAAGTAGTCGGCCGGGCCGCCGCCGCGCAGGATGGGGCGGGCGGCGGCGGTGTCGTAGATACCGTCCACCAGCAGCTGCTCGGCGATATGCACGCCCACCACCTCACCCAGGGTCAGCCAGGTATCGACCGCCGCGCCGGCCGCGCTCTGCAGCCGTATCAGCTGGCTCAGCCGGCACTCGAAGGACACCAGCGCGGCCGCCACGCGCGGCACGCCGACGATGCGTGAGGGCGCCGTCGCCAGCCCGGCCAGCGCGAACTCGTCGACCTCGGGCGGCACGGCCGCGCAGCTGGCGTTCATCTGCTCGGCCAGATCGCGCGTCGCGAGGTTCCACACGAACTCGCCGGTGGCCTCGATATTGCGCACCGTGTCCTTCCAGCCGGTGCTGGCGAAACCGATGATGGGCGGCGTGTAGTTGAAGGCATTGAAGAAGCTGTAGGGCGCCAGGTTCAGCACGCCGGCCGCGTCGCGCGACGAGATCCAGCCGATCGGGCGCGGGCCGACGATGGCGTTGAAGGGGTCATGCGGCAGGCCATGGCCCAGCCGGGGTTCGTAGAAGTGTTCGCTCATATCGGTATCGTGAGGGTGGCGGGCTATGCTACGCGCTCATGACACAAGCTCATGATCAACAAGACACGGGCGCCGCGCTGCGCGGCCTGTATGCGGCCAGCGGCGGCGTCGGCGCGGTGTTCGACGCCAAGGTGGCCGACTACCAGGCCTCGCGGCCCGACTATCCGCCGGCCCTGTTCGACACGCTGGCCCGCGAGCTGGCACCGCGCCGTGTCGCCGATGTCGGCGCCGGCACCGGGCTCTTGACCCAGGGCCTGCTGGCACGCGGCTGGCAGGTGCTGGCGGTGGAACCGAATGCGGCGATGCGCGCGGCCTGCGATGCGCGGCTGGGTGCGCTCGCCGGCTACCGCAGCGCCGAGGGCCGGGCCGAGGCGATACCGGCCGCCGCTGCCAGTCTGGACCTGATCACCGCCGCCCAGGCCTTCCACTGGTTCGAGCCCGAGGCCGCCCGGGCCGAGGCCTTGCGGGTGCTGAGCCCCGCCGGCCAGGTGGCGCTGGTCTGGAACGACCGCCGGCGCGAGCAGCCGCTGCACCTGGCGCTGGATGAGGAGGTGTTCGAGCGCCATGGCGGCGAGGGTCGGCTGCGCCTGCTGGCGCACGAGGACCGCGGCCAGGTCGGACGCTTCTTCGCTGGCACCGCGCCGCGCGAATGGCAGTGGCCGCACGAGCATGGGCTGGACGAGGCCGGCCTGATCAGCCTGGTGTTCTCGCGCTCCTATATGCCCCGGCCCGACAGCGAGCCGGGTCGGGTCGTCACAGCGACGGTGCGCGAGATCTTTGCCCGCTTTGCGCGGGACGGCCGGGTGGCGGTGCCTTATACGACGGTGTTGATGCTGGGCCGGCCCGGCTGACCCGGCGCCGGCTCAGACCTCCTTGCTGTCGAAGATCAGGAGGTCCACGCCGGCCTGCGCGAAGTTGGCCAGGTCGGCGGCGGTGGCCTGGCCTTGCGGCGAGGCCATCGCGGTCTGGAGGGCCGCCAGCGAGTCGAAGCTCAGGATGGCCGCCAGGTGCAGCGGCGACTCGCCCTGCGGCGTCATCACGGGCCCGCTGCTGACCTCGTAGCGGCGCAAGCCCGCAATGGTCTTGGCCAGCGGCACATGGGTGGCGTGGTAGTGGGCGTCGAAGGCGGCCGCATCGGCCGGCTTCTTGTAGAGCGCAACAAGCTTTGCCATGGACTTCTCCATACCCGGCCGTGACGGCCTTCGCTATGCTAGCCCCATGATTGATCAACGACGCCTGATGCTGCGGGGCTGCGGCCTCTTGCTGCTGGCCCCGGTCCTGGGCCGGGCGGCAGAGGGGCCGCGCCAGAACCTGCTGGTCGAGCTGCGCTGGGCCGAGTCCAGTGTCAGCGGCGCGGCGGTGGCCGGCGTGCGCCAGGGCGGCGTGGTGGTGGGCACGGCCGGCTCGGTCTCGCCCCGGCCGGGGTTGACGCTTTCGACCCGGCGCCAGGAGGCCGAGGGCAGCCAGATCCAGCGCGTGCTGGTGCTCAATGGCTACCAGGCCAGCGTGCTGCTCAGCGAGACCGAGCTGCTGCAATGGCTGGACTATGGGGTCGAGCTGCGCGGCGGTGGGAGGGAGCGCCCGCGCATCCATGCCCAGACCCACAGCCTGCCCATCGAGCGCCAGCGCGGTTTTGTGCTGACCCCGTCCTGGCCGGGCGGCAAGCAGCCGGTGCGGGTCGAGCTGCGTGCCTTGGGTGCCGGCCAGCAGAGCGGGGCGCAGAGCGAACTGCTGTCGACCGTGCTGGTGGCGATGGGCGACTGGCTGACGGTGGCGCGCAGCGGCGCTGCGACCCGCCAACCCCAGGCCGGCGTGATCAGCAGCAGCGACGCCGAGGGCCAAAGCAGCCGTGAGCTGCAGCTGCGCGTCACGCTGGCACCTTAATTGGTATTAAATTGGCATCATATTGGTGTTAGTCTCGGGGCTACTAGCCCCTGATGGAGACACCGAGCGATGCGTTCCCTGCTGCTGGCCACCGGCCTGTTCCTGAGCACCACACTGGCCCAAGCCGAGCCGCCGCTGTTCGGCGCCGGGCCGCTGGCGGTGGAGCGCGGCAGCGATGCCAAGGTGGTCGGCGCCTATGTGCCGAACTGGGAGCCGGTGGCCGTCGTCGATGCCATCAAGCCCGGCAGCCTGAGCCATCTGCTCTATGCCTTTCTGCGCATCTGCGGCCCGGGTCAGCTGGCGCAGGATGCGAGCAAGTGCGAGGGCAAGCAGGCTTTCGAGCTGGCCACCGGCAAGGTCGACAGCGAGTTCGATGCCGCCTTCCTGCGTCTGAAGGCCCGCCAGCCTCACATCAAGGTCGTCGCCTCGGTGGGTGGTTGGGGCGGCTCCGATCCCTTCTTCCATCTGGCCAACGACGCGGCGCGGCGCGCGGTGTTTGCCGCCTCGGCCGTCGCCTTCCTGCGCGCGCACCCGGGCTTTGACGGCATCGACATCGACTGGGAGCACCCCGGCGGCAATGGCGCGGTCAACGGCGTGCAGCTCGGCAGCCCGGCCGATGGCCAGGGCTATGCCGATCTGATGAGCGAGCTGCGCCGCGCGCTCGATGCGCTGACGGCCGAGACCGGCCGGCCCTATCTGCTGACGACCGCGATCAACACCACCAGCGCCATCGTCGAGCGCATCAATTTCAAGCAGGCCCAGACCTCGCTGGACCTGGTCTTCATGATGACTTACGACTTCTACGGCGCCTGGTCGGCCGTGGCCGGCAACCACACGACGCTGCGCAGCAGCGCCCCCGAGGCCGACGACAGCCTGCAGCGCTCGGTGCGCAATATGGTGGCGGCCGGCGTGCCGGCGTCCAAGCTGGTGGCCGGCGTGGCCATGTACGGGCGCGGCTTCGCCGGCGTGGCAAGACCCGTCACCGGCGCGGCCAAGAAGGCCGCCTTCCCCGGCGCCGACGGCGCCGTGGTCTACCGCGAGATCGCCCAGCGCTACCTCGGCCCCAAGGGTCAGGGCTTGCGCGGCTTCAAGGCCCGCTTCGACCCGGTGACCGAGGCCTGGAATCTGCACCACCCCCAGCGGCAGCTCTTCATCGGCTACGACGACCCGCGCGCGGTGCGGGCCAAGGGTCGCTATGCGCTCGAGGCGGGCCTGGCCGGCCTGTTCGCCTGGGAGTTGAGTCAGGACAATGGCGACATTCTCAATGCGATGAACGCCGGGGTCGGCCACCGGCTGCTGCCCCACGCCAAACCCTGACCCACATCAAGCCCGGCGGAGGCCGGCGGGCTCAGCATGCGCAGCATGAGCCGCCTCCTGATCATCCAGGGCCATCCCGACGGCAGCGCCCCGCATCTATGCCATGCGCTGGCCGATGCCTATGCGGCCGGCGCGCTCGATGCCGGCCATGAGCTGCGCCGTGTCGAGCTGGCGCGGCTGGACTTCCCGCTGCTGCGCAGCCAGGCCGAATGGCAGCAGGGCGCGCTGCCGGCCGGCCTGCAAGAGGCCCAGGATGCGATCGCCTGGTGCCAGCATCTGCTGATCGTGTTTCCGCTCTGGCTGGGCGATATGCCGGCGCTGCTGAAGGGCTTTCTGGAGCAGGTGGCGCGGCCGGGCTTTGCCTTCCACAGCGAGGGCAACAATATGCTGGCCAAGAAGGGCCTCGCCGGCCGCTCCGCCCGTGTGCTCGTGACCATGGGCATGCCGGCCGCGCTGTACCGCTACTACTTCCGCGCCCACAGCCTCAAATCGCTGGAGCGCAACATCCTCGGCTTTGTCGGCATCGCACCGGTACAGGAGACCCTGATCGGCAGCGTCGAGGGTCTCAGCGAGGCCACGCGCAAGAAGTGGCTGGCGCAGCTGCGCAAGCTGGGTTCAGAGGCGGCCTAGCCCATCCTCGCGTGTCAGCCGGTACAGGCAATGCCGGCGCAGCGCATGGCCCATGGGCAGGGCGGGGTGGTCGAAATCCTCGGCGCTGTCGCTGCGCATGCCCAGTCGCTCCATCACCGCACGGGAGCGCAGATTGGTCAGCGCGGTGAAGGACACGATCTCGGCCAGGCCCAGCTGTTCGAAGCCTGCCGCCAGCGCTGCCCGTGCGCCTTCGGTGGCCAGGCCCTGGCCCCAGTGCGCACGCGCCAGCCGCCAGCCGATCTCCACGCAGGGCGAGAAGGGCAGCTGGCGGCGCGGCACGCTCAGGCCGATGAAGCCGATGAAGTCGCCGCTGTCGCGCAGTTCCACCGCCCAGTTGCTCCAGCCCCGCTCGGCGAACTGGGCCGTCCAGAGATCGATGCTGGCATCGCTCTGCTCACGGCTTTGCAGCGCGGGGAAGAACTCCATCACCTCCGGGTCGGCATTCAGCGCGGCAAAGGGCGCGCGGTCGCTGTCGCGCCAGGGGCGCAGCAGCAGACGGGCGGTGTTCAGTGTCAGCGGCATGGGGTGTTTGTACGCGATCAGCGCGGCGGCGGCGCTGCCTGCTGCAGCCTGAGCTCCCGAGTCGCCTCATTGCCCGCCCAGTCGCGCGCCAGCACCCGCAGCCGGTAGCGGCCCGGCGCCGGCAGGGTCAGCCGGCCCTCGGCCAGGCGCCCCTGGTCGACCCGGTTCATCAGCTGGTAGCGAAAGCGGGTGCTGGCCTGGCCGTGCACCGTGACGCCGCTGCCGGCGGCATAGGCGAGCTGGGTCATGCGGTCCTCGTCGACATCGCCCTGGGGCAGTTGCTCGAAACCGATCTGCCGGCGCGGCGGCTCGAAGCCCGGCAGCGGCCGGCCCGCCTCGTCGAGCAGCTGGTAGGCCAGGCTTTGCAGGCCCAGGCGCCGGCTCGGCTTGTTGCCGTCGACCTGGTCCCAGGCCTCGACCACCACGCTGAGGCCGGACGGGTCGGCAGGCAGCAGCAGATCGCCGCCCACGCGCGCGTTCAGCGGGCCGCCGGCCGCATCGAAGAGCTCGACCGACACGATGCGCGGCGGCTGCCGGTCGCTGAAGTCCTTGAAGCCCAGGGCCAGCGCATTGCCCTGGTGGCCGGGCGCGCCCAGGCTCAGATGCACATGGGCCATGCCGTTGAGCGTGCCCAGCACCTCACCGGCTTCAAAGCGGGTGCCGCGCCGCAGCCGCATGCGCTCGGGCCGGCCCTGCTCGTCGCGCAGCGGCACGAAGCGCTGCGGATCCAGCGGCCGCCCGTCGGCATGGCGGCCGACCCGCAGATGGACATAGGCCAGCGGCCCCAGCGCCAGCCCTTCGCTCAGCTCGCCAAAGCCCCAGCTGGCCAGCGGGCTCGTGACCTTGGCGTCGGCGATTGCCAGCACCTCGGCGCCGACCGGGCCGGCGATGTCCAGCCCGCCATGCAGATGGTGGCGCGGCTCCATCGTGCGCTCGCCCTTGTTGCTCCTGCCGCCGCGCACCTCGCCCAGCACCCCGACCACCTCGTGCGGGCCCTGCTGCGGCTTGAGCGGCCAGCGCCCGGCCGTCTGCGGCAGCGGCTGCTGCGCCGACGGCCCCAGCTCGCCCAGCGCCGCCTGGCTCTGGCCGGGCGCGACGGCGGCCAGGCGGTGCAACCGGTGGCTGGCGGCATCGGCCACCAGCAGGCTGCCGTCGGCCGCCAGCGCCAGGCCGGTGGGCCGGGCCAGCCGGTCGCCGGCGGTGATCTGCTGCAGCTGGCCATTGGGCGTCAGCTGCAGCACGCGGCCGCGCGCCTGCACACCGATATAGAGATGGCCGTCATGGCTCAGCGCCAGGCTCAGCGGGCGGCGCAGCAAGGCCTGCTCATCGTCCGGCGCGGCGCGCGCCACGGTCGTGACCGTGCCGTCCGGCGCCACCCGGCGGATCGCGTTATTGCCGGCATCGGCCACCAGGGCATGACCGTCGGCGGCTATCAGCAGCGCGGCGGGCGTGTCGAAGCGGGCCTCGGCGCCGATACCGTCGCGCTCGCCGGGCAGCTCGCCGCCGGCCAGGGTCAAGACCTGGCCCCCGGCGCTGATCAGACGGATGCGGTCGTTGTAGCTGTCGGCCACCCAGATCCGGCCCTGGCCATCGACGGCCAGGCCCAGCGGCCCGTTGAAGCGGGCCTGCTCGGCCGGCCCGTCGCGGTGGCCCGGCTGGCCGTCGCCGGCCAGGGTCGAGACCTGACCCTCGGGCGTGATCTTGCGGATGCGGTGGTTGCCGGTGTCGGCCACATAGAGATTGCCGGCGGCGTCCAGCGCCAGTCCCGAGGGCGTATGAAAGGCCGCCTCGGCGGCCGGGCCGTCGCGCCAGCCCTCGGCGCCGCTGCCGGCCAGGGTCAAGACCTGGCCCTCGGCCGTCAGCAGCCGGATGCGGTTGCTGGTGCCGCCGTCGGCGATATAAAGCCGGCCGCGCGCATCGGCGACCAGGCCGTAAGGGTCGGCAAAGCGGGCCTGGACCGCCGGGCCGTCGCGCCAGCCCTCGACACCGTCGCCGGCCCCGGGCCGCAACTGGCCGCGCCAGCCGATGACGGTGGGGGCGGGGCCTGCCGTCAGCGGCGCTGTGGCCTCCGGCACCAGCCCGGAGCGGCCGGCCAGCAGGACGGCGATCACGACGGCGCCAAACAGCGTGGCAATCAGCAGAACGGAACGGCGCATCATCGGCAGCAGCAGTACAAAGGGCAGGGCGCGCATCGTAGCCCTGTCCTTCGTCATCCCCCAAAAGAGCGGGCGCTTGTCGGGCCTGGATGACTTGTCGAGACGGCAGAATCTGGCTCCGTCGTCGCCGCCATCAAGGACCCGCCATGAGCGCTGAACCGCGCCGGCTCTATTTCATCAGCCATCCCAATGTCGTGATCAGCCGGGATGTGCCGGTGCCGCGCTGGCCGCTGTCCGAGCTGGGCCGCTCGCGCATGCGGCAGGCCCTGGCCCAGCCCTGGCTGGCCGAGGTCTCGGCGGTCTACTGCAGCAGCGAGCAAAAGGCCATCGATGGCGCTGACATCCTGGCCGCGCATCTGTCGCTAGGCGTTCAGATCGCCCCCGAGCTTGGCGAGAACGACCGCTCCGCCACCGGCTTCCTGCCGCCCGAGGAGTTCGAGGCCATGGCCGATGCATTTTTCGCCGAGCCGCTGCGATCGGTACGCGGCTGGGAACGCGCCGCCGATGCACAGGCTCGCATCGTCAAGGCGGTCTCCGCGCTCGCCGCAGCCGATACCAGCTCAGGAGCTATCGCCATCGTCTCGCATGGCGCCGTCGGCACCTTGCTGTACTGCCATCTCAGCGGCCAGCCCATCTCGCGCCGCTGGGATCAGCCGCCCAACGGCGGCGGCAACTACTACGGATTCGAGCTCGTGCCGATGCGGGCTCTGTCATGGTGGCTGCCCATCGATGAAGTCGCGTTTTGACAAGCTTTTCACCTTAGCCCTCATGCGCCTCATCATTGCCCTGTCGACTCTTTGCGCCATTGCCTCCTTGGCGCTTGCCCTGTACTGCGCAACGCGGATTCCGCTGCTGAAGCACAGCACGGAAACGGCGGTCGAACAGCTCAGCCAGAAGTACATGGATCGCTCACGACTCAAGACCTTGGAGCTTGCCGATGTTGACCGACACTTCGCGCTCATCCTGAGCAACGACAAGGCCAGGCATCGCGCCTGGTCGGAGCTGTGGCCGCTGGCTCCCTTTGGATTCCTGGCGATTTCGCTCGCGAACTTCGCGATCGCTGTTGCTTCCTATCGTTCGCGTCCTCGCGCTTCTCAAACTCTCACCATTCCATGAATCAAGCCGTCCTCGTCATCGATGTCCAACATGCCCTCAGCCACGGCGTCTATGCCGCCTTCGACGCCGACCGCGTGATCGAGCGCATCAATACGGTCTGCGCCAAGGCCAGGGCTGCCGGCATGCCGGTGATCCTGATCCAGCATCAGTCGGTCGGCGGCGCGCTGGACCATGGCAGCGAAGGCTGGCAGCTGGCCGCCGGTCTGGCGGTGCAGCCCGGCGATATCCGGCTGGGCAAGACCGCGACCGACTCCTTTCACAAGACCGAGTTGCAGGCCTTGCTGCAGCGCCTGGGCGTCGAGCGCCTGGTGGTCTGCGGCTTCCAGAGTGAGTTCTGCGTCGACACCACGGTGCGCCGCGCGCTGGGCCTGGGCTATCCGGTGAGCCTGGTGGCCGACGGCCATTCGACCTTGGACGGCCCGCTGCTGTCGGCCGCCCAGATCAGCGCCCATCACAACCGCACGCTGGCCGACATCGGCAGCTTCGGGCCGCGCGTGACGCCGGTGGCCGCCGCCGATCTGAGCTTCGAGGCGCAGTCCTGCAGCAAGGACCTTGTCGATGCGGGCGGCATCCGACTCGCCACGCTGGCCGATCTCGAGCCTGTCGCGGCCCTGTTCGACGCCTACCGCCAGTTCTACGAGCAGGCGCCGGATCTCGCGCTGGCCACCGGCTTCATCCGCGAGCGCTTGCAGAAACAGGAGTCGGTGATCCTGCTGGCCCGCGATGCCCAGGGGCAGGCCATCGGCTTCTGCCAGCTCTACCCGAGCTTCTGCTCGGTCGAGGCCCGGCCCATCTATGCGCTCTACGACCTCTATGTCGCGCCGGTGGCGCGCCGCTCGGGCACGGGCCGGGCGCTGCTGCAGGCCGCCGAGCGGCTGGCGCTCGAACAGGGCAAGGCCCGCATGGACCTGACGACGGCCAAGACCAACCGGGCCGCGCAATCGGTCTATGAGTCGCTGGGCTGGGTGCGCGACGAGGTCTTCTACGCCTACAGCCGGCAGCTCGGCCGCTAGCACCGGGCCGCAAGCCCGGCCCGCTCACCAGGGCAGCGTGCTGCCGTCGTAGCTGAGGAAGGCGCCGCTGTCCTCAGGGCGGGCGGCGTCCAGCACGGCCAGCATCTGGGCGGCCGCCAGCGCCGCCGGCCGGCCGATCTCGGCACCGCGAAAGGGCGCGGACAGCGCCGAGCTGACCGTGCCCGGATGCAGGGCCAGGATCAGCGCGTCGGGCTTGCTGCGGCGCAGCTCGATCGCGGCGGTCTTGACCAGCATATTCAGCGCGGCCTTGGAGGCGCGGTAGCTGTACCAGCCGCCCAGCCGGTTGTCGCCAATGCTGCCGACCTTGGCCGAGAGCAGGGCCAACACGCTGCGCTGCCGGCCGTCCAGCAGCGGCGTGAAATGGCGCAGCAGCAGGGCCGGCCCGAAGGTGTTGGCGGTGAAGGTGGCGAGCATCTGCGCCGGGTCCAGATCGGCCAGGCGTTTCTCGGGCATGAAGCCCTCGCCGTGCAGCAGACCGGCCGCGTTGATGATCAGCTGGAAGGGGCCCTGGTCGGCCAGCGCAGCGGCCGCCTCGGCGATGCTGTCGGGTCGGGCGAAATCGATGGCCAGCGGCGCCGAGTGGCGGTGCAGTGCGACGCACAGCCCGCAGCGCGGGTCGGCCCGCAAGGCCTGCACAAAAGCGGCGCCGAGGGCGCCTGAGGCGCCGATGACCAGGGCACGGTAGCCGTCGGGCAGTTTGCCAAGCAGCGCTTGGTCTGGAGGCGGGGCTGCTGTCATGGCCGCAGCGTAGCCGAGATGGCCAAGCCCTGCCGCGGCCGGGACAAGCCGGCACAATGCGCCGCCATGAGCTCTTCCTCAGTGCGCCTTGAGCTGGCCGTCATCGGCGCCGGCATCGCCGGCCTGGCCTGTGCCGACGCCTTGCAGCAGGCCGGTCACCGGGTGCGGCTGTTCGAGAAAAGCGCTGGCCCCGGCGGCCGCATGAGCACCCGGCGCGACGAGGCGGCCGGCTGGCAATGCGACCACGGCGCGCAGTACTTCACTGCCCGCGATCCGGACTTCCGTGCCGAGCTGCAGCGCTGGCTGGCGGCCGGCGCCGCCGCGCTGTGGACGCCGCGCCTGAGCGTCATCGGCGAGGCCGATCGGCACCGCCGCGAGGCCGGGCTGGAGCGCTTTGTCGGCCTGCCGCGGATGACGGCGCCGGCCCGGCTGCTGGCCGCCGAGCTGGCGCTCAGCAGCGGCTGCACCATCACCGCGCTGCAGCGCGAGCCCGGGGGCTGGCGGCTGCACAGCGCCGAGCAGGGCCTGTTGGCGGCGCGCTTCGATGCGCTGCTGCTGGCCCTGCCGGCGCCCCAGGCCGGCGCGCTGCTGCGGACCGCCGCTCAGGAAGAACTGGCCGCGCTGGCCGACAGCGTCCGCATGCGCGGCTGCTGGGCGCTGATGCTGCGCTACCCGGCGGCGCTGGCGCTGCCCTTCGATGCCGCCTTCGTCAACAGCGGGCCGCTGCGCTGGCTCGCGCGCGACAGCAGCAAGCCCGGCCGCGCTGTCGGCAGCGGGCCCGAGACCTGGCTCCTGCACGCCGAGGCCGAGTGGAGCGAGGCCCGGCTGACCTGGCCTGCCGACACGGTGGCGGCCGAGCTGCTGCAGGCCTTTGCCGCGCTGGGTGCGCCCGCGCCCGCGGCCTGGACCGCGCAGCGCTGGCGCTATGCCGACACGCAAGCGGCCCTGAGCCTGGGCAGCGTCTGGCGGGCCGAGACCGGCTTGGGCCTGTGCGGCGACTGGCTCAACGGCGGCAAGGTCGAGGGCGCCTGGCTCAGCGGCCGCGCGCTGGCCCGGCAGCTGCCGGGCTGAACTGTGCGCGCTGCGCACGGTCCATGCCCTGCGGCTATGCCAGGCTCTTCAACCGCTATCGCCGCCGGCGCCGGCGCTACTGGTTTACACCACCCGGGATAGCACGGAGCGCGGGCAAGAATGCGCTGTTCGTCTACCCCACAACGCAGCCATCAGTCGAGGAAACCCGATGCTCATGAGCCCCAAGATCTCCCGCCGCACCGTCCACGGCCTGCTGGCCGCCAGCCTGGCCCTGGCCTATGGCATCGCGCCGGCCGCCACGCCCAAAGACACCCTGGTTCAGGCCTTCGCCTTCGACGACATCATCTCGATGGACCCGGGCGAATCCTTCGAGCTCTCGGCCGGCGAGATCCTCGGCAATACCTATGACCGCCTGCTGCGCCTGGATGTGAATGACCCGTCCAAGGTGATCGGTGACCTGGCCAAGAGCTGGACCGTCTCGGCCGACGGCAAGACCTTCACTTTCGAGCTCAAGCCCGGCCTGAAATTCACCTCCGGCAATGCGCTGACCGCCGAGGACGTGGTCTGGTCGCTGCAGCGCGCGGTGCTGCTGGACAAGACGCCGGCCTTCATCCTGACCCAGTTCGGCCTGAAGAAGGACGTGGTCAAGGACCGCATCAAGCAGACCGGCCCGCTGACGCTGACGATCGAAACCGACAAGCCCTATGCGACCACGCTGGTGCTGAACTGCCTGACCGCCGATGTGGCCTCGGTGCTGGACAAGAAGCTGGTGCTGAGCAAGGAAGCCAATGGCGATATGGGCTACGCCTGGCTGAAGACCAATTACGCCGGCTCGGGCCCCTACAAGCTGCGCGAGTGGCGTGCCAACGAGATCGTCGCGCTGGAGCGCAATGAGAACTACAGCCTGGGCGCCAAGGCACCGCTGGCCCGCGTGATCTACCGCCATGTGAAGGAGGCCGCGACCCAGCGCCTGCTGCTGGAGAAGGGCGATATCGACATCGCCCGCAACCTGGCGCCGCAGGACATCACGGCCCTGGCCGCCAGCAAGGACATCAAGACCACCGCCGCGCCCAAGGGCACCGTGGTCTATATGAGCTTCAATATGAAGAACCCGGCGCTGGCCAAGCCCGAGGTGCGCGAGGCGATGAAGCTGCTGGTGGACTACGACGGCATCGGCGAGACCCTGGTCAAGCACATCGGCCAGATCCACCAGAACTTCCTGCCGGTAGGCCTCTTGGGCGCCAGCACCGACAAGCCCTTCAAGTTCGATGTGGCCAAGGCCAAGGCGCTCTTGGCCAAGGCCGGTTACCCGGACGGCTTCAAGGTCACCATCGATATGCGCACCGTGCAGCCGGTGCAGGGCATTGCCGAGAGCTTCCAGCAGACCGCCAAGCGCGCCGGCATCGACATCGAGATCATCCCCGGCGACGGCAAGCAGACGCTGACCAAGTACCGCGCCCGCAGCCACGACATCTATATCGGCCAGTGGGGCGCCGACTACTGGGACCCGCACACCAATGCCGACACCTTCGCGCGCAATGCCGACAACAGCGACGGCGCGGCCGCCAAGCCGCTGTCCTGGCGCAATGCCTGGGACATTCCCGAGCTGACCAAGAAGAGCGATGCCGCCGCGCTGGAGCGTGACGGCTCCAAGCGCGCCAAGATGTACCAGGATATCCAGGCCGAGTTCCGCAAGACCAGCCCCTTCGTGATCCTGTTCCAGCAGACCGAGGTGGCCGCCTACCGCAGCAATCTCAGCGGCCTGAAGCTGGGCCCGACCTTCAGCACCAACTACATGTTCAAGGTCTCCAAGCGCTGATGACGGGATTTGCTCGGGCGCTGAAGCCCAGGGCGCGCGCCCTGGGCGGATTTCTGGTGGTCATCGCGCTGACCTATCTGGGCCTCTTGGCCGTGACCTTCTTCATCGGCCGGGTGATCCCGGTGGACCCGGTGCTGGCCGTGGTCGGCGATCGCGCGCCCGAGCATGTGATCGCCCGGGTGCGCGAGGAGATGGGACTGAACAAGCCGCTCTGGCATCAGTTCTGGCTCTATCTGCAAAAGGTCGCCCAGGGCGATCTGGGCACCTCGGTGCTGACCTCCAACCCGGTGCTGCAGGACATCAAGCGGGTGTTCCCAGCCACCTTCGAGCTGGCCACCGTGGGCATCCTCATCGGTGCCGGCCTGGGCGTGCCGCTGGGCGTCTGGGCGGCGGTGCGGCGCGGCGGCCTGGTCGACCAGGCCGTGCGGGTGATGGCCCTGGTCGGCTACTCGGTGCCCATCTTCTGGCTGGGCCTGATGGCCCTGGTGCTGTTCTATGCCAAGCTCGACTGGGTGGCGGGGCCGGGGCGCATCGATGTGGCCTTCGAGTACAGCGTCACGCCGGTCACCGGGCTGATGCTGGTGGACACGGCGATGGCCGGTGAGTGGGAAGCCTTTCGCAATGCGCTCTCGCACCTGATACTGCCCGGCGCGCTCTTGGGCTATTTCTCGCTGGCCTATATCAGCCGCATGACACGCTCCTTCATGCTCAACGAGCTGAGCCAGGAATACGTGATCGCGGCCCGCGCCAAAGGGCTGAGCGAGGCCCGCATCATCTGGCGCCATGCGCTGCGCAATGCCATGGTGCCCCTGGTCACGGTGATCGCGCTGTCCTATGCCGGCCTGCTGGAGGGCTCGGTGCTGACCGAGACCGTGTTCGCCTGGCCGGGCCTGGGCCTGTACATCACCAACTCGCTGCAGAACGCCGATATGAACGCGGTGCTGGGCGGCACCCTGGTGGTGGGCTCGATCTTCGTGGCGCTGAATCTGTTGTCTGACTTGCTGTACCGAATGCTGGATCCGAGGACACGCGTCCGATGAGCACCGATCTGAAAAACCTGCATCAGTGGCTGATGAGCGAGCGGCCTGAGTCGCGCCGCCAGGCCGCGCTTGGTCGGGCCTATGCCGGCTGGCGCACTTTTGCGCGCAACCGCCTGGCCCTGGTGGGCCTGACCATCGTCGCGCTACTGATGCTGATGGCCCTGTTCGCCCACCAGCTGGCGCCCTATGACCCCAGCGTCGGCGATCTGCGCACGACCCGGCTGCTGGAGCCATCGAGTGCGCACTGGATGGGCACCGACGACCAGGGCCGCGACATCCTCTCGCGCATCATCCACGGCTCGCGCATCACGCTCTTTGTCGTCGTTCTGGTGGCCGTGCTGGCCGCGCCCATCGGCCTCTTGGTCGGCACGGTGGCCGGCTACCGGGGCGGCATGATAGACGCGGTGCTGATGCGCGTCACCGACATCTTTCTGGCTTTCCCGCGCCTGATCCTGGCGCTGGCCTTTGTCGCGGCCTTGGGCCCCGGCATCGAGAACGCGGTGCTGGCCATCGCGCTGACCTCCTGGCCGCCCTATGCGCGCATGGCGCGGGCCGAGACGCTGACGATACGCCAGGCCGACTACATCGCCGCGGTGCAGCTGGTCGGTGCCTCGCACAGCCGCATCGTGCTGCGCCACATCATGCCGCTGTGCCTGCCCTCGGTGATCGTGCGCGTCACGCTGGACATGGCCGGCATCATCCTGACCGCCGCCGGCCTCGGTTTCCTGGGCCTGGGCGCGCAGCCGCCGATGCCCGAATGGGGCGCGATGATCGCGGCCGGCCGGCAGTATGTCTTGGACCAATGGTGGGTGGCGGCGGGGCCGGGCCTGGCCATCTTCATCGTCAGCCTGGCCTTCAATCTGCTCGGCGATGGCCTGCGCGACACCCTCGACCCGAAAAGTAATAAGTGATGAGCGACACCACCCCTGCGCTGCTCGAAGTCGAGGACCTGCGTGTCTCATTCCTCACCCGCGACGGCGGTCTGTTCGAGGCGGTGCGCGGCGTCAGCTTCAGCCTGGGCCGCGAGCGGCTGGGCATCGTCGGTGAATCCGGCTCCGGCAAGTCGCAGACCGGCCGTGCCATCCTGGGCCTGACCGCGCCCGAGGCCCGCATCACGGCCAAGCGCCTGGCTTTCAAGGGTCAGGACTTGCTCGGCGCCACACCGGCCCAGCGCCGCGCGATGCGCGGCGGCAGCATCGCGATGGTCTTGCAGGACCCCAAGTATTCGCTGAACCCGGTGATGAAGATCGGTGAGCAGATCCGCGAGAGCCTGCAGGCCCATCAGCGCGGGCTGTCCTCGTCCGAGGCCAGGCAGCGGGTGCTGCGGGCGCTGGCCGATGTCGCGATCGATGACCCAGAGCGCGTCTACAAGCTCTACCCGCACGAGGTCTCGGGCGGCATGGGCCAGCGCGCGATGATCGCGATGATGCTGATCGCCGAGCCGCAGTTGCTGATCGCCGACGAGCCGACCTCGGCGCTGGACGTGACCGTGCAGCTGCAGGTGCTGGGCATTCTCGACAAGCTGGTCAAGGACCGCGGCATGGGCCTGATCTTTGTTTCGCATGACCTGCGCCTGGTGGCCAGCTTCTGCGACCGGGTGCTGGTGATGTATGCCGGCAAGGTGGTCGAGGAGGTGCGCGCCACCGAGCTGCAGGCGGCCAGGCACCCCTATACGCAAGGCCTGCTGAACTGCCTGCCGCGCCTGGGCGCGTCGCGCCATCCGCTGCCGACGCTGAACCGACAAGAGGAGTGGAAGCTGTGAGCGGGGACTCCCGATTGGGCATTGAAGTACAGGGCCTGCAGGTTCGCTATGGCGAGTTCACCGCGGTACATGAGGCGAGCTTCACCGTCGCGCCCGGCGAGAGCTTCGGCCTGGTCGGCGAATCGGGCTCGGGCAAGTCCACCATCCTGCGCGCGATCTGCGGCCTGGCGCCGCGCACGGCCGGCACGGTCAGGTTGATAGGCGCCGGTTCACAGCCCGAGCCCGGCAGCAAAACCTTCCGCCGCCTGGTGCAGATGGTGTTCCAGGACCCCTACGGCTCGCTGCATCCGCGCCAGACCATAGACCGCATCCTCGCCGAGCCGCTGGCCATCCACGGCATGGCCGCCGATGCCGAGGCCCGCATCCGCCGCGCGCTCGACGAGGTCGGCCTGGGCCAGGGCTTCCGTTTCCGCTACCCGCATCAGCTCAGCGGCGGCCAGCGCCAGCGCATCGCCATCGCCCGCGCGCTGATCCTGCAGCCGCAGATCCTCTTGCTCGACGAACCCACCTCGGCCCTCGACGCCTCGGTGCAGGCCGAGGTCTTGAACCTGCTGGAATCCCTGCGCCGCGAGCGCGGCCTCACATTCGTGATGGTCAGCCACGACCTCGGCGTCGTCACCCATCTCTGCGAGCGCCTGCTGGTGATGCAGCAGGGGCGCATGGTCGAGCAGGTGGACGCGGTGGCGCTGGCCGAGAGCCGGGTCGAGCAGGACTACACCAAGCAGTTGATGCGGGCGGCGGTGGGGTTTAGGAGGGAGGGGTGAGGGGCGGCCGAAGCGGAAGGCGCGTAGCAGTCCTGATCGGCCCTGTGCGCTGACGGGCTGCTTGCGATCCATAGGGCTGATGGGACATTGCTAGCTAGGGTTTGCGCGGTCCTCAAAGAAGGGAAGGGAGCGTCGGCTCTTCATGGCAAAATCCCACCGGACTTTTAGCTACACGCGCTCAGCCCGCGATAAGCATGAACCCCACTTGGGAAGCAGACACTCTGGTTGCGGTACGGTCGAAAAACGTCGATCGTTATAAGCGCAACTACTTACGCCAAGCGGTCTGTGAGTTGCGTTTCCCTACTCTCATGGAACTCGGAGCAGCGAGGCCGCCTGAGAAGTTTGTGACGGCGCTTCGAAAGGACTACCCGTACCTTGAGCTGCAGAATGAGGTGACCTTAGCTTTGGGGAGCGTGTCGTCTGGGTCGAACAGCACACATGTTTTTCGATCTGCAAAGCTGAATTGGACTGTTTCGCTTAAGGAAAGTGCAGTCTCCATTGAGACCACGGCGTATACGGAATACGCTCAAATGCGTGAGAAGGTGCTGCGTGTGGTTGATGCGGCGACAAAGGTGATCGATTCGGACTTTTTCACGCGAGTCGGGCTTCGATACATCAATGTCATTGAGGGAACGGATGATCCTCGCAATGGGTGGGTTAATCACCAGCTTGTTGCTCCCATTGTTGGGACTAATTTCAAGGGCATCGGCGAGTACGCTGGGAAACTGCAACTCGTTGCTGGAGACGGAGGCTGTTTGCTTCAGCACGGGATAAGGGTCAGCCGTCAGCAGAAGGACGCATCAATACATCCAGAGTACATGCTGGATGTTGACGTCTTTCGCAACGAGGTCGCCGTGGATGATGTCTCGGCCGCATTGGATGTAATGCACTCTCAGGCTTTTGATGTTTTTGACTGGTCGCTTGGAGAGAAGGCTCGTGAATATCTCTCCAGTGCAGGAAAATCGACGAAGGGGTAAGGCGCGCCATGGATTTCTATGTTGATACGACCCCCCTAATAACGCCGTCGTTTAGCTGGGTTAGTACAGCCCCTTTCGAGCCGGAAAAACAAGCTCGGAAGGGGTTGGCGAGTCGAACAGCTTTTGCGTCAGAGAAATCTGGAATTGTTGATTTTTTCAATGATACAAAGGAGGGGCCGCAAGCCCCAACTGCACTGACGCCAACATCGGTATCTGCGCCCAATGTGACGCCAATTGGGAATGAGTCATTCAAAGTCAAAGCTGCAGAGGCTGACTTCCATTCGGGTCAAGATGTAGACCGCATAGCAAGGCGTCGCGTTGAGTTGATGGCGGCCAAGTACGCTGGCGGCAGAAATACAGCTGAGATAGTCGCAAGGCTAGAAATCCTCAACAACCGTTTGATTGAAAGATCGCCGCGCATTACGCCCGCTCAGGTTGATGCGCTGGAAGAGGCTGCGCTGGTGGTGGCGCGAAGTAAGGCTACTCGGGAAGAGCGTGCTAAGCGACTGGGACTCTCTATTTAGTCGTGGCGCTTTTCCAATATCCCAAAGCCAAACACATTCGCGCGCTCAAGCCGGGGAAGTTTAGGCAGTACCGTACATATAAGCGTTTCCTGCAGTGGGAATTTGCAAGGGTATGCGTGTACTGTCGACAACCCGACAGCAGTGCTCCCAATCTGAATTTCGGGGTGGATCACTATAGGCCAAAGGGCATTCAGAGGTTTGCTCATCTTTTGTGTGACTACCAGAACCTGTTCTATTGCTGTGGTATCTGCAATAGCAGGAAGAACAACGATTGGCCTGTTGATGAGAAGGCTGGCCCTTTCATTGTCAATCCGTGTGACCATGAGATGGCTAGGCACCTGCGGTTCGATGCATCTACAGGGCGAATGGAGCCGCAGACGGCCGATGGCAGGCATACGGAAGAATTGCTGCTTCTCAATGACGGCGCAACGGTGGGATACCGGCTAGGCGCATTGAAAACGGCGAGCCTCCTCGCATCTGAAATCGCAAGCCAAGAAAAAATGTTGAAGGGTGTGGCTCGCTTGGTGCGGGCGGGCAAACTGACTAAACCGGAAGGTGCTGCCGAGGACGCGGCTATCAACCAAGAGTTGGATGTACTGCGAGACACGCTGCTGCGGACGACGGGAGAACTTCCATTGCCACCATTGCCCCGCCATCGAGGTGGATTGACGCTACTTTCCCCTTAGGCGATCAAGTTCAGGTTCTCCCTGCAGCCGTGTTTCCTGATGAGCATGTCGAACCCCGCCCACCCCATCCGTCGAGTCTCCATGGCACCATCGCCACCAACGGAGACATTCCCATGCCCCTGCAGCTCTACTACCACCCCTTCTCGTCCTACTGCCAGAAGGTGCTGATCGCGTTCTACGAGAACGCGATTCCGTTTGAGCCGCAGCTGCTGGAGGGGCCGGACTGTCCGGCGACGAAGGCGCTGGCCGAGTTGTGGCCGATCAAGCGCTTTCCGCTGCTGGTCGACGAGGAGCGCGGCGCCACCATCATGGAGGCGAGCTGCATCATCGAATACCTGGGCCTGCACCGCCCGGGCCCGGTGCGCCTGCTGCCCGAGGATGCGCAGGCGGCGCTGGAGGTGCGGATGCTGGACCGCTTCTTCGACAACTATGTCTCGACGCCGCAGCAGAAGATCGTCTTCAACGCCTTGCGGCCGCCCGAGCAGCGCGACGCCTACGGTGTCAGCGAGGCGCGGGCGATGCTGGATACCGCCTATGCCTGGCTCGATGCGCGCATGGCTGCAGGGCGCGAGTGGGCGGCCGGCGCGCAGTTCAGCCTGGCCGACTGCGCCGCCGCGCCCTTTCTGTTCTATGCCGACTGGACCCATGCCATCGACAAGGCCCACACCCATCTGCTGGCCTACCGCCGCCGCCTGCTGGCGCGGCCCTCGTTCGCGCGTGCCGTCGATGAGGCCAGGCCTTATCGCCACTACTTCCCGCTGGGCGCGCCCGACCGCGATTGACGCCGCGCTGTAACTGCCCGGCCCCTAAGATGCGCCCATGAGACTCGCCCTGATCGCCCACGACCGCAAGAAGAACGAGATGGTGGCCCTGGCCGCCGAGTTCCTGCCCTTCCTGAATACCTGTCAGCTGATGGCCACCGGCACCACCGGCGGGCGGCTGCGCGACGAGCTGGGACTGGTCCATGTCGAACGGCTGCTCAGCGGGCCGCTGGGCGGCGATCTGCAGATCGGGGCGCGGCTGGCGGTGGGCGAGGTGGACGGCGTGATCTTTCTGCGCGACCCGATGACGCCGCAGCCGCACGAGCCCGACATCAACGCGCTGGTGCGGGCCTGCGATGTGCACAACATCCCCTGCGCCACCAATGTGGCCGGCGCGCGGCTGATGCTGGAGGCCTGGGCTTTTCCAGGTTGAGCGGGCCGAGCGGGCCGAACCCCGCTAGTTGGTCACCAGGCTCCAGCCGGTGCTCCAGTCGTCGGAGTTGCCGCTCAGCGTCAGCGCGGCCGAGGTGCCGCGGGCGCAGGGGCCGATCAGATAGCTGCCGGCGCCCAGTGTGAAGCTGTTGCTGAGGTTGATCAGCTGCCGCACATTGGCGGTGGTGGGCATGATCTTGTAGCCGTTATTGGGCGAGAAGACCGTGCCGCCGCTGCTGAGGGCGTAGCAGACGTCGACGCGCAGATTGGTGTTGAGCGAGGCGGTGAAGCTCAGCGTGGCGGCGTTGCTGAAGCGCTGGGTGGTGGTGGTTGTCACGCTGGCGGTGGGGCCGAGGAAGGCATAGGTCGCGGTCGCGATCGGCGTGGTGCTGACCTGGCCGTTCCAGGAGCGCACCTGGTTGACGCCGCTAGGCCCCTGTGGCCCCTGGGCGCCGGTGTCGCCCTTGGGCCCCGTCGCACCGGTCAGGCCCTGCGGCCCCTGGGCACCGGTCGCGCCGGTATCGCCCTTGGGGCCGGGCGGGCCGGCCGGGCCGGTGTCGCCCTTGTCGCCCTTGGCCCCCTGGTCCATCAGGCTCAGGTCCAACCGGGCCACATGGCCGGTGGCGGTGTTCTCCTTGCTGTCGAAGAACACCACGGTGGCCGGCGCCGAGACGGCCGGCACCAGCGCGAAGCCATGGTTGCTGCCGGGGCTGGTGATCCATTGCCGCACCTGGGCCGTCACATCGATGGCCAGATACTGGCCGGCGGCACTGACCGGCACGGCCGGCACGCTGCCGGCGCCCGAGGTGGTCGGCGGGCTGGCGGCGGTGGCGCCCAGCTCGGTCCAGGGGCTGTAGACCGTCTGGGCCTCGATCGCGCCGGGCGTGCCGACCCGATTGACATACAGCACCAGGCTGGCCTTCTGCAGCTTGGCCGCCGTCAGCCCGGCCGGCAGCGTGCCCAGATCGAAGCGCAGCAGCGCCTGCGAGCCGCCGCCGACATTGAGCGTGGGCAGCGCGCCGAAATTGCTGGCCGGCAGGCTGGCGCTGATATGGGTGTCGGCCGCCGGCACCGCGTCGACGGCCCAGGCCACGCCGGTCGGCAGGCCGCACAGCAAGGCCAGGGCCAGGCACCGAGCGGCGGAGACTGAGAAACAAGAAAAGGCGTACTGCATGACGAACTCCCGGCCGCTGAAATGGGCCTGCGCCAGCCTAGCCCCCGGCGCTGCGCTTGACCATGGCCGCGCGTCCCCGAAACCGGCGAGGCCGGCGCTGTCGCTGCCGGCCCCTGTTTATCGTCTTGGCGGGGCGCCTCAGCCCAGTGCCGGCGCCTGATACACCAGCACCTTCAGCGAGCGCTGCTCGTCCACATCGGCAAAGGCCGCCGGGTTCGCCACCCGCTCGACAAAGCGCAGTGTGGGCGCCAGTTCCTGCATCTGGGCCTGCAGAAAGCCCAGGTCCAGCTTGGGCGTGTTCAGGCACAGCAGCGCGCGGCCGCCGGGCACCAGCAGCTCGGGCAGGCGGCGCATCAATCGGGCGTAGTCCTTGGTGGCGACGAAGCTGCCCTTCTGGAAGCTGGGCGGGTCGACGATGATCAGCTCGTAGGGGCCGGCGCGGCCGATCTTGCCCCAGCTGCTGAAGATGTCGTGCGGCAGGAAGCTGGCCGTGCCCATGCCAGGCGCGGCGGTCAGACCGTTGAGCTGATGGTTCTTCTTGCCTATGGCCAGCGCGCCGTCGCTCATGTCCACATTGACCACCTGGGTCGCGCCGGCCTGCAGAGCCACGACCGAGAAGGCGCAGGTGTAGGCGAACAGGTTCAAGACCTTGAGCCGGCGTTTGTCGGGCCAGCCGGCCACACACTCGCGCACCCAGCGCCGGCCTTCGGCCATGTCGAGGAAGAGGCCGTGATTCTGGCCGCGCAGCAGATGGACCAGATAGCGCGCGCCCTGCTCGCTGACGATGTGCTGAGGCTCGGGCAGGCTGCCGGCCATCAGCCGGGTCTCGCTGCGGCCCTCATGGCGAAACTGGTAGGCCCAGCTCAGCGTGGGCCCGCAGCGCGCGCTCAAGGCGCTGTGGATCTCGGCCAGCTCGACCTCGCTCAGCGGCTGCGAAAAACTGGTCAGCAGCCAGACCGGCGGAAAAGCATCCAGCGCCAGATGCTCGCAGCCCGGGTGCAGGCCGCCGCGGCCGTGAAAGATGCGATGGGCCTCGGTGGGGTTGGGCGTGAGGGTGGCGATGGTGTCGAGCAGGGGCTGCAAACTGGTCATGCAGGCACCGCCAGCGCCTTCGCGATCTTGTGCCGGGGCACCGTGGTCTTGGGCACCTTCATATCGAACCAGCTGCGCACATCCTCCTCGACGCCGATGCCGTGCATGAAGTTGTAGATGGCCTTCTTCAGCGCGCGGCCGAGGCGGTCGTGGTCGACGCCCGTGGGGTCGATGAAGCCGACATCGTTCTTCGCGAAGGGGCTGTCGGGCAGGGGCAGCAGCTGCACGCCGTAGTCCTCGGGGTTCATGCCCACCGGCGAATGCACGGTGCAGGCAAAACGGTGGAAGAAGCCGCTGTGGATGCAGCCGTTCTCGAACAGCTGGCGCACATACTCCAGCGCGTCCACCGTGTCCTGCACGGTCTGGGTCGGGAAGCCATACATCAGATAGGCATGCACCAGCACGCCGGCGTCGGCAAAGCCCTTGGTGACCCGCGCCACCTGCTCGACCGAGACGCCCTTCTTCATCAGCTGCAAGAGCCGGTCCGAGGCCACCTCCAGCCCGCCCGAGATCGCGATGCAGCCGCTGTCGGCCAGCTGCTGGCAGAGCTCGGGCGTGAAGGTCTTCTCGAAGCGGATATTGCCCCACCAGCTGATCGCGGTGCCGCGCTTTTCCAGCTCCAGCGCCAGCGTCTTCAGCGACTTCGGCGGCGCCGCCTCGTCGACCAGATGGAAGCCGGTCTGGCCGGTCTCGGCGACTATGGCCTCGATGCGGTCGACCAGCGTTTCGGCCGAGGCCGCGTCATAGCGCGAGATGTAGTCCAGCGAGACATCGCAGAAGCTGCATTTCTTCCAGTAGCAGCCATGGGCCACGGTCAGCTTGTTCCAGCGCCCGTCGCTCCACAGCCGGTTCATCGGGTTCAGCATGTCCAGTAGCGACAGGTATTTGTCCAGCGGCAGGCCGTCCCAGGTGGGCGTGCCCACCTCTTCGAAAGGAATGTCGGGCTCGACGAAGTTGATGTACTTCACCGCGTTTGCGTCGCGCACAAAGGTCCGCACCAGGCGCTGCTGCGAGCGCTTTCCCTCGAGGTGCTCCAGCAGGGCCAGCAGCGGGCGCTCGCCGGCGTCCAGCGTGATGAAGTCGACGAAGTCGAACAGGCGCGGCTCGCTGAGCTCGCGCAGCTCGGTGTTGACGAAGCCGCCGCCCAGCACGATCTTGACCGCCGGGCTGTGGGCCTTGATGGTCTGGGCGATGCGCAGTGCCGCATAGACGGCGCCGGGGAAGGGCACCGACAGCAGCACGACCTGGGGCCGGTGGCGCTCGATGGCCGCCAGGGTCAGGTCTTGCAGCAGCCGGTCCACCAGGTTCGGCGGTGCGGCCAGGGCCCGGGCCAGCGGCTCGAAGGTGGGCTGGGCGGTGGCCAGCTTCTCGGCATAGCGGACGAACTCGAAGCGCTCGTCCACCGCGTCGCGCAGCACATCGGCCAGATCGTTCAGATACAGCGTGGCCAGATGGCGGGCCCGGTCCTGCAGGCCCAGCGCGCCGAAGGCCCAGGCCAGCGGGTCGCCGCCGTCCTCATCGAGGTAGGCGTCCAGCGTCTCGAAGCGGCTGCCCTCGGGCAGGAAGGCACGGGTGTTGATGCGGTGGGCCAGCGTCGCGTCGCCGCCCTGCAGAAAGCGTATCACCGGCGTGATCGTCGCGGCATAGCGCTCGTACTGGGCCGCGAAGCTGCGCACCTGGGCCGAGCGCTGCGCCTCGGGCGTTGCCTGCACGGCCTGATGCAGGCCGGCCAGCCCCTCGCGCGAGAACAGCGCCAGCATCAGGGCCAGCGCCAGATCCTCCTGCACCGCCGGAATCTGGCGCGAGCGCAGAAAGCCGGTCAGATAGGCGGTCGAGGGATAGGGCGTGTTCAGCTGTGTCATCGGCGGGATGACGGCGAGCACGCGGGGAGCGAGGGAAGGCATGGGAGCGGCGGCGGCGGACAAGCCGGCATTTTGCCAGCCGGGCCGCCCGCTGCCGGGATTCAGCCTCCGATCACCCCGCAAGCCACGCGCGCTCCGCCACCGCCCAGCGGCGCCGGATGGTCGGCATGGTTGTCGCCAC
Source organism: Paucibacter sp. M5-1 (assembly GCF_027498415.2). NCBI lineage: Bacteria > Pseudomonadati > Pseudomonadota > Betaproteobacteria > Burkholderiales > Sphaerotilaceae > Roseateles > Paucibacter sp. M5-1. Next base: position 4,242,905 of record NZ_JAPZLM020000001.1, read on the forward strand.
CGGCGTGCACCATCAGCGAGCGGTTCAGCACATCGGCCAGCTTCAGCCGCGGCCCCAGCACCGGCTGACTGGCCGTGCCGTCGGCGGCGACATACAGCGGCGGCAGATCGCCCAGATGGCCGCTGCCCCAGGGCTCGCCGTGCTTGCCGCTGCCGGCCGGGTCCAGATGGCCGCCGGCCGCCAGGGCCGGCACCATCACGCCGTCCTTGTTGGCGGCCGGCGCGCAGGACGGCTTCTCATGGACGTGAAAACCGTGCAGGCCCGGCGGCAGGCCGCTCAGCGCCGGGTGGAAGACCAGACCGTAGGGCGACTCGACGATGCGCACGGTGCCGACGGCGGCGCCGTCGCCGCTGGCGCCGGCGACGTTCAGGGTGACGCTGCGCTCGGCCGCCAGGGCCGGGGCTGCGGCGAGCAAGAAGGCGCCGAGCAGGGCGAGGGTGGTGCGAAGGTGTTGGGACATCGAGAGGCTCCTTGGTTGGTGTAGCTGGTGGCTTGGATTCTGGCCCGCCGAGCCGGGTCGGCGAGCGGCTTCTGCCCCGCATCGAGAGGACGAATCAGGGGACAAGCCGGCTACAAACGAAACAATTCCTCAACAAAGCAGCAATCTGCTTGAGACCGGCCGCGTCGACAGTGCAGCCATGCCGGATCCCGGCATCAGGAGCACGCCATGTCCGAGCCCACGCCTTTCCCGAGCTACCGCAGCGAGGCCTTTGCCGAAGACCTGATGGAGCCGGCGCCGAACCGCCTGAACCGCCGCATCGAGGCGGTGCTGGGTTTGCTGCCGCTGTGCACTGCCCTGCTCGGCTTTGCCTTCGCGCTGATCTGATTGCCGGGCATGATGCGCGGCATGGATTTGCGAGCCCGGATTTTTGAACTGACGGCCCTGCACGGGCTTTCCGCCACCCAGGCCCTGCGCCTGCATAGGCTGGCCGGCCTCTTCGACGAGCCCGCCCCGCTGCAGCGCTGGCTGCCCCGCATCATCGCGGCGCTGGCGGCCGCGCTGGGCGGACTGGGCCTGGTGATGTGGGTGGCGGCGAACTGGGCCGGGTTGGGGCGCTTCGAGCGCTTTGCGCTGCTGCAGGGGCTGATCCTGCTGCTGTGCGTGGGCGCGGCGCTGCGGCCGGCCGCGCGCGCGCCGCTGGCCCTGCTGGCCTTTGTGACGACCGGCGCGCTGTTCGCCTTCTTCGGCCAGACCTACCAGACCGGCGCCGATGCCTGGCAGCTGTTTGCGCTGTGGGCCGTGCTGGGCCTGCCGCTGGCTGTGGCGGTGCGCTCGGATCTGCTGTGGGCGCCCTGGGCCCTGGTGGTGCTGACCGGCATCTCGCTGTGGACCCAGACCCATACCGGGCGCAGCTGGCGGGTGCAGCCGGAGGACCTGGGCGTGCATCTGCTGGGCTTTGGCGCGATGCTGGCGCTGGGCGCCTGGCTGGGCCCGCCGCTGCGCCGTTTCACCGGCGCGGGGCTGTGGTCGCTGCGCCTGGTGGCCTTGTTCGCGGTGATCGCGCTGAGCCTGAGCGCCGGCGTGGGCCTGTTCCATGAGCGCATTGCGCCGCAATACGGTCTGGGCCTGCTGATTCTGGGCCTCGCGGCCGGCCTGCTGGCGACGCGGCGCGGCTTCGATGTGTTCGCGCTCAGCGCGGTGGCGCTGGGTCTGAACGCCTTGCTGGTGGCGGGGCTGGCGCGGCTGCTGTTCAGCGGCCGGGGCGATCAGGTCGGGAGTTTTCTGCTGGTGGCGCTGCTGGCCTCGGGTCTGCTGGCCGGCTCGGTCAGCACCATCCTGCGCCTGTCCCGGCACTACAGCGGGGAGTCGGCATGAAGCATGAACTGTTGTTGAAGGCGGCGGTCGCCGAAGGCCTGCTGCCCGCCGATGCCCAGGCGCCCGCCACCGAGCACCGGCCCTGGCCGGTCGTGCTGCTGACCGCGCTGGGCGCCTGGATCGCCGCGATCCCGCTGATGGGCCTGGTGTTCGCGCTGCTGGGCGGCCTGCTTGACAGCGGGGCCGGCAGCTATCTGGTCGGCGCGGCGGTGCTGGCGGGCGCCTTGTCACTGATGCGCCGGCCGGGCCTGCCGCTGTTTGTCGAGCAACTGGCGCTGCCGGCCCTGATGGTGGGCGCCGGTCTGCTGGGCTTTGCGCTGTTCCGCGATCTGCCGATGCGGATCGCGGCCCTGCTGCTGCTGGGCCTGGTGCTGGCCCTGGCGACATGGTTGCAGCGGCCCTGGCTGCGGGTGCTGCTGGGCGCGGCGGCGGCGGCGCTGCTGAGCGTGCAGCTGCTGCCCTCGCGCTGGTTCGACCTCGGCGGCGGCATGCTGTCCTTCTGGCTGGCGCCGCATCTGCTGCTGCTCGTCTGGGCCGTTGCGCTGTGGGTTCAGCAGCGCCATCTGCTGGACGGACCGCGCGTGCGCCGGGCCGCGCTGATCGAGGCGCTGGCCGGTGGCTGGGTGCTGGTGGCACTGGCCGGGCTGTGCTGGCTGGCGGGCATGACGTTTCTGGTGGGCGGTGTGCTGGGCGGCTCGGCGGCCGGCGGCCTGGCGCTGGAGCTCGGGAGCGCCTTGTCGCCGGCGCTGCGCTGGCTGCCGCTCGTGATGCGCGCCGGCTCGCTGGGCTTCGCGCTGGCCGGGGCGCTGCTGCTGGCGCGCTGCTGGCCGGGCTGCCGCCGGCCGCTGTTCCTGATGTTGGCGGCGGTGCTCGCGGCGCTGGCCTGGCTGCTGCCCAGCCTGGGTGGCGCGCTGTTCGCGCTGGCCCTGCTGGCGGTTAGCCAGCGCTGGCGCCTGGCCGGTGCTGCGGCCGTGGCGGTGGCCTGGATCATTGGCAGTTTTTACTACCAGCTGCACTGGCCGCTGGGCCAGAAGGCCTTGCTGCTGCTGGGCCTGGGCGCGCTGCTGGGTCTGTTGAGCTGGCTGACGCAGCGCCGTGCGGCAGCACCGGCCGCGCCGGCGGCACCGGCGCGCGGCCGCTGGGTGCTGCTGTGCGGGGCGGCGGCGGTGCTGCTGGTCGCCAGTGGCGCGATCTGGCAGAAGGAGCGCCTGATCCGCGAGGGCCGGCCGGTGTTTGTGGCGCTGGCGCCAGTCGATCCGCGTTCGCTGATGCAGGGCGACTTCATGCGGCTGAACTTCGCGCTGCCGGCGGCCGTCGAGACGCCGCTGCTGCAGGATCTCGGCAGCCAGCGGCCACGGCTGGTGGCGCGGCTGGACGGCCGTGGCGTGGCCCAGCTGCTGCGCCTGCATGCCAGCGACGCGGCGCTGGCCGAGGGTGAGCTCTTGCTGGAGCTGACGCCCAAGGACGGCCGCTGGGTGCTGGTCAGCGATGCCTGGTTCTTCGAGGAGGGCCGGGCGGCGGCCTTCGAGGCGGCGCGCTTCGGCGAGTTCCGGGTGCTGCCGGACGGCCGCGCCCTGCTGGTGGGCATGGCGGATCAGAATCTGCACTCTATTTCCGCTCAAGCGGCGCCCAAGCGTTAAAAAAGCGCGCGCCCCGGTCGCCCTGAAGCCTTAGCATCCCCTCCACATTCGACAAAGGCACACCCGTCTGAAAAGCGGGGTCGCAAAGCCTCCGGCCTACCGTCCGCTTCAGCGGACCAGGGCAGCGGGGTTGCCGCCCGGCAGTGCTGGCGCGCTGCGTGCCTGGTTCGATCTCGCTCACCCGGCCCGCGCATGTTGCAGTACTCCCCCTCGCTTATCCCCTCCAGGCTCCCCAGGAGCCGGCCATGATGCTGGTCGGCGGTGGCGCGGCCGCGCTGGCCCTGCTGGCCGGCGCGCACTGGCTGCGCATGCGCCAGGTGGTGCGGCGACTGCGGCGCGAGCAGGGGTTGCAGCGCCAGCAGGATCAGCGCTTCCAGGACTTCGCCACCGCCGCGTCCGACTGGTGGTTCTGGGAGCTCGATGCGCAGCTGCGCTTCACCTATGTCTCGCCGAACAGCGCCCATGTGACCGGCCGGGCGATCGAGTCGCTGCTGGGCCGGACCTCGCGCGAGCTGGTGCAGGCGCTGGCCCCCGAGGAGCAGCCGGCCTGGGATCAGCATCTGTCGGACCTGGAGCAGCACCGGCCCATCCATCAGTTCGAGTTCCGCCTGCCGCAAGCCGACGGCTCGCTGCGCTGGATCAAGATCAGCGGCCTGCCGGTCTTCGATGCGGGCGGCGCCTTCTGCGGCTATCGCGGCACCGGCAACAACATCACCGCGCGCAAGCACAACGAGCTGGAGCTGCGCCTGGCCGCCATCGCCTTCGAGACGCAGGAAGGCATGTTCGTGACCGGCGCCTCCGACGAGATGCTGCGCGTCAACCCGGCCTTCAGCGAGATCACCGGCTACAGCGCCGCCGAGGCGCTGGGCCGGACGCCGCTGATGCTGGGTGCGGGCCGCCACGATGCCGCTTTCGTTACCGAGATCCGCACCCTGCTGCTGCGCAACGGCCGCTGGCGCGGCGAGCTGATCAGCCGGCGCAAGGACGGCAGCACCTTTCCGATGAGCCTGACCCTGACCGCGGTGCGCGATGCCCGGGGTGAGGTCAGCCATTGCGTGGGCCTGTTCAGCGATATCAGCGAACGCAAGGCGGCGGCCGCCGAGATTGAGCGCCTGGCCTTCTACGACCCGCTGACCGCGCTGCCGAACCGCCGCCTGCTGCTGGACCGGCTGCAGCAGGCCCTGGTCGCGGCCCAGCGCAGCGGCCGCTGCGGCGCGTTGCTGCTGCTCGATCTGGACAATTTCAAGACCCTCAACGACACCCGCGGCCATGACTGCGGCGATCTGCTGCTCAAGCAGGTGGCGCTGCGGCTGGCGCCCTGCCTGCGCAAGAGCGACACGGTGGCGCGGCTGGGTGGCGACGAGTTCGTCGTGATCCTGGCCGAGCTCAATGAGGACAAGACTCAGGCGGCGGCCGAGGCCGAGGGCGTGGCCGGCAAGCTGATGGAAGCGCTGACCGAGCCCTACGAGCTCGGCCTGCATGAACACCATTGCACCGCCAGCATAGGCATCGCGCTGTTCGATGCGCTGGCGCAGGGCAGCGAGGATGTGATGAAGCAGGCCGATCTGGCCATGTACCAGAGCAAGGCGGCCGGCCGCAACGCGATCCGCTTCTTCGACCCGACGATGCAGAGCGCGGCCAGCGCCCGCGCCGAGCTCGATGCCGATATGCGCAAAGGCCTGCAGCGCGGCGAGTTCGAGCTCTACTACCAGGCCCAGGTCGACGGCGCTGGCGCGGTGATAGGCGCCGAGGCCTTGCTGCGCTGGCAACATCCGCGGCGCGGCCTGGTGGCGCCGCTGGACTTCGTGCCGGCGGCCGAGCAGAGCGGGCTGATCGTGCCGCTGGGGCAGTGGGTGCTGGACAGCGCCTGCCAGCAGCTGGTGGCCTGGGCGGCCGATCCGGCGCTGGCGCGCATGAGCCTGGCCATCAATGTCAGCGCCCGGCAGTTCCAGCAGCCCGACTTCGTCACCCAGGTGCAGCGCGCGCTGGCGCGCAGCGGCGCACGCTCGCAGCTGCTGAAACTGGAGCTGACCGAGAGCCTGCTGATGGACGATGTCGAGGGCATGATCGCGAAGATGAATGCGCTGCAAGCCTGCGGCGTCGGCATCTCGCTGGACGACTTCGGCGTCGGCTATTCCTCGCTGAGCTATCTGAAGCGCCTGCCGCTGGACCAGCTGAAGATCGACCAGAGCTTTGTGCGCAATGTGCTGACCGAGAAGCAGGACGCGGCCATCGTCAGCACCATCGTCGCGCTGGCACGGAGCCTGGGGCTGCAGGTGCTGGCCGAGGGCGTCGAGACCGAGGCGCAGCGCGACTTCCTGCTGGCCCAGGGCTGCCAGGCCCACCAGGGCTATCTGTTCAGCCGGCCGGTGCCGCTGGGCGAGTTCGAGCAGCTCACTCGGGCGCCGCACCCATCAGCTCGATCAGCTCCTTGAGGAACTCCAGCGCCTCCTCGGGCGTCGCGAAGTAGTACTCGCCGCCAAGGTCGGCGGCATCGCCGTTCGGGCCGATATGCACGACGGCCCAGCCCTCGGCCCCGCCGCCGATCGCGCAGATGCCGAAGGCGCCGGGCGCCAGGTCGCGGGCGGTGCCGGCGGTGACGAAGATGTCGCGGCCGAGATGGCAGTGGTAGCGTTTCATGAGGGCTCCCGGGGCCACAGCGCCCACAGCCGCAGCGCCTGCTTCATGCGGCCGGCCTGGGCCTCGGCCTCGCTGCCCCAGCCCCAGAAGTAGTCGGCCCGTACCGCGCCGACAATGGCGCTGCCGGTGTCCTGAGCCATCACGAGGCGGCGCAGCGGCGTGTCGGACAGCGGCTCGCTGCTGTCCAGCCAGACCGGCGTGCCGTAGGGGATGCTGGCGCGGTCCACCGCGATCGAGCGGCCCGGCGTCAGCGGCACGCCCTGGGCGCCGCGCGGCCCGAGCTCGGGGTCGGGCAGCGGCTCCTCGCGGAAGAACACATAGCGCGGGTTCTGCCATAGCAGCTCGTTCAGGCGGGCCGGGTTGCGGCGCGCCCAGTCCTTGATGGCCGGCCAGGAGGCCTGCTCGGCGCGCAGCTCGCCACGCTCGATCAGCAGCTTGCCCAGCGACTGGTAGGGCATGTCGTTGTGGCCGGCGAAAGCCAGCCGCGCCAGGCGCTGGCGGCCGTCGCTCTCCTGCACCCGCACGCGGCCCGAGCCCTGGATCTGCAGCACCAGCGCATCGAGCGGGTCCTCGATATAGAGCAGCTCCTGCGCTCGCAGGCGCTCGCGCTGCTCGGTGGCGATCTGCTGGCGGCTGAAATAGGGGCGGCGCTGCTGTAGATCGGGCGGCGCCGCATGCAGCGGCACCCGGAAACTGCCCTGCGGCCGGCGCGTGGCTTCGAGCAGCGGCTCGTAGTAGCCGGTCGCCAGGCCCTGGGTCTGGCCGTCCAGGCTCTCGACCCGGTAGGGTTGCAGATGCTTCATCAGCCACAGATGGGCCTCGACATCGTCGGCCGGCCGGTCGCGCGCGGCACGGGCACACAGGCCGGCCCAGCCGGGGGCAGATCTTGCGCAGCCGCGCAGCAGGGCCGGCCAGAGCTCGGCGGCCCGGTCCTCGCCCCAGCCGGGCAGCTCGGACCAGTCGCTGGCCAGCCAGCGCGAGCGTTCGCGCAGCAGCGTGGCGCGCTCTCGCTCCGGCGGCGCAGCGGGCGTAGTGGTGCTCGGCGCGGGCGCCGGCCCGGGTGGCATTGGCGGCAGCGGTGTCGTGGAGCAGGCCGCCAGCGCGCCTAGAATCGCCGCCGCCAGTCCGGCACGCCAGGAGAGAGTGGATAAAGACATGGGATTGCTGTTGCTGGAGGCCTTGGGCGCGCTGGCCCTGCTGATATTCATTGTCTGGTGGACCATGTTCTCCGGCCGCAAGGGCGGCGAGCGGCGCGACGCCGAGCAGGACCGCGACCCCAGGCCTTAGTTGGCCTTGGGCGGCAGGAAGAAGCTGCGCGGCTGCGCCTTGAAGCGCCGCCAGATCGCGCCGCTGACGCGGGCCCGGTCGGCCAGCATGATGCCGCGCGAGCGCAGGGCCACCTTGAAGGCCAGATAGAAGCTGACGCTGACATTGAGCGCGCCGGTCAGCGGCACGGCGGCCACGCACCACCAGAAATCGGCCCGGTGCAGCACCTCCAGCCCCAGCGCGCCGGCGGCCGCGGCAATCTGGCCGGCCGACAGCGTGACGTGGCGCACCTCGATGGGCAGCGCGAAAAAGCCCAGCAGCGCCGGCACCAGGCCCAGCATCATGCCCAGCGAGACATTGGCCGTCAGGCCCGAGATATTGCCGCGCCACCAGTCGGCCCAGCGCTGCGCGCGCGCCTGACCGAGGCGGGCGACGATGCGCGGGTTCCAGGCGATCGCGGCGTCGAGGCGGTAGAACACAAACCAGTTCTCGACCCAGCCGGCGATCAGGCTGCTGGCAAACAGCAGGGTGCCGGTCAGCGCGGCGAACAGCAGCGTGGGCCCCAGCAGGGTCAGGTTGTGCAGCACATGCTCGGCGTCCTTGGCTCCGACCAGCGGCGCGCCAAAGCTGAGCCAGCTCAGCAGCTGCACGCCCAGCACCATGGGCAGGACCAGGGACAGATTGCCGACGATGCCGGCGATCTGCGAGCGCAGCAGATGGGCCACCTCGTCGACAAAGCGCTCCAGGCCTTCGTCGTCGTCGATGTCGGTGAGTTTCTGCGCCATCGCCGGCGCGGTCATCGCCGGCTGCTTGGTGGCGACGGTCCAGTGCATCAGATGGATCGCGACAAAGCTGGCGGCATAGTTGGCGCCGGCCCAGAAGCCGGCCCAGAAGGCCGACAGCGAGAGCGCCCCGACCGCGAACTTGACGAAGGTGGTGCCGGCGATCACCAGGCCGCCGCCGGCCGCGCGGCGCAGCATGTCGCGGTACTCGGCGGCGTTGCGGGTGATGTAGTGCTCGCCGGTCTCGGCGCTGCGCTCGGCCACCTTGCGGGCCAGCATCGAGTAGTGGCGTGCGAACAGCGTGCGCACGCTGCGCCGCGCATGGGTCACCCGCACCAGGTTGGCGACCAGGCGCGCCAGCTCGCGCTGCGGCTCGGGCGAGACCAGGCAGTCCAGCAGGGTCTCGATGCGGCGCAGCCGCTCCAGCATCTGCTCGACCTCGAAGATGATGTCCACCGAGACGCCGTAGCCCTCGAGATGGCGCGGAATGCTCTCGGCCGCCAGCCGGCAGCTGTCCAGCAGCACGCGCAGGTATTGCAGGGCCGGCATCATCGCGGCGCGGTCGGCGCGCTGCAGTGCATCGCTGAACTGCTCGGTGGCGCGGCCCAGCTGCGTGAACGGCTTGTGGCTCAGCAGCTCGGGATCCATGCGCTGGCGCAGCGGGCCGGACAGGCCGGCCGCCGCGACGCCGCTGATCAGCACCGTGAGCCCGCCCAGCATGGGCTCGCGCCAGACATCGCCGGCCGGCACGGCCCGGCCGAACAACGCCGCAAGCCGGCTCAGCAGCTCGTCGTCAAGCTCGGCCAGCCACAGCGCGTCCTCGGGCTCGGGGAACAGCAGGCCGAACAGCTCGCCGAGCTCGCGGGTGTCCACCGTGTCGGGCAGCACGCGCTGGCGCAGCCGGTGCAGCAGCTCGCTCCACAAGGCCATGCGCGAGGCGAAGCCGACATCGGCGAACAGGCCCAGGGCCTGGATATCGCGCCAGACGCTGCCCAGCACACCGGCGAAGGCCTCGGCGTGGGCCGGGTTGCGCTCCAGCATATTGAGCAGATGCTTCAGACGCAGCAGCGGCAAGGGGCGCTCGCTGCCACCCTCCAGGCCCGCCTCGCCGTGGCGCTTGACCGGGTGGCGCAGCCACTCCATCAGGCGCACCAGCCAGAGATTGCGTGCCGCCAGTTCGGCCCTGGGGTCGGCCGCGTTCAGCAGGGCCGTCAGATCCCAGGCCCGGTTCACTCGCTTGAAGCGCATCAATGCAGGGTGCTGGTGTCGGCCAGCATGAATTCGGGCACCTCGGTGTAGAACACCTCGGCCTCGTCGGTGACGCACAGAAAGCGGCCGCGCATGCTGCCTTGCGGCGTGGCGATCTGGGCCCAGGAGCTGTACTGGAAGGTCTGCCCCGGGGCCAGCAGCGGCTGGTGGCCGACCACAGCCAGGCCGCTGACCTCTTGCACATGGCCGGCGGCATCGCTGATATGCCAGTGGCGGGCCACCAGCTGGGCCGTGACATCGCCGGTGTTTTCGATGCTGATCGTGTAGCTGAAGGCGTACCGGCCTTGTTCAGCCTCGGTCTGCTCGGGCAGGACTTGCACGACAACGCTGCAGGTGAATTGAGCTTGAGCCATGGTGACTATTCTATGGTTGCTGCGCTGCATCATGATGCCGGGCGGCTATGCTGAAGCCCGGGCCGACATTGGAAGCAGAGTCATAAACAGGGATGAGATACCCCGCGATCACACGACGGGCATGGCTGGCGGCGCTGGGCCTCGCGCCTTGGGCCGCCCTGGCACAGCCCGTGGTGCTGCGCACCACGGCGCAAAGCGGCGCACCGGTCAAGTATGCGCCCGGCGACAGCGCGCGGCCCGGCATCTGTGCCGAGCTGATGGCTGCGGTCGAGCGCCTTGATGCCGGGCTGCGCTTCGAGGGGCAGCGGCAGCTGACGCCGTTGCGGCGCATCGAGCGCATGCTGGCCCAGGGCGAGATCGATGTGTTCTTCTGCCTGCTCAACACCGTCGAGCGGGCCCGCCAATGGGACTATCTGCCGGTGCCGCTGTACCGGGTGCGGCATGTCGCGGTGCAGCGCCAGAACGACCCGACCACCTTGCGCGGCATCGCCGAACTCAGGGGCGCCGGCCTCGACAAGCCGGTGCTGGTGGCCCAGGGCTCGGTGCTGGCGCAGGCGCTGACGCAGGCCCGGGTGCCTTTCAGCGACGCGGCGCGCTCCGACCTGGATGCGCTGCGCATGCTGATGCTGGGCCGCTCCGACGTGGTCTACGGGCAAGACATGACCCTGCTGCCGCTGCTGAGCCTGCCCGAGTTCGCGGGGCGGCTGCGCATCGCACCGGTCGTGTTCCATGAAGATACCCAGTACGCGGTGGTGGCCAGAAAGCTGCCGCCGGCCCTGACGCGGCGTCTGCTGCAGGCCTTGCAAACGCTGGAGCGCGAGGGATTCCTGCGCGATCTGGCCGAACGTTATCGACAACCATGAATCCACAACTGCACATTCCCGCCGATGGCCGGCCGCGCTGCCGCTGGTGCGCCGCCGCCGCCGACTGGCCGCCCTATCTGCACTATCACGACACCGAATGGGGTTTCCCGGTCGCCGATGACCGGCGCCTGTTTGAGAAGCTGTGCCTGGAAGGTTTCCAGTCGGGCCTGTCCTGGCGCACCATCCTGGCCAAGCGCGAGGCTTTCCGTGCCGCATTCGCCGGCTTCGATGTCGAGCGCGTGGCGGCTTTTGATGCTGCCGACGTCGAACGCCTGCTGCAGGATGCCGGCATCGTCCGGCATCGCGGCAAGATCGAGGCGGTCATCAACAACGCGCAGCGCCTCATCGAGCTGGTCGCCGAGCAGGGCTCGCTGGCCGCCTATATCTGGCGCTTCGAGCCGGAGGGCGGCCACGAGAACCTGACCGAGTCGCCGGCCTCCAAGGCCCTGTCCAAGGACCTGAAGAAGCGCGGCTGGAAGTTTGTCGGCCCGACCACCATGCATGCCTTCATGCAATCGATGGGCCTGATCAACGACCATGCGCCGCAGTGCGTGACGCATGCCGAGGTGGCGGCCGCGCGGCGGCGTTTCAAGCCGCCGCGCTGAGCCCGGCCGGGCTTACTTGGGCATCACGACGCTGTCGATCACATGGATCACGCCGTTGTCGGCGGCGATGTCGGTGGCCGTCACCTTGGCGCCATCGACCGTGACCCCGCCCATCGTGGCGATGGTCAGCTCGCTGCCCTGCACCGTCTTGACCTTGCCGGCCTTGACGTCCTTGGCCATCACCTTGCCGGGCACGACGTGGTAGGTCAGCACGGCGCTCAGCTTGGCCTTGTCCTTCAGCAGGGCGTCGAGGTCGGCCTTGGGCACCTTGGCAAAGGCCGCGTCGGTCGGCGCGAACACGGTGAACGGGCCGGGGCCCTTGAGGGTGTCGACCAGACCGGCGGCCTGCAGCGCGGTGGCCAGGGTCTTGAAGCTGCCCGCCGCCACGGCGGTGTCGACGATGTCCTTGGCCTGCGCCGACAGCGCGAGCAGGGACAGGGCACTGATTGCAAAGAGCTTTTTCATCGGGTACTGCTTTCTTTGGGGTTGAGGAAAAGGGAGCGGGCGACGCTCACAGCGTCGGCAGGATGACCTTGTCGATCACATGGATCACGCCATTGCTGGCCAGCACATCGGTGGCGGTGATCCTGGCCTTGCGGCCGTTGCGGTCGCTGATGTCGAGATTGGCGTCGACCGTGAAGGTATTGCCCTGCACCGTGGTGATGGCCGGGCCGACCGGCACATCGGCCTTCAGCACCCGGGCCGGCAGCACGTGGTAGGTCAGCACCTTGGTCAGCAGGGCCTTGTCGGCCAGCAAGGCGTCCTTGCTGATGCCCAGCTCGGTCAGCAGCGCGGCGAAGGCCGCGTTGGTCGGCGCGAACACGGTGAAGGGGCCGGTGCCGCTCAGCGTGCCGGCCAGATCGGCGGCGACCACGGCATCGACCAGGATGCTGAAATCGGGCAGCGCGCTGGCGGTCTGGACGATGGTCTTGTCGGCCGGCAGCAGCACACGGTCCAGCACATGGACAACGCCGTTGCTGGCCTGGATGTCGGTGGCGGTGATGGTCGAGACGCGGTTGCGCCCGTCGGTCACCCGGGCGGTGCCGCCGCTGAGCTCGATCTTGAAGATCCCGCCCTGCAGCGTGGTGATGGGCTTGCCGGCCGGGATGGCCGCGCGCTCCACCTTGGCGGGCAGCACATGGTAGGTCAGCACCGCGGTCAACAAGGCCTTGTCGGCCAGCAGCTGGGCCTTGCTGATGCCCAGCTCGGTCAGCAGCGCGGCGAAGGCGTCATTGGTCGGCGCGAACACGGTGAGCGTGCCCGGTGCGGACAGCGTGCCGCCCAGATCCGCCGCGACCACCGCCTCGCTGAGGATGCTGAAGCGGGCGTCGCTGCGGGCGATGTCGACGACCGTGGGCGGGTGATCATCACCGCCGCCGCAGGCGGCCAGCAGGCCGACCGAGGCCAGCAGGGTGAGGCGTTTGAACCAGGCAAACATGGCGGTATCTCCTTGCTTGTTGATAAGGATTGAGGTTGGGGTGTCTGCGGCTTCAGAAGCCGTCGGGCAGCAAGGGCGCGGCCAGGCGGTGCAGCACGCCGTTGACGGCTTGCCAGTCGCTGCCAGGCTGCAGCGGCTGAGCGGTATCGCCGCAGCACAGCAGGCCCAGCGCGCCGAACTGGATCGCCGAGCCCTCGATGCTGTTCATGCGAGCGCCCCAGGGCAGCTCGTGACTGAGCCAGCGTCCGCCAAGCAGATGGTGGCGCACGAGTTGGCCGAGCCGCTCGCGATCGTTCATCAGCTCGCGCCGACGCAGACCCAGGCGTGCCGCCAATTGCTTGAAGCCACTGTCGTCGGGCGCCAGCAGCGTGAAGGGACCGCTGGAGCGCAGCACCACATCGAGACCGCAGCGATGCACGGCCTCGGCGAATTCGCTCAGGGACGGCGTCTGCTGCACCTGGGCCAGCAGGCCTTGTTGCGGCGCCTGCAGCACACGGTCGATGACATGCAGTCGCAACTCGCCCCAAGTCAGCTCACCGCTCAGCAAACGGGCCAGACGGCCCTGGGCATCAAGCAGGCAAGGGCCCTGGGCATCGGCTTGCAGTCGCAGGGTGCCGCGACCCATGCTGGGCAGCGGGAGGGGCTGAGGCACGGGCTCGGGGCTTAGCGGCATAGGCAGCAGATGCTCCAGCAGCAGCGCGCGCAAGCGCTGGGGTTCGGCCAGCAGCGCGTCCATGCCCAGGCCCTGTTCGCTCAGATGCTGCCGCAGCGCGGCGTCGCTGGGCGCCAGCAGGGTCAGGCTTCGGCCGTGGCTGAGCAGGCTCTGCAGTCCGGCGCGTGGCATGGCTGATACCAGCCAGGCCGGCGCCGTCGGCAGCTCGGTGCGCGGCTGCGCAGCGGCGCTAGCGCCGGGCAGCAAGCCGGCGCGGTGAGCGGTGGTCATCGGGCAAAGCCATCTGAGCATCTGGTCCTCGCTTTCTGGGTGTCGGCGCTGGGAGATGCGGAATTTGAACTGTTCAGTTCATTTTGTCAACTGATTGGTTTTGTAAAAATACTTAACGGTATCAATTCGACCTGCGTGTTCTGAATTGTTACGATGGGCCCTAGAATCGGGCCATGGCAAAAGTTTCATTCCGCGAACAGGTCCTGCAGGCCCGTGAGGACGCCATCGTCGATGCGGTCAACCGCCTGCTGGCCGAGAAGGGCTTCGACCTGATGACGGTGGATGAGGTGGTGGCCGATGTGGGCATCGCCAAGGCCAGCCTCTACAAGCACTTCAGCTCCAAGGAGGAGCTGGCGGCCGCCGCGATGGTGCGGGTGCTGGAGCGGGCGCTGGCCGAGCTGGCGCGGCTGCGCGAGCAGCCGGGCTCGGCGCTGGACAGGCTCAAGGCCGTGGCGCGCTGGACCATGCAGGTGCAGCTGGCCGGCGAAATGCCCTCGCTGCCGGCGCAGAACTCCAGCCTGCGCGCGGCGCTGACGGGGCACAAGCTCTATATGGACCGGCTGCTGACCCTGAGCGACGAGCTCGGCGAGTGGATCGCTGCGGCCCAGGCCGATGGCAGCCTGCGCCCCGATCTGCCGCCCGAGATCGTGCTCTACACCTTGTTCGCCCGCGCCTGCGATCCGGTACTCGCCCTGCTGAAGGCCGGCGGCCAGCACAGCGATGCGCAAATCATCGAGATGCTGCTGACCACCTGCTTCGGCGGGCTGGCGGGCTCCTAAAATCGGGGCTCACTCCCAGCCCCGCGCCCGATCATGAGCACCTCAAGCCGCCCCTCGCCGCTGATCTCCCCCAGCATCCTCTCCGCCGACTTTGCCCGCCTGGGCGAGGAGGTCCGCAACGTGCTGGCCGCCGGTGCCGACTGGATCCATTTCGATGTGATGGACAACCATTACGTGCCCAATCTGACCTTCGGGCCCATGGTCTGCGAGGCACTGAAAAAGCACGCCGTCAAGCCCGACGGCACGCCGGCCCCCATCGATGTGCATCTGATGGTGCAGCCGGTCGACAGCCTGGCCCAGGCCTTTGTGCGCGCCGGTGCCGATCTGGTGAGCTTCCACCCCGAGGCCAGCGCCCATGTGGATCGCACCTTGCAGCTGATCAAGGCCGAGGGCGCTCAGGCCGGCCTGGTGTTCAACCCGGGCACGCCGCTGGACGTGCTGGAGTGGGTGATCGACAAGGTCGACCTGGTGCTGATCATGAGCGTCAACCCGGGCTTCGGCGGTCAGAGCTTCATCCCCAGCGCGCTGAAGAAGCTGGAGGCGGCGCGCCGAATCATCGAGCAGAGCGGCCGCGACATCCGGCTGGAGATCGACGGCGGCGTCAAGGTCGACAACATCCGCCAGATCGCCGATGCCGGCGCCGACACCTTTGTGGCCGGCTCGGCCATCTTCGGCAAGCCGGATTACAAGGCGGTCATCGACGCGATGCGCGCGGAGCTGGCGCGCTGAGCGACGCCGCGCGATGCGCTTCGTCCTCGGCGACTGGGCGATCGATCCGGCCAGCAATGGCCTGAGCCGGGGCGAAGAGCGCCGCCAGATCGAGCCGCGGGCGATGCAGGTGCTGGTGGCGCTGTGCGAGCAGCCCGGCCAGGTGCTCAGCGCCGAGCAGCTGCTGCAGCAGTGCTGGCCCGAGCAACCGCTGGGCGACAACCCGGTGCACAAGACCGTGGCCCAGCTGCGCCGCGCGCTGGACGACAGCGCCACCGAGCCGCGCTATATCGAGACCCTGCGCAAGCGCGGCTACCGGGTGCTGGCCCCGGTCGCGTCCAGCGATGGCCCCGCGCCCCAGGCCCGCGAGGGCGGCTGGCGCGGCGGCTCGCCGTTTCGCGGCCTGCTGGCTTTTGATGCGGCCCATGCCGAGGTCTTCTTCGGGCGCGAGCGCGTGCTGCAGGAACTGTTGCTCAGCGTGCGCGCCCGCTGGCGCGAGCAGCGTGCCTTCACGCTGCTGCTCGGGCCCAGCGGCTCGGGCAAGACCTCGCTGGTGCAGGCCGGCCTGTTCCCGGCGCTGCAAGGCCTGGCCAGCACGGGGCTGGACCTCGGCGATATCGGCCTGCATGCGCCGCTGGCCGCGCTGGCGGCCGCGCTGCTGGACTGGGAGCTCGACGGGCGCTGCCTGTTCCCCGGCGCCAGTGCCGACAGCCTGGCCCGGAGCCTGGCGCACACGCCGCAGGCCGTGCTGGCCGAGATTGCGGCGGCGCGCGGCGGGCGCGACGCGGCGCTGCTGCTTTTCGTCGACCGGCTGGAGGCGCTGTTCGTCGCGCCGCATCTCGATGCCGCCTGTGTTGGCGACTTGCTGGCCGCGCTGCAGGCCCTGGCCGACAGCGGCGATGTCATCGTGATCGCGGCCTGCCGCAACGATTTCTATCCGCGCCTGTCCGAGCACAGCCTGCTGATGCGCGACAAGCAGCTCGGCGCGCACTTCGACCTGGGCCCGCCCAGCCGTGCCGAGATTGCCCAGATGATCCGCCTGCCGGCACGCGCGGCCGGGCTGAGCTTCGGCATCGATCCGAGCACCCGGGCGCGGCTCGACGATCAGCTCTGCGACGACGCGGCCCACAGCCCGGATGCGCTGCCGCTGCTGCAGTACACGCTGGAGGAGCTGTACCGGCTGCGCAGCCCGCATGGCGAGCTGAGCTTCGCTGCCTACCGCGAACTCGGCGGGCTGGAGGGCGCGATCGGCCTGCGCGCCGAGGCCGTGATCAAGAGTCTGCTGCCCATCCAGCAACAGGCCCTGCCTCAGGTGCTGGCGCTGCAGATCAGCCTGTCGGCCGAGGAGGCGCGCGCCACCAGCCGGCGCGCGCTGTGGGACGAGCTCGGTGGTGCGGCCGAGCGCGAGCTGGTCCAGGCCCTGGTCGATGCGCGGCTACTGGTCAGCGATCTGATCGAGCAGCGGGCCGGTTTTCGCGTCGCCCACGAGGCGATTCTGCGGCGCTGGCCGCGGGTCACCGAATGGATTGCCGAGCACCAACAGGCCCTGCAGCTGCGCAGCCGGCTGCGCCAGCAGGTGGCGCGCTGGCAGGCCGAGGGGCGGGCCGCCGAGTATCTGCTGCCCAAGGGCAAGCAGCTGGCCGACGCGCTGGCGCTGCTGGGGCATCGCGAGTTCGCGATCAGCGCTGACGAGCGCGACTATGTGCAGGCCTCGCGCCGCCGCGCCGCGCGCGGCGGGCATCTGCGCCTGGCGGCCGTGCTGGGCCTGGCCTTGCTGACCCTGCTCAGCGGCATGCTGGCCTGGCGAGCCGACCGCGCCGAGCAGCTGGCGCGCCAGCGCAGCGAGCAGGCCGATGACTTGCTGGGCTATATGCTGGGTGAATTCGCCGACAAGCTGCGCCCGGTGGGGCGGCTTGAGCTGCTCGACAGCGTCGGCGCGCAGGCCCTGAAGCATCTGGCCGAAGGCGACCGCCCGACTGAGCCACAGGCCCTGCTGCAGCGTGCCAAGGCGCTGACCGTGATCGGCGAGGTGCGGGTCTCCAAGCGCGAGCTGGATGCGGCGATAGCACCGCTGCAGCAGGCGCGCCGCCTGCTCGATGCGGGCACGCCTGCGGCCGAGCTGCTGCCGCAGTGGCGCAAGGCCCAGGGCGCGGCCGATTTCTGGTTGGGCCATGCCTTCTATGTGCAGCGCCAGTTCGACGCCGCGCGCGCCGCCTGGCGAGCCTACCGCGAGCACAGCGCCCAATGGCTGGCAGAGGCGCCCGGCCAGGCCGAGCCGCTGATCGAGCTGTCCTATGCCGAGAACAGCCTGGGCACGGTGATGCTGGACAGTGGCGATCTGCCCGGCGCGGCGCGGCAGTTCCGCGCCTCGATCGAGCTCAAGCAGCAGGCGATGCGGCTGCGCCCCGATGACCTCAGCCTGAAGGCCTGGTGGGCCAACAGCCTGACCTGGCTGGGCACGACCCTGCTGTGGCAGGGCGAGTTCGAGGCCGCGCGGCGCCTGTTCGAGCAGGGGCTGCAGGGCATTACACAGGCGCGCGCCCAGGCCCCGTCGGATCTGGAATGGCTGGACAGCGAAGCGGTGGCCCAGACCTGGATCGGTCAGGCCTGGCAGAAGCTGGGGCAGCGGGATCAGGCGCTGGCGGCCTTCGGCCGGGCCAAGGTCTTGTTCGGCCGCTTGCTGGCGCAGGAGAGCGACAACCGCAAATGGCGGCTGGGCCTGGCCCGGGTCGAGGTGCTGGAGATCGAGACGCAGGCCCCCGGGCGCAGCGCGGCGCGGCTGCGCGAGCTGCTGGCGCAGTTGCAGGGTTTCAACAGCGGCGCCAGCGCGGCGGCGACGCTGCGCCGCCTGCCCCAGCGCGCCCAGACCACGCTGGCGCTGGGCCGCGAGCTGCGTGCCCAGGGCGACGACGCCGAGGCCCTTGAGCTGCTGACTGGCCTGCTGCCCAGCCTGAGCGATGCACTGCAGACCCAGCCCGACGATCTGCGCCTGCATGCCGAGCGCGCCAAGGTCCGGCTGGCCGTCGCGGATCTGCACGCGCAAGCGCGCGCCGAGACGGCGGCACGCGCGCAATGTGAATCCGTGCTGGCCGAGCTGGACCGCCTGCGGCCCTTGCTGCGGGTTCATTTCGATATTACCGAGACCTGGGTCCAGGCATATTCCTGCCTGGAGCGGAAAAGCCAGGTCGGCGCCGAGCAGCAATGGTTGGCCGAACGTCGCGATCCCCGCTCCTGATTCATTTGAAAACCAGTTGAAAAGGGATAGCCATGTCGACCAATACCTACTATGTCAAGGCCTCGATAGACGCCAGCGGCAACTATGCCGACTGCAGTTATTTCACCGACCCGGCCTGTACCCAGGTGGCCGAGCAGCCTTTGCGCATTCCACAAAGCGCCGGGGTTTGTAACTTCGTGCAGGCCGCCGCCTCGCCGCTGGTGCTGGTCGGCTCGGTCTTCAAGACCCTGGGCCACGCGCCGACGCTGAACAGCCACAACTTCACGCCGGCCAATGACGAACACATCGTCGCGGTAGGCATGCCCACCAGCGAGATCGTCACCAAGGGCGTGGTGCTGATGTTCTCCAGCCCCGGGGAGGTCACCTGCCTGTATCCCAGCACCGACCCCGAGGTCAAGAACGACGACCAGTGAGCCGGCACCGTCCATCTGAGACCGAGATGAGACCAAGCTGAGACTGCCGCCAGCGCCGGGCAGGTCGACAATTCGCGGACTTGTTTGGCCGTAGATCCGTCAAAACCAAGGGTTGTCCCTTGGTTTTTTCGTTGATGAGGCACCGGAAGGTTTCCGGAAGCTTGCCCGGGACCGGGCTGCCTAGAGTCCGTGACGTCGTGGAGATCTGCGGCGCCGCGGCGGGACGCTCGACCGACCCGCCCCCATCATCAAAAGAGGGTCCGAGCATGCAGCAAGACACAGAACGCGCCGGTCGGCCGGTGCCGACCACTGGGCGGGTATTCCTGGTCTCCGAGATACTGAAGGATCTGCGCAGCGAGAAACTGCAGAGCCAGGAGGAAATGGCATTTTCCTGCAGCGACCGGAAAATCCGGGTCTCGATCGCGTCGATCAAGCGGGCCGAAACCGGCAAGCCGGTGATTTACCGGGTGGCCCGCGAACTGGCACGGTATTTCGATGTGCCTGTGCAGAAACTGATACGCAGCGAGCGCAGCGGCACCGCCTGATACTGATACCAAACTGATACTGGTTGGCCGGCCGCCAGCCACCAAACTAGTCTTCGCTCAGGGGCTGCGGAATATCGACCAAGCATCGGCCTTGAACAAGTGACAAGGCCGGGACGCCGGGCCGCAGCGGCGTCTCCTATCATCGCGGGGATGAAGAACATCCTGCTGGTGTGCACCGCCAATATCTGCCGCTCGCCGATGGCCGAGGCGGTCTTGAAGGCGCAAGGCCTGTATGCGCTGGTGCAATCGGCCGGCATGCGCGCCGGGCCGCGCGGCGAGCCGGTCGATGCCCGCGCCGCCCGCGTGCTCTTGCAGCGCGGCTATGAGCTGGGCAAGAAATGGCGTTCGCGGCGCGTCCAGGCCGAGGACTTTGCCCGTTTCGACCTGGTGCTGGCGATGGACCATGACAATCTGCGCGATTTGCGCCTGCTCTGCCCGGCCCAGCAGCAGGACAAGCTGCATCTATTCCTGGATTTCGTGCCCGGCCATGCCGGCCGGGAGGTGCCCGACCCCTATTTCGGCAGCATCCAGGGCTTCGAGCATGTGTTGAGCCTGGTGGAGCTGGGCGCGTCGGGATTGCGCGAAGCCCTGCAGAGCGGGCGTGTCTCGGCGCTGTGACAGCCCGGGTCGCAGCGCTACTCAATTGGCTGCCGCAGCGCTAAGCTGCGGCCATGCAGATACGCACCAAGCTCGCCCTCCACCTGATGGTGCAGGTCGTCCTGGTGGGGCTGATGGTGGCGGCCCTGCTGCATCTGGCCTCGGCCTACCGGGCGCTTGAGCAGGCCCAGTCGCGGCGCTTCGAGGGCCATCAGCTGGCGGCCGAGCTGTATCAAAGCTCCAACGAGCTGAGCCTGATGGCGCGTCTGTTCGTGCTGCAGCAGCAGCCGCGCTATGCCCAGTTCTATGCCGACATCGTGCGCATGCGCGATGGGCAGGCGCCGCGTCCGCTGGACTATGACGCGGCGTTCTGGGATCTGCGCCTGGCCGAAGCGCAGGCTGCCGACGGCCCCGGCCGCATGGCCTCGGCGCAGGAGCGCCTGCACGCGGCCGGTTTCACGGCGCAGGAACTGGGCTTGCTCGACGAGGCCCGGCAACGCTCCGAGGCGCTGATGACACTGGAGCGCCAGGCCATGGGCCTGGTCGAGAAGCGGCCGGGCTTCACTCCGCGCCCGGAGGACTGGCGCCAGGCCCTGGACCTGCTGCACGGCGAGGCCTATCTGCGCGCCAAGGCCGAAATCGCGGCGCCGCTGCGGCGCCTGACCCAAAGCCTGGCCCAGCGGCTGGAACAGGAGCGGCTGCAGGCGCAGCGCAGCGTGCGGCAGGCCTCCTATATGGCCGCCGCCATCCTGCTGGTGCTGAGCCTGCATGCGCTGTGGTCGGCGCACCGTTTCGACCGCTCGGTGCGCCAGCCGCTGGCGGCCCTGCGGGACTGGGCCCAGTCGGTGCGCTCGGGCCGCCATGGCAGCCGCACGAAGCTGCCGGTGGACACCGAGTTCGGCGAGCTGTCGGCGGTGATCGACGAGATGGCCGATGCGGTGGAGCACAGCCTGGCCGAGCTGCGCGAGGAGGTGCAGCGCCGCACCCGCGCCGAGGAGGTGGTCCAGCACCTGGCCAACCACGATGCGCTGACCGGCCTGCCGTCGCTGCGCCTGCTGCACGACCGGCTGGAGCGGGCGCTGGCCCGGGCCCAGCGCGAAGGCGAGGGCGTGGCGCTGCTGTTCATCGACCTGAACGGCTTCAAGCCGGTCAATGACCAGTACGGCCATGAGTCCGGCGATATGGTGCTCAAGGTGGTGGGCCAGCGCCTGGCCGGTGCGGTGCGCGATGCCGACACGGTGGGCCGCATCGGCGGGGACGAGTTCCTGGTCATCCTGCCCGATGTCGGCAGCCATGAGGCGGCCGTCCAGGTGCGCGACAAGCTGGACGCGCTGCTGCGCCAGCCCATCTATCTGCCGACCCACAAGCTGGTGGTGCAGATCTCGGCGGCCATCGGCATCGCCCGCTTTCCCGATATGGCCAAGGACTCCGCCAGCCTGCTGCGCCTGGCCGACGAGGACATGTACAAGCACAAGGCCGCCAGCGGGGCGGGGCGCCCGCCCTCGTCCCCGCCGATCAAGGTCGGCTGATCAGGCTGCCAGGGCCACCGCCAGGCGTGCGCCGGCCACCGCGTTGTGCTTGACCAGGGCGATATTGGTGGCCAGGCTGCGGCCCTCGGTCAGCGCCTTGATGCGGGCCAGCAGATAGGGGGTGACGGCCTTGCCGGCGATGCCTTGCGCGGCCGCCTCGGCCAGGGCCTGCGCGGTGATGCGCTCGATCTCGGCGCGCTCCATCGCCTGCCCGGCCGGCACCGGGTTGGCGATCACGACGCCGCCGGCCAGGCCCAGTGCCCACTTGGTCTGCAGGAAGCGCGCTTGCTCGGCCGCCGCGTCGATGCGGAAGTCGGCCTTGAAGCCGCTGTCGGGCGTGTAGAAGGCGGCGAAATTGTCCTGGCCGATCGCGATCACCGGCACGCCATGGGTTTCCAGGTACTCCAAGGTCAGGCCGATGTCGAGAATGGACTTGGCGCCGGCGCAGACCACGGCCACCGAGGTCTGCGCCAGCTCCTGCAGATCGGCCGAGATGTCGAAGGAGGTCTCGGCGCCGCGGTGCACGCCGCCGATGCCGCCGGTCACGAAGACCTGGATGCCGGCCAGCGCCGCGCAGATCATCGTCGCGGCCACGGTCGTCGCGCCGATCTTGCCGCTGGCCAGCACATAGGGCAGGTCACGCCGGCTGACCTTCAGCGCCTCGGGCGATTGGCCCAGCAGCTCCAGCTCGGCCTCGGACAGGCCGATGCGGATCTTGCCGTCGAGGATGGCGATGGTGGCCGGCACCGCGCCGCCGTCGCGGATGATCTGCTCGACCTCGCGGGCCGTCTGCACATTCTGCGGGTAGGGCATGCCATGCGAAATGATGGTGGATTCCAGCGCGACGATGGGGCTGCCGGCGGCGCGGGCGGCGGCCACTTCGGCCGAGTATTCGATGAAGGTGTGCAGGGTGCTCATGGGGGTTCTCAGTGGATGGATTGCAGCAGTTCGGGGCCGAGATCGGGATGAACGGTGGCTTCGGTCTGCAGGGTCAGCGCCGACAGCGCGAGGCCGCGGCGGCAGGCCAGGGCCAGGTCGAGCGGGTCCTGGTACAGCGAGGCACAGACCCCGGCCGAGAAGGCGTCGCCGGCGCCGGTGACATCGAGCACCGGCACGCTCGGTGCCGGCAACGCCAGCAGCGCGTCGCCGTCGCTGTAGAGCACGCCGGCCGCGCCCTGGGTGACGACCAGTTGTTGCAGGCCGCGCTCGCGCAGCTGGCGATGGGCGCGCCGCAGCGCGCTCGGGTTGGAGAGCGGCTTGCCACCGCACAGCGCGGCCAGCTCGCCTTCGTTCAGCAGCAGGCAGTGAACGCCGCTCAGGTCCTGCGGCAGCCGCGCCATCTTGGGCACCGAGACCGCGACGACGACCAGCGGCCGCGTGTCGGCGGCGGCCTCGCTGATCAGCTGGGCCACGCTGTCGGCCGGCAGGTTCAGGTCGATCACGGTGAGGCTGGCGCTGGCGCGCTGGGCCGAGGTGAGGCGCAGGAAATCGGGTGTCAACCTCTCGGTCAGCGCCATCTGCGCCAGGGCCAGCAGCATCGCGCCATCGGCGTCGAGTACGGCGGTGTAGCTGCCGGTGGCAGCGTCGGCGGCCTGCAGCGAGCCGCTGGTCGCGATGCCCAGCCGCGCCGCATGGGCCAGCAGCTCGCGACCGGCCGGGTCGTCGCCGACCGCGCTGAGCAGATGCACAGGCAGGCCCAGCCGCGCCAGGTTCTCGGCCACATTGCGGGCCACGCCGCCGGGCGTCTCGCGCTGGCTGACCGGGTTCGAGGTGCCCATCTGCAGCGGCGCCAGGGTGCGCAGCTTGCGGTCCAGATTGCTGCCGCCGATGCAGACGATGGGCGCACGCTGCGGCAGCACATAGGCCCGGCCCAGCAGCCGGCGCTCGCGCGTCAGGCTGGCGATATGGCCGGCCACCGCCGAGCGCGACAGGCCCAGGCGCTCGGCCAGGTCTTGCTGGCCGATGAAGGGGTTGTCGCGTATCAGTGCGAGCAGCTGTTCTTTTTTGCTGTCCATGGCGTTTATAAACAATTGTCCGTATTGTAAAACAATTGTCTAAATCGGGGTGGTGCGCCCAGCGTGCCCGCTAAACTCGCGGCTCCCCAGTTCGCCACCGCCGCCGTGACCTCTCAGACCTGCCCCCAAGCCTTCATCCTCGACCTTGACGGCACCCTGGTCGATACGCTGGGTGACTTTGTCGCGGTGCTGAATCTGGTGCTGCAGGAGCTGGCGCTGCCGGCCGTGAGCCGCGAGTTCGTCGAGCTGACGATAGGCCAGGGCAGCGAGCACCTGATACGCAGCACGCTGGCCGAGGTGGGTGGAGCGCCCGCGCTCTACGAGACCGCCTGGTCTCGCTACCAGCAGCACTATCTGGCGCTGAACGGGCAGTTCTCGGCGGTGTTTCCGGGCGTGGTCGAAGGGCTGGAGCGGCTGGCGGCGCTGGGCCTGCCGATGGCCTGTCTGACCAACAAGCCGCTGGCCTTTGCCCGTGAGCTGCTGGCGCGCAAGGGCCTGGCCGGCTATTTCGGCTGGGTGTTTGGCGGCGACAGCTTTGAGCGCAAGAAGCCCGATCCGCTACCGCTGATCAAGACCTGCGAGGCGCTGGGCACGGTGCCTGGCGCCACCTGGATGATCGGCGACTCCAGCAACGATGCCCGCGCGGCGCGCGGCGCCGGTTGCCCGGTGGTGCTGGTGCGCTATGGCTACAACCACGGTGAGCCCATCGACGCGGTGCCGGCGCTGCAGCACCTGGACCGGCTGGATCAGCTCACTGTCCCGAGCGGCTGCGCTGAATCCCCAGCAGCGCATCCTTGAGCTGGTCGTCGGCCGGCGACTTGCCCAGCCAGATCTTCAGCAGCACGCCGAAGAACTCCGGCTCCTTGATCGGCTCGCCGGCGACCTTGGCGCCGTTGACATAGACCACGGTGCCGGTGCCGGGAATCCACTCGACGCTGAAGTTCTCGCCGGTCGTGAGCTTTTTCTTGGTCGCAAAGATATCGGCGATGCGCAGCACGCCGTTGATGGCCTTGGCGAACTCCTCGCGCGAGGCGTTCTGCTCCATGCCCTTGGTGAAGAGCTTGCCGAGCTCGTTGCCGTCGATCTCGCGCAGCATCTGGATGTGCAGGCGTTTCGGGCCCGGCGCGGCGAGCGCGGCCTCCGGCGTGCCGGCCTTGGCGCCCAGATACAGGCCTGCGGTATAGACCTTGAAGACGGCCTTGTAGCGAATGCCGGCGCCGTTGAGTTGCAGCTTCTGGCCGGCCACTTCGGCCGTGGGCTCGTACTTGACGCCGGCCACCTCGACCGTCTGGGCCTGGATGGGCAGGGCCATGGCCAGCAGCAGGGCCGCAAGGAATTGTCTCGACATGTCTCGCTCCGTTTTATCGGCGAAGTATGGCGCGAAGCCCGCCCGCTTGTCCGTGTTGTGCATCACGCACAAACCCTGAACGGAGTCGTCACACAAGCACTGCTAAACTGCGCCGCATCATGTTCATCACGCGCAAGCACATCAAGGGGTCGAACGACCGGGGAGCCTGGCCCTGGCGTCGCCCGTCCGACTTCGCCTGAAGCCGCTTGATTGATTGACCGCGTGCCGGCTCCTGGTTCCCGGAGCTGCACAGCCCGAACCTTCCCGGTGGGATGGACGCAGTCAAGCGACCTGACATCCGGTGTGCCTGCGTCGCCTTCGAGCGCGGGGCCGCCCTGCATCAAGGTACGTGATGATTACCGAACTCGAATTCCAGAGCCTGGCCGCCCAGGGCTATAACCGCATCCCGCTGCTCAGCGAGGCTTTTGCGGATCTTGAAACCCCGCTGTCGCTGTATCTGAAGTTGTGCGCCGGTGCCGGCAACGGACGGCACAGCTTTCTGCTGGAGTCCGTCGTCGGCGGCGAGCGCTTCGGCCGCTACTCCTTCATCGGTCTGCCGGCCCGCACCGTGCTGAAGAGCCAGGGGCTGCGTACCGAGGTGCTGCGCGACGGTGCGGTGATAGAGACGCACGAGGGCAATCCGCTGGACTTCATCGAGGCCTACCAGCAGCGCTTCAAGGTTGCGTTGCGGCCCGGCATGCCGCGCTTTTGCGGTGGTCTGGCCGGCTACTTCGGCTATGACGCGGTGCGCTATATCGAGCCCAAGCTCGCCAAGACACAGAAGAGCGGCGGCCTGGACACGCCCGATGTGATGCTCTTGCAGTGCGAGGAGTTGGCCGTCATCGACAACCTGTCGGGCCGGCTCTACCTGATCGTCTACGCCGACCCCTCCCAGCCCGAAGCCTATTTCCGCGCCAAGAAGCGCCTGAGCGATCTGCGCGACAAGCTGACTTACAGCGTCTCGGCGCCCCAGGTCAAGCGCGGCCAGTCGCACCCGGTCGAGCGCGAGTTCGCACGCGCCGATTTCGAGGCCGGCGTGCTCAAGGCCAAGGACTACATCGCGGCCGGCGACTGCATGCAGATCGTGTTCGGCCAGCGCCTGCGCAAGCGCTACACCGAGTCGCCGCTGAGCCTGTACCGCGCGTTGCGTTCGCTGAACCCCAGCCCCTATATGTACTTCTACGATATGGGTGACTTCCAGATCGTCGGCGCCTCGCCGGAGATCCTGGTGCGACACGAGCGCACACCCGAGGGCCAGCAGATCACGATCCGCCCGCTGGCCGGCACCCGCCCTCGCGGCGCGACGCCCGAGCTCGATGCGGCGCTGGAAGTGGAGCTGAAGGCCGACCCCAAGGAGCGTGCCGAGCACCTGATGCTGATCGACCTGGCGCGCAACGACATCGGCCGCATCGCCAAGACCGGCTCCGTCAAGCTGAGCGATGCCTTCGCGGTGGAGCGCTACTCGCATGTGATGCACATCGTCTCGAATGTCGAGGGCACGCTGCGCGAGGGCTTGAGCAATATGGATGTGTTCCGCGCCGCCTTCCCGGCCGGCACCTTGAGCGGCGCACCCAAGATCCGCGCGATGCAGATCATCGACGAACTCGAGCCGGTCAAGCGCGGCATCTATGGCGGCGCCTGCGGCTATCTGAGCTTTGCCGGCGATATGGACCTGGCGATTGCGATCCGCACCGGCATCGTGCAGGACCAGACCCTGTATGTGGCCGCCGCCGCCGGCATCGTGGCCGACTCGGTGCCCGAGCTGGAATGGAAGGAAACCGAGGCGAAGGCGCGCGCGCTGATTCGCGCGGCTGAACTGGTTGAGGAGGGTTTTTGATGAGCCCCCACGTTCACATTCGTTCACTGCCCCCCGAGGGGGCTCAGGCCTCCCTTGGGACGGCCCTGCGGGAGTCCTGACATGCTGCTGATGATCGACAACTACGACAGCTTCACCTTCAATCTGGTGCAGTATTTCGGCGAACTCGGCGCGGATGTGAAGGTCGTGCGCAACGACGAGATCAGTGTCGCCGAGATCGCGGCGCTGAAGCCCGATCAGCTGGTGTTCTCGCCCGGCCCCTGCTCGCCGGCCGAGGCGGGCGTCTGTGTGGAGGCGATCCAGCACTTCACCGGCAAGCTGCCCATCCTGGGTGTCTGCCTGGGCCATCAAAGCATCGGTGCGGCGCTGGGCGGCAGGATCATCCGCGCCAGGACCCAGATGCATGGCAAGGCCAGCACGATCAGCACGGATCGCAAGGGCGTGTTCAAGGGCCTGCCGCAGGACTTCTCGGTGATCCGCTACCACTCGCTGGTGATCGAGGAGGCCACGATGCCGGCGGTGCTGGAGATCAGCGCGCGCAGCGAGGATGGCGAGATCATGGGCGTGCGCCACCGCGAGCTGGCCGGCACGGCCACGCCGCTCGAAGGCGTGCAGTTCCATCCCGAGTCCATCCTGTCCGAGCACGGTCATGCGATGCTGAAGAACTTCCTGGAGCGAGCCTTATGAGCGCCATCGTCGACCTCAGAAGCGACACCGTCACCCGGCCCACGGCCGCCATGCGCGAGGCGATCGCGCGTGCCGAGGTGGGCGACGACGTCTTCGGCGACGACCCGACGGTGCTGGCCCTGCAGGCCCGCATGGCCGCGCTGACCGGCATGGAGGCGGCGCTGTTCATGCCCTCGGGCACGCAGAGCAATCTGTGCGCGATGCTGGCCCATTGCGAGCGCGGCGACGAGTACATCGTCGGCCAGCTGGCCCACACCTACCGCTATGAAGGTGGTGGCGCGGCCGTGCTGGGCAGCATCCAGCCCCAGCCGCTGAGCCAGGATGGTCGCGGCCGGATGGATCTGGCCGACATCGCGGCGGCCATCAAGCCGAACGATCCTCACTTTGCGCGCAGCCGCCTGCTGTGCCTGGAGAACACCTGGAACGGCCAGGTCATGCCGCACGCCTATCTGGCCGAGGCCACGGCCCTGGTGCGCCGTCACGGCCTGAGCTGCCATCTGGACGGGGCGCGGGTGTTCAATGCGGCGGTGGCCGATGCCGGGGAGGGTGGCGATGTGTTCGCCGCGCTCGCGCGCATCACCGCGCATTTCGACAGTGTCTCGGTCTGCTTCAGCAAGGGCCTGGGCGCACCGGTGGGCTCGATGCTGTGCGGCTCGGCCGCGCTGATTGCGCGGGCGATGCGGGTGCGCAAGATGGTTGGCGGCGGCATGCGCCAGGTCGGCCTGCTGGCGGCCGCAGCCAACCATGCGCTGGACCACCATGTGCTGCGCCTGCGCGAGGACCACGCGCTGGCCGCCAGCCTGGCCGAGGGGCTCGCTGGCATCGAGGGCCTGAGCGTGCGCCCGGTGGACACCAATATCGTGTTTGCCGATGTGGCGGACGGACGCGGCGCCGATCTGCTGGCCCATCTGAAGGCGCAGGGCATCCTGGCCACCGGCCTGATCGGCCTGCGCTTCGTGACCCATCTGGATGTCGATGCCGAGGGCATCCGCCGCACCGTGGCCGCCGTGCGCGAGTTCTTCGCCGCCGGTGGCCGGGCGCCGGCCCCAGCGGCCCGCGCCGCGGCCGGCCCGTATTGAGATCTGCAGGAGCGACCCACATGCCCATTACCGACAACGAAGCCCTGACCCGCGTCATCGAGCACCGCGAGATCTTCCATGACGAGATGCTGACCCTGATGCGCCGCATCATGGCCGGCGAGATGTCGCCGGTGATCTCGGCCGCGCTGCTGACCGGCCTGCGCG
Organism: Paucibacter sp. M5-1; assembly: GCF_027498415.2. Classification (NCBI taxonomy): domain Bacteria; kingdom Pseudomonadati; phylum Pseudomonadota; class Betaproteobacteria; order Burkholderiales; family Sphaerotilaceae; genus Roseateles; species Paucibacter sp. M5-1. Next base: position 4,271,436 of record NZ_JAPZLM020000001.1, read on the forward strand.
TCAAGAAGGAAACCATCGGCGAGATCACCGCGGCCGCGCAGGTGATGCGCGAGCTGAGCAACAAGGTGCCGGTGCCGCCAAGCCCGCATCTGGTCGATGTCGTCGGTACCGGCGGCGACGGCGCCCACACCTTCAATATCAGCACCTGCTCGATGTTCGTCGCGGCCGCGGCCGGCGCACAGATCGCCAAGCATGGCAACCGCAGCGTCTCCAGCAAGACCGGCAGCGCCGATGTGCTGGAAGTGCTGGGCGCCAACATCATGCTGAGCCCGGCCCAGGTGGCCGAGAGCGTCAGGCAGACCGGCATCGGATTCATGTTCGCGCCGAACCACCACCCGGCGATGAAGAACATCGCGCCGGTGCGGCGCGAGCTGGGTGTGCGCACCATCTTCAACATCCTGGGGCCGCTGACCAATCCGGCCGATGCGAAGAACATCCTGATGGGCGTGTTCCACCCCGATCTGGTCGGTATCCAGGTGCGCGTGATGCAGCGCCTGGGCGCCGAGCATGCGGTGGTGGTCTACGGCAAGGACGGCATGGACGAGATCTCGCTGGGCGCGGCCACCCTGGTCGGCGAGCTGAAGAACGGCGAGGTGCGCGAGTACGAGATCCATCCGGAGGACTTCGGCCTGGCCATGGTGAGCAACCGCAGCCTCAAGGTCGCCGGTCCCGAGGAGTCGCGCGTGATGCTGATGGGGGCGCTGGAGAATGTCGAAGGGCCGGCGCGCGATATCGTGATCCTGAATGCCGGTGCGACGCTGTATGCGGCCAATGTCGCCGAATCGATTGCCGACGGCATTGCCAAGGCCCGTGCCGCGATCGCGTCCGGTGCTGCCAAGGCCAAGCTGGAACAGTTCGTCGCGGCGACCCAGTCGCTGGGCAAGGCTTGAGAGAGAGAAAGATCGAGATGGACGACATCCTAAAGCGCATCGTTGCGGTCAAGCACGAGGAGATCAAGGCGGCGCGCGCCGCGCTGCCGCTGGCCGCCGTGCGGCGCGAGGCCGAGCAGCTCGGCGGCCTGCGCGATTTCGAGGCCGCGCTGCGCGCCAGGATCGCCGCGGGCCACAGTGCAGTGATCGCTGAGATCAAGAAGGCCAGCCCTAGCAAGGGCGTGATTCGCGCCGACTTCCGGCCCGCCGAGATCGCGGTCAGCTATGAGCGGCATGGTGCGGCCTGTCTCAGCGTGCTGACCGATGCGCAGTTCTTCCAGGGCGCGCCGGCCTATCTGCAGCAGGCCCGCGCTGCCTGCGCGCTGCCGGTGCTGCGCAAGGACTTCATGGTCGACGAGTACCAGGTCTATGAGGCCCGCGCGATGGGGGCCGATTGCATCCTGCTGATCGCCGCCTGCCTGGAAGACGCGCAGATGGCCGATCTGGAGGCCTGCGCGCAAAGCCTGGGCCTGGCGGTGCTGGTCGAGGTGCACGACGGCGCCGAGCTGGACCGCGCGCTGCGGCTGAAGACACCGCTGGTCGGCATCAACAACCGCAATCTGCGCAGCTTCGAGGTCACGCTGGACACGACCCTGGGCCTGCTGAAGAACGTGCCGGCCGATCGTCTGCTGGTCACCGAGAGCGGCATCCTCGGCCCGGCCGATGTGCGGACCATGCGCGCGGCCCAGGTCAATGCCTTCCTGGTCGGCGAGGCCTTTATGCGCGCGCCCGATCCCGGCGCGGCGCTGGCCGAGCTGTTCGCGTGAGTGCCGACGCGGTCTCTGGCGGCTGGGCGCCCATCGTCGAGGCCTGGCGCGCCAGCCCGGCCGGCCAGGGCCTGGAGGCCTATCTGGCCCAGCGCCGCGCTGCCGGTGCGACGATCTATCCGCCCGAGCCCTATCGCGCGCTGCAGCTGACCCCGCTGGACCAGGTCAAGGTCGTGATCCTGGGTCAGGACCCGTACCACGGCCCGGGGCAGGCCGAGGGCCTGTCCTTCTCGGTGCCGCGCGGTCTCAAGAAACTGCCGCCCAGCCTGCGCAATATCTACAAGGAGTTGCAGCGCGATCTGGGCCTGACGCCGCCGGCCCATGGCCATCTTGCCACCTGGGCCGAGCGCGGCGTGCTGCTGCTCAACACCTGCCTGACGGTCGAGGACGGCGCGCCGGCCAGCCATGCCAAACGGGGCTGGGAGGCGCTGACCGATGCGCTGATCCGGGCCGCGGCGGCCGATGCTGCACCCAAGGTCTTCATGCTCTGGGGCGCGCACGCCCAGGCTAAGGCGATGCTGATCGCGGCGGCCGGTCCCCAGCATCTGATCCTGCAGTCCAACCATCCCTCGCCGCTGTCGGCGACACGGCCGCCGCTGCCCTTCATCGGCTGCGGTCATTTCTCGCGAGCCGCCCAGTGGCTGGCCGAGCAGGGACGGGCGCTGGAGTGGCGTTTACCGGAATAACCCTGATTTGGTGCCTTATTGGTATTAACCCGAGATTAAGGCAGAACCCGCGTCACTGAGGGTAAATCAGTGGAATACCAATTGACGTACCGGTATCTCTGGTACTAGACTGGTATTAACATGAGAACGGTCCTCGAACGCGCGCTCGATGCGCTCACTCCCAGCCATATCAAGACCATACGCTACCTGGTGGGCGTCGATGGCGGTGGCACCGGCACCCGTCTGCGGCTGGCCGATCTGGATGGTCGCCCGCTGGGTCAGGGTGAGGCCGGGCCCTCGGCCTTGGGGCAGGGGGCCGAGCAGGCTTGGCATCATATCCAACAAGCCCTGCAGGCGGCTTGCCGGCAGGCGGGCCTGGACTCGCTGAACCTGGCCGAGTGTGCCATCGGTCTGGGGCTGTCGGGGGCCACCGTGGTCGAGCAGGCCCAGGCTTTCATGCGCATCCAGCCCGGCTATGCCCATGTGGTGCTGGACAACGACGGCTACACCACGGTGCTGGGTGCCCATGGCGGCGCGCCGGGCGCGGTGGTCGCGGCCGGCACCGGTTCGGTGGGCGAGGCCTTGCGTGCCGATGGTTCGCGCGTGATGAGCAGCGGCTGGGGCTGGATCAACGGCGACGAGGGCAGCGGTGCCTGGCTGGGGCTGAAGGCGATGCGCCATGCCCAGCAGGCGCTGGACGGCCGGGTGCCGGCCGGGCCGCTGGCCCGCGCGGTCTGGGCTTTTGCCGGTAGCGACCGCGAAACCCTGCTGGCCTGGTGCGCCAGCGCCGCCCAGCATGGCCACGCGCGACTGGCGCCGCTGGTGTTCGAGAACGCGGCGCACGATCCGGTTGCCCAGGGCTTTGTCAACGAGGCCGTGGCCGAACTGGAGCGTCTGGCCTTGGCGCTCGACCCGCAAGGGCAGTTGCCGCTGGCGCTGTGCGGCAGCGTGGCGCTGCGCCTGGCGCCGCTTTTTTCCGAGTCGATACGAGCCCGCTGCGTCGCGCCCCAGGGCGATTCGGCCGCGGGCGCGCTGCTGCTGGTTCGCGGCGCCTTAACCGAGATGGGGTCCTAAGAAAATCATGTCAAGCGCCGCCAAGCTGCCCTTTCAATTCAAACCCGATCCGCAGGCCGCCTCGCCGCTGTATATGCAGCTGGCCCAGAAGCTGGCCCAGGCGATCCGCGACGGCCAGTACCACGCCGACGAGGCCCTGCCCTCGGAGCGGGTGCTGTCCGAATCACTGGATCTCTCGCGCGTCACGGCCCGCAAGGCCATCGACCGTCTCGTCGAGCAGGGGCTGATCATCCGCAAGCGCGGCTCGGGCAACTACATCGCGCCCAAGCTGGAGCAGCCGCTGTCGCGCCTGACCAGTTTCTCGGAAGAGCTGCACCAGCGCGGCTTCAAGCCCAGCTCGCGCTGGCTGACGCGCAGCTTCTCGCTGGCCGCGCCCGATGAGCAGCTGAGTCTGGGTCTGACCACCGGCGAGCGGGTCTCGCGCCTGGAGCGCCTGCGCCTGGCCGACACGGTGGTGATGGCTTACGAGGTCAGCGTGCTGCCCGAGGCGGTGCTGCCGGATCCGCAGGCCGTCGAGGCCTCGCTGTACGCCCATCTGGCCCAGCATGGCGGCGCGCCGGTGCGTGCGCTGCAGCACATCCGCGCCATCAATGCCGAGCCCAAGCTGGCCGAGCTGCTGGAAGTGCCGGTGGGGCAGGCGGTGCTGTTCATCACGCGGGTGGGTTTTCTGGAGTCGGGCCAGGCGGTGGAGCTGACGCACTCCTACTGCCGCAGCGATTACTACGACTTCGTCGCCGAGATGCGGCGTGAGGGCTGAGGCGGGGATGAGTTTGGGCCAGACCATCGAGGGCTATGTCCTGACGCCGCAGGGCTTTGTGCGCGGCACGCTGACCCAGCGGGACGGCCGCATCGCGGCCATCAGCGGCGAGCCGGTCAGCGAATCCGAGGTGCGCCAGGGCCGGGCGCTGCCCATCGTGCTGCCGGGTTTCATCGATGTGCATGTGCATGGCGGTGGCGGGCGCGACACGATGGAAGGCGGCGACGCCGCGCTGGCGATCGCCCGCATGCACGCACGCCACGGCACGACCGCGCTGCTGGCGACGACGATGACGGCGCCGATGGGGGATATCCGCACGGCGCTGAGCGCGCTGGGTCCGGTCTGCCGCGAGCGCGCGAGCGGCAGCGCCCGGGTGCTGGGCGTGCATCTGGAAGGCCCTTACATCAACCCCGGCAAGCTCGGCGCCCAGCCCGACTTCGCCAAGCCCGCCAGCATCGAGGAGATCCAGGCACTGCATGCGCTGGCCCCGATCCGGCTGATCACGCTGGCGCCCGAGCTGCCCGGCAATCTGGATCTGATCAGCGCGCTGCGTGCGGCCGGATTCCAGGTGCAGATCGGCCACACGCTGGGCACTTACGAGGACGGCGTGGCCGCGCTGGCGCATGGCGCCGGCGGCTTCACCCATCTGTTCAACGCGATGACCGGCCTGCACCACCGCGAGCCGGGCATGGTGGGCGCGGCGCTGGCCCATGCGCAGTATTCGGAAATTATTCCCGACCTGCTGCATGTGCATCCGGGCGCGATCAAGGTGGCGCTGCGCGCCATTCCCTGCCTGTTCTGCGTCAGCGATTCGACCGCTGCGGCCGGCATGCCCGATGGCGAGTACAGCCTGGGCAGCCACAGGGTGCGCAAGTGCATGGGCGGCGTGCGCCTGCCCGACGGCACGCTGGCGGGCAGCACGCTGACGCTGGACCAGGCGCTGCGCAATCTGGTGGGGCTGGGGCTGGAGATCGCGGACGCCTCGCGCCGCGTCTCCACCCATGCGGCCGATTACATGGGCCTGGACGAACGCGGCCGCCTGGCCGTCGGCGCCTGGGCCGATTTGGTGGTGATGGACCGGGATCTGCAGTTGCAGCGTGTGCTTGTTGAAGGGGAAGAGATTGACATCGCGAATGCTTGAGGAAGCGCTGAGCGCGCCTGCCGCCGTGGCGCGCCAGCTGGCCGCCGACCAGAATGCCTATGCGGCGCTTGGCGAGGCGCTGCGCGCCAGCCCGCCGACCAGCCTGCTGACGGTGGCCCGCGGCAGCTCCGACCATGCGGCCCACTACATGGCCTATCTGATGATGGCGCGGCTGGGCCGGCTGGTGACCTCGCTGCCGATGTCGCTGATCACGCTGTACCAGAGCAAGATCGAGTGCAAGGGCCTGGTCTCGCTGGCCTTCTCGCAGTCCGGCCAGAGCCCGGACCTGGTGGCGCCGACGAAATTCTTCAGCGCCGGCGGGGCCCGCACCGTGGCCTTTGTGAACGCCGAGGGCTCGCCGCTGGCGGCCGCCGCCCAGCATGTGTTCGGCCTGCATGCCGGCCCGGAGCAGAGCGTCGCCGCGACCAAGAGCTATATCGCCCAGCTGGTGGCCGGTGCTCGCGTCGTCGCGGCCTGGCAAGCGGACGAAGACCTGGCCGCCGCGCTGCAGACCCTGCCGCAGGCGCTGGAGAAGGCGGCCGCGCTGCGCTGGGATGTGGCGGTCGAGGCCTTGAAGGATGCCGACAAGCTGTTCGTGATCGGCCGCGGCACCGGCCTGGCGATCGCGATGGAGGCGGCGCTGAAGTTCAAGGAGACCTGCGGCATCCAGGCCGAGGCCTTCTCGGGTGCCGAGGTCAAGCACGGGCCCATGGCCCTGGTCGAAGAAGGCTATCCGCTCTTGGTGTTCGCGCCGCGAGGCCCGGCCCAGGCCGGCCTGATCGCGCTGGCCGAGGAGATGCGCGGCCGTGGCGCGCGCGTGCTGCTGGCAGCCCCGGCCGGCACGCCCGGTGCCGAGCTGGAACTGGCCTGCACCGGCAACGAGGACCTGGACCCGATCGCCGCGGTGCAGAGCTTCTACCCGATGGTGGAAGCGCTGGCGCGCGCGCGCGGGCTCAACCCCGACCAGCCGCGCCATCTGGCCAAGGTCACGAAGACGCATTGATCATGAGCGCCACCCCTGCTTTCCAGCCCGGCCGTCTGGTGATGGTCGATATCCAGGGCAAGTCCCTGGACGCGGCCACGGCCGCTTTTCTGCGCGAGCACCATATCCGCGCGGTCTGCCTGTTCCGCAAGAATCTGGGCAGCGAGGCCGAGGTGCGCCAGCTGACCCGCGATCTGCGCGAGGTGATGGGCCCCGAAGCCCTGATCGGCCTCGACCAGGAGGGTGGCTCGGTGGTGCGCGCGACCTTCCTGCCGCAGCCGCCCTCGGCGATGGCGCTGGGTGCGGCCGGCGACGAGGCCTTGACCGAGCGGGTCGGCGCCGCCGTGGCCCGCGGCCTGCGCGGCATCGGCGTGAACTGGAATTTCGCGCCGGTCACCGACATCAACAACAACCCGGCCAATCCGGTGATCGCCGAGCGCAGCTTTGCCGAGACCGCCGACGAGGTGACCCGTCTGGCCGGGGCCTGGATGCGCGGCTCGCTGGCCGCCGGCGTGGCCTGCTGCATCAAGCACTTCCCCGGCCATGGCGACACCCATGTCGACTCGCACCTGGACCTGCCGACGGTGGACAAGAGCCGCGCCGAGCTGGACGCGCTGGAGCTGCGGCCCTTCAAGGCCTTGCGCGAGCTCGCACCCTCGGTGATGACGGCCCATATCGTCTATCCGCAGATCGATCCCGACTATCCGGCCACGCTGTCGAAGAAGGTGCTGGGCAGCATCCTGCGCGAGGAGCTGGGCTACGAGGGCGTGGTCATCACCGACGCGCTGATGATGAAGGCCATTGCCGAGCGCTATGGCTATGCGCGCGCGGCGGTGCTGGCGATCAACGCCGGCGCCGACATGATCCTGGCCCAAGGCTCGCTGGAGGAGCAGGGCCAGTCTATCGCGGCCTTGCAAGCGGCCTTTGCCAGCGGCGAGCTGACGCAGGCCCAGGGCGAGCGCGCCGCCGCGCGCCTGGACGCGCTGGCCCGCGCCTACCCGGTGGTGCATGACGACTACCGCGGCGCGCAGCGCGACGGCGATGACGCGCTGATGCGCCAGGCCTGGGCGGCCGGGCTGACGGCGCTGCGCGGCGCGCAGGCGCCGGCACGCAGCGAGCGGCTGCGTGTCTATGTGCAGGACAGCGTGCCGACCGACGGCGTCTCCGAGGCGGGTCCGACCGGCGCGCAGGTGCGGGCACTGTTCGACGGTTTCGGCGATGTGGACTTCGTCGCGCTGGATGACATCGCCGCGCTGGCCTGGGCCGATGTGCCGGCCGACGGCCGCCGCACCATCGTCGCCTCGACCCACCGGGCCCGCTACGGCGAGCAGGCGGGCCAGTGGCGGCCGGACCTGCACCTGGTGCTGTGGAACCCGTTCCAGGCGCTCGATGTGGCCGCACCGACGGTCATCACCTGGGGCTATGCCGATGGCGCGCTGGCCGCGCTGCGCGACTGGCTGCAGGGCCACAGCCCGGCGGCGGCGCGCTCGCCCGTGACTCTGAACTGAGGACGCCATGACCCCGCCACGCTCCCCCCTCGCTTCCCCGATCCGCTGGGTGCCCACGCTGTACTTTGTGCAGGGCATGCAGTTCTTCGTCGTGATGCTGATCGCCGGCCTGATGTTCAAGAACATGGGCGTGGCCAATGACCAGATCGCGCGCTGGACCGGCTTGCTGGGCCTGGCCTGGGCGATCAAGCCGCTGTGGAGTCCGTTCCTGGAGCTGGCGCGCAGCAAGAAGCTGATCGTCGTCGCGATGCAGTTCACCGGTGCAGCGGGTCTGGCGCTGATGGCGCTGGCGCTGCAACTGCCGATGTGGTTTGCGGCCAGCATCGCGGTGCTGTTCGTGCTGGCCTATGCCTCGGCCACCCATGACATTGCCTGCGACGGCCTCTATATGGCCAGCCTCGATGCCAGGCAGCAGGCCGCCTATGCCGGCTGGCAGGGTGCGTTCTTCAATGCCTCCAAGTTCCTGACCCTGGGCGGACTGCTGGTGCTGGCCGGCCAGCTGGAGCGCAGCATGGGCGTGATGAACGCCTGGTCGGTGATCTTTGCGCTGCTGGCGGTGCTGCTGGCCCTGCTGGCGGCCTACAACGCCTATGCGCTGCCCGGCACGCTGAATACCGGCCATGCCGAGCTGACGGCCGCCAGCGTCTGGCGCACGCTGCGCGAGGTGATCGCCGATTTCCTGAGCAAGCCGGGCATCTGGTTGATGGTGCTGTTCATCGTGCTGTTCCGCTTCGCCGAGGGGCAGGTGCAGACCATAGGCCCGTTGTTCCTGATCGAGGCGCGCGACAAGGGCGGCCTGGGCCTGAGCACCGAGCAGGTCGGCGGTGTCTATGGCACGGTGGGCACGGCGGCCTTTCTGGTCGGCAGCATCCTGGGCGGCTACTTCACCTCCTGGCTGAGCCTCAAGCGCGCGATGCCCATCCTGATCATCGCGATGGCCGTGCCGAATGTGACCTTCTACTACCTGAGCCTGACCCTGCCGCAGGACATGTTCCATGTCGGTGCCGCCATTGCGGTGGAGATGATGGGCTACGGCTTCGGCTTCGTCGGCATGATTCTCTACATCATGCAGGTCGTCGCCCCGGGCAAGTTCCAGACCGCGCATTACGCCTTGGGCAGCGGTGTGATGCAGCTGGGCTTCATCTTCTCCAAGACCATCAGCGGCGACATCCAGCTGGCCATGGGCTACCAGAGCTTCTTCCTCTGGACCATTGCCTGCGGCGCGCCAGCCCTGCTGCTGCTGCTCTTCGTCAAGATCCCGGCCGCGCGAGCGGCGGCGCCCGTCGAGCCCGGCGCGGCCGAGCCTGTTGCCACCCGCTGAAGAAAAGACACCGACATGTCCAGTGCTTTGCGCGCGGCGGCGCTGGCCGCCGCCCTGACCACCGTTTGCCTTTGTCAACCTGCGCGGGCGCAAGCGCCTGCGCAGGTTTTTTTTGACGATTTCAGCTACCGCCACAGCGGCGAGCTGGGTAGCGGCGGCTGGACCCCGCGCAGCCAGGCCGGCCATCCCGGCATTCCGGGCGCGCAGTGGCGCAGCGACGCGCTGAGCCTGTTGGACGATGCCGAGCTCAAGGGCAACCGCCTGCTGCGCCTGCGCGCCGCCACCGATGGCACGGGGCCGGGCACGCAGCAGGTGCAGCTGTGCCATGCGCGCAAATATCTGGAGGGCACGTATGCGGCGCGGCTGCGCTTTCGCGATGCGCCCAGCAGCGGCGCCGACGGCGACCCGGTGATCCAGACCTTTTATGTGGTCAGCCCGCTGAAGCACGACTTTGATCCCGAGTTCAGCGAGATCGATTGGGAGTACCTGCCCAACGGCGGCTGGGGCAGCCCGGATACCCGGATCTACGGCATCAGCTGGCAGACCGTCAAGCTGGAGCCCTGGCAGGCCTTCAACGGTTCGCACCAGGAGCGCGGCTCGCTCAACGGCTGGCACACGCTGATGATGCAGGTGCTGGACGGCGAGGTGCGCCTCTTCATCGACGGCCGCCAGGTGGCCCGGCACAGCGGACGCAACTATCCGGTGGTGCCGATGTCGATCAACTTCAATCTGTGGTTCTCGCCCGGCGGCCTGCTGCCGGCCAGCGCCGCGCCGCGGGTCTATGAGCAGGATGTGGACTGGGTCTTTCATGCGCGCAACGCGCGGCTGAGCCCGGCCGAGGTGGCGGCGCAGGTGGCGGCGCTGCGCCAGACCGGCTCCGCCCGCGTCGACCAGGTGCCGCCGGCCCAGCCGCCGCTGGACAGCCGCTGCGATTTCTGAGCCCGGTCCGTAACAGTCGATGAATCAACGCTACGCCTCGGTCGATGCGCTGCGCGGCCTGTGTGTCGCCGCGATGCTGCTGGTCAACAACCCCGGTGACTGGGGCCATGTCTATGCGCCGCTGCAGCATGCGGCTTGGCATGGCTGCACGCCGACCGATCTGATCTTTCCCTTCTTCCTGTTCATCGTCGGCGTCTCGCTGAGCCTGGCGCTAAGTCCCAAGGTCGAGGCAGGCGTCGCCATCGCGCCGCTGCGCCGCGCGGTGCTCGTACGTGCGCTGCGCATCCTGCTGCTGGGCCTGGCCCTGCATGCGCTGGCCTGGTGGCTGATGGACAAACCCCACTTCCGCCTGATGGGCGTGCTGCAGCGCATCGCGATCTGCTTTGCGCTGACCGGGCTGGCGGCCTTGGTTCTGCGGCCGCGCCAGCAATGGGGTCTGCTGCTGGCCTTGCTGCTGGGCTGGGGGCTGTTGCTGCTGAGCGGCGGCAGCCTGGACAAGGCCGGCAATATCGCTGCCCGGGTCGACAGCCTGCTGCTGGGACCTCTGGCCTACGAATGGCGCGAGGGCCTGGCCCATGAGCCCGAGGGCCTGCTGTCTACCCTGGGTGCGCTGGCCACCACCATGCTGGGCCTGCGCGTCGGCGCCTGGCTGCGCGAACGCCACACGAAGGCGCTGTTGGCCACCGGTCTGCTCTGCCTCGTGGCGGGCTGGCTGTGGAGCCAGTGGCAGCCGATGAACAAGCAGCTGTGGACACCCAGCTTCGTGCTGTGGAGCGGCGGCGTCGCGACCTTGACCCTGCTGCTGGCCCAGCGCCTGATCGACCAGCGCGGCTGGCCGGCGCTGGGGCGCAGCTTTGGGGTCAATGCGATCACGGCGTATGCGGGCGCTTGGGTGATGAGTGTGGTGCTGGCCGCTCCGGGTTGGCAGGCCGCCATCTATCAGGGCTGGCTGCTGCCGACCGTCGGCGCGGCGCTGGGCGCTGAGGCGGCCTCGCTGGCCTTCGCGCTGGTCTTCGTTGCCGTCTGGTGGCTGTTGATGCGGTTGCTGGACCTGCAGCGGATCTACATCAAGGTTTGATCGGATGTTGCTGCCGCAAGCTGCGCCGGCTGGGACAATGGGCTGTCTCCCAATTCTCGTAGTTGCCGCTGAGCCCCGAGCATGAATGACCCCTACTCGATTCGCATGCCGCCCGACATCCGCTCGGTGCGGGTCGGCGAGCACCAGGTCGTCTTCATCGATGACTTTCTGGAGCACCCCGAGGCTTTGGTAGAGGCGGCCGCCCAGGCCCGCTTCGAGCCTTGTGCGGGCGCGGATGAGCGCAAGGGCTATCCCGGCGTGCGAGCGCCGGTGCCGCCGGCCTATAGCGAAAACCTGACGGAATTGCTTGACCCATTGATCCGGCTGAACTTCGGTGTGCCGGAGGAACTCGCGCTGCGCAAGTCACCGTGCACCTTCTCGCTGACCACGGTGGCGCCGCAGGATCTGGGCCCCTTGCAGCGCGTGCCCCATTTCGATGCCAGCACGCCGCATTTCATGGCCGTGCTGCTCTACCTCTGCGATGAGCGACATGGCGGCACTGCCTTCTACCGGCACAAGGCCAGTGGCCTGCAGCAGATCACGGCCGACCAGCGCGAGCCTTATGGCGAGATGATCTACGCGGAGACCGAGCGCCGACCGGCGCCACCGCGCTATTTCTCCGACTCGAACGAGTGCTTCGAGCTGCTGGGCATGATGCCCGCGCGCTTCAACCGTTTGGTGATCTACCGGGGCAGCTTGCTGCATTCGGCCATCGTCAACCCGCGGCAAGGCCTGAGCAGCGACCCGCGCCAGGGCCGGCTGACCCTCAATACCTTCTACGACTTCTAGCGCCGTCGACAGGCGCTGATCTGAAGAACGCGTGGCCCTTGGCCGCGCGTTTTGCTTTGTGTCGTCGGCGTGACTTTGCATGCCTGCGCGCAGATAAAAAAAAGCCCGGCGACTGCCGGGCTTTTGTGGTGACGAATATCCGTCGGTCAGAACTTGGCGCTCAGGCCCAGCTTGAAGGTGGTTTCACCCTTGAAGCTCCAGGCCGGGAAGCCGGCGCGCAGCGGGTCCTTGATGCCGGTGTTGGAGGCGGCGGCGGCACCGTACTGAACATCATCTTCCTTGGTCAGATTGATGGCCTCGAAGGAGAGCTTCAGGTTCTTGGTGATGTTCCATCCCAGGCTGGCGTCCAGCGTGCCGTAAGCGTCATGCATGCGGTTGCCATACCAGAAAGCGCCTTCGCGGATCATGTACTTGGAGCGCCAGTTGTAGGCTAGGCGACCGAAGTAGCTCTCGTTCTCGTAGTAGCCGACCAGGTTCACATTGTGCTTGGAGGACTGGGTGAACACGCCCAACTGATCCAGGTAGCTGCTAGCGGGGGCATTGCCCTCGGTGAAGGTGTAGTTGCCTAGCGCGCCGAAGCCGTTGCCGAAGGCGTGGCTGGCCTGCAATTCCAGGCCGCGGATCTTGCCGCCGCCGGAGTTCTGGAAGCTCTGCACCGTCCAGTTGTCCACACCGGTCAAGGGATCCACCAGGCCGACCTTTTGATTGGGCGTGACGTTGGCGACGACGAAGTTCGAGATGTCCTTCACGAAGTAGGTGGCGGACAGCATATTGCCGCGGCCGTAGTAGTACTCCAGGCCGATGTCGGCCTGGCTGGACTTCATGGGCTTGAGGCCGATGTTGCCGATAGTCCAGGTTTCATTGCCTCGGCGGTCGTCGTTGTAACCCGACACCGTCACGCCGAACATATTGGCGAAGTTCGGGCGGGTGATGGCTTGCGAGGCCGTGGCGCGCAGCACCAGATCCTTGCGCAGGTCGAAGGCCAGGTTCACGCTCGGCAACACATCGTTGTAGCTCGACTTCGTCGACACCGTGGTCTTGGCCCAGTTCTGGTTGCCGGCGTACTGATCAGGCGGGGAAACGCCGTCGAACTTGTAGGCGGTACTGGTGGCCCTGGTGGAGATGTAGCGCAGGCCGAAGTTGCCGCGCAGGCCTTGGGTGTCGAACTCGAACATGCCGTAGACCGAGCGGTTCTTCTCGTTCAACTCGCCATAGCCCGAGCGATCCTCGACCCAGCCCGAGATATTCTTGTTGGTGTTACTCAGCATGGCACCGATGTCCGCGCGCGGCACCGTCCAACCGCCAACGTTCACGGAACCATCGAACAGGGTGGAGGTGTTGACCGGGGCGATGGTGGCGTTCCAGATCGGACGGAAGCTGCGCTTCTCGAAGGTGTGGTCCGCCAGACGCACGCCGGTCTTGAAGGTGGTGATGACGCCCCAGTCCAGGTCGACGGTGGCATCGAACTGACCGAACTTCTCCTTGTCTTTGTTCGGGCCGGCCGAGGTCGCCCAGGTTTCCGGCGACATCTGCGCCGGCAGGGCGCCGATGCCCCAGGACTGGTTGGTGCTCGGGTTGATCTGGATCTGCTTGCCGGTGGCGTCGATCGTGCCCTGCCAGTTCGGACGAGTGAAGGGTCCGGCGGCCCCGTCAAATGCGGCCGTCTGATAGTTGGTGGTGGCCGAGGTGCCACCGCTGGCCTTGGTGCTGCCGATCACGAGGTCGAACTTGGCGTTGCCGAGTGTGTAATGGGCATCGGCGACTACGCTGTCCGAGTCCATGCTGGCGCCGCGGGCCCAGACTTGAAAGAACTTGTGGGCCAGGGGCTTGGCCGCCGTGGTTGTGCTGTGCAGGCACATGCCGTTGGGGTTGAAGGCCGCCGACGTGACTGCGGTGTTGCGCTTATCGCAGTTCTGGTCGTGCATCAGGTAATCGCTGGCATTGGAGCTGTTTGCATCCAGCTCCATCTTCAGCAGGTTCAGACCTAGCTCCAACCCTTCGACCGGGCGTGCCTGCAAAGCGACGTTGAAGGCGGTGCGCTTGCGTTCCTGAACGAAGGCCGTGGGGGCCACATCGCTGTTCCAGCGGCTGTCGGCCTCGACACCACGGCGGATGTAGTCGCCCTTGGATTGACCGGCGGCAACCAGCACGCCGAAGCTGCGGGCCTCATTGCGCCAGCTGTACAGGCCGGAGAACTCCTTCTCCGGGTCGCTGATGGTGCCGTCGCCGTAGCGCACGCTGCCGAAGGCCGTGTTGGCCTTCAGATCCAGCGGCTTGCGGGTCTTGACGATCACGGTACCGCCGATGCCGCCTTCGGTCAGGTTGGCCTGCGAAGACTTGTAGACCTCCATGCCGCCGATCAACTCGGCGGGCAGCAGCGAGTAGTTGAACGAGCGGTCGATGTCGTTCTGGTCATACCAGCCGGTGGACGCGACGGTCTGGCCGTTCAGCGTGGTGTAGGTCATCTGCGGATCGGTGCCGCGGATCGAAACCGCAGCGCCTTGGCCGAAGGCGCGACCCACCGAGATGCCGGGAATGCGGCCCAGCGCCTGGCCGACGTCAGCGTCCGGCAGCTTGCCCACGTCCTCGGCGGACACGGCATCCACCACGGCGGTGGCGTTCTTCTTGATGTTGGCGGCGGTTTCCAGCGAAGCGCGGATACCGGTGATCACCACCTGGTCGAGTTGGCTGGCCTCGGGCTTCGCAGCCGCTTGTCCGGCCTGCTGGGCTTGGGCGGCAAACGCCACGCCCAGCAATGTCAGCGACACGGCGGCCGCGATGGGGGTCTGTCGGACCTTCTTCATAAACTGCTCCTCGATATGGCCGTCAACGAATCGGCCTGTTTAGACGCGGAGCCCGATGCATACCCATGGAGAAGTGGCATGCGTCTGGCGCCCCAGATGGACATCAATGTGCAACCAATGCCATGCCACTATACGGCGGTGTAGTGCCACTTTGCTACCACTTCATGACTCGTGTTTTCCCTGCTTGTCGTTGCTTTTGCGACAGCAAACGGGTGTTGATGTTGTTTCTTGGTAGCTAATTGGTATTGCTTTCGGGTTTTGGCTGGTATTGGCTATAAGTGATGAAGGAGTGGGGTGGTGCGTTCCTGCTGTGAGCCGAGGGGCTGGCGTCGCTGGACTTGAAAAGTCTTTGCGGCCAAAAAAAGCTGTGCTATAGTCGCAGGCTCGCCTCGGAGGGGTGGCCGAGTGGTTAAAGGCAGCAGACTGTAAATCTGCCCGCTAACGCGTACGCTGGTTCGAATCCAGCCTCCTCCACCAAGGCGAACGTTTTGATGGGTCGAGATGCCGGTGATCCGGGTCTCGATTCCAGCGAGGCGATGAAGAAGAGTTGGATTGATCAAGACTCCCGGGCGGGAGTAGTTCAATGGTAGAACCTTAGCCTTCCAAGCTAATGACACGGGTTCGATTCCCGTTTCCCGCTCCAGTTGTGGGGTGCTTGGTTGTGTTGGGTGGTTGTAGCGTCGATACCGGTTTGCTGGTTGGTTTGCCGTCAAACCTGTGTCGATGCCCATGTGGCTCAGTGGTAGAGCACTCCCTTGGTAAGGGAGAGGTCACGCGTTCGATCCGCGTCATGGGCACCACCAATTTCTTCTGGTCTGATCTGATCCTATTCAGGAGCGCAAGATGGCAAAAGGTAAATTCGAACGCACCAAGCCGCACGTCAATGTGGGCACCATCGGTCACGTTGACCATGGCAAGACCACGCTGACGGCTGCTATTGCAACCGTGCTGTCGAAGAAGTTCGGCGGCGAGGCCAAGGCCTACGACCAGATCGACGCAGCGCCTGAAGAGAAGGCACGCGGCATCACGATCAACACCGCTCACGTCGAGTACGAAACGGCCAATCGCCATTACGCTCACGTGGACTGCCCCGGCCACGCTGACTATGTGAAGAACATGATCACCGGCGCCGCCCAGATGGACGGTGCGATCCTGGTGTGCTCGGCCGCTGACGGCCCGATGCCCCAGACCCGCGAGCACATCCTGCTGGCGCGTCAGGTCGGTGTGAAGTTCATCATCGTCTTCCTGAACAAGTGCGACATGGTCGACGACGCCGAGCTGCTCGAGCTGGTCGAAATGGAAGTGCGCGAGCTGCTGAGCAAGTACGACTTCCCGGGCGACGACACCCCCATCATCAAGGGTTCGGCCAAGCTGGCGCTGGAAGGCGACACGGGCGACCTGGGCGAGCAAGCCATCATGCGCCTGGCCGATGCGCTGGACACCTACATCCCCCAGCCGGACCGCGCCGTTGACGGCACCTTCCTGCTGCCGGTGGAAGACGTGTTCTCGATCTCGGGCCGTGGCACCGTGGTGACCGGTCGCGTCGAGCGCGGCATCATCAAGGTCGGCGAGGAAATCGAAATCGTCGGTATCCGCGACGTGCAGAAGACCACCGTGACCGGCGTGGAAATGTTCCGCAAGCTGCTGGACCAGGGTCAGGCCGGCGACAACGTCGGTATCCTGCTGCGCGGCACCAAGCGTGAAGACGTCGAGCGCGGCCAAGTGCTGGCCAAGCCCGGCTCGATCAAGCCGCACACCCACTTCACGGCCGAGATCTATGTCTTGTCCAAGGAAGAGGGCGGCCGTCACACCCCGTTCTTCAACAACTACCGTCCCCAGTTCTACTTCCGCACGACGGACGTGACCGGTGCCGTGGAGTTGCCGGCGGACAAGGAAATGGTCATGCCTGGCGACAACGTCAGCATCACCGTGAAGCTGATCGCTCCGATCGCGATGGAAACCGGCCTGCGCTTCGCCATCCGTGAAGGCGGTCGTACCGTCGGCTCCGGCGTCGTGGCGACCATCATCGCTTAAAGTTAGAAGGCCACAGGGGCATAGCTCAATTGGCAGAGCGTCGGTCTCCAAAACCGAAGGTTGGGGGTTCGAGACCCTCTGCCCCTGCCAGTCGCTTCGGATAAAAGCGACCGGTCCAAGTGGTCAAGCATCAGCCCGCGGGAACTGTTCCCGGCGGGCTTTGCTGCTGTTGGGTATCCCGTGATTTGATTGTCTGGGCCGGGTGGTTTGCTGCCGGGCACAGGTGCTAAAGAAAGTTCTATGTCCAATCCTCAAGTCGAAACGGTCACGACCGGCGCCGACAAGGCCAAGCTGGCTGCTGCCGTGCTCTTGCTGGTGGGCGCGCTGGTGGCTTTTTACGCGCTCGCCAAGCAGGGTCCGATTGCCCAGTGGGGCGCGTTGCTGGTGCTGCTGGTTGCCGCCGCTGCCGCGTTCTTCACCTCGGAGTCGGGCAAGTCGCTGATCGCCTACGGGCAGGACTCGGCGCGCGAGGTGCGCAAGGTCGTGTGGCCGACGCGCAAGGAGGCGACGCAGATGACGGGCTATGTGTTCGCCTTCGTGCTGGTGATGGCCTTGTTCCTGTGGCTGACCGACAAGACATTGGAATGGGTGCTGTACGACCTGATCCTGGGCTGGAAGCGCTGAGAGGCGGAAGGACTGCAATGAGCGAAGAACAAGGCGTTGTCACCGGCGGTGAGGCCGCGGTGCCCACCGGTCTGCCCAAGCGTTGGTATGTGGTTCATGCCTATTCGGGCATGGAGAAGGCTGTCGAGCGCAATCTGCGCGAGCGCATTGATCGCGCCGGCATGCAGGACAAGTTCGGTCGCATCCTGGTGCCGACCGAAGAGGTCGTCGAGCTGAAGAACGGCAAGAAGGCCGTCACCGAGCGTCGTTTCTTCCCCGGCTATGTGCTGGTGGAAATGGTGATGGAAGATGACACCTGGCACTTGGTCAAGCACACCTCCAAGGTGACCGGTTTCGTTGGTGGTGCGAAAAACCGCCCGGCTCCGATCTCGGAAGCCGAGGTGATGAAGATCGTCAACCAGATGCAAGAAGGCATCGAGAAGCCCCGGCCCAAGGTCGAGTGGACGGTGGGCGAGGTGGTGCGCGTCAAGGAAGGTCCGTTCACCGACTTCAATGGCGCGATCGAGGAAGTCAACTACGACAAGTCCAAGGTGCGTGTCTCGGTCACGATCTTCGGTCGTGCCACGCCGGTGGAGTTGGACTTCGCGCAGGTCGAGAAGGTTTAAGGCTCGTCGGTGCCCGGCGGCTTCGGCTGCCAATACCGACCGTAGTCAGTCCGCGACGAGATGCGGACAAGAGGAGCAAAGGTAACCAGTCCTTTGCGCTAGCACTCAGGTGTCGTGGCGCTGTTTACGCCGCGCCACTGATTGGAGAGAAATATGGCAAAGAAAATTGTCGGCTTTATCAAGCTGCAAGTCGCTGCCGGCAAGGCGAATCCTTCGCCTCCGGTTGGTCCCGCGCTGGGTCAGCGTGGCCTGAACATCATGGAGTTCTGCAAGGCGTTCAACGCCCAGACGCAGGGCCATGAGCCGGGCATGAAGCTGCCGGTGGTCATCACCGCGTTTGCGGACAAGAGCTTCACCTTCGTGATCAAGTCGCCCCCGGCGACCGCGCTGATCAAGAAGGCCGCCAAGATCGAGAAGGGCTCGCAAAAGGCTCACCTCGAGAAGGTTGGCAAGCTGACCCGTGCTCAGCTGGAAGAGATCGCCAAGATCAAGGTCAAGGATTTGACCGCTGCTGATCTGGACGCCGCCGTTCGTACGATTGCTGGTTCCGCCCGTTCGATGGGCGTGCTGGTGGAGGGTGTTTGAGATGGCAAAGCTGACTAAGCGCCAAAAGGCCCTGCAAGGCAAGGTCGAGACCACCAAGCTGTACACGCTGGGTGAAGCCCTGAATCTCGTCAAGAGCCTGGCTACCGCCAAGTTCGACGAGTCGATCGACGTGGCCGTGCAACTGGGCATCGATGCCAAGAAGTCGGACCAAGTGGTGCGTGGCGCCGTCGTGATGCCTAACGGCACCGGCAAGACCAAGCGCGTCGCCGTGTTCGCCCAAGGCGCCAAGGCTGACGAGGCCCGCGCCGCCGGCGCCGACATCGTCGGCATGGAAGACCTGGCCGAGCGCGTCAAGGCTGGCGACATGCCTTTCGACGTTGTGATCGCCTCGCCGGACACGATGCGTATCGTCGGTACCCTGGGTCAGATCCTGGGCCCGCGCGGCCTGATGCCTAACCCCAAGGTTGGCACCGTGACCCCGGACGTCGCGACCGCTGTCAAGAACGCCAAGGCTGGCCAGGTCCAGTTCCGCGTTGACAAGGCCGGCATCATCCACGGCACCCTCGGCCGTCGTTCGTTCGACACCGACAAGCTGGAAGGCAATCTGCGCGCGCTGATCGAGGCCCTGAACAAGGCCAAGCCGGCGTCGAGCAAGGGTGTCTACCTGCGCAAGGTGGCGGTGTCCTCCACGATGGGCGTTGGCGCCCGTGTGGATGTCGCCAGCATCAATGCCCAGGCCAACGCCTAAGCAAAGAAGTTGAGGTGCGGCGCGAAGTCTGGCGCCGTGCTGATGAATTGGTGGGGCGTGGGCAGGTTTTCTTGCTCGCGCGTCATCCAAGACCGTTGGTGTGAAGCCCCGCTGTATCGGGGGTGACGCTTAATCGGGTTGGCCTTGTGTCTTCCCTGCCAACGCAGATGGCGGTCCCGCTGTAAAGGATTTTCCTGAACAGAAGGTCGCTGAATCCCGGTGCCGAAGGTCCTGTGCTCAACACACGGGGCCGGAGGCGTAATGTGAGGAGTAGACCTTGAGTCTCAATCGCAACGAGAAGGCAGCCGTTGTCTCCGACGTCGCAGCGCAAGCTGCCAAGTCGCAGACCCTGGCGCTGGCCGAGTACCGTGGCCTCACCGTGGAAGCCTTGAACAAGCTGCGCATCGACGCGCGTGCCAAGGGTGTCTATCTTCACGTGCTGAAGAACACCCTGGCCCGTCGCGCTGTTGCCGGCACCCAGTTCGAAGCTGCCTCGGAGAGCATGGTCGGCCCGCTGATCTACGGCTTTTCGGAAGACGCGGTCGCTGCGGCCAAAGTCATCGCTGACTTTGCCAAGGGTAACGACAAGCTCGTCATCAAGGGTGGTGCCTACGGCGGCAAGGCTCTGGACGTCAACGGCGTGAAAGCGCTGGCGGCTGTTCCGAGCAAGGAAGTGCTGCTGTCGCAAATCGCCGGCCTGCTCAAGTCGCCGGTGCAACGCACCGCGGCCGTGCTGGCGGCCCTGGCTGCACAACGTGGTGCTGGCGCTGCTTCTACGGAAGTTGCTGCCGAAGCCCCCGCTGCAGCCTAAGACGATCCCGTCAAACGCAAGCAATCTGTATATAGGAAGAAACACATCATGGCATTCGATAAAGACGCATTCCTGACCGCCCTGGACAGCATGACCGTTCTGGAACTGAACGATCTGGTCAAGGCAATCGAAGAGAAGTTTGGCGTGTCCGCCGCTTCGATGGCTGCTCCGGCCGCCGGTGGCGCTGCTGGCGGCGGCGCTGCTGCTGCTGAAGAGCAAACCGAGTTCAACGTTGTGCTGCTGGAAGCCGGCGCCAACAAGGTCTCGGTGATTAAGGCTGTGCGCGAAATCACCGGCCTGGGCCTGAAGGAAGCCAAGGACCTGGTCGACGGCGCTCCGAAGGCTGTCAAGGAAGGCGTGGCCAAGGCTGACGCTGAAGCCGCCAAGAAGAAGCTGGAAGAAGCCGGCGCCAAGGCTGAGCTGAAGTGATTGTCTGGGGTCAGGGTTGCGCAGCAGCTCTGACCTCGCTGACTAGAAAGGGGCGGTCGCAAGACCTCCCCTTTCCCCGTTTCAAGGGTTTATCCGGTTGAGAATAGTTGAAAGCCCCGCGCAGGGTATGATGCGCGGTTCTTTCAAGTGTTCTCTGATCCGACTGCAGAGAACCGGTTTGGTCGGGCCCAGGTGCAATGCCGGGGTTGTCCGCCAGCGGTTGGTAGTGGCCAACCACCAAGCATCGAGCCGTCCGTTCTGGATCGGGCTCGACAAGCCAGTCGCCGACGAAGCCCGTCCCACGGCCAGGGGTGGGCTCTCGACACGGAGTGTTTATGGCGCAAACAACCCCCTATAGCTATACCGAGCGCAAGCGAATCCGCAAGAGCTTCGGTAAGCGCGAGAGCGTTCTCAACGTTCCCTACTTGCTGACCATGCAGAAGGAGTCGTACGTCGCCTTCCTGCAAAAAGAAGTGCCTCCAGCCAAGCGCAAGCCCGAAGGCCTGCAGGCTGCTTTCCTGTCCGCGTTCCCGATTGTTTCGCACAACGGTTTCGTGGAGATGAAATTCCTCGAATTCAATATCGCCAAGCCGCCGTTCGACACCCGTGAGTGCCAGCAGCGTGGCTTGACCTATGCGGCGGCCGTGCGTGCGCGCCTGCAGATGATCATCTATGACCGTGAGTCGCCCCAGGCGAAGACCGTCAAGGAGATCAAGGAGCAAGAGGTCTACATGGGCGAAGTGCCCCTGATGACCGACTACGGCTCCTTCATCGTCAATGGCACCGAGCGTGTCATCGTCTCCCAGCTGCACCGCTCGCCCGGCGTGTTCTTCGAGCACGACAAGGGCAAGACCCACTCGTCCGGTAAGCTGCTGTTCTCGGCCCGCATCATTCCTTACCGCGGCTCCTGGCTGGACTTCGAGTTCGACCCCAAGGACATCCTGTTCTTCCGTGTCGACCGTCGCCGCAAGATGCCGGTCACGATCCTGCTGAAGGCCATCGGCCTGAACCCCGAGCAGATCCTGGCGCACTTCTTCGTCTTCGACAATTTCCGTCTGATGGACGCCGGCGCGCAGATGGAGTTCGTTGCCGACCGCCTGAAGGGCGAGGTCGCCCGCTTTGACATCACCGACAAGAGCGGTGCCGTCATCGTCGAGAAGGACAAGCGCATCACCGCCCGTCATGTGCGCCAGCTTGAGCAAAGCGGCACCCAGCATGTGACCGTGCCCGAAGACTTCCTGGTCGGCCGCGTGCTGGCCAAGAACATGGTCGACGGCGACACCGGCGAGATCATTGCCAAGGCCAATGAAGAGCTGACCGACGCGCTGCTGAAGAAGCTGCGCCAGGCCGGCATCAAGGACATCCAGTGCTTGTTCACGAACGAGCTGGATGAGGGCGCCTACATCAGCCAGACCCTGGCCTCGGACGAAACCGCCGACCAGCTGGCTGCGCGCGTGGCGATCTATCGCATGATGCGCCCCGGCGAGCCGCCGACGGAAGACGCTGTCGAAGCGCTGTTCAACCGCCTGTTCTACAGCACCGACACCTACGATCTGTCGCGCGTCGGCCGGATGAAGTTCAACGCCCGCGTGGGCCGCGACACGCCGGAAGGCAATATGAACTTGTCGAACGAGGACATCCTCGACGTCGTCAAGATTCTGGTCGAGCTGCGCAATGGCCGCGGCGAGGTCGATGACATCGACCACCTGGGCAACCGTCGCGTGCGTTGCGTCGGCGAACTGGCCGAGAACCAGTACCGCTCGGGCCTGGCGCGTATCGAGAAGGCCGTCAAGGAACGTCTGGGCCAGGCCGAGACCGAAGCCCTGATGCCGCACGACCTGATCAACTCCAAGCCGATCTCCGCGGCGCTGAAGGAGTTCTTCGGTGCCTCGCAGCTGTCGCAGTTCATGGACCAGACCAACCCGCTGTCGGAAATCACGCACAAGCGTCGTGTTTCCGCCCTGGGCCCGGGTGGTCTGACCCGCGAGCGCGCCGGCTTCGAAGTCCGTGACGTGCACCCGACCCACTACGGCCGTGTCTGCCCGATCGAAACGCCGGAAGGCCCGAACATCGGTCTGATCAACTCGCTGGCGCTGTATGCACAGCTCAACGAGTACGGTTTCCTGGAAACGCCTTACCGCCGCGTCGTCGACGGCAAGGTGACGACCCAGATCGACTATCTGTCGGCCATCGAGGAAGGCAAGTACGTGATCGCCCAGGCGAACGCGACCTTGAACCCTGCCGGCGAGCTGACCGACGAGCTGGTCTCGGCGCGTGAAAACGGCGAATCGGTGCTGACCTCGCCCGAGCGCATCCAGTACATGGACGTGGCGCCGACGCAGATCGTGTCGGTCGCGGCCTCGCTGGTGCCCTTCCTCGAGCACGACGATGCGAACCGTGCACTGATGGGCGCCAATATGCAGCGCCAGGCTGTGCCGACGCTGCGTCCCGAGAAAGCCCTGGTCGGTACCGGCGTCGAGCGCGTCGCGGCCAAGGACTCGGGCACCGTGGTGGCCGCACGTCGCGGCGGCGTGATCGACTATGTCGACACCAACCGCATCGTGATCCGCGTCAACGACAACGAGACCGTGGCCGGTGAAGTCGGCGTCGACATCTACAACCTGATCAAGTATCAGCGTTCCAACCAGAACACCAACATCCATCAGCGCCCCATCGTGCGCCGTGGTGACAAGGTGGCGGCCGAGGACATCATTGCCGATGGCGCCTCGACCGACATCGGTGAACTGGCGCTGGGCCAGAACATGCTGGTCGCGTTCATGCCCTGGAACGGCTACAACTTCGAAGATTCGATCCTGATCTCGGAGCGTGTGATCGCCGAAGACCGCTACACCTCGATCCATATCGAGGAACTGGTGGTGATGGCGCGTGACACCAAGCTGGGCAGCGAGGAAATCACCCGCGACATCCCGAACCTGAGCGAGCAGCAACTCTCGCGTCTGGACGAGTCGGGCATCGTCTACGTCGGCGCCGAAGTCGGCCCCGGCGACGTGCTGGTCGGCAAGGTCACGCCCAAGGGCGAGACCACGCTGACACCGGAAGAGAAGCTGCTGCGCGCCATCTTCGGCGAGAAGGCTTCGGACGTGAAGGACACGTCGCTGCGTGTCGACCAGGGTACCAATGGCACCGTCATCGATGTGCAGGTCTTCACCCGTGAAGGCATCCAGCGCGACAAGCGCGCCCAGCAGATCATCGACGATGAGCTCAAGCGCTTCCGCCTGGACCTGAACGATCAGCTGCGCATCGTCGAGAGCGATGCCTTCGACCGTATCGAGAAGCTGCTGAACGGCAAGGTCGCCAACGGCGGCCCGCAGAAGATCGCCAAGGGCACGGTCATCGACAAGGCTTATCTGAGCAGCGTCGAGCGCTTCCACTGGTTCGACATCCGTCCCGCCGAGGATGATGTCGCCAATCAGCTGGAGTCCATCAAGAACTCGCTGGAGCAGACCCGCCATTCGTTCGATCTGGCCTTCGAAGAGAAGCGCAAGAAGCTGACGCAAGGCGACGAGCTGCCGGCCGGCGTGCTGAAGATGGTCAAGGTCTACCTGGCCGTCAAGCGCCGCCTGCAGCCTGGCGACAAGATGGCAGGCCGTCACGGCAACAAGGGTGTGGTGTCCAAGATCGCTCCGATCGAAGACATGCCCTATATGGCCGACGGCACGCCCGCCGACATCGTGCTGAACCCGCTGGGCGTGCCCTCGCGGATGAACGTGGGTCAGGTCCTGGAAGTGCATCTGGGCTGGGCCGGCAAGGGCATTGGCCAGCGCATCGGCGACATGCTGCAGGAGCACGCCCGCGTGTCCGAGCTGCGTCAGTTCTTCGATGAGCTGTACAACAAGTCGGGTGGCAAGACCGAGCATCTGGACGACCTGAGCGACGACGAAGTCATCGAGATGGCGCAGAACCTGCGCCATGGCGTGCCGTTCGCGACGCCGGTGTTCGACGGCGCCAAGGAAGAAGAAATCCGCGGCATGCTGAAGCTGGCCTACCCGGACGACATTGCCGCCAAGAAGGGTCTGACCGCCACGCGCACCCAGGCTCAGCTGCACGACGGCCGCACCGGCGAGGCTTTCGAGCGCCCGGTCACGGTCGGCTATATGCACGTGCTGAAGCTGCACCACCTGGTGGACGACAAGATGCACGCCCGTTCGACCGGCCCGTACTCGCTCGTCACGCAGCAGCCGCTGGGTGGTAAGGCGCAGTTCGGCGGCCAGCGTTTCGGTGAGATGGAAGTGTGGGCGCTGGAAGCTTATGGCGCCTCCTACATCCTGCAGGAAATGCTGACCGTGAAGTCCGATGACGTGAACGGCCGCACCAAGGTGTACGAGTCCATCGTCAAGGGCGAACACGCCATCGAAGCCGGCATGCCGGAATCGTTCAACGTCCTGGTCAAGGAAATTCGTTCCCTTGGCATCGACATTGAACTCGAGCGCAACTAATTAGGAACAGGAGAGACACATGAAAGGTTTGCTGGACCTGTTCAAGCAATTCACGCCCGACGAGCACTTCGACGCGATTGCGATCCGCCTGGCCTCGCCAGAGAAGATCCGCTCGTGGTCCTTCGGTGAGGTGAAGAAGCCCGAGACCATCAACTACCGGACTTTCAAGCCCGAGCGTGATGGCCTGTTCTGCGCCAAGATCTTCGGCCCGATCAAGGACTACGAGTGCCTGTGCGGCAAGTACAAGCGCCTGAAGCACCGCGGCGTGATCTGCGAGAAGTGCGGCGTTGAAGTCACCCAGACCAAGGTGCGTCGCGACCGCATGGGTCATATTGACCTGGCCGCGCCCTGCGCCCACATCTGGTTCCTGAAGTCGCTGCCTTCGCGTCTGGGCCTGGTGCTCGACATGACGCTGCGCGACATCGAGCGCGTGCTGTACTTTGAAGCCTATGTGGTCGTCGACCCGGGCATGACCCCGCTGAAGAAGTTCTCGATCATGACCGAGGACGACTACGACGCGAAGCGCCTGGAGTTCGGTGACGAGTTCATCGCGCTGATGGGTGCCGAGGGCATCAAGAAGCTGCTGGAGGAGATGGATCTCGACGTCGAGATTGATCGCCTGCGCAACGACATGACCGGCTCGGAACTCAAGGTCAAGAAGAACTCCAAGCGCCTGAAGGTGATGGAAGCCTTCAAGAAGTCCGGCATCAAGCCGAACTGGATGGTGCTGGAAGTGCTGCCCGTGCTGCCGCCGGACCTGCGTCCGCTGGTGCCGCTGGACGGCGGCCGCTTCGCGACCTCGGATCTGAACGATCTGTATCGCCGCGTCATCAACCGCAACAACCGCCTGGCCCGTCTGCTGGAGCTGAAGGCCCCTGAGATCATCGTGCGCAACGAAAAGCGCATGCTGCAGGAAGCCGTCGACTCGCTGCTGGACAACGGCCGCCGCGGCAAGGCGATGACCGGCGCGAACAAGCGTGCCCTGAAGTCGCTGGCCGACATGATCAAGGGCAAGAGCGGTCGTTTCCGTCAGAACTTGCTGGGCAAGCGCGTCGACTACTCGGGCCGTTCGGTCATCGTGGTGGGTCCGACCCTGAAGCTGCATCAGTGCGGTCTGCCCAAGCTGATGGCGCTGGAACTGTTCAAGCCCTTCATCTTCTCGCGCCTCGAAGCCATGGGCATCGCGACGACGATCAAGGCGGCGAAGAAGGAAGTCGAATCCGGCACGCCGGTGGTCTGGGACATCCTGGAAGAGGTCATCAAGGAGCACCCGGTGCTGCTGAACCGCGCGCCGACCCTGCACCGTCTGGGCATCCAGGCCTTCGAGCCGGTGTTGATCGAAGGCAAGGCCATCCAGCTGCACCCGCTGGTCTGCGCCGCCTTCAACGCCGACTTCGACGGTGACCAGATGGCCGTCCACGTGCCGCTGTCGATCGAAGCGCAGATGGAAGCCCGCACCCTGATGCTGGCCTCCAACAACGTGCTGTTCCCGGCCTCCGGTGAACCCTCGATCGTGCCCTCGCAAGACGTGGTGCTGGGTCTGTATTACGCGACCCGCGAGCGCATCAACGGCAAGGGCGAAGGCCTGATCTTCTCGGACATCCCCGAGCTGATCCGTGCACTGGAAAACGGCGTGGTCGAGATCACCGCCAAGATCAGCGTGCGCCTGACCGAGTACACCAAGAACAAGGAAACCGGCGAGTGGATCGCCGAGACCAAGTTGGTGGACACCACCGTCGGCCGCGCCCTGCTCAGCGAGATCCTGCCGAAGGGCCTGCCTTTCGCCAATATCAACAAGGCGCTGAAGAAGAAGGAAATCTCGCGCCTGATCAACACCTCGTTCCGCAAGTGCGGTCTGAAGGAAACCGTCGTGCTGGCCGACAAGCTGCTGCAAAGCGGTTTCCGTCTGGCCACGCGCGCCGGTATCTCGATCGCGGTGGACGATATGTTGGTGCCGCCGGAGAAGCCGCTGCTAATCGAGCGTGCCGAGAAGGAAGTCAAGGAAATCGAGCAGCAGTATGTCTCGGGCCTGGTGACCGCCGGCGAACGCTACAACAAGGTCGTCGACATCTGGGGCAAGACCGGTGACGAGGTCGGCAAGGTCATGATGACCCAGCTGTCCAAGCAGAAGACCATCGACCGCAACGGCCGCGAAGTGGATCAGGAGTCCTTCAACTCCATCTACATGATGGCCGACTCGGGCGCCCGGGGCTCGGCCGCGCAGATCCGCCAGCTGGCCGGTATGCGGGGCCTGATGGCCAAGCCTGACGGCTCCATCATCGAGACGCCCATCACGGCGAACTTCCGCGAAGGTCTGAACGTTCTGCAGTACTTCATCTCCACCCACGGTGCTCGTAAGGGCCTGGCGGATACGGCGCTGAAGACCGCGAACTCGGGCTACCTGACCCGTCGTCTGGTCGACGTGACCCAGGATCTGGTCGTCACCGAAGTGGATTGCGGCACCGACAACGGCATGAATATGCGTGCCCTGGTCGAGGGCGGTGAAGTCATCGAATCGCTGCGCGACCGCGTGCTGGGTCGTGTCGCAGCCATCGATGTGCTGCACCCCGAGACCCAAGGCGTGCTGCTGGCGGCCGGCAATATGCTGGACGAAGACACGCTGGACATGCTGGAGCAGGCTGGCGTCGACGAGATCAAGGTCCGCACCCCGCTGACCTGCGCCACCCGCTTCGGCCTGTGCGCCAAGTGCTATGGCCGCGATCTGGGCCGTGGCGGCCTGGTCAACACCGGTGAAGCGGTCGGCGTGATCGCCGCCCAGTCGATCGGTGAGCCGGGTACCCAGCTGACGATGCGTACCTTCCACATCGGTGGTGCGGCGTCGCGTGCAGCGGTGGCCTCCAGCGTCGAAGCCAAGTCGGACGGCATCATCGGCTTCAATGCCACGATGCGCTACGTCACGAACGGCAAGGGCGATCTGGTGGTGATTTCGCGTTCCGGCGAAATCATCATTGCCGACCCGCATGGTCGCGAGCGCGAGCGTCACAAGGTGCCGTACGGCGCGATCCTGAACATCAAGGCCGACCAGACCATCAAGGCTGGCACGATCTTGGCGAACTGGGATCCGCTGACCCGCCCCATCATTACCGAGTTCGCCGGCAAGGCGACCTTCGAGAATGTGGAAGAGGGCGTGACGGTGGCCAAGCAGGTCGACGAAGTGACCGGCCTGTCCACGCTGGTGGTGATCGATCCGAAGCGCCGTGGCGCTGCCAAGGTCATTCGCCCGCAGGTCAAGCTGCTCGACGTCAATGGCAACGAAGTGAAGATCCCCGGCACCGACCACTCGGTGACGATCGGCTTCCAGGTTGGCTCGCTGATCCAGATCCGCGACGGTCAGGATCTGTTCCCCGGCGAAGTGCTGGCACGTATCCCGGTCGAAGGCCAGAAGACTCGCGACATTACCGGCGGTCTGCCGCGTGTGGCCGAGCTGTTCGAAGCCCGTTCGCCCAAGGATGTCGGCGTGCTGGCCGAGCGTACCGGTACGGTCTCGTTCGGTAAGGAGACCAAGGGCAAGATTCGCCTGGAAATCACCGACCCGGATGGCAGCAAGCACGAAGAGCTGGTGCCCAAGGAGAAGAACATCCTGGTGCACGAAGGCCAGGTGGTCAATCGCGGCGAATTGATTGTGGACGGCGCCGCCGACCCGCAAGACATCCTGCGTCTGCTGGGTATCGAAGAGCTGGCTCGCTACATCGTCGACGAAGTGCAGGACGTGTATCGTTTGCAAGGCGTGAAGATCAACGACAAGCACATCGAGGTGATCGTTCGCCAGATGCTGCGTCGCGTGCAGATCACGAACTCGGGCGACTCGCACTACATCGTCAACGAGCAGGTCGAGCGCTCGGAGCTGCTGGACACCAACGACCGTCTGCGCGCGGAGGGCAAGATGATTGCCACCCACGCCGATGTGCTGCTGGGTATCACCAAGGCTTCGCTGTCGACCGATTCCTTCATCTCTGCGGCTTCCTTCCAGGAAACCACCCGCGTGCTGACCGAGGCTGCCATCATGGGCAAGCGCGACGAGCTGCGCGGTCTGAAGGAAAACGTCATCGTCGGCCGCCTGATCCCTGCCGGTACCGGTATGGCCTTCCACGACGCCCGTCGTGCCAAGGAAAGCATGGACGACGCCGAGCGCCGCTCCATCGCCCAGCAGGAGGCCGAGGAATTGGCCGCTGCCCAGATGGCCAGCGTGGACAGTGCTTCGGAAGGCAGCGCCGAGTAAGACTCAACGCTTTTCTCCAAGCCTCAAAGGGCCACCCTCGCAGTCCGTGTCAATACTCTGACGCTAAGCTGAAGGCCTGAAGACAATGCCCTGCAACGCAAGTTGCAGGGCATTGTTCTTATGGGCTACGTGCAAGGACAGAGTCGAGACCAGGGCAGCCTGTTTCCGGTGTCGCTGGACGAGTTGATCGGACCGGAGCATGTGTGCCGGGTGATCGCGGCGTTCGTGGCGCGGCTGGACCTGAAGGCGCTGGGTTTTGCTCGAGCCCACAGCAAGGCCACAGGCCGCCCGCCGTACGACCCGGCGGACCTGCTGATGTTGTACCTGTACGGCTACCTCAATCGGTTGCGCTCATCGAGGCGTCTGGAGCGGGAGTGCCAGCGCAACATCGAACTGATGTGGCTGCTGCACCGGCTCACGCCCGACCACAAGACCATTGCCGAGTTCCGTCGCTGCAACGCGCAGCCGCTACGCCGAGCCGGGGCCGAGTTCGTGCGCTTTTGCGCCGAAGCCGGTCTGATCCGCGGAGAGTGGGTGGCCGTGGACGGGACGAAGTTCCAGGCCGTGGCCAGCGGCAAGGCCATCCTGGACGAGGTCCAGCGGGCCGAACTGCAGGCCAAGCTGGAGCAGCGCATTGCGCAGTACCTGCAGGAGTTGGAGGCGGCCGACCAGCAGCAAGGCGAGGCGGAGCTGGACGCTCAGGCGCTGCGCCAGGCGCTGGCGCGGCTGCAGCTACAGCAGGCCGAGCTGGCGAAGGTGGACAGCGACAAGCAGCGCTACGTGAGCACCGAGCCCGAGGCTGTAGTGCTCAAGGGCAAGGGCCCGGGCTACAACGTACAGACCGCCGTCGACGCCGAGCATGCCCTGATCGTGGCCCACGAGGTCAACGCGCAGGCGGGTGACAACGGCTGCCTGCAGCGCATGGGCGAATCGGCGCAGCAGACCCTGGGCGGCACGGAGCTCAAGCTGGTGGCGGATGCGGGCTATGCCAATGGCGAACAGGCGCAGGCGCTGGAGGATCAAGGCGTGCGGGTGCATGTCCCCGTCAAGCGCGCGGTCAACAACCAGGGCGAGGGGGACTTGTTCGACCAAGGCCGCTTCACCTACGACGCACAGGCTGACGCCTACGTCTGCCCGGCAGACAAACTGCTGCAGCGCAAGCAGTTGCATCGGGCGGGTAAGGTCGTGATCTATGCAGCGCAGCCCGGCGATTGCGGCGCTTGCGCGATGAAGGCGCGCTGCACGCAGGCCCCACGGCGCACGCTCAGTCGCCATCTCTACGAAGAGGCATTGCAGCGCATCCACCAGCGCGCTACACCCCAGGCGATGAGGCTGCGCCGCTGCACCGTCGAACACCCGTTTGCGGCCCTGAAGTTCCACATCTTCGAGAAGCCCCGCTTCCTGATGCGAGGCCTGACGGGGGCCGGCGCGGAGATCGCGTTGGCGACACTGGCCTACAACGTCAAACGGGCACTGGCGGTGCTGGGTGGGCAGCAAATGTTGCAAAAGCTAGCTATGTGATGCCGGTGCCAGTGTTTGTTGCGGTCCGACACAAGGCTTCGGCTGTTCAGCCCACCGTCACGCAATACGCTCCAATGGACACCTCGCGCGCGCCCAAACAAAAGCGCTCCGAGAAACTCGGAGCGCTTTGCTCTTGGCGCCCTTCGCAGCCGTTTTGACACGGACTGCTCGGGTGGCCCTTTTTCATGGCGGGGCGGATCCGGCCTGCTGCTTGTTCCAAGCCGACGGCGTCAGGATGTCCAGCCCGAGCTTGCGTGCGCGCTTGGCCAGGGCCAGCACGGCGCGATCGCGCGATATCAGCCAGCGCGCCGGCGCAGCCAGCGCCAGATCGATGAAGATCTGGTCATCCGGATCCCGGCAGAGCAGGCGCACGGCAGGCGGCGGCGCCTGGTCAACCGTTAGGCAGAGTCGGGCGAAGCTCGTTTCGATCAATTCCAGGTCCGGCGCGTAGCTGGCCGCCACGCCCCGGTCCAGCACATGTCTGAGCTCGGCCAGCATGCTGGGTGTGCCTATCCATTGAGCCTGACCGGACTCCAGCTCGGCCGCCAGGGCCTGGGTCGAGGAGTCCTTGAAGATCAGCCAGTCCATCACGACCTGGGTGTCGATGACCAGCAGCGGGCGCTCGTCGGGTGTCGGAATCAGCATGGCAGCCCTTGGGTTTGGGCGCGCAGCATACCCTGGCGAAGCGGTCGCTGGCGGGGTCCAACCGAGCCGGCTTGTGTGCTGGCGCCGAGCTGGGCTACAATCGCAGGCTCTTCGGCAGGTCTAGCTGCGTCTACAGCCACCTCTGACTGAAATGAAAACGCACCGCGCCCAGGCGTGGTGCTTTTGTTCGTTTCTAGCGGTGGTGGGGATCTGAGGCGTTTTGAAAGCCATTGGGGCTGCTGCTGCCGAGAGATCTGTGACTTCAAACGGGAACAAGTTACTTATGCCAACTATCAATCAGCTCGTGCGCCACGGCCGTCAGGCCGAGGTCACGAAATCCAAGTCGCCGGCGATGCAGGACTGCCCTCAGCGTCGTGGCGTGTGCACCCGCGTGTACACCACCACGCCTAAGAAGCCGAACTCCGCGCTGCGTAAGGTCGCCAAGGTGCGTCTGACCAACGGTTTCGAGGTCATCTCGTACATCGGCGGTGAAGGCCACAACCTGCAAGAGCACAGCGTCGTGCTGGTGCGCGGCGGTCGTGTCAAGGACTTGCCGGGTGTGCGTTACCACATCGTGCGCGGTTCGCTGGACTTGCAAGGCGTGAAAGACCGCAAGCAGTCGCGTTCCAAGTACGGCGCGAAGCGTCCGAAGAAGTAATCATCAGGTTGTCATGGTGCGGCCCCAGGCTGTCGCCAGATTTTTTGCGGTTTGTGCAGTGCCCAAGGCATGCAGCAGCCGAGTAAGTGGATGGCCCCTGATGTCGGTGGTCGTCCAAGGTCGTCGGGCAGATGCCCGCACCAACTGAAGCAAGAGGAAGATTCCCATGCCACGTCGTCGCGAAGTACCCAAGCGCGAAATCCTGCCGGATCCCAAGTTCGGTAGCGTCGATCTGTCCAAGTTCATGAACGTCATCATGGAATCGGGCAAGAAGGCCGTCGCCGAGCGCATCATTTACGGTGCCCTCGACCAGGTCGAGAAGAAGATCGGCAAGGATCCGCTGGAAGTGTTCATGGTCGCCCTGAACAACGTGAAGCCCATGGTCGAAGTGAAGTCCCGCCGCGTCGGCGGTGCGAACTACCAAGTTCCCGTGGAAGTTCGTCCCGTCCGTCGTATGGCTCTGGCCATGCGCTGGCTCAAAGAGTCGGCCCGCAAGCGCGGTGAAAAGTCCATGGCCCAGCGTCTGGCCAATGAGCTGCTGGAGGCCGCTGAAGGCCGCGGCGGTGCCATGAAGAAGCGTGATGAAGTTCACCGCATGGCCGAAGCGAACAAGGCGTTCTCGCACTTCCGCTTCTAATCTTCCCCGTTCCGGCCGCCTCGGGTTACTACTGACCCGTTGGCGGCTCACTGCATTTGGAGTGACACCATGGCCCGCAAGACCCCCATCGAGCGCTACCGCAATATCGGTATCTCTGCGCACATCGATGCCGGCAAGACCACGACAACCGAGCGCATCCTGTTTTACACGGGTGTGAACCACAAGATTGGTGAAGTGCATGATGGCGCCGCCACCATGGACTGGATGGAGCAAGAGCAGGAGCGTGGCATCACGATCACCTCGGCTGCCACCACCTGCTTCTGGAAGGGCATGGATCTGGCCCGCCCCGAGCATCGCATCAACATCATCGACACCCCCGGACACGTGGACTTCACGATTGAAGTCGAGCGCTCGATGCGCGTGCTGGACGGTGCTTGCATGGTCTATTGCGCCGTGGGCGGCGTGCAGCCTCAGTCTGAGACGGTCTGGCGTCAGGCCAACAAGTACAAGGTGCCCCGCCTGGCCTTCGTCAACAAGATGGACCGCACCGGCGCGAACTTCTACAAAGTCGTCGAGCAGATGAAGGTTCGCCTGAAGGCCAACCCTGTGCCCGTCGTGCTGCCCATCGGTGCCGAGGAAAACTTCCTTGGTGTGATCGACCTGATCAAGATGAAGGCAATCTACTGGGACGATGCCTCCCAGGGCATGAAGTTCGACTATCGCGACATCCCGGCCGAAATGCAGGCCGATGCTCAGAAGTGGCGCGACAACCTGGTCGAGGCTGCAGCCGAGTCCAGCGAAGACATGATGAACAAGTACCTCGAGTCGGGCGAGCTGTCCGAAGAGGAAATTGTTCTGGGCATCCGCACCCGCACCATCGCCGCTGAAATCCAGCCGATGTTCTGCGGCACCGCCTTCAAGAACAAGGGCGTGCAGCGCATGCTGGACGGCGTGATCGACTTCATGCCTTCGCCGATCGATGTGCCGCCGGTGCCGGGCACCGACGAAGACGACCAGCCGACCACCCGCGACGCTTCGGACGAGGCCAAGTTCTCGGCCCTGGCCTTCAAGCTGATGACCGACCCCTATGTCGGCCAGCTGACTTTCGTGCGCGTCTATTCGGGCGTGCTGAAGTCGGGCGATTCGGTGTTCAACCCGATTCGCGGCAAGAAGGAGCGTATCGGCCGTATTCTGCAGATGCACGCCAACCAGCGTGAAGAAATCTCGGAAATTCTGGCCGGCGACATCGCCGCCTGCGTGGGCCTGAAGGACGTGACCACCGGCGAAACGCTGTGCGATCCGGAATCGATCATCACCTTGGAAAAGATGGTGTTCCCGGAGCCGGTGATCTCGCAGGCCGTCGAGCCCAAGACCAAGGCCGACCAGGAAAAGATGGGTATCGCCCTGGGCCGTCTGGCCAAGGAAGATCCGTCCTTCCGTCTGCGCACCGATGAAGAGTCGGGCCAGACCATCATCTCGGGCATGGGCGAGCTGCACCTGGAAATCATCGTCGACCGCATGAAGCGCGAGTTCGGCGTGGAAGCCAATGTCGGCAAGCCGCAAGTGGCCTACCGCGAAACGATCCGCAAGACGGCTTCGGACGTCGAAGGCAAGTTCGTGCGTCAGTCGGGCGGTAAGGGCCAGTACGGCCACGTCGTGCTGACCGTCGAGCCGCAGGAGCCCGGCAAGGGCTTCGAGTTCGTCGATGCGATCAAGGGCGGTGTGGTTCCTCGCGAATACATCCCGGCGGTCGAGAAGGGCATCATTGACTCGCTGCCCAACGGTGTGCTGGCCGGCTTCCCGGTGGTGGACGTCAAGGTCACGCTGACCTTCGGTTCCTACCACGAAGTCGACTCGAACGAAAACGCCTTCAAGATGGCCGCGTCCATGGGCTTCAAGGAAGGCTGCCGCAAGGCTTCGCCGGTGATCCTGGAGCCGATGATGGCCGTGGAAGTCGAAACGCCGGAAGACTATGCTGGTAACGTGATGGGCGATCTGTCCTCGCGTCGCGGCATGGTGCAAGGCATGGACGATATGGTCGGCGGTGGCAAGTCCATCAAGGCCGAAGTGCCGTTGTCGGAAATGTTCGGCTACTCGACGACCCTGCGCTCGATGTCGCAAGGCCGTGCCACGTACACGATGGAGTTCAAGCACTATTCGGAAGCTCCGAAGAATGTGGCTGACGCCATCATTACCGCACGCGGCAAGTAAGTACTGAGCCGAGGCCCGATGGCCTCGGCTTTCCCTATTCGTCTTCGTCGAAGCTCTCCCGTTTGCCAGTCGGCGGGAATCAAGGGTTCGATGGAAACGCTAAACCAACAGACTGGCGCATGCTCTTTTCTGGAGATTTGAAATGGCAAAAGGCAAATTTGAACGCACCAAGCCGCACGTCAATGTGGGCACCATCGGTCACGTTGACCATGGCAAGACCACGCTGACGGCTGCTATTGCAACCGTGCTGTCGAAGAAGTTCGGCGGCGAGGCCAAGGCCTACGACCAGATCGACGCAGCGCCTGAAGAGAAGGCACGCGGCATCACGATCAACACCGCTCACGTTGAGTACGAAACGGCCAATCGCCATTACGCTCACGTGGACTGCCCCGGCCACGCTGACTATGTGAAGAACATGATCACCGGCGCCGCCCAGATGGACGGTGCGATCCTGGTGTGCTCGGCCGCTGACGGCCCGATGCCCCAGACCCGCGAGCACATCCTGCTGGCGCGTCAGGTCGGTGTGAAGTTCATCATCGTCTTCCTGAACAAGTGCGACATGGTCGACGACGCCGAGCTGCTCGAGCTGGTCGAAATGGAAGTGCGCGAGCTGCTGAGCAAGTACGACTTCCCGGGCGACGACACCCCCATCATCAAGGGTTCGGCCAAGCTGGCGCTGGAAGGCGACACGGGCGACCTGGGCGAGCAAGCCATCATGCGCCTGGCCGATGCGCTGGACACCTACATCCCCCAGCCGGACCGCGCCGTTGACGGCACCTTCCTGCTGCCGGTGGAAGACGTGTTCTCGATCTCGGGCCGTGGCACCGTGGTGACCGGTCGCGTCGAGCGCGGCATCATCAAGGTCGGCGAGGAAATCGAAATCGTCGGTATCCGCGACGTGCAGAAGACCACCGTGACCGGCGTGGAAATGTTCCGCAAGCTGCTGGACCAGGGTCAGGCCGGCGACAACGTCGGTATCCTGCTGCGCGGCACCAAGCGTGAAGACGTCGAGCGCGGCCAAGTGCTGGCCAAGCCCGGCTCGATCAAGCCGCACACCCACTTCACGGCCGAGATCTATGTCTTGTCCAAGGAAGAGGGCGGCCGTCACACCCCGTTCTTCAACAACTACCGTCCCCAGTTCTACTTCCGCACGACGGACGTGACCGGTGCCGTGGAGTTGCCGGCGGACAAGGAAATGGTCATGCCTGGCGACAACGTCAGCATCACCGTGAAGCTGATCGCTCCGATCGCGATGGAAACCGGCCTGCGCTTCGCCATCCGTGAAGGCGGTCGTACCGTCGGCTCCGGCGTCGTGGCGACCATCATCGCCTAAGTCTTTTGCGTGACCGGCCCGGACCTGTTGAGGGTTCGGGCCTCACAAACCTCGTGGCCTCGGCCACACGCTCTTTGAAGGAATAGTCATGCAAAAGCAAAAGATCCGCATCCGCCTGAAGGCCTTCGACTACAAGCTGATCGACCAGTCGGCGCTTGAAATCGTCGAAACCGCCAAGCGTACCGGTGCCATCGTCAAGGGCCCCGTGCCCCTGCCGACGCGCATGGAGCGTTTCGACATCCTGCGTTCGCCGCACGTCAACAAGACTTCGCGCGACCAGTTCGAAATCCGCACCCACCAGCGCCTGATGGACATCGTCGATCCGACCGACAAGACGGTTGATGCGCTGATGAAGCTCGACCTGCCTGCCGGCGTCGATGTGGAAATCAAGCTGCAGTGATCGCAGTAGAGCTGTCGGAGATGACAGCTTCAAGAAGGGTGGCCCGCAACGGCCGCCCTTTTTGTTTGGCGATGCCTGGCGCGCCCTTGCGTAATTCCTAGGGTTCACGCTATACTCGCCAGCTTTTCCGCGCTGGTTCGTCCTGCGCGGGATTTGGCGCAGGGTCGGTTCTTGACTTGTCGAGATTCGGCGCTGCACTTATCGGCCCGACCAATCGATGTCGGGTGTACGTAAATGGCTTCCTGTGCGAGCAGAGGGGCTGGAGAAAAACCATGAGTCTAAGCAATCGTCTCGGATTGCTGGGCCGCAAGGTGGGCATGATGCGCATCTTCACGGACGATGGCGACGCCATCCCTGTGACGGTGCTGGATGTGTCCAACAACCGCGTGACCCAGATCAAGACTGTAGAAAACGACGGCTACAGCGCCATTCAAGTGGCGTTCGGTACGCGCAAAGCTTCGCGCGTCACCAAGCCGGAAGCCGGTCACCTCGCGAAAGCGGGCGTTGAAGCCGGTCGTATCCTGAAGGAATTCCGTGTCGACGCCGCCGTCGCCGCCGAATACAAGGCGGGCGCCCAGGTGCCGGTCTCGCTGTTCGCTGCCGGCCAGGCCGTTGACGTGCAAGGCACGTCCATCGGTAAGGGTTTCGAAGGCACGATCAAGCGCCACAACTTCGGTTCGCAACGCGCTTCCCACGGTAACAGCCGCTCGCACAATGTTCCTGGCTCCATCTCGATGGCGCAGGATCCGGGCCGCGTGTTCCCTGGCAAGAAGATGTCGGGCCATATGGGCGACGAAACCGTGACCACCCAGAACCTGGACATCGTGCGCGTTGACGAAGCTCGTCAGCTGCTGCTGGTCCGTGGTGCTGTGCCGGGCGCCAAGAACGGCCACGTGGTCGTGCGTCCTGCTGTCAAGGTCAAGCTCAAGAAAGGAGCCAACTGATGCAGCTCGAGCTCCTGAATGAGCAAGGTCAGGCCACCGCCAAGGTGGATGCTCCTGACACCGTCTTCGCTCGCGATTACAACGAAGCCCTGGTGCACCAGGTGGTCGTGGCCTTCCAGGCCAATGCCCGCCAAGGTACCCGTGCCCAGAAGGATCGTGAACAGGTCAAGCACTCGACCAAGAAGCCGTTCCGTCAAAAGGGAACCGGCCGCGCACGTGCCGGTATGACGTCCTCGCCGCTGTGGCGCGGGGGTGGTCGGATTTTCCCGAACATGCCGGACGAGAACTTCACGCACAAGCTGAACAAGAAGATGTACCGCGCCGGTATGGCCGCCATCCTCTCGCAGCTGGCTCGTGAAGGCCGCCTGTCGGTGGTCGAGGCAATCGATATCGAAGCCCCGAAGACCAAGCTGCTGGCTGCCAAGTTCAAGGCCATGGGTCTGGAGTCGGTGATGCTGATCGCCAACGAAGTCTCCGACAACATGCTGCTGGCCTCGCGCAATCTGCACAACGTGCTGGTTTGCGAGCCGCGCTACGCCGATCCGCTGTCCCTGGTTCACTACAAGAAGGTGTTGGTGACCAAGGCTGCGATGGAGCAACTCAAGGAGATGCTGGCATGAGCGCCCCCACCAAGTATTCCGAAGGCCGTCTGGCCTCTGTGCTGCTGGCTCCCATCGTGTCCGAGAAGGCCACGTCGGTTGCCGAGAAGCACAACCAAGTGTTGTTCAAGGTGCTGCGCGACGCCACCAAGCCCGAAATCAAGGCCGCTGTTGAACTGATGTTCAAGGTCGAGGTCGAGGCTGTGAACGTCGTCAACGTCAAGGGCAAGGTCAAGCGCTTCGGCCGTTCCATCGGTCGCCGCGACCACGTCAAGAAGGCGTATGTGTCGCTGAAGGCGGGCCAAGAGCTCAACTTCTCCGGGGAGGCTGCGTAATGGCCGTCGTTAAAGTCAAACCGACCTCGCCCGGCCGCCGTGCCGTGGTCAAGGTGGTGCACAAGCACCTGCACAAGGGCGCGCCCGAGGCGTCGCTGCTTGAGCCGCAAAAGCAGAACTCTGGCCGTAACAACAACGGTCACATCACGATTCGCCACAAGGGCGGTGGTCACAAGCACCATTACCGCGTGGTCGACTTCAAGCGCAACAAGGACGGTATCCCGGCCAAGGTTGAGCGCATCGAGTACGACCCGAACCGTACGGCCCACATCGCTCTGGTGTGCTATGCCGACGGCGAGCGTCGCTACATCATCGCTCCGCGTGGTCTGGAAGTCGGTGCAACGATCTTGAGCGGCGCGGAAGCCCCGATCAAGGCCGGCAACACGCTGCCGATCCGCAACATCCCGGTGGGTTCGACGATCCATTGCATCGAGATGCTGCCTGGCAAGGGTGCGCAGATCGCGCGTTCGGCCGGCGTGTCCGTGGTGCTGATGGCCCGCGAAGGTGTCTACGCCCAGCTGCGCCTGCGCTCGGGTGAAGTGCGCCGCATCCACATCGACTGCCGCGCCACGATCGGCGAGGTCAGCAACGAAGAGCATCAGCTGCGCCAGTACGGCAAGGCCGGTGCAATCCGTTGGAAGGGTATCCGCCCGACCGTTCGCGGTACGGCGATGAACCCGGTGGATCACCCGCACGGTGGTGGTGAAGGTCGTACCGGCGAAGGCCAAGCGCCTGTGTCGCCGTGGAACACCCTCACGAAGGGCTACCGCACTCGTAACAACAAGCGTACGCAGACGTTCATCGTTTCGCGTCGCAAGAAGTAAAGGGTAGGCCATGACTCGTTCATTGAAGAAGGGCCCGTTCGTTGACCATCACCTGTTGGCCAAGGTCGACAAGGCGGTTGCCAACAAGGACAAAAAGCCTATCAAGACCTGGTCGCGTCGCTCGACGATCCTGCCCGAGTTCATCGGTCTGACGATCGCTGTGCACAACGGCAAGCAACACGTGCCGGTGTATGTGTCTGACCAGATGGTCGGCCACAAGCTGGGTGAATTCGCACTGACCCGCACCTTCAAAGGCCATCCGGCCGACAAGAAGGCCGGGAAGAAGTAAGGATGCCAACGATGGAAACCAAAGCAATCGTTCGCGGCGTTCGCCTCTCGTGTGACAAGGGTCGCCTGGTGGCTGACCTGATCCGCGGCAAGAAGGTGGACCAGGCGCTCAACATCCTGGAATTCACCCAGAAGAAGGCAGCCGTGATCATCAAGAAGGCGCTCGAGAGCGCCATCGCCAACGCCGAGCACAACGACGGCGCTGACATTGATGAACTCAAGGTCACCACGATCTATGTGGAGCAAGGTGCCACTCTGAAGCGTTTCTCCGCTCGTGCCAAGGGCCGCGGTAATCGCATCAGCAAGCCCACCTGCCACATCTTCGTGTCGGTCGGCAACTGAAGGCTGAAAGAAGACTATGGGACAAAAAATCCACCCAACCGGCTTCCGCCTGCCCGTCACCCGTAACTGGGCGTCGCGCTGGTACGCGTCGAACCAGAACTTCGCCACGATGCTGGCCGAAGATCTGCGCGTTCGCGAGTTCCTGAAGGCCCGCCTGAAGAGTGCCGCCGTGTCGCGCATTCTGATCGAACGCCCCGCCAAGAACGCCCGCATCACCATCTACTCGGCACGTCCGGGCGTGGTGATCGGCAAGAAGGGCGAGGACATCGAAAACCTGAAGGCCGAACTGACCAAGCGTCTGGGCGTGCCGGTGGCAGTCAACATCGAAGAAGTGCGCAAGCCCGAAATCGATGCTCAGCTGATCGCCGACTCGATCACCCAGCAGCTGGAAAAGCGCATCATGTTCCGTCGCGCCATGAAGCGTGCGATGCAGAACGCGATGCGCCTGGGCGCCCAGGGCATCAAGATCATGTCTGCCGGCCGTCTGAATGGCATCGAAATCGCTCGTACCGAGTGGTATCGCGAAGGCCGTGTGCCTCTGCACACCCTGAAGGCTGACATCGACTACGGCTTCTCCGAAGCGAAGACCACCTACGGCGTCATCGGCGTCAAGGTCTGGGTCTACCGTGGTGACCGCCTCGCCAATGGCGAAGCGCCGGTGATCAATACGCCGGCAGGTGCCGAAGACGACCGTCGTCCGCGTCGCAACACCCGTCCGGGTGCGCCGACCGGCCGTGGCCGTCCCGGTGGTGATCGTGGTCCGCGTGACGCCGCCCCGGCAGCTGACGCAGGCGCCGCCGGCCAGCCCGCCGCCAAGCGCGTCGTCCGCAAGCCCGCCGCCCCCGTGGCCGGCGAGCCCAAAGGAGAATAAAAAATGCTGCAACCAGCTCGTCGCAAATACCGCAAGGAGCAAAAGGGTCGCAACACCGGTGTTGCAACCCGCGGCGCTGCCGTGTCTTTTGGCGATTTCGGCCTGAAGGCAACTGAGCGTGGTCGTCTGACGGCCCGCCAGATCGAAGCTGCACGTCGTGCGATCTCGCGCCACATCAAGCGCGGTGGTCGTATCTTCATCCGCATCTTCCCGGACAAGCCGATCTCCCAGAAGCCCGCCGAAGTCCGTATGGGTAACGGTAAGGGCAACCCTGAGTACTACGTCGCTGAGATTCAGCCTGGCAAGGTGCTCTATGAAGTCAACGGTGTGCCGGAAGCCCTGGCTCGCGAAGCGTTCACGCTGGCTGCTGCAAAGCTGCCGCTGAGCTGCACCTTCGTGACCCGCCAGGTCGGCAGCTGAAGAGGAAAGACACCATGAAAGCATCTGAACTGCGTGGCAAGGATGTCGCTGCCTTGGAAAAGGAAGTGACCGACCTGCTGAAGGCCCATTTCGGCCTGCGCATGCAAAAAGCGACGCAACAATTGACCAACCACACCGTGTTGGGCAATACGCGCCGTGACATTGCTCGCGTCAAGACCGTGTTGGCCGAGAAGAAGAAGGGAGCCGCGAAATGACTACGCAAGCTCAAGAAAAGAACACGCGTACCCTGATCGGTCGCGTGGTCAGCGACAAGCGCTCCAAGACCGTGACCGTGCTGATCGAGCGCCGTGCCAAGCACGAGCTCTACGGCAAGATCGTGGCCCGTTCCCGCAAGTACCACGCCCATGACGAAAAGGGCGAGTACAAGATGGGTGATGTGGTCGAGATCGCCGAAGGCCGTCCGCTGTCCAAGACCAAGAGCTGGGTCGTGACCCGTCTGGTCGAGAAGGCGCAAGTCGTTTAATCGCCGCTGAAGTCCAGGCTGTTGCGGGGTTTTGTACTCCGCGATGGCTCAGACGGCCGGAACGCTGGAATACTGGCGTCCGGCCGTTTTTCGTTGTGAACAAGGAGATCAACAATGCTGAAAGTCGGAGACAAGCTGCCCGCAGGCACGCTCAATGAGTTCATCGAGGTCGAGGGCAATGGCTGCTCGCTAGGCCCCAATAGCTTTGACATCGAGAAGGCCACCGCCGGCAAGAAAATTGCGATCTTCGCGCTGCCCGGCGCGTTCACGCCTACCTGCTCGGCCCAGCATGTGCCTGGCTATGTGCAGCAGGCCGAGGCCTTCAAGGCGGCCGGTGTCGACGAGATCTGGTGCGTGTCCGTCAATGATGCCTTCGTGATGGGCGCCTGGGGTCGCGAACAGAAGACCGCCGGCAAGGTCCGCATGATGGCTGACGGCAGCGCTGACTTCGCCAAAGCCACCGGCCTGACGCTGGACCTGGTGGCACGGGGCATGGGTCTGCGCTCGCAGCGCTACTCGATGCTGGTCGTTGATGGCGTCGTCAAGTCGCTGAATGTCGAGGCGCCCGGCAAGTTCGAGGTCAGCGATGCTGCCACCTTGCTGGCTCAGGCCAAGGCGCTCTGAACTTTCACGGATCGGGCTGGCATCGCGGGGTCCGCGGTGCTGGCTTGCAAAGTTCTTCGGGGTTAACGCTTGACATGAGCGTAGGCCCTGACGCATAATCCAAAGCTTCGCCGAACGTCAGGCGCACTTTCTAGTGCGTTATGGCCTCGGGTTCGCCCATAACTGCCGGGCGCAAGGGTCTCAAAGATCCGAGCGAACGGTCCACGGGCCCAAGACTGACCGCTGAAGGTGGCTGCAAATT
Source organism: Paucibacter sp. M5-1 (assembly GCF_027498415.2). Taxonomy (NCBI): domain Bacteria; kingdom Pseudomonadati; phylum Pseudomonadota; class Betaproteobacteria; order Burkholderiales; family Sphaerotilaceae; genus Roseateles; species Paucibacter sp. M5-1. The sequence continues at coordinate 4,314,022 of NZ_JAPZLM020000001.1, forward strand.
GGTTGCAGCGCTGGACGAGGGAAAAGTTGGGGACAGACATGATTCAAATGCAATCGCGGCTCGACGTCGCGGACAACACTGGCGCTAAATCCGTCATGTGCATCAAGGTGCTTGGCGGGTCCAAGCGTCGTTATGCCGGCATTGGCGACATCATCAAGGTCAGCATCAAAGAAGCTGCTCCGCGCGGTCGCGTCAAAAAAGGCGAGATCTACAGCGCGGTGGTGGTTCGCACTGCCAAGGGCGTGCGCCGCCAAGACGGCTCTTTGGTCAAGTTCGACGGCAATGCCGCCGTGCTGCTGAACGCCAAGCTGGAGCCCATCGGCACTCGTATCTTCGGCCCGGTGACGCGTGAACTGCGTACCGAGCGTTTCATGAAGATCGTGTCGCTGGCGCCTGAGGTGCTCTGAGCACAGCCACAGACAAAGGTATTGCCATGAACAAGATTCGTAAAGGCGACCAGGTCATCGTGTTGACCGGCCGCGACAAGGGCAAGCGCGGCACTGTGTCGCAGCGTGTCGACGACGCCCACCTCGTGGTGGACGGCGTCAATGTCGTCAAGAAGCACGTCAAGCCCAACCCGATGAAGGGCACCACCGGCGGTGTGGTCGATAAGACGATGCCGATCCATCAATCCAACGTGGCGATTTTTAACGCTGCATCCGGCAAGGCCGATCGCGTGGGCATCAAGTTGCTCGCCGATGGCAAGAAGGTGCGCGTTTACAAGTCGACCGGCGAAGAGATCAAGGCTTAAGAGGTCCGACATGGCTCGTTTGCAAGCGTTTTATCGCGAAAAAGTTGTGCCAGGCCTCGTTGAGAAGTTTGGCTACAAGTCGGTCATGGAAGTGCCGCGCATCACCAAGATCACGCTCAATATGGGTGTGAGCGAGGCGGTTGCGGACAAGAAGGTGATGGACCACGCCGTCGGCGACCTCACCAAGATCGCCGGCCAAAAGCCCGTGGTCACCAAGTCCAAGAAGGCAATCGCGGGTTTCAAGATCCGTGAGCAGGTGCCGATCGGCTGCATGGTCACCCTGCGTGGCGTTCAGATGTATGAATTCCTGGATCGCTTCGTGACGGTCGCGCTGCCGCGCGTTCGTGACTTCCGTGGTATCTCGGGTCGCTCGTTCGATGGTCGTGGTAACTACAACATCGGCGTCAAAGAGCAGATCATTTTCCCGGAAATCGATTACGACAAGGTTGACGCGCTGCGTGGTCTGAATATCAGCATCACCACCACGGCCAAGTCGGACGATGAGTGCAAGGCCCTGCTGGCTGCATTCAAGTTCCCGTTCAAGAACTGAGGTGACCTGTGGCAAAACTCTCGATTAAGCAACGTGAGCTGAAGCGCGAACAACTGGTCGCCAAGTACGCCAAGAAGTATGCGGAACTGAAGGCCATCATCGACGACTTCAAGAAGTCGGAAGAAGAGCGCTATGCAGCCCGCCTGGAGCTGCAAAAGCTCCCCCGTAACGCCTACCCGACCCGCCTGCGTAACCGCTGCGAGTTGACCGGCCGTCCCCGCGGCACGTTCCGCAAGTTCGGCCTGGGCCGTAACAAAATTCGCGAGCTGGCCTTCAAGGGCGACATCCCCGGTGTCGTCAAGGCCAGCTGGTAATCGGCAGGTTTAGGAGATTTTCATATGAGCATGAGTGATCCTATCGCCGATATGCTGACTCGCATTCGCAACGCCCAAAGCGTTGAGAAAGCCAGCGTCGTGATGCCTTCGTCTAAGTTGAAGATCGCGATCGCCAAGGTCCTGAAGGACGAGGGTTATATCGATGGATTCGCGGTGCGCGGTGAAGCCGCCCGCCCCGAGTTGGAGATTGCGCTGAAGTATTACGCCGGTCGTCCGGTGATCGAGCGCATCGAGCGCGTGAGCCGTCCCGGCCTGCGCATTTACAAGGGCCGCCACGACATCCCGCAGGTCATGAATGGCCTGGGTGTGGCGATTGTCACCACCCCCAAGGGTGTGATGACCGACCGCAAAGCACGTCAAGCCGGTATCGGCGGCGAAGTGCTCTGCTACGTCGCCTAAGCGCAAGGAGATTTAAACAATGTCCCGCGTAGGAAAAATGCCGGTCGCCGTCCCCGCAGGTGTGGACGTGACGATCACCGCTGAGCAGATCAGCGTGAAGGGTGCCCAGGGCACGTTGGTGCGTGCTGCCAACCCCCAGGTCACCATCAAGAATGAAGCTGGCAAGCTGACTTTCGCCCCCGCCAACGAATCGGCCGATGCCGATGCGCTGAGCGGCACGATGCGCGCACTGGTGGCCAATATGGTCAACGGCGTGAGCAAGGGTTTCGAGAAGAAGCTGAATCTGGTGGGCGTGGGCTTCCGTGCCCAGGCTCAGGGCCAGAAGCTGAACCTGCAGATCGGTTTCTCTCACCCTGTGGTGAAGGACATGCCGGCTGGTATCAAGGTTGAGTGCCCGACCCAGACCGAAATCCTGATCAAGGGCGCGGACCGCCAAGTGGTCGGACAGATCGCCGCTGAAGTGCGCGCCTTCCGTCCGCCAGAGCCCTATAAGGGCAAGGGCATCCGCTATTCCGACGAGAAGGTCTCCCTCAAAGAGACCAAGAAGAAGTAAGGAGCAGCGCAATGTTGACCAAAAAAGAACAGCGCATCCGTCGCTCGCGTCAAACCCGCGCCCGGATTGCAATCCAGCGCGTGGCACGCCTGACGGTGTTCCGCTCCAACCTGCACATCTACGCCAGCGTCATTTCCGACTGCGGCACCAAGGTGCTGGCCAGCGCTTCGACCGCCGAGAAGGAAGTCCGCGCCGAACTGGGTGGCAATGGCAAGGGCGGCAACGTCGCTGCTGCCGTCCTGGTGGGCAAGCGTGTCGCCGAGAAGGCCAAGGCTGCCGGCGTCGAGAAGGTGGCTTTCGACCGTGCAGGCTTTGCCTACCATGGCCGAGTCAAGGCACTGGCCGAAGCAGCCCGCGAAGCCGGCCTGCAGTTCTGACGCAACAAGGAATACGAAATGGCAAAATTTCAACCCCGCGCGCAGACCGAAGGCAATGACGACGGCCTGAAGGAAAAGATGATCGCGGTCAATCGCGTCACCAAGGTGGTCAAGGGCGGCCGTACGCTGTCCTTCGCAGCACTGACGGTGGTCGGCGACGGCGATGGCCGTATCGGCATGGGCAAGGGCAAGGCGAAGGAAGTTCCGGTCGCCGTGCAAAAGGCAATGGAAGCCGCCCGCCGCAATATGGTCAAGGTCGATCTGCGCAATGGCACGATTCACCACAGCGTGAACGGTGACCATGGTGCTGCTCACGTGATGATGATCCCGGCCAAGGCCGGTACCGGCGTGATCGCCGGCGGCCCGATGCGCGCCGTCTTCGAAGTGATGGGCGTGACCGACATCGTGACCAAGAGCCACGGTTCGACCAACCCTTACAACATGGTTCGCGCCACGCTGGACGCTCTGAAGCGTTCCACCACGGCCGCGCAAGTCGCAGCCAAGCGCGGCAAGACAGTTGAAGACATCCTCAACTGAAGCTGCACTGGAGAGACTGATGTCTGACAAGAAAACTTTGACGGTCAAGCTGGTCCGCAGCCCCATTGGTACCCGTGCCTCGCACCGTGCCACCGTGGTTGGTCTGGGTCTGCGTAAGCTGAACAGCACCAGCGTGTTGGAAGACACGCCGGCGGTGCGCGGCATGATCAACAAGATCGCCTATCTCGTGCAGGTGCTGTAAGCGCCACACGAACTGAGGACTAGAAGATGCAACTCAATACCATCAAGCCTGCCGCTGGCGCCAAGCACGCCAAGCGTCGCGTGGGTCGTGGCATTGGCTCCGGTCTGGGCAAGACTGCTGGCCGCGGCCACAAGGGTCAAAAGTCGCGTGCCGGTGGCTACCACAAGGTGGGCTTCGAAGGCGGTCAAATGCCTTTGCAGCGTCGCCTGCCCAAGCGCGGTTTCAAGTCGCAATCGCTGAAGTACAACGCCGAGATCACGCTGAGCGATCTGCAGGTGCTGGCCGGTGACGAGATCGACGTGCTGACCCTGAAGGCCGTCGGCCTGGTTCCCGAACTGGCGAAGACCGTCAAGGTCATCCTGTCGGGCGCTATCAGCCGCAAGATCACGCTGAAGGGCGTGGGCGCAACGGCGGGTGCCAAGGCAGCCATCGAAGCCGCTGGCGGCACGGTCGCTTAATCGAGCTACAGGATAGGCACAGTGGCAACCAACGCAAACCAACTGGCCAAGAGCGGCAAGTTTGGCGACCTCCGTCGTCGGCTTGTGTTCCTGCTGCTGGCGCTGGTGGTGTATCGGATCGGGGCGCATATCCCCGTGCCCGGCATCGACCCGGCCCAGCTGCAGCAGCTCTTCAAGGGTCAGCAGGGCGGCATCCTGAGCCTGTTCAATATGTTCTCGGGCGGCGCGCTGTCCCGTTTCGCTGTCTTGGCGCTGGGCATCACGCCCTACATCTCGGCCTCCATCGTCATGCAGTTGATGACGCATGTGGTGCCGAGCTTGGAAGCGCTGAAGAAGGAAGGCGAAGCAGGGCGCCGCAAGATCACGCAGTACACCCGTTACGGCACCCTGGGTCTGGCCATCTTCCAATCGCTGAGCATTGCGCTGGCGCTGGAGAGCTCGCCGGGTCTGGTGATTGATCCTGGTTTTGGTTTCCGCATGACTGCGGTGACCAGCCTGGTGGCCGGCACGATGTTCCTGATGTGGCTGGGTGAGCAGATCACCGAGCGCGGTCTGGGCAACGGCATCTCGATTCTGATCTTCGGCGGTATCGCTGCGGGTCTGCCGGGTGCGGTGGCCGGGTTGCTGGAGCTGGTGCGGACTGGCGCAATGAGCATCATTGCTTCGATCTTCATCGTGGCCTTGGTGATCGGTGTGACCTACGCTGTGGTCTTTGTTGAACGTGGCCAGCGCAAGATCTTGGTGAACTATGCCAAGCGCCAGGTCGGCAACAAGGTCTATGGCGGTCAAAGCTCGCACCTGCCGCTGAAGCTGAACATGTCGGGCGTGATCCCGCCGATCTTCGCGTCATCCATCATCCTGCTGCCGACCACCGTGGTGAGTTGGTTTGCTACCGGTGATGGCCTGCGCTGGTTGAAAGACCTCGCTGACATGCTGCGTCCGGGCCAGCCGATCTATGTGCTGCTCTACGCTGCTGCCATCGTGTTCTTCTGCTTCTTCTACACGGCGCTGGTGTTCAACAGCCGTGAGACCGCAGACAACCTGAAGAAGAGTGGTGCGTTCATCCCCGGGATCCGTCCCGGCGATCAGACCGCCAAGCATATTGACAAGATCTTGTCGCGACTGACCTTGGCCGGCGCCATCTATATCACCGCCGTCTGTCTGCTGCCTGAGTTTTTGGTTCTGAAGTACAACGTACCGTTCTATTTTGGCGGTACCTCCTTGTTGATCATCGTCGTGGTCACCATGGACTTCTGGGCTCAGGTGCAGTCTTATGTGATGAGTCAGCAGTACGAGTCGCTGCTGAAGAAGGCAAATTTCAAGGCCAGCTGACAAGCTGAGGTAATACCAACGGTTCCAACCGAACCTGAACGGCATGGCGAAAGACGACGTCATTCAGATGCAGGGTGAGATCCAAGAAAATCTCCCCAACGCAACGTTTCGCGTGAAGTTGGAAAACGGGCATGTGGTCCTCGGTCACATCTCCGGCAAGATGCGGATGCACTACATCCGCATCCTGCCTGGAGACAAAGTGACGGTGGAACTCACGCCCTACGATTTGAGTCGTGCTCGCATCGTTTTCCGGGCGAAGTGAGCTTGTTCATTCCCCGGACGCGCTGTTTGAGCGATTTAGAGTAGGTCAAGGAGCAGACCATGAAAGTTTCGGCATCCGTTAAGCAAATGTGCCGCAATTGCAAGATCATCCGCCGCAAGGGCGTGGTGCGTGTGATCTGTACCGATCCCCGCCACAAGCAGCGCCAGGGCTGATTGCTGCACGACACGAGCGAATTAGAGGACGCACATGGCACGTATTGCTGGTATCAACATTCCGCCGCAAAAGCACACTGAGATCGGTCTGACTTCGATCTACGGCATTGGCCGTACGACCGCACAGAAGATCTGCACAACTTGCGGCATCCCGTTCGACAAGAAGGTCAAGGACCTCACCGACGCTGATCTGGAAAAGATCCGTGAAGAAGTGGGCCGCATGACCATCGAAGGCGATCTGCGCCGCGAGATGTCGATCAACATCAAGCGCTTGATGGATCTGGGCTGCTACCGCGGCTTCCGTCATCGCCGTGGCCTGCCGATGCGCGGTCAACGCACCCGCACGAATGCCCGTACCCGCAAGGGTCCGCGCAAGTCGGCTGCGACCGGCAAGAAGTGATCACGCTGCCACAGCATTGAAAGAAGGTTCACATGGCAAAAGCACCTAATAACTCGGCTGCCCAGCGCGTTCGCAAGAAGGTTCGCAAGAACGTTGCCGACGGCGTTGCGCACGTCCACGCTTCGTTCAACAACACCATCATCACGATCACCGATCGTCAAGGTGGCGCTCTGTCCTGGGCCTCTTCCGGTGGTCAAGGCTTCAAGGGCTCGCGCAAGTCGACTCCCTTCGCTGCCCAGGTGGCTGCCGAAGTGGCCGGCCGCGCTGCTCAGGAGCAGGGCATCAAGAATCTGGACGTCAAGATCAAGGGCCCCGGCCCGGGTCGCGAATCGTCGGTGCGCGCTCTGGCCGCATTGGGCATCCGCATCAACTCGATCTCTGACGTGACGCCGGTGCCGCACAACGGCTGCCGTCCTCAAAAGCGTCGTCGTATCTAAACCTCTCGGTTTAGTGCGATAATCGCCGATTCGATTTTCCCAAGCCGGCTGGCGCGCAAGTGCCAGCCGGCCGTTTTGCTGAAGTCGAGGCCTCGTGTGAGCGCAGGCCGACACTTCAATAAGCCCACCGTCTGAGCTGATAAAAACACTGGCCAGACTCGCGCACAAGTCGACGGACTTTGTGCGTCAGATTGAACAAGGACACGCAAAGTGGCACGTTACCTCGGCCCCAAGGCCAAACTTTCCCGCCGCGAAGGCACCGACCTGTTCCTGAAGAGCGCCCGCCGCTCGATCAGCGACAAGGCCAAGTTTGATTCGAAGCCCGGCCAGCACGGCCGCACTTCCGGTCAGCGCACCTCCGACTTCGGTCTGCAACTGCGTGAAAAGCAGAAGGTCAAGCGCATGTACGGCGTGCTGGAGCGTCAGTTCCGCCGCTACTTCGCCGAAGCCGAGCGTCGCAAGGGCTCGACCGGCGTGAACCTGCTGCAACTGCTGGAATCACGTCTGGACAACGTCGTCTACCGCATGGGCTTCGGTTCGACCCGCGCCGAAGCGCGTCAGCTGGTCTCCCACAAGGGCATCACCGTGAATGGCGAAGTGGTCAACATCGCTTCCTACCTGGTGAAGGCCGGTGACACCGTCGCCGTGCGTGAGAAGGCCAAGAAGCAGCTGCGCATCGTTGACGCGTTCAAGCTGGCCGAGTCCATCGGCATGCCTGCCTGGGTGCAGGTGGATGGTACGAAGCTGGAAGGCGTGTTCAAGAAGGCTCCCGACCGCGACGAGTTCGGCGCCGAGATCAACGAATCGCTGATCGTTGAGTTGTACTCGCGTTAATCGAAGTGCTCCGGCCGGGCGGCTCGTCAGGAGCGCGCTCGGCCTTGCCGTTTTCTTCGGCTTTATCTCGTCCGGGCCGGGCCCGTTCCGGCCGCGCCCGGTTGGTCCCTCAGCCTTATCGGTGTAACGAACCGAGGGTATTGAAAGAAAGACCTCATGCAAACAAACCTGCTGAAACCCAAATCCATCAATGTGGAGCCCCTGGGCGGCCATCGCGCCAAGGTGACGCTGGAGCCGTTCGAGCGCGGTTATGGCCACACCCTGGGCAATGCCCTGCGTCGTGTGCTGCTGTCCTCGATGGTGGGTTACGCGCCGACTGAAGTGACGATTGCCGGTGTGCTGCACGAGTACTCGGCCATCGACGGTGTGCAAGAAGACGTGGTTCACATCATGCTGAACCTCAAGGGCGTGGTGTTCCGCCTGCACAACCGCGAAGAAGTGACCCTGGTCCTGCGCAAGGAAGGTGAAGGCCCGGTCACGGCTGCCGACATCCAGACCCCGCACGACGTTGAGATCATCAATCCCGAGCACGTCATTGCCCATCTGTCGCAAGGCGGCAAGCTGGACATGCAGATCAAGGTCGAGAAGGGCCGTGGCTATGTGCCGGGCACGATGCGCCGCTACGGCGACGAGCCGACCAAGAGCATCGGCCGCATCGTGCTGGACGCCTCGTTCTCGCCCGTGCGCCGCGTCAGCTACGCCGTCGAGAACGCCCGCGTCGAGCAGCGTACCGATCTGGACAAGCTGGTCATGGAAATCGAAACCAACGGCGCCATCTCGCCCGAGGAAGCGATCCGCGCTTCGGCCAAGATCCTGGTCGAGCAGCTGGCCGTGTTCGCACAGCTGCAGGGCACCGATCTGGTCGACGCCTTCGACCAGCCGGCCCAGCGTTCCAGCAGCTTCGACCCGATCCTGCTGCGCCCTGTCGATGAGCTCGAGTTGACCGTTCGTTCGGCCAACTGCCTGAAGGCCGAGAACATCTACTACATCGGCGATCTGATCCAGCGCACCGAGACCGAGCTGCTGAAGACCCCGAATCTGGGTCGCAAGTCGCTCAACGAAATCAAGGAAGTCCTTGCTTCGCGTGGCCTGACTCTGGGCGCCCGCCTGGAAAACTGGCCGCCGCAAGGTCTGGACAAGCGTTAATTAGTTTTTGAAAGAGGGTGGCGTTAAGCCACCCGGTGCCCCCGGGCAGTACCTGATACGGCTGCTGGGATCAATCTAGAAAGGAAAAGCACCATGCGTCACCGTAACGGCCTCCGTAAGCTCAACCGCACCAGCGAACACCGCAAGGCAATGCTGCGCAATATGTGCGTCTCGCTGCTGCAGCATGAAGCCATCAAGACCACGGTCCCCAAGGCCAAGGAACTGCGTCGCGTCGTCGAGCCCCTGATCACCCTGGCCAAGGAACCCACGCTGGCCAATCGCCGCCTGGCTTTCGACCGTCTGCGTGACCGCGACATCGTCACCAAGCTGTTCAACGAACTGGGCCCGCGTTTCAAGGCGCGTCCGGGCGGCTACACCCGCATCCTGAAGATGGGCTTCCGTGTTGGCGACAACGCGCCGATGGCCTATGTGGAACTGGTTGACCGCGCTGAAGGCGAGACCGCCGGCGAAGCCGTCGAGTAAATCGGCAGCGCTTGCGCTCCAGCCGTCCCGGTCGGAGTGCTCGTCCTGAGAAGGCCGGCCTGATGCTGGCCTTTTTTACGTCTGTACCCGCAGCAATGGTGACGAAGTCACCGAACTGCGCTATACTGCTAGCTTCAGTCGCGGGGTGGAGCAGTCTGGTAGCTCGTTGGGCTCATAACCCAAAGGTCGTAGGTTCAAATCCTGCCCCCGCAACCAGAGAACATTGAAAAGGGCCGCTTGTCTTTGAGCGGCTTTTTTTGTCGGCGCGATGAGTGGGTCCGACGTTAAGCAAGAACAGTCGCGGGGTGGAGCAGTCTGGTAGCTCGTTGGGCTCATAACCCAAAGGTCGTAGGTTCAAATCCTGCCCCCGCAACCATCAAGTACAAACGCCCTCGCATGCTGCGAGGGCGTTTTGCTTTGTGCGGTTCGATCCGTCAGATCATGCCAGTCAGCGCCTCACCCATCTCGGTCGTCGAGGCCTGGCCCCCCAGATCGCGCGTGCGCGGCCCCTCGACCAGCACCGTCTCGATGGCCTTCAGGATCGCATCATGCGCGGCCCGCTCGCCCAGGAAGTCCAGCATCAGCGCCGCCGACCAGATCATCGCGACCGGGTTGGCAATGTTCTGCCCATAGATGTCTGGCGCCGAACCATGCACCGGCTCGAACAGCGAGGGAAACTTGCGCTCCGGGTTCAAATTGGCCGAGGGCGCCAGGCCAATCGTGCCGGTGGTCGCCGGCCCCAGGTCCGACAGGATGTCGCCGAACAGATTGCTGGCCACCACCACATCAAAGCGCCCCGGCTGCAGCACAAAGCGCGCGCTGAGGATGTCGATGTGCTGCTTGTCCACCGTGACCGCCGGATAGCCCTGTGCCACCGCATCGGCGCGGCCGTCCCACCAGGGCATGCTGATCGCGATGCCATTGCTCTTGGTTGCCACCGTCAGGTGCTTGCGCGCGCGGCTGTCGGCCAGCTCGAAGGCGTACTTCAGCACCCGATCGGTGCCGTGGCGCGAGTAGACCGACTCCTGGATCACGATCTCGCGCTCGGTGCCGGCATACATGATGCCGCCCAGATTGGTGTACTCGCCCTCGGTGTTCTCGCGCACGACGAAGTAGTCGATCTCGCCGGCCTTGCGCCCGGCCAATGGGCAGGGCACGCCGTCGAACAGGCGCACCGGGCGCAGATTGATGTACTGGTCGAACTCGCGGCGGAACTTCAGCAGCGAGCCCCACAGCGAGACATGGTCGGGCACCGTGGCCGGCCAGCCGACCGCGCCGAACAGGATAGCGTCCATGCCCTCGAGCTGGGCCTTCCAATCGTCGGGCATCATCGAGCCGGTCTGGGCGTAGTAGTCGCAGCTGGCCCAGTCGATGTGGGTCAGTGCCAGCTGGAAGCCAAAGCGCTGGGCCGCAGCCTGCAGCGCGCGCAGGCCCTCGGGCATCACTTCCTTGCCGATGCCGTCGCCGGGAATCACGGCGATCTTGTAGGTCTTCATGGGTTCGTTCGCTTTCTTGCTATTGGTTTCAGTAGGCGGCAGAGCTGGGCTGGGCCGGAGGCGCCTCGCCCAGGCCGAACTCGGCGGCCAGACGTCGGCTGGCCTGGGCCAGCAGGCTGACATCGATACCGACCGCGACAAAGCGCGCGCCGAGCGTCAGATAGCGCCGTGCCGCCGCCACATCGCTGGTCAGGGTGCCGGCCGCCTTGCCGCTGGCCGTGATCGTGCGGATGGCCTGCTCGATCGCCGCCTGCACCTCCGGGTGGCCGGGCTTGCCGCGATGGCCCATCGAGGCGGCCAGATCGGCCGGGCCGATGAAGACGCCGTCGACACCGTCCACCGCGCAGATCGCTTGCAGATTGCGCAGCGCCGTGACGGTCTCGGCCTGCACCAGCAGGCAGACCTCGTCATTGGCCTCGTCCAGATAATTCTTGCGCGCATTCCAGCGCGAGACCCGGGCGATTGCCGAGCCGACACCGCGCACGCCCTGCGGCGGATAGCGGCAGGCCGAGACCAGGGCCCGCGCCTGCTCGGCCGTGTCCACCATGGGCACCAGCAAGGTCTGGGCCCCGATGTCCAGCAGCTGCTTGATCAGCGCGGTCTCGCCCTGCACCGCCCGCACCACCGGATGGGCCGGATAGGCGGCCACCGCCTGCAGCGCGGCCAGGGTCGAGCGCACATCGTTGGGCGCATGCTCGCCGTCGATCAGCAGCCATTGGAAACCGGCCGTCGCGCAGATCTCGGCGCTGTAGGACTGGGCCATAGACAGCCACAGACCGATCTGGGCGTCGCCGCGCTGCAGCGCGGCCTTGAAGGTGTTGCTCATGATGTGATCGATCAGGCCAGGCCACCCTGGCAGAGGTATTTGAGATGCATATAGTCGTCCAGGCCCTGGCGCGAACCCTCGCGGCCGTACCCTGATTCCTTGACACCGCCGAAGGGGGCGGCCTCCGCCGCCACCGCACCCTCGTTGATGCCGACGATACCCGCTTCCAGCGCCGCCGCGACACGGTGAATGCGCTGTACGCCCTGTGAGTAGAAGTAGGCAGCCAGGCCGAAGGGCGTGTCATTGGCCAGCGCGATCGCTTCCGCCTCGGTCTTGAATCGAAACAGCGGCGCCACCGGGCCAAAAGTCTCTTCGCCGCAGACCAGGGCCGCGCCCGAGGGTTCGGCCAGCACGGTGGGCGCCACATAGTTGGGGCCTAGCTCCTCGCGCACGCGGATGCCGCCAGTCAGCAGCCGCGCGCCCTGGGCCACCGCATCGCCGATATGCAGCAGGATCTTCTCGACCGCGCGCGCATTGATCATCGGGCCGATCTGCGCATCGGCCTCGGTGGCCGGCCCGACCTTGAGCGCGCTGACCCGCGCCACCAGCTTGTAGGCAAAGGCCTCGAACACCCCGTCCTGCACATAGACCCGGTTCGGACAGACGCAGGTCTGGCCGCCGTTTCGGAACTTCGCAGCCATCAGCCCCGTGACGGCGGCGTCCAGATCGGCATCGTCGAAGACGATGAAGGGCGCGTTGCCGCCCAGCTCCAGCGACAGCTTCTTCAAGGTGGCGGCCGACTCGCGCGCCAGATGCTTGCCCACCGGCGTCGAGCCGGTGAAGCTGATCTTGCGCACGCGCCCGTCCCTGAGCCACTCGTCCACCACCACCGGCGTCTGCGCGCGCGAGGCGCAGACGATATTCAAGACGCCGGCCGGCAGCCCGGCCTGCTCGGCCAGGTACGCGAGCGCCAGCGCGGTCAGCGGTGTGTCCTCGGCCGGCTTGGCCACGACGGTGCAGCCGGCCGCCAGCGCCGGCGCGATCTTGCGGGCGATCATCGCGGCCGGGAAGTTCCAGGGCGTGATCACCGCGACCACGCCGACCGGCTCCTTGATGGCCAGCATCTGCCGGCCCGCCACCGGCGCGGCGATCACATCGCCGCAGATGCGCACGGCCTCCTCGGCAAACCATTCGACATAGCTGGCCGCATACAGCACCTCGCCCTTGCCCTCGGCGAAAGGCTTGCCCTGTTCGCGCGAGATCAGCCGGCCCAGATCGTCCTGGTGTTCCAGGATCAGCGCCAGCCAGCGCTTCAGGATCTGCGCGCGCGCCTTGGCCGGCGTGGCCCGCCAGGCCGGGAAGGCCGCGTGCGCCGCATCGACGGAGGCTTGTGCGTCGGCGGCGGCGCTGTCCGGCACCTCGGCGATCAGGCTTTGATCGGCCGGATTGACGACGGGCAGCCGCGCTGCGGAGGCCGCCGCGCACCAGGTGCCGGCGATGAAGTTCCGGGTGCGCAGCAGCTCGCTATTGCGCAGGGTCAGGTCATGACTCATCGATGGGATCTCAACTCACAATGCCCAAGTGCCAGGGAACGAACTCATGGTCGCCGAGGCCCAGTTTCTCGCTGCAGGTGGCTTCACCGGAAGCCGTGCGCAGGATGTGTTCAAAAATGGCCTGCCCCATCTGCTCGATGCTCAGTCGGCCGTCGATCACCTGGCCGCAGTTGATGTCCATGTCTTCGCCGAGACGCTCGAACATCGGCGTGTTCGAGGCCAGCTTGATCGTCGGTGCTGGCTTGGAGCCGAACATCGAACCGCGGCCGGTGGTGAAGCAGATGATGTTGGCGCCGCTGGCGATCTGGCCGGTGGTGGCCACCGGGTCGTAGCCGGGCGAGTCCATGAAGACGAAGCCGCGCTCGGTGATGGTCTCTGCGTACTCGTAGACCGCGCGCAGCGGCGTCGTGCCGGCCTTCATCGCCGAGCCCAGCGATTTCTCGACGATATTGGCCAGGCCGCCGGCCTGGTTGCCCGGGCCGACCACGCCATTGAACTGGCCGTTGTGGCCGTCCGTGTAGCGCTTCCACCAGTCCAGCCGGTCCAGTAACTTGCGGCCGACGGCCTCGCTGACCGCACGGCGTGTCAGCAGATGCTCGACACCGTGGATCTCCGGCGTCTCCGACAGGATGGCCGTGCCGCCATGGGCCACCAGGATGTCCATTGCCGCGCCCAGCGCCGGATTGGCGCTGATGCCCGAGAAGCCGTCCGAGCCGCCGCATTCCAGGCCTATCTTCAGATGGCTGGCCGGCACCGGCTCGCGCCGGATGTCATTGGCCGCCGGCAGCATGGCCTCGACGGCGGCGATGCCGGCCGCGATCGTCGCCCGCGTGCCGCCGGTCTGCTGCATCACGAAGCTCTTCAGCTGCAGCCCCTCGGCCAGGCCTTGTGAGGCCATCAGCTCCGGCACCTGGTTGCGCTCGCAGCCCAGGCCGACGACGATCACGCCGCCCAGATTCGGGTGGCGCGCATAGCCGGCCAGCGTCCTGCGCAGCACATCGAAATGCTCGCTGGGCGAGGACATGCCGCAGCCGCTGGTCTGCGCGAAAGCGACGACGCCGTCGATGTTCGGATAGGCCGCCAGCCGCTCCGGCGTGAACCACTGGGCCACCTTGTGAATCACGGTGGACGAGCAGTTCACCGAGGCGATCAGGCCGATGTAGTTGCGCGTCGCGACCCGGCCGTCGGCGCGGACGATGCCCATGAACTTGGCACGCTGGTCCTGCGGCAGCAGGGCCACCGGCTTCAGATCGGTGCCGAACTCATAGGCATAGCCCTCGTGCCGCTCCTCGTGGCGGATGTTGTGGGTGTGCAGGTACTCGCCGGCCTCGACCGCGCGTGCTGCGAAGCCGATCACCGTGTCGTACTTCAGCACGGCCTCGCCCTCGGCGATAGCCCGGGCGGCGATCTTGTGGCCGGCCGGCACCTGGGCACGGGCCCGGGCGGCCAGACCCGGCAGCGCCTCGCCCAGCGCGATGGCGCGGCGCGCGATCAGCACATTGTCCCGCGCGTGCAGGCGTATCAGCGGCGCATCGTTCATGGTGTTCAGCCCTTGGCCAGCAGCTCGCGCAGCTTCAGCCGCTCGATCAAGACCTTTTCCTTGACCACGGTCTGGGCCACGTATTTCTCATAGTCCGGGCCGTCCAGATACATCAGCGGCGCGTCGATCTTGTCGCAGGCCGCGGCGAACTCGGGGCTGGCGGCCGCCTGCTTGAAGGCGGCGCGCAGCCTGGCCAGGATGGCCGGGTCCAGGCCTTTCGGGCCGCCGATGCCGTTGGGCGCATCGACGACGACCGGATAACCCTGCTCGCTGATCGTGGGCACCTCCTTGAAGTCGTTGGTGCGCTTGGCGCCCAAGGTGCCCAGCAGGCGCAGCTTGCCCGACTGGACATGGGGCGCCCAGGAGGTCGAGTCGATCAAGAGGTTCACCTCGCCGGCCAGCACGCCCTGCAGCGCCGGCGCGCCGCCCTTGTAGGGGATGTGCAGCATCTCGATGCCGGCGGCCTGTGCGAACTCCTCCATGCCCACATGGGTGGCGCCGGCGACACCGGCGCTGGCATAGGTAAGCTTGCCCGGATTGGCCTTGGCATAAGCCACCAGTTCCTTGATGTCCTTCCACGGCGCCGAGGCCTGGCAGACGATGCCGAAGGTCTGGCCGGAGACGCGGGCGATATAGCTCAGGTCCTTCAGCGGATCCAGTGGCACGCTGCCCAGCTGCGAGAAGCGGGCCACCGAGATCGGGATCTGGCCGATGGTGTAGCCGTCGGCCTTGGCCGAGGCCATGCTGCGCAGACCCAGCATGCCGGAGGCGCCGGCCTTGTTGTCGACGACGATGGTCTGACCCAGGGTCTTGGCGGCCACGGCGCAGAGCGCGCGCATCGTCGCGTCGGCGGTGCCACCGGCGGGCCAGGGGCAGACGAAGGTGATCGCCCGCTCGGGATAGCTGCTGGCCAGCGCGCGGCCGAAGGGCAGGGCCAGGGCGGCGGCGGTGCCGAGAACGAACTGGCGTCGGCTGGATCCTTTGATCGTCATGGTGCTTGTCTCCTGCTGGTTTGTGATCTGGCTTTGGCCCATTGTTGGCGCTCTTATCATGGCGATCCAATGAGGAATAGGACTGTCTTCTTGCCGGATTCGGCATGTAGCGGAAAACAGCCATGAGCAAGATCGACCGCGTGATGCGCTCCAACCTGAAGCTGCGCCATCTGCAGCTGCTGGTGGCGCTGGACCAGTTCCGCCATCTGGGCCGGGCCGCGGAGTTCCTCGCGCTGACCCAGCCGGCCGTCTCCAAGACCCTGGCCGAGATCGAGCGCCTGTTCGAGCTGGACCTGTTCGTCCGCTCGACCCGTGGCACCGAGCCCACCGCCTATGGCCTGGCCGTGGTGCGCTTCGCGCGCTCGGTGCTGTCGGACTATGAGCGCACCCGCGACGAGATCGCCGCGGTGGCCAGCGGCGCGGCCGGGCGCACCAGCGTCGGTGCGATGGTGGTGGCCACGCCGGTGCTGCTGGCGCGCGCGGTGGCGCTGCTGAAGGCGCGCTCGGCCCAGACCACGGTGGCGATCGAGGAGGGCGACCTGACCCGCCTGCTGCCGCGCCTGCGGGTCGGCGAGCTGGATCTCTTCGTCGGCCGGCTCGAGCCCGGCTATGCGGCGCCGGACCTGGAGATGGAAGCGCTGTACGAGGAGCCGATGTGCATCGTCGCGCCGGCCGACCATGGGCTGGCAGGCAAGACCCGACCCCGCTGGGCCGATCTGGTTGGCGAGCCCTGGGTGATGCCGCCGCCCTGGGCCTCGTCGCGCATCAAGCTGAACCAGCAGTTCTACAAGAACGGGCTGAACCCGCCGGCCGACATCATCGAGTCCGCCTCCTTCCTGGTCACCTTGAACTTCATGCAGCAGCGCCGCGCCCTAGGCTTCTGGGCCCGCTCGGTGGCCCTGCACTTCGAGCGTCAGGGCCTGGTGAAGGTGCTGAAGATCGCGGTCGGCATCGAGCTGCCGCCGGTGGGCATCATCACGATGCGCGGCCGGCTGCGCACGCCGGCCAGCGAGCAGCTGATGGCCTGCCTGCGTGAGGCGGCCCTCACCAATTCTGCGACCAGCGCGCCGACAGCAGCCAGGTCCGCCCCGGCGCCGGCTCGAAGAAGCGGCCGTTCCCCTCGTTGACGATGACGCTGCCGACATAGTTTCGGTCGGCCATGTTCTCGATGCGGCCCAGCAGCTCCAGCCGGCCCGGGCCTAGTCTGGTTTGCCAGCGCGCGCGCAGGTTCAAGAGCCCGTAACCGGCGGCCGCGTCGCTGTTGATGTCATTGACCTGCTGGCGGCCCTGGGCGCGGCCTTCCAGCGCCAGTTGGGTGCTCGCGCTCGCGTCCCAGGCCAGCTCGGCGTAGGCGCTGCGCGAGATCGTGCCGGCGATGCGCCGGCCCGGCGCGACGAGCAGGGTTGGATTGGTGCAGGGCGCGGCGGCGCAGATCGTGAAGCCGTCGCGGTAGCGCGCGTCCAGCCAGCTCAGCGCGAACTGGCTGCGCCAGCCGCGTGCAATCTGCCAGCGCAGGTCCAGCTCGGCGCCCTCGCGGCGTGTGCGGCCGACATTGCGAAATGTGGCGCGGCCGCCGCTATTGCTGGCCACGCCGATCTCGTCGCGGCTATTGGCCTGGAACAGCGCCGCATCCAGGGCCAGCTCGGGCGCCGGCCGCCATTTGGCGCCCAGCTCCAGCTGGCGGCTGGTCTGGGCCCGCAGGCCGCTGTTGAAGCCGGCCTGGCCGTCGTTGCGATAAGCCAGCTCGCCCTGGGTCGGCGACTCGAAGCCGCGGCCCAGGCTCAGATAGGTGTTGAGCGTGGGCAGCGCGCGCCACTGCAGCGCGGCGAAGGGGTTGGTGTAGCGGTAGCTCTGGCGGCCCGAGTCGTCCGGGTTGGCCCCGACGATGTAACGGTCGCGGGCCTTGAACTCGGTCTCGCCGCGGCGCAGGCCCAGGCTGGCCTGCCAGCGTGCGCTCAGCTCGATATCGGCCTGGGCATAGAGATCGCGGCCGCCCAGGCGGTTGCGCTCATCGCGCCGCAGCCGGCCGGTCACGCCCAGCAGCCGGGTCTCGGCCGGGCCGGCGCTGAAGTTCTCGTAGCCGCGCCGGTCCTCGTCGCTATCGTCCAGATTGGCGCCCAGTACCAGGCGGGCGCGGCGCTCGTCGGCCAGGGGCCATTGCCAGACCAGGCGGCCGTCGATACCGTAGTAGTCGCGCTCGAAAGCAATCACGCCGCCGGGCTGGCGCTCGCTGGCCAGTTGGGTGGCGACGGGAATCGACTGCCATTGCGTCACCTCGCGGCGCCCGATATGGGCGCTGAGCAGCAGTTGCTGCAGCGCACCGGCATCGGCGAAGCGGTGCCGCCAGCTGGCGCCGAGCTGTTGCTGGCGGGTGCTCTTGCGGGTGTTGTAGCGGTCCGGCTCGCCGGCCTCGTCCTGCGGCAGGGCCAGGCCTATGGTTTGCTGCGGGTCGGCCGTCAGCTGGGCCCGGTTCAGGCCCAGTGGATCCTGGGCCGGTTGGTCGATCGCGTTGAAGATCAGCACGACGCGGTCCTGCGCGCCGTCCCAGGCCAGGCGCAGATTGGCAAGATCGCGGCGGCTGGCGCTCTGGCGCCGGAAGCCATCGGTCTCGAAGCGGGAGAGCTGGGCGCGCACGCTGAAGGGCCGCGCCTCGCTGGCCGGCAGCTCTACACCCAGGCGCCATTGGCGCAGGCCGTTGCTGGCGATATCGCTGTCCAGCAGCAGGCGGCGCTCGGTCGGCGCGGCGCTGTGCAGCAGGATGGCCCCGCCCGAGCTGTTGCCATAGAGGGCCGAGAACGGCCCACGCACCACCTCGACGCGCTGCGCCCCGGCCAGGTCGAAGTGCGAGACCTGACCCTGGCCGTCCGGGCCGCTGGCGGGAATGCCGTCGCTGTAGAGCCGCAGGCCGCGCACGCCAAAGCTGGCACGGGCGCCGAAGCCGCGCGAGCTCAGCTGCAGGTCCTGGGCATAGTTGTGGCGCTGGTTCGCGACCAGGCCGGGCACGCGCTGCAACGCCTCGCTGAGATTGACCATCGCGCCGGCATTGCGCAGCTGCTCGGCGTCGACGACGCTGACCGCGAAGGGCGTGTCGAACAGGCGCTGCTCGACGCCGCCGCTGTCCAGCACGACACGCTCCAGCGTGTGGGTTTGGGCCTGCGCGCCGGCACTCAGCAGCAGCATCCCGGCCGCGGCGAACTCAGTTCGGCGCATGGGCTTCGATGCGGATGGCGGCGTACCAGGCGGCCAGATTGGCGATATCGGCGTCGCTGAGCGGCTTGGCCATCACCGCCATCACCTCGTGCAGGCGCGCGCCACTGCGGTAGGCCTTCAGCTGGCTGCTCAGATAGATGGCGCTCTGGCCGGCCAGATGCGGGGCGTCGGGCTGGCTGGACAGGCCCAGCGGGCCATGGCAGACCGCGCAGGCCTGCGCCTTGGCCCGGCCGGCCGCGATGTCCTGGGCCCCGGCCGGCAGCGCGGCCAGCAAGGCGATAAAGAGGAGTGAACGCATGGCTTTGGAAGTAGAGGGCCCACCGCGAGGTGGGCCCGGTTCACGAGAGCTCAGGGCGCAGAATAACTGACGCGGTAGAGCGCACCGGCGAAGTCGTCGCTGATCAGCAGCGAGCCATCCTTCATCACCGCGACATCGACCGGCCGGCCGCGGTACAGGCCGTTCTCGTCCAGCCAGCCCTCGGCGAAGACCTCGGTCTTGTCGGCCGTGCCGTCGGCCTTCAGCGAGGTGAACAGCACCAGCGCGCCGACCGGCTTGGTCCGGTTCCACGAGCCATGCTGGGCCGAGAAGAAGCCGCCCTGGTACTTGGCCGGGAACTGCTTGCCGGTGTAGAAGCTCATGCCCAGATCGGCCGCATGGGCGATGGTGTAGACCTGCGGGTCGGTGATATTGGCCGGCAGCGGGTCCTTGTCATAGCCATGTTCGGTGATGCGGGTCTTGCCCTGGCGCCAGGGGTAGCCGAAGAACTGGCCCTTGGCGGTGATGCGGTTGATCTCGCCGGCCGGGATGTCGTCGCCCATGCCGTCGGTCTGGTTGTCGGTGAACCAAAGCGTGCCGTCCTTGGGGTTGAAGTCATGGCCCACCGAGTTGCGGATGCCGGTGGCATAGACCTCGCGCTTGCTGCCATCGAAGGCGTTCATGCGCACCATGCCGCCAATGCCCCACTCGTTGTAGAGCTTGAGCTTGTCGCGTGGCTGCACATTGAAGGGCTGGCCCAGCGAGACGTAGAGCAGGCCGTCCGGGCCGATCTTGCAGACCCGGGCGCCGTGGTTGAAGCTCTCCTCCTCGGGCGGGATCAGCTTGCCTTGGCCGACCACCTCGATCACCGCGACATCCGGGCCCTCGTAGAAGAACTCGGCGGCCGGGAAGTTCAGCACGCGGTTGTGTTCGGCGACGATCAGGAAGCCGTCCTTGGTCCAGCAGACACCGTTCGGGTTCGTGAACTTCAGCGAGGGCGCGAAGCTCTTGACCTCATCGGCGACACCGTCGCTGTTGCGGTCGGTGACGGCCCAGACCGAGGTCTTGCGGGTGCCGACGAAGAGCATATTGGTGTTGGGCGCCACCGCCATATGGCGGGCGTCGGGCACCACCGCATAGAGCTCGATCTTGAAGCCGGGCGGGAGCTTGATGCGCTTGAGGTTCTCGCGGATCGCATCGGCATTGCGGCCGGTCTGCGGTACGGTGGGGATGTTCAGGTCGGTGGTGGCCACCTTGAACTGCTTGAGCTTGTCGATGTTCGGCTGGGCCAGGGCCGTCGAGGCGATCAGCGCCAGGGCCGCGAGCGCCGCTTGTTGGATGGGCATGGTTGTCGTCTCCGGTTTGTTGTGGTGTCGATGCCGCACTCGGGGCACGGCGCTTTGGTCACCGCAAAGCGCGTACCAGGCCGGCTTCCCAGGGCGTAGCGCCGGAAAGCTGTTCAGTCTTGGCACAGTGGCCCTGGCACCCGTACAGATTCTGTGCAATTGCCGCAGCGCCGGTGGACCTGCTACCGTCGCCAGCCAGAACCGGCATTGATCGGTCAGCCAGGAGACAGACGATGGCAGACAGCGAGCGTACGTTGGCGCACGCGCGGGCCTTGCGCTCGCGAGGCATGGCTTGGATGCCGCCGGAAGGCATGCCGCCGGCCGCCATCCTCGACAGCTGGGCCCGCTGTGCGCGCGCCGGCCTGGCGATCGATGGCGCGCCGCAGCGCCAGGTGGTCGAGGGCATGGAACTGGCGCGCCGGCGCGAGCATGCCGCGCTGGTGCGGCGTCTGGCCCAGGCCGAGCTGGAGACCCTGTCGCAGCAGATCGCCGGCTCCAACTTCCTGCTGGCCTTTGCCGACCGCGACGGCGTCATCCTCGACCTCTATGCCGACAACCGTTTCGCGATGAGCGATGCCGATGCCGGCATCCTGGCCGGCAGCTGCTGGAGCGAGCAGCTCTGCGGCACCAACGGCCTGGGCACGGCCCTGGCCACCGGGGCGCCGGTCGCGGTAACCGGGCCGGAGCACTATTTCCTGAAGCTCGGCGACATCTCCTGCAGCGCCGCGCCGGTGCGCGATGCGCTGGGCGAGATCGTCGGCGTGCTCGATGCCTCGTCTTACTACGCCTCGCGCCAGCAGCACACCCAGGTGCTGGTCAAGATGGCCGCCACCCAGATCGAGAACAGCCTGCTGCTGCAGCAGATGCGCAGCCATCTGATACTGGCCTTGCATCCGCGCGCCGAGTTCCTGGCCACGCTCAGCGCCGGCCTGCTGGCCTTCGACGAGCGCGGCCGGCTGCTGGCGCTGAACCAGCGCGGCGCGGTCCTGCTGTCGGGGCTGGAGGCGCGTCGCGGCGCCTCGTTCGAGGAGCTGTTTGGCGAGCCCTTCGATCTGATGCTGGCGCGCCTGCACCGCCAGCCCGAGCTGCAGCTGCGCGATGCGCTGGGCAGCTCGCTGGTGGCGCGCGTGATCGCCCGTCCGCTGCCGCAGCGGCCATCGGCCGCTGCGCCGTCGGTCGCACCGGCGGCGGCACTGTCCGGGCCTTCGCCGGCCCCGCTGCCGGAGATGCTGGCCGAGGATGCGTCGGTGGCCGAGGCCTGCCGCGTGCTGCGTGCCGCCGTGGCCATGCGCGCGCCCATCCTGATCCAGGGCGAGACCGGCACCGGCAAGGAGCTGCTGGCGCGGCGCGCTCATGAGCTGAGCGGGCGGCGCGGCGAGTTTGTCGCGGTCAATTGCGGCGCGCTGCCGGCCGAGCTGTTCGAGGCCGAGCTGTTCGGCTATGTCGGCGGCGCCTTCACCGGCGCGCGCCGCGAGGGCAATGCCGGCCTGATCGCCAGCGCCGACGGCGGCAGCCTGCTGCTCGACGAGGTCGGCGAGCTGCCGCTGCCGCTGCAGGCCGTGCTCTTGCGCTTTCTCGACGACCAGCTGCTGCGCCCGGTCGGTGGCATTGCGGCCCGCAAGGTCGATGTGCAGCTGCTGGCCGCCAGCCATGTGGATCTGGAGGCCGAGGTGGCCGCGCGGCGCTTCCGCGACGACCTGCTGTACCGGCTCAACACCATCAAGATCGCGCTGCCGCCGCTGCGTTGCCGCAGCGATTTCGCGCTGGCGGTGCGCAGCGTGCTGGCCGGGCTGGACGCACGGGCGCAGATCAGCGAGGCCGCCATCGCGCGCCTGCAGCGCCATGGGTGGCCGGGCAATTTCCGCGAGCTGCGCGCGGTGCTGACGCGGATGCTGCTGCATCGCCAGGGGCAGGTCCTGACGCCGGACGATGTGGCTGCCCAGTTGCCGGCGGTCGCCGGCCTGGCTGGCTCGGCGCTGCAGCGCCACGGAACCGAGCTGGTGCTGCGCGAGTACGAGCGCTGCGGCCGCAGCGTCAGCCGCACCTCGCGCCAGCTGGGCATCTCGCGCACCACCGTCTACCGCCATCTGCGCGAGGCGGCCGACGCCGCCCTGCTCAGGAGCTAGGCGCGCCGGCCGACCCAGCGCACAAAGGCCAGCAGGCACAGCAGTTGCGTGCCGGCATAGACGAGCGCAAACAGCCAGTAGCTCGGTTCGTCGGCGGGGGTAGCCTCGGGCGGCGCCGGCAGGCTGCTGCCCCATATCAGCAGCAGCAAGGGCAGCATCAGCAGGCAGGCGAACAGATGCACAAGAGTCTGGCGCGGCGGTGTCGCCGCGGCCATCGCCGCCAGGCCCAGGGTCGGCGGCAGCGCGCAGATCGCCAGCTGCCAGGGTGTCGGCGCGAGGCCTTGCAGCCAGCGCCAACCGGGCAGCGCGGCACCGGCCAGCAGCAGCAGGGTGCAGGTGACCGCGCCGATGCCACGCAGATCGGCCGGCAGGGCCTGCTGCTTGGCCTGTTGCCGCACGCCTTGGCGGTTCACAGCTGCCGCGCCAGTGCACCCAGTGCGTAGTCCTGGCCCTTGTTGGCGCGCGCACCGGATTGTTCCAGCTGCCCGTTCTGCACCCAGAAACCGTCGCCGCCATTGCGCAGGGCCTGGACGCGGCGCAGCCGCACCGGCTGCGAGGCCGAGGTGTTGGCGTGCAGGCCGGGGCCGGCGTTGTCGCTCAGCAGCACATCGTCGACGGTGGCGCGCGCGTCCAGGCGCAGGCCGGTGCCGGCAAAGCCGCGCACATGGCCGTTGTGCACGCGCACATCGGCCGCGCTGACCTGCAGGCCGGCCAGGTCCGCGCGCGGCGCGGTGTCGCATTCGGTGCCATCGACCTCGACGCTGCACAGCACCGGGCCGCGCAGGCTGAAGCCGCCCAGGTCGAGCTCGACACCGGGCGCGCTGATCACGATGCCGCTGCGGCCGGCCGGCACGTCGATGGTCGCGCTCAGGCGGTAGCGGCCGGGCCGGTCCAGGCGCAGCGGGAACTCGGCGATCTGCGTGATCAGCTGTGGCTCATCGCGCGCCGGCGCGCCGGCCCAGGCGGAGAAGAAGGCCGCAGCGGCCAGGGCGGCCAGGGCCGGGAGGGTGGCAAGCCAGCGGTGTCGGGCGGGGTGTTGCATGGTCTGTCCTTCGCGGCGCCGGCATCGGCGCGTTGGAAGGCAGTCTGCGAGCCGCTGGCTTCAGCGGCGTTTCCGGGCCCGGCTCAGGCTGTTTCTTTTGTTGCCGGCCGGGCGCTGGGCCAGGCGCGCATCGCGGCGGCGGCGGTGGCCAGCAGGCTTTCGTGGCTGGCGCCGTCCTTGGCCTGGATGGACATGCCCTGGTAGACCGTGCTGTAGAAGCTGGCCAGCGCGGCGGCGTCGGTGTCGGCCGGCAGCTCGCCGTCGCGTATGCCCTGCTCGATGCGGCAGCGCAGGCCGCTGTCGGCGGCGGCGCGGCGCTTGGCCAGCGCCGCCTGGATATGGGCCGAGGCCTCGGAGCAGTTGGTGGCGGCCATCACGACCATGCAGCCGCGCGGGTGGCAGGGCCGGGTCAGCTCCTCGGCGGCTTCCTCCAGCAGGCGCTTGATCGCGCCATGGGCGGTCGGTTCCTCTTCCAGCGCGCGCGGATAGCCGCCGGCCGGGCCCAGCGCATAGCGCTCGATGGCCTCGAGGAACAGGCGCTCCTTGTCGCCGAAGGCGGTGTAGAGGCTGGGCGCGGTGATGCCCATCGCGGCGGTCAGCTCGGCAATCGAGGCCGCTTCATAGCCACGCTGCCAGAACACATGCATGGCTTGCTCCAGCGCCTTGTCCCGATCAAAGGACAGGGGCCGGCCGCGTGGCTTGCAAACCTTGGCGTCGTTGATTTCCATAGTGATCGATAATAAATCTCTTGACGCCATAAAACAAGGCGACTACATTGCAGTCCATAAATCGTAATGGTCATTATGAATATGGATTTAGCGCACATCATGACACGCTTTCACCGCTCCGCCTGTCGCCGCTGTTGATGCGGTCCAGGGCCGCAGCCGGCTGAGCCTCCGGGTCTCGGCCTAGGCGCCCAGCCCCCCTCTTTTTGCTCCCGTTTCGTCGTTTTCGCGCAGACCCGCCGAGGTCTGGGTGAGGCCGCTGCATTGCTTCTCAAAAAACATCCGCCAGGAGTTCATCCCATGTCTCAGAACCACACCCCGTCTCGTGGCCGCCGCCTGTGGCTGGCCGGCTCCACCTTCACCGCGCTGACCGCGATCGCCGCCGTCAGCGCGGCCTTCTTCGGACTCAACCAGGCCGCCGAGGCCGAAAGCCCGCCGGCTGCGCCGCCGGCTACTCCGGTTTCGGTAGCTGCCGTCCAGTCCAGCGAAGTGGCCACCTGGGACGAGTTCTCGGGCCGGCTCGAAGCGATCGAGCGCGTCGAGCTGCGTCCGCGCGTGCCGGGCACCGTGCAGGCCGTGCATTTCCGCGAGGGGGCGCTGGTCGGCAAGGGCGATCTGCTGATTACCATCGATCCGGCTCCCTACGCCGCCGAAGCCGAGCGCGCCGAAGCCCAGGTGGCCGCCGCCCAGGCCCGGGCGCTGAACGCGCAGACCGAGCTGGCCCGCGCCAAGCGCTTGCTGGCCGAGCAGGCGATCGCGCAGCGCGAGTTCGATGAGCGCAGCTCGGTGCTGCGCGAGGCCGAGGCCAATCTGCGCGCCGCCCAGGCCGGCCTGCAGTCCGCCAGGCTGAATCTCTCTTACACCCAGGTGCGCGCGCCGGTGTCGGGCCGGGTCGGCCGGCTCGAGATCACCGTCGGCAACCAGGTGGCCGCCGGCCCCGGCGCGCCGCTGCTGACCACCTTGATGTCGGTCAGCCCTATCTATGCCAGCTTCGATGCCGACGAGCGCGTGATCGCCAAGGCGCTCGCCGAGCGCAACAAGCTCGAGCGCATCCCGGTGCAGATGGGCACGCTGGGCCAGGACGGCACGCCGCTGGAAGGCCGCTTGCAGCTGATCGACAACCAGGTCAATGCCAAGAGCGGCACGGTGCGGGTGCGCGCGATCTTCGACAACAAGGACGGCAGCCTGATGCCCGGCCAGTTCGCCCGCGTGCGCCTGGGCCAGTCCGGCAAGCAGCAGGCCCTCTTGATCAATGAGCGCGCGGTCGGCACCGACCAGAGCAAGCGCTTCGTGATGGTGGTCGGCGCCGACAACAAGGCCGAGTACCGCGAGGTGACGCTGGGCGCGCCCGCTGGCGGGCTGCGCATCGTCAGCAGCGGCTTGAAGGCCAATGAGCGCATCGTCGTCAACGGCCTGCAGCGCGTGCGTCCCGGCTCGTTGCTGGCGCCGAGTTCGGTCGCGATGGATGCGAAGCCAGAAGTGCAAGCGAAAGAAAAAACCGCAGCCAAGACCGCGGACAAGAGCTGATCAGGCAGGAACCTCACCATGAACTTATCCAAATTCTTCATCGACCGGCCGATCTTCGCCGGCGTGATCTCGGTGCTGATGGTGCTGGCCGGCCTGATCGCCGTGCGCGCACTGCCGATCTCCGAGTATCCCGAGGTCGTGCCGCCCTCCGTGGTGGTGCGCGCCAACTATCCCGGCGCCAACCCCAAGGTGATCGCCGAAACCGTGGCCACGCCGCTGGAGGAAGCGCTCAACGGCGTCGAGGACATGCTCTATATGGGCAGCCAGGCGACGACCGACGGCTTGATGACCCTGACCGTCACCTTCAAGCTGGGCACCGACCCGGACAAGGCCCAGCAGCTGGTGCAGAACCGCGTCTCGCAGGCCGAGCCGCGCCTGCCCGAGGAGGTCCGGCGCCTGGGTGTCACGACGATCAAGAGTTCGCCCGACCTGACCATGGTCGTGCACCTGCTGTCGCCGAGCGGCCGCTACGACATGACCTATCTGCGCAATTACGCGCTGCTGAACGTCAAGGACCGGCTGGCGCGGCTGCAGGGCGTCGGCGATGTGCAGCTGTTCGGCTCGGGTGACTACTCGATGCGCGTCTGGCTCGACCCGCAGAAGGTGGCCCAGCACAGCCTCTCGGCCGGTGACGTGGTCGCCGCGATCCGTGGCCAGAACATCCAGGCCGCCGCCGGCGTGATCGGCGCCTCGCCGGGTCTGCCGGGCGTGGACATGCAACTCTCCATCAATGCGCAAGGCCGGCTGCAGAACGAAGAGGAATTCGGCGACATCATCGTCAAGACCGAGGCCTCGGGTGCGGTGACACGCCTGCGCGAACTCGGCCGCATCGAACTCGGTGCCTCGGGTTATGCCTTGCGCTCGCTGCTGGACAACAAGGACGCGGTGGCGGTGCCCATCTTCGCGGCCCCGGGTTCCAACGCGATCCAGATCTCCGACCAGGTGCGCGCGACGATGGCCGAGCTGCAAAAGAGCATGCCCGAGGGTGTCGAGTACAGCATCGTCTATGACCCGACGCAGTTCGTGCGCGCCTCGATCGAATCGGTGGTGCACACCTTGCTGGAGGCCGTGGCCCTGGTGGTGCTGGTCGTGATCCTGTTCCTGCAGACCTGGCGCGCCTCCATCATCCCGCTGCTGGCGGTGCCGGTGTCGGTGGTGGGCACCTTCGCGGTGATGCATCTGTTCGGCTTCTCGATCAACGCGCTGAGCCTGTTCGGCCTGGTGCTGGCGATCGGCATCGTGGTCGACGATGCCATCGTTGTGGTCGAGAACGTCGAGCGCAATATCGAGGCCGGCCTGAGCCCGCGCGACGCCACCTACCGCGCGATGCGCGAGGTCTCCGGCCCCATCATCGCGATTGCCCTGGTGCTGGTCGCGGTGTTCGTGCCGCTGGCCTTCATCAGCGGCCTGACCGGCCAGTTCTACCGCCAGTTCGCGCTGACCATCGCGATCTCGACGGTGATCTCGGCGATCAACTCGCTGACCCTGTCGCCGGCGCTGGCGGCGATGCTGCTGCGTGGCCATGACGCGCCCAAGGACGCGCTGACCCGCGGCATGGACAAGGTCTTCGGCCGCTTCTTCCGCGCCTTCAATCGCGTCTTCAAGCGCGGCTCCGAAGCCTATGGCGGCGGCGTGCAGCGCGCCATCGCCCGCAAGGCGGTAATGCTGGCGCTGTACGGCGGCCTGGTGCTGTTGACCGTGGGCCTGTTCAAGGCCGTGCCCGGCGGCTTTGTGCCGGCGCAGGACAAGCAATACCTGATCGGCTTTGCCCAGCTGCCCGATGGCGCGACCTTGGACCGCACCGAGGACGTGATCCGCCGCATGAGCGACATCACCTTGAAGACGCCGGGTGTCGAGCATGCGATCGCCTTCCCCGGCCTGTCGATCAACGGCTTCACCAACAGCTCGAACTCTGGCATCGTCTTTGTGTCGCTGAAGCCTTTCGAGGAGCGCACCAGCAAGGAGTTGTCGGCCGGCGCGATTGCCGGTGCGATGAATGCGCAGTTCGGCCAGATCCAGGACGCCTTCGTCGTGATGTTCCCGCCCCCGCCGGTGCAGGGCCTGGGCACGACCGGTGGCTTCAAGCTGCAGCTGGAAGACCGCGGCGGCCTCGGCTACGAGGCGCTGGATCAGGCGGTCAAGGCCTTCATGGCCAAGGCCTACCAGACGCCCGAGCTGGCCGGCATGTTCTCCAGCTACCAGGTCAATGTGCCCCAGCTCTATGCCGATATCGACCGCACCAAGGCGCGCCAGCTGGGCGTCGCGGTGACCGATGTGTTCGACACCATGCAGATCTACCTCGGCAGCCTGTATGTCAACGACTTCAACAAGTTCGGCCGGACCTACTCGGTGCGCGTGCAGGCCGATGCCGCCTATCGCGCGCGACCCGAGGATGTGGGCCAGCTGAAGGTGCGCTCCAACACCGGCGAGATGGTGCCGCTGTCGGCGCTGATGACGGTGCAGCACTCCTTCGGCCCCGAGCGGGCGATGCGCTACAACGGCTTCCTGTCGGCCGACATCAACGGCGGCCCGGCCCCGGGCTTCAGCTCGGGCCAGGCCCAGGACGCGATCAAGCGCATCGCGGCCGAGACCCTGCCGCCCGGCATCACTTATGAGTGGACCGAGCTGACCTACCAGGAAATCATTGCCGGCAACTCGGCGCTGTGGATCTTCCCGCTGGCCATCCTGCTGGTCTTCCTGGTGCTGGCCGCGCAGTACGAAAGCCTGACCCTGCCGCTGGCGATCCTGTTGATCGTCCCTATGGGCCTGCTGTCCGCGATGACCGGCGTCTGGCTCTCGGGCGGGGACAACAATGTCTTCACCCAGATCGGGCTGATGGTGCTGGTGGGGCTGAGTGCGAAGAACGCGATCCTGATCGTCGAGTTCGCCCGCGAGCTGGAGTTCGCCGGCCGCAGCCCCCTGGAGGCCGCGATCGAGGCCGCCCGCCTGCGCCTGCGTCCGATCCTGATGACCTCGCTGGCCTTTGTGATGGGCGTGCTGCCTCTGGTGCTGGCCACCGGCGCTGGCGCCGAGATGCGCTCTGCGATGGGCGTGGCGGTGTTCGCCGGGATGATTGGCGTGACGGCCTTCGGCCTGTTCCTCACGCCGGTGTTCTATGTGCTGCTGCGCCGCCTGACCGGCAACCGACCGCTGAAGCTGCATGGCGATGCCGACGCGCATCTGGAAGCCTTTGCCGGTTCCGAAGAGATGCACGACAAGCTCACGCATCAGGCGCATGCCGCCGGCACCTCGACCAAGCCTCTGCCCGCGGCCCCGCGCCACGAGCACGAGTGAAGGAGAACAAGATCATGATCAGCAAGAAACTACTGATGACACCGCTGCTGGCCGTGCTGGTGCTGGCCGGTTGCGCCAGCGTGCCGGTGGCTGAGCCCCATGCGCTGCCGACCACGCCGGCCTCGTTCAAGCACAAGGCCCTGCCGGCCAGCGCCACGCTGGCTCAGGCTGACTGGTGGAAGACCTTTGCCGACCCGCAGCTCGATGCACTGACCGAGCGCGCGCTGGCCCACAACACCAGCCTGCAGCAGGCGGCCGCGCGCCTGGCCCAGGCCCGGGCGCTGCTGCGCAGCACCGAGGCGAACCGGGCGTTGCAGCTCGGCGCCAGCGCCGGCGCCAGCCGCCAGGGCGGTGATGCGGCGCGCGCGGCCGGCAGCGCCGGCACGGTCTACACGGCCGGCGTCAATCTCTCCTATGAGATCGACGTGATGGGCCGGCTCAGCAAGGCCAGCAGCGCGGCCGCGCTCGACGCCCAGGCCAGCGAGCAGCTGCTGCAAAGCGCTCGCCTGCTGGTGCAGGCCGATGTGGCGCAGGCCTACTTCGCGCTGCGCGCGCTGGACGCCGAGCGCGCGCTGATGCGCGAGACGGTGGCCGCCTACCAGGACACCTTGCGGCTGACCGAGCGCCGCCATGCTGCCGGCGATATTGCCGAGCTCGATGTGGTGCGGGTGCGCACCGAGGTCGCGGCCACGCAGTCCCAGGCGCTGGCGCTGGACCGTCGCCGGGCCGAGCTGGAGCATGCGCTGGCCGTGCTGGCCGGCGAGCTGCCCAGCAGCTTGAGCGTGGCCGAGGGCGTCTGGGTCGAGACCTTGCCGAACGTGCCGGCCGGCCTGCCCAGCACGGTGCTGGAGCGCCGCCCCGATGTGGCAGCCGCGCAGAGCGCGATGCGTGCCGCGCAGGCACGCCTGGGTGTCGCGCAGACTGCCTGGTTTCCCAGCCTGGCGCTGACGGCCTCGGCCGGCGGTGCCTCGCCCGAGCTGTCCGATCTGTTCAAGAGCTCGGCCGGCCTGTGGGGCCTGAACGCGCTGCTGAACCTGCCCATCCTGGACGGCGGCCGCCGCGAGGCCGGCGTGCAGAGTGCGGCGGCCCAGCTGGACCTGGCGGCGGCTGGCTATCGCGAGCAGGTGCTGCAGGCCTTCCGCGATGTCGAAGACCAGCTCTCGGCCCTGACCCTGCTGCAGGCCCAGGCCGAGGTGCAGGCCCAGGCCGTGGCCTCGGCCACCCGCGCGCTGCAACTCTCCGACTCGCGCTACCGCAACGGCCTGGTCAGCCAGCTGGAGCTGCTCGACGCGCGCCGCAGCGAGCTGGCGAATCGCCGCCAGGCGCTGCAGGTGAGGGCGGCGCAGTACCAGTCCACGGTGGGTTTGATTAAGGCGCTGGGGGGCGGCTGGGGCTGAAATCGCCGCGTCGCATGTCTTGAAAAAAGGGCTGGGTGAGAATGAGTCACCCGGCCCTTTTTCATCCGTTTCATTTTTGGACTCGCCCGCTGCATGCGCTCACTGATAGAACTGCTTGTTGCCCACGGCGTGCTGCTGGTCTTTCTCGTGACCCTGGCGGCACGTGCCGGCGCACCCCTGCCGGCCGCGCCGCTGCTGGTGGTGGCGGGCGGCTTGGCGGCCGAGGGCACGCTGTCGGGCTGGGCGGTGCTTGTCGTGGCGGTGCTGGCCAATATTGCCGGCGATGCGGTCTGGTTCGTGGCCGGCCAGCGTCAGGGCCATCGCGTGATGAAGCTGCTGTGCCGCATCTCTCTGTCGCCCGACGCCTGCGTGCGCCAGAGCGAGGGCCTGATCCTGCGCTGGGGCGGCCGTGCCCTGCTGGCCGCCAAGTTCCTGCCCGGCGTCTCGGTGGTCGCCGCGCCGATGGCCGGTGCCCTGGGCATGAGCTGGCGGCGCTTCATCGCCTATGACTTCGTCGCAGGCCTGTTGTGGAGCGGCGCCTTTGTGCTGTTGGGCCTGATGCTGTCCGACCAGATCCAGCAGGTGCTGGACATGCTGGCCGGCGCTGGCTATGTCGCACTGGCCGCCCTGGCCCTGATCGTCGCCGGTCTGATCCTGCGGCGCTGGTGGCAGCGCCGCCGCTTCGCGCGCCGCACCCGTGGCGGCCGTCGCATCAGCATTGCCGAGGCCGCCGCGCTGCAGGACCGGGGCGAGGCGCCGGTATTCATCGACGTGCGCGCCGCCGGCGGTCGCGCGGTGGACCCGCGCCACATCCCCGGCGCCCTGCTGCTGGAGATCGACCAGATCAAAAGCCACGCCGCCAGCCTGCCCCGCGACCGCGAACTCATCCTCTACTGCAACTGCCCCAACGAGGTCACGGCGGCGCTGGCGGTGACGGTACTGGCCGAGGCAGGCGTCACGCGGGCGCGGGCGCTGGTGGGAGGGCTGGATGGGTGGGTGGGGGCGGGGAGGGCGGTGGCGGGGGCGTGAGATGGTGATCGCGTCTTGCCCCTCTTGCTGCTCTGACCCGTTCGGCCGTGGGCGATTCGAAGTGCTGAATCGGGTGCTTTGTTTGGAAACGACCCGACCCCGCTTCAAGTGGTGAGCCCCAGCCATCGCCCGCAGCGCTCGAACTCCCATACGCACGGCCGCACCAGCGCCCTTCATCGCTTGGCCGGCCACGCACCCGCTCGCCGGGTACGGCGTCGACGACGCGCTGATCGGACGCGATGCTCCCCTCTTTGGTGGGGGCGAGTGGTAGAGATCGTGCGGCTAGACTGGCGGACGAATCAGGGTTGGATCGCATGCTGAGATACATCGCCATTGCTGTCGCCGCTTTGGTCGGAACGGTTGACCACGGTCGCCTTTTCGCGATGGTGGTGATCGCCTTCTGCTTGGTCTGCGCTGTCTACTGGCTCGCACTGCCGACGGTATTGCCTTTGTGGCCTGCGGTGCTTGTCATGGCTCTCGCTCTGGCCGCAGGGCTGGCCTGGGAGCATCGTGCGGCGAAAGACGGCAGAGCATTGCACTGATGGACAACCTGCAAGGACAACAAGCTCGGCGGGACGGTGGCCTGACGCTGGCGCGCAATGTCGCCCTGGTGCTCGTTGGCGGCCTGGTGGCGATGCTCCTGCTCTTGTTCATTGTCGTTTTGCTCGTCTGGTTCTAGCTGATGCAAGCAACTGCCATACAACAGGCCCCGAGGGTGTCGACTCTGCGTCCGCTTCTGATTTAGACAGCGGGGCATAGAAGGTGTCGAACAGTGCCGTGAAAAAGGTCAGCCCCTGGATGTTCTGGGGTTTTGTCCCGTTGTCGATAGTGCCGCTGCTACATAGCGTGCCCAGCACATACGAGCAATTGGTTCATGAGCGACGGGTCAAGCAGTACGGCGCGGTCGTGTCGGGGCTTGTCGTCGGGCATGAGCAACTGCCTGGCGGCGGGCGCGGGTGCAGATCGCGCGTGACGGTCGCTTACGAAGTGGCCAAGAAGCGCTACGAACTCGCATCGACTGTCTGCGGGGCAAGTCTCGAAGCACTACCGGTAGGGCAAGCCATTGATGTCCGATACATTTCCGGTTCTCCCGCACGAGCGATGTTGTCAGCTCCCCGGGTCGATGCCAGCGCCGACGGTTGGCGCGGCCTGGCGATTCAGCTGGGCATACCGTTGGCTCTGGGCTGGCTCGGGTGGGTCGCGCGCAAGCGGCAACGAGAATCCTCTCCAGACACCGTACTGAAGTGAACTACGCGAGCTCACCGATCCGCTGGCTGCTGCAAGGGCCGCTGCTCTTCACGCCCCAGGGCTGGGTCGTGCTGGCATCGGCACTGACGTACTGGTCCTGGGGCGCCTATGTGTGGATAACGGGCCAGGTGCCGTTGTTCTGGAAAGATGCATCCGACGCCTTGACCCTGCTGCTGGCCTGGCCCTTTGTCGTCTTCCTGTGCTACGTGCGAAGCTCCTCGCCGCATTCTCAGGCGTCTTGGTGGGAGACCTTTCACCTTCTTCTCTGTGTGCTGGCCTTGCCCGTGTTTGCGCTGATTCGCGCCTGGTAGTCGCTCGGTGCGATCCTCGGCGTGCAGCGCCAGAAAGAGTTCGTTGACTGAGGGGGCTCGTCGGGTTGTACGCGACCAACGATCACGCCGCCGCCGTCCCCTTCGCCAGCCTCGCCACCAGCTTCATCAAGGTCGGCACGCGGCGCTTGCCGTGCATGCCGCGTACCCGCGCCTTGGCAGCGCCGAGGTCGATGCCGGCGCAGCTGATGAGCAGCGGGCGGGTTTCTTCCTCCCGGATCAGCTCGAACTGCGCGGGCAGGCCGGGCAGGGCGGTCTTGCAGATGCCGACGATGGCGACCTGGCCGCCCAGTGCGTGGAACAGATGCTGGCCCAGGCCCGCGGTTTCCTGCGCGTCGAGATGGACGGCGCCGTTGATCACGATCAGCTCGGGCGCCAGCGCATGCTCGCGCAGCAGCTGCAGCATGCAGGGCAGATCGCGCAGGTCAAGCTGCCCGCCGCGCGGCGCGGGCTCGACATGGGCGATGCGGGTGCTGAAGCTGCGCAGCGGCTCGAACGCATCCCAGGCCTCGAAGGCCACGGCGGCAGCGATGGCGCCGCCTGCACTGTGGTGGTGAACATCTATCGCCAGTTTCATTGCTCAGCTGCGTTTGTCCTCGGGCCGGCGGCATTGTCGCGCGCCCGAGCACTCAGGCCCGTGCCACCGGCCACTCGACGACAAAGGTGGTGCCGACATCGGGCCGGCTGCGCACCTGGATATGGCCGCGCAACGCATCAATCATCTGCTTGACGATCACCAGACCCAGGCCGGTGCCCTGTACATGGCTATCGCGCTCACGGCCCAGGCGGTTGAAGGGCTGGAACAGCTGGGCCTGCTGCGCGGCCGTCAGCCCGACGCCGGTGTCCTCGACCTCGATATGCAGCTGATCCTGGCGCAACGACAGCCGGGCCCGCACATGGCCGCCGGGGCGGTTGTACTTGATCGCATTGCTGAGCAGATTCGACAAGACCTGGCGCAGGCGCTTGCCATCCGAGACGACGACATGGTGGCCGTTCTCGGTCGCCAGGTCCAGGCTGACCTGGCGCGCCTCGGCCGACTGCGAAACCATGTCGCGGCAGTCCTGCAGCACGGTCTGCAGATTCACCGGCTCGCGCTCGATGCGCATCACACCGCTCTCGATACGGGCGATGTCCAGCACATCATCGACCAGGCGCAGCAGATGCCAGCCGGCGGTCTCGATATGCTGCAGCCACTCCTGCTGCTTGGCCGACAGGGCCTCGGCCTGGTTACCCATCAGCTGGGCAAAACCCAGCACCGCATTCAGCGGTGTGCGCAGCTCATGGCTCATGCGCGACAGGAACTCGCTCTTGGCGCGATTGGCCTGCTCGGCGGCCTCGCGGGCGCGGTCGGCGTCCTGCAGGCGCAGGCGCTCGGCGGTCTCCAGCTCCAGCTGATGGGTGCGCTCCAGCACGCGCGCCTCCAGCTCGTGGCTGAGCTGCTCCAGCCTGGCCTCGGCGGCGCGCCGCTCGGCCACCTCGCGCGCCAGCCGATCGACCATCTTCTCCAGCGTCTCGGTGCTGGGCAGGCGCAGCGCCTGCGGCATCAGCCACCACAGGCCGATCGCGGTGACCAGCGAGACCGCCGCCGTGGCCGCCTTGACATAGCCCTGCAGCCAGTAGGCCGGTGTCCAGATCGTCAGGATGTCCACCACATGGGTGCTGCCGCACAGAAAGATGAAGGCCGAGAACAGCACGAAGATCCAGTTGAACTTCAGATCGCTGCGCCGCTTGACGAAGACCATCAGCGCCAGCGGGATAGAGAAATAGGCCAGCGCCGTCAGCGCATCCGCGCCCACCATCAGCCCTAGCAGGTCCGGGCTCCACTGGAAACACACACCATGGGGCAGGAATCCCTGGCTGGCGGTCCATTGCAACAGGCTCTGGCTCATCGGGAGCTCCCTTGATCGACGTCAAGCTGCTTTATGCGCCCGACGCGGCGGCGAGGCAAGCGCAGTTGCATGGGTTACGCTGCACCGATGAACACCCTGCCTGTGCGTTTGCTGCCCGGTGACGACCTGCGTGCCGCGCTGGAGGCGGTGCTGGCCGCCCAGGGCGGCAGTGCCGCCTTTGTGCTGAGCGGCATCGGCAGCCTGAAGCCGGCGCGACTGCGCCTGGCCGGTGCCGAGCAGATCATCGATTTGACGGATGACGTCGAGATCCTGACCCTGGCCGGCAGCCTGGCGGCCAATGGCTCGCATCTGCACATCAGTGTGTCGGACCGCCAGGGCCGTGTGCTGGGCGGCCATGTGGCGCCCGGCTGCATCGTCCATACGACGGCCGAAGTGCTGCTGGCCCTGCTGCCGGACTGGCAGCTGCGCCGCGAGCCCGACGCCGCCACCGGCTATGCTGAGTTGCAAATCCGTCCTCTCTCTGATTGACACATGACCGAATTCGCATGGGCCCTGGTCGGCCCAGGCAAGATTGCCCGTCGTTTTGCCTCCGCCGTGCAGCAGCTGGATGGCACCCGCTTGCACAGCGTGCTGGGCCGAGACGCGGCCCGCGCCCAGGCCTTTGCCCGGGAGTTTTCCGCCGCCCGCTCGACCACCGATCTGGCCGCGCTGCTGGCCGACCCGGCGGTGGACGGCGTCTATGTGGCCACACCGCACTCCGAGCATGGCGAGATCGTGCGCGCCTGCCTGGAGGCCGGCAAACCGGTGCTGTGCGAGAAGCCGCTGGTGCCGGGTCTTGCCCAGGCCGAGCCGCTGGTGGCGCTGGCGCGTGAGCGCGGCCTGTTCCTGATGGAAGCGGTGTGGACCCGCTTCCTGCCGGTCTATACCGAGGTCTTGCAGGGCTGGCTGCGCGCCCAGCTGATCGGCGAGCTGCGCGGCATCCAGTCCAGCTTCTGCTTTCCTGCCCCCTACCAGAGCGGCAGCCGCCTGTTCGACCCGGCCCTGGCCGGCGGGGCGCTGCTGGACATCGGCATCTACAACCTGACGGTGACGCGCTGGGTGCTGCGGCAGGCGCTGGGCGTCTGCCCCGAGCCGCTGGCGCTGCGTGCCGAGGGCGTGCTGGCGCCGACCGGCGTCGATCAGCGCGTCAACGCGACGCTGAGCTTCCCAGGCGGCCTGGTCTCGCAGTTCATCTGCGGCATCGACGGCAGCTCCGACAACGCGCTGCACATCCTCGGCACGCGCGGCAGCATCACCTTGCCGCACAACTTCTGGCAGGCCACCGAGGCGCGGCTGCAGCTGCACGGCGAGCCGCCGCAGACCGTGGCCGCGCCGTTTCGCATCAACGGCTTCGAGGGCGAGATCGAGGAAGCGATGCGCGGCATACGCGCCGGACTGATAGAGAGCCCGCGGATGCCGCATGCCGAAAGCCTGGCGACTCTCGCCTGGATGGACGAGATCCGGCGCCAGCTGGGCGTGCGCTATCCCTTCGAGTGAGGGCCTTGCGGCGACAATGCGCCGATGAAAGCACCCAAGAGACTGCAGGCCCTGATCGATGAGGGGCTGATCGACGCGGTGCAGCGCCAGCTGATGAGCGGCAAGGAAGCGACCGTCTATGTCGTGCGCTGCGGCGACGAGATCCGCTGTGCCAAGGTCTACAAGGAGGCCACCGAGCGCAGCTTCCGCCAGGCCGTCGACTACACCGAGAACCGCAAGGTCAAGAACAGCCGCCAGGCCCGAGCGATGGCCAAGGGCACCCGCTACGGCCGCCAGGCCACCGAAGCGGCCTGGCAGAGCGCCGAGGTCGACGCGCTCTACCGCTTGGCCGGTGCCGGCGTGCGCGTGCCCCGGCCCTACAACTTCCATGAGGGCGTGCTGTTGATGGAACTGGTCACCGATGCCGACGGTGACGCCGCGCCGCGCCTGAACGATGTGCTGTTCACGGCCGAGGAGGCACAGACCCATCACACCAGCCTGATCAGCGAGGTCGTGCGCATGCTCTGCGCCGGCGTCGTGCACGGCGATCTGTCCGAGTTCAACATCCTCTTGGCGGCCGACGGCCCGGTCATCATCGACCTGCCGCAGGCGGTGGACGCGGCCGGCAACAACCATGCGATGCGCATGCTGCTGCGCGATGTCGGCAATCTGCGCGACTTCTTCGGCCGCTTCGCGCCGGCGCTCTTGAGCACCGACTACGGCCCCGAGATCTGGGCCTTGTTCCAGCGTGGCGCGCTGACGCCCGAGACCCCGCTGAGCGGCCGCTTCGAGCGCAAGCTGGCGGCGGTGGACCTCGGCGCGGTGCTGCGCGAGATCGACGACGCGCGCGACGAGGAGGCGGCGCGGCGGCTGAGGATGCAGATGGGTTGAGCAGGGTGTGTCGCACGCAGGCATCGTGTTACGTTTTTTAAGATTCGGGCGCTGGCCCCGTTTCATGGGAGATGGCGGGCGTGAGGGAGGCGCCAGGGCGTTATTCCCAATCGCCAGCGCTGAGCGGGCGCTCCCAGAATGCCGCCAAGCGCAGCGAGGGACGCTTTCGGTGACTCAGCGATTTCCACAACAGACAGACCCAGCAGCAGGGACACAAGGCCGCCACCCGCCGACCGGCTGGGGCGGCCGTGCGCTGGTCTGTGCGTGCCTGGCGCTCGGCGGGCTGGCGCCGGCCTGGGCCGCGCCGGCCGGCGCGCTGGCGGACAAGCCGGCCGCCGAGCTGAATGTCTTGCACTGGTGGACCTCGGCCAGCGAGCGTGCGGCGGCCGACCATGTGGCGGCGCGCATGGCCGAGATCGGCCTGCGCTGGGTCGACGGCGCGGTGGCCGGCGGCGGTGGCGGCGCGGCCATCAAGGTGCTCAACGAGCGCACGCTGCGCCGCATGGCGCCCAAGGTGGCGCAGCTGAATGGCCAGTCGATGAGCGAGTGGGCCGATATGGGCCTGCTGCTGGAGCTCGACGGCGTGGCCCAGCGGCGCCAGTGGAGCCGCGTGCTGTTCCCGCAGGTGATGGCGCAGCTGACGGTGCGTGAGCATGTGGTGGCCGCGCCGCTGGGCATCCACCGCATCAACAACCTCTATCTGAACAAATCGCTGTTCCGCCAGCACAGGATCGAGCTGCCGAGTGACTGGGACGGGCTGGAGCGCGCCGCTGCCCGGCTGCGTGCCGCCGGCGTGAGCCCGGTGGCCTTCAGCGACGAGCCCTGGCAGGTGGCCACCGTGTTTGAGGCCTTGCTGCTCAGCGAGGCCGGGCCGGCGCTGTACCGGCGCATGCTGGTGCAGCGCGATCCGGCGGCTTTTGGCGACCCGGCGCTGGAGCGGGCGTTCAAGCGCCTGCGCGTCTGGCGCAGTCTGGCCGGCCCGGCGCCGGCCGTCACCGCGCCGGCCAGCGGCGCCGCAGTCGCCGCGCCCGGCGAGCGTCCCTGGACCGAGCTGGTGGCCGACTTCGCGGCCGAGCGCTCGGCCATGCTGATCATGGGCGACTGGGCGCGTGGCGAGCTGGGCATGCTGGGCCTGGAGGGTGGCCGGGATTTCGAGTGCAAGGCCGTGCCCGGCACGGCCCAGGTCCATCTCTTCAGCATCGACACGCTGGCGATGCTGGCCGGCGGCAGCCCGGCGCAGGCCGAGCAGGAAAAGATGGCCGAGCTGCTGGGCAGCGCCGCGCTGCAGCTGGGCTACAACCGCATCAAGGGCTCGGTGCCGGTGCGCCGCGATGTGCCGGTCGACGAGCTCGACCCCTGCGCCCAACAGTCCTTCCACCTGTTCGCCAACCCCGCGACGCCGCGCGTGCCCAGCCTGGTGCACCGGATGGCCTTCGGCGAGGTGGGCAAGAATGCCATCATCGAGACGGTGCATCGCTTCGCTCTCGATCCCAGCCAGACACCGGCCGCCGCGCAGCGCAAGCTGCAGGGCCTGCTGCGGGCGCTGAGCCCCGCCGCTGCCACGGCGGCCCCGAACCCCAGGAAAGCCGCGCCATGACCCGCACCATCCTGATCGTCGACGACGACCAGAAGATCCGCACCCTGCTGAAGACCTATCTGGAGAAGAACCAGTACGCGGTGCTCTTGGCCCATGATGGCGCCAGCTTCATGGCCGAGTTCGAGCGCCATCGCGACGAGATCAGTCTGTGCATCCTCGACGTGATGCTGCCCGATACCGAGGGCTTTGCGCTGTGCCAGGCGGTGCGGCGGCGCTCCGAGGTGCCGGTCATCATGCTGACCGCCAGCGCCGAGGAGACCGACCGCATCATCGGCCTGGAGCTGGGCGCCGACGACTACATCGGCAAGCCCTTCAACCCGCGCGAGCTGCTGGCCCGCATCAAGGCCATCACCCGGCGTACCGGCCAGGAGCGCAGCCAGGCGCCGCGCTACTACCGCTTCAACGGTTTCTCGCTGGACCTGCTGGAGCGCAGCCTGATCGACCCGGACGGCAGCGCCAGCGCGTTGTCGGGCATGGACTTCCAGCTGCTCAAGCTGCTGGTCGAGCACCCCGGCGAGGTGCTGGAGCGCAGCCGCCTGGCCGAGGTCACGCGCGGCCGCGACCTCGGCCCGCTGGACCGTTCGCTCGATGTGCAGATGAGCCGGCTGCGCCAGCGCCTGCAGGACGATGGCAAGCAGCCGGCCCTGATCAAGACGGTGCGCGGCTCGGGCTATGTGTTCGCGACCACGGTGACGGTGGGCCATGCGCCCTGAGCGGGGGCCTGGAGCCGGCCGGTGGCGCGGCACCGGCTGGCCGCAGCGCTTCAGCGGCTTCTTGTTCGACAGCCTGCAGGGCCGCTTCGTGCTGGCGATGCTGGGGGGGCTGGCCCTGGTGCAGCTGCTGATCAATCTGCTCTGGTACAGCCAGATCGAGCAGCGCACCAAGCGCCAGACCGAGCAGGCCGCCCACCATGTGGCCAGCGGCGCCTTGGGGGCGCTGCGCGCCTTGCGCGAGCTGCCGGCGGCCTACCGGCCGCTGCTGATCGAGCAGCTGCGCACCATGGGCGGCACGCGCTTTCTGGTGTTCTTCAACCAGGCCGAGGTGGCGATCCGGCCGCTGCCCGAGCAGGCGCTGGCGCGGCTGCTGGAGGCGCGGGTGCGCGAGGAGCTGGAGTCCCGGCTGGCCGCCGGCACGGCGCTGCGCGTGACCCTGGCCTCGCCGCTGGGCCTGCAGGTCGGGCCCGGCGGCGCGCTGCTGGCCGATCTGCCCGACAGCTGGGTCGATCCCTCGCTGCTGGCGCCGGAGCGGCCGGCGCCCTTTCTGGTGATACAGGTCGAGACCGAGCCGGGGCAGTGGCTGTATCTGAGCAGCGCGCTGCCCGACCCTTATTTCCTCGAACAGCTGGAGTTCTTCAGCTGGCAACGCCTGACCCCGCAGCTGCTGACCCTGGGCCTGGCCCTGCTGCTGACGCTGATCGCCGCGCGGGCGCTGACCCGGCCGCTGGCCGGCCTGAGCCGGGCGGCGGCGCGCGTCGGCCGCAAGGCCGCGCCCGCGCCGCTGCGCGTCAGCGGCACCTCGGAGGTGCGGCGCGCGATCCAGGCCTTCAACGAGATGCAGGAGCGCATCCGCCGCTACCTCAGCGACCGCGAGCGCCTGTTCGCGTCGATCTCGCATGATCTGCGCACCCCGATCACCCGCCTGCGCCTGCGCAGCGAGTTGCTCGACGACCCGGCGCTGCAGGACGCCTTCCACGAAGACCTGGACGAGCTCGACATGATGGTCAAGACCGCGCTGCAGATCGTCAAGGACACCGACATCCACGAGAACCGCGTGCCGGTGCGTATCGACCTGGTGCTGCAGAAGATGGTGCGCGATGCCCGCATGGCCGGCCAGCGCATCGAGCTGCAGGACCGCCCGCTGACCGTGTTCGGCAAGCCGCTGGCGCTCAAGCGGGCGATCGGCAATCTGCTCGACAACGCGATCTTCTACGGCGCCAGCGCCGGCACGCCGGAACCCAGCGGGCATCACGCGGAGCTGCTGATGAGCGAGGGCGAGGCGGGCAGCCCCGATGAGGGTCAGGTCTTGCTGACGGTGCGCGACCATGGGCCTGGCGTGCCCGAGGCCGCGCTGGCCGAGCTGGGCCAGCCCTATACCCGGCTGGCCCATGGGGCGCGGCTGCGCGAGGAGGGGCTGGGCCTGGGCCTGTCCATCGTGCGCGATATCGTCGCCGACCATGGCGGCTCGCTGCGCTTTCGCAACCATCCGCAGGGCGGCTTCGAGGTCTGCCTGGCCCTGCCGGCGCCCGGGCCTTGATGCCCCGACCTCAGCCCCGACCCCAGCGCCGCAGCCGGTGGCCGATCAGCGCATAGAACAGGATGAAGCCGTAGCAGGGCAGCAGCAGCCAGTAGGCAGCCTGGGCCTGGCCCGTGTCGGCGAGCCGACCATAGCCCATCGGCAGCAGCGCGCCGCCGGCAATGCCCATGATCAGCAGGGCCGAGCCGCTGGCGGTGTAGCGGCCCAGCCCGTCCAATGCCAGCGGCCAGATCGCCGGCCAGACCAGGGCATTGGCCAGGCCCAGCAGGGCCAGGAACATCACCGTGTCCGGCACCGGCGGCACGCCCGCCCAGCCCAGCAGCGCCAGCGACAGCCCCGTCGAGCTCTTGGACGCCAGGGTCACGCCGGCCGTGCACGCCAGGCCGGCCAGCGCCGACAGCAGCAGCGCGGCGCGCTGCGACAGCAGGCGCGGGATGCACAGCACGCCCAGCAGATAGCCCAGCACCATGAAGCCCATGGTGTAGGAAGTCAGCACCGCGAAGTTGGGCACGCCCAGCTGCTGGCCGTACAGGCCTATGGTGTCGCCGGCGATCACCTCGACGCCGACATAGGCGAACAGTGCCAGCGCGCCCAGCACCACCTGGGGGAACTGGAACACGCCGCGCTGCACCCGGGCCGGCTCGTCGCGACCCTCGTCCAGCACCGGCTCGCGCAGCGCCGAGAAGTGGATGATGGCGGTGAACAGCGCCAGCGCGCCGGCCATCACCAGATAGGGCCGCAGCAGGCGGGCGGACAGCTCCACCCGCAGCGCCTCGCGCCCGGCCTCGTCCAGTGCGGCCAGGGCTGCGTCGGAGTACTGGCCGACGCCGGACAGCACCAGGGCCGAGAACACCAGCGGCACGATGATGCCGGCGCCCTTGTTGAACAGGCCCATGATGCTGATGCGCATGGCCGCGCTCTCGCGCGGGCCGATGCAGACGATGTAGGGGTTGATCGCGGTCTGCATCAGCGTCATGCCGCTGGCCAGCGTGAACAGGGCCGCGAGGAAGACGCCGTAATGGCGGCTTTGCGCCGCCGGGATGAATAGCAGCGCGCCCAGCGCCATCACGGCCAGGCCCAGGCTCATGCCGTTCTTGTAGCCGATGCGGCCCAGGATGGCGGCCGAGGGCAGGGCCATCACCGTGTAGGCGATGTAGAAGGCGAAGGTGACCCACAGGGCCTGGAAGTTGTTGAGATCGCAGACCAGCTTCAGAAACGGGATCAGCGAGCCGTTCAGCCAGGTGACGAAACCGAGGACGAAGAACATCAGGCCGATGAAGAGCATGGGCAGCAGCACCTGGCCGCGCGAGGCGGCCGCTGCAGGAATGGGTCGGTTCATGGTGTGTGTCATCCCGGCTCTCAGAACTTCGCGCGCAGGCCGATGCTGTAGCGGGCCCCGTTCTCGTAGACGCCGATCGGCAGGCCGTCGGCGGTGTTGGCGCGTATCACCTCGTTGTTGATGTTGACGGCCGAGGCGTACAGCGCGAGCTTGGGGCTAATGTCCCAGCTGGCCGAGGCGTCCCACTGGCCATAGTCGCCGTTGACGACCTGGCCGCCCATCTGCACATCGCCATAGCTCTTGGAGCGATAGTTGTAAGAGACGCGCAGGCTGATGCCGTGGCGCTCGTAGTAGCCGCTGATATTGAACTGGTCGCGCGAGTTGCCCAGCACGTTCAGGCGCGGCTGGCCCGCCACTGCGCCGGCCTTGGCATCGGTGAAGGTGTAGTTGACGACCGTGCCGAAGCCGCTCTGGCCGAAGGGCTGCTGCCACTGCAGCTCGATGCCCTTGATGTCGGCGCCGTTGTCGGCGTTGTAGGGGCGCTCCACCGTCAGGGTCTCGCCGCCGACCTGCTCCTGCTTCGAGGCCTTGTAGGTGAAGGTGTCGAGCCGCTTGACGAAGAAGGTGGCCGAGGCCAGCGCGGCGTCGGCGTAGTACCACTCGGCGCCAATCTCGGCCTGCTTGGCATGCACCGGCTTGAGCAGCGGGTTGCCGGCATAGGCACGGCTCAGCACGGTGCCGTCGCGGCGCATGCCGGGGCTCAGCAGGTCGAAGGTCTGGCGCGCCATCGTCCGGGCCACGGCGCCGCGCAGCATCACATCCTTGCGCAGCTGGTAGACCAGGTTCAGATTGGGCAAGGCGTCGGTGTAGTTGTGCTCGACCCGGGTCGGCGTGAAGCTGCCGCCGGCGCCGCCGAGAAAGCCTTCCGAGCTCTGCGCGGTGCGGACCAGGCGCAGGCCCACGTCGCCGCGCCATTTGTCCAGGCCGAAATCCGCCTTCACATAGGCCGCGCTGATGCGCTCATGGATCTTGTAGTTCTCATTGGGTACGTCCTTGTAGACCATGGCCTTGTCGAACATCGGGATGCCCTTGCTCGCCACCAGGCCGTCGTCATACCAGGCGTACTGGGTCAGCGCGCCAGGGTGGCCGGCCTGCTGGCTCAGGTGCGGCGAGGCGCCGCTGGACAGCTCGGCCAGCGAGAACGACTGCCAGCCGGCCGAGCCCGGCCCGGCCGTGCCCTGGATGCGGCTGTTGCGCAGCGTGTTGTCGCGCAGCTTCAGGCC
This sequence comes from Paucibacter sp. M5-1, assembly GCF_027498415.2. NCBI lineage: Bacteria > Pseudomonadati > Pseudomonadota > Betaproteobacteria > Burkholderiales > Sphaerotilaceae > Roseateles > Paucibacter sp. M5-1. The sequence continues at coordinate 4,357,795 of NZ_JAPZLM020000001.1, forward strand.
CACTTTGATGGTGTGCAGCAGGCTGTTGTCGAACTCCCAGCTCAGATCTCCCTGGGCATAGTTCTCCTTGCTCTCCATGCGGCGGATTCGGTCGTCGCCGGCCTTCAGGGTCAGCGCCTTCGGATCCAGCGGATTGATGTCCAGGTACTTGACGCCGTATTTGTCGGGGCCCAGATCGAGCTGCACCCGGGTGTCGCCCTCCATCCAGAAGTGGCGGTCATGCGAGCTGCCGCCTTCGCTGGAGGTCGTGCCGAGCTGGCCGTGCAGCTTCCAGTTGCCGCCCTGGTAGTTGCCGTCGAGATCGGCCACGCGCGACTTGATATAGGACTTGCGATAGATAGGCTCGAACGAAACGCCGGTCTTCGGCCCCACCGTGCCGCCCACCAGGGCCTTGGAGCCGTCCGACACGCTGATGAACTTCGGGTCGGTGACGGCGATGCGGCCGTTCACCGCCAGGCCGCCGGCCTGCCACAGATAGTTCTGGTTGTTGTTGTCCATCTTCATGTCTGAATCCATCAGATTCAGCACCAGATCGGTGGCCGGGTTGGGCCGGAACTGCAGCGACAGATTGGTGGTGGTGCGGCGGCGATCCTGGCGGAAGATGGCCGAGCCGCCGCCCCAGGGCGCGTAGGCGGTGGTGATGGCGCCGTTCTGGTCGACCACCTCGTACTTGCCGTCGGGGAACATCTCCAGGCCGTCGCGGCGCATATGGCGGCGCTGGCTGCTGATGGCCAGCAGCACGCCGAAGCTGCGGTCCTCGTTCTGCCAGTTCAAGAGGCCGGACAGCTGCGGATCGGTCTTGCCCGGCAGCTTGCTGTGCATGGCCTCGGCGGCGGCCTGCAGCGTCAGGCGCTGCTTGAAGTCCAGCGGACGGCGCGTCTTGACGATCACCAGGCCGCCGATGCTGCCCTCGTCGAGGTCGGCCGAGGGGCTTTTGTAGACATCGAGGCTGCCGACGATCTCGGACGGCAGCACGTCGTAGTTGAAGCTGCGGGTCTGTGGTTCATTGAGCCACCACTCGGACGAGGCGACGGCCTGCCCGTTGAGCTGGGTCATATTGAGATTCTTGTCGGTGCCGCGCACGAAGATGGCCTTGCCCTCGCCCCAGATGCGGTCCACCGAGATGCCGGGCACGCGCTGCAGCGAATCGGCCACGTTCTTGTCGGGGAACTTGCCGACATCCTCGGCACTGATCGAGTCGACGATATTGAGCGACTCGCGCTTCTCGGCCAGATTGCGCTTGAGCGTCGCGCGCACGCCGGTGATCTCCACCGTGTCCAGCTTCTCCTTGGCCTCGGTGCCGGCCGGCTCCTGGCTCTGGGCAGTGGCTGTGGCGGCCAGCGTGCCGAGGACCAGGGTGATCAGCGTGGGGAGGACTTGCCGACGGAACTGCGGCTTGACGATGGCTTGGGACACGGGCTTGCTCCTGATGTTTTCATTGGGGGCGGTTCGGAGCGGCCAATCTAACGGCGCCAGCCCGCTTCGGCGCACGGCGTTGCCTTTTGTTGGACTACATTGCGGCGGGCTTACAAAGACGCAAGATGAAGTCTTGTGACCGAGGAGCAGCGCCGGCGGCGCCGGCTAGCCAGCGCTGGCGGCGGTCTGCGCGGCGAAGAGCTGCCGGCCGATCTCGTGCGCCAGGCTGAGCCGGACGCCGGCGTCCTCGCCCGCGTTCGGCAGCAGCAGTTCGGAGCGAGTCACGGTGGCACCGCAGTAGTCGAAGATGCCGTGCTCGATCTGTGTCTTCATCGCTTCGGCATAGCCATGGCGTGCATAGGTGCGCGCATCGGCACCGCCAAGCGCAACCAGATGTACCGGCAGGCGCTGCAGCAGCTTGCTGACCCCGCCTTGCGGGTCGGCATCGTAGGCCCAGCCGTTCGCGAACACCCGATCGATCCAGCCCTTCAGCAGCGCCGGCATCGACCACCAGAACACCGGATAGACCAGCACCAGTGCGTCCGCCCTGTCGATGCGCCGCTGTTCGGCCGCCACATCGGCGGGCGGCGCGGCTTCGCGGTCATGCACCGCGAAGTCCGCCGCGCCGAAGCGCGGATCGAAACCCTCGATCACAAGGTCGGCCACCTCGGCCGTGTCAGCCGGGTCTGCGGCGCGGATGCCCTGGGCAATGCGGGCCGCCACCGCGTGGGTCAGCGAGCCGGGTTTGGGATGGGCGGTCACAATCAAGGCGTGCATCAGTTTTATATACTACTGGTATGTACCAATGGTATGTTACTGATGGTAGGTTTCATGTCAAGCACAGTGAAGAAAGCAGTCCCGCCCGTGTCACCTGAGGAGCCGCGCCGACGCCTGGCGCGCGAGGAACGCTATCGTCAGCTGATGGACGCGGCCCGGCAACTGGTCCGGGAGGAGGGCACGCAGGCGCTGACCCTGGGTCGCCTCGCGGAGCGATCGGGGGTGACGAAGCCGGTGGTCTACGACCATTTCGGCGCGCTCCCCGGGCTGCTGAGTGCACTCTATCTGGAGTTTGCGGCCCGCCAGACCGCGTTGATGAATGCAGCGCTGGCGGCGAGCCGGCCGACCTTGCGGGACAAGGCGGCCGTTATCGCGGCCTCCTATGTGGGTTGCTTCATCGGCCAGGGCCGTGAGCTTCCCGGCGTGATTGCCGCCCTCGACAGCACGCCGGAGCTGCAGAAGGTCAAGCGCGAGTGCGAGCTGGCCTTCATGAGCGTCTGCGAGTCGGAGCTGGCGCCGTTCGCTGCGCCGCGCACGATAGCTGCCGCCAGCCTGTGGGGTGTGCTCGGCGCCGCCGAAGCCCTGTCGACCGCCGCCACCGAAGGCGTGCTGAGCGCCGCGCAGGCCGAGGATGAGTTGCGCCAGTTGCTGGTCGACATCGTTGGACGCAGTCGGCGGTCGACGGGCTAGCGCAACCGCTTTAGCGTGTTCTTGTCGAGCGGCGTGTCGCGCCGCTCCTCGACGCGGTGGTCCACCAGCTTCTCGTAGGTGTGCAACTGATGCTGGTCGGTCTTCTTCAGCGCGCGGGTCAGCTGGCCCTCGGTCGCCTCGATCAAGGTCGTGACCGTGTTGCGGTCCTGGATCTTGTTGAGGTCGTAGTTGCCGCTTCGGGTGTCCAGCATGCCGCCGGTGCGCGATTTCTTGGCATGCGCATCCAGCTTCTCACTCTGCGTCTGGGTGATGGACCTGTCGTCGGCGGCGCCGTGTCGGCGCAGCGTGGTCTTCTGGCTGAGCTGGTAGTCGGCGCGACCGGCCTCGGTGACGGCGCCCGCCGGGTTGCTTCTCTCGAAGTCGCCGCCGAAACTGGCCTGGAAATCCATCAAGCCGCTGAGCAGGGGCTGCACCTGCCGCTCCAGCGCCGGGCTCAAGGCCTCGGCCCGGGACGCCACCTGGCTGGGTGGCTGCGCATGCAGCTGGGTGAAAGCGTTCTTGAACAGGGCTACCAGCGCGGCGTCGGCGCGGCTGCGCTGCGCGGCGGCATCGAACTGCTGCAGATGCTGCTGAATCGCGGACTGCCGCTGCTGCGCGCTGCCCCGACCCACGGGCGTGTTCATATCGAGATCCACTGCGATCTCGCCCGCCTTGCCCGCCAGCGCCAGCGTCTTGCGGTCCGTCCCCAGATGCAGCGCGAACGAAGCCAGGGCTTGCGAGGGCTTGGGGTTGCTGACCCTGAGATCCACGCTGGTCAGCGCGCTGCTGTCGTAGTCCATCAGCCCGGCCAGATCCAGCTTGAGCGCGCCGGCTTGGCCCAGGCCGTCCAGCGCCTTGTCCAGACCCTCGGCGAGCCGGGCCAAGGCCTCGCGCTCCGCCTTGCTCAGCGGGCCCGAGCTGCCGATCTCGACCTGAAGGCCGCTGCGGCCTTCATGCTCGCTCGTGGCGATCTTCAGCGCCACGGTCTGCCCCGAGAGGGTCCGTATCTTCAGGCTGACCTGGGCTGCGTCTGCGCCATCCAGCGCCGGGGCCGCGAGGGCGCTCGTGCGATCTGTGGCCATCGCGTCGGCCGCAGGCGGTGCCGAATCATCGACCAGGGTCTGGCGATAGTCCGACTGCGTGCTGGCGAGGTGTGACAGCAGTGCGCCGCCCAGCCCGCTCCAGCGCCCGGCCAATCCGCCGGCACTGCCATTGCGCGCCATCAGGCTGCTGATGGCGTCTTGCTGCGGCGAAGCCCAGGACCGGGTCGTCGCGAACGGCGCTTCGTCGACAGCCCTGGGTTTGGCATAGACCACCGTGGCGGCGGCCGCAGCGTCCAGTGTCACCCGTGTGGACGCTGGCGAGGCACTGCTCTCTACCGCCACGGCGGTGGGCCGGGCCGGCGTTGTCGTGCGCACGGGGCTGAGGTGTTGCGTCGGCAGGCTCAAGCCCGCTGAGCTGATGCGTGTCATTCGAGTCGGAGTCTCCCTGATTGTTATGGGTCTGCGGCGCGGCGCGGACCTTGTCTGCTGTATCGGCAGCGCTTTGCAAATCTGGAGTACCGCGCCGGCTCGGTCGCCAGGGTATCCCCCAGCAACGCTGCCTTTGCAAAGTTGTAGGATGACCTGATGAATTTCAGCTTCTTCCCATCGTGTCACTGAACGCCGCAGCGCACAGTGCGCCACGGCTGCAGGCCAGCCGCCTGTCCGACCGCCTCGCCGCCTTGCTGGCCGGGCAGATCGAGGCTGGCAGCCTGGCGCCAGGCGCCCGGCTGCCGACCGAGCAGCAGCTCAGCGAACTGCATGGCGTGTCGCGCACCGTGGTGCGCGAGGCGGTGCATCAGCTGAAGTCGCAGGGTCTCCTGATCTCGCGCCAGGGCTCGGGCGTCTATGTCGCGCCGCCGGCCGCCAACAAGCCGCTGGCCTTTGATCCGACGGTGCTGGAGTCGCTGCAGGCGGTGGCACAGATCGTCGAGGTGCGACGCGCGCTGGAAGGCGAGATCGCGGCGCTGGCGGCCGAGCGGGCCTCGCGGGCCCAGATTGCGGCGATACGCAAGGCCTTGCAGGCCATCGAGGTGGCCGTGGCCGCCGGTGGTGACGGGGTCGATCAAGACCTGGCCCTGCACCGCGCGATCGCCGAGGCCTCGGGCAATCCGCAGTTCGGCCGCCTGCTCGGCTTTCTGGAGCAGTATCTGCGCGAGGCGATGCGGGTCACGCGCGGCAATGAGGCGCGCCACCGCGGCTTTGCCGAGGCAGTGCGCCAGGAGCACAGCGCCCTGGTCGAGGCAATCGCGGCGCGCGATGCGCTGACGGCGCGGCGCGTGGCCACCGGCCATATGGAACAGGCGGCGAGGCGACTCGAGATCGCCGGCGTGCTGAAAGCCGGCAAGTCAACAAAGGCAAAGCAATGACGGCAGCACAGACAACAAGCGCGAAGACCCTGGGTGTGATCGGTCTGGGCTCGATGGGCTTCGGCGCGGCCGTATCGGCGCTGCGGCGCGGCGTGCCGACCTGGGGCCTGGATCTGACCGCCGCCGCGCGCGAGCGCTTCGCGGCCGAGGGCGGCTCGGCCACCGAGTCGCTGGCCGAGCTGGCCGCGCACTGCGATGTGGTCGTGGTGCTGGTGGTCAACGCCGTGCAGACCGAGCAGCTGCTGTTCGGCCATGGGACGGCCAAGGGCTTGAGCGAGCTGCTGAAGCCTGGCTCGGTGGTGGTCAGCTCGGCCACGGTCGACCCGACGCTGCCGCCGCTGTGGGAAGCACGCCTGGCCGAGCGCGGCCTGTGGCTGATCGACGGCCCGGTCTCGGGCGGCGCGAAGAAGGCGGCCGAGGGCCAGATGACGGTGATGGCCTCGGGCAAGCCCGAGGCTTTTGCGGCGGCCGGCGCGGCGCTGGACGCGATCGCCGGCAAGGTCTACCGGCTCGGCGACAAGGCCGGCGTCGGCTCCACCGTCAAGATGGTCAATCAGCATCTGGCCGGCGTGCATATCGCGGCGGCCTGCGAGGCGATGGCGCTGGGCATGCGGGCCGGCGCCGATCCGCGCCAGCTCTACGAAGTGATCTGCAACTCGGCCGGCAGCAGCTGGATGTTCCAGAACCGCGTGCCCCATATCCTCGATGGTGACTACCGGCCACTGTCGGCCGTCAATATCTTCATCAAGGACCTGGGCATCGTGCTGGACGCGGCGCGCAAGCTGCACTTCCCGCTGCCGCTGGCGGCCCAGGCCCACCAGCTCTATCTGGCCACCGCCGCCGCCGGCCATGGCGCCGAGGACGATGCGGCGGTGATCAAGTTCTATGCCGAACTGGCCGATATCGAGCTGCCGAAGGCGAGCGCATGAGGGCGCAACGCAGCAGCATCGTGCTCGGTGTGATCGCCGATGACTTCACCGGTGCGACCGATGTGGCCAGCATGCTGGTGCGCGCCGGCATGCGCACGCTGCAGCTGATCGGCGTGCCGGGCGAGGGCGATGCTCTGCCCGAGGCGGATGCGGTGGTCATCGCGCTGAAGTCGCGCACCACGCCGGCCGCCGAGGCGGTGGCCGAGTCGCTGGCGGCCTTGCGCTGGTTGCAGGCCGCCGGCGCGCGCCAGTTCTATTTCAAATACTGCTCCACTTTCGACTCCACCGCGGCCGGCAATATCGGCCCGGTGACCGAGGCGCTGATGGCGGCGCTGGGCACCGACTTCGCGATCGCCTGCCCGGCCTTCCCGGAGAACGGCCGCACGGTGTTCCGTGGCCATCTCTTCGTGGCCGACCAGCTACTCAGCGACTCGGCCATGCGCGATCACCCGTTGACGCCGATGCGGGATGCGAACCTGGTGCGCGTGCTGCAGCAGCAGGCGCCGCAGTCCCGCGTGGGCCTGCTGCGCTACGACAGCATCGCCCGGGGCGTGGCCGCGACGCGCGAGCGCATCGCGGCGCTGCGCGGCGAGGGCGTGCGCCTGGCCGTCGCCGATGCGATCGGCAACGAGGACCTGCGCGTGCTGGCCCAGGCCTGCGACGATCTGCCCTTGATCACCGCCGGCTCCGGCGTCGCGCTGGGCTTGCCCGAGGTCTATGCCGCGCGTGGCTGGCTCCAGCCCGATGCCGGCGCGGCCGTGTTGCCGGCGGTCGGCGGCGCGGCGGCGGTGCTGTCGGGCTCCTGCTCGGCGGCGACTAATGCGCAAGTCTGTCACTGGCTTGGTGATGGACGTCCGGGCTTCCAGATCGATGCGCTGGCATTGGCTGCCGGCGAAGCGCAAGCCGAGCAAGCCCTGGCCTGGGCGGCCCGGCAACCCGATCCGGTGCTGATCTATGCGACGGCGGAGCCCGCCGATGTGAAGGCGGTGCAAGAGGCCCTGGGCGTGGCGCGGGCCGGTCAGCTGGTCGAGCACTGTCTGGCCCAGATCGCGCAGGGCCTGGTCGAGCGTGGCGGCGTGCGCCGCCTGGTGGTGGCCGGCGGCGAGACCTCGGGCGCGGTGGTGCAGGCCCTGGGTGTGCGCTCGCTGCGCATCGGCGCGACGATTGATCCGGGCGTGCCCTGGACGCAGGCCGAGGGCCGGGCGCTGTTGCTGGCGCTGAAGTCCGGCAATTTCGGCAGCGTCGATTTCTTTGCCAAGGCGCTGGGGATGGTGAGCTGATGATGGACAGCTTGCGCACCGAGATCTGCCGCGTCGGCCGCTCGCTGTTTGAGCGCGGCTATGTGCATGCGACGGCCGGCAATATCAGCGTGCGCCTGCCCGATGAGCAGGGCTTTCTGATCACACCCACCGACGCCTGCCTGGGCTTTCTGAATCCGCAAGACCTGGCCCTGGTGGCGCTGGATGGTCAGCAGCTGTCCGGCGCGCGTGCCAGCAAGACCCTGGCGCTGCACCGGCGCATCTATGAGGCCGAGCCGCAGGCAGGCTGCGTGATCCACACGCACAGCAGCCATCTGGTGGCGCTGAGCCTGGCCGGCGTCTGGCGCGAGCAGGACATCCTGCCGCCGATCACGCCTTATTACGTGATGAAGGTCGGCCATGTGCCGCTGATCCGCTACCACCGGCCCGGCGACCCGGCCGCAGCCGAGGCCGCCGCCGCCGCGATCCTGCGGGCCCAGCGCAGCGGTGCACCGATTCGCGCACTGCTGATGGATCGGCTGGGTCCCAATGTCTGGCACGACTCGCCGGCCCAGGCGATGGCGGTGCTGGAAGAGCTGGAAGAGACCGCCCGGCTGTGGCTGATCAGTGATCCGAAGCCGGCACCGCTGAGCGATCAGCAGATCGACGAGCTGCGCCAGCATTTCGGCGCGCGCTGGTAAGAAGGAAAAACACATGCCCCGTTTCGCCGCCAATCTATCGATGATGTACACGGAGCATGATTTTCTCGACCGCTTCGCGGCGGCCGCGCACGATGGCTTCAAGGCGGTCGAGTACCTGTTTCCCTATGCCTTCGAGCGCGCCGAGCTGGCCGCGCGGCTGCGCGATGCCGGCTTGCGCCAGGTGCTGTTCAATGCCCCGCCCGGCGACTTCGAGGCCGGCGAACGCGGCATCGCGGCGCTGCCCGGCCGTGAGGACGAATTCCGGCGCGGCTTTGTCGAGCAGGCCCTGCCCTATGCCGAGGCCCTGGCCTGTCCGCGCATCCATGTGATGGCCGGCCTGCGCTCGGCCGGTGCCGTGCGCGAGACCTATCTGGCCAATCTGGCCTGGGCGGCCGGGCAGGCGAGGGCGCAAGGCCTTGAGGTGCTGATCGAGCCGATCAACACCCGCGACATTCCCGGCTATTTTTTGAACCGCCAGGACGAGGCCCATGCGCTGATCGCCGAGATCGGCGCGCCGAATCTGAAGCTGCAGATGGACCTCTATCACTGCCAGATCGTCGAGGGTGATCTGGCGACGAAGCTGCGCCGGTACCTGGTGCCCGGCGGTGCGGTGGGCCACATCCAGATCGCCGGCGTGCCGGATCGACACGAGCCCGATCTCGGCGAGCTGAACTATCCCTGGCTGTTCGCGCTGCTCGACGAGCTGGGCTACGCCGGCCATGTCGGCGCCGAGTACCGGCCGCGGGCAGGGACCTCGGCGGGCCTCGGCTGGTTCGCCCCCTACAAGGATTCCCAATCATGAAGCTCTTGATCACCGGCGGCGCCGGCTTCCTCGGCGCGCGCCTGGCGCGCACGCTGCTGGCGCGCGGCAGCCTGGCCGGCCAGCCCATCAGCGCGTTGGTGCTGGCCGATCTGTTCCCGCCGCCGGCCGATCTACTGGCCGATGCGCGCGTGCAGGCCCGCACCGGTGCCTTGCTCGATCAGTGCGCGGCGCTGGGTGCGGAGGGCTTCGACGGTGTGTTCCATCTGGCCTCGGCCGTGTCGGCCGAGTGCGAGGCCGATTTCGAGCTGGGCCTGCGCTCCAATCTCGACACGACCCGGGCCCTGCTCGACGCGCTGCGGGCGGCGCAGAAGCCGGCGCGCCTGGTGTTCGCCAGCTCGGTCGCGGTGTTCGGCTCCGACCCGGCGCTGCCGCTGCCGGCCGTGGTGCGCGACGACACCCTGCCGACGCCGCAGTCTTCTTATGGCATCCACAAATTCATCTGCGAGCAGCTGGTGGCCGACTACAGCCGCAAGGGCTTCATCGATGGCCGCACGGCGCGGCTGATGACGGTGTCGGTGCGGCCGGGCCGGCCCAATGGGGCGGCTTCCGGCTTTCTGTCGGCCATCATCCGCGAGCCCTTGGCGGGCCTGGACGCGGTCTGCCCGGTGGCGCCGGACACGGCGATTGCGCTGGCCTCGCCGGCCACCACCATTGACGGGCTGATCAAGGTCTATGAAGCCAGCCGCGAGGATTTCGGCGGCCGCACCGCCTTGAACCTGCCGGCGCTGACCGTCACCGTGCAGCAGATGCTGGACGCGCTGGCCACGGTGGCCGGGCCCGAGGCGGTGGCCCGCGTCAGCTTCCGGCCCGATGCCGGCGTGGCCCGCATGGTGGGCGGTTGGCCGGCCCGCTTCGAGTCGCCGCGCCAGGCGCGGCTGGGGCTCGCCCCCGACAGCGATTTTCTCAGCATCGTCAGGCAGTACCTGCAGGACAACCCCGCCGCCGTCAGCGTGCCGCTGCGGCTCTGACTTCCATTTCTTCAACCCTTCGCCATAGAAAAACAGGAGACAAACCATGACAAAGAACGCTATCCAAGGGGCCGCCCTGGCCCTCATCGCCATGACCGCCCTCACCGGCGCGGCCTCGGCCCAGACCGTGCTGAAGATCGGCTACGCGACCAGCAAGGAATCGCATTACGGCGTCGGCTCGACCGCCTTCTGCGACGAGATCGAGAAGGGCACGCAGGGTCGCTACAAATGCCAGCAGTTCCCCAGCTCGGCGCTGGGCGGCGAGCGTGAGCAGATCGAGGCGGTGCAGCTGGGCACGCAGGACCTGACCAACACCTCGACCGGCCCGCTGGGCAACTTCCTGCCCGAGGCCAAGATCTTCGACATCCCCTTCCTGTTCCGCGACTACAACCACGCGCGCCACACGATGGACGGACCCATCGGCCAGGACGTGCTGAAGAAGCTGCAGGGCAAGGGCCTGATCGGCCTGGCCTGGACCGAGAACGGCTTCCGCCACATGACCAATAGCAAGCGCGCCATCGTGCAGGCCAGCGACGCGTCGGGCCTGAAGCTGCGCACGATGGAGAACAAGGTGCATATGGAGGGCTACAAGACCTTCGGCCTGCTGCCCACGCCGATGCCCTTCCCGGAGCTGTTCACCGCGCTGCAGCAGGGCACGGTCGACGGTCAGGAGAACCCGATCCCGGTGATCCTGTCGTCCAAGTTCTCGCAGGTGCAAAAGCATCTGTCGCTGACCGGCCACGTCTACTCGCCGGCCGTGCTGCTGCTGTCGCCGACGGTCTGGAACAAGCTCAACGACGCTGACAAGAAGGTCTTCATGGAAGCGGCCGCCAAGGGCGCTGCGGCGCAGCGCAAAAAGGTCAACGACGACGAGAACAGCGGCATCGCCCAGCTGAAGAAGGACGGCATGCAGGTGGTCGAGAAGGTCGATGGCGACAGCTTCCGCAAGGCGGTGGCCCCGGCCTATGCCGGCTTCGCCAAGGAATTCGGCGCCGACAAGATCGCCGCCATCCAGGCCGTCAAGTAAATCCTCAGCCCGGCGCGCCCACACGGGCGCGCCCCAGGAGTCGTGATGCGTGAAATCTTGTTGGCGGTGGACCGCCGGCTGAGCAATCTGTCCCTGCATGTGGCCTGTGTGCTGCTGGCCGTGATCAGCTGCCTGGGGATGTGGCAGGTGGTGTCGCGTTTCGTGCTGTCCCAGCCCTCGACCTGGACCGAGGAGGCCATGCGCCGCCTCTTGATCTGGTGCGTGATGCTGGGCGTGGTCGTGGCCTTCCGGCGCGGCGCGCTGGTGTCGGTGGACCTGATGCTGCGCCTGAGCAAGGGAGCCTGGCGGCATGTCGTGCGCGTGGTGATCACCGTCAGCTCGCTGACCTTTCTGGGCGTGCTGCTGTGGTTCGGTATCGATCTGGCCTGGCGTGTGCGCTTCCAGACCTTTGCCAGCATGGAGATCTCGATGGCCTGGGCCTATGCGGCGCTGCCGGTGGGCGCCGCGCTGGCCATCGTCGCGGTGCTGGCCCAGCACCTGGATCCGATCAATGAAGAGCTGGAATTGGCTCAATAAGACTACAGGTTCCGCATCATGTCCCTGACTCTGATGATCACGATGCTGCTGGCCTTTGCCTTCAGCATCTCCATTGCCGTGGCCATCGGCGGCTCGGCGATGCTGGGCATCGCGCTGTTCGATCCCGACAAGCTGGTGCTCGCACCGAAGGAGATGTTCACCGCGATCGACAAGTTCCCGCTGGCGGCCGTGCCCTTCTTCATCCTGGCCGGCAATCTGATGGAGAACGGCGGCATCTCGCGCCGCCTGGTCGAGTTCGCCAAGTCGCTGGTGGGCGGCGTGCAGGGCGGCCTGCCGATGACCTGCGTGCTGACCTGCATGATCTTCGCGGCGGTGTCGGGCTCCTCGGTGGCCACCACCTTCGCGATCGGCGCCATCCTGATTCCGGCGCTGATCAAGCATGGCTATCCGCGCGAGTACGCGGCGGCGCTGCAGGCCACCTCGGCCGAGCTGGGCGTCATCATCCCGCCCTCGATTCCGATGATTCTGTTCGGCGTCTCGGCCGAGGTCTCGATCGGCGAGCTCTTCATTGCCGGCATCGGCCCGGGCCTGCTGATCGGCGGCGTGCTGATGCTGTTTGTGCATCTGTACTGCCGCTGGAAGGGCTGGGGCCTGCAGGACGGCGATGGCCGGCTGGGCGTCGGCGCGGCCACCTTGCAGGCCGGCTGGGCGCTCCTGATGCCCGTCATCATCCTGGGCGGCATCTATGGCGGCATCTTCACGCCCACCGAGGCCTCGGTGGTGGCGGTGTTCTATGCGCTGATCGTCGGCCTGCTGATCCACCGCGAGCTCAGCCTGAAGGACCTGATCCCGGTGTTCCGCAAATCGGTGATCTCCAGCGCGGTGATCATGTTCATCATCGCCAACGCCGGCCTGTTCGCCTATCTGGTCACGCGCGCCGGCATTCCCGAGGCGCTGGGCACCTGGCTGACCGAGGTGCTGAAGTCGCCGATGTGGTTCCTCTTGGGCGTCAATGCCGCGTTGTTCGTGATCGGCATGTTCATCGAGACCTCGGCCGCCATCATCGTGCTGGCGCCCATCCTGGTGCCGGTGGCCGTGCACTTCGGCGTGGACCCGGTGCACTTCGGGATGATCATGGTCGTCAACCTGGCACTCGGCATGATCACGCCGCCCTTCGGCGTCAATCTGTTCGCGGCCTGCACGGTGGCCAGGATCTCGCTGGACCGCATCGTCAAGTACCTGCTGCCCTTTGTGCTGGTCATCATCGGCTGCCTGATGCTGATCACCTATCTACCGCCGATCAGCCTGGCGCTGCGCGATCTGGTCTATGCGCCGGCGGCCGTCGTGGCGCCGCAGCCGGCACCGGCCATCGGGCCGCAGTAGGCGGCAAGGGTTTTCCACGGTGTTGCGATGATGTGCTCATCATACCATCAGGCCACAACAAGCCTGGAGACATGAGATGAGCACTGGCACCACCATCGCGCTGTTCGGCGCCGGCGGCAAGATGGGCTACCGCCTGAGCCGCAATCTGATCGGCTCGGCCTACGAGGTGCGCCATGTCGAGCCCGGCGCCGGCGGTCGCCAGCGGCTCAAGGACGAACTGGGCATCGCCTGCGTCTCGGCCGAGGCCGCGCTGGACGGGGCCGAGGTCGTGATCCTGGCCGTGCCCGACACCTTGATCGGCAAGCTCTCGCACGAGATCGCGCCGCTGCTCAAGCCCGGCACGATGGTGATGACCTTGGACGCCGCCGCGCCCTTCGCCGGCCATCTGCCCGAGCGGCCCGATCTGGTCTATTTCGTCGCCCATCCCTGCCATCCCCCGATCTTCAACGACGAGAGCACGCCCGAGGGCCGGCGCGATTTCTTCGGCGGCCTGCATGCCAAGCAGTCGGTGGTCAGCGCGCTGATGCAGGGGACCGATGGTGACTTCGCGCTGGGCGAGGACATCGCCAAGACCATTTACGCCCCCATCCTGCGCTCCTACCGGCTGAGCGTCGAGCAAATGGCGCTGCTGGAGCCGGGCCTGTCCGAGACCGTCTGCGCGACCCTGCTGGACGTGATGCGCGAGGGCATGGACGAGGTCGTCAAGCGCGGCGTGCCGGCCGAGGCGGCGCGCGACTTCCTTTTGGGCCATATGACCATCCTCGCGGCAGTGATCTTCAAGGAGATCCCGGGCCAGTTCTCCGACGCCTGCAACAAGGCCATCGCCTTCGGCAAGCCGCGATTGATGCGCGAGGACTGGAAGGGCGTGTTCGATCGCCCCGAGATCGCCGACAGCATCCAGCGCATCACCTGATGACGCCACGCCCCTACACAACGGAGACAGCCATGCAAACAAAGCAACACCGTCTTTGCCGCGCCACCCTGCTGGCGGCCCTCGCCGTCCTGACTGGCACGGCCGGTGCACAAACCGTGCTGAAGATCGGCTACACGCCGGCCAAGGATTCGCACTACTGGGTCGGCTCGGTGGCCTTCTGCGACGAGGTCGAGAAGGGCACGCAGGGCCGCTACAAATGCCAGCAGTTTCCGAACTCGGCGCTGGGCGGCGAGCGCGAGCAGATCGAGGCGGTGCAACTGGGCACGCAGGATCTCGTGAACGCCTCGACTGGCGCACTCGGCAACTTCGTGCCCGAGACCAAGATCGTTGACATCCCCTTTCTGTTTCGCGACTACGAGCATGCGCGGCACACGATGGACGGCCCCATCGGCCAGGACCTGCTGAAGAAGATGCAGGCCAAGGGCTTGATCGGCCTGGCCTGGACCGAAAACGGCTTCCGCCACATGACCAATAACAAGCGCCCCATCATGACGGCCGGCGACGCGGCCGGCCTGAAGGTGCGCACGATGGAGAACAAGGTCCATATGGACGGCTACAAGACCTTCGGTCTGCTGCCCACGCCGATGGCCTTTCCCGAGCTGTTCACCGCGCTGCAGCAGGGCACGGTCGACGGGCAGGAGAACCCGATCCCGGTGATCCTGTCGGCCAAGTTCGCCCAGGTGCAGAAGTACCTGTCGCTGACCGGCCATGTCTACTCGCCGGCCGTGATCATCGTGTCGCCCAATGTCTGGAACAAGCTCTCCGAGGCCGACAAGAAGGTCTTCGTCGCGGCCGCCCAGGTGGGTGCGATCGCGCAGCGCAAAAAGGTCAACGAGGACGAGGCCACCGGCATCGCCCAGCTGCGCAAGGACGGCATGCAGGTGATCGAGAAGGTCGATGGCGAGAGCTTCCGCAAGGCGGTGGCGCCGGCCTATGCGGCCTTCGCGAAAGAGTTCGGTGCCGACAAGATCGCAGCGATCCAGGCGGTGCGTTGATGATGGACCTGAAGCCCCAACTCAATCTGATCGCCGGCGAGCATGGCGCCGCCTTCTCGGGTCTGCGCATCGACGTGCTGGACCCGTCCGATGGCCGGGTCTTCACCAGCCTGCCGCGCAGCGATGCGCGCGATATCGATGCCGCAGTGCAGGCGGCGCGCGCCGCCTTCCACGGCGCCTGGGGCCGCTGCACGGCTACCGAGCGCGGCCGCATCCTGACGAAGCTGTCGGCACTGATCCTGCAGCACCATGAGGAGTTGTCGCTGCTGGAGTGCGCCGACACCGGCAAGCCTATCCAGCAGGCCAAGGCCGACATCACCGCCTGCGCGCGCTACTTCGAGTACTACGGCGGCGCGGCCGACAAGCTGCATGGCGAGAGCATTCCCTATGCGGCCGGCAGCACCGTGATCGCCGTGCGCGTGCCGCATGGCGTGACCGGCCACATCATCCCCTGGAACTACCCGGCGCAGATCTTCGGTCGCTCGGTCGGCGGCGCGCTGGCGGCCGGCAATGCCTGCGTCGTCAAGCCGGCCGAGGATGCCTGCCTGAGCCCGCTGCGCATTGCCGCGCTGGCGCTGCAGGCTGGCCTGCCGGCTGGTGCCCTGAACATCGTCTGCGGGCTGGGCGTCGAGGCCGGCGCCGCGCTGGCCGCCCATACCGGCATCAACCACATCTCCTTCACCGGCTCGCCGCAGACCGGCACCGCAGTGGCCCAGGCCGCTGCGGCCAACCATGTGCCGGTGACCCTGGAGCTGGGCGGCAAGTCGCCGCAACTCCTGTTCGCCGATGCCGATCTGGACAAGGCCCTGCCGGTGGTGGTCAACGCCATCGTGCAGAACGCCGGCCAGACCTGCGCGGCCGGCAGCCGCGTGCTGATCGAGCGCAGCATCTACGACACGGTGATCGCGCAGCTGAAGGCGCGCTTCGAGGCGCTGACGACCGGTGCCGGCAAGACCGGCCCCGACTGCGGCCCGCTGATCAACCGCCGCCAGCTGGACCGCGTGTCCGCGATGATCGATGCGGCGCTGGCCGACGGCATCCAGCTCGCGGCCCGCGCCAAGCTGGCCGCCGATGCGCCGGCCGGCGGTTTCTACTTCCCGCCCATGCTCTTGAACGCCGTGCCCAGCGAACACCCGGTCGCGCAGATGGAGGTTTTCGGTCCGGTGCTGGCGGCCTTTGCCTTCGACAGCGAGGACGAGGCGATTGAGTTGGCCAACGGCACGCCCTTCGGCCTGACCGCCGCGGTCTGGACCCGCGACGGCGCGCGCCAGCTGCGTGCCGCGCACCGCATCGAGGCCGGCCAGGTCTTTGTCAACAACTACGGCGCCGGCGGCGGCATCGAGCTGCCCTTCGGCGGCATGAAGCATTCGGGTTATGGCCGCGAGAAAGCCTTTGAGGGGCTGCGCAGCTTCACGACCATCAAGACCATTGCCATCCAACACGGCTGAGGAGACTTAGAGATGAGCGAAACCAAGAAACTGCAGGACCGCGTGGCCATCGTGACCGGGGCCGGCGGCGGCTTCGGCGAGGGCATTGCCAAGCTCTTCGCCGAGCTGGGTGCCAAGGTGGTCGTGGCCGACTGGCGCTTCGATGCGGCCGAGAAGGTGGCCGCGGAGATCGAGGCGGCCGGTGGCAAGGCCATCCCCGTGCATGCCGATGTGACGAAGAACGAGTCGGTCGCTGCGATGGTGGCCGCCACCGTCCAGCACTATGGCCGCGTCGACATCCTGATCAACAACGCCGGCACCACGCACAAGAACCAGCCGATGCTGGAGGTCGACGAGGCGACCTTCGACCGCGTCTACGCGACCAATGTGAAAAGCATCTATCTGGGCGCGATCCACACCGTGCCGCTGTTCAAGAAGCAGCGCCGCGGCGTCATCATCAATATCGCGTCGACCGCAGGCCTGCGCCCGCGGCCAGGCCTGTCCTGGTACAGCGGTACCAAGGGCGCGGCGATCACGCTGACCAAGGGCATGGCGATCGAGCTGGCGCCCGAGGGCATACGCGTCTGCGCGATCAATCCGGTGATGGGGGCGACCGGCCTGATCCAGGACTTCCTGCCCGGCGAGGACAGCGAGGCCACGCGGGCCAAGATCATCGCGACCATCCCAATGGGCCGCATGTCGACCCCGCTGGACATCGCCAAGGCCACGGCCTTTCTGGCCAGCGACGACGCGGAGTTCATCACCGGCGTCGCGCTCGAAGTGGATGGCGGCCGCTGCATCTGATGAGCGGTGAACGCATCCACGCCAGCTACTGGCTGGAGACCGGCGATGACCCGCGCCGCGCGGCCGAGGTCATCGCCGGCGAGCAGTCCAGCGGCACTTTTCTCGCGCTGGCGGCCGAGACGCCGGCGCTGAAGGCGCGGGCCGGCGCGCGAGTCGAGCAGCTGGAGGTCATCGATACCAGCGATCAGCCCAGCCTGCCCGGCGGCATGCCGAGCAAGCGCTACACCCGCTGCAAGCTGGAACTGTCTTGGCCGCTGGAGAACCTCGGCCCCTCGCTGCCGAATCTGATCGCGACGATTGCCGGCAATCTGTTCGAGCTGCGCCAGGTCTCGGGTCTGCGCATCACCGATCTGCGGCTGCCGCCGGCCTTTGCCGCCGCCTATGCCGGCCCGGCCTTCGGCATCGCCGGCACGCGGGCGCTGGCCGGGGTGCCGACCGGGCCGCTGATCGGCACCATCATCAAGCCCAGCGTGGGGCTGAACCCCGAGGAGACGGCCGAGCAGGTGCGCCAGCTGGTGGCCGGCGGCATCGACTTCATCAAGGACGACGAGCTGCAGGCCGATGGCCCGCATTGCCCCTTCGAGGAGCGGGTGCGCGCGGTGATGGCCGTCGTCAACGCGGCCGCCGACAAGCTCGGCCGCAAGCCCATGGTGGCCTTCAATCTGAGCGGTGATCTGGACCAGATGCGGCGCCGCCATGATCTCGTGCAATCGCTCGGCGGCAGCTGCGTGATGGTCAGCCTCAATGCGGTGGGCCTGGTCGGCCTGACCGAGCTGCGCCGCCATGCCCAGCTGCCAATCCACGGCCACCGCGCCGGCTGGGGCTGGCTGAGCCGCTGCCCGGCGCTGGGCTGGGACTATGCGCCCTGGCAGCAGATCCAGCGCTTGGCCGGTGCCGACCATCTGCATGTCAACGGCCTGGCCAACAAGTTCAGCGAGCCCGACGACAGCGTGATCGCGGCCGCGCGCGCGGTGCTGCAGCCGCTGTTTGAGCGGGCGGCTATGGCCGCGATGCCGGTCTTCAGCTCGGGCCAGACCGGGCTGCAGGCACCCGGCACCTATGCGGCGCTGGGCACGGCCGATCTGATCCACGCCGCCGGCGGCGGCATCTTCGGCCATCCCGGCGGCATCGCGGCCGGCGTCACCGCCTTCCGCCAGGCCTGGGCCGCGGCGATGGCCGGCACGCCCTTGCAGGACCATGCCCGCGAGCACGCCGAGCTGCGCGAGGCGCTGGGCTTCTGGTGAGCGTGATGGATGCAGGCAAGACCTGGCCCCCGGGCCTGCTGCTGAGCTATTACGGCGACGATTTCACCGGCTCCACCGATGTGATGGAGGCCTTCACCGCCGCCGGTGTGCCGACGCTGCTGTTCCTGCGCCCGCCCACGCACGAGTGGCTGCAGCGCTTTCCGGGCCTGCGCTGCGTGGGCCTGGCCGGCCAGTCGCGCGGGCAGAGCCCCTCCTGGATGAATGCGAACCTGCCGGCCGCTTTCGCCAGCCTGGCCGCGCTCGGTGCACCGCTGCTGCAGTACAAGATCTGCTCGACCTTCGACTCCTCGCCCGCGGTCGGCTCGATAGGCCGCGCGATCGATCTCGGTGTGCCGCTGATGCCCCAGGGCCGCTGGTCGCCGATGGTGGTCGGTGCGCCGCGTCTGGCGCGCTACCAGGTCTTCGGGAATCTGTTCGCGGCCGTCAACGGTGTCGGCCACCGGCTGGACCGCCACCCGACCATGTCGCGCCATCCGGTCACGCCGATGGCCGAGTCCGATCTGCGCTTGCATCTGAGCGCGCAGACGCCCCGACGCATCGAGCTGGTCGATATGGTGCGGCTGCGCCAGGGGGCGGATCTGCAAAGCCTGCTGGGAGAGGACGTGCCGGTCGTGCTGATCGATGTGCTGGATGAGGAGACCCTGGCCGAGGCCGGCCGGCTGATCTGGCAGCGGCGCGGCGCGGGGCTGTTCAGTGCCTCGTCCTCGGGCCTGCAGTACGCGCTGGCCGCGCACTGGCGCCGCGAGGGCTTGCTGCCGGCCCAGCCAGGGCTGCCGGTGGCCGCGCCGGTGGACCGCATCGCGGTGGTCAGCGGCAGCTGCTCGCCGGTCACCGCGGCGCAGATCGCGCGGGCCGCTCAGCAGGGCTTTGCCTGCGAGCGGCTGGACCTGCCGCGCCTGCTGGCCTGGCCCGAGGCCGAGATCGAGCGCGCCGTGGCCGCCGCGCTCACGGCACTGGCCGAGGGGCAGAGCCCGCTGGTCTATTCGGCCACCGGCCCGGACGATCCGGCCGTGCTCAGCTCCGATGCCACAGCCGCCGAGCAGGTGGGCCGCGGCCTGGCCGCGCTGATGCGCCGGCTGCTGGACCGCGCGCCCCAGCGCCTGACGCGCATCGCGGTGGCCGGCGGCGACAGCTCGGGCGCGGTGGCCAGCGCGCTGGATATCGCGGCCTTGAGCGTGGTGGCAGGTCTTGCCCCCGGTGCGCCGCTGTGCCGCGCCTGGTCGGACCACAGCGCACGCGATGGCTTGGAGATCGTGCTGAAGGGCGGCCAGATGGGCGGCGCCGACTTCTTCGCCGATGTGCGGCAGGGCAAGAGCAGGCATGTGTTAACTTCCGCCGCGCCATGACAGCCGCCGAATCCCCCATCCACCGTCGAAAGCTCTATCAGGAGGTGCTGGACCGCCTGATGGAGCGCATCCGCAGCGGCGAGATCGCGCCCGGTGCGCAGCTGCCGGCCGAGCGCGAGCTGATGGAGTTCTACGGCGTCGGCCGGCCGGCGGTGCGCGAGGCCCTGCAGGCGCTGGAGCGCTCGGGCATTGTCGAGATCAGCCATGGCGAGCGGGCTCGCGTTGTCGTGCCGACGGCCGGCAGCCTGATCGAGCAGATCGCCGGCGGCGCCCGTCACCTGCTGCATATGCAGCCGGACAGCCTGGAACATCTGAAGGAAGCGCGCATCTTTCTGGAGACCGGCATGGCCCGCCTGGCCGCCGAGCGGGCGACCGAGGACGACATCGCCCGGCTGCGCCAGCGCCTGGACGAGCACCGCGCCTCGATGGCCAATCTCGGCAAGTTTCTCGAGTTCGATATGGCCTTTCATCGCGAGATCGCCCGCATCAGCGGCAACCCGATCTTCCCGGCGATTGTCGAGGCCTTGTTTGGTTGGGCCAGCGAGTACTACCAGCCCCTGGTGCGCGCGCCGGGTGCCGAGGAGCTGACCTTGAGCGAGCACCGGCGCATCGTCGAGGCGATTGCCGCCCGCCAACCGGCCGCCGCCGAGCAGGCGATGCGCGAGCACCTGACGCGGGCCAATGCGCTGTATCGCCAGCTTGGCGTGGCCGGCAAGCCGCAGCGATGAGCATGATGTCGCCGCTGCAACAAGAATGGACCCTGCTGCAAACGCAGCACGAGCAATACGAACGCGGCGCGCTGCTGATCAAGCTGGCCGGCGTCGCGCTGTTCGCGCTCGGTCTGGCCTGGCGGATCGGCCCGCATTGGCTGGGCCTGGTGGCGCTGCTGCTGTGGGGGCAGGAGGCGATGCTGAAGACCTACCAGGCCCGTATCGGCGCGCGCCTGCTGCGCGTCGAGCAAGGCCTGCTGCCGGCTGCCGCGGCGGATCGGCAAGCGCTGGCGGCCTTCCAACTGCACAGTGAGTGGGCCGCGTCCCGGCCCGGCGGGCTGGCCCTGCTGGGCGGCTATGCGCGCAGCGCCTGCAAGCCGACCGTGGCCTTTCCGCACGCGCTGCTGCTGCTGGCCAGCCTCGCGCTGAGCCTGCGCTGAAAGCCTGCTGCCCGCTTGCGGGCCTGTTGCATGATGGTGGCCTCGTGTCCTGGAGCCTCCTCATGCCCCGATCCCGCAGCGCCAATGCCGTCCGCCTGGAATTTGCCTCGGCCTCCCTGGTCCACACCAATCTCTCCGGCGCGGCCTTCAGCGGCGATTTTCTGTGGGTCGCCGGCGATGAGGCCTGCGGGGTGGACCGGCTGCGTCGGCTCGAGCCGGTCGGGGCCGAGCGGCTGCGCTTCGGCGAGGCCCGCGATTTTCCGCTGGCCGACTTGCTGGACCTGCCCGGCGCTGCCGACGAGGAGGCCGATCTGGAGGGCCTGGCCGTGGTGGACGACTGGCTCTGGCTGGTCGGCTCGCACGGGCTCAAGCGCAAGAACATCAAACCCGGGCGCGACGATGCCGAAAATGCCAAGCGCCTGGCCAAGCTCTCGCTCGACGGCAACCGGCGCCTGCTGGCCCGGGTGCCTATCGAGGCGGGTGCCGATGGCTCGCCCTGCCTGGTGCGCGAGGCTCGCGATGGCCGTCGCGCGCAGCGCCTGAAGGGCGATGCCGAAGGCAATCAGCTGAGCCGGCTGCTGGCCGATGACCCGCATATCGGCCCTTTCATGGCCATTCCGGGCAAGGACAACGGCTTCGATATCGAGGGCCTGGCGATTGCCGGCCAGCGCCTGCTGCTGGGCCTGCGCGGCCCGGTGCTGCGCGGCTGGTCGGCGCTGCTGGAGATCGAGGTCGAGGCGCGTGGCGAGCAGCTGCGGCTGCTGCCCCTGGACGAGCAGGGCAGACTGTACCGCAAGCACTTCCTGCAGTTGCAGGGGCTGGGCGTGCGCGATCTGCATTTCAGCGGCGACGACCTCTACATCCTCGCCGGGCCGACCATGGTGCTGGACGGGGAGATCCGCCTGTTTCTATGGCCCAGCGCGCGCGTCGCGCTGGCGGCCAACAGTGCGCCGGTACGCTTCGAGGCGACCGCGCTGAGCGAAGCCATCACCTTGCCCCATGGCCAGGGCTGCAACCGTGCCGAAGCGCTGTGCGCCGTGCCGCCGGAGCTGCTGGCGGGCAAGCCCGGCTGGCTGGTGCTCTACGACGCGCCGGGCGAGGACCGCCGCGACGGCGAGCTGACGGTGTTCGGCGACCTGCTGCGGCGCGCCTGAACCGCTCAGGCCTTGGGGTAGAGAATCATCTGCGTGCAGCGGAAGACCGCCAGGGTCTTGCCGCTGTCGCGATGCTTGACGACGGCGTCCCAGACCTGGGTCGTGCGGCCCAGGTGCACGCCGGTGGCCTGGCAGTCCAGCATGCCCTCGCGCGCCGTGCCCAGATGGTTGGACTTCAGCTCGACGGTGGTGAAGTTCTGCGCGCCCTCGGGCAGGCTGGCGATGCAGCCATAGCCACAGGCGGTGTCGGCCAGGGTCACGAGGCTGCCTGCATGCAGATAGCCGTTGGGCGCCATCAGGTGCGGGGCCACGGCCAGCTCGGCGCTGACCGCGCCCGGCGCGACGGCGGTGATCACGATGCCCAGATGGCCGGGCAGCTTGCCTTCGCCGCGTTGATTGAAGTGCTCGGGGGTGGGCGTCATCGCAGAGTGATCCTGTGGGCGGTCGGGAGCGCCATTGTGCCGCCCGACCGGTCTTTTTACTTGGCGCCCACCGTCACCCAGCGCACTTCCAGCCAGTTGTCAGGGCGGTGTACCACCGAGACATGGCTGCGCGCTGCCCACGGGATGAACTGGCGGTGCAGCGGGATGTAGTGGACCTGCTCGGCCTGGCGCTTGAAGACCTGCTTGATCAGGGCCTTGCGCTTGTCGGCGTCGGGTTCGACGCTGGAGGCGGCGGCCAGCGCGTCGAGTTCGTCGTCCTTGAAGTTGCCGCGGTTGTACTCGCCGACGCCCTTCTCGCCGCGGTTGCGGTAGTGCGAGGTGAAGATGCTCTCGGGGTCGGTGATCGAGCCGCCCCAGCCGAACAGATAGATCGAGGTGTCGAGCTTCTCGACCTTGTTGAAGAACTGTGCCTTCGGTTGGGCCAGCACCTTGGTCTTGATGCCGATCTTGGCCCATTGCGAGGCCAGGGTCACGCAGATGCGCTCGTCGTTGACATAGCGGTTGTTGGGGCAATCGAGCTGCACCTCGAAGCCCTGCGGGTAGCCGGCCTCGGCCAGCAGCTTCTTCGCGGCCTCGGCGTCAAAGGGCAGGCGGCGCTCGATCTCGGGGTCGTTGAAGCTGCCCAGCGGCGAGGGCACGACCGCGCCGGTGGGCGCGGCCTGGCCGTTCATCAGCTTGGTCTTGATGGTCTCGATGTCGATGGCCTGATAGAGCGCGCGCCGCACGCGCTGGTCCTTCAGCGGGTTCTTGCCCTTGACGCTGCTGTAGAGCAGCTCGTCGCGGCCCTGGTCCAGGCCGAGAAAGATGATGCGGTTCTCGGGGCCGTTGATGACCTTGACGCCGGGCGTGACGGCCAGCTTCTCCAGATCGCGCGGCGAGGGGTCGAGCACGAAATCGACCTCGCCCGAGACCAGCGCGGCGGTGCGGGTCGCGTCGCTCTTGATCGGCGTGTAGACGATCTCCTGCACATTGCCCTCGATCTTGCCCCAGTAGGCCGGGTTGCGCTTGTAGACCGTCTTGTTGTCCGGCGCGCGGCTGACCAGCTGGAAAGGGCCGGTGCCATTGGTGTTGAAGGCGGCGTAGCTCTCTTCCTTGTTCGCGAAGTCCTGGGTCTTGGTGGCCTTGTTGGCCTCGGCCCAGCCCTTGCTCATGATGTAGAGCGTGTTGATGTGCTCCAGAAAGATCGGGTTGACCTTGGGCAGATTGAATTCGACGGTCAGCTCATCGATCTTGCGGGCCGTGCCCAGCGTATTGGCATAGACGGCGATCTGCGAGCTGGGCTGCTTGGCCCGCTCCAGCGAGAACACCACATCGTCGGCCGTCAGTGCCCGGCCGTCATGGAACTTGACGCCCGGGCGCAGCTTGAAGGTCCATTTCAGCGGGCCGTTCTGCTTCCATTCGGTGGCCAGTTGGGGCACCAGGTTCAGCTGCTTGTCGCGCGCGATCAGGAATTCATAGACCTGGCCGTTGAACACATTGGTCAGCGACTCGTTCTGCGCATAGGGGTCCAGGGTCAGCGGATCGCCAGCGCCGGCCCAGCGCAGGGTCTGGGCCTGGGACAGCAGGGCGGCGCTCAGCAGGCTCAGCGCCAGCAAGGTCTTCTTGGTCAACACAGCTCCTATGAATATCGGTCAGCCAGTCTACGCAGAGCCGCCGGCCCGCATGCGCGCAATGCCTATTTGCTTATTCGCATAGCGCGCAAAGCGGCTTGGCGGGGCGTCATCGGCCGGTCGAGAAGCTCACCGATACTCGGGGTCTTCCGTCATACCCTAGAGTGCAAGGAATCCCATTGCGCTCCGACAGACCCTGCATGACCTTTGCTGTCCGCCTCCTTTTCTCCAGGCTTGTGCTGAGTGTTTCGGCCTTGTTGTTCCCCCTGCTGGCCGCCGCCCAGGGGGCGGTCGTCACCACCGAGCAGGTGCGCGCCGAATTGGTGGCCCATGCGCCCGAGGGCCTGGAGCCCGGCAAGCCGGCCTGGCTGGGCCTCTTGATCAAGCATCAGCCGCACTGGCACACCTACTGGCGCAATCCCGGCGACTCCGGCCTGCCGACGCGGATGGACTGGCAACTGCCGGCCGGGGTCACGGTCGGCGAGATCCAGTGGCCGACGCCGCAGCGCCTGCCGGTCGGCCCGCTGGTCAATTACGGCTACGAGGGCGAGCTGCTGCTGGCCGTGCCGCTGACCATAGGCCCCGAGTTCAAGGGCGGCAGCCTGAAGCTGCAGATGCTGGCCGATTGGCTGGTCTGCAAGGAGGTGTGCATTCCGGAGTCGGGCGAGTTTTCGCTGGAGCTGCCGGCCGCCGCCGCGACGGCCGGCCATGCGGCGCAGTTCGAGCGCGCCCGCGCCGGTCTGCCGCAGGCGCTGCAGGCGCGCATCGCGGCCGCGGTCGAGGGGCCGCAGCTAGCCCTGCGCATCGACGGTCTGCCGGCCGCCTGGCGCGGCCGCGAGCTGCAGGCCTTCCCCGAGGAGGCCGGTGTGTTCGACCACGCCGCCGCGCCGACCCTGCAATGGGAGGGCGAAGTGCTGAAGCTGCGCCTGCCGCTGTCGGCCCAGCGCAGCGAAAGCCCGGCGGCTCTGCAACTGGTGCTGCGTCCGGCCGGTGAACCTGGCGCGCGCTTGGCCTATGCCGTCGCGGCCTGGCCGGCCGGCGTGGCCGCCGCGCCCGCGCCGGCGCTGCAGCCGGTCACGGCCGTGCCCGAAGAGGAGCCCAAGTCGGTCGGCCTGGCCCTGCTGCTGGCCTTTGCCGGCGGCCTGCTGCTGAATCTGATGCCTTGCGTGTTCCCGGTGCTGTCGCTGAAGGTGCTGGGCTTTGCCCAGCATGCGACAGATCGGCGGGTGCTGGTGGCCGGGGGCCTGGCCTACACGGCTGGCGTGGTCCTGAGTTTTCTGGCGCTGGCCGGCCTGCTGCTGGCGCTGCGCGCCGGCGGGGCCCAGCTGGGCTGGGGCTTTCAGCTGCAGTCGCCTGGCTTTGTCGCGGCGTTGGCCCTGCTGTTCGGCGTGATCGGGCTGAACCTGCTGGGCGTGTTCGAGTTCCGCGCCGTGCTGCCGGGCAATCTGGCCGGCCTGCGCGCCGCCAACCCGGTGCTGGACCATGGCCTGACCGGCGTGCTGGCGGTGGCTGTGGCCTCGCCCTGCACCGCGCCCTTCATGGGCGTGGCGCTGGGCGCAGCGCTGACCCTGCCGACCTGGCAGGCGCTGGCCGTGTTTGCCGCGCTGGGCCTGGGCATGGCCGCGCCCTATCTGGCCGCCAGCCTGTGGCCGGGCCTGGCGCGTGCGCTGCCGCGGCCGGGCGCCTGGATGCGGCATTTCAAGGTGCTGATGGCCTTCCCGATGTTCGCCACCGTGCTGTGGCTGCTGTGGGTGCTGGGCCAGCAGGTCGGCATCGACGGTGCGGTGGCCCTGCTGGGCGTGCTGCTGGCGCTGGCGCTGGCGGCCTGGGTGTTCAGTGCGCCGGACCTGGCACGGCGCGGCCGCCAGATCCTCGGCACGCTGTCGCTGGCCCTGGTGGCCGCGACCGCGCTGTGGGCCTGGCCGGCGCTGCGCGAGCCGCCGCCTGCGGCCTCGGCCGAGGCGGCTGCGCAGGGTTGGCAGGCCTGGTCGCCGGAGCGGGTGCAGGCCGCCCAGGCGGCCGGTCAGCCCGTGCTGGTGGACTTCACCGCCGCCTGGTGTGTGACCTGCCAGTTCAACAAGCGCACCACGCTGGCCGACAGCCAGCTGCTGGCCGATATGCAGGCCAAGAATGTGCTGCTGCTGCGCGCCGACTGGACCCGCCGCGATGCCGCGATCACGCAGGCGCTGCGCAGCCTGGGCCGCAGCGGCGTGCCGGTCTACGCCGTCTATCTGCCGGGCGCGGCCGCGCCGCAGCTGCTGCCCGAGATCCTCAGCCTCGCGACTGTTCGTGAGGCGCTTTCACTCTGACCCTCAACCCTTGATGGAGGTTTGCATGATGATGAAGATCTCGAGAAAGACCTGGATCGCCACTTTGCTGAGCGCTGCCTCGCTGGCCCAGGCCGCGGCCGTGGTCGGCCAGCCGGCGCCGGCCTTCAGCATCAGCGACAGCCAGGGCAAGACGGTCAGCCTGGCCGACTACAAGGGCAAGCATGTGGTGCTGGAATGGATCAACCCCGGCTGCCCCTTCGTCAAGAAGCATTACGACAGCGGCAATATGCCGGCCACGCAGAAGAGCGCGGCCGACAAGGGCGTGGTCTGGCTGGCGGTCAGCTCGACCGCCAAATCGGCCAGCGACTATCTGCCGCCGCCGCAGCTGGAGGCCTGGCTGACGAGCAAGCAGGCGGCGCCCAA
The DNA here is from genome assembly GCF_027498415.2 of Paucibacter sp. M5-1. Classification (NCBI taxonomy): domain Bacteria; kingdom Pseudomonadati; phylum Pseudomonadota; class Betaproteobacteria; order Burkholderiales; family Sphaerotilaceae; genus Roseateles; species Paucibacter sp. M5-1. The sequence goes on from NZ_JAPZLM020000001.1 coordinate 4,384,476, forward strand.
GGCCACCTTGATGGATGACGACGGCAAGCTGGGCCGTGCCTACGGTGCCCGCACGACACCGCATATGTACGTCATCGATCCGGCCGGCACCCTGGTCTACGCCGGCGCGATCGACAGCAAGCCCACGGCCAACCCGGCCGATATCAAGACCGCGACCAACTACGTCAGCCAGGCCCTCGGCGAGACCCTGGCCGGCAAGCCAGTCAGCCGGCCGAACTCGACGGCCTACGGCTGCACGATCAAGTACGCCAGCTGATCAGGCCTTGTCGGCGCGCGGGCCGCGCGGACGCTCGCCACGCGGCGGCCCACGGCGGTCGCCGGGGCGTTGGTTCGGACGCTGATCCGGGCGTTGGCCGGGGCGAGCCTCGGGGCGACCCTCGGAACGATTGGCGCGCCGCGCCTGGTCTTCGATGGCCTCTTGCCTGGCGATCTCCAGCAGCCCGTCCAGCTCCTCGTCGGCCACGCCCTTGAGCGCGCAGAAGTTGGCGCGGGTCAGCGTGGTGATCTGGAAGTCGTGCAGCAGGCCGGCGCGGTTGCGGCGCTGCTGCAGCTCGAGCTCGCGGCGCTCCTCATTGAGGCTGCGGCGGCGCGCCAGCTCGGTGATGGCGGCCTCGCGGTGCTCGTCGGCCAGTTCGCCGGCCGGTTGGCCGTCGAGGTCGAAGCGGTGCGTGGCCTTGCTCAGCGCGATCAGATAGGCGGTGCCGCCGGTATAGCGGCGCAGAAAGGCCGACAGCAGCTGCTTGCTGAACTGGCCCGGCGCGCGCTCCTGGATGTCGGCCTGGATGCGCAGCTTCAGCGGCTTGACCGGACCGTCGAACAGCGCCGGGAACTGGGTCTTCAGCGCCTGGGCGCAGGCGGCCGGGGACATGGTGCCGGCTTCGGCGGGCTGAGGTGACGGGGTGGACGACATAGAGCGGTCAGCAATCAACAGGAAAGGGCTGGATTGTGCCTGCTGCGCGGCCGCTCAGGCGCAAACGCGGTTGCGACCACTTTGCTTGGCCTGGTAGAGCAGGGTGTCGGCCTGCTTCATGCCGGCGCTCCACTGCGGATGCTGGGCGATATCGCAGACGCCCAGACTGGCCGTGACCGCCAGCCCGGGTGCGATCAGGGCCCAGTCATGGTTGGCGATGGCCTGGCGCAGACGCTCGCAGATCAGCACGGCATCGTCCAGGCCGACCCCGTCCAGCGCGATCAGGAATTCCTCGCCGCCATAGCGGGCGGCCAGGTCCTGGCTGCGGCAGTGCGCCTGCAACAGCCGGCTCAGCTGGCGCAGCACCTGATCGCCGATGCTGTGCGAGAAGGCATCGTTGACCCGCTTGAAATGGTCGAGGTCGATCAGGGCCACGCACAGCGCACTGCCGGCACGGCGCGCGGCTTCGTGGCGCAGGTTCAGATAGGCATCGAGGCGGCGCCGGTTCGCCAGGCCGGTCAGCGCGTCTTCCATCGCGTCGCGGCCCAGGGCCTCGGCCCGCTGCGTCAGCTCCTGATTGGCCTGCAGCAAGGCCTGGGCGTTCTGGCGCGCCGTCGCGGCCTCGGCCAGCGCGCGCTCGGTCTCCAGCCGCACCGACAGCACGCGGGCGCGCTGCTGAGCGCTGTCCAGCGCCATTTCGCCACGCAGCGCATGAAAGCGCTTGTAAAGCCGCAGCGCCTCGGCGAACTCCTGCTGCTGCTCGGCCATCGCCGAGGCCAGCTCGTACAAGCTCACCAGCTGATTCTTGGCGCCGGCCGCCTCGCCGATCTCCAGGCCCTCGGCGGCAAGCCGGCGCGCCAGCGTCAGCTCGCCGGCCTCGCGGTACATGCGCGCCAGATACTGGGCCCGCTGCACCTTGCCGGCCTGGTCCTTGCGCGCGGCCGCCAGCTGCTGCTGCAGCTCGAAGGCCTCGATGGCCTGCTGCTGCCGGCCCAGCAAGGCCAGCGCGGAGCCCTGGTTGCTGCGTATCACCACCTGCACATGCTGCATGCCGGCCGCGACGGCAATCTGCAAGGCCTGCTCATTGAGCACCAGCGAGCGTTCCAGCGCGGCCCGCGCGGCCTCGGTCTGCTGTTTGTTCAGCAGGGTCTCGCCATGCTCGAGCTCGCGCCCGGCCAGATTGGTGCGCGAAATCGCGCGCATGCGTGGCACGCCGCTGTGCTCGGCCAGGGCCATCGCGCGCTGATGCCACGCGATCGAGGCCTCGTCATTGCCCAGCTCGCCATAGACGATGCCCAGCTGGTTGTGGGCGTCGAACAGCAGCTCGCTATCGCCGCCCTGGGCCAGCGAGCGCATCGCCTCTTCGAGATCGACCAGGGCCTGGTTGTTGTCGCCGACGCTCCAGCTGACCCGTGCCGCCGCGATCCGGGCGCGCGCCTGCAGCTGCGCGTCGTCCAGGCCCTGGCTCAAGGTCAGCGCGCTGACGGCATGGGCGGCGGCGAGGTTGTGCTCACCCTGGCGCTGGGCTGCATGGGCCAGCCAGACATGGGCCTGCGCCTCGGCCGGCAGGTCGGCGGCGGCCGTAGCGTGGCTCAGCAGCTCCGCGGCCAGCTGACGGCATTGCTCCCAGTTCTCGGCCGTGTAGGCGGCCTGCGTCGAGCGCAGCAAGGCATACAGGGCAGGGTCCGGCGCGGCCATGGGCAAAAGAGTCGGCGAAGTGGACGCTGATGATAGGCGCCGCCGGCGCAGCGCCGGGGCGGCGCGGCCGTCAAAAAGTCTCAGGCCGTGTCATCTTTGGGTTTGACGCAGGCCGGTTTGCAGACCAGCTCGGTGCGGCCCAGCACACGCTTGGATTGCAGGCTGCTGGGCGGGCGGTGTTTGCCGCATTTGAAGCAGGAGCGTGTATGACCGCTGCCGAGGAAGGGCGAACCGCCCAGTTTGGACTCATAGCGCAGCCCGTTGTCGCTGACGCTGGTGTAGGTGTCTTTGCTCATCTGTGGTGGCCCGCTCCAAGCCGGCCAGGTCCATGGTGGATCCTGGCTTGATTACCTCTGACTTCTCACAACCCTCCAGCACATAGTAGGGCCCGGCGAGCCCGGCGGCTACCTCGCTTGCCCAGGGGTGATGTCATAAACCACCAATATCTGTGCGATTGGCGGCGGTGCCTGGGCGGATTTCGGGACAATCGGCGCTCCCAGAATGCGAGAGTCATGGCCAAACTGTTTTTCCGATATGCGGCGATGAACGCCGGCAAGTCCACCGCGCTGCTGCAGGTGGCGCACAACTACGAGGAGCGCGGCCACCGCGTGCGCATCTTCACCTCGCAGGTGGATGACCGCTACGGGCGGGGTTTCGTGACCTCGCGGCTGGGGCCGCAGCGCGCGGCCGAGCTGTTCGGCGCCGAGACCGACTTCCTGGCCGAGAACGCGGCGCAGCCGGGCGTGGCCTGTCTGCTGGTCGATGAGGCGCAGTTCCTCGCCAAGGCCCAGGTCTGGGCCCTGCACGAGTTGGCCCATGTCCACAATGTGCCGGTGATCTGCTACGGCTTGCGGACCGATTTCCGCGGCGAGCTGTTCAGCGGTTCGGCGGCGCTGCTGGCGCTGGCCGACGAGATGGACGAGATGAAGACGATTTGCGACTGCGGTCGCAAGGCGACGATGAATGCGCGGCTCGACGCCGAGAACCGCCGCATCACCGAGGGCGCGCAGGTCGAGATCGGCGGCAACGCCCGCTACCGGGCGGTCTGCGGGCGCTGCTTCCGGCTGACGGCGTGAGCGCGGGGCTCAGCCCTTGCTGAGTTGCTCGTCCAGTTCCTTGCAGCTGGGCGCGCAGACCGGCTGCGACTTGCCGAGGAGCTTCTTGGATTTCAGCATCGCCCGAGGGCGGTGCTTGCCGCACAGAAAGCACGACATGGTGGCCGCGCCGAAGGAGGAGGTCGCCGCAAACGGCGAGCCCGGTGCTTTAGAGCGGTAACGCAGACCATCTGCTTCGATGGTCGTTTTAGTACTGTCCTTGGCCACGCTGGTCCTGGGTAGTAAGAGAAAGGAATGCTCGCGACGGCGGGCGGCAAGCCGCTATTTTCGTCGATCTGGCCGTCACGCCCTGAGGGCGCTATTTTCCATCATGTGCGGGCCCTCCGGTGAAGAGTCGGGAAAGCACGGTATCGGCGCGGTGGCGGCTGCCTAGAATCGCGCCGATGGCCGCCCCCGACGATGCTCCCGCCACGACCACCGGCCCGACCGCCAGCGACTGCCTGGCCCAGGCCCAGCGCCATCTGTCCGAGGGGCGTTTGCGCGAGGCCCAGGCCCTGGGAGAGCGCGCCCAGCAGCTGACGCGGCGCAGCGCCGATCTGCGCGGCGAGGCCGCTGCGGTGCTGCTGATGGCCCAGGCCGAGCTGATGGGCTCGAATGTGCGCCAGGCCTGGCGCAGCAGCCGCAGTGCCGCCCAGCTGTTCCGGCGCGCCGCCGACGAGGCCGGCGAAGCCCGCGCGCTGGCGCTGAACGCCAATGCCTGCAGCACCCTGGGCCATGGCGAGGAGGCCTTGGAGGTGGCGCTGCGCAGCACCGCGCTGGCCGATCGCAGCGGCGATCTGCGCCTGCGCGTGCTCAGCCACAACTATCTGGCCGTCGCGCTGATGTGGAACGCCGATTTCGACGCGGCCGACGCCGCCTTCGAACGCACCTGTGCGCTCGCGGTGGGCCTGGGCGATGACCTCACCGCTCGCTGGCAGCCGCTGGGTAACCGCTGCACCAGCGAGCTGTTCCGACAGTTCGGCCGCCGCCATCTGCAGGGCGAGGCGATTTCGCTGGAGCGCTTGGAGCAGCTGCTGGAGCCGGCGCGTGCGCTCGGGCCGCTGCGCCAGGGCGCAATGCTCAACGGCGCATCGCCGGTGATCGCGATGCTGATCGCCGAGTGGCTGGAGGGTTTCGCGGCCTGCTGGTCGGGCCGGCTGGAGCCGGCACGGCGCCATCTGCAGCGCAGCTTCGAGCGGGTGCGCCAGCTGCGCTACTCGCCCTGGTTGCATGCCACCGTGATGTGGTTGCGCAGCGAGATCGCCTGGGCGGCCGGCCAGTGGGAGGAGGCCAGCCAGGCGGCCAACGAGATGATTGCAATCGCCACCCTGGTCGAGAGCGAGAGCCTGGCGGTGCGCGGCCATGAGCTGGCCGCCCAGGTCTATGCGGCCCAGGGCCTGCACCATCAGGCGGTCGATGAGCTGATGGCGCTGCGCCGGCGCGAGCAGGCGATCCGCGCCGAGAGCCTGGCGCACCGCAAGCAGGTCTTGCAGGAGTCGCTGCTCCTCAGCTCCCGCTGAAGCGGGGTGCGCGCTTGGCCTGCCAGGCGGCGACGCCCTCGGCCAGGTCGGCCGAGGCATTGGCGCGCTCGATATCGGCGCGCAGCGCGTCGGCGTCGAGGCGGCCCTCGGCGATCGCGTTCAGATGTTGCTTCATGCTCAGCAGGGCCAGCGGCGCCATGCCGAGCAGGCGTTCGCACAGCGCGGCGCTGGCGGCGCTCAGGGCCGCGCCGTCGTCCAGCAGCTCGTCGAGAAAGCCGCAGTCATGCATGGCCTGGGCATCCAGGGTCTGGCCGGCCAGCAACACGCGCTTGGCGACCTGCAGGCCCAGACGCGAGACATAGCGCTGCAAGCCGCCGCGATAGAAGTGCAGGCCCAGCCGCGCTGCCGGCACGAACATCTCGCTGCTGCGCACGCCCAGGCGGAAGTCGCAGGCCAGGGCCAGATCGGTGGCGCCGCCGTAGATGCCACCCTGGATCGCGGCAATGGTGATCGGGCGGGCGGCCTCCCAGTCATTGCTGAGCGCCTCGAACAGCGCACCGGCATCGACGCCGGGCACCGCAGCGATATTGAAGCCGCTGCAGAAGTGCCGGCCCTGGGCATCGAGCAGCAGCACGCGGATCGCCGGGTCGGCATTGATCTGGCGCAGCTGTTCGCGCAGGGTCTGCAGATCGATCAGCTCCAGCCGGTTGGCGACCTGGGGGCGGCGCAGCGTGATGCGGGCGAGGGGGCCATCGATCTTCAGCAGGGGGCTGTGGGCGGGCATGGTGAGGCTTTTCTGTTGCGGCTTCGGGAAGGCGCGAGTCTAGGGCGCTGATCGCCCGATGTCCCAGCATGGTGCTGGGGTAAGCACCAATCGCCCCGGCTTGGGGCCTTGTTTGCACGCGGTGCGGGCAGGACGCTGCCCACTTTTGACACAGTGGCCAGCAGGGTAAAAGTAATTTCGACCGACTGGTCGGACGAAAGTTTGCCATTTGTCAATGCGGCCTCGCACTAGGACTCCACTAGGGGTTTTTGTTTAGAGTGCGCCGAGACAGCCCAGCCCGGGCGCAGGTGGTGTGTTGATGGACTTCACGATTGCAAGCATCCTGATGCTGGACGGAGTGACCAACGGGGCGATCTACGCGCTCCTTGCCTTGGCCACGGTGCTGGTTTTTGCGGTCACCCGCATCATCTTCATCCCGCAGGGCGAGTTCGTCGCCTATGGCGCGCTGACGATGGCCGGTCTGCAGCTGGGCCACACGCCCGGCACGATCTGGTTCCTGCTGGCCATGGCGCTGGCGGTGGCGCTGCTGGACCTGGTGGCCGGCCTGCGCGCCGGCAAGCCGGCGGCCAGGCTGCTGCTGGCGGTGCTGCGCGCGGCGGCGCTGCCGGTGGCGATTGCGCTGTTCGCGCTCTGGGCCGCGCCGCAGAAGCTGGCGCTGGGCTGGCAGGCGCTGCTGACCCTGGCCATCGTGACGCCGATGGGCCCGCTGGTCTACCGCCTGGCCTACCAGTCGCTGGCCGATGCCTCGGTGCTGGTGCTGCTGATCGTCTCGGTGGGCGTGCACTTCGCGCTGACCGGCCTGGGCCTGGTGTTCTTCGGCCCCGAGGGCTCGACCAACCCGAGCTTCTGGGATGCCAGCTTCGAGCTGGGCCCGCTGACCTTGTCGGGCCAGACCCTGATCATCATCATGAGTGCGGCCTCGCTGATCGTGCTGCTGTGGCTGTTCTTCGAGCACAGCCTCTACGGCAAGGCCTTGCGGGCCACGGCGGTGAACCGCCTGGGTGCGCGGCTGATGGGCATCTCCAGCACCAGCGCCGGCCAGCTGTCCTTTCTGATGGCGGCCTTCATCGGCGCGCTGTCTGGCCTCTTGATCAGCACGACGACGACGATCAACTACGACAGCGGCTTCCTGATCGGCTTGAAGGGCTTTGTTGCGGCGGTGTTCGCCGGCCTGGCCAGCTATCCGGCCGCGGCGGTCGGCGCGCTGCTGGTGGGCCTGCTGGAATCGTTCAGCTCCTTCTGGGCCAGCGCCTTCAAGGAGGTGATCGTGTTCACCTCCATCCTGCCGGTGCTGCTGTGGCGCTCGCTGCGCGATCCGCACAAAGACGAAGAATGAAGAAGAAGTGAGCCCCACGATGCAAGCGCGCAAACTCCTCCCGCTGGCGGGCCTGGCCCTGCTGATCGTCCTGCCCCTGCTGCCGGTGCCCGAGTACTGGATCACGCAGATGAACTACATCGGCCTGTTCGCGCTGGTGGCGCTGGGCCTGGTGCTGCTGACCGGGGTGGGCGGGCTGACCTCCTTCGGCCAGGCGGCCTTTGTCGGCCTGGGCGCCTACACGACGGCGGTGCTGAGCACCGTCTACGCCACTTCGCCCTGGCTGGCCCTGCTCGTGGCCCTGGGCGTCACGGTCGTCGTGGCCCTGGTGCTGGCCCTGCTGACCCTGCGCATGTCGGGCCACTACCTGCCGCTGGCGACGATTGCCTGGGCGCTGAGCCTGAACTACCTGATGGGCAATATGGAGTTCCTCGGCAAGTACGACGGCATCCAGGGCCTGCCGGCGCTGGAGCTGTTCGGCTGGAGCCTGCGCGAGGGCCGGGCGATCTATTTCCTGATCTGGGCCTTCGCCATCCTGGCCGCGCTGGCGGTGCGTAATCTGCTGGATTCGCGGCCCGGCCGCGCGATCCGCGCGCTCAATGGCGCGACGACGATGGCCGAGGCCATGGGCGTCTCGACCTTTCGCTACAAGGTCCAGATCTTCGTGATCGCGGCGCTGCTGGCCGCCGTCTCGGGCTGGCTGTTCGCGCATTTCCAGCGCACCGTGAACCCCAGCCCCTTCGCGCTGAAGATGGGCATCGAGTATTTGTTCATGGCCGTGGTCGGCGGGGTCGGCACGGTCTGGGGTGCTTTCATCGGCGCCGGCATCGTCAAGATCATCGAGGACCAGCTGAAGGAAGTGCTGCCGGCCCTGCTGGGCAGCAGCGGCAACTTCGAGATCATCGTGCTGGGCGTGGTGCTGGTGCTGATGCTGAAGTACGCGCCCAAGGGCTTGTGGCCCTATGTGACCGGCTTTGCCACGCGCTGGCTGCCGGCCGCCGAGCGCGAGCGTGACTGGGCCGACGCCGCCCCGCTGGCCGCACGGCCCAAGCCGCAGGCGGGCGAGCTGCTGCTCGATGTCGACAAGGTGCGCAAGCAGTTCGGCGGCCTGGTCGCCGTCAACGATGTGAGCTTCCAGATACGGGCCGGAGAGATCGTCGGCCTGATCGGCCCGAACGGTGCCGGCAAGTCCACCACCTTCAATCTAATCACCGGCGTGCTGTCGCTGACCAGCGGCGGCGTGAGCTTCCGGGGCCAGGCCATCGGCGGCCAGGCCTCGCGCGAGATCGCGCGGCGCGGCATGTCGCGCACCTTCCAGCACGTCAAGATGATTGCCGACATGACGGTGCTGGAGAACGTCGCGCTGGGCGGCTATCTGCGCAGCAGCAGTGGCGCGGCGCGCGCGATGCTGCGTCTGGACCGCGACGAGGAGCGCCGCCTGTTCAAGGAGGCCGAGGCGCAGCTGAGCCGCATCGGCATGGCCGGCCAGATGCACGAGCTGGCCGGCAATCTGGCGCTGGGCCCGCAGCGCCTGATGGAGATCGCCCGCGCGCTGTGCACCGACCCGGCTTTGCTGCTGCTCGACGAGCCGGCCGCCGGCCTGCGCCACAAGGAGAAGCAGGCGCTGGGCGAGGTGCTGCGCCAGCTCAAGCGCGAGGGCATGAGCATCCTGCTGGTGGAGCACGATATGGAGTTCGTGATGGGGCTGACCGATCGCATCGTCGTGATGGAGTTCGGCACCAAGCTGATCGAGGGCACCCCCGACGAGGTGCAGGCCAGCCCCGCAGTGCGCGCGGCGTATCTGGGAACGGAGCATTGAGATGGCCAACGATTTGCTGAACATCACCAACCTGCACGCCGGCTACGGCCGCGCCGAGGTGCTGAGCGGGCTGAACCTGCGCCTGCCCCAGGGTTCGGTCGTCACCGTGATCGGCCCCAACGGCGCCGGCAAGAGCACCACGCTGAACGCGCTGATGGGCGTGCTGCCCGCCAAGGGTCAGGTCTTGTTCGACGGCGAGGACATCTCGACGCTGGGCCTGGAGGAGCGGGTCATGAAGGGCCTGGCCCTGGTGCCCGAGAAGCGCGAGCTGTTCACGACGATGAGCGTCGAGGACAATCTGGTGCTGGGCGGCTTCCGCCCGATGCGCCTGGGTCAGCGGGATTGGCGCGAGGGCCTGGAGAAGGTGTTCGAACTGTTCCCGCGCCTGAAGGAGCGCCGCGAGCAACTGGCCGGCACGCTGTCGGGCGGCGAACGCCAGATGCTGGCCGTCGGCCGCGCGCTGATGGCCCAACCCAAGGTGCTGATGCTGGACGAGCCCAGCCTGGGCCTGGCCCCGCTGATCGTCAAGGAGATCTTCCGCATCGTCGCGCGCCTGCGCGACACCGGCGTCTCCATCCTCTTGATCGAGCAGAACGCCCGCGCCGCGCTGGAAGTGGCCGACTACGGCTACGTGCTGGAAACCGGCGAGATCGGGCTCGAAGGCCCGGCCGCCGAACTGGCGCGCGATCCGCGGGTCATTGAGACCTATCTGGGGGCGGCGAAGAAGGTGGGGTGAGGCGGTTGCCGGATAAGCTTGGAGAAACTTGGAGGCAAGACTTGACCCCGGAGTAGTCTGGGCTGGGGAGTTTCTTTCATCTTCAGTCTGTACATGAAAGCATGGGTCACGAACTTGAGCTCGCAAGTCCCGAATCGGCAACTCAACGCATCGATTTCCAGGCTTGCTCTACTGGCATGCTTGTCCGTAGCGCTTCCAGCGGCTTGGTACATTGCTTCTAGAGCGTGGTTTGAATCTGGGAGTGGCTTCTGGTATTCCGTCTTCTGGCCGGAATCTGTCTGGGTCTTTGCGTGGCCTGCGGCCTCAGTTGCCGTGGCCTGGTGGTTCATCGGTCCCTGGCCAAGGCTCTCTGCGATAGGTTTGGTCAGTCTGTTTCTCGCCGTCTTTGGTGGCATGTTCGTAGGCTTTTTCCTGGGGCTCGCCTTTACTTGCTCATACATGAACAAATGCATGTAGTGCATCCCTCCTCAAAACCTACCCCCTGAACTTTCAGCTCAAGCATCGCCACGCCGCCGCCAACCCGCCACGGCCCGCAAGACCAGATGAGCCACCACAAAGCTCACCGCGATACCCAGCGCGTAGGCGCTCACGGCCAGTCCGCCACCGGCCTGATCGGGTCGCAGGAAGGGGTAGGGGTACCAGCCGGTGGCCGAGCCGCGCAGCATCACATAGCTCAGATAGAGGGCCGGGAACAGCAGGGTCAGACCCAGCGATCTCGCGCTGACCGCCAGGCCGTGGTCGGCGGTCGGTGGCCGCAGCCACCAGTCCAGCAGCAGTGCGCAAGGCATCAATGTGTGCAGCACGAAGTTGATCCAGGGCCGCAATGCGCCCAGATCCACATCGCGCAGCAGCACCGCGAACACCAAGCCCACCACCAGCATATTGGCGATGGAGCGGGCACGCAGCCCTTGCCAGCCCGGCCGTGTCGCCAGGCGGCCACCGTTCAGCAACTCGTCCAGCGCCAGCACCAGCAGCACGCTGGCCGCCAGCAGATTGGACAGATTGGTGAAGTAGCTGAAGAAGTTGACCAGGTCCATGCCCAGGCTCAGGCCTATTCGCAACTGCCAGGCGATGGCGCCCAGCGTGAGCAGCGCCAGGCCCAGGCGCAGCAGCCCCAGCGGTTTCGACGGGCTGATGTCGGGCTTGCGGCTTTGGGCTTGCATCGGCGGCTCCGGACATGGTCACTGGATGGATAGGCTCGGCGAGATGGTAGCGGGCGTGTCCCCATTGCTGCGCTTGGCAAGCGCGAAGGCCGCCTAAACTGAGCGTCCTGTGTTTGCTGGAGACGCATGATGGAATTGATCGGCATGCTGGACTCGCCCTATGTGCGGCGGGTCGCCATTTCGCTGCAGTTGCTGGGCCTGCCGTTCACGCATCGCTCGATCTCGGTGTTTCGCGGCTTCGCGGAATTCAGCGCCATCAATCCGGTGGTCAAGGCGCCCAGCCTGGTCTGCGATGACGGCACGGTGCTGATGGATTCCGGCCTGATCCTCGACTACGCCGAAGCCATGGCCGCTCCGGGGCTCAGCCTGATGCCCGCCGAGCTGGCCGCGCGCCGCCATGCGCTGCGCCTGATCGGCCTGGCGCTGGCGGGCTGCGAGAAGACCGTGCAGATCGTCTACGAGCGTGCGTTGCGCCCGAGCGAGAAGCAGCACGCACCCTGGGTCGAGCGCATCCAGGCTCAGGCGCGGGCCGCCTATGGCGCGCTGGAGGCCGAGCTGGCCCGCCAGCCGCTGCCCGCACCCGCCTCGGCGATGGATCAAGCCGGGCTGACCACGGCCGTGGTCTGGCACTTCACCCGCGAGCTGGTGCCCGAGCTGGCGCCAGCGGCGGACTTCCCCTTGCTGACGGCCTATTCGGCGGCGGCCGAACGGCTGCCCGCGTTCATCGCGGCGCCGCACAGTGACGCGACCTATCAGGGTTGAGGGGCCTCGCCCCGGCTGCGCTGACCGGTCGGCAGCAGTCAAACCTAAAACCCATGCCCATCGCCATCCTCGGTAACTCCGGCTCCGGCAAGTCCACGCTGGCTGCGGCGCTGGCCGCCGCTGGCGGTATGCCCTGCCTTGATCTGGACACCGTAGCCTGGGAGCCTGGGCAGATCGCGGTGCCGCGCCCGGAAGCGCTGGCGCGCGCCGAGGTCCGTGCCTTCTGTCGCGGCCATCCGAACTGGCTGGTCGAGGGCTGCTACACGACGCTGATCGAGGCGGCGCTGGAGTTCAGGCCCAGGCTTGTCTTCCTGAACCCGGGCCTGGAGGCCTGCCTGGCCAACTGCCGCGCGCGGCCGTGGGAGCCGCACAAGTACGCATCGCGGCAGGAGCAGGATGCCAAGCTTGGGTTTCTGCTGTCCTGGGTTGCCGACTACTACGCGCGCAGCGGCCCGCTGTCGCTTGCCACCCATGAGCGCTGCTTCGAGGCCTATGCCGGCCCAAAGCATGAGCTTCGCTCCTCGCCGACACTCGACCCGCTGGACCCTGAGTTGGCGGCGTGGGTGCGCTGACCGATTGAATTCGCCCAGTGAGCGTTGAGCTCGCCTTCAAGCCAGCACTCCGCCCCATCTTGAAAAACGTCGCCGCGCTGCCATCTGAGCCTTGTCAGGGCGACGACTCGCCGCCCAGCCCTACGAGGTCCCATCCATGGCCATCGCCACAAGCCGTATCGAGAACCTGATCGCGATGACGCAGCTGCTGGAGCGCGTCGACGCCAACCCCGCCCTGGTCGGCGCCGCGCAGTACCGCAAGCTGGTGCAGACCGTGCAGGCGCTGATAGACGCCGACGATCTGCCGGGCGACGCGCTGCTGGCAGTGCTGCGCGCCAGCCCGGCGGCGGCCCAGCTGTACGAGAACCTGCATTACGAGCGCTCGGGCCTGTCGCAGTCGCCGCTGGAGCTGGCGATAGCCTCGGAGCTGAGTGCCCGCCGGCTGCTGAGCCGGCTGCAACAAAACAGCCGCGACGCTCAGCAGGGCTTGGTGCCACCCTCGAACATGGCCTGAGCCCGCTGCCGGACCTGCTCCGGCGTCGGATCCTCGATGTGGGTGGAGATCATCCACTGGTGGCCGAAGGGGTCGGTGATGCTGCCGCTGCGGTCGCCCCAGAACTGGTCGGCCACCGGCATGACCAGGGTGGCGCCGGCCGCCAGCGCCCGTGCCACCGCCGCATCGACATCGGGCACATAGGCCACCACGCTGCTGCCGGTGCCGCCCACCGACAGGGGGCTCAGCGCCTGGTACTCGGGCCGCTCCTCGGTCAGCATGAAGCGGGCCGGGCCGACGCTCAGCTCGGCATGCATGGGCTTGCCGTCCGGCGCATCGAGCCGGAACACCACGCTGGCACCGAGCACCTGCTGGTAGAAGCCAATCGCGTCGGCCGCGCCGCGTATCACCAGATAGGGAATCGCGCCGCGCGATTCGGGCACCGGCTCGATCTTGGGCGCGGCCAGCTCGGCGCGCAGCCGGTCTTCCTGCGCGCGCAGCTCCGGCGTGTACTCGGCGCCGAAATCCTCGGCCTCGAAGATCTGGCGCAGCTCGATCTCGCTGTTCTCGCCCATCGGCGTGGGGCAGCGCTTGGCCCATTCGATGGCTTCCTCGCGCGACTTGACCTGCCAGATCCAGAAGCCGGCGACCAGCTCCTCGGTCTCGGCGAACGGCCCGTCGATCACCGAGCGCTCTGTGCCCGAGAAGCGCACCCGCGCGCCCTTGCTGCTGGGGTGCAGACCCTCGCCGGACAGCAGCACGCCGGCCTTGACCAGCGCTTCGTTGAAATTGCCCATTTCGGTCAGCAGCTGCTCGCTGGGCATCTGGCCGGCTTCGCTGTTCTTGTCGGCCTTGATCAAAACCATGAATCGCATCTCGTCTCTCCTTGAGGTGGTGGTTGGCTACATTCCCACGACGAGGCAAGGCTAGACAATTCGACATGCCGTCCCAAAAGTTTTTTGAACAAGGCAGACCGGGGTGGACGACACCGACCTTGCGGTAGGCGCTAGCTGCGGCGCATGCGCCGGGCCGCCAGACCGAACAGCGCCTCAAACAGTAGGGCCAGCGCGGCCGAGGGCAGGGCGCCGGCCAGCAGCAGGTCCTTGTCGTTCAGCGCCAGGCCGGTGACGATGCGCTCGCCATAGCCGCCGGCGCCGATGAAGGCGGCAATCGTCGCGGTGCCGACCGCGATGCTGGTGGCGGTGCGCACACCGGCCACCAGGGTCGGCAGCGCCAGCGGCAGCTCGATCAGGCGCAGGCGCTGCAGCGTGGTGAAGCCCAAGGCGGTGCCGGCCAGGCGCAGGCCTTGCGGCACCTCGGCCAGCCCCACGCAGGTGTTGCGCATGATGGGCAGCAGCGCATATAGCGTCAGCGCCAGCAGGGCAGGCAGCGCGCCGATGCGGTCGACCCAGGAGATCAGCACTGCCAGCAGGGCCAGCGAGGGGATGGTCTGCAGCAGCCCGCTGGCGCCCAGCACCAGGGCGCGCGGCCCCGCATGCGGCGCCACCGCGATCGCCAGCGGCACGCCGATCAGCACCGCCAGCGCGACCGAGGCCAGCACCAGGGCCAGGTGTTGCCCGGTCAGCCGGGCCAGGTCGGGGCCGAAGAGCTTGGCCCAAAAGCCCGCGGCTTTGACCGCGTCGCTCGCGCCGCCGGCTAGGTGCTGGCGGGCAATCGCCTCGAAGCCCTGGCCCTGCAACTCGGCCTTGGCATTCAGCGCGATCATGGTCTTCTCATTGATGCCGCCGGCCAGGCGCTGCAGCGCGGCCCAGGCGGCCGGGAAGCGCTGCGGCACATCGAGCCGGTACAGCAGCAGCGCGTCGTAGCGCGGGAAGTAGCCGGCGTCGTCGGCCAGCACGGTCAGGCCGAGGTGGGTTATCTTGGCGTCGGTCGTGTAGATGTCGATCACATCGATCTGGCCGGCCGTCACCGCGTCATAGGCCAGGCCATGGTCCAGGCCGCTGGGTTGTTGTGCCAGGCCATAGCGCTGCGCCAGGCCGCGCCAGCCGTCGGCGCGGCCGATGAACTCATTGCTCAGGCCCAGGCGCAAGCTCGGGTGGCGGGACAGATCGGACAGTGTGGCGATGCCCAGGCGGCGCGCGGTCTCGGCCTTCATCGCAAGCGCATAGCCGTTGTTGAAGCCCAGCGGCACGGCCACGCCCAGGCCCAGCGGCTTGAGCTGCGCATTCATCGCCGCCAGCGAGGCCGAGGGTTGCGCGTTCTTCAGGATCTCCTGGTCTATCGTGCCGACATACTCGGGATAGAGATCGATGCTACCGGCGCGCAGTGCGGCATAGACGATGGCAGTGTTGCCCAGGCCCGGCTTGAGCTCGACGCTCGCATGCGGCCGGGCCGTCTGGGCCAGCACTTCGGCCAGGATGTAAGCCTCGGTGAAGCGCTTGGAGCCTATGCGCAGCGGCTCCTGGGCCGAGGCCGCGAAGCCGAGGAGAAATAGCAACAGGGCGAGCAGCGCGCGGGGTCCGGTCATGCGGCCAGCATCGGCGATGCCGGGAGCAGGGTCAAGTCTTGTCCGGCAGGAATAGCGCGATCGGCGCCGGCTGCAGCGGCGCGCGCTGGCCGCGTGCGTCCCAGCCCATCAGCTGCTGGGTGATAGGACCGCAGACGCGGCCCTGGCAGGCCCCCATGCCGCAACGGGTCTGCAGCTTGGCATCGCGCCAGCCGCGCTGCGCCTTCAGCGCACCGAAGGACACATCCTCGCAGCGGCAGACCAGGGTCTTGGCCTCGGCCAGCTGCAGCAGCTCGGGCCGCAAGGCAAAGCTGCTGGCCAGGCGACGTGCGAAGCGCTGGGCCTGGCGGTGGGCGGCCTGCAGCGGCTGTCCGTCCTGGCCCAGCATCTGCAGCGCCGCCAGTTCGCCCTCGACCAGGGCCTTGTCGGCCCCGCCGATGCCGGTGCATTCGCCGGCCGCCCAGACCTGCGGCAGCGAAGTCCGCAGCTGTGCATCGACCGCGATGGCGCCGTCCTCGACGCGGCCGCCCAGCAGCTCGGCCAGCTCGGTATTGGGCAGCAGGCCGAAGCCGACACCCAAGGCGTCGCAGGCCAGCTGCTGCTCGCTGTGGCCATCGCTGATCACGACGGCTTCGAGCTTGTCGTTGCCGATCGCGCGCCGCACCCAGTGGCCGCTGCGGTAGCGGCCGCGCAGCCGCCAGCCCAGGCCGGCGGCCTGGCCCAGCCGGGCGGCGTCCAGGCCGGCGGCAAAGCCCAGCAGCGCGGCGCGCGAGGCCTGCTCGGCGACCAGCAGCAGATCGGCACCGGCCGCGCGGGCCGTGTCGGCGGCGGCCAGCAGCAGCGGGCCCGAACCGGCCAGCACCAGGCGCCGGCCGGCGATCGGCCAACCGTTCTTGATCAGCGCCTGCAGGCCGCCGGCCCCATGCACGCCGGGCAGTGTCCAGCCGGGGAAGGGCAGAAAACGCTCGCGGGCGCCCAGCGCCAGCAGCAGCTGTGGCGCGCGCAGCCACAACCCGCGCTGCGCCAGCGTGTCGTGCAGCAGCAGGCGCTGCGGGCCATCGGCGTCGACCACCGCATGGCCGGCCAGCCGCTGCAGCAGCGGGCTGGCCTCAGCCTCATCCAGCGCACGAGCCCAGCGCGGCGGCAGGCCGGCGCGCCAGATCTGGCCGCCGGGCCGGGCGCCCTGATCGACCCAGGCCACGCGCCGGCCGGCCGCGATCAGGCGGCAGACGGCGGCGATGCCGGCCGGGCCGGCGCCCACGACGGTGATATCGGCGTCCAGCGTCCTGTTCATCATGTCGTTGCGATCACCATGCCGGCGCTGGCCGGGCTCATGCAGGCCAGCCGGTCGGTGACGCCGTCTATCGTGACCCGGCATTCCTGGCATTGCCCCATGCCACAGAAGGCGGCGCGCGGCTGGCCGCTGACCGAGTGGCGCGTGGCGCTCAGGCCGGCATGGGCCAGCGCGGCCGCCACGCTACAGCCGGCCTGCACCGCATGGGGCTGGCCATTGATCTGCAAGACGATCTTGTTACTCATCACAGCAGGCGCGCCGGCGCAAAGGGCGCGGCGTTCAACAGGGTGGACTGGCCCAGGCTCAGCTGGGCCAGCAGCTCGGCCGTGGCCAGCGAGGTCGTGATGCCCAGGCCCTCATGGCCGCAGGCCAGCCAGACCCGCGGGTGTTCGGGGTGGGCGCCGATCAGCGGCTGTCCATCGCGGCTGGCCGGGCGCAGGCCGGTCCAGCAGCGCAGCAGGCTCAGCGCGGCCAGCTCGGGCAGATAGTCGCAGGCCAGGGCCAGCATCGCTTCGAGCATGGCGCGATCCAGCGCCGCATCGCTGCGGCCGATCTGGCGCGAGGAGCCGATCAAGAGCTGGCCGTCGGGGCGCGGCTGCACATTAAAGGACACCGTGTCCTGGTCGGCCAGATGGGCCTTCTTGATATAGCCGAGCTCGACCAGCTGGTGAGCGACGCGCGGCGTACTGCGTTGCGTGATCGCCAGCTGGCCCTTCTTGGGCAGCAGCCAGCCCGGCGGCAGCCAGCGCTGGCTGGCCAGGCCGGCCGTCAGCACGATGAGGCCGCCCCAGAGCCGCCGGCCGTCGGCCAGGCTCAGGCTTTGGCCGTCCAGTCCGATGACCTCGCCGCTGATCAGCTCACAGCCCTGCAGCCAGTGGGCTGCGACCTTGGGCGGGTAGACGCGGCCGTCGCCCGGCACGCGCAGCGCGCCGGCCAGGCCGGGGCGCAGCATAGGCTCCAGCCGCGCCAGCGTGGCGCCGTCTATCAGCTCGGCCGCGATGCCGCGTGCCGCGTACCAGGCCTGCTTGCGCCCGGCCAGTGCCAGCTCCTGATCGTCGGCGGCCAGCCACAGCGTGCCGCAGTGTCCATGCTCGACCTGGGCGGCATGGCCGGCGCTCTCGTCCAGCCAGTCCTGCCACAGCCGCATCGAACGCTGGCTCAGCGCGAACTCGGGATCGTTGCCGCCGGCCTCGTCGTCGACCACCAGCAGATGGCCCATCGAGGCCGCTGTCGCACCACCACCGACCGCGCCGGACTCGATCACGGCCACGCTGAGCCCCTGGCGCGCAAACTCGCGCGCGCAGGCCGCGCCGACGATGCCGGCGCCGACGATCAGCACATCGGCCCGACGGGTGCTGGCGACGGCGGCCTTCAGGCGATGCCCCAGGCGAAGGGGTCGCCGCCCTGGAACACCAGGCTGGCATCCAGGTTCACATGGGCGCGGCCATGGATGGTGGGCAGGACCTGGCCCGGCTCACCGCTCTGGTAGCTGGCGGCAAACACGCTGCCGATCACGCTCTCCTGCTGCCAGAGCGCGCCGGGCGCCAGCTTGCCGTCGGCCGCCAGGCAGGCGATCTTGGCGCTGGTGCCGGTGCCGCAGGGGCTGCGGTCGTAGGCCTTGCCGGGGCACAGCACGAAGTTGCGGCCGTTGTGGGCCGGGTCGGCTGGCGGGCCCAGCAGCTCGATATGGTCGATCTCGGCGCCACCGGCGCCGCTGACGCCCTGGCGCGGCAACTCCTGGCGCAGCGCCCAGGCGAAGTCGGTCAGCGCCTCGACCGAGGCCAGCTCCAGGCTCAGGCCATGGTCTTCGCACAGAAAGAACCAGTTGCCGCCCCAGGCGACATCGCCGTGCACGGTCTTGCCGGCGATGCGCACGGCCACCCGCTTGGCATGGCGCCAGGCCGGCACATTGGCGATGCTGACGCTGCCGTCTTGATGCAGTCGCGCCGTGATCCGGCCCACCGGGGTCTCGATCCGGTGCTCGCCGGGCTGGATGCGGCCCAGCCAGGCCAGGGTCGCGACCAGGCCGATGCTGCCGTGGCCGCACATGCCCAGATAGCCGACGTTGTTGAAGAAGATCACGCCGGCCGTGCTGTCGCTCAGCTCGGGCTCGCACAGTAGTGCGCCTACCATCACGTCCGAGCCGCGCGGCTCCATCACGACGGCGCGGCGCCAGGCATCGTGCTCGCTGCGAAAGCGCTGCAGCCGTTCGGCCATGCTGCCGCGGCCGAGATCGGGGCCGCCGCTGACGATCAGCCGGGTCGGTTCGCCACCGGTGTGGGAGTCAACAATGCGAGTCGTGCTCATTCGATCACCGCCTGGGCAAACTGGCGCAGATAGTCCATCAAGGCGTCGCTGGCCTGTGCGGCCTGCTCGCCGTCGCCGCCCGCAATGGCCTGGGCCAGCAGCAGATGGCGGCGTGCGCCCTCCTTGATATCTCCCTGGTGCTGGTAGGCATACCAGAAGCGCCGGCACTGGATCACCATGGGCACGACGGCGGCTACCGCGAAGGGGTTGCGGCAGGCCGCGTGGTTGACCCGGTCCAGCGCCTGATCGGCATCCATATAGGCGGCCAGATCGTCGTCCTCGCCGGCCTTGACCATGCTGCGGGCACAGGCCAGCAGGTCCTCGCGCTGGGCCGGTGTGGCGCGCCGGGCCGAGGTCGCGGCGATCAGGCGCTCCAGCACCCGGCGCGCCTCGACCAGGTCCAGATGCTCGGCCAGCCAGATATCGCTGACCCGCAGGCCGCGCCGCGGCAGCTGCACGATCAGGCCGTTGGAGACCAGGCGCATCAGCGCCTCGCGGGTGGGCGTGCGGCCCAGGCCGGTGCGCTCGATCAGCTCGGCCTCGACGATAGGGGCGCCGGGCTTGAGCACCAGGGTGGCGATCATCGATTCGAGCGCGTCATAGGCCTGGTCGGCCACGCGGCGTTTATGGTCTTGCTCGGGAGCGTCGTTGCTGTCGGTCATGGCGCCATCATCGCAGGCCGCTAGGCTCTGGCCAGCAGGGTTTGCATTTAATATATTTGTAGAATATTTTTTGAATTCCGGCTTGTCAACCCCATCTCGCCTGCGGTGGGTGGCCGCCCCGGGTGGCCGCATACAATCCGCAGTTCTTCCGTCCGCCAAGGGCGGCTTTCACCAAAGGGATTCCGACGTGTTTATTTCCAACGCTTTTGCCCAAGCCGCCCCGGCCGCTGCCGCCGGTAGCACCGAGTCCAGCTTGCTGAGCATGCTGCCGCTGGTGCTGATGTTTGTGGTGCTGTACTTCGTGATGATTCGCCCGCAGATGAAGCGTCAGAAGGAGCACAAGGCCATGATCGAGGCCCTGGCCAAGGGCGATGAGATCGTCACCTCGGGCGGTCTGCTGGGCAAGGTGTCCAAGCTCGGCGACAGCTTCGTGACCCTGGAAGTGGCCACCGGCGTCGAGCTGCAGATCCAGCGCGGCGCGGTCGTCCAGGTGCTGCCCAAGGGCACCGTCAAGTAATCCTGCTGCCAGGGGCGCGGCGCCGTCGGCGCAGGCCCCCAACCCATAGCCCGGCGCCATGATGGTGCCGGGTTCGCTTCAGGCGCTGACGCTGACTCGGCCTGAGAGGACGCACCATGAATCGTTATCCGCTGTGGAAGTACGCGATCCTTGTGATCGCGATGCTGATCGGCTTCATCTACACGCTGCCGAATTTCTTCGGCGAGGTGCCGGCCGTCCAGGTCTCCAGCGCCAAGGTCACCGTCAAGCTCGATGCCTCGATGGAGTCGCGGGTCGAGCAGGCGCTGAGCGCCGCCGGGATCAAGGCCGACTTCGTCGAGTTCGAGGGCAATTCGGTCAAGGCCCGCTTTGACAGCACCGATACGCAGCTGAAGGCCAAGGACGCGATCAGCAAGGCGCTGAACCCGGATGCGAATGACCCGAGCTATATCGTCGCGCTGAACCTGCTGTCGCGCTCGCCGCGCTGGCTGTCCAATCTGCATGCCTTCCCGATGTATCTGGGCCTGGATCTGCGCGGCGGCGTGCACTTCCTGATGCAGGTCGACATGAAGGCGGCGCTGACCAAGAAGGCCGAGTCGCTGACCGGCGACGTGCGCACCCTGCTGCGCGACAAGAACATCCGCCATGCCGGCATCAGCCGCGATGGCAATACCGTGGTGCTGGCCTTCCGCGATGCGGCGGCCATGACGGCGGCGCGTACCCTGCTGAGCGACCAGATCACCGATGTGCAATGGACCCCCGGCCAGAACGGCGACCAGCCGACGCTGACCGGCGCGCTGAAGCCGCAGGCCCTGGTGCAGGTGCAGGAAACCGCGCTGAAGCAGAACATCACCACCTTGCACAACCGCGTCAACGAGCTCGGCACCTCCGAGCCGGTGATCCAGCAGCAAGGGCTGGACCGCATCGTCGTGCAGCTGCCCGGCGTGCAGGACACGGCGCGCGCCAAGGACATCATCGGCCGCACCGCGACGCTGGAACTGCGCATGGTGGACGACAGCGCCGAGGCCCAGGCGGCCGTGGCCGGCAGCGGCCCGGTGCCCTTCGGCACCGAGCGCTATATCGACCGCGGTTTCGGCCCCATCATCGTCAAGCGTCAGGTGGTCATCACCGGCGACAACCTGGTCGACGCCCAGGCCGGTTTCGACGAGAACCAGCAGCCCGCCGTGCATCTGAACCTGGACGCCAAGGGCGCGCGGGTGATGAAGGACGTGACGCGCGAGAACATCGGCAAGCGCATGGCCATCCTGCTGTTCGAGAAGGGCAAGGGCGAGGTCGTGACCGCACCGGTGATCCGTGGCGAACTGGGTTCGCGCATGCAGATCTCGGGCGCGATGACCACGACCGAAGCCAGCGACACGGCCCTGCTGCTGCGCGCCGGCTCGCTGGCCGCGCCGATGGAGATCATCGAAGAGAAGACCATAGGCCCGACCCTGGGTGCCGAGAACATCGCCAAGGGCCTGGCCTCGGTGCTCTGGGGCTTTGTCGCGGTGGCCGTGTTCATGTGCATCTACTACGCACTGTTCGGCGTGTTCTCCTCGCTGGCCCTGGCTTTCAACCTGCTGCTGCTGATCGCGGTGCTGTCGATGCTGCAGGCCACGCTGAGCCTGCCGGGCATGGCCGCCATCGCGCTGGTGCTGGGCATGGCGATCGACTCCAACGTGCTGATCAATGAGCGGGTGCGCGAGGAGCTGCGCGCCGGCGCCGCGCCGCAGGCCGCCATCCATGCCGGCTACGAGCGCGCCTGGGCGACCATCTTCGACTCCAATGTGACGACCCTGATCGCCGGTATCGCGCTGCTGGCCTTCGGCTCCGGCCCGGTCAAGGGCTTCGCGGTGGTGCACTGCCTGGGCATCCTGACCTCGATGTTCTCGTCGGTGGTGTTCTCGCGCGGCCTGGTCAATCTCTGGTATGGCCGCCAGAAGAAGCTCAAGTCCGTCTCTATCGGTCAGATCTGGAAGCCCGAGGCCGACGCGCCCAAGGCCTGAGGAAACTAGTCATGGAACTGTTCCGCATCAAACGGGATATCCCGTTCATGAAGCACGCGTTGCTGCTCAACGCGATCTCCTTCATCACCTTCGCCCTCGCGGTGTTCTTCCTGGTCACCCGCGGCCTGCATTTCTCGATCGAGTTCACCGGCGGTTCGGTGGTCGAGGTCGAATATGCGCAGACGGCCAATCTGGAGAAGACCCGCCACACCGTCGAGGCCATGGGCTTCGGCGAGGTGCAGGTGCAGAACTTCGGCACCTCGCGCGATGTGATGATCCGCCTGCCGCTGCGCGGCGACGTCAAGCAGACCGAGCAGGTCGGCCTGGTGTTCGACGCCTTGTGCAAGGCCGAGAGCGGCACCGTCTCGCAGCGTGACATCGTCACCGACAAGGGCGAGTCGATCAGCAAGCAGGTCTGCCTGACCGCCGCGCAGGCCGAGCCGATCAAGCTTTCGCGCTCCGAGGTCGTCGGCCCGGCGGTGGGCGCCGAGCTGGCGCAGGACGCCGCGCTGGCGCTGACCTTCACCGTGGTCGGCATCATGATCTACCTGGCGCTGCGCTTCGAATGGAAGTTCGCGGTGGCCGGCATCATTGCCAATCTGCACGACGTCATCATCATCCTGGGCTTCTTCGCCTTCTTCCAGTGGGAGTTCTCGCTGACGGTGCTGGCGGCCCTGCTGGCGGTGCTGGGCTACTCGGTCAACGAGTCGGTGGTGATCTTCGACCGGGTGCGCGAGGTGTTCCGCAAGTTCCGCAAGCTGAACACCCACGAGGTCATCGACCACGCGATCACCAGCACCACCAGCCGCACCATCATCACCCACGGCTCGACGCAGCTGATGGTGCTGTCGATGCTGATCTTCGGCGGCCCCTCGCTGCACTATTTCGCGGTGGCGCTGACCATCGGCATCTGCTTCGGCATCTACTCCTCGGTCTTCGTGGCCGCAGCGATTGCGATGTGGCTGGGCATCAAGCGCGAAGACCTGGTCAAGACCCCGGTCAACAAGGAAGATCCTGACGATCCGAACGCCGGAGCGGTGGTGTAGAGTCATTTGCACCATCTGCCTGAATCCCTGACGCCTTCATGACCGACGCCGCCCGCAACAAAGCCTTGGCTTCGCAAGCGCGGCATGTCTATCTGGAGGCCCTGGTGCGCGGCCTCGCGCCGGTGGCCGGCGTGCTCAACGAGGCCGCCCAGCAGTTGCTGCTGCTGCCGGCCGAGTACGCGGTGATGGTGGCGCGCCGTGACGGCGTGGCCGCCTGGATGCGCCATGGCCCGGCCTGGCAGAGCGCCTTTGTCGCCGGCCTGCGCCACGCGGTCTCGCATGGCGTGGCCGAGGCCCGGCAGGCGATGGGGCGCGCCAGCCAGTCCGGTCCTCTCTCCCTGGTGGACGACGACACGATAGAGCGCGAGATCATCGGCTCGCGGCTGTCGCTGGCGATGATGGACAAGGCCTCGTGGGAGTTCACCGACCTGCGCACCCGCATGCATCAGCTGGAGCAGCTCGACGAGCTGCCGGCCCACGATTTGCTGCGCGCCCCGGTGGTGGCCGGCCTGGCGCTCGATGCCTGGTATCGCAGCGGGCTCAGCCCTTCGGAATGGCAGATGCTCAAGAGCACGCTGCATGCCGAGTTCTCGCTGCTGCTGGGCGAGGCCTATCACGAGACCAATCGCTGGCTGATTCAGCAGGGCGTGCTGCCCGAGGTCGATCTGCGGCCTTTCATCCGTCGTGCCGGCAACAGTGCTGCCACGGCCCACCGGCCGTCGACACGCCAGGAGCTCAGCGGCGGCCATGAGGAGACGCGCTATATGGCGCGCCAGGTCGCGCCGGTCGCCGCGCGCAGCCAGGCCAGCCGTGCGGCCGAGGAGGTGATGCAGCTCTTGCAGCGGGTGGTGGGCCGCCAGGTGCCGGGTTTTGCCGCCACGGTGTCGCCATCGGCCGGCTATCGGACCGTCTCGCCAGCGGGCGTCGCACCGTCGCGCCAGCCGGCGCCAGGCGCGGCGGGACGGCCCAGCCAGATGGGCAGCGCGTCGCCGCGCCTGGCGGCCGCGATCAATCATGCGCAGGAGGCCCTGCAGCGCCGCCCGGTCGCCGGCTCAGGCCCCGAGGCCGAGGCCCCGGCGCCGCAGCAGCTCGAAGAGATCAAGGCCCGCAACCAGGCTTTCAAGCAGGTACTCAAGCAGGCCGCCGACACGCCGGCCGAGCGCGCGACCATCGAGATCGTGGCCCTGCTGTTCCAGAGCATTCTGCAGGAGGAGCGCATCCCGGCCGCAGTGCGGGTCTGGTTTGCGCGGCTGCAGATGCCGGTGCTGCGGGTGGCGGTCAGCGAGCCCGATTTCTTTGCCGAGGCCGAGCATCCGGCGCGCGCGCTGATCGACCGCATGGGCTCCTGCGTGATGGGCTTCAACACCTCGGCCGGCAGCGGTGTCGGCGAGGCGCTGGAGCGCGAGATCAAGCGCATCGTCCAGGTCGTCGAGGCCTATCCGGATACCGGGCGGCGCGTGTTCCAGACCGTGCTGACCGAGTTCGAGAAGTTTCTGGACCACTATTTCGAGAACGAGAACCAGGCCTCGCGCAAGGGCGTGTCGCTGGCCCAGCAGGTCGAGCAGCGCGAGACGCTGGCGATCCAGTTCACGATCGAGCTGCGCAAGATGCTCAACGAGGTGCCGGTGCAGGACGGGGTGCGCGAGTTCCTGTTCCATGTCTGGGCCGATGTGCTGGCCGTCACAGCGGTGCGCAGCGGTGCCCAGTCGGACAACACCAAGGCGATGAAGCGGGCCGCCGCCGATCTGATCTGGTCGGCCAGCGCCAAGGTCTCGCGGGAAGAGCGCGCGGAAGTGATACGCCGGCTGCCGCCGCTGCTGAAGACCTTGCGCGACGGCATGGGCCATGCCGGCCTGCCGAGCGCCAAGCAGGACGAGCAGATCCGCGCGCTGAACAATTCGCTGGCGGCAGCCTTCACCGCCAAGACCGCCGCGATCCCGCGCGAGCGCCTGGACGAGTTGATGGACCAGCTGCAGGCGCTGGACGCGCTGCTGCCCGAGGCCGGCGGGCTGGAGATCAACGAATCGCTGGTGCGCGATCTGTCGGGCCACGAGACTGAGGACCTGGAAGTGGTGGCCGAGGGCGGCTCCAGCCCGACGCCGGCGATGCTGGCCTGGGCCAAGGAGCTGCAGGTCGGTGGCTGGTATATGTTGGACTACCGCGGCCGCAACGAGGCGGTGCAGCTGGCCTGGCGCGGCATGCGCCACCAGCTGACCTTGTTCGTGTCACCGAAGGGGCGCGGCGTGCTGTTCCAGCTGAGCCGGCTGGCAGCCTTCCTGCAAGCCGGCCTGCTGTTGCCGGCCCAGGATGAGGCGCTGACGGTCAAGGCCACGCGCAATGCGCTGGCCAAGCTGGATGTGGATCCGACGAGATTGCTGAGTTGATTGCGGGTCAGACCGCCCGCGCAAGGCGCGTAGCTCTGACCCCAACTGATTGAGCGGGTCAGTGGATTAACCGGTCTTCCGGCGCGACGAAGAGCTCGTCCAGGATCAGCGCATCGGGTTCCTCGCCCAGGCTCCAGAACACCATCAGCACGATGATCTTCAGGTCTTCGAGATCCATCGGGGCGCCAGGAATGGCCATCGCGCGGTCGATCACCATCTCGCGCATCGGCGGCGGCAGCACGCCGGCGGACTCCAGAAAGCTGACGAAACCGACCGAGGGCTCGCCCAGATGGTCCAGTTCGTCGACCGAATAGACCCGCTGGCTCAGCGCGCCCTGCTCGCCGTGATGAGACTCAGCCGCCTCGGCCAGACCGTCCAGCCAGGACAGGGCTTCCTGGATTTCGTCGCTCTCGAAGCCTACGGCCGACAATTTGCGCGTCAGCTGGGCGTGATCGGGGCAGGCGTCGGGCCGCCAGTAGGTTTCGTAGAGATAGACGAGCACGTCAAACATGAATCGACTATAACCCAGGCCCCCAAAGCCCTGGCGCGCGAAACCGGGGCCGAAAACCCGCTTATGCGGCAGATATGGACCGAATATGGGCCGATTCAGGCCTGGCTTTGGCGCTGGAACAGCTGGCCCGGCAGCCGGGCCACGGCACCGCTGAGCTCCAGTTCCAGCAGCAGGGCATTGAGCTGGGCGGCCGACCAGCCCCCGCGCGCCTGCAGCGCGTCCAGACTGACCGGCTCATAGCCCATCGCGGCCAGCAGCAGGCCCGTCTCGCCGTCTGGCTCGGGCGGGTCGGTCGGCCGTTCATCCCGGAGGCTGCCTCTGGGCACCGGCGTGGCGCGCGAGGGCCGCAGCTCTTCGAGCACATCTTCGGCGCGCTCGACCAGCTTGGCGCCCTGGCGCAGCAGCTCGTGGCAGCCCTTGCTTTGCGGTGCGTGGATGGAACCGGGCACGGCAAACACCTCGCGGCCGGCTTCGGCGGCCAGCCGGGCGGTGATCAGCGAACCCGAGCGCGGCGCCGCCTCGACCACCAGGCAGCCGCGCGCCAGCCCGGCGATGATGCGGTTGCGGCGCGGGAAATTGGCCGGCAGCGGCGGTGTGCCCAGCGAATATTCGCTCAGCAGCAGGCCGCGCTCGGCGATCTCGTCGGCCAGGCGTTGGTGGCTGCTCGGGTAGATCTGGTCCAGCCCGGTGCCCAGCACGGCGATGGTGGCGGCGGGGCTTTTCAGCGCGCCGGCATGGGCGGCGCCGTCTATGCCCAGAGCCAGGCCTGAGACCACGGTCAGCCCCGCCTGGCCCAGGGCCAGCGCGAGATCGTGGGCATTGTCCCGGCCTTGCGGCGTCGGTCTGCGGCTGCCGACGATGGCCAGGGACTCGGCCGCCAGCAGCTCGCGCCGGCCGATCAGATAGAGCAGCAGCGGCGGGTCGGCGGTTTGCAGCAGGGCCGGTGGGTAGTCGGCATCGCCAAGCACCAGCACATCGCGGCGCGCACCGCCCTGCAGCCAGGCCCAGGTACGGTCGATCAGGCCGAGCAGCTCAGCGCTGGGCTCGCCCAGCGCCTGGGCCGGCCCGGCGGCGACGAACTGCCGCCGGGTGAGGGCGGTGGCGCCGATCACGGCCTGCGGCGAGCCCAGGCCGGCCAGCAGCCGGCGCGCGCTCTCCAGGCCCAGCCCCGGCGTTTCCAGCAGTTGCAGCCAGGCGGCCAGTTCGCTGCGCTCCATCTGCGCGTCCTGACCGGGGTTGCCCGCGCTAGGGCTGGGTGAAGCGGTCGCCGGCCGAGACCGGGTCCTGTACCGAGATGATCAGCGCATAGGAGACGCGCTGATAGACCTGGAACACGAACAGCACGCCATGGCGCTCGTCAGGCAGTTTGATGTCCTCGCGCTTCTCGCCGGTGCGGTCCACCATGCGACGGCCGTCGCGCCACAGCGCCAGCACATGGCCGCGCTCCATGCCGTCACGGGCACCGCGGTTCAGCGCAACGATCTGGTTCTGGCCGGCATTCAGCGCGTCGCCGTAGATCGAGACGATCTGGCCCGAGATCGGATTGGCCGGCGCATGCGGCACGTAGCGCGCAAAGCTGCGCTGCGGCACTGGCGAGAGCCGGTCGCCGACGCCAATCTCCTGGCGCGTGGTCTTGATCACCAGGGTGGCCGGGATCACATCGACCTTGCCGTCGGCCAGCTGGCGGTTCTCGGCCGGGCGGCTCAGCTCGGCCGTGCCCAGATAGGGTGCCTCGTAGCCAAGGATCTCGCGCGTGGTCGGGTCGCGCAGCGGCACGGTGTTGCGGAACACCCGGTAGTCGGTGGCCTGGCTGAGGTCGCCGCGCGCATAGGCCAGATCGCCCTTGGCCAGCAGCACATGGCCTTCCTGGGTCGCGACGATGCGCGGCGCACGCGCCAGCTCGTCGCTGTCGAACACCACGGCATCGGTCAGAAAGGGTTCGATCAGGTGCTGCGGGATCGCGGTGATCGGGTTCTCGTCATGCCGGCTGGAGCGGATCTGCGGCGAGAGCTTGACGGTGCCGCCATCGCCCGCGCCGGCGCCGCGCGCCAGCTGCAGGCTGGCGCGGCCATTGCTCTTGACCAGCAGCAAGACCTGACCCGGGTAGATCAGGTGCGGGTTGCTGATCTGGTCGCGGTTCATGCCCCAGAGCTCGGGCCAGCGCCAGGGGCTGGTCAGAAAAAGCTTGGAGATGTCCCACAAGGTGTCGCCGGGCTTGACGGTGTGGCTGTCCGGCGCATTGGGCGAGAGCTCCGACAGCGGCACGCCGGCCTGGGCCACGCGCGCGGCGGTCTGGCGCTGATCGGCGGTGATGGGGTAGTTGGTGGCCGAGGCGGAAAGGCCGACCAGGCTCAGGACCAGCGCCGTCAGGCAGCTGGCAGGGTGGGGGAGTTGGGGCCGCCTCTGGGTCATCAAGAAATCTCCCGCGCCTTCTGCCTCGCAGCGCGGCGCTGTCTCAGCTAAAAAATGTTCGGCATTCACACCGAATGGACCGCTTCAAGCGGGTATTGCTCAAGATCGGCGAAAATCCGCTTGGCTTGAGACGATTTTGCCCCCAATCAGGGGTGGTCGCAATGAAAGCGTCCGGTGCCCTGATGCTCTTGCACGCTCTTACAAACAGGCGTTGTGCGTTGTCCACAGCCCGGGCCGCTTCTCTAACATCGAAGAGGCGGCCGTAAACCTTGAAGAAGTCCATGGCGATACTGAATATCCTGAGATACCCCGATGCCCGTCTGCACACGGTGGCCAAGCCGGTCGCCGAGGTCGATGAGCGCATCCGCACCCTGGTCGACGATATGTTGGAGACCATGTATGCGGCCGAAGGCGTGGGCTTGGCCGCGACCCAGGTCGATGTGCATGAGCGCGTCATCGTGATGGACACCTCGGATGGCCGCGACGAGCCGCGCGTGCTGATCAACCCCGAGCTGGTCGCCTATAGCGATGGCTGGGTCGAGGGCGAGGAGGGTTGCCTGTCGGTGCCGGCCATTTATGACAAGGTGCCGCGCCATGCCAAGGTCACCGTGCGGGCGCTGGGCCGCGATGGCCATCCTTATGAGTTCGAGGCCGAGGGCCTGCTGGCCGTCTGCGTCCAGCACGAGATGGATCATCTGATGGGCAAGGTCTTTGTCGAGTATCTGAGCCCGCTCAAGCGTGAGCGCATCAAGAGCAAGCTGGTCAAGAAGGCGCGCGAAGAGCAGTCGCGGCGTCGTTGAGGCGGTCCATGCGCGTCGTCTTCGCCGGAACCCCCGAGTTTGCCAAACAAGCGCTGGCCTGCCTGCGGGCGGCCGGTCACGAGATCCCGCTGGTGCTGAGCCAGCCCGACCGGCCGGCCGGCCGCGGCATGAAGCTGCAGGCCTCGCCGGTCAAGCAGTTCGCCGTCGAGCATGGCATTGCGGTGGCCCAGCCGCGCAGCCTGCGCCTGGACGGCAAATATCCGGAGGAGGCGGCCGCCGCGCGCCAGGCCTTGCTGGATGCGCGGCCCGATGTGATGGTGGTGGCCGCCTATGGCCTGATCCTGCCGCAATGGGTGCTGGACCTGCCGCGCCTCGGTTGCCTGAACATCCACGCCTCGCTGCTGCCGCGCTGGCGTGGCGCCGCGCCCATCCACCGTGCGATCGAGGCCGGCGATGCTCGGACCGGCATCACCATCATGCAGATGGATGCGGGCCTGGATACCGGCGACATGCTGCTGGTCGAGGCCCTGGACATCGCGCCGCAGGAGAGCACCGCAACCCTGCATGACCGCCTGGCAGCGCAGGGCGGGCGCCTGATCGTCGACGCGCTGCAGCTGGCGGAGCAGGGGGCCTTGCGGCCGGTGGTGCAGCCGGCCGAGGGTGTCTGCTATGCCCACAAGATCGAGAAGGCCGAGGGCCTGATCGACTGGACCGAGCCGGCCGCGCAGATCGAGCGCCGGCTGCGCGCTTTCGATCCCTTCCCCGGTGGCCAGGCCCAGCTGGACGGCGAAATCCTGAAATGCTGGCGCGCCGAACTGGCGGAACGGCCTCGGGGCCATGGCCAGCCCGGCGAAGTGCTGGCGGCCGATGAGCGCGGCCTGCTGGTGGCCTGTGGCGAGCAGGCCCTGCGCCTGACCGAGTTGCAGCGCGCCGGTGGCAAGCGCCTGCCGGCCCAGGCCTTTTTGCAGGCCCGGCCGGTCGCAGTGGGCAGCCGTTTCATCACGCCGGCGGCTTGAATTTCGGGGTGGACACCCCATCTGCTGTCCACAAAGGAGTTCGACGACATGTTCAATCTGATGAAGACCGCCATCCTGATGGCCGCCATCACCGCCCTCTTCATGGCCATCGGCGCCATGCTGGGTGGACAGAGCGGCATGTTGCTGGCCCTGGCCGTGGCCGTGGCGATGAATTTCTTCAGCTACTGGTTCTCGGACAAGATGGTGCTGAAGATGTACAACGCGCAGCAGGTCGACGAGACCTCGGCGCCGCAGTTCTACGCCATGGTGCGCGAGCTGGCCGCCAAGGCCCAGCTGCCCATGCCCAAGGTCTACATCATCCGCGAGGATGCGCCCAATGCATTTGCAACCGGTCGCAACCCCGAGAACGCTGCCGTGGCCGCGACGACCGGCATCATGCGCGTGCTCAGCGAGCGTGAGCTGCGCGGCGTGATGGCGCACGAGCTGGCCCATGTGAAGCACCGCGACATCCTGATCAGCACGGTCAGCGCGACGATGGCCGGTGCGATCTCGATGCTGGCCAATTTCGCGATGTTCTTCGGCGGGCGCGACAGCGAGGGCCGGCCGGCCAACCCCATCGTCAGCATCCTGGTGATGATTCTGGCGCCCATCGCCGCTAGCGTGATCCAGATGGCCATCAGCCGCGCCCGCGAGTTCGAGGCCGACCGCGGCGGTGCCGAGATCTCCGGCGACCCGCAGGCCCTGGCCTCGGCGCTGGAGAAGATCCAGCGCTATGCCAAGGGCATCCCGATGGAGGCGGCCGAGCGCCACCCCGAGACCGCCCAGATGATGATCATGAACCCGCTGTCCGCCGGCGGTATCAGGGGCTTGTTCAGTACCCACCCGGCCACCGAGGAGCGGGTTGCCCGCTTGCTGGGAATGGCCCGGCGCTGAGCGCGGTGAGCGTGGGCTGGGGCTCAAGACCTGGCCCCAGCGGCCGATAATGGGGCGATGAAGGCCTTTCTCTCCCTCTCTCCCGTGTTACTTGCCGCCCTCTTGCTGGCCGGCTGCGAGCAGCTGGGCATCGAAGACCCGGCCAAGGCCGCCGCCAACAAGGAGGCCGAGGGCAAGGCCATAGGCAGCGCCTGCCGCCATGCGATGCGCGCGATCGAGGATTGCTATCTGCTCAATCCCAAGGCGCAGAAGGCGGCGGTGTTTGCGGGCTGGCGCGAGATGGACGAGTACATGCGCGAGAACAAGCTCGAGGGCGTGGCGCCGGTCGTGCCGCGCCCCGGCGCGGCCAAGCCGGCCGATGACGCCGATGTCGAGACCGAGCCCAAAGGCGCGTCTCGCGAGGCGAGCCGCCCCGCAGCATCGCGCTGAGCCGCAGCTGGCGGTTTTTGAATTGCAGTTGGTCGCGTTGCGCTGGGTCGGCGTGCCGGGCTGAGCCATGATGGCGTCACTGCAATCCACAACGAGGAGAACCCCGTCATGAATACCCAACGTCGCCGCCTTGCTGTGGCTGTCATCGCGCTGTCTGGTCTGACCGCCCTGAGTCCGGCCCAGGCCTGGGATTGGACCTTCGGCAGCGGCGAGCGCGTCAAGGGCTCGGGCGAGGCGGCAAGCGAAAAGCGCAGCCCCGGCAACTTCGATGCCATCACGCTGAGTGGCGAGTTCAAGGTGGTGGTGCGGCAGGCCGCGACCGAGTCGGTCGAGATCCGGGCCGACAAGAATCTGCTGCCGCTGATCGAGACCCAGCTGGTCGGCAGCACGCTGGAGGTCCGGACCAAGAAGGGCTATCGCCTGTCCGGCACGATGCCCATCCAGGTCAATGTCGATATCGGCGCCTTGCGCTCGCTGGCGGTCAACGGCTCCGGCGACATCCGGGTCGAGACGATGAAGACGCCGCAGCTCGATGCCAGCATCTCAGGCTCCGGCGATGTGCGCTTTGCCGAGCTGTTCAGCGAGCGGGTCGGTTTCAAGGTCTCGGGCTCGGGCGATATCCTGGCCAAGGGGCGCATCAACAGCCTGGCGGTCTCGGTGGCCGGCAGCGGCGACGTCAAAGCCTCCGAGTTGGTGGCCGACGAGGTCAAGGTCAGTATTGCCGGCTCCGGCGATGTCCAGGTCCAGGCCAACAAGCAGCTCAAGGTCAGCATCGCCGGCTCCGGCGATGTGCGCTATCTCGGATCGCCCGAGATCAGCAGCTCGGTGGCGGGCAGCGGCTCGATCAAGCGCCTGGGCAACTGACGCTATACGCACAGGGCGGCGACCTGCCGCCCGGCTTGCGCCGACAATCGGCCGATGCGGTCTGTTGTCTCCCCCTATCTGGCGCTGACGCGCGACCCCGAGTTTCGCCGCGGCGCGCGCGAGATGATGGGCATCACGCTGGGCATCTCGGCCTGGGGCCTGGTCACCGGCGTGGCCATGGTCAAGAGTGGGCTGTCGGTCTGGATGGCCTTGCTGATGAGTCTGGTGGTGTTCGCCGGCAGCTCGCAGCTGGCCTCGCTGCCGCTGATCGCGGCCGGCGCGCCGCTGTGGGTGCTGTGGGCCACGGCCTTCTGCGTCAATCTGCGCTTCGTGATCTTCAGCACCCAGTGGCGCATGTATTTCGGCCATCTGCCGCGAGCCCGGCGCATGAAGATCGCCTATTTCGCCGCCGACCTGAACTATGTCGCCTTCCTGAAACGCTTTCCCGACGGCAAGCCCGCGCCCGAGCAGGAGCCCTATTTCTGGGGCGGGGTGGCGCTGAACTGGTGCGCCTGGCAGATCCCGTCGATCGCCGGCATCCTCCTGGCCAACCATGTGCCGACCGAGTGGGGCCTGGGCTTTGCCGGTGTGCTGGCCCTCTTGGGCCTGTCCTACTCGCTGCTGAAGGACCGCAACACCTGGGTCACGGCCGCAGTGGCCGGCTGCGCGGCGGTGGCGGCCTATGCCTTGCCATTGCGCCTGAACATCATCGTGGCGATCGCGGTGGCGGTGGCGGTGGGCCTGATGATGGAGAAGTGGTTGCCGCAAGGGGCGCAAGGGGGGAAGCAAGCATGAACTGGTGGGAGACCACGCTGGCCATCCTGGGCATGGGGGCCATCACCTTGCTGACGCGCTCCTTCTTCCTGATCCCGAAGAACGAGCTGCCCTTGCCGGACTGGCTCAAGCAGGGCCTGCGCTATGCGCCGCTGGCCGCGCTGGCGGCCGTCATCGTGCCGGAGATCGTGATGAGCCAGGGCGAGCTGATCTCGACCTGGAAAGACGCCAGGCTCTATGCCACGGCCGTCGGCACCGCCTATTTCTTCTGGAAGGGCGGCATCCTCGGCACCATCATCAGCGGCACGGTGGTGATGCTGGCGCTTCGGATCGGCTTGGGTTGGTAAGCTTCGGCTTGATTCCAACCACCAAGCTCCCTCCCATGAACGTTTTGCGTTTTTCCGATCTGGTCGCCGCCGGCAAGGTGTCCGGCCAGCGCGTCTTCATCCGTGCCGACCTCAATGTGCCGCAGGACGATGCCGGCCACATCACCGAGGACACCCGCATCCGCGCGTCCATCCCCTGCATCGAGCTGGCGCTGAAGGCCGGCGCCGCGGTGATGGTGACCTCGCATCTGGGCCGCCCGACCGAGGGCGAGTTCAAGCCCGAGGATTCGCTGGCGCCTATCGCCCGGCGCATGGGCGAGCTGATGGGCCGCGAGATCGCTGTCGTGGTCGACTGGGTCGACGGTGTCACCGTTGCGCCGGGCCAGCTCGTGCTGTTGGAAAACTGCCGCGTCAACAAGGGTGAGAAGAAGAACAACGAAGAGCTGGCCCGGAAGATGGCCAAGCTCTGCGACATCTATGTCAACGACGCCTTCGGCACCGCCCACCGGGCCGAGGGCACGACCTATGGCATCGCCCAGTTCGCGCCCATCGCCTGCGCCGGCCCGCTGCTGGCGGCCGAGATCGACGCGATCAGCAAGGCCCTGGCCCAACCGAAGCGCCCGCTGGTTGCCATCGTCGCCGGCTCCAAGGTCTCGACCAAGCTGACCATCCTGAAAGCGTTGTCCGACAAGGTCGACGGCCTGATCGTCGGCGGCGGCATCGCCAACACCTTCATGCTGGCAGCCGGGCTGAAGATCGGCAAGTCGCTGGCCGAGCCCGACCTGGTCGGTGAGGCCAAGGCCGTGATCGATGCGATGAGCGCGCGCGGCGCGGCCGTGCCCATCCCGGTCGACGTGGTGACGGCCAAGCGCTTTGCCGCCGATGCCGAGGCCACCGTCAAGGCCGCCACCGAGGTGGCCGACGATGACCTGATCCTGGACATCGGCCCGAAGACCGCCGCCATCCTGGCCGCGCAGCTGAAGGCGGCCGGCACCGTCGTCTGGAACGGACCGGTCGGCGTGTTCGAGTTCGACGCCTTTGCCGGCGGTACCGAGGCGATTGCTCGCGCGATTGCCGAGTCCAGCGCCTTCAGCATCGCCGGTGGCGGCGACACCCTGGCCGCGATCGCCAAATACGGCATCGACAAGGACGTGGGCTATATCTCTACCGGCGGCGGCGCCTTCCTGGAGGTGCTGGAGGGCAAGACCTTGCCGGCCTTCGAGATCCTGAGCCGGCGCGCGCAAGGGTGACTGCTCACCCTTGCGCTGGCTGGCGAAGGACCGGTCGCATGCTTGCGACCGGGCTGGCCAAGCGCGCAGCAGGCTGATATGAACAAGGGGCTTCGGCCCCTTTCTTGATGGTGGCTTCATTGCCATCTTTGCATGCCAGTTAAAACACTCGGCATCGGCATGCGTGGCGAACAGGAGTAATCTCACCGGCCCTACAAGAGGAGACCTGGATGAGCAAAACCCTGTCGCCGGCCGAGGCTGCTTTGCGTGAAGCCGCGCTCGAATACCACCGCAGCCCGACGCGCGGCAAGATCTCGGTCACGCCCACCAAGGCCCTGTCCAACCAGCGCGATCTGTCGCTGGCCTATTCGCCCGGCGTGGCCTATCCCTGCCTGGACATCGAGCAAGACCCGACCCTGGCGGCCGAGTACACCTCGCGCGGCAATCTGGTCGGCGTGATCACCAATGGCACGGCGGTGCTGGGCCTGGGCGATATCGGCCCGCTGGCGGCCAAGCCGGTGATGGAGGGCAAGGGCTGCCTGTTCAAGAAGTTCGCCGGCATCGATGTGTTCGATATCGAACTGGCCGAGCGCGACCCGGACAAGCTGGTCGAGATCATCGCGGCGATGGAGCCGACACTGGGTGGTGTCAATCTGGAAGACATCAAGGCGCCGGAGTGCTTCTATATCGAGAAGAAGCTGCGCGAGCGCATGAACATCCCGGTCTTCCATGACGACCAGCACGGCACGGCCATCATCAGCGCAGCGGCCCTGCTCAATGGCCTGGAGCTGGTGGGCAAGGACATTGCGAAGGTCAAGCTGGTGACTTCGGGCGCCGGTGCGGCGGCGATCGCCTGCCTGGATGTGATGGTGGGTCTGGGCGTGGCGCGCCAGAACATCTTCGTCGTCGACTCCAAGGGCGTGATCCGCGAGGGCCGGGGCGACAAGCTTGACGAGAGCAAGCAGCGCTACTGCCAGCAGACCGAGGCCAAGACGTTGGCCGATGTGGTGGCCGGCGCTGATGTCTTCCTCGGCTGCTCGGCCCCCGGCGTGCTGACGGCCGAGATGGTCAAGACCATGGCCGAGCGGCCGATCATCCTGGCCCTGGCCAATCCCGAGCCCGAGATACGGCCCGAGCTGGCCAAGGCCGTGCGGCCCGACTGCATCATCGCCACCGGCCGTTCGGACTATCCGAACCAGGTCAACAACGTCCTGTGCTTCCCCTATATCTTTCGCGGTGCGCTGGACTGCGGCGCGACCAAGATCACCGAGGCCATGAAGCTGGCCTGCGTGCGCGAGATCGCCGATCTGGCCAAGGCCGAGACCAGCGACGAGGTGGCGGCCGCCTATGCCGGCGAGGAACTGGCCTTCGGCCCCGACTACCTGATCCCCAAGCCCTTCGATGCCCGCCTGATTCTGCGCATCGCGCCGGCGGTGGCGCGGGCGGCCGAGGCCTCGGGGGTGGCGACCCGGCCGATCCAGGATCTGGACGCTTACCGCCAGGAGTTGTCGCGCTTTGTCTACCAGACCGGCATGTTCATGCGGCCGGTGTTTGCGGCTGCCAAGGCCAATCCGGCGCGGGTTATCTACGCCGAGGGCGAGGATGAGCGGGTGCTGCGCGCGGTGCAGGTGGCGCTGGACGAGGGCCTGGTCAAGCCGACCCTGATCGGCCGCCCTGAGGTGATCGCAATGCGCATCCAGCGCGCCGGCCTGCGCCTGCAGCTGGGCGGCGATGTCGCGGTGATTGACCCCGAGAACGATGCGCGCTTCCGCCAGTACTGGGAGGCCTATCACCAGATCATGGGTCGGCGCGGCTTCACGCCCGAGGCGGCCAAGGCGGCGGTGCGGCGCTCCAACACCACCATAGGCGCGCTGGCCATCAAGCTGGGCGATGCCGACGCGATGATCTGCGGCATGGTGGGTCGTTTCGACAGTCATCTGGAACATGTCTCCGAGCTGATCGGCCTGAAGCCCGGTGCCCGAAGCTTTGCGACGATGAATGCGGTGATGCTGGAGAAGCAGACCCTGTTCATCACCGACACATTTGTCAACGACAGCCCCGACGCCGAACAGCTGGCCGAGATCGCTGCGATGGCGGCCGAGGAGGTGCAGCGTTTCGGCCTGCCGCCCAAGCTGGCCTTTGTCTCGCATTCGATGTTCGGCTCCAGCAAGCGGCCCTCGGCCGTCAAGATGCGGCGCGCCCACGAGCTGTTCGCGGCCGCCCATCCGGAGATCGAGAGCGACGGCGAGATGCACGGCGATGCGGCGCTCAGCGAGGCGGTGCGCCAGACCTTCCTGCCCGACAGCAAGCTCAAGGGCGCGGCCAATCTGCTGGTGCTGCCGACGCTGGATGCCGCCAACATCCTCTTCAATGTGCTGAAGATCAGCGCCGGCCAGGGCGTCACGGTCGGGCCCATCCTCTTGGGAGCGGCCGCGCCGGTGCACATCCTGACGCCCTCGGCCACGGTGCGGCGCATCGTCAATATGACGGCGCTGGCTGTTGCGGATGTGCTCGCGGCGAAGGGATGAAACCGCGTGAAACCATTGCTGGCGTCCTGATGCGGCCCATAATCGCTCGCCTGTAACTTAATTCCAGCGAGACCGCTTCATCATGACCCGTGCCACCAAGATCGTCGCCACCCTGGGGCCTGCCTCCTCGTCGCCCGAAGTGCTGGAGCGCATGATCCGGGCCGGCGTCGATGTCGTGCGGCTGAACTTCTCGCACGGCAAGGCGCAGGACCATATCGACCGCGCCCGCCTGGTGCGCGAGGCGGCCCGGGCGGCCGGCAAGCAGGTCGCCATCATGGCCGATCTGCAAGGCCCGAAGATCCGCGTCGGCAAGTTCGAGCACGGCAAGATCGAGCTGGTCAACGGCACGCCCTTCATCCTCGATGCCGACCGCGTCGAGCTCGGCAACGAGCAGGCCGTGGGCCTGGACTACAAGGAGCTGCCGCGCGATGTGAAACCGGGCGACACCCTCTTGCTCAACGACGGCCTGCTGGTGCTGACGGTCGAGGCCGTCAAGGGTGCGGCGGTGCACACCATCGTCAAGGTCGGCGGCGAGCTGTCCAATAACAAGGGCATCAACAAGCAGGGCGGCGGCCTGACCGCGCCGGCGCTGACCGGCAAGGACATGGAGGACATCAAGACGGCGATGAGCTTCCAGGCCGAATATGTGGCGGTCAGCTTCCCGAAGAACGCCACCGATATGGAGATGGCGCGCCAGCTCTGCAATGTGGCCGGCGAGCCCTATCGCCACAAGCCGGGCCTGATCGCCAAGATCGAGCGCTCCGAGGCGATCCCTCATCTGGAAGCCATCCTGAAGGCCAGCGACGGCATCATGGTGGCGCGCGGCGACCTGGCGGTCGAGGTCGGCAATGCCGCCGTGCCGGCGCTGCAAAAGCGCATGATCAAGCTGGCCCGCGAGCTCGACAAGGTGGCGATCACCGCGACGCAGATGATGGAGTCGATGATCGTCAACCCGGTGCCGACCCGCGCCGAGGTGTCCGACGTGGCCAACGCGGTGCTGGACGGCACCGACGCGGTGATGCTGAGCGCCGAGACGGCCGCCGGCAAATACCCGGTCGAGACCATCGAGCAGATGGCCGCGATCGCGCTGGAAGCCGAGCGCGCCGAGTTCGTCAGCCTGGACACCGATTTCGCCGGCCGTCAGTTCGGCCGCATTGACCAGAGCATTGCGATGGGCGCACTATTCACCGCCTACCATCTGGGTTGCAAGGCCATCGTCGCGCTGACCGAATCGGGCTCGACCGCGCTGTGGATGAGCCGCCACCGCATCCAGGTGCCGATCTTCGCGCTGACGACGCAGGAGCTCAGCCAGAGCAAGATGTGCCTGTACCGCAATGTGCGGCCGCTGCTAATGCCGCGCTTCGATGACCGCGACGCGGCGCTGGCGGCGGCCGAGCGCCTGCTGGTGGAGCAGGGCGCGCTGATGCCCGGCGACACCTATGCGATCACCTGTGGCGAGCCGATGGGCTATCCGGGCGGCACCAATATGCTGAAGGTGTGTCGCGTCGGCTGATCAGCCGTTCTGCGCGCTCTTGACCAGGGCCGCGATGCGCGGCGTCATATGGGTGGGCAGCAGCTCCACCTCCTTGTGCGCCCGCGCGAACACGCGGAACAGCTCGTCGGCAAAGCCATGGCCGACATCGGCCACGCCGTCGAAGCTGATCTCGGCGCGCTTGAACATCGGCAGCCTGGCGGCCACGCGTCGCGCCTGTGCGCGTGAGTCCAGCGGCTGACCCGGGCCGGCCAGGAGCCGCAAGGCAATCGTCGTTTGGTCGAACTCGATGCCATCGCCCGCCGTGCTCCAGGCTTCCAGCACCTGATCGAGCGTGCGCTTGGTGTCCAGCGCGATGGCCATATAGATCGAGCTGCCCTGGCGCGGCAGCGGGCGGCCCCGCTGCCAGCCGGTCGACTCCCAGGCGCGGCGCTGGAAGGCGGTGTTGTTGGCATGGATGTCGAACACATCGGCCAGCTGCGAGCTGAAGAACAGGCCGCGGCCGGTGTGCTGCTCGGGCTGGCTGGTCAGCCGTCCCTTTGAGAGTTCGAGCATCGCGTGCTGGGCATCGGCGATATCGAAAGCCGAACAGATCTTGTCGAACACGCCGCAGCCGTCGTCCGAGACCAGCAGCTGCACATGGCTGGGGGTCTGGCGCAGCGAGACGGTCACGCTGGAGCCGCCGCTGTGGTCGGCCGCGTTATTGACCAGCTCGGTGAATCCATGCTGGATCATCCGGGCCACCTGGGGCGGTAGATCGAAATTGGGGGCGAAGTCGCGCTGCCAGGGCAGGTCCTCCTGCAGGCCGTGCAGCGTGTAGCTGCGCGCCACCTGGCGCAGCAGGCCGGGGGCATAGACCGGGCGGCGGCTCGTGCCGCTGCGCGTCAGCCAGTGGGCGTCGACCAGGCGGCGCAGCGCGGCCTGCACCGCGCGGCGGCTCGCGCCGGTGCGCTCCTCCACATGGGCGACCAGATCATGCGAGTGCTCGCGCGCGGCGGCGCTGATCCAGAGGGTCAGGTGGTCGATGGCTAGGCGTGTCATGGCAGGGCTCCCACCCCAGTGTGCCCCGGCCGCCCCGCGCAGCATGCGGCGAAATAGGCCCGAAAACACCGTGCCGAGCCTAGCGGCAGGCCTGGTCAGCCGCAAGCGCGCTTGTACCGACCCGTATCCAGGGGGCATGGGCGCCGTGGCGATGGGGCGCCGTTAGAATCGGTCGCAGTTACGGCGCGGTTACTTTGGGCCGCGCCCGCAAGAATTCTTCAACTTCAGCGAGGATCTTCCTCATGGCTCTCGTCTCCATGCGTCAGTTGCTGGACCATGCCGCCGAACACGGCTACGGCATCCCGGCCTTCAACGTCAACAACCTCGAGCAGGTCCAGGCCGTGATGGCCGCCGCCGACGAGGTCGGTGCGCCCGTGATCCTGCAGGCCTCGGCCGGCGCCCGCAAATACGCCGGCGAGGCCTTCATCAAGCACCTGATCCAGGCGGCCGTCGAGGCCTACCCGCACATCCCGCTGGTGATGCACCAGGACCACGGCACCAGCCCCAAGGTCTGCGAGGGCGCGATCAATCTGGGCTTTGGCTCGGTGATGATGGACGGCTCGCTGATGGAGGACGGCAAGACCCCGGCCTCCTTCGAGTACAACATGGAGGTGACCCGCAAGGTCGTCGAGATGTCGCACAAGGTCGGCGTCACCGTCGAGGGTGAGCTGGGCTGCCTGGGCAATCTGGAAACCGGCGAGGCCGGCGAGGAAGACGGCATCGGCGCCGAGGGCAAGCTGGACCACAGCCAGATGCTGACCGACCCCGAGGAAGCCGCCGTCTTCGTCAAGGCCACCCAGCTGGACGCGCTGGCCATCGCCATCGGCACCAGCCACGGCGCCTACAAGTTCTCGCGCAAGCCCACCGGCGACATCCTGGCGATCGGCCGCGTCAAGGAAATCCACAAGCGCATTCCCAATACCCATCTGGTGATGCACGGCTCGTCGAGCGTGCCGCAGGAGCTGCTGGCCATCATCAACCAGTACGGCGGCAAGATGAAGGAGACCTTCGGCGTGCCGGTCGAGGAGATCCAGGAAGCCATCAAGCACGGCGTGCGCAAGATCAATATCGACACCGACATCCGTCTGGCGATGACCGGTGCGGTGCGCAAGTTCCTGGCCGAGAACCCCGACAAGTTCGATGCCCGCGAATGGCTGAAGCCGGCCCGCGAGGCCGCCAAGCTGGTCTGCAAGGCGCGCTATCTGGAATTCGGCTGCGAGGGCCAGGCCGGCAAGATCAAGCCGCGCAGCCTGGTCGACATTGCCGCCGCCTACGCGCGCGGCGAGCTGAACCAGGTCGTCCAGTAAGCCCGGGTCGGCGCCCCGCCCGTGCGAAGCCCGCCTCGGCGGGCTTTTTAACGTCCTAAAATCCGGCCCTTGCTCAGGAAACCCCCACCATGACCGCTGCCCTGCTCGAATCCTCGCTGACCTCGCTCCCCCTGATCGCCCGCGGCAAGGTGCGCGAAAACTATGCGGTGGGCGCGGATCGCATCCTGATGATCGCCAGCGACCGGCTGTCGGCTTTCGACGTCATCATGGGCGAGCCCATCCCCGGCAAGGGCGCGCTGCTGACGCAGATGGCGCTGTTCTGGTTCGACAAGCTGGACGGCATCGTACCCAACCACCTGACCGGCGAGGACCCGCTGTCCGCGGTCAGCAGCGCGGCCGAGAAAGCCCAGGTCCAGGACCGCGCCATGCTGGTCAAGCGCCTGAAGCCGCTGCCGGTCGAGGCGGTGGTGCGTGGCTATCTGGCCGGCAGCGGCTGGGCCGAATATCAGAAGAATGGCCAGGTCTGCGGCGTCGCGCTGCCGGCCGGTCTGCAGAACGCCTCCAAGCTGCCCGCACCGATCTTCACGCCGGCCACCAAGGCCGAGATGGGTGATCACGACGAGAACATCAGCTTCGAGCGCATGGTCGAGATCATCGGGGCCGACCTGGCCACCCGCGTGCGCGACATCTCCATCCAACTCTACCAGCGCGCCGCCGACTATGCGCTGACCAAGGGCATCATCATTGCGGATACGAAATTCGAGTTCGGCCTCGATGCCGATGGCACGCTGACCCTGATGGACGAGGTCTTGACGCCCGACTCCTCGCGCTACTGGCCGATCGAGAGCTATGCGGTGGGCATCAACCCGCCCAGCTACGACAAGCAGTTCGTGCGCGACTGGCTGGAGCAGGCCACGGTCGATGGCAAGCCTTGGGGCAAGACCGCGCCGGCCCCAGCCCTGCCGGCCGAGGTGATCGCCAAGACCGCCGCCAAGTACCGCGAGGCGCTGGAGCGCCTGACGCGCTGAGCCCCGCTCATGATCCCCGCCAAATCCCGCCTGCTGAGGCAGCTGGACACCCAGATCGCCACGGCCCCCAGCCAGCTGCAGTCCGCCGGCCTGCGCGCCCAGCGCGCCGTGCTGCTGGCCCGCCATGGCCAACTGGCCGAGGCCCGCGAGGAGCTGACGGCGCTGCACCAACTCTCGTTCCAGCATCCGAATTCGCAGCTGGGTGCCTGGCTGCATTTCGCCGAAGGGCTGATGAGCTACTTCACCGACTTCGGCAGTGCGGCGCGGGACAAGATCCAGCGCGCCCAGGCGATCGCCAGGCTGGCCGAGCTCAAGGAGGTCGAGGCGCTGGCCGCGGCCTGGCTGTGCCATCTGGCCTATGTGCGGCATGACATCGAGGCGCTGATCGGCCATGCCCAGGCCTGCCTGGAGCTGGCCGCGCCCGATCACCATGCGGCACGCGTGCGGGTCGCCATCGCGCTGGGCCTGGCCCATCACTTTGCCAACCAGCCCGAGGCCGCCCAGGCCTGGTACGGCCAGGCGCGCCAGCATGCCTCGGCCGAGGGCGACGACGCCAGCCAGTCGGCCCTGATGTACAACATGGCCGAGATGCGCACCGCCCATGTGCGGCGCGAGAGCCTGGCCCATCCGAGCCGGCCGGTGCCCGAGCTGCTGCTGGGGGCCGATTCGATCAAGCATTACGACGCGGCCGTCGGCGGCTCGGCGATGGCCGAGCTGACGCCGGTGCTGCGCGCCCAGGTGCTGACGGTGCAGGGCGAGTTCGCCCAGGCGCAGGCGCTGTACGAGCAGCATCTGCCGCAGGCCATGTCCAAGGGGTTGACCCGGCTGGGCAGCAGTCTGCTGG
This sequence comes from Paucibacter sp. M5-1, assembly GCF_027498415.2. Lineage (NCBI taxonomy): Bacteria > Pseudomonadati > Pseudomonadota > Betaproteobacteria > Burkholderiales > Sphaerotilaceae > Roseateles > Paucibacter sp. M5-1. The sequence continues at coordinate 4,427,361 of NZ_JAPZLM020000001.1, forward strand.
CCGATCTGGCCTGGTGTCGCTGCAATCTGGGTCAGCGCGAGCATGCCTTGCAGCAGGCGCGCGAGGCCGAGATCGAGCTGGACCCGGCCTGCGATGTCGACGACCGGGCCGCCACCCACAGCCGGCTGGCCCAGGTCTACGGCCTGCTCGGTGACGCTGCGGCCGCCGAGCGCCATGCCGCCAGTGCGGCGGCCGAATGGGCCGAGTTTGCGGCCCAGCAGCAGGCCTGGGCCCGGGCGCTCAAAGGCGCCGGGCTGTCCCGACCGGCTTAGAACAAGGCCATGCTGAGCTTGCGGCGGTACTGATCCAGCAGCGGGTCGCTGGGCGGCACCACCGCCTTGCCGGACAGCTCCAGCGTGCCCTTGGCCTCGGCGCCGGGCTGGACCTTGGGCGCCGGCTTGGTCAGCAGCTCCAGGATGGCGACATAGCTCTTGCGCGCGGCCTCGCCGTTCCAGGCCTTGTCGCGCATGATGATTTCCAGCAGCTCGTCCATCGCCTCGGTGAAGCGCTGGCCGGCCAGATGGGTGCGGGCCAGCGTGTAGCGGGCCTCGAAATCGCGCTTGTTGGCGGCAATCGCCGACTGCAGGGCCGCGACATCGGCACCGGCCGTCTGCTCGATGGCCGCCAGCCACTGGCCCAGTGCGGCGAAGCGGGCATGCGGGGTGATGGTGTCAGCGGCCTGGGCGGCCACCGGCGCGAACGCGGCCTTGGCATCCTGCAGCAGGCCCAGCTCCAGCAAGGCCTTGATGTAGTCGTAGCGTGCGGTCTCGTTGGCCGGATCGGTCTCGACCGCCTGCTGCAGCTTGGTCAGTGCCGACTCCAGATCACCCTCGGCCAGCAGCTCCTCGGCCTCGGCCAGGTCGGCCTCGGCTTCCAGCATCTCGCCGCTGGGCACATGCTTGTCGAGGAACTCGCGGATCTGCGCCTCGGGGATGGCGCCGACAAAACCGTCGACCGGCTGGCCGCCGACGAACATCACGCAAAACGGGATCGAGCGCACGCCGAAGGCCTGGCTCAGCTGGCTGGAGATCTCGGGCTGCTCGTCGCTGTTGAGCTTGGTCAGCTTGAAACGCCCGGCGTAGGCGACTTCGAGCTTCTCCAGCACCGGACCCAGGCTTTTGCAGGGGCCGCACCAGGGCGCCCAGATGTCCAGCAGCACGGGCTGCTGCATCGAGGCCTGCAGCAGTTCGGTTTCGAAATTCTGTATGGTGATGTCGGTCATGGTCTCTAGCGGCGCGGGCTTGTTCGGGAGCAGGTGGCGGCAGCCGCCTACAATTCAAGGTTTTCCAGCCTATGGAGCGAGCCGTGCCGAACATGCCAGTCAGCGCCTCCCCCCTGGTCGGCGTGGTGATGGGCTCCAGCAGCGACTGGGAGACCATGAAACACGCTGCCGACATTCTCGCCGAGTTCGGTGTCCCTTTCGAGGCGCAGGTGGTGTCCGCCCACCGCATGCCCGACGATATGTTTGCCTATGCCGAGGCCGCGCAAGCCCGCGGCCTGCGCGCCATCATTGCCGGCGCCGGCGGCGCCGCCCATCTGCCGGGCATGCTGGCGGCCAAGACCCTCGTGCCGGTGCTGGGCGTGCCGGTGGCCAGCCGTCATCTGCAGGGCGTCGATTCGCTGCACTCCATCGTGCAGATGCCCAAGGGCATTCCGGTCGCGACCTTTGCGATCGGCACCGCCGGCGCCGGCAATGCCGCGCTGTTCGCGGTGGCGATGCTGGCGGCCGAGCAGCCGGGCCTGCGCGAGCAGCTGCAGGCCTACCGCCTGCGCCAGACCGAGCATGCGCGCGGCATGAGCAAGGACCTGGTCTGATGGCCGAGATCTTGCAACCCGGCGCGACGCTCGGGGTGATGGGCGGCGGCCAGCTGGGCCGCATGTTTGTCCATGCGGCGCAGAGCCTGGGCTACCGCACCGTGGTGCTGGACCCCGATGCCGACAGCCCGGCCGGGGCCGTGGCCCATGAGCACATCCGCGCCGACTATCTGGACGAGGCCGGCCTGGCCCGGCTGGCCGAGGTCTGCGACGCGATCAGCACCGAGTTCGAGAACGTGCCCGCGGCCGCGCTGCAGCGGCTGGCGCAGACGCGCTTTGTCGCGCCGGCCGGCGCTTGTGTGGCGATCTGCCAGGATCGTGCCGACGAGAAAGCCCATTTCCAGGCCAGCGGCGTGGCTTGCGCGCCCTATACCGTGCTGCGTAGCGAGGCCGATCTGGCGGCGGTGGCCGACAGCCTGCTGCCCGGCATCGTCAAGACCGCGCGCATGGGCTATGACGGCAAGGGCCAGATCCGTGTCAAGACCCGTACCGAGCTGCTCGCCGCCTGGGATGAGTTGAAGCGCGTGCCCTGCGTGCTGGAACAGATGTTGCCGCTGGCGTTGGAGCTGTCGGTCATCGTCGCCCGCAATGCCCAGGGCCAGATCGTGCACTTCCCGGTGCAGCAGAACCTGCACCGCGACGGCATCCTGGCTGTCACCGAGGTGCCGGCCCCGAGCGCCAGCGCCGCGCTGCAGCTCCAGGCCGCCACCTCGGCGGCGCGCATCGCCGAGGCGATGGCCTATGTGGGCGTGCTGTGCATCGAGTTCTTTGTGCTGCAGGACGGACGTCTGGTCGTCAACGAGATGGCGCCGCGCCCGCACAACTCGGGCCACTACACGATGAATGCCTGCGATGTCTCGCAGTTCGAGCTGCAGGTCCGCGCGCTTGCCGGCCTGCCCTTGAACACGCCGCGCCTGCATTCGCCGACCGTGATGCTGAATCTGCTGGGCGATCTGTGGTTCCTGCCCGATGGCAAGGAGCGCGCGCCCGACTGGGCCGCCGTGCTGGCCATCCCCGGCACGCATCTGCATCTGTATGGCAAGGCCAGCGCCAGGCCCGGCCGCAAGATGGGCCATCTGAACATCACCGCAGCCACGCCCGAGCTGGCCCGCAGCCATGCCCAGCAGGCCGCCGCGATCCTGGGTCTGCCCACCGATTGGTGACCGCCTTGTTACTCTACGGATCCGACCCCGCCGACATCGCCCGTGCCGCCCGCCATCTGGCCGAGGGCGAGCTGCTGGCCCTGCCGACCGAAACGGTCTATGGCCTGGGTGCGCGCGCCGATGACGACGCTGCGGTGGCCAAGATCTTTGCCGCCAAGGGCCGGCCCAGCGATCACCCGCTGATCGTCCATGTGCTGGAAGCGGCCGATGCGGCGGATTTCGCGGCCCAGCTGCCGCCGGTGGCGCAGCGCCTGATGGCGGCTTTCTGGCCCGGCCCGCTGACCTTGATACTGCCGCGCGCGCCCGGTGTCGGCGCAGCGGCGGCCGGCGGCCAGTCCAGCATCGGCCTGCGCTGCCCGGCCCACCCGGTGGCGCGGGCGCTGCTGGCCGAGGCCAAGGCGCTCGGTGTGCACGGCGTGGCCGCGCCCAGCGCGAACCGCTTCGGCCGCGTCAGCCCGACCCGCGCCTCCCATGTCGAGAGCGAGTTCGAGGGCCAGGTCTGGGTGCTGGACGGCGGTGATTGCGCGGTCGGCATCGAGTCCAGCATCGTCGACTGCAGCCGTGCCCATCCGGTGCTGCTGCGCCCCGGCGTGCTGACGCCGGCCCAGATCGAGGCGGCCGCCGGCGAGCCGCTGCGGGCGCCCGATGCCCAGGCGCCGCGCGCCTCGGGCACCTTGGCGGCCCACTATGCGCCCAGCGCCGTGGTCCGCCTGCTCGATGCCGCCACCCTGGCCCAGCGTCTGGGCCAGCAACAATGGCCGGCGGGGCTGGCGGTATATTCGCGGACGCTGAGCCCGGTGCCCGGTCCGCTATGGCGGACCATGCCGGGCGATGCGGCGGCAGCGGCTCAGCAGCTGTTTGCCGTGCTGCGGGAGCTGGACGATGCCGGTGCCGGCGAGATCTGGATCGAGCTGCCGCCCCCCGATGTCGAATGGGACGGTGTGCGCGACCGGCTGTCGCGTGCGGCGGCGGCGTTCGAGTCCTGAGTTGAAGAGCAAGTTAGTCATGCCTGGAGTGTTCATGAAGATGTTGAAGCAAGCTGCGCACCGCCGCACGCTATTGGCCACGGCGGCCCTGGTGGCCGCGACCCTGGTGGCCGGCTGCGGTGGCGGCGGCGGGCAGATCGAGCCCTTTGCTCCCAAGCGCATCATGGCCTTCGGCGACGAGGCCAGCGTGATCACGACCGAGGGCAAGAAGTACACGATCAATGCGGTCGACGCCACCACCAGCGCGCTGCAGTGCGCCAACAACCCGATCTGGATCCAGTCGCTGGCCGCGACCTTCGGCCTGGTGTTTGCCGAATGCAACCCGACCAACCAGACGGTACCGACCGGCAAGATCTATGCCCAGCCCGGCGCCACCGTGGCCGGTGTGAAGGCGCAGCTGGATACCTTCTTCGCCAGCGGCGGCTTCAACAGCAAGGACCTGGTGTCAGTGTTGGCCGGTGCCAACGATGTGCTGGAGCTGTATCGCCAGTACCCCCAGCAGGGCGCCGACACGCTGAAGGCCCAGGCCCGCGAGCGCGGGCGTGAGCTGGCCAACCAGGTCAACCGCATCGCCAATGCGAACGGCCGCGTCGTCGTCGCGACCCTGCCGGACATGGGCACCACGCCTTTTGCGCTGACCGAGCGGGCCAACAAGCCCGATACCGACCGCGCCAAGCTGCTCAGCGAGCTGACGACCGAGTTCAACACCCAGATGCGCATCACGCTGATCGATGACGGTCGCCTGATCGGCCTGGTGCTGATCAACGAGGAGGTGGAGCGCATCGTCCGCTTCAACACCAGCTATGGCTTTGCCAATGTGACCGAGGCGGCCTGCCTGGCCACCGCGCCGGCGCCGGAGTGCAATACCAAGACCCTGGTCACCAATGCCAGCGGCGACACCTGGCTGTGGGCCACCAGCACCTTGATGAGCCCGGCCGGCCAGTCGCGCCTGGGTTCGATGGCGGTCAGCCGCGCGGTCAACAACCCCTTCTGATCAGGGGGCGCGGCGGTCCAGGTCCTGGACCGTCCACTGCAGCAAGGCGTCGAGGGCGCCGCGCGCCGCCGACGCGCGCGGGTGGTTGATCAGCGCCACCAGCACATAGCGCCGGCCCGAATCGGCCAGCACATAGCCGCCCAGCGCCACCACATCGCGCAGCGAGCCGGTCTTCAGGTGCGCGCGGCCGGCGGCCGCACCGAAGCGGGCGGCCCCGCCGCGCGTCAGCGTGCCGTCGGCGCCGGCCACCGGCAGCGAGGCCATGAACTCCGGCATCACTGGGCTGGCATGGGCCAGCTGCAGCAGCCGCCCCAGCTGCCGAGCGCTCAGGCGCTGCTCGCGCGACAGACCCGAGCCGTTCTCCAGCACAAAGGCCGAGTCCCCGAGCCTGGCCGACAGCCACAGGCGCAGCCGCTCCTGGGCGGCCGCCGGCGTGCCGCCGGCCAGGCTCAGCCACAGCATCTCGCTCATCAGATTGGCGCTGTACTTGTTGATGTCGCGCACCACCTCGGCCAGCGGCGGCGAGGCAAAGCTGAAGCTCGGTGGCGTGGCAGGGGCCACACCGGCCCTGACCTCGCCGAGCAAGCCGCCACCCATCTCGCGCCACATCGCGGCGATCAGCCGGGCGTTGTAGCTGGCCGGGTCGGTATCGGCCAGCGGCCAGGACAGCTCGCCGCAGCTGGCCGGATAGCTGCCGGCAAAGCCCAGCGGCTGCCCCGCCTGCCATTGCAGGCGCAGCGCGCCGCGCCAGTCGCCGCAGGCCCCGTCCTTTTGCAGCGGCACGCTGGCGGGCGCGGGCAGAGGCACATCGCTGGCGATCCAGGCCAGGCCGCGCGCCGGATCGGGCCGGAAGCTCAGCGTCTGGCTCTTGTAGTTCAGCAGCAGGGCCTCGGGCTGCACATTGCCGGGGCGCCAGGGCTCGCCGTCGAAATCGGCCGGCGTCAGCGGGCTCGGTGCGAAGCCGCTGTTGTCCAGCAGGATATGGCCGCGGATCTCGCGCACACCCTGGGCCCGCACCCGCTGCAGCAGCAACCACAGCCGCTCGCGCACCAGCTTGGGGTCGCCGACCCCCTTGATCACCAGATCGCCCTCCAGCACCCCGGTCTCCGGCCGCAGCCGGCCCTGCAGCCAGACCGGGGTCTGCCAGGTCCAGGCCGGCCCGAGCATCTCCAGCGCCGCCAGCGTGGTGCCCAGCTTCATCAGCGAGGCCGGGTTCATCGCCTGATCGGCCTGCCAGGCCAGGCGCGGCGAGCCGGCACCGAGCTCCTGGATCCAGACGGCCAGGGCCTCGGGCGGCAGCTGGGCTTGACGCAGGATCTGGCCGACGCCGGCCGGCAGCGGCGCCGGCTGGGCCGGGGCAGACGCGGGGCCGACAAGCCCCGCAACAAGGCTCAGAACAAGGGGCAGGGCTCGCATGGCGGCGATGATCGCACGGCTACACTTGCCGCATGACTGTGTTGCTGGCCCTGGATAGTTCGACCGAAAGCATGGCGCTGGCCCTGTCCGGCCCGCAAGGACGCTGGTTTTTCGAGGGTGCCGGCGGTGCCCAGGCCTCGGCGCGGCTGGTGCCCGAGCTGATGGCACTGCTGGCCGGTGCCGGCCTGCGCCTGGCCGATGTCGATGCGATCGCTTTTGGCAGCGGCCCGGGCGCCTTCACCGGCCTGCGCACCGCCTGCGCGGTGGCCCAGGGCCTGGCGTTCGGCGCGGCCAAGCCGGTGCTGTCGCTGGACAGCCTGATGCTGGTGGCCGAGGACGCCCGCCAGCAGGCCGGCGGCATGCTGGCCCAGGTCTGGGTCGCGATGGACGCCCGCATGGGTGAGATCTATGCCGGCGCCTATGCGCATGACGGCCGGCATTGGCGGGTCGAGAGCGCGCCGGCGCTGTACAGCCCGGCCGCGCTGCTGGCCCAATGGCGCGAGCCGCCGGCGGCCCTGTGCGGCAGTGCGATCGCGGTTTTTCCCGAGCTGCAAGGCCTGGCCGTGCAGGCCTGGCCGCAGAGCCGCTCGCGCGCGCAGGCACTGCCGGCGCTGGCCGAGCAGGCCTGGGCCCAGGGCCTGCTGCTGGACCCGGCCGAGGCGATGCCGCTCTATGTGCGTGACAAGGTGGCGCAAACCACCGAGGAGCGCCTGGCCGCTCGCGCCGCATCATGATGCGGGGCGAAGTGATGAGCCCGGTGGGCAGCCGCCTGCAGGCGATGCAGGCCGGCGATGTCGAGGCGGTGCTGGCGATCGAGCAGCGCGCCTACGAGTTCCCCTGGTCGCGCGGCAATTTCATCGACTCGCTGTCGGCCGGCTACCTCGCCCAGGTGCTGCGTGCTGCCGACGGTAGCGTGCTCGGCTATTTCCTCGCGATGCAAGGGGTCGATGAGTTGCATCTGCTCAATATCACCGTGCTGCCCGAGTGCCAGGGCCAGGGCCTGGCCCGGCTGATGCTGGATGCCTTGCAGGCGCTGGCGCGCGAGCATGGCGGCGCGCAGATCTGGCTGGAGGTGCGGCAGGGCAACGAGCGGGCGCGGCGTGTCTATGCCCGCTACGGTTTCGCCGAGGTCGGCCTGCGCCGCGCCTACTACCCGGCCGCCGAAGGCCGGCGCGAGGACGCGGTGCTGATGAGCTTGCGGCTGGCGGAGGGCGCGGCATGAGCTGGAGCGAACGTCAGCAGGCGATGCTGGAGGCGATGGGGCTGCGGGTCTGGACCGCGCCGCCCGTGCCCGAGCCCGAACCGACGGCACCCGAGCCTGCGCTGGCCAAGGTCGAAGCGCCGGCGCCGGTCCGGGTCGCCAGCGTCCTGCCGCAGATCGTGGTGCCTGCGCTGCCCGCCGAGCTGCCTCGGGCGCCGGCCGCGGCGGGCGCGGTGGCGGCCATGGATTGGACGCAGCTGCGCGAGGCCGTGGCCGGCTGCCGCGCCTGCGGGCTGTGCGAAGGGCGCAAGCACACGGTCTTCGGCGTCGGCCATGAGCGCGCGCACTGGATGGTGGTCGGCGAGGCGCCGGGCGAGCAGGAGGATCTGCAGGGTGAGCCCTTTGTCGGTCAGGCCGGCAAGCTGCTGGACAGCATGCTGCGCGCCATCGGCCTGACGCGTGCCGACGGGCCGCCCGAGAAACAGGTCTTCATCGCCAACACCTTGAAGTGTCGGCCGCCGCGCAACCGCAATCCCGAGCCCGAGGAGCTGGCGCAGTGCGAGCCCTATCTGAATCGCCAGATCGCGCTGGTGCAGCCGCGCATCATCCTGGCGATGGGGCGCTTTGCCGTGCAGTCGCTGCTGCGCAGCAGCGAGCCGATCGGCCGGCTGCGCGGGCGGGTGCACGAGTACCAGGGTGTGCCGCTGATCGTCACCTACCACCCGGCCTATCTGCTGCGCAATCTGGTCGACAAGGCGCGGGCCTGGGAAGATTTGTGTCTGGCCATGGACGTTCTTCAGCGCAAGACCTGACCCCCTGGGTTATAAAACAAGGGCCACGAGGAGACGCATGAAGCCCGCCGCCGCTGCCATCGACGAGTCCACCCGGGCCAGCTGGGAGCGGCTGCCATGTCCCGTGGCCGTGGTCGATGCGCAGGGCCGGGTGCTCGGCGCGAACGGGCTGTTCGCCGGCCTGAGGACGGCACCGGGCTGGGACTGGCTGGATGTCGAGTCGCGCGACGAGCTGCAGCTGGCCTGGCAGCGCCCGGCCGATTTCGAGCTGGAGCTGGCGCGCGCGCCGGGCCCCGGCTGGCTGGTCTGCCGCTCGCGCTGGGACGCCGCGCTGCAAGCCCATATCAGTGTCTGGCAGGACCTGCTCAGCAGCAAGGCGGCCGAGCAGGCCGCGCAGCTGCGGCTGCTGGCCGACCATGTGCCGGCGCTGATCGCGCTGTATGACGCGGTGACCCACCGCTGCCTGTTTGCCAACCGCGAATACGCCCATGCTTTCGGCTTCACCGAGCGTTCGGTGCTGGGCCTGACCTTTGCCGAGGTGATAGGCCCGGAGGCGGCCCAGCGCATCCAGCCCTATGTGGAACGGGTGCTGCGCGACAAGCAGCCGGCCCAGTACGAGCGCCAGTTGCTCGGACCGGACGGCCGGCCGCGCTGGATCGAGGTGCAGCTGATTCCGCATCTGGACGCTCAGGGCCATTCGCTGGCCAGCTTTGTGCAGATCCTCGACATCACCAAGTACCGGCTGGCCGAGGCGGCGGTGCGCGAGTCCGAGGCACGGCTGGACAAGTTCATGCAGGCCTCGATGGAGGGCATCCTGTTTCACCGCGACGGCATCATCACCGATGCCAATCCGCCGCTGTGCGATCTGGTCGGCTACAGCCTGGAGGAGCTGGTCGGCCGGCCGGCGCTGGATTTCGTCGCGACCGACGAACTGCAGAAGGTCGGCCGGGTGATGAGCGAGGGCCGGGAGCTGCGTTACGAAAGTGCGGTGATGCATCGCGACGGCACACGCATCCCGGTGGAGTTCATCGTGCGCACCCTGGTGCGTGATGGCGAGCGCCTGCGCATGAGCATCGTGCGCGATATCCGCGAGCAGCTGGCGGCGCAGTCGCGCATCCACCATCTGGCCCATCACGACAATCTGACCGGCCTGCTGAACCGCGCTGCCTTCATGGAGCGCCTGGTGCCGGCGATGCAGCGCGCCGAGCGAGGTGGGCAGCGCCTGGCCCTGCTGTTCATCGACCTGGACAATTTCAAGCGCGTCAACGATTCGCTGGGTCATCTGGAAGGTGACAAGGTGCTGGTGACGGTAGCCCGGCGCATCTGCGACTGCCTGCGTGCCAGCGATCTGGTGGCGCGCTTCGGCGGCGACGAGTTTGTCGTGCTGCTGGACGATATCCATCAGCGCGACGATGTGCTGGTGGTGCTGATGGCCCTGCTGTCGGTGGTCGAGGTGCCGGTCAGCGTCAACGGGCGCGACCTCTTCGTGACGCCCTCGATCGGCATCGCCGTCTACCCCGAGCATGGCGACAGTGCCGAGGAGCTGATCCAGCATGCCGATACCGCGATGTATCTGGCCAAGTCCGATGGCCGGGCCAGCTACCGCTATTTCGAGCCGGCGATGGCGGCGCGCGCCTATGCCGATCTGGTGCTGGAGAGCGAGCTCAGCGAGGGCCTGGCGCGCGGCGAGTTCCGCCTTCACTACCAGCCCCAGGTCGATGCGCGCGACGGCCGCCTGGTCGGCGCCGAGGCCTTGCTGCGCTGGCAGCATCCGCAGCGCGGCCTGCTGAGCCCGGACGCCTTCATCGGCGTGGCCGAGCGGCATCGGCTGATGGTGCCGCTGGGCGAGTGGGTGATGCGCGAGGCGGCCAGGCAGTCGCGGCTGTGGCATCAAAGCGGTGTCGCGGCGGTGCCGATCGCGGTCAATCTCTCGGCCATGCAGTTTCGGCTCGAGCGCTTTGCCGATACCGTGCGTCAGGTGCTGGCCGAGGCCGGCGTGCCGGGCGCGTGGCTGGAGCTGGAGCTGACCGAGCGCATGCTGATGGACGATATCGGCACGGCCCCGGCCACGCTGACCGCGCTGCGCGCGCTGGGCCTGTCGATCTCGGTCGACGATTTCGGCACCGGCTACACCTCGCTGGCTCATCTGACCCAGCTGCCGCTGGACAAGCTGAAGATCGACCAGGGCTTTGTCGCCAAGCTGCCCGGCGATGCCGGTGCGCTGGCCATCACCCGCGCCATTGTGCAGATGGCCCAGGGCCTGGGCCTGCGGGTCGGTGCCGAGGGCGTGCGCAGCCGCGCGCAATGGCAACTGCTGGCGGACTGGGGCTGTGATGATTTGCAGGGCGAGCTGATCGCCGCCTCGATGTCGGCCGAGCAGTTCGAGGCCTGGCTGCACAGCCGCCAGAGCGCCCTTCCTACAATGGCGCAATGACAGCGCATGAAGGCAGGCCCACCCCCCTGCAGACCCTGATTCGCGAAGCCGTCGCCGAGGCCGGCGGCTGGCTGGGCTTCGACGACTTCATGGCCCTGGCCCTGTATGCGCCGGGCCTGGGCTATTACAGCGGCGCGCGGCAGAAGTTCGGCGCGATGCCCGCCGATGGTTCAGACTTCGTCACCGCGCCCGAGCTGTCGCCCTTGTTCGGCCGGGCGCTGGCCGCCCAGCTCGAGCAGGCGCTGACGGCCACCGCCACCGACACCGTGTTCGAGTTCGGCGCCGGCAGCGGCGCGCTGGCGGCGCAGCTGCTGCAGGCCTTGGGCGAGCGCGTGGCGCGCTACTGCATCGTCGACCTGTCCGGCTCGCTGCGCGCGCGCCAGGCCGAACGCCTGGCCGCCTGGGGCGACAAGGTGCAGTGGCTGGACGCGCTGCCCGAGCGCTTTGCCGGCGTGGTGGTCGGTAACGAGGTGCTGGACGCGATGCCGGTGCAGCTGATGCGCTTCGATGGCCAGCAGTGGCTGGAGCGCGGTGTCATCTGGACGGGGGCAGGTTTGGCCTGGGGCGAGCGCGAAACCGGGCTGAGCCTGCCGGCCGAGGTGGCCAATGACCCCTACCCCGGCGGCTATCTGACCGAGCTGCACGCGCAGGCCGAGGGCTTTGTGCGCACGCTGGCCGCCGGCCTGCAGCGCGGCGCGATCTTTCTGATCGACTACGGTTTTCCCGAGCGCGAGTACTACCACCCGCAGCGCGCCGGCGGCACCGTGATGTGCCATCACCAGCACCGCGTCGATGCCGATCCGCTGGCCCTGGTCGGCGAGAAGGACATCACCGCCCATGTCAATTTCACCGGCATCGCGCTGGCCGGGCAGGACGCCGGCCTGACCGTGCTGGGCTACACCAGCCAGGCCAACTTCCTGATCAACTGCGGCCTGACGGCGCTGCTCTGCGAGGCCGACCTGGCCGGCCGCGCGATGGCGCACCGGTTGATCGCCGAGCATGAGATGGGCGAGCTGTTCAAGGTGATCGGCTTCGTCGCGGGCGAGAGCTTCGAGGCCCTCGGCTTCGCGGCGGGCGACCGCTCGCACATGCTCTGAGCGAAGCCCCGCCTCAGATCGGGGGCAGTGCTTGCAGCGCCTGCAGGCGCGCGGCCTGCACCGCGCGGCCGATCGCTGGGCCGGTCTTGCCGGCCGCCAGTGCGGCGGCGCTGACGGCGCCCAGATCGAGGGCCTGCAGCGTCTGCAGATCGCGCTGCAGCAGCGGCCGCTGCGGGTAGGGCCTGTCCTCCAGCCCGAGCCGGCCGCGCGCATCGCACTCGCAGGCCAGCAGCAGCTGCTCGAAGCGCTCGGGCCGGCGCCAGGCATCGCAGCGCTCCAGCAGGCGCAGCCGGGCCTCCGGGCCGAAACCTCCGCTCTGGTGCACATGGGTGTGCTCGCGCGCCATCAACTCGGCCAGCTCGCGGCAGTCGGTCGGCACCCGCCAGCGCTCGCTCAAGGCGCGGGCCAGCGGCACACCGCGGCCCTCGTGGCCGATATGGCGGGGCAGGGCCTCGACCGGCGTCAGCCCCTTGCCCAGGTCATGGCAGAGGCTGGCATAGCGCACCGGCAGCGGCGCCGCGAGCCGGGCACAGGTGTCGAGCACCATCAGCAGATGCACGCCGGTATCGATCTCCGGGTGATGGGCCTCGGGCTGCGGCACGCCGAACAGCCGCTCGATCTCGGGCGCCAGCCGCGCCAGCGCGCCGGCCTCGCGCAGCACCGCCAGCATGCGCGAGGGGCGCTCCTCCATCAGCCCGCGCGACAGCTCCTGCCAGACCCGCTCGGCCACCAGCGCATCGACCTCGCCGGCCGCCACCATGCGGCGCATCAGTGCCATGGTTTGCGGCGCCACGGTGAAGTCGGGCAAGCGGGCCGCGAAGCGCGCCAGCCGCAGGATGCGTACCGGGTCCTCGGCAAAGGCCTCGGAGACATGGCGCAGCACCTTGTCGGCCAGATCCTGACGGCCGCCATAGGGGTCGACGAGGGCGCCGGCCTCGTCCTCGGCCATCGCATTGATCGTCAGATCGCGCCGTGCCAGGTCTTGCTCCAGCGTGACATCGGGCGCGGCATGGAAGGCGAAGCCGTGATAGCCGGGCGCGGTCTTGCGCTCGGTGCGAGCCAGCGCGTACTCCTGATGGGTCTGCGGGTGCAGAAAGACCGGGAAGTCGCGCCCCACCTGCAGATAGCCCTGGTCCAGCATCTGGGCCGGGCTGGCGCCGACCACGACCCAGTCGATGTCCGAGACCGGCCGGCCCAGCAGAGCGTCGCGCACCGCGCCGCCGACACGAAAAGTTTTCATCCGGCCATCTTAGGTCGGCGCCCGCCCCCCGCGAAAAGGGGGTTCAATTTAGGGGGGTGTCCGGCTACATTCGTGCCCGAGACCTAGGGGAATTCCCTGGGTTACAAGGCCGCGAGGCCCAAGAACATCCAGAGGGATTCATGAAAATCAAAGCAATTGTTGCTGCCGCATTGCTGGCAGTGGGTGGTGTCGCTTCCGCAGCCGATACCAATTGGGGCAACCATGACGCCTTCGAAATCGGCTTCAATGCTGGCACTGGTGCGGGCAGCCTGATCAGCGACAAGTACAGCTTCAGCCTGGCCAGCACGGCCGGCGTGCTGGCGGTGGCGGTGTCCAACGACGGCGGCATCCTCAACCTGGCCGAAGGTCTGGTCACGCTGTTCAAGGTCGGCGAGGCCGCGGCGCTGGGCTCGTTCAGCTTCGATTCGGCGGCCGTCAACTACTCGTTCGGCTCGCTGGCCGCTGGCGAGTATTTCTACACGGTGTCGGCCAAGGTGGCCCCCGGTGCCCTGGCTGGCACCTATCAGCTGAACTCGCAACTGGCCCCGGTGCCGGAACCCGAGACCTATGCCCTGATGCTGGCCGGTCTGGCCGCAGTGGGCTTTGTGGCTCGCCGCCGCAGTATCAAGGCCTGAGTTTTCTCGGCCATATGAGAAGGGCGCCAGTGGCGCCCTTTTTTCATGTCCGCGCGCTGCGGTAGGGTTCCTCGAAGTCTAGAAAATCCTGCTCCGCCAGCGCGTCGCTGATCCAGTCGGCGACGCCGGGCGCCTGGCGCACGCGCTGGGCATAGGCGGCGCTGGCGGGCGACAGCGGCAGGCCGTAGCTGTGGATGCGCATCACCACCGGCGCGAAATAGGCGTCGATGGCGCCGAACTCGCCGAACAGGAAGGGGCCGCCGCTGGCCGCCAGCTGTTCGCTCCAGATCGCATCGATGCGGGCCAGATCGGCGCGCACCTGGGGCTGCTCGGCCAGCAGGCGGGTGCCGACCTCGGGCAGGCTCGCTTCGATATTCATCGGGCAGTTCTGGCGCAAGGCGCCAAAGCCGGCGTGCATCTCGGCGCAGAGGCTGCGGGCACGGCTGCGCTGTCTTACATCGCGCGGCCAGATCGGCAGCTCGGGATGGCGCTCGGCGATGTGCTCGGCGATCGCCAAGGTGTCCCAGACAGCGAAGCCTTCGTCCTCGATCAGCACCGGCACCTTGCCGGTCGGCGTGTAGCGGGCCAGCTCGCGGTAGAAGTCCGAGCCGGGCGCGAAGTCAAAGCGCAGCTTGCGTTCCTCGAAGGGGATGCCGAAGGCCTTCAGCAGCACCCAGGGGCGCATGGACCAGGAGGAGTAGTTCTTGTTGCCGATGATCAGATGCATTGGGGGTTTCCTCGTCAAAACCCCGTCATCCTAAGCGGCGCCATGCGTCTCGTGGGTGAGGCTTGCGCAAGGGATTGATGCGCCCGCCGCACGCGAACGGCGCGCCAGGATCTCAGCGTCCGGCGCCGGCACGCCAGCGGTCCAGCCGCGCCAGGCCCAGCCCGCTGCCCAGATAGGTCGGCACGATGGCGGAGGCCGCATGAGCCTGGATGCCCAGCTCGGCCAGGCCCGGCAACTGGCCGCCGGCCACATTGGGCAGCTGCATCGAGGCCAGGTTGTCGCGCGACATCAGCGGCTCGCCGGGCAGCAGCTCCAGCGCGACGGCCTGCAACCAGGCCAGCGGCCCGGGCAGCGGCAGGATGGGGCGGGCATGGCCGACACAGCGCCCGGCCAGCCGCACCAGCTCGGCCAGGCTGGCCACCTGGGGGCCAGCCAGCTCATAGGTCTGGCCCACCGTGTCGGCGTCGACCACACAGCGCACGATGGCGGCCGCCACATCCTCGACCCAGACCGGCTGGAAGCGCGCCTTGGCGCCGGCCAGCGGCAGCAGCGGGAACAGCGTCTGCAGCCGCGCGAACAGGTTCAGGAAGCGATCACCCTGGCCGAAGATCACCGAGGGCCGCAGCAGGGTCAGATCCAGGCCCTGCATCTGCGCGGCGGTCTGCAGCGCGGCCTCGCCATGGGCCTTGGAGCGCAGATAGCGCGAGGGCGCCTGGTCCGACACGCCCAGCGCGCTGACATGGATCAGCCGGCGCACGCCGCTGGCCCGGCAGGCCGCCGCCAGGCGCTGCGGCAGCTCCACATGCACATGCTGGAAGGCCGCCTCGCTGCCTTGCAGGATGGCGACCAGATTGATCACCGCATCCTGCTGAGCCAGCAGCGCGCGCAGCTGCGCCTCGTCGAACAGATCGGCCTGCAGCACCGTCAGCCCCGGCAGCGACTGCACCGCCTGGGCCGCACGCAGGCGCCGGGTCGGCACGGTGATGCGGGCGGCGCCGCCAAACTCGCGCACCAGCTGCTCGCAGACCGAGCGGCCGACAAAGCCGCTGCCGCCGAGGACCAACACGCGAGGATTGCCGGTGCTCATGGCAGGTCCTGATTGATGGGCGCAGCGCCGGCCGGGCCGATCAGTCGGCCCAGGCGCGAGCGCAGATCGGGCGGCTCGGTGCCCAGCAAGGCGGCGTAGATGGTCGCGTTGGAGAGCACGCGCTTGACATAGTCGCGGGTCTCGTGGAACGGGATGTTCTCGGCCCAGATCGCGGCATCCAGCGGCGGCCCCTGGCGCCAGCGGCGCGGGCGCGAGGGGCCGGCGTTGTAGGCGGCGGCAGCCATCGCCATCGAGCCGCCGAAATCATCGAGCACCAGCTTCAGGTAGCGGGTGCCTATGCGCAGATTGAAATCGCGGTCGGTCAGCAGCTCGGGCCGGTAGTCGATGCCGACCTTCTTGGCGGTCCAGCGCGCGGTGCCGGGCATCACCTGCATCAGGCCCGAGGCGCCGACATGGGAACGCGCATCGCTGACAAAGCGCGACTCCTGGCGGATCAGACCATAGACGTAGGCCGGGTCCAGCCCGATCTCGCGAGTCTGCGCCAGCAGCTCGTTGCGATAGGGTGTCGGAAAGCGCTGGGCCAGATCGATCTCGCCGCGGCTGCGCTCGCTGGTGTTGATGCAGCGGTCCCAGACCTCGCGGTCGCAGGCGATCTGTGCGGCGGCCAGCAGCTCTCGGTCGCCCATGCCGCGCAGGCTGAAGTTCCACTCGCGCACCCCTTCGCCGCGCAGCCCGGCCGCGATCAGCGCCAGCGCCCGGCTCAGGCCCGGGTGGTTCAGGGCCTGGGCCTTCTCGGCCGCGCTCAGCGCCAGCGGGGTGGGCGGCAGCGCGGTGCGCTGGCCCAGCTCCTCGGCCGCCAGCTTGCCGTAAAAGCTCAGCGGCGAGGCCAGGCCCTGCAGCAGGCGCTGGGCCTCGGCCTGCTTGGCGGCGGCGCTGCTCTGCTTGAGCGCACGTGCCTTCCAGAACTGCCAGGTCGGGTCCTGCTGCTCGGCAGCGCTCATGAGCTCGATCGCGCGCAGCAGCAGGGCCGGGCGGCCCGCGCCGTCATCGGCGCGCAAGGCCGCGCGGGCGGCCCGCGCCAGGGTTTCGTCGCTCCACTCGGGCGCCTTCCTGCCCTGCAGCTTCAACGCCTTGTCGTAGTAGTCGGCCGCCTCGGGCTGCAGCTTGAAGGCGGCCGAGCGACCGATCTGGGCCCAGACCCAGGCCGCCAGCTCGTGCGGCAGTTGGCGCTCCCAGCGCTTGTTCATGAACTCGGCTGTCACCTCGGCGTCGTTGGCGGCGCTGCGTATCAGGGCCAGCGTGGTCAGCTCGTCCTGCTGGCGGTTGCTCGCGGCGGCCTTGCGGGTCAGGTAGCGGCCGGCGCTGTCGAGCAAGGCCTTGACCTCGGCCTCGACCGGCTTGCCCAGCAGCCGGGCGGCCGCCTGCATCGCCTGCGGCCGGCCGGCCTCGGCCGACAGGCGCAGCTTGAGCCAGACATCCTCGGTGTCCAGGCGCTTGGCCTCATACAGTGCGCCGGCCATCAGCTGGCAGCCGTCGTCGGCATCGCGCTGCGCCAGCCAGGCTGAGCGGGCCGCCACGCGCACATCGCGGCCGGCCAGATGCTCGGTCAGCAGCGCATAGCAGCTGACCTGGCGGTCGTCATTCATCTTGAAGCGCGGATAGTCCTGCGCGAAGTTGGCCCAGTCGCGGCGCCGGCCCAGCTCCAGCAGCCAGTCGTTGCGCAGGCGGTCCTCGACATAGCTGCCTGGCCAGCGGGCGTAGAAGGCCTCCAGATCGCTCTGCTGCAAGTCCTTGAGCCGCAGGCCCAGCTCCCAGTAATCGATCCAGGGGGCCAGCGGGTACTGGCGTTCCAGCGCGCTGGCCTTCAGCGCGGCCAGGCGCTGCCCATCCCTGGCACGCAAGGCATCGCGGGCCTCGGTGATCAGCTCGGGTTTCGCGGTCGGCTGTGCAAGACTTGTCCCTGCCGCCAGGCCCAGCGCCATCAGCGCGGCCAGGGCCCGCCGCCCAGCTTCATATACTGCCAACAACATTCTTTCCTTCATCGGTGCTTCGGTGTCCCAGACTTCTACAGTACCCCATGAACGCGCCGCGCTGCGCACTCATTTGCTGGCCGCGCGTGCGCAATGGCTCGCTTCGACGCCCGGCCAGGCCGCCGCAGCCGCCTTGGCGCAGCGTCTGCGCGAGCTGCTGGAGCAGCTGGAGCCGCAATGCCTGGGCCTGTACTGGCCGCTGGACGGCGAATTTAACGCAGTGAGCGATCTGCTGGCCCATGCCTTGCCGGAGCCGCCGGTGCTGGCCCTGCCCTATGCCTACAAGGCCTCGCGCCGGATGGACTACCGGCGCTGGGACGGCAGCCCGCCGGCCTTGCAGGACGAATGCGGCATCGCCAGCTGCGCCGGCGCGCCGGTGCAGCCCGATGTGGTGCTGGTGCCCTGCGTGGGTTTCACCCGCGAAGGCTACCGCCTGGGCTACGGCGGCGGCTATTTCGACCGCTGGCTGGCCGCCCACCCAGGCGTGACCAGCGTGGGCCTGGCCTGGAGTTGCGGCGAGGCGAGCTTCGCCGTCGAGCCGCATGACCAGGCGCTGACCCTGGTGCTGACCGAGCACGAGGTGATCAGCCCCTGAGCTCTTCCGCCTCGCCGATATCGCGCCGCGACTGCGCGGCCTGCGCCAGTATCCAGTCGCTGAACTGCTGCACCTCGGGCCGGTGGCGGCCGTGGCGGGACAGCAGCAGCCAGTAGGCGTAAGGGCTGTCGAGCCGGCCCCCGGGGCCGAAGGGCTCGATCAGATCGCCTCGATGCAGCTGCTCGCTGACCAGGGCCAGCCGGGCCAGCGCCACCGCCTGGCCCGCCAGTGCCGCCTGCACCTGCTGGTAGGTGAAGTTCAGATACATCCAGCGCCGCGGCTGCAGGCCGCCCTGGCCGTGTTCGCGCAGCCAGCGCCGCCAGCTCAGGTATTCGGCGCTGGGGCGCTGGTCGTCCTCCTCGGCCAGCGTGTAGCGGGCCAGATCGGCCGCGCTGGCCAGCGGCGGCATCTCGCCCTGCGCGGCCTGGCGCGCCAGCCAGGGGCTGATCACCGGGGTCAGGGTCTCGCCGAACAGGCGCTGCGCCTCGCTGCGGTCGGCGAGCTGGCCCGGCGAGGCATAGCGCAGCGCGATGTCGACCTCGCTGTCGTCGAGCTCGACCACGGTATCGTGGGCCGAGACGCGGATGTCGATGTCCGGATGCTCGCGCTGGAAGGCCTCCAGCCGCGGGATCAGCCACAGCGAGGCAAAGGAGGCAAAGGTCGTCACGTTGACGACCTGGCGGCCGCGTGTCTGGCGGATCTGGCGCACCGTGCCGTCCAGCTTCTCCAGCACCGCGACGGCCGTGCCCTGCAGGGTGGCGCCATCGGCGGTCAGCTCGACATGGCGGGTGCCGCGCAAGAACAGCGTGCAGCCGATCTCCTCCTCCAGCGTGCGGATCTGGCGGCTGATGGCCGACTGGGTCAGGTAGAGCTCTTCGGCGGCGGCGCGAAAGCTCAGCAACCGGGCCACCGCCTCGAAGGCGCGCAGCGGACCGATCGACAGCGGACGTTGGCGGAGTGGCTTACTCATGAGCAAATGGTATCAATCCTGCGCGCTCATCTCATTGGACGGTGATTCGGGTAGTCCCTAGTATTCACCCATGCCAAGCAGCTGTTGCTGCCGCAGAGCCAGGGGAATCAATCATGAGCAAATTGCAATCCACAGTCGCACAAGCCCAGTTCTCGCAATCGGTCTGGTCGCTGCCGTCCGGCGAGGCCCTGAGCCTGGAGATCGGCCCCGGTGCGCGCGAGCTGAGCGTGGTCGAAGGCCGGGTCTGGCTGACCCAGGCCGGCAGCCTGCAGGACATCTGGCTGGAGCCGGGCCAGAGCGTGTCGCTGGCCTCGGGCAGCCAGATCGTGCTGGAAGCCTGGCCGAGCGCACAGTTTCAGCTGCTGGTGCCGCCCAGCGCCTGCCCGAGCCTGGCGCGTCGTGCCCGGCCGGCCGCAGCCACCAGCAGCGCGGCCTGGCTGAAGCCGGCCGGCCTGGCGACCGCCTGAGCCTTGCGCTATCGATAAACCCGCTCACGCGGCGGGTCGGGGCTCCCGCACAATCGCGGCACCGCAGCACTTGGATGGAGCCCCGCGTGGATGTCAATGATCGAGCCGCCCTGCGCCGCAAGCTGATTCAGGACCGGCTGGACCTGCCGGACCGCCTGGCGCTGGCCGAGCAGCTGCAAAGCGTGCTGCGGGTCTGGCTGGTGCGCCGCCGCGAGAGCACCATTGGCGCCTACTGGCCGATCAAGGGCGAGTTCGATCCGCTGCCGGCGCTGTACCGCTGGAGTGAGGCCGACCCCCAGCGCCGGATCGGCCTGCCGGTCGTCGACAAGGAACACGGCACGCTGCGCTTTCATGTCTGGTATCCCGGCTGCCCGATGGAGGAGGATGCCTACGGCATTCCCAAGCCCAAGGACACCGAGGTCTTCGAGCCGCAGCTGATGATCGTGCCCTGTCTGGGCTACGGCCCCTGCGGCCTGCGCCTGGGCTATGGCGGCGGTTTCATGGACCGCACCCTGGCCGGCCTGACGCCGCGCCCGGCCACCGCCGGTGTCGGCTATGCCCATGGTTTCCTGCCTCTGCTGAAGGCCGAGCCGACCGATATGCCGGTCGACGCGATGCTGACCGAGGAGGGCGTGGTCTGGGATGTGAACGGCTGATCGACAGACAATTCGCAGATGAATGATTCCTCCTACGCCCAACACCTGTCCCGCCTGCAAGCGCAGGCCGAGAGCGCGCTGGCCCGCAGCGGCTTCGATGCCTTGCTGATCGCCGCCGGCATCGAGAAGTACGCTTTTCTCGACGACCGGCCCTATCTGTTCCAGCCCAATCCGCATTTCAAGCACTGGCTGCCGCTGACCGCGCATCCGCACAGCTGGCTGCTGGTGCGCCCGGGCCACAAGCCGCGCCTGGTGTATTACCAGCCCGATGATTTCTGGCATGTGCCGCCGGCCGACCCCAGCGGCGAATGGTTACCCCATGTCGAGCTGTGCGTGATCGGCCGGCCCGAAGACGCGCTGGCGCATCTGCGCGTGCCGGGCCGGCTGGCCATCATCGGCGAGGCCGATGCGGCGCTGGAGGGCCTGGTGCCCAACAATCCTGCGGCGCTGCTGAACATGCTGCACTGGCAGCGTGCGGTGAAGAGCGGCTACGAGCTGGAACAGATGCGCGCCGCTTCGCGCCGTGCGGTGCCGGCCCATCGGGCCGCCAAGGCCGCCTTCGAGGCCGGCGCCTCGGAGCTGGACATCCACCGCGCCTATCTGGCCGCCAGCGGCCATACCGACCGTGACCTGCCCTACAGCAATATCGTCGCGCTCAACGAGCACGGCGCGGTGCTGCACTACCAGTATCAAGACCCGACCCCGCCGGCCCAGTCACGCTCGCTGTTGATCGATGCCGGCGCCCAGGTCAATGGCTACGCCTCGGACATCACGCGCACCTGGAGCGGCCGCGACGAGTATTTCGACGCCTTGCTGGCGGCGATGGAGGCGGCCCAGCTGGCCCTGGTCGACGAGGTGCGTGCCAGCGTCGACTACCGCGACATCCATCTGAGCACGCACCGCCGCATCGCCGCCATCCTGGCCGAGCAGGGCATCGTCCGCATGAGTGCCGAGGCCCTGGTCGAGCAGCACGTCACCAGCACCTTCTTCCCGCACGGCATCGGCCATCTGCTGGGCCTGCAGGTGCACGACATCGGCGGTTTCATGGCCGATGACAGCGGCGCGCTCGCGCCCAAGCCCGAGGGCCATCCCTATCTGCGCCTGACGCGCCGGCTCGAGCCCGGCATGGTGGTGACGATAGAGCCGGGGCTCTACTTCATCCCCACCCTGCTCGACAAGCTGCGCGCTACGCCGGCCGGCAGCGCGGTCAACTGGAGCCTGGTCGAGCACCTGGCCCGCTTCGGCGGCGTGCGCATCGAGGACGATGTGGTCTGCCGCAGCGACGGCGCGCCGGAGAACTTGACGCGGGATGCGTTTGCGGTGGTGGGGTGATGGAGGGTGGGGCGCGACTGCAAGAGGCTGGTTGCGGAAGTTCACCAGCGGCTGCTTTGCGGCGGTACGGTGCCAGGCAGAGAATCCAAGGGGCTACGTACGGCGCCGCCACCCACCTTGAGGACATGGGTGTAGATCATGGTGGTCGCGACATCAGAATGACCGAGCAAGTCCTGGACTGTTCGAATGTCGTAGCCTGATTGCAGGAGATGCGTAGCGAACGAGTGCCGCAGCGTGTGCGGCGACACCGGCTTGGTCACGCCGGCGGCCTTGGCCGCGCGCTTGAACACCCGCTGGAAGGTCTGGTCATACATGTGATGCCGACGAACAATCCCGCTGCGCGGGACGACCGAGTGATGGTCCTGGGGGAACCCCAGAACCACGCCCAGGAAGCACCTGCACGCGGATACTTTCGGTCCAAGGCATCCGGCATCTCGACGCCGCCTCGCCCATCTTGTTGATCCTGCTGCCACGCGGCATGAGCCTGGGTCAGTTGCTCACGCAGACCTCGCGCAAGCGACTCCGGCAGCATCACGACCCGATCCTTCGCCCCCTTGCCCTCTCGGACGATGATGGCACCGTGCGAGAAGTCCACGTCCTTGACGCGCAAGCGCAGGCCTTCGGTGATGCGCATGCCTGTGCCGTACAGCAACTGCCCGAAGAGCTTCCACTCCGGTGCGAGGCCGGACAGCACGGCCGCCACCTCCTCGCGTGACATGACCACCGGCAGGCGTCGTTTTGGACGCGGTCGACCGATCTCCGACATCCAGGGCAGTTGAACCTCGAGCACCTTCCCATAGAGAAACAGCAGAGCCGACAGGGCTTGTCGGTGCGTGGCGGGCGCGACCTGACGCTCGCTGGCCAGCCAGGCCAGGAAAGCCTCGACATCCGCACCGCTGAGCTCGCGTGGATGGCGCAGGCCTGATGTCGGACGAAGGCTCGGACCCAGAACACATAGGCATCCTCTGTACTGCGGCTGTAGTGCAGGAAGCGGATGCGTTCGCGGACCTGGTCCAACAGCCGTGGGGACTTCAGCGGCGGAAGGTCAGCCAAGCCGAGCGCGGGGCGCAGTGCCCTGCGCTCGACCTCCCCAATCGGTGCGATAGACGCAGCATTCATGTGCAGCTCCAATGCACAAAGCTGCGGCTACGTGGGTTGCTACCGAGCAATCCAGCAGGAAATGCAGCTCAGAATCTGGGTGACGTGTCTGGCCGTTATTTAATACTGTTGTTTTGTACAGCATATGTCGCGCAAAGCTAGGCTGCAAGCCGCTTCCAGGCCAGTCGTATCGAACATGTTATGGAGACAGGGTGCCAAGTTATGCGGCATGGCTGTCCGCATATAACCAAGTTAGCCCTCAAATAGCAATGTGCTCCACATCCACAATTGCATTTTTGGTTCTTGCGATTTCGTTCGCAGTCGCGTTCGGCTACAACGCACTCGTCCAAACCAGATTCATGCGTCGCCTCGAGGAGGCGCATCCGTTGGTTTGGGTCGAGCTCGGCCAACGGAAGGTGATTACGGAGGATGCTGATCGAACGCTGGCCGCAGCCCAGTTCTACCTATTGGCTGGCGAATACAAATCAGTGAACGACTCGGTCTTGGTACGGCTTGGACAGCGGGCGGTTGCAGCGTTTTACATTGGCATTGCAGTTGCGATCGCAATGTTTATTGCCGCTGGCCTTGCTGGCGGCTCAGCGATTTCAGAGTGCAGGAGTATGTTTTGGTAGGTTTGCTAGCGGTCGTTTGTGTGCAGGTACTGAGGGCTAACCGGACGCTCGATCCGACCCGCGACGGCACGCCGCTGCAGGCCTTCATTTCATTTTTGACCTTCCGCGGCATGCCGTCGCGGTCGGCTCAGCTTCAGCGTTGGACGTCACCGGAGATGTGCCGTGTGTGCAAGCGTTGTTGAACTGGAGCTGTGGTCTCGGCCAGGGGCTTCTGCAGCGCCGTTCGACGGTAAGGTAGTCGCAGCTCGCTGCAGGAGCGCCACCGGTCTTTCGGAGGAAATTGTTCTTGGCCTCAACTTCGTGCCGGACATTGCCGATGTCGATGCCCTTCGGGCAGCAGTTGCGTCCGGTGAACTAAGGCGCGATGACTTTGCGCTCTTTTGCGAAGAACGCGGCCTCGACTTTTCCTTAGACGATGCGCAATCTGCTGCTGCGTTTCTTGCGTACGCAAAGGGTCAGCCTCTTGCTTGGCTTCACGTCCCTGCAGAGCCGGCCGGTCTCAGAATGGCGTCTGCGTTGGCCGGCTGGGCATTGCGAAACGGCATGGAACTAAAAGATGGAGCCCGCACCTATGAACCGCTTACCGAATCCCAAATCTGTGGCCTATGGGAATAGTGACGCCCAACCCTGCAATGCAGCGGACCTGCGCCAGCTACGCTGGCTGGTCCGCTGATCTTTGACGTTGGGCATCAAGCGGCCGCAATACGCTACGCACATGAATCACATCGACGCAAAGTTCAGCCCGATCAGTGACGAGGCTCGATCCGAGCTAGCGGATCTCCGCTCGTTCGTTTCAGGTCTTGTGTTGCGCTTCCTACCTGGCTGCGATCTTCTTCAAACCGCCGATGACTTTGGAACGCTGCAGCAGCTCTGTGATGTAGATGCAATGCGAGATGCGAACTACGGGGCCTGGGTTGCCGTTGGCGTTGCGTTTGGAGACGCACTCATCAGCTTTATTCCAGGTCTTGCTTGGTGCATGGAATCTGACCAATACGGTACAAATGCAGCACTACGCTTTCAGCAGTCGGGCTTGTCGATCGCAGTGCTCAGCATCTTTTGGAAGCGAGTTGAACGCGGCGAGGCGATCGATGTTCGACATCTTGCGAATGAGCTAAGCAACATCGTGGCGAATCATGATGCCCAACCCATTGCTGCAGCGGACGGCTACGCCGCCCGCTGAGCGCGCACGTTGAGCAACATGAAATCAGCGGCACCACTCGCCCTTCTTATTGGACTTGTCACGATCGGTTGCTCGGATGCCGGTAGTGTGAGCAAGTCCATTGGTCGCATCGTGCGCGAGCAGAACGCGCAGGAGTTACGGTTAACTGCGGCGACGCCGTTTCAATGGGACAAGGTCTACTTCTTTCACCCGTACACGCCTCGCTCAACGATCTGCGAATCGCTGAGCGTTCAGGTCAAGTATTGCGAGCGGATAGTTCCCAAGGAATCGAAAGACGACGGGGTCATGTCCCTGGCCTTTCTTTCAGGTGCGCGTGTCGTCCACTACGAGCTACACGCTCGTTGGAATGGCGACTTCACACCGGTGCCAGCGAATCAGGCGATTTCATCGGAGGCTGCGGTGTTTCAAGTGGTTCCATCAGGCACGGCGGTTGATGGATCGGCATGGTTGACGCTCGTGCCGAAATGACGCTCAACCCTTCACTGCAGCGGACGGCTCCGCCGCCCGCTGAGCTTTCACGTTGAGCAGCAGCCAAATGCACGTCCAAGATCCCGAGATCCTGCCCAACCTGCGCCTCTCCTGCTTCTCGGCCGTGGGCGACGGCATGCATGTGGAAGTTTCGCGGCCGGATGGTATGCCTTCACCCGACCCGCTGATGACGTTCCGGGAAGACGAAGAGTTGGGCATGCAGGTGGTCCTGCATGGATCTGACCACGACGTCGTGTTCTCGTTGGCGGAGCTGCAGCGCGCCATCGCATTCGCCGCAAGCGAAGTACATCGAGAATCGTTCTATGAATGAGGCAAGGCTATTGCTCAACCCTTTGCTGCAGCGGACGGCTACGCCGCCCGCTGAGCGCGAACGTTAGGGCTCAAGAGAAGAGACTGATGACTTCCACGAATGCGCAATCTGAGTTCTATGGAGTTCGGGTGCTGATCAAGCACCCGTCGTGGTCTGTCGCTGCAATCTCGAAGCGCCTTACCGAGGAGCCGGATTGCTCGTGGAGCGTAGGTGATCGCGGAAAGACTGAAACGATGTGGTCGCGTGAGTCCTACACAACGGGTAAGAGGTACTTCTTTGATGAGGTGCGAGACGTCCTTGATTGGATCCAAACCAAAGAGGAGTTCGCTGAGGAACTCCATGCAACGGGAGGGAGCCTGGCTGTCATCGTCAATCTGCCCGGTGCAGTGAACTTGGGCTGTACGCTTGAGCCGGAGGCTATGGGCCTGGCCGCCCAACTTCATGTGAGCGTGGGCGTAGAGGTATTTCCGAACATGAGGCATCCAGATGCGAAAAGAATTGAGCCCTAACCAGTTGCTCGAGCCGACTCGCGTCGGCAAGCCGCCGCTCGCGGCTCAGCTTCAACGTTATGTCGCTTGAATCACCGCCGCGCATTCGCGTTGACTTCAACGAACTCGTCGGCTCGGGGCTGGTGCTGCTCTCGAAGACCGATCGTGTCGAATGTGACGATGGAAGAGAAGTCATGCTGGAGGCCGGACTGGCGGTAATCGCGTTTGAGCGCAACGCGTATGGCGATGGCACAGCCGAGTACCTGTACGTTAGCGGGCATGCGGAACGGAACGATCCGACGATCAATGGTGAATGGACGCGCAACGCACTGTGGTGCTGCAGATTTGTCGGCGGTGTCCAGTCCTCGGAATCGAGAACATGAGCAAACTGACTTGGTGCCCCGTTGCGCAGCGACATAACCCTTCGCTCCAGCGGACGGCTTCGCCGTCCGCTGAGCTTGCACGTTGGGCATCATGAAAACCCACAGCACGATTGAAGAACGAGTCGAGTACGGAATCGAAGCGATTCCTGAAGACCAGATGGTGACGGTGTCGCTGCGGGACCTTAAATACGTCCACGCGCTGTTGGGAGAGTTTGTTTCGTTTTTCCATCAGTCTGCGCACACAGAGACTCTTGATCAGGTGCGCAGCTTCGTTGGGAACAAAGATGCTGGCGCGCTGCATGTGCTGTGGGAGGCCTACTATCAACGGATGAGCAGAATGGTCGCGCCGCTCGCGCTCCAGCACGATGACGGTCGCTTCGACCATCCGCTGCCACCGGACTTCTACGAGGGCCGGTCATGAGGCCCAACCTTTTGCTGCAGCGGACGGCTACGCCGCCCGCTGAGCGCGAACGTTGGGCCTCAAAAACATGAAGTGGCGCGAGCCTTGGCGTAACACGCTACGTCGACAAGAACCCTGGAAACTCGCAACGTGGGCGCACTGCCGCACTGCGATGATCTTGACAGTCGTCTTGTTCGCAATCGGCGTCTTTCGCGCCTTTACGAGCGATACGCCGCTGTCCGACTTGATTGCGCGCGCCTGGGTGGCGCCTACTTTTGGAATCGGACTGACGCTGCTACTCAGCGTCATTCATTGGTTTAGTCCTCTGACAGTGGACTCAGGCCCTCGCGGCATCGTTCGATCAAAAGGCGACGCGCTTGGTCTTGTTCCGTGGCGGTCGATTCGTTCTTATCGAATCTACGAACTGGAGGGTGAGCGCGTCCTTGAATTGTCCGTCACTTACTCGACCGAGCTTGAGCGCTTCTATCTTGCCGAGAAAGTCGATGCGACAGCAATCCTGCAAGAGTTACGGACCAATGTGCCTGTTGAGGCCCAACCGGTCATTGCAGCGGACACCTCCGTCGCCCGCTGAATTTCAACGTTAGGCCTCAATGTTCACCTTTCCCACTCTTCGCAGCACGCTGTTCTTCATGGCAGTTTGGGGTGTATTTCTTGCTGGGGCTGCCTCGGTCACAAGCCCCAGCGGTGCAACGGTTCTTAGCGGCGCACTGCTGGGTGCGTTTGCCGGTTTCGTGGAATCGCAGGCCCTTCGCGCTCTGCCAGTTGGCCTTTCAAATTCAACTGCAGACTTCCCGGCGCGTCGAAGCGCCTTCCTCGCCACGTTGCCAGGGAAGCTTTTCCTTGGCGCCCAACTGCTCAGCGTTTTAGCCTTGATTGCCATCGCCGTTTTTCAAAGGTCGACATCGGCTATTGTCGCTATTCCAGCGTTTGGCCTCGCTCGCCACGTTCTCGCCTTGTTTGCTCACACGCGCCCCAATCGGAGTAAGCGCGCCAATGAGGCCTAACCACTCCTTGCAGCCGACTCCGGCCGGCTGAACTTAAACGTTGGTCCGCCTCATTGACCTTGCCGCCCAGTCCAGCGAATCTCTAGCCCGCTGCAGGAATAATCTGAGGTGCATCTATGGAGTACAACAACGCGAAATTGCAGGATGCGGTGCTCGCGCTACTCGGTGCATTCGAGTTCGACAACGGCCGTGTCTGGAAACGATATGACTTCTCGGTCATGGACGATCTCCATAAACAAGGACTGATCACAGACCCTAGAGGGCACCGAGAGTCAGTGCACTTGACCGAAGCAGGTCGACTAAAAGCCAAGACTTTGGCCGAACAATTCTTTGGAGCTGGATCGGTTCGGTAGCAACTCTCCATGTCAGCTTCGCGGCTGGCTATCGGCCCCCGCAGATGTCTGCTCCCGCTGCACACCTTCCGCCCGCTACTACGGCGCCGGCTTCAGGCTGGTCATAGCCATCCGCTGACCACGGTCCGAGCGACCGCTGCGTTCGCCACCCGACCAGGGGCAGTCCCGCCGACCGCATCTGATCCGCTCTTTTCGGTCAGATTCTGAGCCTGGGTTTTGGGCGTTGGGCTTGGCACAGTCTGGCCTGAAAGCGAGGTCCGATCATGAGTCCGTTCCGGTATGTGCGAATGGTGTTGTGGAGCTTCATCGGCATTGGCGGCGGTGCACCACGCCGGGAGCTGGCCGAGGCGAAGCCGCTGGCGCTGATCGGCGTGGCCGTGCTGCTGGCCGCACTGTTCGGGCTGACGCTCTGGGGGCTGGCGAACCTGGCAGTCTCCGCATGGGAATAGCAGCCACGAAGCGCCTGCTTCCTTCTTGCCCGTCTTCTGCGCGATGAAGATCTTCGCCATCAAGTGGCATTGCGACCAAGAGAAGAAGAAAGAGAAGAAGAAATAGCGAAAGCGGCGGACCGTGCGCGTCGAGCTCGGGCGTGACAAGCCGGGGCAACTTCCGCTCCTGCCCGGGGCCGTGGCATGCGGCTAGAGGAGAATCACGGTCTGGACTGCCCGATGGGCGAGACAGCCTCTCCCTCTCTACGGCTGCTGCCGTCAGATCGCTCATGACCGACGCCCTTCTTCAATACACGACCTTGCCGCAGTGGCCCAAGGCTTACCCGGCCAGCGGCGCCAGCGCCACGCTGAAATTCCTCAACGAAGATTTCATCGTGACCGAGCTGCCGCTGCAGCTGCCCTCCGGTGCGGGCGAACACATCTGGCTGGACATCGAAAAGAACGGTGCCAACACCGCCTTCATCGCCAAAGCGCTGGCCGAGGCCGCTGGCGTGCAGGAATGGGACGTGGGCTATGCCGGCCTCAAGGACCGCTACGCCATCACCCGTCAGTGGTTCAGCATCTATCTGCCGAAGGGCGAGACGCCCGACCTGACCCTGCTTCAGCACCCGGAATTCAAGGTGCTGAGTCAGAGCCGGCACGTGAAAAAGCTGCGCCCCGGTGATCTGCAGGGCAACCGGTTCCGCATCGTGCTGCGTGAGGTGAGTGGCGACCCCAATGCCATTCAGGCCATCGAGGCCAATCTTCAGGCCGCTGCGGCGCGTGGCGTGCCCAACTACTTCGGCGCTCAGCGTTTCGGCCATGACGGCGGCAACATCGAGCAGGGCCGGGCCATGCTGGCGCGTGAGATCCGTGTGCGCAACCCGAAGAAAAAGGGCCTCTACCTGTCGGCGCTGCGCTCCTTCGTTTTCAATGAGGTGCTGGCGCTGCGCATCCAGCAGGGGCTCTGGGGCCAGACCTTGCCCGGTGATGTGATGGACGAGGCGGGACTGCCCACCGGACCGCTCTGGGGACGGGGCCGCGTGATCACCACCGATCAGGCGCAGGCCCTGGAAATGGGCGTGGCCGAACGTCACGCCGGCTTGTGCAACGGCATGGAGCACGCCGGTCTGGACCAGGAACGCCGCGCCCTGGTGGCCAGACCGGTGGACCTGTCATGGGAATGGCCGCAAGCCGATCAACTGCTGCTCACCTTCTCTTTGCCCGCCGGGACTTACGCCACGTCCGTGCTGAACGAAATCCTCCACACCACGGAGCCTGAGCGGCACACCGAGTCTGCGGCTGCCGAATGACGGTGCCCTCACGGGGTTCGGCCGCTCATACCTTGGCGAGGAAGGCCGCCGCATCACCCGCTTCACATTTCCAGTCTGCGAAGACCCCGACCAGATTGCATTCCACGCAGTGGCAAGCGATGTAGTACCAGCGCACGTCATGTGTGCCCTCGTAGACGCAGACGCCGGACATCAGCTCGAACACCTCGTTCTCGCACACGCACTCGTGCGTCTCGGGCACGGCTTCTTCAACGTAGTCCGCGCTGTCGCCCATCAGGTGTTCCTGCCCGCAGTCGGTGCAGGTGCGGATGGCCACGCCGGCTGCTTCATCGGTCTGCAGCGCGAAGGTCCGGCACCCGCAATCGCATTTGGACGCGGCAAAACGGACGGCTTCATGGCGATTCGCAATGCTGTAGCTGCGCAGCTCGGCTTGGGTGTCGCCGGACGTCGTCCCGTACCAGAACTCGCCCTTCTTCGTCAGTGCCATTGATGCTGCTCCATTCTTCAAGGTGGGCTTCCCGGCAGGCCTGAGGCCAGGCTCGCCCCGATCATCCGGATTTTGCCTGGAGGCCCGGCGAATCGTCGTCCAGGGCCTCGCCACGGGTGGCGGCCGTCCGAAACTGACATGGGCTGAAGCGGGGGCCCTGCCTGAAGGTCGGCAGAAGAACCCGCACGCGTTAGTCTCTTCCCGCTGCAAAACCGTCCCGCAGCTCTGCAGCGACGGTGCACTCACCGATGGCGCAGCGCCGCGATCAGCCCGTCGCAGGCTGCTTCCACCAAATCCAGCACCTCCTCGAACCCTGTGTCGCCGCCGTAGTAGGGGTCGGGCACATGAGGGCTGCCGGCGAGCGGGGCGTAGTCCATCAGCAGCTTCAACCGGTGCCGCTGGGCCGGCGGGCACAGGCGCTCGGCGAGGGCGAGGTTGTCGCCGTCCATCGCCAGCACGAGGTCGAAGTGCTCGAAGTCTGCCGCGACGAGTTGGCGGGCACGCAGCGCGCCCAGCTCATAGCCGCGTCGTGCGGCATGCTGCTGGCTGCGCGGGTCGGGCGGCGCGCCGATGTGATAGCCATGGGTGCCGGCGGAGTCCACCTCGATGTCCAGGCTTGCTGCCGCCAGCTTGGCGCGCATCACGCCCTCGGCGGTGGGGCTGCGGCAGATATTGCCCATGCAGAAAAAGAGGATGCGGTGAACGGACATCGGCAGGCCCCAGAAATGAAGTCTCAGGGCGCCGATTGTCCCTGGCTCACCCGTGCGGGCGAGCCTCACCGTTTTTTCTTCAGGGTGGGGGGCTTAGAAGCGCCAGCCCAGACCGACGCCGACCAGCAGCGGGTCGACCTTGAACTTGCCGGCCGACTGGCCGTGCGAGTAGACGGTGGTGTCGATCTGCACCTTTTTGACGTCGACGTTCAGGTAGAGGTTTTTGGCCAGCTCGATATCGGCGCCGACCTGCAGCGACAGGCCGTAGCTGTTCTTCTTGACGCTGGGGGCCAGCGCGGTGACCACGGCCGGCGCGAAGTTGACGCTGGAGAAGCGGGTGTAATTCAGGCCGGCGCCGATATAGGGGCGAAAGCTCGCGGTGGGTGCGAAGTGGTACTGCAGGCTCAAGGTCGGCGGCAGATGCTTGAGCGAGCCGATCTTGGCGCCACCGGCCTTCAGGTCGTGCTTTTGCGGATAGGTCAGGACCAGCTCGGCCGCGATATTGGGCGTGAAGAAATAGCTGATGTCGAGCTCGGGAATGGTCTTGTTGTTGATCGCCAGGCCCAGGCCGGTGCTGTCCTTATTGGCCGCGTCGAGATGCACGGCACGCACACGCACCAGCCAGGGCTCTTGCACGGCCTGGGCCTGGGCGGTGCCGGCCAGGCTGAGAGCGGCGAGGGTGGCGAGGACGAACTTCTTGGACGACATGTCAATAACTCCTTGTTGATGAGGCCTGCGTGGCCCCGATGAAGCTATTGGAGGCGTCTGCCCCGGCTCGACCCTTGATCTGACGCAAGCGAAAAAAAGCCCTCGCGAGGAGGGCCGGTGGAGTTTGCGCTGGCTCAAGCTTGTCAGCCGAGTCTGAGGCGTTTGCACAACTCCAGGGTCAGCGCCGACTGGTTCAGCGTATAGAAGTGGATGGCCGGCACGCCACCGGCAATCAGGCGCTCGCAGACCCGGGTCATCACATCCAGGCCGAAGGCGCGGATCGAGGCCGCGTCGTCCATATAGCCTTCCATCTTCAGCGCCACCCAGCGCGGGATCTCGATGCCGTCGCGCTGGGCGAACTGGGCGATGCGGGCGTAGTTGTGGAAGGGCATGATGCCCGGGATGATGGGGGCGTCCACACCCAGGGCCCGCACCTCGTCCACGAAGTTGAAATAGGCGTCGGGGTTGAAGAAGAACTGCGTGATCGCGGCGCTGGCGCCGGCGCGCATCTTGTCGGCGAAGTGCTGCAGATCGCGCGCCGCGTAGCGCTGCTGCGGGTGGTACTCGGGATAGGCCGCGACCTCGATCTTCCAGTCCGGTCCCTGGGTCTCGCGGATGAAGCGCACCAGCTCGGCCGCATAGCGGAACTCGCCGGCCGTGGCCGTGCCGCTGGGCAGGTCGCCGCGCAGCGCGACCACGCGGCGAATGTTCTGGGCCCGGTAGGTGGCCAGGATCTCGGCAATGTTCTCGCGCGTCGAGCCGACGCAGCTCAGATGCGGCGCGGCCTCATGGCCCATCGCCGCGATGTCCATCACGGTGGCCAGGGTCTTGTCGCGGGTGGAGCCGCCGGCGCCATAGGTGACGCTGAAGTACTGCGGCTGCAGGACGCTCAAGTCCTGCACCACGGTCTTCAGCTTCTCGGCGCCCACCGGCGTGTTGGGCGGGAAGAATTCGAAACTGACAGCGGTCGTCATGGTTGTTGTGCCCACAAGAAGAACTCTTTATTGCCATCACCCCCGGTGATGGCGCTCTCGAAATAGCCGCGCACCTGCCAGCCCAGCGCCGCTGCGGCCTCGCGCGCCCGGGTCTCCAGCAGCGGGTACTGGGCCGCATCGCGCACCAGGCCGCCGCGGCCCAGGGCCTTGGGCCCCAGCTCGAACTGCGGCTTGATCAGCAGCAAGACCTGACCCCCCGGCGCCAGCCAGGGCGCCAGGCGCGGCAGCTCGCCCAGCATTGAGATGAAGCTCAGGTCGCCGACGATCAGCGCAAAGCGCTGCGCCGGCTGGTACTGCCGCACATGCATGCCCTCGATGGCCTGCACTCGCGGGTCGCCCGCCAGGCCGGCATGCAGCTGGCCATGGCCGACATCGATGCCGACCACCTGCGCGGCGCCGCCTTTGAGCAGACAGTCGGTGAAGCCGCCGGTGCTCTGGCCGATGTCCAGCACAGTCAGCCCGCTGAGGGCCAGCCCGCTGGTCTTCAGCGCGCCTTCGAGCTTGAGCCCGCCGCGCGAGACATAGCGCAGCTCCGCGTCATCGGTGATGCGGAACTGCGCCGTCTCGGGGATGTCCTCG
This sequence comes from Paucibacter sp. M5-1, assembly GCF_027498415.2. Classification (NCBI taxonomy): domain Bacteria; kingdom Pseudomonadati; phylum Pseudomonadota; class Betaproteobacteria; order Burkholderiales; family Sphaerotilaceae; genus Roseateles; species Paucibacter sp. M5-1. Next base: position 4,460,515 of record NZ_JAPZLM020000001.1, read on the forward strand.
CCGGCCTTGCGGATGGCGACCCAGCCCTTGACGGAGGCCCATTCGGCCGCGCCGTTCTCGATCAGCCGCTGGGCGGCCGAGCGCGTCGGCGCCAGGCCTTGGGCGACGAGCAACTGATCCGCACGCATCGGCTCTCAGTAGCGGTAGGTGTCGGGCTTGAACGGGCCTTGCTTGGGCACGCCGATATAGGCGGCCTGCTCGTCCGTCAGCTCGCTGAGCTGGGCATTCAGCGTGACCAGCTGCAGGCGCGCGACCTTCTCGTCCAGGTGCTTGGGCAGCACATAGACCTTGCCGATGTCATAGGCGTCCTTGTGGGCGAACAGCTCGATCTGGGCGATGGTCTGATTCGCGAACGAGGAGCTCATCACATAGCTCGGGTGGCCCGTGCCGCAGCCCAGGTTCACCAGGCGGCCCTTGGCCAGCAGGATGATGCGCTTGCCGTCCGGGAAGATGACGTGATCGACCTGGGGCTTGATCTCTTCCCACTCGTACTTCTCGATCGAGGCGATGTCGATCTCGTTGTCGAAGTGGCCGATATTGCAGACGATGGCGTTGTGCTTCATCGCGGCCATGTGCTCGTGGCGGATCACACCCTTGTTGCCGGTCGTCGTCACGAAGATGTCGGCCTTGTCGGCGGCATATTCCATCGTCACGACGCGGTAGCCTTCCATCGCGGCCTGCAGCGCGCAGATCGGGTCGATCTCGGTGACCCAGACCTGGGCCGACAGCGCCCGCATGGCCTGGGCCGAGCCCTTGCCCACATCGCCATAGCCGGCGATCACGGCGATCTTGCCGGCGATCATCACGTCGGTGGCGCGCTTGATGCCGTCCACCAGCGACTCACGGCAGCCGTAGAGGTTGTCGAACTTGCTCTTGGTGACCGAGTCGTTGACATTGATCGCGCGGAACAGCAGCGAGCCCTTGGCGCTCATCTCCTTCAGGCGGTGCACGCCGGTGGTGGTTTCCTCGGTCACGCCGATGATCTCGGCGCTCTTGCGGGTGTACCAGGTGGGGTCCTGGGCGATCTTGGCCTTGATCGCGGCGAACAGGATGCGCTCCTCCTCGCTGCCCGGCTTGGCCAGCACCGACAGATCCTTCTCGGCCTTCTGGCCCAGGTGCATCAGCAGCGTCGCGTCGCCGCCATCGTCCAGGATCATGTTCGGGCCTTCGCCGGCCGTGCCCTTGGCGCCGAAGTCAAAGATGCGATGGGTGTAGTCCCAGTAGTCCTCCAGCGTCTCGCCCTTGTAGGCAAACACCGGCGTGCCGGCCGCCACCAGCGCGGCGGCGGCGTGGTCCTGGGTCGAGAAGATATTGCAGGAGGCCCAGCGCACCTCGGCGCCCAGCGCCTGCAGGGTCTCGACCAGCACGCCGGTCTGGATGGTCATGTGCAGGGAGCCGGTGATGCGCGCGCCCTTGAGCGGCTGGCTGGCGGCGTATTCCTTGCGGATGGCCATCAGCGCGGGCATCTCGCTCTCGGCGATGCTCAGTTCCTTGCGGCCCCAGGCGGCCAGGCTCAGGTCGGCGATATGGTATTGGTCAGCGGACAGCGTCGTCATTGCAAAAGCTCCTTCATGTTTGAAGCCGCAATGCCGGTGGGACGTCAGAGTCAAAAAACGGTCACCCACGCGAGACATTGCGGGTGAGCGCGGTTGCAGTGGTCTGAAGATCAACGCTTCAAGACAATCCGAGCCTGGCCTCAATGGGAGCTGAGGTTGCAACGCTCCTCGGAAGGCTCGAATTCTAGCCGCAAGCCGCACGGCTCTGGTGTGGAATAGCGCCGGGATTGACGACAATCCCGGCCCATGCAGCCTTTGAATCTTTGCCCCCCGGCGGCCTTGCGTGCCGTGCGCGGCGTGCTCACCGACATCGACGACACCCTGACCGCCGACGGCGCGATCGCTCCCGAGGCCTTGCGGGCGCTGCACGAGCTGCGCGCCGCCGGCCTGCCGGTCATCGCGATCACCGGCCGCCCGGCCGGCTGGAGCGAGCCCTTCGCGCTGGCTTGGCCGGTGGCCGCCATCGTGGCCGAGAACGGCTCGGTGATGTTGCGCAATGAGAGCGGCGCGCTGCGCCGCGATTTCAGTCAGGACGAGGCGACGCGCAGCGCCAACTTCGCCCGGCTGCAGGCCTGTGCGGCCGAGGTGCTGGCGCGCGTGCCGGGTGCCCGCCTGGCGACCGACAGCCCGGGGCGGCTGACCGATATCGCGATCGACCACAGCGAGTTCGCCCATCTGGCGCCGGCCCAGATCGCGCAGGCCTGCGCGGTGATGCGCGAGCATGGGCTGACCGCCACCGTCAGCTCCATCCACATCAACGGCTGGATCGGCGAGCACAGCAAATGGACCGCCGCTCAATGGGCGGTGCCGACCGCGCTGGGCCTGGACTTCGACGCGGGCGACTGGGTCTATGTCGGTGACTCGACCAATGACCAGCTGATGTTCGAGCGTGTGCCGCTGTCGGTCGGGGTGGCCAATATCGCGCGCTTCGTGCCGCAACTGCAGCGCTTGCCGGCCTATGTCACCGACGCCGAGCGCGGCCAGGGCTTCGCGGAGCTGGCTGCGGCCCTGCTGGCGGCGCACGGCGGATCCGGCCGATGAGTCACCGCCATCGTCTGCTGCTGGTCGAGGATGATGTCAAGCTGGCGGGCCTGATCGCCAGCTTCCTCGGCCAGCATGGTTTCGAGCTGCTGCTGGAGGAGCGCGGCGACCGCGCACTGGCCCGTTTCGAGCGCGAGCGCCCGGACCTGGTGCTGTTGGACCTGATGCTGCCGGGCCTGGACGGTCTGGCCGTGTGCCGAGAACTGCGCCGTCTGAAGGCCGACGTGCCGCTGCTGATGCTGACCGCGCGCGATGCGCTGGCAGACCAGGTGCTGGGCCTGGAGTCCGGTGCCGACGACTATGTACTCAAGCCGGTGGAGCCGATGCTGCTGCTGGCCCGCTTGCGCGCGCTGCTGCGTCGCCGCAGTGCCGACGCGGCAACCGTGCCGGCACCGCTGCGTCTGCTGGATGGAGCGCTGTCCCTGTGCGCGGCACGGCGCGAGGCCCATCTGGCCGACACGCCCCTGTTGCTCAGCACCCAGGAGTTCGAAATGCTGTGGGTGCTGGGCCGGCGCGCCGGCCAGGTGGTCTCGCGCGACGAGCTGCTGCAGGCGCTGCGCGGCCTGGAGTTCGATGGCCTGGACCGCAGCGTCGACCTCTGCATCAGCCGGCTGCGCCGCAAGCTGGGCGACACCGCACGCACACCGGCGCTGATCAAGACGGTCTGGGGCCGCGGCTACCTGCTGGTACCCTGAGTCGACACCATGCTGCGTTTCTACCTGCGCCTGTTGCTGCTGTTGCTGCTGGTCGGGGTGCTGGCCGTCTGGGGCGTTGGCCAGTGGTCGGAACGCCATTTCGGCCCCAGCACCCAGACCTATTTCCATGAGCTGACGCGCGGCATGGTCTACGAGCTGCGCGAGCGCCTGGCGCCGCTGCCGCCGGCGCAGCGCGGCGCCGCGCTGGCCGCGCTGCAGCCGCATCACGGCTGGCATCTGAGCCTGCGCCGCGGCGCGCCGGATGGGCTGCAGCCGGCCGAGCTGGCGAGCCTGGCGGTCGCTGGCTTTGTGGCACGCCAGGACTATGAGCTGCTGTTGATCCCGCTGGATGCAGACCGGACCGGCGACTGGCTGGAGCTGCGCTGGCCGACCGAGAAGGGGCCGGACAGCGGCATCTACCTGCTGCTGATCATCGTGCCTATCGTGCTCTCGACGGCCCTGGCCCTGCTGCTCTGGTCCGGCCTGCTGTGGCGCGATCTGCGCCGGCTGAGGCAGCAGTCGCAGCGCCTGGCCGATGGCGCGCTGGGCAGCCAGGTGAGCTTGTCGCGCTATTCCGAGCTGCGCGGTCTGGGCGAGCAGTTCAACACCATGAGCCGCGCGATGGCCGCGATGGTGGAGCAGCAGCGCGCGTTGACGCGTGCGGTCTCGCACGAACTGCGCACCCCGGTGGCGCGGCTGCTGTTCGAGCTGCAGCTGCTGCGTCAGGCGAGCGACGTGGCGCAACGCGAGGCCTTGATCGATGCGCTGCATGCCGATGTGGGCGAGCTCGACCGCCTGATCACCGAGTTGCTGAGCCTGGCCCAGCTGGAGCAGCGCGAGCAGGGCCCCGCGCCGAGCCGGCTGCTCGCCGGGCCCTGGTTGCAGGCCCTGCTGGCGCAGAGCGAGCGCGAGGCCGGGCGGCCCGAGCTGCGGTTCGAGCTGGCCTTGCCGCCGCAGGCGACCGAGCTGCTGCTGCACGAGCGCCTGCTCAAGCAGGCGCTGCTGAATCTGCTGCGCAATGCGACGCGGCATGCACGTTCGCAGGTCTGCCTGCGCCTGGAGACCCTGGACCAGGGCTGGCGCCTGAGCGTCGAGGACGACGGGCCAGGCATCCCGGCCGAGGCGCGCGAGCGCGTGCTGCAGCCCTTTGTGCGTCTGGACGAGGTCCGTGACCGCGCCAGCGGCGGCGTTGGCCTGGGGCTGTCGATCGCGCTGCGCGTTGCCCTGTGGCACGAGGGGCGGCTCTGGGTTGACAGCTCGGCCCTGGGCGGGGCGGCGCTGCGCCTGGAATGGCCGCAGCTGCCGGGCCGCTGATCCGGCCCGCCCGGCAACTGACGGCTACAACTTTCTACAGTCTCACCACAAGCCCTGCCGGACCTGCGGCGGCGCGCTTCCTAGCATGGACGCCAGTGTTCTCCACCGGTTCGCCATGCCCTCTCAAGACCTGACCCTCCCCCTGCCAGCCGGCTAGTGCCGCGCGGCCCGCCCGCGCCCTCCTGATCCTCTGCCATCCCGACCCGCTCCAGGCGGCGTCCCGGGAGGGGCTGTCTCACGCCCATTTTTCTTCTACGCGCCGATGTTCTCTCGTCATTCCTCGCTCTCCGTTCGTCATGCCTGCGCGGCCGCTGTCCTGTTCGCGCTGGGCGCCACTGCGGCGCAAGCCGACTCCGCTTACAGCCTGCACCTGGCTCAGGGCAAGACGTATCAACGCCTGACCCTCAACTGGGAAAGCCCCGTGCTGTGGTCGCGGCCGCTGGGCGAAACGGGACGGCTGGAGCTGGCGATGGAGCTGGGCCTGTCGGCCTGGCAGGCCGATGCCGGCCGTGAGCCGCGCCGGCTGGCCCAGTTCAGTGCGGTGCCGCTGTGGCGCTGGTGGCCCAGCCAGGAGGCCCGCTGGTTCGTCGAGGCCGGCGTCGGCCCCAGCCTGCTGAGCAGCAGCCGTTTTGCGGACCGCCGGCTGAGCACGGCCTTCCAGTTTGCCGATCATCTGGGCCTGGGCTACGCGATCGACCGGGACACCCGGCTGGGACTGCGGGGCTCGCACTTCTCCAATGCCAGCATCAAGCGGCCGAATCCGGGCCTGGACATCTACCAGCTGACGCTATGGCGCCGCTTCTGACGCTCAAGGCACCAAGCCGCCCCAGGCCGTGTTGCCGCGCTGCTCCAGCGTGTCCATCTGCATCTCGAAGCTGAAGAAGCGGTTGCGCCCGCGCGACTTGGCCGCGTAGAGCGCGTCGTCGGCGCGGCGCAGCAGGCCTTCCAGGGTCGTGCTCTCGTCGGGCGTGCAGGTGGTGATGCCGCCCGACAGGGTCACATAGGGCGCGACGGCCGAATCCGGATGCGGCATCGCGGTCAGCGCCAAGGTGCGCAGCACCGCGCGCGCAAACGTCATCGCGCCGGAGCGTGGCGTGCCGGGCAGTATGAGTCCGAACTCCTCGCCGCCATAGCGGGCCGCGCAGTCGCGCGGGCGCCGGCAGGTCTCCTGCAGCAGCGCCGCCATGCGCTGCAAGCAGGCATCGCCCTCGACATGGCCGAGCCGGTCGTTATAGCCCTTGAAATGATCGATATCGCAGAGCACCAAGGTCAGCGGCTGCTGGTCGCGCCGGGCGCAGAGGATCTCGTGCTGCAGCCGCATATCGAAAGCGCGGCGATTCGGCAGCCGGGTCAGCGCGTCCTCGTTGCTGAGCCTGGTCAGCTGCTCATTGGCCAGGCGCAGCTCGTCCGAGAGCTCGATCAGCCGGGTCTGCATGCGGCGCAGGCGCTGCATCGCGCGCAGCTTGGCCTGCAGCACCGTGGTGGACACCGGCTTGACCAGGTAGTCGTCGCCGCCAGACTCGATGCCCTGCCAGAGGTCCTGGTCCTGGTCGCGGCTGGACAGGAAGATGATAGGCGTCCAGCCACCGGCCTCGCTGGCGCGCAGCTGGCTGGCCACCCAGTAGCCGTCATGGCCGGGCATCTCGACGTCCAGCAGCACCAGATCAGGCCGGCTGCTCTGAAATAGCGCCAGCGCACTGTCGCCGGAATCGGCCTCCATCACCCGATGGCCGGCGGCGCTGAGCTGGGCCGTCAGGACCTTGCGCGTCGAGGCCTGGTCGTCGACCACCAGGATTTGCAGCGGAGGCAAAGAGGAGGGCAGCATGGGGTGCCGGACCGGGGGCGTCGAATTGACGCTAGGCCATTATGTTGCCCTCTGTTACAGCCGCCTCAAGGGTTTGTGCGTAGCTTGTTTTCGAAGCGCTTCAGCGGGGGGTGTCGCCGGTCTTCGGTGCCAGGCATTGGGCGTGGGCCTTCCAGCGTGGTTTCGCGCATTGCGTCTGCATGCAGCGGTAGAGCGCGAAGTCGCTGCGTTTGCCGCAGTTGCTGCGCGGCGTTTCGGCGGAGCGGCGGGTCGGCGAGCTGCCTGGCTGGCTGGCGGCGCTCGCCGGCGGCGCTGACGAGGGCCCGGCGGCGGTGGGTTCGATGGGCAGCGGCTCGGACGGGGTGCCGGCTTCGGCGGGCGCCGAGCGCGCCAGCAGCTCCTCGGCTCGGCGCAGGTCGGCCTCGATGCGGGCGCGTCGGGCCGCTGTGGCGTCGGTGCCGGTATCTGCATCGGTGCTGCGGGCCGCGCCGCTGGCCGCCGCGTCGATGAACGCCGGCAGGGCGGCCATCGGTGCTTCCATCCGGCCGGCCTGCCAGAGACCCGCAGCCAGTGCTGCCAGCATCCCGAGCGCGGCCAGGGCCGCGACGCGCCGGGCCGGCGCCCGCCGCGCCCGGGGGGCTGTGTCGCGGACCTCGGGTCGGACCGGCGGCACGGATTCGGGCCGGGGCGGCACGGTGTTCGCGCGTCTGAGCTGCGCCAGGAATTCCGGCGACAGAAAGGCGTTGGCATCGTCCGGCGCAGCGCTGACTGGGGCCATCGCTACCGCCTCCTCGGCGGCGCGGCGCTCGGCCGGCGGACCGCCGAGCAGCCAGGCCCGGTACTGCGCGACGCCAGCGGGCCTCTCCTGGGGCCAGCCCGAGGTGGCGGCGTCCAGCGTATGCAGCAGCGGCAGGCTGTAGCGCGGGCGCGCATCGCTGGTGACGCAGCGCTCGATCAGCGCCGCCGTCGCTTCCCGGGGCTCGCCGCTTGGGCGCGCCGACGGCGGCATCGCGCCGCTGATGCAAAACCTCACAACTTCGCTGAGCGCGAACAGATCGAAGGCCGGATTCTGCGGTGCGCCGGGTGGGCTGCCCGGCTGCTCGGGCGGTGCAAAGCCGGCCAGCGCATCGGTCCGGGGGCTGCTGCCCAGGTCCAGCGCCAGCGTTGCGGCGGCCCAGTCGGGGCCCAGCAACAGCGGCCTGTCATCGCCCAGCAGCAGGATGCTGCCGGGATGGATGCCGCCGTGGGTCCGGCCCGTGCGGTGGAAGGCATCGAGCGCGCCGAGCAGATCGTCGAGCAGGGCCAGCAGCGAGGCCTCGTCGGGCGGGCCCGGCATATCGCGGCGCAGATCGAGCAGGGTCTGGCCGCCGCGATAGGGCATGGCGCGATAGACGGTGCCGCGTGCCTGCCACAGGCGTATCACCTGGACCAGGGCCGCATGCTGGCAGCGCGCCAGCATGCGCGCTTCATCGACAAAGGCGGCCAGGCCACGCTGATAGGCCGCCGCGTGACGGTCCTCCACGCAGGCGACGAGGCCCGCGCCATCGCGCCGTGCCAGCGCGGCGGGGAAATACTCCATCAGGACCACGGTCAGCCCCAGCTCCAGATCGGTCGCCAGATAGCTCAGCGAGGAGCCGCTGGCGGCGATCAGGCCATGCAGCTCGTAGCCGTCGAGCCTGTGGCCGCTGGGCAGCACCTGGTCGGCGTTTGGCAGTGCCGCAGGGCGGGCGGCGTCGGGCTGTGGGGCGGGCGAAGTCATGCGCGGGCGGAGGGTGTCGGGCTGACACAGCTTAACGAGAGCCGGGGCCGAGCTTGTACGCAGTTGTTGCGCGGCGGGGCAGCGCCGGTCACAAAAAAGCCACCTGGTGGTGGCTTCGGGTAAGGGGTTTCGCCTTACAGGCCGGCGGCCGCGCGCAGCGTCGCCGCCTTGTCGGTGCGCTCCCAGGTGAACTCGGGCTCCTCGCGGCCGAAGTGGCCGTAGGCGGCGGTCTTCGAGTAGATCGGGCGCAGCAGGTCCAGCATCTGGATGATGCCCTTGGGCCGCAGGTCGAAATGCTCCTGCACCAGCGCGGCGATCTTGTCGTCCGAGATCACGCCGGTGCCCTCGGTGTAGACCGTGACATTCATCGGCCGGGCCACGCCGATCGCGTAGGCGACCTGGATCTGGCACTGGCGTGCCAGGCCGGCGGCGACGATGTTCTTGGCCACATAGCGGGCCGCGTAAGCAGCCGAGCGGTCGACCTTGCTCGGGTCCTTGCCGGAGAACGCGCCGCCGCCATGCGGGCAGGCGCCGCCATAGGTGTCCACGATGATCTTGCGGCCGGTCAGGCCGCAATCGCCCTGCGGGCCGCCGATGACGAAGCGCCCGGTCGGGTTGATCAGGTACTTGGTGTCGGCCGTGATCCATTCCTTGGGCAGCACCGGCTTGATGATCTCCTCGCGCACCGCCTCGTAGAACTCGGGCTTCATCTTGTCGCCCAGGCTCCACTCGGGCGCGTGCTGGGTCGACAGCACGACGGTGTCGATGCTGTGCGGCTTGCCGTCCACATAGCGCATCGTCACCTGGCTTTTCGCGTCCGGGCGCAGATAAGGCAGGCGGCCGTCCTTGCGCAGCTGGGCCTGGCGTTCGACCAGACGGTGGGCGTAGTAGATCGGCGCGGGCATCAGCTCGGGCGTCTCGTCGCAGGCATAGCCGAACATCAGGCCCTGGTCGCCGGCGCCGATGTTCAGATGGTCGTCGGAGGCGTGGTCGACGCCCTGGGCGATGTCATTGCTCTGCTTGTCATAGGCCACCAGCACCGCACAGCCCTTGTAGTCGATGCCGTACTCGGTGTTGTCGTAGCCGATGCGCTTGATCGTGTCGCGCGCCACCTGGATGTAGTCCACATGGGCATTGGTCGTGATCTCGCCGGCCAGCACCACCAGGCCGGTGTTGCACAGGGTCTCGGCGGCCACGCGCGAACGCGGGTCCTGTTCGAAGATGGCGTCAAGAATTGCGTCCGAGATCTGGTCGGCCACCTTGTCAGGATGTCCTTCGGAGACGGATTCCGAAGTAAAGAGAAAATCGCTGTTCGCCACTTGTATGCTCCTAGTCGTCAGTCGGTCGGCGTTGCCGTGCTGTCGGGAGACGCGGCGAACGCTTTAGCGGCATTTATTGAGCATGACAGCCCGGCGGGGTTTTCAATGGCTTGATAAACACCCGCATCGCCCCGCAAGTTGTCCAAATTAACTCGGCGATGAGCCGATTATAGAAACACAAATGTCCCTGTTGCTGCGCTTGCTCTCCCGCTGCCCTTTGTGGCTGCTGCATGGCCTGGGCGCCATTGTTGGTTGGCTCAGCTGGGCGCTGTCACCCAGCTATCGCGCCCGCTTCAAGGCCAATGTGCAGACCGCCGGTCTGCGCTGGGCCCAGGCGCGGCCGGCTGTCGCGCACGCCGGCCGCATGATCGGCGAGCTGCCCTGGCTGTGGCTGCGGCCGCACGACCAGGCCCTGGGCGCGCGGGTGCGGCTGGAGGGCCGCGAGCATGTCGAGGCGGCGCTGGCCCAGGGTCATGGCCTGATCCTGCTGACCCCGCATATGGGTTGTTTCGAGGTCACGGCCCAGGCCTATGCCGAGGCCTACGGCGCGCGTGCGCCGATCACGGTGCTGTTCCGCCCGGCGCGCAAGGCCTGGATGCGCGAGCTGCTGGATGGCACGCGCGAGCGCCCGGGTCTGGCCACCGCACCGGCCAGCCTGGCCGGCGTGCGCCAGATGCTGCGGGCGCTGCGCCAGGGGCAGACGGTGGGCCTGCTGCCCGACCAGGTGCCGCCCGAGGGGCTGGGCGTATGGGCCCCGTTCTTCGGCCGCCCGGCCTACACGATGACCCTGGCGGCCAAGCTGAGCCTGCAAAGCGGTGCGCCCATCCTGCTGATCTGGGGTGAGCGCCTGAGCGGCGGGCGCGGCTATGTGGTGCGCATCAGTCCGGGTCCGAGCCTGCCGGCCGATTCCACGCCAGAATCCGCTGCCGCCATCATCAACAAGTCCATGGAAGACCTGATCCTGCTCGCGCCCCAGCAATACCTGTGGGGCTATCACCGCTACAAGAATCCGCGCGGCCTGGACCTGGGGCGGGGCGCTTGATGCTGGGCCGCCTGTCCGCCCATCTCTTCATCGGGCTCTTGTGGCTCTTGCATTTCCTGCCGCTGGGCCTGCTGGCGGCGCTGGGCCGGGGCCTGGGCTGGCTGCTCTGGCATGCGGCCGGCTCGCGGCGCAAGGTGGCGCTGCGCAATCTGGAGCTGTGCTTTCCCGAGCAGACGCTGGCGCAGCGCGAGCGCCTGGCGCGCGAGCATTTCGGCTGGCTGGGTCGCAGCTTTCTGGAGCGCGGCCTGCTGTGGTTTGCGCCGGCCGAGCGCTTGCAGAGGCTGGTGCGCGTCAAGGGCAATATCAAGCTGGCCGAGCAGGGTGGGGCGCCGGTGATGTGGCTGCTGCCGCATTTCGTCGGCCTCGAATGGTCGGGCCCGGCGCTGATGCTGAACCAGACAAGCCCCGGCGTCGATATGTACCAGGCGCAGAGCAACCCAGTCTTTGATGCCCGCATGCTGGCCGGGCGCTCGCGCTTCGGCACCACCGCCTTCGTCCAGCGCAGCGAGGGCATACGCCCGGTGCTGCGCCTGATCCGCCAGGGCTATGCCTATCTGAACGCGCCGGACATGGACTTCGGCGAGCGCGAGTCGGCCTTCGTGCCCTTTTTCGGCGTGCCGGCCTCGACCCTGCTGGCTCCCTCGCGGCTGGCGCGCAGCATGCAGATGCGGGTCCAGCCCATTGTCGTGACCATGCTGCCGGGCGGCCAGGGCTACGAGGTCGAGGCCGGCGAGCCGCTGGCCGGCTACCCCAGCGACGACCCCGAGGCCGACGCGTTCAGGCTCAACCAGTGGCTGGAGGCCCGCATCCGCGAGCGGCCGGCCCAGTATCTGTGGGTGCACAAGCGCTTCAAGACCCGGCCCGAGGGCGAGCCGGGCCTGTACTGAGCGCCCCCAAACCTGCCGCTGCGCGTCAGGCCCCCCGAGGGGGGTCAAGCAAACTCGGGAGCGGCCCTTCGTTCACTTGAGACGGTGATAATCGCGCCATGAAACTTCGCTTCACCAAGATGCAGGGGGCCGGCAACGACTTTGTCGTCATCGACGCCACCCAGGCGCCGCTGGCGCTGAGCGAGGCGCAGCTGCGCGCGCTGGGCGACCGCCGCTTCGGCATCGGCTGCGACCAGATCCTGGTGATCGAGCGCTCCGCCACGCCGGGCATCGACTTTCGCTACCGCATCTTCAACAACGACGGCGACGAGGTCGAGCATTGCGGCAATGGCGCGCGCTGCTTTGTTCGCTATGTGTCAGACAAGGGGCTGAGCGACAAGCGCAGCATCAAGGTCGAGACCGTCAACGCGGTGCTGGAGCTGCGGCTGCGCGAGGACGGCCGGGTCACGGTGGACATGGGCGCGCCGGTGTTCGCGCTCGAGCGCGTGCCCTTCGATGCGCAAGGCCTGACCCCGCGCGGCGAAGGCGGCTTCGAGCTCTGGCCTCTCGAAGGGCTGGCTTGCGAGGTGGCGGTGCTGTCGATGGGCAACCCGCATGCGGTGCAGCGCGTTGCCGATATCGAGTCCGCGCCGGTGCTGAGTCTGGGCCCGCAGGTCGAGCGGCACGCGCGCTTTGTGCGCCGGGTCAATGCCGGCTTCATGCAGGTGCTGGACCGGGGCCGCATCAAGCTGCGCGTGTTTGAGCGCGGCGCCGGCGAGACCCTGGCCTGCGGCACCGGCGCCTGCGCGGCCGTGGTGGCCGGCATCCGGCTCGGCTGGCTGGACGAGAAGGTCGATGTGCAGGCGCTGGGCGGCCTGCTGACGATTGAATGGGCCGGCCTGAGCCAGGGCCTGGCCGCGCCGGTTCTGATGACGGGACCGGCCCAAACTGTTTTTGATGGAGAGATCACGCTGTGAGCAGCAATCAAGGTACCCAAGGCATCACCGAGCAGGACATCGCCGATTTCCTGGCCAACACGCCCGGCTTTTTCGAGCGCCATGCCGAGCTGCTGGCCAGCGTGCAGCTGAGCCATCCGCTCGGCCAGCGCGCGGTCTCGCTGCAGGAGCGCCAGGCCGAGATGCTGCGCGAGAAGATCAAGGGCCTGGAGCACAAGATCATCGAGATGATCCGCAACGGCCAGGAGAATGTGTCTATCGCCGACCGCCTGCACCGCTGGACCCTGTCGCTGATGCAGACCCGGGATGCGGCGGCGCTGCCGGCCGTGCTGCTGCAGGAGCTGCGCCACCAGTTCATGATTCCGCAGGCCGGGCTGCGGCTGTGGGGCGTCGATGCTGCGCATGCCGGGGCCGAGTTTGCCCAGGCGGTCAGCCAGGATGTGAAGAGCTTCGCGGCCAGCCTGAATCAGCCCTACTGCGGCGTCAACTCGGGCTTCGAGGCGGCGCGCTGGCTGGACCAGAGCCACGGCGTGACCTCGCTGGCCCTGATCCCGCTGTCGCAGGGGGGCCAGGCCTTCGGCATGCTGGTGCTGGGCTCGCCCGACCCGACCCGCTACACGGCCGAGATGGGCACCGAATTCCTGGCCCGCATCGGCGAGATCGCCAGTGCCGGCCTGGCGCGGCTGCTGCCGGCGCCGGCCGCTCCCGATGTCGGCGCCGCAGACTGAGGATGTGCTGCAGCGCTATCTGGCGCATGCCCGCGTGCAGCGCCGGCTGGCGCCGCGCACGCTGAGTCTTTACGCGGACGCGCTGCAGCGCCTGCAGGCGCTGGCCTTGCGCGACGGCGTCGAGCTGCTGCGCTTGCAGACCGCGCAGGCGCGGCGCTGGGTGGCGCAGCTGCACCGCGAGGGCCTGGGGCCGCGCAGCCTGGCTTTGCTGCTGTCGGCCTGGCGCGGGCTGTATCGCTGGCTGGGCGGCGAGCGGCTGGTGGCGCTGAATCCGATCGAGGGCTTGCGTGCTCCCAAGGCAGCCAAGCCCCTGCCCAAGGCCTTGTCGGCCGACGATGCGGTGCAGCTGGCCGACCATGCCGACGCTCGGGCCGACCCGGCGCTGGAGGCGCGCGACCGCTGCATCGTCGAGCTGCTCTACGGCTGCGGCCTGCGCGTGGCCGAGCTGGTGGGCCTGGATGCCCAGGCCAGCGGCACCGCGCGCGGCTGGGTCGATCTGGTCAGCGCCGAGGCCCAGGTGCTGGGCAAGGGCAGCAAGCGCCGCAGCGTGCCGCTGGGCCGCGCGGCGATCAGCGCCTTGCAGGCCTGGCTGGCGTTGCGAGCGCAGCGCGCGCGCGCCGGCGAAGCGGCCCTCCTGGTGGGCGCGCGCGGCGGCCGTATCCACGAGGCCCAGGTGCGCGCGCTACTGAAGGCGCGCGCGCTGGCCGCCGGCATGCCAGCCCATGTGCACCCGCATATGCTGCGCCACTCATTCGCCTCGCATCTGCTGCAGTCCAGCGGCGATCTGCGCGCGGTGCAGGAGCTGCTGGGTCACGCCCATATCACCACCACCCAGGTCTATACCAAGCTGGACTACCAGCACCTGGCCAAGGTCTACGACGCCGCGCATCCGCGCGCGAAGAAAAAGCAATGAAACCTCGTTACCTGATGCCCTTGTTCCCGCTGCTGGTGCTCAGCGGCGCCGTGCAAGCCCAGTCGCCGCTGCCGCGGCCGGGCTTTCTGCAGGCCCAGCCGGCCGCCTTCGAGGCCAACTGGACGCCGCTGAAGATGCCCACTGGCGAGCGCATCGCGCTGCTGGGCGCCAGCTATCTGGTCGCGATGAACGAGGACTGGGGCGTGGGCCCGAGCTTCTACGGTTCGGCCAAGGGCAATTTCGGCGGCATCTTCACGGTGGGTTTCACCGCGCAGCGGCGCTGGCGCCTGGGCTCCAGCACCCATGCGGCCGCCGGCCTTTATGCCGGTGCCGGCGGCGGCCTGAGTTCGGACAAGGTGCGCTTCGGCGGTGGCCTGATGCTGCGGCCCGAGTTGTCGCTGCGCACCGAGTTCGGCAACTGGTACAGCGGCGTATCGCTGGCCCACACCGCGTTTCCGAACGGCCGGGGCAATGTGCGCGGCACTTCGCTGGGTCTGGTGCTGGGCTATTCCGATGGTTTCTTCAGCTATGCGCCCGGTGATGCCGGCCGGCGTGTGCAGAACACGCGCCGCAGCGGCCTGGGCGTTGACGAGGTGTCCTTGAGCGTGGGCTCCTACAAGCCGCGCTCCGGCGCGCGCACCCGCGGCGGTGCCCCGGCCCAGCGCATGGGCAAGGCCGGCGCGGTGCTGCGCCAGTACGTGACCGAGGGCGCCTGGTGGGGCATGGAGGCGGCCGGCGCTGCCTCGGGCGGCGCCGATGGCTATATGGAGGTGCTGGCGACCATGGGTCAGGACTACGGCCTGGGCGGGCCGAATCTGCGTGCCGGCTGGCATGTGGCGACCGGCCTGGGCGGCGGTGGCGATGTCGACACCGGCAATGGCTGGCTGGTCAAGGGCGGACCGACGCTGCGCTGGAAATCCCCCTGGGGACCGGCCCTGCATCTGGATGCCGGCGTGATGGGCTCGCTGACCGGCAGCTTCAAGTCCACCTATGTGCGCGCCTCGCTGGGCCTGCCGCTGGACCAGGCCACCGGCCTGTTCGGTCAGCCCAATGAGGAGGGCGGCGTGGTGCGCACGCAAACCGTCTATGCCAGCCTGATGCACCTGCCCAAGGTCAGGTTCAAGGATGGGCATGAGACCAGCGTCGGTCATCTGGCGATGGTGATGAGCCGCGATCTCGGCACCCACCTCTATGGCACGGCCCAGGCCGGCAGCGCCGCCTTCGGGCGCGCCGGTGCCTATTCCTTCGGCCTGTTCGGGCTGGGCTTGCAGGGCCGGCCGTTGGCCGGCGGGCCCCGTGTCGGCGCCGAGCTGCTGGTCGGCGCGGCCGGCGGCGGCGGCGTTGCGGTGACTGGCGGTGCGGTGGCCCAGGCCGAGGCCTGGGCCGAATGGCGCTTCGGCGAGAGCGAGCGGCTGCGCCTGCGTACCGGCGTCGGCCAGTGGCGCACGCTGCGCGGCCAGACCCAGTCCTCGCCCGTGGTCAATGTCTCGCTGGGCTATGCCTTCGGCGCACTGAGCCGCTAAGCCACTGCGGCGACAATCCGCCGCATGAAATCCATACGTCTTCGCGCGGGCAAGGAACGCTCGCTGCAACGCCGCCACCCCTGGGTGTTTGAAAGCTCGCTGCACAAGGGCGGGGGCGATCCGGGCGAGACCGTGCGGGTCGAGTCGCACGAGGGCCAGTTCCTGTGCTGGGCGGCGTTTAGCCCCAGCTCGCAGATCCGGCTGCGGGCCTGGAGCTTCGATGAGGCCCAGCGTATCGACGCGGCCTTTTTCGAGGCCCGCATCGCCGAGGCCCTGGCGATGCGCCAGCGGCTGCCGATTGCCTCCGACGCGCTGCGCCTGATCCATGGCGAAGCCGATGGCCTGCCGGGTCTGATCGTCGACCGCTATGGGGACACCCTGGTCGCGCAGTTCGGGTCCGTGGGCGTGGAGCGCTGGAAGAAGGTCATCGTCGATAGCCTGCTCAGGCAGACCGGGCTGGCCCGCTTTTACGAACGCTCGGACGCCAGTGCGCGCGGCCTGGAGGGTCTGGAGGAGCGCAGCGGCTGGCTGCATGGCGAGGGCGCGACCGAGCTGACGATCGCCGAGCATCAGTGGCGGCTGACCCTGGACATCGCCACCGGCCACAAGACCGGCTACTACCTGGACCAGCGCGACAACCGCAAGCGCTTCGCCGATGCGGTGCGCCACTACGGCTGCAAGCGCGTGCTGAACTGCTACAGCTACACCGGCGGCTTCTCGGTGGCGGCGCTGGCCGGCGGCGCCGAGCGTGTCATCAGCGTCGATTCCTCGGGGCCGGCGCTGGCCAGGGCCAGTGCCCATGTGGCGCTGAACGGCTTCGAGCCCGGCCGCCACGAGGCGCGCGACGCCGACGTCAACCAGACCCTGCGCGGCCTGCTGGAGGCCGGCGAGCGCTTCGATGCCATCGTGCTGGACCCGCCGAAGTTCGCGCCGACGGTGGCCCACGCCGAGCGCGCCGCCCGCGCCTACAAGGACATCAACCGCCTGGCCTTCAAGCTGCTGGCGCCCGGCGGCCTGCTGTTCACCTTCTCCTGCTCGGGCGGCATCGCGCCGGACCTGTTCCACAAGATCGTCGCCGGCGCCGGCCTGGATGCGCCGGCCGATGGCTACATCCTGGAGCGCGTGGCTGCCGCGCCCGACCATCCGCAGACCATCTGCTTCCCCGAGGGCGAGTATCTGAAGGGTCTGCTGGTGCTCAAGCGCGGCTGAGCGTCATAGCAATGAGGCTATCGAGGACTTCGATGATCTGAATTGGCGCCCGGCGCTCCGGCTTGGCACAGTCTTGGCACTGGCAGCATGGAGAAGAGGGCTGGATGGACGCTCGGCTCACCGATTCACCGCGGCCGCTGCGCCGCCGCAGCGCCGATGCGCGGCAGGTCTTGTCGGACTGGCTGGCGCTGGCAGATGTGCGGCTGGACGGCCCGCGGCCCTGGGACATCCAGGTCCACCGCACCGATCTGGCGAGCCGCCTGCTGGCCGGTGGTTCGCTGGCGCTCGGCGAGGCCTATATGGATGGCGACTGGTCGGCCGAGCGCCTGGACCTGCTGTTCGACCGTCTGATCCGCGCGCGCCTGGCGGATCGGCTGAGACCACTGCCGGCGCTCTGGCATGTGGCCAAGGCGCGGCTGTTGAACCTGCAGACGCACCGGCGCGCCTGGCAGGTCGGCGAACGGCATTACGACCTGGGCAACGACTTCTACCGGGCCATGCTGGACCGGCGCATGAGCTATACCTGCGCCTACTGGAGCGGCGGTGCCGGCGATCTGGAGACTGCCCAGGAGCACAAGCTTGACCTGGTCTGCCGCAAGCTGGGCCTGCGCCCCGGGCTGCGCCTGCTGGACATCGGCTGCGGCTGGGGCAGCCTGATGAAGTTTGCCGCCGAACGCTACGGCGTTGAGTGCGTCGGGCTGACCGTATCGATCGAGCAGGCGATGCTGGGGCGCGAGCTGTGCGCGGGCCTGCCGGTCGAGTTCCGGCTGCTGGACTACCGGCAGCTCGACGAGCGCTTCGACCGCATCGCGAGCCTGGGCATGTTCGAGCATGTGGGCCACAAGAATGTCGACACCTTCATGGCGATGGCGCGGCGCTGCCTCAGCGACGAAGGCCTGTTCCTGCTGCACACGATAGGCCGCAACGACAGTGCCCATGGCACCGACCCCTGGATTCACCGCTACATTTTTCCGAATGGCGAGCTGCCCAGCATCGCCCGCATCGGCCATGCCTGCGAGCAGCGCTTCGTCGTGGAGGACCTGCATAACTTCGGCGCCGACTATGCGCTGACCTTGACGGCCTGGTACCAGCGTTTCGAGGCCGCCTGGCCGCAGTTCGCCGACCGTCTCGGCGAGCGCTTCCAGCGCATGTGGCGCTACTACCTGCTGAGCTGTGCGGCCGCCTTCCGGGTGCGCGACATCCAGCTGTGGCAATGGGTGCTGTCGCCGCACGGTGTGCCCGGCGGCTATCGCCGGCCCTAGGCGCCGGGCAGGCTCAGGCGCGGCTCGAACTTGCTGCGCAGCACGCTGAAAAAGGTCTTGACGTTGCGCACATTGGCGTCCTGCGTGAACAGACGCAACACCAGCGCGTGATAGGCCGGCATATCGGGCACCTGCAGGATCAGCACGAAGTCTGGTCCCGGTGAGACGCGGTAGCACTGCTGCACCGCCACCTCGGCCAGCAGCTTCTGCTCGAAGGCCGCCAGATGCTCGGCCCCCTGGCGGTCCAGCGTGATCTCGACGATGGCGCTGAGGCCGGCGCCCAGCTTGTCGGGCGACAGGAGGGCCACGCGCCGCTCGATCACACCGGTTTCGACCAGGCGCTTGACGCGCCGCAGACAGGTGGCCGGCGAGACATGGGCCAGCTCGGCCAGTGCCTGGTTGGACAGCGAGGCGTCCTGCTGCAGCAAGTCCAGCACCCGCAAATCGGTGGTGTCCAGTGCTATGGATTTGACTGAATTATTCATAATGATTAAAAATTTGAAATATTCAGTCTTGAAATGATTGGTGTGGTTGATTATTTCATTTGACGAGGAAATTTGAAAACATTGGTTTTCGCTGTCTGCCTACCATCCGGCATCTATTCAAAGCCTCAGGCAGGAGCAACTCATGTGTGGCATCGTCGGCGCCGTCAGTCAGCGCAATATCGTCCCCATCCTGATCGAGGGCCTGAAGCGCCTGGAATATCGCGGCTATGACTCCTGCGGCGTGGCCGTGCACCAAGGTGGCGAGCTCAAGCGCGCCCGTAGCACCTCGCGCGTGGCCGAACTGCATGCGCTGGCGGCCGAGGATGGCATCGCCTCCGGCACCGGCATCGCCCACACCCGCTGGGCCACCCACGGTGCGCCGGCGGTGCACAACGCCCACCCGCATTTCTCGCACGGCCCGGGTGCCGATGCCAACACCGCGACCGCCGGCCGGATCGCGCTGGTCCACAACGGCATCATCGAGAACCACGACGAGCTGCGCGCCGAGCTGAAGGCACGCGGTTATGTCTTCAGCAGCCAGACCGACACCGAGGTGATCTGCCATCTGGTCGACCAGCTCTACAACGGCGATCTGCTGGAGGCGGTGCAGCAGGCGCTGACCCGACTCAAGGGTGCTTATGCGATCGCGGTGTTCGCGCGCGACGAACCGCACCGCGTGATCGCTGCGCGCGAGGGTTCGCCGCTGGTGCTGGGCGTGGGCACCGAGGCGGGGCAGGGCGAGCATTTCGTCGCCTCGGACGCGATGGCCCTGGCCGGCGTCACCGACCAGATCGTCTATCTGGAAGAGGGCGATGTGGTGGACCTGCAGTTGGGCCGCTACTGGATCAGCAAGCGCAATACCGAGACCGGCCGCTACGAGGCCCAGACCCGCGAGGTGCGCACCGTGCACGCGCACAGCGGCGCGGCCGAGCTGGGCCCTTATCGGCATTACATGCAGAAGGAAATCTTCGAGCAGCCGGTGGCCATTGCGAACACGCTGGACGCCGTCACCGGCATCAGCCCGGAGCTGTTCGGCGACGGTGCCTATCGCATCTTCAAGGAGATCGACTCGGTGCTGATCCTGGCCTGTGGCACCAGCTACTACTCGGGCTCCACCGCCAAGTACTGGCTGGAGAGCATCGCCAAGATCCCGACCAGCGTCGAGATCGCCAGCGAATACCGCTACCGCGACAGCGTGCCGAACCCGCGCACCCTGGTCGTCACGATCAGCCAGAGCGGCGAGACCGCCGACACGCTGGCCGCGCTCAAGCATGCCCGCGCTCAAGGCATGACGCACACGCTGACGATCTGCAATGTGGCCACCAGCGCGATGGTGCGCGAATGCGAGCTGGCCTACATCACCCGTGCTGGCGCCGAGATCGGCGTGGCCTCCACCAAGGCCTTCACGACCCAGCTGGTGGGCCTGTTCATGCTGACCCTGGCGCTGGCGCAGACCCGCGGACATCTGAGCGAGGCGCAGGAGGCCGAGCACCTGAAGGCCTTGCGCCACCTGCCGGTGGCCGTGCAGGCGGTGCTGGCGCTGGAGCCGCAGGTGATCGCCTGGAGCGAGGAATTCGCGCGCAAGGAGAACGCGCTCTTCCTCGGCCGCGGCCTGCACTATCCGATCGCGCTGGAAGGCGCGCTCAAGCTCAAGGAGATCAGCTATATCCATGCCGAGGCCTACCCGGCCGGCGAGCTCAAGCATGGCCCGCTTGCCCTGGTGACCGCCGAGATGCCGGTCGTCACGGTGGCGCCCAACGACGCGCTGCTGGAAAAGCTCAAGAGCAATATGCAGGAAGTCCGCGCCCGCGGCGGCCAGCTCTATGTGTTCGCCGACGGCGACACCCAGATCGAAAGCGAGCCGGGCCTGCATGTGATCCGCATGCCCGAGCACTATGGCAGCCTGAGCCCCATCCTGCACGTGATCCCGCTGCAACTGCTGGCCTATCACACCGCCTGCGCGCGCGGCACCGATGTCGACAAGCCGCGCAATTTGGCGAAGAGCGTGACGGTGGAGTGAGTAGGAAGCAAAACTACATAGAAAAATCTCGAGTCGCCAAGAATCCCCACTCTATCGGTGAGGAATCGATTGTTTTGATAAACGACCATCGGGATTCCACCAGCTTACATATGTAGTTTTACTTCAATACGATCCGCGCATCTCGCAAGGAGTGCTCGGACATGAAGGCATGGACAGGCGGTTTCGCGCGGCAGGCGCGACGGGTTGTGGGGGCGGTGGCGCTTGGCATGTGCGGGCTGCTGGTGGCCTGCGGTGGCGGCGGAGGCGGTGCGGACGCCACGCAGGCTGCGATGGGCAGCGCGGGCCTCGCCGCGGCGGCCGCTGACGACAGCGGCGTCGAACTGCTGGCCGGCGTGCCCGGCAGTCCGCCGGCGCCGCGCGCGCGCATCGCCGCAGCCGCCACGCCCGGCGCACCGGCCACCTCGCTGCGCGTGCACTACCGCCGCGCCGATGGCGACCACGCCGGCTGGCAGATCCATACCTGGAATGCCGCTCAGAGCCCGAACTGGAATGCCGGCTGGAACGCCGCCGGCAGCGACGAGTTCGGCGTCTACTACGACGTGCCGCTGGCCGCCGGCACCGGCACGGTCGGCTTCCTGCTGCACAAGGGCGACGAGAAGGACAACGGCGGCGCCGACCAGAGCTATCAGTTGCAGGCCGGCGCCAATGAGATCTGGCGGCTGCAGGGCGACAGCAGCAACTACACCAGCAACCCGCTGCTGCTGGCCGCGCCGGACATCAGGACCGTGCGCGTGCACTACAAGCGCTTCGACGGCGCCTACACGGCCTGGGGCCTGCACTTGTGGAACGGCAGCGGGCTGGATGTCGCTGCGCTGCAAGCCCAAAGCCCAGGCGTGCAGATCGACCGCTGGAACCAGCCGGTGGGCTTCAGTGCCATGCCCGGCTACGCCGTCGGCAACGGCGAGGTGGTGTTCGACATCCCGGTGCTGAATCCCCAGGGCGACACCAGCCGCAAGGCCCTGGAGTTCATCATCCACGGCATGCCGCCGGGCGAGAACGACAAGGACGGCCGCGACAACAACATCCGCGTCGACTTCGGCGCGCTGACGATCCAGAACCAGGTCGGCCATGTCTGGCTGGTCGAGCGCGATGCCACGGTCTACACCGCGGCGCCGGACCTGCGCCAGGTCTCCAGCACCGATGCGCGCGCCGTGTGGCTGGACCGCCGCCTGGTGCAATGGCCGCGCGTTAGCGGTGGCGGCGTGCGCCTGTGCCACTCGCCCACCGGCCAGATCCAGGTCACGGCAGATGCGCCGGTGCAGGGCGCCGAGGGCTGCCTGGCGCTGGAGACCTTCGCCGGCAGCGTGCCGGCGGCCCTGGCCCAGCGCTTCAAGTACGTGGCCAGCGGCGGCGTCTACCGCGTGCGCGATGCCGATCTGCCGCGCCTGCCGGCCCTGCACCAGCAACAACTGGTGCTGGTGCAGGAAGACGCTGCCGGCAAGGTGCAGAACGCCACCACCGCCCAGATCGCCGGCGCGCTGGACGATCTTTATGCGGCCGCAGCCGAGGTGCCCGACCTGGGCGCCGTGGTGTCCGGCGGCAAGACCAGCTTCAAGCTCTGGGCACCGACCGCGCAGGCCGTATCGCTGGTGCTGACGACCCCGGTCAACGGCAACCCGCTGCTGACCCGCAGCAGCACCGAGGCCATGCAGCGCGACGCCGCCACCGGCGTCTGGCAGCTCCGCAAACCCGGCAGCCTGCAGGGCGCCAGCTACCGCTACCAGGTGCAGGTCTTTGTCAAAGGCACGGGCCTGGTGCGCAACCTGGTCACCGACCCCTACTCGCTGGGCCTGACCCAGGGTGGGCAGCAGAGCGTGGTGATGGACCTGAACGCGCCCGCCACCAAGCCGACCGGCTGGGATGCCGGCGCGCCGCCGGCGACGGTCAGCGCGCCCTCGGACATGAGCATCTACGAGCTGCATGTACGCGACTTCTCGATCGGCGATGCCAGCGTGCCGGCCGCGCGCCGCGGCAAGTACCTGGCCTTCACCGAGCCAGACTCGGCCGGCATGCGCCACCTCAAGGCCCTGGCTGCCGCCGGGCTGAGCGATGTGCACCTGCTGCCGGTCTACGACATGACCAGCGTCAACGAGAAGAGCTGCGTCACGCCGACGCCAAGCGGCACCCCGGATGGCGAATCCCAGCAGGCCGCGGTGGCCGCCACGGCGGCCAGCGACTGCTTCAACTGGGGCTATGACCCGCATCACTTCACGACGCCCGACGGCAGCTATGCCAGCAGCGCCGCCAACCCGGTGGCCCGCGTGCTGGAGTTCCGCCAGATGGTGCAGGCACTGAACGCGGCCGGACTGCGTGTGGGCATGGACGTGGTCTACAACCACACCGCCTCCTCCGGCCAGAACACCAACTCGGTGCTGGACAAGATCGTTCCCAACTACTACTTCCGCTACAACGCCAGCGGCGGCATCGAGCGCTCCACCTGCTGCGAGAACACCGCGTCCGAAAACCTGATGATGGCCAAGCTGATGATCGACTCGGCCGTCACCTGGGTGCGTGACTACCGCATCAGCTCGCTGCGCTTCGACATCATGGGCCACCATCCGCGCACGGTGATGGAGGCCTTGAAGGCGCGCGTACAGGCCACCGCCGGCCGCCCGGTGCAGATCGTCGGCGAGGGCTGGAACTTCGGCGAGGTGGCCAATGGCGCGCGCTTCGTGCAGGCCGAGATGCTGTCGCTCAACGGCTCCGGCATCGGCAGCTTCAACCCGCTGATCCGCGACGCGGTGCGCGGCGGCGGCTGCTGCGACTCCGGGAACACGCTGATCGCCGCCCAAGGCTATGTCAACGGCTTCTTCTACGACCCCAACCCGGCCGCCAGCGGCCAGAGCCGCGGCGAGCTGATGTGGCAGGCCGACCGCATCAAGGCCGCGCTCGCGGGTTCCATCCGCAGCTTCCAGATGCGCACCAGCTGGGACGCGACGCTGCGCCTGGACCAGATCGATGTCGGCGGCATTCCGGCCGGCTGGGTGCTGGAGCCGGGCGAGGTGGTCAACTATGTGGAGAACCACGACAACCTGACCCTGTTCGACAACAACGCCTTCAAGCTGCCCATCACCACCAGCCGCGAGGACCGCGCCCGCGTGCAGATCCTGGCCAGCGCGATCAACGCCTTCAGCCAGGGCGTGGCCTATTTCCATACCGGCGTCGACACCCTGCGCAGCAAGTCGCTGGACAAGAACAGCTACGACAGCGGCGACTGGTTCAACCGCCTGGACTGGAGCTATGCCGACAACAACTTCGGCGTCGGCCTGCCGCCGGCGCGCGACAACGCCGAGAACTGGAACCTGGCCCGGCCGCTGCTCGCCAACGCGCTGATCAAGCCGCATGCCCACGACATCGCCTGGACCCGCGACGCCTTCCGCGACCTGCTGAAGATCCGCAAGAGCACGACCTTGCTGCGCCTGCGCACGGCCGAGGACATCAAGGCGCGCCTCAGCTTCCTCAACACCGGCTCTGCGCAGGAGCCCACGGTGCTGGTCGGGCGCCTGAACGGCGTGGGCTACCCCGGCGCCAACTTCGACGAGCTGGTCTACCTGATCAATGTCGACAAGACGCCCAAGCAGCTGAGCCTGCCCGAGCTGGCCGGCCGCGCGCTGGAGCTGCATCCGGTGTATGCCGCCGCCGGTGCCGCCGACCAGCGTGCCCGGCAGGCGCAGTTCGAGCGCGCCAGCGGCAGCTTCAGCCTGCCGGCCCGCACGGCCGTGGTCTTCGTCCGCTCCGCAGCCGCCCCATGAAAGCCCTCATCATGAAGAAGCATTTCCAGCACCTGGCCGCCGCGGCCACTCTCGGTCTGGCGGGCCTGTACGCCCAAGCCGCCCCCATCGTCATCGACGTCAGCGGCGCGCAGAGCATCAACCTGCTCGGCGAGAGCGGCAACACCGTCTGGCTGATCGACATCGGCGCGGGCAGCGTGCTGAATTCGCTCAGCTGGGACGTCACGCTGAGCGCGCCGGCCCCCAGCCTGCTGAGCGAGCTGCAGCTCAGCTTCGGCAGTTCCAGCGGGTTGGACCTGATCACCTGGGCGCCGGCCGCGTCTGACGGATTCAGCGGCACCGGCGCCTATGCCGGCAGCCTGGACCTGGCGCCGCTGGGCCTGGCCGTCGGTGGCGACGGCCTGCTGCGCCTCGAGTTCAGCGAGGCCTTCAAGGACCTGGCCATGGGCATGGCCGAGGGGCAGTGGCTCGGCGGCCAGCTCAGCTTCGACGTGGCCGCCGCGCCCGTGCCGGAGCCGGCCGGCGCGGTCTTGCTGCTGCTGGGGCTGGGCTTCGTCGCGGCAAGGCTGCGCCGGTCCGGCCGCGACGAAGTTGTGACCAAAAGCAAGACCGAGGTGCCGGCGCATCAAGCCGAACTGGATGCCGGCGCCGGGCTGCGCTCTGGACTTGCCCGAGTGGCATAGCGCTGCCGCCGGCCAGCCGCGCAAGAGCGCGGGACCTCAGCAAGTCCATACCTCCGTGTTTCATCTGAAACACGCCGACGCCGCCGCTGAAACGCGGCCCGGCCAGGCCTCTTCAAACTCCGGACCTGTCGCATACCGGAAAAGAAGAGAGGAGCAGCTTGAACAAGCCATCTCATGAATCGTCGATGTGGCGCGCGCCCTGGCTGGGGCTGATCGTCGCCACGCTGGTGCAGCAGCCGGCCTGGTCGCAGACCATCACGGTCTATTCCAGCGGCAGCATCGCCGTCGGCGCCAGCCGCCAGCTCAGCGCCTATGTGCCGCTGTCGCCCAACGGCGTGATCTGGAGCGTCAACGGCGTGCCCGGCGGCGACGCGCTGCACGGCACCATCAGCAGCGCCGGCCTCTACCGCGCGCCCGCCGCGCTGCCGGGCGTCAATGCGGTCGAGGTGCGCGCCACCAGCGTCGCCAAGCCCGGCGTCTTCGGCGCGGCGACGCTGACGATCACCCAGGTCCAGCCGCGCCTGTGGAACGCCAGCCCGAGCACGATCGCGCCCGGCGCCTTCACGCTGACCCTCAACGGTGCCAACTTCGGCGACAGCGCCGTCGCCTGGTTCGGCAACCAGAAGCTGGCGACGACGCGCCTCTCCGCCACCCAGCTGCGCGCCAGCGGCACGGCGACGGCGGCGCAGCTGGGCAGCCAGGTGTCGGTGCTGGTCGAGGCGGCCGGCCCCGGCGCCGTGCTCAGCGAGACGGTCAATGTGCGGATCAGCCAGACGGCGCCGACCACGCCGCCCACGACACCGCCGACCACCCCACCGCCCGCCGAACCGCCGACACCGGCCCCCGGCCAGGGCACGGCCAACCTGGCGGCCGCGCGCTTCCTGGAGCAGGCCACCTTCGGCCCGACGCCGGCCGAGGTGCAGCGCCTGCGCCAGCTCGGCATCCCGGCCTGGCTGGACGAGCAGTTCGCGATGCCCGAGACCGCGATCCCCAATCCCGGCGGCCAGGCCAGCGGCGAAGTGCGCCAACAGTACCTGCACCGGCTCTCCGGCGCGCCGGACCAGCTTCGCCAGCGCGTGGCCCATGCGCTCGGCCAGCTGCTGGTGATCTCGATGAACAAGAACATCTACCCGGACGAGATCGTGCCGCATCTGCGCACGCTCAGCCGCCACGCCTTCGGCAACTACCGGACGCTGCTGGGCGAGGTGGCGACCAGTTCGCAGATGGGCAAGTACCTCGACCTCGCCAACAGCACGCGGCCCAGCGGCATGCGCGGCGCCAACGAGAACTTCGCGCGCGAGCTGCTGCAGCTCTTCACGATCGGCCTGCTGCGGCTCAATCCCGACGGCAGCGTGCAGCTCGACGGCGCCGGCCGCCCCATCCCCGCCTACGACCAGGGCACGATCCAGCAGGTGGCGCTGGCGCTGACCGGCTGGACCTATATCGGCAGCGGCAACAGCAACTGGGAGAACTTCGCCGGCCCCTTGGTCGTGCGCGACATGCACCATGACCTGCGCGCCAAGAGCTTCCTCGGCTGCCAGCTGCCGGCCGGCCAGGGGGCGCAGGCCGATATGGAGGCGACGCTGGACTGCGCCTTCAACCATCCCAACACGCCGCCCTTCGTCGCCACCCGGCTGATCCGCAGCCTGGTCAAGAGCAATCCCTCGCCGGCCTATGTGCGGCGCGTCGCGGCCGCCTTCGAGAACAATGGCAGCGGCCGCCGCGGCGACCTGCGCGCCGTGGTGCGCGCCGTGCTGACCGATGCCGAGGCGCGCCAGGACGCGCCCGCGAGCGGCGGCGGCCGCCTGCGCGAGCCGCTGCTGCACCTGACGACCCTGCTGCGCGCGCTCGGCGGCGGCATTGCCCCCGGCAACCAGCTGAGCTGGGAGCTGGGCCGGATGTCGCAGGCACCGCTGACGCCGCCCTCGGTGTTCGGCCATTACTCGCCGCTGTTCCGTCTGCCGGCCGACCCGAGCCTGCATGCGCCCGAGTTCCAGATCTACACGCCGACCGAAGCGGTGTTGCGCGGCAATCTGTTCTGGCGCCTGCTCAACGGCGGCGGCACCGACGTGCAGCTCGACATCATGCCCTTCGTCGCCGCGGCCGGCAGCGGCACGACGGCGCTGATCGACCGGGTCGACCAGGCCCTGCTATGGGGCCGCATGCCCGCCGCGATGCGCCAGAGCCTGGCCAGCGCGGTGGCCGCCCAGCCCGACGCGCGCCAGCGCGCCCTGACCGCCCTCTACCTGACGGCGCTCTCCGGCCTGCACGCGGTGCAGCACTGAGACCCAACGCGACGAGTCCAAGACGATGACGAACCCCATCCATTCCCGCTTCCGCCGCCGCGATGTCCTGCGCCTGGCCGGCACCCTGGCGGGCGCCGCCGCCCTCGGCGCTCGGGCACAGGCTCAGCAGCCCGACTACAAAGCCCTGGTCTGCGTGCTGCTGGCCGGCGGCAACGACGGCCACAACATGATCGTGCCGCTGGACGACGCGCCCTACGCGGTCTACCGCGCGGCCCGCGGCGCGCTGGCCCTGCCCGACGCCAGCGCGCGCCTGCTGCCGGTGCAGACCCCGGCGGGGCAGCGCTACGGCCTGAACTCCGGCCTGCAGGCGATCGCGCCGCTGTGGTCGCAGGGCCGGCTGGCGGTGGTCGCCAATATGGGGCCGCTGGCCGCGCCGACGACGCGCGCGCAGTACCTCGCCGGCACCGCCGCGCTGCCCGGCAATCTGTTTTCGCATTCGGACCAGATCGTGCAGGCGCTGGCCGGCAACGCCAGCGGCGCCGGCGGCACCGGCTGGGGCGCGCGCAGCGTCGACGCGCTGATCGCGCGCAACAGCAACCCGCGCTTCCCGGCGGCCGTCTCGATGGCCGGCTCCAGCCTTTTCTGCACCGGCAGCAAGGTCGCCTCCGCCAGCCTGGTGCCCGGCTTCGACCTCGGCGCGGACGGCATGAGCACCTGGCCCGAGAGCGCGGCCCAGGCGCGCGCGCGGGCACTGGGCGAGATCCTGCAGATCGACCAGGGCGTGGTGCTGGTGCAGGCGGCCAACCGCGTGCGCGCCGATGCGCGCGAGCTGAACGCGCTGCTGCGCGCGGGCTCGTCGGCCGCTGCGATCGCCACGCCCTTTCCCGGCACGGCCTTGGGCCAGCAGCTGCTGCAGGTGGCGCGGCTGATGAAGCTGCGCGACAGCGCCGGCGTCGGCCGCCAGGTGTTCTTCTGCTCGCTGGGCGGTTTCGACACCCACAGCGCGCAGGGCTGGACCCATTGGGACCTGCTGCGCCAGCTGGGCGAGGCGCTGGCCGCCTTCCACGCCGCGACCCAGGAGCTGGGCCTGGCGTCCCAGGTTACGAGCTTCACGCAGAGCGACTTCGGCCGCACCCTGCAGCCCAGCGGCAGCGGCAGCGACCATGGCTGGGGCAACCACCAGCTGGTGCTGGGCGGCGGCGTGCGCGGCGGTGAGGTCTATGGCCGGTTCCCGACGCTCGAACTCGGCGGCGCCGACGACGCCGGCAGCCGCGGCGTGCTGATCCCCAGCACCGCGCTGGAGCAATTCGGCGCCACGCTGGCGCGCTGGTTCGGTGTGCCGGCAAACGAACTGCCCGCCGTGTTCCCGAACCTGGCCGCGTTCGCGCCGGCCACGCTGGGCTTCATGGGCTGAGGGCGAGGCCCGAAAACTTTCCTGCTGGTTCGCAAGGCCGGTGCATCAAGTGCGCCGGCGTCTCGCGCCAGAGGGCCTTGCTGCCGTGCAGGCTCGCTTGCCTGCCCGCCGTGTTGCAATCGCAATGTGTGCCTCGGCAGTTGAAACCGGCTCACAGCGCCGATCCGATGCAATGTCAGCGTGCCTAGGACAGGCACGCGGTCGGCCCAGAGCCGCCTGCTGGAGCAACCATCATCAGGAACGCCATGAAAACCATCGATCTGGCAGCAAGCCTCGCCACCTTCTCCGAGCATTACAAGCCCCGCACCGTCGGGCAGTTCAACGACCACGATGTGATGGTCGTCAAGGTCAAGGGACCGTTCAACTGGCACAAGCACGACGACACCGACGACTTCTTTCTGGTGCTGAAGGGCGAGTTGACCATCCAGCTGCGCGACGGCGACGTCAAGCTGGGCCCGGGGCAGATGTATATCGTGCCCAGGGGCGTGGAGCATTGCCCCGTCGCCGAGGAGGAGGCCCATATCCTGCTCATCGAGCCTCGGGGCACCCCGAACACCGGCAATGCGGCCACCGCGGCGACGCGCGTCGTTGTCTGAGCCTTTCAGCCGCCTCCGCCCTTGCAGGGCGGGGCGCTAGGCGTGCTGCTTCGTGGTGGCCAGCATGCCCGCCGCGACCAGGAAGACCGAGCCGGTGACTCGGTTGAACAGGGTGGCTCGGCCGGGCTTCATGAGCCATTGCCGCGCCGTTGCCGCCATGATCACGTAGGCGGTCAGCCAGAACAGTTCGAAGAAGATGAAGGTTGCCCCCAGGACCAGGAACTGCCAGGTCTGGGATGCCGAGGGATCGATGAACTGCGGGAAGAGCGCGCCGAAGAACAGCAGCGCCTTCGGGTTGCTCGCCCCGACAAGAAGCCCCCGACCGAAGAGCGAACGGGCGCCGGTCTGCGCCAGGGGCGCGTCGGGGATGGCGACGCCGCTCGTCTTGGAGAGCAGGGACAAGACCCCGAGAAAAGCCAGGTAGGCAGCCCCCAGCCATTTCAGCGCGGTGAAGAGCGTTTCGGACGCGGCCAGGGCGGTCCCGAGGCCCAGCATCGACAGCAGCATGATGCAGGCGATGGCCAGCGTGCTGCCCAGCGCGGCCAGCAGCGCACGACGCGGCCCGAACTGGACGGAAGCGGAAACGGACATCAGCACGCTGGGTCCGGGGGACATCGTCAGGACGAGGACGGCGGCTGCATAGACAAGCCAGGTCGATAGCGTCATGGGCTACTCCTTGAGGGGCAGAGATCTGGAATGGGGTTTCTCATGTTCGGCATCGATTCGTCCCCTTGATCTGCGATAGCAAGAAGGAAAAGGAAGCGAGTCGCGCTTCACTGTGTGGCAACGGCCCGCTCTTCCCGGACCAAGCGGTCGAACAGGCCCGGAAGAGAAGCCGCGCGCGGCGAACCGCTCAGCCGCCGCAGCGCCAGCAAGGCCAGGCGACAGCGCCGCTCGAGTCTGCCTCAGCCACGCCGCTGTACCAGCGAACCCAGCAGGTGGATCAGCAGCATGGGCAGGGCCAGCACCTGTCGCAGCGGCTCCCACAGCCGTGGCAGCGCGAAGGCCGGCCGGTCGAAGCGGCGCAGATCGTGCAGCTGGTAGACCGGATCGCCTGTCCCGCGCTGGCCCATCAGCACGCGGTTCGGATGCGCGGCCGGCACCAGTCGCTGCATATCGGCGGTGTCGATCCAGCGTTCGGCGTCGAGCACCGTGACGCGCTTGAGGATGCGCCACTGGCCGTCGCGGCGCTCCAGCTCGTCGAGATAGCGGCCTTGGTGCCACATGTCGGTGAACTTGCCCCAGCGCTTGAGGCGGTGGATCACCGACCATTGGGTCTCCACATGGGCCTTGTTGCCGCGCACGCTGATGATGGGGTTGCTCAGCGAATGGATGCTGCGCTCCAGCTGGGCCAGGATGGGCAGCACATAGTCGGCGAAATCCCAGCCGCGGCCGACAAAGAAGCCGTGGTCGTCGGTGCCGTCCTCGTGGTAGCAGGATTTCATCAGGGCCGCGTCGCCGCGGTCCACAGCGCGGCAGTAGCGGTGCAGCAGGTCGCGGATCTGCTCGCGGTCGATCAGCTCGCTGACCTGCAGGCGAAGGTAGTCGGTGTCAGGTTGGTTCATCATGGCTTGTCATGCTCGAGAGCGGGCAGGGTCATGCACAGCCCGCGGGTTTGACGATGCGCTCGGTCGAGGCCGGATGGCGTTGCAGCGCGGTACCGACACGGCGCGGGCGCCGCACCAGGTCGCCGCCGCAGTTCGGGCATTGGTCGTCCAGCCGCTGCAGCGCGCAGGCGGCGCAGAAGGTGCATTCGAAGCTGCAGATCAGCGCCCGGCCGCTGGTGGCGGGCAGGTCGGCGTCGCAGCACTCACAGTTGGGGCGCATCTGCAGCATGGGGCACCTGGGTGGGAAGAAGACGGCGGATGCAGTCCTCGAAACAGTGAACGACGATGGACAGGTGGCCCTCGGCCGGCCGCGGGTGCAGCCGCGCCGTCGGCAGGTGGGCCGCCATGTACGCGCCCATCGCCGGCGGCACGTTGCGGTCCTGCCCGCTCTGGTAGATCTGCACCGGCACATGGATGTCGGCGAGCGAATCGCTGCCCAGGCCGGCGATGCGCCGCGCCTCCTCGCGCGCGCCGGCGATGCCCTGCGCATAGGCGCGCGCCAGGCTGTGGCCGAAGCGCTGCCGCACCTGCGTGTCGCGTTCCAGCAGCGCGCGGTCCGGTGCCGTCAGCAGGCCGGCCAGCGCGCGCACGGCGCGCTCGGGCGAGCGGAACATCAACCGGTCCAGCGCCAGCAGCGGGTTGATCAGCCAGGCATGCCGGCGCGCCAGCCCGAACATCAGGCGCAGCGGCGGCAGCTGCCCGCGCCGGAGCTCGGGCCGGTCCATCGGAGCGATGCCGGCCAGCAGGCCGACGCCGGTGACGCGCCGGCCCAGCAGGCGGGCGCAGGCCAGCGCATAGGGTCCACCGCAGGAAACACCCAGCGCTGCGAAGCGGCCATGGCCCAGATGGGCGGCCAGCTCGGCCGTGTCATTGACGATCGCTGCGAAGCCGGCCCCGGGCAGGGGGCTCGAATCGCCGAAACCCGGCCGGTCGAAGGCCACCAGGGCCACGCCGGCCCGCGCGGCCTGCTCCGTCACCAGCGCCGCCTGCTCGTGGCTGCCCGGCAGGCCGTGGAAAAAATAGACCGGCGCGCCCTGCGGATCGCCGTAGACGCGATAGCCGAGGATCCGGCCGTCGCTCAGCGTCAGCGGCGCCGTCGCGCGGTCGTCGTTCGCCTCGTGCAATGTGCTTGTCATGCTGTCACCTCGATCGGCGCCGCACGATGCGGCGCCCCGGTGACATTTCGCCAGAGCAGGCCCGGCGCCGGGTTTCGATCCGGCGCCCGCCGGTTCCAACTGAAACCGGATGGCGCGATCTCAGCGGATCGCGCTGACCTCGGCGTCGAACATATAGCCCTCGCCGCGCTGCGTCACGATGAAGCCGGGGCGGCGTGGGTCGGCCTCGATCTTGCGACGCAGCCGCAGGATCTGGATGTCGATCGAGCGGCCGTAGACCTCGGCGTTGTGCAGGCGAGAGAGGTCGAGCAGCTGGTCGCGGTTGAGCACGCGCCGCGGCGAGGCCAGGAAGGCCACCAGCAGGCTGAACTCGCCGTTGGTGATCTCGACCGGCTCGCCCTGCGGGTTCTTCAGGCGGCGCAGCCCGATGTTCAGCTCCCAGCCGTCGAAGCGGTAGCCGCGCACGCGGCTGGTCAGGTCCGCGATGTTGACGATCGCCTGCGCGCGCCGCAGCAGCGCGCGGATGCGCGCCAGCAGCTCGCGCGGCGAGAAGGGCTTGGTCAGGTAGTCGTCGGCACCCAGCTCCAGGCCCATCACGCGGTCGGCCTCCTCGGCGCGGCCGGTCAGCATCAGGATCGGAATGGTGGCCGAACGCTCGCGCAGACGTCGCGCGATCTGCAGCCCGTCTTCGCCCGGCAGGCGCACGTCCAGCACCACCAGGTCCACGGTGTCCTGGTCCAGCAGCGCGAACAGCTCGCCGCCGCTGGCGACGGCGCGCACGCGCAGCTCGTTGTCGCTGAGGTACTGAGTCAGCAGATCCCGAACGGTGGGGTCATCATCAACGGCCGCGATCAGGGGTTTACCTTCCAGCATGGGCTTCCTTCCTAGCCATGAATCGCCGGCCGCGTGTCGCGCAGCACCTGCGCCAGCGCTGCAGCCAGCTCGGCTGCCATCAAGGGCTTGTTCAGCACCGGCACATCGCCCAGTTGGCGGGCACTCTCCTGCAAGGCCGGCGTGACGAACCCGCTCATCAGCACCACTTTCAGTTGCGGCGCCATCATGCGCATCTGCGCCGCCAGCTGCGATCCCTTGAGGCCCGGCATGGCCTCGTCGCTCAACAACAGATCGAAGCGCGCCGGGGCCTCGCGCACCAGCGCCAGCGCCTCCTGCGGCGAGGTGCAACCTGTCGGCTCATAGCCCAGGTCGGCCAGCGTCTCCTCGGCCCAGGCGACCAGCGCTTCCTCATCATCGACGATGAGCACACATTCGCCACGCCCTGATTCGACGGCTGCCTGCTGCGGCGCCGGCCTTGGAGCACAGTCACTCAGCAGCGGCAACAGAACGGTGAAGCAGCTGCCCTGACCCGGCTCGCTGCGCACCTCGATACCGCCGCCCAGGTCGCCGACGATGCCATGCACCATCGACAGCCCGAGCCCGGTACCGACGCCGACCTCCTTGGTCGTGAAGAAGGGATCGAAGATGCGAGACAGCAGTTCCTGCGGCATGCCCACGCCCTGGTCGCTGACGGCCAGGCGCAGGTAGCGGCCGGGCGGCAGGTGGGCGGTGCCGGCCGGATGCGGCCGCTCGAACCCGGTGAGGTCCAGCGCCACGTTGATCTGGCCCGCCGACTTCATCGCCTGCGCCGCGTTCATGCACAGGTTCATCACCACCTGATGGATCTGCGTCGGGTCGCCCAGCACGCCGGCATCGCCCGCCTCCAGCCGACGCTGCAGCCGGATGCCGGCCGGCAGGGCCGGCGCCAGCGCGTCCAGCGCCTCCCGCACCACCGACTGCACATGCACCGGCACGCGCTGCCCGACACCGCTGCGGCTGAAAGCCAGGATGCGCTCGACCAGCGAGCGCGCGCGCAGTCCGGCGGCCAGCGCCGCGTCGATGTGGCGGCGCAGCGCGCTGCCCGGTTCGGCGGCCTTCTGCGCCATCTCGCCGAAGCCGAGGATGCCGGCCAGGATGTTGTTGAAGTCGTGCGCGATGCCGCCCGCCAGGGTGCCGATCGCCTCGAGCTTCTGCGCCTGGCGCAGCTGCTCCTCGAGGCGCGCGCGCTCCAGTTCCGCCTGCTTGCGCTCGGTGATGTCGATGCTGACGCCGGCGATGCGCGCGCCCTCGCCGTCGGCGCCGTCGAAGCGCTGCGCCCGCATCTGGATCCAGCGCTCGCCCGCCGGGCCGGCGATGCACAGCTCGTAGTCGGCGCGCTCGCGCGTGCCGGCGATCAGCTCCTGGCTCAGGCCGCGCACCTTGGCAATGTCCGCCGCGCTGAGCCGGGCCGCCTCGAAGAAGGCCGTGCGCGTGCCGATGGGGTTGTCGGCCGGCAGGCCGAACAGCTCGTTGAAACGGTCCGAGACGAACAGCTCATCCGACTCGATGTCCCAAACCCAATGCCCGCCCAGCGAGCCGGCCATCGCCAGCGCATAGCGCTCCTCGCTCTGGCGCAGCGCCTCCTCGGCGCGCTTGCGCTGGTCGATGTCGACCACCGAGCCGGCCAGCCGGCAGGGATGGCCGTCCGCATCATGGGTGCAGACCGCGCGCGCCCGCACCCAGCGGTAGCTGTCGCCGCCCGCGGGCACCCGGTACTCGATCTCGAAGAAGGGGCTGAGTCCCTGCAGATGCGCGTCGAGCCGGCTCAGCACCTCGGCGCGATCGAGCGGATGGATGACCAGCGCCGCGCGCAGCTGCGCCAGCGGCTCCAGCTCGGGCTCCAGCGGCAGCGCCAGCAGCTGGCGCGCGCGGCGCGACATGAAGGCAGTGCCACCGCTCAGGTCCCAGTCCCACAGCCCCATGTCCGAGCCGGCCGCCGCCAGCGCATAGCGCTGCTGCGAGGCCAGCAGCTCGCGCTGCGCCCGCTGGGTGCGCGCCAGCTGGCGCAGCGCCGCCCACAGCAGCCCGCTGGCCAGCAGGCACAGCGCCAGCGTGCGCGCGGCGGTGGCCTTGGCGCTCTCCCGCCAGGGTGCCATCGCGGCGGCGTAGTCCTTGGAGACCGCGATGATCAGCGGGTAGTCGGGCACCTTGCGCACCGCGGCGAAATGGTCGGCCCCGTCGACCGGGCTGGGCAGGCGCACGAAGGCCGCATCGATGGCAGAGTCCGGCGGCAGCAGCGTATCCACCACGTCCAGGCGCTTGCCCAGGCTGTCCGGCACCGGCGGGTGGCGCGCCAGCAGCCAGCCCTGGCGGTGGATCAGCGCGACGCGGGTGTTCTGCGCGCCGAAGCCCTCGCTGTAGAAGGTCTGGAAATAGTCGACCCGCGCCTGCGCGCCGACGACGCCCAGGAAGCGCCCCTGGGCGTCCTCGATGCGCCGGCCGATCGGCACCACCCAGCGGCCGTGGCCGGGGCTGCGGCGCACCTGGTCGATCAGCAGCGCGTCGCCGCGCATCGCGCGCAGGGTGCTGAACGGCGGCTTGTCGGCGACATTGATCTGCCGCGTCTGGTCCAGCGGCAGCAACGAGGTGGCGCGCAGCTGGCCGCTGGCGTCGAACAGCACCAGGCCCTCGGTCTGCACCAGGCCCTGGGCCTTCTGCCGCACCATCTCCTGCAGCGGCTGCTCGCCCACCTCGCCGCCCAGCGCCACCCGGTCGGCGACGTTCTTCAGCGTGACGTCGATGGCCTGGATGCTGCGCGCCGTCTGCTCGGCGATCACGCGCGCCTGCGCCGACAGCTCGCGCTCGGTCCAGCGCACCGCCGCGTCGCGGCCGGTCCAGATCTCGTAGCCGGCCTGGCCGGCCAGGGCAGCGATCACCAGCCCGCCGCCCCAGGCGAGCTGGCGCACCGACAGCTGGGCGAGATAGCCGGACGCGGGAGGGGGCGTGGAGTTCTGGTTCATGAGCCGAGCACCTCCGCAATGGTCT
The DNA here is from genome assembly GCF_027498415.2 of Paucibacter sp. M5-1. Lineage (NCBI taxonomy): Bacteria > Pseudomonadati > Pseudomonadota > Betaproteobacteria > Burkholderiales > Sphaerotilaceae > Roseateles > Paucibacter sp. M5-1. The sequence continues at coordinate 4,496,278 of NZ_JAPZLM020000001.1, forward strand.
GCATCAGGCGCGCCTGCGTCAACGGTGTCGCCAGCGCGGCCGCGACGCCCAGCATGCGCGCCACCTCGCCGCGCGCCGGCACATTGGGGAACAGCGTCGGCGACAGCAGGATGACCGGCGCCCCGGGCCAGCGCCGGCGGATCTGCGCCAGCCGCCGTTCCTCGCCGCGCCGCGGGTAGGCCGATTCGGCGAACACCAGCGCCGGCGGCGCGCCCACCTCGGACTCCGCCTCCGCACCCGCCAGCACGCGAAAGCCGCCCGCGCCCAGCCAGAGCGCGAGCAGCGCCGCGGTGTCGTGCCCGACATCGATCAGCAGGGCGCGACGCTCGGCGTGCGGGACGGGGGCGGCTTGTTGGGACACGGGATGGAGGTTCAGGAGCTTGATGGCGCCAGTCTCGCGGTCCGGCCGCCGCCGCAGGTTTCCCGCCGCGGCGGCCCCGTTTCATTTGAAACCGTCGCCATCCCCGGGATAACCCGCCGATGTCGGGGCGGTGGCCATGGCGGCTCCGGGTTTCATCGGAAACATCGCGGCCGCCGGCTGTAACGGACGCTTTGCCGCCGGCGCTTGCAATCCATCCCAGCGCCGCGGCGCCGACACCGCGCCACCCAGGTCTTCCCCGTCGGCAAAGGACATGCTCATGAAAAGGAACGTCGCCCGCCCCCTCGCCCTGCTTGTCGTCGTGCTCGGCGCGGCCGCAGCCTACGCCTGGTGGGGCCGTGACACCGCCACGGCCGCGCCGACGCGGCTCTACGGCAATGTGGACATCCGCGAGGTCGAACTGGCCTTCCGCCAGCCGGGCCGCGTCGCCAGGCTGCACGTCGATGAGGGCAGCGCGGTGCGCCAGGGCCAGCTGCTGGCCGAGCTGGACGCCCAGACCTACCGCGACGCGCTCAAGGCCGGGCAGGCCAACCGCGCGCTGGCCCAGGCCGAGCTGGACAAGCTGCGCCGCGGCAACCGCAGCCAGGAGATCGCGCAGGCCCAGGAGGCGGTGCGCCAGGCCGAGGCCGCGGCCCAGGAGGCCGAGCGTCACCATGCGCGCCAGGCCGCGCTGCAGGGCGGCGGCGCCGCCAGCGAGCGCGCCGTCGAGGCCGCGCGCAGCGCCCGCGACCAGACCCGCGCCCAGCTCGCGGCGGCACGCCAGGCGCTGTCGCTGCGCCAGGAGGGGGCGCGCCGCGAGGACATCCAGGCGGCCGAGGCGCGCCTGGCGCAGGCCGAGGCTCAGCTGGCCCAGGCCGAGACCGCGCTGGCCGACACCCGCCTGAACGCGCCCGCCGACGGCCTGATCGCGGCCCGCGTGCGCGAGGCCGGCGCGATGGCGGCCGTCGGTGCGCCGGTCTACACGCTGTCGCTGCAGGACCCGGTCTATGTGCGCGCCTATGTGAGCCAGACCCAGCTCAGCGGCCTGCAGCCCGGCAGCGCCGTCACCGTGACGACCGACGGCAGCCGCGAGCGTTTCAAGGGCACGGTGGGCTTCATCTCGCCGAAGGCCGAGTTCACGCCCAAGTCGGTCGAGACCACCGAGCTGCGCACCGAGCTGGTCTACCGCGTGCGCATTGCCGTGCCCGGCGCGGCACGGGCGCTGCGCCAGGGCATGCCGGTGACCGTCGAGCTGGCGGCGCGTTGAAGGGGACGGCCATGCAAGACCCGGATATTCCCGCCAGCGTGCTGATCGAGGGCGTGGTCAAGCGCTTCCCCGGCGCGACCGCGCTGCAGGGGCTCAGCGCCGCGATCCGGCCCGGCCGGCTGACCGGCCTGGTCGGCCCCGACGGCGCCGGCAAGACCACGCTGATGCGCCTGATGGCCGGCCTGCTGCGCCCGGACGCGGGCCGCATCACGGTGCTGGGCCGCGACACGGTGCGCGAGCAGGGCGAGATCGCCCGGCTGACCGGCTACATGCCGCAGCGCTTCGGCCTCTACGAGGACCTGTCGGTGCTGGAGAATCTGCGGCTCTATGCGCGGCTGCGCGCGCTGCCGCGGGCCGAGACGCCGCGCGTCTTCGAGCAGCTGCTGGAGTTCACCCGGTTGGGGCCCTTCACCGCGCGCCTGGCCGGCAAGCTCTCCGGCGGGATGAAGCAGAAGCTGGGCCTGGCCTGTGCGCTGATGGCGCGGCCCCAGGTGCTGCTGCTGGACGAGCCGGGCGTCGGCGTCGACCCGGTCAGCCGCCAGGACCTCTGGCGCATGGTGGCCGAGCTGACCGGCGAGGGCATGGCCGTGGTCTGGTCCACCGCCTACCTGGACGAGGCCGAGCAATGCGAGCAGGTGCTGCTGCTCAACGAGGGCCGGCTGGCCTTCGACGGCCCGCCCGGCGCGCTGACCGCGCAGCTGGCTTCGCGCTGCTTCCTGCTCGACCCGCCGCCGGGGCGAGACCATCGCCAGCTGCTGGCCGAGCTGCTGGACCGACCCTCGGTCAGCGACGGCGTGATCCACGGCCGCGCGCTGCGCCTGGTGCTGCGCGACGCCGCAGGCCGCGCCGCGCTGGACGATGCGCCGCAGCTGCGCCCGGCGGCACCGCGCTTCGAGGACGCTTTCGTCGACCTGCTGGGCGGCGGCCCTGGCGGCAGCTCGGCGATCGCCGAGCGCATGGCGCCGGTGCGGCTGGACAGCGAAGTCACCGTGTCCTGTCAAGACCTGACCCGCTGCTTCGGCGACTTCACGGCCACCGACAAGGTCAGCTTCGAGGTGCGCCAGGGCGAGATCTTCGGCCTGCTGGGCCCCAACGGGGCCGGCAAGTCGACCACCTTCAAGATGCTGTGCGGCCTGCTCGCGCCCAGCGCCGGCAGCGCCCGCGTTGTCGGCCTGGATCTGGCCCACGCGGCCAGCGCGGCCAAGAACCGGCTCGGCTATATGGCGCAGAAGTTCTCGCTCTACGGCCTGCTGTCGGTGCGCCAGAACCTGGACTTCGCGGCCGGCGTCTACGGCCTGGCGGGCGCGCTGAAGCAGGCCCGCATCGCCGAGATGGTCGAGGCCTTCGAGCTGCAGCGCTGCCTGGACGCGGCGCCGGACTCGCTCTCGCTGGGCTACAAGCAGCGCCTGGCGCTGGCCTGCGCGCTGATGCATCGCCCGCCGGTGCTGTTCCTGGACGAGCCGACCTCGGGCGTGGACCCGATCACGCGGCGCGAGTTCTGGACCCACATCAACGGCCTGGTGCGCAAGGGCGTCACGGTGCTGGTGACCACGCATTTCATGGACGAGGCCGAGTACTGCGACCGCGTCGCGCTGATGTACCGCTCGCAGCTGATCGCGCTGGACACGCCGGACGCGCTGAAGCGCCGCGTGGCCCGCGACGCCAGCCACGAGCCGACGATGGAGGAGGCCTTCATCGGGCTGATCCGCCGCTTCGACGAACAGGAGGCCACGGCATGAATCCAACCCGCCTCGTTGCCCTGGTCGCCAAGGAGAGCCTGCAGGTGCTGCGCGATCCCTCGACCCTGCTGGTGGCCTTCGTGCTGCCGGTGGTGCTGCTGTTCCTGTTCGCCTACGCGGTGTCGCTGGACATCCGGCGCATGCCGGTGGGCGTGGCGCTGGAGAGCGACACGCAGCCCGCGCAGGAGCTGGCCGCGGCCTTCGGCGGCAGCCGCTATTTCGCCGTGCATCCGGCGCGCGACCGGCGCGAGCTGCAGGCCGAGCTGGTCGGCGGCCGCATCCGCGGCTATGTCGTGATCCCGGCGGATCTGGAGCGCCGCCTGGCCGCCGGCGCCCGCGAGCCGCTGGTGCAGGTGATCACCGACGGCTCGCAGCCCAACACGGCCGGCTTCGTCGGCAACTATGCGCAGGGCGTCGTCGCCGCCTGGCTGGCCGGCCGCGGCACGGCGACAGCCGGCGGCATCACGCTGCTGCCGCGCTTCTGGTTCAACGCCGAGCTGGAGAGCCGCCGCGCCCTGGTGCCCGGCGCGCTGGCGATCGTGATGACGATGATAGGCACCCTGCTGACCGCGCTGGTGGTGGCGCGCGAGTGGGAGCGCGGCACGATGGAGGGCCTGCTGGCCACGCCGGCCAGCGTGGTCGAGATCCTGCTCGGCAAGCTGCTGCCCTATTTCGGCCTGGGCCTGCTGGCCACGCTGATCGGCGCCGGCCTGGCGGTGGGCCTGTTCGGCGTGCCGCTGCGCGGCTCCTGGGCGGCGCTGCTGCTGAGCGCCGCGGTGTTCCTGATCCCGGCGCTGGGCCAGGGCCTGCTGATCTCGGCCATCACCAAGAACCAGTTCGTCGCCGCCCAGGTGGCGCTGCTGACCGGCTTTCTGCCGGCGATGCTGCTGTCGGGCTTCCTGTTCGAGATCGCCTCGATGCCGGTGGCAATCCAGTGGCTGACCCATATCGTGCCGGCGCGCTACTTCAATGCGGCGCTGCAGACCCTCTTCCTCGCCGGCGACGTCTGGCCGCTGCTGCTCAGGCAGCTGGCGGCGATGGCGGCGATCGGCGCGGTCTTCTTCGCCATCGCCCGCGCCAAGACGCGCAAGAGCCTGGAGGTGTCTTGATGTCCACCGCCTCGACGAACCCGCTGGGAGCCACGCTGGTGCGGCTGCGCGCGCAGATCCTGAAGGAGCTGCTGTGCGTGCTGCGCGACCCCAAGAGCCGCATGGTGCTGATCGTCCCGCCGCTGATGCAGCTGCTGATCTTCGCCTTCGCCGCGACGCTGGAGGTCAAGCAGATTGACGTCGCCGTCTACAACCGCGACGCCGGCCGCGCCGGCCAGGAGCTGGTGCAGCAGCTGGCGGCCTCGCAGCTGGTGCGCCGCCTCCACCCGGCGCGCAGCGAGGCGCAGATCGCCGCGCTGATCGACCGCCAGCAGGTCGTCGCCGCGCTGCTCATCCCGGAGAACTTCTCGCGCGACCAGGCCGCCGGCCGCCCGGCCACGGCCCAGGTGCTGCTGGACGGGCGCCGCGCCAACTCGACCCAGGTGGCGCTGGGCTATCTGCAGACGATCGCCGCGCGCGCCGGCGCCACGCTGACGGGCCAGGCGCCGGCAGAGCCGGCGGCGCTGCGCCATGCCTTCAACCCCAACCTGATCTACCAGTGGTTCATCGTGCCCAGCCTGGTCGGCATCCTGGTGACCTTCATCACCCTGCTGGTGACCTCGCTGTCGATCGCCCGCGAGCGCGAGCTGGGCACCTTCGATCAGCTGCTGGTCTCGCCCTGCACGCCGATGGAGATCATCGTCGCCAAGATGGTGCCGGCCTTCCTGGTCGGCACCGGGCTGGCCTCTGTGATGGTGGGCGCCGCGGTCTGGGGCTTCCGTATCCCCTTCACCGGCTCGCTGGGCCTGCTGTTCCTGTGCCTGCTGCTGTTCATCCTCTCGATGGTGGGCACCGGGCTGATGATCTCCTCGGTCTGCTCGACCCAGCAGCAGGCCATCCTCGGCACCTTCGCGGTCGGCGTGCCGGCGGTGCTGATGTCGGGCTTCGCGACGCCGGTCGAAAACATGCCCCAGGCCCTGCAATGGGCGGCCGAGGCGCTGCCGCTGAAGCATTTCCTGATCATCCTGCGCGGCAGCTTCCTGAAGGCCATGCCGAGCGCCGAGCTGTTCGCCAACGCCTGGCCGATGGCCTGCATCGCCGCCGTCACCCTGGGCCTGGCCACCCTGTTCGTTAGGAGCAAGCTGCAATGAAAACATCCCCCGCAATCCTTCTCCCCACGGCGCTGGCCGTGGCCCTGCTGCTGGGCGGCTGCGCCGCCGTCGGCCCCGAGCACCGGCGACCCGCCGTCGCCACCGGCGAGGGCTGGAGCCGCCCGGCGGACGCCGCGCTCGACGCGGCGCTGCTGGCGCGCTGGTGGACTGTGTTCGGCGACACCGAGCAGGACCGGCTGATCGAGCAGGCCCTGCTGCGCAACCACGACCTCGCCACCGCGGCGGCCAATATCGCCGCGGCGCGCGCCGCGCTGGCCCGCGCCGACGCGGCCGGCCGGCCCGCCGTTACGGGCCGTGCCGGCATCGAGCGGCGCCGGCTGAGCCGCAACAGCCCCGAGTTCAACCCGCAGCGCGCGGCCAGCCAGACGGTGGCCGATCTCGGTGTCGATGCCAGCTGGGAGCTCGACCTGTTCGGTTCGCTGCAGCGCCAGCGCGAGGCGGCGGCGGCCAACCTGGCGGCCAGCGAGAGCGATCGGGTGCTGCTGCGCATCGGCGTCGCGGCCGAGGTGGTGCGCCTCTATCAGGAGCTGCGTGGCGCGCAGCGCGAACGCTCAGCACGGCAGGAACAGGTTGCGGCCGCCGAGCGCGCGCTGGACCTGGTGGGCCTGCGCCAGCGCGCCGGCGAGGCGGCGGCCAGCGAGCGGGACCGGGCCGAAGCCCGCGTGGCGCTGGCCCGCGCCGCCTTGCCGGCGCTGGACGCGCGCATCGAAGGCGCCGTGCTGGCGCTGGGCCAGCTGGCCGGCGGCCTGCCGGAATCCGAGCTGGGCCTGGCGGCAAGCCCGGCGACGGCCGAGCCGCAGCTCGCGCCTATCCCGCTGGGCCAGCGCGCCGACCTGCTGCGCCGCCGCCCCGACGTGATCGCGGCCGAGCAGCGCCTTGCCGCCGCGACGGCGCAGATCGGCATCGCCACGGCCGAGCTGTTCCCCAAGCTGAGCCTGGGCCTCGGCGGCGGGCTGCGCGCGCTGGCGCTTGGCGACCTGGCCGAGGCGGACAGCCGCCGCGCGTCCGTCCTGCCGCTCGTTTCCTGGCGCCTGTTCGACGGCGGGCGCATCCGGGCCGAGATCCACGCGGCCGAGGCGCGCCAGCTGGCCGCGGCGTTGCAGTACGAGCAGGCGGTGCTGGCGGCGCTGGGCGATGCCGAGCGCAGCCTGGTGCAGTACCAGCATGGCCTGCAGGCGCTGGCCGCGCAGCGCCAGGCCCTGCAGGCGGTGGAGCAGGCGGCGGCGGCCGTGCGTCTGCGCGTTTCTCTGGGCGACGCTTCGGAGCTGGAATGGACCGAGGCTCGGGCGGAGATGGCCGACGCGCAGCTGCGGCTGCAGCAGGCCAGCAGCGCCGCCGTTGCCAGCCTTGTCGCGCTTTACAAGTCACTGGGTGGTGGCTGGGCGGCGGGCTGACCGATCAACTCATTTGACAACACACAAGGAGATGCCGATGACACAAGCCCTGCTGAGCTACCGCGGCGCCGTCTACCCCTGGCATTGCGATCACATCGGTCACATGAACGTCATGTGGTACGTCGGCAAGTTCGACGAGGCGACCTGGAACGCCTTCCACCAGATCGGTCTGACCCCGTCCTATCTGCGCGATTCCGGCCGCGGCATGGCCGCCGTCGAGCAGCACATCCAGTACCTGCGCGAGGTGCATGCGGGGGCGGTGCTGAGCATCCGCACCACCGTCAGTGAGATCCGCGACAAGGTCGTGGTGCTGCAGCATGAGATGAGCAACGACGACACCGGCGAGATTGCGGCCCGCATGACCCTGACAGGCGTGCATCTCGACACCGTGAAGCGAAAGGCCTGCGCCTTCTCCTCTCAGATCCTTGAGGCGGTGAAGCCGCTGCTGGGAAAAGACTGAACATCCGCACTGTCTCGAGCCGAGAAAAACCGATGATTGAAGCCTACGATTCCGTACCGGCGCCGCACGGCGCAGCAGACAAAACTCCCGGGGGTTTTGTCGTGCTTGGGCTGTCACCCGAGCCGTTTGCGCCGCTCTTCAAGATGACGGCTCAAGAGCTTGCGTCACGAGACATCGACACCCACATCGCGGATGACGACGTTCCCTGCCGAATCTCACTCAGCGCGCCTGCAGCGGGAACTCGGGTGCTGTTGATCAACTACCATCACCTCGACGCGAAATCTCCTTATGCCTCGGCCGGCCCGATCTTCATATCCGAGGAGGCCGGATCGCAAGGGCGTTACCTCAACTTCCTCCCGCCAGTCCTTGCGTCGCGACTGTTGTCCATCAGGGCCTACGACAAGGCAGATCGCATGCTGGATGCCCGGGTCTGCGAAGGTAGCGCCGCGGTGCCGATCATCTCCGCGATGCTGAACGAACCGGACGTGCACTACCTGCATCTGCACTTTGCGAAGCGGGGCTGCTTCGCGGCAAGGGTCATCCGCACAGAAGCCACCCCTTCTTGAGAAGAGAGCAAGCCATGCACATCGACACGCAACTGATTCATCTCGGCCGCGAGACCTCGAGCGCGGCAAACTCTGTCAGCCCTCCATTGGTTCGAACCTCCACCACACTGTTCCCTAGCCTGCAGGCCTACAAGCAGGCCCAACAGGGCCAAGTCTTCAACGCGCCTCGCTATGGACGGTCCGGGACTGCCACGACCTTCGAGCTTCAGCGGGCCATGGCGACGCTCGCTGGCACCGAAAGCTGCATTGCCACCGGCTCCGGGCTCTCTGCCATCACCGCCGTCCTGGGCGCGCACGGCGGTGCTGGCAAGCACATCCTCGTGAGCAATGGTGTCTATGGGCCGACAAGGGTTTTCTGCGACAGGGAGCTGGCGGCATCGGGGACGGAAGTCGAGTACTTCGCCCAGGACGCGGACATCGCCCCGCTTGTCCGGAAAAACACATCTCTGGTTTTCATCGAAACCCCAGCCTCTCTCACGATGGAGATGCTTGATGTTCGAGCGATCTGCGTGGCCGCCCACGCGAGCCATGTGCCCGTTGCCTGTGACTCCACCTGGGGAACACCGATCTACTTCGATGCGCATGCACTTGGCATCGACATCTCGATCCATGCCGCAACCAAGTTCATTAATGGCCACTCGGACGTGATGCTGGGCTTGATGACTGGGGCCGAGCGCGCACTGGCCGTCGTCCGGAGCCACTGTGATCGCAACGGAACACATGCATCTCCAGATGCCTGCTGGCTGGCGTTGCGGGGCTTGAGGACGCTGGCGGTTCGCTTGGAGCGGCATCAGCGCTCGGCCATGGTGGTTGCGTGCTGGCTTCAGGGTCAGGACTCGGTTCAGCGCGTCATGTTCCCTGCGCTCAGCTCGGACCCTGGGCACGGGTTCTGGAAGGCCCAGTTCTCTGGTGCGGCCGGGCCCTTCACGATCGAGATGCAGCCTTGCCACGAAGACGCGTTCGCGCGGTTCATCGACGGGCTCGCATTGTTCGGGCTCGGTACCAGTTGGGGCGGCTTCGAGAGCCTGGTGATGCCAGCGGTTCCCCATCATCTGCGAGCGCTTGCTGGCCCAGCCGATTCCCCCCGGTTGGTACGCCTTCACATCGGCCTCGAGAGTGCGGATGACCTGTGCAACGACCTCGCTTGCGCGTTGTCACGCATGAGGCCCTGAAGCTCTTGCGCCACCCGGGGCCGCGCTGAGCTTTGCATCGCTTGGCCGCGAGGGGCTGACCGAAGCAGCGGTTGCCTTGTTCTCCTGCCCCGATGCAGCGGCACACCGACGGTACCGCGAGCAGGTGCCGACGGATCCTGTTGCGGTCTCCGCGAACCTTGGCTTCGCGCAGCCGCCATTCAAGACCTATCAAGGACGCTTCCTGGACCCCATCCAGGAATAGCGTCGCTGTCTCAAACCAGAGCACGGAGTATTGCGATGCCCAATGTCTACATTCACGTCCGTCGTCCTTATGAGCCGGCACAGGAGACAATGATCATGCAGGCGGTGCAGGATGCACTCGTGAAAGCATTCGGGGTTGATCCAACTGACACCAACATTGTTCTGATGGAACACCCGGCACACAGGTTCTTGTGCCCTCCTGACCGCGATGACGCCACACGCTACACGAACATCACCGTGATCGGCCACGCCAGCCGCAGCATCGAGGCCAAACGTCTGTTCTACCTGTCGGTCGTCGAGAACCTCGAATCCGTCGGCATTCCGAGAAACTGTAGCCTCATTCAGATCCATGAGCTGCCGCCAGAGAACATTGCGATCAGGGGCGGGCAGGCGATGTCCGACATGCAAGGTCTCAAGGCTTGAGGGAACTGGGAACCCCTCGGCTGCGAGCGTCATGGGATCCGGATGCCTGCGCTTCGCGCCCGGGCGATAGCTGTTGACGACTTCAAGTGCCAAGACAACGATCCACGCACTGTCAGCGCGTGATCTCTTCTCGCGCCGTTCGAGCCTTGCGAAACGCCGCGGGAGGCCGCCCCAGCAAGCGCTGGAATGATCGCCTCATGCGCTCCGTGCTTCCGAAGCCGCAATCCTCGGCAATGCGCTGCACCGACGGCAGACCGCCCTCCAGTGCGGCACGCGCCGCCTCCACGCGCAGCCGCTCGACCACGTGCGCCGGCGTCGCCCCGGTCTCCGCATGAAAACAGCGCGCAAAGTGGCGAGGGCTCATGCAGGCACGCGCTGCCAGCGCTTCCACGCGATGGTCGAGCCGCAGGTTGCGCCTGATGTGTTCGAGCAGTTCGCCGAACCGCCCCTCGGGGCGCTGCAGGTCCAGCAGAGGCGAGAACTGCGACTGCCCGCCCGGGCGCCGCCGCTCCACCACCAGCTGGCGCGCCGCCTCGAGCGCCACCTCCTCACCGCAATCATGCGCGACCAGCGCCAGGCACAGGTCGATCCCCGCCGTCATGCCGGCGCTGGTCCACAGCTCGGGGAGACGAACCGAGCCGCTACGGGTGGCAGGCTCTCTGACGAAAATCCGATCCGGCTGCAGGCCGACCGCAGGGAACTCGGTGGCGAACTGCCGGCTGCGGGACCAGTGCGTGGTGGCCGTGCGATGGTCGAGCAGGCCCGCAGCGGCGAGCAGCAGGCTGCCGCTGCAGATGCTGGTGATGCGCGCGCCCGTTTGACTGGCACGTTGCAACCACCGCACCAACTGCGGATCGCGACAGGCGGCATCGATGCCGTCGCCGCCAATCACCATCACCAGGTCGACATCGCTGCATGTGCGCGGCAGCGATTGCACCGGCCAGGCCACGCCTGCCGAGCTGTTCACGGAGCCGGCCATGCTGGCCGCCAGGCGCCAGACATAGCTGCCCGGCCGCTGCAGCCGCGCCACCTCGAACACCGCCATCGGCCCGGCCAGGTCCAGCTGCTGGAAACCAGGGAACAACACGAAGACGATGCGGCAGGCCATGGCCCATTCTGACAGCGCCGGGGACATTCTTGCGTGGCAGAAAAAGTGGGAACAGCGTCATGGCTGTCGGCGGCAGGATTGCGCAAACTGCGCAGCATCTTGAATCGATGCGCGGCAAAGGGGGCCGCATTGCCATGCAGGTAGGCATACTGATCTTTGACGAGGTGGAGCTGCTGGACATGGCAGGGCCGTACGAGGTCTTCACGACCGCATCGCGGGTGCATGCCAGGACCCAGCCTGTGGGCACAGCGCCGCTCTTCAACGTGACCACGCTGGCGCATGACAGCCGCGCCGTGCGCGCCCGCGCCGGCCTGCGCCTGCAGCCCGACGCCACGCTGCACGACCATCCGCCGCTCGACTGCGCCATCGTCCCCGGCGGCGTGGTCGACGCCGAGCTCGGCCGGGCCGAGCTGATGGCCTGGATCGCGGCGCAGGCGCGCACGACGCGCATCGTCGCCTCGGTTTGCACGGGCGCATTGCTGCTGGCTCACGCCGGCGTGCTGGATGGCCTGGAGGCCACCACGCATTGGGAGGATGTGGCTGCGCTGCAGGCCCTGAGGCCGGGGCTGCGCGTGCGGGAAGGCCTGCGCTGGGTCGATGCGGGCGCCATCGTGACGTCGGCCGGGATCTCTGCGGGCATCGACATGAGTCTGCACCTGGTCGAGCGGCTGCACAGCCGGGAACTGGCCTTGCGCACGGCCCGGCAACTGGAATTCGACTGGACGGAGGCCGCATGAGCGAACTCGGGAACGAGCTCATCACCATCATCAGCCGTCCCGACATCGTGTTCGGGCAGGGCCATGGGTCCTGGCTGACCGACGAGCGCGGCAAGCGCTACCTCGACCTCGTCCAGGGCTGGGCCGTGAACAGTCTCGGCCACAGCCCGGCCGTGGTCGTCCAGGCGCTGGCGGACCAGGCGCGCCGCCTCGTGAACCCGGGACCGGCCTTCTACAACCGGCCGATGCTGGATCTGGCAGAAAAGCTGGTGGCGCTGAGCTGCTTCGATCGCGTCTTCCTCGCCAGCTCGGGTGCCGAGGCGAACGAAGGCGCTGTCAAGCTGGCACGGCGCTGGGGCCGCAAGATGCGAGGCGGCGCCTACCAGATCATTGGATTCGAGCATGGCTTCCACGGCCGCACGCTGGCCATGATGAGCGCCTCCGGCAAGCCCGGATGGGACAGCATCTATGCACCCATGCCGGCGGGATTCGCCAAGGCCAAGTTCAATGACATCGGCTCGGTGGAGCGCGCGATCAGCCAGCACACCGTCGCCGTGATGATCGAGTTCGTGCAGGGCGAGGCCGGCGTGAATCTGGCGGACCCCGGCTTTGTGCGTGAACTTCGGGCGCTGTGCACCGAACGGCAACTGCTGCTGATCGCGGATGAAGTGCAGACCGGCATCGGCCGCTGCGGCCACGCCTTTGCGTACGAGCTGTTCGACATTGAGCCGGACCTGATGACCCTGGCCAAGGGCATTGGCGGCGGCGTCCCCCTTTCCGCGCTGCTGTGCAAGGAGCGCATCAACTGCTTCGAACCCGGCGATCAGGGCGGCACCTACTGCGGCAACCCGCTGATGGCCGCCGCGGGTCTTGCCGTACTGAACGAGGTGTGCCGCGAGGACTTCCTTGAGCAGGTGCGTCTGCGTAGCCACCAGTTCAGCAGCGGCCTCCAGCAGATAGCGCGCGACTTCAAGCTCCCAGGTGAGCGTGGCGCCGGGCTGCTGCGGGCGCTCGTGCTGCCCAGCGATCAAGCCGAGCAGGTCGCCACCGTCGCCCGAAATCTGGCGCCCGTCGGACTCCTGCTCAACGCACCACGGCCGGACCTGCTCCGATTCATGCCCGCATTGACGATCAGCGCCGCAGAGATCGACGAGGCGCTGGGATTGCTGCGGAAGGCCTTGCGTGATGTCCTGTGCTGAGGGCGCTGCGTGCAGCGATCAGCGTCGCCCAGCGCAGGCCCTCAGCGCGCCAGGAACGCCAGCGCCCTGGCCACAAAGTCGGCGTGGAATTGAAACACCGCACCATGGCCGGAATCCGGATAGATGACGAGCTCGCTGTTCGGCAAGCGCTGCGCCAGATCGTGCGTGTTCTTGCTCGGCACCATGCGGTCGCTGTCGCCGTTGGCGACGAGCACCGGGTGACGAATCTTTGACAGGTCGGCAGGTGCCTTGTTGCCCCACAGCCGCAGCGCTTTCAGCTGGGCCTGCAGCGCGGCCACGGTGATCTTCTGGTCGCGGCCTTCGGTGCGCTCCTTCAGGCGCAGCAGAAACTCCTTGCCGGCGCGGATGCCGGCCGGTGTCCGGGTGAAGAACAGGAACTGCTTGGGATCCTGGAAGGTCAACCAGCCTCGCAGCATGTCGAGGTAGGTCACGCGGGCCACCTTGCTGATGCCTTCGCCGCCGGCCGGGCCGGTCCCGGTGATGATCATCCTGCGCACCAGCATGGGCTCCATCTGCACGATTTCCTGGGCGATCATCCCGCCCATCGAGAAGCCGAACAGGTCGACCTGCTTCAAGCCCAGGGCCTTGATGAAGCTGATGGCGTCCCGGGCCATCTCCTCCATGGACGCCGCCGGGGCGCCGCTCGATGCGCCGACGCCGCGGTTGTCGAAGGTGATCACGCGGTGCCTGGCCGCAAGCCCGTCGATGACGCGTGGGTCCCAGTTGTCCAGCACGGCGGCCAGGTGGATGAGGCATACCAAAGCGGTGCCGGGATTGTCTGTACCGAGCTCTCGGTAGGCGAACTGCACACCTCCGGCAGCAACGGTCCGGGTCGGCACGTTCTTCCAGGTGTGCGGCGAGGTCAGCGAGGGGGTCATGGCTGGGTCTATGGTCGGTATCACTTGATCTTGATGACGACCTTGCCTTTGGCGCGGCCCGACTCGACGTAGGCCAGGGCCTCGTTGGTCGCATCGAAGGGGAACACCCGATCAATCACCGGGCGGATGGCTCCCGCCTCGATCAGCCGGGTGATCTCACGCAGCTGGAGCCCGTTCGCCTTCATGAAAAGGAACGAGTAACGAATGTCTCGGCGCTGCGCCCTGCGCCGGATGCCGGAGCTCAGCAAGCGCATGACCAGCCGCACGAAGCCGCGAGCCGAAATCTCCGCGCCGAAATCCGGATCCGGCGGTCCGGAGATGGAGATCAGCTTCCCACCGCGCTTGAGCACCTTGAGGGACTTCTCCAGCGTCTTGCCGTCCTGGCTGTTGAGGACAAGATCGAAGTCGCGCAAGACAGCCTCGAAGTCCTGTGTCTTGTAGTCGACCACAATGTCTGCGCCGAGACCCTTGACGAGTGATGTGTTGCCCGAGCTGGTGGTCGTGGCCACCGTGGCGCCCACATGCTTGGCCAGCTGGATCGCGAAGCTGCCGACACCACCGGAGCCAGCCTGGATGAAGACCTTCTGCCCCTTCTTCAGCCCGGCTTTCTCAATCAATGCTTGCCAGGCCGTCAGGCCCACCAGCGGGATCGAGGCGGCTTCCACCATCGTGAGGTTCTTTGGCTTGGGCGCCAGCGAGGCTTGCTTGACGGGGACGAACTCGGCGAACGTGCCGATGCGGAAGTCGTCCACCCGTGCGTAAACCTCATCGCCTACCTTGAACTGTTGGGCACGCGGCCCCGTCTTCACGACGACGCCGGCGACGTCATGGCCCAGGGCCGTGGGCAGGCGGTAGGGCAGGATGAGCTTGAACTCGCCGTCCCTGATCTTGGCGTCCAGCACGTTCACGCTGGCCGCATGCACCTCAACCAGGACTTCGTCATCCCGAAGTTCTGGCACCGGTGTTTCCGTCAATCGCAGCGGGCGCTTCTTGCCGTAGCGCTCCAGGAGAAATGCTTTCATCAGGCTTCCTTATTCCTGGCGCAACCAGGTCTGTGAGCGGCCCAGCATGGGCACGCCGATATAGCCACGCACGCTGAGCTGCTGGCCGTTCTGCATGAGGCGCAGCTTGCTGCGATAGACCTTGCCGTTGTCGGGGTCGAGGATCTGACCGCCAGCGTATTCATCGCCATCCTTGGTCAGGCCGCTCAGGATGACAAGGCCTAGCACCGGGGCGTTCTTGAGCGCGCCTTCGCATTTGTCGCACTTCGGATTCGGGTCTTCGCCGGCCGCCGGGAAGACCTTCTCGATCTTTCCCTGCAGCGTGCCATTCGATTCGGTGATACGTACCAGCGCGCGCGGCTTGCCGCTGACATCGTCCAGGTTCTTCCACAGGCCCAGCGGCGAAGCGTCGCCGGCCCGGGCGGGCAGGGCTGTGAGTGCCGCAGACAGGGCAATCAAAAGGACGGGTTTGAAGCTATTTCGCATGATGATCATCATGTGTTTATTCAAAAAAAGGGAGGGAAGCCCGCCCTCACGAAATCAATGGCCGCCAGGCGCCAGGTGCTTGAGCGCTGCTTCACGCAAGCCCTCGGCCAGGGCAGGCTCATCCACGGCGCGCGACAACATCAGCGCCCCGACCATGGTGGAGATGGTGAGCAGTGCCCGCTCGTGGGCGGCAGGCGATCCCCAGTCAGGCGACTGCCGAGCGAGCAGGTCCACCATCTCCTTGATGTGCCGCGTCGCCACGCGGCGCAGCTCCGGCGCCTGACGGGAGGTCTCCGAACCCAGCGCAGCCAATGGGCAACCGACATCCACAGCGGCGGCGTGTTCTTTGGAAAGGTAGACCGCGAGCATGGCTGCCAATGCCGATCCGGGCGGCACCTGGGCCACCACTTCGGCCACAGCACCCGCGGACTCGGCACAAGCCCGTGCCGCAGCCTCGGCCAGCATGGCCTCGCGCGAGGCGAAGTGGGAGTAGAAGGCGCCATGCGTCAAGCCGGCCTCCTTCATGATGTCCGCGACGCCGGTGCCGTCGTAGCCACTGCGACGGATGGCCCGGGCGGCCACCGCCACGATGCGTTCGTGGGTGGCGTCTTTCGCCGCCGCTCTTGCGCTGGTTCTTGAGTTTCGCATGATAAGTATCATATATTATTTCGGATGCATGGCCAGGTCCCCTTCCACGTCTATGGAGATGCTTCGAGCGGGGTTTCTTCAAGGCACCGCGCAAGCCTTCAGACGCCACCCGGCTCGGGCGGCATGCGGCGGTAGTTCACTTCGACGGCCAGCGCCTCGTCGCCTTCGGGCGTGATGTTGTACATGCACAGGTCGAGCGTGTCATCGTCGGGCTGCTCGATGGCCGTGCGCCAGCCCCAGCGCGAGCCGCCTTGTCCGTCGCTGTAGCTGCCCAGCATGGACAGGCGCGGGTCGCCGCTGACGCCGGTGCTGAACATGAGGGCGGTGCCGGTGCCGAAACTCTCGGCCCAGGCCGATTCGTAGCGGCGCTCGTCCAGGTGGTAGGCGATCAGCGCCACGCCTTCCATCGGCTCGCCGGCGCAGTGGCCGGTGTACTCGTGCAACAGCACGCGGCCGCCCAAGAGCACGCGGATGCTGCCCCGCTGCAGCGATTCGTCCGCCAGCTTGCCGGGCTCGAACCAGAGGCGGAAGCGGCCCTCCCACTGCCCCGCCATGCGCACCAACCGGGCGTGAACGCCATCAGCCAGCGATGCTTCGAATTCCTTGCGACCCATGATCCCTCCTTCAAGGCAGTGGTGTTGGCGACGGTCGAACTCTGCCATGAAGGGTGGACTCGTCAACGGCCAACATCGCTGTCCCGGTGCCGCCAGGAAGCGGCGTCGGCCCTACAGCTTCAGACGCGGTCGATGCTTTTGCGCAGCGGCAACTCGCGGATGCGATTGCCGGTGACGCCAAAGATCGCACTCGCCAGCGCAGGAGCAGCGGGTGTTCAGCCGGGCGGAACCCGAGCTTCGTCCGACGAGCCTTTGGAGACCGCATAGGCCGAGCGCACCGCGTGCGGCGTGCTGCCTGTCCAGCCCTGAAAGGCTCGGATGAAAGAGTTCGGATCTTCAAAGCCGAGCAGAAAGGCGATCTCCGCGCCCGACATCAAGGAGTTCTGCAGGTAGTGGTGAGCCAGCGCCTTGCGAAGGCTGTCCAGCGTCTGCTGGAAGCTGCTGCCTTCCTCCTGCAGCCGACGCTGCAGTGTGCGGCTGCTGACGCCCAGTTCTCGGCACACCGCCTGCATCGAGAGCTCGCCGGCCGGCAGCGCTTCGAGCAGCGCGCTGCGCACACGGTCCGCGGTCGTCGAATGCTTGTTCAGATCTTCGAGCCGCTGACGCAGCGCCGGCTCAAAGAAGGACCACATGCCGTGGTTGGCTGTCAGGAAGGGGCGTTGTGCGTCTTCGGCCGAGAGCACCAGCGTCGGCATGGATGCCCTTTCGACCGAGACACCGAAGTAATCTGCATAGGCGCGCGCCTCGGACGCAGACTGCGGGGGCTGCGGCCAGCCCACCCGCACCGGGTGCATGGTGCTGCGGGTGGCAAGCCGCGCCAGCTGAAGCAGAAACACCAGCTTGAAGGCCATCAACACCGGCGGCGGCGGGAGTGCGCGGTCCAGGAACTCCAGCGTGGCGGTCGTGCGTCGCTCGCTGCGCTCGATGTGCAAGGCCATCGGCCCGGCGAGGCGCTTGTACTTGGCCAGCCGGGCCAGGGCGCCATTCATGTCGTCGCTGCACAGTGCCACGAAGAGCTCTGGCTCGAACCAGTCGGACGACATCCGCCGCGCGAGCTGCAGGGGCACGGGATCCTGCCCGGGTCCGGCCTCCGCCTCGATGGCGGCCCAGAGCTTGAAATAGGTCTTGGAATCCAGTCGTGTGCTGGTCCGCCCGAACAGGTCTCCTGGCAGTTGGGCCCGCCGCAGCACGTTGGCGGCATTCACGCCGGCATCGTGCATCAGCAGCAGCCAGCCGGGCCAGATTGCGAAAGTGCCTGCATGGGCGGGGCGGCCCTTCGCTAGGCCTGGGCCAGATACCTGATCATCTTGCATGGGTTCAGTCTACAAGCCGACCCGCTGCGACGCATCAGCCGAACGCGCCAAGTTCGGCTCGGCACTTGGCGCCTTGTGCATGTGGATTGGCGCGGTCGGCGAGTGCGGTGGCGCCGCTTCGTCGGCACAGTTGATCCCGTTCCCTTCGAATCCGGGCTCCTTCGCCCGGTCACCGCAAGTTCTCGCAGACACCAAAACTCTGCAGCCCTGAAAGCACTGACCATGAAAAAGACTGTTTTGATCACCGGCGCCTCGTCCGGCTTTGGCCTGATGCTGGCCACCCAGCTCCATCAGCAAGGCTACAACGTGATCGGCACCAGCCGTACCCCGGAAAAATATGCCCTGCTGCCGTTCAAGCTTCTGCGCCTGAATATCGACGATGACGAGTCCATCAAGTCGTTCACGCAGGAGCTGCTTCGCCATACCCAGCGGCTCGACGTGCTGGTGAACAACGCCGGCTATATGGTCACCGGTCTGGCCGAAGAAACGCCGCTTGAACTCGGACGCCAGCAGTTCGAAACGAACTTCTGGGGCACGGTCAAAGTGACGAATGCGCTGCTGCCGCTTCTCAGGGCGCAGAAGAGCGGCCAGATCATCACAGTCAGCTCCATCGTCGGCCTCATCGGCCCGCCCAATCTGTCCTTCTACACCGCCTCCAAGCATGCGGTCCAGGGCTTCTTCAAGTCGCTGCGCTTCGAGTTGAACCCATTCAATATCAAGGTCAGCATGGTCGAGCCGGTCTGGTTCAAGACCAATCTCGGCAGCAACGCCGTCGTCGCCAAGGGTCGCAGCATTGGTGACTACAACGGCTACCGCAAACAGGTGAACGCTGCCACGCAAAAAGGCATGGATGAGGCGCAGGCGCCGGACGCCGTCATCCACACCATTGTCAAGCTGATCGAAACCAAGGAGCCGAAGTTCAGCAACCCGGTCGGCAAGATGACCGGGATGATTCTGTTCCTGCAGAGCTACGCCCCCAAGATGTTCGAGGGCTCCATTCTCAAAAGCGTTCAAACCGCTTGAGCAAGGAGAGTCACATGTCACAAGCCCCTGTCGATCAGTTCAGCCTGCAAGCCGGGCAACCCTATCCTGCCGCGCGGGCAGGGCGGTTGGAATGGCATCGCAGCGCTGCGGAACTGGATGGGCACAGCCAGATGGAGGAGGGCCGGCAATGAAATACTGGCTTTGCAAATACATCCCGCCGCGGCAGGACTTTCTCGCCACGCTGTCGGCCGAGGAGCGGGATTTGATGAAGCGCCATGGTGACTTCATGAATGACCTTCTGGCCAGAGGCATGATCGTTGCCCATGGCCCGGTGATGGAACCGGATGGCGGCTACGGTGTATCGCTGTACCAGATCACCGACGAACAGGACATCACCGCGCTCACATCGGAAGATCCCATGGTCAAGAGTGGCATTGGCCACTATGAGCACCATGCAATGCTCAGCCTGACGGCGCGCGCATAGCAAGCTGCGTGCGGCAGCGCACATACGCCGCCCGCCCAGACTGCCAAGATAAGCCATTACTTGTCAGTGGGAGAGTCCTTCATGAGCGGTGTTCCGGCCATGGGTTCGCCCGCCTCGCGCGGCCTGCGTGGAATTCTCAGGGCCTGGTTGCAGGGCTGGTCAAGAGATCTGTGGCAGTCGGCCGGAGATCTGCCTGCTGAGGCCAGGCGGCCCAACGAGCATTTCTACGGCTCGGCTCGTGTGCTGGTGGTCGATGACAACCCGGTGAATCTGGTGCTGGTCTCGGCGCAGCTGGAGGCGCTGGGCCTGGTGCCCTGGCTGGCCGCCGATGGGGCTGAGGCCGTGATGCTGGCCTGCGCCAAGCGCTTCGACCTGATCCTGATGGACTTGCAAATGCCCGTCGTTGACGGGTTCGCGGCAACCTCCACGATCCGCCGCTTTGAGCGCAACAACTCGCGCTGCGCGGTTCCGGTGATCGCCTACTCCGACCTGTCGGTGGACGCGGATGCGCTGGCGCTGCACGGTCTCGATGGCCGCCTGAACAAGCCCTGCACAGATGAAGAGCTCAGGGACTGTCTGCTGCGCTGCTGCCCCGGCTATCGCCCGAACGCGGCCGACCCCAGCCTTGCCCGGGAGACCGGCCGATGGCCACCACGGGCCAGCGGCCCCGACACCGCGCCGCAGCATCGGACGTGAACACAGGATCCCCGCGTGGACCCAGCAGATGAAAAGGACCGAGCTCGAAGCGCACCCCGCATCGCGGGGCGGGGCTCGCTCGGCTGGCGCCCCGACCGCTGCGGCGTCGCCGCCGCCGCAGCACCCCGTCGGGCAGGCTGAGTCACCGGCCTGCCAATGCCTGAGCGAGATCAGCTCGGGCGGGACGCCCGCGCGAGCGGATATCGCGCCGCAGGACTGGGATCTGCTCTTCCGGGCGGTGCTCGAGACCCTGGCCCGCGTGGCGGTCGACAAGACCGCGACCGAGGGCAAGGGCTTGCAGGCGCGCGGCAGCATGCTTCGCGAATGCCTGGACGCCCTGGACCAGTTGCGCAGATCGATGCCGGTGTAGAACGCCGACGCTCGGCCAAGCGGCGCCGCACGGCACCAAGTCCTACGTCCCCTGATGGCCTGCGCCTATTCGAGCGACGCCATCGCGTCCCTAGCATCGTGGCTGTGCTGGGGAACCCCACCGCACCGAGTGATGCGGCTTCGCCGCATCTCCACCCGCGAGCCGTTGAGTCGGCCGCTTCCACCCGCAACAGGAGTCCCTATGGACACGAACAGAGACAGCACGGACGGCAGATTGGTGACCGGTCTTTTCCCCGACCGCGCAAGTGCCGAGGCCGCTTATGGCACGGTCAATGATCGCGGCTACTCCCGTGATGACGTCAACTTGGTGATGTCGGACGAAACGCGGACGCGGCATTTCGTCGGCGACGGCGTGGAGACCGAGCTGGGCAACAAGGCGGCCGAGGGGGCCGGCATCGGCGGCGCCATCGGCGGCACGCTCGGCGCGATAGCCGCTGCGGTGGCGGCCGTCGGCACCACCCTGGCCTTGCCGGGTCTTGGCCTGGTGATCGCGGGACCGCTGGCCGCGGCCATCGCGGGTGCCGGCGCCGGTGCCGCCAGCGGTGGCCTGGTCGGTGCGTTGATCGGCTGGGCCATGCCGGAAGAGCGCGTCAAGGACTACGAGGACGGCATCCGCAAGGGCGGCATCCTGATGGGCCTGCGCACGCGCAATGAAGAGGATGCGGCTCACTTCGAGCAGAGCTGGAAGACCAACCAAGGCCAGCACGTCTACCGCTGAGCGCGGACGTCTTGGTGAAGCAAAGGAAACCCCATGATTTCGAACCTGTCTGAGCTCTATATCGACGAGCTCAAGGACCTGTGGTCGGCCAACGACCAGATGAGCCGTGCCTTGAAGAAGCTCGCCGCGAAGGCGACCCACCCCAAGCTGAAGGCAATGCTCGATAGCTCTCAGCAAGGCATCGCCGGGCACACCGATCTGCTGAAGGCCTTGATCGCCAATCAGGGCGAGAAGGTGTCCAAAGAGCATTGCCGGGGCATGCAAGGCCTGGTGGAGGAGGCCCTCAAGCACACGGTCGAGGACGGCCCGGAGCCGGGCCCCGTGCTGGACGCCGCGATCATTGCCCAGTACCAGCGCATGACGCACTACGGCATCACCGGCTTCGGCACCGTGGCAGCCTTCTCCAAGGCGCTGAAGCTCAAGGACGACAACAAGCAGCTGAGGGCTGCGGTGAAGGCCTTGTACCTGGCCGACGAGCTGATGACCGAGCTGGCTGAAGCGGCAGTGAACGAAGACGCCGCCGCCGAGTAGGGCTTCGCGTCAGCGGCGGGTGCCTCAAGGCGCTCGCCGTTGGCGCAGCGTCTTGGGTGCTGCCGCGCTCGGACTCATCGCCGCACCGGCCGCCGCGCCACCCAGCGCACCCGCCACGGCACCGACCGAGCCGCCGACCACCACACCCACCGGTCCGCCCACCACGCCGCCGATCGCCGCGCCGATGGCCGCGCCACCCACCACGCCGCCGCCCGTCAGCGCCGAGTTGGCCTCTCGTTTCGCCTCCTTGGGGTCCAGCGGGAGCTGTGCGGCAGGGTTCGGATCCTGCGACGGGACGCCATGGCCGGGCCGAGCTTGCTCGGCAAGATCCTTGTCGCGGACCGGGGTGCTTGGATGGGCAGAGGTGTTCATCAGGGAGTCCTCGGTAGGTGGGCGATCCGATGATCGCGAAGCTCGATCGAGCCACAGACTCTTATACGGGCCTACCCCGGCCTGCTGCGTCCTCCAGCCAGCCGTCAACGCGTAGGACAAGTGGAGCAAGTCATTCGTCTGCCGACCCTGCGTGCGCAAGCGAACAGACGCCTGTTTGAGTGCTGCCTAAGGTGCAGTTTCTGCTTCGATATCCGGCCGCCAATCCGGCGCCGGAATCGCTGCGCAATGACAGGAACTTCGATGGACATCTCTTCAACAGCGGGCGCTGAGCGCATTGATCGTCGCCGCAGCCCGGCCGGCAGCCTTGCGGCGGACCTCGCGGGGCGCAGCGCCGTCTCGTGGGGCGCGGTGGCCGCAGGCGCTGCCGCGGCGGCCTCACTCTCGCTGATCCTGCTGATCCTCGGGGTTGGGCTTGGCCTGTCGTCGGTGTCGCCCTGGGCGCGCGAGGGCGCGAACGCTGCGACGATAGGGTTGTCGACGATTCTTTGGCTGTCGCTGACCCAGGTGCTCGCTTCGGCGATGGGCGGCTATCTTGCGGGCCGGCTGCGCGCGAGATGGACCGAAGCGCCTGCCGATGAGGTGTACTTTCGCGACACGGCCCATGGCTTCCTGGCCTGGGCGGTGGCCTCGCTGGCCACCGCCGCGCTGCTGGGTTCGGTGATTGCTTCCATCCTCGGCGGTGGGGTGCAGGCGGGTGCCTCGATGGCGGCCACCGGCACGGCCAGCGCAGCCGTAGCCGGCTCCGCAGCCGGGGCGCAGGGACCTGCTCCCATGGGCTATTTCGTCGATGCCCTGTTCCGGCCCATGGCGGCCAACGCTGAACAGGCCGCGTCAGCATCGGCCGTCAGCGCGCAAGCCCAAGCCTCCGACAAGGACACGGCCGAAGTCGGCCGCATCTTCATGAATGTCAGCCGGGCGCAGCCGCTGCCCGCAGAGGACATCCGCTATATCGGCCAGTTGGTGGCGCAGCGCACGGGGCTGTCGCAGCAGGACTCGGAAAAGCGGGTCAACGATGTCTACAGCCGGGTTCAAGCAAAGCTGAACGACGCCGAGGTCGCCGTGCGTGAGGCCGCCGACAAGGCTCGCAAGGCCTCGGCCTACAGCGCGCTGTGGCTGTTCGTGTCGCTGCTCGTCGGCGCCTTCGTGGCGAGCCTGGCTGCGACCTTCGGTGGCCGGCTGCGCGACGCCTGAGCCCCTTCATCACACTCCCGAGGTCGCCATCATGCGCTCACTGCTGCTTCTGTTTCTCGGCATCCCGATCCCGCTCATCATCCTGATCGCACTATTGCTTTGACGGCCTCGAGTGGAATCGACTGAAGACGCCGAAACAGGCCGGCCATGGACATCGTCCCCATCCTCATCGCCAGCTCGCTCGTCTTGCCGGCCGTGGGCCTGGTGAGCTGGGCATGGCTGTGCATGGCCCAGGTCGAAACGGACTTGCGTGAATTCAACGCATTTGGCGGGCATTGGGTCCTGCACGGGCTCGCGAGATGAGCGAGCGACGCGTTGCGCTCGTATCTCAGTCCCTTCAATCCACACCACCAGCACAAGGAAACGCGATGAGCAAAAGCAAGCAAACACCGGTCCTGCGCGATGCCCCTGGGCGCACCGCCAATCGCGAGGTGCCGCACTCGGCGCGCGGCGCAAAAGCACCCCGCTCAGCGACCGGTCTGGCGCTGCCCCATGAGCGCGATGAATCGCCCGACTCGGTGGCTGTCGAACCCGATCCGCTGATGGTGCAGGCCCAGCGCGATCTCGATGCCGGCCAGGTCGACACCGATATGCGCGCCACGCCCGGCCTGGACGCCGAGCGCCGCGCCCGCCTGGTGCCCGGCCCGGGCGGCAAGCCTCGGCCTGCCCGGCACTGAGCGCCCCCGTCCTCCTTCACATTGAAAGTTCGCCATGAAAAAACAAGCACCGTTGCCCACGCCCGCTCGAACTTCGGGTGAACCCAAAGCCATCGTCGGGGGGCGCACGGACCGTGGCGGCGCGTCATCGGCCGGTGCCGACCCTGTCCAGGTCCAGGCTAGCGCCACCCAGGCCCTCGTGGCATCGATGCCCTACAACGCCAACAAGGGGCTGGATTTCGGTCGCGACAGCGCTCGGGACCCGTCGGTCGGCTTGGTCGCTGAGCCCGCCTCGGATTCGGTCTCGGCCAGCACGCTGAGCGAGATCAATATCACGGCGAAGACCGGCGCGCCGGCCGCGCCCGGCAGCCGCGCACTGAACGGCAGCCTCGCACAGGCCCGTGTCGACGGCTCCGCGCAGGTGCTGAGCACCAATCAGGGCGTGCCCATCGCCGACAACCAGAACAGCCTGAAGGCCGGGCTGCGCGGGCCGGCCCTGCTGGAAGACTTCATCCTGCGCGAGAAGCTCACCCATTTCGATCACGAGCGCATCCCGGAGCGCATCGTCCATGCGCGCGGCTCGGCCGCGCATGGTTTCTTCGAAGCCTATGAGGCGCTCGGCGATCTGACTTGCGCCGCGCCGTTTGCCGAAGCCGGCAAGGTGACGCCGGTGTTCGTGCGCTTCTCCACCGTGGCAGGTGAGCGCGGCTCGGCCGACACCGTGCGCGATGTGCGCGGCTTCGCCGTCAAGTTCTACACTGAGCAGGGAACCTGGGATCTGGTGGGCAACAACATCCCGGTCTTCTTCATCCAGGACGCGATGAAGTTCCCCGACCTGGTTCACGCCGTCAAGCCCGAGCCGCACCACGCGATGCCGCAGGCCGCCTCGGCGCACGACACCTTCTGGGACTTCGCCTCGCTATCGCCCGAGACCACGCATATGCTGATGTGGGTGATGTCCGATCGCGCGATCCCGCGCAGCTTCCGCATGATGCAGGGTTTCGGCGTGCACACCTTCCGGCTCGTTACCGCCGAAGGCAGCTCGCAGTTCGTCAAGTTCCATTGGAAGCCTCTGCTGGGCACGCATTCGCTGGTCTGGGACGAGGCGGTGAAGATCGCCGGCGCCGATGCCGACTTCCATCGCCGCGATCTGTGGGAGGCGATCGAGTCGGGCGAGTACCCGGAGTGGGAGCTCGGCTTGCAGCTGTTCAGCGAGGAGCAGGCCGAGGCCTTCAGCTTCGATGTGCTGGACGCCACCAAGCTGATTCCCGAGGAGCTGGTGCCGGTGCGTCCGGTCGGGCGCCTGGTGCTGAACCGCAACCCCGACAACTTCTTTGCCGAAACCGAGCAGGTGGCCTTCTGCACCGCGCATGTCGTGCCGGGCATTGATTTCAGCAACGATCCGCTGCTGGCCGGCCGGCACCACTCCTATGTGGACACGCAGATCACCCGGCTCGGTGGGGCCAACTTTCATGAGCTGCCTATCAATGCTTCGCTCGCGCCGGTGTCGAACAACCAGCGCGACGGCATCCATCGCCAGACCGTGAACCGCGGGCGCGTCGCTTACGAGCCCAACTCGCTGGGCGGCGGCTGCCCCTTCCAGGCCGGTGCGCGTGGCTTTGTGTCCTTCCCGCAGCCGGTCGACGGCGAGAAGCTGCGCGGCAAGCCGGAGAAGTTCGCCGACCACTACACCCAGGCCACACTGTTCTACGACAGCCAGACCGAGGTGGAACAGGCTCACATCGTCGGCGGCTTCCGCTTCGAGCTCAGCAAGCTGACGGTGCCGGCGATCCGCGAACGCATGCTGGCTTCGCTGGTGAACGTGTCGCCGCAGCTGGCCGCGGCCATCGCCGATGGCCTCGGGATGGCGCTGCCGGCCGCCATGCCGCGAGCGCTGCAGACGCCCGAGCCGCCCGAGTTCAGCGTCTCCGCCGCACTGTCGCTGACGGCCCTGCCCGGGGACGGTGGCATCCGCAGCCGCAAGGTGGCGGTGCTGGCCGCGCCCGGCGTTGAAGCCGAGTCCTTGCTCGCCGTGCGACGGGCCTTGCATGCCGCGGGCGCGGTCAGCGTGGTCATCGCGGCGCGGCTCGGTTTCGTCGAGACCGCCGATGGCGAGGCCCTGGAGGCCACGGCCAGCTTCGAGAACTCGCCGGCGGTGCTGTTTGACGCGGTGGTCCTGCCCGACGGCGAGGCCGGCGTGCGCGCGCTGCTGGCCCAGGCCCAGGCCGTCGACTTCGTCGCGCAGCAGTTTCGCCATGGCAAGACCCTGCTGGCCCTCGGCGCATCGACGGCCTTGCTCGACGCGGCCCATGTCGAGGCCTTGCTCCCCTCCGGTGAGGCCGACCCCGGGGTGGTTCTCGCCGAGGCCGCGGAGGCTTCCGAGGCCCACGCGAGCTTTATCGCGGCCATCGGCAAGCACCGCCACCCGGTACGCGAGATCAATCCAGCCCGGCGCTGAGATCAGGCTCCGGCTCACAAGGCGCGAAGGATTTCAATCATGGACAGCTTGCTTCCGATCCGGCGCCGGCCCTTGCCTGCCAGCAGCGCGCCTGTGCTGATGGCGGCGGTGCTGGCCGCTCTCGCGCTCTCGGGCTGTGGCGAGAGTGCGACCTTGACGGTGCCGCAGGGCAGCGGGCCCAGTCCCGAGCTGCCGGCGCCCAGGCGCACGCTGCTGCCCACCGTGAACATCGCGCCGGCCACCGGCTGGCCGCAGGGCAGCCAGCCGCAGGCTGCGGCCGGCTTGCGGGTGGCGGCCTTTGCCAGCGGGCTGGATCACCCGCGCTGGCTGCTGGTGCTGCCCAATGGCGATGTGCTGGTTGCCGAAAGCAATGCGCCGCCCAAGCCGGAAGGCAGCAAGGGGCTCAAGGCCACGATCATGGGGCTGGTGATGAAGCGGGCCGGGGCCGGCACGCCCAGTGCCGACCGCATCAGCCTGCTGCGCGATGCCGACGGCGACGGCATCGCCGAAACCCGCACGGTGCTGCTGAGCGGCCTGTACTCGCCGTTCGGCATGGCCTTGATCGGCGAGCGCCTGTTCGTCGCCAATGCCGATGCGGTGCTGAGTTTTCCTTACCGCAGCGGCGACACCTCGATCACCACGCCCGGCACCAAGCTGCTCGATCTGCCGGGTGGCCCGATCAACCATCACTGGACGAAGAACCTGCTGGCCAGCAGGGACGGCAGCAGGCTGTATGTCAGCGTGGGCTCCAACAGCAATATTGCCGAGCGCGGCATGCAGGTGGAGGCGGGCCGCGCCGCGATCTGGGAGGTGCAGGTCGACAGCGGTGCGCACCGCATCTTCGCCTCCGGCCTGCGCAACCCGGTCGGCATGGCCTGGGACGCGGCCGGGCAGGTGCTGTGGACCGTGGTCAACGAGCGCGATGAGCTGGGCAGCGATCTGGTGCCCGACTACCTGAGCTCGGTGCAGGACGGCGGCTTCTACGGCTGGCCTTACAGCTATTTCGGCCAGCACCTCGACACACGGGTCGAGCCCCCGCAACCGGCGCTGGTCGCCAGCGCGCTGGTGCCCGACTATGCGCTCGGGCCACACACCGCGCCGCTGGGCCTGGCGCGTTCCGCCGGCGGCACGCTGCCGGCCGCGTTCGCGGACGGCATGTTCATCGGCCAGCATGGCTCGTGGAACCGTCGGCCGCACAGCGGCTACAAGGTCATCTTCGTGCCGTTTCACAAGGGCAAGCCGGCGGGGGCGGCTCGCGATGTGCTGAGCGGCTTTCTCAGCGAGGCCGGCGAAGCGATGGGCCGACCGGTCGGTGTGGCCATCGATGCGCGCGGCGCGCTGCTGGTGGCCGACGATGTCGGCAATATGATCTGGCGCGTCAGCGCGATGCCCTGAGCGGCATGGCAAAAAAAGACCCCGGCACGCCAAGACGCGCCGGGGTTGAGGTCGATAAGACTCAGCCTATCGAGGAGACAAACAATGCGGGGGCCGGGTCTTGTCAGCGGCCGCCGGGCGTGTAGATCTGGTCGAACACACCGCCGTCGGCGAAATGGGTCTTCTGGGCCGTGCGCCAGCCGCCGAAGACCTCGTCGACCGTGATCAGCTTGACCTGGGCGAACTGGTCACTGAACTTGGCGGCGATCTTGGGGTCGCGCGGGCGGTAGTAGTGCTTGCCGGCGATCTCCTGGCCCTCAGGGCTGTACAGATATTCCAGATAGGCCTGGGCCTGCTTGCGCGTGCCGCGCTTGTCGACCACCTTGTCGACCACCGCGACCGGCGGCTCGGCCAGGATGGACAGGCTGGGCGTGACGATCTGGAACTTGTCCGGGCCGAGTTCCTTGACCGCCAGGAAGGCCTCGTTCTCCCACGAGATCAGCACATCGCCGATGCCGCGCTCGGTGAAGCTGGTCAGCGAGCCGCGCGCGCCGGAATCCAGCACCTTGGTGTTGGTGTAGATGCGCTTGACCAGATCCTTGGCCTTGTCGGCATTGCCGCCCGGCTGGGCCAGCGCATAGCCCCAGGCAGCCAGATAGTTCCAGCGGGCGCCGCCCGAGGTCTTGGGGTTCGG
The DNA here is from genome assembly GCF_027498415.2 of Paucibacter sp. M5-1. Taxonomy (NCBI): domain Bacteria; kingdom Pseudomonadati; phylum Pseudomonadota; class Betaproteobacteria; order Burkholderiales; family Sphaerotilaceae; genus Roseateles; species Paucibacter sp. M5-1. The sequence continues at coordinate 4,524,692 of NZ_JAPZLM020000001.1, forward strand.
GGTCACGACCTCGACGCCGGGGCGGGCCAGATCGTTCCAGTCCTTGATCGCCTTCGGGTTGCCCTTGCGCACCAGGAACACGATGGTCGAGGTGTAGGGGCTGGCGTTCTGCGGCAGGCGCTTTTGCCAGTCGACCGGGATCAGCTTGGCGTTGTCGTGCAGCGCATCGACGTCATAGGCCAGGGCCAGGGTCACGACATCGGCCTCCAGGCCGTCGATCACCGAGCGGGCCTGCTTGCCCGAGCCGCCGTGCGATTGCTTGACCGTCAGGGTCTCGCCGCTCTTGGCCTTCCACTGCTTGATGAAGGCGGCATTGAAGTCCTGGTAGAGCTCGCGGGTCGGGTCGTAGGAGACGTTGAGCAGGGTGGTCTGGGCCTGGGCCGCGGTGCCCAGCAGGGCACTGAGGGTCAGCAGGGACAGGGTGCGTCGGATGGCGTTCACGGGAGGGACCTTCTTGATTTGAGGTGTGGCGGGGAGACTTGACTGTAGGGAGCGCCTGCGCGCTTGTGAACGAAGAAGAGTTGCTTTGCTTTGCAAGTCCGACGCTCAGGCCGCGAGCAGGCCCTGGCGCGCGTCTTCGACGGCAGCCCGCGTCAGCGGCGCGGCGAAGGTCGAGATGAAGGCATAGACGTAGTCGCGCAGATAGGCATCGCGGCGCACCGCCAGCCGTGTCATGTTGTCGGCGAACAGATGGCGACCGTCGATGGCGGCGAGATGGCGGTCGCGCTCCTCGTCGTAGGCGATCGCGGCGACGATGCCCACGCCCAGGCCCAGGTCCACATAGGTCTTGATCACATCGGCATCCATCGCCACCAGCACCACATCGATGTCCAGGCCGGCGGCGCGGAAGGCGTCGTCGATGTGCGAGCGGCCGGTGTAGCCGGTCTCGTAGGTGATGATGGGGAACTGGGCCAGGCGCTCCAGCGTCAAGACCTGGCCCTCCGAGGCCTCGCGGGCCAGCGGGTGGTCGGGTGGCGTCACGATGGTGTGGGTCCAGCGGTAGCAGGGCAGGGCGACCAGCTCGTCGAACTGGGCCAGCGCCTCGGTGGCGATGCCGACATCGGCCTCGCCGTCCAGCAGCAGTTTGGCCACCTGCTGCGGCGAGCCCTGCTGCATATGCAGCATCACATCGGGGTGAGCGGCGCGGAAGTCGCGCACCACCGGCGGCAGCGCATAGCGGGCCTGGCTGTGGGTGGCGGCGATGCGCAGCGCGCCGCTGCCGGCGCGGGCGAAATCGTCACCGGCACGCCGCAGATTCTCGGCCTCGTGCAGCAGGCGCTCGACGATGGGCATGACCTGGCGGCCCGGCTCGGTCAGACCGGTCAGGCGCTTGCCGGCGCGCACGAAAAGCTCGATGCCCAGCTCATCCTCCAGCTCGCGAATCTGGCGGCTGACGCCGGGTTGCGAGGTGTGCAGGGCTTGCGCCACCTCGGTCAGGTTGAAGCTGCGGCGCTGGGCCTCGCGGACGGATCGGAGTTGTTGGAAATTCACGGCAGCAGGCTCTCGTTATTTGTTTTTCATTATTGAGAGTCCCCCGCTGCTTGTCCTCCAACTTATTCCGATAAGGATATGAAGGTTCAGGGCTCACACCGCGAACGACCACTCGTCGAACGCCGCATGCGCGGGCCGCTGTTCGCGCGCGGCGCGGGCGCGTGCCGCCTCGACCCAGCGCCGGGCCAGCGGGAAGGGGCCGAAGCCGGACTCGGTGTTGATATGGCCGACCAGGCCCAGATTGCTGAAGCTCGCGCCCCAGCGCTCGGCCCAGCGCTGGGCGCTGGCCGCGCTCATCCAGGGGTCGTTCTGGCTGGCTATCAGGGTCAGGGGGCGGCCCAGCCGGCGCTGCGGCAGCGACTCGGCCAGGCCGAACTTGTCCGGCTCGGCCGGGGCCACCAGCAGGGCCTGGCGGATCGGCGAGTCGGGGTGATCGGCCAGGTGCCGGGCCAGCGCCAGCGTGCCGAAGCTGTGGGCCACCGCGATCCACTCGCCGGGGCCGGCGCTGTCCAGGCTGGCGCCGATGCGCTCGGCCCAGCGCTGCAGATCGGGGTGGCTGAAGTCGCGCTGCACGACGCGGCGCGCATCGCGGTACTGCTGCTGCAGCCAGGTCTGCCAGTGCGCCGGCCCGCTGTCATGCAGGCCCGGAATGATCAGCAGGCGCGGCGGGCGGTAAGGCGCGACCATGACAGCCGACTCACAGCGTCGCGATCGAGACCTCGGTCGATTTGACCAGGGCCACCACGTCCTTGCCCGGCACCAGACCCAGCTCCTTGACCGAGCGGGTCGTGATGACCGAGGTGACGATCAGGCCCGAGGGCGTGAGCACATCGACTTCCGAGACCACCGGCCCCTCGATGACTTCCTTGATCGTGCCGCGAAACTGGTTGCGGACATTGATGGCGCTGATGCTCATGGCGGATCCTTGACGATGATGACGCGCCAGCTTAGGGCGCCGCCCTTGTGCCGCCAACGAAGGCTGGCGCAGCAGGACATGCGGGAAACAGATATGCGCGCCCTGCGCGGCCGTCTCAACGCCGCTTGACCAGCAGCCGCTGCGGCCCCGGCCCTTCGTCGCCGAGCCGGTCGTACGGATTACGCAGCCCGCAGCGGTCGATCGACAGGCAGCCGCAGCCTATGCAGTCGTCCAGCGTGTCGCGCAGCTTCTTGAGCTGGGCGATGCGCTCGTCCAGCTCACCGCGCCAGTCGGCCGACAGCCGGGTCCAGTCGGCGCGGCTGGGCGCCGCCTTGGGCGGCAGCGCGGCCAGCGCGGTAGCGATCTCGGCCAGGCCGATGCCGACCCGCTGGGCCACGCGGATGAAGGCGACGCGGCGCAGCACCTCGCGCGCATAGCGGCGCTGATTGCCCTCGCTGCGGCTGCTGCTGATCAGGCCCTTGGTCTCGTAGAAATGCAGCGTCGAGACCGCCACGCCGCTGCGCCGCGCCACCTCGCCGACCGACAGCGTCGGAGCGATACCGGCAGCCTCCAAGCCTGTTGTCATTGCTTGTCCTTTCATTTTTCGTGGATTTTGCTTGACCTTAACATTGCTTGAGGTCTGAGACTTCGCGCTATTCCTGTTCAGTGCCGCGCGATGTCCGCGCGGGCTGGTGCCGGATCACTACCGAGGTCTGCCATGTCCCACGCCATCCCGTCCGCCGACTCGCGCTATCGCATCGACAAGTTCATCGTGCCCTCGTCTGCGCTGAGCAGCTTCCTGAAGCAGATCGAGCGTATCGATGCCGAGCTGAGCACCTTGCCCGGCTGCGAACAGCATCTGGTGCTGATCCAGGAGCCCGACAGCGCCGGCGATGCCTTGCATGTGCTGACCCTGGTCGAATGGGCCAGCGCCGCGCATATGAGCGCCGCCAAGACCCATATGCGGCAGCGCTACCGGCACGAGGGCTTCGAGCCGGCGGCTTTCATGCAGGAACTTGGGGTCAGGGCTGAACTGGGCGACTACCGACGCGCCGAGGGCGCCGGATGACGGGCCGCCGGCCTAGCCGGCGTCGAGCTCCGGATAGCAGCGGAAGATGCCTTGCTCGCTGAACGGGATGCGGCGCTCGCTGCGCAGATAGGCCGCGACCTTGGGCAGGGCGGCGACGCGATCATGCAGAGCGACGACACCGGGTGTGGAGGCCAGCACACGGGCCGTGGCCTTGGGGTAGGCGTAGCGCAGGCCTTCGATCAGCTGGAACAGCGACAGGTCCGCATAGCTCAGCTTGCCGCCGACCAGATGGCGGGTGCCGGCCGGGTTGCGCTGCACGATGGCCTCGAACCAGGACAGGAACTTGGGCAGGCGGTTGCTGCAGAAGGCCTGGGCGCGGCGCAGCGCCTCGGGCTTCTGGTCCTCGTAATACAGGTCGGGGCCCAGCGGATGGTGGGTGTCGTGCGCCTCGGTCACGATGTCGGCGATGGTCAGCTGGATCTGCTGGGTCCACGCGCGCAGCTGCTCGCTGCGCGGCAGGAGCTTCAGCTCGGCGCCGAGGTAGTGCAGGATGGCCGAGGTCTGGCCGATCACGAAGTGGCCGTCCTTCAGAAAGGGCGGCGCAAAAGGCGGGTGCGGCTGGCGGCCGTCCCGCAGATGCTGCAGCATCGCCGGCAGACCCTGGCCGGCCGGCCCACGGGCCACATCGAGATAGGGCGCGCCGGCCGCCTCGAGCGCCAGCCGCACGAATTCGCCGCGACCTTGGATGGTCGGCCAGTAGTGGAGTTCATATGCCATGCCGGGGACTGTAGCCTGCGCAGCGGCCCCGGCCGTTACTCGGCCCACTGCCCCCGCATCCAGGCTTCTCCATAGGACGCCCAGACCGCAGGCCCCTGATCCAGCGCTCTGACCAGGCAGACGCCGGCCACACCGGTGCGCGCCACGCGCTCGGCCTGCGCGGGCGAGACGATGCCGCCGATGCCCAGCACCGGTGTGCCGGCCATCCGGGCCCACCAGCGCAGATGGCTCAGACCTTGCGGCAGCCAGGGCATGTCCTTGGTCGTGGTGGGCCAGACCGGACCGCAGGCGATATAGCTGGGCGCGAGGCCGCGTGCGCGCGCCAGCTCCCACAGGCTGTGACTGGAGATGCCCAGCTTCAGGCCGCAGACCTCGCGCTCGCGCAGCAGCAGGCTGCGTTCCTCATCGCTCAGCGCCGCCCAGTCCTGCTGCCCCAGGTGCAGGGCCGTCGCCCCTTCCTCCAGGGCCAGGCGCCAGTGGTCGTTGATCCAGAGCTGGCTGCCTTGCCCCAGGCCTTGCAAGGCCCTGCTTACCGCTGTGCGCAGATCCTCGCCAGGCTCGGTCTTGATCCGCAACTGAATCTGCGGGAACAGCCCCACAGCGGCAAGCTCGGCCACGCGAGCCGCGTCGTCGGTGATCGCGTAGAGCCCGCAGCGATGGTCTGCGGTGACCTCGCCGCGCAAGACCCGGCCCCAGCGGGCCAGCGTGGCGGTGTCCAGCGGCTCATCGCCGAAGCTCATCACCGGCATCGCCTGCGGCTCGGCGACGAAGGCCGGCGCCGGCCGCAGCGGGCCGGCGCCGGTGCCGGCGGCATGGCCGTCGCGCAGCGCGGTCCAGCTCAGCATCTTGGCCAGCACCGTCGCGTCGGGCAGCGGGAAGCCGCGTGCCAGCGCGGCGGCGGCGGCCGTGGCGAAGCTGCAGCCGCTGCCATGGTGGTGGCGCGTCGCCACACGGGGCAGGGCCAGCCAGCCGCGCGTGCCGCCGAGTTCGGGCTGCCAGGGGCTGAGCGGGCCGTCCCACCAGTCCAGCGCCAGCTCGGCCGCGTCGTCCCCGCCGGTGATGCAGACGGCCAGTGCCCCCAGCTGCCGCAGCGCGGCGGCCAGGGCCGGCACGCCATCCGCCAGCCCGGTCAGGCGAGCGGCCTCGCGGCGGTTCGGCGTGATCAGGCTCGCGCGGGGCAGCAGCCATTCCCGATAGGCGGTGATCAGCGCCTCGTCGGCGAAACCGGCGCCGCCGGCGCTGGCGCCCAGCACCGGGTCGACCACCAGGCCGACAAAGCCGTGCTCACGCCGCAGCGCGTCTATCGTCTCGGCCACCGCCCTTACCGCCGCGACGCTGGCCAGCAGGCCGGTCTTGATGACGCGCGGCGGCATGTCGGTGGCCAGCGCCTCCAGCTGGGCCTGCAGCTGCTCTTCGGGCAGCGGGAACACGGCCCGTACCCCCAGCGAGTTCTGCGCGGTGACGGCCGCCACCACCGGGCACAGATGCACACCCATCGCCGCCGCTGCGCGCGTGTCGGCCGACAAGCCGGCGCCGCCGCCGCTGTCGGTGCCGGCCACGCTCCAGATCACCGGCGGGGTCGGGTCTTGCGTCCAGGGCGGCATGTGGTCGCTGTCGGGGTTGATGGCCTGGACCCAGGGCGAGGGCAGGCTGGGGTGGGGATAGATAGGCTCGTTCATCGCTCTTAACCCAGCAGGAAGGCATGGCCGCTGACCGGTGTGCTGGCCACCGCGAAATCCTGCGGTGCCATCAGCCCGGCGAGGCGGGCCTGGCGGCCCGCGCGCACGGCATCGCGGAAGGCCTCGGCCATCGCCACCGGGTCGCGCGCCTGGGCCACCGCGCTGTTCAGCAGCACGGCGTCGAAGCCCAGCTCCAGCGCCTGCGCGGCCTGCGACGGCGCACCGAGGCCGGCGTCGATGATCAGCAGCGCCTCGGGCAGGCGCTCGCGCAGCGTGCGCAGGCCCTGCAGATTCATCAGTCCCTGGCCCGAACCGATAGGCGCGCCCCAGGGCATCAGCACGGCGCAGCCGGCATCCAGCAGGCGCCGGCCCAGGATCAGGTCCTCGGTGCAGTAGGGGAAGACGGTGAAGCCCGCGCGCACCAGCTCGGTGGCGGCGGCGAGCAGCTCGAAGGGGTCGGGCTGCAGGCTCAGCTCGTCACCGACCACCTCCAGCTTGATCCAGTGCGTGCCGTAGAGCTCGCGCGCCATCTGCGCCAGCTGCACCGCCTCGCGCGCGGTGCGGCAGCCGGCGGTGTTCGGCAGCAGCCGTGCGCCCTGGGCCCGGGCGCTCGCCAAGGCCTGCGCGAGCGCGCCGTTGTCGCCCGCCTGCAGCGTGCGCTTCAGGCCCACGGTCAGCAGCATGCTGCCGCTGGCGCGGATCGCGTGCTGCAGGATCTGCGGGCTGGGGTAGCCGGCGGTGCCGAGGAAGAGCCGGCTGTGCAGTGCGACGCCGTCGATGGTCAGGACATCATCCATATCAGCCTCCGACAATCGGTTTGAAAAGAAGAATCCGGTCACCGTCGCTCAACACGGTGCCAGGTCTTGCCTCGCGGGCAACGAACTCGCCATTGCGGGCGGTGGCCACGCTCTCGGGCGCGCGCTGCTGCCGGACCAGCAGCTCGGCCAGCGTGCTGCCGGGCGGCAGCTGCAGCGCTTGTTCGTCCAGATGGATGGTGATCATGGGATGGTTTCCAGGGAAGCGAGGCCGCTTTCGCCCAGCAGGCGCTGCACCAGGGCCGGGGCCAGCAGCCAGCCGTGGCGGTACAGGCCGTTCAGTCGCAGCAGGCCGGGCTCGTGATGGCTGTGCGGCAGGTTGTCGGGCAGGGCGGGGCGCAGGTTGCGGTCCAGCCGGCTGATGCGGGCCTCGGCCAGCGCCGGCAGCACGCTGTGCGCCGCCGCCATCAGCTCCACCGCGCTGCGCAGGCTGACCGGGCTGCGGTCCTCGCTCTCGATCTCGCTGGCGCCGACGATCAGCTCGTGCTCGCTGCGCGGCACCAGATAGACGCGGTGGCGCGGGTGCAGCAGGCGCAGCGGCCTGAGGAGGCCGTGGCCCGGCAGCGCCAGCACCACCACCTCGCCGCGCACGCCGCGCAGGCTCGGCAGCTCGGGCCGGCCACCCAGGCCGCGCGTGTCGATGGCCCAGTCGGCGTGGACATGCCGGCCGTCGGCCAGTTGCAGGCGGCCAGGTTCGACGGCGCTCACGGCCTGCTGCCAATGCCAGGCCACGCCGACCGCCTCGGCATGCAGGGCCGCCATCGCCTCGACCGGGTGGATCAGGCCTTCGCCGGGCAGCAGCCAGGCGCACGGCCCCGGCGCGAGCGCCGGCTCCAGCGCGCGCAGCTGATCCGGGCTCAGGTCCTGAGCACCGGGCATGCGGGCCAGCGCCCGTGCCGCCGCGCCCTGGTCGCCGCGGTGGGCCAGCAGCAGGCTGCCCTGCACCCTGAGGCGTACCGCTGTCTTGAGTCGGCCCACGATGCCGGGCCACAGGGCCAGGCTTTGCCAGCCGAGGGCGGCGATGTCCTCCCCGCCGCACTCCTGCTCGGCCAGCGGGCTCAGCATGCCGGCGGCGGTGAAGGCGGCCGCGCCCTGGCCGTCGAAGCTGGGCCCGGGGCCGAGCGCGGTGTCGAAGACCTCGACACTGTGCCCCGCCCGCGCCAGCGCCCAGGCGAACAGGCGGCCGGCCAGGCCGGCGCCGGCGATGGCGATGCGTGCCATCGGTTCAGGATTGGGTTTTGATGGGGATGTAGAGCTCGCTGCCCTGGGCCTTGAACTCGGCGCTCTTGTCGGCCATGCCCTGCTGGGCGGCGGCGTAGTCGCGCACCTCCTGCGTGATCTTCATCGAGCAGAACTTCGGCCCGCACATCGAGCAGAAATGCGCGACCTTGGCACTGTCCTTGGGCAGGGTCTCGTCATGGAACTCGCGCGCGGTGTCGGGGTCCAGGCCGAGGTTGAACTGGTCGGTCCAGCGGAACTCGAAACGGGCCTTGGACAGCGCGTCGTCGCGCGCCCGGGCGCCCGGGTGGCCCTTGGCGATATCGGCGGCGTGCGCCGCGATCTTGTAGGCCATCAGGCCGGCCTTGACGTCGTCGCGATCGGGCAGGCCCAGGTGTTCCTTGGGCGTGACGTAGCAGAGCATCGCGCAGCCGAACCAGCCGATCATCGCGGCGCCGATGCCGCTGGTGATGTGGTCGTAGCCGGGCGCGATATCGGTGGTCAGCGGCCCCAGCGTGTAGAACGGCGCCTCGTCGCAGTGCTTCAGCTGCTCGGTCATGTTCGCCTGGATCAGGTGCATAGGCACATGGCCCGGGCCCTCGATCATGGTCTGCACATCGTGCTTCCAGGCGATCTTGGTCAGCTCGCCCAGGGTGCGCAGCTCGGCGAACTGGGCCTCGTCGTTGGCGTCCGACAGCGAGCCGGGCCGCAGGCCGTCGCCGAGCGAGAAGCTGACGTCGTAGGCCTTCATGATCTCGCAGATCTCCTCGAAATGCGTGTAGAGGAAATTCTCCTGATGGTGGGCGATGCACCACTTGGCCAGGATGGAGCCACCGCGCGAGACGATGCCGGTGCGGCGCTTGACCGTCATCGGGATGAAGGGCAGGCGCACGCCGGCATGGATGGTGAAGTAGTCGACGCCCTGCTCGGCCTGTTCGATCAGGGTGTCGCGGAACAGCGCCCAGCTCAGGTCTTCGGCCACGCCGCCGACCTTCTCCAGCGCCTGGTAGATGGGCACAGTGCCGATGGGCACGGCGCTGTTGCGCACGATCCAGTCACGCGTCGTGTGGATGTTGCGGCCGGTCGAGAGGTCCATCACCGTGTCGGCGCCCCAGCGCGTGGCCCAGACCATTTTCTCGACCTCTTCCTCGATGGACGAGGTGACGGCCGAGTTGCCGATATTGGCGTTGACCTTGACCAGGAAGTTGCGGCCGATCGCCATCGGCTCCAGCTCGGTGTGGTTGATATTGGCCGGGATGATGGCGCGGCCACGGGCGATCTCGTCGCGCACGAACTCGGGCGTGATCAGCTCGGGAATGCTGGCACCGAAGGACTGGCCCTTCAGCCGGGCCTCGCGCTCGGCGTCCGCTTCGTACTCGCGCATCCATTCATGGCGCTGGTTCTCGCGGATCGCGACGAACTCCATCTCCGGTGTGACGATGCCGCGGCGCGCGTAGTGCAGTTGCGTGACGTTGTGGCCAGCCTTGGCGCGGCGCGGTGTGCGCTGCAGGCCGGCGCTGATCTCGTGCAGCTTGAGCTGCTGGGCCTGGTCGCGCAGGCCGTCGTCGATCAGCTGGATGCAGCGGCCCTCGTAGGCCTCGGTGTCCTGTCTCGCCTCGACCCAGGCGGCGCGTGGCGTGGGCAGGCCGCGCCGCACATCGATGGCGGCGGCCGGGTCGGTGTAGGGGCCGGAGGGGTCGTAGACGGTGACGGTTTCGCCGTTCGTCAGCGCGATCGCGCGCATCGGCACGCGCAGCTCGGGATGGCGCTCGCCGGCCAGATAGATCTTGGTCGACGCGGGCAGGGGTTCGCGGCTCAGCGCGATGCTCTGATCCAGCGCGGTCGGTTCGGTGATGCTGTTCATGACGGTCTCCAGGTGAACCCCGGAGACTGGTCTTGGAACGGCTGGGGACGGGCGCGCGAAGCGGGCAGGGCTCGCGCCCAGGGCATGGGGAGGCGAGCAGGCTCTTCTTACGCCGGTACAAACCGGATCAAGTTCAGCGGGACCATGGCTTCCACCACATCTCAGCCCGACGCTTCATTAAGACTTCTTAATCAAGCGCAGCAGGGCACCCCGGAGCAGGCGCGCAGTATAGGGTCAGGTGTGAACAGTTTGGCAAGAGTCGGTGCAAACCCGGAGCCTGTTCGGGGGGGCTTGCTGCCTACACTTCGGGCGCTTGACGCACAGGCGGCGATCCAGAAGACCAGCCGCAGTGTCCACACCAGACCAGGGAGGGATGGATGAAGATCAGCTTGCGGCATCACAGGGCCGGCGTGTTCGCCGGGCTCGCCATGGCATTGACACTGAGCGGCGGCCCAGGCCGGGCGCAGGATCTCGGCGATCTCGAGGCCAAGGCCAAGCTCAGCGCGGCCGAGCGGGCCAAGCGCGATGCCGACAAGGTCTACCAGTGGATACGCTTCCATGCCGACAAGGCGCCGGCCAAGCCCAGGGCGGCGCCCGAGGCCGCGGCGCCGGTCCGGCCGGCAGCGGCGCCCGCCGCCCCCAGGCCAGCGCCGCCGGAGCGGCCGGCGCTGGCGCAGCAGTCTCAAGCAGAGCCCAGGCCCGGGCCCGAGCAGCCGCTGGTGGCCACCGCGGCCCCGCCTGAGCCGACTACTCAGGCGGTGGCACTCGCTCCGCAAGCCGCCAGCCCGGCCATGGCCAGCCCGGCGGTCGCGGCGGTGGCGGCAGTGCCGCCCGCCCCCGAGCCGCCGGAAGAGCCGCTGCGGCTGATCGAGCGGGTCGAGCCCGAGTACCCGGCGGTGCTGCTGCGTGGCCGCGGCAGCGGCTCGGTGCTGGTGCAGTTCGAGGTCAAGCCCGATGGCACGGTGCAGGCGCCCGAGGTGCTGAAGTCCAGCAATCAGCGCCTGGTCGCCAGCGTGCTGGCGGCGGTGGCGCGCTGGCGTTTCGCGCCGATCAGCAAGACCCGGGTGGCCACGGTGGAGGTCGGTTTCCGGCCTCCGGAGTGAGGCCGCATCACTGGCCCGGGCAGGCCGACAGCGCCGTGGCCATCGCTTCGATAAAGACCCGGGTGCGCAGCGGCATCAGCCGACGTCCGGGAAAGACCGCCCAGCAGGCCGCCGGCGCCAGCTCCCAGTCGGGCAGCACCCGCACCAGTTCGCCGCGGCTGACATAGGGCTGGGCGAAGTGGTCGCCCACGGCCGTGATGCCGACGCCGGCGCAGGCCAGGCGCAGCAGCATATCGGGCGCGTTGACCAGGCTGCGCTTGTCGGGCACGCCTTGCCACGCCAGGCCCTCGCTGCCGCGCCGCAGGCTCCAGGGCATGGGCTCGCCGGAGCGCGACAGAATCATCAGCCCATGCATGCTGCCCAGGGCCTCGGGCAGTTGCGGTTCTCCATGCAGGCGCAGATAGCTGGGGGCGGCGTACAGGCTGTTCGTGAACAGGGCCAGACGGCGCGCGGCGAGCTGGCTGTCCTCGGGCAGATCGCCCATGCGCACCGCCAGATCGAAGCCCTCGGCGATCAGATCGACCCGGCGCGGCGACAGGTCCAGCTCCAGCGACACCTCCGGATACTCCAGGGCAAAGGCGCACAACATCGGCGCCAGTGCCTGGTGGGCGAAGTCGGCCGGCATCGAGACCCGCAGCCGCCCGGTCGGGCGCTGCTGGCGGTGCAGGGCCAGCGACAGCGCGCCGTCCACCTCGGCGGCCACCGCCCGCGCATGTTCCAGCACGCCCTGGCCGAACTCGGTCAGGGTCAGGCGGCGGGTGCTGCGCTGCAATAGCTTCTCGCCCAGCCGTTCTTCGAGTGCCGCCAGGCGGCGCGAGACGGTGGATTTGGGCAGCTTGACCCGCTCGGCGGCGCGGCTGAAGGAGCCGGCCTCGGCCACGCGGGCAAACAGCAGTAGATCGTCGGCGTCCAGGCTCATATCGGCGTGATTGTCTCGTTGGCGGAACGATCTTATCCAGACTGCCGTCTTCTGTCTCGTGGGTCTGCCCAATACATTGGAGTCATCGTCAAGACGACGACCCAACCCACTACCGGAGCACCACCATGAACGTTCTGCAAATCAATTCCAGCGTCCGTCGTGTCCAGGACGGCCAAGGCTCTTTCTCCACCCGTCTGGCCAGCGAACTGGTCGAGGCCTTGAAGGCCCAGCATGCCGGCGCCAGCGTCACCGTGCGTGACCTGGGCCTGAACCCGACCCCGGTGATGGACGAGGCCGCGTTGGGCGCGCTGTTCACCCCGGCCGATGCGCGCAGCGCCGAGCAGAATGCCCGCGTGGCCGAGAACGATGCGCTGATCAATGAGCTGCAAGCCCACGATGCGATCGTGATCGGCGCGCCGATGATCAACTTCGGCATCCCGACCCAGCTGAAGAACTGGATCGACGCGGTGGCCCGCGCCGGCACGACCTTCCGCTACACGGCCAACGGCCCCGAAGGCCTGGTCAAGGGCAAGAAGGTCTATGTGGTGCTGGCTCGCGGCGGCGTCTACCGCGACCAGCCCAGCGACACCATGGTGCCCTATCTGAAGACCGTGCTGGGCTTCCTGGGCATGACCGATGTCAGCTTCATCTATGCCGAAGGCCTGGCGATGGGCCCGGATGCCGAAGCCGCCGCAGTGGCCGGCGCCCGTGCGCAGATCGCCGAGCTGTTCAGCCCGGCTACGGTCTAATTCACTCTCATTCCCTGTCGACAAGGAGCACCGACCATGAGCACCACCACCTTGACTTCGCAGCTGACCCAGCCGCGCGCGGTGGAGCGACTGGTCGCCGGCCAGGCGACCAGCGACGGCGCCGGGGTCAAGCTGACCCGCGTGCTGACCAACACCTTGCAGCGCCGCCTGGACCCCTTTTTGATGCTGGACGCCTTTGGCTCGGATCAGGCCGATGACTACATCGCCGGCTTTCCCGACCATCCGCACCGCGGCTTCGAGACCATCAGCTATATGCTCGAAGGCCGGATGCGGCATCGCGACTCGGCCGGCAACGAGGGCTTGATCGAGGGCGGTGGCGTGCAATGGATGACCGCCGGCCGTGGCGTGATCCATAGCGAGCTGCCCGAGCAGCAGCAGGGCCGGATGGAAGGCTTCCAGCTGTGGCTCAACCTGCCGGCCAAGGACAAGCTGCGTGACCCTTGGTATCGCGACATCGCCAGCGCCGAGATCCCGGAGTTCGAGCAGGATGGCGTCAAGGTGCGCGTGATCGCCGGCGAGAGCCATGGCGTCAAGGGCGCGGTGCAGCGCGAACACACCGAGCCGCTGTACCTGGACCTGCATCTGGCGCCCGGTGCGAGCTTCGAGCAGCTGCTGCCCGAGACGCACAACGCGTTCGTCTACGTCTATCGCGGCGCGCTGCGCTTCGAGACCGGCTGCACGGTGCCGCCGCAACGCATGGCGATACTGGCCAACACACCGGGCAGCGACGGTGTGCGGCTGGTGGCTGGCGATGAGCCGACCCGCGCGATCCTGATCGCCGGCAAGCCGCTGAACGAGCCGATCGCGCAGTACGGCCCCTTTGTGATGAACACCCAGGCCGAGCTGATGCAGGCGGTGCGTGACTTCCAGACGGGCAAGCTGGCCTGAGCGAATGCGCGCAAACCCCGGCCGCCTGCTATCGCAGCAGCCGGCCGATCAGCCAGGCCAGGCTGCCGGCCGCGGCGCTGTAGCTCAGCGCCAGCAGCACATAGGCGGCCAGGCTGGGACCGACGATCCATTCCCCCTGGCCCAGTCCCAGGCTCTTGAGCAGCGGCATCCAGACCAGCACGAGCAGCACGCCTGGTGTGGCCAGGCCCAGCAGCAGCCGCTCCAGCCACATCGGCAGTCCGCTGTTGACGGCGGCGAACAGCAGCGGCACCAGGGCGAAGTAGGCGGCCGTCGCCCCGCTTGCGATCCAGGCCGCCGACACGCTCATGGATTGACCGGGCAGTTGGGGGCACGGCAGGCCAGGCGCTGCAGGGCGCGTGCGTCCAGCAGGTTGACGACACCGTCCTTGTTGAGGTCGCGCCTGTCACCGGGTACCAGGGCTGGCACATTGCGGAACTGCGTGATCAGGGCGTTGTCGGCCGCGTCGACCGAGCCATCGCCGTTCAGATCGCCGGTGATCCTGGGGAAGTGCTGCCAGCGCGAGATGGCCGCCGAAGCGCCGACCTGGGACAGCCGCTCGGCCGCTCCCCCTCCGAGCACCAGCAGGGACACGATCCGGTAAGGGCCGTCCGAATTGGCCAGCGCTTCGGAGGCGAGGCGGCTGGTCACATTGTTGACCCCGGCGCTCAGCTGGCGCGAGGCGTTGATCAGGCCCAGGTCTTTGCCACCGGCACCGAAGACCTTGTAGGAGATCTGGTAGAAGCCCGACACGGTGACCTTGACCGGGATGTTGATGTCCAGCGCGCCGATGAAGCCCGACTTCAGCACCGGCGTGACGCTCAGCGGGCCGGGCAGCTCGACAGGCTGGGCGCACAGCCCGGACAGCGGCACATTGAAGCTGCCCGCATTGTGGCGCCGGAAGGCCAGCACGAAATCGTCGCCGCCCACATCCAGCACCTCGATCAGGCGCACGCTGTAGGGCCCGTCGATGCCGATGCGGTCCTTGATGTCCTTGGCGCTGAACGTGGCCGAGCTGCTGGCCCGCCTGCCCACCGCCTCGAAGGCGGCCCGGCTTTCGATCACCCGGCCGTTGCTGCCGGCCAGCTGGATCTGGGCCGCGTAGCTGCCGTCCCCGCTGGCATCGAAACGCAGCGAGACCTGCAGGCCGCTGACGCAGCCGCCCGCACCCGCGAGATTGTTCAGCTGCACGCTGGCCTGGGTCAGCGTCGGTTGGAGCACGGTGATTCTGTGCATGGCCTGTCGGACCACCGGTCCGGTCGGCGTCGCGATGCTCGCGCGGCCCCGGATCTGGTAGCTGCCGGCCTGGGTGAACAGATGGTCGATGCTGTAGAGCCCGTCGTTGGCCAGGCCATCAGGTCCGGTGCCGGTGTCGATGGCGGTCTGCGCCGCGCTCTCCGGAGCATTGACCGGGCTGACCGAGATCTGCGGCGCCTGGCCCAGGATGGGCTGGCCGTTGTTGGTGAGCAGCATGCCGATTGACACGTCCTCGCCCACCAGCACGGTGCTGCGCTCGACCGCGATGCCGGCCTGGATCGGCGAGATCGCCCGCAAGGTCGCGATCACCACCGTGGAATAGCCGGCCGCCGGGAACTCCAGTACCAGGGTCCAGCGGCCATTGGGCGGCGCGCTGATCGCGGCGACCTCGAACACGCCGCCCGGTGCCGGGCGGGGCAGGCTGGCGCCGGGATGGAAGTTGACACCGGCTTGGCCGGAGGCAGCGGCCACAGCGCCGTCGGGCGCCAGCAGGGTCAGCGAGGCGCCATCGACCGGCACGATGATGTCCAGGCTCAGGCGGCTCGCGCCACTGAGGTCGAAGGGCAGGGTCAGGCGGCTCATGCCAGGGTTGATCTGAGCGCTCAGCGTGGTCGGCGTGTTCATCGCGACCTGGGCCACCTGGGCGTGGGCGGCGGTGCTGAACAGCATCGCGGCCATCACCGTGGCGAGGCTGAGCAGCCAGCGCCAGGCCGTCGGGCGGCCGAACTTGTGTGCGAAGAAGTTGTTCATGGCCGTCAGTCCTTGATGGGGATGGTGCGATCCAGCAGCAGGTTCACATTGGCTGCGCTCTTCACCGAGCTGTGGTTGGCCAGCACGTTGCCGACGGGGCTGCCGTAGCCCGGATTGGCCGAGGCATGGCTGACCACGATGTCATTGGGCTGCGGCGCGCCCGCCAGCGTGGTGGTGTAGGTCAACACGGTGCGGGTGCCCCAGAGCAGACCGGGGACGGTCGAGAAACTCATCGTCGCCGAGCTGAAGTCGCGCAGCACCAGCCAGGCGCGGCGGGCCGCATAGGCCGCTACCGACGGGAACAGCGGCGCGATCTCGGCCGTGCTGAGCTCGTTGTTGCCATCGGCGTCGGCACTGGCGCCGATGGTGAAGGTGTTGGCGATATTGCCGCGCGGCGAGCTGGCATAGGTGGCCAGGTCGCGCAGGCCGGGCAGTTGCGGGCCCTGGCCGAAGGTCCAGGTGTCCAGATAGGTCTGGGCAAAGCCGTTGGGATCGGCCCCGGCGGCGACGAGGTCGTCGTAGTCGCTCTTCTGGATCAGCGAGAGATCGGCGGCGACGCTGCCACGGTGCGGGGTCGACAAGGTCGACAGGCTCAGCAGCTTGAACTTGGGCGCCAGGGCCTGCAGACCCTGGGTATCGAGACCGCCCTTGCTGTGGGCGATCACATGCACGCGATCGGCCTTCTGCTCGTCCAGCCAGGCCTGGATCTGGGTGCGCAACTCGCGGGCGTTGGTGGCCACCCGGCCATTGCCGTCCACATCGGTGCCGAGCGAGAAGCGGGTGAAGCGCACGCCGCGCTGCTCCAGCGCCCCCAGCACACCGGGGGCGCTACCCTCGTCCCAGGTGCTTTCATTGGCCGAGATCCCGTGGGCCAGCACATAGGGCGCGGCCACCTCGAACTCGGCCGACAGCCAGTCCACCGACATGCACCAGTACTCGCCGGAGCCGGCATTGGCGGTATCGATGTCGATCTGCAGGATGTTGTCCTTGCCAAAGCGCAACTCCTCGATGGGCACGATCAGCGAGTCGTCGGTCCAGGTGTTGTTGAAGCCGGCCAGCGTGCGCTTGAACTGCCCGTTGAAGCTCAGACGGTCGACCTCGGGGGCGGCCCCCTGGACCACGGCCTTGTCGTCGATGTCAAAGACCGGAAAACGCAGCACTGCCTGCGCCGCAAGGACGCCGTTGGCGACCAGCTCGGAGGGGTTGATCAGGCTGCCATCGGCGTTGAGCTGGTTGTCGTTGACCACCTTGGGAATCGGCAGCCGGATGCGCAGCGGGCCGCCGCTGCGGTAGGTGCAGCCGGTGTCCAGCCCGGAGCCGCTGTTGACGACGTAGACACCGAGCTTGGGCTCGGGCGGCGTGAAGGGCGAGGAGGTCTGAGCCCAGACCGGGACGCCGAGCAGAACTGCGCAGGCGAGCGCCAGCCGCCGTGCTTGAAACGGAGCATGCATGGAAATCTCCCTTGAAGGGTGGGTGGAGCGGTGGGCGCGGCTTCAGTCGAAGACCGGCGTGTCCAGCAGCAAGGCATCGCCAAGTGGCCGGGCCTGGCCGCGCGCCTGCTTGTTGATGATGCTGCTGGTGATGGGGGCGCTGACGGTGTACCAGACCTCGCTGCCCGAGGCGCTGCGCAGCTTGATGCGCTGGCCCTGGACTTCGATCACCCGGCCCGCCACGGCGCCCTGGCCGGCGGTTGCTGTCGCGCCGCCCTGCTTGGCCACCGGCTCCGGCGCTGCCGATGCGAGCCCGGCTGCGAACAACAGGCCGCTGCCCGCCAGCAGCGCCGCTGTGCGCGCACCGACCCAGCGCTCAGGTGATCGGGCGCGCCGCACGCTGCGGCCCATCAACAGCAAGGCGCTCAACGCCAAGGCCAGGGCCGGCGGCTCGGAGACCGGGTTCGAGCCCGGCCCGATGCTCAGGGAAAGACGGCTGATGTCGAAGTCGACGGCCAGGACCCCGCTGTCGGCATCTGCGAACAGCAGGCCGGGGTCGCTGAGGTCCAGGCTGAACAGCGCTGACGAGCTCTCGGCCAGCGCGCTGAAGCGCAGGGTCAGGAACACGAACGCGTCCAGCTGCTGGGCGTCCAGCAGACCGGGGCTGTTGCCCGACAGGCCGAAGGCGCTGACGGTGTCGGCGCCCACCAGGGCGGCGTCGCCGAGGAAAGGGAAGGCCGCCATCTCAGGATGGTCGAGCTGGTTGACGCCCGAGGCGGCGTCGACGAAGTCGGCCCCGAGAAAGGCGCTGACCGTGTTGTCGAACTTCAGCTTCAGGTCGAAGCCGCTGAGCGAGTCGCCCGGTGCCGCGCTGAGGCCGGAGATTTTCAGCCGCAGGCTGAAGCTGTCGCCGACATTGATCGCCCCCGCACCGGTCGACAGCGACACCGTGCCGGCACCTGCGGCGCCCGGCATCGCCATCAAGGCCGCACTCATCAGCGCCGCGCCGATCAAGGCGCACAAGCGTTCGTATCTGCTCATTCAGAGACTCCCAAAGGTAGACCGGTTGCGAGCCGAAGGGGCGCTGCGACCGGGGTCAGGTTTTGCCAAGCTGCGTGTCCAGCGCGGAATCTACCCGCGCCTGTACCCACCCGGGGGACTTCAAACGTGGTGGTTCGGGCCCAGATTGCGGAGGCCGGTGGGCCTGTGTCCATGGGGATTGCTTGCGGGTGGCAGGGCTGCTATGAGGGCTGGATCGGTGCGATGAGCGGACCCGCCGCCTGTGAAAAGCTGACGCCGGGGCCGGGTTTGCGCCGGGGGCGGAAACCGAGCTGCGGTGTTTTGGAGTACAAGGCAGCCATGAGTGAAACGGCGGTTCTGGTGATCGATGTACAGCGCGGCTTGTTCGAGCCCGAGCCGCGGCCCTTCGAGGCCGATGTGGTGGTGGCGCGCATCAATGCGCTGACCGCCCGGGCGCATCAGCAGGGTGTGCCCGTGGCCTTCATCCAGCATGAGACTGCCGAGGGCCTGCTGGCCTTTCATTCGGACAGCTGGCTGCTGGAGTCGCGGCTGAACATCCGCGTCGGCGATGCGCTCTTGCGCAAGACCACGCCGGATTCCTTTCTGCGCACCGGTCTGGCGGACTGGCTGGCCAAGCATGGCAGCCGGCGCGTCGTGCTGTGCGGCTATGCCAGCGAGTTCTGCGTCGACACGACCGCACGCCGCGCCGCCGCACTGGGTTTCGAGGTCGTGCTGGCGGCCGATGCCCACACCACGCACGACAAGCCGCATGCCAGCGCGGCCTTCATCCGCGAGCACCACAATGCCACGCTGTCCGAGATCAGCAGCTTCGGCCCGCGCATCAGCGCCGAGCCGAGCGCGCAGATCGATCTCGATCCCTGAGATCAGGGCGCGCGCAGCGCCGGCACCTCGGGCGCCAGCAGGCGCTCGCCGTCATAGCCCCTGACCTCGCCAAAGCCCTGGCCGGCGTTCCAGTCGGCTGCAAAGCGGCGGATCTCGTCGGGGCTGCGGCCGACAAAGTTCCACCACAGCAGCAGCGGCTCCGGGAAGGGCGGGCCGCCCAGCAACAGCAGCCGCGCGGCCGCCGCGCTGCGCAGCTGCAGCCGGGTCTGGCCGGGCGCGAGATACAGCAGCTCGCCAGGCTGCAGCGAGGCGGTTTCGCCATCGTCCAGCTGCAGCGTCAGCTCGCCCTCCAGCGCCATCAGTCCGTGTTCGAAATGAGCTTGCAGCGCCAGCTCGGCCTCGGCCGCGGCGGCGCAGGCCAGGTCCATGCCCAGCAGCTCGGTATCGCTGGGCACCGGCGAGCGCGCGCCGCCGTGACTGCCGACCAGCAGCGTGCCCGCGAAGCCGCCCAGGCTCAGCTGCGGCAGCGCGGCGAAGTGTTCGAAGCGCGGCGGGCCGAAGCGGCTGTGCTCCGGCAGGGCGATCCACAGCTGGGCCAGCTGCAGCCTGTCGGTCAGCGATTCCTCCGAGTGGCAGATGCCGCGCCCGGCCGTCATCAGATTGACCTGGCCGGCGCGCAAGACCTGCTCGCTGCCCAGCGAGTCGCGGTGCAGGATCTCGCCTTCTATCATCCAGCTGAAGGTCTGCAGCCCGGTGTGCGGATGCGGGCCGACCCGCATGCCCTGGCCCGGCGCCAGCGTGGCCGGGCCGGCATGGTCCATAAAGCACCAGGCGCCGACGGTGCGGCGGCCCACGACCGGCAGCGCGCGGCTGATCGGCAGGCCGCCGACCTCGCCTTGCTTGGCGGTGAAACGTTCAATCCAGGCCATCGAGGGCTCCTTTCGTCAGAGCGGCGATCATGCCTCAGACAGGCCGTCGAGGATGGGACAGTCGGGCCGCTCGTCGCCATGGCAGCAGCTGGCCAAGGCCTCCAGGCTGCGCTTCATCGCCGTCATCTCGGCCAGTCGGCGGTCCAGGTCGGCCACATGGGCCAGCGCGATGCGCTTGACCTCGCTGCTGGCGCGCCGACGGTTCTGCCAGAGCTTGAGCAGCTCGGTGATCTCGGCGATCGAGAAGCCCAGATCGCGGGCGCGGCGTATGAAGCGCAGCGTGTGCACCTCCTTGTCCGAATAGAGCCGGTAGCCGGCCTCGGTGCGTGCGACCTGAGGCAGCAGGCCCAGCGACTCGTAATGCCGCAGCATCTTGGCCGAGACGCCCGAACGCGCGGCCGCCTCGCCGATATTGAACAGCGTGCTCATGTCGCCAGGCCCTTCCAGCGCTTCAGCAGCAGCGCATTGCCCAGCACCGAGACGCTGGACAGCGCCATCGCCGCGCCGGCGATCACCGGGTTCAGATAGCCCAGGGCCGCCAGCGGGATGCCGACGACGTTGTAGGCGAAGGCCCAGAACAGGTTCTGCCGGATCTTGGCGTAGGTGCGCTTGGAGATATCGATCGCATCGGCGACCAGGGCCGGGTTGCCGCGCATCAGCGTGATGCCAGCCGCCGCCATCGCCACCTCGGTGCCGGTGGCCATCGCCATGCCGACATCGGCGGCCGCCAGCGCCGGGGCGTCGTTGATGCCGTCACCGACCATCGCGACATGGCGGCCCTGGGCCTTCAGTTCCGCGATGATGCGGGCCTTGTCCTCGGGCAGCAGCTCGGCGCGCAGCTCGTCGATGCCCAGCGTCTTGGCCACTGCCTTGGCGCTGCCGGCGTTGTCGCCGCTGAGCAGCAGGGTGCGTATGCCCAGCGCCCGCAGATGCTGTACGGCGACGGCGGCCTGAGGCTTCAAGGCATCGCCGAAGGCCAGCAGGCCGATCAGCCGCGGCTGTTCGCCGATCGCCGCCAGCCAGGACACGGTGCGGCCCTCGGCCTGCAGCGCGGCGGCACGTGCCTGCTGCGGGCCCAGGTCGACGCCCAGCTCCTGCATCCAGCGCCCGCTGCCCAGGGCCAGGTCTTGTTGTTCGACGCGGGCCTGCACGCCGCGCCCGGCGACCGCGCGCAGATTCTCGCTGGCGGGCAGGGCCAGGTCTTGCGCCGCGACCCTGACCGCATGCGCCAGCGGATGCTCGCTGCCCGCCTGCAGCGCCGCGGCCCAGCGCAGCAGTTCCGGCGCTCCCTCGGCCGCGATGAGCTGCGGCCGACCCTCGGTCAGCGTACCGGTCTTGTCCAGCGCCACCAGCTGCAGCCGGTGCGCCTGCTCCAGCGCCTGCGCGTCCTTGATCAGGATGCCGTGGCTGGCGGCGACACCGGTGCCGGCCATGATGGCGGCCGGTGTGGCCAGACCGAGCGCGCAGGGGCAGGCGATCACCAGCACCGCGACCGCGTTCAGCCAGGCCTGTTCCCAGTCACCGACACCGAGCCCCCAGCCCAGCAGCGTGATCAGCGCGATCACCAGCACCACCGGCACGAAGACCGCGCTGACCTGGTCGACCAGGCGCTGGATCGGTGCCTTGTGGCCTTGCGCATCTTCGACCATGCGGGCGATGCGGGCCAGCGTCGACTCGGCGCCCAGCGCCGTGCAGCGCAGGCGCAGCAGGCCCTCGCCGTTGACGCTGCCGCCGGTCAGGCGCGCACCGGGCTGCTTGGCCACCGGCAGGCTCTCACCGGTGATCAAGGACTCGTCGACCTGGCTCAGGCCCTCCAGCAGCTCGCCGTCGACCGGGATGCGCTCACCCGGCCGCACGATCAGCTCGTCGCCCAGGCGCAGCGCGGCGATTGGCAGCTCCTGCTCGCGGCCGTCCCGGATGACGCGGGCGGTCTGTGGCTGCAGCGCCTGCAGCGCACGGATCGCCGCCGTGGTCTGGCGCTTGGCGCGCGCTTCCAGCCATTTGCCCAGGAGCACCAAGGTGATCACGACGGCCGAGGACTCGAAGTACAGCGCATGGGCCGAGGCGCCTCCCAGCAGGTGGTAGAAGCTCAGGCCAAAGGCTGCGCTGGTACCCAGGGCGACCAGCAGGTCCATATTGCCGCTGCCGGCCCGGGCGGCGGCCCAGCCGGCCTTGTAGAAGCGCGCGCCCAGCCAGAACTGCACCGGTGCGCTCAGCAGCAGCTGCAGCCAGCCATCAATCATCCAGTGCCGGCCCGCCAGCATGCCCAGCATCGGCACGACCAGCGGGGCCGAGAGCAGCGCCGCGATCAGCACCGGCCAGCCGCTTTGCGACCAGGCCGGCTTGGCCTCGCCCGCGGCATCCGCTTTCAATGCCGCGCTGTAGCCGGCCTTGGCGACGGCGTGCAGCAGCGCCTCGGTCGACTGGCCGGCCAGCAGGCGCACGCTGGCGGTCTCGGTGGCCAGATTGACCTCGGCGCTCAGCACACCCGGCTGCTTGCGCAAGGCCTTCTCGACCCGGCCGACGCAGGAGGCGCAGGTCATGCCGCTGATTGCCAGGGTCAGGTCTTGTGTTCGCAGCCCGTAACCGGCCTTCTCGATGGCCGCGCGCAGCGTGTCCAGCCCGGCCGGGCCGGCGACGGTCGCGGCCTCGCTGGCCAGGTTGACCTCGGCCCGGCTGACGCCGGCAACCGCTCGCAGGGCTTTTTCGACACGGCCGACGCAGGACGCGCAAGTCATGCCGCTGATGGGCAGGGTGGTGATGGTGTTCATAAGGGCAGTCTGGAGCTTGCCATTATGGGAAGGTCAAGCCTCAAATTGCGCTTGACCTTGCCACGATGGCAGACTTTAAGCTGCCGACATTCCCCATCCACAGGAGTACCAGCACCATGCATCAATTCCATCTGCCCGATATGACTTGCGGCCATTGCGTTGCCACCGTCACCGAGACCGTCAAGGCCCTGGATGCCGCGGCGACGCTGGAGTTCGAGCGCGAGGCCCGGCGCGTGCGCATCGGCAGCGAGCTGAGCCGCGAGGTGCTGGCCCGGGCGCTCAGCGAGGCGGGCTACACGCCGGCCACCGAAGGCCTCTGAGGCCCTGGACTTTGGCGGCCGGGCGCCGCCACAATGGGCCAGGACCCTCAGGGAGCGGCTCATGGACAGCGCGACGGTCAACCCGCACTACCTCGACCATGTGATGGTCAGCGCCGGGCGCAGCAGCGTCGAGGCCAGCGAGGATATTGTCAGCGGCAGCGGCCAGAAGCTGCTGGCCAAGGGCGCGAAGCTGGACGAGGCGACGCGTGAGCGCCTGCTGCAGCACAAGCTGGCGAAGCCGCTGGAGGACTGCCTGCGGGTCGAGGGCGGCCTGACGCCTGAGCGCTTCGGCCCGGTGGCGGCGGCCCTGCTGGACGACTACCCGCTGCTGCGTGCCTTGTGCGGCGCCGAACCGGCGGTGCCGCTGGCGCTGACCCGACTGCGCCTGAGCGCCCCGCTGCAATCGTTGCTGAGCGTCTATGCCGATGGTGGCGCCGATCGGCTGCGCCATGCGGTGGGCGTGGCCCTGATGGCGCGGGCGTTGGCGCGGCGCCTGCTCGGTGGCGACATCGAGGCCCAGCGCCGGCTCGCGCTGGCCGGCCTGGTGCACGATGTGGGCGAGCTCTATATCGACCCCGCCTATCTGCGCCGCGACACGCCGCTGCAGGCCGAGCAGTGGAAGCACATCGTCACCCATCCGCTGGTCGGCCAGCGGGTCTTGCAAGGCATGGACGGCGCAGGGCCGGCGCTGGCCGAGCTGGTGCTCAGCCACCACGAGCGGCTCGATGGCTTCGGCTACCCGCGCGGGCTGGCCGGCGAGCAGTTCGGCATCGAGGCCCAGGCCCTGGCGGCGGCCGAGTGGCTGATGGGCCTGCTGGAGAGTGGGTCCAGCCTGGTGGCCCATGCCAGCGTGGCGACGCGCCTGATCCCGGGCGAGTTCGGCCCGGCCCTGCTGGAGGCCTTGCGCGCCGCCGGCCGAGCCAGCGATGCCGGCGGCCATCTGGCCGATGAACACCGCAGCCTGGAGGCGGCCTTGCCGCAGGCACTGCGGGTGTCGGAGCTGCTGCAGCGCTTTCGCGAGATCCGGCCGCAGCTGCGCGAGCGGCTGAGCGAGGGCTCGCCCGAGCTGCGCAGCATGCTGGCGCTGTGCGGACAGCGCATCGACCAGCTGCAGCAGTCCTTCAGCAGCGCGGGCCTGGACCTGCACGGGCCCGAGCAT
Source organism: Paucibacter sp. M5-1 (assembly GCF_027498415.2). Classification (NCBI taxonomy): domain Bacteria; kingdom Pseudomonadati; phylum Pseudomonadota; class Betaproteobacteria; order Burkholderiales; family Sphaerotilaceae; genus Roseateles; species Paucibacter sp. M5-1. The sequence goes on from NZ_JAPZLM020000001.1 coordinate 4,548,659, forward strand.
GTGCTGCGCCTGCTGGCGCGCCGCGATCCCGAGGTGCAGCAGGAAGTGCTGGCCCTGGTGCGCGAGTTCGCCTGGCGTTTGCGCGAGTTGGAGCGTGCCTCGCTGATGCGGGCCGGGCTGATGGGTCCCGAGGATCTGGCCCTGGTGCAGACCTTGATCGAGGCGGTGCGTGGCGCGGCGCTGCAGCCCGCCTAGGCCTGAAGCGCCGGCTCAGGACCCGCGCGAGCGCGCGCCACCCGAGCCCAGCTGGCGCAGCTGCAGCACGGGCTCGCCGGCATAGGCCACATCGCCCGAGCCATACAGCCGCAGCAGCAGCCGCTCGCTGCGACCCAGCTGGCTGTCGCCGCTGCCCCAGCAGGCCAGTTCGAGATGCTGGCCGTCCAGTGCGCCGGCATGGACGCCGCCGGAGCCACTGATGCGCCACTGCTGCTGAGCAGCCCAGCCGGCCGCATGCACCCTGCCCGAGCCGTGCAGGCTGGCCTGCCAGTGCGGCGCGCGCAGGCGCTCGATATGCAGATCGCCGGAGCCGCCGAGCTTGGCCTCGGCGCGTTCGCCGACCTCGACCCGGCCCAGGCGCAGATCACCCGAGCCGCTGATGTCGATCAGCAACTGGCGGGCCCGAAGCCGGTCCAGGTTGAGCCGGCCGCTGCCGCTGAGCTCCAGGCTGATCAGCTCGGCCTGCAGCTCGGGCAGCGCGACGTCGGCGCCGCCGGCGATGCTGAGCCGGCTCAGCCGCGCCGGCAGCGGCAGCCGCGCCGAGAGCCGGCCGCGCTGGCCGGGGTCTGCGCTCAGCACCAGGGTGTTGCCCTCGCGCGCGCGGCGCAAGCCCTTGAGCTGCTCGCGCTGCGCGGATTCGGCAGCCCCTGCGTCCAGCACCAGGTCTACCGGACCCTCGATGCGCAGTGCGGTGACGGCCTCGTCCTGCAGGCTGACCTGGGCGCAGGCCGCCAGCAGGGCAAGACCTGCCACCAGGGCGGTCCGGCGGGTGGTGGGCTTCATCGACACTCCTCGCTTCATGATGGCGGCCACTGTGCCGCCACCGCGATGAAGCATCGATGAAGAAGGCAAGCGCCGCGCTGGATCAGGCCTTCTTCAGCAGCGAGGTGTCGATCGGCAGGCTGCGGATGCGCTTGCCGGTGGCCGCGAAGATCGCGTTGGCCAGGGCCGGCGCGATCGGCGGCGTGCCGGGTTCGCCGATGCCGCCGGGCGCTTCCTGACTGGGCAGGATATGCACTTCCACCTTCGGCATCTCGCTCAGGCGCAGCACCGGGTAGTCGTGGAAATTGCCCTGCTCGACCCGGCCGTCCTTGTGCGTGATCTTGCCGTACAGCGCGGCGGACAGGCCGTAGACGATGCCGCCCTCGATCTGGCGCGCGATGGTCAGCGGATTGACGGTCTGGCCGCAATCGACGGCCGCGACGACGCGGTGCACCTTGGGCGTGCCATCGTCGGCCACCGAGATCTCTGCAACCTCGGCGACATAGCTGCCGAAGCTCTCGGCCACCGCGATGCCGCGAAAGCGCCCTTTGGCGAGCGGTTTGCCCCAGCCGGCCTTGGCGGCGGCGGCTTCCAGTACGGCCTTGTGGCGCGGCTTCTTGGCCAGCAGGGCCAGGCGGAACTGCAGCGGGTCGGCCTTGGCGGCGGCGGCCATCTCGTCGACAAAGCTCTCGATGAAGAAGGCGTTCTGCGAATGGCCCACCGAGCGCCAGAACCAGACCTGCGGGCCGGGTTCGGCGCGGCCGTAGGCGATGCGCTGGTTCGGGATGTCGTAGGGCTGGTCGGCCAGGCCCTCGACCGCCATCGCGTCGACGCCGTTCTCCGGAATCTTCATAAAGCCCGAGGCCGCCATGATGGAAGGGCTGCCGATGTCGGCGCGCAGCGCGGTGGCCCGGCCCTTGTCATCCAGCGCGGCTTCGAAGCGCACCAGCGAGGCCGGGCGGTAGTAGCCGGCCGCCATATCGTCCTCGCGGGTGTAGATGAGCTTGACCGGCCGGCCGCTGGCCTTGGACAGCAGCACCGCGTCGATCGCGAAGTCGGGCGCGAAGCGGCGGCCGAAACCCCCGCCCAGCAGCAGGGTGTTGACCTTGACCTTGGCCGGTGTGGCCTGGGCCACCTGACCGAGGATGCCCTGCGCCGGGCCCTGGCTCTGCGTGCCGGCCCAGATCGTGACCTCGTCCCCCATGACCCAGGCCAGGCAGTTCAGCGGCTCCATGCAGGCATGGGCCAGATAAGGCACCTCGTAGCTGGCACTCAGCGTCTTGTCGGAGGTGGCGATCGCATCCTTCAGATTGCCCTGATCGACCGCCACCGCCTCGGCATTGTCGGCCGCGCTGGCCAGCATCGCGCTGACCTTGGCGCTGGACAGATCGGCATGCGGGCCCAGATCCCATTGCACGGCGAGCGCATCGCGGCCCTGCTTGGCGGCCCAGTAGCCATCGGCCAGCACCGCGACGCCGCCGGGTATCGTGATGAGCTGCTGCACGCCCTTGATCGCGCGGGCCTTGGCCTCGTCCATGCTCCTGGGCTTGGCACCGGCGATCGGCGCACGCGCCATCACCGCGACCAGCATGCCCTCGACCTGGGCATCGATGCCGAACTTGGCCGTGCCATTGACCTTGGCCGGCGTGTCCAGGCGGCGCGTCGGCTTGCCCAGGATCTTGAAGTCCTTGCTGGCCTTCAGGGTGGGCTTGGCCGGCACCGGCTGCTGCGCGGCGGCTGCCACCAGCGCGCCATAGGCCAGCTTCTTGCCACCGGGGCCGATCACATGGCCGGCCTCGGTGCGCAGGCTGGCCGGCTCGACCTTCCATTGCGCGGCGGCGGCGGCCACCAGCATCTCGCGCGCGGCCGCACCGGCCTGGCGCACCGGCAGCCAGTGGGCGCGCACCGTGGTGCTGCCGCCGGTGGCCTGCATGCCGAACATCGGGTTGTTATAGGCCTGGTCGACCGGGGCCTGCTCGACGCCGACCAGTCTCCAGTCGGCGTCCAGTTCCTCGGCCACCAGCATCGGGATCGCGGTCAGCACGCCCTGGCCCATCTCGGCCGAGCCACAGATCACGGTGATGCGGTTGTCGGGCGTGATGCGCAGCCAGGCATTGGGCGCGAAGGTATTGCTGGCCTGGGCGCGGGCGCCCTGCAAGGGCAAGGCAAAGCCCAGGCTCAGCGCGGCACCCGACTGGAGGAATTCGCGGCGGTTGGTGCTCGTCATGATCAGCCTCCCTTGGCCAGCGAAGCAGCGGCGTCATGGATGGCGGCGCGGATCTGGTTGTAGGTGCCGCAGCGGCAGAGGTTGCCGCTCATCGCGCCGTCGATGTCGGCATCGCTGGGCTTTCTCTTGGCGGCCAGCAAGGCGCAGGCGCTCATAATCTGGCCGCTCTGGCAGTAGCCGCACTGCGGCACATCGATCTTGACCCAGGCGGCCTGCACGGCCTTGCCGGTCTTGCTGGCGGCGATGCCCTCGATCGTGGTGACCTTCTTGCCGGCGGCGGCCGAGATCGGGGTCGAGCAGGAGCGGATCGGCTGGCCGTCCAGATGCACGGTGCAGGCGCCGCACAGCGCCATGCCGCAGCCGAACTTGGTGCCGGTCAGCTGCAGGTCTTCGCGCAGCGCCCACAGCAGGGGCTCGTTGGGGTCGGCGTCGAGCGAAACGGGCTTGCCGTTGACGGTGAATTTGATCATCGGGTGCTCCTCTTGCGGGAAGGAAGGGCTGGAGGTGGCGGCGAGCCTACACCGTTTGCGGCGCGCTTGCACGCGCGCGCTTCAGCCCGGCCCCAGCGCGGTCAGCACCGGCGTCAGCGCCGCCTCGACGCGCGCCTGGGCGGCGTCCAGCAGGGCCGCCTCGTCGCCAGGCAAGACCTGACCCAGGGCCCGGGCGGCGCGGGCCAGCTCGTCGGCATCCAGCGCCCGGGCCAGCTCGGCCAGATCGGCCACCAGACGCAGGCACTGCTGCAGATCGCCGCCGGCCCGGGCCAGGGCCCAGCTGCTGCGCCAGGCGCCGAGGAAGACGCGCGCATGGCTCAGGCGCCGCTCGTCCAGCGATCCGAGCTGGGGCGACTCGACCACCATCGCGCGGCGCGGCCCGGGCGGCGGCCGCTCGGCCGGCCGGCCATGGCGCGCCAGGGCTTGCAGCAGCTCGGCCTGGCTGATCGGCTTGGTCAGGTGGTCGTCGCAGCCGGCCTCCAGGCTGCGCAGCGCGTCGCTGCCGAAGGCATGGGCCGTCAGCGCGATCACCGGCGTGCGCGGCCAGCCCTGCTCGGCCTCCAGGCGGCGCAGCTCGCGGGTCGCGCTGTGGCCGTCCATGCCGGGCATCTGCACATCCATCAGCACCAGATCGAAGGCCTGCTCGCGCAGGCGCTGCAGGCCCAGCGCGCCGTTCTCGGCCAGCGTGATGTGGTGGCCGTGGGGCTGCAGCATGGCCTCGATGACCATCACATTGACCTCGTTGTCCTCGCACAGCAGGATGTGCTGCGGCGGCGCCTCGGCCAGCGGCGCGCTGTTGGTCGGGGCCGCGCCCGGCTCGGGGGCGGCAGCGGCCGGCAGCGGCAGCGCGATGAAGAAGGTCGAGCCTCGGCCGGGCTCGCTGTCCAGCCAGATGCGCCCGCCCATCATCTGCACCAGGCTGCGGCTGATCGACAGCCCCAGGCCGGTGCCGCCGAAAAATCGCGTGACGCTGCCATCGGCCTGCGAGAAGGGCTGGAAGATCAGCTCGTGCTTGCTCGGCGCGATACCGATGCCGGTGTCGCGCACCGCGATCACCAACTGGCCGTCGGGCTCGCGCCGCGCGCTGAGCTTGATGCCGCCCTCGCGGGTGAACTTGATCGCATTGCCGATCAGGTTCAGCAGCACCTGGGCCAGGCGCTTGGCATCGCCCTGCACCCAGCCCTCGGCGCTGGCATCGAAGTCCAGCTCCAGCGTCAGGCCCTGGGCGGCGGCGCGGTGCTGCACCATGGCCAGTGTCTGCTCGACCAGCTCGCGCAGGCTGAAGCGACCGGCCTCCAGGGTCAGGCGGCCGGCCTCGATCTTGGAGATGTCCAGCAGGTCGTTGATCAGCTCGAACAAGGCCTGGCCCGAGGAGCGGAACACATCGACATAACGGCGCTGCTCGGGGTTGAGTTCGGTCTTGGCCAGCAGCTCGGCCATGCCCAGCACCGCATTCATCGGGGTGCGGATCTCGTGGCTGACATTGGCCAGGAACTGGCTCTTGGCCTGGTTGGCCGCCTCGGCGACCTGGCGCTCGTACTGCAGGCGCCGGTTCAGCACCTGCTCCCAGCGCAGCTGGGCCAGGCCGGTCAGCGCCAGGCCCAGGCCGAGCACGGTCAGCGGCCCCAGCAGGGGGGTCAGGACTTGCCGCTCCAGCGACAAGGCCGCCGCAGCTGCCAGCAGCACCAGCACGCCGGCCGCCGCCAGCGCATGGCGGCCCAGCAGCGGCCGGCCGCGCCAGGCGGTCCACAAGGCCGGCAGCGTGGCCAGCAGCCAGAGCAGGCCCTGCCAGGGCAGCGGCGCGGGCCGCAGCCAGGCCTCGGGCCGCGCCATCGCCGCATAGCTGGCGGCCAGCAGCTGGGTGCCCGAGAGCTGGCCCTGCGGCGTCAGCACCGCGTCGGCGAAGAAGGCGCTGCTGCCGATGAAGACGCTGCGCCCCCGCAGGCGCTGGCGCAGCGCGGCATCGTCGCGCTCGCCCAGCGCCGCCTGCATCAGCTCGGTCCAGCCGAGCCGGGGCAGGGCGTCGGGCCGCGCCGGCAGGCGCAGGCGCAGGCGGCCCTTCTCGTCCAGTGTCCAGCTCAGCGCGCCAACGCTCAGGCGCCGCTGCGCCGCGTCCAGCTGCCAGTGCTCGCTGCCCTGCTGGCGCAGATGGGCGGCCAGCGGCAGCGAGGGCAGCAGCCGGCCCTGGGCCGTGTGCAGCAGCGGCAGGCGGCGCAGGCGGCCGTCGGGGTCCAGCGGTGCCGTGATCACGCCGACATGGCGGGGCTGCAGGCTGTCGCTGGGCAGGGTCAGGGCCGGCCAGGCGATGGCCGGTGTGGCCGGTTCCAGCGGCACCGACAGGCGCGCCAGCAGCGAGCTCTCCGACCGGTCGATACCGATGGCCTGCTGCAGCCCGGCGGCCGCGAGCACGGTGTCGGGCCGCTCGCTCAGCGCGCGCGCAAACTCGGCGTCGCCGGGCCGGCTGCCGCCGAACACGATGTCGAACACGATGAGCTTGGCGCCGGCCTCGCGCAGCCAGTCCAGCGCCAGCGCATAGACCTCGCGCGAGTAGGGCCAGCTGCCCAGGCGCGGCTGCAGCACCCGCAGCGAGGCGTCGTCGATATCGACCAGCAGCACCTGTTCGCTGCTCGGCTCGGGCGCGCTCAGGCGCAGCTGCAGATCGTCCAGCGGATAGTCCAGCTGGCGGTAGCTGGTGCCCAGGCACAGCAGGGCCGCCAGCGGCAGGCCCAGCAGCGGCCAGGCGGCCAGGCGCGGTCGGAACAGGCGTGTGGGTGGGCCGGTCATGGTCAGGCGGCCCGCGATGCCCGGTGGCTCAAAGCGCCAGCAGCAGCAGACTCAGCGGCAGCAGCCAGAGCCAGCGCGAGCGCGGGACCTCGAACTGCTGCGTGCCGCCATAGGGGCCGGCGGCGCCCTCGGCCGTCAGCGTGCGCACCCGCAGGTAGTAGCTGCCCGGCTCGGGGCGCGGCAGCGCGGCCTGGGGCTGGTCGACAACCAGCTCCTGCAGCTCCTGCTTGAACTCGGGGTCGCGTGCCCATTGCAGCTGGTAGCGCTGCCCGGGTTCGCCGGCCTGCCAGCGGAACTGCAGTTCCTTCTCGCCAACTTCGGGCGGCTCTACGGCCGGGCTGGGCGGCAGCGGGCGCAGCGTGAAGCTCTGCACCGGCCCGAACGGCCCGGCGTCGGCCGGCTCGGCGATGCTGGCCAGGCGCCAGTAATAGCGACCGGGTGGCAGGGTCAGGTCTTGCTCGGTGCCGGTGATGTCGCTGCGCTCGTGCAGCGGCGCGGCGAAGTCGGCGCCGGCCGCGACCTGCAGGCGGTAGCGCTGGGCGGCCAGCGCGCGCGTCCAGCTCAGCGTCAGCTTGTCGCCGTAGACCACCGCCTCGGCGACCGGGGCGCGGCTGAACGGCGGCTCGGGACGGGCCTTCAGTGTGAACAAGGCATCGGCGGCCTGGCCCTCAAGGCCCAGCGCGTCGATCGCACGCACGCGCAGCGTGTAGCGGCCGTCCGGCAGATCGGCCCAGCGGGCCTGCGGGGTCGGGAAGACGCCGTCGAGCAGCAGGCGGTCGAAGTCACCCTCGGCATAGACCTGGGCGCGGTAGGCGCTGGCGCCGTCCAGCGGCTGCCAGGCCAGTGTGGGCGGCAGGCGGCTCAGCGTGATCGGCGGGCCCTGCAGCGCCGGCGCGGCCAGCAGCGCCCGGACGGCAGTCGGCTGGCCGGGCTGGGCGAGCGCGCCCTGGCCGGCCTTCAGCGTCTGCCGGTCGGCGGCCACCGCGCCGCTGAGCACCTGAACCCGGGTCTGGCCGGCCGTGCCCAGCTGCACGCGGAACTCGGTGCCGCGCACACCCAGATTGACGCTGGGCGTGCGCATCTCGTAGCGCGGCGGCTGCGCGGCATCGGGCTGGACGCGGCTGTCGGCGCCGCCCTGATCAAGGCGCAGCTGCATGGCCGGCAGCGCGCTGCGGCCATAGACCAGCAGCTGCTCCAGCGTCAGGCGGCTGTCCGGCGCGATCAGCAGGCGCGAGCCATCGACAAAGCGCAGGCTGATCGACGATTGGGCGCCGGTGCGCAGCTGGTCGCCGGCGCGCAGCTCGGTGCCGGCGCTCAGCGCTGCGGCCGGGCCGGGTGGGCGCAGCAGGCTGGCGTCGCCCTGGGTGAACAGCACACGGGCCACGCTGGCCTCGCGCTGCAGCCAGGTGATCGGCAGGCGCAGCGTGCCGCCGGGCGGCAGCTTCAGCGGATCGGCCACCTTGTTCAGGCGCTGCAGATCGCGCCAACTGTGCTTGCCGTCGAGATAGGTCTCGGTCAGGCCGATCAAGGTGTCGCCCGGCTGGATGCGGTAGTTCCAGTGGGCCTGGGCCGTCTGTGCCTGCAGCGGCAAGGCCGCCGCGGCCAGCACGGCCGCCGCCGGCCATAGCCATGTGTCGCTTCGCGATGTCATCTGGCGCCCCCTGAGCGCGCGGACGGCGCTCTTGGCGACTGATGTTATCGGAAGGCGGCTTACTCGCTGATCAGCCAGACACGCTCGCACTGGCGGCAGCGCACCTTCAGCCCGTGGCTGTCGGCGCCCACCAGCGCGAAGCGCGCATAGCTGCCGCAGCCGGGGCATTCGGCCTGGTGGGCGATGTGCTCCGCATGAGCCAGCAAATAGAGGTAGCGGCGCAAGGCCCAGACACCTGCCAGGCCGCACAGCGCGATGCTGGCCACGTCCATCAGCTTGTCGGCCAGGCTGTGGAAGGTGAAGAAGCCCTCGAAGGCTGCCATCAAGCCGATCGCGCTCAGAAAAGCCAGCACCAGATGGGCATGGCCGCTCAGCAGCTCGCGCTCGTACCAGCGCTTGAATCCGTGCTTGCGTATGCCGTCGGCCAGCTTCATCTGCCACCTCGTCAGCGCGGCGTTGGCGCCGGGGCTGATCTTGGCACAGACCGTGCTCAGGCGCGTCCCAGCGCGTCCTGCAAATCCTGCCGCAGCCGCCGCAGCGCCAGCAATTCCTGCTCCGGTGCCTGCAGCGCCGGCCACAGCAGGGCCACCAGATCGCGGGCGCTGGCCTCGATGTCGATGGGGCGCTGCACCGTGATGGCTTCCCAGAGGATGTGCTCCATCGGCCCGAAGACCAGCGAGCGGAGCATGCGCAAGGAGATGTCGCGGCGCACCTCGCCGCTGGCCTGGCCGCGCGCCAGCAGATCCATCAGCGGCGCGGTGTAGCGGCGCTGCAGCGCGACAAAGGCCTCGCCCAGTTCCTGGCCGGCGACGCTCTTGGTGCGGCCTTCTGACAGCACCAGCGCGCACAGGCCCGTGCCCTGGATCAGGAACAGGCGCAGATGGGTGTGGACGACGAACTCCAGCTGCTGGCGCACCGGCTGCTCGCGCGGCAGGCCGGTCTCGATCGCGCCGATGATCTCGTCGTACCAGTCGCCGATGACCCGCATGCACAGATCACGCTTGCTGCGGAAATAGGTGAAGACGGTGGCTTCGGAGATGCCCAGGCGCTGGGCGATCTCGGTGGTGGTCGTGCGCTCGTAGCCTGCCTCAGCGAACACTGCGCGACCGACGCGCAGAATGTCGCGCACGCGCTGCTCGGCCTTGGCGCTGGCGGGGGCGCGGCGTTGGGCGGGCAGGGTGGCAGTGTTCATCGTGGCACGATTGTGCGCAATTCTTGAGTAAAGCTCAAGCCTGCTTGCGCGAGTGCCCGCTCTGAACTATTCTCGCGCTCTCGCAGCTTCTTAAGAAGCTGCAAAAACATGAATTGAGCCTGACTCAGAATTTGTGCTGAGGCGGGCCGCTCTGGAGACAAGATGGCCGTCCTCACCACCAAGCTCAACGCCCGTTCGGCGGATTTCAAGGCCAATGCCGAGGCGATGCGCGGCGTCATCGCCGATCTCAGCGCGCGGCTGGAGCAGATCGCCCAGGGCGGCGGCGAGGCGGCCCGAGCCAAGCACACCGCTCGGGGCAAGTTGCTGCCGCGCCAGCGGGTCGAGATGCTGCTGGACCCCGGCACGCCCTTTCTGGAGATCGCCCCGCTGGCCGGCCTGAATATGTACGACAACGCGGCACCGGGCGGGGGCATGATTGCCGGCATCGGCCGGGTCTCGGGCGTCGAATGCCTGATCGTCTGCAACGACGCCACGGTCAAGGGCGGCACCTATTACCCGATCACGGTCAAGAAGCATCTGCGGGCGCAGGAGATCGCGCAGCAGAACTGCCTGCCCTGCATCTATCTGGTCGACTCCGGCGGCGCCAATCTGCCGAACCAGGACGAGGTGTTCCCGGACCGCGACCATTTCGGGCGGATCTTTTTCAACCAGGCCAATCTGAGCGCCCAGGGCGTGCCGCAGATCGCCGTCGTGATGGGCTCCTGCACAGCCGGCGGCGCCTATGTGCCGGCGATGAGCGATGAGACCATCATTGTCAAGAACCAGGGCACCATCTTTCTGGGTGGCCCGCCGCTGGTGAAGGCAGCGACCGGCGAGGTCGTGACCGCCGAAGACCTGGGCGGCGGCGATGTGCATACGCGGCTGTCCGGCGTGGCCGACCATCTGGCCAATGACGATACCCATGCGCTGGCGCTGGCGCGCCAGTCGGTGGCGGCGCTGAACTGGCGCAAGGAGGGTCAGCTCCTGACTCAGGCGCCGCGCGCGCCGCTGTTCGACGCGGCCGAGCTGCATGGCGTGATCCCGACCGACACCCGCAAGCCCTTCGATGTGCGCGAGGTGATTGCCCGCGTCGTTGACGGCTCGGAGTTCGATGAATTCAAGGCCCGTTATGGCGCCACCCTGGTCTGCGGCTTCGCCCATATCGAGGGCATGCCGGTGGGCATCGTCGCCAACAACGGCATCCTGTTCGCCGAGAGCGCCAACAAGGGCGCGCACTTCATCGAGCTGTGCTGCCAGCGCAAGATCCCGCTGGTTTTTCTGCAGAACATCACCGGCTTCATGGTCGGCCGCAAGTATGAGAACGAGGGCATTGCCCGCGCCGGCGCCAAGATGGTGACGGCGGTGGCCTGCGCCGCGGTGCCCAAGTTCACCATCATCATCGGCGGCTCGTTCGGCGCTGGCAATTACGGCATGTGCGGCCGCGCCTACAGCCCGCGCTTCCTGTGGATGTGGCCCAACGCGCGCATCTCGGTGATGGGCGGCGACCAGGCCGCCAGCGTGCTGGCCACGGTCAAGCGCGACGGCATCGAGGCCAAGGGCGGCAGTTGGTCGTCCGAGGAGGAAGAGGCTTTCAAGGCGCCGATCCGCCAGCAGTACGAGGATCAGGGTCATCCTTACTACGCCTCGGCGCGGCTCTGGGACGACGGCGTGATCGACCCGGCCGACACCCGTCGCGTGCTGGCCCTGGGTCTGTCGGCGGCGCTGAATGCGCCGATTGCCGAGACGAAGTTTGGTGTGTTCCGGATGTGAGGTGTAGCATGTGTGTTAAGTTTACTGATGGTACACATCATGCGCACCAATATCGAGATTGATGACGACTTGATGGCCAAGGCCTTGCAGGCCGGCCCCTTCAAGACCAAGAAGGAGGCGGTCGAGGCGGGTTTGCGTCTGTTGGCGCGCCAGTCGGCCTATCGCGAGATCCTCAAATGGCGCGGCAAGCTCCAGTGGGAAGGCGACGACAGCGTGGACTGGACGAGCGCGCCCGCTGCCGAGTCCGCTCGGGCGCTGGTGGCGCGCGAGCCGGCGCCCAGGAAGAAGAACCGTGCTGGTCGTTGACTCCAGCGTCTGGATCGATTTCTTCGCCGGGGCCGAGCATCCGGCCGTCGATCAGCTGGCCCAGTTGCTGGACCACGGCGAGGTGCGCATCGTCGTGCCCGATCTGGTGCTGTTCGAGGTCTTGCGCGGCTTCCGGCATGAGCGCGACCTGCGCCAGGCCAGCCTGCTGATGCAGGGGCTGAGCATCGAGATCTGCGGCGGCGAAGGCACGGCCCTGGCCGCCGTTCAGCATTACCGCGATCTGCGCGCCGCCGGCTACACGGTGCGCAGCGGCATCGATGTGATAGTGGCCGCCTTCTGCATCGAGAACGACTACGCGCTGCTGCACAAGGGCCGCGACTTCGACGCGCTGGAGGCGCGGCGCGGGCTCAAGGTATGGACCCATTGATGAACACGACGACGCACATCACGATCAGGCCGCTGGCCGCCGGCGACTCGATCGAGCGCCTGACCGCCTTGTTGCACAAGGCCTATGCGACCTTGCTGGCTCAGGGCTGGAACTTCACCGCCGCGACACAAAACGTGCAGACCACGCGCGAGCGGGTCGCTACCGGCCAGGCCTTTGTCGCCGAGCGCGCCGGGCGACTGGTCGGCACCGTGACGATCGCGCCGCCCAAGCCGGCCGACGGCCGATATCTGGGCGACGCCGTGCCCTCGCTCTATACCGAGACCGGCACCGCGATCCTGGCCCAGTTGGCCGTCCATCCCGACGAGCGTGGCCAGGGCCTGGCAGAGCGGCTGATGGATGTGGCCGAGCAATGGGCTCATGGCCAGGGCTATCGGCGCGTAGCGCTGGACACTGCCAAGCCGGCCGAGCATCTGCAGCGCCGCTATGCCAAGCGCGGCTACGCCCAGGTCGGCGAGGTGCAGTGGGACGGCAAGACCTATGCCAGCGTGCTGATGGTCAAGACACTCGGAGAGCCATGATGACGAACACCCTGCATATCCGCCGCGAAGGCCATGTGGCGCGCGTGACCTTGAACCGCCCCGAGGTGCGGAACGCTTTCAACGAGCTCCTGATCGCCGAGCTGACGGCGGCCTTTGCGGCCCTGGGGCAGGACACGACGCTGCGCGCCATCGTGCTGGCTGCCGAGGGCAAGGCCTTCTGCGCCGGCGCCGACCTGAACTGGATGAAATCGATGGCCGGCTTCAGCTGGGACGAGAACCATGCCGACGCCCGCCTGCTGGCCGAGATGCTGTGGACCATCTACAGCTGCCCCGTGCCGGTGATCGCGCGGGTGCAGGGCGATGTCTATGCCGGCGGCGTCGGCCTGGTGTCGGTCTGCGACATCGTCGTCGCGGCCGACACGGCGGGCTTCTGTCTGTCCGAGGCCAAGCTCGGCCTGCTGCCGGCCACCATCGGCCCCTATGTCGTGCGGGCCCTGGGCGAACAGGCCTCGCGGCGCTATTTCCTCACGGCCGAGCGCTTCTCGGCCACCGAGGCGCAGCGCCTGGGCCTGGTCCATGAGCTGGCGACGGCCGACACGCTGGACGAGAAGGTCGATGCCTTGTCGGTGGCCTTGATCGCCAATGGCCCGGCCGCCGTGCGCGCCTGCAAGAAGCTGGTGCAGGACCTGGCCCATGAGCCGATCACGCCGGCGCTGCGCGACGACACCGCACGCCGCATCGCCGACATTCGCGCCAGCGCCGAGGGGCGCGAGGGTGTGCAGAGCTTTCTGAACAAGAGCAAGCCTTCGTGGCTGAACTGACTCCGATGTCTTTGGCGGTACAAGAAGACTGGCAGCGCCGCAGCCTCGGCAGCATCTGGCACCCCTGCACGCAGATGGCGCGGGCCGCCAAGCTGCCGCCGCTGCCGATGGCGCGTGGCGAGGGCGCCTGGCTGTTTGATCACCAGGGCCGGCGCTATTTCGATGCCTGCTCCTCCTGGTGGGTCAATCTCTTCGGCCACTCCGATGCAGGGCTGAGCACCGCGATCAAATCCCAGCTCGACACCCTGCCCCATGTGATGCTGGCCGGCTGCACCCATGAGCCGGCGGTGCGCCTGGCCGAGCGCCTGAGCGCGCGCACCAGCGGGGCCCTGGGCCATGTGTGCTTCGGCAGCGACGGGGCGTCGGCGGTCGAGATCGCGCTGAAGCAGAGTTTTCACAGCTGGCGCAACCGCGGCCGCACCGAGAAACGCGAGTTCGTCTGCCTGAAGAATGGCTATCACGGCGAGACCATCGGCGCGCTGGCCGTCACCGATGTGGCGATCTTCCGCGACGCCTACGACCCGCTGTTGATGCGCGCCCACATCGTCGAATCGCCCGACAGCCGATTGAACAACGAGGCCCAGGCGCTGGCCGCAATGCGGGCCCTGCTCGAAGCGCGCCACGACCATATCGCCGCCGTCATCGTCGAGCCGCTGATCCAGGGCGCCGCCGGCATGGTGATGCACGAGCCGTCCTATCTGCGCGGCCTGCGCGCGCTGTGCAGCGAGTTCGAGGTGCACCTGATCGCCGACGAGATCGCGGTCGGCTGCGGGCGCAGCGGCACCTTCTTCGCGTGGGAGCAGGCCGATGCACCCTGGCCGGACTTCCTCTTGCTATCCAAAGGCATCACCGGTGGCACGCTGCCGCTGTCCCTGGTGCTGACGACGGACGAGGTCTACCAGGCCTTCTGGAGCGAGGACGTCTCGCGTGGCTTTCTGCACTCGCATTCCTATACCGGCAATGCGCTGGCCTGCGCGGCGGCCAATGCGGTGCTGGACCGCTTCGATGCCGGCCAGCTGGCGCGCAACCGCGAGCAGGCGACCCTGCTGGCCGAGGCTTTTGCGCCCTTGGCCGCCGATGCGCGCATCGCGAATCAGCGCCAGCGCGGCATGGTGCTGGCCTTCGATGTGATCGATGCCGGGCCGGGTTTTGCCGAGCGCTTCCACCTGGCCGCGCGCACCCATGAGCTGCTGATACGCCCGATCGGCCACACCGTCTACCTGATGCCGCCTTATCTGATCGACGCGCCCACCGCGCAGTTTCTTGTCGAGGCCGTGCAGGCCACGCTGAATGAGGTGCTCAGCCATGCTTCTTGAGCATCTGCAAACCAAGCTGGCCGCAATCGCCGCGCAAGACCTGACCCGCTTCCTGCGTGCCGCGCAAAGCCCCACGGCCGCCAAACAGCTGGTGCGCGGCGCCGACGGCCTAACGCGCGAGCTGCTGATGTTCTGCAGCAATGACTATCTGGGCCTGGCGGCCGAGCCGCGGCTGGCGGCGGCGCTGGCCGAGGGCGCCCAGATCTATGGCGGCGGCTCCGGCGCCTCGCATCTGATCAGCGGCCATTCGATCGCGCACGAGCAGCTGGAGCAGCGCCTGGCCGCCTGGTTCGCGCCGCACATCCCGCAGGCCCAGGTGCTGGGCTTCTGCACCGGCTATATGGCCAATCTGGCGGTGATCACCGCGCTCGGTGATGCCGATGCCGAGATCTTCTCGGATGCGCTGAACCATGCCTCCTTGATCGATGGCTGCCGCCTCGCCAAGGCCCAGGCCCGGCGCTATGCCCACGCGGATCTGGCCGCGCTGCGCGCGCAGCTGCAGGCCAGCACGGCCAAGCTCAAGCTGATCGTCAGCGATGCGGTGTTCAGCATGGATGGCGATATCGCGCCGCTGCCAGAGTTGCTGGCCCTGGCCGAGCGGTTCGATGCCTGGCTGATCGTCGACGATGCCCATGGTTTCGGCGTGCTGGGCGGGCGGGGGCGCGGCGCGCTGGAACATTTCCAGCTGCGCAGCGAGCGGCTGATTGCGGTCGGCACCCTGGGCAAGGCCGCCGGCCTGGCCGGCGCCTTCGTCGCGGCTCACGAGACGGTGATCCAGTACCTGCTGCAGGCCGCGCGCACCTATATCTTCACGACCGCCTCGCCGCCGGCTGTTGCCCATGCGCTGCAGGCCAGCCTGGACCTGATCGAGGGCGAGACCGGCGCGCAGCGCCGCGCGGCGCTGATCGATCTGCAGGCGCGGCTGCGCAGCGGCGTGGCCCGTTTGCTGGCGAGCCATCCGCGCCTGAGCTGGCGCCTGGCCGCCTCCGACACCCCCGTGCAGCCGCTGATCATCGGCGGCAATGCCGAGGTGATGCGGCTGGCGGCGGCGCTGGAGGCCCAGGGCCTGCGCGTGCCGGGCATCCGTCCGCCGACCGTGCCCAAAGGCGAGGCGCGGCTGCGCATCACCTTGTGCGCCACGCACACGGCGGCCGATGTCGACCGCCTGCTGACCGCGCTGGAGGCGGAGGCCATCCAATGAAGGGCTTCTTCATCACCGGCACCGACACCGAGATTGGCAAGACCGCGATCACGGCCGGCCTGACCCAAGTCTGGCAGCAGGCCGGACAGCGCGTCGCGCCTATCAAGTCGCTGGCCGCAGGGCAGGCTCAGGATGACCAGGGGCGCTGGGTCAACGAGGATGTCAGCCAGCTGCACGCTGCGCAGACCCTGGGCCTGAGTCTTGACGAGGTGTGCCCGCTGCAGCTGCGCACCGCCTGTGCCCCGCATATCGCTGCGCGGCTGGAGGGTCGCAGCATCGAGCGGGGCGCCCTGCTGGCCGCGATCCGCAGCACCGCCACCAAGGCCGATCTGGTCTTGGTGGAGGGCGTCGGCGGCTTTCGCGTACCGCTCACCGAGGCCTGGGACACCGCCGACCTCGCGGTGGATCTGGCCCTGCCCGTCGTGCTGGTAGTCGGCCTGCGGCTGGGCTGTATCAACCATGCCTTGTTGACGGCCGAAGCCATCCGTGCTCGCCGCCTCGTGCTGGCCGGCTGGGTGGCCAACACGGTGGACCCGGCTTTTGGTCATGTGGCCGACAATCTCGCGGCGCTGGCGGCCGGCCTGCAAGTGCCTTGCTGGGGCCATGTGCCTCGGCTTCCCGATCCGACTCCCGCGGCCGTGGCCGCGCACCTCAAAAACGTCCCTCTATGAACCAGATCCAAACCCTGACGCCGACCACCGACGCCGACCGCCGCAACGCCAAGCCTTGGACCGTCAACGAGGTCGCGGCCCTGTTCGAGCTGCCCTTCAACGACCTGCTGTTCCGCGCCCAGACCGTGCACCGCGAGCATTTCGATGCCAATGCGGTGCAGCTGTCCACGCTCTTGTCGATCAAGACCGGTGGCTGTGAGGAGGACTGCAAGTACTGCCCGCAATCGGCCCACTTCGACACCGGGCTGAAGGCCGAGAAGCTGCTGCCCTTGGACGAGGTGCTGGAAGCCGCTCGTGCCGCCAAGGCCAATGGCGCGACGCGCTTTTGCATGGGCGCGGCCTGGCGCGCGCCCAAGGAGCGCCATCTGGAGCAGATCGGCGACATGGTGCGCGAGGTCAAGGCCATGGGTCTGGAGACCTGCTTGACCGCCGGCATGCTGGCCGATGGCCAGGCCGAGCAACTGCGCGAGGCCGGCCTGGACTATTACAACCACAACCTCGACACCGCCCCCGAGTTCTACGGCCAGATCATCACGACCCGCACCTACCAGGACCGGCTCGACACGCTGGACCGCGTGCGCGGCGTCGGCCTGAAGGTTTGCTCCGGAGGCATCGTCGGCATGGGCGAAACCCGCCGCCAGCGCGCCGGCCTGATCGTGCAGCTGGCCAATCTGGACCCCTATCCCGAGTCGGTGCCGATCAACAACCTGGTCCAGGTCGAAGGCACGCCGCTGGCCGGCACCGCCGCGCTGGACCCCTTCGAGTTCGTGCGGACGATCGCGGTGGCGCGGATCACGATGCCGAGGGCGATGGTGCGGCTGTCGGCCGGTCGCGAGGAAATGCCGGAGAGCCTGCAGGCCATGTGCTTCCTGGCCGGGGCGAATTCGATGTTCTATGGCGACAAGCTGCTGACCACCAGCAATCCGCAGGCGGAGAAAGATAGGGCGCTGCTGGATCGCTTGGGCATGCGCTGCGCGACCGAGGCGGAGTTGTCATCGCCGTCGGCTGAGGCATGTGAAAGCAAGGCTTGCACGGCGCATTGAGGCGAGCGAACGGCTGGTCTGTTGAGTGACGAAACACTTCAGGGAGTCAAAGATGAAAACTGAAATCGTTCATTCCTTGACCAGTACCTTTGAAGGCCACGCGCAGCAGACCGACGGCGGGGTCGAGTACTGGCTTGCTCGCGATCTGCAGTTTTTGCTTGGCTATGCGGAATGGCGGAATTTCGGTGCCGTCATTGCCAAGGCCAGGATCGCTTGCGAAGTGTCCGGGCACCCGGTGTCCGACCATTTTGTTGCCGTCAACAAAATGGTCGAGCTGGGCTCGGGCAGCCAGCGTGAGGTGGACGACATCATGCTCACGCGTTACGCCTGTTACCTGATCGCTCAGAACGGGGACTCGAAGAAGCAGGAAATCGCCTTCGCGCAAACCTACTTTGCCATCCAGACTCGGCGGGCGGAGCTCATCGAGCAGCGCCTGCTTGATGCAGAGCGCATCTCGGCACGCCGAAAGCTCAGCGCCACCGAAAAGGAACTCTCGGATGTGATCTACGAGCAAGCGGGCGGCAATCAGGACTTCGCCCTGATCCGTAGCAAGGGCGATCAGGCCCTGTTCGGAAAATCCACGCAGGCGATGAAGGCGCAGTGGAAAGTCCCCGAGAGCCGGCCGCTGGCCGACTTCGCGCCCACCATCGTCCTCAAGGCCAAGGACTTCGCCGCCGAGATCACGATCTTCAATGCCCGTGAGCATCGGATGGCGAGTGAGGGCGCCATCTCCCAAGAACACGTCACCAATAACGAAGCCGTGCGCAAGACCCTGCTCGACCGGGGCATTCGACCCGAGAGCCTGCCGGCCGCAGAGGATGTGAAGAAGGTGGAGCGCCGCTTAGCGTCCGAGGACAAGAAATCCCTGAAGAATCCCGATGGTCTTGACTCATGACCATGGACCGACAAGCCAACAAGCAAGCAATGACTGGAGACCTGCCATGTTCAAGAAAATCCTGATCGCGAATCGCGGCGAAATCGCCTGCCGTGTCGCGGCTACCGCCCGGCGCTTGGGGCTAAAGACCGTGGCGGTGTACTCCGAGGCCGACGCCCGCGCCAAGCATGTGCTGGCCTGCGACGAGGCGGTGCTGATCGGCGGCCCGGCGCCGCGCGACTCCTATCTGCAATGGCAGCGCATCCTCGACGCCGCCAAGGCTACCGGCGCCGAAGCGGTCCATCCGGGCTATGGCTTCCTCAGCGAGAACGAAGAGTTCGCCACTGCCTGCAAGAACGCTGGCCTGGTCTTCATCGGCCCGCCGGCCTCGGCCATCCAGGCCATGGGCCTGAAGGCCGAATCGAAGCGCTTGATGGAAGCGGCCGGCGTGCCGCTGGTGCCCGGCTATCACGGCGCCGACCAGGACCCCGCGCTGCTCAAGCGCGAGGCCGAGCGCATCGGCTTTCCGGTACTGATCAAGGCCAGCGCCGGCGGCGGTGGCAAGGGCATGCGGGCGGTGCTGAAGGCCGAAGAATTCGATGCGGCCTTGGCCTCCTGCAAGCGCGAGGCGATCAACAGCTTCGGCGACGATGCGGTGCTGATCGAGCGCTATGTGCAAAAGCCCCGCCATATCGAGATCCAGGTTTTCGGCGACACCCAGGGCGACTGCGTCTATCTGTTCGAGCGCGACTGCTCGGTGCAGCGCCGCCACCAGAAGGTGCTGGAAGAAGCGCCCGCACCGGGCATGACGGCCGAGCGCCGCGCCGAGATGGGCCATGCCGCCGTGGCTGCGGCGAAAGCGGTGGGCTATGTCGGCGCTGGCACGGTGGAGTTCATCTGTGAGCAGGACGGGCGTTTCTATTTCATGGAGATGAACACCCGGCTGCAGGTCGAGCATCCGGTGACCGAAGCGATCACCGGCCAGGATCTGGTCGAGTGGCAGCTGCGCGTGGCCTCGGGCGAGCCACTGCCGCTGAAGCAGGATCAGCTGCGCATGCACGGCCATGCGATCGAAGCCCGCATCTGCGCCGAGAACCCCGAGGCCGGTTTCCTGCCGGCCACCGGCAGCTTGAGCGTGGCGCGCTGGCCGGCCCATGTCAGCTTCCAGCGCGGCGATGTGCGGATCGACTCGGGCGTCGGCGAGGGCGATGCGATCAGCCCCTTCTACGACTCGATGGTGGCCAAGCTGATTGTCTGGGGCGAGGATCGGGCCCAGGCGCTGGCCCGTCTCGATGCGGCGCTGCGCGACACGCACATCGTCGGCCTGCAGACCAATGTGGCCTTTCTGCGCCGCTGCGCCTCGACGGACTCGTTCACCCAGGCCGATCTGGACACCGGACTGATCGAGCGCGAGCGCGCCGCGCTGTTCGAACAAACGGGCCTGCCGCTGACCATCGCCGCGGCGGCCGTCGTCGCCCATACCTTGGCCCATGAGGCCAGCCTGCAGACCAGCGACCCCTGGAGCCGCCGCGATGGCTGGCGCATGTACGGCGCCTCGGCGCGCCGCTTCGATCTGGAGACCGGCGGTGCCCATCACGAGGTGCTGCTGTCGCGCCATCACCATGGCGGCATGCAGCTGACCGTGGAAGGACAGGCGCAGGCTTTTGCCGTCAACTCCGCCAGCCTGGAAAGCCACGAACTGCTGCTCGGCGAAGGCTTGGACCAGCAGCGCGTGATGGTCAAGACCTACGCGCTGGGCGAGCAGGTGGCGGTGTTCGCGCCCCAGGGCTCGGCGCTGCTGACCGAGATCGACCCGATTGCCCATGCCGGCGAAGGGGCCGCCGAGGCCGGCCGGCTGACGGCGCCGATGCCGGGCAAGATGGTGTCCTTCCTGGCCCAGCCCGGCGACACCGTCACCAAGGGCCAGGCGCTGGCGGTGATGGAGGCGATGAAGATGGAGCACACGATCAATGCGCCGCGTGACGGCGTGGTGGCTGAGCTGCTGTTTGCGGTCGGCGATCAGGTCGGCGATGGTGCCGAACTCTTGCGACTGGAGTAAACACAATGAGCCTGCCCAATCGAGTCACCCTCGTCGATGTCGGCCCGCGCGACGGCCTGCAGAACGAGAAGCAGCCGGTGTCCACCGAGCACAAGGCCACGCTCGTGCACATGCTGCAGGACGCCGGCCTGAAGGAGATCGAGGTCACCAGCTTCGTTTCGCCGAAATGGGTGCCGCAGATGGCCGACAACGCCGAGGTGATGACGGCGATCACGCGCAAGCCCGGCGTGCGCTACTCGGTGCTGACGCCGAATATGAAGGGTCTGGAAGCCGCGCTGCCGACCAAGCCCGACGAGATTGTCGTGTTCGCTGCGGCCAGCGAGGCCTTCTCGCAGAAGAACATCAACTGCTCGATTGCCGAGAGCATCGAGCGTTTCGCCCCCGTGGTGGCCGCCGCGCACGAGGCAGGCATCAAGGTGCGCGGTGCGCTGTCCTGCGCGCTGGGCTGCCCTTACGAGGGCGAGATCAGCGCGGACCAGGTGGAGCGCGTGGTGCTGCTGATGAAGAGCATCGGTGTCGACCATATGGGCGTGGCCGACACCATAGGCGTCGGCACGCCGCGCAAGGTGCAGACCGCGATGGAGCGGGCGCTCAAGCACTATCCGCTGGTCGAGGTCAGCGGACATTTCCATGACACCTATGGCCAGGCGCTGAGCAATATCTACGCCTGCCTGGAGCTGGGCGTGCACAGCTTCGATGCCAGCGTCGCGGGCCTGGGCGGCTGCCCTTATGCCAAGGGCGCGACCGGCAATGTCGCGACCGAGGACGTGCTCTTCATGCTCAACGGTCTGGGCATAGAGACCGGCATCGACATCGACAAGCTGGTCGATGCCAGCGCCTACATCTCCAGCGCGCTGGGCCGCCCGCCGGTCGCCCGCGTCGCGCGGGCCTTGCTGGCCAAGCGGGCGGGCTGATCCAGATCAAGACGGCCGGTACCACGGCCAGGGACACTGCCGAGCAGGATCCTCTTGCTCAGGAGTGTTGCCATGACGGAGAAGATGAAGGCTGCGGTGGTCCGTGAGTTCGGCCGTCCGCTGGACATCGACGAGGTGGATGTGCCCGAGGTGCCGCCGGGCCAGGTGCTGGTCAAGGTGGTGGCCAGCGGGGTCTGCCACACCGATCTGCACGCGGCCGAGGGCGACTGGCCGGTCCGGCCCAGCCTGCCCTTCATCCCGGGCCATGAGGGCGCTGGCTATGTGGCGCGGGTCGGGGCCGGCGTCAAGTTCCTGAAGGAGGGCGACCGGGTCGGTGTGCCCTGGCTGCACACCAGCTGCGGCCATTGCGAGCATTGTCTGGGCGGCTGGGAAACCTTGTGCGACGGCCAGCAGATGACCGGCTACACGGTCAACGGCGGCTTTGCCGAGTACGTGCTGGCCGACCCCGGCTATGTCGGCCATCTGCCGGCAGGGCTGGACTTCGCGCCGGCCGCGCCGGTGTTGTGCGCCGGCGTCACCGTCTACAAGGGCCTGAAGGTGCTGGACTGCAAGCCCGGCGACTGGATCGCGATCTCGGGCATCGGCGGCCTGGGCCATATGGCGGTGCAGTATGCGAAAGCGATGGGCTTTCATGTGATCGCCGTCGATGTGGCCGAGGACAAGCTGCAGCTGGCCCGCGAGCTCGGTGCCGAGCTGTGCCTCAACGCGGCCACGGGCGACCCGGTGGCCGAGGTGCAGAAGCAGCTGCGCGGCGCCCATGGCGTGCTGGTCACCGCGGTGTCGCGCAGCGCCTTCGCCCAGGGGCTCGCGATGCTGCACAAGCGCGGCACCATGTCCCTCGTCGGCCTGCCGCCGGGCAGTTTCGAGCTGCCCATCTTCGATATGGTGCTCAATGCCAAGACCGTGCGCGGCTCCATCGTCGGCACCCGGCTGGACCTGCAGGAGGCCCTGCAGTTCGCCGGTGAGGGCAAGGTCAGCGCGCACTACTCGAGCGACAAGATCGAGAACATCAACCACATCTTCGCCGCGATGAAGCAGGGCCGCATCGACGGCCGGGTGGTGCTGAAAATCTGAGCGGCGCCTGCGCCGGCCAGGGCTGTGCGTTGCGCGCACGCCGGCAACTCCGCTTAAGACCGCCTTCATCATTCGCCCCCGAGAATCGGCGTCACGCCAGCCGGCCCATCCGGCTGCGGCTCAGTCCCGGCACAGACCGGACGCGGCCGACAGGACGCCGAACAGAACATCAGGGAGATGATTCGATGAAGTACAACAAGGCTCTTAGCCCTTGCGGCGGGGCAGGGCTGAGCGTGCTCGCTGCGGCGCTTTTGCTGGTCGCCTGTGGCGGCGGCGGTGGCAGCGACACGCCTCCGCCGCCCCCCGCCAGCCGTGACTGAGCCCGTGGGCATCGACAAGGCCTTGCTGCGCCAGCAGGTCGAGGTCTTCGTGGCCGAGCAGAAGGCCAGGATAGCGGCGATCGATTGCCGCCAGAGCCAGACCGGTCACTGCGAGCCGCTCAAGGACATCCGCTTTTCCCAGGGTCAGGCCTTGCCCGCCAAGCTGCGTGCCGACCAGACCATCCTGCTGATCGATGATGGCATCGGCCATGCCGCCACGCTGCGCTACCGCTCGCGCATGCTGGGCTATTACCGGCTCAGCGAGAGCAGCGGCCTGGTGGAGCCCCACGACCCGGTGATTGCGAGCACGCCGCGCTGGGGCGCCGAGCTGCTGCGTGCCATCGACGGCTTTCAGTACCGCGACGCTGCCGCTGATCACCGATTCGGTCTACGGCCTGGACCTCGGTCCCGTGCCCCACGCCACCACCTCCTGGTCGGCGCCCCAGGCCCTGAACCGCTTGATCCACCTGAAGCAGCAGCTCGCCCCGACGATGGCGCCCGAGGCGCCGCTGGACGCGGCTCTGATCCAGCGCATGAAGGACGCGCTGACACCGCTGGGCTGCAGCTGGGCGCCCGAGGACGGCGGCCGCTGCAAGCTGCAGGACCCCGCCTGGCACCGCCAGCAGGAGCTGTTCCGCCAGGGTTGGCTGCCGGCGGACTGGCGCTGGGAGTAGGGACCGAACGGCGACTGGGGTCAGGTCTTGCGTCCAGACAGGACAAGGACTGCGGGCCGGGTATTTTGTAAGCGTCGGTAATCGCGGTCGCCCCTCTCACGCCCGCCCGCGTTGCCCGAGCACTCAGGTCGACTGAGTGACAAGCAAGAACATCAGGGAGAACTCGATCAATGAAGAGCAATAGAAAACAGACATCAGGCACTGCTGCACGCGCGGGTGCCTGGCCGACGGTGGCGCTGGCGCTTTTGCTGACCGCCTGTGGCGGCGGTGGCGGCGGAGGAGACACCCCAACTCCAACTCCAACTCCAACTCCAACTCCAACTCCGACACCGACACCGACACCGACACCGACACCAACACCCACGCCCACGCCCACGCCCACGCCCACGCCCACGCCGGCCCTGGCCGTCCACTCCCCCTATATCGCCAAGCCCAATGGCTATGACATCGAGTGGCGTCTGCAGGAGGCGGATGCCGCCAAGGCCAGGTCCATGGACGACAAGGCCTACGCGGCGGCGCCGGCCGGCAATGCCCATGGCTGGACCCATCAGGCCAAGCTGCTGGGCTCGGGGCTGTACCGCATCGAGATCAGCCAGGGCCACTTCTATCGCTTCTCCAGCAGCAATGAGTGGTCTGGCAATCTGACGGTCTATGACGCGGCGGGCTACCAGCTCTATGCCGGCCTTGGCGAGCTGGACCGGGTGCATCCGCTTGACGATCCGCTGGCCTACGAGCTGCTGGCCTTGCGCGACGGTGCGGTGTTCGTGAAGGTGGAGGCCAGCGGCGGTGCGGTGTCAAGCCTGGTGGACCTGCTGGTCGAAACCACCGGCGCCAGCGTCGGCGGCGATGCGCCCCGGCAGATCGACCTGGCCACCCTGGGCCAGGGGGCCGGCGCGGCGCTCGCCCATGCGGCTTTCTTCGGCGGGGCTGGCGCCGATCGCATCACCGGCAAGCCGCGCGCGCCCAACACGATATTTGCCGGCAGCGGCGACGATGTGATCGAGCTCAAGACCCAGGCCAAGACGCTCTCGCGCGTCGACGGCGGGCTGGCGCGCGACACCTTGATCGTCGGCTTCCCCAGCACCGCCGCGCAGCTCGGCCGCCTCAATGCCTACGGGCCTTACCGCCATCTGGCGCCGAACGGCAGCCTGCCCGATGCCCATGCACTGAGCGGTAGCCCCGACGGTGCCGTCATCATCGTGCGCAGCATCGAGCGGGTGCAGTTCAGCGACAAGACGCTGGAGTTCAAGGACCTGCCGGGTTACTGAGCCAAGGTCCGGCCCAGGAAATCCAGTGTCCGCTGCCAGGCCAGCTGCGCGCTGGCCGCATCGAACACCTCGGGCCGCGTGTCGTTGAAGAAGGCATGGTCGGCCGGGTAGCGGTGGATCTCGGCCGGCACCTTCAGTGCGGCGACCAGGCCGTCCACCGTGGCCGGCGTGCACCAGTCGTCGCGCTCGGCGAAATGGCCTTGCAGCGGGATGGCGATCTTGGCCGGGTCGGCGACCCCGGCCGGCGGGATGCCGTAGAAGCAGCACGCGGCGGCCAGGCCCGGCAGATGCACGGCGGCCGCGATGCTCAGCGCGCCGCCCATGCAGAAGCCCAGCACGCCGACCTTGGGGCAGCGCGCCCGCAAATAGCCGAGCGCGCCGGCCAGGTCCTGGTGAGTAGCGTCGCCGAAGTCCAGCCCCGTCATCAGGTGGTTGGCTTCGTCGGCGCTGCCGGCAATGCGGCCGCGATACAGGTCGGGTGCCAGCGTCGTGAACCCGGCGGCGGCAAAGCGCTCGGCCAGCTCACGGATATGCGGGTTCAGCCCCCACCATTCCTGGATCAGTATCAGCCCGGGCCGGCCCGCGCCGGCCTCGGCCAGCCAGGCGCTGCTCGTGCCGCCGTCGGGGCGCTGGAAGTCGATCATCTGTGCCATGCATCTCTCCTTGTCGCTTGGGTGAGCCAC
The DNA here is from genome assembly GCF_027498415.2 of Paucibacter sp. M5-1. Taxonomy (NCBI): domain Bacteria; kingdom Pseudomonadati; phylum Pseudomonadota; class Betaproteobacteria; order Burkholderiales; family Sphaerotilaceae; genus Roseateles; species Paucibacter sp. M5-1. The sequence continues at coordinate 4,573,885 of NZ_JAPZLM020000001.1, forward strand.
CGGTGGGCCAGGCGCTGAGTAGACCTCAAGCCGGCCTGGACAGGCGCGATGGCCGTCAACTTTCGTCGGCGTATCTTGCGGTGCCGGAGCGCCGCGCCCCGAATCTTCAGGCCGCCGGGTAGCTGATCCTCAGCCCCAGTCCGCGCCCGTCCAGCCCATCGACAAAATCCAGCGTCGCGCCCTCGCGTTCGGCGATGCGCTTGACGATGGCCAGGCCCAGGCCGGTGCCTTGCTCGGTGCTGCCGGGCACGCGGTAGAAGCGTTCGAACACCCGCTCGCGCTGGGTCGGCTCCAGGCCGGGTCCGTTATCGCGTACCGTCAGCGCGATGCCAGCGGCCAGCTTGTCAAGGTGCACCTCGACCCGCGCGCCACCCGCGCTGTAGCGGATCGCGTTGTCCACCAGGTTGTCGACCACCGAGCAGAAGCCGCTGCGCTCCAGCAGCGCCTCGTGATGATCGGGGGCCAGCAGCTCCAGCTGGGTGCCGCGCTGGCGCGCCAGCGGGGCCAGCAGCGCGATGCGCTCGCGCAGCAGCGCGGCCGCGTCCAGGCGCTCGGGCTTGAGCGTCTGCACCGTGGTCTCGGCGCGCGCCAGGGTCAGCAGCTGGGCCAGCAGATGCGAGACCCGCGCGATGCCGGCGCGCAGCGCGCCGGCCGCCTCGGCGCGGGCCTGCGGCTCCTGTTCGCTGAGCAGCAGATGGGCTTGCGCGTTGGCGGCGGCCAGCGGCGTGCGCAGCTCGTGCGCCGCGTCGGCCAGAAAGCGCCGCTCCGCCTCCAGGCGCTGGCCTTCGCGCAGCAGCAGGCCGTTGAGCGCGCTGACCAGCGGGGCGGTCTCGGTGTAGAGCTTGTCCACCTGCACCGGCGCCAGATCGCCGGCGCCGCGCTTCGCGATGCGCTGGGCCAGCAGGGCCAGCGGGCGCAGGCCGGCGCGCACGCTGAACCAGATCACCAGGCCGTGCCAGAGGAAGACGCCCAGCTGGGACTGCAGGACCAGCCAGAGCACCGGCAGCACCGCGCCGAGGTCGGCTTCGCGAGGCTCGGCGATCAGCAGCACGCGCCCCTGGCCCGGGTCTGCGCGCTGCACCAGCCAGCGCGCGGCCTCGCCCGCCGCAGGTTCCGCGTCCAGCCGGGTGGCCGGGGCGTTGACGCTGCGATAGAGCAGCCGGCCCTGAGCGTCCCAGACCTGGTAGGCCGGATGCAGGCCCGCGCCCACGTCATCGCCCAGACCCAGCAGGGCCAGCACCGCATCGTCGGTGGCCTTCAGGCGCTGCGCCAGCTCGGCCTCGGGGCTGGCCGCGGCGGACACGAGCACCGTGGCCATCTGCTGCAGCCGCGCCTCCACCTCGGTCTCGCCCCAGGCCACGCCGCGCCAGGTCAGCAGCCCGGCCAGCACCAGCCAGGCCACAAAGAGGGCAAACGCCTGCCAGGCGATCAGGCGACCGCTCAGCGAGGCCGGCGCCCAGCGTGCCGCCGGGTTCACGAGGAGGCGGCGCAGGCCGGCGCCTCCAGCACATAGCCGACGCCGCGCACCGTGGCGATCCAGTCATTGCCCAGCTTCTTGCGCAGCTTGTAGACATGGACATCGATGGCATTGCTGTCCAGCAGCTCGCCGCCGCCGAGGCCGCGCTCGATCTGCTCGCGCGTCAGCACCCGGCCGGGCTCGGCCGCCAGGGTCAGCAGGATGTCGTACTCGCGCGCCGACAGGGCCACCTCGACCTCGGCCAGCAGCACGCGCCGGCGCGCGGTGTCTATCACCAGCTCGCCGAGCTGCCAGGTGTTGCTGGACTGGCCGCTGTGGCGGCGCAGCAGCGCACGCACCCGCGACAGCAGTTCCTCCATCGCGAAGGGTTTGCCCAGATAGTCGTCGGCGCCGGCGTCCAGCCCCTCGACCCGCTCCTCGACGCTGTCGCGCGCGGTGATCAGCATCACCGGCGTGGCCCGGCCCAGCGCGCGCCACCAGGCCAGCAGCGCCAGCCCGCTCTCGTCCGGCAGGCCGATGTCCAGCAGCAGCAGATCGAAGGGCAGCTCGGCGAGAAAGCGCCGCGCGTCGCCGGCGCTGCGCAGCCACACGACCCGGTGGCCGGCCATGCTCAGCACGCGTTGCAGTGAATGCCCCAGAGGCAGGTCGTCCTCGATCAGAAGAATGCTGGACATGGTGGGTCTGCCCCCTCCTTGGTGGGCCGCGCCGGCAACGGCAGCGGATTCTAGAAGCGCCGCCCGCGCATCGCCGTGGCGGCGCCACCGCAGGCCTTCATCAAGGCTTCATGCGGGGCCGCGGCGCTTCATCGCCGCTTCATTGCCGGCTTTGCACACTGACCGGTGTCATCAACTGCGAGACCGAAACCCTCATGAGAGTTAGCCTTGTTCTGCCCCTGGTCCTGCTGGCCGCCTGCGGTCCGGCCACCGCTGCCGACAGCGACTGGCGCTTGCGCGGCGGCGTCGCTGCGCTGGCCCAGCCCAAATACGTCGGCGCCGACAAGCAGCGCCTGCTGGCCGCGCCGTTGATCGAGGCGCGCTGGCGCAAGCAGGTCTTCCTCGGCAGTTTGCGCGGCCTCGGCTACGAGGCCGAGCTGGGCGAGGGCGCCAGCGTCAGCGCCGCGCTGGCCGTCGACACCCATCAGCGCCGCCGCAAGGACGGCCTGCGCGTGCAGGCGCTCGACGAGATCAAGCTGGCGCCGGCGTTGCGCCTGGGTGCCGAGCTGGCGCTGGGGCCGGTGTTCGTCAATGCGGTCAGCAGCACGCGGCTGGGCAAGGACAGCAAGCCCGGCGGGCGCGGCAGCAGCGTGGAGCTCGAAGCCGGCTACGGCCTGCTGCCCGCTCCCGGCCTGGCGCTGGCCTTCGGCGTCTCGGCCAAGCTGATGGATGCCAAACTGGGCCAGGCCCTGCTGGGCATCAACAGCGCCCAGGCCGCCGCCTCGGGGCTGCGGCCGCACCAGGTCGGCGCCGGCCTGCACAGCCTGGGGGTGTTCGGCCAGGCCAGCTACCAGCTGGGCGCCGACTGGCAGCTGTTCGCCAAGCTGGGTGTCGCCAGCCTGCGCGGCGATGCGGCCGGCAGCCCGCTGGTGCAGCGGAAGAACCAGCCGACTTTGGCCGTCGCAGCCAGCCGCAGCTTCTGAGGCGAGGCCGGGCCATGCACAATGGCTCATGCCCAATGTCCTGCTCTTCGATGTCTTCGGCACCCTGGTCGACTGGCGCGGCTCGATCGCGGCCGAGCTGCTGCCGCTGCTGGGCCGCGCGCGTGCCGAGGCCTTTGCCGACGCCTGGCGGGCCCAATACCAGCCGGCGATGGAGGAGGTCAGAGCCGGCCGCCTGCCCTTCTGCAAGCTCGATGTGCTGCATCGGCGCAATCTGGACATCGTGCTGAAGGACTTCGGCCTTGACCATCTGGACGAGGCGGCGCGGCGCGAGCTGAATCTGGCCTGGCACCGGCTGGCGGCCTGGCCCGATGTCGGCGCCGCGCTGCAGCGGCTGCGCCGGCGCTTTCGCCTCGCGCCCTGCTCGAACGGCAATATCTCGCTGATGGCCGATCTCGCCCGCCTGAACGGCTGGCATTGGGACGCGATCACCGGTGCCGAGCTGGCGCGCGACTACAAGCCCAAGGCCATCGTCTATCTGACGGCCGCGCTCGCCTTCGACGCCGCGCCCGAGGACGCGCTGATGGTGGCCGCGCACAGCTCGGACCTGGCCGCCGCCCGGGCCGCGGGCCTGGCCACGGCCTTCATCGCGCGGCCCGATGAGCAGGGGCCGGGACGCGGCGAGAGCCGGGCCGTCGGGCCGGTTGACTATGAGGCGCAGAGCCTGACCGAACTGGCCGACATGCTGGGCTGCTGATCAGCCCGGGTTGAGCACCTTGGCGACCGGGTTGGGCCGCAGCCGGAATGCATCGGGCATGCCCGAGCCCAGCAGCGGGCGCAGATAGAGTCGGAAGGCATCGGTGACGTCGGTGCCTTCGGCACTGATGAACTCGTCCTCCATCACCCGGGTCTTGCCGGCCACGGCGGCCAGCGGCAGCAGCTCGTAGTCGACCGAGTAGAAGCCGGTGCGCTTGATCGCGACCGAACCGTCGCGGTCGCCGTGGAAGGCGAACTGCACCGCCTTCTCGCCGACCTCGCGGGCCTCGCGCTGGTCGACGTCCGACACGCAGCCGATGAAGCTGCGCTGCAGATAGCCGAAGGTGTCGCCGCGCACCCGCTTGATGCCCAGCTTGCTCTTGATCTCCTCGCACAGCAGATCGGCCAGCGCGCCGGTGCCGGAGAGCTGCACATTGCCATGGTCGTCGCGCTCCAGGTCGCGGGCCAGCTGGGCCAGCATCGGGGCACCGGAGGCGTCATGGATGCCCTCCGAGACCGCCACCACGCAGCGGCCATGGCGCTCGTACATCGCTTTCACATCGGCCAGGAAGCGCTCGGTCTCGAACACCCGCTCGGGCAGGTAGATCAGATGCGGGCCGTCGTCGGCGAACTTCTTGCCCAGCGCCGAGGCGGCCGTCAGGAAGCCGGCATGGCGACCCATCACCACGCCCAGATAGACGCCCGGCAGCGCGGCATTGTCCAGATTGGCGCCGGCGAAAGCCTGGGCCACGAAGCGCGCGGCCGAGGGGAAACCGGGCGTGTGGTCGTTGCCGACCAGGTCGTTGTCTATGGTCTTGGGGATGTGGATGCAGCGCAGCGGATAGCCGGCGGCGGCGGCCTCCTCGGCGACGATGCGCACCGTGTCCGAGGAGTCATTGCCGCCGATATAGAAGAAGTGGCTGATGCCGTGGGCCTGCAGCACCTTGAAGATCTTGTGGCAGTAGGCGGCGTCGGGCTTGTCGCGGGTCGAGCCCAGCGCCGACGAGGGCGTGCTCGCGACCAGCTCCAGGTTGTGGCTGGTCTCCTGCGTCAGGTCGACAAAGTCCTCGCTGACGATGCCGCGCACGCCGTGCCGCGCGCCGTAGACCAGGTCCACCGGGCGGCTGCGCCGCGCCTCCAGCACCACACCCACCATCGACTGGTTGATCACCGCCGTCGGGCCGCCGCCCTGGGCGACGAGGATTTTGCAGGCTGACATCCATCACTCCCTGACTGGTTTGCAGTGGCGCCGATTGTGGCCCAAAGCCCGGCCGCGGTGCGCTCAGCGAGCGCTTTGGGCGCTCTGCGTAGCGGGGCGCCGTATGAAGGGTAACAAGGGGTTTTTTCATGCGAGCCGGGAGCCCGCAAGCGTCGCCTACTGGCTGAAGGAACCCCAACTCAGAGAGACACTGATGAACTTAGACCAGATGAAGATATCGACCCGACTGGGTTTCGGATTTGGCGCGATGGCCGCGCTGATCCTGCTGCTGGGCCTGCTGGCCTGGGCCAAGCTGGACGCGATGGACAGCCACTTCAAGCTGGCGATGGAAGACCGCTATCCCAAGGTCAAGGCCTTCAACTCGATCAAGGCCACCAACAGCCAGGTGGCGCTGTCGCTGCGCAATCTGGCCATCATGACCGAGCCGGCCGATATCGAGGCCGAGTTCGCGCTGATCGACGCGGCCTCCAAGTCGACCGGGGCCACCATCGACGCAATGACCAAGATCATGACGACGCCGGGCGGCAAGGCCGGTATCGCCAAGCTCAACGAGGCCCGTGCCGCCTACCGGGTCGAGCGCGAAAAGGTCACCAAGGCCTTGCGGGCCGGCGATGTCGAAACCGCCAAGGCCGTGCTGCTGAAGGACATGAAGCCCAAGCAGCAGGCCTATATGGCGGCCGCCGATGAGCTGATCACGCTGGGCAACAAGCTGATGGACCTGTCCAGCCAGCAGGCCGAGCAGGAGGCGCGCAGCGCCAAGCTGCAGATGGGGCTGTTGATCGGCGCGGCGCTGGGCCTGGCGCTAGGCCTGAGCTGGTGGCTGATACGCTCGATCACCACGCCGCTCAACGAGGCCGTGCGGGTGGCCAGCGGCGTGGCCGCCGGTGATCTGTCGCTGCCGATCTCGGCCGGCGGCAGCAACGAGACCGGCCGCCTGCTGAACGCGCTGCGCGAGATGCAGGCCCGCCTGTCGGCCATCGTGCGCGAGGTGCGCGATGGCGCCGAGAGCGTCGCCACAGCCTCGGCCCAGATCTCCTCGGGCAACCACGATCTGTCGGCCCGCACCGAGCAGCAGGCCTCGGCACTCGAAGAAACCGCCGCCTCGATGGAGCAGCTGGGCAGCACCGTCAAGGGCAATGCCGACAATGCCCAGCAGGCCAATCAGCTGGCGCTGGCCGCGTCCCAGGTGGCGGGCCAGGGCGGCGAGGCGGTCAGCCAGGTGGTGGGCACGATGCGCGAGATCAGCGCCAGCTCGAAGAAGATCGCCGACATCATCGGCGTGATCGACGGCATCGCCTTCCAGACCAATATCCTGGCGCTGAACGCCGCTGTCGAGGCGGCCCGCGCCGGCGAGCAGGGCCGCGGCTTTGCGGTCGTCGCCAGCGAGGTGCGCTCGCTGGCCGGGCGCTCGGCAGAGGCGGCCAAGGAGATCAAGTCGCTGATCGTCGCCAGCGTCGAGCGGGTCGAGCTGGGCAGCAGCCAGGTGGACCGCGCCGGCAGCACCATTGAGGAGGTGGTGGCCTCGATACGCCGCGTCACCGACATCATGGGCGAGATCAGCGCCGCCAGCAGCGAGCAGAGCTCGGGCGTGGCCCAGGTTGGCGAGGCCGTTACCCAGATGGACCGCGCCACGCAGGAGAATGCCGCCCTGGTCGAGGAATCGGCCGCCGCGGCCGAGAGCCTGAAGCAGCAGGCCCAGCAGCTGGTGCAGGCGGTCGCGGTGTTCCGGCTGCGCTGAGATAAGCCGAGCTAATGCCTGTGAAGCGGTGCGAATGCCGCTTCACAGCAGGGCCGCTCGGTCGTACAAGACGGGCTCCCAACACAAGATCCGGAGACCCTCATGCGCATCGGCTGTCCCAGCGAAATCAAGAACCATGAGTACCGCGTCGGCCTGACGCCGGCCAGCGTGCGCGAGCTCAGCGCGCGCGGCCATCAGGTGCTGGTGCAGGCCGGCGCCGGCGCGGCGATCGGGCTGAGCGACGCGCAGTACCTGGCCGCCGGCGCGCGTCTGGCGCCCGATTCGGCCGAGGTGTTCGCCTGGGCCGAGATGATCGTCAAGGTCAAGGAGCCGCAGCCGCAGGAGTGCGCGCTGCTGCGCGAGGGCCAGATCCTCTACACCTATCTGCATCTGGCGCCCGACCCCGAGCAGGCGGCGGCGCTGCAGCGCTCCGGCGCGGTCTGCATCGCCTACGAGACCATCACCGGGCCTGGCGGCGGCCTGCCGCTGCTGGCGCCGATGAGCGAGGTGGCGGGGCGCATGGCTATCCAGGCCGGCGCCGCGCATCTGGAGAAGAGCAAGGGCGGCATGGGCGTGCTGCTGGGCGGGGTGCCGGGTGTTGCCCCCGGCCATGTGGTCATCATCGGCGCCGGCGTGGTCGGCAGCCATGCGCTGCAGATGGCGGTGGGCCTGGGCGCGCGCGTCACGGTGCTGGATCGCAATGTCGACGCGCTGCGCCGGCTCGATCTGGTCTATGGCAACCGCATCACCACCCTGTTCTCCAGCGCGCAAGCCCTGGAGGACGCGGTGCTGGCGGCCGATCTGGTGATCGGCGGGGTGCTGATCCCGGGCGCGGCCGCGCCCAAGCTGGTGACGCGGGCCATGGTGTCGCAGATGCGCCAGGGCGCGGTGCTGGTGGATGTGGCGATCGACCAGGGCGGCTGCTTCGAGACCTCGCATGCCACCACCCATGCCGATCCGACCTTTGTCGTCGACGGCGTGGTGCACTACTGCGTCGCCAATATGCCCGGCGCGGTGGCCCGCACCTCGACGCTGGCGCTGAACAACGCCACCATCGCCCACGCGCTCGCGCTGGCCGACAAGGGCTGGCGCCGCGCGATGGCGGACAACCCGCATCTGCTGGCCGGCCTGAATGTGGCGGCCGGCCAGATCACCCATGCGGCAGTGGCCGCAGCCCTGGGCCGCGAGCATGTGGCGGCCGAGCGCCTGCTGGTCGCCCAGTGAGGGAAAACGCGGTAAGGTAGGGGCAGTGTTCAACCCACCAGGAGAGGTTCATGATCGAAACCCAGCAAAGCCAGAAAGACCGTCTGATGAGCGATCTGCATGCCGTCGTGGCCGAGGCCGAGAGTCTGCTGCGGGCCACGGCCGGCCAGGCCGGCGAGGGTGCCAGCGAGATGCGTGCCAAGGTTCAGGCCAGCCTGGACCGCGCCAAGCGCAATCTGCATGATTTGCAGGACGCTGCGGTCGAAAAGGCGCGCGCCGCCGGCCGCGCCACCGATGCCTATGTGCACGACAACCCCTGGCAGGCCATGGGCGTGGCCGCCGGCGTGGGCCTCTTGCTGGGCCTGCTGATCAGCCGGCGCTGATCTGCAAGGGCAGGCCCGGCGCCCGGGTCTGCTGCATCCAGGACTCCAGCTGTTCGGCCGGCATTGGCCGGGCGAACAGCCAGCCCTGACCCTCGTGGCAGCCCAGCGCCAGCAACTGCTGGCGCTGCTGCTCGGTTTCCACGCCCTCGGCGATCACGGTCAGGCCCAGGCCGCGGCCCAGGTTGATGACCATCTGCGCGATCGTCAGGCCGGCGCTGGAGTTCTGCGCCTCGCGCACAAAGGCGCGGTCGATCTTGAGCCGCTCGACATCGAGCTGGCGCAGATGGCTGAGGCTGGAGAAGCCGGTGCCGAAGTCGTCGATCGCCACGGTGGCGCCGGTGCGCTTGATATCGGCCAGCAGATGCAGCACCAGCTCGGTGTCCTCCATGGCCATCGATTCGGTGATTTCCAGCTCCAGATTCCTGGCGTTGACGCCGGTGTCCTGCAGCGCGCTGTTGAGGCTGGCGACAAAGCCGGGGTGGCGGAACTGGGCCAGAGAGATGTTCACGCACATGCGGAAATCGCCATAGCCCTGGTCTTCCATGCGCTTGAGTTGATGGCAGGCGGTGCGCAGCACAAACTCGCCGATGCTGATGATCAGCCCGCTCTGCTCGGCCAGCGGGATGAACTGGTCGGGCGGCACGAACTTGCCGTCCTCGGTGCGCCAGCGCAGCAAGGCCTCGGCACCGAGCGGCAGCGCGCTTGCCAGATCGACCTGGGGCTGGTAGACGACGAACAGCCGGTTTTCCTCGAAGCCGGCGCGCAGGCCCTTGAGCAGCTTGAAGCGCTCGCGCGCATCGGTGCCCATGGCCGGCGAGAAGTATTGCGAGGCGCCACGGTGCTGCTGCTTGGCACGCTTGAGCGCGATCTGCGCGTCCAGCAGCAGTTCGGAGCCCACCGAGGCGGACTCGGCCAGCCGCACCAGGCCGGTGGTGGCCGAGATCTGCAGGCGCTCGCCGGCCACGTCGAAGGGCTCGGCAAAGACCGCGCGGATGCTGTCGCTGTTGACCACCACCTCGGGCCCCATCAGGCCGAACACATCGGCGGCGACCCGGGCCATCGAGGTGTTCAGCCCCAGGGTCTCGCCCAGGCGCAGCGCCACCGACTGCAGCACCTGGTCGCCAAAGCCGTGGCCGAAGGCGTCGTTGACGTCAGAAAAATCGTCCAGATCGATCAGCGCCAAGGTGATGCCGGCCGGGTCCTTCAGGTTCTGGTCCAGCAGCTCGATGAAGCGCACCCGGTTGGGCAGGCGCAGCAGCTGGTCGCTGTAGGCGTGGTCCAGCAGCTGGCTGTAGAGCATCACGTTCTCGAAGCCCACCACGATATTGGAGCAGAAGGCGCGCAGCAGCTGCAGCTCCATGGCATCGAGCTCGCGGCCCACATCGACCAGAGCCGCCATCGAGCGGCCGCTGGCCAGCCCGAAGTACAGGCAGGTGCCGTTCTCGAACAGATGGCGGCGCTGCTGCAGGCAGCGCTGCAGGCGCTCGCGCACCGTGACCACCTGAACCGAGGCCAGCGGCGCGTTGATCAGGCCGCTGTACTGACCGGCCGCCGCGACGATGCGCACATCGCCGAGCTTGCCACCCGCGTCGGTGCCGGCCTGGGCGCAGACCAGGCCCTCGGGCAGGATGCCCAGCAAGGCGCAGAGCTGGGTCACCACGCCCTCGGCGAAGCGGTGCAGGCCACGCAGCCGGCTCAGCTCGGTGCTGGCCTCGACAATCATCTCCAGGCCCTGACGGTTTGCCTCCAGCGCGCAGATCTGCTTGTAGGAACGGATCGCGGCGGTCAGCACCGTGTAGAGCCGGGTGCGGGTCAGCTCGGACTTGGTCTTGTAGTCGTTGATGTCATAGGCCTGCACCGTCTCGATCTCGGGTGCATAGCCGGGCTGGCCGGTGCGCAGCACGATGCGTACCGCATGCTGGTTCAATTCCTCGCGGATCTGGCGCACCAGCTGCAGGCCGGCATTCTCGGACTCCATCACCACATCGAGCAGCACCACCGCCAGCTCATGCTCCTGGCTCATCAAGGCGCGCGCCTGCGAGGCCGAGCTGGCGTGCAGGAAAATCAGCGGCCGGCCTTCGATCTTCAGGCCCTGCATGGCCAGCTCGGTGGCCTTGTGAACATCGGCATCGTCGTCGACGATCAGCACCCGCCAGGGACTGAGCGGCTCGTGGCCGGCCTGGTCTGCACCTTCCGGATGGTCCAGGAACTCCAGCAGATCGTCCTCTGGGGCGCTGGCTGGATGCATGTTGTCGGGCATGGGTTGGATCCTGTGCTGCCGCTCTATGGCGGCAATCTCCTAGATTAGGGGAAGAATGGCAGGCCGCACATCGGCGCTATCGCTCTTGACCGTTTGCGCTCGTTATAGACGATTTGCCGCCGCATCCTGCGACGATCTAACAACAACCGGGGCGCGGCTCCGTGATATTGCCGCTAAGCTGGCCGGCAAGTGAAGACCAAGGAGATGGCATGGACAACAAGAACGAGGCGGATGCAGCGCCGAGCGGTGGGCTGATCGGGGCCTTGCAGCGCCTGGGCGAGCACGGCCTGGAACTGCTGCAGGTGCGGCTGTCCCTGCTGGGCACCGAGCTGGAGGCCGAGAAGCTGCGCCTGCTGACCGCCTTGCTGCGGGCCTTGCTGGCCCTGGTGCTGGTGGCCTTGGCCTTGGGCCTGCTGAGTGTCGCGCTGGTGCTGCTATGCCCCGATCCCTGGCGCTGGCTGGCGGCCTTGCTGCTGGGCCTGGTCTATGTCGGCGGGGCCTACGGCCTGTGGCAGAAGGCGCGGGAGCAGATGAGCGCGCCGGGCGGCTTGTTCGCGGCCAGCGTGGCCGAGCTGGCGCGCGATCGCGACGCGCTGAGGGGCTCCTGATGTTCAGTCTGGCCGAGGCACGGGTCCGGCAGCGCCAGCTGGAGCTGCGGCTGCGCAGCGCCGAGCTGCGCGCCGCCTTGCAGCAGGACGGGCGGGCGCTGCAGACGCCGCTGCTCTGGGCCGACCGCGGCCTGCAGGCCTGGGCCTGGCTGCGCGGTGTGCCCTGGACGGGCCGACTGCTCGCCAGCGGGGCGGCTCTGCTGCTGCTGCGCCGGCCGAGCCGGCTGCTGGGCCTGGCGGCGCGGGGCTTTGGCTGGTGGCGGCTCGGACAGCGGTTGCTGGCGCTGTGGCGCCGCCCACCGCCGACCTGAACTCAGCGCCCCGGCTTGGCCTTCCTGACGGCGGGCCGGGGCGGGCGGCTGCCGGTATCCCGCGGCGGCAGTCCGGTGTGTTGGGTCAAGATCTGACCCTTGAGCGGCGGGGTGCGCACGGCCTGCTTGGCCAGTGGTTTGGCGACCGAGGTCTTGACGCCGGTCGGCGTCGAGTTCTTGCGCCGGGCGCTCTCGTAGCTGCCGTCGGTGACCGGCTGGAAACTCGGGATCAGGTGGTGCTTGCCATTGCCGATCAGGTCGGCCCGGCCCATGGTCTTCAGCGCCTCGCGCAGCAGCGGCCAGTTGTTGGCGTCGTGATAGCGCAGAAAGGCCTTGTGCAGGCGGCGGCGGCGGTCGCCGCGCACGATGTCGACCGTCTCGCTGTCGTGGGTGACCTTCTTCAGCGGGTTCTTGTTCGAGTGGTACATGGCCGTGGCCGTGGCCATCGGGCTGGGGTAGAAGGTCTGCACCTGGTCGGCGCGGAAGCCGTTCTTCTTCAGCCAGACCGCCAGATTCATCATGTCCTCGTCCGAGGTGCCCGGGTGGGCGGCGATGAAATAGGGGATCAGGTACTGCTTCTTGCCGGCCTCTTCGCTGGCCTGCTCGAACATCTTCTTGAACTTGTCGTAGGTGCCGATGCCCGGCTTCATCATCTTGGACAGCGGCCCGCCCTCGGTGTGCTCGGGCGCGATCTTCAGATAGCCGCCGACATGGTGGGTCACCAGCTCCTTGACGTACTCGGGCGACTGGATCGCCAGGTCGTAGCGCAGGCCCGAGCCGATCAGGATCTTCTTGACGCCTCGCAAGGCCCGCGCGCGGCGGTACATCTTGATCAGCGGATCGTGATTGGTGTTCAGGTTCGGGCAGATGCCGGGATAGACGCAGCTGGGCTTGCGGCAGGCGGCCTCGATCTCGGGCGACTTGCAGCCGATGCGGTACATATTGGCCGTCGGGCCGCCGAGGTCGGAGACCACGCCGGTGAAGCCCTTGACCTTGTCGCGCATCTCCTCGATCTCGCGGATCACCGAGTCTTCCGAACGGCTCTGGATGATGCGGCCCTCGTGCTCGGTGATCGAGCAGAAGGTGCAGCCACCGAAGCAGCCGCGCATGATGTTGACCGAGAAGCGGATCATCTCCCAGGCCGGGATCTTGGTCTCGCCCTCGTGGCTGCCGTTCGCATCGGCATAGCTCGGGTGCGGCGCGCGGGCATAGGGCAGGTCGAAGACATGGTCCATCTCGGCCGTGCTCAGCGGGATCGGCGGCGGATTGATCCACAGATCGCGTTCGCCATGGCGCTGCACCAGCGCGCGGGCATTGCCCGGATTGGTCTCCAGATGCAGCACCCGGTTGGCATGGGCATAGAGCACTGGGTCGCTCTTGACCTGCTCATAGGCCGGCAGGCGGATCACGGTCTTGTCGCGCGGCGGCAGCGTGATCTTGGCCGGGCGGTGGATGGTGATGGGCTTGGGCGCGTCTGCCGCCGGCTTGTCGCCGCTCGCGCTGCTGCAGGAGGCGCCCTGGTCGGCGGCGGTCTCCTCGATGGTCTGGTAGGGGCTGATCAGATCGTCGATGCGGCCCGGCGTGTCGACCGAGGTCGAGTCGAGCTGGAACCACTCGTGCGAGCTCGGATCATCGGTGCGGCGCATGAAGGCGGTGCCGCGCACATCGGTCAGGCTCTCGATCGGCTCGCGCCGCGCCAGCCGGTGAGCGATCTCGACAATGGCGCGCTCGGCATTGCCATAGACCAGCAGATCGGCCTTGGCGTCCACCAGGATGGAGCGACGCACCTTGTCGCTCCAGTAGTCGTAATGCGCGATGCGGCGCAGCGAGGCCTCGATGCCGCCGATCACGATGGGCACCTCGTTCCAGGCTTCCTTGCAGCGCTGGGTGTAGACCAGCGTGGCGCGGTCGGGCCGCTTGCCGCCCTGGCCGCCGGGCGTGTAGGCGTCGTCGGAGCGGATCTTGCGATCGGCCGTGTAGCGGTTGATCATCGAATCCATATTGCCGGCCGCCACGCCAAAGAACAGATTCGGTTTGCCCAGGGCCTTGAAGGGGTCGACGCTCTGCCAGTCGGGCTGGGCGATGATGCCGACCCGAAAGCCCTGCGCCTCCAGCGTGCGGCCGATCACCGCCATGCCGAAGCTGGCGTGGTCCACATAGGCGTCGCCGGTGACGATGATGATGTCGCAGCTGTCCCAGCCCAGCTGGTCCATCTCGGCCCGGCTCATCGGCAGGAACGGCGCCGGCCCGAAGCGCTTGGCCCAGAACGGGCGGTAGGCCGTCAGGGCCTTGTTGGGCTTGGGCGGGGCGATGGTGGTGTGGGCGGACATGGCGGTGGGGCTGGCGGGCAACCCGCTATTGTCCTTGACCTGGGGCAAACCCGGTCATTGCCAATGCAAATCAAGGGGATTGGCGGTGTATTTATTCCGCCTGCCGGGCGTTGCTGCAGGCGCCGGCCAGTCCCAGCCGGGCGTGCTCGGCCGCGCTGAGCGGCGGCAGCAGCCCCGCATCGTTGCCGCGGGCCAGGCTGCCGAGAAAGCCCTCGATGGCGGTCTGGCCGACCTCGATCAGGTCGAAGCCGTCCTGATCGATCACCCACTGGTGCAGCAGCCCGTCGACCAGGGCCACCAGGGCCACGGCGGCCAGCGACACATTCAGCCCGGCCGGCAGCAGGCCTTCGGCGATGGCGCGCTCGAAGGCGGCGCGGTTCTGGGCCCGCCAGCCCTGCATCGCCTGCAGCTTGCGCTCCTGCAGGGCCTGCAGTTCGCCGGTGTACTCGACCTTCTTCATCGCGATCTCGAAGACCCGACGGGTGCGCTCGTTATGGACCGCGCAATGGAAGATGTTGACTAGGCCCCAGCGCAGCTCGGTCAAGGTCAGCGGCGGCGCCTCGCCCTCGGACTGCAGGCTCATGCCTTCTTCCAGCGGCATCGTGGCGCGGTCCATCATGGCCTGGAACAGCTCGGCCTTGTCCTTGAAGTGCCAGTAGACCGCGCCACGGGTCAGGCCGGCGGCCTCGGCGATCTGCTGCAGCGAGGTGCGTGACACCCCTTGCCGCAGAAACAGGTGTTCCGCTGCATCGAGCAGGTGGTGGCGCGTCTCCTGCGCCTCTTGTTTGGTTTTGCGTGCCATGACCCCAGGATTTTATACGGGTTTACATACATCCATGAATGTATGTGTATATACTCCGGGTCAACCCCGAGTTCAAGCCGCTGGCGTCATCCGTCGTACCCCTGTCGGCCGCGAGGCGCACCAATTTCAAGAGAGGCCCCACCCGTGATCTGTTCAGCATCATCCCAACAGCAGCCCGCCCCCCTCAGCCTGGGCAGCCGTGTGCTCTATCTGGTCCCGCTGACGGTGGCGATCGCCGCCGTGCTGCTGGGCTGTTCCAAGGAAGGCGCAGCCCCGGCCAAGGGTGGCGGCATGCCGCCGCCGGCGGTGGGCGTGGTCACGGCGGCCTTGCAGCCGGTGGCCGTGCAGACCGAGCTGCCGGGCCGGGTCGAGGCCCAGCGCGTTGCCCAGGTGCGAGCCCGTGTCAACGGCGTCGTGCTCAAGCGCCTGTTCACCGAAGGCGCCGAGGTCAAGGCCGGTCAGGCCCTGTTCCAGATCGATCCGGCGCCGTATCAGGCGGCCTATGACAGTGCCCAGGCCCAGCTGGCCAAGGCGCAGGCCAATCTGAGCCAGGCCGCCGCCCAGGCGGAGCGCAACAAGCCCCTGGTCGAGGCTCGGGCGATCAGCCAGCAGGAATACCTGGTGGCGGTGGCTGCTGCCAAGCAGGCCGAGGCTGATGTGGCCGCCGCCAAGGCCGCGATCACGACGGCCAAGCTCAATCTGGACTATGCGGCCGTCAGCGCACCGATCGCTGGCCGCATCGGCCGTGCGCTGGTGACCGAGGGCGCGCTGGTCAGCGCCGCCGAAGCCACCCAGCTGGCGCTGATCCAGCAGACCTCGTCGGTCTATGTCAACTTCACGCAAAGCGCCAATGAGGTGCAGCAGTTGCGGCGTGCGCTGGCGGCCGGCCAGCTGCGCTCGGCCGGCGGGGCAGATGGAAAACAGGCCGCCCAGGTGCAGGTGCTGCTGGACGACGGCAGCACGAAGACCGGCAAGCTGCTGTTCACCGATCTGACGGTGGACACGAGCTCGGGCCAGGTCTCGCTGCGCGCCGAGGTGCCCAATGCCGACAGCGCGCTGCTGCCCGGCCAATATGTCCGGGTGCGCCTGGCCCAGGCCGAGCGGCCGGCGGCCATGCTGCTGCCGCAGCAGGCGGTGACGCGCAGCAACACCGGCGACACGGTGCTGGTGGTCGGCGCCGACAACAAGCCCCAGCAGCGCCCGGTCAAGATTGGCGGCGCCCAGGGCAATCAGTGGGTGGTGCTGGACGGCCTGAAGCCCGGCGAGAAGGTGATTGCCGACGGCTTCCAGAAGATGTTCGTGCCCGGCGCACCGGTCAACCCCGTGCCCTGGTCGCCCGCTGGCTCGGCGCCCGCAGCCGCGGCCTCGGCCGCCAGCCGTTAAGACAGGCAGGACTCAGCTATGGCACGTTTTTTCATCGACCGCCCGATCTTCGCCTGGGTGATCGCGCTCTTCATTCTGGTCTTCGGCGGGGTCGCGATCACGCAATTGCCGGTGGCGCAGTACCCGACGGTCGCGCCGCCTTCGCTGGCCATCAATGTGGCTTATCCCGGGGCCTCGGCCAAGACGCTGGACGAGAGCGTGGTCTCGGTCATCGAGCAGGAGCTCAATGGCGCGCCCGGCCTGGCCTATATGGAATCGGTCAGCCAGGCCAATGGCACGGGTGCGATCACCGTGACCTTCGAGCCCGGCACCAATATCGACCTGGCCCAGGTCGAGATCCAGAACCGCCTGTCGCGCGCCAACCCGCGCCTGCCGGCGGCGGTGACACAGCAGGGTGTGCGCGTCGACAAGGCGCGCAGCAACTTCCTGCTCTTCGTCACGCTGTCCAGCAAGGATGGCTCGATGGATCCGGTGGCCCTGGGTGACTACGCGGCGCGCAATATCGTGCCCGAGATCCAGCGCATTCCCGGCATCGGCCAGGCCCAGCTCTTCGGCACCGAGCGCGCAATGCGCATCTGGCTGGAGCCGGCCAAGATGTTGTCCTTCAACATCAGCCCGGCCGAGGTCAATGCCGCGATCCGTGCGCAGAACGCGCTGGTGCCGGCCGGCACGATGGGCGATCTGCCCAATCTGTCCAGCCAGACCATGTCGGCCACCGTGGTGGTCAAGGGTCAGCTGGAGAATGTCGAGCAGTTCGGCAATATCGTGCTGCGCGCCAATGCCGATGGCTCCAGCGTGCGGCTCAAGGATGTCGCCCGCATCGAGCTGGGCGGCCAGGGTTACAGCACCTATGCGCGCCTGAACGGCAAGCCCTCCACCGGCATCGGCGTGCAGCTCTCGCCCAGCGGCAATGCGCTGGCGGCGGCCACCGCCGTCAAGCAGCGCATGGCCGAGCTGGAGCGCTTCTTCCCGGCGGGCGTGATCTATGAGACGCCCTACGACTCGTCGAAGTTCGTCGACATCTCCATCACCCAGGTGGTGCACACCCTGGTCGAGGCCATCGTGCTGGTCTTCCTGGTGATGTATCTGTTCCTGCAGAACTGGCGCTACACGCTGATTCCCACCCTGGTCGTGCCGGTGGCCCTGCTGGGCACCTTCGCGGTGATGCTGGGCATGGGCTACTCGATCAACGTGCTGACGCTGTTCGGCATGGTGCTGGCGATCGGCATCCTGGTCGATGACGCCATCGTCGTGGTCGAGAACGTCGAGCGCATCATGAGCGAGGAGGGGCTGTCGCCCCGCGAGGCCACGAAGAAGGCGATGGGCCAGATCTCGGGCGCCATCATCGGCATCACCGTGGTGCTGGTGGCGGTGTTCGTGCCGATGGCCTTCTTCAGCGGCTCGGTCGGCAATATCTACCGCCAGTTCTCGCTGGCCATGGTGGCCTCGATCTCGCTGTCGGCGCTGATGGCGCTGACCCTGACCCCGGCGCTGTGCGCGACCCTGCTGAAGCCGGTCGAGGCCGGCCACCACCATGACAAGCGCGGCTTCTTCGGCTGGTTCAACCGCGGCTTCTCGCGCACCGCCAAGGGCTATGAGGGCTGGGTCGCCAAGCTGCTCAAGCGCGCCCCCAGCATGATGGTGGCCTTTCTGGCCATCGTCACCGTGGTGGGCTGGCTCTATCTGCGCCTGCCGACCTCCTTCCTGCCCAATGAGGACCAGGGCTATCTGATCGTCAATGTGCAACTGCCCCCGGGCGCAACGGCGGCCCGTACCGAGGCAGCGGTCAAGTCGGTCGAGGACTTCATGCTCAAGCAGCCCGAGGTGCAGTCCACCATCGGTGTGATCGGTTTCTCGTTCTCCGGCCAAGGCCAGAATGCCGCGCTGGTGTTCGTGCCGCTGAAGCCCTGGGAGGAGCGGACCAAGCCCGAGAACAGCGCCAGCGCGCTGGCTGGCCGTGCCTTTGGCGCGATGATGATGGGGGTGCGCGACGCCTTTATCTACCCGCTGTCGCCGCCGCCCATTCCCGAGCTGGGCACGGCCACTGGCTTCGCGCTGCGCCTGCAGGACCGCGCCGGCCTGGGCCACGAGGCCTTGCTGGCCGCGCGCAACCAGCTGATGGGCATGGCGGCCCAGAGCAAGATCATCACCGGCATGCGCCCCGATGGCCTGGAAGACGCGCCCCAGCTGCAGATCGACATCGACCGCGACAAGGCCAATGCCCTGGGCATCAGCTATGACGCCATCGCCGCGGTGCTCGGCACCCAGCTGGGCTCGTCCTATGTCAACGACTTCCCTAACCAGGGTCGTCTGCAGCGCGTTGTCGTGCAGGCCGATGCCCAGGCCCGCATGCAGCCCGAGGACCTGCTGCGTCTGAACGTCAACAACGCCCAGGGCAAGTCGGTGCCGCTGTCGGCCTTTGCCTCGACCCGCTGGATCAGCGGCCAGATGCAGGCCACCCGCTACAACGGTTATCCGGCAATGCGCTTGGCCGGCGATGCCGCTCCCGGCGCCTCGACCGGCGACGCGATGAAGGAGCTGGAGGCTATGGTGGCCAAGCTGCCGGCCGGCATCGGCTATGAGTGGACCGGCCTGTCCCGCGAGGAAAAGCTCTCTGGCGCCCAGGCCACCGTGCTGCTGGCCTTCTCGCTGCTGGCGGTGTTTCTGTGCCTGGCCGCGCTGTATGAGAGCTGGTCGATCCCGTTCTCGGTGCTGCTGGTCGTGCCGCTGGGCATTCTGGGCGCGGTGCTGGGAGCGACCCTGCGCGGCATGCCCAATGATGTCTACTTCAAGGTCGGCCTGATCACCATCATCGGTCTGTCGGCCAAGAACGCGATCCTGATTATCGAGTTCGCCAAGGACCTGCAGGCCCAGGGCAAGGGCCTGATCGAGGCCATTCTCGAAGCCGCCCATCTGCGCTTCCGCCCCATCATCATGACCTCGATGGCCTTCATCCTGGGCGTGACCCCGCTGTTCTTCGCCAGCGGTGCCGGCTCGGCCAGCCAGCGCGCGATCGGCACCGGCGTGCTCTCGGGCATGCTGACCGCGACCTTCCTGGCCGTGCTCTTCGTGCCGGTGTTCTTCCTGGTGGTGCGGCGCGTGTTCAAGGGCAGCGAGCGGCAGCGCAAGATGTACGCCCACGAGCTGGAAGCCAATCCGGTGCGCGACGCCGAAGGAATCTGAGATGCATAAGAACAATCCCCTGACCTTTGTGAGCACCGCCGTCGCCGCGCTGCTGCTGGCCGGCTGCACCAATCTGGCGCCCGCGCACCAGCGCCCGGCCGCCCCGGTGGCGCAGAGCTGGCCGGCGCCGGCGGCCGCTACCGGCCAGGCTGCGGCCGAGCTGGCCTGGCCGCAGTTCTATGCCGGCGATGCGCGGCTGGCCGAGCTGATCAAGCTGGCGCTGCAGAACAACCGCGATCTGCGCGTGGCGCTGCTGAATGTCGAGCAGGCGCGGGCGCTGGCCCGTGTGGTCGATGCCAACCGCCTGCCGACCGTCGGCGTTGGCCTGTCCGGCAGCCGACAGCCGACCGCCGACGGCGGCAGCACGCGCAATTACCAGGCCGGTCTGCAGATCACCGCCTTCGAGCTGGACCTGTTCGGCAAGATCAAGAACCAGAGCGACGCGGCGATGGCCCGCTATCTGGCCACGGTCGAGGGCGGCCGCGCCGCGCAGATCGCCCTGGTCTCCGGTGTGGCGTCCAGCTATCTGGCCCTGCAGGCCGATGAGGAGCTGCTGGCGCTGGCACGCCAGACCCTGGCGACGCGCGAGGACAGCCTGCGCCTGACCCGGCTGCGCTACGACGTCGGCGCGGCCTCGGCGCTGGATCTCAGTAGCGCCGAGTCGGCCGCTGCAGCCGCGCGCGCCACCGTTGCCCAAACCCAGCGCCAGCGCGATCAGGACCAGAACGCGCTGGTGCTGCTGCTGGGCCAGCCGCTGCCGGCTGCGCTGCCGCAGGGACAGGCGCTGGCCGCGCTGCAGCTGGCCGATGTGCCGGCCGGTCTGCCGTCCGAGGTCTTGGTGACGCGCCCCGATGTCTTGCAGGCCGAGCAGCAGCTGATCGCGGCCAGCGCCAATATCGGTGCCGCGCGCGCGGCCTTCTTCCCCAGCATCACGCTGACCACCAGCCTGGGCACGGCCAGCAGCCAGCTGTCCGAGCTGTTCAGTAACACTGCCTGGACCTTCACCTCGCAGGCGCTGATGCCGCTGTTTGATGCCGGCCGCAACCGCGCCAATCTGGAGGCCGCCAAGGCCGCCCAGGGCATTGCGGTGGCGCAGTACGAGAAGGCGGTGCAGACCGCCTTCCGCGAGGTAGCCGACGCACTGGCCGGCCGCGCCACCTTGGATGAGCAGCTGCAGGCGCAGCAGGCCCAGGCCGAGGCCGAGGGCCAGCGCCTGAAGCTGGTCGAGCTGCGCTATGCCAACGGCGCCTCCAACAATCTGGAGCTGCTCGACGCCCAGCGCGCCAGCTTCGCCGCCCAGCAGGCGGTGCTGCAGGTGCGCCTGGCCAAGCTGCTCAACGGTGTGCAGCTCTACAAGGTGCTGGGGGGCGGCCTGGGCTGATACATTGCCGCCCATTGCTCTTGAAGCCATGGTGCGGCGATGTCGGTGCTCTATCTGCTGGATCTGCTCGGTGTCGCGGTGTTCGCGGTCAGCGGTGCGCTGGCGGCCGGCCATCTGGGCCTGGACCCGGTCGGCGTCATCGTCTTTGCGGCGCTGACCGCCGTCGGCGGCGGCACCTTGCGTGACCTGCTGCTGGGCCGTCATCCGATCTTCTGGATGAGCGACGTCCGCTATCTCTATGTGATTGCGGCCGCGGCGCTGGCGACCACTTTGTGGGTGCGCTGGTTTGTCGTGCCGATGCAGTCGCTGCTGGTGGCCGATGCGCTGGGGCTGGCGCTGTTCGCGCTCTGCGGTGCGCAGCTGGCCGAGGCCCGGCGCCTGCGCGGCATCGTCATCGTGCTGCTGGGCACGATGACCGGTGTCGGCGGCGGGGTGCTGCGCGATGTGCTCAGCGGCCAGGTGCCGCTGCTGCTGCGCAAGGACATCTATGCCTCGGCAGCGATCGCCGGCATCGTCGCCTATCTGCTGCTGCAGCGCCTGGGCCTGCCGCGCCCCTGGGCCTTCGGCATCGGGCTGGCCGCTGTGGCCGGCATCCGGCTCGGCGCGCTGGCCTGGGGCTGGCAGCTGCCGGCATTTCGTTTGCCGGCTTGAAGCCAGGACCTGGGCCTCAGTGCGTGCGCACCCAGGCCAGACCTTCGTTGGTGGCGTAGCGCAGGGCGGCACGTTCGCTGATGAAGCGTGGCGTGAAGCGCATCACGCGGTCATGGCTGGCCATGCCGCGGCCGGAGCGTATCGAGACCGAGGCGGCAAAGCTGCCATCGGCTTGGGGTTTGATCATCGGTGAGACAAGGTATTTGCCCACCTCTATGCTGTTCTTGTGCATATTTTTCATGGAGGTGTGCGCCAGGACGCTGTGTCTCGGCGCGATAAGGGATTGAACGCTCGAATGAAGACCTGCCGCATCAGCAAAGCTGGCGCATGGGTGTTCATCGACGGTGTTCGGTGGTTTGTGACCTCGAGAGGTCAGGGCATTGGCTTGGGAGGCCGCCCGCTGCGTACTTGCCGGTTTCTTTTTATGGTCTTGGCAGGTATTTGAAGCACGGTGGGTCGGGTTGAGCCGACCCACCGTTTGGCTTTGATGCGATCAAAGCAGGTGACGCTCACGCGTCACCATCGACAGCCAATTACAGGCCGCGGATGTTCGAAGCTTGCAGACCCTTGGGGCCTTGCTTGACTTCGAATTCCACCTTCTGGTTTTCAGCCAGAGTGCGGAAGCCGCCGTTGTTCTTGATTTCGCTGTGGTGGGCGAACAGGTCCTTGGAGCCGTCTTCCGGCGTGATGAAGCCGAAGCCCTTGCCGTCGTCAAACCATTTCACGGTGCCAGTTTGCATAGTCGTCATGATGTGTTCCTTTGGAAACAAATTAAAAAACCACCTCGCAGCCACATGGCCGGCGAGGACAGAAACACTCAAGAACAGTCAAACGGGAGTTGAAACTGAAGCGAGCCGCTCGCGAACGATCATGCGGGGCTGCAGATTGAAGACCTTGAAGAAACGGTCTTGTGCGTATCTATGCGCCGAGCATACCACAGTAGTGCCCCACCGCCCTCAACTGATTGAGACCGGTGCCAAGCGCACCGCCACACCGCTGAGCACGGCATTGCCCGACAGCGGGTCGCGCAGCCCCTCGTCCAGCAGCGCATTCATATTGACGCCCGGCCGCTGCGCCGCCAGCGAGAGCCGGCTGCCGGCCAGGTCATGGCCCCAGCCATGCGGCAGGCTGACGACGCCGGGCCGCATTTCCGCGCTCAGCGCCACCCGTACCTGCAGCTCGCCCGCCGCGCTGCTGAGCCGAGCCATGCCCGCCTCGCTGAGGCCGTAGCGTTTGGCATCGTCGGGATGAACCAGCAAGGTGCAGCGCTCCGGCCCCTTGGCCAGGGTCGGCAGGTTGTGCATCCAGCTATTGCCCGAGCGCACATCGCGTCGCCCGATGAGCAGCAACTCGGGCACTGGTGCTTCGAGTGCCGCATCGACAGCGCCCAGATCGTCCAGCAGCAAAGGCGGCGCGAGCTCGATGCAACCCGAGGGTGTGCGCAGCAGCTCGGGGATGCGCGGCTGCAGCTCGCCCAGATCGATGCCGCCCGGCGCGGCGCGCACCTTGGCCAGGGTCAGGCCTTGCGGGTTCTTGCCGAAGCCGTCGCCATAGGGCCCGCTGCGCAGCGCCAGATCGACCAGGCGCTCCGGGCCGCGCCAGGGCTTCAGCGCTTGCAGCACGGCTGCCGCATGGGCGCCGGCCAGGCGCTGCACATCGGCCGCAATCGCGGCATCGTCGAGCGCCTGCAAATCGCCGCGCCAGTCGCGGCCTTCGATCATCGCCGTGAGACGCAGCAAGGTCTCCCATTCCTCGGGCTGGCCGGCCGGCTTGTCGAACACCGGGCCGGAGAAGCGCGCATGGTTGCGGTAGGAAAACTGCGGGAAGGCCAGGTCGTAATGCAGGTCCTCCAGCGGCGACAGCCCGGGCAAGATCACATCGGCGTGGCGGCTGGTCTCGTTCAGATAGATGTCCAGGCTGAGCATGAAATCCAGGCTGTCGAGCGCGGCGGCCAGGCGCGGGCCATTCGGCGCCGACAACACCGGATTGGCCGCGATGGCGATCACGGCGCGCACCTGACCCTCGCCAGCGGTTGCTATCTCCTCGGCCAGCAAGGTGATAGGCAGCTCGCCGAAGACCTCGGGCGCGTCCGAGACCCGGCTGCGGCGCCGGCCGGTGCTGATGCCTTTGCCGCTGCCGGGCTGGCCCAGCGTGTTGGCGGCAAAGGCGGCCGCCTTCGGGAACATCGCACCGCCGGGCGCGTCGAGCTGGCCGGTCAGCACATTCAGCACATCGACCAGCCAGCTGTTGAGCGTGCCGAAGCGCTGGGTGCAGGTGCCGATGCGGCCATAGACGGCAGCGCGTGGCGCCAGCGCCAGCTCGCGGGCCAGGCGGCGCTGGGTGGCGGCATCGATGCCGCAGCCGGCGGCCATGCGCTCGGGCGGATAGTCCAGCAAGACCTGGCGCAGCGCGGCCAGGCCCTGGACATAGGGCGCGAGCCGGCCGAGCCGCAGCAGACCCTCATCGAACATCGTGTGGGCCAGGCCCAGCAGCAGGAAGACATCGCCGCCGGGAAGAATCGCCAGATGCTCATCGGCCTGGGCCGCCGTCTCGCTGCGGCGCGGATCGACCACGACGATGCGGCCGCCCCGCGCGCGCATGGCCTTGGCCTTGCCGCGGTAGTCGGGCACGGTCCACAGGCTGCCGTTGCTGACCATCGGATTGGCGCCCAGCATCAGCAGGTAGTCGCAGCGCTCGATATCGGGCACGGGAACCGACAGCCAGTGGCCGAACATCAGTCCGCTGGACAGCTGCTTGGGCATCTGGTCCAGGGTCGAGGCCGAGAACACATTGCGCGAGCCCAGGGCTTTGACCAGGCGCGGGAAGTAGCTCAGCAGGCTGATCTTGTGGGCGCTGGGGTTGCCGATCACGGTGGCCACCGCATCGCGGCCGTGCGTGTCGAGTATCGGCAGCAGGCGCCGCTCGATCTCGGCAAACGCCTCGTCCCAGCTGGCCTCGACGAACTCACCGGCGCTGTTCTTGATCAGTGGTGCGCGCAAGCGGTCGGGGTCTTCGTGCAGGTCTTTCAGCGACACGCCCTTGGGGCAGATGTAGCCGTGGCTGAAGACATCCTGCGCGGCGCCGCGAATGCTGATGACCTTGGTCCCCTCGGTCATGATCTCCAGCCCGCAGCAGGCTTCGCACAAGGGGCAGATGCGGTAGTGGCTTTGCTGCGGCTCGCTCATGTTTTGTCTCCTGCTGGCTGGCGGGTCGATTGTGCGCGGCCGGCATTGAGGGGGGCGGTCATCTTGGTGACAGTCCGTGGTCAGGGTAAGTGCGGCCTCGGCCGGTCTTGTGCGCAAGCTGGGGCGACGCGGAGAATCGGGCCAGGCAAGTGGAGCGGCGGTCCCTATGAAACGCTATGCATGGCTGATATCCCTGGCGCTGCTCGGCGCCTGTGGTGGTGGCAGCGGCGAGGGCGGTGCCGCCCCGCCGGTCACTACCGCGCCGCTTGAATGGCGGGCCACCGCGTCGAGTGAATGGCCTCACAGCAGCGCCGCTGCGGCGGGGCTGTCCGAGGCCCAGCTGGATCAGGCCTTCCAGGCCGGGCGCGAGCTGCCCGGGCTCTACGGAATGCTGCTGCTGCGGCGCGGCGCCCTGGTGGGCGAGGCCTACTACAACGGCAAGGGTGCCGACGACCTGCTGCAGCTGCGCTCCGTCACCAAGACCGTGATGGCCACCTTGATCGGCATGGCGATTGCCGAGGGAACGATTGCCAGCATCGATCAGCCCATTGCCGACTATCTGGCCGCCGACTACGGCGTCCTGCTGACAAACAAGCCGGGCCTGCGCATCCGCGATCTGCTGACCATGACTGCCGGGCTGCGCTGGGACGAAAGCACCGCAGCCGGCTACAACGACTGGGTGTTGTCGCCCGACCCGACCCGCTATGTACTGCAGCGCGAAGCGGTCGACCCACCCGGCCAGCGCTTTGCCTACAACTCAGGCACCAGCCATCTGCTGTCGGTGATCCTCAGCAAGGCCGCCGGCCTCAGCACCGAGCAGTACGCGGCGCAAAAGCTGTTCGCGCCATTGGGCATCACGCGCTGGGGCTGGGCCAGGCTGGGCGACGGATACCACAACGGAGCCGCCGATCTGCAGCTGCGCGCTCGTGACCTGGCGAAGCTGGCCCTGCTGTGGCAGCAGGGCGGGCGCTGGCAACAGCAGCAGCTGGTGCCCGCCGACTGGATGGCTGCGGCGGGCCGGTCGCAGATCTCGCGCAGCAATCCGCTCGGTGGTCTGGCGATCACGGACTATGGCTATCTGTGGTGGCTGGGCCAGCAGGGCGGGCAGGCCTTCCAACTGGCCTGGGGCTATGGGGGTCAGTTCGTGCTGACCCTGCCGGGCCGGGACTTCAGCGTGGTGATGCTGAACCAGCACAACGTCGCCCAGGCGCCGCAGCAGGAGAGCCGCAGCATGGGTTTGCTGGTGCAGAACGTGCTGCCGGCCTTGCTGCCTTAGGGACTTTGCAAGCCGGCCGGTGCCGGCGGCCACCGATGCTTCATGCCCTCTTCATCGAGTGCGCGACAGACTCCCTTCATCGTCATTCGATGTCAGAGGAGTTCGCATGGGTTCAACAATCAAGCCAGGGCTGTGGCGGCGGGGCGTGCTGCTGCTGGGAGTGCTGGCACTGGCCGGCTGCGTCGGTGGCAGCGATGAGGGCTCGCGCTATGTCGTCGACGGCATCCGGGTCAAGGCCACGGTCAACAAGAGCGAGGCCTACGACATCGAGATCAACGGCGGTGACTGCGAACTCACTGTGGCGGCCAACAACACGGTCAAGCGCCTGCTGATCACCGGCCTGAGCAACAAGGTCATGGTGGAGGCCGGCACGCAGATCGAGGTGATCGACTTCACGGGCGGCGGCAACACGGTTTATGTACCCAAGGGCTTCAAGACCCGGGTCGTCAATACCGGCTCCGATAACAAGGTGGTGGAGCGCTGAGGCCGGTCCTGGATGGACGCATAGCCCTGTTCAGAACGGGTCGAAGACGATCCCGTGCTCCGCCAGCAGTTCCTGCACCAGGCGCTTCCAAGGCCCGGAGGGCGTCCAGACCCGGCTGACCGCGGTCCAGGCTTCTTCGGGAACCGCGCCCTCGTTGGTGACCCGGTACAGAAAGCTGAAGACGGACGCCCGCATATTGACCTGGCAATGCACGAACACCGACAGCTGCTGGGCTCGCCAGCCGCGAATCTGGCGTTCGAAGGCTCGATAATCGGCGGCACTGGGGTGGCCCCAGACCACGGGCACATTTACGAAGAGCAGGCCTTGGTCGCGCAGGATGTCGGGCTCGGCCGCCAAGGCGTCGCCGACCGTCGGCGGGGCCAGATAGAGCACGGCGTCTATGCCCTGCGCCTTCAACGTGGCAAGCCATGCGGCCGAGGGCTGGCCGGCGGTGAGCCAGCGTTCGTCGAGGCGTATCAGGTTGGGAGGTGGTTTGGCAGGGGCATCGGCCCGGCTCGGATGGGGCAGGCAGGCGGCCAGCAGGCCGGCAATCAGCAGGGGGCGGCGTTCTGTCATGGCGAGGCTTTCGACGGCATTGGCCACTGTATGAGCAGCGACGGCCCGCGCGACTGCGGACCGTCCCAGCGAAGCTGCACTTCGTCGCAAATAGCCGAGCGATCTACATCTGCTTGAACAAATGAGCGTAGCTCTCCGCCACCAGCAAGGTGTCGGCGCTTTCCTTCAGCTTGACCTGCAGGCGGCCACGGAAGTCGCGGGTGACGCCGGCCACGGCGGCGGCGTTGACCAGGGTGGAGCGGTGGATCTGCCAGAACTGCTGCGGGTCGAGTTCGTCGACCAGTTCTTTCAGCGGCTTGCGGATCAGCGCTTCGCTGTCGCGCGTCGCGACCCGGGTGTATTTGCTGTCGGACTGGAAGTACAGCACCTCGTCGACCGTGATCAGCTTCAGGGTCTGGCCCACCGAGGCATTGATCCAACGCAGCGGCGTTCGCTGTGCGGGCTCGGGTCTGGCCGCCAGCTGGTTCAGCACGCCGCCGAGATCGGCCGGCGGGCCGGCCAGGCGCTGCTTGACCCGGCCGATCGCGGTGAACAACCGGGCGGCGACCAGTGGCTTGAGCACATAGTCGACCGCGCCCTGATCGAAGGCCGCCACCGCGTACTGGTCGTAGGCGGTGACGAAGACCACATGGCTGCGCCCGGCCACCTGGCGGGCCACGTCCAGGCCGGTGGCACCGGGCATCTGGATGTCGAGAAAGAGCACATCCGGCTTGTGCCGGTCCAGCAGCCGCAGCGCCTCGACGCCATCGGCCGCCTCGCCGACGATGGCCAGCTCGGGCCAGAGCTGGCCCAGGCGTTCGATCAGCTCGTGGCGCAGTGTTTCCTCATCCTCGGCCACCACGGCCGTCGGTGCGCTCAAAGACCTCATGGGTTCAACTCCAGCGTGAACAGGGTGGCGTCTTCGCTGCTGCGGCAGATCAGCCGGGCCGGGCCGCCGCTGAGCGCGCGCACGCGCTCGGCCAGCGCGCGCAATTCCTCGTCGTCGCCGCACAGACCGGGCTTGTCAAAGGCCAGCAACAGGCGCAAGCCGCCGCGAGGCAGGGCCTCGGCGGCCAGGGTGCAACGGCCGGGCAGGCCATCGGCCAGGCGCAGCGCGCGCTGCAGCAGCGGCAGCAGCAGCATCGGTGGCAGCGCGCAGCCGTTCAGGGACTCTGGCCACTGGGCGTTGAAGCTCACCGCAGCCTTGCTGCGACCGGCTACCACGGCCAAATAGCTGTCCAGCAGCTCGGCCTCCGATTCCAGGCTGCCGCCGGCCTCGCGCAGCCGCGGCAGGGCCACGCGCAGATGGCGGATCAGCCGCTCCATCTGAGCCGCCGCCTCCGGGTCGGCGCGGTCATAGGCCTGTTCGATATCGACCAGGGTCTCGAACAGGAACTGCGGTTCGACCTGGGCCTGCATCGCGGCCAGCCGTGCCGCCATGGCCTGGCGTGCCATCACGCTCTGCTCATGCAGCAGGCGCTGCAGCCGGGCCTGGGCGCGCCCGCGGCGCTCCAGCATCTCGAACAGGGCGACGGTCAGGCCGCAGGGAATGAAGGCCGAGAGCCCGTCGCCGACAAAGCGGCTCCAGAGCACAGGCATTTGCTTGGTCTCGCCCTTGCGCTGCCGCATCAGCTCGTTGACCGAGGGCCAGTCCAGCACCCGCACCAGGCCCCACAACACCAGCAGGGCCAGCATCGAGCCGACCAGGGTGGCCAGGCCCAGGCGCCAGGCGCGCAGCGGATGATCCGGATCGCTGCGTGCGGCCGGCAGCCAGAACAGCATCAGCAGCAGGGTCACGATGGCCGGCGAGAACAGCTGCCGCGTCAGCGCCAGCCACCATTGCGGATGGTCGTCGATATAGGCCAGGCTGCTCAAGTCGATCAGGCCGTAGAGCAGGCCCATCAGGCTGAACCAGCCCAGCTCGGCCAAAGTCATCGAGCGCCAGGAGGCCAGCACATGGGCCAGTCCCGAGTGCGGGGAGGGCGCGGCCGTCAGGACCGCGCTCATGCGGCAGCCCCGGCAGGCAGCCCCGGCAGCAGCCGGACCGGCAGCCGCACCCGCGCGACGACGCCACGCGGCACCAGCGCCTCCAGCTCCAGCGCGGCACGGCCGCCGAACAGGGCGGCCAGCCGCGCGCGGGTATTGGCCAGGCCGACGCCGGAGCCACCGCTGGCGGCAAAGCCCTGACCGTCGTCGCGCACCTCGACGGCCAGCTCGCCGGCCTGGGCATGGGCGCTGATCAGGATGTGACCGCCCTCGGGCAGCGGCGACAAGCCGTGCTTGATCGCGTTCTCGACCAGGGTCGGCAGCACCATAGGCGGCAGGCTGGCGGCCAGCAGCCCGGGCTCGGCCTCGATCTCAAAGCTCAGGCGCTCGCCCATGCGCATCTGCAGAATCGTCAGATAGCTGCGCACCAGCTCCAGCTCCTGGCCCAAGGTCGACTCGCTTTGCCGCATGCTGGGCAGGGCGGCGCGCAGATAGGCGATCAGGCTGACCAGCATGTCGCGGCCGCGGTCCGGCGCGGTCTCGTACAGGCGTTTGACATTGGCCAGGGTGTTGAACAGGAAGTGCGGCTCGATCTGCGCATTCAGCGCCGAGAGCTGGGCCTCGAGCTGCTGGGCATGCAGGGTCTCGTGCTGGCGGGCGGTGGCGAGCAACTGCTGCCGGGTCTGGCGTTCGCCGCGCGCCGCCACCAGCAGGGCATAGGCGACGCCGCCCAGCAGTATCCACAGCAAGGTGGTCGAGATGGCCCAGCTCCATTTGAACTGCGCGCTGGCATCGCCCAGATTGGCCACCCAATGCCGCACCAGGGCGCTGCTGAACGCGGCGCCGGCCACCGCGAGGCCGCGCCACAGCATGGGCAGCCGGCGCGGCCGCGCCAGCCAGGCCTCGACCAGCGCGATCGCCAGCAGCAGCATCAGGCCGGTGATCAGGTTCTGGCGCGTGAAGCGCACCAGCGAATGAAGCCACTCGGCCAGCATGTCGCTGCTGGTGTACCAGGACAGGGCCCGCGAGAGCGCGATCAGCAAGCAGAAATAGAACACCAGGGCAATCACGCGCAGATTGAAGATCTGCACAAAGGCCTGCCGGGCGGTCAGCGTGGCTTGGGTGGGCGGGGTGGGCATGGGCGGATTCTCGCGCCGGCTCGGGGGCTGCGCCAGACGATGCGACGAAATCGGACCGGCGGGGATGGAATCGCCCAGCGGGGGCTCAGGAAGGCGCCGGCGCCGGGCCGACCCAGCCTGGCTGGAAGACCCGCATCTCGTGCAGCTCGTAGCTGAAGGTGCGGCTTTGCATCGAAGGGTCGGCGTCCATCAGGGCCCGGGCCTCCTGCGCCGAGGCCGCCTTCAGCACCAGCAGGCCCTTGTCGCCATAGCGGGCGCCCATGGCCAGCCGGCCCTCGCTGCGCAGCCGGGCCAAGTGCTGGGAGTGGGCGCGGAAATTGGCCTGCTCGCCGGGCGGCTTGGCCGCGTCCCAGGCCGCACCGGTGCGTATCTCGACCGCGAACAGCAGCTCCATGCTGGGGGGCTGGGCCATTGCCGCGCCGGCCAGGCACAGCAGCAGAAGCATATGGCAGAGCAGGCGCATCGCAGCATCTCCGTCGGAACACAACGGCCCCAGTCTAGGCGGCGGCCGGTATGGGACCCACTGCGGTTTGCCCTGCATACTGCGGGCCTTCAACCAGGAGTCGGGAATGAGGATTGATATCGGCGGCGGCGTGCGTTTGTTCGTGGATGTGGAGGGTCCGGGCCTGGTGCCCGACGGGCCGGCGATGCGGGAGAAACCGACGCTGATCTGCATGCATGGCGGCCCGGGCTTTGATCACAGCGCCTTCAAGCCTGGCTTCTCGGCCCTGGCCGACCTGGCGCAGATCGTCTATTACGACCATCGCGGCCATGGCCGCAGCGATGCGCGGCCGCGCGAGGAATGGACGCTGGATACCTGGGCCGACGATATCGTGAGGCTCTCGGACGCCCTGGGCATCGTCAAGCCCATCGTGCTGGGCCAGAGCTTTGGCGGTTTTGTCGCGCAGCGCTATATCGCGCGCCATCCGGGCCATGCGGCCAAGGTCATCCTGTCCAGCACCTCCCACCATATGGGCCTGGATCGCAAGCTGGCGATGTTCGAGCGTCTGGGCGGGCCGCAGGCGCGGGCCTGTGCCGAGGCCTTCTGGACCCGACCCGACCCCGCCAGCTGGGAAGCCTACTGGGCCGCCTGCCGCAAGCTCTACAACACCCGCGAACCGCTGGACCCGCAGGCCGGCGAACGTGTGCTGGCCAATATCGACATCCTCTTGCACTTCGTCGCCGGCGAGAAGCAGGGGCTGGATCTGCGGCCCGGCCTGGCGGGCGCGCAATGCCCGGTGCTGGTGCTGGCCGGCGACGAGGATCCGGTCTGCCCGCTCGAGGATGCGCGCGAGATCGCCGCGGCGCTGCCGGAAGCGCTGACGAGCTTCATCAGCGTGCCGGGCGCCGGTCACGGCACCTGGCGCGACAAGCCGCAGGAGGCCTATGCCATCCTGCGGCGCTTCATCGAGGCCTGAGCTTTACTTCTTCTGCTGATCGCGACGGCGCTTGGCCGTCCACAGCAGGGCCAGGCCGGCCGTCATCAAGGCATAGGTCTGCGGCTCCGGCACGGCGGCCAGCGCGGCCACACCGGTGTCGGTGAAGTCGGTGAACACGCCGTCGACGCCCAGGCGCAGATAGGCCTCGATCTCGGCCTGGCCGGACTCGAAGCCGAGGATGCCGGCGTCGTCGCGCATGGTCCAGGTGTGGACGAACAGGCCGTTCTTGTGGGCTTGCTCGATCACGCCGGTGCTGCCGACCACCAGGCGGTCCAGGCCGTTGACGACGCCGTCGCCGTTGCGGTCCACGCCGTCGGCTACGGTCTTCAGCAGATAGGGTTTCCAGGGGCCAATGCCGTCCGCATAGGTGGCGACAAAGGACAGGCCGACATTGCTGACCAGATCGGCAAAGCTCAGCAGGCCGCCGGCGGCCTTGACGTCGAAGGGCTGGTCATAGGGCGCGACCAGGGACATCGAACCATCGGGCTTGACGTCGTCGGCGTCGACCAGCTGCACCAGCTTGATGTCGGTACGGGTGTTCAGATACTGCAGATTGCCGACCTCGAAGCTCTGGATGAAGACCGGCGCCGCGGCGTTGTTGCCATAGGCGGCGTGCAGGGTGCTGACCAGCTTGTCCTCGAAATAGCGCTTGTCCAGCCCCAGGCCTTGCGACACGCCCTGCATATAGGTCGAGTGCTTGAGCTCCGGATAGATGCCGATGGTGCGGCCGGTTTCCAGGCTCTTGGCCTTGGCCAGCGCGATCACCTCGTCCAGCGTCGGAATCTGGAACTGGCCGTTGAACTCCTGCGGCCGGTTGGCACGCGGCTGCACAGCGCGCAGGGTTTTGAGCTCGGCCAGCGTGAAGTCTTCGACGAACCAGTCGGTGGTCGCGACGCCGTCCACCGTCTTGGTGGTCTTGCGCCCGGCAAAGCCGGCGATGCTGGCGACATTGGTGGTCGCGCCTATGGTGGGCTCGTGGCGCGCTACCAGGATGCCGTCCTTGGTCATCACCAGATCGGGCTCGATGTAGTTGGCGCCCAGCTCGATGGCCTTGGCATAGGCCTCCAGCGTGTGCTCGGGCAGATAGCCGGAGGCGCCGCGGTGGGCGATGATGATGGGGGCCTGGCCGTTCAGCGTGTTCCAGGCCTGGGCCGGCACGGCGCCCAGCAGCAGGGTGGCCGCGAGCGCGGCCAGGGTCAGTTTGGCTTGCATGGTCTTTTGCTCCTCTGAAGTTGTCCTATCGTCGCGGCGCGATATGACACCTCGACGCGGCGCAGCGTAGAAGCGTTAGTCCAAACGGACTATGGGGCAAGACCTGCCCCTAGTTTGAAGCGCTCAGCTCGAGATCAGGGCCTTGAGCTCGCGCTCCAGCAGCGCGGCGTCGCCCAGATTGATCTCCAGCAGGCGGCGCAGATGGGTGATGCTCTCGATGTCGATGCTGCGGCACAGCAATCCGACATGCTCACCCTCCACATGGGCCACCTCGCCGGCCATCGCGATGCCCACCTCCATCTGCGCCAGGCTGATGTTCAGCAGGCAGGGGTCTCCCACCGCGACCGCGCCAGAGCGCGGCAGGCGCAGCAGCGCGCCCTTCAGCGACAGATCCTGCACCTTGATGTCCAGGCGCTCGGTGGTGGTGGTCAGCTGCGCATCGGTATCGAAGGCGACGCGGGCGAAGTGGCGGCGTTCGGTGGTGATGATGGGCTCCCGAAGCTGACGAAGGGTGCAATTGATGCTAGCAGATCAGATGTCGTCCTGACCGTGAATCGTGCTGCGGTCGATGGCCTGCTCCAGGCGCTGCGGCGCCACCGCTTCCAACCCCATCGATTCGAGCAGATACCAGGCGGCGCGCAGCAGCGCGGCGGTCTCCTGGCGCGCTTCGTCGGCGGCCAGCCCGCCCATCTCGCCGGCGCGCGCCAGTGCCTGCTGGTTGCCGCGCGCCTGGGCATGACCGCGCGCATCGAAGCGCGGGGCGGCATAGCGCTCGGCGACGCGGCGCAGCAAGGCCTGCAGCTCCTCGTTCTGTTCCTGTTCGTTGAGCAGACGACACAGATCGCCGAGCAGCTGTTCGGCCGCCGCGGCCAGCAGCCGGGCCGCGTGGTCGCTGCCGCCGGCCAGATAGAGGGCGGCGGCCAGATCCACATATTCCAGGGCCCGGGCCAGCTTGGGCAGATCGCTGCCGCTCATGAGGGCCGGACTCGGGCTTGGGGTTGATCGGACATGCGAAGCCTCCCGGGCGCTTGATTTGTGGGTCGATATGCCAAGGCCGCCAGTTTAGGCGCCAGCCGCAGCGCCGGAGTGAGGCTTTGTTCACGCCGGCGACCCGCTTGCCCGTTCAGTCGCGCCACCAGGGCTGCGCCGGCGGCGGCGATCCGATGGCGATGCGCTCACCCATGCGCGGCGTGGTCAGTGCCACGCCCTGCGCGGCCGCCAGCGCGACGATGCGCTCGAACGGTTCCTGCCAGGGGTGCAGGGCCAGATCGAAAGTGCCGTTGTGCACCGGCAGCAGATGGCGGCCGCGCAGGTCCAGATGGGCTTGCAGGCTTTGCTCGGGCTGCATATGGACATCGGCCCAGTCCTGGTTGTAGGCGCCGGTCTCGATCAGGGTCAGGTCGAAGGGGCCGAAGCGCTCGCCGATGGTCTTGAAACCGGCGAAATAGCCGCTGTCGCCGCTGAAGAAGACACGCTGCTGCTCGCCGATGATGACCCAGGAGGCCCACAGATTGCGGTTGCCGTCGCGCAGGCCGCGGCCCGAGAAATGCTGGGCTGGCGTCGCGACGAAGCGCAGCGCGCCGACCCGGGTCTCCTGCCACCAGTCAAGCTGGCGCACCTGGGCCGCCGGGATGCCCCAGCCGATCAGCGTGTCGCCGACACCCAGCGGTGTCAGGAACAGCTCGGTCTTGGCCGCCAGCGCCAGCACGGCGTCGTGGTCCAGATGGTCGTAATGGTCATGCGACAGGATCACCGCCTTGATCGGCGGCAGCTCGTCCAGGCTGATCGGCGGTGCATGAAAGCGCTTCGGGCCGAGAAAGCTCAGCGGCGAGGCGCGCTCGGCGAACACCGGATCGGTCAGCCAGAACTCGCCGCCCAGCTTCAGCAGCAGCGTCGAGTGGCCGAGCCGGTACAGGCTGCCCTCGGGCGCGGCCAGCAACTCGGCCCGGCTCAGCGCCTGCACCGGGATGGGCTTGGCCGGGCTGGCGTCGGCCGGCTTGTCGAACATGAAGCGCCACATCACGGCCAGCGTCTTGCCCAGGCCCATGCCCTGCGGACGCACCGGATTGCGGAACTTGCCGTCGACGAACTGGGCCGAGCCGGCATAGGGGCTGGTGGCGGGCGCGGAGCAGGCTTTCAGAAGGCTGTAGGTCATGAGGAGGATGAGGCTGAGAAGGGTCAGACGGACGAGGGCACGCGGCATTCGGTAGGTCACCAAAATTACACTGCACAGTGTAGTACCTAAATCTGAAAAGTAAACTGTAGGGTGTAAAATCCTGCGGTTCCCGAGGATTGATGCCGATGACCGAACTGCCGCCGCCGAGCCGACTGACCGACCGCAAGCGCGAGGCCATCGTGCAGGCGGCGCTGGCCGAGTTCCGCCAACATGGCTTTGGCGGCACCAGCATGGACCGCATCGCGGCCGTCGCCGAGGTCTCCAAGCGCACGGTCTACAACCACTTCGCCAGCAAGGACGAGCTGTTCGCGGCCATCCTGCAGCAGCTGTGGGCGCGCAGCCGGGCGCTGGGCGAGCCGGTCTACCAGGCCGAGCGGTCGCTGCGCGAGCAGCTGCTGGAGCTGCTGGGCCTGAAGCTGCGCCTGCTCAATGACGCCAGCTTCATGGACCTGGCGCGGGTCGTGATGGCCGAGATGATGCACACGCCGGAGCGCGCCCAGGCCATGGTGGCGCGGCTCGGCGAAAAGGAGCAGGGGCTGCCGCAATGGATCGCCGCCGCCCAGGCCGATGGCCGGCTGCGCCCGGCCGACCCGCAGTACGCCGCCCAGCAGCTGCAGGGCTTGCTGAAGGCCTTCGCCTTCTGGCCCCAGCTGGCGCTGGGCCAGCCGCCCTTGCCCGAGGCTGTGCAGCAGCAGGTTTTGCGGGACAGCGTCGAGATGTTCCTGGGTTTTTACGCTAGTGTTGAGCCCCTCAAGGAGAACGCCCGATGACATTCGATATCGATCGCCGCAGCGCACTGGGCCGTCTCGGCGCCGGCTGCCTGGCACTGAGCCCGGCCGCCCTGCTGGCAGCCGAGGATGAGGCCAAGACCTATGACGAGGACTCGATCCTGAAGGCCGCCACCGAGTTCTTCGGCAGCACCACCGAAGGCCTGGCCAAGGTGATCGAGAAGGCCTTCAAGGAGCAGGGGCGGCCGAACGCCTATATCAAGGGCGAGGAGGCCTCGGCCGCGCTGACCGTGGGCCTGCGCTATGGCGACGGCCAGTTGCAGATGAAGAGCGGCGCCACGGCGCGGGTCTTCTGGGCCGGCCCGTCGATCGGGCTGGACGCCGGTGCCAACGCCTCCAAGGTCTTCACCCTGGTCTACAAGCTGCCCAATGCGGCGGCCATCTACCAGCGTTTCCCCGGTGTCGAGGGCAGCCTCTACTACATCGGCGGCGCCGGCATCAATTACCAGCGCAACAAAGGCATCACCTTGGCGCCCATCCGCCTGGGCGTGGGCCTGCGCAGCGGCGCCAGCGTCGGCTATCTGCATTACCGGCGCGAGAAGTCGCTCAACCCCTTCTGACCCTTCAGCGCAAGAGCAGGGTATCGGCCTAGTCCGATCGGTCCTGTTGCGTCCGCACTGCTGACATCAGCGCTCCAGAGAATCGCGTCCGCTGCCTGCCCCCTCCGGGCAGCAAGTCCGACAGCCAACGCCATCTCTGGAGATTTCTGATGAGCCAGCAAGACCTGACCCTAGCGTCCAATTTTTCCCCGTCGCGCCGTGGCCTGCTGAAAAGCGCCTCGGCCTCGGCCGCCCTGCCTTTCATCGCCACCCTGGGTGCCCTGCATGCCCGCGAGGCCGCCGCAGCCGGCAATACGGTGCTCGTGGACAGCGCCTATGGCCCGATCGCGCCGGTCAACGACCTGACGACCGGTCTGCCGCTGCTGCAGCTGCCGCCCGGCTTCAGCTACAAGAGCTATGGCTGGACCGGCGATGCGATGAGCAATGGCAAGGCCTGCCCGGCCGCTCACGACGGCATGGGCGTGGTGCAAAGCCGCAAGGTCGGCCGCAGCACCGAGCTGGTGCTGGTGCGCAACCACGAAGTCAGCACCGGCAGCGATGCCAGCTTCTTCGGCGCGCCGGCCGTCTATGACACCGGCACCGGCTTCTCGAACGGCGGCACCACCAATCTGGTGTTCCGCGACGGCGCCTTTGTGCGCATCGACGCCAACCTCGGCGGCACCCGCACCAACTGCGCCGGCGGCATCACGCCCTGGGGTACCTGGCTGACCTGCGAGGAAGTCGGCTCCGACAGCATCAGCAGCGCCGGCCGCAAGCACGGCTATGTGTTCGAGTGCGCGGCCGATCCGGCCCAGACCAGCGCCGAACCCATCATCGGCATGGGCCGCTTTGCCCATGAGGCAGTCGCGATCGACCCGAGCAATGGCTATGCCTACCTGACCGAGGACAGCTCGGGCAAATCGGGCTTCTACCGCTACATCCCCGATGTCCACCCCGGCAAGCTCGGTAGCCTGGCCCAGGGCGGCAAGCTGCAGATGGCCAAGGTCAAGGGCCAGAACAACGTCAATATCGCACCGGCCGAGCTGGAACAGGCCTATGAGCTGGAGTGGGTGGACATCGCCAACCCCGACCAGAACCGCGGCACCGCCACCGCCGTCAATGGCACGACGATCAGCAGCTGCGCCGGCCCCTTCGTGCAGGGCTGGGCCCAGGGCGCGCTGCGCATGAACCGCGGCGAAGGCATCTGGTACTACGCCGGCAAGATGTATGTGATGGACACCTCGGGCGGCAATGTCGGCCGTGGCGCGATCTGGGAGCTGGACCTGGCCAGCCAGCTGATCACCTGCATCTACGCCAGCGCCTCCGAAGTGGTCGGCGATGCCGGCGACAACCTGACGGTGAGCCCGCGCGGCGGCATCGTGATCTGCGAGGACGGCGGCGGCGTCACCGACAGCTTCGGCTTCGGCGCCCGCCTGATGGGCCTGACCGCCGAGGGCGACACCTTCATCTTCTGCAAGAACAACGTCAACGTGACGGCCGCCCAACTCAGCGCTGCCGGCAAGCGCAGCTCGCTGGCCGGCGACCGTCGCGGCTCCGAGTTCTGCGGCGCCTGCTTCGACCCGACCGGCCGCTACCTCTTCGTCAACATCCAGACCCCCGGTATCACGCTGGCGATCACCGGCCCCTGGGGCAACGGTTCGCTGTGAGTCCGCTGCAAGCCAACACATCCAAGGAATCGCATATGAAAACCACCCTCATCGCCGCCGCCCTGCTGGCCCTGGCTGCCCAGGCCCATGCCGCCCAGTACACCGGTGCGCAAGGCACAGCCGTTGTCGGCACCGACTATGTCACGGCCAGCGAGCTGTTCTTCGACCTGGACTTCGCCAGCCGCGGCAGCGTCACGCTGAGCTTCGCGGTCGAGGCCCAGGACCTGGTGAGCCCCTTGCTGAGCTTCAACTCGGTCGTGCGCAACCTCTCCGGCCTGGGCTTCGAAGGCGTCAGCGTCAAGCTCGACGGCGCCAGCTTCGCGCTGCCGCAGGGCACGGTCACGACCGACGGTTTCCAGCCGGTGCAGAGCTGGGGCAGCAACAGCAGCGCGCTGTGGGCCCAGTTCGGCGGCCCCGGCGTCACGACCGAGTTCTACATCGGCAATCCGCTGCTGCAGGCCGGCGCTGGCGACTGGACCCTGGACCTGAGCGGCCGCCAGGTCGGCGATGTCTTCAACATCACCGTGGCCGTACCGGAGCCGGAGAGCTATGCACTGATGCTGGTCGGTCTGGCCGCGGTCGGCTGGGTGGCGCGTCGCCGCAAGAGCTGAGCCACGCTCAGCTCAGCACCCCGGTGCGCACGCAATTGCGTCCGTCGCGCCGGGCGCTGATCAGGCCCGCCTCGGCGCGGGCCATCAGCTGGCTGATGCTGTCACCGCTGCGCAGCGCCGTCATGCCCAGGCTGACGCCGACGCGCAGCTCCTCGTGCAGCGGCGCCCAGTGATGGGCCTGGACCGCGCGGCGGATGCGCTCGCAGACCGTGCGCGCGGTCGACAGCTCGACCTCGCTGAGCACCAGCACCAGCGACTCGCCGCTGTAGCGCAGCGCCAGATCCTTGGCGCGGCAATGGGCGCGCACGATGGCGCCGACCTCGCGCAGCACCGCATCGCCCAGACCCGGCGTCAGCGCGACGCGCGAAGGCTGCAGCGGATCGAGTTCCATGCGCACCAGGCACAGGCCGCGGTTGCCGGCCAGGGCCTGCTGCATCATCGGCGGCAGGCGCAGCTCCAGCGCCTCGCGGCGGGCCAGTCCAGTCAGCGCGTCCTGCTGGCTGGCATCGGGCTGGCTGTCGCTGCGCGTCAGGCGCAGCTGCAGGCCCTCGACCACGACCTTGTGGAACTGCTGGTACAGCGTCAAGGCCTGCGCATGCTCGCCGGCCGCCGTGTGCTGCTCGCTCAAGGCTTCCAGCGCCTGCGCCAGCAGCGCGCGAGCGCGCCAGTCCAGCGCATTTTTCGCCAGCAGCGGCTCGACCAGGCTGCGGCAGCGCTGCGCCTGGCCCTCGGCAAGAGCGTGTTCGGCGGCCTGGACTTCCGCATCGGGGGCGCTGTCCATGTCAGTGCTCGCTTCTGAGCGGACGGGCTTGAGCGCGTGCATGTGAAACCTGTGACGTGTCTGTAACAACAGTCTGAGGATAGCGCGAATCGGCCCCGATTTCATCTAGTGAAAGCCGCAACAAAGGCAACAAAGCGGCGGGGGCCTCGCAACCGTGCTGATACGGCCGCCGCGCAAGCTCGGGGCTGTGCAATCACAGGAGCCCTCCATGTCCCTCAGTTCTACCCAGATCACGCTGGTGCGCCGCAGCTTCGCGCTGGTCGAGCCGATTTCCGGCCAGGCCGCAGCGCTGTTCTATGGTCATTTGTTTGACGCGGATCCCGGGCTGCGCCGCCTGTTTCACGGCGATATGCAGGCCCAGGGCCACAAGCTGATGCAGATGATAGGCGCGGCCGTGGCCCTGCTGGACCAGCCCGAGCGGCTGCTGCCGGTGTTGCGCCAGCTCGGCACGCGCCATGGCGGCTATGGCGTGCAGGCCGCCCACTACGAGACGGTTGGCGCCGCGCTGATCAAGACCCTGGCCCAGGGCCTGGGTCCGGCCTTCAACGCCGAGACCCGCGCCGCCTGGCTGGCCGTCTATGCCCTGGTCAGCGGCACGATGCAAAGCGCCTGCGCCCGCCAGCCGGCCGAGATCAGCGGCTGACCACGCAGTTGCGGCCCTGGTGCTTGGCGGCGTAAAGCGCTTCGTCGGCGCGCAGCAGCAGCTCGTCGATCCGGCAGTCACCGGCGCGCAGCGCGGTGATGCCGAAGCTGGCGGTCAGCGCGCCGCCCGCCTGGTCGGGCATCAGGGCGGCGATCTGGGCGCGCAGCCGCTCGACCAGCGGCTGGGCCGCCGCCAGCTCGGTCTGCGGCAGCAGCAGCGCGAACTCCTCGCCGCCGAGCCGG
Organism: Paucibacter sp. M5-1; assembly: GCF_027498415.2. NCBI lineage: Bacteria > Pseudomonadati > Pseudomonadota > Betaproteobacteria > Burkholderiales > Sphaerotilaceae > Roseateles > Paucibacter sp. M5-1. The sequence continues at coordinate 4,613,887 of NZ_JAPZLM020000001.1, forward strand.
CCGATCACATCGAGCCGGCGCACCAGCTGCGCGCAGGCCTGCACCACCTGACGGATCGCGGCATCGCCGCCGGCATGGCCCAGGCTGTCGTTGATGCGCTTGAAGTGGTCGATGTCCATCATCACCAGGGCTAGCGGCAGGCTGTGGCGGCGTGCCCGCTCCAGCTCGCGCTCGGCCTGCTCGATGAAGCTGCGCCGGTTCGCGACGCCGGTCAGTGCATCGGTGGTGGCCAGACGCTGCAGCTCCAGTTCCAGCTGCTTGCGCTCGGTGATGTCGACGATGGTGGCCAGGTCGGCGAGCTCGCCGTTGTAGCTGACCGGCACCATGGACACCATCACCCACAGCACGCTGCCGCCCGAGCCCAGCAGGCTGACCTCCTCATCGACCAGCCGGCCCTCGCGCAGGAACTTGGCGTGCAGCCGCGTGCGCTCCTGCGGGTCGCGGTAGAAGGATTCGGCCGGCCGGCCGACGATCTCGCCCAGCGGCCGGTCGGCCAGGCGGGCCGCCGCCTCATTGGCATAGATCAGCAGCGCATCGCTGCGCCGCGTCAAGGTCATCGGCACCGGCGCGTTGTCCAGGATGGTGCGCAGACGCTGCTCGCTGTCGCGCAGCTCCTGCGTGCGCTGCTCGACGCGCTGCTCCAGCCCGGCCGTCAGCTCCTGTAGCTCGGCCACCAGGCGGGCGTTGTCAACCGCATTGACGACATTGGCGCACAGCAGCTCCAGAAACTCGACCCGGCCGGCGGTGAAGACGCCGGCCGCCGAGGCGTTCTCCAGGTAGAGCGCGCCGACCGTCCGGCCCTGCTTGAGCAGCGGCGTGGACAGCACCGAGCGGGCCTCGCGCGCCGCGAAATAGGGCTCGCGCTGCGCGTCAGTGGCGCTGCGCGCATCATCGATCAGCACGGTCTTGCCGCCGGCCAGCACGCGGCGCAGCAGGCTCAGCGGCAGCCGCTCGCCGGCCTGTTCGAGCGCCAGCGGTGCCATCTCGCTCTCGGTGTCGCCGAGCCCGACATCCGCCCTGAGCGTCCAGCGCAGCGCGGCTGCGGCGCCGGCCCGATCGTGTCCGCTGGCCAGCACGATGGCGGCGCGCTGCGCACCGGCGTTCTCGCCGACCACCCGCAGCAGGCGTCGCAGCAGGCGCGGCAGCTCGGCCTCGGCATTGATGGCCTGCATGGCCTTCATCAGGCTGCTGATGTCGACCGCATCGCTGCGGCGCGGTGCCTCGGGTGTCGGCATCGGCAGGGTCCGCTGGGCCACGCCCGGCGCGCCCCATTGCAGCCAGTGCAGCCGGGCCTGGGCCAGCGCCGCCTGCGCGGCGGCCGGCTCCTGCGGCAAGGTGGCGGCCAGGTAGCGGCCGCGCGCGCCGTGCGCCAGACCCGCGTCCAGCGGGGTGCCGGTCAGCGGCAGCTCGGCGCTGGCCACGGCGGCATCGAAGGCCGGCAGCGCGTCCTCGCCGCGCGCCCAGGCCAGCTCGGCTGCCAGCAGATGGTATTTGGCGCTGAAGGTGCCGGGGCCGGCCTCGTTCCAGCGGCCCAGCTTGTGCAGCGCCGTCTCGGCCTCGGTCAGCGCGGCCTCGCGTGCGACCGCGTCGCCGGCACAGCGCAGCCCGGCCAGCGCCGCGATGAAGACCACCAGCGGCACCGCATGCATGCCGCGCGCGGCGGCGAACAAGGCGCTGGCGGCGCGCGCCTCCAGCAAGGCCTCGGCCAGACGCTCGGCCAGGAAATGCAGCAGCGCGCGCCAGGCATGCAGAAACATCAGCCCGGTCTGGTCCTTGCGCTGCTGGTAGACCGCCGCCAGCGCCTGGCCGGAGCAGGATCCGCTCTCCAGCGCCTGGGCCGGCAGTGTTGGCAGCAGCAGCTCCTGCACCAGGGCCAGCAGCGCGTCCTGATAGTCGGCGGCCACCGGCTGGCGCATGCGCTGCAGCGCATCGCGGTGCACGGTCAGGCTTTGCGCCAGCGCCGGCAGCGGCTGGCCGGCCAGGAAGGCGTGGCAGTCATGCACATAGAGACCCAGGCCGGCATGGCGCAGATTGCCTCCCTCCAGGCCGTTGCGATGGGTCTCCATCAGGCCCGGCAGCCCCTGGCTCAGCGGCTCGATCCAGTGCTGCAGAAAGGCATTGAAGGAGAAGCCGGCATGGGCATAGACCTGCAGCCAGCCGTGCTCGCGCACCAGCTGCATCGACAGCCGGCCCAGCGCATAGGCCTGGCGATAGTCGCCGAGGAACTCGGCCCACATCAGGCCCAGCACCGAGTAGGCCGACAGCGCCCCCGGCACATGGCCATGGGCCATCATCAGCCGCACCTGGAACACCGTCAGCAGCGGCAGCAGGGCCGGCCGCGCGATATAGGCGGCGGCCGTCATCTTGGCGCTGATCGAGATCAGCTGCAGCATGCGCGCATCGCTCATCGGCGCCAGCGCGGCCAGTGCCGGCAGGCCCAGCGCGTTGACCTCGTCACGGACCGCCGCGACCAGGGCCACCACCTGGGCCGGCGAGTCGGCCTGCGGCAGCTCGGCGCCCAGCATGGCCAGCACCTGCAGGCCCAGGTCCAGGGTCTCGCTGAGCTGGCCCTGGGCATAGCTGGCCTCGATGCGCACCTCCAGCAGCCGGGCGCGCTGGGCCGGCTCGCTGAGCCTGGCCAGCGCGGCAGCGAGCAGCTCGTCCATGCGGCCATGCCGGCCGCTCAGATAAGCCATGCGGGCCGCCTGCAGATGCAATTCCAGCAGCGCCTCGGGCCGCTCGGCCCAGGCCGCCGGGTCCTGCAGGCGCAGCGCCATCTCGGCATAGTCGGCGGCCAGATCGAAGGCGGCCGCATGCATCGCCTGCTGCGAGGCCTGCTCGTTGGCCAGGGCCAGCGCGGCGCGTTCGTCGGCCTCGCTGATCAGAGCCTGGGCGGCATTCAGATGGTTCAACACATGGAAGGGCAGGGCCGCCGGTTGCTGGTGGCGCGAGCGCAGCAGGCGGCCGATCTGCAGATGCAGGCGTGCGCGCGAGTGCTCGGGCACCAGGCGCCAGGCCGCCTCCTGCACGCGGTCATGGGCGAAGGCATAGCGCACCGCGGCCTCGCTCGGCGCCAGATGGGCGGCGTAGCGGTAGAGCTTGTTGCCGGGCACCAGCAGCTGGGCCTGCAGCGCCGGCAGCAGGCCGGCGGCGACCTCGGCGCCGGGGCGGTCTAGGGCGGTGGCCAGCGTGCCGAGGTCGAAACTCCCGCCCAGGAAGGCACCGACCGAGAGCGTCCGGCGGCAGTCCTCGGGCAGGGGCTGGAGCTGCGCCAGCATCAGCTCGACGACGTTGTCTGCCATCTGCGTCTGGGCGATCTGTGCGGCCGACCAGTCCCAGCGCTGGCGCGCGAGGTCGAAATGGATCAAGCGGCGCTGCGCCAGTTCCTCGACGAAGCGGCGCAGGAAGTAGGGGTTGCCGGCGGTCTTGGCCAGGCATAGCGCGGCCAGCTCGGCGACCTCGGCGGCCGGTCTGTGCAGACTGTCGGCCAGCAACTGGCCGATCTCGCTGGCGCCCAGCGGCGCGATGGCCAGTGCCAGAAAGCGCGGCCCCAGTGCGCGCAGCTCGGCCAGGTCCTGGCTCAGCGGGTGTTCGGGGGGCAGCTCGTTGTCACGCCAGGCCAGCACGATCAGGGTGTGGCGCAGCTCGGTATCGCCGGCCCATTCGCGCAGCAGGCGGCGCGAGCTGCGGTCGGCCCATTGCAGATCGTCCAGGAACAGGGTCTGAGGCTCGTCCTCGCTGGCCAGCGCCGCCAGGCACAGGCGCAGGCTGCGCATGAAGCGGCTTTCGGCCTCGGCCGGTGCCAGCGCCACCGGCGCTGCCGGCTCGCCCAGCAGCGGCCTGAACTCGGCGATGGCCTCGGTCACGACGGCCGCCGCGCTGCCCAGCCGCTCGCACAGGCGTTCGCGCCAGAACTGCTGGCGCGCCGGCGCCTGGGCCAGAATCTGCTCGGCGCGCTGGGCCAGCAGGCTCAGCAGCGCGCCATAGGGCTGGTGCTGGCCGAACTGGTTGAACTTGGCCGCGACAAAGCTGCCGCGCTGGGCCAGCAGGCTGCGCTGCGCGGCGTTGACGAGTGCAGTCTTGCCTATGCCCGAGAAGCCGGCGATGCCGACCAGCTGGCTCGCGCCGGCTGCGGCGGCCTCGAAGGCCGCGCCGAGCTGGCGCAGCTCGGTCTCGCGGCCATAGAGCCGGCCGCTGAGCTGGAAGCGGCCGCTGCGGTCGCCGCGGCCCGGCATGAAATGGGGCGGTTCGCGGCCCTCGGTCAGCGCCGTCAGGCACAGGGCCAGGTCTTGCCTGAGGGCCGGGTGGCTCTGGTAGCGGGCCTCGGGTTCCTTCTGCAGGCAGCGTTCCAGCACGGCCGCCAGCGCCGGCGAGGCATCGGCGCGCCGGGCGGTGGCCAGCGGCGCCGGCACGGCCAGATGGGCATGGACGGCCTGGGCAGCGTCCTGGCACTCGAACAGCGGTGCGCCGGTCAGGGCCTCGTACAGCGTGGCGCCGAGGCTGTAGAAATCGGCCCGGTAGTCGACATCGCGACTCATCCGGCCGGTCTGCTCGGGGGCCAGCGTGGCCAGGCTGCCGTCCAGCGCGTCGGCGCGCAGCAGCAGCGCGCGCTCCTGGGCGATCTCGGCGGCGATGCCGAAGTCGCACAACAGCATGCGCGCCAGCGGATCGTCATGCTGGGCCAGCAGCACATTGCCCGGATGCAGGTCGCGGTGCACGACACCTTGCTCATGGATGACTTCCAAGGCATCGACCAGGGCCAGTCCCAGGCGCAGCACGGCCGGCTGGCTCAGCGGCGCGGCGCCGCTGCGCAGCCGCTGCCGCAGGGTCTGCAGGCCCAGGTCGGGCAGGCGCATATAGGGCCGGCCCGCATGGCTGGCCAGGGCCTCGGGGCGCAGGATATGCGGGTGATCGAAACGCCGCGCGATCTCGAACTCGTAGCGAAAGCGCGCCAGCTCGGCGGCGCTGGGCATGGCCGCTCTCAGATAGACCAGCACCGCCCGCTGACCCCGGGCATCGACCGCACGCATCACGCCGTTGCGCCGGCTGCCGGGCAGTTGTTCGGTGATCTGCCACCCATTCACACTGTCACCGGGACCCCAACCAAGGTCCCCCTGTGCCTGACGAAGCATCTGAAACCGCTTTTCTCTGTCTGTCACCGATGAGCTGCAAATGTAACCGCCTGACCGTGACAGCCCGGCGCAGACCGTGGCTAGGGGCATGATGGGGCCTGGACGCCGACCCGGAGAGCGCTGTGAAGAAACCATCCCAACGACCGGCCGCGCTGATCCGCGATCTGCGCGGCGGCCTGCGCCTGATCACCGACGGGGTCGGCGGCGTGACCGGCCTGGTCGAGAGCCTGCATGGCCGCATAGCCCGTGTCGCGCCGCCGCTGGGCCAGGTGGCGGATGCGCCGACGCGCGGCATCACCGGTCTGGTCTATCGCAGCATCCGCGGCACGACCGGCCTGGTGGGCGCGGGCCTGGACGCGGCGCTGGCCCGCCTGCAACAGCAGTTGCAGGCGCAGTTACAGGATGAGCCCGACGCCCAATCTGGTCGGCGCCGCGAGGCCGTGGTGGCCGCGCTCAATGGCGTGCTGGGCGACCATCTGCTGCGCAGCGGCAACCCGCTGGCGCAGCCGCTGGAACTGCGCTTTCAGGGCAGCGGACCTAAGCCGCTGCTGCTGATCCATGGCCTGTGCATGAACGACCGGCAATGGCTGCGCGACGGCCATGACCATGGCCAGGCGCTGGCCGCCGAGCTGGGCTTCACGCCCATCTATGCGCGCTACAACAGCGGCCTGCATATCTCGGCCAACGGTCTGGCCCTGGCCGAGGAACTCGAGCGCCTGCTGCAACGCTGGCCCGAGCCGGTCGAGGAGCTGGCCATCATCGGCCACAGCATGGGCGGCCTGGTCGCACGCAGTGCCGTCCAGCAGGCCTTGCAGCGCGATATGGCCTGGCCCCTGCTGCTGCGCCGCCTGGTCTTTCTGGGCAGCCCGCACCACGGCGCGCCGCTGGAGCGGGCCGGCAATTGGCTGCACCAGGGCCTGGGGCTGAGCCCCTATCTGGCGCCGTTCACGCGCCTGTCGGGCCTGCGCAGCGCCGGCATCACCGACCTGCGCCACGGCAATCTGCTGGAGGCCGACTGGGTCGGCGAAAGCCGTTTTGCCGGCCGCGACCGGCGCGTGGTCGTGCCGCTGCCGCAGGGCGTGAGCTGCTATGCGGTGGCCGGCACGCTGGGGCGCAGCGACGGCGGCCGGCTCGCAGATGGGCTGGGGGACGGGCTGGTGCCGCTGGACAGCGCGCTGGGCCGCCATGCCCATCCGCAGCGCCGGCTGCGTCTGCCGGCCTCGAACCACTGGGTCGCGCGCGGCACCCACCACCTGGACCTGCTGAGCAGCCCGGCCGTCTATGCCCGGCTGCGGCGCTGGCTGGCCTGAGCCGGCTCAGCGCCGGGTCGGGAAGGGATAGGCCGGGTCGTTATAGCCCGGCGTCGAGGCATGACCCGGCACCACCAGCGAATCGACCAGGGCCTCGTCCTCGGCTTCGATGCTGCAGTCCAGCGCGCCCAGATAGTCCCGCCACTGGGCCAGGGTGCGCGGGCCGGCGATCACCGCGCTGACGGCGCGGTGGGCCAGCACCCAGGCGGTGGCGAAATGGCTCAGGGAACGGCCGCTGCCCTCGCAATGCGCCTTCAGCGTCTGCGCGATCTGCAGCGACTCCTCGCGGAACTCGGTCTCCAGCATGCGCTTGTCGCCACGGCCGGCGCGCGTGCCCTCGGCCGGCGCGGCACCGGGCGCGTACTTGCCCGACAGCACGCCGCGCGCGATCGGGCTGTAGGGCACGACGCCGATGCCGTGGTGGGCGCAGACCGGCAGCACCTCGACCTCGGGCTGGCGGTTCAGCAGGTTGTAATAGGGCTGGCAGACCACCGGACCCGGCATGTTCAGCGAGCGCGCCTGATGGACGATCTCGGCGATGCGCCAGCCACGGAAGTTCGACAGTCCCCAGTAGCGGATCTTGCCGGCGCGCAGCAGCGCATCGATGGCGCGCAGCGGCTCCTCCAGGTCCATGCCCAGGTAGTCGCGGTGCAGGTAGTAGATGTCGATATGGTCGGTGCCCAGGCGCTGCAGGCTGGCCTCGCATTCGCGCAACATCCAGGCGCGCGAATACTGCGACTCGTTGGGCCGGCCCGACATCTTGTTGCCCAGCTTGGTGGCCAGCACCCAGTCGTGGCGGGCGCCGTCCTTGAGCAGCGCGCCGACCATGGTCTCGGAGGCGCCGGTGCTGTAGACATCGGCGGTGTCGATGAAGTTGACGCCCTGTTCGCGGGCATGGGCGACGATGCTGCGCGCCTCGGTGATATCGGTCTGGTCGCCGAACATCATCGTGCCCAGGCACAGCGTGGAGACCTGGAGTGGGGACTTGCCGAGGGAGCGGTAGTGCATCGTGAAGCTTTCTTTCCTATCGTTGCAAAGTGAGTTCGAGTCTGAGCGCGCGCTCGGACTTGTTGGACCACATCCAGCAGTAGTCCTGGTCGACGGCGGCCAGCAAGCGGCCCTCGGCCGCGCCGGTGCCGTCGATCTTCTCCGGATACGTGACCTTCTCGCCTTCGTGATAGTGGATGTTGAAGTTCGTCGGCCCTTCGGCCTTGAAGCTCCAGGTCACCGTCTGGCCCTTGGACAGCTTGCCGCAGACCTCGGCGAACTGGGCCGGCGCGATGCTGGCCTTGTGCTCGAAGCGGCCGGATTCGCTCCAGCGAATCTCGACCAGCTCGGCCCGGGCGGCGAACGACGCCAGGCTCAGCAGGGCGGACAGGGCGATCAACGGCAAATGGGTTTTCATCGGGGTGTCAATGCTTGTGGACGTGGTGCACATCAGGCACATGGGCATGGCTGTGGCTCAGCGGGGGATGGTAATGCCGATGGCTGTGGGCGACGCCGGGCATGGGGTCGTGGGCATGGTCATGATGCCCGTCGTCATGCCTATGGGCATGCTCGTGCGTCAGCGCTTCGTGCTGATGCTCGTGTCCATGGGTTTCGGACAGATGCACGAGCACGCCCAGCAGCATCAGCCCGCCGCCCAGCGCCATGCCCCAGCCTGCCGAGCGGTCGCCCAGGGCAAAGGCGGCAAAGGCTCCGATGAAGGGCGCGAAGGCAAACACCGAGCCGGTGCGGGCGGCGCCAAAAGCGCGCTGGGCCAGCAGATAGAAGCGCAGGCTCAGACCGTAGCCGGTGGCGCCGACGGCCAGCAGGCCCAAGGCGGCGAGCAGGCCGGGCGTGGGTTCGCCAGACAGCCAGGCCAGGGAGGCGGTGGCCGACGCGCCCAGCGCCGCCTTGACCAGCACCACCTGGCCCGGATCGCGCTCGGCCAGCGCGCGCGACAAGGTGTTGTCCATGCCCCAGGCCGCTGTGGCCAGCAGCACGGCCAGCAGACCGAGCCACTGACTGCCACCGCTGAGCCCCTGTTCGAGCACCAGCAGCAGTCCGCCGGCCAGCAACAGCAACATCGCCGCCCAGACCCGGCGTTCCATGGTCTCGCCATAGAGACGCCAGGCCAGCATGGCGGTGAACAGCGCCTCCAGGGTCAGCATCAGCGAGGCGCCGGTGCCACTGCTGCGCTGCAGGCCCCAGGCCATCGCGACCGGGCCGATGACGGCCCCGAAGCAGGCGACGGCCAGCAGCCGAGGCAGGTCCGAGCGCAGCAGGCGCGCTTCCTTCTCGACCGGTTGGCGCAGCAGGCCACCGACCAGGGCCGCGCCGGCATACAAGAAGGCGGCGGTGGTGAACGGGCCCAGACCCAGGCCCAGTTGCTGAACCAGCGGCGTGCTGAGGCCGAACAGCGCTGCCGCCAGCAGCGCCAGCAAGCCGCCTTTGAGTGCGGGAAGATCAGACGCGGTGCTTGCCATCAGGAGCTCATTTCACCATGCGGTCAAGCGTGCCTTCACCGCCGCCACCAGGGGGTCGATGGCCGACGGCGGGAACGGCGACACGCTGCTGACGTTGATCTCGCAGAGCACGAAACGTTCGGCCTGCTCGGCCGTGGGCTCGCCGAACATGAAGTCGCAATCCCACAGCATCGGCAGTTGCTCCCGTGCGAGGCCGACCCGCTGCCTCAGGAGCTCGATCCAGCCGGTCTCCAGCAGCCGTCTGAGTGACTGGAACTGCGGCCGGTCGGCCGGGTGATAGTGGCGCGGCCCTGGCGTCGGTGCCGCCTCGCCCGCTCTGCCGGGGTGAAGCGCATTGAGCGCTTGATGGCCGAAACCCACGACCCTATCCTCGACAAGGTAGGCGCGCACCATGCCATCGACCAAGCGGGGCTGCCAGGCTTGGTCGACCATATGGCCACCATGCTCCGGCTCGAAATAGGGTGCGAGATGCGACAGCAATGTGCTCATATCGATGCGCTGCTCCTCGCAGCCGCGCTGGGCATGGCGCACCGCCAGCAGCGCCGAGCCAGCGAGTTGCTCGACCCGCCACACCCCGATGCCGCTGTGGCCGCGGTGCTGCTTGAGCACCCGCGCGCCGATCTGCAAGCGCTGAGGCAGTTCTTCGGCCAGTTGCGCGAGGCTGTCGACACGGACTGTATCGCTGCCGAAGGGCAGCCCGCGCACATCCAGCAGCACGTCCTTGGTGCCCAGGCGCAGGATGACGTCCGGATGCGTGCTGACGAAGACGCCGGCTTGCGCGAGCTCGCGCAACAGCGTGTCGAGCCGATCCCGACGGCGGCCGGATTCGATCGGATTGCTCCAGACCAGCACGCCGTCGACGCGGCGCAGCTGCTCGGCGACCTCGTCGGCAAAATCATCGTGGTAGATGGCCGGTTCTGCCAAGACGCCCGCAGCAGCGAAGGCTTCGAACAGCATCGCGAAGCGGCTCTCGCCCGGGTCGCAGCGTTGGCGTGCCCCGTGGTCGCCGGGATAGAGCAGGGCCAGGGTCGGTGGGTGCTCGGCAGCCATTGCTCAGTCCTTCAACGCGGGCGGGATCGCCGGGCGCCTTCAACCGGCCGTGCCGCTGGGCTGCAGCTCGCGCCCCTCACGGGACCAGCGGTCGATGCCACCAACCAGAAAGCGCGCCCGGATGCCTTGAGCGCGCAGTCGCAGCGCGGTCGCACGACCGACTTCATGGCCATAGACACAGTAGACCAGCACCTCGCTCCCCGTGGCCAGTGTTGCGGCCCATTCGGCGACGCGGGCCGGATTGCGCCAGCAGGCGCCGGGCAACATCGTCGCGGCCTGTTCGTAGATCGCCTCACGGCGCACATCGAGCAGGCTGACCCGCCTGGGATCGACCGTGTCCGGATCGACTGCCAGTCCCTCGCTGGCCGCATGCACGGCCTGCTGGTAGCGCTGGTAGACCTCGCCCCAGGCGATGGTGGCCATGAAATCATCGACATCAGCGCCAGCCTGGGCGCCATGATCGAGAGGCTTGGCAAGCTCGCGCGCGTCCATCGCCAGGATCGGCGTACCGCCGGCCAGCGCCTCTTCGGGGTTTGCCACCCACTGGTTGAGCAGCCGGCCCTCGCGCGGATGCAAGCTCAGCAGCAACCGGCCCGAACCGTCGCCCGAGGCCTTGCCCATCGCGACAAAGTCCTCGCGCCAGCCCTCCACGCTACCGAAGCTGGCGCTCAGGGCCAGCGCCATCGCCGGGGCCATGTCTTGCCCGGCACGGCCGGGGGCTTGAATCGGTGTGTCCATCAATACTCCTCAGCGAAGCGCCAGGCCGGGCAACAGGGTGATGCCCAGGCCGATCAAGGCGCAAATCCCCAGCAGCGGCATCACACCCAGCTTGAAGCGAAACAGGGCCAGCGCCGCGCCCAGCGCGATCAGGGCCGAGGCCCCGTCGAAGCGGCCGGCGAAGCCCTGGGGCCACAGCACGTGATAGGCGAAAAACATCGCCAGATTCAGGATCACGCCGACCACGGCGGCGGTGATGACCGTCAACGGCGCGGTGAATTTCAGATTGCCGTGGGTGCTCTCGATCAGCGGGCCGCCGGCGAAGATGAAGATGAAAGACGGCAGGAAGGTGAAGAAGGTCACCACGCTGGCTGCCGTCGCACCGGCCAGCAGCAGCGCATCAGGTCCGAACACTTGCTGGGTCCAGCCACCGACAAAGCCGACGAAGGCCACCACCATGATCAGCGGGCCGGGTGTGGTCTCGCCCAGCGCCAGGCCATCGATCATCTGCGCGGCGCTGAGCCACTGGTGCTGCTCGACCGCGCCCTGGTAGACATAGGGCAGCACCGCATAGGCGCCGCCGAAGGTCAAAAGCGCGGCCTTGGTGAAGAACCAGCCCATCCGGGTCAAGGTTCCTTCGAAGCCATAGGCCGCGACCAACAGCGCCATCGCAGTCAGCCAGAGGCCCAGCCCAATCCCCAGGACCTGGACCAGGCGGCTGCGCTTGAAGCACGCATGGCCGGGTGTGGGCGTGTCGTCGTCGATCAGTGCCGGCCCGTAGCTCTGCTTGGCCACCCCGTGGCCGCCGCCGATGGCAAAGACCTGTGGCGCATGGCGCCCGCCGAAGTGGCCGATGACGGCCGCCAGCAACACGATCAGGGGGAAGGGCGCATCGAGCGCGAAGATCGCAACAAAGGCCGCCGCAGCGATACCCCACAGCCAGCCGTTCTTCAAAGCCCGGCTGCCGATGCGGTGGGCGGCATGCAGGACCAAGGCCGTCACCGCCGGCTTGATCCCATAGAACAGGCCGGCCACCAAGGGCATCTCGCCGAAGGCGATATAGATCCAGGACAGCGCGATCAGGATGAAGAGCGAAGGCAGCACGAACAGGGCGCCGGCGACGAGGCCGCCCCGGGTCCTGTGCATCAGCCAGCCGATATAGGTGGCCAGCTGCTGCGCCTCGGGGCCGGGCAGCAGCATGCAGTAGTTCAGCGCGTGCAGAAAGCGCTTCTCGCTGATCCAGCGGCGCCGCTCGACCAGCTCGGTGTGCATGATGGCGATCTGCCCCGCCGGGCCACCAAAGCTGATAAAGCCCAGCTTGAGCCAGAAGCGCAGGGCCTGCCAGAAGCTGACCGGTTCGGGGCGGGAGGGGGCGCTGCTCATTCGGCCTGGTCCTTGTTGAAGGCGGTCTGCAGACCTTCGAAAACGCCGGCCGCGGCCAGCAGCAGCTGGTCATCGTCGGCAATCGCCTCGCGCATACCGGCCAGCACCTTCTCGACGCCGGGCGCCTCCGGGGGCTGGATGCCGCCCACATCGAGGCTGTGCACCAGCAGGCCCAGGCGCAGCAGGGTAGGTGTTTCCAGGCCGAAACTGGCCAGCAGGGTCTCGAAGGTCACGCGCGCGCCGACATGGCTGAAGGTGGCACCATCGAAATCAAAGCCCAGCGCCTTCTTCGGGCAGTCGGCCGGCGACTTCAGCCACAGAAAGCGCGCCTCGGGATCGATATGTCGGCGTATCAGCCAGGCGCTGGCCAGTCGGTCCACCCAGGGGCGCTGGCGTGTGGCCCAGAGCCGGCCACGATAGCGCGCCGGATCCAGCCGGGCGATGGCGTGGGCGGCTGACCGGGGTTCGTCGGGCGACATGGCCTGGTGGGCGCGCTGTTCCAGCGCCTGCAGCGCGGCCTCGGCCTGGCGCTGTGCCTCGCCGGCAAAGAAGTCGATGGACACCAGCTGCTCAAAGCTCTTGCGCAGCTTGCGGCTCTGCTTCAGCAACTCGACCGCGTTGTCCGCACGGCAGGCGCTGATCTGGCCCATCAGTTCGGCGAACTCGGCGTCGCGTGCGAACAGCGGCGGGAACTCCGCCGTTTCGCTGATGGTAGCCAGCAGATGGGCCTGACCGGCGTGGGCGCGCACATCCTCGGCCACGGAGGCCAAGGTCCGGGCATGAGACTCCTGCTCAGGAAGCAGGTAGACACCATCCCGCAAAACCGCCGCGCCGCAAGCCTTCAGCGCGCGCCAGCTGCGCATGCGGGCGGTGGCGTTCTCGGTCGGCAGCGAGAGTATCAGTAGCAACCATTTCATTTGTAGATATTAATACACAAGGTAGTAATATCTACATAAATATTTGGCGAGTAGCCGTTTCAGACGTAGCAGCTGCAGCCCAAGGCGCCCCAGAATGCCCCGGTCTCCGGCCCGCTGCTGCGAGCCGTGCTGGCGACGGCTGTGTGGTCATGCCCATGCAGGCCGCAGGCGCTGGCACAGGCGCACATCGCCGCGTAGTGGTAGCGCTTCTCCTGCTCGGAGGCGCCGACGGCAGCGCTCTTGCGCGCCTGATAGCCGCCGTAGCGGCGCACCGGCGACCAGTCGGGCGAGGCCGGCGGCAGCGGCGGGGCCAGCGATTCATAAGTGCCGCTGCCGTGCACCGGCTGGCCGGCGACGATGGTCAGCACCGAGGTGATGTCCTGGATCTGGTCTTCCGGCACGCTCAGGTAGTCGCGGTCCAGCACCGCCAGGTCGCCGAAGGCGCCGGCTTTCAGCACGCCCTTCTTGCCGCTCTCGCGCGAGAACCAGGCGCCATCGGCCGTCATCAGGCGCAGCGCGGCGATGCGGTCCAGGCGCCGCTCCTCGGGGTAGAGCAGGGTGCCACCAATGGTGCGACCCGACACCAGCCAGTACAGCGCCTGCCAGGGGTTGTAGCTGTTGACGCGGGTGGCGTCGGTGCCCAGGGTCACCGGCAGGCCTTGCGCCAGCATGCGCGTGACCGGCGGGGTCTCGGCCGTGGCCTTCAGGCCGTAGCGGCGGATGAAGTACTCGCCCTGCATCGACATGCGGTTCTGGATGGCGACGCCGCCGCCCAGCTTCTTGATGCGTTCCAGATTGGGCGGCGAGACGGTCTCGCAATGGTCGAAGAACCAGCCGAGCTTGTCGATCGGCAGCTCGCGATGCACCTTCTCGAACACATCGAGCGCGCGCGAGATCGTCTGGTCATAGGTGGCATGCATGCGCCAGGGCCAGCCATTGCCGGCCAGGAAGCGCACCACCCCTTCCAGATCGCCCTCCATCGCCTGCGGCATCTCGGGTCTGGGCATCAGGAAGTCCTCGAAATCCGCTGCCGAGAAGGCCAGCATCTCGCCGGCACCGTTGAGCCTGTAGAAATCGCTGCCGTCGCCGGGGCGGCCCATCTTGGCCCAGCGCTGGAAGTCGGCCAGTTCGCTCTTGGCCTTCTGCGGGAACAGGTTGTAGGCGATGCGCAGCGTCAACCGGCCTTCCTTGGCCAGCTTGTCGATGATGGTGTAGTCGTCCGGGTAGTTCTGGAAGCCGCCGCCGGCGTCGCCGACCGAGGTCACGCCCAGGCGGTTCTCCTCGCGCATGAAGTGCAGGGTCGAGTTCAGCTGTTGCTCGGGGTCGAGCTTGGGGCCGAAGTTCAGCGTGTTGTAGAGCACGAAGGCGTTCGGTTCGGCCAGCAGCAATCCGGTCGGCTCGCCGGTCTTGGCATCGCGCTCGATGATGGCGCCGGGCGGCTGCGGCGTGTCCTTGGTGTAGCCGACGGCGCGCAGCGCCGCGCGGTTCAGGAAGGCCATGTTGTAGAGGTTCAGCACGAACACCGGCGTGTCCGGTGCGGCCGCGTTCAGCTCGGCCAGCGTGGGCATGCGTTTCTCGTCGAACTGGAACTCGTTCCAGCCGCCGACCACCCGCAGCCATTGCGGCGAGGGCGTGCGCGCCGCCTGCTCGCGCAGCATCTCCAGCGCCGCACCGAGGCTGCGCACGCCGTCCCAGCGCAACTCCAGGTTGTAGTTCAGGCCGCCGCGGATGATGTGCATGTGCGAGTCGATCAGGCCCGGGATCACGCGGCGCTTGGCCAGGTCGACGATGCGGGTCCGGCTGTCGGCCAACTTGCTGATCTCGGCGTCGCTGCCGACGGCCATCACCAGCCCGGCCTTCAGCGCGATGGCCGTGGCCTCGGGCTTGGCCGGATCGAGCGTGGTGATGCGGCCGTTGCGCAGGATCAGATCGGGCGCGGCGCGACCATCGCCACCCTGGGCCAGCGTCGGCCCGGCCAGCACGCCCAGACCCAGGGCTGCAGCGGCCTCAAGGAAGTCGCGGCGCGAGGAGGGCGGCTCGCCGCCCTGAATGATCAGTTGTTTGAACATGGGATGGACCTCGTCGGCAAGAGTGGCGGATGCTGGTCCATCGTCGTGCCTAGGCCTGCTCTTGTCCTGCCTTCGTCGGCCGGGCTCCGGCTCCCTCGTAAGAGGCAGGCGCGGGGCCTGCCTGCCGTGGCTTGGGATCTTGTTGTCGGGTTTGTTTTGCCGGCATCATGCCGGTGCTCGGCGTGTCGACCGATGCCTGGAGAGATGGATGAAAGACGCTGTGGGACAGGCCCTGACGGGCGCCAATGCGCAGGCCCTGGATCTGCTGGAACAAGGGCTGCATCAGTTTCGCTGCCTCAACGGAGATCCGCTGGCCAGCGCCGAGGCCGCGCTGGCGGCCGCACCCGAGCTGGTGATGGGCCAGGTGCTGAAGGCCTGGCTGCTGCTGCTGAGCACCGAGGCCCCGGCGCTGGCACCGGCCCGCGCCGCCTTGGCTGCCGCGCAGGCCCTGCCGCACAACGCGCGCGAAGCCCTGCATCTGCGCGCCATCGAGGCGCTCTGCAAGGGCCGCTGGCACGAAGCCGGCCGGGTGCTGGAAGACCTCAGCTGCGACTATCCGCTGGACGCGCTGGCCTTGCAGGCCGGCCAGCAGATCGATTTCTTCACCGGCGATGCACGCATGCTGCGTGACCGCATGGCGCGTGTGCTGCCGGACTGGTCGGCGGCATTGCCGGGCTGGCACGCGGTGCTGGGCATGTATGCGTTCGGGCTGGAGGAGAACGGCGACTATCGCCATGCCGAGCAGCTGGGCCGCGAGGCCGTGGCGCTGCAGCCTCAGGACGCCTGGGCCCAGCATGCGGTGGCTCATGTGATGGAAATGCAGGGCCGGCGTCGCGAGGGGATGGCCTGGATGCGCGACAACGCCGGCTGGCAGCAGGGCAGCTTTCTGGGCGTGCACAACTGGTGGCATCTGGCCCTGTACCACCTGGCCGAGGGCGAGCATGAGGAGGTGCTGGCGCTGTACGACGGCCCGATCAACGGTCCGCACAGCACCATCGTGCTCGAGCTGGTCGATGCCAGCGCCTTGCTCTGGCGGCTGCAGCTGGCGGGAGTCGATGTCGGCGCGCGCTGGGCGACGCTGGCCGAGCGCTGGGCACCCCATGCGGCCAGCGCCAACTATGCGTTCAACGACATGCATGCGGCGATGGCATTCGCCTGCGCCGGCCGCGAGGATCTGGTGCGCGAGCTGCGCGCTGCGCAAGCCCTGGCCTTGCGCAGCGCGGACGACAACGCCGCTTTCCTGCGCGAGGTCGGCCAGCCCGCGACCGAGGCCGTGCTGGCTTTTACCGCCGGCCAGTACCGCCGCGCCGGCGAGCTGCTGCGGCCGCTGCGCAGCCATGCCCACCGTTTCGGTGGCAGCCATGCACAGCGCGATCTGCTGGACCAGACCCTGATCCGGGCGGCCGACGCGGGCGGAGACGCCGCGCTGGCCCGGGCGCTGCTGAGCGAACGCCGCGCGCTGGCCGAGCAACGCGCGGTCCAGCACTGAGCCGAGCTGCCCGCTGCCGCACCGGGATGCCAGGCCGCCAGCTCAGATCTCGTCGATCACGGTCTGCTTGGCCTGCCCGCTCTCCAGCGAGAAGCGGTCGCGCGTGCGCACATAGAAGCTGGCGCCGAAGCGGCCCACCGGGTGATAGTCCTGCAGGCGCACGCGCCAGGTCTCGGTATCGATCAGGCCCTCGCGGGCATGCAGCCAGCGCACCTGGCCGATGAAGATCTGGCGGCTGGCGGTTTCCAGCGTCTCCCACAGGGTGCATTCGAAGGCCACCGGCGCCTCGGCGATGCGCGCCGGCTTGACGAGCCGGCAGGGCGCCGCGTGCAGGCCCACATGGGCCAGCTCGCTGACATCCGGCGGCAGGCGCTCGCCGCAGCGGTGCATGGCCTCGGCCATGGCCTCGTCCGGCAGGTGCACGACGAACTCGCCGCTGCGCTGGATGTTGGCGGCGGTGTCCTTCAGCGCGCCGTCCTTGAGCCGGTTGACGCTGATCATCACGATCGGCGGCTCCTCGCCCAGCATATTGAACATGCTGAAGGGGGCGGCATTGACGACGCCGGCCTCGTTGACCGTCGTGACCAGCGCGATCGGCCGCGGCACGATCAGGCTGGCCATCAGCTTGTAGCGCTGGTACTCGGTGAGGGCGGCGAAGTCGATGTCCATGCGATGTCCGTGAGGTGCTAACTGAGGCCCAGCTTCTGGGCCAGGCTGGGTTCGGGTTGGGCGCTGTGCAGCACGATGCGCTGCTCCAGTTCGCGCAGATGCGCTTCCATCAGCTTCAGCGCGCCCTTGGCATTGCCGTTGGCGATGCAGTCGACGATGCGTTCGTGTTCCTCGTGCTCGCAGGCCGCATTGCCGGGCGGCTCGTACAGCGCGACGATCAGCGAGCAGCGCGAGATCAGCTCGGTCAGATAGCGCAGCAGCACCGGGTTGCGGCCCAGGGCCGCAACCTGCAGATGGAAGCTGCTGGCCAGCCGCGCCCAGGCCGGCTGGTCGAAGCGATGCATGGCCTCGTGCTCCTGGGCCAGCTGCTTGCGCAGCGCGGCGATGTCGGCCTTGCTGGCGTGCGCGACGGCCAGCTCCAGCAGCGCGCCCTCCAGCGCGCGGCGCGCCTCGAAGATCTGGCGCGTTTCCTCCGGCGTCGGCGCGGCGACCACGGCACCGCGGTTCAGGCGCAGCTCGACGATGTGGTCGTGGGCCAGGCGCTGCAACACCTTGCGCACCGTCGCGCGCTTGACGTCGAACAGCTCGCACAGCGCCGCCTCCGGCAGCTTGGTGCCGGGGGTCAGGCGTTGCTCCATCACGCCCTCGAACACCGAGCGGTAGATGCGCTCCTCGACGTCGACTGGGGCTTCGGGCTTGGCTATGCGGTGGGTGCTCATGGCTTTGTTGGTCAATGCAATGCCAGGATTGTCGCCATTAAATGTCGACAATCTGCAGCGCCTCCATGTGCGCGGCGACCTGCCCGGGCGTGCACAGCCAGATCTCGTCGCGCCGCTGAACGATGTGCGCCAGCGCCCGACGCAGATGGCGCAGCCGGTAGGGCTGGCCGACCAGATAGGGGTGCAGCGCGATCCCCATCACCAGGGCCTGGCCATGGCGTTCGGACTGCGCCAGCATCTCGTCGAAGTTGTCGGCGATCATCTGCGCGAAGTCCTTGGCATCCATCTGCCGCGCCACCAGCATCGGGATGTCGTTGAGCTCCTGCGGGTAGGGGATCGACCAGAGCGGGCGGCCGCTGCGGGTGCGCATCCGGGTCGGCTGGTCGTCGTGGCACCAGTTCAAGGTGTATCGGTAGCCGGTCTCGGCCAGCAGGTCGGGCGTCAGCCGGCTCTCCGAGATCCAGGGCGACAGCCAACCCCCGGGTAACTGGCCCGAGCGGGCCTGGATTTCGTCACGGCAGGCGGTCAGCAGTGCGGCCTCGCGGGCCTCATCCCAGCCGCCCTGGCGCTCGGCGTTCGTGTGGCCGTGGCCGATCAGCTCGTCGCCGCGCGCCAGCAGGGCCGCCACCAGCTCGGGGCAGTGCTGGTACAGCGCGGTGTTGATCAGCGCGCCGGTGGGCAGTTGCAGGTCGTCGAACAGCTCCAGGCAGCGCCAGGCGCCGACCCGGTTGCCGTACTCGCGCCAGCTGTGGTTCAGCACATCGGGCTCGGGACTGACGGGTCCCAGCGCCGCGCCCAGACCCTCGCCGAAGGCGAAGTGCTCGACATTGAAACCGAGGTAGACCGCCAGGCGCCGGCCCTCGGGCCAGGTCCAGCGCGGGCGCCGCGTGATGGGCCGGTAGTCGAAGCGGCCGTGCGTGGGCAGAGGGTTCAGCATGGTGCGGCGATGCACCGACTTGGCGCGAGGGGTTTGCGGGTTTGGGGCATCTGGGGTGATTATTTGATTGTCGACAATTTAATGATTTTATTGTTCGCAATA
Source organism: Paucibacter sp. M5-1 (assembly GCF_027498415.2). Classification (NCBI taxonomy): domain Bacteria; kingdom Pseudomonadati; phylum Pseudomonadota; class Betaproteobacteria; order Burkholderiales; family Sphaerotilaceae; genus Roseateles; species Paucibacter sp. M5-1. The sequence goes on from NZ_JAPZLM020000001.1 coordinate 4,632,849, forward strand.
AACAGGCCATATGTTGACATGGCATGGAGTTTGCGAGTTGTCGCCGGTCATCCCTCAACCCCTGGAGCCTCCGATGTCCCTCAAGCTATCCCGCCGACCCTTGTTGATCTGCGCCGCTGCGCTTGCGGCCCTGGGCCTGAGCCCGGCGCAGGCCCAGGAGCCCATCAAGATCGGCCTGGTGACCGCCCTGTCCGGCCAGTCGGCGCGTGCCGGCGAGGCGATCACCCGCGGGCTGGTGGTTGCCATCGACGAGATCAATGCCAAGGGCGGCCTGCTGGGCGGCCGCAAGCTGGAACTGGTGCGGCGGGACGACGAGGGCGCGCCGGCCAAGGGTGTGGTGGCCGCGCGGGAGCTGATCTTCAAGGAGAAAGTTGCGGTGCTGTTCGGCGGCCTGGACACGCCGGTGTCGATGGCCCTGGTGCCGCTGGCCAATCAGGAGAAGGTGCCTTTCATGGGCCCCTGGGCGGCCGGCACGCCGATCACCAAGAACGGTGCCAACCCGAACTTCGCCTTCCGCGTCTCGGCCGTCGACGAGATCGTCAACAAGGCGATGCTGCAGTACGCGCAGGCCACCTTCAAGGCCAGCAAGCCCGGCATGATCCTGGTCAACAACCCCTGGGGCGAGAGCAACGAGAAGGGCCTGGTCGCAGCGCTGGCGGCCAAGGGCCTGAAGGCGGTGGGCGTCGAGAAGTTCGAGGCCAATGATGTGGACGTGGTGCCGCAGTTGAGCCGCCTGAAGGCCGCCGGCGCCGACAGCCTGTTCATGGTCGGCAACGTCGGCCCCTCGGCCCAGGTCGTCAAGTCGCTGGACCGCATGGGCTGGAAGGTGCCTATCGTCTCGCACTGGGGTCCCGCCGGCGGCCGTTTCACCGAGCTGGCCGGCCCGAACGCGAAGAGCGTGCATTTCGTGCAGACCTACAGCTTCTTCGGCAAGCAGACCCCGGTCGGCGAGAAGGTCATGAAGGCGCTGATGGCCAAGTATTCCGACATCAAGGGCCCGGACGACGTGACGCCGGCGGTCGGCGTGGCCAATGCCTATGACGCGATGCAACTGGCGGCGCTGGCCATCACGGCGGCCGGCTCCACTGACGGCGACGCAGTACGCCAGGGTTTCTACAAGATCGGCCGCTACGAAGGCCTGATCAAAACCTATGACAAGCCCTTCACGGCCCAGGTGCATGACGCCGTGACCGAGAACGACTATGTCTGGGCCCAGTTCATCGACAACCGCATCCTGCCGGTCGCGAACTGACCCACCCCCTACCGGCTTCGCCGGCCCCCTCAAGGGGGCGAGCCCGTACGCCCGGCAAAGCCGGATCGTCGGGCTCCACTGGGTAAATCCCGCAACGAGGACGAGATGCTTTATTTATCCGCGCTGATCAGCGGCCTGGGCCTGGGCAGCATGTATGGCTTGATGGCCCTGGGCTTTCACGTCACCCATGCGGTCTCGGGCACGGTCAACTTTGCCCAGGGCAGCTCGATGATGCTGGGGGCCGTGCTCTGCTATGCGCTGGCCCAGGGCGCCGGCTGGCCTCTGCCGCTGGCGGCGCTGCTGGCGCTGGCAGGCTGCGCGGCCTACGGCCTGCTGGTCGAACGGCTGGCGGTGCGGCCCTTCGCGAGCCGCGGTTCGAACGCCTGGCTGATGTCCACCGTGGCTTTGGGCATCGTGTTGGATAACCTAGTGATGTTCGCCTTCGGCAAGGAGCCGCGCAGCCTGCCCTCGCCGCTGGCGACGACGCTGATTGAGCTGGGCGCGGTAGGCCTGGGCGTCTATCCGCTGCAGCTGCTGATCCCGCTGGTGGGCCTGGCGCTGGCCGGCGCGCTGCATGGGGTGGCGCGGCACACGCGCTGGGGTGTCGCGATGCTGGCCGTGGTGCAGAACCCTGCCGCTGCGCGGTTGATGGGCATCCCGATCCAGCGCGTGATCGCGGTGGCCTTCGCGCTGTCGACGCTGTTCGCCGGCGTGGCTGGCGTGCTGATCGCGCCGCTGTTCAATGTGCATGCCGATATGGGCACGCTGTTCGGGCTGAAGGCCTTCGCGGTGGCGATGTTGGGCGGCATAGCCAGCGCCTGGGGCGTGATGGCGGCGGGCCTGCTGTTCGGTATCAGCGAGGCGCTGATCACCAGCACCCTGGGCTCCAGCTACACGCAGATCATCAGCTTTTCCCTCGTCATCCTGGTGCTGGCGTGCAAACCCAATGGCCTTTTCGGCCGCATGGAAGTGAAGAAGGTATGACGGGAGGCAAGACCTGGCCCTGGATTGCAGGCCTTGCGGTGCTGGGCGCCGGACTGGTGCTGGCGACAACACTGAACGGCTATTACGTCTTCGTGCTGGCCCAGGTGGCCCTGCTGGCCCTGGTGGGCATAGGCCTGAACGTGCTGATCGGCCTGTCCGGCCAGGTGTCCTTCGGGCATGTCGGCTTTTACGCGATCGGTGCCTATGCGGTGGCCATTCTGACCGGCGCGGCCGGCTGGAGCTTCTGGGCCGCCTGGCCGGTGGCCCTGCTGGTCGCGGCGGCCGCCGGCGCGCTGCTGGCTTTGCCGGCGCTGCGCGTCAAGGGGCCTTACCTGGCGATGATCACCATCGCCTTCGGCTTCATCGTCGAGCATGGGGCCGCCGAATGGCGCGGCCTGACAGGCGGGCAGAACGGGCTGATGGGCTATGGCGGCCCCAGCCTGGGCGGGCTGGCCTCGGGCGAGCGCGCGGTCGCGATGCTGGCGCTGATCGCGGCGGCCCTGGCCTTTGTCGGCTACTGCCTGCTGGCGCGCGGCCGCTGGGGCGCGGGCCTGCGCGCGGTGCGCGACAGCGAGACTGCGGCCGAGGCTATCGGCCTGAAGCCGCTGCCGATCAAGGTCGTGGCCTTCGCGGTTTCGGCCGGCCTGGCCGGCCTGGCCGGTGGCCTGTTCGCGCCGCTGGCGGGCATGGTGACGCCGGGCAGCTTTGCCTTCGTGCAGTCCATCCTCTTCGTGCTGGTGGTCGTGCTGGGCGGCGCCGGTTCGGCCATCGGCCCGCTGATCGGCGCGCTGATCGTGGGCCTGTTGCCCGAGGTCCTGAGCGGCATGGAGGAGTACCGGCTGCTGTTCTTCGGCGCCTTGCTGCTGGTCGTGCTGTGGGTGGCGCCGGATGGCGTGGCCGGTTTGCTGCAGCGCCTGTCTCAACACCTATGGCAACGACGGGAGACGCCGCTGATGGCCGGCGGCGTGAGCTTGCCGCTCGTCTCGCGGGTGCGCCAAGGCCTGAGCGCAGAAGGTCTGGGCCGGATGTTTGGCGGCGTGCGTGCGGTGCATGAGCTGAGCTTTGTGGCCCAGCCCGGCGCGGTGACGGCCTTGATCGGCCCGAACGGCGCCGGCAAGACCACGGCGCTGAATCTGCTGAGCGGCTTCTACACGCCCAGCAGCGGCGGCTTCGCCCTGGGCGACAAGGCGCTGGCGGGCCAGCCGGCCCATGCGGTGGCGCGCGCCGGCCTGGCGCGCAGCTACCAGACCTCCCAGCTGTTCGGCTCGCTGAGCGTGCTGGATAACGTCGCCTTGGCCTGTCTGCGGGGCCGGCTCGGCGGGCTGTTCGGCGCGGCCGGCCTGCGCTCGGCGGCGGTGCAGGCGCGCAGCCTGGCCTTGCTGGGCGCCTGCGGCTACGTCGGCGACGCGAACCTGCCGGCCGCCGATCTGCCCCATGTGGACCGGCGCGTCGTCGAGATCGCGCGCGCGCTGGCCACCGATCCCGACATGCTGCTGCTCGACGAGCCGGCCGCCGGCCTCTCGGCCGAGGACAAGCAGCGTCTGGCTGTGCTGCTGCGCCGCATCGCCGACGAGGCCGGTGTCGGCGTGCTGCTGGTCGAGCACGATATGGGCCTGGTGATGGGCGTGTCAGACCATATCGTTGTGCTGGATGCCGGCCAGCGCCTGGCGATGGGCACGCCGGCCGAGATCCAGGCCGATCCGCTGGTGCGTCGCGCCTATCTTGGCGATGACATGGACGAGGACAGCAGGCTGGAAGCGCCGGTCGCCGCGCATCAACGCCAGCTCGGCGCCGAGCTGCTGCATGTCGGCGCGCTGCACACCGGCTATGGTGCCGCGCCGGTGCTCAAGGGCATCGAGCTGCAGCTGCGCGAGGGCGAGCTGCTGGCCGTGCTGGGCGCCAACGGGGCCGGCAAGTCGACGCTGATGCGCGCGCTGGCCGGGCTGCAGCGGCCGGTGCAGGGCGGCATCCATCTGGCCGGCGAGGACCTGACCGATCTGGGCGCCGAGGCCATCGCTCGTCGCGGCCTGGTGCTCGTGCCCGAGGGCCGCCAGGTCTTCCCCGAGCTGAGCGTGCGGGACAATCTGCGCCTGGGCGGCTTCCTGCATCCCGAGGGGCTGGAGGCGCGCGCCGAAGCGATGCTGGAACGCTTCCCGCGCTTGAGAGAGCGCCTGCATCAGCGCGCCGGCCTGCTGTCGGGCGGCGAGCAGCAGATGCTGGCGGTGGCGCGCGGCCTGATGGCCAAGCCGCGCGTGCTGCTGCTGGACGAGCCCTCGCTGGGCCTGGCGCCCAAGGTCATCGCCGACCTGTTCGCGGTGCTGGCGCGCTTGCGCGAGGAAGGGCTGACCATCGTGCTGGTCGACCAGATGGCGGCGCTGGCGTTGTCACTGGCCGACCGGGCCTGCGTGATCGAGGACGGCCAGGTGGTGCTGGCCGGCACGGCGGCCGAGGTGGCGGCCGATCCGGCGCTGCGAAAAGCCTATCTGGGCGCCTGAGGTGTCTTCCGGCAGCTGGGGCTGGGCCGGTCATACTGGCCATCCGCTTGACTGTTGCACAGGACAATACCGATGAAGACTTGGATCTCGATAGGGCTTGCCGCCGCCGCGCTGATCAGCACCGTGCCGGCGCAGGCCGATGACGTGCTGAAGGCCGCCATTGCCGGTGCGCAGCGCACGCCGGCCTTTGTGGCGCGCGATGTCTGGCGCCACCCGTATGAAACGCTGAGCTTCTTCGGCCTGCGAGCGAGCGACACCGTGGTCGAGCTGAGCCCCGGCGGCGGCTGGTACACCGAAATCCTGGCCCCCTATCTGCGCGAGCGCGGCCGGCTGATCCTGGCCGGCGACGATCCGGCGTCGCCGCAGGCCTATTACCAGCGCAGCGCGGCGCGGCTGAAGCAGAAGTTGGAGGCGCAGCCGGCGGTCTATGACAAGGTGCAGCTGACCGTGTTCGACGCCGGTGCCGGCAAGCTGGCTTATGCGCCGGCGGGCGCGGCCGATCTGGTGCTGACCTTCCGCAATGTGCACAACTGGATGAGCCATGGCGAGGCCAGGACGCAGGCGGTGTTCCAGAGCGCGTTCGACAGCCTGAAGCCCGGCGGCGTGTTCGGCGTGGTCGAGCATCGCTTGCCGGCCGACCGGGTACAGGACGAGAAGGCCGCCAGCGGCTATGTGCAGCAGGCCTATGTCGTGCGGATGGCCGAGCGCGTCGGCTTCAAGCTGGCGGCCAGCAGCGAGATCAACGCCAACCCCAGGGACACGGCCGACCACGAGGGCGGGGTCTGGTCGCTGCCGCCGAGCTATGGGCTCAAGGACAAGGACCGGGCGCGCTACGAGGCGATCGGTGAGAGCGACCGCATGACGCTCAAGTTCGTCAAGCCCTGAGCCGCCGGCCGCCCTGGGGCCGGGTGTTGCCTGCGGGCTGGTTTGTCCCCGCTTGCGAGGCCGCACGCACAGGTATATAAACGAAAGCAATCCGGCATGGCGCCTACGCAGCAAACCCCGCAGTGATGCGGCTGTGATAGCAACACCTGGCCCCCAAAGATCTGAAGGCAATTCGTTTCTGTCACTCCTTGAGGAGGCGGTCATGGAACTTGAAGCGCAGTCGCATCGATGGGAGAGCCGCATGCCGGACTGGCCGGCGGCCGTGGTCGCGGGTCTGGTCGCGGGCGCGGTGGCGATGGTGATGGACCTGCTCTGGACCACGCTGATGCAGGGCGGCAATCCCTGGCACACCTCTCACCAGGTGGCCGCGATGCTGTTGGGCCCGGAGCTTCTGCAAGGCCCCACCCAGGCCTTCAGTCTTGGTGTGGTCGCGACGGCGATGGCGATCCACTACGGCCTTGGCATCGTGTTCGGCTGCATCGTCGCCTTCATCGTCACCGGCTTTCATTACGAAGGCAGCCTGCCGATGCTGGAGATCGTCGGCGGCCTGTTCGGCATCGCGCTGTACTTCATCAATTTCTACGGCATGGTGCGGCTCTTCCCCTGGGTCGCCGAGATGCGCAGCGGTGCCTATCTGGTCGAGCATCTGGTGTTCGGCATGGTGGCCGCCAGCGTCTACTGGAAGCTGTCGCGGCGCGGCTCGGCCGCAGACTGACCCGGCTGGCGGCGGCGCTTTCGGGCGCCGCTTCCACGTATGAAGACAAGAACAGGAGGAGGCTGGCATGCTCATCGCCATCACCCTGGCCGTCATCGTCCTGGCGTCGCTGCTGTTTCACTACATCAATCCCTGGCACCCGCCGGCGCTGGCTTCCAACTGGAAGCAGATGGACGACACGCTGACGATCACCTTCGTGATCACCGGCATCTTCTTCGTGATCCTGAATCTGTTCCTGGTCTATGTGATCTGGCGCTTCAGGCGGCGCGGCAGCAAGGCCACCGAGACCGTCGCCTATCAGCCGGTCAATCACAAGCTGGAGCGCTGGCTGACGGTGATCACGACGGTGGGCATCGTCGCGCTGCTGGCGCCCGGACTGAAGGTCTATGCCGACTATGTGACGCCGCCCAAGGATGCGCTGGAGGTCGAGGTGCTGGGCTCGCAATGGCAATGGCGCTACCGCTTTCCGGGCGCCGACGGCCAGCTCGGCGCCACCGATGCGCGCTTTGTCACGGCCAGCAATCCCTTCGGTCTTGACCCCGACGATGCCAAGGGTCAGGACGATGCGCTGGTCGACGCCAGCGAGTTGCATCTGCCGCTGAACCAGCCGGTCAAGATCCTGCTGCGCGCCCACGATGTGCTGCATGACTTCTATGTGCCGCCGTTTCGCGCGCGCATGAATATGGTGCCGGGTCTGGTCACGACCTTCTGGTTCACGCCGACCCAGGCTGGCCGCTTCGAGGCCATGTGCGCCCAGCTCTGCGGGGTCGGCCATGCCGCGATGCGCGGCCTGGTGGTGGTCGAGGAGGCGCCGGCCTTCCAGGCCTGGCTGGCGGGCAAGCCCAGCTTTGCCGCCGCCTCCAAGCCGGCCCCGGTCGCGACGGCCGATGGCGGTAGCAGCGATCCGCTGGCCATGGGCCTGGCCGTGGCGAAGGCCAAGGCCTGTGTGGCCTGCCATTCGGCGGATGGCAGTGCCGGTGTGGGGCCGAGCTGGAAGGGCCTGTATGGCAAGACCGAGGCCTTTGCCGACGGCTCCAAGGAGAAGATCGACGACGCGGTGCTGGCACGCGAGATCCGCGAGCCGGCGGCCAAGGTGGTGCAGGGCTTTGCGCCCATCATGCCCAAGTCGGAACTCAGCGAGGCGGAGGTGACGGCCCTGGTGGCTTACATCCGCTCGCTGGATCCGGTCAAGAACTGAGGGAGGCGCCCATGCACGACGAACAGCACGACGAGCACGAACAGCATCACGAGCCGCAGAGCTTCTTCACCAAATACGTCTGGAGCCAGGACCACAAGGTCATCGCGATCCAGTACGGCGGCACCGCCGTCATCGTCGGTCTGGTGGGCCTGCTGCTGTCGAACCTGATGCGCCTGCAGATCGGCTTCCCCGGCTACTTCGACTTCATCAATGCCGAGCGCTATTACCAGTTCGTCACGATGCACGGCATGATCATGGTGGTCTATCTGCTGACCGCGCTGTTCCTCGGCGGCTTCGGCAACTACCTGATCCCGCTGATGGTGGGCGCGCGGGACATGGTGTTCCCCTATCTGAACATGCTCAGCTTCTGGGTCTATCTGCTGTCGGTCATCGTGCTGATGGCCAGCTTCTTCGTGCCCGGCGGTCCGACCGGCGCCGGCTGGACCCTCTACCCGCCGCAGGCCATCCTGCCCGGCACGCCGGGCCATGACTGGGGCATCATCCTGATGCTGGTTTCGCTGGTGATCTTCATCGTCGCCGCGACCATGGGCGGTCTCAACTATGTGAGCACGGTGCTGCAGGCGCGCTGCCGTGGCATGACGCTCCTGCGCATGCCGTTGACCGTCTGGGGCATCTTCACCGCGACGATTCTGGCCCTGCTGGCTTTTCCGGCCCTGTTCGTCAGCGGCCTGATGATGCTGCTGGACAAGACCATAGGCACGAGCTTCTTCATGCCGGCCCTGGTCTCGCTGGGCCAGGTCAGCGACTACAAGGGCGGCACGCCGCTGCTGTTCCAGCATCTGTTCTGGTTCTTCGGCCACCCGGAGGTCTATATCGTCGCGCTGCCAGCCTTCGGCATCGTCTCCGACCTGATCAGCGTGCATGCGCGCAAATGCATCTTCGGCTACCGGACCATGGTCTGGGCCATCCTGGCGATCGCCGTGCTCAGCTTCATCGTCTGGGCCCACCATATGTTCGTCAGCGGCATGAATCCCTACTTCGGCTTCTTCTTCGCCACCAGCACGCTGATCATCGCGGTGCCCACCGCGATCAAGGTCTACAACTGGCTGCTGACGCTGTGGCGTGGCGATATACATCTGTCGGTGCCTATGCTGTTCGCGCTGGCCTTCATCTCGACCTTCATCGTCGGCGGGCTGACCGGCCTGTTCCTGGGCAATGTCTCGGTCGACATCCCGCTGTCGGGCAGCTACTTCGTCGTCGCTCACTTCCATATGGTGATGGGTGTGGCCCCGCTGCTGGTGGTGTTCGGCGCGATCTACCACTGGTATCCGAAGATCACCGGCCGCATGCTGGACGACCGCCTGGGCCACTTCCATTTCTGGGTCACCTTCATCGGCACCTATCTGATCTATTTCCCTATGCACTATCTGGGGCTGCTGGGCATGCCGCGGCGCTACTACGACTACAAGCCCTATGACTCCTTTCCCGAGTCGGCCCACCAGCTCAATGTCTTCATCACCGTGGTAGCCATCATCGTCGGCGTGGTGCAGCTGGTCTATGTCTGGAACCTGATCTGGAGCGCCTTCAAGGGCCGCAAGGCCGAGCCCAACCCCTGGCGTGCGGCCTCGCTGGAATGGCAAACCCCCGACACGCCGCCGCGCCACGGCAACTGGGGCCCGGCCCTGCCGGTCGTGCATCGCTGGGCTTATGCCTATAGCGTGCCCGGCGCCAAGCAGGACTTCATCGCGCAGAACGCGCCGCTGTCCGAGGGCGGTGTCGAGGAGGATGAGGGCAGGGCGCATGGCGCCAAGGGAGCACGGGCATGAGCGCAGTCTTTCCAGTCGAAGAGTTCGCCGTCGACCGGCCGCAGGCCGCCAGCATCGCGCTGTGGGTCTTCATCGGCGTGGCCTGCGCCTTGTTCGGCCTGTTCTTCGCCGCCTATGTGATGCGGCTGGAGAGCGCCGAAGGCTATCCGCTGGCGCTGCCCTGGCAGTTCTGGCTTAGCACGAGCCTGCTGCTGGCCGGCAGCGTCGCACTGGAGTTGGCCTTGCGTACCCGTGGCAGCCGGCCCTGGCTGCTGGCCGGTGGCCTGCTGGCGCTGGGCTTTGTGCTGGTGCAGCTGTGGGCCTGGTCGGCGTTGCTGGCCGAGCGGGTGGTTCCGGCCGGCAACCCGGCGGCGAGCTTTCTGTATCTGCTGACTGCGATGCACGGCCTGCATGTGCTGGGCGGTCTGGGCGGCTGGTGGCTGGCCTGGCGCGATCCGGGCGCACGCTGGCGCATCGCGCTGTGTGCGCGCTTCTGGCATTTCCTGCTGCTGCTCTGGGTGGGCCTGTTCGCGACCCTGGGCCTGATGACCCCGGACCTGGTGCGCGCCATCTGCGGCGGCTGACGAGAAGGAGGTTCCGATGAGCAATCACAGCGTTCCCGGCGGCCAGGCCCAGGGCTGGCGCGGCCTGGTGGCCGATTTCTCGGGCGACCGCGAAGCCTTTGCCGTCTCCTGGGGCAAGGCGATGATGTGGATCTTCCTGCTCAGCGACACCTTTGTGTTCGGCTGTTTCCTGACCGGCTATATGACGGTGCGGGCCTCCACCACCGTGCCCTGGCCCAATCCCAGCGAGGTCTTCGCCCTGCATGTCGGCGGCACGAACGTGCCCCTGCTGCTGATCGCCATCATGACTTTCGTGCTGATCACCAGCAGCGGCACGATGGCGATGGCGGTGATGCGAGGCTATGCGCGCGACCGCAAGAATGCCGCGCTGCTGATCTTCGCGACCGCGCTGCTGGGCGCCTGCTTCGTTGGCATGCAGGCGTTTGAATGGAGCAAGCTGATCGAGGAGGGCGTGCGGCCCTGGGGCAACCCGATGGGGGCGGCCCAGTTCGGCGCCACCTTCTTCATGATCACCGGCTTCCACGGCCTGCATGTGTCGATCGGCGTGATCTATCTGATCATCGTCGGCATCAAGGTGCGACGCGGCGACTACGAGAAAAGCGGCAACTACCAGATCGTCGAGATCGCCGGCCTGTACTGGCACTTCGTTGATCTGGTCTGGGTCTTCATCTTTGCCTTTTTCTACCTCTGGTGAGCGAGGTGACGCGATGAGTACGCAACAACACCCGATAGGCCTGTACCTGAAGATCTGGCTGCTGCTTTTTGTGCTCAGCGCCATGTCTTACGCGGTGGACTATATGCATCTGCAAGGGCTGCTGCGCTGGAGCCTGATCCTGCTTTTCATGACGCTGAAGGCCGGGCTCATCATCGCCGTCTTCATGCACATGGCCTGGGAGCGCCTGGCGCTGATCTACGCCATCCTCTTGCCGCCCCTGCTGCTGCTGGTGCTGGTCGGGCTGATGTATGCCGAGGCCCAGTACACCTGGCTGACCCGGCTGCTGTTCTTCCGCTGATATGTCGGTACCTTCACAAGACATCGCGCTGCTGGCGGCCGGGCCGAGCAGCCGGCCCCTGTGGCGCGAGTACCTGGTGCTGACCAAGCCGCGCGTCGTCGCGCTGATGCTGTTCACCGTGCTGGTGGGCATGCTGCTGGCCGCGCGCACGCCGCTGCCCTGGACCTTGTGGCTGGGCGCACCGCTGGGCATCGCCCTGGTGGCCGGCGCAGCGGCCGCGATCAACCATCTGGTGGACCGCCGCATCGACGCGCTGATGGCCCGCACCCGCGCCCGCCCGCTGCCGCGCGGCAAGCTCAGCGGCGGCCAGGTCCTGCTGTTCGCCTTGGCCCTGGGCATGGCCGGCATGGCCTTGCTGCTGTTGACCACCAACCTGCTGTGCGCGCTGCTGACCCTGGCCTCGCTGCTGGGCTATGCGGTGGTCTACAGCCTCTATCTGAAGCATGCGACGCCGCAGAACATCGTCATCGGCGGCGCGGCCGGCGCGGCCCCGCCGTTGCTGGGCTGGGTCGCCGTCAGCGGGGCGCTCGATCCCGGCGCGCTGACCCTGTTTCTGATCATCTTCATCTGGACCCCGCCGCACTTCTGGGCCCTGGCCATCCATCGCCGCGAGGACTATGCGCGCGCCGCCGTGCCCATGCTGCCGGTGCTGCATGGCGTGGCCTACACGACGCGGCGTATCTGGGCCTACACCCTGGCCCTGCTGGCGGTCAGCCTGCTGCCGGTGGCGATAGGCATGAGCGGCGCACTCTATCTGCTCGGTGCCTTGCTGCTGGGCGCGCGCTATGCCGAGCTGTCCTGGCGGCTGCGGCGTGACGAGCGCCTGGCCATGCCCAGCTTCCGCTATTCCATCGTCTATCTGTTCGGCCTGTTCGGACTGCTGCTGGCCGATCACTTCCTGCTGCGCTGAATCCAGCACCGGGCTCGGGCCATACTTGGCCGATGCAAGACGACAAGACCGCTACTCCCACCATCGCCTTTATCGGCGCCGGCCGTCTCGGCCGCTGCCTGGCCCAGGCCTTGGCAGCCGCCGGCGAGACCGTGCTGGCGCCGCTGGGCCGCAGGGATGACACGGCCGCCGCGCTGGCTGCCGATCTGGTGTTTCTGACCGTGCCCGATGACGCGATCGCAGCGCTGGCGTGCAGCCTGCCGTGGCGACATGGCCAGGCGGTCGTGCATTGCAGCGGCGCCACCGAGCTGGCCGCACTGGAAGCCGCTGCGGCGGCGGGCGCCGTGGTCGGCGGCTTCCATCCGCTGCAGATCTTCACGGCCGACACGCAGCAATCCGCCGCCCTGCTGGCCGGCTCCTGCGTCGCGATCGAGGCTGCGTCGCCGCTGCTGGGCGAGCTGCAGCGCCTGGCGAGCCTGCTGCGGATGCGGCCGCTGAGCTTGCCGCCCGGCAGCCGCGCCGCCTATCACGGCGCTGCCAGCTTCGCGGCCAGCTTTTTGTTGTCGATGCTGGACGAGGCCGCCCAGGTCTGGGCTGCCGCCGGTCTGCCGCAAGACCTGACCCTGCCGGCCCTGCTGCCGCTGGCGCGCGGCACCCTGGCGGCGGCCGAGGCGCGCGGCCTGGCCGGCGCGCTGGCCGGGCCGATTTCGCGTGCTGACACGGGGGTGCTCGCCGCCCACCTGCGTGCCTTCGACGCGCTGGGCGGCGAGCACGGCGAGTTCTACCGCCAGCTGTCGCGCCGCCAGCTGGCGCTGGCACGCGCGGCCGGGCGACTCGACGAGCAGCAGCTGCAGCGTCTCGCTCAACTGATAGCCGCGCCGCCGTCCTGACGCTGGACGCGCTCAGCGCGCCTTGTCCTCCAGCCGCAGTCGCAGATCGCGCAAGGTCGAGGCCGAGCGGCCGAATTCGATGGGCGCCAGCTTGTCGGTGCTCCTGCCGCCGGAGCGCAGGATGCGGCCGAAGGTCGATTGCACGGTGGCCGGATCGTCATCGAAATCGCCATGGTGCTGGGCGCGGCTGCGCGGGTTTGCACCGGCCTTGTCGGGTGAGAGCACCAGCTCGGCCTTGGCCGAGGCGAACAGCTTGCCGAGCTCGGGGTCGGCTTCGATGCAGCGCTGCAGGCCCAGGATAGGCGTGCCGTCCTGCACCATGGGCACGCGCTGGCGCGCCTCGAAGGCATTGGAGACCAGATAGAGCAGGGACTTGTTGTAGAGCTTGGCGCAGTTGTCGTCCTTCTCGGTCTTGTCGTCCAAGGCATAGAGCGCGAAGTCCTGGATGCGGCCGCTCTTGATGGCCGGCAGATAGTCGCTCTTGAACAGCGCGGTCGTGCAGGCCGGTGCCCACAAGGTGCAGCTGACGATCTTGGCCTTGGCCGTCAGCAGGCCGACCAGTGGCGCCAGCAGGATGGCCCCGGCACTGTGGGCGACCAGATGGATCTCCAGCCCCGGCTCGTCCTTCATCAGGGCCAGCAGATGCTCGGCCACCTTGTGGGCCGCGCCGCCCTTGTGGCTGGCGGCCAGCGCGTTCTCCTTCATCTCGTCCCAGGCCGCCTTGCCGGTCAGATTGCGCGCCACCGGCTCCAGCAAATCGTCCAGGCGGTCGAGCAGGAAGTCCTTGGCGGCATCGAAGGCGCCCTCGGGACGACGCCGGCGCACGGCGTCCTGCAGGATGTTGCTGACGGTGCTCCAGTAGTCGCTGCGCCAGATGAAGGCCAGCGGGTAGACGCCGGCCTCCAGCAGCGCCGGTCGGTACTCAGCCAGCCGCTGCAGCGCGGCCTGCTCGCTGACCAGGCCGCCGTGGGCGTACAGCAGCAGGCGCTTCTTGGGCCAGGGCGCCAAGGCCTGGCGCACATCGGTGGCGAAGAGCTGGGCCAGCTCGTCCTCGTTCATGCCGTACTCGCCGCCGGGCCGCAGCCGGCCCTCGTTGCCGACGCTGACCACATGGGGACGCAAGGCCATATGGCTGACCTTGGTCGCGCCCGAGGGGCCGCTGAGCTGGGCGGCCGGCTCGCCGGCCGGCGTCGCCAGCCGGATCGGCGCGCCCAGGCGGGCGACCCAGACATCGGTCGCGTTGCGCAGCCAGTCGTCATAGAAGATGCGCGCAAAGCCCTGGCGGCCCCAGTCAGGGCCCCAGGAGTTCTGCAGCCAGAAACCCTGCTCGTCATAGGCGACGATGGCGAAGGCATGGCCACCGAGCTCCTGGTCGGAGGGCGTGATGATGCCGTCGGCACCGACCGCGTCCCAGCCCGCGTGCACCGAGGCGGTGGCGAACAGGATGCCGACCTCGGCGAGCGCCGCATGCATCGCGACCAGGTCCTTGTGGTTGACGCGGAAGTAAGCGCCCAGTGGCCGGCCCTGCGCGTTCTCGACCCGGCTCTGCGACAGGCCTTTCTCGCCGCCGCGCTTGGGGCGGTAAGGCCAGACGCTCTCGGCGCAGACGCCGTGCTTGTGCCAGCCCTTCATCGCGCCGCGCGCGCTCGAGCCCGAGTAGCTCTCGCCGGGCCATTCGTCGTAGCGCCGCGCCATGTCGTAGAGCATGCGTGGGCTGACCGGCGTCGGGTCGGGCACCACCTTGCGACGGCGCAGCAGGAAGTTCGCGACGGTGGCCAGGCCGAAGCCGGTGCAGGCACCTTCCTGGCCCTGGTCGAGGATGGGCACCTCCAGGGCCTGGTAGTCTTCCAGCGCGATGCGCGACGGCACTTCGACCAGGGTCGAGACATACATGCGGTCGCGGAAATCCAGCGTGTCGCGGCGCGCGTCCAGCGTGCGTTTGGTGGCGGGGGCCTTCTTCTTGGTGGCCATCAAGGTCTCCTCAGGATGTCGAGGGCCGCAGGCTGCCACGCGGCGCGGCGCCTGCCCATCCCCAGCTAATAGAACAGGGTGCCGAGGTCCAGCGTGGAGCGCCGGCCGAGCTGCTCGCGATGCTGGTCCAGCCATTGCCGGGCGCGTTCGCGGCCCAGCTTCTTGAGCATGTCGAAGAACTTCAGATTGGCCGCCAGCTTGCTGTCGGCATGCAGCTCGCCCAGCACATCGGCCGCCTCGATCAGATGAAAGCGCAGTTGCTGGGCGCGCCGCTCCAGGCTGCCGACCTGCAGGTTCAGCCAGCGCCTGGGCAGGTGCTCGCGCAGATGGGCGAACATGCGCATCTCGCGCAAAAAAGTGGCGTTGAAGGCGATCTCCAGCGCGCGGCTGTGGATGTCGGCGGCGCTGACTGGGGTTGACTTGTGCTTCAGCGGGGTCAGCAGTACCAGCAGCACATCGCTGGATCGGCATTCGAAGAACAGCGGGAACACCGCCGGATTGGCCGCATAGCCGCCGTCCCAGTAGGGCTCACCGTCGATCTCGATGGCGCGGTGAACGGTGGGCAGGCAGGCCGAGGCCAGCAGCACCTCGGCGCTCAGTTCGGGGTTGCGGAACAGGCGCAGCTTGCCGCTATTGGCCTGGGTGGTGGCGATGAAGAGCTTGACCGGGCTGTGCCGACGCAGACGCTCGAAGTCGACCTGCCCGCTGATGATGTCGCGCAGCGGATTCAGGTCGAAGGGGTTGAGCTGCTCGGGCGCCATGTAATAGGTCCACCGCAGCATCAGCTTGAACATGGGCGCCAGGCTGATGTTCTGGCCATCGGCCGAGCTCTGCGTGAAATGCTCGGGCACGGTGGCCGCCACCGCGGTCCAGAAGGCCTGCAGCGCGGCGCGCGCGCCGTCGGCGCCGCCGCTCATCAGGCCCTGGGCCATCACGACCGCGTTCATCGCGCCGGCACTGGTGCCGCTGACGCCCTCAAAGCGCAGCCGGCCGTCCTCCAGCAAGGCGTCCAGCACGCCCCAGGTGAACGCGCCATGGGCGCCGCCACCCTGCAGGGCGAGATTGAGGGTCGGGTTCTGGGGTTTGCCGAGAAATCGCATCGCGGCTCCCGGGGCGGCTACTCGGTGGTGACCGCGTCGGTCTTGTCGTCGGGACCCACGGCGTCGATGGTCTTCTCGATCACCTTGCCGCCGACCTTGACCCCGGTGCTGACCACCGCACCGGCCACCGAGATGGTCGCGCCGGCCACGGCCCCGGCCACGCTGACGACAGCACAGCCGCTCAGCATCAGCAGCGGCATGGCGGCGAGCAGCAGGCGCAATCGGAAGGAGGGCTTGAGAGGCTTCATGGGCATGGGCGCTAGGGACTGGGCCGCATTGTGCCCAAAGCGCCGACTGTGCCATGCTTGCGTGCATGTTTGCCGTCTATGGATTGCAGGGGCGTATGTTCAGCGGGCCGCTGGACCGGGTGCGCGAGCTCGGCCCGGTGCAGGCGGTGGCCCGGCTGCGGGCGCTGGCCGGGGTCGAGCGCGAGGAACAGGCGCCGCCCGCTGCGGTGATCGCCGGCCGCCTGGCCGAGGAGGGTGGTTTCGGTGGGCTGGCTGCCGAAACCCTGCCGCGCCAGGCACTCAATGCCTATGCGCAGACCGCCGCGCCGCCGCGCCAGCCGCTGAGCCTGGTGCAGCAGCTGATGAGCCGCCGGATGATCACCGTGCCGTTGGCGGCCACCGTGCGCGAGGCCTGGGGGTTGCTGGCGCGGGCCGGCGTCGGTCAGGCGCCGGTGCTCAATGCCAAGGGGCAACTGGTGGGTCTGATCATGCGTGCCGACCTGCTGCGACCCGACACCTTGCCGCTGGATCCGGCCGATGCCCAGGCCTGGACCGAGCGCCTGGCCCAGCCGGTGTCCAGTGCGATGTGGACCCCGGTGCCGACCGCCCAGCCCGACAGCCCGGTGCGCGAGGTGGCCCAGCTGCTGCTGGACCTGCACCTGCCGGGCCTGCCGGTGCTGGACGAGCAAGGTGCGTTGCAGGGTTTTCTGTCGCGCAGCGATCTTTTGCGTGCGCTGACCCGCGAGCCGCCCTTGGATCTGTGGAGTTAGCTGGGGCCTCTAAACCACGGCTTGCCAAAGTCATCTGTCTCGTTTATGCTACGGCTTCGCCGCTGCAGTGCTTGCGCTGTGGCGGTTTTGTTTTGCCCCGCGACAATGCAGATCTTCTGCACATCGCCTCGGGTCGGCGTATGCTGGCCCTTACTGAATTGGAGAAACGCCCACATGGCCAAGGAAGAACTGATCGAAATGCAAGGCCAGGTGGACGAAGTCTTGCCGGATACCCGTTTTCGCGTGACGCTTGAGAATGGCCACCAGCTGGTCGCCTACACCTCGGGCAAGATGCGCAAGAACCATATCCGCATCCTGGCCGGCGACAAGGTTTCGTTGGAACTGTCGCCCTACGATCTGTCCAAGGGCCGCATCACCTTCCGTCACATCGAGCGCCGCGGCCCGATGCCGACGACGCCGCAGCGTCGTTACTGATAGATCGCCGCAGCGTCGCTACTGACCTGCCGATCAAGAAGCCGGGACGGCTTCTTCAGAAACCCAACGAGGCCAGCAGGTCGTCCACATCGTCCTGCTTGAGCGCCTTGTCGGGTGTCTGAACACCCTCCAGCGCCGCCTGCTCGGGCGCCGCTGTCGCCACCACCGCATTACCGGACAGCATCTGCTCCAGCGGCCGCTCGGCGCGCTCCAGCATGCGCATCACCTTGTTGATGACCTGGCCCGACAGATCCTGGAAGTCCTGCGCCATCATGATTTCGGTGTGCAGCGCCTTCTCGCGCCCGGCAAAGCTGGCGGCCGTGGCCGCATAGGCGGCGCACAGCTTCATCATCGCGCGGGCACGCTCCACCGTCAGCTCGGGCGCGGTGGCCATGCGCACCAGGGTCTCGGACAGATCGCTGCCCTGGCGTCTCACCTGCTCGGCATCGTCCTGGGCCGCATCCACCAGATTCAGCACCTTGTTGGCGGCCTGCTCGGTCATCTGCCGCACATAGGCCAGGCGCTCGCAGGCGTCGGGCAGCTCATGGGCGAATTGCGTCAGGGCCTGGGCCGCCTGAGGGTCAAGGGCGTGATCGTCGGTGGTGGCTGGCATGGCGTGGGTTCCCCTGTCTGGTGCCTCGATGCGCGCAAGCGCGGACACGTCGGGGAATCTTAGCGGCGCCCCCCGCCGGTGCAGGGCCGGGCAGCCCGCGCTAAGCGGCGCTCGACGAGGAATAGTTCTCGTTCGGGGCGCCGGCGGGATGGAAGCGGTAATAGCCGGCCAGTTCGCGGTACAGCGCCGGATGGGCCTGGGCCAGCAGCAGCGGCTGCTCGAAGAACACCTCGCTGGCGACCGCAAAGAACTCGGCCGGATCGGTGGCGCCGTAATCGCTCATCAGGCTGGGCTCGCCGCGTGCGGCGCGTGCGCACAGCGCGTCGTACTCGGCCTGCATCACGGCCGACCAGCGTGCATAGGCGGCCCGGTCGCGCAGCGGTGGCGCGCCATTGGCATGGCCTTTGGCCTGGTCCAGCTGGTGGGCGAACTCATGGATCACGACATTGCGGCCATCCGCCGGGTTGGCCGCGCCCTCGACCACATCCTGCCAGGACAGGATCACCTGGCCCTGGCTCCAGGACTCGCCGGCCAGCGCGCGCCGCTGCTCCATCTGCACGCCGGCCGGTCCGCCGGCGACACGGTCGACGACGAAGGCGCCCGGATAGACCAGGATCTGGCGCAGCTGCGGGTAGAAGCCACGCGCCGCGCCCAGCAAGGGCAGGCAGGCCTGGGCGGCGATGGTGATGCGGATCTCGTCGCTGATGCGCAGGCCGGCACAGCCGATGAAGCTCTTCTCGGCGACGAAGACCTGGATCAGTTTCTTCAGCCGCAGCTGCTGGTCGGCGGGCAGCTGTGCGATCTGCGGCACGCGTCGACGCAGGATGCGGCGCCAGGCCTGCGGGAAGGGCTGGCGCTGCAGGCGATCACGCCGCCAGGCCTGCAGCAGGGGATGGGCGGCCAGCCAGGCGATCAGCGCCAAGGCCAGACCACAGACGATGAGCAGGGCCATGGCGCGCGTCTCGGAGTTTGCTTGACTCGAAGATGGGCCACGCGGGCGCGATTTCAAGTCTGGCGCGCCAAAGCGACAGCCGAGCGGCGGCGCTGCGGCTAGGCTTGCCGGCCATGAACAATCATCGCGGCCTGCAGGCCTGGCAAGTGATCGTCGGCGGTATTGCCGGCCTGGTGCTGACCATAGGCATCGCCCGCTTCGCCTATACGCCGCTGCTGCCCTTGATGCAGGCCCAGGCCGGGCTCAGCGACGCGGCTGCCGGCTGGCTGGCCGCGATCAACTACCTGGGCTATATGAGTGGGGCGCTGCTGGCCGCGACCCTGGAGGACGCGCGCTGGCGCCAGCGGCTCTACAGCTGGGGCCTGCCGCTGTCCCTGCTCAGCGCCGTGCTGATGGGCCTGGCCGGCAATGTCTGGCTGTGGGCGCTGTCGCGCTATCTGGGCGGGCTGTGCGGCGCGGCCGGCATGCTCCTGGGCTCGGGTCTGGTGCTGAACTGGCTGATGCGCGCCGGCCGGCGCCCCGAGTTGGGCCTGCACTTCACCGGCCTGGGCCTGGGCATCGTGGTGTCGGCGCTGGGCGCGATGGCGATGTCGGCGCTGGCGCTGGACTGGGCCGCGCAGTGGCAGGGCTTTGCGCTGATCGGCCTGGTGTTTTTGCTGCCGGCCTGGGTCTGGCGGCCACCGGTGCCGCCCGCCGCCACTGCCGCCCAGGCGACCGGCAGCGGCCCGGGGCGACGCTGGATGGGCTGGATGGTGGCGGCCTATTTCTGCGCCGGCTGGGGCTTTGTGATCAGCGCGACCTTCACGGTCGCCATCGTCGAGCGCCAGCCGCTGCTGGCCGGGCAGGGGCCCTGGGCCTGGCTGTTGGTCGGCCTGGCCTCAACCCCGGCGGTGTTTCTATGGGATAGGGTGGCACGGCGCCTGGGCGAGCTGCCGGCCCTGCTGCTGGCCTTCGGCCTGCAGGTGATCTCGGTGCTGCTGCCGGCCTTGTCGGACGGCCTGCCGGCGGCGCTGGCCGGTGCCCTGCTGTATGGCGCGACCTTTATCGGCATCGTCAGCCTGACCCTGGCCCTGGTGGGGCGGCGCTCGCCAGGCAACCCCGGCAAGGCGATGGCGCGGCTGACGCTCAGCTACGGCGTGGCCCAGGTCAGCGCGCCGGCGCTTGCCGGCGCCATGGCCCAGGCCAGCGGCAGCTACCGGGGCGCGCTGTGGCTGACCGCAGCGGTGCTGCTGCTGGGCATGGGGATACTCGCGCAGCTGCGGCGCGCGGGCGTCGAGTAGCGGCCCGGGCTACTTGTTCTTCTCTTCGAGCTCGATGCTCTGCAAGGTGCGCCAGTCGGTGCAGCTGAAGTAGGCGTCGGCCAGGATCAGGTCGCGCAGCGAGCCATCGCCACGCACCATGCGGCCGTCCTGGCAGACCAGCACGCCGCGCTGGGCCTTGGCCTCGGCCAGGTGTTTGCCGACCGTGACACTGTCGCTCATCATCTGCACGCCCATCAGCAGCAGCGCCAGCCCGCCCAGCAGCAGGGCGGCGGCGCCGACGATCTGCAGAAACTCCCCGAAGGCCGAGGTCGGTGCGGCGGCCGCCGGCCGTGGCAGCGCGGCCGGCGCGAGGGTCTCGGCCACGGGCTTGGGCGCGGCGCGTGGCGGCGCGCTTCTGAGATTGGCGCGGTTGATGCCGGATCGGGGGCTGTTATTGCTGGCGGGCATGGTGATGAAGGGAGGCGACCGCCGCAGACAGGAACTTAAGCGCCAGGCCCTGGTCGCGTGAAAAATTCACGCCGTGGGTCGGACTGCGGGGTCTGGTTTTGCATCGCGCGTCCTGGCGATTGGGGGCAAGGCGCTATGGGCGAGGCCGCCGATCGCGGCTAGAGTCGGTGCCCAGCAAGAAGGCAAGAAGGGAGATCGACGATGACGCATATGAAGACCCATCAGCGCTTGATGGTGACGGCGCTGAGCGCGGCGCTGCTGGCCACGCCGGCGACACCCGCCTGGGCCGCCGAGCAAAGCCTGGAGCTGCGCTCCGACGGCGGCTACACCTCCCAACGCCTGCCGGCCGGCACCCGCGATGTGGACCTGGATCGGCAGTTGTCCGGCAATTGCCGCTTCAGCCGCTCCTGGGGCTATGACCTCAGCAATATGGAAATCTGGGTCGACAAGGGCTGCAGTGCACGCTTCACCCTCAGCGGCGACTTCTCCGACAACGAGCACCGCTCGTCCAACACGGGCGCCGCGATCGCGGCCGTCGCGGCAATTGCCGGGCTGGCCTTGCTGGCCAGCCATCACAAGAACCGTGATCGCGACGATGACAGGCCCGACAACAACGATGGCGGCTATGGTCGCCAGATCAACTCGAGCGGCGGTCTGTGCCTGGACATCAGTGGCCGTGCCGTCGAGGGCGCGCCGGCCATCGTCTTTGGCTGCCACAACGGCAGCAACCAGCGCTTTGACTGGGGTCGCGGCGGCGAGCTGAGGGTCTCCGGCCTGTGCCTGGATGTGGCCAAAGGCAGCGACCGCAACGGTGCCGAGGTGATCGCCTACCGCTGCACCGGCGGCGACAACCAGCGCTGGCAGGCGCGCGGCAACCAGATCCGCAGCCGCATGAGCGGCAAATGCCTGGATGTGCGCGACGGTCGCCTGCGTCCCGGTCAGGCGGTCCAGCTGTGGGACTGCAACGGTGGTGACAATCAACGCTGGTGGTGGTGAGGGGGGATGAAGCGATGAAGCGAATTCTTTTGGCGCTGCTGCTGGCCGCTGCCGGCCTGGCCCAGGCGACGGACAGCAATGGCGACGGCTACATCAGCCTCGACGAATTTCACAAGGATGTGACGCGCTCCTGGCATGCGCTGGACCTGGACGGCGATGGTCATATCACCGAGGCCGAGCTCAAGCGCATGCCGCGCGGCGCGCGCGGCATGCTGGGTTCCTTGAGACGGGCCGATGCCGACAAGGACAAGCGCCTGTCCTTCAAGGAGGTGGTCGAGGTCCGCATGGCCGCCTTCGACAAGGCCGACACGGACCAAGATGATCGCCTCTCGAAAGAGGAGATCGAGGCCTACCAGGCCGCGCGCAAGAAGAAGCGCGGCGGCGGCTAGCAGCCGGCCTCGAAGCGCTCGCCGCGCTCGGCCATGCGCAGCAGCAGCGCGGCCGGCGCGAAGCGCTCGCCATGGGCCGCCGCCAGCTCACGGGCGCGCGCCACGAAGGCCGGCAGGCCGCGGGCATTGATGAACTGCAGCGCCCCGCCTTCGAAGGGCGCGAAGCCCCAGCCGAAGATCGAGCCGATATTGGCATCGGCCACCGAGCGCAGCACACCTTCCTCCAGGCAGCGCGCCGCCTCATTGGCCTGGATGAACATCAGGCGGTCGATGATCTCCTGCTGCGCGGGCTGCTCGACCGCCACCGGGTAGTGGCGGCTCAGTTCGGGCCACAGCGTCTTGTCGCCGTCCGCCCAATCGTAGAAGCCTTTTCCCGCCTTCTTGCCGACGCGGCCGATCTCGCAGAGCTGGCGCAACACCGCCTCGCCCGGGTGTTCTCGGTAGGTCTTGCCCTCGGCCGCGAGGTCTTTGCGCGTCTGGTCCGCCACATGCACGCCCAGGCTCAGGCTGACCTCATCCTGCAGCGCCAGCGGCGGCATCGGCATGCCGGCCTGCAGACCTGCGGCCTCGATGGCGCGCGGGTGCACGCCTTCCTTGAGCATCGCGATGCCTTCCATCACATAGGTCGCGAACACGCGGCTGGTGTAGAAGCCGCGCGAGTCATTGACGACGATGGGCGTCTTGCCGATCTGCTGCACATAGTCGAAGCCCAGCGCCAGGGTCTCGGGCGAGGTGGCCTTGCCGACGATGATCTCCACCAGCGGCATCTTCTCCACCGGCGAGAAGAAATGCAGGCCGATGAAATGGGCCGGCCGCTCGCTGGCCTCGGCCAGGCCGGTGATCGGCAGCGTGGAGGTATTGGAGGCGAACACGGCCCTGGCGGCCAGCTGGGTCTCGGCGCGCTTGGTCACCTCGGCCTTGACGGCGCGGTCCTCGAACACCGCCTCGATCATCAGTTCGCAACCGGCCAAGGCTGCGTAATCGGTCGTCGGGTGGATACGCGCCAGCACGGCCTCGCGCTGCTCAGGCGTGCTGCGGCCCTTCTTGACCGCCTTGTCCAGCAGGTCCTGCGAATGGCGCTTGCCACGCTCGGCCGCTTCTTGGGAAACGTCCAGCAGCACCACCTGCATGCCAGCCTGGGCCGAGACGTGGGCGATGCCGGCGCCCATCATGCCGGCGCCCAGGATGCCCAGGCGCTGCACCTGGGAGCGCGGCAGGCCGGCGGGCCGCGAGGCGCCCTTCTTGATCGCGTTGAGCTGGTACCACAGCGTACCGATCAGGTGGCGCGAGGCCGGGCTGACGACGCAGGCCGCGAAGTAGCGCGATTCGATCTCCAGCGCCCGGTCGATGTCGGTGAGCCCGCCCTCGAAGACGCTGGACATGATGTGGGTCAGGGCCGGGTAGTTGCCGAAGCTCTTGGCCGCGGCCATCGAGGGCGCGACCGAGAACATCTGCGCGATGGCCGGTGCGCGCGAATCGCCGCCGGGGTAACGGAACCTGGGCGCATCCCAGGGCTGGACCGGCTTTGAGTTGGCGACGATCCAGGCGCGCGCCTTCGTCAGCGCCTCGTCGACATCGGGGGCCAGTTCGTTGACCAGGCCGCTGGCGAGCGCCTGCGCGGCCTTGATGTCCGAGCCCTCACCCATCCATTGCAACGCCTGCTGCATGCCCACCAGTCGCGGCAGGCGCTGGGTGCCGCCGCCGCCGGGCAATAGGCCCAGCTTGACCTCGGGCAGGCCCAGGCGCGCGCGACCATCGTCCACGACGATGCGCCAGTGGCAGCCCATCGCGATCTCCAGGCCGCCGCCCTTGCACTGGCCGTTCAGGATCGCGACCACCGGCTTGCCGCATTGCTCGAAGCGGCGGATGAAGCGCTTCAGCGCCATCGAGGCCTCGAAGGCTTCTTGTGCCGTGTTCAGCGCGCGCAGGCGGTCGATGTCGGCGCCAGCCAAGAAATCCTTCTTGCCGGAGCGCAGGATCAGGCCGGTGACACCGGCTTGCGGGTCTTCCAGCAGATCGGCCAGTCCGCGCAGCGGCGCGGCGAGTTGCTCGTTGAGGATGTTCATCGATTGGCCGGGCAAGTCCATCGTCGCGACGACGATGCCATCCTCGCCCCTCTCGAGATGCAGCGCGGTGCTCATATCAGACCCTTTCGATGATCGTCGCAATGCCCATGCCGCCGCCGACGCACAAGGTGGCGCAGCCGGTGCTGAGATCGCGGCGCTCCAGCTCGTCGAGCAGGGTGCCCAGGATGATGGCGCCGGTGGCACCCAGCGGGTGGCCCAGCGCGATCGCGCCGCCGTTGACGTTGACCTTGTCCAGACTCAGGCCCAGATCGCGCGCCGTCTTCATCGGTACCACGGCAAAGGCCTCGTTGATCTCCCACAGATCGATGTCGGAAGCGGCCATGCCGGCCTGCTTCAACGCTTTCTGGCAGGCCGGGGTCGGGCCGGTCAGCATGATGGTGGGCTCGGAGCCGATCACCGCGGCAGCGCGGATGCGGGCGCGCGGCCTGAGGCCGGCCGCCGCGCCGCCGGCTTTGGAGCCGACCAGCAGCAGCGCCGCACCGTCGACGATGCCCGAGGAGTTGCCGGCATGGTGGACATGGTCGATACGCTCCAGCGTCGTGTACTTGCGCAGCGCCGTGGCATCAAAACCCATGCCGCCCATCATGGCGAACGAAGGCTCCAGCCTGGCCAGCGTTTCGGGCGTGGTGGCGGGGCGGATGGTCTCGTCCTGGGCCAGCAGCAACAGCCCGGCGATGTCGTGCACCGGCACCACGGAGCGCGTGAACAAGCCCGCCTCGCGCGCCGCCGCCGCGCGGCGGTGTGACTCGCTGGCATAGGCATCGACATCGGCGCGACTGAAGCCTTCCAGCGTCGCGATCAGGTCGGCGCTGATGCCTTGCGGGATGAAACCCAGGGCCTGGTTGACGCGCGGATCCATGAACCAGGCACCGCCGTCGCTGCCCATGGGCCAGCGGCTCATAGCTTCCACGCCGCCGGCCACCACCAGTTGTTCAAAGCCACTGGCCACCTTGGCCGCAGCCAGGTTGACCGACTCCAAGCCCGAGGCGCAAAAGCGCGACTGCGTGAGGCCGGCCACGGTCTGGGCCCAGCCGGCGTCGAGCACCGCCGTGCGGGCGATGTCGGCGCCTTGCTCGCCCAGCGGGGTCACGCAGCCCAGCACCACATCGTCGACCCGACCGGTGTCCAGCCGCAGGCGCTGCTGCAACGACTGCAGCAGCGTGCGCAACAGCCAGACCGGGCTGGCCTGGTGCAGGCCGCCGTCCTTCTTGCCCTTGCCGCGCGGCGTGCGGACATGGTCGTAGAGATAGGCATCGAACATGGGCTGTCTCCTACATGAACCGGCTGGCCAGCTCTTTCATGATCTCGTTGGTGCCGCCATAGATGCGCGCCACGCGGGCGTCGGCATAGAGCTCGGCGATCGGGTACTCCATCATGTAGCCGTAGCCGCCGAAGAGCTGCAGGCACTCGTCCATCACTGTGCTTGCCAGATCGGTGGTCCAGGCCTTGGCCAGCGCGGCGCGGGCGGCGTCCAGCTCACCCTTCAGATGGGCCTCCAAGCAGGCGTCGACCAAGGCGCGTGCGGCCAGCAGCTGGCTCTGCACCTCGGCCAGCTTGAAGCGGGTGTTCTGGAACTCCCAAACCGGCTGGCCGAAGGCCTTGCGCTGCTTGGTATAGGCCAGGGTCTCGGCGAGTGCCCTCTCGATCGCGCCGACCGCGCTGACGGCGATGATCAGCCGCTCCTGCGGCAGCTCCTGCATCAGCTGCACAAAGCCCTGGCCCTCGATGCCCTGCTCGCCGCCCAGCAGGTTGTCCAATGGCACGCGCACTTCGTCGAAGAACAGCTCGGAAGTGTCCTGCGCCTTCATGCCGATCTTGTCCAGATTGCGGCCGCGCCGATAGCCCTCGACCAGGCTGCCGTCGGCGTTCTCGACCTCGACCACCAGCAGCGAGATGCCCTTGGCACCCTTGTCCTCGCTGCGGGTCCTGCAGACCACGATGACGAGATTGGCGTTCTGGCCGTTGGTGATGAAGACCTTCTGACCGGACAGCAGGTAGTGATCGCCGTCGCGCCTGGCGCTGGTGCGCACGCTTTGCAGATCGCTGCCGGTGCCGGGCTCGGTCATCGCGATCGCGCCGATCAGCTCGCCGGTGGCCATGCGCGGCAGCCAGCGGGCTTTCTGCGCTTCGCTGCCGTGATGCAGGATGTAGGGCGCGACGATGGCCGAATGCAGGCCGCCGCCGAAGCCGCTCAGGTTGGCCTTGGCCTGCTCCAGCAGCAGCACCGCCTCATGGCCGAAGTCGCCGCCGCCGCCGCCATAGGCCTCGGGCATCGCGGTGCACAGCAGGCCGTTGGCGCCGGCCTCGGCCCAGGTGTCGCGGCCCATCATGCCGGCCTCGCGCCACTCGGCCGCGCGCGGCACCCAGCGCTGTCTGAAGAAACGCGCCACCGAGTCCTGCAGCATGCGGTGCTCGTCCGTCATCCAGGCGGAGGGGAACAGGGGCAGGGACATCGCTAGTCCTCCTGGGCCGCCAGTTGCTGGCGCACCGCTTCGTTGATCAGGCGCAGCTCGGTCAGCGTCACGTCGATATGAGCGCGCTTTTGTTCCAGCTCGACGATGGCCGCATCGGTGCGCTCCAGCGTCCATTGCAGCTGCCTGGCGCGGCCTTCGCCGTGGTGGCCATAGAGATCGAGGAACTGCTTGATGTCGACCAGCTTGGAGCCGATGGCCTTGGCGCGCAGGATCAGCTTGAGCCGCGCTCGTTCGCGCTGGCCATAGATCCGTGCGCCATTGACACGGCGCGGCGCCAGCAGGCCCTTGTCCTCATAAAAGCGGATCGCGCGCTGCGAGATGCCGAACTCGGCGCACAGCTCGGTGATGCCGTAGATCTGCTCGCTGGGCGCGCTGGCGCTGTGCGCCAGCAATTCCTGCGCATCGCTGTGTTGCTGGTCCAGCACGGCTGTGCTGCTGGCTTGCGTTGTCATGAGGGCTCCGGGCTGGCGATGGCCTGGATGCTAAGCCCCTCACCGAGCTTGCCGGTGATGGTATCTACCGATATGGCAGATGGCTGACGTTAAGGGAAGGTGTCTCAGTCAGGCTCGGCGTCGGGCTCGGCCGGGCCTTTGCGCTTCTTCTTGTCTTTGCGCTGGGCCTCGATGGCCGCGCCGGCGGCCTGCCAGCGGGCGAATTCCTCGGGGGTTTCCAGCGTGATGCGGCCCAGCAGCGACTGGCGGTATTCATAGACCACGATCTCGGCCGCCTTCTGCAGATTGACGCGGCCGCCACCCAGCATGGCGCCGCGCTTGCGGCCTATGGCCTCCAGCAGCTCCTCGTCGCCGAGCCCGGCCACATCGTCGAGCTTGTAGCGCGCCTCGACCTGGCCGGCGTAGTGCTGGCGCAGATAGTCCAGCAGCTCCAGCGCCACTTCTTCCTCGTTGAAGGCGTTGCGGCCGATGGCGCCGCTGGCGGCCAGCTTGTAGCCGCTCTCGGGCACGGTGATGCGCGGCCACAGCATGCCGGGCGTGTCGAACAGGTAGAAGTCGTTCTCCAGCACCAGCTTCTGCTCGACCTTGGTGATGCCCGGCTCATCGCCGGTCTTGGTGGCGCGCTTGCCCATCAAGGTGTTGATCAGCGTCGATTTGCCGACATTCGGGATGCCGCAGATCAGCACCCGCAGCGGCTTGGCCATGCCGCCGCGCAGCGGCGCCAGCTCGCGGCAGGCGCTCATCAGCGCGCGCGCCGGGGCCGGCACGCTGGCGTCCAGGCCGATCGCGCGGGTCTCGGGCAGGGCGTTGTAGTGCGCCAGCCATTGCGCGGTGCGGGCCGGGTCGGCCAGATCCTGCTTGTTCAGCAGTTTCAGATTGGGCTTGCCCTCGGTCAGCTGGGCCAGCAGGGGGTTGGCGCTGGAGCCGGGCAGGCGTGCGTCGAGCAGCTCGATGACCACATCGAGCCCCGCCCTCATGCGCTCCCGGATCGCGTTCCGGGTCGAATTCATATGACCCGGGAACCATTGAATCGCCATCTTTACCTCGGTATTGGCGCGCCACCGGAGCGTGGCGCAAGGGCGGGATTGTCCTCGCAGCGGGCCGCGCCACCGCACAGGGTGTGAGGAAATGACGGGGAAATTCCCTTTTGTTCTCAAGTTTGGCGGCGCGCTGCCGATGAAGAGACAAGAATCCCGGCATCACGCCTGTTGTCCTTGGAGTGCTCGCCATGTCGTCCGTCAGCCTGTCCACCGCCTTGTCCGGCATCTCGGCCGCGAACGAGCGCCTGCGCGCGTCGGCCCACAACACCGCCAATCTGCAGACCCCGGGCTTCCGGCCCGAGCGGGTGGTGCAGACCAGCCTGCCCGAGGGCGGCGTGGTGGCCGGTGCCGAGCGCAGCCAGCAGATCCAGGTCTCGGCCGAGCGCGAGCTGGTCGAGCAGCGCAGCGCCACCTACAGCTTTGTAGCCAATCTGCGGGTGCTGCAAACCCAGCTGCGCGCCGAGGGCGCTTTGCTGGACATCAAGGCTTAAGGTTATAAGCAAGCGGTATTTGCTGCGGCGCATCAGCGCTCGTTAGAATTCCGGGTTATTACCAGAGCCCGCGTCATTCATGAGTGCTTTTAACGAAGAACAGGTGCTGAGCGTCCATCACTGGACCGACCGGCTTTTCAGCTTCACCACCACCCGCGATACCGCGTTCCGCTTCCAGAACGGGCACTTCACGATGCTGGGCCTGCGGGTCGAGGGCAAGCCGCTGCTGCGGGCCTATAGCGTCGCCAGCGCGAATCATGAAGAGCATCTGGAGTTCTTCAGCATCAAGGTGCCGGACGGTCCGCTGACCTCGCGCCTGCAGCATCTGAAGCCGGGCGACAAGCTGCTGATCGGCCGCAAGCCCACCGGCACCCTGCTGACCGACTATCTGCACCCCGGCAAGAACCTCTACCTGCTCTCCACCGGCACGGGGCTGGCGCCCTTCCTCAGCGTGATCCGCGATCCGGCCACCTACGAGCGCTTCGAGAAGGTCATCCTGGTGCACGGCTGCCGCCATGTGAACGAGCTGGCCTACCAGGACCTGATCACCAAGGAGCTGCACCAGCACGAGTTCCTCGGCGAGTTCGCCAGCGAGCAGCTGTTGTACTACCCGACCGTGACGCGCGAGCCCTTCCGCAACCAGGGCCGTATCACCGACCTGCTGGCCACCGGCAAGATCGAGGCCGATCTGGGCCTGCCCAAGCTGGACGTCGAGAACGACCGCGTGATGATCTGCGGCAGCCCCGGCATGCTGAAGGATCTGAAGGCGATGCTGGAAGCGCGCAACTTCGAAGAAGGCTCGACCAGCAAGCTGGGCCACTTCGTGATCGAGCGCGCCTTCGCCGAGCAGTAATTTAGCGCGCCGTATTCGCCCAGCGAAGCCCGAGGATCCGGCTCTGCCGGTCCTGCGGGCTTGCCCCCTTGAGGGGGTGGCGCGCAGCGCCTCGGGGGTGGTCAGTTGTCCAGCCAGAGCTGCTCGAGGTCCTGGAACCGCCAGGACGCGGGCGGCTCGACGCCGACAATCTTGTCGGCCGCTGCCGGGTCGGCCAGGTCCAGCTCGAAGGCCGGGCTCAGCCGGTGCTGTTCCTGGGCCGTGTAGAAGACCTTGACCCTGGGTTTGAGCAGCGAGTCCTTGCCCTGGGCGACGATGACTGCCAGCCGGTCCGACTGCAGCCGCACCAGCGAGCCCACCGGGTAGATGCCCACGGCCTTGACGAAGTGCTGGAAGATCTGTGCATCGAACTGGCCCTTGGCCTGGGCCATATGGCGCATCGCCTCGCCCGGGTCCCAGGGCGCCCGGTAGGGTCGGCGTGAGGTCACGGCGTCATAGACATCGCAGATCGCCGCCATGCGGGCCAGCGGCGCGATCTTGTCGCCGGCCAGGCCATCGGGGTAGCCGCTGCCGTCGCTGCGCTCATGGTGGTGCAAGACCGCATCCAGCACCGCCGCGCTGAAGCCGCCTTCCTTGCCCAGCATCTCGTGGCCTTTGCGCGCATGGGTCTTCAGCAGTGCCAGCTCCTCGTCGCTCAGACGGCCGGGCTTGCCCAGCAGCTCCGCCGGCATCGCCGCCTTGCCGGTGTCCAGCAGCAGGCCGGCCAGACCGGCCTCGCGCACCAGGTGGTCGGCCAGCCCCATCTGCCGCGCCAGCCCCACCATCAGTGCGCAGACGGCCACCGCATGCATATAGGTGTAGTCGTCCACCGTCTTCAGCCGGCTGATGCTGATCAACGCGCTGGGGCTGTCGCTGACCGAGCTCATCACGTCCTCGACCACTGGCAGACAGGTCTGGGCATCCAGCGCCTGGCCCATGCGGGCCTGGGCGAACAGGTCGACGACGGCGCCCAGCGACTTGCGGCTCAGGTTCAGCGCCTCGGTATAGCTGGGCCCGGCATCGGCCACGGCGGGATGCGCCGGCGGCAGTGCAGTGACCTCGGGTTCGGGCGACGCCGACGGCGCTGCGGCGGGCTCCGGGCTGGGGGCTTCGGGCTCGGGCGCGACATCGAGGCCCTGATCGGTGTCGATCACGACCTCGGCGATGCCGGCCTCCAGCAGCTTGTGGATATCGCGCGCGTCGCGCAGCAGGAAGCGCGAGCGCCAGAACGGGTGGCTCATCCACGAGCCGCTCAGCTGGTGGAGAAACATGCCCAGGCGCAGCTGTGATGTCGGAATGGTTTTCAGCACGGGCAGCAGCATGCCAGCAAAAGCGTGCGGTTTTTGGCGGACCGACCCCGAGGCCGGTCCTGCCGTGCATTTTGTTGCATCTGCCACCGCCTGTTCACAGCCGCCTCAGCGCTGCAAGGCCACCAGCAGGGTCTTGCCGTCCACCATCCGGGCCTGGAAGCGCAGCTTGTCGCCGGGCTTGAGCCCGGCCAGTTGCTCGGCCGGCAGCTCGCCGTCCTGCCAGCTGAACACCATGGTCATCGGCGGCATGTCCAGGTTCCTGATCTCGCCATGCTTGAGCGTGATCTTCTTGTTGGCCAGATCGATGCGGCGCACCTCGCCGTCGGCCCAGGCGGGCGCAGCGGCGGTCGTGTCGTGAGTGGGGGCCGTCTGGGCCTGGCAGAGCTGCAGGCTGGCCGCGGCCAGCAGGGCGATGAGGATTTTGTGCTTCAGTTTCATGATGGGCTTGGGGTTCAAACGTGGCGGGAGAAGGTCCGGGTCTTGCCGTTGCGCTGTACCAGCAGCACCTCGTAGGCATCGCGCCGGCCACCGTACTCGGGGCCGTCCATGCCCGGCGAGCCGATCGGCATCCCGGGCACGGCCAGACCCAGCGCGACGGGACGCTGGCGCAGCAGCCGCTGGATATCGCCGGCCGGTACATGGCCCTCGATCACATAGCCGGACACCAGGGCCGTATGGCAGCTGCCCAGGGCCTGAGGCATGCCCAGCCGGGCGCGGGCCTCGCTGTTGCCGATGTCGTGCAGCTCGACGACGAAGCCATGCGCTTCGAGATGCTTGACCCAGACCTGGCAGCAGCCGCAGGCGGCATCCTTCCAGACCGTGATGGCCTGGCCGCGCGCCGGGCCCTGGGCCTGTGTGAGCCCGGTCGCGGCCAGGCCCAGCGCCAGCAGCAGGCGGCGGCGTGTCGGTGCTGTCTTCATCGCTTGCCCTCCTTGGAGCCGGCCGGCCTGACGATGATCTTGCCGCGCATGCCGGCCTGGTAGTGGCCGTTGATCAGGCAGGCGAAGTCGAACTCGCCGGCACGGTTGAAGCGCCAGACGATCTCGCCGCGCTGGCCCGGGTCGACATGGGCCATATGGGCCTCGTCATGTTCCATGCCGGGGAATTTCTGCATCAGCGCGGCATGCTCGTCGAGCTGCTTGGGCGTGCCTATCACCAGCTCGTGCAGCAGCTGGCCCTTGTTGTGGATGCGCAGGCGCAGCGTCTCGCCCTCGCGCACCTCGATGCGATCGGGGCTGAAGCGCATATCGTCGCCCATCGTGATGGCTATCGTGCGGGCGACCTTGGCGGCGTCGCCGGCGATGCCGAAGGCTTGCTGTTCCTTCTTGACTGCGCCGCCATGGTGCGGCTGCGGGCCGTGGGCATGGGCCAGGCTGGCGCTGAGCATCAGGGCGGACAGCAGAAAACGGATCCGGATGTTTTTCATCTGCAGGACTTTTTCAATGAGAGTGATGATGGCCGGGCTTGCGCACCTTGACCTCGGTGGCGGGCTTGGCTGATGCCGCGGGCGCGCGCGGCGGCTCGGTCACGGCGGCGGGCACTTCGTGCGCCACCGTGCCCGGCGCGGCGTGCTTGGCGTACCAGCCGGGATCGCTGTAGTCGCCGGCCTTCTGGTCGCGGCGCACCTTCAGCACGCTGAACATGCCGCCCATCTCCAGCCCGCCATAGGGGCCATGGCCGGCCATCATCGGCGCGGTGTTGTCGGGCAGCGGCATGGTCATCTCGCCCATATCGGCCATGCCGCGCTCGCCCATCACCATGTAGTCGGGGATCAGCTGGGTGATCTTGCCGGCCAGGCCGCTGTGGTCGACACCGATCAGCGTGTCGACGTCATGGCCCATCGCATTCATCGTGTGATGGCTCTTGTGGCAATGAAAAGCCCAGTCGCCCGGCTCGTCGGCCAGGAACTCGATCTGCCGCATCTGGCCGACCGCGACATCGGTGGTCACCTCGGGCCAGCGCGCGCTCCTGGGCACCGGACCGCCGTCGGTGCCGGTGACCTCGAACTCGTGGCCGTGCAGATGGATGGGGTGATTGGTCATCGTCAGATTGCCGACGCGCACGCGCACCCGGTCGCCCAGGCGCACATTCAGCGTGTCGATGCCGGGGAAGATGCGGCTGTTCCAGCTCCACAGATTGAAGTCCGTCATCGTCATGATCTTGGGCGTGTAGCTGCCGGGATCGATGTCGTAGCTGGACAGCAGGAAGCAGAAGTCGCGCTGCACCTCGGCGATCTGCGGATGCCTGGCCTTCGGGTGCGTGACCCAGAAGCCCATCATGCCCATCGCCATCTGCGTCATCTCGTCGGCATGGGGGTGGTACATAAAGGTGCCGGGCCGGCGTGCGACGAACTCGTAGACAAAGGTCTGTCCCGGCTTGATCGAGGGCTGTGTCAGGCCCGAGACTCCGTCCATGCCATTGGGCAGGCGCTGGCCGTGCCAGTGCACGCTGGTGTGCTCGGGCAGGCGGTTGCTCACGTAGATGCGCACCCGGTCCCCTTCGACGACCTCGATGGTGGGGCCGGGCGACTGGCCGTTATAGCCCCACAGATGGGCTTTGAAGCCCTCGCACATTTCGCGCACCACCGGCTCGGCGACCAGGTGGAACTCCTTGACACCGTCGCGCATGCGCCATGGGCAAGTCCAGCCGTTCAAGGTGACGACGGGGTTGTAGGGCCGACCGTTGGCGGGCACGAGGGGCGGGGCGGTGGCGGCGCTGGTCTGCTGCACCGCCTCGGGAATGGCAGCCAGGGCCACGCGCGAGACAGCGCTCGCAGCGACCGCGCCAGCGCCGAGGAAGAGATTGCGTCGGGAAACCATGATGGTCTTGCTTTCAATGGCCGCCGGCGCTGGCTTCAGCGGGGGCGGCGGAAGAGGAGGAGACGGCGCTGGCGCCCACCGGCCCGATCAGGGCCTGGTCGAGCTCGGCCTCGGCGAGGAAGAAATCGCGCTGGGCCTCGATCGCCGCCGACACCGCGACGATCTGCGCGCGCGCGTCGGCCAGCAGCTCGAACACGCCGATCAGCATGCCGTTGTAGCGCAGCAGGTTCTCGTCGGCGATGCGCTGCCGGGTCGGCACGATCTCGGTGGCGTAGTGGCGCGCGATATCGAAGGCCGAGCGGTAGCGCCCGTAGGCTTCGCGGGCCTCCGAGCGGGCCTGGATCGCGGTGTGGGCGGTGCGTTCGAGCGCCTGCATATAGAGGCTCTCGGCGCGCGCGACCCGGGCCTGGCCCCAGTCGAACAAGGGCAGCTCCAGGCTCAGCTCGAAGCCGCGCTGGGTCGGCTCCTCCTTGCTGCTGTTGCGGACGATGCCCAGCTCCAGCACGTTGATGAAACGGGTGCGCTGGCTCAGGCCCAGTTCGCTGGCGCGCAGCTCGGCAGCGCGCTTGGCGGCCTGCACATCGAGGCGCTGGGGGATCGCCTGGCGCTCGACCTCGGGCAGCTCGCGCGCTGCGCCGGGCAGCTCGGGCAGACGCTCGGGCAGGCGGAATTGCGTTTGCTCGCCCCACAGGCCCAGCGCCCGTATCAGCGTCTCGCGCTGGCTGCGCGCCTGGGTCTCGGCACGCGCCACGGACAAGGCGGCCTCGGCATAGAAACCATGCTCGCGGGCCTGGCGCAGCTTGTTGACATTGCCGGCCGCGGCCATGCGCCGCGCCAGCTCCGCACCGGCCTCGGCGGCCTCCATCACCTGACGGCTGTACTGCCGCAGCTGCTCGGCGGCCAGCGCCTGGTAGTAGGCCTTGCGGGCCTGGGCGGCAATCGCCAGCACTTGCAGGGCCAGGTCTTGCTGAGTCTGCCGCAGGCGCAGCGTGCCAACGCGCCGGCTTCGGTCCAGACTCAACCAGCTGCCCAGATTCAGGTGCAGGCCGCGCTCGATCTCGGTCTCGCTGCCCTGGCGCATGCGGCCCAGGCTCAGCCCGGGGTTCAGCGGCCGGCTCAGCTGCACCAGATCCGCGTCGGCCACACCCAGCTGATGCAGCTCGGCGCGCAGGCCGCGGTGGTTCAGGAGCGCGATCTGCACCGCGCTGTCGGCCGTCAGCGGCAGGGCCAGCAGCTCGGCGACACGGGTGGCCAGGGCTTCAGTTTGCTCGGCATCGCGCGGCCACTGCAGATCCTGTTTCAGCAGGGCCTGGGTTTGCGCCTGCAGCGGCGCGAAACGTTCTTGCGGCTGCAGGCTGGCGCAGCCTGCCAGGGCCAGGCCGGCGCACACGAGCGCCGGTCTCATCAACAGAGGGTTCATGTGGCGGCCCTCAGTGCTTGTGGACCGGCGCCGAGGCGGCGGCTTCCCGCGCGTAGGCGCGCCAGCCGCCGGCTTGCTGGACGCGGCGATTCGCGGCGCGCCAGTCGGCCAGCTCGGCCTCGCTGAGGGGCTTGTAGTGTTGCAGCGCGGAGGGGGGGCGTGCCGGAGGCACCTCGGCCTTGGGGTCCGTCGGGTCGGGCCTGGCTTGCGCCAGCGCGCTCAGGGCGGCGCCGGCGAGCAGGCAGGCCGCCAGATAGGGCAGTGCAGATGTCATTGCATCCTCGCGTGAGGAAAAGTCGGAAGAGAAGGGGCGAGCCGGCATCAAGCCGAGCGCGCCGGACTGCTTACGCGAGGACGGGTCTGGGTGGGCGTTCGAGCCCGGCCATGGTGATGCTCAGGCGGGCTGCTTCGGGCCGGGCGATGTGCATGCCATGGCCAGCCGGACTGGGCAGGACAGGCATGGCGCTGGGCAGCGCGGCGCCGACGCAGCAGGCCGCGCAGGCGCTGCACTGGTGGCCGGCCGGCATGTCCTCGGTGTGATGGACATGCTCGAGGTCGGCACCGTGCTCATGCGGCTGGGTGGGCTGATGTGCGGAGCCATGTGTGGAGCCATGTGTGGACTGACGCCCACCGTGATCGCCGCAACCCAGCATCAAGGTTGCCGCCATGGCCTGCAGGGGCAGAGCCAGGGCCAGGGCCCAGATCAGGGCCCTGAGCCAGTGGAGGGGCAGCAGGCGGCGCATGGGCGCCAGTGTAGTGCAGCCCGCGACGCCGCCGCCGCTCAGGCCTTTGCGGCCTTGGCCGCCTTGCGCAGCGCCACCGCATCCGGCAAGGCCTGC
This sequence comes from Paucibacter sp. M5-1, assembly GCF_027498415.2. Lineage (NCBI taxonomy): Bacteria > Pseudomonadati > Pseudomonadota > Betaproteobacteria > Burkholderiales > Sphaerotilaceae > Roseateles > Paucibacter sp. M5-1. The sequence continues at coordinate 4,668,485 of NZ_JAPZLM020000001.1, forward strand.
CCCGCCTGGCCTTGCAGGCGGAACACGCTGACGGAGTTCGCGACTTCCTGGGCCTTGTCATTCAGGCCCAGGGCCGAGGCCGAGACCTGCTCGACCAGCGCAGCGTTCTGCTGGGTCAGGCTGTCGAGCTGGGCCACGGCCGCATTGATCTGGTCCATGCCCTGACGCTGCTCGTTCATGCCCTGGCTGATGCGGGTGATCAGACCGTGCACTTCCTCGACCGATTGCTGCACCTCGCCCATCGCGCGGCCGGCGTTCAGCACCTGGGTGCCGCCCTCGGCGACCCGCTCGCTGGAGGCCTGGATCAGACCGCGCACTTCCTTGGCGGCCTCGGTGGTGCGTTGCGACAAGGTGCGCACCTCGGCGGCGACCACCGCGAAGCCGCGCCCCTGCTCGCCGGCACGGGCCGCTTCGACCGCGGCATTGAGCGCCAGGATATTGGTCTGGAAGGCGATGCTGTCGACCACCTGGATGATGTCGGCGATGCGGGCCGACGACTGGGCGATGCTGTCCATCGTCGTCGAGACCGCCTGCACCGCCGCCGCGCTGCGCTGGCTAACCTGGCGGGCCGCGTCGGCGCGGGTCGCGGCGGTGGCCGCCATCTCGGTGCTGGCATGGACGGTGGCGGTGATCTGCTCCATCGACGAGGCGGTCTGCTGCAGATTGCTGGCCTGCGACTCGGTGCGGCCCGACAGGTCCTGATTGCCGGCCGAGATCGCCTGCGTGCTCTGGCGCATCTGCATCACGCCGACGCGGGCGTCGCGCACGATGGACATCAGGTTGACGTTGAGCTGGGCCAGCGCGGCGGTGACGCGGCCGATCTCGTCGCGTCGGCCGCTCTTGATCTGCTGGGTCAGGTCGCCGGCGGCGATGCGGTTGGCGAAGCCGACCAGGGCCTCGATAGGCGCCAGCGCCGCGCCGCGCAGATACCAGCCGCCCAGCAGGGCCAGCACCGCGATGGCCAGCGCGCCGGCCCAGGCCATGCCGGAGCCGCTGAGCCACAGGCCCAGGCCCAGGCCCGCCAGCCCGACCAGCAGCACCGTCAGGCTCATGCGGGTGCCCAGGCTCAGGCGCAGCGCCTCGCGCAGCCGCCCGCCCAGCGAGAGATTGAACAACTGGCCCTGGCGCAGACGCAAAGGCCCGTTCTCGCCCTGTTCGCGCATGCGGGCATACAGCGCCTCGGCGGCCTCGATGGCCTGGCGATCCGGCTCGGTGCGCACCGACATGAAGCCGCTGGGCTGGCCGCGCTCGTCCATGATGGGGGTGACATTGGCCTGCACCCAGTAGTGGTCGCCGTCCTTGCGCCGGTTCTTCACCATGGCCGACCAGGGCTGGCCGCTCTGTATGGTCTCCCACAGATCCCGGAAGGCCTCGGGCGGCATGTCCGGATGGCGGATCATATTGTGCGGCTGGCCCAGGATCTCCTGGTGCTCATAGCCGCTGACCGTCACAAAGGCGGCGTTGCAGTAGACGATGCGCCCCTGCAAGTCCGTCGTGGAAACCAGCGTCTCACCGCGTGGGAACGGATACTCGCGCTGGGTCACAGGCCCGTTGTTTCGCATGACACCCCCTGATGGCTCGCGCCACTCGGAAGTGGCGATGGCTTGATGGCGGCCCGCCGCAGCTCTGAAGTCCGCTAGGTCGGGCGGGTCGAGCATAGCGGCTGTCGGCGCGAATTGGCAAACTCATTTCAGGCGACCTTGCGGCATGGCCCGGCCTGCTATGGTGCTGCGCCTGCGCCAAAGAATGGGAGGGCAAGATGCAGTTGATTGTCTCGGCCGGGGTCATCCTGGTCATCGTGGTCTGGGGCCTGCTGGCACCGGGGCAACTGGGCGCGGTGTTCGAGCAAGTCCTGACCCTGATCACCCGCAACTTCGGCTGGCTCTATCTGTGGGTGGTGCTGGGTCTGGTGCTGCTGGCGGGGCTGCTGGCTTTCAGCCGCTATGGCAGCCTCAAGCTGGGTGCCGAAGATGAGGAGCCCGAGTTCTCGCTGGGGGCCTGGTTTGCGATGCTCTTCGCTGCCGGCATGGGCATCGGCCTGGTGTTCTGGGGCGTGGCCGAGCCGATCTCGCATTTCGGCGCGCCGCCGCCGGGTATCGCCGCCGGCACGCCGGAGGCCGCCAATGCGGCGATGCGCTACAGCTTCTTCCACTGGGGTCTGCACCCCTGGGCTGTCTACAGCATCGTGGCGCTGGCGATCGCCTTCTTCCAGTTCCGCCGGGGCGGCGCGGCCTTGATCAGCACCTCGCTGCAGGCCCTGCCGTGGCGGCCGGTGCAGCGTCTGGCCGGCGTCTTCAACGTGCTGGCGGTGATCGCCACCGCCTTTGGCGTCGCGGCCTCGCTGGGCATAGGCGCGCTGCAGATCAATAGCGGACTGCAGGCGGTGTTCGGTCTGCCGATCGGCACAGCCTCGCAGGTGGGCATCATCGTCGTGACCACCGCGCTCTTCATAGCCTCGGCGGTGACCGGCGTCGCGCGCGGCATCAAATGGCTGTCCTCGCTGAACCTGATCGTCGCCGCCCTGCTGGCCCTGGCCATCTTCGTGCTGGGTCCGACCGTCACCATCATCGACACCTTCACCAACACGCTGGGCAGTTATCTCAGCGAGTTCGTGCGCATGAGTCTGCGCATGACGCCGTTCCGCGCCAGCGAATGGGTCGGCGGCTGGACCATCTTCTACTGGGCCTGGTGGATCTCCTGGTCGCCCTTTGTCGGCCTTTTCATCGCGAGGGTTTCCAAGGGCCGCACGGTGCGCGAGTTCATCGTCGGCACCGTGCTGGCGCCGAGCCTGGCCGCCTTTATCTGGTTCTCGGTCTTCGGTGGCACGGCGCTGCATCTGGAGGTCTGGCAGGGCATACCGCTGTCGGAGGCGGTCAAGGCCGACGTGTCGACCGCCTTGTTCGCGATGTTCGATGCGCTGCCGCTGGGCGGGCTGATGTCGGGCGTGGCGACCCTGCTGGTGCTGGTGTTCTTCGTCACCTCGGGCGACTCGGCGGTGCTGGTGCTGGGCATCATGAGCAGCGGCGGCAATGCCAACCCGAGCCGGCGCGTCAAGGTGATCTGGGGCCTGCTGGTGTCGAGCATCGCGATCAGTCTGCTGCTGGCCGGTGGCGTCAAGGCGGTGCAGACGGCCACCATCGTGTTTGCCCTGCCCTTCACCATTGTCATCGTGTTGATGGCGGCCTCGCTGTGGCGCGGTCTGCGCGAGGACTGGCTGGACGAGCAAAGGCGCGAGCGCGCCTTGCGCAAGAAGATGCGCGAGCTGGCCGGCGAGCGCTGAGGGCCAGGGCCCGTCAGCGCCCGGTCTTCCTCACTCTTCGTTGCGGAACACCAGCTTGACCTCGTGGGTCTGCTTTTCGCCGCTGGCCTCGAAGCGCCAGTCCATCAGTGCGCGGGTCACGGCGCGATCAAACACGCGGCGCGGCTCGGCCTCGACGATGGCCACCTCGGTGACCTTGCCCTCACCGTCGATCGACATCTTGGCCTTGATCACGCCGCTGGTGATCGATTGCTGGGCCGCTTCGCGCGGGAACTCGGGCGGCACCTTCTTGATGATCTTCGGCGCGGCGGCCTGGGCGGCGATGCCGATCAGCAGGGCGCTGGCGGCGAGGACTTGGGCGAGGGTGGAGAGTTTGCTCATGGGAACCTCTTGAAACAAAGGGGAGAGGAAAGGGGGAAAGAAATCAGGCGGCGACCGGCTCGGCGCGGAAGAAGCCGACCGCGTCGAGCAGCCGGGTCGAGCTCTGTTTGAGTTCGTCGGTGGAGCGGCTGAGCTCGTCGACCAGGGTGGTGTTCTGCTGCGTCGTGCGATCCAGCTCGCTCATCGCGTTGTTGACGACACCGACGCCGGCGGCCTGCTCCTGGGCCGAGTGCGAGATCTCCTCGATCAGCTGGCCCATATTGTTGACCTCGTCGACCACCGAGCGGATCGTCACGCCGGCGTTGTCGACCAGCTTGGTGCCGTTCTCGACCTTGACGGACGACTCCTGGATCAGCACCTTGATCTCCTTGGCGGCGGTGGCGCTGCGCTGGGCCAGCGAGCGCACCTCGCTGGCCACCACCGCGAAGCCGCGGCCGTGCTCGCCGGCGCGGGCCGCTTCGACGGCCGCGTTCAGCGCCAGAATATTGGTCTGGAAGGCGATGCCGTCGATCACGCCGATGATGTCGCCGATCTTCTTCGAGCTGGCGCTGATCTCTTCCATCGTCGACACCACCTTGGCCACCACGCTGCCGCCGGCCGAGGCCGACTGGCGCGCCTTGGCGGCGATGCCGGAGGCCTTGCGGGTCAGCTCGCTGGCACCGTTCAGGTTGGACGCGATCTGCTCGACCGAGGCGGCGGTGTTCTGCAGGCTGGCGGCCGAGCGCGCGGTGCGGTCGGACAGGTCGATATTGCTGCCGGCGATCACGCCCGAGCTGTGCGCCACCTCGCCGGCGGCCGAACTGACGCTCTGCACCACGCCCGACAAGGCCGACTGCATCTCGCGCATCGCCAGCAGCATCTCGCCGAGCTCGTCCTTGCTGTCGACCACAATGGTCTGCGTCAGGTCGCCGGCGCTGATCGCCTGGGCGGCCTGCTGGGCCTTGCGGGCCGGCAGCACGATGGAGCGGGCGATCGCCCAGCCGCCACCCAGGCCGATCGCGGCCGCCACCGCGACCAGCAGCGCGGTGATCAGGATCGACGAACGTGCCAGTTCGCCGCCGGACACGGCCAGGTTGCGGGCGTTCTCGAACTGCAGATCGATCAGGCTCTTGAGCCCGTCCTGGTAGGCCTGCTGGGTCGGGCGCACATCGGTGATCAGGCTCTCGCGCGATTCATCCGGATTGCCGGCTTCGGCCACCTTGCGGAACTTGGCCACCGAGGCCATGAACTTGGCCTCGCGCTCGCGCACCTGGGCGATCAGCTCCTTCTCCTTGGCATCGTCGCCTTGGCCCAGGCTGCCGAGCTGCTTCTCGGTGTCGAGCACGGCGGCGTCGATGGCCGCGTTCTGGCGCTTGATCTGGCGCGCCTCGTCCAGCAGGATCAGGTCGCGGGCGGCGCGGGCAATGATGTTGACATTGCTCTCCAGCGCGTTGGCGCTGGCGATCTTGACCAGGCTGGTGTTGGCCGTGCTGTCCAGGTCCTGGGCCAGGCGGTTGGCGTTGCCGGCGCCGAAGCTGCCGATGGCGATCATGAGCAGCACCAGCAGGGCATAGCTCACCGCCAGGCGCTGGCTGATGCGCAGCTGTGACAGAAACTTCATCGGAAGATCCCTCGATTAGGTCATTGGTTTGGACGCCGCGCGGTACGTGGCGTGGCCGGACTATCGGTGCCAATGACCCTCAATTGAGGGGGTGTCTTGTCAGCTCCGTGCAAGGTCGTGACAAAGGCCGCAGTTACACCTCGAAACCAAGGGTTTTCATGGGGTCAGGTCTTGTGGCTCATTTGACGCGCAGCACGTCCAGCGGGGTCACATCGCCGGCCTGATGGCCCCAGCTGCTGCGCAGATGACTGGCGATGGCCGCCAGTTCGCGATCACTCAGCACGCCGGCAAAGGGCGGCATGCCGAAGGGGCGCGGGTTGCCGGCGGTGGCCGGCGCATAGCCGCCGCGCAGCATCACGCGCAGCAGGTTGTCGCTAGTCCCCATCGTCACCGTGCGGTTGCCCGCCAGGGCCGGATAGATGCCGGCCACGCCGCGGCCCTGCTCGCCATGGCAGCTGGCGCAGTGCTGTTCGTAGAGCTTGGCGCCCAGCTCACGCAGGGCCGGATCGGGCTTCGGAGGCCGGGGTCGGGTCTTGCCCTGGGGCGGCAGGGCTTGCAGATAAGCGCCCATCGCGCGCAGATCGGCCTCATCCAGATGCTGGGTGCTGCCCAGTATCACCTCGCTCATCGGGCCCAGCGCGCTGGCACGCTCGTTGCGGCCGTGCTTGAGCCAGTCGCGCAGCTCGGCGCTGTTCCAGCCGGCCACCCCGGCCTCGGCCGGGTCCTGCAGCGAGGGCGCGTACCAGCCCAGCTCGCGCAGCGCCCCGCCGCTCATGTCCCGGGCGTCGGTGAGTGCACCCAGGCTGTTGCGCGGCGCGTGGCAGGCATTGCAGTGGCCCAGACCCTCGACCAGATAGGCGCCGCGGTTCCACTCGGCGCTGCGCGTGGGCTCGGGCGTGAACACGGCCGGGCGGAAGTACAGCGCGCGCCAGACCGCCAGCGCCGCCTGGGTGTTGTAGGGAAAGCGCAGCTCGTGAGCCCGAGGGGGCTGAGCGACCGGGCTCAGGCTTTGCAGATAGGCGTAGAGCGCGTCGCTGTCGGCGCGGGTCACCAGCGCGTAGTTGGTGTAGGGGAAGGCCGGTGTCAGCAGGCGACCATCGCGGCCGCGGCCGTTATGGAGCGCGGCCCAGAACTGCTCGGCGCTCCAGGAGCCGAGGCCGGTGGCGGCATCGGGGGTCAGGTTCGATGAGAAGACCGCGCCGAACGGGGTCGGTATCGCGCGGCCGCCGGCATAGGGCTGGCCGCCACGCGCGGTATGGCAGCCCATGCAGTTGCCGGCACGGGCCAGATAGGCGCCGCGTTCGACCAGGGCCGGCGTGATCGCGGGCGGCCCGGCGGCGGGTCCGCCCTCGTCCAGATGGTTCAGCCCGTAGACCAGGGCTGCCGCGAGCAGCAGCAGCGTGGTCAGTGCTCCGGCCGCAATGTGGCGGCGCCTCATTGCAGGCCTCCGCAGGCCATCGGCAGCGGCGCGGGCAGGGCAGCGGCGGGCTTGCTGCCGGGCGGCATGGGCTGGGCCGCCAGCCATTGCGAGACGGCATTGATCTCCTCGACCTGGAGCTGCTTGGCGATATGGCCCATGCAGTCGGGTGCGACCGCGCGGCGCTGGCCGCTGCGCCAGGCGCCCAGCTGGCCGTTCAGGTAGTCGCGCGGCAGGCCCAGCAGGCCGGGGATGAAGGGCTGGACGCCGCTCAGCTTCTCGCCATGGCATTGCACGCAGGCCGGCAGCTTGCGCAGCGGATCGCCCTGCAGCACCAGCGCACGGCCGCGTGCCAGCGTGGCCGCGTCCACGCTTGGGGCCTGCGGCGCCGGATAGGGCAGTTCGAGCTGGGCGAAATGGCCGGCCAGCTCCAGCAGATAGGCGTCCGACAGCGGGGCGATCAGATCGCTCATCAGGCCGTAGTCGCGCCGACCATCGCGGAAATTGAGCAGCTGCTTGTAGAGATAGCCCTGTGGCTTGCCGGCCAGGCGCGGGTGGTAGCCGTCGGCGGCGGCGCGGCCCTGCTTGCCGTGGCACAGGGTGCAGGCCTGGGCGCGCTGGGCGATGCTGTCTTCGACGGCCGGCGCCGCGACAGCCGCGCCGGCGACCAGCATCAGGGTCAGGAGGAGTCTTGAGGGCAGGGCAAACATGGGCCTGATGCTGCCGGCTGGCGGCCGCCTTGAGAAGGATCAGATGCGGGACAAACCACCCGATCAGATGGCGGCGGTGCGGCCGCCGAAGATGGCCGTGCCCACGCGCACGATGCTGGCGCCCTCGGCAATCGCGGCCTCCAGGTCGGCGCTCATGCCCATCGACAAGGTGTCCAGGGCCAGGCCTTGCCGGTTGAGCGCGGCCAGCAGGCCCGCCAGCGCGCGGTGCGGCGCGCGCTGGGCCTGCTGGTCGGAGGCGGGCTCGGGAATGGCCATCAGGCCGCGCAGGCGCAAGCGTGGCAGCGCCGCCACGGCATGAGCCAGGGTCGGCAACTCGTCCGGCGCCACGCCGCTCTTGCTGGCCTCGCCGCTGATATTGACCTGCAGGCAGATCTGCAGCGGCGCCATCTCGGCGGGGCGCTGGTCCGACAGGCGCTGCGCGGTCTTGAGCCGGTCGACGCTGTGCACCCAGTCGAAGGCCTCGGCCACCGGCCGGGTCTTGTTGCTTTGCAAGGGGCCGATCAGATGCCACTCGATCTGCGCACGGAGATCGCTCAGCTCGGCGATCTTGTCCAGCCCCTCCTGCACATAGTTCTCGCCGAAGCGGCGCGCGCCGGCCGCGAAGGCCTCGCGCACCGCGTCGCCAGAAAACGTCTTGCTGACCGTCAGCAGCGTGACACTTTGCACGGGCCGACCGGCGGCCTCACAGGCCGTTTCAATGCGCTCTTGCAGCTGTTGTAAGTTCTCGGAGATCGTCGCCATAATGGCCCACGCTAATTCGCTCGTTTATGGACATCACCCAACTGCTGGCATTCTCGGTCAAGAACAAGGCCTCCGACTTGCATCTCTCGGCCGGTTTGCCGCCGATGATCCGGGTCCACGGCGATGTGCGCCGCATCAATGTCGAGGCACTCGAGCACCGCCAGGTGCACGACATGGTGTACGACATCATGAACGACTCGCAGCGCAAGGCCTACGAGGAGACGCTGGAGGTCGACTTCTCCTTCGAGATCCAGGGTCTGGCGCGCTTTCGCGTCAATGCCTTCAACCAGAACCGCGGCGCCGGCGCCGTGTTCCGGACCATTCCGTCCAAGATCCTGTCGCTGGAGCAGCTTAACGCGCCCAAGGTCTTTGCCGAGCTGGCGCTGAAGCCGCGCGGCCTGGTGCTGGTGACAGGCCCGACCGGCTCGGGCAAGTCGACCACCCTGGCCGCCATGGTCAACCACCTGAACGAAAACGAGTACGGCCACATCCTGACCATCGAGGACCCGATCGAGTTTGTCCACGAGTCGAAGAAGAGCCTGGTCAACCAGCGCGAGGTCGGCCCGCACACACTGAGCTTCGCGAACGCGCTGCGCTCGGCGCTGCGCGAGGATCCGGACTGCGTGCTGGTCGGCGAAATGCGCGATCTGGAGACCATCAGGCTGGCGCTGACCGCGGCCGAGACGGGCCACCTGGTGTTCGGCACGCTGCACACCTCGTCGGCGGCCAAGACCGTCGACCGTATCGTCGACGTGTTCCCGGCGGCCGAGAAGGAGATGGTGCGGGCCATGGTGTCGGAATCGCTGGTCGCGGTGATCTCGCAAAGCCTGTGCAAGCTCAAGGACGGCACCGGTCGCGTCGCCGCGCACGAGATCATGCTGGGCACCTCGGCGATCCGCAATCTGATCCGCGAGAACAAGGTCGCGCAGATGTACTCGGCGATCCAGACCGGCAACCAGCAGGGCATGCAGACCCTGGACCAGAACCTGACCGATCTGGTCCGGCGCAACATCATCTCGCCGATGGAAGCCCGATCAAAGGCCAAGTTCCCCGAAAATTTCCCTGGTTGATCAAGGATCCCCTTCATGGAACGCGACCAGGCCTCGAAATTCATCAACGACCTCTTGCGCCTGATGATCTCGCGCAAGGGTTCCGATCTGTTCCTGACCGCAGACTTCCCGCCGGCCATCAAGGTCGACGGCAAGGTCACCAAGGTCTCGCCGCAGCCGCTGACCGGCCAGCACACCTTGCAGCTGGCCCGTTCCATCATGAACGACAAGCAGGCGGCCGAGTTCGAGCGCAACAAGGAATGCAATTTCGCGATCTCGCCGGCGGGCGTTGGCCGCTTCCGCGCCAACGCCTTTTTGCAGCAGGGCCATGTGGGCCTGGTCCTGCGGACGATTCCGGCCACGCTGCCGACGATTGCCTCGCTGGAGCTGCCCGCCATCCTCAATGATGTGGTGCTGGCCAAGCGCGGCCTGGTCATCGTGGTCGGCGCCACCGGCTCGGGCAAGAGCACCTCGCTGGCGGCCATGGTCGACCACCGCAACGAGAGCACCTTCGGCCACATCATCACGATCGAGGATCCGGTCGAGTTCGTCCACCCGCACAAGAACTGCATCGTGACCCAGCGCGAGGTCGGCATCGACACCGACAGCTGGGAATCGGCGCTGAAGAACTCGCTGCGCCAGGCGCCCGATGTGATCCTGATGGGCGAGCTGCGCGACCGCGAGACCATGGAACACGCGGTGGCCTTCGCCGAGACCGGCCATCTGTGCATGGCCACCCTGCATGCCAACAGCGCCAACCAGGCGCTGGACCGCATCATCAACTTCTTCCCCGAGGAGCGGCGCAGCCAGCTGCTGATGGATCTGTCGCTGAATCTGCGCGCGCTGGTCTCGCAGCGCCTGCTGCCGCGCCAGGAGGGTAAGGGCCGGATCGCGGCGGTCGAGATCCTCTTGAATACGCCGCTGGTGTCGGACCTGATCTTCAAGGGCGAGGTCGGCGAGATCAAGGAAATCATGAAACGCTCGCGCGAACAGGGCATGCAGACCTTCGACCAGGCGCTGTTCGATCTCTACGAGGCCAACAAGGTCACCTACGAAGACGCGCTGCGCAATGCCGACTCGGTCAACGATCTGCGCCTGCAGATCAAGCTCAATAGCGAGCGGGCCCGCTCCGGCGATCTGTCGTCCGGCACCGAGCATCTGACCATCGTCTGAGCCATCGTTTAGAGTTGGGTGCATGAACGCACCCACCCGAACCTACGAACCCATCCCGCCGCGCCAAGTGGCGTTTCTCGGCCTTGGCGTCATGGGCTATCCCATGGCCGGCCATCTGGCCCGCGCCGGCCATGCCGTGACGGTCTACAACCGCACGGCCGCCAAGGCCCAGGCCTGGGCCCAGGAATACGGCGGCAAGGCCGCTGCAACCCCGGCAGCGGCGGCGGCCGGTGCCGACATCGTGTTCGCCTGCGTCGGCAATGATGATGACTTGCGCTCGGTCGTGCTGGGCGAGGCTGGCGCATTGGCGGGCATGAAGCCTGGTGCAATCTTTGTCGACCACACGACGGCCTCGGCCGAGGTGGCGCGCGAGCTCTTTGCCGCGGCGCTGGCCGCCGGCCTGCAGTTCGTCGACGCGCCGGTTTCGGGCGGTCAGGCGGGCGCCGTCAACGGCGCGCTGACGGTGATGTGCGGCGGCGATGCCGCGCCGTTCGCGAGCATCCAGCCTGTGGCCCTGGCTTTTGCGAAGGCCGTGACCCTGGTCGGCGCCTCGGGTGCCGGTCAGCTGGCCAAGATGGTCAACCAGATCTGCATCGCCGGCCTGGTGCAGGGCCTGTCGGAAGCGATTGCCTTCGGCCAGAAGGCCGGCCTGGACATGAAGCAGGTGCTGGACGTGATCGGCAAGGGCGCGGCCCAGAGCTGGCAGATGGACAACCGCGGCAAGACCATGGTGGACGACAAGTTCGACTTCGGTTTTGCGGTCGACTGGATGCGCAAGGACCTGGGCCTGGTGCTCGACGAGGCCCGCCGCAATGGCGCCAAGCTGCCGGTGACGGCCTTGGTGGACCAGTTCTATGCCGATGTCCAAACCCTGGGCGGGAATCGCTGGGACACCTCCAGCCTGATCAAGCGGCTGAAGTAAGGCAGGCTCGGCGCCTACTTCGTCGGCGCCGGCTTGGGCGTGATGCGTGCGAGTTCCTCTTCGCTGATCAGCTCGACCGCGCGCACCACCTTCTGCACGCCGCTGACGCCCCGTGCGATCTCGGCGGCGCGGGTGGCTTCGCGCTCGGTGACACGGCCCATGATGTAGACGGTGCCGCGCTCGACCACGACGTAGAAGGCGTTGGAGATCAGGTCGCGGGCATCGACCAGGCTGGCCTTGACCTTGCTCGCGATCAGCACATCGTTGGAACGGCTGGTCAACGAGCTCTTGCCGGCGACGCCGATCTCATTGAGCACCCGGCTGACGTTCTCGACCTGGGCCACCAGGCGCTCGGCCGCCTCGCGGTCGGCCTCGGTCGGCGCCTCGCCGGTCAGCAGCGCGATGCGGTTGTAGCTGTTGACATTGATGTGCGCGCGCTCGCCGAACTGCTCGCGCAGCCGGGCGCCGGCCTTCAGCTCGATGCCCTGGTCTTCGATCTGCGTGCCCGAGGTGCGGCGGTCGGTGCTCATCATCACGCCGCCCACCATCGCGCCGCCCAGTATCAGCGGCGCGCAGGCGCTGCTCAGCAGGGCCGCGCCCAGGGTGCTGAGCAGGACGGCGCGGCGCGCCAGCGATAGAGATTTCGGCAAGAACGGCATCATGGCTTTCCAGTGGCTAGGGTTCGGGCGCGGCTCACTCGCCGGCACCCAGCAATTGCAGGTCCACCGCATCGCACAGGCAATGCGACAGCAGACGATGCGCCTCGGCGACGCGCGCGGCGCGGCTGTGCGGCACGCGGATCTGCACATCGGTATCGAGCAGGGCACCGCGCAGGTCTTCGTCCAGATTGCTGGTCAGCGCGATCACGCTCATCTCCTGCGCATGGGCGGCGTCCAGCAAGGCGCCATGGGTGGCGCGGGTGGCGCTCTGCGCCTCGAACATCAGCAGCAGGTCACCGGGGTGGCCCAGGGCCTGGATCTGGCGGGTCAGTGCGGCCGTGGCATCGACCTGGCGGCTCAGCGCGTCCAGGCTCCAGGCCGCGAGGCCGGGGCGCTCCTGCTCGAAGCGACCGACCAGCAGCGCGGCCATATAGCGGGCGTCCAGATCCGAGAGCCCGAGCCCGCAGCACAGCACCCGGCCGCCGGCGGTGATGCCGTCCACCAGCATCTGCGCTGCGGCGGCCAGCGGCCGCGACAGGCTCTCGGCCACCTGATACTGCAGGTCGGCGCTCTCGAAGAATTGTTGTTGGATCCGTTGTTCAAGCATTGGCGCGGATCATAAGCCAGGGAAAACGCTAGGCCCGAAGCTAGCCCGCATCGAAGGCGGCCTGCAGCCATTCGATGGCCTCGCCGTCCAGCGCGACCACATCGAAGCGGCAGGGCGGCGGCGAGGCATAGCGCATCAGATAGCGGCGCGCCGCATAGATCAGGCGGCGCTGCTTGGTGGGGGTGACGCTGGCGGCCGCGCCGCCATGCGAGAAGCCGGCCCGGGCACGCACCTCGACAAAGACCAGGGTGCCGTCGCGATCACGCAGAATCAGGTCCACCTCGCCGGCCCGGGCGCTGGGTCCGCCGGCGACCCGATAATTGCGTTCCAGCAGCCGCAGGCCCTGCTGCTGCAGATGCTGCAGCGCCCGGTCTTCGGCAGCGTCCCCGCTTTTCTTGGGAGAGCCCTTTTTGTCGAACATCGATGCCTCCCTGCTGCTGCAGGCGGCCGCCGCAGCGGCCGGTGGCCAGCAGTATCCCGCAGCCACGCTCTATGTGGTGGCCACGCCGATCGGCAATCTGGCGGACCTGACATTCCGCGCCGCCCATGTGCTGAGCCTGGTCGACGCGGTGGCCTGCGAGGATACGCGGGTCAGCGCCGGCCTCTTGCGCCATCTGGGCCTGCACAAGCCGCTGATCGCACTGCACCAGCACAACGAGCATCAGGGCAGCGCGGCGCTGATCGCCCGGCTGCAGGCCGGCGAGCGCATCGCCTACATCTCCGACGCCGGCACGCCGGCCATCTCCGACCCCGGCGCGGTGCTGGTCGCGGCCGTAGCCGCTGCGGGGCTGCGCGTCTTTCCGGTGCCCGGTGCCAGCAGCACCGTGACGGCGCTGAGCGTGGCCGGTGATGCGGCGGCGCAGGGCTTCGAGTTCGCCGGCTTCCTGCCGACCAAGGCGATGGAGCGCCGCACGGCGCTGCAGGCGCTGACCGGCAGCCCACGCAGCCAGGTGCTGTTCGAGGCGCCGCATCGCATCAAGGCGCTGATCGAGCTGTTGGCCGAACTCTGCCCCGAGCAGCAGGTCACCGTCTGCCGCGAGCTGACCAAGCAGTTCGAGACCGTGCACACCGACGCCGCCGCCGCGCTGCCGGCCTGGCTGGCGGCCGACGCGCAGCGCGAGCGCGGCGAGTTCGTGCTGGTGCTGCACGCGCTGCCGGCCAAGGCCGCGGCCGAGGGCGACATCCCTGCGGAAGCCCTGCGTGCGCTGAGCCTGCTGCTGGCCGAGCTGCCCTTGAAGCAGGCGGTGGCGCTGGCCTCGGACCTGAGCGGCGCCTCGCGCAACCGGCTCTATGAGGCGGCGCTGGCGATCAAGAAGGCCCGCGAGGACTGAGTGAAGACGCCGGTTCGCCAGATGCCTCAGGCGCTGCGCGGTGCGCTGCTGTCGCTGCGCGTGCTGCTGCTGTCGGCCGGGCCCTTCGCCCTCCTCGCCGTGGCCCTGCTGGTGCTGGCCTATGGGTGGCTGAATCCCAACCCGCCCAAGCGCGTCACCTTGGCCACCGGCCCGGCACAGAGCGCTTACGAGGAGTTCGGCAAGCGCTATGCCAAGGCGCTGGCGGCCGATGGCATCACGGTCGTGCTGCTGCCCAGCGAGGGCTCGGCGGCCAATCTGCAGCTGCTGCGCGAGGGCCGGGCCGATCTGGGCTTTGTGCAGGGCGGCACGGCCGAGCCGGGCGTGATGCAGCAGCAGGGCGAGGAACTGCTCTCGCTGGGCAGCCTGTTCGTCGAGCCGGTCTGGCTGTTCTACCGCGCTGACACCGCCCGCAAGGTGGCGGCCGGCGCGGGCGGCGGCAAGGCGGCGAAGGCCGCCATCGCCAGCGAGGCGCGGCTCAGCAGCCTGGCGCAGCTGCAGGGCCTGCGCGTCAATGTCGGCACCGAGGGCAGCGGCGTGCCCAGCCTGGTGAACAAGCTGCTGGCGCTCAACAAGCTGGAGCCGTCCACGGTGCGACTCTCCCATCTGGCGCAGACGCCGGCCACCGTGGCCTTTCTCAACGGCGAGCTCGATGCGCTGGTGTTCGCCTCGGCGCCCGAGTCGCTGATGGTGCAGATGCTGCTGCAGACGCCCGGCGTGCGGTTGATGGACTTTGCGCAGAGCGAGGCCTATGCGCGCCGCTTTCCCTTTCTGACGCCCGAGATCCTGCCGCGCGGCGTGGTCGATCTGGCCGCCGACATCCCGTCCGACGATGTGCGTCTGGTGGCCTCGACCACCTCGCTGCTGGCGCGCGAGGGCACGCACCCGGCGCTGCTGCAGCTGTTCGCGCAGAACGCCCAGACCATTCACGGCGGGGCTGGCTGGTTCAACCGGGCGCGCGAGTATCCGAACACGCGCCACAGCGAGCTGCCGATCGCGAAGGAGGGCGAGCGCGCGATCAACGAGCCGGCGCCGCTGCTGCAGCGCTATCTGCCCTTCTGGCTCGCCAATCTGGTGGAGCGCATGTGGCTGGTGATGGGTGTCCTGATCGCGCTGTTGCTGCCGCTGTCGCGCGTGGTGCCGCCGCTCTATGCCTTCCGCATCCGTTCGCGGGTGTTCCGCTGGTATGGCGAGCTGCGCGAGATCGAGGCGCGTGCGGAGGCCGACCCAGCCGCCGCGCCCACACTGCTGCAGGAGCTCGACAGCCTGGAGGAGAAGGTCGGCAAGATCGTCGTGCCGCTGTCCTACACCGACGAGCTCTACGCGCTGCGCAACCATATCCATCTGGTGCGCAAGGGTCTGCGCCGCTGAGGGCGGTGGCGCTCGGCCGCTCGCTCCTACAATGCCGCTCATGATCTCCCGCGAACCCACTCTTGCCCGCCTGGTGGCGGCCCGCAGCCAGTTGCTGGAGCCCTACGGCCTCAGCGAGCTGGATCTGGCCAAGGCCTTGCGTCTGATCACCGAGCATCGCGTCGATGACGCCGATCTCTATTTCCAGACCACCCGCGCCGAGGGCTGGAGCCTGGAGGAGGGCATCGTCAAGAGCGGCTCCTTCAGCATCGATCAGGGCGTGGGCGTGCGGGCGGTGGCCGGCGAGAAAACGGCGTTTGCCTACTCCGACGATATTTCCGAAGCGGCGCTGATGGACGCGGCCCGCACGGTGCGCACGATTGCTGCGGCCGGGCAGAGCAAGAAGGTCAAGGTGCCGTCCTCGCCGCTGGTGTCGGGCAGCCGCTCGCTCTACGGCGATGCCGACCCGATCGCCAGCCTGGACAGCATCGAAAAGGTGGCCTTGCTGGAGCGCGCCGAGAAGATGGCGCGCGCCAAGGATCCGCGCGTGGCCCAGGTGATGGCCGGCCTGGCGGCCGAGCATGAGGTGGTGCTGATCGCGCGGGCCGATGGCACGCTGGCGGCCGATGTGCGGCCGCTGGTGCGGCTGTCCATCACGGTGATCGCCGAGAGCAATGGCCGGCGCGAGGTGGGCAGCGGCGGTGGCGGCGGGCGCTTCGGCCTGGCGTACTTCACCGACGCGATGATCGCCAGCTATGTCGAACAGGCCGTCACGGCGGCGCTGACCAATCTGGAGTCGCGCCCGGCACCGGCCGGCGAGATGACCGTGGTGCTGGGCTCGGGCTGGCCCGGCGTGCTCTTGCACGAGGCCGTCGGCCATGGGCTGGAAGGCGACTTCAACCGCAAGGGCTCCAGCGTCTTTGCCGGCCGCATCGGCCAGCGCGTCGCCGCCAAGGGCGTGACGGTGCTGGACGACGGCACCATCCCGGATCGCCGCGGCTCGCTGAATGTCGACGACGAGGGCTGCGCCTCGCAGCGCAATGTGCTGATCGAGGACGGCATCCTGAAGGGCTATATCCAGGACGCGATGAATGCCCGCCTGATGAAGGTCGCGCCGACAGGCAACGGCCGGCGCGAGAGCTATGCCCATGTGCCGATGCCGCGCATGACCAACACTTATATGCTGGGCGGCGACAAGGACCCGCAGGAGATCATCGCCAGCATCAAGAAGGGCTTGTACGCGACCAACTTCGGTGGTGGCCAGGTGGATATCACATCCGGCAAGTTTGTCTTCTCGGCTAGCGAAGCCTTCTGGGTCGAGAACGGCAAGATCCAGTACCCGGTCAAGGGCGCGACCATCATCGGCAACGGCCCCGATGCCCTGACCCGGGTGACGATGATAGGCAATGACATGAAGCTGGACACCGGCGTCGGCGTCTGCGGCAAGGAAGGCCAGAGCGTGCCGGTGGGCGTGGGCCAGCCGACGCTGCGCATCGACGGGCTGACCGTCGGCGGCACGGCCTAAGCCGTGCTACATTCGGTCCCCATGTATTCGCCGAAGTCCTATTTCTTTGCTTTCTTTTGGTTCTCGCACCGCACCGGCGGAGGAGAGGCAAGCGCATAAGCAAGTCAGGCGCAGCGAATCTCTAAAAACCGCCGGGCTCAGCCCAGGCGGTTTTTTTTCGTCCCATGGATCAGCAACGGAAAGAGCCAAGCCCAATGAACGCCAAGACGACCTCCCAGCATCAGGCCGAGCGCTGGTACTCGCCCCAGGACAAGACCAGCGAGACCGATGACCAGCGCATCCGCGATGTCACGCCGCTGCCGCCGCCCGAGCATCTGATCCGTTTCTTCCCGATCTCGGGCACGCCGATGGAGCAGCTGATCAGCGGCACCCGCGCCAATATCCGCAAGATCATGCAGCGCAAGGATGACCGCCTGCTGGTCATCATCGGCCCCTGCTCTATCCATGACCCGGCCGCTGCGGTCGAGTACGCGCGCCGGCTGCTGGCGCAGCGCGAGAAGTACGCCGACACGCTGGAGATCGTGATGCGGGTCTACTTCGAGAAGCCGCGCACCACGGTGGGCTGGAAGGGCCTGATCAACGACCCCTATCTGGACGAGAGCTACCGCATCGACGAGGGCCTGCGCATCGCCCGCCAGCTGCTGCTGGAGATCAACCGCCTGGGCATGCCGGCCGGCAGCGAGTTCCTCGACGTGATCTCGCCGCAGTACATCGGCGACCTGATTTCCTGGGGCGCGATCGGCGCACGCACCACCGAGAGCCAGGTGCACCGCGAGCTGGCCTCGGGCCTGTCCGCGCCGATCGGCTTCAAGAACGGCACCGACGGCAATATCAAGATCGCCACCGATGCGATCCAGGCGGCGGCCCGGCCGCACCATTTCCTGTCGGTGCACAAGAACGGCCAGGTGGCCATCGTCGAGACCAAGGGCAACAAGGACTGCCATGTGATCCTGCGTGGCGGCAAGACGCCCAACTACGACGCCGAGCATGTGGCCGCCGCCGCCAAGGACCTGCTGGCCGCCAAGCTGGACGACACCTTGATGATCGATTGCTCGCATGCCAACAGCAGCAAGCAGCACAAGCGCCAGCTCGATGTGGCGCGCGATATCGCGGCGCAGATGGGTGCGGGCAGCCAGCAGATCTTCGGGGTGATGGTCGAGAGCCATCTGCACGACGGTGCCCAGAAGTTCAGCCCCGGCAAGGACGATCCGTCCAAGCTGGAGTACGGCAAGAGCATCACCGATGCCTGCCTGGGCTGGGACGATTCGCTGGAGGTGCTGGAGGTCCTGAGCGCTGCGGTCAAGGCGAGTCGCAAGTAGTTCATGCGGCTGAGCGAAAATCGGCTCAGTCACAAGGAGCAAGCGATGCGCAGCGAAGTCAAGATCGTGTTCGGCCCGGACCAGGAAATCAATCTGGTGGTCGACGCCAGCGAGGTCCTGTCCTTCGAGGCCGCCCGCCTCTGGCTGGACGAGCAGTTCGTCAAGAACGGCTGCGAGCCGATGCGGGGCGCCGGCAAGGTCTTGATTGCCGACAAGATCCTCGGCGTGGCCGCCGCCGTCGGCCCGGAGGCCTTCGAGGATGCCGCGTTTGCGCTGGACTATGCCCGCGCGGCCAGCGGCGCGCTGAGCAAGGCGCTGCTGCGGGTCGACATCCCGAAGCTGAGCTTGTCTTACTGAAGCCTCTTGAAAGAGCGCCACGGCGTCCCCAGATGCGGGGCGCTGTCGGCGCTCTTGCCGTTTTCTCTTACCGATATCGACAAGCCATGATGGAAAAGCAAACCCATTCCTTCCAGGCCGAGGTCAAGCAGATCCTGCACCTCGTCACCC
Organism: Paucibacter sp. M5-1; assembly: GCF_027498415.2. Lineage (NCBI taxonomy): Bacteria > Pseudomonadati > Pseudomonadota > Betaproteobacteria > Burkholderiales > Sphaerotilaceae > Roseateles > Paucibacter sp. M5-1. The sequence goes on from NZ_JAPZLM020000001.1 coordinate 4,687,074, forward strand.
ATTCGCTGTACTCCAACAAGGAAATCTTCCTGCGCGAGCTGGTGTCCAACGCCTCGGATGCCTGCGACAAGCTGCGCTTCGAGGCCCTGGACAAGGCCGAGCTGTTCGAGGACACGCCCAATCTGGAAGTGCGCGTCAGCTTCGACGAGGCGGCCAAGACCGTCACCATCAGCGATAACGGCATCGGCATGAGTGCCGACGAAGCGATTGCGCACCTGGGCACCATCGCGAAGAGCGGCACGCGCGAGTTCATGGCCAAGCTGGAAGGCGACCAAAGGAAGGACGCCAACCTGATCGGCCAGTTCGGTGTCGGCTTCTACTCCGGCTTCATCGTCGCCGACCGCATCACGGTCGAGACTCGCCGCGCCGGCCTGAAGCCGGAAGAGGGCGTGCGCTGGAGCTCGGAAGGCACCGGTGACTATGAGGTCGAGACCATCAGCAAGACCGGTCGCGGCACCGATGTGATCCTGCATCTGCGTGAGGGCGAGGAAGAGTTCCTGAAGACCTGGCGCCTCAAGTCCATCATCAGCAAGTACAGCGACCATATCTCGCTGCCCATCCTGATGCGCAAGGAGGAGTGGGACGCCGAGAAGAGCGAGCAGGTCCTGACCGAGGCCTGGGAGCCGGTCAACAAGGCTTCGGCGCTGTGGGCGCGCAGCAAGAGCGAGGTCACCCAAGAGCAGTACGAGGAGTTCTACAAGCAGATCAGCTACGACCAGGAAGCACCGCTGGCCTACACGCACAACCGCGTCGAGGGCCGCAGCGAGTACACCCAGCTGCTCTACATCCCGAAGAAGGCACCCTTCGATCTGTGGAACCGCGACAAGCGCGGCGGCGTCAAGCTCTATGTCAAGCGCGTCTTCATCATGGACGATGCCGAGGCGCTGATGCCGGTCTATCTGCGCTTCGTCAAGGGCGTGATCGACTCGGCCGATCTGCCGCTGAACGTCTCGCGCGAGCTGCTGCAGGAGAGCCGTGACGTGAAGGCGATCCGCGAAGGCTCGACCAAGCGCGTGCTCTCGATGCTGGAGGCGCTGGCCGACAGCGAGGACGCGGCCGAGAAGGCCAAGTACGCGGACTTCTGGAAGGACTTCGGCTCGGTGCTGAAGGAAGGCGTCGGCGAGGACCATCAGAATCAGGAGCGCCTGGCCAAGCTGCTGCGCTTTGCGTCCACCCATGCCGACGAGGGCGTGTCGCTGGCTGACTACCTGAGCCGCGCCAAGGAAGGCCAGGACGCGATCTACTACATCACCGCCGATTCACTGCAGGCCGCCAAGAACAGCCCTCAGCTGGAGATCTTCCGCAAGAAGGGCATCGAGGTGCTGCTGCTGGTCGACCGCGTCGACGAGTGGATGCTCTCGCATCTGTATGAGTTCGAGGGCAAGCCGCTGCAGTCGGTGGCCAAGGGCGCGATCGATCTGGGCAAGCTGCAGGACGAAGACGAGAAGAAGAAGGCCGAGGAAGCCGCCGAGGCCAACAAGCCGTTGCTGGACCGCCTGAAGGCCTCGCTGAAGGACCGTGCCAAGGATGTGCGCATCAGCACCCGCCTGGTCGATTCGCCGGCCTGCATCGTCGTCGAGGAAGGCGATATGAGCGGCCATCTGGCGCGCCTGCTGAAGCAGGCCGGCCAGGCCGCGCCGAGCTCGCTGCCGACCCTGGAGATCAACGCCGATCACGCGTTGGTCAGGAAGCTGGACAGCAGCGTGCATTTCGACGACCTGGCCCACGTCATCTTCGATCAGGCGGTGCTGGCCGAGGGCGGCCATCTGGAAGATCCGGCCGCCTATGTGAAGCGGGTCAACGCGATGCTGCTCGGCTGATCAGCCTTCATGCATCCCAGAAGACGTAGTCGTCTTCTGGGGGCACGTTGGGTACAGGCGGGGCTGTGTCCATCGCCTCCAGTTGCTCACGCAGTTTGGCGACCTGGTCGTTCCAATAGTTCGGTGTGCCGAACCAGGGGAAGGCCTGCGGGAAGGCCGGGTCGCCCCAGCGCCGGGCCAGCCAGGCGCTGTGGTGGATCATCCGCAGGGTGCGCAGCGGCTCGATCAGGGCCAGCTCGCGGCGGTCGAATTCGGCCACCGTCTCATAGCCCTCAAGCACGCAGGCCAGCTGCTGGCGCATGCTCAGGGCATCGCCGGACAGCAGCATCCACAGGTCCTGAACGGCCGGGCCGGTCACCGCATCGTCCAGATCAACGAAGTGCGGCCCCTTGTCGGGTGTCCACAGGATGTTGCCGGGATGGCAATCGCCATGCAGGCGCAGCGTCTTCAGACCAGGAATCGCGTCAAAGGCCTGCTGGATCGCGTCCAGGCATTGCTGCACGACGGCGCTCCAGGCCGGCTGGATTTCCACCGGCACGCTGTCATGCGCCAACAGCCAGTCGCGCGCGATCAGGCCGGGTTGAGCACTGTCCCAGCGCAGCCGGTGTGCGAACGGCTGCCGCCGCCCGACCCCATGGATGCGCCCGAGCAGCCGGCCTATCCAGGTCAGCACCTCGGGGTCCTCCAGCTCCGGGCAGCGCCCGCCCTGGCGTGCGGTGACCGCGAAGCGCTGGCCACGGTAATGGCTCAGCGTGCTGGCCGCGTCGTCCTGGCCCAGCATCCAGGGCGCGGCCACCGGTACTTCGGCGTCGACCAGCTCCTGCGCGAAGCCATGCTCCTCCAGGATCTGTTCGTCGCTCCAGCGTCCGGGTCGGTAGAACTTGGCAACCGCAACACGGCCGTCCTCTAGATGCAGCTGCAGCACCCGGTTCTCGTAGGAGTTCAGCTGCAGCATGCGGCCATCGCCATGGAGGCCGACGGCGTCGAGGGCATCCAGCATGAACTCGGGCGTCAGGTCGCCAAAGCTGAAATCGTGATCAGTGCTCATTAAAAACGGCTGCGGCGCCGAGCCGGAGGCAGGCGCCGCAGCGAAGTGGCCGGTGCCGGAGCTTAACGGTGACCGTAGCGGGGCGTGTCGACCACCACGCCGACGATGTCATTCGGGGCCTCGTCCGGATACTGGGAGTCGGCGCTCAGCGGCTCGCCGAAGGGGCGGCTGTTGCGAAAGCCGGGCCGGGTTTCGCTGCGGGTCACGGCGACGCTGTCGTAGCGGCTGTCGGGCGCAAAGAAGGAGTCGTGGAACACGGCCGAGTCCTGCCAGAGGTTCTCTCGGCTGCTGCGGCGCGGCGTCTTGCTGCTGATACTGGGGCGTGCCGGCGCCAGGTTCGGTGTCGGTGCGGGCTGCGGACCCCGCGAGGCGCTGCTGCTGAAGGGCACCAGCAGCTGCAACTCGGCCGCGCTGGGCAGGTTGTCGATCGGGCAGCGCAGATAGCGCACCCGGCAGGCGCCCAGCACCGACTGCTTGATCTGCAGGCTGCGGCTGGAGGCATGGCGCTCGGCATCCAGGTCCACAGCCGCGAGCACGCGGCCATTGGGGCTGCAGATCGCAAACGTCACATGGGTGGCACCCAGCAGATCAAACCAGTAGCGCACCTGCTTGGCCTCGGTCGGCTGACAAAAGCGCACCAGCGGCAGCTTGGACAGGATGACGTGGTGAGGCAGGGCTTCCTTGAGCAGGCGGTAGACGCGCCGCTCATCGGTGCTGAAGACCGGGCGGGCGCTCAGGGCCCATTCGCTGGGCAGCGGCTTGGCGCCCTGGCTGGGTCGGCGCCAGACCCACAGCAGGGCCAGCGCGACAAAGCCGCAGGCAAAGACCAGCGCGATGATCCACGGAACGGTGGTTTGCATGTCCCTCGTGATCTCGATGAGTGGGTATGCGCCTCTAAACAAGCGCTTATTCAGCTGAATGTAACTGAATATTGTGACAAGCAACCCCGGGCCTACCCCCGGAAACGGGGTAGGCGCGGGTGTTGTCCCGTGATTGAGGGGGTTACTGTTTGGCGGCCTTGCCGGCGTCGTCGAACTGCGACTTGATCTCGGCCACGCCGTCGATGAAGTTGCCGAAGACCCGGGCATGGCGCTTGAACTGGAAGTCCAGTTCCGCCATATGGCGCTCGATGGCTTCGCCGACATGGGAGGCCACGGTATCCGGCGGCAGGCGCAGCCAGGCTTCGGACTCCGAGCCGTCCCGCTCCACCTTGGCGCCGGCATTGCGGGCGATGCGCAGCATGGGCACGTTCTCGCTCAGCGCATGGATGAACAAGGTGTCGATGCCGCGATTGCGGGCGTGCAGGGCCGCATGCTCGAACAGCCGGGCGCCGAAGCCGCGACCCCGCGCCTTGCCCAGCACCGAGACGCCGAACTCTGCCATGGCCGGCTTGCCCGGCAGTTGCGGCGATGGCTCGTAAGCCAGATGCGCCATCGCCACAAGCTCCAGCCGGCGGTTGAAGATGCCCAGCACCTCATCGCGGTCGAAGTTCAGGCCCATCGCGTACTTGGCAATTTGCTCGTCCGAGGCGGGGTAGCCGAAGCGCAGATAGCGGTCGCGCGCGTCCAGCGACAACAGATGCTCCTTGATGCGGCGCCGATGCCGGCGGGCCAGCGAGCGGATCGGCACCCAGGACGCCCAGCGCTGCAGGGCCGCCGCCGGTCCCCAGGCTGGGGATGGCTCGGCGGCTGTCGGGCTGGGTGTCTCTGGCGCGGTCATGGCATTGGTCTGGTGAGGAGATTGGTGAAAACCCTGATTTTACATGGCCGACGTCGGCGTCTGTGCGTGATTGCTGTGTTGCTTGTTTGATTGCGGGGTCAGATCTGATACACTCGCGGGCTTTCCCGACATTGGCTGCGGGAAAGAAGTCCGAGCGCAGTGCATGAGAGGTCGCCTTTGATAAGCGGCACCGAATGGCTGGCAAGGATAGGAATCAGCCATCCGACCGCCTGCTGGCCTCTTTATACAGGTTTGCAGGCACTCGAAAGTAATCTCATGAAGACCTTCAGCGCCAAGCCGGCCGAAGTGACGCACGAGTGGTTTGTGATTGACGCCACCGACAAGGTGCTCGGACGTGTTGCCAGCGAAGTGGCACTCCGTTTGCGCGGCAAGCACAAGGCCATTTACACGCCTCACGTGGACACCGGCGATTTCATCGTCATCATCAACGCGGACAAGCTGCGCGTTACGGGCAACAAGGCCAATGACAAGGTGTACTACCGTCATTCGGGCTTCCCGGGCGGCATCTACGCCACCAAGTTCAAGGACATGCAAGCCAAGCACCCGGGCCGCGCCCTGGAAAAGGCTGTCAAGGGCATGCTGCCCAAGGGTCCGTTGGGTTACGCCATGGTGAAGAAGCTGAAGGTCTATGCAGGTGGTTCGCACCCGCACGCCGCTCAGCAGCCCAAGGCTCTGGAAATCTAAGGAGCGGTTGATGATCGGAAACTGGAACTATGGTACCGGCCGCCGCAAGTCGTCGGTCGCTCGCGTCTTCATGAAGAAGGGCACTGGCCAAATCATCGTCAACGGCAAGACCGTTGATGAGTATTTCGGCCGTCAGACCTCGATCATGGTCGTCAAGCAGCCGCTGATGTTGACCAACAACGGCGAAGCCTTCGACATCAAGATCAACGTCCACGGTGGCGGTGAGTCGGGTCAAGCCGGTGCTGCGCGCCACGGCATCACCCGTGCGCTGATCGACTATGACGCAGCCCTGAAGCCCGAACTGAGCCGCGCCGGCTTCGTCACGCGCGATGCGCGTGAAGTCGAGCGTAAGAAGGTCGGTCTGCACGGCGCGCGTCGTCGGAAGCAGTTCAGCAAGCGCTGATTCTCTGGTTTGCCACTTCGGTGGCATGCTGGCAACAAGGCCGCTGTGTTTTCGCAGCGGCCTTGTTTCATTTCTGATCGCCCACAAATACCCTTGACGGCCATGGCTGCGCTGTTTGCGTAGACAATACAGGCTAGAACTAAACATTCAGGAAATCCTATGAGCGCTGTTCTCGAAACTCCCCTGGCCGGTGCCGACGAGATGCCGGTGCCGCTGATCTTCACCGACAGCGCGGCCGACAAGGTGCGCGATCTGGTTGCCGAGGAAGGCAATCCGGAACTGAAGCTGCGTGTCTTCGTGCAGGGCGGTGGCTGCTCGGGCTTCCAGTACGGGTTCACCTTCGATGAGGCCGTCAACGAGGACGATACCCAGATGAACAAGAACGGCGTCACCCTGCTGATCGACGCAATGAGCTTGCAGTATCTGGCCGGTGCCGAGATCGACTACAAGGAAGACCTGCAGGGCGCGCAGTTCGTGATCAAGAATCCGAACGCGACCACCACCTGCGGTTGCGGTTCCAGCTTCTCGGTCTGAGGCCTGGGCCTCAAAAAAGCAAAGCCGCCTTCGGGCGGCTTTTTCATTGCTGCATGGGGCCCGCTCAGGCGGGATGAAGCGCACCCAGCAGGCGCGGGCCCGCAGCGCCGGTCACGCTTGGCAGATTGCCCGGCAGGCCCTGAACAAAACGCTGGGCCAGCCAGGCGAATGCGGCTGCTTCGACCTGCATGGCCGGAAGGCCCCGGGCGTCGGTCCTCAGCACGGCCACGCTCGGCAGCAAGGCCTGCAGGCGCTGCATCAGCTGGCCGTTCAGCGCGCCGCCGCCGCAGACCAGCAGCTCGCTCGATGCCGGCCCGTGCCGGCGCAGGTCGCCGGCGATACTGGCGGCGGTCAGTTCCAGCAGGGTGGCTTGCACATCCTGGGTGGCCGCCTGCGGCGCGTGACGCATCAAGAGGCGATCCAGCCAGTCGGGGTTGAACAGATCGCGCCCGGTGCTGCGCGGCGGCGCGAGCTGGAAGTAGGGCTCGGCCCGCATGGCCTGCAAGAGTTCGGGCTGCACCCGGCCAGTTGCCGCCCAGGCGCCATCGGCGTCATAGGGCTGGCCCAGATGGTGATCGGCCCAGTGATCCATCAGGCAGTTGCCCGGTCCGCAGTCGAAGCCTCGCGTGCTGCCGTCACCGGCCAACAGGCTGATATTGCTGATGCCGCCGATGTTCAGCACCGCGATATCGCGTCCGTCCTGGGCAAACAGCGCCCGGTGGAAGGCCGGCACCAGCGGCGCGCCCTGGCCGCCTGCGGCCAGATCACGGCTGCGCAGATCGCTGATCACGGCTATGCCGCTCAGCTCGGCCAGCAGGGCGCCGTTGAGGAGCTGCAAGGTATAGCCGCAGCCATCGAACTCGCCGGGCCGGTGCCGGATGGTCTGGCCATGGGCGCCGAGGGCGCGGATCTCGCTGGGCTGGTGGCCGCTCTGGCTCAGCAAAGCGTCGACCAGCTGTGCATAGGCACGGGCCACGCCATTGGCCGCCAGTGCGCAGCGGTGGGCCTCGTTGTCTCCCGGCGTGTTGAGTGCCAGCAGCTCGGCTCGCAAGGCCGCATCGAAGTGGTGGTGGCCGTGGGCCAGCACGGTGATGCCGGCATCCAGGCGTGCCAGCACCGCATCGACACCGTCCAGCGAGGTGCCGGACATCAGCCCGATGAACAGATCGCTCATCGTCCGGTCGGGGGCTTCAATCGGCGCCGCTGACGCCCACGCCCATCGATTCGGCCGCCGAGAGCTGGCTCTTGACGCTGGCCACGGTCTGCTGGAACTGCGCCTTGGCGCTGGCCGGCAAGGTGATGGCCTCCGAAGCGCGAGCGATCACGCGCGGATCCTGATGCTGACCCTTGACCCGGAACTCGAAGTGCAGATGCGGGCCGGTGGCCCAGCCGGTGGCGCCGACCGCACCGATGCGCTGGCCCTGCTCGACGCGCTGGCCCTTCTTGACATCCATGCGGCTCAGATGCGCGTACACCGTCTGGCGCTCGCCGGCATGACGCACATAGATGACATTGCCGAAACCGTTTTGCCAGCCTGCGAATTCGACCAGGCCATCGCCGACGGTGCGCACCGGCGTGCCGGTCGGCGCACCGAAGTCCGTGCCCAGGTGGGCGCGCCACTTCTGCAGAATCGGATGGAAGCGCATCGCAAAACCCGAGGTCACGCGCGAGAACTCCATCGGGCTGGCCAGGAAGGCGCGGCGCTTGCTCTGGCCGTCAAAGCCGTAGAAATTGCCCTTGCCGCTGGCCGAATCCTTGTACCAGACGGCCGAATAGCTCTTGCCATTGTTGACGAACTCGCCCGCGATCACGCGGCCGGCGGCCTGGCCCCAGTTGATCGGCTCGCCATCGGCGGTCATGCTTTCGAACACCACCGAGAAGCGATCGCCCTTGCGCAGCTCGCGGTGGAAGTCGATATCGCCGGAGAACATATCGGCCATCTGCGAGGCGATCGCATCGGGAATGCCGGCCTCGTCGGTGGCGACAAACAGTGAGGAACGCACCACACCACTGCCCAGGCGGACCTGGCTTTGCAGCGGGGCGGCCTCCAGCTTGGCGCTGAAGCCGGTAGCATGGCGCTGGATGCTCAGTCGGCTGAAATGGGTGGTCTGCTGCTCGGCCAGCTCGGCCGGGAAGCGCACGATCATCGACTGCACGGTGCCGGCGTCATCGGCGCTCAGCTGCACCATCTTGCCGACACGGCCCTGCAGCACGCGGCGGGCCAGCGGATCATTGCGCAGGAACTCGGCGGCGGCCGGGTCGAATGCCCCCATGCGGCGCAGCAACGAATCGGCGGTGTCGCTGGCGCGGGTCACATCATTGCGCACCAGCGAAAGCTGGTGGCTGGCCAGGGCGCTCAGCTGCTCTTCCAGATCCAGGGTCTGGACCGGCTCGCTGATCAGCTGTCGGGGCAGGTCGGCGGCATTCGGCGCCAGCGGCGCGATACCGAAAGCGGTGATGGCGAAGCCGCCCAGCAGGCCGACCACGGTGCCGGTCAGTGCCCGTGGGTGCCGGGCCGCGAAAGCTTCGGCGCCTGTCAGCGCCCGCTTCAGTTCCGTTTTCCAGTCAGTCACGCTCAAGATGCCCAAGCCCTGTTGTTGTACCGGGCCGCATGCGGGCCACCCGGCGTGGTCACCGGGGGTGTCCACTAGAATCTGGGGATTGCCGGACCACCCCATTTGGGGGGGATTTGGCAAAACAGCGGCGAGTATAACGAGGCGAAAGCCGCGTCAACGCCAAGAAAACCCGATAAATCAAGGCTTTACCCTGGCCTGCGCACACAACTTTCCAAACATGTCCGAATCGCGAACACCCGAGACCGCCGCCCCGACCCCCGCAGCAGCAGCCGGTGCGACGCGTTATCCGGTCACCGACGAGGTGCGCGAGGCGATGGCGGTCTCGCTGCGTGGGGTCGAGGAACTGCTGCCCGAGGCCGACTGGCTGCAGAAGCTGGCCCGCTCGGAGGCCACCGGCCAGCCGCTGCGCATCAAGCTGGGCCTGGACCCGACTGCGCCCGACATCCATCTGGGCCACACCGTGGTGCTCAACAAGATGCGCCAGCTGCAGGACCTCGGGCACACGGTGATCTTCCTGATCGGCGACTTCACCTCGATGATCGGCGACCCTTCGGGCCGCAACGCGACTCGGCCGCCGCTGACGGCTGAGCAGATCAAGCACAACGCCGATACCTATTACAAGCAGGCCAGCCTGGTGCTGGACCCGGCCAGGACCGAGATCCGCTACAACAGCGAATGGAGCGATCCGCTGGGCGCGCGCGGCATGATCCAGCTGGCCGCCAAATACACGATGGCGCGGATGATGGAGCGCGACGACTTCGCCAAGCGCTATGCCGCGCAGACGCCGATCTCGGTGCACGAGTTCCTCTACCCGCTGATGCAGGGCTATGACTCGGTGGCGCTGAAGAGCGATCTGGAGCTGGGCGGCACCGACCAGAAGTTCAATCTGCTGATGGGCCGCCATCTGCAGCAGGAGTATGGCCAGGAGCCGCAATGCATCCTGACGATGCCGCTGTTGGAGGGGCTGGACGGCGTCGAGAAGATGTCCAAGTCCAAGAACAACTATGTGGGCCTGACCGAGCCGGCCACGCAGATGTTCGCCAAGATTCTGTCGATCAGCGATGTGCAGATGTGGAAGTGGTTCCAGCTGCTGAGCTTCAAGAGCCTGGATCAGATCGCCGCGCTGCGCGCCGAGACCGAGGCGGGGCGCAACCCCAAGGAAGCCAAGGTGCTGTTGGCCAAGGAGATCACCGCGCGCTTCCACGGCGCGGCGGCGGCCGACGAGGCCGAGGCCGATTTCAACAAGCGGGCCCAGGGCGGCATCCCCGACGACATCCCCGAGCTGAGCCTCGGCGGCGCGCCGCTGGGCATCGGCGGCCTGCTGAAGGCCGCCGGCCTGGTCAGCTCCGGCAGCGAGGGCTTGCGCATGGTGGAGCAGGGTGGCGTGCGCATCGATGGCGCCACCGTCAGCGACAAAGGCCTGAAGGTGGCGGCCGGTACCTTTGTGCTGCAGGTGGGCAAGCGCAAGTTTGCCCGCGTTACCCTGACCTGATCACACCGAGTAGGTGCTGGAGGCGGTGCGGCCGCCGCTGCCGGTCCAGTTGGTGTGGAAGAACTGGCCGCGCGGTCGGTCCACCCGCTCATAGGTGTGGGCGCCGAAGTAGTCGCGCTGGGCCTGCAGTAGATTGGCCGGCAGGCGCGCGCTGCGCAAGCTGTCGAAGAAGGCCAGCGCGCTGCTGAAGGCCGGCACCGGAATGCCCTTGGCCACGGCCGTGGCCACCACCTGGCGCCAGCCGGCCTCGCTCTTCTTGATCGCCTGCTCGAAGAAGGGTGCCATCAGCAGGTTCTGCAACTGCGGGTCCTGCTCGAAGGCGGCCTTGATATCGCCCAGGAAGGCGCTGCGGATGATGCAGCCGCCGCGCCACATCAGCGCGATGCCGCCGTAGTTCAGCCGCCAGCCGTTCTGCTCGGCGGCCGCCGCCATCAACATATAGCCCTGGGCATAGCTGATGATCTTGGAGGCGTAGAGCGCCTGGCGGATCGCCTCTATGAAGGCAGCGCCTTCGCTGTTGGCATCGGTGATCCGGCGCTTGTCGCCACCGAAGACCCGGGCCGCCTCGATGCGCAGGCTCTTCATCGCAGAGACGCAGCGGCCATAGACCGCCTCGGCCATCAAGGTGATCGGGATGCCCAGATCGGCCGAGGAGATCACGGTCCATTTGCCGGTACCTTTCTGGCCGGCGGTGTCGAGGATCTTGTCGACCAGGGGCGCGCCGTCTTCGTCGGTCTTGGCCAGGATGTCGCGGGTGATTTCGATCAGATAGGAGTCGAGCTCGCCCCGGTTCCACTCGGCGAACACCGCACTCATCTCGGCCGGCGTCATGCCCAGGCCCTCGTGCATCAGCTGGTAGGCCTCGCAGATCAGCTGCATATCGCCGTACTCGATGCCGTTGTGCACCATCTTGACATAGTGGCCGGCACCGCCTTCGCCGACCCAGTCGCAGCAGGGCATCTCTTGGCCATCGGGGCCAGCCACCTTGGCCGCGATGGCCTGGAAGATGGGTTTCACATGCGGCCAGGCCGCAGCCGAACCGCCGGGCATGATGCTGGGGCCGAAGCGCGCCCCTTCCTCGCCACCGGAAACGCCGCTGCCGATATAGAGCAGGCCCTTGGATTCGACGTACTTGACGCGCCGAGCGGTGTCGTCGAACAGCGAATTGCCGCCGTCGATGATGATGTCGCCCGGCTCCAGATGGGGCAGCAACTGCTCGATGAACTCGTCCACCGGGCTGCCGGCCTTGACCATCAGCATCACGCGGCGCGGGCGCTTGAGCAGCGACACCATCTCCTCGATCGAATGCGCGCCGATCACCTGCGTGCCCTTGGCCTCGTGGGCCAGGAATTCGTCGACCTTGGTGGTGCTGCGGTTGTGGGCGACCACGGTGAAGCCGTGGTCGTTCATGTTCAGGATCAGGTTCTGGCCCATCACGGCCAGGCCGATCACTGCGATATCGGCTGGGGCTTGCATATTGTTTTCAGGTCGAAGAAAAAACCTGAATCCTAGGGGAAACCCGGTTTTGTGTCGTGAGTCGGGCGAAAAGTCAGTGGTTCTTGATGCCCGTCGCCACATGGCCGGAGGGCACATGGGCGGTGGCGTTCTGGACATGGCCGATCTGGTCGTCGAAGAAGAAATCGGGCTCGAACTCGCGCAGGAACTCGCCCTTGGGCAGGCCGCCGAGAAACATCGCCTCGTCGACCTCGATGCGCCAGTCCATCAGGGTGCGCAGCGCACGCTCATGAGCCGGGGCGCTGCGCGCGGTGACCAGGGCGGTGCGCACCGCCATTGCATCGGTCTTGTCCTGCTGCAGGCCGTGCAAGGCGGCCAGCACCGGCTTGAAGGGGCCGGCGGCCAGCGGCGTCAGCACGCGCTCGCGCTCATGGGCCTGGAAGGCGTCCAGACCGCCGGCCTGGAAGACCCGCTCGGCCTCGTCGGAGAACAGCACGGCGTCGCCGTCGAAGGCGATGCGCAGCTCATGGGGATGGGCGTCCGAGGCATGGGCCGACAACGGCAGCACCCGCGCGGCGGCGACGCCGGCCGCCAGCGCCGAGCGCACATCGGCCTCGTTGGCGGACAGGAAGAGCTGGGCCTTCAGCGGGCGCAGATAGCGCCAGGGCGACTCTCCGCGGGTGAACACGCCGCGCTCGATCTTCAGGCCGTAATGCTGGGCCGAGCGGAACACCCGCATGCCCGAGATCGGGTCGTTGCGCGACAGCACGACGACCTCGACCCGCGGGCCCGCTGCGGTGTTGAAGCCGAGCAGCTTGCGCACCAGCGAGAAGGCCACGCCCGGTTTGGCCGGGATGTCCAGGCGCTGCTGCTGCAGCTGCATATAGGCGCGGTCATCGCCGTCTTCGAAGAGCTGGTTCTCTTCCTCGAAATCAAACAGCGCGCGCGATGAGATGGCGACGACCAACTGGCCGTCCAGATTTGCAGGCATGGCCCATCATAGAGGGGCCATGCGAGCTGATTTCAGGATCAGTGCGTGAAGCCGATAGGCGCGCGCTTGAGTCCGGGCTCCGGCAGGTCCTCGCACAGCACGGTGGCGCGCTTGGCCAGCTTGGCGTTGCCGAAGGCCGTCATCCAGGCGCGCCGCATCTCGCGCGGCGCCAGTTCGGCCATGCGGTCCAGCAGCGCGGCGCTGGGCGTCTCGTCGAAGCGCCGGCCCCAGTCGTGCTGTTCACGGATAGCGCTGTAGAGCCGGGCCGCGATGGCGCGGGCCGCCGCGAAATCGGGCGCCTGCACCTCGTAGACATTGACGCGGTTCAGGATGGGGTCAGGTATTGCGCGGGCGTCGTTGGCGGTGGCGACCCAGATCACCTGGCTGGCGTCGACCGCGATCTCGGCGAACTCGTCGGTGAAACTGCCGGCGGTGTCGTGCTCGAGCAGGCTGTAGAGCGAGCCCAGCGGGTCGTAGCTGACTTCGCCGCCGGCCTTGTCGATCTCGTCGACCACCATCACCGGATTCGCATAGTCGCCGTCGATCAGGGCTTCGAAGACTTTGCCGGGTCGCGCGCCCTTCCACTGGCTGGAGGCGCCCGACAAGACCCAGCCGGCGGTCAGCGAGCTCATCGAGATGAAGCCCATGCCGGTGCCCAGCAACTGGGCGATCTGGCGCGCGAAATGGGTCTTGCCTATGCCCGGCGGGCCCAAGAGCAGCAGCGGGGTGATCTCCAGCGGGTCGCCGCTGTCCTCGCACAGCGCGATCTGGCGTCGCACATCGTCGAGCACCTCGTGGAAGTTGGGCAGCTCCTCGTAGAGCGAGGCCATCGCCGGCAGGCCCGAGGGCTTGACCTGGAAGCGCTGCGGGCCCTTGTCCAGCATGCGCTGGTAGGTGTTGCGCAAGGGCTCGTGGTCGCGCTCGGGCAGCTTGGCGAGCTTTTGCTCGACCTCGTGGACGCTGAACACACTGCGCATCTGCGCAATCGGGATGCGGGGGGCCAAGGCGATGGCGTGAGAGCTGCTCATGAACCGACTCCAGGCCCTGAACCACAGGGCTTGTGTCTATTCAAGCAAACAGTGGGCCACCGTGCGCATCGAGAAAAGCCCCGATTGCCCAATAGTTCCGTTCGTTGGCGCTGCTGGCCAGAAAGAAAGGGCGGGCTGCCGATTGCGGATCACGCCATCGCCGATTTCGAGTCGGGGCTCTCGCTGGAGACGGCAGTTCGGGGCGCTGCGTCTACAGATGCCCTCGCCCCTCCCTTCACGGCGGGCTTGGTTTCGCTATTTCGTTTCTTTTCACCCTGTTGGCAGCCGCATCCAGTTGCATGCGATCGCCTTCGTGCCACATCCGCTGCAACATCACGGCTGTGTCCGTAGCGACCTTCTGAGGGACTGTTGCGCAGGGGAGCATGGGACCGTCCATAACGACGCGTACCGGGTCTGGCTCCCCCTGCGGGAGCAACTTGCTGAACTCCACCGGCCTGCCGTTCACACACGCCCTGTAAATGTCGACGCCGACGCTGTCCAGTGCCGGGCGGTACTGCCAAGTCATCACAAGGCCTGAGTCGACGATGGCACGGCCATCTTTCGACCCCACCTGACGGCGCAACCATTCAAGTGCAAAAGCTTCGCTGGGCAGATGTACCTGCGCTTCGCGAAACCGAGGCGTCCGCAGTTGCTGGCAACCATCAAGTAACAAACGCTTCTTAAAGTCGCGCCCGCCTTCATAGAAGCCATGGTAAATCCCATGACTACCTTGGTTTCGTTCACTCTGTGTTGCTGCAGAGATCCGGAACTCGCACTCATTGAACTTGAACACGCGCACGGTATCGGTCTCCGCTTGCACCGAAATACGCTGGTTGGCCATCGACACGCTGATCGATGAATTTGGAGCAAGCACCGTCTCCTTGGCAAGGCCGGCTTGCGCGCAGACACTGACTGCCGACCCGCCGAGAAAGATACCAATATGAGCCAATCTCGCGAAAACCAGCAGTTTTCTCATCTCTACCCCAAGAGTTGCAGCACACAGGCCTTGTTGCACAAACAGCCCCGCCCGCGCTGCTACGCTGACGGCATAAAGCAGGAGAAGAAGGGGCGCAGCCGATGCCGCACGATGAACTCGGCGTAGTACAACGCGGCGCTGAAGGCACGCGGCGCACTGTCGGTGTGGCTTGACAAGGAGACGGCTTGGCATACCAAGCCCAACGGCAAACGCTGGGCTCGGTGCAGAGCCTGCTCAAACTCGCGGGGCTTGATTGGTCGGTGCCGGACTTCAGCACGGTGAGACGTCGTCAGGCCAGATTGCAACTGCAACTGAGCTTCACCGAGGTCCAGTTCATGCCGCAAGGCCGAGGAGTCGGCGGCCACATGGTGCGGGCGGGCGATGATGGCCAGGGCGGCCAGGGTCGAGTCCGGCTGTGGCCGTACTGCGGTTGCGGCGCCGGCATCAAACGGTGCGCTTGACCCGCCCTCCAGCATGGCGTTGGATGCATCTGCCGTGATATTCATGGGACTCCCTGGGCCGCTATCAGCGGCTATTTCACGCAACTTGAAGACTACGGGCGATAGTCGCCGAGCATCCCAATCTCAGGAAATCCCTCTTGGGGGGCTCATGGCCCCACCGACGCGCGTCTACTTCACCCAGGTATTGAGCTGGATGATGGGCAGCAGCACGGCCAGCACGATCAGCATCACGATGGCGCCCATCGCGACGATCAAGAGCGGCTCCAGAATCGTCGCGGCGGCCATCGCGCGGCGCTGCACCTCGGTGCCGAGTTGGCGGGCGGCGCGTTCCAGCATCTGCGGCAGCGAGCCGGTCTGCTCGCCCAGGCGGGCGAACATCGCGAGGATGCCCGGGAAGCGCTTCTTGCCGGCCAGGGCCGAGCCCAGCGGCGCGCCCTCGCGCACCTGCACCAGCGCGTCCAGCGCGTCGGCCCGCATCGCGCGGTTGCCCAGGGTCTCGGCCGCCGCCTGCAGGGCTTTCAGAATCGGCACGCCGGCGCCGGCCAGCATCGCCAGCGTGCTGGCGAAGCGCGCCGCGTTGTAGCCGCGCGCCAGCCGGCCGATCAGCGGCACGCCCAGCATCGCGGCATCGAAGCGCTCGCGAAACGCTTGGTTGCGCAGCATCCACGACAGCCCGCTGAAACCGGCCACCAGGGCCGCCAGCACGGCCCAGCCCCATTGGCGCGCGAAGTCGCTGATCGCCAGCATCGCGACGGTCAGAAAGGGCAGGGCGCGCTTGGAGCCGGTGAAGACGGTGGCGATCTGCGGCACCACATAGGTGACCAGAAAAATCACGATGACAACAGCGATCAGCGAGACGATGGCCGGGTAGGCCATCGCGCCAATCAGCTTGGCACGCAGGTTCTGGCGTTCCTCCAGATCGTCGGCCAGGCGCTCCAGCACCAGGCCCAGCGCGCCGCTCTGCTCGCCGGCCGCGACCACTGCGCGGTAGACCTCGTCGAACTCGCGCGGCGCGGTGGCCAGCGCGCGCGCAAAGGTGGCACCGCCGTTGACCTCGGCCTTCAGCTGGGCCAGCAGTTCGGCGATGCGCTGGTCCTCGCTTTCGTCGGCCAGCGCGGTCAGTGCCCGCTCGATCGGCAGGCCGGAGCCGACCAGGCCGGCCAACTGGCGGGTCCAGACCGACAGCGCGGTGGCGCTCAGCACGCGCCGGCTCCAGCGTCTGCCATGGCCCTCCTGACCCTGTTGTTCAACCGGCTGCACGCTCAGCGGCACCAGCGCCTGAGCGCGCAGCTGGGCCCGCGCGGCGCGCGCGCTGTCGGCCTCCAGCAGACCGGTGCTGCTGCGACCGGCGGCGTTCAGGGCTTCGTATTTGAAGGCGGGCATGGCGGCTGTATTAGTCGCGGGTGACTCGAAGCACTTCTTCGGCCGAGGTGATGCCGGCCGTGATCAAACGCTCGCCATCCTCGCGCATCGAACGCAGGCCCTTGGTTCGCGCCGCCGCCTGCAGCTCGCCCTCGGACGTGCGCTGATGGATCAGCGCGCGCAGCTCGTCATCCACCACCATCAGCTCGTAGACCCCGGTGCGGCCCTTGTAGCCGGTCTGCCCGCAGGCCGGGCAGCCGACCGGATGCCAGCGCCCGTCGGGGCCCTGGCGCTTGCAGCTGCCGCAGAGCTTGCGCACCAGACGCTGGGCCTGCACGCCCAGCAGGCTGGAGCTCAGCAAGAAGGGCTCGACCCCCATGTCCATCAGCCGGGTCACCGCGCTGGGTGCGTCATTGGTGTGCAGCGTGGCAAGCACCAGGTGGCCGGTCAGCGAGGCCTGGATCGCGATCTGGGCGGTCTCGTAGTCGCGGATCTCGCCGATCATGATGACGTCCGGATCCTGGCGCAGGATGGCGCGCAGGGCCTTCGCGAAGGTCAGGTCGATCTTGGTGTTGACCTGGGTCTGGCCGATGCCGCCGAGCTCGTACTCGATCGGGTCCTCGACCGTCAACACATTGGTCGTGCTGGTGTCCACCGTCTGCAGCGAGGCATAGAGGCTAGTGGTCTTGCCCGAGCCGGTCGGGCCGGTCACCAGCACGATGCCGTGCGGCTGCTGCACCAGATGCTGGAAGGCGCTCAGCACATCGCCGCTCATGCCCAGGCCTTCGAGCGTGAACTTCGATTCGCTCTTGTCCAGCAGGCGCAGCACCGCGCGCTCGCCATGGGCCGAGGGCAGGGTGGAGACGCGCACATCGATGGCGCGGCCGCCGATGCGCAGCGAGATGCGTCCATCCTGCGGCAGGCGCTTCTCGGCGATGTCGAGCTCGGCCATGATCTTCAGCCGCGAGATCAGCGCGGCATGCAGGCCGCGGTTGGGTTGCACCACCTCGCGCAGGGTGCCGTCGACCCGGAAGCGCACCGAGCTGGCGCGTTCGTAGGGCTCGATATGGATGTCGCTGGCGCCGTCCTTGGCGGCCTGGGTCAGCAGCGCATTGAGCATGCGGATGATGGGCGCGTCGTTGGCCGCTTCCAGCAGGTCCTCGACGGCCGGCAGATCCTGCATCATGCGGCTCAGGTCGACCGCGCTCTCGACCTCACCGACCACGACGGCCGCGCTCGATTCGCTGCCTGCATAGGCGCGGTTGATGCGCTCGGCCAGGCTGGCCTGGGCCTCATGCTCCATGCGGTCGATGCTGTAGAGGCGCTGCACCTCGGACAGCGCGGCCAGTGTCACCTGCGGCGGCGCCCACAGCACCAGCTGGGCGCCATCGTCCTCCAGCAGCACCGTGTGGGTGCGCGCGAAGGCGTAGGGGAGGGGGTGGCGGATCGCCATGGCTTTAGTTTGTCTTGCCTTGCTGGGGCACCGCCGGCTGCGCACCCGGCAGGACTGGCAGGATCGGCGCGCCGGTATCGGGCAATACCGGGTTCGGGGCGGGCTGGGCGTTCTGCTGCAGCGCACGTATTGACTCGTAGCGGTCCAGGGTCACCTGGTCGGCGCCGAGCTGGTTGCGCAGCACCACCGGGCGCAGGAAGACCAGTAGATTGGTCTTGATGCGCTTGCGGTTTTCGCCCTTGAACAGATTGCCCAGCAGCGGAATATTGCCCAGACCCGGCACCTTGTCCTCACCGTCGCTGTACTCGTCCTTCATCAGCCCGCCCAGCACGATGATCTGGCCGTCATCGGCCAGCACCGTGGTCTCGATCGAGCTTTTGTCGGTGGTCGGGCCGGCGCTGTTGGTGACCCCTTGCACCACCGAGGAGTTCTCCTGATAGATCACCATGCGCACCGTGCCGCCCTCGCCGACCTGGCTCTTGATGCGCAGGGTCAGGCCGACGTCCTTGCGCTCGATGGTCTGGAAGGGGTTGACCGTGCCACCGGTGCCGGCGCCGGTGTTGGTGAAGGAGCCGGTGATGAAGGGCACGTTCTGGCCGATCACGATCTTGGCTTCCTCGTTGTCCAGCGCCACCAGATTGGGCGTGGAGAGGATGTTGGCGCCGGTCTGGGTTTCCAGGAAGTTGGCGATCGCGCCCAGCGTGTAGAAGTCGCTGACCTTCTTCAGTACGCCGATATTCAGGCCCTGGTTGACGCCGCTGGCGACCGCCGTGCCTATCGTCGTGCGCCCGCCGGCCGTCGCGGCCGACAAGTTGACGATATTGGAGTTGCCGCTGCCGAAGTTGGTGCCCAGGCCTGAGATCGTGCGGTCGCCGTCCTTGCCGAACAGGCTTTGCCACTGCACACCGAACTGCCCGGTCTTGTTGGCATCGACCTTGACGATCATCGACTCCACATAGATCTGGGCGCGCCGGCCGTCGAGCTGGTCGATCACCGCGCGCACCTGGCGATACAGCGGCTCGGCGGCGGTGATGATCAGCGAGTTGGTCGAGGGGTCGGCCTGAATGAAGCCGCCGGTCGACGGACCCGCCGAGGCGCTGACCGGCGAGGTCGAGGCCGATGAGTTGCCGCTGCCGCTACTGCTGTTGCTGCCGCCGCTGCCGGTGGCGCTGATCGTGCCCTGGGCGGCCGGTGTCAGCTGCGCGTTGTTGCTGGTACTGCCGGTGCTGCCGCTGCCGCCGCCCGCGCCACCGAAAGCGGCGCGCAGCACCACGGCCAGCTTGGCGGCTTCGGCGTTCTTCAGGTGCACGACGCGGATGCCCGGGGCGTCGCCATCGGGCAGCGGCTGGTCGAGCTTGGCAACGGTGGCGCGGGCGCTGGCCAGCCGAGCCGGATTGGGCGCGCGCAGTATCAGCGCATTGCTGCGCGGGTCGACCAGCACGCTCAGCGATCCGCTGGCCTGGCCGGGCGCACCGGCGACGGCGCCGCTGCCGGCCTCGCCGAGTTTTTGCACCAGGGCCGCGATGTCGGCAGCCAAGGCATGCTTGAGCGGCACGACCTCGATATCGGTGCTGGACGGCGTGTCCATCGCCGCGATGATGCGCGTGAGCCGCTGCAGGTTTTCGGCGTAGTCGGTGATCACCAGGCTGTTGTTGCCCGGGTTGGCATTGATGGTGTTGTTGGGGCTGATCAGCGGGCGCAGCACGGCCACCAGATTGTTGGCGTTCTCGTGGTTGAGCTTGTAGATCTGGGTCATCACCTGGTCGCCGCGCTGGCTGCTGGCGCCCACCGCGACCGCGCCGGTCTGCAGCTTCGCGTCGGCCTCGGGCACGACCTTGTACAGGCCGCCGGCCTCGACCACCGTGAAGCCCAGGCCGCGCAGCCCGGCCAGATAGCTCAGATAGGCCTCGCGCACGCTCAGCGGCTGCTCGCTATAGAGCGTGATCACGCCCTTGACCCGCGGGTCGATGACGAACTGGCGGTCCATCATCACGCCAATGGCGCGGGTCACGGCCTCGATGTCGGCGTTGACGAAGTTCAGCGTCACCGGGGTCTGGGCCTTCAGCGCCGGGCCGCGCGCGGCCGCAGTGGGCGCCTGGGCCTGCGCCGGCGCGGCAGCGGCCAGGGCCAGCAGGGCCAGCAGCGGGAGGAGCCGGTGTGTCTTGATCATCTCGTTCATCCAATCGAGATCACCGAGCGGGCGCCTTGGCGCCGGCCGATGATGTTCAGAAGATTGTTCAGCGCGGCTTCGCGCTCGGGCGCGGCCTGAGCCTCGCCCTGGAAACGGGCCTTGCCGCCGCTCAGTACGCCCTGGCCGCTCAGCAGCAGCGCGCCTTCCAGCGTACTCAGTCGCAGCGTCGAGACGCCGGCCGCCGCCGGATCGGCCGCAATGCTGAAGCGGTAGCTGCCCAGCGGCGCCAGGGTCGAGACACGCGAGGACAGGTTGACGAAGTCCAGGTCCAGCTGGCCCAGTTGGCGCCAGCGCCCCTGCGCCCATTCGAGCCGGAACTCGCGCGCGCTCAAGCGCATGCCACCGCCCAGCTGCAAGGTGTTCCAGGGCGTGCCCAGCCCGCCCAGCCAGGCGGCCGGGAAGCGCGTCAGCCAGTCGGCGCCCTGCTGCTGCGGCAGGCTAAAGCCCAGGCTGCCCAGGCCCGGTTGCAGCAGGATCTGCAGCTCGCCGTTGATGCAACAGGCCTGGCGTGCGCTCATCAGCAGGCCCAGGCCCTTGGGCGCCAGCGTCCATTCGATGCGGCCGGGCAGCAGGCTGGCGTCGCGGCTGCCGGTGCCACCGGTCAGCACCAGCACGCCGCTGCCGCTCCAGAGGCTGCCGCGGGTTTCGGCCAGCAGCAGATGGCCGCTGCTGGCCTGGGCCAGGCCGCGTGCCAGCCAGCTGGCCGGGGCAAACAGGATCAGGCCCAGCAAGGCGCCGACCAGGGCGCCGCCGAGACTCCAGCGCAGACTCGGTGGCTTGATCATGCCGGTGCTCCCAGCGCCAGCACGATGCTGCCGCTGAAGCCCTGCGGGCCGCGCTGCAAGGTGGCCTCGACCGGCCGGGCGCGGGCGGCACTGCGCACCTCGCCAAGCCAGGCCTGCAAGGCCTCGCTGCCGACGCCGTTGAGGCTCAGCACCGCACGCTCGCCGCTGATCGACAGGCGCGCGGCCGGCCCCAGATGCTCGCTGGCAGCCTTCAGCGCCTGCAGCGACTGCGCCGCCGGCACGGCCGGCTGCTCACGCAGCTCGCGCGCTTCCTGCGCCAGGCGCTGCATCTGCTGCAGCTGGGCATCGAGCTGGCTCAGCTGGCCCGGCGCGGCGCGCACGGTGCGCAGCGCCGGTTGCACCGCGACGCTCCATAGCAGCAGCAGGCCCAGCGCGGCCGCGCCCAGCTGCGCGACGGTCCGCTCGCGCTCACCCAGCGCCTGCCAGCGCGACTTCAGCTGCTGCCATTGGGCCGCTTGCTCGGGGCTGAGGGCTAATCCGAGGGTCTTTCGTCTGCTGCTCATAGGGCGCGTGCGCGGCTCAGGGCCATGCGGCCATCATTGATCTCGAGCTGCCAGCCTTCGCTGTGCAGCTGGCGACGGAACTGCTGGATCTGGGCCTCGCTCCAGCCGGCGGCGGGGATCAGCAGCCGGCCGGTCTCGAAGGACAGGGCATCGGCCGGGCCGCGTTCGGCCGGCCAGGCGGTGGCGGCGGCGGCCAGCAGGGTTTCCAGGTCCTGCTCGCCGGCCCGGCCGGCGCTGGCGCGCAGCAGCTCGGTCTCGCGCTGCATCTGCAGCGGCGCATCAAGGATGGCGCGCACCTGCGGGTGGGTGTTGCTGAGCGTCTGGTTCAGCGCGGCGCGTCGTTCGCCGAGCTCGCTCCTGAGCTGCCAGGCCCACAGATTCAGGCCCAGCAGCTGCACCGCCACCAGGCCGGCCAGGCCCCAGCGCACCGGGCGCCAGCGGCTGCTCATCAGGCTGCGCCAGACCTCGCGCAGCGCGCGGATGCCGCGGGTGCGCGGCGCCAGCTCGAACTGGCGCAGATTCCAGGGGCTGTTGATGACATGCAGAGCGCGCTCGGCGTCGGACAGTGGCGCCACTGCCGTGCCCAGCCAGTGCTCGGCGGCACCGATCACGCCGGGCGAGCCGGTCCAGCGTGCGGCCTGCACCACTGCAGCCGGGAACAGGTCGCGGGCCAGGCTGCCCTGCAGGCACAGCGTGCTGACGCCGTCGGCATGGCTCCAGCGCAGCCCGCATGGATCGGGCTGGGCGGGCTGGGCGGACTCGAGCCCGCTGGCGAAGAAATGGCCGCGCGCCTGGGCCTCGGGCCAGGACAGCGGCGCCAGCCGGTCGACAAAGACCTGGGCCTGTTCCAGATGCGCCAGCTGCTCGACCAGCCAGGCCTTGTGCGTCACGACGACCCAGGCCTGCTCGCCGGCCTGCACCCCGGGCTCGATCGCGAAATGCAGGCTTTCGGTGTCGTCGAGCAAGGCTTCTTCCATCGTGCCGGCCAGCGCGGCGCGCAGGTGGGCACGCGCGGCACGCGGCAGCGCCAGCCGGTGCCAGCTCAGGTCGGCCTCGGCGGGCACCGCGATCACGGTGTCGGCGCGCGGCAGCAGCGCGGCGACGCTGCGACCCTGGGCCGTCGCCTGGACGCCGTCGTGGCTCAGCACATAGTCGTACTCACGGCCATGCTCGCCTCGGCTCAGGCCGTCGGGCGTGGCTTGGCCTTGGGCGCGCAGTCGGCCACGCTGGGGCAGGAGCAGGATCAGGGTGGTCATGGCTTATGGGTGGGGCATTCTAGGAGCAGCTTGTGTCGGCCCGACGCTCATCGTCCGGCTTCGAGCACCAAGTTGACGCGCTGGCGGTTCAGCACCAGCATGTCCAGGTCGCGGCGTTGTACCAGCGAGCGCTCCTCCAGCACCCGTGCCTCGAGCCGCAGCCGGCCGTTGACGATGAAGTAGGAGGAGACGAAGGCGGCGCGCTCGCCGCTGAGCACAACACCCTCGGGCAGCAGGGCCTTGGCGTCTTCCAGATTGCGCATCGGTGCGTTCTGGCGCTGCTGCACGACGCGCTCGGCCGACGCCAGGTCCATGCCGTCGAACAGCGCCGCGATCACCTCGCGCGGCGCGGTGTTCAGATTGACCGGTGTGCGCGCCGGCAGCAGGGTCAGCAGCGGCCGCAGCCGGACCACGATCTCGGCCGGGATGCCCAGCCATTGCAGCTGCTCGAGGGTCTGCGGGCGCAGCGGCGCCTGGGCCTCGGGCTTGTCAGCAAAGGCGGCGCGCAGCTGGCCGGCGATCTTGGCGGCGGTATCGGCCGGCACACCGGCGCTCTCGCACAGGCGGGTCAGGGTGCGCAACTCCAGGGCCTGGGCGGCCTCGTCGCCGCCGACCAGATTGCGCAGGTTGTACTGGGCCTGGGCATCCAGCAGCGTGCCGGACAGAAAGGCCTCGGGCCCCTCGTCCTTGCCGGTGTCTTCACTGGCGTTCGTGCGGTCGGCGGCCAGAAAGGTCGAGAGCCTGGCTTCGGCCAGCGGCACGGCCCAGACCTCGCCGAGATGGTCGACGGGATCGTTGCGGTTGGCGCGCGCGTCCTCACGCAGAATCAGCCGGGCCCAGTCCAGCGCGCCCTGCAGAATCCAGGCGGACTGCGCGCGAGCACGGTCTGCGGCCTCGATCTGCACCGCCCGGTACTGACGCCACACCATGGCCGAGGCCAGGCTGGCGACCAGCGCGACGATCAGCAGCGCCGTCAGCAGCGCGGCGCCTGATTGAGCCCCTCGGCCGCCGGGTACAGCGTCCGATCCCCCGAGGGGATGGCGGCCGGCTCGGGGCGGCCCGTCGCTCGGCCGCGTGATGCCGGCCCTCATGATTGCGGCCCCAGCACGATCTGCCGGGTCAGCGGCCCGCCATGGCCGCTGCCGGGCGCGAACTGCAGAATCATCCGCACGCCACCGGGCAGCACCCGGCCGGGGCCGGCCGGGCCCGAGGCCGCGGGTGGCGCTTGCTTGACGTCGTCGCTGGACATGGCATTGCTCCAGGCATTGCCGCGATAGAAGAACATCTGCCAGCCGCTGACGCCGCCCAGCGCCATCAACTGCCGATCCTGGTCGCCCAGGCCTTGCTGGCTGCGCAGCGAGGCGTCGTTCAGCGCGGCGATGTTGTTGAGCGTCGCGCTCTCCCAGCGGTAGAGCCGGCCCTCGCGCACGGTCCAGGCCACCAGCTGCAGGCCGCCGGGCTGCTGGCGGGTGATGCGCAGGCTGGCGCCGTCGAAGCTCAATGGGCTGACGTCGCCGCCGCCGTCCTGCAGCGAGCGCAGATCCTGTTCCCATTGCGCCAGCACGGTCTGCAGCCGCTCGGTCTGCGCCAGGCTGCCCTGGCTGATGTCGCGGCTGCGCAGCATGCCGTCGATGCCGCGCCAGGACATCACCGCGATGGCTGCCATGATGAGCAGAGCCACCAGCACCTCGACCAGGGTAAAGCCGCGCTCGCGTCCGTGCACCTTCAGTACCTTCCGACGATGGTGGACAGGCTCAAAAGCGGCACGCCCTGATCATTGGCGATCAGCGCGTCGACGCGGCGGAAATTCGGGTTCGGCGTCGGCCGCACGACCAGGCGCCCGGCATAGTCGCGGCCCAACTGGCTGCAGGCGAACTCGATATCACCGACACCGGGGAACTGCCGCGCCAGGCGCAGCTCGGTCAGCTGATTCTCTGCGCACCACTGGGCGGCGCTGACCTGGGCCAGTCGCTCGGCATTGCCGGTCAGCGCGCCGGCCGCCTTCAGGCCGGCCGCCAGCGTGATCGCGACGATGGCCAGCGCCACCAGCACCTCGATCAAGGTAAAGCCTTGCAAAGCTCTCTTCACGGGGCGGTCTCGGGTTCGTGCTGCGGCTCGAACGGCCCCAGGCCGTCGGTCACCAGCGCGATGCGCTGTGCGCCCAGGCTCAGGCGCAGGCGCTGCGCGCCGACCATGGGCTCGGGCCCGAGCTGAACCGAGCGTGCGCCGACGATCTCCACCGCCACCGCCTCGCCCAGCCAGCGGCGCGGCAGCTGCATGCGCTCAGGCAGGCCGCGAAAGCGGAACTGGTCACCGGAGTCGTCGTTGACCGGCGCCCATTGCACCGTCAGCCCGGCCGCACGCGCTTCGGCACGCGCCGTCTCGAACAGTGCCGCCAGCCGCTCGGCCTCGCGCTCCAATTGCGCACCCGCCGGGTCGCGCAACGCCAGGCTCAGGGTCGCCGTCGCGATCGCAATCAAGGCCACGACGACCAGCAGTTCGATCAATGTAAATCCACGGACGTAACGCTTTGGCCGTCCGCCGGGCCGCCCCAAGGACGGCCTCTGCCGAACCCGGATGGGCAAACCCGGCCAGGTTCGGCGTCCCCTCGGGGGACCGACTGTGTACCCACAGGCGAGGGGCGCCACCCTACTGCCAGGAGCCGATGTCGGCGTCCTTGCCCTCGCCGCCAGCCTGGCCATCGGCGCCAAAGCTGTAGACATCGATCTCGCCCTTCACGCCCGGGTTGGCGAACTGGTAGGGGCGGCCCCAGGGGTCGTTGGGCAGCTTCTCGACATAGGGCTTCCAGTTGGCCGGGGCCGGGCCGCTGCTGGGCTTGCGTACCAGGGCCTCCAGGCCCTGCTCGCCGGTGGGGAATCTCTGGTTGTCGAGCTTGTAGAGCTTCAGCGCCTGCATCAGGTTGTTGACGTCGGTACGCGCGGCAGTGACGCGGGCATCATCGGCCCGGTTCAGCACATTGGGCACGATCAGGGCGGCCAGCACGCCGATGATGACCAGCACCACCAGCAATTCGATCAAGGTGAAGCCGCGTGGGCGGCGTGACGTATTTTTAACGCTGAGGCTTGGCATGGAGGCGCCCGGTTGTCGCATTGGCATGAATCATAATCGGCGCATGCTCGCACGATTGTTGACCTTTGCCGTCTGGGCCCTGCTGGCCCTGTGCAGCGCCTTCTGGTTGCTGAAGCTCTTGCCGGCGCCGCTGCCTGTGCCGCCGCAGGCGCTGCCGGCCGCCGACGGCACGGGGCCGCGCGCCGACCTGAGCCGCTTGTTCGGCGCGCCGCAGGCCGCGCCGGTGGTCGAGGTCGCGGCACCGGTCGATGGACGCTACAAGCTGGTCGGCCTGGTGGCCCCCAAGCAGGGCGGTGGCCGCCATGCCGGCGAAGGCGTCGCGGTGATCACGGTGGACAACGCGCCGGCACGCACGGTGCGGGTCGGTGCGGCTGTCGACGGCGAATTGCAGCTGCTGGCGCTGGACGGCAATTCGGCGGCACTGGGCCGCCAGGGTGTGGTCAGCCTGCGCCTGAGCTTGGCGCCGCCGGTGCCGGCCGCGACCGGCAGCCTGCCGGCCGCCGTCGCGCTGCCGCCGCCGCAGATCAACAGCAACCCGCCGCCGCAGGCCTTGCCCGTGATGCCGCCCGCACAGCCACTGCCGCCGGAGCTCCCGCCCACCCAGACCGGGCAGGACGGCAACACCGGCAATACCCGCTGATCCTCAGCGTTTGCTGAGCGGGCCGCCGGCAGTGCTGAGTGGACCGCCGGCGGTGCTGAGCGGCTGGGTCAGCATGGGCAGCGGCGCCGAGTCGGTTGCGCCGGGCCGGTCGGCCAGCTCATGCAGATCGGTCAGCAGCGCGCCGGCACTGCGTATCAGCGGCCAGGCGAGCGCGGCGCCGGTGCCGTCCGCGCTCTGCATGCCCAGTTCCAGCAGGGCCGAGGCATGGAACAGGGCCAGCGCTTCGTCCAGGCCACGGTGGGCGTGGCTGCGGCAGAATACCGCATAGTCGGTCACCGGTGCGGCGATCAGCGCGGCGATCTTCAGCGCCGCGCAGGCGGACATGCCGTCGACGATGATCAGCTGGCGTTTGCTGGCGGCCACCAGCATGGCGCCGACCATCACCGCGATCTCGTAGCCGCCCAGCCCAGCCAGCACTTCCATCGGCTCCTGCAACTCGCGGTGCCGCGCCTGGGCGCCTTGCAAGATATGCAGCAGCCGGGCCAGATCGTCCTGGCGCATATCGGGGCCGGACACGATGAAGTCGCGCAGCGGGCTGTCGGCCAGGCGGGACAGCAGCAGCGCCGCGCTTTCTTCCGAGCCCTGGCCGAGGCCGGCGCAGGCCAGCACATTGCCGCTCAGGCTGTCGGCGATCTCCATGCCGACGCGTACACCGGCATGGGCTTGTTCCATGCTCATCGCCGGGCCGCCCCGCGAGTTGCGTGTGCCATGGGCGATCTTGCGCGACAGCAGCCGGGCATGGGGCAGCAGCGGCTCGGCGATGCCGCAGTCGACCACGGTCAGCTGTAGTCCTTGCTGACGCGCGAACACCGCCACCGGCAGCCGGTGCTGCAGGGCCAGCAGGGCCTGCTCGCGGGTGGTGCGGCCGTGCAGCAGGGCGATGCCCTCCACCGCGATGCCGTGGTCGGCGGCGAACAGCAGCAAGGCGGGGTCGCGAAAGCGCGGGGTCAGGGTGTTCTGCACCAGGCCCAGGCGCACCGCCAGCGGCTCCAGCTCGCCCAGGCCGCCGGCGATCGCGGCGCGCCGATCGACGCGCTCGCGCAAGGCGCGCTCGAGCTCGGGATTGGCGGTCGGCGAGATCAGCGATTGGTGGATGGGCATGGCTGGCTGGATTCTGGGCTATGCGCCGGCCGCCGTCATCCGCACTTGCCCGGCAGCGCTCAGCGCAGGAAGAGCTTGTAGACCGGGTTGCTGCTCTCGTCCTCGTAGGGGTAGTTGAGCGAGTCGAGGAAGTCGCGCAGCGCCGCGCTGTCACCCCGCGGCACCTGGATGCCGACCAGGATGCGGCCGTAGTCGGCGCCCTGATTGCGGTAATGGAACAGGCTGATGTTCCATTCCGGGTGCATGCTGGACAGGAAGCGCATCAGCGCGCCGGGCCGCTCCGGGAAGATGAAGCGGTACAGCCGCTCATTCTTGGCCAGCTCGCTGCGACCGCCCACCATATGGCGCACATGCTGCTTGGCCAGCTCGTTGTCGCTCAGATCGACCGCCGGGAAGCCATGCTTGGCAAACTGGCGCGCCAGCTTGTCGGCCTCTTCGCGCTTGGTGATGGCGACGCCGACAAAGACATGGGCCTCGTTCTGGTCCGAAATGCGGTAATTGAACTCGGTCACGCTGCGCGGCCCGAGCAGCTCACAAAAGCGCTTGAAGCTGCCGCGCTCCTCGGGAATGGTGACCGCGAACAGGGCCTCGCGCTGCTCACCGACCTCGGCCCGTTCGGCGACGAAGCGCAGGCGGTCGAAGTTCATATTGGCGCCGCAGGTGATGGCGATCAAGGTCTGACCCTTGGCACCGTTCTTGGCCACATACTGCTTGAGTGCGGCCACGCCCATCGCGCCGGAGGGCTCCAGGATGCTGCGAGTGTCTTCGAACACGTCCTTGATCGCGGCGCAGACCGCGTCGGTGTCGACGACGATGTAGTCATCGACCAGGGCTTGGGTGATGCGGAAGGTTTCCTCGCCAACCAGCTTGACGGCCGTGCCGTCGGCGAACAGGCCTACGTCCTGCAGTTGCACCCGCTTGCCGGCCTTGATCGAGCGCAGCATCGCGTCCGAGTCCTTGGTCTGCACGCCGATCACCCGGATCTCAGGGCGCACCGCCTTGATGTAGGCAGCGATGCCGGAGATCATGCCGCCGCCGCCGATGGCGACGAAGATCGCATCGATGGGGCCTGGATGCTGCCGCAGGATTTCCATCGCGATCGTGCCCTGGCCGGCGATCACATCGGGATCGTCGAAGGGATGGACGAAGGTCAGCTTTTGCTCGCGTTCCAACTCCAACGCGCGGCCATAGGCATCGGTGAAGCTGTCGCCGTGCAGCACGACCTCGCCGCCCATTGCCTGCACCGCGTCGATCTTGACCTTGGGTGTGGTGACGGGCATCACGATGACGGCGCGGCAGCCCAGCTTCTTGGCCGACAGCGCCACGCCCTGGGCATGGTTGCCGGCCGAGGCGCAGATCACGCCCTGGGCACGGGCCTCGGGGCTCAGATGCGCCATCTTGTTGTAGGCGCCGCGCAGCTTGAAGCTGAACACCGGCTGGGTGTCCTCGCGCTTGAGCAGCACCTTGTTGGCCAAGCGTTTGGAGAGGTTCTTGGCGGCATCCAGGGCGGTCTCGTCGGCGACCTCGTAGACCTTGGCATTCAGAATTCGCTGCAGATAGCTGTCACCGCTGGGCATCAGGGCGGGCTTGCCGATGCTGGTGGATCGGGTGGTGCGGGGCTTCCGTGCAGGGCCGGCCATGAATGCTCTCCAATGCTGGGTGTTGCGGCGCAGCATCATAAGCCAGGGCCTGCCGGCGCTTCGCCGCCTGCGTGGGCACGAAAAAAAGCCCGAGTCCTTGCGGGCTCGGGCTGAATCCACCATGGAGGCGGTGGAGGAGACAATCGGTGCAATGAAGAAAACGTACAGGCGCCAAGGCGCGAACTTGTTCGTTTGTTTTCGTTTGCTTGCTTAGAATTCTAATCGCAGCTTATGTTGCGCCGCAATATTTTTTCACCAAGCGGCGGTGGAAAGTCACAGGGCAAAGCAAGATGGAATGCACGATCAACTGGATGGGGGCCGATGGCATGGCTTTTGTCGCCGAAACCGGCAGCGGCCATCTGCTGAATATGGATGGGGCCCCTGCGGGCGGCGGTCGCAATCTGGCGCCGCGGCCGATGGAGACGGTGCTGGCCGGCACCGGCGGCTGCACGGCCTATGACGTGGTGTTGATACTCAAGCGCGGCCGCCAGGACGTGCGGGGCTGCCAGGTCAAGGTCAAGGCCGAGCGGGCCGAGACCGATCCCAAGGTCTTCACGCAGATCCATATGCATTTCATCGTCAGCGGCCGTGGATTGAATGCGGGCGCGGTCGAGCGGGCGGTGGCGCTGTCGCATGAGAAGTACTGCTCGGCCAGCATCATGCTGGCCAAGACGGCCGAGATCACCACATCGATCGAGCTGGTCGAGGTCTGATCAGAGGCGGTGAGCCGTCACCGTCATCACCTTGGCGGCCAGGCGCATCAAGTCCTTGACCGGGGCCGGCAGCTCGGCGGCGCCAGCGGCCTGGGCTTCATCGGCATGACGTGCCTCGTCGAGCTTCATCTGCTCGACGATGGCGCGTGAGCCGGCATCGTTGGCCGGCAGCCGGTCCAGATGGCCGGCCAGATGCTGCTCGACCTGGCGCTCGGTCTCGACGACGAAGCCCAGGCTGATACGGTCGCCGGCAAGACCTGCAAGCGTGCCCAGTGCGAACGCGCCGCCATACCAGAGCGGGTTCAGATAGCTGGTGTGGCTGTTCAGGTCCTTCAGGCGATCACGCGTCCAGGCCAGGTGATCGATCTCCTCGGCAGCAGCCTGGTGGAAGTGGCTGCGCAGCTGCTCATTGCGACACACCAGGGCCTGCGATTGATAAAGCGCCTGGGCGCACACCTCGCCGACATGGTTGACACGCATCAGCGCGGCCGACAGCCGCCGCTCGGCCTCGCTCATCGCGATCGGCTCAGCCGCAGCCTCGGGCGTGCTGCGCCCGGCGGTATAGGCGCCGAACAGCGCGCGCAGGCCGTTGTCCAGGCTGGCCAGCAGTCGGTCTTTGGCGTCAAGTCTTTGTTGGGTGTGCATACGCTGATAGTTTAGGGGTGGCCCTGCTGTTTACCCCCGGACTGGGTGAGTTTCGCGGGGTCAAACGACGCTTTGTCAACCGCTGGCGCGGTATTGCTGTTCTGTGACGATTTTCAAGCCTTTGTGTCTCGTTGCGTGATGACAACGAAGCCTTGGTTTTTCCTCTCGGTCGGCTGGTCATTCAGGGTTTGCTCTGGTGCAATACGGCAACTTCCGCTGAGGAGGTTGGCCTGATCAGCCCCGCAAGAGGGCTTCCCGGATCGGGGCCTCTTATTCAACCTAGGAGAAACGAATGAAGAAATCCCTGATTGCGTTGGCCGTGCTCGGCTCTATGGTCGGTGCTGCGTCGGCACAGTCGTCCGTCACGCTGTTCGGCGGCGTTGACCTGAATGCGCGCTACAACAAGGGCGGCGGCAAGACCTTCAAGACCCTGGGCACCGACGGCATCTACAGCAGCCGTTGGGGCGTGCGTGGCGTCGAAGATCTGGGCGGTGGCCTGAAGGCCGGTTTCTGGCTGGAAGCCGCGATCAATCCCGATGACGGCACGACCAATGCGTCGCGTTTCTGGCATCGCCGCACCTCGGTCAGCCTGATGGGTGACTTCGGTGAACTGCGTCTGGGCCGCTTCCTGACCAACCAGTTCACGGCCTACGCCGACTTCGATCCGTTCGGCACCAATGGTGTGGGCGATTCGAGCAAGTTCTACCTGCCCCTGGGCAGCGGCATGACAAGCAGCACTCGTGCTGACAACATCGTCGCTTATTACCTGCCTTCGAACCTGGGCGGTTTCTACGGCTCGGCTGAAGTGGCTGCCGGCGAAGGTGCGACCGGTGCCGGCGCCAACAACAAGTACCTGGGCCTGCGCCTGGGCTACGCCGCCGGCCCGCTGAACGTCAGCGCCGCGTTCTCGAACGCCGATCCGGACACTTCGAACGCCGATTACAAGCGCACGACCTTCTCCGGCTCGTACGATCTGGGCATGGTCAAGCTGATGGGTTTCTACACTCAGAACAAGTTCGGCGCGACAAAGCAGAAGATCGGCCTGATCGGCGCCAGCGCCCCGCTGGGTAGCGGTACGGTTCGTGCGTCTTACATCAAGGCCACCAACGTTTCGCAGCTCGCAGTGGGTTATATCCACGACCTGTCCAAGCGCACTGCGCTGTATGGCACGGTGTCCCGCGTGGATAACAAGCCTGGTTCCAGCATCAGGGTTGCTGGTCCCTCTGCTTGGACCATCGGTTCTGGCTCCGACAACGGCGGCGTTGAAGTCGGCGTGCGTCACACCTTCTGATTCCGCGCTCGCGCAAGCGAGCTTGTGGTCTCAGCGAAACCGCCCCTCGGGGCGGTTTTTTCATGCCTGCTTCACTCTCGTTAAATACGCCTGTCGCACAAGCGACAGGGTTATCGCCTGTGGGTAGGTCGCCACAAAACGATGTCTGTCTGAACGCCTGCGGCTCAGAATACGAGCACAAGAATTTTTCAAGCAGGAGACATTGATGAGCAAGAAAAAGACCTTCCTGGTTCTGGGCTTGTTGGCCGGTAGCGTCAGCGCCGCCTGGGCACAGTCCTCGGTGACGGTGTACGGCATTCTGGATGGCGGTGTCAGCTACACCTCTGGGATCGCCGGAGGTGCCCGCAAGCAGGTGGTGAGCGGCATCATGGACGGTTCGCGCCTGGGCTTCCGTGGCAACGAGGATATCGGTGGCGGCTATCGTGCGCTGTTCGTGCTGGAGAATCGCCTGGAGCTGGACACCGGCACCAATAGCAACACGCCTGTCTCGGGCACCACCTTCCTGCCGGACCGCTGGGGCAAACAGTCGGCGATCTTTACCCCGACGACCTTCACTCTGCCTGGCACCATCCCGCCGGCCTTGGCTGCGCAGTTGATCGGCGGCGCGACTGCCGGTTTGAATTCGGCTCTGCAAACCGTGACCAGCACCTTGGGTGGGAGTCTTGCGGCGGCCTCGTTTGGCGTCAATATCGGCAACGCGCGATTCTGGGATCGCCAGGCCTATGTCGGCCTGGTCACCCCCGTTGGCGCGGTGCTGGCCGGGCGTCAGTACACCCCGGCTTATGAGTTGAATGCGGCCTTCGACACGATGGCCACGCAGTCCAGCCTGGCGGCCGGTCAGGTGGCTGCCGTCCCTGCCGTGATCGATATCCGGCAGTCGAATGCGCTGCAGTACCGCATTCAGCAGGGCGGCTTGTCGGCCAGCGTGATGGTGGCGGCCGGCGAGGGTTCGACCTCTCAAGGGCGCTTTTATGGCGCGATGGTTCAGTACAAGACCGATGCCTACGGTGTCGGCGTTGGCATGAACTCCAAAGAAAACGAGCTGGGCCAGCGCTCGCTGCGCTCCATCACGCTGGGTGCGTCGGCCAAGGTCGGTCCCGGCACCGTGAGCTTCTTGTACAACGACATTTCCGACCCCAATCCTTCTGGCCTGTCCGCGCTGCTGAATGGCTTGCGCACTGCGCTGGTGGGTCAGGTCCGGCCGGGCCTGGCGGCCCAGCTCAATGCCGCAGCACCCGGTGTGGGTACCCTGTTGGCCAGTCAGATCAATGTCGATGGGCTGGTGAATAACTACAAGTCGGCCTTTGTGCAGGATGCTGCAGCTTTCAGCATTGGCTATCGCATGACCATGGGGCAGCACACCTTCTACACCGCGTTCAACCGCCTGGATGACAAGACGCGTATCAATGCCGACACGGACTCTTACGGTGTGGCCTACAGCTACGCGCTGTCCAAGCGCACCGATCTGAATTTCGTGCTGACGCATTTCGACAACAAGGGCATGGGCCAGGCCGCACCCGGCCAGGCCGGTTTCCTGGGTGGCTTCACCAGCGCGCCGGGCGTGGACTCCAACAATGTGGCGATGGGCATCCGGCACCGCTTCTGAGTGGATGTTCAAGGCGTGATGGCACCGTGGTGCCGTCAACACAAGGCCGCTGCGAAGCGGCCTTTTTTATGCACGCTCATCTGCCGTGACTTTTCACCGAGCGATGATGACGGCCTTGCTCTAGTTTCTTGCCATGCCGTACCGATTCAGACCCTGCCTGCTGCTTGTCCCCGTTCTGCTGATGTTGGGCTGTGCCCAGACGCCCGAGCGGCAGCCGCAGGAGCCGGTGCTGGAGGGCTGGTCGGCGCGCGAGCTGCCGGGCAAGCGGGCCACCCGCTACAGCCTGGCCCGGCGTGAGGGCAGGGCCTGTGTTCACGCGCAGGCCGATCAGTCCGCCAGCCTGTGGCGGCGCCGCTTGCAGCTGGACCCTCAGCAGCTGGGTCCGCTGGAGTTCGACTGGTGGATTGCCGGCCAGCCGGGTGGTGCCACGGTGACCGACCCCGAGACCGACGACGCGTCGGCGCGCCTGGTGCTGGCTTTCGATGGCGACGCGAGTCGCTTGTCGGCGCGCAACCGCATGATGTTCGAGCTGGCCCACACCCTCAGCGGCGAGGCGCCGCCCTTCGCGACGCTGATGTATGTCTGGGATGCCCAGGCTACGCCCGAGACCGTGGTGATCAGCCGGCGTAGCGACCGGGTGCGCAAGATCGTCGTCGGCTCCGGTCCCAGTGCCAAGCCGCGCTGGCAGCGCTTCAAGCGCGATATCGCCGCCGACTACCGCCTTGCTTTTGGCGAGTTGCCCGGCCCCTTGATCGGCGCGGCCTTCATGACCGATGCTGACAACACCCGCGGCCGGGCCGAAGCCTGCTACGGGCCGCTGGTGTTCCGCGATGGCGAGCAGCGCAGCCTGCCGGGCAGCCTGCTGTTCTGACACTTACTTTCGTCGCTGGCCCATCAGGGCTTTCCCGTTTGTAGCGCCGGGCAGACTTCTCCATGATGGCGCCCAGATGACGTCGCCCCGACTTGGTGCCTCGCTCATCGCTTGCCGTGACAGGCGGGTGCATTGCTTCGAAGAAGCAATGCCAAGGCTTGGCCTGATTCATGCGTACCATGCGCTCAGCAATGGCCCCGATGCACCCCTCACTCTCTGCTGACAAAGCGCCGAACAAGACATGCTAGTTTTTATTCTGAGACGCCTTGCCCAGGCCATCGCCGTGATGCTGACGGTGGCCTTCATTGCCTTCATGCTGTTCCAGTACGTCGGCGATCCGGTGACCAATCTGCTGGGCCAGGACGCGACCCCTGAGCAGCGCGAGCAACTGCGCAAGGACCTGGGCCTGGATGACCCCTTTCCGGTCCAGTTCGCCAAATTCATCGGCAACGCGGTGCAGGGCGAGTTCGGCCTGAGCCTGCGCCAGGGCCGCAAGGTCTCGACTCTGATTGCCGAGCGCTTCCCGGCCACGCTGGAGCTGTCGATGGCGGCCGGTGTGATCGCGCTGGGCGTGGGGATTCCGTTGGGGGTCTATGCCGCGCTGCGGCGCGGCCGCTTTCTCTCGCAGATGCTGATGACGCTGTCGCTGCTGGGCGTGTCGCTGCCGACCTTTCTGATCGGCATCCTGCTGATCCTGATCTTTGCCGTGACGCTCAAATGGCTGCCCAGCTTCGGCCGTGGTGATGTGGTCGCACTGGGCAGCTGGACCACTGGGCTGCTGACTGTCGACGGGCTCAAGCATCTGCTGTTGCCGGCGATCACGCTGTCGGTGTTCCAGCTGACCCTGATCATGCGCCTGGTGCGTTCTGAGATGCTGGAGGTGCTGCGCACCGACTACATCAAGTTTGCCCGTGCCCGTGGCCTCAGCAATAACGCGGTCTACTTCGGCCATGCGCTGAAGAACACCCTGGTGCCGGTGATCACGATCACCGGCCTGCAGCTCGGCTCGCTGATCGCTTTCGCCATCATCACCGAGACGGTGTTCCAGTGGCCCGGCATGGGCCTGCTCTTCATCCAGGCGGTGCAGTTCGCCGACATCCCGGTGATGGCCGCCTATCTGTGCCTGATCTCCTTCATCTTCGTCACCATCAATCTGCTGGTCGACATGCTTTATTTCGCGGTCGATCCGCGCCTACGCATCGAAGGCAAGGCCGGAGGCCATTGATGAGCGGTGCCTATCAGCGACTCAGCGCGCTGCATGGCGAGTTGACCGCGCTGCGGCGCGAGTTGCATGCCATGCCTGAGCTGGGTTTCCAGGAGACCCGCACGGCGGCCCGCGTGGTCGAGGCCTTGCGTGTGTGCGGGGTCGACGAGATCCATACCGGCATCGGGCGCACTGGCGTGGTCGCGCTGATCCATGGGCAGGGCGGGGCGGGTGGCCGCTTGCTGGGGCTGCGCGCCGATATGGATGCGCTGCCGCTGCAGGAAGACAACGACTTTGCCTGGCGCTCGGCCAGCCCGGGCTTGATGCATGCCTGCGGCCATGATGGCCACACGACCATGCTGATCGGGGCGGCCCGCTACCTCGCACAGACACGGGCTTTTGCCGGCACGGCGGTGCTGATCTTCCAGCCCGGCGAGGAGGGCTACGCCGGCGCGCGCGAGATGATCAATGACGGCCTGTTCGAGCGCTTCCCGGTCGAGTCGGTCTATGCGATGCACAACTGGCCGCAGATGCCGGCCGGCCATATTGGCATCAATCGCGGCGCGATGATGGCGGCGGCCGATCAGGTCGAGATCGTGCTGACCGGGCGCGGTGGTCATGGGGCGCATCCGCATCTGGCGGTCGATCCGGTGCTGATGGCCGGCCATGTGATCACGGCCGTGCAAAGCCTGGTGTCGCGCAATGTGGCGCCGCTGGACCAGGCCGTGGTCAGTCTGTGCTCGCTGCGTGCCGGCGAGCCGGGCGCCTTCAGCGTGATCCCGCGCGAGGCCCGGCTGACCGGCACGGTGCGCAGCTTCCGGCCCGAGGTGCAGCTGCTGATCGAGCAGCGTCTGGCCGAGCTGGTGCAGTCGCTGGCCCAGGGCTTCGGTGGCAGTGCCAGCGTCAGCTATCAACGCCTGTACCCGGCCACCATCAACTCGGCCGCTGAGGCCGATTTCGCGGCCGATGTCGCCGAGCGGCTGGTCGGCGCGGCCCGCCTGAACCGCGAGCTGCCTCCCAGCATGGGCTCGGAGGACTTCTCCTTCATGCTGCAGGTCAAGCCGGGCGCCTATCTGCGCCTGGGCCAGGCGCGCACCGAGGGCGAGAACTGCGGCCTGCACAACCCCCGTTACGACTTCAATGACGAGGTTCTGCCTCTGGGTGCGGCGCTTTTCGCCGGCCTTGTCGAGCAGGGCCTGCCCCTATCACCGAGCGAGTCCGGAGTATCCACGCCATGAGTTCCCCTAGTTCCCCTGTTGCTGCGGCACCGAATGCCTTGCAGCGCTTTTTTGATGGCGATGTCTGGCATTCCTTCCGTGCTTCGCCGACGGCCATCGTCGCGGCCATCATCGCCTTCATCTGCGTGTTCTGCGCGCTGTTCGCCGAGTTCGTCGCGCCGCACAACCCTTTCGATCTGGCTTCGCTGGAGCTGATGGATGCGCGCCTGCCGCCGGCCTGGATGGAGGGTGGCAGCACCAAATACCTGCTGGGTACCGACGACCAGGGCCGTGACCTGCTGTCGGCCCTGATGTACGGCGCGCGCATCTCGCTGTTCGTCGGCCTCGCCTCGGTCGTGCTGTCGATGATCATCGGCGTCGGCCTGGGTCTGCTGGCCGGCTTTGTCGGCGGCAAGGTCGATGCCTTCATCATGCGGGTCTGCGATGTGATGCTGTCCTTCCCGTCCATCCTGGTGGCGCTGCTGATCGACGGCGTCGGCCGGGCCATGTTCCCGAATGCGCACGATGCGTTGGCTTTTGGTGTGCTGATCTTCGCGATCGCGCTGACCGGCTGGGTGCAGTACGCCCGCACGGTGCGCGGCTCGACCATGGTGGAACGCAACAAGGAGTATGTGCAGGCGGCCCGCGTGATCGGCGTCAGCTCGCTGCGCATCATGCGCAAGCATGTGCTGCCGAATGTGCTGGGGCCGGTGCTGGTGCTGGCGACGATCCAGGTTGCCGCCGCCATCATCACCGAGGCGACCCTGTCCTTTCTGGGCGTCGGCGTGCCGCCGACCAGTCCGTCGCTGGGTACCTTGATCCGGGTCGGCAACGACTTCCTGTTCTCCGGTGAATGGTGGATCACGATCTGGCCCGGCGTGATGCTGGTGCTGATCGCCCTGTCCGTGAACCTGCTCGGCGATTGGCTGCGCGACGCCCTCAATCCCCGCCTGCGCTAAGAGTTTCCTATGACCGCACCTCTTCTTGAAGTCCGCCATCTGCGGGTCGAGTTCCCGACCCGGCGCGGCACCTTGCTGGCGCTGGACGACATCAATTTCGACATCGCGCCCGGCGAGATTCTCGGCGTGGTCGGCGAGTCCGGCGCCGGCAAATCGCTGACCGGCGCCTCCATCATCGGCCTGCTCGATCCTCCGGGGCGCATCGCCTCCGGCGAGATCCTGCTGGAGGGCCGGCGCATCGACAACCTGCCCTATGACGAGATGCGCAAGATCCGCGGCCGCCAGATCGGCGCGATCTTCCAGGATCCGCTGACCTCGCTGAACCCGCTTTACACGGTCGGCCAGCAGCTGACCGAGACCATCACCACCCATCTGAACCTCAGCGAAAGCCAGGCGCGCAAGCGGGCGATCGAGCTGCTGGAGCAGACCGGGATCCCGGCCGCCGCGCAGCGCATCGACCAGTACCCGCACCAGTTCTCCGGCGGCATGCGCCAGCGCGTCGTGATCGCGCTGGCCCTGGCGGCCGAGCCCAAGCTGATCGTGGCCGACGAGCCGACCACGGCGCTCGATGTCTCGATCCAGGCGCAGATCATTTCGCTGCTCAAGCGCATCTGCAAGGAGCAGGGCGCGGCCGTGATGCTGGTGACGCACGATATGGGCGTGATTGCCGAGACCTGCGACCGCGTCGCGGTGATGTATGCGGGTCGGGTCGCCGAGATCGGCCCGGTCCACGATGTGATCCACAAGCCGGCGCATCCCTACACGGCCGGCCTGATGGGCTCGATCCCGGCGATGGACGAGGACCGCGAGCGCCTGCTGCAGATCGACGGCTCGATGCCGCGCCTGAACTCCATCCCCAATGGCTGCGCCTACAACCCGCGCTGCCCCAAAGTCTTCGGCCGTTGCCGTACCGAGCGCCCCGAACTGCTGGCCACAGGCGCGACCCGCGCCTCGTGCTGGCTGCATGCTGCCGAGAAGGAAACCGTTGTATGAGCCGCCCGCTGGTTGAAGTCCAGGACCTCGCCAAGATCTTCGATGTCTCGCAGCCCTGGTTGAACCGCGTCGTTGAACGCAAGCCCAGGCAATTCGTGCATGCCGTTGACGGTGTCAGCTTCAGCATCCAGAAGGGCAAGACCCTGGCCCTGGTCGGTGAGTCCGGCTGCGGCAAGAGCACGGTGGCACGCTTGCTGGTGGGTCTCTACAAGCCGACCCGCGGCAAGGTCAGCGTGGACGGCATCGATACCGCCCAGACCCTGGCAGGCTCCGGTGCCCAGGCCCTGCGCCGGCGCATGCAGATGATTTTCCAGGATCCCTATGCCTCGCTGAATCCGCGCTGGAAGGTGCAGGACATCATCGGCGAGCCGCTGCGCGAGCACGGCCTGATCAGCGAGGCCGAGGAGTTGAAGGCGCGCGTCGGCGAGTTGCTGCAGTCGGTGGGCCTGACGCCCAGCGACCGCGAGAAGTTCCCGCACCAGTTCTCCGGCGGTCAGCGTCAGCGCATCTCGATCGCCCGCGCGCTGGCCACCCAGCCCGAGTTCCTGGTCTGCGATGAGCCGACCTCGGCGCTGGATGTCTCGGTGCAGGCCCAAGTGCTGAACATCATGAAGGACTTGCAGCGCGAGCGCGGCCTGACCTATCTGTTCATCTCGCACAACCTCGCGGTGGTGCGCCATGTCTCGGACCAGGTCGGCGTGATGTATCTGGGCCGCCTGGTCGAGGTGGCCGACAAGGCCGATCTGTTCGGCCGCCCGCGCCATCCCTACACCCGCATGCTGCTGGATGCGATTCCCGACATCCATATGAGCGGGCGCGCCCGCACGCCGGTGCAGGGCGAGGTGCCAAACCCGCTGAGCCCGCCCAGCGGCTGCAGCTTCCATCCGCGCTGCCCGCATGCGAACGAGCGCTGCAAGGCCGAGCGCCCGCCGTTACAGGACTTTCAGGGCATCAAGGTGGCCTGCCACGCGGTGGAGGAAGGCCGAATCTAATGGCCTTGCGGGACAGACCGCTCGAGCGAAGCGAGTAGCTCTGTCCCCAACAAGCTAAGGGCTTGCGGGGGCGGATGCCGCCTGTTTGGGGGCGGGCAGGGTTAGCGGGCCTTTTTGCCCACAGGCCGTCAGCAGCAGGGTGATCAGCAGCAGGCCTACACTTGCGTTTGTCTTTTTCATTCCGCGAGTTTATCGGTCATGACCGCCCCTGTTGCCACTCCGCTTGACGATGCCGACTACCACGCCAAGACTCGGGCCGTACTGGACGGCGTCGAGGCCACCGTCGATGCCTGGCTGGAGCAGGACGTGATCGATATCGACAGCCACCGCACCGGTGGTTTGCTGGAGCTGAGCTTCCCGAACGGCAGCAAGATCGTGCTGAACACCCAGCCGCCGCTGCAGGAGCTGTGGCTGGCGGCGCGCGCCGGCGGCTATCACTTCCGCTATGTCGACGGCCGCTGGCTGGAGCGCGAGGGCCAGGAGTTCCATGCCCTGCTGTCACGCCTGGCCAGCGCCCAGGCCGGCCAGGCGCTGAGCTTCAGCGCTTGAACAGATCGAGAATGCTTTTCTTCTCGTCCTCGCTGGCCGACTGAGGCAGGTGGCCCTCGTCGCTGCTGAGTTCACGTACCGCATTGCCGCCGGTGAACTCGTCGTAGTACCACTCGCCGTTCAGATTGACGACCCCTTCGGGGGCGCTGTACTCGGACACCGGGACATTGCGCAACGCGTACTGCATGTACTCGATCCAGACCGGCAGTGACAGGCCGCCGCCGGTTTCGCGGCTGCCCAGCTTGCGTGGCTGGTCGTAGCCTATCCAGACCACGGCTACGACCTCGCGCTGGTAGCCGGCGAACCAGGCGTCCATCGAGTCATTGGTGGTGCCGGTCTTGCCATAGAGATCAGGGCGCTTGAGCTGGGCCTGAGCCTTGGCGGCGGTGCCGCTGCGCGTCACCTCCTGCAGCAGACTGTTCATCAGGAAGGCATTGCGCGGCTCGATCACCTGCGGGCTATCCTCGGCCTTGGGCGTTGGCGCCTCATAAAGCACGCGCCCCTGGCTATCGGTCAGTTTCGCAATCAGACGCGGCGTCAGCAGATGGCCGCCATTGGCGAACACGCCATAGGCCTGCGCCATCTGCATCGGCGTCACCGAGCCGGCGCCCAGCGCCATCGTCAGATAGGCGGGATGCTTGTCGGCCTCGAAGCCGAAGCGGGTCAGCCAGGCCTGGGCCTCGTGCACGCCGACCGACTGCAGCACACGGATCGACACCATGTTCTTGGACCGCGCCAGCGCCCGGCGCAAGGGCATCGGACCTTCGAAGGTGCCGTCGTAATTCTTCGGCTCCCAGGGCTGGCTGCCGGTATTGGCGGCGCTGAAGAACAGCGGTGCGTCATTGACCACGGTGCTGGGCGTCAAACCTTTTTCGAGCGCGGCCGAATAGATGAAGGGCTTGAAGCTGGAGCCGGGCTGGCGCCAGGCCTGGGTCGCGTGGTTGAACTTGTTCTTGGCGTAGTCGAAGCCACCGACCATCGCGCGCACATTGCCGCTGCGTGGATCCATCGCGATGAAAGCCCCCTCGACCTCGGGCAGCTGGGTGATGGTCCATTCCTCCTTGGCCCCGTCCTTGCCGGTCTTGACGGTCTTCAGCACCCGGATGATGGCGCCGCGGCGGATGCGGGTCTTGGGATTGCCTTGCTCGGCCAGACCCGAGGTGGCAGGCTTCAGGCCTTCGCCGACGACGGTGATCGGGTCACCGCTTTGCAGGGCTGCGACGACTTTCTTCGGACCGGCTTCCAGCACCACGGCGGGCAGCAATTCGTCGTTGGCCGGGTGGTCGGCCAGCGCCTCGGCAATGCGGGTGTCCAGGTCCTTGGGGTCGGCTGGCAGGTCGACATAGTCCTCCGGGCCGCGATAGACCTGGCGGCGCTCGTAGTCCATGATGCCGCGGCGCAGGGCCCGATAGGCAGCGTTCTGCTCGTCGGCGCGAACGGTCAGGTGCACGTTCAGGCCGCGGCTGTAGGCCTCGTCGCCGTACTGGCTGAAGATCAGCTGGCGGGCCGCCTCGGCGACATACTCGGCGTGGGTGGTGCTCTCGCTCATCTGTGGCCGGTAGCGCAGGCGCTCGGCCTTGGCCGCGTGGTGCTGCTCCTCGTTGATGAAGCCGTTGTCCAGCATGCGGTCGATGATGTATTGCTGGCGCAAGGTGGCGCGGCGCGGATTGCTTATCGGGTTGTAGGCCGAGGGCGCCTTGGGCAGGCCGGCCAGCATGGCCGCCTCGGCGATCGTGATGTCCTTCAAGGGCTTGCCGAAGTAGACCTCGCTGGCGGCTGCGAAGCCGTAGGCGCGATGGCCGAGGAAGATCTGGTTCATATAGATCTCCAGGATCTTGTCCTTGGGCAGGGCGCTCTCGATCTTCAGCGCCAGCAGGATCTCGTAGATCTTGCGTGTCAGCGTCTTCTCGGTGGACAGATAGAAGTTGCGCGCCAGCTGCATCGTGATCGTCGAGGCGCCCTGGCTGCGCGACTCGCTGACATTGGCCAGACCGGCTCGCAGCACGCCCAGGTAGTCGACGCCGCCGTGCTGATAGAAGCGTGCGTCCTCGATCGCCAACACCGCGTCCTGCATCACCTTGGGGATCTGGCCCACCGGCAGATAGTTGCGCCGCTCCTCGCCGAACTCGCCCAGCAGCGCGCCCTCGGCCGACAGCACGCGCAGCGGCAGCTTGGGACGGTAGTCGGTCAGGCCGCTGATGTCGGGCAGATTGGGATAGGCCATGGCCAGTCCCAGGGCCAGCAGCAGCAGCACGCCGGCGCAGCCGGCCAGCAGCAGGCCAGCCAGCCAGGCGAGGCTGCGGCCGGCGAAGAGCAGGACTGGGTGACTGGGTGTTAGGGGTGCGGACTCGGGTGACTGACCCCGCGTGGTCTTGTTCTTGGCGTCGCTCATGGGCCTCCGGATGGCGTCGGCCGATTATAGGAAGAGGCTTGCCCGGCTAGCCGCGTCTGCCCTGTCGTCACATCCAGACACCACCGGCCGGAAACAGGGTCTTATTCGAGGCTTTTG
Source organism: Paucibacter sp. M5-1 (assembly GCF_027498415.2). NCBI lineage: Bacteria > Pseudomonadati > Pseudomonadota > Betaproteobacteria > Burkholderiales > Sphaerotilaceae > Roseateles > Paucibacter sp. M5-1. Next base: position 4,729,894 of record NZ_JAPZLM020000001.1, read on the forward strand.
GGGGTGCAAGAGGCGTGTATGTTTCGCAACGTGGTGTTACGGGCTGTGGCGGCAAAACCATGGGCTGTCATAGGCTTTGCTGCTAGCATTCAAGTAACTTATTAATAGTGCCGCGCTCCTAAAGCGTGTTGGGGCTCAAATTGGGGGAATAAGCGTCATGGGATTACTTGACGTACTGCTGGGTCGCAAGCATCCGCCCATGATTGGCCTGGATATCAGTTCATCCAGTGTCAAGCTGGTAGAGCTGGGTCAGAACGCCAGCGGCGAAATGGTGCTGGAGCGATTTGCCACCGAATCTTTCGAGAAGGGCTGGATCACCGACGGCCAGATCGAGAAATTCGACGAGGTGGCCGACGCCGTCCGCCGTGTCGTGGCTCGCAGCGGCACCCGCACCCGTGATGCCGTGCTGGCGATGCCGCAGTCGGCGGTCATCACCAAGAAAATCATGCTGCCCGCCGGCCTGCGCGACGAAGAGCTTGAAATCCAGGTCGAGGCCGAGGCCAATCAATACATTCCATTCTCGCTCGATGAAGTGAGTCTGGATTTCTGCGTGATCGGGCCCAGCCCGACCTCGGTCGGGGATGTCGAGGTCTTGATCGCGGCCTCGCGCAAGGACCGGGTGCAAGATAGACAGGGCCTGGCCGAGGCGGCGGGTTTGCGGCCGGTGATTCTGGATATCGAATCGCATGCCTCGCGCATGGCGATGGGGCGGCTGATTACCAATCTGCCCAATGCCGGCAAAGATGCGCTGGTGGCTTTGTTCGAGATCGGTGCCGACACGACCAGCCTGAAGGTGCTGCGCGATGACGAGATGCTGTATGACCGCGACCAGGCTTTTGGTGGCTCCCAGCTGACGCAGCTGATTTCTCGCCAGTATGGCTTTTCCTTCGAGGAGGCCGAGCAGAAGAAACTCTCCAACGAGTTGCCCGAGGATTTCGAGACGGTGGTGCTGAATCCTTTTGTCGACAGCCTGTCGCAGGAAATCGGCCGCGCGCTGCAGTATTTCTTCACCAGCACGCCGCACCACAAGGTCCACTATGTGATGCTGGCAGGCGGCACCGCGACGCTGGCCGGGCTCAAGGAACGCGTCACCGAGCTGACGGGTTTTGCCTGCATGGTGGTGAATCCGTTTGAGAACATGGGCTTGGGATCGGCGGTACGCGAGCCCAAGCTGCGCCGCGAGGCTCCCGCCTATCTGACGGCCTGCGGTTTGGCGATGCGGAGGTTCTTCCAGTGATTCTGATCAACCTGCTGCCTTACCGGGAAGAGAAGCGCAAGCGTCGCAAGAATGCCTTCTTTGTCGGCGTTGGTTTCTCGGCCTTGCTGGGTACCGGTCTGGTGGCCGCGACCTGGGCCTTGTTGCTGCATCTGACCGACGAGCAGCAATCACGCAACCAGTATCTGGGCTCGCAGATCAGTTTGCTGGAGGCGCAGATCAAGGACATCGCCAATCTGCGTGCCGAGATCGAGGCCTTGAAATCGCGCCAGCGCGCTGTCGAGGATTTGCAGACCGACCGCAATACGCCGGTGCATCTGCTCAATGAGCTCGCCCGCCATACGCCCGAGGGGATATACCTGACTAGCATCCGGCAGACCGACAAGGTGGTGACCGTGAACGGCATTGCCCAGACCAATGAGCGAGTGTCGGAGTTTCTGCGCAATGCGTCGCGGGGCTCGGAATGGCTGGACAAGCCGGAACTCGTTGAGATCAAGTTGGCGAATCTGAGTGCCAATACCCGTGATCAGAAGCGCCTGTTCGAGTTTTCGCTGCGCGTGAGCATCAAGACGCCGTCGGCCGAGGCGGCGGCAGGAGCGGCCAGCGCGGTGGCGCCCAACAGGAGCTGAGCAGAGTCATGGTGACCAAGCGACCTTCCGTCGATATCAATGCCTGGTTCGAGGGCGTGGCCGAGCAGTTCCGTGGCCTCAATCCAAACGAGCCCGGTCAATGGCCTTTGCTGCCTAAGCTGGCGGCTTTCTTCGTCGTGGTTCTGGCTGTGATTGCGCTAGGTTGGTTTCTGGTGCTGGCCGATGTGCAGGCCGCACTCGATGCCGAGCGCGAAAAAGAACCCAATCTGAAGCAGGAGTACAGCAGCAAGCTGGCCCAGGCCGTCAATCTGCCGGAGTTGCGTAAGCAGAAAAGCCAGGTCGAGGAGTATGTGACCCAGCTCGAGAAGCAGTTGCCCGGCAAGGCCGAGATGGATGCCTTGCTGTCCGATATCAACCAGGCCGGCCTGGGACGTGGGCTGCAGTTCGAGCTGTTCCGCCCCGGTCAGATCCTGGTCAAGGACTATTACGCCGAGTTGCCGATTGCCTTGCGCGTGTCTGGCCGCTACCACGACGTGGGTTCGTTTGCCGCTGACGTGTCCAATCTGTCGCGCATCGTCACCCTGCACAACCTCAGCGTGGTCGCCCCGACTGGCAAGGATCTGGGTGGGGCGCTGAGCATGGAGGCCACCGCGCGCACCTACCGGTATCTGGATGCCGGCGAAGTGGCCGAACAGAAGAAAGCAGCGGCCAGCAAGAAGGCTGCGGGAGCCCAAAAGTGATGCACTGCGGCAAGCGCCAGTGGCGCGCTCTGGCAATGCTGAGCCTGGCCCTGTTGGGCGGCTGCGCGGCCGATCTGGACGAGTTGCAACAATGGATGGAGCAGGAGCGCAAGTCCGCCCGCGCCACCATCACGCCGCTGGTGCCGCCGAAGAAATTCCTGCCGCAACCCTATGAGGCGCAGGCCGGCGTCGATCCCTTCAGCACGCAAAAACTCAGTGTGGCCCTCAAGCAGGAGGCGGCCCAGCCCAGCTCCCTGCTGGCCGCCGAGATGAACCGCCGGCGCGAACCGTTGGAGGCTTATCCGCTGGACAGCATGTCCATGGTCGGCAGCCTGACCCGGCAGAGCCGTCGCTATGCCTTGCTGCGGGTCGACAACCTGCTGCACCAGGTCAAGGGCGGCGACTATCTGGGGCAGAACTTCGGCCGGGTGATGCAGATCAGCGAAACCGAGATTACCTTGCGAGAAGTCGTCCAAGACGCTGCGGGCGAATGGATTGAACGCACCAGTACCCTCCAGCTGCAGGAGACGGGACGATGAAGAATTTTCAGGAGACCATCAGGATGAGCCTCTGGCGCCATATAGCGGGACCTCTGGCTTTGGCCTTCGGCGCATGTGTTCTTGTGCCGGCGCAGGCCTGGGCCCAGAACGCGATACGCTCGATCAACAGCGTGCAGCAAGCGGGCGTGGAGGTGGTGCGTATCGAACTCACCCAGCCGCTGACCGAAGTGCCCAAGGGCTTCACGGTGCAGACGCCACCGCGCATCGCGATCGATCTGCCGGGCATCAGCAATGCGATGGGGCGCAATCTGGTCGAGATCAATCAGGGCAATCTGCGTTCGGCCAATGTGGCCCAGGCCGGTGACCGGACCCGGTTGGTGCTGAATCTGCGCCAGCCCTCCGGCTACCGCGCCGAGATCCAGGACAGCGCGCTGGTAATCGTGCTGGACAGCGCACCCGGGATCGTGGCCGCGCCGAGCGGCAGCGCCGAGCCGGTGCATTTTGCGCAAAGCCTCAACAGCTCGCCGCAGACCCTGCAGGACATCGACTTCCGCCGCAGCGCCGATGGCACCGGCCGTGTGATCGTCAACCTTCCGAGCAATCAGGTCGGTGTGGACATCCAGCAGCAGGGTCAGAATCTGGTGGTCGAGTTCCTGCGCGCGAATCTGCCTGACCGGCTGCGTCGCAAGCTCGATGTTGCCGATTTCGGCAGCCCGGTGCAAACCATCTCGACGACCCAGAATGGCGACCGGGTGCGCATGCTGGTCGAGCCCAAGGGCAACTGGGAACACAGTGCCTACCAGAGCGACAACCAGTTCGTGCTGGAGGTGCGGCCGGTCAAGGTCGACCCCAACAAGCTGACGACCGGCCCTGGCTATGCGGGCGACAAGTTGTCGCTGAACTTCCAGAACATCGAAGTGCGGGCCCTGCTGCAGGTGATCGCCGACTTCACCAACTTCAATGTGGTGACCAGCGACACCGTGACCGGCAATGTGACCCTGCGCCTGAAGGATGTGCCCTGGGATCAGGCGCTGGACATCATCATGCAGGCCAAGGGCCTGGGGCTGCGCAAGTCCGGCAATGTCTTGTGGATTGCGCCCAAGGATGAGTTGGCGGCCAAAGAGAAGCTGGATCTGGAAACCAAGGCCCAGATCGCGCAGCTGGAGCCGACCCGCACGCAGGCCATCCAACTGAACTACACCAAGGCCGAGGAAGTGGCCAAGGGGCTGAGCGGCCAGACGGCCGGTCAGGGCGGCGGTGGCGGCGGCGGTGGCAGCAACAACACCCGCATCCTGTCGCCGCGCGGCAGCGTGATCTACGAGACCCGCACCAACCAGCTCTTCGTCTCAGACATTCCGTCCAAGCTGGAGGAGATCCTGGCGATGATCGCCAAGATCGACGTCCCGGTGCGTCAGGTCTTGATCGAGGCTCGCATCGTCGAGGCCGACGACAAGTTCGGTCGCTCGCTGGGCGTCAAGCTGGGCTCGCAGGACTTGCGTGGCCTGCAGGGCGGCATCCCGGGCTATAACGTCGGCGGCAGCAACTATGTGACCATAGGCGGCAACTCGCTGGCCGTCGGCGCGCAGACCAACCAGGGCGTGGCGCAGAACTACGCCAACAGCAACTTCGTCAACCTGCCGGCCAATGTCTCGTCGGACAGCTTCGGCGGCGCCACTGCGGCGACCTTTGCACTGTCACTGTTCAGCGCCTCGGCCAACCGCTTCCTGAATCTGGAGTTGTCAGCGCTGGAAGCCGATGGCAAGGGCAAGATCGTCTCGAGCCCTCGTGTCGTGACGGCTGACCAAGTGCGGGCGCTGATCGAGCAAGGTGAAGAACTGCCTTACCAGGTGGCCACCGCCAGTGGCGCCACCTCGATCCAGTTCCGCAAGGCCAATCTGAAGCTGGAAGTGACACCGCAGATCACGCCCGAGGGCAATGTGATCCTCAATGTGGACGTTAACAAGGACAGCCGCGGCACCTTGACGCCACAGGGCTATGCGATCAACACCAAGCATGTGCAGACGCAGGTGCTGGTCGAGAACGGCGGCACCGTGGTGATCGGCGGCATCTTTACGTTGGATGAGCGCGAGGACATTTCTCAAGTGCCGCTGCTGGGTGATGTGCCGGTGCTGGGGCATCTGTTCCGCAACAAGTCGCGGACATCGAGCAAGACGGAACTGCTGATTTTCTTGACGCCCAAGGTTGTGAATGATCGGGTGACCGTGCGTTGAGCCATCCGCACAGACATACATAGGGAGAAGACCGTGCTCTCGGAGCAGAGCGCGGTGCATAAGGAGTGATCGAATGATGAGTTTCAAATTACCGAAGACGAGCGTGTGGCGCTATGCCGTGGTGCTCGGTCTGACGGCGCTGCTGGGCGCATGTGGTGGTGGTGGTGGTGCTTCCGGAGACCCAGTAGTGGGCGGTGGTGATGGGACTGCTCCTCCCGCAGCGTCGAAGGTCGCAGATCTCGCTTTGCAACTGACTCCTGACACGGTCGCCAACGATGGTAGTCAGCAGGCGACACTGACGGTGACCTCGCTGGATGCCTCTCGCAACGCAACGGGCGGCGTACCCGTGAGCCTGCAGGTGGTCGATCCTTCAAACACGGCCTTCATGAAAGGCGCCCCAGCCACAACCGACGCGACGACCGGACAGCTTACGGCCCAGGTTGATCTTGGAGGCGGTAAAGGCAATCGCAGCATCACGTTGAAAGCAGTTAGCGGTACGATTGAAAAGAGCGTGACTTTGAATGTCGTCGACGCGGTCGTGGTCGTTCCCGAAGCCAATGACATGTCGATAGTGCTGAGCCGTACCAATGTCACGAATACTGGGACAGACCCGGTGGAGGTGACTGTGACGGCCGTCGACTCTGCACGAAACGCAGTGTCAGGTCTGCCCGTAAGGTTTGTGGCTGACGACAAGGGCGCGGTTATCGTTGTGGGTAATGCAACGACCGATGTCAACGGCCAGGCCAAAGCCTCGGTGCGGATTGGCGCCGACCGTACCAACCGCACGATCAAGGTCACGGCCAATATTGGTGCCCTGTCCCGCGAAGCCAGCTTTATCGTTACCGGTTCCCGGCTGACGGCGACCCTGCTGCCGGCAACCCTGACGACCGGTTCTCCAGGTCAGGTGGAATACACCTTGACGGATTCGGGATCGAACCCGATGGCGGGTGTCGACATCACTGTGTCGGGCCCTGGCGCCTCGAGTGGCGCAGGCAAAACCGATGCGCTCGGCAAGTATCTCTACTCCTATACCGCTGCCGGAACTGGGCCGACGGTGATCAGGGCAGAAGCGCCCGGTGGTGTTCGCCTGGAGAGCACGGTGCAGATTGATGCCAGCGTCTCCGATGTGCCGGCGGGAACAGCGATTGCCTCGGCCACGTTCACAGCCTCACCGGTGGTGGTCAATGTCAACCAGGTCGGCAGCACTGCCAACCGTTCGGAGTTGCGCCTGCTGTTCCGTAGTGACAAGAACGAGCCTGTGCCGAATGTTCGTGTGCGGCTTGGCTTTGGTGCCAATGTCTCGGGCACCGATGGGGACATCAGTTCGGGCAAGGACAAGGTGATCGTGGCCGATGCCAATGGCGTGGCAGTTTCCAGTTTTATTGCTGGTCGCCGCTCCAGCCCGACCGAGCAACTGAAGATCTACGCATGCTTCGGCAAGACGGATTCGGTCGAGCAGATAGCCGCTTGCCCGGTGGAGAGATTGCGTACGGTATCGCTGACTGTGGTCGAGGAGGCGGTATCGGTCTCCATCGGTTCCAACAATCTGGTGATCGTCAACCAGAACACGTACGCGCATGACTTCACCGTGCTGGTTGTTGATTCGGCCGGTAACCCGCGGCCCGATGCCCAGCTGGCGGCTGTGCTGGATCTGCCGACCTATCGAAAGGGTTTCTGGAGCCGCGTCGGCTCCAACTGGATCAAGACCGAGCTTGCCACCTGTATCAACGAAGACAATGCGGTCGGTGTCGGCTATCGGAATGGCACGATAGAGACTGGCGAAGACGTCAACGGCAGCGGTCAGCTTGATCCGCGCAAGTCGGATGTGTCGATCAGCTTTGTCGGCTCGACGAGGACCAATGCCGCTGGCATGGCGACTTTGCGAATCGAGTATGCGCAGAGCTTTGGCTCTTGGGTTGAGTTCTCGATCCGGGTCAGTGCCTCCGGTGTCGTGAGCCCGCCCGCCTGGACCGGCCGGTTGGCCGCGGAAGGCGACACGGTGGGGACGCTCAAGGGCACGGCGCGGCTGCTGATCGTGCCCGCCGACATCCTGACGCAAGACGGTGCCCCGCCTTTCGTGGTCAGTCCTTATGGCACGACCGGCAACTGCGCCAGCCCGAACTGAATGGGCGAACTGTCTTGCCTTTTGTAGTCGCTCTTGTCGGCATGCCCGGCGGTGGCAAGTCCACCGTCGGCCGCCAACTGGCGCGGCAATTGGGCGTGGCTTGTGTGGACTCCGATGCAGAGATCGAGACTCGCCTGGGTCAGAGCATCCGCAGTTTCTTCGACCAGCAAGGCGAAGAGAAGTTCAGGGATGTCGAGTCCGAGGTGATTGCGGACTTGCTGTGCAGCCCGCAAGACATGGTGCTGGCCACCGGCGGGGGGGCGGTGCTGCGCGAGGCCAATCGAGAGGTCTTGCATCGACGGGCAACGGTGGTTTACCTCCGCTCCTCCCCCGAAGAACTCTTTCGCCGCCTGCGCCACGACACGCAGCGCCCGCTGCTGCAGGTCAAGGACCCGTTGAAAAAGCTGCGCGAGCTCTATGCCCAGCGTGATCCGCTGTACCGACGCACGGCGCATTTCGTGCTGGAGACGGGGCGGCCGTCGGTGCATGCCTTGGTCAATATGATACTGATGCAGCTGGAACTGGCCGGGCTGGTGGATCCGGCTCGGGTGGCGGCGACGGTGGGCGCGGAGCGTTGCTGAACAACGGCGCTGCGATGCACCCGTACACTCACTGCCCATGAGTAGTGATCGCTGTTCCCCCTCAACGGTTTCCATCGCGCTGGCCGAGCGCAGCTACGACATCCTGATCGGCCCGCAGCTGCTGGATGATCCCGCTACCTGGCAAGGCCTGCCGCGCGCGGCGGCGGCCCTGATCGTCAGCAACGAGACGGTGGCGCCGCTCTATCTGGAGCGCCTGCGCAGCCGGCTGCAGGCCCACTACGCAAGGGTCGATGAGGTGGTCCTGCCGGACGGCGAGCAGTACAAGGACTGGGCGACGATGAATCAGATCGTCGACCACCTGTTGAGTAGCGCCTCGGATCGCAAGACCGTGTTGTTCGCGCTGGGCGGCGGCGTGGTCGGCGATATGACCGGCTTTGCGGCCGCCATCTATATGCGCGGTGTGCCTTTTGTGCAGGTGCCCACCACCTTGCTGGCCCAGGTCGATTCCTCGGTCGGCGGCAAAACCGCGATCAACCATCCACTGGGCAAGAACATGCTCGGCGCCTTCTACCAGCCCGCCCGGGTGATTGCGGACTTGGACACGCTGGACACGCTGCCGCCGCGGGAGCTGGCTGCGGGGCTGGCGGAAGTCATCAAATACGGGCCTATTGCCGACGCCGACTTCCTCGACTGGATCGAGGCCAATCTGGGCGCGCTGCTGGCGCGCGACAAGGCGGCGCTGGCTTATGCGGTCAAGCGCAGCTGCGAGATCAAGGCCTGGGTCGTCGGCCAGGACGAACGCGAGCAGGGCCTGCGCGCCATCCTGAACTTCGGCCACACCTTTGGTCATGCGATCGAGACCGGCCTGGGCTACGGCGAATGGCTGCATGGCGAGGGCGTCGGCTGCGGCATGGTGCTGGCCAGCGATCTGTCGGTGCGATTGGGCCTGATGCCGCCGGAGTTTCTGACCCGCATGTGCCGCCTCATCGCGGCGGCCGGCCTGCCGGTGCGGGCGCCGCGCCTGGGTGTCGATCGCTATCTCGAACTGATGCGGGTGGACAAAAAAAGCGAGGGTGGCGAGATCCGCTTTGTGCTGATCGAGGGGCTGGGCAAGGCCGGCATGCGCGGGGCACCGGATGCGCTGGTGGCCGAGGTGCTTGAAGCCAACGCCGCCGACTGAACAATCAATCCCGCCACGATGCCGCTCGCCCGCTACGCCTGTGATCCTCTGAGCAGCCGTGGCCGGCGTTTCGCCGAGCCGCCGGCCCCGACGCGCAGCGAGTACCAGCGCGACCGAGACCGCATCGTGCACAGCACCGCGTTCCGGCGCCTGGTCTACAAGACCCAGGTCTTCCTGAACCACGAGGGCGATCTGTTCCGCACCCGGCTGACGCATTCGCTGGAGGTGGCGCAACTGGGCCGCTCGATCGCCCGCACCTTGCGGCTGGATGAGGATCTGGTCGAGGCGATCGCGCTGGCCCACGATCTGGGCCACACGCCTTTCGGCCATGCGGGCCAGGACGTGCTGGACGAGTGCATGCGCTCGCATGGCGGTTTTGAACACAATCTGCAGAGCTTGCGCGTGGTCGACCAGCTGGAGCAGCGCTACCCGGCCTTCGACGGGCTCAACCTGAGCTTCGAGACCCGCGAGGGCATTCTGAAGCACTGCAGCAAGCGCAATGCGCAGTTGCTGGAGGCGGCCGAGCCGGGTGGGGTGGCGGCGCGCTTTCTCTGCGGCCAGCAGCCCGGCCTCGAAGCTCAGCTCTGCAATCTGGCCGACGAGGTGGCCTACAACGCCCACGACATCGATGACGGGGTGCGCTCCGGGCTGATCGAGCTGGAGCAACTCGAAGAGGTCTCGCTGGTGCAGCGCTATCTGCGCCAGGCGTTGGCCGAGTTTCCGCATCTCAAGGGAAAACGGCTGCTGTTCGAAACCATACGCCGCATGCTGTCGGAGCAGGTCTACGACATCATCAAGGCCAGTCAGGCCGCCTTGGATGCGGTGGCGCCAGCCGACGTCGACGCCGTCCGCGCGCAGGCGCCGCTGCTGTGCTTCAGCCCCGAGATGCGCGCCGCCAGCACCGAGCTCAAGCGCTTTCTCTTTGCCAAGCTCTACCGCCACCCGCAGGTGCAGGACACGCGGCTGCGCGCCGAACAGGTGCTGCGAGAGCTGTTCGAGATCTACATCAACGACAGCCGCCAGCTGCCCGCCGAGTACACGCAGACCGAGGATGCGCACCGCGCCTGCGCCGACTACATCGCCGGGATGACCGACCGCTTTGCACTGCGCGAGCACCAGCGCCTGACCGGCAAGCAGCTGTTCTGATCTTCCCCTTCATAATGGGGTCAGGTTCAATTAAAGCCCGATCCCATGGCCCGACTTCCCCGCCTGGTGCTACCCGGCCAGCCCCACCACATCATTCAGCGCGGCAACAACCGCCAGGCCATCTTCGTCGATGACCAGGACCGGCAACACTTCCTCGCCACCTTGCGGGAGTGTGCGCTAACCCATCAGGTCGCCATCCATGCCTATGTGCTGATGGACAACCATGTGCACTTGCTCGCCACACCACAGCACCTGGATGGCCTGAGCCGCATGATGCAGTCGCTGGGGCGGCGCTATGTAGGCTGGTTCAACCATCGTCATGGCCGCAGCGGCACCTTGTGGGAAGGGCGCTTCCGGGCGGCGCTGATCGAGGGCGAGCGTCATCTGCTGGCCTGTGCGCGCTATATCGAACTGAATCCGCTGCGGGCCGGCATGGCGGTGGATGCTGGCGCCTACCCCTGGTCCAGCTGCGCCCACCATCTGGGGCGCCGGCGCGATCCTTTGGTCACCGAACATCCGATGTACTGGGCGCTGGGCAACACGCCTTTCGAGCGCGAGGCGGCCTACCGCGAACTGCTGGAGCAGGGCCTCAGCGCCGAGGAGGTCGGGGCACTGACGGCCTCGGCCCTGAAGGGCTGGCCGCTCGGCTCGGCAAGTTTCTTGCAAGGGCTTGCCGCACAGGTCGACCGCCCGATGGCGCCTCGCAGCCGGGGGCGCCCGCGCAAGCGTGTCGGTGACTCTGTCCCCAATTAATCGGCGCAGCCTGATTCAATGGGTTTTAAATTGAGTCTGACCCCATTTAATCGGACTTGATGGTTTTGCTGCGGCGCAGTACGCTTCGCGCCATTGCTGATAGCGTGGAGAGAGCCATGACCAAGGCCACAGAGTTGCAACAAGCCGAAATCCAAGACCTGACCGAACATGGCTTGTATCGCCCGTCGAACGAAAAGGATGCCTGCGGCCTCGGATTCGTCGCTCACATCAAGGGGCTGAAGGCCCACTCCATCGTTCAGCAAGGTCTTAAGATCCTCGAAAACCTGGACCATCGCGGTGCTGTCGGCGCCGACAAGCTGATGGGCGATGGCGCCGGCATCCTGATCCAGATCCCGGACGACTACTACCGCGCCGAGATGGCCCAGCAGGGCATCACCTTGCCGCCCCCGGGCGAGTACGGCGTCGGCATGGTGTTCCTGCCCAAGGAGCATGCCTCGCGTCTGGCCTGCGAGCAGGAGTTGGCCCGCGCGATCAAGGCCGAGGGTCAGGTCTTGCTGGGCTGGCGCGATGTGCCGGTGAACCGCGAGATGCCGATGTCGCCGACGGTGCGCGAGAAGGAACCCATCATCCGGCAGATCTTCATCGGCCGCGGCACCGATGTGATCGTGCCCGACGCGCTGGAGCGCAAGCTCTATGTGATCCGCAAGACCGCCTCGAGCGCGATCCAGGCGCTGAAGCTGACCCACAGCCGCGAGTACTACGTGCCCAGCATGAGCTGCCGCACCGTGATCTACAAGGGCCTGCTGCTGGCCGACCAGGTGGGCAGCTATTACAAGGACCTGGCCGACCCACGCGTGGTCTCGGCCATCGCGCTGGTGCACCAGCGCTTCTCGACCAACACCTTCCCCGAGTGGCCGCTGGCCCACCCGTATCGCATGGTCGCGCACAACGGCGAGATCAACACGGTCAAGGGCAACTTCAACTGGATGCGGGCCCGCGAGGGCGTGATGAAGTCGCCGGTGCTGGGCGAGGACCTGAAGAAGCTCTACCCGATCAGCTTCGAGCACCAGTCCGACACCGCCACCTTCGACAACGCGATCGAGCTGCTGACGATGAGCGGTTATCCGCTGGCGCATGCGGCGATGATGATGATCCCGGAAGCCTGGGAACAGCACGAGCTGATGGACCCGCGCCGCCGCGCCTTCTACGAGTACCACGCCGCGATGATGGAGCCCTGGGACGGCCCGGCCGCGATGGTCTTCACCGACGGCCGCCAGGTCTGCGCCGCACTGGACCGCAATGGCCTGCGCCCCGCCCGCTACTGGGTCACCGATGACGATCTGGTCATCCTCGCCTCCGAGTCCGGCGTGCTGCCGATTGCCGAGGGCAAGGTGGTCAAGAAGTGGCGTCTGCAGCCGGGCAAGATGTTCCTGATCGACCTGGAGCAGGGCCGCATCGTCGATGACGAGGAGCTGAAGAACCAGTACGCCAACGCGCGGCCCTACCGCCAGTGGATCGACAACGTCCGCGTCAAGCTCGACGACATCGAAGTGACCGAGGTCAAGCCCGTGGTCTTCGAGACGCCGCTGCTGGAGCGCCAACAGGCTTTCGGTTTCACGCAGGAAGACATCAAGTTCCTGATGGCGCCTATGGCCACCAATGGCGAAGAGGGCATCGGCTCGATGGGCAATGACTCGCCGCTGGCGGTGCTGTCGAGCAAGAACAAGCCGCTGTACAACTACTTCAAGCAGCTTTTCGCCCAGGTCACGAACCCGCCGATCGACCCGATCCGCGAGAACATCGTGATGAGCCTGAACAGCTTTGTCGGCCCCAAGCCCAATCTGTTGGACATCAATGCGGTGAACCCGCCGATGCGGCTGGAAGTGACCCAGCCCATCCTGGACTTCAAGGACATGGCGCGCCTGCGCGGCATCGAGTCGCACACCAACGGCAAGTTCAAGTCCTACGAGCTGGACATCACCTACCCGCTGGCCTGGGGTCATGAAGGTGTCGAGGCCCAGCTGGCCTCGCTGTGCGCTTCAGCCCAGGACGCGATCCGCAGCGGCCACAACATCCTGATCATCTCGGACCGGCACCTGAGCGCCAGCCGTGTCGCCATCCCCGCGCTGCTGGCCCTGTCCGCCGTGCACCACCATCTGGTGCGCGAAGGCCTGCGCACGACCGCCGGCCTGGTGGTCGAAACCGGCACGGCCCGCGAGGTCCATCACTTCGCCGTGCTGGCCGGTTTCGGGGCCGAGGCCGTCCACCCCTATCTGGCGCTGGAAACGCTCAGCAGCATGCATGCCGAGCTGCCCGGCAATCTGAGCGCCGACAAGGCCATCTACAACTACATCAAGGCGGTCGGCAAGGGTCTGTCGAAGATCATGTCCAAGATGGGCATCTCGACCTATATGTCCTACTGCGGTGCGCAGATCTTCGAGGCCATCGGCCTGAAGAAGGACTTCGTCGAGAAGTACTTCCGCGGCACCGCCACCCAGGTCGGCGGCATCGGCGTGTTCGAGGTGGCCGAGGAATCGATCCGCCTGCACAAGGCCGCTTTCGGCGACGACCCGGTGCTGGAAACCATGCTGGACGCCGGTGGCGAGTACGCCTGGCGCGCCCGCGGTGAAGAGCATATGTGGACGCCCGACGCGATCGCCAAGCTGCAGCACAGCGCGCGCTCCGGCAAGTTCGAGACCTACAAGGAATACGCGCAGCTGATCAATGACCAGAGCAAGCGCCACATGACCCTGCGCGGCCTGTTCGAGTTCAAGATCGACCCGAGCAAGGCGATCCCGCTGGACGAGGTGGAGCCCGCAGCCGAGATCGTCAAGCGCTTCGCCACCGGTGCGATGTCGCTGGGCTCGATCAGCACCGAGGCCCATGCGACCCTGGCCGTCGCGATGAACCGCATCGGCGGCAAGAGCAATACCGGCGAGGGCGGCGAAGATCCGGCCCGCTACCGCAATGAGCTCAAGGGCATCAAGATCACGGCCGGCACCAAGGTCAGCGATGTGATCGGCAACAAGGTCATCGCGGTCGACTACGAGTTGAAGGAAGGCGACAGCCTGCGCTCCAAGATCAAGCAGGTCGCGTCCGGCCGCTTCGGTGTCACGACCGAGTACCTGGTCAGCGCCGACCAGATCCAGATCAAGATGGCCCAAGGTGCCAAGCCCGGCGAAGGCGGCCAACTGCCCGGCGGCAAGGTGACCGACTACATCGGCATGCTGCGCTACTCGGTGCCCGGCGTCGGCCTGATCTCGCCGCCGCCGCACCATGACATCTATTCGATCGAGGATCTGGCCCAGCTGATCCACGATCTGAAGAACGTCAACCCGCGCGCCGATGTGTCGGTCAAGCTGGTCTCCGAAGTCGGTGTCGGCACGATCGCGACCGGCGTGGCCAAGGCCAAGGCCGACCACATCGTGATCGCCGGCCATGACGGCGGCACCGGCGCCTCGCCCTGGAGCTCGATCAAGCATTGCGGCACGCCCTGGGAGCTGGGCCTGGCCGAGGCGCAGCAGACCCTGGTGCTGAACCGCCTGCGCGGTCGCGTGCGCGTGCAGGCCGATGGCCAGATGAAGACCGGCCGCGATGTCGTGATCGGTGCGCTCTTGGGCGCCGACGAGTTCGGCTTCGCGACCGCGCCGCTGGTGGCCGAGGGCTGCATCATGATGCGCAAATGCCATCTGAACACCTGCCCGGTCGGTGTGGCTACGCAGGACCCGCTGCTGCGCGCCAAGTTCACCGGCAAGCCCGAGCATGTCGTCAACTATTTCTTCTTCGTCGCCGAGGAAGCGCGCCAGATCATGGCCCAGCTGGGTCTGCGCAAGTTCGACGAGCTGATCGGCCGCAGCGACCTGCTGGACACCAAGAAGGGCATCACGCACTGGAAGGCCAAGGGCCTGGACTTTGCCCGCGTGTTCCACCGCCCGGTCATGCCGCCCGAGGTGGCCCGCATCCACAACGACACGCAGGACCACGGCCTGGATCACGCGCTGGACGTCAAGCTGATCGAAAAGTGCCTGCCCGCCTTTGAGCGCGGCGAGAAGGTGCAGTTCATGCAGCAGGTCAGCAATGTGCGCCGCACCGTTGGCGCGATGCTGTCCGGCGAGCTGATCCGCCGCAAGCCCGAGGGCCTGCCGGACCAGACCATCTTCATCCAGATGGAGGGTACCGGCGGCCAGAGCTTCGGCGCCTTCCTGGCGCAGGGCATCACCTTCTATCTGATCGGTGACGCCAACGACTACACCGGCAAGGGTCTGTCCGGCGGCCGCGTTGTCGTGCGCCCCAGCATCGACTTCCGCGGCGACGCCACCAAAAACATCATCGTCGGCAACACCGTGCTGTATGGCGCGACCCGCGGCGAGGCCTTTTTCCGCGGCGTGGCCGGCGAGCGCTTCGCGGTGCGGCTGTCGGGCGCCTCGGCGGTGGTCGAGGGCACGGGCGACCATGGCTGCGAGTACATGACCGGCGGCACCGTCGTCGTGCTCGGCAAGACCGGCCGCAATTTCGCGGCCGGCATGAGCGGCGGCATTGCCTATGTCTATGACGAGGATGGCCAGTTCGCCGGCCGCTGCAACCCGGCCATGGTGGCGCTGGACAAGGTGCTGCCGGCCGCCGAGCAGGAAGCCACACTGGAGCGCGCGGTCTGGCACCACCTGGCCGGGGCCGAGCAGCAGACCGACGAGGCCATCCTGAAGAAGATGATCGAGGATCACCACCGCTGGACCGGCAGCCAGCGCGCCCGCGACATCCTGGACCACTGGGCCGCATCGCGCGCCAAGTTCGTCAAGGTCTTCCCGCACGAGTACCGCCGTGCGCTGGGCGAGATCCATGCAGCCAAGGAGGCTGCCGACACCATTGCTCATGCCAAGGCGCCTGCCTCGGCCGCCAAGGTTTAAGAGAGAAAGCAAGTCATGGGAAAAGTCACCGGCTTTATGGAGTACGAGCGTCTGGAAGAGGGCTATGAGCCCGTCGCCACGCGCGTGAAGGGCTACAAGGAATTCGTCATCGGCCTGAATGCCGACCAGGCCAAGATCCAGAGCGCGCGCTGCATGGACTGCGGCACGCCCTTCTGCAACAGCGGCTGCCCGGTCAACAACATCATTCCGGACTTCAATGATCTGGTGTATCGCGGCGATTGGAAAAACGCCATCACCGTGCTGCACTCGACCAACAACTTCCCGGAGTTCACCGGCCGCATCTGCCCCGCGCCCTGCGAGGCGGCCTGCACATTGAACGTCAACGACGATGCGGTGGGCATCAAGTCCATCGAGCACGCCATCATCGACCGCGCCTGGGAAGAGGACTGGGTCAAGCCCCAGCCGCCCAAGACCCGGACCGGCAAGACCGTGGCCGTGGTCGGCTCCGGCCCGGCCGGTCTGGCGGCGGCTCAGCAGCTGGCACGCGCCGGCCATGCGGTGACGGTGTTCGAGAAGAACGACCGCGTCGGCGGCCTGCTGCGCTACGGCATCCCCGACTTCAAGATGGAGAAGTCCCACATCGACCGCCGCGTCAAGCAGATGGAGGCCGAGGGTGTGGTGTTCCGCACCGGCGTGCTGGTGGCCGAGCTGCCGGCCGACAGCAAGATCACCAACTGGGCCAAGGAAAGCATCAGCCCGGACGAGCTGAAGAGCCAGTTCGATGCGGTGCTGCTGGCCGGCGGCGCCGAGACCTCGCGCGATCTGCCGGTGCCGGGCCGCGAGCTGGCGGGCATCCATTACGCGATGGAATTCCTGCCGCAGCAGAACAAGGTCAATGCCGGCGACAAGCTCAAGGGCCAGATCCGTGCTGACGGCAAGCATGTGATCGTGATCGGTGGCGGCGACACCGGCAGCGATTGCGTGGGCACGAGCAACCGCCACGGCGCCAAGAGCGTCACCCAGTTCGAACTGATGCCCCAGCCCCCCGAGGTCGAGGACCGCCCGCTGACCTGGCCTTACTGGCCGATCAAGCTGCGCACCTCGTCCAGCCACGAAGAAGGCTGCGAGCGCGAGTTCGCGATCGCCACCAAGGAGTTCCTGGGCGAGAAGGGCAAGGTCACCGGCGTCAAAACGGTGCGCGTCGAGTGGCAGGGCGGCAAGATGGTCGAGGTGGCCGGCTCCGAGCAGGTGCTGAAGGCCGATCTGGTTTTCCTGGCGATGGGTTTCGTCGCCCCGGTCGCGACCGTGCTGGACGCCTTCGGCGTGTCCAAGGACAACCGCGGCAACGCCAAGGCCACCGTTGATTTCACCGGCGGCTACCAGACCAATGTGCCCAAGGTCTTTGCTGCCGGCGATATGCGCCGCGGCCAGAGCCTGGTCGTCTGGGCCATTCGCGAAGGCCGCCAGGCGGCGCGGGCGGTGGATGAGTTCCTGATGGGGGAGAGTGAGTTGCCGCGCTGAGCAGCGGCCAAGCCCATCTCCAAAACGACAGCGCCGGCTTGATGCCGGCGCTTTGCTATTGGACTTGCTTACTGGTTGAGTTGGCGCCAGTTGAGTCGCCTCAGGCCTTGGCTTCCGCTGTACTTGCCGGGCAGCGGCGTGATCTTGCCCGTGTCCGTGCCTGCCAGCAGCCTCGGCTTGCCACTGACGCTGTAGAAGCGCAGATCGGTCACAACGCCGGCCAGATCGATGAAGGTCTTGTTGTTGGGTTCGAACGCTGACTGGCCAGTGCCCAGATCGATCGCATAGACCCGGCTGCTGCCCGACGGCGCACAGGCGTCGGCCGAGGAAGGCACCATCGCGGCGAAAGCCACAATGCCGTTGAAGGAGGCCGGGTCCGAGATCACCCGCCAGCCGGCGCCGGCACCCAGGCGCCCCAGGTCCACATACCAGCCGATCTCGCTTTTCAGATCCAGATCGATAGTCCGGGTCAGATCGGTCAGCTGCTTGAGTTTGGCATTGCCAATCGGGAAGCTGATGCCAGCCGGCAGGTCCGACGCCTTGTTGGGGCGCACGCCGACGCCGTCGATGATGGCGTAAAGGCGCTGGCCCTGGGTGTTGCCGCTGTCGGTGCTGTGCAGCAAACGGCCGGTGCCCACCGTCACATAGCGCCTGTTGGTTTTGGGCTGTATCACCACCAGGGGTCGCGAGGTGATGGGCAGGGCGACCGTGCCGGTCGAGTCCTTCAACTCGGCGAAGAGTTGCGGGCTCGGATAGTCGCCGGCATCGGTCTTGGTCAGGTCAAAGCGCCACAACTGGCCGAACAGATCACCGGCATAGACGCTCTCGACGGTGTTGTCGGTCAGGTCCGGCACATAGGCCTGCACATGGGCCATGCCCGTAGGTGCGGCGGCAGTGCCCTCTTTGCCGCCTTTCGCCTCGATCTTGGCAAGCAGCTCGCCGGTGCGCGCGTTGAGAATGAAGAGATAGCCCTTGCCGTCCTTGTTGTTGTAACCGGAGCCGAAGACCACGACCCAACCATACTTGCGTGTCTTGACCAAGGCCGGTTCGCCATAGGTGAAGCCCAGGCCGTCCTTGTCGCTAAACTCCCACAGCACCCTGGTGGCAGCGCCGCTCTCGGTGGCCATATTGGCCGCTTCAGTCGCGTCGGTCGTGCCGGCCGGGTTGGTGACATCAATCGCAAAAATGGATTTTCCGCCCTTGCCCAACGAGCCGATCAGCAAGGTGCGCCAGTTGGTACCGCTGCCGCCAACTGTGCGGCCGAGGTCGACGTCGGCCACCACCGGCGAGCCATCGACGAAGTTGTAGTGGGTGAACTCGGGCTTGCCCAGCGCTTGCAGGCCGTTAACGGCGGGTGTTTCGTTGGGGCCTTCATAGAGCGCGCCGGGCACATAGGCAAACACCTCATTGCCAGCCGTTGTGGTCGATGAGGCATCGACACCGTGCAGCATGCCTGCATTGGTCCCCACATAGACCATGGCCTTGCGCTTGGCGTACTTCTTCTTGAAGTCGTTGTAGCCGGGATTGGTGGCATCCGAGTAGCGCTCGTTGGGCTCCACCACGACACGTACGCGGGAGTTGACAATATCGCCTACTAGGCTGCTGCGATCCCTGTATACCTTGTCGGTTTTTTCGGTCGCTACCGATATCTCGTACTTGCGTTCGCCGCGCAGGTAGTTCACGTAGTCCTTGCCATCGTCGCCGCTGCGGTAGGCCGTGTTCAGGGCCGTTTTCTGCGATGCGGCCAGGCTGTCGTAGCGGAAGGGCACGCCACTGGTGCCGTTGTGCGTGACGATCACTCGGCCGGTGTCCCAGCCGGTGCCCTTGGCCTGGTTGCCAAGCTTGGCAGAGAAGCTCCAGGACTCGGTCTGCACCGGTCCGCCGGTGGTTTCATCGAAGGTCGATTTCGAGGCGACCAACTCACCGCTCCAGGTGGTGGCGTCAAACAGCGCCGCAAAGCTGGCTGAGCCACTGGTCGTGACCTGAGGCATGGCGGTCTGCAATGTGGTGGTGTTGGCCTTGAGCTTGGAGGCGATGCTGGCAAAGGCCTTGGTCAGGCCGTCCACCATCAAATCCGGGCGGTCGGCGGTGAAGTAGTTGTCCGGGCGCGGGATATTCGTTCCCACCGTGTCCGTGTTGGTGCGCCACCAGGACTCTGGCAGGGCATCAGTTCGCGCATCGGGGTCGAAGCCCTCAGGCACGGTGAAGCCGCCGAACTTGGTGGCCAGATAGAAGGGGTTGGTGTTCTGATTCTTGAACCCGGTTTCCAGCACGTCCAGCCAGTAGGTCTGGACGGCCTGCCGGCCCGGCCATTTCGACTCATCCGGTCGGATGTCCTTGGTGTTGGCGTAGTACGCCATGCCGGCCATCAGCGCACCGGCGTTGTTATTGGCGATGTTTTGCTGCGTGCCCAGAGACTTGTTGGAGTTCTGCAGCTCGCCGACCTTGTTGGTGGCTTTCACGGCATCGAACATTTTGTCGTTCGTCACCTCGCCGGGCTGCGTGGGTTCGGAGGCACCAGTCGCGCCCGGCAAGTTGCGGTCGGCATGGCTGTTGGTATCACCGATTCCCAGGATGAAGTTCTTCTGACATGAATAGAGCATGGGGTCTACCCAGTTCGTGACAACTGGGAACCCGTCGACCCAGGCTTTCTTGGTGGCCTCGCCCGCGTTGCCCATCGACGACCAAGCCGGCACATTGCCCGAATTCATGAAGTAGCGCAGGGCGGCATAGTGCAGTTCGCTCACCGGGTCATAAGTCTTGTAGCTCTTGTTGAACTGGCCGAACTGGTTCAGATAATTCATCACTCCGCTGCTAGTAATCGACACGCCAGTGGCCGCCAGCGTGACGGCCGCGTCGTCCTTCTCGGGGTCCTTGTCAGCATTGGGGTTGGGGGGCATGACTCCGTCGGTTGCGCTCCACTCGGGCTTGTCATTGCCTACCGGTAGACCTCCTGGCACCGGGCGTGTGGGGCCGACGAACTTCTGCGCGGCGCGCAGCACCGCGCCGTCGCGTTTGAGATCGCCATCATTGAGATAGCCAAAAGCGCTGTAGCGGATCTGGTCGGAATATTTCTGGATCAGCCCGGTGGGCTTGTAGTTGCCGGCCGGGTACTTGGTGCAGTTCTTCTCCATGTTGTCGACGCCAAGCGCCGGGTCGCAGACCTTGACCCTCACCGAGAGCTGGTAAACGGTGGCCGAGTCCAGGGGCTTGGTCGGGTCGTAGCGCGTGGGACTGGCGCCTGCCAGATTCCCGCTCGCCGTGAATCGCATGACATTGCCCAGGCCATAGGTTCTCGTGTTGAACGTCGTCCAGTTGACCGGCGTGGCCTTGGGTATGCTCGCGGCCGGGCTGATCGCGCGATCGGGGAAGTTGCCGATGCCACCCTGGACCGAGGCCCAGGCTTTCTCGAGAATTGTCTCCGTCGCCGTGTCGGTAGAGCGGTAACCGCCGGTCAGGGCCCAGCGGAACGGGTCGATGGTCTGCATCGTGGCCCAGTTCATATAGTTGCCGCTCCACTGGCCGCTGCAGGTACGACTCGTCGCCAGGCTAGCAGGGGAAAAATAGCTCGAATCCACCTTCGTGGTGGTGTCGTACTTGTAGTTGTACTCGTAGCACTTGTTGGGGTCGAAGTAGCCCAGATAAGTGTTCGCGCTGCTGTAGGTGCCACCCTTGTGCGCGACGCTGATCGCTGTCGGGAACTCCACCGACAGGGCCAGTGCCATATTGCCCGGCACGCTGACCGAGGAGAACACGGGCTGGTCGGCGAGCTGTATCTGGGCCCAGCTGCTGTTCAACAGGGACAGCAGCAGCAGGCCGGTGCAGTACCGGCGTGCCGGTGCGCTGATAGGCTTGGTTTTCATGAGACTCTCCTGCGGGCGGCCGGTCACGGCGTCGCTCAGTTGCTGTTCGTGAACGTGGATTGGAAGAAGGACTGGGTGCCGCGCGGCCCGTTGACACGGATGCTGACGCGGTACACCACCTGCAGGGGCACGGCGCCGGCGCCGGCGCTCGAGCTGTCCTCGGCGCGCAGCCGTTCGGACCAACTGACGCCGGACGGCGGCGGTGGGCCGGCCATGCTGCAGCGGGACGGGTCGACCGCGCCGGTGTCGCTGCACAGCCGGTCGATCACGTAGCGCACCTCGACGCCCGTGTCGGCCGGTTTAATGTCTCTGGTCGCGACTCCGACCTCAGCGAAGGCGGTGTCGGTGAGCAAGGCCAGCGGCACGCCTTGCGGATTGGTGGGCAGAATGACTTCGCTGTAGTTCTCGGCCTTGTTGGCCACAAGCCGGGCGGCTTCGGTACGGAGGTTGCCCGTGCTGAGTACGTCCACCACCTGGTTCATCGCGAGCTCGCCCTGGTTGGTCAGGTCGCGTTTGAAGCCGATATTGCCGGCGTTGGTCAGCGAGACATTCATCGAGCGCATCATCGCGGCTGCACCGACCAGCAGCAGCACCAGGGCGATCAGCGCGAAAACCAGGACCACGCCGCGCTGGCGGGCTGGGAGTCGGGGGGCTTGGAAGCGTTTCATGGCCGTACCGTCAGCATGATGTTGCGAAGAGGCACGGTGAACTCCACCGTGCGATGGCGTTGCCGCTGCTGAAGGCTGCTGATCTTGACCTCGTGCTGCAGCCCGTTCGGCATGCTGGCGAACAGCGTCAGTTTGTCTGGCGTGACCTCCTCGCCCTCCTTCTCCACCCGGTCGCTGCGCAGCACCAGTCCCACGCGCACCGCCATGATGCTCATCAGGCGGGCCTGGGCATCTGCCGAACCGTCGGTGAGCTTGGCCGGCTCGAAATCACCGGTCGGGGTCACCCATTGGGTCACGGTAAAGGGGGCTGTGGCGGGGGTGCTGTCGATGCCGTAAAGCACCCGGAGGTCAGCAATGCCATCGGCCATCACCTGTACCGCATCCTGCGCGCCGAGTTGCAGCAGGTCGTAGGACACCAGGGCCGAATCAGCATTCACGCCCAGCAGCTGAAAAGAAGGCTGGTTGCCCGCCACATTGCCGAGCGCGGCTACCGAGGCACTGCCTGTCGTCGCGAAGCCTGCCATCGCCACACCGTTGATAACGGCGCTGGCATAAACACCACCCAGGTTGAGCTGCTGGGTGGCACCGCCTGCGAACGGACTGGCGACCTCCTGCATCATGCAGCCCACACCCGGTTCGGCCACCAACAGCAGATCGCCGCCGCGCATACCGACGGTATTGGGCACACGCAGGGACGTGGCCGTGGTCGAGGTAGGCAGCACGGTGGAAGTGGTCTCGGCCAGGCCCGAGGTGCCGGTTGCGATGGCGAGCACATCCGAACCGCCGTTGCCGGCACCCGGGAAGACCAGCACCGGGGCCAGGCGCACTTGCTGGGGCACGGCGGCGAAGGGGGCGGGGAAGGGCGCCAGGCGCGGCAGGATCTGCTGACCGTTTCGAGAGACATTCAGCAGGCAGCTGAGATTGTCTCGCCAGCCCTGGATATAGCCCGAGCCCGCGCTGCGCAGCTGACGGTCGAGCTCGTAGGAGACGAAGTTGCCGTTGGCCGTCATGTCATTGGCCGTGCCCAGCACCCGCTTGCCGCTTTCATACCTGACGGTGATCATGGTCATCGCCAGGGTCAGGGTCAGGCCGATGACCAGGGCCACCATCAGCTCGATCAAGGTCAGCCCTCGCGCCAGGTGGCGCCCAAGGATTCGATAGGTTTTGATCGGATTCATGGCGCGGGGGCTGGAGGAGGAGGGACTGGCGCCACAGGGATGACCGGTATGGCCACATCGGTCGTGTAGCGGTTCTTGGACTCGTCCGTGGCCTTGGGAGGGCTCCATTCGACAGTGATCCTCACTGTGTTGGCGCCAAGGCCTGCGACCGTGACGGTGCCGTTGGGAAGCCCGCCGCCAGTCGGAGCCTTCGCCAGCTGTCCCCACTTTTTCAGCGTTTCGGCATCGAGATTGACGCTGCCAAGCCCCCACATTTCCGATGCCAGCTCATTGGCCAGCAGCGCGGCGCGGGCGCGATCATCGGCGCCGACCGAGAACTGGGTGGCGCGCGACTGCAGCGAGATCAGGCCCAGCAGGCCGAAGGAGATCAGCAGGGCTGCGACCAGCACCTCGATCAAGGCAATGCCACGCTGGGAGCGGCGCCTGCGGTGTACGCGCGAATTCATGGAGGGCATCCTTCCGGGGTGTCGGCGGCAAAGGTCTTGGACTTGTCGCACATTCGTACGCTGCCGCCCAAACTGATACGCACGCGCATCGGCCGGCTGCCTTCGCTGGTACCGCCGCTGACGTCGTAAACGCTGGCGACGCCGTTGATGGCGCAGGTCGGGGCTCCCACGCCGGGTGCCGCATTGGCCATCAGGCGGCCGTTGGAACTGAAGCAGATGGCTGTCGGGCCAAAGACTTCGACGCCCGAGCCGGCCTCCACCAGTGATCCACAGTGCACTGTTTCGGCCGGCGGACCGCCGGCGTTCGGCACGGTGCGAATGGCCCAGACGGCGCCGGTGGCCGAGGCCGTCGTGGCCAGGGGGCAGTTGGCCTGCTCGGTTCGGAAGAAAACCACCTGCTGATAGCGGCGCACGGCCTCGGCCTGTGCGAGTCGCACGCCCGACTGCAAGGACTCGCTGACCGAGCGCACCTGGGCGTTGCGAATCCAGGTGCGAAACGATGGCGCGGCCAGGCTCATCAGCAGCGCGCCCAGCGCGACCGTGACCATTAGCTCGACCATCGTGAAGCCGCGCATGCGCACTAGCATGTCTCGCCTTTCTTCATCATCCATTTGGTCGCGCAGGTGTTGTAGCCTTTACCAGGCGGCACGTTCGTCGTGCTCTTGACATCTGCTTGATTGACCTTGAAGGTGAAGCCTGACACGGTACCCGCGCCCACCGCCTGCAAGACGTAGGTGTTGTCCTCGGGTGTGCCGTCACAGCTCACCACGAAGCGTCCAAAAGTGCGTCCCGCTTCGGCAGCCGCGCAGGGCGTCGTGAAGGCCCCAACGGTTTTGTAGCTGCGGTTGTCCTGGTAGTGGCGCTCCATCTGCGCCCGCATGGTGGCCAGACCGCTGTTGGCGTCGGCCAGACTGCCACGCACGATGTAGTCGGTGTAGGCGGGGTAAGCCACCGAGGCAAGAATGCCGATGATGGCGACCACCACCATCACCTCGATCAGGGTAAAGCCTTGGAGGCGGCGAGTTCGGCGATTGAGGTTCATGAGCGACATGGGTCTGGTTCTCCGGCTGTGAGCTGATTGTTCCGTCTCGTCGAGATATCGTGGCGCCGTTAGTCGGGGCTCTGTGAACGCTTGTCGTCTGCTGGCGTTCATTCGTGAAATGCCTCACGTTCAGGCCGGTCTGGGACCTGAAAGAAAAGGTAACGAAACTCAACGCCGTATGCATCTCAAGGGACCGTTCGCTGTTTTTGCAGATGAGGAAAAGGCGTTCTCGTCAACAGCGGCAACTCGTGCTTTCCCCTATGATGCCGACTTTGCAAGCCGGGCCCTGGGCCCTCTTTTTGCGCCCACATGGCTCCACAACACACGGTATCGGCAGTTTCTGAGACCCCCTTAGTCGAACTCCGCGACGTCAGCTGCGGCTACGGCGACCGGATCATCCTGGAGCGTGTCAATCTGCGGGTGCCGCGTGGCAAGGTGCTGGCGCTGATCGGCACTTCGGGCGGGGGCAAGACGACGGTGCTGCGCTTGCTGGGTCGGCAGATCAAGCCGATCTCGGGCCAGGTGCTGTTTGACGGCCAGGATCTGGCGGGCCTGGATCAGGATCAGCTGTACGCGGTGCGCCGGCGCATGGGCATGCTGTTCCAGTTCGGCGCGCTGTTCACCGATCTGTCGGTATTCGAGAACGTCGCTTTCCCGCTGCGCGAGCACACCCGGCTGCCCGAGGCGATGATCCGCGATCTGGTGCTGATGAAGCTCAACGCCGTGGGCCTGCGCGGCTCGCGCGATCTGATGCCCTCCGAGGTGTCAGGTGGGATGGCCCGGCGGGTGGCACTGGCGCGGGCGATCGCGCTGGACCCGGATCTTGTGCTTTACGACGAGCCCTTCGCCGGCCTGGACCCGATCTCGCTGGGCGTGGCGGCGCGGCTGATCCGCGACCTCAACGACGCGCTGGGACTGACCAGCATCATCGTCTCGCATGATCTGCATGAGACTTTTGCGATTGCGGACCAGGTGGCGATGATTGCCAATGGCAGGGTCGTCGCGCAGGGCACGCCGGAGGAACTGCGGCGCAGCGAGGATCCGCTGGTGCAGCAGTTTGTCGGCGCCCAGCCCGATGGCCCGGTGCATTTCCACCAACCGGCGGTGCCGGTGGCCGAAGATTTTGGTGTCGGAGGTCGGCGATGATTTTTTCCCCTGTTGGGCGTGCGGTGCGCTTGTCGCTGGCCGATATCGGCGCCAGCGCCCGCCTGTTCTTTCTGCTGCTGGCGCGCAGCCCGCAGGCCTTGCTGCGCTTTTCGCTGGTGCGCGAGCAGGTGTTCTTCCTGGGCAACCGCTCGCTGTCCATCATCGGCGTGTCGGGCCTGTTCGTCGGCTTCGTGCTGGCCTTGCAGGGCTACTACACCTTGCAGCGTTATGGCTCGGCCGAGGCGGTGGGGCTGCTGGTGGCGCTGAGCCTGGTGCGCGAGCTGGGCCCGGTGGTGACGGCGCTGCTGTTCGCCGGTCGTGCCGGCACCTCGCTGACGGCCGAGATCGGCCTGATGAAGGCCGGCGAGCAATTGACGGCGATGGAGATGATGGCTGTCGACCCGGTCAAGCGGGTGCTGGCGCCGCGCTTCTGGGGCGGCGTGATCGCGATGCCATTGTTGGCGGCGGTGTTCTCGGCGGTGGGCATCATCGGCGGCTGGCTGGTGGCGGTGCCGCTGATCGGCATCGATGCCGGCGCCTTCTGGTCGCAGATGCAGGGCGGGGTCGATGTCTGGGCCGATGTCGGCAACGGCGTGGTCAAGAGCCTGGTGTTCGGCGTGACGGTGAGCTTTGTCGCGCTGCTGCAGGGCTATACCTGCAAGCCGACGCCCGAGGGCGTTTCCCAGGCCACCACCCGTACCGTGGTGGTCTCGTCGCTGGCGGTCTTGGCACTGGACTTTGTGCTGACGGCCATGATGTTTTCGATTTGATTCTGGAGAGATGGGCATGCAATCTCGTCGCGATGCGTGGGTGGGTTTTTTCGTGCTGCTGGGGGCCGCGGCCCTGCTGTTCCTGGCGCTGAAGGCCGGCAATCTGCTGAGCCTGAACTTCGATGAGACCTATCAGGTGACGGCCCGCTTTGACAATATCGGTGGCCTGAAGCCGCGCGCGGCCGTCAAGAGCGCCGGTGTCGTGATTGGCCGGGTCGAATCCATCGAGTTCGATGACAAGACCTTTCAGGCCCGGGTTGTTCTGAATCTGCACAAGAATGTGGCTTTTCCAAAGGACAGTTCGGCCAAGATCCTGACCTCGGGTCTGCTGGGCGAGCAGTACATCGGCCTGGAGCCGGGTGCGGAGGAGAAAAACCTGGTTGCCGGCGACCGCATCTCGCAGACGCAGTCGGCCGTTGTGCTTGAGAACCTGATCGGCCAGTTCATCAATAACAAGGCGGCCGATATGGGCAGTGCTGCTGGAGAGAAGCAATGAACAAATCCCATGCCGGCGCGTCCTGGCGTCGGCTTGCTCTGCTGGGTGTGATGGCCTTGAGCCTGGGCGGCTGCACCAGTCTCAAGGGGCCGGGCTCGCCCGGCCAGAAGCTCGATCCCTGGGAGAACTGGAACCGCAAGGTCTTTGGCTTCAACGAGAAGATCGACGAGAACGTCCTCAAGCCCGTGGCCACCGCGTACAGCGAAGTGGTGCCGGCGCCGGCCCGACTGGGTGTGGACAATTTCTTCGGCAATGTCGCCGATGCCTGGTCGGCGGTGAACCTGTTCCTGCAAGGGCGCCTGAAGACCGGTGTGCTGCAGACCATGCGGTTTGCGGTCAACACGACGCTGGGCTTTGGCGGCGTGCTGGACATCAGCACCGAGGTCGGGCTGGAGCGCCATAGCGAGGACCTGGGCAAGACCTTCGGTCGCTGGGGCACCGGCACCGGCGCCTATATCGTCTGGCCCTTGTTGGGTCCTTCGTCGGTGCGCGACTCGTTTGCGCTTCCTTTCGACCGGCGCGCCAGCCCGGCGCTGCTGCTCGACTCCGGCAATGCGCAGTTCGGCATCACCGTTCTGCAAGCCGTCAATGCGCGCTCGAATTTCCTGCGCGCCGGTGAGATGCTGGACGGCATCGCACTGGACAAGTACACCTTTATCCGCGACGCCTACCTGACCCGGCGCGGCAGCTTCGAGGAAGATGGCGGCGACGAGTACGAGGTCATCAGCCCGGAGCCGCCGAGCGATCCTCAGGCCGGGCGTTGAATCCCTGAATCAAGAAGGACCCTCATCGATGAATGCAAACAAACGTGGCCTGATGCGCACCCTGCTGGCCCTGGGCTTTGCCGCAGTGAGCGCGCTGCCGCTGGCGGCGCGGGCCGCCGACGCCAGCGCTGCCGACACGCTGATCCGCCAGCTCTCGCTGGAGACCATCGAGGCCGTCAAGGCCGACAAGGCGATACAGGCCGGTGATGTGCAGAAGATCATCGCCCTGGTCGACGCCAAGGTGATGCCGCATATCAACTTCCAGCGCATGACGGCCTCGGCCGTCGGCCGCTTCTGGCGCCAGGCCACGCCCGAGCAGCAAAAGCGCCTGCAAGACGAGTTCAAGATCCTGCTGGTGCGCACCTATGCCGGTGCGCTGACCCAGGTCAAGGACCAGACCATCGCGCTGCGCCCGCTGCGCGCCAGCCCGGACGATACCGAGGTGGTGGTGCGTACCGAGGTGCGAGGCCGCGGCGACCCGATCCAGCTGGACTACCGGCTCGAGAAGGCCGGCAATGTCTGGCGCATCTACGACGTCAATGTGCTGGGCATCTGGCTGGCCGATCAGTATCGCAACAGCTTTGCGCAGGAGATTGGCGCCAACGGCATCGATGGCCTGATCAAGACCCTGGCCGAGCGCAACCAGAAGGCGGCGGCCGCTCCGGCCGCCAAGTCCTGAGTCGATGCCGGCCTCGATGCTGAAGCTGCCCGAGTCGGTGCGGCTTGATGAGGCGCCCCAGCTCTGGGCGCATCTGCAGGCCGGCCTGCAGGCCGAGGCGGCCCAGGTGGGCAACGCGGCGGGCAAGGCTGTGCAGCTCAATGCCGGCGAGCTGCGCCATTTCGACTCCGCGGCGCTGACCCTGCTGCTCGGCGCGGCGCGGCTCTGTACCCAGCAGGGCTTGAGCCTGCAGATCCACAACGCACCCGACAAGCTGCAGGAGCTGGCTCGGGTCTACGGCGTGACCGAGCTGCTCTGGCCGGTGGCGTCCTGATTAGGCCGCGTAGCGCTTGCTGCGCAGATTGCGCTTGATCTCCTGTAGCATGGGCCGCAGCTTCTGCCCCAGCTGCAGTGCGACGCCGGTGGTCAGGATGTCGATCGCGATCAGGTGCAGCAGCCGCGACACCATCGGGCTGTAGCGGTCGAAGTCTTCCGGATGATCGACCGCCAGCAAGATCTGGCCCGGTGCCTGGCCCATCGCCGCGAGCGGCGAGCCGCTGGTGGTGATGATGATGGTGGTCGCGCCTTTCTTGCGCGCGATCTCGGCCGCATCCATCAGGTCGCGGCTGCGCCCCGAGTTGCTGATGATGACGGCGCAGTCGCCGGTCTGCAGCATGGTTGCGCTCATCAGCTGCACATGGCCGTCGCTGCAAGCGGCGGTGTTGACCCCCAGGCGGAAAAACTTGTGCTGGGCGTCCTGGGCCACGATGCCTGAATTGCCGACGCCGTAGAACTCGATGCGCCGGCCGTTGCGGCCCGACTCTGCCAGCGCGGTGATGGCGCGCTCGAAGGCGTGGCTGGCGGCGTCGTTGCGGTAATGCAGCAGCGCGGCCACCGCGTTGTCGACCACCTTGACGATCAGGTCGCCCGGCTTGTCGTCCTCGTCGACCGCGCGGTGCACAAAGGGCACGCCCTCGTTGACGCTGCCGGCCAGCTTGAGCTTGAAGTCGGCCAGTCCGTCATAGCCGACGCTGCGGCAAAAGCGCACCACCGTCGGCTTGCTGACATGGGCCCGGTCGGCCAGCTCGCTGACCGGCAGGCTGGCGAAGGCACGCGCGTCGATCAGCAAAAGCTTGGCAACGCGCTGCTCGGCCGGCGGCAGCGCGGGCAGCGCCGCCTTGATTCTTTCGAGAATGCTCACTGTTCCTCAGCCCAGGTGAAACCATCGCGTGCCACCAGCGCGCTGGCCGCCGGCGGGCCCCAGGAGCCGGCCGTGTAGGTGCGGGGGCCGGCGCTGTCGCGCTTCCAGGCGTCCAGGATGGGTTCGACCCAGCGCCAGGCCTGCTCCTGCTCGTCGCTGCGCACGAACAGGTTCAGGCGACCGGCGATCGCATCCAGCAGCAGGCGCTCGTAGGCGCCGACGCGGTTGGCCGCGAAGGCCTTGTCGAAGTCCAGATCCAGCGACACCGGGGTCAGGGCCTCGCCGCTGCCCTTGGTGGCCAGCAGCTGCAGCTCCAGGCCGTCCTCGGGCTGCAGCTTGATGACCAGGCGATTCGGCTGATTCGGCCCCGGGAAGATCGGATGCGGCACCTGGCGGAAATTGACGACGATTTGCGCGTCGCGCGCCGCCAGGCGCTTGCCGGTGCGCAGATAGAAGGGCACGCCGGCCCAGCGCCAGTTCTGCACCTCGGTGCGCAGCGCGACAAAGGTCTCGGTGGCGCTGTCGGCCGGGATCTTGCCCTCGTCCAGATAGGACACCACGG
Organism: Paucibacter sp. M5-1; assembly: GCF_027498415.2. Lineage (NCBI taxonomy): Bacteria > Pseudomonadati > Pseudomonadota > Betaproteobacteria > Burkholderiales > Sphaerotilaceae > Roseateles > Paucibacter sp. M5-1. The sequence goes on from NZ_JAPZLM020000001.1 coordinate 4,760,058, forward strand.
CCTTGCCGTCCACCGTGCCGGCGCGGTACTGGCCGCGTACCACATCACGCGCCACGCTCTCGGCGGTGAAGGGCTTCAGCGAGCGCAGCACCTTGAGCTTCTCGTCGCGGATCGCGTCGGCATCATTGGTCGACGGCGGCTCCATCGCGATCATCGTCAGCAGCTGCAGCGCATGGTTCTGGATCATGTCGCGCAGGGCGCCGGTGCCGTCATAGAACGGGCCGCGGGTGCCGACACCCAGGCTTTCGGCCAGGGTGATCTGGATATTGGCAATGCTCTCGCGGCGCCACAGCGGCTCGAAGAAGGCATTGCCGAAGCGCAGCGCCATCAGGTTCTGCACCGAGGGCTTGCCGAGATAGTGGTCGATGCGGAAGGCCTGCTCCTCGGCGAACACCGAGCGCACCACCTTGTTGATCTGCTGGGCGCTGGCCAGGTCGTGCCCCAGCGGCTTCTCCAGCACGACGCGCACCTTGGGCTGGTTCAGGCCGGCCACACCCAGCTGTTCGCAGATCTGGGTGAACAGATGCGGGCTGGTGGCCAGATAAAGCACCACGGTGTCGGCATTGCGCTCATCCAGCCAGTCCTTGAGCTTCTGGTAATGCTCGGGCTGGGACAGGTCCATGCGCCGGTAGTGCAGCAGCGCGGCGAAGCGCTCGAACTCCTCGTCGCTGGGGCGCTTCGGTCCGTCGACCTCTCTGAAACGTTCCTTGAGCCATTCGCGATAGCGCTCGTCGGGCATATCGTCACGGGCCACGGCCAGAATACGGCCACCCTCGGGCAGCTTGCCGTGGCGGAAGGCCTGGAACAGCGCCGGCATCAGCTTGCGCCATGTGAGATCGCCAGTACCGCCGAAGAAAACGAGATCGAATGACATGCGCGCTTGCTGTTGGAATGTTTTGTTGATGTAACGAAGTTACCGGATTTATGATGCACGAGTTTCTTCCGGGGGTCAATCCGTGTCGCCCTCGCGGTTCTAATAAGGGATCTGCATCACCAACGGACCTCGCTCATGAATCAGCTCGAACAACTGAAGACCTGCACCACCGTCGTCGCCGATACCGGCAACTTTTTGCAGCTGGCGCAGTTCGCGCCGCGCGACGCCACCACCAATCCCTCGCTGATCCTGAAGGCCGTGCAGTCGGCCGACTATGCCCCGCTGCTCAAGGACACGGTGGCGGCGCATCAGGGCAAGTCGCTCGACGAGATCGTCGACCAGGTGCTGGTGCGTTTCGGCCTCGAAATCCTGAAGGTGGTGCCGGGCCGGGTGTCGACCGAGGTGGATGCGCGTCTGAGCTTCGACAAGGCGGGCACTCTGGCGCGAGCCCGCCGCATCATGGCCTTGTACGAGGCTGCGGGCATTGGCCGTGAACGGGTGCTGATCAAGATCGCCTCGACCTGGGAGGGCATCCAGGCCGCCGCCGAGCTGGAGCGCGAAGGCATCCACTGCAATCTGACCCTGCTGTTCTCGTTCTGCCAGGCGGTGGCCTGCGGTGCGGCCGGCATCCAGCTGATCTCGCCCTTTGTCGGCCGCATCTACGATTGGTACAAGAAGAGCGCCGGCGCCGCCTGGGACGAGGCCGCCCAGGCCGGCGCCAACGATCCGGGCGTCAAGTCGGTGACGCAGATCTTCAACTACTACAAGAAGCACGGCATCGCCACCGAGGTGATGGGTGCGAGCTTCCGCAATATCGGCCAGATCCGCGCGCTGGCCGGCTGCGATCTGCTGACCATCAGCCCCGATTTGCTGGCCCAGCTGCAGTCCTCGGAAGAGCCGCTGGCCCGCGCGCTGGATGCCGAGGCGGCGCGTGCCGCCGACATCCCCGCCGTTTCCTTCGACGAAGCGGGCTTCCGCTTTGCCCTCAACCAGGACGCCATGGCCACCGAGAAGCTGGCCGAAGGCATCCGCCTGTTTGCCGTCGACTCGGCCAAACTGGACCAGATGATTGAAGAGAGCCGCTGATGACTTTCTCGCGTTGTGATCAAAGCCCGGCCTGGGCCGCCTTGCGCAGCCACTATGAAAAGGCCGGTCAGGCCTTTGATTTGCGCAGTGCCTTTGCCGACGATGCCGGCCGCTTTGCGGCCTGGTCCTTCGAAGCGCCGGAGGTCTTCGCCGATCTGTCGAAGAACCGCATCGATGCGGCCACGCTGGACCTGCTCTTGCAGCTGGCGCGCGACTGCGGGCTTGAATCACAACGCGAGGCCTTGTTCAAGGGCGAACCGATCAACCATACCGAGGGCCGCGCCGTGCTGCACACGGCCCTGCGCGCGCCGGCCGGCGAGGGCTTGTTGAGCGACGAGGTGCAGGCCTCGCTGGCGCGCATGCTGGCCTTTGCCGAGAGCGTGCGCGATGTGGCCAGCAGCGGCTTTCGCGACATCGTCCATATCGGCATCGGCGGCAGCGATCTGGGTCCGGCCATGGTGGTCGGCGCGCTGAATGCCTACACCCAGGCCGGGCAGCGCCTTCACTTCGTCTCGAACGTCGACGGGCATGACCTGGCCCCGGTGCTGCGCGATCTGGATCCGGCCAAGACCCTGTTCGTGATCGCATCCAAGACCTTCACGACCCAGGAGACCCTGGCCAATGCCTTGGCCGCCAAGGCCTGGTTCCTGGGCAATGGCGGCAGTGATGTGGCGCGCCACTTCGTCGCCACCAGCAGCAATACCGAGGCGGCGGCGGCTTTCGGCATCCACACCAGCTTCGGTTTCTGGGACTGGGTCGGCGGCCGCTATTCGCTGTGGTCGGTGATCGGCCTGCCGATCGCGATCGCGATCGGTGCCGACAACTTCCGCGCGCTGCTGGCCGGCGCCCATGCGATGGACCTGCATTTCCGGCAAGCGCCGCTGGCGCGCAACCTGCCGGTGCTGCTGGGCCTGATCGACATCTGGTATCGCAACTTCCATGGCTTTGGCAGCCGCAGCGTCGCGCCCTACCACCAGGGCCTGAAGCGCCTGCCGGCCTATCTGCAGCAGCTGGAGATGGAGAGCAATGGCAAGGGCGTGGACCGCGAGGGTCAGGCCTTGCCCTATGGCACCAGCCCGGTGGTCTGGGGCGAGGCCGGCACCAATGGCCAGCATGCCTATTTCCAGATGCTGCACCAGGGCACGGATGTGATCCCGGTCGAGTTCATCGCGGTCAAGCACACCCATCATGGCCCGCATATCGGCGGCGAGCTGGCCGGCTTGCTCCAGGACCAGCACAGCAAGCTGCTGGCCAACTGCCTGGCCCAGTCGCAGGCGCTGATGCAGGGCAAGACGGTGGAGGAGGCGCTGCACGAGAAGGCGCCGACGGCGTCGAAATCGCTGGGCGCGCTGACCGTGGCGCGGCATCGCAGCTTCCCCGGCAACCGGCCCAGCACGACTCTGGTGCTGGACGAGTTGAGCCCGCGCTCGCTGGGTGCGCTGATCGCGCTTTACGAGCACCGTGTCTTCGTGAGCGGTGCGCTGTGGGGCATCAACAGCTTCGATCAGTGGGGCGTCGAGCTGGGCAAGGCCTTGTGCAACAGCCTGCTGCCGCGCTTGAGCAACGGCGATACCGCAGGCCTGGATGCCTCCACCGCCGGCCTGCTGCAGAGGCTGCGCGCATGAATGTAGTGTTCGATTTCGGTGCTGTGCTGTTTCGCTGGCGTCCAGCGAGCTTTCTCGCTCGGGTCTGGCCGCACCGCGTGGCCGATGCCGAATCGGGCACGGCCGTGGCGGCCGAGTTCTTCCAGAACTACAGCGGCGATTGGGGCGCCTTCGACCAGGGCCTGATCGACGCGGCGACCGTCACCGAGCGCGTTGCAACCCGCACCGGTTGGCCCTACGCCGAGGTCGAGCAGGTGGTGCGCGCGGTGCCGGACGAGCTGCAGCTCTTGCCTGACACGGTGGAGCTGATCAAGGAACTGAAGCAAGCCGGCCATCGGCTCTTCTATCTGTCCAATATGCCCGAGCCCTATGCCGATCATCTGGAGCGGCATTACCCGCTGCATGAATGGTTCGAATCGGGCCTGTTCTCGGGCCGGGTCAAGCAATCAAAGCCGGGCGCCGAGATCTATCGTCTTGCGATCGAGCGTTTTGGCGTGGCGCCGGCGAGCTGCCTGTTCCTCGACGACCATCCGGCCAATATCGAAGCGGCCCGGGCGGCCGGCTGGCAGGCCTTGTTGTTCAGCGACGCGGCCGCGATGCGGCCGCAGCTGCAGGCTCTGGGCCTATTGCTCTAGGTCGCGGTCTTCCGGCGGCGGCGCCGCCTCGACGCGGAAACTCTCGCTGGCCCAGGCGCCCAGATCGATCTGGCGGCAGCGCTGGCTGCAGAAGGGGCGCCAGCTGTTGCTGGGCGCGAACACGCTATCACCGCCGCAGGTGGGGCAGCGCACGATGCGCGGCGGCTTTTTGCTCTCGTCGGTCGTCATCACAAGTCATCACAAATTCAGGCGCACAACGTCAGCTCGAAGCTGGCGTCCTGCGGGGCCAGCTTGAGCCGGCCTTCCTCGTCCTGCCGCATCAGGCGGATATTGATCATCAGGCGGTGGCCGCTGATCTCGGGGATCAACCCCAGGCTGGGGTCCAGCTTCATGCGCAGCAACTGATAGACGCGGCCGGCGGCCAGGCTTTGCTGGAACTGGCCGGCCTGTGCCGCGACCTTGTGCGGCGCACCCGAGTCGCGCAGCAGGCCCAGCAGCACCTGCAGGCCCTCGGCCAGCGGCATCAGCGACTGGGTCCACTGCATCAAGTCGTTGCGGCGGCGCGCCGGCAGGAATTGCTGCCAGGTGTAGTAGGCCGGCAGATCGAATTCGCAGGTGCCGCCGGGGATGCTGATGCGGCTGCGTATGCTCATCAGCCAGTCATTGGTGGTCAGCACATGGCCCGCCTTGCCGACCAACTGGTTCAGGCCGCTGTAGGCATGGTCGATGCGTGCAACCACCTCGTTGAGCGCGTCCTCGGCGATGGCCGGATTGCCGCGGTAGCTGTTGAGCTGGGCCTTGTGGCGCTCGAGCTCCTTCAGCAGATCGGATTTCAGATCGGCGCGCGAGGCGACATCCATGATCTCGAAAATCGTCACCAGGGCGAAATGATGGTCCAGCGGCGTCTCGCGCGGGATCAGCTGTCCCAGGCGGTCGAAAAGGTGTTCGAGACGCAGCATCGTGCGGATGCTTTCGTTGAACGGGTATTCGTAGAGAACCAAGGGGGCCATTCCTCGTCTGTCAGCGTGGGAGGCAAGCCGGGCGCCGAGTGCGCGCCGGTGAGCGCTATTGTTTCATACGCTGGCGACGCTGCGCCAATGAGCCGCAAGGGTCAGGACTTGCGCTCGCAAGCCGGCCAGATCCAGACCTTCGTTGTGGATCACCGCATCGGCCGCCGCGCGCCGCTGCGCACGGCTGGCTTGTTGCCGAAGCACCGCTTCCACTGCGGCCGGCGTCCATCCCGAGCGCTGTGTGACCCGCGCGATCTGACTGGCCTCGTCACAGTCAACCACCAGCACGCGCAGCATTTGCGAGCGCCAGCGCCCCGACTCGACCAGCAGCGGCACATCGAACACCAGCAGATCGCTGCTCGCCGCCTCCGCCTGAGCCCGGGTCTCGGCACCTATCATCGGGTGCATGATGGCCTCAAGGCGGCGCAGCGCCTCAGGGTCGGCAAAGGCCAGCTCGCGCATATGGGCCCGGTTCAGCGCGCCCTCCGCCGTCAGGGCCTGGAGGCCGAAGGCGGTGGTGATTGCCGGCATCGCGGCCCCGCCGGCGGCCGTCAGCTGTCGTGAGATCGCATCGGTGTCGATCAGGGCGGCACCGGCCTCGCGCAAAAAGCCCGCGACCGTGCTCTTGCCGCTGCCGATGCCGCCGGTCAGGCCGATCCGCAAGGCCATCAGGCCCAGCCCAGCCAACCGAGCACCCGCTCCGAGCCGGCAAACAGCACGACCAGGCCGCCGCCGGCGAGGAAGGGACCGAAGGGCACATAGCGGCCTTCGCGCAGGCTGCTGCTCATCTTCATCGCGATGCCGACGATAGCTCCGATCACCGAGGCGCCCAGCACGATGGGCAGAATCATCTGCCAACCCAGCCAGGCACCCAGCGCAGCCAGCAGCTTGAAGTCGCCGTAGCCCATGCCTTCCTTGCCGGTGGTCAGCTTGAACAGCCAGTAGACCGACCAGAGCGAGAGATAGCCGACCAGGGCACCGATCAGGGCCTGGTCCAGCGCAATCGTCCAGCCCAGCAGCGCGGCCAGCAGGCCGGCCCACAGCAGGGGCTGGTTCAGTGAATCGGGCAGCAAGGTGGTGTCCCAGTCGATCGCCGCCAGGGCCAGCAGGCAGGCCGCGAAAGCGCACCACATCAGGCTTACAGGCTGGGCGCCGAAACGCCAGCCGATGGCGGCGAACAGCAGGCCGGTCAGCAGCTCGATGATGGGATAGCGGGCCGAGATGCGGGTCTTGCAGGCCGAGCAGCGGCCACCCAGACGCAGCCAGCCGATCAGCGGCAGGTTCTCATGCCAGGTCAGTTGGTGACCGCATTGGGGGCAGCGAGAGCGCGGTATGGCAATGCCCAGCCCGGGCAGCTTGTCCAGGTGCCGGGCCAGTTCTTGCGCGGCTGCCGCCAGCTTGTCTGCGGGCGCCTTGGACAGGCCGGAGCGCTGCAAGTCGGGGCTGTCGGACAGCTGGGCTGCGGCATCGCCCAGCCACTGCCGCTCCAACATCAAAGGCAGCCGATGCACCACCACATTGAGAAAGCTGCCTATGCACAGGCCCAGGACTCCCAGGCTATACGGAGACAACAGCCATTCGATTTCTTGTGTCATGCAGTGGCTTGCTCAGACCACCTGGCCGAGTTTGAAGATGGGCATGTACATCGCGACGACGATGCCGCCGATGAGGCCGCCAAGGATCACGATGATGAAGGGCTCCATCAGGCTGGACAGCGCCTTGACGGCCTCGTCGACCTCGTCCTCGTAGAACTCGGCCGACTTGGCCAGCATATGATCCAGCGAGCCGGACTCTTCGCCGATCGATGCCATCTGCAGCACCATGGTCGGGAAGATGCCGGTGGCCTGCATCGAGGTGGTCAGGGCCGCGCCGGTGGAGACATCGCGCTGGATCTTCTCGGTGGCCTCGGCGAACACCGCATTGCCGGAGGCGCCGCCGACCGAGTCGAGCGCCTCGACAAGAGGCACGCCGGCCGCAAACATTGTCGACAAGGTGCGGGTCCAGCGCGCCACCGCCGACTTGTAGAGCAGGTCGCCAAACACCGGGATCTTCAGCAGCACGCGGTCCATCGTATGCTGCATCTTTACCGAGCGCTTCCAGGACTGCAGGAAGAAATAGATGCCACCGCCGAGGCCACCGAAGATGGCCCACCAGTAGGAAACGAAGAACTCCGACATTGCGATCACCATCAGGGTCGGTGCCGGCAGGTCGGCGCCGAAGGACTGGAACACGTCCTTGAAGGCCGGCACGACGAAGATCATGATCACCGCGACGACGATGAATGCGACGGTCAGCACCGCGACCGGGTAGGTCAGGGCCGACTTGATCTTGTTCTTGAGCGCAACGGTCTTCTCCTGGTAGATCGCCAGCCGGTCCAGCAAAGCCTCCAGAATACCGCCCGACTCGCCGGCCTCGACCAGATTGCAGTACAGCGCGTCGAAGTACATCGGGTGCTTGCGGAAGGCCGAGGACAGGCTGGTACCGGTCTCGACATCCTGGCGGATGTCGTTGAGCAAGCGGGTCAACCGCGGATTGGTACTGCCGCGCGCAACGATGTCGAAGGACTGCAGCAAGGGCACGCCGGCCCGCATCATCGTGGCCAGTTGTCGGGTGAAGACGGCAATGTCCTTTTGCTTGATGGACTTGCCACCGCTGGCCCGGCGCTTCTTGACCTTGCTGACCAGGATGCCCTGGCGGCGCAAGGTCGCGCTGACCATGGCTTCGCCGCCGGCGCGCAGTTCACCGCGCACGGTCTTGCCGTTGCGGTCCTTGCCCTCCCATTCGAAGACAAAGTCCTTCACGCTTTTGGCTATTGCGCTGGTCGCCATGGTTTCTCCTCGAGATGTTCGGCCGGCCGCTTGATATGCGGATTGCGTTTATTCATTGGTAGCGGCCAACACCTCTTCCAAGGTGGTGACACCGGCGCGGACTTTCACCAGTCCCGATTGGCGCAGATCGCGCACGCCTTCCGCCTGGGCCTGGACGGCGATGTCCATCGACGTTCCCTCGGACAGGATGATGCGTTGAATCGCCTCGGTGATGGGCATCACTTGGTAAAGGCCGACCCGGCCCCGATACCCGTTGTTGCAACTGGAGCAGCCGACGGCGCGATAGGGCTTCCAGCTGCCGTCCAAGTCTTCCTCAACGAAGCCGCCGCGCAGCAAGGCTTCGCGCGGGTACTCGGCCGGGGCCTTGCAGTGCTCGCACAGGCGGCGCACCAGACGCTGTGCGGTGATCAGCAGCACGCTGGAGGCGATGTTGAAGGGTGCCACGCCCATATTCAGCAGCCGGGTCAGTGTGGTCGGCGCGTCATTGGTGTGCAAGGTCGACATCACCATATGGCCGGTCTGCGCGGCCTTGATCGCGATATCGGCCGTCTCCAGGTCACGGATCTCACCCACCATGATGATGTCCGGGTCCTGGCGCAGAAAGGACTTCAGGGCAGCGGCAAAAGTCAGGCCGGCCTTGTCGTTGACATTGACCTGGTTGATGCCGGGCAGGTTGATTTCGGCCGGATCTTCCACCGTCGAGATGTTGACGCCCGGCTGATTCAGGATGTTCAGGCAGGTGTAGAGCGAGACGGTCTTGCCCGAGCCGGTAGGGCCGGTGACCAGCACCATGCCATAGGGGCGCTGGATGCAGGCCATCAGCCGGTCCTTCTCGATCTTCTCGTAGCCCAGGGCCTCGATGCCCAGCTTGGCCGAAGACGAGTCGAGAATCCGGATCACGATCTTCTCGCCGAACAGGGTCGGGAGGGTGCTGATACGGAAGTCGATCGACTTGGCGCCGAACTTGAGCTTCATCCGGCCGTCCTGCGGCACCCGGCGTTCCGCAATGTCGAGTCGAGAAATCACTTTGATGCGAGAGGACAGCTTGTCCTTGATCGCGATCGGCGGCTGGGTGATCTCTCGCAGTTCACCATCGACCCGAAAGCGCACCCGGTAGTGGTATTCATAGGGCTCGAAGTGCAGGTCCGAGGCCCGCATATTGATCGCGTCGACCAGCATCTTCTGCAGAAAACGCACGACGGGCGCGTCTTCCACATCGGCGATGTCGGCGGCCGATTCCTGCGCTGCGCTGCTGTCTTCCTCGGCGATATCAAAATCGAAGTCGCCGCCGGCAATGGCGTCCAGCGTCTCGGCCGCCGTGGCTGCCGAGCCCTGCAGCATCTTGGTGAGTTTGTCGTACTCGACGATGACCCACTCGGGCGCCAGCTGGGTGGCGAACTTGATCCTCTCGACCACTTCCTGATCGGTCGGGTCGGCGCCGCCGATGAAAAGCCGGTTGCCGCGCCGCCCCAGGACGACGACCTGGTACTGCTGCGCCAGCTTGTTGTCGATCACATTGCTGGGCATGCGCTGTGGATCCATCGCATTCAGATCCAGCACCGGCAGGGCCAGCGCGAGCGACAGCGTATGGGCCAGATCCGTCGGCGAGACGGCATTGGCCGCCATCACCGACGAGACAAAGCTGATCTTCTTCTCGCGCGCCTGGCGCGCCAGGTCTTCGGCAGTCTTGACGGGCAGCTTGCCGGCGTGCACGAGCACGCGCGCGACGCCGGACAGCGCGGAATGAGGCGGCTCGATCAGAGTGGTGTCCACGGGCTTTGGTAGTGACGGGCAGCAGGGCGGGTCGAAAGATCCGCCATCTCAGCAGCTCATCTTCTCGCAAGGATTTCACACTGTAAACCGAGTGAAAGCCTGGAAAAGCCTGTCAGTCGTGTGCAAGCTCACGCTTCGGGGAGCGAGGCAGGCAAACTGATGCGTGCAAGCATCACCGCGGGCGCACCGTGACATGGCGCTGCTCGCGGCAATTGACTCTGTAGGAGATTTGATTTGGAAGGGGCCATCATGGCCCTCAACATCTTGGCGCGCTGGCGATGCGCGCAGCGGCGAAAAAACTGGTCGGGGTGAGAGGATTCGAACCTCCGGCCTCTACGTCCCGAACGTAGCGCTCTACCAGGCTAAGCTACACCCCGATTTTTTGAACTTCTGCTTGAGGGGCTCAAGCGTTCAAGCTTCGATCTACCGCAAATCCTTAGAAGGACCTGTCAACCGACCGAGCACAAAATTCTAGCAGAGCTTCGCGCCAAATTGAAGGGGGGAGCAAATTTAAACATTCGCGGGCGTGCTCGGCCTCGCGACGGGCGGCCTCGCGAGTGGCTTCCAGAGCGCCGGTGCTGCGCACGATCTTGACGATGTCGCTGAGGCCTTGGACCTCGCCATGTTCGATGGCGTGGCGTATCAGGCTGCGCTCTGCCGGTTGGCAGCGCTCCATGGCGAGCAGCAGCGGCAGCGTGGGCTTGCCCTCGCGCAGATCGTCGCCGACGTTTTTGCCCAGTGCGCTCGGGTCGCCCTCGTAATCGAGGACGTCGTCGATCAGCTGGAAGGCGGTGCCCAACGCCCGGCCGTAGCCGGCGCAAGCCTCTTCGATCTCCGGTGTGCTTTGGGCCAGCACGGCGCCAAGTCTGGCGCTGGCCTCGAACAGCTTGGCGGTCTTGTAGCGGATCACGCGCAGATAGCGATCCACCGCAACATCCGGGTCATGCATATTCATCAGTTGCAAGACCTCGCCTTCGGCGATCACATTGGTGGCTTCGGCTAGCACCTCCAGGACGCGCATGCGGTTCACCGAGACCATCATCTGGAAGGCGCGCGAGTAGAGGAAGTCGCCCACCAGCACGCTGGCGGCGTTGCCGAACAGTGCATTGGCCGTCTGCTTGCCACGGCGCAGCGATGATTCGTCGACCACATCGTCATGCAGCAAGGTCGCTGTATGGATGAACTCGACCACGGCCGCCATCTCAAAGCGCTCGTGCTTGTCGAAGCCCAGGGCATTGGCAAACAGCAGGACCAGTTTGGGTCGCATCCGCTTGCCGCCGGCATGCACGATGTAGCCGGCGATCTGATTGATCAGGGCCACATCGGAGGTCAGTCGCTGCGCGATGACGGCATCAACCTCACGCATTTCGGCGTCCAGTTTGGCTTGAACCTCGGCGACGGGGGAGGGGGACGAGGCGGACGCAGCGTGCACACTCAGCTCTCTGTTTGGCGAAGCCGGGATTATAGGAACAGCCAGGGCTTGCCCGGGGTCCGGTGTGATCTCGCGGCAGCGGTGCTGGACCGGTCTTGGTGTTTTCCCCGGTGCATGCTACACTCGCGGGCTCTGCGCCGTTGACGGTGCGGGGTTTGAGGCTTGCGCGCACTCGCTTTGCGGGTGCTGGCAAGTGGGTTTTATTGAAAGGGCTGATATGTACGCGGTCATAAAAACCGGTGGCAAGCAATACAAAGTTGCTGCTGGCGAAAAGATCAAGGTAGAACAGATTGCTGCGGATGTTGGCCAAGAGATTGTGATCGACCAGATTCTGGCTGTCGGAAACGGCGCTGAATTGAAGATCGGCACTCCCTTGGTTGCTGGCGCAAGCATTACCGCCACGGTTGTGGCTCACGGTAGGCACGACAAAGTGCGCATCTTCAAGCTGCGCCGTCGTAAGCACTACAAGAAGAGTCAAGGCCATCGCCAGAACTTCACCGAGCTGGAAATCAGCGCGGTGAATGGCTGATCGATAGTCGATTCTTCTTCGCCAACAGTTTCAAGGAGCTAATCCATGGCACAGAAAAAGGGCGGCGGTTCCACACGGAACGGCCGCGACTCCAAACCTAAGATGTTGGGTGTGAAGGCCTTCGGCGGCCAGACCATCTCGGCAGGTTCCATCATCGTGCGTCAGCGCGGCACCAAGTTCCATCCCGGCACCAATGTCGGTATCGGCAAGGACCACACGCTGTTTGCACTGGTCGACGGCCAAGTGTCGTTCGCCATCAAGGGTGAGAAGAGCCGTCAAACGGTGTTCGTCACGCCGGTCTGATTGACCGCGTGTATCGCTGGCGGCAGCGCTGCAGCCGTTCGCCAGCGACCTGAAGCCCCGGCTCGCCGGGGCTTTTGCTTTTTGAGGCTGCGGCAGCGGGGAAGGTCGCAACAGGCCTTGCCTTACCATAGCCCTCAAAAGGCGCAGACAAGCATATGAAGTTCGTAGACGAAGCCACCATCGATATCGTGGCCGGCAATGGTGGTGCCGGTTGTGCGAGCTTTCGCCGCGAGAAATTCATCCCCTTCGGCGGGCCCGATGGCGGTGATGGCGGTCGCGGCGGCAGCGTCTGGGCGGTCGGCGATGTCAATCTGAACACGCTGATCGACTACCGTTACGCACGCCGCCACGAGGCCCGCAACGGCGAGGCTGGCCGCGGCTCCGATCAGTATGGCGCGGCTGCCGACGACATCGTGCTGCGCATGCCGGTCGGCACCATCATCAAGGATCTCGAGACCGACACCGTCATCGCCGAGCTGATCGAGCCGGGCGAGAAGATGCTGCTGGCCAAGGGTGGTGACGGCGGCTTCGGCAATCTGCATTTCAAGACCAGCACCAATCGCGCACCGCGTCAGAAGACGCCGGGCTGGCCCGGTGAAGCCAAGAAGCTCAAGCTGGAACTGCGCGTCCTGGCCGATGTCGGTCTGCTGGGGCAGCCCAATGCCGGCAAGTCGACGCTGATCACGGCCGTCTCCAACGCCCGCCCGAAGATCGCCGACTACCCCTTCACGACCCTGCATCCGAATCTGGGGGTGGTGCGCGTCGCGCCGGAGAAGAGTTTCGTCGTCGCCGACATCCCCGGCCTGATCGAGGGCGCGTCCGAAGGTGCCGGTTTGGGTCATCAGTTCCTGCGGCATCTGCAGCGCACCCGCCTGCTGCTGCATGTGGTCGACCTGGCGCCTTTCGATCCCGAGGTCGATCCGGTCGTTGAGGCCAAGGCCATCGTCAACGAGTTGAAGAAGTACGACGAATCGCTCTACAACAAGCCGCGCTGGCTGGTGCTGAACAAGCTGGACATGGTGCCGGAGGACGAGCGCGCCAAGCGCGTCAAGGACTTCGTCAAGCGCTACAAGTGGAAGGGTCCGGTGTTCGAGATATCGGCGTTGACCCGCGAGGGCTGCCAGCCTTTGATCCACGCGATCTATGACCATGTGGCGGCCGAGCAGCGCGTCATCGTCGAGCCGGATATCCGCTTCACACCGGCGGAGGGTGGCGAGCAGGAGCAGGCATGAGCGGCCATGCGCTAAAGGACGCGCGCCGCATCGTCGTCAAGGTCGGCTCCAGCCTGGTCACCAATGAGGGCCGTGGTGTCGACGCCGAAGCCATCGGCAACTGGTGCCGGCAACTGGCCGCACTGGCGGGCCAGGGGCGCGAACTTGTGATGGTGTCCAGCGGCGCCATCGCCGAAGGCATGAAGCGCCTGGGCTGGGCCACCCGACCCAAGGAGATCCACGAGCTGCAGGCCGCAGCCGCCGTCGGTCAGATGGGCCTGGCCCAGATGTACGAGACCAAGCTGCGCGAGCAGGGCATGGGTAGCGCCCAGGTCTTGCTGACGCACGCCGACCTGGCCGACCGCGAACGCTATCTGAACGCGCGCTCGACCCTGCTGACCCTGCTGCAGCACCGCGTGCTGCCGGTCATCAACGAGAACGACACCGTCGTCAACGACGAGATCAAGTTCGGTGACAACGACACCTTGGGCGCCCTGGTGGCCAATCTGGTCGAGGCCGACGCGCTGGTGATACTGACCGATCAGAAGGGCCTGTACTCGGCCGACCCGCGCAAGGACCCGAATGCCCGCTTCATCGACGAGGCGGTGGCCGGCACGCCCGAGCTGGAGCTGATGGCCGGCGGTGCCGGCTCATCACTGGGCCGTGGCGGCATGATCACCAAGATCCTGGCCGCCAAGCGTGCAGCCGGCTCGGGCGCCAGTACCGTGATCGCCTGGGGGCGCGAGCCCGATGTGCTGCTGCGCCTGGCCGCAGGCGAGGCCATAGGCACGGCCCTGCTGGCCAGCACGCCCAAGTTGGCGGCGCGCAAGCAGTGGATGGTGGACCATCTGCAGATGCGCGGTGCGGTGACGGTGGATGCCGGTGCGGCGCTCAAGCTACGCGAGGCCGGCAAGAGCCTATTGCCCATCGGTGTCGTCGAGGTGCAGGGCGAATTCCATCGGGGCGATGTGATCGCGGTGCGCGATCCGGCCGGGATGGAGCTGGCCCGCGGCCTGACCAACTACTCCAGCGCTGAGGCGCGCCTGATCGCGCGCAAGGCCTCCGGCGAGTTCGAGCGCCTGCTCGGCTATGCCGCCGAGCCGGAGCTGATCCACCGGGACAATCTGGTGCTGGTCTGACAGTAGCGGCGCTTCAGTCGCCCTCGGTGCTGGTCTCCGGCGGCGGGGCGCAAGGGTCGGGCTGGGTCGCCGGGCCCGAGTCGCGATGCTGCGGCCGCATGCCGGCGCGCAGATAGCGATTGTGGTGGTTGATACGCGGCAGATAGCGGGCCAGCTCGGTCAGCGCCATCTGGTAGACGCCGCGCTTGAACTCGATCACCGCTTCCAGCGGCACCCAGTAGTCATTCCAGCGCCAGGCATCGAACTCCGGATGGTCGGTGGCGCGCAGATTCATATCGCAGTCGCGACCCATCAGTTGCAGCAGAAACCAGATCTGCTTTTGTCCGCGGTAGTGGCCGCGCGCATCCCGGCGGATGAAGTGCTCGGGCACCTCGTAGCGCAGCCAGTCGCGGGTGCGCGCGACGATGCGCACATGGTCGGGCAGCAGCCCCACTTCCTCGTGGAGCTCTCGAAACATCGCCTGCTCAGGCGTCTCACCATGCTTGATGCCCCCTTGCGGGAACTGCCAGGAATGGGTGCGGATGCGCTTGCCCCAGAACACTTCATTCCTGTGGTTGAGCAGGATGATGCCGACGTTGGGCCGGAAGCCTTCACGGTCGAGCATAATCAACCTCAAATCTTTAGTTAGATCGATTATTGCATTGGGCCGCCCTCCGGGCATTACCCTCGCTAACCCTCACACCTTTTGACTCTGCTTGGCCTCAGGCCAGGCCCCGCTCTTGCCATGAAAGCCAGCCAGTTCTTTGTCTCGACCTTGAAAGAAGCGCCCGCCGATGCCGAGGTCGTCAGCCACAAGCTGATGATGCGCGCCGGCATGATCAAGCGACTCGGCGCCGGCATCTATAACTACATGCCGATGGGGCTGCGCGTGATCCGCAAGGTCGAGGGCATCATCCGCGAGGAAATGAACCGCGCCGGCGCGGTCGAACTGCTGATGCCGGTGGTCCAGCCGGCCGAGCTGTGGCAGGAGACCGGCCGCTTCGACAAGATGGGCCCCGAGCTGCTGCGCGTGAAGGATCGCCACGATCGCGACTTCATCATCCAGCCGACCAGCGAAGAGGTGATCACCGATATCGCCCGCCAGGAACTGCGCAGCTACAAGCAGCTGCCGAAGAATTTCTATCACATCCAGACCAAGTTCCGCGACGAGCGTCGCCCGCGCTTCGGCATCATGCGGGGTCGCGAGTTCACGATGAAGGACGCCTACTCCTTCGACCGTGATGTCGAGTCGGCCGGCCGCAGCTACGAGACCATGTACGGCGCCTACTGCAAGATCTTTGATCGCCTGGGCCTGCAGTACCGTGCCGTGGCGGCCGATACCGGCGCCATCGGCGGCGACCGTTCGCACGAGTTCCAGGTCATTGCCGATACCGGCGAAGACGCCATCGTCTACTGCCCGACCAGCGACTTCGCGGCCAATATCGAGCTGGCCGAGGCCGTGGCCTTGCTGGCCGCACGTGGCGCGGCCACCCAGCCGCTGAGCAAGACGCCGACGCCGGGCAAGAGCACCTGCGCCGACGTGGCCGAGCTGCTGGCCTTGCCGCTGGCGCAGACCGTCAAGTCCCTGGTGCTGGCCACCGACGAACTGGACGACAAGGGCGACATCAAGAAGTCCACCGTCTGGCTGCTGCTGCTGCGCGGCGATCACGACTTGAACGAGGTCAAGGCCGGCAAGCTCGAGGGCATGAAGGCCGGTTTCCGGTTCGCCACCGTGGCCGAGATCGAGGAGCACTTCGGCTGCAAGCCCGGCTATCTGGGCCCGATCGGCTTGAAGAAGCCGGTCAAGATCGTCGCCGACCGCACCGTTGCCCATATGGCCGACTTCGTCTGCGGCGCCAACGAGGCCGACTTCCACTACACCGGTGCCAACTGGGGCCGCGACCTGCCCGAGCCCGATCTGGTGGCCGATATCCGCAATGTCGTGGTCGGTGACCCGTCACCGGATGGCCAGGGTGTGCTGGCCATCCAGCGCGGCATCGAGGTCGGCCATGTGTTCTATCTGGGCACCAAATACTCGCTGGCGATGAACGCCAACTACCTCGACGAGACCGGCAAGCCCAAGCCGATGGAGATGGGCTGCTACGGCATCGGCGTGACGCGAATCCTGGGCGCGGCCATCGAGCAGAACCATGATGAGCGCGGCATCATCTGGCCGGATTCGATCGCCCCGTTCACCGTCGTCCTCTGCCCGATCGGCATGGATCGCAGCGAGGAGGTCAAGGCCGCCGCGACGCAGCTGCATGATGAACTGCAGGCGCTCGGTGTCGATGTGCTGCTGGATGACCGTGGCGAGCGCCCGGGTGCGATGTTTGCCGACTGGGAACTGGTCGGCGTGCCGCATCGTGTGGTGCTGTCGGATCGCGGGCTCAAGGAGGGGCAGGTCGAATACCAGGGCCGCCGCGATGCCGAGGCCACGAAGCTGGCGCTGAGCGAGGTGCTCGGCCATCTGAAGGGCAAGCTCAAGCTTTGAGCGGGCTGTATCGACGCGCTCTGCTGCTGGGCGCGCTGCTGACGCTGCCCGGTAGGCGGGTGCTGGCGGGTGCCCAGGTCGAGGAGCCGCTGGCCGATGCGGTGCGCTCGGCCCTGTCGGCGGCCATCGCCAACAGTGCGCCGCCCAAGCCTCGTTTCGAGCGGGTCGAGGACCGGCTGGCCTATCTGCGCTGGTTGGGCGAAATGAGCGAGCGGCTCAAGCGCCGACTCTCGGAGAGCCTGACCCGCATCGAGTTTCTCGAGACCCTGTGGTACGAGAGCAAGCGTGCGGGTCTGGACCCGGCCCTGGTGCTGGGGCTGGTGCAGGTCGAGAGCGGTTTCCGCAAATACGCGATCAGCTCGGCCGGCGCGCGCGGCTATATGCAGATCATGCCCTTCTGGGCGCGCCTGATCGGCGATGGCCAGGCCTCCCGGCTCTTCCATATGCAGACCAATCTGCGCTTCGGCTGCGTGATCCTGCGCCACTATCTGGACCGCGAGCGCGGCGATCTGTTTCTGGCGCTGGGCCGCTACAACGGCAGCCGTGGCCGGGCCGAATACCCGAACGCGGTGTTTGGCAACCGCAAGCGCTGGTTGATGCCCGGGGAAGTCTAGGCCTTCAGCCCCGTCCAGGCCTTGGGCGTGGCGCCGGCCACGCCGGCCAGCTCCAGCACCCGCTCTGCGCTTTCGTTCACCAACTCCTCGATGCTTTGCGGGTGGTGATAGAAGGCCGGCAGCGGCGGGAAGACGATGCCGCCCATCTCGGTGACGGCCGTCATATTGCGCAGATGCGCCAGGTTGAAGGGCGTCTCGCGCACCATCAGGATCAGGCGGCGGCGCTCCTTGAGTGTCACATCGGCCGCACGCGTCAGCAGATTGTCGCCAAAGCCATGGGCGATGGCCGCCAGGCTCTTCATCGAGCAGGGGGCGATCACCATCGCGGCCGTGGCGAAGCTGCCGCTGGCCACGCAAGCGCCGACATCGGCCGGCGCATAGGAGAAGGAGGCCTCGGTCTCCAGCGCCTTGCGATCCAGCCCGAGCTCATGGTGCACATTGAGCACGCCGGCGGGCGTGACGATCAGATGCGTCTCCAGGCCCAGCTCTCGGCCGCGGCGCAAAAGTCGCAGCCCGTAGGCCGCGCCGGTAGCGCCGGTGATGCCGACGACCAGCCTCTGCCCGATCATTGTGCGGGCGTCAGCACCTGCTGCAGCTCACCGGCCTGGTACATCTCCATCATGATGTCCGAGCCGCCGACGAACTCGCCGTTGACATAGAGCTGCGGGATGGTCGGCCAGTTGGCGTAGTCCTTGATGCCCTGGCGCACGGCCTCGTCCTCCAGCACATTGAAGGTCTTCAGATCGCTGACGCCGCAGGCCTTCAGGATCTGGATCGCGCGGCCCGAGAAGCCGCACATCGGGAACTGCGCCGTGCCCTTCATGAACAGCACGACCCGGTTGTTCTTGACCAAGTCGTCAATGCGTTGCTGTACGTCGCTCATATCGTCTCGCCTGAAGTGGTGGAAAGCGCGCCGGCTCCGAGCCGGCGCATGCTGCCTATTATCGGCGAGGGCGGCGATGCCTGCCGGCCCGAGGCTTTGCCAGCTCAGTAGCTGTAGCTCAGGCCCAGTTGCAGCACGGGCCGCAAGCGCATGTCCATCAGCAGGTCTTCCAGGCTCTGCGAGCCCGGCGCGCTGCGGCCCAGGCGCAGCTCATCGCGCGGGCTCGACTTGGCGAGCCCGAGATCGGCGCTGAAGCCCCAGCCGCCACGCAGCGACTGGCCGGTGTAGCCGATGCCCAGGTAGGAGCGGGCATGGCCGGCATCGATGCCGGGGGGTAGCGTGCCGCCGAACAGGCTGACGCTGCGCTGGCCCACAGCCAGGCTCTGGCCCAGGCCCAGCGAGCTGTGGCCCAGTGCCAAGCCGCCGCTGCTTTGCGACAGCGTCGGCGAACCCATCAGCAGGCCGCCGGTGGCGCGCAGGCCGCCCTGGGTGTGGGGGCCTAGCAGGGAGCCGGTCAGGTAGTAGTCGCCCAGCAGATTGGCACTGAGCACCCGCGAACTCCCGCTCAGGCTGTCCAGCTGGCTCAGCTGGACGCGGGTCTGCCAACGCAAGGAGCCGATCTCGGGGACCTTGAGCTTCAGGCCTTCGGCATGTGCGGAAGCGCCAGCCATCAGCAGCAGGGCCAATGGCATCAGCCAGCGCGGGTTCGCGGCAAGGACATGGGCGACGGTACTCATGGCGACCTCCTCGTAAGCTGGCGCCTGAGGTCCAGGCGCAACTGATGCTAACCCGGTCGGCGCAAGTCTGCAGACCGAACTGAGGCGCTATGGGCCGGCAAATGTGGCTTTTTGGACAGCGTCAGCCCGGCCAGCGCCCGCCGCTGACCCGGGGCTGGCCGCCGAGGTCGCGGCGGCACTCGATCCGCTCGAAACCGCGGGCCGCCAAGGCCTGGCCGACCGCCTCGGCCTGGTCGTAGCCATGCTCCAGCAGGAGCCAGGCACCGGGCCGCAGATACCCGGGTGCACCGGTGATCAGGGCTTGCAGCGCCGACAGGCCGTCGCCACCGGGCGTCAGCGCGCCCAGCGGTTCGTGACGCAGCGCCGGCAGATGCGGGTCGGCGCCGGCGATATAGGGCGGGTTGCTGACGATCAGGTCGAAGCGACGGTCGGCCAGCGGCTGCCACCAGTCGCCCTGGCAGAGATCGACGGCCAGGCCCAGGGCCTGGGCATTGGCGCGCGCGACGGCCAAGGCGCCGGCGCTGAGATCGACCGCCGTGACCCGGGCTTGCGGGTGCCGGTGCTTGAGCGCCAGCGCGATCGCGCCGCTGCCGGTGCCCAGGTCGACCAGCTCCGGCTGCGCCAGCGCGCCGACCTGCAGCAGCTCCAGCGCCCAATCGACCAGCACCTCGGTATCAGGCCGGGGCACCAGCGTGTCGGCATTGACCCGCAGCCGCAAGCCATGGAACTCCTTGTGCCCGCTCAGATAGGCCAGCGGCACCCCCTGCAGACGCTGCGCCAGCCAGTCCTCGAATCGGCAGGCCTGCTCCGCGCTCAGCAGGTCCTGGTCGTGCGTGATCAGCCAGGCGCGGTCGCGGTCCAGCAACTCGGCGAGCAGCAGCTGCGCTTCGAGTCTTTCCAGCCCGCGCTCTCGCGCTCGGGCCAGCGCAGCGGCCACGCTGAGACTCACCGGCCCTCCAGGCTGGCCAGTTGCTCGGCGGCTTGAGCCGCTTGCAGGCCCTGGAAGACGTCGTCCAGATCGCCGTTCATGATGGCGTCCAGCTTGTAGAGCGTCAGATTGATGCGGTGGTCGGTCAGCCGGCCTTGCGGGAAGTTGTAGGTGCGGATGCGGTCGCTGCGGTCGCCCGAGCCGATCAGGCTCTTGCGCTGGGCGGCCTCCTTGGCGGCGCGCTCGTTCTTGTCTTTGTCGCGCAGCCGGGCGGCCAGCACGGCCATGGCCTTGGCCTTGTTGCGGTGCTGGCTGCGGTCGTCCTGGCACTCGGCCACCAGACCGGTGGGCAGATGGGTGATGCGGATCGCGCTGTCGGTCTTGTTGACGTGCTGGCCGCCGGCACCACTGGCGCGGAAGGTGTCGATGCGCAGCTCGGCCGGGTTCAGCTGGATCTCCTCGGCTTCGTCGGGCTCGGGCATCACAGCCACGGTGCAGGCGCTGGTATGGATGCGGCCCTGGCTTTCGGTGGCCGGCACGCGCTGCACGCGATGGCCGCCGGACTCGAACTTCAGTCGGCCATAGACCTGCTCGCCCTCGATGCGCACGACCAGTTCCTTGTAGCCGCCCAGGTCGGAGTCGCTGGCCGACAGGATCTCGGTCTTCCAGCCCTGGCGCTCGGCAAAGCGCAGATACATGCGGGCCAGATCGCCGGCAAAGAGGGCCGACTCGTCGCCGCCGGTGCCGGCGCGGATTTCCAGAAAGGCTGGGCGCTCGTCGTCCGGGTCCTTGGGCAGCAGAGCCAGCTGCAGGGTCTCGTGCAGGCGGGCGATGTCGGCCTCGGCCGCCGCGATTTCCTCGCGCGCCATCTCCGCCATGTCCGCGTCGGCCAGCATCTCGTGTGCCGTCGCCAGGTCGGCTTCGCGCTGCTGGTACTGGCGATAGTGGCCGACCAGGGTCGAAGCCTCGGACTGTTCCTTGCTCAGCGCGCGGTAGCGCTTCATGTCAGCGGCGACCGAGCCCTCGGCCAGGATGGTGTCCAGCTCGCTCAGGCGATAGGCGAGTCGTTCGAATTGCTGGCGCAGCGAGTCTTTCATTGGGGGAGGGCGGTGGAGCTGAAGGGCCGGCAGCGGTTGCCGGGGCGGGCTTCAGGACCGCTAATGCTCGGCCGATGAGTCGAAATTGCCGCGCGGGCTGCTGCGCAGGAACAGGCGCGAAACGGTCTGCGCCAGCTGCACGCGCTGCTCGCCGTCGCTGGCATGCAGCTCGGCCAGCGCGCCATGCAGCATCTTCTGGGTCAGGCCACGCGACAGCGCTTCCAGCACCGCGTCGACATCCTCGCCGCGCGCCAGCAGCTTGCGGGCCCGCGCGATCTCATGGGCGCGCCACTCGTCGGTCTGCGCGTTCAGGGCCTGGATCAGCGGCACCGTGTGGCGCTGACCCAGCCAGTGGACAAAGCTCTGCACGCCGCTCTCGATGATGGCTTCGGCCTGCTGGACGGCGGCCTGGCGCTTCTCGCCGGCGCTCTGCACCAGGGTCGAGAGATCGTCCACCGTGTAGAGGTAGACATCGTCCAGCTGCGCGACCTCGGGCTCGATATCGCGCGGCACGGCCAGGTCAACCATGAACATCGGCCGGTGCTTGCGGGCCTTCAGCGCACGCTCGACGGCGCCCAGGCCGATCAGCGGCAGGCTGGAGGCGGTGCAGGAAATCACCGCATCGAATTCGTGCAGGCGCTGCGGCAGATCGGCCAGCCGGATCGCCTCGGCGCTCAGATGGCCGGCCAGTTTCTCGCCGCGCTCCAGCGTGCGGTTGGCCACGGCCATGGCCTTGGGTGCCTTGGCGGCGAAATGGGTGGCCACCAGTTCGATCATCTCGCCGGCGCCGACGAACAGCACCTTGATCTTGCTCAGATCCTCGAACAGCTGCGAGGCCAGGCGCACCGAGGCGGCCGCCATGCTGATCGAGTGTGCGCCGATCTCGGTGGAACTGCGCACCTCCTTGGCGACCGAGAAGCTGCGCTGGAACAGCTGGTGCAGCGTGCTGCCCAGGGTGCCGGCCTGGTCGGCCTCGCGCACCGCCTGCTTGAGCTGGCCGAGGATTTGCGGCTCGCCCAGCACCATAGAGTCCAGCCCGCTGGCAACGCGGAAGGCATGGCGCGCGGCGGCGCCGCCTTCCATCACATAAGCATGGTCCAGCAGCGCATTGCTACCGACACCGCCGACCCGCGCCAGCCAGTCGACGGCCGGCTGCACCATCGCCGCGCTGCCGGCCACATAGAGCTCGGTACGGTTGCAGGTGGAGAGCAGGGCAGCCTCGGGGCCGGCCGCCGTCTTGCGCGTCTGCCCGCTTTGCAGCTGATCCTTGAAGCCCAGCAAGGTAGGGGCCAGTTGTTCGAGCGAGAACGCAAAACGTCCACGCAGATCCAGCGGCGCGGAGTTGTGATTCAGACCAAGGGCGAACACGCTCATGACGGGATTATAAAATTCGGCGTTCGGCTGTGCCCCGGCGGGGCTGTTGTGGGGCGCACATGCGATTGATGCGCATCAATTCCAGGCCACTTTTTTCTTCTCTACTCTTTGGCAAGCCGAGGCTTATGAATCTGCTGGACGTTGTATGGCACCTGGGCAACTTCCTCGCGCCCGCCTGGTTTGTCGCCGCCCTGACGGCGCTGGGGCTCAAGCTGCTGTGGCGCCGCGAACTCAAGGCCCTGGCCTGGCGCCGCCTCGCGCTGTGGGGGGCGTTGGGCGGCTGCCTGGGTCTGGTCGCGGCCCTGCTGCTGTTGGGCCGGGACGGCAAGATGCTCGGCTATGGCTTGATGATCGTCTGCATTGCGCTGCCGCAATGGGGGCTCAGCCTTAAGCGTTGATCGGGCGCTGATCAGGCGCTGGCGTCCTCGGTGATCAGGACCTCGGCGCGCAGCGAATGCGCAAAGGCCTGGGTGATGCGCACATCGATCAGCTGATTCATCAGCCGCGGCGCGCCCTTGAAGTTGACGATGCGGTTGCACTCGGTGCGGCCCATCAGTTCGGTCGGGTCCTTGCGGGCATTGCCGGTCACGAGAATGCGCTGGGTCGAGCCGACCATGGTCTCGCTGATCCTGACGGCGTTGGCCTCGATCACGGCCTGCAGTTCCTGCAGCCGGCGCACCTTGACCTCGTAAGGCGTCGTGTCCTCCAGCGCGGCGGCCGGCGTGCCGGGGCGCGGGCTGAAGATGAAGCTGAACGAGGCATCAAAGCCGACCTCGTGCACCAGCTTCATCAGCTTGGCATGGTCGTCCTCGGTCTCGCCGGGGAAGCCGACGATGAAATCGCTGGCGATGCGGATGTCCGGGCGTATCGCGCGCAGCTTGCGAATCGTGCTCTTGAACTCCAGCGCGGTGTAGCCGCGCTTCATCGCCATCAGGATGCGGTCGCTGCCATGTTGGACCGGCAGGTGCAGATGGTTCACGAGCTGCGGCACCTTGGCATAGGCCTCGACCAGGCGCTGGCTGAACTCGTTCGGATGGCTGGTCGTGAAGCGCAGGCGCTGGATGCCGGGGATCTCGGCCGCGTATTCGAGCAGCAGGGCCAGGTCGGCGTACTCGGCCGTGTCGCCCATCTTGCCGCGATAGGCATTGACGTTCTGCCCCAGCAGATTGATCTCCATCACGCCCTGGTCGGCCAGGCCGGCGATCTCGGTCAGCACATCCTCGAAGGGGCGCGAGACCTCCTCACCGCGGGTGTAGGGTACGACGCAGTAAGAGCAGTACTTGGAGCAGCCTTCCATGATGGAGACAAAGGCGCTGGCGCCCTCGACCTTGGCCGGCGGCAGATTGTCGAACTTCTCGATCTCGGGAAAGCTGATGTCGACCTGCGGGCGGCGCTGCTCGCGGCGGGCCTCCAGCATCTGGGGCAGGCGGTGCAGGGTCTGCGGGCCGAACACCACATCCACATACGGCGCGCGCTCGATGATGGCCGCACCTTCCTGCGAGGCGACGCAGCCACCGACACCAATCAGCACACCTTTTTCCTTCAGGTGCTTGACCCGGCCGAGGTCACTGAACACCTTCTCCTGTGCCTTCTCGCGCACCGAGCAGGTGTTGAACAGGATCAGATCGGCCTGCTCGACGTCCTTGGTCTCCTCATAGCCTTGGGCCGCGCCCAGCACATCGGCCATCTTGCCCGAGTCGTACTCGTTCATCTGGCAGCCAAAGGTCTTGATGAATACTTTCTTGCTCATGGCGGCCTCTCTCAGCGCTTGGTCCAGGTCTGTGTGGCCGGCTCGAAGGCCCAGCTCGCGGCTTCTTGCGGCGTGCGGGGCCAGGTCTTGTTGGCCAGCTCGGCCGGGTTCAGCACCCAGACATCCATCAACATGCCCGACGAAGGCTCGATCGTGTAATGCACGATGAGCTTCTGCCCGGCGACGCTGGCCGGTTGCAGCAGCAGATGGGTGTCGCCGCGCAGACGGGCACCGGGCGCCAGGCGGGCGGGCTGGCCGTTCAGGCTGACCTGAGGTGTTTGCAAAACCACCAGCTCGCCGCGCAGCGCCTGCACGGGGAAGGGTCGGTGCACCTGGGCCTGGGCCGAGATGCAGACGGTGCTGGCCGCGAAGGCAAGAAGAGCACAGCGGTACATGGTATGTGTCCAGTGGCTGCGTTGATCGGATAAAGCAAAACGGCCCGAGGGTTGCTCGGGCCGTTCACTTATTTTGGTGGCGCTTCAGGGATTCGAACCCCGGACCTGCGGATTATGATTCCGTCGCTCTAACCGGCTGAGCTAAAGCGCCTCAAGCCCGCCATTCTAGCGAGCTTTTGGGAGACAATGCAAGCCCCTCCCGGCATGTTTTTAAAAAATGTGCCTTGCTCTCTAGAGAAGCGTATCGATGTTCAGTTTCTTCAAGAAGAAGTTTGGTTCCGCGCCGGCGCCGGCCGAGGCACCTGTAGTGGCAGTGAATGTGGCGGTGGACGTGGTGGCCGAGCCCGTTGTTGTGCCGCCCCCCGCTGAAGCGCCGCGCAAGAGCTGGCTGGACAAGCTGCGCCAGGGTCTGCGCAAGACCGGCTCCAGCATCGCCCAGGTCTTCACTGGCACGCAGATCGATGACGCGCTGTACGAGGAGCTGGAGGCTGCGCTCTTGATGGCCGATGCCGGCGTCAAGGCCACCGAGTTTCTGCTCGAGGATCTGAAGCGCCGCGTCAAGGAGGCCAAGGCCGCCGATCCGGCCGCCGTGCGCGGCCTGCTGATTGAGGCGTTGACCGATCTGCTGCGGCCGCTGGAGAAGCCGCTGGCGGTGGGGCAGCACAGCCCGACCGTGATGATGGTGGTCGGCGTCAATGGCGCCGGCAAGACCACCAGCATCGGCAAGCTGACCCGCCATCTGGCCGACGCCAATGCCAAGGTGCTGCTGGCCGCTGCCGATACCTTCCGCGCGGCGGCGCGTGAGCAGCTGTCGGTCTGGGCCGACCGGGCCCAGGTCGAGATCGTCAGCCAGGAGGGCGGCGACCCCTCGGCCGTGACCTTCGATGCGGTGGTGGCCGGCCGCGCGCGCGGCTGTGATGTGGTGCTGGCCGACACCGCCGGCCGCCTGCCGACCCAGCTGCATCTGATGGAGGAGCTGAAGAAGATCAAGCGCACCATCACCAAGGCCCAGGCCGACGCGCCGCACGAAATCCTGCTGGTCGTTGACGGCAATACCGGCCAGAACGCGCTGAGCCAGGTCAAGTCCTTCGACGATGCGCTGGGCCTGACCGGCCTGATCGTCACCAAGCTCGATGGCACGGCCAAGGGCGGGGTGCTGGCGGCGATCGCGCGCGAGCGCGCCATCCCGGTCTATTTCATCGGCGTGGGCGAGAAGCTGGAAGACCTGCAGACCTTTGACGCGGCGGAGTTTGCCCAGGCCCTGCTGGCCTGAGCTCCACTTCCAGGCCGGCCTGCAGCTGCGCGAACTCGCGCGCCAGCCAGTCGGCAAAAGCCTGCAGCGGCGCCGCGTCCAGGCGGGCCGGGCTGAGCAGCAGCCGGTACCCATAGCCGGAGTCCAGCGCGGGTGTGTTCGCGCGCAGCAGCCGGCCGCGCTGCAAGTCCTCATGGGCCAGCGCATAGGGCGCCAGCGCGACGCCCAGCCCGGCCGCAGCCGCCTGCACCAGCAGGCCACCATGGCTGTAGGCGCGCGAGAAATCCAGATGACGAGTCGGCAGGCCCAGCGATGTCAGCAGGCTTAACCAGGCGTCCGGTTCGCCCTCGTGCAGCAGCGGCTGGCGCAGCAGCGCGGCCAACTCGGCCTGCGGGCCGGCCAGGGCCGGGCTGTAGACAGCGACCAGGCGTTCGGCGTAGATAAAGCTGTCCGAGGCGCTGCCTTCCAGGCTTTGGTAGCGCAGCGCCAGATCGCAACCACCGCCGGCCAGATCGGCCAGCTGATCGCTGGCTTCGAGGCGGACATCCAGGGCCGGATGCTGCGCGGTGAAGCCATGCAGCCTCGGCACCAGCCACTTCATCGCCAGCGAATGCGTGGTCGAGACGCGCAGCAGATGCGGGTCCTGGGCCAGGCGCAGTGCCGCCACCTGGGCGCGCAGCTCGGCCAGCGAGCGCCTCACCGTGGCCGCCAGCTCGCGGCCGGCCGGCGTGATCGCGACGTGACGCGGATGCCGTACGAACAGGGCCAGCCCCAGCGCCTGCTCCAGCTGCTTGATCTGCTGGCTCAGGGCGGCCGGGGTCTTGTGCAGCTCGGCGGCGGCCGCGCGAAAGCCGCCGTGACGGGCCGCCGCTTCGAAGTCGATCAGGCCGGCGAGGCTGGAGAGTTCGGCTGCAGGCATCGTGAGGGCAGGAATTTCTGAGTCTCAGGGCCAGGCATTCTCGCTTTCGTGCGGCTGATATCAAGGGAAAACTTCGGTCATCTACAACTTTCCAGGTTTTCCATGAGTCAATCCATCTTGGTCATCGGCGGCACACGCTATTTCGGCATCCGCCTGGTCGAGGCGCTGCTGGCGGCCGGTCACCGGGTCACGCTGGCGACCCGTGGCCGCGCGGCCGACCCCTTTGGCACGCGGCTGCGACGCCTGCGGGTGGACCGGCGCGACGCGGCGGCGATGCGCGCCGTCTTCGATCAGGGCGCGCGCTACGACCTGGTCTATGACCAGATGTGCTACAGCCCGGGCGATGCCGCGATCGCGATCGACTGCTTCGGCGGGCGGGTCGGGCGCTATCTGATGACCTCGACGATAGAAACCTATGAAGCGCTGCATGGCCGGGTCCTGCGGCCTTACCGCGAGGCCGACCTGGATCTGGCCGCCGAGCCCATCGACTCGGCGCTGCCCTGGACCGATCCGGTCTTTGCCGAGCGCCACTACGGCCGCGGCAAGCGCCAGGCCGAGGCGCTGCTGGCCCGCAGCGGGGCCGGCCTGCCCTGGGCCAGCCTGCGGGTGGCCCATGTGCTGGGCGGGCCGGAGGATTTCACCGGCCGGCTGCGCCAGCATGTCGAGCTGGTGTGGCGCGGCGACGCGCCGCTGTGCCATGCGGCGGCGGCCGGGCTCAGCTCCTTCATCGATGTGCCGGGCGTGGTTGATGTCCTGCTGTGGGCCGGCGGCCAGGACTTCAGGGGGCCGGTCAATGTGGCGGGCGAGGGCTTGTTATCGGCGCCGCTGCTGCAGCAGCGCATCGCGCGCCGGCTCGGGCGGCCGGTGCTGGCCCAGCCGCAGGCAGCGCCGGGGCCGCTGGCGTTTGACTACGCCGCGCCCCATGTGATGGACACCGACCGGGCGCGCGCGCTGGGCTGGACCTTCGGGCATAGCGATGCCTGGCTGGATGCCTTGATCGACGCGCATGCCGAGGAGCTGGCGCGCGAGGAGCACGACCATGCTCGCGCCTGAGACCCTGTTTGCCTTCATCTCGGCGGCGCTGCTGGTGATTGCGGTGCCGGGGCCGGCGATGCTGATGGTGCTGGGCCAGCTGCGCCATTCGCGCATGCGGGCCGTGGCGGCGGTGGCCGGGCTGGTGGTCGGCGATCTGCTGCTCATCTCGGCGGCCGGCCTGGGCTTGGCGACCCTGTTGCGCCAGTGGCCGCTGCTGCTGACGGTGCTGCGCTGGGCCGGCGCGGCCTATGTGGGCTGGATGGGCTGGGCGATGCTGCGCGCCGCACCCGCAGCGGTGGCGGCGCCCGCCGCCGGCGGCTTCCGCGCGGCCCTGCTGCTGACCTTGATCAATCCGAAGCCGGTGCTGTTCTTCGCAGCCTTTTTCCCGTTGTTCCTCGGCGCGGGGCCGCAGCCCTGGCTGCTCGGCTTTCTGGGCCTGGGCCTGCTGTTCGAGCTGCTGAACATCGGCTTCTACGCACTGCTGATCGCCGCCGCCGGACTGCTGGGCGCGCGGCTCGGCGGGGCGGGGTGGGGCGCGGGCCTGTGGTTGCAGCGCGGCGGCGGCGTGGCGCTGCTGCTGTGCGCGCCGCTGGTGCTGCTGGCCTGAGCGGGCCGGGCGGCCTGTTCGCTTACTTCATGCCGGGCGGCATCATGCCGCCCAGGCCCTTCATGCCGCCCATCTTCTTCATCATCTTCATCAGGCCGCCGCCCTTCATCTTCTTCATCATGCCCTGCATCTGGTCGAACTGATTCAAGAGGCGGTTGACCTCCTGGATCTGCACGCCGGCGCCGGCGGCGATGCGGCGCTTGCGGCTGGCCTTGCTCTTGCCGTCCATCAGTAGATTCGGATGGGCGCGCTCCTTGGCCGTCATTGAGTTGAGGATGCCCTCCATGCGCTTCATATCGCGCTCGGCCTTGTCCATATCGCCCTGGCCGGCCTTGGCGGCCATCTGGGCCGGCAGCTTGTCCATCAGGCTGGACAGGCCGCCCATCTTCTTCATCTGCGAGATCTGGGCCAGGAAGTCGTTCAGGTCGAAGCCGTCGCCACTCTTGAGCTTGTTGGCCAGCTTCTCGGCCGCCGCCATGTCGACGCCCTTGGTGACCTCCTCGACCAGAGCGACGATATCGCCCATGCCCAGCACGCGGCCGGCATGGCGCTCGGCGTCGAAGACCTCCAGCCCGTCGATCTTCTCGGACACGCCGGCAAACTTGATCGGCGCGCCGGTGATCTGGCGCACCGACAGCGCGGCGCCGCCGCGCGAGTCGCCGTCCAGCTTGGTCAGCACGACGCCGGTCAGCGGCAGCGCCTCCTTGAAGGCCTTGGCGGTGTTGATCGCATCCTGACCCTGCATCGCATCGACGACGAACAGCGTCTCGACCGGGTTCAGCACCGCGTGCAGATCCTTGATCTCGGCCATCAAGGCCTCGTCGATCGCCAGACGACCGGCGGTGTCGACCAGCAGCACCTCGAAGTGATGCTTCTTCGCGTAGTCGATCGCGGCCAGCGCGATGTCATGCGGTTTCTGGTCGGGGGTCGACGGGAACCATTCGGCGCCGGCCTGCTTGGTGACGGTCTTCAGCTGCTCGATCGCGGCCGGGCGGTAGACGTCGGCCGAGACCGTCAGCACCTTCTTTTTGCGCTTCTCGATCAGGTGCTTGGCCAGCTTGGCCGTGGTCGTGGTCTTGCCGGCGCCCTGCAGACCGGCCATCAGGATCACGGCGGGCGGCTGGGCGGCCAGGTTGATGTCGGCAATGCCCTCGCCCATCGTCGCGATCAGCTCCTTGTGCACCACCGAGACCAGCACCTGGCCGGGGTTCAGCGAGCCCACCACCTCCTGGCCCAGCGCCTTCTCCTTGACCCGGGCGATGAAGTCGCGCACCACCGGCAGCGCCACATCGGCCTCCA
The DNA here is from genome assembly GCF_027498415.2 of Paucibacter sp. M5-1. Classification (NCBI taxonomy): domain Bacteria; kingdom Pseudomonadati; phylum Pseudomonadota; class Betaproteobacteria; order Burkholderiales; family Sphaerotilaceae; genus Roseateles; species Paucibacter sp. M5-1. Next base: position 4,789,803 of record NZ_JAPZLM020000001.1, read on the forward strand.
GCAGGGCCATGCGCACTTCGCGCAGCATCTCCTGGACATTCGTTTCGGTGATGCGGGCCTGGCCGCGCATCGTTTTGACGAGCTGGCTCAGGCGGTTGGTCAGATTGGAGGCCATCAAGGTTCGCACCGACCGGCAAGGCGGGCGCGCAAAAGTACACTGTGGCGATGATTTTATCGTTTGCGTCCGAAGGGCTGCCCGCCATGCTGCTGAGCCTCAGCAGTCTGGCCGCCTTGCTGGCCTATGCAGTGGCCGCCGGCATGCGGGAATCGGCGGGGGCGGGCGCCGGCCGCCTGCGTGCCGTGCTGTTGCTGGCCTGGCTCTTCCATCTGGTGGCCCTGGTGCTGGACATCGCCGGCTTCGGCCTGGCAAGACCTGGCGCCCGCTTCGGTTTTGCGCCGGCGCTGTCGATGACGATATGGCTGGTGCTGGCGGTCTATCTGGTCGAGAGCCGCTTCGTACCGCTGCCGGGCGCACGGCGCGTGCTGGCCGGCCTGGCGGCGCTGACCGTGCTGCTGGCCTGGGCTTATCCGGGCGAGAGTCGCCCGCTGGCCGCCTCGCCCTGGGCGCCGCTGCACTGGGTGCTGGGCCTGGCCTCCTATGGTCTGTTCGGCGTGGCGGTGCTGCATGCGGTGATGCTGAACCGGGCCGAGCGGCAGATGCGGCTGAAGTCCGCCCAGGGGCCGGCGACCCTGGGCATGCCGCTGCTGAGGCTGGAGCGGCTGACCTTTCAGTTCGTCGGCTCCGGTGTCGTCGTGCTGTCGCTGGCCTTGCTGCTGGGCTGGTGGTTCACGCCGCAATGGCATTGGGACCACAAGAATCTTCTGTCCATGCTGGGCTGGCTGGTGCTGACCGGGCTTTTGACCGGCCGGCGCGTGTTCGGCTGGCGCGGCCGGCGCGCGACGCGCTGGCTTTATTTCGGCGCGGCCCTGCTGCTGCTGGCCTACGCCGGCACCCGTTTCGTGTTGGAGGTGCTGCTGCAACGCGGCGCGGGCTATTGATATGAAGTACCTGCTGATCATCCTTGTCATCGGTCTGGTGTTCTTCATGCTGGGCTTCAAGCGCAGCCGTCCCGGTGTGAAGCCGCCGGCACCACCACCGGCGCCGCCCGCGCCACCGGCCGCGCCGCAGCACATCGTCAGCTGTGCCCATTGCGGACTGCACCTGCCGCAGTCGGAGGCCCTGCCCGGGCTCGGCGGGGTGTTCTGCAGCGCCGCCCACCGGGCGGCCCATGAGGCCGGCAAGACGCCATGAGCGAGGCGCGGTCGAACCGGGATCGCCGAGGAGCCGACCGCCGACGTGGTGACCGCCGCCGCAGCGAGCGACGCGGGCCGGCCGCCGACGGCCGCGACCAGTCCTGGTTCGGCCCGCCGCACGAGGGCGAGGGCGAAGCGGCCGCCGGCGTGGACTCGGCCAGCAACGCGACTGCCGACGCGGCCGACTCGCAGTTCTTCTTTCAGCAGGCGCGCCGGCTCGCGCACGCCGGCGGCAGCGCCTTCCAGCGCTTGTACCGGGCCTTTCTGGCGGCGCGCGCGGCGCTGGGGCTGGCCCTGGTCGGCGCACAGGCGCTGGCGGCGCTGCTGGGTTCGACGACCCCGTTCTGGACTCTGGCACTGAGCGGGGTCTATGCGCTCGAGGCGGTAGCGCTGTGGCTGTTGCCGCGCCTGCAGCGCGGCGCCTCGGCGCAGTCGTTGGCCCGACTCAGCAGCCCGCGCTGGTGGCTCAGCATCGGCCTGGACCTGGGCCTGTTCGGTCTGCTGCTGGCGCTGGACCGCAGCGCCGGGGTCAGCTATGGCGCGCTGTTCGTGCTGCCGGTGCTGATGGCCGGCGTGCTGACACCGCGTTTGCTGGCGCTGGCCACGGCCGCGATGGCGGCGCTGATGACCCTGGGCGTGGCCTGGTGGTCGGTGTTGCAGGGGGCCGATGCCGGGCTGCGCATGACGCAGGCGGGCCTGGTCGGCGTCGGTTTCTTTGTGATCGGGCTGCTGGCCAGCGAGCTGGCGAGCCGGCTGGCGCGCGAGGAGCGCGCCGCGCGCGGCAGCATGGAGCTGGCGCGCCAGCAGGCGCAGCTGAATCGGCTGGTGATCGACGAGATGACCGAGGGCGTGCTGGTGGTGGACAGGCGCGGCCATGTGCGCGCCGCCAATCCGGCCGCGCGCGGCCTGTTGGCCGAGCAGCAGATGGTGCGTACCGCGCCCTTCCAGCTGCGCGGTGTGCCGGCCTGGGAACCGCTGGTGGCGGCGGTGGAGCAGGCCTTCTCGGCCGGCGGCTGGCCGGAGGAGGGGCGCGATGTGGCGCTGGTGTTCAATGCGGCCGAGCGGCGCGCCTTGCGCCTGCGCATGCGCTTCACGCGCCGGCGCGAGGTGCATGGCACCGAGGACCTGTGCGTGCTCTTCGTCGAGGATGTGCGCAATCTGCTGGCGCGCAGCCGTCAGGAGAAGCTGGCCGCGATGGGCCGCATCTCGGCCGGCATTGCCCACGAGATCCGCAATCCGCTGGCCGCCATCGATCAGGCCAATGCGCTGCTGGCCGAGGATTGCGCCGACCCGCAGTCGCAGCGCCTGACGGCGATGGTCAACTCCAATGTGCAGCGCCTCAAGCGCATCGTCGACGATGTGATGGAGGTGGCGCCCGGCGTGCCGCCGCAGCCGGTGCCGGTGGACGCCAGCGCGCTGGTCAGCGAGGCCTGTCTGGACTGGGCCCGCACCAACAAGCTGCCGGCGGGCCCGGACAGCCCGCTGGGCCTGAGCCTGCCCACCCATGCGCTGCGCATCAGTTTCGAGCCCGAGCATCTGCGCCGCGTGCTGATCAATCTGCTGGACAACGCGCTGCGCCATGCGACACCGGGCCCGCGCAGTGTGCAGGTCAGCCTGCGCGCGCAGTCCGAGCAATGGGTCAGCCTCGGTGTGTTCAGCGCCGGCGAGCTGATCGCGCCCGAGGTCGAGCGCCATCTGTTCGAGCCCTTTTTCTCGACGCGCAGCCGGGGCTCGGGCCTGGGCTTGTATATTTGCCGCGAGTTGTGCGAGCGCTATGGCGGGCGCATCGATTACCGCAGCCAGCGCTCGGCCGCACTGGGCGGCAATGAATTCGTCGTGACCCTGCGTCGTCTGCCGGCCGACGCGCCTCTTGCCCCGGCTTCTTCCTGATGAGCTCTGCCAATCCCGCCTTCAGCCTGCTGGTCGTCGATGACGAGCCGGATCTGCGCACGCTTTACGAACTGACCCTGCTGCGCGAGGGCTATGAACTGGAGACCGCCGGCACGGTGGAGGAGGCGCTGGCGCGGCTGCAGCAGCGCCGCTACAGCGCCGTCATCACCGATATGCGCCTGCCCGATGGCAGCGGCCTGGATGTGCTGGCCTGGCTGGAGCAGCAGGGCCGGCCGGAAAAAGCGCTGGTGATCACCGCCTATGGCTCGGCCGAGAACGCGGTCGAGGCGCTGAAGGCCGGTGCTTATGACTACCTGACCAAGCCGGTCGATCTGCGCCAGTTCCGCAGCGTCGTCGCCTCGGCGCTGGGGCGACTGCCGCAAAGCCAGCCCTCGGTGGTGCCGACGCAGCTGCCGTCGGAGCGGCAGTCGGTGGCCGAGCTGCCCAGGCCGGTGAAGGTCGAGGCGCGCGTGTCGACAGCCGCCGCATCGCGCGCGCGCGTCGAAGATCCGGCAGCGGCGCCGCCGGCTGGCGCGCTGCAGCGTCTGGCCGGCGAGTCGACCGCGATCCGGCAGGTGCGCTCGCTGATCGAGAAGGTGGCGCGCAGCATGGCGCCGGTGCTGTTGCAGGGCGAGTCGGGCACCGGCAAGGAGCTGGTGGCGCGCTCCATCCACGAGAGCAGCGTGCGCGGCAGCCAGGCTTTCGTCGCGGTCAATTGCGGCGCGATTCCCGAACAGCTGCTGGAGGCCGAGTTCTTCGGCTATCGCAAGGGCGCGTTCACCGGCGCCAACGAGGACCGCGAGGGCTTCTTCCAGGCCGCCCATGGCGGCACCCTGTTCCTCGACGAGATCGGCGACCTGCCGCTGGCGATGCAGAGCAAGCTCTTGCGCTCGATCCAGGAGCGCTCGGTGCGGCCGGTCGGCGCGGTGGCGGAGGCGCCGGTCAATGTGCGCATCCTCAGCGCCACCCATAAAGACCTGGGCGCCGAGGTGGCGGCCGGGCGCTTCCGCCAGGACTTGTTCTACCGCCTGAACGTGATACAGATCCGCGTGCCGCCGCTGCGCGAGCGCATCGAGGACCTGGCTGCGATCAGCGAACGGGTGCTGGAGCGCATCGCCCGCGATGCCGGTGTGTCGCCGGTGCCGCGGCTGACGCCAGCGGCGCTGTCGCAACTGGCGCGTTATGCCTTCCCGGGCAATGTGCGCGAGCTCGAGAACCTGCTGCACCGGGCGCTGGCGCTGTCGGGTGGCGAGCTGATCGACGCCGAGGATCTGGGCCTGCCCGAATCGCTGCTGGATGATTCGCAGCTGGGGGCGCTGGACGTGCTGGAGGCGCCGCCGGCGGCGCCGCTGCCCGATCTGGCCGACGATCAGGCCGAGCTGCCGCAAGACCTGGCCCTTTATCTGGACGAGGTCGAGCGAAGCATCTTGTTACGCGCGCTGGAGCGCCACCGCTTCAATCGCACGGCCGCCGGTGCGAGCCTGGGCTTGTCGCTGCGTCAGATTCGTTACCGGATGGCACGGCTGGGCATCACCGAGGGCTCGACCTCGGGCGATGGCGAGGGCTCTGACGTCAATTGAGCGCCCACTGAGCGCCGACCGAGGCGCGCTCCGCAAAGCCTTTGTTGGCGCGGCCTGGCGGGCGGTTTTGCGCTGCAGGCCAAGACTGTCGCGGGCCCCGGATTTCAAACCCCGATCAATGCTGGGTGCAGGCGCGATGCGAGCGGCATTGAGGCGGCCCGGCCAGGCTTTTGGCGGCGCGCGGCTAGCGCGTGAAGGGCCGCCGGTCAACCGGGTTCGATATGCGGGTTTGACGCTAGCTGTAGTGCTTGAAGAGCTGGGTAGCCCCAGATATAGTGTTTCTTCATGCTATCCTTCTAGCCTCGGCAAAGCACTGAAATGCCCTATCCCTTCGCAGTCGTCTTGCCCAGCGTGACCGGTACAGCGCCGTGTTCTGCCTGGCTTGCGATGCGGACGATGGCGGGCTCGCCGGCCTGCCCGGTGGGCTCGCGCAGTCGCACAGCCCCAAGCCCCGACGACAGCAGTAACGAACGCAGATCCATGGCCGCCTCTGGCGTGTCGCGGACCTGCCATTTCTGATTCGAACAAGACAGACGAGGAATTATGCAAAGCACAGCAGCCCAGACCCGCTCGGACGCTCCCGCTGCCGCCTCCGCGCCCGCCGCAGCGGCCGGCGCGGCCAAGCAGACCGCTTATCAGGCCTACCAGATCATCCGTCGCAATGGCGCGGTGGTCTCGTTCGAGCCCAGCAAGATCGCGGTGGCCTTGATGAAGGCCTTTCTGGCCGTGCATGGCACCAGCGGCGCGGCCTCGGCCAGCGTGCGCGAGACGGTCGACGGCCTGACCGAGAACGTGGTGCGCGCGCTGCTGCGCTCGCGCCCGAGCGGCGGCACCTTCCACATCGAGGATGTGCAGGACCATGTCGAGCTGGGCCTGATGCGCGGTGGTCACCATGAGGTGGCGCGCGCCTATGTGCTGTATCGCGAGCGCCGCTACCAGGAGCGCGTGGCCAAGGGTGAGGTGGCCCAGGCCGCCGCGCTGGAGTCCGGCCTGACGGTGATCGACAACGGCCAGCGCATTCCGCTGGACCTGGCCCATCTGCAAAGCCTGATCGTCTCGGCCTGCGAAAACCTCGGCGCCGACGTCAAGCCGGAGCCCATCCTGGCCGAGACCAAGCGCAATCTGTATGACGGCGTGCCGATCGACGAGGTCTACAAGGCCTCGATCCTGGCCGCCCGCACCCTGATCGAGAAGGATCCCGGCTACAGCCGCGCTACCGCACGCCTGCTGCTGCACACGATCCGCCGCGAGGTGGTCGGCGGCGAGATCACGCAGGAGCAGATGCAGAGCCGCTATGCCGAGTATTTCCCCGGCTATATCAAGAAGGGCGTCAAGGCCGAGCTGCTGGACGAGAAGCTGGCGCAGTACGACCTGGCCAAGCTGGGCGCGGCGCTGAAGGCCGAGCGCGATCTGCAGTTCGACTACCTGGGCCTGCAGACCCTGTATGACCGCTATTTCCAGCACATCGACGATGTCCGCATCGAGATGCCGCAGGCCTTCTTCATGCGCGTCGCGATGGGCCTGGCCCTCAACGAGATCGACCGCGAGACCCGCGCGATCGAGTTCTACGAAGTGCTGTCGAGCTTTGACTTCATGTCCAGCACGCCGACGTTGTTCAACTCCGGCACGCGTCGCTCGCAGCTGTCGTCCTGCTACCTGACGACGGTGGCCGACGATCTGGACGGCATCTACGAGGCGCTGAAGGAAAACGCGCTGCTGAGCAAGTTTGCCGGCGGCCTGGGCAATGACTGGACCCCGGTGCGCGCTTTGGGCTCGCACATCAAGGGCACGAACGGCAAGTCGCAAGGCGTGGTCCCGTTCCTAAAGGTGGTCAACGACACCGCCGTCGCGGTCAACCAGGGCGGCAAGCGCAAGGGCGCGGTCTGCGCCTATCTGGAGTCCTGGCACCTGGACATCGAGGAGTTCCTGGAGCTGCGCAAGAACACCGGTGACGACCGCCGCCGCACCCACGACATGAACACCGCGAACTGGATCCCCGATCTGTTCATGCGCCGTGTGATGGATGGCGGCGACTGGACCCTGTTCTCGCCGTCGACCTGCCCGGATCTGCACGATCTGTTCGGCACCGCCTTCGAGAAGGCCTATGTCGAGTACGAGGCCAAGGCCGACCGCGGCGAGATCAAGCTGTTCAAGCGCATGCCGGCCAAGGATCTGTGGCGCCGCATGCTGTCGATGCTGTTCGAGACCGGCCATCCCTGGATCACCTTCAAGGACGCCTGCAATGTGCGCTCGCCGCAGCAGCATGTCGGTGTCGTGCACTCGTCGAATCTGTGCACCGAGATCACGCTGAACACGAACGACAGCGAAATCGCCGTCTGCAACCTCGGCTCGGTCAATCTGGTCCAGCACCTGAAGGACGGTGGCATTGATCACGACAAGCTGCGCAAGACGATCTCGACCGCGATGCGCATGCTCGACAACGTGATCGACATCAACTACTACGCGGTCAAGAAGGCGCGCGACTCGAACCTGCGCCACCGTCCGGTGGGCCTAGGCCTGATGGGCTTCCAGGACGCGCTGTACGCGCTGCGCACGCCCTACGCCTCCAACGAGGCGGTCGAGTTTGCCGACCGTTCGATGGAAGCGATCTGCTACTACGCCTACCAGGCCTCCACCGAGCTGGCCGCCGAGCGGGGTCGCTATTCGAGCTATCGCGGCTCGCTGTGGGACCGCGGCATCCTGCCGATCGACTCGCTGGACCTGCTGGCCAAGGAGCGCGGTGGCTATGTCGAGGTGGATCGCAGTTCGACCCTGGACTGGGATGCGCTGCGCGCCAAGATCGCCCAGCACGGCATGCGCAACAGCAACTGCGTGGCGATCGCACCGACCGCGACGATCTCCAACATCATCGGCGTCGACGCCTCGATCGAACCCTGCTTCGGCAATCTGTCGGTCAAGTCCAATCTGTCGGGCGAGTTCACCGTGATCAATGAATCGCTGGTGCGCGACCTGAAGAAGCTGGGCCTGTGGGACGACGTGATGGTGATGGACCTGAAGCACTTCGACGGTTCGCTGCGCCGTATCGACCGCGTGCCGGAAGAGCTGAAGACCTTGTACGCGACCGCCTTCGAGGTCGAGACGCAGTGGCTGGTCGAAGCCGCCGCCCGTCGCCAGAAGTGGATCGACCAGGCCCAGAGCCTGAACATCTATATGGCCGGCGCCTCGGGCAAGAAGCTCGACGAGACCTACAAGCTGGCCTGGCTGCGCGGCCTGAAGACGACCTACTACCTGCGCACGATGAGCGCGTCCTCGGCCGAGAAGAGCACGGTGACCAAGTCGGGCCAGCTCAATTCGGTGTCCTCCGGTGCGACCGCGTCGGTGCTGTCGGCGCCTGTCGCTGCGGCTCCGGCGGCTGTTTCGGTGGAGGCGGAGTTGCCTGCAACCGACATGAAGTTCTGCTCGATCGACAACCCCGATTGCGAGGCCTGCCAGTAAGGTCCTGAAGTGAAACACTGGCATCGCGAAAAGCTCCAACGCCCGCGATGCCAGTGTTCATCGGCTCAAACGCTGATGCATGGGTTTTCCTGCGAAGCAAATCCAGGCCTCAACGACTGACCCCCGAGGGCTTCGATACGCGTCCGATGCGATGCGACACAGCAACGCGCATCGCGTGTTGATGTCAAGAAGTCCTTGGTGTTTGAACACAACACTCTGATAATTCGACACGATAGGAAGTCCACCATGTTGGTTTGGGAAGAAGACCTGAAGCCCTCGAACAGCGTCACCACGAATGCCGCGCCGCGCACTGCGCCGGTCGCGAGCGCAGCAGCCACCGCGTCGCCCGCCACAACGGCCGCCGTGAGCAGCACCCAAACCGTCCCCGCGTCCACCGCAACGGCCCAGGTTCTGGGCAACGGCGCGCGTGTCAAGGCTTCGGACAAGCGCATCATCAATGGTCAGACCGACGTCAACCAGCTGGTTCCCTTCAAGTACAAATGGGCCTGGGAAAAATACCTGGCCACCTGCGCCAATCACTGGATGCCGCAGGAAGTGAATATGTCGCGCGACATCGCCTTGTGGAAGGACCCGAACGGTCTGACCGAGGACGAGCGCCGCATCATCAAGCGCAATCTCGGCTTCTTCGTGACCGCCGATTCGCTGGCCGCCAACAACATCGTGCTGGGCACCTACCGCCACATCACGGCCCCCGAGTGCCGCCAGTTCCTGCTGCGCCAGGCCTTTGAAGAAGCGATCCACACCCACGCCTACCAGTACATCGTCGAGTCGTTGGGCCTGGACGAGAGCGAGATCTTCAACGCCTACAACGAAGTCAAGTCGATCCGCGACAAGGACGAGTTCCTGATCCCCTTCATCGAGGCGATCATGGACCCCAACTTCCACACCGGCACGCCCGAGAACGACCAGACCCTGCTGAAGAGCCTGATCGTCTTCGCCTGCCTGATGGAGGGGCTGTTCTTCTACGTCGGCTTCACCCAGATCCTGGCGATGGGTCGTCAGAACAAGATGACCGGCGCCGCCGAGCAGTACCAGTACATCCTGCGCGACGAGTCCATGCACTGCAACTTCGGCATCGACCTGATCAACCAGCTCAAGGCCGAGAACCCGCATCTGTGGACGGCCGAGTTCAAGGCCGAGATCAAGGCGCTGTTCCTGCATGCCGTCGAGCTCGAGTACCGCTATGCCGAGGACACGATGCCGCGTGGCGTGCTCGGCCTGAATGCCTCGATGTTCAAGGGCTATCTGCGCTATATCGCCAACCGCCGTGCCACCCAGATCGGACTGGAGGAGCTCTTCCCGAACGAAGAGAACCCCTTCCCCTGGATGAGCGAAATGATCGATCTGAAGAAGGAACGCAACTTCTTTGAAACCCGCGTCATCGAATACCAATCCGGTGGCGCATTGTCCTGGGACTGAGCCCGGACACAGGACAAGCCCTGCGGCTTGTCTTGTGCCTGGCGAAGACCCAAGCGCCTGCAAGCGCTTGGGCCGAGCCGGTCAGTGTCTTTTGTAGACGCCGGTCAGTTCCCAGATTGTTGTGAGGTCAAGAGATTCGCGAGACCCAAGACCATGGCCCTAGAAATTTTGGCTGGTGCTCGCAACCCCATTCACCGTACCGGGGCGCTCCTCCTGGGCGACTTCCGGACGATGAATAACTGCGCTGTGGCGGACCGGTCTGCTGCGGGCAGTGCTTTTTCCACTTGATCAAGGAGAACTGAAATGGCAACTGCAAAGAAGGCAACGGCGAAGAAAGCCGCTCCCGCCAAGAAGGCCGCCGCTCCGGCGAAGAAGGCCGCTCCGGCCAAGAAGGCCGCTGCTCCGGCAAAGAAGGCCGCTCCGGCCAAGAAGGCTGCTGCTCCGGCGAAGAAGGCCGCTCCGGCCAAGAAGGCTGCTGCGCCCGCCAAGAAGGCTGCCGCTCCGGCGAAGAAGGCCGCTCCGGCCAAGAAGGCTGCTGCGCCCGCTAAGAAGGCCGCTCCCAAGGCTGCTGCAAAGCC